>NZ_CP026124.1:0-4800000 GCF_002902905.1 Achromobacter sp. AONIH1 | reverse complement strand
GGGTTCTGCCTGCAGGCGGCGCAGCGCGATGCCGGCGGCGGCCAAGGCATGCACCGCCCGCGCGGCGGCGGGCAGCGGCGCCTGATCCCAGCCCGCGATGGCGACGGCGGCGTCGTCGGCACGGCCCAGCAGCAGCAGGCGCCGCGCATGCAGCAGCCGGGCATGCGCGGCGTTGGCGAGGTCGCCGTGCCGCAGCAGGGCCTGGCGGGTGGATTCCAGCGTTTCGTCGGGCCAGTCCAGGTCGCGCATCGCCAGCGCCACGTCGGCTTCGGCCAGCTCGCAGCGCGCCCGCGCCAGCTCCTGCTCCGGGCGGAACGCGCGGGCCGCGCGCCGCAGCAGGGCGCGGGCGCGTTCCAGGTCGCCCAGCTGGGCCAGGGCGATGCCACGCAGCGCCAGCGCCGGCGGGTCGCCGCGCAGCGCGACATGGTGCAGCGCGTCCAGCGGATCGCCCGCGGCGAGCGCGCGGGCGGCGGCGGCCAGGGGCGCGTCCATGGGATGTCCCGGCGCGGCGGCCTCAGCCCTGGGACAGGGTCACGGCGCCAAAGGTCATCCACACGCAGGCGGTTTCCGACGCCTGTCCGCGATAGGTGCCGCTGGCGCCGCCCAGGCGCATGGCCACGGCGGCGAATTCCCAGGCCCGCATGTCGTCGCATTCGACTTTTCGATTGCTGTACTCGGGCAATCCATGGGCTTCGCCGAAGGCGCGCGCCAGCTCGGCGTGTTCGGCCAGTTCCGGCGGCACGGACGGGTGATCCCAGCCCCACAGGAAGGATCCGTCGTCGCTGTTGGTGGTGCCGACGATCTGGACAGGGGCCGAGGCATGCATGCCGTCGGGCAGCACGAAGCGGATCAGCCCTTCGTCCATGTCCACCGACCAGCGCTCGGCTTGGTCCAGGTGCCAGGAACCGCAATGGGCGGCGGTGGCGGCCTTCATGCCTTCCAGGCTCTGCGCGATATAGACGCGGGGGTCGGCGGGGGCGGTGTTGTGGGCGTCGGTCATGAGTGGATGGTTCCAGGAAAGGGGTAAGAGTGATGACGTGGGTCAGGCCGAGGCCGGACGCGGCAACAGATAGGCCACGGTGTCGCGCCCGTAGTGCGTTTCTGTGCCGGCCTGGACGAAGCCGAGTTTTTCGAGCACGCGCCGCGAGGCCAGGTTGTCCGGCCAGGCGACGGCGGACAGGGCCGCGACATCCAGCATGCGCCAGGCATAGTCGCACAGCTGGCGGCCGGCTGCGGTGGCGCAGCCCCGGCCCCAGGCGCGCCGTTGCAGCCGGTAGGCGAGCTGGATGCGGTCGGTGCCGGGCAATGGCGTCAGGCTGGCCCAGCCGACCGCGTCGCCGTCGGCCACCACGGCCCAGTGGCCGAGCTTGCCGGGCGCCTCGCGCAGCCAGTCCAGCAGTTCGCGGCGGCGCGCCTCGGTGGCCGGCTTGACGCCGGTGCTGTAGCGCATGACCTCGGGGTCGGACTCCAGGGCCAGCAGCATGGGCACGTCGTCCACGCACATGCGGCGCAGGGCAACCGGCGGACGTTCGGCTGGGACAGTGATGATGGGCATGAACCGGGCTGGCGCGGGCGATCTGGGTATCTGTTGCGGCGAGGATAGCAGACCTTGCCGTTGCCGGCTGTCACCTGCATCGGTCCTTGGAAATATAATTAGCTGCCATATGATATGCTGCCTTCTTATTTTTTGAGGAGCGGTACATGGACAGTCCGGACGGCATGCTGGAACCCAAGCACCACGCTTTGCTGAACGAGTCGGCGCGCCGGAGGCTGCCGTCGGCGGACGGCGTGCGCCTGTGCTTCCAGCTGCTGGCCACGGCCAGCGCGATCGACCGCGATTGCGCGGCGCGGTTGGCGCCGCGCGGCCTGTCCGAAGGCAAGTTCGTGTTGCTGTTCCTGTTGCACGGCCAGTCCGGCGGCCTGTCGCCGCATGAATTGGCCGAGCGCGCCGGTGTCACGCGCGCCACCGTTACCGGCCTGCTCGATGGGCTGGAGCGCGACGGTTTCCTGCGGCGCGAGGCCGATGAGGTCGACCGGCGGCGGGTGCAGGTGCTGTTGAGCGCAAAGGGCAAGGCCATTGCGACGAAGCTGTTCGCCGAGCACACGCAATGGATAGGCGGGCTGTTCGAAGCCCTGTCCCCGGCGGAACGCAAGCGGCTGGGTGAATTGCTGGGCAAGGTCTGGCGAGCCACGGACAGCGGCCGCGCGGCGTTGCAGGAGGTGGCGCGATGAGCAGGAAGGCAGCCAAGACGCCCGCCGCCGGACGCGGCGTGCAGGACATCAGCCTGGCGCGGCGCGCGCAGTTGGACGCCGGCGCGCCGGCGTCCAACCTGACCGAGTGTCTGGCGGTGGATTTCGCCGCGCTGATGGCGGTCGCCGTGCCGCAGGCCGGCGCCGATGCGGCCGCCGCTATGCGCGCGGCGTCGGCGCAGGGCATTTCCCGGCGCATGGCGCTGGCCGGCGCCCTGATGCTGGAGCGCCTGGGGCCGGCCGGCTTCGACGCGCTGCGCGGGCACGCGTCCGACACGGTGCGCGGTTGGGCCTGCTTCATGGCGGGCGCGATGCCGGGCCTGGACCTGGAAGCGCGGCTGCGCCTGATCCGGCCGCTGGCGGACGACGCGCACTTCGGCGTCAGGGAATGGGTCTGGATGGCGCTGCGCCCCGGACTGGCGGCGGAACTGCGGCGCTCGGTGGCCTTGCTGACGCCGTGGACCAAGGAACCGTCGGAGCGCCTGCGCCGCTTCGCCAGCGAGTCGCTGCGTCCGCGCGGCGTGTGGTGCGCACACATCGCTGAACTCAAGGCCGATCCCGGGATCGGTTTGCCCTTGCTGGCGCCGCTGCGCGCCGATCCCTCGGTATATGTGCAGGACTCGGTGGCTAACTGGCTGAACGACGCCAGCAAGGACCAGCCGGATTGGGTGCGCGGCGTATGCGCGCGCTGGCAGGCCGACGCGCCGGCCGAGGCCACACTGCGGATCTGCAGGCGCGCGCTGCGCACGGTCGGCGCCTGAGGCTGGCGCCGCCGTGGCCAGGGCGGCGCTCAGGCTTCGGCTTGCAAAGCCGCGAGTCGGGCATTGTTCGCCACATTACACGCGCATGACGGCGTCGCCTGAGCGGCGTTCGCGCTGCCCGGCGCCGGTCATGCGGCGGACATGCGGGCGTCATATCGTCTGCGTTTTTTGGAGATCGGGCCATGCGCATCCGGGACGGGGAAATCAAGGACGCCGCGGCGATCGCCGCATTGCTGGGCGAACTGGGCTATCCCGGCACGGAGGATTTTTGCGCCGACAAGATCGCGCGCATCGCCGCGCATCCGGACGCGCGCCTGCTGGTCGCGCAAGCCGGGGACGGCGGCGTGCAGGGCTTCATCGGCCTGCATTTCATCGTGCAGCTGGCCTTGCCGGGCGACTTCTGCCGCATCACGTATTTCTGCGTCAGCGAGGCGGCGCGCGGCCTGGGCGTGGGTCGCGAGCTTGAAGAGACGGCCGCGCGGCTGGCGCGCGAGCGCGGCTGCGACCGCATCGAGGTGCATTGCCACGAGCGCCGCGTCGACGCGCACCGTTTCTATTACCGCCAGGGGTATGAGGAATCGCCGAAGTACCTGATGAAGCGCGCATGACGCCGCTCTTCGAGGCAACAGGGCTCAGGCCAGCGCCTGCAACGCTTCCCTGAACGCCCGTGCCGCCGGTCCCAGCGGCTGGTCGATGCGATGCGCCAGATAGGTCTCGACGGCGACCTGGCTGCCCCGGCCCAGGCTGCTGGTGGGCAGTCGCAGCAGCCGGCCCTCGGCCAGGTCGCGCTCGGCCTGCCACAGCGGCAGCCGGCCCCAGCCCAGGCCGGCCAGGATCATGGCGTGCTTGGTGTCCTGGCCGCTGACGCGGCAGGTCTGCGGCGACAGCACGGCGAAATCGCGGCCCTGGCTCAACGGCGAGGCATCGGTCTGCACGATCTGCACATGGTCGGCCAGCTCGGCCGGCTCCAGCATCTGCCCGGCGACGACGCGGCCGGCCAGCGCATGGCCGGCGCCGACCACCGCCACCATCTGCACCGAGGACAGCGCCTGCACCGCGATGCGCGGGTCGCGGAAATGCTCGCCGGCGATGATGCCCAGGGCGTGGCTGCGGTCCAGCAGGGCGGCGATCGGGCCGCCCAGCGGCAGCACCGTGACGCGCGGCGCCACCGACGGGTAGGCTGCGCGCATGCGGCACAGCGCGGCGCCCACGTGGGCGATGGGAAACAGCGTATCGACGACCAGCGGCAGTTCGAGTTCAACGCCTTCGCCCAGCCCCTGCGCGCGCGCCCGCATGGCGTCGACCCGCAGCAGGATGTCGCGGGCATTGGCCAGCAGTGCCTGGCCCTGCGGCGTCATGACGGGACGCCTGCCCTGGCGGTCGAACAGCGACACGCCCAGTTCGGATTCCATGTTGGCGATGGCATGGCTGACGGCCGACTGCACCCGCGACAGCTGGCGGGCGGCGGCGCGGAAGCTGCCGGCGTCGGCCACGGCGGCGAACACGCGCAATTGGTCCAGGGTGAGGGCGTCCAGCATGGGCGTCAGTGATCTATGGAATCGATCGGTTGCGTCAAAAGATTATCACTTAACAGGATCGCCACGGACGGGCATGCTGGCGGCTTCGATACGCGGACACAGAAGGCGGCGATGGACCAGCACGAGACCCGGACGGCCCGGGCGCGGGAGACGGAGCAGGGCATGCGGCGCACAGGCGACGGGCAGGGCGGGACGCCGGCGGGCACGCGCTGGGCGGCGGTGCTGGCCATCGTGGGCGCGGGCGTGGTGGCGGCGTTGCAGGTGGGCAAGGTCATCATCGCCGCGCCGCTGTTGCGGCGGGACATGGGGCTGGACTTGGCCGCCGTCGGTTCGCTGACGGCGGTGTTCTCGGTGCTGGGCATGGTCGGCGGCATCGCGGCCGGCGGCGTGATCGCGCGCTTCGGCGCGCGCCGCATGCTGCTGCTGGGGCTGGCGGCCACCGCGCTGGGCACGGCCGCGGGCGCGGCGGCGCCGGGCTACAGCGCGCTGCTGGCATCGCGCGTGCTCGAAGGGCTGGGTTTCCTGATGATCACCGTGGCGGGGCCGGCGGCCTTGCAGCGGCTGGTGACGCCGGCGCGGCGCGACCTGGCCTTCGCGCTGTGGAGCTGCTACATGCCGGGGGGCATGGCCGTCGCCATGCTGGCCTCGCAGGCCTTCGCGGACTGGCATGCGTACTGGTGGTGCGCGGGCGCGGCGGCGCTGCTGGCGTTGGCCTGCGTGGCGCTGCTGGCGCCACCGTCCGCCGCCGGCGCAAGCCTGTCCTGGCGCGGCCTGCGGCAGGACACGATCGACACGCTGGGCACGGCCGGTCCGGTGCTGCTGTCGCTGACCTTCATGCTGTACAGCCTGATGTTCTTCGCGCTGTTCAGCTTCCTGCCGGTCCTGCTGATGGAGCGGCTCGGACTGTCGCTGGCGCAGGCCGGCCTGTACAGCGCCATCGCCACCGTCGCCAACGTTATCGGCAACCTGGGGGCGGGCATGCTGCTGGCGCGCGGCTGGCGGCGTTCGACGCTGATCGCGATCGCCTGCGCATCGATGGCCCTGATCGCCTTGCTGATCTTCCGCTCGGGCGCGCCGGCCATGACGATCTTCCTGCTGTGCGTGGCGTTTTCGGCCGTTGGCGGCCTGATCCCGGCCACGCTGCTGGGCTCGGCGCCGCTGCTGGCGCCCAGGCCGGCGCTGGCGGCGGCCTCGGTCGGCCTGGTCATGCAAGGCAGCAACCTGGGCCAGGTGATCGGGCCGGTCACGGTGGGCGCCGTGATCGATCGCCACGGCTGGCCCAGCGCCGCCTGGGTGGTGGTCGCGGCCGGCGCGGGCGGCCTGCTGATCGCCTGGGGGCTGCGCCGCCTGGGCCGGCGCGCGTCGCACGCGGCGCGGCTCTAGTGTGCTGTCCCGCAGGGGCGCTCACACGAAGTCCAGTCCTGGCCGCTACGGGTTTTCATCAATTCCCGCGCGGCTTGGGCTGCTTACAATTATCCATATTGTGAATTATTGTCCACAATATGGATAAAAATATGCCCGTAGAGACACCCGACCAGACTCCCTTGATGCCTTACCAGTACCCGAATCCGCCGGACGCGCTGCCGGAGATCGTGGTGCCTCACGCCATCCCGCAGGACGAGCGCCTGTGGGTGCCGCAGGCCGAGAACGTGTGGTTCCGGCCGCTCTGTCTGAACGCCAGCCAAGGCTATTGGATGAACCTGCTCAGGGTCCGCAAGTCCGGCGTGCTGAGCCGCCACCGCCATCCGCAGGCGGTGCATGGCTTCGTGCTCAAGGGACGCTGGCGCTACCTGGAACATGACTGGGAGGCCGTGGAAGGCAGCTATGTGTTCGAGCCGCCCGGCGAGACCCACACGCTCTATGTGCCCGAGGACGTCGAGGAAATGATCACGTACTTCCAGGTCAACGGCGTCATGTACTACACGGATCCCTGGGGCAAGGGCATGGGCTTCGAGGACGTGTTCACCAAGATCGACATGTGCCGCAAGCACTTCGAGGCAGTCGGCCTGGGCGCCGGCTACGCCGACCAGTTCATCCGCTGATCCAGTCCGGCTGGCGCCGTGGCGCCGCACGCCAGCCGCCGCATTGCAGGCGCCGCCCGCGCGGCCGTCCGGCCATGCTTCGTCCGGATCCGTGCCGCGCATCACCACAGCACAAGACCAAAGAGCAAGGGAGACAAGATGAGTGAGCACAATATGCGGCGCCGCGTCCTGGCGCGCGGCGCGGCGGCGATGGCCGCGCTGGCGTTGTTCGGCGGGCAGGCCATGGCGGCGGATTTTCCCAGCCGGCAGATCGAGCTGATCGTGCCGTTCCAGCCCGGCGGCGGCACCGACGGCGTGGCGCGCGCCTTCGCCGAGGCGGCCCGCACGCACATTCCGCGCAGCATCGTGGTGCTGAACAAGCCCGGCGCCAGCGGCGCCATCGGCTGGACCGAGATGATCAACGCCAAGCCCGACGGCTACAAGCTCGCGGTGGTGACGGTGGAGCTGGTCACGCTCAAGCCCATGGGGCTGGTGAAGTTCAACCAGGACGACATCCAGCCCATCATCCAGTTCAACGCCGATCCGGCCGCCATCACCGTGCACGCGGACGCGCCCTGGAACACGCTGCAGGAGTTCCTGGCCGACGCCAGGAAGACGGCGGGCAAGGTGTCGGTGGGCAATGCCGGCAACGGCTCGATCTGGCACTTCGCGGCGGCGGCGCTTGGGGAAAAGACCGGCATCGAGTTCAACCACATCCCGTTCCAGGGCGCCAGCCCGGCCGTGCAGGCCTTGCTGGGCAAGCACGTGGACGCGGTGGCCGTCAGCCCGGCCGAGGTGGCGCAGTACGTGCTCGCCGGCAAGCTGAAGATGCTGGGCGTGATGGCGGACCAGCGCGTGAAGAACTTCGCCAAGGTGCCCACGTTCAAGGAAATGGGCATAGATCTGAGCCTGGGCACCTGGCGCGGCATCGCCGGGCCGAAGAACCTGCCGCCGGAAGTCCTGGCGTATCTCAAGGCCGAGTCGCGCAAAGCGATCGACGAGCCCGCCTTCCGCGAGGTTCTGGAGAAGCAGTACCTGGGCTTCTCCTATGCCGACGACAAGGGCTTTCGCGACAACATGACGCGTGACGCGGCCGTCTTCACCGAACTGGTGAAGACGCTGCCCATGAAGAACTGAGTCCGGCGCGAGGAAGGCATGCAAGCGATGGACATGACGTATCGGCAGGACATTCTCGCGGGCAGGACGGCCCTGGTGGCCGGCGCCACCCAGGGCATCGGCGCGGCCATCGCCAACCAGCTGGCGGCGATGGGCGCCCGGGTGGTGGCGCTGGGCCTGGGGCCGGGCGATGGCACGCTGGACGCCTCGGTGCGCACGCGCCAGGCCGACGTCACGCGCCAGCACGACGTGGACGCGGCGCTGGCCGACTTCGACCGCCTCGATATCCTGTTCAACTGCGCTGGCATCATCAAGCGCGGCCAGGAGCACGATCCGGACGTGTTCCAGCAGGTGCTGGACGTGAACCTGACCGGCACCATGCGGGTCTGCGCCGCCGCGCGGCCCGCGCTGAAGGCGGCGCGCGGCTGCATCGTCAACACGGCGTCCATGCTGACGTTCTTCGGCGGCGGACTGGTGCCCGGCTACGCCGCCAGCAAGGGCGGGGTGGGGCAGCTGACCAAGTCGTTGGCGATCGCCTACGCGCCGGACGGCATCCGCGTCAACGCGGTGGCGCCCGGCTGGATCGCCACGCCGCTGACCCAGGCGCTGCAGGACGACCCGGCCCGCGCCGGGCCCATTCTGGCGCGCACGCCGCTGGCGCGCTGGGGCACTCCCTAGGATGTGGCGCGGGCGGCGGTGTTCCTGTGCACGCCAGCTGCCGCTTTCATGACGGGCGTGGTGCTGCCGGTGGACGGGGGATACATGGTGGCCTAGCGTCGTTTTCAGCCTCGACAGGCAGCAAGGCCGCGCGGGCGTGAGCGGCGGGTTATGCTGTCCCGCCTTTCCGCCCGCTTTCTTTATCCGCGCGGCCGCAGCCGCGCCCGGATACACAGGTTCCTCGCATGTCTTCCGCCACGCCCGCTTCCACTTCCAACTCCGCCGACAATGGCGTCGCTGGCACCGCCGCGTTTTCCAAGTTCATGCGCGTGCTGCAATGGGTGGCGGACAATCCCGAGCCCGTGGGCATCGCCGAGATCGCCAAGGCCACCGGCTTTCCGCGTCCCACCGTGCACCGGATCGTGGCGGCGCTGACTGCCGAGCGGCTGTTGGTGGAGATCGGCGCGACCCGCAGCTGGACGCTGGGCCATCGCCTGGTGCAGCTGGCCAGCCGCAGCTGGAGCCGCTCGGGCCTGCGTACGGCCGCGCGCGACGCCCTGCGCGCGCTGCGCGACGAAACCGGCGAAACCGTGCATCTGGCCGTGCCCTCGGGCCTGTGCATGGTCTATATCGAGAAACTGGAAAGCCCCAGCGCGGTGCAGATGGCCTCGCGCATCGGCACCAGCGTGTGCCTGCATTCCACCGCCGTGGGCAAGGCCTACCTGGCGGCGCTGGCGCCCGACGCGGCCGAGCCGCTGCTGGGCCAGATCGGCTACGAGCGGCAGACGCCGCAGACCATCGCCGACGCCGCTGCCTTGCGCAAGCAGCTGCTGGACGTGCGCGCCTGCGGCTGGTCCACGGACGCGCAGGAGAACGAGCAGGATATCCACTGCTTCGGCGCGGCGGTGCGCGATGCCGGCGGCCGTCCGGTGGCCGCCGTCAGCGTCAGCACGCTGGCGTTCCGGCAGAAGCCAGACATCCAGGCCAGCTACGTGGCGCCGCTGCTGCGCGCCTGCGCGGCGATCGGCCAGCGCCTGGCCGAGAATCCCAACCTGGCCTACGCCTAGGCCTGCGCCGCCACCGGCTCGGGCTTGACGCGCACGGCGCGCAACACGCCCACGATCAGGCAGCCGATGCCGATCAAGGTCAGCGGCTGCGGCATCTGGCCGCGCAGCATGTAGGCATAGGCCAGCGCCGCCAGCGTCTCGAACACGATCAACTGCCCGACCAGCGCGGTCGGCAGGCGCTGGCTGGCCTCGTTCCAGCACAGCGTGCCCAGCCACGACGCGAACAGGCCGATGGCGGCCATCAGCGCCAGGAACACTTCGGGGCGCGGACCCAGCGGCATGGGAAAGGCGTCGCCGGTCGCCGCCATGCCGGTCCACAGCAGCGCGTAGCCGGCCAGGGCCAGCGGCAGCGTGGCCACGCCCTGGGCGGTGGCCCAGGTGCGCGGGCTGCGGTCGGGATGGGCGCGCAGCCAGTCGGCGTTGCGCAGCGGATACCAGGTCCAGCAGGCCACGGCGGCCAGCGCCAGCAGCGCGCCCAGCGCGTAACGGCCCAGGTCGGCGTCCGGATCCTGGCGCAGCGCCTGCAGCTCGACCTGGTTGACGCAGGCGATGCCCAGCGCGATCAGCGCCAGCGACGGCGCCAGCCGCTTCCAGGGCAGCCGCCCGTCACGGCGCGCGTTGCGCAGGTTGGCGCTGACGGCGATCACGACCGGCAGCGTGCCGATGATCATGGTGGGCACCGGCCCGCCGGCGCGCTGGATGGCGCTGGCCAGGCACAGGTAGTACAGCAGGTTGCCGATGGCGGCCAGCTTCAGCGCCTCGATCCAATCGGCACGGCCCAGCTGGCGCAGCGCGCGCCGGTCCAGCCAGGCGAGCGGCAGGGCGATCAGGCCGAAGGCCAGGTAGCGCGCCACCGATTGCAAGGCCGCCGGATACTCGGGCAGCAGCAGCGGGCCCACGAACACCAGCCCCCACATCAGGCCGGCGGCCAGGGCGTACAGGGTTCCAGCCCACATAGAATCACTCCGGTTCCAGACAAGGAAAACGCGGCCAGTCTATCGGCGGCAGGCGAGGGCGGTCTTGTACCAGATTGCTGCGCGGGCGTTGGCGGCGCATTCCCGCGACCGCGTCGGCAGCGCCGGCGCGGCACCCGCGCCTGTTCGGCGATCTGCGGTCTCAGGCGCGCATCTGCTTCTGGTAGCGCGCGGGCGTGACGCCGTAGCGCCGGGCGAAGGCCCGCGTCAGGTGGGCCTGGTCGGTCAGGCCAGCCGCCAGCGCGACCTGGGCGGGCGGTTCGCCGGCGGCCAGGCGGCGCTTGGCCTCGAACAGGCGCAGCGCCATCAGCATCTGCTGCGGCGTGGCGTGGCAATGCGCCTGGAAGCTGCGCAGGAAATGGAAGGGGCTCAGGCCGGCCTCGCGCGCCAGCTCTTCCAGCGTCAGCCGGCGCGACAGATGCGCGCGCATGTAGTCGATGACGGGCGCGAAGCGCGGCGCGCCCTCGGCGCGGACCGGGCGCGGCACGCGGGCGTGGCGGCGGAACTCGGCCAGCAGCGCGTGCAGGGCGCTGTCGAAGGCCAGCGGCTCACGCGCGCGCCACAGGGTGTCGAGCAGGGCGGTGACGCGCGTGGCGCTGGCCGTGTCCAGGCCCACGGCAGTGTCGAACCACCAGCCGTCCTCGCCCGTCACGCGCGCGACCACGTCGGCGTCGATGTACGCCATGCGGTAGCGCCAGCCGCCCTCGGTCTCGGCGCGGCCGGTGTGCAGTTCATCGGGATTCATCAGCACCACCGAGCCGGACGGCGCCAGGTGATCGGCGCCACGGTAGCGGAAGCGCTCCACGCCGGATTCGATGGCGCCCAGCCCGAAGGCGTCGTGGGTGTGGGGTTCGAAGGCGTGGCGGATGATGTGGGCGCGGTACAACTCCACGCCGGGCCGGTGACCGGGCCGTCGGAACTCGGCGCGGTCGTCCGGATGGTCGAATGCGTCCGGCACGCCCTCCATGGCGGGCGCGGGTTCGTCGGGGGCAGCGGGAACGGGGCGCATGACGGCATTTAAGCACGCGCGCGTCAGGCCGGGCCGTCCCGCATCTGCGCCGCGCGGGCCAGCAGCAGCTCGCGTTCGCGGGCGTTGCGGGTCATGCCGGCGGCGCGTTCGAAGGCCTCGCGCGCCTCTGCATGCCGGCCCAGCTTGGCCAGGAGGTCGCCGCGCACGCTGGGCAGCCAGTGGTAATTGGCCAGCGCGCCCTCGGCCTCCAGCGCGTCGACCAGGTCCAGCGCGGCCCGCGGGCCGAAGGCCATGCCGACCGCCACTGCCCGGTTCAGCTCCGCCACTGGCGAGGGCATGGCCTGGACCAGCGCGTCGTACAGCGCCACGATGCGCGGCCAGTCGGTGTCCTCGGCGCGACGGGCGCGGGCGTGGCAGGCCGCCAGCGCCGCTTGTAGCGCGTAAGGGCCGAGCGCGCCGCCCAGCGATTCGGCGCGCGCCAGCGCGGCCAGCCCGCGCCGGATCAGCAGCGGATCCCAGCGGCCGCGGTCCTGGTCCATCAACAATACCGGCCGGCCCTGGCCGTCGGCGCGGGCGGCCAGGCGCGAGGCCTGCAGCTCCATCAGCGCGACCAGGCCGTGCGCCTCGCTGTCGCCGAGCGCCAATTGCGCCAGGATGCGGCCCAGGCGCAGCGCCTCGTCGCATAGCGCGGGCCGTGTCCAATTCTCGCCCGATGTGGCCGAATAGCCTTCGTTGAAAATCAGGTAGATAACTTCCAGCACCGAGGCCAGCCGCGCGGCGCGCTCGGCCGGGCCGGGCACTTCGAACGGCACGCGCGCGGCGGACAGGCTGCGCTTGGCGCGCACGATGCGTTGCGCGATGGTGGACTCGGAGGCCAGGAAGGCGCGCGCGATCTCGGTCGTCGACAGGCCGCCCAGCAGCCGCAGCGTCAGCGCCACGCGCGCCTCGGTGGACAGCAGCGGATGGCAGGCCGTGAAGATCAGCCGCAGCAGATCGTCGCCGATATCGTCCTGGCGCGCGGCGTCCAGCGCGTCGACGAAATCCGGTTCCACGTCGGCCTCCAGCGCCTGCAGCTCGTGGCCGATCTGCTCGTGCTTGCGGCTGTGCAGCGCGTCCAGCCGCAAGCGGTCGCGGGCGCGGTTCTTGGCGGTGGTCATGAGCCAGGCTCCGGGATTGTCGGGCACGCCGGACGCGGGCCAGCGTTCCAGCGCGGCGACCAGCGCGTCCTGGGCCAGTTCCTCGGCCAGGCCGACGTCGCGCACCAGCCGCGCCACGCCGGCGATGACGCTGGCGGCCTCGATCCGCCAGACCGCCTCGATGGCGCGGTGGGTGGCCAGCGCGGCCGGACTGTCCGGCGCGCCGGCGTCAGCCGAGGGCTTGTTGCCCCTCATGCCTGCGGCGGCACCGCGCCCGGCTCCATGTACACCAGTTCCCAGACATGGCCGTCCAGGTCCTCGAAGCCGTGCGAATACATGAAGCCGAGATCCTGCGGGCTGCGCGGCACCGCGCCGCCGGCGGCACGCGCGCGGGCCACCAGCTCGTCGACATGGGCGCGGCTGTCGCAGGACAGCGCCACCAGCACCTCGGTGGATTGATGGGCGTCGGCCACCGGCTTGCCGGTGAAGGTCTTGAAGAAGTCCGTGACCAGCAGCATCACGAACAGATTCTCGCCCGCGACCAGGCAGGCGCCCTGGTCATTGGTGAACTGCGGATTGAACTCATAGCCCACGCTGCGGAAGAAGGCCTGCGATTTCTTCATGTCGCGGATCGGCAGGTTGACGAACATATGCTTGTGCATGGCAATTCCTGGTGTCTGATGTCGAAAGAAAAACGGTATTCATACGCCCGGCTCGCCCCGGACCGAGGTCGCGCGGAGCCGGCTTTGCCGGTCCGCAGCGACGCCCTTGAGGGCAGAAGCGCCTAGCGCTTCACGGGTGGGCTTCGCCCTCCGGTCCGTAGCGACGCCCCCTGGGGGGAGCGCGCAGCGCTCGGGGGGGGCTTCTACTTCGGGGACTTCTATTGTTGTCCGTTGCCCGGGATGTCGCGGAACCGTTCGATGGCGGGGCTGGGCGCGAAATCCTCCAGCTCGTACAGCTGCCGCACCTCGACCGAGCAGGGCTGGCCGGGGAAGGGTGAGGGAAAGCGTAGCGCCCATTGCATGGCTTCCTCGCGCGAGCGGGCCTGGATCATGGTGTAGCCGGCGATCAGCTCCTTGGTTTCGGCGAAGGGGCCGTCCAGCACCTTGCGTTCGCCCTGGGCGTCGTACTGGACGCGCCAGCCCCTGGACGAGGGCAGCAGGCCGTTGGCGTCCAGCAGCACGCCGGCCTTGGACAAGGCCTCGTGGTAATTCACCATCGCGGCAAGCAGGCTTTCTTCGGGCATGCGGCCGGCTTCGCTGTCGGCGGTGGCGCGGACCATGATCATGAATCGCATTTCTGAGTCTCCGGGAGGGAAAGATCCAGGCCCGGATCCGGGCTTGGATCCGGGCTTGTACTGGCACGACGAACGGAGAGGATGCAGATCGACAGTCCGCTTGTATTCCTGGGGTAAACCCCTAGAAAAAAATCCCGCGACGGGTGTCGCGGGACGGGGCGATACGGGTTCAGGAGAACGGCGCGCTAGGCGCCGCCAGGCCTGGTCGCCAGCACTTCCGGATTGACCACATGGATCGGCTGGCCGGCGGCATAGGACACGATCTGGTCGAACACGTCGGAGAACTGGGTCTCGTATTCGTCCTCGGTGACATAGCCAATGTGCGGCGTGCAGATCACGTTGGGCAGGTTCAGGAGCGGATGCCGGGTGTCGCGCAGCGGCTCTTCCTCGTACACGTCCACCGCCGCCATGCCGGGCCGGCCGGCGCGCAGCGCCTGTTCCAGCGCGCCCGGCGCGATCAGGCCGGCGCGGCTGGTGTTGACCAGCAGAGCGCCGGGCTTCATGCGCGCCAGGTCATCGGCCGTGACGATGCCGCGCGTGTCCTTCACCAGTCGCATGTGCAGCGACAGCACGTCGCAGGCCTCGAAGAAGGCGGCCTTGTCCGGCGCCGTGTCCCAGCCCTCGTCGCGGGCGCGCTGGCGCGAGGCCTCGCGGGCCCAGACCAGCACCTTCATGCCGAAGGCCGCGCCGTAGCGCGCCACTTCCGCGCCGATCCGGCCATAGCCGTAGATGCCCAGGGTGCGCCCGCGCAGCGTGCGGCCCACGCCGATCTGCCAGTCGCCGGCCTGCAGCGCCTTCATCTGCTGCGGGATCTGGCGCATGGCGGCCAGCGCCAGCCCCCAGGTCAGCTCGGCGGCGGCATAGGACGGCGTGCCGGCGTGCTGGTTCGAGGACACGATGACGCCATGCGCGGTACAGGCGGCGATGTCGATATGCGGATAGACGCTGCGCTGGCTGATCAGCTTCAGGCGCGGCAGCCGGGCGATCAGCGGCGCCAGGATCTGGGTGCGCTCGCGGATCAGCACCAGCGCGTCGGTGTCGCGCAGCCGCTCGGCCAGCGCGTCCGTGTCCTGCAGGTGGTCGTTCCACACGGTGACCGCGTGGCCGTCCAGCTTGCGGAAACAGGGCAGGCCCCGCAGCGTGTCGAAGTAATCGTCGAGGATGGTGATGTTCATGTCGGTCTCCCTGGCTGTGCCGGCATTGTGGACGCGACGCGCGGCGCACGTAAAATGAAATTAATTGCCCGATTGATGCATTTTTCTCATGAAAATAGACGTGCTCGGCGTGCAGGCTTTCGTCGCGGTGGCGGACCACAAGAGCTTTCGCCGCGCGGCGGGCGAACTCAGCATCACCCAGACGGCGCTCAGCCGCCGCCTGCAGAACCTGGAGTCCTTCCTGGGCGTGCGGCTGGTCGAGCGCAGCACCCGCTCGGTGGCGTTGACGCCGCCAGGCGAGAGCTTCCTGCCGCAGGCGCGCCGGCTGCTGACCGACCTGGCCGCCGCGCTGACCGAGATCCGCGAAACCGGCAAGGCCAGGCGCGGCGACGTCACCATTGCCTGCGTGCCGACCATTGGCGTGCACTACCTGCCGCAGATCCTGCAGCGCTATAGCGCCGATCATCCGCAGAACCGCGTCAAGGTGCTGGATCACTCCTCGGCGGTGGTGGCCCAGGCGGTGCTGACGCGCGAGGCGGAGTTCGGCATCAACATCGCCGAGTCGCATCCGCCCTCGCTGGAAAGCGTGCCGCTGCTGCAGGACGATTTCGTGCTGATCTGCCGCGACGACCATCCGCTGGCGGGCCGTGAGGCGCTGCCTTGGAAGGCACTGGAAGGACACCGGCTGATCTTTCCCGGCGCCAGCAGCAACAACAGGCCCTTGCTGGACCATGCGCTGGCGGAAAGCCAGCTGGAGCTGTCAGCCTTCTACGAGGTGCAGCGCAGTTCGACGGCCGTCGGGCTGGTGGCGGCGGGCGCCGGCATCGCGGTGGCGCCCAGGCTGGCCTGGCAGGCGGGCTCGTATCCGGGCCTGCGCGTGGTGACGTTGCACACGCCGACGGTCAGGCGCACGTTTTCGTTGCTGAGCCGCAAGGGCGCTGTGCTGTCGCCGGCGGCGCAGGCGCTGCACGACCTGATCCTGAAGCATGGCCGGCAGGCGCCTGCCGGGTCGCGGCGCGTTGGCAAGGGCGGCTGAGGTTGCCAAAGGAGAAAGACGGGGGCGCGGCTACTGAGCAGGCTGGCGAGACATTCATGGAGCGGTCGAAGCCGACTCAAAGAAAGCAGGGGCCCAGCTCGCGCACTTCCACGGTGGCCCAGGCGGCGGCCGGGCATTCGGCGGCCAGCGCCAGCGCTTCCTCGCGCGTGTCGCAATCCAGCAGGAAGAAGCCGCCGATCATTTCCTTGGCCTCGGCGAAGGGGCCGTCGACCACGCTGCGCTCGCCGTCGCGCACGCGCAGCCGCACCCCCTCGGCGTCGGATTTCAGCGATTCGGCGCGTTGCAGCAGGCCGCGCTCGTTCAGGCTTTCGGCATAGCGCAGCATGGCGCCATAGGCCTCGCGGCCTTGTTCGGGCGTGCGCTCGGCGCGTTGGCCGACCGGTTCGACGATCAGGAGCAGATAGGACATGGAGGGAGGTTCCTGGCGCAGGGCAGGCCGCCAGCTTAGCGCCGTTCGCGGCCGGCGGCGAGAGGCGCCGCCGCCCGCCGCCGCTCAGGACTTGGCCGGCGCGGGCGCCGGCGCGGCCTTGGGCGGCTGCGTGATGTCCATGATCAGCTCGACGCGGCGGTTGGCGGCGCGGCCGGCCGGCGTTTCGTTGCTCTCGATGGGTCGCGTTTCGGCATAGCCCACCGCGCGCAGGCGGCCGGCGGACACGCCGTCGCGCACCAGCTCGCGCAGCACGCTGGTGGCGCGGCTGCTGGACAGCTCCCAGTTCGAGGCGAACTGGCGGGTCTGGATCGGCACCGTGTCGCTGTGGCCCTCGACCGAGACCTGGTACTCGTTCTTGTTCAGGATCGCCGCCAGCCGCTTGATCACGTCCAGCCCGGCGGGGCTGAGCGTGGCCTGGCCCGAGGCGAACAGCAGCTCGTTGCTGATGCGAAAGCTCACCGATTGCTCGTTGACGATCACGTCCACCGATTTGCCCAGGTCGGCCAGTCCCAGCGACTCCTTGGACGGGGCCTTCAGCGGCGGGGCGGCCTCGGCGACGATCTCGCCGTCGCTTGCCGTGGCCGGCGCGGCCGCCTGGGCCGTGGCCTCGGGCGCGGCCCATTCGGGCGGAATGGCGACCTTGTCGAACTCGGAATATTCGCCGTCGTAGGCGGGCAGGCCGCTGGCGGCCAGCGAGCCGACCAGCTCGACCGGTTTGCTCTCGCCGGGGAAGCCGTGCAGGCGCGAGATGGCCAGCATCACCACCAGCATGGCCAGCAGCAGCGTGATCAGGTCCAGGTAGCTCAGCAGCCAGTTCTCGGAATCCTGCTCGACCGCCTCGTCCACGTGCCAGCGCGCGTAGCGGTCCTTGCCGCCGGCGCTCTTGCTCTGGCTCATGCGCCAGCCGCTGTTCTCGGCGGCCTTCTGCGCGCGCAGCTGGGCCTGGCGGGCCTGTTCGATCCGCTGCGCCAGGGAGGGAGAAATCAGGCTCATTGGCGCGCGGCGGCGGGGCGGGCGATGGACACGGGACGGGCGCCGGCCTTGACCTGGCCTTCGGTCCTGGCCGGCTGCGCGGCGGGGGCGCCGCCGTCATAGATCTCGTCCTCGACGTGCATGACGAAGGAATTGAGGGTCTCGCGCACGACGGCCGGGCCGCGCTTCTCGCACATCATGGCGATGCCTTGCAGCACCATGTTCATGGATTCGACGCGGCGGGCGGTGCGGCGCTCCAGCTTGACCGCGATGGGCTTGCACACCAGGTTGGCCAGCAGGATGCCGTAGAACGTGGTCATCAGGCCGATCGCCAGCTGCTGGCCGATGGTCTGCATGCTGCCGTCGCCCAGGATGGCCATCAGGTTGATCAGGCCCACCAGCGTGCCCAGCATGCCGAAGGCCGGGGCGAAGGTGGCCATGACGCGGAACATCTGCGCCTCGGCCTGTTCGCGCGCGCGCAGCCGCGCCACGCGCCATTGCAACAGCTCGATGATCTGGTCTTCCGGGGTGTTGTCGATGATGAGCTGCACGCCGGTGCGCAGGAAGGGGTTCGAGACCTTCTTCAGCTCCTGTTCGACCTTGTGCACGTCGGTGTTCATCCACAGCTGGGCCATGTTCACCAGCTCGTCGATGTCGCGCTGCTGGTCGTGCTGGTCGTTGCGGAACACGGTGCGCACCAGCTTGAACACGCGCACCACCTCGGACAGCGGGTAGGCGATGAAGAGCGCGGCGCAGGTGCCGCCCAGCACGATGGCCAGGCCCGGCAGATTGAAATACATGCCGGGGTTGGTGGCGGACAGCGCCACCACGATGATCAGGGTGAGCAGGCCGACGGCGGCCCCGATGACGGTAGACGGATTCATGGATCTGGCCCGAAGGGAAGGCGCTGCGCGGACGCAGCGCTGGATGCTGGGGCATTCTAGCCAGGGCGGGCCGCCTTCAATCGGCGGGAAAACGGGGCGAAAAGGGCGGTAAGCGGCGGCTTGGCGCGGGCGGCGGGGAGCAGGAGCGCCGTGCGTAAATCGGGGACGCATGGAGGGGCGCAGTCGCCGGAGCCGCCCGCGCCGGCCGTCCGTTCGCAAGGCCAGCCCCTGGCGTCAGCGGTTGCGGCGCGCCAGCCACTCCTCGCGGCTGATTTCCCACAGCTCGCTCGGATGGCGGCCGCTGACATAGCCGCGTTCCTCGGTGCGCAGCAGCCGCATGCCGGATTTCTCGGAGATGCGGCGCGAGGCGGCGTTAGGCGCGGCTTTGGGCGCGCGCAGCAGCGGTTTGCCCAGCGTCTCGAACCAGTAACCGGTCACGGCCTCACAGGCCTCGCTCATGTAGCCCCGGCCCTGCCAGGCCGGCGCCAGCCAGAAGCCGCGATGATTGTCCGGCTCGTCGTCCATCAGGCTGATCACGCCGATCAGCGCCTCGGGCGCGGCCTGCTCGCGGATCGACCAATGCCACTGCTGGCCGCGCGCCATGGCGGGCAGGGCCAGGTTCTCGACGAAGTGGCGCGCGCCGTCGGGCGGATAGGGCCAGGGAATCTGGTCGGCCAGGTAGCGCACCACTTCCCATTGCGGAAACAGGCGCTGGATGGCGTCGGCGTCTTCGCGCGCCAGCGGGCGCAGGATCAGGCGGGGGGTGTGCAGGACGGGCAGGTCTGGGGCGGACATGGGACGGGGCGGGCGTGGCGCCGGGCGCGGCGTGTAATGGCGGGAATGCGACGGCGAGGGATAGCAGGCGGGAAAAGGGGGTGCGGCCAGGGGAAATGTATATCATGACGGCCTGAGCGACGCGTCCGCGCGGCCGTCGCGGCATTGGAGAAAGACTGTGAATACCCCCAACGAAAACGTCAGCATGGCGCTTTTCTGCGACTTCGAGAACGTGGCGCTGGGCGTGCGCGATACCCGCTACCAGAAGTTCGACATCCGGCCGGTGCTGGAACGCCTGCTGCTCAAGGGCAGCATCGTGGTCAAGAAGGCCTATTGCGACTGGGAGCGCTACAAGGAATTCAAGGCCCCCATGCACGAGGCCAATTTCGAGCTGATCGAAATCCCCCACGTGCGCCAGTCCGGCAAGAACTCCGCCGACATCCGCCTGGTGGTGGATGCGCTGGACCTTTGCTACACCAAGTCCCACGTCAATACCTTCGTGATCATCAGCGGTGATTCCGATTTCTCGCCGCTGGTGTCCAAGCTGCGCGAGAACGACAAGAAGGTGATCGGCGTGGGCGTCAAGCAGTCCACCTCCGACCTGCTGATCGCCAATTGCGACGAATTCATCTTCTATGACGACCTGGCCCGCGAAGGCCAGCGCGCCGCCGAGTCGCGCCGCGACAGCCGCGACAGCCGTGGCGCCGGCGGCGGCCAGCGTCGCACGCCGGAAGAGGAGCGCCGCCGCAAGGAAGAACAGGAAGCCCGCAAGACCCAGGCGGTCGAGCTGGTGGTCGAGACCTTCGACGCGCTCATGGCCGAGCGCGGCGACGGCGACAGGATCTGGGCCTCGGTGCTGAAGGACGCGCTCAAGCGGCGCAAGCCCGATTTCAACGAGTCCTACTACGGCTTCCGCGCCTTCGGCAACCTGCTGGAAGAGGCGCAGTCGCGCGGCTTCCTGGACGTGGGCCGCGAGGAAAAGTCGGGCACCTATGTGTACCGCGACAGCGCCCATGGCCGTCCGGCGCCGCGCCAGGGCGTGCGCGCCGCGGCCTTGCAGCCGGCGGATGAGGCCGTTGCCGCCGCCGCGCAGGAAGCGTCCGCCGAACCGGCGCAAGGCGCCGCGCGGGGTTCGCGCGGCGGCCCGCAGGAGGGCACGAGGGGCCGGTCGGGCCGCGATCGCAAGCGCGGCGGCCGCCGTGACGCCGAGCGTGCGCAGGATGATGGGGCGGCGGATGGCGACCGCGAACCGGCGCAGGACGCCGCGCGCGCGGCCACGCCCGTGTTGCCGTGGGAGGATGCTGAATCCTGGGAAGGCCAGCAGGCGCAAGCGGAAGACGAATCGCGCGCCAGCGCCGGCTTCGCGTCCACGCGGCCGTCGCAAGCCGCGCCGGACCTGCGTTCGGACGCCGCCGCGCATGCGCAGGACGACAGCCAGGCAACGCAGGATGGTTCGGCCGATGCCGACACGCCCGCCGCCGTCCAGGCGACCGCGAAACCGGCCGCCAAGCGCGCCGCCAAGACCCCGCGCCGCGCCGCCGGCCGGGGCAAGGCCGCCAAGACGGCGGGCGACACCATGGCCGCCGACGACGGTGCGACTGGCGACAAGGCCGGCGTTGCCGCGCCGGCGCCCGCCGCTACCGCCGACGCGCCGGCACCGGACGAGGCCAAGCCCGCGCGCAAGACCGCCGCGCGTCCGCGTCGTCCGCGCAAGACCGCCGCGTCCTCGGACGCCTGAGTCCGGTCGCTGTGCCCGGCGCAAGGGTCGGCTACGCGCCGCCCGGCGCGTAGCGTCCCGGCGTCACGCCATGCTCGCGCTTGAACATGGCGATGAAGGCGCTGACGTTGTCATAGCCCAGGTCCAGCGCCACCGTGGTCACGGCGGCGCCCGCCGCCAGCATTTCCAGCGCCCGCATCAGGCGGGCGCGCTGCCGCCACGCGCTCAGCGTCAGGCCGGTCTCCGCCAGGAAATGCCGCGCCAGCGTGCGCGGCGCCATGCCGATCCAGTCAGCCCATTGGGCTAGCGTGCGGGTGTCGGCGGGATCGTCCGACAGGGCCAGCGCCAGCCGTTGCAGCCGGGCTTCGGCGGGCAGCAGCAGGGCGTCGGCCGCTTGCGGTTGGTCGCGGATCTCGTCGCGGATCACTTCGACCACGCGCCGGCGCGGTGCGTCCCGCGCATCGCCGTCCCAGGCGGCCGCGCGCTCCACGGCGGCCAGCAGCAGGGCGGACGCCGCCAGTGCGCGCGGCGCCGACGGCAGGCCGGCGCAGGCCGCCGGGCTCAGGTAGACGCTGTAGCCCGAATATGGCCCGTGCGAGCGCAGCCCATGCGGCCAGCCTGGAGGAATCCACACCGCCTGAGAGGGCGGCGCGACCCATTGCCGGTCGCCGGCATAGACCGTGATCAGGCCCCGGCGCGCGCCCAGCAACTGGCCGCGCGCGTGGCGGTGCATGGCGGTGTCGCGCAGCTCGGCATCATCGCGTCGCACGGCGATGGCGCGCGGACCGCGCGGGGAACGCGCCAGGGCGGGATCGAGCAGGGGAGCGGGCGGAGTCGGCGTTGGCATGAATGCGGTATCGAATGACCAGAATACGCCAGTCTTGCCGGCGCGACGCGCCTATCGTAGCGCCAGTGCCCGCAGCGCGCGCCATCACGGCGGCCCGGGCGCGGCAAGGAGCCGATATGAAAGCGCAAGACGTACTGCCCGATGACGTGAACCAGGGCGAATTCCAGGGCGTGATGGTGCGCAAGGGCACGGTGGGCGCGTTCCTGGCGAATGCGCGCGCCTGGTGCGACGCCGCCGCCACGCGGGAGCGCCGCGAGGCCGCCGGGCGCGACATTGCGGAGGCCTTGCCCGCCTTGCGCGCGCTGGGCCTGTTCGAGGTGCTGCAGCTGCGTGATCCGGCGCTGCGGGCCTGGATCGAGGCGCATGAGGCGGATGAGGCGACCAAAGCGGTAGCGGCGCGGGCGCGGGAAGTGATCGCATAAGGCGGCGAGATGCCGGCTGGCGGCGGTCGCGGGCGCGCACCCGTGGCGCGATGCATTAACCGCCCCTGATCTATCATCCAGGGTTTGCGGCGGGCGCGGGGCGTGGGCCCCGATGCCTGCCGCGGTTCCGGTGCCTTTCATGCAATACGTCCTGGTCAGTTCCTGTCTGCTGGGCAACCCCGTGCGCTACGACGGCCGCGGGGTGCCCGTCGATCATCCCGTGCTGGCGCGCTGGCGCGCCGAGGGCCGCATCGTATCCGTCTGTCCCGAGGTCGCCGGCGGCATGCCCATTCCCAGGCCGCCCGCCGAGATCGAGCCGGGGGCCGATGCCGCCGCCGTGCTGGCCGGCCGCGCCCGCGTGGTCGCGGTCAATGGCGAGGACGTCACCGCCCCGTTCGTGCAGGGCGCGGGCATGGCGCTGGATGCCGCGCGACGCCAGGGCATCCGCATCGCCGTGCTCAAGCAGGGCAGTCCGTCCTGCGGCAGCGCCTACGTGTATGACGGCCGTTTCCAGGGACAGCGCCAGCCCGGCCAGGGCGTGACGGCCGCGCTGCTGCGCGAAGCGGGCTTGCAGGTGTTCAGCGAGCAGCAATGGGACGAGGCGCAGGCCTGCCTGCTGGCGCTGGAAGACGCCGGGGAACCCTGACCATGGGCGAGCTGCTGGCGGCCGTGGGGATCGGGGCCTGCGCCTGGCTGGCGTGGCGCTTCCTGGCGACCACGGCGGGCCGCCGGCGTGGCGTGGCGGCGGCAGGGGCCGGGGCGTGCCTGCTGCTGTCGGCCTTCTGCTTCTGGCTTTGGTACGACCTGTACCTGATACGCGACTTCAACGAGCTGGGCCGGGACTACGATCCGGTGGATCAGGTCGTCTATACGGACAGTGGCTTCGTGTGGATCGTGCCGGCGCTGCTGTTGCTGGCCGCCGGCGCGTGGCTGGCCTGGCGGGCCAGGCGGCGCTGAGGGCGGCCGCCCGGCCTGGAAGTCAGTTGGCGCGGTAGCCGCGGCTGTTCATGCAGGAATCCAGCGCGCGGTTGTAGGAGTCCACCATGACCTGCGTGGTCCATTGCGAGATGGTGGCGGGGTCGTAGCCGCTCTGGTTGACGGCCCAGCGCTGGCAATCGGTGGACGCGTTGGCCAGCGCATTGTCGGCGGGACTCTGCTGTTGATACTGCACCGGCGCGTACTGTTGCGGCGCGGCTGCGTAGACGGGCGCGGGCGCGGCATAGACAGGCGCCGGATAGACCGGCGCGGCATAAACCGGCGGGCTGGTGTAGGCCACGCCGGGCGCGTAGACGCCGGCCTGCGCGTAGCTCGGCTCCGAGTTGGCCGCCAGGTACAGCCCGGCGGCGGCCAGCGCCACCGCGCCGCCTATCCACCAGCCGCTGGCGCTGCCGCCGCGATAGTGATCGTGATGGTGATACCTGCCGGCGAAGGCTGGCGAACTTGCCAGGGCCAGTGCCAGCGCCGCGCTGACCAGTCGGCCTGAAAACCGCTTCATGATTCGTGCTCCCGAGTCGCCCAGGCCCGGCGATGCGCGGAGAACTGTGGCGATGACGCTACTTTACCGCCGCGGCGCGGAAATAGATGTGTCAATGGTTACCCGCATTTCAGCGGATTTCAGGACTTGGGCGGACGGTCCTTGCTCGCGCCCGGATCGTCGCAAGTTTGCGACGATCCGGGCGTCAGCGTGATCGTCGGCCGCGCATCGAAGTCGTCCGACGACGTCAGCAGCGTGCGATAGGTCGCATAGCCCGGTTTCTCCACGCACCAGTTCCAGAAAAAGATCGTCCGGCCATGGATCATCAGCGATTCGGCACGCCATTCGCTGTGATTCTCGAATGAGGCGACGCCGTCCTCGCCGCTGCGCTGTTCATCGCGCCAGCGTTCCCGGCCATAGGGATAGGAGGAGGTGATCAGGATCACGCGGGCGTCCGCCAAGGGCCTGGACTGCTCGTCGATCACGGTGGCGCGGGCCTGCGGCTGCAGCGTCCTGTACGCCGGGTACGGAATGCAGCCGCCCAGCAACAAGGGCGCGGCCAGCAGGGCCGCGCGCAGCGAAAAAAATGGGAGACGGAACGGTCGACGCAACAGTCGATACATATTGGCGGTGTGGCAATACAGGGAAACAGTGGTCAAAAGAATACGAAGGTAGTATTTTCTCGCGACTAGCAAGGCAAGACCATTCATGAGTACGGCACGACCCCCATCTTTATCGCAAGACCCGCGCCTGACGAAAGGCGAACGCACCAGATTGCAGCTTTTGGAAGTGGCCGCGGCGGAATTCGCCGAACGCGGCTTCCAGCATACCCGGATCAGCGACATTGTCGCCCGCGCCGGCGTGACGCAGCCGGTCTTCTATCAATACTTCACCAGCAAGCAGGCGGCCTATGACGAACTCGTCGGCATGTTCGCCGAGCGCCTGCGCGGCATCATCGGCCAGGAGCGCGAGCCCGGCGCGCCGGGCTCGGGGCTGGACGAGCGCGTGCGCGCCAGCGTCGGCGGCCTGCTGGCCATCTTGCGCGAGAATCCCGACCTGACCCGCATCGGCTTCTTCCAGGCCGATTCGGCCGAGGATCTCAAGGACGAACTGGCGCGCATGATCGCGGCCAGGGTGCGCCTGGAGCAGCAGGCCGGCCTGTTCCGCGCCGAGGTTTCGGCCGAGCTGTTCGCGCATGCGCTGATGGGCATCATCGAACGTTTCGTGCGCCAGGCGCCGGGGCAGGAATCCTCGACGCTGTCGGGATTCATCTCGGACCTGCTGCTGGACGGCGCGCGCCGCCGCGCGGCGCCGGCGGACATGCCCGCCTGACGCTCCGCCCGCACTGACGGATCCCTGAACGCAGGCATGGCGCGTGGCACGGCTTCGGCGCCGGCGCGTCCCATGGCGCGGGCTTCTGGCAATATGTGCCGTCCGGCGCAGACGCCGCCCGCAACGCCACAAGGGAACCGCCATGAATTACCGCAGACTGGGAAACAGCAATCTCCGCGTATCGCCGCTGTGCCTGGGCACCATGATGTTCGGCGAACAGACGCCGGACGACGAGGCGGCGCGCATCGTCGCGTCGGCGCGCGAACAGGGTGTGAATTTCATCGACACGGCCGATGTCTATAACGACGGTCGTTCCGAACAGGTGCTGGGCAGGCTGCTCAAGGGCCAGCGCCATGACTGGGTGCTGGCCAGCAAGATCGGCAACGCCATGGGCCAGGGCCCCAACCAGGCGCATTATTCGCGCCAGTGGCTGGTGCGCGGCGTCGAGGCCAGCCTGGCGCGGCTGGACACCGATTTCCTGGACATCCTGTACCTGCACCGCGACTACCACGAGGAAAACCTGGAAGAGGCCGTGTGGGCGCTGGGCGACCTGATCCGCGCCGGCAAGCTGCGCGGTTTCGGTCTGTCGAACTTCCGAAGCTGGCGCATCGCCGAGGTCATCCGGTTGTGCGCACAGCTGGGCGTGCCGCAGCCGGTGGTCTGCCAGCCGTACTACAACATGCTCAACCGTGGCCCCGAGGTCGAGATCCTGCCCGCCTGCGGCCACTATGGCCTGGGCGTGGTGCCGTACAGCCCGATCGCGCGCGGCGTGCTCACGGGCAAGTACCTGCCGGGCCAGGCTCCCGGGGCGGACACGCGCGCCGGTCGTGGCGACCGCCGCATCCTGGCCACCGAGTTCCGCGAGGAATCGCTGCGGATCGCGCAGCGGCTGGTCGAGCATGCCGCCGCGCGCGGCGTGCAGCCCGGCCCCTTCGCCACCGCCTGGGTGCTGGCCAATCCGCTGGTCAGTTCGGTGATCGCCGGCCCGCGCACGCTGGCGCAGATGCAGGACTACTACGCCGCGCTGGACCTGCGCATCACGCCCGAGGACGAGACGCTGGTGGACGATTGGGTCACGCCGGGTCACGCTTCCACCCACGGCTACAACGATCCCAACTATCCGTTCCACGGCCGGCCGGTCCCCCGCGCCTGACTCCGCCGCGTCCGATCAGCCATGCGCACAGCGCCGACACCAGGCCCGCGAACAGCACGTACAGGCAGATCAGCCAGGGCTGGCCGCCGCCGCTCTTGAGCAGGGCGGTGGCGATGATGGGCGTGATGCCCGAGGCGAAGATGCCGGAGAACTGATAGACGAAGGAGATGCCGGTGTAGCGCACCTTGGCGTCGAACAGCTCGCAGAACAGCGCGGCCTCCGGCCCGTAGACGGCGGCGTAGAAAATGCCGAAGGGCACGATGATGGCCAGCCACACCAGCATCACGCTGCCCTGGCTGTTGAGCATCAGCCAGAAGCCCGGGAAGGACGCCGCCGCCGTGATCAGCGAGCCCCAGAAATACACGCGGGTGCGGCCGACGCGGTCCGACAGCCGGCCGAAGAAGGGGATGAACACGCACATCACCAGCGCCGCCGCCATCACGCCGGTCAGCGCCTGCGTGCGCGTGATCTGCACGGTCTGGGTCAGGTACGAGATCGAGAAGACCCCGAACACATTGAAGAACACGCCGTCGATGTAGCGCGCGCCCATGCCCTTGAGCACATTGCCCGGATAGCGCCGCAGCATGTCGAAGAAGGGAATGCGGCTCTCGGCGTTGCGCGCCTTGACCTCGGAGAACTCGGGCGTCTCCTTGATGTTGATCCGGATGTACATGCCCACCAGCACCATCGCGGCCGAGGCCAGGAAGGCGACGCGCCAGCCCCAGGCCATGAACTGCGCGTCGGTGAGCAGGGTGGACAGCAGCGCCACCGTGCCCGAGGCCAGGCACAGACCGATGGCCAGCCCGATCTGCGGCAGCGAGGCGTAGAAGCCTTTCTTCTCCGGCGGCGCGTACTCATAGGCCATCAGCACCGCGCCGCCCCATTCGCCGCCCAGCCCGATGCCCTGGAACACGCGCAAGAGCAGCAGCAGCACGGGCGCCCAGATGCCGATGCTGTCGTAGGTGGGCACCAGGCCAATCAGGAAGGTCGACACGCCCATGATCATCAGCGTCATCACCAGCATGCTCTTGCGGCCGATGCGGTCGCCGAAGTGGCCGAAGATCAGCCCGCCCAGCGGACGCGTGATGAAGCCGACCGCGAAGGTGGTGTAGGCCAGCATGGTCGACACCAGCGGGTCGTCCGTGGGGAAGTACAGCTTGTTGAACACGATGCCGGCGACGACGCCGTACAGGAAGAAGTCGTACCACTCGATGGTGGCGCCGATCAGCGAGGCGGTGACGACTCTGCGCACCGCCGCTACGTTCTGCTTGGCCATGTCTGCTCTCCTCTGGTGGATGGCCGGGCGGTCTGCGCCGCGCCTGGCCGTTGGGGGTGCTACGGTTGGACTGGCGGATGCCGCATCATCGGGCTGCCGTGGCGCCGGCCTCGCCCGTCCGCGTGCATGCCTCCAGCGAGGCGGCGCCTGGCGTCGCGGGCAGGGACTGTTCCTGCAATATGAATTCGGCCGCGCGCTCGGCCAGCATGATCACGGGCGCGTTCGTGTTGCCCGACACCAGCGTCGGCATGACCGAGCAGTCGACCACGCGCAGCCCGGCCACGCCGCGCACGCGCAGCCGCTCGTCCACCACCGCCAGCGGATCGTCGGCCGGCCCCATCTTGGCCGTGCCCGAAGGATGAAAGATGGTGGCGCCGTATTCGCGGCAGAAGTGCAGGATCTCGTCGTCGTCGCGCACCTCGGGGCCGGGCCGGAACTCGCGTTTCATCAGCCCGGCCAGCGGCTCGGCGGCCGCCAGCCGGCGCGCGTATTTGACCGCATCCACCGCCATGCGGCGGTCCGGCTCGGTGGACAGGTAGTTCGGCTGCATGGACGGGGCCTCGAAGGGATCGGCGCTGCGCAGCCGCACATGGCCGCGCGAGCTGGGCCGCAACTGGCACACCGAGTAGGTGCAGCCCGAGAACGGATGCACCTTGCCGCCGGCCATGTCGGCCGACAGCGTGGCGAAATGGAACTGCGTGTCCGGCGTGGCGCTGGCCGGATCCACGCGGCAGAACAGGCCGCCCTGGTTGATGCCGACCGCCAGCGGCCCGTCGCGGAACAGCAGCCATTGCAGGCCGATGCGCGCGCGCCCGGCCAGCGTGCGCAGCTGGTCGTTGGTGGTGATGGGACGGCGGGTCTCGTAGATCAGCCGGATCTGCAGATGGTCCTGCAGGTTCTCGCCCACGCCCGGCAGGTCGCGCACCACGCCGATGCCGTGCTGGCGCAGCAGCGCCGCCGGCCCGACCCCGGACAGCTGCAGCAGCTGCGGCGATTGCAGCGCGCCGGCGCACAGCAGCACCTCGCGCCGGGCTCGCAGCGTGCGCACCTCGCCGTCGACGCGGTAGCGCACGCCGCAGGCGCGGCGGCCCTCGAACAGCACGGCCATGGCGTGGGCGCCGGTCTGCACGCGCAGGTTGGGCCGGCCCTCGGCCGGACGCAGGTAGGCCACGGCGGTGGAGCAGCGCCGGCCGTGGCGCGTGGTGAGCTGGTAATAGCCCGCGCCTTCCTGTTCGCCGGTGTTGAAGTCGCGCACGCGCGGCACGCCCAGGCCGGCGGCGGCCTCGATCATGGCCTCGACCAGCGGATGCGGCGTCTTGATCGAGGTGGCGCTCAGCGGGCCGCCCACGCCGCGCGTCGGGCTCTCGCCCAGGTCGTTGTCCTCCAGCCGGCGGAAGTAGGGCAGGCAGTCTTCCCAGCGCCAGCCGGGATTGCCGGCGGCGGCCCAGGCATCGTAGTCGGCGCGCTGGCCCCGGATATAGATCAGGCCATTGATGGCGCTGGAGCCGCCCAGCGTGCGGCCGCGCGGCCAGTAGATGCGGCGGCCCAGCATGTTGGGATCGGGATCGGTGTAGTAGCCCCAGTTCACTTCCTTGTGGAACATGGTCTTGCCGTAGCCGATGGGGATGTGTATCCACGGATAGCGGTCGCGCGGACCGGCCTCCAGCAGGCAGACGGCATGCGCGCCGTCCTCGCTCAGCCGGTTGGCCAGCACGCATCCGGCCGAACCGGCGCCCACCACGATGTAGTCCACTGTGTCCGACATGCCGCCTGTCTCCCTGGCGCCCGGGCCTGCGCAAGCGCGCGTCCGCCACGACGCGTTTTTTCCTGCTTGCCGGGGCCGGGGGCGCTTATATACTGGCCGGGTTCCTCGCGGCGCGAGCACGGCCCGCGAGGCTTGAGGCGATTCTAGGAAGCGCGCGCGCCGGGCCAAGCGCAATCGGCGCGCGGGGCGGGAAATGGAACAGAACATGGGGCTTCGGTTTCAAAATCGCAGTGCAGCATCGCGGGACGGCGCCGATGGCGGCATCCAGGACGGCCGGGACGAGGACGCCGGGTCGCGGCTGGAGGAGGCGCGCAGCCTGCGCGCCCTGCATGTGCTGGACCATCTGGCCCGGGCCCAGCATCCGCCCACGCTGGCCCAGCTGGCGCAGCGTCTGGCCATGCCCAAGACCACCCTGATGCGGCTGCTGGCCGCGATGCAGCGCGCCGGCTTCGTCGCCGCCACGCCGGTCGAGCGCGGCTACGTGCCGGGGCCGCAGGCCGGCGCGCTGGCGCTGGCCACGCTGCGCGCCTCGGCCTACACGCGCGCCTGCCGCGCGGTGCTGGCGCAGCTGGCCGGCACGCTGGGAGAGACCTGCAACCTGACCGCGCCGGACGGCGACCGCGTCATCTACATGGAGCGCGTCGAAACCGCCGAGCCGTTGCGGCTGATCTTCGCGGTGGGCCGCCACGTGCCCATGCACTGCACCGCCAGCGGCAAGCTGTTCCTGGCCTCGATGAGCCGGCTGGAACGCGCGCGCGTGGTGGCTCGGCTGCCGCTCACGCGCAACACGCCGCGCACGCTGACCCGGCCCGAGCAGCTGGAGGAAGAGCTGGAGCGCCTGGCCGCGCGCGGCATCGGCATCGACAACGAGGAGTTCGTGCGCGGCATGAGCGCGGTGGCGGTACCGGTGCGCGACGAGGAAGACCGCGTGGTGGCGGCCGTGGCCTGCCATGCGCCGACGGCGCGGGTGATGCTGGATGATCTGCTGCGCGCCGTGCCGGTGATGCAGCGGGCGGCCGAGGCCATGCGCGAGGTGTTCTCGCAGCGGCCCGCGGCCGGCTGATCGGGGCGCGCGCCCCGGCTCAGTGCGGGGCGGCGGCGCGAGCCTTGCGCCGCGCCACGCTTTCCCAGGCCGCCACCAGGATCATGATCAGCGTGGTCAGGCCGCCCACCATCAGGTTGTCGGTGACGAAGGCGATGGGCGCCAGCACGGCCAGCAGCAACAGGCCGACCACGTGCGACAAGGGGAAGCGGCCGTAGACCACGGTCTTGTAGATGCCGTTGCCGGCGAGGTATAGCGCCGGGCCGCCGATCAGCGCGGCGGCGGCCGGCATGGCGATGCGGCCGTCCGGATGCAGGATGACCAGTTCGTTGGCCACGGCGGAGACGATCACGCCGGCGATCAGGATCACGTGCACGTAGTGGAACCAGGCGCCGATGCGGCCCGGATCGTCCGAATGCACGATGGCCTCGGTGCCGTCATGGCTGCTGGTGTCGAAGTACACCCACCACATCGCGGCGGTGCCGAGGAAGGCGGCCAGCAGCGCGATCAGCGCCGGCGCGTGCCAGTTGTCCAGGCCAGCCAGCGTGGCGCCGGTGATCAGCAAGGTCTCGCCCAGCGCCACGATGACGAAGAGCTGACAGCGCTCGGCCAGGTGGCCGCCCTCGATGGTCCATTCGCGCGTGGCGGAACGGCCCAGGCCGGGGAAGCGGAAGCCGATCATGGGCGACAGGTATTCGCAGGCCACCGCCAGCGCCCACAGCGCCAGCCGCGTGTCGTCCTGCGACAGGCCGCCGGCGATCCACAGGACCGCCGACACGCACAGCCAGGCCAGCATGCGGCGAAAGTTGGGCGAGAGCGGATGCGACGGCCCCAGGTGCAGCACGATGAACAGCGTGCGGCCCACCTGGATCACCACGTAGCTGATGGCGAACACCAGCCCGGTGGCGCCGAAGGCGCCGGGCAGGGCGGCACCCGAGACCAGGCCGGCCAGCATCACGGCGAACAGCATCACGCGCATGGGCACGGCGTCGGGGTCGAACCAGTTCGTGACCCAGCAGGTGTACTGCCAGCCCAGCCACACGGCGAACCACAAGACCAGCGCGTGCAGCGCGCCCATCAGGGTCAGGTCGTGCAGCAGGCTGTGGGAGATCTGGGTGACCGCGAAGACGTACACCAGGTCGAAGAACAGCTCGACGAAGGTGACGCGGGCTTCGTGGCCGTCGCGGCGGCGCAGCAGGTTGGCGCTTGCGAGAAAGGTCATGAGGAGGCTGCCTGGCTGTGGTGGCGCAGCCAGATTAGCGCAAGCCCATCCGCGCCGGACCGTCAAGCTCTGCAAAGTCCGGCCGGGCGTGGCGGCGACGCCACGCCCGCCTCGCCTTAGTGCATGGGCGGCGTGTCGCCGGCCGGCCGCGCCAGCTCATGGTTGCGCGTGCGCACCAGCGCGGCGCTGAGCAGCGCCGCGACGCCGGCGATGAGGGCGCCGGCCAGGAAGGTGGCCTGGTAGCCGCCGTTCAATGCGGCCTGCGGGGCGGCCCCGGCCGCCGCCAGCCCAGCGCTGCGCGCGGCGGCCAGGCTGGCCAGCGCCGCCAGTCCCAGCGCGCCGCCCATCATGAAGGCGGTGTTGACCAGGCCCGAGGCCAGGCCGGAGCGCGACGGCTCGACGTCGCTCATGGCGGCCAGCAGCATGGGATTGAAGGCCACGCCCGCGCCCAGCCCCAGCAGCACCATCGCAGGCAGCACGTCGAGCGTGAAGCTGCCGTCGATGGGCGCGCGCGCGAACAGCGCCAGCCCCAGGGCCGCCAGCGCCAGCCCCCAGGCCAGCGGCCCGCGGATGCCGAAGCGCATCACCAGCTTGGCCGACAGGCCCAGCGAGAACACCGCCATGATCAGGTTGCCGGGCAGGAAGGCCAAGCCCACCTGCATGGCGTCATAGCCCAGCACGCGCTGCATGTAGAGCGCCGACACGAAGAACCACGCGAACATCGCGGCGGCCCACAGCACCGCCACGACGTTGGCGGTGGCCAGGTTGCGCAGGCGGAACATGGACAGCGGCATCAGCGGGTCGGACGAGCGCGCCTCGATCGCCAGGAACAGCGCCATCAACAGCGCCGCCGCGCCCAGCAGCGACAGCGACTGCGCCGAGGTCCAGCCGGCCTCGTTGCCGTTGACCACCGCATAGACCGCCAGCAGCAGCGAGGCCGTCACGGTCAGCGCGCCGCCCGCGTCCAGCCGGGTGCCGGCCGGAGCGGGCCGGGACGCCGGCAGCAGCCGCAGGCACAGCGCGTAGACCAGCACGCCGATCGGGATGTTGACCAGGAAGATCCAGTGCCAGCTCAGCGCGCTGGTCAGGAGGCCGCCCAGCAGCACGCCGATGCTGCCGCCGCCGGCGCAGACGAAGCCGTACACGCCCATGGCGCGGGCGCGTTCGCCCGGCTCGGTGAAGAGGTTCATGATCAGCGACAGCGACACCGCCGAGACCACGGCGCCGCCCAGGCCTTGCGCGGCGCGCGCGACGATCAGCAGCGTTTGCCCCTGGGCCAGTCCACAGGCCAGCGACGCGGCGGTGAACAGCGTCAGGCCGGCCAGGAACATGCGGCGCGAGCCGTACAGGTCGCCCAGCCGTCCGCCCAGCAGCAGGAAGCCGCCGAAGGTCAGCATGTAGGCGTTGACCACCCAGACCAGCGCGGTCTCGGTGAATTGCAGGTCTTCGCGGATCGAGGGCAGGGCGACGTTGACGATGGTGGTGTCCAGGACGATCATCAACACGCCCAGGCAGAGCACCATCAGCGCCCACCATCGTTGCTTGCCATGCAGGTCATGCGTCATCGATTGTTGCTCCCGGGGGCCGAAGGACACCGGAAGCCGTCGCGCATGAGCCCCCTGCGTGCGCGATCGTCCAGGCGCGGCGCGCGGGCAAGGCGCGGTCCGCGGAATTTTCCGGAGCGCGATAGTAACGCCGGCGATGCCGGTAGTGGTGTCATTTCGAGACGATTTGTCCGGGAAATCTCTTATTGCCGCGCCGCCGCCGGCCTTTCTATCATGCGAGCCAAGGTCAGCTTCGACCGCGGCGCGCACGGCGCGCCGGCAGTGGCGGTACCCGCGGCAATGATTGCCGCCTGAATTCACCTTCTGGCTATGAAAGCCCCCGATATGCACGCAACGCGTGGTCGGGGGCTTTTTGTTTTCGTCGTCGGATCGTGCGTCGCGTTCTGTTCCAGAAATGAAGGAGATGGCATGCAAGAGTCTTCCCCGCAGCATCCGCCCGCCGCCGATTTGCGGATCGCCTGCGTGCAGATGGCCCCGGCGATGGGCGAGGTCGCCGCCAACGTGGCGCGCGCCGGGGCGCTGGTCGAACAGGCCGCCGCCCAGGGCGCGCGGCTGGTGGTGCTGCCCGAGCTGGCCAATACCGGTTACATGTTCGAAAGCCGCGAGGAAGCCTACGCGCTGGCCGAGACAGTGCCGGACGGCCCCAGCGCGCGCGCCTGGATCGCGCTGGCGCAACGGCTGGGCATCCATCTGGTGGCTGGCATCGCCGAGCGCGACGGCGGCCGGCTCTACAACTCTGCGCTGGTCGCCGGCCCGCAAGGCTATCTGGGCACCTACCGCAAGCTGCACCTGTGGGGCGACGAGAACCTGTATTTCGAACCGGGCGACCTGGGCCTGCCGGTGTTCCACACCGAGTTCGGCCGGCTGGGCGTGGCCATCTGCTACGACGGCTGGTTCCCCGAGGTCTACCGGCTGCTGGCGATGCGCGGCGCGGACATCGTGGCCGTGCCCACCAACTGGGTGCCGATGCCGGGGCAGACGCCTGACGGCCCGGCGATGGCGCACGCGCTGGCGATCGCCGGCGCTCACAGCAACGGCCTGACCGTGGCCTGCGCCGACCGCGTGGGCATCGAGCGCGGCCAGCCCTTCGTCGGCCGCAGCCTGATCGTGGGCGCGCAGGGCTGGACGGTGGCGGGGCCGGCCAGCCACGACCGGGAAGAGATCCTGGTCGCGGCGGTGGACCTGAAGGCCGCGCGCCGCGCGCGCCAGCTCAACGCCTTCAACCACGTGCTGCGCGACCGGCGCCGCGACGTGTACGACGAAATGCTTGGCGCCGGCCCATCGCCGGCGGCGGACAGGACCGTGACCTGAATAGCGAATCCAGCAGCGAACCCGCAGCACATCCGAACGGCGGACCACCGCCGGCCCCCAAGGAGAAAACCATGAGCATTTCGCAACGTCGTCTTCCGTATTGCAACTTCCTGCTGCGCCTGTCGGTGGTCGCCCTGCTGGGCGCGTCCGCGTCCGCGCAGGCCGCCGAACCCTTGCGCATCGGCGTGCCGGTGGGCCTGTCCGGCGCCAACAGCGTGATCGCGCCGGCCGTGGTGCAGGCCTCGCAGCTGGCCGCCGACGAGATCAACGCCGCCGGCGGCATCCTGGGCCGCCAGGTGGTGCTGGAGATCGCCGACGACGCCTCGTCGGCGGTGGGCGCGCAAAAGGCCTACGACACGCTGGTGTTCCAGAAGAAAGTGGACGCCGTGATCGCCATGGAAACCAGCGCGGCGCGCAACGCCGCGCTGCCCATCATCAACCGGGGCAAGATCCCGTACATCTACAGCTCGTTCTACGAAGGCCGTTCCTGCAACCGCTGGATGCACGTCAACGGCTGGGTGCCGGAGCAGCAGGTCGCGCCCATCGTCGACCACTTCATGAAGGAGCGCGGCGTCAAGACCTTCTTCCTGGTCGGCAGCGACTACTCCTTTGGCCGGGGCATGCTCAAGTTCACCCGCGAGTACATCGAGAAGCAGGGTGGCAAGGTGGTGGGCGAGGAATACCTGCCCATGGACGGCACCGACTGGACGCCCATCGTCTCCAAGATCCGCTCGGCCCAGCCCGGCGCGCTGATCAGCTCCACCGCGGGCGGCAGTCCCAACGTGGGCCTGGCCAAGCAGATCCGCGCGGCCGGACTGTCCATGCCCTATGGCAACCTGGCCATCGACGAAGGCACGGCCAGGACCATGGGCGACACGGCGGCGGGCATGTACATGTCGGCGTCCTACCTGACCAGCATCGACAACGCGCAGAACCACAAATTCCTGGCCGCGCTGAAAGCCAAGTTCGGCGACCAGGCCAAGACCGCCAATGACCTGTCCGAGCCGCAGTACGAGGGGTTCTACCTGTACAAGGCTGCGGTGGAAAAGGCCGGCGGCATGGATGCGCAGAAGATCGTGGCGGCGCTGAGCCAGGTGTCCTTCGACGGTCCGCGCGGGGTGGTGAAGATGGACCGCCAGCGCCATGCCGCGCTGACCATGCGGCTGGGTCAGGTGCAGCAGGACGGGTCCATCAAGATCCTGCAGACCTTCGAGAACGTCGACCCTGGCGCCCAGTGTCCGGATCTTAAGTGAGGTGAGGCCCACCCCCGAAGCGCCACGCGCTCCCCCTCGAAAGGGGACGCCGCCACGGACCGGCGAAGCCGGCTCCGTGCGGCCCCGCCAGGCGTATTGCCGGGGCGCGGCAAACTGTGTTGGATGCGTGCCGCCCGCCAGTCGGGCGGCCGCCGGAGAAGACGATGGGATTGTTGCTGGACATCCTGAGCACCGCGGCCATGCTGTTCATCGTGACCGCCGGGCTGATGATCATTTTCGGGGTGATGAAGATCGTGAACTTCGCCCATGGCGCCATCATCACGCTGGGCAGCTACGCCAGCCTGGTGGTGACGCAGCTGGGGTTGAACCCCTGGCTGGCGCTGCCGGCCGCGCTGGCGGCGGGCGTGGCCACCGGATTGCTGGTCGAGCGGCTGATCGTGCAGCCGCTGTACAAACGGCCGCTGGACGCCATCCTGGCGACCTGGGGCCTGGGCATCGTGATCGGCCAGCTCATCACCATGGCCTTCGGCCGCGAGGTGCAGTTCGTCGATTCGCCGGTGCAGGGCGCGGCGAGCTTGCTGGGCACGGAGTACTCGGCCTACCGGCTGTTCCTGATCCCGGCGGCGTTGCTGCTGTACCTGCTGCTGACGCTGCTGCTGAACCGCACGCGCTTCGGCGTGCGCACGCGCGCCGTCATCATGAACGAGAACCTGGCGCGCGGGCTGGGCATCCAGGCCGAGCGCATCCGCCTGGCGACTTTCGGCCTGGGCGCGGGCCTGGGCGCGCTGGCCGGCGCGCTGATCACGCCGTTGTCCAGCGTCGATCCGAACATGGGCCTGCCCTGGCTGGTCAGCGCCTTCATGCTGGTGATGGTGTCCGGCCATTCGATCGGCGCGCTGCTGCTGACCTGCCTGGTGTACGGCGCCTGCCAGGTGCTGGTGAGCGTGTACCTCAGCCCGATCCTGGGCGGCGTCACGATCGCCGTGCTGGCGGCGCTGACGCTGCGCATCCGTCCGCAGGGCTTTTCCCATGACTGACGCGGTAGTGGCGCGCGCCACGGAGAATTCATGATGACTGACACCTTGTTGGAACGCGAAGCGCCCGCGGGCCGCGCGCGCCGCAACGGCCGCGATCTGGGCGCGCTGGCGGCGCTATGCCTGGCACTGACCGTGGCCGGCCCCTGGCTGTTCGACACCTATCTGCTGAACGTGCTGATCAAGGCGCTGTTCTTCGCCATCGCCGCGGTGACGGTGGACCTGCTGTGGGGCTATACCGGCTACCTGACCTTCGGGCAGTCGGCGTTCTTCGGCGTGGGCGCCTATGCGGCCGGGCTGGCCTTCACGCATTTCGGCTTCTCGCCCGGAGTGGCGGCGCTGGCCGTGCTGGCGGCGGCGCTGGCCTCGGCGGCGCTGGCGCTGGTGACGGGCTGGCTGTCCTTCTACCGGGGCGCCTCGCCGTTCTTCGCCACGGTGATATCGCTGGTGCTGCCCATCGTGCTGACCCAGGTGGCGCTGTCCGGCGGCACCTATACCGGCTCGTCCTCGGGGCTGACCGGCTACGACAGCTTCGACCTGTCGCTGCAGGCCTGGTACGTGGTAGCGGCGGGCGCGCTGTCGGCGGTGGCGCTGCTGGCCTGGACGGTGACGCGCAGCGACGCCGGCCGCATCCTGGCGGCGCTGCGCGACAACGAATCGCGTTGCAGCTACCTGGGGCTGGACACGGCGCGCTGGCGTATCGCGCTGCTGGTCGCGTGCGGCGTGGTGGCGGCGCTGGCGGGCTTCGGCTACGGCGCCTTCAGCGGCGTGGTGGCGCCGGAGCTGACCGGCTTCGTGTTCGGCACCGAGCTGATCATCTGGGTGGCGCTGGGCGGGCGCGGCACGATCTGGGGGCCGGTGCTGGGCGCGATCCTGATCAACCTGGCGGCCTCGTACCTGAGCGGCTACATGCCCTTCGTGTGGCAGTTGCTGCTGGGCGTGACCTTCATCGTGGTCATCCTGCTGCTGCCGCGCGGGCTGCTGCCGCTGCTGCTGGGGCCGAAACGGCGCGCGGCCGCCGCGACCGCGCCGGCGCTGACCGCCAGGCCGCCGGCGCCGGAAGGCGCGGCGGGGTTGAGCCTGCGCGGCGTGGCCAAGCGCTTCGGCAGCCTGCAGGTGCTGGAAGGCATCGACCTGAAGGCCGGCGGCGGCGAGCTGCTTGGACTGATCGGCCCGAACGGCGCGGGCAAGACCACGCTGATGCGCTGCATCGCCGACGGCGCCGAGCGCTCGGCCGGCGAGATCGAGCTGTGCGGCCGGACCATACGGCGCGAGGGGCCGGCGTTCTGCGTGCGCGCCGGGCTGGGCCGCAAGTTCCAGAACGCCAACATCTTCGACAGCATGACGGTGGCGGAAAGCCTGCGCATCGCCTCGGCCATCCGCGAGCGCCCGTCCTGGCTGCGGCGCGCGCCCGAGCTGCGGCTGCCGCCCTACGCGCTGGAAGTGCTGCGCATGACGGAACTGGATCAGTGCCTGGACCGCCCAGCGCGCGACCTGTCGCACGGCCAGCAGCAGGCGCTGGAACTGGCCATGGTGCTGGCGCTGGAGCCGCGCGTGGTGTTGCTGGACGAGCCCACGGCGGGCCTGAGCAAGGCCGAGCGCACCCGCATCGGCGAGGTGCTGTCTTCGCTGTCGCGGCGCTACGGGCTGTGTTGCCTGCTGGTCGAGCACGACCTGGATTTCGTGGCCGAGGTGGCCACGCGCATCGTGGTGCTGCACCAGGGGCGCATCGTGATGGACGGCAGTTTCCAGGAGGTGGTGGAGTCGGCGCTGGTGCGCGCCATCTACGCCGGCAGCGCGCAGGCGGTGGCAGAGGAGGCGCGGCAATGAACATGCAGGCGAATGGACGGGCGAAGGCGGACGGACGCGCCGGCGCGGGCGGGCAGGGCGGCCAGCCCGCCCTGGCCCTGGAGGGCGTGTCCAGCGGCTACAAGTCGGCGCTGGTGCTGCGCGACGTGTCGCTGGCGGTGGAGCCGGGGGCCTGCGTGGCGCTGCTGGGCAAGAACGGCATGGGCAAGAGCACGCTGCTCAAGACGGTGATGGGCTATCTGCCCAAGGCCGGCGGCCGGGTACGGCTGGGCGGCGCGGACGCCACGCGCATGCGGCCGCAGGACGTGGCGCGCCACGGCGTGGCCTATGCCGCGCAGGAACAGGCGCTGTTCCCGGACCTGAGCATCCGCGACAACCTGCGGCTGGGCCTGCCGTCCGACCGGCTGTTCGACGAGCGCTTCGCCGACATGGCGCAGCTGTTTCCGGTGTTCGCCAGCCGGCTGCGCCAGCATGCCGGCACCCTGTCGGGCGGCGAGCAGAAGATGCTGCTGGTGGCTCGCGGGCTGATGCAGCGGCCCGCCTTGCTGCTGCTGGACGAGATCACCGAAGGCCTGCAGCCCTCGGTGATCGACCGGCTGGCCGGCGCGCTGGCCTGGGAGCGCGAGCGGCGCGGCACCAGCATGTTCATCGTCGAGCAGAACGTGGCCTTCGCGCTCAAGGTGGCCGACCGCTACCTGATCCTGAAGCAGGGCGCCATCGTCGACCAGGGCGAGGCTGGCGCGGCCGGGGCCGCAGGCCATATCATTGATCACCTGAAGGTATGAACCCGCAGGCATGAACCCGGATCCCGACGCCATGACGCAGGCCAATGACGGCAACGCGCCGATCCCGAATTCCGCAACGCCGCCGGCCCCGGCCGTGCCCGGCTGGCGCATCGGCGTGCTGTACTCGCGCAGCGGCGTCAGCGGCACCACCGAGTCGCAGCATTTCTTCGGCACGGTGCTGGCCGTGGAAGAGATCAATGCGCTGGGCGGCGTGCTGGGCCGGCCGCTGGAGCCGGTGGTCTACGACCCGCGCAGCGAGAGCGAGGAATACCGCCGGCTGGCCGGCCGGCTGCTGCTGGACGACGAGGTCAACGTGATCTTCGGTGGCTGCACCTCGCATTGCCGCAAGGCCATGCTGCCGGTGGTCGAGCGCAGCAACTCGCTGCTGTGGTACGCCTCGGTCTACGAAGGTTTCGAGTATTCGCCCAACGTCATCTACACGGGCGCCGCGCCCAACCAGGGCAGCATGCAGCTGGCGGCCTACCTGATCCGGCATTGCGGCTCGCGCATCTTCCTGGTGGGCGCCGACTACATCTATCCGCGCGAGACCAACCGCATCATGCGCGACACCGTCGAGCAGCACGGCGGCGAGATCCTCGACGAAACCTATCTGCGGCTGGGCTGCGACCAGGCCGACATCAACGAGGTTGTCGAGGACATCCGCCGCATCCAGCCGGACGTGGTGTTCTCGACGCTGATCGGCTCGGACGCCGAGCGCTTCTACCGCCGCTACCACGAGATGGGCCTGTCGGCCGCGCGCATGCCCATCGCCAGCCTGACCATGACCGAGGCCGAGGTGGCCCAGGTCGGCCCGGCCCTGTGCGCCGGCCACATCACCGCGGCCACGTATTTCAATTCGGTGGACACGCCGGCCAACGCGCATTTCCTGGCGCGCTGGCGGCAGCGCTTCGGCGAGCGCCCGGCCAGCGTCTACGCCGAGGCGTCGTACAGCCAGTTGCACCTGTACGCCCGCGCCTTGCAGCGCGCGGGCAGCCAGGACACGCGCAAGCTGGTGCAGGCGGTGCATCAGGTGGCCTTCGACGCGCCGGGCGGCCCGCTGGCGGTGCTGCCCGAGAACAACCATTGCGCGCTGACGCCGCGCATCGGCGTGTGCCGGCCGGACGGCGGCTTCGACGTAGTGTGGCAGAGCGACGCGGCGGTACGGCCGGACCCGTACATGACGTCGCTGGGGCTAGACGCCTTCTGGCTAGAATAGGTCGCCGACATGGACCATAGCCTACGCCGCCTCTACGAGGACCTGCGCAGCATCGCGGTGGCCGTGGTCTATCCGCCCGGCGAGGACCGCGACCTGCTGGTCGAGCAGCTCAAGCGCATCGGCTGCCGCATCCATCTGCACTGGCCGTTCCCGGACTGTCCGCCGGCGGGCGCCGACGTGGTGTTCTTCCTGGTGTCGCAGTGCGGGCAGAACAGCGCCGCCTGGTCGTCCAGCGAGGCTGACGCGACGTTGATCGCGCTGTCGGACTACGAGACGCCGACCACGCTCAAGCAGCTGCTCAAGACCAACGCCCACGGCGTGCTGACGCGGCCGTTCCGCTCGGCTGGCATCCTCAGCACGCTGGTGCTGGCGCGCTCGGCCAAGCTGTTCCAGAACCGCCAGCAGAACAAGATCGACAAGCTCGAGGGCACCATCAAGGCGCGCCGCGTGATCGAGAAGGCGATCCGCGCGCTGATGGACAACCAGCGGGTGGACGAGCGCGAGGCCTACGAGCACATGCGCTCGCGCGCCACCCGCCTGCGGGTCAGCGTGGCCGAGGTGGCCGCCATGATCGTTGAGGCCAGCGAGGCCATGGAAAAACTCGGCCTGGGCGGCGCGTCGGCGCGCGCACTGGGCACGGCAGAAAAAACCAAGGGAGACCCCATATGAAAGTCCTGATCGCGCGCATGAACCACGAGACCAACACGTTCTCGCCGGTGCCCACGCCGCTGTCCGCCTTCGGCAACGACGGCCCGACCTACGACGCCGCCGCCTACGAAGAGAACAAGGGCAAGCGCACCGCCATGTCCGCCTTCATCGACCTGGCCGAAGCGCACGGCGCCGGGCTTGTCACGCCGGTGTCGGCCACGGCCTACCCCAGCGGGCGGGTGGACGGCGCGGCCTACAGGGAACTATGCGACCGCATCGTCGCCGCCGCGCCCGGCTGCGACGCGCTGCTGCTGGATTTGCATGGCGCCATGGCGGTCGAGACCACCGACGACGGCGAGGGCGACCTGCTGGAACGGCTGCGCCAGGCCGCGCCGGGCGTGCCGGTGGCCGTGGCGCTGGACCTGCACGGCAACGTCACGCAGAAGATGGTGGACAACGCCGACGTCATCATCAGCTTCAAGACCTATCCCCACGTCGACATGTACGAGACCGGCGAGCACGCCGGCCGCATCCTGTTCGACTGGCTGGCGGGCGGGCCGCGCCCGGCGCTGGCCTGGCGCCGCCTGCCGCTGATGACCCATACGCTGCGCAGCGCCACGGCCGAGGGCGCGATGCGCGAGGCGGTGCAGGCCGCGCGCCAGGCCGAGCAGGGCGCGGTGCTGGGCGTGTCGGTGCTGGCCGGCTTCGCGCTGGCCGACATCCCCGCGCCCTGCCTGAGCGTGGTGGCGGTGGGCGCGGGCGAGGCCGGACGCGCGGCCGCCGAGCGCGCCGTTACGGCGCTGGCCGACGCCATCTGGGCCAACCGCGACGGCTTCTACTACCGCAGCGAGCCCCTGGCCGACTCGCTGGCGCGCGCGGCCCGGCTGGCCGAAGGCGCGAACAAGCCGGTGCTGCTGCTGGATCATGGCGACAACTGCATGTCGGGCGGCACCTGCGACACCATGGACGTGCTGATGGCGGCGCTGGACGCCGGGCTTACCGGCATCCAGGCCGGGCTGTATTGCGACCCCGAGGCCGTCGCGGCCATGGCGCGCGCGGGCGTGGGCGCCACGGTGGAGCTGCCGGTGGGCAACAAGCGGCCCATCGACGCCATCGGCCGCGCCGCCGCGCCGGTGACGCTGCGCGGCGTGGTGCGCGCGTTGAGTAACGGCGAATACGTGATCACCGGCCCGACCTACACCGGGCAGACCGCCTGCATGGGCCCCAGCGCGGTGCTGGACCTGGGCGCGGCGCAGCTGGTGCTGACCAGCCGCACGCACGAGCCCTGGGACCTGGGCGTGTTCGAAAGCCTGGGCCTGGACCCGCGCGCCGCGCGCTTCGTCCTGGTCAAGTCGCGCATGTATTGCCGGCCGGTGTTCGTGCCCATCTCCGGCGCGCTGGTCGAGTGCGACAGCCCGGGCGTCACCAGCTCGGACTACGGCCTGTTCGCCTACCAGCGCCGCCAGCGGCCGCTGTATCCGCTGGAGCCGATGGCGCAGCAGGACTATCGCGCCCAGGCTTGAACGGCGGGCCGCTATCCTGTCCAATGGCGGCTTGCGGGCGCGGCGTCCGGCCGCGCCCCGATCGCCATACTGGGAGGAAGGGCCATGGCCACGGTGCGCTTGCTGTCGGACGAGGAAGTCCGCGCGATTCCCGAGGCGTGGGCGGTGTTCGAGGACATCCGCGCCACGCGCAAATCCGATTTCGTCAACAACTTCTGGCGCGCCCTGGCTAGCGATCCGCCGCAGCTGCGGCGGGTCTGGGAACAGCTCAAACAGGTCATGATGGCGGACGGCGAGCTGTCGCCGCTGGTGCGCGAGCTGATCTACATCGCCGTGTCCACGGCCAATGGCTGCGGCTACTGCATCCATTCCCATACGGCGGCGGCCAGGGCCAAGGGCATGACCGACGGCCAGCACGCCGAGCTGCTGGCCGTGATCGGCATGGCGGCCCAGACCAATGCGCTGGTCACGTCCATGCAGGTGCCGGTGGACGAGGCTTTCCTGGTCAAATAGGCGGCGTCATGGCGCTGATCCCGTTGTTTCCGCTATCGCGCGCGCTGTTTCCGGGCGGCGTGCTGCACTTGCGCGTGTTCGAGGTGCGCTACCTGGACATGGTGCGCCGCTGCATCGCCGACGGCACCGGCTTTGGCGTGGTGGCGCTGCTGTCGGGCAACGAGGTCCGCAGCCCCGAGGGCCTGGAGACGCTGGCGCCGGTGGGCACGATGGCGCGCATCGAATCCTGGGACGCGCCGATGCCCGCGCTGCTGGCGCTGCGCTGCGTGGGCGCGGGCCGATTCCGGCTGCATGCCAGCCAGCTGGCAAAATACGGGCTTTGGATGGGCGAGGCCGAGGCCATCGCCGACGACCCGCCGGCCGAGGTGCCGGCGGACCTGCAGGATTGCGCCGACGCGCTGGGCAGGCTGATCGCGGGCTGGCAGCGCGAGGGCGTGCCGGCCGAGCACATGCCGCTGGCGCCGCCGTTCCGGCTGGACGACTGCGGCTGGGTGGCCGACCGCTGGTGCGAGCTGCTGCCGCTACCGGCGGCCGAGCAGGCCCGGCTGCTGGCGCTGCCCGACCCCGTGGCGCGCCTGGCCGCCGTGCGGCAGGCGTTGCGGGACGCGAGCTGAAATTTTTCTTGGATGTTATGGAAATCAGAATTGACGAGGGCCTGCGGGCCTATATCGACCCCTTGACCGAAGACGAGTCCGCCGCGCTGGAACGCAGCCTGCTGGCCGAAGGCTGCCGGGACGCGCTGGTGCTGTGGGGCGACCTGCTGATCGACGGGCACAACCGCTACGCGCTGTGCAGGAAACACAATATTCCGTTCGAGACGCGCCAGAACACCAGCTTCAAGTCCATCGAGGACGTGTATCTCTGGATGATCGAGAACCACCTGGGCCGGCGCAGCGTGTCGGACTTCCAGCGCGGCGTGCTGGCGCTGCGCAAGCGCGAGATCCTGCAATCGCGCAGCACGCCGCCCTGGGACGAGGGCGCGCGGGCGGAAGGCGATGAGTCCGTGCCGACCGCCGCGAGCCATGCCGGCGGTGACGCCGAGGGTGACGGCGCGGGTCCCAAGCCCGTCGTGATGTCCCAGGCCCAGGGCCGCGCCGAGCTGTCGCGCCAGGCGCTGGCGCGCGCGGCGCGCATCAGCAGCAGCACGCTGGGCCAGATCGAGAAGATCCAGAAGGAAGCCGCGCCGGAACTGGTGCGGGCCGTCAAGGCCGGCGAGATATCCATCAACGCGGCCGCCGCCGTGGCCTCGCTGCCGCAGGAACGCCAGGCGGCAGCCGCCACGGCCGGACGCAAGGAACTGCGCGAGGCCGCCCGCGAAGCCCGCCAGGCCAAGGCCCCGCCGCCACGCGAGGCCCCGCCCGAGGTGCCGGTGGAAGAGATCGAGGACCTGCCCGCCGAAGTCACGCGCCTGCGCGCGGTGCTGGCGCGGGTGACCGAGGAACGCGATCAGTTGAAGAAGAAGGTGGCGAACCTGACGGTGGCGCTGTCCGAGGCGCGCAAGGCGGGTGGTGGGGATGATTGAGCGGGGTGGGATTTCAGGGGGAGCCCCGGGGGCAGGGGTGTATTGACCCAGCAGGACCTGCTCAGGTTATGCAGGGTCAATACAGAGCTGTCGGACCTACCCCAGCCGCCCCTCCGGCAAGATCGAACGTGGAAGGAAAAAGCCTCGCCAGGGGCGAGGCTAGTGAACCGGAATGTCGATGGCAGCGGGCAAGGGTCAGCCCATCGGTCGGCGGTATCCGCGTACGGACCTCGTTAGCCGATCACGCCCAAAAACTCGCCCACCACCCGATAGCGATGTTCGTCATCGTCCTTGCTGAGTTCAATGGGATTCAGTGCGGGATTGGTAGATCGCGGTTTCAATAGGATCTTCTGATTCTCAGAGCCGTCTTCGGTGCGCACCTTGAAGCTCTGATATTCCTTGACCGTGAATCGCGAACCGGCGTCGCCGTCCTGCGTATCGGCGCATTCCACCAGCACGATTTTTCCATTGCGGCTGCCGCCCGGGTTCAAGCGAAACAGGCAGATGGCGCCGTCGGGGATGACCATGTTCATGGATTCGCCGACTACATGGCAAGCAAAAATATTCTTTCCCACGGGCATGTCCTCGGGGACCGCCACCCAGTTTTCATGTTCGACGTGCTGGAGCTCGCTGAAGCCGCCTGCCGCCGCTCGCAGGTCATAGAGAGGGACTGCGTTGACGTAAGGTTCCAAAGGCTTGCCAGGCGTCGGGAACGCGATGACGTTAGATCTGTAGCTCTTCACATGTCGCTTCAGATAGCGCCTCAAACTGTCGTCGCACGCATAGAGAAACGTACCGCGTATGCCGCGCAGCATGATGGTCCGGTAGATATTAAGTATGAACTTCTTGAGTTCATTCGGATCTTCGATGGTCTGCTTTCCGTTCCGGTCATGGTAGTTGTGCCGGTCAATGACGATTTGGTCGAGTTTTTCGTCATAGCGGATTTCGCGGCCGAATATTACACCGGTGTAGTTCAGGTCATAGCCTTGGGTGGTATGAATGCAGCCCACCTCGTCCTCGGCGCCTTCCGTGTTGATCCAATCCGCGCTCGTGCTGTTCCACCGCAGTCGAACGTCACCGATTTCGATGTCATGCAGTTCGGGGGATTTCTTGGAAATCCAGGGCCAGGCGTAACCGGCGACCAGTCGCGTTAAACCAATGCTGGCGTTTCTCTGCTGTATCTCCCTTATCATGTCGGGGAGTTCATCAAACACAAGAAACTCGTACTTGCCAGAACTGAACTTCTGGTTAGCCGAAAGCCGCATATGCAGTAGATCATCGACGAACCGCACGTAGTGCTGCCCGCCGCGGGCTCGGAACTGGGACGTCAGTGTTATGACCGTGCTGTCCGCCGAAGACTTGATCTTCTCGAAGTCGGATGCGTTGGCATCGGATGGTTTGATGCTCTGGTCCGGGTCGTAGAAGAAGACAGCCTTATCCGATTGGCGCGTGACCCAGTCCACCTCGCTGCACGTATTCTTGTCCATTCCAAGAGCCGCACAAGCTGTGTCGAAGCTTCTGTAATAGGCTCCCAGGTTGACGCGCTTGCGCAGTCGGTGTGACTCATCGACCAAGACGATGTCGTAGCGCTGCTTCGTCAGCTCGGATGGGCTGATGACCATATCGGGACGCAGGCCTGCCACGTTCTTGAACGCGTTCTTTAGCGTAGTCCTGAAGGAGTTCATAGGTACTACCAAGGCCATGCGCGGGTTTGGAATCGATTGCTTTATCTGTTGCAGCAGCTCCCGGACTTGCTTTTCTTCGTCGGAAAAATCGCGCAGATCCAGTTCTTCAAGGTCGGAATGAACGAGCTTGAAAAGGAATGTCGCCAATACTGACTTTCCGGTTCCGGCGCCTCCTTGGACCACGACATGTTTCAACCCGGGGTCGACCAGCGACCGCATTATCTCGATCAGGCCTTGTCGTTGATCCGCCGACAGAGATTTGTACGGCGAGTATTTGAAAACATCGGAATTGTCGATGGCCTCGATTGATCTTTGGGCGATTCCGTGCTCGCGCAGTCTATCCCAGGTCTCGCGGAATATCCTGGAATAGAGTTCATTCCGCTGATAGTAGTTGTGGTCGCTCAGGCCGAGGTTGCCGTTCAAAATGCTGAAACGGCCGTCGGCAGACATGTACTTTATGAGGGAGGACTCTATATCGAGCGTCGCCGACTTGTTGAAGCGTTCACTGCTGACGAGGTGTACCGTCGTCAACGATTTCTTCTGAGGGTGTTTGAGATGCGTACTCAGACGGGTCAGCGTGTCTGTTGTCTCGCCGATATAGGCGTAACGTGTCGTTCCATCGCTGAGGATATAGACGAGCGGCCAATTGCCCGCTGCGTATGAGTTGGTCTCGATGTCGGTCAGTGTTTCTGTGGAGAACCGGTAGCGGTTCACTTCGACGAGGTGCGGCTGGGTCATAGCTCGTTGTATTTTTTCGCGGTTCCCTTTGCCTTGTGGACGGGGTATTTCTGTTTGTTCTTTTCGATCTTTTCCAGGACGATTTTCTTTACGTCGAAGTTGTACGCGTCGGACAGCAGCAACGCATAAGCCAAGACATCGGCAAGCTCTTCTTTCACCTTTTCGCGATCGGCGGCTTCCGGGGGCTTCCATAGGAAGACCTCCAGCAGCTCGCTGGCCTCGATGCTGAGGGCCAGCGCCAGGTCTTTAGGGTTATGGAACTGCTGCCAGTTTCGTTCGTCGCGGAATTGGCGCAACCGCTGAATGACTTCTTCCATTTCTTGTCTTTGCGGACGTGGGATTGTTGGAATGCATGATAGACGGCTTGGCGTTCAGTTGCACTTATGGCGAGTCATTTGTTGGAATGCCCCATATGAGAACGCTTGCCCGTCTATCGAATCGCGCCCTTGAGGGTTATTGGCGTCGGGGCGACGCGATGCCTGGGGCGGACGTGGGCTGGCCGCCGGGACTTCGCCATTGGACGGGCGCGGCATTCATCTATCGATTCGGAAAATCCCTGGGGTACAGGGGCAAGGCAAAGAGCCAAACTCGATGCTTGTAAGCAACGGTGATTTTTAGAGATGGTGCTCGAGGCCGGAATCGAACCGGCACGCCTTGCATGCGGGGGATTTTGGATCCTATATCAACAGTCCTTCGCCGAACAGGCTGTTCAACCATGCCGAGTAACAGCTGTTCCCCGACCATCCCCGGCATCTCACCCGCAACGGATCGCCGTCATCACATCCTTGTCATCGACGATCAGGTTCAACCGGGTGTCGTTGTATTCCATCGTGACCAGCTGGCCGGGACGCAGCATGCGGGCGGTCTGGCTGCCGCTGCGTGAGCGCAGGTCTTCCAGCACGGCGGGGGTGGCTTTCTTGCCGATCTCGGATTGCAGGGCGCTGGCGTCGCAGGTCTTGCCGGACGGGCCGCTGGCCATCGGGCTGTAGCTGGATCCTGACGAAGTCCCGCTGCTGGCGGCGGGCGCGCTGGAGCTGGTATCCGAGGACGGGCTGGACGGGGAGCGGGGCGCGCCGGTGTTGGCGCAGGCGCTCAGAGTGGCGGCCAGCAGGACGGGAATCAGCTTGCGGATCATAGAGGGCTCCTTGCTACTACATGAACTACGCGAAAATGCCGCGCGGACCGGGATGCATGTCGGGTCCGCGCGAGAAAACATGATAGACCAGACAGAGACGGGCCGCCTCAATGGAAGTTCCGGCTCTGCGTGCTCAGTCCGCCCAGCAGATCGGACATATCCACCAGCCGCTGCGCGATCAGGTGGCGCACGCCGTCCACGTTCTGCCAGGCGCCATAGACGCCCAGCAGGCTGGAGCCGAGCAGCTCGCGGCGCTGGCGCTCGATCAGCTCGGTGCGCACCACCACGTTGACCGGGCCGGTCTCGTCCTCCAGCGTCACGAAGATCACGCCCTTGGCGGTCTGCGGCCGTTGCCGCACGGTGACGATGCCGCAGGCGCGCGCCACGCGCCGGTGCGGATAGGTGTTGAGCACGGCGGCGGGCTGGAAGTTGCGCGCGGCCAGTTGCGGGCGCAGCAGGGCCACCGGATGGCTGCGCAGGGTCAGCCCGACGCTGCGGTAGTCGGCGGCCACCGATTGGCCTTCGTCCGGCGCGCTTAGCGCCGGGGCCTGGACGTCATGGATGGCGGCGTGCCTGAGCAGGTCGCGGCTGCTGGCGCTGGCGGCGGCTTCCCAGCTGGCCTGGCGGCGGTGGCCGGCCAGTGTGCGCAGCGCGTCGCCGGCGGCCAGCGCGTTCAGTTCGTGGCGCGTGAGCGCGGCGCGGCGCGCCAGGTCGCCGGTGTCGGCATAGGGCGCCTGCGCGCGCGCGGCCTCGATGCGTCGGGCGGCTTCCTCGCGCAGGCCCTGAACCAGGCTCAGGCCCAGGCGCACGGCGGGGCGCGGCTCGCCGGCGGGCGGCGCGTGGGGATGGGCCCGGCGCGGGGTGGCGAGAGCCTCGGGCGGCGGCGTTTCCAGCGCCGAGTCCCAGCCGCTGTGCACCACGTCGGGCGGCAGCACGCGCACGCCGTGGCGGCGGGCGTCCTGCACCAGCTGAGCCGGCGCGTAGAAGCCCATGGGCTGGGAATTGAGCAGGGCGGCCAGGAAGGCCTCGGGCTCGTGGCGCTTGAGCCAGGAGCTGGCGTAGGCCAGCAGCGCGAAGCTGGCGGCGTGGCTTTCGGGAAAGCCGTATTCGCCGAAGCCCTCGATCTGGCGGAACAGCGCTTCGGCGAAGTCCAGCGTGTAGCCGTGGGCCAGCAGGCCGCCGACTAGCTTGACGCGGTATTTGTCGACGCCGCCCTTGCGCTTCCAGGCGGCCATGGAGCGGCGCAACTGGTCGGCGTCGCCGGGCGTGAAGCCGGCCGCCACCACGGCGATCTGCATGACCTGTTCCTGGAAGATCGGCACGCCCATGGTGCGCGAGAGCACGTCGCGCACCTTTTCGCTGGGATAGGTTTCGTCTTCCTTGCCCTGGCGTCGGCGCAGGTAGGGATGCACCATGCCGCCCTGGATCGGCCCCGGCCGCACGATGGCCACCTGTACCACCAGGTCGTAATACTTGCGCGGCCGCAGCCGGGGCAGCATGCTCATCTGCGCGCGCGACTCGATCTGGAACACGCCGATGGTGTCGGCGTCGCAGATCATGTCGTAGGTCGGATCGTCGCCTGGCGGGATGTCCTGCAGCCGCAGCGGCGCGCCGCGACGCTGGCCGGCCAGCTCCAGCGTGCGGCGCAGCGCCGACAGCATGCCCAGCGCCAGCACGTCGACCTTCAGCAGCTTGAGCGCGTCCAGGTCGTCCTTGTCCCACTGCACCACGCTGCGGTCGGGCATGGCGGCGTTCTCGATCGGCACCAGGCGCGAGAGCTTGCCGCGCGAGATCACGAAGCCGCCCGGGTGCTGCGACAGGTGGCGCGGAAAGCCCATCAGCGTCTGCGCCAGCCAGGCCCATTGCCGCGCCACGCGCGAGTCCGGGTCCAGCCCGCAGGCGCCCAGCGTGCGCAGCATTTCCTTCTTGCCGTCCCACCACTGGTGCGCGCGCGCCACCGCGTCGATCACGCCGTTGTCCACGCCAAGCGCGCGGCCGGTGTCGCGCAGCACGCTGCGCGGTCGATAAGAGATGACCACCGCGGTCAGCGCGGCGCGGTCGCGGCCATACTTGTCGTAGATGTACTGGATCACTTCCTCGCGGCGCTGGTGCTCGAAGTCCACGTCGATGTCGGGCGGTTCGTTGCGCTCCTTGCTGATGAAGCGCTCGAACAGCGCGTGGCCGCGTATCGGGTCGACCTCGGTGATGCCCAGGCAGTAGCAGACGGCCGAGTTGGCGGCCGAGCCCCGGCCCTGGCACAGGATGCCCTGGCCGCGCGCGAACTGGACGATGTCGTAGACGGTCAGGAAATACGCCTCGTATTGCAGGTCGCGGATCAGGCCCAGCTCTTTCTCGATCTGCGTGGCGATCGCCTCGGGCACGCCCTGCGGGAAGCGGCGCGCGGCGCCGGCCTGCGTCTCCTGGCGCAGGTAGGTGGCGGGCGTGTGGCCCGGCGGCACGATCTCGTCCGGATACTCGTAGCGCAGCTCGTCCAGCGAGAAGCCGCAGCGCCGCGCCACCGCCAGCGTCTGCGCCAGCGCCTCGGGCGGGTACAGGCTGGCCAGCCGCATGCGCGTGCGCAGGTGGCGCTCGGCGTTGCCGGCCAGCGCGTAGCCGCAGCGCGACACCGGCTGGTGGCTGCGGATGCCGGCCAGCGTGTCGTGCAGCGGCTGGCGCGAGCGCAGGTGCATCTGGACCTGGCCCAGCGCCACCAGCGGCAGCCCGGCTTCCCGCGCGGCCGCCACGGTGGCGTCGCGGTGCAGATCCTCGCGGGAACGGTGCAGCAGGGTCAGCCCGACCCAGGCGCGGCGCGGGAACACGCGCGCCAGCCAGCGCGCCTGCTCGGCGACGCGGGCGGCGTCGGCGCCGTACTCGGGCGTCAGGATGGCCAGGCATTCGGGCAGGCCGCGCAGGTGCGCGCAGCCGGGCGGCGGATCGGTGAAGTCCTCGGGCGCCAGCCGGTACTCGCCCTTGGGCGCGCGCGAGCGCGCCAGCGTGATCAGCTCGGACAGGTTGCCGTAGCCCTCGCGCGTCTGCGCCAGCAGGGTCAGGCCCAGCGGCGCCGCGTCGGGCGCGGCGCGCAGCTGGAAGCAGGCGCCGATGAGCAGCGGCAGGTTGAGCTTCTTTGCCTCCATGTGCGCGCGCACCACGCCGGCCAGGCTGCACTCGTCGGTGATGGCCAGGGCTGCATAGCCCAGCTCGGCGGCGCGGGCGGCCAGCTCTTCCGGATGCGAGGCGCCTTGCAGGAACGAGAAATTGCTCTGGCAGTGCAGCTCGGCGTAGCCGGGCAGCAGGGCCAGGAGTTCCGGGGCGTCGGCGGGATCGTCGGTCGGGCGCATGGGACGGATGCAGGGGGCAGAACGGCGGGCCGGCGTCAGGCGTACAGCCCGTGCAGGAACCAGCGCGCGTGCTCGGCGTCGCGCTCGCGGTAGATCCAGTAGCGCGCGGCGGCTTCGTCCTCGGCGACGAAGTAGTCGCGCACGGTCAGCTGCGGATCCCACCAGCCGCTCTCGATGCGCTCGGGACCGCGCATCAGCCGCAGCGCCTGGCCCCGATACTGCGGGCGGTCGCCGGCCAGGCGCAGCGGCTGCGGCGGATCCAGCAGCCAGAAGGGACGGTCCAGCAGCGCCGGCAGCGGCTCGGCGCCGGCGGGCGCTTGCAGCGCGTCGCCCCAGGCATTGGCGGCCTCGGGCCTGTGATCGGCCTGGGGCCGGGCGCGGCGCACGCGTTCGCGGCCCAGCCGTGCGCTGAGCAGGTCCAGCAGCCGCGCCTGGTCCTCGGCGGTGCCGCCGGGTTCGGGAAACAGCGTGGCGCTGGCGGCGGGCTGGGCCACGGTCTCGGGCGCCAACAGGGCCACGGCGATGACCGGGTCGGTCAGCGTCATGCGGCCCAGCTTCTCGCGCAGCAGGCCGAGGATCTGCGCCGGCTGCCAGGCTGGTTGCGACAGCGCCAGTTCCAGCTCGGTGGGCGGGCGCGCGCGGCGGCCGCGCTCGTGCTCCAGGCTGAGCGTGATCTTGCGCACCGCCAGCTGGCTCGCGGCCAGCCAGCCGCCCAGCTGTTCGGCCAGCCGGCGGGCCACGGCCAGCACCGCGTCGGTGTGCTCCAGGTATTCCATCAGCTCGATGCGGCGGGCGAAGCGCGCCGGCGGCTCGATCCAGCGCTGCGGCTCGGGCGCCAGACCATAGGCGGCGTCCAGCGCCGCCAGCAGTTCGGGCGCGCTGCGCCGCTGCAGGCCGGCGCGCGGCAGGGCGCGCAGGTCGCCCAGCGTGGCGCAGCCGATGTCCTGCAGCCAGTCCAGGCGCGGCCGCGCCGGGGGCAGCAGGGCCAGCGGCAGCGCGTCGAGCCTGCGAACGAGCGTGGGCAGCGTCAGCACCCGCCGGCAGGCGCGCCGTTCCCGGCGCTGCGCCAGCAGCCAGGCGCCGGCGGCGGTGGGCGCCATGCCCAGCGATACCCGCAAGTCCAGCGCCCGCAACGTGGCGGCGACCCGGCGCGCCAGCGCGCGCGGGCCACGGAAGAATTGCAGGCTGGCGCCCACGCCCAGCAGCACGGTGGCCTCGTCGGCCAGCGCGACCTCGGGCGTGTATTGCAGCAGGGCCAGCGCCGCGCCCTGCAGCGCGTCGGCCTCGGCCTGCGGACTGCGCGGCAGCAGCTCGACCTGGGGCGCGATGGCGGCGGCGCCGGCGCGCCGCATGTCCAGCCGCACGCCCGCAAGGCGCGCGGCCGGGGTCAGGGCGATCACGCGCTCCTGCTCCAGCACGGCGTACGCCTGGGCGTCGTCAGGCCAGTGCGGGCGTATGGCGTCCAGCGGCAGGCAGCGCAGGCAGGCGGCGATCCAGAGGCGCATGGCGGGCGGGTGTTTCGAAGGCGCCGGGCTCCAGGCCCACGTGCAGCGGCGTATCGCAGGCAGGCCCCCGGCGCTTGAGGATATGGACGGACAGTCCGCCCGGCGCGGGCGCCAGCGCCAGCCGCAAGGGGGCGGGCGTGGCGTGGGCGGCGGCGGCGGACGGACGCAGGGCGACGAACAGCAGGTCGCTGGCCTGGGCCGCCAGATGCAGCCGGCGCAGCGATTCGGGGCGGACCTGGGGCAGCCAGCAGAGCAGGGCGCCGCAGCTGCCGTTCCTGAGGATCTGCTCGGCGGCCCAGAGCGCGTCCGCCGGTTTTTCAGGGCAGACCCAGAGCAACTGCCGGGGATCCAGCCGCCAGCTCATCCAGCTGACGATATTGGGCGCGTGCGGCGGCTGCACCAGCGCGATCGGACGCCGTGTCTCCAGCTGGGACAGGGCCGGGCGCAGCAGGCGGATCTCGCCCACGCCGGGATGCGGAGACAGCAGTTCGACCAGGCTGCCCATCGGCCAGCCGCCATCCGGCAGCTCGGCCGACAGCGCCGCATGTCCGGTCGGCAGGCAGCGCGCCGCCCCGCGCGCCAGCTGGGTGGCGCGCCACAAGGCGGGATGGATGCGTTCGGGGGACTGCATGGCGGGGTGGCCGAGGGGCGCGGCGGGTTGCTGTTTATTACTGTATAAATATACAGCATATGGCGTCGGTCAGACGTAACCTGATGCGATTGAATCTGGATGGCCGATTGCCTATGATCCCTAGGAATCCGACGAGTAACAGACCATGCGACCATCCCTAGTGCTCGATTTGAAGCGAAGCGCGGTACGCGAGGCGGCAAGCCGCTACCGCACCGAGAACGTGCGCGTCTTCGGCTCGGCGTTGTACGGCACCGACCAGGAAGGCAGCGATCTGGATTTACTGGTCGACGCGTTGCCCGGCGCCACGCTGTTTGACCTGGGCGGCCTGCAGGATGAGCTGGAGATGTTGCTCGGCATCCACGTCGATCTGCTGACACCGGCGGATTTGCCTGCGGCATTCCGCGAACAGGTGCTTGCGGAAGCGCGGCCGGTATGAGCGTGAATCGCCTGTCCGACTACCTGGACCATATCCGCCAGGCTGCGGTCGACGCCCGTAGTTTCGTACAGGGAATGACCAAGAGCGATTTCCTTGCGGACAGACGCACCCAGCAAGCCGTCATCATGAGCCTGGTCATCATTGGCGAGGCGGCCACGAAAATCATGGACCGTCACGCCGATTTCGTCCTGGCCCAGCCGGATGTGCCTTGGCGCAGCATGCGTGGGATGCGCAACCGTATCGCGCACGGTTATTTCGATATCAATCTGGATGTAGTCTGGGAAACCGTGCGGACGGCGTTGCCGGCGCTGCTGGCAGACTTGCCGGGACCGGACGAACTTTCCTGACGCGCCTCTATCCGACCCTCCTGAGCTGCTCGATCGCCGCCGGATTCTCCAGCGTGGAAATGTCCTGCGTGATCGGATCGTCGTTGGCGATCGCGCGCAGCAGGCGGCGCATGATCTTGCCGGAGCGCGTCTTGGGCAGGCTGCCGGCGTAGCGGATCTCCCTGGGCTTGGCGATGGGTCCGATCTCGCGCGCGATCCAGGCGCGCAGCTCGGCGGAGATCCGCGCGGCGGCCGCGTCGTCGGGCGGGCCGCCCTTGGGCACGACGAAGGCGACGATGGCCTCGCCGGTCAGCGCGTCGTGGCGGCCGACCACGGCGGCCTCGGCCACTTCCGGGTGCGCGACCAGCGCCGACTCGACCGCCATGGTGCCCAGGCGGTGCCCGGATACGTTCAGCACGTCGTCGATCCGGCCCGTGATCGTGTAGTAGCCGGTGGCCGGGTCGCGCAGGGCGCCGTCGCCGGCCAGGTAGGTCTTGCCGCCCAGCTCGGCTGGGAAATAAGTCTGCAGGAAACGCGCGTCGTCGCCCCAGAGGGTGCGCAGCATGGCGGGCCAGGGGCGCGTGAACACCAGCGAGCCGCCTTGCCCGTCCGGCGTTTCGCGGCCGGTCTCGTCGACGATGCGCGCGCCGATGCCGGGCAGGGGCAGCGTGCAGGATCCGGGCGCGAGCGGGGTGGCGCCGGGCAGCGGAGCGATCAGCGGGCCGCCGGTCTCGGTCTGCCACCAGGTGTCGACGACCGCGCAGCGGCCCTTGCCGACTTCCTCGTGATACCAGCGCCAGACCGTCGGGTTGATGGGCTCGCCGGCCGTGCCGAGCACGCGCAAGGTGTCCAGCCCGTAGTGCCGGGGATGCGCGTGCGGATGTTCGTGCGCGCCCTTGATCAGCGCGCGGATCGCGGTCGGCGCGGTGTAGAAGATGGACACCCGGTGCCGGTCGATCATGCGCCAGAAGCGGCCCGGATCGGGGTGCGTGGGCAGGCCTTCATAGACGAGCTGGGTCGTGCCGCAGAGCAGCGGGGCGTAGGCGACGTAGGTGTGGCCGGTGATCCAGCCGATGTCGGCGGTGCACCAGAATACGTCGTCGGGCTTCAGGTCGAAGGTCCAGCGCAAGGTCTGCGCGGCCCACAGCAGATAGCCGGCCGTGGCGTGCTGCACGCCCTTGGGCTTGCCGGTGGAGCCGGAGGTGTAGAGCACGAACAGCGGATGCTCCGCGTCCACCCAGTCGGGCTCGCAGTGTTCGGGCTGGGCGCCGGCGGCTTCGTGCAGCCAGGCGTCGCGCGCCGCGTCCCAGTCGATCCTGGCGCCGGTGCGGCGGTACACGAACACGCGGCGCACGCCGTCGCAGCCGCCCATGGCCAGCGCTTCGTCGGCGATGCGCTTGAGCGGCAGCGTCTTGCTGCCGCGCACCTGCTCGTCCGCGGTGATCAGCAGGCGGGCGCCGATGTCGACGATGCGTTCGTTCAGCGACTTGGCCGAGAAGCCGCCGAAGACCACCGAGTGGATCGCGCCGATCCGGTTGCAGGCCTGCATGGCGACGATGGCCTCGACCGACATGGGCAGGTAGATCGCCACCCGGTCGCCGCGCTGGATGCCGCAGGCCTTCATGGCGTTGGCCAGTTGGCAGACGCGCGCCAGCAGGGCGCGGTAGCTGATCGGTGTCACCGCGCCGTCGTCGGCTTCGAAGACAATGGCGGTGCGCTCGCCCAGCCCGCTGGCGACGTGCCGGTCCAGGCAATTGAAGGACGCATTGAGCCGGCCGTCGCCGAACCAGCGGTAAAAGGGCGCATGAGAATCGTCCAGCACCTGGGTGAACGGCTTGCGCCAAGCCAGCGTCTCGCGCGCCAGGCGCGCCCAGAATCCCGCGTTGTCCCGTTCGGCCTCGTCGACCAGCGCCCGGTAGGCGTCCATGCCGGCGACGTTGGCGGCGGCCGCGACACGGGGTGCTGGCGCGATCAGTTCCTGCGCGGCTCCGGCGGGCGAGGCCGGGGCTGCATCGGGGCCGCTGTCGCGGGCGGTGGCGTGCTTCATGTCCGATCTCCTGGTGTCTGCGTCCGGGCGTCTGGCCGCCCGGCGTCGTTGCGTGAGGGGTCAGCCGGCGGCCAGCAGTTGTCCGGCCGCGTCCAGCAGCAGGTCGCAATGCTCGGTCGAAAACGGCAGGGGCGGACGGATCTTCAGCACATTGCCGGCGGCGGCGCAGGTGCTGACCAGGATGCGGCGCTGGCGCAGGCCGTTCACCAGGCGCAGCGCCTCGCGCGTGTCGGGCGCGCCCGCCTGATCGACGATCTCGACGCCCAGGTACAGGCCCGCGCCGCGCACGTCGCCAATGCGCGCGTCGGCGCGTTGCAGGCGTTCGAAGCCGTCCTTCAAATACTGGCCGACCTGGGCGGAACGCTCGATCAGCCGCTCGTCGCGGAGCACGTCCAGCACCGCCGAGGCGGCGGCGCAGCAGACCGTGTTGCCGCCGAAGGTGTTGAAGTAGCCCGAGCGCTCGGAGAACGAGGCCATCAGCTCGGGCCGCGCGACCACGGCCGCTATCGGCATGCCGTTGCCCATGGGCTTGCCCATCACCACCAGGTCGGGCGTGATGCCGTGGCGACTGAAGCCCCACATGCCGGCGCCGGTGCGGCCGAAGCCTGGCTGCACCTCGTCGGCGATGTAGACGCCGCCATGGCGCCGCACGGTCTCGGCCGCCGCGCGCAGGAAGCCGGGCGGGTCGGCGTACAGCCCGTCGCTGGAAAAGATCGAATCGAAGATCGCGCCGGCGAAGCGGATGCCGTGCCGGCGCAGGTCGGCGATGGCCTGCTCGATGCCGGCGGCGAAGGCCAGGGATACGTCCTCGCCGCTTCGACCCGGCGGGGGCGCGGGCACCGTGCGCACATGGACGCCCAGCGGCACGCCGGGGCCGAAGGCGGGCGTGATCTCGGCCACGGCGGTGGAATGGCCGTGATAGGCGAAGCGCGTCACGATGAAGCCGGCGCCGCCCGTGTGATAGCGCGCCATGCGCAGGGCCAGGTCCACGCTTTCGGTGCCGCTGCTGGTGAAGAGCAGGTTGGACAGGGCCTCGGGAAAGGTCGCCAGCAGCCTTTCGGCATAGGCGTAGACCACCTCGGACAGGTAGCGCGTGTGCGTGTTCAACTGCGCGGCCTGGCGCGCCACGGCGTCGACGACGCGCGGATGGCAGTGTCCGATCGAGGGCACGTTGTTGTAGGCGTCCAGGTAGGCGCGGCCTTCATGGTCGTACAGCCAGACGCCCTCGGCGCGCGTGATGTGGACCGGATCTTCATAGAACAGCGGCACCGCGGCGCCGAAGATCCGCTGGCGGCGTTCGATCAGGCCTCGGATGGTCGGGTCGGCGACGGCCGCCGAGGCGGGGTCGTAGGTGTTCAGCGCGAGCATGCTGTCAGCGGACATGCCAGGTCTCCACAATGAGGGAAAGCAGCGGGGAAGAAGAGCGGGGGGTCACAGGTCGAGCGCCGGAGGCAGCCGCTGGAAGACGCGCGTCTTGGCCAGCAGGTAGGCGATGCCGGCGGCCAGCCAGACGGTGCCGAGGATCTGGGCCAGCGTGTCCATGTGCGCCCACACGTAGAGGATGATGGCCAGCCCGACGGCGGGCAGCAGCAGGTCGCGCAGGTGCTGCTCGCCGCGAGGCCGGAGGCGGCTGCCGTCGGCCAGCTCGCCGCCGCCGCGCACGTAGTACAGCCAGACGACCGAGATGTTGAGCGCGGCGAAGGCGAACATCGCGCCGTAGTTGACCAGGTTGGACAGCGTTTCCATGTTGGCGAAGTTGCCGAGCGCGAACTCGATGGCGCAGATCAGCAGGATGCTCCAGTGCGGCGTGCGCCAGCGCCGGTTGACGCGGGCGAAGACCGCGCGCGGCAGCAGCTCGTCCCGGCCCATGCCGAACAGCAGGCGGGCGCCGGCGGCGGTGGCGACCACGTTGAACACGCCCAGCGCGGTCAGGTAGCCGACCGTGAAGAACACGCTGAAGGCTTCGCCGCCAGTGGCGCGCGACACCTGGAACAGCGTGGTGTTGAGCCAGGCCTCGTCGCCGATGTGCTGGCGCCAGTCGGGGATGGCCAGCATGGCCACGTAACCGCAGGCGAACATCGTCAGCGTGCCGATGCCCACGCACCAGTAGATGGCGCGGGGAATGTCGCGCTTGGGCCGGCGGGTTTCCTCGGCCAGCGTGGTGATGGCGTCAAAGCCCAGGAAGCTGAAGATGGCCAGCGAGGTGGCGGCCGCCAGGCTGGAGACGCTGTCGAACTGGAACGGTTGCGTGCTCAGCAGCGTGCCCACGCCGGCGCCGTCCACGGCCACCGCGCGGCCCCACACCACGATGGAGGACCAGACCACCAGTTCGCCGAACACCAGCAGCCCCAGTCCGAGCCGGGACATGAGCTGCACGCCGAACAGGTTGACCATGCCGGTGCCGACGGAGAACACGCCCAGCAGCACCCAGTAGGGCACCCCAGGCAGATACTGCTGCGCGAAATAGGCGGAGCTGGACGCGGTGACGGTGGGGATGAGGATGTAGTCCAGCGTCAGCACCCAGCCGGACAGGAAGCCGAAGTACGGATTGCAGCCCCGGCCGACGTAGTTGTAGACCGAGCCGGCCAGCGGGAAATTGCGCACCATCACCGCATAGCTGAAGGCGGTGAACAGCATGGCCACGCCGGCCAGCAGGTAGGGCAGGGCGACGGTGCCGCCGGACAGCTTGAGCAGGATGCCGAAGATGATCGCCGGCGCGATCGGCACCATGTAGTTCAGGCCGAACGCGGTGAGCTGCCAGACGTTCATGCTGCGGTCCAGCTCCTGCACATAACCGTACTTCGAGACATCGTGCTCGGCGTCGGCGGACGCCGGATCCAGGGTGGGCGGCATGGGAGCTCCGTGCGGATGCGGATGGGAAGGGCGCCAGGGGCGATGAGCGGCCGCCGGGCCTGGCACGGGCGGCGGGCTACAGCGCCGCCATGCTTTCGGGCAGGGTCTGGCCGCCATCGATCACCAGCGTCTGCCCGGTGATGAAGCCGGCCTCGCGCGAGGCCAGGAACAGCGCCGCCCAGCCGATGTCGCGCACGCTGCCCAGACGCCGCAGCGGCACCGAGCGCGTCATCTGTTCCAGGTAGTCCGGGCCCATCTCGTTCAGCCCCTCGGTGAGCACGTTGCCGGGCAGGACCGCATTGATCGTGATGCCGTGGTGCGCCAGTTCCAGCGCGGCGGTGCGCATGAAACCCAGCTGCGCCGCCTTGCTGGCCGCGTAGTGCGCCCAGCCCGGATAGCCGGTGACGGGGCCGGTGATCGACGAGGTCAGGATCACGCGGCCTGCCTCGGCCTGCTTCAGCCAGGGCAGACAGGCCTGCACGGTGTAGAGCGCGCCGCGCGCATTGGTGTTCAGCACCAGGTCCCAGGCCGGCCCGTCGATCTCTTCCAGCGACGCGCTGGGGAAGATGCCGGCGTTGGCGCAGACGATGTCGATGCCGCCATGGTCCCGCGCCACGGCGCGCGCGGCGGCGTCCATCGAGGTGCGGTCGCCGACGTCCGCGGCATAGCCACGCGCCTGGCCGCCGGCGGCGACCAGTGCGTCGGCGCAGGCCTGGGCCGCGTCGCGCGAGCGCGCCATCACGGCCACGCGGACGCCCTGTTCGGCCAGGACTTCGGCGATGCCCTTGCCGATGCCCCGGCTGGCGCCGGTCACCACGGCGACTTTTCCTTGGATGGAAGCAAACATGGCGGGCTCCTGGTTGGATGGAGCCCCATCTTGCGCCGGCGCCACCGCGCGCGCTTGACCTGCCGGGACAGTTGCTTGATCGGGCGCGACGCCTAGGGTCTACCCTGAGCGGCCATGGGGCGCGGCCATGGCGATCGTCGCGGTCTCCGGGTTGACCCTGAGCCGCCTTGCCGTCCGCGGTCAAAGTTCTGCGCGCCACGGCCTAACGACCGGCGGCCGGCCCGGCTGAAGATGGGGCCACCACGCAGCCCAGCCCGGAGCCCCCCCATGGCAGAACGCAACGACGCCGCCTACCGGCGATACATCGATCAGCTGTCCGACCTGGCGCGCAGCGCGCTGCCGTTATACGGCGTGGACACGCGCGCCGACATCGGCCTGCTCAGCCATTCCGAGAACACGGTGTTCCGGATCGAGGACCGGCGCGCCGGGTTCAAGGCCGCGATGCGGATTCACCGTCCGAATTACCAGACGCGCAACGCCATCCAGACCGAGCTGGACTGGATGCGCGCGCTGAACGAGGCCGGCATCGGCACGCCGCAAGCCTTGCCCGCGCTGGACGGCACGGTGCTGCAGCGCGTCACGCGCAAGCCGGCGGGCACGCGTTATGTAGCGCTGTTCCGCTGGATCGACGGCGGTTTTCCCGATCCGGACAAGCTGGACGCCTCGCAGCGCCACCTGGGCTGGCTCAGCGCCCGCATGCACGCGCAGTCGCGCGCCTGGCGGCGTCCCGGCCATTTCGAGCGCATGGTCTGGGACCACGCCGGCACGGTGGGCCCGGCCGCGCATTGGGGACAGTGGGAACGCGCGCCGGGCCTGACGCCGGCACAGCGCGAGACCCTGCGCCTCACCGAGCGATTGCTGGGTCAACGGCTCGATGCCTTCGGCACAGGGCCGGAGCGCTTCGGCCTGATCCATGCCGACCTGCGCAGCGCCAATCTGCTGGTGGATGGCGAGCGCACCCATGTTATCGATTTCGATGATTGCGGCCTGGGCTGGTTTCTGCATGATATGGCTTCGACGCTCAGCTTCATCGAGCACCGCGCCGACCGGGACCGGCTGATGGATGCCTGGGCCGAGGGCTACTGCCAGGCCGGCAGCCTGTCCCAGGCGGAGCGGGATGAGTTTCCGACGTTCCTGATGCAGCGTCGCCTGCAATTGCTGGCCTGGATGGGCTCGCACAGCGAGACCGATCTGGCCCGCAGCCTGGGCGGCGCCTGGGTCGCGGCGACCGCGGAATTGGGGGCGGACTACATCCGGAAGATGGCTTGACGGCCCCTGCGTCCGGGGAGATGATCCGCCGGAATTGGAAGACCTCCAGCCTTACCAGAATCGAGGAATTGGAGCATGCGTGACACGTCCCCGCGCTTGCGCGCCACGCCCGCGGCGCGGTCGCAGGCGTCGAGCATCCTCTCGGCGGCCGCGACCGGTCTGGTGAGCTTCATCCTGCTCGAGGGCGGCGATCCGGACCGCGTGCTCGGGCTGGCCGGCGTGAGCGCCACGGCGCTGGGGCAGCCCGCCAGCAGCCTCGGACTCGACCTATATTGCCGGGTCATGGAGCAGGCGGCGGCCGATACCTGCAACGGCAACTTCGGCCTGCGTTACGGACAGCAGTACGAGCCGGGCCAGCTGGGTCTGCTGGGCTATGTCGCGCTGGCCTCGCCGACGGTGGGTGCGGCCTTCGAGAACATCGGCGGATTGTTCCATCATCACCAGCAGCGTTCCATCCTGCGCGTGGTGCGCCAGCCTGAGCTGAGCCGCATCGAATATCAGATCCTGGATCGCAGCATCGCCGCGCGACGCCAGGACGCCGAGCTGTCGCTGGGCATGTTCTTCAACATTCTGCGCCACGCGCTGGGCAGCCGCTGGTCGCCCGAGGCCGTGCTGTTCGAGCATGCGCGTCCGGAGTCCTGGCCCGAGCACGAGCGCAGCTTCGGCGCGCCGGCGCTGTTCGCGCAGCCCTGCAACGCCATCGTGCTGCCGACGCGGCAGCTGGACGCGCCCATGCCCGGCGCCGACGCCCATCTGCTGGCGCTGCTGCGGCACAACCTGGCTCAGCTGGGGCTGGCGGGCATGCCGGGCGAATCGCTGGTCGAGCGCGCCGCCGCCGCCATCCGCCGCCAGCTGGCCGACGGCGAGCCTTCGCTCGACGATGTGGCGCGGGCGCTGAACATCCCGAACTGGACGCTGCAGCGGCGCCTGCGCAACCACGGCTGCACCTATCAGGAGCTGCTGCTGGAGGTGCGCCGCGAGCTGGCGCTCAACTATCTGAAGGATCGCGAGATCCAGATTTCCGAACTGGCTTTCCTGCTCGGTTATTCCGAGATCAGCGCGTTTTCCCGCGCCTTTCACCGCTGGCTGGGCATGTCGCCCAGCGAGTGGCGGCGCGGCTACCTGGAGGCGGGCGGAGAGGCATAGCAGCAGCGGGCATCAGGCGGCGGCCCGGACGCGCAGGTCCGGGCCGCCGCGCGCAGTCGCGGTTCCATAAAACCATACAGGGGAAGCATCATGGCTCACGTGCACAGCACGGTAGGCGTGGATTCGTCGCGCCAATTGCTGAAGTGGCAGCAGATCATGGGCGACGTGTACTACCGCGTCGATATCGTGGGAGACCGCAAGCACGGCATCCGCGGCAAGCTGGCCGAACAGGCGCTGGGCGGGGTCAGCCTGACGCGCTTCGACTCCGACCGGCAGCGCGTGCTGCGGACGCGGGCCCATATCGCCAGCGATGGCGAAGACAGCTATGTGCTGGTCTTTCCCGAGACCGGGCCGCTGTACTTCGAGCACCAGGGGCGCAACGGCTATGTGCAGGCCGGCGGCTATGTCATGGTGCGCAGCAGCGAATACTACGAGCTGTCCTGCGCCGACAATTTTCGCAACACCACCGTCCGCATCCCGGCCCAGGCGCTGGAAAGCGAGTATCCGCGCGCCTGGACGCATTGCGCCCGGGCGCCGCGCGGCCCCGGCGAATTCGCCGGCGTGGTCCGTGGCTTCGCGCAGTCGGCGTGGCGGCTGAACGACGCGTCGCGCCAGCGGCTCGGGCCGGCGCTGGCCTCCGAGGTGGCGCGGCTGGTGGCGATCCTTCTGCGCGGCGAGGAGGAGGAAGGCGACGAGGCCGGCGCGGCGGAAGGCGGCCGGCGCGGGACGGACTGGCTGTACCGGGAGATCGTCAGCCGGATCCGGGGCTGCGACGCAGAGACGCCGCTGAATGCCGCGCAGGTGGCGCAGCAGCTGCGCATCTCGCCGGGGTACGTGCACCGCATCCTGGCGCGGCACGCCACCAGTTTCGGCGAACAGCTGCGCGAGGCGCACTTGCAGCAGGCCTACGAGATGCTGGCCGACGCCCGCCTGAACCACCTGACGATCAAGGAAGTGATGTACCGCGCCGGATTCAGCAATTTCTCCCACTTCTGTTATGCGTTCAGGCAGCGCTTCGGCTGTACCGCCGGCGAACTGCGCCAGCGCGGGGCCGCGCCCGCCGTCTCCTGACACGCAGTGATGCCCGGCGGTCCGCCCGCCGCCGGACAAACAAACCGTGCACTCCCACGACATTCCCGCCGGGCGGGGGTTGATATCTTGGCCGCAAGCGATTTCAACCCAAGGGGAACACGATGACACCGCACTCCGATCCCGGGCTGGCCGAGGAATTCCGCGCCCGGCCCTGCGGCCCGCACAGCGAGCCGCTCAAGCGCCTGCTGGAACGCTTTCGCGGCGTGGCCGTGGCGCACAAGCATGTGCTGGTCGAGCTGTCGCACTACGGCCCCTGGCAGGCCGCCCGGCTCGGCGCGACCCGCAATGACCCTGTCGAGCTCATCGCGGGCGCAGTCTTCGACCGCATCGAGGACGCCGAATGGTTCGTCTTCAAGGCCCGCTGGGAACAACACTTCGGGCAGGCGTTGCAAGACTGACGGCGCGGGCAATGAGCGCAAGCATGGGAGACAAGCAATGAACAGCAGCATTACCGGCTATAGCGACAAGATCAGCGTGGCGGGCGGCGAGACGATCGCCTTCAAGGTGAGCGCGCGGCCCGCCCGGCCGTATGAGGCGCGGCTCGTGCGTATCATCCACGGCGACATGAATCCGGCGGGGCCCGGCTACAAGGAAGCGCACGTGCCCAGCAGCATCGAGGGGCGCCATGATGGACGGGAGCAGCGGATCCACTGCGGCTCCTGGGCCTGTGTCGACGGCAACCGTCACTTCGCGCGGCTGCGTTCGATGACGCTGCAGGCCATCGTCTGGCCGACGCGGCCGGGCGGTCGGGCGCAGACCATCATGAGTCTGTGGAATCCCGACGCCGGCCAGGGCGTGCGGCTGGATATCAATGCCCGGGGCGAGCTGGAGGCGGTGCTGGCGCAAGGCGGGCGGACCGAGACCGTGGCCAGCGGCAAGCCCATGCTGGCGCGCGAGTGGTATTCGGTGGCCTTGTCGATCGACGCGGAAGAAGGCGTGCTCACCTTGCATCAGGTGCCGCACCGCGTCTACGCCCGCGTCGACGACCGCGCCCGCGTGCAGCGGCGGCAATCGGCGCCGGCGCTGGACGGGCAGACCCTGCTGGCCTTCGCCGCGACGCCCGCGCCGGCAGGCGGCCGCATCATCGGAACGGCGCTGATGAACGGCAAGATCGACCGTCCCCGGCTGAGCGCCCGCGCGCTGGACGAGGCAGAGATCCGCGCGCTGGAAGATCCGTCGTTCCAGGGCATGCGCACGGCCGGCGTGGTGGGGGTGTGGGATTTCTCGCGCCGGATGGAATCCGAGTCGATCGAGGACGTCAGCGGCAACCAGCTGCACGGCCGCACGCTCAACCTGCCAGTGCGCGCGATGAAGGGCGCCAACTGGACCGGCGAGGAAATGAACTGGCGCCACGCTCCCCGGCAGTACGGGGCGATGCACTTTCACGACGACAGCGTCCACGACGCCGGCTGGGAGACCGATTTCTCGCTGACCGTGCCGGCATCGCTGCGGTCCGGCCTGTACGCGGCCCATCTGCGCTGCGGGGACGACGAGGAGTTCATCCCCTTCGTGGTCCGCGCCACGCCGGGCCAGACCGGCAACCGCATCGCCTACCTGGTGCCCACCGCCAGCTACATGGCCTATGCCAACGAGCACATGCCCACCGACGCGCCGCTGGCGCAGCTGTTGACCGACCAGGTGGCGGTGCTGCGCAAGAACGACGTGTTCCTCAGCGAGCACCGCGAATACGGCAACTCCTGTTACGACGTGCACAGCGACGGCGCGGGCGTTTGCTACACCTCGCGGCTGCGGCCCATCCTGAACATGCGGCCGAAGTACCGCTCCTGGCTGGGCGGACGCGGTTCCGCGCTGTGGCAATTCAACGCCGACACGCATGTCACGGACTGGCTGGAGGCGCAGGGTTACGGCTACGACTGCCTGTCGGACGAAGACCTGCATTACCAGGGCGAGGCGGCGCTGGGCGATTACGACGTGCTGGTCACCAGCAGCCATTCCGAGTACTGGTCCAAGGAAATGTGGGACGCGGTGGACGCATTTCGCGGTCGGGGCGGGCGCATCATCTCGATGGGCGGCAACACCTGGTACTGGCGCGTGGCCTTCAATCCCTCGGTGCCGGGCGTGATGGAGGTGCGCCGCAACGAGGACGGCACCCGCGCCTGGGCGGCCGAACCGGGCGAGTACTACCACAGCTTCACCGGCGAGTACGGCGGTCTCTGGCGGCGCCAGGGACGGCCGCCGCAGATGATCGCCGGCAACGGCTTCATCGCCCAGGGCTTCGATGATTCCTCGTACTACCTGCGCCAGGAAGGCAGCTTCGATCCGCGCGCCCGCTTCATCTTCGAGGGCATCGCGGACGACGAGCGCATCGGCGACTTCGGGCTGGTCGGCAACGGCGCGGCCGGGCTGGAGCTGGATCATGTCGATCGCCTGCTGGGCAGCCCGCCGAACACGCTGGTGCTGGCGTCCTCGACCGGCCATTCCGACATCTATCAGGTGGTGGCCGAGGAAATCCTCATCAACTACCCGGGCACCGGCGGCACCGTCAGCCCGCTGGTGAAGGCGGACCTGGTCTTCTACGAGACGGCGGCCGGCGGGGCGGTGTTCTCGACCGGGTCCATCGCCTGGGCCGGCAGCCTGTCGCACAACGGCTACGACAACAACGTGTCCCGGATCATGCGCAACGTCCTGAACCGCTTCCTGGACCCCGAGCCCTTCTAGCCCCGGGCCGTCCCTTCCATTTTCCTTTCCATCGCGCCGCCCGCGGGACCGTCCCTCGGGCGGCGCAGCCGGCGCGCCGGAGGCCGCAATGAAAGACCTGATCATCAAACTGCCGGCGCGGGCCAAGTCCGCCATCGTCGGCCTGTGGCTGGGAGGCTGCCTGCTGCTGGCGGTGTTCCCGCCGTTCTACCTGGCCGCGGGCGGCCAGCGCGCGCTGGTGCTGGGCATGCCGCTGGCGATCGCCTACTGGCTGATCGACGCCGTGCTGCTGGTGGCCGGCATCGCCTTGCTGATGCGCGTGGAGCGCCTGCGCGGCGAGTTCGGCGACGAGCTGGACAACGAACATTCCTGAGAGAACGCCATGAACGGATCCACCCTGATCACCTTCGGCATGCTGTTCGGATTCATGGCGTTGATCGTCGTGATCCTCTATGCCACCAAGCGCAGCAGCGGCACCTTCACCGACTACGCGGTGGGCGGCCGGTCCTTTTCCGCCTGGTTCATCGCCATGTCGTACACCAACTCATGGTGGCCCGGCGCCACCTACACGGCCTTCTTCGGCCTGAGCGCCGGCGCGGGCGTGCTGGGCCTTTATGCGCTGGCCTACTCGCTGCTGGGCGTGACCGCCATGTACCTGATGGCGGAACGGGCCTGGGTCTGGGGCAAGCGCTTCGACCTGCGCACCCAGTGCGACATGCTGGGCATGCGCTTCGATTCGAAGGCGGTGCGCGTGATCGCCAGCCTGATCGGCATCATCTGCCTGTTTCCCTGGCTGGTCCTGGGCATCCAGGCCATGGCTGTGCTGTTCCATTTCGCCAGCTTCGGCACCTGGAGCGTGGGCGCCAGCCTGGTCGCGGGCGTGGCCCTGATCGGCGTACGACAGATCTGGACGGTGCAGATGGGCATGCGCGGCCTGGTCATCACCGACCTGGTCCAGGGCATCGTGGCCTATGGCGGCAGCGCGCTGCTGTGCCTGGGCCTGCTCTGGTTCAGCCGCGAGGCGTCCTACGCGAATCTGGCGACGCTGCCGTCCGAGCTGCTGCGCCTGCCGGGGCAGGGCGGCCAGTACGGCATCTGGTACGTGTCCAGCCTGATCCTGACGGGCGTTATCGGCTCGCTGTGCTGGCCGACCAGCTACCAGCGCATCTACACCGCCAGCGGCGTGGGCGCGGTGAAGAAGGGCACGGTGCAGACCATGATCGTGGCCGGCGGCTTCTACGCGCTGCTGACGCTGGTGGCGCTGGCCGCCAGCGGCCTGGACGTGGTCAGCGCCAAGCCGCAGGACGGCTGGTTCACGCTGCTGTACCACGTGGGCGGCGAATGGATGCTGGGCCTGGCCATCGTCATCGTGCTGGCCGCCAGCATGGGCTGGGTGGACGGCTGCGTGCAGGTCTGCGGGGCGCAGATCGCCAACGACATCGTGCAGGTGGTGTCGCCGCGCACGGACCGGCAGATGACCATCATCGCCAAGGCCTCGATGGCGGTGTTCATGCTGGGGGCCTCGGTGGTGGCCTTCCTGACCTACGATTTCCCACGGCTGCAACTGCTGGCGCAGATGTCCTACCAGGGCATCGTGCAGCTGGCGGTGCCGCTGTTCCTGGGCATGTTCTGGCGCGGCGGCAACCGCATCGGCGCCTTGCTGTCGATGGGCTGCGGCTTCACGCTGGCGGCGGTGCTGACCTGGTTCTATCCCGACGACATGCCGGGGTTGGGCAGCCTGACCTCGGGCGTGCTGGCGCTGGGCGTCAACCTGTTGCTGTACCTGGGCTGCCATGTCTGCTTCGGCCAATCGGAGCAGGAACGCGAGCGGGTCCGGCGTCTGTTCGACGCGGGGCGCGCCAAGGCAGACGCGCCGGCGGGGCTGCCAACGGCGCGTCCGGTCCGGGCCTGAACGGACTGGCCGCGTCCGCGTGGCCCCTGCGTGTGGAACGAACGCAGGGCGACGGGCGCGGCGGTCGGCCCCGGCTGGGCAGGCGCCCGAGCCTGCGTGCTAAGGTGGGCGCTTTTCCAGACCTGCCGCGCTCCCGTTCCACGATGCCCGATTTCTTCGGCAACCTCATCGACCAGATCCTGGGCTTTGCCCGCGCCCACGAGCAATGGCTGCCGGCCATCGGCTTCGCTTTCGCCTTCGTGAAGTCACTGCCGCTGGTGGCGCTGTTCGTGCCGGGCACGGCGCTGCTGCTGTCGATCGGGGCCGTGCTGGGGTCGGGCGCGGGGCAGTTCGCGCCCGTCTGGCTGGCCATCGCGATCGGCGCCGCGCTGGGCGACTGGGTCGCTTATGCGCTGGGCGTGAAGGTCGGGCCGGCGCTGCTGCAATGGGCGCCGCTGCGGCGCCGGCCGCGCCAGGTGCTGCGCGCGGCGGCTTTCATCAAGCGCTGGGGCGTGCTGAGCATCGTGCTGTGCCGCTTCTTCGGGCCCTTGCGCGCCACGGTGCCGACGCTGGCCGGCATTTTCGAGATGCGGCGCGGGCCGTTCCAGGCGGCCAACTGGGCCTCGGCTTTCCTGTGGGCGGCGGCCCTGCTGGCGCCGGGCTGGGCGGGCGTGGGCTGGTTCATGGGCCGCTAGCGCCAGGGCAGGCGAGTGGGCAGGCCAGCGGCCCGCCCGGCATTCAACGCGGGTCGGCGTCGCGCAACCTGGCCATGGCGTAGGCGTTGACATGGCGGCCGTCGCGCACCGCGTAGTCGCGCAGTTCGCCTTCGACCTCGAAGCCGTGCTTGCGGTACAGGGCGATGGCGGGTTCGTTGTCGGTATAGACCATCAGTTCCACCCGGCGCAGGTTCATCCAGTTGTCGGCCACGTCCAGCAGCGCGCCAAGCAGGCGGCCGCCGATGTCCTGGCCGTGCCAGCCCTTCGCGACCGCGATGCCGACGCTGCCGCAATGGCTGCGCCGGACGCGTTCGAATTGCTCCAGGCTGGCGTATCCCGCCACCTCGCCCTGCACCGTGGCGACCAGGCCGACGCGCCTTTCGCTGTCCTGTTCCATGCGCTTGCGCCATCTTTCCAGCGACGGGTAGGGCAACTGCAGGACCTGGCGCGCGACGTCCGGATCGCCATGCAGCGCGGTGATGCCCGGGACGTGTTGTTCGCAGGCGCGTTCGATCAGGACGGAGGCGGGGGCCATGGAGGTGTTGTGGAAATTGATGAAGTTCGCAGTATAGATTCGCGCCAGCGGCATACCTGGGCGCGGCCGTCGGCGGCGTCGTTCGCGCCTGTTCGGCCGTCCGCGTTCACACCGCCGCCGCGTCGGCCAGCAGCCAGTCGCGCAGCCGCGCCAGCGCGGGGGGCGCGCCATCCTGCGCCTTCAGCGTGCACAGGCTGAAGGCGGCGCCGCTATCGACGAAGCCCAGCGGCGCGGCCAGGCGGCCGCGATGCAGCTCGGCCTCAACCAGCACGGCCGGCGCGATGGCCACGCCCAGGCCGGCGGCAGCCGCTTCCAGCATGTGCCCCAGATGATCGAATTCGCGGCCGGGATGACGCGGGGCCAGCTTCACGCCGACGCGGCCGGCCCAGTCCCGCCAGGCCTCGGGCCGCGAGCTGGTGTGCAGCAGCGGCGCGTCCAGCACGTCGGCCGGACGCGACAGGCGGGCGGCCCAGGCTGGCGCGCAGACCGGGCCGGTGGCCTCGGCCAGCAGCGGCGTCACGGCCCACTCGCGCGGCCAATCGCGGCCGGCCAGGATCAGCGCGTCGACGCGCCGGGTGTTCAGCAGGGCGGCGTCCGCCGCGGTCTGCAGGCGGATGCGGATGTCGGGATGCGCGGCCTCGAAACGCTCCAGCCGGGGGATGAGCCAGTTGGACAGGAAACTGGCCGGCGCGCCCACGGCCAGCTCGGAAGGCTGGGTGCTGCGCCTGAGCGCGTCGCAGCGGCGCTCCAGCAGGTCGAAGGCGTCCTCGGCCGCGCGCTGCAGGTCCAGGCCGGCGGCGGTCAGCTGGACGCCGCCGGCGCGGCGCTCGAACAGCGGGCAGTCGAACCATTGCTCCAGCTGCCGGATCTGTTGGCTGACGGCGCTGTGCGTCACGCACAGTTCCTTGGCGGCCAGGCTGAAGCTCAGCTGGCGGGCGGCGCTGTCGAAGAAGCGCAGCGCGTTCAGGGAGGGCAGGCGTCTCATGATCAGGTTGTTAGTTCAGCTAACATTGATGATAAACAAATCATTGATTTAAAACTGGTTTGATGAAAGCTAGCATAAACGGAAATCCCGGCTCGTCCGAGCCAGCACCGCAAATGGAATCCGTGACTCATGCAGCCAGCTTCCCATCCGGACATTCCCGACCGCCATGGCCAATTCGGGCCCTATGGCGGGCGCTACATGCCCGAAACCCTCATCCCCGCCCTCGATGAACTGGAACGCGCCTTCCGCGCACTGCGCGAGGATCCGGACTTCTGGCGGTCCTTCCGCGCCATGCTGGCCGATTACGTGGGCCGGCCCAGCCCGTTGTTTCTGGCCGAGGGCATTTCCGACGAGCTGGGCGGGGCGCGCATCTACCTGAAGCGCGAGGACTTGAACCACACCGGCGCCCACAAGATAAACAACTGCCTGGGCCAGATCCTGCTGGCGCGCCGCATGGGCAAGCGCCGCATCATCGCCGAGACCGGCGCGGGCCAGCATGGCGTGGCCACCGCGACGGTGTGCGCGCTGTACGGCCTGCAATGCGTGGTCTACATGGGCGCGCAGGACATGGCGCGCCAGTCCGTCAATGTGCGCCGCATGCGCATGCTGGGCGCGCAGGTGCGCGCCGTCCATACCGGCACCGCGACGCTGAAGGATGCGATGAACGAGGCGCTGCGCGACTGGATCGCCAACGTCGCCGACACCTACTATCTGCTGGGCACCGGCGCGGGCCCGCATCCCTATCCCTGGCTGGTGCGCGAGTTCCAGCGCGTGATCGGCGACGAGACGCGCGAGCAGATCCTGGCCCGGACCGGGCGCCTGCCGGATGCCATGGTCGCCTGCGTCGGCGGCGGTTCGAACGCGCTGGGCTTCTTCTATCCCTTCCTGGGCGATGCGGGCGTGCGGATGATAGGCGTGGAAGCGGGCGGGCTGGGCCTGGCCAGCGGCGCTCACGCGGCCAGCCTGGGGGCCGGCTGCCCCGGCGTGCTGCACGGCTGCCACAGCTATTACCTGCAGGACGAGGATGGCCAGATCATCAATGCGCATTCGATCTCGGCGGGCCTGGACTACCCGGGCGTGGGGCCGGAGCATGCGCTGCTGCACGACCGCAAGCGCGTGGACTATGTCTCCGTGACCGACGCGCAGGCCGTGTCCGCCTTCCACTGGCTGACCCGCCGGCAGGGCATCCTGCCGGCGCTGGAAAGCGCCCATGCGCTGGCTCATGCGCGCGAACTCGCGCCCCGCATGCGGCCCGACGACATCCTGATCGTGTGCCTGAGCGGGCGCGGCGACAAGGACCTGGACACCGTTACCCAATATGACGAGGCAGCACATGAACCGGCTTGACCATACCCTCGGCGCGCTGCGCCGCGCCGGACGCAGCGGCCTGGCCGCCTATTTCGCGGCGGGCGACCCCGATCCGGAAGCTTCGCTGGCGCTGCTGCGCGGCCTGCCGGCGGCCGGCGCGGACGTGATCGAGCTGGGCATGCCGTTCAGCGATCCGGTGGCCGACGGCCCGATCCTGCAGCAGGCCAATGCGCGCGCGCTGGCTGGCGGGCAGACCTTGAAGCGCACGCTGGCCCTGGTGCGCGCCCTGCGCGAGACGGAGAGCCGGACGCCGGTGGTGCTGATGGGCTATCTCAATCCCATCCTGCGCCATGGCGTCGCGGCCTTCGCCCGGGATGCGGGCGAGGCGGGCGTGGACGGGCTGATCCTGGTCGACCTGCCGCTGGAACACGCGGGCGAGATCGACCGCCAGTTGCGCGAGCACGGGATGCACCTGATCCGCATGTCGGCGCCGACCTCCGAGGATTCCCGGCTGGCCGACACGCTGCGCGACGCGGGCGGTTTCGTCTATCACATCATGCTGGCCGGCACGACCGGGGCCGAGCTGCCGGACGAGGACCGCATCGCCCGGGCGCTGGCCAAGGTGCGCGCGCATACGGGCTTGCCGGTGGCGGCGGGTTTCGGCGTGCGCACACCAAAGCAGGCCAGGGTGGTGGGCAGGCATGCCGACCTGGTGGTGGTCGGTTCCCGGCTGGCCGAGGTGCTGGCCGAGCGCGGCGTGCCCGGCGCGCTGGAGGAAGTGCGGCTGCTGGCCGGCGCCTTGCGGCAGTAGAGGGTGGCCCGCCCGGCATGCCGGGCGGCCGCGCACGCGTCAGGAACGCGCGGCGGGCGGCGGCGCGCCGTTGGCGTCCACGCCGTAGTAGCGCATGTCCGCGTAGGGAATCCAGCGCGACTTGCGCAGCAGCCGGTGACCGATCCAGAAGGCCAGGAACAGCGGGATCGCCAGATAGGTGGAGATCACGCCGATCCAGTCGATGCGCTGTTCCAGGAAGGCCTGGTAGTTCTGGCCCAGCGTCACCAGCAGGCACAGCACGAAGGCCAGCAGCGGGCCGAAGGGGAACAGGCCGGCCTTGTAGGGCAGGTCGGCGGTGTCGTAGCCCTGTTTCACATAGCCCTGGCGGAAGCGGTAGTGGCTGACCGCGATGCTGAGCCAGACGATGAACTCGGTCATGCCGGCGAAGTTCAGCAGCCAGATATAGACCGCCTTGGGACTGTAGACCACGCTGAACATGCACAGGCAGGCCAGCACGGTGGTGGCCAGCAGCGCGCGCAGCGGCACGCCGCCGCGCGTCAGGCGCTTGAAGAAGGCGGGCGCCTGGCCGTCCACGGCCATGTTGAACAGCATGCGCGTGGCGGCGTACATGCCGGAGTTGCCGGCCGACAGCACCGAGGTCAGGATGACCGCGTTCATGACCGTCGCCGCCGACAGCAGGCCGGCGTGCTGGAACACCAGCGTGAACGGGCTGACGGCGATATCGCCGACCTCGTTGCGCAGCAGTTGCGGATCGGTATAGGGAATGAGCAGGCCGATGATCAGGATGGCCAGCACGTAGAACAGCAGGATGCGCCAGAACACGTGGTTGATGGCGCGCGGCACGTTGCGGCGCGGGTTTTCGGATTCGCCGGCGGCCACGCCGACCAGCTCGGTGCCCTGGAACGAATAGGCCACCACCATGGCCACGCCCACCCAGGTGGCGAAGTTGCCGACGAAGGGCGCGTCGCCCACGCTCCAGTTGACCAGGCCGATCTGGTCGCCGCTGTGTATGATGCCGACCAGCATGCCCAGGCCCACGACGATGAAGCACAGCACGGCGATGACCTTGATCAGCGCGAACCAGTATTCGGATTCGCCGAAGCCGCGCGCCGAGAAGGCGTTCAGGCCGAAGGTCAGCGCCAGGAAGGCCACGCTCCAGATCCATCCGGGCGAATCCGGGAACCAGTAGGCCATGACCAGCTGCGCCGCCACCACGTCCACGGCCACCACGGTGGCCCAGCTGAACCAGAAGGTCCAGCCCAGCGCGAAGCCGAAGCCCGGATCCACGTAGCGCGAGGCATAGGTGCAGAAGGAGCCGGACACCGGCATGAAGGTGGCCAGTTCGCCCAGGCTGGTCATGATGAAATAGACCATCAGGCCGATCACCAGGTAGACCAGCAGCGCGCCGCCGGGACCGGCCTCGGCGATCGCCGCGCCGGAGGCGATGAACAGGCCCGTGCCGATGGCGCCGCCGAGCGCGATCATGGTCAGGTGGCGCGCCTTGAGCACGCGCTGCAGCTGATTCGCGCTGCCCGCAGGGGTCCCCGAATCTGTCGTCGGTGTCGTCATTGTTGGAATGCCAGGGGTATTTGTTGCAAGGGGCCGTATCGGGTGGATGCCGGACAGGGGCCGGTTCCGCCTCGCCCAGGGGGGCGGGAACTGTAGTCCGTGGCCTTGAAGGTCCAGGCCGCTTGGCGTCCTGGACGGGCGCCGCGCCAGGCGGCGCGGACGCCGGGCTGGACGGCAAAGCCCGGCATTTTACAATGTCCGGAATTTCCGGGCGCGGCCGCGCGCCCACGCCCGCAGGAGCAGCATCATGGCCCATTCCCCTCAAATCGAATTTCTGCCCGAGCCGGGCGTGGACGTGCGCCAGCTGTTCATCCTGCTGCACGGGGTCGGCGGCACGCCGGACAGCCTGCTGCCGCTGGCCGACGCGGTGCGCGCCGCCTTTCCCACGGCTGCGGTGCTGATCCCTGAAGGCTTCGAGCCCTTCGATGGCGGCGGCGCCGGCCGCCAGTGGTTCTCGGTGCGCGGCGTGACCGAGGAAAACCGTCCCGCGCGGGTGGCGGCGGCATTGCCGGCGCTGGCCGCCTATGTGCAGCAGGCGCAGCAACGCTTCGGCCTGCTGCAATCGGACACGGCCCTGGCCGGCTTCTCGCAGGGCGCCATCATGGCGCTGGAGCTGGTGCAGGCGCATGACGGCATGGCCGGCCGCGTGATGGCGTTCTCGGGGCGCTACGCCGAACTGCCCAGGACCGCGCCGCGCTACACCACGCTGCACCTGCTGCATGGCTCGGCCGATCCGGTCATGGACGTGGCGCTCATCCAGGCGGCGCAGGCCCGGCTGAACGAGCTGCATGGCGATTCCACCATCGACGTGGCCACCGGCCTGGGGCACGAGCTGCATCCGGCGCTGATCCAGCGCGCCATCGTGCGCCTGCAGACCTGCGTGCCGCTGCGCAGCTGGGAAGCGGCGCTGGGGCTGGACCAGAGCCCGCCGGACGGCACCACCGTGCATTGAACCGGCGCGGGCCGGCCTGCCCGGGAGCCGGCCGGTCCGTCAGGGTGCGTATTCGCCGCGCACGCGCTCCGAGAAACCCTCGGCCAGCATGATCTTCTTGCCGTCCAGGTCCAGCAGCCCGTCGCGCTTGAGGCGGTTCAGCACGCGCGTGACCGTGACGCGGGACAGGTCGACCAGGCTGCCGATCTGCTCATGTGTCAGGTTGACCGTGATGGGCGCGCCCTCGGCGCAGGCGTCCTGGTGGGTCTGGCGGAACTGGTCCAGGAAGCGGATCACGCGCTGCTCGGGCGAATCGAAGGTGGCCTGGCGCAGGCGCGCCACCATCTGGCGCTGCTTGACGCTGAGCAGGTAGATCAGGGCCAGCGCGAAATCAGGGTCCTGCCGCACCAGGTCGGGGATGCGTCCGGTCTCGAAGCGCAGCAGGGAGCTGTCCTCGATGGCGCGCGCGCTGGAGTAGCGCGGCTGCTTGAGGAAGGCGGCGGCCTCGCCGATCAGGCTGCCCGGCCCCATGATGTTGAGGATGGACTCATGGCCGTCCTCGCTGAGCATGTGGACATGGACCTTGCCGGTCACGATCACGTAGAACAGGTCGTCGACCTGGCCCTGGTTGAAGAGGCTGGCGCCGCTGGGCAGCGTGACGGGCTGGCCCAGGTGGCTCAGCGAGCGCAGGTAGGCGGCCTGTTCGCCCTGGGGCAGCCAGGTCTCGACGGCGACGTGACGCGCCGGGCCATTCGCTTGTTTGGCCACGTTTTCCCTTGGTGTGTGTCTGTCGTTCTTGTATGCCTCCGGATTATACGGTTGGCGAGCAGCGGCCCGGCCGCGCGCGCGGCCGGGTCCGGCAGGGTTGGGGCGGGCCGCCCCGGGCGTCACACGCCCCAGCGCGGAATGGGGTGGCTGCCCATCGAGATGCAGACGTTCTTCATCTCGCAGAAGGTCTCCAGGCTGGCGTCGCCGCCCTCGCGGCCCACGCCCGAGTCCTTGATGCCGCCGAAGGGCTGGCGCAGGTCGCGCACGTTCTGGCTGTTGACGAAGACCATGCCGGCCTCGATGCCGCGCGCCAGCCGGTGGGCCTTGCCCACGTCCTGGGTCCAGACGTAGGAAGCCAGCCCGTAGCGGCTGTCGTTGGCCAGCCGCAGGCCCTCGTCCTCGTCGTCGAAGGGAATCAGACAGACCACCGGACCGAAGATCTCTTCCTGCGCCACGCGCATGCGGTTGTCCACGCCGGTGAGCACGGTGGGCTGCACGAAGTTGCCCTTGGCCACGCGCGCCGGCAGCCCGGCCGGCACGCCGCCGCCGGCCGCCACCACGGCGCCTTCGCGGCGGCCGATCTCGATGTAGCCGGTGACCTTCTCCCAATGCTGGCGCGTGATCATCGAGCCCACGTTGGTGTCCGGGTCGCGCGGGTCGCCCACGATCAGGCGCGCGGCGCGCTCGGCGAACTCGCGGGCGAAGCGGTCGTAGATCGAGCGCTGCACGAAGACGCGCGAGCCGGCGGTGCAGCGTTCGCCGTTGATCGAGAAGATGGTGAACAGCGCCGCGTCCAGCGCGCGCTGCTGGTCGGCGTCCTCGAACACCAGCACGGGCGACTTGCCGCCCAGCTCCATCGACAGCCGCTTGATGCCGGCGCGTTCGGCGATGCGCTGGCCGGTGGCGGTGCCGCCTGTGAAGGAAATGGTGCGCACGTCGGGATGGCGCACCAGCGCGTCGCCGGCTTCCGAGCCATGGCCATGCACGATGTTGAGCACGCCTTTGGGCACGCCGGCCTCCAGCGCCAGCCGGCCGAGCCGGTCGGCGGTCATGGGCGACAGCTCCGACATCTTCAGCACCGCGGTGTTGCCCAGCGCCAGGCAAGGCGCCACCTTCCAGGTGGCCGTCATCAGCGGCACGTTCCAGGGCGAGATCAGCCCGCACACGCCCACCGGCTGCAGCAGCGTGTAGTTGAGCATGGTCGAATCGACCGGGAAGGTCTGGCCGTTGATGCGCGTGGCGACTTCGGAAAAGAAATAGAAGTTCTCGCTGGCGCGCGGGATCAGCTGCTTCGAGGTCTGGTGGATGGGCAGGCCGGTGTCGTCGGTCTCCAGTTCGGCCAGCTCGGGCACGTGGCGCTCGATCAGGTCGCCCAGGCGGCGCATGATGCGGGCGCGCTCCCTGGCCGGCAGGCCGGCCCACTTGGGAAAGGCTTCCTTGGCGGCGGCCACGGCCAGGGCGACTTCGCGTTCGCCGCCCAGCGCGACTTCGGCCAGCACCTCGCCGGTGGCGGGATTGATGTTTTCCAGCGCGGACGGGCTTTCGACGGGCTTGCCGTCGATCAGGTGAGGGATCATCACTGCGTTCTCTTGTTCGGGAGGGATGAGAAGGGGAATCGGCAAGCTCAGGCGCCGCGCGCGGCGATGGCGTCGATCTCGATCTTCAGGCCGGGCCGGCCCAGGTGGGAGATGCCGACCGTGGTGCGGCTGGGCGGGCGGTCGGGAAAGAACTCGCGGAACACCGCGTTCATGGCGGCGAACTCGCCGATCATGTCGGTCATGTGCACCGTCATCTGCAACACGCCATCGGCCTCGCAGCCGGAAGCGGCCAGCAGGTCCAGCACGTTCTGCAGCGCCTGGCGCGTCTGGGCCTCGATGCCGGGCTCGAATTCGCGGGTGCCGGGCAGAAAGCCCACCTGGCCCGAGACGAACACCAGGTCGCGCCAGACCACGGCGGGCGAGTGAGGCAGGCCGGCATCGCGGCCGATGAGCTGTTTTTCCATGGCGGCTTCCCCGGGGCGCGCGTCAGCCGGCCGAGCCGATCACGGCCACGACTTCGATCTCGACCTTCAGGCCGGGCCGGGCCAGATGGGCCACGCCCACGGTGGAGCGGGCCGGCGGCTGGTCGGGGAAGACGCGCTTGAACACCGCGTTCATCGCCTGGAAGTCGGCGTCCATGTCGGTCATGAAGACGGTGGCCTTGGCCACGTCGGCCATGCGGCCGCCGGCGGCCTCGATCACGGACTGGATGTTGCGGAAGGCCAGCTCGGTCTGCTCGGTGATGTCGTCCGAGAAGGCGCGCGTGACGGGATCGGAGCCGGTGTGGCCCGAGACGAACAGCAGGCGGTCGACCTGGATGGCGGGCGAGTACGGCCGGTGCGGCAGCAGGCCGGTGGGCGGGACGATGACGTGTCGGTTCATGGCGGAAATCCTGCGGGCGGGGCGGGTCAGTCGATATAGGTGGGGATGGCGCGGGTGATCGGGTCGGACACCGGCTGCGGGCTGCCGTCGGCCAGCGCGGCCACGGTCATGGATTCCTCGTACCAGCGGCGCGGCGGCGGCGGACCCCACAGGCTCTGGCGGCGCGGGTTGTCCAGTTCCCAGCGCTTGGGCGCCTGGTCGCGGTCCACGGTCAGGTAGTCGCCGGTGTAGAGTTCGAAGCGGTTGCCGTCGGGGTCGCGCACATAGACGAACAGTGCGTTGGAAATGCCGTGGCGGGCCGGGCCGCGCTCGATGTTGTCGGCGTAGCCGGCGGCGGCCAGCGCGTCGCAGGCGCGGATCACGCCCATGGGCTCCATCAGCGAGAAGCCCGCGTGGTGCACGCTCGGGCCCTTGCCCGTCATCACGGCGATGTCGTGGATGGTGGCCTTGCGGTACAGCCAGCTGGCCCACACGCGTTCCTCGGGTGGGGCCGAGGCGGTGAATTCGGAGCAGTAGAAGCCCAGCTCGCGCGTGTACCAGTCGAAGCCGGCCTGCGCGTCGGGCATCAGCACGTTCAGGTGATCGAGCCGGGTGGGGCAGCCGTGGCGGTGCAGATGGTATTGCTGCAGCAGCCAGGGCGCCTGTTCCATGTGCGCGTAGTACTCGACCTGGAAGCCGAACGGATCCTGCACGCGCAGCGCGCGGCCCTGGCCGCGTTCCTCGCCGGCCGCCAGCCAGCGCATGGGCAGGCCCAGGCCGGCGAACTTGTGCGCCAGGCGGTCCAGGTCTTCCGCGCAGGAAACGCGGAAGCTGAAATGGCCGATGCCGGGAGAGGGCGAGCGCGTCAGCACCACGCTGTGATGCTCGCGGTCCTCGATGGCGCGCAGGTAGACGTGGTCGGCGTCGGACTCGGTCTCGAACAGGCCCACCACATCCACGTAGAAGTCGCGGGCGCGGGCCAGGTCCGAGACCAGGTACTCGATATGGCCCAGCCGCAGGATGTTGAAGTCGGGCTTGCCCGGCGTGTAGTCGATCATTTCCTGTCTCCGTCCGGGGCGCGCGTCTCGGCCCGATTCATGTTGATGACATTCTGTGCGCCGGGGCCGCGCGGCGTCTGTATCGCGGGATACATGCGGGGCATGGCTTACTCCTGCTCCGGCGCGATGCGCACGGGAAAGCGCGTTTCCATCCAACGGCCCATCGCCAGCAGGCGGTCCTCGCGGTACTTGGGCGCGACCCATTGCACGCCAGCCGGCAGCGCGGCGCCCTGCGCCCAGACCGGATAGGACAGGGCCGGAACCTGCGCGCTGTTGAACGCGGGCGTATAGGGATTCCAGGACATCCAGTCGGCGCCCGGCTGGTCCTGCGGCACGTCGCGTCCGGCCTCGAAGGCGCACAGCGGCACGGTGGGCAGCAGCAGCAGGTCGACCCGCGCGTGCAGGGCGGCCAGCTCGTTGGCGTAGCGGTCGCGCTGCTGGCAGATCGCGTGATAGCGCGAGATCGGCCAGTCGTCCACGCCTTGCACGAAGGCCAGCAGCCCGGGGTCGAGCCGGCCATGCTGCTCGGGCGCGATGGCGCGCACGGCGGCCGCGCAGCCCAGCCGGTACAGGTCCTGGCCGACCTGCGAGGCGGCCTCGATGTCGTAGTCGACTTCGGTCACGTCGAAGCCGTCGGCGCGCAGCGCGGCCAGCGTCTCGTCCAACGCGGCGCGCACCGGCGCGGCGCTGCGTGGGCCCCAGCGCCGGGGCGACAGCAGGCCGATGCGGGGGCGCGCGGCCGGGGCGTCGGCGCCGCCGTCCTCGCCCAGGTTGGAGGTCCAGTCCAGCGGCGAGGCGCCGCGCGTGGCCAGATAGGCTTCCTGCAGCTCGTCCATGCCGGCGGCGATGGGGCCGGTGTGCACGATGTTCGCGAAGGCGCTGGGCAGGGGCGACAGGGGGATGCGCCCGTGCGTGGGCTTCAGGCCGATGGTGCCGGTGAAGGCGGCCGGGATGCGGATCGAGCCGCCCGCGTCGCTGCCCATGGACAGGCGCACCACGCCGGCGGCCACGGCCGCCGCGCAGCCGCCGCTGCTGCCGCCGGGCGTGAGCGACGGGTTCCACGGATTGCGGGTGATGCCGAAGGCCGGACTGTCGGTGATGCCTTTCCAGTTGAATTCCGGGGCGCGGGTCTTGCCCAGCAGCACGGCGCCGGCATCGGCCAGCCGCTGCACGAACACGGTATGGGCCGCCGCCGGTTCGGCCGACGTGAGCGCCGAACCGCGCCGCGTGGGCCAGCCGCGCACGGCGGCGAATTCCTTGATGGCCACCGGCATGCCGTCCAGCGGTCCGAGCGCCGCGCCCTGGCGCCAGCGTTCCTCGGATTCTCGCGCGCCGGCCAGCGTGCCGGCGCGGTCCAGCAGCGCGAAGGCGTTGATGATCGGATCGGCGCGTTCGGCGTGCTCCAGCGCGCTGCGCGCCACGTCCATGGGCGAGACCTCGCCCAGACGGTACAGTTCGCGCAGGCGTGGCCAAGGGGTTTGATGCAGCATGATCAGTCTCCGGGTTCGGAATTGCCTCAGGCGGCGCAGGCGCCGAGATAGCTGGCCAGTAGGTCGGGATCCTGCGCCAGTTCGGCCCCGCTGCCTTGCTTGACGATGCGGCCCAGCTCGATCAGGTAGGCCAGGTCGGCGCTCTTGAGCGCGATGCGCGCGTTCTGCTCGACCAGGATCACGGTCAGGCCCTCGCGACGGCGCAGGTCCACCACCACGTCCATGATCTGCTGCACGATCAGCGGCGCCAGGCCGATGGACGGCTCGTCCAGCAGCAGCACGCGCGGATGGGCGATCAGGGCGCGGCCGATGGCGACCATCTGCTGCTCGCCGCCGGACAGCGTGCCGGCCAGCTGCTCGCGCCGCTGCGCCAATACCGGGAACAGCGCGTAGACGCGTTCCAGCTCGCGCGCGAAATCGGTGCGGCGGCGGAAGGCGTAGGCGCCCAGGCGCAGGTTGTCCTCCACCTTCATCGAGGCGAACAGCGAGCGCTTCTCCGGCACCAGGCACATGCCGCGCCGCACGCGCTCTTCGACCGGCGTGTTGCCCAGGGGCTGGCCCTGCAGCAGCACCTGGCCGGCGCGCGCGGGCAGGGCGCCCATCAGCGCCTTGAGCAGGGTGGTCTTGCCGGCGCCGTTGGCGCCGATCAGCGACACCAGCGTGCCCTGCGGCACGTCGAAACTGACGCCGTGCAGCGCATCCACCTGGCCGTAGCTGACCGCCAGGTCCCTCACTTCGATCGCGTTCATGCCTCGGCTCCGAGATAGGCGGCCACCACGGCCGGGTTGCGCTGCACCTCCTGTCGTTCGCCCTGCGCCAGCAGCGCGCCGTAGTTCAGGACGAACAGGTAGTCCACGCAGCCCATGACGAGTTCCATGTCGTGTTCGACCAGCAGCACGGCCATGCCTTGTTCATCGCGCAGCTTGCGCATCAGCTGCACCAGCACGGCCTTTTCCGGGCCGCGCAGGCCCGCCGCCGGCTCGTCCAGCAGCAGCACGCCGGGCCGTGCCATCAGGGCGCGCGCCACCTCGACCAGCCGCTGGCTGCCCAGCGTCAGGCTGGCGGCCGGGCGCAACGCCTCGTCCGCCAGGCCGACCAACTCCAGCGCGGCGCGCGCCTCGCGCGCCAGGCGCCGTTCCTCGGCCCGGTCCAGGCCCAGCGCGGCCGACAGCAGCCCGGCCTTGCCCTGGATGTGGCCGCCGATCAGCACGTTGTCCAGCACCGTCAGTTCCGGCACCAGCTGCACGTGCTGGAAGCTGCGCGCCACGCCGCGCCGCACCACCTCGTGCGCGCGCGCCGGCAGCGCCGCGCCGTCCAGCGAGACCTGTCCGCCGCTGGCCGGCAGAACCGCGGTCATCACGTTGAACAGGGTGGACTTGCCGGCGCCGTTCGGGCCGATCAGGCCGGTGATGCGTCCGGGCGGAATGTCCAGCGTTACGTCCTTGAGCGCCTGCAGCCCGCCGAAGCGCTTGTGCACGGCGTCCACGCTCAGGCGCTGGCCAGCTGTGACCGGGCGCGGCGCGGGGTCGGCCTCGCCGGCGGCGGCAGGCCGCGCCGGCGGTTTCAGCCGCACCCAGGTCAGCAGCCCGTTGGGCCAGCGCAGCAGCGCCACGATCAGGATCAGGCCGAACAGCATGGTCTCCATCTGGCCGGGGATGCCCAGCAGGTTGGCGATCAGGTACTGCGCGCCCAGCTCGATCGCGGTATAGGCCAGCACGCCCAGCAGCGGGCCCAGCGGATGCAGGCAGCCGCCCAGCACGACCATGATGAGCAGGTTGAACGAGGCGCCGATGGAGAACGAGGTCGGGCTCAGGAAGCTCATGTAGAAGGCGTACAGTCCGCCCGCCAGCGCCGCCAGCGCGGCCGACAGCACGAAGATGCGGATCTTGGCGGCGGCCACGTCCACGCCGAAGGCCGCGGCCATGGTCGGGCTGGACTTGATGGCGCGCGCGGCCCGGCCCATGCGGCCGCGATAGATCCGGCAGTAGGCGATGTAGGCCAGCCCCACGGCGGCCCAGGCCAGCGCGCCCATGGAGCGGGTGCCGAACTCCATGCCCAGCATGCGCAGCGGCGGGATGTTGGACAGGCCGGAAGCGCCGCCGGTGACTTCGATGGCCGCCACGAAGCAGACGTAGGCGGCGATGCCCCAGGCCAGCGTGGCCAGCGGCAGGTAGTGGCCGCGCAGGCGCAGCGTGAGCCGGCCGATCACGTAGGCCAGCGCCGCGCAGGCGGCCACGGCCAGCAGGATGGCCAGCGGCGGCGGTACGCCATAGTCGCGCGCCAGGATGGCCGAGGCGTAGGCGCCGCCGCCCAGGAAGGCGGCGTGGCCCAGCGACAGCTGGCCGGCGGCCAGCAGGAAGGCCAGGCCCAGGCAGACCAGGGCGTTGGTGCCGGCCAGCGTCATCAGGCCCACGTAGTAGGTCGGCAGCAGCACGATCAGCGCGGCGACCGCGAGGGCCGCGCCGGGAAGTAGCAGTTTTTCGGGTTTCATCGGCGGGAGCGCTTGCGCGTGTTCAATGTTCGTCCAGGTCGGCGCCGGCGCGGCTGTTGCGCCAGAGCAGGATGGGGATCACCATCGCGAACACCAGCGCGTCGCGGTAGGAACTGCTGAGGAAGGAGGCGAAGGACTCCAGCACGCCGACGATGAAGACGCCGGCCACCGACAGCGGGTAGTTCACCAGCCCGCCCATCGCCGCGCCCACGAAGCCCTTGAGCCCGACGACGAAGCCCATCTCGTAGTGCGCCGTCACCAGCGGGGCCAGCAGCATGCCGCTGGCGCCGGACAGCGCGGCCGCCAGGAAGTAGCTGAGCCGGCCCGCCATCACCACGGGGATGCCGCAGTACTGCGCGCCTTCCCGGTTGACCGAGGCCGCGCGCAGGGCCTTGCCGGTCAGGGTGCAGCGGAAGAACAGGTATAGCGCCAGGGCGGCCGCCAGCGAGAAGGCCATGATGAACAGCGACTGCGCCGCGATGTCGACGCCGGCCAGTTCCAGGCGCGCCTCGCTGATGGGCGGCACGGCGCGCGGATCGGCGCCCCACAGCAGCAGCGCGAGCGGATGCATGATCATGGACACGCCCACGCCGATGATCACCAGCACGACCGTGGAGTTGGCCGGGTTGGGCTCGACCGTCAGCCGGTAGACGATGGGGCCGAGCGCGGCCACCAGCGCCAGCGAGGCCAGCATCTGCAGCAGCGGCGAGGGCACGCGCCAGGCCAGCGCCGCCAGCGCGGCCAGCGCCGCGCCCGCCGCCAGGTAGGACGCCAGCGGGCGCAGCAGCGAGCGGCCGTTGGCTCGCGCCCGCAGCAGGTCCAGCAGCAGGCAGGCGGCGCCGCCCGCCGCCACTACGTAGACCACGGGCGCCAGCGTGCCTTCGACGAAGCTGGCCAGCGTCAGCGCGCCGAAGGTCACGTACTCGCCTTGCGCGATGTTGACCACGCGCGTGGTGGTGTAGACCAGCACCAGGCTCAGGCCGACCAGCGTGTACACCGCGCCGTTGGTCAGGCCGTCCGTCGCCAGGAACAGGGTAGTGGTGAGATCCATCCCTACTCACCCAGCAGTTCGAACTTGCCGTCCTTGACCGTCACCAGGAAGGTGCTGCGCCGGTCCAGGCCCAGGTGGTCGGTCGGGCTGTAGCTGAACAGGCCGTTGACGCCGCGATACTCGCGCGTCGCCTCGATGGCGTCGCGCAGCGCCTGGCGGGCCTGCGTCAGGTCGCCGGCCTTGCCGGCGGCAACCACCTGGCGATAGGCCAGCAGCGGGATCTGCACCGTGTCGTAGGCCTGGGCCGCGAACATGTCGGTCTTGCCGGTGCCGTACTTGCCGTCATAGGCCTGCACGAACGCGGCGATGCCGGACTTGAGCGGATGGTCGTCGGGCAGCTGGCGATACACGGGCAGGGCCGAGGTGCCGACCAGCGCGCCTTCGACCGCCTTCTTGCCGACCGCCATGAAGGCCGGCGTGGCCGAGCCGGCGCCATGCAGCACCGGACCCTTGTAGCCGACGCGGCGCAGCGTCTCGGTGGCCAGCGCGGACGAGGGCGGGATGGCGTGGAAATAGACCGCGTCGGGTTTCTTCTGCGACACGCGCAGCGCCTGCGGCGTGAAGTTGGTGTCGCCGCGCGAGAAGCGCTCGGCGGCGACGATCTCCAGGCCCTTGCGCGTGGCGATCTGCTTGAACTCGACCCAGCCGCCCTCGCCGTAGGAGTCCTCCAGGCCCATGAAGGCCACCTGCTTCCAGCCCTGCTTGACCATGTAGTCGACGGTGTGGTCGATCATCAGGCGGTCGGTCAGCGGCGTCTTGAAAGTGAACCGGTGGGCGTCGGCCGGCTCGATGACCGAGGCCGCCGCGGCCAGTGACAGGTTGGGCACGCGCTCTTCCTCGATCACCTTGTTCACCGCCAGCGAGGCCGGCGTGGTGGTGCAGCAGATGACCAGGTGGACGCGATCTTCCTGGATCAGCTTGCGCGTCGCGTTGACGGCGCGCGCCGGGTCGGAACCGTCGTCGTACTTGATGAAGCTGACGCGGAACGGCAGGCTGGCGTCGGCGGCCGTGCGTTCCTCCATCAGGTTGATGGCGGCCACCGCGCCGGTGGCGATGGCCGAGGCGCCGCCCGTGACCGAGCTGACCACGCCGATCCGCAGTTCGGGCCGGTCGTCGGCCTGCGCGGCCGTGGCCAGGAACAGGCCCGCGCACGCGAGGCCGGCCAGCAAGGGATTGAATCTGCTCATCTATAGCTCCCGTAGAGGACAAGACAGGACGCCGGCGCATGCGCGGGCCTGGTTGAGAGCTAGTCTGGCAGGGGCGGGCGGGGCGCGGATGTATCCTGCGATACAAACCGCGGCCGTGGGGAGTTGGGGTTTTCCTGGGCTGCGTGCCTAGCGCGCGGGCGTCTTCAGCGCCTGGTCCAGGCGCGCGAACAGGTCCTGGTAGGCGGCGGCGTCGGTGACGACGCGGCTCTTGGCGTCGCCATTGCTGTCCCAGATCGTGCTGTTCAGGCCGATCCAGACGCGCGCCTGGGCGCCGTCGCGGCGGATGACGAGCTGGGCGTAGGTGCTCTGGTGGTCCGGCTTGGCGCCGTAGGCCAGGCCCTGCGACTTGAGCAGGCCGCGCAGCGCCTCGCGGCTGCGGCCGACCAGCTTCTGGTGGCGTTCGCCGGTGACGATGTCGGTGGCGGCGTCGCCGGCCACCTGTTCATAGCCGGCGGCCTTCAAGGCCGCCGCGCAGGCGTCGCGCAGTTGCGCGGCGTCGGACGCGGGATAGGCGCGCACGCGCACCTGGTCCACGGCGGCGCGCTCGGCCGGCGTCAATTCGATCGTGGTTTGCTTGGAGCTGTAGCGCAGCATGCTGCCGCCCGCGCCTGTGACGCGTTCCGGCGGCTTGGCCGGTTTGGGCGTGCCGGAGCAGGCGCTCAGCAGCGCAATGCAGGCGAGCGGCAGGAGCCGGGAACAGCGGGAGCGCGGCAGGACGGCCATGGAGTCGGAACGCTTGCAATGAGGCGCCAGCGGGTGGCGGGATCAGGCGAAACCGGCCGATCGTAGCACCGGCCGGCGTCGACGGCGGACTCAATGCCGGCGGTCGGGTTCGCCCCCGTCCTCCCAGCCGCCGCCCAGCGCCAGGAACACGGCGATCTGGTCGCTGCTGAGTTCGGCCCGGGCCGCCGCCAGCGCGCTTTCGTTGGCGGCCAGCGTGCGTTCGGCGTCCAGCACCGTCAGGTAGTCGGTCTTGCCATATTGGAACAGCTGGCGCGCCTGGCTGGCGGCCTGGGCGCTCTGCTCGCGCGCGGCTTGCAGCGCGCTTTCGCGGTCGAGCTGGCGCGCATAGACGGTCAGCGCGCTTTCCGTTTCGCGCAGTGCGTTGAGCACGGCGGCGTCGAAGCGGGCGGCGGCGGCCTTGGTGCCGGCCTCGGCCTGGGCGATGCGGGCCTGGGCGGCGCCGGTGTTGGGAATGGTCCAGGAGATCAGCGGCCCGATGCTCCAGCTGAAGGTGCCGCGGTCGCCGAACATGGCCGCGGGGCCGCCGGACGCGCCGGACAGGCCCAGCGAGATCTTGGGGTACAGGTCGGCCGTGGCCACGCCGATGCGGGCGGTGGCGGCGGCCAGGCTGCGTTCGGCCTGGCGGATGTCGGGACGGCGACGCAGCAGCGCGGCGCCGTCGCCCACCGGAATGGTCTGGGTCAGGCGCGGCGCCGTGGCGCATTGCAGCAGGCTGGCGGGAATTTGCGCCGGCGTGCGGCCGGTCAGCGCCGCCAGCCGGTACAGCGCGGTGCGCTGCTGGGCCTGGAACGGCGGCAGGTTGGCCTGCAGCTGTTGCAGCTGGCCGCGGGCGCGGGTCACGTCCAGCGCGGTGCCGCGTCCGGCGCGTTGCAGGCGCTCGACGGCGTCCAGCGAGGCTGTCTGCACCTCGACCGAATGCCGGGCGGACGCCAGCTGCATGCCGGCGGCGCACATGTTGGCATAGGCGCGGGCGGTCTCGGCGGCCACGGTGACGCGGGTCGCGTCATAGGCGGCGCGGGCGGCCTGCTCGTCGCCGCTTGCGGCTTCCACCGCGCGGCGGATCTGGCCGAACAGGTCCAGCTGGTACGACACGCTGGCGCCGGCCGAGTAGGACCAGCGGCTGGGGGGATCGACGCCCGGCTGCAGCTCCTGCAGGCCGGAGACGTGGCCGAAGGTGGGCGAAGCGTTGACGCCGACGCTGGGCTGCTGCTGGGCCTGGGCTTCGCGGGTGGCGGCTTGCGCGCGTTCCAGATTGGCGGCGGCCACGCGCAGGTCGGTATTGGCGGCCAGCGCCTGTTCCACCAGTCCGTCCAGCGCCGGGTCGTCGTACAGCCGCCACCAGCGTCCGGGCGGCGCGTCCTGCCGGTAGGCCGCCTCATGCGACTCCAGGAAGGGCGCCTGCGCGTCCGGTCGCTGGACGGCGGCGTCGGCGGGCGTCCGGTAGTCCGGACCCACGGCGGCGCAGCCCGCCAGCGCGGCGGTCAGCATCAGCGGAAGGAAATGGCGGGTATTCATGACGGTTGCGGCAAGACGTGTGGAGACGGAGGGCGGGAGAGCGGGGATCAGGAGTGGCGCGGCGCGCCGTCGTCCCGCGCGGTCTCCGGCGGGTTGACGGACACGGTGGCGGTCTGGCCGGCCACCAGGCGCACGCCCTCGGGCACCTGGTCGATCTTCACGCGCACCGGGATGCGCTGCGCCAGCCGCACCCAGTTGAAGGTGGGGTTGACGTTGGGCAGCAGGTTGGCGCCGGTGCTGCGGTCGCGGTCGGCGATGCCCAGCGCGATGCTTTCCACATGGCCATGGATGCGGCGGTCGTCGCCCATCAGCGTCACGGTCACGGGGTCGCCTTCGTGGATGCGGGGCAGCTTGGTTTCCTCGAAATAGCCTTCGATGTAGAACGAGCCGGAATCCACCAGCGCCATCACGCCACGGCCGGCGGTGGCATAGGCGCCGGCGCGCAGGTCCAGGTTGGTGACGCGGCCGTCGGTGGCGGCCAGCACGCGGCTGCGCTCCAGGTTCAGGCGCGCGCTGTTCAACTGCACCTCGGCCTGGGCCAGCGCGGCCTCGGTCTGCTGCAGCTTGGTCTGGCTCTGTTCCAGGGCTTCCGCCGCGACCAGCTGGCCCAGCGCGCGGTTGCGCTTGGCGTCGCGCAGCGCTTGTTCGCGCGCCACCTGCTGCGAGCGCACCGAGGCCTGGGCCTGGTCGTAGGCGAGCTGGAAGCGGGCGCGGTCGATCTCGAACAGCACGTCGCCGGCCTTCACGTCCTGGTTGTCGTGCACCGGCACGTCGGTGACCAGGCCGGACACATCCGGCGCGACCTGCACCACATAGGCCTTGACGCGGCCGTCGCGGGTCCAGGGTTCGATTTCGTAATGCACCCAGAGCTGCCAGCCGGCCGCGACGGCGGCGGCCACGACGGCGGCCGTCAGCGCGAACTTGCCGATGGCGGCGGGGCGCAGGGCGTTGGGGATCTTCATGCGAGTCTCTGGAAAATATAGGGAGATATCAGGGTGACGCCGTAAAGCAGCACCACGAACAGCGCGAGGTCGAACAGCGCCGGGTGCCACACCAGCCGGTACAGGCCGGCCCGGGCCAGCAGCCGGCGCAGGGCCCAGGCCACGCCCAGCGTGACCACGCCCAGCACCAGCAGCCAGGGAAAGTAAATGCCGTACAGGTTGAATTCGCCGATCATGATGCGTGGCCCTCCAGGTGGGGATGGGCGGGTTGGTACTCGGGCGCGTCGGGGAAGAAGGCGCGGCGGATGCCCACCAGCGCCACCACCGCGCGGTCGCGCGCGGCCGGGCCGGCGGGCGCGCCCGCCACGCCGGCCAGCGCGCGGTCGATCTGCGCCAGGAATTCCGGCGTCTTCTGGCCGCCGCGCCAGGACGAGCGATCGCGGAAGTAGCGCGCCAGTCCGTCGAGCACGGGGCGCAGCACCGGTTCGGCCATGGGCAGGTGGCGGCGCGCGCGCTGCAGTTCGGTGATGTCGCGGCCCACGCGCAGGTCCTTGAGCGCGTCGGCGGCCATCACGTCGTCGGGGCGCTTGGCCAGCGCCAGGCGCGGTTGCAGCAGGCCGATGCGGTCCAGCATGCGCGCCGCGTAGCCGTGGCGGGCCTGGGTGCGCGGCGAGGCCGCCAGCGCCGCCAGGTCGCGCCAGTTGGCGGCCTGGATGCGGCGCGCGCTCCAGTCGGCGCTGACAGTGCGGAAGATGGCGGCGATCACCGCCGCCAGGCCCACGCCCATGATCTGCGCGACCTGCGTGTCGATGAACGAGACCAGGTCGGCGGTGTTGGTGTCGTGCAGCGCCATGGTGCCGACGAAGCCGAACAGCACCGCCATGGCCTTGCCGGCGGAGGCCGGGCGGGCGATGAACACGCCGATCACGAAGGCGGTGGGCAGCATCGAGAGCGCCAGCATCTCGAAGGAATGGATCGCGGGCATGATGCCCAGCAGGTACAGCGCCGACAGCGGGATCGAATACACCGTGTAGGTCAGGAACTGCATGATGCCCGGCACGGGATTGTCCTGCGAGGCGAAGAAGCAGCTGAAGATGGCGGCCATGAGCGCGGCGGTGGCGCCGTTGCTCCAGGCCGTGCCGATCCAGAACGCGCAGCAGGCGGCGATGGCCAGGCCGGCGGCGGCGGCCGACAGCAGCGCCATGCCGTGGTCGCGGTGCAGCGGGCGGCGCTGCGCGTCCAGGTGGCGCGGCGCGCGTCGCGCGGCGCCGTTCAGCCCGGCGCGGATCTCGCGCCGCAGCGTCAGGCATTCGTCATAGCCGTCGATCAGCTCGCGCAGCCGGGTCATCAGGCTGGCCAGCAGCGCGTCGCGCCAGCTGGAGCGGCTGTCGATGGCCGGCGTCAGCCGGACGGCGGCCGCGCGCAGCCGCAGCGCGGTGGCATGGGTGGCGCGCGGACCGGCGTCGATCCATTTGGAAATGCTGGCCAGCAGGCGCGTGACGTTCTCGGGCAGCGGCTGGCCGTCGGCCTGCAGGGCGCGCATGCGGTCCTCGACGGCCGAGACAATGGGCGTCAGCGCCGCGACGCGGTCCTGCATGGCGCGCACCGCGCCGGCGGTCCAGCGCAGGTTGCTGGTGTCGAACGGCACGTGGGTCGACAGCAGGCGCAGCTGGGTGATGTCGTTGGCCAGGGTGCGGCGGTCCTTGTCGGACTTGCCGGCGTCGCCGCCGGCCAGGATGTCTTGCATCCAGAGCCGGGCGTCGCGCACGGCCTTGTCCAGCAGCAGCGTCAGCGCCGGCGCCAGGCCGCGCGGCAGCACCACGCTGTGGACCAGCGTGGCGCAGACGATGCCCAGCGCGATTTCCTCGACGCGGGCCAGCGCGGTGTCGAACACCAGCGTGGGTTCGGAGACGGACGGGAAACCGATCATGGCGGCGGTGTAGCCGGCCAGCATGAACAGATAGGAGCGCGGCGTGCGGTCCAGCACCGACATATACAGGCAGGCGCCGACCCACAGGGCCATGGCGGCGGTCATCACCACGGGCGAGTTGGACAGGCGCGGCACCATGTAGACCGTCATGGCCGAGCCGACGAAAGTGCCGACCAGCCGGTACAGCGCCTTGGAGCGCACCGCGCCGGACCAGGGCTGCGACACGATGTAGGCCGTGGTCATGGCCCAGAACGGACGCGGCAGGCCCATGCTGTACGACAGATAGAGCGCCAGCATCGCGCCCGCGTAGCTTTTGAGCGAGAACACGGCTTCGCGGACATTGGGCAGCGCCGGCAGCTTCATGGCCGATAGTCCTCCTGCGCGCCGGCGGCGCTGCGGCCCAGCGCGGCCTTGAGCGCCTCGGACACGCGCAGGCAGGCTTGCAGATCGTCTTCGCTGATGCCGTCGAACAGGCGCCGGCGCAGCGCGACCAGCACGTCCTCGACCTGGGCGCGCAGCGCCTGGCCGGCCTCGGTCAGGTGCAGGGTCTTGGCGCGGCGGTCATGCGGGTCTTCGCGCCGTTCCATCAGGCCGGCGGCGACCAGCTGGTCCAGCACGCGCACCAGGGAAGGGCCTTCCACGCCCAGCGCCTCGGCCAGCGCGCCCTGGCGCACACCATCGCCCAGGCGGCCGGCGAGGATGACGGGCCAGGCGGTGGCCTGGGACAGGCCGTAGTCGGCCAGCGCCTTGTCGGCGGCGCCGCGATAGGCGCGCGACAGCACCATGAGATTTGCGGTGGTGGCCATGAGCAGGGAGTCGGAAGGCGTGTTCATGAATTAGATTGTATCCTATCTATTAGCTTACTAATAAATGAAAATGAACGATATCTCCATGAATTTTTTCAATCGGGACGATCGGAGGCGGGCTTTCCATGGATGGAAAGCCGGGAGGCGGGAGCGGGAAGGAGGGAGCGCCGGCCCGGATCAGGCCGGCGCGCGGCCGTCAGCCGTTGCAGTCGGCCCAGCAGTTGGGCGTTTCGTACAGGCGCACGCGGGTCAGGCGCAGCTCGGCGCCATAGTGGCCGTGATAGTGCGGCGCCAGCGTCTCGAACACGATGGCGGCCAGGTTCTCGGCCGTGGGGATGCGGTCCAGCACCACGGTCTTATGGCCGGGCAGGGTGTCCAGGAAGCCGCGCACGGCGGCGTCGCCCTCATAGACCAGGAAGGCGTGGTCCCAGACGTCGACGATGTGCTGCTTGGCGATCTGCTTGATTTCGGAGAAATCCATCAGCATGCCGTTGTCGGACTCGCCGGGCGCCTGCACCACGTCGCCGGTCAGGGTGATTTCCAGCACATAGCGGTGGCCGTGCAGGTTGCGGCATTGGCTGCGGTGATCGGGAATGCGGTGGCCGGCGTCGAATTCCAGCCTGCGGGTCACGGAGATCATTGCGCGCTCCGCGAAGCGTAGGGGTGAATCATGGAATGCCTATGTATTTATGCGTTTGCAGGCTGAGCCGCCATTGCGGATGCTGCGTACAGTATTGGACGGCCCGTTCGGTATTCGCCACGCGGGCGGGACCGTCCATGGGTTGCAGGAAGAAATGCTCGAAATCCAGGTGCGCGAAGCGTTCGGGCAGCGCATTGGCTTGCGGATAGACCAGCTTGAGTTCGTTGCCGCGTTCCAGCACCACAGGCGCCGTGCCCTTGGGGCTGACGCAGATCCAATCGATGCCGGCTGGCGCGGGCATCGTGCCGTTGGTCTCGATGGCCACCGTGAAGCCGCGCGCGTGCACCTCGGCCAGCAGGGCCTCGTCCAGCTGCAGCAGCGGCTCGCCGCCGGTGAAGACCACGTAGCGCCGTTCCGCGCCGGGGCCCCAGGCCGCGGCGATGGCGTCGGCCAGCGCCTGCGCCGTGGTGAACTTGCCGCCGCCTTCGCCATCGGTGCCGATGAAGTCGGTATCGCAGAAGGTGCAGGCGGCGCTGGCGCGGTCGCTTTCGCGGCCGGTCCAGAGATTGCAGCCCGCGAACCGGCAGAACACCGCCGCGCGGCCGGCGTGGGCGCCTTCGCCCTGCAGCGTCTTGAAAATCTCTTTGGCGGAATAAGTCATGGGATGCCGGAATTCGGGCAAAAGCGGACTATTTTAGCGCTCCCGGCAAAGCCGTGCCGGGCCTTGGCGTAGACTTGGCGCCCATGTTTCATATCCAAGATTCCCTGTACCTGGACGAGCGCGAGCTTGTGTTCACGATGATCCGCGCCCAGGGCGCGGGCGGGCAGAACGTCAACAAGGTGTCCAGCGCCGTGCATCTGCGCTTCGATGTGCGCGCCTCCAGCCTGCCGGCCGAGGTTCAGGACGCGCTGTGCGCGCTCAACGACCACCGCGTCTCCAAGGATGGCGTCATCGTCATCAAGTCACAGGCGTTCCGCAGCCAGGAAAAGAACCGCGCCGAGGCGATCGAGCGCCTGATCGCCATGGTGCGCGCGGCGGCGCGCACGGAAAAGCCGCGCCGGCCGACGCGGCCCACCCGCGCCTCGCAGCGCCGGCGCGTGCAGCGCAAGGTGCTGCATGGCGAGGTCAAGCGGCTGCGCGGCAGGGTGGGCGATGAATGAGGGCGCACGGCTCGCGGCTTCCGGGCGGCATCGCGTCGACGAGGCGGAGCTGGCGCGCGAATGCGGCGAGTATCCCCACTCGTCGCGGGGGTATGAGCATATATCGATCTTTAACGATATATGATTCGATAAATTGCGATATTTGAATATGAACCCGGATCCTTCGAATTCCGCTTCCGCCGGCGACGACCCAACCGTCAACGCCGACGCCATCCTCAAGGCGCTCGCCAACCCGGTGCGCCGCGAGATCCTGGCGTGGCTGAAGGATCCCAAGGCGTATTTCGAGGAACGCCCGGGCCATACCTTCGAGCATGGCGTCTGCGCCGGCCACATCGACGGCCGCTGCGGACTGTCCCAGTCGACGGTGTCCACGCATCTGGCCGTGCTGCAGCGCGCCGGCCTGATCACGGCCACCAAGGTCGGGCAATGGGTGTTCTTCCGTCGCAACGAAGCCCTGATCGCCGCATTCCTGCGGCAACTGAACCAGGACATGTAGCGCCGTCCGTTCAGCAACGCCCCGGCAGGCGCCGGGGCAAGAGGAAGTCGCATGAGCCTATTGTTCGAACCCCTGGTCCTGGGAGACCTGACCCTGCCCAACCGCGTCATCATGGCGCCGCTGACGCGCATGCACGCCAGCCCCGGGCGCGTGCCCAATGCGCTGATGGCCGAGTACTACACGCAGCGCGCCGGCGCGGGCCTGATCCTGTCGGAAGCCACCGCCGTGACGCCGCAGGGCGTGGGCTATGCCGACACGCCGGGCCTGTGGACGCCCGAGCAGGTGCAGGGCTGGCGCCAGGTCACCGCCGCCGTGCACGCGGCCGGCGGCCGCATCTTCGCGCAGCTCTGGCACGTGGGCCGCATCTCGGACCCCATGTTCCTGGACGGCCAGTTGCCGGTGGCGCCCAGCGCCCTGGCGGCGCGCGGCCACGTCAGCCACGTGCGTCCGCAGCGCGCCTACGTGACGCCGCGCGCGCTGGAAACGGCGGAACTGCCCGGCGTGATCCAGGCCTACCGGCTGGGCGCGCAGATGGCGCAGGAAGCGGGTTTCGACGGCGTGGAAGTGCATGCGGCCAACGGCTACCTGCTGGACCAGTTCCTGCAGGACAGCACCAATCTGCGCAATGACGATTACGGCGGCCCGGTGGAGAACCGCGCGCGCCTGTTGCTGGAAGCGACCGACGCCTGCGTTGGCGTCTGGGGCGCGGGCCGCGTGGGCGTGCACCTGTCGCCGCGCGGCGATATCCACACCATGGGCGATTCGGACCGCGCTGGCACCTTCGGCTACGTGGCGTCCGAACTCGGCCGGCGCCGCATCGCGTTCCTGTGCGTGCGCGAGCATGAGGCGCCCGACAGCATCGGCCCCGCGCTCAAGGCGGCCTTTGGCGGCGCCTACATCGCCAACGAAGGCTTTACGCGTGAGTCCGCCGAGGCCGCGATCGCCGCCGGCCGCGCCGACGCGGTGGCATTCGGCGTGCAGTACATCGCCAATCCGGACCTGGCGCGGCGTTTCGCGCTGAAGGCGCCGCTGAACCGGCCCAACCCCGCCACGTTCTACGCGCCGGGCCCCGGCGGCTACACGGACTATCCGGCGCTGGCCTGAGGCCGGAGCGCCGGGCGCGCGGCGCGCATGGGCGCGTCCGCGCCGCCGGCTGCGGCGCGTCCTAGAATGCCGCGCGCATGGGATAGGTGTACAGGCCGAAGTGCGCGGTGTTCAGCGCCAGGTGCGCCAGCACCGCCGCCGCCAGGCCGCCGTGGCGGTAGGCCAAGCCGTAGGCGGCCCCCGCCAGGCCCGCCAGCAGCATCCATTGCCAGCCGCCGGCATAGTGCGCCAGGCCGAACAGCGCGGCCGCGCACAGCAGCGCGGCATCGGCGCCCCAGCGGCGCGCGCGCCACAGCCGGCCCAGCCGTTCCTGGATATAGCCACGGAACAGCGCTTCCTCCGCCAGCGTCACCAGCAAGGCATTGTTGACCAGCCACAGCCAGCCGTTGTCCGGCCACTTGGGGGCCCAGCCGACCATGCCCAGGGCCAGCGCCAGCGTCAGGCACACGAGCACCGCCGCCGCGCCGCAGGCCAGCGTGGCGCGCAGCGTGCGGCCCGCGTCCAGGCCCGTCATGACGGGCGGCAGGGCCAGGATGATCCAGAACGCCACCAGCGGCTTGTCCAGGTTCAGGTACATGCTGAACGGCACGGCGTCCGGACTGAGCGGCGCGCGCGGGATCACCAGCGGATTGTGGAATCCCGGCATCAGGTGCAGGAACAGCGCCGCCGCCACGGCGATGAACAGCATGTGGCCGGCCAGCCGCAGGGCGGTCGGGGCCGCCGGCTGCACCAGCAGGGCGGCCAGCGCCAGCAGCGCCGGCGCGGCCAGGGCGGCGGGGTCCAGCGCGCCCTGCGTGCCGGCCCAGGCATAGGCCACCGCCAGCGCCAGGGGCGCCCAACGGCGCGTGGCGGGGGGCCACAGCAAGGCGGCGGACAGGAACAGGACGGACCAGGGGGACAACAAGGGCACCGGAAACTCGCGATCGGGAAAACTGGCGAGTGTAAACGGTGACGGGCTTTTCATTTTCCGGCTTTCGGGCGACCATGCGGCCAGCGCGGCGGCGCGCGTCACCGCGTTTTCTCACATCCAAGCAGAGGTTTGCCCATGAAAATGATTGCGTGGTTGATGCTGGCGGCGGCGATCGTGCCCTTCCTGTCCGCCATCCTGGCCAAGGCGGGCGGCCAGAAGTTCGACAACAACGACCCGCGTCCCTGGCTGGCGCGGCAGGAAGGCTGGCGGGCGCGCGCCAACGCGGCGCAGAGCAATGCCTTCGAGGCGCTGCCTTTCTTCTACGCGGCGGTCTTGTTCGCGCTGCACAACCAGGCCGACGCGACGCGCGTGGCCACGCTGATGGCGTGCTGGCTGGGGCTGCGACTGGGCTATCTGGCCATGTACGTGGCGGGTTGGGGCGCGCTGCGCTCGCTGGTCTGGGCGACCAGCATCGGCTTCACCATCGCCATCCTGTTCACCGGCGTCTGAGCCGGCCGCCGCGCCGCCCCGGGGCCTCGGCCGGCCCGCCGGCGCGGCGTCATTTCCACTCGAAGACGGCGCGTGCGGCGCCGGCGCCCTTGACGGCGACCTGGCGTTCCTGCGTCTGGCCCTTGTAGGTGGCCGACACCTTGTAGTCGCCGGCCGGCAGCTTCACCAGCATGTACGGGCCTTCCGACGTCGCGCGCAGCACCGGCTTGCCCTGGCCGTCGTGTATGGCCACGGTCACGTCCGCGACATAGTCGGCCTTGCCGCCGACCTGTGCGGCGAAGGTCAGCGCCAGGGGATAGTCCTTGGCGGCGGCCTTCAGGGCCTCGGATTCGTCGAGCCCGATGCCGCCGCTGACGTACTGCACCGATCCCTGATGCTGGACCGGCGGCAGTCCCGCCTGCGCGGTGTTCAGCAGGCCGGCGATGGCCATGCTGCCCAAGGCCATGGCCGCGGCCATAGTGCAACGTTCGATGCGCTTGTTCATGCTGTTCTCCTTGATTCGACGGACGGCGGTGCGCCGCGCCGGGCGCTGGCCGGCGCGCGTCATGCGTTTCGACCCGCGACGGCGTCCGGAGTTCGTGCGCCGGCGTATTCGGGAGGCAGCTCGAAGAGGAGTTCGCTTTCTCCGTTCAGCGTGCCGTCAGGCGCGTAGCGCCGCTCGTGCAGCAGCCCGGCGCCATGCTCCCGCAAGGCCAGCACGGTCGAGCTGCGGGTGCCGTAGGTGGGGCTGACGATGAAGGGGCTGCTCAGCAGTTTCTCGCGGTCCGGCGGCAGGCCGGTGGCGGGCAGTTCGTCGTCGTCGGCCGGTTCACGATCGGCCAGGGCCGTGTACAGCGCGGGCAGGTCGGGCTGGGGGCCCTGGCGCAGCACATCGGCGAAGGCGCGCTTGGTGCGCGCGAGCTTGGGCCAGGGCGTGTCCAGCAGGTGGTTGGACAGCGCGTACAAGCCTGCTACGAGCCGTCGCGGCGCGCCGTCACGGTTGCTGACATACCAGGCTTGTTCCATGTCGCCCACGATCAGGTTGAAGCCGTTGTAGGCCTGCCCCTCGTTATGGACGCGCGCCATGTACTCGGCCGGCGGCTCGTCGCCGCGCAGGTAGCGCTCGACCAGCGCGCCGCGCGAGGGCGCGTCGGCGCGGTTCAGGCCGGGTTCGCGGAAATTGGTGACCAGCGCGTAGCGGCCATGGCTCGAAGCGCCCATCCAGGTGCCGCCGGCCAGCGCATCGCGCCCGGCGTAGATGCCGGCCGCGTCGGGCCATTGCGCCGCGGCCAGCGTGGGGCGGGCGTGGAATTCGTCGCGGTTGGCGGCGATCAGCACAGGGATGCCGGGGACGGCATGCAGGGCAAGCACGGCGAGGCACATGGTCAGTCCTTGATGAGCGGCGCGACCTCGGGCGCGGCCAGCCGGAAGTAGTCTTCCGTGTCGAGCAGGATGGAGGCGTCCAGACGGCCGGCGTTGAACACGATTTCATCGTGCCGCTCGCGCAGCGTGGGGTCGACCAGCAGGTGCAGCTCGGGATTGAAGGAGAAGGGCGGGATGGCGCCGATCTCGCAACCGGTCAGCTCGCGCGCCAGGTCCTGCGAGGCCAGCGAGGCCTTCTTGCCGCCGGCGGCGCGGGCGATGGCGTCCAGGTCGGCCTGACGGTCGGCGGGGAACACGGCCAGCACGTTGCGGCGCTGGTTCGAGGAAATCTTCACGCGGCAGACCAGCGCCTTGGCGCCCTGGCTCACGGCGGTGCCGCGGATGGCGGCGACTTCGACCGATTTGCCGGCGGCGGCATGCTCGATCAGGCGATAGCGCGCCTGATGGCGGGTCAGCAGGGCTTGCAGTTGGCTGAATACGTCCATGTTGGATCCGGGATCGCGGGAGTGCGGAACGGGCGTGCGGGAAACCGCGATCGCTGCGCGCATGATACGCCCGCGCTAGATCTCACCGGTGAAGGCGTAGCCCCAGCCCCAGACCGTCCGGATCGGGAGGTCCAGGTGCATGTCCTGCGCCTTGCGCCGCAGCCGGCTCACCACCACGTCGGTGCGGCGCACCGAGTCACGGCCGGCCTGGGGGTCGGGCGCGAAGGCGTCGCTGCGCGGCAGGCGCTTGTCCATGGCCGAGGTCAGCTTGAGCAGGAATTCGCGCTCGGCCTGGGTCAGCGGCAGGCGCTCGCCGCGCGGGCTGACCAGGGTCCAGGCGGCGTCCTGGAACTGCCAGCGTCCGGCGGCGGCGCCGGCGGACGCTGGCTGCGCGCGCGTCTCCGCCTCGGCGTGGCGGCGTCCCGAAGGCGGCGTGCGGCGCACCAGGGCCTGCAGCGCGGCGGCGATCTCGGCCGTCGCGACGTCGGGCTGGAAGCAGACGTCGGCGCCGCAGTGCAGCCCGAGGATGCGGTTTTCTGGCGAATCGAAGGTGGAGATGGCGACGATGCCCGCCGTGGTGTCCATGGCGCGCAGGCCGGCGACGGCCATGCACAGATCGGTCAGCTCCGCTTCCATGACAAGCAGCGGCGTGCGGCGGGTCTGGAACAGGCGGAACAGGCCGTTGGAATCTTCGCAGCGGCGGGGCGAGAAGCCCATTTCGGCCAGTGCGCCGCTGCGGCGCGCGCGCTGATCGGCGTCGGGAGAAAAGACGATCAGGTCTAGTAGGTCATTCATGAATCGTTGTGGGGGGTCATTGCGGCTCGAGCGCATGAATGATGCATCGGTTACCAGTGATTCCCAAACCTCGCTCAACGCCCCTTTCTGACCCGAATTCTCGGACATGGCCTGCCGCGCCCTGTGGCGTGCGCGATGTTGGTGCACGATGTGGGCGCATGAACCGGCCGCTTGGCGGGCGGGCCGGCGGCATTGGCCCATCGATGGTGTAATGGGTCAGGCCAGCCGGAGGCGATCCTTTCCGGCCTCCGCCGTTTCCGCCGGCGCGGGCCTCACGGGCCGCGAGCCGGCGCATTCCTCAACGATCCCCCGTCCGCCGCGCGCGCGGCGGCGAGGTCGCGCTACAGGAGCACGCAATGAAGATCCTGATCGTCGTGACTTCCCATGACACGCTGGGCGCCACCGGGCGCAAGACCGGCTTCTGGCTGGAGGAGTTCGCCGCGCCGTACTATGCCTTCCTGGATGCCGGCGCCGAGCTGACGCTGGCCTCGCCCAAGGGCGGCCAGCCGCCGCTGGATCCCAAGAGCGACGACCCCGAGGCCCAGACCGAGGCCACCCATCGTTTCCGTGGCGATGCCCAGGCCCAGCGCCGGCTCGCGGCCACGCTGCCGCTGGCCGAGGCGCAGGCGGCCGATCATGATGCCGTGTTCTACCCGGGCGGCCACGGGCCGCTGTGGGATCTGGCCGAGGATCCGCGTTCGGTGAAGCTGATCCAGAACATGCTGGCCGCCGGCAAGCCCGTGGCGGCGGTGTGCCATGCGCCGGGCGTGCTGCGCCACGCCAGGACCGCCGACGGCAAGCCGATGGTGCAGGGCAGGCAGGTCACGGGCTTTTCCAACGCCGAGGAGGCCGCAGTGGGCCTGAGCCAGATCGTGCCGTTCCTGGTGGAAGATGAACTGGTGCGCCTGGGCGCGCAGTACAGCCGCGCCGAGGACTGGCAGCCGCACGTGATCGCCGACGGGCTGCTGATCACCGGGCAGAATCCGGCATCGTCGGTCGGGGTGGCCGAGGCCTTGCTGGAGCGCCTGCGCCAGTGAACCGACAGGCGTCGGAGACGCGCCGCCCAGCGCGCGCGGAACGTGCAGCAATGTGTCAGAATCGCTACTTTATGATTCCGACGCGGCGCCATCGCAGTGCCGCGCATGCCTTGTTCGATGCCTCCAGACGTACCCTCAGTGCCGCCGTCACCGTCAGACGGCCTGGCTGCCCCATCCCCGGCCACGGATGTCCCGCAGCGTTTTTCGACGGAAGGGGAGCCGCCCGGCTCCTGTGAGGCGGCGCTGTTCGCCGCGATGCGCGCGCGCGATCCGGCCACGGGTCGGCACTGCCACCGCGTGGTGGCGCTGAGCGTGGCGCTGGCCCGTGCCTGCGGCCTGGCCGAAGACGAGCTGGAGTCCATCGCCGTCGCCGCCCGATTGCACGACCTGGGCAAGATCGCCACGCCCGATCGCGTGCTGTTCTCGCCCGGCAGGCTTGAAAACGAGGACTGGGAAATCATGAAGTCGCACGCCGCCGTCGGCGCCGACATCATCGGCCAGAGCGACCTGCCGGGACGCGACCAGATCGCGCTGGCGGTGCGCCACCATCACGAGCACTTCGACGGCTCCGGCTATCCGGATGGATTGGCGGGTCATGACATCCCGCTGCATTCGCGCATCATTTCCCTGGCGGATTCCTACGATGCTCTGGGCGACGCGCGACCCTATCACCCGGCCCGCACGCATGCGCAGATCATGCTGATCCTGCATCGCGAGGCCGGCGCCAAGTGCGATCCCGACCTGCTGCGGGTGTTCGAGGGCATGATCAGGCACAGCCCGCTGCGGGTGCCCTGAGGGCGCCCGGCCGCCGCTTTCCAGGCGGCGGTCGCGTCAGGGCGCAGGGCGGGAGCCTGGCGCGTCCTGCCCGGGCGCGTCCTTGTCGCCGTCCGACAGGATCAGCGTGTAGCGCCGCAGCGGTTCCTTGAAGTAGGCGACCCCCGCCTTGTCGACGCGTCCGTGCAGCGTCAATGTCTTGCGGCCTTCGACGATGTCGCCGCCGTCGGTCGCCTGCACGGTGGCTTCCACGCAATCGCCTTCGAAGTAGCCGCGCGTCCGGACCACGAGATTCAGGTCGACGTAATGATCGACCTCGCCGCCGGTGATCCGGCCATGGTCGGGCCCGCGCGTCCAGTAGATGTCAATGACCTTGCCGCCGGCGCGCTCGGTGGGCGCGCAGTCGCGCGCGTCGCCGTTCGCCGTTTCGCTAGCGGCGGCTGTGGGCGGCGCCAGGCCGGCGCCTGCCGTCCTGCCGCCGTCGCGGCCCGCGGCAGGCGCGCCCCATAGCGCCAGCGCCGCGCAGAGGGCGGCGCTGGCGTACAGGGCGGGAGGCTGCCTGCGCATGAAATCCCGCGCTTCAGCGCAGGCGATAGCGCGCCGCCACCGGTTCCAGGTCGCGCAGCGTGCGCTGCTGCCAGGCGGCGTCGTGGCCGAGTTCCTCGGCCAGGATACGGGCGACTTCCGGCGCTGCCAGCATGGCGGCCTCGCTGTCCAGGAACAGGGCGCGGTTGCGACGCGCCAGCACGTCCTCGGCGGTGCGCGCCAGCTCGTAGCGGGCGGCGTAGCGCACATGGGCTTCGGACAGGCCGCTGGCGCTGACCAGCATGCGCTCGGCGCCCGGCAGGGCCTTGAGCGCGGGCAGGTCGCTGCCGTAGTAGCTGTCCGGCGTGCCGGCGTGTTCCTGCGACGGCGACAGTCCGGCGGCGCCGTGCAGGGCCAGCGACTCGGTGCGGCAGGGGGCCTGCGTCAGCAGCTGGTTCTGGATGGCCGTGTTGACCACGTCCTGCGCCATGCGGCGGTAGGTGGTCCATTTTCCGCCCGTGACCGTGACCAGGCCGGCCTTGGACACCAGGATGGTGTGTTCGCGCGACAGCGTCTTGGTGGATGCCTCGCCGGTGGCCTTGACCAAGGGGCGCAGCCCGGCCCAGACGCTGGTGACATCATCGCGGGTGGGCTTGCGGCTCAGATAGCGGGCCGCCGTGCCCAGGATGAAGTCCACGTCCTGCGCGCCGGCGTCGGGATCCAGCGGCAGGTCGTCGCGCGGGGTGTCGGTGGTGCCGACGATGGTGTGGCCGTTCCACGGCACCACGAACAGCACGCGGCCGTCGTCGGTCTTGGGAATCAGGATGGCGCGCTTGCCCGGCAGGAAATCGCGCGGCAGCGTCAGGTGCACGCCCTGGCTGGGCGCGACCATGGTGGGAGCGTTCTTGTCTTCCATGCGACGCACGGCGTCGACCCAGACGCCGGTGGCGTTGATCACGCAGCGCGCGCGCAGCGTGAAGACCGCGTCGCCCAGCGCGTCGGTGGCCGTCACGCCGTCGACCTTGCCGTTCGTCATGGTCAGCCCGGTGGCGCGCACGTAGTTGACCGCCGTGCCGCCCAGGTCGAACAGCGTGCGCATCAGGCTCATGGCCAGGCGCGCGTCGTCGAACTGGCCGTCGTAATACAGCACGCCGCCCTTCAGGCCGCGACCATTGACCTGCTCGGCCAGCGTCGGCGCGTTGGCCAGCGTGTCGCGGCGCGACAGCCAGCGGCTGGGCGACAGGTTCAGCTTGCCGGCCAGCATGTCGTACATCTTCAGGCCGATGCCATAGAAGGGCTGGTCCAGCAGGTTGTAGGCCGGCACGACGAAGCCCAGCGGCCACACCAGATGCGGCGCGTTGCGGTTGAGCAGGCCGCGCTCGTGCAACGCTTCGCGAACCAGGCTGACATTGCCCTGCGCCAGGTAGCGCACGCCGCCGTGAACCAGCTTGGTGGCCTTGCTGGACGTGCCCTTGGCGAAGTCGGCGCCTTCGATCAAGAGCGTGCGGTAGCCGCGCGAGGCCGCGTCCACGGCGGTGCCCAGGCCGGTGGCGCCGCCGCCGATGACGATCACGTCCCAGGCGGGCGTGTTGTCGAGCTGGGCGAGCAGGCGGTCGCGATCGGGCGGGGTGACGGAAGCGAGAGTGGAATTCATAGGAGCTGGTAGAGCATGTCCGCGGGGATTGGGGTCATGCGCTGTGGAAGGTTGTCGGTTCGGCCTGTGGTGGGCGTGGGCGGGCGTCGGGGCGGATTCAGGCGGCGGGCTTGGCCGGCGCGGCGGCCGCGACCTCGCAGCGCACGCCGGCGTCCAGCAGCGCCTGGGCCAGCGGTTCCTGGGGATGCGCGTCGGTGAAGAAGCGGTCGATCTCGGAAATGTGGGCCAGCTCGACCATGGCCTGGCGCTTGAACTTGCTGCTGTCGGCCGCCAGCCAGACTTCGCGCGACTGTTCGATGATGGTGCGGGAGACACGCACTTCGCGGAAGTCGTAGTCGCGCAGCGTGCCGTCGGCCTCGATGCCGGAAATGCCGATCAGGCCGATATCCACCTTGAACTGGCGGATGAAATCCATGGTGGCTTCGCCAATGATGCCTCGGTCGCGCGAGCGGACCACGCCGCCGGCCACGATCACCTCGCAGTCCGGATTGTCGGACAGGATGTCGGCCACGTGCAGGTTGTTGGTGATGACGCGCAGGCCACGATGGCGCAACAGGGCGCGCGCGATGGCCTCGGTGGTGGTGCCGATGTTCAGGATCAGCGAACAGCCGTCCGGCACGGCGCGGGCCACGGCCTCGGCGATGCGCTGCTTGCCGGCCGCGTGCAGCCCTTGGCGCTTGCGGTAGGCGATGTTCTCGATGGTGGAAGCCTCGATGCGCACGCCGCCATGAAAGCGCGACAGCAGCCCGGCTTCCGACAGGAAATGCACGTCGCGCCGCACGGTCTGCAGCGTGACGTCGAAGCGTTTGGCGAGTTCTTCGATCGTGGCTGAGCCTTGGGCGCGCACCATTTCGATCAAAGCGCTCTGTCTGGGATTCAGTGTCATGTGCGTATGATAAAACAACAAAAGCGAAAAATAATGACGCACTGCAAGATTGTTTTCTGTTCGTTTTTTAAGTAAAACGCACAAAAAACGAAAGCAACATGAAAGGCCCGCTGATTCGCGCCCAAAAAAACGGGGGCGGATAAGCTGCAGCACCGCAATGCCCCAACCCGGTCAAAAAAACCGGGACGTATTGGTAGGTTGAGGAGACTAGATGCAGCTGAACCTGGACAGGACAGGTTTGCGAGCCGGCTCGCAAACGCACCTGTATCCGATGAGCCTGGCGCCGGCGCCGGGCGCGATGACCGTATTGCTGGGGGCCACCCTGGCGGGCAAGACCTCGCTCATGCGGATCATGGCCGGGCTGGACCGGCCCACCGAGGGTCGCGTGCTGGCCGACGGCGTGGACGTCACGGGCGTGCCGGTCAGGCAGCGCAACGTGGCGATGGTGTATCAGCAGTTCATCAACTATCCGTCGATGACGGTGTTCGACAACATCGCCTCGCCGCTCAAGCTGCGCGGCGAGAGCGGCATCGCCGACAAGGTCATGGCGATGGCGGCGCGGCTGCATATCGACCATCTGGTCCAGCGTTATCCGTCCGAGCTTTCCGGCGGCCAGCAGCAACGCGTGGCGCTGGCACGCGCGCTGGTCAAGAACGCGCCGCTGATCCTGCTGGACGAGCCGCTGGTCAACCTGGACTACAAGCTGCGCGAAGAGCTGCGCGACGAGCTGAGCGCGCTGTTCGCGCAAGGGCGCTCGACCGTGATCTATGCCACCACCGAGCCCGGCGAGGCGCTGCTGCTGGGCGGCTATACGGCGGTGCTCGACGAAGGGCGGCTACTGCAATATGGACCCACGGCCGAGGTGTTCCATCGTCCGTCCTCCATCCGCGTGGCGCGCGCTTTCAGCGACCCTCCCATGAACCTGTTCGCGGCAGCGCGGCGGCCGGGCGGCTTCGAGCTGCCGGGCGGGGTGCGCGTGGAGCGGCCCCTGCCCGCGGGAGCCGGCGACATCACCGCCGGCCTGCGCGCCGGCGCGCTCGACGTGCATGAGCAGCCCGGCCACATCGCGCTGGACAGCGTGGTGAAGCTGGCCGAGATCTCCGGATCGGACACTTTCGTGCATGCCGAGACCGCCGCCGGCGAGGTGGTGGCGCAGCTGCCGGGCGTGCACCGCTGCACGCTGGACCAGCGCCTGCGGCTGTATTTCGATCCGGCGCAGACCTACGCCTTCGGCGCCGACGGCGCCTTGCTGGCAGCGCCGGGCTGGCCGTCGGCTCCCGTCGCGAAGGAGGCCCGCTGATGGCGCAGATCGAGCTGGACCTCTCCCATTCCTACGTGCCCCATCCCCAGGCCGACGAGGACTACGCGCTGCTGCCGCTGAAGTTCACGTTCCGCGATGGCGGCGCCTACGCCTTGCTTGGCCCGTCGGGCTGCGGCAAGACCACCTTGCTCAACTGCGTGTCGGGACTGCTGCGGCCGTCCCATGGCCGCATCCTGTTCGACGGGCAGGATGTCACCGCCAAGACGCCGCAGGCCCGCAACATCGCCCAGGTGTTCCAGTTTCCCGTGGTCTACGACACCATGACCGTGGCCGAGAATCTGGCGTTTCCGCTGCGTAACCGAGGCATCGCGCCCGACCGGATCCGCGAGCGCGTGGGGCGCATCGCCGAGATGCTGGAAATGTCCCAGGTGCTGGACCGCCGCGCCAGCGGCCTGACCGCCGACGCCAAGCAGAAGATCTCGCTGGGCCGGGGCCTGGTGCGCAGCGACGTGTCGGCGGTGTTGTTCGACGAGCCGCTGACGGTGATCGATCCGCAGCTCAAATGGGAATTGCGGCGCAAGCTCAAGGAGATCCACCGCGAGTTCAAGCTCACGCTGATCTACGTCACGCACGACCAGACCGAGGCGCTGACCTTCGCCGACCAGGTGATGGTGATGGCGCGCGGACGGGCGGTGCAGGTGGGCGGCGCCGACGACCTGTTCGAACGGCCGGCGCATACCTTCGTGGGCCATTTCATCGGCTCGCCGGGCATGAACTTCCTGCCGGCCCAATGGACCGACGGCGCGCTGCGCGTCGGCGCCTGCCAGCTGGATGGGCTGGACGCCGCCCAGGCCGCGCGCCTGGCGGACGCCGGCCCGGTCAAGCTGGGCGTGCGGCCCGAGTACCTGCGGCGGGTGGAGCCGGGCGCGCCGGGCGGGCTGCCGGTGCGGGTGGAACGGCTGCAAGACGTCGGCACCTACCTGTTGCTGACGGCGGACTTCGAAGGCAATGCCGTGCGCGCCCGCCTGAACAGCCAGGCGCAGGCGCCCGCGCCGGGCGAGACGGTCTGGCTGTCGGCGCTCAATACGCATACCTGCTTCTACCGCGACGAGGAGCTGATCCGATGAAACCGATCAATCACCGGGCCTGGTTCCTGGTCCTGCCCGTGGTGCTGTGCGTGGCGTTCTCGGCCATCCTGCCGCTGATGACCATCGTCAACTATTCGGTGCAGGACATCATCTCGCCGGAGCGCCGCGTGTTCGTGGGCACCGAATGGTTCGCCGCCGTGCTGCAGGACGAGGAACTGCATGGCGCGCTGCTGCGGCAGATCGGCTTTTCGCTGGCGGTGCTGGCCATCGAGATCCCGCTGGGCATCCTGCTGGCGCTGTCCATGCCGGCCTCGGGCTGGCGCGCGTCGGCGGTGCTGGTGGTCATCGCGCTGTCGCTGCTGATTCCCTGGAACGTGGTCGGCACCATCTGGCAGGTGTTCGGCCGCACCGACATCGGCCTGCTCGGCGCGACGCTGTCCTGGCTGGGGGTGGACTACAACTACACCGGCAGTGACGTGGACGCCTGGGTCACGGTGCTGGTCATGGACGTGTGGCACTGGACGCCGCTGGTCGCGCTGCTGTGCTATGCGGGGTTGCGCGCGATTCCCGATGCCTACTACCAGGCCGCCCGCATCGACGGCGCCTCGCGCCTGGCGGTGTTCCGGTACATCCAGCTGCCCAAGATGCGCGGCGTCCTGATGATCGCGGTGCTGTTGCGCTTCATGGACAGCTTCATGATCTATACCGAGCCCTTCGTGCTCACCGGCGGCGGCCCCGGCAACGCCACCACCTTCCTGTCGCAGTACCTGACGCAGAAGGCGGTGGGGCAGTTCGACCTGGGTCCGGCGGCGGCGTTTTCCATCATCTATTTCCTGATCATCCTGCTGCTGTGCTTCATCCTCTACAACTGGATGCAGCGCGCCGGCACCACGGGCGGCATGGACGAGGAGCGCGCAAATGCGTGAGCAAAGCACCTGGTGGCGCGCCATCTTCCTGGCGCTGTATCTGGCGTTCGCCATCCTGCCGCTGTACTGGATGCTGAACATGTCGTTCAAGGCCAATACCGAGATCGTCAGCACGCTGACGCTGTGGCCGCGCGATTTCACCTTCGAGCACTACCGCACGATCTTCACCGATCCGGCCTGGTATTCCGGCTACATCAACTCGCTGATCTATGTGCTGATCAACACGGTGATCTCGCTGGCCGTGGCGCTGCCGGCGGCCTACGCGTTCTCGCGCTACCGTTTCATCGGCGACAAGCACGTGTTCTTCTGGCTGCTGACCAACCGCATGACGCCGCCGGCCGTGTTCCTGCTGCCGTTCTTCCAGCTCTACAGCTCGTTCGGCCTGATGGACACGCACCTGGCCGTGGCGCTGGCGCACCTGGTGTTCAACGTGCCGCTGGCCGTGTGGATCCTGGAGGGCTTCATGTCCGGCGTGCCGCGTGAGATCGACGAGACCGCCTACGTGGACGGCTATTCCTTTCCGCGCTTCTTCCTGACCATCTTCCTGCCCCTGATCAAGTCCGGCGTGGGCGTGGCGGCATTCTTCTGCTTCATGTTCAGCTGGGTCGAGCTGCTGCTGGCGCGCACGCTGACCTCGGTCAACGCCAAGCCGATCGTCGCCACCATGACCCGCACCGTGTCCGCGTCGGGCATGGACTGGGGCGTGCTGGCCGCGGCCGGGGTGCTGACCATCGTGCCCGGCGGCATCGTCATCTGGTTCGTGCGGCATTACATCGCGAAGGGCTTCGCGATGGGCCGGGTATAGGAGGGCGGGCCATGTTCAGCTGGATGGTATGGACTACCCCCGTCGCCGTGTTCTTCAGCTGCATCGCGCTGATGCTGGTGGGCATGACGATCTGGGAATTGAAATCGCCCACGGTGGAGCGCAAGGGCTTCCTGCCCATCCGCACCACGCGCGGCGACCGCCTGTTCATCGGCCTTCTGGCCGCGGCCTGGGTCAACCTGGCGTTCCTGGGCCTGGGCGGCAAGGCGGCGGAATGGTTTTCGTTGGACGGGCCGCCGTCGGTGTGGATCAGCTTCGTGGCCTCGATGCTGTTGCTGGCCTTCATCATGAGGAAAGGCTGACGGGGCGGCTAGACCCCGCAAGAACAAGCAAGCGGTTTGGAAGGACTATCGGCCAGCGTCTTCCCCGGCCAGGAGTCCGCAGCACAAAAGAGGGGAGACTTTTCGAGGAGACTTTTCATGAAATTTCGCATGCGCGCCGTCGCGGCCGCCATTGCCCTGATCGGCACGTCCGCGGCCTGGGCCGGCGAACCCGAGGCGCAGAAGTGGATCGATTCCGAGTTCCAGCCCTCGACGCTGTCCAAGGACCAGCAGCTGGCCGAGATGAAGTGGTTCATCGAGGCGGCCGCCAAGCTCAAGGCACAGGGCGTCAATGAAATCAATGTGGTGTCCGAGACCATCACCACCCACGAGTACGAGTCCAAGACCCTGGCCAAGGCCTTCAGCGAGATCACCGGCATCAAGGTCACTCACGACCTGATCCAGGAAGGCGATGTGGTAGAGAAGTTGCAGACGTCCATGCAGTCGGGCAAGTCCATCTACGACGGCTGGATTTCCGATTCCGACCTGATCGGCACCCACTACCGCTACGGCGCCATCCTGCCGCTGTCGGACTACATGGCCGGCGCGGGCAAGGAATGGACCAACCCCAACCTGGACCTGAAGGACTTCATCGGCACCAAGTTCACCACGGCGCCGGACGGCAAGCTCTACCAGCTGCCCGATCAGCAGTTCGCCAACGTGTATTGGTTCCGCGCCGACTGGTTCGCGCGCCAGGACCTGAAGGACAAGTTCAAGGCCAAGTACGGCTACGAGCTGGGCGTGCCGACCAACTGGTCCGCCTATGAAGACATCGCCGACTTCTTCTCCAATGACGTCAAGGAACTGGATGGCAAGAAGGTCTATGGCCACATGGACTACGGCAAGAAGGACCCGTCCTTGGGCTGGCGCTTCACCGACGCCTGGCTGTCGATGGCCGGCGCCGCCGACAAGGGCCTGCCCAACGGCATGCCGGTGGACGAGTGGGGCATCCGCGTGGCCGACGACAAGTGCACGCCGGTGGGCGCCTCGGTGGCGCGCGGCGGGGCGACCAACAGCCCGGCGGCCGTGTACGCGTTGACCAAATACGTGGAATGGATGAAGAAGTACGCGCCCCAGCAGGCCATGGGCATGACCTTCTCCGAATCCGGTCCGGTGCCGGCCCAGGGCCAAGTCGCGCAGCAGATCTTCTGGTACACGGCCTTTACCGCCGACATGACCAAGAAGGGCCTGCCGGTGGTCAACGACGACGGCACGCCCAAGTGGCGCATGGCGCCGTCGCCCTACGGCCCGTACTGGAAGGACGGCATGCAGAACGGCTACCAGGACGTGGGCTCGTGGACCTTCTTCAAGTCCACCGATCCCAAGCGCATGGCCGCCGCCTGGCTCTACGCGCAGTTCGTCACGGCCAAGACGGTGTCGCTGAAGAAGTCCATCACCGGACTTACGTTCATCCGCGACAGCGACATCCACAGCGAGTTCTTCACCAAGAACGCGGCCAACTACGGCGGGCTGATCGAGTTCTATCGCAGCCCGGCGCGGGTGGCCTGGACGCCCACCGGCAACAACGTGCCCGACTATCCCAAGCTGGCCCAGCTCTGGTGGAAGAACGTCGCCACCGCCGTGACCGGCGAGAAGACGCCGCAGGCCGCCATGGACAATCTGGCCAACGAGATGGACCAGGTGATGGCGCGCCTGGAGCGGGCCGGCATGGCGCAGTGCGCGCCCAAGCTCAACGCCAAGGGCGATCCCAACAAGTGGCTGTCCGACCAGCAGGCGCCGTGGAAGAAGCTGGCCAACGAAAAGCCCAAAGGCGAGACCATCGCCTATGACACGCTGCTGCAGGCGTGGAAGGCGGGCAAGGTGCGCTGAGCACGTCGCCGGCACGCAGGACGCCGCCGCGAGGCGGCGTTTTTTTGCGCCCATTCATTGCCAACCGAGTCCTTGCAGAAACGTAATCCTGCTATCAGCGTTTTGTCCGTACCCCGTTTCTAGAATGGTCTCCATGCTGCAAACCGGCAGCGATTCATCCCAAGGAGCTCACCATGAAGACCATTCGCAACGTTGCCTTGACGCTGGCCCTGGCCGCCGGTGCCACGTCCCTGGCCCAGGCTCAGACCCCGGCGCAGGCGCAGCCCGCCGCCAGCTATCACGGACAGTCCCTGACGCGCGCGGAAGTGCGCGCCGACCTGGCCCTGTGGAAGCGCGCCGGCCTGGAGCGCTTCTGGCGCGGCGAGGCCTCGCCCGATATCTACAGCCGTGAATACCGGGTCGCCTATGCCGAGTATGTGCGCCTGCGCAGCGGCCCCGAGTACCAGGCCGAAGTGCAGCGCCAGGGCGGGGCGGGCCGATAGGCGGGGCGGCAGGCGTGGCCTGCGCCATGCTCGATGCGCCGCCGCAGTCCAGCTACAGCCTGCATCTCGCGGACCTGGAGCTGGACTTGCTGCGCGGCCGGGTCATTCGCAATCGCGAGGTCCTGCGGCTGACGCCCAAGGAATTCGCCTTGCTGGCCTTCCTGATGCAGCGGCCGGGCGAGGTCTACGATGCCTGGCAACTCGCTGAACAGGTCTGGGGCATGCAGCTGCCCGTCTTCGAGCGCAAGAACCCGAAATCCCACGCGGTCGCGATCGCGGTGCGCAGGCTGCGCCGCAAGATCGATGCGGGCCGCAGCCCCCGCCTGTTGCACACGCTGCGCGGCGGGGCCTATATGCTGGCCGCGCTGGATTGAGTCTGCGCGGTTCGTCAGCGCCCGTAGGGGCTTTTTTTTCCTGCGCGTTAGCTGTTTCGCGGCATTGGAAAACAAAAAAACCGCGCCTTCTTTAGGAAAGGCGCGGCGACGAAACACCTTCCCTTCGCGGAGGAGGGTGCCATCAACGGAGTTCGGCGCGGCGCGCGGACCGCGCTTGCCCGCTTAGAAGCGGTGGCGCAAGCCCATGCCCACTTCCGTGGCCTTGATGCCGTCCACGAAGGCCCAGTTGCTGGTGTGCGATGCGATTGCGTAGACATCGGTGCGCTTGGACAGGCTGTAGTTGTAGCCCAGGCTGTAGGTGTTGCTGGCCGAGTCGCCGCCCGTCAGCTTCTTGTTGTTGGCATCGGCGCGTTGCCATGACGCGAACAGGCTGCTGCCGCCGCCCAATGGCGCGGACAGCCCGATGAAGTACGAATTCGACCGGAAGCCCTTGGAGAACGCATACGAAGGCGTGCCGGTGAAGGCGCCGACACTGCCGCCGTTGGGCAGCTTCTTGCCGGCGAACCAGCCGTCGGTGACGCGGTTGTAGGCCAGCGCCAGCTTGAACACCTCGAAGTCGTACGATCCGCCGATCACGTAGGAGCGCGGCGTGGCGCTGGTCTCGGCCGGGCTCAGCTTGTTGGATGCGTTGAGCTGGTCGTAGGTGACGAAGGCATTGACCGGTCCGTTGTCGTAGCGCAGGCCGGCGGTGATCGCCCGGGTGTTGTCCGCCGTGGCGAAGCCGGTCTGGCTGTCCTTCAGGTCGTTGATGTTGCTGGAATAGCCGATGGCGGCGCGCAGTCCGCCCATGGAGGGCGTCTCATAGACCAGCAGGTTGTCGTAGCGCGGATAGTAGGACGAGCTGAAACCCAGGCCGGCGCCGGTGTTCAGCTGGTTGAAGCCGCCGCCGAACGATGAGCCCAGCATGCCCGAGAAATAGCGCGTGCCCACGTTGTATTGGCGTCCGAAGCGGAACTCGCCCCATTCGGCGCTGCCCAGGCCGATGGTGGCTTCGCGCCCGAACAGGCGATTTTCCTGCAGCGAGCTGCCATTGCGGCTGTCGAAGCCCGATTCCAGTTGGAACACGGCATACAGCCCGCCGCCCAGGTCTTCCTTGCCACGCAGGCCCCAGCGCGATCCGGCCGTGGTGCCGGTGGTGGCGCCCATGCGACTCACGCCGCTGCCGGTCGTGACGCCGGTCTTGGGGTCGGTGTAACTGCCGTTGATCCGGGTGTAGCTGATGCCGGTGTCGATCAGGCCGTACAGCGTGACCGAGGTTTCCGCCTGCGCGGCGGCGGACAGCGCCGCGCCCAGAGTGGCCGCGAAGATCTTCTTCATTCAAAGGCTCCGTTGATATGGAATGTGAGTGGAGCCAAGCCAGCGGCGCCGCCGCGCGGGGGTGCGAGCGCAGGTGGTGCGGGAACCGGGGCTTGGCCAGCCAAGTTTGGAAGCCGCCGTTCGACAGACAGCCGACATTCAAATTACGAATCCGATCGCCGCGCGCTGCATTTTCTGTCATCTTTTTCTGCGGCTCGCGCAGGCGCAGGCCGTTCGCGGGATTGCGCGAATCGCGTCAGGCAGAGCCGTGTTGCGACGACACAACACGGCTGGTATCGCCTATCAGAATCGATGACGCAGGCCCGCGTATGCGTCCAGGGCTTGAACGCCGTCGACGAAGGCCCAGTTGCGGGTATGAGAGACCAGCGCGTACAGGTCGGTGCGCTTGGACAGGTTATGGCTGTAGCCCAGGCTGTATGTTTGGCCGGTGGCGTCGCCGCCTGTCAGTCGTGAGGTGTTGATGTCAGTGCGCTGCCATGAAGCGAACGCATGTCCCGACAGGCCCGTCGGAACGGCGAGCGCGATGACATGGGAATTGGAGCGCAGTCCCTTGGAAAACGCATATGTAGGGGTGCCTGCCAATCCACCCACGCGGCCGCCGTCGCGAAAGCTCCTGCCGGCGAACCAGCCGTCGGCCACGCGGTTGTAGGCCACTGCGATCTTCAGCGCGGTGAAATCGTATGAGGCGCCGATGATGTAGGCGCGCGGCGTGGCGGCGGCCTGGGCGGCGCTGAGCAGCCGGGAAGCGTTGAGCTGGTCGTAGCCGAGGAAGGCGCTGAGCGGGCCCCGGGCGTATTGCAGGGCGGCGGTGATGGCGCGCGTGTTGTTGGCGGTCGCATAGCCGGTTTCGGCATTGCGCGTGTCGTTGACGCTGAAGGCGTATCCGGCCGCGGCCTTGATGCCGCCCATCGACGGCGTTTGGTAGAAGATCTGGTTGTCGTAGCGCGGGAAGGACGCCGAGCTCATGCCCAGTCCGTACCCAGTATGCAGCAGGCTGAAACCGCCGAATGCCGGACCCAGCATGTCGAGGAGGTAGCGCGTGGCGGCGTTGTACTGACGGCCCAGACGCAGCTCGCCCCAGCGGGCGTTCAGCAGGCCGACGGTGGCCTGGCGGCCGAACAGGCGGCCTCCTTGCAGGCTCCTGCCGTTGCGGCTGTCAAAGCCCGATTCCAGCTGGAACACGGCATGCAGGCCGTCGCCCAGGTCTTCCTTGCCGCGCAGGCCCCAGCGCGGTCCGGATGCCCCGCCGCTCAGGGCGCCCAGGCGGCTCTTGCTGACTCGCAGGGTACGTCCGGTTGCGGGATCCTTGTAGGCGCCGCTCAGCCTTGTGTAGCCCATGCCCGCATCCATCAGGCCGTAAAGCGTGATGGATGCGGGGACTTGCGCCGTGGCGGTCTGCATGACCAACGTGGTCGTTGTTGCAGCGAGCAATTCCTTCATCATGTGTGCTGTCTCCCCTGTTGTTATGTCGCGCCTTGTGCAGCCGTTCTTGCCGGCAATGCGGGTTTATTTTGGTGTTGGGAAGAGAACGGGCAGGTGACCGGGGAATTACAAATTTGATTGACTTGCTTCGAATGGTTTTGTGGGAGCGTGGGCGCCTGCTGCGGGCTGCCCGGCTTCCGTCGCTCGCACGACGGCGTCTGGCGGCTTGTTGCGCGGTGTATGCTCGCGGTCCTGCGGCGCGATGGGAGACGCCGCGCCTGTCAGAGGTCTGGCCCATGTCCTGTTTTGTAAAGTCCGCGTCGCGCTTGTTTGCCGTTCCAGATCGCATCGCCGTCTCGCGCAAACGCGTGTCCGGCCTGTTCGCGGCGGCGGCATTGAGTCTGGCCGCCAGCCAGGCCCAGGCGGTTGGATTCCAGCGCATCAGCTTGCCCATGGACATGAACGGTCCCGCGCTGCAAGGCGCGGCGTGGTACCCCTGCGACGCGCCGGAGGTCGAGATCACGGTCGGCCGTAGCGTCATCGCCGGCACGCCGGACTGCCCGATGCCGGCGGGGCCGATGACGCTGGTGGTGATGTCGCACGGCTCGGGCGGGTCTTTCCTTGGCCATCACGACACGGCGCGGGCGCTGGCCGAGGCCGGCTTCGTGGTGGCCGCGCTGAACCACACGGGCGACAACGCCCTGGACCGCTCGCGGCAGGGCTACCTGTCGATCTTCTCGACGCGTCCGCGCGAGATCCGACGGCTCATCGACTACATGACCGGCGCCTGGCCGGGCAGGGCGCAGCTGCGCTCTGACGCGGTCGGCTTCTTTGGTTTCTCGCGTGGCGGCTATACCGGCCTGGTGCTGGCGGGCGCCGCGCCGGATTTCAGTCAGGGGTTGTCGTTCTGCGAATCGCAGCCGGGGCTGCCCATGTGTCGCGACATCGCGGCAGGCAAGGCGCCGGTCCAGCCTTACCCGAAGGATGTCCGCGTCAAGGCCCTGGTGATCGCCGATCCGCTCAATGCGTTCGCGCCGTCGGCCTTGGCCGGCGTGGCCGCGTCTGTCCAGCTGTGGGCGTCTGAGCAGGGCGGTGACGGCGTGACGCCTGCCAGCGTGGAAGCGCTGCGCCAGGGCTTGCCGGCGGGGACTGATTTCCGCCGGGTCGCCGGCGCGGGTCATTTTGCGTTCGTGGCGCCGTGCTCGCAGGCGCAGGCCGACGCGCTGCCGTCGCTGTGCACCGATGGCCCGGGTTTCGACCGGGCGGCTTTTCATCGCGATTTCAACGCCGGCGTCGTCGCTTTCATGCGCCAGGCCCTGCGCTGAAGCTCGGGCCGAAGCGGGTAGACTGGCGGCTGGACCCCACGGGAGCGTTGACTTGGCCACCACCCTGCGCCGATACACCGAACTGCCTTACCTGATCGACTACCTGCAATCGGGCGAGCTCGCGCTGCTCAATCCCAAGGCCTGGGACGACCGCAACGATTCGTTCTATATCGAGGAGTACGCGCGCGCCAGGGAACTGGAGGGCATCTATGCCTTGTGCCTGGCCGAGGCCTTCGAGACCTACCACCACTGGCGCGTTTTCTCGAACGGCAGCGGCGGCGTGTGCATCGAGTTCGACAAGGACAAGCTCATCGCCGAGGTAGCCGACGTGCCGGGCCTGCGCGCCGAGACCGTGCAGTATCGCACCATCAAGGCGCTGCGCGAACAGCCCGTGGCCGAGTCCGACCTGCCGTTCCTGAAGCGCCACGCGTTTCGCGACGAGAAGGAGTTCCGGCTCTTCGTCGGCAGGAAGACGCGCGACACGCCCTTGCTGCGCGTGCCGGTGGACCGGTCGGCGGTCCGGCGCGTGACGCTCAGTCCCTGGTTGCCGGCGTCGGTCTGCGATCAGGTCAAGAAGTTGCTCAAGACCATCGAGGGTTGCGCCAAGCTGCGCGTGTACCGTTCCTCGCTGGTGGAAAACGAGGAATGGAAACGCCTGGCGCGGCCGCGCTAGACGTCTCGCGAGCGAACCGATCCGGGCGGAGCGCGGCGACGCCCAACCCCCTTAATTCATGCGCCGCGCATCGCGGCCCGCACCCATGATGACACCCGCTGAAATCCTGCAAGCCTATGCCAGCCTGGGCTGGAAGAACAACAACGACCCGATGTCACAGGTGCTGGCGCTGCGGCGCGAGGATCCTGCCGCGCTGGGCGAGCTGGTGCTGGGCTTCCTGGACAGCGGGCAAAAGCACTCGACCTTCATCGACACCGCGCTGGACCTGATGGACGATGCATCGTATGCCGCCACGCTGCGGCGGGTCTGGCAGGATGCGCGGGACGGCAAGCACGGCGAGGCGATGGAAGAGGTGCTGGATTCGGCGGCGCTGCAATGGCCTGAACTGTATTCGGGCAGTTGGGAGCAGCTGCTGGCGGCGACGCGCGCCGAAGCCGGCGGGCCGCGCTACTACGCGGACTTCGCCTGGCGGGCGATGGACGCGGCCACGGCGCACGAATGGCTGGACCGCCTGGATGGCGAGACCGACGAAGCGCTGCGGCGCAGCCGCGCCGTGGCGTTGCTGCATGCGCGCCAGCCCGATGTGACGCTGGAGGCGTGGCGCCGGGCCTGCGCCGGACAGCCGGACATGGACCAGGAGGCCTGGATGGACCTGCTGGGCTATGCGCTGGAAGAGGGCGGACTGCGGCCACTGCATGACAGCCGCCCGCTGCACATCTCCGCCAGCGCCGCGCAGCGCCGTCACATGGACGCCTCGCAACCGGCGTGGCGGCGCGAGATCCGCGCGCTGCATCCGACCTGGAAGCGCTTCGACGGCCCCGGCAAGGACGCCACGGCGGTGCAGCTGGCGGGCATGGGCGGCGCATTGCCGGGTACTTGCGGCCTGTGTCACGGCCCGTTGCACCGCCTGTTGTCGCTCGACCAGCCGGCGCGCGCCGGCATCGCCTGCGACGGCCCGCTCAGCTTCGGCGTCTGCCTGTCCTGTCTGGGCTGGGAGGAGTCGGCCCTGTTCTACCGGCATGACGCCGAGGGCCTGCCGCAAGCCCATCCCACGCAGCGCAAGGACGTGGCGATCGAGCCGCAGTTTCCCGCCGAACCGCTGGCGTCGGCCGAGGTCACGCTGTTCGAGGCGCCCGCGCGCTGGGCCTGGCAGGATTGGGGTGACTCGAACGGCCAGCAGAACCTGAGCCGCGTCGGCGGCGCGCCCAGCTGGGTGCAGCAGGCCTGGTATCCGCCTTGCCCCGATTGCGGCCACAAGATGTCCTTCGCTTTCCAGTTGGACTCCGACCTGCCGCAGGACGACGGCAACGAATGGATGTGGGGCAGCGGCGGTTGCAACTACAGTTTCTGGTGCGCGCATTGCCGCGTCAGCGGACATTTCTGGCAGTGCACCTAGTCCGCCGTCCCGCGGAGACGCCCGCAAGAAATCCACCCCTGGCCGCATGGCTCCGGCCATCCCCGGGCCGGCGGCGGGCGGTGTATTCTCGCAGTCGTGCGGCGCCTGCATGACAGGCGGTCCAGGCACATCCGAACCCGCCGGCCGGCGCCGATCCCGCGCCGGGCCGCTTCGAGAATAGACAGGAGACAAGCATGTTATTGACCGAAGAGCAGCAGAGCGTCCAGGAGATGGCGCGCCGTTTCGCCCAGGAGCGCCTGGCGCCCGGATCCGAACGCTGGGACCGTGAGCACGCGTACCCCGCCGAGGCGATCCGCGAGATGGCGGAGCTGGGCTTCTTCGGCATGCTGGTGCCCGAGGACTGGGACGGCAACGCCAGCGGCTATCTGTCTTACGCCGTGGCGCTGGAGGAGATCGCGGCCGGCAACGGCGCCTGTTCCACCATCATGAGCGTGCACAACTCCGTGGCCTGCATGCCGATCCTGAAATTCGGCACGGACGAGCAGAAGGAACGCTTCCTGCGTCCGCTGGCGCGCGGCGAGCATATCGGCGGCTTCGCGCTGACCGAGCCGCAAGCCGGCTCGGACGCCAGTAGCCTGCGCACCCGCGCGCGCCGTGACGGCGACCATTACGTGATCAACGGCGCCAAGCAGTTCATCACGTCCGGGCGCACCGGCCAGACAGTGATCGTGTTCGCCGTCACCGACCCGGACGCCGGCAAGCGCGGCATCTCGGCCTTCATCGTCCCGACCGACACCCCGGGCTACCAGGTCGTGCGTGTCGAGGACAAGCTCGGACAGAATCTGTCCGACACCTGCCAGATCGCCTTCGAGGACATGCGCATCCCGGCCGCGTGGCGGCTGGGCGAGGAAGGCCAGGGCTACAAGATCGCGCTGGCCAACCTTGAGGGCGGTCGCATCGGCATCGCCTCGCAGGCGGTGGGCATGGCGCGCGCGGCCTTCGAGTGCGCGCGCGATTATGCGCGCGACCGGCAGGCTTTCGGCAAGCCCATCATGGAGCACCAGGCCGTGGCCTTCCGCCTGGCTGACATGGCCACGCGCATCCACGCGGCCAGGCAGATGGTGCTGCACGCGGCGGCCTTGCGCGAGGCCGGCAGGCCGGCGCTGACCGAAGCCTCGATGGCCAAGCTGTACGCGTCCGAGATGGCCGAGCAGGTCTGCTCGGCGGCGATCCAGACGCTGGGCGGCTACGGCTACCTGAAGGATTTTCCGGTCGAGCGCATCTATCGCGACGTGCGCGTCTGCCAGATCTACGAGGGCACCAGCGACATCCAGCGCCTGGTGATCGCCCGCAGCCTGGCCTGAGCGCGCCGTTCTTTCCACGGCCGGTCGTGCCGGACCGGATCACGGGCCCAGATCATCGGCCGTAACTGCCGGGCGGACCTGCGGGACGGGCGGTCCGCCGGCGCCACAGCCACAGGCCATAGACGACGAGATTGCCAGCGACCAGCAAGGTGGCCAGCACGATCTGCGTCTCGCGGGTTAACCCTTCCGGGTAGATGGCGGCGGTCAGATAGTGCTCGATGAAGCCGCCGGCATAACCCTGCTGGCCGGCGCGGGCGCGCAACGCGTTTTCCAGCGGCGTCAGCGGACAGAGCCAACCCATGCCGATCACCAGCGCGCCCCAGGCCAGCGCGGGCAGGTGCAGCCACGCCAGGCGCGGACGCCACAAGGCCAGCAGGCCGCCGAACATCACGAAGGCGATGAAGACCGCGTGGAAAGCCAGCACCAGGTCGGCGAGCGTGCGGTAGAGCATGGCGGGAATTCCGGAAATGGGCGGGGTTCGAGACCATCGCAATGGCGCGGCCCGGGATCGCGGCTTGCGGCGTCCCGGCGGCCCGCGCTCAGGTTTTCAGGTCGCGCAGCAGCTTGGCCAGTTCGGGCGCCTGCATCAGCGAGACGCCGTTCGCACGTGCGTATTGCAGGGCCGTGTCGGGCACTTCGCCCAGGGCGATGCAGATGGCTTCGCGCGCGCCGCGGCGTTCGCGTTCGGCCTGCAATTCTCGCAAGGGCTCGACGCCGACGCGCGCCGCCTTCCAGCGCCGGGCGCCGACGATGGCGACGTGGCCGTCCTTGCTCAGGGCGAAATCGGCGCCGGGCGCCTGCAGGCGCTCGACCTCGCAGCCGTCGCGCTGGAAGCCGGCTTGAACCGTGCGGGAAAAATCCGTCCAGGACATCGCGGCGGCGGCCTGCGCCACGGCCTGCACGCGCGTCTCGGACGGCGCGCGCAGCTGCTTCCAGGCCGCCATGATGGCGATCACGGCGAAAGGGATGGCGGCGAACACGCCCATGGCCGCGTACTCCAGCGGCAGTGCGGCGAAACCACCCACGCTCAGCAGCGCCGCGATGGCCGCGCTGATCCACCAGGGCGAGCGCAGCAGCACCGCGAAGATGGAATTCCGGGGCATCTTGAATTTCATGGCGGATCGGGCTCGGTGAGTGGCAGGGGCGGGGTCAGGCCGCGTCGTCGGCGTCGTTGCCGTCGCCGTCGCCGTCGCCGTCGCCGTCGCCGTCGCGCACCACGATGCGCAGGTCGCCGATATCGACGATCTGGCCGGCGCGGATCTTGGCGGTCTTGCGGTGCTCGACCACGCCGCCCACGCTGACATGTCCCTCGGCGACCAGCATCTTGCCGGCGCCGCCGCTGTCGCAGGCGCCGGTCGCCTTGAGCAACTGGTTCACTTCAATATACGGACAGCCGGGCGCGAGGGTGAATTCGATGATGGGCATGGCGAGGGAAATATCCAGGAAAGCGGACGTCAGGCCGGGCCATTGGCGGCCGGCGGATTGGCGGGCGGGGGCGGGTTGCCGGCCGAAGGCACGTCGCCTGGCGCTCGGACGCTGGGCTCGGCGCGCGCCATCCAGGCGATCAGCGAGGAACGCATGGCTTCCTCCACCGACATCTGGATCGGCTGCACCCATTCCTGCGGCACGAACACGGTGTAGCCGCCAATCATGTAGCCCATGGGCAGGTAGACCGCCACGCGCGCGCCCGGACTGAAGCCTTCGGGCAGGCCGTCCAAGTTGCGCCGGGTCACCAGGCCGACCAGTTCCAGCTGCTGGCCGGGAATGCGCAGGATCACGACCTGCTGCGCATTGGTCTTGGCGCTGGGCGAGAAATAGTCGGCGAAGCTCTTGAGCGAGGAATAGATGCTTTTGACCACGGGCAGGTTGGTGAAGGGCGTTTCCACCAGCGTCAGGACGCGCTTGACGCGCTCCTTGGACACCAGGTAGCCGATCAGCAGAATGCCGAGGATGCCCAGGGCCAGGCCCATGCCCGGCACGTAGAAGCCGCCGATGAACGGGCGCAGGAAGGTCAGCGCCACGGCCTCGGTCCAGGCCAGGAAGATATACAGCAGGTATACCGTCAGGGCCAGGGGCAGGACCGTGATCAGGCCACGGAAGAAGTATTTATAGAGACGGTGCATAGGCGAAAACAAGCATCAGGACGCGCGCCGCAGGGCAGGCGCGGGGCCGGCCGGGGGGCAAAAGGGGTGCCAGCATACCAGCCGCTGGCCGCCGGCTCTGTTACAAATCGCGCGTGTCTATCTATCGACGGGCAGATACAGCGATTCCTTGATCTCTTCCATCACGATGTAGCTGTGCGATTCGGCGGAAGCGGGCAGGCGCTTGAGGATCTCGCCGAGCAGGCGGCGGTATTCGTTCATTTCGCTCAGGCGCGCCTTGACCAGGTAGTCGAACTCACCGGACACCAGGTGGCATTCCATGACTTCGGGTACGTACAGCAGTTCCTGCTTGACCTTGTCGAACACGTCGCCGGACTTGGCGGACAGCTTGATTTCCAGGAACACCAGCAGGTTCTTGCCCAGCGCCGCCGGATTGACGCGCGCGTGGTAACCGGTGATCACGCCCTCGCGCTCCATGCGCTTGATGCGGTCGGAGCAGGGGGTGGCGGACAGGTTCACGCGCTCGGCCAATTCCGTGACCGGAATGCGGCCCTCGCGCTGCAGGATATCCAGGATTTTCAGGTCTAGGCGGTCCAGTTCGCGCATTTCACTTTCGCGGGGTCAAAAAGCAGGGTTGGTCGGGAAAAAGCACTGCCAAAGCAAAATCTTCAGTGATATTCACTGTGATAAGGGTCATAGACTACAGAAATTCCTGCATAAAACCAACCATCGGAAAGAATCATGCATGTGATCGTCCTCGGCAGCGGTGTCATCGGCACGACGACCGCCTATTACCTGGCCCGCCAGGGCGCCAAAGTGACGGTGCTGGACCGCCAGCCCGCGGCCGCCAAGGAGACCAGCTACGCCAACGCCGGCCAGGTCTCGCCCGGTTATTCCACGCCGTGGGCCGCGCCCGGCATTCCGATGAAGGCCATCAAGTGGCTGTTCCAGAAGCATGCGCCGCTGGCGATCCGCCTGGACGGCAGCCTGTTCCAGCTGAAATGGATGGCGGCCATGCTGGCCAACTGTTCGGCCGAGCGCTACGCGGTCAACAAGGAACGCATGCTGCGCCTGTCCGAGTACAGCCGCGATTGCCTGCGCGAACTGCGCGCGGCCACCGGCATCCATTATGAAGAGCGCACGCGCGGCACGCTGCAGCTGTTCCGCACCGAGGCGCAGCTGGAGGCGGCCCGCCGCGACATCGCCGTGCTGGAAGAGGTCGGCGTGCCCTACGAGCTGCTGGACCGCAACCGTCTGGCCACCGCCGAGCCGGCCCTCGAACGCTCCAGCCACAAGCTGAGCGGTGGTCTGCGCCTGCCCAACGACGAGACCGGCGACTGCCATCTGTTCACCACCCGCCTGGCGGCCATGGCCGCCGAGCTGGGCGTGGAGTTTCGCTATGGCCAGAACGTGGCCGGCCTGAACACCGCGGGTGGCCAGATCACCGGCGTGCGCGTCGGCGACGAGGTGCTGACCGCCGACCGCTACGTGGCCGCCTTCGGCAGCTACACGCGCGGCTTCCTGGAGCCGCTGGGCCTGGACTTGCCGGTCTATCCGCTCAAGGGCTATTCGCTGACCGTGCCCATGGTCGACGAGTCCGCCGCGCCGGTGTCGACCATCCTGGACGAAACCTACAAGATCGCCGTGACGCGCTTTGACCAGCGCATCCGCGTCGGCGGCATGGCCGAGGTGGCGGGTTTCGACCTGCGCCTGAAGGACGCCCGCCGCAAGACGCTGGAGATGGTGGTGGATGATCTCTTCCCCGGCAGCGGCGACCTGCCGCGCGCCGAATTCTGGACCGGCCTGCGGCCGATGACGCCGGATGGCACGCCGGTGGTGGGCGCCACCCGCTACGACAACCTGTTCCTGAACACCGGCCACGGCACGCTGGGCTGGACCATGGCCTGCGGTTCGGGCAAGCTGGTGGCGGATCAGGTCATGGGCCAGCGTCCGGCCATCCGCGCCGACGACCTGGGCCTGTCGCGCTACGACCGGGGCGCCGCGCGCAGCCAGCCGCTGGTGCTGGGCGGCAAGGGCGCCTGAGCCCGACTGACGTTTGTCTCCAGCGCCGGCCAGAAGCCGGCGCCTTTATACGGCCCGCCCGGCGCACGATACCGGCCGGGCCGTCGTTTATCCAGCGTCGCCAATGACGCCTTGCCGGCTGGCATGGCGGTCAACCAGGCGGGGCGATGCGCGGCTGCTGTGGGTGACGGCAGGGTCCCTGTCGAGGGCCGTCCGCGCCCGCGTGCTTGTGACACAATCGCCGCATGACGCATATCCTGCATACCGCCGACTGGCAGATCGGCCGCCAGTACGGCCAATTCGATTCCGATGACGCCGCCATGCTGGCCGAGGCCCGCTACGACGCCGTGGCCCGGATCGCCGAACTGGCGGCCCAGCGCGGCGTGGACGCGGTGCTGGTGGCCGGTGACGTGTTCGACACGCAAGGCATCTCCGACCGTGGCATCCGTCGCCTGTTCGGCGCGCTGGGCGCCTACGCCGGCCCCTGGGTGATGATCGCCGGCAACCACGACGCCGCGCTGGCCGACAGCGTCTGGACCCGCGCCATCCAGCTGGGCTGCGTGCCCGCCAATGTGCATGTGCCGCTGCGCGCCGGCGTGGTGGACCTGCCCGGCGCCAACCTGGCGGTGCTGGCCGCTCCGCTCACCCAGCGCCACACCTACGATGACGTGACCCAGGCGTTCGACCTGATGGAAAGCGAGGCCGGCCGCGTGCGCGTCGGACTGGCGCACGGCAGCGTCACGGGCCGCTTGCCGGACACCATCGACGCCACCAACCCTATCGCGGCGGACCGCGCTGCGCGCGCGCGGCTGGACTATCTGGCGCTGGGCGACTGGCACGGCTGCCTGCGGGTGGACGAGCGTTGCTGGTATGCGGGCACGCCCGAGCAGGATCGCTTCCGGGGCAATGAGCCGGGCTATGTGCTGGACGTGCGCATCGCTGGCCCGGGCGCGGCGCCGGAGGTCGAGCGCGTGGCCCTGGGCCGCTACCGCTGGTCCGCCTGGCGCGAGACGCTGAGCCTGCCGACCGATGCCCAGGCGCTGGCCGACCGTCTGGCCGCGCTGCGCGGCGAGGACGTGCTGAAGCTGGAGCTGGCCGGCCATGTCGGCATGCCCGGCTGGGAGCTGCTGCAACGCGCTGCGGGCGAGGCGGCCGCGCAGGCGCGCGCGCTGCTCTGTGATTTCTCGGGCCTGCTGCTGGAGCCGGACGAGGCCGATTTCGCGCAGCTGGGCGCCAGCGGCTACGTGGCCGAGGTCGCGGCGCAGTTGCAGGCGATGCAGGCCGCGCCGGGCGACGAGGCGCAAGCCGCCGTTGCCTCCGAGGCGCTGCGGCTGCTGCTGCGGATGCAGCGCGAGGCAGCGGCCGAAGGAGGCGCGCAATGAAGCTGTCGCGCATCGTCCTGGAAGAATTCCGCAAGTTCCGCCAGCCCCTGGCGCTGGACGGCCTGCAGCCCGGGCTGAACCTGTTTGTCGGCCCCAACGAGGCCGGCAAGAGCACCGTGGCGGCGGCCATCCGCGCCGCCTTTCTCGAGCGCTACAGCACCAAGACGGTCGCCGATCTGGCGCCGCGCGGCGAATCCGGCGCGCGGCCCAGCGTGGAGCTGGCGTTCAGCCACGCGGGGCGTGACTACGTGCTGAAAAAGCAGTTCCTGACTAAGGCGCGCTGCGAGCTGCTGATCGATGGCGGCGCCGAACGCCTGGACGGCGAGGCGGCCGAGAATGCGCTGGCGGCGCTGTTGGGCTTCGACTTGCCCGGACGTGGACAGAGCAAGCCCGAGCAGGCGGGCATCCCCGGGCTGCTGTGGATCCAGCAGGGCGAGGGCCAGTCGCTCAGCGCGCCGGCTGGCCACGCCCAGGGCCATCTGCGAGAAGCGCTGACGCGCCTGTCCGGCGAACTGGCGGCCGGCGATGGCGACAGGCTGTTCGAGCGCGTGTCCGCCGAGCGCGGCGCGCTGCTGGACGCGCGCAACGGCAAGCCCAAGGGCGTGTTCAAGGATGCCGATGAGGCGTTGGCGCGCGCGCGGTCGGCGCGCGATGACGCTTTGCGCGCCAAGGCGCAGTTGGACGCGGACGTCGACCGGCTGGCCGCCTTGCGCCAGGAACATGGGCAGGCGCAGCAAGCCGAGCCCTGGAAGGCGCTGGAAGCGCGGGCCGCCGAGGCGCGCACGCGCCTGGCGGCCCTGGCGCGCGAGCGCGAGACGCTGGAAGGCTTGCGCCGCGAGCTGGCGCAGGCCGCCAGCAACCTGGGCCTGTTGCAGGATCAGGTCGGGCGCGACCAGCAGGATGAAGCCGAACTGCGGACGCTGGAACAGCAGGCGCAGGCGGCCGCCGAGCGCCTGCGCCAGTCCGAGGCGCCGCTGGCGCGCGCGCTGCAACAGCGCGACGCGCAACGCGCCGCCGCCGACGCGGCGCGGCTGGCCTTGACGGCGGCGCAGGCGCAGGCCGATCGGCGCGACCTGGAACAGCAATTGCGCCAGCTGGACGCCGACACGGAGCGCCTGGATGGCGCGCTGAAAGCGGCGGATGAACTGATTGCCCAGGGATCGGCGCTCAAGGCCGAGGTGGTTGGCATCGAAGTGCCGGACGCCGATCTGCAGGGACTGCGCGGGATCGAAAGCCAGCGGGCCAGCCTGCGCGCCCAGCTGCAGGCCGTGGCCACGCGGCTGTCGTACCGATTGGAGCCGGGCGCGCGGGCGCTGCTGGACGGCCGCGAACTGGAGGTCGACGGGCAACTGCTGTTGACGGCGGCGGCGGAGCTGGAACTGCCCGGCGTGGGCCGGCTGTGCATCGAGCCGGGCGGCAAGGACCTGCCCGCGCTGCAACGCGAACTGGCCGCGCTGGACGCCGAAGGGGCGGCGCTGCTGGCCCGCCTGGGCGCGGCCAGCGTCGATGAGGTCGAGGCGCGCCATGCCCGCCATGCCGCGCTCAAGGGCGATCTGGAAGGCATGCGCAGGGCGTTGCAGATCCACGCGCCCAAGGGCATCGACATGCTGCGCGGCCAGCGCGACGAGGCGCTGGCGCGGCGCGATGCGCTGCGAGCGCGTCTGCATGCCTTGCCGCCGGCCGCCGCCGGCGAGGCCCTGGACCTCGCCTCGGCGCGGCAGGCCCTGGGCGAGGCGGAGGCTGCCGCCGAACACGCGGGCAATGCCTGGGCCGAGGCCCGGCGCGCGGCGGACGCGGAGGCAACCCGCGCCCAGATGCTGCAATCGCAGGCCACGGCCAGCCGGACCGCGCTGCTGTCGCCCGAGCGCGTCGCGCAGCGGCAGGAGCGGGCAGGGCGGCTGGCCGAGACGCGCAGCCATCATGATCTGCTGGCGCGTCGGCTGGGCGAGGCCGAGGCGGCGCTGGACGGCCAGCGCCCGGCGCTGATCGAGCAGGACGCGTTGCGCTTCGAACAGTCGGCCGCGCTGGAGCGCGAGGCGCAGCAGCGCCGGCACGGCGAGATGCTGCAATTGCAGGGCAAGCTGGACCAGGCCGGCGCGCAAGGCCTGGGCGAACGGCTGTCCGAGGCCGAGGCCGATTGCGAGCGGCTGCAACGTCGCCGCGACGAGCTGGATCGGCGCGCGCAGGCGCTGGACTTGCTGTTGCGGCTGCTGAGCGACAAGCGCGCGGCCGCCACCCAGCGGCTGCAGGCGCCGCTGGCGCGCCGGCTGCGTCATTACCTTGGGCTGCTGTTCCCCGAAGCGGCGCTGCGCCTGGACGATGCCTTGCTGCCCGCCGCCTTGCAGCGCGCCGGCGGCGAGGACGCGCTGGACAGCCTGAGTTTCGGCACCCGCGAGCAGCTGGGCATCCTGGCGCGCTTTGCCTACGCCGACCTGTTGCAGGAGGCGGGGCGTCCGACGCTGCTGGTGCTGGACGATGCACTGGTTCACGCCGACGAGGGCCGCCGCGACTTCATGAAGCGGGCGCTGTTCGATGCCGCGACACGCCACCAGATCCTGATGTTCACCTGCCATGGCGAGGCCTGGCGCGACCTGGGCGTGGCGCAGCGGCGCATCGGCGACGCGTAGGCTGGGCGTATGACGCGGACGAATTACGCGGACGAATGATGCGGACGAATGATGCGGACGCACGACTTCGAGCGGTGTTCCGAGCCGCGAATGGCGGGCTCGCTCAATTCGCGTGACGCCGCTGGACGCGCCCGCTGCGCGCGCGTAGACTACGGTACTTGACCCTGTGCGGTATCCAGGTCGGACGCCACGTCCGGCCCGCGTCCGAGCAAGAGGCGATCCTTCCTGATCTCCGGGTCGTTCACCCCCAAGCTCATGTCCGACTTCCTGTCCATCGCCGTCACCGCCAGCGCCGTCCGCGCAGCGGGCACGCGCGCGCCGGCACGGGCCATGACGCGAGGCGCGGTGGTCTCTCCTCCTGTCGCAGCGGCGCCGCCGCCCGCGGCCCCGCCGACCGTCGTCGGGGTCGTTGCCGTCGTCGCGGGCCCGTACCCGCCGTCGGCCGTCGTCCGCCGCTAAGGCGCTTCCCGCTCGTTCCGATCCGTTCGGGCGATCCGGTACGCGCCGCGCTTCGTCCAATCACGCTCCTGCCTGGCCCGCCAACCGCCTGCCTTGACGCCTGAACGCGTCCGGCGGTTCGCGCATCCGTCTCGCCGCTTTCCCGCGACGGGATGGCCCGGGCTCGAGCCTGTTCACTCATCGACAGGTAGAAACTCATGTCTTTCAACCGGAATGCGTGGGCCGCCCATGGCTCCACTTCCTTGTTCGTGCTGCTGTGGAGCGGCGGCGCGATCTTCGCCAAATGGGGGCTGGCGCATGCCTCCGCCTTTGGCTTCCTGCTGCTGCGCTTCGTGCTGGCGCTGGCGGTGCTACTGGCGATCTGCGCCGGTCGCCGCCGCTGGCTGCCGGCGCCGGGCACGCGCGTCAGCGTGGCGCTGACGGGCTTCCTGCTCATCGGCTGCTATTCCATTTGCTATCTGCTGGCGCTGGACCACGGCGTCACGCCAGGGGTGCTGGCGACCCTGCTGGGCGCGCAGCCCATCCTGACGCTGGCGCTGATGGAGCGGCGCTTCGACGCGGGCCGTGTGTCGGGCCTGCTGCTGGCCCTGGCCGGGCTCATCATGGTGGTGTTCCAGAGCATCGCCTTGGCGCGCTATTCGGCGGCGGGCATCGGCTTCGCCCTGGCCGCGCTGCTGAGCATGACGGCGGGGGCCATCCTGCAGAAGCGCGCCAGCCAGCCGCCCATGGACGTGATGCCGCTGCAATACGCGGTCAGCCTAGTCCTGTGCCTGCTGTTCGCGCCGTTCCAGCCCTTGTGGGCGGACTGGAGCATCGGCTTCGTGCTGCCCTGGCTGTGGATGGGCCTGGTGATCTCGGTGGGCGCGACGCTGCTGTTCTACCGCATGATCCAGGCGGGCAACCTGGTCAACGTGACCAGCCTGTTCTATCTGGTGCCGGTCGGCACGGCGCTGCTGGATTTCCTGATCCTGGGCAATCGGCTGCCGGTCTTGAGCCTGGTCGGGATGGCGGCGATCCTGCTGGGGCTGATGCTGGTGCTCAGGCCGGCGCGATAGCGGGGAGGGCGCCAGCCTTGCGCGGCGGCTGGCGCCCGTGCTGCCTTGCCGTCGCGCGGGCGCCCGGCCCGGTCAGGCCAGTTCCAGTTCCCGCGCTTCCCAATGCCCGCTGACCAGCTGGCTGGGACGCTCGCTCGCGATGACCCTGGCGCAGACCGGCCAGGCGTCCAGGCGCACGTTCAGGCCGGCATAGATGCCGTGGCCGGGGCCGGCCGTGATGGCGCCTTGCGCCTGGATGCCTTCGCCCGCGCGGATGGCGCCCTCGGCGCGGATGTCCTCGCCGGCGATCATGCCCCAACCGGCGGCCAGGTGCTCGCCGCAATCGACGGACGCGCCGGCCTGGATGCCGCAGCCGGCGCTGAGCGCCTTGGCGGCGATGACCGAGCCGCCCGCCTTGAGGCCCTGGCCGCAGGCGATGGCGTCGTCGCAGGCCACGTCCTGGCCCGCGTGCAGATGGCCCCCCACGGTTATCTTGCCGCCCGCGCGCACATCCCATTTGGCGCGCGCGTTGCCGGCGCAGTCCAGTGTGTCGGCCGTCTCGATGCCCCATTCGGCGCTGATGTCGCCGCCCGCGCGCAGCAGGCCGGCGCTGGCGATCTGGGCGCCCGACTGGATGTTCTCGCCGGCGATCACCGATTCGCCGGCGCGGATGCCGCCGCCCGCGATGATGCCGCGTCCGGCGCGCACCACGGAATCCACATTGATGCCCATGCGCACCTCGATCGTGCCGGCGAACACCACCGCGCTGGCGTCGATCTCGTCCAGCCGCAGCACCGCGTCGGTCGGGCCGAACTGGTCCAGCAGCCAGCAGGCATCGCCGACGCGGCCGTCGGCGACCAGGGCGTCGAGCACGGCCTGATAGTCGCCCTGTCCGTTGTGATCCCGCAGGAACCATTTGTAGCCGCCCGCGCAGGGATTCTTGGCTTTGACGAAATTCTTGGTGAGTTGCATGACGATAGGCGCAAAGGTCGTGTGCGCCCGGCCGGCCGCCGTCCGGTTCAGGGCGGACGGAAGCGGGCCGAGCGGCAGAGACCGCCGGCCTGGATGTGGGCGGGCGGTCCCGGGCCGAGGCCGGCGGCGGGCGCGGATGTGCGCAAGCAGCCGGCGGCAGGCCGGAAAAGGGCGGAAAACGGGAAGGGGCGCCGGCGGATTAGCCGGGCTTGGAGCGCGCGTAAGCGGAACGCGCGGCGACTTCCTGCGAGCTCAACAGGGTCGAGCGCAGGGCGCAAAGGGCGCTGGCGGCGTCAGGAGGGGAGGAAAGATCGGATCGCACGGGGGCAGATGCTACCACCGGGGCGATTGCAGTCAAGGGGCTGCGGTCCGGGCGCAACGGTCCGGCGCCGCCGCGCCCGGGGGATCGGACGAGGCGGCGCGGCCGGCAGGGGCGTTCAGTTCGACAGCTTGATGTCGCGGTCCTTGGCGATGCGCTGGCGCAGTTCCAGTTCGCGCTTGATCAGGGCGGCGTATTCGGCCGGCGTACTGCCGTCCACCAGCGAGCCGCCATCGGCCAGGCGCTGGGCGATCTTCGGATCCTTCAGCACCTTGACGGCGGCGGCGTGGATGCGATCGACCACGGCCTGCGGGGTGCCCGCCGGCGCGACCAGGCCATACCAGGCCATGTTGTCCATCTGCGGCAGGCCGGCTTCCCCGAAGTTCGGCACGTCCGGCAGCGAGGGCAGGCGCTTGGGCGCCTCGATCGCCAGGGCGCGCAGCTTGCCGGCCTGGATATGGGGCATGGAAGAGGGCAGGTTGTCGAATTGCGCGTTGACCTGGCCGGCGATCACGTCGTTCAGCGCCGGGCCCGAGCCACGGTATGGCACGTGCACCATGTCGGTATTGGTCAGCGACTTGAACAGCTCGCCGTCCAGGTGGCTGATGCCGCCGGTGCCGGACGAGGCGTAGCTGTACTTGCCCGGGTTGTTCTTGAGCAGCGTGATGAATTCGGCCAGGGTCTTGGCCGGCACCGAGGGGTTCACGGTCAGGACGTTGGGTACGTTGACCAGATTGGTGATGGGGGTGAAGTCCTTGATCGGGTTGTAGGGGTTCTGCGGATTGGTGGCCGGGTTGGTGGCCATGGTGCTGACGGTGGCCACGCCCAGGGTGTAGCCGTCGGGCGTCGAGCGCACCAGGGCGTCGGCGCCGATGGAGCCGCCGCCGCCGCCCCGGTTCTCGACCACGACGGCCTGGCCCAGCTCGCGGGTCAGCCCCTCGGACACGATACGAGCGACGATGTCGGTGGTGCCGCCGGCGGCGAAGGGCACGATCAGGCGAATGGGTTTGCTGGGGTAGGCGTCGGCGGCCACGGCGGCCGAGCTGAGGCAGAGGCCCGCGAGGGCGGCGGCCAGGGCGGCCTTGGCTTGGGTAAGCGCGGTCAAGAGTCTTCTCCGTATCTTTTATCTTCTGAGGGACTGGGGCGGCGCCTGCGGGCCGCCTCCGTAGCGCGCCGCATTCCTTTTGAGAGCGCGTCACGGGGGCCATTCAACCGAGGAAGCCGGGGCAGGTCAAGCCGGGGGAGTCCCTGTCTGGCGCGGTGTGAGGATGGGTGCGCGGCTCCGCCGATCAGGGTTCTCACAGGGGCGGAATGCGCAATGATTGCGCAGCGATCGTGCCGTCATCGGACCGCTACGCGCATAAATCTCTGCATAACTTACAAGAATCTGATATTTTTCGGATGAGATTCTTGGCCGGTCTTGCAAGAAAACTATTGCGTTTGTTTCTCCCGTCGCCGTTCAATGGCGCAGATGTAGTTCCCGCGGGGCAACGCGTAGTGCAGCGACGCACCAGGCCAGGGTTCCGTCCGTCTTTGTCTTTCAATCCCCGGTCTGTTTCGTCTCTCGCTGCCTGGCGCTGGCGGGAGGGGGCCCGGACACTCTCGGAACGCCATGTCGCTGATCCTGATCCTCGCTCTGCCGTTCGCCGGCAGCCTGTGCGCCGCGCTGCTGCCGTCCAACGCCCGCAACGCCGAAGCCTGGCTGGCTGGCCTCATCGCGCTCGCCTGCGCGGTGCTGGTGGCGAGCCTCTATCCCCAGGTCGCCGGCGGCGGCGTGGTCCGCTACGACATCCCCTGGGCGCCAGCGCTGGGGCTGCAATTCACGTTGCGCATGGACGGCTACGCCTGGCTGTTCTCGCTGATCGTCTCGGGCATGGGCGCGCTGGTGGTGCTGTACGCGCGCTACTACATGTCGCCGGAAGATCCGGTGCCACGCTTCTTTTCCTTCTTCCAGGCCTTCATGGCCGCCATGCTGGGCGTGGTGCTGTCCGGCAATCTGATCCAGCTGGTGATGTTCTGGGAAATGACCAGCCTGGCCTCGTTCATGCTGATCGCCTACTGGCACCATCGCCTGGACGCGCGGCGCGGCGCGCGCATGGCGCTCACCGTCACCGGCGCGGGCGGGCTGTGCCTGCTGGCCGGCGTGCTGATCCTGGGCCACATCGTCGGCAGCTACGACATGGACCGGGTGCTGGCCGCCGGCGACCTCGTGCGCGCGGATCCCTGGTATCCCGCGGTGCTGGCGCTGGTGGCGCTGGGCGCGCTGACCAAGAGCGCGCAGTTCCCGTTCCAGTTCTGGCTGCCCAACGCCATGGCCGCGCCCACGCCGGTGTCGGCCTACCTGCACTCGGCCACCATGGTGAAGGCCGGGGTGTTCCTGCTGGCGAGATTCTGGCCGGTGCTGGCCGGCACCGACGCCTGGTTCTGGATCATCGGCGGGGCGGGGCTGATCACGCTGGTGCTGGGCGCCTACGCCGCCATCTTCCAGCAGGACATGAAGGGCGTGCTGGCCTATTCCACCATCAGCCACCTGGGCCTGATCACGCTGCTGCTGGGCCTGAACAGCAGCCTGGCGCTGGTGGCCGCCATCTTCCACATGGTCAACCACGCGACCTTCAAGGCCTCGCTCTTCATGGCCGCCGGCATCGTCGACCACGAGACCGGCACGCGCGACCTGGGCCGGCTCTCCGGCCTGTACAAGGCCATGCCGATCACGGCCACGCTGGCCATGGTGGCGGCCGCGTCCATGGCGGGGGTGCCGCTGCTCAACGGCTTCATCTCGAAAGAGATGTTCTTCGCCGAAACCACCTTCGTCAGCGGCGACTGGACCACTCGCGTCGGGCTGCCGCTGGCGGCTACCGTTGCCGGCGCCTTCAGCGTGGCCTATTCGCTGCGCTTCATCCTGCAGGTGTTCTTCGGGCCGCCGGCCACCGACCTGCCGCGCGCGCCGCACGAGCCGCCGCGCTGGATGCTGTTTCCCAGCGCGCTGCTGGTGTTCATGTGCCTGCTGGTCGGCGTGTTCCCGGCGTACACCGTGGGTCCGTTCCTGGCCACGGCCGCGCAGAGCATCCTGGGCGCGGACATGCCCGAATACAGCCTGGCCGTCTGGCACGGCGTGAACCTGCCGCTGGTCATGAGCGTGGTCGCCATGACGGCGGGCGTGGTGCTGTACCTGGCGCTGCGCGCGCACCAGCAGGCCAATCCCGGCCGCGTGCCCTTCATCTACCGCTTCGACGGCCGGCGCAGCTTCGAGACGCTGCTGGACGGCTCCAGCGTGGCGGCGTCCTGGCTGCTGCGCTGGCTGGCGTCCTCGCGCCTGCAGGTGCAGATGCTGCTGATCGTGCTGGGCACGCTGTTCGTGGCGTGGCTGCCGCTGCGCGCCGGCGGCTGGCTGGATGGCGCGGGCCATCTGACCACGGTGGACCCGGCCTTCGCCCTGCTGTGGCTGGTGGGCGGCGTCTGCGCGGTGGCGGCGGCCTATCAGGCCAAGTACCACCGGCTGGCCTCGCTGGCGCTGGCGGGCGGCGCGGGCCTGGTGACCTGCCTGACCTTCGTCTGGTTCTCGGCGCCGGACCTGGCGCTGACGCAGCTGTCGGTCGAGGTGGTGACGCTGGTTCTGTTGCTGCTGGGCCTGCGCTGGCTGCCGCGCCGCATCGAGCAGGATGACGAGGGCGCCTGGAGCAGCCTCAAGGCGCGCGGCCGCCGCCTGCGCGACCTGCTGATGGCCGTGGCCGCCGGCGGCGGCATGTCGGCGCTGGCCTACGCGGTGCTGACGCGGCCTCAGGGCGACACGATCTCCTCGTACTTCGTCGAGCGCGCGCTGCCGGACGGCGGCGGCACCAACGTGGTCAACGTGATCCTGGTGGACTTCCGCGGCTTCGATACCTTTGGCGAGATCACGGTGCTGGGCATCGTGGCGCTGACCGTCTACGCGCTGCTGCGCCGCTTCCGTCCCGCCGCCGAAAGCGCGGACCTGCCGCGCCAGCAGCTCGACCAGGACGGCGGCGTGCCGCTGGAGGCGCCCGACATCAAGCGCCTGCTGCCCGAGGGCAGGATGATGGTGCCGGCGGTGCTGGTACGGCTGCTGCTGCCCACCGCCGCCCTGATCTCGGTGTATTTCCTGCTGCGCGGCCACAACCAGCCCGGCGGCGGCTTCGTCGGCGGCCTGATCTTCGCCACCTCGGTCATCCTGCAATACATGGTGGGCGGGGTGTACTGGGTGGAATCGCGCAGCCGGCTGAATCCGCAGAACTGGATCGGCCTGGGCCTGCTGTTCGCCGGCGCGGCGGCGGTGTCGGCCTGGCTGCTCTACAAGCCGTTCCTGGCCGCGCTGGCCTGGGACATCGCGCTGCCGCTGGTCGGCCACGTGCACCTGTCCAGCGTGTTGCTGTTCGACCTGGGCGTGTACATGCTGGTCGTGGGCTCCACCGTGCTGGTGCTGGTGGCGCTGGCGCACCAATCGCTGCGCGCGCAACGCAAGGCCGCTGTCGAAAGCCAGGCGGCGGCCGCTCAAACAGGGGAAGCTTGATGGAATTGATTTACGCCGTCGCGATCGGCGTCTTGGCGGGCTCGGGCGTCTGGCTGCTGCTGCGGCCCCGGACGTTCCAGTTCATCATGGGCCTGTCGCTGGTTTCCTACGCGGTCAACCTGTTCATCTTCGGCATGGGCCGGCTCACCTCGGGACGCCCGCCGGTGATCGATCCGGCCGCCTCGCATGATCCGTCGTGGTATGCCGATCCCTTGCCGCAGGCCTTGGTGCTGACGGCCATCGTGATCGGCTTCGCCACCACGGCGCTGTTCCTGGTGGTGTTGCTGGCGTCGCGGGGCCTGACCGGCACCGACCACGTCGACGGACGGGAGTCCGGATCTTGAGCTTCTGGTTGCAACATCTACCCGTATTGCCCATCGTCACGCCGCTGGTCGCTGGCGCGCTGATGCTGCTGCTGGCCGACACCAGCCGCCATGCCCGGGGCGCGATCTCCCTGTTGTCCACCGTGGCCCAGCTGGCCGCCGCCATTGCCTTGCTGGCCGCCGCCGGCGGCGCGGCGGGCTGGCCGGGCGGGGTGGGGGTCTACCTGGTCGGCGATTGGGCCGCGCCATTCGGCATCGTGCTGGTGGTGGACCGACTGGCCGCCGTCATGCTGACGCTCACCGCGGTGCTGGGCCTGGCCACGCTGATCTACGCGCTGGCGCGCTGGGATCGCGCCGGGGTCCATTTCCATTCGCTGTTCCAGTTCCTGCTGATGGGGCTGAACGGCGCCTTCCTGACCGGCGACCTGTTCAACCTGTTCGTGTTCTTCGAGGTGCTGCTGGCCGCGTCCTACGGCCTGCTGCTGCACGGCTCGGGCGTGGCGCGCGTCAGCGCCGGCATGCAGTACATCGCGGTGAACCTGGTGGCGTCCTTCCTGCTGCTGATCAGCATCGCGCTGATCTACGGCGTGACCGGCACGCTGAACATGGCCGACCTGGCGCTGCGCGCCGGCAATCTCGCCGGCGCCGACCGCATGCTGTTCGAGGCGGGCGCGGCGGTGCTGGGCGTGGCCTTCCTGGTCAAGGCGGGCGCTTGGCCGCTGAACTTCTGGCTGGTCAAGGGCTATGGCTCGGCCGGCGCGCCCATCGCCGCCATGTTCTCCATCATGACCAAGGTCGGCATCTACGCGCTGCTGCGCATCGGCTCGCTGCTGCTGCCCACCGGGGCGCCGGCCGCCTTCAGCCTGGACTGGATGTTCGCCGCCGGTCTGGCGACGCTGCTGTTCGGCGGCCTGGGGCTGCTGGCCACGCAGCAGCTGGAGAAGATGGTCGGCTATTGCGTGATCGTGTCCGCCGGCACGCTGCTGACGGCGCTGGGCATGCCGGGCGTGACGCTGACCGGGCCGGCGCTGTTCTACCTGATCAGCTCGGTGCTGACCACCGGCGCCTTCTTCATGCTGGCCGAGCTCATCGAGCGCACCCGCAGTTTTGGCGCCAACGTGCTGGCCGTGACACTGGACGCCTTCGACCTGGACGATCCGGCCTCGGTTAATCGATCGGACGACGTGGTGGGCGTGGCGATTCCGGCGGCCATGGCCTTCCTCGGCCTGGCCTTCATCAGCTGCGCCTTGCTGGTGACCGGGCTGCCGCCGCTGTCGGGCTTCGTGGCCAAGCTTTCGCTGCTGTCGGCGGCGGTGTCGGCCGCGACCGAGTCCGCGCCGCCGCTGGACGCCTGGCTGCTGGTGGCCGCCGTGCTGCTGTCCGGCCTGGCGGGCCTGATCGGGCTGGGGCGCGCGGGCATCCGCGTGTTCTGGGCCAGCGACGACCGCAGCACGCCGCGCCTGCGCGTGATCGAGGCCGGCCCGGTGGCGGTGCTGATCCTGCTGTGCGTCGGTCTGGCGGCGGGCGCCGGTCCGGTGTCGGCCTATCTGGACGACGCGGCGCGCTCGCTGGATCACCCCAAGTCGTACATCGACGCCGTGATGTCCGCCCAGACGGTGCGCGCGGCGCAAGGAGGCCAGTGATGCGGCGCCTGTATTTCCTGTTCCTGCCGCTGTTCCTGTTCGTGCTGTGGCTGGTGCTGAACGAAAGCCTGTCGGCCGGCCAGATCGCGCTGGGCGCGGCGCTGGCGCTGTGGTTCACCTGGGCCGCCAGCCGGCTGCGTCCGCTCAAGGCGCGGCCGCGGCGGCTGTGGAAGGCGGTGCCGCTGTTCCTGAACGTGACGGTCGACATCATCAAGTCCAACATCGCGGTGGCCAGGCTGATCCTGAATCCGCGCCGCAACGATTTTTCGCCGGGGTTCATCATGATCCCGCTGAGCATGCGGGATCCGCATGGCCTGGCGATGCTGGCCTGCATCGTCACCTACACGCCCGGCACGGTCTGGGTGGACCTGACCGACGACCATTGCCTGAAGCTGCACGTGCTGGACCTGCAGAACGAGGAGGAATGGGTGCAGCTGGTGCAGGACCGCTATGAGCGTCCGCTCAAGGAGATTTTCGAATGAACACCGTGCTTTACTGGGCGGCGTCCTTCGCCCTGGTGTGCTTCGCGCTGGGCATGGTGCTGGCCGCCGTGCGCCTGCTGCGCGGCCCCACCGCGCAGGACCGCGTGCTGGCGCTGGACACCCTCTACATCAACGGCATGCTGACCATGCTGGTCTTCGGCATCCGGTCGGGCACGTCGGTGTATTTCGACATCGCGCTGCTGATCGCGCTGTTCGGCTTCGTGGGCTCCACGGCCATGGCCCGCTTCCTGCTGCGCGGGGAGGTGATCGAGCCATGATCGAATCGCAGATTCCGCTGTGGGCGGGCATTCCGGCCAGCATCCTGCTGGTGCTGGGCGGGCTGCTGGCGCTGACTGGCTCGGCCGGCCTGCTGCGCTTCCGTTCCTTCTATGCCCGCATCCACGCGCCCACGCTCGGCAATACGCTGGGCTGCGGCTGCGTGCTGGCGTCTTCCATGCTGGTGTTCTCGGCGCTGTCGTCGCGGCCGGTGTTCCATGAGGTCATCATCACGCTGCTGCTGATCGTGTCCTCGCCGGTCACCGCCATGCTGCTGATGCGCGCCGCGACCTATCGCGGCAGCCTGAAGCGGGAAGACGCGGACAGGGACGCCCGCTAGGGGCGAGGAACAAAGTAACAAGGGACGCAACATGTACAGGCCCATGACCGCGTCCCGGCTGTTGCGCTGCGTCATGCTGGCGCGCGGGGCGCGCGGTGCGCGGACGGCTTGCGCGAGCGCAAGTCCGGGCCGGCCTTTTGCGCCGCGCGGCCCCAAAATGGATGAAACTTCAGCTTACGTTTCCACGTCGGTGGACATGCCCCGGTAGCGCCGGCGTGGGATAGTTGTTCCATGGGAGCGGCAGTCGGATTCCCGACCAGCCGCTCGTGTGTTCAATCGTCTCTCAGGAGCTGGCTATGAATGTACGTTCCATTTCCACGAAACGCCTCGCGGGCGCGCTCTGCGCCGCCGGACTGGTGCTGGGTGCCGCGGCCGCGCACGCCGCCGACCCGATCGGGCGCGCCGGCATCCAGGCGCAGTACGAGCAGGACGTGGCGAACTGCAAGAAGGGCACGACGGGCCAGGACCGCAGCGCCTGCCTGCGCGAGGCTGGCGCCGCCCGCGAGGAAGCCAATCGTCAGCGCTTGCAGGAGGGCTCGACGTCCCAGCTTCAGCAGAACATGCTGGACCGCTGCAATCGCCTGCCGCAGGCGTCCCGCCAGGACTGCATTACGCAGATGACCTCGCCCACCCAGGTGCGCGGCAGCGTGCAGGGCGGCGGCGTATTGCGCGAGACCGTGATCCAGGCGCCGGCCGAGAGCGCGCCGCCGCCCGCCGCCACGCCGGGCATGGCCCCGGCCACCGGCGCGCCGATGCGCCAGTAAGGCCGCGCCCGCCGGCGGCCGTGGCCGGCCGGACGGGCAGGGCGCGCGTCCGCGCGCGCCCATCGGGGCGCAGCCGCCGCCGCAATCAGGCAAAATGGCGGCTGTCGCCCTCACACACGCATATCCATGTCCGACGTCATCGCCCTGATTTTCGACTTCGACGACACGCTGGCCTCGGACAGCACGTCCGGGTTCCTGGGCAGCATCGGCGTGGACACCGCCAGTTTCTGGAAAGACCAGGTCGATCCGCTGCTGACCCATCACGATTGGGATCCGGTGCCCGCCTATCTGTACAAGATGATTCAGCTGTCGCAGGCCGGCCAGCACGGCCCGATCACGCAGCAGCGCCTGCGTGACTGGGGCGCGCGGCTGGAATTGCACGAAGGCGTTTCCACCCTGTTCCCGCGCCTGCGCGCGGCGGTGCGCGCCGAGCATCCGCAGGTGCAGCTGGAGTTCTACCTGATCTCCAGCGGCATCGGCGACGTGGTGCGTTCCACGCCCATCGCCCACGAGTTCACAGAGATCTGGGCGTCCGAGTTCACTTATGGCGCCGACGGCGGCATCGAGTTTCCGCGCCGCATCGTCAGCTTCACCGACAAGACGCGCTACCTGTTCCACATCCAGAAGGGCATCATCGGACGGGAGTTCCGCAACAAGCCGTTCGAGGTCAACCGCAAGGTGCCCGAGGACCGCCTGCGCGTGCCATTTGACCAGATGGTCTTCGTCGGCGATGGCTACACCGACATTCCGTGCTTCTCGCTGATCCGCCGCGCCGGCGGCTTCGCCTTCGGCGTGTGGGACCCCAAGCACCGCGACAAGCGTAGCCGCGCCTGGGGCTTCATCGAGGAAGGCCGGGTGTCCAACCTGAATCAGGCCCGCTACGACGAGAACGCCGAGCTGTATCAATGGCTGGAAGAGGCCGTCACCAGCCTGGCTGGCCGCATCACGCTGAAGTCCCGGGTGTACCGTGGCTGAGGCGGCGCTGATCGCGCCGCCCGCACTGTGGACAGCCCAGGACGAGCAGTTCATGCGGCTGGCGCTGGAACTGGCGCAGGAGGCCTACGACATCGGCGAGGTGCCGGTGGGCGCGCTGGTGGTGTCGGCGCAGGGCGACATCCTGGGCCGCGGCTACAACCGCACCATCATCGACCACGATCCCACCGCGCACGCCGAGATCGTGGCGCTGCGCGCCGCCGCCGCGCAGCTGGAGAACTACCGGCTGCCGGGCATCAGCGTCTATGTCACGCTGGAACCCTGCGTCATGTGCATCGGCGCCATGCTGCACGCGCGCCTGGCGCGGGTGGTGTTCGGCGCGCATGATCCCAAGACGGGCGCCTGCGGCAGCGTGCTGGATGTCGGCGCCGTCCCCAAACTCAATCACCACACCTCGGTCACAGGCGGCGTGCTGGCGGAAACCTGCGGCGACCTGCTGCGCCGGTTCTTCCGCGAGCGCCGCAGCAAGGAATCCAAAGCATGAGCAGCAAGTCCAAGAGCGGCAAGTCCAAGGCCGCCCACGATCACGACGCCCACCACGAGCACGCGCATGACCACGACGGCCATGTCTGCGACGATGACTGCGGCCACGACCATGATCATCCCCACGCGCTGCCGGACGCGCGCGGCATTTACCTGATTTCGCCGTCCTCGGCCGTGCGCGATCCCGACACCGTGGCGCTGGCGCGCCAGCGCCTGGAGGCCCAGGGCTTCAAGACCGCGCTGGACCGCACGGCGCTGGCCGTGCACCAGCGCTTTGCCGGCACCGACGCCCAGCGTCTGGCCGGCCTGACGCGCGCCACCAAGCAGAAGCTGCCCATCGTCATGGCGACGCGCGGCGGCTACGGCCTGGGTCGGCTGCTGCATCTGATCGACTGGAAGGCCATGGCCGACAGCGGCAAGCGCTTCGTCGGCCTGAGCGACTTCACCGCCTTCAACCTGGCCCTGCTGGCCAAGACCGGCGCGGTCAGCTACACCGGCGCGACCGCCGTCGCCGATTTCGGCGGCAAGAAGGTCGACGACCTGACCGAGGCGCTGTTCGGCGAGATCATGCGTGGCGAGCTGGAGATTCTCAGCTTCGAGACCCAGGACGCCGATCCGGTCGATTGCCGCGGCATCCTGTGGGGCGGCAACCTGGCGATGGTGGCGTCGCTGCTGGGCACGCCGTACATGCCCAAGGTGCGCGGCGGCATCCTGTTCCTGGAGGACGTGGCCGAGCATCCTTACCGCGTCGAGCGCATGTTGATCCAGCTGTGGCAAGCCGGCATCTTGGACAAGCAGAAGGCCATCGTGCTGGGCCGCTTCAGCGATTACAAGCTGGCGCCGCACGACAATGGCTATGACCTGCACGAAGTCGTCGCCTGGCTGCGCAAGACGGTCAAGGTGCCGGTGGTCACGGGCCTGCCCTACGGCCACGTCGCCACCAAGGCCACGCTGCCGATCGGACAGAAGGTCGGCCTGGCCACCGAGCCGGGCATGGCGCACCTGGTGATCGACGAGCATATGGGGTAAGCCTACACGCGTGGTCGGGGCTGTCCTGTCCCGATTTTCCGCCGCCCGGGCCCGCGCCGGGCGGTTTGTCGTCCGGGCTTGCTACACTATCGGGTTTTCCCAGGCGCGTCTTCGGCCGCGCCGTTCGGGCAACTTTCATATCCCCGCTCCAAGACACCGTGATCTCAACCGCCAATCTCACCATCCAGTTCGGTCCCAAGCCCCTGTTCGAGAACGTCAGCGTCAAGTTCGGCGAAGGCAACCGCTACGGGCTGATCGGGGCCAACGGGTCCGGCAAGTCGACGTTCATGAAGATCATCGGCGGCGACCTGGAACCCTCGGCGGGCAACGTGTCGCTGGAGCCGGGCGTGCGCCTGGGCAAGCTGCGCCAGGACCAGTTCGCGTTCGAGGACTTCCGCGTGCTGGACGTGGTCATGATGGGCCACACCGAAATGTGGTCGGCCATGTCCGAGCGCGACGCGATCTACGCCAACCCCGAGGCCAGCGAAGACGACTACATGCGCGCCGCCGACCTGGAGGCCAAGTTCGCCGAATACGACGGCTACACCGCCGAGGCGCGCGCCGGCGAGCTGCTGCTGGGCCTGGAAATCGCCGTCGACCTGCACAACCTGCCGATGCGCGAAGTGGCGCCGGGCTGGAAGCTGCGCGTGCTGCTGGCGCAGGCGCTGTTCTCGAATCCCGACGTGCTGCTGCTGGACGAGCCGACCAACAACCTGGACATCAACACGATCCGCTGGCTGGAGAACGTGCTCAACGGCTACCAGAGCACTATGATCATCATCAGCCACGATCGTCACTTCCTGAACCAGGTGTGCACGCACATGGCCGACGTGGACTATGGCGAGATCCGCATCTACCCCGGCAACTACGACGACTACATGCTGGCCTCGACCCAGGCTCGCGAGCGCCTGGTGTCCAACAACGCCAAGGCCAAGGAACGCGTCGCCGAACTGCAGGACTTCGTGCGCCGCTTCGCCGCCAATAAGTCGAAGTCGCGCCAGGCCACCTCGCGCCTGAAGCAGATCGACCGCATCAAGGCCGAGCAGGTCGAGGTCAAGCCCTCGTCGCGCCAGAACCCGTACATCCGCTTCGAGCAGAACAAGGTCATGCACCGCCAGGCGGTCAACGTCGAGCACCTGACCAAGTCCTACGACGCGCCGGTCATCAAGAATTTCTCGGCCATGGTCGAAGCCGGCGAGAAGATCGCCATCATCGGCGCCAACGGCGTCGGCAAGACCACCTTGCTGCGCCTGCTGGCCACGGACCTGGCGCCGGATTCCGGCACGGTGAAATGGTCGGAAAACGCCGACCTAGGCTACATGGCCCAGGACGTGTCCGACCAGTTCCTGCAGACCGACAGCAACCTGCTGGACTGGATGGGCGACCACCGCCAGCCGGGCGACGACGACCAGTCCATCCGCTCTGTGCTGGGCCGCCTGCTGTTCTCGGCCGACGATCTGCCCAAGGCGCCCAAGGTGCTGTCCGGCGGCGAGAAGAACCGCATGACCTTCGGCCGCCTGATGCTGGGCCGGCACAACGTCATGCTGCTGGACGAGCCGACCAACCACCTGGACATGGAATCGATCGAATCGCTGCAGTTCGCGCTGGAGAAATACCAGGGCACGCTGGTGTTCGTGTCGCATGACCGCGAGTTCGTGTCCGGCCTGGCCACGCGCGTGATCGAGATCCTGCCATCCGGCGAAATCGTCGACTACCGTGGCGGCTACGAGGACTACCTGACCTCGCGCGGCATCGAAGCCTGAGCCTGCTGACGGGTCTTGCGCCCGCCGGCTGCAAACGGCGCGCCTGACGGTGCGCCGTTTGCTTTTGCCGGCCGCCATGTCGTTCTGGATCGGCGGCTTTCAGCAAACCGCAATACGCGCCGCGCTATCATCGGCGCGGCCCGGCTCCGCCCAACAGCCACGGCCGCGTTTCTTCCTCCCACGTTTTTTCGCGGACCGCCGGATGTCATTTCAGCGGCCAGCGTCTCGCAGCCATGCCTCCCTCTACCCACACCGCGCCCGATGGCGCGCAATTGAGCGCCTTCGCGCTGACCGTGCGCATTGTCGCCATCGCCTTCTTCACCTTCATCTGCTATCTGGCCATCGGCCTGCCGCTGGCGGTGCTGCCCGGCTATGTGCATGGGCAACTGGGCTACGGCTCGGTGCTGGCCGGGCTGGCGATCAGCGTGCAGTACGCGGCCACGCTGTTGAGCCGTTCGCACGCCGGACGCATGGCGGACACGGTGGGCCCCAAGCAGACCGCCGTCGTCGGCATGGCGGCCTGCGCCGTCAGCGGCGTGTTCCTGTTGCTGGCCTATGCCTTCGAGCGCAGCGCGTGGCTCAGCCTGTCCGCCATCATCGCCAGCCGGTTGGCGCTGGGTTTCGGCGAGAGCTGGGTCGGCACGGGCGCGGCCACCTGGGCCATCGCGCGCGTTGGGCCGCTACACACCGCGCGGGTGATTTCCTGGAACGGCATCTGCACCTATGGCGGCCTGGCGCTGGGCGCGCCGCTGGGCGTGTACCTGGAAAGGGAATGGAGCATGGGCGCGCTGGGCGGCGCGGTGCTGCTGCTGGGACTGGCGGGCCTGGGACTGGCGCTGGCGCGGAAGGCGGTGGCCGTGGTCGGCGGACACCGCATGGCGTTCAAGAGCGTGGTGCTGCGCGTGTTTCCGCATGGCATGGCGCTTGGGCTGGGTTCGGTGGGCTTCGGCACGCTGGCGGCCTTCGTGGCGCTGTACTACGCCAGCCGCTCTTGGGAGGGCGCGGCCCACGCGCTCAGCGCCTTCGGCTGCGCGTTCATCGGCGTGCGGCTGTTGTTCGCAGGCACGATCACGCGTTACGGCGGCTTCCGGGTGGCGCAGGTTTCTTTCCTGGTCGAAGCCGCCGGGTTGGCGCTGCTGTGGCTGGCGCCTAGCACCGGCCTGGCCTTGATGGGCGCCGCGTTGACCGGTTGCGGCTTCGCGCTGGTGTTTCCGGCGATCGGGGTGGAGGCGGTGGCCAGGGTGCCGGCGGGCAGCCGGGGCGCGGCGCTGGGCGCCTACTCGGCCTTCCTGGATCTGGCGCTGGGCGTGACCGGGCCCGTGGCCGGCTATATCTCGGGCGGCTTCGGCTATCCGGCCATCTTCCTGTCGGCGGCGCTGGCGGTGCTGGTGGGTTTCGGGATCGCCACGGGCCTGTATCGGCATGCGGCCAGGCAGGCTCGGGCCGCTGCTGGAAATATATAGCCAATAGTTATTAAAAAATTCGATAAAACTAGTTTGGATTCATATAACGAATTGTTAGATTAGGTGCCGTCCCAACGCGCGCCCACGATTCGTTTCCATGAACCTGACCTTCGACCACGTCCACAAGCAATTCGGCGACTTGCCCGTCGTAGAGGGCTTCAGCAGCGAATTCAAGACCGGCGAACTGGTCGCTCTGGTCGGCCCGTCGGGCTGCGGCAAGTCCACGCTGCTTCATCTGGCCGCTGGCCTGGAAGCGCCCACGCAGGGCCAGGTGCTGGCCGACGGCAAGCCGGTGGCCGGTCCGCATCCCAGCCGCACCCTGGTGTTCCAGGAACATGCGCTGTATCCCTGGCTGACCTTGCAGGACAACGTGGCGCTGGCGCTGGAATTCCAGAACATCCCCAAGGCCCGCGCGCGGGACGGCGCGCGCGACTGGCTGGCCCGCGTCGGTCTGGGCGGCTTCGAGAAGTACTACCCGCATCAGGTGTCCGGCGGCATGCGTCAGCGCGCCGCGCTGGCGCGCGCCTTCATCGCCCAGCCGCAGACCATGCTGATGGACGAGCCCTTCGGCGCGCTGGACGCGCTGACCCGCCTGAGCCTGCAGGACGTGCTGCGCCAGCTGATCGCGCAGGAACGCCCCACGGTGCTGCTGGTCACGCACGACGTGGACGAGGCGCTGTTCCTGGCCGACCGCATCGTGGTGTTCAGCGCCCGCCCGGCGCGCGTGCTGCGCGAGTTCAACCTGGCGCATCGCGTCAAGAGCCACGACCTGTCCGACCTGGCCGACGAAAAGCGCGAGATCCTGCGGCTGCTGGGCATCTCGGTAGGCGGGGCCAGCGCGCATGCCGACATGGCGCTGGCCGCCTGAGGCGCGCCGTCGCGCAATTCTTCCCATACGCGGTCCATCAAGCGGGGCCGCGCCTGAATCGAAATCCCTGGAGCACTCGATGAAACTCAAGCAATGGCTGTCCCTGCCGCTGGCCGCGGCACTGCTGGCAGCGGCCCCCGCGATGGCGGCCGATAAATTCCGCGTCGGCTATCTGCGCGTTATGGATGACGCGCAGGCCATCGTGGCCCAGGAAGGCGGCTACTACAAGAAGGCCGGCCTGGATTCCGAGCTGATCGAATTCAAGTCGGGCACCGACCTGATCAAGGCCATCGTCGGCGGCCAGCTGGACATCGGCGTGCTGGGCTTCACCAACGCGGTGGCCTGGGCCTCCAAGGGCGCGGACCTGAAGGTGGTGGGCGGCGCGCAGCAGGGCTATCACTCGCTGATCGTGCGCGACGATTCCGGCATCAAGGACATCGCCGGCCTGAAGGGCAAGACGCTGGCCTCGCAGGCCGAGGGCAGCACCGCCGATGTGGTGCTCAAGGGCGTGGTCCTGAAAGAGGGCAAGCTGACGCCCGACGACGTCAACGTCATGGGCGTGAGCCCGGCCGTGGCGGTGCAGTCGCTGGTGGGCAAGCGCGTGGACGCGGCCTTCCTGTTCGAACCCTATGACCGCATCGCCCAGCTGGTGGCGCCGGTCAAGCAGATCTACGAAGTGGGCCAGGCCTGGCCGTTCCCCTGCATGGTGGTGATCACCTCCGGCGAGACGCTGGCCAAGCGCAAGGACGATGTCTGGAAGGCGCTGGACGCGCAGAACCAGGCCATCGACCTGCTGCAGAAACAGCCGGCCCAGGCGTCCAAGCTGATCGCGTCCTACTTCATCGCCGAGCCGACGCTCAAGACCCTGACGCGCGGCGAGCTGCCGCGCGAGACGGTGATCGCCGAGGCCATCAGCACCCAGGTGTTCACGCCCAAGCTGACCGACAAGGACACGCGCCGCATGCAGGAGATCGCCGACATCCTGCAGGCCCAGGGTTCGCTCAAGACGCGCGACGGCAAGCCGTATGACGTGTCCAGCATCGTCGATCTGTCCTGGCAAGAGGCTCGCAAGCTTTGAGCGCTTCCACTCGCGTGACCGGCGCCCGCAAGCATCTGGCGGGCGCTTTGGGCGTCGTATTTATTCTTGCGCTGTGGCAGGCCGCGGCGCTGGCGCTGCCTGACTTCCTGATGCCGGGCGTGCCGGCCGTGCTGACGCGCCTGCTCGAGGACCTGGGCAAGGAATCCTTCCACCAGAGCCTGCTGGGTACGCTGGGCCGTCTTGGCGCCGGCTATGGCCTGGCGCTGGCGGCCGGCATCGGCTTCGGCCTGGTGGCGGCGGTGCTGTTCTTCTTCCGCGAGGTGCTGCGCAGCGCCATCGTCATCCTGCAGTCGATTCCGTCGATCGCCTGGGTGCCGCTGTTCCTGATCGTCATGGGTTTCGGCAGCGCGCCCATCATCGTGGTGGTGGCGTTGTCGGCATTCTTCCCAGCCGCGCTGAGCGTGATGAACGCCACCGAATCGGTGCAGCGCGTGCATGTGTCGGCGGCCCGTGTCATGGGCGCCACGCGCTGGGGGCTGGTCAAGCGGGTCTACCTTCCGGCGGTCATGCCCGAACTCATCACCGGCGCGCAGCTGGCGTTTGGCAATGCGTGGCGGGCGTTGATCTCGGCCGAGATGCTGATCGGCTTCGGCAAGGGCCTGGGCCGCTCGCTGGCGTATTCGGGCGAGATCGCGGACATGACCGGCGTGATGACCAACATCCTGGTCATCGCCGTGCTGGCCGCGCTGATCGACCAGTTCGTGCTCGAGAACCTCAAGCACCGCCTGCTGCGTTACCAGTACGTATAAGGCGCGCATCATGCTGCCTGAACGGATCGGCGTTTTTCTGGCCCTGGCGGCGGCGATCTGCCTGCCGCTGGCCGGCGCCGCGCCGTCCGCGCCGCCCGAGCCCTTTGCTGCGGCGCGTGCGCGCGGCGAGCTGGTCATCGGCTTGCCCTACGTGGCGCCGCCGCCGGTCGCTGGCGCCAAGATCCGCACGCCCGATGGCCTGGACGTGGCGGCTGCCGAGAAGCTGGCCCAGAGCCTGGGCCTGCAGTTCAGCCTGCGCCAGTTGACCGCGGAAGAAGCCGGCGCCGCGCTGGCCTCGGGACAGGTGGATCTGGTGCTGGGCGAGCGCGCGGGCGTCGAGGCCGCCGCCGCCGTTCCCGGCGCGCAACTGGCCTGGCAAGGCACGGGCTACGCCGTCCGTCCCAAGGCCGTCATTCGCAGCGATACGCGCATGCGCAGCGGCGCCGACACGCGCGGCCGCCGCGTGTGCATGGCGCAGGCCGCGACCGCGGCCCAGGCGCAGGCGCGCGCCTGGGGGGCCGAGGTGCGCACCTATCGCGTGCCTTCCGATGCGCTGGTGGCGGTGCGAGAGGGCGATTGCGACGTGGGCCTGATCGACGACGCGCTGTGGGAGCCGCTGATGCGCTTTCCCGAGTGGAAGAAATTCTCGTCGACGCTGGCCGCCGAAGGGGCGCGCGCCGAACGGGCGTGGCTGGTGTCCGCCGCGGCGCCGGCCGACCGCGCCTGGCTGGCCGCCGAAATGCGCGCCTGGGACCGCGCCGGCGCCTGGAAGGCGCTGGCCGCCAAGTGGGCGCGCGACGTGGCCTTCGACGTGTACCTGGACCAGGAAGTGCCGGACTGCCACGGCTAGGAGCGCGCCGCGCGGGCCGCTGCACTTACAATGCGCGGCTATGAGCCACACGCTGACCGCGCCCTGCGCGCACCAGGAAGACATCAAGAAAAGCCGCTTCGCCGCCTTTGCCGCGCCCGTGTCCACGGTGGATGAAGCGATGCGCTTCTTCGCCGCGAACAGCGATCCCGAGGCCACGCACAACTGCTGGGCCTACAAGATCGGCCAGGAATACCGTTTCAACGATGACGGCGAGCCGGGCGGCACGGCGGGCCGGCCGATCCTGCAGGCGATCGAAGGGCAGGGCATGGACCGGGTGGCGGTGCTGGTGGTGCGCTGGTTCGGCGGCGTGAAGCTGGGCGCGGGCGGGCTGGTGCGCGCTTACGGCGGCTGCGCCGCCAACTGCCTGCGGGCGGGCGAACGGACCGAGATCGTCGATCTGGCCACGGTGGGCTGCCAGTGTGGCTTTGCCGAGCTGCCCTTGCTGAAGTCGCGGCTGGCCGGCGCCGGCGCGGTGATGCTGCATGAAGACTATGGCGCCGATGGCGTTGCGCTGCGCTTCACCGTGCCGCGCGCGGTCGTGGCCGAGCTTGAGGTGACGGCCGCCAATATCACGCGCGGGCGGTCCGCCTGGGAAATCCTGTCCTGAAAAAAACAAAGCCCCGTGCAGGGGCTTTGCTTTTTGCGGAAAGGCGCGGCTGGGTCAGGCGTCCTGGCCGTCCTGCGCGGCGGCGATTTCCTGGTGGACCTTTTCCATGTCCACTTCCTTGATTTTGGTGAGCAGTTCCTTGAGCTGGCCGCCCGACAAGGCGCCCGGCTGCGAGAACAGCAGCACTTTTTCGCGGAACACCATCAGGGTGGGGATGGAGCGGATGCCCAGCGCGCCGGCCAGTTCCTGTTCGACGTCGGTGTTCACCTTGGCGAAGGTCACGTCGGGATGCTCGGTGGCAGCCTGCTCGAACACGGGCGCGAAGCCGCGGCAGGGGCCGCACCAGGGCGCCCAGAAGTCGACGATCAGCGTGCCGTCCGGCGTGATGGCGTCCTGGAAACTGTCTTTGGTGAGTTCAACGATGCTCATTTTCTGTCCTTGCCGCGCGGGCGGCAGTAGAGGCGATGCGAGGGGCGGGGCTGTGCGGGCCATTTCCGCCCGATCCGGCGATGCGCGATCCTGACGCTGAGTTGTCAATATAGTGCTGGGAACGCGGGCATCGCAATGGTGAGGCGTCCTGTCGGGCGCGGGCCGGGGCGCTCAGGCTCCGGTGCGGGTGGATAGTCCGGCGCCGTTCTTCAACGACGCCACGATTTCGAAGGAGCGGAGTCGGTCGCGGATATCGAAGAAGTCCGAGACGATCATGACTTCATCGGCCTCCGTTTCGGCGACCAGCGCCTCGAGCTTGCGCTTGACCGTGTCCGGGCCGCCGACGATGGCCGCGCCCAGTCGTTGTTCGACCGCCGCGCGTTCCCATTCGTTCCATACGCCGTCCATGCTCTCGACCGGCGGCTGCAACTGCAGCCGGTTGCCACGCACCAGGGAAAGGAACTTCAGTTCCTGCGTGGTGGCCTGGAAGCGCGCGGCCTCGTCCGTTTCGGCGGCGATGACGGGCACGCCGATCATCGAATAGGGCTTGGACAGCGTGGCGGACGGCTTGAACAGGTGCCGGTAGAGGCGCATCGCGGCCATGCCCTCGGGCGAGAAATGACCGGCGAAGGAGAACGGCAGGCCCAGCTCGGCGGCCATGCGGGCGCTAAAGTCGCTCGACCCTAGCAGCCAGATGGGAATGTCCAGACCTTCGCCGGGAATCGCGCGCACCGGCTGTCCCGGACGCGAGGGCGCCAGGAAGCCGCGCAACTCTTCAACCAGCGCGGGGAATTCCAGGCCGCTGCGCGGGCCGCGCCGCAGCGCGTGCTGCGTGGCGCCGTCGCTGCCGGGCGCGCGGCCCAGGCCCAGGTCGATGCGGCCGGGATACAGGGTTTCCAGCGTGCCGAACTGCTCGGCGATGATCAGCGGCGCGTGATTGGGCAGCATCACGCCGCCCGAGCCCACGCGCAGCGTCTTGGTGTGCGCGGCCACGTGGCCGATCAGCACCGCCGTGGCGCTGCTGGCCACGCCGTTGATGTTGTGGTGTTCCGCCAGCCAGAAGCGGTTGTAGCCCAATCGTTCGGCCTGCTGCGCGACCGCGACGGTGTTGCGGAAGGCGTCGGCCGCGTCGCGGCCCTGGACGATGGGAGCCAGGTCCAGGATCGAAAAGGGAATGCGGGCCAGCGCGCTCATCGGGCGATCCTACAGTCCGCGGGCGAGGACGGACGGGCGATGCCGATCTCGCCTGTTGCGGTACAGGCGCCGGGGCGGGCGGGGTGGCGTTCAAGGTGCAAGGCGGACTCCATATGCTGGGATACTTGGGGAGTGTATCGACGAATTCAAGCCCGGCAGGCAGCAACCTTGTCGGCCTGCGGGTTGATCGCTTTTGCCAATCGGCGCGATTGACGCAGTCCATGCCCCGGAAACGACGCCGCCAGCGCATGTGCGCTGGCGGCGGGAACCCTCAGGTCGAAGCCGTCCGTGGCGGACGGCGCGGCCTTTATTCCGATGGGAAAAAGGCGTAGCGGATCACGAACAGCAGCGCGACCAGCCAGGTGGCCGGATGCACGTCGCGGACCTTGCCGGTGGCGGTCTTGAGCACCACGTAGCTGATGAAGCCGAAGGCGATGCCGTTGGCGATGGAGTACGTGAAGGGCATGATCAGCGCGGTCAGCGCGGCCGGGGTTGCTTCGCAGACGTCGTTCCAGTCGATGTCGATCAGCTCGCGCATCATCAGGCCAGCCACGTAGAGCAGGGCGGGCGCGGTGGCGTAGGCCGGCACGGCGCCGGCCAGCGGCGAGATGAACAGCGCGGCCAGGAACAGCACGGCCACCACCAGCGCGGTCAGGCCGGTGCGGCCGCCGGCCTGCACGCCCGAGGCGCTTTCCACATAGGCGGTGGTGCTGCTGGTGCCCAGCATCGAGCCGGCGACGATGGCCGAGCTGTCGGCGAACAGCGCGCGGCCCAGGCGGTTGGGGCGGTCTTCCGGCACCAGGCCGGCGCGCTTGGCCACGCCCACCAGCGTGCCGGTGGCGTCGAACACCTCGACCAGCACGAACACCAGGATCACGTGCACGAAGCCCGAATGCAGCGCGCCCAGGATGTCCAGCTTGAACAGCGTGGGCGCCAGGCTCGGCGGCGCCGAGAACACGCCCTTGAATTCGTTGTAGCCCAGCGCCATGGACATCAGCGTCACGACCAGGATGCCGATCAGGATGGCGCCGCGCACGCGCAGCGCGTCCAGCGACGCGATGATGAAGAAGCCCAGGATGGCGAACAGCGGGCCGGGGCTGGTGAGGTTGCCCAGCGTGACCTTGGTCGCCGGATGGGCGGCCACGATGCCGGCGCTGCTGAGCGCGATGATGGCCAGGAACAGCCCGATGCCGGCGGCGATGGCGCTGCGCAGCGAATGCGGGATGCCCTTGATCAGCCAGACACGGATGCCCGAGAAGGTCAGGAACAGGAAGATCACGCCCGAGATGAACACGGCGCCCAGCGCCTGCTCCCAGGTGTAGCCCATGGTCTTGACCACGGTGAAGGCGAAGAACGCGTTCAGGCCCATGCCCGGCGCCATGCCGATCGGCCAGTTGGCGATCAGCGCCATCACCAGCGAACCCAGCGCCGCGGCCAGGCAGGTGGCGACGAAGACCGCGCTGCGGTCCATGCCGGTGGAGGACAGGATGTCCGGGTTGACGAAAATGATGTATGACATCGTCAGGAACGTCGTCAGGCCGGCGATGAGTTCGGTCTTGACGGTGGTTCCATGTTCACGCAGCTTGAATAGCTTCTCCAGCATACGGGTCCCCAGTGAGTGTGTGAGTGCGCGGATTGGGCGGGCGAGGGCGGTGGACGCCTCGCCGCGTTCTTGTAAACGGGCGTATTTTCGCATCAGTTGTAAACTCTGCCGCCATGATTATTCTCGGCTTTGAAAGCTCCTGCGATGAAACCGGCGTCGCGGCCGTCTGCACTGAACGCGGATTGCTGGCGCACGCCCTGCACACCCAGATCGCCATGCACCAGGAATACGGGGGCGTGGTGCCTGAGCTGGCCTCGCGCGACCATATCCGGCGCGTGACGCCGCTGACCCGCCAGGTGCTCGAGGAAGCCGGCATCGGCATGGCCGACGTCGGCGCGGTGGCCTACACGGCCGGCCCCGGCCTGGCCGGGGCGCTGCTGGTGGGCGCCAGCGTGGCGCAGGCGCTGGCCTGGTCGCGCCGCCTGCCGGCCATAGGCATCCACCACCTGGAAGGCCATCTGCTGTCGCCCATGCTGGCCGACCCCCGGCCCGAATTCCCCTTCGTGGCCTTGCTGGTGTCTGGCGGCCATACCCAGCTGATGCGGGTCGACGGCGTGGGTCGTTACGAATTGCTGGGCGAGACGCTGGACGACGCGGCCGGCGAGGCCTTCGACAAGTCGGCCAAGTTGATGGGCCTGGGCTATCCGGGCGGTCCGGCGCTATCGAAACTGGCCGGTAGTGGCGACGCGACGCGCTTCGAGCTGCCGCGTCCCATGCTGCACAGCGGCGACCTGGATTTCAGCTTCAGCGGCCTGAAGACGGCCGTGCTGACGCGGGTGAAGGCAGCCGAGCAGGCCGGCGGGCTGGACGAGCAGACGCGCGCCGATCTGGCGGCGGCCACCCAGGCCGCGATCGTCGAGGTCTTGGCCGCCAAGTCCATCCGCGCGCTCAAGCAGACCGGCCTGCGCCGGCTGGTGGTGGCCGGCGGCGTGGGCGCCAATCAGCTGCTGCGCGCCAAGCTGGACGCGGCGCTCAAGCCGCTGAAGGCGCGGGCCTATTTCCCGCCGCTGCACCTGTGCACCGACAACGGCGCGATGATCGCCTTCGCGGCGGCGGAACGCGTCAAGGCGGGGCTGGCGGTGCTGGATCCGGACGCGCACAGCTTCACCGTGAAGCCGCGCTGGGACCTGGCGGAGATCGCCGGCTGAGGGGGAAGCCCCCCCAAGCCGTCTTACTTCTTGGACTTGCCGCCGCCGATGCGGCTTTCGGTGCCCTGGATCAGGCGCGTGATGTTGGCGCGGTGGCGATAGAACAGCAGCACGCCGATGATGGCCAGCGCGATGCCCAGCGGCGGCTGCGCGTACCAGGCCAGGCCCGAGCCGAACACGTAGTAGACCGGGGCGAAGAAGGCCGCCACCAGGGCCGCCAGCGACGAATAGCGGAAGAACACCGCGATGATCAGCCAGGTGGCCGCGGTGGCCACGGCCAGCCAGGGCTGGATCGCCACCAGCACGCCCAGCGCGGTGGCGACGCCCTTGCCGCCCTTGAAGCCCAGGAAAATCGGGTACAGATGACCCAGGAAGGCGGCGACCACCACGCAGGCCAGCGCCACCGGCGTGATGCCGGGAGCCAGTTGCTCGGCCAGCCAGACGGCGAACCAGCCCTTGGCGGCGTCGCCCAGCAGGGTCAGGGCGGCGGCGGTCTTGTTGCCGGTGCGCAGCACGTTGGTCGCGCCAGGGTTTCCGGAGCCGTAGCTGCGGGGGTCCTGCAGGCCCATCAGCTTGCTGACCACCACCGCGAAAGGCACCGAGCCGATCAGGTAGGCCAGCAGGACGAGGGCGGCGGTGAACGCCAGGGAAGGTCCGGTAAGCGCCATGAATGAGGAATCCGTGGTTGCGGCCGGTCTGGGCCGGCGTTGTCGTAGTGGCTGCGGATTCTACCGCGACGGGGGCCGGATCTGGTTGAGGGTTATCGCAAGGGTATGGCAAACCGGGGTCGGCTTCGGACGGTACAATCGGCTCCGTCCACCCGTGTTTTACTTTCTTTCGGATGCACAATGCGAATTCTGGTTTCGAACGATGATGGTTATTCGGCCCCCGGGCTGGAGGCGCTGGTCAAGGCGCTGCAGGGACTGGGCGAACTGACCGTCGTCGCGCCCGAAACCAACCACAGCGGCGCGTCGAATTCCCTGACGCTCAACCGGCCCCTGTCGGTGCGCACGGCCTCGAACGGCTTCATCGCCGTCAACGGCACGCCGTCCGACTGCGTGCACGTGGCGCTGACCGGACTGATGGACGCGCGGCCCGACCTGGTCGTCTCGGGCATCAACAATGGCGCCAACATGGGCGACGACACCCTCTATTCGGGCACCGTCGCCGCCGCCAGCGAAGGCTATCTGTTCGGCATCCCCGCGATCGCCTTCTCGCTCGCCGAGAAGGGCTGGGAGCACATCGAATCGGCGGCCCGCGCCGCGCGCCAGGTGGTCGAACGCCATCTGGTGCAGCCGCTGGCGCCGCCGGTGCTGCTCAACGTCAATATCCCCAACCGCCGTTTCGAGGATCTGCATGGCTTCCAGGTGACCCGCCTGGGCAAGCGCCATCCGTCCCAGCCCGTGGTGCGCACCACCACGCCCTATGGCGACACGGTCTACTGGATCGGTCCGGTCGGCTCGGCGGCCGACGCGGCGCCGGGCACGGATTTCCATGCCGTGGAGCAGGGCCTGGTCTCGGTCACGCCGCTGCGGCTGGACCTGACGCAGCACAGCCAGCTGGACGAGATCCGCGGTTGGGCGGAGCCGCTATGCGCAAGCGCGTAAGCCAGCCCGACGTGTCCCAGCCGGTGCCGGGCAGGCCGCGTCCGCTCGGCTACGGCTCCGGACTGGCGCCGGGCGTCACGCCCGCCAACAGCAACACGCGCATCTCCGCCGCCGCGCTGCCGCGCCAGCCACAGGCGCCCGTGCCGTCGTCCGGCGGCAACCTGGGCCTGAACTCGGACCGCCTGCGCCAGGCCATGGTGCAGCGCCTGCGCGCGCAGGGCATCAGCGACGAGCGCGTGCTCAACGCCATGGCCGCCGTGCCCCGCCATCTGTTCGTGGACGAGGCCCTGGCGAGCCGCGCCTACGAGGAATCGGCGCTGCCCATCGGCCATTCACAGACCATTTCCCAGCCCTGGGTGGTGGCGCGCATGATCTCGGCGGTCTGCGAGGACCGCGCCCCGACCCGAGTGCTCGAAGTGGGGGCCGGCTGCGGCTATCAGGCCGCGGTGCTGGCCCAGATCGTGCGCGAGGTTCACAGCATCGAACGCATCCGCGGTTTGTACGAATTGGCGCGCAATCACCTGCGCGCGCTGCGCCTGACGACCCGCATCCGCCTGATCTATGGAGACGGCACCGTGGGCCTGCCCGGCGTGTCGCCGTTCGATGCTATTGTTGTGGCTGCCGCTGGCTTGGCCATCCCGCAGGCGTTGCTGCAGCAGCTCGCGCCGGGAGGACGGCTGATCGCCCCCGAGGGCAGCACCAGCCAGCGCCTCGTGCTGATCGAACGCACGGGCGCCGCCAGCTGGAAACGCACAGAATTAGAGGCCGTGCGCTTTGTGCCGCTACGCGCCGGAATACAATCTTGAGCAAACAGGAGAAACGTATGCTCAACGGGCAGTTGCAACTGACCGATACCGCTTTTGGCGCGCCCATGCCGCGCCTGCGCCGTCCGCTTTATCTCGCGGGCGCCATCAGCCTGGTCGTCCTGGCCGGTTGCGCTTCCAAGGGCCAGCGCGCCCCCGTGGTCGACATGGCCGGCGGGCAGCAGACCACCGCGACGGCCCAGCCTGGCGGCAGCTACGTCGTCAAGCCGGGCGACACGCTCTACAAGATCGCGCGTTCGAACAACGTCGACGTCGAGAACGTCAAGCGCTGGAACAATCTCAGCGATCCCAACCAGATTTCGGTGGGCCAGGTGCTCAAGCTGTCCGGTGGCGGCGCCGCGGCCGGCGGCGCGACGCAGGTCACGCCGGTGGCCTCCGCCAAGTCGTCCTCGACGCAGCCGCGCCCGCTTGATCAGCCGTCCGACAGCGGCGCCGCGACCTCGACGCCATCGACCGCCACGCCCGCCCCGGCGCCCACGCCGGCCGAAAAACCGGCGCGCGCGGCCGATGCCGGCGTCATCAACTGGGGCTGGCCGGCCACCGGCCAGATCACCCAGGGCTTCAACAGCAACACCAAGGGCATCGACATCGCCGGCAACCTGGGCGACCCCGTCATCGCGGCGGCCGACGGCAAGGTCATGTACAGCGGCAACGGCGTGCGCGGCCTGGGCAACCTGATCATCGTCAACCACCAGAACGGCTTCATCACGGCCTACGCGCACAACCGCGCGCTGCTGGTCAAGACCGGCCAGGACGTCAAGCGCGGCGCCAAGATCGCTGAAATCGGCCAGAGCGACGCGACCTCGCCGCGCCTGCACTTCGAGATCCGCCGCCAGGGCACGCCCGTCGACCCGATGCAATACCTGCCCGCGCGATGACGCCGACGCTGGTATTCGACCTGGAGACCATCCCCGACGCCGACGGGCTGCGCAAGCTCAACGGCTGGGGCGAGGACGTGCCGGACGCCGAAGTGGTCGAGCGCGCGCTGACGGCGCGCCGCGAGGCCGTCGGCCATGACTTCCTGCCGCTGCACCTGCACAAGGTTGCGGTGGTGGGCTGCGTGTTCCGTGACGACCAGGGCTTTCGCGTCAAGACGCTGGGCCAGCCCGACGATCCCGAGGCCGCGCTGCTGGCGGGCTTCTTCAAGACCATCGAGCGCTATACCCCCAAGCTGGTCAGCTGGAACGGCTCGGGCTTCGACCTGCCGGTGCTGCACTACCGCAGCCTGATCCTGGGCGTGCCCGCGCCGCGCTACTGGGACATGGGCGAGGAAGACCGCGAGTTCAAGTTCAACAACTACATCTCGCGCTACCACAGCCGCCACACCGACCTGATGGACCTGCTGGCCAAGTACAACGGCCGCGCCAACGCGCCGCTGGACGAACTGGCCAAGCTCTGCGGCTTTCCCGGCAAGCTGGGCATGGACGGCAGCAAAGTCTGGGAAGCCTGGAGCCAGGGCCGCGCAGACGAGGTGCGGGCCTATTGCGAGACCGACGTGGTCAACACCTGGCTGGTGTACACGCGCTTTCGCTTCCTGCGCGGCGAACTCGATCCCGTCTCCTACGAGGCCGAGATCGCCCTGGTGCGCGACACGCTGTCCGCCAGCGACGCTCCGCACTGGAAGGAATACCTGGACGCCTGGAAAGGGTAGGCCCACCCCCGAAGCGCTGCGCGCTTCCCCCTCCAGGGGGCGCCGCTACGGACCGGCAAAGCCGGATCCGTGCGGCCTCTATCGGGGATGATCGGCATATGGGGGCGTTCCACGTGCTTCTTAAGGCGGTTGGGATGTCGAAATCCGGGACGCAATTGACTGAAACAAGCAGGGGCGTAGGCGAAACCTGACTGAAACCGGGCCTCTCGCACAATGGTCTCGCTTTCTTCAATTTCAGGAGACCTCGATGTCCCGCTACGCTCTACGTTCGAATCTGGCCGCTCTAGCCATTGCCGTTGCCGGCGCGATGGGGGCGGGCGCCGTGTCTGCCGCGCCGCCGGTCGATGGCGGCGCGCCGGACGCCATGCATGAAGGCCGCCACGACGGCTTCCACAAAGGCATGCATGACGGCGTCTATTTCCCCGGCCTGGGACCCGTGTCCAAGAAGCAGCTCGAACAGCTGAAACTGGACGACAAGCAGCAGGCGCTGGTCAAGACGGCCCAGGACAGCCAGCGCGGTCTGCGCGACGCCATGCGCGCCGCCGGCGCCAAGCGCCATGACCTGCTCAAGGCGCAGCTGGATAGCGGCAAGCTCGACCCGCGCGCGCTGATCTCGCAGTCCGAGCAGAACCGCGGTCAGTTCGACACCCAGATGAAGCAGGCCCGCGATCAGTGGCTGGCCGTCTGGGACAGCCTGAATGACGCCCAGCGCAGCCAGGTCGCGTCCATGCTCAAGGAACGCCAGGCGCGCATGGAACAACGCCACGCCCGCATGCAGGAACGCCACGGCAAGGGCGCTCCCGCGCCCACGGCCGCGCCTGCGCCAGCGACGGCTCCAGCCGCCAACTAAGCGACGCTTCAGGCGCCTGCGGCGTAGCCGCGACCCGCGCTCCACGCCTGGCCCGCCCGGCCCCCGACGCTCCCGCGTTCGGGGGCCGCTTCGTTTCCGGCGCTCGCGCAGGCCGAGTCCTCGGGCCATGGCTGTTGGGATGTCGCCTTTGGGACCTTGTCGAGGGATGGGGCGGCGACTCGCGGCATGGAGCGGGGCTGGATCCAGCATGGCGCGCATTCCCCATTTTGATGCGCGGGAGGGGCGGAGTCGTGCCCGCGCGGCACGCTTCTGGTGCGCGTGGCCTCGCGTTCAGCCCGTCGCCAGCGCGGCGTCACCGGATTGAAACCTGGCACGGGCCTTGCTTGAAGAGCAGCGAGCCGTCGCCATTGATCCGATGCGCCGGCCGGCCAGACGGAAACGCCCCGTGGGCGTTCCGCCGACTCCCTTCATCCGACCAGGACTCCGCACCATGAAGAAGACGCTGCCAGCCTTGCCCCTCGTGTTCGCTGCATGTTTCGCCGCGGTCGCGCAAGCCGAGCCCACCGATCTGGGCGGCGGCTTCTCGCTCAGCGGCAATGCCGCCATCGTCAGCGACTACCGCTTCCGTGGCTATTCGCAGACCGACTTCCGTCCTGCCGCGCAGCTGGGCATAGACCTGACCCACAGCTCGGGCTTTTACCTGGGGAACTGGAACTCCAATGTGTCCAGTTTCGTCTACACCGACGGCAATCTGGAAATGGACTTCTACGGCGGCTGGAAGGGGGATGTGGGCGGCGGCCTGACGCTGGACGCGGGGGTGCTGCACTATTACTACCCGGGTTCCAGCTCGCCCAAGGGCGGCAACTACAACAACACCGATCTCTACCTGGCCGCGACCTACGCCAACTACACGCTGAAGTACTCCTACACGCCCGGCGACTTCTTCAGCACGCCCGACAGCAAGGGCACCTGGTACCTGGACGGCACCGCCAATTTCGACCTGGGCGACGGCTGGGGCCTGGTCGGGCACCTGGGCTATCAGAAGCTCAAGAACCAGACCAACATGAATGGCGATTCCATCAGCCATTACGTGGACTACAAGCTGGGCGTGACCAAGGATCTGAAAGGTTGGGTGCTGGGCCTGGCGGCCGTGGGCGCGACCAAGGACAACTGGCTGCCGACCAAGTACGGCCATCCGTCGGGACGTTTGGGGGCGGTGTTCTCGGTGGCGCGCAGCTTCTGAGGGACCGAAGGCGGCCGGCGGGGCGCGCCCCGCCCGGACGCGGGCCGACGGCGGTCCCGCGCGGGGGCGGCTGCGGCGCTCCCGCCGCTCGCTTTACAATGCGCGGTTGCATGTAATCCTGGACCGCGCAAGATGTCTGACGTTTTGAATATCGAATCCCTTGACCTGGAAGCCCGCGGCATCGCCCGCCGCGAGGGCAAGGTCGTGTTCGTGGAGGGCGCCCTGCCGGGCGAACGCGTGGTGGCCACCACCGTGCGCCGCAAGCCGTCCTATGAAATCGCCCGCGTCGAGGAGATCCTGCGTCCGTCCTCGCAGCGCGTGGTGCCGCGCTGCCCGCATTTTGGCGTCTGTGGCGGCTGTGCCATGCAGCACCTGGAGCCCAGCACCCAGGTGGCGATCAAGCAGCGTTCGCTGGAGGACACCTTCTGGCACGTCGGCAAGCTCCGTCCCGCGCGCGTGCTGCCGCCGCTGCAGGGCCCGACCTGGGGCTACCGCTACCGCGCCCGCCTGTCGGTGCGGGTGGTGCCGAAGAAGGGCGGCGTGCTGGTGGGCTTCCATGAGCGCAAGAGCAGCTATGTGGCCGACATGCGCGAATGCCATGTGCTGCCGCGCCACGTCAGCGACCTGCTGCTGCCCTTGCGCGCCATGATCGCCTCGATGTCCGCGCCCGATCGCATGCCGCAGATCGAGGTCGCGCTGGGCGAGGGCGTGACCGCGCTGGTGCTGCGTCATCTGCTGCCGCTGACCGACGGCGATATCGCCATCCTGCGCGCGTTCGCGGCCAGGCATCAGGTGCAATGGTGGCTGCAGCCCAAGGGGCCGGACACCGTGCACGCGCTGGAGCCGGCCGATGCCGACGCGCTGGCCTACACCATGCCGGAATTCGGCCTGCGCATGCCGTACCGTCCCACCGATTTCACGCAGGTCAACCACGCGATCAACCGTTCGATGGTGTCGCGCGCGCTGACCCTGCTGGAAGTGCAGCCCACCGACCGCGTCGCCGACCTGTTCTGCGGTCTGGGCAATTTCACGCTGCCGCTGGCGACCCAGGGCCGCGAGGCGGTGGGCGTGGAAGGCAGCAAGATGCTGACCGACCGCGCCTTCGAGGCCGCCGCGCGTCACGGGCTGGCGGCAAGCACCAGCTTCGCCACGCTGAACCTGTTCGAAGTGGATGTGGAATGGCTGCGCGGCCTGGGCTATTTCGACCGCATGCTGATCGACCCGCCGCGCGAAGGCGCGCAGGCCGTGGCGCAGGCGCTGTCGCTGCTGGCGGCCGAAGAACGTCCGCGTCGCATCGTCTACGTGTCCTGTAATCCGGCCACGCTGGCGCGCGATGCCGCCATCATGGTGCACGAGGGCGGCTACGTCCTGAAGAGCGCAGGCGTGATCAACATGTTCCCGCACACCGGTCACGTCGAATCCATCGCCGTGTTCGAATCGTTGGACGCCGAGGGCGTGCGCGAGGCGCAGCAGCGCGCGCGCGAAAAAGCCGAGGCGGCCCGCCTGGCCGCTGAGCACCCCCCCGTCGCCGCCTGAGACGCAGGGGGATCTATTCCCCTTGCAGGCCTTCCAGGATCGGGCAGTCGGGTCGCCCGTCGCCATGGCAGTTCTGCGCCAGGTGCTTGAGCGTGGCGGCCATGTCGCGCAGGGCTTCGGCCTTGCGCTCCAGTTCCTGCACATGCTCCAGCGCGATGCGCTTGACGTCGGCGCTAGCGCGGCTGCGGTCGCGCCACAGCGCCAGCAGCTCGTTCATCTGCTCGACCGAGAATCCCAGGTCGCGCGCGCGGCGCACGAAACGCAGCGTGTGCAGCTCGTGGTCGCCGTAGACGCGGTATCCCGACTCGGTGCGCAGCGCCGGGCCGATCAATCCGATGCTTTCGTAGTAGCGGATCATCTTGGCGGAAATGCCCGTGGCCTGGGCGGCTTGTCCGATGTTCATCACGTGGGCTCCTGTGTGGTCCGGCGCAGGGCTCAGGCCCGCGCGGCCTGCGGGCGGAAGGTCTTCAGGCGCAGAGCGTTGCCCAGCACGAAGACGCTGGACAGCGCCATGGCGCCGGCGGCGAAGATCGGCGACAGCGACAGGCCGAAGGCCGGATACAGCGCGCCGGCGGCCAATGGGATCAGCGCGGCGTTGTAGGCGAAGGCCCAGAACAGGTTCTGGCGGATGTTGGCCAGCGTGGCGCGGCTGAGCGCGATGGCGTTGGGCACGCCGTTCAGATCCTCGGCCATCAGCACCACGGACGCGGCCTCGATCGCCACGTCGGTGCCCGTGCCGATGGCGATGCCGGTGTCGGCGGCGGCCAGCGCCGGCGCGTCGTTGATGCCGTCGCCGACGAAGGCCACCTTGCGGCCGCCCTCGCGCAGCGCGGTGATGGCGGCCACCTTGCCGTCGGGCAAGACTTCGGCGCGCACCTCGTCGATGCCCAGCTCGCGCGCCACGGCCTGCGCGGTGTGGCGGTTGTCGCCGGTGATCATGGCGGTCTTCAGGCCCTGCGCGTGCAGCGCGGCGATGGCGGCCACGGCCGAGGGCTTGACCGGGTCGGTCACGGCCATCATGGCGGCGGCGCGGCCGTCCACGGCAACGAAGATCGGCGTCTTGCCCTGGTTGCCCCATTCGGCAGCGCGTTCACCGAAGACGCCGACGTCCACGCCGCGCTCGGCCATCAGGCGGGCGGCGCCGGCCAGCACCTTGCGGCCGCCGACCACGGCTTCCACCCCCGCGCCGGTGATGGCGGCGAAACCCTCGGCGGGCAGCAGCGCCAGCTTGCGCTCGGCGGCGGCCGCGACGATGGCGACGGCGATGGGGTGCTCGGAGCGGGCCTGCACCGACGCGACCCACAGCAGGACTTGCTCGGCGTCATGGCCGGGCGCGGCGTCCAGGCCGGTCAGCGTGGGCTTGCCCAGCGTCAGCGTGCCGGTCTTGTCGAACGCCACGACCTGCACGTCGCGCAGCGTCTGCAGCGCGTCGCCCTGGCGGAACAGCACGCCCATTTCCGCGGCGCGGCCGGTGCCCACCATGATGGAGGTCGGCGTGGCCAGGCCCATGGCGCAAGGGCAGGCGATGATCAGCACGGCCACGGCATTGACCAGCGCGTGCGACAAGGCTGGCGCGGGGCCGAGGAACAGCCAGAGCAGGAAGGTGAGCAGGGCCACGCCCATCACGGCCGGCACGAACCAGCCGGTGACGCGGTCCACCAGCGCCTGGATGGGCAGGCGCGCGCCTTGCGCGGCCTCGACCATGCGGATGATGCGCGCCAGCATGGTGTCCGCCCCGGTATGGGTCACGCGCAGCGTGAAACTGCCGGACGTGTTCAGCGTGCCGCCGGTGGCCTGCATGCCGGACGTCTTCTCGACCGGCACGGGCTCGCCCGTGAGCATGGATTCGTCCACATAGGAATGGCCTTCGATGATCTCGCCGTCCAGCGGGATCTTCTCGCCCGGACGCACCAGCACGATCTCGCCCTTGCGCACCTGCTCGATGGGCAGGTCCATGGGTTGGCCGTCGCGCATGACGCGGGCGGTGCGCGGCTGCAGGCCGATCAGACGCTGGATGGCCGCGCCGGTGCGGCCCTTGGCGCGCGCCTCCAGCATGCGGCCCAGCAGAATCAGCGTGACGATGACGGCGGCCGCCTCGAAATAGACGTTGCGGGCCGCCTCGGGCAGCCACTGCGGCGCGAAGGTGGCCACCACGGAATAGCTCCAGGCGGCGCCGGCGCCCAGCGCCACCAGCGAGTTCATCTCGGGCGCGCGCCGCCACAGGGCCATGAAGCCCTTGCTGAAGAAGTGCCGGCCCGGCCAGGCCAGCACCAGCGTGGTCAGCGCGAATTGCAGCAGCCAGCTGTTCTGCCGGCCGATATTGGCCAGCACCCAGTGGTGCATGGCGGGAATCAGGTGCGAGCCCATCTCCAGCACGAAGACGGGCAGGGTCAGGGCCAGCGAGATGCCGAAGGCCTGCTTCAGGCGGCGGGCCTCGGCGTCGCGGGCCTCGGCCTGGCGTTCGGCGTGATCGTCCTCGGCGGCGATGGGGCGGGCCTCGTAGCCGATCTTGCCGACGGCGTCCACCAGCGCCTGGGCGTCGGCGGCGGTCGGGTCGAAGGCGACCCGCGCGCGCTCGGTGGCCAGATTCACCTGGGCCTGGGCCACGCCCGGCACGCGGGTCAGGGCCTTCTCGACGCGCTTGACGCAGGACGCGCAGGTCATGCCCTCGATGGCGAGCTCAAGCTCGCTGGAAGAGGCGGGGATGGCGATGTTCATGGCGGGTCTCTTTCTATCCGGGAAGCCCACAGTTTCATCCTTCCCATTGTTGGAAGGTCAAGCCTGATTCTACGCTTGACCTTTCCATGATGGGAAGGTTTACAGTGCTGCCATGCCTGGGATCATTCCAGGCCGTCCCTGAATCTTTCGGAGAGCATCCATGAGCATCGAGTTCCAAGTCCCCGACATGACCTGCGGCCACTGCGTCAAGACCATCACCGGCGCCGTCACGGCCGCCGTGCCCGGCTCGGCGGTGGTCACGGACCTGGCGACGCACCGCGTGACGGTGACCGGCACGGACCAGGCGGACAAGGTCGAGGCCGCCATTCGTGACGCGGGCTACGAGCCGGCACGCGTCTGAGCGTCCCGCCAGGCGGCCTTGGCCCTGGCGCGCGCCTGATGGATTTCATAGAATTCATCAGGCGTTTTCTATTTTCTTATTGCTTAAAACTATCGATCAATTAAAACAATTAAATTTGATATATCGATAGTGGCGATTTATCATTCTTTCCATGGTGGTTGAACAGAACCCCGCTACCCCAAGGAGAGATTGAATGCTGCAAAACCGTGAAGGCCAACGTGTTCCCAACGTCACGTTCCCCGTCCGCGAGGGCAACACCTGGAAAAAGCTCACGTCCGACGACATCTTCAAGAACAAGACGGTCGTGGTCTTTTCGCTTCCCGGCGCTTTCACGCCGACCTGCTCGTCGACCCACCTGCCGCGCTACAACGAACTGGCGCCCGCGTTCTTCAAGGAAGGCGTGGACAGCATCGTGTGCGTGTCGGTGAATGACACCTTCGTGATGAACGAATGGGCCAAGGACCAGGAATCGGCCAACATCACGCTGCTGCCCGACGGCAACGGCGCCTTCACCGAAGGCATGGGCATGCTGGTCGACAAGAGCGACCTGGGTTTCGGCAAGCGCAGCTGGCGCTATTCCATGCTGGTCAAGGACGGCGTGGTGCAGAAGATGTTCATCGAGCCGGAAAAGGAAGGCGATCCCTTTGAAGTGTCGGACGCCGACACCATGCTGGCGTACTTCGCGCCCAAGGCCAAGAAGCCCGACCAGGTGGTCGTGTTCTCCAAGCCGGGCTGCCCGTTCTGCGTGGAAGCCAAGGCGCTGCTGCAGGACAAGGGTTTCGATCCGATCGAGATCCCGCTGGAGAACAAGGTCCGCGGCCGCGTCATCGGCGCCGTCTCGGGCAAGGGCACCGCGCCGCAGGTGTTCATCAACGGCTCGCTGATCGGCGGCCTGGACGACCTGAAGGCGCACTTCGCCTGACAGGCATCAGGCATGCCGGGCCCGGGCGGCCCGGCATGCTGCGCGGCTCCGCGCCTTGTGTGGTGGAGCCCGCGCGCCGAATTCCCCCCGCTGCGCGCGTTCCTGCGCGGCCCCGTCCGGGCGCCGCGGGGACGGTCGCGTCTCGAGCCCGCGCAGCAAGGCGAATTCGCCCTAGGCAAGACACCGCACAACCACGCCATATCGGGAGCACATGGATATGAAGACTTTGCACACTGACGTCGCCGTCATCGGCGCCGGCACCGCCGGCCTGGCCGCTTATCGCGCAGCCCGCGCCGCCGGCAAGCGCGCCTTGCTGATCGAGGGCGGCCCCTATGGCACGACCTGCGCGCGCGTGGGCTGCATGCCGTCCAAGCTGCTGATCGCCGCCGCCGAGGCCGCGCATGCCGCGATGCATACCGATGCGTTCGGCGTGCGCGTGGAAGGCGAGGTCAGCGTCGATGGCAAGGCGGTCATGGATCGCGTCAAGCGCGAGCGCGACCGCTTCGTCGGCTTCGTGCTGGACGGCGTGGAGAACATTCCCGCCGAGGACAAGATCCGTGGCCAGGCGCGCTTCGTGTCGGACACCGTGCTGCGCGTGGATGAGCATGCCGAGATCCAGGCTTCGCGGGTGGTGATCGCCACCGGCTCGCGGCCGTCGGTGCCGCCGCCGCTGCGCGACTTGGGCGACCGGCTTGTCGTGAACGACGATGTGTTCGCCTGGGACGATCTGCCGCGCCGCGTGGCCGTGTTCGGCCCTGGCGTGATCGGACTGGAGCTGGGTCAGGCGCTGGCGCGCCTGGGCGTCGAGGTGCGGGTGTTCGGCGTCAGCGGCAGCCTGGGCGGCATCAGCGACCCGCTGGTGCGCCAGAGCGCCCGCAAGATCTTCCAGCGCGAGTTCTACCTGGATCCGGACGCCCGCGTGCTGGAAACCAGGCGCGTCGGCGATGAGGTCGAGGTGCGCTACGTGGCGCTGGACAACAGCGAGCGCACCGAGCGCTTTGACTATGCGCTGGTCGCCACCGGCCGCCGCCCCAACGTGGACGGGCTGGGCCTGGAGCACACCTCGCTGGCATTGAACAGGCAGGGCGTGCCGCTGTTCGACCGCGAGACCATGCAGGCTGGCGATGCGCCCATCTTCATCGCCGGCGACGCCAACGCCGACGCGCCGCTGCTGCACGAGGCCGCCGACGAGGGGCGCATCGCCGGCGAGAACGCCGCGCGCTATCCCGATGTGCGCCCCGGTCTGCGGCGCGCGCCGCTGGCGGTGGTGTTCTCGGATCCGCAGATCGCGCTGGCCGGACAGGGCCACGCGCGGCTGGTGCCGGGCACCTTCGTCACCGGCCAGGTGGATTTCGGCGACCAGGGCCGCTCGCGGGTGATGCTGAAGAACCGGGGCATGCTGCACGTGTACGCCGACATCGCGACCGGCCGTTTCCTGGGCGCCGAGATGGTCGGTCCCGGCGCCGAGCACATCGGCCACCTGCTGGCGTGGGCCGTGCAGCAGGAGCTGACTGTGGCGCGGATGCTGGAGATGCCGTTCTACCACCCCGTGATCGAGGAAGGCCTGCGCACGGCGTTGCGCGATGCCGCCGCCAAGCTGGCGCAGGCGCGCGAGGCGCTGCAGGTCGAGGAAACTGCCTGAAGGGGTTGAGCCGGGGCCGCAATGGCGGCCCCGCTTGCCCTCGCGACTACTTGCCGGCGCCGAGCGCGCTGTTGTACGCGGCGGCCAGCCTGCGCACGCCTTCGCGGATCTGGTCCACGTCGGGCGCGGCATACGACAGCCGCATGGTGCCGGCCTTGGGATTGGCCGCATAGAAGGCCGCGCCGGGCACGAACAGCACGCGCTGTTCCACGCAGGCCTGGAACAGCGCGCCGGGCGCCAGGTCGTCCTGCGCCTCGGCCCAGATGAACATGCCGCCTTCCGGCGGATTGGCCAGGATGCGGCCGCCGAGTTCGGCCTGCAGCATGTCGACCATGGCCTGCATACGGGCGCCGTACTCGCGCCGGGCGCGTTCCACCGTGTCCGGATAGCGGCCGGCGTTCAGGTACTCCGCGGCGATCAGCTGCGCGATTGGCGAGGTGCACAGATCGGTGGTCTGCTTGGCGATGGCGCAGCGGCGGATGACTTCGGCCGGCGCCACCATCCAGCCGACGCGCAGCGCCGGCGCCAGCGTCTTGGACAGGCTGGACAGGTAAATCACCGGATTGGCCGACGGCAGCCTCGCGCCCAGCGCGTGGATCGGCTCGACCGCCGTGGACGAGAAGCGCAGTTCGCCGTAGGGATCGTCCTCGACCACGACCACGCCGTGCCGCGCCGCCAGGCTCGCCAGCTGCGCGCGCCGTTCCTGGGACAACAGCGTGCCGCAGGGGTTGGAGTAGGTCGGGACGGTGTAGATGAGCTTGGGCAAGGCATCGGCCGGCGCGTTCGCCAGCAGCGTTTCCAGCGCATCGATCCGCATGCCCTGGGCGTCCACCGGCACCTGCTCGATGCGCGCGCCGGCCAGGCGCAGCGCCTGCAGCGTCGCCGGATAGGAAGGCGATTCCACGTAGACCACGTCGCCGGGTTCCACGAACACGCGCACCAGCAGGTCGAAAGCCTGTTGCGAGCCCGTGGTCACCAGGATGTCCTCGGGCTTCGCCTCGATGCCGCGCGCGCCGCAGAGCCGCGCCAGCGCCTCGCGCAGCGCCGGGGCGCCCTCGGTCGCGCCGTACTGCAGGATGCCGGCGCCCTGGGCGAAGACCCGTTGCGCGGCCTGTTCGATGCCGGCGCCATCCAGCAGCGTCGGCGAGGGATAGCCGCCGGCGAAGGAAATCATGCCGGGACGGCTCAGGTAGGGAAACAGTTCGCGGATGGGCGAACCGGCCGGTTCGGCGAAGGCGGCGGCGTAGGGAGAGTGGCTCATGGTCGGCTCGTTGCGCGGGGCGCGGACGTTCAAGCGGGCAGGGCGGCGTCTTCGGCCTGGCCCAGCAGGGCGCGGACGCGCGCCAGCGATTCGGCCTGGGCGGCTTCGTACAGCGCGATCTCGTCGTGCACGGCGCAGCCCAGGTCGCGTTCGAAGGCCGCGCGCGCTTCGTTGGCCGAGTAGTTGCGCTGCTCTGCGCTGCCCAGGTTCGAGCGGAAGATGCCGGCCGCGCTCACGGGCAGGAAGTCCTCGTAGGTGATCGGATTGGCTTGCACCAGGCCGCGGGCCAGCAGCGCATCGATATCCAGGTCGGCGGCCGACGGGTCGGCGTGGCGCAGGCCGTCGTCGGTCAGCGCGTAGCGGAAGAAGGCCAGGCCTTCGGCGCGCAGCGTGTCCAGATCGTCGGGGAATTCGGTGAAGACCTCGGTCAGCCGGTCTTCGTAGCGCTGGCCGGGCGCCTGTTCGCGGGCGCGGGCAAGCAGCGCGTCATAGCGCTGGCGGCCCTTGCGGGTGAGCGCGATGCCGCGCTGCTCGACTTCGCCGAAGCGGGCGGTATGGGTGCCGGCGGTGTCCGCGCCCAGGAAGCGGACCGGTTCCTCCAGCGCCTTGAAGCTGGTCTGGCGCAGCAGGATGGGGTGCTTGCGGCGTGGCGGGCCTTCGACCACTTCCTTGGCTGGGATGCCGCGGCCCGGCATGGCGGCCTGCAGCGCGTCGATGTCCAGCGTGCGCGGGGTCAGGTGGTTGATGTGCGGGCCGGCGAAACAGACCACGTCGGCGATCAGGCGATGGGCGTCGTGCAGGGCCTGGTAGGTCTCGGCCGTGACGGTGGCCTCGCTGTGCCAGCGGAAGGTCTCGCGCACCTGTTCGACGAATTCGTCCGCCTGGGCGCTGTCCAGGCCGCCGCCCCGTTCGAACTGCTCGGTCAGCGCCAGCGCGCGCGCCGTGAAGATGTTGCGCCGTTGCAGGATCTCGCGCGCCTGCGCGGCCAGCGCCTGGTCTTCGAGCAGATCCAGGCGCAGCAGCGAGGTGAACACACGGAAGGGATTGGCCGCCAGCGCCGCGTCGCCCACGGGGCGGAAGGCGGTGGAATGGACCGGGATGCCGGCGACCGACAGGTCGTAGTAGCCGACGGGCTCCATGCCCATGACCGCGAACACGCGCCGCATGGTCGCCAGTTCGGCGGCCGTGCCCAGGCGGATGGCGCCGTGGCGCTCCAGGTTCAGCCGCTCCAGGCTGGCCGAGCGCGCCAGGCTGTCGCGCAGTTCAGGCGATCCGGCCAGCACGTCGGCGTTGATGTCGGCGACCAGATCCAGCAGGGTGCCGTACTGCGGCACTTCCTGGCGGTACATGTCGGACATGGCGCGCGAAAAACGGGTGCGGATGTCATCCGGGGAAACGAGGGAGGAGCGGGTCATGGCAGGAAACGGGGTCAGGGTAGAAAAAAGTCGGCCGGGAATGGTCATGTCATTCATTAAATACATGAAAAATTCCCGATTGCGTGATTCTCCTGGTGTGTGCTCAAGGGGGTCAACCGACATTTGTGTCTGAGGTCATTCATAAATAGAATGAACTCCCATGAAATTCCCCCGCAAATACCTGCCCTCCATGTCCGTGCTCTGCGCCTTCGAGGCGGCCGCCCGCCACCAGAGCTTCACCGGCGCGGCGCTGGAACTGAGCCTGACGCAAAGCGCCGTCAGCCGGCAGATCCGCGCGCTGGAAGAGCTGCTGGGCACGGACCTGTTCGTTCGAGAGCGTCAGACCGTGCGGCTGAACAAGGCCGGCGAGGCCTATGCCCGGGAAATCCGCGAGGCGCTCAAGCGTGTGTCGGCGGCCACGCTGGGCTTTCGCGCCAATCCGCAGGGCGGCACGCTGAACATCGCGATCCTGCCCACCTTCGGCACGCGCTGGCTGGCGCCGAGGCTGCCGGCGTTCATGGCGGCCAATCCTGGCATCACCATCAACCTGGCCACGCGCCCGGAGCAATTCGATTTCGCCACCGAGCCGGTGGACGCGGCGATCCACTTCGGCCTGCCGGTATGGCCGGGGGCCGAGCTGGATTTCCTGATGAGCGAGCAGGTGGTGCCGGCATGCAGCCGGGCGCTGCGCGGGCAGTTCGATTTCCAGGCGCCGGCGGACCTGCTGAAGGCGCCGCTGCTGCACCTGGAAAGCCGGCCCGATGCCTGGGAACGCTGGTTCCACGCCATGGGCGTGCAGGCCCAGGGCGTGAACGGCATGCTGGTGGATCAGTTCGCGCTGGCCTCGCAGGCGGCCATGTCGGGCCTGGGGGTGGCGCTGTTGCCGCGCTTCCTGATCGAGGCCGAACTGGCGCGCGGCGATCTGGTGCTGGCCATCGACGCGCAGGTGGAAAGCGCCGAGAAATACTATCTGGCCTGGCGTCCGAGCCAGGCCAGCTATCCGCCGCTGCAGGCGTTCCGCGCCTGGCTCGCGGCGGCGGCGCGGCAAGCCTGAGGCGGACGACCGCTCAGGTGTTCTCGCGGTATTGCAGCGTGAAGCCGGCCCGGTCGTCCTGCGCCAGCTCGCGCGCCAGATAGGGCATGGCAGGCTTGAGCGCCTCGTGCAGCGTCCAGGGCGGATTGACCAGGAACATGCCGCTGCCGTGCAGGCCGTAGCCGTCGATGGCCGCCTTCTTGACGGTCAGCGTGGCGTGCAGCCAGCTCTTGACCTTCAGGTTTTCCAGATGGCGGGCCATCTCGTTGGCCTCGCGCCGCTGCACCAGCGGATACCAGACGGCGATGGTGCCGGTGGCGAAACGCTTGATGCACTCCTTGACCGTGTTCAATGTGCGGCGGTAGTCGTTCTTGTCTTCATAGGACGGATCGATCAGCACCATGCCGCGCCGGGTGGGCGGGGGCAGCAGCGCCTTCACGCCTTCGAAGCCGTCATCGCCGTAGATGGTGGTCTGGCGCTGGGCGTTGCGGTCCAGGTGTTCCAGGTTGCCGACCAGCGTGTCGATCTCGGTCGGGTGCATCTCGAACATGCGCAGCCGGTCCGACGGACGCAGCGCATCCAGCGTCAGCCACGGCGAGCCGGGATAGCGCCGCAGCCGGCCGTTGGTGTTATAGGCGCGGACGCGCTGCATGTACTCGGCCAGGATGGGCGGCAGGTCGTCGCGCTCCCAGAGCCGGCCGATGCCGTCGGCGGACTCGGCGGTCTTGGTGGCCCAGTCGCCGTCCAGGCTGTACAGGCCGGCGCCGGCATGGGTGTCGATGACCCAGTACGGCGCGTCCTTGCGGTTGAAGTAATCCAGCGTATGGACGAGGATGGCGTGCTTGAGCACGTCGGCGTGGTTGCCGGCGTGGAAGGCGTGGCGGTAGCTGAACACGGGCGCCCGGTCCTTTAAGCCTGGACGGGCCGGATCGCGGCCAGCTCGTCGGTGAAGATGCCGTCGATGCCCCAGTCGAGCAGCAGGCGCGCGCGCTCCGGATCATTGACGGTCCAGGCGGCGATGCGGTAGCCGGCGGCGTGCACGGCGTCGATCAGCTCGCGGGTGGCGTCCTTCTGGTTGATGTTCAGCGCCACGCACTGGTATTTCTGCAGGCGCGCCAGCCAGTCGGCCGGGACTGTTTCCACCAGCAGCGCGCGCGGCAGCTCGGGCGCGGCTTGCAGCGCCGCCGCCAGCGCCTCTTCGGCGAAGGACGAGAGCAGGGGGGCGGTGGCCGATTGCTTCCACAACTCGCGGGCCGCCAGCGCCACGGCGCGGCCGGTCTCGGCCTCGCGACCCGGGCAGGGTTTGATCTCGACATTGCTGGCGATGCCGTTGGCGACGGTGTAGCGGGCCACGGCGGCGAAGGTGGGCAGCGGCTCGCCGGCGTAGGCGGCCGAGTGCCAGCCGCCGAAATCCAGCTGCGCCAGTTCGATGTAATCCTTGGCGGCGGCCGGGCCGTGGCCGTTCGAGGTACGGTCCACGTCATCGTCGTGCATCAGCACCAGCACGTTGTCGCGGCTGAGCTTGACGTCGTACTCGAACATGGTGAAACCGTGTTCGGCGCCGACGCGCATGGCGGCCAGCGTGTTCTCCGGCGCCAGACGGCCGCCGCCGCGGTGGGCGATGTAACGGGAGTAGGGCCAGGAGGGGAGGTTTGCGGTCATTTGGGTGTTGCTTGAGTGTTCTACGGAGCAGGGTTGCAAGGATACTCCTAATGGCCTATTTCAGCGGCGCCTTGCCCTGCGACACGTCCATGATCATGCGCGTCGACAGGTACAGCCGGGGCACGATGCTGCCGATCTGTATGTACTCCGCCTCATTGGAGTGGGCGCCGAAGCCGGACAGGCCCATGCCCTCGATGACCGGGCCGCGCGCCTTCAGCGCGGCGAAGGCGGCGTCGGTGCCGCCGCCGCTGGCGCGGTCCACCACCTTCATGGGCAGGCCCAGCTCCTGGTAGATGGCCACGCCGTGCGAGGCCAGCGCGCGCGAGGCGGCGGTGGCCTCCAGGGGCGGGCGGCGCACCTCGAACTTCACGCTGACCTTGGACTCGGGCAAGAGCTTGTTGCGTGACTTTTCCTCCAGCGTGCGCGCCAGCGCGTCGAAATCGGCCACGCGCAGCGCGCGGGCGTCGGCCTGGGCCGTGGCCTGGCCCGGGATGACGTTGCGGTTGGTGCCGGCCTGGGCGATGGTCCAGTTCAGCTTCAAGCCTTTTTCGGGCTGCGACAGCTTGTCCATCTGCAGCACCTGGTGGGCCAGCTCGTACAGCGCGTTGATGCCGCCCTCGGGCCGCGCGCCCGCGTGCGAGGTCTTGCCCTGCACCGTCAGGTAGGCCGCGCCGATGCCGCTGGTGGCCAGCGTCAGCCGGGCTTCGGCGCCGCCGCCTTCATACGAGAACACGGCGTCCTGGTCGGCCGCGAGGGCGGTGATGGTGTCGCGCGCGCCCGGCGAGCTGATTTCCTCGTCGCCGTTGATCAGCACGGTGATCTTGCCGTAGCCGCGGAAGTCCAGCTTGCGCAGCAGGGCCAGGGTGTGGATGATGGCCGCCACGCCGTGCTTGTCGTCGGCGATGCCCAGGCCATAGGCCTTGTCGCCGTCGATGCGGAAGGGCTGGTCCTTGAGCATGCCGTTGCGGTAGACGGTGTCCATATGGGCGATCAGCATGATCTTCCTGTCGCCGCTGCCCAGGAACTCGGCCCGCACCATGGGGCCGACCTTCTCCGGCGTGTCGTCCAGGCGGAAGACCTGGGCGGGCTGGATGATCTCGGCCTTGCCGCCCAGCGCCGCCAGCCGGTCGCGCACCAGCGCGGCGATGCGCTCCACGCCTTCGACGTCCTTGCTGCCGGATTCGATGCCGACCAGGTCGCGCATGGTGTCCAGCATGGCCTGCCGCTCGGCCTGGGCGGCCTCGTGCACGGCCGCCACGGGCGCGCTCCAGGCGGCGGCGCTGCCCAGGAACAGGACGGCGGCGCCAGCGGCGCGGGCGAGGAAAGGGCAAAGGCGCGGAGTCATCATGAACGCAAACCTCGTTTGTCGCTGGGCGCCGGGCGCCCGGGAACGGACCACGATACGGGCCGGGCCGGCGCGCCGGAACCGGGGTTTCCCTGCTTGACGCACTGGCGCCGGGCGATGATCAAAGGAATCTGAACATCGCGCGCGGGCGGGAAATGCTAAAATCCCGCGGCTGATCCGGTGTATAACCGGTGTGGGAACAAGGCGAAGCTCGTTCGCCTTTTTTTATGCGTTTTCTTGCGGCTCCCGGTCTACGTCCGGAGCGCGGCAACAGGGATTCCATGTTCGAATTTATTCGCAGCCATCGTCGCTGGATGCAGTTCATTCTGCTGCTTCTGATCGTGCCGTCCTTTTTCCTGGTCGGCATACAGGGCTATGAAAGCTTCATGCGCAAGGAGCCCGAGCTGGCCACGGTCGCGGGCCAGCCCGTCACCCGCGCCGAGTTCGACCAGGCCCATCGCAATCAGCTGGAGCAGTTCCGCCAGCGCCAGGGCGCGCAGTTCGACCCCGCCGTGGTCGATACGCCGTTCGTGCGCCAGGGCCTGCTGAACGAGCTGATCAACCAGCGCCTGATGGCGAACGTCGTCATCGACAACCGTCTGTCGGTGTCGGACACCACGCTGCGCAACTACATCCTCAAGAATGTTCCCGAGGTCCAGGCCAATGGCGTCTTCTCGCGGGAACGCTACGATCAGGTGTTGGCCGCGCAGGGCTTGACGACGAATACGTTCGAAGCCAGCGTGCGCCGCGACCTGTCGATCGGCCGCGTGCTCGAACCCGTGGGCATGACCGCCCGCGCGCCCGCCGAAGTGGTGGCTTCGCTGGAAACCGCGCTGACCCAGACCCGTTCGGTCCAGCTGCGCCGCTTCGCCGCCGCCGACTACCGTTCGAAGGTCGATGTGGGCCCGGCCGACATCCAGTCCTGGTACGACGCCAACAAGCAGCAGCTGCAGATTCCCGAGCAGGTCCAGGTGCAGTACCTGGTGCTGGACGAAGCCGCCGCCACCCAGGGCGTGCAGGTCAAGGACGAAGACCTGGCCTCGTACTACGAACAGAACAAGACCCGCTTCGGCCAGCCCGAGCGCCGCCGCGTCAGCCATATCATGATCAACCTGCCGGCCGGCGCCTCGGAAGATGCGCGCAAGGCCGCTCGCGCCAAGGCCGACGAGCTGGACAAGCTGGCCGTGGCCGACCCGTCCAGGTTCGCCGAACTGGCTCGCAAGGAATCGCAGGACGCCGGCTCGGCCGCCAATGGCGGCGACCTGGGCTGGCAGCAGAAGGGCGCGTTGCCCGGTTCGCTGGACAAGGCCGCCTTCGGCCTGAACAAGGACCAGGTCTCCGGCGTCGTCGAAAGCCCCAGCGGCCTGCACATCCTCAAGCTGACCGAGATCCAGCCCGCCGCGATCAAGCCGCTGGCCGAGGTCAAGGACCAGCTCGCCGGCGAAGTGCGCAAGCAGCTCGCCGCCGTGCGTTTCTCGGAAATGGCCAGCCAGCTGAGCAAGCAGGTCTATGACCAGCGCGACAGCCTGCAGCCCGCCGCCGACGCGGTCGGCCTGAAGCTGCGCACCGCCGCCGGCGTGACCCGCGAAGGCCTGCTGCCCGCCGACAAGGCCGGTCCTGGCTCGGCCGCCGCCGGTCCGGACGCCGCGCTGCTGGACAACCCGCGCGTGCGCCAGGCGCTGTTCTCGGCCGACGTGCTGCGCGAAAAGCAGAATTCCGGCGTGATCGAGCTGGCTCCGGACACCATGCTGGCCGTGCGCGTCGCCGCCGTGGAGCCGGCCCACGTGCCGCCGCTGGACAAGGTCAGCGAGACCATCCGCGCCAAGCTGCTGGACGAGCGCTCGGCCGAAGCCGCCAAGCAGGCTGGTGAAGCCGCGCTGGCCGCCTACAAGGCCAATCCGGCAGCCTCGCCCGAAGGCTTCGCCGGCGTGGTGATCGTGTCGCGCCAGGATCCGGGCGGCCTGCCGCGCGCGGTGCTGGACGCCATCATGCGCCAGCCGGCCGGCGCGCTGCCCGCCTATGTCGGCGTGCAGGCTGGCGCCGACTATACGGTGGCGCGCCTGGAGAAGGTCGAAGCGGGCAAGGTCGAGCAGGCCGAGCGCGAGAGCCTGGCGGGCCAGTTGGCCGGCGCTTATGGCCAGGCCGAAAGCGAAGCCGTGCTGCGCATGCTGCGCGAGCAGTACAAGGTGCAGTTGCTGCCGGCCTCGGCCGACGCCATCAAGGGCGAGCAGCCCGCCTCGGCGGGCTGACCCCCTAGTTGAGCAGTGGCCGCAGCGCCGGCCACACGTTATCGAGCAGTTGGGGCTGGGCATCCTCGTTGGGATGGATGCCGTCAGCCTGGAACATGGCCCGGTTCGTCGCAATGCCTTCCATCAGGAAGGGGACGAGCCGGGCTTTTTCGTCCTTGGCCACCGTGGGGAACAGCTGCGCGAAGCGCTGCGTGTAGTCGCGCCCGTAGTTGGGCGGGATCTGCATGCCCACGATGACCACGTCGGCGTCGGCCTGGCGCGCGGCCTGGGCCATGTTGCGCAGGTTCTGCTCGGTCATGGTCAGGGACAGGCCGCGCAGCGCGTCGTTCGAGCCCAGCTCCAGCACCACCACGGCCGGCGCGTGCTGGCGCAGCAGCGCCGGCAGGCGGGCGACACCGCCGCTGGTGGTGTCGCCGCTGATGCTGGCGTTGACTACCTTGTACTTGGGGTATTGTTGCGAAATCCGCTCGGACAGCAGCGGCACCCAGCCGGTGCCGCGCTTGATGCCATATTCGGCGGACAGGCTGTCGCCCAGCACCAGCACCGCGCGCGGCGCGGAACCTTGGGCCGAGGGGGCAGTCTGAGCGTGGCCGGGCGCGATGGCGGCGGCGGTCAGGACGGACGTGTACAGCAGACGGAAAAATAGGCGCATGGATAGCAATAACTCGATCGAGGTGAAAGGGCTGGGCAAGCGGGTCGCCGACGCCGGCGGCACGCTGTCTATCCTGGAAGGAATCGATTTTACGGTCGAGGCGGGCAGCGCCGTGGCCATCACGGGCAGCTCGGGCTCGGGCAAGTCCACCTTGCTGGGACTGCTGGCCGGGCTGGATGTTCCCAGCGCGGGCAGCGTGAGGCTGGCCGGCCAGGACCTGTTCGCGCTGGACGAGGACGGCCGCGCGCGGCTGCGCGCCAACCATGTGGGCTTCGTGTTCCAGTCGTTCCAGCTGCTGCCGAACCTGACCGCGCTGGAAAACGTCATGCTGCCGCTGGAATTGGCCGGCCAGCCGGCGCGCGAGGCCGCCCAGGCCATGCTCGAGCGGGTGGGGCTGGGCGAGCGCCTGCACCACTATCCGCGCACGCTGTCGGGCGGCGAGCAGCAGCGCGTGTCGCTGGCGCGCGCCTTCGTGGTGAATCCGGATCTGCTGTTCGCCGATGAGCCCACCGGCAGCCTGGACGCGGCCACGGGCGAGAAGGTGATCGACCTGATGTTCGACCTGCACCGCGAGCACGGCGCCACGCTGGTGCTGGTGACGCACGATCCGCAGCTGGCGGCGCGTTGCGGCCGCCAGCTGGTGCTGGCGGCGGGGCGGATGGCCTGACGGCCTGGCGGCGGTCCGGACTCCGGCTCCAGGTTTCAATGGCCGCCGGGAGCGGATCCGCCGCGTTCCTCCTTACTTCGTCTTGGCGACCGCCTGGCCCCAGGCGGCCACCACCGCTTCATATTCCTGAGCCGCCGCTTCCTGGCTGATCGGGAAGATCTTGATCGAGGCCAGGTCGGGCAGGGTGGTCAGGCTGGCCACGGCCACGTCGCTGCGGGTGGGGCGGCGGAAGTTCTTCACCAGTTGCGCTTCCTGGGCCTCCTTGCTGAGCAGCCCTTCATACAGCGCCTGGGCGGCTTGCGCGTTCTTGGCGCCCTTGATGATGAACATGCCTTCCGGCGCCAGGTAGCTGCCCTCGGCCGGGTAGACCAGCCTGATCTCCTTCTGGCCGCCGGCGACATATTCCTGGGCGGCGTATTCCAGCGTCATGCCGGCGGCGTATTCGCCCGCCGCCACGCCCTTGTAGGTGGTGCCCGACGAGGCCGTGACCACGGCGTTGGCCGCGATCTTGTCCAGGCCGGCCTGGCCGAACTGCTTGTACAGGCCGTAGACCAGCATGTAGGCCGTGCCGCTCTTGGACGGATCGGTGATGGCGAACTTGCCCTTCCATTGCGGCTGCATCAGGTCCGACCAGGACGCCGGCGCGGCCAGGCCCTTGAGCTGGCGCTCGTTGACCATCAGCACCATCACGTGCACGTTGGTGCCGACCCACAGGTCGTCCGGACCGCGGAACTCGGCCGGAATCTTGTCCAGGTCGGCGGGGCGGTACGGCTGCAGGTGCTGGCGGTAGGCGCCCAGCGTGCCGAAGCCGCCGCTCCAGAACAGGTCGCCGCGCGGGTTCTGCGCCTCGGCCTCGATGCGCTTCATCATGGTGCCGGTGCCGCCCGTGACCGGCTGCACGTTCAGCGACGGCGACTTCTTCTTGACGGCTTCCAGCGCCGTCTCGATGGTCTCGGTGTTGTTGGACGAGTACAGCACCACGTTCTGGGCCTGGGCGGCGCCGCAGGCGACCGAGGCGGCCAGCAGGCCGGATTGCAGCAGGTGTTTGATTTGCATGACGAGTCTTCCTGGGACGGGTTATTTGCCGGAAAAGAGCTTGATGCGGAACGCCTTCACCGACACGATGATGGGCAGCACGATCACGGTGACCAGCGCGGCGCCATAGGCCGAGGCCATGCCCAGGCGGCCGCCGTCGACCTGCCGGAAGATGGCGATGGGCATGGTTTCCAGGCCGCCGCTATAGGCCACGATGGACGCCGACAGTTCGGAGATCGTGGTCAGCCACATCAGCAGGGCGGCCGAGATGATCGAGGCCTTCATGGCGGGCAGCACGACCTTGAAGAAGGTCATCAGCGGCGACACGCCCAGGCTGATCGAGGCTTCTTCGATCGAGTCGGGGATGTTGAACAGCACCGACGAGGCGTTGCGCACGGCGAAGGGCAGGCGCCGCACCGTGTAGCACAGCACCATGATGGCCGAGGTGCCGGCCAGCACCAGCCAGCCGGTGTTGAAGGTCTGCACCAGCGCGATGCCCAGCACCGTGCCCGAGATGGTCAGCGGCAGCACCACGATGTAGTCCAGCGCCTGGGTGTAGGCGCTGCGCTTCTTGATGGTCAGGTAGCTGACCAGCACCGCGAAGGCCACGCCCAGCACCGTCGCCAGCGAAGCGAACTTGAGCGAGTTCAGGATGGGTTCGGGCGCGCCGTGCAGCGCGCGCTGCATGCTGGCCAGCGACCAACTGCCCCAGTGCATGACCGGCCCGCTGGTCTTGGTGAAGGCGGCCACGAATACGATGATCAGCGGCAGCAGCGACACCAGGATCACCAGACCCACGCCGCCGGTGTAGAAGATCGAGGCCCACGAGCGCACCCGCACGGCGGCAGGCGCGCGGCCTTGCGTCATGGTGTAGACCTTGCGCTCGACCACGCGCTTCTGGAAGAACAGCACGATGGCCACGATGGCGATGGACACCACCGACATGGCGCTTTGCAGCGTGGGGCTGCCGCCCATTTCGCTGACGAAGGTGTTGTAGGTCATGACCGACAGCAGCGGCACGCGGCTGCCCAGCAGCATGGCCAGCGCGAAATTGCCCACCACCAGCGTGAACACCACCAGCGCGTTGACCAGCACGGCCGGCAGCAGCACCGGCACCAGCACGCGCAGCTTGGTGGTCAGCGGCGGCGTGCCCAGGCTCAGGCCGGCTTCCTCCAGCTGTCCGTCGAAGCCGCGCAACGCGGCCAGCACGCCCAGGTAGATGTAGGTGTAGTACACCAGCGTCATCGAGAAGACCATGCCGGTCCAGCCGTAGAACGAAGGCAGCGAGATGCCGGCGTCGCCCAGCAGGTTGGTCAGCAGGCCGTTGTTGCCCAGCAGCAGCAGCCAGGACTGGCCGACGATGATCTCCGGAATCACGATGGTGAGCACGGGCAGGATGGCCACCAGGTTCTTCAGCGGGAAGTCGTAGCGCGCCACCATGTAGGCGAAGGGCACGCCCACCAGCACGGTGCAGGCGGTGACGGCCAGGCCCAGGATCAGCGTGTTGCCGAAGGCCTCCAGGTACTGCGAGTCCGCCAGCAGCGCGCGAAAGCCCTGCAGCGTATAGCCGCCGTCCGGGCCGGTGACGCTGTTGGCGAACAGCACGCCCAGCGGATACAGCACGAAGAACAGCAGCAGGATCAGGCTGATCGCGGTCAGCAGGCCCCAGGGCCACCATTTGATTTTCATGGCTGGCGCGTCCTCAGGCGTTCACGACCCGGCTGTCGGCGGGGATCAGCACCTGCACGGCCTCGCCGGGCTGGAACTGGGCGACCATATTGCCCGCGTGCAGCTCGACGCGGAGTTCCGAGCCGTCCTCCAGCGCGATGCGGTAGGCGGTCTTGAAGCCCAGGTACTGGCGCCGCAGCACCTTGCCGGGCAGGGTGTTGGGGACGTAGGGCGCGGGTGCCATCAACGCCAGTTCCTCGGGCCGCGCGATCAGCACGCCGCGCGCGTCCAGGCTGCCCGCGCCCTGCACGCCGTCGAAGTCGCGGCCGCACAGCTGGTAGCGCACCAGGCCTTGCGGAGCCTGGCCCGGCACGGCCTGGGCCGGCACCGGGATCACGTTGGCCGAGCCGATGAAGTCCGCCACATAGGCATTGACCGGCGTGCCGTACAGTTCCTCCGGCGTGCCCAGCTGGGCGATGCGGCCGTGGTCCATGATGGCGATGCGGTCGGACATGGCCAGCGCTTCTTCCTGGTCGTGCGTGACGAACACGGTGGTGATGCCGGCCTCGCGCACCAGGTCCAGGATCACATCGCGCATCTGCAGGCGCATCTTGGCGTCCAGGTTGGACAGCGGCTCGTCCATCAGCAGCACGCGCGGCCGGATCACCAGGGCGCGCGCCAGCGCCACGCGCTGGCGCTGGCCACCGCTCATCTGCGCCGGGTAGCGCTGGGCCAGCGCCAGCAGCCCGACCTTGTCGAGCGCCTCGTTGGCGCGCCGGGTGATTTCGGCGCGCGCCACGCCGCGCGCCCGCAGGCCGTAGGCCACATTGTCGAAGGCGCTCTTGTCCGGGAACAGCGCGTAGTCCTGGAACACCATGCCGATGTCGCGGCGGTGGGCGGACACGCGGGTCACGTCGTCCTGGTCGAACAGCAGGCGGCCGCCGTCGGGCGCGTGAAAGCCCGCGATGCACCGCAGCAGCGTGGTCTTGCCGCAGCCGCTGGGCCCCAGCAGCGTATAGAACGCGCCGTCCGGGATGTGCAGGGAAAGGTCGCGCAGCACCTGCTGCCCGCCGAAGGTCTTGACGATGCCGTCTACCGTGATCGATGCCATGTTGGATTCCTGCGAGGGATAGCCGGCATGATAGGAAGCGTCAACCGGCGCGACCAGCGACGTTTCTTAAGGCGTGGCGTTAGTTTTTCTAAGAGGTCGGCGCCGCCGCTATCCCCTAGAATGCCGCTGCATGGACGCGCGCCCGCACTGAGCGGGCCGTGGACCGGAAAAATAACGACACGACAAGGGAAACCGTGGGAAATCGCAGCACAGACTCGCGCCGCGCAGGCCGGCGGGCGGGCGCGGCCTGACATGGCCGGTCACAGCCTGCCGCCGCTCAAGGCGCTGCGGGTATTCGAGGCGGCCGCCCGGCTGCGCAGCTTCACGGCCGCCGCCGATGAACTGAGCATCACGCACAGCGCGGTCAGCCAGCAGATCCGCATCCTCGAGGACCATGTGGGGCAGCCCCTGTTCGCGCGCGAGGCGCGCGGCGTGGCGCTGCTGCCCTGCGCCCAGGCCTATTTCCCGGAAGTGCAGGCCAGCCTGGAGCGCATCGCCGCCGCCACCGCCAAGCTGCGCGCACCGGGATTTACCGGCACGCTGCGGGTCTGCGCCACGCCGTCGCTGACCATGAAGTGGCTGATTCCGCGCTTGTCCGGCTTCCAGGCGCTGCATCCGGGCATCGATGTTCAGCTGACCACGCAGGGCCGTTCCTTCCTGGACCGGGGTGGCGACGCCGGCAGCGACGTGCTGCTGCGCCACGGCTACATGGCGCACGCCGAGCTGAGCTGCGTGCACTGCCTGGACGATTTTCATGTGCCGGTGGCTTCGCCGCGCTTCATCGAGCGCAACCGGCTGGCCGCGCCGGCCGACTGTCTGGGCCATCCGCTGCTGAAGGTCGCGGGCGGCATGGACTACTGGCCGCGCTGGTTCGCGCTGGCCAAGGTCGACGTGCCCGCGCAATTGCCCGGGCCGGTGTTCGACCATCACTTCCTCTGCATGCAGGCCGCCATGAACGACCTGGGCATCGCGCTGGCGCCGTGGTGCCTGCTGCAGGACGACATCGCCGCCGACCGGCTGCGTCCGCTGTTCGCGCAGCCGCAGCTGCCCAACGCCGGCATCCATGCGCTGTACCGTCCCGACGGGCCGGCGGCGGCGGCCGCGCAACGATTCATCGACTGGCTGTGCGGGCAGGGGACCGAGCCGTCCCGTGGCGCATAGCGCAAGCAAGGAAATCCTCATGTCCGAACCCTTCGAGCCAACCGCGCACGCCGCCTATCCCGGCCTGAGCCTGCGCCGCCCCTGGACGCCGGCGCCGCTGTCGGCCTACCGCGTCATCGCCTTCGACATGGACTCGACGCTGGTCGCCATTGAAACGCTGGACGAGATGGCCGCGCTGATGGGGCGCGGCGCCGAGGTGGCGGCGATCACCGAGGCCGCGATGCGCGGGGAGATCAGCGACTACAAGCAAAGCCTGCGCGAGCGGGTGGCGCTGCTTGCCGGCATGCCGCAGGCGCTGGCGGACCAGGTCTATGACGAACGCCTCACCCTTAACCCTGGCGCCGAGGAACTGATCGGCGCCTGCAAGCGCGCCGGCCTCTACTGCCTGCTGGCGACCGGTGGCTTCACCTGCTATACCGACCGGCTGCGCCAGCGCCTGGGGCTGGACGACGTGCGCGCCAACGTGCTGGAGACGCGCGACGGCAGGCTCACCGGCCGGCTGTTGCCGCAGCCCTGGGGCGACATCTGCGACGGCGAGGAAAAGAAGAACAAGCTGCTGGAGGTCTGCGCGCGGCTGGGCGTGGCGCCCGAGCAGGCGATCGCCGTGGGCGACGGCGCCAACGACCTGCCCATGATGCGGGCGGCGGGGCTGTCGGTGGGTTTCCATCCCAAGCCGGCGGTGCGGCGCGAGGCCGACGTGACCATCGAGGCAGGCGGGCTGGACCGCCTGCTGCAACTGTTCACGCCGGGCTAGCGGGGTGCGCGGCCCGGGCAAGCGCCGGGCCGGCGCGGTTCAGGCCAGTCCGTCGATGCGCGCGTGCGGATTGACCGGCGATTCGTAGTCCACGCCCTCGACCTCGAAGCCGAACAGGCGCAGGAAGTCGGACTTGTAGCCGGCGAAGTCCGTCAATGCGTTGATGTTGGCGGTCTCGACCTGGTTCCACAGTTCCTGCACGCGCGCCTGCACGGCGGGCGCCAGTTCCCAGTCGTCCACGCGCAGCCGGCCTTCCTCGTCCCGCAGCGGCGCGGGGCCGCAGATGCCATCGCGGTACAGGCGGTAGACCTGTTCGATGCAGCCCTCGTGCGTGCCTTCGGCCTTCATGACCTTGAACAGCAGCGACAGGTACAGCGGCATCATGGGGATGGCCGAGCTGGCCTGCGTGACCACGGCCTTGAGCACCGACACGCGGGCGTCGCCGCCGCGCGCCGCCAGCTTGGCGCGGATGTCCAGCACCTTGCGGTCCAGGTCCTTCTTGGCCGCGCCGATGGAGCCGTTCCAGTAGATGTCGTGGGTGATGCGCTCGCCCAGGTAGGTGAAGGCCGTGGTGGTGGCGCCCTCGGCCAGCACGCCGCCTTCGAGCAGCGCGTCGATCCACATCTGCCAGTCCTCGCCGCCCATCACGGCGACGGTGGCGTCGATCTCTTCCTGCGTCGCCGGTTCCAGCGTGGATTCGCGCACGACCTCGCGGTCGGTATCCAGGCCGCGCAGCGTGACGGCGCGGCCCACGGGCTTGAGCACCGAGGTGTAGACCTTGCCGTCGCGCGGATGGCTGCGGCGCGGCGCGGCCAGGCTGTAGACCACCTGGTCGACCTGGCCCAGGTCGGCGCGGATGGCCTCGATGACCTGGCGCTTGATCTCGTCGGAGAAGGCGTCGCCGTTGATGCTGCGGGCGTACAGCCCCTCGGCCTGGGCGAACTGGTGGAAGGCGGCGCTGTTGTGCCAGCCGGGCGTGCCCGGCTTGGATGGCTCGGACGGGCGCTCGAAGAACACGCCCAGCGTCTGCGCGCCGCCTGCGAAGGCCGCGCTGATGCGCGCGGCCAGGCCGTAGCCGGTGGACGCGCCGATCACCAGCACGCGCTTGGGCGCGCCGGCGATGGGACCCTGCCTGCGCACGTAGTCGATCTGCTGGCGCACATTGGCCTCGCAGCCGGCGGGATGGGTGGTCACGCAGATGAAACCGCGCACGCGGGGCTTGATGACCAGGCGCACGCCGTCCTGGGCGGGCGCGTTATCGGGCGGGGATTGGACCATGCGGGGCCTCAAGTCTGGAATCCGGCGCGGGGCCGGCGGGTCGGAAGCGAAAATGCGACGGGCATTGTACGGGAGCCGGGCCCGGGGCGGCCAGTTGACGGGATGCCGGCGGCTTGCTAGTACGGGGCTAGCGGGCGGCGGCCCGGCCGCGCCGCCATTCCACCAGGCCGATGCCCATGCCGCTGGCGCAGATCACGGCGATGCCCAGCCAGGTCAGCGGGTCCGGGAAATGGCCCCAGACCAGCCAGCCCACGGTGGTGGCGCTGATGATCTGCAGGTAGATGAACGGCGCCAGCGTCGAGGCCGGCGCGCGCCGGTACGCGGCGATCTGGAACAGGTGGCCCAGGCCGCCTGTGATGCCGGTGGAGATCAGCAGGCTCCAGTCCAGCAGGGACAGCTCGCGCAGCACCGGCAGCGCGGGCGGCAGGATGAAGGGCAGGGCCAGGGTCAGGCAGGCGGTGCCGACGGCGCCGCTCCAGATCAGCGAGGTGAACGGGTCGTCGCCGGCCACGCGGCGGGTGGCGATGAACTGGGCGGCGAAGCAACAGGCGGTGAGCAGGCCGAACACGGTGCCGGTGGGATCCAGGCCGCCGCCGGGCCGGATCACGATGATGACGCCGACGAAGGCGATGCCGGCCGCCACGAAGCGCGACAGCCGAGCCGGCTCCTTCAGGATCCAGGGCGCAAGCGACAGCACCAGCAGCGGCGCGAGGAAGTTGATGGCGGTGGCCTCGGCCTGGGGGATGTAGCTCAGCGTGGTGAAGAACATGAGCGTGGCCAGGAACATCGAGGCGCCGCGCACCAGCTGCTCGCGCGGCCGCACGCTGCGCAGCACGCCCAGGCCGCGCGCCGGCAGCACCAGGGCCAGCACCAGCACCAGGTGCACGGCATAGCGGAACCAGGACAGCAGCAGCAACGGCACGCCTGCGTTCATGACCCACTTGCCGCTGGCGTCCAGACAGGACAGCGTCCACATGGACAGGACCAGCAGCAGCACGCCGATCAACGGTCCGCGGGTGGCGGGCGCGGCGGGGCGCGGGCGACCGGTAGCGGCCGGGGTCATGGACAACTCCTGTGGGGGACGGTGGGCGGCTGACATGATACGCTCATCGCGCCAGACGGATAGGGCCATGATCGAATTACGCAACGTCGAGACTTTTTTCTGGGTCGCCACCCTGGGCAGCTTCCGGGCCGCCGCGGACAAACTCAACACCACACAGCCCGCGGTATCGCAGCGCATCGCCTCGCTCGAGGCCGACCTGGGCGTGCGGCTGTTCGAGCGCGAGGCGCGCGGCGTAAAGCTCACCGGCAAGGGCCACGAACTGCTGTCGCATGCCGAACGCATGCTGCAGGTGCGCCGCGACATGTTTGAGGCCGCGCGCGAGCAGAACGTCATGTCCGGCACCGTGCGCATCGGCGTGGCCGAGACCATCGTGCAGACCTGGCTGCCCACGCTCATCGAACTGGTGCACACCGCCTATCCGGCGCTGGTGCTGGAGATCGAGGTCGACACCACGCACGTGCTGCGCCCGCATCTGCTGTCGCGGCAGATCGACCTGGCCTTCCTGATGGGGCCTGTGCTGGAGGCGCGGGTCGAGAACCTGCCGCTGTGCACCTATCCGCTGGCCTGGGTCGCCAATCCGCAGCTGGACCTGGGGCCGGAGCCGGTGACGCTGGAGCGCATCGCGCGGCTGCCCATCATCACCTATCCGTCCAACAGCGCGCCGTACCGCGTGGTGCGCGACATGCTCACGCGCGCCGGCGTGGCCGCGCCGCGCATGTACGGCAGCGCATCCATGTCCATGATGGTGCGCATGACCGAGGACTGCATCGGCACCAGCGTCATCGCGCCGGTGTTCCTGGGCAAGGAACTGGCGCGCGGCGAGCTGCGCATTCTGCGGGTCGAGGCCGATCCGCTGCCCGAGCTGAGTTTCACCGCGAGCTGGGTGCAGGGTCCGGACAGCCATGCGGTGCGCCTGATCGCGCAGATGGCGCAGAAAGTGGCCGCGCAGGCCACCGATGGAACGCCGGCGGGCTAATCAGACCGGGCCGGCGGCCCTAGGTGTTTTCCCGTGGACAGGCGCGGCCCAGGCGCGCCGCGCGGCCATCGCGCGATATTGCCGTTGGGCTGCAAAGCCGCGCCAGCACTGGGTTTGCGGGTAATAAGCCAGCTGTCGCGCGCCACACCAAAGAAATATTTATACCTCGGCATCGCAACATACGATTGGACGCTGCGCGTCCCGGACGGTGCAATGCCGCCACATCGATAACGAGCGCCCGTAAAGGCGGCGCGGGGATAGCGGGGAAGGGCAGCGGACGGGTTCCGGGCGGCGGCGAAGCCAGGCTTCGCGCGGCGCGGCGGAACCGGACCGAGGCGGTTCCGGCGGCCCCGCATACAGCCACGGGGCCGGCGCTCGCGATTCGCGTTCCGCATTCGCGGCCGCGCGCAGCCAGGGCCAACGGGGACCCGCGCGCGGCAGACATTCCCGCAGCCAGGAGCTTGATCCATGAAGAAAACCCTCATATGCGCCGCCATGGCGGCCGGCCTGCTGGCCGGCGCCGCCCACGCCCAGGACCTGCCCAAGACGCAGCTGAAGGTCGTCGGCGGCCTGTCGAACCTGACGGCCTACAACGATTACGAAAAGCCTTTCTGGACCAAGACCATTCCCGAGCTGTCCAAGGGCCAGGTCACGGCCGACATCAAGGGCTTCAATGAAATGGGCCTGAAGGGTCCGGAGCTGTTGCGCCTGATGTCGCAGGGCGTGATCGAGTTCGGCACCGCCACGCTGTCGTACTTCGCCAGCGACAACCCCATCAACGAAGCCATCGACCTGGCCGGCCTGGCGCCGGACGCGCAGACCGCGCGCGCCGTCACCAATGCCTTCGAGCCGGTCTATGCGCGCCTGTACGGCGAGGGCAACAACGTCAAGCTGCTGGGCATTTCCACCTATCCGGCCCAGGTGCTGTTCTGCAACGCCGAAATCAAGGGCCTGGCCGACCTGAAGGGCAAGAAGGTCCGCACCAGCAGCCGCACCACCGCCGAGTTCGTCGAGGCGCTGGGCGGTTCCAGCGTCACCATGGCCTTCGGCGAAGTGGTGCCGGCGCTGCAGAACAAGGTGGTGGATTGCGCCATCACCGGCTCGCTGTCCGGCTATTCGGCCAAGTGGTACGAAGTTTCCACGCACCTGTACGCGCTGCCGATCAACTGGAACCAGCAGATCCACGCCGTCAACCAGAAGGCCTGGGACAAGCTGGATCCGGCCGTGCGTGGCTTCCTGCAGGCCAATGTGAAGACGCTGGTCGACAACATCTGGGACGCCGCCGCGCGCCAGACCCAGGAAGGCTATGACTGCAATACCGGCGCCGCCGCCTGCCCGTATCCGGTCAAGGGCAAGATGGTGCTGGTGCAGCCGTCCGAGGCCGACCGCGCCCTGCTCAAGAAGGTCACGCAGGAAGCCGTGCTGCCCAAGTGGGCCGCGCGCTGCTCGGCCCAGTGCGTCAAGGACTTCAACGCCACCGTCGGCAAGACGCTGGGCGTGACCGCCAGCAAGTGATGTCCCGCTTGCGATGTCCCGCAAGTGACATCGCGCAAGTGACGTCGCGAATGACGTCGAGCACGTAACCGGGACCGCGCGTCGCCGGCCCTCGCGGGCGGGGCGGCGCCGGCTCCCGGCGTTTCCACCCCCGGCGCCCCGCGCCGGGCGACCCCCTCGCGGAGTCAAGACCGATGACCTCTACCGAACATTTCCGCCTGCTCGGCGGGCTGCTGCGCCGCGCCGAAAGCTGCTCGCGCGTGGCCGTCTGGGCGGGCGGGGCGCTGACCATCGCCAGCGTCCTGCTCATTTCCTTCGACGTGCTGGCCCGCAAGTTCCTGGGCTTCACGACCGGCGGCGCCGACGAACTGTCGAGCTACGCCTTCGCCATCAGCACGTCCTGGGCGCTGGCCTTCGCCACGCTGCAGCGCGCCAACGTGCGCGTGGACGTGCTCTACCAATTCCTGCCGGTGCGGCTGTCGGCCGTGCTGGACTGGCTGTCGCTGGTGGCGCTGGCCGTCTTCATGGTGTTCCTGACCTATTACGCCTATGACATGGTGCAGACCTCCTGGGCGCAGAAGTCCGCCGCCAACACGCCCCTGGCCACGCCGCTGTGGATTCCGCAGGGTCTGTGGCTGCTGGGCCTGGCCTGGATGTGCCTGACGGTGGCGCTGATGCTGGCGCGCGCCTCGGCCGCGCTGGTCACGGGCGACATCGAACTGGTCAAGCAGATCTGCGGCGTGCGCTCGGCGCAGGAAGAGGCCGATGAGGAAGCCGCCGCCGGCGAACGCATGGTCAAGGGAGAAGCCGCATGATCGCCACCGCCCTGATTCTTCTGCTGGTGCTGATCGGCCTGTCCATTCCTGTGGGCGCCGCCCTGGGCGTGCTGGGCCTGACGCTGGACCCGCTGTTCTCCATGCTGCCGCTGTCGCGCGCCATCGGCGAACTGTCGTGGAGTTCGAACAATGAATTCCTGCTGGTGGCGATTCCGCTGTTCATCATGCTGGGCGAGGTGCTGCTGCGCGCCGGCTTCGCCGAGCGCATGTACGGCGCGATGAGCCTGTGGCTGTCGTGGCTGCCGGGCGGGCTGATGCACGCCAACATCGGCGCGTCCACGCTGTTCTCGGCCACTTCCGGCTCCAGCGTGGCGACCGCCGCCACGGTGGGCACGGTGGCCATTCCGCAGATCCGCAAGTACGGCTACAACGAGCCGCTGTTCCTGGGCAGCCTGGCCGCCGGCGGCACGCTCGGCATCCTGATCCCGCCGTCCATCAACCTGGTCATCTACGGCGTGCTGACCAATTCGTCCGTGCCCAAGCTGTACCTGGCCGGCATCATCCCGGGCTTCGCCATGGCGGCGCTGTTCATGCTGACGGTCGTGATCGCCTGCGTGGCCAAGCCGTCCTGGGGGGGCAAGAAGATCCACGCGACCTGGGGCCAGCGCATGGCCAGCCTGGTTCATCTGGCGCCGCCGCTGGGCATCTTCCTGCTGGTGGTGGGTTCGATCTACGCCGGCCTGGCCACGCCGACCGAGGCCGCCGCGCTGGGCGTGCTGGGCGCGCTGGTGCTGGCCGCCTGGTACCGGCGCCTGACCTGGAACATGTTGCGCGAGGCGGTGGAAGGCACCATGCGCTCCACGGCCATGATCATGCTGATCGTGATCGCCGCCAGCTTCCTGAACTTCGTCATGTCGGCCACCGGCCTGACCGACGCGTTGACCCAGTCCATCACCGGCCTGGGGCTGTCGCCGGGCTGGATGCTGCTGATCGTGATCGTGTTCTACCTGGTGCTGGGCTGCTTCATGGAGACGCTGTCCATGATGATCACGACGATTCCCATCGTTGCGCCCATCATGATCGGCCTGGGCTACGACCCGATCTGGCTGGGCATCGTCATCATCATCCTGGTCGAGGCCGCGCTGATCACGCCGCCCGTGGGCCTGAACCTGTTCGTGGTGCAGAGCCTGCGCAAGAGCGGTTCCATGGGCGCGGTCATCGTCGGCAGCCTGCCGTTCGTGCTGGCCATGGCCGTGATGCTGGCGCTGCTGGCATGGTGGCCGGACGTGGCGCTATGGCTGCCGCGCGCCTTCGGCTAGACACGCGCATTTCCCCTTGATTCCTCCCGGGCGGCGGCCCTGCCGCCCCGGGGTTCCCATCGCCCCGACGCGGGGCGGGCGCCCGCGCGGCGGGCCATCCCATTCATCATTCATTGGCAGGACAGACATGAAAGCCGTATTCCAGATCGAAGGTTCGAATCCCCGCCAGGTGGAAGTCGACTTCAACACCCTGATCGTCGCCGGCTGGGCCGGGCGCGACATGGCCGCCATCGAGCATCACATCGAGGAACTGGCGGCCATCGGCGTGCCGCGTCCCACCAGCGTGCCGCTGTACTACCGCATCGCCGACAACCAGCTGACCCAGGCCGACACGGTGCAGGCCGTGGGCGGCGACTCGTCCGGCGAGGTCGAGACCTTCGTGTTCGCCGTGGATGGCGAGATGTACGTCAGCATCGCCTCGGACCACACCGACCGCAAGCTGGAAACCTATAGCGTGGCGCTGTCCAAGCAGGTCTGCGTCAAGCCGGTGGCGCGCGCCGCGTGGCCGCTGGCCGACGTGGCCGGCCACTGGGACGAGCTGGTGATCCGCTCGTACATCGTCGAGAACGGCGAGCGCGTGCTGTATCAGGAAGGCCCGCTGGCCAGCCTGCGCACGCCCCAGGATTTGATCGCCGGCTACACCGGCGGCGCGGCGGTGCTGCCGGAAGGCGCCGGCATGACCTGCGGCACCGTGGGCGCCATCGGCGGCATTCGCCCTTCGGCCGACTTCAGCATGGAACTGTATGACCCGCGCCGTCAGCGCAGCCTGCGGCACCGGTATCATGTCGAGGAACTGCCGGTGGTGGCCTGAGGCCGGCCCGGGCAGTCCCTGACACGTCTGTATTTCTCTCATGCCGCGCGGCGGCGCTTTGGATCGCTATGCCATTGACCTTGAATGAACTGACGACGGCTCTCGAAGAGGGCAGCACCACCTCCGTCCAGCTGACCGAACAGGCGCTGGCGCGCGCCACGGATCCGGCGGGCGAGGGCGCCCGCGCCTACACCCGGCTGTACGCCGAATCGGCGCTGGCCCAGGCGCGCGCCTCGGACACGCTGCGCGCGGCCGGGGTGGTCCGCTCGGCGGTGGAGGGCCTGCCCGTCAGCATCAAGGACCTGTTCGACGTCAAGGGAGAAACCACCATGGCCGGCTCGGTGGCGCGCGAAGGCGAGCCTGCCGCTGAGCACAACGCCGTGGTGGTGGACCGGCTGATCGCCGCCGGCGCGGTCATCGTCGGCCGCACCAACATGACCGAGTTCGCGTACTCGGGCCTGGGCATCAATCCGCACTACGGTACGCCGCTCAATCCCTGGGACCGCGCCACCGGCCGCATTCCGGGCGGTTCCTCATCGGGCGCGGCGGTATCGGTGGCCGACGGCATGGCCGCCGCCGCCATTGGCTCGGACACCGGCGGCTCGGTGCGGATCCCGGCGGCGCTGTGCGGGCTGACGGGTTTCAAGCCCAGCGCCTGGCGCGTGTCCATGGCCGGCGTGCTGCCGCTGTCGGCCAACCTGGATTCCATCGGCCCCATCGCCGCCAGCGTGCGCTGCTGCGCCGAGCTGGACGCCATCCTGTCGGGTGACAACGAGCCGGCGCCCGCGCCGCTGCCGCTGCGCGGCCTGCGGCTGGCGGTGCCGGTCACGCTGGCGCTGGACGCCATGGACAAGCACGTGGCCGACACCTTCGCGCGCACATTGGCCCGGCTGGCCGAGGCCGGCGCGCTGATCGACGAGATCGAGGTGCCGGAATTCGCGGAACTGGGCGCCATCAATTCGAAGGGCGGCTTCACCGCGGCCGAGGCCTGGGCCTGGCACCGCGACCTGATCGCCCGCGCCGGCAAGCGCTATGACCCGCGCGTGGTGTCCCGCATCCTGCGCGGCAAGGACATGAGCGCCGCCGACTACCTGGACCTGCTCGACGCCCGCGAAGCCTGGGTGGCGGGCGTGGACCAGCGCATCGCCGGCTATGACGCGCTGATCCTGCCGACCACGCCCATCGTTGCGCCCGCGGTGGCCGACCTGGCTTCATCGGACGAAGCCTATTACGCGGCCAACGGCCTGATCCTGCGCAATCCCACGCTGATCAACTTCCTGGATGGCTGCGCCCTGTCGCTGCCGTGCCAGGCGCCCGGCACGGCGCCGGTGGGCCTGATGATCGCCGGCGGCAACGGCGCCGACCGCCGCATCCTGGGCATCGGCCTGTCGGTCGAGGATCTGCTGGCCGTTCGCTGATCGCGAATCACGGCGCGGGCCTTGGGCGCGCGCCGTGCCGGCGCTAAGATGGCGGCTGTACCAGCCAGGGTCCGGACCCGATGATCGACCTGCGCAACATCGAGACGTTTTTCTGGGTGGCCACGCTGGGCGGCTTTCGCGCCGCCGCGGAAAAGCTCAGCGCCACCCAGCCCGCGATTTCCCAACGCATCGCCTCGCTCGAATCGGACCTGGGCGTGCGCCTGTTCGACCGCGACGTGCGTGGCATCAAGCTCACCGCCAAGGGGCGTGAACTGCTGTCCCACGCCGAGCGCATGCTGCAGATGCGGCGCGACATGCAGGAGGCCGCGCGCGCCAAGAGCGTGATGAGCGGCATGCTCAGGCTGGGCGTGTCCGAAACCATCGTCCATACCTGGCTGCCCAGGCTCATGGAGCACCTGCACGACGCCTATCCCGGGCTGATGGTGGAGATCCAGGTCGACACGACCACGGTGCTCAAGGCGCAGCTGGCCTCGCGCCAGATCGACCTGGCCTTCCTGCTCGGACCGATGGAAGAGCCGAGGGTCGAGAATCTGTACCTGTGCAATTACCCGCTCAGCTGGGTGGCCAGCCCCAAGCTCAAGGTCGGCCGCCAGCCGATCTCGCTCAGGCGGCTGGCCGAATGGCCCGTCATCACCTATCCCTCCACCACCGATCCGCACCGCGCGGCGCGGCAGATGCTGTTGCAGGCCGGTGTGGAGTCGCCGCGCATGTACGGCAGCTCGGCGCTCAGCGTGATCGTGCGCATGGCGCTGGACGGCATCGGCACGGCGCTGATCGCGCCGGTGATCCTGCGCCGCGAGCTGGCGCAGGGCGAGTTGCGGATCCTGGACGTGAAGGACGGCGAGGTGCCGCCGCTGCACTACACCGCCTGCTGGATGCAGGGGCCGGACAGCCAGGTGCCGCGCACGGTGGCCGAGGCGGCGCAGCAGATTGCGCGCGAGGAAGCGCAGCGCCATCCGGCATAACCCTGATAAGGATTTCTGATCGGGGTCTATCGCAACATGTGATTAGACGGACGCGGCGAGTTCCGGTGCAATGCTCCCCATACCAAACAAGCTTCAAGGGGATCAACATGAATGCAATCACCGTGGCGCGCGACAGCGTCGCGCTGGCCCGCCAGGCGCGGCTCGACGCCCGCAGCGGCCGGTTCACCGGCCCCACCGCCAACCTGGCGCCCGGCCATGTGCAGGCCAACCTGGCGATCCTGCCGCGCGCGCTGGCGGCCGACTTCCTGCATTTCTGCCAGCGCAATCCCAAGCCTTGTCCCTTGCTGGCCATGTCCGAGCCGGGCGATCCCTCGCTGCCGGAACTCGGGCAGGACATCGACATCCGCAGCGACATCCCGCGCTATCGCGTCTGGAAGCATGGCGAGTTGGTGGCCGAGCCCACCGACGTGCACGACTGGTGGCGCGACGACCTGGTGTCCTTCCTGATCGGCTGCTCGTTCTCGTTCGAGGAAGCCATGCTGGACAACGGCCTGCCCGTGCGTCACATCCAGCAGGGCTGCAACGTGCCCATGTACCGGACCAACGTGCCGACGCAGCGCGCCGGCGTGTTCGGCGGTCCCCTGGTCGTGTCCATGCGCCCCCTGAAGGCGGCGGACGCGATACGCGCCATCCAGGTCACTTCGCGTTTTCCCTCGGTGCATGGCGCGCCGGTGCATCTGGGTGATCCGTCCCTGATCGGTATCGCAGATATAGCCAAGCCCGACTACGGCGACGCGGTCGAGATCCTGCCGGGCGAGATTCCCGTGTTCTGGGCCTGCGGCGTCACGCCGCAGTCGGTGGTGGCTGCGGTCAAGCCGGAATTCTGCATCACCCACGCGCCGGGCCACATGCTGGTCACGGATCTGGTCAACAGCCAGATGGCGATACTTTGATATCTGAGCATAAGCCCCGCTAGCCAGCGGCGGCCTTAAGCGCTATTTTTGTTCTGCCTTCATAACGATCCATCAAAGGACAAGGGGAAAAGGCGACAACGAACGAGTGCCGGCATCTTCCGCGATCGCGGAGGAGGGCGTCTTGCCGCCGGACGAAACGTAACCAGGCGGGGCGTCCAGCCCCGTGCATGTTCAGCCATCAGGCTTATTCCGGGAGTTCAGTAATGAAGATGAAGCTCATTGCGGGTGTGGTCGCAAGTCTGGCCCTGTTGTCCGCCGTGCCGGCCTCGGCGCAGCAGAAGACCGTGCGCATCGGCGCGATCTATCCGCTGTCCGGCGCGCTGGCGTCCACCGGCGCCGAGATCAAGGCCGCGGTCGAGCTGGCCGTGGAGATCGTCAATAATCCGCATCCCGAACTGGAAGGCATTCCGCTGGCTGCCGGCAGCGGCCTGCCGGCATTGGGCGGGGCCAAGATCGAAGTGGTGTTCGGCGACTCCCAGGGCAAGCCGGAAGTCGGGCTGGCCGACGCCCAGCGCCTGATCGATCAGGAAAAGGTGGTGGCCCTGACCGGCGCCTACCAATCCGCCGTGACCAAGACCGCCAGCCGCATCGCCGAGCAGCGCGGCATTCCCTACCTGAACGGCGAGTCCAGCAGCCCGGATCTGACCGAGCGCGGCTACAAGTGGTTCTTCCGCACCTCGCCCAACGATGACACCTTCATCGAGAACATGATGCAGTTCCTGGACGGCGTGAAGGCCGTCCCGACCACCAAGATCGCGGTGGTGTACGAGAACACGGACTTCGGCGTGAACACCTACAAGGCCGTCGAGAAGTTCGCCAAGCAATACAAGCGCGAGGTCGTGGCCAATATCGCCTACAGCGCCGGTTCGGCCTCGGTCACGGCCGAGGTGCAGAAACTGTCGGCGGCCAAGCCCGACGTGGCGATCTTCGCCAGCTACACGTCCGACGCCATGCTGTTCGTGCGCACCATGCGCGAGAGCAAGTACGCGCCGCCGGTGCTGCTGGCCAACGACGCCGGCTTCATCGATTCGCGCTTCGTGCAGGAAGTCGGACCGCAGGTGCAGGGCGTGCTGTCGCGCGATGTCTGGGGCAACGACGTGGCCGCGGCCAAGGCGGGGCTCAAGAAGATCAACGACATGTACAAGGCCAAGACGGGCAAGGACCTGAACGGCAACAATGCGCGTTCCATGCAGGGCGTGCTGGTGCTGGCCGACGCCATCAACCGGGCCGGTTCCACCGATCCCGAGGCGATCCGCAAGGCGCTGGCCGCGACCGACTTGGGCGAATCGCAGGTGGCCATGCCCTGGGATGGCGTGAAGTTCGACGCCAAGGGGCAGAACACCAAGGGCGCCGGCCTGATCCTGGAACTGAAGGGCGCCGGCTACCAGACCGTGTGGCCGGAGAAGTACCGCTCGGACAAGAGCCTGCCCACGCTGCCGTTCAGCTGGAAATAAGCCGCATCACTTGCAAGCAGCGGCGGGCCGTCGCGCCCGCCGCAGGAGTCCCTCATGTTCGAAGCTCTCTCGGCAGGCCTGTTCAACGGCCTGATCTATGCCGCGGTGGCGGTGGGGCTGGCGCTGATCTGGGGCATCACCGACGTCATCAACTTCGCCCACGGCGAGTTCCTGATGCTCGGCATGTATGCCGCCTATTGGCTGTTCACCCTCGGTCATATCGATCCCACGATGTCCGCGCCGCTGGTCGCCATCGCGCTGGCCTTCGTCGGCTTCATGACCTACGCGCTCATCATCCGGCGGCTGCAGAAGGGGCCGGCCATGGCCATCATCCTGGCCACCTTCGGCCTGGGCCTGGTGCTGCGCCAGCTGGCCTTCATCGCCTTCAGCCCTGACTATCGCAGCCTGCCCGACACGCTGGTGTCCGGCAGCGTGTCGCTGGCCGGCGTCTCGCTGGGCCGTCCGCAGGTCGTCACCGGTCTGGTGGCGCTGCTGCTGGTGGCGGTGCTGTTCGTCCTGGTCTATCGCACGCGCTGGGGCCACGCCCTGCAGGCGGTGGCGGAAGACCGCCAGGTGGCGGCGCTGGTGGGCATATCGCCCGACCGCGTCAATGCCCAGGTCTGGATGCTGGGCAGCGCCGCGGTCGGCGTGGCGGGCGCGCTGCTGACCACGTTCTTCTACGTGTTTCCCTCGGTGGGCACGGTGTTCGGCCTGCTGGCCTTCGTGGCCGTGTGCATGGGCGGGTTCGGCTCCCTGCCGGGCGCGTTCATCGCCGGCATCCTGATCGGGATCATCGAGGCCATGACGGGCTACTTCGTCGCGCCGGCGCTGAAGACGGTGAGCGTGTTCATCCTGTTCATTCTGGTTCTCTGGTATCGGCCCAAGGGCCTGTTCGGACGGTGGTGAGATGGCGATGAACAAACCTGCTGATATTTCCACCTCGCCGAAATGGCCCTTGGCGGTGGCCGCGCTGCTGGCGCTTGGCCTGGCCCTGGTGCCCGCCGTGGTCACCGATTCCTTCACGCTGCAGGTGCTGCTGCTGGCGATCATGTTCGGCGCGCTGGGCGCGTGCTGGAACCTGGTCGGCGGCTTCCTGGGGCGGATCTCCTTCGGCCATGCCGTGTTCGTGGGCGTGGGCGGCTATACCACCTTGCTGCTGCTGCATCACCTGAAGCTCACGCCGCTGCTGGGCATCCTGCTGGGCGGGCTGATCAGCGCGGGCCTGGCCTGGCTGGTGGGCGGGCCGACGCTGCGCCTGTCGGGCCATTACTTCGCCATGGCCACCATCGCGCTGCTCCAGATCGGCCTGCTGCTGATGATCAACTGGGACTGGGCGGGCGGCGCCGTGGGGCTGGAGGCCCCGATCGGCGACGCGGCCTGGATGCTGCTGTTCCGCAGCAAGGTGCCGTACTACTGGATCGCCGTGGGCCTGGCGTTCCTGACGTTCTGCGCCACGTACTTCCTGGTGCATTCGAAGACCGGCTTCTACTGGCGCGCCATCAACGGCGACGAGGCCGCCGCGCGCAGCCTGGGCGTGGCCGCCGACCGCTATAAGATGCTGGCCTTCGTGCTGTCGGCCGGCATGACGGGCGTCTGGGGCGGATTCTTCGCCATGTACGTGGGCTTCATCGATCCGGAGTCCATGTTCAGCCTGACCATGTCGGTGCAGGTGGTGCTGGTGACGATCCTGGGCGGCGTGGGCACGCTGCTGGGTCCGTGGCTGGGGGCGGCCGTGCTGCTGCCCCTGTCGGAAGGCACGCGGGTGCTGTGGGGCAGCTCGGGCTTGGGCCTGGACCTGCTGATTTTCGGGCTGGCCATTCTGCTGGTCACCATGTTCCTGCCCGGTGGCCTGATTACCTTGAGGAAGCGCCATGGCTCTGCTGGACGTTGAGAATCTGACCAAGCGCTTCGGCGGCCTGGTGGCCAACAAGGACATCTCGCTGTCGGTGCAGGCCGGCGAGATCGTCGCCATCATCGGGCCGAACGGCGCGGGCAAGAGCACCCTGTTCAATGGCCTGGTCGGCCACCACCAGCCCACCTCGGGCTCGGTGGTGTTCGACGGCCAGTCCATGGTCGGCAAGCGCCCCGAGCAGGTGGCGGCGATGGGGCTGGTGCGGACCTATCAGATCCCGCGCAGCTTCGGCCAGATGACGGTGCTGGAGAACGCCATGGTGGGCGCCTTGCTGCGTCATCCCCGGCTGCCGGACGCGCGCCGCGAATCCATGAAGGTGCTGGAGCTGGTGGGGCTGGCGGACCGCGCCGGCGTCAGGGCCGCCGAACTGAACGTGGCTGGCCAGAAGCGCGTGGAGCTGGCGCGGGCGCTGGCCACCGAACCGCGCATGCTGTTGCTGGACGAGGTCGCCGGCGGCCTTAATCCGGCCGAGGCCATCGCGCTGGCCGAGATCCTGCGCGGCATCCACGCGGCGGGGGGCACGCTGATCATCGTCGAACACGTGCTGGAAGTGGTGATGCGGCTGGCGCAGCGCGTGCTGGTGCTGAATTTCGGACAGATGATCGCCGAGGGCGCGCCGCAGGACATCGTGCGCGACCCGGCCGTCATCGAAGCCTACCTGGGGAGGAAGCACCGTGCATGAGGCGATGCTGAAGATCGAGAACCTGAGCGTGTCCTATGGCGGCGTGCAGGCGGTGCGGGAGATTTCCCTGGAAGTGCGTCCCGGCGAGATCGCCGCGCTGCTCGGCGCCAACGGCGCCGGCAAGTCCAGCACGCTGCTGGCCACCGTGGGCTCGGTCAAGCCCAAGGCCGGCCGCGTCATCTTCGAGGGACGGGACATCACGGGCACGCCGCCCGACCGGCTGGTGACGCAGGGGATCGCCATGATCCCCGAGGGCGCGCGCGTGTTCGCGCGCCAGCCGGTGGAGCAGAACCTGCGGCTGGGCGCCTACACGGTGCGCGACGAGCGGGTCTATCGCGAGCGGCTGGAGCAGGTCTATGGCCTGTTTCCGCGTCTGAAGGAACGGCGCGAGCAGCTGGCGGGCACCATGTCGGGCGGCGAGCGCCAGATGCTGGCCATCGGCCGCGCGCTGATGAGCGGCCCCAGGCTGTTGCTGATCGACGAGCCCAGCCTGGGCCTGTCGCCGCTGCTGGTCGAGCAGGTGTTCGACGCGCTGGCCGCGCTCAATCGCGACCATGGTCTGTCGGTGCTGCTGGTCGAGCAGAATATGACGCAGGCGCTGGAGGTGGCGGCGCGCGCCTATGTGATGCAGAGCGGGCGGGTGGCGCTGTCCGGTTCGGCGGCGGAGCTGGCGGCGTCGGACGAGGTGCGCAAGGCGTATCTGGGGATGTGAAGGCGAGGGCGGCGTGAGCCGCTTTCCGGTCCCGCCACCCGCTCATCGGGCGGGTGGCGGGATGGCGTCAGGGCAAAGAAAAACCCCACCGCTCGCGCGGTGGGGTTTTCGTCTTCATGCGGCCGGGGGCGGGCCTTGAATCGCGGTTGGCGATCAGAAGATATGGCGAATGCCCAGGCCGCCGCCGACTTGGCTGGTGCGGCCGGAGATATCGCCGGTGGAGGCGTCGCGGACCTTGTTGTAGTCCACGGTGCCGTACACCTGGGTGCGCTTGGACAGCGCGTACTCGGCAACGGCGATCAGAGCGTAGCGCTTGCCCTTGTCGCCGTCGACCACGACGTTCTTGGCCTGGTCATAGTAGGCGGCGCCGGTGATGGTCCAGCGCGGGGTGGCCTGCCAGCTGGCGCCCAGGAAGTAGCCGTTGTCCTTGCGATCCAGGGTGCTGTTGTTGTCCACCGCGCGGCCCATGATGCCGTTGACCCAGTTGGTCTGATCCTTGCCGTTGAAATAGCCGGCGAAGACCTTGACGACTTCGAACTGATACGAGGCGCTGAGGTTCCACACCTGCTGACGCTTGTCCGAGTCGTTGGCCCCGAAGGTCTTCTGGAAAGCACCACCCAGGCCGAGCTGGCCGATCGTGTAACGCAGGCTGATACCCATTTGCTGGCCGGCGGCGCGGTCCGACCACTTGTCACCATTGGACCACTGGCCAATCACAGCCAGGTCTCCCAGCGTATTCGCATAGCGGAAGGCATTGTCCGCACGGACGCGACCCATCGCCGCAGGCAGCCACGAGTTTTCGGCGTAGTTACCGACAGTCAGCGGATCGAAGTGGTCGGCCATCAGGTCCTGGATGACAGTGTTCTGTAGGCCCAGCGTGAGCGCGCCGATCTTGCCGCCGTCCAGGCCGACGTAGGCCAGACGGTTGAAGGTCTTGCCGGAGCTGGAGGACTTGCCGTTTTGCACGTCGAAGCCTTGCTCCAGGCGGAAGAAGGCGCGGTTGCCGTCGCCCAGGTCTTCGGAGCCGCGCAGGCCCCAACGGCTGTTGGAAATGGCGCCGTTGGACATTGAGAGGCGGCTGCCGTCAGCGCCGGTTTGGCCGTCGCTGGTATTGACGTAGCGCATGCTGACGTCGGCGATGCCGTACAGGGTCACGCTGGTCTCGGCGGCCGCGGTGCCGGCGGCCAGGCCCAGGCCTGCGGCGGCGAGAGTGAGGGTAATGCGTTTCACGAAGACTTCTCCTTTGTCATTTCTGTTATTAGAGCGCCGGGCTTGTGGCTCGACATGTTGCGTCTGGCTGATCGTCAGGCGCTGGGCCCATGCACCGACGCTGGGATGAGCGCGGGTCCGGAGCAGGGGTCCAAGGGGCTTGAGCGCGCCATCGTTGTGCAACCTCTAGCGCCCTGGAATTCTAAAAAGGTTACGAACGGTATGGGCGGATTAATCTTTTCGCGTTTTCCCTGGGTTTACAGGATTTGAAAAAGTGACATTGCGCGGACAATCGCGTAATTGTTCAAAAAAAACCCTGCAACTGGTGCAGGGTTTTTGAGCGGTCGGGGATCAAAGTGTCATGTGCTGGGGCAACCACGTCGCTATGCCGGGCAGCACGTACAGCAGCAGCACCGCCAGGATCATCAGGAAGAACATCGGCAGCGAGGCGCGGGCGATGTAGGGCAGCTCGCGCCCGCTCATGCCGGACAGCACGAACAGGTTGAAACCCACCGGCGGCGTGATCTGTGCCATTTCCACCACGAAAACGATGAAGATGCCGAACCAGATCAGGTCGATGCCGGCCGCCTGCACCGTGGGCAGCAGCACGCCCATGGTCAGCACCACGATGGAGATGCCGTCCAGGAAGCAGCCCAGGATGATGAAGAACACCATCAGCGCCATGATCAGACCGAATTGCGACAGGCCCAGTCCGCCGATCCATTCGGCCAGCGCGCGCGGCAGGCCGATGTAGCCCATGGCCAGCGTGAGGAACTGCGCGCCCGCCAGGATCAGCGCGATCATGCAGTACAGCCGGGTGGCGCCCAGCAGCGATTGCATGAAGGTCGAGCGGTTCAGCGAGCCTTGCAGCGCCGACAGGATCAGCGCGCCCACCACGCCCACGGCCGCCGCCTCGGTGGCGGTGGCGATGCCGGTGTAGATCGAGCCCAGCACCGCGCCGATCAGCAGCATGACCGGAATCAGGTGGCGCGAACGCGACAGCTTCTCGCGGAACGTCAGGCCCGGATCGGCCGCCGGCACTTCGCCCGGATTGCGGATCGCCCACCAGGCGATGTAGCCCATGAACAACAGCGCGAGCAGGATGCCCGGCACGATGCCGGCGATGAACAGCTTGGCGATGGAGACATCCGCCGCCACGCCGTAGACGATCATGATGATCGACGGCGGGATCAGGAGGCCCAGCGTGCCGGCGCCCGACAGCGTGCCCAGGATCTTGGATTCCGGATAGCCGCGGCGCGTCAGTTCGGGGATGGTCATCTTGCCGACGGTGGCGCAGGTGGCCGCCGACGAGCCCGAGACCGCCGCGAAGATCGCGCAGCCGATCACGTTGGTGTGCAGCAGCCGCCCGGGCAGCCGGTTCAGCCAGGGCGCGAGGCCCTTGAACAGGTCTTCCGACAGGCGGGTGCGGAACAGGATCTCGCCCATCCACAGGAACAGGGGCAGGGCGGTGAGGGTCCAGCTGGACGCGGCGCCCCAGATTGTGACGGCCATGGCGTCGCCGGCCGGACGGCTGGAGAAGATCTCCATGCCGATCCAGGCGGTGCCGGCCAGGGTCAGGCCGACCCAGACGCCGCAGCCCAGCAGCGCGAAGATCGAGACGACCAGCAGGGTGATGACGAGAAGTTCATTCATGGGTTTGCTGCGAAGTAGCGGCGGCGATGCCGCGCGAGCGCCGGACCAGCTCATCGAGCAGGGCGACCAGGAACAGGACCGTGCCCACGGCCATGCTGATCTGGGGAATCCAGAGCGGCGTGGCGTCGTTGGACGTGGAGACGTCGTTGAATTGCCAGGAGTCGTAGGTCAGCTTGACGCTGAAGAAGGCGAACGCGGCGGCCAGCAGGCAGCCCACGGCCAGCGCGAAGATGTCCAGGCGGCGGCTGCCGGCGGGCGACAGCGAGTTCAACAGCAGCGTGACGCGGATGTGCTCGCCGTGCTTGAAGGTGCTGGCCAGCGCCAGGAAGCCGGCCGCGGCCATGAAGTAGCCGGCATAGGCGTCCGTGCCGGGGATGTTCAGGCTGAGCTGGCGCGCGATGATGGCGGCCAGCACCGAGACCAGCACGCCGACGGTGCACAGGCCGGCCAGCAGGCCGGCCGCGCCGTATAGAGAGTCCAGAAAGCGGCGCATGGCGATATCACTGCTTCCGGTAGGCGTCGATCATGGCCTGGCCGTCGGCGCCGGCCTTCTTGAGCCAGTCATCCAGCATGCGCTTGCCGATCACGGACAGGCCTTCCTTCAGCTCGACCGTGGGCTTGAGGGTTTCCATGCCGTTCTTGGCCAGCTCTTCCTGATACCACTTGTTCTTTTCCTGCGACAGCTTCCAGCCGCGTTCCTCGGCCTGCGCGCCGGCCTTCTTCAGCGCGTCCTGCGTGGCGGGATCGAGCGCGTCGAACGCCTTCTTGTTGACGATGACCGCGTTCTTCGGCAGCCAGGCCTGGGTGTCGTAGAACTTTTTGATGTACTCGTAGGTCTTGGTGTCGTAGCCGGTGGACGCCGAGGACATGTAGGAATCGATCACGCCGGTGGCCATGGCCTGGGCCAGTTCGGCCTGTTGCACCGTGACGGGCTGGGCGCCGACCAGTTCGGCGATCTTGGCCGTCACCGGGCTGTAGGCGCGCCACTTCAGGCCCTTCATGTCGGAGATCTGCTTGATGTCCTTGTTGGCGAAGATGCCCTGGGGCGGCCAGGCCACCGCGTACAGCAGCGTCATGCCTTGCGAGTTGAGCTTCTTTTCCAGGAACGGCTTCTGCGCCTGGTAGAGCTTGAACGAGGCGTCGTAGCCGGTGGCCAGGAAGGGCAGGCCGTCCAGCTCGTACAGCGGGTCTTCGTTGGCGAAGTTGGTCAAGAGGATCTCGCCGATCTGGGCCTGGTTGCCTTGCACCGCGCGCTTGATCTCGGGGGCTTTGTACAGCGAGGCGTTGTTGTGCAGCGTGATCTTCAGCTTGCCGCCAGACAGGCTATCCACGTCCTTGACGAAGTTGGTCAGGTTCTCGACGTGGAAGTTGCTCGCCGGGTAGGCGCTGGGCAGGTCCCACTTGGTCTGGGCCTGCGCGCCCGCGCTGAATGCCAGGACGATGCTGCCGGCCAGCAGCGAGATTTTCTTGTGCATGGGGTGGTCCTTCTGTGCGGTGATATAGACGGGGCAAGGCCCCGGTTGGCATGGCGGAAAAGAGCTGGCGTGGATGACACGCCGCTGAAAAGCGCAGTCATTCTATGTTGCCGGCCGGTCACGGCGAGCAGGCAAATGTTGAATTTACGGGTTATTCCTAGGCGTTGCGGCGCGCGCCCGCGCATGAATCCAACACATGGTCCGCAATGCGCGGCCGACATCGCGTGTGCTTGCGGTTCTGGCGAACTGTCCGGCGCGCGAGGCATGCATGCGATTGGCATCGAAGCCTGCTTGCCAAGTGAATAAAATTCCAGCATCCGCTACGCCATACAGGGGCCTGGAGTGAACTTCGTTTTTCGCCGTGATGAATTGCTGGTCGTGGAAGAGACCGGCGTATTGCCCGACGCGCAGGTGTGCGCGGGTCTGGGCCTGCCGCCGCAGGCGCTGCAACCTGTATGGCTGGATCCCGGCGCTCCGCAGCGCGCCGCGCACGTCGAGCCCGGTATCGAAGCGCCGCAAGGCTATGCCTTCCGCAAGCTGCGCGGCCTGTTCGGCGTGCTGGACGATCACGGCATGGCCCAGGCCGGTCGCGCCTATCAGATCGCCGAGTGGGCGCGCACGCACCGCTATTGCGGCGCCTGCGGCACGCCGGCCGAGCGCGTGGCGGGCGAGTTCTGCCTGCGCTGCCCGGCCTGTGGTCATAGCGCCTATCCGCGCATCTCGCCGGCCATGATGGTGCTGGTGCGTCATGGCGACCGCATCCTGCTGGCGCGGCATGCCGGGCGCATCTCGGCGATCTATACCGCGCTGGCCGGCTTCGTCGAGCCGGGCGAGAGCATCGAGCAGACCGTGCACCGCGAGGTCTACGAGGAAGTCGGCCTGAAGGTTGGCAACCTGCGCTACTTCGGCAGCCAGTCCTGGCCCTTCCCGAATTCGCTGATGATCGCCTACACGGCCGACTATGTGTCCGGCGAGACCCGCGTGCAGGAGGACGAGATCCTCGAGGCGCGCTGGTTCGGTCCCGGCGATCCCATGCCCGAGATCGCAGGGCGCGTGTCCATCGCGGGCGCGCTGATTCGCGCCCACATGCCGCTGGGCTGGGCCGGCTAGTCGCAAAACGGCATTTTTTCTAGGGGTATTCCCTTGAAAGGGGCATTTCCATTCGTGCCCTAGTTATTTTTTATTGATGAAATGTAGATAAATTATTAGTATTTTGAGGACATGAACTCCGCCAGCCAGCCATGACCTCAACCTTGATCGCCGCCTCCGCCCATCTGGCAGGGGGCAGTTCGCCCGATCTGTCCGAAGTCGAATTCGGCCTGATGATCGCCGGCCACGCGTTCGACCGATGGATCGTGCGCTGCATGGCGGCGGCCGGGCTGCCGGACCTGACGCGCACCGACGTGATGGTCTTTCACCACGTGTACCACCGGCAGCGGCCGAAGAAGCTGGCCGATATCTGCTTCACCCTCAATGTCGAGGACACGCACATCGTCAGCTACGCGCTGAAGAAGCTCGAGCGCCTGGGCATGGTGCAGGGCGAGCGCGCCAGCAAGGAAGTGTTCTACAGCGTCACAGAGGAAGGTTCGACGGTGCTCAAGCGCTACGCGGAAATCCGCGAGCAGTGCCTGACCTCCGGCCTGAACGGCCCGGGCGGCGGCGGACTGGAGTTCAGCCGCCAGCTCGCGCATACGCTGCGCGCGCTGTCCGGCCTGTACGACCAGGCCGCTCGCGCGGCGACTTCCCTCTGATCCCGATCACCCGAATACGGCGCGGAGCCCGCTCCGCCGCCCGCAGCATCCGCCGGCATCGCCGCCGCGGCAATTTTTGTTTTCAAGGACTACCTGATCATGAAGTGGCAATTCTGGATTGACCGTGGGGGCACGTTCACCGACATCGTGGCGCGTCGTCCCGACGGCAGCACCACGACCGCGAAGATGCTGTCGGAAAACCCCGAGCAGTACCGCGACGCCGCCGTGGCGGGCATCCGCAAGCTGTTGGGCATCGCGCCGGGCCAGCCCGTGCCGGCCGAGCAGGTCGAGTGCGTGAAGATGGGCACCACGGTGGCCACCAACGCGCTGCTGGAGCGCAAGGGCGAGCGCACGTTGCTGGTCACCACCAAGGGCTTTCGCGACGGGCTGCGCATCGCTTATCAGAACCGTCCGCGCCTGTTCGACCGCAACGTCGTGCTGCCGGAAATGCTCTATGAGTCCGTGGTCGAGGCCGACGAGCGCATGGACGCCGAGGGCAAGCTGGTGCGCGGGCTGGACGAGGAAGGCCTGCGTGCGGCCATGCGCGCCGCCCATGACAGCGGCATCCGCGCGGTCGCCATCGTGTTCATGCATGCCTGGAAGGCGCCCGAGCACGAGCAGCGCGCCGCCCGCATCGCCCGCGAGCTGGGTTTCACGCAGGTGTCGGCCTCGCACGAGGTCAGCCCGCTGATCAAGTACGTGTCGCGTGGCGACACCACCGTGGTGGACGCCTATCTGTCGCCCATCCTCAAGCGCTATGTCGACCAGGTGGCCGGCGAGCTGCCCGGCATCCGCCTGATGTTCATGCAGTCCAGCGGCGGCCTGACCGACGCGCACCGCTTCCGTGGCAAGGACGCCATCCTGTCCGGCCCGGCCGGCGGCATCGTCGGCATGGTGCGCACCAGCGAACAGGCCGGCTTCCCCAAGGTGATCGGCTTTGACATGGGCGGCACGTCCACCGACGTATCGCACTACGCCGGCGAATTCGAGCGCGAGTTCGAGACCCAGGTGGCCGGCGTGCGCATGCGCGCGCCCATGATGAGCATCCACACGGTCGCGGCCGGCGGCGGTTCCATCCTGCATTTCGATGGCGCGCGCCTGCGTGTCGGCCCTGATTCGGCCGGCGCCAATCCCGGCCCCGCCTGCTACCGCCGTGGCGGCCCGCTGGCGGTGACCGACTGCAACGTGCTGCTGGGCAAGATCCAGCCCGACTTCTTCCCCAAGGTGTTCGGCCCCGAGGCCAATGAGCCGCTGGACCGCGACGCCGTGGTGGCGCGCTTCACGGCCATGGCCGACGAGGTGCGGACGGCCACCGGGCGCGAGATGACGCCCGAGCAGCTGGCCGAAGGCTTCCTGGAAATCGCCGTGGGCAACATGGCCGAGGCCATCAAGCGTATTTCGGTGCAGCGCGGCCACGACGTGACCGAGTACGCGCTGACCACCTTTGGCGGCGCCGGCGGGCAGCACGCCTGCCTGGTGGCCGACGCCCTGGGCATGACCACGGTGTTCGCGCATCCGCTGGGTGGCGTGCTGTCGGCCTATGGCATGGGCCTGGCCGACCAGACCGACATGCGCCAGAAAACCGTCGAGCAGGTGCTGGACGCCGCGCTGATGCAGACGCTGGCCGGTGAGCTGGACGAGCTGGCCGGACAGGCCGTGGGCGAACTGCGGCGCCAGCACGTGGCCGAGGCCGACATTTCCGTGCAGCGTCGCCTGCACCTGAAGTACCAGGGCACCGACACCTCGCTCGAAGTGCCGTTCGGCACGCTGGAGCAGGCGCGCCAGGACTTCGAGGCGGCCTACCGCCTGCGCTATTCCTTCCTGATGCCCGACCGGGCGCTGGTGGTCGAGACCATTTCGGTCGAAGCCACCGGCGGCGGCGAGCGCGTGGACGGCGCCTCGGTGGCGCAGACCCGCGACGCCGCGCTGGCGCCCAGCCGCCAGGTCCGCATGTACAGCGGCGGCGCCTGGCGCGATGTGCCGCTCTATGTGCGCGAGGCGCTGGCGGGCGGCGACAAGATCGCCGGCCCGGCCATCATCTCCGAGCCCAACCAGACCACGGTCGTCGAAGCCGGCTGGCAGGCCGAGCTGACCGGGCAGGACAACATCGTGCTGCGCCGCGTCGAGGCGCGTCCCGAGCGCCGCGCCATCGGCACCCAGGCCGATCCGGTCATGCTGGAGGTCTTCAACAACCTCTTCATGTCCATCGCCGAGCAGATGGGCTACCGCCTGCAGAACACCGCGTACTCGGTGAACATCAAGGAACGCCTGGACTTCTCCTGCGCGATCTTCGACGCCCAGGCCCGCCTGATCGCCAACGCGCCCCACATGCCCGTGCACCTGGGTTCGATGGGCGAGTCGGTGCGCACCGTGATGAACGCCAACCGTGGCCGCATGATGCCGGGCGACGCGTATGTGGTGAACGATCCCTACCACGGCGGCACGCACCTGCCCGACGTGACGGTCATCACCCCGGTGTTCGACCGGGGCGGCAAGGAAATCCTGTTCTACGTCGGCTCTCGCGGCCACCACGCCGACATCGGCGGGACCACGCCGGGCTCGATGCCGCCGGATTCGCGCACGGTCGAGGACGAAGGCGTGCTGTTCACCAATTTCCAATTGGTCAAGAACGGCGAGCTGCGCGAGCAGGCCGCCCGCGACATCCTCGGCTCGGGGCGCTGGCCGGCGCGCAATCCGGACCAGAACATCGCCGACATGCGCGCGCAGATCGCCGCCAACGAAAAGGGCGTGCAGGAACTGCTGCGCATGTGCGATCACTTCGGCCTGGACGTGGTGCGTGCCTACATGGGGCACGTGCAGGACAACGCCGAGGAAGCGGTGCGCCGCGTGATCTCGGTGCTGAAGAATGGCCGCTACGAGTACCCGCTGGACAACGGCGCGGTGATCAAGGTGGAAGTGCGGGTGGACAATGCGGCGCGCAGCGCCGTGGTGGACTTCACCGGCACCTCGCCGCAGCTGGACAACAACTTCAACGCGCCGGGCGCCATCGCCGTGGCCGCGGTGCTGTACGTGTTCCGCACCCTGGTCAACGACGACATTCCGCTGAACGACGGCTGCCTGGTGCCGCTGTCCATCGTGCTGCCGGAAGGCTCGATGCTGCGCCCCAACTCGCCGGCTTCGGTGGTGGCGGGCAACGTGGAAACGTCCATGTGCATCGTCAACGCGCTGTATGGCGCGCTGGGCGTGCTGGCCTCCAGCCAGGGCACGATGAACAACTTCACGTTCGGCAACGCGCGTCACCAGTACTACGAGACCATCTCGGGTGGTACCGGAGCCGGTCCGGTCCGCATCGACGCGGCCGGTCCGCGCGACGAGGGTTTCGCCGGCACCTCGGTGGTACAGGCGCACATGACCAACTCGCGCCTGACCGATCCGGAAGTGCTGGAGTTCCGTTTCCCGGTGCGGCTGGATTCGTATGAGATCCGTCATGGCTCCGGGGGCGGCGGTCGCTATCCGGGCGGCGACGGCGGCGTGCGCCGCATGCGCTTCCTGGAGGACATGACGGCCGCGATCCTGTCGAACAACCGCCTGCACGCGCCGTTCGGCCTGTCGGGCGGCCAGCCCGGCGCCATGGGTCGCAACTATGTCGAGCGGGCCGACGGCACGGTGCAGCCGCTGGGTCCGCAGGACAGCGCCCAGCTGCGTCCGGGCGATGTGTTCGTGGTGGAAACGCCGGGAGGCGGCGGCTACGGCGCGCTGTAGGCGCTGGGCGGCAGCCTCGGGCGCCGCTCGCGGGAAGCGTCAGGCTTCCCGCGAGCGGCGCTTTTTCATTCCGGATCGTTCATCACGTCCAGCGCGATCTCCGCGCGCGGCTTGCGGTCGTACACGCGCAGCGTGACTTCGCCGTCGCCGATCTCGAACACGGCGGTGGCCAGCGTGTTCTCGCCATCGGGGTCATGCCGGTCCGTGCGCAGGATCGGCAATGCGCCCTCGGTATCGTGCAGCGCGGCCAGCAGCTCGGCGCCGCCGGTCGCGGGCGACCAGCTGTCGACGATGCCTTCGATGCGGTGCTGGCGCGCGCGCGACGAATCGGTGACGACCTGCGGCAGGCCGGCGGTGTCAGCGTGGATCATGTGGTTGGCGTGGCCGTAGCGGGCGCCGATTTCCTGTATCGAGACATCGCCGGGCAGCACTTCGACGCTGAACAGCCTGGCGTCCTGCGCCGAGCCCAGCGTGTGGTGAAAGCCCCCGGCGCAGGGCGTGGCGCGCAGCAGCTGCACGGCCTCGTCCAGCGTGGCGCAGTCCAGCGCCGCGCGCGCCAGGAACATGCGTGGCACGCCTTCGTGTCGTTGGCGCGCGCGCAGGTTGTTGATGGTCTGGACCAGTCCGGCGCGATTGGCGCCGAAGGTATGGCCGGGCAAGGAGCCGGGGTAGTAGAAGCCGAGATAGCCGGGCGCGTCATCCAGCGCCACATCCACCAGGTGGCAGCGGCCATACAGATAGGGGTCGCCATCTTCGTTGTGGCCGATCCAGCGCGTGCCATCCGCCGACTTCAGGGCCGCCGAGGTGCAGCCGTCGGTGGTCTTGTGCAGCAGGTCGCCGCGACAGTTCCACAGGAGCGCGTCGGCCAGCGGCATGTCCAGGCCCTCGGCCAGCCCTTCGAATTCTTCCCATACCGCTGGCAGCGCCGCCCTGGCCTGCGCCGCCAGCGCGTCCAGGTAGGGATGCCCGCGCCATGGGCGCAGCGTTTCCCAGGTCTCGCTCTGGTCCAGGTAGGCGGACATCAGCGGGCGGGCCAGCTTGCCCAGCGCCTGTCCGACCTGCCGGCGCGTGCCGGCGATGCGTACATGCTTGTATGGCATGGGGGATTCTCCGGGGTGTCATGCGGATTGTAATTTTTCTAAGCTCTGGCGGGTGGGGACGGATGCGTTAAGATCGCCAATGCGTTGTGCCGGCGATCCCGGCGCTACCCCAGGAATCATGCCCCGACGACAAACCCGGGGGGCCTCGAGCGTCCCCCAAGAGGAGAGTTACATGATCAAACGCAAGTTCGCCGCCGCGCTGGTCGGCTTGTCCGTCGCCATGTTCGGCGCCGCCTCGTCAGCCCAGGCCAAGGAGCTGGTCGTGGCCACCGATACGGCTTTCGTGCCGTTCGAGTTCAAGCAGGGCAATACCTACACCGGCTTCGACGTGGATCTGTGGGCGGCCATCGCCAAGGAACTGAAGCTTCAGTACAAGCTCCAGCCCATGGACTTCAACGGCATCATTCCGGGCCTGCAGACCAAGAACATCGACGTGGCGCTGGCCGGCATCACCATTCGCGACGACCGCAAGAAGGTCATCGACTTCTCCGATCCCTACTACGAAAGCGGCCTGGCCATCCTGGTCGGCGACAAGAACACCGACATCAAGGACGCCAAGTCCCTGTCTGGCAAGACCGTCGCCGTCAAGACCGGCACCGCCACGGTGGACTTCCTGAAGGCCCAGGTGCCTGACGCCAAGCTGAAGCTGTTCCCCAACATCGATAACGCCTATCTCGAGCTGGCCACGGGCCGCGTCGACGCCGCCGTGCACGACACGCCCAACGTGCAGTACTACGCCAACACCGCCGGCAAGGGTCGCGTGAAGGTGGTGGGCTCGGTCAAGAGCGGCGACTTCTATGGCATCGCCTTCCCCAAGGGCAGCGATCTGGTCCCGCAGGTGAACAAGGCGCTGGCCACGCTCAAGGCCAACGGCGAGTACGACGCCATCTACACCAAGTGGTTCGGCAAGAAGCCCTGAGCTTTGCCGCGTTTGGTTTTTCGGTAGTTCGGGGTTGCCCGGCAGCGGTTCGATCCGGTCGTTTCCTGTGGGACGGCCGGATTCGGCAAAGGGCGGCCCCGGGCCGGCCGGCGCCGGCCGGCATCCCCGCCTAGCAGCGGCGCGCATGGGCGCCTGAGGGGGAAATCGTGGAATTCGACTGGTCAGTCATCCGGGACGCGCTGCCCAATTTGCTGGAAGGGACCTTGATGACCGTCAAGATCACCTTCTGGGGCTTGTTCGGCGGGTTCCTGCTCGGCGCGCTGTCCGGCGTGGTCCGGGCCTACGGGCATCCCATCCTGTCCGGCATCGCCCAGGTGTACGTCGCGGTCATCCGCGGCACGCCCATCGTGGTGCAGGTGATGTTCATCTATTTCGCCTTGCCTATCATGGCTGGAATCCGGGTGGACGCGGAATGGGCGGCCATCGTCACGCTGATGATCAATTCGGGCGCCTACATCTCCGAGATCGTGCGCGGGTCGCTGCTGTCCGTGCACAAGGGACTGAAGGAAGCCGGGCAGGCCATGGGGCTGCCGTTTCACAAGATCCTGCTGCACATCATCGGGCCGGTGGCGTTCCGCCGCATGATCCCGCCGCTGGGCAACCAGTGCATCATCAGCCTGAAGGACTCCTCGCTCTTCATCGTGATCGGCGTGGCGGAACTGACACGGCAGGGCCAGGAAATCATGGCCGCCAACTTCCGTGCGGTCGAGATCTGGTCCGCGGTGGCCATCGTCTACCTGATCCTGACCGGTGCGATGGCGCTGGGCCTGCGCCTGCTGGAAAAGAGGATGCGCATACTATGAGCATGGTTGAATTCCACAACGTCACCAAGCGCTTCGGCGAGTCCTTGGTGCTGAACGACATTTCGCTGAACATCGACGCGGGCGAAGTCGTGGTGGTGGTCGGGCCGTCGGGCTCGGGCAAGTCCACCTTCCTGCGTTGCATCAACGTGCTGGAGACCATCAACGGCGGCGACCTGCTGGTCGACGGCCTGAGCGTGAAGGGTGACGCGGCCCAGGTGCGCGAGATCCGGCGCGAGGCCGGCATGGTGTTCCAGCAGTTCAACCTGTTCCCGCAGATGACGGCGCTGGAGAACGTCATGTTCGGGCCCGTCCACACGCGCGGCATGGGCCGGGACGAATCGCGCAAGCTGGCCCAGGAACTGCTGGGCAAGGTCGGCCTGGCCGAGCGCATGAACCACTATCCGTCTGAGTTGTCGGGTGGCCAGCAGCAGCGGGTAGCCATCGCCCGCGCATTGGCGATCAAGCCCAAGCTGATGCTGTTCGACGAGCCGACCTCGGCGCTGGATCCGGAGCTGCGGCACGAAGTGCTGAAGGTCATGAAGGACCTGGCCGAGGAGGGCATGACCATGGTGGTCGTGACCCACGAGATGGAGTTCGCCCGCAAGGTCGGCAGCCGGCTGATCTTCATCGACGGCGGCAAGGTGGCCCATGACGGTCCGCCCACGGAGCTGCTGGGCAATCCGCCCAGCCAGCGCCTGCGGGATTTCCTGCAGCACGTGGCCTGAGCATTGCTGCCGGACGCCGGCCCGCGCTGGCGGCGGCAGACCTGAAAGAGCGGACATCGTCCGCTCTTTTTCATTCAGGCTCGCAAGAAGGGTGGTTCCGGCCATCCTCTCGGGCTGTTCGCCCTGGCTGTTCTTGCAGGCTCGCGATCCGGCGCGGCGGACCGCTAGCCCGTTCGTTTATTTTTGAATCGTATGTTTCATGGTATCCACCTATAGATCAAACGTTTCATAAATCCTACGATGCGTTCCTGACCACGACGCGGCTATCGGATGCACGCGCATGGCTGTCTATGGGGAAAGGAGCGTGACATGAGCATCGCCAGCAACGCGGGGCAAGCAGGGAGCATGGGCATGGGCGCGGCCGCGCCGGCCAGCGCGGAACGGGCGGCGTCCGCCTACGCCAAGGTGACGCGGCGCATCGTGCCGTTCATCGTTCTCTGCTACTTCTTCAGCTACCTGGATCGCGTCAACGTCGGCTTCGCCAAGCTGCAGATGCAGCAGGCGCTGGGCTTGAGCGACGTGGTCTACGGCATCGGCGCAGGGATCTTCTTCTGGGGCTACATGTTGTGCCAGGTGCCCAGCAGCCTGTTGATCTACAAGCTGGGCATGCGGCGCTGCATGGCGGCCATCATGATCCTGTGGGGCCTGGTGTCGGCGGGCACCATGCTGGTGACGACCCCCACCGAGTTCTATGTGGCGCGTTTCCTGCTCGGCGTCACCGAGGCGGGGTTCTTCCCGGCCGCCGTCATGTACCTGAACAAATGGTATCCGGCGGATCGCCAGGCGCGCATCATGTCCATCCTGTTCCTGGCCATGCCGCTGGGCATGGTGCTGGGCGGGCCGATTTCGGGCGCGCTGATGACGGGCACGCATGACCTGCATGGCCTGCAAGGCTGGCAATGGATGTTCCTGCTGGAAGCCTTGCCCGCGATCCTGCTGGGGCTGCTGGTGCTGCGCATGCTGCCGGAATCGCCGCAGTCCGCCGCGTGGCTGACGCCGGAGGAAGCGGCCGCCGTCAGCGGCGCGCTGTCGGCCGAGAACGCGCGCAAGAGCAGCCGTCTCGTGGACGCGCTGAAGAATCCGATCCTGTGGATGCTGATGGCCATCTGCCTGTTGTTCAATATCGGCAACTACGGGCTGGTGTTCTGGCTGCCCACCATCATCCAGTCGACCGGCATGCAGTCGCCGCTGGAGATCGCCTTCCTGACGGCGATTCCCTACGGCGTGGCCTGCGTCGTGATGAACCGCAATGCCGCGCACGCCGAGCGCAGCGGCGAGCGCCGGCTGCACACCGCGATACCGATGCTGGTGGCGGCCGCGGGCATGTGGGCCAGCACGCTGTTCCCGCACAATACGGTGGCGGCGATGGTGTTCCTGACCGTCGGCGTGTCCGGCCTGATGGCCACGCTGGCCATGTTCTGGGGGCTGCCGGGCCGCATCCTGGCCGGCAGCGCCGCGGCCGGCGGCATCGCCCTGATCAATAGCGCCGCCAGCCTGGCCGGGCTGATCGGCCCGGTGCTGATGGGCGGCGTCAAGCAATGGACCGGCAGCATCTCGATCGCGGTGCTGGTGCTGGCCGCGCTCATGCTGGCGGCGGCCCTGCTGATTCTTGCGATCCCGAAGCGCCTGATGGCGGCGGGGGCGGTGCGATGACGCCGGTCCTGACGGATTCGCAGCCGTCGTCGGACCCGCAGGCCAGGGTGGAAATCGTGCTGCGCGGCCTGGAGGGCGCGGTGTCCGCCGAGGATGCCGGGGCGGCGGCCGATCTGGTGCGCAACATGGGGCGCATGGTCCTGGCGCTGGAACAGGCCCTGGCGGAATCGGCGCGCGTCGACGCCAGGGAGGGCGACAAGCATGGCGTCTGAACGTAGCGCGGCGGCGATCCGCGATGCGTTCTTGAGCGGCAGGCGCAGCGCCGTACAGATCGCGGAGGATTGCCTGGCGCGGGCAATGGCGGCGCAGCGCTTCAATGTGTTCTCACGCGTGCTGGAGACCGAGGCGCTGGCGGCGGCGCGCGCGCTGGACCGCCGGCTGGCCGCTGGCCTGGCCATGCCGGCGCTGGCCGGGGTGCCGTTCGTGGCCAAGAACCTGTTCGACCTGCGCGGCCATCCCACGCTGGCCGGCGCGGCGCCACGGCAGGCGGACGCGCCCGCCGCGCGGGACGCGGCCGTGCTGCGGGCCTTGCTGGACGCCGGCGCGGTGCCCATCGGCCTGACGCATATGGACGAGTATGCCTGCGGCGCGACGGGAGAGAATGTGATCGGCGGCGCGGTGCGCAATCCCTGGGATCCTTCGAGGATCACGGGCGGCTCATCGGCGGGCACGGCCGCCGCGATTGCGGCCGGCGTGGTCCCGCTGGGCCTGGGCTCCGACACCAATGGCTCGATTCGCGCGCCGGCTGCTTTCTGCGGCATCTGGGGCTTGCGTCCGGGCACTGGCCGCCTGTCCACGCAAGGTTGTTTTCCTTATGCGGAAAGCCTGGATGCGGCGGGGCCGATGGCGGCGGACGCCGGCAGCCTCGCCCTGGCTTGGCGGGCATTGCGCGGCGGGGCGTCGGATGCGCTGGTCAGTGGTCATGGCCGACTGCGGATTGGAGTGCTACGGGCCGGCTTCGCGGAGCATGCCGAGCCGCAAGCCTGGAACGCGGTGCTGCGCGTGGCGGCAGCGTTCACGTCCGCGCGCATGATAGACCTGCCGGATGTGGACCGCGCGCGCGACGCGGCCAGCATCATTTCCGCCTACGAGGTCGCGCGCAATCATCTGCGGCATGGATTTGCCGGGCGTCATGCCGGCTATAGCGCGATGGTCAGGCAGCGGATGTTGGCCGGCCTTGCCTTGCCGGACGATTGGTACCGTACCGCGCAGGCCTGGCGGCGGGTCTGGCGCGCGCGTATGCAGACCCTGTTCCAGGACGTGGACCTGCTGCTGACTTGCGCCACGCCGTATGCCGCGCCGCCAGTCGGCGCCGAACGTCTGGTCGGCGAGCAGGGGCGCATCTATGCGCCGCGCGCGGACGCCGGGCATATGACGCGGCCGGTGTCGCTGGCGGGCCTGCCCGTCGTCGCGGCGCCGGTGGCCGTGCCGGGCGCGGACATGCCCCTGGGCGTGCAGCTGATCGGTCCGCCTGGGGGCGAGGCTCCAGGCCTGGCCGCGGCCATGCGCCTGGAAGAGGAGGGCGTGTGCGGTTTTCCCGCTCAGCCTCGGCCGGCGGACGGCAGGTAGGCGCCGCTGCGGTGCAGCTGTTCTTCCGCCTGTTTCAGGGTCTTGATCGCCCCCTTGCCCTCCTGCGCCAGCAGTTGCTGCACCAGCGCTTCCACCAGGGCCATGCCGGCGCTGATCGACGGGAAGAAAGATGGGCTGTCCACCGAGAACACCAGCGTGCAGTCGGCCTTCAGCGCGATCGGCGCGGCCACGCTGTCGCTCAGCGCGATGACCTTGCTGCCGGCGCGGCGCGCGGCCTCGGCGACGCGGACGATTTCCTGGGAGTAGGGCGCGAAACTGGTCATGAGCACCGCATCGTCCGGCTTCAGGGCCCGCAGGTCCATTTCCAGCGTGCCGGCGTCGCCGCGTACCAGGTGCACGGAATCGCGGAACAGACGGTACAGATAGTGAAAGCCGAAGGCGATCGGGTAGCTGGAGCGGAAGCCGGCCACGTGAACGGTGCTGGCGCCGGCCAGGATGGCGGCCGCCTGCGCCAGCGCCTTGGCGTTGGCGGCGCCGGTCTGCTCCAGGTTGCGGTGCTGCGCCTGCAACATGGTTTCCAGCATCCGGTCGGAGCCGCTTTCACGCACCAGCCTTTGTGCGCGTTGCGCATAGGGCTGCGGACCGCCACGGAGGGCCTCGACGAAGACCAGCCGCAGGCTTTGCCAGCCGTCATAGCCCAGATGCTGCGCCAGGCGCACCAGCGTGGCCGGCTGCACGCCGGCGTCCGCCGCGATCTTGCGCATCGACAGCAGCGGCACTTCGCTGGGGTGGTCGAGCAGATGGCGCGCGCCGCTTTGCAGCTGGGCGCTGAGCTCGCCGAACTGCTCGCGCAGCGCGGCGAGCAGGGCGTCCAGGGAGTGGGGCGGCGTGGCGGGCGATGGCGGCATGGTCTGGCTGGCGGGATTGAGCGTGAAACGATTGTTGCATAGGCCCGGCCTCCCGTGTTGTGGCGGGGCGAGATGTTCTAGGATCGCGCTGTAGCGGCGCGCAAGCGTGAAGGGTCGCCGCGAGCGCGGCGACGCAATGAAGGGAGGTAAGCATGGAAAACAAGAGGGCAGGCCAGCGAGCGGAGGCAGAGCTGTTGTTCCGGCGCGCCACGGTGGTCGACGGAACCGGCGCATCGCGACGCCGCGCGGACGTGGCGGTCGCCGGCGGCAGGATCGTGGCGGTGGGCGAGCTGGCAGGCTGGCGCGCTGATCGCATCATCGAGGCGGACGGGCGCGTGCTCGCGCCGGGCTTCATCGATACCCATACCCATGACGACGGCTACCTGCTGGTGCATCCGCACATGAAGCCCAAGGTGTCGCAGGGAATCACGACCGTGGTGACCGGCAATTGCGGCATCAGCGTCGCACCGCTGGTCCACGCCGATCCGCCGCAGCCGCTGGACCTGATGGGGCCACCGGCGCTGTTCCGCTTCGAGACCTTCGGCGCATGGCTGGACGCGCTGCGGGACCAGCCCGCCAACGTCAACGTGGCGCCGCTGGTGGGGCATTCCACGCTGCGGGTCCGCGCCATGCGGGACGTGTCGGGGGCGGCTACGCCGCAGGAAATCGAGGCCATGCGCGCCGAAGTGGAACTGGCGCTGCGCGCGGGTGCGTTCGGCGTGTCCACCGGCACCTTCTATCCGCCCGCGGCGGCGGCCTCCGAGGCGGAGATCATCGCGGTCTGCGAGCCGCTGAAACGGCTGGGCGGCATCTACTCCACCCATCTGCGTGATGAGACGGACGATATCGTCGCATCCATCGAGGAAGCCCTGCGGGTCGGGCGCGCGCTGGATTGCATGGTGGTGTTCTCGCATCACAAGGTCGCTGGCAAGCGCAATTTCGGGCGGTCCGAGCAGACGCTGGCAATACTGGCCGAGGCCGCGCGCTCGCAGCCGCTATGCCTGGACTGTCACCCCTATCCGGCCACGTCCACCATGCTGCGGCTGGACCGCGTCGGCCAGTCGTCGCGCACCATGATCACCTGGTCCAAGGGCTATCCGGAAGCCGGCGGGCGCGACTTTCACGAATTGATGGCCACGCTGGGCCTGGACGAGGCCGGCCTGCTGGAAAAATTGAAGCCGGCCGCCGCGATCTATTTCGTGATGGACCCGGGCGACGTGGAACGCATCGCCCGCTACCCGCTGACCCTGTTCGGCTCCGACGGCCTGCCGTTCGATCCGCGCCCGCATCCGCGCCAGTGGGGCACCTTCCCGCACATCCTGGCAAAGATGGTGCGCGAGTCCGGCCTGATGACGCTGGAACAGGCCATCCACAAGATGACCGGCCAGGCCGCGCAACAATACGGCCTGCAGGACCGCGGTCGCATAGAAACCGGCTGCCACGCCGACCTGGTCCTGTTCGACCCGGACCGCATCCAGGACCGCGCCACTTTCGAAGATCCGATACAGGTCAGCGAGGGCATCGAAGGCGTATGGCTCAACGGCAGCCAGACCTGGGACGGCCACCAGACGCTACCCGCCCGTACAGGCCAGGTACTGCGCCGCGAGACCAGCCCCGTCTGAACAGCGGGGCAGGCAGGGGGGCAACTACAGGAATCTGTGGGCAATAGAAAACAGACCGCCGCAAGAACAGGTGCCCCCAAATCGGGATGTCACGGATCCGGCTCCGCCGGTCCGTAGACATGCCTCCTTGAGGGGGAAGCGCGCAGCGCTTCGGGGGTGGGTCACCCTTTCACTCGGACGATCTTCTGCACCTGCGGCACGTGGCGGATGGCGCGGATCACCTGGGCCAGGTGCTTGCGGCTGTCGACCTGGATGGTCAGGTGCAGCGACACCGTGGCAACCGCGTCGTCGTGCATCGTGACGTGGACGATGTTGGCGTCGGCGGCCGTGACCTCGGCGGCCAGCCGGCCCAGCACGCCGCGCTCGTTGCGCGTGACGATGTCCAGGCGGGTGGCGAGGTGCTTGGCCGTGTGCGTGTCCCAGCCCACATTGATCCAGCGTTCCGGTTCGCGCAGGCGCTGGCGCATGGCCACCGGGCAGTCGGCGGTGTGCACGACCAGACCGTGGCCCATGCGCATGCCGGCGATGATGGGGTCGCCGGGCAGGGGGCCGCAGCAGGGCGCGAGCTGCACCGCCTGGCCTTCGTTGCCCTGGATCAGGATGGGCGCGCTGCGGGCCGAGGTCAGCTCGTCCACCGCGGCGGCGGTGGTGGCGACCAGCTGGTGCTCGGGCGCGAAGCGGCGCGCGACCACGGCGGCCAGGCGCTTGCCCAGGCCGATGTCGGCCAGGATTTCCTCGCGCGAGCTGGCGCCGGTGCTGCGCGCCAGCTTCTGCCAGGCGGGATCGTCGGTGGCGGGCAGCGGCATGTGCAGTTCCTGCATGGCCTGGCCCAGCAGGCGCTCGCCGAAGGCGACCGATTCCTCGTATTTGACGGTGCGCAGGTAGTGGCGGATCTCGGAGCGCGCGCGTCCGGTGCGCACGTAGTTCAGCCACTGCGCGTTGGGGCGCGAGGCCGGCGAGGTGACGATTTCCACCGTGTCGCCGCTGCTCATTTCGGTGCGCAGCGGCACGAACTCGCCGTTGACCTTGGCGGCCACGGCCTGGTTGCCGATGTCGGTGTGAATCGCGTAGGCGAAGTCCACCGGCGTGGCGCCGCGCGGCAGCGAGATGATCTTGCCGCGCGGGGTGAACACATAGACGGCGTCGGGGAACAGGTCGACCTTGACGTGCTCCAGGAACTCGCCGGAATCGCCGGTCTGGCTTTGGATGTCCAGCAGCGATTGCAGCCACTGGTGAGTGCGCTTCTGCAGGTCGTTGAGGGTCAGGTCGGCGCCCTTGTACAGCCAGTGCGAGGCCACGCCTTCCTCGGCCACATGGTGCATGTCGCGGGTGCGGAACTGGAATTCCACCGGCGTGCCGTAGGGGCCGACCAGCGTGGTGTGCAGCGACTGGTAGCCGTTTACCTTGGGAATGGCGATGTAGTCCTTGAACTTGCCGGGCACCGGGCGATACAGCTGGTGCAGCGTGCCCAGCGCCAGATAGCACTCGGGCAGGGTGTGGACGATGACTCGGAAACCGTAGATGTCCAGCACGTCCGAGAAGGATTTTTTCTGGTCGACCATCTTGCGGTAGATGCCGAACAGGGTCTTCTCGCGGCCAGTGACCTCGGCCTCGATGCCGGCGGCGGGCAGGGCGGCGCGCACCGAATCGGCGATCTTGCTGATGACCTCGCGGCGGTTGCCTCGCGCGGCCAGCACGGCCTTGTACAGCACCTGGTAGCGGTTCGGGTGCATGGCCGCGAAGCACAGGTCCTGCAGTTCGCGGAACAGCAGGTTCAGGCCCAGCCGGTGCGCGATGGGGGCATAGATGTCCAGCGTCTCGCGCGCGATGCGGCGGCGCTTTTCGGGGTTGACCGCGTCCAGCGTGCGCATATTGTGCAGCCGGTCGGCCAGCTTGATCAGGATGACGCGCACGTCGCGCGCCATCGCCAGCAGCATCTTGCGGAAGCTCTCGGCCTGCTGTTCGGCCTTGGTGGCGAAGTCCAGGCGGTCGAGCTTGGACAGGCCGTCGACCAGCTCGGCGACCTCGGGGCCGAACTTCTCGGCGAGTTCCGTCTTGGTGACGCCCTGGTCTTCCATCACGTCGTGCAGCAGCGCGGCCGACAGGGCGTTGACATCGAGCTTCCAGCCCGCGCAGATTTCAGTGACGGCGATGGGGTGAGAGATGTAGGGCGAGCCGCTCGCGCGGAATTGGCCCAGATGCGCCTGATCGGCGAAGCGGTAGGCTTCGCGCACGCGTTCTACATCTTTCTTGTCGAGATAGCTGCCGATGATTTCGGTCAGCGGCGCCAGGGAGGCGACGGGCGATGCCGTCGCGTCGGCCGCCTCCTGGGCGGCGACGGAAGGCGGTGGAGGCGGGGTCTTGTCTTTCTTGCCCGTGCGCCGTCCCAAACGGGAGCCGGCGCGCAGGGCGGCAAGCAGACCTGATGAAGCGTACTTCAGCCCGGGAAAAGCCATGCGTGCCGCCCCCCGGAGAGAATCAGGTCGGAACTTTGCGGAGCATTTCCACGCCGGTGAGGCCGCCCGCGATTTCGCGCAGCGCAGTGACCGTGGGCTTGTCTTTGCTGTCCAGGCGCGGGGCATGGCCCTGCGCCAGCTCGCGGGCGCGGTAGGTCGCGGCCAGCGTGAGCTTGAAACGGTTGGGGATCTGGTTCAGACAGTCTTCGACGGTAATGCGAGCCATTAGGACACCTGGTGCTGATGGAAATAGGAGGAAATGCTTGCGTTTCAGTGCGCCGCCGGGATGCCGAGCTGCGCGAACAGCGGAGCGTGGCGGGCGGCCTGAGACGAAAAGCGCAGCCGCGCGGCGCTGACGATTTGGGTCAGTTCCGACAGGGCTACGCTAAATTCTTGATTAATAATAACATATTCGCATTCCGGAGCGTGCGCGATTTCACCGCCCGCCGCCATGAGCCGGCGCGCGATGACTTGCGGCTCGTCCTGGCCGCGCGCCTTGAGCCGGGCTTCGAGTTCCTCGATCGACGGCGGCAGGATGAAAATGCCGATGGCGCCCGGAAAGCGCTGCTTGACCTGGCGCGCGCCCTGCCAGTCGATCTCGAGCAGCACATCGCGTCCTTCGCGGGTGGCGGCGTCGATGCGGTCGCGGGGCGTGCCGTAGAAATTGCCATGCACCTCGGCCCATTCCAGCAGGGCCTGATCGTCGCGCATGCGCTTGAAATCGTCGACCGCCACGAAGCGATATTCGCGACCGTCTTCTTCGCCGGGACGCGGCGCGCGCGTGGTGCAGGAAACCGAGAGCAGGATGGAAGGGTCTTGCTGGAGCAGGGCCCTGACCAGGCTGGATTTGCCCGCGCCGCTGGGCGCGACGACCATGAAGACGTTTCCGGAATTGGCGTGCATGAATAGATGACGAGCGTGTGATGCCGAGACCGCAAGAATAACAAATCGCGCGGTGCGGCAGGGGCGAAACCCGCTGCCGCGCCGCGTTTTCAGCGGTTCAGGGCTTGGCCGCCTGCAACAGCTTGCCGCCGGGCGCGGGGGAATCGCTGCCCAGCAGATGGCCGTTGACCTCGATGCCGTAGAGCGAATCGTCGGAGTCGTGGTACTTGGCGCGGGTCGCGGCCACCGACTCTGCGTAGCGCGGATCCTGCGGTCGTTCGTGGGCGTTCATGAAATAGGCCACGTCCCACGCTTCCTGGTCGCTCAGCATGCCGGCCTGTCCCAGCGGCATGTTGGCCTTGATGAAGCCGGCCGCGTTGCCGATCTGGTGCATGCCCGCGCCCCAGTTGAACGAGTCCGCCCCCCATAAGGCGGGGAAGACCCAGTGCTTGCCGTTCTTCTGGCCCTGGCCTTCAGCGCCATGGCACACGGCGCAGTACTGGGCGTAAACCTTTTCGCCACGCAGGTAGTCGGCCTTCTGCGCCGGCGCGGGCAGCTTGCGGTAGCCCTGGCCTTCCAGCGTCACGCCGGTCGGCGCCTTGCTGGCCAGCCAGAACATATAGGTCTGCAACGCGGTCAGCACGGGATCGTCGGCGGCGGGCGGCTTGCCGTTCATGCTGTAGCGGAAACAGCCCTGCAGGCGCTCGGCCAGCGTATTGACGTGACCGTTCTTGGCTCGGTACGCGGGATACAGCACATAGGCGGCCCACATCGGCGCCGAGTCCGGGCGGCGGCCGGCGTCGAGGTGGCAGCTGCTGCAATTCAGGTCATTGCCGACGAACTTGCCGGCGGCCTGGGGCGTGTGCAGGAAGATCTGCTCGCCCTGGCGCACGATCTTGCCGAACTCGGTGTCGGGCAAGGAAGCGGCCGACGGCGGCGTGAAGCTGGGGCGCGGCTCGGCGGCCAGCGCGGTGGCGGACATCGACAGGGCGAGGGCGGCGGCGAGCCAGGCGCCGGGCAAGCGGGTAAGGCGCGGGTTCATTGCTTGGCTCCCGGTGCGGCGGCTTGCGCGGCCAGTTGCTCGGCGGCCTGGGGCAGGCCGGCGTAGTAGGCCGACACGGCATCGATCTCGGCGTCGGTCAGGCGGGTGGCCACGGCGGGCATCAGGCCCAGCGGGCCGGGCGGGCGCTGGCCCTGGCGCCAGGCGCGCAACTGCCCGGAAATGTAGGCAGCCGACTGGCCCGCCAGCGCGGGGAAGTTGTCGCCGACGCCGATGCCGCCGGGACCATGGCATTGGTTGCAGGCGGGGACATTCTTGTCCCAGGCGCCTCGGGTGGCCAGCCAGGCGCCAGTGTCGGCCGGCGCGGCACGGCCCATCGCGGTCGCGGCGAGCTTGTCCGTATCCAGCGGCGCGGGCAGGGAGGCGTAGTAAGCGGCGACGGCCTGGCGCTGGGCGGGATCGAGCGCCTGGGCCGTGGCTTTCATGATCGGACTGACACGTCCTCCATCGGCCATGGCGTCCAGCTGTTCGGCCAGGTACTTGGCGCCCAGGCCGGCCAATCTCGGGAAACCGGCGGAGGGATTGCCTTCACCCTTGGCGCCGTGGCAGGTGACACAGGCGGGCGCGCCATTGGCGCCCTGGGTGCTGATCTGGGCGCCGTCGGGCGCGCCGAGCGTACAGGCCGGCGCCGCGAGCAGGGCGCCCAGCGCCAGGGCGCAGGCCCGGCGTCGTGCCACGGTGAGGGACCGTCTAGGCATGGAGCTTCTCCGTTCAATGCTGATTTTTGTAATAAGCAAATTTCCACAAATTATAAAGAAACTTGTGACAGATCATCGCGCTGGCAGGCGCTTGAGGGGGGTCAGGCTATGCCTGCGGCTCGATTCCAACCCGAAAGACGGTGAAACCGCGCTGGTACGTTCGCTTGCAGCGCGCGCCATGGCCTTGGGGTAGGATTTCGCCCATCGACAAGAAGGAGAGTCCGATGCATACGAACGAGATCGACGCGCAGCGCGTGGCCCTGGTGACCGGAGCGGGCACGGGCATAGGCCGGGCGGTGGCGCTGGAATTCCTGGCTCAGGGTTACCGCGTGGTGCTGGCGGGTCGGCGCCGCGAACTGCTTGAGGAAACGCGCACGGCGGCGGGCGAAGACGGCGTGCGCGCGCTGGTGATGCCGACGGATGTGTCCGACGAGCATGCGGTGCGGGATCTGTTCGACGCGGCGCAGCGTGAGTATGGGCGCCTGGATGTGCTCTTCAACAATGCCGGACGCGGCGCGCCCGCGGTGCCGATCGAGGAATTGTCGGTCGACGTCTGGCGCGATGTGGTGAACACCAACCTGACTGGCATGTTCCTGTGCGCGCAGGCCGCGATCCGGGTCATGAAGTCGCAGACGCCGCGCGGCGGCCGCATCATCAACAACGGCTCGATCTCGGCGCATGCGCCGCGGCCGTTCTCCATCGCCTACACGGCCACCAAGCACGCGGTGACCGGCCTGACCAAGTCGATTTCGCTGGATTGCCGGCCCTATGGCATCGCCTGCGGCCAGATCGACATCGGCAACGCGGCGACCGACATGACCGAGCGCATGGCCGCTGGCATCCTGCAGGCCGACGGCAGCACCAAGGTGGAGCCGCGCATGGACGTGGCCCACGTCGCGCAGGCCGTGGCCGCGATGGCGCGCCTGCCGCTGGACGCCAACGTGCAGTTCATGACCATCATGGCCACCAACATGCCCTTCGTGGGCCGCGGCTAGGGGGGAGGCTCACCCCCCGAAGCGCTGCGCGCTTCCCCCCTCAAGGGGGGGCGCCGCTGCGGACCGGCAAAGCCGGATCCGCGCGGCCCGGCTGGCGTGGCGCCTGCTCTGGCGCCATGAGCAATTCGATTGCCCCAAGCCTACGCGCTTGGGGGGGCTCTTTTAGCGCTCAGCCTGGGCGAGCATCTGGCCGGGAGCCGGTTCCAGATAGCGACGGGCGCCGACGTAGCGCTTGGTCCAGTACGGATTCTTCATTTCGTCCACGCGCACCTTGGCGCCACGGCGCGGGGCGTGCACGAACTTGTTCTGGCCGATGTAGATCCCCACGTGCGAGGTGACGCCTCGGCCCCGGGTGGCGAAGAACACCAGGTCGCCGGGACGCAGGTTCTGCTTGTTCTTGATGGCTTCGCCCTCGGTGCGCTGCTGGCGCGCGGTGCGGGGCAGTTCCAGGCCGGCGATTTCGCGAAAGACATGCAGGACCAGGCCGCTGCAGTCGAAGCCCTCGGAGGCGTCGTCGCCGCCCCACGCATAGGGGGTGCCGATGGCTTCCAGGCCGGCTTGCACGACGCGTTCGCGCAGGGTGGGGACGGTGGGTTCCTGCGCCAGGCGCAGGCCATTGAGGCTGGCGCGGGCCTGGGTGGTGGTGGACAGCGAGGCCTGGGCGGCGCCGGGGATCCAGGACAGGGTCAGCGCCAGAAGGGGGACGGACAGCAGGCAGGCAAGGCGGGGAGGGGCGGTTCGGTCTTTTCGCGTAGGCGGCGTCATTGCGTCACTTCAGGAAATCGGAGTGGGCGGCATGGCTTGGCCAGGGGTTGCGGCACCCTGGCAAGCCGGCGGAAAGGGCGCAGCGCCGGGCGGTCCTCACCGGCGCTGCAGCACTATTGTAATGGAATAAAGTTTCATTACATTTGTCGTGCAATGCAGCATCCCGATCGGGCCATTGTTACGTCATTCGCAGAATAAAGCGTAACGGGCCGAGGCCGGCCGCCCGGAATCGGGCGCGATGGGTTCCATGCGCCCCTTGCGGGCGACCGTGGCCGCGATGACCGTTCATGCACGCGCGGCTCATGCATAATCAATGCATCAGCCCGGTGCCGCGCATGCCGCATGCGGCGGCGCCGCAAGGCCGACATAAAACAGATAAGAAAGCGGAGTAAAAGCGCAATGATGAATGCAGTCCACCCCGAATCCTCCATGAACCGGCCCGACGCCTTGCCTTTCGAACCCTTCCAGGACGCGGTTGCCGCGGTCGACCGGCTCGAAGAGATCTACAGCCGCAATACCGCCTTCCTGCGCGCGGTCTTCCGAGAGGTGCTCGAGGACGCCGGCGCCCGGGAAGGCGACAAGTCGCGGGCCCGGGCCTATTATCCGGCCATCCGCATCCGTGTCGAGACCTACGATCCCATCGACACGCGCCTGTCCTATGGCCACGTGGCCGAACCGGGCATCTACCAGACCACGATCACCCAGCCGGCGCTGTTCCGCGACTACCTGATCGAGCAGGTCGGATTGCTGCTGCAGAACCACCGCGTGGCGGTCGAGGTGGGCGAGTCGGACTCGCCCATTCCCCTGCATTTCGCCTTCCCGGAAGGCGCCTACGTCGAGGGCGAGCACCTGGAAGCGCTCAAGCGCCCGCTGCGCGACCTGTTCGACGTGCCCGACCTGGCCGTGACCGACGACGCCATCGTCAACGGTTCCTGGCGCGGCAAGGACGGCGAGCCCAAGCCGCTGGCGCCCTTCACCGCGCAGCGCGTGGACTACTCGCTGCACCGGCTGCAGCACTACACGTCGACCGCGCCCACGCATTTCCAGAACTTCGTGCTGTTCACGAACTACCAGTTCTACGTCGACGAGTTCTGCGCCCGCGCTCGCGCCCTGATGGCCAGCGGCAACCAGGATTACGAGATGCTGGTGGAACCCGGCAACCGCATCACCCGGCGCGGCGAAAGCGGCCCGGCCGAGGCGGGCGAGCTGCCGCGGCTGCCACAGATGCCGGCTTATCACCTGGTGCGCGGCGACCATTCCGGTATCACCCTGGTCAATATCGGGGTGGGCCCGTCCAACGCCAAGACCATCACCGACCACATCGCCGTGCTGCGCCCACACGCCTGGCTGATGCTGGGCCACTGCGCCGGTCTGCGCGATTCCCAGCGCCTGGGCGACTACGTGCTCGCGCACGGTTATGTGCGCGAGGATCACGTGCTGGACGCCGACCTGCCGACCTGGGTGCCGGTACCGGCGCTGGCCGAGGTGCAAGTGGCGCTGGAGCAGGCGGTGGAAGAGGTGGCCGGCCTGTCGGGCTGGGACCTGAAGCGCATCATGCGCACGGGCACCGTGGCCACCATCGACAACCGCAACTGGGAGCTGCGCGACCACGTCGAACTGGTCGAACGCTTCGCCCAGTCACGCGCCATCGCCCTGGACATGGAATCCGCCACCATCGCCGCCAACGGCTTCCGTTTCCGCGTGCCCTACGGCACCTTGCTGTGCGTGTCGGACAAGCCGCTGCACGGCGAGCTGAAGCTGCCCGGCATGGCCAGCGCCTTCTACCGCCGCCAGGTCAACCAGCACCTGGAAATCGGCATCCGCGCCCTCGAACGCCTGCGCGGCATGCCGCCGGAGCGCCTGCACTCCCGCAAGCTGCGGACCTTCATGGAAACCGCCTTCCAATAGCCGGCACGGCGGTCCGGGCATCGCCTCCCTGTCCCTCGTTGATTTATCTGCAATATAGGGACAGGGGGCTTCCTGCTACAAATCTGTTATCGCGGCAGCGCGGCCGCGACAGGGCTACCCCGATCACATCCGCGCCGCCGCCCCCCGCTTGGCACGGCCTTCCCAAGCGGGGCCACGCGGAGCCGGCTTTGCCGGTCCGCTGTGGCGCCCCCTTGAGGGGGGAGCGCGCAAGCGCTCGGGGGTGGGCCCATTTTTTGCTATGCTCGCGCGTTGCTCGGATACCCGGGGCGCCGGCGGCCTATCCCGCGGCATTTCCCAGGCTCCTTCCAGATCCCATAAGGAACGCACTTTGGCACCATCGGAACACGATGAATCCCGCGCCGCCGGCAAGGCCGTGACCGGAGGCGAAAGCCCCTCCGGCCTGCGCCGCGCCCTGTCCGCGCGCCACCTGACCATGATCGCTGTCGGCGGCTCGATCGGCACCGGCCTGTTCGTGGCATCGGGCGCGACCGTGGCCCAGGCCGGCCCCGGGGGCGCGCTGCTGGGCTACGCGCTGATCGGCATCATGGTCTATTTCCTGATGACCAGCCTGGGCGAGCTGGCCGCGGCCATGCCGGTTTCCGGCTCGTTCTCGACCTATGGCGCGCGCTACGTCGAAGAAGGCTTCGGTTTCGCGCTGGGCTGGAACTATTGGTACAACTGGGCCGTCACGGTGGCGGTGGATCTGGTGGCCGCGCAGCTGGTGATGGCCTACTGGTTCCCCGACATTCCAGGCGTGTACTGGAGCGCGCTGTTCCTGGCGATCACCTTCGGGCTCAATGCCTTGTCCGCGCGCGGCTTCGGCGAGGCCGAGTTCTGGTTCGCGCTGATCAAGGTGGTCGCGGTGCTGGCCTTCGTGGTCATGGGCGTGATGATGCTGCTTGGCATCATCCGCGGCGGCGAGACCGGCGGCCTGGCCAACTGGACCGTGGGCGACGCGCCGTTCGCGGGCGGTTTCGCGGCGCTGATCGGCGTGGCCATGGTGGTGGGCTTTTCCTTCCAGGGCACCGAACTCATCGGCATCGCGGCCGGCGAATCCAAGGATCCCGCGCGCAACCTGCCGCGCGCGGTGCGCCAGGTGTTCTGGCGCATCCTGCTGTTCTACGTGATGGCCATCCTGGTCATCGGCCTGCTCATTCCCTATACCGATCCGCAGCTGCTGCGCACCGAAGTCACCGACGTCAGCGTCAGCCCCTTCGCGCTGATCTTCGAGCGCGCCGGCCTGCTGGCGGCCGCCTCGGTCATGAACGCGGTGGTGCTGACCTCGGTGCTGTCGGCCGGCAACTCCGGCATGTACGCCGCTACTCGCATGCTGTACAGCCTGGCGCGCGACGGCAAGGCGCCCGCGGTGTTCGGTCGCGTGACCGGCAACGGCGTGCCGCTGTGGGCGCTGGTGGCCACGACCGTGGTCGCGGCGCTGTGCTTCTTCAGCTTCATCTTCAGCCCCAAGGCCGTCTACGTCTGGCTGCTGAACACCTCGGGCATGACGGGCTTCATCGCCTGGCTGGGCATCGCCATCAGCCACTACCGCTTCCGGCGAGGCTATGTGGCGCAGGGCCGCAACCTGGCGGACCTGCCCTATGTGTCGCCGTTCTTCCCGTTCGGCCCGATCTTCGCCTTCGCCTTGTGCCTGATCATCACGCTGGGGCAGAACTACCAGGCCTTCCTGCAGGACCGCATCGACTGGGGCGGCGTGGTGGCCACGTATGTCGGCATTCCGCTGTTCCTGCTGATCTGGCTGGGCTATCGCCTGGTGCGCGGTTCGCGCTTCGTCAGTTACCGCGACATGCGCTTTCCGGATGCGCGGGCGCGCAGCGAGTACCTGGATACGGCGCTGCGCGGCGGCGCGGTGACGGAAACGCGCTGATCAGCAAGCACCGGCGCCGTCCCGGCGGGGAGGGCGCCGGCATCGCGGCAAGCTCTCAGCCCGCCACGTAGGCGGTCTTCACCGTGGTGTAGAACTCGATCGCGTGGCTGCCTTGCTCGCGCGAACCGAGGCTGGATCCCTTCCGGCCGCCGAAGGGCACGTGGTAGTCCACACCGGCGGTCGGCACGTTCACCATCACCATGCCGGCCTGCGCATGCCGCTTGAAGTGCTGCACGTGCTTCAGGGACGTCGAACAGATGCCGCTGGCAAGGCCGAATTCCGTGTCGTTGGCAAGGGCCAGCGCGTGTTCGTAGTCGCGTGCCGGCATGACCGCCGCGACCGGCCCGAAGATTTCCTCGCGGCAGATGCGCATGGCGTTGTCGCAGTCCGCGAAGATGGCGGGCGCCATGTAGTGGCCCGGCGTGCCGAGTTGCAGCTCGCCGCCGCCGCACAGCAACCGCGCGCCTTCCTGCCTGCCGATGTCCACGTAGCGCAGGTTCTGTTCCAGTTGGTCGCGGCTGGCGACGGGGCCGATGTCGGTTCCGGCTTCCAGCGCGTGGCCGATCCTGAGCGAGGCCGCGCGGTCCCGCAACTTCTGCAGGAAGCGCGCGTAGACGCCTTGCTCGACGATGATCCGGCTCGATGCCGTGCAGCGTTGTCCGGTGGAATAGAACGCGCTTTGCACCGCGCACTCGACGGCGACGTCCAGGTCGGCGTCGTCCAGCACCACCATCGGATTCTTGCCACCCATTTCCAGCTGGGCCTTGGCCATGCGTTGCGCGGCGGCCTGCGCCACGCGCCGGCCCGTGGCGACCGAACCGGTGAAGGAGATGGCGTCGATGCGGCGGTCGTCCAGCAGCGCCTGACCCACCTGCGAGCCGCGACCCATCACCAGGTTGAAGACGCCTGCCGGCAGGCCGGCGCGGCTGATGATCTCGGCCAGCACCCAGGCGCAGCCCGGCACCAGTTCGGCGGGCTTGAACACGACCGTATTGCCATAGGCCAGCGCGGGCGCGATTTTCCAGGCGGGAATGGCGATCGGAAAGTTCCAGGGCGCGATGATGCCGACCGTGCCCACGGGTTCGCGCGTCACGTCGATCTCTATGCCAGGCCTGACCGAGGCCAGCTTGTCGCCGCGCTGGCGCAGGGCTTCGCCGGCGTAGAACTTGAAGATGTAGCCGGCGCGCGTGACTTCGCCGATGCCTTCGGGCAGCGTCTTGCCTTCTTCCCGAGACAGCAGCCGGCCCAGCTCTTCGCGGCGCGCGAGGATTTCGGCGCCGATGCGATCCAGGGCATCCGCGCGGGCCTGCGGGCTGCAGAAGCCCCATGCCGCCTTGGCTTCGTGCGCGGCGGCGATCGCGGCTTCGGCCATGCCGGCGTCGGCCTGGGCATAATGATCGATCGTGTCGCGCGTGTCGGAAGGATTGATGTTGGCGACGCTGGCCGCGCTATCCAGCCACTGGCCGGCAATGAAGTTCGGTTTCATGGGATCAATGTGGGTAGAGTGAGATGGGGTTGTGGACGGAGCAGGGCGGCTGTCTTCAAGGGCCGCCATTCAGGCATCGAGCAGCGATAGCTCCAGGCGCTTGATGCGTTGGGCGACGCCGCGGGCGAATTCCAGCGTCACCTTGGATAGCGGCCGCTGGCTCGGCACGACGATGCCGACGGTCAGGGCGTTGATATTGGGCTCCTCGATGGGACGCCACACCACTTCGCCGCTGGAGATTTCCTCCAGGAACGCCAGCTTCGAGAAAAAGGAAATGCCGCGTCCGGTGACGATCAGGCGCTTGAGCAGCAAGGTGGAGTTGCAGGTCACGCTGGGGGTCAGCAGATCCCAGAATTCGGAGAACTTCGGCGACACGCCTCCCTGCATGGGAAAGCGTCCCTCCAGCCGCAGGAAGGCATGGCTGCGGCAGTCGGCAAAGCTCACGACGTCCTTCCTGGCCAGCGGATGCGAGGATGCCATCACCACGCCAGGCGGCAGCGCGACCTGGGTCATCACGTCGAGGCCGGCCGGCAGCTTGGAAATGAAGGTGATGCCCACGTCGTACTCGCCGCTGAGCACCTTGGACGCCACATCCCAGGGCGTGACGGCGGTGATGGCATACGTGACGGCGGGGTACTGTCCCGAGAACTCCTCGACAGCCGCGGGCAGCAGGTCGACGAACAGCGAATCCATCGCTGCAACCGATACGTGGCCCGTGCGTTCGTCCTTCAGCTCGTCCAGCTCGCCGCGCATCAGGTGGAAATCGTTGAGGGTCGCGCGGATATGCTGCAGCATGCGCTCGCCGGCCGCGTTCAGGCGTATGCCGTTGGGCAGGCGGTCGAACAGATCGGTGCCCATCTCGGCTTCCAGCTTGAGGATCTGCCGGTTCACCGCGCTGGAGGCGACATAGAGGTTCTGCGCGGCCTTGCGGATCGATCCGCAACGGGCGACTTCGACAAAGTACTTCAGGACGCTGGCGTGCATGGAGAGTCTTCTGGTTGCAATCCCGGGATTCTGCCCGCGATCCCGGGCGCGCCGGCACTAGCATTGGCCCTAGTGTGCCGTCCCGCGGATACGCCCGCACGAAACTACGGGACGACACACTAGCTACCCGCGCGCCGGATAGGCCGCGACCATGGGATGGTCGCAGGCCGAGGGCTGCACGCCGTCCGCGCCGCCGGGCGAACCCAGGCCGCTTACGTCCGGTCCGAAGAACTCCCGGTTGACCGCCGCGAACACGGCTTCGTGAGGCGGCAGCTCCTGGGCGTCGTGGATCGCTTCGGTCGGACAGACGGACACGCAGATGCCGCAGCTGATGCACTCGTCCGGATGGATGTACAGCGTGCGCCCGCCCTCGTAGATGCAGTCGACGGGGCAGCATTTGACGCAGGCGCGGTCCTTGACGTCGATGCAGCCGGAAGCGATCACGTAGGTCATTATCTTCCCCGCCATTGTGGTTTGCGCTTCTGCTGGAACGCGAGCACGCCTTCGTGCGCGTCCTCGGATTGCAGGGCCGCGACCAGCGCCGGCAGGCGCAGCGCCTGGGCGTCGGCGGGCGACAGGGTGCCGGTCTTGCGCACCACCTGCTTGATGGCCTGCTGCGACAGCGGGGCGCAGGCCAGCAGGGCGTCGACCCATCGTTGCACCGCCTCGTCCAGGCCGGCGCGCGGGACCACTTCGTTGATCAGGCCGAGTTCGGCGGCCTCGCGCGCCGGGATTCGGCGACCTGTCAGCAGCATCGCCATCGCCTTGCGGTAGGGAATCTGCCGCTGCAGCAGCGTCATGCCGCCGTCCAGCGGCATGCGGCCCACCAGCGCCTCCGGCAGGCCGAAACTGGCTTCCTCGCAGGCCACCACGATGTCGCAGCCCAGCACCATCTCGAAGCCGCCGCCCAGCGCGAAACCGTTGACCCGGGCCACGACCGGCACGTTCAGGGTCTCGCGCAACGCGATGCCGCCGAAGCCGCCAGGGCGCGCCGCGCCCCAGTATTCCAGCCCGGTGGTGGTGGGGTTCTTCAGGTCCGCGCCCACGCAGAAGGCGCGCTCGCCTTCGCCGGTGAGCACGACCACGCGGACGTCGTCGCGGCCCTCGATCTCGGTCCAGATGCGTTGCAGCGCGGCCTCGGTGGCGAGGTCGACGGCGTTGAGCACGTCGGGCCGCGCCAGCGTCACCGTGGCGACATGGTTCTCGATTCGCAGATGCACGCTCATGGCGCCTCCTTGGCGGGGGTGTCCGGACCTTGCGCCAGCTCGCGCAGCACGTCCTCGTTATGCTGCCCGAGCCTGGGCGGCGCGCGGCGCAGGCTGACCCGCGCGCTGGACATCGTGATCGGGCTGTTGATGAAGCGCACGCGCTGGCCTTCGCCGTCGCCCTCGATCAGCATCTGGTTGTGCAGCGTCTGCGGGTCGACCAGCGCTTCGCGCAGATCCCGCACGGGCGAGCAGAGGATGTCGACCGCCTCCAGCCGCGCCAGCCAGTGCTCGCGGGTATTGCCGGCGTAGCGCTCGCGGAAGATGGCCTGCAGCGCCGCCTTGTTCTTGAACTGCTGCGTCAGGTCGCAATAGCGCGGATCGGCCGACAGGTCGTCGATTTCCAGCGCCGCGCAGATGTCGCGCAGCGGATTGGGCTTGAAGGCGCCCACCATCACCAGCGGCCCCGTGCGGGTGTCGTACACGCCGCACAGGGGCATGGCCGCCCAGTTGACCTCGGAATCGGCCATCAGGATCATGGCGGCTTCCTGCATCTGCATCGCCAGCATGGAGTTGTACAGGGACACGCTGATCTTCTGGCCCTGGCCGGTACGCGCGCGGTGCAGCAACGCCAGCAGGATGCCTTGCACCATGTGCATGCCAGCCGAATAGTCCGCCAGCGCCGTCGGGTAGACCGAGACAGGCACCGATGCGTCCGAGCGCCGCGCCATCACGCCGGATATCGCCTGGGCCAGCACGTCCTGGCCGCCCTTGAATGCGTAGGGGCCGGTTTCGCCATAGCCGGTGCCGACCGCGTAGATGACGCGCGGGTTGAGCGCCTTGCAATCGTCGTAGCCCAGGCCCATGCGCTCCATGACGCCGGCGCGGAAGTTGTTGACGACGACGTCGGCGCCGGCGATCAGCGCCTTCACCTGGGCCATGTGCGTCGGATCGCGCAGATCCAGCGCCACGCTGCGCTTGTTCCGGTTCAGGCTGCAGAAGATCGGGTTGTCGGCGCCGGCCACGGGTTCGAAGGTGGAGCGGCTGAGATCGCCCGCGCCCTTGCGCTCGATCTTGATGACGTCGGCGCCGTAGTCGCCCAGCGTCTGCGTGCAGACCGGCCCCATCATCACCTGGGTGAAATCGATCACGCGCACGCCGCTCAGCGGCAGGTCTTGTTGCATATCGCGGTTCTCCATGATGCTCATGCGGTTTCGGCCTGGCGCACGTAGGCGGCCAGGGCCGGGACGTCGGCGTTAGGGCCGGTCTGGTCGCCGGGATCGGCGCCCTGGGCGCGCAGCGTTTTCTGCAAGACGCGCACGTCGATATCGCGCGCGGTCACGCCCGCGTTCAGCGCCAGCGCGGCGGCGGTGCCGGCGGCTTCGCCCATCGCCATGCACGGCGGGATCTCGCGGGATATCTTCTGCGCCTGCGAGGTCGCCGAATAGTGCCGGCCGGCCACCAGCAGGTTTTCGATCCGCCTGGGCAGCAGGGCGCGGAACGGGTAGTAGTAGTCACGACCGCGCGCGATGCTGTCGTCGAAGCGCACGCGCTGCACCACGTCTTCCTTGGTCATCACATACTCGCCTTCCAGCAGGCGGGTCTGGCGCACGCCGGTCTGCGGGGCCACGTCGACGACGAAGCACCGCTCGAAGCCGGGCAGCTTGCCGCGCACGAAGTCGACCAGCGCGTGGATGTGCTGGCGGCCCACGATTTCCGCGCGCGTCAGGTCTTCGACCTTGAGCCCGTCGATGCCGGCCATGTGCGGGCAGTTGCACCAGACCACGCCGGGCAGGGGCGTCTTCATCCACCAGATGCCCCAAGAGCCGCCCAGCACGCGCTTGATCTGGCGATCAAGCTCGGCATAGGCCTCTGGTTCCTCGCGCTCGTAGCGCTCGGCCGCCTCGGTGTCCACGCCACCCAGGCGGAACACGGTGGTGGTGATGTAGCTGTCGCTGATGTGCGGCGCGCCGGCAGAAGCGGCGACGTCCAGGTCGCCGGTGGCGTCGATCACCATGTCCGCCAGGATCGCCTCGCTGCCGTTCTTGGTTTCGCAGATGACGCCCTTGATCCGGTCGCCGTCGACCAGGGCCTGCGAGAACCAGGAATGCAGGCGTAGCTGCACGCCGGCCTGTTGCACCATTTCCAGCGCCACGCGCTTGTAGGCGTCCGGGTCGAAGGCGGCGGCGAAGCAGATGGGGTGGGGCGTCTTCTGACTATGGAAATCAAAGGTGCCCCAGCGGCCCCAGCGCCGGTACGCAGCGGGATCCTCGCCCCATTCGTCCGAGCGGGGGAAACGCGCCAGCCCCATCGCCGCCATGCGCTCGATCATGTCCAGGCAGTTGCCGCGCACCGAGATCTCGCGCAGATGGCTGTCCCACATGTCGTCCAGCACCAGCACCATGCCGCCGGAAGCCAGGCCGCCCAGATGGTTGTAGCGCTCCAGCAGAATGGTCCGGGCGCCGTTGCGCGCCGCCGCCAGGGCCGCGGACAGTCCGGCGGGTCCGCCGCCCACCACCACTACGTCCGCCTGCGCCGCGACCCGTGCGTCGCGGGCGGGCCGTTCAAGCCAATCGCCGATCTTTGTCATGTCTATCCTCCAGGCTGTGTTCCGAAAAAGTGTGCCGATCACTGGGCCTTCGCGCGCCATCGATGCGTGCGCTTGGGCTGCGGCGATCCCCGCCGGCCAGGGATGCCAGCGTTTCGGGGACCGCGTCCAGCGGGTTTGGGGGTGTCGGGCCGTGCCGCTACATGCCGCTCAATGCGACTGCTCGGGCTTCCATTTGATGAGCCAGCGCTCCACCAGGGTGATGATTAGGAAGAAGCTGCCGGACAAGGCCGCGCACAGGACGATCGCGGCATACAGCAAGGCCGAATCGAAGGCGTAGGTGGCCTGGATGATCATGGCGCCCACGCCTGCCGTGGCCCCGATCCATTCGCCGACCACCGCGCCGATCACCGACATGGAGGCGGCGATGCGCAGCGCCGAGAAGAGATAGGGCAGCGAGTTGTACAGCCGCAGCTTGAAGAAGATCTCGCGCTTGCTGGCCGACAGCACGCGCATCAGCTCCAGCGACTGGGGGTTGACGTCTTCCAGCCCGCGAACCATGTTCACCAGCGTGGGGAAGAAGCACACCATGGCGGCGATCGTGATCTTGGGCTCGATGCCGTTGCCCATGATCAGCACCAGGATCGGCGCCTTGGCGACGATCGGGATCGAATTGATCATGCCGGCGACCGGATAGAAAATCTCCCGCAACGTCTTGCTGTGCACGAACACCGTCGCCAGCAGCGCCGCCAGCAGATTGCCGAGCAGGAATCCCCCGGCGGCCTCGAGCGCGGTCGGCATGAGGTTCTGCAGCAGGATGTCGCGCTTGTCGTACAGCGTTTGCAGCACCAGGCCCGGCGTGGGCGCGATGAAGGGCTTGACGTCGAAGATCGCCACCACCGCCCACCAGGCGGCCACGATGCCGAGGATACCCAGCGCCGGCAGCGAGCGCGAACGCCAGAGGCTGCGGCGACGGCTGGCCCGGTAGGCGTCCGCCTCGGCGTCAACGCCGGGCTTGGCCAGATTCAGCTTCATTTCGGACGCGCTCATCAGCAGGTCTCCAGAACGCGCCGCAGATGCGCGGACAGTTGAACGAATTCCGCCGTGTCGCGGGTGGCCAGGGTGCGTTGCTCCGGCAGCATCACCGGCACGATCTCCTTGACCCGGCCGGGATTGGCGGCAAGCAGCAGCACGCGCTGGCCCAGGAAGGCCGCTTCGTGGATGCTGTGCGTGACGAACAGGATCGTCAGCCCCATCTCGCGCCAGACGCGGCGCAGTTCCTCGTTGAGGCGGTCGCGCGTGATCTCATCGAGCGCGCCGAACGGTTCGTCCATCAGCAGCACACGCGGATCGCTCACCAGCGCGCGGGCAATCGCCACGCGCTGACGCATGCCGCCGGACATTTCATGCGGGTACGCGTCCTCGCGGCCCTTCAGTCCGACCAGTTCCAGCAGTTCGCGCGGCGTCGCCTTGCCGGCGCGCGAGCGGCCATTGGCAACCTCCAGCGGCAGCTCGACGTTCTGCAGCGCGGTGCGCCAGGGCAGCAGGGCCGCGTCCTGGAACACGAAGCCGATGTCGCGCCGGGCGCGCGCGGCGGACGGGGCGTCGTTGAGCACCTTGATCTCGCCGCGGCTGGGCTGCACCAGGTCGGCCACCACGCGCAGGAACGTGGATTTGCCACAGCCGGAGGGACCAAGCAGGGTCAGGAACTCGCCCGCGGGGACATCCAGGCTCAGGCCCTCGATCGCGGTCGTGCTGCGCCGGTCGCTGAAGAACCGGACATTGATGTCGCGGCAGCTGATCGACAGGTCCGGGCGCGCGCCGGCGGCGCCCGTCCTGGCGGATGGGGATTGAATCGCTTGTTGCATCGTTTACCCCGCCAGTCGCGCGGATTGGGTGGCCTGCAGGATGTCGAGCGTCATGATGTCCTCGACCTTGGGCGTGCGGGCGCGGAACTGCCCGAGCTGGGCATAGGCGGAGATCTGCTCCTGCCATACCGCCGGATCCATGTTGCCCCAGCCCTTGGCCTTGGTCTCGTCGTTGAAGACGTACTCCATGAATACGTCGATCGCGACGCGCTCGTCGGCCTGGTTCAGGCTGGGAAATTCCTTGACCAGCAGTTCCACCGCCTGGTCGCGATTGCGGTTGGCGTGGTGCCAGCCGCTGGCGGTCGCGCGCAGGAAGCGTTGCAACAGGTCGGGATGATCGCGCAACGTGTCCGTGTGCGCGTAATAGGGCAGGGCATACAGGCGCACGCCGGAGTCCCACAGGCTCATATCGACGCGCTCGGCGCCCAGCGCCTTGAGCGCCGAGACGTTGGTCTGCCAGCCGGCCACGGCGTCCACGCGGCCGCTGAGCAGGGGCATCATGTCCGAGCCGATCGGCACGATGCTGACCTGGTTCTCGGGGATCTGGTGCCGGGCCAGCATGGCCTTGAGCAGCACCATGCCGGTTGCGTGTATGCCGATGCGCTTGCCGATCATGTCCTGAGGCTTGCGGATCGGGTTCTTGCCCAGCGAAAAGAAGGCGTAGGGATGGCGCTGCACGCCGACGGCGAAGCACTTGATCGGGAGTCCCTCGGACACCGCCAGCATGACCGATGGGCTGGACGAGACCTGTCCGGTCTGCCCACGGCCCGAGGCCACGATGGCCACGCCATCGATATTGGGCCCGCCGGGCTCGATCTTGAGATCGATGCCTTCCCGTTCATAGAAGCCCAGCCGCTTGGCCACCACTTCGCCCACTTGCCCGCCGCCGGGAACCCAGCCCAGCTGCATGCTGATCGCCGAGCGCTGGGCGGCGGCCGCACGTACCGATAGCAGGGCGCCCAGTCCTCCCATCACGAGCGAGGCCTGCATCAGGCGCCGCCGCTTGGGATCGTTCAAATCCAGATCTTTCATTGCCCTTGTCTCCTTGGTTTTATGTGCCCGCCGCAGGCCTTGCGCGGGTGCCGGCTGTGCCGGTCGATGCGTTGTGAAATGCATTCTGGCCTTCGGGCAGTGCGCTGACAAGAACCGTTTTTCGAGCAATGCCGATGCCGAAATTAGAGCGCTCCGCAGCGGTCCGGCGCGTGTCGCGCGGCATGCGCCAGATCGCCGGGTGCGCGAAATATTCGAGTGGCCGTGGCAAAAATCTATGCTTCCTGCGGTGACTTTCCTGAGCCGACAATCCACGCAAATCTCGCCAACAAGAGATGCCAGGAGGAGACCCCACATGTTTTTCGCAGTCATGAAACGTAGCGTCATCGCGGCCGCGGCCGCGGCCGCGTCGCTGGCATGCGCCTCGGCGCATGCTGAGAACTCCAATGTCACGCTGTACGGCCTGCTGTCCACCGGCGTCGCCTACACCAACAATCAGGGCGGCAATTCCAGCGTGAAGGCGGTGAACGGCCCCATGCAGACGCCGCGCTGGGGACTGCGCGGCGTGGAAGACCTGGGCGACGGGCTGTCGACGGTCTTCGTGATGGAAAGCGGTTTTTCCATGACCAACGGCACCGCGTCGCAGAATGGCCGGATGTTCGGACGCCAGGTCTATGTCGGCCTGCAGTCGAACGACTACGGCACGATCACGCTGGGACGCCAGTACGACCTGGCCAATGCCGTACTGTGGCCCAATGAGTCCGCCACGCAATTCGCGGCCTATGGCACGCATATCGGCGACAGCGACAACGTGTTCAATACCTTCCGCGTCAACAACACGGTGATCTACAAAAGCCCCGTGTACGACGGGTTGCAGGTCTCGGGCATGTACAGCCTGGGCGGCCAGACGCAGTCGCAGTCGAACAATGCCTACGCGCTGGGCCTGAATTACCAGCGCGGAGGGCTGTCGCTGGGCACGATGTATGAAGTGGTGAACACGCCCAACAGTCCCACCAACCAGGATGGGGCGGTGGTGGCGGACTATGGCTTCAGCTCGCCCTTCGTCAAGAGCCCCGGCGGCGCGGGCGTGGACCGTCAGCGGATCTTCGGCGCGGGCGGCGCGTACAAGCTCGGCGCGCTGGGCGTATCGCTGCTCTATACGCATGTGCGCTTCGACTACTGGACCGGACCCGGCTGGGGCTGAACAACGCCGAAGTGTCGACCACCTACAACCTGTCGCCGCGCCTGCTGCTCGGGCTTGCCTATATTTACACCTGGGGCGCGTACACGCCGTCGGACACCCGTCCGAAATGGCATCAGATCAATATTGGCGCGGACTATTTCCTGAGCAAGCGGACGGACCTGTATGTGACGGGCATCTATCAGCGCGCGGCCGGCGACGCGCAGTTCGCGCAGATCTATACGCTGTTGCCCTCATCGGGCAGGAGCCAGGTCTCGACCGTGGTGGGCATGCGGCACAGGTTCTGAGCTCGCCGGTTTCCGGTCCGGGGGGCATGCTTGATAGCAGGCAATTTCCTTGCCGGACCGGATTTGGCCTGGTTAATCATATTGATGTGCGTGAATATAATATTTGATGCGCCTAGATATTATGATTCTAACGGCGCTTATGTTTTATTATCAGAATAATCAATAATCATTTTAGATTCATTTTCCTGGTGTGTGGACCTAGCATAGGATCAGGTCGCTGGTGATATGCCGGCGTCTGTTCTGCCATTATCAACCTCAAGGAAAATGCAATGTCTTCCATACCCGCGCGCACCCTCAGAACCCCTCGGGCAAGGAGCACGGATGTCACCGCGCTCATCCCGGATTTTCCCTTTGAATATGGAAAGTTCCTGGACCGATCCGGCAGGAACGCACTGTGCACTGTTGCCAATGCCCATTATGGCAAGCAGGTCCTGGTCGTGGGCGCCGGAGTATCCGGAATGGTGTGCGCCTACGAACTGATGCGCATGGGCCTGCATCCCGTGGTGCTGGAGGCATCCGACCGCATTGGCGGTCGCCTGTATTCAAAGAAGCTGGGAAACCCGGGCGATGGGGTTATCTGCGAACTGGGAGGCATGCGATTTCCCGTATCGGCCAAGGCGCTCTTTCATTATTTTGAAAAGGTGGGCGTGAAAGCCAATATGGGGGATTTTCCAAACCCCGGGACGGAAGCCGCGATCAGCACCGTTGTCGACTACCTGGGCGAGCCACCCGTCTATTACGAGGCCACGGGCAACGATTTTCCGAAGCCTCCTGAGTACGCCCAGATAGAAGAAGAATTCTTCACGACTTTTCTCGGCGGCGAGCCCTTCCATTTCGCCGAGATGGAAGCGGCCATGACGGAAGGCTCCATCGATCTCGTCAAGATAAAAACGCTCTGGAACAAGATCGTTGACGACAACGGCGCAACCTGGGACGACAAGAGCTTCCTTCTCGCCCTGCAGGAACTGTCCGGCTGGGACGAGGCGCAGATCAATCTGTTCGGCCAGATCGGTTTTGGAACGGGCGGGTGGAACACTGATTTCCCCAACTCGATCCTGGAACTGCTGCGCGTCATCTATGGCGGCCTGGACGCCGATCACCGGCTGGCCTATGACGGGGCCTCCAGCATGCCCGAGCGCTTGTGGTCCATGCCCGCGAGCACGCTGGGCGATGACGTGGCGCACTGGCCCGCGGGTACCAGCGTGGAAACGCTGACCCGGCAGGCGATGCCCGATCCGTTCTGCAAGGAAGTCCGGCATATCGCGCCCAAGCCGGGCGGTGGCTTCACGGTGAAGTTCATCGACACGCGTACGCAGGAGGCGTTCAGCCGGGAATTCGACTGCGTTGTCTACACGCCCCATGTGCGCGTGCTCGACAAGCTGCGCTATGCCGATGGCGCCGCGAGCCTCGAGCAGATGAATCCGCTGCTGCCCGAGGGAACGTGGGAGGCGGTGATGAATACCCATTACATGCAGTCGACCAAGATCTTCGCGTCGACGACGACGCCGTTCTGGGAGGAACGCGATCCCGTCGACGGCAAGCGGAAAATGAGCGTCACCCTGTCCGACCGGCTGACCCGGGGCACCTACCTGGTGGACTATGGCCCCAGCCTGGGCGCCTACAGGGGCAGCGGAATGTTCCTTTCCTATACATGGAATGACGATGCGCTCAAATTCCAGAGGCATCTTCCCGCCCCGGAAACGCTGTGCACCAATCTGCTGGAATCCATCTATCCAAAGGCCGACATCAGCGGTTTTTACGCAGGCTCGGATACCTTCGCGAAAATGAGTTGGGAAAATGAGCCCCATTATCTTGGCGCGTTCAAGATGAATTTGCCTGGGCAGTATGAATATCAGCGGAGGATATTCTCCCAATTCATGCAGGGCATTGAAGACAATGCGCCGTATGGATTCATCCTGGCGGGCGACGATGTGTCGTGGACGGGAGGGTGGGCCGAAGGGGCCGTGACCACAGCGATCAATGCGGTTCACAAGGCCGCCGTCCTGTTTGGCGGCGGCAGCCAGACTGGCAATCCCGGCCCGATTGATGCTTGGGATACGCTCAAGCCCATAGTGCGGTCTTGATCCGCCGTTTGCATTGAACCCGAGGCCGCTCACGGCCTCATGGCGATCGCTTGGGATGGTTTTCTTCTGGCCTTGTGCACCGGGGCGTGATGCCTCGGTGCATTTTTTTGCCGTGTGCATGCGTCGCTGCCCGGAGGAGCGGCAGTTCTCGCCACCCGCCGCGCCTTACTCGATGTTCTGCGCCTGTTCCCGCATCTGCTCGATCAGCAGCTTCAGATCCATGGCCGCGCGCGTCACGTCCATGCTGCCGGCCTTGGAGCCCAGCGTATTGGCTTCGCGGTTCATTTCCTGGAACAGGAAATCCAGCCGCTTGCCGGCGCTGCCTGCGTTCTTCTTGCCCGACGCCGGCTTGCCGCCGCCGTCGCCCAGCAGGTGGCGCAGTTCTTCCAGATGCGAGCGCAGTCGCGACAGCTCTTCGGCCACGTCGATGCGCAGCGCGAACAGATTGGCTTCCTGGGCCAGCCGTTCGGACAGCTCGGCGCCCGAGATGTGATTGAAGCCGCCGGGGAAGGCGGTTTCCACGCTCTCGCGCAGTTTGGCGGCCAGCTTCTCGCGATGCTCGGCCAGCAATTGGGGCAGGTGGCTTTCCACGGTCTCGACGATGCGGCCCACGCCGTCGGCGCACTCGCGCATCATCGCGGCCAGGCGCTGGCCTTCGCGCTCGCGGCCTTCCTGCAACTGCGTCAGCGCCTGTTGGGCAGCCTGCAGGCAGGCGGCGCCCCAGACCTGGGGATCGAGCGCGTCGTTGCCGCGCTGGCCAGGCCAGTTGAACAGTTCCACCAGGCGGGGCGAGGCGATGTCGGGCAGGATGCGGCGCGCGGCCTGCAGCTGCTCGGACAGCGTCTCGAGCCAGGCCGGGTCGAGCCGGGACATGTCGGCGCTGGCATTGCGCGTGAAGGACACGCGGATCTCGACCTTGCCGCGCGCCAGTTGCGCCGTCAGCAGTTCGCGCAGCGGCGTTTCCACATGGCGCAGCTCGTCGGGCAGGCGGAAATACAGGTCGAGGAAGCGGCTGTTGACGCTGCGCAGTTCGAGCGCCAGCGTGCCTTGCTCCAGGTCTGCCTTGGCGTTGCCGAAGGCGGTCATGCTGCGGATCATGGTGTGTCTATCCTGTTCTTTGCCGGAGGGATGGCGCGTCGCGGCCGCCTGCACAGGGCGTTCGCGGGCGCGCGAGCGCCAATATCGCGGCAGGATACTCCATGCCGCCGCATTTTGCGGTGTTACCGGGCAGGGCGCCGGGTTTCGTCCGGACGCAAGCCCTTACAATGCCGCCATCTGAATTCTTGCCTTGGAGTCATCGTGACCACAACCCCCGCCATTGCCCGCCCGTCCGGCCGCGCCGTCGACGAATTGCGCCCCTTCAGCCTGGAGCGCGGCTTCACGCGCTATGCGGAAGGCTCCGTGCTGGTCAAGGCCGGCAACACCCATGTGCTGTGCACGGCCAGCGTGCTGGAGAAGGTGCCGCCGTTCCTCAAGGGCAAGGGCGAGGGCTGGGTCACGGCCGAATACGGCATGTTGCCGCGCGCCACGCACACGCGCGGCGATCGCGAGGCCGCGCGCGGCAAGCAGAGCGGCCGCACCCAGGAAATCCAGCGCCTGATCGGCCGCAGCCTGCGGGCGGTGTTCGACATGCGCGCGCTGGGCGAGCGCACGCTGCACCTGGACTGCGATGTGCTGCAGGCCGATGGCGGCACGCGCTGCGCCAGCATCACCGGCGCCTGGGTGGCGGCGTCCGATGCGATCGCGCTGCTGATGAAGCGCGGCGACCTGGCCGCCAGCCCGATTCGCGACGCGGTGGCGGCGGTGTCCGTGGGGCTGGTGCAGGGCCGCCCGGTGCTGGACCTGGATTACGAGGAAGATTCGGCCTGCGACGCCGACGTCAACGTCATCATGACGGGCGGCGGCGCGTTCGTGGAAGTGCAGGGCACGGGCGAGGGCGCGACCTTCACCCGCGCAGAGCTGGACCGTATGCTGGAGCTGGCCGAGGGCGGCATCGCCGGGCTGGTGCGGGCACAGCGGGCCGCGCTGGCCGGCTGACTCAACCTTTGAGCGGGCTGGCGCGCGATGCGTGGCCAGTCCGCGACAGCCCAGGCCCGTTCCGGGCTGGGCCGTCCCGCCGGCTTCAACCCAGCAGCTGCCCCAGGGTCTGCGCCTTTTCAAGGCTCCACACCGTGTCGATCAGCGTGCGCAGTTCGCCTTCCGTGGCGGCGTCGGCGTAGCGTCCCAGGCGCAGCGTCTTGTCTTCGATCTCGGCGCGGGACAGCGTGTTGCCGGGATCGCCCTTGGGTTCGTCCACGCGGCTGCGCAACTGGCGCCCGTCGCGGGTATGGACCGTGACCTTGCCGATCCAGCGCTGCGGGTAGGCGGCGTCCACTTCGGGATCCAGCTCCATTACGACGCGTTGGCGGAACGCCGCCACCCGTTCATCGTCCAGTCCGGCGTCGAATTCCGCCAGCCCGGCGCGGCCCTGCAGCGCAACCAGCGCCAGCACCGTGCCCATCGAGAACTTGGATTGATGCACGGTGCGCGGATCGGTCACCGGCCCCAGCACGTCGATCGCGCCCTGGTGCACGTGCGTGACCACGCGCTCGATATCGTCCGGGCTCAGTCCATGCTCGCGCAGCGCCTGTTGCAGCGCGTCGGCCGCCGGATGCGTGTGGCGGCAGGAGGCATGGTACTTGAACGAGGTTTCGGCCAACGCCCAGCGCGTGCCCAGCCGGTCGCACAGCTTGGACGGATCGGCGTCGCGCGACATGCCCGCGGCCATGCCCTGGGGGCCTTCCAGGATGTGGCGGGCGCCGGTGAAGCCGTCGCGCGCCAGGTAGGCGGCGGTCAGGCCGTCGGCGGCGGCCTTGGCGGTGTGCAGCTGCTTGGAGTCGGCGGCGTCGCGCAGGAATTCCCATAGCCCGGCCGCCTGGGTGCCGGCCGAGCCCAGCGCGTGCAGCATCTGCCCGGCGTCCAGGTTCAGCAGCCGACCCACGGTGACGGCGGCGGCGATGGTGCCGGCGGTGCCGGTGGTGTGAAAGATCTTGTAGTGCGAACGGCCGAGAAATTCGCCGACGCGGATGCCGACCTCGTAGCCGGCCACGGCGGCGGTCAGCAGGTCGCGTCCCGAGCGCCCCAGCGCCTGGGCCACGGCCAGCGCCGGAGGGAACACCACGGCGGCGGGGTGGAACACCGAGCCGTTGTGCACGTCATCCTGCTCGACCACGTGCGCGGCGGCGGCATTGACCATGGCCGCGAACAGCGGCGTGCTGCGCCGGCGGGTGATCAGCACCTCGCTGGGGCCGTCGGCCGGGCCCATGGCAGCGGCATAGCGCTCGATCGCCAGCACCGCTGGCGCCGAGGCGCCGGCCAGGATGGAGGCCAGGCAGTCCAGCAGCAGATCCTCGGCGCGCCGCAGCACCGGCGCGGGAATGTCTTCGTGGCGCAGCCCGGCCGCGAAGGCGGCCAGCTCGGCGCTCAGGTGGGGGGTGTGGGAGGCGTTTGTCATCGTCAGAAGGAGCGGGGCAGGCCCAGAATGTGTTCGGCCACGTAGGACAGGATCAGGTTGGTGGAGATCGGCGCCACCTGATACAGACGGGTCTCGCGGAACTTGCGCTCCACATCGTATTCGTTGGCGAAGCCGAAGCCGCCGTGGAACTGCAGGCAGGCGTTGGCTGCTTCCCAGGATGCGTCGGCGGCCAGCAGCTTGGCCATGTTGGCCTGCGCGCCGCAGGGCTCGTGGGCGTCGAACAGGCGGCAGGCTTCGAAGCGCATCAGGTTGGCGGCCTCGACGTTGACGTAGGCGCGCGCGATGGGAAACTGCACGCCCTGGTTCTGACCGATGGGGCGGCCGAACACGGTGCGCTCCTTGGCGTAGGCCGCGACCTTGTCGATGAACCAGTAGCCGTCGCCGATGCATTCGGCGGCGATCAGCGTGCGCTCGGCGTTCAGGCCGTCCAGGATGTACTTGAAACCCTTGCCTTCCTCGCCGATCAGGTTTTCGACCGGGATTTCCAGGTTGTCGAAGAACAGTTCGTTGGTCTCGTGATTGACCATGTTGGGAATCGGGCGCACCGTCATGCCGTGCTTGATCGCGTGGTGCAGATCCACCAGGAAGATCGACATGCCCTCGGACTTGCGCGTCACCTGATCCAGCGGCGTGGTGCGCGCCAGCAGGATCATCAGGTCGGAGTGCTGCACGCGCGAGATCCAGACCTTCTGGCCGTTGATCACGTAGCGGTCGCCTCGGCGCACGGCGGTGGTCTTGATCTTGGTGGTGTCGGTGCCGGTGGTGGGTTCGGTCACGCCCATCGACTGCAGGCGCAGCTCGCCGGTGGCGATGCGCGGCAGGTATTCGCGCTTCTGCGCCTCGGAGCCGTGGCGCAGCAGCGTGCCCATGTTGTACATCTGGCCGTGGCAGGCGCCGGAATTGCCGCCGCTGCGGTTGATTTCCTCCATGATGACCGAGGCCTCGGTCAGGCCCAGGCCGGAGCCGCCGTATTCCTGGGGGATCAGCGCGGCCAGCCAGCCGGCCTCGGTCAGCGCGCGGACGAATGTCTCGGGATAGCCGCGTTCTTCGTCGATCTTGCGGAAGTACTCGCCGGGGAACTGGGAACACAGGTCGCGCACGGCTTCGCGGATGTCCTGGTAGGCGTGGGAGGCTTGGGGCATGGGGGCTTCTTGGATCGTGATGGATGGAAATTCGGTACAGGATGGACTGTGCCGCAAGGCGCCGGGGCTGCCAATTCACAATTCATTAACACGGCCTTGCTCCGCGCCTAAGCGCGCGATCATGACAAGGGTTTGTCATGCAAGGGGCCGGGTTGTGTCAAGAATTTGCCAAACTGCGTCCGCATAATCATCCGCGATGTGCCCTGGAGGCAGGGCGATAGGATGAATATGCGGAAGAATCTGAGAGTCACCACGGCCTTGTCGGCGATCCTGGCCTTGTTCGTGGTGCTGTTCGCGGCGGCCGCCGCCGCGGGCATCGCGGTGCTGCGCGACAATCGCGCCGATATTGAAGCGCTGGGCAAGGGCAGCATCGAGCGCGCCAGCGACCTGGCCGACATGACCAGCCGGCTGTTCCAGGCGCGCGCGGCGCTGACCGATGCCAAGACGGCGATGGAAGGCGGGCTGGAAGAGGCGCGCAATGCCTCGCTCAAGCAGTCCGAGACCCTGCTCAAGCAGGCCGCCGACAGCCTGGCGCGGCTGCGCGCCAATCCGGACGCCAGCGCGCAGGGCGCGCCGCTGTTCGACCAGATGCTGGCCGCCTATGCGGCCTTCGCCGACCAGACCCTGGCGCCCATGCAGAAGGCGATACAGGGCTGGAACGGCATCGAGGTGAATCGCCTGGTCGATAAGGTGCTGCCGGGCAGCGGCAGCGCCTACGTCAGGCAGGCCGAGGCCTACCAGGCCTATGCCCGCCAGCGCGGCGAGGCGGCGGTGGCCGGCGCCAGCGATACCCTGGCCAGGGTCATCCTGGTGGCGGCGGTGGTGCTGGGGCTGGTGGTGCTGCTGGCCGTGCTGATCCGGCTGGCGTTCCGGCGCGGCATCCTGCGCCCGCTGAACGAGGCCGGCGCGCATTTCGACCGCATCGCCGACGGCGACCTGACCGGCGCGATCGCGCTGCGTGGCGACAACGAGATCGGCGTGCTGTATTCGGCCATGCGCCGCATGCAGACCGGCTTGACCGAGGCGGTGGCCTCGGTGCGCCACGGCGTCGAGGAGATCCATACCGGCTCGGGCGAGATCGCCGCGGGCGGCGCCGACATGTCCGACCGCACCGCGCGCCAGGCAGGTTCCTTGCAGGAAGCCGCCGCCAACATGACGCAACTGGCGCACACCGTGCAGCTGACCGCTGGCAACGCCGACCAGGCCAGCCGCCAGGCGCAGAGCGCCACGCAACTGGCCCAGCGCGGCGGCCAGGCGGTCGACGAAGTGGTGCAGAGCATGCGCGGCATCGCCGACAGCGCGCGGCGCATCGGCGAGATCGTGGGCGTGGTCGACAGCATCGCCTTCCAGACCAATATCCTGGCGCTGAACGCGGCGGTCGAGGCAGCGCGCGCCGGCGAGCAGGGCAAGGGCTTCGCCGTGGTCGCGGGCGAGGTGCGTTCGCTGGCGCAGCGCAGCGCGCAGGCGGCCAAGGAAATCAAGGGCCTGATCGACGATTCGGCGGCGCGGGTCGAGGCCGGCGTGCGTCAGGTGGGCCTGGCCGGCGACACGATGCGCGACATGATGGTGTCGGTGGACCGCGTGACGCAGATCGTGGCCGAGATCTCCAGCGCCACGGCCGAGCAGGCCGCGGGCATCGCCTCGGTCAACCTGGCCGTGGCCGACGTGGAGCGCTCCACGCAGGAGAACGCCGCCATGGTCGAGCAGACGGCGGCGGCGGCTGCCGCGCTGGAAAGTCAGGCGCAGGCCCTGCGGCGCGCCGTGGCGGTGTTCCAGATCGCCGAAGGCGAGGACGAGGCGCGGCAGGCCTCAGCCGCCGGCGAGCTGCGCCAGGGATCCGCCGCCATAGCGCTCGCTCACCAGCGACAGGTTCCCATGCTTGACCTTGTGCTTGACGTGCGCGGCGGCCGACGCGATGTCCTCCGGGCGGATGCGCTCGCATAGGGAAGGCGTGACCGTCAGCGCGCCCACGCCGAGGGTCACGAAGGGGAAGAAGCGCGGCACGCCGTAGCGGTCCTCGGCCTCGATGCCGCCGTTGCGGCGGCCTTCGTCGTCGTAGAGGTCCACGGCACGGTCGTTGAATTCGGCGATGATGCGCTGCACCCGCTCCATCCAGTCGGGGCTGCGCAGCAGCACCACGAAATCGTCGCCGCCGACATGACCGACGAAGTCGCGCAGCGGATCGCAATGCCGCTTGATGACCTCGGCGGTCAGCAGGATCATGTCGTCGCCGCGCCAGTAGCCATAGACGTCGTTGAAGGGCTTGAAGTTGTTCAGGTCGCCATAACAGACGGTGAAGTCCTCGGCGTCGTCCAGCAGGGTGGCGATGTGCCGGCTGATGGGGATGTTGCCGGGCAGCGAGGTCAGCGGGTTGGCGTAGCGGGCGGCCTCGATGCGCATCTCGGTGACCGAGCGCACCAGCGTCTCGCCGGTGGCCAGGCCGTCGTAGCGGCCGTCGCGGGTGATGATCAGCCCGTCCATCAGGTAGCGCTGGTCTTCGGAGATCAGTACGTGGCTGAGCTGGTCGATCGATACGTTCAGATCGACCAGCACCGGCTCGCCGTTCATGAAGGTGGAGCAGGTGTCCCGGCCGAACAGCTCGCGCGTGTAGCGCTGCGCGTAGTGCTCGGAGAAATCGCGGCGGTTGATGATGCCGACCGGGCGGTTGTCGGCGTCGATCACGGCCACGGCGTGCAGGTGCTTGTGTTCCATGAACAGGCGGTGCACGTCGTCATTGGTGTGCTTGTCCAGCAGGGCGGCGGGCGCCTCGACCTTCAGGCTGGCGGCGGTGCCGCCCGCCGAGCGTTGGGCCAGCGGCGTGGGCGTGCGCACCCGCAGCGAATCGCGCAGCGGCTGCGTCAGCTCGGTCAGCAGCGCCTCTTCGGGGCGGCCCAGCAGCCAGCCCTGGGCGTAGCGGATGTCCAGCTCGCGTACCACGGCCAGGTCCTCGGCCGTCTCGATGCCTTCGGCCACGATGGCGGTGCCCAGGTGCTGGGCGACCTTGAGGATGGCGCGCACCATGTTCTGCTTGCGGTCGTCCTGGCCGATGCCACGGAAGAAGTAGCGGTCGATCTTGACCAGATCGGGCTGCATCTCGGCCCACAGCTGCAGGTTGGAATTGCCCACGCCGTAGTCGTCCAGCGCGATGCGCATGCCGTAGTCGCGCAGGCAGGCGAAGGCACCGCCTAGCGCGGCCATGTGTTCGGACAGAGGATCCTGCTCGGTCAGCTCGACGATGATGCTGGTGGGTTCGAGCGCGCAATCCTTGAGCAGCCGCAGCGGCATTTCGTCGCCCCACAGCGTCCAGTAATGGATCAGGGCGGAGCCGGACAGGTTCAGGAACAGCTTGCCCTGGGCACGTGCTTCATGGAAGCCATGGGCGCCGGCGCGGAAGCTGGCCAGTTCCAGCTGGGGATGCAGGCCCTGGCGGCGGGCCTCGGCAAACAGGGCGTCGGGAAAGTGCAGCGCCGAGTCCAACGGGCCGCGTATCAGGCTTTCATGGCCGTAGATGCGGCTTTGGGCCAGGTCGATGACGGGTTGGAAGCGGGGTTGCAGGAGGCGTTCGCGCAAGATGCCGGCCAGACTGGCGTGACCAGACCCCACTGCCGGAATGGAATGGGGAGCGCCGGCCGCAACCGGCCGGGGCAAAGCGTGAAGAGAGTTCATCGCCGGTGCGTCAGATACGATCAGTGACAAGATTATCCATAGTGACAATAAAATATGTCGGTCTTGTTGCGCGATTGCCATATTCATCATTCTTCCTGCGCTGGCGCAACAGCGGCATGGCACGCCGGGGCGGGCAGGGCGGCGGCGGCCGGCTCCCTTACAATGCCGCCATGACTTCCCCCAAGATTCCCGAATCGCTGCGCCGCGCGGTGCTGGCGTCCAACAATGCCGGCAAGCTGCGTGAGTTTTCCGCCTTGTTCGCCCCGCTGGGCATGGAGCTGGTGCCCCAGGGCGAGCTGGGCGTGCCCGAGGCCGAAGAGCCGCACGTCACCTTCATCGAGAACGCGCTGGCCAAGGCCCGCCACGCCAGCCGCCTGACGGGGCTGCCGGCCCTGGCCGACGACTCCGGCCTGTGCGTGGCCGCGCTGCAGGGCGCGCCCGGCGTGTATTCGGCGCGCTACGCCAAGATGCATGGCGGCGAGAAATCCGACCTGGCCAACAACGCGTTGCTGGTCCAGAAGCTGGCCGGCCTGGCCGACCGGCGCGCCTGGTACGTGGCGGTGCTGGCGCTGGTGCGGGCCGAGAACGATCCGTGTCCGCTCATCGGCGAAGGCCATTGGCATGGCGAGATCATCGACCAGCCCGAGGGCGCCAACGGCTTTGGCTACGATCCGCATTTCTACCTGCCCGACCTGGGCCTGACCGCCGCCTCGCTGGACCCGGCCGAAAAGAACAGCGTCAGCCACCGCGCCCGCGCGCTGCGCGAGCTGCTGGGCAAGCTCAACCAGGCCTGAGCGGCGCGCCGCCCTTCCTGCATCCGCATCGCAGCATGTCCATCACCATTCCCATCCGCGCTGAATCGGGCGCTTCGCGCCCGCGCCTGGCGACGGGCTCCGCCCTGACCAGCCTGCCGCCACTGTCGCTCTATGTGCACGTGCCCTGGTGCGTGCGCAAATGCCCGTACTGCGACTTCAATTCGCACGCCGCGCCGGGAGAGGGCATTCCGGAACGCGCCTACCTGGACGCGCTGCGCAGTGATCTGGAACAGGCGCTGCCCGGCATCTGGGGCCGGCAGGTCGTGTCGGTGTTCATCGGCGGCGGTACGCCCAGCCTGCTGTCGGCCGCCGGGCTGGACGAGCTGCTGGCGATGTTGCGCGCCTGCCTGAACCTGTGGCCGGACGCCGAGATCACGATGGAAGCCAACCCCGGCACCGCCGAGGCCAGCCGCTTCCGGGACTATGCCGCCAGCGGCGTGACGCGCTTTTCGCTGGGCATCCAGAGCTTCGATGACGTCCAGCTCAAGAAGCTGGGCCGCATCCACGACGCCGCCCAGGCCCGCGCCGCGATCGAGATGGCGCAGCGCGCCGTGTCGCGCGTCAACCTGGACCTGATGTTCGCCTTGCCGGGCCAGACGCTGGCGGCCTGTACGGACGATCTGCGCCAGGCGCTGGCCTTCGGCACCGAGCATCTGTCGCTCTATCACCTGACGATGGAGCCGAACACGGTGTTCGCCAAGTTCCCGCCCGAGGATTTGCCGGACGACGATACCAGCGCCGCCATGCAGGACCTGGTCGAAACCGAGCTGGCCACGGCGGGCCTGGCGCGCTACGAGGTGTCCGCCTACGCCCGGTCGGGCGCGCGTTGCCGTCATAACCTGAATTACTGGGAATTCGGCGACTACCTGGGCATCGGTCCGGGCGCGCATGGCAAGCTGTCTTTCCATGATCGCATCGTGCGCGAGGCGCGCCTGCGCAACCCGGAATCCTGGATGCAGGCCGCCGCCGCGCGCGACGGCAGCCATCTGGCCGAAAGCCGACAGGTCGGGCCGGACGAGCTGCCCTTCGAGTTCATGCTGAACGCCTTGCGCCTGAAGGACGGCGTGGCGGCGACCCTGTTCAGCGAGCGCACCGGCCTGTCGCTGGCCGTCATCGCGCACCAATTGGAGGCAGCGGCCAAACGCGGCCTGCTGGACGCCGATCCCACCCGCCTGCAGGCGACCTCCCTGGGCTGGCGCTTCCTGAACGATCTGCAGGAAATGTTCCTGTAGCAAAAAAGCACCAAGATGGGGCGTTCATGCCCCATCTTTTGCACCATATTGGTGCTACATTTTCCTTCTTACTCGCCGTTGTCCCCGGGGATTCCCTGAGGCCAAACCTGGCACGCTTATTGCTTCCCTCTTTCATGCCAGTCGAGCGGCAGCGCCCTCGACCCTTTTATCTAATGGAGATGACATGGCAAGCCCGAAAGACGTCCTGAAACAGATCGCCGACAACGAAGTCAAATTCGTCGACTTCCGCTTTACCGACACCGTGGGCCGCGAGCACCACGTGTCCGTGCCCACGAGCGCGATCGATGAAGACAAGCTGGAAAGCGGGCAAGCCTTCGACGGTTCGTCGATCGCCGGCTGGAAGGGCATCGAAGCCTCGGACATGCTGCTTATCCCCGACCTGTCCACCGCCAACATGGATCCGTTCCGCGAAGAGCCGACGCTGATCCTGTCCTGCGACGTGGTCGAACCTTCGGACCTGAAGGGCTATGACCGCGATCCGCGCTCGCTGGCCAAGCGCGCCGAAGCCTACCTGAAGTCCTCGGGCCTGGGCGATACCGCCTACTTCGGTCCGGAACCCGAATTCTTCGTGTTCGACGGCGTGACCTGGAACACCGACATGTCGGGCACCTTCGTCAAGATCAAGTCGGAAGAGGCCTCCTGGTCCACCGGCCTGGACTTCGAAGGCGGCAACACCGGCCATCGTCCCTCGGTCAAGGGCGGCTACTTCCCCGTGCCCCCGGTCGATTCGTTCCAGGACATGCGTTCGGAAATGTGCCTGCTGATGGAACAGATGGGCGTGCCGGTCGAAGTGCACCACCACGAAGTGGCGGGCGCCGGCCAGCTGGAAATCGGCACCAAGTTCAGCACGCTGGTGCAGCGCGCCGACTGGACGCAGATCACCAAGTACATCATTCATAACGTGGCTCACGCCTACGGCAAGACCGCCACCTTCATGCCCAAGCCCATCGTCGGCGACAACGGTTCGGGCATGCACGTGCACCAGTCCATCTGGAAGGACGGCCAGAACCTGTTCGCGGGCAACGGCTACGCCGGCCTGTCGGACTTCGCGCTGTACTACATCGGCGGCATCATCAAGCACGCCCGCGCGCTGAACGCCATCACCAACCCGGGCACCAACTCGTACAAGCGCCTGGTTCCGCACTACGAAGCCCCGGTCAAGCTGGCCTACTCGGCCCGCAACCGCTCGGCCTCGATCCGTATCCCCTACGTCGGCAACCCGAAGGGCCGCCGCGTCGAGGCGCGCTTCCCGGACCCCCTGGCCAACCCGTACCTGGCCTTCTCGGCCCTGATGATGGCCGGCCTGGACGGCGTGCAGAACAAGATCCACCCGGGCGATCCGGCCGACAAGAACCTGTACGACCTGCCGCCGGAAGAAGACGCCAAGATCCCGACCGTGTGCGCCTCGCTGGAAGAAGCGCTGGAAGCCCTGGACAAGGACCGCGAGTTCCTGACCCGTGGCGGCGTGTTCAGCAACGACATGCTCAACGCCTACATCGACCTGAAGATGGGCGATGTGAACCGTCTGCGCATGACGACGCACCCGATCGAGTTCGACATGTACTACAGCCTATGAGGTGACGCCCACCCCCGAAGCGCCTTCGGCGCTTCCCCCTCAAGGGGGCGCAGCCAGCGGACCGGCAAAGCCGGCTCCGCGCTGCCTGGGGTGGGGAGGGCTCTGCCGAGTCGTGGCGTTGTCTCCTCCCTTGAGTCGTTTGTCTCCATCGGGTTTGCGGCGGGCCGGCCTGGCCGGCTTTGCCGCGCTCCGGATGGAGTTGTGTTGATTTCTTGCGTTGCGGGTGGCGCGTAGCGCGATGGGTAACTGAGATGAATGTAGAAGCTCTAGACCTGCTCGCCACGTCCGTTTTTCTGGTGAACGGGCGCGGCCACATCGAATACGCCAATGCCGCCGCCGAGGATCTGTTCGGGCGGTCGCGCAAGCAGCTGTGCGGGCAGTCGGCCGCCACGCTGTTCGACAGCCCCGAGCACATACAGTCCTCCATCGATCGCGCCGCCGGCGGCCGCTATGCCGACGTCAGGCAGCTGGCGTTCCTGCGCCGCGCCATGGAATCGGTGGAAGTGTCGGTCACGACCGTCGGGCTGACGGGCCAGCGCTGGCCCGTGCTGATCGAGGCGCGCGAGATCGAGCAGCGCGTGCTGGCCGATCGCAGTCATCGCCTGGTCGAGGAGATCGAGGCGCACCGCGAATTGCTGCGCAATCTCGCGCATGAAGTGAAGAATCCGCTGGGCGGCCTGCGCGGCGCCGCCCAGTTGCTGGAGGCCGAGTTGCCCAACGCGGCGCTGGCCGAGTACACCCAGGTCATCATTTCCGAAGCCGACCGCCTGCAGGCGCTGGTGGACCGCCTGAGCGGACCGCAGCGCGTGCCGCTGAACGCGCGGCCGGTGAACATCCACGAGATCTGCGAGCGCGTCTGCGCGCTGATACAGGCCGAGTTTCGCGACGAGATCACGCTGCTGCGCGACTACGACGCTTCCGTGCCCGACCTGAAGGGCGATGCGGCCCGGCTGATGCAGGCGGTGCTGAACGTGGCCCGCAACGCCGCGCAGGAACTGGTGGCGCGTCCCAGGGACGCCGGCGTGGAGCATGGCCTGGTGACGCTGCGCACGCGGGTGGCGAGGCAGGTCATGCTGGCGCACCGGCAGCACCGGCTGGCGCTGGTGCTCTCGATCATTGACAACGGTCCGGGCGTGCCCGAGCACATCCGCGACCGCATTTTCCATCCGCTGGTGACAGCCCGTGCCGGCGGCACGGGACTGGGCCTGAGCCTGGCTCAGGACTTCGTGCAGCAGCACGGCGGCATCATCGAATTCGAATCCCGGCCCGGGCGCACCGAGTTCCGCCTGGTCCTTCCGATGGAGCCCGCACACTGATGAAACCCGTATGGATCGTCGACGATGACCAGGCCATCCGCTGGGTTCTTGAAAAGGCCCTGGCGCGCGCTGGCATCCCCACCCGCAGTTTTTCCCAATCGGCCGACGTGCTGGATGCCTTGGCGCGCGACGTCCCGTCGGCGCTCGTGTCGGACATACGCATGCCGGGCGGCAATGGGCTGGAGCTGTTGCGCCAGCTGAAGGAACGCCACGCCGGCCTGCCCGTGATCGTGATGACGGCCTTTGCCGACCTGGACAGCACGGTATCCGCCTTCCAGGGCGGCGCGTTCGACTACCTGGCCAAGCCCTTCGATGTGAACGAGGCGGTGGCGCTGATCCAGCGCGCGATGCAGGAGTCCTCGCAGCAGGATGAGGCCGCGCCCGGGCAGGACGAGACGCAGAACAACGAGCGCTGGATGATGACGCAGTCCTCGTCCACCGCCATGCAGGAAGTCTTTCGCGCCATCGGCCGGCTGGCCCAGTCCAAGGTCACGGTGCTGATCACGGGCGAGTCCGGCACCGGCAAGGAGCTGGTGGCGCGGGCGCTGCACGGCCATGGCGTGCGCGCCGGCGGCCCCTTCGTCGCGCTGAACGCCGCGGCGATTCCGCGCGACCTGCTGGAGGCCGAGCTGTTCGGCCACGAACGCGGCGCCTTCACCGGCGCCAACACGCTGCGCCGCGGTCGCTTCGAGGAAGCGCACGGCGGCACGCTGTTCCTGGACGAGATCGGCGACATGCCGATCGAGCTGCAGACCCGCCTGTTGCGCGTGCTGGCCGAAGGCAGCTTCTACCGCGTGGGCGGCGCCCAGCCGGTGCGCGTGGACGTGCGCATCGTCGCGGCCACCCACCAGCCGCTGGAGCAGCGGGTGGAGCAGGGCCTGTTCCGCGAGGATCTGTTCCACCGCCTGAACGTGATCCGGCTGCGCCTGCCGCCCTTGCGCGAGCGCACCGAGGACATTCCGGCGCTGGCCAATCACTTCCTGACGGCCAGCGCCCGCGCGCTGGGCGTGCCGGTCAAGCGCCTGACGCCCGAGGCGCTTGCGGTGCTGACCCGGTTCGACTTTCCCGGCAACGTGCGCCAGCTGGAGAATTTCTGTCACTGGCTGACCGTGATGGCGCCGGGGCAGACGGTGGAACCCGCCGATCTGCCGCCCGAAATCCGGGCGGTGGATTCGCAGCAGGCATCCGGCGCGCCGGCGACGCAGCGCCCGCCCGTGGCCGCCATCGGCACGGTGTTGCCGACCGCGATGCCGGCGCAGGCCGAGCCGGATGCGGCGACGCCGCGCAACTGGCAGGATCCCTTGTTGCGCGACGCGCAGCATCGGCTGGAGCGCGGCGAGCCTGCCGTCATGGCCACGCTGACGCGCCAGTTCGAAAAGATCCTGCTGCAAAGCGCGCTGGATGCCAGCCGTGGCCGACGGGTCGAGGCCGCGACGCGGCTGGGCATTGGCCGCAACACCATCACGCGCAAGCTGCGCGAGCTGGGCATCGAGGACGACTGAGGCACGGGCGCGGCATCGCGCCCGCCTTCAACCCAGCCCGAGCAGGCTTTCGCACAGCCGGGGCGACTTGAGCTTTTCCAGCCACCACTTCAATGCCTCGCCCGGCGGCTCCGCGCGCCACGCGTAGGCCACATGCTCCGTCAGGGGCATGCCTTCCTCCGTCTCGCAGATCGTCAGGAGGCCTTGCGCCAGATACGGCGCGGCCAGCGTCACCGGCAGATAGCCGCAGCCCAGGCCGCGCACCTGCGCGTCAATCTTGGCCTGCATCGTGGGCATGACCAGCACGGGCTGCTCCGACAGGATCCCGCGCGTCTGCGGCGGCAGGCCGCGGCTGGTATCGGCCACCACCACCGAGCTATAGCGGTTCAGATCGGCCGGGCCCAGCGGGCGGTCCAGCGACGCCAGCGGATGGCTGGCGGCCACGCAGAACGCGAACTGCACCTGGCCCATGGCCTGAGAGCGATACGGACCGGTCGGCTCGCCGGCCGCGCCCGCGCCGACGACCAGATCGGCGCGGCCGGAGGTCAGCGCGTCCCAGTTGCCGCTCAGCACCTCGGTGGAAAAACGCAGCGCGGTGGCACTGCCCAGCGCCTGGAATTCCTCGATCAGGTCATACAGCGGGCGCCAGGGCAGCACGGCGCTGACGGCGATGCGCAGCTCCACCTCCCAGCCCGTGGCGATCCGCTTGACGCGGCAGGCCAGGTCGTCGAGCGATTGCAGGAGGTGGCGGCCTTCCCGCAGCAGCGCCTCGCCGGCCGGGGTGAGCCGTGCGCGCTGCCCGCTGCGGTCGAATAGCAGCACGTCCAGCCCGTCCTCCAGCTTGCGGATGGCGTAGGTCACGGCCGAGGGTACCTTGCCCTGTTCGCGGGCGGCCTTGGCGAAGCTGCCGTGGCGCGCGATGGCGTCCACCAGGGTCAGCAGCTCGGGAGTGATGGGCTGGGAGAGCGGGGTCATGACCATGCATTCAAAATTTATGAACGTTGTCTTCAAAAACGGGCGACAAAACCGGCCGCCATCAGGCGCAGAATATCACTCATGCCGGTTGTGCAGCCAGAAACCGCACGGCGATTCCCGCCAGAAGGTACGTCACAACCATTCATTTTATTGAAACAGGAGTCAGCCATGCTTACCATCCGCCGCAGCGCCGAACGGGGCCACGCCAACCACGGTTGGCTCGACTCGTTCCACACCTTTTCCTTCGCCAACTACTACGATCCGGCGCACATGGGCTTCGGCGCGCTGCGCGTGATCAACGATGACCGCATCGCCGCGGGTCGCGGTTTCGGCACCCATGGGCACCGCGACATGGAGATCATCACCTATGTGCTCGACGGCGCCGTCGCCCACAAGGACAGCATGGGCAGCGGCTCGACCATCCGGCCGGGCAACGTGCAGCGCATGAGCGCGGGCCGGGGTGTGCTGCATTCGGAGTTCAACCCGCTGCCGGATGCCGAAACGCATCTGCTGCAGATCTGGATCGAGCCTGACGTGGCCGGCATCGCGCCGGAGTACGAGGAGCGTGAATTCAGCGATGCGCAGAAGCGCGGCCGCCTGCAGGCGCTGGTGTCGCCGGATGGCGCCGAGGGCTCGATGAAGATCCATCAGGACGCGCGGCTGTATGCGGGCCTGTTCGACGGCGATGAAAGCGCCGAGCTGCCGCTGGCGGCGGGGCGTCGTGCCTGGGTGCACGTGGCCCGGGGCGAGATCGTCGCCAATGGCCAGACGCTGAAGGCCGGCGACGCGCTGGCGCTCAGCGATGAGGTCGCCGTGAAGCTGTCGAACGGCAAGGACGCCGAAGTGCTGGTGTTTGACTTGAAGTAGAGGCCCCCCCGAGCGCTGCGCGCTTCCCCCAGGGGCGCCGCTACGGACCGGCAGAGCCGGATCCGTGCGGCCCCGATGGGGGGAGGGCGTGCCACTGTTGATGGGTGGCGTGTGGTGTCGGGTATTACTAAGATGGAATGTGGTTGCAGGATTCAAATGGGAGAGATGACCATGACGACCTTGTCTGATGACGGCGCGAGCCAGATTGAAACGGTGGTGGTGCCGCGCAGCAGCGATCTGGGCGGATTCGAGGTTCGGCGGGCGCTGCCTTCGGCGCAGAAGCGCACCGTCGGGCCTTTCGTGTTCCTGGATCATATGGGGCCGGTCGAATTCAGGGCTGGCAGCGGCATCGATGTGCGGCCGCATCCGCATATCGGGCTGTCCACGGTCACATATCTGTACGAAGGGTCGATGGTGCATCGCGATGGCGCGGGGCATACGCAGACCATCCTGCCGGGCGAGGTGAACTGGATGACGGCGGGCCGGGGCATCGTGCACTCGGAGCGCTCGTCGCCCGAAAGCCGGCAGGCTGATCAGCGGCTCTGTGGCCTGCAGATCTGGGTGGGGCTGCCCAAGCAGCACGAGGAGACCGATCCCGGTTTCGTCCATTACGGGCTGGACGCGCAGCCGGTGGTGGAAGGCGAGGGCGTGCGCGCCCAGGTGGTGGCCGGCGAGCTGTTCGGCAAGACTTCCAGCGTCAAGACGCTGTCGCCGCTGTTCTATGGGGATATCCAGATGCGCGCGGGCTCGACCCTGGTGCTGCCGGCCGAGCATGAAGAGCGCGCGGCCTATCTGGCCACGGGTTCGATCGAGGTCGAGGGGCAGGTGTTCGAAAGCGGCCGCCTGGTCGTGTTCGCGCCGGGCAGGCCGGTGCAGATCCGCGCGGTGAGCGATGCGCGCTACGCGGTGCTGGGCGGCGAACCGCTGGACGGTCCCCGCTTCCTCTGGTGGAACTTCGTGTCCAGCAGCAAGGATCGCATCGAGCAGGCCAAAGAGGACTGGCAGCGCGATCGTTTCGGCCAGACGGTGCCGGGCGATGAGACGGAGTTCATTCCCTTGCCGCCGCCCAAGGCCTGACGGGCATGAGAGATGCTTCCCTGTACAGCGTGCGCCTGCCGCAGAGGGGCTGACCGTTTTGAAAAAACGGCCGGTGACTCGCGTCCCGGCCGTTTCACGCCTGTGCAAGACGCCTGGGCGCGGACTACGCGCCGTCGGCCGGCTCGAAGGCGGCGCCCTTGAACACCCGCTTTGGACTGCCGCGCTCCACCTCATGATGGAATTGGCGGCGGCGGGCGCGTTGCGCCGCGTCCCGCGCCTGCTCGTGGCTGGCCAGCCGATGCGCGATCAACAGCACGGCGAGGCGCTTGTTGGCATGCTGGCTGCGCTCGGTCTGTACCTTCACGCTGATGCCGGTGGCGACGTGCGTGGCGCGCACGGCGGATTCCGTCTTGTTGACGTGCTGGCCGCCAGGTCCGGACGAGCGTGTCGTTTCAAAGCGTATGTCGGCGGCCAGGCTGGGCGCGGGCGCTTCGCAGCGCAAGACGCCGATGAACCAGTTCTTGCGCGGATGGGACGGACGGTAAGGGCTGGGGCAGGTCCATTGGATCGAGCCCTCCCAGTTCGCCGCCAGCGACGCCGCGCCGTCGCCGTCCAGGCTCAGCAGCACGGAGCGGTAAGTGCCGGCCTTGCCGCCGCTTTCGCTTTCGACTATGTCCACATCGACCGAGCGTGCCTGCGCTTCGCGCGACAGTCGCGCCAGCGCCTTGGCCACCGCCAGGCAGCACTCGTCCGGCCCCTGGGCCGAGGATAGTTGCAGCAGGATCATCAGCAGCATCCTCCCCGGGTCTTGTAGGTCAGCACCGGGCGCAGTTTGGCCAGCACCGTCAGCAGGCCGGCCTGTTCCAGGCTGGCGATGATGCTGTCCACCGGCTTGTAGGCTTCGGGCGCTTCTTCGTAGATCAGCTGCTTGTCCTCGCAGATGACGTGGCTGCCCAGCCGGGTCTTGGCGAGTTGCGCGGGGCTGTAGCGCTTGAACAGCCGGTCCTTGCACTCGCTGCGCATCCACTTGCGGCCCGCGCCATGCGCCAGCGAGTACAGGCTGGCCGCGCTGGGAACCGGCGCCACCAGATAGCTGAAGTCGCCGCGCGAGCCCGGGATCACGACCAGCCCGCCATCGGACGGCGTGGCGCCCTTGCGGTGCAGCCAGCCCCGTTCGCCCTGGACCTCGGCGCGCGTGACCAGGTTGTGGTGCACGTCCAGCACCTGTTCGCCTTCCGTGCCGAGCCGGTCCAGCATGCGGCGAGCGACCAACTGCCGGTTGGCCTGGGCGTAGCGCAGGGCGGCGTCGTGCCGGGCCAGGTAGGCCTGGCAATCAGCGCTGTCTTCGGCAAGGCCGTCGTGGCCGTGCCGCTGGACATGCTCTTCCAGGATGGCGCGGCCCAGGCCACGCGACCCGCTGTGGACCAGCAGGACGAGTCGGTCCAGATCCAGCCCCAGCGCGTCGACCGCCTGCGGGTCGCAGACGGTGTCGATGCGCTGCAATTCGGCGAAGTGGTTGCCGCCGCCTATGGTGCCCAGCGCCTGCCGATGGCCGACATCGGCGGGCGCCAGCTCGTCCACCAGCGGCTGCCAGCAGTCATCCAGCGGTCCGTCGATATCGCCGAGCCGCTTTTCCAGCTTGGCCGTCGCGGCCTTGCGGGCGTCGATGCCGGTGCTCCATAGCGACATGCCGCAGCCGATATCGCCGCCGATCAGGGCAGGGTACAGGCGTCCGGTGGAGAAGAAGGCGGCGCCCACCGGATAGCCGCGACCCGGATGCAGGTCGGGCATGCCGGCGACGCGGCGCATGCCGGCGAGCCTGGCGGTCGTGTGTAGTTGTTGGATCGCGTTGCCTTCGATCCAGGTGTCGTCCGAGGCGATCAGCGTGACGCGCTCGGACAGTGCTTGAATGCAATTGCCCATGGAATTTCCATAATCAGGTCTTGGAAAGGGCTTGCTTCCATCGGCATCGGTGCCGCAAGGCGCGGCCACGGCTCACCGGCGCGGCGTATGGCGCGGACGCGGCGATCGCGGCGCACTGCCAGGCAGTGGCCGTGCGGGCGTGATGCGTATGAAAGACCCTGTATGGCAGGACCGGACCAGGGCAGTGCGAATGTCTTGCCGGCTAGTCTGCGGCAAGAAGAATTCAGTCGGGCTGGACGCGGCCTGCAAGGCGGGAAGTCTGTTGTTGTTGCATGATGATTCCTCCTGTGCAGTTCGGTTGATGGGGGTGAGGACGTCGCGCGGATGGCCATACGTGGCGTGGGTGGCGTGCGCGGCGCGGCTTCCTCGGCGGACGTTCGTTGGCGCCGATAAGGGGCGTTGCGCGGGCGTCAGGCCGGAAAGAGCGCAACTCTATCATTGAACTTCGCGGCCTGTCTCGCGGTTGCGGCAAGCCAGGGCCTCATGCGCGTCAATACGTATGAATTGCGCCACAGTGCGCGCGTGCGCGCGGCGCGGCCAGGGCTGGCGCCGCGCAGTATGATGCGCCTCCGGCATCGAGCACAACGCGATCGCCGCGAGACAACAACGGGATGGAGACATCATGCAACGCTTTACCTTGAGCGCGCTGCGCGGCCTGGCCGCGCTGGCGCTGGTCCACGGCGCGGCCGCCGCGCAGGCCGCCGGCTATCCGGCCAAGCCCATCGTATTCATCGTGCCCTACACCGCGGGCGGCACCACCGATCTGGTGGCGCGCACCGCGGGCCAGAAGGTCGCGGAGAAACTGGGCCAGCCCGTCATCGTCGAGAACCGTCCGGGCGCGGGCGGCAACATCGGCATGGACGCCGTGGCCAAGGCCGCGCCGGACGGCTACACCATCGGCTTCGGCGCCATTTCCACCAATGCGCTCAATCCCTTCGTCTATCCGTCGATGCCGTTCGATCCGACCAAGGACTTCACCGGCATCAGCATGCTGGGCGCGTCCTCGGTGGTGCTGGAGACCGGCCCCTCGATCAAGGTCGACAGCGTCAAGGATCTGGTCGCCTATGCCAAGCAGCATCCGGGCACCGCGTTCGGCACGCCGGGAACGGGCACGTCGATGCATCTGGCGGGCGTGATGTTCGATCAGCTGACCGGCGCCGGCATGCAGCACATTCCCTACAAGGGCAGCGCGCAAGGCATCAACGATCTGCTGGGCGGCCATCTGCCCATCATGTTCGACAACCTGCCGGCCTCGCTGCCGCATATCAAGTCGGGCAAGGTCCGCGCGCTGGCCGTGACCGGCAGCAAGCGCGCGCCGGCTCTACCGGACGTGCCGACGCTGGCCGAGCTGGGCTATGGCGCGGCCGTGGTCGATCCGTGGTTCGCGGTCTATGGTCCCGCCAAGATGCCGCCGGAGATCACCAAGACCCTGAGCGAGGCCTTCCAGGCCGCGCTGGCCATGCCCGAGGTCAAGATCAAGCTGGAGCAGGCGGGCTTCATGCCGTATGGCTCGACGCCGGAAGAGGTGGAAAAGCTGACGCGCAGCCAGCACGAGGCCTTCAAGGCCTTGTCGCAGAAGGTGAAGCTGTCGGCGGATTGACGCCGGGACGGAAGTGACGGCGGCCTGGATGGGCGCGCCGTTCGCGCGGGCGGCCCGGACCCTGGTCCTGGCCGCCCGCGTTGCGTTCAGCGGCCGCGCGCGAAGACCTGCTCGCGCTGCTCTTCCAGCGCCTCGCTGCGGATGAAGTCGCGCACGAAGGCGTCGGCCGGGTGATGATGCAGGTTGTATGGCGTGTCCCACTGCGCGATGCGGCCCTTGCTCATCACGCCGATGCGGTCGGCGATGGCGAAGGCCTCGGCCTGATTGTGCGTGACCAGGATGGCGGTGTGGCCGGTGGCCTTCAGGATCTCGCGCACCTCGAAGGCCAGCCGCTCGCGCGTGTCCACGTCCAGGTTGGAGAAAGGCTCGTCCAGCAGCAGCAGCTCGGGCGAGGGCGCCAGCGCCCGGGCCAGCGCCACGCGCTGCTGCTGGCCGCCGGAGATCTCGTGCGGATAGCTGGCAGCGGCATGGTTCAGCCCCACCAGTTCCAGCATTTCCTCGACTCTCCGCGCGCGCGCCGCGCGGTCCAGCCTGCGCAGGCCGAAAGCCACGTTCTGCGCCACCGTCAGGTGCGGGAACAGCGCGTAGTCCTGAAACATCATGCCGACCCGGCGCGACTCGGGCGCGACCTGCATGTCCGGGGTGGAGATGACCGTGCCGTCCAGCAGGATGCGGCCGGCGCGCAGCGGTTCGAAGCCGGCGATGGCGCGCAGCACTGTGGTCTTGCCGCAGCCGGATTCGCCCAGCAGGCAGCCGATGTGGCCGGCGGGCAGCGACAGCGTCAGGTCCCGCACCACGTCGCGCACGCCCTTGGGCGTGTCGTAGGCCAGCGAGATATGGTCGATTTCGAGCAGATCGGACGACAAGATGTTCAATGTCCCATTTTCAGATTGGTGCGCGCCAGCAGGATGACGGGCAACAGGCCCGCCAGCACGATGGCCAGCGCGGCGACCGCGCCTTCCTCGTAGGTGCCCCGGGCCGCCTCGGCGTACAGCCAGGTGGCCAGCGTGTCGAAGTTCATCGGGCGCAGCAGCAGGGTGGCGGGCAGTTCCTTCATGGCGTCTACGAACACCAGCAGCGCGCTGGCCGCCAGGGCCGGGCGCAGCAGCGGCAAGTGGACGCGGCGCAGCGTGCCGGCGGACGTCTCGCCCAGCATGCGCGACGCCTGTTCCAACGACGGCGGAATGCGGGCCAGGCCCGCTTCGATGGCGCCGGTGGAGATAGCCAGGAAGCGGATCGCATAGGCGCACACCAGCGCGCCCATGGAGCCCATCAGCAATAGACCGCCGCCGCCGAACAGGCGGCCCACGGCGGTGTCGATCCAGACGAAGGGCGTGAGCAGCCCGATGGCGAGCACCGTGCCGGGCACGGCGTAGCCCAGGCTGGCGACGCGGCCGCAGGCGCGTCCGGGATTGAAGGCGGCGCTTTCGCGCAGCGTGCGTCCGGCCCAGGCGACGGTCAGGCCGCACAGCAGGGTGACGACGGTTGCGCAGAAGGCCACGGTCAGCGTATTGCGCAGCCCGACCAGCAACTGGCCCGACACGCCGCCGACCAGATGCAGGCGCTTGTAGGTTTCCACCACCAGGTACAGCGCAGGGGCGACGAAGCCCAGCAGCACGGGAATCCAGCCCAGCGCCGCGGCGACCAGCGCCGCCGGACCGCGCAGGCGGCGCGGCTGCATCGGGCGCATGCGCTGGGTGTTGGCGTAGCGCTGGCGCTTGCGTCCATGCCGTTCCAGCAGGATCAGGCCGACGACGATGGCCAGCATGGTCAGCGCGATCTGGGCCGCGCCGGCCAGGTCGGAACGCGTGACCCAGGTGGTGTAGACCGAGACGGTCAGCGTCTGCACGCCCAGGAATTCCGAGGCGCCGATATCGTTCAGCGTTTCCAGCAGGGCCAGGCTCATGCCGACCACGATGGCCGGACGCGCCAGCGGCAGCGCCACCCGGAAGAACACGCCGGCGCGGCCGGCGCCGAGGCTGCGCGCGGCTTCCAGCAGGCTGGCGGCCTGCGTCATGAACATCACGCGCGTGCTCAGGTACACATAGGGATACAGCACGAAGCCCAGCACGAAGATCGCGCCCTGGATCGAGCGCAGGTCGGGCAGGCGGAACTGGCGCGGGCTGTCGTAGCCCAGGATGGCGCGCAGGCCGGTCTGGATGGGGCCGATGGGATGCAGCAGGTCCAGGTAGGCGAAGGCGATGATGTAGGTGGGCACGGCCAGCGGCAGCAGCAGCGCCCAGGTCAGCGTGCGGCGCGTGGGGAACTCGTAGGCGGTCACCAGCCAGGCCGAGCCGGTGCCCAGCAGGGCCACCAGCGCGCCCACGCCGGCGAGCAGGATGAGGGTGTTGGCCAGCGCCTGGGGCAGCACGTAGCTGGCCAGGTGTTGCCAATGGGCCAGGTCGCCGCCCAGCGCCCACCAGCCCAGGGTCAGCAGCGGCGCGAGCACCGCCAGGGCAATCAGGGCGGCGCCGGCGAGCCAGCCGGCGCCGCGTTCCGTCCAGCGCAGCCGCAGCGGCCGGGACAGGGATTCAGTGTGCATGCTTGTACGTCGATAGCTTCAAGTTCTGGCGTCCGGCGCGTCCGGCTTCCTGAGCGGCAAGGCCTGCCGTCGTCCGCCGGGCATGGAGCCGGGGCGGGCGAGGGCAGGCCTGGAGACCGCCGGGACCGCGCGCCGGAGCCGCGCCCGAGGGCGCGGCCACCGTGCATCAGTTGTCGAAGCCGACCTTGTCGACCAGCTCGCTGGCCTGCTTGCGATGCTTGGCGATTTCGGTCAGGGGCAGCGGGTCGATCTTGAGCTCGCCGAAGCTGGCGATCACGGGGTCGAGCTTCACGCCCTTGCGCACTGGGTATTCATAGTTGGCCTGGGCATACAGCGCCTGGGCGGGCTCGGACACCAGGTAATCCAGCAGTTTAATGGCGTTGGCCTTGTTGGGCGCATGCGCGGCCACGGCGGCGCCGCTGACGTTGACGTGCGTGCCGCCGCTCTTGGCGTTGGCGAAGGTCGGACGGATCACCTTGATGGCGTCGCCCCACTTGCGGGCGTCGGTGCCGGCTTCGGCGTTCTTCATGTGGCCCACGTAGTAGGCGTTGGCCAGGCCGATGTCGCAGATGCCGCCCAGGATGTCGCGGGCCACGTCGCGGTCGCCGCCGGCGGCCTTGCGGGCCAGGTTGGCCTTCACGCCGCGCAGCCATTTCTCGGTGGCTTCGGCGCCGTCGTGCGCGATCATGGAGGCGATCATCGCGGTGTTGTAGGGGTGCTGGCCGGAGCGGATGCAGACCTTGCCCTTCCACTTGGGATCGGCCAGGTCTTCATAGCGGAAGGATTCCAGCTTCAGGTCTTTTTCGACGTACAGCACGCGGTCGCGCAGCGACAGGGCGTACCACTTGCCGTCGGCGCCGCGCAGGTTGGCGGGGATGACGGATTCCAGCGTTTCGGACTTGACCGGCTGGGTCACGCCGCCGTCGACCAGGTCCAGCAGGTTGCCGATGTCCACGGTCATCAGCACGTCGGCCGGCGACTTGGCGCCTTCGGCCTTGACCCGCTCGAGCAGGCCGTCCTTGACGAAGACGGTGTTGACCTTGATGCCGCTTTCCTTAGTGAAGGCGTCCAGCAGCGGTTGGATCAGCTTGGGCTCGCGGGTGGTGTAGAGGCTGACTTCCTCGGCGGCCTGGGCCTGCACGGCGAAGGCGGCGGCGCCGGCCAGGGCCAGGACGCGCAGCAGGGAATTCAGTTGGGGACGCTTGGACATGAAACAACTCCGGCAAGAGGGCGCGGGAAGGGCTGCCTTCCTGCGAGGTGTGCCTGCGGCCTGAGCACATGGCCTGGCCGCATAACGAAAATGATTATCAAATGGAAGTGCGACGATACCAGGAAGATTTCCACCGTTCAACTGCGCGTAAGGAGGTGTGACCGGCGCTTGATCCCCATCAATACGGCATAAGCGTATTACGGAATAATGAGAGCAATTATCATCGAGACCCTGTAGAATAGGGTCAACCCTAATGCCGACCGCCGCCTTTTCACTCTTGCCAGCTTTTGAGTGCGGCTCGGAAACCATCCTCGCGGAGCGCGGACGGGCCGCAAGCCCGGCAACGCCGAACCGCCCATAATTGATACGACATGGCTGCTTTCAATACTGAGCGCGTGCTGAGCGTGCACCACTGGAACGACACCCTGTTCTCCTTCACCACCACGCGTGACGCGGCCTTGCGGTTCCACAACGGCCACTTCGTCATGATCGGCCTGGAAGTCGAAGGCAAGCCGCTGCTGCGGGCCTACAGCATCGCCAGCGCGAACTACGAAGAAAACCTCGAGTTCCTGAGCATCAAGGTGCAGAACGGCCCGCTGACGTCGCGGCTGCAGCATCTGAAGGAAGGCGACACCATCCTGGTCAGCCGCAAGCCCGTCGGCACGCTGGTGGTCGACGACCTCAAGCCCGGCAAGCACCTGTTCCTGTTCGGCACCGGCACCGGCCTGGCGCCCTTCATGAGCATCATCAAGGATCCGGACGTCTACGAACGCTTCGACAAGGTCATCCTGGTCCACGGCGTGCGCTGGGTCAGCGAGCTGGCCTATGCCGACTTCATCGGCAACGAGCTGCCCAATAACGAATTCTTTGGCGAGATCGTGCGCGACAAGCTGGTCTATTACCCGACCGTCACGCGCGAGCCTTTCCGCAATCAGGGCCGTATCACCGAACTGCTGGAAAACGGCAAACTCTGCCAGGACATCGGCATTCCCCAGATCAACCCCGAGACCGACCGCGCCATGATCTGCGGCAGCCCGCATATGCTGGCCGACATCAGCGCCATGCTGGACGCGCGCGGCTTCACCGTGTCCCCGGGTGTGGGACAGCCGGGTGACTACGTGGTGGAACGCGCGTTCGTCGACAAATAAAGCGCCGCGCCGATCCCGCCGCACAGCGTGTTCGCCGAAGTACAAAAAGCCCATCGCATGCGATGGGCTTTTTGCTGGGCGCGGCGTATATCCGACCCACGCCGCGCGGCCGGTACGCGGAGCACCGGGCGCCGCGCATGCCGGCGCGTCGTGCTCACTCGGGCTGGATCCCCGCCTTCTTGATGATGTCTCCCCATTTCGCCGCTTCCGCCTGCTGGAAGCGGGCCAGCTCTTCGGGCGTGGAGCTGGCGGGGGCGGTGCCCGTCTGCGCATAGAACTGCTTGGCCGGCCCGCTTTGCGTGGCCTTGACCAGCAGTTCGTTCAGGCGCCTGGCCACGTCCGGCGGCGTGCCCGCCGGCGCGTAGGCCGCGAACCAATAACCCATTTCATAGCCCGGCACGCCGGCTTCCGCGATGGTCGGCACCTCGGGCGCCAACGGCGAGCGGGCCAGTCCCGTGACGCCCAGGGCGCGCAGCTTGCCGGACTTGACCTGGGGCAGGCCGGTGGCGGTGTCGGTGATCATCATGTCGATCTGGCCGCCCAGCAGATCCGTGACGGCCAGCGGATTGCTCTTGTAGGGTACGTGCAGCAGCTGCACATTGGCCATCTGTTGCAGCAGCTCGCCGGCGATGCGGCTGCTGGAGCTGCCGCTACCGAAGCTGAGCTTGCCGGGCGACTGGCGCGCCTGCGCGATAAAGTCGCCGACGCTCTTGGCCGCCGAATTCGGATTGACCACCATGATCTGGCCGCCCTTGCCCAGCAGCGTCAGCGGCGCATAGTCCTCGACGGGCCGGTAGGTCAGCGTCTTGTACAGATGCTGGTTGGCGGCGTGCGTGGTGTTGGTGGTGATGAGCACGGTATAGCCGTCGGGCGCGGCGCGCGCGGCGGCGGCCGCGCCGATCATGGCGCTGGCGCCGGGCTTGTTCTCGATCACCACGGCCTGGCCGGTCTGCTCCGTGACGCCCTGGCCGATGGCGCGCCCGATCTGGTCGGTGGCGCTGCCGGCCGCGAAGGGCACGATGAAGGTGATGGGCTTGGCGGGGAAGGACTGGGCCGAGGCGGCCAGCGGCAAGGCGGCTGCCAGCAGCAAGGCGAGCCGGTTCCGAAGGGGCGTGCGCATCGTGTGTCTCCTGTGTGTGTTCTTGTAGGGTGGATCAGGCGGCCGCCGGGCGGTCGCCGGGTATGTCGGGCAGACGGGCCGCCAGCGCGGGGCTGACCTGCACCGTCATGTCCAGCAATCGGAAGGACAGGCTCTTGCCGTGAGCGTCCAGGTTGAGCGCGTCGTTGACGCCGCCATCCAGCGCGTTTTCCAGCACGAAGTTCATCGCGTGCAGGCTGGGCAGCAGGTAGCGGACCACGCGGCGCGGATGGCGGCTGGCGAACCAGGCCGCCACGCGGGCTTCGCTGACCTGGGCGGCCAGGATCGCGTAGCATTCCGGGTCCCAGGCGATCAGGCTCAGGTTCGAGATGTCGCCCTTGTCGCCCGAACGGCCATGGCCGAGGCGATACAGGGGCACGCTGACGAGGTCGGCGCTCATTGCGGGATCTCCTCCAGGAAGCGCCAGCCGGCGCGCACCGCGTCGCGCGGGATGGTGCAGGACATCATGTTCAGGCGCGGCCGCAGGGCGGTGCGCACGCCGCCGCCGCCGGCCGGGCCGCAGGTGTAGAGCGCGGTCACTTCGCGCAGCAGCCGTTCGGCCTGGGCGCGCTCGGCGTGCGTCGCGGCCAGGCGCAGGCGCACGTCGCGCGCCCGGCCTTCAGGCAAGCCGGCCAGCATGTCGCCGCCGTCGTCGCCCAGCACGCTGACCACGCCGATGAGATCGGCGCGCAGTCGCAGCGCCGCGCCCAGGCGCCGGCGCACGATGTCCGCCGCCTGCCGGGCACGCGCTTCGGCCTGCACGCCGGCGTAGGAAATCTCCGCCTCGGCCAGCCAGCCGCCGCGATAGCAGACGTTGACCTTCAGTTCATCGGGACGGGCATGACCGGTGACGCCTTGCACCGCCACGCGGTCGGCGCCCAGCTCGACCACGCGGGCCTGGCTCAGGTCGGCGGTCACGTCCGGCGTCAGATAGCGGGCGGGATCGTGGACTTCGTACAGCAGCTGTTCCTTGGCCGTGCGGGCATCGACCATGCCGCCGGTGCCGTCGGCCTTGCCGATGACGAACTCGCCATCGGACTGGATCTCGGCGATGGGGAAGCCGGCTTGGTGCAGATCGGGCACGTCCTTCAAGCCCGGCACGCTGAAGTAGCCGCCCGTGACCTGCAGGCCGCATTCCAGCATGTGGCCGGCGATGGTGGCGCGTCCCAGACGGGGCCAATCGGCCGCGTCCCAGCCGAAATGGGCCAGCGCCGGTCCCAGCGTCAACGAAGGATCCGCCACGCGGCCGGCGACCACGATCTGCGCGCCCGCGACCAGCGCCTGGGCGATCTCGGCCGCGCCCAGGTAGGCGGTCGCGCTGACCACGTCCAGGCCGTCCAGCGCCCCGCCCAGCCGTTGGCGCAGCAGGTCGCGCTGCCCGGGCGCGTCCAACGCATCGCCGTGCACCACCGCGATACGCGGCGCGGCCAGGCCCTGCCGCGCGGCCAGTTCCGCGATGCGCCGCGCCGCGCCCTGCGGGTTGGCCGCGCCGAAATTGCTGACGATGGCGATGCCGTGGCGCTGGCAGTCGCCCAGCACGGGGCCGACCAGATCATCCAGCAGCGGCTCGTAGCCAAGGCGCGGATCCTCGTTGCGCGCCAGCTGCGCCAGCGCCAAGGTGCGTTCGGCCAGCGTCTCGAAGATCAGCGTGCCGCCGCCGCGCGCGGCCAGCGTGCGCACCACGGCGGGCGCGCCGTCGCTGCGGTCGCCGGAGAAGCCGGAGGCGCAGCCGATATGAAGGGGAGAGCGGGGCATGGCGTTCATGGACGGGCACAGGTTGGGGGTCACTATAGGCAGCGTCCAGTCATCCGTAAAATAGAAATATCGGATCAATTCATAGAGAAAAGCCATGAATCTCTCTGCCCGCCAGCTGCGCGCCTTCGTGGCCCTGGCCGACGAGAAGCACTTCACGCGGGCGGCGCAGCGCTGTCACCTGACGCAGCCCGCCTTCAGCGCCCTGATCCGCCAGCTGGAAGACAGCGCCGGCCTGCGCCTGTTCGACCGCGACACACGCAACGTCGAGCTGACGGCGGAAGGGCGCGTGCTGGAGGCCTCGGCGCGCCGCCTGCTCGCCGACATGGAACTGGCCATGGATGATCTGCGCGACCACGCCGCGCGGCGCCGGGGCCGGGTGACGCTGGCCGCGTTGCCGTCGCTGGCGGCGGGCTGGCTGCCCGGCCTGCTGGCGGGCTTCCGTGAGCGGCATCCCGGCATTTCGATCGACCTGCGCGACGCCCTGCTGGATCCCTGCCTGGACATGGTTCGCAGCGGGCAGGCGGATTTCGCGGTGGCCTCGGAGCGGCCGGACATGAGCGAGCTGGCGAGCGAATTCCTATACTCCGACCGCTATTTCCTGGTGTGCCGTGGCGATCATCCATTGGCTCAGGTGGAGCAGGCGCGATTGCGCGACATCGCGCGCTATCCGCTGATCCAGCTGGCGCGCGGCAGCAGCGTGCGCAAGCACCTGGACGTGGCATTAGGCGCGGCCGCGCCACCGCCGGTGTTCGAGGTGGAGCATCTGGCCACTGTGACCGGCCTGGTCAGGGCGGGGCTGGGCGTGTCGGTGGTGCCGGCGATGACATTGTTCCATTTCGGCGGCGAGGACTTGCGCATCGTGCCGCTGGCCGGACGCGCGCTGACGCGGCCCCTGCACTTGGTGCGGCGCGAGGGGCGCAGCCTGTCGGTGGCGGCGCAGGCCTTGTATGACCTGCTGCGGGAGCGGCGCGTCGAGCTGGGTGGAGAGGGATAGACTGGCGGGAGGCCCTGTGGGACGGGCACAGGCCGTACATCATGCTGTCATCGGCGTGGGTAACATGACAGGGCCGCGGCCTTGCCGCCATCGTTTGCCGCGTCGCTTCAGTGGTGGACCCGCCGCGCACCGTGGCGGCAAGCCGGAGCTTTCGCAATATGCTATTGGTGATTAAAATCCGATAGTTCAAGCATCTGTACGACCTTACAAGGATTCCGCCCATGAGCAAGCAAATCATCCACACCGACGCCGCGCCCGCCGCCGTCGGCCCTTACTCGCAAGCGGTCGCCGTCAGCGGCGGCAAGACGGTCTATCTGTCCGGCCAGATCGGCCTGGAGCCCGGCACCGGCGATCTGGTGTCCGAGAACTTCGACGCCCAGGTCCGCCAGGCGTTCGCCAACATGCAGGAAGTCATCAAGGCGGCCGGCGGCACGCTGGACAACGTCGTCAAGCTGACCCTGTTCCTGACCGACCTGGGCAAGTTCGCGGCCGCCAACGCCATCATGGCCGAGATCATTCCTCAGCCTTTCCCGGCGCGCTCCACCATCGGCGTGGCCAGCCTGCCCAAGGGCGCGCAGTTCGAGGTCGAGGCCATCCTGGTCCTGTAAGCACCACCGGGGCATTTCATTACCGAGGCGCGTTCCTCCATGCCGGCCGCCGCAGCGGCACCCAAGCGCGCGAGCGCTGCCAAGGGCGGCGCCGGCAAACCGCTGACGGATACGGAGCGCAAGCTCCGCAATCTGGGTCTGGTGTCGCCCGAAGACTTCGTGCTGCATTTGCCGCTGCGCTATGAAGACGAGACCCGCGTGGTTCCGATCGCCTCGTTGCGGCCGGGCTTTTCCGCGCAGGTCGAAGGCGAGATCACCAAATCCGAGGTCCTGTACCGCCCCAGGCGTCAGCTGACGGCCACGCTGGCCGACGACAGCGGTGAGCTGCAATTGCGCTGGCTGAATTTCTACCCCAGCCAGCAGAAGCAGGTGACCGTGGGCAAGCGTCTGCGCGCGCGCGGCGAGGTCCGCGGCGGCCTGTTCGGCCGCGAGATGGTGCACCCGCGCATGGTCAACGCCGATGCGCCGCTGCCCACCGCGCTCACGCCCGTCTATCCCAGCACCGAAGGCCTGCCGCAGCTGACGCTGCGCCGCGCCATCGCGCAGGCGCTGGATCGCGCCGACCTGTCCGACACCTTGCCGCCGGTGGCGCGCGAGCGCTATGCGCTGCCGCTGTTCGAGCCCGCCATCCGCGCGCTGCACACGCCGGCGCAGGGCGAGTCGGAGCAGGCGCTGCTGGAACGGGTTCACCCGGCATGGCGGCGCATCAAGTTCGACGAGCTGCTGGCGCAGCAACTGTCGTTGGCCGCCGCCCGGGCCGCGCGGCGCGTCAAGGAAGCCGCGCCGCTGCCGCCCAGCGACGCGCCGGACGGGCTGGTGGCCCGGCTGTACGAAACCCTGCCGTTCAAGTTGACTGGCGCGCAGCAGCGCGTTGTGCGGGAAATCGCCGCGGACGTGGCGCAGCCGTATCCGATGCATCGCCTGTTGCAGGGCGACGTGGGCAGCGGCAAGACCGTGGTCGCGGCCATCGCCGCGGCCCAGGCCATCGCGGCCGGGGCCCAGGTGGCGTTGATGGCGCCCACCGAAATCCTGGCCGAACAGCACTTCCGCAAGCTCGCCGCGTGGTTGCAGCCGCTGGGCGTGAACATCGCCTGGATGACCGGCAGCCTGACGGCCAAGGCGCGGCGCGAGGCCGCCGCCGCCGTGGCCGAGGGCAGCGTGCAGCTGGTGGTCGGCACGCAGGCGCTGATCCAGGACCATGTCGAATTCCACCGGCTGGGCCTGTCCATCGTCGACGAGCAGCATCGCTTCGGCGTGGGCCAGCGCCTGGCGCTGACCAAGAAGGGCGAAACCGTGCGCGGCCGCATCGTGCCGCACCAACTCAACATGAGCGCCACGCCCATCCCGCGCACGCTGGCCATGACGTTCTTCGCCGATCTCGACGTGTCGGTCATCGACGAGCTGCCGCCCGGCCGCACGCCGGTGGTGACCAAACTGGTTTCGGACGCGCGCCGCGAGGAGGTCATCGCGCACATCGCCCAGGCGGCGCGCGCCGGCCGTCAGGCCTACTGGGTCTGCCCGCTGGTCGAGGAAAGCGAGGCGCTGGAATTGCAGACCGCCGTCGATACCTACGAAGGCATGCGGGCCGATCTGCCGGACCTGCGCATCGGCCTGGTGCATGGCCGCCTGCCGCAGGCCGAGAAGGCGGCGGTGATGCAGGCGTTCCGCGAAGGAGAGGTCGACCTGCTGGTGGCCACCACCGTCATCGAGGTGGGCGTGGACGTGCCCAACGCGTCGATGATGGTGATCGAGCACGCCGAGCGCTTCGGCCTGGCCCAGCTGCACCAGCTGCGCGGGCGGGTGGGGCGCGGCACTGCCGAATCGGTCTGCGTGCTGCTCTATCAGACGCCGCTGTCGCAGATCGCGCGCGAGCGCCTGCGCGCCATGTTCGAGACATCCGACGGCTTTGAGATCGCCCGGCGCGACCTGGAGCAGCGCGGCCCCGGGGAATTCCTGGGCACGCGGCAGTCCGGCATGGCGCTGCTGCGCTTCGCCGACCTGGAGACCGACGCGGCCATCGCCGAGGACGCGCGCGACGCGGCGGTCTGGCTGCGGGCCGAGCATCCCGACGTGGTCCAGGCGCACCTGGCGCGCTGGATGCGCGGTCGCGAGGACTTCCTGCGCACCTAGATGAACCACCCTAAACTTTTCGCCGACGGCCCGCTGGCCGCCGCATAACCCGGGGGGCGTATGACTCTCACCGAACTCAAGTACATCGTGGCGGTGGCACGCGAGCGCCATTTTGGTCGGGCTGCGGAGGCCTGTTTCGTCAGTCAGCCCACGCTTTCCGTCGCCATCCGCAAGCTCGAGGACGAGCTGGGCGTGACCCTGTTCGAACGCGGCGGCGCCGAGGTCGGCGTGACGCCGATCGGGCAGCGCATCGTGGCGCAGGCGCAGAAGGTGCTGGAGGAAAGCGCCAGTATCAAGGAGATCGCGCGCCAGGGCCACGATCCGCTGGCCGGGCCGCTGCGCGTGGGCGTGATCCATACCATCGGTCCCTACCTGCTGCCGCGCCTGGTGCCCGAGCAGATCCGTCGCACGCCGCAGATGCCGCTGCTACTGCAGGAAAACTTCACCGTGCGCCTGGTCGAGTTGCTGCGCCAGGGCGAGATCGATTGCGCCATCATGGCCTTGCCTTTGCCGGAGGCCGGCCTGGTCATGCAGCCGCTATACGATGAACCCTTCGTGGTGGCCGTGCCGAACGACCATGAATTGGCGAAGCAGGCCGCCGTCGACGCGCAGGACCTGAAGCAACAGACCATGCTGCTGCTGGGCAGCGGCCATTGCTTCCGCGACCAGGTGCTGGAGGTCTGTCCCGAGCTGTCGCGCTTTTCCGCGGCCAGCGACGGCATCCAGCGCACCTTCGAGGGCTCGTCGCTGGAAACGATCCGCCACATGGTGGCGGCGGGCATCGGCGTCACCGTGCTGCCGGTGACCGCTGTGCCGGAGCAACCTCCCTCGAACAGCCTGCTGCGTTACTTGCCGTTCGAGGGCCAGGTGCCGGAACGCCGCGTGGTGCTGGCCTGGCGCCGCAGCTTTCCGCGACTCGCGGCGATCGAGGCGCTGGCGCAGGCCGTCTATGAATGCGGGCTGCCGGGCGTGCAGATGCTGGCGGGCGAGGTCACGGCAGAACAAGATTGACCCACCCCCGAGCGCTCGCGCGCTCCCCCTCAAGGGGGCATGCCCACGGACCGGCGGAGCCGGCTCCGCGGCATCCCGCTTGCAGTTTCTGGCTGCGACGTCTGGTGTTCGGTTGCAGCACGCAGTTCATTGATTGCAGCAGTTATCGCTTGAGCCGCATCAATGTTGAGCCGCCGTGCGGTCCCAAGTCTGTCGTAGCAGCAGTGTTATCCTTGCTCAGTCCATTCAACAGGAGTCATCGATGGCCAAGTCCTCCAAGAAGACCACCAGTGTTCCGCGCATCAACATCGGCATTTCCGACAAGGATCGCGCCGCGGTTGCGGGCGAGCTGTCCAAGCTGCTTGCGGATTCGTACACGCTGTACCTGATGACGCACAACTTCCACTGGAACGTCACGGGGCCAATGTTCAATACGCTGCACCTGATGTTCATGACGCAGTACACCGAGGAATGGAACGCGCTGGACAGCATCGCCGAGCGCATCCGGGCGCTGGGCCACTACGCGCCGGGCACGTACCGCGAGTACGCCAAGCTGTCGTCGATCGCCGAGCCGGACTCGGTGCCGGAAGCGCTGGAAATGGTGCGCCTGCTGGTCAGCGCCAACGAGTCGGTCGCCAAGACCGCGCGCGCCGCCTTCGAGAAAGCCGACGCCGCCAATGATCAACCCACGGCCGATCTGCTGACGCAGCGCCTGGACGTGCACGAGAAGAATGCCTGGATGCTGCGCAGCCTGCTGCAGTGATTCAGCGCGAGCCGCGATAGCGCGGCCGATCAACCCCGCCACGCACCCTTGCGTCGCGGGGTTTTTGTTTTGGGCAGCCCCAATGGAACGCCCGTCAGGGGCAGAAGGCGCGTATCGGCGAGCGCCGCGTGGAGATGCTCAGCCCTGGTGCGACAAGGGGCGCACGGGTACCGGCGAGATGCGCTCGGGCGGCGGCGAGACCCGCCACGACGAGCGCCGGCGTAGCGCGCCCAGCAGTTTCAGGCCCTGGGGCCAATCGCCCAGCCCGCTGTCGGCGTTGATGTGGCCGGCGCCGGGCACGACCACCAGGCGGCTGCCCCAGTGTTCCGCGAACAGGCGCGCGCGCTCCAGGCGGCAATAGGGATCGTTGTCGCTGGCCACCACCACGCTCTGGAAGGGCAGCGAGGTCCGGGGGATCGGCGCGAAGCCGCGCAGACAGTCCGGGGCGTCGGCGCGTTCCACGTCTGCCGGCGCCACCAGCAGGGCGCCCGCCACCTTGGCGCGCAGCGGCACCGGCAGCGCGGCGCAGGCCAGGCAGCCCAGGCTGTGCGCGATCAGCAGCACCGGACTGCGGGCCTTGTCCACTTCGGCCGCCACGGCGGCGGTCCATTCGGCGCAGGACGGCTGTTCCCAGTCCCGCTGCTGCACCCGTATCGCGTGCGGCAAGGCGTCCGCCCAGCGGGATTGCCAGTGTTCGGGTCCGGAGTTTTTCCATCCGGGGACGATGATCGGTTGGAGTCTCATGGCGGCCATGATGCCGCGCCGGCTTAGTAACGCAAACGAATAAATCCTCTTTTGCATATATCCCTGAAGGCATAAGGGAAATGCGGGAAAGTGATGCGTCCCATCAAGTTTTCCGCACAAAAAAAGGCGGGCCGGAGCCCACAATGACAGTGATCTTTCAGTGTATGCTTTGCCGTGCAAACGCATAGCAGCCGGGCGGAATTCACTGATAAAGCCGGCCTACGCCCGGTGAAAACCAACGATTACATGCCAATAGAGGAGTCCACTCATGAAGCCAGCATTCCGTCTGACCCCGGTCATCGCCGCCTTGGGTGTTGCCGCAGGGTTGACGTTCGCAGCGGGCGCGCAAGCCCAGACGATCAAGATCGGCGTGGTCGGCCCGACCACCGGCCCGGTCACCCAGTACGGCGACATGGTCCGCGAAGGCGTTGACACGGCGGTCGAGCGCATCAACGCCGCCGGCGGCGTCAATGGCAAGAAGCTGGAAACCGTCGTCATCGACGACGGCTGCGAACCCAAGCAGGGTCCGGTGGCCGCCAACCGCGTGGTCAACAGCAAGATCGGTTTCGTGGTTGGCCACGTCTGCTCGGGCGCGACCATCGCCGCCGCCGACGTCTACAACAACGAAGGCGTGGTCATGGTGACCCCGTCGGCCACCTCGCCGGCGCTGACCGACGGCAAGAACTACGAGTTCATCTTCCGCACCATCGGCCGCGACGACCAGCAGGGCCCGGCCGCCGCCAAGTTCGTCCTGGAAAAGCTCAAGCCGAAGAAGGTCGCCGTGCTGCATGACAAGCAGTCCTACGGCCAGGGCATCGCCACCGCGGTCAAGAACGACCTCGAGAAGGGCGGCATCCCGGTCGCGATCTTCGAAGGCATCAACGCCGGCGACAGCGACTACTCCGCCGTCATCACCAAGCTCAAGAGCGGCGGCGTGGACTTCGTCTACTACGGCGGCTACCACCCCGAAATGGGCCTGCTGCTGCGCCAGGCGGCCGAACAGGGCGTGAAGGCCAAGTGGATGGGTCCGGAAGGCACGGGCAACCCGGACATCAACGCCATCGCCGGCGACGCCGTCGAGGGCATGCTGCTGACGCTGCCGGCGGACTTCAGCCAGAGCGCCGCCAACGCCGAGATCGTGAAGGCCTTCCAGGCCAAGAAGCGCAACGCCGCGGGCGCGTTCCAGATGACCGCCTACACGGCCACCCTGGCCATCGCCGACGGCATCAAGGGCGCTGGCAGCGAGGATCCGGCCAAGGTCGCCAAGTTCCTGCACGCCAACACGCTCGACACCCCGATCGGCAAGATCTCCTGGAACAAGCAGGGCGACCTGACGAACTTCCAGTTCGACGTGTTCACCTGGCACAAGGACGGTTCCAAGACCGTCTACAAGTAAACCGGCGCATGCCGGAACCGTCCCCGGACCCGCAGCGCGCGGGTCCGGGGAAGGGCTCGCGACGGGCCGGAAGCCTAGCTTTCCGGCCCGTTTCCTATTGGGCGGCCAGGCGCAGCGTCGCGCCTGTCCGAGGGCGGTCCGCCCTCGCGGACGGAGGGCCGAAACCGCCGATTTGCCTCGGTCCGTCCGGACTCGGGAACCGGGCCGGGCCGCTATGGTCGAACGCCGATTCCCGACTTTTGCGTAGAATGCGGCGCAATTGAACTCTTTTTTGTGGACATCATGACCAAGGCCCTGCTAGTCGAAGACGATCCCAAGCTATCGCGCCTGATTGCCCAGTTCCTGGAGCAACATGGGTTCAACGTGGCGCAGGCCTATCGCGGCGACCACGCGGTCGAGGCGTTCCGCAGGCACGATCCGGCCATCACCATCCTGGACCTGATGCTGCCGGGCCGCGATGGCCTGCAGGTATGCCGCGACCTGCGCGCGTTCTCTTCCGCACCCATCCTGATGCTGACCGCCCGCGAGGACGATCTGGACCAGATCCTGGGCCTGGAGTCGGGCGCGGACGATTACGTCATCAAGCCGGTCGAGCCGCGCGTGCTGCTGGCGCGCATCCGCGCGCTGCTGCGCCGGCACAGCCAGCTGGACGAACCGCCGGAGCGTCTGGAATTCGGCCCGCTGGTCATCGACCGGCGCACCCGCGCCGTGGTGCACGCGGGCGCGGAGGTCGACCTGACCACCATGGAATTCGAGATGCTGTGGGCGCTGGCCAGCCAGGCCGGGCAGGTGCTGACCCGCGACGACCTGCTCAATGCCGTGCGCGGCATCGAGTTCAATGGCCTGGACCGCAGCGTCGACGTCTGCGTCAGCAAGCTGCGCCGCAAGCTGGACGACGACCCGCGCGATCCGGCGCGCATCAAGACCGTGTGGGGCAAGGGCTATCTGTTCTCGCCCAAGGCACACGAGGGCGAGGATGCTTAAGTTCGTCCTGCGGCTCTTCGTGGTGCTGGCGGTGGGCTTCGTGATCTCCAACGAGATCGTGGACCGTTCCGCCAACTACCTGTTCGAGCCGGTCAGTGATGCCTATACGCGCGAATCGGTGCGCGGCCAGATCCACAGTCTGGTGCAGGAGCTGTCGCGCATCGAGCCGGCCTCCCGGCAGACTCACATCGACGACCAGCTCGCGCCGTACTACGGCCTGCGACTGCGGGTCGTGAACGCGCGCGATTACAACGCCAGCGACAAGGAACGGCAGGCCATCCGCGCGGGCGATTTCTTCATCCGCGACAAGATGCAGACCTTCGTGGCCGGCATCCCGGGCGCGGGCGGCCAGTGGCTGGAGCTCAAGCTGCCGCCCGAACCGTCGATCGGACCCTGGGTGATCGCGGCGGTCTATTCCGCGCTGGGCCTGCTGCTGTGCGCGTTCATGCTGGTGTGGGCGCTGCCCATCTGGCGCGATCTGGAGGCGCTCAAGACGGCGGCGCAGCGCATGGGCCAAGGCGACCTGCAGGCGCGCGCCCGGCTGTCGCGCCATTCCAGCATCGGCAATCTGGGTGAAACCTTCAACCAGATGTCCGAGCGCATCGGCGCCCTGATCAGCAACCAGCGCGAACTGACCAACGCCGTCTCGCACGAGCTGCGCACGCCCATCGCGCGCCTGTCGTTCGAGCTGGACATGATGGGCCGCGAACGGGACGAGGCCGCGCGCGCGCGCCTGATCGAGGAAATGAAGAACGACGTGGCCGAGCTGGACAGCATGGCCTCCGAGTTGTTGATGTATGCGCGGCTGGAGCACAGCGACGGCCTGGCGCTGCAGGCGCAGGACGCGCGCGGCTGGCTGGACTCCGTGGTCCAGCATGCCGATTTCGAGGCCGGCCAGCGCGGCGTGCGTTGCGAGGTGGCGCTATGCCAGGTGGCGCAGGTGCACCTGAATCAGCGCTATATGACGCGGGCCCTGCTGAACCTGCTGCAGAACGCCATCCGCTACGCCGGCGGCAATATCCGGGTGAGTCTGGTCTCGCCCGCGCCGCGCGAGTATGTGCTCATGGTGGACGATGACGGTCCCGGCATTCCTCTGGAGGACCGCGAGCGCATCTTCGAGCCGTTCATCCGGCTGGACGAAAGCCGCGACCGCGGCACCGGCGGTACCGGCCTGGGGCTGGCGATCGTCAGCCGGGTGGCGCGCTGGCACAACGGCACGGCCGAGGTGGTGGACAGCCCGCTGGGCGGGGCCCGTTTCATCATCAGCTGGAAGGCAGCCTGAGCGCTGCGACGCTGCCCGGAAGGCCGCTCTGGACGGGCGTCTTCAATAAACTTCACAAACATCCTGTCCAATCTTTACAAACTCCATACAAAGCAGGAAAGAACGGAGCTTGACCCATCGATAGCATGACGGCAGTTCTCATCAGAGGCTTTGCCGCACGTCATGTTTCCGTTTGCCCGTACCCTTGTCCTAGGCGCATTGCTGGCTTTTGCCGGCGGTTGCCAGGGCGTGCCGCCGGCCAAGCCGCCGGCCATATCCAAGGGCGACTATCACGCGGTGGTGAGCTATCTCACTAAGCGCATTTCCCATGACCTGAGCGCGCTGGACGTGCCCGGGCTGTCGATCGCGCTGGTCGATGATCAGAAGCTGGTCTGGAGCGCCGGGTTCGGCTATGCGGACGAGGCGCGCCATCGCAGCGCGTCCAGCGACACGCTGTACCGCGTCGGTGCGATTTCCAAGCTGGTGACGGCGGCGGGCGTCATGCGCGCCGCCGACGACGGGCGCCTGGCGCTGGACATGCCCGCGGCGCAGGCGCTGCCGCAGTGGGAGATCCAGCCGCGCCGCGCGGCCATGCAATGGCTGGGCGCGCATCCGGTCACCGCGCGCAGCCTGCTGACGCTGCGCCCGGACACGCCCGAGGACACCATGGGCAGGGCGCGTTCCGACATGGGCTATGCCTTGCTGGGCGACATGGTGGCGCACGCGGCCGAAGAGCCCTTCGACACCTATATGCGCCGCGCGATCCTGCGCCCGCTGAACATTTCCCGCGCCGGGTACCAGGCCGATGAGCGCATGCTGGAGCTGCGCGCCGCCGGCTATCGGCGCGGCAAGCCCTGGTCGGAAGCGCCTCTGGACAACGCGGCCGCCGAGGGGTTGTGGATGAGTTCGTCGGAGATGGCGCGCTTCAGCAGCATGCTGTTCGCCGAAGGCCGCTACCGCGATACCCGAGTGCTCAAGGCCGAGTCCGCGCAGGCGATCCTGAACCTGGAAACCGTGGCCGATGGCATCAGCCTGCCTTGCCGGCTGGCCCTGTCCTGGCTGGTCGCGCCCTGTGACGAGGACGGCGTCGCGGGCGACGCGATGCGTTCGCACAGCGGCGCTACCGAAGCCTTTCATTCCCGCTATGTACTGGCCCCGCGCGACAAGCTCGCCGTGCTGGTCATGAGCAATGCCGATACGGCCGAGCCGCTGGTGGCATCGGTTTCGACGCTGGCCATGACGCTGATGCGCCAGGCCAAGTACGGCGACGACGTCCGCTAGATTTGACGCCGCGTGCCGCGCGGCGGCTGTAAGCAGTACCTCCTCAACCTCGTTTCCCTGGAAGCTCTATGAAGCGATCTACCCTGTTAGTCCTCAAGCCGCGCCGCGTGGCCGCCGCATGCACCCTGGCCCTGCTGCCTGTCATTTCGATGGCGGCCGAGGATGGCGCCGGCAACGCTTCCGGCAAGCGCGGCGCCACATCTCGCGAACTGGAGGTCGCCAGGGGTGGCGCCACCGGCATGGTGCAGGACCAGTGGTCCTTCTACGGTACGGTGGGTGGCGCCTATGTGCCGCGTTACAGCGGCAGCGACGAGAGCGTCGCGGTGCCCGTGTTCGGCTTCGGCGTGCGCAGTCCCTACGGCATTTTCCTGAACACCGACCATGGCCTGGGTTGGGAAACAAACACGATGGGCAGCACGTTCCGCATCTACGTTGGCCCCAGCGCCTCGCGCAAGGACCACAAGAAGGGCCTGGAAGGCTCGAACGCGCTGCGCGGCATGGGCGACATCAAGAGCCGCGCGCAGGTTGGTTTCGACGCGGAGACCGACGTCGGCCCGGTGACACTGTCCGCCTCGGTGCAGCACGCGTTCAAGAAGGGCGACGACCGCGACACCGGCAGCGCCTACACGCTGTTCAACCTGGGCGCCAGCGCCAAGGTCTATGACGGTCCGGCCGGCAAGATCGGCCTGTCGCTGAACAGCACCTTCGGCGACGGCAACTACATGCGCACCTGGTACGGCGTCAGCGGCCGCCAGTCGGCCAAGTCCGGCTATCGCAAGTACGAGGCCGAGGGCGGCCTGGAAAGCATCGCGCTGGGCGCGGTGTGGTCGTATCCGCTGAGCAAGTCCTGGACGCTGACGGCCGCCGCCGAGGCGCGCCGCCTGTTCGGCGACGCCAAGGACAGCCCGATCGTGAAGGAACGCAATCAGTACTCCGTCGGCACGATGGTCACGTACACGTATTGATGGAAGAGGGCGGGCGGATCCGCCCGCCGGATGCGAAACGGGCGCCGCATGCGGCGCCCGTTCCTGTTTCGGCGAAGCGCGGGATCAGAGACCCTGGACGCGGCGGCCGGTGTCGGTCTCGAACCAGTGCAGCGGATGGCGGCCGTCCGGGCCGACGTTGACGCGGTCGCCGACCTTGGCGGGCGATTCCGACAGCTGGCGGGTGGTGCAGCGCACCACCAGCGTGGTCTTGCCGACACGGCAGTGGACCAGCTGCTCGGAGCCCAGCGTTTCGACCATCTCGACTTCGCAGGGCACGCCTTGCGTGTTCAGCAGCATGTGCTCGGGACGCATGCCCATGATGACCTTGCGGCCGCGGACCTGGGACGGCACTTGCAGCGGCGAGATCTCCAGCGGCTGGCCGTCGGCGGTCTGCACCGTGCCGTCGCCGGCCACGTTCACTTCCATCAGGTTCATCGGCGGCGAGCCGATGAAGCCGGCCACGAAGGTGGAGGCGGGTTTTTCGAACACTTCCATCGGTGTGCCGATCTGTTCCGGCACGCCCTGGTACATGACGATCATGCGATGCGCCAGTGTCATGGCCTCGACCTGGTCGTGGGTCACGTACAGGCTGGTGGTGCCCAGGCGACGGTGCAGCTTCATGATTTCAAGGCGCATCGCCACGCGCAGCTTGGCATCCAGGTTCGACAGCGGCTCGTCGAACAGGAAGACCTTGGGTTCGCGCACGATGGCGCGGCCCATGGCCACGCGCTGGCGCTGGCCGCCGGAAAGGGCGCGCGGGCGGCGGTCCAGCAGGTGGCCGAGTTCGAGGATCTGCGCGGCGGCGTCGACGCGCTTCTTGATCTCTTCCTTCGAGAACTTGCGGATCTTCAAGCCGTAGGCCATGTTCTCGAACACGGTCATGTGCGGATAGAGCGCGTAGTTCTGGAACACCATCGCGATATCGCGTTCGGCGGGCTCGAGATGGTTGACGACCTGGTCGTCGATCAGGATTTCACCGCTGGTCACGGATTCCAGGCCGGCGACCATGCGCATCAGCGTGGACTTGCCGCAGCCGGAGGGGCCGACGATGACGATGAACTCGCCATCCTTGACGTCCATGTCGATGCCGTGGATCACGGGCACGTTGCCGGCGTAGGTTTTCTTGACTTTGCGGAAGCTGAGAGTAGCCATGAGTTAATTCGTGTTATCTGAGTCGTGTTCGGGCGGGCGTGGTGCGCAAACGCAATGGGCAAGCGTCACTTTTCAGTGTCGACCAGACCCTTGACGAACCATTTCTGCATCAGGATGACCACCAGCGCGGGCGGGATCATGGCCAGCATGGCGGTGGCCATGGTGATGTTCCATTCGGTCACGCTGTCGCCGCCGCTGATCATGCGCTTGATGCCGATCACGACGGGGTACATGTCTTCCTGGGTGGTGACCAGCAGCGGCCACAGGTACTGGTTCCAGCCGTAGATGAACTGGATCACGAACAGCGCGGCGATGCTGGTCTTGGACAGCGGCAGCAGCACGTCGCGGAAAAAGCGCAGCGGGCCGGCGCCGTCGATGCGGGCGGCCTCGATCAGCTCGTCCGGCACGGTCAGGAAGAACTGGCGGAACAGGAAGGTGGCGGTGGCCGAGGCGATCAGCGGCAGCGTCAGGCCGGCGTAGCTGTTGAGCAGGCCGAGGTCGGCGACCACCTTGTAGGTCGGCGCGATCCGCACTTCCACGGGCAGCATCAGCGTGACGAAGATCATCCAGAAGAAGAACATGCGGCCGGGGAAGCGGAAGTACACCACCGCGAAGGCCGACAGCAGCGAGATCGCGATCTTGCCGATGGAGATCGCCAGCGCCATGATCAGGCTGACGTACATCATGCGGCCCACCGGCGCGCCGGCGGAGCCGCCGGACGAGCCGCCGAACAGCGCCTGCATGTAGTTGTCGACGAAGTGCTTGCCAGGGAGCAGGGACATAGGCGCGGATGCCACTTCCTGCGCCGTCTGGGTGGACGCGACGAAAGTGACGTAGAGCGGAAATGCCACCATCGCCACGCCGCAGAGCAGGATGACGTGGGCCAGAATATCCAGCCAGGGACGGCGTTCAACCATTGTTAGTAGCCTCGAACAAAATCAATACTGCACTTTGCGGTCGACGTAGCGGAACTGCACGACCGTCAAGGCAATCACAATGAACATCAGCACCACGGACTGAGCCGCGGACGAACCCAGGTCCAGGCCGCGGAAGCCGTCGCTGTACACCTTGTAGACCAGGATCGAGGTCGAGGTGCCGGGACCGCCCTGCGTGGTGGTGTCCACCACGGCGAAGGTGTCGAAGAACGCATAGATGATGTTGACCACCAGCAGGAAGAACGTGGTGGGCGACAGCAGCGGGAAGACGATGCTCCAGAAGCGTCGCGTGGGCGAGGCGCCGTCGATGGCGGCGGCTTCGATCAGCGAGCGCGGGATCGATTGCAGGCCGGCCAGGAAGAACAGGAAGTTGTACGACACCTGCTTCCACACGGCCGCGATCAACACCAGCATCATGGCCTGGTTGCCGTTCAGGCGCGGGTTCCAGTTGACGCCGGAGTGGTTCAGCGCGACGGCCAGGATGCCGACCGAGGGCGAGAACATGAACAGCCACAGCACGCCGACCACGGCCGGCGCGACGGCGTAGGGCCAGATCAGCAGGGTCTTGTAGAGGCCGGCGCCGCGGATCACGCGGTCCGCCATGACGGCAAGCAGCAGCGACACGCCCAGGCCGACCACGGCCACCAGCACCGAGAACACGGCGGTGACGCGGAACGAGTCCAGGTAGGCTTGCTGCTTGAACAATTCGACGAAGTTGTCGATGCCGACGAACTCGGACGACAGGCCGAAGGCGTCTTCGAGCCGCATGGACTGCCACATGGCTTGTCCGGCGGGCAGGAAGAAGAAGACCACTGTGATGACGATCTGCGGCAGCAGCAGCAGATAGGGCAGGGTCTTATGCCCGAATACAACGCGTTTTTCCATAGGGGGAACCCAAGGGTACAGAAAAGCGGCGATGGAAGATCGCCGCCGGAAGAACCTCGTGCCTGAAAGCACGATAGGCCCAAAGCCCCAAAATGACCAGGGCTTCAAGCCTGTGAAACTACGAACTTTACGACTGCGGCGGCCCGTCGCCGGGCCGCCGCAGGATGCCTCCCTGGCGGGAGACGGGCGTTACTTTACGCTCTTTTCGAACTTTTCCAGCAGCTCGTTGCCGCGCTTGACGATGTTCTCGGCGCCGTCCTTGGCCGTGACCTTGCCCGAGACGATGCGCTCGATCTCGGCGTCCTCGATTTCACGGATCTGCGGCAGGAAGCCCAGGCGCAGGCCGCGCGATTGAGCGGTGGTTTCCACGTTCAGCTGCTTGACGCCGACTTCGGTGCCGGGGTTCTTGTCGTAGAAGCCTTCCTTCTTGGTCAGCTCGTAGGCGGCCTTGGTGACGGGCACGTAGCCGGTCTGCTGGTGCCAGCGGGCGGCGATCTCGGGGCTGGCCAGGAACTTGAAGAAGGCGGTCACGCCCTTGTACGTTTCCGGCTTCTTGTTGGCGAAGACCCACAGCGAGGCGCCGCCGATGATGGTGTTCTGCGGCGCGCCCTGCACGTCCGAGTAGTAGGGCAGGGTGGAGGTGCCGAATTCGAACTTGGCGTTCTTGGCGATGTTGGCGCGCAGGCCCGACGAGCCGGTGATCATGGCGCACTTGCCGCTGATGAACAGCGAGTTCGGCTCGTCGCCGCGACCGCCGTACATGAAGATGCCTTCCTTGCCCAGCTTGGCCAGGTTTTCCAGGTGGCGCACGTGCAGCGGGGTGTTCACGGCAACGCGGGCGTCCAGGCCGCCGAAGCCGTTGTCCTTGGTGGCGTAGGGCACGTTGTGCCAGGCCGAGAACGTTTCCAGCTGGACCCAGGACGGCCACGAGGTGGTGTAGCCGCATTCCTGGCCGGCGGCCTTGAGCTTCTGGCCGGCGGCGGCCAGCTCTTCCCAGGTCTTGGGCGGCTTGTCGGCGTCCAGGCCGGCCTTCTTGAAGGCGTCCTTGTTGTAGTAGAACACCACGGTGGAGCTGTTGAACGGCATCGACACCAGCTTACCGTCGGCCGACGAGTAGTAGCCGGCCACGGCGCCGATGAATTCCTTGGGATCGATCGGGTTGCCGGCTTCTTCGGACATCTGCTGCACCGGCTTGATGGCGCCCTTGGCGTACATCATGGTGGCGGTGCCGACTTCGAAGACCTGGAGGATGTCGGGCGCGTTGCCGGCGCGGAACGCGGCGATGCCCGCATTCATCGACTCGCCGTAGTTGCCCTTGTAGACTGCCTTGACCTGGTATTCGGGGTTCTTCTTGTTGAACTCGTCGACCAGCCCGTTGACGCGGTCGCCCAGCGCGCCTTCCATCGAGTGCCAGAACTGGATCTCGGTGGCGGCATGGGCCGAGGCGCCGGCGAACGCGGCCATGACGGCGGCGAAGGTTAGGGCAATACGGTGGGATCGCATGGTGTGGTTTCCTCCAGTTGGGCGTGTCGCGGCCGATTTTCCGGCCGCGGAAAACACGTCACCTTATGAATTGTTTGTGACAAAAGCGTGACTTTCACATCACTCCAAACGGCTGTCAAATTGCGCGTTTTGGGCGCGAACGAACATTCTTCATTTTTTTCCCAGGGACATGACGGTTTACAATCCTCCCATTATGAAAAACGAACTTTCGATTGCGTTCATCGGCGGCGGCAATATGGCCGCCGCCCTGGCTTCCGGGCTGGCTGGCAAAGTATGCCCCGCCGGCAACATCCATGTCATTGACATAAACGAGGAGGCGCACGCCTCGTGGCGGGCGCGCGGCATGACCACCGCCACCGCCGCCGACGAGGCCCTGGCGCGGTGCCGCGTCTGGGTGTTCGCGGTCAAGCCACAGAACATGAAAGACGTTGTGGCGTCCACGCGTCAGTGGCTGCGTCCGGACACGCTTGTGGTAAGCGTGGCGGCCGGCATCCGCGCCGATACCCTGGCCGGCTGGCTGGGCACGCCGGAGCAGCCGTTCCGCCGCCTGGTGCGCTGCATGCCGAACACGCCGGCCCTGGTGGGCGCGGGCATGACCGGCCTGGCCGCCCTGGATGGCGTCGGTCAGGAAGACCGCGAACTCGCGGCCAGCCTGTTGGCCAGCGTGGGCGACGTCGTCTGGGTGGCCGACGACGCGGCGCTGGATGGCGTGACCGCGCTGTCGGGCAGCGGCCCGGCTTATGTGTTCCTGTTCCTGGAAGCGCTGATCGCCGGCGGCCAGAAGGTCGGCCTGACGGCCGAGCAGGCGCGCCAGCTTGCCTTGGGCACGCTGGCCGGGGCCACCAAACTCGCGGCCGAGTCGTCCGAGCCGCCGTCCGTCCTGCGCGAGCGTGTCACGTCCAAGGGCGGCACAACGGCCGCCGCGCTGGCGTCCTTCGGCGCGGCGGGCTTCGCCGGCATCGTCGAGGACGCGCTGGCGGCCGCCGCGCGCCGTTCGCGCGAGCTGGCGGAGGAATTCGGCAAATGAGCGCGCAGGCGAGCCGCTACGAAGCCATGCGCGCGCCGCAGTTCGCGGTGGCGGTACTGTGCATGCTGCTGGTGGTGGTCGGTTCCAACATCCTGGTGCAGGTGCCGCTGAACGACTGGCTGACCTGGGGCGGGCTGTCCTATCCGGTGGCGTTCCTGGTCACCGACGTGCTGAACCGCCGTTTCGGTCCATCGGCGGCGCGGCGCGTGGCCTGGTTCGGTTTCGCCGCCGCGCTGGTCGTCTCGTTCTGGGTGGCCTCGCCGCGCATCGCGCTGGCCTCGGGTCTGGCCTATATCTGCGCGCAACTGGTCGACATCCAGGTCTTCGACCGTCTGCGCGACCAGCGCTGGTGGCGCGCGCCGTTGATTTCAGGCGTGTTGGGCGCGGTGCTGGATACGGCCGTGTTCTTCAGCGTGGCCTTCGCCGCCACGGGCACGCCCTGGCTGACCTGGATGGCGGGCGATCTGGCGATCAAGCTGGCGGTCAACATCAGCATGCTGGCGCCGTTCCGCGCGCTGATGTGGAACCTGGCCAAGCCGGCCAACGCCTGAAGCCGGGCGGGGCAGGGAAGAGGCGGCCTGCGGGCCGCCTTTTGTCATTCGGGGCCGCGCGCGCCTTGGCGTATGGCATCGCGCGGACATTATTGAAACCGATCGATATATTCCGGGCGCGAACGCGCAGGATTAACACGCTAATTATTATCCGTAAGTCTTGCGTAAGGACTGTATTTAAATGCGAATACGCGGGCTCAGATAATGATTTTTCGCAAAGCGCAGATGCTGAAACGGCGCTGACGCGCAAGGGGATAAACAAGGCCGGATCGCGATTTTCCCTGCGATTTCACGGGCTTGTAGCCTCGATGCGGCACGATTAAAGATTTCTCCGCAAATATTGGGGATTACACGCAGTGACAGTGCGGCGGCTTGCTTCCAGAATACCGCCCACATCGTGTTTTCGCCCAAGAAGCCGGCAACGCGCGGCACGAATCACGGGGCACCCTCCCGCGAATTCGGACCGGTCCGAGCCGCTCAAAACCTCGCTGGAGAACTACGCATGAAGTTTCTGCATCGCCTTACCCCGGTAGCCGTCGCGCTTGGGGCGCTTGCCCTGGCAGGTTCCGTGCATGCCGCCGACACCATCAAGATCGGCATCCCCCAGCCGATGACCGGCCCCAACACCCAGTACGGCGACCAGATCCAGGCTGGCGCGCTGACCGCCATCGAAACGATCAACGCCAAGGGCGGCGTCAAGGGCAAGAAGCTCGAACCCATCCTCATCGACGACGGCTGCGAACCGAAGCAGGCCGTGCCGGCCGCCAACCGCGTGGTCAACTCCGGTGCCAAGTTCGCCGTGGCGCATGCGTGCTCGGGCGTGACCGTGGCCGCCGTGAACGTCTACGAACAGGAAGGCATCGTCGGCATCACTCCGGGCGCCACCTCGCCGCTGGTGACCGACACCATCAAGCCGCACTATTTCTTCCGCACGATCGGCCGCGACGACCAGCAAGGTCCGTATGCCGCCCGCTACATCGCCAAGACCCTCAAGCCGCAGAAGGTTGCCGTGCTGCATGACAAGCAGACCTACGGCTCGGGCGTGGCCACCCAGGTCAAGGACACGCTGACCAAGGAAGGCGTGAACGTCGCGCTGTTCGAAGGCATCAACGTCGGCGACAGCGACTATTCGGCCATCATCACCAAGCTCAAGTCGGCCGGCGTGGACCTGGTCTACTTCGGCGGCTACCACCCCGAGCTGGGCCTGCTGCTGCGCCAGTCGCGCGAACAGGGCCTGAAGGTCCAGTTCATGGGTCCGGAAGGCACCGCCAACCAGGACCTGGTGGCGATCGCCGGCCCGGCCATCGAAGGCCTGCTGGTCACGCTGCCCGCCGACTTCACCAAGCTGCCGGGCAACGAAAGCATCGTCAAGGCCTTCAAGGACGCCAAGCGCGATCCGGACGGCGCCTTCCAGATGCCGGCCTATGCCGCCGTCCAGATCCTGGCCGACAGCATCACCGCGGTGGGCGAAGATCCCGCCAAGGTGGCCGACTACATGCACAAGACCACCTTCAACACCGGCATCGGCAAGGTCGAGTACGACGCCAAGGGTGATTTGAAGAACTTCGAGTTCGCCGTCTACAAGTGGGACAAGAACGGAAAGAAGACCCAGCTGTAAACTCGCGATCCCGCCGGCGTGGTGCCGGCGTGTAGGGCCTGTCCTTGCCGTCATGCCGTAATCCGCGTAGCGAAGCGCCAAAAGCGCTGTGCGGCCGGCAGGCGCCGATGGCAGGCCCTTATAAAATACGCCCAGGTTTCCGGCTCCGGGTCTCACTACCGGAGCCGGAACTATTTGGAGCACAGAGAAATAATGTCTGACCTCATACCCCAACTTACCCAGCAATTCTTCAACGGATTGTCTCTGGGCGCGATCTACGCGTTGATCGCCATCGGCTACACAATGGTCTACGGCATCATCGGTATGATCAATTTCGCCCACGGCGAAATCTATATGATCGGCGCCTATGTCGGCCTGGTCACCTTGACCTCCATCGGCACCAACAGCGGCTTGCCCGTGCCTTTCATCATCGCCGCCATGCTGCTCGTGGCCATCGTGGTCACCGGCATCTACGGCTTTTCCGTCGAACGCGTGGCTTACCGGCCGGTGCGCAACAGCCCCAGGCTGGTCGCGCTGATCTCGGCCATCGGCATGTCGATCTTCCTGCAGAACTGGGTCGCGCTGGGCCAGGGCGCCCGCGACATGGCCGTGCCGTCGCTGGTTTCCGGCGCGGTGCAGTTCCACATGGGATCCGACTTCGATGTCACGGTGCCGTATTCGCGCATCATGATCATCGTGGTGACCGTGGTGCTGATGGTGGGCCTGACGCTGTTCATCAAGTACTCACGCATGGGCCGTGCCTCGCGCGCCTGCTCGCAGGACATGCACATGGCCAACCTGCTCGGCATCGACACCAACCGGGTGATCTCCTTCACGTTCGTGATGGGCGCGATCCTGGCGGCGGTGGGCGGCGTACTGATCGCCATCACCATCGGCAAGCTCAATCCCTTCATCGGCTTCCTCGCCGGCATCAAGGCCTTCACGGCGGCGGTGCTGGGCGGCATCGGCAGCATCCCCGGCGCCATGCTGGGCGGCGTGTTGCTGGGCCTGGCCGAGACCTTCGCGGCAGCCTACATCTCGTCGCAGTACAAGGACATCGTGGCGTTCTCGCTGCTGGTCCTGATCCTGCTGTTCCGTCCCACCGGGCTGTTGGGCAAACCTGAGGTGGAAAAAGTCTGATGTCGAACAACAATCTGAAAAACGCCACGATGGCGGCGGTGCTGACCGCCGTCATCGTCACCCCCGTCTTTGGCCTGCAGCTGATCCGCCAGGGCGCGCGCACCACGATGGAGTCCAACTGGTCGCTGGTGGCGCTTGCCGCCGCGGTCGTGTTCGTGTTCCAGCTGTTGCGCCCCTGGCTGGCCAAGCCGTTCCAGAAACTGAAGACGGGCCTGCCGACCCTGCCGTCGTCGCCGGCCAAGAGCAACAAGCTGCTGGTGCTGCTGATCCTGGCGGCCGCCGTGATCTGGCCGTTCTTTGCCGGCCGCAGCTCGGTCGACATCGCCACGCTGGTGCTGATCTACGTGATGCTGGGCCTGGGCCTGAACATCGTGGTGGGTTTCGCCGGGCTGCTGGACCTGGGTTTCGTCGGCTTCTATGCCGTCGGCGCCTATACCTACGCCTTGCTGTACCACTGGGGCGGCTGGAGCTTCTGGGAAGCGCTGCCGTTCTCGGGCGCGATGGCCGCGCTGTTCGGCTTCATCCTGGGCTTTCCGGTGCTGCGCCTGCGCGGCGACTACCTGGCCATCGTGACGCTGGGCTTCGGCGAGATGATCCGCCTGCTGCTGATCAACCTGAACACGCTGACCGGCGGTCCGGACGGCATCTCGGGCATTCCGAAGCCGTCGGTGTTCGGCCTGGAAATGACGCGTCGCGCCAGCACCGAGGGCGGCACCACGTTCCACGACTTCTTCGGCCTGACGTTCCAGAATCAGCACATGGTGATCTATCTGTACATGATGGCCCTGCTGCTGGCGCTGGTTACGCTGTTCGTGTCCACGCGCCTGATCCGCATGCCGGTCGGCCGCGCCTGGGAAGCCCTGCGCGAGGATGAGATCGCCTGCCGTTCGCTGGGCCTGAACCCCACCCGCATCAAGCTGTCCGCGTTCACGCTGGGCGCGACCTTCGCCGGCTTTGGCGGCGCGTTCTTCGCGGCCCGCCAGGGCATGGTGAATCCGGAGTCCTTCACCTTCATCGAATCGGCGCTGATCCTGGCCATCGTGGTGCTGGGCGGCATGGGTTCGCAGGTGGGCGTGATCCTGGCGGCGGTGTTGCTGACCGTGCTGCCCGAGCTGGCGCGCGAGTTCGCCGAGTACCGCATGCTGATGTTCGGCCTGGTGATGGTGTTGATGATGATGTGGCGTCCGCAGGGGTTGTTGCCCATGAAGCGTCCCCACGTGGAGCTGTCCAAATGAGCGAGGCGTTGCTTAAAGTATCCGGACTGACCATGCGGTTCGGCGGTCTGCTGGCCGTCGACAGCGTGGCCTTCGAAGTCAAATCCGACGAGGTATTCGCCATCATCGGCCCGAACGGGGCCGGCAAGACCACGGTGTTCAACTGCGTGGGCGGTTTTTACGCGCCCACCGCGGGCGAGATCCTGATGGACGGCAAGGCCATCACCGGCCTGCCCAGCCACAAGGTCGCGCGCCACGGGCTGGTGCGCACGTTCCAGAACGTGCGCCTGTTCAAGCAGCTGACCGTGTTGGAAAACCTGCTGGTCGCCCAGCACACCCAGGTCGAGGCGCGCCTGCTGCCGGGCCTGCTCAAGCTCAAGTCCTATCGCCAGTCGGAAGCCGATGCGCTGGCGCGCGCGGCGCAATGGCTGGACTTCATGGGCCTGCGCGAGTTCGCCAACCGCGAGGCCGGCAACCTGGCCTACGGCCACCAACGCCGCCTGGAGATCGCGCGCTGCATGATCACCAAGCCGCGCCTGCTCATGCTGGACGAGCCGGCCGCCGGCCTGAACCCGCAGGAAAAGCGCGATCTGCAATCGCTCATCGACCAGCTGCGCCGCGAGTTCGGCGTGGCGGTGCTGCTCATCGAGCACGACATGAGCCTGATCATGGGCATCTCCGACCGCATCCTGGTCATGGAGCACGGCAAGCCCATCACTACCGGCACCCCCGAGCAGGTGCGCAACGACGAGCGCGTCATCAAGGCGTACCTGGGGGAGGAATAAATGCTGAAGCTGGAAAACATACACACCTACTACGGCGCCATCCAGGCGCTGAATGGCGTGTCGGTGGATGTCAACAAGGGCGAGATCGTCACCCTGATCGGCGCCAACGGCGCCGGCAAGACCACGCTGCTCATGACCGTCTGCGGCAATCCCAGGGCCAAGGAAGGCAAGATCACGTTCGAGGGCGAGGACATCACCCACAAGGACACGCACCACATCATGCGCAACGGCATCGCCATTTCTCCGGAAGGGCGGCGCGTGTTCAAGGACCTGACGGTCGCCGAGAACCTGATGATGGGCGGCTTCTTCGCCAAGCGCGACGAAATCCACGAGGGCATCGACCACGTCTACGGCCTGTTCCCCCGGCTGAAGGAGCGCGCCAGCCAGCGCGCCGGCCTGATGTCCGGCGGCGAGCAGCAGATGCTGGCCATCGGCCGCGCGCTGATGACCCGTCCGCGCCTGCTGCTACTGGATGAGCCCACGCTGGGCCTGGCGCCGCTGGTGATCGCGCAGATCTTCGACATCATCCGCGAGATCCGCGAGCAGGGCGTGACGGTGTTCCTGGTCGAGCAGAACGCCAACAAGGCGCTGCAGGTGGCCGACCGTGGCTATGTGCTGGAGAACGGCCGCGTGGTGCTGCAGGACACGGGCGCCAATCTGCTGGTCAATGACGAGGTCCGCAAAGCCTACTTGGGCGGCTGACCAATTTCCCCCGCGAAGGGAGTGGGCGCACCGCGAGGTGCGCTTTTTTTTATCCGGGATGCGGGGGAAGGGAGGGCGGCTCAGGCCGCGATGCGGGCGTGCGGCGCGTCGGCCAGGTAGCGGTCGATGGCGGCGCGCGCCAGCGCATCGATCGAATCGGTGAGCGTGATGCCCAGGCCGGGACGCAGCGCGTGCGGCACGGCCAGCGGCAGCTCGGTGCAGCCCAGGACCACGGCGTCGGCGCCGCGCGCCTTCAGGCGCGCGATGCACTCGGCCGCCGGCGAGTAGGCCTGTTCGAGCTGATTGCCTTTCACGGCGCGGATCGAGCCCATGCAATAGCGCTCGACCTCGTCCTCGTCGGGCACCAGGCATTCATAGCCCTGTGCCTCGAGATGGCGCTGGTACAGGCCCAGCTTGAGCGTGGCCGCGGTGCCCATCAGCCCGATGCGGCCCTTGGGCAGGCCGAGCCGGCGCAGGTCGTCGATGACCGCCTCGATGATGTGCAGCACCGGCAGCCGGGTGGCGGCCGTGATCTGGTCATACCAGAGGTGCGCGGTATTGCACGGGATGGCGATCAACTGCGCGCCCGCGCGTTCCAGGAAGCGCACGCCTTCGACCATGTAGGGCAGGGGATTCTCGCCGCCGGCCATGTAGGCGCTGGAGCGGTCGGGGATGCGGGGATCGTTGCGCAGCAGTGTGGGAATGTGCTGCTGGTCGACATCGGCGGGCGTGAGCGCCGCCAGGCGCAAGGCGAAAGCGGCGCCGGCCATGGGGCCCATGCCGCCCAATACACCCAGGTAACAACCCTGGGAAAAGCTATTCACTTTAAGACTCCGAAGCGGTGCCGCGCCGGGCTCGGAAAGCGGCCCGGCCTCTGGCATGCCGCGATGTTCCGCGAACCGGCAGGGCAAGGGCATCGCTGCCCGCACCTGACCGCTCGCTGAACGAGGGCGCCGCATGCCGCGGCGCCCAGGCGGCGCCAAGCCGCCATCATACGCCTGCCCGGCGCGGGCCCGCTGGCGGGCCTGCGTCGCGCGGCGGGCTTACTCCAGGCCTTCGGCCTTGCGAGCGGCCTTCACGCCGCTGTTTTCCTGCATGCGCTTGAAGAACGCGGCCAGATTGTCCAGGCCGGTCAGGTCGACCTGCTTGCCATGCGCCCAGGTCAGCACCACGTAGAGATAGGCATCGGCCACGCTGGGGTCGGCGCCCACCAGGTAGGACTTGCCGGCCAGCTGGGCATCGAGCTGCGCGAACAGCTTGGAGAGCAGCTTGGACGCGTTGGCGGCCAGTTCCTTCTGCGCGCCTTCCTCGGACAGGAAGCGCATCGGCGCGAAGACCAGCGAGAAGGTCTTGTGCAGGTCGGAGTTGATGAAGCCCAGCCAGCGGCGTACTTCGGCGCGGGAGCGCGCGCTGCCGTCGCCCATCAGCTTGCTTTGCGGGGCCTGTTCGGCCAGGTATTCGAGGATGGCGACGTTCTGCGTCAGGGTCCAGTCGCCGTCGGCCAGCGCGGGGACCGCGCCCAGCGGATTGATCTTCAGGAATTCCGGACCCTTGAGCTCGTCGCGGCTGAGCTTGTGCGTTTCATAGGGCTTGCCCAGCCATTCCAGCACGATGTGGGAAGCGAGCGAGCATGCGCCAGGCATGTAGTACAGTTTCATTTGAAGGCGTCTCCTGTGGGGCAGGGCGGGAGGCGACCCGTCCTTGCCGCATATGGTACGCCACTCATGTGGCGACGATGCGTGATAGCCCCACGATATATACCGCCGCGTCCGCCGCCTCGCGCCGGGATCGTCCGACGGACGCCGCGCCATTCGCCATGCGCCCATGCCGTAGCCGGAGATGACCATGCCGCCTCGTGCCGCCGCAACGCTGTCCGTCTTCCTTTCCGGCGCCGTGCTTGCGGCCTGCGCCTGGTCCGCAACCGCGCGCGCCGAGCCGGTGTCGGCCGGCACCGGGATCCCGCCCGCCGCGCCGACCCAGGTCACGCCCGTGGCGGGCGGCCTGGAACATCCCTGGGCCATGGCCTTTCTGCCCGATGGCGGCATCCTCATCACCGAACGCCCCGGCAATCTGCGGCTGCTGCGCATTCCCGGCGGCCTGTCCGCGCCCTTAAAAGGCGTACCCAAGGTGGCCGCGCAGGGGCAGGGCGGCCTGCTCGACGTGGCCTTGTCGCCGGATTTCGCCAAGGACCGCCTGGTCTACCTGTCCTATGCCGAGGCCGGCGACGGCCGCGCCGGTACAGCCGTGGGGCGCGGCCGTCTGGCCGATGACGGGGCCCGCCTGGAGGATTTCCGCGTCCTGTTCCGGCAGGAGCCCAAGCTGTCCGAGGGGCTGCATTTCGGTTCCCGCCTGGTGCTGGACGGCAAAGGGCATCTTTACATCGCGCTGGGCGAGAACAACCAGCGCTCCACCGCGCAAGACCTGGGCAAGCTGCAGGGCAAGGTGGTGCGCATCCGGGCCGACGGCTCGGTGCCGCCGGACAATCCCTTCGTGGGCAAGGCCGGCGCGCGCCCCGAGATCTGGTCCTATGGCCACCGCAATCCGCAGGGCATGGCGTTGAACCCCTGGTCCGGCGAGCTGTGGGAAAGCGAGCATGGGCCGCGCGGCGGCGACGAGGTCAATCTGATCAAGCCGGGGCTGAACTACGGCTGGCCCCTGGCGACCTACGGCATCGACTATTCCGGCCAGCCCATCCCCGAGGCGCGCGGCCAGACGCTGCCGGGCATGGAGTCGCCGCTGTATTGGTGGCCGAAGTCGCCCGCCATCAGCGGCATGGCGTTCTACGACGCGCCCAGGTTTCCGGCCTGGCGTCATTCGCTCTTCATCGGCGCGCTGGCCGAGCGTAATCTGATCCGGCTGACGCTGGACGGCGACAAGGTGGTGGCGCAGGAACGCCTGCTGGGCGAGCGCGGCAAGCGGATCCGGGACGTGCGGGTCGGACCGGACGGCCATGTGTATGTATTGACGGACGAATCGCCGGGCGAGCTGCTGCGCATCGCGCCGGCGGGGGGATGAAGCCATGAAGACCTACGAACTGATCGGATCGGCCGGCTGCGGTTCCGCCATCGTCGAGATGGCGCTGGCGCTGGCCAATGTGCCGTACACGCTGGAAGACGTGCCTTACCTGAAGCCGGGGCCGCAGCGCGACCGCCTGCTGCGCCTGAATCCGCTAGGCCAGGTGCCGACGCTGGTGACGCCGGACGGTGAGGTCATGACAGAAAGCGCGGCCATGATCCTGCATCTGCACGACGTGGCGCCGCAGGCCGGCCTGGCGCCGTTGCCCGACCAGCCCGAGCGCGCGCGCTTCCTGAACCTGCTGATCCGGTTGGTCGCGGCCATCTATCCTACCTTCACCTATGGCGACAATCCGCCGCAATGGACCACGGAAGGCGCGCCCGCCGACCTGCTGCGCGAGCGCGTGCACACGCGCCGCGCCGAACTGTGGCAGGAGCTGGAGCGGCAGGCCGGCGCGCCGCACATGCTGGGCGAGCGGTTTTCGGCGCTGGACCTGTACGTGGCCGTGATGACGCGCTGGCGTCCGGGGCCGGCCTGGTTTGAATCGGTCTGCCCGGCCTTGACGGCGGTGGCGCGCGAGGCGGGACGCAATCCGGCCGTGGCTCGCGCGCTGCGTCGCAACTTCCCTCCGCCCACCGAATAGCGCGCCTCAGCGCTTGCCGCGGCGCGGCTTCGAGCGAGCCTCGCGCAAGGCGATGTAGATGCCGCTGCCGGCGATGAAGGCGGCGCCCAGATAGGCCAGCGCGTCGGGCGCCTCGCGCCAGAACACCCAGCCCAGCACGGTGGCCCAGATCAGGCCGGTGTAGTCGAACGGCGCCACCACGGAGGCCGGGGCGATGCGGAACGCCTGCGTGATCAGCGTCAGCCCCAGCGTGCTGAACAGCGCCACGCCCGCGAAATAGGGCAGGTCGCCGATGGCCGGCGCCTGCCAGACCCAGGGCAGGGTGAGGATGCTGCACAGGAACTGGCCGGCCACGATGTAGAAGGTGGTGGTGAGCATGCCTTCGCTGGGGCTGATGCCGCGCGCCGTGGTCATCATGACCGCGTACAGCATCGCAGTGGTCAGCGGCAGCAGCGTGGCGGCCTGGAATGCATCGGTGCCGGGCCGCACGATGATCAGCACGCCTGCGAAGCCCGCCAGCACCGCCAGCCAGCGGCGGCTGTCGACGCGCTCTTTCAGCACGAACACCGACAACGCCGTCACGAACAGCGGCGCGGCGAAGGCGATCGCCGTCGCCTCGGCCAATGGCAAGGAATTCAGGCCGAGGTAGAAACAACAGGCCGACACCACGTTGATCGCGCCGCGCGCCAGGTGCAGGCGCAGATGCCCGGTGCGCAAGACGCGGCGGCCGCCCAGCCATAGCGCCAGCGCCGTGACCACCGGCAGGGCGATCAGCGCCCGCAGGAACAGGATTTGCAGCGGGTGATAGCTGGCGCCCAGCCACTTGGCGTTGGCATCGCTGAGCGTAAGGAAGAAGATGCCGGCCATCACACAGGCGATGCCGGCGGCGGCGGAAGAGGGACGGGCGGTAGGCAGGGTGGCGGAGGACATGGGCGGGAGCAGCGGATCACGGCGATTCCTGGCGCCGTACGAAGGGAGGGCTTGGATGCAGGGCGCCAGCGCAAGGGCCGGCGCGAGCTGGCCGGGCGTTCAGCCCTGGCTGCGGTAGGCGGCCAGCGCAACCATGGCCCAGGAGGCCAGGAAGGCGACGCCGCCCAGCGGCGTGACCGCGCCCAGCCAGTGCGTGCCGGTCAGCGCGAGCAGATACAGGCTGCCGGAAAAAAGCACGATGCCGGCGAACATCACCAGACCGGCGGCCGACAACAGGGGCGAGCCATAGCGCGCGCCGAGCAGGGCGACCGCCAAAATGCCCAGCGCATGGATCAGATGGTACAGCACGCCCGTCTGCCAGACGGCGAGCAGCTCGGGGCTGACGATGCGCTTGAGCCCGTGCGCGCCGAAGGCGCCCGCGCCCACGGCCACCATGAGGTTCAATGCCGCGAGTATCGTGAGCTGCCGGTCTGTCATTGCTGGTCCTGGGTTCGAAGAGTCGTTTGGGCGGAGCCGCCGGTGCCTATGATATGGCATTCGGCGCCGGCGCTCTGCGCGCCGGCGATCGATCCGGCTTGCACCCCGCCGCCACGTCCGTTCGCCTGGCCGCGGCAGGCGCTGGCGCTCAAGCCGTCGTGAGCACCGCGCGGCCCACCACCTTGCCGGCCCGCAGCGAGGCCAGCACGCTGTCGGCCTGGTCCAACGCGTAGCGGTGCACCGGCATGGGCGGGACCTTGCCTGCGCGCACCAGTTCCATCAGCTCCTTCAATTCGGCCAGGTTGCCGACGTAGCTACCGATGATGGACAGCGCCTTCATGGGAATCAGCGCGATCGGCCACGTCGAGCCGCCGCCGAACAGGCCCACGATGATGAGCTTGCCGCCCTTGGTCAGGAAGTCGAAGGCCAGCGAAGTGGTGGCAGGCGCGCCCACCAGGTCGATGGCGGCCTGCGCCGGCTTGCCGCCGGCTGCCTTGATGATCTGCTGCGCCGCGTCCGGCGCCGCGCCGTCGACGGCCGCCAGCGCGCCTGCCTCCAGCGCCGCCTGGCGCTTGGCGGGGTCGATGTCCACCACGATGGCGCCGGCGCCGCCGAGCGCCTTGATGAGCGTCAGGCACATCAGTCCCAGGCCGCCCGCGCCGAAGATCACCACGGGATGCTGGCGGTAGGTCTGCTCGCCGATCTTCTTCAGCGCGGCATAGGTGGTCAGGCCGGAGCAGGCGTAGGGCGCGATCTGCGCCGGGTCCAGGTCGCCGATGTCGATCAGGTAGCGGGAGTGCGGCACGAGCACGTGGTCGGCGTAGCCGCCGGCGCGGTGCACGCCCAGGCAGGCCGGGGCCATGCAGTGGTTCTCCTGGCCCGCCTGGCACGACGGGCAGTTGCCGCAGCCGATCCAGGGATAGACCAGGTAGTTGCCGCCGGGCCGCAGGCCGGTCGCGTCGGGGCCGGCCGACACCATCGCGCCGACGGTTTCGTGGCCCATGGTGAGCGGCAGCGTAACGCCGCGTTCCTTGAGCGACAGCGTGCGCCCCTGACCCAGGTCGTAGCCGCCTTCCCAGAGATGGATGTCGCTGTGGCAGACGCCGGCGGCACGGACCTTGAGCAGCACCTGCGCGCCTTGCGGCACGGGCGTGGGCTGGTCCATTTCCTGCAGCGGGGCGCGGAAATCGACCACGCAATAGCACTTCATGGCATGTCTCCTTTATGGCTTGCTTGTTGTCGACCGGAAGAGGGGAGCGTCAGGCGTCGCGCCGCATCAGCGTGGACTTGCCGAACAGGCTTTCGATCAGGTCCACCGCCAGTTCGGCGGTCTTGTTGCGCACGTCGAAAGCGGGATTCAGTTCGACCACGTCGAGCGAACGCATCAGCCCGGTGTCGGCGATCATCTCCATGCAGAGCTGGGCCTCGCGGTAGGTCGGTCCGCCAGGCACGGTGGTGCCCACGCCGGGCGCGATCTCGGGGTCCAGGAAATCCACATCGAAGCTGACATGCAGGTGCGTGTCCTGGTCCAGGCCCGCGAGCGCGGCCTGCATGGTGGCGCGCATGCCCATTTCGTCCAGGTAGCGCATGTCGAACACTTCCAGCCCGGCCTCGTGCACCAGCCGCTTTTCGCCAGGATCCACGCTGCGTATGCCGATCTGGCGCACCCAGGCGGCCTCGATGTCGGGATGATGGCCGGACAGGCCGGTGATCTCCGCCGGACCGTAGCCGCACAGGCAGGCTACCGGCATGCCATGGATATTGCCGGTGGGGGTAAGCGCATGGGTGTTGAAATCAGCGTGCGCGTCCAGCCACAGCACCCGCAGTTTCTTGCCGGTGTCGCGGCAATGGCGCGCCACCGCGCTGATCGAGCCGATGCCCAGGCAGTGGTCGCCGCCCAGCAGGATGGGCAGCTTGCCCTGGCGCAATTCGGCATGCACCGCGTCGTGGACCGCGCGGTTCCAGGCGGCCACTTCCGCCAGATGGCGGTAGCCGTCGACGGGAGGCTGCCAGGGATTGGCCGGGCCATACAGATTGCCGCGGTCCTCGACCTCGAAGCCCTGGGCCTCGATGACCGGACCCAGGCCGGCGACGCGCAGGGCTTCCGGTCCCATGGAGGCGCCGCGCGCGCCGGCGCCGATGTCGGTGGGCGCGCCGATCAGCGCGATGCCGCGCGGCAGGGAAGGGGTGGTCGGCTTGGCGGTTTTCTGCACGGGGCGGACTCCGGAAAGGAAAGACAGAATCAGGCGGCGGATGGAGCCGCCGCCGGCCCAGCGCCGGCCTGGCCGGCTTGGTGGACACATCTTAGCGCCGTCGCGCCCGCGCCCGCATTGCCATGGCGTGACAGAGGGCATTGCCATGGCGCGGCGGGCGTTTGGGGCACAATGGACCGAAAGCCGGCAGCGCTGGCGTCCATTTTTTCATATTCATGCCCATGATCCGCTTGTTCCCGCCCCTTCTTTCCTTCCTGCGGCCCCGTCTTGCGGCCGCGCTGGCGCTGGCCGCCATGGCTTGCGCGCTTCCTGCCGCTGCCCAGCAGAAGCCGCTGCGCATCGGCGTGGTTCCGGCCCTGGCCAACGAGGCGACCGAGAAAGCCATCGCGCTGGCCGCCCGGCAAGGGCTGGAGGTCAAGCTGGTGGAGTTCAATGACTGGGTGCTGCCCAATATCGCGGTGGCCGATGGCTCGGTGGATGCCAATTTCTTCCAGCACGAGCCGTTCCTGCAGGTGTTCAATGCGCGCCGAGGCGTGAAGCTGGTGCCGATCGCCTATGGCTATTCGACCATCATCGGTCTGTATTCCAAGAAGCTGAAGCGGGGCGAGCCGCTGCCCGAGGGCGCCACCGTCGCGGTGCCGAACGATCCGGTCAACACCGGCCGCGCCTTGCTGCTGCTGCAGTCCATGGGATTGATCGGCCTGAAGCCCGGCGTGGGCAACATGGCGGCGGTGGAAGACGTGACGCTCAATCCCAAGCGCCTGAAATTCGTGCCTGTCGAAGGCGCGCAATCGGCCCGCACCTTCGATGACGTGACGGCTTCGGTCACGTATCCCTCCTTCGCCAGGCAGGCCGGCCTGAGCGAGCAGGACTGCCTGGGTTTCGACAATAACAGCCCCGATTCCGTTCGCCGCTACGCGATCCGCTGGGTCACCACGCCCGAGCGCGCCAACGATCCGAGGCTGCTGAAATTCATCGCCATCTATCAGGAATCTCCCGAGGTCAAGGCCACGTTGCGGCGGCTGTATGGCGACCTGATCGTCTTTCCCTGGTAGCGCGGCGCGGCGGAGCATCCGAGCCCAAACCCACTCGCCGACAGCAAGAAAGCCCCTGCCTGGGCAGGGGCTCGGGCACGGCAGGCGCTCAGTGCGAGAACATGATCGGCACGGTCATGGTCTTCAGGATCGAGGCGGTCGCGCCGCCCATGGCCCATTCCCTGAGCTTGCTGTGACCGTAGGCGCCCATGACGATCAGGTCGGCGCTGTAGTCGGCCGCCGCGTTGAGGATGGTGCTGCCGACGCCCACGCCCTTGATGTCGCGGCGCACGTGCTCGGGCCGAGGCATGCCCTGGGCCTCGCAGTAGCTGGCCAGGTCGTCGAAGCTGGCCGATCCGACGCCCCGCGTGGCCGCGCCTTCGTCCATCGTCAACACGACCAGGTGGTCCGCCATGCGCAGCACCGGCGCGGCATCCGCCAGCGCGCGGGCCGATTCACGGCTGCCGTCCCAGCAATACAGCACGCGCTCGCCGATCACCGGGAAATGGCCGCTGGAGGGCACGACCAGGACCGGCCGGCCAGCGGTCAGCAGGGTCTGCTCGACGAATTCGTTCTCGTGGGCAGCCTCGACATCGTCGCGGTTCAGCTGGCTGACGATGATCAGGTCGCTGACGCGTCCGTGCAGCGCCACGCTGGCGCTGGGCGAGGTGTCGTCGCTGCGGACCTGAGCGGGGATGTCCGCCTGCGAGGCCGCCGCCAGGAACGCATTCTGGACGCTATCGCGGCCTTGTGCCTGCAAGTCCTTCATGACATTCAGCGCCCGGGACATCAGCACGGATTCGCCGTAGTAGTACTGCGGCGGAGCGGAGGTGGCGTAGATGCCGACCAGTTCCGCCTGGTGGCGTTTGGCCAGGCCGATGGCTGCCTGGGTGCGGCGCTTGCAGTCGAAACCCTGGTCCAGATGGACGGAAATGCGGCGGTACATAGAGCCTCCTGAGTGAACTTGCGTTGGCGCTATCGTTGCGCGTTCGCGCCGACCGGCGCTTGATGCACGTCAAGCCGGCCTCAGTTTGCCCCGTCCGGCGCAAGCTCTAGGCCTGTTGGAGCTTGTCGCGCAGCTGCTGGACCTGCCGCGCCTGGCGGGCGATGCGTTCCAGAGGGGGCGGCAGACCGGGTTGCGCCAGACCCACCGCCGACGGCACCGGCATGACCCGGCCGCCGGGTTCCGGTTCGCCGTCGCGCGGGTGCAGCGCCCGCGCCAGGGTTTCGCCGTAGTCGCGCAGCGCGGATGCCGCTTCGCTGTCGGCAGGCAGCCCGGGCTGGATTTCCAGCACGGTGCCGGCGGCGGTCACCCGGCGCATGGCATTGAGCAGGGCTTCCGCCGTGTCGACCTTGCTGTCGCGGTGCAAGGGGTTCTGCTGCAGCCGTTCCAGTGACGCCTGGGCATTGTCGGCCGCCAGGCAGGCCTGCCGGCGCAGCTCGACGATGCGCCGCGGCGACTCCGCCGCCTCGCCGCTCTTTTCCCGAACGAGCGCCAGCACATAGTCGGCATGTCGCTGCAGCGCGCGCGCCAGCGCACCGGCCAGCTCGCGGGGCGCCTTCTCGGGCCACAGCAGAAAGCCGATCAGCAGCGCCAGCACGGCGCCCAGCACGCTGTTGAAGGCGCGCAGCGCGGCCAGTTCCGGTTCGTGCAGGTCCGGCTGCTGGATATGGCTGACCAGCACGAACTGCGAGGTCAGGAAGAACGTGAACAGGGCGTAGTTCACCGTGCGCGCGGCGAACGTGCCGAGCGCGATCGGCAGCACGGCCAGCGCGACGGAAAGCGGCGTGCTCAGCAGCAGGCCCAGCAAAGAGGCGCCGATCGCGCCCGCGACGCTGCCCAGCACGCGTTCCACGGTGCGCTGCCAGGTGGCGGCGAAATAGGGTTGCAGGATGAAGACCAGGGTCAGCGACATCCAGTAGCCGTGGTTGACGGCGAAGCTGCGCGACAGGGCGACGGCCAGCGTGGCGCCGATGCCCACGCGCAAGGCATGGCGCAGGGCGTCAGACTCCAGTCGCAGGTTCTGGCGCAGCGTGTTCCAGGCTTGCCGCGCCGGCGCGGCGGCCGAGCTGGATGCCGCGCCGGCCGGCAGCTCGGCGGCGTCGAACAGGGCCTGCCGGACGGACTGGGCGGACTGTTGCAGCCGGTCCAGCACCGGAATGACGCTGGCCAGCTCGGGCGCGTGCGCGAGCGCGGGGCCGCGAAGTTCGCGCAGATCGGCGCCGTAGCGTTCCAGCCGTTCGCGCAGGCGATCCGCCTGGCGCGCGTCGGCGGCATCGGAGGTGCCAGCGATGGCATTGCATACGCTGGCGTAGCGGTGCAAGGCGTGGCACAGGTGGGCGCCGGCATTGCGTCCCAGCCAGCGCGGCGCGTTCGATTCGAGCAGGTCGGCGGCGGCGACCATGGCGATGAAACTGTCCTCGGCCCGGTCGAGCAGGTAATACAGCTGCTGCGCGCGGGTGCGGCGCGAGGGACGCGCGCCTTGCACTTCGCCGATGCGGCTGCGGGCCGCCTCCAGCGCGGCCCGCAGGGCAGCCCGCTGCGAGCGGGACACGGCGCTCCATGCCGGCGCGCCAGTCTCGGGGCGCAAGCCGGAATACATGCCGGCCAGCGCGTCGGCAAAATCGGCCAGTCCCCGGTAGCAATGGGCCACGGCCAGCGTGGCGTCCTTCCAGGGGCGGCGGCGCCACACCAGCGCCGTCATCAGAATCGCCCAGGATGCGCCCGCGACGAAGAACAGCGCGTAGCGCAGGCTCTCGACGACTGTGGGCGCGGGCAGCTCGGCCGCCACCACGAAGCCGGCCGACAGCAGCGTGCCGATGATGGCGGCCGCCGGTCCCAGCACGCGCAGCAGGCCGCCCAGGGTGCAGCACAGGAAGGTCAGCGGCAGCAGCAGCCACAGATGGGGCGCGCTCACGCTGGCCAGCAGGCAATACACACCGCCGGCCAGTCCAAGCGCCAGCATGGCGCCCGCGCGTTGTCGCAACGGACCGCCGGGATCGCCGAAGCAGGCCCAGAATGCCGCGATGGCGCTCCAGCCCAGCCGGGGTTCATCGAGCAGCACGGCCAGGATCACCGGCGCCGCGCTGGTGGCGGCGGCCTGCAGGGCGTCCAGCCAGAGGATGCGGCGCACGGCGGCGCGCCAGGGAGCGGGGGAGGAAGTCAAGCTGCTGCTTCGTTCAGGAAAGGGGCCCGGCGGGCGCGAGGCGCTCACCCTACCATGCCGGGAAGGCCGCCAATGCGTCTTCTGTGGCAGGTCATCGCCAATTTCGCGGCAACCTGCAGGTATGGTTACACATCTGTGACATTCGCGCCGCGCGGGCGCAAAATAATCTGGAGAAATCGGCGGAAATCGCCTAAAAAAACGTAAGCGTTACCACGCCGAATCGCCGGCCTGCGCAGTTCTGTGTCGGCGTTCATGTCCAGTGCGTCTCGGACCGCGCCCGGACAGCGCGGCCCAGAATCCGGGACGCTTCAGGAGCGCAGACATGACGCTGAATCAACAGGCAGCCTCCGGTCAGGTTGCGGATGACGTTGAAATTGCGGCCATGGTCGCCGGCAAGGACGGGCTCAGGGTATTGTTGCAGCCTCAGGTGGACCTGCTTACTGGCCGCATCGTATCGGCCGAGGCCCTGGCGCGTTGGCAGCACCCCCGCCTGGGCACGGTCATGCCCGCTGATTTCATTCCCTCGATCAACCGGCAGGGACTGGACAGGAAACTGTTCGAGCGCGTCAGCGTGCGCGTGATCGAGATGCTGCAGACCATGCGGCGCGCGGGGGTGGCCGTTCCCATTGCGATCAACGCGCCGGCCAGCACGCTGTCCGACGCCGGGGCGGTCGAAGCGCTGCTGCTGCGCATCCGCGCCGCCGAGCTGCCCGCCTCGCTGTTGCGGGTGGAGCTGACCGAGGATCAGCCCATCCGCGAGCTGGACGTGTTGCGGGCTTCGTTGCTGAAACTGGAAGAAGCCGGCTGCGAGGTCAGCCTGGATGATTTCGGCACCGGCCATGCCTCGCTCAAGCTGCTGTCGGCCATTCCGCTGTCCGAAGTGAAGATAGACCAGTATTTCGTCACCCGCATGCGGCGCAGCGCCGTGGCGTTCGAAGTGTTGCGCACGGCGGCCGAGCTGGCCACGCGGATGGGCTGGCGCGTCGTGGCCGAAGGCGTGGAGAACGTCGAGGATATCCCCGCGCTGCGCGCGGCGGGCTGCCGCTACGGGCAGGGCTACGCGCTGGGCCGGCCCATGTTGCTGGACGAGCTGATGATCCGGCTGCGCACGCAGTACGACGGAGGCGAACCGCTGGCCGCGTCGGCCGCCTATGCCTCGTCGTGGATCCAGGCCTATGGTGGCGGGGCGGCGAAGTCCGAGGCGGACCGCGTGCAGGCGAGCCAGCCTGTCGCCACGCAATAGCGGGCGCCGTCCTGCGCTCCCGGTCAGGAGCGGAACGGCTTCGGCGTCAAACCGTCCGCGCCGCCCAGAACGCCGTGCGCACCGCCGGCGCGCTCGCGATCCGCGCGGCGACACGGTCCAGGTCTTCCTCGTCGACCGCAGCTTCGCTCAGGGCGGCCTCGATCTCGACCTCGTTCTCGCCAAACTGGTCGATCTTCAGTTCCGACAGCGGCAGCTGCTCGGCCTCCAGCACGTCTTCCAGGACGGTCATGGCTGCCTGGCGCTCGTCCACGTGCGCGATCACGTGGATGACGGTGGTGACTTCAGTGGTCTGCGCGTCGACCGGCTGGCGGTTGATATGGCTGACCAGGGGCCGCAGCAAGGTGTTCGCGGCCAGCACGAAGGCCGTGGCGGCCACCGCTTCGAGCAGCAGCGACGCGCCCGCGCAGGCGCCGATGGCGGCCGAGCCCCACAGCGTGGCTGCAGTGTTCAGCCCGCGGATGCTGCCGCCTTCGCGCATGATGGCGCCCGCGCCCAGGAAGCCCACGCCCGACACCACGTAGGAAATCACGCGCGCGCCGCCGTCGGCGCCGCCGACGCGAAAGGCCATGTCGACGAAGATGGCCGCGCCCACCGCCACCAGCGCGTTGGTGCGCAGGCCCGCGGTACGCTGGCGGAACTGGCGCTCGAAGCCGACGATGGAGCCCAGCACGAAGGCGCTGAGCAGGCTGACCAGCGTATTGGCCAGCGTCAGCAATTGGATGTTCTCGAAGTTTTTCATCTTGTTCTCTTGCAGCGTATTGTGAACAGGGCGCGACCCGCCCCTTGCGATGGCCGCGCCCAGACTTGCCGAGCCCTTCAGACGGGCTGCCAGCTCGATACCAGGGCCAGTACCAGCGCCACCAGCCAGATCAGCGCCAGGGCCAGCACCCGGGCGAGCAGCAGGTACTTGTACGGGTCTTTCATGACAGTCTCCTTTCCGTGTCCGCGATTCAGAAAACTACGGAATGGCGTTGCTCAGGCGGGCAGTACCGCGATGGCGGCGCCGGCGTCGTTTTCCCAATGCACGCGGCGCACGTCCGGGCTCTGGCCCAGCCGCAGCGCGACGGCGTTGAGCACGCCACGCAACTGCGGCGGGCAGAGCAGGGTGACGGTGGTGCTGGCGAGCTGATCCGATTCTTCGCGCGAGATGCGCACGTTCAGCACGCGCAGGTCCAGCGCCTGCAGCTCGTAGTACAGCTGCTTGCGCAGCGCGTTCAGCGTGGCGCTGACGCTGACGATGGTGAAGCGATAGGTGGGCGCTGCCGGGCGCACGGCGGCGGGAGCCGCGTCGGCGCGGACGGGGAGCGTGAAAAAGGGCTTGAAGCGCATGGTCGTCTCCTTGCGAGGGGAGGACGATGAGGAAGGTCCACATGCGCGCGCCAATCCGCCAGCGTGGCAAGGCGCATGGCGCCCGGCCGTGAAAAGGCTGGCGGATAGGGGGGAGGCGGTAAGGCCGGGTCCTGGCTGGACGCAGGACCCGTCAGAAGATTCTGCGGATCGGTTGCGTCAAGCGGCGCGAGCAGTCGTGCTATGACTACATCCGTCGTTGTCCACAGTGATCTCAATGGGGTTTGAAGAGCGCCCAGTATAGCCAGGGCCTAGGGTAAACACCAAGACATTATTCATGCCGCCTGCAAAATCATGCCGCACGTCAATCGCGGCGAATGACGGTTCTTGGATTTCAGGTAGTATTCAGTTTCCAGTAAGAATGAGAGCCCGGCGTGACGGGCGGACGCGAGGCCTTTGCAGGACGCCGCGCCGCCTTTTTCGCCAAGCATGAACGACGACCCTCCTCCTAGCAGGGCGCCTCGCTGTCCGGGGCGCCCGAGACCTTCCTCCGACACGGCCCGGCCGGCGCGCCTCGCGCGTCCTGTCAGAACGGCCACGCAGCAGCCTTCCTTCCTCGTCCATCCGGTCCGGGCCGGGCCCCGCGCCCGTCTTGTGCGCGCCCCCGCGTCCGCGCTACGGTTTTCGCCATGCCTTTTCCGGGCCCCTCGCGCCCGCCTGAACCCTATCTGGACCACTGATGATCTTTGACTGGATGTCCGACCCGACCGCCTGGCTTGGCCTGGCGACGCTGGTCATTCTTGAAATCGTGCTGGGCATCGACAACCTGGTGTTCATCGCCATCCTGGCCGACAAGCTGCCGCCGCATCAGCGCAACCGCGCGCGCATGATCGGCCTGACGCTGGCCATGGTCATGCGCCTGGGCCTGCTCGCCAGCATCGCCTGGGTGGTGACGCTGACCCAGCCTCTGTTCACCGTGCTGGGCGCCGAGATCTCAGGTCGCGATCTGATCCTGATACTGGGCGGCCTGTTCCTGCTGTTCAAGGGCACCATGGAACTGCACGAGCGCGTGGAAGGCGGCGTCGGCCACGACGCCGGGCAGAAGACGCAGCATGCCGTGTTCTGGCAGGTGATCCTGCAGATCGTGGTGCTGGACGCCGTATTCTCGCTGGACTCGGTGATCACGGCCGTGGGCATGGTGCAGGACTTGAGCATCATGATGATCGCCGTGGTCGTCGCCATGGCGGTGATGATGCTGGCCAGCCGCCCGCTGATGGGTTTCGTGGCGCGCCATCCCACCGTGGTGATCCTGTGCCTGGGCCTGCTGCTGATGATCGGCTTCAGCCTCGTGGCCGAAGGCCTGGGCTTCCATGTGCCCAAGGGCTATCTGTATGCCGCCATCGGCTTCTCGATCCTGATCGAGCTGTTCAACCAGTTGGCGCGCCGCAATCGCGCCCGAGGGGCGCATGCGCTGAGCCGTCGCCAGCGCACCGCGCAGGCGGTGCTGCGCCTGCTGCGCGCGGGCCGCGCCGGCCAGCCGACGCAGCAGGCCGACGAAGTGGCCGCGCTGGTCGATGGCGCCGGCGACGAGCCGGCCTTCGCGCCCGAGGAAAGCTCGATGATCGAACGCGTGCTGGCGGCCGGCGCGCGCGACGTGCGCTCGATCATGGTGCCGCGTGGCCGCATGGTGTGGCTGGATGTGGCCGACTCGCCGCAGACGGTGGTGCGCAAGTTCGCGTCGGGCCATTCGCGCCTGCCGCTGTGCGCTGGCGACGCGGCCAACGTGCTGGGCGTGCTGCACTTCAAGGACGTGCTGCCGCTGTTGTCCAATCCCGGCCCCATCGATCTGGTGGAACTGGCGCGCGAGCCGCTGTACGTACTGGAGACCACGCCGGTGCTGAAGGTGCTGGACGAGCTGCGCGCCTCGCGCGACCACATGCTGATCGTGGTGGACGAGCATGGCGACTGCGAAGGGCTGGTCACGCCGATGGATGTGTTGACGGCGGTGGGCGGCGAATTGCCCGAGCACCGCGAAGACCCGCGCGAGGCGGTGCCGCTGTCCGACGGCTCCTGGCTGCTCGAGGGCGGCCTGGCGGCCGACGAGGCGGCCCGGCTGCTGGATATGGATGCAGCCTTGGAGAATGCGCCGGACGCAACGCTGGCGGGTTGCCTGCTGCGCGTCGTCGGCCGCATCCCGGACGCCGGTGAAACGATCGCATGGGGCGGATGGACCTTCGAGGTGACGCGCCGCGACGGGCTGCGCATCGATCAGTTGCTGGCGCGCCGCGACACCCCGCAGTAAGGCGTCTTCAGGCCGGCCAGCGCAGCACGAAGCGGGCGCCGCCCAGGGGACTGTCCCGCACCTCGATGGTGCCGCCGTGATTGGCGGCCACCCGTTGCACGATGGCCAGCCCCAGGCCGGCGCCGCCGGTGCCTCGGTCGCGGCTTTCGTCCAGGCGGATGAACGGTTCGAACACCCGCTCGCGGTCGGCTTGCGGGATGCCGCCGCCGTCGTCGTCGACGGTCAGCTCGAATTCCTCGGCGGCGTTGCGCGTCAGCCCGATTTCCACCCGGGAGTTGGCGTAGCGCACGGCGTTCTGCACCAGGTTCAGCAACGCGCGGCTCATGTAGCGCGGGTGCAGCCGTACATGCGCCGGACAGCCGGGCCGCATGGCGCACTGCACGGAGCGGGCCCTGGCCTGATGGGCGACCTGGGCCAGGGCTTCGCCCATCCAGTCGGCGGTGTCCACGGTTTCCAGCTTCACGGTGTCTTCAGCGGGACGCTCCAGCCGGGCGTAAACCAGCAGTTCGGCCACCATCGCCTCCAGTTCGGCGATATCCGCGCGCATGTCGTGCAGGACGGCGCTGCGCTTGGGATCGATGCCGCCCTCGCTCAGCATGTCGACCTCGAACGAGAGCCGCGCCAGCGGCGTGCGCAGCTCGTGCGAGACGGCGTTGGTCAGGCTGCGCTGGTTGTCGACCAGCGCGGCGATGCGCTCGGCCATATGGTTGAAGCTCTCGCCGATGTGGCGGATGCCGGAGATGCGCGACAGGCGCACCCGGACATCCAGGTCGCCTTGCGCCATGCGCAGCGTGGCGTTGCGCACCACGTCCAGGTCGCGATGGATGGGCATGGCCCAGAACAGCAGCAGCACGCCGGCCAGGATCAGCACCAGCACGGTCCAGGCCGTCCAGGTCACCATCTTCTCGAGCGAGCGCTGTGAGGGCAAGGTCACTTCCAGCCACTGCGCCGGCTCGCCGGGCATGCGCGAAAGAAAGGTGTTGTAGTCGTCCCGCATGACGATGCCGTACTTGTCCACCATGTCCCGCTCGGCGCGGGTCAGGGCGGCCTGCGCCGGCGTCTTGATCTGCAGGCCCAGGCCATAGTGGGGCTTGATGTGGTCGCGCAGGTAGGCCTCGCGTTCGGCCGGCGGTTGCGGATCCAGTTCGGTGCGCAGGGCGTGCATCTGGCCGCGCAGCGTCTCGTAGACGAGATCGGCGGTGATCGGTTCCAGCAGGTAGCTGAAGCTGCGGCTGACGAACTGCGTCGCCAGGATATAGCCGATGGTTGCGACGATGAGGATGCGCAGCGCCAGCTTGAGCATGGATGCCCTGGCGGCCGCCTGCCTCGGGGCTTGGGCGGTGGTCTGTCGGGCGAGCCGGGATGCGCCGTGGGTGCTCATGATGCTGTTGTCTTGTGCCGGGGCGGGCATGGCGGACATGCCGCCACGGGCCAACGGGCGATCCTAGCCGCCGGCTTGATCACAGATCTGCGGTTTTTGTTCGTAATTTGTGAAGATTCATGCACCTGGACTAGGGCGGGATGGCGGAACTCTCGATTGAATCGGAGCCTCGCCCCGGGCTATAAGCTAAATACCGGGGCGGACAGCTGTGGTTCCGCCCGGTCAGATGAAACACACCCACCATGCCGCAACCGCCGTCGCACGACGAACACGTCGCCAGCCAGTCCGCCGTCCATGAACAGACGGCGGTGGGGCGAGGTTCCTGTATCGAGGTATTCCTGGTGTTCCTGCGGCTGGGCCTGACTTCCTTCGGCGGCCCGGTGGCGCATCTGGGCTACTTCCGCACCGAATTCGTCGACCGCCGCCGCTGGCTGGACGACTACACCTATTCGGATCTGGTCGCGCTGTGCCAGTTCCTGCCGGGACCGGCCAGCAGCCAGGTGGGCATGGCGATCGGCCTGAAGCGCGCGGGCTGGGCGGGCATGCTGGCCGCCTGGCTGGCGTTCACGCTGCCCTCGGCCATGGCGCTGATGCTGTTCGCCCTGGGGCTGGCGCATTTCGGCTGGTTGTCGGGTTCCGCCGCGATCCATGGCCTGAAGGTGGCGGCGGTGGCGGTCATCGCGCAAGCGGTGTGGGGCATGGGCCGCACGCTCTGTCCGGACCGGATCCGGGCCGGCATGGCCTGCGTGGCCGCGCTGATCACCCTGGCCTTGCCCTCGGCGCCGGGGCAGCTGGCCGCCATCGCCCTGGGCGCGGTGGTGGGCGCGGCCGTGCTGCAACTGCCGCCTCGCCCCTTGCTCGGACAGCCGTCGCAAAGCGTGCGGCGCGGCGCGGGATGGGTGCTGCTGGGACTGTTCGCGGCCCTGTTGATCGGCTTGCCGGTCCTGGCCGAGTACGCCGCCACGCCCCTGGCCGCGCAACTCGCAGGCTTCTACCGGGCCGGCGCGCTGGTTTTCGGTGGCGGGCATGTGGTGTTGCCCATGCTGGAATCCACGGCGGTGGCCGGCGGCATGGTGTCGCAACCGGATTTCCTGGCGGGCTATGGCGCGGCGCAGGCCATGCCGGGGCCCTTGTTCTCCTTTGCCGCGTTTTTGGGCGTGGCTGCGCAACACCCCGCCGGCGGCTGGATGGGCTGGATCAGCGGTTTCAGCATGCTGGCGATGATCTTCCTGCCGGGCGCCTTGCTGCTGGCCGGCGCGATGCCGTTCTGGGACGGGCTGCGCCGGCGGCCGGGCGTGCGCAACATGCTGGCCGGCGTGAACGCCGCCGTGGTCGGCGTGCTGCTGTCGGCCCTGTACGACCCGGTATGGACGTCCGCCATCCGTGGACCGGCGGACTTCGGGCTGGCCCTGTTGCTGTTCGGCCTGCTGGTGTATGCGCGCTGGTCGCCGGTATGGGTGGTGATGACGGCGGCGGCGGGCGGCTGGGCGCTGGGCTGGCTGGCCTGATCCGCCCGGGGCCGTTCAGGCCAGGCCGCGCCAGCGCGGCGCGCGCTTTTGCAGGAAGGCGTCGATGCCTTCGGCGGCGTCCTCTTCCATCATGTTGCGGGCCATGACGTCGCCAGCGTAGTCGTAGGCGTCGGCCAGCGCCATCTGCCGCTGCTTGTAGAACATGCGCTTGCCATGGCGGATGGCGGCCGGACTCTTGGACAGGATCTCGGCGGCGAGTTCAGCCACGCGCGCATCCAGTTGGTCTGCGGGCACCGCGTCGTTGACCAGTCCCCAGTCAGCGGCCGTGGCCGCGTCGATGAATCGTCCGGTGACCAGCATGTCGAAGGCGCGCTTGGCCGATACGTTGCGGCTGAGGGCCACCGCCGGCGTGGCGCAGAACAGACCGACGTTGATGCCCGACACGGCGAAACGGGCGTCATCGGCGCAGATCGCCAGGTCGCAGCTGGCCACCAGCTGGCAGCCGGCGGCGGTGGCGATGCCGCGCACCTTGGCGATGACCGGCACGGGCAGGGCTTGCAGGCCCTGCATCACCGCGCCGCACTTGCGGAACAACTCACGGTAGTAGTCCAGTGACGGCTGGCTCCGCATTTCACGCAGGTCATGCCCGGCGCTGAAGGCGCGGCCGCTGGCTTCCAGCACCACGCAGCGCAGGCTCGCGTCGCCGGCCAGCGCATCGATCTGCGCCTGCAACGCGGCCAGCAGCGCTTCGGACAGCGCGTTGAACTGTCCCGGCCGGTTCAGGCGCAGCGTGACGATGCCCTGGCTGTCGGTGCGCAGCAGCAACGGTTCGAGGGCCGGGCTGGCGGAAGATTGCGTGCTCATGTCATCTCCTGTCGTTGTGGCCTCAGGATACCAGCGCGGCAGTCTCAGCCGTGGCGGGACACGGACCGCGCGATCCAGCCGGAAGCGCAGAGCAGCGGTCCGGCCAGCAGCGCGCCGATCAGCGCCATGGCCAGCTGCGGGCTCATGCCCTGGCCCAGCAGCAGCGTCGCGATCAGGGCGGAGCCGCTCATCTGGAACTGGCCGAACACCGCGGCGGCGGTGCCCGCGCGGTCGGGATAGGGTTCCAGCGCCAGGCTCAGGGCGGAGCCCAGCGCCAGCGAGAACCCGACCGTCAGCACCGCCACCGGCAACATGAAGGCCCAGGCGGACAAAGGCAGCCAAAGCCAGGCCGCCAGATGCATGGCCGCCGCCAGCAGCAGTGCAATCAGGCCGGCGCGCAGCATGACCATACGGCCAAAGCGCGCGATGAATCGGGGTGCGAGGAAGAATGCGACGATGTTGAGCACGGCATTGCCGCCGAACCAGGCGCCGAAACCCAGCTCGGAATAGCCCAGGCGCTGGACCAGCACCACGGGCGCGGCTGACACGAAGACCAGGATCATGGCCATGCCGGCCATGCCGAACACAGCGAAATACACGAAGCGGCCGCTCGTCGCGATGGGCAGATACTGGCGCCAGGCCGCCGCGCTGGCGGCGGGTCCGGCGGCTGGCGGCCGGGTCTCGCCGAAGCGCCGCGCCAGCAGCAGCGAGAGCGTCAGCGCGAACAGCACCATGAAAACGAAGGTGCTGCGCCAGCCGGCCAGCACCGCCAGCGCGCCGCCCAGCATGGGCGCCAGCGCCGGGACCGAACACAGCGCGCCGTTCAGGTAGCTGTAGATGCGCGCGCCTTCGGCCGGGGCGTAGCGATCGCGCACGGCGGCGAAAGCCACCAGCGAAGCGGCGCAGGCGCCGATGCCCTGGATCACGCGCGCGGCATAGAACCACTCCACCGTGCCCGCGCAGGCGCCCAGCGCCGAGCCGGCGACGTAGGCCGCGACCCCGGCCAGCGCCACCGGCCGGCGACCGTGGCGGTCGGCCAGCGGTCCGATCAGCAATTGGCTCAGGCCGACCGCGAAGATGAACAGCGTGACGCTGGTCTGCATGGCGGCCATCGTGACGCCGAAATCCTGCGCCATGCCGGGCAGGGAAGGCAGGTAGATGTCGATGCCCATCGGCGTGAGCGTGACCAGGGCCATCAGCAGGCCGATCAGCCAAGCCTGGCCGCGGGTAGTGGATACAGGGGTCATTGCAGGGTCCAGGCCGCAAAGGGGCTAGGGAAAAACCCTCGATTATCCCTCAAGCCCGGATCGGGCGCTGGCGACATGCCGGGCGGGTTGCGATGCCATCGCCGGCCAGGCGCTCAAGTTAGAATCGCCGGCATGAGCGACATCAACGGCCCCCGCATCGTCATCGTCTATTGCACCCAGTGCCAATGGCTGCTGCGCGCCGCCTGGATGGCTCAGGAGTTGCTGTCCACGTTCTCCACCGATCTGGGCGAGGTTGCGCTACAGCCGGGCACGGGCGGCGTGTTCCAGGTCAGCTGCGACGGAGAACTGCTCTGGGATCGCAAGCGCGACGGCGGCTTTCCGGACGCCAAGACGCTCAAGCAGCGCGTGCGCGACCTGATCGATCCCTCGCGCTCGCTGGGCCACGTGGACGGTCATCGCAAGGGCCCGGCCGAAGACTGAGGGCCGCGTCAGCGCCGGCCCGCCTGCGGCCGGAACCGCAGGGCCATCCCGAACAGGATCGCGCAGATCGCCATCATCACTCCCCATGCCGGCCGCAGGTCCGACACATGCTGCCGGATCAGCCCCGCCGCATAGGGAAACGTCGCCGCGATCAAATACCCCACGCCCTGCACGAAGGCCGCCAGCCGGCCGGCCTGCGCGGGCGTGGCCGCGTGGTCCATGGTCACGATCAGCGACAACGGAAAGAGGGCGCCGATGCCCAGGCCCGCCAGCACGGAGGCCGGCCAGGCAAAGGCCAGCGGCGCGATGGCCAGGCCCGCCAGACCGACCAGCAGCGAACCGATCGCCAGATACAGCGCCGGGCGGCGGTCGGGCAGGCGGCCGATCAGCGCGGACACCAGCAGGCCGGCCGCGATTTCCGCGACCGTGACGGCGCCCAGCAGGCTGCCGGCCGCGACCGGCGTCCAGCCCAGCGCGGTGTAGTAGGGCGGCAGCCAGGCCAGCACCAGCGTGTAGGCGCCCGTGCCCAGGCCGAAGAAAATGGCCAGCAGCCAGGCGCGGCGCCCGTGCGCGCCGTCGGCGCCTGCGGCATGCGCGACGGCCTCGGCGCGGCCGGCGGCGCGCGCCCAGCAGGCCAGCGCGACCAGGGCGGGCACGGCCCAGGCCGCCAGCGACAGGGACAGCGACTGTTGGCGCGCCATCAGCGGCGTGGCGACGCTGGCGATGGCCGCGCCGCCCATGATGGCGGTCGAATAGAGCCCCATCACGCCGCTGCTGGCAGCCGTGAGGCGTGCCTTGATGTAGCCCGGCAACAGGGCCTGCGCGATGGCGATGCCCAGGCCGGCCGCGACGCCGGTGGCCAACAGCGCGCCGGTATGATCCGCCGCCAGCCGGGCGCCGGCGGCGATGGCGATCACGGCCAGCCCCCGCAGCACGCCCAGGCGCTCGCCCAGCAGGCGGCGCAGCGGGGCCGCGCTCAGCGCGCCTATGCCCATGACGAAGACGGGCAGGGCGGTCATCAGGCCCGCCGCGCCGTCGGACATGCCGGTCGCCGCCTGCAAGGCATCCAGCAGGGGCGGCACCGAGGCCAGCACGGGGCGCAGATTCAGGCCCACCAGGATGATGGCGGCCACCTGCCACCGTTGCGCTACGGAAAGATTCACTGCTGCTCCCTGTGATCGGCCCACGTTTGAACGGCCGCGTTGCTAAAATATCTCGACGTCAAGATATTTGGAATTTATCTTGACGTCAAGATAACTGGAGATGCCGTCATGGTTATGGATAGGGCGGGCCGCGCGGTGGCCCAATGGAATCGCGAGCTGCCGGGCCTGGACGTGTCCAGCATGCTGGTGCTGGGCCGCCTCGCCGAATGCGCGCTGGTCATCACTCGCGACCGGATCAACCCCTTGTTCGCGGAATTCGGCCTGCAACCGGGTGAATTCGATGTGCTGGCCACGCTCAGGCGCAGCGGCGCGGCGCAGGGCCTGACCCCGACCGCGCTGTACGAGGACATGATGATCTCGTCGGGCAGCATGACCAACCGCATCGACCGCCTGGAAAGCGCGGGCCTGGTGGAGCGCGTGCCCAATCCCGGCGATGGTCGCGCGACGCTGGTGCGGTTGACCCGCGCCGGCTTGAAACTGATCGATCGGGCGGTGGTCGCGCACGTGCGCAACCAGGCCGAGGTCCTGTCGCCGCTGGACGCGACCGAGCAGCGCCAGCTCGCGGACCTGCTGGGCAAGCTGCTGGGCGCCTACGCCGGCTAGTGACGGATCGCGCGCGGGCGTATGCGCGGGACAGCACGCCAGGATCCACCTCGCTGGCGCTTGCGGCGTTCCGGCCGTAGCTTTCAATCCTCCGCACAATGCGTCAAATGCGTGAAATCCGGGCTTGCCAATATCTCCGGACCTGAACGGCGCCCGACTGACCCGGACGCGCGCCGGTTCTCGGGCCCAACGGCAGCCTCGGAGTCCCCGCGCGATGAAAGCAAGCCGGCACCAGACGGATACGCATTGCCCGCCCGGCCATCGGCAGCGTGGTTTCACGCTGATCGAGATCATGGTGGTGATCGTGATCATGGGCATCCTGGCGGCGCTGGTGGTGCCGCGTCTGCTGGACCGCCCTGATCAGGCGCGCGCGGTCGCCGCGCGCCAGGACATCAGCGCGCTGATGCAGGCGCTCAAGCTCTATCGGCTGGACACCGGCAGCTATCCCAGCACCGAGCAAGGATTGCGCGCGCTGGTGGAGCGGCCCGCTACGGGGCCGGGCGCCAACAGCGCCTGGCGCGCCTATCTGGACCGCCTGCCCAACGATCCCTGGGGCCATCCCTATCAGTACCTGAATCCCGGCGCGCACGGCGAAATCGATGTGTTTTCCTACGGCGCCGACGGCAAGCCGGACGGGGAAGCAGGCAATGCCGACATCGGTTCCTGGCAGCTCTGAGCGCCGCGTCCGGCAGCAAGGCATGGCCGTCATCAGCGCCTTGCTGGTGGTGGCGGCGGTGACCATGATCACCGCCTCGCTGCTGCAACGCCAGGACGCCTTCCTGCGCGGGGTGCAGGCCGCGCAGAACCGCGCCCAGGCCCAGGCGCTGCTGCGCGGCGGCCTGAACCTGGCCCTGCGTCTGATCAAGGAGGATGGCGAGCGCAACGCCACCACGCGCGGCGACGCGCCCTGGGCCGCGCCCATCACCGATGCGCGGCTCGCGGCCACGGCCGGCGGCCAGCCGGTGTTCCTGGGCCGCCTGGAAGACGAGCAGGGCAAGCTCAACCTGCGCAATCTGGTCTTCGAGGGCAAGCTGTATCAGGACGGCGTCGAGGAGCTGGCCCGCCTGTGCCAATCGCTGGGGCTGCGGCCGGAGGTCGCGGACGCCCTGGCGCAGCGCATGCTGGCGTCATTGCCGCCGCCGCATAAAGCTGGCGACGGCGCGGCTTCGGCCCGGCCGGGTGAAGCCGGGCGGCCCAACCTGGCGCCATTTCCGCGCAGCCTGGATGAGCTTGCCGGCGCGCCGGGCGTGGACGCCGGTGTCGTCGCGCGCCTGCGGCCCTATGTCACGGTATTGCCGCGTGTCACCCTGGTCAACGTGAACACCGCCCGGGCCGAAGTGATCGCCGCCCGCGTGCCCGACCTGTCGCTGGAGCAGGCGAAGGCGCTGGTCGCCCAGCGCGATGCCGGCATGTGGTTCGCCACGGAGGGCGATTTCGCCAACAGGTTGAACCTGCCCGGGCAACAGGGCAATCCGGCGCGCGTGGCCGTGCAGAGCAACTGGTTCCGGCTCGCTGGCGCCGCGCGGCTGGGGTCGGCGCTGGTGCCGTTCCAGGCGCTGCTGGCGCGCGGCGCGAAGCCGTGGCCCGAGGTGCTCTGGTCGAGAGAAGGCGCCTGATGCCGGAGATCCGCGTCCTGTTGCCGGCCTTGCGCCTGCTCTCTGCCGACACGCCGCTGCCCTATGCGCTGCGCGAGGGCAAGACCTGGCTGCGATCGGCCACGCCGCGCAGCCTTGCCGAGCTGGCGGGCTTGCACCGGGGCGCGCGCGTGACCGCCTTCGTGCAGCCGGAGGACATGGCGCTGGCCGCCGCGCTCTTGCCGCCGCTGACGCCCGCGCGCTTGAAAGTGGCGGCGGCGGGCGCGGTGGAACTGCTGGCCCTGGGCGACGCCGACGCGCTGCTGGTGGCCCATGGCGCGCGCGCCGCGGACGGGAATGTCTGCCTGGCCTGGATCGCCCGCGAACAGGCGGAACGGGCGCAGGCGCTGATGGAAGGTTGCGGCCTGACGGCAGCGGCTCTTGCGCCGCTGCCGCTATGGCTGCCGCGCACACCCGACGGCTGGACCTTGATGCAGGGAGACGATTGGGTAGCGCTGCGCGCCGGCTCCGATCACGTGGAGATCCATGCGATCGCGCGCGCGGACGTGCCTTCCGGGGATGTTTCCCGCGCGGATACAGGCGCCATGGACTCCGTGGGCGGGCATGCCGCCGGCGCTGACAAGCCGGGCGTGGGCGCGTCGGGAGCCGACATCCCCGGTGTGCAGGCCCTTTTGCGCGCGCTGGAGACCGCCAGACCGGCGCGGATCGTCTGGATCGGCGGGATTCCGCCCTGGTGGCCCCATGACATGCCCGCTGAACAGGGCCGCGAGATCGAGGCTGGCGCCGATGTCGCACCAGGCTGGAATGTAGCGCTGGCCCGCCGCGCGAGCGCCGTGGCCGGATCGTGGCGCGGCGCCATCAAATGGGCCGCCATCGCCGCCACGGTGTGGATCGGCGGCCTGCAGTTGCAGGCCTGGCGCCTTGAACACGGCGTCGCCGAACTGCGCGCGCACGTGCATGGCCGTGTGCAACAGGCGTTCCCCGCCCTGGCCCGCGTGACCGATCCCTTGCGCCAGGTCCGCCAGCAGTTGCAAGGCGGTCCCGGGCAATCGGAGTTCGCGTTCCTGTTGGGCGCAGCCACGCAGCATCTGGCCTTCGCCACCGGCGAAGTGGCCGGCTTGCGCTATGCGGACGGCGCGTTGGATGTGGAGATGGCGCCCGGCGCGCGCCGTGACCCGGCGCCGGAAGGGGGCACGCCGGACTGGATCAAGGCGGCGGCCAAGGACGGCGTATCCGTCGAGCCGCAAGCCGGCGGCTGGCGCCTGCGCCGCGCGCCGCCACAGGGCGCGGCACCCGCGAGCCGCTCATGAGCTTCGCGTTCCGGCCCCTGGCGGCGGCGCCGTTCGCGGCAGGGCGCAAGCGCATCGCGGACTGGCGCGCGCGCGCCGGGAATTATTGGCTCGGACTGGCGCCGCGCGAGCGCCGCATGCTGGCCGGCTGCGCCCTGCTGGCGCTGGCCGCGCTGTGCTGGCTGGCGCTGATCGAGCCTGCGCTGGCCAGGGCCGAGCGCGCGCGCGCCGAACTGACGCGCCTGCGCGGCTTGAGCATCGAGCTGGAAACATTGCTGGCCAGCGCGCCTCGTGAGCAAACCGCGCGCGGCCCGGCGACGGAAGCGTCGCTGCGCCTCGGCCTGGAGCAGGCCGGTTTGCAGGCCGACGTGACGGCGCCCGGCCAGGATGGCCGCTGGCGCCTGAGCCTGGATGACGCGCGGGCCGAACCCTTGTTGCGCTGGCTGCTGACGCAGCCTGGGCGTCTGTCGCTGCGGCCGGACCGGATCGACTTGCGCCGCATCGATGCGCCCGCCGCCGCCGGGTCCAGGCCGGCCGTTACGGTGCTCGAAGTGCCGGGCAAGGGCGCCGTGTCGCCAACCGGGATGTCGCTTCTGGATCAGTACCGCGCATCCATCGAGTTGTCCCCCGCCACCCGGAACGAGAGGTAACACAGTGACGCAGTATCGCTTGCCGCAAGCCGCCCGCACGACGGCCCGGCGCAAGGTCGTGAGCATGGCCGTACTGGCTGCGCTTGCCGGTTGCTCGACGCCGGACGGCGGCCGACGCGCCGACGCGCCGCAGACGGGGCTGGATGGCTTGCCACCGCTGGCCATGACGCTGGCGCCCACCGCGCAGGCCAGGGCGACGCCGGCGCCCGAGGCCGCGCGGGCGCAGCCCTTGCGCACCGCGCAGGCATCGCGCGCCGTGGGCGGCGACAAGCGCGCCGCGCCGCTGTCGGCGCAGGCCGACGCCGGGCAGAAGACCAGCGATACTCCGGCGGCCAACGTCCCGCCGGGCAAACCCGCCGCCGCCGCGCAGGAGGGCGTGCTGCTGAACTTCGTCGACGCCGACATTCCCGCCGTGCTGCGCGTGCTGGCCAAATTCACCGGCAAGCAGTTCCTGGTCGACCCGCGCGTCAAGGGCACGCTGACGCTGGTGTCGCAGGGGCCGGTCGCGCCCGACGCCGCCTACGGCATGCTGCTGGGCGCGCTGCGCATGCAGGGCTACGCGGCGGTCGACGTGGCCGGCGGCACCCGGGTGATGCCGGAAGCCGACGCCAAGCTGCAGGGCGGGCCGGTGCAAAGCGCCGACGCGCCGGCGGGCGGCGGCGTGGTCACGCGGACCTTCCGCCTGAGCTATGAGAACGCGACCGCGCTGGTGCCGGTGCTGCGCCCCATGATCGCGCCCAGCAACAGCATCACGGCCTATCCGGCCAACAACACGCTGGTCATCACCGACTACGCCGACAACCTGGACCGCATCGGCCGCATCATCGCCAGCATCGACAATCCCTCGTCGCTGGTCACCGAAGTCGTCAAGGTGCGGCAGGGCATCGCCGTGGACATCGCAGGCATGGCCTCGGAATTGCTGGACGCTCAGCGCAACGAGGATCCGAGCCAGCGCGTCGTCGTGGTGGCCGACCCGCGCGCCAACAGCGTCATCGTGCGCTCTGGCAGCCCCGGTCGCGCCAAGCTGGCGCGCGACCTGATCCGCCAGCTGGACAGCTCGCAGACGGACCCGGACAACCTGCATGTGGTCTACCTGCGCAACGCCCAGGCCACGCATCTGGCCCGCGTGCTGCGCGGTGTCCTGACCGGAGAGAGCGACGGCGGCGGCGCTGGCGGCGATGCCGCCGCGCGCGCCGCGCTGGGGCCGGGCGGGGCCTTCGGCGGCGGCCTGGGCAACAGCTCGGGCAATGCCAACGGCCAGCAGGCGAATACGTCTGGCGCCAGCGCTTCCGGCGCCGGGCAGAACAACGGCACGGGTGCCGGCGCCCGTAGCGGCTACAACGGCCGGGGCACGGACGCGCTCGGACCCGGCACCACCGGCCGCAAGGGGCAGGACGGCTCCGCATTCTCGGCCAATGGCGTCACGGTGAACGCCGACGCCACCACCAACACGCTGATCATTTCGGCGCCCGAGCCCATGTACCGCAGCCTGCGCAAGGTGATCGACCTGCTGGATCAGCGCCGCGCCCAGGTGCTGGTGGAAAGCCTGATCGTGGAGATCACGGAAAACGACGGCGCGGAGCTGGGCATTCAGTGGCTGGCCGGCGGCGGCCGCGTGTTCGGCGGCGCGAACTTCGGCAAGGACACCTTCACGCCTGGCGGGAAGAATTCCATCCAGGCCTTGCCCAAGGGCGGCCTGAGCATCGGCGTGATCTCGGGCACCATCAACATTCCCGGCGTTGGCGAGGTCGCCAACCTGGGCGTGCTGGCGCGCGCGATGCAGACCAAGGGAGGCAGCAACGTGCTGTCCACGCCGAACCTGCTGACCCTGGACAACGAGCCGGCCTCCATCATGGTGGGCAAGACCGTGCCCTTCGTCAGCGGCCAGTACATCACGCCCGGCAGCACCAACAGCAATCCCTTCCAGACCATCCAGCGCGAGGACATCGGCCTGAAGCTCAACATCCGGCCGCAGATATCCGAGGGCGGCACGGTCAAGCTGGACATCTACCAGGAAGTCAGCAGCATCGACAGGACGGCCGATGTCGCGGCCGGGCTGGTCACCAACAAGCGCGCCATGGACACCAGCGTGCTGTTGGACGACGGCCAGATCATGGTGCTGGGCGGCCTGCTGGAAGACAGCGTCACGAACAGCCGGGACCAGGTGCCGGTGCTGGGCTCCATCCCGGTACTGGGCAGTCTGTTCCGCTATGACACGCGCGGGCGCAGCAAGACCAACCTGATGGTGTTCCTGCGCCCCTACGTGGTGCGCGACTCGGCTGGCGGCATGGGGCTGACCCAGAGCCGCTACAACTACATGCGGCGCGTGCAGAGCCAGGTGCAGCCGGCGGACCATCCGCTGCTGCCCGACATGCGGGCGCCGGTGCTGCCGCCGGCCGGCGTGCCGGTGGCGGGGCAGCCCTATGACTTCCGCGCCGGTTCGCTGGAGCAGACCCTGCGCCGGGAGCCGCCCGCCACGCAGGGCACGACCGAGCCGAGGCAGCTGGCCGCCGTCAAGAGCCCGGCCGATGAGCGCACCGAGGTGCGCACGCGCCTGCCGGCCGGCCTGACCGTCGCCAGCGATCCCGCCGCGCTTTACGGTCAGCCGGATGCCAGGAACACCGTGCTGCAGTTCGCCGACGTGGCCACGGAAGCCGAGGCGACGGCGGTCTCCCGGCGCGTGCAGGTCAGCGGCCTGAAGGCCTACACCCTGTCCGGACCGGGCGGGCAGAGTTACGTGGTGCGCGCCAGCGTGCCGCGCGACCAGCGCTCGGTGGACACCGCGTTGCAGCTGCTGCGCGAGCTGGGCTACCAGCCCGAGATGGTGCTGGGCCTATGAGCGCGCCCGCCGGCGAAGCCGCGCCAGGCGCCGGGACGCGCCTGCCCTATGCCTGGGCGCGCGCGCAGCGGGCCTTGCTGCGCCGCGCGGGTGATGGCGACGAACTGGTCGTCAGCCCGCTGACGCCTTCCTGGGCCATCACCGAAGTGCGCCGCCGCCATGGCCCGGTGCCGCTGCGCCAGGCCGCCGACGCCGAACTGGAGTCCCTGCTGACGGCGGCCTACGCCGACGCCGGCGATGCCGCCGCCGTGGTCGGCGCGGCCGAGAACGAGGTTGACCTGGACCGGTTGATGCACGAGATGCCGGAAGTCACGGACCTGCTCGACGCCCAGGACGACGCGCCCGTCATCCGCATGATCAACGCCTTGTTCACCCAGGCCGCGCGCGACGGCGCCAGCGACATCCACATCGAGCCATTCGAGACGCATTCGGTGGTGCGCTACCGCGTCGACGGCGGCCTGCGCGACGTGGTCAGCCCGCGCAAGGCGCTGCACTCGGCGCTGATCTCGCGCATCAAGATCATGGCCCACCTGGACATCGCCGAGAAACGCCTGCCGCAGGACGGCCGCATCGCGCTGCGCGTGGGCGGCCGGCCCATCGACATTCGCGTGTCCACGGTGCCGACCGGGCATGGTGAGCGCGCCGTGCTGCGACTGCTGGACAAGGAAGCCGGGCGCCTCAAGCTCGAACGCCTGGGCATGGCGCCCGGCGTGCTGGCGGAACTGGACCGCCTGGTGCACCAGCCGCACGGCATCGTGCTCGTGACCGGCCCGACCGGCAGCGGCAAGACCACCACGCTGTACGCCGCGCTGGGCCAGATCGACGCCGCCACCAGCAACGTGCTGACCGTCGAGGATCCGGTGGAATACGACCTGCCAGGCATCAGCCAGATCCAGGTCAACGCCAAGATCGACATGAGCTTCGCCGTGGCGCTGCGCGCCATCCTGCGGCAAGACCCCGACGTCATCATGATCGGCGAGATCCGCGACCTGGAGACCGCCCAGATCGCGGTGCAGGCTTCGCTCACCGGCCACCTGGTGCTGGCCACGCTGCATACCAACGACTCGGTCTCGGCGCTGACCCGCCTGACCGACATGGGCGTCGAGCCCTTCCTGCTGGCCTCGTCGCTGCTGGGCGTGCTGGCCCAGCGCCTGGTGCGCCGACTGTGCCCGGATTGCAAGCGGCCCGCGCCCGAGGGTGGCCATTTCCTGCCGGTGGGCTGTCCGGCCTGCAACCACACCGGCTATCGCGGCCGCACCGGCATCCACGAGCTGTACGTCATCGACGATGAGCAGCGCCGCCTGATCCACGAAGGCGCGGGTGAACAGCAGCTGCGCGTGGCCGCGCAACGCTCCGGCATGAAGGTGATGCGCGAGGATGGCGAGCGCTGGGTCCGCGACGGCCAGACCGCGCCCGAAGAAATCATCCGCGTGACGCGGGACGGGTAGGGGAGAGACCATGGCGAATTTCCGTTTCGAGGCCGCCGACGCACAGGGCGCCATCCAGCGCGGCACGCTGGTGGCCGACTCGGCGCGCTCGGCGCGCGCCCAGCTGCGCGCGCAGGGCCTGACCGCGCTGGAACTGCGCGAGGCCGCCGCCAGGCGCGGCCAGATCGAGCTGTTCGGCCCCAGGCTGTCCGACAGCGACCTGGCCTGGGCCACCCGCCAGCTCGCCAGCCTGCTGGCCGCCGGCCTGCCGCTGGAAGCCGCGCTGACCGCCACCGTCGAACAGGCCGAGAAAAAACACATCACCGATACCTTCACCGCCGTGCGCGCCGATGTACGCGGCGGCCAGCGCTTTTCCGATACGCTGTCCGCGCGCCCGCGCGACTTTCCGCCCATCTATCGCGCGCTGATCAAGGCCGGCGAGGACTCCGGCGACCTGGCGCGCATCATGGAACGGCTGGCCGACTACATCGAGGAACGCAACGCGCTGCGCTCCAAGGTGCTGACCGCCTTCATCTATCCGGCCATCGTCGGCTGCGTCTCGATCTGCATCGTCATCTTCCTGCTGGCCTACGTGGTGCCGCAGGTGGTCAGCGCCTTCTCGCAGGCGCGGCAGGAGCTGCCCTTCATCACCCAGGCGATGCTGGCCGCCAGCGAATACGTGCGCCAATGGGGCGCGCTGAACGCGCTGGTCCTGGTCCTGCTGTTCGGCCTCTGGCGCTGGACACAGCGCGCCGAGGCCGCCCGGCTGGCCTGGCATGCGCGCGTGCTGCGCCTGCCGATGATCGGGCGCTTCGCGCTGGGCGTGAACACCGCGCGCTTCGCGTCCACGCTGGCCATCCTGTCAGACGCCGGCGTGCCGCTGCTGCGCGGCCTGGAAGCGGCGCGCCAGACGCTGGGCAACGAATGCCTGCGCCGCGCCGTGCTCGACGCCACTGCGCGCATCGAAGGCGGTTCGGGCCTGGGCGCGGCGCTGCGGCAGCAGAAAGTGTTCCCGCCGCTGCTGTGCCATCTGGTGTCCAGCGGCGAGAAGACCGGCACGCTGTCGCGCATGCTGGACCGGGCGGCGCAGACGCTGTCGTCGGATATCGAGCGGCGGGCGATGGCGATGACGGCCTTGCTGGAGCCGATCATGATCCTGACCATGGGCGCGGTGGTGCTGGTGATCGTGCTGGCGGTGATGCTGCCGATCATGGAGATCAATCAGATGGTTGGGTGAGGGCGGGCTTATCCCCACATTCTTACCCGACTCCACACCTTTTTTCCCGGCCCTGTCACCTCGCTTGCGCATCATGACTTCAACGCGTCAGGCAGGCTTTTCTCTCCGTAGCCGCAGGGTGCGTTCTTGGATTCATCCGTTCTTTTCTCCACTGGCAGTTCTCTCCGAAACGAGTGCAAGGAGCAAGACATGTTCAACCGCAATTCCCTGGTCGCCGTTCTGTCGGCGGTCGGCCTGATGGCCCTGTCGGGCGCCGCGCTGGCGCAGCAGGTCGTGGTTTCCGGCGGCGCCACGCTGCCCGAGAAGCTGTACAACGACGAAATCACCAACTTCCCCGAAGCGAGCTTCAAGCCTTACAAGGGCGTGGGCAGCGGCGCGGGCAAGACCGCTTTCCTGACGAACAACGCCACCGGCTTCGGCAGCTCGGGTGTGGTGCACTGGATCGGCAGCGATTCCATCCTGACGCAAACGCAGATCAACGACTACCTGACGACCGGCCTGGGCAAGATCGGCAACCCGGTGGGCCACGGTCCGCTGATCCAGATTCCCTCGGTCGCCACCCCGGTGACGGTTTCCTACAAGGGTCCGACGGGCGTCATCACGCTGAACAAGGCCCAGGTCTGCGGCATCTTCTCGGGCAAGTTCACCAAGTGGAGCCAGGTCGGCGTGACCGTCCCCGCCAATCTGAACGACTTCAAGGTCGTGTACCGCAGCGACAGCAGCGGCACCACCGAACTGCTGACCCGCCATCTGCAAGCCGTGTGCGGCGCCGATTCGAACGTGGCCTTCTCGGGCAAGAGCACCTTCGCCCAGGAATTCCCGTCGAACACCCCGCCCGCCACCTTCCTGCCGGCCAACGGCAGCGGCGGCGTGGCGACCGTGATCGGCGGCCAGACTTCCGCCATCACCTACCTCAGCCCCGATCCGGCCTACACCGGCACGCTGAAGCAGGCCAATCTGCGCAACTCGAATGACAATGTCGTCTACAGCCCGACCGCCGACGACGTCAACCTGGCGCTGCAGAACTCGGGTTCCGGCGGCCTGCCGGGCTCGGCTCCCACCGTCACGAATCCGGCCGCGACTGGCTGGAACGACGTGAACAACGCCGGCAACCCGTTCAACTGGATCCGTGCGTCGGTCAACCCGACCAAGGGTTATCCGATCGCCGGCCCCACCAACCTGGTGCTGAGCCAGTGCTACACCAGCGCTGCTGTCGCCAACGACGTCAAGGACTTCCTGACGAAGCACTACGACGCCGGCAACCTGCTGCCGGGCGACCACCTGCTGGTCGCGCTGAGCCAGGATACGCGCGACGCGATCCTCAACACCTTCGTGACGGGCGATGCCAAGAACCTGAACATCGGCAACACGACGGTTTGCGGCAGCTACGCTGGCCGCGGCTAATGGGGCGAGGGCTCCAGCAGCTGTAGGCAAGTCGCGATAGCAGCAGTGTGGACGGCGCATTCCGCGAGTATCGCGGGGTGCGCCGTCTTTTTTCATCGACCTTGCAAGGGCGTTCCGGGCGAACGCCACTCCGCAACTTGTTACGGCACTCCACACCTTTTTTCCCGGCGCTGTCATCTGAATTACACATCATGCGAGTAGCTGTAGCGGTCAGCGCGGCGTCAGCATGCGCGCGGCCGTTATGAATGGGACTAGGCAAGGCCGCCCGACGGGCGGCGGCATTTCACACTAGAGATACGGCATGAATCGACGCGTGGGCTTGACGGCAGGGCGAAAGGGAAAAAACCAGGGGCAGGGCGTGGCGAAGTTCCGGCTTGCGCCGGTCGTGCACGCGATGGCGCTGGCCATGACGGCCGGATCGGCGGCGGCGGCGGGACCGGCCTTCAGCCCCGGCTGGTTCGCCGACAAGCGCGCCACCCAGGCGCAGGCGGCGGCCACGGGCCGGCTGCCGGGCGGCGGCATTGCCGGAATACCGAACGCGCAACGAGAGCAACAGCGCTCGCAGGATCAGCTGCAACGGTCGCTGGTCAACCTGAACCGCACAGCCGCCATGATCGCGGCCCAGCAATCGGCCCAGGCCGCCGCGCGCCAGGCCGCGCTCAACGGTGCGTCGGCGGTGCCTGACGGAATGGCGGAAGGCGGACTGAAGGTGGACCGCAATCCGCTGACGGCGGGTTGGGAGAACGCCAAGGCGCTGACCGACAAGTCGCAGGCTCAGGTGAATGGCCGTACCGTCGTCACGGTGGAACAGACCGGCGAGCGCGCCATCCTGAACTGGGAGACCTTCAACGTTGGCCGCCAGACGACGGTGGCCTTCAAACAGGAAGCGTCCTGGGCGGTGTTGAATCGGGTGAACGATCCCAAGGCCCGCCCCAGCCAGATCCAGGGGCAGATCGACGCGGCTGGCACGGTCATGGTCGTGAATCGGAACGGCATCGTGTTCAGCGGCACCAGCCAGGTCAATACCCGCAACCTGGTCGCCGCCGCGGTGGGCATGAGCGATGCGCAGTTCAGGCAGGGCATCTACAGCGCGAAGGTGGACAGCGGGGTCCAGGAGCGGATGACGCCGGCCTTCGGCAACGATCTGGCCGGCGCCGGCGACGCCGCGACGTTCAGCAAGGCGACGGGCGACGTGCGCGTGGAAGCAGGCGCGCGCATACAGACGGGCAAGCCCGAGTCGGTCACCCAGGGCGGCGGTTACGTGCTGCTCCTGGGGCGGGAGACGCACAATGCCGGTCAGATCACGACGCCGGGCGGCCAGACGCTGCTGGCCGCCGGAGACAGCTTCATCATCCGCAAGGGCCTGGCGTCCGACGCCAACAGCATATCGACGACCCGTGGCAACGAGGTGTCCGCGCGCCGCAGGGCCGACAGTGAAGCAGGGCTGGTGGCGAATACGGGATTGATCCAGGCTCCGACCGGAGACGTGACGCTGACGGGCCATGACGTGCGCCAGCTGGGCGTCGCGGTATCCAGCACCACGGTAACGACGCGCGGCACGGTGCATCTGCTCAACTCGGCCAGCGATACCGGCGGCAAGATCGTGCTGGGCCGCGATTCGGCCACGGCAATTCTACTTGAGGCCGACGGCGGGCGCGCGCTGGATGCCCAGCGCGATGCCTTGCTGCTTCCGGCAAGCGCGGCAGACGGCTATCGCGCGGCGGGACAGGCGTTCGATCATCTTAGCTCCGTGCCGGACCGGCGCGACCAGTCGCGCATCGAGATGACCAGCGGCGGAACGGTGCAGGTGGAAGGCGGCGCGATGGCCCTGGCGACCGGCGGCCAGATCGCGGTGTCCGCCGCGCGGCGCACCCTGCTGGAAAACGGCGCGGTCCTGGACGTGGCCGGCGCTGTCGGCGTCAAGCTCGCCATGGAGTCGAACAACGTCAAAGTCAATATCCAGGGCAACGAACAGCGCGATGCGCCGGTCAGCCGGGACGGCAAGACACTGAACAACACCGATGTCTGGGTGGACAGGCGCACGCTGATCCAGATCGCCAAGGGCGTCAACGGCTACGAGCGGGAGCGCTGGTATACGCCGGGTGGCCTGCTGGAAGTGGGCGGCTATCTGGGCACCACCGAGCATGGCGTCGGCGAATGGGCGGCGGTGGGCGGCATCGTCACCGTGGCGGGCGGCGAGCTGGTGAGTCGCGCCGGCTCCCAGATCAACATCTCCGGCGGCACGCTGGACGTGCAGAGCGGCTATCTCAGGCAAAGCTGGCTGCGCGGCGAGGACGGCCGGCTGTACGAAATATCGCGTGCGCCGGGAGATCTGCTGTACAAGGGCTTGTACAAGGGCTTCGAGGATGTCCATGCGCGTTGGGGCGACAAGGGCACGCGCTATTTCCACAACCCGCTGATCGGGCCGCGCCAGCGCTACGAAGAAGGCTATACCGCCGGCCGCGACGCCGGTCAGCTGGTCGTATCGACGAAAACCGCCGTTCTCGATGGCGACATCATCGGCGAGGCGTTTCAAGGCGTCTATCAAACGCAGGCCAGACAGAACATCGACGCCGGCGTGCGCCAGCAAACGGGCTACCGGCAATCGCAGTTGGCCCGGTCACTGGCAGGCCAGCTGGTCATCGGCGGATACCAGGCCAAGAGCTTCGAACAGAACGGCAAGGTGCGCTGGGGCTACGATCTGTATGCCACGACGGGAAATATCTCTATCCAGGACGGACAGCCATCCGGCGCGCTGGCAGTCAACCTGGACGATCCCTTGCCAGCGCTTGGAAACGGCCGCATTTCCCTGGACGCCGGCAGGCTGAACGGTATCGGTCTGGGGCAGATCACCGCCGTCGCGTCGGAGTCCGTGTCGGTGAAAAGCCGCCTGCGCGTGGCGAATGGCGGCCAGATAGAGCTGTATGCGCCTGACGTGGCGATTGCGTCGGACCTGAGCGCGCGTAGCGGTCGCATCGCGGCGGGCAATGTGTACGAAGGCATCGATCGGGATGCCATGATTCCAGCGGTCGCCAACGCGTCGGCCCGCCTGATCGTTGCGCCGGGCGTACTGCTCGACGTCAGCGGCGCGTGGGTCAACGCAAGGCGCGATCCCGCGACAGCCGGCGACCTGGCATATCGCAACGGCGGACAGATCGTATTGCGTGGCACCGAGGACGTGCGGGTCGGGAAAGGCAGCGTGCTGAATGCGGATTCCGGCGCCGCAATCGCCGCATCCGGCAAATTGATCGGCGGCCGGGGCGGCGACGTCAGAGTGGAGTTGGCTCTTTCCCCGGATGGCAGCGCGCCCGCGCCCGGTCGCGTCGGCGTCACGTTCGATGGCACGGCCCATGCCTATGGCGTGACGGGTGGCGGCACCTTCAGGCTGTCCAGCGACAAGGTGCGGATCGGCGGTGCGGGCGCGGCGCAGCCTGGCGTCATCGTATTGTCCGAAAGTCTGTTCGCGCAGGGATTCTCGCGCTATGAGATCAACGGCAATGCCGGCCTGGAGATCGCCGATGGCGCCATGGTCCGCCCCGTCATGCCGGTTTATCGTCCGCGTTCAGTCAACCCTGACGCCGGTGCTTCCAGCGTGGCCGACGCGCTGGAACTGTGGACGCCTCCCGTGTTCCAGGAGGACCCGCTCGCGGGACGCATGTCCCAGCGCCTGGGCGCCAGCGTGTCCCTGAGCGCCTTCGCGCCGTACCAGCCCAAGTCCGAAGGCGGCCTGCGCATCGGCGCGGGCGCGCTGGTCGAGGTGGACCCCGGCCAGGTGATCCAGCTGCAGTCGCGCGGCATGTTGCGCATCAGCGGAACCCTGCGCGCGCCGGGCGGCCGTATCGAGGCGGCGCGAGGGGCGGACCCGGTTGTCGGCATCCAGCTGCAGAAGGGCGGACTGTCAAATTCGATCTGGCTGGACGGGCAGGCGCGGCTGGATGTCGCGGGCATCTCGGCGACCGGGATAGACACGGCGGGACGCCAATACGGTTTGCAGCGGGACGGCGGACGCATCGCGCTGGACGGCGAATTCGTCGTGATCCGCCCCGGGGCGGTGCTGGACGCGTCGGGAACGCGCATGGATGTCGATGTCCCGATGCCGGGCGCGGCGGCCGTTCACACGCGCATCGGAGGCAAGGGCGGAGAAATCGCGCTGTCCGCGACGGCAGGGCTCTATCTCGACGGCGACATGCGGGCCGCGGGCGGCACGCCGGATGCGCCGGGCGGCAAGCTCTCGCTTCGCTTGGAAACGCCACTCTATGACGCAGGTACGCCAGATGAAATGATCCGCCCCAGGGAGCTGGTGGTCGCCCAAGCCGGCGGGGCCAGCCTGCTGCCCGTCGGCGCGCGGCCGGATTCGGTCACGCTGAGCTATGGCCAGGGCCGCATCGGCGTCGATCAGATCCTGGCCGGCGGCTTCGACGAAGTGTCGCTGATGGCGCGGGACCTCGTCACTTTCGATGGCAATGTGGATCTGGGCTTGCGCCGGGCCATCAACCTGTATGAAGGCGCGCTCGGCAATACGCGGGCCGGCGCCACGGTTCGCCTCGCCGCGCCCTACGTGCTGCTGAGCGGACGCACCAGTCTGCTTCCCCCGTCGACTCCGCCTCTGCCGGTATTCGCCTCGTTGGAAGAATGGCGGGCGTCAGGGCAAGGAGACGCCGCGCGGCTCGGCGTTGAAGCAGACCATATCGACATCCGCGATTTCGTCCGCACGGGCATCCAGGGCGCGGTCACGCTCAATGGCGGCATGACACAAACCGTGGACCGCCGTGGCTACGGCCTGGTCGAACTACGCAGCCGGGGCGATCTGCGTTTTCTGTCCTCGACGGCGGCCACCCCGGCTTCGCTGCCATTCGGCGGCTTTCCCTCGGCCGGCGCCATGCTCGCCAGCGGCGACCTGTTGTTGGCGGCGCAGCGCATCTATCCCGCGACGGGTTCCGCCGGCCTCGCGGTGGCCGGCGTCAGGGATGCGAATACCTTTGACCCGGAGCGCGCATTGCGGGTGCAACGCGTGGACGGGTCCCTGTCCGCCGTCACGCCGCTGTCGGCGTTCGGCAGGCTGGCGCTCATGGCGCCGACGGTGGAGCAGGGCGGCGTCCTGTATGCGCCGCTGGGCGCGATACAACTGGGCTCGACCGGCGCCAACATCAATCGCAGCGTGCGGCTGCTGCCGGGCAGCCTGACGTCCGTCAGCGCCAGGGGCGCGACGATACCCTATGGCGGCACGGTCGACGGATTGAGCTACCTGTACAACGGCGCGACCGTCGAGCTTGGCTCGGTAGGGGGCAAGAACGGCATCGGCAACATGGAACACGGCGTGGTGCTTACGGGCCGCTCGTTCAGCGTGGATCCGGGCGCGGTGATCGATGTTTCCGGCGGCGGCACGCTGGCCGGCGCGGCATTCGTCAGCGGACGAGGCGGCTCCACGGATCCCATGTACCACCCGCTGCCCCGGTTCGACCCGCCATCAGGCCAATTCGAACTGCCGACGCTGGACGCCCGCCCGGTCTATGCCATCTTGCCAGGGTTGCCCGACCGGTATGCGCCGCTGGCGCCGAGGGATGCCTCCGCCGGCTACGCGGGATCCCGGCCATTGCCCGGAGAAACCATCACCATCGGCGCGGGCGTGCCCGGTCTGGCGGCGGGCACCTATACGCTGCTCCCCGCGTACTACGCGCTCCTGCCCGGCGCTTTCCGCGTCGAGGTTGGGGCGAATGCGCAGCCGTTCGCGCCTGTCGGCCTGCGCGGCGGATCCTGGACGGTGACGGCGACGCGCGGGCTGGCCGGCACGGGCACCGGCGACGGCTGGCCCCGTCAGGCGCTGATCACGCCGGGCGACGTGTTGCGCCGGCACGCGCAATACAACGAGATGGACTACCAGGCCTACGTCTTGGCGGACGCGACGCGCAAGGGGCTGCCGCGTGCGTGGTCGCCTCAGGATGTCTCTGCGCTCGAACTGCGATTCCTCTCGGACGCGGACAGCGCAGGCGCGACGGCGTTCCGATTCGAAGGCGTGATGCGCGCCAACCGAGGCGCGCAGGGCTATGGCGGCCAGGTAATCGTGCGTGCGGACCAGCCGCTGGAAATCGTGAAGGACGGCGCCACGCCCGGATTCCTGGGCGCCTCGGTCCGGGCGGCCGATATCAACGCCTTGGGCGCCGATCGCATTTCCATCGGAGGCTCGACCGCTCAATCCTCGATCAGCCCGGACCGGTTGAGATTCGACGTGCGCGGCGACGATATCTACCTGCGCAGCGGAGCGCTGCTGCGAGCTCCCGAAGTCCTGCTGATGACATCGGACACCAAATCGATCGTGGTGGAGCGCGGAGCCATCATCAATACGCTGGGCATGGGCGCCGCGCCCTACGACTCGCGCAACGGCTATCGCTACGGCCAATCCGACAGCAGCGTGAATGTGCTGGCGGTGTCCAACGGCTGGCTGGATTTCGCCAATGGCGTCAGCAGTCAGGAGGCGGGGATCGAACTGGGCGCGGACTGCGCCGTCGCGGCTTGCGCGGCGCCCGCACGTCTCTATTCGGACGGCACGATCGCCATCGGCACCAGCAACCTGATTGTCCACGATGCGCTGCGCTACGGCACGCGCAATCTGGTGCTGGCGGCGAACAGCCTGAACGTGGGCAACGAGGCGGCGCTGGCCGACGCTGCCGCGCGCGGCGTGCTGCCGCCGGGGTTGCGACTGTCGCAGACCCTGTTGAGCCGCCTGTTGATCGGCGATCGGGAAATGGGCGCGCCGGCGTTGGAGCGCGTCATTTTCTCAATGAAGAACTCGGTCAATTTCTTCGGTTCGGTGAATCTGAGCACGCTGGATCCCACCACCGGAAAATCCAGCCTGCAGCAACTGGTGTTCAATACGCCTGCCATGTATGGACTGGGCGCGGCCGGCGATGTCGCGAGCGTGAGCACCGACACGCTGGTTTGGAACGGCGTGGCGGATGCGCCCGCGGGGGACATCGTTGCCGGCGGGGCCGGAACCGGACTCGGTCGTCTGGATCTGCGCGCCCGCCGCATCATGCTGGGCGATGCCAACGGAACGCCGTTGACGCCGCATCTGAACATGAAACGCCTCGCGCTGGGTTTCTCCCAGGTGACCCTGGACGCGACGGAACGCATTTCCGCGAACGGTGAAGGCAGTGTGGGCGTCTATCAGTCTCGCGGGAGTTACTCGAACGGCGCGTTTTCCTATTCGGGCGGCGACCTGGTGCTGCGCACGCCGCTGCTGACAGGCGAAGCCGCGTCCGTGTCCCGCATCACGGCCGGCGGCGCGCTGCGCCTGTCGGGTGCGGGACAGGCGGTCGGCGCCGCGGCCATCGGCGGATCGTTGTATCTGGTCGCGGACAGCGTCACGCTGGACAGCGCCATCGCCTTGCCCAGCGGCAAATTGAGCGTGCGGGCCGAACGGGACATCACGCTGGGCGACGGCGCGCGCATCGACATGGCCGGGCGCGGCACGACGCTGTTCGACCAGACCCGTTACAGCTGGGGCGGCGATGTCGAGCTGGAAAGCAAGTCGGGCAACATAATTCAGTCGGCCGGATCGGTCGTGGACGTTTCCGCCGCCTATAACCACGCAGGCAGCCTGCGCGCGTCGGCCACGGGCGCGACGGCCGGCCTGATCGCGCTGCGAGGCCAACTGCTGGGCAGCGCCAGCGGCGAATACGATGCCGGCGGCACCTATGTGCCCTTCGAAAACGGCGGCATCCAGCTGAAAGGGCAATCCATCGAGGATTTCGGCGGTCTGAATCGCCGCCTCACCCAGACCGGCGTCACCGGATCCCGCAGTTTCCAGACCAGGATCGGGGACCTGACGGTCGGCGACGAAGTCCGCGCCCGGCACGTCGTCATCGCCGCCGACGGCGGCAGCCTGCGCATCAATGGCAAGATCGACGCCAGCGGCGCACAGGTGGGCAGCATCCGGCTCGCGGCCATGAACGATCTGGTTCTCAACGGGCTGCTTGATGCGCACGGAACGCTGCTGCGCGTCGACAGCGCCGGCGCCATCATCGACAGCCCGAACCGCGCCGTGATCGATCTGACGTCGCGCAAGGGACGGCTGATCCTGGCGGCGGGCGCGGAAATGGACCTTCGCGCCGGCACCGCGGCACCCGCGGGGACGGGCCCTGGCAGGAACGACGGCCGCGCCCGCGGCACCGTCGATTTGAACGCCTCCCGCATCGGCGCCAACGACGTCGCCTTGGACGTGCTGGGCGCGCCCCGCATCGCGGGCGCGATGCGCGTGGCGGTCAATGCGTTCGACTACGCCACCTACATCGATGCGCCGGCCGCCGGCGTGCCCGATGTCAACGGCAGGCGACCCCAGCAGATCACCCAGGCCTATCTCGATCGTGTCCACCGGGACAATACGACATACATGAACGGGGCGTTGAACAACGCCGCGCTGTCCGGCCGGCTTGCCGCCCTGGGACCGTACCGTCTGCGTCCCGGCGTGGAAATCAGCAGCGCGACGGCCGACGGCGACCTGACGATCAGCGGGGACCTGGACCTGTCCGGCTATCGCTATGGTCCGGGCGCGGATCCGTCCAACCCGGCCCGGCGCGGCATGGGCGAGCCCGGCGTTCTGTTGATACGGGCCAAGGGCAATCTCAATGTCTACGGCAGCATCAACGACGGTTTCGCACCGCCCCTGAGCACGGATGAAGACAGCCGCGCATGGAGGCTGGTGGGCCGGCTGGCGACGAACAATCCGAACGGCGTGGATCTGTGGCAGCAGAGCATCATCGTGCCCAAGAGCATCACCCTGCGAGGCGCCGCGGCTGGCGTCACCACGACGTTTCCCAATGTCGAGGGAGAATCGCTGAACTTCGACGCGCCGCTGCGCTCCAGCGTCATCAAGGCCCGCGTGCGCATGCCGACCGAGGTCCAACTCGAGAGTTATTTCAACCTGCGCGCTGGCACGGTGCTGGGCGGCGCGGTCACCACGCCCGACGGCACGGTCTACGCCGCGGGTACCATCGTCGCCGCCAACCTGCTGCTGGAGCCGGGAACCACGCTGGCCGCCGGCTTCATGGCTGACCAGAGCATTACGGTGGCGCCTTTCACCCTGCCCAAGGGCACGTCGCTGGGCATCTTCGACATGCAGCCTGCGCTGTCGAGCAACCTGACCCTGGCGCCGGGTTCCTATCTGCCATCGGGTTCGACGTTGCGCTTTGCCGGCAGCAGCGTGCCCCTGCGCGATCTGGACGCCAATGGCAAGCAGGGCCGCATCTGGGCCGTCGCGCCCATGTTGCCCGCCGGTACCGAGTCGTGGAGCCTTCGGCTGGCCGGCGGCGCGGATCTGGCGTCGGCCGACACGCGCGCCTTGCTGCCGTCCATGCAGCTGGCCGGTGGCGGTCAGGTCCGGTTGGCGGATCTGCATTATCAGCAGGACCTGTCGGGAGGACGGCTGGGCGAATCGCCCATTTTCAGCGTCATCCGAACCGGGAAGGGCGACCTGGACATCCTGTCCGGCGGCGACTTCCGCCAGACCTCGTTCTACGGCATCTACACGGCAGGCACGCAGTCCGGCCCCGTGCGGGATCACGATGGCAACCCCGTCCTCAATGCCCTGGGGCAGGACGCCTACAACCTGAAGCGGGCCAGCGATCCGGACCAGTCCCTGGCGAATGGCCGCGAGTCCGTCCTGGGCGCGGGGTCGGCCCGCTACGAACCGCTGGTGACGGGCGGTCAGTACGCCGCCTGGTACCCGGAGCAGGGCGGCAACGTCTATATCGGCGTGCAGGGCAATATGCGTGCCGCCACCCGGGGCATCGCCAGCGGGCCGGAGCTGTCCGACAAGCGCGGATCGGGCTGGATGAGCGGAGGCTACACGGGTACCTGGCTGTGGCGGCAGGGCGGCGAGGACCTGGGGCAGCGCACCGCGTGGTGGATCAATTTCGGCACGTATGTGCCGACCGCGTTCTATTCTTCCATTCGCCAGCCGGGCGTCACGATAGAAGGCTTCACCGGCATTGGCGCGCTGGGCGGCGGCAATGTGGATGTCGCGGTGGGCGGCGATGCGGGGATCCAGAGAAAGCCCGGCAGCACATCCTCCTTCCGTTTCCCTTATAGCGACGGCCTGGTGCTGGCGGTGGGAAGCACGGGACGGATCACGCCGGACGGCGCCCGCGTCACGACGGGCGGGGGAGACCTCAGCCTGAAGGTGAACGGCGCGTTGAATCCCGTGGCGACGTCCAGCTACGATGCCGCCGGCGCCGTCAATGGCGGGGTCACGAGCGACATGAACGGCGTGCTGACGAACCTGCGCGGCGCTCTGGACGTGTCTGCACGTAGCATCGGGCGTGTGGATCCCATGCGGATGGTGCCCGATCCGTCGGATTCGCGGCCCATGAATACGGATTCACCGACGCTGGGCCTGCCCTCGGGGGGCATAGTCATTGTGCCGGGGGACGCCACGGCGCGCCTGTCAACGAACAGCGATCTGGTGCTGGGTGGCGTCGGCGACGCCGGCCGCAACCGGCCTCTTGGCGGTACGCGCCTCATCAGCGGCGGCACGGAAATCGGCGGCGGCGCGCAGAGCTGGTTCAGCTTGTGGACCGATCGCACGAGCATCGACCTTCATGCCGCCGGCGGATCGCTGACGCCGATCTCGACTCAGCATGTCGACGGCACCAACGCATTTCCATTGATGTTCAACAGCGGGTTGATGGGCGAGAGTTTTCTCTATCCGTCCCGCTTCAGTGCGGTCGCATCGGCCGGCAGCATCTACTACGCTCCCCGGAAGGATACGGCCGGCGCGGCGTGGACCTTCGCGCCGGGCCCCAACGGCCGGGTGGAACTGTTCGCCGCCCGTTCGCTCAACGCTGGCGGCATGCCGACTGAAATGTCGGGCGCGGCCCCCGCCGTCATGCCGACGCCGGAGCGGCCCGCCTATCTCGTCGAATGGAATGTCGGCGGGTCGGCCATCCGGAAGACCAACGCCATCGCGCCTCCCGGCGCCTTGTTCGCTTTCGGGCTCGACACGGCGGCAGGACGGGCGCCGCAGTCCGACGCCGGCATCGCCCGCTACTACGCGGGCATGGACATCGTTGGCCTGCAGACAGGCAGCCTGGTGACGTCCATCGATGGCAATCAGTATCGCGCCGCCCGTCCGGCTTGGATCCAGGCTGGCCGCGACATCGTCAACCTCAAGGGCCTGATCCTCAACCAGCGACCCAACGACGTTTCCCGGATCGCCGCCGGCCGCGACATTCTCTACGCCAATGTCGATATTGCCGGGCCGGGCTGGCTGGAGATCATCGCCGGCCGCAACCTGACACAGGAAGACAGGGGCCGCCTGGGCAGCGTCGGCCTGATCGACGGCAAGCCCGCCACCGGCAAGGGCGGCGCCGGCATCGTCGTCAGCGTCGGCGGCGAGGGCGACTACACCGCCTTCGCCCGGCGCTACCTCGACCCCGCCAATCGCGCCGACCCCGGCCAGACCCTGGCCAGCCAGCCAGGCAAGGCCATCAAGACCTACGAGCGCGAACTGGCCGACTGGCTGCGCGCGTTCCAAGGCTACGACGGCCCGGCCGACCAGGCGCGCGCCTACTTCGACGCGCTGCCGCCGGAGCAGCAGCGCATCTTCCTGCGCCAGGTCTACTACGCCGAGCTGACCCAGGGCGGGCGCGAGTACAACGACGCGGCGGGGCCGCGCCCCGGCAGCTACGTGCGCGGCCGGCAGGCCATCGCCTCGCTGTTCCCCGAAGCCGACGCGCAGGGCCGCCCGATCCGCTACCAGGGCGACATCACCCTGTTCGGCGGCTCCGGCATCCAGACGCTGTTCGGCGGTCCGATCCACCTGCTGGCGCCGGGCGGCAAGATGATCTTCGGCGTGGAAGGGATGGCGCCGCCGTCGACCGCCGGCGTGGTGACGCAGGGCGCGGGCGACATCCAGATGTACGCCAAGGGCAGCATCCTGCTGGGGCAGAGCCGGGTCATGACCACGTTCGGCGGCCACATCATGGGCTGGTCGGCGGAAGGCGACATCAACAGCGGCCGAGGCGCCAAGAGCACGGTGGTCTACACGCCGCAGCGCCGGCTGTACGACGCCGTGGGCAACGTCAGCCTGTCGCCGACGGTGCCCAGCACCGGCGCCGGCATCAGCACGCTGAATCCGATCCCGGAAGTGCCCAAGGGCGACGTCGACCTGGTCGCGCCGCTGGGCACGGTGGATCCGGGCGAGGCCGGCATCCGCGTGTCGGGCAACATCAACATCGCCGCGCTGCACGTGGTCAATGCCGCCAACATCCAGGTCCAGGGCGAATCCAAGGGCATCCCGGCGACGGCGACGGTGAACACCGGCGCGCTGACCTCGGCCAGCTCGGCCGCGTCGTCGGCCACGCAAAGCGCACAGGATATGACGCGGCAACAGCAGGCATCCGCGCGCCAGAACCTGCCGTCCATCATCTCGGTGCAGATCCTGGGCTACGGCAACGAGCCGGCGTCCGGAGCGACCGGGGAGGGCGCGGCGCCCGCCGGACAGCCGCCACGGCGCGACGGCAGCGCCAGCGGCTACGACCCGCGCAGCGTCTTCCAGATGCTGGGCAACGGCGACATCCCGGAAGCGCAGCGGGCAAGGCTCACGGACGCCGAACGGCGCAGGCTGTCGGGAGGCTGAAGCGGGCGCCGTTCCTGTCACGCGGCAGTCATACGCCATTACTACATTGCCTGTTCACCGATCGCCACCGCGTCCGGCCGGCTCCCGGCCCGCCGGACGCGGCATGGGCGGGGCGCTTGCGCGGCAGGCGCGTGGCGCTCCGTCCTTGGGGGCAGCAAGCGCACCGCGTGCGTGCGGCGTGGGGGGGTATGTTTTTTTGGCGTTCGAAGGCGGCCCGCTGCACGCGCACACTATGGCGCGCGCGCCGCTGGCCGGCGCTGCTGTTGCTGGCGGCCTGTTGCTGGCGCGCGCTGGCCGCGGAGGCGCCGCCCGAGCCTCGGCCCATTTTCGCCTTCGACATTCCCGCCCAGCCGCTGCAGGCCGCGCTGGAACAGTACAGCAATGTGACGGGCGGATCGGTGGTGTATCGCGCAGCGTTGACCGTGGGGCGGCGTTCGGCCGCCGTGAAGGGAATCCATACGCCGGAGGCTGCCTTGCGCATGCTGATCGAAGGTTCTGGCCTGGTCGCCGAGTACACCGCGACGAACGCCGTGGTGCTGCAGCCCGAGCCGGCCGCGCCGGCCGTCGCGCGGCGGCCGGCAAATCCCACCGGGTCGTTCTATCGCAGTTACTACGGCCTGATCCAGGCCGGAGTGCGCGATGCGCTCTGCGGCCTGCCGGCGCTGGCCGTGGGCAGTTTCCGGGCGGCGGTGAGCTTTGGCGTGTCGGAGCAGGGACGGGTGCGGGACGCCCATCTGCTGGATTCCAGCGGCGACGCGGACCGCGACGAGGCGATCACGCAGGCGCTGAACGGCATCGCCCTGGGCAAGGCGCCGCCCGAGGGCCTGGCGCAGCCTTTCGTGATGCTGATCGTGCCGCAGTCGGCCGACCACGACCGCGCCTGCGTCATTCGCTAAGCGCCTGACCCGGATCCATGATGCCTTCCAGCCTGGCCGTACTGCGCGATTTCATGCTGCAGCGCTACGACGATCTCAAGGCGCGCCTGACGCGGCGCCTGGGCTGCGCCGACATGGCCAGCGACGCCTTGCAGGACACCTGGCTGCGGCTGGAGGGCAAGGACGAACTGGGGCCGGTCGACAGCCCGGGCGCGTACCTGCTGCGGATGGCGGTCAATGTGGCGGTGGACCAGCAGCGCGCCGAAAACCGCCGGCTCACCTCCAGCGAGGCCGAGGCCTTGCTCGCCTTGCCCGACCCCGCGCCCGGTCCGGCGCAGACGGCGCAAGGCCGCGAGGAACTGGACACGCTGGTGCGGGTCATGGGCGAGCTGTCCGAGCGTCAGCGCGGGGTGCTGTTGGCCGTGCGGCTGGAAGGACTGCCGCAGGCCGAGGTGGCGACGCGCATGGGCGTGTCGTTGCGCACCGTGGAGCGCGAATTGCGCAGCGCGCACGAGCACTGTGCGACGCGCGTCCGTAATTTATTGTCACCATAAAAAACGCATCCCCAAGGCGGATTCCGGCTGCGAGAACCGTCATAGGGGTAGCAAGGGGAATAACGGCGCGCCGCCGCTCCATGCCGGCATCGCCGTACAGAGAGAATCGTCATGAAGAGTGCATCCCGCGACGCCCGACGCAGACAGGCGGACATCGAGCGCCAGGCCCGTGCCTGGATAAGGCTGCTGGCCTCCGGCCAGGCCACGCTGCATGACGCCGAGGCCTTGAAGCTGTGGTGCGCGGCCAGCGAGGCGCATGCCGCCGCCTTCGCGCTGGAACTGCGGTTCTGGAACCAGGTGGGACCCGCCGCGCAACAGTTGCAGCGGCAGACGGCGCGGGCGTCCCACGAGCGCCCGGTTGCCCGCGCCTGGGGCCGCCGCGCGTTCCTGGGCACGGCGCTGGGCGGCACGGCCGCCGCCGCCATCGCCGCGGTGGTGGCGCCGCCGTTCGGCCTGTGGCGCTCGTTCGATGAGTGGGACGCAGACTACCGCACCGACACCGGCGGGCGCCGCCAGTTCGGCCTGGACCGGCAGGTGCAGGTCGACATGAACACGCAGACCAGCATCGCCCTGCGGCCGGATGTGGCGGGCGCGCTGGGCATGGAGCTGATCACGGGCGAAGCGGCCTTCGAGGCGCTGGCGCCCGACCGCAAGGTCACGGTGCTGGCCGGCGCCGGCAAGGCCAGCGCCAGCCAGGCGAAGTTCGAGCTGCGTCGCACCGGCAGCAGCGTCTGCCTGACCTGCGTCGGCGGCGAGGTCGCGCTGTCGCACGCGGGCGGCGAGCTGGTCCTGGCGCCGCGCCAGCAGGTCAGCTACGACCGCGAGCAGGTGGGCGCGATCCAGACGATAGACCCCGATGAGACCTCGGCCTGGCGGCAGGGCGCGCTGGTGTTCCGCCAGACGCCGCTGCCGGCCGTGGTGGCCGAGATCAACCGCTACCGGCGCGGCCACGTGGTGCTGCTGGACGGCAAGCGCGGCGCCAGCGCCATGAGCGGCCGCTTCGAGATCCGCGACATGGAGAAGGTGCTGGTGCAGATCGAGCGCGCCTTTGGCCTGAACGCCACGCGGCTGCCCGGCAACGTCGTCCTGCTCAGCTGAGCGGGCGCCCCGCGCGCCGGCTCATGGGCCAGCCGCGCGGACCTGCCTGCGCCATGTCGGTTTTGCGCCGCGAAACTCGTCCTACCCATGCAGACCCGGTAGCAGAGCGCCAGGCAGGCGCGGGCCGCGGCTGCGCGATGGAGAGAGCAGCAGTGTCGCGCAAACCGAACATAGGCATACGAGAGCTGAAGGAAAACCTGTCGGCCGTGGTGGATTCCGCCTGGGAGCATCCCGTGTCGGTGCACCGCTATGGCTCGCCCTGGGTCTGGATCGTCTCGCACGAAGTCTGGACCCGCAATACGCGCCGCATCGACTTCAATCCGGCCGGCCATCCGCTGGCCGCCGTGCGCCAGCATCTGGACATGGCGATGCGCGAGCGCCAGCCGCGCCTGCATGCGGCGGCGCTGCGGGCCATGCTGCGCATCGAGGCGCAGCCGCTGCTGCGGGCGCTGGCGGTGCAGCTGCTGTACGGACTGGAAACCGAGGCCGCGCTGCATGAGCAGATCTCCTGCAACCTGCTATTCCGCTGGTTCGTCGGCCTGTCCCTGGACCAGCAGATCTGGACGCCGCAGGAATTTGGATATTCGCTGGAGCGCGTGCTGGCCAGCGCCGAGCTGGTGGCCATCCTGGAGGAACTGCTGCTCGGCGCGCCGGTGGCGCCGATCGCGCAGGCTACCGGCATACCGCTGAACCAGGCTTTGTTGAGGGAGTGGCGGGCCCGCAGCGTGCGGGGCGGTTGAGACGGATTTGGCGGATTTTTCTTCTAGGAATCGTCTTAGAGAAAGACCGCAATGCCGGCCCCTGCCGGACCCCTGCAAGGAGATCGCCGTGTCAGCCATCGTCACCGTGAGTATGTTGGAACTGGACCGCAAGCTGTCCAAAGTGCTGGATAGCGCCCGCCGCGTTCCGGTGTCGGTGTCGCGCTATGGCTCGCCCTGGGTGTGGGTGGTGTCGCACGAGGCCTGGATGGGGCAGGTTCAGCTCACCCGCTTCGTGCCGCCCAGGCATCCCCTGGTGGGCCTGCGCGAACACGTGGACGACGTGCTGCGCGGCCATGCCGCCATGCTGGAGCGGGCCGTCGCGCAGCTGGCGCTGCGCACCGACGCGGCGGTGCTGTGCCGCGCCTTCATCCTGCAGCTGCTGTATCCGGTGGGCAGCCGCCGCTACTTCCTGGAGCAGATCGCCTACAACCTGCTGTTCCGTTGGTTCGCCGGCCTGACGCAGGGGCTGGGCGCCGACGAGGAGGCCGACCTGGACCGGGAGCTGGACCTGATCGGCCGGCGCCCGGAGATCGTGCAGGTGCTGCACCAGGCGCTGGACGACGGCTTGCTGACGCCGCCGAGCTGGGCAGTGCGCAAGCGGGCAGCCAGGAGTCCGGCCGGCACCGGACAGCGCCCGCTTGCGCGAGGCGTTGCGGGCTACGCGGTGAACGCGGGCCTGGCCGGCGCGCGTTGACGCCGTGGCATCGCGCTCCCGTCCGACGGACAGCATCGGCATGACGGTCACGCCCGCCCGCCGCCCCTCCGCGTCCGGCGATGTCCGGGCCTGTCTGAGCGATTTCCTGGTCGCCAATTACGCGCGGCTGATCGGCCGCCTGCGCGCCCGCCTGGGCTGCGAAGACCTGGCTTCCGACAGCCTGCACGACGCCTGGCTGCGCCTGGCGGATGGGCCGGCGCCGGAGCCGGGTGGCGCGGCGGGCGTCGTCAACCCCGGCGCCTACCTGTTCCGCATGGCCTGCAACATCGCCATCGACCGCCTGCGCGCCGAGCAGTTGCGGCGCGCGGGCGGTCCCGAGCTCGAACCGGACGAGGTCGAGGACGGCGCGCCCGGCCCGCAGCAGATCGCGCAGGCGCGTTCCTCATTGCGCGACTTCCTTCGGGAAGTGGACACGCTGCCCAGGCAGCAGCGCGCCGTGTACATCGACGTGCGCATCGAAGGGCTGCCGCAAAGCGCGGCGGCCTCGCGCTACGGCCTGTCGTCGCGCATCGTGCAGCGGCACCTGCGCGATGCAGGCCGGCACATGGCGGGGTATGCGCACAGGCTGGCCTGTCCGACGCCGCCACGCGCGCAGTGAAACGGCCGCGCGCGCAGGCGAATCTGTCGCCGCGGACGCAAATCCTTCATATGGGGTCGCTACGATTTTCGTCACCTGCCCGCCGCGCGCAGCCGGCGTGGCCGCCCCGTCACCGTCCAGCCCCCGTTCGAGCCCATCCGCCATGCCCAGGAATCCTCCGCGCGACACAGCAGGCCAGCAGGGATTCACGCTGGTCGAGGTCATGGTGGTGCTGGTCATCGTCGGCATCGCCACGGCCGCACTGGGCCTGTCCATCCGTTCCGATCCGGCCCGCAGGCTGCGCGACGACGCTCAGCAGCTGGCGCTGCGCATGCAGACCGCGCAGCAGGAAGCGCGCGCCGACGGCCGGCCCATCGCCTGGCAGGCGGATCTGTCCGGCTACCGTTACACGCGCGGCACCTGGGCGCTGGACGACGCCGCGCCGACGCTGGACATGACGCGGCTGGACGCCTTCGAACGCGACGCCACGCTGCGCCCGCAGCGCTGGCAATCGGGCGAGGTGCGCGTGACGCCCGCCAGGCCGGTGACGCTGGATGGCGAATGGTTCGGCGAGCCCTGGCAGCTGAAACTCTCCAACGGCGCGGCCGAAGTGGTCTTGCGGCGCACCGGCGGCGGACGCTATGTGGTCCAGTAGCGCGGGGGCCGGCGGGCAGCGGGGATTCACGCTGCTGGAAATCCTGATCGCGCTGGCCATCGTCAGCGTGGCGCTGGCCGCCGTGATGCGCACGACCGGCATGCTCACCACCAACAATGGCGTGCTGCGCGACCGCGCGCTGGCGCTCATGTCGGCGCAGAACCGGCTGGTTGAGCTGCAGCTGGCGCCGCCCGTGGCCACGGTAAGCCGGGATCGCGCGCCCTGTCCGCAGGGCGGATTGGCGCTGGTATGCGAAACGCGCCTGACCGACGTGGTGCGAGGATCCCGCCTGGCGACCGTGGAAGTGTTCCGCGACCGGCAGGCGGGCCCCCGGCTGGCCACGCTCAGCGCGGCGCTGGACAATCAGAGATAGGCCCATGGACCGGCGCCGGCAGAGCGGTTTCTCGCTGATCGAGGTGATCGTGGCCATCATGATCATGGCCATCATCAGCCTGCTGTCATGGCGGGCGATCGACAGCGTCTCGCTGACCAGCCGCAAGCTGGACGCGCGCAGCGACGAGATCACGGCGTTGCAGCGCGTGTTCGACCAGTTCGAGCGCGACGTCGCGTTGCGGGCCAGCCCCATGCAGGCCGCCGGCCAGGACTTCGGCGGCGTAGCGATCCGGCTGCGCGCCGCGCAGTCCGACCTGCGCAGCGTGGAGTTGATGCGCAGCATGGCCGGGCCGGCGGCGGGCTGGCAGCGCGTGCTGTGGGAGCGCGATGGCCGCAAGCTGTTGCGCGCGGCCGGTCCCTCTGGAGATCGCTATCCGCTGGCGCCGCCAGGTCCGGGCGAAACCGTGCTGGACGAGGTGCAGGAGTTCAACGTCCGCGTCTGGGTGCCAGGCAGGGGGTGGGGCGCGTTTCCAACCGGCGACGCGCCCGCCGCGACCGGGCTGGAATTGATCATCGCGCGCGGCCCGCCGGGCGAGCTGCAACGCTATCGCCGCGTGTACGCGCTGCACTAATGCGGCAGATCAATGCAACCGCAATTTTCGCGCGCGCCACCTGGCCACGCGGCCCAGGAGTCATATGCCCATGCGTGAAATCAGAATGCCTTCCTTGTCCGCCGCCCGCGCCGCCAGTCTGTGCCTGATGGCCGCCGCGCTCGCGGGCCTGGCGTGGTGGGGGTGGGCGCTGATGGAGCCCTTGCCCCAGGCCGCCACGCCCGCCGCCCGCGCCGGGGTGCCGCCAAGCGGCGCGGAACAGGCCGCCGCGTGGCTGGCGCCCGGCGCCGCGCGGCTGGATGTGAGGGTTGCGGGCGCGCTGTCCGGCGCCGGCCGTGGCGCGGCGGTGCTCTCGGTCAACGGCGGCCCGCCGCAGGCCTATGCGATCGGCGATGCGCTGACCGGCACGGCGCGCCTGGCGGACATCGAGGCGCAGGCGCTGATCGTGGAGCAATCGGGCGAGCGCATCCGCCTGCCCATGCCCGCACTGCAGGACAGCGCCAGCGGCGGACTGACGGCGGCGGCGCGCCAATAAAGCCATTCAGTCGTCAAAATGCTTGCTTTTTGTGGTAATAATGCTTTAAAATCCACTATGTTGCATTCATTTGACGTTGCGCGCTGTTCGTGCGCAAGTCATGTTGATCGCAGCTCATCTCCATGGCGCGGCCGTCCGATGCTCCCCCCGCAGCAGCACGCATCCGGCCCGCCCGACACCCTGCGCATTGTGTCTTGGCGGGAAGGCCACTGCCTTGAATAGGAGAGCATTCATGTTTCGCAAGCTCGGCGACAAATGGCAATTCGAAGTCGCACCGCTCAACTGGAAGGCGCCCGACACGGGCCAGCACACAGAGGCCGCTCCGGCTTCGGCTGAAACCCAGGGCTCGGAACGTTCCGACGGCCAGCGCGACGCCAACTAAACCCGCCTCCTGGCCCATCACGGCCGCCGCCGGTTCTCACCGGCGGCGGCCGTCGTCTTTTCCGGCCCGCCGCGCCTTTCAATCCGCCCGGTCCAGCAGCACGCGGTTGCGTCCGCTCATCTTGGCCTGGTAGAGCAGTTCGTCGGCGCGGCGGAACAGCGTTTCGGCGTGTTCCGCGCCGCTTCCCCATTCCACATACGACACGCCGAAACTGGCGGTCATGCCGAAGCGGCGGCCGTCGCAGCTGGTCACGCTAGCCTGGGCAATGCCCTGCCGCATCCGCTCGGCCATTTCCAGCGCCTGCCCCGGTTGGCTGGTGTGGCACAGGACCGCGAATTCCTCGCCACCGACCCGCGCCACCACATCGGCGTGGCGGAAGTTGCGGGCGCACAGCGCGGCGACGACCTTGAGCGCCTCGTCGCCAGCGGCATGACCGTAGGTGTCGTTGATGGACTTGAAATGATCGATGTCGAACAGGATGAAGGCCAGCACCGGGTCGGCGCCGCGCCAGCGCTCGCGCGTCTCTTCGAAGCGTCGTTCAAATGCGCGGCGATTGAGCAGGCCGGTCAGGAAATCCGTCTCGGCCATGGTCGCCAGATCCAGTATCAGGCGGTCACGCTCCGACTCCAGCCGCGACTTGCTGGCGGCGGTGTCCTTCAGGACGCTCAGGGCGCTGAACATCCCGTTGATCTCGCCCCGGTAGCGGTCCAGTGGAATGGCGGGGACGGGACCGCCGTCCGCGATAGCGCCGATGATGCGCGTCGCCTGCACGAACGGTCGGATGACGCGCTTGCGGAACTGGCTCAGCGACAGCAGCAGAGCAGCGGCCAGCATCGCGGCGGCGGCCAGCGTGGCCAGCAGCACGCGGACCGAGGAGGCGCGCTGAGCGGCGATGCGCTGCTCCACCCGGTCCAGCATGAAGTCGCGGAATTGCGTGATCGAGCGCATCAGGGGCACGTAGGCGTCGGCCACTTCGCGCGTCGTCAACCCGGCGCCCGCCGGACCGCGCGAGGCGAGTTCGCGCAGCCGCTCGATATAGGCGATGCCATCGCCCATGTACAGGTGCTTCATGTCCATGTAGGCAATGGTGCCGCGCAATTCCGGAATGCTGGAAATGCGCGCGTCGATCAGGGTTTGCAACTCCTCGATGCGGCCGAGCACGCGTTCGATCTTCAGCTGGTCCGCATCGTTCAATGCCCGGTGCCGGCTCAGAGCGGGAGTGAATGTCGAACCGAGCAGGCCGGCCTGTTCGCGCAGCTCGCCGGCCAGGATGGCCAGCGCCATCATGTCCGAGGCGTCGGATTGGTTGCGCATCACGATGCCGATGCTTTCGACCATGCCGGTGCGCAATTCAGGCACCACATCCACCATGCCGTCGACCACGGACCGCACGTTCTGGCCAGACCTGGCGCCTCGCGGCGCGTCGATGGCGAGGTCGGCGTTCGCGCGCGCGATCGCCAGGGCCTGGCGGATGCGTTGAATGTTGGAGAATTCCTTGGCGCCGTGCGGGCTCAGCGGCGCGCGGTACAGGGCCAGCAACTCGGCCAGCTTGGCATCGCTGCGTTCGCGGGCATCCCGCAGCGAGGCGAGGAGGGCGGGCGGCACCGGCAGGTTCTCGCCCAGCGCGGCGTTCATCGGGCCGCGCTCGGCCGAGACCAGCTCCATGGTCTGCAACGTGCAACGCACGGCGGTGAAGGCGGTGGAGGCGGCGGCGGTCGAGGCGTAGGCGCGCCAGTTCTGCTGGACCACGATGCCGGTGAGCACGGATACCGGCAAGACCACGCCCGTGGCCAGTATCAGGAAATACCGCTCCAAGGATTTGAGGGCGTAGGCACTGCGCAACATACGGAAAAACCGGCCCTAAAACAATGTCTGTGCCGCGCAGAATACTTGAATTGCTGCAGCAGGAGCGCCAAGCGCGCGCAAGCCGTCGCAATTTTGAAACGCTATATCAGAATAAATCTTTAAGTTTCAACAGAACTCGGATTTTCATCAGATTGTTGCGCCTTCGCGCATCGATGCGCGCCCATGCGGCGCTCAGGCCTGGCCTTGCAGCACGACCCGGTTGCGGCCGCCTTGCTTGGCGGCGTAGAGGGCTGCGTCGGCCTCGGCGAAGGCCTGCGCCGGCTCCGCGCCGAAATCCTGCCAACAGGCCACGCCAGCCGACACGGTGATACCGCCGATGCCGGGCATTGGACAGGCTTCGACCCGCTTGCGCAGCCGCTCGGCCACCAGGCCGGCTTCCTTCAGGCCCGCGCCGGGCAGCAGCATCAGGAATTCCTCGCCGCCGTTGCGGCACAGCACGTCGGCGGGGCGCGAGCATTCGCGCATGATCTGCGCCATGTGCCGGATCACCTCGTCGCCGGTCGAATGGCCATGCGTATCGTTGACGTTCTTGAAGTGGTCGATGTCCAGCGCGATCACGCCATAGCGGATGGCCGAGGCGCGCATTTGCTCGACGGCGTCCTGCATGCCGCGCCGGTTGCGCAGGCCGGTGAGGGGATCGGTGATGCTGGCCAGGTTGAGCTTGCCGATCTTCTCCTGCAGGCTGGTGAAGCTCCAGATGACGGCATGCTTCAGGCGCTCGGCCTCGAAGTACCAGGCTTTCACCGACCGGACGCGTTGCATGGCGACGGCCACATCGTGATGTTCCACATTGGTCGCCAGCTGCGCGAGCGGCAGCGAGATCATGCGAGCGCACCACCAGATCGCCAGCAGGAAAGCGATCGCCAGGGGCGCGGCATAGCCGAGCAGGGCCCAGATCAGCTCCTGGATCGGTTCCAGCGTGACGGCCGTGGGGCGCTGGGCGATGATGCCCCAGCCGCTGCTCGTCACCACCGCGTAGCCCGCCAGCATGTCGACGTCCTTGGTGTTCAGCAGGCGGCGTGCGCCTGACTCGCCTTGCTTGACGGCGGCGACCACGGGATTGTGCGAGACATCCTCGCCCAAGCGGCTGGGATCGACGTGGTAGATCAGCTTGCCGTCCCGGTCCACCACGTACAGATAGGAGCCATCCTGGTAATGGTGGCGGCCCAGCAGTTCCTGCAGGGCGCTCTCGTTGCGCAGGTGGATCGAACCCGCGATATAGCCACGATAGCGGCCATCGCGGGAGTAGATCGGGTGCGACAGCGTGATCAGCAGATTGCCGGCGATCGACACATAGGGCGGGCTGATCAGCGCCTGGCGCGCCTGGAGCGCGGCCCGGCTGCCCGGGCTGTCGACGCGCGCGCCGAGAAAGCCGCGAAAGTTTCGCGAGGCCGCCAGGATGACGCCGTCCGCGCCGACGATGCCCACGGAATTGAAGCTGTCGCTCTGTTCCTGCACCCGGCTCGCCTCGGCCTCGAGCGCGGCGGGCGAGTCCAACGCGTCGGCCACGTGCTGGGCGCTGTAGCGCAGTTGCTGCTGCGCGCCCTTCAGGAAGTTGGCCGCGCTCTCGGCCAGCTTGGCGGCATAGACGCGGTTGGACTCAAGCGTGTTGGCGATGAGCTGGTCGCGTTGCACGCAGTAGCTCGCGTACAGGGCGTTGGCGGTCGCGGCAATGGCGCTGAAGACGGTAAGGGCGAGCACCAGCCCGCGCAGATGGATACGCATCGAGAACGTGGCGGACATGGCTTGGTGCGGGCGCGGCGGCCACGTGACGGGTCAGCTTGTAGAGAGAGGGGGGATTACGAGCGAGATTGTAATCAGGAGCGGGCCGGCGCCCTCCAGGTCGTTGCGCTATCGGGCGGCGCCGGCATCGCCGGCGTCTCGCGGGGCGGCCGGCTGCTCCGTTGCCGCCAGATCGAACAGGCGGGCGGCCTTCAGCGTGGCCGCCGCGCCGGCGCGGTAGTAGCCCATGGCCGTGGCCACGCTGGCGTGGCCCGTCATGGCCATGGCATCGCCCAATGGCACTTGCTGGCGACCGGCCTCGGTGATGAAGCCCGAGCGCAGGCTGTGCGCGGAATAGCTTTCGTCCAGGCCCGCCAGCTCGCAGCGCTGGCGCACGATATCGCGCACGGCGGCGGCGGCCAGTGGCTCGCCCAGCACATCGCCGCGCCGGATCCGGCGGAACAGCGGGCCTTGCGTGATGCCGCTGGCATCCAGCCAGGCCTGCAGGGCCCGCGCCGCCGCTCCCACGATCGGCTTGGCGTCCTCGGCCCGGGCGGCGCCCGCCTGGTTGGTCTTGGAGTGGCGCAGCAGATAAAGAAAACCGTCCTCGCCGCGCGGCGTGTTCTCGACGGTGGCGCGCACGACTTCGGAGCGGCGCCGACCGCCGCTGGCCCAGGCGAACAGCAGTAGCGCCCGGTCGCGCAGTCCGCGCAGCGAATCGTCGCAGGTATCCAACAGCGCCTGCAGCGGCTCGCGCGTCAGGGCCGGCTTGCGCGCGGGCGCCGCGCCGCGCCGGGCATGCGCGCGGCGGGTGCGGGCGAGCAGATCGCGCAGCCCCTGCGCGCGGCACGGGTTCGGCAGCCCCAGCGTGTCATGCGCCTTGGACAGGACCGATACGCGTTGCAGCACCGTGTTCAGGCCCGGCGGCCCCAGGCGTCCCTTGACCTTCAGGCGGACGAGTTCCTGGTCCAGCGCGGCCGGCATTTCGTTGGTCAGACCTTGTTCGGTCTGGCGGCGGGCGTGGTCCACGACGAATTGCACGACAGCGGTCTCGGGCAAGGGCAGGGCGAAGCGCCGGCCGTAGCGCAGTTCGAACCAGGCCGCCCAGTAACGCATCGCGGCGCGGTAGCTGGCCGCCGTATTGGCCGAACTGCCTTCCCGCATCAGGGCGCGCGCGGCCTCGTCCGCGCTGCGGTCCAGAACGGCGGGGTCGAGCAGGGGCAGGGCGGGCAAGGGCTTCAGTTTCATGGAACGAGGTGATTTCGTGTGTGCAAGGCGATTTCCGGCCGGGAATCGGCCCAAAATCTTGCTTATGTATTATTTAATATGTATTGTGTTTGATATCTAACACAACTGCCAGATTACTCACGATAAGCTTCCATTATCGTGAGTAATTCCAGCCCTGCGCAAGGCAAAAACACCGAACGAGATCACTATGGCCACCGGAATCACGGAATCAGACGTCTGGACGGCGGCGGACGCGCTGCTGCTGGAAGGCGCGCGCCCCACCATCGAAAGAGTGCGGCAGAAGATCGGCCGGGGCTCGCCCAACACCGTCAGCCCCTATCTGGAGACCTGGTTCAAGGCGCTGGGCGCGCGCATCCGCGATCCGCGCGCCTTCGCCAGCCAGGAGGCCGTGCCCGATCCGGTCGCGCAGGCGGTGGCGCGTCTATGGGACGCCGCGCTGGAGCTGGCGCGCGCGGAACAGACCGCCGCCCAGCGCGACGCGCAAGCCGAACTGGCGGCGCAGCGGCAGGCCAATGCCGACGAAGCCGAACGCCTGCGCCAGCATGCCCTGGCGCTGGCGGCGCGGGAAGACGACATGCGGCTGAGCCTGGCCGTGGCCGGCACACAGCTCGAAGCGGCCGAGTCGCGCCTGCGCGCGGCCGAGGCGCAGTTGCGCCAGCGTGATGCCCAGTGGGATGCCGCGCAGGCCCAGCTGGCCGAATCCCGCGCGGCGGAACAGGCGCTGCAGGCGCAGGCGGAACAAGCCCGCGACGCGCATGCGCAGGCCCAATCCGCGCTCGAATCCCGCCACGCCGCGCATGAACGCCGCTGGCTCAACGAACTGGACGCGGAACGCAGCGCCGCCAAGCGCCTGCAGTCCAAGCTGGACGAGGCCGTCGCGGCGAGCCAACGCAAGACGGCCGCGCTGGAGGCAGAGCTGCTACGCGCCGGGGAACGCCAGCAGACCGGGGAACGCGAGGCCCAGGCCCGGTTTGCCGAACAGGCGGCGCGGCTGACAAGGCTGGAGGCGGAACTGGCCGCGGCGCACTCGGCGGCGGAACTGGCGGCCGGGAGCGCGAGGGCGCGGGAAGAGAGCCTGGAACAGCTACGCAGCGCGGCGCAGACTCAGACGGCCGAGCTGCAGGCCCGGATCCGGGAGCAGGATGGGCAACTGGCCGCGCTGACCCGGCATCTGATGATGCTGACCACGCCGGCGCCGGCCGCTCCGGAAATGGCGACCGGGCAGGGGAGCGACTGAGCCGGAGAGGCGGGCAAGCCGCGAATTACTTTCAGATTTGTCTGATTTCTATGGGCAGGCATGCCGCGGAAGATGAGCGCTCGACGCAGCCAGCCAAGGCGGGCGCGCCATCCTCATACTTCTCCGACGCCGCCCGGACGAACAGACGACCGGGCGTCGCCGGCAACAGCGACCGGGAGATCGACAGCCTCCTCCCGGACTGACAGGCACGGTCATGTCGCGCAGGCACGCGGCCAGAAAGAATCCATGACGATCAAGCTGCATCATCTGCAGTACCTTGCGGCGGTGGCCGGACGAGGCAGCGTGCGTTCCGCGGCGCTGACTTTGCGAGTGAGTTCTACGGCCGTCAGCCGCGGCCTGATCGATCTGGAAAATCTGGCCGGCCTGCCGCTATTCCAGCGCGGCGCCGCCGGCATGCTGCTGACCGATGCCGGCAAGGCCCTGCTGACCCATGCGCGCCAGGTGCTGGGACAGCTGGACGCCGTGGATCAAACCCTGGCGACGCTGCGCGGCGGAACGACGACGCGCATCACGATCGGCGTCACGCCATGGGTCGCGCGCGTTCTGCTCGGGCCGACCCTCCATTTGCTCATCCGGCGCCGCCCCGATGTGCGCTTCGATATCCACGAGCTCATCGGAGCCGAATACAGCGCGCTGCGCGATGGCACCCTCGACATGGCGATCGGCGTTGCGCCGCCGTCGGACGTGGCGGAATTCACGGTACGCCCCTTGCTCGACTACAGCATCACGGTGTCCTGTCGGCCAGGACACCCCTTGTCGAATGCGCGGGAGCTGGAGGAGCTGGCCGGCCAGGACTGGGTGCTGATCGGCGAAATAGAACACCATACCCCGGGCGTCCAGCGCTTGTGGCGCCGCGTCCTGGCGGCCTCCCAGCCTGTCCGGCTGCATTACGCGCGGTCTGCCCAGGTGGTCGGCGCCATCGTCAGAACCACGGACATGCTGACGATCAGTCCATGGCCGTTGATCGAGGCAGAGAAGGCGCGGATATTGCATCCGCTGACCCTGCGCGAAGAAATTCCGGAACAGACGATCGCGCTGCTGACCAAGCACAACTTCGCCCTGAGCGGCGCGGCGCGGGACTTCATCGATTGCCTCATGAGCGTGATCGAGCAAGGCCATAACTCGGAGGATCCGGCAATACGCCGTTCCTTCATGGCCGTGACGCGCTCCGATCACTGACGCGTTCCCCCATACATCCGCCTACATCCGCAGACCGCGCCGCGCAAGCGTCGACGATGCAAACCGTCGGTTGGCATGCCAACCCCGGCATCCTATTTTTCCCTAGGGACTGGCGTCGGCCGCGCTTCTAACATCCCGGCTTCGCATCGCTCGTGGCGGGTTGCATGGGCCGAGGCGCCGCATTTTCAACAGCATCACTGTTCCCTTCAACGTCCCGATCTCAGGACGACCTTCAACCACGGCGAGCGATAAATGGACGCATTCCTAAAGTCCCTGGGCACCGATGTGCAGGACTTCATCGATCTTAGAAGAGATCTGCATCAGCATCCCGAACTGAGTTTTGCCGAGCATCGAACCAGCGACATCGTGGCGAAACGCCTTGCCCGCATGGGCTACACGGTGGAGCTGGGCATCGGCGGCACCGGTGTGGTGGGGCAGCTCAGGCGCGGCAATGGCTCGCGGCATATCGGCATACGCGCCGACATGGATGCCTTGCCCATCGAAGAAAAAAACGCCTATTCATGGGTCAGCCAGTCCAGGGGCGTGATGCATGCCTGCGGCCACGACGGCCACACGGCGATGCTCCTGGCGGCGGCACAGGCGCTTGCCAGCGATACCGCCTGGAGCGGAACCCTGACCTTGATTTTCCAGCCGGCGGAAGAAGCCGGGGGGCCGCGCAGCGGCGCCGCGCGGATGATCGAGGACGGTCTCTTTGACAAGTACCCCGTCGACGCGGTCTATGCCATGCACAACGCGCCGGGCGTCGCCCAAGGCCGGCTGCAGTTTCGCGAAGGGCCGGCCATGGCATCCAGCGACAGGGCCACCATCCGCCTGGAGGGCGTGGGCGGGCACGCGGCCAAACCCGAGCGAACGATAGATCCGACCGTGGCGATGGCCAGCCTGGTGATGGCATTGCAGACCATCGTTTCCCGCAATGTCGGACCCGTCGGCAACGCAGTGATCAGCGTCGGCATGATGCATGCCGGCGAGTCGCGGACCGACGGCGCATACAACGTCATCCCCCAGGATGCCGTTCTGGGCCTGAGCATACGCGCATTGGATCCGGCCGTGCGTTCGCTGCTGGAGGAGCGCATTCGCGAAATCGCCCACGGCCAGGCCAACAGCTATGGCTGTGTGGCGCACGTCGACTACTTCCGAGGCTACCCCTCCGTGGTCAATACGGGCAGGGAAACGGATTTCGCCAAGTCTGTCGCGCTGGAGCTTATCGGCGCGGAGCAGGTGGATCTGGAGCGTCCCGTGGCCATGGGCAGCGAAGACTTCGCCTACATGCTGGAAAAGAAGCCCGGTTGCTATCTCTTCATCGGCAACGGCTCCATTGGATCCAAGGGCGGCAACACGATCCACAACCCGAATTACGACTTCAACGACGACAACGTCGCCATCGGCTGCGCGTATTGGTACCTGTTGGCCAAGCGCTATCTCGTTCCCCTTTGACGCAGACCATTGAACCCAGCCGCCTGTTGTTCCCCAGATAGCCATACATAGGTCCCGCCATGTCCAAAATTACTGATCCTTCCGCTTGCGACGATGCGCTCTATCGCAAGGTCACCCTACGAATCGTGCCGCTCCTGTTCCTGGGTTACATGGCGGCCTGCATGGACCGCATGAATGTCGGCTTCGCGAAGCTGCAAATGATGGATACCCTGGGATTCAGCGATACGGCGTTCGGTATCGGAGCAGGCATCATGTTCGTGGGGTATTGCCTGCTGGAAGTCCCGAGCAATCTGCTGATGGCGCGGATCGGCGCGCGCAAGACCTTCGTACGCATCATGGTGCTGTGGGGACTGACCGCCGCGGCGACGGCCTTCGTCCGGACGCCCGTGCAGTTCTATGTGGTGAGATTCTTCCTGGGAGTCTTCGAGGCCGGCTTCTTTCCCGGCGTCGTGCTCTATCTCAGTTACTGGTTCCCGGCGTCCCGGCGCGGCGGCGCGATTACCCTGTTCTCGTCGGCAGCGGCGGTGACCGGCGTCATCTCCGGCCCCCTCAGCGGCGCCACCATGAAGTATCTGCACCAGCTTGGCGGCCTGGAAGGCTGGCAGTGGGTCTATCTGACGCAAGGCCTCCCGGCCATCATATTGGGCATGGTGGTCTGGGCGGTGCTCAAGAACGGCCCGACGCCGGGGGGCTGGTTGAACGAACAGGAATGCCTACGACTCGCCGAGAACCTGCGGCAGTGCCGGTCGACCGAGCACAAGCTCACGGTGCGCGAAGAGCTGATGCAGGTCGTCCGAATGCCCGCGATATGGCTGCTGGCCATGGCGACGTTCCTGGAGCTTGGCGCCGTCTACGCCTGGGGTTTCTGGTTGCCGACCCTCATCAGGAACCTGGGCGTCACGAACCTGGTATCGATTGGCGCCATCGCTTCGGTGGCGAGCGTGGTCGGCGCCGTGGGGGCCATCGTGGCGGGGCGACGCTCGGACCGCTGCATGAACCGGCACTGGTATTTCTTGGCGCTCACCTTCATCGGCGCCGCGGGCCAGATGAGCTTCGTGCTTGCTGGCGGACGCTTCGTGCCTTCGATGATGGCCATCGTGGCCACAGGCCTGAGCCTGAGCGCCGGCTGGCCGCTGCTGGCGGTCGTGGCGACGGATTATCTCCCCCGGCAGATCGCGCCGGCGGGCATCGCGTTCATCTCTTCCATCGGCATTCTTGGCGGCGCCGTGTTCCCGGCCGTGTTTGGCTATTTGAAGTCCCGCACGGGGGACACAATATCGGGAAACTACCTGATCGCGGGCATGCTGCTGCTTTCAAGCCTGATCCTGCTCCTGTCGCGCCTGGCCATCCGGCGCCCGGATGGGTCGACCGCCTTGGCCCAGGGCTGAGGACCTGGCCTGGCCGTGCCTGTCGGCGGCGCGAGCGCGGCGTCTCCGCGAAAGGGGACGGCCGCCAAGCGCGCCGGAACATGGCGGCGCCCGCCGATCACGGACGCTCAAGAATGCGCGGCCCCGGCCCTTCGGCGGCCAGCGCGTCGTTCGGATTGCGCAGCGGACAGTCCTGCAGCGACAGGCAGCCGCAGCCGATGCAGTTGTCCAGTTCATCGCGCAGGCGGGTCAGCCGCTTGATGCGTTCGTCCAGCGTCTGGCGCCAGCGCGCCGACAGGCTTTTCCACTGCGCCGCCGTCAGTTTGCTGTCTGGCGGCAGCTCGCCCAGCGCGGCGCGGATCTCGTCCAGGGGTATGCCAGTGCGCTGCGCGACCTTGATGATGGCGATGTAGCGCAGCACGATGCCGGAAAAGCGCCGTTGGTTGCCTTCGCTGCGGGTCGCCTTGATCAGGCCCTTGGACTCGTAGAAGTGGATCGTCGACACGGCCACGCCGCTGCGCTTGGCCACTTCGCCGACGGACAACGAGCGCGTGTAGTCGATCGCCACGACCTTTGCCATATGAATTGACCTGAAGTTAAGCTGAGGTCTTATAGCCCGTCGGACGGGCTTTGGCAAACCTCCCCCCGGCAGCCATCCGGCGACGAGAAAAGGCGTAACATCCGGCACTTGCAGCCGCGCAAGCCGCAAGCGCACCTGGCCGCCGCGCCAGCCCTTGCCGTGATCCGCGCGCCGGTCTTTCAGCAGTCAGCCTTAATCCATGATGCCTTCGCCCGCCGACCTCCGGCCCACCTGTGCCTCGTTCACCGCGCACGGCTTCGCGCCGGCCGCCACGCGCTTGAGCGCCCATTCCATTGATTTCCTGACGGCGAGGCCGCAGCGATGAGCGCCGACGACAAGATGGCGGATGGCACTGAACGCCTGGCCAAGCGCGTCGCGGTCCAGCAATCATGCTCGCGCGCCGACGCCGAACGCTATATCGAAGGCGGCTGGATCGCGGTGGACGGGCAGGTGGTCGAGGAGCCCGGTTTCCGGGTCGGCGCGAGCCAGACCGTCAGCCTGTTGCCCGGCGCGCGCCTGGAGACGCTGCGGCCGGTGACCATCCTGGTCCACAAACCCGTGGGCGTGTATGCCAACGACGAACCGGGCTCGGCCCGCGACCTGATCGTGCCCGCCAACCGCATGGAGGGCGACCGCTCGCCGCAGCGCTACCTCAAGCGCCTGCTGGCCGGATTGCGATTGGTGACGCCGCTGGAGCGCGCCGCCAGTGGCCTGGTGGTCTACACGCAGGAATATCCGGTGGCGCGCAAGCTGCAGGAAGAAGCCCGCCTGGTCGAACAGGAATACATTGCCGAGGTCAGCGGCAGCCTGGACGCGGAAGGACTCGCCTGGCTGCGCCGGGGCCTGCCTTACGACGGCCGGCCGGCCTCGCCGATGCAGGTCAGCTGGCAGAACGAAACCCGGCTGCGTTTCGCGCTCAAGACGCCCGCGCCGGGCTTCATCGAGTACGCCTGCGACGCCGCCGGGCTGGAACTGCGGGCCTTGCGCCGCATCCGCATCGGCCGCCTGCCGCTCGCCGGGCTGCCCGCCGGCCAATGGCGCGCGCGCCTGGACTACGAGCGCTTCTGAGGCCGACGCGATCCGCCGAGCAGCCGACATACTCAAGGAGCACGCCCGACCGATGCCGCACGATTCCATCCCGCCAGCGCGCCGAGGTTTTCTCAAACAGGCCGGCATGCTCGGACTGGCCGCGCTGACCCTGGGCGGCTGCGCGACCCGGCGCACCGTCGCGCCGCGCTCGTCCGGCGGCGCGCAAGCGGCCATGCCCGCGCAGGGCGCGCCCGTGCCGCCGCTGCGGCCCGGCGGCCGCGTGGCCATCGTCGCGCCCGCGTCGGCCGCGCCGAACGCCGCGGACGATGCCGCCGACTGGCTGCTGTCGCGCGGCTATCAACCGCGCATCATGCCGGCCGCCCGCAGCCGCCTGGACACGCCTTTCGACTATCTGGCCGGCACGGACGCGGAGCGCGCGGCCGACCTGCACGCGGCCTTCACTTCCGCCGATATCGATGCCGTCTGGTGCCTGCAGGGCGGTTTCGGCTCCTGGCGCCTGCTGGACCTGCTGGACTACGAACTGCTGCGCCGCCACGCCAAGCCCTTCATTGGCTACAGCGACATCACGGCGCTGCATCTGGCCATCCAGCGCCATGCGGGCTTCGTGACCTTCCATGGCCCGATGCTGGCGCAGGATCTGCTGAACGGGCGCGAGGAACCCACCGAGTCCGCCCTCTACGCCATGGTCGGCGGCCGGATGGGGCAGGGCGCCTGGATCGGCGCGCCGGACTATGCCTTGCCGACGACGCTGATGCCCGGCACAGCCACCGGCCGGCTGGCGGGCGGCAACCTGGCGCTGATCTGCGCCATGCAGGGCTCGCGCCACGAGATCGACACGCGCGACGCCATCCTGTTCATCGAGGACGTCAACGAAGCCGTGCCGCGCGTCGACCGCATGCTGTCGCAGCTGGCGGCGGCGGGCAAGTTCGAATCGATCAAGGGCGTGCTGGCGGGCAGTTTCACGCGCTCAGGCGCGCGCGACGATGCGCAGTTCCAGTACGCGTTCCATCCCCTGCTGCGCGAGCGCTTCGGCCCGCTGGGCATACCCGTGCTGGCCGGCTGGCCCAGCGGCCACGGCGATCCGAACCTGACGCTGCCGCTGGGCGCGCGGGTCACGTTGAACGCGACGCGGCAGGGCTTGCGGCTGGAGCAGGCGGTCACGCGTTGAGCCATGGGCGCCTTTGCCCATGCACGATCATTTCATTGATATTTGAACCATAAGGGTGTCATGAAGAAGGCGGTGATTGCGGGGGGTGTCCTGGCGCTGGGCGCGGCATGGACGGGCGCGGCCTGGTACTCGGGGAAGATGGCCGAAGCCTTTCTCCGGGAATCGCTGGAACAGGACAATGCGCAAGCGAAGGCGCTCGGCGAAAGCACGGGCTACTCGATCGTCACCGAGTTGATTTCATTCGAACGCGGCGTGTTTACATCCACGGCGCGCTCTCGCCTGAAGCTTTCGATACCCGGCGCTGAAACCCGCGAGATCGACATCGTGGAACATGCCGACCACGGTCCCTTTCCGTTCCGAAGGCTGGCCGCCGGCGACTTCAGGCCGGCCATGCTGGCGACCCGGCTCGAGCTTCAAGCAACGTCGCATGTCAACGCATGGTTCGCCGCGACCCAGGGCGTAACGCCTTTGACGGGCACGTCCCGCGTCAGCTATGGAAAGCAGCTCGAAGGCACGTATGAACTGGCCCCGATGGCGTTTGTCAGGGATGGCGCCAAGCTGTCGTTCTCTGGAATGAACCTGCTCTGGAGGTTGGACCGCGAGGCCGGAGCCAGCGAGTTCTCGGGTCGGTTTGACAGTTTGACGCTGGACCATGCGCCGACAACGACTGGCTTGACTGGCATGGCGTTGCAGGGAGGCGCCTTCGCCTTTCGCGGCAAGCCCGGCAAGAACGATGTCCCCCTGTCCGACCGGAAGCTGTCGTTCCAGACGCTGACGATACGGCACGCCTCCTTGCCGCCGATCATCGTCCAGCCAACCTCGTTGGCGCTCGATCTCATCGAGGCCGACTCTGGCCTGGCGCTCAAGACCGCGTTGGACGTCGGCATGATCAACGGCTGGGAAAAGGACGTCGCCACGGCAAGGCTCGCCCTGGACCTGAAGCATCTGGATTCCGACGCGCTGTCCGCGCTCGATTTCATCAATTTCCTGGTAATCATTCGTACATGGCAAGGTGTCGTGCAGGGGAACATTCCGCCATTCTCGTCAGATGATCTCGAGGAACTGATCACCAGCATCGATCAGATCCTGATGGGCAGCGCCCAGGTCTCCCTGGCGCCGTTGCAGCTGGGTGCTGTAGCCGGGGCCTTGAACGTCAACCTGGATATGGAGCTGCGCAAGCAGGCGGCGGCTTCCCGTGGTTCCGCGGGCTTGGCGCGGATACGCAAGCTGAACGCCGAAATCGAGCTGTCCCAGGCCGGCACGGTGGATCTGCTGGTCTTCTGGGCAAGACTCATGGGCGTGCCTGCCGAGCAGGCGCTTGCACGGGTGCGGCCCGTGGTCGCGGAGGCTGCCGGGAAATGGGCTGCCATGGGCCTGCTGAAGATCGAGAACGATACGGTCCGATCGACCTTGTCCATCACGATGGACGAAGTCGACGTCAACGGGACAAGGATGCCTCTTGACCAATTCCTGCGATGGTTCACGGCTGGCAATGGAGCCGCCAGGGACTAGGCGCTTGCGCCGTTGGCTGAATAAGACCAGGTGCTTGGCTGACTCATACGGGAACCGGACACGGCCGGACTCAGTCCGCCGGTCCCGCGACATCCGGCCACCAGGACGGCCGCCCATCCTCGAAGGAATGGCCGTCGGGCCGCAATGCGGGATCCCGGTGCTCGTCGAAAGCACCAATCAACAAGGCCACCGTCGGCGCATCGTCGATCGCGCCCAGCGAACTGCCGCAATGCGGGCAGAAGGCGCGGCTGGAATAGTCCGATGAACGATAGACGGCCGGCGCGCCGCCCGGGCCGGTCCAGCGCAGCATCGAGCTGGGATACTCCACCCAGCCGACGCTGGGCGCGCCGGTGTGGCGGCGGCAGGACTCGCAGGAACAGGCATGGGGATTGCCCGGCTGCCCAACGGCCTCGAAGCGGATCGCGCCGCACAGGCAGCCGCCATGGCGGATATCCGAATGACCATCCATGTCCCGACCCCCTTACAGGCTATAGCGGTAGTCGCAGCTCATGTTCGCCTTCAACGGCAAGTCGCCCTCGGCGCGCGCGCCGGGACGCGGCCCCAGCAGCTTGGCCTGGAACTTGCCCGCCATGTCGCCGTTGGGCTGCATCTTGACCGTGATGGACGCGGGCAGCGCATACAGCGTCAGCGCCACGGGCTCACTGGGAATCACCAGCGTGAACACGCCCACCGGGAAATTCTCGACGACATGGCCGGACGTCTTGTTGGAATTGAACGTCAGCCGGGTCTTCATGTAGTCCAGCGTCAGCGCCATTTCCTCGGACGAAGGCGATGGGATCTGGCCTTTGATCGTGACCTTGCCGCTCTCGGAAACACAGGACAGCTCGGCGGGCGCCGAGCCGGCCAGCGCGGACGAGGACAGGACCAGCAGGCACAGGGCGGACATCGCGGCGGAACGGCGCATCATCGGAAGGTTCTCCAGGCGAGGGCAGGGCGCGACTGGCGGTGGGCCGGACATGGCGACACCGCGCCGCGCTGGATGGATTATCCACGACTTGGCGCGGGACGCGCCGGGGATTTCCCCCTCAGCGGGCAGCTCGCAGGCGTTCCAGTTCGGCGGACAACGCCTGCACCAGCGCCTGCGCCCGCGCCAGCGGATCTTCCGCGTCGCCGGACGCGGCGGCGGACTGTCCGGACTCCGGCACGACCGGCTCGTCGCGCAGGCGCGGCTGCACGCTTTCGTGGGTGTCGTTGACGTCCACGTCGAACACCAGCTGGTCGCCGCGATGCCAGGTGGTGAACCATTCCATGGGGCGGCCGTGCTGGTCCAGGCCCTGGCCTTCCAGCATCAGCAACGGGCTGCCAGGCTTGGCGTCGAGCAAACCGGCCTGGACCCGGTCGGCCGCCACGGCGCGGATGCGGTTGCGGCCGCTGTGCGGCTGCAGGCCGTAGCGCTGTTGCAGCACGGCGTGCAGCGACGCGTTCTCCAACTGCGCCGCGCTCAGCCCGGGCAGCCGGGCGGCGGGCAGCCAGGTGCGCACATAGGCCAGCGGCGTGCCGCCGACGTGGCGCAGGCGCTCCAGGCGCAGCAGCTGGCCGGTGCCGAAGAACGCGGCGACCTCGGCCGGCGCGTCGGCCGGCTCCAGGCCCAGCACGCGGGTCTCCAGCGCCACGCCGCTCTGCGCCAGCTGCTGATGAAAGCCGGTGGAGCGCTGCACCAGCCGGCGATGCTGCTGCGGCACCGCGACCACGGCCGGGCGTCCCGTCTCGCGCCGGATCAGGCCCTCGGCCGCCAGCGAGGCCAGCGCCTGCCGCACCACGCTGCGAGCCACGCCGTAGCGCTCACATAGCGCCGCCTCGCTGGGCAGGGCGGTGCCGGCCGGCGCGCGGCCGTCGAGGATCGCGCCGCGCAGCTGCGCGGCCATCTGGGCGTGCAGCGGCAAGTCGCCTGAGCGGTCTAGTACGGGGCCGGCATCGGCCTGGGCGGGCGCCATGGGAATCAACCTCCTGTTTGTGCCCGCGCAGTTTCCCATACATGCGACCAGCCGGGGGCCAGGTTGGCGGCGCGCTCGGCGGCCAGCACCAGGCTGTCCTCGCGCGCGATGCCCTTGCCGGCGATGTCGAAGGCGGTGCCATGGTCCACCGACACCCGCACCACCGGCAGGCCGACCGTGATGTTCACGCCGTCGTCGCCATAGACCGACTTGAAGGGCGCGTGGCCCTGGTCGTGATAGCAGGCGATCACGAATTCCCACTTGCCGCGCACGGCCTGCGGGAACAGCGCGTCGGCCGGAATCGGGCCGGCCGCCAGGATGCCGGCGGCATTGGCCTCGGCCACCGCCGGCGCCAGGATGTCGGCATCCTCGCTGCCGAAAATGCCGTTCTCGCCCGCGTGCGGGTTCAGGCCGGCCACGGCCACCGGCTTGTCGCCACGGCCCAGCGCCTTGGCGAAGGCGCCGGCAAGGCGCAGCACGGCGCGCATGCGCGCCGGATTCACGTCCTCGATGGCCTGGCGCAGCGATACGTGGGTGGTCGCATGGAATACGTACAGGTCGCCGGCGGACAGCACCAGCGAGAAGGTCTTGACGCCGAACTCATGCGCCAGCAGTTCGGTGTGGCCGGGCCACTTGTGGCCGGCGGCGTGCATCGCGGCCTTGTTCAGCGGCGCGGTGACGATGGCGTCGACCTCGCCGGCGCGCGCCAGCGCGCACGCGGTGGTGACGAAGCGCACCGAGCCGTCGCCGGCCTCGGCGCTGATCTCGCCCAGCTTGACGTGCGCCAGCGACGGGCCGGCCTGCACCACCTCGATAGTGCCGGGCGCGTTGGTCGCGTCGGCCGGACGAGCCACCGTGCGCACGATGGACGGATCGCCGCCCAGGCCGCGCACCGCGTTGGCCATCACGGCCGCGTCGCCGACCACCACCAGCCGCGCCTTGGCGCGCAGGGCCTCGTGGCCCATCAGCATCTTGGCGGTGATCTCCGGGCCGATGCCGGCGACGTCGCCCAGCGTGACGGCCAGCAGCGGCAGGTTGCGGGACTTGCTCTGAGTCATTGCTTGAATCTCCGTTCGCGGATCGCGCGCACGGCGCGAACCAATACATCTTCCGTGCCAAAGCCGCCGGCCTTGGTCACGATGGGCAGGCCGGCGGCCTGGCCCCCGGTCAGCGTGCCCAGGGGCACGCCGCCCATCACTTCATCGGCCAGCGCGATGCCGCCCGCGTCCAGCGCGCGCAGCACCTCGCGGGCGCCATCGCCGCCGGTGGCCACCACGCCGGCCGCGCCGCGATGCCGGATCCAGGCGGCCGCCAGGCCGCCCAGCCGTCGCGCCACCATGTCGGCGTCGAGTCCGTCGGCATGGCCTTCGGGCGCCAGCAGCAGCGCCACGCCGCCCTTGTCGGCGGGCGCGTCGAGCAGGGCGGCGCTCCAGGCGCGCCACCCGTCGGCGTCGGCCAACTGCGCGGGCGCCGGCATCCAGCAGCGGGCGCCGGCGGCGATCAGCGCCGCCGCCTGGGCGCGCGCGGCGCTATGTTGGGAGGTCACGACCACCAGCACCGTGCCAGCCTGTTCCGCGCCAGCCCAGACACGGGCCAGCGGCGCGGCCAGGCCGCCCGCGCCGACCGGCAGCGCGCGCTCGCCCAACAGGCCGATGGCCTGCGCCAGCCGCTCCAGCCCGGCCTCGTCGGCCGCGTCGACCACGACGATCCGGCCGGCGCGCTCGATGCGGGCCGCCAGCTCATCGGCCGAGGCCAGGCCGTCCTGGCCGACATGGGCGCATCGGAGCAGGCTGGGGATATGGCTTTCGGTGACCGGCGTGACCGGGTCGGTCGCGGCCGAGGTCTCGGTGACCGGTTTGCCGTTCACCAGCAGCACGCCGCCGGACACGGTCCGGCCGGTGGCGGGAAAAGCAGGGCAGATGACCGCGATCGCGTCCGGCGCCCAGGCGGCGCAGGCCGCTTCGATTTCGGCCAGGAACGGGCCCCGCAGCGTGGAATCGACCTTCTTGTACAGGCGCTTGACGCCGGCCTGTCGCAAGCGCTCGACGTTGGCGCGCACGATCCCGGCGGCCTGATCGGCGGGCAGGGCGCGACTGTGCGTCGTGACCGCCAGCACCTCGGCCTGCCCGTCGCCGGCCAGCGCCTCGTCGGCGCCGCCGATGGACAGGTGCGTGCTCCAGCCGGCGCGCACGAATTGCACCGCGGTGTCGCCAGAACCGGTCAGGTCGTCCGACACGATGGCGATCACGGGATTCACAGCGCTTCTCCGCGCGCCGCGCTCAGCGGCGCGGCCGGGGCCACGCCTTCCTCGCCGTCTACGGCAACCGGCTTCAGTTCACCGGCGCGCTTCAGGAAGTATGACGCCAGCACCGGCGCCAGGATCGAGCTGATCAGCACGCAGGCCGCGACCTGGGCGGTGGCGGTGCCCACGTACTGCTGGAACGAGGGATCGGCCGCGGCCACCACGGCCGGGGTGGCGATGGCGTTGCCGGCGGTGGTGCCTGCCGCGAAGCCCAGGCCGCTCTTGCCGCCGCGGCGCAGGATGTAGCGGTAGCCCAGGTAGACCAGGCCGCCCGTGATGGGGCTGATGATCAGGCCCAGGATCAGGCCGCTGACGCCGCCGCTGACGACCGCGCCCAGGTTGATGCCGGTGCCCAGCGCGAAGGCGAAGAAGGGAATGACGATGTTCGGCACGGGCTTGAGCACGTCGCGCCACTTGGCATCCAGATTGCCGACCACCACGCCCAGCAGGAATGGCACCAGCGCCGCCACCAGCGCGACCAGCGGAATGTCGGCCAGGCCCGAGGCGCCCAGGAACAGCAGGCTGAAGAAGGGACCGTCATTGACCGCGCTGGCGACGTAGGCGCCGCGATCGCGCGCGTCGCCATACTGGCCGGTGTAGGCCAGCCACAGGCCGCCGTTGCTGTTGTCGAAAGCCGCCAGCATGGCCAGGATGGACACGCCCAGCACGCCGTTCAGGCCCACGTAGCTGCCCAGGATGATGATCAGCGTGGCCGGGACCAGCGTCTTCATCAGCAGGATGGTGCCGGCGGTGGCCAGGATCGGGCCGCCGGTGCGGGTGTTGACCTGGGTGCCCGTTGCGAAGATCAGCAGGGCGATCAGGGGCAGGGCGCTGTTCTTGAACAGCGCGGTGGTGAAGCCGCCGATCGTCAGCGCGTCCGGCGCGAATGTGCCGATGATGGATCCCAGCACCAGCGGCACCAGCATCAGGCCGCCTGGGATTTTCTGCATCGTGCCAAAGAATGGGGAACGGGTGGATTCGGTTGCCAAGGTAGGAGTCTCCATGAGGAATTTTCGATCAGGCAGACGTTCATGCGCGCGTCTGTCGGCGGGAAAGACGCGCTAGTGTACATCTTGTACGTACTACCTGTACGTACAGAATCGGGCGCTTCATGGCGCCCGGAAATGCGGCGGATCTGCCGCGCTCAGCCCTCGTCAAACTCCCGAATCCAAGGGGGAAAGTCATCATGGCCCAGTACAAAACATCATTCTTGGATATATGTGATAAGCCATGCCGACCGTAGCATGGAGACCTGTTCCCACCCGCGCCGGCCACCGCGCCAGCGCCCGCACCAGGATCCACGCAATTGGACGACATGCAACTCCGCCACGCGGACACCGAAGACGAACTGCGCGCCTGCTTCCCCCTCATGCGCCAGCTGCGGCCGCATCTGGCCGACCCGGCCGATTTCACCGCGCGCGTGCGCCGCATGGCGGCCCAGCGCTATCGCCTGCTCGGCGCCTGGCGCGGCGACGAGCCGCTGGCGCTGGCCGGCTACCGGCTGGACGAGAACCTCATCTACGGCAGCTTCCTGTATGTGGACGACCTGGTGACCCACGAGTCCAGCCGTGGCCGCAACCTGGGCGCCCGGCTGCTCGACGCGCTGACGGAATCGGCGCGACGCGCCGGCTGCGCCAAACTGGTGCTGGATACCGGCCTGTCGAACGCGCTGGCCCAGCGCTTCTATTTCCGCCAGGGCCTGCTGACCAGCGCCATGCGCTTCTCCAAGCCCCTGGAACAGGAGACGCCGCGATGAACCGCATCCTGCATCTGGATTGCAGCCCGAGGCTCGAGGGATCGGAAAGCGCGCGCCTGTCCCGCGCCATCGTCGACCGGCTTGTGCGCAAGCATCCTGGCGCGCGGGTCATCGGCCGGCCCCTGCGGCAGGGCACGATCGCCCATGTGGATGGCGACTATGCCCGCGCGCTGGGCACCCCAGGGGCGGCCGCCGACCTGGCGCGCGGCTCGCTGGCCGATTCCGAGATCTTGATACGCGAGCTGGAATCCGCCGACTGCCTGGTCATCGGCACGCCCATGCACAACTACACGGTGCCCTCGGCGCTCAAGGCCTGGATCGACCATGTGGTGCGCGCGAACCGGACCTTCACGCACATCCCCACCGGCAAGCTGGGCGTGCTGGCGGACCGCCCGGTATATGTCGCGGTGTCGTCCGGCGGATCCTTCGCGTCCGAGCCCGCGCGCCAGCCCGACTTCCTCACGCCGTACCTGACCGCCATCCTGAACACCATCGGTCTGCGCACGATCCATTTCTTTTCGGTCCAGCGCGCGGCGGCGGGCGGCGACACGCTGGCGCACGCCAGGAGCCGGGCCCAGGCCGAGCTGGAGCGCCATTTCGCCGCTGTCCACGCTTGAGGCCGGGTCAGTTGCACATTTGCGGCAGAGGCATATAGTCTGATGCCGGCCCGCGCGCCGCCTGTCGCGCGGGCCGGCATCATTCCTCCCTTTGCCGCCAGCCGAAATGACCATCCCTCTGCTCATTCTTTGTCCCATTGCCGAACACCAGCTCGGCATCCTGTCGCAGCGATTCGACGTCACCTACGCCATCACCGACGTGGCGCGCGAGCAGGCGATCCGGGAGCGGGGCCAGGCGTTCCGCGCGGTGCTGACCATCGGCACCATCGGCCTGAGCGGCGAGGAGATCGCGGCCATGCCCAAGCTGGAGCTGGTGTCCTGCATGGGCGCCGGCTACGAGACCGTGGACGCGGCCGCCGCCAGGGCGCGCGGCATCGTCATGACCAACGGGCGTGGCGCCAATGACGACTGCGTCGCTGACCACGCCATGGGCATGCTGATTGCCGTCGTGCGCAATTTCCGCAAGCTGGACCAGCAGTGCCGCGCCGGCGTCTGGCGCACGCAGATCCCGGTGCCGCCCGGCATCTCCGGCAAGCGCCTGGGCATCCTGGGCATGGGCGCCATCGGCGAGAAGATCGCCACGCGCGCTCAGGGTTTCGGCCTGCGCATCGGCTATCACAACCGCAATCCCAAGCCCGGCTCGGCGCACCCGTATTTCGACAGCCTGACCGCCATGGCCGAATGGTGCGACGTGCTGCTGTGCGTGGCGCCCGGCGGCGCCTCGACCCGCCACCTGGTCAATGCCGAATTGCTGCGGGCGCTGGGGCCAAGGGGATACCTGCTGAACCTGGGACGCGGCAGCATCGTCGACACGGCGGCGCTGGCGGCCGCTCTGAGCGACGGCGTCATCGCCGGCGCGGGCCTGGACGTCTATGAAAGCGAACCCGAGCCACCCGCCGAGCTGCTGGCGCTGGACAACCTGCTGCTGACGCCGCACGTGGGCGGCTGGTCGCCGGAGAGCGAGGAAGCGCAATTCACGATCTACCTGCAAAACCTGGAGGGGCATTTTTCCGGGCGCGGCGTGGTCACGCCGGTCTAACGCCGGTCTAACGCCGGTCTAACGCCGGTCTAACGCCGGTCTAACGCCGGTCTAACGCCGGTCTAACGCCGGTCTAACGCGGCACGAGGCGGCAGCGCCGTGCCGGCTGCGCGCGGACGCGCGCCGGACCGATGGTGTGCTCAGCGCTTGCGCGCGACCATGTACGGCCGCCGGTCGCTGCCGCCGTCGGCGTGGCGTTCCGTCGCCAGGATCTCGAACCCGGCGGCGGCCACTTGCCGCTCCAGCGCCGAGGCGCTGAACGCGCCGGTATAGGGCGCCTTGCCGATGGCGCGCATGGCCGGCAGCAAGGCCAGCCGGATCAACGGATTCATGTCGCCCAGGCACCCCGTCTTGGAGATGAACAGGCCGCCGTCGGCCAGCAGTGCGTGGATGCGCCGCAGCGTGCCGGGCAGATCGCGCACCAGGTGCAGATAGTTGAACGCCAGCACCGCGTCGTACTGGCCGGCCCGCAATGCCGGATCCTCGGCCGTCGCGGCGAGGAAGGACAGGGCGGCAACCGGGGCGGCGGCCAGCTTTTCTTGCGCGATCGCGATCATGGCCGGTGAAAAATCCGTGCCCAGGTAGCTGGCCACGCCGTCCGCCAATCGCAGCGCGGTGCTGCCGGTGCCGCAGCCCAGTTCCAGCACATGGTCGTTCTCTTCCAGCAGTTCGCGGGTGCGCCGCAGCGTGCGTTCATAGCCTCGCGGATCCGAGACGGCGGCGGCCGCGTATCGGCGCGCGCTGCGGTCCCAGAAGCGGGCATCGTTGCTCAATGTCATGGGGCGGTCGGTCCTTGGGCAGGCGGGGCGGGGCCTGGCGCAAGGCAGCATACACCGGCGGCCCTGGCGCCAGGCGGACGGATGCCCGCCGGCGCGCCGGCCCGGGCGTGGACCGGACCCGGCCCGATCGGATTCAGGCCCGGCGCTTGACCAGCACCACCAGCGACACGCCCAGGATGATGAGCGCCGAAGCGGCCACCAGGATCTGCGTCACGGCCTCGCCCAGGAACAGCGCGCCGCCGAACGCCGTCAGCACCGGCACGCTCAGTTGCACCGTGGCGGCGTGGGTCACCTTCAGCTCCTTGAGCGCCGCGTACCAGAGGATGTAGCCCAGGCCCGAGGTCACCGCGCCGGACGCCACCGCATAGATCACGCCGGTGGGGTCCAGGTCCACGTGCGATGCCTGGAACTGCAGGAAGAACAGCACCAGGGCGATCGGCGTGGCGCGGATGAAGTTGCCGGCGGTGGCCGAGGCCGGATTGCGAGAGCCCCGGCCCGCCACCGAGTAGGCGCTCCAGGCGATGCCCGAGACGATCATCAGGAAGCCATAGAACAGGGGCGGGGCGCCGACGCTGGGCAGCATCAGCATGACCAACCCGCTGACCGCGAAGGCCACGCCGATGCTCTGCAAGAAGGACAGCCGTTCGCCAATGATCAACCCGTACAGGATCATGCTGATCTGGATCGAGGCGAACAGCAGCAGCGCGCCCGTGCCGGCCGGGATCTGGGAATAGGCATAGGCGAAGGTCATGGCATAGGCCAGCAGCGCCAGCGCGCCGAACCAACTGCCTTCCAGGTTGCGGGACTGTCGCTGCAGATACAGCACCAGCCAGAGAATCAGCGCGCCGGAGAGCAGCCGGATGGCGACGAAGCTGGTCGGATCGATCGGCGTCTGCTTGAGCGCGATGCGGCACAGCAAGGAATTGCCGGCGAAGGCCAGCAGGGACAGCAGGGTCAGCGCGAACAGGCGGGGAGTCATGGAGGATTCAGCCCAGGAAGTGTTTGACGGCGTTGATTTCGTCTTGCTTGACCAGCATGGGGAAATGCCCCGTGCCCGCCACGGTGTAACGCTCGGCGCGCGGGCCGCGTGCGGCCATGGCGCAGGCGTTTTCCTCCGTCAGCACGTCGGAATTGGCGCCGCGCACCAGCAGCACGCGGGCCCGGATCCGCTCATACCAGTGCCACAGGTCCAGGTCCGCGCCTGCGTCGCGCAACAGCTGCTCCGCGATGCGGGTGTCGTAGCGCAGCGTGTAGCCGCCCGCGCCGTCCGGCTCGATCATGTGGTCGGAGACGGCGCGCCACTGCGCGTCCGACAGCGGTCCGCAGGACGCCGTCATGATCTTGAAGGTGAGCACCGCCTGCTCCAGGCTGCGAAAGCGCACCTCGCGCTGGATCGAGCGCGCCGCCTTCAGGAAGACCTCGCCGGCGGTGACGGTGCCCACGTCGTTGAGCACCAGGCCGCGCACCGCGTCGGGATGCATCGCGGCATACATCATGCCCAGTATCCCGCCCAGCGACGTGCCGATGATGTCCACGGGCCGGTCGCGCAGGCCGGCCGAGTCCGCCAGCGCGTGCAGCACGCGCAGATAGGTCTGGTGGTTGTAGTCGGCCGGGTCCGCCAGGCGGTCACTGTCGCCCCGGCCGGGCAGGTCGGGACAGAGCACGCGCCGGTCCGCCGCCAGCGCCCGCGCCAGGAAATCGAAATCGCGGCCGTTGCGGTTCAGGGCATGCAGGCACAGCACCACGCGTTCGGCGTCGGGCCGGCCCCATTCGTGGACGGCGACGCGGCAGGCAGCGCCGCCGATCTCGCAGCCGATGCTCAACTGACGGGGCGCGTTCTCGGCGCGCCTAACGGGATGATTCATGGTCTTCCATCCAAGGTGGGAGCACGCCATCGATGGCGCAGGCGATACCGGCCTGCGCCTGGCCGCGCGCCCGGAAGTCGGCGATGCAGGCGGTGGTCTCCGCCACGACCTGATCGGTCACGGCGCGATGGGCGACGGTCTGCACCAGCGCCTTGGTCGCCGGCAGCGAGGCCGGGCTGCCCTGGACGATGTCGTCCACGCAGCTGGCCACCAGGCCGTCCAGCTCGCCGCTCGGGCAGATCTGGTGCAGCAGGCCCACCTGCAACGCTTCCTGGGCCGACAGGGGCCTGGCCGTCAGGAACAGGTATTTCGCCAGCCTGGGTCCGAGCGCCTGCACCACATAGGGGCTCATCAGCGCCGGCAGAATTCCGACGCGGACTTCGCGCGTCCGGAAGCGGGCGTGATCGTTGGCGATGGCGATGTCGCAGGCCGCCACCAGCCCCAGCCCGGCGCTCAGCGCATCGCCCTGGATCTTGGCGATGGTGGGGACCGGCGAGTCGTGGATCGCCTTGAACAGGCGAGCCAGCGTCGCCGCTGAGCGCAGATTATCGGCCGGCGAGGCGTGCGCGCCGGCCTGCATCCAGCGCAGGTCGATGCCGGCGCAGAAGGTGTCGCCCTCGGCCGACAGGACGATGGCGCGCAGGCCAGCCTGTCCGGCCAGCTCGCGCAATGCGTTGGTCAGGGCGGCGATGACGCCCTGGTCCAGCAGATTGGCCGTTTCGGGGCGGCAGAGGCGCAGTTCGGCGCAGCGGCGCTTGGGATCGAACTGGACGAGGACGGGCGGGCGGGGGGAGGGGTGGGACATGGCGGTCCTGGCGATCGCGGTTCAGGCCAGGGCCGCGTCGGCTTCGGACGCCGAGGCAAGCTCGTCTTCCAGCGCCTCGAGACGGGCAATGGCCCGCTCGATATCGTTGCCGTAGACCTCCAGCATCGCGTGTATCCAGCGCTCCAGGCCCATGCCGATGCAGGCCGTGTAGGCGGTCTGGCCGTCCACGCTGCTGATGTTGAAGCGCTGGCCGAAGAAATTGCGGTGGAAGTTGGACGAGGAAATCGCCAGATCGTCGCCGTACACCATCTCCTGCTTGGTCGGGAACATCTTCTGCGTGACCGCGCGGGTGGAGTTGGGATCGAAGAACGGGTCCATCGCGTTCTCCAGCCGGGTCTCGACGCCCAGGGCGCCCGCCAGGTCATGGACGCGGCCGCGCGCCAGGCCCAGCGCCCGGGTCACCGGCTCCATCTCGCCGATGAACACGATCTCGCGCATGCTGAAGGATTTCAGCCGCCGCAGCCCCAGGTAATGGCTTTCGTTGCGATAGCAGTTGGCCGCCGTGGTGATGGTCTTCAGGCGGCCAACCGGCGCGTCCCGGTGATGGCTGTACACCGGATAGCAGGCCGCCGGCGGCAGGATGTGGGTCGCGTGGGCCAGGCAGTCGTGGCTGATTTCGGTCCAGGCATCCCGACTGCTCTCGCGTCTGTCGTTCATGGCCTGCGCATCGGTCGCGGACACCAGCAGCGGCAGCTGCGGGAAGTTCTTGAAGTAGTCCAGCGCGTCCACGTCGGCCACCTTCAGCAGCGGCGGGAATTGCATGCGCTCGGCCTGCAGCGAGGCCGCGATGTTCAGGAAGCTGGCGTCCAGCAGATCCTTCAACCGGACCGCCAGCGGATCGAGCGTGGCCAGCCCTTCATGGGTGGCCCAGTGTTTGCCGGAATCACACATTCACCACCCCCGCTTTCTGGTTGAAGTTGTCGTAGATGCCGCGAACCGTGCGGAAGGCGCCGACATCGCCGGAGTCGAGCAGAATCTCGCAGCCGAAGTGATCCTCCAGGAACAGCAGGAATTCCACGAACATCAGGGAATCGACGATACGGCTTTCGATCAGGTCCACCGTGTCGTCGATATGAACGTCTCCCAGTTCCGGATTGCGCTCCGCGACGAAGCGCTTGATTTTCTGTGTCAGTGCGGCCACGGCCGGATTTTGATTATTCATTTCAGGCTGCCCCTATCTTTGCGAAGAATTTCCTTACCTTGGCCGTCATGGCGTCGTGATGGGATTGCCGGCCCGGATCGGCCATGACGGCATTGCGGAATTGATAAGCGTCGGCGATGCCGGCGTCCCGGTACATGGCCGGGTAATACAGCGAGTCCAGGCACCAGCCGATATAGCGATCCAGGTAGGCGCGGCACTCATCGATATCCTCGTCCGTGCAATTCTTGCGCGCCTTGTCGAACAGATCCGCCACGATGGCGCGGCCGAAGGCCATATGGCGCGCCTCTTCATAATGGTGCAGGGCATTGAGTTCGCGTATTACCGCGGGCACGGCCTCGTCGGCCGCGATAATGACGTTGTAGTAATCGAGCATTTCCTCCAGGATCAGTATCCTGGCGAAGATGAGGAAGGCATTGGCGGCGGGCTTTAATGGCTGCGCCTGGAATTGCGAGCGCTTGTCGACATAGACCTTGCCGCCGTAACGGGTGCAGAAATTGGAAAAGAACCAGCTATGGTTGTTTTCCTCGCACACGAAATGGTGCATGTAGTCCGATACGTCCTCATAGCCGGGGCTGTGCATGCAGTTCAGCACGTCGCGCAGCAGGTGCTGTTCTCCGTGGACGTTGAAGCTATAGAACCAGATGCTTTCCCACTTGCTGAGCCTGAGCAGCTGCTCGGGCGTCAGCGTTGCGCCCGCCTGGGTGCCATGCACCGTCATCAGCTTGTGGGGCATCCACATGACATCCTCTGGCAGCGACTCGGGCCAGGCGATGTCCAGGAACGGATTGGTCTTGTTCCGGATGGACAGGGCCGTGAGGCGGTCGACGGTCGCCTTGCGTTGCGCGTGCGTGTCGGTCCTGACCGGATTTGCGGTATCCAGCATTTTGTCTCCTTCGCATGACATGGTTTTCTTTCTAACGAAGCCGGCCCGTCGCGGGCGCGCCGGAAAAACTTGCGCCCTGGGCCGTAAAACAGCAAAACGCCTGCCGGCATGCGGGTATTGCGCGTGCGCGGCATATTAGGCGCGCTTCCGCGGGGAAAGCGCGCCTGCAACGGGAAGAGGGGATATTCAGACGGCCGGAGAATGCCGGCCATGCCCGGTCCAAAAAACCTGCGAATAATCAGACGCCCGAACCGGAGAAATCATCGATAATCCCTTTCATGACAAAAAATAACTAAACGGAGTATGCAGCCATGATCACCTGGAATAAATGGTGCGTCACGAATTTCACTCTTGCGGAACTTGGAGTAATTTTTGATGGACAAGCTGAAAAGCATGGCGGCATTCGTATGTATCGCGGAACAGGGCAGCCTGACCGCCGCCTCGCAGGTATTGGGCGCGTCCTTGCCGACAGTGGTGCGCACGCTGGCGGCGCTGGAAGCCGACCTGGGCGTGCGGCTGTTCAACCGCAGCACGCGGCGCATCGCGCTCACCAATGAGGGCCTGTGCTACCTGGATAGCTGCCGCCATGTGCTGGCGACCCTGGAAGAGGCCGAATCGGCGCTGCGCGAAGACACCGGGGAACTCGCCGGCCAACTGACGATCACGGCGCCGGTGCTGTTCGGCCAGATGCACGTGGCGCCGTCGCTGAATCGCTTTGTCCGGCAGCACCACAAGGTGCGCTGCAGCCTGGTGCTGGCGGACCGCCAGGTGAATCTGCTGGAAGAGGGCATAGATCTGGGCGTGCGCATCGGCCGGCTCAACGATTCCTCGCTCGTCGCGCATCAGGTCGGGCAGGTGCGGCGCATGGTGGTGGCCGCGCCCGCCTACCTGTCGGCCCAGGGCGAGCCGGCGCATCCCAAGGACCTGCTGCAGGCCAACTGCATCGACTTCTCCGGCGCCGGCCATTCCTGGTGGGCCTTCCAGAACAATGGCCGCATGTTCACCTTGCCGGTGGCCGGCAACCTGGAGTTCAACCACGTCGCCCCGGCGCTCGGCGCCTGCCTGGACGGCCTGGGCTTCGGCATGTTCCTGTCCTACCAGGTGGCGCCGCACGTGGCGCAAGGCCGCCTGACCACGGTGCTGGCCGACTATGAACTGCCGCCCCGGCCAGTCAGCGTCATCTATCCGCACGCCAAGCTGCTGCCGGCCCGCACGCGCGCGTTCATCGAATGGATCAAGACGGACCTGGCCAGCGAGGGCTGCTTCACCAGCGCCGCCGCTGTCTGAACGACGCACATCCAACGACGCCTGCGCGCCATGCAGGTCAATCATTTGCGGAGATCGCCGATGCTCCGCACTTCGCCGACGCGCGCTATCCGGACAGGCACTTCAAACGTCATGCCGGCGCGGGCCCGTGCGAAGGGCGGAAACGTCATGCGGCTGCCTTGAGCAATGCAAAAAGCAGAAGCGCGATGTGAAATCGTCTTTTGCTTTGCGGCATTTTAAACAACGAATTAAACAGAAGAAAATTACCAAAACACCATTTGATTAACTCAAGTGATTGATATTTATGAAATTTTCTTTTCCGGAAAATATCGTAAATATGTTTACTGCATCGCAGCATTCAATCTAGAATCATTGCAGGCCGGCACGCTTGACATGGATCACATGACGCCCCAGCGTACCGACGCGACCCGCATCAGGGATGAGCCCGCCGCACAGGATTCACTTCGGACCGGCGCATTGCGTTGATTCCCCCCAAATCAAAGGAGAAGCACCCGTCCACACCATGATTGGATGACCCGGGCAGTTGCATTCGCACGAAAGCGTTATTGATGTTGCGTGAAATCCGACAAGGGCGCCGCGAGCGTCCGGCTTGGAGGAGACCTTTACTCATCCTGCGGGATGGGCACTCAACCAGCACTTTCGAGGGATTAACCATGCTTGCTTTTGTCAAAGACGCGGGGTATCGAATTGGTGAGTTTGAGTTCAATGCGGGTTGGCTGACGAACGCCGAGAAATCCACGCGGGATGTTCTGGCCACCCATTACGGCGACGTCGCGCACACGCCGGAAAAACTGTCGGACGAGATCGATCTTTCCCACCTCCGGGCGGACGTGCTGCGCACATTCCCCGGCATCGCCAGCGCCTCGGAAACGATCAAGGACCTGCTTGAAACACGCTATTCGGCGCTGATCCTGAAAAAAAGCGGCCTGGCCGGCCTGGACCTGGACCAGCAGCGCCGCATCCTGTTCCTGCTGTGCCTGGCGCTGGGCTGGCCCACGCCGACCGACAGGGTCAATCGCCAGATCATCTGGGATATCAAGAAGCGGGACCTGCCCGCCGGCCAGGTCTCCACCTTCTCGGAAAACGCCGACGAGGCCAAGCTGCATACCGACACCCAGTACTTTCCGAATCCCGAAAGGTACACGCTGCTCTACGTGGTGCGGCCCGCCGAGGACGGCGGGGTCTCGTTGATCCGTGACGGGCATCACATCGTGAATTCGCTCAAGAGCGGCAGCCAGGGCGATTGGGCATTCCGACACCTGTCCAGGACCAAGCTGCCTTTCCGCATCCCCACCTCGTACACCAAGGAACGCCGGCAGGACGTGGCCGAAGCCACCTTCGCGCCCATCTTTGCCGACAAGCCGCTGATCCGCTACCGCAAGGACACGCTCGAAGCCGGCCTGAAGGCGCATCCCGAGTACGACACCGCCGAGAACCGGCTGGCGCTTTACATCCTGGAGAACGTCATCGGCAACCAGGAATTCACCACCACCTGCCGGCTGGACGCGGACGACATCCTGCTCACCAACAACCATGAAGGCTTGCACGGCAGGACGGAATTCAGCGATCACGCGCGCCACCTGATCCGGATCCGCATCAGCGACCAGCGCTACGCATCCTAGAACCCAACCCTTATCTGAACAGGAGAGCAGGCATGTCGGACACATTGGCTATCAACGCGGAGCCATCGGGCATCCCGATTCCGGCAAGATACTTTGCCGCAATGGCGATTTTGATCGGCATCTTCATGGGGGCCCTGGACACGTCGATAGTCAATGTGGCCCTGCCCACCATCGCCAAGGAACTGGACGCCACGCCGGCGGCCATCATCTGGGTGGTGAACGCCTATCACGTGGCCAGCGCGGCCACCATGATCACCTTCGCGGCGGTCGGGGCGGTCTTCAGCTACCGCCGGGTGTATTGCATCGGGCTGGCCATCTTCACCCTGACTTCGATCGGCTGCGCCGTGGCCAACGACCTCTGGACCCTGGTCGCGTTCCGCAGCCTGCAGGGCTTCAGCTATGCCGCCATGGTCAGCATCGGCATCGGCATGTACCGCAAGATCTATCCGCCCGAACTGCTGGGCTCGATCCTGGGCATCAACGCGCTGATCGTGGCGCTGGGCACGGTCGCCGGGCCCACGCTGGGCGGCATCATCGTATCGACGCTGGGTTGGCCCTGGTTGTTCCTGATCAACGTGCCGTTCGGCGTCGCGGCGCTGTACCTGGGCCTGCGCAACCTGCCGGCGGACGAGGGCAGCGGCGCGCGGCTCGACCTGTCCAGCATCGGCTACTCCGTGCTGGCCATCGGATTCGTGGTGATCGCCATCGACCAGGCCGGACGCTGGGACAATGGCATCGTCTGGACCTTGCTGGCCTGCGGCGCCGTGCTGGCCACCGTGTTCCTGCGCCGGCAGCGCCGCCTGGACGCGCCCTTGCTGCCGCTGGATATCTTCGCGTCCAAGCGCTTTTCCTTCGCCGCCGCGGCCTCGCTGGCCGCGTTCTCGGCGCAGGGCATTTCCTTCGTGGCCTTGCCGTTCCTGTTCCAGTCCGTCTATGGATACAGCGCCATCCAGTCGGCCCTGCTGTTCACGCCCTGGCCGGTGGTGGTCACCGTGGCCGCGCCGCTGTCGGGGCGGCTGTCCGACAAGATCAACGCGACCCTGCTGTCTACCATCGGCGTCGGCATCTTCGCGCTGGGGCTGTTCCTGATCGCGTCCATGGACCATGCGCACGACGTCACCGACATCCTGTGGCGCCTGGGCCTGTGCGGACTGGGCTTCGGCTTTTTCCAGGCGCCCAACAACAAGGAGATGCTCAGCAACGTGGCGCGCGCGCGCAGCGGCGCCGCCTCGGGCGTGCTGGCCACGGCCCGCACCCTGGGCCAGTCGCTGGGCGCGGCGGTGGTGGCCGTGGTGCTGTCCGGCGTGGCCAGCCAGCTGTTCGCCAGCGGCAAGGTCGGACAGATGCAGACCGCGCTGTGGATCGCCGGCGCGATCGCGATGGCGTCCTGCTGTCTCAGCCTGGTGCGCATCCATCGCTGAGGCGACGGGGCAGGGCCGCCGTGGACGAAGCCCGCGCGCGGCCATGGCACAATGGCCCCGTCATCCGAATGCAGACAGGCACGAGGCGGCAAGGACCACGCAAGCGGCCCTTGCCGCCTCGCCGCGTTTCTCTCATCGCTTTCAACTTCCATGGAAATCATGATGTCGGACAGCAAGACACTCGTCGTCATCGGCGGCAGCTCGGGCATCGGCCTGCGCACCGCGCAAGTGGCCGCCGCGCAGGGCGCCCGGGTCATCATCGGCGGCCGCGACCGCCGGCGCCTGGACGAGGCCCTGAAGACCCTGCCGCAGAATGCCATCGCCAGGCAGGTCGACGCGTTCTCCAGCACGTCGCTGACGGCCTTCTTCGACGACCTGCCCGTGGTCGACATGCTGTTCACGCCCGGCACCAACTACACCGTCACCCCCTTCGCCCAGGCGACGGAGGAACAGGCGCGCAGCCCGTTCGAGGGCAAGTTCTGGCCGCAATACTGGGCCGTGCACGCGGCCCTGCCCAAACTGGCGCAGGACGCCTCGGTGCTGCTGATGTCGGGCGCGGCCAGCGCGCGTCCCGTCAAGGGCGGCGCCGCCTACGCCGCCGCCAACGCCGCCATCGAGGGACTGGCCAGGGGGCTGGCCACCGAGCTGGCGCCGCGCCGCGTCAACGCGATCGCGCCCGGCACCATAGACAGCGACCTGTGGCAGGCGCGCCCCGCCGAGCTGCGCGAGGCCGCCTTCGCCCAGTACCGCGCCAGCACGCTGCTGCAGGCCGTGGGCCAGGTGGACGACGTGGCCAACGCCGCCTGGATGCTGCTCTCGAACCGCTACACGACCGGCACGACGTTCTTCGTCGACGGCGGCTACGTGCTGCGCTGAACCGGGCGGCCATCGGCGCGCCCGGCTTGACCGCACGCGCCGAGTTTCTCTAACGCGTACAGGAGCACGGATGGACGCGCGCAAGACCCTGCTGGACAAACTCGAAGCGCTGGACGCGCTGGACGAAGACCATTTGCCGGTCGTCACGCTGGACGAGTATTTCGACGGCAACGCACAGGAGGACTCCATCGCGCCCAACCAATGGGGCTACGGCCGTCCGACCCTGCGCGAGATCCACGCCCATTTCCAGGCCATCGCCCGGCGCCCCGACGTGCAAGGCGTCTACGTGGGCCTGCACCAGGATTGGGGCATGGCGCTGGAATGCGATGACTGGCCCACCGCCGAGAACATCCACGTGATCTCGTCCGCGACGCAGGCGGACGCCGAGCGGTGGCTGGAAGGCCTGGAGGCCGACGGCCTCATCACCGGTTGGCCCTACGGCAAGCATGCCGCCGGGCCGGAAGCGGGGGAGGGGTTCCAGGTCTATACGGTGTGCTGGGACTGATTCTTCCTGCGCGCGGCCCGGCCGCCACGCCTGTCTGGCGACCCGGCCCGGGCGTGTACCTGCCTGTCCGCTGAATTCAGGCCCAGGCATCCAGGATCGTCCGCGCCAGTGGCGCGACGTCTTCCCCGGCCAGCAGCCGCAGCCGGACCAGCAAGGCGTTGGGATGAGCGGCCGCGACGCTGAACGGCTCGCTGCCGATGGCGTCCACGCCCGCCCGTCGCAGGCGCGACACCAGATCCTCCGCGCGCCGCCCCCGGCCGGCCGGCAGCCACAAGCCCCAGCCCGCCGTCGACGGCGACCCCAACGCCTTCAGCTCCGTGCGGGCGACGGCCTGCCACAATGCGCGCGCATGCTCCGCCTGCCGCGCCTGGATCGCGACGACGGTGCCGTCCTCCAGCCAATGCCGCGCCAGCTCGATGAGCAGCGGCGCGCAAGCCAGCCCCCACGACATGGCCAGGCTTTCCAGGACCCGCCGGTTCGGGTCGGGCGCGACCAGATAGCCGAAGCGCAGCCCGTCGCCCAGCAGGCCGGACATGCTGCCGACCAGCCAGGTCCGTTCGGGCGCCAGCCGGTACAGGCCGGTCGATGCCTTGGGCCTCAGATGGCGGTAGGTCAGGTCTTCGATCAGCGCGAAATCATGCTTGCGGGCCAGCTCGGCGATGGCGCGGCAGCGCTGCGGCGGCATCACCCAGCCCATGGGCAGATGCGCCACGGGCATGCAATAGAGCGCCTTGATCCGCCTGCGGCGCAGTGTCCGCTCCAGCTCATCGGGCAAGGGGCCGTCGCGATCGAAGGCGATCGGTTCCAGATCCAGGCCGAGCTGGCCGGCGACGAGCTTCCAGCCTGGGTAGGTGATGGCGTCGGCCGCCACCCGCTGACCGCGCTGCGCGATCGCCAGCGCCGCCAGCCGCAATGCGGCCTGTCCGCCGTGCGCGACGCAGATCCGCTCCGGCGGCGCATTCAGTCCCATTCCGGCGAAATGCGCGGCCAGGGCCTGCTGGATCGACGTCCGGCCCAGCGGGCTGGTCTGTCCGGTCAGCTGCGCCAGGTCAGGCTGGGCGGCGACCGCCTTGAGCGCGGCGCGCAGGTCCTGCGCCTCCAGCGCCACGGCGCTGCGGCCCAATGACGCGTACCTGGCGGCCGCCGACAGCGGACCCGCGTCCATCGGCCGCTCGCGCACGAAGGTGCCGCGTCCCACTTCGCCAATGGCCAGCCCCTGTTGCCGCAGGCTGGCGTAGACCCGCGCGGCGGTGCTGGGTCCGATGCCGCGCAGTCTGGCGAACTCCCGTACCGGCGGCAGCGCGCTGCCGCCGGCGAGTTCACCGCCTCGGATGGCCGCCGCCAGTTCCGCCGTCAGTCGTTCATACAGGTTCATGTCGCCCGCCGCCGAGTCCGATGTGCTCAATACAATGATTGGATTGTATTGCCATGCGACGCCATACTGCCAGGGCACAATAAATGGAGACGATGGTGGACATGTCGATGCAGGCCATGTTGTTGATGTTCGCGCTGGGCTTGCCCTGCGGCGTGGTGGCGGTGACGGCGGGAGGCGGGGTGACGCTGGGCGTGCCGTTGCTGATGCTGGCCGGCATCGCCGCCGACGACAGCGTCATCGCGGTGAAGGTGGCGCTGTGGGCCGCCTTCCTGACGGGCTCGCTGGCCCATGCGAAGAAGCTGCCCGAGACCGCCGTGCCGGTGCCCGGATGGCTGTGGCCCATGTGCCTGCTCGGTTCCGTGCTGGGCGCGCAGCTCCTGACCATCATCGACCCGATGCGGCTGCGCAGCGTGGTGCTGTTCCTGCTGGTTGCCTCCATCGTCGGCACCTTCTGGGCCGGACGCCGCCCGAAGACGGTCAACGTTTCGCCCAGCGCCATGCAGCGGTTCACCGGTTTCGTGCTGGTGCTGGTGCTGGCGGTGTATTCCGGATTTTTCGGCGCCGGCTATGGCGTCTTCCTGATCCTGACGCTGGTGGCGCTGCACGGCCACACGCCGTCCACCGCCGCCGCGCTCGGCACGCGGCTGAGCCTGGTCATCTCGACCGCGTCCGTGGCCGTGTTCATCTGGCGCGGCGTGGTGCCGTGGCCGATGACGCTGCCGCTGGCGCTGGGTTGCGCGCTGGGCGGCACGCTGGGCGCCAAGGCGGTCAGCCGGCTGGGCGACGGCGTCGTGCGCATGACGACCTGGGCGGTCAGCATCCTGGCGGCGATCAAGCTGCTGGCGACGTGATGCAGGAGGCGGCGGGATAGGTCTGGCCGCGCGTCGCGCCTACACGGTCAGCGCGTCCCGCAGCCAAGCCACGAAGGCCTGTGCCTGCGCATTCATGCGCCGCCCGGCGGCGGGCAGGGCGCGCAGTCCGCCGTCGAACTGAACAGTGCCGAATGGCGCCACCAAGGTGCCTTCGGCCAGCTCGCGCGCGATCAATCGCGTTTCCACCAGGGCGACTCCCAGGCCGGACAACGCCGCCTCAATGCATAGATGGGTGTGCGGAAACTCCAGCACATCGCCACGCGCAACCGATTTCCCGGTCTTGGCCTCCCATTGATCCCAGGCGCTGGACGTGTAGCCATGCGCGATCCGCGTCCGCTTCGCGGCCGCCAGCCTGGCGCAGGCCGGCACGCAGACCGCCGCGAAATTCACCGGTGCCAAGGGCAGGGCGCGCCGCTGGTCGGCGTCCGAGTAGCTGGACATGTCCCACGCCACCAGCACATCCGCGCCTTCGTTGCGGATCTCGCGCGCCGAGGTCATCGAAAGCCGGATGCGGATATCCGGGTGCTTGCGATAGAACACCGCCAGCTGCGGCACCAGCCAGCGCATGGCGAAGGTCGCGCTGCAGGCCACGTGCACGCCCGGACCGGCGGCGCGGCTGCCCAGGTTGTCGTAGGCGCGCTCCAGCTGGTCGAACACGGAACGGGTCACGGCATAGAAGTCGGCCGCCGCCGGCGTCATTCGCAGGCCGGTGCCGTCGCGCTCGAAGAGTTCGGCGCCCACGTCGTCGGCCAGCAGCTTGAGATGCCGGCTGATCGCGCCGTGCGTGCGCGCCAGTTCCTCGGCGGCGCGCGTCACCGAGCCGGTGCGCGCGACCGCCTCGAATGCGCGCAGGGAGGCCAGGGGAGGGAGCTTGCGCATGGGCGTTCTTGAGCGTCCTTGAGCGTTCTTATGTCAGGAAAACTGACGGAATCGTAAAACAAATCGATATTCGGATGCTAGCAGGCTGGCTAGCATTTAACCCATATTCGCCGCCTTGCTCATGCGATCGGTGTCAGGGCCGGCAGCCTCGATTTGTTCAATTGACTGACATATAGGAGTCTCCCCATGCATATCGTCGATATCCGCGCCTTCGAGGCGCTGGACAGCCGAGGCAATCCCACGCTGGAGGTCGAGGTGGCGCTTTCGGACGGCGCCTGCGGCGTGGCGCTGGTGCCGTCGGGCGCGTCCACTGGCATCCGTGAAGCCTGCGAGCGGCGCGATGGCGATCCGCGTCGCTTCCATGGCCGAGGCGTCCTGGACGCGGCCCGTAGCGTCAACACGGAAGTGCGCGATGTGCTGCGGGACATGCGCGCCGACCGCCAGGCGGACCTGGACCAGGCCATGATCGCGCTGGACGGCACGCCCGACAAAAGCCGCCTCGGCGCCAACGCGATCCTGGGCGTGTCGCTGGCCGCGGCGCGCGCGGCGGCGGCCAGCCTGAAACTGCCGCTGTGGCGCTACCTGGGCGGCAGCCAGGCCTGCGTCATGCCTGTGCCCATGATCAACGTGCTCAACGGCGGCGCCCATGCCGACAATCCGCTGGATTTCCAGGAATTCATGGTGCTGCCGGTGGGCGCGACCAGCTTCGCCGAGGCGGTGCGCATGGGCGCCGAAGTGTTCCATGCGCTCAAGGACGCCCTGAAACGCGCCGGCCATTCGGTCAACGTGGGCGACGAGGGCGGCTTCGCGCCCGATCTGCGCGCGGCCGAGGAAGCGCTGGACTTCCTGATGGCGGCGATCGGACAGGCCGGACTCCGGCCCGGCCAGGACGTCGCGCTGGGCCTGGATCCGGCCGCCAGCGAATTTCATCGGCCCGCCGGCTACGTCTATGCCGGACAGGACCGGCGCCTGAGCGCCGAGGAGCAGGTCGACTACCTGGCGGCGCTGACGCGGGCCTATCCGATCCTCTCCATCGAGGACGGCATGGCCGAGGACGACCCTGCCGGCTGGAAAATGCTCACCGAACGGTTGGGCGCCAGTTGCCAGCTGGTCGGCGACGATGTGTTCTGCACCAATCCGCGCCTGTTCGAGCAGGGCATCGGGCAGGGCCTGGCCAATGCCATCCTGGTCAAGCCCAACCAGATCGGCACGCTGACGGAGATGCAGCAGGTGCTGCGCCTGGCCGCCCGCAACGGCTATCGGGTGGTCATGTCGCACCGTTCCGGCGAGACCGAGGACACCAGCATCGCGGACCTGGCGGTGGCTGGCCATTGCGGCGGGATCAAGACCGGTTCGATGTCGCGCTCGGATCGCACGGCCAAATACAATCGCCTGCTCAGAATCGAGCGCGAACTCGGGGCCGCGGCGGTATACGCAAGCGCCTTGCCGCCGGGGAGGGGATTGCCGCCGCCACCTGCGTGCTAAGATTTTTTTCCGTAACAGGGGACGCCGATGCGCGCACATGCCAATGCCGGAAGACGATGGGTCGCGCTGGCCGCGATGGCCCTGTTCGTCTTCCAGGCATTGATCGCGTCCTCCGCCCTGGCATCCTCTGGCCAGGGATCTGGCCAGGCCGGCGCCACCACGATCATCTGCACGGCCAGCGGTCCGCGCGTGGTTGCCCTGGATTCGGAAGACGCCGCGCGGCACGCCAGCCAGCAGGGCGGCGCGTTGCCGCAATGCTGCACCGCCGGTTGCGCGCTGCCGGGCGGGATCACTCCGCCGGCGCTGTTCCTGTACAGCTGGCTGGCGCCCGTCATCCACCTTGCCGCGCCGGCGCCTGCCGCGGCTCCCTATCTCTCCAGCGCCCTGGCGCGATTGCCGCAGCGGTCGCGCGCGCCTCCTGCCGCCTGACGCCCGTTACCCGAACGAGACGGATTCCCGCCCTGACAGGGGCGGGCATGTTTGCCGCTTATGCGGCGAGCATATTGCCCGGCCGCCGGCGTGCTTTGTCGCCGCTCGCATTCCGACTCGTGCCTGGGTACGGGCCCAGACGTGTGCTCGATTTCCGGGCGAACGCCAAGCCATGTCTGGCGGAACGCCGTTCATTCAAGGTCCAGGAGAATTCCCATGTTCAGAAAATCATTGATTGCCGCCCTGGTGCTCGCCGCCGCCCCGCAACTCCTCTGGGCGCACGCCCATGTCGGAACCGCCACGCCCGCCAAGGACGCGGTCCTGGCCAAGACGCCGGCCACCGTCACGCTGACGCTGACCGAAGGGCTTGAGGCCGCGTTTTCCTCGCTGACGCTGCAGGATGCCGCCGGCAAGACCGTCCCGACCGAAAAATCGGCCCTGGCGCCCGGTGACAACAAGACGCTGGTCCTGCCGATCGGCAAGGATCTGCCGGCAGGCGTCTACACGGTGAAGTGGCAGGCCCTGTCCAAGGACGGCCACAAGACCAATGGCGCCTGGTCGTTCACGATCAAGCCCTGAGGCCGCATGCAAGCTCCCGCCGCCGACGGCGCGCCCAGGCCATGATCATCGCCACGTTCGCGCTATTGCGCTTTGTCGCCTACATGGCGTCGACGCTGCTGTTCGGCGCCAGCGCCATGCTGGCGCTGAGCGGGTCGCGCGGCTTGAGGCTGTCCGTCGAGGCGGACTTGCGCAAGGTGTTGCGCGGCGCCTCGGTGGCCGGAATGCTGTCCGTGCTGTGTCTCCTGCCATTGCAAACCGCCAGCATCGCCGGCGAATGGCAGGCCATGGCGCAGACCGACATGCTGGCCACCGTGGCGTTGCAGACCCGCTATGGACAGGCCTGGATCCTGCGGGCGGCGGCGATGCTGCTGGTGCTGTGCCTGTTTCTGCGGCCCCGGCCGGACTGGACATGGCCGCGCGCGCTCGCCTCGGGCCTGGCCCTGCTGCCGCTGGCGCTGAGCGGGCACGCCGCGATGGAGGAGGGCAGGACCGGCCTGCTCCACGCGCTGAACGACATGCTGCATTGCCTGGCGGCCGGTTTCTGGCTGGGGTCGCTGCCGGTCTTCCTGCTGATCCTGCGGCGATGGACGGAGCCCGCCTGTCGCGCCGATGCCACCCGGGCCTTGATGCGCTTCTCGACCGCCGGGCATGTCGCCGTCGCGGTCCTGCTGCTTAGCGGCGTCGTCAACGCCGTGCTGATTCTGTCCCCAGAGGGGCTGGATATCGCGTCCGCCTATCAGCAATGGCTGGGGCTGAAGATCCTGCTGGCATTGGCCATGACCGTGCTGGCCATCATGAACCGGTATTGGTGGGTGCCGAGGATCCGGCGACAGCCGGAAATCGCGCTTGGGCCGTTGCGCCGGAACACTGTGCTGGAAGTCTGCGTGGGCGTGGCGATCTTGCTGATCGTGAGCGCGCTTGGGCTGTCAGCGCCGCAATGAATGCGCGGCTGCCCGCGCGACGGCAGGGTGTTGTCGATTTTCTGGACGGCGCTAGCGCAGCCCAAGCCATCCATGCAGGCCCACATAGATGCCAACCGCGATGATCAGCAGGCTGGAGAGGTAGGGCGCCCGCTGCGCCACCGCGCTGAACCAGGGCGCGCGCCGGGTAACATGCCGCACGCTGAGCGCCGCGACGACACCGACCGTGACCAGGGTGATGGCCAGCCCGATCGAGAAGCACAGCACCAGCCAGCGTGTGAGAGATGCTCGCGGTGACTCCCAACAGGATGGCGCCGGGCATAAACAGCCGGGCGGGCGACGCGCTCTGGGCAAGCAGCCCGGAAAACGACAGCATGGAATATGTCAAAGAACCCTGAGCACGGCAGGGATTCATTATCGGCGGGCCGGACGGCGGGATCGCCACCGCGCCAACCGGCTCCCGCGTTCGCTCCCGATTTTTTCCCTGACAAAAGTCAACGAGGCCCGGACGCGAACGCTCAAGATGAACTGGACGGTTGCGGTTGAACGCAAGCGGTCTTCCAAGGAGCCACCATGTCCCGACTTACTCAATACAGCCCCCTGTCCCTCGATACGTTCCCCGATGTCTTCCAGGCGCTGCTGAGGCCGATCCGGTCTCGCACGGACGAGGACTTTCCGCGCATGGACATCGACGTCACCGAAGCCGGCGACAAATATGTCCTGAAAGCGGAATTGCCCGGCGTCGAGAAAAAGGACATCTCGGTCGAAATAGACGGCGCCACGGTCATGATTCTCGCCAACAAGGAGCAGAGTAGCGAGGTCAAGGATGAAGGCAAGGTTCTGCGCAAGGAACGTTACTGGGGGCAGATCCAACGCTCGGTGACGCTGGCCAGTCCGATCGATTCGGCCGCTGCCAGGGCCGTATGCGAGAACGGCGTGCTGGTGCTGACCTTGCCGAAAAAAGCGGGCAGCAACGGCCGGCTGCTGCAGATCGAGTAGGTCATGCAAAGGCTGGACGCGACCAGCGCCGCCGGCGCTGGCGCATGGCGGGGCGCCGCCCCGGAACCAGGAGAGCATCATGAGTGACGAAGCATTGCGGGACCGGGTCCGGCAGGCCCTGGCGTTCGAGCCCAGTATCGACGATCTGCACATCGACGTGACGGTCGAGAACGGCGTGGTCATGCTCAACGGCTATGTCGAAACCTATGCGCAGAAGCTGGCCGCCGAGCATACCGTGCAGCGCGTCAAGGGCGTGCGCGGCATCGCCCAGGAAATCCAGGTGCGGACGGCTGCGGCCAAGCAGCTGGCCGACGACCAGGTCGCCGCGCGCGCGCTGAACATCATCGCGTGGGATTCCACTGTGCCCGATGGCAAGGTGCAGGTAACGGTACAGAAGGGCTGGGTGACGCTGAACGGCACGGTGGACTGGTTCTATCAGCGCGACGCCGCCGAGCGCGCGGTGCGCAAGCTGTCGGGCGTGATCGGCATCTCGAACCAGATCGAAGTCGCGCCGTCGGCGCGCGCCAGCGACATCAAGCGCCGGATCGAGGATGCCTTGCTGCGCAGCGCGCAGCTGGAGGCCACGCGCGTCGAGGTCAACGTGCAGGACAACAAGGTCACGCTCAATGGCTGCGTGAATAGCTGGATCGAGCGCGGCGCGGCCGAGCGCGCGGCCTGGTCTGCCCCCGGCGTCGCCGAGGTCAACGACAGGCTGGTCGTGGGCTAGGGCGCGATGGGCCCGGCGCCGGCACGCCGGGCCCTTGTGGATACTTCCCATGAGAGCCATGTCGCAACGGGCGCCTGGCGCGCCCCTCAGCCTGGAACGGTTGCCCACGCCCCGGCCCGGCCCCGGCCAGGTGCTGCTGAAGGTCGAGGCATGCGCCGTCTGCCGCACGGATCTGCACGTGGTGGACGGCGAGCTGCCGGGCCTGCGGTATCCGGTCACGCCCGGACACGAGGTGATCGGCATCGTCGAGGAGACAGGCGAGGGCGTCGACCCGCGCCTGGCCGGCCGCCGCGCCGGCGCCGCCTGGCTGGCCTGGACTTGCGGCCGCTGCGCGTTCTGCCTGACCGGACGCGAGAACCTCTGCGATGCGGCGGCGTTCACCGGTTATACGCGCGACGGCGGCTTTGCGTCGCACATGCTGGCCGAAACCGCATATGTGTATCCGCTGCCGCAGGCCGGTCCGGCCGAATCCATGGCGCCGTGGATGTGCGCCGGCCTGATCGGCTGGCGCGCGCTGCGAGCGGCTGGCGACGCCCGCCGCCTGGGCGTGTACGGGTTCGGCTCGGCCGGGCAGGCGCTGGCGCAAATCTGCGCCTGGCAACATCGCCGTCTGCATGCCTACACCCGACCCGGCGACGCCGTCGCCCAGTTGCACGCGCGCACGCTGGGCGCGGCCTGGGCCGGCGACAGCGGCGTCGACCCGCCGGAACCCCTGGACGCGGCCATCATCTTCGCGCCCGTCGGCGAGCTTGTACCCATGGCCTTGCGGGCCGTCCGCAAGGGCGGATGCGTCGTGTGCGGCGGCATACACATGACGGACATTCCCGCATTTCCGTACCGCCTGCTGTGGGGCGAGCGCAAGCTGGTGTCCGTGGCCAACCTGACGCGGGCCGACGCCCGCGAATTCCTGGCGCTGGCCCCGGCGGCGGGCATACATTGCGACGTCCGGACCTATCCGCTCGAACAGGCCAACGACGCCCTGGATGACCTGCGGCAGGGGCGCCTGCAGGCCACCGCTGTGCTGATTCCCTGATTCAGCGGATTTCCAGCCGGTCGTCGACGCCCGCCACGGCGGCCCCCCATCCCGTCTCCCGCCTCGCCAGAGCGGCATATTGAGCATGGTCAACCAAAAAAATCGGGCCGTTCGGTTTCGGCCCGACCGTCGCGAGCTTGACTCGCGTCAACAAGCCTGTTGCGCCAGCGAGTACCGTGGTCATGATCACCACCCACACAGGAGCGCGGTCATGGCGCAATCAACGCGGCCGGCATCGGCCAACGGCAGTGCCCGGCAGGATACCCGCGCCGCCGGGCGACCGGCCAGGAGTTCGGCCGACGGCGCGGTCCGAAGCCTTGCCGGAGCCAAGGCCTCGAGCCCAGGCAATGGCGCTGCCCGGGCGGAGCCGGCGCCAGCCTTGCACACGGGGCTGGAAGCCGTCGCCGCCACCTGGTTCGGCGAAATCTGGAGCCGCGCGCATCGGTTGGGCGAGGGCCGGGCCGCCGTGGCGGACGCCGGCCCGGATCTCATCCATGATCTGCGGATCTACGTGCGCCGGCTGTGCGCGCTGTCCGACCTGCTGCCACGGCCGCCAGGCGCGCGCCCCATGCGTCGCGCGCTGCGCAAGGAAGTGGCCTGGGCCATGCAGCCGCTGTCGCGGGCGCGCGATTGGGACGTCTTCACGATGGAAGTGCTGCCGCAGCTCTGCGATGCCGATCCGGATATCGATCCGCAAGCCTCGGCCGCGCGGGCCCGCGCCCGCTCCGAGATCGCGCACGACGAGATGTACGCCAACCTGCAGACCGAACGCTTCCAGGCCATGCTGCGCCTGCTCCGGGAACGCAGCGCGGAGATCCCCGCCGCCATGGCCGAGCGCGCGCCCCGGTCGCTGTATCGCGCGCTCGGCCGCCGCCTCGAGGGTTGGGACGCGGCGCTGCGCGCGCGCCTGGATAACGCCGCCGACCAGGGGCCGCGGCGCCAGCATGCGGCGCGGATCCGCGTCAAACGCCTGCGCTATGCCAGCGAGGCGCTGTTGCTGCTCAGTCCATCCCGCAAGCTCGAGCGCTACGTCAAGGCCCTGGCCGACGTGCAAGGCGCGCTGGGCAGCGCGCAGGACTTCCGTACAGCCGCCGCGCTGGGGCGCGATGTGTGTGTCAGCCTGTCGACCGGCAGGCTGGCGGGTCGACAAGGCGACAAAGCGGCCCTGCGATTGCTGCGCAGGGCCGGCGATGGCCTGCGCTCAGCCAGCCGGCGCCTGCTGCGGCGGCCGTCTTTCTGGGCGCAGGCCAGCCGCGGACGGGTGGCCCGACGCCTCGGGCCCGCTGGCGCCGAAGCGCCGCGCGCCACCGCGTGACGCGGCATCCCCCTCAGGCGGCCGCGGGAGCCGCCGGGCCTGTCTGCCCTTCGTGCCGGGCCGGCTCCAGCACCGCCGGCATCCGGGGATCCGGCCGGAACACCGTCAGACCTTTCACTCCCAGGCGCCAGGCTTGCAGGAACAGCGCGCCGACCTCTGCCGCCGTGCACTCGGGCGGCAGCGGCACCGTCTTCGAAATCGCGGCATCCACCCAGGGCTGCAGCGCCGCCAGCATGGCGATATGCGCGGATGGGGCGATATCGGCCGCGCGGCGGAAGTAGGGCGGCAGTTCGTCGCCATCGCCATGCAACCGGCGCCAGAGCCGCCATGCGGGATTCTGCGCCACCACGTTGCGCGCCGGGGCCTCGCCGATGCGCAGCCGGCGGCGATACTGCCACGCGTGGGCCGGCTCGATGCCGGTCGAGCAATTGTCGAAGAAGGCAATGCTGACGCTGCCCGTGGGCGCGAACGAAACCAGATGGCTGTTCCTGAGGCCGTGCCGCCGGATGGCGGCCTGCACGGCGGGCGGCAGGGGTGGCCATCCGGCCCTGGGCTCCAGATACGGTCTTGGCGCATAGGCGGGAAACACGCCGCGTTCAGCCGCCAGCCCGGCCGACGCCAGATAGGCCTGGTCGCGGATGCAGCGAGCGATCCGCGCGGCGAACACGCGCGCGGCCGGCGAGCCATAGTCCAACCGCAGCATCAGCAGCGCATCCCCAAGCCCGGACAGTCCCACGCCGATACGGCGCTTGGCCTGGGCCTCGGCCGCCTGTTCCGGCAAAGGCCAGCGGGTCAGGTCCAGCACGTTGTCCAACAGGCGCACCTGTATCCGCACGCGTCGTCCCAGCTCGCTGAAATCGAAGCCGGGCGGTCCGTTCACGCCGAACGGATTGCGCACGAAGCGCGACGCATTGATCGGCCCGAGCACGCAGCTCCCATGGGGCGGCAGGGGTTGCTCGCCGCAAGGGTTGGTGGCCGACAGGCGTTCGCTGTCGCGCAGCGGATTCAGCGCATTGATCGTGTCCACGAACAGCACCCCCGGTTCAGCGTCCCGGCAGGCCGCGGCGGTCAGCGCCTCCCACAGCCGCCGCGCCGGCAGGCGGGCATAGGGCCATGTTCCATGGTCGCCACGCACGCCTCGCTGTGATGCCTGTCCGCCCGCCGGCGGGCAGGCATGGCGCAGGGTCCACGCCTCGTCGTTCTCCACGGCCCGCAGGAAGCGGTCGCTCAGCGCGACCGACAGGTTCAGGGTCGGCCAGCGGCGCCGTCCGGCCTTGGCGTGCAGGAAGGCGGGCAGGTCGGGATGATCGCAGGCCAGCACGCCCATCTGCGCGCCCCGCCGGCGCCTGGCCGGCGTGGCCAGGGCCTGGCAGGCCTGGTCGTAGCGGTCGATGACGGCGCATGCGCCGCCCCGACCCGCGCCGGAGTCCGCGGGCGGCACAGGGCTGAAGTCATAGCCGACACCACCGCCCATGGACATCGTGCGCACGGCGCGGGCCAGCGCCGCATCCAGGCCTTGCGGCCAGCCCAGGCCGGGATCGATGGCAGGCTGGACGAAGCAGTTCACCATAGTGGCCCCGCCGTCACCGTCGCCGTCTGCGGCGCCGGCATTGGCCATGATGCGCCCCGCGCCGATCGCGCCGGCGAGGAAATTTTCCAGGAAGAGGGCGGCGTGGCGCTCCCGCTCCGGTCCGGCCTCCCGCGCCGCCAGCGCGATTGCCACCCGGCGGTACGTATCGATCCGCAACGACTCGCCTGGCCACGCGTAGCGGTCCGCATAGACCAGATCCGAAATATCCCCAGGCTCGGTCATGGCGCGTCCTCGTGATGCTGGCGCATCGGCCCGCATGGCCGCGCCGATGCCTTGGTGTAGCACCGCCCCGAGGCGCCGTGCTTGACTGTTGTCAACAGCGGGCGGGCGCGGCCATGCGTCAATGGACTTGTCCGTCCGGACGGCAAGGGGCCGCCGGACACTTGCCCAAGATCAGGGAGCCGGTATGAAAACGCGCCTCGCCCTCGTGCTGTTCCATGTCCTGCTCATGCTGTTGCCGATGGCCGGCGCCCGGGCGCAACCGGCCAGGAGCCCGATGACCGTCTCGCCTGCCATGCTCGCGCGCGTCGATCAGGAGTCCGAGGCCGTGCTGTTGCGCCTGTACCGGCTGTCTCCCCGGGCGCGCGCCGTGCTGGCCCGCGCCTTCGGGACGCTGATCGTGCCCGGCCTGCGGGCGGATGGCGGCATCCTGGGAGTGGCCTATGGGCGCGGCGTGCTGATCGAGGCGGGCGGCGAACGCACCTATTACAACGTTATCGCCGGTCCGCCCGGGGCCATACTCGGCCTGGACGACAAGTCCCTCGTCCTGTTCTTTTCGACACAGGACGCGCTGCAGACGTTCCTGGCCGCGCCGGGCTGGGTGGAGGGCGAGAACGGCGCCATCCAGATCCTGGACGAGCAGGCCCTGACGGGGCCACGCGGTCCGGCGCCAGGACCGATCGCCGGTTTCATCCTGGCCGACGACCATCTGGCGCGCGGACTGTCCCTGTCGGGCAGCCTGTTCATCAAGGTGCCGATGTTCCTGTGCAGCGACGCGTCGGCCGCCTGCGCCGCCGACGGCGCGATGCCCCAGGGGCGCTAGAGCGTGGCCAGCATGGCGACGACGACGAGCGCCATGACGCCCGTGGCGCTCCAGCCCGCCAGGCGCAGGCAGGGACCGATGACATGCGCGCCCATGACCTTGGGCCGCGACGCCAGCAGCATCATCACGCTCATGATGGGCAGCGCGATCACGCCATTGCACACCGCCGCCCAGAACAGTTCCGCCACCGGATCGAGCGGGGTGAAGCACAGCGCCACTCCGCCCATGGTGGCCGCGCCGATGATCGCGTAGAAGGCCGCGCCCTCGCCCTTGTCCAGACGGGCGTCCAGGCTGCCCGGCCAGCCGGCGGCCTCGGCCACGGCATAGGCGGCCGACCCCGCCAGCACCGGCACGGCCAGCAGGCCGGTGCCCACGATGCCCAGGCAGAACAGCGCGAAGCAGAAGTCCCCGGCCAGCGGCCGCAGCGCCTCGGCGGCTTGCGCGGACGTCTGGATAGCCGCGCCGCCGTCCGCGTGCAGCGTGGCGGCGGTGGCGAGAATGATGAAAAAGCCAATCAGGTTCGAGAAAGTCATGCCAACCAGGGTATCCGCGCGGATGCGCCGCAACTGTGCCCGCAGGCCGGCCCCGGAGCGCGGCCGCCCATCATGGCCGGACTCCATCTCCAGGGCGGCCTGCCAGAAGAACAGATAGGGACTGATGGTGGTGCCGAACACCGCGACGATCATCAGCAGCGCATCGTGGCCGAGCGCCAGGCCGGGCAGGGCGGTCTCGCGGATCAGGGCTGGCCAGTCCACCTCGACGGTGAAGGCGACCGCGACATAGGCCAGCAATGCCAGCGTCAGCCATTTGAGCCAGCGCACGTAGGCCTGATAACGCATGTACACCTGCAGCGTCAGGCTGAGCGCGCCGAAACCCGCCGCATACAGCCCTACCGGCCCTCCCGCGACCAGATGCACCGCCTGCGCCATCGCGGCGATATCCGCGGCCAGGTTGAGCGTGTTGGCCGTCAGCAGCAGTCCGACCACGGCCCACAGCACTATTGGCGGAAAATCGCGCTTGATGTTGGCGGCCAGGCCGCGCCGCGTAACGCAGCCGATGCGCGCGCTGACGAGCTGGATCGCGACCATCAGCGGCAGCGTCAGCGGCATGGTCCACAGCATCGCGTAGCCGAACTGCGCGCCGGCCTGGGAATAGGTGGCGATGCCGCTGGGATCGTCGTCCGCCGCGCCGGTGATCAGGCCGGCGCCCAGCGCGGGCGGGCCGATGGGCGCGGGCTTGCGCCGGCGCGCGCGAGCCCGCCCGTCACGCATTCTCCAGCCCTTGGTCGGGCCACCGGCCATTGCGAATCTCTTCCGGATCCAGGCCTTCGGCGCGCGCCTGGGCCAGCTGCCGGTCGCGCTGCGCAAGCAGGCGCTCGCGGGCGGCCGGGGCGCAGCCACGCAGGCGCGGCACGCGCTCGAGCACATCCATCGCCAGGCTGTAGCGGTCGATGCCGTTGAGCACCGCGAGTTCGAACGGCGTATTCAGGTCTCCCTCTTCACGATAGCCATGCACGTGAAAGCCGGCATGGTTGCGCCGGCGGTAGCACAGCCGGTGGATCAGCGCGGGATAGCCATGGAAATTGAAGATCACCGGCTTGTCCGCCGTGAACAGCGCGTCGAACGCCTCGTCCGGCAGGCCATGCGGATGCACGGCCGGCGGCACCAGCGTGAAAAGATCGACCACGTTGACGAAGCGGATCTTCAGGCCGTGAAACAGGGACTTGAGCAATGCGACCGCGGCCAGCGCTTCCTGCGTGGGAATGTCGCCGGCGCAGGCCAGCACCACATCGGGCTCGTGCTGCACGAACGTGCCCGCCCAATCCCAGGCGCCGATGCCGGCCCGGCAATGGCGCGCCGCCCCGGCCGCGTCGAGGTAGACGGGGTGCGCCTGCTTGTCGGCCACGATTACGTTGACATGGCCGACCGACTGCAGGCAATGCCGGGCCACGCTCAGCAGGCAATTGGCGTCCGGCGGCAGATAGATGCGCACCACGTCGGGCCGCTTGTTGGCCGCCACGTCCAGGAAGCCTGGATCCTGATGGCTGAAGCCGTTATGGTCCTGGCGCCAGACGACCGAGGTGAGCAGCAGGTTCAGCGCCGGAACCGGGGCGCGCCACGGCGCCAGCCGCCGGGCCTTGTCCAGCCACTTCGCGTGCTGGTTGAACATCGAATCGATGACGTGCGCGAAGGCCTCGTAGGTGGCGAACAGGCCGTGCCTGCCGGTCAGCGTGTAGCCTTCGAGCCAGCCTTGCAGCGTCTGCTCGCTGAGGATTTCCATGACGCGCCCGTCCGGGGCGAGGTGGCCGCCGTCGGCATCGCCCTCCAGCCGCTGGACCATCCAGGCCTTGCCGCTGGCTTCATAGACCGCCTCCAGGCGGTTGCTGGCGGTCTCGTCGGGGCCGAACAGCCGGAAGCGGTCCGGATTTGCGCGCATCACGTCCCGCAGATAGGCGCCCAGCGCCTGCGTGGGCGACGCGTCGGCGGCGCCGGGCGCGGCGACCGGCAGGCTGTATGCGTCCGGCCCGGGCAGCGCGAGCGGACGCCGCAATGCCCCGCCATCGGCATGCGGGTTGGCGCTGACGCGGCGCGCGCCGGTCGGGGCCAGCGTCCGCAGCCCGGCCGCCAGCCGGCCCTCCTGGTCGAACAGGGTCTCGGGCTGGTAGGCGCGCAGCCAGGCTTCCAGCGCCTGCAATTCCTGCGGCCGCCCGGCAGGGTCGGCCAGCGGAACCTGGTGCGAGCGCCAGGAATTCTCCACGGCATGGCCGTCGACCCGCCGAGGCCCGGTCCAGCCTTTCGGCGTGCGCAGCACGATCATGGGCCAGCGAATCCTCGCCGGTCCGCCGCCGCCGCGCGCGCGGGCCTGGATCGCCCGGATTTCCGCCACGCACTGGCCCAGCGCGCGTGCCATCTTCCGGTGCATGGCGGGCGGATCGTCGCCAGCCACGAAACAGGGGCGATAGCCATGCCCCTCGAAGAAGGCCTGCAGTTCCGCGGGAGGGATGCGCGCCAGCAGGGCAGGGTTGGCGATCTTGTAGCCGTTCAGGTGCAGGATGGGCAGCACGGCGCCGTCGCGCGCCGGGTTCAGGAACCTGGCCGATTGCCAGGAGGCGGCCAGCGCGCCGGTTTCGGCCTCGCCGTCCCCGACCATCGCGGCGACGATCAGGTCGGGATTGTCGAAGGCCGCCCCAAACGCGTGCGACAGGCTGTAGCCCAGCTCACCGCCCTCGTGGATCGAGCCGGGCAGTTGTGGCGTGCAGTGCGAACCGATGCCGTGCGGCGCCGAAAAGTGCCGGAACAGGTGCGTCATGCCGGCCTCGTCCTGCGAGCATTCGGGATAGCGCTCCGAGTAGTGCCCGTCGAGATAGGCATGGGCCAGCACCGCCGCGGCGCCGTGTCCTGGGCCGCACACGAACATCAGGTCCAGGTCGTGCTCGCGGATGAGGCGGTTCAGATGCGTCAGCGTGAAGCTCAGGCCGGGGCACGTGCCCCAGTGCCCCAGGATCCGCGGTTTGATGTGCGCCGGCTCCAGCGGCCGGCGCAGCAGGACGTTGTCGCGCAGGTACAGCATGCCGGCGCACAGGTAATTGCTGGCCCGCCAATAGGCGTGCAGACGGTCCACTTCATTGTTGGACGGCACGGAAATCATGGCTTCCCCTGGTCTGGCCGGGCCAGCTTCCCCGCGCCGGTCCTAGTTGACCAGCACGACGGGGAGATGGACGATATGCAGCAGCTTGAGCGCCACCGACCCGAGCATGAGGCTGCCCGCCGCGCCCAGGCCGCGCGATCCCATCACGATATGGTCGCACTGTTGCTCGGCCGCGTAGGCCTTGATGGCTTCGGCGATCTTGCCGACCCGCAATCCCGACTGATACATGACGCCTGCCTTGTCCAGCGCGATCCGGGCATCGGCCAGCGCCGTCCTGGCTTCGTCCTCGTAGTACTCCTGGATCATATCGCTCGACACAAAGGCAAGCACCGTGCCCGAGACGATCGGCGGCTGCACGTTCAGCAGATGCAAGTTGCAGGCGCCATGCTCGCGGACATGGTCGATCATGTAGTGCACGGCGCGCAGCGAATTGGCGGATCCGTCGACCGGGATGAGTACATTCTTCATGGCGCCTCCAGGCGGAGCAGGATGTAGCGGGGAAGGGCAGGCATGCGCCCATCATCGCGCCGCCACGGCGCGCGCCCTTGACGGCGGTCAAGCTGGCGCGCTCTTTTGCGCCCGGCCTCGACGTTCGTCCCTGTTTTTCGCTTGACTATCGTCAACCCGGAGCCGGACCGCCGGCGCAAGATGGCAGGACAGACCAGGCCGGGCAGGGCGCGCAAGCCGGCCGCCGGCAACCCATGCAAACACGGGGAGATATTCGCCATGTTCCGCCGCATCGCCGTACATCTCGACAACGGCATCGACTGCCGCCGCCGCGTTGAATTCGCCCTGCAGATGGCTAGGCCGCACGATGCCCATCTCACCGGCATATTCGCCAGCTACATGCTGCCGCGCTACTTTTACGACGAAGGCGGCATGTGGGTCCGCGCGCTCGACCTCGTCAAGGAACTCAACACCAAGGGACGCATGGCAGTGCAGGCGGCGTTCAGCGAAGCCACGGCGCAGGCCGGCGTGGCCGCGTCCTGGCGCCAGGGCGAGGACATGCCCGCCGAGTGCGTCGTCCGGCACGCGCGTCATTCGGATGTGCTGATCCTGGGCCAGGAGAATGCCGGCGACGTGGAAGCCGCCACCGGCAACGACTTCGTTGAGCAGGTGCTGCTATCCGCCGGGCGTCCCGTCATCGTGCTGCCGACGGCGGGGTCCTTCCGCAACGCAGGCGCGCGGGTGCTGTACTGCTGGAACCAGAGCCGCGAGTCGGCCCGCGCGATCGCCGACGCGGCGCCCTTGCTGCGCGGCGCCAGCGCGCTGCGCGCCCTGACGCTGGGCCACGGGGCCCCGGCCGATCCGGATCTGCGGGCTTCCTTCGAAGACCTGGCCGCCTACTGCGCCAGCCACGGCTTTCCCCAGCTGGAGTCGGAGTTCCGCGACGCACGAGAGGCCGGCATCGGAGACGCCATCCTGAGCGCGGCCGCCGATTTCGGCGCGGACCTGATCGTCATGGGGGCATACGGACACAGCCGCACGCGCCAATGGATCATGGGAGGCGCCACGCGCTCGCTGTTGGAGGCGATGACCTTGCCGGTGTTTTTTTCTCACTAGGCGACGCCGGGCGGATGCCGGGAAAAGAGGCGGCCGTCGTTGGTTTGCATAATGCAGAGCGATGAAAGAGCATGCGCAATAGTCGTCAAGCAGCAACAAGCGGAGCGGTGCTGGCCCTCCCTTCCGACGCTAGGCGGAAGGCAGTCCAAGCCATCCATGGGCGCCAACGTAAATGCCGACTGCGATGATCAGCACACTGGACAGGTAGGGAGCCCGCCGAGCTATTGCACTGAACCAGGGAGCACGCTGGGTAACGTGCCGCACGCTAAGCGCCGCAACTGCCCCAACAGTAACCAGGGTGATGGCGAGCCCGATCGAGAAGCACAACACCAGCACAGCCCCTAAGGTGAACTCCTTTAACTGCAAACACAGGAGCAACACGGTGATGGCCGCAGGGCAGGGAATAAGACCTCCCGTCAGTCCGAACAAAGCGATCTGCCAGTTGGTCACATTCCGGTTCGCGAATCGCCGACGGATGTCGTTGGCATGCGCCAGCTGGTGGGCGTCCTGGTATTGCTCAGCCGCGACATCCAATCCGCGCAACGGTTCGTGAATGTGATCGTGCTGGTGGTTATCTGGCTCCAGGAACGCGACGTCATAGCTGTGGACGCGGCCACCGTGAGTCAACGCCAGGCGTGCAATGAACTCATGAGGTTCCGGTACCTGTTCCAGTGACTCCAGGTAGCCATCCTTCTGCACGAACAGGAACACCTGCTGACGGCCATCGGTTCGTTCGGTTGTCAGCGTCACATCCTCTGCCTGACAGTGACTCCCTCGCAGGTTGGTCAGACGCCACCGAGGAGGTACGCCGTCCTCGAACACTTCGAGGGCGACGCGGCCGTGCCCGGTGTCGACCTCGTATCGCTCCAGACCGTGGGTGTGCCCGTCGTGCTCATGATTGTGATGGGAGTGGTCGTGCGCGTCGCCATGCTGTTCCCGCCAGGTTCGCCAGAACATCCAGGCCGCGATCAGCACGATGACCGCGCCCGAGGCCAGCTGGAAGTAAGGCTCCAACGCCTCGGCAGCCACGCCTCGCCATAAATACATGCCGCCCAGTCCGATGCCCCACACGATCAGCGTGTGCGAAATGGTCGCGGTGACGCCCAGCAGCACGGCCTGCCACACCGTCCCCCGGATCGCGACGATGAAGGCGGCCATCATCGTCTTGGAATGGCCGGGCTCCAGGCCGTGCAGGGCGCCCAGCAGGATGGCGCTGGGAATGAAGAGCCAGGCGTGCGATGCACCCTGGGCAAGCAGCTTGGCAAACGACAACATGGGAGAAATGGCCCCTAGAGGTACTTGGTGATCTCTTTGAATTCGTCGATGGTGCGCTGCTTGTCCACGTCCAGATCGCCCACGGCGTCTTGCAGGCAATGATCGATGTGGTCCTGGATCAGGATCTTCTTGGCCTGCGAGATTGCCTTTTCGACGGCATGCAGCTGTTGGGCCAGATCAAGGCAGGGACGATGCGCTTCCATCATCTGCAGGATGCTGCCCAGATGGCCTTGTGCCCGCTTGAGTCGCTTGGCGACGGCATCGTGATGGTGGTGGGGATTGGTTTTTTCCATGTCGCGCATCATATCCCCCCCGGGGGGATATGAACAGGAAGGCCATGAGGCTGGCATGGGATCGGAGCCTGGGATGCACCAGCGGCGAGCCGGCTGGAACGGGCACGCCACAATACAATCCACGCTCCAGAAGACACCACTGAACCAGCGAGACCAGTCATGCAGATCGCCATTGCGTCCGACCACGCCGGATACGAACTGAAGGAACAGCTCAAGAGCGCATTTGGCGACATCGATTGGCTGGATCTGGGCACGGATGGCGAAGCGTCGGTGGACTATCCCGATTTCGGCTTTGCCATGGGCGAGGCGATCACTGGGCGGAGAGCCGCGCAGGGCATCGTCATCTGCGGATCCGGCATCGGCATTTCCATTGCCGCCAACCGGTATCCGGCGGTGCGGGCGGCCTTGTGCACGGACGCCACCATGGCGCGCCTGAGCCGCCAGCACAACGACGCGAACGTGCTGGCGCTGGGCAGCAGGATCGTCGGGCTCGAGGTCGCGTGCGATTGCGTCCGGGCATTCCGGGATACGCCATTCGAAGGCGGACGCCATCAAAGACGGGCGGACAAGCTGGGAAGCGTGAATAAAGCGGATTGAAGCGGCGCCAGCCCGACGGGGAACACGGGGACTAAGCCGGCAAAGCGCGGCTGCAGGGAGGCACTGCCCGGAATCCGCATAATTCGTACTTTACATAATACACATTATGCGCATTACGGGTATAAACAATAGAGACGGGATCCTGTCAGCGTTCCACGCTTTCGACCCGCGATCCAAACGCTGTCTCCATCTCCCTACGGATTCGCCGCCCGGATCCCCGGCGAGCCAGGATCCGCCGCCCGACCAACGCCAAGGAATCCACAATCGCTCGTCCCGTGCCGGCTACCCGCCGACCGGCTCGAACGCCGCCGCATAGATCGCCAGCGCATCGGCTTCGGTCACTTCCCGAGGATTGTTCACCAGCAATCGCGTCTGCCGCATGGCATCGCTGGCCATCCGCGCCAGATCTCCCCGCTTGACGCCGACCTCGCCCAGGCTGCGCGGAATCCCCGTGTCGACAGCCAGCCGTTCAAAATAGCCGACCAAGGCAGCCGTCCTGGCCTCGTCGCTGCCCGTCACGCCCGGAACCACTACCTCGGCGATTTCGGCATAGCGCCTGCTGGCGGCCGGCGCGTTGAATTTCAGCACGGGCGCCAGCACCAGCGCGTTCGACAACCCATGCGGAACATGGAAAATGCCGCCGATGGGATATGCCAGCGCATGCACGGCCGCGACCGGCGAATTGGCGAAGGCCTGGCCGGCGAACATGGCGCCCAGCAGCATGGCGCTGCGCGCTTCTTTATTGCCGCCGTCCCGGCACGCGGTCAGGATATGGCGGGACAGCAGCTCCAGCGCCTTGATGGCCAGCATGTCCGACACCGGGTTCTTCAGATGCGCCGAGGTGTAGGCCTCGATGGCATGCACCATGGCGTCGATGCCGGTATAGGCCGTGGCGGCGCCGGGCAGTCCCAGGGTCAGTTCCGCGTCCAGAATCGCCAGATCGGCGTACAGCTGCGGCGCGACCACGCCCATCTTGGTGGTTTCCCCGGTCGTCACGATGGATACCGCCGTCACTTCCGAACCGGTGCCGGCGGTCGTCGGCATCTGCACCAGAGGCAGGCGCTGGCCGGATACTTTCCCGACGCCATACATGTCCGCCAAGGGCTGCTGGCCCGCTAGCAGCACGGCCAACAGCTTGGCCACGTCCATGGACGAGCCGCCGCCCAGGCCCAGCACCACCTCCGCGTCTGCCTGGCGGGCGCGCTCGGCGGCGTCCAGCACGACGGATTCCAGAGGATCGGCGACCACGTCGTCGATCACGGTCACCTGCCAGCCATGCCTGGCCAGGTCGGCCAGGGCCGGCGCCAGGAGGCCGCTCTTGTGCAGGAAGCCATCGGTGACGACGCACAGCCGGACCTGCGCCGGATACTGCTTGCGCAGCAAGGCGCCGAGCTGGCGCGCCGCGCCGAATTCCGAAATGATGGTCGGGACAGTCTGGAATTGGAAAGCGTTCATAGGACGATGCATCAGGAGTTATGCAGCAAGGTTTCACGCAGGAACGCGGCGGCCCGGATCAGCATGACGCGCCCGGTATCGATACGGCCCGCCGACGTGATGATGCCATGCGCGTGCGCTGGCAGGTGGTGATGTTCGACACGCGCGCCGGCCGCGATGGCTCGCGCGGCGTAGGCCACGCCCTCGTCCGCCAGGGGATCCAGCCCGCAACTCAGCAGGAACAGGGAAGCGTTGGACGGGCGCGGCGCCAGGAGTGGAGAAAGAAGCGGAGAAAAAAGCGAGGGAAAACGCGCGTCGTCCAAGGAAGTACCCGGTCGCAGGTAGTGGTCGCGGAACCAGTGCATCGAGTTGGCGGTCAGTGGGAATCCGGCGACGATGCGTTGGTACGAAGCCGTCTCGCCACGCAGATCGGTCACGGGATAGAACAGCACCTGCGCCCGGACGATGCAAGCCCGAGGCAACAGAACCTGCGTGTTCGCCAGGACCGCGGCCAGGTTGCCGCCGGCGCTGTCGCCCGCCAGGCCCAGCCGCGAAACATCCACGTCCAGGCTCGCGGCATGATCGACCAGCCAGCGCAACGCGGCGGCGCAATCGTCCAGCGGTGTTGGAAACGGATGCTCGGGCGCCAGACGATAGTCGACGGCGTACACCGCGGCTCCGCTTTCCCTGGCCAGCGTCCGGCAGATGGCATCGTGCGTGTCCAGGTTGCCGATCACCCAGCCTCCGCCGTGCATGAACAGCACTGCCGGCGGCTTGCCCGATGCGTCGCGGCGATACTCACGCACGCGCAGGGTCGCGCCTGGAACCGGCACCTCATGATCGCGGACGACGGCGCAATCGGCGCGCGGCAGGCCATTGGCCTCGCAGCCGCGCAGGTAGTTGTCCCGCGCGGTGGCCAAGGGCACGTCCTGAAAAGAAATCTCGCCGCTTTCCCGATAGGCCTGGATCAGGTCCCGCGCATCCGGGGCGATCGAGGATAGCGGGACGCGCTCGACGTCCTGCTTGCGCCGTTCGCTCATCGCGCCGTCTCCGCGCGCAGCCACAGATAGTCGTCCGCGTTCCAGCGCACGGCCGCCTGGTACTGATCAGCGGTCCCGGACCAGTTGTTGATGACCTTGCCCGCCGCGTTCTTGTACCAGCTGGAGCAGTTGGCGGAAAACGCCGACGTGGTCATGTCCGCCTGCAAGCGCTCGTTGTAGCGGGCGTACACCGGCGGCTTGACGCTCAGCGCCGCGCCCTGCTCCTGCCCTGCCCTCAGCGCCTCGACGATGTAGCGCTGCTGGATTTCCAGCATGGTGATGATCGAGTTGTGATTCAGATTGGTGTTGGGCCCGTAGATCAGGAACATGTTCGGGAAATCCGGCACGGCCATGCCCAGATAGGCGGCCGCGCCCTCTTCCCACGCCTGCGACAGGTTCGCGCCCGCCGCGCCCAGCACGGCCAGATCGCCATGAAAAGCCTGGCTGGCGAAGCCAGTGCCGAACACCACCGCGTCGAACGGCAGCTCCTCGCCATCGGCCGTCACGATGCCTTGCGCGTAGAAGCGCTTGATGGGCCGCGTTTCCAGCGTCACGTTGGGCCGCGTCAGCGCGGGGTAGAAATCGTCGGAGCGCAGGATGCGCTTGCAGCCCAGCTCGTAGTCCGGCGTCAGCTTGGCGCGCAGCTGCGGGTCGGCCACCTGCGCCGCCAGGTGCGCCTTGGCGACGTCGACGCCCTGCCGCTGTTCGTCGGTGCCCATCTGCGTACGGCGAAAGCCGTTTTCGCGGAACGCATGCAGATGCCGGCGCGACGCCTCAAAGGTGGCCGGATCGGCCTCGTAGGCATCCAACTGCTCCTGCGTGAAGGCCTGCTGATTGCGTGGCATGATCCAGTTCGCCGAACGCTGGAACACCGTCAGGTGCGCCACTTCTGGCGCGATCTCGGGCACGTACTGCACCGCCGACGCGGCATTTCCGACGGAGGCCACGCGCTTGCCGCGCAGTTCGACGGCGCCATTCCAGCGCGCGGAATGGAAGCTCGCGCCCCGATAGGTTTCCAGGCCGGGGAAGGCGGGAATCGACGGTTGGTTCAGCTGCCCCCACGCCGGCACGAAGTACGTGGCCGTGTAGCGTTCCCCTCCGCGCGTCTCGAAGCGCCACAGGCGGCTCTCGCCATCCCAGCGGGCCTCGGTGATCTCGTGATTCAGGCGCAGATGCGCGCGCAGGCCATAGGCGTCGGCCAGCCGGTGCATATAGCCCAGCAGCTCTTCCCGCCCCGCGTACATGCGGCTGACGCGCAGGTGCGGAAAGAACGAATAACAATAGAGGTGGGCTTCGGTGTCGCAGGCCGCGCCCGGATAATTGTTGTCCAGCCAGACGCCGCCGATATCGCCGGAGCGCTCCAGGATGACGAAATCCTCGTCGCCGTTGCGCGCCAGCTGGGCGCCCATGCCCAGGCCGCCGAAGCCGGCGCCGAGGATCAGCGTGCGGAAATGCGTAATGCGTTCACTCATGATGCTTCTACTCCAGTCGAATCAGGCGCCGTGACGGTCCTGGTGGGCGCGGTCCACCTCGTGCAGGGACACATTGCGGGTTTCCGACAGCACGGCCAGCGCCAGCAGGGACAGCACCACGGTGCCGGCCAGATAGGTCACGATGGGTCCGGTGCCGCCGTAGTCGCGCAGCAACAGGGTCGCGACCAGCGGCGCGATCGAACCGGCCACGATGGTCGCGATCTGGTAGCAGAACGATGCGCCGGCATAGCGCATCGAGGTCGGGAAGATCTCCGAGAAGTACGCCGCCTGCGGGCCGTAGCAGAGCGCCTGGAAGAACAGCCCCATGCAGATGACGCCTAGGATATGAACGTTCGAGCCCGAATCCAGGCCAGGGAAATACAGGAACGCCCAGACCAGCAAGCCGGCATAACCCAGCGCGATGCAGGCCTTGCGCCCGATGCGGTCGGACAGGTAGCCGCCGAACAGCATCGAGAAGAACTGGAAGATGTTCGCGATGAACATGATGAACATCACCGTCTGCGACGGCAGCTTGGCATGCACGGTGAGATAGGTGATGGAGAACACCACGATCACGTAATAGACCGTGTTCTCGCCCACCCGCAGCAGGATGCTGAAGAAGGTCTTGCCCGGATAGGCGGCCAGCGCGTCCTTGAGCGAGGCCGCCTTCTTGCGCGCCTCTTTCTGCCGGCGATAGGATTCCACGAAAATCGGCGCGTCCTCCACCGAACGGCGAATGTAATAGCCGACGAAAACGATGATCCCGGACAGCCAGAAGGCCACGCGCCAGCCCCAATCCAGGAAGGCCTCCTTGGACAGCAGCGAGGACAGGCCGAACAGCACGATCGAGGCCAGCACATTGCCGATGCAGGCCGCCGATTGCGGATAGCTGGCCCAATAGCCGCGCCGGTCGGGCGGCGAGTGTTCGGCGATCAGCAGCACCGCCCCGCCCCACTCCCCGCCCACGGCGAAGCCCTGGATGAAGCGCAGCAATACCAGCAGCGCCGGCGCCGCGAAGCCGATGGCCTGGAACCCGGGCAGGCATCCCATCAGGAAGGTGGAAGACCCCACCAGCAGCAAGCTGAATTGCAGCAGCTTCTTGCGGCCCAGCCGGTCGCCGAAATGGCCGAAGACGATGCCGCCCAGCGGCCGGGCGATGAAGCCGACGGCATAGGTCGCGAACGCGGCGATGATGGCGCTCAGGGGGCTGTCGACCTTGGGGAAGAACAGCGGCCCGAACACCAGGGTGCTGGCCACGCCGTAGATGAAGAACTCATACCACTCCGCGACCGTCCCGGCCATCGAGGCGGCCACGACTTTCTTGATTTCACTGTTGCCTGATTGCTGCGCGGTAATCCCGCCCGCCGGGGCGACGCCCGCGCTATTGCTGATGGCCATGCCGACCTCCTCCTGGTAACCGATTTCTTGTCTGTCTTGGGGAAAGCGCGAGCATCAAGCTTGATCGCGCTCAAGACATATGGAATAAAATCCACATAGGAGACGGGAGCGTATCGCCGGCCCCAGAGCCGAGTCTTGCATCAACGCGCAAGCGACTTGCGCCAGGCTGCAAAGACATCCTCCAGGAGAGACATATGCAGTTGGTTTTCGATGCCCGGCAGCATGCGCTGCCGCAACGGCGCGAGTTATGGCAGACGGCGCTGTGCAGCGCCTACATCGCGCTGGATGCGGAACTGCCGGGCACCAACGACTACCAGGGCAGCCTGAGCAAGGATGATTTCGGTCCGGTGTCGATCACCGACATCCGGCTGTCGCAACACGTGATCCGCCGGCGCAGGCAGCATCTGGCCCAGCTCGACAAGGACTGCTACTACCTGCAGATCCTGCAGAAAGGCCACGCGCAGCTCGTCCAGGGCAGGCACGAACTGCCGTCGAATCAGGCGGTCGCCGCGATGTTCTATTCCGGCGAGCCCTACGACCTGCAATGCCTGGCCGACATCCGCGCGCTCTATCTGGAGATCCCGCGTGAAAGCCTGAAAAGCCGCCTGGCGCGGCAGGATTTCCCCATCGCGGGCAACGTCGGCATCGGCAGCGGCGTCGGCAAGCTGGCCGCGCAGCTATGCGTCAACCTGGCGGCGGAAAGCCGCGCCATCACGCATGCCGACAAGGCCCGGCTGGGCGGCGAACTGCTCAACATCGTGGCGCTGGCGCTGGACCGCGACCCGGGTCCGGATACGGATGGCGACCCGCATCGGCAGGCGCGGCTGAGCCTGATCCAGTCCTGGATCGAGCAGCATCTGTCCGACCCTGAACTGTCGCTCGAAGCGATCGCCCGGCATCACAACATCTCGGTGCGCCTGCTGCATCATCTGTTCCGCCAGGAAGGTGAATCGCCCGCGGAATGGATCTGGAGCCGGCGGCTGCAGAAATGCCATGACCTGATCCGCTCGCCGCAGGAAATGCACCGCTCGATCACGGACATCGCCTACTCGCTGGGTTTCAGCAGCTCTTCGCATTTCAGCAATGCGTTCAAGGCCAGGTTCGGCATGCGGCCCAGCGAGGCGCGGCGCGGCTAGGTCGAGCCGGGCGAGCCGTCCCGCCACGGCCTCATGGAAAATGGGCAGCCTGCCGGCGCGGCCGTCGTTCAAGCGCTAATCGTGCGGAAATGCCTGGAACACGGGCAAGGCTTCCGCTTGTGCCGACAGCTGCGCCAGTCCGGGATGGTTCCGGGCCTGGATGGCTCCTGGCAACAAGGCCTGCGTGAACCGCCACGCCACCGCCGCCGTCACGGCGAACTGGCCAACCTTCTTCAAGGGCAGCGTCGGCGTCCATGTCTTGTGCAAGGCGGTCTCGAGCGTCGCGTAGGCCGCGTCCAACTGGCCCTGCACACGGGCCACCCAGGGCTCGTGCTGCTTCTGCGCCGGACGCAGATTTCGTTCATAGACGATCTGCACCGTCTTCTCGCAAGCCGCCAATGCCAGCCCGATGACGGCCGTGGCCTGGCGCCGCTGCGCCAGGGAATCCGGCATCAGCGTGCGTCCGCTGGCATGCTCCGCATAGTCGATGATGAGCGTGGAATCCATCAGTACCGTGCCATCGTCCAACACCAGCGTGGGCGCCTTGACAACCGGATTGATGGCCTTGAATTCGTCGAAGGCGCTGAAGACGGATAGCGGCTGATGATCGAAATCGACGCCGAGCAGACGCAGCGATATGGCGGTGCGCCGTACATAGGGGGAATCCAGCATGCCGATGAGCTTCACGTTTTCTCCGAATGGTTGACAGCCTGGGGCGCCCCTGTGAATGGGCGGACGGCATCATCGCATATCAGCGTCGCGACGCGCCAGGTCTCAGCGTATTCCCACCTCCCCTTGCCTGCCTGAATGCGGAAACCCGATTATCTCGGCGCGCGTCCGCATATCCGATTTCATTCCAATTCATTGAAAATCCATAAATCGAAAACTCCTAAGATCACATCCTCGCGGCGCAATGCGGCCAAGGTATCGGTACGTGCATATACTCGCCAGATTGCGAATCGTCGGGCTGACCTATATTTTCAAAGCATGTATATGCCAATAATTGCGCCCGCCCGCCGACGACCGAGGGACATGCGTTTCCTCTTGCTGCCCGGGACATTGCACGGGAATGTCAACGCGCCGAAGCGCACTCTGCTCTTCCGCCACATGACAGCAAGAATGCATGACTCAAATAATGGGCCATCCCGGCGCTGCACTCATGACAAAGCCTGGCCGATATAAATCGGCAATAAATCCGAAATACAGAAAACATATAAATGTCTACAGTCGCCTTTCCGTGATTCAGGGCATTCCCTAGCCGCCGATTATTTTCTCTTGCTAAATATTTTTCTTGCGAGCATTATCGGTGCCTCGTCGCAAATTCAGGCCATTATTCGATTGCTTCGGTATATAAAACCGAACGCTGTCCATTATTGCGCCCGACGTGCCCGTGACGATTCCAGAAGTCTCCCGCTTTCAAAAGAGCATGCCGATGAACGATACAAATTCGCAATCGACAGTGGGCCTCTTGAATGTCGATGCCGCCTCGGAACAGGATGATCGCTGGCTGTCCGGCTTGATGCGCGGGTGGACGCGCGCCATTGAGTTGCGCGACTGGAACGGGTTCAAACAGATGCTGAACCTGGACGAAATCTACTATTTCGGCCAGCCGACGCCGCTGGAAGATGCCGTACAGACGCTGCAGAACCAGTTCAAGAACGCCTGCGACATCGAAATCAACCAGCGCCAGATCGGCAACAAGATCCTGCGCGACGGCAGCCGTCGCATGTCCTTCGCCCTGGATCTGTACTGGACCGCGCTACCGGACTGGCAGGAACGCCAGGAGCACATCGTCGTGCATGCCGTCCTGCGCGCCAGCCGCGCCACCTGGGTGGCCGAGCAGCTCGTCATCGACCGCAACCTGGATGTCGACGGGAATGCGCCGGTCGCGCGCGCCACCGCGCCCGGAGACATCCCGGAACCCATCAGCCCCCAGGCCGGACAGGCGCAATCCCAAGGGCACGGCGGCCCCGCGCTGGAAGCCGCCGTGGACGCGAAAGCGCTCTATTTCGTCAACCCGGACACTCGCCAGGCCGAGGCCGCCGCGCCCTCGCATCCGCCACCAGCGGGCAAATCACGTCACGTCGTGTACATGCCCGTCATCATCGACGGCGAAACACTGCAGGCCATCCTCGGATCCTGACCGCCATGCGCACCGCCACGGCCGCGCCGCATTGCGATGCCATCCATGCGGCGCATATCGCGCGCGTGACCGTCGAGACACTGGTCGGCCGCCCGCTCAGCCACGCCAACACCCCGTTCGTCGACGCCTGCCTGCGCAATCTCGGCATGCTGGCCGACCGGCTGGATGGCTTACGGGGCTCGCTGGCTGCGCCGCATGGCGCGCAGGCCGCCGACCTGGCGCGGCAGCTGCGGGCGGTGGCGCTCGCGCCGGGGCAGGACGCGATCCACGCCTGCGGGCACTACATACGCGAGTCCTTTGGCCTGTATGCCGGATTGATGCGCGTGGACCGGCCCCGCACCGATGCCCCTGCCGATCCGCTGCGCGGCATGCGCCCGCGCGCGATCGTCGTGGCCATCGGCCCGGGCCTGGGCATCGGCGACGAGATCAAGCTGCGGCCGCTTTTGCAGCGGCTGGAGCGGCACTTCGCCGTTCCGGCGGATGCGATGCACGTCTTTTCGTACTGCCCGGCCATCTGGCGCACCCTGCAGGGCGACTGGCGGACAGGCGATCTCGGCAGTCAGCCCATGGCGGCGTTCGATCGCCTTACGGCCTTGCGCGACGCCCATCCCGTGGCCGGCCAGGTGCTGATGGTCTTCTGCAACTTCCTGCGCCGCAACGGACTGCGCACCATGCTGCCCTACGAGGACTGGCACGACGTGCTGGACATCTCGGTCGGCTCGGGCGAGATCTCCATCCACCGTCACGGACAGCGATCGGAGATGCACTGGTGCGGCATGGACCTGGATCATCCTTGCCTGAGCCGTGCGCTGCATCGGATGGGCAGCCACATCCTGCCGCGCGGCGATGCGCCGCTGTCCACGGCCGCGCCCTCGCCGGCCCGCCGGCCCTGGACGCGCGGCGCGCCTTTCCGAATGTTGATCAGTCCGTTCACGTCCAAGCGCTCGCCGCACACCGCCCACGACTGGGCCGAATGCGTTGCCGCCATGGCGCGCGCGCTGCCCGGACGGCGTCCGGTGCGCTGCACGGTGCTGCCCGGCCTGACGGCGGAGTGCCGCTCGCATGCGCAGGACATTGCCCGCCTGGTCAGCTATCGCCTGAACGGCCGTGGCCACGCCGAGCTTGCCCATCCCGACGGCCTGATGCTGACCGCGGACAACGCCATGGGCTACGTCGCCGGCGAACTGGCCAGGTCCGACCTGCTGCTCGGCATCGACACGTATACCGCCCACTTGGCGGCCGAGACAGGCACGCCCTCCATCGCCCTGTGCCTGGAACACAACCCGCGCTTCTGGGCGCCCTCCCCCTGGACGTTCTGGTTCAACCTCCAGACCGGGCCACAAAGCGTGATGCAGGCGGCCCGCGCCGTCACTCGCTTGCTGGATCCCGAAGCCCGCGCCGGCCTGCCCTTCGCCGGACTGGCGCACGCCGCGTCCACGCTGGCGCAATCCGGTGGCCTCGGCGCCGCCAACACGGTGGCGTTGCTGGATCAGGCTTGGCAGGCCCTGCCGCACGGCGTGCAACGCGCGCTCGAACGGCTGGACGACCGCTATTCCTGGCCGTATCGGCGGCCGCGCTTGCAGGATCACAACTCGCCGCACGAAAGGGACCTGCTGTCGCGTTCCAATTTCCTCAGGCTGCTCGGCCTGGCGGCCCCCTCTCTGTGGAGCAACAATGATCACGCTGCCCATTGATCTGCTGGACGCGACGGTGCGCACGCGCGCGGCCACGCATGCCGAGCGTCACGGCGCGGGATTGCGGGATTTCCGCCTGCGCGTCGAGGCCCAGTTCCAGGTGGAAGTGGCGCGCACGCGCCAGGCGTTCTCGGCCGATGCCACACGCGCCGGCGCCGCCGCCTTCGTCCAGCATCTGGGCGGGTACGTCGGCTGGCTGGGATGGTCGAGCTGGTGCGCCAGCCATCTGGCCATGCCGTTGGGACTGAGCGGCGACGCCGACACGCGCCGCCTCGCGGCTGCCATGCTGGTCTATGCCGGCCCACGGGTCATGGACGACGCGCTGGACAACCACCACACCTATAAGGGCAAGCGCACCACCCTGGTCGGCGCGCTGGCCCAGAGCCACCCTCAGCTCGACGACGGCCAGCGCCGCGCCTATGCCATGCTGGCAGGCACCTGGATCATGCTGGCGGGCATCGAGCGCCTGCATCGCCATGCGGGAGAAGCGGCCGCGTTGACCACGCTCAGGATCTGCGAGCGGATTCCGCCCGGCATCCTGCTGGAGGGAATGGGTTCGGGTCAGGCCAACCTGGCCGAATACCAGGAAATCCTGCAGATGAAGTCGATCTGGTACGACGAGATCCTGTACCGCAACCTGCTGGACCCCTGCCCGACGCCGCTGCGCACGACCGTGCTTCAGGCCACCGCGCACCTGTCCCGGCTGGCCCAGTACCTGAACGACATCGTCGACCATGACGCCGACTCGTCCGCCGGCCAGCCGAACCTGTGCACCTGGGTCTGCACGCCCGACGACATCCTGGATATCTGCGCGCAGGAAGTGTCGGCCATTCTGGCGCTGATGGAAGACCTGCCCGAGGAGGTTGGCGACGCATTGGCCGCCTCGTTGAACGATACCCATCGCGCCGCGCTACGCCTGAACGAAACCCAACCCTAGTCTCGGGAGCCGAGCATGTCCCTTGGATATCCTACCCGCAGCGAAGCCGATTCCGCGTGGATGGAACTGGCCCACCAGATCTATGCCGACATTCCCTCATTGAGCGACACCGCCGCCCGCGAACCGGCGACGGCGACCGGCGAGCTCACCATCATCGGATCCGGCATCGGCGTCATGGGCTTTACCCGCGACGCCGAGCAATACATCGACGACGCCGACCACGTGGTCTTCTGCGTGGCGGATCCCGCGACACAGGTCTGGCTGCGCGACCGGCGTCCCGACGCCATCGATCTATTCGCGCTCTACGACGACCGCAAGCCGCGCTATCACACCTACATGCAGATGACCGAGGCCATGCTGTACCACGTGCGGCGTGGCAGGCGCGTGGCCGCGGTGTTCTATGGCCACCCGGGCATCTTCGTGCTGTCGACGCACCGCGCCGTGGCGATCGCGCGGCGCGAAGGGCATCGCGCGCAGTTGCGGCCCGGCGTCTCGGCGCTGGACTGGCTCTGCGCCGACCTGGGGATCGACCCCGCCTACCCCGGCATGCAGACCTTCGAGGCCACCGACATGCTGTTGCGCCGGCGCGCCATCGACCCCGGCTCGCACGTGGTCCTGTGGCAGGTCGGCCTGATCGCCGAGATGGGATTTCGCCGCCGCGGCTTTCACAATCGCCGCTTCGACTATCTGGTCGAGTATCTGCGCGGCTACTACAAGCCCGATCACAAGATCGTGCACTACATCGCGTCCCGCTATCCGACCCTGCCGCCGGTAATCGAGCGCTACACACTGGACGAGCTCCTGAATCCGGAGGTTCACGCCCTGATCACCGGCATCTCCACGTTCTATGTTCCGCCGGCGCAGGCGCGCGCCGTGGACGTGGACTTTGCCCGCGAAGTCGGCCTGATCCAGCCAGGCCAGCATGTCGGCAAGCCGCGCCTGTCGCGCCCGCTGGACCGCTACGGCCCGCGCGAAATGCGCGCCATCGCGGCGCTCAAGGACTTCCGCCCGCCGGCCGACTATCACTTCCAGACCGACACGGCAGCGGCCCGCTTCCTGCTGGCCCTGTCCGAACAGCCCGAACTGCGCCGGCGCTTCGAGGCCAATCCGGAGCACGCCCTGGCCTCGTTTCCCGGTCTCAGCGCGGAAGAACGCAAGCAGCTGGCCAGCCGCCGCACCGCGCGCACCCAGCGGGCCGCGCGCGGCGCCGCCGTCAGCATCTCCCCCGGCGAGCAGTTCGTGATCGACCTGGAGACCAAGCCCGCCGTCGCCAACCAATGGATGCAACTGCTGAACACGGCCGTCAAGGCCAGTCCCAAGAACTGGCAGCCGGTCGAGGACTGGCTGTCGCAGAATTACCAGGGCCTGGCCCTGTCCGATGTGTCCGACGCGGTCGCCAGCACCCAGGCCTGGCTGCTGCTGATGTGGAACGGCGTCTACGCGACCAGCGGCAACCAGCCCCAGGCCTTGTTCGTGATGGCCGGCGCGCCGGGAGACGGCGTGGACACCAGCACCGTGACCAGCGGCACGGTCTATCTCAATGCCTCGCCGCTGTTCAAGGTGTCGTTCTCCGGCGGCCAGCTGACCTTCAGCCAGAAGGACGGCAATCCCTGCAATGGCTCGCTGACCTTCGCCAATCCGGGCGCCTCCACGCCGCAATCGGTGTCTGGCATGCTCTGGCAGGACAGCCAGGGCAAGCCCGCGTCGAACAACTTCACGGCCACGCTGCAACCGCTGCCCAGCAATCCGCTGTCTGTCTGGACGGGCGAGTACACCACCGTGTACACGGACAATCAACAGGCGGGGCCTGGGGTCGCGGTCTTTCTGCCGTCCACGGCCAATCCGTCTCCGGCACTCTACATCGACGGCCAGGAGATCAGCGGCACCACCTTCGTCAACCCGACCATCACGTGGTCGGGAGGACAGCTCAGCTTCGCGCTGAACGCCAGCACCACCGGCGCCCTGACCGTGAGCGGCAACATTGCCGGACGCCCCATCACCGGCAACACGGTGGCCAGCAGCGCGACGGGCTTCGCGGGCCAGTACGCGACCCAGCTCGTGGTGTCCGTCAAGGGCGCGAACGTATGGCAGCCGTTCTATCAGCTGGGTTTCACGGCGCCGGCCAGCGGTTCCACGACCTGCACGGCCTGGCTTGGCGCGCAGTCCTTCACCGCCCAGTTCTCCAACCGCCAGCTGACCTGGAGCAACGGCCCCTCGCAGATCCCGAACGGCCAGCTGTCGCTATCGGTGAACGCGCTGACCAATGCCGCCTGCTTTGTCGGGGTTACCTGGGCCAACGGCGCCACCAAGCCCACGTCGCCGAACTTCCAGGGCATCGCCTCGGCCAATTCCCCGGCCAACTTCGTCGGCAACTACAACACCACGCTGGACCAGCAGCCTGCACAGGTCCTGAGCATCGGCGGCGATCCCAATAGCATCCAGGTGACCTACGGCTCGGAGAAAGTGACCTACAGCTTCTTCACGGGTCAGTTGAGCGGCACCACGCCCAGCGGCTTGAAGCTGAACGCCGTATTCAAGTACGTGACCCAGGGATCGCACACCCCGCCGCAGTACGTCACGGCCTTCACCGGCACGCAGACCGTCAACAGCGCCCAGCACCAATGGGACTCCAGCCAGCTCAGCAACGACGCCCAGCAATGGCTGGGTACGTACAGCACGTTCCTGGTCGACGCCGGCAACGGCAGTCTGACCGCGGGCGGGCCGACGCTGACGCTCTCGGGGACCGCCAGCGCCTTCACCGTGCAGATCACCGTGAACGGGTCCACCACGACGCTGCAGAATCCGAAGTACCAGACCACCGGCAACACGCTGTACTGGTCGGGGGAGAACGTCAGCGGCGACAGCAGCTACAACAACGGCGCCATCTCGTTCTACCTCGATCCGCGCAAGCAGCAGCGCGCCTTCAAGGGAATCTTCTACGCCAACAAGCCCGCGCCGACCGCGATCAACTGGTATGGCACGCCCGCGGGCAACACCCCCAACCCGCCCTCGCCCGGCTTCCCGTGGTGGGGCTACCTGCTGATCGGCCTGGGCATCGGCGCCCTGGGCGTGGGCGGACTGTTGCTGTGGCGCGCCCGGGTGAGCGGCTACCAGCGGCTCGCGACCGACGACAGCATCGAAATGTGGGAAAAGAAATGCCAATGACGCCCGCCCGCCCCTAATCTGACTCATAGCCCGGACACTGACATGGCGAACACTCGACTGTTGGAAGGCGGTACCTGCCAGGACCTGGAAGACGATTTCGACGAACAATCCGAAGAATTCGACAATGCCTCGGACGATGCCAGCCTGAACAATCCAGAGGAGCTGGACATCGGCGACGATGTCGAGATTCCCGACGATCCCAACGTGGACGTCGACGTGGACGCCGATGTCGAGGCGGACATCGAGACCGAGGTCGACGTCGATGTCGACGTCGATGTCACGCTCGAAATGTTCCTGGAGGAGGATCTGGAACGCACCGAACCCGGCATCGACTTCGTGACCGGCGCGGAGGGACTCGACGGGGACGAACGTCCATGAGCGCCTATCCGGCCAAGATCCAGCGGCTGATGCGGACCTGGCGGGGCCCCTTCGACAGGGTCGAGATCCTGGAGCGCGCGCATACGCCGGACGAGGACATTCTCGCGCACTTCAACGGCGCGGCCCGGCCCGTCGTGGTGCGCGGCTACCTGGCCGGCACCCCGCTGGACGGCATCACCTTCGAGGACGTGCGGGCCAGGGCGGGCGCGCTCATGCTCGACCCGCGCTGGAAGCCCTCGCACATCTACAACACCATCGACAGCAGCGCCAATGACGCGCGGATCAGCCTGGACGACTATCTCGCCGCCGCTGTCCTGGGCGAGACGGTGCGCCAGGATCTCTATGTCCGATTCCGGAACCTGCGGGTGCCGCTGGAGTTCCGCAACGCGCTGGGCTTGCTGCGGCCGGCCTTCCTGCGTCCGCACGAGGTGCACCTGCCCTGCATCTGGATGGGCGCGGCGGGCTCGTGCTCCAACCTGCACACCGACCCGCAGGACAATTTCGTGCTGTGCGTCATCGGCCACAAGCGCTTCTGGCTGCATCCGCCCAGCGCGCTGCCGGACATCCAGGCCGAATCGGTGATGGGCAGCGCGTTCCTGCGCAGTCCGCTTGATCCCCGCGAGGCCGGCCATCCGGTGCCCACCGTGGCCCTGGATCTGTACCCCGGCGACCTGCTGCTCTTGCCCATGGGCTGGGCCCACTTCGTCGAATGCCTGGCGCCTGCCTTTACCTACAACTACTGGCTCGACCCGCGCGAAACGCCGTTCTTCGAGCGAGCCAGCACCGGGACGCGGCAATGAACCCAACACAGTCGCTGGACGCCCTGCTGGACTGGCGCGCAGAGAACCAACCCGATCTGCCCGCATTCGCCTTCATGGACAGCCGGCTCGACATCGTCGACACCGACAGCTACGCCACCCTGGCCCTCGCGGCCAGCCGGGTCGCCGCCGCCTTGCGCGCCGCTGGCGTGGCGCCGGGTGCGCCGGTGATCCTGGCCTGCGCGCCGGGCCTGGATTTCGTCCGCGCGTTCTACGGCATCCTGCGCGCCGGCGCGGTGGCGCTGCCCACGCAGCCGCCGACCGAGAAGAACGCCATCGCCAGGCTGGAGCACGTGGCCGCCGGCAGCGCGGCCACCTGGGGCATCGCCACCCGGGCGACGCTGGCCACGCGGGATCCGGCACTGCAGCCGGCATCGCTGCGCTGGCTGGCGGTGGAGGATTGCCTGGCCGGCCCGCCCGATGCCGGCCCGTCCGGCAACCGGCCGGACGCCATCGCGATCCATCAATACAGTTCCGGCACGGTCGGCGTGCCGCATGGCGTGCGGATTTCCCATCGCAACCTGTTGCACAACAGCGAGCTGATCCGTCGCGCGTTCGTGCATACCTCCAAGCAGCGCGGACTGGTCTGGCTGCCGCCCTATCACGACATGGGCCTGATCGGCGGCATCGTGCAGCCGCTGTACGCCGGCTTTCGCACGACGCTGATGGCGCCGCGCACTTTCCTGCGCTCGCCGCTGAACTGGCTGCGCGCGATCACGATGACCGGCGCGACCACCTCGGGCGGCCCCAACTTCGCCTACGAGTCCTGCCTGGCGGCCTCCGACGACGAGATCGAGCGCGCGAACCTGGACCTGAGCCGCTGGCTGGTCGCCTTCAATGGTGCGGAAACCGTCAACCCGGCCACGCTGCGGCAGTTCGCCACCCGGTTCCGCCGCTTTGGCTTCCGCATGGCGTCCTTCACCAGCTGCTACGGCCTGGCTGAGGCGACCCTGATCGTTTCGGCCAGCAGCCATCTGCACAAGCCGTCCCTGCTGGACGTGGACCGCAACGCGCTGGCCGCCGGCCAGATCCGGCTGACGACCAAAGCCGACCGCGAACACCGCAGGTTGGTCGGACTGGGCACGCCCTTGCAGGCGGTGCGCGTCATCAAGCAGGATGGCAGCGAGGCGTCGCCCTATGACGTGGGCGAGATATGGGTGGCCGGCGACAGCGTCGCCGAACCCGTGGGCGACGAGGATTCCGCCTTCCACGCACAGTTGCCGGACGATCCGGCCCAGTACGTCAGAACGGGCGACCTGGGCTTCGTCTACAAGGGCGAACTCTATGTGGTGGGCCGCAGCAAGGCCATCGTCATCGTTCGCGGCCGCAATCATCACGCCGAGGACATGGAAGCCAGCTGCCGGGCGCTGGAGCCGGCACTGGCGCAGATGGGCGCGGCCGCCTTCGGCGACGACGAGGCCGGCATCGCGGTGGTGCTGGAAGTCCCCCGCCGGCATCCCGACATGCCGGGCCTGCTGGAACGGGTTCGCGGCGCGCTGGCCGAGCAGCACGGCATCGCCGTCGACGAGGTCGTGCTGGTGCGCGAACGCAGCCTGGCGCGCACGCCCAGCGGCAAGATCCGGCGCAGCGCCGTGGCGGCCGCGCACCGGGCCGGACGCCTGAGCCCGCTGTCGTCCTGGCGCGCGCACTGCCAGGAAACGTCGCGCACCCGCCCGCCCCTGCCTGCCATGCCGGCCCTCGCCAGCCTGCCGCGCGAGACGGCCCTGGCGCAGATCCGCGACTGGCTGGCCGCGCTGCTGGCCGCGGAACTGAACATGCAGAAGGCGGACATCAATCCGGACACCCATTTCGGCGTGTACGGGCTGGATTCGTTCGCCGCGGTCAACCTCGCCATGCACATCGGGGATCAATCCCGCGTCGATCTGGAGGCCACCTTGTTCTGGGACTATCCCAATTGCACGATGCTGTCCGAGTTCCTGGTGGACCCGGCGCGGTTGGGGGCCGCCGAGCTGGCCGACGCCGCCCTGGCGACGGGAGCCGAGGCATGACGGCCCCCATCAATGTTCTGGCCATCGGCGACAACCGGGGCAACCTGGCGTTCGCCGACAGCGCCACCGGCGCCGTCCTGGGCACGGTCACACTGTCGCGCGGATACCTGTCCGCGCCCGGACTCGCCTGGAACGGCATACTCTACGCCGGGGAAAGCACCACCCAGTCGACGACGCTGCTGCACGCTTACGACCCCGCCGTTTCGCCGGTCGCCGACGGCTGGGCCAACACCGTATCGGTGAGCGGCAGCGTGGATGCCACGCCGGTGGTCATGGACGGCGTCCTGTGGTTCGCCACCAGCCAGGGCAACCTGATCAGCGTCAGCAGCCCGCAAAGCGCGTCGCCCGTGCTGGGCACGCCTGTCTATGTCTGCGGCAGCACGGCGCCGGGCAAGGTGTCGGCCCTGCTGTCGACGGGAGACCATCGCACGCTGGTGCTGGTCACCGCCAAGGGTCTGTTCGGCGCGGCCGTATCCGGCACGACGGCAACGGTGCTGTGGTCCACCCTGGGCGGGGTGGACCTGACGGTCGTGGCTCCCGCGCTGCTTGGCAACCAGCTGTTCGTGGCTTCGGGGTCGACGCTGTATGAGGTGACACTGGCGCCCAACGGCATACAAGCGCCCAAGGCCATCGAAGCCGAAGCCGCCATCGGCGTGCTGATCCCGTTGGACCAGGACCGCCTGCTGATGGGTAGCGTGAATGGCGCATACGTGCTGCTTGATACCGTAAATGAACAGAGCCTGGGCCGCTTCACCCTGTCCAGCAGCGCGGGCGCGGTGCCGTGGACGCGAGAACTCGGCCACAGCCTGCTGTCGTTCGCGACCAATGGCACGCTCACGCTCAATACGGTCAGTGTCGATCCCGACGGCACGCTGGACCCGACCCTGGCGTGGCACATGACCAGTCTCTCCAGCTTCATATCGCCACCCGTGCGGATTGGCGGGCTGGTCGCCGGCATAGGGACGGACGGCAAGCTCTACACCTACGATCTGCAGTCGCAAAACACGGTGCTGTCCGGCGCGGCCGTGCTGGCCAGCGGCGCTTCCTCGGCCGCGATGACCGCCATGGAAGTGATCCAGCGACCGAACAGCGCCAGCGTGACTTTCCTGCTCGACGGCGAAGAGTACTTCCCGACGATGCGCAACGTCTTGATCGCGGTGCTCAACGGGTCCTTCGCCACGCCGGCCAGCCTGCCCGCCGATGTCTCGTTCGAGGGCCTGATCAAGGCCATCGGCAGCGCCGGCCACAACGCCTACGTCATGATGTGGAACACATCCATCGCGTATGCGATGACCGACATCGGCAACTGGGCCAACACACAGATCGCCACGACGCTGGGCGCGGTGCTCTTCCAGAAGCTGTTCGATACCAACGGCGCATTCAAGGGCGACCATCGCCTGAACGCCCAGACCGCGCTGGGTCTCAAGGGGGCATCGAATGTGTCCGTCTACCTGGAAAACTACCAGGCGCAATGGCCGAACTGGTATCCCCTGCCTGCCGAACTCGGCTCGAACCACCAGAAGATCGTGATCGCCAGCGTCAACGGCACGCGCATCGCCCTGGTATCCGGCTTTAATACGATCACGCCCTCGTACTACGACAGCAAGGCCCACACCATGCTGGACCAGAGCGGCAACTACGACGGCGCCAGCTGGCACGATACCGGCCTGGCCCTGACCGGCCCCGCCGTCGATCTGATCGAAGCCGAATTCGACCGCCGCTGGTCCAAGGCCAACAGCAAGCCCGCGCCGTCCGGCAATACCTATGTCAAGGTGGCCAACTGGATGATCGCGCGCAACTCCATCATCGGCCCGGCCGGCACCCCGCCGCCGTATGTCTCGCCGCTGCCCTCGACCCCGCAGGTGCCCGCGCAAGTGGCCATCACCTGCAACGAACGGATGGACTTGAGCGGTTCGGCCTCCAAGCTCCAGGCGCTGCTGACGGACGTGCACCAAATCCTGGATCAGCTGATCGTCAACATCAACAAGGCCACGTCCTACATCTACTTCGAGAACTTCACCTTCACGTCCTCCGAGATCGTGGCGGCGCTGGCGGCCAGGCTGATCTCCCAGCCGGCCAGCTTCCGCGTCATCGTCATGGTGCCTCATCCGACCGTGAGCGAGTACCGCGACGACTTCACAATCGAACAGGGACAGTTGAAACTGATCCGCTATGCCTATGCCGCGCTGAAGCTCGCTTCGCAGGACTGGGACTACTACGCGCTGCAGGCCGGCGACATCATCACGAGTCAGGACACCACCTCGCTGAACTTCGATCCGCGCGGCATCGAATACACCACCGTGACCTTCACCAAAGGCGGGACAACGCGCCGGGTATGGATACACGAGGTCTGGAACATCCACGACAGCGCGACGCAACCGCAGGTCTGTTTCTGCTCCCCGGCGCGCTACTTCGCCACACCGCCGTCCGACACGGGCAAGGCGCTCCAGGGCCAGCCGGCCAACTACCGCGGCATCTACGTCCATTCCAAGCTCGCCCTGTTCGATGACCGCGTCGCGGTGGTGGGCAGCGCCAATTTCTCGCCCCGCAGCCTGCGCATGGACGGCGAAATGAGCGTCTTCATCAATGATTCCGCGACCGCCCTGGGCATCCGCCAGCGCCTGTTCCAGCACTGGGGCATGACGACGCCCTCGGCCTGGTGGAACGACGCCAACAGCTATGCGACAACCACGACGAACAGCGTTGGCGTGCTGCCGCTGCGCTACAGCGCGCTGCCCCAGAAGCCGGTCAGCTACACCTGGTCGTTCCTGACGACCTTTGTCGACCCCTCCCAATTCCTATGAGCCCCGCCGCTTGAAGGAGCGCCCGTGCCAATCGCATTCATCGGTGGGACTACGCGGCAGCAAGCCGTGCTGAATGCCGCGGCGGCCTTGCTGACCGACGCGCTGGGCTCGGCCACGACCTTGCCCGCCTCGCCCGCCTTGCAGGCCCTGTTCGGCGCCGGCACGTCGCCGGCCACCGTCAATGGCAACTACGCCGCCGTGCTCGCCCGGATCGGCACGTTGACCATCACTTTTGACCTGACCAAGCCGCTGTCGGTGCAGATGATGGACGGCATCTGCATGCAGATCGTCAATTCCACCACCACGACCGACACCGCCCAGGTCCTGGACGCCTGCTGGCAGCAGGTGTATCTGGATTCCGCGTCCGGCACCATCGCGCTGGCGGCATCGTTGATGCATGAGTTGGGCGTGGCATATGCCGGACTGCTCGATTTCGAGGGATCCTCCAGCCTGTCGGGCGCCCAGGCCCTGGCGGCCAGCGATCCGGCATCCGCCTCGGTCAGCGCGATGAACTACGTACAGGCGCTGTACCCGCTGCTGGAACTGCCGCCGCCACCGCCAGCCCCCGGCGGCATCGCGATCCCGACCGTCGGCACGCTGCTGAACTTCTATCAGACGGTCGACGGCAGCGTGCTCCCGGGCATGGCTCCGCTGGTGCAATCTCCGGTGACCGCGCCACCGCTGGGATACGGCCGCCTGGCGATGTTCGGCGAAAGCGGCGCGCAGATGTCCGCGCTGCATGCCTACGATACCTACCAGGGCCAGGACCTGTGGACCTACAGCGCGCCCATCGTCAGCGGCCCGGTGGACGCGACGCCGGTCGCCACCGGCAACACGGTGTGGTTCTGCACCGGCCAGGGAAACCTGGTCTCGGTGGACATGACCACCCCCGCCACGCCCGGGGTCCAGTCCGCGCTCACCTTCATGAACGCCGCCTCGCAATCGAAGGTGACCGCCACCCTGCTGGGCAGCGATGGCGCCACGCTGTACGCGGTATCCAGCATGGGCGTCTATGCGCTGACGCTGGGTTCGCAACCCGCCATCAAGTGGAGCGCGCGCACCAGCACCGACTTCTCCGCGTGCGGCGCCACGCTCGCCGCCGGCCTGCCGTTGGCCGCGGCCGGCAGCACGCTCTACGGCTTCAACGCCGACGGCTCCAGCTGGACGCTCGCGCGGCCCGCCGCCGTCACCCTGCTGGCCAGCCCCGGATCCGGACAGGCGCTGCTCAATGGCCAGGGCGACAGCTTCGACGTGGTGGATACCGCCACCAAGGCCGTCGCCGCCAATGTGGTCCCCCCCGGCATCACGGGCATCGATTTCTCCAAAGTGCTACTGGTGGGCGACCGGCTCGTCGTGCCCGCGCGCTCGGGCCAGCTGGCGGTGTATGCCTGGACCTTCATCGACCTGCCCGGCACCTGGTGGCAGTGCTGGTCCGTGACCTTGTCGCAGCCGCTCTCGGCCACGCCGACGCTGTGGGGCACGACGCTGATGGTGCAGGACGGCGCGGGCAATCTGTCGGCCTTCGATCTGTACACGGGCGCGCGGCGCTGGCGGCAGACCGGCACCGCGACCGCCAGCGCCGCCCTGGGCGCCAGCGCGATGGTGAACGAAGCCGACGCGGCGCTCTATCCCCAGGGCAATTTTGCCGGCACGCCCGCGCTGGTCAGCGCCCTGCCCTCGCCCCTGCCCGCCATCGCCAGCGCCATGCCCGGGCCGTCCGGCTCCTACGCGCTGCCCAGCGCCTCGGGCACGACCGGCGGCGAGATCTACCTGCCCAGCGCCGCGCTGGCCTTGTCCCCGGCGCCGACCGCGATCGCCGGCTGGGGACCGGACCAGGTCGGCGCCCTGCTGACCCAGCAAAGCCTGCCCTACAACGGCGTGACCACGCGCGCCTGGGTCAGGGCCGCCACAATCAACTGCCTGGGCACCTGGTTCGTGCGCGACAGCGCCAACGCCGTGTTTGGTCCCAACGTGGCGATGATCGACTTCAACGGCAGCTCGCTGCCGCTGGCCTCCAGCGTGACGGCGGTGGTGGCCGTCGGCGGCAATGGCTCGCCCGTGCCCGCGGGCGTGCAGACCGCCCTGGCCATGTCCGGTTCCACCGCCCAGGACACTTTCCAGCTCTATCCGGGCGATCTGGACTTCACCGAACGGGTCAACATCAACGCCGCCACGCTGGCCCAGGCCCAGGCCACGCTGGGCACGATCGTGCGCAGCCGGGGGATGACGACGCCCAATGTCCCCGGCATCCTGGCGCAGCTGGTCGAGCTGAAGTTCGGCATCTACCCCTATCCATTCCAGGCCACGGGCAGCAGCGACGTCGGCCCCAAGGGCGCGCCCATCGCCTGGACTCCGGCCCAGATCACGGCCGGCCAGATCACGGGCACGCGCACGGACACCGGGCAGTCCGCCACCATCGCCTGGGCCGACGCCAGCAGCAATCCGGGCTGGATCAAGTTCGACTGGATCTTCTCGAACCCGTCTCAGCAGATCGTGATGAACACCAGCAACGTGCTCGACCCGACCTGGCAGGATCCGGTGGGCAACATCACCACCATGGACGGCGCCCAGGACGCCTTCCTCCAGGAGATCTACCTGGACACCCGCCAGGAATCGCTGGTCGCGAGCCTGTACGCCGCGATCGGCGCCGACCTGCGCGCGTACTACCTGGCGCAGCTGGCGCTGGAAGTGAAGAAGTTCGGCACGCCGGGCAAGGCCAAGTACAACCTGGGCAAGGTCGCCAAGCGCCTCTACAACCTGACCCGCATGTCCGGACGGCTGCTGGACGCCGTCTATCTGCAAAGCCTGTTCTCGGCGCCGATCGCGCTGGTCTACCAGATATGGAGCCGCATCAAGGGCGTGGGCGAGGCCGCCACCGAAACCTCCATTCCGGTGGCTCAGATCAGCGCCCAGACCCAGGCACTGCTGACGGCCTTGCAGGCGCAGCAGGGCCTGGACGCCACCTCCAGGCAACAAGTCGCGACAGACCTGCAAGCCATCATCACGGCGCTGGCCGCCAATCCGCTGCCTTCCAATTTCGGCGCCTTGATCGACAAATGCCAGCTTGACTGCCTGACCTGGGTCAATTCGGTCTTCAACTCCATGCTGCGGGCCAATGCCGGCCTGCAGGCCTACATCGATTCGCTGGTGGCCCAGAGCGTCACCGCCGGCGACGTCGCCCGCAGCCATCCACGCATCTACGAGGGTCCCGATGACTGGTCCTGAAACCACGCCCGATACGCCCCGGCACAGCGCGGCAAACGTGCTGGGCCTTTGCTCCACCGGCCATGGCGCCGCCGCGGCCCTGGTCTCCGCCCGCCACGGGGTGCGCGCCCTGACGCTGGACCGCTACACCGGCTGCAAGCATTCGCTGCTGTTCAGCCGGCGCGAGCTGACCGACATCCACAGCGGCGAGTCCGACGTGGACCACGCCATCCGCGACGCGCTCGACTATTCATTCAACGGCTTTCCGCCGTCATTCATCTCCGAGGACGCGCTGCTGCCATTCGTGCGCCACCTGCTCGGCGGCCTGCCGCTGGGGCCGGAGGACATCGACATGATCGTCACCGCCGACTGCCACTTCGCCTTCAACTGGGGACGCGTCGGCACGCTGCTGGAATGCCTGTTCCCCAATGCCGAGGTCGTGCGCGGCCTGGAACACCACCAGATCCATCAATGGCAGGCTTACCTGCCCAGTCCGTTCGAGCGCGCCGCCGTGCTGACCGCCGACGAGAGCGGCGAGGATCTGGGGCGCATGGACGAATCGCGGATCGCCATGACCCTGAGCCATGCGCATGGCCTGAGGATGGAGGTCTTGCAGGAACACCTGCATCCCGGTAGCAGCCCCGGACTGCTGTACGCCGAATTCTCGCGCCATCTGGGGTTCTACGCGGGCGACGAAGGCAAGACCATGGGCCTGGCTTCCTATGGCCGCGACACGCTCTACCGCAAGCTGCGGCCGGCGCTCGGGCTGCACGAGGACGGCTCGTTCTCCTTCCCGCCGGCGGCCGAATACCTGCCCCAGGTCGCGCGCTACGCGCCACGCCGCGAGGATGGCGCGCTGCTGCCCGGACATGCCGACATCGCTTTCGCGATCCAGCGCATGATCGAGGAGATCATGCTCAACGCGGCCGGCGCGCTGCGCCGCCGCCTGCCGGACGTGGACGCCATCTGCCTGGCCGGCGGCGTGGCGCTGAACAGCTGCGCGAATCAGCGCATCGCCGACGAGGCGGGGTTTCGCCAGCTCTACATCGCGCCCAACCCCGGCGACAACGGCCATGCGCTGGCCTGCGCGCTGTATGGCGCCCAGATCCTGGCGGGACATCCGCGCGCGCCGGTGGCCACCGACTACCTCGGCCCGCCCGCCGAGACTTCGCAGGCGCTGGAACGCACGCTGGCCGACCACGGCATCTCGACGCGCCAGGCCAGCGCGCAAGACATCGCGGCCCTGCTGGCCGAGGGCCGCATCCTGGGTCTGTTCCAGCATGGTTCAGAGCACGGGCCGCGCGCCCTGGGCAATCGCAGCATCCTGGCCGACCCGCGCAGCCCGGCCATGACCCATATCGTGAACGCCCGCATCAAGCATCGCGAACTGTTCCGGCCGTTCGCCCCGGTGGTCCTCTACGAGCAGGCGCGGCAATGGTTTGACCTGGGCGAGGCCGGCGATGACGAAAGCCCGTTCATGCTGCGCGTGTTCCCCGTCCGGGAAGCGCTGCGGGACCAGCTCGGCGCCATCACGCACGTGGATGGCACCGCGCGCGTGCAGACGCTGCGCCGTGAACACAATCCGTGGCTGTACGAGATCATCGAGGCGTTCGGCGCGCTCACCGGCGTGCCGGTGCTGCTGAACACGTCGTTCAATCTGGCGGGCAAGCCCATCGTCGAGACCGCCGCCGACGCGATCGAATGCTATCGGTCCTGCGGCATGGATGGCCTGCTGCTCGGGCAGCGGCTGACGCTCAAGCCGCAAGCCACGGCCCACCCGGATCCGCAGGCGTCCGAGGAATTCGACGAGCTGCAGCGGCTGGTGTCGCACCTGAGAGCCGCATGATGGCGGGCCATTTGGGGCTGCCCTGCGGCGTCTATTGCATCAGCCTGCCGCGCAGCGGTGCGCGCCGCCGGCATATGGAAAGGCAATTCGGCCGCCTGGGCTGGCCGGCGACCTTCGTCGACGCGGTGGAAGGCGCGGATCTCGACCTCGACGCCATGCGAGGCGCCGGCGAGCTGCATCCGCAGAATGAAGGACTGTCCGGCCCCATGTCGCACGCGGAAGTGGGCTGCGCGCTGTCCCATGCCCACGTCTGGCGCATGCTGTGCCAGTCCGACCGGCGCTATGGACTGGTGTGCGAAGACGACCTCGTGCTGCCGCCCTCGCTGGATCTGTGGACGCTGCTGCGCGGGCTTCCTGGCGATGGCGACCTAGTCTACCTGCATTATCTCAACGACGAGACGCTGGCCTCGATCCGGCCCGCCTTCAATCCCGAGCGGGACACGCCCGTTCGCCGGGCTGGCGCCCTGTCGGTCTACGAGGCCTGGTCCTGTGGCGGCGCCAGTTGCTATCTGGTGACCCAGCGCGGCGCCCGCAAGCTGCTGGAACATCTGCGCGGCATGCGCTATCCCAGCGACGGCTTGCTGGCCAGGCTGACCGCCAGCGGCCAGCTGCGCGCCTACGCGCTCTGGCCACGGCCGGTGGCCATCCACCCCTTCGAGTCAACCATCCGATGACGACCCTGGACGCCCCGGTGGCCCACGTGGGCAGCGATGCGCTGTCGCCACAATTGCGCGCGCTCGCCGCCCGCCTGGTGGGCGCCGCGCCCACCGACATGACCGACGTGGTCCGCTCCCTGCGCGCGCAGGCGCCGGTGCCCGCCGCGCGGGCCTTCCGCTGCCGGCTGGAACCGCAACTGTGGCGCGATATCGGCGCCCTGGCGAGCGGACAGACCCGCGCCACGGCGCTGGCCCTGGTCGACCTCGCCAGGGCCATGCTGGCGCTGGACCCGCACGCCCGAGAACGCACGCGCACCTACAGCCGGCGCTGGCGCATCCAATCCTCGGAAGACCTGCGCGCCATGCTCGCGCGCATCGACAGCGTGGCGGAAGCGGCGATCTACCTGGCCAGCTTCAAGCCCCGCGGGCTGATCGTCACGCTGCCGTTCGGACTGGCCGCCGAGATCCTGCTGCGGGCGCACGGCGAACGGCCGCGCGACGATGGCGCCCTGCTCGACTGGCTGGAGAACGGATCATGAATGACATGCGCTTCAACCCCTTTGCCAAGGATTTCTCGGCCGCGCCCTATGCCCACTACCGGGACTTGCGCGAGCAGGATCCCGTGCACAGGAGCGCCATGGGCATCTGGGTGCTGACCCGCTATGCGGAAGTCAGCCAGGTCTTGCGCGATCCTTCATACAGCTCGGAAGTCTCGCGCTGGCCCGGTTTTGCCCAGCGCTACCGCTCGCGCCCCGGCGTGGCGTGGCTGCTCACGCACTCCGTGCTGAACCGCGACGAGCCGGATCACAAGCCGCTGCGGCGGGCCATCATCCAGGCGTTCAGCCCGGCCAGCGAAGGACGCCTGGCGCGGATGATCGATGACATCCTGGACCAGCGGCTGAACGCGCTGGACGGCGACCAGGATTTCGATGCCGTCGGCGACTTCGCGCTGCCCGTGCCCGTCAGCACGGTCTGCCGCGTATTCGATGTCGCCTCCGCCGACCAGGCCCGGGTCAAGGCCTGGTCCAACCAGGTGGCCTCCTTGATCGAACCGCTGCCCGCGGCCCCGGTGCTCGGTGATGCCGCGGCCGGCATCGCCGCGTTCAAGGAATATCTGCGCGAGAAAATGGAATGCCCCGAGGATGCCGGACTGGCGGGCGATCTGATGCGTTCCATGCAGGAGCATCCCGTCGGGCTCGAGGACGCGCTGGCCAATCTGGTGCTTATGTTCCCCGCCGGACATGAGACCACCGTCAATCTCATCGGCAACGGCCTGCTGTTGCTGCTGCGCCATCCCGAGCAGCGACGCCTGCTGCGGGAGCAGCCCGATCTCTGGCCCAAGGCCATCGAGGAAATATTGCGTGTCGAATCGCCCCAGCAGATCGCCTGGCGGGTGGCGACGCAGGACCACGAACTGGCGGGCAAGCGGATTGCCGCCGGCGACCAGCTCATGCTGGTGCTGGGCGCGGCCAACCGGGATCCCGAGGTCTTCGAGGATCCCGAGCGCTTCGACATCACCCGCACGAACAACAGGCACGTGGCCTTCGGCCTGGGACGCCATGCCTGCCTGGGCGGCTGGTTTGCCCGCATGCAGGGCCAGCGCGCGCTGCAGGCCATCGTCGCGCGCTTTCCCCGCCTGTCGCTGGCGGGCGCGCCGCTCTGGCATCCCACGGTCAGCTTCCACGGTCTGCGGCATCTGCCGGTGACGCAGACTCCCGCCTTCCCCAACGGAGGACAGCAATGAAGCGCTTGCGCGTGCTCATCATGACCGGCTTCGAAACCCTGACCGGCTTCATGCTGCCCATGGAACACCGCTCCATCGTCTGGGGGCTGGACGAGCAGAACATCGAATGGCACCTGTACAACCCATGGAACCCGCTGCCCCGGCTCGACCGCTATGACGCGATGTACGTCTCGGTCTACCGATACTACAACCGCAACTATGTCTACTACGGCGCGCGCCGGGAAGCGGAACTGCTGGCCCGCGGCTTTCCCGTCATAGGCACTGTCGAGAACGCGCACAGCCTGCATTCCTTCTACCTGAGCCGCTGGGCCGATGCCGGCATCGAATGCGCGAAGTACCAGCATTTCTCGGCCTTCGAGGACATCACCGACCTGACGTACCCGCTGGTGCTGCGGCGCGACGGCATGCATCGGGGGTCGGGCATGTATCTGGCGCGCACGCCCGAGGACGCGCAGCGCACCATCGAGACCCAGCGCCGGCTCGCCCTGCAGACCTATCCGGACGCGAAGGGCATGCTGCCCCTGAATCTCGCCATCGAGTTCGTCGAGACCGAGCGCTCCGGGCTCTACTTCCACAAATTCCGCAGCTATGTCGTGGACGATGAGGTGATTCCCGCCCACTTCATGCGCTCGATATCCGCCTTCGTCAACTACAAGGATGCGGCCCTGTGGGCGCAGACCTGCTCGATGGACGAGGTGTTCCGCCTGGAGGGCGAGCCGCATCCGGAACGCGTGTTGGCGGCGGCCCGGGCGGTGGGCCTGGACATCATCGCGCTGGACTACAGCCGCCTGCCCGACGGGCGCTACGTCTTCTGGGAAGGCAATCGGGTGCGCGCGACCGCCGGCGACTCGCACGTGGCCTGGCTGGGCATCCGCGACACCGACATGCGCTACGGTGCCTCGGTCGCCCGCCTCATCCGGCGCCGTGCCCGCCAAGCCGACCCGGCCAGGCCGGCCGTGCCGTTCGCACAACCGGCCGCCGCCAGCTTCCTGCGCTGATGGACACGCCGCCGCCGGAGGCGCTGGCTCTGTTGCGCGAACTGCGCGGCGCCTTCATCCACGGTGACTGGACGGCCTTGCGCGCCACGTTCGCGCATGCGCAGTTCAGCATCAAGGGCAGCGCGACCACGGTCGAATCGTTCCAGCGCTTCCTGCATGTCCGCCGGTTCGTGCTGACGGATCTGGTGCTGGAACGCGTGCTGGACCTGCGGGCGCGGGACGACGCGCTGGTCCTGACCGGCCGCTACGCCCTGATCGGACAACGCGGCACGCAAGCCAGCCGCGACGGCATCATTTGCGACGCCACCCTGTCGCTGGCCCGCAGCGGCGCCCTATGGCTGGTGACCAGCCTGCATGCGGTCTGTCCGCCCGAACGCGCCCTCTGGCACAACCGGCCGAATGCCGAAGCCCCCATCGACTACGCCGACGCGTCGGCCAGCGATGGCGATGCCCTGGCCGCCCAGGGCATCGTGGCCGGCTGCCCGTGGCGCTGGCGGGCGGATGCATGATGCTCAGTGCGCCTCGCGCCCGCCAGCCCTGGGGCGCTCAAGCCGCACGAGGTCATGCCCCGGGCAGCACCAGGTCATCCACGCGATAGGTATGGAATTCGCTCGTGGACACCTCGTCGAGCCGGCGGAATTTCTCCAGGAATACCGGATCGGAAAAGAACTCGTCCACCTTGTTCGCGCCGGAAATGGCCTCGATGTTGACCACGGTCTTGCCGTCGGTGCTCTTGGACAGATTGCTCCACAGGAAGCCCTGCTTGGTGCGGGCGACGTAGTGCACCACGTCCTGGATGGCGCTGAAGGCTTGCTCCTGCTTGCCGGGATGGGCATGGATGACGTTGACGATGAAGACGGTGGGCTGGGGGCCGGCAACGAAGGCGGCGACGTGCGGGGATGTCATGGTCTGGGTTCCTTAGGGGTGATGACGGACGGCAGTGTGCGCCCGGGAACCCGTTGGAAAAAGCAGCCGGCGGGCGCAACATTGCGGACAGTTCCGTCCTCAATCACCCGCCCTGGTTTGCCCTCACCGCCGCCTGGACCGCCGGCCTGGCCTCGATGGCCTCCAGCCACCGGCCCACGTGCTCGAACGGCGCGATGTCCAGCTGCAGCTCCTCAGCCGATCTCAGCCATGAAAAGGCGGCGATGTCCGCGATCGAGTAATCCGGTGTGGCCAGATGGCGCGATTCGCCCAGCCGCCGGTCCACCACGTCCAGCAGGCGCAGCGACTCCTTGCGGTAGCGCTCGATCGCCTCTTCGTTGCCGCTTTTGGAGCCATGCAGGAACCACCAGAGCTGCCCCAGCATGGGGCCGATGCCGCCGATCTGGAAATGCAGCCATTGCTGCACCGCCAGCTGTCCGGCCAGCGTGTCCGGCTGCAGATGGCCGGTCTTGTTGCTCAGGTACGAAAGAATCGCGCCCGATTCGAACACCGTCAGCCCGGCCTCGTGGTCGACGATGGCGGGAATCTTGCCGTTCGGGTTGATCTTCAGGTATTCGGGCCGCTTTTGCTCGCCCGCGCCCAGGTCCACGGGATGACGCTGGTGTGCCAGGCCCGCCTCATGCAGGTAGATGCCGACCTTCAGGCCGTTGGGCGTATTGGCCGTGTAGAAGGTGATGGGATGTCGGTTTTCGGCTGCCATGGCGCGCTCCGGTTTGATTGCGTGAAATACTTGCCGCTACAATAGTTGCAAATGCAATTCTAATCAAAGCACGCACCGCCGTGTGCATCCGCCGAGCAAACACACATGTCCAGCCACACGCACAATGGGCCCCGACCTTCGGCCAGCACCCGCGCCGCCGCACAGGCGTGCCTGGCGCGCATGGCCGCCCGCCGTTCCGGCGCGGCGCATCAAGCACGGGAGTCGCCGGCCGCGATGGCTCGGGGACTGGCGCGCACGCTGCTCGCGGAAGCCGGGGACGCCAGCCACCTGTCGCTGGTCAAGGGCCCCGGCGCGGACGATGTGCCCGACGCGGGCCTCGCGGCGGCCTGGCCGCTGCGCTTCGGCGGCGCGGAGCCAGGCCATGAAAAACCGCTGCTGTATTTTTTGCGCGCCAGCGCCGCCAGCGCGCTGCGCGCGGCCTGCTGGGAAACGCAGGATCGCGGCATCATCCTGAACCTGGCGGAAACCACGCCGTCGCGCTGGACCAAGGGCGTGATGCCCGATGTGCCGGTCTGGCTCAATGCCTACCTGCCCTGCACGCCGTATGACCCGGCATCGGCCGACGAGGCCCGCGCGATCCTGCGGGGCGCGCTGCAAGCCCTGTATGTGGATGGTGACGCCGGCTGCTGCTACCTGACGCTGCATGGCGATGACGCGGGCGCGGATCCGCTCAGCGAGCCGGACGCGCAAGCCGCTTGGCGCGGGATGTACCGCATCGGCCCGGCGTCGGCCGACGCGCGGATCCGGCTGTGCGGCGCGGGCAAGGCCTTGTCGCGCGTGATCCAGGCGGCCGGGTGGCTGCGCCGTGACTGGGGCATAGACAGCGAGATCTGGAGCTGCCCCAGCTATACGCGCCTGGCGCGCGACGCCGGCGCCGCCGACCGCTGGAACGGGCTCAACCCCCTGATGACGCCCCGGACCTCGCATCTGGACGCCTGCCTGAACGGCGATGCGCGCCCCGTGCTCGCGGTCACGGACTACCACCAGCCCATCGCCGGCCAGATCGGCGCCCATGTGCGGGCGCCTTTCGTGGCGGTGGGCGCCGACTCGCAGGCCCGCGAGCATGCCAGGCCCGCCGACGCGCAGTGGCTCGTCGCCATGGCGCTGCGGATGCTGGGCTGATCCGGTCGCGCAGTGCGCAGGCGGTCCGCTTGCGCACCGCCTGCCCTGGCCCCGCTCAGTCGATCGACGCGCCGGCGGTCTTCACCACCTTGCCCAGCCGCTCGTATTCCTCGGCGCCGAAGTCCTTCAGGCCGGCCCGCGTGGTCGGCGACGGAATGGCGCCGCGCGATTCCAGCATCTTGCGCACCTCGGGCTTCTGCAGCACCTGGTTGAGGGCGGCGTTGAGCTTGTCCAGCACGGCGACCGGCGTGCCCTTGGGCGCGTACAGGCCGTCCCAGGCGTAGAACTCGTAGCCTTTCACGCCCGCCTCGCTGACGGTGGGAATGTCCGGATTGGACGCCACCCGTTCCGGCGTGGTCACACCCAGCGCGCGCAGCTTGCCGGCGGCGATCTGGCCCGAGACGTTGGGCATCACGTCGATCATGAACGAGATGCGGCCGCCCAGCAGGTCGGTCATGGCCGCGCCGCCGCCCTTGTACGGGATGTGCATGACCTTGATGCCCGCCATCTGGTTGAGCAGTTCACAGGCCAGGTGCGACGAGGTGCCGTTGCCGGCCGAGCCGCAGGTCAGTTCGCCCGGACGCGACTTGGCGTAGGCGATCAGCTGCTCCAGGGTCTTGAAGCGTTCATCGGCGCTGTTCACCACCAGGGCCGCGGCGATGATGGTGAAGCGCGACACCGGCTCGAAGTCGCCCGGCGCGTAGCCAGGACTCTTGTAAAGCCAGTGATTGGTGGCCTGCGTGCCGTTGGTGCCATATGCCAGCGTGTAGCCGTCGGGATTGGCGCGCGCGGCGATGGACGTGCCGATATTGCCGCCGGCGCCCGGCCGGTTTTCCACGATGATGGTCTGGCCCAGCTCGCGTCCCAGCGGTTCGGCCATCAGCCGCGCCAGCGTGTCGCCGCCGCCGCCGGCCGCGAAGGGCACCACCAGGGTGATGGCGTGGGTGGGCCAGGCCGGCTCGGCCTGGGCCGTACAGAACGCCAGCGACGCGCAGGCGGCGGCGACCGTTCCGATCAAGCTCTTGTAGGGTTTCAAGTTTGTCTCCTGTTCAATGGTAGCGCGCGCCCTGTGTAGTGGATATGTGGCGCGCGGGTTGCTGCGGGTATTCCTGGATCCGGCTTTCCTCAGACGAAACGGCAGCTGACGGCGCCCAGCGCGCCGTAGTCGACGTGGAAGGTGTCGCCGCGCTCGGCGTAGACCGGCCGCGTGAAGGAGCCGCTCAGGATGATCTGCCCGGCCTCCAGCGCCACATCGTGCTCGGCCAGCTTGTTGGCCAGCCAGACCACGCCGTTGGCCGGATGATTCAGCACGCCGGCCGCCAGGCCGGTCTCTTCGATCACGGCGTTGCGCGACATCATGGCGCCGACCCAGCGCAGGTCGGTGTCGCCGACCCGCACAGGGCGGCCGCCCATGACCACGCCGGCGTTGGCCGCGTTGTCGGCGATGGTGTCGAAGACCTTGCGCAGGCGCTTGGTGTCGGGATCGATCTGGTGCGAGCGCGCGTCGATGATTTCCAGCGCGGGAATCACGTAGCGCACGGCGTCCAGCACGTCGAACAGCGTCACGTCCGGCCCTTGCAGGCGGCGCTCCAGGATAAAGGCCAGTTCCACCTCGACGCGCGGCACGATGTAGCGGTCGCGCGGGATCTCGGCGCCGTCGCCGTACAGCATGTCGTCCAGCAGCGCGCCGTAGTCCGGCTCGTCGATCTGCGACGACAGCTGCATGGCGCGCGAGGTCAGGCCGATCTTGTGGCCGACCAGCCGCCGGCCCGCCGCGATCTTGGAGGCCACCCATTCACGCTGGATGGCGTAGGCGTCGGCGATGGTGATGTCGGGATGGTCCAGCGACAGCTGGCGCACCTGGCTGCGGCCGCGCTCGGCCTGGTCCAGGCGCTGCGCCAGCGCCTTGATGGTGGCGGAATCCATGGAAGGTTCTCCGGGATGATTGGAATTCGGGGGCTGTGATTCGATAGCTGCGATTCAGTGCCTGAGGCTCGACATCCGGCGCTCATTCGGGCGGCAGATGGCGGCGGCTGCGCTTGTCCTGCAGCCGCCAGCCCTGCGCGGTGGCCACCAGCGTGTCCTGGCATTCGCGGATCGCGACCAGCCGTGGCGCCCCGCCCTGCTCCGTCGGCCGGCTCTCATAGGCGGTCAGGAAATAGGCGACCGTGGCCCGCGATCCGTCCAGCGTGGCCAGCCGCAGATTGGTCACGACATGGCAGGTGGCGCGATCCGGCGCGCGGCCATTGAGCGCGTCCAGGATCTGCTCGCGGCCGGACAGCAGCCGTCCTTGCCGTTCCCAGCAGCCGTCTTCGGTCATCAGCGCGGCGGCGGCTTCGTGCCGGCGCGTGTCCAGCGCATGGAAAAACGCCAGCACGGTTTCTTCGCAGGCGGCCTTGGTAAGCAGGTGTTCAAGTTCCATTGCATGCTCCTTGCCCGGTTCCGGGGTCGCCATCATCCGATCTGGGCGCTGGCCAGCGGCGCATCGGACCGGCGCAGCAGCGCCGGATCCAGCACCGCGCCCTGCGCGATCCATTTACGCAGCTGGCGCAGTTCGCGCGCCGCGTTCACTGTCACGCCCGCCACGGCGCGGCCTTCCGCATCCAGCGCCACCGACAGCAGCGCGCGGGCATCCGCCTGCGGCCGCAGCACCTCGCTGGCCGCCAGCGCCGGAAAGCCGACGATCTGCACCATGGCGTCGTATTGCTCCGACCAGACCGCGCCGGTCGGCCGATACGCTTCGCCCAGGCCCAGCGCCGACAGCGCCGCCGCCGTGCCCTGATCCTGCGCGTTCTGCCAGGACTCCAGCCGCAAGCGGCCGCCGCCGGGCCGCGCGGACACGGCCACATCGCCGGCCGCGTATACGTCCGGTGCCGACGTGCGGCAACGCTCGTCCACCAGCACGCCGCGATCGCAGGCAATGCCGGCGTCGCGCGCCAGCGCATCGTTGGGCGTGAGGCCCACGCCCAGCACGATCGCGTCGGCGGCGATCGAGGAGCCATCCGCCAGCTCCGCCACGGGCCGGCCGTCGGCCGATCCGCCCACGGCGCGCAGGCCGGCGTTCAGCCGCAGCGCCACGCCGTTGGCCGCGTGCAGCGTCGCCAGATGCGCCGACACGCCCGGCTGCACGCTGCGCGCGCACAGCCGCGCCTCGCGCTCCAGCACCGTGACCTTGCTGCCGGACTGGCGCGCCGTGGCGGCAACCTCCAGCCCGATCCAGCCGCCGCCCACGATCAGCACATGCCGGTCGGGGCCCAGCCGGGCGCGCAGCCGTTCGGCGTCGGCCCGCGTGCGCAGCACATGCACGCCGTCATGGTCCACGCCCGGCAGCGCCGGCACCGTGGGCCGGCCGCCGGTGCAGAGGATCAGCTTGTCGTAGGCCAGCGCCCGCCCGTCCGACGTATCGACCCGCTTGTCCGCCAGACGCAGCCGCAGCGCCGCGACGCCGGACTCGAACTCGATGCCCATCGACTCCAGCTTGCGCGCGGCGAACAGCTCGGTGCTTTCCGCCAGGGCCTGGCCGGACAGCACCGCCTTGCTCAGCGGCGGCCGTTCGTAGGGCGCGTGCGGCTCGTCGCCCAGCAGCACGATGCGGCCGTCGTAGCCGCGGTCGCGCAGCGTGGTGGCGGCCCAGCCGCCCGCCTGGCCGGCGCCGACGATGACGATGGCGCCGGCGTTCACGCGGCTTCCGCCTTCAGGTAGATGACATCGCCGTCCACCTTCACCTCGTAGCGGCGCAGGTCGGTCGTGACGGGCGGGCATTTCGGCTTGCCGCTGCGGATGTCGAACACGCCCTGGTGCAGCGGGCATTCGATGGTGCCGTCCTCGAGGTAGCCGTCGGCCAGGCTGGCGTTGCCATGCGGGCAGCGGTCCTGCGTGGCGCAGATCTCGCCTTGCAAGTCATAGAGACAGACACCCTCGCCGTCCAGCACGACGCGCAGGGTATTGGTGTCGGGCGAGATATCGCCCACTTGGGCCACGCGTTTCCAGGTTTCCATGCTCACAGCCCCATCGCCTTGCGGTAGTAGTCGTAGAACGAACGGATCAGCACCTCGGTCACCATGTAGTCGGCCGGCTCGGTGTCGCGGCCGCCCATTTCGACGATGCCGCGCGCTTCCGGGTAGCCGGTGACGCCGATCTGCACCTGGTTCAGCATCTCGCTGTCGTCCATGGACACGAAGCCGGCCGGCCCCAGCAGGTTGGCGTGCTTCAGGCGCAGGCGCGTCATTTCCTCGTCGTCGTCCTCGTAGCCGTAGTAGGTGAACACCAGCTCGTGCTCGGTGGGGCTGCGCGGAATGACGTGGCGCGTCTTGAGCGAATTGGCCTGGATGCCGAACTGCGCCGCCGGGAACACCCAGGCGCCGCCGACGCGTCCGCGATTGAACTCGGCGCGCGGCGTGACCGTCTCCAGGTCCAGCAGCTCCAGGTCCTCGCGGAAGCGGCTCATCTCGGTGGTGGCCTCGGTCTTCTTCTTGCCTTCGTTGTGCGACACCATCACGCTGTGCGCGCCGCCGCCGGTCGGAATGCACTCGGACTTGGAATCCGCGCGCCACAGGCCGAAGGTGATGTAGAAGGTGTGCAGCAGGGTCGCGTGGTACGGATCCTTCAGGTTCTCCAGGTACATCTTCCAGTTGCTGGGGATCAGCTGGCGGCTGTAGCCCAGCAGCTTGAGCGGCTTGCCCGGCAGCATGTGATCGATCTCCGCCAGCACTTCCGGACCGCAGTAGTCCTCGAAGCTGGGCGCGTCCTCGGCGAAGGTGGCCCAGACCGAGCCGCCGCGATTGACGCTGCGCAGCTTGCGGATGCCGTTCTGCTTGGGATCGAAGTCGCGCGGCATGCCGCCCTTGCCCAGCGCGCCGCGCCGGAACGGCACGCCCTGCAGATTGCCTTCCAGGTCATAGTTCCATTGGTGGTACGGGCAGGTGAAATCGGCCACCTTGCCGGTGTTCTGCCAGCAGATCTGCGCGCCGCGATGGGCGCAGCGGTTCTCCAGCACGTGGATATCACCGTTTTCACCGCGCACCATGATGACGGGACGGTTGCCGATCCAGTTGCGCTTGAAGCAGCCGGTCTCGGGCACTTCGCATTCCAGGCCCACGTAGTTCCAGGTCTTGCCGCCGAAGAACACGTCCATCTCCTTCTGGAAGATGGCCGGATCGGTGTAGACCCAGTTGGGGATGCGCGTATAGCCTTCCTTGGGCCAGCGGCGCTCGATATGGACGGGGGCCGCGGCGGGCGCTTCTTGCCGCGTGGCGGCGTCGGGACAGGTCATGACGGATTTCCTTGCGGCGGATTCAGATGGGGACGATGAGCGAGGTGCGCACGCGGTAGTTGTCGTAGACGCAGTCGCGGCGGCTGAACGCCAGCCCCTGCGGCGTCACGCGCAGCTCGTCCAGGTAGCGGCCGACCATGTTCAGCGTGGGCTCGCGGTCGGACAGCGACTCCATCACCGCGAAATTGGCCTGCGCGACGATGCGGTCGCCATCGACCTCGGTCACGCGCACGCCGCTGATGAAGTGGCGCAGCGCGCGCGGCTCGAACATGGTGGTCTCGCGCAGCGCGGTGACCCGGTCGCGCACCATGTTCTTGTTCATGCAATAGATCAGCCCCAGCGGCAGGCCGGCGTCGTGGTTCTCGCGCGAGAGCACGCGGTAATGGCAGTCCTCGGTGAAGAAGTCGGGCCATTGCTCCAGCCGGTCCTCGTCCAGGCAGTGGGCGTAGTCTTCATAGAAATCCCGCAGGCGCGCGCGCAGCGCCGGGGCGTCGGAAAGCTCGGTCAGGGTCATGTCGGATCCAGGGTTCATGTCGGTGTCGGCGCGGCGGCGCTCAGGACGCGGCGGCCAGCTGCGCGCGGTTGCTCTCGAAGCCGCTCTGGCTGCCCAGCGCCAGGATGGGCTCCTGCATGCGCTCCTGCCAGATCAGCGATTCCATGGCGATCTGCAGCGGATGGTCCTGCACGGTCAGCGCGGACGTGGTCTCGGTGCCGGAATGGTGCGAGTGCATGGCCCAGCCCGGCGCCGACAGGATCAGGTCGCCGGCCTTCCAGTCCAGCCGTTCGCCGCTGACCTTGCTGTAGCCGTTGCCGCGCAGGTAGTAGTTGATGGCCGACGAGCTGTGGCGATGCGGCACGTGATGGTTGTCCGGCGGCGAGGACGAAATGGTGGCGAAGAAGCTGTGCGTGGTGCCGATGCGCCGCTCGGTGGCCGGGTTGTAGAGCACGAACAGGCGTCGGCCGTTGTAGCCGCGCGCGATGTCTTCCACCGTCGGCAGGTGACGCGAGACCTCGGCCCAGGGCCAGTGCAGCGCCTTGGATTCCAGCACGTCGATATCGATCAGCCACTCATAGCCCATCAGCCAGGCGCCTTCCGGCGTGATCTGCTCGCGCAGCGCCAGGTCGCGCGAGCGCGCGGCGCCCGGAGCGCGGGCCGGCACCGGCTTGGTGTTGGCGTCGGCCGGCGGCACGTCGCCCTCGAATTCCTCGACGTAATGGATCTCCAGCTTTTCCAGCAGCGGCGCGTTGGAGTACGACAGGCGCACCCACGGTTCCTTGCCTTCGTTGCGGTAGGAATGCACCTGCATGGCGGGCGTGTTCCAGACGTCCCACCGGCCGGCGCGGATATCGCGGCCCGCCACGGTGGCCACGCCCTCGCCGCTGATGCAGATCTCCAGCATGTTGGAGTTCTTGCGCAGGTTCCAGGTGCGCTCGCCGGGGTTGACCACGTTGATGGTCACGTCGGTTCCCGGCGCCAGGCCCAGGCCGGGCGCGCGCGCGTTCGGATGCACGATGAGGGAGGCGCGGCGGCCGTTGTCCGGCTTGGGCGCGTCGATCAGGCGGGCGATTTCCAGGTCGATCGCCTCCTTGGGGATCACGATGGACGGCCACTTGTCCTGTTCGCGGGGCGCGGCCCCGCTGACGTCGATGAACATGCTTGTCTCCTGTTGCCGCCGGCGCTCGCGCCGGCTGTCTCATTGAATGTTGGTGTCAGCCCTGCGCCAGCAGCAGGTTCTCGCGGGTCTGCGGCGGCAGCGCCACGCCCAGGCCGCGCGCCAGCGCCTGCTCGTACACCACCGTGGCCATCGCCAGGTCGGACAGGCCCATGCCCATGCCCTTGAACAGCGTCAGCCGCGCATCCGGGGCGCGCGTTTCGCCGGCCGCCAGCACATCGCTCAGCCGCGACACGCCGGGCCAGGACGGCGCATCGACGCCGTAGCGCTCGCGCAGCTCGCGCGAACCGCGCCTGGCGTTCTCCAGGTCGTCGACCACCACGCGGTCGGCGCGTTCGAACACGTCCTGCGCGAACTCGGCCTTGGCCGGCAAGATCGCGCCCACCGCGTTCAGGTGGCGGCAGTCGGCCAGCTGGGCCGCATCCACGAAGGGTTCGACGGCGCGCGTGATCAGGGTCACGATCTCGGCATCGGCCAGCGCGTGCGCCAGCGTGGGGGACTCCTCGATCTCGAAGGCGTATCGGGCCGAGGCCGCCGCGACGAAGGCGCGGCGCTTTTCCGCCGTGGGGCTGTACACGCGCACCCGCCGCAGTTCGCGCACTTCGGCCAGCGCCGCCAGCTGCGTCACGGCCTGCGGTCCGGTGCCGATCAGCGCGGCGCGGCTGGCGTCTTGCGGCGCCAGGGCGCGGGTGGCCACGCCGCTGATCGCGGCGGTGCGCAGCATGCCCAGCGCGCGCGCCTCGATCACCGCGCGCAGGAATCCGGTGCGGGCGTCGAACAGGCTGAACACCGAGCCGCCGCCCGCCTTGGTATGGACCCAGGTCTTGAAGCCGGCGTAGCCGCCCTCGCCCGTCTGTACCGAGCCCAGCGCGTGCATCGAACTGCCATCGCCCCAGGTCGCCAGCGCCTTGGGCAGGTTGCGGGCCTCGTCGCGGCCCTGGGCCACCAGCATGCCGTGCAGCGCGTCGATGGCGCGGCGCATGTCCAGCACCGAGACCACGTCGCGTTCCGTCAGGTACAGCAGCGCATCAGCCATGCGCGTCTCCTTGTTCTTGATGTGCCGGGGCGGGTTCGTCCGCCACCCGGTTGACCAGCGTGCCCACGCCTGGAATGTCCACTTCCAGCGTGTCGCCCACGGCCATGAAGCGCGGCGGCTTGCGGCTGGAGCCCACGCCCTCCGGCGTGCCGGTGGCGATCACGTCGCCCGGCGACAGGGGGGTGAAGGCGCTGACGTAGGCGATCAGCTCGGCGATGGGAAAAATCAGGTCCGAGACCTCGCCCTGTTGCAGGGTCTCGCCGTTCAGCCGCGTCATCACCCGCAAGCGCGCCGGGTCGCCGATCTCGTCGGCGGTGACCAGCCAGGGGCCCAGCGCGCCGCTGCGCTCGAAGTTCTTGCCGGGCGTGACCTGGGCGTTGTGCTTCTGGAAGTCACGCACCGAGTTCTCGGCCATGCAGGTGTAGCCGGCCACGTGCGACAGCGCGTCGCGCGCCGCGATGTGGCGCCCTGCCCGGCCAATGACCACGGCCAGCTCGCCTTCATAGTCGTAGCGGTCGGAGGCGCGCGGCTTCCACATGTCTTGGCCGTGGCCGACGAAGCTGTCGGCGTAGCGGATGAACAGCGAGGGATGCGCCGGCAGCTCGCGGCCGGCCTCCAGCACGTGGCGGCCATAGTTCAGGCCCACGCACAGAATCTTGCGCGGGTTGGGCACGGGCGGCAGCCATTGCAGGCCCGCCAGGGGCGTACAGGGCATGCCGGCGCGGTCGGCCTCCCGGGCGATGCGCCCGGCGCCGTCCTCCAGCGCGGTCCGCAAGTCGGGCCACACGCCGGACAGGTCAACGACCTCCTCGCCGCGCACCACGCCCCAGGCCTGGCGGCCCCTCTGCTCGAAGCTCATCAGCTTCATCTTGTCTCCTGTCGGTTCGGACTGAAGGCATGCATCCGTACCCGGTTTTGCATGCAATCCTGGCTTTTTCTGACGCCCATTCGTTGTTTTTATAAATTATTGCATGCAATTTTGAGAAATCGCAAGGGCAGATCAGATATTTATCGACAGATTGCATGCAATTTCGCGGGTACACTGAATCCTTCCCCGACCACCCCAGGACCTTGCCGCATGGCCGCACAGATCGACAAAGTCATTTCCGAACTCCGCGACATGGTGCTGTCCGGCGCCCTGCAGCCCGGCGAGCGCGTGGTGGAGCTGCAGTTCTCGGCGCGGCTGGGCGTATCGCGCACGCCGCTGCGCATCGCGCTGACCGAGCTGGAAAAGGAAGGCCTGCTGGAACGGCTGCCGTCGCGCGGCTTTCGCGTGCGCGCCTTCACGGTGGACGAGATCGGCGACGCGGTGGACGTGCGCGGCGTGCTGGAAGGCATGGCCGCGCGGCTGCTGGCCGAGCGCGGCGCCCCGCCCGAGGTGCTGGCGCAGTTGGAGCAGGCGGTGGAAGAAGGCCGCCAGCTGCTGGCGCCGGCGCGGCTGGATCCGAACACCACGGTGGACGCGCGCGCATGGGGCCAGATCAACCGGCGCTTTCACGAAATCCTGTGCGAGGCCGCCGGCAACCGCGCGCTGCTGTCGGCGCTGGAACACAACAACAAGACGCCGCTGGCCGGCCCGGCCGCGCTGACGCTGCCGTCCACCCCCTCATTGCTGGAAACGCCCTTCGTGCTGCGCGCCCAGGCCGACCACGAAGACCTGCTGCGCGCCATCACCCGGCGCGAGGCGGTGCGCGCCGAGAACCTGATGCGCGAGCACGCCTACCGCAGCCGCGAGAACAAGCGCGTGCTGCTGGAATCGTTTCGCGGCGCGCTGGCCGCGCGGCCGCTGCTGGCGGACGCCAGCGCTTGAGATGAGCGTCCGGCTCGCGTCCCGGCTGGGCTACGCGGACCGATAGCCCGCCGGATTGCGGCTCTGCCAGCGCCAGGCATCCTCGCACATGCGGTCAAGATCAAGACTGGCCTCCCAACCCAGCAAGGCGCGGGCCAGTCCGGTCGCGGCATAGTAGACCGCCACATCGCCGGAACGGCGCTCCGTGAATTCATAGGGCACCTGCCGGCCGCTGGCGCGCTCGAACGCGGCGATGACCTCCAGCACGCTGTACCCGCGTCCGGTGCCCAGGTTGACCGTGAAGCCGCTCGGCCCGCGCTTGAGGGCCGCCAGCGCCGCGATATGACCGCGCGCCAGATCGACCACATGGACGTAATCGCGCACGCCGGTGCCGTCCGGCGTCGGCCAGTCGCGCCCGAACACGCGCAGCAAGGGCAGGCGTCCCGACGCCACGCGGGCCACGAAAGGCATCAGGTTGTTGGGAATGCCCGACGGATCTTCACCGATCAGGCCGCTCTCGTGCGCCCCCACCGGATTGAAATACCGTAGCGTGGCAATGCGCCAGGCCGGGTCGGACGCGGCCAGATCGGCCAGGATCCGCTCGCCGGCAAGCTTGGTCTGCGCATAGGGGTTGGTTGCCGAAAGCGGCGCGGTCTCGTCCAGCGGCACCGTGGCCGGATCGCCATACACCGTCGCGGACGAACTGAACACCAAGGTCTTGACCTGCCGCGTCCGCATGACCTCAAGCAGATTCAGCAGGCTGATCAGATTGTTGCGATAGTAGGCCAGCGGCGTGCGGACGGAATCGCCCACGGCCTTGTGCGCCGCGAAATGGATGACGCCGTCTATGCGATGCGCGTCGAACAGCTGCTCCAGCGTTTCAAGGGAACAGGCGTCGCCGCGCACGAAGGCCAGCTCGCCGCCGGCGATGCGGCGTATGCGCGCGATCGCTTCCGGATGGCTGTTGATCAGGCTGTCCAACGCCACGACCCGGTAGCCTTGCGCCAGCAGTTCCACGCAGGTATGCGAACCGATGAAGCCAGCGCCGCCGGTGACAAGAATCGTCTCGGTCCCAACCATGAGTCTGCTCCATGAGTGGATGCCCCATGCAGGACATCGCCCTTTCTTGGCCGGCAACCCGGTCAAGCCAGATGAAGCGATTATTGGCGCCGGACCAGGACGCCGAAAAGCCGCCAAAAGTAGCGGTTCCCGACCCATGCCCTAGGCCTGATGGACGATGCCTGGATCCTTCGCGCTAGGCCGTCCGGCTGACATGCGATGACGCCATCGGACGCCGGCAAGCCGCTACATGCGCACCCTCAGACCGTCAGCGGCAGCGCCCCGCCCCCGCGCCGGTACTGCGACGGCGCGCACAGCATGGCGCGCTTGAACGCCGTGCTGAAGGCGCTTTCGGATTCATAGCCCAGCGAAAACGCGATGGCGGAAATGCTCTCGTCGCCGCTGCGCAGCCGTTCGGCCGCCGTGTGCATGCGCCAGCGCGTCAGGTAGTTCATCACCGTGGTTCCCGCCAGCGCCTTGAAGCGCTGCGCGAAGACCGTGCGCGACACGCCGGCGACGCGGGCCAGCGCCTCCAGCGTCCAGCCGCGTCCCGGTTCGGCGTGGATGGCGCCCAGCGCCGCGCCGATCCTGGGATCCGCCAGCGCCGACAGCCAGCCCGCCGGTGCGCCGCAAGACAGCGCGCCCAGGTGGATGCGCAGGATCTGCACCAGCATCAGATGGACCAGATGGGTCGATACCAGCGCGCCGCCGGGACCCGGACTACGCAACTCCGAGGCCAGCTGCTCCAGCGCCCAGCGCAGCACGGCTGCCTGCGGCGAAGCGCCCGGCACTTTGATCAGGGGCGGCAAGGCGTCGAACAGCAGCGCCGCGTGATGGCTGTCGAAGTTCACCTTGCCGCTGACCAGGAACTGCTCGCCGCCGCCGTTGTGGACGGCGATGCCGTCGCGCACCACGGCTTCCAAGAGATGGGAGGGGTCGTCCGGCGCGAGCGCCAGGTCCGACGCCATCACGAAGCGGCATCCCCGGTTCACCAGGAAGCAGTCGCCCTCGTCGAAACGGATCGGCGCGTCCTGCCCCGCCACCCTGCCCCAGCACGATCCGCGCAGGGCGGCGGCGAACTTGATGCCGTCGTGCGCAGGAAAAGCGAACGACCACTCGCCCGCCACGTCGAAACCCGCGTAAAGCTGGCTTTGCGGTTTGAGCAGAGAAAGCACGTCTGACAAAGGATCCAAGACAGATTCCGTACGATCAACAAAGAAATAACGACTTTAAAGCATGGATCGTTCCCCATCCAGCCCTTAAGCTCTGGGCAATCCGGGGCGATCCGCCGGCCGCCCAGGCCGCCGGCCCGCCGCCCCGCCCTGTATACGGAGTTGATGGTCTCGATGCGCAATCCCTTTTCCTGTGCCGCCACCGGCGACTACGCCAGCTCGCCACAAGCCAGCGGCGGCCGCTTCCGCAACGCCACGCCCAAGCCCACCAAGGCGCCGGCGTCCAGCGCCCGAATCATGTGGGATTTCTTCTTCAACAAGCCGGCCAACACCACGCCGCCCGCGCCGGTGCCCGTGCACCCGCTGACGCGCGAGGCGCTGCGCCTGGCGCCGGACCGCAGTCTGTACCGGCTGGGTCATTCGACGGTGTTGCTGCGGCTGCGCGGCGGCTGGTGGCTGACCGATCCGGTGTTCAGCGAGCGCGCCTCGCCGGTGCAGTTCCTGGGACCGAAGCGCTTTCATGCCCCGCCGATTTCCCTGGCCGAGCTGCCGCCGCTACGCGGCGTGATCCTGTCGCACGATCACTACGACCACCTCGACCGCCGCGCCATCAAGGCGCTGGCGAGCAAGACCGAGGTATTCCTGTCGCCGCTGGGCGTGGGCGACCGCCTGGCCGCCTGGGGTGTGTCGGCGGACCGGATCCGCCAGTTCGATTGGTGGCAAGACGTCGAAATCGACGGCCTGCGCCTGACGGCCACGCCGGCCCAGCATTTTTCCGGACGCAGCCTCGCCGACAGCAATCGCACGTTGTGGTCGTCCTGGGTGATCGAGGACGACGAGCTGCGCGTCTTCTTCAGCGGCGACAGCGGCTATTTCGACGGCTTCGCCGAAATCGGCCGGCGCTTCGGTCCCTTCGACCTGACCCTGATGGAAACCGGCGCCTACGATCCGCAGTGGCCCTACGTGCACATGCAGCCGACCGAAACCGTGCAGGCCCACCAGGATCTGCGCGGCCGCTGGCTGCTGCCGATCCACAACGGCACTTTCGATCTGGCGATGCACGCCTGGGATGATCCGTTCCAGCAGGTGGTGGCGCTGGCCGCGCCGCGCGGCATCCAGGTCACCACGCCGATGATGGGCGAACGCATCGACATCGCCGCGCCGCACGCGGGCCAGCGCTGGTGGCGGCAGCCGCATGCCGCGGGCGCCGGCCAGCAACCGCGCATGGGCGATTCGCGCGCCTAGCGCCCCCTCTCTCCCCCGCGCGATCCGGACCGCCACGCCATGGCGGTCCGCCCGTTTTCAGGCCAGGAATTGCCGGTAGGCCGGGTTGTCGGTTTCCTCGGAATGGGCGTAGCCCAGTTGCGCCAGGAAGGCGTCCAGCGCCGTCGCGTCCGCCGGCGGCGCCTGGATGCCGACCAGGGCCGAGCTGAAATCCACGCCCTGGTTGCGGTAGTGGAACAGGCTGATGTTCCAGTTCGGCGCCATGGCCGACAGGAATTTCATCAACGCGCCCGGACGCTCCGGGAACTCGAAACGGAACAGACGCTCGCCCGCCGCCAGCGGCGAGCGGCCGCCGACCATGTAGCGGATGTGCTGCTTGGACAGCTCGTCGTGGCTCAGATCGCGCACGTCGAAGCCTTCGTCCTGCAGGGACCGCGAGATGTCGGCGGCCTCGCCCCGCCGCGCGATCTGCACGCCGACGAAGATATGGGCGCGGCGCTCGTCGGCGATGCGGTAGTTGAACTCGGTGACGTTGCGCTGCCCGATCACGGCGCAGAAGCGGCGGAAGCTGCCGCGCTCTTCCGGCAGCGTGACGGCGAAGGCCGCCTCGCGCGCCTCGCCCACGTCGGCGCGGTCGGCCACGAAGCGCATGCGATCGAAGTTCATGTTGGCGCCCGAGGTGATGGCCACCAGCGACCGGCCGCTCAGCCCTTCCCGCTCCACATAGCGCTTCAGGCCCGCCAGCGCCAGCGCGCCGGCCGGCTCCAGCACGCTGCGCGTTTCCAGGAACACGTCCTTGATGGCGGCGCAGACCGCATCGGTGTCCACCAGGATCACCTCGTCCAGGTACTCGCGGCACAGGCGGAAGGTTTCCTCGCCCACCAGCTTGACGGCGGTGCCGTCCGAGAACAGACCGACCTCGGCCAGATTCACCCGCTCGCCCGCGCGCAGCGATTGCGCCATGGCGCAGGAATCCTCGGTCTGCACGCCGACCACGCGCACCGCCGGATTGACGGCCTTGACGTAGGTGGACACGCCCGCCGCCAGGCTGCCGCCGCCGATGGGCACGAACACCACGTCGGGCGCCGACGGCATCTGGCGCAGGATCTCCATGCCCACCGTGCCCTGGCCGGCGATCACGTAGGGATCGTCGAAGGCCGGGATGAAGGTCAGCGCCTGCCGCCGCGCCAGCGTCTGCGCGTGGGCGTAGGCGTCGCTGTAGGAATCGCCGGCCAGCACCACCTCCACCGTCGGCCCGCCGTGGGCGCGCACCGCGTCCACCTTCACCTGCGGCGCGGTCTGCGGCACCACGATGGTGGCGCGCACGCCCAGCCGGGCGGCCGAGATCGCCACGCCCTGGGCGTGGTTGCCGGCCGACGCCGTGATCACGCCCCGGTCCAGCGCGGCCTGCGGCGTGTTGCGCATCTTGTTGTAGGCGCCGCGCACCTTGAACGAGAACACCGGCTGGTTGTCCTCGCGCTTCAGGTACACCGCGTTGCCCAGCCGGGCCGACAGGCCGCGCGCCGGTTCCAGCTCGGTTTCGCGGGCGATGTCATAGACGCGGGCGGACAGGATCTGGCGCAGATAGTCCAGCTGCGAGGGCTGGCCCTGGGCGAATCCGGCCGCGCCGGACGGGGCGGCGAGATCGGCGGAAACGGAGGAAAAAGCGGGGGAAACGGTGGCGGTCGGCGTGTCTGGCATGCGGGTTCTCTGTGTTTGCCCGGAACGGCGGACACAAAAAACCCGCCTGTCTGGGCGGGTGGCTGTGACTGAATGCGGTCGCTGGCTAACCCACCATTTCGGGAATGATGGAAATAATAATCAGCGAGATGCTGGCGACGCGTGCATTCATGGGACGTACTTTCCGCCAAGCCCGACCGTTTGTCAAATGGACGCCCGGCGCCCGCGCCGCTGTCCTCCGAGCCTGCCACGGTATTACAATGTTCGATTAGTGACTGCGGCACCCACCTGGACGGTCGAGCAACTTGACCGTGACAAAGGCCGGGCGGCAGCCATGTTTGGCCACTCTCGACAACACTACCGGCTAGCGCCGCACAGCATGCCCAGGTCCGCGCCCAGCGCGAGGCGCCGGGCAGATTCAAGGATCATGTCTCTTACTCCGAAGATTATCTATACCTTTACCGATGAAGCTCCGGCGCTGGCGACCCGTTCGCTGCTGCCCATCGTCCAGGCCTTCGCCAAGTCCGCCGGCATCACCGTCGAAACGCGCGACATCTCGCTGGCCGGCCGCATCATCGCCGTCTTCCCCGACTATCTTGAAGAAAGCCAGAAGCTGGGCGACGCCCTGGCCGAACTGGGCGCGCTGGCCGTCAAGCCGGAAGCCAACATCATCAAGCTGCCGAACATCAGCGCCTCGATGCCGCAGCTGAAGGCCGCCATCAAGGAACTGCAGGCCCAGGGCTACAAGCTGCCCGACTACCCGGATTCGCCCGCCAACGACACCGAGCGCGACGTCAAGGCGCGCTACGACAAGGTCAAGGGCAGCGCCGTCAACCCGGTGCTGCGCGAAGGCAACTCCGACCGCCGCGCGCCGCTGTCGGTCAAGAACTACGCCCGCAAGCACCCCCACAAGATGGGCGCCTGGGCAGCCGACTCCAAGTCGCACGTGTCCCACATGAATGAAGGCGACTTCTACGGCACCGAGAAGTCGGCCCTGATCGCCGAAGCCGGCGACCTGAAGATCGAGCTGGCCGCCGCCGACGGCGCCGTCACCGTGCTCAAGGACAAGACCCCGGTCAAGGCCGGCGAGATCATCGACGCCGCCGTCATGTCCGTCGCCAAGCTGAAGTCCTTCCTGCAGGCGCAGGTGGACGACGCCCGCGCCAAGGGCGTGCTGTTCTCGGTGCACCTGAAGGCCACCATGATGAAGGTCTCCGACCCCGTCATCTTCGGCCACGTGGTGTCCGTGTTCTACAAGGACGTGCTGGCCAAGCACGCCGACGCGCTCAAGCAGGCGGGCTTCGACCCCAACAACGGCATCGGCGACCTGTACGCCAAGATCCAGAGCCTGCCCGCCGAGCAGCAGGCCGCCATCACCGCCGACATCGACGCGGCCTACAAGACGCTGCCCGCGCTGGCCATGGTCAACTCCGACCGCGGCATCACCAACCTGCACGTGCCCAGCGACGTGATCGTCGACGCCTCGATGCCGGCCATGATCCGCGACTCGGGCAAGATGTGGAACGCCGCCGGCGAACTGCAGGACGCCAAGGCCGTGATCCCGGACCGCTGCTACGCCGGCGTCTACCAGGCCGTGATCGAGGACTGCAAGGCCAACGGCGCCTTCAATCCGGTCACGATGGGCAGCGTGCCCAACGTCGGCCTGATGGCCCAGGCCGCCGAGGAATACGGCTCGCATAACAAGACCTTCGTCATCCCGGCCGCCGGCACCGTGCGCGTCACCGACGCCTCGGGCAAGGTGCTGCTGGAGCAGGCCGTCGAGGCCGGCGACCTGTGGCGCATGTGCCAGACCAAGGACGCCGCCGTGCAGGACTGGGTCAAGCTGGCCGTCACCCGCGCCCGCGCCACCAAGACCCCGGCCGTGTTCTGGCTGGACGAGAACCGCGCCCACGACGCGCAGGTCATCGCCAAGGTCAAGCAGTACCTGAACGACCACGACACCAGCGGCCTGGACCTGCGCATCCTGGATCCGGTCGAAGCCACCAAGTTCTCGCTCAAGCGCATCCGCGCCGGCCAGGACACCATCTCGGTGACCGGCAACGTGCTGCGCGACTACCTGACCGACCTGTTCCCCATCATGGAGCTGGGCACCAGCGCCAAGATGCTGTCGATCGTCCCGCTGATGGCCGGCGGCGAGCTGTTCGAGACCGGCGCCGGCGGTTCCGCGCCCAAGCACGTGCAGCAGTTCGTCGAAGAAGGCTTCCTGCGCTGGGATTCGCTGGGCGAGTTCATGGCCCTGGCCGAATCGCTGGATCACCTTGGCCGTACCTATAAGAACGCCAAGGCCCAGGTGCTGGCCAAGACCCTGGACCAGGCCACCGCCAAGTTCCTGGACGAGAACAAGTCGCCCGCCCGCAAGGTCGGCGGCCTGGACAATCGCGGCAGCCACTACTACCTGGCCATGTACTGGGCCCAGGCCGTGGCCGCCCAGACCGAGGACGCCGCGCTGGCCAAGCAGTTCGCCAACGCCGCGATGGAATTCGGCGAGCGCGAGACCCGCATCCTGGACGAGCTGAAGGCGGCCCAGGGCAAGCCCGTGGACCTCGGCGGCTACTACCAGCTGGACGAGGCCAAGGCTGTCGCGGCCATGCGTCCCAGCGCCACGCTGAACCAGATCCTGGCCTCCATCGGCTAAGCCTCTGCCCTGCCCGGCGATCCGCGTTGCGCGCGGATGCGCCAGCAAAGAGAACGGCGGTCCCGCGAGGGGCCGCCGTTTTTTTGTCCCGCTTCACCGCCCGGCCGCCTCCGATCCGGGTGCCCCGTGCCGCCGCCACGGCTGCCCAGGTCTACTTCAAATATTTTTACCCGGACATATTGATTTGATTATTTTGTCCGGGTAATATTTGCACCTGCCTGCCCGGCCCGATTGCGCGCCACTGACGCGCCGCCTCCCGGACAGGCGGACCAACCACTTCCCCACGGACCCATGACCTTCCGCCGGAACCCTTTCCGTCGCGGACAGGCCCCGTATCGCCCAAGGAAACGCGATGACCCAGGCAACCACCTTGCCTCCCTTGCAAGCCCCGCCCTTATGGAAAGCCTATCTGGCCATCCTGGCGCCCATGATGCTGACCAACACGCTGCAGGCCGCCGCCGGCACCATCGACGGCATCTATCTCGGCCAGATGATCGGCCTGGAAGCGATCGCCGCCGTCTCGGCCTTCTTTCCCGTGTTCTTTTTTCTGCTGGCCATCATCATCGGCCTGAGCGTCGGCGCCACCGTGCTGGCCGGCCAGGCCTGGGGCGCCCGCAATCCGACCCGCGCGCGCGCCGTCGCCGGCACGGCCCTGGCGCTGGTGCTGGCGGTGGGCCTGATCGTCAGTGTGATCGGCGGCCTGACCGCCCCCATGCTGCTCAAGGCCCTGGACACGCCGCCCGAGATCCTCGATGACGCGGTGCGCTACGCCCGCGTGATGCTGGTCGGCGCGCCGCTGATCTTCCTGCTGTGGCTGGCCACATCCATCAGCCGGGGCGTGGGCGATGCCGTCTCGCCCATGTGGGCGCTGATCCTGGCGACTGGCGTGGCGCTGTTGTGCACGCCCGCGCTGATCGCCGGCTGGGCGGGGCTGCCCAGGCTCGATGTCCTCAGCCCGGCCGTGTCCACGCTGCTCGGCTTCACGCTGGCGCTGGGCTGGCTGGCGTGGCGCTGGCGCCGCCGGGGCCATCCCCTGGCGCCCAATGCAGCCCTGCTGCGCGAACTGCGCTTCGACCCAGCGCTGACGCGCTCGATCCTGAAGATCGGCGTGCCGGCCGCCCTGCAGATGCTGACCATGGCGGCGGCCGAGATCGCGCTGCTGGGGCTGGTGAATCGACACGGCGCGCAGGCCACGGCGGCCTATGGCGCGGTGACGCAGCTGATGAGCTGGCTGCAACTGCCCGCGATGTCGCTGGGCATCAGCGCCACCATCCTGGCCGCCCACGCCATCGGCGCCGGACGCGGCCACCGGCTGGGCGCCATCGCCCGCACCGGGTTGATGATGAACGTGGCGGTGACGGGCCTGTTCGTCTGCGCCGCCTATGCACTGGCGCCCTACGCCATCGGCCTGTTCCTGAAGGACGGCGCCGCCGCCGCGCAGGCCGGCGAATTGCTGCGCATCGTGGCGTGGAGCGTGGTGGCGCTGGGCTGCGCGTCCGTGCTGTCGGGCGTGATGCGCGCCAGCGGCACGGTGCTCGTGCCCGCCACGCTGGGCGTGCTGGCCATCGTGGGCGTGGAACTGCCCGCCGCCTGGTGGCTGGACGCGCGCATCGGCCTGTCCGGCATCTGGTGGGCCTACGCCCTGGCCTTCATGGCGATGCTGGTCCTGCAGTCGGGCTACTTCATGCTGGGCTGGCGCCGCCGGACGCCGCAGCGCCTGGTCTAGCCAGCCCGGCGCCTGGCGTCAGCGCTGCTGCGCCAGGCGTCGCACCTGCAGCCATTGCAGCGCGACGGGGATCAGCGACAGGCCGATGATGATGACCGAGACCCAATGCAGGTTGGCCCGGACCCAGGGAATCGAGCCCAGCCAATAGCCGGCCAGCATCATCGAGCTGCACCAGACGACGCCGCCGACCACGTTGTAGGCGTAGAAGCGGCCGCGCGGCATCTGCGACAGGCCGGCCACGAAAGGCGCCAGCGTGCGCACGATGGGCACGAAGCGGGCGACGGTGATCGTCATGGCGCCGAAGCGCGCGAAGTATTCCCGCGCGCGCTCCATGTGCGCGGGCTTGATCCATCGGCTGTGCGCCAGCTTCTGGCCCCAGCGGGAAGAACCGATCGTGTAGTTGAGCGCGTCGCCGGCGATGGCGGCGGCCGTGATGATGGCGATGGAGGTCAGCGGATCGATGCCCGCCAGCCCGAGGAAGGCGCCCGCCGCGAACAGCAGTGAATCGCCCGGCAGGAAGGGCATGATCACCAGTCCCGTCTCGACGAAGATGATGAGGGCGATGATCAGGGTGCCCAGCACCCAGTTCTGCGCCAGCAGGGCCATCAGGCCGTTCTCGCTGGTCAGCCACGCAAACATTTCGGTAATGCTCATCAATGTAACGATCCCGTTTTCATGCCGGTCAGGCCGGCGTTATTTGCCTACTCCCCCCGGGGCCAGACGACTCCCGAGGAAGCGGCAGGCCCTGGCGATCCCGCATCGCATGGCGCGCTGCCGTCTCCGCTGAAGGAAGGCGCGCCACGGCGCGGCGCACCCGCCTGAGCGAACGCGGCGCGGAGGCATTTCCGCGCCGGCGCATTATCACCCGGCGCGCGTCGAGTTTTCATTGAATTGGTGACCGACCGTAGCAGGCCGGGTGGCCGGGCAGACGCGGCGGGCGAAGCCCGCCCCGCCCGTCGCCGCATGCACTCAATCGGGCATGCGCAACCTGTCCAGCCGCAACCGCCCGCGCCCGTCGCTCAACCGCCGCATGGCGCCGTAGGCAGCGCCCATGGCCGCCATGCCGCTGGCCCCGCACAGCAGGAACATCAGCAGGATCTGATACTTGGCCGCCTCGACCGGATCCATGCCGGCGATGATCTGGCCCGTCATGATGCCGGGCAGCGTGATGATGCCCGCCGCCGACATCTGGTTGATGCTGGGCAGGATGCCGCGTCGCACCGACTCGCGCAGCACCGTGGCGAAGGCCAGCCGGGACGGCGCGCCCAGCGAGATGCGCGCCTCGATCGCCAGCTTTTCGCGCGACGCGCCGGCCAGCATGCCGTCCAGCGCCAGGCTGGCGGCATTGAGCACGCTGCCCAGCACGATGCCGACCAGCGCGATCACGTAGCGCGGGTCGTACCAAGGATCCGGCCGCAGCGCCGTGTTGAGAATGAAGAGCGCCGTCACCAGCGTGGTGGCGCCGACCGCCGCCGCCCCGACCCAGCCGTTGCCGTGCCCGGCCAGCCGCGCCTTGGGCCGCGCCGCGACCTCGCGCGCGGCCAGGCCCATCATCGCCGCAGCCACCAGCGCGGTGAGCCAGGGCGCGGCATGCGCGAACACCAGCTTCAGGATGTGGCCCACCAGCAGCAGCTGGACCACCGTGCGCGCCGCCGCCCACAGCGTCTGGCGTTGCATGCCCAGGCGCAGCGCGAAGGAAATGGCCGCGCACAGCAGCACCAGACAGGAAGCGACCAGCAGGTCCGTGGCTTGCAGCCGTATCACGTCCATAGCGTCTCCAGCTTGCCCTGCCGCATCCGCCACGCGCGCCGGCAAAGGCGTCGCGCCTGTTCCTCGCTGTGCGTCACCAGCAACGCCGCGCCGCCTTCGTCCAGATAGCGGCGGACCTCGGTCTCGACACGCGCGGTGGCGTCCGGATCCAGGGCCGCCGTGGGTTCGTCCAGCAGCAGCGCGCGCGGCCGTTTCACCAAGGCGCGCGCCAGGCCCAGGCGCTGGCGTTCGCCGGTGGACAGCTCGCGCACCAGCGCCTGCATTTTTTCGGGCGCCAGCCCCAGCCGCTCCACCAGCCCGACGGCGGCGGCAGCGTCGTCAAAGTGCGCGGCCACGCGCTCTTCCCACCAGCCCGCCTCGGCCTGGCAATAAATGACCTGGCGGCGCCATTCGTATCCCGCCATGCCCGAACGCGGCGCGCCGTCGAGTTCGACTTCGCCCTCGCCCGGGTCCAGGTCGGCGACCTGACGCAGCAGCAAGGACTTGCCCGAGCCCGACGGCCCCATCACCGCCGCGCACTCGCCGGGCGCCAGCGCCAGATCGACGGCGGCCAGCCTGGCGCTGCGCACCGCCTTGAGCGCCAGTCGCGGCCGCATGTCAGCCATGCGCGCGGCCCTCGTCCCCCGCCGCGCCGGCGACGGTGTGGATGCGCGCCGCGCGCGGCTTGATATGCCTGGATTCCATCCTGATTCCCTTTCGTCCCGCCGTTGCGCCACCGGCGCGCAGCCGCGCCACGGAACAGTTCGCGGGCATTGTCCCACACGCGCCGGGGCGCAGGCCACGCCCCTATGCCGACCGCCACCCTGCATATGCCGGGCGCTCGCAAGCCGGCGCGGCGCGTGTCAGCACAAACCCGTATTTGCTAGAGTTGCGTCATTGCAAATGAAAATCACACCCATGTGCATTACAAGATATTGCAATTCCGGCAAAGGCAGTCCCCCGCTGATCGCGCGCGCCCTCCGGCAGGTCTACCTGTGCCGGCCCATCCCGCCCGATTGACCCCGGTCCCGGGCGCTTCCCTTCCCCGTGCCGTACGCAGCGCACGCGCAACGCAGACTCAGCAAAGGCGACTCCAATCATGAATCGAGAAATCTATGACTTCGTGGCTATCGGCCTAGGCCCCTTCAACCTCAGCCTGGCCTGCCTGTCCGCGCCGCTGCCCGGCGTGCGCGCGCTGTTCCTGGAGAAAAAGCCCGGCTTCGACTGGCATCCGGGCATGCTGATCGAGGCCTCCACGCTGCAGAACCCCTTCCTGGCGGACCTGGTCAGCCTGGCCGATCCGCGCAGCGAGTACAGCTACCTGAACTACTGCAAGCAGACCGGCCGCATCTATTCGTACTACATGCGCGAGAACCACTATCTGAGCCGCGCCGAGTACAACCGCTATTGCCAATGGGTGGTGGCCCGCCTGCCCAATCTGCGCTTCAACAGCGAAGTACAGGGCGTGCTGCACGATCCGGACAGCAACACCTACCTGGTCACCGGCCAGCACGCCGCCACCGGCGAGCGCTTCATGGTCCGCTGCCGCAAGCTGGTGCTGGGCCTGGGGTCGCAGCCGTCCCTGCCCGCCTGCTGCGACCGCCGCGCCGCGCCCTATATCCATAGCGCCGACTACCTGCGCAACAAAGCGCAGCTGCAGCAGCGCGACGCCATCACCATCGTGGGCAGCGGCCAGAGCGCGGCCGAGGTCTTTCACGACCTGCTGCGCGACAGCGCCGGACACGACTACAGCCTGGCCTGGATCACGCGCTCGCCGCGCTTTTTCCAGATGGAGAACACCAAGCTCACGCTGGAACTGATCTCGCCCGACTACACCGAGTATTTCTACGATCTGCCCGAAGCGCGCCGCCGCCAGATCCTGGCGCAGCAGAGCAGCCTGTACAAAGGCATCAACGCCTCGCTCATCAACCAGATCTACGACCTGCTGGACGAGAAGATCCACGACGGCGACCGGCGCTACACCCTGCTCACCAATTCCGAGCTGCGCGCCTGCCGCTACGACCGCGCGCAAGCGCGCTATCACCTGGAATTCCAGCACGTCGACTACGCCCAGCCCTTCAGCCACGTCACCGACGGCCTGGTGCTGGCCACCGGCTACGCGCACAGCATCCCCGCGTGCATCAACCCCATCCACGACCGCATCGCCTGGAACGAGGACGGCAGCTACCGGATCGGCCGCAACTACGCCATCGACCACGACGGCGGCGAGATCTACGTGCAGAACACCGGCCTGCTCAGCCATGGCGTCACCAACCCGGACCTGGGCTTCTGCTGCCACCGCAACTCGCTGATCCTGCGCGAGCTGACCGGCGTGGAGCACTACCCGGTCGAGGCCCACACCGCGCTGCAGGAGTTCCGCCCGCCCGCCAGCGGCGTGCTGGCGCATCGCCAGGACCGGCGCGCCGCCGGCAAGCGCCTGCATGCCGCCGCGACCGAGCTGATGCCCATGATGGACGGCCATCGCGCCGCCACCGTATGAATCGCGAGGGAACCACGATGATGACCATGATGGCCACCTTCCTGGGCGAGATCGACCGCCACGCCCGCGAATGCTACGACGAGGGCGCCGGCCTGACGCTGCGCCCGCTGGACCCCGAGGCCGACGCGCCGCTGCTGCAGCGCTGGTTCGCGATGGACTACGCGCGCTTCTGGTCCATGCAGGACCACAGCGTGTCGCAGGTGCGCGACTTCTACGCCGCGCTGTGCGGCAGTGGCCATGCCCAGGCCTGGCTCGGCTCGCACCAGGGCCGCCCCGCCTTCCTGGTCGAGTGCTACGACCCCGCCCACGACCAAATTGGCGAGCACTACCCCGTGCGTCCGGGCGACATCGGCATGCACATCTTCATCGGTCCCCCCACGCAACGCATTCCGGGCTTCAGCCGCGACGTCTTCGCCCTGGTCATGCGCTTCCTGTTCGACCGGCTCAACGCCGCCCGCGTGGTGGTCGAGCCGGACGCCAACAACGCCAAGATCCATGCGCTGAACCTGGCCATGGGTTTCGTCTACGCCGGGCAGGCCCGGTTCCGCGAGAAAACCGCCAGCCTCGCCTTCTGCACCCGCGCCCAATTCGAGCAGGCCCAACTTCAGGAGTCCACCCTATGAGCCACCCCGCCACGCAACATCCGTCCCAGGTCGCCAGCCACCTTGAACCCGAGGTCTGGGCCAAGGTCAACCGACTGCTGGTGCGCAAGGCCATCTCGGAATACGCGCATGAATGGCTGCTGGAGCCCGAGCGCCTGGGCCCGTCCGACAGGCCCGGCTTCGACCGTTACCGCCTGGCGCTGGCCGAAGGCGCCGAGTATCGCTTCGACGCGCAGATCATGGCCATGCGCCACTGGCGCATCCCGCCCGAATCCATCGCCAAGACCGTGGCCGGCGCGCCCGCGCCGCTGGACGCGCTGCAATTCGTGATCGAGGTGCGCGACCGCCTGGCCCTGCCCGCCGACCGCCTGCCCATCTACCTGGACGAGATCACCAGCACGCTGCACGGCAGCGCCTACAAGCATGGCCGCGCCGCCCTGGGCGCCGCCGAGCTGGCGCTGGCCGACTACCAGACCATCGAGACCTCGATGATCGAGGGCCACCCCAGCTTCGTCGCCAACAACGGCCGCCTGGGCTTCGACGCCGAGGACTATCACGCCTACGCCCCCGAGGCCGCCGCGCCGATCCGCGTGATGTGGCTGGCGGTGCACAAGGACAACGCGCACTTCGCCTGCCTGTCCGACATGGACTACGACAGCCTGCTGCGCGAGGAGCTGGGCCAGGAGACCGTGGCCGCCTTCACCGCGCGGCTGCGCGACCAGAACCTGGACCCGGCCGACTACTACTTCATGCCCTCGCATCCGTGGCAGTGGTTCAACAAGCTGTCGCTGGCCTTCGCCCCCTATGTCGCCAACCGCAAGATCGTGTGCCTGGGCGAAGGCTCGGACCAGTACCTGGCGCAGCAGTCGATCCGCACCTTCTTCAACATCAGCCAGCCCGCCAGGCGCTATGTGAAGACCTCGCTGTCGATCCTGAACATGGGCTTCATGCGCGGCCTGTCGCCGTACTACATGTCCGGCACGCCGGCCATCAACGAGTACATCCACGGCCTGATCGCGTCCGACCCCTGGCTGCGCGCGAACGGCTTTTCCATCCTGCGCGAGGCGGCATCGCTGGGCTTTCGCAACTACTACTACGAAGCCGCCATCCCGGTGGACACGCCGTACAAGAAGATGTTCTCGGCGCTGTGGCGCGACAACCCGCTGAACCTGATCGCGCCGGGCCAGCGCCTGATGACCATGGCCGCGCTGCTGCACGTCGATCCGCAGGGCCGCGCGCTGCTGCCCGAGCTGGTGCGCGCCTCGGGCCTGCCGGTGGACGCCTGGCTGCGCCGCTACGTCGACGCTTACCTGACGCCGCTGGTGCATTGCTTCTACGCCCATGACCTCGTGTTCATGCCGCATGGCGAGAACGTCATCCTGGTGGTGCAGGACCATGTGCCGGTGCGCGCCTTCATGAAGGACATCGCGGAGGAATCGTCGATCCTGAATCCTGACGCCGCGCTGCCCGAGAACGCCCGCCGGCTGGCCGCCGACGTGCCCGAGGAATACAAGCTGCTGACCATCTTCGTGGATGTGTTCGAAGGCTACTTCCGCCACCTGAGCCACATCCTGGCCGAGACCGGCCTGATGCACGAGGACGCCTTCTGGGAACTGGTGGCCGGCCGCGTCGCGGCCTACCAGGACGCGCATCCGCAGCGGCTGGCCAAGTACCGCCAGTACGACCTGTACGCGCCGGACATGATCCATTCGTGCCTGAACCGCCTGCAGCTGGCCAACAACCTGCAGATGGTCAACCTGGCCGATCCCATCGGCAGCTTCCAGATGGCCCCCAACCTGGTCAACCCGATCGCGCGCTTCCGCCCGCGCTGGCTGGACCAGGCCGAGGCGGACGCCGTCCGCGCCGCCGCGTGAGGAGGCCCCGGTGAGCCGCGAGCTGGATGAACTGCTGGCGCTGACCGCCACCCTCGTGCCGGGCCTGGAAGGCCGGGTCGAGGACCCGGTCGAGGAGCGATTCGAAAGCGGGTTCCGGAGTCCGGCGCAACGCGCGGCTGACCGCCGGGCGGCAGCCCCGGACGGCGTTCGGCCGGCGTCCGGCATCCGTCCCGGCGCCGACAACGCCGCCGCCATCCGCGACCTGCGCGACTGGTGGCTGGAGCGCCATCCCGAGGCCGGCCCACACTATCTGGCGCTGCGCTGCTGGGGCCTGCTGATCTGGCAGCCCGTCTACCTGGGCATGATCGCCGCGCACCGCAGCGCCATCGCGCCCGACCTGGGCCGGCTCGACCAGCCGGTCGTCAACGGCTTCATCTGCGGCTACAGCATCGGCCGCCACGACCCGCTGCGCGGCTGCCTGCGGCAGCGCATGGACGCCATCGCCGCCCAGCTGCGGCAGATCTGCGCCGCGTTCTACCGCGAGCTGACCCAGGTCTTGAGCCTGAATCCCCGCGCCGCCGCCTGCATGCAGGCCGATTGCGTGCTGTCGGCCCTGCTGGCCGCGCGCAGCGGCGAGCCCGCCGCCGCCAATGCCTGGGCCCGCGAGACCGCGGCCGACTGGCTGGCGCGGCTGGGCATCGCCGGCCGCAGCGGCTACCTGGCCTATCAGCGCGACGGCCTGCCGGTCATCGCCGTGGACCGCCAGGTCTGCTGCCATCACTTCCGCAGGCGCGACGGCGACTATTGCAGCACCTGCCCCAAACTGGATACAGCCGAGCGCATCGCGCGCTTGGACGCCGAAAGCGCCGTGCCCGCCTGAGCCGGCCGCGCCCAGGCCCTAGGAGTCGCATCATGACGGACATCGCCAGCCTGGCGCATGTGCAGCAGGCGCTCAGCCCGCTGCACGTGCGCGCCTATTTCGACGAAGAGCTGTTCGCCCGCGAGCAGGAAACCATATTCAAGCAATCCGCCATCTACGTCGGCCACGAGAAAGGCGTGCCCGAGCCCGGCGACTGGCGCCGCCTGCCGCACGAGGAAGGCGGCCGCGTGCTGGTGCGCAACCCCGGCGGCGTGGAGCTGATCTCCAACGTCTGCCGCCACCGCCAGGCCCTGATCCTGGGCGGCCAGACTGGCGCCGTGACCGGGCCGGGCAATCCCGCCGGCAACCTGACCGCCACCGGCGGCAACATCGTCTGCCCGCTGCACCGCTGGACTTACGACAACCGAGGCCAGATCCTGGGCGCGCCGCAGTTCCCCAGCACGCCCTGCCTGAACCTGCCGCGCTTCCCGCTGAAATCCTGCCACGGCCTGCTGTTCGAGGGGCCGCGCGATCCGCTGGCCGACCTGGGCCGGCTGTTCAGCCGGCCGGAGTTCGACTTCAGCGACTACGTGCTGGACCATGTGGAAGTCCATCAATGCAACTACAACTGGAAGACCTTCATCGAGGTCTACCTGGAGGACTACCACGTCGGCCCCTTCCATCCCGGCCTGGGCCGCTTCGTGACCTGCGAGGACCTGTCCTGGGAATTCGCCGAACAATACAGCCTGCAGCGCGTCGGCGTGCACGACTCGCTGGAGAAGCCCGGCTCCGACGTATACCGCGACTGGCACGACACGCTGATGCGCTATCGCGGCGGCTCGGCGCCGGACTACGGCGCGATCTGGGTGACCTACTTCCCCACCCACATGATCGAGCTGTATCCGCACGTGCTGGTGCTGTCCACGCTCTATCCCAAGAGCCCGCAGGAAACCATCAACATCGCCGAGTTCTATTACCCCGAGGAAATCGCGCTGTTCGAGCGCGAGTTCGTCGAGGCCCAGCGCGCCGCCTATATGGAAACCGCCGTCGAGGACGACGAGATCGGCGAACGCATGGACGCCGGCCGGCTCGCCCTGCTGCGCCGGGGCGTGTCCGAGAGCGGCCCGTACCAGTCGCCGATGGAGGACGGCATGCTGCATTTCCATGAGTGGTACCGGCGCGTCATGGGCGAGCGCATCGGCAATTGCGCGGCCTGATCCTGCCCCGCATGCCGGCGTCCGCCGTTCCCGGGAGCCATGGCGGCGCGCCGCCCTACAATCGACGGAACCGCCAGCGGGCCACGCAGCCCGCTGGCGACCCGGCGGCGCCATGCGCCCGCCCTCTGCCGCCACGCGGCATACGCGCAAGAGGCCCGCATGATCCGTATCCGCAGCTTCCACGATCCCGCCACCGGCAAAGTCTGGGGCACGCGAACCGACGGGATCAACGTGACCATCTTTTCCGGCATGCCGGGCAAGCTCAAGGAAACAGACAAACCGCAGGCGGATGCGGCTTGCGCCCGTCGCTACCTGGACAAGGAAGAAGGCGCGCGCCTGCGCAAGGGCCTGGTGCTGGTCGCGCCCGCAGCCGCGTCGGGCGAGCCCATCATGCTCAGGCATCTGGGCGGCGGCTACACCGGCGCCCTGGCCATCGCGGAACTGGACGGCGGCCTGCTGCTCAACCGCTACGACGATGCCCGGCAAGGCGACGAAATCTGGCGCCTCGCTCCGGACGGCAGCGCCGAGCGCCTTGCCTTTGCCGGGCCGAATACCTTGTTGTGGCGCATGCTGCCCGTGGCGGGCCAGGAGCGAGTCCTGCTGCTGGCCGACCACCAGATCCGCGCCTGGACGCCGGCCACCGGCCTGATCGAGCCGCTGACCCGGGCCAACGGCAAGCCGGCAAGCTTCCTGGACTGCCAGGGCGCCGTGGCGGCTTGGCACGAGCAGCCTGAACTCGTGGTGCGCGACCTGGCCGCCGGCAAGGATCTGCTGCGCCTGGCCATCGAGCCGGAGCTGTACGGCGGCCACACGCCCCAGCTGGCGGGCGCGCTGTCGGCGGACGGCGCCCTGCTGGCGTACTGCGTGCAACCGGGCCGCATCCAGGTTCTGGACATCGCCGGCGGCACCCGGCAAGCCATCATCGAAGGCGACTTCAAGATGGTCGGACAGTTGGCTTTCACGCCCGACCGGCGTGCGCTGATCGTCAAAGAGAACTATGGAGGATGGCGGCTGCTGGCCTTCGATCTGGCCAGCGCCGCGCCCCTGGCCGACTGGCCCGAGGCGGCCGACCCCGGCGGCAGCAACTTCGCCGTGGACGCGGCGCGCGGCCGCATCGCTTTTCACATGCGGGGCCACGTCCACGTGCATGAGTTGGCCACGATGCGCCCCCTGAGCCAGATCGCAATCGACCAGATCGTCAAGCGCGTCGCCCTCACCTGGACAGCCGATGGCCGGCTGGGCACGCGTACGGATCTGGGCTGCGTCGGTCTCTACGCGGCATCGACGTAGCGCGCGGGCGCCTGCCACCGGTTCCAGGCGCACAAGAGCCGAACGTTGTACAAGCTCTCGACAAACGAGAGAATCGACCGCTTGGTTCACCATATCGGTGGCCGCAAATCATTCTGTTTGGCGCAGTTCGACAACGGTCAACGGTCGATCCGGCATGCAAATTAATAAATAGCAATCTGTGCTATTCTCATTTGCATCCTGTCTCGGATCTCCCCAGCCACGGCGCGCCCATGGCCGTCGGCTTCAACCAGCAGCGCGGATGACGACCTTGACCCCACCCAATGCCCCCACGGCCAGGTTCACCGTCGCGGATTTCAACCGCATGGGCGGCCCGGCCGGCTTCAGCTACCGCCTGCCCAAGCTGGGCACGCCGCGCGCCGACCACGACGCCCTTTGCATCGCCGAGGGCCGCGTCGAGGAACACCAGATCCGGCCCGGCGTCACGCTGGTCGTGTCCGACCTGCAGGTGCACCATCACTACGAAGCCACGTCCTTCATGACGCCGCGCTTCTCCGCCATCATCATGCTGCAGGGCCAGGCGCGCGCGCAGCTCGACCGCCAAAACGACGTGCCGCTGGTCGCCCATAGTGGCATCAGCGCCTTGTATGGCGACAGCGCATGCATGACCGGCATCCATCCGGCCGGCCAGCGCCTGCGCAGCGTCAACCTGTCCTTGTCCGAGCCCGAGGCCGCCGGCGACGAGCGCGCCAGCGAGATGATCTGGAAGGCGCTGCGCTCGCCGGCCGGCCTGCGGCTGCGGCGCTGGCAGGTGCAGAACCATCTGCTGCTGGCCATCGAGCACCTGCTGGACTGCGGCTGGGACCACCCGCTGCGCAACCTGCTGCGCGAGGGCGTGGGCGCCCAGCTGCTGGCGCATGCGCTGGCCTCGCTGGACCAGGCGCCGCCGGCCGATCAGAGCCTGTCGCAGCGCGACCGGCAACTGCTGGAACGCGTGCGCGAACGGCTGCACGACGCGCCCGGCGAGGACCACACGCTGGAGGCGCTGGCCAAGCTGGCCTGCATGAGTCCCAGCACGCTGCGCGCCAAATTCCAGGCCGCCTACCGGCAATCGGTGTTCAGCTGGCTGCGCGAGCGGCGGCTGGAAGTGGCCCGCCAGCATCTGGCCCAGGGCTGGAGCGTGCAGCAGGCCGCGCATTTCGTCGGCTATCGCCACGCCACCAACTTCGCCACGGCCTTCCGCGAGCGCTACGGCGTGGCCCCCAGCGAACTGAACTGAATCGGCGCGCGGACGCGATGGCGGCCTCTTCCCCATCCCCGCCGTCCGTATTCCCGCGCTTTGCCGCCTGCTTCCGGCGGCAGCCATTGCTCCGCCGGCATTGCGCATTCCCGGCGCCGGCCCGGCTGGGCCACCATGATGCGACGCCGCCCAATCCGGGCGGCACTTGCCATGGAAGCGCCCGTGTCCCGCCCCGTTCCCCTGCCTGCCTTCCCGGTCATGGTGCTCATGCTGGGCCTGCTGTCCTGCGTCGCGCCCGCGACCATCGACGCCTACCTGCCTGCCTTCGGCGCGCTGGGCCGGGAATTCGGCGTGCCGCAGGACACCGTGCAGCTGACGCTCGGCGTCTATATGTTCTGCTATGCGGCCATGCTGCTGCTGCATGGCACGCTGTCCGACTCGCTGGGCCGGCGCCGCGTGGTGCTGACGGCCCTGGTCTGCTACGTGGCCGGCGCGCTGCTGGCCGCCGCCGCCCCGGACTTCGGCTGGCTGCTGGCGGCGCGCGCGCTGCAGGGCCTGTCGGCCGGCGCCGGCATCGTGGTGGGCCAGGCCATCGTGCGCGACTGCTACGAGGGCGCGGTGGCGCGCCGCGCCATGTCCTACCTGATCCTGGTGTTCAACCTGTCGCCGGCGCTGGCGCCCATCGTCGGCGGCTACCTGGCCGCGCACCAGGGCTGGCGCGCCGTGTTCCTGCTGCTGGCGGTACTCGCCACGGCCGCGCTGGCGCTGTGCGCGCTGCGCCTGCCCGAGACCCTGGCTCCGGAACAGCGCCAGCCCTTGTCCTGGCGCGGCCTGGCCCGGAACTACGGCCGGGTGCTGGGCGACGCGCGCTTCGTGTCGCTGGGGTTGGCCTTCAGCCTGGTCTTCGCCGCCCAGGGCTTCCTGATCGGCGCCGCGCCCGACTTCATCACCAACGTGCTGGGCTTGCAGGAAACCGACTTCGCCTACCTGTTCGTGCCGCTGGTGATCGGCGCCATGCTGGGCGCGCTGTTCGCCGCGCGCAAGGCCGGCAGCTGGAGCGACGCGCGCGTCACCGCGCTGGCCTATCTGCTGATGGGCGGCAGCTGCCTGGCCAACCTGGCCTATGTGGCGGCGGCGGGCCGGCCCGCGCTGCCCTGGGCGGTGATCCTGCCCGGCGTCTTCACCTGCGGGCTGGCCATGTCGGTGCCCGCCATGACCTTGCGCATCCTGGCGCGGGTGCCGCAGCTGTCCGGCACCGCCGCCTCGGTGCTGGGCTTCATGCAGATGCTGACCTTCTCGCTGGTCAGCGGCTGGTGCGTGCCGCTGGTCTATGGCCAGCCGCTGCGGCTGGCGCTGGCCATGCTGGCCTGCGTGGCGGCCAGCGCGCTGGGCTGGGCCTGGCTGCACCGCAAGCCGCAGCCGCTGGCCGAGGCCGAGCCGGGCTGAGCGGCCGATCCCTGGCCGCACGCTCGCGCGCGGCGCTATTCCACGCGGCGCCATCCCTTTACTGCTTCGCGCCCGTTCTGGCGGAATCCCGGCAGCGTTTGCCATATGGATCGCGTCATCGGGCATACATCAGCCCATACGTAAAAATCAATAATTCTCATTACCAGATTTTTCCGTTTCGCTCGTTGCCTATTTCGCCGGAGTTCGTTGCCATGTCGTCCGCTTTGCCCACGCCCGCCGCGCCGCCGCGCCGGGCGCGCCCCTTGACCCACGCAATTCAGACGGCCTTGCTCTGCTCTGCCCTTGCCCACCAGAACGCCAGCGCCCAGGTCGCCGCCGAGACCCAATCCGCGCCGGGCGGCGTGGCCCAGATGCCAGCCGTGACCGTGACAGGCGCCAGCCTGGGCGGCACCACCGAAGGCACAAATTCCTACACCACCGAATCCATGAGCACCGCCACGGGCCTCACGCTGGCGCCGCGCGAGACGCCGCAATCGGTCAGCGTGGTCACGCGCCAGCAGATCGAGGACCAGGGCCTGCGCGACACCGCGGCCATCCTGTCCTCGGCGCCCGGCATCTCGATGACGCGCAGCGACAGCAACCGATATTCGTTTTCGGCGCGCGGCTTTGCCATCGACAATTTCCAGTTCGACGGCCTGGCCGCGCCCATCCTGAGCCAGTGGAACTATGGTTCCACGGACATGGACGCGGCCATCTACGACCGCGTGGAAGTGGTGCGCGGCGCCACCGGCCTGATGACCGGATCCGGCAACCCCTCGGCCGCGGTCAACTTCATCCGCAAGCGCCCGCTGCGCGACTTCGCCGCCTCGGCCAACGTCAGCGTCGGCAGCTGGGACTATCTGCGCGGCGAGGCCGACCTGTCGGTGCCGCTGACCGAGAACGGCAAGATCCGCTCGCGCTTCGTCGCCGCCTACAGCCAGGGCGACAGCAACGTGACCTTCCTGGACTCGCGCCGGCGCACTTTCTACGGCGTGGTCAGCGCCGACCTGACGCCCGACACGGTGCTGACGGCCAGCGTGGAATACCAGCGCAGCATCAGCAACGGCTTCGGCAGCGGCTTCCCGCTGTTCTACAGCGACGGCTCGCGCACCGACTTCAACCGTTCGGTCGCCAACAACGCCCGCTGGGCCCGCCAGGACACCGAGACCACCACCTATTTCGTCGACCTGACCCACCGCTTCGCCAATGACTGGAAGCTGCGCGCGGCCTACAGCCACAACGACGGCGAATACCGCATGAAGCAGGTCTACCGTGGCGGCTACCCCGACCGTGTCACCGGCGCCATGTCGCAGCGGCCCAACTTCGCCAACTACGACGGCGTGCGCAAGCGCGACGACATCCACCTGTCGCTGAACGCGCCGTTCCAGCTGTTCGGCCTGCGCCACGAGATCGCCGTGGGCTGGATGAGCATCGACGACCACAGCGACATCCAGCAATACGCCATGGTCGGCCCCGCGCCCGCCATCGGCAGCTACTTCAACTGGCGCCAGGACCATATCCAGGAGCCGGCCTGGTCGGGCGCCAAGTCGCCCGCCGACGACGTGCGCACCAAGCAGACCGGCACCTACGTGGTCGGACGTTTCGCGCTGGCCGAACCGCTGCATCTGATCGTGGGTGGACGCTGGAGCGATTGGGACACCAACCAGGTCTCTTTCGGCCGCGCCAGCAAGTACAAGATCAGCAAACAGTTCACGCCCTACGCCGGCCTGATCTACGACATCAACAGCACCTACACGGCCTACGCCAGCTATACCGAGATCTTCCTGCCTCAGAACGCGCGCGACACCAGCGGTTCGATCCTGCCCCCCATCGACGGCAAGAGCTATGAGATCGGCCTGAAAGGCGCTTATCTGGAAGGCCAGCTGAACGCGTCCGCCGCGCTGTTCCAGACCCGCCAGAACAATCTGGCCCAGGTGATCCCGGGCTCCAGCGTGCCCGGCTTCCCGACCATGCAGGCCTCGCGCGCCGTGTCCGGCGCCAAGGTCGAGGGCATCGACCTGGAGGCCACCGGCCAGCTCATGCCGGGCTGGAACGTCAGCGCCAGCTACACGCACTTCACCGCCAAGGACGCCAGCGGCAAGCCCATCAACACCAGCCATCCGCGCAGCCTGCTCAAGCTCTACACCACCTACCGCCTGCCGGGCGATCTGCACCGGCTCACCGTGGGCGGCGGCGTGGACTGGCAGAGCCGCATGTACCAGTCTGCCGCCAGCCCGCGCGGCAATGTGGACGTCGAGCAAGGCAGCTACGCACTGGTCAACCTGATGGCGAAGTACGACTTCAACAAGCGCGTCTCGGCCACGCTGAACGTCAACAATGTGTTCGACCGCAAGTACTACGACCAGATCGGCTTCTTCAGCCAGGGTTGGTGGGGCGCGCCGCGCAACGTCATGCTGACGCTGCGCGCGCAATATTGATCGAGGGAGCGGCAAGGCAGGATGCGTTTTTCTTTCCCAGCATGGAGGCAGGCGCTGCGACGAGGCGCGGCGGCCTGCCTGTGCGCGCTCGCGCTGGCCGGCTGCGACCGGCCGGCCGGCGGCGCGAGCGACACCTCTGAAGCGCCGGCGGCCACATCCGCCGCTCCCGCCCCCGATCCCGCCGCCGCTTTCCCGGTGACGCTGCAAGGCGCGCTCGGCACGGCCATCATCAAGGCTCCGCCCAAACGCGTCGTCACGATCGGCCTTGGCGCCGATGATCTGGCCGTGTCGCTCGGCATCGTGCCGGTAGGCGTCAGCCGCGCCGACTGGGGCGGCGACGCCCGACACTACTGGCCCTGGGTGCGCGCCGCCATCGAGGCCAGCGGCGCGCCGCTGCCGGCCCTGATCACCGAATACCCGGAACTGGACGTGGAACAGATCATCGCCTTGCAGCCCGACGTGGTGCTGGCGCCGTTCTCCGGCATGAGCGCCCAGGCCTACGCGCAGCTGTCGCGCTTCGTGCCCGTGGTCGCCTATCCGGAGCATCCCTTCCTGACGCCAGTGGACACGCAGATCGACCTGATCGCCGCCGCGCTGGGCAAGCGCGCCGAGGCCGATGCGCTCAAGGCCCGCATCGCACACTCGCTGCAGCGCGTCGCGCGCGACAATCCGGAACTGGCCGGCAAGACCTTCGCCTACGTGCGCGCCGACCTGGGCTCGGGCAATTTCGCCGCCTATGTCGCGGGCGATCCGCGCGTGGACACGATCAGCGCCATGGGCCTGACGCTGGCCCCGTCGGTGCGCCAGCTGCGCGCCAGCACCGGCCACTTCGCGCACTACCTGGGTTTCGAGCATGCCGACCGGCTGGCCGACGTCGACATCCTGGTGTCCTGGTTCTACAACGACGCCGAACGCGACAGGACGGCGGCCATGCCGCTCTATGCCGCCATTCCGGCCGTCAAGCGCGGATCCTACGTGGCCCTGAGCGATCCGTCGCTGGTCATGGCGTCCTCGTCCGGCGCGCCGCTGGCGGTGGACTGGATGCTGGACCGGCTCGCGCCGCAACTGGCCGCCGCCGCATTGCGCGCCCGCCCCGGCAAGCACGCGAGTCCATGATGCACCGGCATGCGAAGGTCACGTTCGCGATGCACCGGGCTGACTCGCGGCAGGCCGGCATCTCGCGCAAGGCCGCCCCATGACGGCACGCGCGCGCTGCGGCGTGCTGGGCCTGTGCGCCCTGCTGCTGGCCGCCTGTACGCTGGGCAGCCTCTGGCTGGGTTCCAAAGACCTCGCGCCCGCCGACGTATGGCGCGCGCTGACCCGGCCCGACGACAGCTACGCGGCGCTGGTGCTCGCCTCGCGCGTGCCGCGCACGCTGCTCGCCTTCCTGACCGGCTCGGCGCTGGCCGTGGCCGGCGCGCTGATCCAGACGCTGACCCGCAACCCGCTGGCCGACCCCGGCCTGCTGGGCGTGAACGCCGGCGCGGCCGCGTCCATCGTCACGCTGGCGCTGGTCACGGGCGCCCTGCCAGCCCATCCGTTCTGGGCCGCGCTGCCCGGCGCGCTGGCGGCCTCGGCCGCCGTGTACTGGCTGGGCGCGGGCGGACGCGGGCTGATGCCGGTGCGCCTGATCCTGGCCGGCGCCGCCATCAACGCCGTGCTGTACGCCTATGTGCAGGCCATCGCCCTGCTGCGCAGCGACATCTTCGACGTCTACCGTTTCTGGGCCGTGGGCTCGCTGGCCGGCCATTCCCTGGCCGCCGCCAGCCGCGCCGCGCCCTATGTCGCCGCCGGCCTGCTGCTGGCCCTGGCGCTGGCGCGGCCGCTGAACCTGCTGGCGCTGGGAGGCGGCATGGCGCGCGCCCTAGGCCTGTCGGCCGGCCGCCACCGGCTGGCCGGCCTGCTGTGCATGGCGGTGCTGGCCGCCGCCGCCACCGCGGCCTGCGGCCCGATCGCCTTCGTCGGGCTGGCCGTGCCGCACCTGGCGCGCCGGCTGGCCGGCCCCGACCTGCGCTGGCAACTGGCGTTCTGCCTGCTGCTCGGCCCGGTCCTGATGCTGGCCGCCGACATCCTGGCGCGGCTGCTGCGCGCGCCGGCCGAGCTGCTGACCGGCGTGGTCGTGGCCTTCATCGGCGCGCCCTTCCTGCTGGCCGCGCTGCGTCGCGATCAGGGGGCAGCTCGATGAGCGCGCCTCCCGCCCACGACGCCTGCGGCGAGGTACGCGCGCGTCCCGTCCGCGCCGCGCCAATGCTGCGCGCCGGCCGCTGGCTGGCCGTGCCGCTGCCGCCGCGCGCGCTGGCCTATGGCGCGGCGCTGATCCTGTTGATGCTGCTGTCGGTGGCGCTGGCGCTGACCCTGGGCGCGCAGGGCCTTTCATGGCGCGAGCTGCCCACGGTGCTGGCCGGCGGCGGCACGCCGGTGCAGCAGTGGCTGGCCTACACCCTGCGGCTGCCGCGCGCGCTGGCCGCGCTGGGCGCGGGCGCGGCGCTGGGCCTGTCGGGCGCGCTGTTCCAGAGCGTGACCCGCAATCCGCTCGGCAGCCCGGACGTCATCGGCCTGACCGCCGGCGCCTCGGCCGGCGCCGTGGCCGCGGCCATGGTCTGGCCGGGCCTGCTGCCGGTGGCATGGGGCGCGGCCGTCGGCGCGCTGCTGGCCATGGCCGCCGTCTGGTTCGGCTCGGGCGCCGGCTTCGCCGCGCCGCAGCGCATGGTCGTGGCCGGCATCGCCGTGGGCGCGCTGGCGCTGGCCTTCGTGCAGTACGCGCTGTCCAACCTGCGCCGCGAGCAAGCCCACCTGGCCGCCACCTGGTTGAACGGCAACCTGGCCGGCAAGACCTGGAACGACGCGCTGCTGATCGCGCTGGCCTGCGCCGTGCTGCTGCCGCTGGCGATGGCCCTGGCCGCGCGCCTGCGGTTGCTGGAGATGGGCGACGAACTGGCCCACGCGCTGGGCGCGCGGCCCAGGCGCACGCGCGGCGCGGCCACGCTGATCGCGGTGCTGGCCGCCGCCGCCGCCGTCAGCGTCGCCGGCCCGGTGGCCTTCGTCGCCCTGGCCGCGCCGCAGATCGCCCGGCGCTGCGTGCGCGCCAGCGGCCCCTTGCCGCTGGCCTCCGCGCTAACCGGCGCGGCGCTGCTGGCCGGCGCCGACCTGCTGGCCCGCCACGCCGGCGCGTCCGGCCTGCCGGTGGGCGTGCTGACCGCCGGCATCGGCGGCGTCTACCTGGCCTTCCTGCTGCTCATGGAATGGAAGAAAAACGCATGACCCCCGCCCCGCTCCCGCCCGCCGGCTCCCACCCCGACCCGCAGGCCGCGCCCGCGCTGGCGCTGCGCGACGTGACGCTGGCCTATGGCGCCCGCAAGGTGCTGGACGGCCTGTCGCTGACGATCCCCGCCGGCGCCTTCACCGCCGTCGTCGGCCCCAACGGCTGCGGCAAGTCCACGCTGCTGCGCGTGCTGGGCGGCGCGCTCGCGCCCACCCGGGGCCGCGCCCTGCTCGACGGCGCCGATCTCGCCGGCCTGCGACCCAAGGCGGTCGCGCGGCGGCTGGCCTACCTGCCGCAGGATCCGCAGGCGCCCGAACTGATCACCGTGCGCGACCTGGTCGCGCGCGGCCGCTATCCGCATCAATCGCTGCTGCGACTATGGAGCGAGGCCGACGCGCTAGCCGTCGACGCCGCGCTGGCCGATGCCGAACTGACCGAGCTGGCGCAACGCCCGATGCAGACGCTGTCCGGCGGCCAGCGCCAGCGCGTCTGGCTGGCGCTGGTGCTGGCCCAGGACACCGGCATCCTGCTGCTGGACGAGCCCACCACCTTCCTGGACATCCGCCACCAGCTGGACCTGCTGGACCTCTGCGCCCGCCTGCACGCGGCCGGACGGACCCTGGTCGTCGTGCTGCACGACCTGAACCTGGCGTTCCGCTACGCCAGCCGCGTCGTCATGATGCGCGAAGGCCGCATCGCGGCCCAGGGCGCGGCCGATGAGGTGGTGACCGAGGCGGCGCTGCGCCAGGTGTTCGACCTGGACTGCCGGGTGATGCCCGATCCGGAGACCGGCAATCCGATGATCGTGCCGCGCCGGGGCGGTCCGGGGCAACGACGCTACGAATAAGCTTCCGCGTCAGAGTTTCAATACGTCTCGTGCCAGTATTTCAGAACAAGCTGTTGCCGCCTTGCCTAGATAGTCTTTGAGCAGAGCCGCCTTATCCTCCAGCAATTGATCCTTGGTAGGCGGATTATTGTCATCGCCCTGCACACTCGAGCATGCCGATTCCGCCACGACCGTCTTGCTCGAGGTATCGATCAGTCGCAACCTGGCGTTATAGAACACCCGATATCGCGCCCAGTTCGCGGGGTAGTAGCTGAACATCCAGCTGAGCGTCTTCACGTCCAAGACAAAATCGCCGCCAGGATTTGCCGCCAAGATGCTGGCAATATCGTCTTTCTTGGTCACCGTCGTCGAATCCATGACCGTCGCACGCTTGGCGGTCGCCAGCTTGTCTTGCAAGACCGCCGAAATGGCTATCGCTGGATCCTCGATCGCATTTTCCTTCACGATCGTATTGCCTTCGGAAACCGCTGCCATCGCTCCCAGCATTGCGAACGCGGCCTTACCCGCGGTGAATGCGGCGAAGTCAGGCTGCCCATATCGCGTCGAAGTGACTGATTTGCCTTCCAGCTTGTTCAACGACTCTTGTGAAATCGGGGCATGCTTGACCGTCGTGCAGGCCCCAAGACTCACAGCAAACGCAATGACAATACCGATACGGAACATCGAGATTTCTCTTTTCAGTGTGTTGGATGATGGGTAAGCGCCTGGACCTGAGCATGCAGCCACAGTCGCGACGAAGACTGAACATTGCAGTGAAATGGCGGCGTCGATTACAGCACACGTTGCGGCGATCCAACCTATTTGATTGGAAGGATTAGTTCTTTCGCTTCACAAGATCTGGCATGCGCTATTGCCGACCATGCGGGCGATGGCCCCGATGGCATATCGAGCGCGGTCGATGTGGATAAGATGAGAGAAAGGGACCAAACACGGGTCAGGCAAGCGGACACAAGGAAAAAGCCGCCTGGGCGGCTGTCCGCCATAGCTTTCCCAGCTTCCACTCCGGGATCGCCGTTGTCGCGGCGATGCCCGAAGTATAGGGCTGGCCATGCAGCGCAATGTCCGAAGGCGGACAAATCGCTACACCTACAGCGCCACCCCCACCGGCCGATCCCCCGATATCGTCGTCCGGTGCATCTCGCGATCAAACCCGTCGTAGTCATTCATCGCCAGGTGCTGGGTGCAGCGGTTGTCCCACAGCGCCAGCGCGCCCTCGCTCCAGCGGAACCGGCAGGTGAATTCCGGACGGGCGGCGCGCTCGTACAGGAATTGCAGCAGCGGTTCGCTTTCCTCCTGCGTCATGCCGTCGAAGCGCAGCGTGTAGGTGCTGTTCACGTACAGCGCCTTGCGGCCGGTGGCCGGGTGCACGCGCACCACGGGATGGATGACTTCCTGGACCGCGCGGTCGTCGGTGCGCACGTCCATCTTGTGCGCCGGATCGCCGTTGTTCACCACCGCCCCGCCCGAGCCATAGGAGCGCACGGCGCTGTGCACGGCGTTCAGGCCGTCCAGCATCTGCTTCAGGCGGTCCGACAGCGTGTCGTAGGCGCGGTACATATTGGCCCACATGGTGTCGCCGCCATAAGGCGGAATCACGCGGCCGTACAGCGCCGAGCCCAGCGGCGGTTCCTGCGCGTAGCTCATGTCGCTGTGCCAGAGGCCGCCGAACAGGCGGCGCTTGGTTTCGGCCTTGCCCTTCATCACGGGCAGGATGGCCGGATAGCCGTCCAGTGCGCGCACGAAAGGAACTTCCAGCAGTTCGCCGAAGCGGGCGCTGAAGTCGATGTGCTGCTGCGGCGTCAGCCGCTGGCCACGGAAGAAGATCACCAGGTTCTCATGCAGCGCGCGGCGGATTTCCTCGAACACGTCGGCGGGCAGTTCGCGCGACAGATCCACGCCGTCGATCTCGGCGCCCAGCGCGCCGGCGATGGGCCGGACCTGCAGATGGCGATACGGATTGCTCATGACAGTCTCCTCCAGGTTCATTGGACTTTGATCTGGGCGCTGCGCACCAGCGCGCCCCACTTGTCGGTTTCACTGGCGATGTAGCGGCCAAAGCCGGCCGGCCCGTCGGCGACGACGATGCCGCCCATGGCCGCGATCTGCTCGCGCACGTCGGGCATGGCCAGCACCGCCAGCAGCTCCTGGTTCAGTCGTTCGACAATGGGTTTGGGCGTGGCGGCCGGCACCAGCACGCCGAACCAGCCCGAGATCTCGTAGCCCGGCAGGCCGGCCTCGGCCATGGTGGGCACGTCCGGCAATTGCGGCGAGCGCGTGGCGCTGGTGATGGCCAGCGCGCGCAGCTTGCCGGCCTTCACCAGCTGCAACGCCGAAGGCATGTTGTCGAACATCATCGGCACATGGCCGGCCACGGTGTCGTTCAGCCCCGGCGCGCTGCCCCGGTACGGCACGTGGGTCAGGCGGACGCCGGCGGTGCTGGCGAACAGTTCGCCGGCCAGGTGCAGCGAAGTGCCGGTGCCCGGCGTGGCATAGCCCAGCGGCGCGCCGGCTCGCCTGGCGTAGTCGATCAGCTCCTTGACGGATTTCACCGGCAGCGCCGGGTTGACCACCAGCAGATTCGGCACGCTCATCAGCATGGTGACCGGCGCCAGGTCGCGCTGGGGCTTATACGGCAGGTCGGGATACAGCGCGGGGTTGATCGAGATGGGGCCGATATTGCCCATCACGATGGTGTAGCCGTCGGCCGGCTGCTTGACCGCGTAGTCGGTGCCCAGGTTGCCGCCGGCGCCAGCCTTGTTCTCGACGATCACGGTCTGCTTCAGCCGCTCTCCGAGTTTGTGGCTGACCAGCCGGGCCAGCATGTCGGTCGAGCCGCCCGGCGGGTACGGCACGATCCATTTGACGGGCTGGGCGGGCCAGGCCGTCTGCGCGCCGACGGGACAGGCGGCCACCGCCATCCCCGCCATCAGCGCAAGCGCGATGCGTTTCATATTTGTCTCCTTCCCTGGCCGCGGGTCTTGCCGTCGGCATCGTTTATGGATATAGTTCACTAGGTGAACATATAGATCACTAAATGAACGAATGAAGAATAATAGATCGATCCAGAGGTGTCTAGCGATCCTGCGCGCCTTCGGCGGCAACGGCCGGCCTACGCTGGCGGACCTGGCGCGCGCGGTGGACCTGCCCCACCCCACGGTGCTGCGTTTCCTGCTGACGCTGGAGGAAGAGGGATACACGGCGCGCGAGGACAGCCGCTGGCGCCTGACGCCGCAGGTGTTCGAGCTGGGCTTCGCCGCGCTGGACAGCCTGGGCGTGTCCGGCGCCGTCGAGGAAACCTTGCAGCAGCTGGCCGAGGCCTATTCGGGCACCTCGAACCTGGGCGAGGCGCATGCCGACGGCGTGATCATCATCGGCCGCGCCATGGCGCCGGCCGAACGGCGCCGGCTGGTGGTGATGAACCTGCGCGTGGGCAGCGTGCTGCCGCCCGCGAGCGCGCTGGCCGGCGCGCTGCGCCTGCCGCCCGGCGAATGCTGCACGCTGGACTATCCGGACAGCAATCAGGTCTCGGTGGCCGTGCCTGTGCCGGGGACCGGCGCGCGCGTGCTGTCCATCGGCATCTCCACCGGCGTGCAGGAAGCGCCCGGGGAACGCATTCGTGATGAGATCGTGCCGGCGCTGCAGGACGCCGCTGAACGCGTCAGCCGGTTGATCCGATTGGCGCCGGTGTAGGCGCGCGGGGCTTGAACGCAGACTTGGCCATCGCAAGGCCACCACCAAGCCATCGCAAGCTTGGTAGCATGGCGTGCCTCGTCCTTTCCTGGCGCAAGGCCAACGCGGAGCCCGCATGCAGCACAACATCCATGAACGTCTACTCGCGCATCTGGCCGATCTGGGCTGGACCGTGGCGCGCGGCGCCGATCCCGCGACGCCGCCGCCGGGCGCGCATGCCGCGCACCGGGATTTCCTGGGCCGCTATGCCCTGCTGTGCCGCGCCGACGAAAGCGTCTGGTTCCTGTCGGCCGCCGACTACGCCGGCACGGCCGACAGCGCCTTTGCCTGGGATGAGTTCAAGCACCTGAGCCTGGACGCCGCGCAGGATGACGAGGACCGGCAAGGCATACATACCTTCTGGGACCGTCACCTGCCCGTGCTGATGAGCGTGGCCGGCGACTACGAATTCCTGGCGATCGACCAGGACACCGGCGCCGTCGTGCATGGCATCGAACCCGAGTTTGAAGCAGTGACGGTCGTGGCCGACAGCTGGGCGGGTTTCTGCGAAGCCGTCATCGCGGGCCGCGTACTGCCGGCGCTGTTCAAGCAGGCATCCTGAACATGGGCAACAAGCAAGCCCGCGCCCTGAGCCGCCCCAAGGATCACGCCGTCCAGGCCGTTTGCGATCGGTTTGAACTGTCGGTGAGCTACGCGCCACCCAGCCTGCGCCTGACGCTGCGCACCGACCTTTCCGCCAGGACGCGGGTCGAGCTGGAGATCACGCGCCTGTTCCTTGAGCAAGGCGGTCAGCACTGGTACTGGACCATGCTGGAATTGGCCGCGCCGGTTGCGCCGCTCGGCGACGGCACGATGGGCCTGACGCTGGAATACAGCGTGGACGAGCTCGACGCCAAGGGCCTGGCATCCTATCGCTCGCTGAAGCGCAGCATGGGGTTGCGGATGGCGGCGGCGCCGTCCGTGGAGACGCGGATCGCGTTGAACGCGCCGGCCAGGGAACATCAGTTCGGGCTGTGCAATCGGGGCTTGTCCGGCCTGGCGGTCAGGATCGACCCGTCGCGGCATTACCTGGAGCAGGAAGCGACCATCGCCCTGCCCTTGAGCGCAGCGGCGATGGCAAAGCTCGATATCGCTTCCTGATCCGGGATCAGGGATCCGACCTACAGCATGTGCGCCAGGAACTCGCGCGTGCGCGCCTCGCGCGGGGCGCGGAAGAATTCCTGGGAATCGGCCTGCTCGACGATGCGGCCGTCGTCCATGAAGACCACACGGTGCGCGACTTCGCGGGCGAAGCCCATTTCGTGGGTGACGACCAGCATGGTCATGTGCTCGTCGGCCAGCTGCTTCATGGTGCGCAGCACCTCGCCGGTCAGCTCGGGATCCAGCGCCGAGGTCGGCTCGTCGAACAGCATGATGTCCGGTTCCATGGCCAGCGCCCGCGCGATGGCCACGCGCTGCTTCTGTCCGCCGGACAGCCGGCCCGGATAGTTGTCGCGCTTGTTCAGCAGGCCGACCTTGCGCAGCAGTTCCTCGGCCTTGGGCACGATGGCGTCGCGCGGCATGCGCTTGACGGTCAGCGGCGCCTCGATGACGTTCTGCAGCACCGTCATGTGCGGGAACAGGTTGAACGACTGGAACACCATACCCATCTTGCGGCAGATGCGGCGCACGTCCGCGTCAGACGCGTACTGGCTGCGGCCGCCGGCGGCGGCCTGGGCCAGGAACTCGCCCTCGACGGCGATGCTGCCCTCGTCGATGGTCTCCAGGTGGTTCAGGCAGCGCAGGAAGGTGCTCTTGCCCGAGCCGGACGGCCCGATCACCGCCACCACCTCGCCCTTGGACAGGGTCAGCGAGACGCCGTCCAGCACGCGGTTGGCGCCGAAGGACTTGACGATGCCGTCGGCCTGGATCATGACGGGACGATCCATGGGATTACTGGTCGTACTTGGCATAGCGCTTTTCCAGATGCTGGAAGAACCACGTCAACACCAGCGTCATGATCAGGTAGAAGGCGGCGGCCACCAGGAAGGGCGTGGTGGTGAAGTCCCGCTGCACAATGCCCCGCGCCGTGCGCAGGATGTCGTTCAGGGCCAGCACGTAGATCAGGGAGGTGTCCTTGACCAGCGTGATGGTCTCGTTGCTCATGGGCGGCAGCACGCGCTGCACCATCTGCGGCAGCACGATGCGGCGCATGGTCTGCAGATAGCTCATGCCCAGCACCTTGCTGCCCTCGTACTGGCCACGGTCCACCGACTGGATGCCGGCGCGGAAGATCTCGGCGAAGTACGCGGCGTAGTTCAGCGCGAAGGCCACCACGGCGGCCGGGAAGTCCGGCAGGCGCACGCCGATCACCGGCACGAAGGGCAAGGCGAAATAGATGAACAGCATCTGCAGCATCAGCGGGGTGCCCCGCATCAGCCAGATATAGCCGTTGACCAGCTGGCTCAGCGCGCGCCACCGCGAGATGCGCGCCAGCGCCAGCGCCAGCCCGAGCGGCACGGCCAGGGCCAGCGTGATGAAGAACAGCGTCAAGGTGACTTTCGCGCCTTGCGCCAGGGGCCCCAAAAGGGAGAGTACGTAGTCCATGCAGGGGAAGGTTCGCGCCGCGCGGGGCGGACGCAGAGTCGTGGACGGGCGCGCGCCGGGCGCGCGGGCGCCGCGCCCGCGACCACAAGGCCGGCGGGCGCGTCCGTGCCGTTTACTTGATGATGTTGGCGCCGAACCACTGGGTGGCGATGCGGCCGGCGGCGCCGTCCTTCTTCATCTCGCCCAGGGTCTTGTCCAGCTTGGCCAGCAGGTCGGCGTCATCCTTGCGCACGCCGACCCCGTAGTCCTCGGTGCCGAAGTTCTCGTCCAGCACGCGGTATTCACCGGCGCGCTTGCTGATCAGGTAGCGACCCACCACTTCGTCCACGACGATGGCGTCCAGGCGGCCGGCGGCCAGGTCCATCAGGGCCGTGACGTTGTCGCCGAACTTCTTGACTTCCTTGATGCTGCCGGCGACCGGATCCTTGGCGATGGCGTCGGTGGCGCTGCTGCCGTCTTGCGCGCCGACGACCTTGCCGGCCAGGTCGGCCTTGAGCTTGATGGGCGAGGCCGTGCCGACCACGATGATCTGGTGGTTGGCCATGTAGGGCGCGGTGAAGCTGATGTTCTTCTTGCGCTCTTCGGTGATGGTCAGGCCGTTCCACAGCACGTCGACGCGCTTGCCGTTCAGCTCGGCTTCCTTGGCGCTCCAGTCGATGGGCTTGAACTCGACTTCCATGCCCAGGCGCTTGCTGGCTTCCTTGGCCATGTCGATGTCGAAGCCGACGATCTGGTTGTTCGCGTCGCGGAAACCCATGGGCGGGAAGTTGTCGTCCAGGCCGACGACGACCTTGCGGGCCTGCGCCGGGGCATTGGCGGCGGCCTTGGGCGCGTTGTCGCTCGGGCCGCAGGCGGCCAGCAGCGAGCTGGCGGTCACGAGGAGAACAGCAGTCAGTTTTTTCATGGTTTTGGAAGCGCGCGGGGCGCGAGAATGAAGAAGCCGGTGGCTGGGTAGGTGCAGCGAGGCGGTATTTTAGCCCCCATTGATCGGGCTGCGGCCGATTGGGGGCCGTAACGGGGAAAACCAGACCCCGGCCACGCTCAAACGCCCATGGCCTGCCCCAGGCGCCCCGCGCAGGCCAGCGCCTCGTCCCACAGCCGGCGCGTCAGCGCGCCCGCGTCTTCCTCGCGCGCCAGCGCGCCGGCCTCGCCGGCCCACAGCAGCGAGAAATCGCCCTTGCCGGCCTTTTCGAACGCGGCCTTCAGCGGATCGACCGCGCCGGTCGCCAGCGGGAACACCGGCGCCGCCTTGCTCATCGGCCCCTGCTCGCGCATGAAGCGGGTCAGCAGCCCGCGCGCGGGCCGGCCGGTGTACAGATTGGTCAGGCGGGTGGTGTCGTCGCGCGCCTCGCGCACGGCCTGGCGATGGATCTCGGAGCGGCCAGCCTGCGGCGTCAGCAGATAGGCCGTGCCGATCTGCACCGCGCTGGCGCCCAGCGCGAAGGCCGCCGCGATGCCGCGCCCGTCGGCGATGGCGCCGGCGGCGATCACTGGCACGCGCACCGCGTCCACCACCTGCGGCAGCAAGGCATACAGGCCCGGCTGGGCATGGATGTCATCGGTCAGGAACATGCCGCGATGGCCGCCGGCCTCGGCTCCCTGGGCGATGATGGCGTCCACGCCGCGCGCGTCCAGCCAGCGCGCTTCCTCGACCGTGGTGGCCGAGGACAGGATCATGGCGCCGCTGCGGCGCACGCGCTCCAGCAGGTCCTCGGGCGGCAGGCCGAAATGGAAGCTGACCACGGCCGGACGGGTATCCTCGACGACCTCGCACATGGCCTCGTCGAACGGCGCGCGGCCCGGCCCGCTGCCGGCGGCCGACAGGTCCAGCCCGGCCTCGGCGTAGTACGGCGCCAGGGTTTCGCGCCAGCGCGCCTGCGCGGCCGCGTCCGGCGCGGGGGCGACATGGCTGAAGAAATTGACGTTGAACGGCGCGCCGGTGTGCGCGCGGATGTCGGCGATCTGGGCGCGCAGCGCGTCGGCGCCGAGCGCCGCACAGGCCAGCGAGCCCAGGCCGCCCGCCTGGCAAACGGCGACGGCCAGCGGGCTGAAGGAGCCGACCATCGGCGCTTGGATCAGGGGCAGTTTCGACGGCAGGGATTTCTTCATGGTCGGGTCCGGGAATCAGGGGCTCGCCCTTCGAGGGCGGGAATGCATGAGCCGCTCAGCGTACTCGGCGAAATGCGCAGCCGTAAGCATGCCAGACTTGCGATCGTCCGGCTCGTGGACTCCGGCGCCCATCCCGTCGCCGCGTCCCCTGCCCCCGCAGCCCTGGCCAGGGGTGGATTTCGTGCGGGCGTATCTGCGGGACAGCACACTGGCGCCCCGCCAGCGCGTGCGCGCCGATGCCGGTCAGCATGATGCCACCGGCCTGCCGCCCCTGGCCGAGCAGCCAGTTGCTGATCGCGCCGCCCAGCACCACGCCACCGAATTGCCGGCGAACAGGTAGCTGAACTGCGACGTGCTCAAGCCGAAATGCCCGGTGAACACAAAGGCCGAAGCGCTGATGTAGTTGAATAGCGAGCCCAGCACGAAGCCGCCCGCCAGCGTGTACGCCATGAAGACCGGATGCCGCAACTGCCGGCCATAGGCGCGCAGGATGGCGCCGGCGTTGAGCGGCGCTCAGGAGGCAGCCATTCCACCGTCGGCGCCGGCGCGGTCAGCAGCAGGATCAGGCCGGCGCCGATGAGATCGCCGTGGCGCGTGGTGGTGGTCGCGCCACTCATGCCTTGCACTCCGGCCCCAGCGCGTGCGCCAGCGCGTCGGACAGCACGCGCCGCTAGCCCGCGTCCGCCTGGACGCCGGACTCCGGCTCCGCTCTTTCAAAGCGCGCGGCGGTCTTGCGGAATGGAATGACCGGCAAGCGCGTCAGCGCCGCCCAGGCCAAGGCCAGTGTCAGGGCGCACGCGCCGAAGAATACGCTGAAGGCGTGCACGGCTTCCTGCGCCGCCGCGTCGCCCGCCACCGTGCCCTGCGCCGCATGCGCCGTCTCGAGCTGGCTGCCCAACGGCCCCAGCAGGTGCAGCACCACCGCGCTGAAAACGGCCACGCCGATCGCCCCGCCCACCGCGCGGAAAAAGGTGTGCACGGCGGTGGCGATGCCGATATCGCCCGCCGGCACCGAGTTCTGCGATGCCACCATCATGGGCGGCAGGCTCGCGCCGATGCCCACGCCCAGCAGGAAGGAAAGGCCAACGACGGCAGCCAGGGCAAGCGTGCCCGCCGCCACCGCAAGCACCAGGAACGCGGCCGTCGCCACGGCCAGGCCCACCAGCGGCGACAGCTTGTACCTGCCGGTGAAACGCATGTATTGCCCCGACAGGTACGACCCCAACACCACGCCGAACAGCGGCGCCGTGAGCAGCACCCCGGCCTGGCCCACCGTCTTGGCGCGGCACAACTGCAAGTAGAGCGGCAGATAAATGCTCAAGGCCATGTTCACCATCGTGATGAGAATGGCGCCGATCGAGGTGACGACGATGATCCGGTTGCGCAGGATGGAAATCGGCAGCAGCGGCTCGCTCGCGCGTTTCTGCCAGGCCAGGAACAAGGCGCCAAGCACGACGCTGGCGCTGAACAGCCCCAGGATCACCGGCGAGTCCCAGGCATGCTGGCGGCCGCCCCAGGCCAGCGCCAGCAGCAGGAACACGGTCGCCCCGACCATCAGCAGCGCTCCCGGATAGTCGATGCGATGCTGGCGCCGCCGCGCGGACAGATCGGCCAGCGTGAACCAGCTGAGTACGATGGCCAGCAGGATGAGCGGCAATTTGAACCAGAATATCCAGCGCCAGGAATAGTATTCCGACAACAGCCCGCCCAGCACCGGCCCGGCCAGGCTGGAGACGGCATAGGTGCCCGAGATGTAGAGCTGGTAGCGCCCCCGCTCGCGGGGCGACAGGATATCCGCGACGATGGTGTTCGGCAGCGCCATCAGGGCGCCGCCGCCCAGGCCCTGAATCGCCCGGCCGCAAATCAGCATGTCCAGATTCACGGCCAGGCCGCACAGCAGCGTGCCGGCCAGGAACAGGCCGAGCGCGGCCACGACCACGCTGCGCCGTCCATGGATGTCACTCAGCCGTCCTGCCAGCGGCGTGCTGGCGATCGAGGTCAGCAGGTAGGCGGTCACGACCCACGACACGTTGCCGAAGCCGCCGAACTCGGCGGCGATGGGCACCAGCGCCGGCGCCACGATGGCCTGGTCGATGGTGCCCAGCAACATGACGAGGATCAGGCCGGAAAAGATGATGTGCACCTGCCTGGGGCTGTAGCGCTCCGGCGCGTCGGGGGCGGCGTGGGTCACGATGCGGACCTCATGCCGGCGTCGCGGCGAGGGCTTGCCGCTGCCCGGCGCTGGGCGGCTCGGCATAGATGTGGCGCGTGACGCCGCCGTCTTCCCGCACCAGCGAACCCAGCGCCGCATGCTGGGGCAGGTTCTGCAATCTGAGCAGGATCAGGCCGGTCCCGGCATCCGGATTGCCGATCGCGTGCGGACACCATGCCGGCACGAATACCACGTCGCCCTCGCCGGCCGGCCGCTGCTCGGAAGAGGCCCCCAGGCTGAACGCCGCCCGGCCCGACCGGACGATGTACAGATGCCAGAACGAGTGCCGGTGCGAGGCGGTGGTCTCGCCGGGCGCCAGCGCCTGGATCACCAGCGACAGCCCCGGCGCGACGGCGCCGCGCTCGGACGCGCCGCCCAGCGCCAGCGTGCCTTGGGGATTGCCCGGCCAGGCGCTCAAGGCCGTTTCGATCTCGGCCCATTTCCAGGCAACGGGATCGACGCGCGCCTGCGCCGTCTGCGCGAGATAGTCAGAATAGGCAATGATTTCACCGTGCGTGGGGCGCATGTTCTTGCTCCTGGGTATCCTGGACTGTCGGGTTCAACACATGATCGGGGTGGGCCTGCGCGAAGGCCGGCAGGCGCAGGCAGGCGTCGGAGATGCGGGAGATCGTCGGCCATGCCCCGAGCTCCAGGCCGTTGCGGCCGGCGGTGTGCGCCTGCGGCACCAGCGCGATATCCGCCAGCGACGGGCGGTCGCCATGGCTGAATTCGCCGGTCGACGGATCGCGGGACAACAAGGTTTCCAGGGCATCGAAACTCTGCCCTATCCAGTGGTGCTGCCAGGCCCGGACCTGCGCATCGTCATGCCCCAGTCGCTGCTTGAGATAGGCGCCGACTCGCATCGAGGCCAACGCATGCGTATCCGCGGCGATCACCTGGAACAGCGCGCGCACCCGGGCCGCGCCGGCCGGATCCGGCGGCAGCAAGGAAGGCTGGGGGAATCGCGCCTCCAGATACTCGATGATGGCCAGCGATTGCGTCAGGATCCGGCTCCCGTCCTCCAGGGCCGGCAGCAGGCCCTGTGGATTGATCATCAGATAGGCTGGCGCTCGATGCTCCGCCAGGCTCAGGTCGTGAGTGACGGTCCGGTACTCGACACGCTTCAGATTCAGCGCGATCCGCACCCGGAACGACGCCGACGACCGTTGAAATCCGTGCAGTGTTATCAAGAACATCTCCCGATCAGAAAGGGACGCGGCCTCATGCCGCGACCCGCGACGCCAGCAGACTCGCGGCATACAGGTCCGGCGCTGGCCGGGCAGGCTTCGTCGCGGCGACGCCGATCGTGGCGATCAGCTCGCGCACGCACTGATCGGCGTCGCGTGTCTGGCGCGAGGCGATGCGCGGGCGCGGCAGCGCGTGCGTATAGAAATGCGGGCCCTCGACCGGGAAGCCGACGATCCAGATGCGCGCCTCCGGCACGCCGTCCGCGCCGACGGGATGCAGCTGCTGATCGATCTCTATGCCGCCCGGGTGATATCCGCCATTCAGGTAAGGCCGGACCAGTCCCCGGCCCAGCAGGTTGTCGGACAGCGGCGACGCATCGGTCAGCGGAGAATAGGCATCCAGCCTGGCCACGATGAGCACGTCCGCCTGGCTGGTTTCCACGCGCTCGCCATAGCGCGCTTCGATGCGGAACCGCGCGCCGGCCTCGTCCGCACGCAGCCGGGCGCCCGGTCCGCCTGCGATGTCGATGATCCCGGCCGCGTGCAGCGCCAGGTATTCGAGATTGCGACGCCTGGGCGGACCAAAGGAAATGCGGTTGGTGACGGCGTTGAACTCTTCCACGAAGTAGCGGTGCGACGCGGGCGTCAATCCGCCGTACTCCACGGCGCTGCGCAGCGCCTCGCGCGTATCGCGCAGCACGTCCGTGGCCGCCTTCACCGGACTGCCCAGATTGCCCGCCTCGGCCTCGCGCAGGTCGGCGCGCACCAGCGCATCGAAAAAAGCCCGGAACTCAGCCAGCGACGCGAACTGACGCTTGCGCAGCGGCCACAGGATGTCCTCGATGGCGTCGCGCTCGGCCTGGCTAGGCACGAACGTGGCGGCATCCACGTCGCGACCCGTGGCGGCGGCGCGGTACGCGTAGGCCATTTCCTGGATGATCAGGGGCAGCACGTCCTCCTGGAAATCCAGCCGGCCGTCGCCGCTGGCCGCGATCCGTGCCTGCCGACGGGACTGCACGGCCTGCGGCGTGAAATAGCGCGCCTGGTGCCGGCCGGTAAGTCCTTTCTGGTTGATGCCGCGCGCGGCGAAAGGCAGGCAGTTGCGCGAGAACAGCAGCAGGCCGGGCTCCTTGCCTGAGCGCTGGTAGCGCAGGTCGCCGGCCGCGTCCTCGACGTAGCGACCGCCGCGTCCGGCGGTCAAGGCCGCGATGACGTCGTGCGCGGTCAGTCCGAATCCCTGTATGCCGACCGTGGCCGTGGCGGGAATCTGCGCCAGCGCGTGTATCGGATACGGCGACGGGTAGTACTCCAGGCTCGGATTGACCCGCTTGCGCCGCTCGACGAACGAGAGGAATTGGCGGTCTTCGGCACTGGGCTTGCGGTAGCCGTGGCCCGTGGTCAGAAAGACATAGTCGGCTGCCCGCCTGGCACCGTTTTCCAGCGCCAGCTCGAAGCCACCGTCGTGCCGGGCGATGTCCACGACGCGGGTCTTGTGGTGGTACACGCCGACATGCGCCGGCAGCAGGCCGACCACGCGCCGATAGACCCAGGACAGGTATTCGCCCAGCAGGCTGCGCGGCAGATGGTCGGCGTCGGTGATGGCCCGACCCGAATCCTCGAAGGTGCGCAGGTATCGATCGCCATGCCGCCGGTAGCCGCTCAGGTGCGCCCATTGCACCAGGGACAGCCCTTCCTCGCCACCCGCGACGCTGCCCGGGGCGAACATCGTCACCTGCGAAGCCACGGTATTGATGAGCAGATGGTCGGACTGGCCGGCGGGATGGACGCCCTGACCGCAGTCGCCCGGTTCGAACACCTCGATGTCCAGGCGGCTTGCTTCCGGCAGTGAATGCGCATGTTCCAGGATGCGCTCCAGCACCGTCAGGCCCCTGGGACCCATGCCCACGATCGCCACGGCTATTGCTTTCATCAGAGTTCGCTCCCAAGTCCATGCGCCAACGGAACCGCGAAAGGCCGGCCGCCGCCCGTGGCGACTTGCGAGCGCTCCGCGTAGGTGTCGAGGGGATGCCGGTGCAGCGCCACGATCCCGTCCGCGCCGCGCACGGGCGGAAAGCGCGCCAGCACCGCCGGGTCATGCCCGGGAATGATGTGCTCCGGCCCGTCCGCCAGTTCCTCGATGCGGCGATGGCCGTCCAGCATCCGGCCCACGTCGAGCACGATGGGAAACGGCCGGCGGGCGCGCAGGTTGTCCCAGTAATGCGCGGCATCGCTGGCCAGCACCAGCCAGCCTCTCTCGGTCGCGACGCGCACCACCTGCAGGCCTGCCGTGTGCCCGCCGATCAGGTGCAGGCTGACGCCGGGCGCGATCTCGGCATCGCCGTCGTGGAACACCAGCTGGCCGGCATGCAGCCGCTCGACGGCCTGGGCCACGTCCCGAGCCTCGAAGGGGCTGCGCATCGCCGCGTGGCACATGCAGCGACCCGTGCAATACGCCATTTCCTTTTCCTGCAGATGCAGGCGCGCCTTGGGAAACGCGGCGATATTGCCCGCGTGGTCGTAGTGCATGTGGGTCACGACGATGTCCTCGACGCTCTCGGCGGCGATGCCGATCTGCTTGAGCAGATCCACCGGCGAGGCCAGATAGCGACGCCCTCTCCTGACAGCCATGTCCGCCGAGAACCCGGTATCAACCAACAGGGTCCTGGCCGGATTGCGGATCACCCACACATAGAAGTCCAGCGGCATCGGGGCATTGTCATGCGGGTCCTCGCCCAGATAGTTCGCCGCGCTGCGCCGCTCCGCGTGCGTGGCGTATCGCAATGCGTAGACCTCATAGAGCGCGTCCGCCGTCGGGCCGCTCATTCGATCACCTCCAGGTCGCTGGGCGCGTGCCTGTCCGAGCGCGACGCGCCGGCCGGCACAATGGGAATCGTCGGCGACGGGGCGACGCCGTCCTGCTGGAAGAAAAAGCGCTTTTCCCCGAACGCCGGCTGCAATTCGTCCAGCCAGGTTGCCAACGGATCGAACCGGGCGTAGAACGGGCGGCGCACCCACTCCGGATTTCGTGCCTGCAGGAACTGCAGGGCGAAGACCTTTTCGCCGGCCAGATCGACAATGCCGTCGACCAGCACCTTCCCGGGAAAGGCGCTCATGGACGGCCCGCGCACTGTGCGCGCCAGTCCGGACACCGTGCGGTAGGCCTGCTGGAAGATATCGTAGGCGCGCGCCAACGGCAGCTTGAAATAGTCGCTGGGCCCGGTGTCGCGCTCCACGAACATGTAGTACGGAACCGCGCCCAGCCGCACGCCGGTGGTCCAGAGTTCCGCCCAGTCCGCCGGATTCTCATTGATGTGGCGTATCAACGGCGCCTGGATCCGCACGGTGGCGCCGGTGGCGATGATGCGGCGCAGCGCCTGCTGCGCGATCGGATGCCGTAGCTCGGCCGGATGGTTGTAATGGCCCATCAGGGCCAGGTTCCTGCCGCTGCGCACGACGGTTTCGAACAGCCGCAGCAGATCATCGGCATCCTTGTCCGTAACGAACCGCTGCGGCCAGTAGGCCACCGCCTTGGTGCCGATTCGGATGTTCTGGATATGCGCCAGGTCCGGCGCCAGCAAGGGCTCGATGTAGTCGGTCAGCGACCGGGCGTTCATGACCAGCGGATCCCCGCCCGTGATCAGCACGTCCGTCACTTCGGCATGACGCCGCAGGTAGGTGGCCAGATCGGCGGACGCCCGGGCGTCGAACTTCAGCTCTTCCATGCCCACGAACTGCGGCCAGCGGAAGCAGAACGTGCAATAGGCATGGCAGGTCTGCCCGGCGCTGGGAAAGAACAGCACCGTTTCTTTGTACTTGTGCTGCACCCCGGCCAGCGGCACCCCGTCCAGTTGCGGCACGTTGTGCGTCATCTGGCCGGCCGGATGCGGGTTCATGCGCATGCGAATGGCATGCACGCGCTGCTGTATCTCTGCTTCGGACGCGCCCGCCGACAGCAGGTCGCGTATCGCGGCGTACTCCGGCTCGCGCAACATGTCCCGATGGGGAAAGGTCAGCCGGTAGATGGGATCGTCCGGCACATTGTCCCAATCGATCAGTTCCTCCAGCACATAAGCATTGACGCGAAACGGAAGGACCCGGGAAACCACCTCGACCGCTTCGCGCAGATCGGCGCCCAGCAGATTCCACTGCGGCGCCTGCCTTATGGTTTGCCTGGTGTACGGCTTGAACTTCCATGCTTGCTCGCCCGGCATCATCAACCTCGCTGCGTTCATGTGGGCGAACGTGGGCATCGCGCTTTCCGGTGGGCCGTTCGCCTGTCACCCACGTCGGCAATCTAGCAAGTCTCATCACACATAAACAGTTATGATCCGATATATCAACCATTTCTATAATTAATAGATACCATGCGCCCACATCTGGATCTTTCCGCGGTGGAGGCCTTCGTCCTGGTGGCCGACTTGCGCAGCTTCACGCACGCGGCCGAAGCCCTTGGACTGACCCAGGCCGGCGTCAGCCTCAAGCTGCGGCGGCTCGAAGGCGCGGTTGGACGGCGCCTGCTGGACCGAACGCCCAGGCAGGTGCGCCTGTCCACGGATGGCGAGGCCTTCCTGCCGCACGCCCGCACCCTGCTCGCCGCGCAAGAGCTGGCGCTGATGACCCCGCCCGAACCAGAACGCGAGCTGACCATCGCGATCAGCGACCATGTGGCCGGCCCCGAGCTGCCCGAGATCCTGGCCCGGGTGCACGCCTGCGATCCCGCGCTGATGCTGAAAGTGCGGGTCAACTATTCGCGCAACGTCATCGCGCAGTTCGACGACGGCCTGGCCGACGTGGCCGTGGTCAGGCGCCAAGGCAAACGTCGCGATGGCGAGCTGCTGTTCGAGGACCAGTACGGATGGTTCGCCAGCGTCGGCGCCAGGCTGGACGGCAAGCTGCTGCCCTTGATCACCGTCACCGACGAATGCGGCGTGGGCGAAACCGCGACCCGGCTCCTGGCCGCGGCCAAGACCCCCTGGATTGACGCATTTCTTGGCGGCGGCGTCGCCACCGCGATCGCCGCGGCCCGTTCGGGCATCGGCGTGCTACCCCTGCCCCGGCGGCTGGCGACGGCCGGGCTGGTCGATGTGGGCGGCGCGCTGGCGCTTCCACCCTTGCCCGGCGCGCAGATCATGATGCACGCCAGGCGATTCGATGCCCAGACCACGGCGACGCTGCGCGTGTTGGCCGCGGCCTTTCGCAGCGCGGCCGCCCGGCCCTGAGTCACCGCGCCTCCATCCGCCTGGTCGCGGCGGTAGATAAACTAAGCAGATTTGCGTATTTCGGCGCCAGGCCACGCCGGCCTATAGTCCGTCGGCGGAATTTTCCTTCGCGATGAACGAGATCCCCGAACGGAGTTCGTGAAGATGAAGCGACAACGCAGTCTGCAACCCCACCCCCGATCGTCCGCCGCCGACGCCGACCACAGCCTGGCGGTGCGCGGCACGGATCTTCAGAAGGCCATGGAACACGTCGCGGCCATCGCCGGCGACAACCCCGTCCATGCCTTCGAGACCGCCATGCATGCCGTGACCAGCCAGCTCGCGCAAGGCGCGGCGTCCGGCGGCGCCCCGGCATATGCTCCTGGCCCCATGCATGGGCCGGGTCGGGCCGGACTGCTGCACCGGCGCGCCGGCAGCAGCATGGATTGCTTCGCCGATGTCGCCATCGCGCGCATGGAATCGGGCTGGGCCTTGAACGCGACCGACCTCCTGGGCATTTCCGCCAATCCCGGCGAGATGGGCGAGTGGTATGTACTCACGCCAGGCGAACAGGGCGGCAGGCGGGCCTTTCGCATCGACGCCAACGCGGCCGGACTGCGTTTGCACCCTGCCCCGCCTGCCGCCCGCAGCACGCCGTTCAACGCGCACCTCCTGTCATTGGACAACGTGCGCGTCGCGGACGACGACGCCTGGGACCTGGGTCCCGCGCAGGCGCCCAGCGAAACCTTCATGCGCCTGGTGTCCGTCTATCGCGCCATGGCCGCCGCGCTCTGCTGCGGACTGGGACGCGCCACCCGCAGCATTCTGTCGGCGCCGGCGATTCCGGCCACGGCACGCGGCGCCGTTCCCGCGGCGCGGCAGGCGCGGTCGGGCCAGCAGCTAGGCAAGATCGACGCGTTGCTGCTGACCAGCGATATCGTCATGCGCGGCATCGCCAGCGACCTGGCGCGCGAGCGACCTTTCCCCCAGGCCAGTTCGACCCGGCTTCACCGCCTGGCCGTAGACAGCTCGCTGGCGGCGGTATCGCTGGCCTGGCGCGGCGGCATCCGAGAGACGCACACGGGCTTTGCCTCGCTGCGCCGCTATCGACGCGATGCCCTGGCGGTCGCCGCGCTGATGGCCGTGCTGATGGCCGTGCTGGACGGCGTGGACGTTCCCACGCCGGCATGATCCGCCAGCCGGCGCGCTAAGCGTCCGCTACGCCGCGTCGGCGTGCGCGCGATGCGCGCCGCAGTGCAGGCAGCGGAACAGATATCCGCCGATCACGGCGCCGTTCTCGGTGATGTCGGGCAGCACGTCCTCGGGCCAGCCGTCGTCCAGGATCGCGGCCTGGGCGTCCGGCATGTCCTTGAGCCGGTCCCAGCCCACCGGCCCCAGGTAGGCGCAGGCGTCGCCGCAGCAGATCTGCCAGCGCTCGCAATGCCAGGACAGGTAGCCGGGCGTGCGCAGATTGAGTTCTTCCTCGACCGACGCCGGCACCTCGCCTTCTATGTCGCCCACGAACTCGGACCCGAATTTCCGCGCCGCGCTGCCGTCCGCGATGCACCAGGGACACAGGTTCGCCGGCTGGTCGCCCAATCCATAGGGCTCGGTCGCGTAGGCCCAGCCGGTGCACAGGCCGCAACACGGGCACTCCAGGTCGGCGATGGCTTCGATGGCGCCGGTGGCGACGGGATCGGGGTGATAGCGGAAATGAGGCAGCTCGTGCCTGGGACGCGGACCTTGCATGTTGCGGACTCCAGCGGGATGGGCGACAGCCTGGCAGCATAGCGCATGCCGCGTCGCCGCCCGCGATGGATGATCATGCTAGGCTTGCCTGCCCGGTTCCCGCCTTCCCCGCCGCACACCTCATGACGCCCGCGATCCGTCTCGGCCCCCTGGTCTTTCCGATTGAACTCGGCGTGCTGCTGCTGTCGGCCGCGCTCGGCCTGCTGGCCTGCGCGCTGCTGGCGCGCCTGCGGCGCGTCCGGAGCGACACATCCGCCGCCGAAGCCCCCAGCGCCCGCAATACCTTGTGGAATGCGCTGCTCTGGGGCCTGCTCGCCGCGCGGCTGGGCTATCTCTGGCAGTACCGCGACGCCTATCTGCCGGAACCGCTGTCCATGCTGGACCTGCGCGACGGCGGCTGGAACGGCCTGATCGGGCTGGCGGCCGCCTGGGCCTATGCCTTGGCGACGATCTTGCGCCGGCGCGCGCCATGGCGCCTCACGCTGGCGGCGCTGGCCGTGGCCAGCCTGGTCTGGCTGGGCGGACGCGCGCTGATCGCGCCGCCGGCGCCGCAATCGCATCCCGCGCTCGCCGAACTGGTCCTGAGCGACCTGCAAGGCGCGCCGGCCTCGCTGGCGGCTTTTCGTGGCAAGCCCGCCGTGGTGAACCTGTGGGCCAGCTGGTGCCCGCCGTGCCGGCGCGAGATGCCGGTGTTCGAGCAGGCGCAGGCCGGGCATCCCGACGTGCATTTCGTGTTCCTGAACCAGGGCGAGTCGCCGCGGGCCATCGCCGACTACCTGCGCGACCACGCGCCCGGCCTGCGCAACGTGCTGCGGGACGGCCAGAGCCAGGCCTCGCGCGCGCTCAGCAACAGCGGGCTGCCCGCCACGCTGTTCCTGGACGCCGACGGCAGGCTGACCGGGCTGCGCGTCGGCGAGCTTTCGCGGGCCACGCTGCGCGAACGGCTGGACGCGCTCAAGGCGGCCAACGGCTCCGAGCCCTGAGGCAGGCCGCCAATTCAGCGTTCGCGGCGTTTCTCTTTCGAAACGAAACGGCCGATATCGGGCAGACCGCCATAGCGCCTGACCGGATCAGCCATCTCCAATGTTCTGCTACCGCCCCGGCTCATCAGCGAATATCTCCGTGTACAAGGCGCGCAGCGCCTCGGGCGCCTTGCGGATCACCTGGCCGCCGCGATCCTTGTCCGCCTGCTCGCCCCAGATCGCATGGCGCGCGGCCCGGAATGCCGCCTCGTCGACGCACTCGCCCAAGAGATTCGCGCGCAGCGCCGCGATCGAGGAAGGCGCATCGCCCGCGACGCGCCTGCGCGCCTCCAGCAACCAGCCCAGGCTGTCCGCGTTGGCGATCCGCGCCGCGTAGGTCTTGCGGTGCCGCAGATGCTGGATATTGCCAGCGCAGGCCAGCAGGTACGCGATCGCTTCCCGGGTGAAGCCATGGGCGTCGACATAGCCCTCGATGTAGCGGCCATGCATGGATTGGTGCTCGCCATCGGCCAGGGCCAGATAATCGAGCACCAGCGGCGCGTGCGCCGCGCTGGCGCAGCCCAGCGCGAATACCGCGAAGCTGCCCGGCATGGCGCAGTCCTCGGCATCGAGGTTCGTGTACCACTCGTATTCGCGCATGGCCTGCCGCGCATAGGCCTCGATGGCCGGGTGCAGCGCCGGATAGGCCGCCGCGCAGGCGAACAGCTGGTGCACGCCCTTCTTTGGCAAACCCTTGATGGGCAGGTACGTCTTGGTCGGCCCACGGAACTCGATGGCATAGGAGCGCGGGAAGTCCGTGGTCGACAGCAGGCGGTCCAGGTAGCCGAGCGCCTGCGCATAGGCGGCCTCGCTTTCTTCCTGGACGGTGATGCGGACCACGGCCAGCGCGTCATTGGCCCTCGCGCTCATGCCCGCGCCGCGAAACGCCGCCAGTTCCCCCGGCAGCTCGCCCGTGCCGTCGCGCTTGAGCCGCGCCGGCAGGTCGCTGCCCAGCTGCGTCACCTGATTGAAGATGCGCTCGGCGCTGACCGAGGCGTAGCTGGGGCCGAACTTGAGATCGCAGATCGCGACGTAGCAGGCGAAACGGAATAATCCGTCCGACACCACGGCGGGGTCTGCTCCTTCCTTGAGCACCCATTGTTCCCGCCAGTCGTTGCCCTTGTTCACGAAATGCGGATCGCGCAGGCGGCGGTCGACCCAGCGATGCAGCAGGTAGTCGATGTCATGCCAGCCCAGCAGCAGGCGCATCCGCTCGGCGAACGCCCGGGCGGACTCGGCGTCGAACGGCGCGGCGGGCGCTCCACGCGGGGGGACGGGCGTGCCGGCCGGCGATACGTCCCGCGACGCGCCGGACAGCCCTTCCAGCACATACTCCAGCACCGCCTGGCCCAGGATCTTCTGCCCATCCACGACAAAGCCCCTGATGCTTTCGCCCGAGAGCTTGCGCACCTGCGCCGTGCCGTCGTTGACCTGCGCGACCGCGCGGTCGAATGCGGCGCGCGCTTCGGGCGTCTGCCGCGTGTCTTCAAAAATCAACCAGTTCCGTTTGTTCATGAGGAGAGCATCTGCTGCGTGAAGCGCTGGACAATAGCACGCGAGGCGGGCCTGCCGGACGGATCAGGCCGGCCCGCCCCAAGGCGCATCGAAGCCGTCCTGACGCCGCGTCGACAGCGCCAGCCGCTGGCCGGCGCGCAAGCTCTCCGCCAACTCGGGCGGCAGCCTGATGATCAGGTCCGGCCCTTGCGGCAGCGCGCGCACCGTCGCCAGCAGGCGCAGTCCGCCCTCGCCGTCCGGTATCGAGGTCCAGGCCAGCAGCTCGCCCGACTCGACCGCCACGGGTTCCGCCTGCGCATGGCCGCAGGCCGGGCACCACAGCCGCGCGGGATAGACCTTGTGGCCGCAGGCCGCGCAGGCAAATACATGCAGGCTCATGCGCCCTCCCTTTCCAGTACCGCCGCATTGGCGCACATGCCGTAGCGCAGCTGCACCATGCCGTAGCCGGTGGCCACGCCCCGCCGCGCGCCGGGAATCTGGCGTTCGCCCGCCCGGCCCAGCAGTTGACGCGCTACTTCCGCCAGGCCGTGCATGCCACCGGCCGTGCCGGCCTGGCCGGCCGACAGCTGGCCGCCGGCGGTGTTGACCGGCAGGCTGCGGTTCGCCAGCCGCCGCGCGACGAAGCCCGGCAGGTCGCCGGCGTCGGTGAAGCCCAGGTCGCAGAGCTGGGCCAGCGCCATCGCCGGATAGTCGTCGTAGACGCCGACCACATCCATGTCTTCAGGCCCGATGCCGGCCTCGGCCCACATCGCAGGCGCGAATTCGGCGATGCCGGTGACCAGTCCGTCGCCTTCCTGTTGATCGCCGTTGTAGCGCGCGCCGCTGGCGCGCAGCGTCACATGCACGCCCGCGGGCCGCGCCGACAGCACCAGCGCGCAGGCGCCGCTGACCACGGGCACGCAATCCAGCCGACCCAGCGGCGGCGCGACCAGGGGCGCGTCCAGGTACTGCCGCAGGCTCAAGGGCTGGCGATAGGCAGCGTTCGGATTCCCGGCCGCCCATTGCCGCTGCGCCACGCACAGCGCGCCGTAGTCCTCGCGCCGCAGGCCGGTCCGCATCATCTGGCGCTGCGTCAGCATGGCGAACAGCGGGTTCGGCCCCACGCAGCCCAGCGGACTCAGGTACTCGCGCGCGCTGCGGTTGTAGTCGCTGACCAGGCCCTGAAAATCCGCGCCGGCGAAATGATCGCCGGCCGCCAGCACGATAGTGCGGGCCTGCCCGGCTTCCAGCGCCAACCAGGCCTGCCGCAGCAGGTTGATGGCGCTGGCGCCGCCCATCTCGTCCTGCATGCACCAATTCAGCTTCAGGCCCAACCGCCAGCCCAGGTCGATGGCGCGGTCCGGCCGCAGGCTGAACGAGGCCACGCCCAGGCCGTCCACCTCGCCCGGCGCGACGCCGGCGTCGGCCAGGGCCAGGCCGATGGCCCGGGCCAGCAGGCCGGCCGTGCTGCAACCAGGCTCGGGATGGCGCAGCATCGGCGTCTCGCCGACGCCGACGATGCCGGGTCTGGATCCGGCTCCGGATTTGATCGCGCCGGCGCTCACGCGCGCTCCTTGCCTTCCGGCTCGCGCGTCTGCACCAGCCAGAAGAACGGGAACGCCACCAGCATCAGCCCGGCCGCGCCGATCAGGTAGACCGCGCGCCGCCCGATGCGGTCCGACAGGTGGCCGAACCAGACCAGCGTGCCCAGCTCCACGAACATGGACGCCAGCACGCCGCCCAGCATCAGGTCGTTGGGGATTCCCAGGAACTTGCCGTAGGCCAGCGCGAAGGCCAGGAAGATGTACGAGCCGCCGTTCTCGGCCACGCGCAGCCCCATCGCCGTGAACACCTGGCGCGGATAGCGGCGGAACACCTCCACCGCCGGCATGCCGCGCTTGGCGCTGCGCGAGGCCTGCACGAATTCCTCGCTTTCCGGGATATGGCGGCGGATGTACAGGCCCACGCCGAAGATCAGCACGCTCAGCAGGAACGGCAGCCGCCAGCCCCAGCTCATGAACTGCTCCTGCGGCAACTGCTGCGCCAGCATGAAGACGCCGGACGACAGCACGAAGCCGCCGGCCACGCCCAGCTGGCTGAACGACGAGAAGTAGCCGCGCCGCCGGCCGCCGACGGCCTCGCTGATGAGCAGCACGCCGCCGCCCCACTCGCCGCCCGCGGCCGCGCCCTGCATCACGCGCAGCGCCACCATCGCCGCCGGCGCCCACAGGCCGGCCTGCTCATAGGTGGGCAGCAGCCCGATCAGGAAGGTGGCCACGCCCATCAGGCCCAGCGTCCATTCCAGCGCCAGCTTGCGGCCGTAGCGGTCGCCGATGTGGCCGAAGATCACGCCGCCCAGTGGCCGCGCCAGGAAGCCCACCGCGAAGCCGGCGAAGGCGCCCATGGTGCCCAGCAGCGGGTCGGTGCCCTTGGGAAAGAACAGCTCGCCGAACACCAGCGCCGCCGCCGTGCCGTAGATGAAGAAGTCGTACCACTCCATGGCGTTGCCCGCCACCGAGGCCACCACCACGCGCCGCGTGCGCCGCTTGCGCGCGGCTTCCTCGCTGGCGGCCTGTTCCGCCAAATTGTCTGCCATCGTCATTGCCGCCCCTTGTGTATGTTGTGTAGTCCCTGCACCGCCCTAGCGCGACACCTTGTAGCCCGCCTTGTCGCGGTCCCAGGTGTCGGCCGTCACGCCTTCGTCGCGCAGCTTGAACTTGCGAATCTTGCCGTTCTCGGTGCGCGGCAGTTCGTCCAGCGCGCGCAGATAGCGTGGCACCGCGAAGTACGGCATGCGCGGCTGACAGAAATCCAGCAGCTCCGCGTGCGCCACCTTGCTGCCCGGCTTGTAGACCAGCGCCGCCATGACCTCGTCCTCGGCCAGCTCGGATTGCACGGCGTAGACCGCCACGGCCGCGATGGCCGGATGCGCCAGCAGCACCTGTTCCACTTCGTAGGAAGAGATGTTCTCGCCGCGCCGGCGGATCGCGTCCTTCATGCGGTCCAGGAAGCGGTAGTAGCCGTCGGCGTCGCGCACCACCCGGTCGCCGGTGTGGAACCACAGGTTGCGCCAGGCCTCGACCGTCTTGTCCGCCATGGCGAAGTAGCCGGTGGCGATGGCGTAAGGCGGGCGCGCCCGCAGCAGCAGCTCGCCGGGCTGGCCGTCCGGCACCGGCGCGTCGTGCTCGTCGGCCACGCAGGCCTCGAACTCGGGCGCGACCCGGCCCATGGTGCCCGGGCGCTGCTCGGCCAGCACCCCGCCCAGCGCGAAATTGGTCTCGGTGGAGCCGTAGCCTTCCAACAGCGCCAATCCGGTGCGGCGCAGGAATTCGCCGTGAAAGCGCTCGGGCACGCCCGGCGCCAGCGCGATGCGCGCGCGGTGGCGGCGTTCGGCCGGCGCGGGCTCGCGCGCCAGCAGCATGGGCACCATCGCGCCCAGCAGGTAGGTCACCGTGGCGCCGGTCTGCTCAAGCCGGTCGAAGTATCGGCTGACCGAGAAACGCTCGTCGCAGACGATGGACGCGCCCGTCACCAGCGCCTGGAAACAGGCGTTCAACGCATTGGTGTGGAACAGCGGCAGGCTGGTGTAGAGCACGTCCTCGCCGCGGATCTCCAGGTTGCGCGCGGCGATCAGGCCCCACCACCAGAATTGCGCATGCGGACAGCACACGCCCTTGGACAGGCCGGATGTGCCGGAGGTGTACAGGATGGCCAGCATGTCGCCCGGCCCCAGGTCGGCCGGTTCGACGCCTTCGGGCGGCGCGGCGGGCGCCGCCCGGGCCGGCGCGGGCAGCGCCAGCCCCGCCGGCGGCGCATCGCCGTCCAGCAGCCAGATCTCGCGCAGGGCCAGGCCGTCGCCATCCACCGTCGCCAGCCCGGCGCAGGAGGCCGCATCCGCCACCAGCAGCACGCAGGCGCTGTTCTCCAGGATGTGACGCAGCTGCATGCCCCGCGACGCGGTATTGATCGGCACCGCCACCGCGCCCAGCCAGCCGCAGCCCAGCACCACCGACAGGAACTCGATCCGGTTGCCCGCCATCAGCGCCACGCGGTCGCCCCGGCGCACGCCATGGGCGGCCAGCAGCGCGGCCCAGCGCGCCGCGTGCGCCGGCGCCTCGCCATATTCCAGTGTTCCGCCCGGCGCCTGGACCCAGGCGCGCGCGCCCTGGCGCGCGGCCTGGTCCATCAGCATCGCCGGCAATGTCTGCGCATGCATGCTCGTGTTTCCCCTTGTTGGCGTCGGTCCGCGACTGCCTGCCGACTGTTGAAAATAGTCTAGGTATCAACTATTTATACGTCAAATTTATGATTATTATTTTTCTTATAAATCAGACTGATATGAGAGGCAACGCTTGGACTTTGACCTGAACCTCATGCGGGTTTTCCTGACCGTGATGCAGGAGCGCAGCGTGACCCGCGCGGCCGAGCGGCTGCATCTGACGCAACCCGCCGTCAGCTACGCGCTGGCGCGGCTGCGCGAGAAGTTCGACGATCCGCTGTTCCTGCGCACCGCCGCCGGCATGCAGCCCACGCCCGTCGCCTTCGCGCTGGCCGGGCCGATCGGCCAGGGCATGGACGCCTTCGCCGACGCGCTCAGCCTGCGGCACCGCTTCGATCCCGCCACCAGCGCGCGGCGCTTCACGCTGTCCATGTCGGACATCGGTGAAATGGTGTTCCTGCCGCTGCTGATGGAACGGGTGCACGCGCTGGCGCCGCGCCTGCAGATCGAAGTGGTCGAGGTGCCGATGGAAGCGCTGCCCCAGGCGCTCAAGGACGGCGGCGTCGACCTGGCCATCGGCAACCTGGCCGGACTGGGCCGTCATACCCGGCATGCCGTGCTGTTCAGCGAGCACTATGTCTGCATGGCGCGGCGCGGCCACCCGGTGCTGTCGCGCGGCCTGACGCGCGGCCAGTTCAAGCGGCTGGACCACATCCTGGTGGCTTCGCGCGCCAGCGCCCACCGGCTGCTGGACGACGTGCTGGCCGAAGTCGGATTGCTGCGCCAGCCCTATCTGACCCTGCCCCATTTCACCGCCGCCGCCGAGATCGTGCGCCGCACGGACCTGACCGTCACCCTGCCTCGCCGCGTGGCGCTGTGGTTCAACCGCGAGCGCGACTTCGAGGTCCGCCCGCTGCCGCTGGCGCTGCCCGAGCTGACGGTGACGGTGCACTGGCATGCGCGCTTCGACAGCGATCCCGGCAGCTCCTGGCTGCGCCGGCTGGTGGTGGAAACGCTGGCGGACCGTGAGCCGCCCGATCCGGGCGGCATTTGATCGATCCGTGCAACAGACTCTGGCCCGGCTTGCGGTTTATCCGGATGCGGCGCGCCCCTAGACTGTCATCCATCGACTGACCGAACCCAAAGGAACCCGCCATGACGTCCCCCCTCGCCCTCCGCCCCGCCCCGCTGCGCCGCCTGCTGGCCGGCGCCGCCCTGGTCCTGCTGGCCCTGCCGGCCGCCCAGGCCGCCGAGCAGGCGCTGCATGTGACCCACTACAACCCCGGCGCCGCCGCGATCTTCCCGGTTTCGTCCACGCTGGTGACGGGCGAGCGCGAAGCCATCCTGATCGACGCCCAATTCGGCAAGTCCCAGGCCGCCAAGGTCGTGGACATGATCCGCGCCAGCGGCAAGAAGCTGAGCACGATCTACATCAGCCACGGCGACCCCGACTTTTATTTCGGCCTGGACACCGTGCTGGCCGCCTTCCCCGACGCCAAGGTGGTCGCGTCCGAGCCGACCGTGCGCCACATCAAGGAAACCGTGGACGGCAAGCTGGCCTACTGGGGCCCGAAGCTGGGCGCCGACGCCCCGGCCCGCACCGTGGTTCCCGAGGTGCTGGCCGGCAACAGCCTGACGCTGGAAGGCCGCAAGCTGGAGATCAACGGCCTGGACAGCGCACAGCCCGACCGCAGCTTCGTCTGGATCCCTTCGCTGCGGACCGTGGCGGGCGGCGTGGTCGTGTTCGGCAACCTGCACGTCTGGATGGCCGACACCCAGACGCCCAAGTCGCACCAGGACTGGCTGGCGACGCTGGCGCGCATCGAGGCGCTCAAGCCCAAGACCGTGATCCCCGGCCACTACGCGCAAGGCGCGCCGCTGACCGTCGAATCCGTGCGCTACACGGCCGGCTACATCCGCGCCTTCGACGCGGCCGCCGCCCAGGCCAAGGACAGCTCGGCGCTGATCGCGGCCATGAAGGCGAAGTACCCGCAGGCCGGCGAGCCGGCCTCTTTGGAGCTGAGCGCCAAGGTCGCCAAGGGTGAAATGAGGTGGTGACCCCCCCCCCCCGAAGCGCTGCGCGCTTCCCCCCCAGGGGGGCGCCGCCACGGACCGGCAAAGCCGGCTCCGTGCGGCCCCGGTCTGGGGAGGCAGGGGCTGGTTGGGTGGACTCGGTCTGAGGGCTGAACCGGGGCACATTTCGCGCGCCGCTTGCCTTGTCGCGCGCGCCACGCGTCAGGTGATGGGCGGGTCTTCCGGCTGACGCGTGGCGGCGTCGGGCGTTGCGGCGGGCAGCGCGTGTATGGAGATTCCCAGGTCCAGGGCCTGCAGGATGGCGGTCAGGCCGCTCAGGGTGGGATTGCCCTTGCGCGACAGCATGCGATAGATCTGGGTCGAGTTGAGCTTGGCGCGCTCGGCCACGATCTGCATGCCGCCACGCGCCATGGCCAGCTGGCGCAGGATTTCCAGCGCGCTGGCGAGGTCGCCCGAGGCGATATGGGTGTTGATGGCTGCCAGCGCCTGCGAGGGCTGGCTGCGGTAACGCTCGGACATGTACTCATCGGGAGACTGGCCAAACATGATGCAAGGTCCTTCCGTGTCGATTGCCGGACAGCCCGCCACGCAGCCGCGCGGCGGGCACAAGCTCAGAGCTTAGCCCGCCCGCCCCCCTGCCCGGGCCGTCCGACCCGCAACATCGGACAAGTCTTACTTCTTCAGTGCCGCGCCAGCATCAGATCCAGGTTCTGCACCGCCGCGCCCGACGCGCCCTTGCCCAGGTTGTCGAACACGGCGGCCAGCAGCGCCTGTCCCTCGGCGGCGTTGCCGTGCACCGACAGGCGCAGGTCGTTGGTGCCGTTCAGCGCCTGCGGCTCCAGCCGCGCCTGCGCCGCCGATTCCTCCAGCGACGCGACCTGCACGTGGCGCGACCCGGCATAACGCTCGGCCAGGCAGGCCTGCAGGGCGGCGAGATCCGCGCCGGCCGGCAGCAGCCGCAGTTGCAGCGGCACGGTCAGCACGATGCCCTGGCGGAACGCGCCATACGACGGCAGGAACACGGGCCGCTGCGTCAGGCCCGCATGGCGCTGGATTTCCGGCGTGTGCTTGTGCGCCAGGCCCAGACCGTAGACCTGGAACGGCGGCTGCGCCGCCGCGTCCGGCCCTTCGTAGGCGTCCACGCTGGCGCGGCCGCCGCCCGAATAGCCCGACACCGCCTGCACCGCCAGCGGATAGTCGGCCGGCAGCAGGCCGGCCTCGACCAGCGGGCGCAGCAAGGCGATGGCGCCGGTCGGATAGCAGCCGGGATTGCTCACCCGCGACGCGCCGGCGATGCGTTCGTCCTGGCCGGGCGTCATTTCGGGAAAGCCATAGACCCAGCCCTCGGTGGTGCGATGCGCGGAACTGGCGTCGATCACCTGCACCTTGGGATTGCGGATGGACGCCACCGCCTGCCGCGCCGGCTCGTCCGGCAGGCACAGGATGGCGATATCGCAGGCGTTGATGGCCTCGGCGCGGCGCGCGGCGTCCTTGCGCTCGGCCGCCGGCAGCGTCAGCAGGCGCAGGTCGTCGCGGCCCTGGAGCCGTTCATGGATCTGCAGGCCGGTGGTGCCTTGGTCGCCGTCGATGAATACGAGGGGTTGCGTCATGGCGCGGTGCTTCCTGGTGATGGGATTGCGGTGGACGGGCCGCCCGGGTCTCGGATGCTTGCTGCGCTCCGTCATCCCCGGGTCGGCGTGATGGCATCCATCTTCGGCCAGGCGCCACGATTATCAAAGTCGAATATCATGACTGCCTGATTCAGTTTTTCTGAATAAGGATCCGTCATGCGGGAAATCAACCTGGACCGGCTGCGCACCCTGGTCGCCATTGCCGACCTGGGCTCCTTCGCCAACGCCGCGCGCGCCCTGCACCTGGCGCCGCCCACCATCAGCCTGCACGTGGCCGACCTGGAGGCGCAGGTAGGCGCGGCGCTGCTCACGCGCACGCGCGGGCAGGTGCGCCCCACCGCCATCGGCGAGACCCTGCTGGCCCGCGCCCGCCGCCTGCTGGCCGACGCCAGCCAGGCGCTGGACGACGTGCAGCGCCAGGTCCAGGGGCTGGAGGGCCGCGTGAGGCTGGGCGCGTCCACCGGGGCCATCGCCCACCTGCTGCCGCAGGCGCTGGAGACGCTGGCGCGCGACCACCCCCGCATCGATGTGCAGGTGGCCGTGCTGACCTCGCAGGAGACCTTGCTGCGGCTGGCTGACGGCACGCTGGACGTGGGCCTGGTGGCGCTGCCCCAGCCGCCCACGGACGGTCTGGTGCTGCGGCCCTGGCGGCGCGATCCGGTGCTGGCCTTCCTGCCCGCGTCCTGGCAGGCGCCAGCCCGGTTGACGCCCGCCTGGCTGGCCGAACGTCCGCTGATCCTGAACGACGCCAGCACGCGGCTGTCGCGCCTGACCGCCGAATGGTTCGCCGCCGCCGGCCTGAACCCGCGCGCGCGCATCCAGCTCAACTACAACGACGCCATCAAGAGCCTGGTGGCCGCCGGCTACGGCGCGACGCTGCTGCCCCATGAGGCCACCGCGCCGCAGCCCGACCCGCGCATCGCCATGCGGCCGCTGCGTCCCGCGCTGTGGCGTCCGCTGGGCATCGCCCACCGCGCCGGCGATATCGAACTGGCCACCCGCCACGTGCTGGACGTGTTGTGGGCGCTGCGCGCGGCGACGATTCCGGCATAGGTTCATGGCCGCCCCTGAAGGCGTGCTAAATTTTTGCCCCGCGACCCCGCCCTGCGGGCCGCGAGGAGAGAAAGTTGGATGTTGCATTCAAGCGCTGGCTGGCATCGTTCGCGCCGGCGCCCGTGGGCGCGAGCGCCCGCGAAAAGATTTACGGCGCGCTGGGCGCGCTGATCGGCCTGTTCTGCACCGAATGGGTGGGCCGCCACGCGCTGGGCGGGGCCAATCCCTGGTTCATCGCGCCGATGGGCGCGTCCGCCGTGTTGCTGTTCGCCGCGCCCGCCAGCCCGCTGGCCCAGCCCTGGTCCATCATGGCCGGCAATCTGGTGTCCGCGCTGATCGGCGTGACCTGCGCCCGCGCCATTCCCGACCCGGGTCTGGCCGCCGCCGCCGCCGGCTCGCTGGCCATCGCCGCCATGTTCACGCTGCGCTGCCTGCATCCGCCCAGCGGCGCGGTGGCGCTGACCGCCGTCCTGGGCGGCCCGGCCGTGGCCAGCCTGGGCTATGGCTTCGTGCTGTGGCCGGTGGCGCTGAACTCCGTGATCCTGCTGTCCATCGCCGTGGCCTTCAACGGCGCGCTGCGCCGCAACTATCCGCGCCGCCACGCCGAGCCGGCCGCCTCGCATCTGACGCGCGACCCCGCGCCCAGCGCGCGCCTGGGTTTTTCCCGCGCCGACCTGGACCAGGCGCTGAGCCAGCGCGGCGAGCTGCTGGACATCAGCAAGGAAGACCTGGAAGACATCGTGATGGAAGCCGAGCTGCGCGCCAGCGTGCGACGCTTCGGCGATGTACGCTGCGCCGACATCATGTCGCGCGATCTGGTCTCGGTGCAGCAGAACGATCCGCTGGACTATGCCATCCGCCTGTACGGCAAGCACCGCTTGCAGACCCTGCCCGTGCTCGACGCCGCCGGGCGCTATGCCGGCATGATCGACCAGGCCGACGTGCTGGCGCGCAAGGCCAGGCTCGCGCCGGTGCATGAGGGCCCGGACCTGCTGGTCATGGATTGCATGCGCTCGAATGGGCCTTTCGCCACGCCGGAACTGCCGGCCGTGGAGCTTGCCCGTCCCATGGCGGACGGCCTGCATTGCGTGCCGGTGCTGGACCAGGACGGCGTGCTGCGCGGCCTGGTGACACAGTCCGACCTGGTCGCGGCGTTGTACCAGATGACCGTGGCGACGCCAGCCGGGGCGGTTGGCCGCCCGAACGCCTGAGCGCCTGCCTGGCGAGCGGCGCGGGCACGGCGCCTCCGTAGCCTTACGGATGCCGGCCCGCCTGCGCCGCGAGGCATAATGCCCCGGTGAAATTCCCTGCGCGCTACGGCGCATTGCTCTGCTGGTTGCTGCTGTTCGGCCTGGGCGCCGCCTGGATCGGGCGGCAGGACTATCTGCGCCAGTACGACGCCTTTTTCCAGGGCACCAGCATCGCCCAGCGCATGCTCAGCCAGAAGACCGTACAGCACGAGGCGGTGCTGGCCACGCTGGCCGCCCTGTCGCATCCGCCCGCGCCCGAGCGCCTGTATCCCAGCCTGCGCCCGTCGCTGCCGCAGCTGCTGGGGCTGGGCCAGCTGCGCGACGGCGCCTGGGCCGGCAGCCTGCCGCCGCCCGCCGGCCTGGACGCCGCCGTGGCGCAGGCGCGCGCGCAGGGTCGTCCCGTCACGCTGCCGGTGGACGCGGCGCGCTACTGGCTGGTGGCTCCGTCCAGCTGGAGCCTGCTGCTGGACGCGCGCCAGCTGCTGCAGGACGGCGACTTCCCCGACGCGCTGGCCAACCTGAGCCTGTCCATCGGCCCCGAGCCGCTGCGCCTGCTGGCGCGCCAGGACGCCGGCGCGCACGGCTGGACGCTGTCGCTGCAGAAACCGCTGGGCGCCGCCAGCCAGCCCTTCGCCCTGCGCAGCGAACGCGTGCTGACGCCCGCTTCCTGGCCCTGGGCGCAATGGCTGGCCTGGGCCGCCGCCAGCGCGCTGCTGGTCGCCGGCGCCGCCGCCTGGCGTCGCGGCCGCGCCGAGGCCCTGCGCCAACGCGAGCAGGCGCGCGTGGCGGCCATGGAACGCCTGGGCACGCTGGGCGAGATGGCCGCGGGCATCGCCCACGAGCTGAACCAGCCGCTGACCGCCATCCTGGCCCAGACCCGCGCCGCCGAACGCATGCTGGACGACGAAGACGAACGGCCCGCCGTGCGCGAGGCCCTGCGGGCCAGCGCCGGCCAGGCCCGCCGCGCGGCCGACATCATCGCCCGCATGCGCGCGCTGGTGCGCCCCAGCGCGCCCGCCGCGCGCGAGGCGCTGGATCCCGAGGCGCTGGCGAATTCGCTGCGCTTCCTACGCGAGCAGGAGCTGGCGCGCCAGGGCGTGCGCCTGGCGTGGCGCAACGACGCCCCCGGCGAACGCCCGCTGGGCGACCGCGTGGCGCTGGAACAGATCCTGCACAACCTGGTGCAGAACGCCGTCGACGCGCTGGCCGGCATGCGCGCCGGCGCCGCCGGCCAGGGGCTGATCGAGCTGAGCGGCGCGGTCGATGGCGACCACTACCTGCTCAGCGTGCGCGACAACGGCCCCGGCATCGCGCCCGAGGCGCTGCCGCGCCTGTACCAGCCGTTCTACACCACCCGCGCGCAAGGCATGGGCCTGGGCCTGGCGCTGTGCGAGACCCTGGCCGGCGCGATGGATGCGCGCATCGAGGCGCGCAACCTGACGCCCGCCGGCGCCTGTTTCACCGTGCGCCTGCCGCGCGCCGGAGTCCGCCCATGACCACATCCCCGCCTGCCCACGCGCACGCCCAATCCCCGCTGGTCTACCTGGTCGACGACGACGACGCGGTGCGCGACGCGCTGGCCCTGCTGCTGCGCAGCGTCGGCCTGCGCAGCGTCGGCCATGGCGATCCCGTCGCCTTCCTGGATTCGCTGCCGCCCCAGGCCATCGGCTGCGTGGTGCTGGACATCCGCATGCCGGGCATCGGCGGCCTGGACGTGCTGTCGCGGCTGGCGGAGCAATCGGACCTGCCGGTGATCATGCTGACGGGCCACGCCAACGTCGACCTGTGCCGCCGCGCCTTCAAGGGCGGCGCCATCGAGTTCCTGCAAAAACCGGTGGACGACGATGTGTTCCTGGACGCGGTGCAGGCCGCCGTGCGCGCGCACGTCGCCAGCCGCGAACGACTGTCGCTGACGCAGGCCGCCAGCGACCGCCTGGCGCGCCTGTCCGGACGCGAGCGCGACGTGGCCGCGCGCATCGTCCAGGGCCTGAGCAACAAGGAAATCGCGCGCGAGTTCGAGCTGTCGCCGCGCACGGTGGAAACCTATCGCGCCAATGTCTACGCCAAGCTCGAGGCCGACTCGCTGGCGCAGCTGATCCGCCAGTACGCATCGCTGCTGGATCAGGGCCTGTAGTCACGAAAGCTGAGCAAGCCGCGAAAAGAAAATGCTCATCGGCCCACCCGCGCCGATGCTGCGCGGCGCGCGTAGCACGCGCCCACCCAAAGCTTTGTCTTACGCCCCTCTGAACACGATGCCGCTTGACCCAAAAATATTGCTGATGCTAGCTTTTGCGCGGGCGATGAATCGCAGTGACCGGTGCAGTACATCCGCTGTCGTTTCGTCTCCCACCCTACGACTCGACTACTACACTTAACGGAGAAGGCTATGATCAAATCGATAAAGAAGCAGCTCTCGCGTTTCAGCCGTTCGTCGAAGCTCAAGGCCGCCGCTTGGCGGCCTTACCTCATCTAGCGTGAAGAAAGAACGCCGGGGTTCAGGCCCCGGCGTTCTTTTTTGGCCGCACGTCCACGCCCGGCAGCGGGATAGCGCCTTTCCGCCCGTCTCATCATCCTGACCGCCAACCGCTCTCCGAGCGGCATTGGCCGTGGTTCGTCGCGCCTCGTTCCTGTCATGCCGCATCCATCCGGACCGCCATGACAGCACTGGATTCCCGCTCGCTCGCGAGCCGGGACGGTCTACACGCGGATGTACGAAATGGACAATAGAACGATCCACTATCACAAGGAAATACGCCGGCTGTTCGACGACCCCAGCCAGCGCGGCGTGTTCCGCATCGACGAGCAGACCGTGGGCGTGACGGACGGCCCTCTGTCGAAAGCCATCCTGGCCGCGCGGCCCATGTACGATTTCGAGCGCATCGTCTTCAAGCCCATCCTGGGCCAGCCGATCGCCAAGGCGACGTTCTCGGCCGTGATGCGCGCGGTCGGGCAGGACGCGCGGCGCGTCGCCGAAAGCCCGCCCGAGCCCGGCCCCAGGCTGGCCGGGCGCTGGCCCGACGCCGGCTACCTCTATCTGCAACAGCGCCTGTACGCGTCGGACCCCTGGCCCATCTACGCCCTCACCCATCGCGTCGCCAACCGGACCGGCTGGCTCAAGCCGCTGGTGGACGGCCTGTCGTCGCGGTTGATGACCCGGCTGCTGCATCGCTGCGCGCCCATCCATTCCTCGGCGCTGGCGCAGCTGGTCAACGAAGCGCCCGACGCCCACGAGCGACGCCGGGCCGTGACGCTGTACCGGCGCACCGCCCGTTCCATGTGCATCACGGTCGCCTGCCTGGTGACGAACGCGCTGTGGCTGGCATCCGCCCGCGACGCGCGCGAACGGCCGCGCGACTGCATCACCGAAACGCTGCGGCTGATGCCGCCCGCCTGGATGTACCACCGCAACGCCTGCCAGGAATTCACCGCTGTCGACGCGCGCATCCGCGAGACCGACGACGTGCTGGTCATTCCGCTGATCACGCAGCGCGATCCCCGCCACTGGCCCGACGCCGACGCCTATGAACCCGACCGCTGGCTGGGCGTGAGCAACCCAGAAGCCTCCGATCATTACCTGCCGTTCGGCCATTCGCACGACCGCTGCTGGGCGCGCGAGCTGGTCCTGATGCTGGCCGAGCACACCATCAGGCAGATCGCCATGCAGGACCACTGGACCGACAGCCGGCAGACGTCGGTGCAAGTCCCCCTGAAATCGCTGCTGTGCCCGACGCGCGTGAACGTCGTCGCCGTCTGAACCTGGAGAATCCACCGTGCAATCGATCTACACCGACGCCTCCGTGTACAAGCTGCTCACGCCGCAGGATGACGCGGAACACGCCTTCATGTGCCGGCTCGCCGGCGACGCCGCCAGCATATTGGAGCTGGCGAGCGGCTGCGGCAACCTGGCGGCGCGCCTGGCGCAACGGGCCGACGTCACGGGCGTCGACGCCTCGCCGGAGATGGTGGCGCTGGCCACGCAGGCGCACGGCGACAGGCCCGGCCTGTGCTTTGTCCAGGGCGATATGCGCACGCTGCGGCTGGAACGCCCGTTCGACCTGGTCATGGCCGTCGACAACGCGCTGCAGCACGCCTGCACGGACGAGGCGCTGTACGCGGCGCTGGACTCGATCAGGGCGCACATGGGACCGGGCTCGCGCGCGCTGTTCCAGACCGGCCTGCGCGAGCCCGAGACGCTGGACACGCTGAATCATGCACGGCAGAAGGTCGGCAGCGCGATCGATGCCTGCGGCGTGACCTTCGAGATCTATGGCACCTCGACGTTCGACCCCGCCACCAAGGTCAACCATCGCGTGTTCGAGATCCACAAGGATGGCGCCAAGGTGGCCGAGCGCACGCTGACCATGCGCATCCTGGATTCGGCCGCGCTCCAGCAGGCGCTGGCGCGCGCCGGCTTCAGCATCGCGCGCGCGTTCGACGAGTCGGGCCAGGAAGTCGAGCCGCAAGCCCGGCCTGGCCCCACGCACGCCGTGCGCACCTACGAGTGCCGCGCCGGATAGGAGCGCCCCGCGCGCCTTGACATACTGGCGACGGCAGGCCATCCGCCGGCCCCGCCAGGCCCGCCTCCGTAGCGCTACGGAGGCCCGGGCGTAATCGGGCGTATACCGGCGCGCGGCGCTTTTGGCCACACTGTCCGCACCTGATCACACAACGTAGAAAGGACGCAGACATGACCCGATTCCCGCTCGCCGCGCTGGCCCTCGCCTCCACGCTGGCCGCCGGCATGGCCCAGGCCGCCGTGCTCACCGAAAGCAATATCTCCACCGCCGACGCGCAGAAGCTGGCCACGGCCAGCGTCGCCGCCTGCCAGGCCAAGGGCTACAACGTCAGCGCCGCGGTCGTCGACCGCGCCGGCGTGCTCAAGGCCTTCGTGCGCGCCGACAACGCCGGCCCGCACACTGTCGAGGCCAGCCGCGCCAAGGCCTTCACCTCGGTCTCGGCCAAGTCGCCGACGCTGGCCATGATGGAAAACGCGCAGAAGAACCCCGGCGCCGCCAACCTGACGGACATCCCCGGCTTCCTGCTGCTGGGCGGCGGCGTGCCGGTCAAGGCCGGCTCCGCCGTGATCGGCGCCATCGGCGTGGCCGGCGCGCCCGGCGGCCACCTGGACGCGGAATGCGCCGACGCGGCGCTGGCCGAGAACGCGGCGCTGTTCAAGTAAGGCCGCGCGCGGGGGTCAGCTTCAACCCCGCCCAGATCCCCGCGTAGCAGCAGGCCCCGAAGACCCACCCCGACAAGGCCCCCGCCATCACGCCCGACAGCAGCGTCCCCACGGTGCAGCCCAGCGCGGTCATGCCACCCCAGCCCATCAGCACGCCACCGGCGAAGTTTCGGCCGATCTGCGCCGCCGACGGCAGCCTGGGCTTGAACGCCCCCGCCGCCAGCGCGGCGGCCCAGGCGCCCGCCACCAGCGACAGCACGAACACGCCGTTGTTCGACAGCAGCGCCTGCTTGACCGCCGTGGCGCAACCGGCGAAACCATCCAACCCCGCCAGCCGCGCCGGCAGCCAGCCGGCATCGAAGGCCGCCGTGCGCGCCAGGCTGCCCAGCTCGGCGGTCACGCCCAGCGGCGCGACGCGCAGATAGGCGATGACGGCGATGAAGGCCACGGCCAGCCCGCCTGCGGCGGCGGGCCAGCGCAGCCGCAGCGCGACCTGCCACGCATCGGCCGTGGCGTCGCCGGCATCGCGCGCGGCGACCTCCGACCGCGACAGACGCGCGATCCCCCACGCCAGCGCCGCCAGCGCCGCGCATTGCAGCAGCGCCGAGCCGCCATAGCCCAGATGACGCGGCAGCCAGATCACCGGCGCCTGCTGGATCAGCGACAGGTACAACGTGTTCCACGAGGCAAAGCCCAGCGCGAAGCCGACCGCCGCCCCCAGCAGCGCGAAGGGCGAGCCCGGCGCGCCCTCGCCGATGCGGTAGAAGTGCGCGCTGATGCAGGATCCCGAGATCCGCATGCCCAATCCGAACACAAACGCCCCGACCGCCAGCGCCACGCTCACCGGCCCGATATGCGCGCCCGGCGGGAGGCGATCGGCGCCCGGCACCGGCAGAAAGGCGCCGAACACCGCGTGATAGCCCAGCGTGCCGGCGGCCAGCGCGATCAGCACCGCGTACAGCCCCGAGGCCTCGCGCCGCTGGATGAAGTCGCGCGCGATGCAATAGAAGCAGAAGCGCGAGCGCTGCAAGACCACGCCGAAGGCCGCGCCCAGCAGCGCCGACAGGGACAGCGCCCGCCCGACCTCGGGCAGGCCCGACAGCCAGCCTGCCCACAACAAGACGGCCGCCAGCACGCCGGCGGCCGCCGTCAGGCCTGCGCGCATCAGGTCTTTCCCCAGACCGTGCCGGCCGGGTTGCTGATGGGCGAGCCCACGCTGTTGCCATACTCGGTCCACGAGCCGTCATAGTTGCGCGTCTCATAGCCCAGCAGCTTGCTCAGCGCGAACCAGGAATGGCTGGAACGCTCGCCGATGCGGCAGTAGGTGATGACCGGCTTGCTGCCGTCCACCCCGGCGGCCTGGTAGATGGCCTTCAGTTCCTCGGCGGACTTGAAGGTGCCGTCCTCGGCCACCAGCTTGCTCCAGGTCACGTTGACCGCGCCCGGCACATGGCCGGCACGCACCGCCAGCTCGGGCACGCCGTTGGGCGCGAAGATCTTGCCGTTGTATTCGTCGGCCGAGCGGATATCGACCAGCACGCCGGGCTTTTCCTTGCGCGCCACGGCCAGCACGTCCTGCAGCCGCGCGCGCAGCGCCGGGTTGGCGTCCTTGACGCGGGCGTTGCCCGGCGCGTGCACGGTGGCGCTGTTGGCCAGCGGCCGGCCCTCGGCCTCCCATTTCTTGCGGCCGCCGTCCAGCAGCTTCACGTTCTGGATGCCGTAGATGTCGAACACCCAGGCGCCCCAGGCCGCGAACCAGTTGTTGTTGTCGCCGTACAGGATGGTGGTGGTATCGGCGTCGATGCCGGCGCGCGCCAGCAGAGCCTGGAACTGCGCGGGCGGCGCGATGTCGCGGCTGACGGTGTCGACCAGGTCGGTATGCCAGCTGACGTTGGCCGCGCCCGGGATATGGCCGCGCTCGTACAGGCCGGGATTCACGCTGACCTCGACCACGCGCACCTTGGGGTTCTTCAGGTTCTGTTCCAGCCAGTCGGTGCTGACCAGGAACTTGGCGTGTTGCGCCGTCGCGGGCGCGGCGGCCAGCAAGGCCAGCGCCGCGACCGCGCCGGCCAGCAGATTGCGTAGGGACATCGGGTTCTCCTTGTCATGTCGGGAAGGCTTCCCTCTCGAACCGCGACGATATCGGCGGCGCGGGCGCGCGCGAACGACAGAGTTTTTATATCCTGATTACTCATTCAGGCATTCGTCAGCAACACTGACCGGCGTGCGTGCCTGCCACAGCAGCAGCGCCAGCCCCAGCAACGCGAGCAGCCCGCCGGCCAGTCCGACTCGGGCCACCCCCGACAGCCCCAGTGTCAGGCCGCCCGCCCAGGCGCCCAACGCGATGCCGGAATTAAAGCCCGCGATGTTCAGCCCGGCGGCCACGCCCTGCGCCTGCGGCGCGCGCAGCCTGGCGATGCCCATCAGCCGGGCCTGCAGCGCGGGCACCGCCGCATAGGTGAACAAGCCCAGCGCAGCGACCGCCACGCCCATCGCCACCGGCGAACGCGCGCCCGCCCACATGCCCAGGGACGCCGCGCCGATGCCCGCCACGATGGCCACACTGGCGCGCTGCACGCCGAGGCTGTCGGTCAACCTGCCGCCCAGCGCATTGCCGATGGCGGCGAACAGCCCGTAGGCCAGCATGTACATCCCCACGGCGCGGACATCAACGCCTGTCGTGTCCAGCAGGAGCGGCGCGACGTACGTATAGGCCGAGAACGATCCCGCGTAGGCCAGCACCGTCACCGCCGTGGCGGCCAGCAAGGCCGGATGCAGCAGCGTCTTCAGCGCCCGCCCCGCCGACCCCGCGCCGCGCGCCGCGTCCGTAGCGGGCTGCGCTTTCATGCCCCACAGCAGCCCCGCGCATCCCACGCCGCCGCAAGCCGCGATCGCCGCCAGCACGAGCCGCCAGGAGATCGTCTCGCCGATATAGGCACCGACCGGAACGCCGATCGCCATCGCGGCCGTGAAGCCCGCGAACACCACGGCCACGGCGCGGCCGGCCTTGGCGTCTCCCGCCAGCTGCGCGGCGGCGGCGGACGCGACGGCGAGAAACAGGCCATGTCCCATGCCGGCGACGAAACGCGCCGCCTGCATGGACGCCAGGTCGGGGGCCAGCGCGGCGGCCAGGCTGCCCGCCGCAAACGCCAGCATCGCCGCCAGCACGGCGCGCCGGCGCGGCCAGCCGGCCGTCACGGCGCTCAACACCGGCGCGGCGAAGGTCGCGCCCAGCGCGTACAGCGTCACGGCGCTGCCCGCCTGCCCGACGCCGACCTGCAGCCCCCGGGCGATGGCGTGCGCCAAGCCGATCGGCACGAACTCGGCCAGGCCCAGCGCGAATGCGCTGAGCGCGAAAAGATAAACCACGAACGGCATGATGGACCCTCTGAGGATGAAGCGTGAATCAAGACACGCGCACACTCTAGGCAAGCGCCAGCGATAGATAAAATGATGATTTCATGCCCTCAGGCCAATTTTTCTTATGGCTGGGGCCACCACGCGCCGCCCGGCGGCACGACGCCATGAGCCACCTGGATCATCTGCATACCTTCATCGAGGCCTATCGGCTCTCATCTTTCTCGCGGGCCGCCGAACGCCTGGGCATGACCCAGCCGGCAGCGTCCCTGCACATCCAGGCGCTGGAAGCCTTCGTCGGCAAGCCGCTGTTCCTGCGGCGGGCGCGCGGCGTCACCCCCACCGACGCCGCCCATGAACTGGCGCGCGCCGTCGGCCCCATGCTCGACGGCTTGCAGGCCCGCCTGGCCAGCTACAAGCTGGGCGGTGACCTGTCCGGCACGCTGCACATCGCCGGCCCCGCCGACTTCATCGCCGCGCGGCTGGCCGACGGACTGGCGCCGCTCATGGAGCAAGGCCTGCGGATCCGCGTGCACACCGGCAACCGCGAACGCATCTACGGCCTGCTCGGCGACGCCAGCGCCGACCTGGCCGTCACCGCGTCCCTGCCCGACGAGCGCGCGCATGGCTACGCCAGACTGCTCACCGAGCGGTTCCAGCTGGTGCTCGCGCCCGCGCTGGCGGCCAGCCTGGACAAGCGCGCCCTGGCCGCCGGACTGGCATCGCTGCCCCTCATCGCCTACGACGAGGACCTGCCCCTGGTGCGACCTGTCTGGAACGCGATGTTCCGCCTGCCCCCCGCCTTGCAGGCGGCCATGACCATCCCGGACCTGCGCATCATCCAGGACCTGGTGATCGCGGGCCACGGCTGGTCCGTCCTGCCCGACTATCTGTGCGCGCCTGCCCTCAAGGCCGGCCGCCTGGCCGCCCTGGCCCCGCGCCGCGCGGTCGCACAGCGCAATGATCTGTACCTGGTCTGGAACAAGGGCGCGATGCGCAATCCGCGCACTGTCCACGCGCGCGACGCCATCCTGCGCCTGTTCGATTCCACCTGAAGACCGGCCGCCGGCTCCGGGCGGCCCCTTGCCATTGCACGACGCTGGACGCGGCCGGAACATTAGTTGTACGATACAACCAATCCTGCATCGCCCCACCATGGAGCCGCCATGAGCACCGACCCATCCCTCGTCGAAGACATCCGCGCCGCGTCCCGCAGCATGGTCCGCGAACTCGGCTTCATGCAGTCCACGCTGGCGGCCAGCGGCCATTCCGCCTCGGCGGTGCACACGCTGCTGGAGATCGACGCGCGCGGCGCCATGACGGCGGCGCAGCTCGCGCCCTTCCTGGGCCTGGACAAGTCCAGCATCAGCCGCATGCTGGCCAAGCTGATCGAGGCCGGCGAGCTGGAGGAAGCCGTGGCCGGCGACGACGCCCGCGTCAAGCAGCTGTCGCTGACCCGGGCCGGCAAGCGCAAGGTGGACCAGATCCACGCCTATGGCCGGATGCAGGTCAACACCGCGATGGCGCGGCTCAATCCCTCGCAGCGCCAGGCCGTGGCCCAGGGTCTGGGCGCCTATGCCCAGGCCTTGCAGGCCTGCCGCGAAAACGACGAGGCGTTCCGGCCCGGCGCATCCAATCCGATCACGATCCACGCCGGCTACCAGCCCGGCATGATCGGCCGCATCACCGAGATGCACGCCGCGTTCTACGCGCGCCACGCGGGCTTCGGCCAGTTCTTCGAAAGCCAGGTCGCGACCGGCGTGGCCGAATTCGCCGGCCGGCTCAACCAGACCGGCAACCATGTCTGGCTGGCGCTGCTGAACGACCGCATCGTCGGCTCGGTCGCCATCGACGGCCAGGACCTGGGCAACAACCACGCGCACCTGCGCTGGTTCATCCTGGACGACGGCTGTCGCGGCAGCGGCGTGGGCCGCCAGCTGTTGGCCGAGGCCGTGGCCTACTGCGACCGGCTCGGCTTCGCCGCCACCCGGCTCTGGACCTTCAAGGGACTCGATGCGGCCCGCAAGCTGTATGAATCGGTCGGCTTCCAGCTGGTGCGCGAGGAAGCCGGAGAGCAATGGGGTTCGACGGTCACAGAACAGCAGTTCATCCGCCCGGCCCCGCTGTCCTAACGCTTTCAGTTTGCTGTCATTCCCGGGCAATGTTCCCGAACGATGATGCTCGCAGGCAGCGCCGAGGTGGCGTCTGTCACACGAATGACACATCACGGGAACACTGATGAGCACTCCGGATCTGGACGACATCCCGTCCAACGCGTCCACCGCCCCCCATTTCAACGACGTGGTGAGCCGCGTGCTGTCGCGCCGCGGCTTCCTGAAGGCCGGTCTGGGCGCCGGCGCGGTCGGCTTCATGGGCGCGGGCCTGACCGCCTGTGGCAGCGATGACGATGATGATTCTCCCGCCAAGCCCACGACGCCGGGCAAGCCCACGCCGGAGCAGCCCAAGCCGGTCGACCTGAACTTCAAGGCCGTGCCCGTGAGCACGGCCGACACCGTCGTGGTGCCCGAGGGCTACCAGTACGCCGTGCTCAACCGCTGGGGCGATCCGCTGTTCGCCGGCGCGCCCGCCTTCAAGGCCGACGCCAGCAACGGCGGCGCCGATCAGGCGCGCCAGATCGGCTACAACCATGACGGCATGCACTTCTTCCCCATCGACGGCACCGACAGCGCCACGGGCAGCAGCGTCGAAGGCCTGATGGTCACCAACCACGAATACACCACGCCGGAGTACTTCTACCCCGTGGGCGTGGTGCCGGGCAACGCCCAGTGGAACCTGGACTGGGTGCGCAAGTCGCAGCACGCGCATGGCGTGTCGGTGCTGCACATCCGCCTGAACAACGGCAAGTGGGAGCCGGTGCTGGATTCGCCGTTCAACCGCAGCGTCAACGCCAATGTCGCCATGCAACTGGTCGGCCCGGCCGCCGGCAGCCGCCTGGTCAAGACCAACGCGGACCCGTCCGGCACGCGCTGCTTCGGCACCTTCGGCAACTGCGGCAATGGCTACACGCTGTGGAACACCTACCTCACCTGTGAAGAGAACTTCACCGACTACTTCGGCATCAGCAACGCCGCGCCCGCCTCGGTGAACTACCCCGACACCGAGTACCAGCGCCACATGGAGCGCTACAAGGGCACGGGCAAGACCTCCAGCAGCTCGTACCGCTGGGACTACTTCGACGACCGCTTCAACTGGTCGATCGAGCCCAACGAATACAACCGCTGCGGCTGGATCGTGGAGATCGACCCGTTCGATCCGAACTCCACGCCCAAGAAGCTGACCGCGCTGGGCCGCTTCAAGCACGAAAACGCCGCCATGACGCTGGCCGACGACAAGCGCGTCGTGGTCTACATGGGCGACGACCAGGCCAGCGAGTACATCTACAAGTTCGTCTCCGACGGCAAGTACGACCCGGCCCGCCCGGCGCTGAACCGCCTGCTGCTGGACAAGGGCACGCTGTACGTGGCGCGCTTCCTGGACGGCGCCGCGCAGGGCGACGCCATGGGCGTGGGCGAATGGATCCCGCTCAAGCTGGACACTCCGGCGCTGGCCGGCGGCACGCTGGGCGCGCTGTTCAACCAGGACATGGGCGAACTGCTGGTCAAGACCCGCCAGGCGGCCGACGCCGTGGGCGCCACGCCGATGGACCGTCCCGAGTGGATCACCACCCACCCGGTGACGCGCGAGGCCTACGTCACGCTGACCAACAACAGCTCGCGCGGCAGCGGCAACGACCGTTACCCTGGCACCAAGCACCCCGGCCCGAACGACGCCAATCCGCGCGCCAACAACGTCTACGGCCAGATCGTGCGCTGGCGCGAAAAGAGCGGCGACCCGGCTTCGCTGAGTTTCGAATGGGACATCTTCGTGCTGGCCGGCAACCCCACGCTGTATCCGCGCACCGACCTGCGCAGCGGCTCGGCCAACGTCACCGCCGAGAACACCTTCAACAGCCCCGACGGCCTGGCTTTCGACAAGCGCGGCCTGCTGTGGATCGAGACCGACGGCAACTACTCCAACACCGGCGCCTACGCCGGCCAGGGCAACAACCAGATGCTGGTCGCCAACACGGGCAGCAAGGAAATCCGCCGCTTCATGACCGGCCCGGTCGGCTGCGAAGTGACGGGCCTGACCTGGACGCCGGACCTGAAGTACCTGTTCATCAACATCCAGCACCCAGGCGAAGGCCCGAGCGTGACGGATGCGCAGAACAATCCGCTGATCGCCTCGAAATGGCCGGACGGCGCCAGCGCCACCCGGCCGCGTCCGGCCACGGTGGTGATCTGGAAGCAGGACGGCACGGCGGTGGGCAGCTGAGCCTGGATCGCGGTTGATCAAGCGGGAACGCCGGAGCGCAGGCTCCGGCGTTTTTGTTGGCGCGTTCCGCCTGGCGCCGATCGCATCGCCCCGGTCGCCGCGCTATCCCCGCAGGAACGCCAGCATCCTGCGCGCCAGCTCGCGCGGCTGTTCTTCCGGTATGTAATGGCCGCAGTCGCTCAACACCCCGCCCTGCAGGTCGCGCGCCAGCGGTTTCAACGCCTCGTACAGATTGGGCGCGCTGCCCCGGTCGCCGCCCAGCGCCAGCACCGGCACCGTCAACGGCGCGTCGCGCAGCTCGCGGTTCTGCAAGGCGTCCTGGTGCGCCGCCCGGTAGTAGCCCAGCATGCCGCGCAGGCCGCCCAGCGTCTGGTAGACGCGCTCGTACTCGTCGATGTCGGCGGCGCTGAACACGCCGGGCTTGTTGGCCGTCTTGCGGCTGAAGAACCACTCGATCAGGATGCGCTCGCGCCCCTGCAGCAGCGCCTCGGGCAGATCCGGCACCGAGTTGAACAGGAAGTGCCAGCTCTTCCAGTTGTCCGGCCCCAGCTCGATGGCGGGCTTGAGCGTCACGCCGGGAATGTTGGCGTCCAGCAGCACCACCCGCTCCACCTCGTCGGCATGGCGCGCGGCATACGGATAGGCGATCCAGGCGCCGATATCGTGGCCGGCGAGCGCATAGCGCGTCAGTCCCAGCGTGTGGAACAAGGCGCGCAGCCGCTCGCCGGCGGTGCGCGTGTCATAGCCGTCCAGCGGCTTGTCGGAATCGCCCTGGCCCGGCAGGTCCACCGCGTACACGCGGAAGTGCGGCGCCAGCAGCGGCATCACCCGCCGCCACGCGTACCAGCTCTGCGGAAAACCGGCCAGCAGGATCAGCGCCGGACCCTCGCCGCCCTCCACCACGTGATAGCCCAGCCCGTCCACCTCGACCCGCGCATGACGGAACGGCGCGCCGTCCAGCTCGAACGCGGCCGCGTCCGCATATCCCTTGCTCATCGCGCCCCCTTCAGTTGACCGCGCCGCCGACGACGCGGATGTCGGTGCGCACCTCCAGCGCGGTGGCGATCAGCAGCCGCACGCCGGCCACCAGCGTATCCAGCGCCATGCTGGGCTGACCGGGATGCGCGGCCGCCATTTCCGGCAGGTACGGCACGTGCACGAAGCCGCCGCGCAGCTCGGGCCGCCGGGTGGCGATGTAGTGCGAAAGACCGTAGAAGATGGCGTTGCAGTTGTAGGTGCCCGCCGTCAGCGAGGCCGAAGCCGGCACGCCGGCCTGGCGCAGCGCGCGCACGATGGCCTTGACCGGCAGCGTCGAGAAGTACGCGCCCGGACCGCCGGCGATCACCGGCTCGTCAATGGGCTGGCGGCCGGCATTGTCGGGAATCCGCGCGTCCACCAGGTTGATGGCCACCCGCTCGACCGACACGTCGGACCGGCCGCTGGCCTGGCCCAGGCACACCACCAGGTCCGGCCGCGTCTCTTCCAGCGCGCCGTGCAGCCGGTCCAGCACCTCGCTCAACACGCAAGGCAGCTGGCGAGCAACCACCGTGGCGCCGCCGATGACGGCGCCGTCGAGCCGGCGCGCCGCCTCCCAGGAAGGGTTGATGGTTTCCCCGTCGAAGGGTTCGATACCGGTGAGCAGCACGGTGGGCATGGCGTGGTCCTGAAAGCGGATGAGAAAGAAGGCAGTGCCGCGCCGATCCGGCCAACAATCCGGCGCGCAGCCATGTCATCCTATGCCGGGCCTGCCAAATTGTTGAAATCGATATTCAGTATTCGTAATATTGATGGCATGAATCTCGCTGCCATAGACCTGAACCTGCTGGTCGCCTTCGAGGCCCTGTACGACACCCGCAACGTCACGCTGGCCGGCCAGCGCATCCATCGCGCCCAGCCTTCCGTGAGCAGCGCGCTGGGGCGGCTGCGGCGGCTGTTCCAGGACGAGCTGTTCCTGCGCACGGCCGAGGGCATGCAGCCCACGCCCAAGGCCGACGCGCTGATGCCCGCCGTCAGCGCGGCGCTGGACCAGATCCGGCAGGCGCTGGCGCAGGGCGCGCCCTTCGATCCGGGCTCGGCGCAGGGCCGCCGCTTCACCATTGCCGCCAGTGATTACGCCGATGTGGTCATCGTGCCGCACATCGTCGCCGCGCTGCGGCGCGACGCGCCCGGGGCGGACCTGCGCGTGGCGCGGCTGGACCGCGCCCAGCTCTATGAACAATTGGACAATGGCAGCGTGGACCTGGCCATTGGCGGCCATCTGGCACCGCCCAAGCGCATGCTGTCCGAACGCCTGTACGACGAGAGCTTCGTCTGCATCGCCGACCAGCGCCATCCGGCGCTGCGCGGCCGCAAGCTGGACCTGGAACGCTATCTGGCCCTGCCCCACGCCCTGTTCACGCCCAGCGACGACGGCTCGGCGCGCGGCGTGGTCGACGCCAGCCTGGCGCGCCTGGGCCGCAAGCGGCGCGTGGCCTGCACCTTCGCGCACATCGTGGCGCTGCCGCACGCGGTGCGGGGCACCGACCTGATCGCCACGCTGGCGCGCCGCGCCGCCGCGCGGCTGGCCGGCGACGGGCTCACGCTGCGGCCGCTGCCGGCCGAGGTGGACCCCGGTCCCTTCTCCATCGACATGGTGTGCAGCCGGCGCGCGCCCGGCGACGCCGCGCTGGCCTGGCTGCAACAGCGGGTCCGCGACGCCGCGCTGCGCTTGCGGGACTAGCGCCCGCCAGCCGCAGCCCGCCCTAGGGCTGGCCGCTACCTTCGACGAAGGCGCGGTCCATGGACCGCAGCGCCTCGGGTATCACATAGCCCTTGCCCTCGAACCTGAGCGTGTGCCGGATCTTGTCCTTGCCGACGGTGCGCTCGCCGCAATCATCGCCCTGGGTTTCGAACAGGCGCCGCTCGCGCGCCTCGGTCAGCGACAGGTCGCGGTAGCCCTGGCTGCTGCCGCTGCCCAGGCCCACCGTCACCTTGCGCTCCTCGACATCGCCGGCGCAGCGGGTGTCCCAGTCGCCTCGGGTCCCGCTGACCACCATGCCGTCCAGCACCATCTCCAGTTCCCGCTCGCCCATCACGAACAGCCGCAGGCTGGATTCTCCATACAGACTGACGCGCGAGCCCGCGGCGCGCGAGATCCGGATGCCGAAGGCGCGCCGGTCCGGCATCAGGTCATAGCGGGCGGTATCGAACGTCAGGCTGGTCAGGGCCACCGCGTCGTCCATCATCAGCCCCTTCAGCCGGCGCTGGCGCAGCGGCTTGAGCGTGGCGCGCTCCAGCACCAGCACGTCCAGATCGCCCTCGTGGCCGTCGGCGGCCTCGGCCTCCGACTGGTCACGCATCAGCGGCACCGCCACCAGCAGCAGGTCCGGATTGGCCGGCCAGGCCTTGCAGGTCAGCCCGAAGGGATCGCCCGCCGCCACGTTGGCGACCAGGATGACGGCGTCCGTGCCGGGCACATGCACGCGGCCGCGCGCATCGGGCGCCTGAACGCCGGGATAGAGGGCGCGGACGATGTCCGCGTCGTCCGGGCAGGCGTCGGGCGCGGCTTGCGCGGCGCCGGCAAACAGGGTCGAGAGCGCGCCAAGACAAAGCGCGGCGGCCAGGGGACGCGCAAGGCTCATGGCCGATCCGAAACAGGCCACGGCACAACGCGGGAAGAGGCGGCCTGCGTGGAACACGGTTCAGTTACCCGGGCGCCGGTCCGGCGCGCGCAGCGACTCGGGAATCGAATAGGTCTTGCCGTCGAAGGCCAGCGTGTGGCGCGCCGTCGTCTTGTCCGTCACCCGATCCACGCACTTGGCGCCCTGCGGCGCGTAGACCCGCGATACGCGCGTGTCGGTGGCGACCAGATTCTGATAGCCCGCGCTCTTGGCCGCGTCGACGGACAGCGTCACGTCGCGTTTTTCCTCGCGGCTGTCGCACTCGTTCTCCCAAGCGCCTTGCAGCCGGCTGACGAGCAGGCCGTCCAGTACCACATGCAGCTCATGCTCGCTCATCACGAACAGCCGCAGGCTGGTCTCGCCCTGCATGCTGCCGGTGGACGAGGCGCTGCGCGTGACGCGTATGCCGAACGCCCGCTCGTCCTGCGACAGATCGTAGCGCGCCGTGTCGAACACGACGCCGGTCAGGCGCACCGCGTCATCCTTCATCAGGCCGGGCAGCCGGCGCTTGCGCAAGGGCTGCAAGGTGGCGCGCTCAAGCACCAGCACGTCCAGGTCGCCGTCATGGCCGTCGGCCGCCTTCGCGCCGGACAGGTCGCGCATCACCGGCACGGCGGCCAGCAGCAGCTCGGGCTTGGCCGGCCAGGCCTTGCAGGTGACCGCGAAAGGATTGCTGCGATTCCCGCTCTGCAAGGCGATGAAGTCGCCGCTGCCGCTCAGGCGGATGCGGCCCAGCTTGTCCGGCGCCGAGGCGTCCTGGTAAGCCGCGGCCACGATGCCGGCGGCCTCGGGGCAATCCGCGGGCGCGGCATGCGCGGCGCCCGCCGTCAGCAGAGCGGACAGGGCAATGGAGGACAAGCAGCGCGACATGGTGATCATGATCTGAGGTCAGTGGCTGAACGAGCAGCCAGTGTACCGTCAGCGTCGTCGCCGTTCATCCTGTGCGAGCGACAGGCGTCAGCCGCGACCAGGCTCCAGGCTTACACTGGCCAGGTTGCATCTCCCGCTCCCGCCAGCCATGTCCAGCCGCACGCCTCTTTTCGCCCCGCCCAGGAAGCAGCGCGCCCCGCGCCCCAACTCGCTGCTGTGGGTCTTCGACCCGCTGGAGCGTGATCCCGGCTACCTGCTCAAGAAGATGTTCGGCTGTGACGCCGCCTACCTCGACGGCCGGCTCTGCCTGGTGGCGGCCGATCGCGATGCGCCCTGGGACGGGCTGCTGGTCGGAACGTCCCAGGCGCATCATGCGTCGCTGACCGGCGACATTCCAAACCTGCAACCCCATGCCGTGCTCGGGAAATGGCTGTACATCCCGCAGCAGGACGAATCGTTCGAAGCCGTCGCGCAACAGCTGGTCTCGCTGACGCTGGCGCGCGACCCGCGCATCGGCGTGGCGCCGTCGCCCCGGCCGTCGCGACGGACGCGTCCCGGCTGATCCCGACCGCGTCCATCGCTCGCCGGCTCATCGCCCCCTGCCGAACAGCCGGGAAATTCCATATCCGATCCGCGCCCACACGGCCCGCAGGCCGATGCTGAGCATGTTCAGTTCGGCGGACGGCCTGGGCTCTCGCCCCGGCCGGCTGGCGATCCCCCTGGACTGGACCTGCGCCAGCACCGCCTGGGCCTGGGCCAGCACCGCCTGCGCCTGGAACAACAGCGCCTGCGCCTGCGGCGATCCGTGGCCGGCGTCAAACCCTGGCGCCGTGGCCTCGCGCGGCGACGCCCCTCCCGCATCCGCCGCCGCGCCGCCCGGCCGCTCGTCGCCAGCCATTGTGACGACCGCCGCGCCGCCAGCCCCCTGTGTCAGCATGACGCTCAGATTGCGCTCGAACTCCGCCAGGATCCGCCCGGCGACCTCGGTGATCATGCCGCTGCCCCGGCCATACTGCGCCACCGAGCCGGACAGTTCCAGCCGGGTCGTCACCGCGACAGCGGTGCCGCCCGCCGCCGGCTCGAGCGCGAAGCTGAACTCCGAGCTGACCGCGCCGCGCCCCTTGGGATCGCTCCCCGAACCGCGCAGCCAGGCGATGTGCGCGGCGTCGTCCTGGCGCAGCAGCTCGGCCTGGCCGTCGAAGGCCAGCTTGATCGGTCCCAGCCGCAGCGTCACGGAACCGCTGTACTTGCCGTCGCCCGAGGCCCCGGTCAGCCGCGCGCCCGGCAGGCAGGGCAGGATGCGCGGCACGTCCAGCATGAGCGCCCATGCGTCCTCCAGCGGCAAGGGCACATGAAACCGATTCGTGAACTCCATCAGCAATCTCCAGGGATTGAACCGCGCCCCTGGTCGATCAAGGCCAGAAGACGCATCGGCGTCAGCGGAAACTCCGCGATCCGCACGCCATGGGCGCGCAAGGCATCCTCGACCGCGCCGATCACGGCGGCGGCCACCGGCACCGTGGCGCATTCGCCTATGCCCTTGACGCCCAGGGGATTGAGCGTGGTGGGCGACGGCTGGAACAGCACGTCGATGCGGGGCAGCTCCGGCGCCGTCGGCAACAGGTACTCGGCGAAGGTCGTGGTGATGGGCTGCGCTCCCGCGTCATAGCCCATCCACTCGAACAGGGCGTTGCCAATGCCATGCGCCACGCCGCCGTGGACCTGCCCGCCGGCCAGCGCGGGATTGATGATGCGGCCGCTGTCGTGCACGGCCACATAGCGCAGCAGATGCACCGCCCCGGTGCCGGGATCGACCTCGACCTCGCAGGCATGCGAGGCGCCGGCGTAGGATTGGGCGTCGCAATAGAAATGCGCGGTCTCGTCCAGCCCGGGATCGTCGCGACCCGGCAGCGCGTATCCCGGCACGCCCTTCCACAAGGTGGCCAGCCGCGCCAGCGAGACCGCCCGGCCGTCCGGCGTCTTGATCTCGCCATCGGCCAGCAGCAGGCAGTCCTCCTCGACGCCCAGCAGCGCGGCGGCGCTGCGCAAGGCCTTGGCGCGCACCCGGCTCGCCGCCAGCGTCACCGCCGATCCCGCCATCATGGCCTGGCGGCTGGCGAATCCGCCCATGCCATGGCTGACGAACGCGGTGTCACCGGCCCGCACCTGGACGGCCTGCGCCGCCACGCCGAAATGCGCCGCGCACAGCTGCGCCAGGGTCGTCGCGATGCCCTGCCCCATGGCCAGCGCGCCGGTATAGACCGAAATCTGTCCGGACGGCGCGATACGGACCCGCGCGGACTCGAACGGCCCCCGCCCCGTCGGCTTGACGCCATTGGCCAGGCCGATGCCACGGCACAGGCCGCGCGCGGCCGCCTCGCGCCGGCGCGCATCGAATTCCGCATAGCCGATCTCGGCCAGCGCGCGCGCCTGCAGGGCCGGAAAATCGCCGCTGTCGATCGTGAGCGGCACCCCGGCCCTGGACTTCAGCGGCTTGACATAGGGGATCTGGTCCGCCGGAATCAGGTTGCGCCGGCGGCATTCCGCGCGGTCGATGCCCACGCCCTGCGCGATGCGGTCCAGCATGCGTTCCATCACGAATGCCGCCTGCGGATAGCCCGCGCCGCGCACGGTGGCCACGGGCACCTTGTTGGTATGGACCACGCTCACCTGCAGCCGACAGGCCGGCACCAGGTAAGGACCGGACAGGGACGATGCCGAGTTATACGGCACGTTGGTTCCCTGCGGCGTATAGGCGCCGTGGTCATGCACCATCTCGCCGCGCACGCCCAGGATCTGGCCGCGCGCGTCGGCGGCGAACTCCACACTCCAATACTGATCGCGCTCCTGGATCGCGCTGAGGAAATGCTCGCGCCGATCCTCCACCCATTTGACCGCCCTGCCCAGCTTGCGCGCGACGGCGGGCACGACGATCTCCTCCGGATAGATCATGAACTTCGCGCCGAAGCCGCCGCCCACCTCGGGCGCGATCACGCGCAGCTGGTCCTCGGGCTGGCCCAGCATCAGCGCGATGGCGTAGTGCAGCTCATGAGCCATCTGCGTCGAGGACCAGACGGTCAGCGCGTCGCCGGCCGCGTCCGGCGCCGCCAGCACGCCGCGCCCTTCCATCGGATGCGCCGCGCCGCGATGCGTCCAGAAGCGCTCGGCGAACACCCAGGCCGCCCCGGCGAACGCGGCCTCGCAATCCCCGTGTTCCAGCGTATAGCGCTGCAGCAGGTTCGACTCCAGCTCGCTGCGCACGCGCGGCGATCCCTCCTCGAGCGCGGCTCGGCAATCGGCCACGGCCGCCAGCGCCTCATACTCCACCCAGGCGACCGCCGCCGCGTCCTCGGCCTGGCGCCTGCTGTCGGCCAGCACCACCGCCACGGCCTCGCCGGCGAACGCGACTTCCGACCCGGCCAGCACGAACGGCGTCGCGTTGGCCGGCAGGTCGGCCAACGCGAATCCCAGCGGCATGCGCCATTCCGTCAGCTCGCCATAGAGATCCGCCGCTGCGTAGGCGGCCGTCACGCCCGGCATGGCTCGCGCGGCGGACAGGTCGATCGACACGATGCGGGCATGCGCGTGCGGGCTGCGCACGAAGCAGGCGTGCAATGGCGTCGCCACCGGAATGTCGTCCAGGAAGCGCGCCTCGCCCCGCAGCAGGGCCGCATCCTCGATCCGGGGCGTGCCTTCCCCCATCCCGCCGGCCGCGCCGGGTTCGACCGGACCGTGGCCGCTCATGCGCCACCCCCGCGCATCCGTCGCGCCGCCAGCAGCACCGCGTCCACGATGTTCTGGTAGCCGGTGCAACGGCACAAGTGACCGGACAACACGTCACGGATCCGCGCCTCGTCCGGATCCGGTTCATGGGCCAGCAACTCCGCCACCGACATCAGGATCCCCGGCGTGCAGAAGCCGCACTGCAGGCCGTGCAATTCATGGAAGGCCTGCTGGATCGGATGCAGGGAACCGTCGGGCCGCGCCAATCCTTCCACCGTGCCGATCTCCCGCCCCCCGGCCTGCACCGCCAGCATCAGGCAGCCGCGCGCCGAACAGCCGTCCACCAGCACGGTGCAGGCGCCGCACACGCCATGCTCGCAGCCCACGTGGGTGCCGGTCATGCCCAGCTCGCCGCGCAGGAAATCCGCCAGATTCATCCTCGGCTCGGCGCGTCCCTGCCGGGATGCGCCATTGACGCGCAGCCGGATGGGCAGCGCCTGTGCCTCGTCGTGCCTGCTCATGGCGGCCCCTCTTCGTGAGCGCAGGCGCGCGCCAAGGCCAGCGCCAATGCGCGGCGCGCCAGCACCGAGGCCAGGCGCTGGCGATACCAGGCGGGCACCTGGCTGTCGCCCGTCGCGACGACCTCGCCGCACAACCGCGCCGCCTGGTCCAGATCGTCCTCTACGCCGTGGCTGCCCGTCAGCGCCGCTTCGACCGCAGGCATGCGCAGCGGCGCGGCGGCCACACCGCCCAGCGTCAGCGAAACGCGCGCCAATCGTCCCGACGCATCGAGCGCGACCAGCGCCGCGACCGAAACGATGGCGAAGTCCCCACAACGGCGGGCGAATTCGAGGAAGGCATGGCCATGTCCGGCGGGCCAGGGCTGGACGCGGATGCTCGTCAGGATCTCATCGGCTTCCAGCGCCGGCGTCATGTAGCCCGCGAAGAAATCCGCCATCCGCAGCCGCCGCTCGCCGCGCACGCTGGCCGCCGTCAGCTCGGCGTCCATCGCCAGCGCCACGGTCGGCAGTTCGGCGGAAGGATCCAGCTGGCACAGGCTGCCGCCCACGGTGCCCCGGTTGCGGGTCTGGCGATGCCCGACCTGCAGGATGGCTTCGCGCCACAGCGGCAGGCGCCGGGCAACCAACGGCGAGAACTCCACATCGCGCTGCCGCGTCATGGCGCCGATCTCGATGCCGCCGTCCGATTCGCGCAGATAGGCCAGTTCCGCCACCCGGTTGATGTCGATGAGGCAATCGGGAAAGGCGAAGCGCATGTTCAGCATGGCCACGAGCGACTGTCCGCCCGCCAGGACGCGGGCGTTCTGCTCCCAGGCCAGCAGCCGCAGCGCTTCGGCCAGCGTGTCGGGCGCCAGGTAGCGGAAGGCGGGCGCTTTCATGATCGCTCAGATCTTCGACAGGTCCAGCGCCGACGGCGCGAACAATTCCTCGGGCGCCACGCGCCGCTTGGACAGGCCCTGTTCGAAGTGATAGCGCGAGAACGTGTCGATGGCGTGGCGGTTGGCCTCCAGGCCATAGGGCCAGAAGTCCTGTCCCATCAGCGCCCTCGCCTCGTCCAGGTGATGCACCATCCAGGGCAGCGTCGCGGCCAGATGGCAGATCTCGCCGAGATCGCGCACGGCCAGCTCCTTCGCCTTGATGAAGGCCTTGTAGACGCTGACCGGCAGCCAGGGATGCGCGGCCGCGAGTGATTTCCGGATGCCCACCATGTGCATGATCGGAAAGATCCCGCTGCGGCGGAAATAGGCTTTCTCGGCCTCGATGTAGTCGTCGCCGTACAACCTGCCCACGTTGGGCGCGCCCCGCAGGAAGCAGGATGGCGCGCGCGCGCCGATATAGCCGTCGATCTCCCCGTGCTCCAGCATGCCCGACAGCGTCTTGTCGGCGGGAATCTGCCGCAGGTCGATTCCAGGCCCCAGATCGATGGGCGCGCGCTCGCCGCGTCCGGGCTCCTCGACGCCGCCCCGGCGCCAGCCGATCTCCTCGGGCCGGACGCCATGCTCGTCCTGCAGGATCCCTCGGATCCAGACGTTGGCCGTGATCTGGTACTCCGGCACGCCGATGATCCGGCCGCGCAGGTCCTGGGGCGTGGCGATGCCCCGGTCGGTGCGCACGTAGATGCCCGACTGGCGGAACACGCGCGAGATGAACGCCGGTATGGCGACATAGTCGTTGTCGCCCCGCGCCGTCGTCATCATGTGGCTGCTCATCGAGATCTCGGTCACGTCGAACTCGCGATAGCGGAAGGCGCGGTGGAACGCCTCTTCCGGTTCGAGGGCGACGGCGGCGACCTCGCAGCCCTCGATGGGCGCCCGCCCATCGAACAGGGCGCGGGTACGGTCATAGTTGCCGCAGGCGAGACTGATACGCAAGGTGTTCATGTGAATGCTCCGCTGGGCCTTCCGGCCGCTCCGTTCCTGTCTGTCAGATCGAATGTCCCGGGCCGCCGTCGACCCGGATGTCCTGTCCCATGATGTCGCCGGCCTCTTGCCGGCTCAGTCCAGCGGCTTGCCTCGCAGATCGCGCAGGCCGAACGCCGCCAGCCCGCTCAGCGCGCAGAGCACGGCGATGTAGCCGTTGAACAGATCCGGCCAGCCCTTGCTGGCGAACCATGAGCCCAGATACGGCGCCGTGCCCCCGAACACCGCGATGGAGATGTTGTACGGCGCGCCCCAGCCTATCGCCCTGACCCGGGTCGGGAACTGCTCGGCGAAGCCGGCCGCGACCGCGCCGCTGCCCAGGCCGATCAGGGCCATGGCGGCGCAGGTCACCCAGGGCAGCGATCCGGCATCGGCCATCACGTAGCGCATCATCGGCGCGAGCAGCGCCGCGAAGACCAGCCACGACACGCCCAGCACCAGGCGGCGACCGATCCGGTCGGACAGCGCGCCGCTGATGGGCATGCACAGCGTGTAGACGATCAGGCCCAGCGTGCTCGCCGAGAAGGTGGTGGCCGCGGACACAAGGCCCTTGGCGCGCAGGATGTTCGGCACATAGCCAACCCAGATATAGAGCGCCATGGTCGGACCGATGGCCACCAGGAACAGCCTGAGCATGCTGGGCCAGTATTCGGCCGCGACCACGCGCAGGCTGCCGCGATCCTTCTTCCGCGTGGTCTTGGCGACCTGCAGGAACAGCTCGGATTCCGCGGCCGAACGCCGCATGTACAGTCCGAACAGACCCAGCGCCGCACCCAGCACGAACACCAGCCGCCAGCCGACGCTCTCCATTTGCGCCGGCGTCAGCAGCTGCGTCAGCAAGGAACCCGCCAGCGAGGCCGACAGCGTTCCCAGGCCGACGCTGATGTAGAAGAAGCTGCCGCTGAAGCCGCGATGCCGCGCGGGCGAGGCTTCGACGATATAGCTGCCGCCCGCCGAGGTCTCCCCGCCCATGGCCAGCCCCTGCAGCAGGCGCGCGGCGATCAGCATCGCCGGAGACAGCCAGCCCGCCTGCGCGAACGTGGGCACGACGGCGATCATCAGGCTGCCAGCCGCCATCAGGAAAATCGTCGCGGCCAGCGCGTTCTTGCGTCCGTGGCGATCGGTATAGATGCCGAAGATGAAGCTCCCCACCGGACGGACGAAGAAGCCGACGGCGAAGATCGCGAAGGTCGACAACAGCCCCGCCAGCGGATCGCCCGCCGGGAACACCTGGCGCGAGATATAGCTCGCGAACAGCGCATAGGCGAACCAGTCGAAGCACTCGACGAAGTTCCCCACCGCACCGACCATCACGGAATGATTGAGCGTTGACGGCCGACGCTCGCCGTCGCCCGGCTCTTGCACGGCCCGGTCCGCCCCCGCCGCAGTCGCGGTATTGTCCATGTCCCTTCCCCCTTGCACTGAAACAACACTTGAATGCTTATCGATGCCCGCGGCGATACCGGCCCGCGACAATCGGGCCGGACGAACCGTCCTGTCAGAAAAAGACGCTCAGGTTCGGACTGCCGATCACGGTGTGGTCCAGGTAGATTTCCCGGCGCGCCACCTGAAACCCATCGGAGGTCTGCCGCAGGACATCCTTGCGGCAGCCGAACCAGAGATCCTGCATGCTCTCGAGCCGAGAACGGTGCAGCACGAAATTGCTTTCGACGCGCAGTCCGCCATCGCCCAGCCTTCCGACGACACGCACATTGCTGACGACGTGCCGGGTCCGGGAATGCGGCTCCTCCGCCCAGGCAAAGCCGGTGCGCAGCTTGCGCACGCGGACGATCATCAAGGCCTTGGTTTCGTCGAACAGGGCGCCCTCGCCCGGACGGCTGAACTCCCCGGCCTCCTGCCCGGCCGCCCGCGTCTCGCGCACCGGCATCCAGTAGCTCAGGTCATCGGCCAGCAGTTCGAGCCAGTCCTCGAAGCGCCGCTCGTCCAGCAGGGCCGCCTCGCGGTGGTAGAACTGCTCGACCTCGTGTTGCAGCAACAGGGCCTGTATCCCCGCCATCAGCCCCGGCTGCGCGGCGCAGGCCGCGTTCAGGTCGTCGCGCATCGAAAGTGATCCGTGGGTTGGGTGTGGGCGGCGCGCAGCTCGGGCCAGGACGCCGCATCCATGAATTCGGCCCAGCAGTGATACAGCCACAGCTGCGCGTGCTCGTTGACCAGATCCTCGATCAGGGGAGGACTGTCGCCCAAGCGCGTCAGGCGTGCCCGTCCGAGTTTCATCGCGTAGTGCAGGTCGCGGTCCCGCGCGGCCAGGCTGCGCGCGCCGTGCGTGCTCTGGTCCCAGTTTTCCCCGTCATCCTGCTCGAACATCCCGGCGGGGCCGAAATGCCGGTTGGAGGAACGGATCTGCATGCGCCGCGTCTCTTCCGACGCATTGCGATCCACCAGGACCGTCTTGCGAACCTCCATCCTTCCGGGGCCCCTGGGATGCCGGACCATCAGATCGCGCGACCCGCTGTTGACGAAGAGATTCGGGAACACGTTCATGTTCGAGCGCTGCACCCGGGAACGCACCGGCCCGAGCCGCGCCTGGATGGCGGGGTCGAGCCGCCAGGCCGCCAGCGGCGAGCCCAGGTCCACTTCATTGGCCTCGGCGAAGTCGGCGTTGAGCCCGTGTCCATAGGCCGTCAGCAAGGTGATGCCCTTCTGTTCGCGCGTCGGCGCATACTGCGCCAGCGACTGCGCGCCGTTGCCGCCCAGATGCCCCGCCAGCATGGCCGAACGATGGGTCCAGGCGGCGTGGTACATGTCGCCGATCGCGTTGTCGGCGGCGAACTTCCAGTTGCCCTCGATGTTCCAGCGCACCACGCCCGGCGCCGCGACCAGATCGCCCTGGTCCAGCAGCAGGTCCAGCCCCCAGCGCATGTCGCCCAGGAATTCCTCGAGCGATGGCGCTTCCGGGTCGAAAGTGCCGAACACCAGGCCCTTGTAGCTGTCGATCCGCGCCACGCGCACCAGGCCCAGCGAGGGCTGGTCGATGTCATCCTTGTACAGTTCCGTCTTGCCCGGAACGCCGATCAGGTTGCCCTTGGTGTTGTATGCCCAGCCGTGATACGAACAGACGAAGCTCCGGGCATTGCCCCGATCCACCCGACAGACGCGGTTGCCACGGTGCCTGCAGGAATTGACGAGTCCATAGAGCTGGCCATCGCGGTCGCGGCACAGGATCACGGCCTCCTCGCCCATGTAGACGTGAACGAAATCGCCGGGATCGGGAACCTCGCTTTCGTGCGCCAGATATAGCCAGGCCCGCTTGAAGATGCGGTCCAGCTCCGCCCGGTAGATCTCTTCGTCGTGGAAGATCCGCCGCGACACCAGCCCCGCCTCGGGCCTGACGTACTGGCGGTATTTTTCCCTGCTCGCAATGGCATCCATATGCTGGTCCACACCCGTCCGATTGCGGCCTCATGCAAGCTGGACGCCGCCGGCCGATACTCGCGACGTCCCGGCATCTAAGCTAATGGCCGGGCGCGGCTCCTGTCCAAGACAGAATATTGACCGCAGGCATGCCGCAATGCGCTCGCGCCCCGTCGTGCGGCGCAGCAAGACAGATCGGATCGTTCCAGAACATCAAGGTCTGGCAGGCATCGCGCAAATGTATTCGACCTGCCCGCGAGCCCCTGCCTAAGATGCCTACGCTCCATGCCGGCATCCACGAGCGCCGGCGCGGCCCTTTCACGGCACCATGAGATCAGCACCATGACCCACGCCGCTCCCGAGCGCCTGCCGCTGCGCGTCCATGCCTTGCGGCGGATCGCCGAGACCATCATCGAACTGGACCTGCGCGGCGAAGGCCGGGCGCCAGCGCCCATCGAGGCCGGCGCGCACCTGGATCTGCATCTTCCGGGCGGCCTGACCCGCAGCTACTCGCTGACCAATCCCGGCGACGCCAGCGGCCGGTACGTGCTGGCGGTGGCGCTGGATGCCGCCAGCCGGGGCGGCTCCGCCTACATCCATGCCCGGCTCCGCCCCGGCGACACGCTGCAGGCCAGCGGCCCGCGCAATCATTTCCCGCTGGCGCCCGGCGCGGCCCCCAGCCTCCTCATCGCCGGCGGCATCGGCATCACGCCGATCTGGGCCATGATCCAGCGCCTGGCAGCCGAGCAACGCGACTGGCGGCTGCTCTATGCCGTGCGCTCGCGCGCCCGCGCCGCCTACCTGGATATCCTGCTGCAACGCTATCCGGACCGGCTGAGCCTGCACGTCGACGAGGAAGCCGGCGGCGCGGCCGATCTGGCGGGATTCCTGCGGACCGCGCCGGCGGACGCGCAGCTGTATTGCTGCGGGCCGGCGCCGATGCTGGATGCGTTCGAATCCGCGACGGCGGACCGGCAGCCGTCCCAGGTCCATCTCGAACGCTTCAAGGGCAGCGGCGATGTCGCCGCCGGTGGATTCACCGTGATCGCCGCGGCATCCGGCGGCAGCCATTTCGTGGCCGAGGGCAGCACCATCCTGGACACGCTGCTGGACGCCGGACTGGATATTCCGCACTCCTGCGCCGATGGCATCTGCGGCACCTGCGCGACCCGCGTCATCGAAGGCATCCCGGACCATCGCGACACCTTGCTCAGCGCCGCAGAGCGCGAGGCGAACAAAAAAATGCTGATCTGCGTTTCCGGCTGCAAGGGCAGCCGGCTGGTGCTCGATCTGTAGTCCCGGGCCAATGCGGCCCGACACACCAAGGAGAGAATGATGTCCCTATGGCTGAACGCGCTGGGCGCCAGCGTGCGCTTTCATGACGTCAACGGCGTGCGCACCCGTTGCCTGGAGGCCGGCGAAGGCCAGGCCGTGCTGCTGCTGCACGGCATAGGCGGCCATGTCGAGGCGTTCGCCAAGAACGTGGTTCCCCTGGCGCAGCGCTATCGCGTCATCGCCGTGGACATGCTGGGCCACGGCATGACGGACAAGCCGGACGGCGACTACATGCCGCCGGACTACGCCGCCCACATCCTGGCCCTGATGGACACGCTGGGCATCGCCCGAGCCCACATCGTCGGCGAATCGCTGGGTTCCTGGGTCGCGTACTGGATGATCCAGGCCGCGCCGTCGCGCGTGCTGTCCTGGACCTGCTGCGTGGGCGCCGGCCTGCAGGTGGACGGCTTCGACAACCTGCGCTCGCCCGGCGTGGCGGAACTGCGCAAGCGTTCCAGCCAGGCATCGGCGGCGCCGACGCGCGACAGCATCCGCGCACGCCTGGAGTGGCTGTTCCACGAACCCGGGCGCTTCGTCAGCGACGAACTGGTGGAAACGCGGCTGCGGTTCTGGTCCAACCCGGCCATGCTGCGGATACAGCCGATGATCGCCGGCATCATGGATCCCGAACGCGGGGGGCAGTTCTACATCACCGCCGAACGGCTCGAGCGCGTCGCCACGCCGACGTACTTCCTCTGGACCGAATTCAATCCCACCACGCCCTGGCAGGCGGCCGAGACGGCCAGCCGGCATGTCCGGGGATCGCGCCTGGACATCATGCCGAACTGCGGACACTGGCCGCAGTACGAGGATCCGGACGGCTTCCACCAGCGCCTGCTCGGCTTCCTGGACTCGGTCGCCGTGGGCGCCGATTGCACGCCGGCTTCTTGAACGAAAGGCCGATCATGCTACTGCAAAGCCTGGGCTATGTCGGGGTGGAAACCACCCGCCTCGACGAATGGCGCGTCTTCGGCCCGCGCATCATGGGTCTGGAGGTGGCGGACGCCACCGCCTCGTCGCTGGCCTTCCGCATGGACGACCGCAAGCAGCGCATCCTGGTGGACCAGGGCAGCGCCGACGGCGCCGTCTTCTACGGCTGGGAGGTCGCCGACGGCGACGCGCTGGAACGGCTCGCCGCCAGGCTGGACCGGGCCGGCGTCCGGGTGGAGGCCATGTCGCGGGCGGCCGCCGACCGGCGCCAGGTGGGGCGCGGCCTGTGCTTCCTCGATCCGTCGGGCAACCGCCATGAAGCCTTTTGCGATCCCGCGCTGGCGGATCGCGCATTCCGGCCCGGCCGCGCCATGTCGGGCTTTCGCACCGGTCCGCTGGGCATGGGCCATGTCGTGCTCATGGCGCAACGCATCGAAGACCTGCTCCCCTTCTATGTCGACGTGCTCGAATTCCGCCTGAGCGATTACATGCTGCATCCCTTCAAGGCCTATTTCTTCCACACCAACGCGCGGCACCATAGCCTGGCGCTGGCCGAGACCGGGATCAGCCGCAGGCTGCATCACCTGATGGTGGAGACCTACAGCCTGGACGATGTCGGCCAGGGCCTGGACCTGGCCGACGCCGACGACTGCGTCAGCGTCAGCCTGGGACGCCACAGCAACGACCTGATGACCTCGTTCTATGCGCGTACCCCGTCCGGCTTCATGGTGGAGTACGGCTGGGGCGGCCGCGACATCGCTCCCGACGCCTGGCAGCCGGTCGAACTGCGCGACGGTCCCAGCCTCTGGGGCCATGAGCGCGCCTGGCTGCCGCCCGAGGGGCGCGCGCAGGCGCTGGCCATGCGCCTGGACGCCGCGGCGCGGGGCGTGCGCGGCCCGGTCCAGGTTCTGCCCGGCAATCACCACGTCATGGAAGGCGCCTGTCCCTGGTGGGATGCGCTGCGCCGCTGAACCGCCCAGGATGGCCGGGCGGGAACCCCGCCCGGCACCCGTTCGGCGCTAGGCCGGCGCCACGCCCGAGGCGGGACGGATGCCGCGAATGTCGATGCCGCCATCGCACGCGATGATGCTGCCCGTGCAGACGCGGGCGGCGGTCCGGGACGCCAGGTACAGGTAGGCCCCCACATAGTCCTCGGCGACAGGATAGAAGTTCAGCGGCAGCATCGCCGCGATCTCGGCCTCCCGGCTCGCGGGATCGACCGGACGATCCCGCGCCGGCTGCCGCGACAGGGAATCCGGGCTGCGCAGATCGGAAGCCATTGCCGTCGGGGCCACGCCGTTGACGCGTATCGCCGGCGCCAGTTCGTAGGCCAGCTGGCGCAGCAGGCCGACAGCGGCGTGCTTGGACGCCGTGTACAGGGGACCGCCGCCGCCGGTGTGAAAGCTGGCGTTGGACAGCGTGAAGATCATGCTGCCCCGGCTTTGCAGCAAGGCCTGCGCCGCCGCGCGCGCGCCCAGAACCAGCGAACGGACGTTCACCGAAAAGACCTCGTCAAAAGCCTGGCCGATCCGCTCGGGCTCCAGCTGCAGCAGGCCGGTACGGTTGTCCCAGACGCCCGCATTGCCGATGAAGACGTCCAGCCTGCCGTACCGCGCCAGCGTCTCGTCCACGGCCCGCTGATTGGGATCCAGACGGGAACAGTCGCCTTCGACCACCACGATGTCGGGATGCGATTCACGCAGCGCGCCGGCCTTGGGCGGGGATTTTTCCAATACCGCGATCCGCGCGCCTTCCGCATGAAAGCGTTCCACGATCGCGCGTCCCAGGCCCGATCCCCCGCCTGTGATCAAGACGACTTCACCTCGAATATCCATCTGCGTCATGTCCTGTGTCGCGCAAGGCGGACCGCTACCGGGGTCCGCCAGGCATGCCGCCGGCGCCGCGCCGCGCGGCCCATGCGGCAATGCAGGAACACCTTAATGCGCGCCCCGCGCGCCGGTCCAGAAGTCTCTCGGCTCGCCTGCCATGCCGAAATGATCTGGCGCGCGCGGGCCGCTAAGCGCCGGCGCGCGACTTGCGCGCTTCCTCGCCGACCTCGCTCACGAGCTTGATGACGGCCTGCGTCGCGCTGGACAGATCGCCGCCCAGCGGCCAGACCAGCCGCAGCGTACAGGACCAGTCTGGCTGGAAGATCGGCCGGATCGCCAGTTCCCCGCGCTGGACCCGGCTGCTGACCACGCTGGCCGGCAGGATGGAATATCCCAGCTTCTGCGCGATCAGATCGCTCATGATCGAACCGGATTCCACCTCGAAGCGCACATGGACCTGCTCGCCAAGCTCGCGCGCCTTGTCTTCCAGCAGCGCGCGCAGCCGGTGCGGCGCCGCCGGCACCACCAGCGGCTGGCGCAGCGCCTCGGCCAGCGTGATCGGGCCATCCTCGGGCCGCAGCGCATCGGCATTGCCGACGAAGACGAAGGGCTCTTCGTACAGCACCTGTCCGGGCCTGCCCGTGGTCTCGTCGCTGCCGTCGAACACGCAGGCCAGATTCAGCCGGCCGTCGTCCAGCCATTCCTCCAGCGTATGGGACAGGCCTTCGACCATGTTCAGGTTGACGTCCGGGAGTTCCTGGATCGCGCGCCGGGCGATGATGCCCGTGATCCCTTCCATGACATTCGGCGGCACGCCCATGACCACCCGGCCATGCGGCGGACAGCTGAAGTCGCGCATGACCTGCTTCAGGGCCGAGGCCTGCGCGAGCAGCGCCCGCGCCTGCGGCAGCAGGAATTTTCCGGCGTCGGTCATCATGACGCCGCGCGAATGCCGCACGAACAGCTGCTGTTCAAGATCCTCTTCCAGCTTGCGGATCTTCAGGCCCAGCGCCGGTTGGGCGATGTGCAGCAGCTCGGCCGCCTTGGTGAAATTCTTCAGCTCGGCGATGGCGACGAACGCCTGTAATCGTCTCAGGTCCATTTCCGGCCCTGCCTCCCCCCACAACGCGGCTGTCGACGCGACGGCTTCGCAGACCTTTTTTCAACAGCCTAGGCCGGATCCCGCCCGTCAGCAAGACAGGGGTATCACCAAGGCCCCTGCCCCGTCCCGGCGCCCGGCGCCGCCCTCAGGATCCGGCCCCGCCCAGCTCGAAGCCCACGGTTCCCAGCCCGGCAATCCGCGCCATGACCCGGTCGCCCGGCCGTATCGCGCACATCGGTCCGAGCGCGCCGGTCATCACGATATCGCCGGCCCGCAACGGCGTGCCCAATTGCCGCATGCGCCGCGCCAGCCAGACGGCGGCATTCAGCGGACTGCCCATGCACGCACGCCCGTCACCCCGGGAAGCCGGCGCATCGTTGATCGTCATCTCCATGACGCACCCGGCGAAATCGAAGCCGTCCGCCCGGATCGCCGGCGTGCCCAGCACGAAGCGGGCGCTGGACGCGTTGTCCGCGATGGTGTCGACCAGGGAGATCTTCCAGTCCCTGATCCGGCTGTCGACGATTTCGATGGCCGGCAGCACGAAGGCGACGGCGCGCAATACATCCGCGACATTGGGCTCGTCCAGGTCCAGGTCGCTGCCCAGCACCAGCGCCACCTCGGCCTCGACCTTCGGTTGCAGCAGGCCGTCGGGCGGCAGGATTGCGCCGTCGCCCACGATCATGTCAGACAACAGGGCGCCATAGTCCGGCTGGGACACGCCCAGCTGGCGCTGCACCGCCATGGAGGTCAGGCCGATCTTGCGGCCGATGAGCCGCTGCCCACGCGCGATGCGACGCTCCACGTTCAATTGCTGCACGGCATACGCGGCCTCGATATCCTGCCCGGACAGCAGGCTGGAAACCGGCTCGCACTGCGCGCCGGTCATCTTCGCGTCGCGCAGCCTGCGCGCGGCCTCTTCGATGGCGAAGGCCGGATCGATGGCATGTTCTGTCACTCGGGTTCCCCTTTTCGATGGCTGACATCGGGAAGCCGAATATCGATGCTTCCGATGTCCACCCCGCCAAGGTAAACCTGATCCGGGCGCGCTGTGCGTGCTTATATGGACTGGTGAAATAGCAAATCGGTATGGCGCGGGCCGGACGGATCAGAAGCGATAGGTCACGCTGCCCACCACCGTGCGCCGCGTGCCGTAGAAGCAGTCGCCGCGCGCGATGCAGGTGCCCACGTATTCCTTGTCGAACAGGTTGGTCACGTTCAGCGCCACGCGGAACGGGCCTCGGTCATAGGCCAGCACCGCGTCGTACAGCGTCACGCCCTCGACGCGGTTGTTGCCCACGCCGTCGAAACTGTGGCCGTTGTAGCGCACGCCCGCGCCCGCCAGGAAGCCCGGCACGCCGAAGGCGCTGAAGCGGTAGTTGGCCCACAGCGACGCCATGTTCGACGGAATGCTGGCCAGCCGCTGGCCCTGGTCGGCGGCCGTGCCCTTGGTGATCTTGGGATTCAGGTAGGTGTAGGTGGCCACCAGGTCCATCCGGCCCAGCGAGGCCATGGCCTCCAGTTCCAGGCCGCGCGTGCGCGCCTCGCCGACCTGCACGGTGTCGGCCTGGCCATTGACCACGCCGGCGACCTGGCGATTCTTCTCGATCATGTCGAAGACGCTGGCCGTGACCGTCAGGTTCTCGCCCGGCGGCTGGTACTTGACGCCCGCCTCCCACTGCTTGCCGCGCAACGGCTTGTAGGCTTCGTTGGCCTTGTTGAAGCCGGCCACGCCCTGGAACGACTCCGCGTAACTGATGTACGGATTCAGGCCCATGGCCGAGCGGTACATCAGGCCGAAGCGCTTGCTCAGCTCGCTGTCGTCGCGACTGCCGGACGGCGTGCCGTCCACGGACGACCTGGAACTGTCGTGGCGCAGGCCCAGCATCAGCAGCCATTGGTTCCACTCCATCTGGTCCTGCAGGTACAGGCCGGTCTGGTTGGCGTGCGAGTCGGGCACGCGCACGGTGGACGTCGGCGGCGTGTAATTGCCGTAGACCGGGTTGTACACGTCGATGAGCGCGGCCGAGCCGCCCACGCCACGGCGGGCGGCGAGCTTGGATCGCTGGTAGTCGATGCCCGCCAGCAGCGTATGCCGCAGCGCGCCGGTGGCGAACTTGAACTGGCCCTGCGTGTCGACCACGAACTGGTCGAGCGTGGGCTGGTTCAGATAGATCGTGCGGCGCAGCAGCGTGTCGCTGCCCGGCACCCAGCCATGGCCGGCGCCATTGAAGCCGGCGGTGTAGACGCTGCGGTAATCGACCTTGCTGTGCGTGTAGCGCAGGTTCTGGCGCACCGTGACGGTATCGTTGAAGGCGTGCTCGAACTGATAGCCCAGCGAGCGCTGCTCGGCGGTGTACTTGTCGAAGCCCGGCTCGCCGACGAAGAAGTCCTGCGGGATGCGCCCGCCCGGCTTGCCGTACAGCGTGCCGCGCCAGGGCAGGAAGCCCAGCATGGTGCCGCTGTCGTCCTTCTGGAAATTCGCCAGCAGCGTCAGCGAAGTGCTGGCGCTGGGCCGGTACGTCAGCGATGGCGCGATGAAATAGCGGTCGTCCTTGACGTGCTTGATCGAGGCGTTGCTGTCGCGCCCCAGCGCCACCACGCGGTACAGCCATTTGCCTTCTTCATCGATCGGGCCGGTCAGGTCGGCCTGGATCTGCTTGCGCTGGTAGTTGCCGTAGCTGATGCCGATCTCGCGCGCGGCCTCGGCCTGCGGACGCTTGCTGACCTGGTTCAGGATGCCGCCCACGGCGCCCTGGCCGTACAGCATGCCGGACGGCCCCTTCAGCACCTCGATGCGCTCCAGCGCATAGGGATCGGGACGGGTGTTGTTGTAGAAGCCGACGGAATTGAGCAGGCCATCCAGGTACTGGGTGGAATCGGCGCCACGGATCTTGACCGAATCGCCGCGGTTGTCCACGCCGAAGGCGGCGGCGGTGACGCCAGCGGTATAACCCACCGCCTGCTGCACCGATTGCGCGCCCTGCAGTTCCATGCGGTCGCGCGTGATCACCGTGATCGACTGCGGCGTTTCCATCAGCGGCGTGTCGGTCTTGGTGGCGGTGACGGCGCGCCTGGCCACGAAGCCCTGCACCGGGCCGGTCGGGGATTCATTCACCTCGGTCGCCGTCACGGTGACGGCGGGCAATTCCACCTGTTGCTGCGGCTGCTGGGCCAGCGCCGGGGCGACCGCCCCCGCTCCCATCATCAACATCGCCGCGCCCACGGATTGGGCGCGCCTGGGGCTAGGGCTGGGCCTGGTGCCAGTCGCCATCGTTGTTCCTTTCTTGATCTTTAACAGATAAATACAAATGCAAGGCATTCGCATTTGCGACTGAATTGTGTAATAAAGCTTTCATTCCGCGCAAGCGCAAAATCCAATCCGGACTTCCCCGCGTTGCGGCAACGACACAAACCGGCCGCTACAGACCGTCAAATGACACGCGCGCGTCAGGCGCCATGACTACAATCCGCCCCGCTGCGATCGGGGCCCGGCTGCGCGAGGGGGGTATTAACCCTGTATTACCCGCTACTACCGCGCCAGCCCCGGATCTGCAATCATCAACTGTCCCGCCGACCGCCGCGCCACTGGCCGCCGTCGGCGATTCCCGGGTTCAACGCTGCATTCCAGAGCCTCACATGTCTCACGTTCAGCACTCCCCCAGCCGCCCGGACCTGGGCGGCATCCATCTCATTCCCGCGGACGCCGCCCAGACCGGCGCGGCCCGCCAGCAACTCCAGGACTTCCTGGCACGCTCCCGCCTGCGGGACATCACGATCTGCACGGACCTGGACGGCGCCGCGCCCGGCTGCCGGGCCAGCCTGGCGCCCGCCTTCGCGGCGCAACACCTGCCCGATCACGACACCACCGGCCTGGCGCAATCGCTGGGCCTGGACAGCGGCGCCGACGAAGGCGCGCTGGAGCGCGAGATCCTGCTGGCCATGCTGGGCAGCCCGGTCCCTTTCCCCTTCCCGTCCGTGCCCGAGCTGGAGTCCGCCGTCCGCATCCGCCGCCGCATCGTCCAGGCCGCGCGCAAGACCGCCCTGGCCTTCGACACCGAGCACGCCGAGCGCCCCGAGGGCTATTGGACCTACGACGAAGAACGCGGCTTCACCATCCTGCCCGGCCGCTCGCTCATCGAAGGCCTGCGCCGCGCCACGCAGCCCGAGGCCTCGGGCCAGCTCTACGCCTTCTCGTGCTACCGCGCGACCGAATACGTCACCGTGCTGGGCATCGCCCAGGAGCTTGAAGAGGCCAATCCCGCGCTGGCGCGCGACCTGCAGCGCCAGTGGGAAACGCGCGCGGTGATGTCCGGGCGCTTTCACGACACCTTCCTGCACGAATACGGCTCGCTGGCCGAGCCGCTGCCGCAGCGCTTCTACGTGCCGGGCGACCGGCTCTGGTTCCGCAATCCGGACTCCGCTTCGTCCGACGTGGAAGGCTATGAAGGCTCCTGGGTGTTCTACCTGGGCGGCGGCCTGTTCAATAATTTCTGGGAACGCGACCAGCCCTTCACGCTGACCTCCAAGTGCGTGGAGATCCATCACTGGCAGCATGCCTTGCGCGCCGACGCCCGGGGCAAGGGCTATATCGACGAAGACCGCGTCAAGACGCTGGTGCGCCAGACGCTGGCCGATCCCGACGCCACCGCCGCCGTGCTGGCGCGCATGATGCGCATCCGCGATCCGCAGGGCGTGTACGAGGAAGGCGGCTGCATCGACGCCACCCGCGAACGCGTGCGCTGGGTCACGCCCGGACATAGCGATATCTCGCTGCCGGACTTTCCCGCTTCGGCGCGGGCCCGCGCGGCCTGAGGCGGCACGCCGCCGGCTACGAGACGGCCTGCGCCGGCGGCGAACTCAACGCGCACGACAGCGCCGTCGCAACGAGAAAGCCAGGCTCATCGGATAGCCACGGCGCTCCATTCACGACATCGCGAGGGGAGCAAGCTCCAGAGGAGCATCCCACCCTTGCACCGCAGGCCGGCTCCCGGCCGCCGGCCTGTCGTGAGCGGTCTTTCCAGCGAAGACATACAGGTGCTTGTAGGCGTCGTCCACCATGTGCCGCGACTCACGGACGCCTTCGATCGGCGGCGCGAACTCGTCGAACATATCCTCATCCAGCGTCACCGGGAACGGCACGATATCGGCGCGCGCATTGAAGCCCAGCACGAACAATCCACCGGGCTTGAGCACCCTGTGGCACTGCGCCAACAAGATTTGCAGAGCATGCGGCGTATTCACGCCAAAGCCCAACAAGCCATTGGCAACGACGATATCGAACGTCTCCTCGCCGTAGTGTCTCGCCATGTCCATCACATCGCCGACGATGTGCCGCCCCGGAGGACCATATTTGGCGCGTTCCGGTCTGATATCAATCGAATGAAAATCCACGGCATGCAGCAATCTGGGATAGTGCCAGTTGTACCGGTCCATCCCTAGAAAAAGCAGCCGGTGTCTCTGGTTCGCCGCGCGAGCCAGGCGGTTCACATAACTGAAAATCTCGTTTTCCATGAACGCCCGGCTCGGCGTCTCCAGTTTGAAATCGATATTGCATCGCTCGGCCAGCACTGGCGACAGCCTGAAGATAACCTTGTTCAATTTATGCGTGAGTCTGCTGCGCATGGCCTTTCTCCACATTTCACGAATCCGGAGTGGCAAGAACGCGGCACACACAAACCGGCGCGGTCCGCCGGCACGATCATGATTCGCTCGGGAAAACCATCGCAGATCCGCCGCCACGCCACTCCCACGTCGTCGTCGCAAGACCAATTCAATCGGTCAGTGCGCGAACAAGCCGGATTCTCGTGAACACGGTCGCTGGCAGCAAATTACATTTCTGACGGTATCGCAGCGCGTTCAAGCAGCGATTTTCGGCTTCTGAGGCGAATATCCGCCTAAACGCCTTCAATCGCCCTCAAGCCGCTGACAACCCTTGATCTCGGGTCCGGAAGGAGGCGGATGCCGGCGATACGGAAATTAATCTGGCTGCAATCTTGTCGTAATTTCCAAGGCATCGGTTTCGGAAAACACGCAAGGCAAGCGCCCTGCCCGAATGCCTGCGAAGCCGATGGCTGCGGCCTGCGGCCCATCAGCGCCACAGAAGCGCTATTCAATGCCGAAGCCAAGACAAACAGGGCGGCCCGCAAGGGCCGCCCTGTCTGCCATTCAAGCCGGGCCGGTTCAGCCCCCTTCGGCCGTCAATCTGGCCAGGTTGCGCTGCTCGGTCTCCGTCAGCCGGCCCAGCTCTGCCTGTCCCAGGTCCACCTGCCCCAGCACCTGCACCGGTGCGTCCGGCGCATAATGCGCCGCGTCGGCGCGCGTGGCGCCCGGCGCGGCCGCGCCAGCCGATCCGCCGGCGGGCGCCTGCGTCGCGCCCTCGGCGCCCTCATTGCCGAAGCCCAGAATCTGCACCGAGATGATCGACGGCTGCGACTGGCGCGCCGCATTGCGCGAGCGGCTCGCCTCGCTCTCGGCCGAGGCCGCCGCCGCGCCCGACGCCGCGCTGGCCGAACTGAGCGCCGAGGTGTTGACCGCCGCCGTCACCGGCACCCCGCTGCTGTTGCCCTGGGCCTGGATGTTGGCCGCGTTGACCACGTGCAGCGCCGCCACGTTGACGTTGCCCGAGCTGCGCACGCCGGCCTCGCCCGGATCGATCGTGCCCAGCGGCGCGATCAGGTCCACGTCGCCGCGCGGCACTTCCGGAATCGGATTCAGCGTGGCGATGCCCGCGCCCGCCGCCGGCGTCTGCGGCGCCATCACCACATTGCCCAAGGCATCGTAGTCGCGGCGCGGCGGGGTGTAGACCACCGTGGTCTTCGAACCCCGGCCGGCGTTGATGTCGCCCTCGGCCGACCAGGCCAGGATGTCGCCGCCGAAGGTCGTCATCACGCGCGACAATCCCAGCAGCAGGCTGCCCTTGGAATAGACCTGGATGTCGCCCTGGCCCTGCGTGATCAGGCCCGCGCTGCCCGGCGGCGCCACGCCCTGCACGCCCACCACGATCTGGCCGCCGGGCGCCAGCGCCTGGATCGAGCCGCCGCCGACGCTACGCACGCCGGACGGTCCGAACATCGAGATGCCGCCCTCGCGCGCCGCGCCTTCCGGGAACAGCGCCGCGATGGCCTGGCGGCCGCGCAGGTACGAACCCGGACGCGGTCCTTGCAGGTCGTTGTACTCGCGCCCGCCGGCCCGCAGCTCGGCGAAGTACACCGAGCGCAGGAAGGCCTGGCGCAGGGCCAGCGGCAGGGCCTCGAAGCGCGCCAGCACGTCCTGGTCGCTGCCCGTGAAACCGTCGCGGGCGCGCAGCCAGTCGGCCAGCTCGCGCTCGTAGGTATGAACCACCTTGCCGGGCTGGCTCGTCAGGGTCTGGCCGGCCACGGCGCGGTTGGCCGGGTCCAGGTAGCGTTTGCCCAGCGCGTCGTAGTCGGGTCCGGCCGCGCCGGCGCCCGCCGTGATCGCGATATCCGCGCCCGGCCGCTTGTCGCCGCGCAGCGCCGGGCCGACGCTGACGATGCTGGCGCGGTCTTCCTGCACCAGATTGCGCCCGGTCACCACGTCCAGCAGGCCGGGGCCCGCCACCTTGACGTCGGCATACCAGATATCGCGGCCCGCATGCAGCAGCGAGACATCCGACGGGCCGTTGTGCAGGAACACGCCGCCCAGGCCGGCGATGTCGCGCCCCGCCAGCGCCTGGACCGGCGCCGCCGCGCGCAGCCAGTTGAGGATGCTGCGGTTGGTCTGCGGCAGGTACTGCACGGACATGCCCGAGCTGAGCCCGACCAGGTCGCCCTGCACCGCATAGAAGCGGATCGGTTCCGATCCTTCCGCGCGCGGGGATCGGGCGCCCGGCGTGTCCGGCCCGAAAGCGAACAGCGGATGCGCGTCCTTGGTCGGCGCGACGGGCCCGTCCGCGCGCGGTACCGGCGAACCGTCGATGCTGTTGTTGTGCGATCCGCGCTGCAGGCCGCCCGCCAGGTCATAACCGGCATAGGCCGGCATGAACGGCGTGGGCAGCGGCGTGTCCGAACCGGACATGCTGACCGGCGTGCCGCCGCCATAGATGGACTGCTGCGCCAGGAAGCTCAGCTCGCCGCTGGCCGAGGGCGCCAGCAGCAGGCCGCCGGCGGGCGTGCTGCCGGGCGAACCGCTCTTGGCGGAACGGCCGTAGTAGATATTGCCGGAGGCCGCCGTCACGCGCAGGATCGATGGATACACGATCACGTCGTCCCCCCGGATCACGGCAGCCGAGCCGGCGGCCTCGTGGCTCAGCGAGGTATCCGGCGTGACATTGCCGCCCGCGCTCAACAGATTGATGGCGGTGGCCGGCGTCCACAAAGAGAACCAGCTCTGGCCGCCGCCCACGGACAGGCCATTGCCCGGCGTCTGGATGGAGGTATTCAGGACGCGCACGCGGCCGGCATCGGACACGCCGGACAGCACCAAGTCGCCCAGGGTCTCCAGATAGACGGCGGAGTCGCCCGGCACCAGCGTGATGCCGCCGCTGGCGCTCGACAGCGTCGGCACGAAGGGATTGATTGGCCTCGGATCCATGGCGTCGCCCGTCAGGCCGGGCTGCGCGACGGCGTCCCGGCGGAACAGCTGGCGCGAGCCGCCGATGGCGCGTGCCTCGATCTGGATGGCGCCGCGCAGGTTGGTCACCATGCCGTCCAGGTCGGGCTTCTGGCGATTGGTCCGGTACTGCGTGGCGTACTGCGAGGCGTCCAGGTCCGGGTTCAGGGCGCCGCCCAGCCGCAGCCTCAAATCGCCGCCTCCGGTCAGCACCAGGCTGCCGTCGGGCGCGACGCGGCCGGTGCCGCCCACGGCCGCGACCAGGGCGCGGCTGCGCGGTTCCGGCGCGCCATAGTCGCCCAGGCCGCGCGCCGCCACGATGCCGGCGTCGCCGCCCGCGGCGATGCTGAGGTTGCCGCCGCCCAGCGTGCCGAAGCCGGTGAAGCCGACGATGTACGGATGGCTGCTGGCCCACATATTGGTGGCCATGGGCACGGCATAGGCGCCGAAGTTGATCCACCATGAGGCCGGCAAGGCGTCGGACCCTTGCCGCCACAGCCAGTTGCCGACGCTGGCGCTGGGCGTCTGCGGGCGGTTGGGCGGCGCGAACTCCGTCCAGGCGTCCCCGGACACGGAGCCGCCCACGACGATGTCCACGTTGCCGCCGCGCTCGGGATACCAGGCACGGTACGCGCCGTTGGCCGCGCTGTAGTCGTCCTGTTGCGGACCCAGCAGCGAAGCGCGCTCGGCGCCCTCGGCCGGATCGAAGATGTGCCTGCCGCGCGGCTGCGCATACGGATCGCCGCCGTCGGCGCGGCGCAACGCCGTCGATGGCGTGCCCGCCGTATAGAAGCCATAGGGCGTGTCCATGCGCAGATCGCCGGCCGCCGCCGCGCCCAGGTCGCCGGCGCCGGTGCGCACCACGCTGAACATGGGCGCCAGCAGCTCGGCCGACGCGATGTCGCGGATCGGCAGGATCTCGACGTTGCAGACGCCCGGGATCGTGTCGCAGAAGACGACCAGTTCCTCCTGCACCGGCGTGCCCACTTCCGTGCCGAACATGTCGGAGCCGGCTTGCGTCCAGGTGCGCTTGATGCGCTTGGGATCGGTCACGCAAAGCCCGGCGAAGAGGTCGCAATCGCTGACCCAGTCCGGGTCCACCGGCTCGCCCACGGGGTAACCGAGATCGTTGGGCGCGTACACCAGTCCAACGCCGCCCGGCACGATCTTCATGCGAGTGGAGGCGTGGGAGTCGGCCAGCACCAGCGAACCGCGCGACGCCGGATCGACCGCGCGCGGATCGGCCGAGCCCAGGTCGGCACCGGCCGTCAGCTGCAGGCTCCAGCTGGTGGCGCCCTGCGGCAGCATCGGCGCCAGCGCCCAGTTGGCGCCCTGGAACTCGCCCCTCTTCGGCCGCAGGTTGACCGGCTTGTCGTCGGGCAGCTCGATCTTGGTCATGGCCGGAATCAAGGCGCCGCGCGCCAGCGCCAGCACGCCGCTGGCCGTCATCGGCGCGGGCAAGGCCACGCCCTTGGGCCAGGTCAGCGCCGCCGCCAGCGTCTCGGCGCGCAGCACCGTGCCGGCGCCCAGCTTCATGCCCGGCGCGAGCGTCACGTCGGCCGTCGGCACCGTGCCGGCGCGCCAGGCCACCGAGCCGTCGCCGTGGTACACGTCCGCGCCCAGCACCACCCCCGCCGGCAGCACATAGTTGCCGGCCAGCTCCACCGCCACCGGCAAGGCGATGCCCTTGGGCAAGGTGACGCCCTCGGCCGGCAGGTCGTAGTTCAGCACGGCGCCCTTGGGGAACACGGTGCCCTTGTCCAGCGACACGCCGTCGATGGGAATCACGATATCGCCGCCGAACGGCGTGTTGCCGCTGTTCTGCGCATTGCGCCACTCGAACAGGTACCAGCCTTGATCGTCGGGCGTGGACGGCGGCGGGGCGAAGCCGTCGTTGATGCTGCCGTGAATGGTCAGGTCGCCGGCCGCGCGGATGTTCAGCACGCCCGGTTCGCCGAAGCCGCGCCGCGCGGGATCGTTGCGGTCCGAGCCCGGGCCGTAGCGCAAGCCCGACAGGTCCAGGTCGCCCACCACCGTCAGGTTGCCGGCGGGATTGATCAGCGGATCGCTGACGATGTCCACGCCCGGACGCAGGCGGTAGCCGTCCAGACCCGCGAGCCGCGCGCGCAGCGCACCGTTGCCCAGCGCCGCGTTGATGAAATCCTGGCTGTCGCGGTCGATGCGGATCAGCATGTCCTGCGTGATCAGCTGGGGCTTGCTGCCGGACACGTCCGGCGCGCTCGCCAATTCTGCGTCGGCATACTCGCGGAACGCGTTCACCGCGATGAGGGACGCGCCCCGCACCTGCGGCCGGCCCTGCACCTGGATCGCCACATCATCGGCGCCCGCGCCGTCGCCGCGCGTGCCTGCGCCGCCCACGCGACGCGCGTTCAGGTCCAGCGTGCCGCGCGCGCGGCCGTCGTTGCCGGCGGCCTCGGTGCCGGCGCGCAGGTCGATGCTGGCCGACGGACCCAGCGTCAGCGTGCCCAGGCTCGACGTCAGCGAGACCTGCGCGCGATTGGGGCTGTCGATGATCTGGCCATGGCTGTCGCGGCGCAGGCCCGCGCCGTGCGCGTCCAGCGCGCCCAGCAGGTTCAGGTCGCCCTTGGCCGCCAGGCGGATGATGCCGGGCTGGAAGCCGCTGGCATCGATGCGGCCGGCCACGGTCAGGCTGCCGCCGTCCACCGTGATGCTGACCTGGCGCGCGCGCACTTCGTCGCCCACGATCAGATCGCCCTGCTTGATCTGGAAACGGCGCGCGCCATGGACCTGGCCCGCGTTCAGGCGCGTGTTCAGTCCGGCGAAGTCGGCCAGCGTCTGCGCCCGCAGCGTGATCTCGGCGCCGTCATAGGGCACGCGCGTGCCGCCCGCGTCGTACAGGCCGGACGCGCCGCCCAGGATGGAACCGCGCAGGTCGATCCGGCCGGCGCCGGCGCCCAGCGCCGTCGCGGCCAGCGTGCCGCCGCGCTGCTTGCGCGCCGACAGGTCGATGACCGAGCCGGCCTCCTGGTCGATATTGCCCACCGCGCTATCCAGCGTCAGGTCGCCGCCCCAGGTGTAGCGCGCCTGGTCGTAGAACAGCACTTCGCGGCCAGCCAGGTCCAGGCGCGATTGCGCGCCCAGGCGCAGGTCGCGCTCGGCCTTGATCTTCAGCTTGCCCGAGGCCAGCGCGATCGCGCCGTCCAGGTCCACCGAACCGCCCGCCAGCGTCAGCTGCGCGCCCAGCGCGCCGGCCTGCCCGGACAGCGCCGCCGCGCCCTGCGGCCGGCGCAGCGTCAGGCTGCCGCCCGCCGTGTAGGCCATGGACGAGCTGGCTTCGCCCGTCAGCAGCGGCGTCACGATGTTCAGGTCGCCGCCGCTGTAGGCATACCCCTTGCCCGCCTGGTACGCGCCCTGGCGGTGATAGGCCTTGAGCGTGCCCTGGCCATTGGCGGTCACGCGCTCGCTGGCCAGCAGGTCGACGCCGGCGAAACCCAGCGCCAGGCGTTCGGCCGACAGCCAGTTCACGGGCTGGGTGTCCGGGCCGTAGCCGAACACGATGCGCTCGGCGGCCAATTGCAGCCGGCCGTCGCCCAGCCGGTCCGCGATGGCAGCTCCCGGTATCGCCGGATCGTACTGGCCCGAAAGATGGGAGGGACGCGCGGACACGCCGGTCCACACCAGTTCGCGCGAGCGGATCGTCGCGGTGTCAGCCGCGCCGCCATAGCCGTAGATGGCCGGCGCGCCCAGCACCAGCCGGCCCACGCCCTTGCCCTGCGTGGCGTCCAGCGTCACCGAGCCAAACACATTGACCGAATCGCGCGCATTCAGGATCAGGGTCTCGACGGCGGGAATGCCGGGGCCGGCATTGCCCTTGAGCAGCTTGTCGAGCACGCGCTGGTTCAGCATCAGCCCGTTCGGCAAGGCGCCGGCGGCGGCCGCCCGCGCCAGCGCGGCCTCGTCGCCCAGGTTCAGCGTGGACATCGCCAGCAGCAGGTTGCGCGCGCCATAGCGCGCGTTGTCGGCCAGCGTGAAGGCGCGGTCGGTGGCGACCAGCAAGGTGCCTTCGGCGGCCAGCGTGGTGGCCGCGCCCGTGCAAGCGCCGCCGCAGGCCCCGATATTGATGTAGCCCGGTCCCTGCGCCATCTCCGGCGTGGCCGGCAGCAGGTTGATCGTGCCGTTGCTCAAGCCCAGCACGCCGGTCCGGCCGGCGGCGTACACCAAGCCCGTGCTGGAATCGTAGGCCGGCTTGCCACGGCCGATGGTCGAGATGGCGGCGCCCTCTTCCACCGTGATGCCGCCCCAGGTGGCGCCGCTGATCAGGAACACCTCGGCGGCGCTGAGCGCGGCCCCCCCGCGCACGGTCACATTGTTGGTGCTGGACACGAAGGTCGCGTAGTTGTCGCCCGGCTTCAGATCCAGCCGGCCGCCGACCATCATGCGCACGGGATTGAAACGGTTCAGCGCGGATGCCGACAGCGAAGCGCCCGTGTAGCCCGCCGTCCGGCCGGCGCCATCGGCCAGCAGTTCCACGTCGTTGGCCAGGACCTCCAGCGTACCGTCCACCCCGCCCTTGGCGGCCGCGAAACGCGCCACGCCGTCGAAGCCGAGCATGGGCTTGCCTTCCTGCGGCAAGACGCGCTCATAGTTCAGGCGCAGGGTGCGGGCGTCGGCCGTGATCTGGCCGCGCAGGCCGCCCTTGCGCGCCGCGTCCGCCGCCACGAAGGCGTCATGGCTCATCTCGTTGTAGTTCGAATGCGAACGCACCCGTTCACCCGGCGTCAGCAGCAGCTGGCGCGGCAGCGCGCCGCGCAGGCCGGTGTTGGAGACGCCCAGGTAGCCCGACGCCGCCAGCGAGCCCTGCGGCGTCGGCGCCGCGCCGGGCAGCAAGGTCTCCGGGCCCAGCTCGACGCGGTAGGCGCCCGGCATCAGCGCATAGGCCGCCGGCATCAACGTGTAGACGCCGGCCTTCAACCCGCCCGCGTCCTGCGTCAACGTCAGCGTCTGGCCCACGACGGGTTCGCTGCCCGCCGTGTCGGGCGCGACCGGCGCGTAGCCGCCGGCATGGCCCGGCACGATGGCGTAGATCGCATTGCCGGCCGCGCTATTGGTGAATGTCGGATTGGCGTTGACCAGCGGCGTGCGCAGGATGTCCACCGAACCGCCGCGCCCGGCCACGAAGGCGGCGCCGCGCAGCTCGCCGCCGCCGCTCAGGTCCAGCACCGCGCCCTGGCGGCCCGTCAGCGTATGGCCGGAGAACGCAATGCCGCCGGCATTCTGCTCGCGCGGTTTCAGCTGCGCGCCGGCATAGGTGTACGTCAGGCCATCCGCCGTGCCGCCATAAGGCACCATGACGCCGGCGCCGCTGACAGAAGTCAGGCTGCCGGGCATCAGCTCGACCGAGCGCGCGCGCCAGCTGTCGCTGCCACGGGCATCCTGGCCCAGGCTGATCGAGCCCATGGGCGCGCGCACGGTGCCCGCCTGGATCACCGTGTCCGCGCCCAGGCTCAGCGAGCCGAACACCGACAGCGGCGGCGCCACCGACTCCGTGCCGGGCTGGCGCAGGATTTCCAGGCGGCGGCCGGTCTCATAGCCGCCCCAGATGGTCGCGCTGGCGCCGGTGGCCGGATAGAGCTGCGCGCTGGTGATGCGCAGGTCCCCGTTGGTGCCCAACTCGGTGGTGGCGTCGCCGGACAGGCCACGGCCGGCCTGTCCGCCCAGCAGGCGCACGTCGCCACGGCTGTTGAGGCTGACCTGATCGAAGCCGCGCCGATCCACTGTCACCGGCGCGCCGGCCAGCAACGGCACCGCGCCGCGCGCGCCGAAGCCGACGCGGTCGCGGATATCGATCAGGTCCGCGTCGGCGGTGAAGCTGCCCACGCCGGGCCGCGCGGACGCACCGTCGCGCCACGTCACCGTCGGCGTGACGCCGTCGCCCCGGGCGCGCGCCGCGCCGGCCAGCCGTAGATGCGGCGCGGACAGGCTGACGGCCGTGCCTGCCATCGCGCGGTCGGTCACGGCATAACTGCCGGCATAGAAGCGCAGGCTTTGCGAGGCCGACAGGGCCACGTCGCCGTCGAAACTGAGAATCCCGTTGACCAGCAGCGACAGGTTGCCGAAGCCGCCGGCCTCGAACTGCCGCGCCGACAGGCGCGCCGCGCCATGATGCAGCGCCGGATCGAGCTGCCCCGGCTTGAGATCCGATGCCAGGCCGCTGGCCTGCGCGCCCTGCGACAGGATCAGTTCGCGCGGCCGGCGCACGCCGTCCTCGGCGTTGACCGACAGCGGGAACGTGGGCGTTTCCAGCGCCAGCGCCAGCGTGCCGCCGGCCGCGCCCGCGCCGCCCGCCCGGGCGCGCATATCGCCGTCCAGGAACAGCCCATAGCTGGACTTCAGCACGATCTGGCCGCCGTCGCCGGCCAGATCCAGCGTCCCCAGGCGGCTGCCGCGCGGCGCGTCGATGGTCAGGCGCGAGCCCGAGGTGTCCAGCACCGCGCCCGGGCGCACCACGATGGCGATATCACGGGCGCTCTCGGCGATGCCGGTCGCGTCCCAGTCCAGCGCGCCGCCCAGCAGGATGCTGCCGCCCGCCTGCGCCTTGCCGTAGCGACGGCCGTCGATGTCCACGCCGCCGGCGGCGCGGCCGGCGACGTCCAGCGTCGCCGCGCCGCCGATCCAGATGGCGCGGTTGTGCGTCCTGCTCGCGGGGTTGTCGCGCACATCGGAGGCCGGCGCGACGATATCCGCCTCGATGCGGCCGCCGGGCGCGCGCAGCGCGCCGTCCACGGTGATACGGCTGTTGCCGCCGCCCAGCAGGCGGATCGTGCGGCCCGGATCGACCGACACCAGCGCGCCCGCGCCGATATCGATGTCCGCGCCATCCTCGATGCGCTGCGAGCGCAGCGTCAGGTCCGCGCCGGCGCGCTGCGTCAGCGCGCCCTTGAGCGGGTTCTCCTGGTACACCGGCGCCAGCAGCAGCGCCGGCGCCGGCCGTTGGCCCGTGGCCTCGTTGCCCGGCTCGTATCGGTACACCGGCATGACCACGTCCAGTGTCGCGCCCTCGGCCACGCGCAGGCCGCCACGGCCGTTGATGTCGTATTTCGCGAAGCCCGCGCCCAGCAGCGACGGATCGAGCAGCAAGGGCTGGGGCTGTTGCGCGCCGACCTGCGTATGGGTCTGCCTGTAGGCCAGCGCATCGGCCGCGCCGATCACCACCTTCCCATCCGTCTCCAGCGTCAGCGTGCCGCCGCCGGCCATGCCATGGCCGCGCAGCTGCCCCGCCAGCGCCAGCGCGCCCGTGGCGCCCTCCACTTCCGGCGCGCCCGCCCGCAGCGTGACGTCGCCGCCCTTGCCCGCGCGCGTCTCGCCCCTGTGCAGCACCGCGCCGCCCGAAGACACATCGATCAGCGAGCCCGCCGCCACCGCGATGCCATGCGGCGAGTCCAGCGTCACGCGGCCGCCGTCGAGCCGGCCCAGCCACGGCGAGGCCACGCCCTTGCCTTGCAGGTCCGCCCAGCGGCCGCTCACGTCCAGCGCCGCGCCCTCGCGTAGCACGATGGCCGGCGCCTCGCCCGCCTTGGACAGCGCGCGCGCCTTGACGCTCGCGTCTGGCGACACGAAGGTGTTGCTCAGCGTGATGGCCCCGCCCCGCGCCGTGATGCCAGCCTGTGCATCGATCCGGCCCGCCGTCAGCGCCGCGTGTCCGCCGTCGGCCAGCGCCACCACCTGGGCCACCGTCAGCGCGCCGCCGGTCGCCAGATCCAGTACGCCCAGGCCCATGTCGGACAGCCGCGCGCTGTCCAGCCACAGCGTGCCGACGCGCTCGGCCGCCAGCGCGTCGCCCGCCGCCATCGCCAAGGTGATATCGGCGTAGCGGCCGAGCCTGACGTCGGTATTGAAGACGTTGACCCGGCCCAGCGCGCCGTAGTTGCCCAGCGCCAGCCCGCCGGCGCGCGCCACCGCCAACTGGCTCTGGCCGTAGCCGTCGGTCCCGGCCGCCCGCGCCTGCGTCTGGCGCGCGCCGTCATACACCGTGGCGACGATCTCGCTTTCCACCACGGCGGTGGGCGCCGACAGCACCAGCCGACCCGCGTCCCGGCCCACCGTGTAGCCGGCCTCGCGCCGCGTGCTTGGCGCCAGCACCGGGTTCAGGAAACGCCGCGTGGCCTTCTCGCCCCAGCGGCCGTGCAGGTCCTCGTAGCCCCGGTACAGGCCGGCGTAGACCCGGTCCGCCGGCGCGCTGGAGGCTTCGTACAAACGTCCGTCCGCGCCGCGCAGCCAGCTCAGGTTGATCACGCCCTCGGCCACGTCCAGCGTGCCGCCGGCCAGGTTCATCCGCGAGCCCGCCTGCGCCACCACTTCCTTGCCGCCCAGCGTCACCGTGCCGCCCTGCGCCGCCCATTCCCCGATGCCGTGGCCCAGGTTGGCCAGGTAGCCGCCCACCTCCAGCAGGCCGCCGGCCGTGTACCAGCGCTCGCCCTCGTAGCCGCCCACGCCCGCCGCCACCGGGATCAGGCTGCGCCGGTCCACCCACAGCTCGCCGTTGAACAGCTTGGCCGCGTCGCGGTTGTTGGGCGCGTCGCGCAGCTCGTTGCCCTGCACGTTGATCTTGACGCTGTTGGACGCCATCGCGATCCGCACGCCCACCGCGCCGGCCACGTCCAGCTCGGCGCCCTGCGCCACGAAGCCGCGCCGCGCCGCCGTGGCCGCGATCTGCCCGCCCGTGGCCAGCGCCAGCGAGCCGCCCTGGAACTGGATGTCGCCGCCGCTGACGATCTCGATGCGCGACTGGTCGCGCCGGTCCGACAGGCGTGACAGGTTGTCGAACGCGCCCGGCGCCTGGCGGTGGCGCAGCAGGTCCTGCTCGGCCGACTCCTTGATCAGCGCGTTGCGCTGGCTATCCAGCGCCGTGCTGCCGTCGTCATCGATCAGCACCGCCGTGACCGATTCCGGCGCCAGCACGATGCTGCCCTTGGCGTCGGAGGCCGAATTCAGCAGGTGGATGGTGCCGCGCGTGCGCGTGGTGGTCGTGGCCAGCGCCACGCCTTCCTGGCGCACCTGGCGTCCGGCCAGCGTCACGTCGCCCTCGGCCGCCACGATCAGGCCGGTGTTGCGTACCAGGCCGCCATCCTGGTTCGCCGCCAGGCGCGGCGCGATCTCGTTGCCCCGCGTGGTCGACAGGGTGTTCTCGCTGGTGCCCACGCCGCGCCGGATGATGAAGCTGTCGCCGGCGGCAAGCTGCGCCTGCCCGCGCGGCGCGCTGATCGCGCCGGCGTTGTGCACCTCGCCGCCCAGCAGCAGCACATAGCCGCCGCCCTGCGTGACGCTGCCCGGCGCGTGCGTATCGATGCGCGCGCCCGGCCTGACCTCGACCTTGCCCAGCGCGTCGGTGAAGCTGGGTTCCGAGCCTTGCGCGCCATACAGCCCGCGCTCGCGGAACTGCTCGTCGCTGATCCTGCCAGCGGCGGCCACCAGGTTGCGCACGTTGACCTGGCTGGCGCCGTCGAACACCACGCCATTGCGGTTGACGATCAGCACCGTGCCCGGCGCCTTGATCTGCCCCTGGATCTGGCTGGGACGGCCGGCCGGGTCGTTGACCCGGTTCAGCACCGCCCACTCGGCCTGCTGGCGGAAGTCCACCGTGGTGTCGCGGCCGACGTTGAATGTCTGCCAGTTAAGAATGGCGCGGTCGGCGGTCTGGTTGATGGTGACGGTGCTGCGGCCGTTCTCGGTGCTGGACTTGGGCGCCTCGGCATGGGTCCAACCACGCGTGAGCGCCTGCGTGTCGATCTGCAACCCGCCGGCGGCCAGCCCGTCCGGCACGGCCGGGGCGGCATTGCCCGCGGCCTGGCGCGCGGCGGCCTGCGCCGCCTGCTGCGCGGCGATGGCCGCCGCCGTGCGGTTCAGGTTGCCGAGCGACTGCTGCAATTGCTGGCGCGACTGCGTCTGCTGCCGCGCCGCCGTCGGAATGCCCGCCACGCTGCCGTCGGGCAACCGGCCGCTGGCCTGCGTCTGCGCCTGCGCCGCGCCCTTGGCGGCGAACCAGCCGGGGCTGAAGGCGGCCGGCGCGGCCTGGACGCCGCCGGCCGCCAGCATCAGCGCTAGCGCCTGCGCCAGCGGCGCCAGCGGCACGGCCGCTTGCCTGACGCCCGCATTCAAAGTAATCCTGCCTTGCCCGCGCTTGCTCATCGCCACCCATCTCCAAAGAACGCCGCATGCGGATCTCGCCCGCGCATGCCGCGATTGCGAGCGCCGGCGTCCCATGCCAGCGCCCTCCTTGTCTACCTAGACGGATCGACGCGGGAAAAGCAGACGGTTTTTTTGTGGTCGGACCACATTGAGAAAGATGCGCCCCTTGCGGATGGCAGGCTCTCGCCAGCGGGCGCGGCGCGGGCGAATCAACCCAGCAGCAGCACGCCGCCGGGCAAGGCGGTGGCGTCGAGCTGGAAGTTCTCGCGAATCTGCGCGATGGCCGTGTCCAGCCGCGCCAGCTCCACCCGCACGCTGACGGGCCTGGCGGCCAGCGATTGCGCCATCAGGATGACGCGGCCGGAGCGATAGCGGTTGATCTCGTCCAGCACCTCGGCCAAGGGCGCCTGCCGGAAGCGCAGGAAGCCATCGCGCCAGGCCGGCAGATCGTCGGCATCCAGCGCGCGCGCGGGCTGCAGGCCCGCCGCGTCATAGACCAGCTGCTGCGCCGCCGCCAGGGTCGCGCCGCCGCTCGCCAGCGCCACCTCGACCGCGCCGGACAGGCAGGTCACGCAGACGCTGCCGTCGGTGTGCCGCAGTTCGAAAACCGCGTCCCGCGCCATGACGCGGCCGCCGGCCGCGCTGACGGTGAACGGACTGCTCGCGCCGGCCAGCGAGATCGCGGCCTCGCCGCTGATCAGCTCGACGCCGGCGGCGCGCAGCGCGACGCTGGTGCGCGTGTTCAGATCCAGCACGGCGGCCCCCGGCAATACGACGCGGCGCTGCTCGCCCTTGGCGGTGCGATAGTCGGCGCCCAATTCGCGCCAGGACGGCCACAGGCCGAATGGCGGCGCAACCACGGCCACGCCCGCCCCCGTCGCGGCGCACGCCAGGCCCGCGCCGAGAAAGGCGCGACGCGCCGGACGCGACAGACGCCGCTCGCGGCCGCGCGCCTCGCTCAGCGCCGCCGCCGGCGCCATGCCCTGCCACAGCCGATGCGCCTCGGCGAAGGCCGCGCCATGCCTGGGGTCCGCCTGGCACCACTGGCGCAAGGCATCGGCCTGCGCCGCCGTCATCTGCCGCAGCGCGACGCGCTGCACCCACTCCCGCGCGATGCGATCGATCTCCGAGCCCGGCCGGGCGCCAAACAGGTGACGCATGGTCAACGTCCCATCCGTGCCGCGCAGAAATCGTGCGCCGCCTTCAGTTCGCGGCTGACCACGCGCGGCGAAATGCCGAAATGGCGGGCTGCGTCCTGCAAGGGCATCTCGTGCACGCGCACGGCGATCAGGATCTCGCGCCGCCGCGCGGGCATGGCGTCGATCACGCTGGACAGGGCCTCCAGCTCGGCCCGCCCCATCGCCTGGCGCGCCGGACCGGGATTCTGGTCCACCAGTTCGTCGACCAGCAGATCCAGTTCCGTGCCGCTCAGATGGCGGTGCTCCGAACGGATACGGTCCACGGCGGCGTTCGACGCCATCCGCATGACATAGGCCAGCGGCGTCTTCACCGCCTGCGTCTGCGTCCCGTCGGGCTGCGACTGTTCAAGACGCAGCCAGGTATCGTGCAGCGCCTCGCCCGCCAGATCGGCCGAGCCGAGCCGGTGCGTGAGGCGGCGCTTGAGGTCGTCATAGCGCTGCACGATCAGGTCGCGCAACGCGGAGAATCCGGGAGCGCTCATCCGCGCTCCGTGCAGGGTGCAAGGAATGCAAGCGAGCAAGCTAGGGCGCGCTGGCGCAGTCCGCCGGCTTGCGGCTCTCGCGCGGCAACACCAGCACCACGTAGGCCTTGCCCGGATCGCCGGACGGCTCGCCCACCGGCAAGCCCTGCAAGGCCGCGCGTATCGCCGCGTCGCGCGCCGCGCTGCCCGTGGAATCCAGCAGGCGCACCGAACCGATCTGCCCTTGCCGGTCGACCCGCAGCGCCAGCGCCGCGCGGTAGATGCCCGGCGCGCTGGCCGGCTGCCGGCACAGGGCGTCCAGCACGCGCTGCTGCAACTGCGCCTCGAAGGCCCGGCGATGCCGCGCCTGCGCCGACACCGCGCCGCCGGACTGCGCGCTGGGCGTGGGCCGCAGCACGAAAGCCTTGTCGCCGACCGCCTGCGCGATCAGGCCCGTGCCCTCCAGCAACAGACGCAGCGCCGCGTCCGGCGCATAGTGTCCGCGCAGCGCCGACGACCGGCGTCCAGCGGACAGGTCCGATCCATACAGCACCGAAATGCCCGTCGCGGTGTCGAAAGCTTCCAGCGCCGCGCGCAGATCCTGGGCGGGAATGTCGAACCCCTGCCGCGCATCCGAGGGCGCGACGGCCCGTGCCGCCGACGGCGCCGCCAGCGCGCCAGTCAGCGCCAACGGCAAGGCCAGCGCCATTGCCCGCGATATCCTCAACGCGCCGGACATAACCAGACCGCGACCCAAGCATGCCGTTCCTTGTCGACCTTGCCCGAAGCAAGGCGGAATTGAAAACTGGCGCATGGTAGGTCGGGCAGATGACCCCGGCGTGACAGGTGCCACGCGGGCAGGCTTCAGGCCGTCACAGTGCGCGTCTTCTCGGCCGGAATCCATCCGCTGCGGCCACGCGCCGCATCGCGCGCATGCAGCCAGGCGCCCTGGATGCCCAGCACCTCCAGGTGATCGCCCGGCGCCACGTCCAGTTCGGTCGGGTTGTAGTCCGCCGCGAGCGCGCCGTCGCGCAGCATGTGGACGTAGACATAGGTGTCGCGTCCCTGGATGCGGCAGGCATGCCAGTCGAAGAACTCGTCGCAGGGCGCCAGCAAGTCCACGGCTGTGCCCTGCGGGTAGGTCGGAAAAAGGCCCTCGTTGGCGTGGGCGGTGGTGACGATGACGTGCAGCATGAAGGCTCCGGCAAATGTTGCGGCCCGCCGCGCAATGCACCGGGCAATACCGCAGTGTAGCGGCCGCCCCCTACGCTCAATCCAGCGGATAGCGCAGGATCGCCGTCCGGCCCTCGCGCAGCGCGAGCGTCAGCACGCCCTCGCCGGCTTCGTCAAGGCCGAGCAATCCCCCTTCCTGGCCAGGCGACAGCTGGAACGGCCGCCAGTTGCGGCCCTGGTCACGGGTATGGAAATAGGCGCAGGTGCCGCCCTCGGGCGAGAACAGCAGCTCGGCGCAGGCCAGCACCATCCAGCCCTCGCGCCCGAACCAGGCCCGGCCGATACGGCTGGGCGTGCCCCGCAGCAGGGGCGCGGCGGCCACGCCATGCCATTCCCGGGACGCCGGGTCCAGCTGATAGATCTGGCCGCCCGACGCCTGGCGCAGCGCGCCGCCCGCGTCAGCACGGGATGCGCCTGACGCGTCCTGGAACGGCGCCGGCGCCGCCGCCTGCTGGATGCGGAAGGCCGGAGGCGCGCCGTCCTGGAAGGCGATCTCGAAACGGCGCGTCTCGATGAGCTGCGGCGCTTGCGCGCCGGTCTGCACGCGCACGCGCCAGCTCCAGCCGACGGCCTGCGTTTCGCCCAGCGAATACAGCGACCAGCGATATTCCAGCCGGTCCGCCTGCCCCAGTCCACGCGTCCTTTCGGCCTGCGCGTCGAAGGCCTTGCCGTAGGCGCCGGCATCCGGCCACACCTGTTCCATGATGGTCGCCGCCTGCCAGCGCCGGGCGCCATCCTCGGTATAGAGCAGCCGCTCTCCGCCGTCGCGCGATTCCAGCGCCACCGCCCGCGTCTCGCTGAGGAACAGCGCGCGCCGTTCGGGCGCGCCCAGCGCGACCTGGGCATCGTAGGACCAGCGCAGCCCCTGGTCCTCGGAACGAAAGACCCCGCCGGCGGCCTGGGGCTGATCCGAGCCGGACCGATGCAGCGCCTCGGTCACCAGGAACAACGTGCGGCCTTGCGGCGTGCTGACCAGCCCGGCGCCGGCGTCGGCGGCGATCGAGGCGCGCAGCGTGAAGACCCCGGTGCCATCGCCGCTGTAGACCAGGCTGCGCGCCCCGCTGGCCGCGAAGGCGGACACGGCCGGATCCGGCGCATCGGCCTGGGCCTGCCCGCCGTCGACCGCGCCTGTCTGCGCCATCGCGGCGCGCTGCCCGCGCGCGAGCGCCTGCAAACCCGGCTCATCGGCGTCCAGCACCTGCGCGCGCGCCAGTCCGGCCGGATCCCAGCTCGCCTTGCTCATCGTGCCGACCAGCAGCTGGCGCTCGCCGTAGCGGTACAGGTCGGCGCGCGCATGCGCCGCCAGCGGCGGGCCGTCCAGCTCGCCGATCACTTCGCTGCGCGTCAGCGCCGGCCCTTGCGGCAGCAGCTGATAGCCGCCATAGGCCAGCACGGCGGCGGCCGCGATGGCGGCCGCGCCGGCCAGCAATCTGATGTTCATTGCGCGTGGGATCCCCGTCTGTATGCGGCGGGACGTCAGGCAGGCCGGACGCCCCGCGCGTTTGCGTGACTATAGCGCGCGGCGCGCCGGCGCGCGTGCGCCATGACGCAGCGCAAGCGCGGCCTGCGCGGCTGCGCCGCCCACGCGCGTCTCAGAGCGTGTATCAGATAGAATGCGACGCATGTCCAATCCGCCGTCACGCCTCGCCACGGGATCGCACGCACGCTTCCTGCTGTGCCTGCTCGCCTTGGCGACCGTGCTGCGCGCGCTGGTGCCGGTCGGCTACATGCCGGACGCCGCCGCGCTGCGCCAGGGCCGCCTGCAGATCAGCTTCTGCTCGGCCGCCGGCGGTCCGCCCAGCGTGATGACGGCGCTGATGGACGCGCGCGCGCCATCCCCGGCCATGTCCGACATGTCCGCGATGTCCGATCCGCGCGACGGCGGACACGCCGGCCAGGCCGATGACGCCGCCCAGGAATGCCCGTTCTGGATGGTGGCGCACCAGACCCTGGACCTGCCGCCGCTGCCCTATCTGCCGGCCTTGCCCGCCGCCGCCGTGGCCTCGGTCGCGCCGCCGGCGCCGCTGTCCCTGCCGCCGCTGCCCGCGGCCGGCCCGCCGCTGGGGCCGCGCGCCCCGCCTGTCCCGTCCCTGGCCTGATCGCACGATCCGCGCGCGCCCGCGCGCTTTTCCGGCCGCCGTACCCTCCGCCTGCCTTTCGCCGCCTTGCGCCGCATTCACGGTCCACGACCCGCGCGCGCGGCGTCGGCACGCGCGCGGCCGTCCGACATGCAAAGACAGAGACGCACCGTCATGCAGAACCCGAGTTTCGAATTTCCCCGCGCCCTGGCGCTGGCCACGGCCCTGGCCGCCATCTTCCCCGCCGCCCGCGCCCAGCAGGCGCCCGCCTTCGACATGGATCCGGTGGTCATCACCGCCGTCGCGCCCGATTCGCCGCTGACCTTCATCACCAATCCCAAGACGCCGCGCCAGCCGCTGCCGGCCAGCGACGGCACCGACTACCTGAAGACCATTCCCGGCTTCTCGGCCATCCGCAATGGCGGCACCAACGGCGATCCGGTGCTGCGCGGCATGTTCGGTTCGCGCCTGAACATCCTGACCAACGGCAGCGCCATGCCCGGCGCCTGCCCGGCGCGCATGGACGCGCCCAGCTCCTATATCTCGCCCGAGACCTTCGACCAGCTCACCGTCATCAAGGGACCGCAGACCGTGCTGTGGGGTCCCGGCGCCTCGGCCGGCACCGTGCGCTTCGACCGCGACACGCCGCGCTTCACCGAGGCCGGCGTGCGCTTCGACGGCAGCCTGACTGGCGGCTCGTTCGGCCGCAATGACCAGACCGCCGACTTCACCGCCGGCAACGAAAGCGTCTACGTGCGCGTCACCGGCAACCACTCGCACTCGCAGGACTACAAGGACGGCAACGGCCTGCGCGTGCCCTCGCGCTGGGACAAGTGGAACACCGACCTGGCCCTGGGCTTCACGCCGGACGCCGACACGCTGTTCGAGCTGACCGCCGGCGCCGGCGACGGCGAGGCGCGTTACGCCGGCCGGGGCATGGACGGCTCGAAGTTCAAGCGCGAGAGCTTCGGGCTGCGCTTCGAGAAGCGCAACCTCGGCGCCACGCTGGAAAAGATCGAGGCCCAGCTCTACTACAACTACGCCGACCATGTGATGGACAACTACACGCTGCGCCGGCCCGATCCGAACGGTCCCATGCCGATGGCCATGGCCGCCGACGTGGACCGCGCCACCTGGGGCGGCCGCGTCGCCGCCACGCTCAAGCTGGCCGATGCGCTGTCCATGACCGGCGGTCTGGACTTCCAGCAGAGCCGCCACCGTGGCCGCAGCGGCACCGACACGAACTCGTATCGCAACCAGTCGTGGGAAAAGGACGCCGAATTCAGCAACGTCGGCCTGTTCTCGGAACTAACCTGGCGCGCCTCCGAACGTGGCCGCCTGATCGGCGGCGCGCGCGTGGACCGGGCTTCGGCCAAGGACTTCCGTCCCACCTCGGGCCACATGATGATGATGCCCAATCCCACCGCCGGCCAGCGCCGCGACAGCACGCTGCCCAGCGGCTTCCTGCGCTACGAGCAGGACCTGGAGAACCTGCCGGCCACCTGGTATGTGGGCCTGGGCCATGTGCAGCGCTTCCCCGACTATTGGGAGCTGTTCTCGCCCGGCAGGGGTCCGGCCGGCTCGGTCAACGCCTTCGACGCGATCAAGCCCGAAAAGACCACGCAGCTGGATGTGGGCATGCAGTACCGCGGCGACAAGGTCGACGCCTGGGTGTCCGGCTATGCCGGCTACGTGCGGGACTTCATCCTGTTCGACTACCGCCCGGGCGGCATGATGGGACCGACCTCGCAGGCTTCGAACGTGAACGCGCGCATCGCCGGCGGCGAGCTGGGCGCGTCGTGGAAGGTCGCGCCGTCGTGGACCCTGGGCGCCACCCTGGCCTATGCCTGGGGCGAGAACCGCAGCGACGGCCGCGCCCTGCCCCAGATCCCGCCGCTGGAAGCCAAGCTCAGCGCCGCTTACGACGACGGCGTCTGGTCCGCCGGCGCGCTCTGGCGCCTGGTCGCGCCGCAGAAGCGCTACGCGCTCAACAGCGGCAACGTGGTCGGCCAGGACTTCGGCCCCAGCGCGGGCTTCGGCGTGTTCTCGCTGAACGCGGGCTATGCCATCAGCAAGCAGGTCAAGCTGTCGCTGGGCGTGGACAACCTGTTCGACAAGGCCTATGCCGAACACCTGAACCTGGCCGGCGACGCCGGCTTCGGCTTCCCCGGCCACTCGCGGGTCAATGAGCCCGGCCGCAGCGTGTGGGCGCGGGTCAGCGTCAAGTACTGAAACGCCGGCGCGCGCTCCCCTTTCGTCGCCTGAACGGGCATATTCCCGCAACGACGAAAACCCTGGTTGATCCGGCCTCACCGGACAGAGCGGTCCTTCCTGCCGAGGACCGCTCCGTTCCGGAAGCGCAAGCCTGCCCCGGATTGAGCGGCCATACAGGAGTGCCGCCCCGTGAACGACATGGAAGAATGATCGCCTATCCCGCCACGGACCCGGAACACGTCACCCTGTACACCTGCCAGTCAATCAGGCTGTACAGCACATGCAGCCTGAAGCCGGGAAGATTCCACAGGAAGTAGCCGGTGTCCTCGGCCACGCCGTGCGCGTCCGGATCCCTGCCGACGCGCGGGATGATGTCCTCGAGCCGGGTGGAGAACGCCAGGCCGAAGGGCAGCGGCCCCGGGTATCCCGCGCTGTCCATGTCGCCGGCCCGGTTCACGCGGTAGCCGGCAAGAACGGTCGTGCCCACGTCCGCGCCATCGCGGAAATACAGGCTCAGGCCGTGGGACTTCAGGTAGCGAAAGACCTCATCGCCGCGCCCGGCCTCGTCCCGTGCGTCCTGGTTCCACGCCAGCGGCGCCAGGGCCGCCTGCAGTTTGGCGTCATCCACGGCCAGGCCGATGGCCGCATTCAACTTTTCCAGGTCGGGCGCGTTCCGGGATGCTTCCGATGAAGCGGCGCCGATCATCTCCAGATCGTAGCGATTCGGCCTGCGCACATGCACGATGGCGACGCGGCCGGCGTCCGCCGTGTAGCTGATGTTCAGATGCCAGTCCTTGTCGACCCAGAGTTCCGCCGGCAGTCCATGCAGCACGCGGCGGGCGATCGGGGCGGAGAGCTTTTCCCGAACCTGCGCCGGTCCGTCGGCGAAGCGCAAGCCGAAAGGAAGCTCGCCCTGGAATCCGGCGCGGCCGGAAACGCCCGGGCCGTAGAAGGCCGCCTGCTTGAGGACGAAGCCCTGCCCCGCAGCTTCGGCGGAAAACAGCCGGCCGTGGCTTTCCCGGCTTTCGTAGATCAACGCGACGCCGTGCCGCTCGTTCTCGTCGATCTCGCTCAGGCGCGCCTCGCGCAGCGTCTCGTCCGACGCGGCGCCATGGCCGTCAACGCCAGGGGCCGCATGCGGACGGTCGTGGATGCCATGCTGGTCCAGCCAAGCGCCAAAGGCGGCGTCGTCCGGCGATGCGCCCAGGAAGGACAGCAGTTCCGGGGCGGACAGCGGCTGCGCGGCCGCGCCCGGCGTTTCAGCGGCAGCAGCCTGAAGCTCGATGTTGAATTTCCTGGCGCTATGGACGTTGGGCCGGGTGAACCTGAATGTGTCGATCTTCCGCCCCTTCCCGCCATAGAACACGATGATCAGGAAGTCACCCCGGCGGTAGGTCTGGACCTCTGCCTTCGGGTCTTCGTCCAGGGCCCTACCCAGCGCCGCGTCCACCTGCTGCCGGTCCATGGCCAGCGACAGGCCGAAGGGCAGCTCCCCCAGGTATCCCTGGTGCACGTCGAAGGACTCCAGCGTGAACCCTCCGTCGCCCACGGGCTCCCGGACATTCCTGCCCATGTAGGACTCGGTGGGATCGAATTCCAGCGACACCAGCTTGTCCTGGGTGCGCACCCGGGTGGTCGAGTCGCCCTTGGGCATCTTCTTCATGCCCAGGCCCAGCATGCAATCCTGCAACGCGGCGCTTGCCGAGGTGTGGCCGATGAGCTGGACAAGCGTGCTGATGGTCATGGGTTCATGCCTGAAATGGGAATGCGCCGCCGGGGCGCCGCGCGGGGTGGGGCCATAGCGTACAGGCTATGGCCCGAATCGCGAAACGCGCCCCGTCGCGGCCTGCCCCTAACGGCTCCAGCGCCGATACAGCGCCCGCGCCGCCGCGTCCAGCAGGAAGCCCAGCAGGCCGATCAACAGCACCATCGCCATCAACTCGGGATAGGCCAGCCGGTCGCGCGTATCCAGGATGAAATAGCCCATGCCGGCCGACACGCCCAGCATCTCGCAGGGCACCAGCACGATCCACAGGATGCCGATGGCCAGCCGCAGGCCGGTCAGGATATGGCCCAGCACGCCCGGCAGGATCACGTGGCGCAGCGTTTCCCAGCGGGTCGCGGCCACGCTCTGCGCCAGCAGCAGCCAGCGCGGATCCAGGTGATGCACGCCGGCGGCGGTGTTGAGCACGATGGGCCAGACGGCGGCGAAGGCCAGCAGGAAGTACACCGGATCATCGCCCACGCCGAAGGCCATCACGGCGATCGGCATCCAGGACAGCGGCGAGATCATGCGCAGGAACTGCATGGCGGGCGACAGCGCCGCCTCCAGCCGCCGGAAGCTGCCGATGGCCAGCCCCAGCGGCACGCCCACGGCCAGCGCCAGCCCCAGGCCCACCGCGATGCGGCGCAGGCTGACCAGGATATGGGCGGGCAGGTCCGGGCCCGTCAGCAGCATGGCCAGCGCGCTCAAGGTCGGGCCGGGCGCGAAACGCCGCGCCATCGCGCCTTCGGCCGGCAGCACGGCGGTGCACAGCCACCAGGCCAGCGCCACGACCGCCAGCCCCAGCACGCCCAGGCCGGCGCGGCTCGCCAGTCCCGGCGGCCGAGTGCTGGCACGGGCGCGCGCGGCAGGCGCCACGGCACCCGACCCCGAGGCGGCCGGGGCCGCGCCCGCCGCCGTGGACGGCGTCCCGCTCACGCCTGCACCTGCTCGCTGCGGACGTAGCTCTCGGGAAAGCCGAAGCGCCCCAATCCGCCGGCGGCCTCGATGGCGCGCCTGACGTAGCGGTCGTCGACCAGCTCGGCCGCCGCGCGCGCCGGATCCAGCGTCGCCAGGAAGCCCCGGTCGGCCTCGATCAGCGTGTCGCGCAGCCGCCGCACCAGTTCCTCGGTGTAGCTCGGGAAGGGATAGGGCTGGAAGTCGATGCGTCGCTCGTCCCAGTCGCCATGGCGGATCGCGCCGCTGGCCAGGTAGCGCTCGCGGTCCTCGGGCGGCGGCGCCAGCACCTTGCTCAGGGCCGGCAGGCCGTGCGGCGTGTAGCGGTTGATGCCTTCCTTGGACAGCAGCCTGGCGGTTTCCTCGCGGTTGTCGCGGATCCAGAGCTGGGCCTGGACGATGGCGTCCACCACTTTCTGCGACCACTGCGGCCGCTGCTCCAGGTCGCGCTCGTGCATGAACACCACGCAGCAGGCGTGGTTGCGCCAGACGTCGCCGGTGAAGCGCAGCACCCTGCCCACGCCCAGCGTCTCGGCCGCCGCATTGAAGGGCTCGGCCACGATGTAGCCGGCGATGCGCTTCTGCGCCAGCGCCGGCGGCATGTCGGCCGGCGCCATCACGATCAGGTTGACCTCGCCCGCCGCCGGCGCGCCGTCCTTGCGCGACACCGGCGTCAGGCCGTTCTCGCGCAGCAGGTCTTGCAGCACCACGTTATGGATGGAATACCAGAACGGGATCGCCACGGTCTTGCCGCCCAGGTCCTTGACGCTGTTGATCTCCGGCGTCACCGTCAGGCCCGAGCCGCCGACGTGGTTCCAGGCCACCACCTTGGCCGGCACCTGACTGCCGAAGCGCGCCCAGACGGTCATGGGCGACAGCAGGTGCACCACGTTGACCTGTCCCGAGATGAAGGCCTCGATCACCTGCGCCCAGCTGCGCAGCAGCGTGGGCTTCTCGGCCTTGACGCCGGCCTTGTCGAACAGGCCGTTGTTGTGCGCCACCAGCAGCGGCGCGGCGTCGGTGATCGGCAGATAGCCGATGCGCACCGGCGCGTCGGGCTCGGCCTGGGCGCGCGCATTGAAGGCGGACAGCAACGACGCCGCCCCGCCCGCGCTCAGCAGCGCCGTCAGTTTCAACCAGTCGCGACGCGACATGTGTTCCAGGCACATTCCTAGGCTCCTTGTGTCTTGCTCTGATGAGGGGTCAAACAGGTACCGCCGGTTCGGACGCCGCGCGTCCGGCCCGCAGCGCGCCGCGCAGGCGGGACAGGATTTCCAGGCGCAGCGCGCCCATTTCGGGCAGCAGGTCGGCGCGCGGCTGCGGCAGGTCCACGGCCCATTCGCCCAGCACGCCGCCGGGCGCGCCGCCCAGCAGCACGATGCGGTCGGCCAGCAGCAGCGCCTCGTCGATATCGTGGGTGATCAGCAGCGCGGCGGCGCCGACGTCGGCCACCACCTTGCGCAGCAGCGTCTGCATTTCGGCGCGCGTGACCTCGTCCAGCGCCCCGAACGGCTCGTCCAGCAGCAGCACCGCCGGCTGGCGGGCCAGGCAGCGCGCCAGCGCGGTGCGCTGCGCCATGCCGCCGGACAGCTGGGCCGGCCGCAGCTGGCGGGCGTGCGACAGGCCGACTTCCTCGATGGCCAGGTCCACGCGCCGCGCGCGCTCGCGCGCATCCAGCGCCGGCTGATGCTTGAAGTCCAGGCCGAAGGCCACGTTGCGTTCCAGCGTCAGCCAGGGCAAGAGGCCCGGATCCTGAAACGCCACGGCCACGCGCGGATGCACGCCGGCCAGCCGCTGGCCTTCCATGTCGAGCGCGCCGGCGCTGGGCGCCTGCAGCCCGGCCAGCACGCGCAGCAGGCTGGACTTGCCGGCCCCGCTGGCGCCCAGCACGGCCAGCACCTCGCCGCGCGCCAGGTCCAGGTTCACGTCCTGGAACACGGCGGCGTCGGCGCCCGGATAGCGCAGCGTCAGACCGCGCGCGCGCAGCACCGGCACGCGGCCGCTCATGTCGCCGCTCATGCCGCCGCCTCGGCGGCCAGCCGGGCGCGGCGCTTGGCCAGCTCGGTCTTCAGCTGCACCAGGCTGGGCGTGACGATGGGCAGGAAGGCGGCCTCGCGCCAGCGCCGCGCGAAGCCATCGCCGGCCGGCTTCAGGTAGGCCGCGCCGCCGCTGGCCTGCAGCTCCAGCTGCACCGCCTGCTGCGCCGCCTCGGCCAGCGCGATGCGGACCTCGAACAGCAGCCAGGGCTCGGCCACGTAGCGGCCCTCGCGCACGCCGGCGATGAGCTGGTCCGACAGGTATTCGACCTGGGCCTGCAACTGCGCCAGCGGCTCGGCCAGGATGCCGCGCGCGCCCTGCCCCTGCCCCGCCGTCGCGGCCTGGCGCAGCGCGCGCCGGGCCAGGCCGATGGACAGGCCGCATTGCAGCCCGGCGAAGGCCGGCCGCGCCTGCGGCAGGTACTGGCGGGCATCGGCGTGGATCAGCCAGCGCGGGCTGATGCGCACGCCCTTCACTTCCAGCGCCGCCGTGTTGCTCGATTGCAGGCCCAGCAGGCGCAGGTCGGCGCTGCGCGTCAGGCCGGCGATGCCCTGCGGCAGCGCCACCACGGCCGGCGTGCCGTCCGGCGCGGTCACGGCCGCCGCCACCAGGAAGCCGTCCGGGCGCAGATTGGTGACCCAGGGCATGCGGCCGTCCAGCACCCAGTCGTCGCCATCCTGGCGCGCCGAGATCTGCAGCGACTCGATGCCGCTGAGGAATTTCATGGCGTTGGACAGCGCCGTGGCGCCGGCCAGCTCGCCGCGCAGCAGCGGGCCGGTCCAGTCGCGCGCCAGCGCCTGGTTCGGGCTGTGCAGCAGGTATTCGATGAAGACGCGCTGGCCCCAGGCCACGAAGGCCGCCGCCACGGAATGCTCGGCCAGCTGCGACACCGCCTCGATGGCGTCGCCGGCATCGCTGCCTTCCAGGCCGCCCTGGCTGGCGGGCACGCCCAGCCGGAACACGCCGGCCTCGGCCAGCCTGGGCAGGACCGAGGCGGGATCCTCGGCGCCTTCGTCCAGCGCCTGGGCATGCGCGTCCAGCCAGTCGCGCAGCTCGGCCGGCAGCCAGGAACGGGCGCCGGTATCGGTAAGCGCCTGCGTCGCCGTCATTGCTTGGGGCTCCAGGCGTAGTCGGCCAGTTGCGTGTTGAGCGGCGTCTGCGCCAGGTTGTTGCCGAAATTGCAGATGGTGGCCAGGCCCACGCCGACGATCACTTCCAGCGCGTTGCCGTCGGTGTAGCCGGCCTCGCGCAGCGCCTGCAGCTCGGCGTCGCTGACGCGGCCGCGCGTGTTGATGACGGCCTCGGTGAAGGCGGCCAGCGCCTGCAGCCGCGCGTCGGGCAGCGTGCCCTGGGCGCGCAGCGCCTCGACCACCTCGGGCGAGAGCTTGGCCTTGTTGCGGGCCAGCGCCGTATGGCCGGCCACGCAGAAGGTGCAACCGTGGCGCGTGCCGGCCACCAGTTGCACCACTTCGCGCTCCTGCAGCGTCAGCCCGGCGCGGGCGTTGATCTGCGACAGCGTCTGGTAGGCCTCCAGGGCCGCCGGCGCATTGGCCAGCACGCCCAGCAGGTTCGACAGGTAGCCGGCGCCCTGTTCGGCGGCGCTCAGGGCGGGACGGACGGCTTCGGGCGCGCTTTGCGCGGTATGGATGGTCAGACGGGCCATGGGGATCTCCAGGTGCGGATGGCAAAACCGTATTGTGCGTATGCCCGGCGGCGGGCGACAATGCCCGCTGATCGCAACTTGATGCTCGAACTTATCGACTTTCAGCTATGCACTTATAACCCGGGCGCATGGCGCATCATCCTCTCAAACTGCTATTGCGCCGCGACCATATCAGATGGTCCGGCGGTCCACAACGCCTTGTCCCAACCCGCCCACGACCGATCCGCCGCCGACGCGCTGCTGCTGTCCAGCCTGGACGTGCGCTCCAGCCTCTATCACCTGGGCCAGTATTGCGGCGCCTGGAACGCCAGCACCAGCGGCCGCGCGCGCGCCAGCTTCCACCTGATCCTGCACGGCGATTGCCGCGTGGACCTGGGAACCGAAAGCCTGGCGCTGGCCGCCGGCGACGGCATCTTCTTCCTGCGCGACCTGCCGCACACGCTGATGCCCGCCGGCGCCCCGCCCGCCGCCCCGTCCCGGGGCATGCAGCCGCTGGAACCGCGCCAGCCCGATGGCACCGGCCTGGCCTGCGGCTTCTTCGAATTCCGTTCCGGGCTGGACGGCCTGCTGGCCGACGCCCTGCCCGATTATCTGCTATTGCGCGCCAGCGACGCGCGCTATGCCGCCGCGCGCGGCGTGTTCCAGCTGATCCTGGACGAGACCGCCGATCCGGCCGCCTCGCCGCTGGTGGTGGAACGGCTGACGGACCTACTCATCTTCTTCATGCTGCGCCATCTGGCGGCGCGCGATCCGCAAGCGCACGGCCTGCTGGTGCTGGCGCGCGACCCGGCCATGGCCGGGCTGCTGCAGGCCATCCTGGCCGAGCCGGCGCTGCCCTGGAGCCTGCAGGACATGGCCGACCGGCTGCACATGTCCAAGGCCACCTTCCACCGCCGTTTCACGCTGCACAGCGGCACCACGCCCGCCCAGCTGCTGCAGGCACTGCGCATGCGCGCCGCCCGCAGGCTGCTGGAACAAGGCGCGGGCATCCAGGAAGCCGCCGAGCGCGTGGGCTACCAGTCGCAGGCGGCCTTCAGCCGCGCCTTCCAGCGCGCCGAGGGCATGGCGCCCTCGGCCTGCCGCAAGCGCCAGGCCGGCGCCGTCTGAGCGGAAGGGCCGGCCCTTCCCGCCTCAGGACAGGCCCAGCAGCAGGGCCGAGAGCTGATCCGGATGCGTGATGTGCGCCTCGTGCGGCGCGGCCAGGTCCACCCAGTTCCAGCCCGGCTGCGACTTGACCAGCTTGCGCGAGGCTTCCAGCACGCCCAGCTCGGGCTGGGTGCAATGGATGTAGGTGCGCGGCCGGCCGTTGCCGATCGGATGCTTGAGCGTGAGCGGCGTGGTGTAGCTGGCCAGCGGATGCGCGGTCAGGCGGCGCTTGACCCAGGCGTGGTCGGCGCTGCCTTCCTTGAAACCCCAGGCCGCGGGAATCGGATCCGGGATCGGCACCGCCAGCCCGTCGGTGGCCTTGGAGGCCGCCGCGATGCGCGCGTCGGCGTCGGCCTGCGGATAGACCGAGAACGCGTTCTGGCCGCTTTGCAGCACGATCGCGTCGAAGTACACCAGGTGCGCCAGCCGTTCCGGGATCCGATCGGCCACGCCCGTGATCGGGATGCCGCCGAAGCTGTGGCCCACCAGGATCACGTCGTTCAGCTCCTCGGTCTGGATGACCTGCACCAGGTCCTCGACGAAGGTATCGATGGTGATGCTGCGGGACAGCAGGTGGGCGCGGTCGCCCATGCCGGTATAGCTGGGCGCGTACACCCGGTGGCCTGCCGCCGCCAGGCGCTCGGCCACCGGCCGCCAGCACCAGCCGCCATGCCAGGAGCCATGCGCCAGCACATAGGTCTTGCCGCCGGCGTCCTTGCCGGCGGCGCCCTGCCTGCCGGCCGCCAGCGCGGGCGCGGCGGCCACGGCGGGCAGGCCCGCCACCAGCTTCAGCAGGGTTCTGCGTTGCATCATCGCCATCGTCACACCTGCGCCAGGGCCTGGTCCAGATCGGCGATCAGGTCGTCGATGTGTTCGATGCCGATCGACAGGCGCACGGTTTCCTCGCGCACGCCGGCCTTTTGCAGCTCTTCGGGATTGAGCTGGCGGTGCGTGGTGGACGCCGGGTGCGTGGCCAGCGACTTGGCGTCGCCGATGTTGACCAGGCGGGTGAACAGCTGCAGCGCGTCCTGGAAGCGCGCGCCGGCCTCGCGGCCGCCCTTCACGCCGAAGGTGAACAGGCCCGGCGCCTTGCCGCCCAGGTACTTCCGCACCAACGCATGGTCGGGGTGATCCGGCAGGCCGGCATAGTTGACCCACTCGACCTTGGGATGCTCGCGCAGGAAGCCGGCGACCTTGACCGCGTTCTCGACGATGCGATCCACCCGCAGCGCCAGCGTCTCGATGCCCTGCAGGATCTGGAAGGAATTGAACGGCGAGATCGCCGCGCCGGTGTTGCGCAGCGGCACCACGCGGGCGCGGCCGATATAGGCGGCCGGGCCGAAGGCCTCGGTATAGACCACCCCGTGATAGCTGATGTCGGGTTCGTTCAGGCGCTTGAAGCGGGCCTTGTGCTCGGCCCAGGGGAACTTGCCCGAGTCGATGATGGCGCCGCCCAGGCTGGTGCCATGACCGCCCAGGTACTTGGTCAGCGACTGCACCACGATGTCCGCGCCGTGCTCGATCGGACGCAGCAGGTACGGCGAGGGCACGGTGTTGTCGACGATCAGCGGCAGGCCGTGGCGGTGCGCCAGCTCGGCCAGCGCGGCGATGTCGGTGATGTTGCCCAGCGGGTTGCCGACGGACTCGGCGAAGATCGCCTTGGTGCGTTCGTTGATCTGCTTCTCGAACGAGCCGATATCGCGCGGATCCGCGAAGCGCGTGGTGATGCCGTACTGCGGCAGCGTGTGGGCGAACAGGTTGTAGGTGCCGCCATACAGCGTGCTGGACGAGACGATGTTGTCGCCCGCCTCGGCGATGGTCAGGATCGCGTAGGTCACGGCGGCCTGGCCCGAGGCCAGCGCCAGCGCGGCGATGCCGCCTTCCAGCGCCGCGACGCGCTGTTCCAGCACGTCGGTGGTCGGGTTCATGATGCGGGTGTAGATATTGCCCGCGACCTTCAGGTCGAACAGGTCGGCGCCGTGCTGCGTGTCGTCGAACGCGTAGGCCACGGTCTGGTAGATCGGCACCGCCACCGCGCGGGTGGTGGGGTCGGGCCGGTAGCCGCCATGCACGGCCACGGTTTCCAGACGCCAATTGGGTTTCTTGCTGTCGCTCATCTGCTTCTCCTCGGAACGATTGCGTTGATGCGAAAGGTTTTCCTAGTGTGCTGTCCCGTAGGTACGTCCGCATGACGAAATTCATCCATAGGCGTCAGGGCTAGGCGCAAACCGCAGTGATACCCGTAGGTATCACGAGGATTTGCAACGACGCCATGGCGGCTAGGGGTGGATTTCGTGCGGGCGTATCTACGGGACAGCACACTAGACCCATCCGCGCGCGGCGCGCAGGATGCGGTCCACATCCTCGTGGTTGTTATAGGCGCCCAATGACAGGCGCACGTAACCATACTCCACAATGCTGGCCACCACCCCGGCCTCGGCCAGATGGGCCAGCGCGGCCGCCGGATCGGGCAGGCGCAGCGCCGTGGTGGTGCTGCGCATGGACGCGTCGGCCGGCGACACCACGTCCAGGCCCAGGCCGCGCAGGCCGTCGGCCAGCGCGCGCGACAATTCCAGCGCCCAGGGCTCGATGCGCGCCGGGTCGGCCTGCTCGATCAGGTCCAGCGCCCCGGCCCAGCCGGCGATGCCGGGGTAATTCAGATTGCCGGTCTCCAGCCGCCGCGCGTCCTGGCGGTCGGGCGCGGCGACGCGCCACTCGAGTCCGGACTTGTCCAGCGACAGGCCGCCGGACGGCCCCAGGTACGGCGGATCCAGCGCGTCCAGCAGCGCCGGCGACAGATGCAGGAAGCCCACGCCCAGCGGGCCGAGCAGGCCCTTGTGCGCGCCGCAGGCGAACGCGTCCACGCCCCAGTCGTCGACCCGCGCGCGCAGCAGGCCGGCGCCCTGTATGCCGTCCACCACCAGCCAGATGTCGCGCGCCGCGCAGCGCCGGCCCAGCTCCGCGATGTCGCTGCGCAGGCCCGTGGCGTACTGCACCCAGGACAGCGCGACCAGCCGCGTGCGCGCATCCACGCGCGCCCAGATGTCGTCCACGGTGTAGCGATGCCCGCCCGACGAGGCCACGCGCACGTCCACGCCGCGCCGTCGCAGGCTCAGCCACGGCAGCGCGTTCGAAGGATGCTCCTGGTCGTCCACCACCAGGTTGTCGCCTTCGCGCCAGGGCAGGCCCTGGGCCACGGTGTTCAGCCCCTCCGTCGTGTTCTTGGTGAAGGCCAGCCGGCGCGCGTCGCCGCCGATCAGCCGGGCCAGGCGCGCGCGCAGCGCGTCGGCATCGGCCAGCCAGCCCGGCTTGTCGCTGCGCGCATGGGCGATGCCGTCGAAGAAATCGGCCACCGCCGAGGCCACCCTGGGCGACAGCGGACTGGTGTAGGCGATGTTGGCGTAGACGCGGTCCCGGGTGATGGGAAAGAACTGCCTGAACTCATCCTGCCAACGCATGCGCCATCTGCTCCACAACGATAAAAACCGGCGCCAGCGCCGGCGGGCCCGCCACGTGCAACGGGCCTCGGATGCAGGGAATTGTAGGGACGTGAACACGATAACGATAAGGCTTAGTGCTCATATCCATATGACGAGACAGTCGCTCGATTCCCACGCGGCCACACCTAGAATGCATGCCTTTCTTGCATACGACGAATACAGGACAGGTATGAAGGCACGACGCATCGGCATCCATTTCCTTATCAAGGCCACGACGGTCGCGGCGGCGGCGCTGGCCATGGCGGGCGCGGCGCAGGCCGGCCCCACGGTGGACGCCATCAAGAAGCGCGGCGAGCTGGTCTGCGGCGTGAGCCAGGGCTCGGCCGGCCTGTCCATCGCCGACGCGCAGGGCCGCTGGACCGGCCTGGACGCCGACCTGTGCCGCGCGCTGGCCGCCGCCGTGCTGGGCGACGCGTCCAAGACCCGCTTCGTGCCGCTCAGTTCGCAGCAACGCTTTCCCGCGCTGCAAAGCGGCGAGATCGACGTGCTGAACCGCAACACCACCATCACCTCGGGCCGCGACGCCGGCCTGGGCATCGTCTCGGCCGGCATCGTGTTCTACGACGGCCAGGGCTTCATGGTGCCGAAGAAGCTGGGCGTCAAGAGCGCCGCCGAACTGGACGGCGCGCAGGTCTGCGTGCAGCCGGGCACCGTCAACGAACAGAACCTGGTCGACTACTTCAATAAGCACAAGCTGTCGTACCGGCCCGTCGTGATCGAGAACCTGGTGGAGCTGGAACAGGCCTTCTACGCGGGCCGCTGCGACGTCTACCTGTCGGACGCCTCCACGCTGGCCGCCAGCCGCGCCGCGCGCGCCGCCAATCCGGATGACTTCGTGATCCTGCCCGAGCGCATCAACAAGTCGCCGCTCGGCCCCTTCGTGCGCCAGGACGATCCCAACTGGAGCGCCATCGTGCGCTGGACCGTCAACGCGCTGGTGGCCGCCGAGGAACTGGGCGTCACCGCCGCCAACGCCGACAGCCAGGCGCAGGGCGCGGACGCGCAGGTGCGCCGCCTGCTGGGCGCGGAGCCCGGCATCGGCAAGAGCTTCGGCCTGGACGAGCAGTGGGCGCGCAACGCCATCAAGGCCGTGGGCAACTACGGCGAGGTCTGGAACCGCAACCTGGGCGCGGCCACGCCGCTGAAGCTTGAGCGCGGCCTGAACGCGCAATGGAACCAGGGCGGCCTGCTGTACTCGCCGCCGTTCCAATGACGCGCGCTGGCGCTGCCCGGCGCGCGCCGGCGGCGCGAATCGGACGCGGCGCGCCATGAGCGCGCTCGCCCTGCCGGCCGCGCCGCGCCGCTGGCCCGCCGCGCTGGCCTGGATCCTGGGCCTGGGCGGGCTGGCCGCGCTGCTGGCCCTGCAGATCGAATCCGTACAGGCCGCGCGCGGCGTGCACGGCGGCTTCGGCTTCCTGTTCCAGGCCTCGGGCTTTCGCATCTCGGAAAGCCTGCTCGACGTGCTGCCCGAGGATCCCTACTGGATGTCGCTGGCGGCCGGCCTGGTCAACACGCTGACGGTGGCGCTGGCCGCCCTGCCCCTGGCCACGCTGCTGGGCGTGGCGCTGGGCCTGGCGCGCCTGTCGCCCGAGCCGGTGGCGTCGCGGCTGGCGGCCGTCATCATCGCGCCGCTGCGCAACACCCCGGTGCTGTTGCAGCTCTTCGTCTGGTACGGCCTGCTGCTGCGCCTGCCCGACGCGCGCCAGGCCTGGGAACCGCTGCCGTCGGTGCTGCTGTCCAATCGCGGACTGGCGCTGCCGGCGCTGCACGGCTGGCTGCCACAAGCGGCGAGCCTGATTGTCGCCATGTTGATCGCGGGCTGGGCGATTCGACGCCGGCGGCTCGCGATGGACGGCCCCACGCATCGTAGACGCGTTCTGCTCATCCGCGTCGCGCCCTGGCTGGCGCTGGCCGGCCTGCTGCTCGCCTGGACCCTCCTGCCCGCGCCCATCGTCGAACTGCCAGTCCGGCGCGGACTGGGCCTGCAAGGCGGCTGGCAACCCAGCATCGAATTCGCCACACTGGTCATCGGCCTGTCGGTGTTCCATGCCGCCTATATCGCCGACATCGTGCGCGCCTCGGTGCGCGCGGTGCCAGCGGGGCTGGTCGAGGCCGGACAGGCGCTGGCGCTGTCGCGCCCGGACATCCTGCGCCTCGTGGTCGCGCCCAATGCCGCGCGCGTGGCGCTGCCGCCTTACGCCAACCAGTGCCTGGCGCTGATCAAGAACAGCACGCTGGCCATCGCCATCGGCTACCAGGACCTGATGGCCGTCATCAACACCGCCATCACGCAGACCGGCCTGGCGCTGGAAGGCATCTCGCTGGCGCTGGCGGCCTATCTGGGCCTGGCCCTGGCGCTGGGCGGCGCGCTGTCCGCGTGGAACGCCCGCTGCGCCCGGCATGGTCCGGGCGATCTGCACGGCGCGCGCCTGGGCGAACGGCCGGCATTGCTTGCCGCCCTCGCGGGGCAAGGCGGCGGACGCTGGACGCGGCGACTGGCCAGGACGGCCGTGCTGCTGGCGGCGCTGCTCGCCGCCGGTTCGCTCGCCGACTGGGCCTTGCTCAACGCCGTCTGGCGCGGCGACGCGGCGGCCTGCGCGCAAGCCGCCGGCGCCTGCTGGGCCGCCGTGGGCGAGAACCTGCCCCTGTTGCTGTTCGGCGCGATGCAGCCGGCGCATCGCGGCCCCGCCCTGGTTGCCTGCGCCGCGCTGCTGCTGGCGGTCGCCGTCGCGCTGGGCGCGGGCCGGCTGTCCGGACGGATACGCGCCGGCGTCGCCATCGCCGCACTGGCGCTTGCCGCCGGCGCGCTGTCCGGCTGGCCCTGGGGCGGCGAGGCCATCGGCCCGCTGCGCTGGGGCGGCCTGCTGGTCACGCTGATCCTGGCGATCGCGGCGCTGTTGGCCGCCGTGCCGCTGGCGGCCGGTCTGGCGCTGCTGCGCCGCTCGTCCAGTCCCGCCGGCTCGTTCGCCGCCGCCACGCTGATCGAGGCCGTGCGCGGCGTGCCGCTGGTGACGCAACTGCTGTTCGCGTCCTTCGTGCTGCCCATGCTGCTGGGCGGCGGCGTGTCCAAGTTCAGCATGGCGCTGGCCGCGCTGACGCTGCACACCGCCTGCCTGCTGGCCGAGGTGCTGCGCGGCGCGCTGCAGGCCATCCCACCGGGCCAGATGGCGGCGGCCCGCGCGCTGGGCATGGGCTCCGCCCTGGCCTACCAGGCCGTGATCTGGCCGCAGGCCCGGCGCATCGCCGCGCCGGCGGCGCTGGGCGTATTCGTGGGCGCGGTCAAGGATACCTCGCTGGTCAGCATCATCGGCGTGTTCGACGTGCTGGGCGCGGCCAAGGCCGTGGTGGCCGGCACGGCCTGGCGGCCCTATCACGTCGAGGTCTACCTGGCGGTGGCCGCGCTGTACTTCGCGGCCAGCCTGGCGCTGTCGCGGGTGGCGCGGGCGATGGAGACGGGGCGGCTCTGAGCGGCCGGCCTCAGAAGCGTTCGTCGAGGATCGCCGGCAGCACCAGTTCCCGCACGAAAGCAGCATCGGACAGGCTGAGCAGCGCCCGCACCATCGCCACCACATCGTGCACCGGCGCCAGCGTGCCCTCGCCGCGCCGGCTGGCGTCATCGCGCGCCACCGCCAGCCCGTCCTCGGTGTTCAGGTAGCCCAGCTGCAGGCAGGTGACCGCCAGCCGCTGCGCCCGGAAACGCTCGCGCAGCGCGTCGGCGATGCCCGACAGCGCCGCCTTGGAAGCGCCGAACGCCACTTCGGGCCGGCCGCTGCGCGGCAATCCGGAGGTCGAACCGGTCAGCACCAGCTGCGGCTTGGCGCGACCCAGCAGGCGCGGGATCAGCCGTTGCAACAGCAGGATCGTGCCGGTGATGTTGATGTCCAGCAGCCGCGCGATCTGTTGCGGCGAATCGGCCAGGAAGTCGTAATCGTCGGTGAAAGCCTTGTCTTCCCACACGCCGACGTTGTAGAGAATGGCGTCCAGTTCGGCCGGCGCCTGGTCGGCGATGCGCGCGGCGGCGGCCTCGGGGTCGGACAGGTCCGCCTCGATCCAGCGCAGCGCGCAGGACGGCGCCACCGTCAGGTCCGTGGGCGCCTTGCGCGATACGCCGATGATCATTTCCGCGTCCTGCCCCAGCCCTTCGGCCAGGGCGCGGCCCAGGCCCTTGCTGGCGCCCACGATCAATATCCTCATGCTGTGCTCCGTTGCGGTGTCGGCCCGAGGATATAGCACGACTGGCGGCGCGGACGCGTCAAGCCCCCGCGCCGCCAGCGGTCATGCCAGCCGCCCATCCCGGCCTCAGGCTTGCGGCCTCCCCAGCGCGCCCAGCTTGTCCAGCCAGGCCGGCCGCGGCGAGGCGTCCAGCCAGTTCTTCACGATCAGGCCCAGCTCGGTGTCGCCGGATATCCGCAGCCGGCGCTGGAAGAACAAGGTGTCGGCGTCCATGTCCGCGCGCATCAGCGCCAGGAAGTCGGCCAGCCTGGCGCCCAGTTCAAGCTCGGCCGGCGCGCCGTCCCACACGGGGCGGAACGCGCCGCCGCGCACGGCGAAGCAGCTGCGCAGGCCCAGGTCCTCGACGGTGATGGCGAAGCGCCGGCCATCCAGCTCGGCCGGCGGCGCCAGCCATTTGAAGCGACGCGCCAGCTCCAGCCCGGCGGTGAAGTGCAGCGACACGAGCGGCGCCGGCAGCTTGCGGCCCAGCCGGGCCAGCAGCGCGGGCGGCGCGGGCAGGCTCAGGTTCATGCCGGCTCCCGCAACAGGTCGATGCCCGCGTGGCCGTAGTAATAGCCGTTGCAGCGTTCCATGCCGGCGGGCGGCGCGACCTCGGCCGCCGGCGCGCCATGGCGCGTGGCGTCCAGCGCCGCGATGGCGGCCTGCGTGCCGGTCGATTGCGGACTGACGCGCAACACGCGCGCGCCCATCACGGCCAGCTCCATCGCCTGGTCCAGCAGGTCCAGGCAGGCCGCCGACTGCACCTGGATGCCGTTGATGGCCAGGAAGTCGCGCGACTCGCGCGTGCGCAGGTCCAGGCCGTCGGGATGCTCGATGCAGCGGAAGCCGCAGTCGTCCTTCTTCAGCCGGAAATGGCGGGCGGTGAAGCAGCGCGCCGAGAACGCCAGCGCCATGCGGCCCCACACCATGACCTCGCACTCCAGCGCGGCGGGTTTTTCCGCCAGCAGGCGCGCCAGCGTGGCGCTGTCCATCTCCAGCGGCGCGACGAAGCGCACCGCGCCACGGCTGGCCAGCCAGTCCAGCGTGCCGCCGTGATAGGCGTTCATGTGCGGCCCGGCCACGAAGGGACGGCCGCCCAGGTGGCGCAGCGCGCCCACCTCGCCGGCCTCGATCAGGAAGTCCTGCTGTTCGCACAGCTTGCGCAGCGCGCCGGCCTCGGAGCCGGTCTCGATCAGGGTGCGGCCCGACAGCACCACGGTCTTGCCGGTGGCGCGCAGGTCGCGCGCCAGGTCCAGCCAGTCCTCGGCGCGCAGTTCATGGCGGCGGCTGCACACCGTCTCGCCCACGTAGATGATGTCGGCCGGGCCGTCGGCCAGGTCGGCGTAGAAGTCCAGCGTCTGCTGGCGCGGCCAGTAATACAGCAAGGGGCCGACGGAGATGCTAAATGCCGGGGTTGCGTTCATTTCCATGGACGTTCGAATGCGCCTTGGGTGACTTGGGAGCCCTCGGCATGGCGCGCCAGCATGGCGTTCCATTCGGGGCGCGGAGAGAAGCGCGCGGCGTCGGCGTGCGCGCTGTCCAGCGCGGCGCGCAGCGTGGACACCACCTGCGTCACATAGGCCGGGCTGCGCTGCCGCCCTTCGATCTTGACGGCGGACACGCCCATCTCGGCCAGCCGGGGCAAGAGGCCGATGGCGTTCAGGCTGGTGGGTTCCTCCAGCGCGTGGTCGTCGGCGCCATCGACCTTGAAGCGACCCTTGCACAGCGTCGGATAGGCGGCTGGCTCACCCGGCTCGTAACGGTCGATCAGGATGCCGTTCAGGCGCGCGTCCATGCGGCCCTTGTCCTCCACCCAGCGCACCGCGTGCGCGGGCGAACAGACGCCCTTGTTGTTGGGGGAATCGCCGGTGGCGTAGGACGACAGCAGGCAGCGGCCCTCGGCCATCACGCACAGGCTGCCGAAGCCGAACACCTCGACCTCGACGCTGACCTGTCCGCAGATGCGGGCGATCTCGGCCAGCGTCAGCACGCGCGGCAGCACCACGCGCTTGATGCCGAACTGCTCCTTCATCAGCTCGATGGCGTCGGCGTGCGTGGCCGAGCCCTGCACCGACAGGTGCAGCCGCAGGTCGGGATAGCGGTCGCTGGCATAGCCCAGCAGGCCCGCGTCGGCCATGATGACGGCATCCGCGCCCAGCGAATGGGCCGCGTCCACCGCCGCGCGCCATTCCTCGCCGCGCCCGGCCTGCACGAAAGTGTTGATGGCGAAAAGGACCTGCCGCCCGCGCGCATGGGCCAGCTCGACGCCGGCGCGGATGTCGTTTTCGGTGAAATTCAGCCCGGCGAAGTTGCGGGCATTGGTGGCGTTCTTGAGGCCCAGGTAGACCGTGTCCGCGCCCGCTTCGATAGCGGATTTGAGCGCGGCCAGGCTGCCGGCCGGAGCCACCAGTTCCATGGGTGAGGTTCGCGTTTGCATGCCGGCCAGTCTAGGGGCCGGTGCCGGGCGCGGCCTTGTCGCAGATCAAACGGCGGCGGGCCGGCGTTTGCGGCGCATCAGTCCGCCGGCGGGCGCGCGCGCCGCGCGCTCATTCCTCGACGTGCAGCCCGTGTTCCACCGCGTACACGGCGACCTGCACGCGGCTGGTGAGGTTGAGCTTCTTCAGCACATTCTGCACATGGATCTTGACCGTGCTCTCGCTCACGTCCAGCTCGCGCGCGATGACCTTGTTGCTGGCGCCGCGCGCCAGATACTGCACGATCTGCGTCTCGCGCGCGGTCAGCCTTTGGCGCTCGCCCTGCCCCGCCGGCTGCGCGCCGGCCTGGGCCTGGCCACGGAACTGCTCGACCAGCTTGGCGGTCATGCTTTGCGCGATGACCGGCTCGCCGCCCGCCGCGCGCCGGATCGCGCTGGTGAGCGCCTCGGCGTCGATGTTCTTGACCAGATAGCCGCGCGCGCCGTCGCGCAGCGCCTGCCCCAGCTCGTCGGCCTCTTCCGAGACGGTCAGGATGATGACCGCACAGGAAGGCAGGTCCTGCACCAGCAGCTGCAGCGTTTCCAGGCCGGACAGGCCCGGCAGGTTCAGGTCCAGCAGCACCACGTCGGGCTTGAGTTCCTTGGCCCGCTTCAGGCCCTCGACGCCGTCGCCGGCCTCGGCCACGATCTCGAAATCGGGCTGGCGCTGCAACAGCAGCCGCAGGCCCGAGCGAAACAGCGTGTGGTCATCGACAAGAAGGATTCGGATGGACATGTTATTGCATCGTTCAGTTATGGAAAGCACCGCCCCCCCGTCTCGCAGGCCGTGGCTCAGCTCCGCCGGGTCGCGCGGAGCCGGCTTTGCCGGTCCGCGGCGACGCCCCCTGGAGGGGGGCCGCCCAGGTGGGAAGCGCGCAGCGCTTCGGGGGTGGGCCACCTCCCTCTAGGCGGCCTGGCGTTCGGCTCCGGGCAGGGTCAAGAGGACTCGCGTGCCCTGACCCGGCCGCGATTCGAGTTTTATCACGGCGCGCATCCGCGCCGCGCGTTCGCGCATGATGTGCAGGCCCACATGCGCCTCGCCACGAGCGGCCACTTCCTCGGCGTCGTAGCCCTGCCCGTCGTCGCTGATGTCGAGCACGAAATCGCGCCCGTCCTCGACCTCGACGCGCACGCGCGCGGCCTCGGAGTGCTTGCGCACGTTCGACAACGCCTCCTGCAGGATGAACAGCACCTGCAACTGCTGGTCCGGCGCCAACGGCGCGCCCTGGCGCTCGCCCACTGCCAGCTCGGTATCCATGCCGGTCTGGCGACGGAAGCGGTCCACGGTGTCCTCGATCGCCACGTATAGATCGCCCTGCGACAGCTTGCTGCGGAAATTGGTCAGCAGCTCGCGCACATCCTGGTAACTTTCGTCCACGCCGGTGCGCAGCAGCGGCAGGATTTCCTCGACCTCGGCGGCGTCGCCGCGCTTGACCGCGCCGTCCAGCATCTGCAATTGCAGGTTCAGGAAATTCAGGCCCTGCGCCAGGCTGTCGTGCAGCCCCTGCGCCACCAGCCCGCGCTCCTGCACCACCGCCAGCTGCCGCGCCTGGGCGCTCAGGCGGCGGTTGTCCAGCGCCACGCCCAGGTGCTGGCCCAAGGTTTCGAGCAGCTGCGATTCGGCAGGCGCGAGCTTGCGCTGGCTGCGGAAATGCAGCGAATACGAGCCCAGCACCTCGTCGCGCGCGACGATGCGGAACACGGCCACGCTGGCGAAGCCCTCGCGCTGGCAGTTCAGGTCCAGGCCGGGCGGCGCGTGGCGGAAGTCCTGGATCACGATCACCCCGGCCTGGCGGGTGGCGACGCCGCAATAACAGTCATCCACGCGCATGCAGTGCTCGGACTCGACCAGCGCGTCCGACAGTCCGACCGACACCATCAGGTTGAGCTTTTCGTTGTTCGGGTCGAGCGCCCGGATGCTGCCGCCCTCGGCGTCGAATTGCAGCATGACGCGCCGCAGGAAGCCGTCGCACAGCGCCTCGATCTCGTTGGGCTGGTTGAGGAAGGCTGCCATGTCGTAGAGCGCGCCGATGTCGCGGTTCTGCGCCGCCAGCTGGGCCGTCTTCTGCTCCACCCGCTGCTCCAGCCCGGTGTACAGCCCTTGCAGCTCGTCGGCCATGCGGTTGAAGCCGCGCGCCAGCACGCCGAATTCGTCGCGGCTTTCCACCGGCAGCCGGGTGCTGAACTCGCGCGCCGCCATGCGCTGCAAACCGTCGCGCAGGCGCAGCACGGGCGAGATGATCCACAGGTACAGCAGATAGATCATGGCCAGCGTGCCGGCGCTGGCGATCGCCGCCAGCACGCCCTGCGACAAGCGCAGCATCGTGGTCTTGCCGGCGTTGTCCTGCTCGATCATGCGCACCAGCGTGTCGGCCTTGGCCACGAACTCGGGCAGCGTCTCCAGGTAGTAGGCGGCGTCGGGCCGGCCGAGGGCGCGCAAGGCCGAGGGCTTCATGATCTCGCGCCAGTAGCCGGCCACCTCGCTCCACTGCCTGCGGATGCCTTCGTCATTGGGAATGAACAGCGGCCTGGCCGGATTGCCCTTGGCCAGCCGCGCGATGGTCTCGTCCATGAGCAGGATCTGCTCGTCGGTGCGCGCCTTGCGCCCTTCCTGCGGCCGCATCAGCTCCACCGCCACGCGGTTGGCGCGCATGCGCAGGCTGCCGGTATCGTTGATGGCCGCGCCCGCGCCCTCCAGCTGCCAGGACAGCCACAGCGTCCAGCTGATCATGGACAGCACCACCACCAGCGCGGCCAGCGACGTGGCGATGATGCGCGTGGACAGGCGATGCCGGGGTGACGGCAGGCCGCCGGGGTCGGTTCTGGAATCGATAGGGGTCATGAATGTCTTGCTGGCCGGGCCGGCATGGCGCCAGTGTAGTCCTTCGGCGGCCGGTTACAGGTCGGGCCTGCTCCCACCCCGGCGGGAAAAACCTAGGCTTTCCCCGGCGCCAGCCCCAGTGTGCGGCAAATGAACGCCGCCACCGCGTCCGGCTCGTTCAGCGGCAGGCATGGCAGCGTCGCATCTGGCGTCATTTCCAGCGCCGCGTCCGTGACCACGGCCAGGAAGCCGGCGTCCTCCGCGTGCAGCGCCGGCTTGCCCAGCGCCGGCCGGTAGACCTCGATGCGCGGGATGGCGGCCTGCTTGAAGCCCTCCACCAGCACCAGGTCGGCCGGCGCCAGCCGTTCGAGCTGCTGCGCCAGCGTGGGTTCGGGTCCGCCGCGCAACTCATGGACGATGGCGTAGCGGTACGGCGAGGCCACCATCACCTCGTGCGCGCCGGCCTGCCGAAAGCGCGCACTGTCCTTGCCGGGCGGCTCCATCTCGAAATCGTGGTGGCTGTGCTTGATCACGCTGACCGCCAGTCCGCGCGCGCGCAGCAGCGGCAGCATGGCTTCGATCAGGGTGGTCTTGCCGCTGCCGGAACGGCCGGCGATGCCGAAAACTGGGGTCATGCAAGCTCCGTGAACAAGGGGCAGACGATGGGCAGGAAGCCGTCCGCGCGCTGCGAGTATGCCAGTAAAGCGCCCGCCACCAGGTCGAAATACCAGCCATGCAGGGTCAGCGTGCCGGCCTCCAGCGCCCGCCGCACGCTGGGCAGCGACTCCAGGTTGCGCAGCGAGATCAGGATGGACGCCTGTTCGCAGGCGCGCCGGCGCTCGGCGTCCGGCGCGTCCGGCATCTGGTTCAGCACGCGCTGGCGGGCCGGCTCGGCGATATCCATCCAGCGGTTCAGGTAGTCCGGCTCGCCGGCCGCGCCGGCGGGCCGCTCCATCAGCGCACGGATGCCGCCGCAATGCGCGTGGCCCAGCACGATGATGCGGCCCACCTTGAGCTGGTCCACCGCGAACTGGATCGCGGCCAGCACGCCGTGATGGCCCTGGTCGCGGTCGGCCGGCGGCACCAGGTTGGCGACGTTGCGCACGGTGAAGATGTCGCCGGGATCGCAACCCAGCAACATGGCCGGGTCCACCCGCGAATCGCAGCAGCCGATCAGCAAGGTGCTGGGGTGCTGGCCGTCGCGCAGGTTGCGGTAGAGCGAGGGCGCGGCCTCGTAGTACTGGTACTGGAAACGCTGGAAACCGTCGATGAAGCGTTCGATATCGCGCATCTCAGCCTCCCGTCTGCGCCATGAAGCGCAGCACGCGCTCGGGCCGGGCGTTGAAGTCGTGCCGCTCCGGCTTGGCGGCGATGCCGGCCAACAGCGCGCCGCGCAGCTCGGCGTCGCTGGCGCCGGCGCGCAGCATGCGGCCCAGCGGCACCTGGTCTTCCTGGCCCAGGCACAGGTAGAGCGTGCCGTCCGCGCCCAGCCGCACGCGGTTGCAGGCGACGCAGAAGTGACGCGACATGGGCGTGATCACGCCCAGCACGTGGGTCCGGCCGTCGGCGGTCCAGTAGCGCGCCGGGCCGGCGCCGCCAGACGCCAGCGCCGGCACCAGGCCATGACGGGCCGCCAGCCGCGCGCCCAGCGCGTTCAGGTCGACATGCTCATGGGCGCGGCCGCAGTCGCCCATGGGCATGGGTTCGATCAGGCGCAGCACGAAGCCCTGCTCGCGGGCATAGGCCAGCAGCCGCTCTACGTCATCTTCAGGCGTGGCGGCATGCACCACGCTGTTGAGCTTGACCGGCGCGAAACCGGCCTCGCGCGCCGCGCGCAGCCCGTCCAGCACATCGGCCAGGCAGTCGCGCCCGGTGATGGCCTGGAAGTCGGCGGCGTCCAGCGTGTCCAGGCTGACATTCAGGCGCTGAACCCCAGCCTCACGCAGTGAGCGCGCATGGCGCGCCAGCCGCGTGCCGTTGGTGGACAGCGACAGGTCGCTCAGGCCCGGCATGGCCGCGATGGCCGCCGCCAGCCCGGCGACGCCGCCGCGCGTCAGCGGCTCGCCGCCAGTCAGGCGCACCTTGCGCACGCCGTTGTCGACGAACAAACGCACCAGCCGCGCCATTTCCTCGTGGCTGAGCCAGTTGGCCGGAATCTCGGCGCCCTTGTAGTCCTTGGGCAGGCAGTAGGTGCAGCGCAGATCGCAGCGGTCGGTGACGGAGACGCGCAGATAGTCGATGCGGCGGCCATGGCCGTCGATCAGACCGGCGCCCGCGCGCGCCGACGCGGGCCAGGACGGGGCGCCGGGCGCGACGGCAGAGGCCTTGACGGATGCAGCAGCGGATTCAGAAACAGACTCAAGAACAGACGGGGGCTTCATGGCGCGCTCCCGCCGCCGAACACGCGCTCGGGCTCGCCGTCGTCCAGGTCGATGCCCTCGACGCTGGCGCGCCCCACCAGCAGCTTGATGTACTGACGCCAGGCCGTGTCCCGGCTCACCGAGGACAAGGCGTGGGCGATCTGCTGCGCCACCTGCTCATAGGCCAGCATGCGCCCCTCGATGCGGCGCGTGACGCGCACGATGTGCAGGCCGTGGCGGGTTTCCAGCAGCTGCGGCAGCAGCCCGCCGGCGGGCAAGGCGAACACGGCGCGCTCGAACTCCGGCACCGTATCGCCGCGCCCGAGCTGGCCCAGGCTGCCGCCGACCGCGGCCGACGGACAGTTGGACTGCTCGCGCGCCACCTCCGCGAAGCGCGACGGATCGGCCATCAGCTCGTCCAGCACCACCCTGGCGTGGGCGCGCAGCATGTCCAGGTTCACGCCGGGCGTGACCTGGAACAGGATATGGTCGGCCTCGATCAGCTCGCCCACCATGAAGCGCTCGGGATGGGTCTGGTAGAAGCGCCGGCAGGCGGCCTCATCGGCCTGCGGCGCCCTCGCCTCGCTGGCCAGCAGCGCGCCGATGGCGACTTCCTCGTCCTCGGCGTCCAGCCCCTGCCGGCCGGCCTCGTCCAGCAGCACCCGGCGCAGCACCAGCGCGGTGATGGCGCTGCGCATCGGGTTGCCGGCGTCGGCGTGGCGCGGCAATTCGCGTTCCAGATCGGCATCGTTCAGTTCGACGCCATTGACGATGACAGGCATGTTCGACTCCTTCGTGTTCCGGGACGCGGCTCAGCGCGGACGCACCAGCTGCCAGGCTCGGCCCAGGTAGCCCAGCGAGGCGAAGCCGCTCCAGACGTGCACCAGCCGGGTGAAGGGAAAGATCACGAACAGCGTGAGTCCCATGAACAGGTGCGCCTTGAACACCGGCGAGACGCCGGCGATATGGCTGGCGGCGTCGCCCTGGAAGGTGACGATGTGCTGCGCCCAGGTCATCAGGCTGACCATCACCTCGCCGTCCATGTGACCGGCGGACAGCGCGATGGTCGACAGGCCCAGCAGCAGCGTGACCAGGATCCAGAGCAGCAGCAGCTTGTCGCCCGGCTTGGTGGTGGCGGCGATGCGCGGATCGCTCATGCGGCGGTGGATCAGGATCAACAGGCCGATCAGGCACAGCCCTCCCATCACGCCGCCGGCCACCATGGCGACCATCTGCTTGAGCGAATGCGACACGCCCAGCGTGTCCCAGACCACCACCGGCGTCAGCAGGCCGACGGCGTGGCCGAAGAACAGGCCCAGGATGCCGACGTGGAACAGGATGTTGCCCAGCCGCAGGCGGCCGTGGTGCAGCAGCTGCGAGCTGTCGGTCTTCCAGGTGTATTGCTCGCGCTCGAAGCGGACCAGGCTGCCCAAAAGAAAGACGGTCAAGGCAATGTAGGGATAGATGCCGAAGAAGAACTGGTTCAGGGTGTTCATGATGCGTGTTCCTGGCAGCGGTCAGCGGGCGGCCGTCCCGCGGGGGTAGAAATGCACCGCGTGCGCGCCGCCCTGGGCGGCCGGGCGCAGCAGCGGCTCGATGCCGTCCGGGCCGGCGCCGAAGGTCTCCATGGCCTCGTCCATGTCGCGCACCGGCGCCTCGGTCTGCTCGCGCGGCGTCACGCCGGACAGGTCGCGCAGCACGGCGAAGACGCAGGCATAGGGGCTGTCGCCGCGCGCCAGCCGCGAACCGATGGCGGCCAGCACGTGGATGGCCTCGTCCAGCAGCGCCTGGGCCTGGTTGGCGTCGATCACGCCCAGGAACTCCAGGAACAGCGGCACATGGTCCGGCAGTTCCGACACCACGGGTTCAAAGCCATGGTCGCGGTAGGTCTGCAACAGGTCCACCATGGCCTGGCCCCGGTCGCGGCTTTCGCCGTGCACGTGCTCGAACAGGTGCAGCGAGTGCGAGCGGTTGCGGTCGAAGGTGGCGACGTAGGTTTCCTGCAGCGGGATCAGGGCCTGGCCGCCCAGCCAGGCGGTCAGGGGTTCCAGCGTCTCGCCGGCCCAGGGGTGCTCGGCCAGCGCGGCGTCGATCTCGGGCAAGGCGTCCAGCAGCTCCTGCTCGGGGTAGCTGAGCAGCGCGGAAAGCAGTCGGTACAAGCTCATCGTGTTCTCCTTTGCTCAGGCCGCGGCGGCCTTCTTGCGGGACTTGGGCATGTCGATGAAGATCTCGCTGCCCTGCGGCTTCTTGCCGAACAGCGAGCCCTCGGACACGCCGCCCGAGCAGCCGTTGCCGAAGGTGAAGCCGCAGCTGCCCTTCTCGTTGAAGCTGTCCTCGACCATTTCCTTGTGGCTGCTCGGCACCACGAAGCGGTCCTCGTAGTCGGCGATGGCCATGATGCGGTACATGTCCTGCACGGTGGCGTCGTCCAGGCCGACCCGGGCCAGCAGCTCGCTGTCCAGCTCGCCGTGCACGGTCTCCGAGCGCTTGTAGGCGCGCATGGCCAGCATGCGCTCCAGCGCCAGCAGCACCGGCTCTTCCTTGCCCGCCGTCAGCAGGTTGGCCAGGTAGCGCACGGGGATGCGCAGGCTGGACACGTCCGGGATCATGGCGCTCTTGCCCACGGTGCGGGTCGGCATCTTGCCGGACTCGGCGGCCGTCTGGATCGGCGACAGCGGCGGGATGTACCAGACCATGGGCAGCGTGCGGTATTCCGGGTGCAGCGGGAAGGCCACGCGCCATTGCACGGCCATCTTGTAGACCGGCGACTTGCGGGCGGCCTCCAGCCAGGACTCGGGAATGCCCTGCTCGCGCGCGGCGGCGATCACCTCGGGCGAGTGCGGATCCAGGAACAGGTCCAGCTGCGACTGGTACAGGTCCTGCTCGCTGGCCACGGCGGCGGCGCGCTCGATCTGGTCGGCGTCGTACAGCATCACGCCCAGGTAGCGGATCCGGCCCACGCAGGTCTCGGAGCACACGGTCGGCTGGCCGGCCTCGATGCGCGGATAGCAGAAGGTGCACTTCTCGGCCTTGCCGCTCTGCCAGTTGTAGTAGATCTTCTTGTACGGGCAGCCGGAGATGCACATGCGCCAGCCCCGGCACTTGTCCTGGTCCACCAGCACGATGCCATCGTCCTCGCGCTTGTAGATAGAGCCGGACGGGCAGCTGGCGACACAGGCCGGGTTCAGGCAGTGCTCGCACAGGCGCGGCAGGTACATCATGAAGGTGTTCTCGAAGGTCGAGTACATCTCCTTCTGCACGCCCTCGAACAGCTGGTCGCGGCTGCGCGCGCTGAACTCGCCGCCCAGGTCGTCTTCCCAGTTCGGGCCCCAATGGATCTTGTCCATCTTCTTGCCGGTCAGCACCGACACCGGACGCGCGGTCGGCGGCGTCTGCGACAGCGGCGCGTTCTTCAGGTGCTCGTAGTCGTAGGTGTAGGGCTCGTAGTAGTCGTCGATCTGCGGCAGGTTCGGGTTGGCGAACAGATTGGCCAGGATGCGCAGCTTGCCGCCCTGGCGCGGTTCCAGCTTGCCGCTGGCCGTGCGGTTCCAGCCGCCCTTCCACTTGCCCTGGTTCTCCCATTCCTTGGGATAGCCGATGCCGGGCTTGGTTTCCACGTTGTTGAACCAGGCGTACTCGACGCCGTCGCGGCTGGTCCAGACGTTCTTGCAGGTGACCGAGCAGGTATGGCAGCCGATGCACTTGTCCAGGTTCAGCACCATGCCGATTTGGGCGCGTATCCTCATGATTGCTTCTCTTCTTGTTGCGTTTCAACCAACGGGCCTTCAAGCCAGTCCACTTTCTTCATCTTGCGCAGCACCACGAATTCATCGCGGTTGGCGCCCACGGTGCCGTAGTAGTTGAAGCCGTAGGCCTGCTGCGCATAGCCGCCGATCATGTGGGTGGGCTTGAGCACGGTGCGGGTGACGGAGTTGTGGATGCCGCCGCGCTTGCCGCTGGTCTCGGCGCCCGGCACGTTCACGATCTTTTCCTGGGCGTGGTACATCAGGCACATGCCCACCGGCACGCGCTGGCTCACCACCACGCGCGCGGTCAGCGTGCCGTTGACGTTGAAGACCTCGACCCAGTCGTTGTCCACCAGGCCGGCCTGCCTGGCCTCGGCCTCGGAGATCCACACGTGGGGACCGCCCCGGCTCAAGGTCAGCATGCGCAGGTTGTCCGAGTAGGTGCTGTGGATGCCCCACTTCTGGTGCGGCGTCAGCCAGTTCAGCACCAGCTCCTTCTCGCCGTTCGGATAGCGGCCCAGCATGGGCGCCACCGTCTTGGTGTCGATGGCCGGCTTGTAGACGCAGAAGCCCTCGCCGAAGTCCAGCATCCAGCGGTGATCCTGGTAGAACTGCTGGCGGCCGGTCAGGGTGCGCCATGGGATCAGCTCATGCACGTTGGTGTAGCCGGCGTTGTAGCTGACCTCCTCGCTTTCCAGGCCCGACCAGGTCGGCGCCGAGATGATCTTGCGCGGCTGCGCCTGGATATCGCGGAAGCGGATCTTGTCATGCTCGCGGCCGATCGCCAGGTGGGCGTGCTCGCGGCCGGTGATCTTGCTCAATGCCTCCCAGGCCTTGACCGACACATGGCCGTTGGTCTCGGGCGCGAAGGTCAGGATCATCTCGGCGGCGTCGATGGCCGTGTCCAGGCGCGGACGGCCTTGGCTCACGCCCGGCTCGCTGACGCTGTCGTTCAGGCCGGCCAGCTCGCGCACTTCGTGCTCGGTGTTCCAGTTGATGCCCTTGCCGCCGTTGCCCAGCTTGTCCAGCAAGGGGCCGACGGAGGTGAACTTGCGGTAGATGTCGTTGTAGTCGCGCTCGACCACGACCATGTTGGGAGCGGTCTTGCCCGGCACCAGGTCGCACTCGCCCAACTTCCAGTCCTTGGGCTCGAAGGGCTGGCCCAGTTCTCCCGGCGTGTCGTGCATCAAGGGAGCCAGCACCAGGTCGCGGCGCTTGCCCAGGTAGGGGCCGCCGATCTCGCTGAAGCGCTTGGCCAGCAGCTTGTAGATCTCCCAGTCCGTCTTGCTTTCCCACAGCGGCTGCACCGCCTCGCTGAGCGGGTGGATGAACGGGTGCATGTCGGACGTGTTCAGGTCGTCCTTTTCGTACCAGGTGGCGGTCGGCAGCACGATGTCGCCGTACAGGCAGGTCGTGCTCATGCGGAAGTCCAGCACCGTCAGAAGGTCCAGCTTGCCCTCGGCGGCGTCGTCCTCATAGGCGACCTCGACCGGCTTGATGGCGTCGGCCTCGTCGCCGAACACGGCGTTCTGCGTGCCCAGCAGGTACTTCAGGAAGTACTCGTGGCCCTTGCCGCTGGAGCCCAGGATGTTGGAGCGCCACACGAACATATTGCGCGGGAAGTTGGCCGGATCGTCCGGGTTCTCGCAGGCCATCTGCAGCGCGCCCGACTTCAGGCCCTCGACGGCGTGCGCCACCGGGTCCTTGCCGGCGGCCTCGGCCTCGGCCACCAGGTCCAGCGGATTGGTGCGCAGCTGCGGCGCCGACGGCAGCCAGCCCATGCGCTCGGCGCGGGCGTTCAGGTCGATCATGCTGAGTTCGCCGTACTTGCCGCGGTCGGCGGTGGGGCCCAGCACTTCCTGCACGTTCAGCTTCTCGTGACGCCACTGGCTGGTGTGGGCGTAGAAGAACGAGGTGCCGTTCATCTGGCGCGGCGGGCGCGCCCAGTCCGAGGCGAAGGCCAGCGGCGCCCAGCCGAACTGCGGCCGCAGCTTTTCCTGGCCCACGTAGTGCGCCCAGCCGCCGCCGCTCTTGCCCACGCAGCCGCACATCATCAGCATGTTGATGATGCCTCGGTAGATCATGTCCATGTGGTACCAGTGGTTCAGGCCGGCGCCGACGATCACCATGGACTTGCCCTGGGTGTCGTGCGCGTTCTGCGCGAACTCGCGCGCCACCTGGATCACCTGGGCGCGCGGCACCGAGGTGTGCTTTTCCTGCCAGGCCGGGGTGTAGGGCACGTCGTCGTCATAGGACGTGGCGACATTGCCGCCGCCCAGGCCGCGATCCAGGCCGTAATTGGCCATCTGCAGGTCGTACACGGTGGCGACCAGCGCGTCCGTGCCGTCCGCCAGGCGGATGCGGCGCGCCGGCACATTGCGCGTCAGCAGCTCGTCGTGCTCGCCGCCGAAGTACGGGAAGCCCACGCCCACGACCGCATCGGCCTGGTCGATCAGGGACAGGCGCGGCGTGATGTCGCGGCCGCTGCCGCCGTCGCGCGCTTCCAGGTTCCAGCGGCCGACCTTCTCGCCGCCGTTGACCGCGCCCTCGCCCCAGCGGAAGCCGATGCTGCCGTTGGGCGCGACCAGATCGCCACTGTCCTCGTCATAGACCAGCGTCTTCCAGTCGGGATTGTTCTGCTCGCCCAGCGCGCCGTCCAGGTGCGAGGCGCGCAGGAAGTGGTCGGGCACATGGCGGCCGTCGCGCTCCTTGAGCAGCACCAGCATGGGCATGTCGGTGTAGCGGCGCACGTAGTCGCGGAAGTAGTCCGAGGCGCCGGACAGGTGGAATTCCTTCAGGATCACATGGCCCATGGCCATGGCCAGCGCGGCGTCGGTGCCCTGCTTGGGCGCCAGCCAGATGTCGCCGAACTTAACCATTTCGCCGAAGTCGCTGGACACGGCCACGGTCTTGGTGCCCTTGTAGCGGACCTCGGTGTAGAAGTGCGCGTCGGGCGTGCGGGTCTGCGGCACGTTCGAGCCCCAGACCATCAGGTAGGTGGAGTTGTACCAGTCGGCCGATTCCGGCACGTCGGTCTGTTCGCCCCAGACCTGCGGGCTGGCCGGCGGCAGGTCGCAGTACCAGTCGTAGAAGCTCAGGCAGGCGCCGCCCAGCAGGCTCAGGTAGCGCGCGCCGGCCGCGTAGCTGACCATGGACATGGCCGGGATCGGCGAGAAGCCGATCAGGCGGTCGGGGCCGAACTTCTTGATGGTGTAGGCATTGGCGGCGGCGATGATCTCGGTGGCCGTGTCCCAGTCGGCGCGCACGAAGCCGCCCAGGCCGCGCACGGCCTTGTAGCGCTTGGCGCGGACCGGATCCTGGCTGATCCATTCCCAGGCCGCGATCGGGTCCATGGTCTTGCGGGCCTCGCGCCACATCTCGATCAGGCGGCCTCGGATCATCGGGTACTTCACGCGCTGAGCCGAATAGACATACCAGCTGTAGGACGCGCCTCTGGGACAGCCGCGAGGTTCGTGGTTGGGCAGGTCCGGGCGCGTGCGCGGGTAGTCGGTCTGCTGCGTTTCCCAGGTGATCAGGCCGTTCTTGACGTAGACCTTCCACGAGCAGGAACCGGTGCAGTTCACGCCGTGGGTCGAGCGCACGACCTTGTCGTGCTGCCAGCGCGCGCGGTAGGCGTTCTCCCAGCGGCGGTCCTCGTTGACCGTCTCGCCGTGCCCGTCCGCGAAGGTGGATTTCACCCTGGACATGAACTTCAGGCGATCCAGAAAATGACTCATTGTTGCTCTCCAAGAGCGCCGGCCCGGCCGGCGCATGCTGCTTGCTCTGCTTGCGAATCCACTTTAGGCCCGGGGCGCCGCGCCCGCCATTGCCCGCAGGCACAGGTCGGGCACGGCAGAATGACTAGTCACCCCGGTCATTGCTCAGCACGGCACCGGCGCATTGCGGCGCGCGTACTGCCACCAGGTGATCAGCACGCAGGTGGCGTAGAAGGCGATGAAGCAATAGAGCGCCGCCTGCGCGCCGCCGGTCAGCTCCAGCGAGGTGCCGAAGCTGCGCGGGATGAAGAAGCCGCCATAGGCGCCGATCGCGCCGGAGAAGCCCAGCACCGCCGCCGATTCCTTGGCGGCCTCGGCCAGCGCCTGCTTGCGCCCGGCCTCGCCCCGGCCCTCGGCGGCCTGGGTACGCTCGCGCAGGAAGATCACGGGGATCATGCGGAAGGTCGAGCCGTTGCCCACGCCGGTCAGCGCGAACAGCACGATGAACATGGCCAGGAAGCCGTTGAAGTCGCCGCCCTGCCCGTTCACCGGCATGAACATCATCACGCCAAGCACCGCCGCGATCATGCCGACGAAGGTGAACAGCGTGACGCGCGCGCCGCCCAGCTTGTCCGACACCCAGCCGCCCAGCGGCCGCGTCAGCGAACCCACCAGCGGCCCCAGGAAGGCATAGGCGGTGGGATCGACCTGCGGGAACAGCGTCTTGGTCAGCATGGCGAAACCGGCCGAGAAACCGATGAAGGAGCCGAAGGTGCCCACGTACAGCCAGCACATCAGCCAGTTGTGCTTGCGCTTGAAGATCACCGCCTGGTCGGCGAAGGACGCGCGCGCGTCGGCGATGTCGTTCATGCCGAACCAGGCCGCCAGCGAGGCCAGCGCGATCGGCAGCACCCAGATGAAGCCGGCGTTCTGCAGCCAGATATTGGTCGCCGCGCCCTTGACCATGGCCTGCTGCGGGTCGCCGCCCAGCGCGCCGAACATGCCGGCCGAGATCGCCACCGGCACGGCGAACTGCACCAGCGACACGCCCAGGTTGCCGATGCCGGCGTTCAGGCCGGTGGCCAGCCCCTTCTTTTCCTTGGGAAAGAAGAAGCTGATGTTGGCCATGCTGGAGCTGAAGTTGCCGCCGCCCAGGCCGCACAGCAGCGCCAGGATCAGCAGCGTCGGATAGGAGGTGGACGGATCGCGCAGCGCGAAGCCCATGCCCAGCGCCGGGATCAGCAGCGAGGCCGTCGAGATGGCGGTCCACTTGCGGCCGCCGAACACCGGCACCAGGAAGGAATAGAAGATGCGCAGCGTGGCGCCCGACAGCGCGGGCAGCGCCGTCAGCCAGAACATCTGGTTCTTGGACAGCATGAAGCCGGCGCGGTCCAGGTTGACCACCACCACGCTCCACAGCATCCAGATGCTGAAGGCCAGCATCAGCGCGGGGATGGAGATCCACAGGTTGCGGTTGGCGATGCGCGCGCCGGTCTGTTGCCAGAAGCCGGGATTCTCCGGCTCCCAGCGCTGCAGGACATGAGTGGACATAGGGTTCTCGCTAGAAGGGAGGAATCAGGCCGGCTGGCGCCGGGCGATGGCCGCGCTTTCGGGCCGGAAACTGAAGTGCATGAAGATGAGCGACACGCAGACCGTGCCGTACAGCAGCATGAAGGCGCTGGAGCGCACGCCGGTCAGGTCCAGCAGCACGCCGAACAGGATGGGCAGGATGAAGCCGCCCAGGCCGCCGGCCAGGCCGACGATGCCGGACACCGCGCCGATGTTCTGGCCGAACTCGTCCGAGATGAACTTGAAGACCGAGGCCTTGCCGACGGCCATGGCGATGCCGACCACGAACAGCAGCACGGTGAAGGGGATGGGACCGAGCGCGATCTCGAAGCTGCGCGGACCGGCGGCGGTCATGATGGTGAACTGCGTCTGCGGGTAGCTGAGCAGGAAGAACGCGACCCAGCACACCCACATCACCCACCAGGTGGTCTTGTAGGCGCCGTAGCGGTCCGAAATCCAGCCGCCCACCGCGCGCAGCACGCCGCCGGGCAGCGAGAAGCAGGCCGCCAGCAGCGCCGCCAGCTTCATGTCGAAGCCGTATTCGCCGATGTAGTACTTGGTCATCCACAGCGCCAGCGCCACATAGCCGCCAAACACCACCGAGTAGTACTGGCAGTAGCGCCACACGCGCGGATCCTTGAGCATGGCGAACTGTGCCTTCAGGCTGGCGCCGCCGGTGACGCGATGCGCCGGATCGGACGACGAAAACAGCCAGAACAGCACCGCCGTCACCAGCAGCGCCACCGCGTATACCTGCGGCACGATGACCCAGGCGCCGCCGGCGGCCGCGATCAGCGCCGGCGCCACGAACTTGGTGATGGCCGAGCCGGAGTTGCCGGCGCCGAACACGCCCATGGCCAGGCCCTGCTTGTTGCGCGGAAACCAGCGCGCCACATAGGGCGTGCCGACCGAGAACGAGCCGCCCGTCAGGCCGACGAACAGCGCCAGCACCAGGAAGTGCCAATACTCGGTGGCATAGGACAGCAGCCAGATCGGCACCACGGCCAGCAGCATCAGCACGAAGAACACCGGACGGCCGCCGTAGCGGTCGGTCCAGATGCCCAGCGGCACGCGCACCAGCGAGCCGGTCAGCACCGGCATGGCGGCCAGCAGGCCGAATTCCGTCTCGGACAGCCCGAGCTGCTGCTTGATGGGGATGCCCAGCACCGCGAAGATCATCCATACCGCGAAGCAGATGGTGAAGGCGAAGGTGCTGGAGACCAGCACGCGCATGGGCGCGCCGGGCCGGGTATGACTGGGTGATGCTGTCATGGTCGTTCTCGCTTTGCTGACGGATCTATCCGACGAATACATGCGCTCAGACTAGGGATACCCCGCCGCGCGCGCCATTCGCCGGCCGACCATCCGGCCGCGCCGATGTGACTAGTCACCCCCTGCCCGGAAGCCGGGTTTGCGCCAGATCAAATCCGCGCGCTGGCATGGCTTGTGGGCTAGCATTAATATGCATTTGAAATACACCTTAAAAGCCGGCCCTGCCGGTTCCATGCACAGGGCGCCACACGGCGCATGTCCACCATGAGCAGCCTGCTTTCCATCGACGAACCCGTCCGAGCCCCCGCCCGGCCCCGCCCGCAATGGCGCGCCTTCACCGAAATGGGTTTCCGCCCGCTGTACCTTGCCGGCTGTGCCTGGGCCTTGATCTCGGTGCTGCTCTGGGTCCACGCGCCTTCGCTGCTGCGCGGCGAATTGAACGGGCTGGCCTGGCACGCGCACGAGATGCTGTGGGGCTTCGTCGCCACCATCGCCGTGGGCTTCCTGCTCACGGCCGGCGCCAACTGGACCGGCCGCAATCCGCTGCGCGGCAACGCGCTGGCCGCGCTGTGCCTGGTGTGGCTGGCCGCGCGCGCCGGCTACCTGGTTCCCGGCCGTCCGGCCTTCCTGCTGGCGGGCATCGCCGACCTGGTCTTCTTCCTGTGGGGCGCGGCGGCGCTGGGGCGCTCGGTCTGGCTGACGCGCAACAAGCGCAACTACGGCGTGCCCTTGCTGCTGGCCGCGCTGGCATCCGCCCATCTGCTGTACCTGACGGCCGCCGTCTCCGGCGACTACCTGGGCCTGATGCGCTACTTCAACGCCGGCCTGCTCAGCATGGCCGTGCTGACCCTGCTGATCGCGCGCCGCGTGCTGCCCTTCTTCGCCAAGCGCGCCGTGACCGGCCTGGACATTCCGCCGCATACCCGGAGCGGCCACTGGCAGCTCGCGGCCGGCGTGGCCGCCATCGTGCTGCTGCTGGCCGGCGCGCCCAAGGGCGCCGCGCTGGCGCTGGCCGCCAGCGGCCTGATCGCGCTGGTCCAGTGGCTGGCCTGGAAACCCTGGACCGCGCGGCGCGTGCCGCTGCTGTGGATCCTGTACGCCGGCTACCTGGGCCTGAGCATCGGGCTGCTCGTCGGCGCGGCGCAACTGGCCGGCCTGGTCGTGCGCGTGGCCTGGCCCGCGCACGTGATCGGCGTGGCCGGCTTTTCGGTCATGATCCTGGGCATGGTCACGCGCACCGCGCTGGGCCACCTGGGCCGTCCGCTGCAGACCGACCGCAGCATGGTGCTGAGCTACGCGCTCATCATCCTGGCCGCGCTGCTGCGGCTGGCGGCGCTGCTGCCGTCGAGCGCCGTGACGGGCTTGCTGCACGCCTCGGCCACGGCCTGGGCGCTGGCCCTGGCGCTGTATTTGTGGCGTTTTTTCCCGATGATGATCCGGCCGCGCGCGGACGCGGGCGGCCAGGCGACGCCGGTGATGCGGATCAAGCCGGTGGTGGCGCCGCGCGGTTGAGCGCGCGGGTTCGCGCCGCTACCCGCGTCGCAATTCAGGCCTCACTCCCCTCGGCCGCCCAGCCAACTCGTGGCCGACGTTACCGCTACCGTCCCGCGCCGCTGCCGGCAACGGTGGCCGCCCCGGCTTCGGCCAGCGCCAACGCCGGCAAAGGCAGGCCCCGCCCCCAGCCTTGCGCCAACGCATGCACGCCTTGCAGCGGATCGCTAGCGCGCACGCGCGCGTCGCGCTCGCGGCAAGCCTGCGGGTCCGTGATGAACAACTCTCGCGCGAAGTACCGCGCCTGCCGCGTGATGGCCTCGGTTTTCTCCCGCCGCAATCCGCCGAACCGTTCCAGCGCCTGCTCCAGTTCCGCGCCCGGACCCATGGCCGGATCCTCCAGGCAGCGCGCCAGATGCCAGGCATCCTCCAGCGCCTGGCAGGCGCCCTGTCCCGACGTGGGCAGCGGCGCGTGCGCGGCGTCGCCCACCAGCAGCACATTGCCGCGATGCCAGCGGGCCAGCGGTTCCAGGTCGTGCACCGCGATCAGGCGCAGGGCCCGCGGCGGCGTGGCATCGATGACCGCGCCTATGGGATCGGGCCAGCTCTCGAACAGGCGGCGCACCTTGCGCCACTCGCCGTCCTGCGCGGCGGCCGCCGACGCGCGCGCCTGCTCCAGCGTCTGCGCCTGCGCGCCCGCCCAATAGACCTTGCGCCGCCCCAGCGCCACGATGCCGACGCGCTCGCCGTGCCCCCAGTAGTCGTGGATGGCAGCGCCGTCCACCAGATCGCGCGAGCTTTCGGCCACGCCGATCCAGTTGACGAAGCCTTGATAGACCGGCGCGTTGCCGCCCGCCACATGGGCCCGCGCCACCGAGGACATGCGTCCGTCCGCGCCGATGATCAGGTCCGGGCGCGCATGCCCGCCATCCGCGAAGTGCACCACGGCCCGGCCATCCGGATCGTTGGCGATGGCCGTGGCCTCGCGGCCGAACGCCACCGGCACGCCCGCCTCGCGCGCCCGCCGTAGCAGCACCGCTTGCAGGTCCGTGCGCAGGATGGCGCAAGTGGGATATCCCATCAGGCGATCCAGCGGCTCGATATCAAGGCCGCCCAGCGACCTGCCCTGGGCGTCGTAGCGATGCATGGCGGCGGGCGTGCCGCCCAGCGCCAGCACCTCGTCCAGCAATTCCAGATCCGCCAGCACGAAGCCGGCATTCGGCCACAGCGTCACGCCCGCCCCCATCGTGGCCGGCGCCGGGCGGCGCTCGTAGACGCGGGGTTCATGTCCCCGGCGCGCCAGCGCCAGGGCCGTGGCCAACCCCGCCACGCCGCCGCCCAGAATCGCGATATCCATGCTTGCCATCTCCCGTACAGACGCGCTCTTGCGCAAAGCCGTCATGCTAGATTCCGCCACTCTTGATAACCAGAGTGCGAAAATGCAGTTCTCTATGACCTGAAACGGGATAATCCATGCCCAGCAAGCTGGACCTGAACACGGTGCGCGTCTATGCGGCCGTGGTCGATGAACAGAGCTTCGCCGGCGCGGCGCGCCAGCTCCAGCTGCCGGCCTCCAACGTCAGCCGCCACGTCGCCGCGCTGGAACGCAGCCTGGGCGTGCGCCTGCTGGAACGCAGCACCCGCCACCTGCGCATGACCGAGGCCGGCCGCCTGCTATACCAGCGCGCCAAGCCCCTGCTGGACACGCTGGCAGCCACCGCCGAGGAACTGGGCGCCGGCGAACAGGCATTGCGCGGGCCGCTGCGCATGTGCATGCCCGGGGAAGCCCCGCTGCTGCTGGGCCCGATCATCGCGGAATTCTGCGCCAGCCATCCCGGCGTCGAACTGCAATGCGACACCCGCATGGCCGGCGAACAGGCGCTGCGCGAGGACATGGACCTGGCCATCGTGTTCCATCGTGGCGACCAGGACGACAGCACGCTGGTCACGCGCGAACTGGCCAGCCTGCCCAGCCTGGTCGTGGGCGCGCCCGGGCTGATCGCCCGCGCCGGCATGCCCACGCGCACGGCGCAGCTCAAGACGCTGCCCTGCATCACGACCTTGAGCGCGCTGCAAGGGCAACCCTGGCGTTTCGTGGACGCCGCCGGACGCATGGTGAAGGTGCCGGTGCGCAGCCGCTACCGCGTCAACAGCGGCGCGCTGGCGCTGGCGGGCGCGCGCCAGGGCATCGGCTATGCAATCCTGGCGGCCGGTCCCTGCCAGGAGGATCTGGCGGCGGGCCGGCTAGTGGAGGTGCCGCTGGAATTGCGGCCGGCGCCCTTGCAGCTGCTGGCCGTGTATGGCCATCGGCATTCGGCCAGCGCGCGTGTACGGACCTTGCTGGACCTGATCAAGCTGCGCTTGGATGAGATGACGCCGGCCCAAGCCTGAGCGCGGCAACGCCCTCGCGCGGGTATTGCCCGCATGGGGCGCCGTGGATCACCACGGAAATGGCGGCTCGATCCTGAACTCCAGTCCGGCCCCGGCAAGCGTCTCCTGCATCGGCGCGACCTCGTATGCCAAGCCTGTAAACGCCAGCCCCGCGGGCGCTCGCAGCAGTGCTCGCGCCTGCGGCAGCGCAAGGCCCGTCAGGCTCGCCACCGCCTGTACGTGCGCGCTGTTGTCGACGTCACCCGAGATCACGGTCACTCGGTAGGAAGTCGCATCGTTCAGGAAGTCCGGCAGGCAGGTGGTGAGCAAAGCCCAGGAGCAGAGTGTGCAGAACATGCCCTGGCTGGCGCCTTGGCGTCGGACTTCCAGGAGTCCGCCGCAGTCGGGGCAGATGGAGTCGGAGATGTTCATCGTGCTGTCTTTCCTGGAAAGAACCTGCGCCATGTTCCCTGGGCGGGTCGTATCGCTGTTGTACGTCGCGGCGCCGCCCCCCCGACCTGGAACGAGCGACAACTATCCCCCATCTCCGTGTCTGACGCAAAGGCATCATCACTCCCCCTGGCCACCGCCGCCTTCCTTTCCCGCGACAGCCGCGCCCCCTCAAACCATCACCCTCCCCCCCGCCACATCCAGCGTCACCCCGGTGATCCACCCCGACGCCGACGACAGCAGGAACAAGGCCGCCGCCGCCACATCATCCGGCTCGCCCAGGCGCCCCAGCGGAAACGCCGGCAGCATGGCGCGGCGCTGCGCATCCGGCATGCGCAAGGCGGTCCGCTCGGTCAGCACCGCCGACGGCGACAGGCAATTGACCCGCACGCCCGCCGGCCCCGCTTCCACGGCGGCATGCCGCGTCAGCATGATGACCCCAGCCTTGGCCGCGCCGTAGCCGGCCGGCGCGCCCGAGGCCACGCGGCCGCCGGCCGAGGCCATTGTCACCGCGCTGCCCGCGCCGCGCGCCATCATGCCCGGCAGGAAGCATTGCAGCGTGAAGAACGTGGACGTCAGGTTGTTGTCGAGGCTGGAGCGCCAGTCCTGCTCGCTGATCTCGCCCAGCGGCTGCGGCCGGCCCGTGCCGCCGCCGGCGAAGGCCGCCAGCAGGTCCGGCTCGCCCCAGGCCTGGCGCAGTTCCCCGGCCATGCGTCGCGTGTCCGCCAGGTTGGCGCAATCGGCGGGCGCCGCCATGGCCTGGCCGCCGGCGTCCCGGATCGAGGCGACCACGGCCTGGATCGCCGCCTCGTCGCGACCGTTGACGGCCACTTTCGCGCCGCTGGCGGCCAGGGCCCGGCACGTCGCCGCGCCGATGCCGCGCGAGCCGCCGGTCACCAGCGCGACCTTGCCGCGCAGGTCGGGATAGAGGGAGATCGTGGATGAATGGGTCGTCATGGCCTGCGCTCCGGTGTAGGGAAAGACGCAGCGTAGAAGCCGCCGTGGCTATACTCAATTCATCGTTTTTTCGCTGATCCATAAATTTATTTATGTCATATCTGCTCTATCTGCGCAGCTTCGTCAGCGTCTACCGGCATAGCTCGATCTCGCGCGCCGCGTCCGCGCTGTCGCTGACCCAACCCGCCGTGTCGCGCCATGTGAAGCTGCTGGAGGGGCGCCTGGGCGCGACGCTGTTCACCCGGCTGCCTCGCGGGCTGGCGCCCACGCCGGCGGCGGTCGAGCTGGAGCGGCAAGCCGGACCGCACCTGGACGCGCTGGAGGGCATGCTGGACGCGCGGGGCGCAGGCGGCGCGCTGGCCGGCGTCGCGCATGTCGGCGCCACCAGCGGCTTCATCGCGCTGCTGCTGCCGGCGTTGGCCGGCCTGCATCGGCGTGGCCTGCGCGTGGACCTGCGCGCCATGCCGCCGCCCGCCCTGCTGTCGGCGCTGGCCGAGCGCGTGATCGACGTGGCGGTGACGCCGGCGCGGATTCCGCACAAGGGCGTGGAATACCAGCTGCTGCATGAGTGCCCGCAACGGCTGGTGTGCGCGCCGCAGTGGAGCGGCAGGCTGCCGAAAAGCGCCGCGCCCCGGGGCCTGCCGCTGATCGACCAGCAAGGCCCCGCCGCGCCGCTGACGCCCTACTGGAAGCAGGTCTACGCGCTCGATCCCGAAGCGCCGGCGCTGGTCCTGCCCGACTATCAGACCGCGCTGGACGCGGCCCGCGCCGGCGCCGGACTGGCCGTGGCGCCTGAATGCCTGTGCCGCGACGCCTTGCGGGCCGGGCAGCTGGTCGCCGCGCCGCAGGCCCGGCGTCCGCCGTCTTTCGCCCTGTACGCCGCGCGCGCCAAGGGACCGCTGTCCGAGCGCGCGCGTTACTGCCTGGAACGATTGACCGAGGCGGCGGCGCGCTGGTAGCGCGGCCCCGCCGGTCAGCCCAGCTCCGCCACGTCGTTCTGCTCCACCGCCCGGCAGCGCCAGCCCAGCTCGTCCTTGATGCGCAGGCGCAGCGCGTCGGCGGCGCCGGGCTCGCCATGCACGATGAAGGTTTCCCGGGGCGCGCGCTCGAACCCGCGCAGCCAGCGCAGGATCTCGTCGGCATCCGCGTGCGCCGACAGCATCGGCAGGCTGTCGATCTCGGCGCGCACGGGCACATAGCCGCCATGGATCTTGACCGTGGCGGCGCCGTCCAGCATCGCCGCGCCGCGCGTGCCCTCGGCCTGGAAACCGGCGAACAGCACCGTGCTGCGCGGATCGGGCAGGTAGTGCTTCAGATGATGGATCACGCGCCCGCCGGTGGCCATGCCGCTGGCCGACACGATGATCTTGGGCATGGGCGAGCTGTCCAGCGCCTTGGACTGTTCCACCTCGGTCACATAGGTCGCCACGCCGAACGCCGCCCGCGCGTCGGCCGCCGACAGGCGTTGGTCGCCGGCGTGCCGAAGATAGACATCGACGGCGCCGCTGGCCATCGGGCTGTCCAGGAACACCGGCAGGTCGCGGGCGATGCGCCCCGCCTGCTTGAGTTGCCAGATGTAGTAGAGCAGCGCCTGCGCGCGCCCCACCGCGAACGCGGGTATCACCACGGTGCCGCCGCGCCTGACCGTGCGCGTGATGACGGCTTCCAACGCGTCGGCCGCCTGCTCCGCGCTGTGCTTGCGGTTGCCATAGGTGGACTCGACGATCAGATGATCGGCTTGCGCCACCCCGCCAGGCGGCGGCATCAACGGATCGCCGTAGCGGCCCAGGTCGCCGGAAAACACCAGGCGTCCGCCGGGATGGCGGATCTGGACGATGGCGGCGCCCAGGATATGGCCGGCCGGGGTCAGCTGGACGCCGCAACCGCCCGGCAGGTCCGTAGCCGTGTCGAAGTCGACCGGCCGCAAGGCCGCGATCGCGCGCTGCGCGTCGGCGACGGTGTAGAGCGGCAGCGCCGGCTGGTGACGGGACAGTCCGTGCCGGTTCAGGTAGTCGGCGTCGGCTTCCTGCAGATGGGCGCTATCCAGCAACAGCAGGCGGCACAGGTCCAGCGTGGCGGGCGAGCAAAGAATCGGTCCCCGAAATCCATCCCGCACCAGCCTGGGCAGGTAGCCGGAATGGTCCAGGTGCGCGTGCGACAACACCACCGCGTCGATATCCGCCGGCGGCACGGGAAACGGCGCCCAGTTGCGCAGCCGCAGCGGCTTCACGCCCTGGAACAGGCCGCAATCGAGCAGGATGCGGCGTCCGCCGGCTTCCAGCAGGTGACGCGAGCCGGTCACCGTGCCGGCGGCGCCCAGGAAACGCAGGGTCGGAGAGATGGGCATGGATCCTCCTTTGAGCGGCTTCCAGCTTCGCATGCGCAGGCCGCGCGCGGCGGGCCGGGCGAACCGGCGCTTGACCTAGATCAAGATGCGCGGATCCGGCGGGATCAACATGGAAACAACCGGCGCGTGCACACAGCGTACGCCCCCTTCCCCCGGGAGAACAAGCATGCTAGCGAGCGAACTCATGACCAAGCAACCATATTGCGTCAGCGCCCGGACGCCCGTCTCCCAGATCATGCGGGCCATGGTGGACCTGGACATCAGCGCCGTCATGGTGATCGGCGACGACGGCACGCTCATCGGGCTGGTCAGCGAAGGCGATCTGGTGCGACGCCAGGACAGCGTGCACCAGAAAAAGCTGGACCATTGGCTGGCCCAGCTGGCCGAGGGAGAGGCGCTGAACCTGGAGTTCCTGCACAGCCTGCAGCTGGGCGAACGCGCCGCCGCGTCCGTGATGAGCAGTCCCGTCATCACGGTGGACGAGTCGGCGCCGCTGGCGCGCATCGCCGACCTGCTGCTCAAGCATGCCATCAAGCGCGTTCCGGTCACGCGCGAAGGCCGGCTGGTGGGCGTGGTCAGCCGCCGCGACATCCTGCGCGCGCTGCTGGCCCAGGAAGGCCAGGACCACCCCGCCCGCTCGGAGGCCCTATGAACCGCATCGGCATCGTTTTCTATTCCCGCAGCGGCACCGGCCGCGTCGTGGCCGACCGCCTGGCGGAGCTGACCCGCTGGCCGGTACACGAAGTGCGCGACGCCGCGCCCAGGATCGGGCTGTACGGCGACCTGCGCTGCATTGTGGACAGCGTGTTCAAGCGCAAGCCGGCCTTCCGCTATGCCGGGCCGTCCCTGGACTCCTACGACCACGTCGTCCTGATCACGCCGGTGTGGCTGCGCTCGCTGGCGGCGCCCATGCGGGCCTTCCTGGACACCGAGCGTCCGCTGCTGCCCGCCTACTCGGTCATCTGCGTGATGTCGGGCTATGGCGGATTTCGCGCGGTGGACGATATCGCCACCGTGACCGGCGCCAGGCCCCGTTCCATCCTGCTGCTCAAGCAATACGATGTGCTGGCCGGCGAAAGCGACGCGGCCCTGTGCCGCTTCAAGCGGCAGATCCTGACGGCCGGCCAGGCCAGCGACTGGGCGGATCCGGTCTTGCCGGCGGTCGACTGAGCGCGGCGGCCCCGGACAGGCCGTCCGCGCGCACGAAAACAGGGACGCGGGCAAGTCGGCCGTTTGGCGCAATGCATCGCGCCTGTGGCGCGGCCCGCGCGGATGTGCTGCAATCCTTCAATACCCGCGCCGGGCCGGCGCCCGCACATCCCGATCTCCGCCCATGAAGCCTATGGCCAACGCGCCACCGCTTCTCGACATCATCCAGTCCGCCACGGAACCCATCATCACGGTCGACGCGCAGCAGCGCATCGTGATGTTCAACTCCGCGGCGGAGCGCGTTTTTCTCTGCAAGGCGGACCGCGCCATCGGCGCCAGTCTCGACATCCTGATCCCGGCGCGCTTTCGCGACATCCACGCCCGGCACGTCGACCGCTTCCGCGAAACGGGCGTGTCCGAGCGGAAAATGGGGTTGGGCTCCCCGCTGTGGGGCCTGCGCGCCAACGGGGAAGAATTTCCCATGGAAGCGTCGATCTCGCAGACGCACAGCGCGGCGGGCGTGTTCCTCTCCATCTTCCTGCGCGACATCACTGAACGCGAGCGGGTTTCCCAGGCGCTGCTGGCCTCGCGCGACGAGCTGACTCGCCTGTCCAACGCTCTGCTGCATGTGCGCGAGCAGGAAAAAAAGCACATCGCCCGGGAACTGCACGACGACCTGGGCCAGAGCCTGACCGCCCTGACCATGGAACTGGCCGAGCTGGAAACCCGGCTGCCTCCCGACGACGCCGAACTGCGCGGCCGGGTGGAAGCCATCCGTCACCTGACCGGCCTGACCTTCACCTCGTTGCGGCGCATCGCCGCCGACCTGCGGCCCATCATGCTCGACGATCTCGGACTGGCGGCGGCGGTGGAATGGCTGGTGTCGAACTTCGTCTCGCGCTACGGCATCGACACCGACGCCCAGATCGAGGTCGACCAGGGCGAACCGTCCAAGCTGGTGGCGACCGCCCTGTTCCGCACGGTCCAGGAAGCGCTGACCAATATCGCCAAGCACGCGCAGGCCACGAAGGTGCGGGTGCAGCTGTCCTGCAGCGCCACGCTGTGCACGCTGGTGGTGCAGGACAACGGCGTAGGCGCCACGCCGGCCAGCCTGGCCCGCAAGCTGCCGCACGCGCTGGGCCTGCAGGGCATCCGGGAACGGGTCAGGCTGCTGCATGGCGATGTCAGCATCAGCACGCCGCGCAATGGCGGCTTCCGCCTGAAGGCGGCCTTGCCGGCGCAACCGCCACAGCCGGCCCTGCCACACTGGGAGGACACATGATCGCGGTCCTGCTGGCGGACGACCACACGCTGGTGCGTGAAGGCCTGTGCCGACTGCTGGAGCGGGCCGGCGGCATCGCGGTGCAGGGCCAGGCCAGCAACGGCGGCGAGGCGCTGCGCCTGCTGGCCCAGCGCCCCTGGGACCTGCTGGTGCTGGACATGTCGATGCCGGGCCGCGACGGCGTGGACCTGATCCGCCAGATCCGGCGCGACCATCCCGCGGTGCCGATCCTGGTGCTGACCATGCACGGCGAACAGCAATACGCCGTGCAGGCCATCAAGGCCGGCGCCGCCGGCTACCTGACCAAGGACTGCGCGGCCGCGCAGCTGGAGCAGGCCGTGCGCAAGGTAGCGGCCGGCGGCCGTTACCTGAGCCCCTCGATCGCCGAAAGCATCGCCTTCGAACGGCACGGAGACAGCAACGCCGAGCCGCATCTGCTGCTGTCCGACCGCGAATCCGCCGTGTTCCGGCACCTGGCCCGCGGGCTGAAAAACGCCGACATCGGCAAGCTGCTGTGCCTGAGCGTCAAGACGATCAGCACCTACAAGAGCAGGATCCTCGTCAAGATGCGCCTGCGCAACCAGGCCGACCTGATCCGCTACGCGCTCAAGCATCGCCTGATCGATGCGGACGACGACGCCGGGAACTGAACCGCGCGGACGCTGGCGCCATGTAGGACTTTTCCTACAGGCGTAGGCCGGTTTCCCCGAAAACCAGCGCCAAGCGCCGATAGCGCCGGCCCCGCGCAACGCGCATACTTTTTCCATGCCCCGACAGGCTCAGCGGCCTGCGCGCCCCGGAGAGATGCCACCATGGACATGCCCACATCCGCCCTGCCGATCGCCGCGCCCACGGGCGCCCCGCTGGGACGCCACGAGTGCGAATCCTGTCCCATGGCGCGCGTCTGCCATCCGGCCTGCGCCGAGCCCGCCATGGCGCAGGGCGAGCGCGGCCGGCGCCTGCTGCGGCGCGGCGAGGCCCTGTTTCGCGCCGGCGACGCCCTGCAGTATCTGTATCAGTTGCGCGCCGGCTCCCTGAAGATCCGCGTCACCAATCACGCCGGGCTGGAACAGATCACCGCGTTTCCGGCCTCTGGCGCCCTGCTCGGGCTCGACGCCATCGAAAGCGGCTTCCATGCCTGCGACGCCATCGCGCTGGAAGATTCCCTGCTATGCGCCCTGCCCTATGCCCAGCTGGTCGCCAACTGCGGACTGGACCCGCTGGCCGCGCGCCAGTTCCACCGCCTGATCGCGCACGACATCAACCATTGCCAGCGACTGTTGCTGACGCTGGGCCGCATGAGCACCGACGAGCGCATCGCCAGCTTCCTGGTCGAGACCTCCGAGCAGATGGCCGCGCATGGCTATTCCGCGCGCGAGTTCATCCTGAAAATGACGCGCGAGGACATCGCCAACTACCTGGGCATGGAGATCGAGACGGTGAGCCGGGTGTTCTCGCGGCTGCAGGCCGCCTCCCTGCTGCAGGTCAGCAAGCGCCACCTGAAACTGCCCGACATCGACGCGCTGCGCCGCATGAGCAGCGGCTGAGCCAGGGGAACCGCCCCGCGTGGAACCCGCTAGTTGAGTTTGGTCAACATCCGCCGGCTGGGAAATCCTAAGCTGGGATCGACGAGCCGGCGCCGCCATCGCGACGCCGGCCCTGCCCCCGCTCCAGAGGACATCGCCATGCAAGTCGAATACACCCCCTACGCAGCCCTGTACAAGTACGCGCTCAACAGCCTCGTGGCCAACGCCTCGAGCTACTACGAAGCGCTACGGCAGTTGCGCACGCTGCAGCTCAAGACCGACAAGGAAATGCAGGCCTTCGCCCAGAAGGCCGCCGCCGATATCGACGGGGCCGGCTCGATGACGGCCCTGCTGGCCGTGCAGCAGCAGCTCATGACGGACCTGATGGAACGCGAACTGGCCTATTTCCGCGACCTGGAAAAAATGACCCGCGACATATCCAGCTCGGCCTCGGCCGCCCTGATCAGCGGCCAGAACCCCTGGCAGGAACGGATGGCGGAAATCGCCGAAGGCGCCGCCCGCTTCCTGGCCCAGGCCACCCCAGGCGCCGTGGCCGGCGCCGACCGTCACGCTCAAACCGCCGCGTAGCCCGCCCAGGCGGCGGCGATCATCAGCAACAGCCCGGGAATCACCTGGACCGCGTAGCGGCGGCCGCCGCTGATCACCGCGTACACCGCCTTGCTAGCCGCGTTGGCCGACAGCGCCGCCAGCACCGGCACCACCGTCTGCGCCGGGTCGATCCTGTCCGCCGCCGCCAGCGCGGCCACCGACGCCGCCGCCGCGTGCGTGTCGACCAGGCCGCCCAGCACCGCCGCCACCGTGATCCCGCGCGGCCCCAGCCAGGCGTCCAGCGCCGCCGCCGCGATCAGGGCCGCCGCCGCCACCAGCGCCAGCGTCAGCGCCGCCTGCAAGGTGAAGGGCCGTCCGGCCTGGATCGGCGCGGTCGTCTTCTGCCGCATCGCCTTGAACAGCAGCAGCAAGGCATAGGCCAGCGCGGCCGCCCCGCTGCACGCCAGCGGCAGCGCCAGGGCCTGCAAGGCCGCGGGACTGATCGCCGCCAGCACGGTGGCCATCAGCACCAGCGTGGACACCGACGACAGGACCGCGCCCGCCACCGCCGGCCCCATCAGCAGGGGCTCGGCGGCGACGCGCTGGCCCATGGTGCCGACGGTGAGCGTGCTGGAAATGAAGCCGGACGCGAAACCGGCCAGCGGCAGTCCGATGCGCGGCCCGAACAGCCGCAGCGCCACATGGCCACCCGCGCTGATCGTCATGACCAGCAGCGTGAACTTCCACAGGGTGCGCGGATTCAGCGCGTCGAACGGCCCCAGGTACGTGTCTGGCAACAGGGGCAGCACGACCAGCGCGCCCGCGGCCAGGATCAGCGCGTCGACCAGCTCGTTGCGGCTCAGCACCGTGCGCACGAAGCGGTGCAGGCGGGATCGCGCCGCCAGCAGGATCGCGACCGCGACGGCCAGGCCGGAGGCCAGCGCCGGGTCGTGCAGGCAGAGTCCGCCCAGCGCCAGCGTCAGCAGCAAGGCGGCCCGCGTGGCCATGCCCTGGCCCGCGTCCGGCGCCCGGGTCAGCAGCAGCAGGGCCAACCCCACCTCCGCCAGCCCCAGCAGCACCGGCCCGCCCAGGTGCACGGAGACCGCGCCCAGCAGCGAGGCCAGCGCGAAACTGCGTATGCCCGCGGCCGGGCGCGACAATCCTGTCCGCTTGCGCCGCTCGCGCTCCACGCCGATCAGCAGGCCGATGCCCAGCGCGACGGCGAATGGAAGTGGACTCTGCATGTTCATGTGCCCGCGATGACGAGGTGCCGGCGGCGTCGCCGGGATTCCCATTGTCCCCCCGAGGCGGCCCCCGCGGCTATCGGTTATGCGGGCGACTCCGATGGCGGCGTCCGGACCGCGATTTATTGACGGCCGTCAACATGGCCCGCGCCCGCCGAACTACCGTAAAGCAATCCCCGTCTCCTGGAGCACACGCATGTACCAACGCATTCTCGTACCCGTCGACGGCAGCCCCACGTCCGACCGCGGCCTGCAGGAAGCCATCCGCCTGGCCCGGCTCACGCATGGCGAGCTGCGTCTGATCCATGTGATCGACGAACTCTCGTTCGCCCTGGGCATAGACAGCTATGGCTACTATGCCGGCGAGCTGCTGGACCTGCTGCGCAAGGACGGCGCGGCGATCCTCCAGCACGCCGCCGACACGGCGCGCGAGCACGGCGTCACCGTGGACAGCGTGCTTTATGAAAACCTGGAGAAAACGGTGCAGCAGCGCGTCATCGCCGAAGCCGAAATGTGGAAGGCCGATCTCATCGTGATCGGCACGCACGGCCGGCGAGGCGTCAGCCGCCTGGTGCTGGGCAGCAGCGCCGAGAACATCCTGCGCAGCGCGCCCGTTCCCGTGCTGCTGGTGCGTTCGTCGGACCACGCCGCCTGATCCCGGGCCCGGGACGCCGGCCTGCCCGGATGCGGCGGCGCGTCATCGCCGTGCCGGCGCCGCGGCCTGTTGCGCCAGGTACTGCGTCACCGCCGCCTGGTCCCCCGCGAACACGATGCGCGAGGCCTTCTGCTGGCGCTGGTAGACATACATGGGATCGTAGTATTCCGACAGCAGGCCCTCGATCCAGCCCAGGTGACCAGCCACGCCCAGGCCCAGCGCCTGGCCGCGCAGCGCCTCGTCCATGATGGCCGCCAGGCGCTTGTGGCGCTCGCCGCCCAGTCGCCTGGCGATGTTGTCCAGGCTCTGGCGCAGGCGTTGCGCGAACAGGGCCTGGCCCTGCTCGGCGCCGTGGGCCGCCACGAACTCGGCGCCCAGGTCGATCACGTAGTCGCGCAGGATGCGCTGCTTGCGATTCTCCAGGCTGTCCTCCAGCCACACCAGGCCATGGCGCTGCATGCCCTGGTACAGCGCGGGCGGCAGGCTGCAGCTGCCCACGGCCTGGCCTTCGTCCTCGACCACGAAGCGCGCGTGTCCGGCGGCGCGTTTTCTCAGGATGTCGATCGCCAGCGCATTGTCGAAATTGATCTGCGTGGGCTGGCCGCTCACGCGCTTGCCGAAGCTGGAGCCGCGATGATTGGCGTGCCCTTCCAGGTCCAGCGCATCGTCCAGCCGGCGCAGCACCTCGGTCTTGCCGGTGCCGGTCATGCCGCCCAGCACCAGGAAATCGCATTCGGCGATGGCCCGGTCCAGCGTGTCCAGCAGGAAGCCGCGCATGGCCTTGTAGCCGCCGGTCACGCGCGGATAGGCGATGCCGGCCTCGTCGCGCAGCCATTGCTGCACGATCTGCGAACGCAGGCCGCCCCGGAAGCAATACAGGTAGCCGTCCGGATGCGCCTTCGCGAACGCGGCCCAGGCGTCGAGACGGGCCGCCTTGACGGCGCCGCCGACCAGCCGGTGCCCCAGCTCGATGGCGGCCTGCTGGCCGCGCTGCTTGTAGCAGATGCCGACCAGCTCGCGCTCTTCGTCGGTCATCAGCGGCAGATTCACCACGCCGGGAAACGCGCCCTTGGCGAACTCGACGGGCGCGCGGGCGTCCATCATGGGCACGTTGTCGAGGAAGAGATCGCGGTAGTTGCTGGTGTCTGCGCGCATGGCCGTCAAACCGCGCGCGACGATGCGGGCGGACAGGGAAACCAGGGGATTCTAAACCAGACGCCCGACCCGCCCTTGCGCCGCGCCAGCCTGAGCGTGGCCGGCCCGCAACCGCCGCGCGCGCGGCCGCTCAAGCCTCGTAGCGCTTGCCCGCCGCCAGCAGTTCCGGCGTGCCGATCATCGCGTTCAGGCCGTCGAAGTCCAGCATGCGGTCGCGCCAGGGCGTCGTGCTGCCGTGCTGGCGCAGGCTGCCGTAGTAGCCCGCCAGCGTGTGGGCCACCGCGCGCGCCGTGCCGCCCGGAAAGATGACGATGCCGAATCCCAGCGCGGCCAGCTCCTGCGCGCCCTGCACCGGCGTCTTGCCGCCCTCGACCATGTTGGCCAGCAGCGGCGCGCGGCCGGCGAAGCGTCCGCAGGCCGCCCGCATCTGCTCGCCGCTGCGCAGGGCCTCGATGAACAAGGCGTCCGCGCCGGCTTCCAGATAGCGCTCGGCCCGTTCCAGCGCCGCGTCCAGCCCTTCCGAGGCCAGCGCGTCGGTACGCGCCAGGATCAGAGTCTCGCGCGATTGGCGCGCGTCCACGGCGGCGCGCAGCTTGCCGCACATCTCGGCGGCCGGCACCACGGACTTGCCGTCCAGGTGGCCGCAGCGCTTGGGAAAGGTCTGGTCCTCCAGCTGGATCATGGCCGCGCCGGCCCGCTCCAGGCCGCGCACGGTGCGCTGCACGTTCAGTGCATTGCCGAAACCGGTGTCGGCGTCGACGATGATGCGCGCCCGGACCCGTTCGGCGATGCGCGCCAGCGTGTCCTCGACCTCGCTGTACGTGGTCAGGCCCACGTCGGAACGGCCCAGCCGCGTATAGGCGATGGACGCGCCGGACAGGTACAGGGCCTGGAAACCGGCCTGCTCGGCGGCCAGCGCCGACAAGGCGTCGTACACGCCGGGCGCGAGGACCGGGCCCTGGGCCAGCTGCTTACTCAAGGTGTTCATGCCTGGATGCCTCCATGAACGTGGATGCCTGTATGAAAGTCATGCGCATGCCTGTGGCCGCGCGACGCTACGGAGTCGGCTCATCGGCCAGCGCCGTGCCCGCGATCCCGGCGGCCGTCGCCGCGGCGATATGGCCGCCCGCGATGGCGCTGAGCAGGCCGTTGCCCGACAGATAGCCCGCCACATCGTTGCCCGACACGCCGCGCGCCGCGCCGCCCGCCGCCAGCAGATTCGGGAACAGGCCGCCGTCCGCCCGCCGCACGCGGCAGCGGGCGTCGATGTCGAGGCCGCCCTGGGTATGGAACAGCGCGCCGGTGACCTTGACCGCGTGATATGGCGCGGACAAGGCGCGCGTGAAACGGCGTCCGTGGACGTCCCGTGCATCCCTGGCTACCGACCGCAGCGTGTCGGCCAGCGCCCGCGCATCGCAGCCGATCAGCGCGGCCAGCGCCGGCACGTCGTCGGCGCTGCGCAGCGCGCCCGCCGCGCGCGCTGCCTGGAAATCGGGAAAGTCGCGCACCAGCGCCAGCGCCTGGTCGTCGAACACGTTCCAGGCCACGCCATCCGGCTGCGCCAGCACGCGCACGGCCGCTTCCGAATAGCCCTGGGTCTCGTCGTGAAAGCGCCGGCCCAGCCGATTGACCTGCACGCCGCCATCCATGATCACGGCCCAGGACACCAGCGCGCCCTGCGGCGTGGCCCAGGAGCCGTGCCCCTGATAGGCGCCCATATCGGCCAGGCCCGCGCCCAGCTCCCGCCCCCAGCGCACCGCGCTGCCATCGTTGCCGGCGTGGCCGCCATAGACCGCGTCCGCCATGGCTGGCAGATGCTCGCGCACCATGGCGGCGTTGCCGCCGAAGCCGTTACAGGCCAGGATCAGCGCATCGCAGCCGATGGATTCACGCGTGCCGTCCGGTCGTTCGCAGATCACGGCCGTGATCCGGCCCTGGCCGTCATGCCGCAGCTCGCGCGCCAGTGTGCGCGTCAGCACCAGCGCGCCCGCGTCCGCCGCCGCCTGTCCCAGCGCGGCCATCAGCGCCTGGCCCGAGCGCTGGCGCAGCGTGTGCATGCGGCGGGCGCGATGACCGGGGTACAGGAAGCCGTCCAGCAGCTCGAAGCGCAGCCCGGCCTGTTCCAGCGCGTCGATGGCGGCCGGCGCGGCCCGGGCATAGGCTTGCACCAGATGCGCGGCGGCGGCGCCGCCGCTCTTTGCCAGGATGTCGGCGGCGAAGTCGTCCACGCTGTCCGCCACGCCGGCGGCGCGCTGCACGCGCGTACCCGCCGCCGGAATGAAGCCGGACGACAGCGCGGTGGACCCGGCCGGCACGGCGTCACGCTCGATCACCACGCATTCCACGCCCGACCGCGCCAGCCGGATGGCGGCGGTCAGGCCGCAGGCGCCGCCGCCGATGATGAGCACGGGCAGCGACAGTTCCGGCGCGGGCTGCGCGTCCGGTCCGTTCATCGGACGATTCCCGCGATGAAGTCCTCGCAGGCGCGCAGGTCCGCCACGCTGCGCAGATCGGCCAGCGCGGCGTTGTGCAACGCCGGCGTCGGCGCGGCGCAGCCGTCAGCCAGCACGGTGACGTGGTAATCCCGCATGTGCGCGTCGCGCGCCGTGCTGGCCACGCCGCCGTTGGTCACGATGCCGCAGATGGCCACGTGCTCGATGCCGGCACGCCGCAGCACCCAGTCCAGCTGCGTATTGAAGAAAGCCGAATAGGCGACCTTCCAGACGGCCACGTCGACCAGGCCGTCCAGCTCGGCCACGCAGGCATGGCCCGGGCCGCCGGCTGCGAAATCGCCGCGCCGCAGGAAAGGCCGCAGCCGGCGCAGGTGTGGCGAGATCATGGGTTCGCCGGCCGCGTCGGGCCACAGCGTGAACTGGCTGGCGGCGACGAAGCCGCCGGCGGCCTTCAGGGCGCGCGCCACCGGCGCCACCCGGGCGGCAGCGCGCGCGCCTCGGCCGAGACGGCGCCGCCACGATCATAGGCGCCGCCGGGCGCGAGGAAGTCGTTCTGCAGGTCGATGACGATCAAGGCGGTGGATCGGGCGTCGGACATGGTGTGCTCCTGTTTCATCGCCGGACCGTTCCGGGATGGAAGACGCCGCCCCCGCAGGGGCGCCGGGCATCGTGTGTAGGCGTCATGGCTGGCGGCGGATCAGCAGATTGCCCAGGCGGTCCACGCGGCCGGTGAAGCCGGGCTCGATCCAGATCGTGGTGTCGGGCTGTTCCAGGATGGCCGGGCCGGCCACTTCCGCGTCGACGGGCAGCGCCAACCGTTCGTAACGCGCCGCGTCCCACCATTGCCCGCCGTGGTAGACGGCCTGCGTGCCCAGCACGGCCGGCATCGCCCCGGCGGTGGGCGCGAGCACCGCCAGATCGAACTTGGGCCGCATGCCGATGCGCGCATAGCGCAGGTTCAGCACGCGCACCGGCATGCCGTCCAGGCTGCGGCCATAGGCGCGACGGTAGGCGGCCTCGAAAGCGGCGGCGATGCCGGTGCGCGTCAGCGCCTGGCGCTCGACCGGCACGTTCACCGTATGGCTCTGGCCGGCGTACAGCATGTCCAGCTCGATGCGCTCGCGCACGCCCTCGAAGGCCACGCCGGCCGAGTCCAGCCGTTGCTGGCAGCTGTCGGCCAGGGCCTGTACGCGGCGCGCCAGATCGGCCTCGTCCAGGCCCGCCAGCGTGGTGTTCAGCGTCTGCACGCTGTCGTGGCGCATATCGGCCATGACGCAACCCAGCGCCGAGGTCACGCCCGGAAAGCGCGGCACGATGCCCTGCAGGCAGCCGACCTCGCGCATCAGCGCGCAGACGTGCAGCGCGCCGCCGCCACCGAAGGGCATGTAGGCGAACTTGCGCGGATCGTGGCCGCGCTCGATCGACACCACGCGGATCGCGCCGGCCATCTTGGCGTTGGCCACCGTGAGGATGGCCTCGGCCGCCGCCTGCGGGTCCAGGCCCAGCGGCCGGCCCACGTGCTCGTCGATGGCCGCGCGCGCGCGTTCGGCATCCAGCCGCGCCAGCAGTCCGCCGCCCAGCGGCCGGTCGGCCGCGATGCGGCCGAGCAGCACATTGGCGTCGGTGACGGTGGGCCGTGTGTTGCCCCGGCCATAGCAGGCCGGCCCGGGATTGCTGCCGGCCGATTCCGGACCGACCTGCAGCAGGCCGCCGGCATCCACGCTGGCGATCGAACCGCCGCCCGCGCCGATGGTCTCGATCTGTATCATCGGCGCGCGCACCACCATGCCGAACTCGATCGCGGTCTGCGCCGCCAGCGAGACCTCGCCGCCCGCCACCAGCGACACGTCGAAGGACGTGCCGCCCATGTCGCCCGTGACCACGTCCGGCAGGCCGGCGGCGCGCGCGATGGCGGCGCAGGCGATGACGCCGGCCGCCGGACCGGACAGCGCCGTGCGCACCGGCACGTCGCAGGCGGTTTCGCGAGACATCACGCCGCCATTGCTCTGCACCACCAGCAGCTCGCCGTCGAAGCCGTGGCCACGCAGGTCCTGTTGCAGCCGGGTCAGGTAGCTGCCCACCACCGGTTGCAGGGCGGCGTTGAGCGTGGCCGTGGAGCAGCGCTCGAACTCGCGGATCTCGGGCAACACCTCGGTCGCGGCGGTGACGTGGCCGTTGGGCCAGATCTCGCGCACCCGCGCCACCGCGCGGGCCTCGTTGGCCGGATTGGCGTAGGCATTGACGAAGAACACGCAGACCGCCTCGCAGCCGCGCACCAGCAGCTCGCGCGCCGCCGCCTCGACCTGGTCCAGGTTGACCTCGGTGTGGATCGCGCCGTCGGCTAGCACCCGCTCGTCGACCTCCAGCCGCAGGTCGCGCGGCACCACGGGTTCGTAGCCGCCGCGCAGGCCCCAGGTCTGCGGCCGGTCGCGCCGGCGCATCTCCAGCACGTCGCGAAAGCCCGCCGTCGTGATGATGCCGGTGCGCGCCACCTTGCGTTCCAGCAGCGCATTGGTGCCGACGGTGGTGCCGTGCACGATGGTGGCGATGGCGCCCGCGCCCTCGGCCGCGCGGCCGATGCCATTCATGAAGCCGCGCGCTTCCTCGCCGCGCGTGGACGGCACCTTGATCACGCGCGCCTCGCCGGTGTGCTCATCGAGCACGAACAGGTCCGTGAACGTGCCGCCCACGTCCACGCCCACCACCAGGGATTGTTGCGTCGTCGCCATCGTCATGCCCTTCCCTTTTCCTGCGCGGCGGCCGCGCCGCTCACATAGCCCATATCGCGGTCGCGCCGGCGCGCCGCCTCGCTGCGCTGCGCCGGCGGTCCGTAGCCGCCGCCGCCCGGCGTTTCCAGCCGCACGCGTTCGCCGCGCTTGAGCGCGATGCCCAGCATCTTCGAGGTCATGGGCGGCGCCAGCCACTGCCCGTCCTGCTGATAGCGGAACACGTTCGATGCCGCCGGCTCGCCGCCGGCCACGCCCTTGGGGCTGCTGCGGCCGCGCTCGCCGAAGATGAAGGCCTCGGCGCTGTCTTCCAGCAATTCGATTTCGTAGATGGCGCCCAGGCCGCCGCGATGCCTGCCGTCGCCGGCCGAGTCGGGCCGCAGCGCCCATTGCGTGAAGCGCACCGGATAAGCGGCCTCCAGGATCTCCAGCGGCGGAATCGTCGCCGTGGAGATCGGCGCGTTGCCGTGGCTCAGGCCGTCGCCGGCGCTATGGCCGCCGTGGCCGCCGCCGAAGAAACTGAACATGACCCAGCGCTGCCCCTTGCGCGCCGCGTCGCTGCGGTAGCCGGCGATGGACAGCGCGTTGATGGTGCCGTAGGCCTGGGCCGGCGCGCGCTCGGGCGCGGCCTGGGCCACGGCGCAGAAGATCACGTCGATCATGCGCAGGATGGTCTCGGTATAGCCGCCCACCGGGCGCGGCCGTTCCGCCGAGATCAAGAGGCCGTCGGGCAGCGTCACCGTCACCGCGTCCAGCACGCCGGCATTGGCCGGCACGTCCGGGAACACGTGCTTGAGCGCCACGTAGCAGGCGGCCACGGCGGTGGCGCGCGAGATATTGACCGGGCCGGCGCAGGCCGGCGAGGTCTCCGAAAAATCCAGTTCCAGCCGTTCACCGCTCACGCGCAGCCGCAGGGCGATGGTCAGCTCGGCGTCCTTGACGCCGTCGTTGTCCAGCGTGTCGCGATAGCGGTACTCGCCGTCCGGCAGGCTGGCCACGTGGTCCAGCATCAGGCGCCGGGCGCGCTGGCGCAGCGTGTCCAGCGCGGCCCGCACGGTGTCGTCGCCATACTCCTGCAACAGGTCGTCGAGCCGGCCCGCGCCCAGTTCCAGCGCGGCCAGCTGGCCGTTCAGGTCGCCCCACAGGCTGTCGGGCAGGCGCGAATTGGCCTTCAGGATGGCCAGCACGTCCTCGTCCAGCTCGCCGCCGCGCACCATGCGCACCGGCGGGATCTGCACCGCCTCCTGCCAGCACTCGGTCGCGGCCGGGTTGTAGTTGCCGGGCACCGCGCCGCCGACGTCATGCCAGTGCGCGGCCGAGGCCAGGTAGCAATACAGCTCGCCGCCCCGGAACACCGGGCGCACCAGCTTGAAGTCGTTGGCGTGGGTGCCGCCGTCGTAGGGATCGTTCAGGATCCAGACGTCGCCATCCCGCATGCCGCCGCGCCCCTGGGCGGCGCGGGCGGCGGCCTGGACCGCGAATGACATGGCGCCCACGAACACCGGCAGGCCGGACTTGCCCTGCACCAGCGTGGCGCCGCTGGCGGCGTCGTACAGGCCGTGGCAGGCGTCGTGCGCCTCGGCGATGATGGGATTGAAGGCGCTGCGGTACAGGGTCGCGTCCATTTCATCGGCGATCTGTTCCAGCCGGCCGTTGAGCACGGCCAGGGTGACGGGGTCTAGCATGATGGCAGTTCCGGTTCGTCAGGATTCGGTGGCATTGCCCGGAGCCTGGCCGGCCTGTGGCCGCGCTCCTTTTTGCAGCGCCTTCAGTTGATTGAGCAGGCCGCCGGCCCGCACCATGTCCAGCAGGAAGTCCGGCAGCGGCTCGCAGGCCAGCGCCTCGCCGTCCCGGCGATGGATGCGGCCGGCGTCCGGGTCCAGGCTGACGCGTTCGCCCTCGACCAGCCGGGCGGCATGCGGGCAGGTCAGCAGCAGCAGGCCGACGTTGAAGGCGTTGCGGAAGTACAGGCCGTTATAGGACGGCGCCACCACCGCCGCCACGCCCAGCCGGACCAGGGCGGCGGCGGCCTGTTCGCGCGAGGAGCCGATGCCGAAGTTGGGCCCGGCCACCAGCACGTCGCCGGGCCGCACGCCGGCGGCGAAGTCTGGCCGCACGCGCTGCAGGCAATGGCGCGCGATCTCGTCGATGCCGAACTTCATGTAGGCGCCCGGGGCGAGCGCGTCGGTGTCGATATCTGCGCCTACCCGCCAGACGCGGCCGTGCTGGTTCATTGCAGCACCTCCCTGGGATCGATGATGCGGCCCGTGGCCGCCGCGGCGGCCACGCTGTAGGGCGAGGCCAGGTAGACCTGAGCGGTCTCGGAACCCATGCGGCCCTTGAAATTGCGCGCCGTGGTCGAGATCACCGTGGCGCCGTCGGGAATCGAGCCGCCGTAGCCGGCGCAGGCGCCGCAGGACGTGGGCAGCAGCTGCGCGCCCGCCTCCAGCAGCGTCTGCAGCACGCCCTCGCGCTCGGCATCGCTCTGGTCGCGCAGGCTGGCGGGCGCCACCATCAGCTTGACGCCCGCCGCCACGCGGCGGCCGCGCAGCACGGCGGCTGCGGCGCGCAGGTCGTCCAGCTTGGCGCCGGTGCAGGCGCCGATATAGGCCGCCTGCACCGCCACGCCAGCATGGACGCTCACATCCGCCGCATTGGCGGGGCTGTGCGGGGCGGCCACCTGCGGCGCCAGCGCGGCGGCGTCGAAATCGTGCCACTCGGCGTCGGCGTCGGGGTCGCTCTGCCAGTGCGCGATATCGAGCGGTCCCCGCACGCCGGCCTCGCGCAGCCAGGCCTCGGTGGTGGCGTCGGGCGCCACCAGGCCGACCTGCGAGCCCAGCTCGGCGCTCATGTTGGACAGCGTCATGCGCTCCTGCATGGACAGCGCGCGCACCGCCTCGCCGCAGAACTCCACGGCCTGATAGCGGCCGCCATTCATGCCCAGGCGGCCTATCATGCGCAGCATCATGTCCTTGGCGGTCACGCCCGCGCCCAGCCGGCCGTTCCAGCGCATCATCAGCGTGCGCGGCACGCGCACCCAGATGCCGCCGGTGACGGCCACGCCCAGCATCTCGGTGCTGCCGATGCCGAACATGTAGGCGCCGAAGGCGCCGCCGGTGGGTGAATGCGAATCGCCGCCGACGCAGAACATGCCGGGCCGCAGATGCCCGCCCTGCGGCAGCACCACGTGGCAGATGCCCTGGCTGTCGTAGACATTGGGCAATCGCTCGCGCACGGCCCATTCCCGCGCGATGCGCACGATGCGGCGCGATTCCTCGTCGGACTCGGGCACGTAGTGGTCGATCACCAGCACCACCCTGGCGGGATCCCACAGTCGGGCGCCGACTTCGCGCAACATCGGTTCCAGGCGGCGCGGGCCGCTGGAATCATGGAACATGGCCAGGTCGACGCGGCAGGTGACGATCTCGCCCTCGGCCACCGTTTCGCGCCCGCAGGCGGCGGCGATCAGCTTCTGGGCCAGGGTCTGCGGTACGGCATCCCCGCCCTCGCCCGCCCGGACCACGGCGCGCAAGGCGGCGGAAGGACTGACAGGATCCATGGCTACATCCCCAGATAGGCGCGGCGCACGTCGTCGCTGGCCATCAGTTCGGCGCAGGATCCGCTGTGGCGGATCGCGCCCTCTTCCAGCACATAGGCGCGCTGCCCGGTTTCCAGCGACTGGCCCACGTTCTGCTCGACCAGCAGGATGGACAGCCCGGCGCGGTGCAGGCGGGCGATCAGCGCGAACAGTTCCTCGACCATCAGCGGCGACAGCCCGAGCGAGGGTTCGTCCAGGATCAGCAGCCTGGGCTCGGCCATCAGGCCCCGGCCGATGGCCAGCATCTGCTGTTCGCCGCCGGACATGGAGCCGGCCAGCTGGCCCAGGCGCTCGCGCAACCGGGGAAAGGTGTCCAGCACCTGTTCCAGATTGGCCGCGCGCCGGGCGCGCGCCCGCGCATAGGAGCCCAGCTCCAGGTTCTCGCGCACGCTCAGGTTGGGAAACACGCGCCGCCCCTCCGGCACCTGGATCAGGCCGGCGCGCACCACGTCGCGGTAGTGGCGGCCGGTCAGGTCCGAGCCGTCGAAGCGCACGCGGCCGCCCCAGGGCCGGAGCAGTCCGCACAGGGTATTGTTGAGCGTGGACTTGCCCGCGCCGTTGCTGCCCAGCAGCACCACGATCTCGCCCTGGCCCACGCTCAGGTCCACGCCGCGCAGCACTTCCGTGCGGCCGTAGCCGGCCCGCAGGCCCTGCACTTCCAGCAAGCCGCTCATCGTCCCGCCTCCGCCCGTCCCGCGCCGCCCTGCCCGGCCAGGCGCGCGGCCGCGCCATGCCCCAGGTAGGCTTCCACCACCGCCGCGTCGCGCGTCACCTGCGCCGGCGTGCCCTGGGCGATGAGCCGGCCCTGCGCCAGCACCCAGACCTGCGCGGCCAGGCTCATGACCGCGCGCATCACGTGCTCGATCATCAGCACGGTCACGCCATCCGCCGCCAGCTGGCGCACCACGGGAATCATCTCGTCGATCTCGGCCGGGTTCAGCCCCGCCAGCACCTCGTCCAGCAACAGCAACCGGGGCCGGGTGGCCAGCGCGCGCGCCAGCTCCAGGCGCTTGCGCCCGCACACGGTCAGGTCGGCGGCGGGCTTGTCCAGCTGCGCGCCCAGGTTGACGCGGCGCGCGATGGCCTCGGCGGCCGCCAGCGCGTCGGCCCGCCCCGGCAGGCGCAGGTGCGCGCCGACGGCGATGTTCTCGCGCACCGTCTGCGCGCCGAAGGGCTGCACGATCTGGAAGGTGCGCGCCATGCCCAGGCGCGCGGCGCGCTGCGGCGCCATGCCGGTGATGTCCCGGCCGTCGAACAGCACCTTGCCCTGGTCCGGGCGCAGAAAACCCGACAGCAGTCCGAACAGCGTGGTCTTGCCCGCGCCGTTGGGACCGACCAGCGCGCTGATGCTGCCGGCCGGCACCGCCAGGCTGACGTCCTGCACGGCCTTCAGGCCGCCGAAGCTGATGGATAGCGCCTGTGCTTGCAGCAGCATGTCATTTCTCCAGCGCGCGGCGCGCGGGCCGCTTGAACAGCCGCGCCGCCGACTGGCCGCAGCCGCTGATGCCGCGCGGCGCGAAGGTCACGATCAGGATCAGCACCACGCCGTAGATCACCATGCTGATGCCGGGCAGCTCGCCGAACAGGTTGCGCGTCAGGTCGGCCAGCGCGTGCAGCGCCAGCGCGCCCAGCACCGGCCCCCAAAGCGTGCCCATGCCGCCGACGATGGCGCCCACCAGCGCCTCGACCGACACGGCCGGACCGAAGGCGATGGCCGGATCGATGTACTGAAACACCTGCACATAGAAGGCGCCGGCCGCGCTCATGAAGGCCGCCGACAACGCGATGCCGCCCAGCTTCACGCGCAGCGGATCGACGCCGATGGCGCGCGCCGCGTCCTCGTTGTCGCGCACGGCCTGCAGATAGGCGCCGAAGCGCGAGCGGCGCAGCCAGGCCGTGACGGCCAGCGCCAGCAGCACGAAGGCCAGGATCAGGTAGATGTAGCCATGGCGGCTGGGGAACTGCATGTTGGTCGCGACTTCGCGCAAGGGCAGCATCAGGCCCACGCCGCCGCCGGTGAAGGACACGCTGGTCGCCACGATGCGCAGCACCTCGGCGAAGGCCAGCGTGACCAGCGCGAAGTAGGAGCCGCGCAGTCCGTAGCGGAACGTCAGCCCGCCCACGGCCAGCCCCGCCGCCATGCCCAGCGCGATCGCACAGGGCAAGGCCAGCCAGGGATTCCAGCCCAGCGACAGCTGGCCCAGCGCCTGGGCATAGGCGCCCACGCCGAAGAACAGCGCATGGCCGAAGGACAGCTGGCCGCCGTAACCGCCCAGGATGTTCCAGGCCTGCGACAGCAGCGCCGCGTACAGCGACATCATGATGAAGGTCAGCAGCACGCCCGACTGCGTGAACCCGGTGATGGCCAGCACCGCCAGGCCGAAGGCCAGGATGGCGCAGGCGTCCTTGACGCTCGTGTTCATGCTTTCCCCCCGAACAGCCCCTGCGGGCGGAACAGCAACACCAGGATGAAGATGGCGAAGATGCCCATCTGGCCCAGCGAGTCGCCCAGGAACAGGCCGCCCAGCGACTCGACCACGCCGATCAGCAGCCCGCCGGCCAATGCGCCGGCGAAGCTGCCCATGCCGCCCAGCACCACGATGGTGAAGGCCACCAGCACGAAGCCGCCGCCGACCTGCGGATTGACGTAGTACGCCGGCAGCAGGAAACAGGCGGCCGCGCCCAGGCAGGCCATGCCGATGCCGAACGACAGCGCGTAGACCCGTTCCACGTCGATGCCCATGAGCCGGGCGCCCTGCTTCTCGCGCGCCACCGCGCGGATGGCGCGCCCCAGGTCCGTGCCCCGGATCAGCCACAGCAGGCAGGCGGCCACGGCCAGCGCGCCGCCGAATGCGATCAGCTTGGGCAGCGCGATCAGCGCAGGCCCGATCTCGACCGTCGACAGCGCATAGGGCGTGTCGATGCTGCGCGTATCGGACTTGAACCAGACCAGCGCGAGGTTCTCCAGCACGATGGACAGTCCCAGCGTGACCAGCAGGATGTTCTCGTCCTTGCCATGGCTGGCGCGGTTGATCACCAGCCGCTGCAACAGGTAGCCCAGCGCGAACATGCCCGCCATCACCAGCGGCAGCGCCGCGTAGGGATCCAGGCCCAGCCGCTGGTTGAGCAGATAGACCGCGTACAGCGCCACCATCAGCGCCGCGCCATGGGCGAAGTTGATGATGTGCAGCACGCCGTAGATCAGGGTCAGGCCCAGCGCCACCAGCGCGTACACGGCGCCGGTGGTCAGGCCGTTGAGCACGGCGCTGAAGAGGATGGCGGGATCCAGCGGCATCGCGTCAGGCCTTCACGGGGAACTGCGCGTCCGCCTGCCGGTACTCGGGCGGGATGATGACCTGGATGTCGCCGCCCAGGACCTGCGTCAGCAGGGGCCGCGCGCCGGTGTTCTGGCCGTCGACGAAACGGGTCGGGCCGTAAGGCATCAGATGATCGGAGAACGCGCTGGCCGCCAGCGCCTCGATGATGGCGGCGCGGTCGGCCGACTTCGCCCGTTCCAGCGCGTCCGCCAGCAGGAACATGCTGGTGTAGGTCATGAAGACTTCGTAGCTGAAGTAGGCGCCCTTCTGCTCCACCCGCGCCTTCAGCGGCGCGACACGCGCGTCCTTGGGATTGAACCAGTGGTTGCAGTCGATGATGCCGTGGGCCACGTCGGGATATTCCTTGAGGAACTTGTAGCTCGACGCCGCCCCGCCCAGCACGGAGTAGATCGCCTTGGGCTGCACCTTCTGCTGCTTCATGGCGCGCAGCAGCAGCGCGTATTCGTTGTAGTAGTTGGCCGGAATCACAATGTCCGGATTGACCGAGCGCATGCGCAGCACGATATTGTTGAAGTCGCGCGTCGGGTTCGGATGCTTGATGACCTCTTTCACCTCGAAGCCGTGCTCGGGCAGCGACTTGGACAGCAGCGCCGCCGTGCCCGCGCCGAACAGCGAGTCCTCGTGCACGATCATCACCGTGCGCGCCGGCTTGCCGGCGGCCTGGTTCAGCGCCGCCAGGTCCTGAATGGCGCGCTCGGTACAGCTGCGATAGCCCGGCCCGAAGCGAAAGGTGTTCTTCAGCCCGCGCTCGACGATCTGGTCGGCCACGCCCACGTCGACCACATGGGGCAGCCCGTAGCGCGCGGCGGTCTGCGTGGTCGCCAGGCAGATCGCCGAGGCGTAGGCGCCGACCACGGCGGACACGCCGGCCGCCGCCATTTTCTCGACCTCGGCCGAGCCCGCCTCGGGACGCGATTGCGCGTCGCCCAGCACCGCCTCCAGCGGCGCGCCGCCCAGCGACTTGATGCCACCGGCCTGGTTGATGTCCTCGATGGCCAGCAACGCGCCCAGCCGGCACTGCTGGCCCGAATAGGCCAGCGCGCCCGTCACCGGATGCAGCACGCCGATTTTCACGGCGGACGCGGACTGGCCGCGCGCGATCCAGGGCGCGGACAACAAGGCCGCGGCGGCGGCGGATCGGGTCAGGAAATGACGGCGCGTGTTCATGGCGAATCTCCGGAGTGGGATCAATGGAATTGGGCCGACAGCTCTTCGCTGACCCAGACCTTGGCGTCGATGCCGCCGACGCGCGAGAGTTGCAACTGATATTGGTAGCGGTCGGGCCGGTACAGGCCCTGCAGCAGCTGCACCGGACGTTCCTTGACGTCGCGCACCAGGCGCGTCACGGCCAGCAGGGCCGAGCCCACGGCCACGTCCAGATGCGGCGCGACCTGCGCGTCGGCCAACCGGGCGCTGATGGTCTGCGTGGCGCCGCCGAACTCGACGCCGGCCGACTCCAGCAGCATCAGCAAGGGCTGGCGCTCCAGGTCCTCGCGCGTGAAGGCGGCGACGGCCAGCGGCACGTAGGTGGTGATGTAGGACAAGGGGCCGGCCTCGGTGCTGCGCACCCGCAGGCTCTTGATCACCGGCTCGCCCGGCGCGATCTCCAGCGCCTCGGCCACCGCCGGCGGCGCGCCGACCTGGACGCAATCCAGCACGCGCACGGCGGTGCGCAGGCCCATGTTGACGATGTTCTCCATCAGCCCGGTCAGCTGCGCCTTCTGCGCCGCGCGCGGGCGCGGCGCGGTAGCGGACGCAGCCGGCGCGCTGCGCGGCCAGGTGCCCAGGCCGGGCCGGCGCGACACCAGCCCGTCGGCCACCAGCATCTCCATCGCCTTGCGGATGGTGATGCGGGCCACCTGGAACTGCGCGGCCAGCGCATGCTCGCCCGGCACGCCGTCCACGTCGTAGCGCCCTTCCTGCAACTGCTCGCGCAGCACAAGGTAGATCTGGTGGTACTTCGGCAAGGGCATCGCGGTATCCATGCCGCGAACTCTAGAAGTGTCCTAATGTATGGTCAATAGAACAAATGCGCGTATGGGTTGTTCCATCGGGAAAATACCGAGGCGATGGGCCAACCTGGCCCCGGTTGCAAAACAACAGGCCAAGGCCGGCGACCGCCGGCCCCGGCGGCTTCAGGCCCGCGCGCCGTGCAGGCGCGCGGCCCCGCCGCGTCCATGCCGCAGCAGCCCGACCGCCACCACGGCCAGCGCCGCCGCGCCGGTGGACAGCACCACCGTCCGGTACTCATCGACGAACACCATCGTGATCAGCGCCGCCACGATGAAGATGATCACCGCCCAGGTCAGCCAGGGAAACAGCCACATGCGCACCAGCGGCTCCTTGCCTTCGGCGCGCAGCTTGCCGCGCATGCGCAGTTGCGAGCAGGCAATCACCAGATAGACCAGCATGGCGACCATGCCGGTGATGTTCATCAGCGTGTCCAGCACATCCTTGGGACGCAGGAAATCGACGAAGTTGATCAGGGCCATGCACACCGCCACGGCGCAGGAGGCGATGACCGAATGCACCGGTATGCCGCTGCGCCCGCGCGTGCGCTGCAACATGGCCGGCGCGTCGCCGCGCCGGGCCAGCGAGTACAGCATGCGCGAGGCCGTGTAATGCGCCGACACCAGGCAGCTGCTGACGGACGTCAGCACCACGAAGTTCATCAGGAACTGCGCGCCCGGCACACCCAGCAGCTCCAGCGTGCGCCGGTAGGCGCCGTAGCCCGACTGGCCCAGCAGCGGATCATTCCACGGCACCAGCGCGGCGATCAGGAAGATCGAGCCGATGTAGAACAGGCAGACCCGCCACACCACCGAGCGCGTGGCGCGGCTGATCTGCTGCGCCGGATTGGGAGACTCGGACGCGGCGATGGTGACGATCTCCACGCCCAGGAAGGCGAACATCACCCCCAGCAGCGCCACCACCACCGCCTTGCCGCCGTTGGGCATGAAGCCGCCATGCGCCACCAGGTTGGCCACGCCCTGGGCCTCGCCCCAGGGCCACAGCCGCAGCACGGCCAGCGTGCCGACGACGATGAAGCAGACGATGGCCACGACCTTGATCAGCGCGAACCAGAACTCGGCCTCGCCGTAGTTCCTGACGTTGAAGAAGTTCAGCAGGATCAGCACCAGCGTGGCGCCCAGCGTGAACGCGTTGACCGACAGCATCGGGAACCACTCGTGCAGGATGATGCCCGCGACGTGCGCCTCCCAGGCCATCAGCAGCGCCCAGTAGCCCCAGTACAGCCAGCCGATGGTGAAGCCCGCCCAGCGGCCGATGGCCCGGTCGGCATAGGTGGAGAACGAGCCGGTGTCGGGATTGGCGGTGGCCATCTCGCCCAGCATGCGCATGATGAACACCACCACGATGCCGCCGGCCAGATAAGCCAGCACCGCCGCCGGCCCCGCCGAGTGCACGATGCTGCCCGAGCCGACGAACAGGCTGCCGCCGATCACGCCGGCGATGGACATCATGGTGAGATGACGCGTCTTCAGCGTCGCGCTGAGCGCGTTTTCATTGGCGCCTTGCGGCGCGCCGGCGCCGCCCTGCTCGTGCGTGTGATTCACGACGTGTCTCCTTGAGGCTGCGTTGGGCCCTGTCGGGCTTGCGTTCTTGTCCGGCCAACATAGCAGCGCCTCGCGATGACTGATGGAACCACTTGCATGCGTCGCGTGGAACCATTGGCTCGCGCTCTCTGATGGCTTGATGTCTGGCTGCCGCCAGTCCTAGGACGCAGCGAAATGTCTCAGGAACAGGCATCGTGGATCAGGGCCGCGAGACTGGCGATGCCGGCGCTACGTCCCGCCCGCCGCCCCCGCCTCGCGCAGGAAGCGCCACAGCTCCGGATCCTGCGAATACGCCACGTTAAAGCGCAGCCAGGGCAGGTCCTTCCCGCCTATGTCGAACAGCGAGCCCGGCGTCAGCCAAATGCCGGCATCCGCCGCCATCCTGGCCAGCGCGTCGGCGCCCAGCCCGGCCCGGCGGCCGGCGGGTCGCGCCCACAGGAACAGGCCGGCTCGCGGCCGCGCGCAGATCTCGAAGCCATGGGCGTCGAGCAGCGCCTCGATCTGCTCGTGCGCCCCCGCCAGCCGGTCGCGCAGGCGCGCGGTGTGCGCCGCGTGGCGTCCTTCGAGCAGCACGTGGTGGACCAGGCGTTCCATGGTCTCGGGTCCGGTCAGCCCGCTCAGCATCTTGCTGCGCGCGCAGACCCGCAGCAGCGCGTCGTGGGCCACCATGTAGCCGACCCGCAGCGACGGCGCGATGCTCTTGGAGTAGCCGCCCAGGTAGATCACGCGCCACGCGCCATCCAGTCCCGCCAGCGACGGGGACCAGCCATCCAGCAGCTCGCGCGAGACGTCGTCCTCGACGATGTGGAAATCATGGCGCGCGGCCAGCGCCAGCACCTCGGCGGCGTTGGCCGCTTCCAGGCTCGTTCCCGTGGGATTGTGCAGCGCGGTGTTGATGAACAGCAGCCTGGGCCGGTGCAGCCGCGCCACCCGCTCCAGGGCCACGCAGTCCAGCCCGGCCGCGCCGCGCGGCACCGGCACGGCGCGCACCTGCGCCAGGCGCAGGATCGGGAACAGATTGGCATAACAGGGCTGCTCCACCGCCATGGTGTCGCCCGGACGCAGCAGCGTGCGCACGACGATGTCCAGGCCTTGCGTGGCGCCCTGCGTCAGCAGGACCCGCTGCGCGTCGACCGCGATACCGCGCTCGCCCAGCCTCGCCGCGATGTGCGCGCGCAAGGGCGCGTAGCCCAGGGGATGGCCGTAGTGCGCCATACGCCGCATCGGCTGGCGGCTGATGTGTCGCAACGCGGCGCGCAGGCCGTCCTGGTTGAGCCAGTCGTCCGGCAGCCAGCCGCAGCCAGGGCTCAGGCGCGGGGGGCTGTCGGCATGGGTTTCGCACAGGCGCCACTGCGTGTCCAGCGCGGCGGGCCGGCAGACCGCCGGCGCGGCCCGCGGCGGACGCGGACGCGCGACGCGGTAGCCCAGCCTGGGCCGGGCCGTCAGCCAGCCGTCCAGGGCCAGCCGGCCATAGGCGCGGGCGACGGTATGGACGCTGACGCGGTGCACGCTGGCGAACGCGCGTATCGACGGCAGCATGGCCCCGGGCGGCAGCGCCCGCCGCTCGATCGCCCGGCGCACGGCCGCGACCACCTGTTCCACCAGCGTCGACGCGGCGTCGCCGCGCACGGGCTGGAACTCGATCAAGGATTCGGCCACCACGCACGACCTGTACAGTTGCAATTTTCCCGACTATACAAGCGCCCCGGTTTGGCCTGGGGCGTGTATTTTCAAACCTGGCGGGCGTACCCAGAATGGGCCGCATGCCGCTGGTCACATGCCTTGCAGTACCGTTTCTTGCAGGCCGGGCGGCCAACCCTGACGGGAGCCTTAATGCGCCATCGCGACCAGCCTTGCCCCCCTGTGTATCCCTGTACCGCCGCCATCGCGCGGGCCGCGCGGCCAACCTGGGCCGACGCGGCGCGCGCGCGGCTGGGAGCGGCGCTCCTGGCGCTGCTGCCGCTGGCCGCCGCCGCGCCCGCCACGGCCGAGACCACGCTCAGGGCGGTGATGCATTCGCCGCTGCGCCTGACCGACCCGCACGCGACCACGGCCTACATCACCGCCTGGCACGGCTACATGATCTACGACACGCTGATCGCCGTGGACGGGGACAACGCGCTGCAACCGCAGATGCTGGAAAAATGGGACGTGTCCGAGGACGGCAAGACCTATACGCTGACATTGCGCGAAGGCCTGGCCTGGCATGACGGCCAGCCCGTGACGGCCGAGGACTGCGTGGCCTCGATCCGGCGCTGGGCCGCCATCGACGCCATGGGCCAGAAGCTGCTCAAGTTCACCGAGCGCATCGAGGCGGTGGACGCGCGCCGCCTGCGCTTCGTCATGACGCAGCCCACCGACCTCGCGCTGCGCGCGCTGGCCAAGCCCTCCACGTCGGCGCCCTTCATCCTGCCCCGGCGCGTCGCCGAGCAGCCGCCCGGCAAGCCCATCACCGACATGACCGGTTCCGGCCCGTTCAAGCTCGTCGAGTTCAAGCCCGGCGTGAAGACGGTCTACGTCAAGAACGCCGCCTACGTGCCCCGCCCGGAACCCGCCAGCGGCCTGGCCGGCGGCAAGCGCGTCAAGGTGGACCGGGTCGAGTGGCTGGTGATGCCCGATCACCTGACCACCGCCAATGCCCTGACGAGCGGCGAGATCGATCTGGTCGAGCAGTTCCCCTACGACCTGCTGCCCATGCTGGAAGGCGATGCCGGCATCAAGGTGGAGCCGGCCACGTCCAGCCCCGCCTACTCGATGTATCGCTTCAACTTCCTGCATCCGCCGTTCAATGACAGGAAGATCCGCCAGGCCGCCATGTACGCCATCGGCCAGGAGGACGTGATGAAGGCGCTGGTCGGCAATCCCAAGTACTGGCGCACCTGCGCCTCGCTGTGGGGCTGCGGCACGCCGATGCAGGCGGATGCCGGCCAGGACATGGTGGTGCCCTCGAACATCGACAAGGCCCGCGCGCTGCTGAAGGAAGCCGGCTACGACAACACGCCCGTGCTGATGCTGCACGCCACCGACGTGGCCTCGCTGTCGCCGCAGCCGGTGGTCATGGCCCAGGCGCTGCGCAAGGCCGGTTTCAACGTCACACTGGCGGCCATGGACTGGCAGAGCGTGGCCTCGCGGCGCGCGTCCAGGGCGCTGCCGGCCGACGGCGGCTGGAGCATCCTGAACACCAATATGTACACCGCCGACCTGGCCGATCCGGTACGCACGCCCATGGCCGCGGCCGATGGCGACAAGGCCTGGTACGGCTGGCCCGACTTTCCCCAGGTCGAGGCGCTGCGCGACCAGTACGCGCTAAGCTCGGACCCGGCCGAACAGAAGCGGATCGCCGCCGAGCTGCAGCGCGTGGCCATCGACGAAGGCCTGTACGTGCCGTTGGGGCAGAGCACGCCGTTGCGGGCGTATTCCAGCAAGCTCTCCGGACTGCCGTTGGCGCCGGCCCCGGTGTTCTGGGGGGTCGACAAGACCCCCTGAGCGCCGCGCCGCCACGGTATCGCGGACGCGTCTTCCCGCCGGGCCGGCCCGGCGGCCCATTCCCTTTTTCCCTCACTGGAGGCAGCATGCGTTGGCTATTGGCAATGATCAAGCATGAGACGAACACGTTCTCGCCCGTCCCCACCCCGCTGGAACGCTTCTTCCGCGGCAGCGCCGAGCCCGTCTCGGGCGACGCGGCGGTGGCGCTGTACGGCGGCACCAACAGCGGCCTGGCCGGCTACCTGGACGTGGCGCGCGAGACCGGCGCGGACGTCACCATTCCGGTGGCCGCGGCCGCCTGGCCCAGCGGCCCCGCCACGGCCGAGACCTATCGAGCGCTGTGCCAGCCCGTGCTGGACGAGCTGGCGCGCGGCGGCTACGACGCGGTGCTGCTGGACCTGCACGGAGCCATGGTGACCAGCGACCTGGAAGACGCGGAAGGCGACCTGCTGCGCCGCATCCGCGAAATCGCGCCGGACATCCCGGTGGCGGTGACGCTGGACATGCATGCCAATCTGTACGACGACATGGTCAGGCACGCGACCGTGATATCCGGCTATCACACCTACCCTCACGTCGACATCCACGCCGCCGCCGTGCGCGCCGCGCGCATCGTGGCGCGCGCGCTCAAGGGCGAGATCCGTCCGGTGATGGCCTGGGGCAACCGGCCCATGCTGCCGCACGTGCTGCGCCAGGGCACCCATGTCGAGCCCAACCGGTCGCTGCAGGCGCGCTGCATCGAGCTGGAGACCCAGGGCCAGGCGCTGGCCGCGTCGGTGTTCGTGGGCTTTCCGCACGCCGACATCCGCGAGGCCGGCCTGAGCGCCGTGGTCTGTACCGACGCCAGCCCCGCGCAGGCCGAGCAGCTGCGCGACGAACTGCTGGACCGCGCCTGGGCGACGCGCGCCGACTGGGTCTACCGCTCCGACGCGCTGCAACCCTCGGTCGCCCGCGCCGCCGGCATCGAACAGGGCCCCGTCGTGCTGCTGGACCATTGCGACAACGCGGCCTCGGGCGGCTCGATGGACAACACCACGGTGCTGGCCGAGATCCTGCGCCAGGGACTGGACAACGTGGCCTTCTACGCCATCTATGATCCCGACGCCGCGCAACAGGCCGCCCGGGCCGGCGTGGGCCAGACGGTCACGCTCTCGCTGGGCGGCAAGATCCAGGCCCCCGCGCTGCGCCAGCCCAGCCTGCCGCTGGAGGTCACGGGCCGCGTCAAGCTGGTGTTCGACGGCCTGTACCGCAGCCGCGGCCCGATGGGGCGCGGCACGCTCAACGACACCGGGCTGACCGTGGTGATCGACACGGGCCGCGTCGAGATCGTCGTCATCTCCGGCCACCAGGAGCCCTACGACGTCAACTGCCTGCTGTCGGCCGGCATCGATCCGACGCAGAAGCGCTACCTGGCGCTCAAGAGCCGGATGCACTGGCGCGCGGGCTACGCCGACATGGCGACGGCCATCATCGAATGCGCCGGCAACGGCGTCACCACATCGGATTACAGCCAGATCGAGTTCAAGCGCGTGCGCCGGCCGATCTATCCGCTGGATCCGATGTAGGGCCGGCGGGCCAGAGCCTCACCCCTCCCTGGCCCGCAGTCCCTGTTCCAGGCGCTCCCCGAGCAGGTCCATGAACTCCCGCGCCAATCCCGGCAGCGTGCGCCCCTGCAGCGTCTGCGCCTGCACGCTGCGCTGGCGCATTTCCGGATTGCTGAATGGCACGGCGGCCAGACGCAGCGCGTCGAGCTGGCCGTCGACGGTCAGGTAGCCGGACAGGGCCACGATATCGCTGCCGGCCAGCATGGGCAGGAAGGCGGCGGAATGATTGGACACGTAGGCCGGCTCGATGTGCAGCCCGGCATTGGCGCAGGCCGCGTCGAACAGCTGCCGCACCGTGGTGCCCTGGTCGCCCAGCGACAGCGGCAGCCGGGCCAGGTCGCGCACGCTGACGCTGCGACGGCCGGCCAGCGCGTGCCGGCGGCACATCACCGCATAGACCGGCGCGCGGCACAGCACCTCGGTGGACAGGCGGTCGTCATGGACCGTGGTGTAACGCAGTCCGATTTGCGAGAGGCCTTCCAGCAGCAGGCGGCCGACCTCCTCGGGCCGCTCGACCCGCAGGTGAAAGCGCGCCTGCGGGCGCAGGCGCTTGAACTCGGCCATGCACTGCGGCAGGAAGCGATGGGCGAAGCCCTCGGTGCAGGCCAGCCGCACGGTCACGTCGCCCTGCTCGCCGCGATGGCGGATCTCGGTGGCGACGCGCTCGGCCTCCAGCGCAGCGGCGCTGGCGTAGGCGGCCAGCTGGCGTCCGGCGTCGCTGAGCGCCATGCCGCGCGCCTGACGCTCGAACAGCGCGATGCCCAGCTCGTCCTCCAGCTTGGCGATCTGCCGGCTGACCGCCGAGGCCGCCACGTGCTGCGCGCCGGCGGCGGCGGCGATCGAGCCGCTGCGCGCGACTTCCAGGAAATACCTCAGGCCCAATGAAATCACGGCGGACTCCCAAGCATTGCCAAAATGGCATGTTTGAAATGCGAATTATCTAATTGTGGCACGCGAAGAAGCGTAATAACTTTGTGCCTCGAATCCGCAACGAGGACCATCGTGAATCGCCAGCAAGCCCTCATGCAGGCCGTCGCAGAGTACGACGACGGCACCTTCCAGGCCGATCTGGCCCGCCGCGTGGCGTTCCGGACCGAGAGCGAGGAAGCCGGCCAGGCGGCCGCGCAGCACGCCTATCTGCGCGACGACATGGCGCCGCTGCTGGCCGGCCTGGGCTTTGCCTGTCGCATCCACGACAACCCGGCCGGCGCCGACCTGCCCATCCTGGTGGCGCGGCGCATCGAAGACCCGGCCCTGCCCACCGTGCTGCTGTATGGACACGGCGACGTGGTGCGCGGCAACGCGGCGCGCTGGGACGCTGGCCGCGATCCCTGGACGCTGCGCGTCGAGGGCGACCGCTGGTACGGGCGCGGCACCGCCGACAACAAGGGCCAGCACAGCATCAACCTGGCCGCGCTGCGCCAGGCCATCGCCGCGCGCGGCGGCAGGCTGGGCTTCAACGCCGTCTGGCTGATCGAGACCGGCGAGGAAGCCGGCTCGCCCGGCCTGGCCGCCTTCTGCGAGGCCCGGCGCGATGAGCTGGCGGCCGATGTCTTCCTGGCCAGCGACGGCCCGCGCCTGCACGCCGAGCGGCCCACGCTGTTCATGGGCTCGCGCGGCGCGGTGAATTTCGAGCTGTCGCTGCGCGCGCGCGAGCGCGGCTATCACTCGGGCAACTGGGGTGGGCTGCTGTCCAACCCCGCCATCGTGCTGGCCCACGCCATCGCCACGCTGGTGGACGCGCGCGGCCGCATCACGGTGCCCGGCCTGCGTCCGCCGCCCATCCCGCTGGCGGTGGCCGGGGCCCTGGCCGAGCTGGACGTGGGCGGCGGCGCGGACGATCCCGCCATAGACGCGCATTGGGGCGAGCCCGGCCTGTCGGCCTCGGAAAAGGTGTTCGGCTGGAACAGCCTGGACGTGCTGACCTTCGGCGCCGGCGATCCGGCCAAGCCGGTCAACGCCATCCCGCCCGAGGCCTCTGCGTGGTGCCAGCTGCGCTTCGTGGTCGGCACGGACTGGCGCGCGCTGGAAACCCATGTGCGCGAACACCTGCGCCAGGCCGGCTTCGGCCAGGTCCGCATCCGCCTGGGCGCGCAGGCCGGCGCCACCCGGCTGTCCCCGGACAACGCCTGGGTCCGCTGGGCCGCGGCCTCGATCGAGCGCAGCACCGGCAAGCGGCCCGCGCTGCTGCCCAACCTGGGCGGCTCGCTGCCCAACGACATCTTCGCCGACCTGCTGGGCCTGCCCACGATCTGGGTGCCCCACTCGTACCCGGCCTGCGCGCAGCACGCGCCCAACGAGCACCTGCTGGGCAGCGTCGCCCGCGAGGGCCTGGCCATCATGGCCGGCCTGTTCTGGGACCTGGGCGACCAGGGACCGGCCCTGCGCGACGCCGCCGCGCCCCTTCGACCCTGACGCCGAGACCACGCCATGTCCATCAAGACCCGCGCCGCCGCAACCGCCCTGGCCCTGGCCGCCGCCGCTGGCGGCGCGACGGCGCACGCCGCCTATCCCGAACAGCCGATCAAGATCGTCGTGCCCTTCACGCCGGGCGGCGCGACCGACTCGGTGGCGCGCCTGCTGGCCAGCAAGCTGGCCGGCAAGCTGGGCCAGCCGGTCATCATCGAGAACCGCCCCGGCGCGTCCACCGTGATCGGCGCCGAGGCCGTGGCCCGCGCGCGACCCGACGGCTACACGCTGATGGTGTCGGGCAGCACCACCTATTCCGTGCTGCCCGCGCTCAAGACCGACCTGCCCTACGATCCGCTGCGCAGCTACGAACACATTGCCATCGTCTCGCTGGCGCCGCTGGTGCTGCTGGCGCGCAAGGACCTGCCCGCCAGCACGGCCGGCGAAGCGGCCGAGCTGGCCCGCAAGCAGAGCGGCAAGGGCGAACTGATGTACGGCACCTTCGGCCCGGGTTCCGCGCCCCACCTGGCCGGCGAGATGTACGCCGAGGCCGCCGGCGCCAGAATGACGCCGGTCCCGTACAAGGGCAGCGCGCCGCTGGTGACCGCGCTGATCGGCGGCGAGGTCGCGCTGGGCGTGGACACCGTGGCGTCCGCCGCGCCGCACGCCAAGGCCGGCAAGGTGCGCGCGCTGGCCGTCACCGGCGCGCATCGCTCGCCGCAGCTGCCGGACGTGCCGACCTTCGCCGAGGCCGGCCTGCCCGGCGTGTCCATGGTCGGATGGTACGGCCTGGTGGCGCCGGCCAAGACGCCCGCGCCGGTGCTGGATACGCTGGGCCGCGCGGTCGAGGAAGTCATGCGCGACCCGCAGGTGCGCAAGTCCATCGAGGACATGGCGATGGAGCCGGTGTTCATGCCTGGCCCGGCCTTCCGCGATCAGATTTCCAGCGAACTCGCCACCTTCGGCGCCGTCGGCAAGCGCGCCGGCATCACGCTGGACTGAGACAGGCCGCCATTTGCCTTGCCGCCTTCTGGCGGACCTCAAGCGGTGGAGAACGCCGCCAGCGCCTCCAGCACGGCGGCCGCCGCCGCGCCCGGCTCGGGCGCGGCGCGATAGGCCAGCGCCATCGGCCGCCTGAGCGGCGGCGACAGCGCGCGCCATTGCACGTCCGCGTGCCCCGCGTCCTCCACTTCGGCCAGCGGCAGGATGGCCGCGCTCTGGCTGGCCGCCGCCAGGCCCTTCAACGCGCCCGGGTAGCTCAGGGCCAGGAATGGCCTCGGATTGAAACCGGCCTGGCCAAACCAGGACGCGATCAGGCCGTGCATCTGCGTGCCCGGCGCGAAGCAGGCCCAGCGCCGCGTCGACAGCCATTCGGGCGTGACCGCCTCGGGCGCTTCCCATGAGGCGGGCAACAGCGCGACCATTTCGTCGTCGCGCCAGGGCATCACGGCCACCCGGGCCGTGGCGGGCTGCGGACTGGCGACGATGGCCACGTCCAGCGTGCCGCCCTGCAGCCGCAACATCGCCTCGGCCGAACCCGCCGCTTCCAGTTTCACGTCCACGCCGGGCGCGCGCCGCCCCAAGGCCTCCAGCACGAGCGGCAGCAGGCGGATGCCGACGCCGGCCGACACGCCCACCTTCACCACGCCCACGCTGCCGGCGGCGCGGCGGCGCACGATGTCCACGAGATCGTCGCTGGCGGCCAGCAGCTTGCGTCCTTCCTCGACCAGCGCCTGGCCCGCCGCCGTCAGTCCGGCCTGACGCCGGCCGCGCAGCACCAGCGGAACCTGCATGCGCGCCTCCAGTTCCTTGATGTGCAGGCTGATCGTGGGCGGCGCCAGATGCAGCGCCTGCGACGCCGCCGCGAAGGTGCCCAGGTCGGCGATCGCGATCAGGGTCTGGATCTGATCCAGGTTCAGGTTACGCATCAGCTTTCCTGACGATTTAGGTCAGTTCATTCAACTTTACGGATGGCAGTGTATCTCCGAGCATGCTGCTCCATGAATCACGACACATCCACACCGCCCTCCCACGCCGCCACCGCCCGCCCCACCATCGAACCGCCGTCGGACGCAACCCGGCCGCGTCCCGCCATGCCCTGGCTCCACCGCCTGGGCGCGGCCTTGATGCGCCGGCTGCGACGCGCTGAAAAACGCATCACCGACAACTTCAGGGTGCCGCCGAACGGCGCTTGAGGGGACGCATTGCGTCTTTTCCCGCCCGGCCGGCGGGGTTTGCGCCCGATCAAGCGCCGGCCAAATCCGGCGCGGCTGCGCCGCAATCAACACCATATGTGGTGATAGAGTTTTCGCACTCCACTACATATGGTGCCACCCATGCAGATTGAACACATCCTCAAGCGTGACGGCCGGGTCGTCGGATTCGACGCCGGCAAGATCGCCCAGGCCATCGCGGCGGCGGGCCGGAGCACCGGAGAGCTGGAGCCGCATGCCGCCCGGGCGCTGGCCGCCACGGTGGCCGAGGCCCTGACGCGCGACGGCAATGTCTGCCCCGGCGTGGAGACCATCCAGAACCATGTCGAGGAAGCGCTGGTGCGCGCCGGCCACTGGCGCACGGCGCGCGCCTACATCGTGCACCGCGAGCAGCACGCGCGGCTGCGCTCGCTGCGCCACACGCTGGTGGACGTGGAAAGCGCGATGGAGGAATACCTGGAGCAGCGCGACTGGCGCGTCAACGCCAACGCCAACCAGGGCTACAGCCTGGGCGGCCTGATCCTGAACGTGGCCGGCAAGGTCACGGCCAACTACTGGCTGTCCAATGTCTTCACGCCCGAGGCGGGCCAGGCCCACCGCGACGGCGACATCCACATCCACGACCTGGACATGCTCAGCGGCTATTGCGCCGGCTGGTCGCTGCGCCAGCTGCTGACCGAGGGCTTCAACGGCATCCCCGGCAAGGTCGAGGCCACGCCGCCGCGCCACATGTCGGCCGCCATCGGCCAGATCGTCAACTTCCTCGGCACGCTGCAGAACGAATGGGCCGGCGCGCAGGCCTTCAGCTCCTTCGACACCTACATGGCGCCCTTCATCCGCCGCGACGCGATGACCTACGCCGACGTCAAGCAGGCGATGCAGGAGCTGATCTACAACCTGAACGTGCCCAGCCGCTGGGGCACGCAGACGCCCTTCACCAACTTGACCTTCGACTGGACCTGCCCGGCCGACCTGCGCGAGCAGATCCCCTACATCGGCGGCGAGGAAATGCCCTTCGCCTACGGCGACCTGCAGGCCGAGATGGACATGATCAACCGCGCCTACATCGAGGTGATGATGGCCGGCGACGCCAAGGGACGCGCCTTCACCTTTCCCATCCCGACCTACAACATCACGCCCGATTTCGACTGGGACCATCCCAACACCACGCGCCTGTTCGAGATGACGGCGCGCTACGGCCTGCCCTATTTCCAGAACTTCCTGAACTCGGACCTGGAGCCGCACATGGTGCGCTCCATGTGCTGCCGCCTGCAGCTGGACCTGCGCGAGCTGCTCAAGCGCGGCAACGGTCTGTTCGGCTCGGCCGAACAGACCGGCTCGGTCGGCGTGGTGACGGTGAACTGCGCGCGCCTGGGCCATCTGCACCGGGGCGACGAGGCCGGCCTGATGGCGCGGCTGGACCGCCTGCTGGAACTGGGCCGCGACGTGCTGGAGACCAAGCGCAAGGTGGTGCAGCGCTACATCGACCAGGGCCTGTATCCCTATACCCGGCGCTACCTGGGCACGCTGCGCAACCACTTCAGCACGCTGGGCGTGAATGGCATCAACGAGATGGTCCGCAACTTCAGCGGCGACGCCGACGACCTGACCACGCCCGCCGGCCACGCGCTGGCGCTGCGCCTGCTGGACCGGGTGCGCGCGCGCATGACCGAATTCCAGGAACAGACCGGCCACCTCTACAACCTGGAAGCCACGCCGGCCGAGGGCACCACCTACCGCTTCGCCCGCGAGGACCGCAAGCGCTATCCCGGTATCCTGCAGGCCGGCACCGAGGCCCAGCCCTACTACACCAACTCCAGCCAGCTGCCGGTGGGCCATACCGACGACCCGTTCCAGGCGCTGGCGCAACAGGAGGCGCTGCAGGGCAAGTACACCGGCGGCACCGTGCTGCACCTGTACATGAACGAAGCCGTGTCCTCGGCCGAAGCCTGCAAGACGCTGGTGCGGCGCGCGCTGGCGAATTTCCGGCTGCCCTACATCACGGTCACGCCGACCTTCTCGATCTGCCCCACGCACGGCTACCTGGCCGGGCGCCACGAGTTCTGCCCCAAGTGCGACGCCGAACTGCTGGCCCGGCAATCGGCCTGCCGCGTCCCGGCCTAGCGCAATGCTCACCCGCGCCGGGCAGCCCGCCCGACGTCCCACCCAGAAGGAAACCCCACCATGCAAACCCTGATGACCGAACCATCCACGCCCCAGGCCGCCACCGCGCCGGTCCTGGACGACAGCCAGCGCGTGCGCTGCGAAGTCTGGACCCGCGTCATGGGCTATCACCGCCCCGTCTCTTCGTTCAACACCGGCAAACAAGGCGAGTTCAATGAGCGCCGCTTCTTCGTCGAACCCCGCGCCTGAGGCGGCGGCCGGCCCCCGGGCCGGTTCGCGCCTGCACACCGCGCGCGCCCACGCCACGCCGCCCCTGCCCGCCGCGCAGGCGCTGCCGCGCCACTCGCCCGCCGTCGGCGGGCTGACCCCTTTCTCCACCGTGGACTGGCCTGGCACGCTGGCCGCCGTGGTCTTCATCGCCGGCTGCCCCTGGCGCTGCCACTACTGCCACAACCCGGAACTGCAGACCCGCGCCGCGCGCTACGACTGGCGCGAGGTGCGCGCCTTCCTGGCCACCCGCCAGGGCCTGCTGGACGCGGTGGTGTTCTCCGGCGGCGAACCCCTGAGCGAACCGCGCCTGCCGGCCATGATCCGCGACGCGCGACGCATGGGCTTTCGCATCGGCCTGCATACGGCCGGCATCTATCCGCTGCGGCTGGCCGACGCGCTGCGCCACCTGGACTGGGTTGGCCTGGACATCAAGGCCGACGCCCAGGGCTATGACGACATCACCGGCCGGCGCGAATCGCAGCGGCCGGCGCAAGCCTGCCTGACCTTGCTGCTGGCGTCCGGCGCGGATTTCGAATGCCGCATCACCTGGCATCCGGATTGGCTCGACGAGACCCGTCTGCTGGCGCTGGCGCGCGAACTGGCGCGACGCGGCGTGCGCCGCTTCGCGGTGCAGAACGCGCGCAGCAGCCCGACGGCGGCGGCGGCCTCGCGCCTGGGCCCCGGCGCGCAGGAAATGCTGCGCGGCTGGTTCGACGAATTCGCGTGCCGCTAGTGTGCCGCCCCGCTTGACGCCTGAAGCGGCTTCATGCGCGGATTTGATTTCGCGCAACACGCCCGCGATCGCGATCGCCTAGCCTCCAAACACTGTTCCAATGAAAGGCTCTCTCAACATGACGTGGTTCAAATCCCTCTCCCTAGCCGGCCGCGAGCTGCTGCCCATCGTCCAGGGAGGCATGGGCGTCGGCGTGTCGGCGCACCGGCTCGCCGGCGCGGTGGCCAGCCAGAACGCGGTGGGCACCATCGCCAGCGTGGATTTGCGTCACCACCACCCCGACCTGGTCGAAAAGACCGAGCATTGCCGCGACCGCGAGCTGATCACCCAGGCCAACCTGGAGGCGCTGGACCGCGAGGTGCGCGCCGCGCTGGACCTGTCGCAGGGCCGCGGCCTGGTCGCCGTGAACGTGATGAAGGCGGTGCGCGACCATCCCGCGCTGGTGCGCCAGGCCTGCGAAAGCGGCGCGCACGCCATCGTCATGGGCGCCGGCCTGCCGATGGACCTGCCCGAGATGACGGCGGACCATCCCAAGGTCTCGCTCATCCCCATCCTGTCCGAGGCGCGCGGCGTGGCCGTGGTGCTGAAGAAATGGCTGAAGAAAGGCCGCATGGCCGACGCCGTGGTGATCGAGCATCCCGGCCATGCCGGCGGCCACCTGGGCGCGGCCAAGCTGGAGGATGTGCACGACGAGCGCTTCGACTTCAAGCGCGTGCTGGCCGAATGCCACAAGCTGTTCCAGGAGCTGCAACTGGGCCGCGACGCGCCGCGCCTGATCGTGGCCGGCGGCGTGGGCAGCCATGAGCAGGTGCGCCACTGGCTGGGCCACGGCGCCGACGCGGTGCAGGTCGGCACGGCCTTCGCCGTCACCCAGGAGGGCGACGCGCACGAGAACTTCAAGCGCGTGCTGATCGAGGCCGATCCGGACAAGCTGGCCGAGTTCACCAGCGTGGCCGGCCTGCCGGCGCGCGCCGTGGCCACGCCCTGGCTGACGCGCTACCTGAAGCAGGAAAAGACGCTGCAGGCCAACGCGCGCTGCGACGAGCGACGCTGCAGCCAGCGCATGGATTGCCTGACCCAGTGCGGCATGCGCGACGGCATCTCGCGCTTCGGTCAGTTCTGCATCGACCTGAAGCTGGCGGCGGCCATGCGCGGCGAAGTCGGCCGAGGGCTGTTCTTCCGGGGCGCGTCCAAGCTGCCCTTCGGCAACGCCATGCGCTCGGTGCGCGAACTGATGGATTACCTGCTGCACGGGAACCTGCCGGCCACGGCGGCCTGATCCTTCATTCCCTTCGCCCGCCGCCGGGGGGGACATTCCGGCGACGCGCGGGCTTTCCAAAATTATTGAACGACGTACAATATTATTCGTCGTTCAATAATTCATGGATCGCCATGTCCCCCTCCGAACCGGATGCCGCGCCCGGCCTGCGCGAACGCAAGCGCCTGCAGACCCTGGACCTGCTGACCCGCAGCGCCTACACGCTGTTCGAGACCCACGGCTATGACGGCGTGACGATGGAGCAGATCGCGGCGCAGGCCGGCGTCTCCAAGGGCACGCTGTACAACCACTTTCCCGTGAAGGAAGCGCTGCTGGCGCATTACTTCCACCAGGAGCTGGCCCGCTCGGCGCGCGACTTGCTGCCCCGCCTGATGAAGCTGCCCGGCTTCGCCCAGCGCCTGACCAAGACGCTGCACGCTTCCGCCCACTGGTCCGAGGCGCACCGCGCCTACATGGCGCCCTACCTGCACTATCGGCTGGCGACCGCGCAGCCCGCCGCCCAGGACGACGCCCGGTATCCGCGCAGCGGCATGCATACGCTGTTCGCCGCGCTGATCGAATCTGGCCAGGCCGCCGGCGAGCTGCGCACCGACCTGTCCGCCGCGCAGCTCGCCCAACACCTGCAATTGCTGTACCTGGGCGCGCTGACCCGCTGGCTGGCCGATCCCCGCGCCAGCCTGAAGCGCGAGTTCGACGCCGTCGTCAGCCTGTTCACGCAAGGCGCCGGGAGCCCCGCATGAGCGCGCTGATGCTGGATTGGGCCGCCGCCGCCGACGCCGGCCCCGCGCTGGCCGGCGGCAAGGGCTGGCAGCTGGCGATGATGGCGCGCATGGGCGTGCCGGTGCCCGACGGCTTCGTGCTGTCGGCCCAGGCCAGCCACGAGCGCGCCGCCGACGGCGACTTGTCGCCGTCGGCGCGGCAGGCCTTGCGCCAGGCGCTGGAGGCGCGCGGCTGGCTGGACCTGCCGCTGGCGCTGCGCTCGTCCGCGCCTCAGGAGGATTCGGCGGGCGCGTCCTTTGCCGGCATCCACCTGTCCTGCCTGAACGTGCGCGGCGCCGATGCGGCGTTCGCGGCCGCGCGCCGCATCTGGGACTCGGCGGCCACGCCGCAGGCGCGCGCCTATCGCGAACGACTGGGACTGGCCGGCGACGGCGGCATGGCGGTGGTGGTCATGCCGCTGATCGAGGCGCGCGTCTCGGGCATCGCCTTCACCCGCGATCCGGTCGGCGGACGCCATGACGAGATGCTGATCCACGCCAACTGGGGCCTGGGCGAGGCGCTGGTCAGCGGCCAGGCCGAGGGCGACGAGTACCGGCTGTGGGAGGACGCGACGACGCTGTCGTGGCGCCTGGCCGCCAGCCGGATCGGCGCCAAGCGCCAGGCCAGCCGGCCGCTGGCCGACGGCCAGGGCACCGGCCTGCGGCCCACGCGGGACGATGAGGCGAGCGCCGCCACGCTGACGCCGGCCCAGGCCGAAGCGCTGGGCGCGATCGCCCGGGACGCGGCCCGCGCGCTGGACTACTCGGCGCAAGGCCATGACCTGGAATGGGCCTGGGACGGCCAACGTTTCTGGATCCTGCAGGCGCGCCCCATCACCGCCGCGGCGCGCCATGCCTATGACGGGCTGCGCGGCCAGCCCTCGTACTGGTCGCGCGGCAACACGCGCGAGGTGCTGCCCTATGCGGTGTCGGCGCTGGAATGGGAGGCGCTGCGCGTCATGTGCCTGCGCGTGCTGAATCGCGGCTTCGAGCTGGCCGGTTACCGCCCCCGGCCCGGCGTGGCGCTGGCCCGGCTGTTCCATGGCCGGGTCTACCTGGACGCGTCCACGATCCAGTGGCTGGCCTACGACGCGCTCGGCGTCGCGCCCGCGCTCACCAACAGCATGCTGGGCGGACCGCAGCCGGCCATCGCCGCGCCGGCCATCGGCCGCGCGCGCAAGTGGCTGCACGGCTGGCGCATCCTGACCTACAGCCGCCGCGCCATTCCCATTCGGCTGGCCGCCAATACCGGGCTGCCGCGACAGGCCGCGCGCGCCCGCGCCTGGGCCGGGGAAGCCCTGCCCGAGGACACCGCGGCGCTGGGCCGACGGCTGCGCGAGCAATTCACCGCGCTGCTGTCCGCCGACGACCTGTTCTTCCTGCAAGGCTCGGCCGGCGGCACCCTGTCGAAACTGCTGGAACTGGTCGAGGCGGCCTGCCCTGGCCAGAGCCACGCGCTGACCGCCGCGCTCATGGCTGGCGGCGCGCCCAGCGTGACGGCCGCCCAGAGCTACGCGCTGATGGATCTGGCCGCGCTGGCGCGCGACGATGCGGCGGCGCTGGCCTGGCTGCGCGCACCCGACCGGCGCGGCTCGGACTGGCGCGACGCGCTGCCGCCAGACAGCCCGTTTCGCCACGCCTTCGCGGACTTCCTGGAGCGCTACGGCCATCGCGCCGTCTACGAAACCTATCTGCGTCATCCGCGCTGGCGCGAAGCGCCGGATTATCTGCTGGACAGCGTGCTGAACCTGATTGGCGCCGACCCGGCCGCGCTGCGTGCGCGCCAGGAGGCCGCCGCGCTTGCGGCCTGGCGGACGCTGAACGCGGCGCTGCCGCGCTGGAAGCGGCCGCTGGCGCGGCCGCTGATCGCCGGCGCGCGGTTGGACTGCCGCCAGCGCGAGGCCGCGCGCAGCGTGCTGGTCGGCTACGTCGCCGCCGCCAGGCGCTGCGCGCTGGCGCTGGGCGAACGCTGCGCCGGCCCCGGCGGCCTGGCCGCGCCCGACGATGTGTTCCACCTGAGCGTCGAGGAATTGCTGGCCCTGGCCGACGGCGCGCTGCCGGCGGAGGCGGCGGCCCGGCGCGCCGCGTGGCGCAGGACACAGCTGCAACAATGGGCGGGCGCGGAAGACCCGGACGTGGTGGAGGAAAGCGACGGCGGCGCGCTGGCCGGCCCCTGCGCGCCGCGCGGCGCGGATGCCGGAATCGATCCCGGCGCCGACAGCTGGCGCGGCACGCCGGTGGCGGCCGGCCATGCGCGCGGCCCCGCCTTCGTGGCGCGCGATCCGGCCGCCGGGCTGGCCATGCCTGCCGGGGCCGTGCTGGTGGCTCCGTCCACCGATCCGGCCTGGACGCCGCTGTTCCTGCGCGCCAGCGCGCTGGTCATGGAGGCCGGCGGCTATCTGTCCCATGGCGCCATCGTGGCGCGCGAGTTCGGCATCCCCGCGCTGGCCAGCGTGCCCGGCATCCTCGATGCCGTGGCCGATGGCGATCTGCTGGACGTGGATGCCGGCGCGGGCCGGGTCAGCCGGGTGGCGGCGACCGCGAAGCGTGACCTGGCCTAGCGCGGCCCGGCCTGACTCGGCCCGGCTTGGTTGCCGCGCTGCGCTTCGGGCCGTGCGGCTTGCGCCTTCGCCGCCGCCTCCTCGGCCTCGCGCACCGCCCTGTCGACGTCCTCCGGCGAGCGGGTCGACGCGCCGTCATAGCCGCCCGTCGCGCGCTCGCCGATGGCGATGTGCAGGTTGGACAGCTGGAACCACAGGTAGGCGCCGCCGGCCAGGGCGCACAGCAACAGGATGGATTTCAGCTTGGACATGGATGCTTTCCGGAAGCCGGCGCGCCGGGCGTCAGACAGGCTTGAAGGAGCCAGTGTATGCGCCGCGGCGCATTCCCGCCCGCGCCACGACCACCGCTAGCGCGCGGCCGGCAAATCAAACTGGAACAAGGCGCCCGGCGCCTCGCGGTCCACCAGCCGGATCTCGCTCTGGTGCAGCTGCAGAATGCGCTGCACGATCACCAGTCCCAACCCGCCGCCGTCGCGCGCGCCATGACTCAGCGCCGAGGCGCGCGTGAACAGGCCGGCGCGCAGCGAGGCGGGAATGCCTTCGCCAGTGTCGGCGACCTGCACCCGTAGGCCTTGCGGCAACCGCGCCAGCCGCAGCGCGATGTCGCCGCCCGGCGGCGTGTGGCGGATGGCGTTGTCCAGCAGATTGGTCAGCACGCGCTCGATCAGGCCCAGGTCGGCCCGCACCGCCGGCAGGTCCGGCGGGATTTCCATATGCAGCCGCTGCCGTCGCGCCTCGGCGGCCAGCTCGAACTTCTGCGCCACGTCGTGCATCAGCTCGGGCAGCGAGAACACTTCAGGCTCCAGCCGCACCAGCCCGGACTCCAGCCGCGCCAGCTCGAACAACTCCTGCGCCAGCCGGCCCACCTTGCGGCTTTGCGCCAGCGCGATGTCCAGGTAGCGACGACGCTCATCGGCTTCGAGCGTCGCGTCCTTCAACCGCAGCGTTTCCAGATAGCCGTGCAACGAGGTCAGCGGCGTGCGCAGATCGTGCGAGATATTGGCGACCATGTCACGGCGCTGCTGGTCCTGGCGCGTCAGCTCGCGCCATTGCTCCGAGATGCGGCGGCCCATCTGCGCGAAGCTGCGCCGCAGCGCGACGATCTCGTCGCCGCCGCGAGCGGCGTCCGGGGCGCCATCCTTGCCACCGGCCTTGTCGCTATCCTTGTCGCTATCCCTGCCGCCATCCTCCAGCGCCGCCAGCGCGCCGCTGTCGCCACCGTCGAAGGCCCGCACCGCGCGCGTCAGCCCGCGCAGCGGCCGCGTGATCAGGGCGAAGGCGGCCAGGCCGGCGACCAGGCCCAGCAGCGCCACCAGCGCGATCGACCACAGCGTGGTGCGCAGCACGGTGCTGCGCGACACGGCCATGGCCAGCTCGTCGTGGGCCTGGCCCTGCAGCACCACGTAAACGTAGCCGATGTCCTTGCCGCCGGCCCGCGCCGGCGCCACGCTGAAGACCTTGCGCGCGCCGGCGTTGCGCGGATCGTCGCCCATGATGGGCAGCATGCCGCCGGCCAGCGCGCGCCGCAGCGGCGCCAGGTCGACGCGGTCCAGCTTGAGCTGGCCCGGCGGCGCGGCATCGCCGACAACGCGGCCGTCCAGGTCCAGCAGGTAGACCTCGACCGCCGGATTCACGGCCATCAGCTTGTCGAACAGCGCGCGCACCGCCTCGGGCTTCCAGCCCTGGGCGTCCATCAGTTCGTTGGCGCCGGCGATATGTCCGGCCAACCCGCCCGACAGGCGCTGCACCACTTCCTGCTCGTAGCGGGCGTTGGCCGCCATCTGCAGCCAGGCCGATGCGCCGCAGCAAGCCAACAGCAGCAGCGCGAACACGGCGGACAGGCGCTGGGTCAGGCTCAGGCGCTTGATCATGCCGCGTCTCCCTGCGTGGCGGCGAACTTGTAGCCGCGCCCCCAGACCGTGAGGATGCGGCGCGGCTCGGACGGGTCGTCCTCGATCTTGGTGCGCAGCCGGTTGATGTGCGTGTTGACGGTGTGCTCGTAGCCCTCGTGCTGGTAGCCCCAGACCTGGTTCAGCAGGTCCAGCCGCGAATAGACCTTGTCGGGATGGCGGGCGAAGAAATGCAGCAGGTCGAACTCGCGCGGCGTCAGGTCCAGCGCGCGCCCGTCCAGCAGCGCGGTGCGCGCCACCGGATCGATGGCCAGGCCGTGCAGCTCCAGCGTGCCGGCGTCCATGCGGGCGTTGCGCGCCAGCGCGTCGCTGCGGCGCAGCAGCGCCCGTACCCTCGCCACCAGCTCCAGCATCGAGAAGGGCTTGGCCAGGTAGTCGTCGGCGCCCAGCTCCAGGCCCAGGATGCGGTGCACCTCGCTGGAGCGGGCGCTGGTGATGATGATGGGCGTGTAGCGCGCCATGCCGCGCGCGCGCTTGCATATCTCCAGGCCGTCCACGCCCGGTAGCATCAAGTCCAGCACCAACGCGTCCCAGCCGCCCTCTTCCAGCCGGCGCATGCCTTCATGGCCGTCGGCGGCATGCTCGACCGCGTAGCCTTCGTCGCGCAGGTGCATGCGCAGCAATTCGGCGATATGGGCGTCGTCCTCGACGATCAGCACGCGGCGGGAGGGTTCCATGGGGGGCTCGGGCGATGGGATAGCGCTATTGTCGCCAATCGGCGCGGCCGAGTTATCACATTTTTTTTAAGTTTGCGTGAGGACTTGGATACGGCCCCGGGGAAAGAATGGCGTCAACCGAAGCCAGCCGCCCAGGAAACCGCCATGACCGCCGCGACCGTCCCCCCGAATCCCGCCGCCCCGCCGGCGCCCGCCATCCACCCTGGCTGGCTGCGACTGACGCACTGGCTGAACGCGCTGGCGGTGCTGGTGATGATCGCCAGCGGCTGGCGCATCTACAACGCCTCGCCGCTCTACGACTTCAGCTTCCCGCGCGATTACACGCTGGGCGGCTGGCTGGGCGGCGCGCTGCAATGGCATTTCGCCGGCATGTGGCTGCTGGGCCTGAACGGTCTTCTGTACCTGGCGTTGAACCTGGCCAGCGGCCGGCTGCGCCGCAAATTCTTCCCCCTGAGCCCGCGCGGCGTGCTCGCCGACCTGGGCGCGGCCCTGCGCGGCCGTCTCTCGCACGCCGATCCGCGCCGTTACAACCAGGTGCAGCGGCTGGCCTATCTGTTCGTGATGCTGGATATCACAGTGCTGGTGCTGTCCGGGCTGGTGCTGTGGAAGTCGGTGCAGTTCAGCGTGCTGCGCGAACTGCTGGGCGGCTACGAGATGGCGCGCCATATCCATTTCTATGCGATGGCGCTGCTGGTCGCCTTCGTCGTCGTCCACCTGGCGATGGTGGCGCTGGTGCCGCGCAGCCTGCTCGCCATGATCCGCGGAAAGTAAGGAGTCGCACGTGAAGCCTCGCAAACCCCTGTCCCTGCCCGGCATCGACGGCCCGGCCGTGTTGCGCGAAGCCTCGCGCCTGGTGGAGCGTCGCCTGGACGCGCCCGCCCGCCGCGCCTTCCTCGCTCGTGGACTGACGCTGGGCGGCCTGGCCATGCTGTCCGGCTGCTCGCTGTCGGACAACGAAAGCGCGGAAAAAGCGCTGGGCGTCGTCTCGCGCTGGAACGACCGCGTGCAGGCCTGGCTGTTCGACCCCGACAAGCTCGCGCCCACCTATCCGGAATCGATGATCACGCGGCCGTTTCCGTTCAATGCCTATTACGGCATCGACGAGGTCCGGCACGTGGACGAGGAATCGTTCCGCCTGGAGGTCAGCGGCCTGGTCGCGGACAAACGCCAGTGGCGGCTGGACGAGCTGCGGCGGATGGCGCAGATCGACCAGGTGACGCGCCACATCTGCGTCGAGGGCTGGAGCGCCATCGGCAAATGGGGCGGCGTGCCGTTCTCGGCCTTCCTCAAGCGCGTCGGCGCCGACCTGAGCGCGCGCTACGTGGGCTTCAAGTGCGCCGACGACTACTACACCAGCATCGACATGCCCACTGCTTTGCATGCGCAGACCATTCTGGCGCTGACCTACGACGGCAAGACCCTGCCGCCGGAATACGGCTTCCCGATGAAGCTGCGCATGCCCACCAAGCTTGGATACAAGAACCCCAAGCATATCCAGGCGATCTTCGTCACCAACACCTACCCGGGCGGCTACTGGGAGGACCAGGGCTACAACTGGTTCGGCGGCAGCTAGGTGGATCTCGCTCTTTTTCTCCCGCACTCATCACCATTGAAGGAAATCATCATGAAGACTCTCACCACCGCCGCGTTTTCCCTGTGCCTGGCCTTCGGCGCGGTCGCCGCGCATGCCGCCGATGACATGAGCAAGGACGGCATGCAGAAAAGCGGCATGTCCAAGGACGCCATGGGCAAGGACGGCATGAAGAAGGACGGCATGGCCAAGGATGCGATGTCCAAGGACGGCATGTCGAAGGATGGCATGTCCAAGGGCGGCATGGCCAAGGACGGAATGTCGAAGGACGGGATGTCGAAGGATGGCATGTCCAAAGGCGGCATGTCCAAGGACGGCATGAGCAAGGATGGCATGTCCAAGTAAGCAAGCCGGCGCGCGCGACGCGCGCCGTCACCGACATGGAGCGGGACCGGCCCGGACGCGCCACGACCAGGCGCCGGCCGGTCCCGCGATACAAGCAAGGAGCAAGCCATGACACTGGGACGCAGACGCTTCCTGGGCACGGGCGCGGCGGCGGCGCTGGCCGCCGCGCTGGCCCCCGCATTGGGCAGCCGCGCCGCGCAGCCGGCCGCCGCATCGTTTCCCTATGCGCTCAGCGACGCGCAATGGCGCGAACGGCTCAGCCGCGAGGAATATGAGGTGCTGCGGCGCGAGGCCACCGAACGGCCCTATTCCAGTCCGCTGAACAACGAGCACCGCAAGGGCCTGTATACCTGCGCCGGCTGCGCCCACAAGCTGTTCTCGTCGGACCGCAAGTTCGACAGCGGCACCGGCTGGCCCAGCTTCTGGCAGCCCCTGCCGGACGCCGTGGGCGAGACCGAGGACCGCACCTTCGGCATGGTCCGCACGGCGGTGCATTGCGCCAACTGCGGCGGCCATCTGGGACACGTGTTCGACGACGGCCCGCGCCCGACCGGCCTGCGCTACTGCATGAACGGCGTCGCGCTGCGTTTCACGGCGCAGAGCTGAGACACACGCGCCGCCTCACCCCCCAAACCATAGGATCCATCGCCATGCCTGCCTCATTCCTGTCGCGCAAACTTCCCGGCCTGCTGACGGCCGCCTGCGCCCTCGCCGCCACGCTGCCCGGCATTGCCGCCTCGGCCGAGACCGCCGTCCTGATCCCGCCTCCCGCGCAAGACGCGCCCGCCGGCGTCGCGCAGGAAAAGGCCGTGCTGGCTGGCGGCTGCTTCTGGGGCGTGCAGGCCGTGTTCCAGCACGTCAAGGGCGTCAGCTCGGCCGTCTCCGGCTATGCGGGCGGACAGGCGTCCACCGCCAACTACGACACGGTGAGCGGCGGCCGCAGCGGTCACGCCGAAGCCGTGGAGATCACCTACGACCCGGCCCAGGTCAGCTACGGCCAGCTGCTGCAGATTTATTTCTCGGTGGCGCACGACCCGACCCAGCTCAACCGCCAGGGCCCGGACACCGGCACCCAGTACCGTTCCGCCGTGTTCCCCGCCAGCGACGGCCAGCGGCAGGTGGCCGAGGCCTATATCGCGCAGCTGAACCGCGCGGGCGTCTACGGCAAGCCGATGGCCACCACGATCGAGCCGCTCAAGGCCTTCTATCGCGCCGAGGACTACCACCAGGACTATCTGGTGCGCCATCCGTACAGCATGTACATCATGGTCAACGACGTGCCGAAGGTGGAGAACCTGGCCAAGGTCTTCCCGGCGCGCTACCAGGACAAGCCAGTCCTGGTGTATCCGTGACGGACGCGGCGGCCGCTGGCGCGGGCGCCGCGTCCGGCCGTCGCGGGGGTGTCACGCCACGGTCACGGCCTCGTTCCAGGCGCTGGCGGCGGCCCGGCGCTCAATGCCCGGTGCCGTCGCCCTGCCGACTGGCCTCGAACAGGAACCAGGTGCGCTTCTCGGTTTCGTCGATCCAGTTCTCGATCAGGCTGGAACTGGCGATGTCGCGATGCTCGTCGGTGACGTTATGCGCCTCGCGCAGCGAGGCCGCCAGCATCTTGTTGTCCTCGCGCAGCTCGGCCAGCATGTCCAGCGGCTGCACGTAGTCGGCGTCATTGTCCTGGATGCGCTGGGTGCGGCCGATGTGGCCGATGGAGCGCAGCGTGGTGCCGCCGATCTTGCGGATGCGCTCGGCCAGCGGATCCGTCATGGCGAACAGCTCGTCGCCCTGCTCGTCCAGCAGCAGGTGATAGTCGCGGAAGTGCGGGCCGCTGACGTGCCAGTGGAAATTCTTGGTCTTCAGGTAAAGCGCGAACACGTCGGCGAGGACCTGGTTCAGCGCGGCGGAGATGTCGCGCGTGGCGGCGGACGACAGGTCGGTGGGCGTGGCCAGCGGACGCTTGCGGCGTTCCTTGGCGGCCTTGGCGGTCTTCTCATTCAGTTGCTTGGCCATGGGTTTCTGCTCCTTGGAATGATTAGAGAAAAATGCCTGCGGCGCATCTCGTGAACGCGCCGTTGCCTATTCAGGGTATCGCCATGCGCGCGCTTTGCCAAATCGCCACGCCGGCCTTGCGGCAAGCTGAACGGCGCGCGGACCGCATCACGCGGCGCGCAGCGCGAAGACCTTGGCGTCTCCGGCGAACAGCGCCAGGCAGGCCTGTATGCGTTCACCGATCGAGCTTTCGGGCAGCGGCGGCGTCAGCCCCAGCGCCATGGCGCGCAGCGGTTCGGCGATCGCCATGGACAGCAGCAGGCCGGCCACGACGCGGGGCTCGCTCACCTGGATGAGTCCGCGCCTGGCCAGGCGCTGGAACCAGGCGGCCAACATGGCCGTGCCGCGTTCGATGCCGTTCTCCTGGTAGGCCCGCAGCAGCGCGTCGCGGCCCGGAAAGTCCGCCGTCAGCAGGCGGAACATGCCGACCGCGTCGGCCGACAGCACGCGCTCGGCGATGGCCTGCAGCACGCGCGCCAGCGCCGGCAGCACCTCATCCACGCTGGTCACGTCCTGCGCCATCACCGGCGCGAAGCCGTCGGTCCAGCCGCGCACGACCTGGGCCACCAGGTCCTCGCGGTCGCTGGCATAACGGTAAACGGTCTTCTTGGCCATGCCGGCGCGCCGAGCCACCGCTTCCAGCGTGGTCGCGGCATAGCCCTCGTTCAGCAGCAGCCACGTGGTCGCCGCCATCACGGCGGCGCGCTGCTCGGCCTCGGGCCGGGCCGGCCGGCCGCGCGGGCGCGGGGCGGGCGCGGCGGCGTCCCGCGCATCGAGGTCCCGCGCCTGGCCGGCGCCTGTCGTGGTCGATCGGATCTTGCCTTGCGCCATCGGTGGCGTCCTCCTGTGTGCAGACGGCATCTTACACGTCCCTTTTATTTAGGAAACGTTATTCGTTTCTTTATTATAGAATCGGGTTTCCAACCCTTCGATATCTTTGATGGAGCCTCGAACATGGACACACACGCCCCCCACGCCAGCCTCATCCTGGCCGACCTGCAACCCCTGCTGGATCCCGCCCCGCTGCGCCTGGAGACCGGCATCACCCGCCTGGACAACGGCCTGCTGGTGGTGGCCGTGCGCACCGACCTGCATGGCTGCAAGGGCCGCATGCTGGACTGGTGGTTCAAGTTCTTCGAAACCACCCAGCACATCAAGTGGTGGCATCCGCACGATCACGTCGAGCATCGCGGCTGGGACAGCCACTGGCGGCGCGGCGAAAGCTATGTGGGCGCGTCGATCCATGCGGTCGAGTCGCTGGCCGACATCCCGCCCGTGGCGGCGCGCTTGAAATTCCATGATCCGGCCGAGGCCTTCGGCGACGCCCGTCTGCGCACCGCCACCGAGGCCGGCGATGTCTCGGCCGCCGTCTATGCGCGCATCGGCTTCGGCGACCACGCGCAGTTGGACGCGCACGGCGATCCGCTGGACGGCGACATGGTGCACCTGGCGCGCGACACGCCCTTCGGCTGCGTGCTGCGCAGTCGCTTCTACCTGGGCAAGTCCGGCGCGCAGCCCGAGCGCGACGCGGCGGACGAACTGGGCCTGGCGCTGCTGCGGCATTGCTATACCGAATTCACGTACCTGTCGCGCTTCCTGCCGTCCATCTACTACGGCGAGCACGGCAACGGCGAAAAAGCCCCGCTGCCCTGGTAGGCGTCAAGGCGTGGGGCCCGGCGGCAGGAGTATGCTACGCGGCTTCATTCCTGCCTTCGTCCCCCCTCCAGCCATGCGCGGCAACCCCGACGCCCGGCAGGGCGCCATCGCCCTGCACGGGTTCTACTTCCTGTACTACGGCCTGCAGGGCGTCAGCATCCCTTTCCTGCCCTTGTGGTTCGCCGAGCGCGGCCTGGACAGCGCCTTCATCGGCCTGATCGTCGCCACCGCGCTGCTGCCCAAGATCCTGTCCACTCCTGTCGTCGCCCACGTCGCCGACCAGACCGGCCGCGCCCATGCGCTGATCGCGGCGGCGCTGATCGGCTCGCTGCTGCTCTACGCCTGCTATCCGCTGGCCGCCACGCCGGCCTGGCTGTTCGCCGTCACGCTGCTGCTGAACGCCGTCTTCCCCTCGGTGCTGCCGCTGCTGGACCGCATGGCGATCGCCAGCGGGCGCGGCCAGGGCAATTCCTACACCCTCATCCGCGCCTGCGGCTCGCTGGGCTTCGCCTTGATGACGGTCAGCGGCGGTTATCTCATCAAGACCCACGGCGTGAACTGGGTGATGTGGCTGCCCATGCTGATGATCGTGGCCTGCCTGGCCATGCTGCGGCTGCTGCCCCGGGCCGCGCGGCCCGCGCCGGACGCCGCGCCCGCGACGCCGGGCGTCACGCCCATGCGCGCCGTGCTGCGCGACCGCCCGCTGCTGCTGTGCATCGCCGCCGCCTCGCTGGTGCAGGCCAGCAACGGCTTCCTGTATTCCTATTCGACGCTGCACTGGACGGCCCAGGGCCTGTCCACCGCGCTGATATCACTATTGTGGGCGGTGGGCGTGGCCAGCGAGGTGCTGTTCTTCTTCGCCGCGCCCAAGGTGCTGGCGCGCGTCGGCGCGCCGCGGCTGATCCTGATCTCGGCCGTGATGACGGCGATCCGATGGACCGGGCTGGCGATCACCGCCGACCCCACCGCCATCGCCGTCCTGCAGCTGCTGCAGTGCTTCACGCTGGCCGGCAACAACGCCGCCATCATGTGGCACATCGCCGCGCGCGCGCCGGCCACGGCCAAGACCTCGGCGATCGCGCTGTACGCGCTGCTGTCGGGCGGGGTCTTCATGTTCGCCAGCATCCAGCTGGGCGGCGCGCTGTACCGGCACTATGCGCCCGGCGGCTTCCTGGTGATGGCGCTGTGCGCCCTGGGCGCGGTGCCGCTGCTGCGCCGCGCGCGGGCGCCGCGGCCGGCTGGCGCGGACTGAACCGGCGCGGACGGCGCGGTCAGCGCCCCGCCGTTTCCGTCGGCCGCAGGCCGTCCAGCGCCTCGGGCCTGTCCACCAGCACGCATTCCTTGCCGGTGCGCGTGCAATGGTCGCGCACCCGCCAATAGGCGCCGTGGCTGACGCAACCGGTCTGGCAGATCACCAGGTCGGCCGCGACCAGGCTGGCCTCCAGCGTGTCGGCGTCTTCCTTGCCGCTGCGGCCTTGGTAGCGGCCGCCGGCCATTTCGACCACCTTGCGCGTCAGCATCAGGGCCATCGCATCCTCGCTCACGCACAGCACGGACTTCTCGCGCAGCGCGACGGCGACGGCCGGCGCCTCGGATCGCGGCGCCACCGTTGACGGGACCGGCGCGACCAGCCTGTCCTGCCAGGCCAGGCGCTCGCGCATCAGCGCCTGCACCCGCTCCATCAGCTGGCCGACGCGACGCGCCAGGGCGGCGCGGCGCGGCAGCCCCGGCACGGCGCGCTCCAGCGCAGCTCTATCCTCGCGCTCCCAGGACAGCAGCGTCTCCTGACGGATCAGGCGGGCGCGCAGTTGCAGGTTTTCGCTTTCCAGCCGCTCGATGCGTCCGGCCTGCGCGGCCAGCAGCCGGCTGCAATGCGATTGCACGCGTCCGTAGGCCGCGAGCAAGGCGGCATGCTCGCGCTGCAATTGCTGGCGTTCGTCGGAAGAAAGACCCATCGCGCACCCCGGCTGCTGGAGGAAGGAGACGGCCCGGCGGACGACATGCGCCGCTGGACATGGGCGGCATTATAAATGAGAATTAGTCTCTTTTACAAAATTAACATATGTATGAATTGAGCACAGGGAAATCCATTACTGACGGCCCCTGGTCGCTTAAATATGATCGACAGACCATATCGGCAGCCAGGCCGGCGACCGGCCTGCGCAGACGCCCTCCCAAGGACGCGCCGCGCCTTGCTCCGCGCCCGCCACGAATCCGGTCCGCGGACACAACGAAGTAAGGGGTGCCCGATGCCGAGATCCACCGAACTTCTGCGCGACATCCACGAAACCAACCTGATGTATCTGCTGCTGTTGCAGCGGATCGCGCGCAGCGGCAACGCCGCCGCCATCGCCGGCATGCAGTTGTCGGTCGAGGCCTGCGCATGGTTGACACGCCAGAATCACGAAGACCTGGCCAGGCTGGCCCGCTGCAGCGTGCTGCTGGCCCAGCTCAACATGGCTCCCGCCCTGCTGCTGTCGATGCTGAGCCAGGGCATGGGCGCCACGCTGCGGGCCGACGCGCCCGCGACAGCCGTGATCCAGGAATAGAAAAGCCGCGCCCTGACGCCCCGGCGATCGGGGCGGTATCGCATGGTTTCGTTTGCCACCTTCTGTAAAGCCCGCCCCTTGCGCGCCGTGTACATTTAGCCCCCGGCGCAGGGCAAGTCCGTCCGCGCCGCTTCCGATTCCATCGATCAATAGGCGCCACCATGCGACGTACCCTCCTGGCTCTGTCCATCGCCACCCTCCCCGGCCTGAGCGCGGCCGCCGCCCTGCCCTCGGCCATCGGCGCCGTGACGGTCTACCAGGACCGCGCCGTCGTCACCCGTCAGGCCAGCGCCGAGCTGGCCGCCGGCGAGCACGAGCTGGTGCTGGAGAAGCTGCCCGCCTCGTTGCAGGACAACTCCCTGCAGGTCGCGGCCAAAAGCACCGGCCAGGCCACGCTGCTGGATGTGAAGGTGCGCACCGCCTACGAGGCGAACACGCCCAACGATCGACTCAGGCAGCTCGAGCAGCAGATCAATCAACTCGACAACAAGAAGGCCGCGCTGGACGACGAGGCCGCCGTGCTGGAGAACCAGCGCGAACTGGTGACGCTGATCCAGCAAGGCGCCACCCAGCCCGGCAAGGACGGCGCCCGCCCCTCGCTCGATGAGCTCAAGGCGGTCCAGTCGCTGAGCGCCGACACGCTGAGCCGCGCGCTGGCCGGGCTGCGGCGCGTGGAGGAACAGCGCGCCGACATCGAGCGCGAGCGGGAGGCGCTGGCCAATGAGTACAGCCAGCTGCAAGACCGCCAGGGTCGCCGCAGCAAGACCGTGACGCTGCGCGTGATGCTGGCGCGCCCCGGCAAGCTGGACCTGAATCTTTCCTATGCGGTTGCCGGCGCCCAGTGGACGCCGGCCTACGACGCGCGGCTGCGCGCCGCCGACCGCAGCGTGGACCTGGGTTATTTCGGCGTCATCAACCAGACCACCGGCGAAGACTGGAACAAGGTCAAGCTCACCCTGTCGACCGCCCGCCCCTCGCTGGGCGGCGGCGCGCCGGCGCTGACGCCCTGGGTCGTGGATGTGGCGGTGCCGCCGCCGCCCATGCCCGCGGCGGCGCCGCGTCCCGCGCCGGCCGCGGCGAGCGAAGCGCGCCAGATGGCGCGCCAGAAGATGGCCGTGCAGGAACAGGCCTTCGACGCCGCGGCGCAGCCCGAGCCGCAGCCCGAAGCGGTGACATCGGCAACCGCCGAGGTCCAGTCGGGCGCCACCAGCGCTTCGTTCCAGATCCAGGCGCCCGTCACGCTGCCGTCGGACAACAGCACGCAGCGCGTGGCCATCACCACGGTCAAGCTGCCGGCGACGCTCCAATACCAATCCACGCCGTCGCTGCGCGAGGCGGCCTTCCTGACCGCGCATGCCAGCAACGGCACCGAGATGCCCTTCCTGGCCGGCACGCTCAACACGTTCCTGGACGACGCCTTCGTGGCGTCCAGCCGGCTCAAGGCCGTGATGCCCGGCGAAAAGCTGGAACTGGCGATGGGCGCGGACGAAGGCATCTCGGTCAAGCGCCAGCTGGTCAACCGCTATACCGAAAGCACCGGCTTCTCCGGCGGCGGCAAACGCGTGACCTATGAATACAAGATCACGGTCAAGAACAACAAGTCGACCAAGGAGCAGGTCTCGTTCAAGGACCGCCTGCCGGTCTCGCGCAACGAGAAGATCGAGGTCAAGCTGCTGTCGCCGTCCGAGCGCGACATCAAGCGCGAGGACGACGGCAAACTGGTCTGGAACTGGGACCTGGAGCCCGGCAAGTCGCGCGAGACCGTGCTCAAGTTCTCGATCGACTACCCCGGCAATATCGAGGTGTCCGGCCTTTGACGCCGGCTTGCGGCGCCGGCCTCAGTGCTGGCGCCGGAACGCGATGAAGGCGTCGGGCGCGAGCGGCGGCGAGATGCCGAAACCCTGGGCCAGCTCGCAGCCCAGCTCGCGCAGCAGCAGGATGTCGCGCTCCTGCTCCACGCCCTCGGCGATCACGCGGCGGCCCAGCGCCCGCCCCATTTCGATGGCGGCCGCCACCACGGCGCGCGAGGCCGGCTCGCGATGCATGTGGACGATGAAGTCGCGGTCGATCTTCAGCTCGGTGAAGGGCATGGCGGAAAACAGCCGCATGGACGCGATGCCGGCGCCGAAATCGTCCATCGCCAGCTCGAAGCCGCGCACCCGCAGCAGGTTCAGCACCGAGGACAACGCAAGCCAATCCTTCACGGGCTCGTCCTCGGTCAGCTCCACTTTCACCAGCCGCGCCGGCAGCCCCGCCCGCGCCACCAGCTGCTCCAGTTGCGCCGGCAGGTCCGGGGAGCACAAGGTGGCCGCCGAGGCATTGATGGCGATGGGCACCTCGATGCGCTCGCCGCGCATGCGGCGCAGCACCTCCAGCACCTGTCCCGCGACCCGCTCGAACAGCACCCGGTCCAGCCCCAGCCTGTGCGCGGCCGGCACGAAATCGCCGGCCGCGATCGTGCCCAGCGTCGGATGGTCCCAGCGCGACAGCGCCTCGGCCGACACCATGCGGCCGGTGGTGAGATTGAGCTGCGGCTGCAGCACCACGCTCATGCCCTCGCCCGTGCCCAGCGCGCGCCGCAGCTCGGCCCGCGTGGGGGCCGGGCCGGCCGAGGCGCGGCCTGACAGGTCGGGATCGTCGATATCGTGCAGCGCCGTCTTCAACGCCTGCTGCATGACCGAGCGCGACACCGGCTTGGCCAGCGCCTGCGCCGACGGGCAGCCGGCCTGCAGGGCCAGCCGCACATGCGAATGCCGCAGCTCGTCGCTGAGATTGCTGATCCAGATGATGGGCGGCATGCGCTTCAGGCGGCCCGCGTCCTTGAGCCTGCGCAGCTCGTTGGGCAGGCGGGTGCCGCCGCCCTCGCCCATGGCGATGTCGCTGATCAGCACGTCGTAGGACTGGCGCGTCAGGGCCGCCAGCGCCTCGGCGCCGCTGCCCACGCCCGCGACGCGACGGCAGCCCAGCGCCAGGAGCATATTCTGCAGATAGGCGCGCTCGACCGGATGATCCTCGACCAGGAGGATGCGGCGGGCGGGGCCGGCTTCGGTCTTGGGCATCGTGCGCTGTCCTGGAGCCTGCGTATCTAGTCTGCCCCCAATGCTACGGCATCCGCGCGCGCCGTGTCCGCCGTGCCGACGGGTTAATGCAAATTCAGTGCTGATAGGCTTAAATTCGGGACTGAAGGCGTACGCTTGGCCGATGGTGCGGCGCTTGCCGGCCCGCGCCCTAGGACGGAGGATGGCAACCTTCGGGCGGTCGGGGGTGCGATAATGGCGGTCTTTCCGCATCTATGGCACGGAGCTTCCCTTGACCCGCATTGACGATCCCCTGCACGACCGCGAGGTCGGCGCGGCCGATTCCACCCAGGACATCACCCGCATCGACGACACCCGCATCGCCGCCGTGCGCCCGTTGATCTCGCCCGCGCTGTTGCAGGACGAACTGCCGGTCTCGGACGAGATCCAGACGCTGGTCGAACGCAGCCGGACCGAGATCGCCGACGTGCTGCACGGCCGCGACGACCGCCTGATCATCGTGGTCGGCCCCTGCTCCATCCACGATCACGGCCAGGCCATGCAGTACGCCCGCCTGCTGCGCGCCGCCGCCGACCAGCATCGCCAGGATCTGCTCATCGTCATGCGCGTGTACTTCGAAAAGCCCCGCACCACCGTGGGCTGGAAGGGCTACATCAATGACCCGCGCCTGGACGGCAGCTTCCGCATCAACGAAGGCCTGCGCCGAGCGCGCGAGCTGCTGCTGGACGTCAGCGGCCTGGGCCTGCCGATCGCCACCGAATTCCTGGACCTGCTCAGCCCGCAGTACATCGCCGACCTGATCGCCTGGGGCGCCATCGGCGCGCGCACCACCGAAAGCCCGAGCCACCGCCAGCTCAGCTCCGGCCTGAGCTGCCCGCTGGGCTTCAAGAACGGCACCGACGGCGGCGTGCAGATCGCCGCCGACGCGATGGTCGCCGCCAGCGCCAAGCACGCCTTCATGGGCATGACCAAGATGGGCATGGCCGCCATCTTCGAAACCCGCGGCAACCAGGACACGCACGTGATCCTGCGCGGCGGCAAGCAGGGCCCCAACTACGACGCAGCCAGCGTGGACGCCTGTTGCGCGGTGCTGCGCAAGGCCGGCCAGCGCGAGCAGGTCATGATCGACTTCTCGCACGCCAATTCCAACAAGTCGCACCTACGCCAGGTCGAGGTCGCGCAGGACGTGGCCGCGCAGCTGGCCGGCGGCGACGCGCGCATCACCGGCGTGATGATCGAAAGCCATCTCGAGGAAGGCCGCCAGGATCTCACCCCCGGCCAGCCGCTGCGCCCCGGCGTGTCGATCACCGACGCCTGCCTGGGCTGGTCGCAGACCGCGCCGGTGCTGGACACGCTGGCCAAGGCGGTGCGCCAGCGCCGCGAAGCGCGCGCCGGCAAGGCCTGACGCGCCACCCCGCGCCGCGCCTCAACGGCGCAGCGCGTAGGGCGCCGGATCCATGTCCGGCGCCTCGCCCGTGATCAGGCTGGCCAGCAGCCGGCCGGTCACGGGGCCCAGCGTGAAACCATGATGCGCGTGGCCGAACGACAGCCATAGCCCCGCGTGGTTCGGCGCCGGGCCGATCACCGGACGCATGTCCGGCATGCAGGGCCGGCAGCCCATCCAGGGCTGCGCTTCCACCGCCGCGCCCAGAGGCACCAGCTGTCCCGCCAGCGCGCGGACCCGGCCGATCTGCACCGGCGTCGGCGGCGCGTCGCGCGAGGCGAACTCGGCGCCCGTCGTCAGGCGCAGTCCCAGCGTCATGGGCGTCATCACGAAACCATTGTCGATATCGGCCACCGGCCGCGTCAGCGCCGCGCCCCGTTCCAGCGCGAAATGCTGGTGATAGCCGCGCTTGACCGCCATCGGCACGCGATAGCCCAGCGGCCGGAGCACATCGGTGGACCAGGGGCCCAACGCCACCACCGCCTCGCGCGCCCGCAGCGGGCCGTCGGCGGTGTCCACCCGCCAGCCGCCGCCATCCTGCCGCAGGCTGCGCGCGTCGCCGTTCACGAACACCCCGCCGCGCCGCTGCAGCAGGGCCGCATAGCCGCGCGTGACCGCTCCCGGATCCGACACATTGACCGGGTCCAGCCAATGGACCCCACCGACCATGCGCTCGGACAGGGCCGGCTCCAGCGCCGTCAGCGCCTGGCGGTCCAGCACCTGATGCTTCAAGCCGTAGGACGACAGCGAGGCGGCCTCGGCGGCGGCCTGATCCAGGCCCGCCTGGCTGCGCGCGCCGTCGATCCAGCCCGTGCGGCGGAACAGGCCGGCGATGCCTGCCTCGTCCTTGAGCGCGTCATGCTCGGCCACGCTGCGCTCGATCAGCGGCAGCATGGCCCGCGCGGCCCGCGCCAGCCGCGACGGCGCCGAATGCCACCAATAGCGCGCCAGCCAGGGCGCGACGCGCGGCAGGAAGCGGGGGTGATAGCGCACGTCGGGCCGATTGTTCAGCGCGTAGCGCAGCAGGCTGCGCAGGTCGCGCGGAAAGGCATAGGGAATCACGCTGGCGCGCTCGATCAGCCCGGCGTTGCCGTAGCTGGTCTCTTCGCCGGGACCGCGCCGGTCCACCAGCGTCACCGCGCGCCCGCGCGCGGCCAGGTGCAGGGCGACGCTCACGCCCACGATGCCGGCGCCCAGGACAATCACATCGGTATTTTTCATCGGCGCATGATGCCCCCGCGAATTCCATACGACAAGCCAGATGCTCCTCGCGCAATCCGCATGCGCCCGAACGCCGGTTTCCACCCGGCCGCGCACCCGCCGTTACTTCATCATGCATTTGATACACTCAGTATCAATCGTGTGGTCCTCCAGGCGGACCTGAGCACGCCGCCATCGCGCCGGACCGTCCCGCGCATCCCCCCGCCGCGGCGCGGGCGCGGCATGGAGATTTTTCCCCAAGAACGCTCAAGTTCATCCCCCCACGCGCCGTTAACCCGATACCGGGCAGCGGACGCCGCGGCGCCCGCCCCGCATTGATCAAGCCAGGCATGAACCGTACTACCCCCGCCACGGCCGCGGCGGCCCAGGCCGCCGTCCGCCACAGCATCTTTATTTATACCGAGGAACAGCGGGGCAACCAGCTGGTCGAGTCCACGGTCATCGGCATGCTGTCCGACATATCCGGCTCGGACAAGCTGATCGTCGTGCAGGATCCGTTCAGCGGACTGAAGTTTATTTATCGCGTGGATCATGAAAGCAGCAATCTGGACGCCGCCGCCCTCACCGAACAGGACGGCTCGGCCTTCAACGGCAAACAGTCGGTGGAGATCAACGCCATGACCTACAAGCTGGGCACCGCGGACAACGCCATGAAATTGTTGCGCGGCAAGACGCACTGGATCCAGGACAAGGGCTCCGTGCTGTCGGTGCTGCTGCAGAATGCCGCGTCGCGCAAGACGCGTTTCGCGCCGCAGCGCATCGAACGCGACCGGATGCGCAAGATACCGCCGGGCGTGCCGATCGAACGGCTGCCCGGATGAAGACAGGAAGCGCCCGCCTTATCCACAGTTTCTGTGGATAAGGCGGGCGGCAAGCGCCGGCGGGCGGCCCTGCGCAGCCTGCTCGCCGGACTGGTCATTTTTTGAGCAATCCGGGACAATCCCGTTCATGGCCCGCAGGCTTGATTTTCGTCGCGTCGCCCCGGTGGCGTTGATGATATTCTCCGCTTGCGTCAAAACCGGAGCGCGTCGCGAGCGCGGCCCGGCTGCCATCGAGCGTGCGGGACATCCCAATCCAATAAATAAGAACGCAGGCATGAAAGGAGCGGAAAGAGTGTTTGCCATGGGAGCGCGTTACGCCACGTCGGCCACATCGCTAGCTTGTCCGGCGCCGTGACCATCATCATCGTCGACGATCATGGGGACTGGCGCGACACCATCGCCGAGTACATCCAGGAACTCGGCCTGGGCGAAGCCATCCTCACCGCGGGCTCGCTGTCCGAACTGGACCAGCTGCTGCTGGCCGTGACGCCGGGCATCCTGGTGCTGGACGCGATGCTGCCCGACGGCGACGGCCTGAGTCGCGTCTCGCATCTGCGCACCACCTATCCGGCCATGGGCATCATCATGCTGACCGGCCGCCTGCTCAGCGAGGACAAGGTCTCGGGCCTAAGCCTGGGCGCCGACCACTACCTGACCAAGCCCGTCAACCTGGCCGAGCTGGGCGCCACGCTGGTGTCGCTGTCGCGCCGCCTGCGGGTCGTGCCGTCGCCCGATCCCGCGCGCGCCGAAGGCGTGTGGCGCTTCGATCCGGCGCGTCGCCAGCTGCTGTCGCCGACGCGGGTCAACGTCGACATCACCGACACCGAAAGCCGCCTGCTCGGCGCGCTGATCCAGGCCGCGCCGCTGCCGCTGACGCGCGGCCGCCTGGTCGAGGCGCTGGGCGCCAGCGCCGAGGCCTACGATACCCACCGCCTCGATGCCCACATGCACCGGCTGCGCCGCAAGCTGCGCGCGCTGGCCGGCGGCGACATGGGCATACGCACGGTCTACGGCGTCGGCTACGTCTGCACCACGCCCGTGCAGATCGTGGGCGGCGTCAAGGCCAAGGCCTGAATCCGCGACACCCGCCACACCGCGATGCATCCCGCCACGCCCCGCCCCCGCCGCTCCGCGCTCTACATGCCCGGCGCCAACGCCCGCGCGCTCGACAAGGCCCGAGGCCTGGATGCCGACGTGCTGATCCTGGACCTGGAGGACGCGGTCGCGCCCGACGCCAAGCCACAGGCGCGCGCGCAGGTGGCGGCCGCCTTGCAGGCCGGCGGCTACGGCCGACGCGAATGCGTGGCGCGCATCAACGCGCTGGACACGCCGTGGGGACTGGACGACGCGCGCGCCCTCGCCGCCGCCGGCGCCGACGCCGTGCTGCTGCCCAAGGTCGAAAGCCCGGCCCAGCTGGACGCGCTGGCGCGGGCATTTGACGCGGCCGGCGCGCCCGCCGACCTTCCCTTGTGGGCCATGTGCGAAACGCCGTTGGGCTTTCTGCGTCTGGACGCCATCGCCGGCCATCCCCGGCTGGCGGCCCTGGTCGTGGGCACGTCGGACCTGGTCAAGGATCTGCATGCGCGCCACACGCCTGGCCGCGAGGAAACGCTGCTGGCGCGTTCGCTGGCCGTCATGGCCGCCCGCGCCCACGGACTGGCGGCCTTGGATGGCGTGCACCTGGACCTGGACGATGACGCGGGCCTGGCGCTGGCCTGCGAGCAAGGCCGCAACCAGGGCTTCGACGGCAAGACGCTGATTCATCCGCGCCAGATCGCCGCCGCCAACGCGGCCTATGCGCCCAGCCCCGGGGAGATCGCCGTCGCGCGCAAGCGGTTGCAGGCCTGGCGCGATGCCCAGGCCAGCGGCCAGGGCGTCGCGGTGGTCGACGGTTCGCTGGTGGAAAACCTGCACGCGCGCGAAGCCGAACGCGTGCTGGCGCTGGCCGCTGCCATCGCCGCCGCCTGAGCGCGCGCCGCGCGCTCGCCCTCATCCATACCGCCGCGCCAGCCCTGCAACGGCATTGCCACGCCGGCCCGGTACAATACGGTTCCTCACGCGCACGACGCCGCGCTGCGCGGCGCGGCGCCAGGCCCTGCGCCGTGCCGTTCCGCGCGCGGGCCGCTTGAACTCCAGGCCGGAACCCCAAGCCCTTCATCCCGCCACGCGCGCCGTGTCGCGCGCGGCGGTACCGCGCCGGCCCGCCCCCGTTTCCGCTTCGACCATGATCCGCTTCCAACAAGTTTCCCTCGCGCGCGGCGTCAAGCCGCTGCTCGACAAAGCCGACCTGCTGCTCAACCCCGGCGACAAGATCGGCCTCATCGGCGCCAACGGCGCCGGCAAGTCCAGCCTGTTCGCGCTGCTGCGCGGCGTGCTGCACGCCGACCAGGGCGACCTGGACTACCCGGCCACCTGGCGCATGGCGCACGTGGCCCAGGAAACGCCGGCGCTGGACCGCCCGGCCATCGAATACGCCATCGACGGCGACGCCACGCTGCGCCAGCTGGAGGCCGAGCTGGCCGCGCTGGAAGCCGAACCGGAAAGCGCCGAGAACGGCCTGCGCATGGCCGAGATCTACGCCGCGCTGGCCGACGCCGACGCCTACACCGCGCACTCGCGCGCCGAGCAGCTGCTGACCGGCCTGGGCTTCACGCAGGAACAGATGCGGCTGCCGCTGACCAGCTTCTCGGGCGGCTGGCGCATGCGCCTGAACCTGGCGCAGGCGCTGATGTGCCCGTCCGACCTGCTGCTGCTGGACGAGCCCACCAACCACCTGGACCTGGACGCCATCATCTGGCTGGAGGACTGGCTCAAGCGCTATCCGGGCACGCTGCTCATCATCTCGCACGACCGCGACTTCCTGGACGAAGTGGTCAACGTCGTGGTGCACATCGACGAGCGCAAGCTGCGGCGCTATTCCGGCAATTACTCGTCGTTCGAGCGCCAGCGCGCGGCGCAGCTGGTGCTGGCCCAGGGCATGATGGAAAAGCAGATGCGCCAGCGCGCGCACCTGCAGTCCTTCATCGACCGCTTCAAGGCCCAGGCCAGCAAGGCGCGCCAGGCGCAGAGCCGCATCAAGGCGCTGGCGCGGATGGAGGAAGTGGCGCCGCTGCGCGCCGCCGCCGAGTTCTCCTTCGAGTTCCGCGAGCCGCTGCGCGCGCCCAACCCGCTGCTGACCATGGACGCGGTGTCGGCCGGCTACCGCAACATCGACGAAGATACGCAGACCGTGTCCGAGAAGATCATCGTGTCCGGCATCAATTTCTCGCTGCAGGCCGGACAGCGCATCGGCCTGTTGGGCATCAACGGCGCCGGCAAGTCGACCTTCATCAAGACCATCGCCGGCGAGCTGCAATCGCTGGCGGGCGACACTCAGTTCAACAAGGGCCTGTCCATCGGCTACTTCGCCCAGCACCAGGTCGAGATGCTGCGCCACGACGAATCGCCGCTGTGGCACATGACCAAGCTCGCGCCCAATGTGCGCGAGCAGGAGCTGCGCAACTTCCTGGGCAGTTTCAATTTCAACGGCGCCATGGCCACCAGCCCGATCACGCCGTTCTCCGGCGGCGAGAAGGCGCGGCTGGCGCTGGCGCTGATCGTCTGGCAGCGCCCCAACCTGCTGCTGCTGGACGAACCCACCAACCACCTGGACCTGGAAACGCGCGAAGCGCTGACCAGCGCGCTGGCGCAGTTCGAGGGCACGCTGGTGCTGGTCTCGCACGACCGCCACCTGCTGCGCGCCAGCACCGACCAGTTCATCATCGTGGCCGACGGTCAGGTGCGTCCTTTCGACGGCGACCTGGACGACTACAAGGCCTGGCTGTACCAGACCAAGCTGTCCGCCAAGGCGGCCTGAAGCCACACGCCGCCCGGCCTGGCGCGGATCTCGCGCGGGTCTCGCGCGGGTCTGATTCGAGTTTGATTCGAGTCTGGCTCGGGGTCTGACGACATACGCCGCGCCGGGCCGATCAGGTTACAATCGCGCCCATTGCGCGCCCCCGCCCGCGCGCCCCTTCCATCGCGTCCCGCTCCTTGCGGGACGCTGCTATTTCCCCCGCAGATGCCCATCAAAGACCAGCTATTTCTCGCCAGCCAGTACCTCGCGCCCCACCATCTGGTGTCGCGCCTGTTCGGATACGCGTCCGACTGCCGGGAACCCGCGGTCAAGAACTGGATGATCTCGCGCTTCGTGCAGCGCTACGGCGTCGACATGAGCGAGGCCGAGCAGGAAGACGCGCTGGCCTACGACTGCTTCAACGATTTCTTCACGCGCGCGCTGAAGGACGGCGCGCGGCCGCTGGACGACGAACCCGGCTCGGTGCTGTGTCCGGCCGACGGCGCGATCAGCCAGATGGGCGCCATCGAGCATGGCCGCATCTTCCAGGCCAAGGGCCACAGCTACGGACTGGCCGACCTGCTGGGCGGCGACGCCGAGCGCGCCGCGCCGTTCCAGGGCGGCGAGTTCGCCACCATCTACCTGTCGCCGCGCGACTATCACCGGGTCCACATGCCGGTGGCCGGCACGCTGCGCGAAATGGTCCACGTGCCAGGCCGGCTGTTCTCGGTCAATCCGCTGACGGCCCGCAACGTGCCGCGCCTGTTCGCGCGCAACGAGCGCGTGGTCTGCATCTTCGACACCGAGCACGGCCCCATGGCGCTGGTGCTGGTCGGCGCCATGATCGTCGCCTCCATCGAAACCGTCTGGGCCGGCCTGGTCACGCCGCACAAGCGCGGCGTCAAGGCCACGCGCTACGACGCCGACGCGCGCGCGCCCATCCACCTGGACAAGGGCGCCGAGATGGGCCGCTTCAAGCTCGGGTCCACCGCCATCGTGCTGTTCGGCCCGGACAAGATCCGCTGGTCCGACACGCCCTCGGTGCGCGGCCCGGTCCGCATGGGCGAGCTGCTGGCCCTGCCGGCCTGAGACCGCCTGCCCGCTCCGGCGGCCAACCCTGATCGGAGTCGCGCCGGCTTCCCCGGCGCGATGTTTCCTTCCGGCAAAGAAGCGCTTCGCGTTTTATTCGCTTTGTGGCGCGCGGCGGCGTTGCTAGATTATGGGGCTTTCCCCGTCGCGCACCGCCCGCCATGACCGCCACCGCCCCCGCCCGTCCCCTGCCCCGCGCCCTGGCGCGCATGCTGTCGCTGGACGACTTCGAGCAGGCCGCGCGCCGGCGCCTGCCGCGCCCCATCTTCGGCTACATCGCCGGCGCGGCCGAGGACAACCAGTCGCTGCGCGCCAACCGCGACGCGTTCGCGCGCTACGGCTTCGTGCCGCGCGTGCTGGTGAACGTATCGGCCCGCTCGCAGCAATTCGACCTGTTCGGCCGCCGCTACGACGCGCCGTTCGGCATCGCGCCCATGGGCCTGAGCGCGCTGTCGGCCTATCGCGGCGACATCGTCCAGGCCCGCGCCGCGCGTGCGTCCAACATCCCCGCCATCCTCAGCGGCACCTCGCTGATTCCGCTTGAAGACGTGATCCAGGCCGCGCCCGGCACCTGGTTCCAGGCCTATCTGCCCGGCGATCCGGCCCGCATCGACGCGCTGGTCGAGCGCGCCCGCAAGTCCGGCTACGAGACCCTGGTGCTGACCGTGGACATTCCCGTGTCCGCCAATCGCGAGAACAATGTGCGTACCGGCTTCTCCACGCCGCTCAAGCCCAGCCTGCGGCTGGCCTGGGACGGCCTGACCCGGCCGCGCTGGCTGGCCGGCACCTTCCTGCGCACGCTGCTGGCGCATGGCATGCCGCACTTCGAGAACTCCTTCGCCACGCGCGGCGCGCCCATCCTGTCGGCCTCCGTGCTGCGCGATTTCTCGGCCCGTGACCACCTGAGCTGGGAGCACGTGGCCCGCATCCGCCGGCAATGGCCCGGCGCGCTGGTCATCAAGGGCATCCTGCATCCGGACGACGCGGCCCTGGCGCGCGAGCATGGCGTGGACGGCATCATCGTCTCCAACCATGGCGGCCGCCAGCTCGACGGCGCGGTGCCGCCGCTGCTGGCGCTGCCGGGCGTGCTGGACGCTGCCGGCGACATGCCGGTGATGCTGGACAGCGGCGTGCGCCGGGGCGGCGACGTGCTCAAGGCGCTGGCGCTGGGTGCGCGCTGCGTGTTCGTGGGCCGACCCTTCAATTACGCGGCCGCCATCGGCGGCGAGGCCGGCGTGGCGCACGCCATCGGCCTGCTGCGCGCCGAAGTCGACCGCAACATGGCCATGCTCGGCATCAACCGGCTCGACGAGCTGCATCCCGGCCTGCTGCGCCGCGACGAGTTGCCAGGGCGCTGACTCCGCCATGGCGGCGCGCGCGGCCGCAGGCGCCGCGCGCCTGCCGCAACCCGCTGGCGCGAGCGTCACGGCCCCCCGGGCATCTCCGGGGCATAGAATGGCAATTCCCTTGCTACGCGCCTGCCTCGCGGGCGCTCCGGTGCCGCCCCGTGTCCCTACGCCAATCCTCGTTTTTCCTGCGCTTTCTCACGCTGGGCGCGCTGGCCCATCTCTACGTCGGCGCCCGCCTCATTCCCGACGGACTGCATCACGGCCCCAGCGCGGCCGCGGCCGTGCTGGCGCTGGCGCTGTCCTGCATCCTGATCCCGCTGGGCATGCTGGCCCGGTCCTCGGCGCGGCCACCCTGGGGCGACCGGATCGCCTGGGTCGGGCTGATCACGATGGGCCTGTTCTCGTCGCTGTTCGTCTTCACCGTGCTGCGCGACGCGCTGCTGCTGATCCTGTGGCTGGCCAGCCTGGCGGGCCTGGAATTGGGCTGGACCGCGCTGCGGCAGGCCTCGGCCTGGTGGGTGGCGACGCTGGCGCTGGCCGCCACCATCGTGGGCTTCGTCAACGCGCGCCGGCGCGCCCGCGTGGTCACGGTGGACGTGCCCATCGCCGGCCTGCCGCCCGACCTGGACGGCTTCACCATCGTGCAGATCAGCGACATCCACGTCGGCCCCACCATCAAGCAGCGCTACGTGCAGGCCATCGTGGACGCGGTCAACCAGGAATCGCCGGACCTCGTCGCCATCACCGGCGACGTGGTCGACGGCAGCGTCGAACAGCTGGCCGCGCAGGCCAGCCCGCTGGGCCAGCTGCGCGCGCCTCATGGCGTGTATCTGGTGACGGGCAACCATGAATACTATTCGGGCGCCGCGCCCTGGGTCGCGGAATTCCGCCGCATGGGGCTGCGGGTGCTGATGAACGAGCACGCGCTGATCCATCCGTCCGGACTGCCGATGATCATCGCCGGCGTCACCGACTACAGCGCCGGCGCCTTCGATCCCCACCAGCGCAGCAATCCGGCGGCGGCGCTGGCCGGCGCGCCGGCCGATGCCTGGCCGCGCATCCTGCTGGCGCACCAGCCGCGCAGCGCGGCCGCCGCCGAGCCGCTGGGCTACACCCTGCAACTGTCGGGCCACACGCATGGCGGGCAGTTCTTTCCCTGGGGCTTCTTCGTGCGCCTGCAGCAGCCCTATACCGCCGGGCTGCACCGGCACGGCAGGATGTGGATCTACATCAGCCGGGGCACCGGCTACTGGGGACCGCCCAAGCGGCTGGGCGCGCCGTCCGAGATCACGCGGCTGCTCCTGCGCGCGGCGCCAGGCCCCCGCGTCTGACGGCGCACCGGCCGGGGGCCGCGCCAAGCCGGCCGACCCGGGCCGGCTCTCCACGCTCCCTGACGGGCCAGCGCTCAGGCGTCGTCCGGCAGCGGACCGCGCTCCAGATAGCTGGTCAGCGCGATGTCGCTGGTGGTGTTGGTGATGCCCTCGATCTTGTGGATGCGCGCCAGCAGCTGCTCCAGCGCCTGCGTATCGCTCACGCGCACCTTGAGCAGCATGGCGCTCTTGCCCGTGATGGTGTGGATTTCCTCGACCTCGTTCAGCTCGGCCAGGCCCAGCACCTGCTGGGTGATGGTCCAGTTGTTGGTGTCCACGTGGACGAAGGCCAGCAGCGGCCGGCCGATCTTCGCGCCGTCCAGCCTGGCGGCGATGCCCTTGATCTGGCCATCGCGCTTCAGGCGCTTGACGCGCTCGTGCACGGCCGGCGCGGACAGGTTCAGCAATTTGCCCAGTTCGGCATAGCTGGGCGTGGCGTCGGCGGCCAGCAGCGTTAATAGTTTTCGGTCGCGCTCGTCGAGATCTGACATCGGAATCGGGTTACGCCGAATGGCGTTCAAACTTTTATGGAATAAAGGATTATCGGTGTAAACCCTTATTTTATTCAAATAAAATTCGGAGAATGCAGAATCGCAACACCCGCAGCCCCGTTCCCGCCCTGATGTTCGCCGTCAGCGTCGTGGGATCCAACGGCCTGGCGCTCAGTCCCATTCTTTCCGACGTGGCCCGGTCGTTCTCGACCACCCCGCTCACCATCAGCACGGCCATTTCCGCCTATGGAGCCGCCACCGCCGCCAGCGCCTTCTTCCTGGCCGCGCGCATCGACCGCATCGGCATCCGCCGCACGCTGCTGGGCGGCATGCTGGCGCTGATCGCCGCGCTGCTGCTGTCGGCCGCCGCGCCGCACTGGCTGGCGCTGACGCTGGCCCAGGCCGTGGCCGGCACGGCCGCCGGCGTCATCCTGCCCGCCGCCTACGGCTCGGCCTCGCTGATCGCGCAGCCCGGCCAGGAGGCGCGCACGCTGGGCCGCGTCATCGCCGGCTGGTCGGTATCGCTGGTGGCCGGCGTGCCGCTGTCGGCGCTGATTTCCGACGCCATCGGCTGGCGCGCCACCTATGGCGTGCTCGCGCTGTGCGCCGCCGTCGCCCTGCTGGGCCTGCGCCGCCTGCCCGAACGCCGCGCCGCCCATCCCGCGCCGCTGCGCCTGTCGCGCCTGTTGGCGCCGCTGTCGTACCGCGACGTGCCGGCGCTGCTGCTGGGCTGCCTGGCATTCTCGTCCGCCTTCTACGGCGTCTACGCCTTCCTGGCCGACCACGTGCGGCGCCTGCTGGCGCTGTCGGCCGGACAGGTCGGTTTCATCGCCTTCGCCTACGGCGCCGGCTTCATGCTGTCGGGCCTGCTGGGCGCGCGGCTGATCGAACGCCTGGGCCCGCGCCGCGCGCTACCGCTGGCGCTGGGCGCCGCCGCTCTGGTCTACCTGGCGCTGCTGCCCGCCGCGCGGGCGCTGCCGGCCGTGCTGCTCATCGCCGCCGTCTGGGGCGCGGCCTCGCAGCTGTGCCTGAACCTGCTGGTGCTGCTGCTGTCGCGCGCCCGCCCCGAGGAACGCGGCGCGGTGCTGGGCCTGAACACCTGCGTCACCTACCTGGGCGCCAGCCTGGGCACCGCCGTCGCCGGCACGCTGTACACCCATGCTGGCTTCGCCACGCTGGCCCTGTCGGCCAGCGGCGCCGTCGCGGTCGCCGCGCTGGGATTGCACTGGCGCCTGAACGCGCGCCGCGCGGCGCGCGTTCAAGGCAGCACCGAAGCCCGCGCCAGCGCCTGATGCGCCCAGTCTCCAGGCCCCGCCGTCCAGCGGGGCTTTTTTTCGTCCCGGTCGGCTATGCTGCCGTTGCGCGCGGCTCCGTGACATCGCCGCGCCCATCACTATCAAGGAAGACAGAGTGACCGCCACCACGCCCCAAGCCGTCGACGCCCGACTGACCCGCTCCGCCATCTTCCTGGTGGCCACCCTCAACCCCGGCCCGGATGCCGAGGCCGCCGCGCGCGGCCTGTGCGCCGATATCGCCGGCCTGACCCGCAGCGTGGGCGTGCGCGCCGCCGACGACACGCTGTCCTGTGTCATGGGCATCGGCTCGCAGGCCTGGGACCGCCTGTTTGGCGCGCCGCGCCCGAAGGAACTGCATCCGTTCCGTGAGATCAACGGCGTGCATCACGCCCCCGCCACGCCCGGCGACCTGCTGTTCCACCTGCGCGCCGAGCGCATGGACCTCTGTTTCGAGCTGTCCACGCTGATCATGGCGCGGCTGGAAGGCGCAGTGACGGTGGCCGACACGGCCCAGGGCTTCAAGTATTTCGACGACCGCGACCTGCTCGGCTTCGTCGACGGCACGGAAAACCCGGTGGCCCAGGCCGCGCGCGACGCCACGCTGATCGGCGACGAGGACGAGGCGTTCAAGGGCGGCAGCTACGTCATCGTGCAGAAGTACCTGCACGACATGAAGAAGTGGGACGAAATCCCGGTCGAGCAGCAGGAAAAGATCATCGGCCGCAAGAAGCTGTCCAACGTCGAGCTGGACGATGCGGCCAAGCCCAGCTACGCGCACAACGTGCTGACCGTGATCGAGAAGGATGGCGAGGAACAGCCCATCCTGCGCGACAACATGCCCTTCGGCGACGCCGGCAAGGGTGAATTCGGCACCTACTTCATCGGCTACGCGCGCTCGCCCTCGCGCATCGAGCGCATGCTGGACAACATGTTCCTGGGCAACCCGCCGGGCAACTACGACCGTCTGCTGGACGTCAGCCGCGCCGTGACGGGTTCGCTGTATTTCGTGCCGCCGGCGGATTTCCTGGAAGACGCCGAATAAGCCGACTCGCCGCGCCTGGAGCCTGGTCCGATTCGGGCCTTGCTCCGCCGCGGCAAACCTGAGGGAAAGGCGGACATTACCTCACTTCCCATCTGAGATGCGGCTGTCGTAGGTGATGTCCATCCTCAGAGGAAAGTCGTGCTTCAACTGGCCACCCAGGGGCGGCAGCGGAAATGGATCACACTGCTGGATGCCCTTCCCGACAGCCTCGTCGAAATCAGCCACACCCGACGACTCCATCAGTTCAAGAGACTCGACACGCTGCCGCGCGTTGACCTGGAAACCGTAGCGCACCTTGACGATGGGTCCGTCCAAGACGGGCATTCCATCCTTCAGCGTCACGCACTCACGCACGTGCGTCGCATATTCCGAGCCGGATCCCGCGATGGCGCAACCCAGCATCAGCGATAGCGCCAGCGCGCCGGCGACATTGTTCCATTTCATCAGACATCCTCGCACGCAAGCGCGCATCATCTTCCGGGAATTCCGAAACGATCGGCGATTGTGACACCGCAGTATTTGGCCTTCCTGACAAACGGCTGCCTCCAGGCGCGCCATCTCGTCATCAAAACGTCAAGGGCGGCCCCAAAGGGCCGCCCTATTCTTGAACCAGTCCGCGCCAGGCGCGGGAATCAGCAGCAACCGATCCGCTTCTTGCCGCCGTAGCGGGCGTCCTGCCGTTCGCGGAAGAACGCCTCGTAGCTCATCGGCTCCTGATCCGGATGGGTGGCGCGCATGTGCTCCACATAGGTCTCGTAATCCGGCACGCCCACCATCAGCCGGAGCGTCTGCCCCAGGTAACGGCCGGCGGCGCCGGCGGCGGAAGTCATGTTGGAAAACAGCATGCGGCCTCCGTCAGGTTCAGTCCGCGCCGGCCGCCGCGGCGCTGGGCAGCGGTTCGTACGGCGTTTCGCGCGAGGTCGGGCGGTTCTCGGCGCGGGCGCGCAGCGCAGCCCGGATGCCGAAAGTCACCGTGCTGATCACCACGAACATGAAGATCGCGCACAGACCGGCGTTGATGTAGTCGTTCAGCACCACGCGCGACATCTGCTCCAGCGACTTGGCCGGGGCCAGCACCTTGCCTTCGGCGATGGCGGCGTTGTACTTGGCGGCGTGCGCCAGGAAGCTGACCTTGGGGTCGGCGGCGAAGATCTTCTGCCAGCCGGCGGTCAGCGTGCAAGCCAGCAGCCACAGCGTCGGCAGCACGGCGACCCAGGCGTAGCGCTCGCGCTTCATCTTGAACAGCACCACGGCGCCCAGCGTCAGCGCGATCGCGGCCAACATCTGGTTGGCGATGCCGAACAGCGGCCACAGCGTGTTGATGCCGCCCAGCGGATCGACCACGCCCTGGTACAGGAAGTAGCCCCAGGCCGCCACGCACAGGCCGGTGGCGATCAGGTTGGCCGGCAGCGACTCGGTGCGCTTGAGCGAGGGCGCGAAAGTGCCCATCAGGTCCTGCAGCATGAAGCGGCCGGCGCGGGTGCCCGCGTCGACGGCGGTCAGGATGAACAGCGCTTCGAACAGGATGGCGAAGTGATACCAGAACGCCATCATGGACGGGCCGCCGATGGCCTGGTGCAGGATGTGCGCCATGCCCACGGCCAGCGTCGGCGCGCCGCCGGCGCGCGAGATGATGGTGCTCTCGCCCACGTCCTTGGCGGTCTGCACCAGGTCGGCCGGCGTGATCACGAAGCCCCAGCTGGACACCACCTGGGCGACCTGGTCCGGCGTGGTGCCGATGACGGCGGCCGGGCTGTTCATGGCGTAGTAGATGCCCGGCTCGATCACGCAGGCGGCCACCAGCGCCATGATGGCGACAAAAGACTCCATCAGCATGCCGCCGTAACCGATGTAGCGGGCCTGGGTCTCGTTCTCGATCAGCTTGGGCGTGGTGCCCGAGGAGATCAGCGCGTGGAAGCCCGACACCGCGCCGCAGGCGATGGTGATGAAGAGGAACGGGAACAGGTTGCCCGACCAGACCGGGCCGGAACCGTCGACGAACTGGGTCAGCGCGGGCATCTTCAGCTCGGGCGCGACCACGACGATGCCGATGGCCAGGCCGACGATGGTGCCGATCTTCAGGAAGGTCGACAGGTAGTCGCGCGGGGCCAGCAGCAGCCACACGGGCAGCACCGAGGCGATGAAGCCGTAGACGATCAGGATCCAGGTCAGGCCCTTGCCGTCGAAGTCGAACAGCGGACCCAGCACGGGATGCGCGGCCACGTCCTGGCCGAACACGATCGCGGCCATCAGGCCGACGAAGCCGATGATGGACACTTCGCCGATCTTGCCCGGGCGGATGTAGCGCAGGTAAACGCCCATGAAGAGCGCGATGGGAATGGTGGCGGCCACCGTGAAGGTGCCCCACGGCGAATGCGTCAGCGCCTTCACCACGATCAGCGCCAGCACGGCCAGGATGATCACCATGATCATGAAGGCGCCGAACAGCGCGATCACGCCCGGGATCTTGCCCAGCTCGGACTTGACCAGATCACCCAGCGAACGGCCGTCGCGGCGCGTCGAGATGAACAGGATGGTGAAATCCTGCACGGCGCCGGCGAACACCACGCCGGCCAGGATCCACAGCATGCCGGGCAGGTAGCCCATCTGCGCGGCCAGCACGGGGCCGACCAGCGGGCCTGCGCCGGCGATGGCGGCGAAGTGGTGGCCAAACAGCACGTGCTTGTTGGTGGGCACGTAGTCCAGGCCGTCATTGTGCTTCCAGGCCGGCGTCATGCGCGTCGGATCCAGCTGGAAAACCTTCTTGGCGATGAAGCGGCTGTAGTAACGGTATGCGATCAGATAGACGCATACGGCGGCGATCACCACCCATAGCGCATTGATGGTTTCCCCTCTGGCCAACGCCACGGTGCCCAGCGCGAACGCGCCCAGTACCGCGACAGCCAGCCAGACCAGGTGTTCACCCAGTCCCTTGCTGCTGGTTTGCATAAGTGCTCCTCTAGCCTCCCGCCATGCTTTTGGCGTGAAACGCTTTTTTCGTCTCGCGGAAGGCAGACTCGTTGTTGTGGGTGGGCTTACGCACGCGTCCGCCCGGCGCCAATGTCGGCGCGGGCGTTAGTATTTCGGTTTGCCCAGGCGCCAACAAGCGCGGAACTACGCAATGCCGCTACGTAGTACTACGCAATGCGCCGCAGCATAAAATGCCGTAATCTCTGCAATTTCCGATCCAAATCCTGCAATCGTCCCCCTATCCGGGAATGACGCAACGCAACATTTCACGTTCCGCCCGCTTACCGTTCCCATGAAACTGCGCCTGAAGATCCTGCTGCTGGCCGCCGTCCCCCTGCTGGCGGCGATGGCCGCCATCACGGTCGCCGTCTACCTGCAGGGGCTCAAGCTGGCGCAGATGGAAAAGCAGGTGGTGGAAACCGCCTGGCTCGGCAGCAAGGAAAGCGAGCTGCGCCATTACGTCAGCCTGGCCTACAGCGCGGTCGCGCCGCTGCAGGAGGCCGGCGACGACCCGGCCACGCGCCAGCGGGCGCTGGACCTGCTGGCGCAGATGGAATTCGGCCGCGACGGCTATTTCTTCGTCTATGACCTGCAGGGCAGGAACCTGATGCACCCGCGCCAGCCCGAACTGGTGGGCCAGGAACTCTGGGACCTGCGCGACACCCAGGGCCAGCCCGTGATCCAGAACCTGCTGGCCGCGGCCCGGCGCGGCGGCCAGCACGGCGAAGCCGTGCACTATCTGTGGGAACGGCCGTCCACCCGCCAGAACGAGGAAAAGCTCGGCTATGTGGTGGTGCTGGAGCGCTGGGGCTGGATGCTGGGCACCGGCATCTACCTGGACGACGTCAACCAGGCCCTGCAGCGCATCGACGCGGCGGCGCAGGCCAACATCCGCGACATGTTCGCCTGGGTCGCCGGCATCGCCGCCGTCTGCATCCTGGGCGTGGCCGCCTGCGGGCTGGCGCTGAACATCAGCGACCACCGCCAGTCCGACGCCAAGCTGCGGCTGATGGCGCGGCAGCTGGTGCGGACCCAGGAAGACGAGCGCGCGCGCCTGTCGCGCGAGCTGCACGACGGCATCAGCCAGGTGCTGGTGTCGATCAAGCTGTCGCTGGAGGCGGCGCGCGAGCGGCTGCGCCAGGCGCTGGGCGCCGAGCCGCGCGCGCTGGCCCATATCGACGCCCCGCTGGGCGGCGCGCTGGACCGGCTGAACAATGCCGTGGGCGAGGTGCGCCGCATCTCGCACAACCTGCGCCCCACCCTGCTCGACGACCTGGGCCTGCCCGCCGCGCTGGAACACCTGGGCCGCGAATTCTCGCAACCCAGCCAGCACGGCGTGACGCCCCTGGCGGTGCGGCTGCACACCGACGGCCACCCGGTGAAGCTGCCCGACGCCTACGCCACCGCGCTGTTCCGCGTCACCCAGGAAGCGCTGACCAATGTGCTGCGCCACGCAGGCGCCACCCGCGCCGAGATGGTGCTGACCTACGGCGCGCGCGACCTGACCCTGAGCATCGCCGACGACGGCCACGGCTTCGACCACGCCGAAGTGCAGCAGGATCCGCGCCGGGGCATAGGCCTGCGCAACATGCGCGAGCGCATGGCGGCCCTGTCCGGCACCCTGGTGCTGCACTCCGGCGTCCAGGGCACCCTGTTGAAAGCCTGGCTGCCGCTGCCGGCCGGCGCCACCTCCTCCCCGACCCACGACGCATGACCCGCCATAACGAAACCACCCGCCTGCTGCTGATCGACGACCACCCCCTGGTGCGGGACGGGTTGCGCCTGCGCCTGGAAACCGTGCCCGGCCTGGCCGTTATCGGCGAGGCCGGCAACGCCGCCGCCGCGCTCGCCTTCCTGCGCGGCTGCCTGGCCGAGGAGCCGGACGGCGGCACCCTGCCGCACCTGGCGCTGATGGACCTGAACATGCCGGGCGTGGGCGGACTGGAGCTGGCCGCGCAGCTGCACGAACGCTATCCGCAGATCGCGGTGCTGGTGCTGTCCATGCACGACAACCCGGAATACATGCTGCAGGCGGTGCGCGCGGGCGCGCGCGGCTACCTGCTCAAGGACGAGCCGGCGCAGGAAATCATCACCGCCATCGACGCCGTCATGGCCGGCCGCAGCTATTTCAGCGCCGCCGTCGCCGTGCGGCTGTCGCAGGCCAGCGCCCCCGCCACCCTGCTGACCCAGCGCGAGCGCGACGTGCTGCGCCACATCGCCGAGGGCCATGCCAACAAGCAGATCGCGCAGGCGCTGAACCTGTCGGTGCGCACGGTGGAAACCCACCGGCTGAACATCAAGCGCAAGCTCGGCATCGACGGCCAGGCCGAGCTGATCAAGTACGCGGTCGAGAACCGGGTGCTTTGAGAACAATCGGCCCCGACGCCCGCTCGCGCTGGGGTAGACTTGCGGGCAGACAACACGATCCGGCCGCCAGGCCAGCCCAGCATTGCCAGGAGTTCCCATGTCCATGGAAAAGCACTACACCGCCATCCTCCAAGAATTGGGGGAAGACCCCGCGCGCGAGGGACTGGCCGACACGCCGGCGCGCGCCGCCAAGGCCATGCGCCACCTGTGCCGGGGCTACGGGCAGAACCTGGACGAGATCGTCAACGGCGCGCTGTTCACCTCCAACACGCGCGAGATCGTGCTGGTCAAGAACATCGAGCTGTACTCGCTCTGTGAACACCACATGCTGCCCTTCATCGGCAAGGCGCACGTCGCCTACCTGCCCAACGGCAAGGTGCTGGGCCTGTCCAAGGTCGCCCGCATCGTCGAAATGTACGCGCGCCGCCTGCAGATCCAGGAAAACCTCAGCCGCCAGATCGCCGAGGCCGTGCAGCAGGTGACCAACGCCGCCGGCGTGGCCGTGGTGCTGGAAGCCCAGCATATGTGCATGATGATGCGCGGCGTGGAAAAACAGAACTCCTCCATGGTCACGTCCGTGATGCTGGGCGAATTCCACGACAACCCTTCCACCCGCGCCGAGTTCCTGAGCCTGATCCGTTAAGGGTTCCGGCTGTCGGATGCCGGGCCGCCCGGGCCCGGCCCTCGGTCCGGCTCCAGGCGGGCTGGCCCGCGCAATCAGCCGTGGCGGCTGCGGTGCCGCGCCAGCCGCTCGATCCCCGCCCAATCCCAGTCTATGCCCAGGCCCGGCGCCTGCGACGGCACGCCGTGGCCGTCCTCGATGCGCATGCCCGATTGCGTGATCAGGTCCAGCTGCGGGATGTATTCCAGCCAGCGGCTGTTGGGCACCGCGCAGCACAGCGCCACGTGGATCTCCATCAGGAAGTGCGGGCAGACCGGCACGTTGTAGGCCTCGGCCATGTGCGCCACCTTCAGCCACGGCGTGATGCCGCCGATGCGACCCACGTCCACCTGCACCACCGAGCAGGCGTCGCTCTGCAGATAGTCCTTGAACTGCGACAGGCTGTACAGCGACTCGCCCACCGCGATCGGCACCGTGGTCGAGGCCGACAGCCGCCGGTGCGCGTGCACGTCGTCGGCGTGGATCGGCTCTTCCAGCCAGGCAATGTCCAGCGGCTCGAAGGCGCGCGCGCGGCGGATCGCCTCGGGCACAGAAAAGCCCTGGTTGGCGTCCACCATGATGTCCCAGTCGTCGCCCACGGCCTCGCGCACGGCGGCGATGCGCGCCACGTCCTCGGCCACATGGGGCCGCCCGACCTTGAGCTTGGCGCCATGAAAGCCTTCCGCCCGGGCCTGCACCGCGCCCTCGACCAGCGCCTCGGTCGGCAGGTGCAGCCAGCCGCCCTCGGTGGTGTAGAGCGGGATGCGGTCCTTGGCGCCGCCGGCCAGCCGGTGCAACGGCAGGCCGGCGCGGCGCGCGCGCAGGTCCCACAGCGCCGTGTCGATGGCGGCCAGCGCGATCGAGGTCAGCGCGCCCACCGTGGTGGCGTGCACCCGGTACAGCAGCTCGCGCCACAACCCCTCCACATCGCCGGCCTCGCGGCCCGGCAGCATCGGCGCCAGGTGCTCGTCCAGCAGGCGCGCCACGGCCGAGCCGCCGGTGCCGATGGTGTAGCTGTAGCCCACCCCGACCGCGCCATCGCTGTCGGTGATGCGCACGATGGGCGTTTCCTGCCGCTCGAAGCTCTGCACCGCGTCGGTGCGCACGACCTTGGGCAACAGGTCGACCAGGAAGATCTCCACGGATGCGATGCGTGCCATGGTCGCCTCCGGCCGCTCAGCGGCTGGCTCCCTGCACCTCGGGCGGCAGGTTCACGCCATGGAATTCCTTGTAGACGGCGTTGAGCTTGCCGTTCTGCAGGTTGTCGCGCACCCAGCCGTCCAGCCTGGCCTTCAGGGCCTGCTCGTTCTTGCGCAGGCCGATGCCCAGCATGTTCAGCCGCATGACGAACTTGGACTCCATCTGCTTGGCCGGCGCCTTGTCGTTGATGGTGCGCAGCAGCGCCGGCGCCGTGGCGAAGATGTCGGCCTGGCCGCTGACCACGGCGGTGATCGAGGTGGCGTCGTCATCGAAGCGGATGATCTGCGCGTCCTTCGGCGCGATCTTGGTCAGCTCGGCGTCGTTGGTGGTGCCGCGCGTGGCTATCACCTTCTTGTTGGCGAGGTCGGCGGCGCTGGTCAGCGTCATGGACCTGGGCGCGCCCACCACCGCCAGGATGGCGGCATAGGGCACCGAGAAGTCCACCACCTTCTGGCGTTCCGGCGTGATCGACATGCTGGAGATCACGATGTCGGCCTTGTTCGTCTGCAGGAAGGGCACGCGGTTGGCGCCTGTGGTCGGCACGATCTCCAGCTCCACGCCCAGGTCCTGCGCCAGCAGCCGCGCGGTCTCGACGTCCGAGCCGGTGGACTTGAGCGCGGCGTCCTTCATGCCGTAGGGCGGCACGCCCAGGTCGATGGCCACGCGCAGCTTCTTGGCGGCCAGGATGTCCTGCAACTGATCGGCGCTGGCGGCGGCGGCCAGGCCCAGGGACAGCGCGGCGGCGAGCGCGGCGCCGGCCAGGCGGACGGCGGACTTGCGGGTGTGGCGGTGTTGCATGGTGGTCTCCTGTTTATCGATCTGGGCATGCCGCGATAAGGGCATGCGGCGCATGCGCTTGCCTGTGCTGCCGGGCGCGGTCCGGCAAGCGCCGCGCCCGTCCTGCTGATTCCGTCCTGCCGGCGCGCGTGCGCGCTACAGCCCGCTGCCCAGGAACTGGCGCAGCTCCGGCGTGGCGGGCGCGGCCAGCATGGCCGGCGCGCCCTCTTCCCAGACCTGCCCCTGGTGCATGAAGATGACCTTGTCGGCCACTTCCCGCGCGAAAGCCATCTCGTGCGTGACCAGGATCATGGTCATGCCCTCGGCGGCCAGCCGGCCGATCACCTTCAGCACCTCGCCGGTCAGTTCCGGGTCCAGCGCCGAGGTCACTTCGTCGAACAGCATGACCTTGGGCCGCATCGCCAGCGAGCGGGCGATGGCCACGCGCTGCTGCTGGCCGCCGGACAGCTGTTCGGGATAGTGTTCGGCCTTGTCGGCCAGGCCGACATGCTCCAGCGCCTCCATCGCCAGTTCGCGCGCGGCCTCGGCCTTGATGCCCTTGACCGAGCGCGGCGCCAGCGTCACGTTCTGCAGCACCGTCATGTGCGGGAACAGGTTGTAGCTCTGGAACACGATGCCCACGTCGCGCCGCAGCGCGCGCAGGTCCAGGCCGGCGGCGTCGTGCAGCGCGTGGCCGCAGACGTGGATCGCGCCTTCGTCGGCGGTTTCCAGCCGGTCCATGCAGCGCAGCGCCGTGCTCTTGCCCGAGCCGCTCTTGCCGATCAGGGCCACCACCTCGCCCGCGTCCACGGAAAAGCTGATGCCGCGCAGCACATGGGTGCTGCCGAAGCGCTTGTGGACCTGCTTGAGTTCAACCACGGGATGCATTGAGTTTCCTCTCCAGGTAGCGGCTCCAGCGCGACAGCGGATAGCACATGGCGAAATACAGGATCGCGGCGCAGCCAAAGTAGATGAAGGGCTGGAAGGTCGAGTTGTTGAGGATCTTGGCGTTGTAGGCCAGCTCGGAATACCCGATCACCAGCGAGGCGATCGAGGTGTTCTTGATGATCTGCACCAGGAAGCCCACCGTGGGCGGCGTGGCGATGCGCAGCGCCTGCGGCAGGATCACCTTGCCCATGCGCTGCAGGCGCGACAGCCCCAGGCATTCGGCCGCCTCCCACTGGTTCCTGGGCACGGCCTGGATGCAGCCGCGCCAGATCTCGCCCAGGAAGGCGCTGGAATAGATCGTCATGGCCAGCGCCGCGGCCGCCAGCGCCGACAGCTCGCCCAGGCCGAACAGGCTGGGGCCGAAGAAGCACAGGCCCATCAGCACCAGCAGCGGCGTGCCCTGGATCAGCTGGATGTAGCCCGCCGCCAGCAGGCGCGGCGCGCGGCGCGGCGCCACCCGCGCCAGCGCCAGCAGCAGCCCGACCGCGCCGCCGCCCAGGAAGGTCCAGAACGACAGCTTGACCGTGCCCCAGGCGCCGGCCAGCAGATACCAGGCGTGTTCCGCGGGAATGAAGGTCATGGCGCGCCTCCTACAGCGGCGTGCCGAGCTTGCGCCGGCGCGGGAAGATGAAGCGGGCCAGCAGCCAGAAGCCGGCGCGCATCAGCAGGGACAGGGCCAGGTACAGGCCCCACAGCACCACGAAGACCTCGAAGTTGCGGTAGGTGTCCGACTGGATGCGGTTGGCCACGGCCAGCAGTTCCTCGGCGCCCACCGCCGACATGATGCTGGAGGCCAGCATCAGCAGCACGAACTGGCTGGTCAGCGACGGATACACGCGTTCCACCGCCGGCCGCAGCACCACGTGCCAGAACACCTGGCGCGGCGACAGCGCCAGGCATTCGCCGGCCTCCAGCTGGCCCTTGTGGATGGACTCGATGCCGGCGCGCATGATCTCGCAGGTATAGGCGCCGATATTGATCACCAGCGCCAGCACCGCGCCCGCCATGATGGGCAGCGTCACCCCGGCGCTGGACAGGCCGAAGATCAGGAAATAGCTCTGCACCAGCAGCGGCGTGTTGCGGATCGCCTCGACATAGGCGCCCGCCAGCCGGCGCAGCCAGGCCCGCCGGCTCAGGCGCGCCAGCGCGCACAGCGTGCCCAGCACGAAGCCCAGCACCGTGGCGCAGAACGACAGCTTGATGGTGACCCACGCGCCGTCCAGCAGCAGCGGCCATTGCTCCAGCACCGCCGCGAAATCGAACTGATAATTCACGGTCCCTCCCCGGATCGCGGCACGAGACCCGCTCAGGCCGCGCGCGCGGCCGGCATGCAGGCCGGGCCGATCGGCTCGAAGGACTTGTAGGTCAGGATGAACTCGCGGTGTCCCAGCCCTTCGGACTTGCTGGGCGCGCCCAGCGCCACGTCGCGGACCTGGCCGTAGATCTCCTCGGCGACTTCCTGCAGCGTGCCGCGCCCTTCGATGATGCGGCCCGCGTCCACGTCCATGTCCTCGCCCAGCTTGCGGTAGGTTTCCGGGTTGGCGCAGACCTTGATGACCGGCGACACGGCCGAGCCCACCACCGAGCCGCGCCCGGTGGTGAACAGGATCACGTGCGAGCCGCAGGCGATCAGCTCGACGATCTCGGCGTTGTCGCTGATGTTGGGAAAGCCGAAGCGCGGCTCGCCGTCGGGCACCACGTCCAGCAGGTACAGGCCGCCGAAGGGCGGCACGTCGCCCGGCTTGATGATGCCGGCTATGGGCGAGGCGCCGCTCTTGGCATAGGCCCCCAGCGATTTTTCCTCGATGGTCGACAGGCCGCCGTCGGCGTTGCCGGGCGCGAAGCTGCCATGCCCCATGATGCTGTAGTAGCGCGCGGCCTTGTTGACGCAGGCCACGATCTCCTCGCCCAGCTCGGGCGTGGCGGCGCGGCGCTTCATGTGGAACTCGCAGCCCACCAGCTCGCCGGTTTCCTCGAAGATACAGGTGGCGTCGTCCTCGATCAGCATGTCGAAGGCGCGGCCCACGGCCGGGTTGGCGCTGATGCCGCTGGTGCCGTCCGAGCCGCCGCAGATGGTGCCCACCACCAGTTCGCTCAGCGCCATCGGCACGCGCGTCTGGCGCGCCAGCGCGGCCGCCATCTCGCGCACCCAGGCCACGCCTTCGGCGATGGTGCTGCGCGTGCCGCCGCGCTGCTGGATGGTCAGCGTGGCCACCGGCCGCCCGGAGTCGGCGATGGCCTGCTCCAGCTTGCGCTTGTTCATGCTCTCGCAACCCAGCGACACCAGCAGCGCCGCGCCCACGTTGGGATGCGTGGCGATGGCCGTCATCATGCGCTCGGCGTAGCTGTTCGGAAAACAGCCCGGAAAGCCGACCAGATGCACCTGCACGTCGCCTTCCAGATGGCGGAAATCCAGCGTGATCTCGCGCGCCACGTGATGCGCGCACTCGACCAGATAGGCCACCACGATGACATTGCGTATGCCCTTGCGGCCGTCGGCGCGCGGATAGCCGCTCAAGGCCGGGGTGGTGGTTTTCATGGGGTGCATCTCAGTTCTCCAAAATGGCTGACGCATTTCACACAACACAACAGGCGCCCCTCCCATCGGGATGCCACGGAGCCGGCTTTGCCGGGCGGTCGGCGTTCCCCTGGGGGAAAGCGCGCAGGGCTTCGGGGGGGGCTACCCCACGGAGCCGCCTTTGTCGGGCCGCAGGCATGCCCCCTTGGGAGAGGTCTACCTATCGTTGAACGTATGGCCCTCTTCCAGCGTGTAGGTCGGCGTGTAGTCGCTGTCGAGGTTGTGCGTATGGATGTGGTCCCCGGCCGCGACGGGCTGGGTCAGGCTGCCGATGACGGCGCCGTACTTCAGGATCTTCTCGCCCTTGGGCATGGCATGGCGCGCCAGCTTGTGGCCCAGGCCAAGCGGCGCGCGGACCGTGGCGTCGCCCTGCTCCAGCATCACCTCGGCGCCCGCCGCCAGCGGGCTGCACACGATCAAACAGTTGTCTTCGGGGGAGATCAGCAGCAGACGCGGATCGATCATGGCTTGTCTCTCGGTGGTTTTATGTGATTTCGTTTCGTGTATGAAATCAATTTTCAAACTTGAGGTCAACCAGGGAAATCACCATTTCCGCCATTAATCGCCTGGAATTCGGGTAAACACTGCCATGATGGCCAGGATGCATTCCTCACGGCCTGCCATTTTTCCCGTATATTTGTTTTATTGATGAAATTATATTTTCAATCAACAGACGAGCACTCTTCACGGGCCGCCCATACAGGAGCAGAGACAGCATGACGCAACGTTTGCAGAACAAGCGGGCGCTGGTGACCGCCGCCGGCAACGGCATCGGCCTGGCCAGCGCCCTGGCCATGGCGCGCGAAGGCGCCGAGGTCTGGGCCACCGACATCAACCAGGACGCGCTCGCCCAGCTGGCGCGGCAGGCGCAGGCCGAGGGCCTGGCCAGGCTGCGCACGCGCGCGCTGAACGTGCTGGACACGCAAGCGGTGCAAGCCTGCGCCCAGGAGATCGGCGCGCTGGACGCGCTGTTCAACTGCGCCGGCCACGTCCACGCCGGCAACATCCTCGAATGCCCGGAATCCGATTGGGACTTCGCCATGGACCTGAACGCCAAGTCCATGCACCGCACGATCCGCGCCTTCCTGCCGGCCATGCTCGAACGCGGCGGCGGCTCCATCATCAACATGTCCTCGGCCGCTTCCAGCGTCAAGGGCGTGCCCAACCGCTACGCCTACGGCGCGTCCAAGGCCGCCGTGATCGGCCTGACCAAGGCGGTGGCCGCCGACTTCGTGGCGCGCGGCATCCGCTGCAACGCCATCTGCCCGGGCACCATCGAATCGCCCTCGCTGCGCGACCGCATCGCCACGCAGGCGCGCCAGGCCGGCACCGACGACGCGACCGTGCGCGCCGCCTTCGTGGCCCGCCAGCCCATCGGCCGCGTCGGCCGCGCCGAGGAAGTCGCGGCGCTGGCGGTCTACCTGGCCAGCGACGAATCCGCCTTCACCACCGGCACCATCCAGGTCATCGACGGCGGCTGGTCCAACTGACGCCGCCGCGTTCCTGCCCCAGACTTCCCGCACCAGACTTCCCGCACCATTTTTCTACCCTATCCTTCCGTGATCCCCCATCCTCCCTTCCCTATTCAGGAGCCCGCATGAAACTCGTCCGCTACGGCCAGCCCGGCCAGGAAAAACCCGGCCTCATCGACTCCCAGGGCGCGCTGCGCGACCTGTCCGGCGTGGTCGCCGACATCGGCGGCGCCGCGCTGGCGCCCGAATCGCTGGCCCGCATCGCCGCGCTGGATGCGTCCACGCTGCCACGCGTGGACGGCCAGCCGCGCCACGGCTGCCCGGTGGCCGGCGTCGGCAAGATCGTCTGCGTGGGCCTGAACTACGCCGACCACGCCGCCGAGTCCGGCCTGCCGGTGCCGGCCGAGCCGGTGCTGTTCCTCAAGCCCAGCTCGTCCATCACAGGCCCCGACGACGACGTCATCATTCCGCGCGGCTCGGTCAAGACCGACTGGGAAGTCGAGCTGGGCGTCGTGATCGGCAAGAAGGCGTCCTACGTCGAGGAAAGCGAGGCGCTGGAATACGTGGCCGGCTACGTGGTGGTGAACGACGTGTCCGAGCGCGAATACCAGATCGAGCGCGGCGGCCAGTGGGACAAGGGCAAGGGCTGCGACAGCTTCGCGCCCATCGGCCCCTGGCTGGTGACGCGCGACGAGATCGCCGACCCGCAGAACCTGGGCATGTGGCTGGAGGTCAACGGCAAGCGCTTCCAGGACGGCAGCACCCGCACCATGGTGTTCGGCGTGAAGCAACTGGTCAGCTACATCAGCCAGTTCATGTCGCTGCTGCCCGGCGACGTCATCAGCACCGGCACGCCGCCCGGCGTGGGCCTGGGCCAGAAGCCGCCGCTTTACCTGAAGGCCGGCGATGTCATGCGCCTGGGCATCGAGGGCCTGGGCGTGCAGTCGCAGAAAACCCGCGCCTGGTCGCGCTGAGCGGCCGGATCGCCGCGAGGCGATCGCCTATACTCGCCTCGCGCCCAGAACCCCCAGCACGCCATGCCCGCCAAGAAACAGACCGCGCCCGCCCTGCCCGATTCCTCGTCCGTCGCCGCGCCCGCCGAGGCCGACGGCGGACAGCGCTACGCGGCGCCCGCGCTGGAAAAAGGGCTGGACATCCTGGAGGCGCTGGCCGCCAGCTCGGCCGGCTACACGCTGGCCGAGCTGGCGCATCGGATCGACCGCAGCGTCAGCGAGATCTTCCGCATGGCCGTGACGCTGCAGCGCCGGGGCTACGTGCAGGTCGACGAGAACGACCGCTACACCCTCACGCTCAAGATGTTCGAGCTGGCGCACCGCCAGCAGCCGCTGAAATCGCTGGTCAGCGTGGCGCTGCCGCTGCTGCGCGAGCTGGCCAGCCGCGCGCGCCAGTCCTGCCACCTGGCGGTGTACCAGGGCGGCCGCGTGGTCGTCATCGCCCAGGTCGAAAGCCCCGAGCGCTGGTCCTTCGGCCTGAAGGTGGGCGTGAGCATGGGCCTGACCGACACATCCTCGGGCCACGTGCTGCTGGCCTTCCGCGACGAGGTCGAGCGCACCCGCATGCTGGCCGCCCACATCAAGGTCGAGGGCGAGCTGGAATCCGACCCCGGCGAACTGTTCGCCATCCTGGCCGAGGTGCGCCAGCGCGGCTGCGCCTCCATGCCCAGCCGCCAGATCCGCGGCATCACCAACGTGGCCTACCCCGTGATGGGCGCGGCCGACCATGTGATCGCGGCCATCAACGTGCCGCACATCGAGCGCATCGACCAGAAGGTCAGCCCCGACATCGCCCAGGTCGGACAGATCGTCGGCAACGTGGCCAAGCGGCTGTCGGCGCTGATGGGGTACAGCGGGTATCTGCCCGAGGACGGTTGAGCGGCCTATTCCGGCCGCGCGGGATCGATGATGGAATGCGCCATGCCCTCGACATGCGCGTCGAACGCATCGATCCCCTGATCCAGGATGAGCGCGGCCTCCTTCTGGCTGATGGGCACCACCCATTGCAACTCGACCGTCTCGCTCCCGACCGCGATGCGCTCCAGCGCCTCGCTTTCACCGCGCAACTCATCGATGAGGATGGCCTTCGCGGTCCATTTCTCCGGCGCGAGTGGACTGGCCCCCATCACGCGCGGCGGTTCGGCGCCGTCCGTGTTCTCGATGCTGTGGGCGATCAGGTCGCACAGATATGCGCACACTCGGTCCACGCTTTCCCCGCCCAGGCCTTCTTCCAGCGCCATCATCCATTCGGCGTGAACCGCTCCGCTCCCGTGGCGAAGGCGGGATAACCCCACGGTCGCGAAGCGGGCGGGCTGGCCGCTGGCGGCCGGCGGGAAAAAGTAGATTTCAATGCGCGCCCGGCCCTGTCGCCCCGTCATCACGATCCGGTACTCCGGCATCGACCATGCTTGCAGGTAGCGGCCCAGCACGAGCGTGCGCCTCAGATCCAGGGACAGGGCTTCTTCCTGCGCGGACTCGATATGGCGCTGCGCTTCCATCGTTGATCACCTTCCGGTATTGCGAACCTGGGCCAGGCCACGCGTCTGCTGGCTCCCGCCGCGCACGCCGCCATGGTTCGAGGGCGGCCAGCGCATCGGGAGGACGCGGGAATTCTACCGGCTGATGCCTGGTCCCGGCGCCGCCACGGGGTGCCGGATGCTCAATTCTTCTTTTTGTCGACTGGAGATTGCGACCCCTGCGCGACAGTGACGGGCACCGGTGGATTGGGTGAATTTTGAGCCGATCGGCTTCGCACTGTCGGCACGACTGGCGTACTGTCTGGCGGCCCCGTCACGTTCATCGATGGATTTCCGGAGTCATGCCCCGTTTCCATCTCCAGCCCCGTTTCTTCGTCGCCTCGGCCCGGTGCGTGAACCACGAGCTGTTCCGCGGCGCCGCTTCCGTGCCACGGCTCGGCTACTTTGCTCGCGCCCGCCAGCGCGGACGAAATGGCGGTAAACACCAGGATGCCCTGGGTATAGCCAAACTTGCTGACCAGGACAATCGCCACCGGCGTCTGCATCAGGTCCTTCAGCGCGCCATCCTTGAATGCCGCAAAATGCTCCACCAGGGCCTTTTCCGCCGACCGCGCCTCAACCCGCGCCCCTGGCTCAGCCCTGAATTTCGGATCGCATCTGTAGCTGACCAGCGTCCACAGGGCATCTGCCAGACCCGCCGTGGCGCCGCCCATCGCATGCCGGAAAGTGGGTTCCAGCACCGCCCCGAAAGCGAGTCGCGCATCCTTGATTCCCAGCAACACGCCGGCCCGAAGCATGGATTTCAGGGCTTGTCCGCCCGCGTCCAGTCCCACACTTTTCGCGAATGCCTTGCCGGTCAGCGCGGAAGTTTCCCGTTCTGGAGCCTTGGCCATGCCGTCCAGATACAGGAACTTGGCGAGCTGCGTCAAGCCAATCTGCACAACGGTCCCCGTTACCGCCCCGACCATGCCGGCAGCGCGGTCCCGCGCCTCATCGTTTTCCGAATAGTCGGCCGAGCCTCCCCCCACGGCGTACAGCGAGGCAATCGCGGTCCCCATGAATACGGCCGCCGCCGTACCGCCTCCCACCCCGGCCGCGACCAGGACGCGCATCCCCTTGCCCGCCTGCCCCCAATCGCCAAGCCAGTCCTTCTCGTTGATTCGGTCGTAGGCCATCTTGCCCGCGTTCCACCCGCACACTCCGCCCGCCAGGCCGGACACCACCAAGGCCGCGAGCGGCAGCGCGCCGGCGTTCAGATCGGCGCCGGACTTCGAGGGCGGCGAGGCTTTCAACAGCGCGCTCGTCGCGTCCTGCACCGCGCCCGATACCGCGCCATAGATCGCACCTGTGACAGCAAGCGTCAGCGTCGAAGCGACGGCAGGCTTGATCGTCTCGTACCACGCCGCTTTAGGGGCGGAGGTCTGGCCACCCGCGTTGATTCCATCCATCATGATTCGCTCCCGTCCGGCTCTCAGGCCCTGTCGCGCAGGACCGCCGCTTCGGGCAATCCCATGCGCCAGGGATTGTTGAAATCGAGACTGCCGTCGCGCCAGGCCAGCGCGCAGGCGGCCAGCATCCCCAGATTGGCCGCCAGCCGTCCGGCGGACAGCCCTTTCATGTCCAGATGGCTGAGCAGCACGACTCGCCCCGTGTCGGGCGTCAAGGAAAACGCGCAGGCCGACGAGCCGTTGTACATGAGCAGATTGGCCTCGAGCAGCCGCCGGCACGTCTCGTCGCCTTCTTCCGGCGCCGCCTCGCCGAAATCGCAATAGATCAGCATTTCCCGCCGCTGCCCCTGCTCCCTGGATTTCACGGTAAAGGCGACGCCGTCGAACAGCAGGTTGCCGGTCGAGATGATCTGTTCGCGGTCCGCGGCCTGCACGTAATCACAAAAGCCCGCCAACAGGCTCCTGAGCGTTGCATTCATGGAATCAGTCCTTGCCAAGGATGTCTCGTGGTCTGTTTTGTGACTTTCACGCCGTCGTCGGTTCCATCCAGGCGTAGCCGCGCCTCACCGTGGCACCTATTGATCCCCCCATCTGGCCCTAGCGTTCCATCCCCAACCGGGCAAACTGGCATCACACCGCAGCGACGCGGAGCAGCCGGACGCGCCGGGACGCGGTCTCACCCACGGAGATCACCATGAACGCGAGTTTGCGCATCATCCGCCGCTGCCTGCCCGCCGGCCTGGCCGCGCTGTTGCTGGCGGCGTCCGCCCAGGCCCAGACCAAGCTGGTGGTCGGCTACCAGCTGATCGTCGGCCCCTTCCTGACCGCCATCGCCGACGGCAGCATGGATGCCGCCCTGAAAGATGCCGGCTACCAGGTCGACTGGCGCCAGTTCACGTCCGGCGGCGACATTTCCACCGCGCTGGCCTCGGGCAAGGTGCCGGTGGGCGTGCTGGGCTCGACCGGCATCACCGCCGCCGCCACGCGCGGCGTGGACCTGCAGCTGTTCTGGGTGCTGGACAACATCGGCAAGTCCGAGGCGCTGGTGGCGCGCAACGGCTCGGGCATCGCAAGCACCGCCGACCTGAAGGGCAAGCGCGTCGCCACGCCGTTCGTGTCGACCTCGCACTTCCACCTGCTGGTCGGGCTGGAACAGGTATGGAAGATTCCGCCGCGCGACGTGCGCATCCTGAACATGCAGCCGCCGCAGATCGTCGCGGCCTGGGCGCGCGGCGACATCGACGCGGCCTATGTCTGGCCGCCGGCGTTGACCGAGATCGCCAAGAGCGGCAAGATCATCGCCGACTCCGAGCAGATCGGCAAAGCCAGCGTGCCCACCTTCGACGGCCTGGTGGCCGACCGCGCCTGGGCCGAGAAAAACCCCAAGTTCATGGCCGCCTTCACCGGCGTGATGGCCAAGTCCTATGCCGCCTACCGCGCCAACCCGGCGGCCTGGACGGCCGACTCGCCGCAGGTCAAGCACATCGTCAAGCTGATCGGCGGCAAGCCCGAGGACGTGGCCGAGGCGCTGGGCCTGCTGGTGTTCCCGACCGCCGCCGAACAGGCCTCGGGCGCCTGGCTGGGCGGCGGCAAGGAAGCCGGCGCGACGCGCGCCTTCAATGCCAGCGCGCAGTTCCTGAAGGAACAGAAGCAGATCGACAAGGCGCTGGGGGACTACAGCCCCTACGTGACGGACCAGTACGCCAAGACGGCGGCAAAATAGGCAGGCGGCCAGGCCGCGCGCGGCGCCGGCCTGGCCGGGATCCGGCCCTGTCCGGATCCCGCCATCATCAAGCAAGGGGAACAGGCATGCCCATGCAGTCACCCGAGGCGCGCGTGCTGTGCGCCGACCGAGTCAGCGTCACCTATCCCGGCCTGCACGACAGCGGCCCGGTGGTCGCGCTGCAGAACGTCAACCTGACCATCCAGCCCGGCGAGTTCGTGGTGGCGCTGGGAGCATCCGGCTGCGGCAAGACCACGCTGCTGAGCCTGCTGGCGGGCTTTCTATCGCCCACGGAAGGCCGCATCACGTTGGCCGGCCGGCCCATCGAAGGCCCCGGCGCCGATCGCGGCGTGGTGTTCCAGAAGCACGCGCTGCTGCCCTGGCTGAACGTGCTGGAAAACACCGAGTTCGGCCTGATGCTGCAGGGCGTGGACAAGCAGACCCGGCGCGCCCGCGCCCGCCGCAACCTGGAGCTGGTCGGGCTGCAGGACTTTCACCGCCACATGATCTACCAGCTCTCCGGCGGCATGCAGCAGCGCGTGGGCATCGCCCGCGCGCTGACCTGCGATCCCGCCATGCTGCTGATGGACGAGCCCATGGCGGCGCTGGACGCGCTCACCCGCGAGACCATCCAGGAATTGCTGCTGGACATCTGGCGCGAGACCGGAAAGATGTTCTTCTTCATCACGCACAGCGTGGAAGAGGCGCTGTTCCTGAGTTCGCGGCTGATCGTCATGTCGCCGCGTCCCGGACGCATCACCCACACCTTCACGCCGGACTTCAACCGGCGCTTCCTGGAGACCCGCGATGGACGTGGCATCAAATCCAGTCCGGACTTCATCGCCATGCGCGAACAAGTCCTCGGCATCATCTACGGCGACGAGCGCGCCGGCGCCGATGAGCACGCCGTCCATGCCTGACACGACGCGGCCACGCCGCCGGCCGCCCTCGCCCGGCAAGGTCTACGGCGCGCCGGGCGCGGGCTACAGCGGCCACATCAGCCTGCTGACCAGCGTCGCGCTGCTGGGCCTGTGGTTCCTGGTGACCGAGGCCGGCTGGGTCAAGCCGCTGTTCCTGCCCTCGCCGCTGGCGGTGTACGGCAAGTTCGTGTCCGCCATGACCGACGGCGTGGCCAACTCGACGCTGGCCGAGCACGCGCTGGCCAGCCTGTCGCGCGTGTTCGGCGCGTTCTTCCTGGCCTGCCTGACCGCCATCCCGGCCGGCATCCTGATGGGCGTGAACCGCTGGGCGCGCGGCGTGCTGGACCCGCCGATCGAGTTCTACCGCCCCTTGCCGCCGCTGGCCTACCTGCCGCTGGTCATCATCTGGTTCGGCATCGGCGAATTCCCGAAGATCTTCCTGATCTACCTGGCCATCTTCGCGCCCATGGCCATCGCCGCGCGCGCCGGCGTGCGCTCGGTGTCGATCGAGCAGATCCACGCCGCCTACGCCATGGGTGGATCGCGCGCGCAGATCGTGCGGCACGTGATCCTGAAGGCCGCGCTGCCCGAGATCTTCACCGGCATGCGCATCGGCATCGGCGTGGGCTGGACCACGCTGGTGGCGGCCGAGATGGTGGCGGCAGACCGGGGACTGGGCTTCATGGTGCTGAACGCCGCGCAGTTCCTGGCCAGCGACACCGTCATCATGGGCATCATCGTGATCGGCGCCTTCGCCTTCGCCTTCGATCTGCTGGTGCGCTACCTGGAACGGCTGGCGATCCCCTGGAAGGGCCGGATCTGACGTTGCGTCCGTCGTTGGGTCCGCCGTTGGGTCCGCCGTTGGGTCCGCCGCTGCATCCGACATTGCGCCTCAGGTTGCGCCTGAACCCGCGATACGGAGGCCGGCAGGGCAATCCCCCATTCCTTGCAGCCCCCCGCTCCTCTATGCTGAAGAACGGAACCGGCCGCCCGTCGCGGCGCGCCGGCACCGGACGCCCCGCCGCTGGCGGCCGCGTCCGCCGCCCTCAGAAGGAGCCGCCATGTCCAGCCAGGCCGCGATGCTCAAGCCTGTGTTGTGGGAACGTCTGTTCGAACGCGAAAGCGCCCCCAATCTCAGCCTGCAGGGCCGCGTGCGCCAGATGCTGGTCTCGGCCATCCTCAGCGGCCACCTGCCGCCCGGCGCGCCGGTGCCCTCCAGCCGCCACCTGGCCGACCACCTGCGCATCGCGCGCAACACGGTGGTGTTCGCTTACCAGCAGCTGGTCAGCGAGGGCTATCTGGTGTCGCGCGAGCGCAGCGGCCATTTCGTCAGCGATTCGGTCATGCAGGGGCATCTGCAAAACCCCGCGCAGGGCCATGGCGCGCCCGCCACAACAACGGCGGCCGATGACGCGCAGCGCCCCGCGCGCTGGGACGAGCGCCTGCGCTTTCGACCCTCGTTGCAACGCAATATCGTCAAGCCGCGCGACTGGCAGAAACAGCCCTACCCCTTCGTCTATGGCCAGTTCGACCAGGACCTGTTTCCCACCGCCGAATGGCGCGAGTGCTGTATCAAGGCGCTGTCGGTGCTGGACATCCGCAGCTGGGCGCCGGACCTCATCACCCACGACGACCCCGCGCTGATCGAGCAGATCCGCACCCAGGTGCTGCCGCGCCGGGGCGTCTGGGCCGACGCGTCCGAGATCGTCATCACCGTGGGTGCGCAGCACGCGCTCTACCTGCTGGCCGACCTGCTGGTCAACGACGACACCGTGGTCGGCATGGAAGACCCCGGCTATCCCGACGCGCGCAACATCTTCGCCAGCCACACCCGCCACCTGCTGCCGCTGCCCGTCGACGAACACGGCCTGATCACCGGCACCCAGCTGCTGGGCTGCGACTATCTTTTCGTCACGCCCGGCCATCAATGCCCCACGTCCGTCACGCTGTCGCGCGAACGCCGCGACAGCCTGCTGGCCCTGGCCAGCCAGGCCGACAGCATGATCATAGAGGACGATTTCGAGAGCGAGAGCCGCTGGGGCGCCGAGCCGGTGCCGGCGCTCAAGAGCCTGGACCGCGAGGGCCGCGTCATCTACGTGGGCAGCCTGGCCAAGTCCTTCGCGCCGGGCCTGCGCATCGGCTACATCGTCGCCCCGCCCGAGCTGGCGGTCGAGCTGCGCGCGCTGCGCCGGCTGATGCTGCGCCATCCGTCCGCCTACATCCAGCGCGCCTTCTCGCTGTTCATCTCGCTGGGCCACCACCATTCGCTGCTGCGGCGCCAGTCGCAGGAGTACCAGAAACGCGGCGCCGAGCTGGCGCGCGCGCTGGCGCGCCACCTGCCGGACTTCCGCGCCGCGCCCATCACCGGATCCTCGTTCTGCTGGCTGGAGGGTCCGCCTTGGCTCGACGCCGCCGAGCTGGCCGAGGCCGCGCTGGCCGATGGCGTGGTGATTGAGCCGGGCAAGGTGTTCTTCATGGATGACGCCAGCGCGCCGCGCAACTTCCTGCGGATCGGCTTCACCTCGATCCGGCTGGAGCAGATCGACCCGGGCATCGCCCGTCTGGCCGAGGTGGTGCGCCGCTACCGCATGCGGGCGGCGGCCTGAGGGGGGGCCGGCGCGCCGGCCCCCGTCTTCACAACATCTCGTCGCGCAGGTAGTACCAGCGGTACAGCAGGCTCTGGCCGAGCCGGCGGAACGGCGCGAACAGATGGCCCGGCAAGGGCGAGTCGTAGATCGGCAGGTCCCATTTCAGGCCGTCCTGGCCCATCAGCCGCTGCGCCAGCCGGCGGCCGGCATGCGCCGAGAACGACACGCCGTTGCCGCCATAGCCAAACGCGTAATAGACCTGCTGCGCCGGATCCGGCTGGGTCACGCGCGGCATCATGTCGTGGCTGACGTCCACCCAGCCCCACCAGGAATAATCCACGTCCACGTCGCGCAGCGACGGGAACTTGCGCGCCAGCCCGGCCTTGAGCAAGGCCAGGTGGCGCGGGTTCTGCGCGTCGGCGCCATGGACCGCGCTGCGGCTGCCGATCTGCACGCGGCCGTCCGGCAGCAGCCGGTAGTAAAAGCGCAGCGTGCGCGTGTCGGTGATGAAGACGGTGCTTTTCAGGCCAGCCGCCTCCAATTCCGCCGGCGACAGCGCGCGCGTCACCAGCGAGTTGGACAGCACCGGCATGATGCGGTTGTCCAGCAGCGGATTCACGCCCTGCGCCGTGTAGCCGCCGGTGGCGAAGGCCACGCGCCGCGCGCGCACCGTGCCGCCGGGGGTCTGCAACAGGTAAGCGCCGTTCTGCGCGCGCCAGCCCAGCACCGGGCTGGACGGATGGATGCTCGCGCCCAGCGCGCGCGCCTGGCGCAGGTAGCCGTAGGCCAGCTTGAGCGGATGCACGCCCACGCCGTCCGGCTCCAGCAGCGCGCCCACGGCCTCGTGATCGTCCACGTAGCGCTCGCGCAGCTGGTCCTTGCTCAGCATGCGCGTGTCGTAGCCGAAGACCTCGCGCATGACGCGGCTCTCGTTCTCCAGGAAGGCCATCTTCTTCTGCCGATGCGCCGTGTACAGATGGCCGCCCGGCTGCGCGTCGCAGTCCACCTGCGCCACCAGGCTCTTCCAGTATTCGAAACCCTCGCGGATCTCGGCGTCCAGCCGGCGGGCCGTGTCCAGCCCCCAGCGCTGGATCCACTGCGAGCGGTACAGCCTTCCCGAGGCGTTCTGGCCCTGGCCGCCGTTGCGGCTGGTGCAGCCCCAGACCGCGCGGTTGGCTTCCAGCACCACGGCGCGCACGCCGTAATCGCGCGCCAGCGTCAGCGCCGCCGACAGCCCGGTGAAGCCCGAGCCGACCACGGCCACGTCCACCTCCATGTCGCCATTGACCGGGCCGTCGTCCTGCGGCGGCGGCCCGGCGGTGGCGACCCAGTAGGTGGGCGCGTAGTCCTGGCCCTGCCCCGGCGGCGACACCAGCGGATCGTAGGCCGCGTCATAAGGCCGGGGGCCGGCGCGGCCCGGCGTCGAAGCGTCCGTGCGGGCATTCATCCGCGCATCCATGCGAGCGTCCATGCTTGGGCTCCCTGCGGTATCGGGGCGGCGGCCGCCTCAGGCGCGCGCCGGCAAGGCCGGGCGCTGCTTGCGGTAGGCGTTCTTGACCTGGATCTTGCCGTTCTTGAAGGTGAACACGTCCACCATGTCGGCCTCGACCCGCGAGCCGTCCGCCGCCGTGCCGGTGAAGGTCGATTCCGACACGCCATGCTCGCCGCAGACCCAGTGACGGCCGTTGCGCCACTGCGCATCCGGAAAGTTCTGCCAGGCCGCCGCGAAGGCGCGGCGCACGGCGTCGGGCCCCTCGTGACGCGCGCCCCACTGCTCCGGTCCGGCCACGGTCAGGAACACGCAGTCCTCGCTCATGAAGGACATCAGCGCATCGATGTCATGCCGGTTCCATGCGGCCGCGAATTCGGCCAGCATGTCCACGCTGACGCTCTTGTCCATGGTGGTCCCCATTGCCTGCTCTCCTCTGTGGGCCTGTAGTCGCGGAACGGCGCGCCGCCCAGGCCCGCGCGGCATGCGCCATCGTCAGGATCAAGGTACGCGGCCGCCGTTGGATGGACTAGAACCAGACGGGGGGAATCGCTTGCACCAGACGGCAGGTAGGAAGGCCGAAGCGCCTCACGCGCCGTAGGCAAGCCGCGTTCAGCCGAGGGCCGCCGCGTCCAGGCAGGCCGCGATCTCGTCCGAGCCAACCGCTCCGCGCATCCCGATCAGCACCAGTCCGGGCTCGACGGCATCGTCCGGACGCCGCGCCTGCGCGTCGAAACGCAGCCGCCGGCCCGCCCATTGCGCCAGCACCCAGCCATGCCGGTCCGTGCGCACCCAGCCCTTGGCGCGCATCAGCGGCCGGGGCAGGAGCTTCATCTGATCCGCGAAACGACGCGCGTCCAGCAGCGGCGGCGCGCGCCAGACCCAGGTGTCGAAGGGATGCGCGGGATCCTCCTGCGGCGCGTGCGCGTGGCCGTGCTTCGTATCGCACGCGCCGCACCCGCAAGCATTGGCGTCCCAGTCCCCTTCCAGGCACTCCAGCCCGACGCGGCCCTCGCGCGCCTCGACCATTGCCGTGCCGCCGGTCTGGCCATGCAACCAATGCCGCAGCGCATCCAGCGCCTGCGCGGACACCAGATCGGTCTTGTTCAGCACCAGCAGATCGGCCGCGCGCAGCTGCCGCGCCACCGTGTCCGCCAGCAAGGGATCGGCCGCCGCCTCGCGGATCGCGGCGGCGTCGACCAGCACCGCCACGCCTTCAAGCTGCAGCATCGGATCGGCCAGCCCGACCTGCGCGATGCGCGCGGGGTCGGACACGCCACTGGCTTCGATCACGATCCACTCCGGCAGCGGATCCAGCGCCAGCACCCGCGCCAGCGCCTCGTCGAGGCCGCCGGCCAGCGAGCAGCAGACGCAGCCATTGGCCAGCCGCAGCACCTGCCCGGCGCTGTCCGCCAGCAGGCCCGCGTCCACGTCCACCGGCCCGAAGTCGTTCACCAGCACCGCCGCGCGCCGCCGGTCCTGCGCCAGCGCATGGTTCAGCAGCGTGGTCTTGCCCGCGCCCAGGAAACCGCCGACCACGGTCAGCGGGATGCGTCCGCCCCTTGCGCCGTCCATCTCAGGCGTCCGAGGCCATCGGCCGTCCGCCGACGACGGTGCCCGACACCCGCGCGTCCTTCAGGCGCTCGGCCGGCAAAGCCGAGGGATCATCCTCCAGCACGCAGAAGTCCGCATGCTTGCCGACCTCGATGGAGCCGACCAGATGATCCATGTGCAGCGTGTAGGCCGCGCCCAGCGTGATGGCGCGCAGCGCCTCGTCCACCCCGATGCGCTCGGACTCGCCCAGCACCCGGCCCGAGGATGTCGTTCGCGTGGCCGCGCACCAGGCGGTGAACAACGGCCCCAGCGGCGTGATCGGCGCGTCGGAGTGGATGGCGTAGCGCACGCCCTCGCGCGCCGCCGTGGCGCAGGCGTCCATGCGCTCGGCCCGGTCCGGCCCCATGGTCTGCGCGTAGTGCGCATCGCCCCAGTAGTAGATGTGGTTGGCGAACAGATTGGCGCACAACCCCAGGCTGGCCATGCGCCGGAACTGCGCCGCGTCCGCCATCTGGCAATGTTGCAGCGTGTGCCGGTGGTCCGGCCGGGGATGGCGCGCCAGCGCCCGCGCCACCGCCTCGATCGCCACCTGCGTGGCCTCGTCGCCATTGGTATGAATGTGCAGCTGCGCGCCGGCCTCGTGATAGGCCTGCACCAACCCGTCCAGTTCGCCCGGCGCCGTCACCCAGATGCCGTTGGGCGCGCCGTTGTGATAGCCGGGCCAGCGCAGGCGCGCCGTGAAACCCTGGATGGAGCCGTCGACCACCAGCTTGACCATGCCCAGGCGCAGCTTGTCGTGGTTCAGCGCCGTGGCGGCGCGCAGCGTTTCCAGGCAGCGCGCCGGATCGCCCGGAAAGGCCAGCGCCGAGGCCGCCGGCACGATGCGCACCGGATAGTCCGGCTCGGCCGTGATGCGCGACAGCCGCGCCAGCCCTTCCCCTTCCAGCTCGTTCACCAGATCGGTGGCGGTGGTGACGCCGGCGCGCCGCGCCACCTGCCCGAACAGCCGCAGCCCGTCTTCCGATAGACCCACGGTGCGGAAGGGATTGCCGATCAGGCGTATCACGGGAAACATGGCGGCGAATTCGCACAGCTCGCCGCTGGGGCTGCCGTCGGGCAGGCGGGTGATGCCGTCCACGTCGGTATCGGCATCGATGCCGGCCCGCGCCAGCATGGCGCCGTTCACGTTCATCAGGTGCATGCTGGCGTGCATCACCACCACCGGCCGCTGACTGGACACGGCGTCCAGGTGGCGGCGGTCCATGCGCTCGCCGCCGAAGTAGATCGGATCGAAGCCCCAGCCGATCAGCGTCCCGTCCGCCGGCAGCGCGGCCTCGGCCTCGCGCAGCCGCGCCGCCACCGCCTCGAAGCTCTTGAGTCCGGGCCAGGTCCTGCCGTCCGGACCGCGACGATCGTAGTAGCCCACATACACGAACTTCCACATGCCGCCCTCGGGCAGATGGCAGTGGCCTTCCACCAGGCCGGGCATCAGCACACGGTCGGCGTAGCGGCGGTCCAGCTCGGCCGGTCCCCAGGTTTTCAGCTCGTCCAGCCCGCCCACGCCCAGGATGCGGCCGTCGCGCACCGCCACGTGAGTGGCGCGCGGTCGGGCCGGATTCATGGTCAGGATGCTGCGGGCCTGGTAGATCGTGGTCGGAACGGCGGGTTGGGACATGGATCGGACTCCTGTGGCGGGATAATGAGAAAGCTGCAAAACGGGACGCGGCCGCGAAGCCCCGCCGCCAAGGCCGGGGCCGGGCGCATCGCGCCCATGAACTTGCCGGCCACTGAACTTGTCGTCATCTACAGCGGCGCGACCAGCGCGCCGTCGCGCCGCTCGACGAAATGGCAGGCCACGTCATGGCCCGGCGCCACCTCGCGCAGCGGCGGCTCGCTGGCGGAACAGGCCGGCCGCGCGGCCGGACAGCGCCCCGCGAACCGGCAACCCGGCGGCGGATCGACCGGGCTGGGCGGATCGCCCGTCAGCCGCACGCGGCGCGCGGCGGCCTCGCGCCCGCCGCGCACGGTGGGCACCGCCGACATCAGCGCGACACTGTAGGGATGCAGCGGCCGCGTGAAGAAGGCGCGGCGCGAGGCGCGCTCGATGATCTTGCCCAGGTACATCACCGCGATGTCGTCGCAGATGTGCTCGACCACCGCCATGTCGTGCGAGATGAACAGGAAGGACTGGCCGCGCTCGCGCTGGATCCGGCGCAGCAGGTTCAGGATCTGCGCGCGGATGGCGATATCCAGCGCCGACACCGGCTCGTCGCAGACGATCAGGTCCGGCCCGCTGGCCAGCGCCCGCGCCACGTTCAGCCGCTGCCGCTGGCCGCCGGAGAACTGGTGCGGATACAGCGCCTGCTGGTCCTGCCGCAGGCCCACCAGTTCGAACATCTCGGCCACGCGCGCCGCGCGCCCGGCCGCCGGGCCGATGTCCATCAGGTCCAGCGGCGCGCGCACGATGTCGCCGGCGCGCTGGCGCGGATTGAGCGAGGAATACGGATCCTGGAACACCAGCTGCAACTGGCGGCGCATGCGGCGCAATGGCTCGCCGCGCAGGGCTGTCAGGTCCTGTCCGTCGAAATGGATGGCGCCGGCGGTGGGCTCGGACAAACGCAGCACCGACAGCGCCGTGGTGGTCTTGCCCGAGCCCGACTCGCCCACGATGGCCAGCGTGCGGCCCCGCGCCAGCTCGAAGGACACGCCGTCCACCGCCTTGACCGTGGCGGTCCGGCCGCCGCCGCCCGCTACGGGGAAATGCACGGCCAGGTCGCACACCGACAGCAGCGGCGCGGAGGCGGCCGGGGCCGGAGTATGGATTGAGGCCGGGGTCGAGGTCGGGGTCTGGATCATGATTGCGCCTCCACATAAAGCCAGCAGGCCACGCCATGCTCCGCGCCGGATGCCTCCGCGTCGGAAGCCATTGCGGCATCGGCGTCCCCATGCATCGCGCCAGCCCGCGACGGCCGCGCCAGCGGCGGAAACGCCTCGCCGCAGCGCGGCATCGCCCGCTCGCAGCGCGCCTGGAACGGACAGCCCGGCCCGCGATCCCAGATCGACGGCACCACGCCGGGGATCTCCGGCAGGTCCGGCCGCGCCTCGTCCGGCTCGCGGTCCAGCTCCGGCAGGCAGGCGATCAGGCCCTGCGTGTACGGATGCAGCGGCCCGGTCAGCACGTCGCGACAGGCACCCTGCTCGACGATGCGCCCGCCATACATCACCACGATACGATCGGCCATCTCGGACACCGCGCCCATGTCGTGCGTGATCATCAGCACCGCCGTGCCGCGCCGCGCCTGCTGTTCGCGCAGCAGGTCGAAGATCTGCGCCTGCACGGTCACGTCCAGCGCCGTGGTCGGCTCATCGGCGATCAGCACGGCCGGATCGCAGGCCAGCGCGATGGCGATCATCACGCGCTGGCGCATGCCGCCGGACATCTGGTGCGGATAATCATCCACGCGCCGCTCCGGCGCGGGTATGCCCACCGAGCGCAGCATCTCGATGGCGCGCGCCCGCGCCCCCGCCTTGTCCAGGCCCTGGTGCAGCCGCAGCGGCTCGGCGATCTGCTCGCCCACCGTGTAGACCGGATTGAGCGCGGTCATCGGCTCCTGGAAGATCATGGAAATGCTGTTGCCGCGCACCTGCCGCATCGCGCCCTCGTCGCGCGCGGCCAGGTCCTCGCCGCGCAGCAGCACGCGGCCGCCGCCGATGCGTCCCGGCTCGGGCACCAGCCGCATGATGGCCAGCGCCGTCATGCTCTTGCCGCAGCCGGACTCGCCCACCAGGCACAGCGTCTCGCCCGGCCGCAGCTCGAAGCTGACCGCATTGAGCACGTCGGCGCTGCGACCGCGCGCGCGAAAGGCCAGCGTCAGGTTCTCCACGCGCAGCACCGGATCGGCCGCGCCGGCCGCCGGCGCGTCGCCGGGCGTCGTCACTTGCAGGACGGCGGCGTTCATAGCCGTCCCCTGGACGCCGGATTGAGCGCGTCGTTCAGACCGTCGCCGATCAGGCTCACCGCCAGCACCGTCAGGAAGATCGCCGCGCCGGGCAGCGTCACGGCCCACCACGCGGTCAGGATGTAGGGGCGGTTGCTGCCGATCATCAGCCCCCAGCTCATGACGTTGGGATCGCCCAGGCCCAGGAACGACAGCCCGGCCTCGAACAGCACCGCCGTGCCCACCGCCAGCGTGGCCGACACGATCAGCGGCGCCAGCGCGTTGGGCAGGATCACGCGCCAGATGATGCGCGCGTCGCCCGCGCCGATGACGCGCTCGGCCAGCACGTACTCGCGCCGCTTCAACCGCAGGAACTCGCCGCGCGCCAGCCGCGCCGTGCCGGTCCAGCTGACCACGCCGATGGCGATGGCGATCGTCGCCAGCGACGGCGAGAACAGCGTCACCAGCACCATGGCGAACAGCAGCGTGGGCAGCACCTGGAAGAACTCGGTGACGCGCATCAGCGCCTCGTCGATCCAGCCGCCGTAGTAGCCGGCCAGCGCGCCCACCGTCACCCCGATCAACACCGACAGCACCGCCGCCACCACGCCCACCAGCAGCGTAGCGCGGCCGCCGTGTACCAGACCGGTGAGCACGTCGCGCCCCAGGTAGTCCGTGCCCAGCAGGAATTCGGCGCCGGGCGGCTCCATCGGCGCGCTGACGATCTCGAAGGGATCAGCCGGCATCAGCGCCGGGCCGAACAGCGTCACCGCCAGCACGGCGGCCAGCAGCAGCAGGCCGACGACGGCCGAGGGATTGCGCAGGAAGGCGCGCAGCGCCTCGCGCGACTGGCGGACCGGCGCGCGGCCGGACGTGGCGACAGCGCCCGTCGCCACGGCGGCTGCGGATGAAACGGACGAGACGGATACAGCGGATACGGCGCCCGGCGGCGCGGCGGGAATCTGGCTCATGATGTCTTGATCCGGGGATCGACCAGCCGATAGGCCAGATCGGTGAGCTGGTTCATCACCACCACCAGCAGGGAGGCGAACAGCAGGATGCCCAGCAGCGTCGGATAGTCGCGCCGCAGCACCGAGTCGAAGGCCAGCCGGCCCAGGCCGGGCCAGTTGAAGACCGTCTCGACCAGGATGGCGCCGGCCAGCACGTTGCCGAACTGCAGGCCCAGCATCGTCACCACCGGCAGCACGCCGTTGCGCAGCGCGTGCTTGTACAGCACCGTGCGCTCGGGCAGGCCCTTGGCGCGCGCGGTGCGGATGTAGTCGGCGGACAGCGCCTCGATCACGCTGGCGCGCGCCAGCCGGCTGTATTGCGCCAGGTAGACGAAGCCCAGCGTGCAGGCCGGCAGCACCAGGTGATGCAGCACGTCCAGCGCGCCGGACCAGCCCAGCTCGGACGCGCCCGCCGTGCGCATGTCGGACACCGGGAAGATCGGCAGCATCGACGCGAACAGAATGATGAGCAGGATGCCGGTCCAGAACACCGGCGCCGAGTACCCGACGATGGACAGCAGCGTGATGCCCTGCGACAGCGGCCCGTTGGGCTTGCGCGCGGCCAGCGTGCCGAGCAGCGTGCCGGCCAGGAAAGCGCCCAGCACCGAGGTCACGACCAGCAGCAGCGTGGCCGGCACGCGGTCCCAGATCAGCTGTGTCACCGGCAGGTTGAAGAAATAGGAATGGCCCAGGTCGCCGCGCAACACCTGCCCCAGGTACAGCCCCAGCTGCGCGATGAAGGGCTTGTCCAGCCCGTATTGCGCGCGCAGCTGGGCGCGCAGTTCCTCGCTGATGCCGCCCATCGAGCCAGCGATGGTCTCGACCGGATCGCCCGGCGAAATGTGGATCAGCAGGAAATTCAGCGTCACCACCGCCAGCAGCAGCGCCAGCGCATAGGCCAGCCTGCGTCCCAGGTATCTCAACATGGCGCCCTCCTCGGCCTTATTGCAGCCAGGTCTCGTCCAGCGGCGACAGCACGCCCCAGATGCCATCGGGCAGGCCGTGGACCTTGCGCGAGGCCAGGGTGTGGTACGGGATCACGGTCAGGAAGTCGATCGGCAGGTCTTCCGTAACCAGCTTCTGGAACTCGGCGTACAGCGCGCGGCGCTTGCCCTCGTCGGTTTCCACGCCCGCCTGCTCCAGCAGCGCGTCGACCTTGGGGTTCCTGTACGACTGGGTGTTGGTCCAGACGATGTCGCGGATGTTGCTGGACAGATAGGTCCGGTGCACGCCGATCACCGGGTCGCCCCAGTTGAAGACGATGTCCGTGGTCAGGTCGAAATCATGGCTGGCGATGCGCTTGGCCCAGGTCGGGAAGTCCGGCGAGGCGCGCACCTGCACCACGATGCCGACCTTCTTGAGCTGGCTGCGCAGGTATTCGGCCACGTTCTTGCCCTGCACGTCGCTGCCCGGCATGTAGTCCACCGTCAGCGTCATGCGCTCGCCCTTGCCGTCCTTCTTCAGGCCGGCCTCGTCCAGCAACTGCTCGGCGCGCTTCAGGTCCAGCGGATACTTCTTCAGGTCGGCCGAGGCATAGGGGCTGGTGGCGATGATGGGGCCGTCGGCCACCGAGGCGAAGCCGCCATTCAGCGCCTTGGCGATGAAGTTCTTGTCGATGGCGTAGGCGATGGCCTGGCGCACCCGCGCGTCGTCGAAGGGCTTGCGCGCGGTGTTGAAGGCCAGCCAGCCCAACCCGCCGATGCCCTCGTAACCCTTGCTGGTCATGGACAGCGCGGCATTGTCCTTGGCGCGCCGCAACAACGTCGGCTCGCTCATGTAGGGCAGCGCCTGCACGTCGCCGCGCTCCAGCCCGATCAGCAGGTTGGTGGCGTCCGGGTTGATCTTGACCACCACGCGGTCCAGGTAAGGCTTGCCGGGCAGGAAGAACTTGTCGAAGCGCTCCAGAACGATTTCCTGGCCGGGCTTGAATTCCTTGAGCCGGTACGGCCCCGAGCCAACCAGATCGGCCGAATTGCGCGGATGCGATTTCAGGTCCTGGCCGTCGCCGTAGATGTGCTTGGGCAGCACCGGCATCAGCGCCGGCGACATGGCCAGCAGGATGGCCGGATGCGGCCGGGACATGCGCAGCACCGCCGTGTGCGGGTCCGGCGTCTCCACGCTGTCGACTGGCGCCAGCATGGTCTGGAACGGATGGTTCTGCTTGACCGCCATGACCGAGAACGCCACGTCCTCGGACGTCACCGGCTTGCCGTCATGGAACAGCGCATCCTTGCGCAGATGCAGCGTCAGCGTGCGCGCATCGGGCGACAACTCCCAGGATTCGGCCAGATACGGCTGCGGCTTCCAGTCCGCGTCAAAGCGCAGCGGGCTGGCGAAGAGCTGCGCGCTGGGCAGCGCCGTGGCGACGCCGGACTGCACCGCGCCGTTCAGATGGCGCGGCACCTGCGTCGAGCCGATCACCAGCGTGCCCCCCGTCTTGGGCGTTTCCGCCGCGCCGGCCGAGCCGAGCGCGAACGCGGCGAGCAAACCAGCCAGGATATGTCTTGCGCTGCGCATGTCGCTTCCCCCTTGGAATCGTGGTCCATCGGCCGCTTCGTGCATGCCGACGGCCTGGGGTCAAGCGTAGCCACGCGCCGGAGCCGGGCTTAGTACCAAAACGCCGCTGTCGTTGGTGCCAGCGGAAGATCGCGGCGCGTGGCGGAAAGACGGATCAGGCCGCGGCGGCCACCGCGGCGTTTTTCGGAAAGAAGATGGCGCGACTGGGATCGAAGTCATACAGGTCTTCGAAATCGGCCGCGTCCGAGGCCAGTTCCAGCACCGACGCCAGGATGAAATCGGCCTTGGCGTCCGACAGCAGCGCGCTGAAATTCAATCGGACGAATCCGGGCTTTTCGATTTCGCGACCGTCAAGAATGGCCTGCCGCATGAGCAGCGACTGCTCTTCGCCGATGTCGAGCAGGCGGTGGACATAGGGCCCGGCGCAGGCGCAGCCGCCGCGGGCCTGGATGCCGAATCGGTCGCTCAGCATGCGCGTGACCAATTGCTGGTGCACGAAACCGCCCTTGCCGTCACGCACGCGGAAAGAAAATACCGGCAGGCGGTTGGCCGTCAGCGACCCCAGCAGTTCCAGTTGCCCGGCGTCTTTCCAGGCGCCCAGCGCCCGCTGCACGAAGTGCGCGTTGCGTTGTTGCATGAAGTCGGCGCCCAGCGCTTCCTTCACCAGCAGGACCAGCGCGGCGCGGATATCGCCCACGACGTTCGGGGTGCCCGCCTCTTCGCGCGATTCCAGGCTGCCGCTGTAATCGTGGCCGGCCGGCGACACGAACTTGACGGTGCCGCCGCCCGGCCAGGCCGGCGTCGTCTCGGTCACGGCGTCGCGCCGGACGATCAGCACGCCCGAGGCGCCGGGACCACCGATGAACTTGTGCGGCGAGAAAACGATGGCGTCGATCTGCGCATCGGCGGCGGGCGACATCTGGATGGACAGGTACGGCGCGCCGCCGGCGTAGTCCCACAGCATTTTCGCGCCCGACTGCTTGACCAGCCGCGTGATGGCCGGGACGTCCGCGACGATGCCGGTCACGTTCGAGGCCGCCGACAGCGCGCAGATGACGAGCGTGCCGTCCGGCGCTTGCAAGGCGGCGGCCAATTCGGCCAGGTCCGGTCCGCCTTCGGGGCTTTCCCCCAATTCGATGACGTCGGCGCCGCATTCGCGCCAGGGCAGGATATTCGAGTGATGCTCATACGGGCCGATGATCACGCGGACCTGTCGGCCCGCCGCGAGGGCCGCGCGCACGCCGAAAAGATGGACCAGCCGGTTGATGCCGGCCGTCGCGCCCGAGCCCGCGAAGATCACCGCATGCGCTTCGTCCGCGCCGCAGCACCGGGCGATGGTGGCGCGCGCTTCGCGGCGCAACCGGGTGATGAATCCACCGCAATAGGACGCTTCGGTATGCGAGTTGGCATAGTACGGCAGCACTTGCTCGAGGATGAAGCGTTCCACCTGCATCAGGGCGCGGCCGGACGCGACGTAATCGGCGTAGACCAGCGGCTTCGCGCCGAACGGGCCGTCGATGGCGGCGTCCTTGCCGATGAGCCCGTCCGCGAGCGCTGCCGCGACGTCGCCGCTCTTCAGGCTCTCTTGAAACTGCTGCAAGGGGGTGGTCTTGGCGGGGCTGGTCGCGGTGGGGGTATTCATGGTGGCGCGGGTTCCGGTAAATAGCGAAATATCATACGATGGAATACCCTGATGAAACATCACCTATATTCTGCGTAAATTAATCAAAAACAGATCAAATGAACGACAAATTAGAAAAAATAGATAAGTTCGATCTCAGCATCATCAGCTGCCTGCAAAAAGACGGCGCCTTGTCCCAGCGCGAGCTGGCCGATCGGGTAGGCCTGTCGCAGAACGCCTGCTGGCGCCGGCTGCAACGCTTGAATGCCTGCGGCATCATCCGTGGCACGCGGGCCGAGGTCAGCCTGGTGGCGCTGGGCCTGGACCTGACGGTGTTCGTCATGATCCGGACCAGCCACCACGCCAAGGCCTGGGCCGACGGCTTCCGCCTGCACGTTGAGCGCCTGCCGGAAGTCACCGAGTTCTATCGCATCGGCGGAGACTGGGATTACCTGATCAAGGTGGTCTGCCGTGGCATGGCGGGCTATGACCGCTTCTATCAAAAGCTGATCACGGATTTCGAGCTGTCGACGGTGACCGGGTTCTTCGCCATGGAAGCGATCATCGAGAACCGGCCGCCGGATCTGCGCGTGCTGGAAGGCTGACCCGGGCTGTCGGCCCGTCATCATCTGGCGGATCCGACCCGATCATCTTGCGCCGGCCAAGGCCGGCAGGGCTTTTGGGTATCATCCGGCATCGCCATTCATGTCGCGCCCCATGACCACCCTGCCCGCCCCCATGCCCGACGCCCGGTTCTGGCAACTGATGACGCATATCGACCGCCCGCTGCTGCTGTCGGGGCAAGACGACGAGAGCCTGGCGCCGCTGCGCGCGGCGCTGACCCAATTGCCCGCTGATGACATCATTGCCTTTGCCCTGCGGCTGGCCGACAGGCTGGCGGCCTTGCTGACCGCCTCGCGCGCCAGGACGGGACCGTTTGGCGACGACGGGCTGCTTTACGCGGCGTGCCACGCCGTCGCGCGCGGACAGGCGTGGTTCGAAGCCTCGATGCGCTGGCCGGCGATGTTCGACGATGCGGACGCCGATCCCGACACGAGCTGGTGCGAGTCGCTGCTGTACCTGCCTCGCGAGGCCTGGAGCCAGGCCACCGGTGCCGGCGAGGACGATTTCCCGGTCTGGACGCTGGAGGAAGGTCTGGCGCCGTTCGCCGGCAAACTGCCCGCGTCCACCGCCGGCGACGCCGTGCGCCGCCCCGCCACGTCGCCGACCGCCTACACCGTCTACGCCAGCTTCGAGCAGCATCCCGGCATCGCCCGCCACGTGGAGCCGGAGGAAAACGTCCGCGTCACGCTGGCCGGGCTGCTGGACGACTACTTCTGGTGCCTGCTGGATCTGGACGACTATCTGGGCATCGTCAACGAACAGGGGCAGAGCTTCCAGATCCTGCATGACGCCAGCAAGAACCTGTACTGGGCCGAAGTGCCTTGCGAGGCCGACAAGGCCTCCTATGGCCAGGAATTCTCGCGCGAAGCCCTGCTGGACCTGCTGCACCGGCTGCCCGTGAACTTCGACCGGGCGATGTTCGAGGCCCCGCAGAAGCTGGCCTGGGACGAGTAGCCCCGACGCACACTAGGCCGCCAAGGCGCGCGCGTGCAGGGCCGCGATCGCGCAGCTGTCCACCCGCGCCTGCACCGAATCCGCGCGGCTGGTCAGCAGGACCGGCACGCGCGTGCCCAGCACCAGCCCGGCCGCGCCCGCGCCGGCCAGCCAGGTGAGTTCCTTGTAGAGCATGTTGCCGGCCTCGATATCGGGCGCCAGCAGGATGTCGGCCTGCCCCGCCACCGGCGAGGCGATGCCCTTCAGCTCCGCCGCCTCGCGCGAAATGGCGTTGTCCAGCGCCAGCGGCCCGTCCACCAGCGCGCCGCGTATCTGCATCCGGTCGGCCATCTTGGACAGGGCCGCCGCGTCCAGCGTGGCCGGCATGGACGGATTCACCGATTCTGTCGCGCACAGCACCGCCACCTTGGGCCGGTCCACGCCCAGCGAGCGCGCCAGGTCAATGGCGTTCTGCGCGATGTCGGCCTTCTCGGCCAGCGTGGGCGCGATGTTGACCGCCGCGTCCGTCAGGATGAACAGCTTGGGATAGGCCGCCACCGACATCACGAAGGCATGGCTGATGCGCCGCGCCGTGCGCAGGCCCGACTCGCGCGCCACCACCGCCGCCATGAAATGATCGCTGTGCAGGCTGCCCTTCATCAGCATGCCCACGACGCCGTCGCGCGCCAGCGCCGCCGCGGCCCGCGCCGATTCCAGCTCGTCGTCGGGCGCGTCGATGATTTCCAGCCCGCCGGCCGGCAGGCCCGATTCCTCCAGCAGCCGCGCGATGCGCGCGCGCGGCCCCACCAGCACCGGCTCGATATAGCCGGCCGCGCGCGCCTGAACCGCCGCGCCCAGGCTGGACGCGGACAAGGGATACGCCACCGCCGTGCGCAGCCGGCCCGCCGACAACGCGGCATCGCGCAGCGGCGCGAACAATCCATCGCTCGCCATCTTTCTCGCTCCTGCTGGCGCCGCCCCGCGCGGCGCGCTGGCATCGGCCCGGCGCGCCGCCGGGCCGCTAGTCGCGGACGCATCGGCAGGCCGCGCCGGATCCCCGCTCCCGGATCCTCTAGACCGCATCCGTACCTCTGGATCCGGCGCGCGCCCGTCCTCGCGCCTAGTGTCCCGCCGGCTCGATCGACAGCGGCGTTTCCCCCGACGCGAAGGGCTGGTTGACGTAGGGCTGGTACTTCTTCAGGAAGCGCACCGGCTGCTTGAGCGCGTCGCGGCGGAACGGATCGCCCAGTTCCTGGCTCACCATCATCTCCAGCACCGTGGTCTTGCCCTCGGACTGCGCCTTGCAGGCCGCGCGCAGCGCGTCGCCCACCTGGTCGGCGTGCTCGACCCGCAGGCCCTCCGCCCCCATCGCGCGCGCCAACTCGGCGAAGTTCGGGTTCTGCAGATTGCTGCCGACGAAACGGCGACCGTAGAAGTCCACCTGGTTCTTCTTTTCCGCGCCCCACTGGCCGTTATGGAACACCACCGCCGTCACCGGAATGCGCTCGCGCACGCAGGTCAGCAGTTCCTGGAAGCTCATGCACCAGGCGCCGTCGCCCACATAGGCCACGGCCGGACGATCGGGCCGGCCCAGCTTGGCGCCGATCAGCGCCGGCAGCGCGTAGCCGCAGTTGCCGAAGCTCATGGCCGCCAGCATGGAATTCGGTTCGTCGAAGCGCAGATAGCTGTTGGACACCGAGCAGATGTTGCCGATGTCGGTGGACACCATCACATGCTTGGGCATGGCCAGTTCCAGCTCGCGCAGCATGCGGCGCGGATGCATGCGGCCGCCGCCCCGGCTGATGATGTCCAGGCTCCAGTCGTCGCGCTCGTGCGACCAGCCGTCCAGTTCCTTTTCCCAGGCGCTCTTCTCGGAAATGATGCGGTCGGCGCGCGCGCTCAGCGTGGCCGAGCAGGCCAGCTCGCGCGCGGCCAGCTTGGCCGCCAGCGCGGCGGCCGCCGGCTTGGCGTCGCCGCAGATGCCCACCGACACCGGGCGCACCAGCCCCAGCATGCGATGGTCGGCGTCCACCTGGATGATGCGGGCGTTCTTGGGCCAGTAATCCAGCCCGTGCTGCGGCAAGGTGCCGAAGGGCCCCAGCCGCGTGCCCAGCGCCAGCACCACGTCGGCCTCGGACAGGAGCTTCATGCCGGCCTTGGCGCCCTGGTAGCCCAGCGGGCCGCACCACAGCGGATGGCGCGACGGAAAGGCGTCGTTGTGCAGATAGCTGGTCACCACCGGTGCGCCCAGCAGCTCGGCCAGCGCCACGCACTCGGCCTGCCCGTCCGAGAACAGCACGCCGCCGCCGGCCACGATCACCGGGAAGCGCGCCTCGGCCAGCAACCTGGCCGCCGCCTCCAGGTCTTCCTCGGCGCCCGGGCCGCGACGCACGCGGCGCGGCTCGGGAATCGCCACGTCGATCTCGCCGTAGAAATAGTCGCGCGGAATGTTCAGCTGCGCCGGGCCGCGCTCGGCCATGGCGTTGTCGAAAGCCTTGGCCGTGAACTCGGCCATGCGGTCGGCGCGGTTCACATGCGCCTGGTACTTGGTGATGCGCGAGAAGATCGGCAGTTGCTCGGTTTCCTGGAAGCCGCCCAGGCCCATGCCGGACGTGCCGGTCTCGGGCGTGATCGCCACCACCGGGCTGTGCGCCCAGTAGGCCGCCGCCACGCCCGTGACAAAATTGGTGATGCCCGGGCCGTTCTGCGCGATGCAGACGCCGTGCCGGCCCGTCACCCGCGAATAGCCGTCGGCCATGTGCGCCGCGCCCTGCTCGTGCACCGTCGGCACGAAGCGGATGCCCGCCGCCGGAAACAGGTCGAGCGCGTCCATGAAGGCCGAGCCGACGATGCCGAAGACGTCCTTCACGCCCTGGGCGACCAGGGTTTCCACAAACGCTTCGCTGGGGGTCATGTGTTGCTTGCTGCTCATGTCTATCTCCTGGCGGGCCGGCGCTGGACGGGTGGATTCTGGATTGCATATCGGCCGGGCTACGCCGATACTGCACCCGAAGCGCCGTCATTCCCATCCCGCCTCGTTCCACTTTCCGCAAAATCCGTCACGGGGCGGACCGCCACAGGCCAGATCTTCATTTTTTGAAAGATGAAAGACGAATCCTCCGCCGCGCTGCGCGCGCTCACCCTGCTGGAACTCGTGGCGCAATCCGAACGCCCGGTGTCGCTGGCCGCCCTGACCGAGGCCTCCGGCCTGCCCAAGCCGTCCGTGCTGCGCATCCTGTCGCGGCTGGCCGACGCCGGCATGCTGCTGCGCGAGCCCGCCAGCAAGAGCTACGTCAGCGGCCCCCGGCTGGCCGCGCTGGCGCGCGACGCCATGATCAACTCGCCGCTGCGCGGCGAGCGCCACCGCATCCTGGACAGCCTGGTCGACGAGATCGGCGAGACCTGCAACTGCACCATGCTGGACGGCGACGAGGTCGTCTACCTGGACCGCGTCGAAACCGCCTGGCCGCTGCGCGTCAACCTGCAGCCCGGCTCGCGCGTGCCGCTGCACTGCAGCGCCAGCGGCAAGCTGTTCCTGGCCCACATGCGGCGCGAGGCGCGCGAACGCCTGCTGGCCGCCGCGCCGCTGCCGCGCTACACGCCCAACACCTTGTGCGACATGCAGGCGCTGGATCCCGAATTCCGCAGCATCCGCAAGGAAGGCGCCAGCTTCGACCGCGAGGAGTACCTGCTGGGCATCGTCTGCATGGCCGTGCCGATCCTGCACGGCAACCGCGCCGTGGCCGCCGTGGCGCTGCACGCGCCGCTGGCGCGCCTGTCCATCGACGCGGCCCGCGCCTGGCTGCCGCGCATGCAGCAGGCGGCGGCGGCGCTGGCGCGGACGTACGAGGCGGATGCGCAGATGCCGGGCGATTGAACGCGCCCCTGTCTCGAACCCGGCCCTGTCAGAAGCCGATTTGCCCTGGATGACTGCATCAACATAAAATTGACAGCATTGACTGCAATCTCAAGCGATTGACAATGGCGATCCTGACCGTCCGAAACGTGCCCGACGAAGTCCACCGCGCCCTGCGCCTGCGCGCGGCCAACCACGGCCGCAGCACCGAGGCCGAAGTGCGCGAGATCCTGGAACACGCGGTGAAGGCCGAGCAGCGCCCGCGCCTGGGCGACCTGCTGGCGGAACTCGGCCGCAAGGCCGGCCTGCGCAACGAGGACTTCGCCGTCCTGGAAGACACGCGCGACCGCAAACCCGCCAAGCCGATGAAAATCGCATGATCGTCCTGGACACCAACGTCGTCTCCGAAGCGATGAAGCCCGAGCCGCATCCGGCGGTCAAGACCTGGTTGAACGACCAGGTGGCCGAGACCCTGTACCTGTCCAGCGTCACGCTCGCCGAGATGATGTACGGCATCGGCGCCCTGCCCGAAGGCCGGCGCAAGCGCGGCCTGGGCATGGTCTTCGACGGCATCGTCGCGCTGTTCGGCGAGCGCGTGCTGGCCTTCGACGCCGACGCCGCCCATCACTACGCGGCGCTGGCCATCAAGGCGCGCGCCGCCGGCAAGGGCCTGCCAATGGCGGACGGTTATATTGCCGCCATCGCCGCCGCCCGGGGATACGCCGTCGCCACCCGCGACGCCGCGCCCTTCCAGGCAGCGGGCATTGCCGTCATCAATCCCTGGGACGCGTCCTAGCCTCCATCCGTGACCGGACCAATATCGTGACCGAAACCGCCTTCTCCTCCCTGCCCCTGGCCCCCGCCCTGCTCCAGAACCTGGAAAGCCTGGGCTTCACGCAGATGACTCCCATCCAGGCGCAGAGCCTGCCCCTGATCCTGGAAGGCCGCGACCTCATCGCCCAGGCCAAGACCGGCAGCGGCAAGACCGCCGCCTTCGGCCTGGGCCTGCTGCAGAAGATCAACCCGCCCTGGCTGGCGCCGCAATGCCTGGTGCTGTGCCCCACCCGCGAGCTGGCCGACCAGGTGGCGCAGGAACTGCGCCGGCTGGCGCGCCAGATCTCCAACATCAAGGTGCTGACCCTGTGCGGCGGCGCGGCGGTGCGCCCCCAGGCCGAGTCGCTGGCCCACGGCGCCCACGTCGTGGTCGGCACGCCGGGCCGCATCCAGGACCACCTGGCGCGCGGCAGCCTGGACCTGGCCGGCCTGAACACCCTGGTGCTGGACGAGGCCGACCGCATGGTCGACATGGGCTTCTACGACGATATCGTCGCCATCGCCTCGCACTGCCCGACCAAGCGCCAGACCCTGCTGTTCTCGGCCACCTACCCCGACAACATCCGCAAGCTGGCCGCCCGCTTCCTGCGCAATCCGGCCGAGGTCAAGGTCGAGGCCCAGCACGACGCCAGCCGCATCGAGCAGATCTTCTACGAGATCAAGCCCGAGGAACGCCTGGACGCCGTCGCCCGCCTGCTGGCGCATTTCCGGCCGGCGTCCACGCTGGCCTTCTGCAACACCAAGATCCGCAGCCACGACCTGGTCGAGGCCCTGAACCAGCAAGGCGTCAGCGCCCTGGCGCTGAACGGCGACCTGGAACAGCGCGAGCGCGACGAGATCCTGATCCAGTTCGCCAACAACAGCTGCTCGGTGCTGGTCGCCACCGACGTGGCCGCGCGCGGACTGGACATCCAGAACCTGGGCGCCGTCATCAACGTGGACGTGACCAAGGACACCGAGGTCCACGTCCATCGCATCGGCCGCAGCGGCCGGGGCGAACAGAAGGGCCTGGCCCTGAGCCTGTGCTCGCCCGACGAAATGCGCTGGGCCACCCTGATCGAGCAGTACCAGGGCGTCCCGCTGGTCTGGGGCGACCTGCAATCGCTGCGCCCCAAGGCCGACCGCCCGCTGCGCGCGCCCATGGTCACGCTGTGCATCCAGGGCGGCAAGAAGGACAAGCTGCGGCCCGGCGACCTGCTGGGCGCGCTGACCGGCGACGGCGGCCTGACGTTCGAGCAGGTCGGCAAGATCAACGTCACCGAGTTCAACACCTACGTCGCGCTGGACCGCCGCATCGCCAAGCAGGCGTTCTCGCGCCTGTCCAACAGCGCCATCAAGGGCAAGCGCTTCCGCATGCGCTACCTGGAAGAGCTGTAAGCGTTGGTTAATACACCGCCGAATGCTTGATGGATTTGCTCGGGTTTTGCCATAATGGCCGCGCCTGTCCGGACCCCCGGGGAAAAAGGGGGCCGGACAGAGGAACCATAGGCTCGCGGTGCGCTCCAACCAGCCCACTGTTCTTCTCAATCTGAATAAGAGAACCCCAACATGATCAAATCCGACGACACCGGCAAGCTGATCCTGCGCCTGACCCTGGGCATCCTGATCCTGCTGCACGGCCTGTTCAAGCTCTCGGGCGGCGGCGTCAGCGGCATCGCCGGCATGCTGTCCTCGCACGGCCTGCCGGGCTTTCTGGCCTATGGCGCCTACATCGGCGAGATCCTGGCCCCGGTGCTCATCATCGTAGGCATCTACACCCGCCTGGGCGGCCTGATCATCGCCATCAACATGGTGGTCGCCATCCTGCTGGCCCACACCGGCCAGCTCGGCAGCCTGACCAACAACGGCGGCTGGGCGCTGGAACTGCAAGGCATGTTCCTGTTCACGGCGCTGGCCATCGCCTTCATGGGCGCGGGCCGCTTCAGCCTGGCGGGCAATGGCGGGCGCTGGAACTGAGGCGCGCGTGATCGTCCGGCATGAAGACTGACGGCGCGAGCCGCCGGTCGATGGAAACAAGGGTCGCCGGCAGGCGGCCCTTGTTCTTTTAGGATCGCGCTCGCTGGGCGTTTGATCGTGATCCGGCCATTCTTCAAGATTCGTCCGATTGATGATTCCCCGGGGTTACAGTCCGATATTCGTCCGATTGATGACTCCCCGGACAGTCCGAGTGATGACCTCCCAGATGAAGAAATCGCCGACCTCTCCCGCCGACAACGTGGTCGCGCTGTACCAGGAACATGCCCGCGCCTTTGAGCGGCAGAGAAGCCGGGATCTGTTCGAGCGCGGCTGGCTGACGCGCTTTCTGGCGCTGCTGCCGGCATCCGGCAAACCGCGCGTGCTGGACATCGGCTGCGGCAACGGCGTGCCCATCGACCGCCACCTGATCGAACAGGGCTGCGAGATCATGGGCGTGGACACGTCCCTGCCCCTGCTCGCAGGCGCGCAAGCCGCGTTCCCGGATCACCGCTGGATCGCCGCCGACATGCGCCGCATGCCCTTGAACGAGACCTTCCACGGCCTGATCGCCTGGCACAGCCTCTTTCACCTGAGGCCCGAAGACCAGCGGCCCCTGTTCGCCACCTTCGCACGCCTGGCCGCGCCAGGCGCGCCGCTGATGTTCACCAGCGGGACCACACTGGGGGAAGCGATCGGGGAACTCGAAGGACAGCCGCTGTATCACGGCAGCCTGGACCGCCAGGAGTATCGCGATCTGCTGGAAGCCAACGGTTTCGAAGTGGTGCGATATGTCGAGTGGGACGAGGAATGCGGCCGCGCGAATGTCTGGCTGGCCCGGCGTGGCGGCGCCGTCGAGGGCGAGACGCGTCAGCCGCGCATCACGGCAGTCCCGGGCGAGATCAGTCGCGGTTGATGAAGTCCTGCGTATCCCGGATGAACCAGGGAAGATTCAGCCTTTCTCCCTCGCCGGACTGGATGGTCAGGCGCCGGTCCGAGGAAGCCGGGGCGCTGTTCGGGCTTTGTGCCGGGGAAGATGGCCGGCTGCGGTAGTCCATGTCGGCGCGCCGGGGCGGGGTATCCGCGCAGGCGGTGAGCGTTGCGGCTGCGACTGCCGCTGCGGCAAGAACGGGGCGCAATGCCCGGCGTAGGGTCTTCATGATTTTCTGATCCTGCTCGTGGCACGGGCTGGCGTGCCGGATGGTCATGGATTATCTCCACACCTTACTCGCAATGCGCAACGCGCGGCAGTATCAGGTCTCCAGGGAAACGCCTGTTTCGTTGAATGATCGCAACCGTTCGTCCACCTCAATTCCACATACCAGTAAACGAACGGGAGCCGGCTCTCCCTGTCTTGGATGGCGATAAACAAGTCAGACGTTTCTTAATATGAAATATTTTTTCAAAACGTCTCGAGATTGAGTTAAATTGCCTCACCCAATCAGACCCTCTTCTCCCTCGCTGACGGATTAAAAAAATGCGCCTTTTGCCGCCTTTGGTTTTGACAATGGCCGTTCTTGCAGCTGGTTGCGCTCCCGCGCTCAAGACAACGACGCCTCCTGCCGTTCAGGCCGGAATGCAGTCGGCAGTCTCTGTTTCCGCCAATATGCCTGAGAAAAAGTATCTGCCGAATCAGGCAGGCTACATCGAAGGCACGCGCTATATCTTTATGCAGACTGGCGGCGGCAGCATTCTGTTAGGACCGATTTTTGGCAGCATGAACGTTTCCCGTCTGTCCCAGGAAATGGCCAAGCAATACAAGGACTCGGTCATACAGGTTGATCCGCTGCCAGCCTCGACTGCCGCCTTGGAAGCCGCCGGCATCAAGGCATCTGGAGAAGCCGCGGCTTTCAATCTCAAGCCATTTGTCTTCGTGCAGCGTTGCGACGACGAGAGATTCAGGCTGGCCCTGGTCTTCCATGTCGACAACGCCAACACCAAGTGGACTGGCCGCTACACCTACCATCTGCAATCGGTATACCCCGAGAAGGAATTGGCCCAATTGTCCGAAGGGCAACTGGACCAATACAAGAAAGAGCTCACCACTGCGGCAACTGCGCTCGCAGGCCTCGTCAAGCGAGACCTGAAGGGCGATTTGCCCGCCACCGGCAAGCGGGTCAATCTCGGTAGCCTGCATCTGCTTGGCAGCAAGATGGGCGGGCTGGGGATGTATACCAAGCCGGAAGACATGTACTTCGCCAACTCGCAGATCCTTGAAGAAACGGATGAATACGTGATCGCACGGGTTCCCGGAATGATGGAGTCCAATGTGTTCGGCGGAGCCATCGCCTACGGCGTCCAACGACTGGCCAAGAACCAGATCCACACGATGAAACCGTATTAACGCTTGAACCCGAAAACTCCCCGGTTTCCACATCACATCGACCCCAGCCATGTTCATTCTGATTGAAGACCGCGCCGAGATTCGCAGGGCCCAATCTCAACTCGAAGCAACGCTACGCCGCGAATTTTCAATAAAGGAAGTTCGCGACATCGGCTGGCAAGGCGGCCGACGGCCGGCCGCGAAGCTGCACTCGAATGGTGAATACTGGTACTGGTCGCAGGATCACAAGAACACATCCAATCCGCGACGATTGAATTGGTTTGGCCGGATCTATGAAGGCCCCGGTGTCGCCATCGCCGTTGAAATCAATATTCCCTACGAAGGACGCAACGATTCCGTTGCAGGCTTTTTCGCCAAGCACGCGTCCAGCGGACAGATCTATCTTTTCCATTCCGGACGAGTAGGCGGCGGAGCAACGGGGGTCAAAAAGGACGCGTTCGTGGCCTGGTCGGATCTTCAAACTCATCCGGTATATGCCCGCGATGGGTCGCAGAAGGAAGGTCTGCTCGTCATGCCTATCGCTGCGCGTGGCGCCGCCCTTGCAGCCGTAGCCTACGTAGAGGCCATCATCGATTTCAAGGCTGCCGTCCGGGAGGGCAGGACGGAGACCACGACCGCCAAGGAAAAGGAACACCAGTATCGCGCGTACTTTGATGAATCCTTCGGCCGCAGAAAGGGACGGGCCTCGGCCCGCGACATCGACTACGTATCCAGGCATGGCGAAGTAGTGAAAAGCCTGAGCGAATGGCGTCAACGCAAAGGCCTTGCCAGGAATCAACAAATCGTCAAGTCCGTATTGCTCGATCTTGGCGTATCCAGGGGAACCGAGCTGGTCGAGGCCTATGAAGTCAAAACCTCGACCATGCGCGGCGATATATACACCGGCATCGGGCAGTTGACCGTTCACGCCAAACGTGTTGACTGCCTGCGCACCCTGGTGCTGCCAGCGGACGAGAGCTTGGCCACAGACCTAATCGCCGCCCTAAAGCGAAACAATATACAGCTGCAACGATATCGACTCACGGAAACGGGCGTTACCCTGCTTTGAATTTTTCAACTCTCTCGTGACTTCTATTTTCCAATAAATAATAAACAAATATAGATAGCACGACCTCTCCTCGGAAATAACCAGCACCAGCCAGGCACCCAGCATCTCTTCACAACGCCCCTCTTGCCTCGCTGATTTCGATGCCATCTTCGCCTGTTCTTGGCACGCAATCTAACAAACACTGACAAAATAGTTATCTTCAAGGGAATGGCCACCTTTTCTCAAGGAAATCACATGAGTTCCTTGAGCGCCTCCTGGCGTTCCCGAACCCCCCCGGCCACACGAAGCCCAACGTGAAACAATGCTATTTCATTAGCATTCAATTTGTCATTTTTCGCCAATCTAATCATAAAGATGGTATCCAGCGAACTATTTTTATAACAATGGCTGGCACCCTATTTATCAAATACCACAACCTGGATGGTATCCATTTTTTTATTCTTTTCCCTGCAAAAAAACTGGTTTAAATTTCGTCCTTTTTTCAATAACCGGCTCCGTTCGCGCACCTTGCATCGCCTCCCTGGCAGCACTTTCACAGCGATTCAGTAACGATCGGACATAAGGTTATTAATCGACCCAAAAGGACTCACGTTTTGATCTATGGCAAGAAAAAATGGCTGACAACGACGGTCGCGCTTAGCGCGACCTATTGCGCGGGCGTCATGGCCGCCGACCTGACGATTGCGCCAGGCAATACGCAGGTATTCGACGGCTCGGCCAGCTTCCCCGGCGGCGTCGACGTCAACGGCGGCACGCTGGTGATCGGCGGCAACGGCGGCGGCGCGGGCGTCACGCTCGGCGGCAACGTCAATGCGACCGCGAACTCCACCGTCTCGGGCTTCGGCGCGATCAACGGCAACCTCAACGTCTCGGGCAACTCGCGCGTCGCGCCGGGCTATCCCGTCGGCACCCCCACCGGCGTCTCCAACGGCAACCTCATCGTCAACGGCAACCTGTCGATGAACAACGCCGTGTACGACTTCGAGACCGGCTACGCCGGCCTGCCCATCACGCAACCCGGCACCGGCGACAACATCACCGTGCGCGGCGACGTGGCCCTGAACAACACCACGCTGAACGTCTCGGTGAACACGCTGGGCGTCAACGCCGGCTACTACCGCATCCTGTCGTACACCGGCAACCTCAGCGGCAACGGCCTGACCCTGGGCTCGGTCACCGGCGACTCCGTGCCCGCCGCCAACATCCAGACGCTGACCGGCGACAAGCACATCAACCTGATCCTGGGCCCCAGCACCACCAACCTGTGGAACGGCAACGGCGCGGCGTCCGCGACCCGCGCGGGCGGCGGCGACGGCACCTGGACCGCGAGCAGCGCCAACTGGAACAGCCCCGGCAACGCCACGGGCGCCCTGCCCGACGGCGGCTACGCCATCTTCACCGGCGCGGCCGGCACGGTCACGGTCGACGGCGGCGCCGGCCCGGTGCGCGTGTCCGGCATCCAGTTCGCCAGCGACCGGTATCGCGTGCAAGGCGCGCCCATCACCCTGGTCGGCAGCGGTGGCAATCAGCCCGTCATCGTGGTTGGCGACGGCACCTATGCCTCAGCCCAATACGTCGACACCATCACCAACCCGCTGCAAGGCACGCAGGGCTTCGTCAAGACCGGCCCGGGCTCGGTGATCCTGACCGCCGACAGCAGCGGCCTGTCCGGTCCCATCCTGATCGCCGACGGCGCGCTGGAGATCGACGGCAAGCTCAACGGCCCCGTCGACATCGGCCGCGAAGTCGTGCTGGCCGGCGTCGGCCAGCTGGGCACCACCACGCTTTACCCCACCGCCGTCATCGCGCCGGGCAACGACGGTTCGCCCATCGGCACGCTCACGATCAACGGCAACCTGACCTTCGGCCAGAACACCATCTACCGCGTGCACGCCGACCCCGCCAGCACCGCGAGCGACCGCATCCACGTCACCGGCGTGGCCACGCTCGACGGCACCGTGGAACACATCGGTCCCAACGGCAACTACGCGCCGCGCACCACCTACAACATCCTGACGGCCGACGGCGGCGTGCAGGGCCGCTTCACCGGCGCGTCCAGCACCTATGCCTTCCTGACCCCCACGCTCAGCTACGACCCGAAGAACGTCTACATGACGCTGACGCGCAACGACGTGCCGATCGGCAGCATCGGCGGCACGGGCAACGAGAGCAGCGTCGGCGGCGCGCTGGACAAGCAGGATCCGCCCTCGACCGGCAGCGGCTCGTCGTCCGCCGGCAACGGCCTGTCTGGCGTCGGCATCGGCGGCGGCAACGGCGCCGCCGCGAACCAGGGCAGCGGCGCCAGCCAGGTCACGCAAGCGGTCCTGACCATGACCCAGGACCAGGCGCGCACGGCGCTGAAGCAGCTGTCCGGCGAAGCCTACGCCAGCAACGCCAGCGTGCTGCTGAGCCAGGGCGACACCGTCCGCACGCTGTCGCTGGACCGCCTGCGCGGCAACCTGGACGCACCCATGCGCGCCGGACGCCCGACGGCCCAGGCCGGCGGCGCGCCCTCGCCCGACGCCCTGCCGCAAAGCGGCGCCTATCCGGTCTGGACGCAGGTCGTCGGCAACTGGAGCAAGTTCAAGGGCGACGGCAACGCGGCCAGCGTGAGCCAGTCGTCCGGCGGACTCTTCGTCGGCGGCGACACCGAAGCCGGCAAAGGCTGGCGCGTGGGCGGCGCGGTGGGCTATCTGGACAGCCGCAACACGATCTCCGACAGCGCGTCGCGCACCAAGGTCGACAGCTACACGGCGACCGTCTTCGGCGGCCGCAACTTCGCCGCCGGCCCGGGCCAGCTGCGCTTCATGGCCGGCGCGGCCTACACCTGGCACAACATCGACGCCAAGCGCGATGTCGCGGCCGGAACGCTGAACCAGCAGCTCAAGTCGTCCTATCGCGCCACGTCGACGCAGCTCTACACCGAACTCGGCTACACGCTGCCGCTGGGCGATGCCTACAGCATCGAACCCTACGCCGGCCTGGCCTGGAACCAGCTGCGCACGCGCGGCTTCAAGGAGTCGGGCGGCAGCGCCGCGCTGAGCGGATCGGCCAGCACCAATGACGTCGCCAGCAGCACGCTGGGCCTGCGCGGCGCATGGGAGTTTGGCGCCGAACGCAGCAATCGCCTGACCGCGTCGGTGGGCTGGCGCCATGCCTCGGGCGACCTGAAGCCGCGCCAGGAACTGGCGCTGGACGGCGGCAGCAACTTCTCGGTGACGGGCGTGCCCATCGCGCGCAACGCGGCGGTGCTGGGCCTGGGCGCCGAGATGGCGGTCGCGCGCAACACCACGGTGGGCGTCGGCTACGACGCGCAGTTCGGCGGCGGCAACCGGCAGCAGTCGGGGCAGCTGAAGCTGGCCGTGCGCTTCTAAACCTGGCGTAGCCAGCACAAGAGGCGCCGCGATCGCGGCGCCCCTTGTCGTTTCAGCGCGGGCGCTTGCAAGGCGCGGGCAGGCCCCTGCCTGCCCGTCACCCCTCGTTGCCCAGCGCCACCAGTTTGCTGATCGTATTGAAGTTGCGCGTCGTCGCGGCCAGCTTCAGCTTTTTCTCGATGAAATTGTTGTTGGCCTTCACGTCGCTGTACTTGGTGTGGCAACGCACATAGGCCATGTCGCCCACCACCCGCACCTGATCCGGCGCATGATCCAGCGCCTGGAACGCGGCCAGCGTCGCCGCTTCGGGCAAGGACGCCAGCAGCGTGAAATACAGCTTGGCCGGATCCTCGTCCTTGAACGGATTGCGCGCCAGCACTTCCTCGAAATACGGTACATGCCGGGCCAGCACCTTCAGCTCCGCGCCCAGCTGTTCCTTGATCGTCTCGTGCACCAGCCGCTCCACGGCGGGCAGGCCCAGCCGCGTCGACACGATCACGTTGCCGCTCTGTATGTACGTCCGGACCTGACTCAACCCCGCCTCTTCCAGCGCGGTACGCAGCGGCGCCATCAGCACCTTGTTCTTGCCCGTGGGCATCACGCCGCGCAGCAGGATGATGGTTGTTTTCATGGTGGTGTGGTCTAAGCCTGGTGAATGTTGGCGGACGAATTGACGGGCCGGTTGATGACGCCTGGTCGGCTTGGTTTACGGGTCGCTATGAATCGCTTCATAGGTCGCCTCGCAAGCTGGCGAAGCGGACTTCGCCCCCAGGAACGCTGCGCGGATTCTCTCGCAAGCGAGCGGCCTCCACAAGCGGCAGCGGCGCATCCGACCATCTTCAGCAAAACGCAAGCAAGCGACCGCGCCAGGACATTCAGGCCCCGACACCTTTCTCCACGGCCCTGTCCGCATTATCCTAGGCGGCTGACCGACACCCCTCAAGCCGCTCCACTCAAAAGGAAAACGCCGATGTCACGCTGGACCTTCTACACCGCTCCCGGCACTTGCGCCCTGGCCACCCACATCGCCTTGCACGAAGCCGGCGCCGAGTTCGATCTGGTCAAACTGGACATCGCCGCCGGGCAGCAGCAAGGCCCGGACTACCTGCGCGTGAACCCCAAGGGCCGCGTACCCGCACTGGCCACGCCCCAGGGCGTGCTGACCGAGACCCCCGCCCTGCTGGCCTTCGTGGCGCAGAGCTTTCCGGCGGCCGGACTCGCGCCGCTGGATGATCCCTTCGCCTTCGCGCGCATGCAGGAACTGGCCAGCTACCTGGCCTCGACCGCCCACGTCGCCCACGCCCACAAGCGCCGCGGCGCCCGCTGGGCCGACGATCCCGCCGCCCATGAAGCCATGCGCGCCAAGGTGCCGCAGACCATGACCGTTTGCGCGGCCTATCTGGAAGCGCAGATCGTCGGGCCCTGGGTCGCGGGGGAACGGTACAGCGTCGTGGATGGCTATCTGTATACCGTCGGCAGCTGGCTGGAGGGGGATGGCGTGGACATGACGCGGTTTCCGAAGCTGACGGCGTATCTGGAACGGGTGGGTCAGCGGGAGGCGGTGCGGCGGGCGGTGAAGGAGGCGCAGGGTTGATGCGGACTCGCATTGATCGCGCAACGCCGACATGAGCACAAGTTTCGAGAAGGCCCGTCTGGAGCGGCTGCTTGAACGCTACGGAAGGTACGCTGAACCCGCGCCTGACGGCCTTGCCCTGTACGACGCATGGATGGAAGGTGAGGAAGAAGCCTGCCCGGGAATCTCGCGCCACATACGTGAGCACGCCCTGCGCACGCTGGATAGCCAAGACCCGCAACTGCTCCGGAGTGCAATTCAGGCCCTGGCATGTACGGGGGAGTCCGGGGACGAAGCCCTACTGGAAGTGCTCAAACCCAGGGCAAGCAAAGCGATCGTCGCCGAGATCGAAGCTGGCATTGAACATCTACGGTTTCGACTGCAGTCCCTCGAAGCACTGCTTGACGAAGTGGCGGACAGGAAATCCTTCTTGCGATTTGCTCGGGCGCTGGCAAAAGATCGCGAACGCGCGCAAAAGCTTGAAGCGGAAGACCCCGAGAATTATCGATACGATGGCGCGCTAGGATGGCGGCATGCAGATATCGCGACGTTCCTCCATACCGGGCTGGTGGTTCTTGAGGGTGGCGACGAACGCGGTCCGCCGTCCTGGGCCGAGGTCGCGTGGTTTCTATATCGAGGGAAGGTATATCAGTAAGGGCGGCCACGAACTCTTCATCGCCTTGCCGCACCCTGCGCCAATACGACAATGGCTGGGAACGCCTGGTACACGGTCGGCCTTGGCATGTTCCAAGCGCCAGTCACCGTTCGCCTGACCACGAACAACATGCACCGAACCATTGATGAATCCATCCGAGCTAGTGATCCATCTTGAGCGGCCAATGGACCAGTTGTCCAATGAAGGCCCTCCAGCGCGAGAGGTTGTGATAGCTGCCCTCAAGTGGCCAACGGGATACTGGGCCGAGCTAGCACTCACCAGGCTGGAAGCAGGGCTTCCCGTTGACAAAGAAATCGCCGACCTGCTCCTCGCGGCCTCTGGCCAGCGCGCGTTTTCTCAGCATCTTAGGCATCGCGCATTCGCGATGGCATAGGATGGGAAAGGAAAAATCGCTCGTCGTAGTTTCCAGGCGTTTGTTCCCTTATGGTCAATGTGGTGATTCCGACAGCCTGAGCCTGCGACACAAAGTCGCACCCAAAACATGTTTTCAACTCGCGCAAGCCATAAAAGACATACAAGCCAAACCCAAAGACATACAAGTCAAATCATTCAACAATTTGTATGTTGCTTGGCGGTAGAATTCGACGGCTTATGAGGAGCATGACGCTCACCGTGCTGCGCTTTTCTGGATGCGGCGCGTCGGCGTTCTTCACTCCCTAAAGCGCAAGATGAAATCGATCATCGTGATCTCACACTCGTCGGGATCAGGCTGATGCTTTTCGTGGTCCTCACGGCTGTCGTTCGTTTTTCCTTGCCTGGCCCACGAGTCGTGAATGAAGCTGCCGAAGCAGCGTTTTGAGGTAATGATGAATTTTTGGGTCCCTGTAGTCTTAGGTACGTTCAAGATCCTCGTGTTGGGAACGGGCATGTTTTTCGCCATCAAGTCGCACTACGACGGCGCAAAAAAGGATAAGGAAAAAGAGAAGGAGATCAAGGCGCCGTAGTAGGGACTTCGTTGCCATTGAGGACGGGAACACCCTGATTGAGGCGTTCGATAGATTTGAGGGCGGGCCGCGTCAGATGCTCTCATTCGAATCGTCGAGCGGCTCTGGTGTGCCGGTTGACGCCAGCAGTCTTTCCTTGATGTCATGGCGCGTCACCCCTGGCTCGTGAGCATGAGCATTCGCAAGTATCAAATTTTCGGTCTAGGCGCTATCAGTACGTGGCCGGCATTGTGCGCAGAGCGAGCGTCACAGCCGTCGTGTACTACCGCCCCTGAAGGGCCGTCATGCGGAAAGGCTCTTCGGCGAAGGTAAGGACTGCGGCAGGTCGTCAGCACCAGGCCGAGGCTGTCCTCTATCGGGCACGAACGGTCAGTCGGAAGACATCGCAGAAACCGGTCATTCGCCAGTATTGACCTGTACAGCCACAAGCCGCTAGGATTGCAGTCATGGCTACCCGCTCCAAATCCCTCTTTTCGCTGGTCCGTGCATGTTGTCAGAACGTGCCGGGGGAAAACTGCGTCTAGCCATTAGCTACACGTTGAATCAATCGCCTCTGGCCGCCCGTTGCAAAACCGGCGGCTTTTTTGTTTTTGCCTGCGCCCTTCGACATGGAGAGAGTTGATGCCACTTGCGTTGTATGACACTTGGTCGCGTACCGTGCGCTCGTTCACGCCAATCCAAGCTGATCACGTCGGCATGTATTGCTGTGGACCCACCGTCTACGACCATGCGCATATTGGCAATCTAAGAACGTATGTGTTTGAAGACATTCTGCGCCGGGTACTCATTCGCAACGGTTACGAGGTCCGTCACGTCGTTAATATCACCGACGTCGGCCACCTGACTTCGGATGCCGACGAAGGCGAAGACAAGATGGAAAAAGGTAGCAGACGGACCGGGGAGTCCGCATACGCTATTGCTCAGCGCTACACCGAGGCCTTTGTCGCGGATTGGCATGCCCTCAACTTGCAGGAACCGACGGTATGGTGCCGCGCGACAGATCACATCGCCGAACAGATCGCGTTTATCGGCGAGCTGGACCGGTCCGGCTACGTGTATAGGACCAACGACGGTCTCTATTTCGACACAAGCAAACAGGATGACTACGGCTTTCTGGCCCGGCTCGACCGTGCCGGCCTGCAGGCGGGCAAACGCGTGCCACTTGGCACGAAGCAGAACATCACGGATTTCGCGCTGTGGAAGTTCAGTCCGGAAGGCGTAGCGCGGCAGATGGAATGGGATAGCCCATGGGGACGTGGATTTCCGGGCTGGCATATTGAGTGCTCGGCGATGTCGGCGAAGTACCTCGGCATCTGGTTCGACATCCACTGTGGCGGAGAAGACCACATCGCCGTGCATCACACCAACGAAATTGCACAAACACAAGCGGCCCACGGCACTCGTCTTGCGAACTTCTGGATACACGGACATTTTCTAACACTCAATGCCGACAGCAAGATGTCGAAGTCGAGTGGGGACTTTGTTCGCTTGCAGACCTTGCGCAGTCGGAACATCGATCCGCTTGCCTACCGTTACCTGTGCATGACAGCTCATTACCGGAGCAAGCTGCATTTCAGCTGGGCGTCTCTTGGTGCTGCGCAGACAGCCTTGAACCGGCTGCGGCATCTCTATTCCGGTTGGTCGGACGGTGGCCACATCGATCCGGATTTCGTCGCGCGCTTCAATGCCGAATTGAATAATGACCTGAATCTGCCGAGGGCATTGGCCGTGCTATGGGAACTCGTCAAGAGCGAGCTCCCTCCTGCGACCTTGAAAGCGACTGTGGACAGCTTTGATTCTGTACTGGGCCTCGGGCTACGCGATTGGAACCCAGTTGCGCCTGACATTCCGGAACGCATTCGGGTGCTGCTCGGTGAGCGCGCTCAAGCCCGAGAGGCAAAGAACTGGGCAAAAGCCGATGAAATACGGAAGATGTTAAGCACCCGAGGCTGGAGAGTCGAGGATGGCAACGACGGGCAGCGCCTGACTGAAATCACTACGCCCGCCACAGATATCGGAAGCTAGTGGTCACGCATGGAGGCCGAACTGAATGTCCGGTTGGCACAGGCTCGAGTGACCGTTGTGGGTCGAAAGCGGCTATTCGGCAAAAGATGAGCGTATGAACCCCCACCTACACCGCCTGATCCGTGACTACCAGGCCAGCGTTCACATGGCCCTCCAGAAGCTGCGAGCCTCTGGCATCAGGATGCCGACTTCAGCCATGGATTGGGCCGGGATGGACCTCCCGCTACCTGGCGTGCTCGAGGACGGCATTCGGTACTACAAGCACGGCATCGGGTTCGCGGTCTGGCTGCCGTCAGGCGCCGTGGATTTCGACTTTGGCGAACACGGTGAGGCGGACGGATTCAATCGCGGGCGTATCGCGCAGTTCGCCATGCCGAACCTGGCTGCATATGGGTTCGAGACGCCCGAAGCCGTGAAGGCGGCGTTTGATCAGGCCGTCGCATCCGGCGAGATTGTCTGCCCGGAATCGACGGTCTGCTACCTGGCGGGATCCGATCGGGTGTACGCCACGGACGTTTGATTGCCGCCTTGTTGAAGGCCGCCGCTTGCGGCCCGGCGGCTATTTCCCAGCACCGATCAGGCAGGCAGTCCATTCAGGACGCGCTCATATTGAAGCAAGTCCTCCTGCGAAAAACAGCAGAAGAGCACTTCCTGAATCGACGATTCCACAGACAGGCTTGCACGAACGCTCTGGACCGCTTCCTGAGCCGCCAATTCAATGGGATAGCCATAGATGCCCGTGCTGATGCTGGGAAACGCAATCGACGCAAGCGCCCTGTCCTGCGCCAGTTCGATGCACCGGCGATAGCAGCTGGACAGCAAGCCCGGCTCCCCGTTATCACCGCCCCGCCATACCGGCCCCACCGTATGAATGATGTACTGCGCGGACAGACGATAGGCCTTGGTCACCTTGGCCTCGCCGGTCTTGCAGCCACCCAATAGCCTGCATTCATGCACCAGTTCTGGCCCGGCGGCGCGATGGATCGCGCCATCGACACCGCCGCCGCCCAGCAATGAAGAGTTCGCCGCGTTGACGATGGCGTCGACTTGAAGCTTCGTGATATCGGAACGGATGGCTCGCAGGCGGGTGGGCATATTCTTGCTACTTGAAAACGGGATCGGGGCTGTCGCGACCACGGCATCGATTGCGCATCGACACCGGGAGTTTTCGCGCGACAACGGTCGGACGGGAGCGGACGCGAGCAGGATAGCATTCACGCCCGATCCGAATTCCCCGATCAAAACGCCCGATCAAATCGGCAAGGCCCGATTTTGCACCACATTCCTCATCACCAAGGTCGACGTCAGCCGCTGCACGCTCGGCAAGGTCGACAAGCTGTAGTCATACAACTTCTGATACGCCGCCAAATCCGTCGTGACCACGTGCAGCAGGAAATCCGGATCGCCGAACAGCCGCTGCGCCTGGATGATTTCCGGAATCTGCGGGACCGCGTCCTCGAAGGCCTGCACGGCGGCCCGGTCCGTGACGCGCAAGGTCACGAACACGATCGCGGAAAAATTCAATCCCACCGCCGAGGGATTCAGGTTCGCCCGATAGTCCGCGATCACCCCCGCCTCTTCCAGAGCGCGAACCCGCCGGTGGCAAGGAGACAGGCTCAACCCGATCCGCTCGCCCAGGTCCGTGAGAGAAAGCCGCCCGTCGCGCTGCAGCTCCGCAAGAATCTTTCTGTCTATATCGTCCATGCGAGAAATATTGCCTTAAATACAGGATTCCCTGCAAGACCTTGGAAGCACCTTCCAGGCGAGTCCCGATAAGCTTGCGCCATGGATATTTCTACGCTTCTTCTGTTTTCGGCCACCGTCATTCCGCTGGTTTGCACCCCTGGACCCGATATTCTTTTCGTCGCCTCGCAGGCGGTGTCCACCGGCACCGCGGCGGGGTTTCGCGCCACGGCGGGCATCATCCTGGGCTATTGCGTCCACTCGCTGCTGGTGGCGCTAGGGCTCGCCGCCGTCGTCGCGGCGTCGCCGCTGCTGTTCGAGATCATCCGCTGGACCGGCATCAGCTATCTGGTCTTCCTGGCCGCCAAGCTGGTGCGGGCCTCCATGCGCCCCGGCGGCCTGCAAGCCTCACGCGAGCGGGTCAAGGATCAGCTGTACAAGGGCTTCCTGACCTCGCTGCTCAACCCGAAGGGGATGCTGGTCTACCTGGCGATCCTGCCGCAATTCATGGATCGGCAGCAGGGCAATACCACCGTGCAGGCGCTGCTGCTGTCGGCGGCGTTCATGTTCTGGTGCGCGGTGGTGTATTCGGCGGTATGCGTCGGGTTTGGCCGACTTGGCGGCGGCAGCCTGAGCGAGTTGCGGCGGCGTTTGATCGATGGGACGGCTGGCGGGATGATTCTGCTGGCGGCGGGGTTCATGGCGCTGGCGCATCGGTAGGGAATCCGCGGAATCGATCCGGTATGCTTGCCGGGGCGGGCCAGATGGCCCGGCACGCTTTCCGTTTCGCCGCTAGCCGACATCAATTCGGATCCTGAGTTCTCAGAACCCGCTTTTTCGCGCAACACCGGCGCCAGCCAATCGCCGCTATCACACAGACCTGAGACAGATATGGCGCTACAGCGCAACGTCCAACAGCAGAACGACAAATCCGAGCATTCGATTCGCAGGAGAGTGGCCTATTGGAAAGAGCACGGCGTCCCTGAAGCGCTCTCGCTTGTCGGGAGTGCGCAAGGCATCGATTGGAACCGGTCGATTGTTGTACACCTTGAGGTCGATTTTCCTGGCATGCCCGAATTGTTCGGCACGCTGGTTACACAGGACCAGCGCTTCATCGCATTCGAGATTGCCAGCTCCGACCGTATTCAAGTCGAGCGTTGGGAAGACGTGACCGCTGCCCAGGATTTCAATCACCACAACCGTGGAACCGGCCTGGGATGGGGCGCATTAGTGCTGAAGGTATTCCAGGAGATGAATGCTTGACGGCGCAACCGGTTGTCGAGGCCTCATAGCCTTTCATTCCACCAGCCCAGACGGCGTAACGCCCATGCCACCTGCACCCATCACCCTGGCCGATCTATTCCAAACAGGAGCCGGCCTCATCGGCCCCGCCTGGATGCCGGTCTACGACCTGGCCGCCTATCTGACGGCGGCGGATCAGGCAACGGGCTGGAGCTCCGACATGATGGCCGCGCGCGAGCTGGACAGGCTGCGGCTGGCCGAGTATCAGGCCATCGTCGATCTGTGCGCGGCATTCCAGCCGGCCGGGTTCGATGGCGGCAGCCATTACCAGCGCGTCGATCCGTCCGACGCCCGCCTGACGGCGGTCCTGGCCTACAACGCCGCCGATCCCCATCCGAGTTATGCGCGCTTGCTGTCGCGCCTGATCGAAAGCGGCGTATTGGCGCGGCGCGCTGGCGCGCGAGCCTGACGGGTCTGCGCTCCCCCCGCCTCCTGCCCTACTTCCCGCGCTGCTTCTTGCGCCGCTTCTTGCCCCAGGTTTCCTGGAACACGCTGATGTACTCCAGCACGGTCTCGTCAGGAATCGATTGCCCCAGGTTCTCGAAATCATCATGTTCTGCCGGCAAGGGCAGCCCCACGCCGTCGATGCCGTTGATCACGATGCACCCGGCATACTCGGTTTGGGCGTGGGTGTTCTGGATCACCTGCAATACGGTCATGCCGGGCCAGATCAGTCCAGCGTAGCTGCCCTGGAACCTGGAGTTGGCACAGACCGTAGTAATCAATCTGTCCGCGTCATACGCGATGGATATCAGGTCGTCACCCACAAACGCCCATGACGCCTCCCGGTCATCACGCACTAGATAATGCGTGGACAGCTTGTCCAGGTAGAGGTCCACGCTCTCACCCAGCTTGATGCCGCCCAGCGAGACGCCCGGCTTGATTTCCCTGTCGATCAACATTTGGTTTTTCTGAATGGTGGTCGTTGAAGCCTGGCCTTACGTGGAATAGTCTTCATACTCCCGGTTGAAGTACCTCTGCAGCACCGCGCAGGATTCTTCCCAGTTGCCCCTCGCGCAATCGCGCACGATGTCGTCCAGCAAGGCGCTCAGCTGCTTCCAGTCGAAATCGGCAATCACTAGCGTGCGGTGCTTCACCATGCAAAAGCCGCCGCCATGCAGCCGCAAGGCCTCGGGCGTGGCGACGCGGACATGGAACATATTGGAAGCGCGCTCGCCCCGCAAGCCGATCTCCAGGTCCAGGCCTAGGAATACCTGTTCCCGGCTGTCTGGCCGCCATGATGGCAAGGCGTCGAGGTTCGAGGAAGCAAAGTCCTTGATTTCCCAGGGGAACCGCGAGCTTTTTCACGGCTGGCTTCCGAATCCTCGCAAGGTCACCCGGACGCGGCGGTCGCGCTCGAACAGCGACGGGTCAAAGCGCTGCTCGAATTCGGCATAGGCGAGATCGACGGGGTCGCCGCCATCGAGCGTCAGCGTTTCCTGGTTGTTGTAGATGAACTTCATGAGGTTCGCGACCACCGCGTCGTTTTGCACTCGGGCATGGATGAAGGCTAACAGCATGTCCCTGATCTGTTGCTTGTCGCTGCCTGTGAAGTAGTCGGCAATGCCGTGATTGCTGCCGTCGGAAATCATGCGGGCTGCGAGAGGCTTGCCGTGGAGGAGGATGGGCATTTTTCCGGAATCGATCGTCTTCGGGACGACGAAGGCGCCGACGTTGGCGAAGGAACGGTAGTCCGTTGATGATTCGTTCTTGGTTTCGAAATAGAGGAAGAATGCGGTCATCTTGGTGGGCGCTTGGGCTTGAGGAGGGGCCTGTGTTGGGCGATAGCTGTTGGGCTATGGCGCGGTGGGGGCTCCGGCTTTGCCCGCGTATACGTGGTCCGAGGCTAGCTTTGAGAATGCGGTGCGTACGTCCTTGAGGAATGCTTTCCACGCCGGGTACTTGATCTTTTCGAAGTAGAACGTTTCGCCTGTGTGGCGGATTTCTAGATGGAGCAGGTCCGCTAGGTCGTTCGTGACGCCAGTGAGCCCGCTGGCCAGGTAGATGAAAGCGTCCGCTTTCAGCTCGGTGTTCCGGTACTGAAAGGTCCAAGCGATGGCGTTCATGTGTACGTTGAACTTGTCGGCGTTCGCGTTGATTAGACGCCATCCTATGGCGTCCAGCGTCGTTTCCAATTCCAACAAGCGTGTCATTATCACGGTTAAGAGTCCCTTGAAATCCGTACTCCACTGCATTTCAAATACCTTTATTAATCCCCTTTTTATCAAAAATCCCCATCGGAGAAATAATCCCATTAACTTTGAGTTCAAGGACGCTCGGCGGCCTTCAACCAATCGGCCACACCATTGACCCCCAGTGAAAGTAGCGTGTCTTGTGCGACAACCACACGCTGCAGCATCACACCACAATCGGACTCTTCTCGTTCTTCTGCTTCAGCAAAGAGACGGGTCATTAACTGGGTAAGGCTATCTTTATGATCATACAAATATGGCTTGCAATGAATGACATAGGCCAAATAACTTTCCGTCGCTTCCAAAGCGTGCTCAGGATCACGCTGCGAGGTCGAATTTAGCCATTCATGAAACCCGGTAAGACGGTGATGCTTTTTCTCTTCATTGCTATCGTTTTTCAACACATCAAAATATCTTCGAATTAGCCCTATTGGAAGAGAAACCACCGTTGATTTTTCATAGAAAAGATGCCCCACCTGATCTGCGACAGCCTCAGCATGGATAGCGCAAGAATTTAAACCTGCGCCCAAACCCGCAAGACATTGATCCCGGTGTTGCTCGATATTTTCAAGGTTTGTCCAAACAGTAGCTGCTCCTCGCCAAGCATCCACATTATTAAGCGCTGCCAAGTCAGCCAAGAATTCAGAAAACTCTATCTTTCGAGCCATCGTCGCGAGCGCTGAAATTCGCCCCCATACTTCTGGATCTTTGCCCCCACCCTCATCACGAAGACGCACTAGCAAAGGTCTCACTATTTCAAAGTGATTGTCATATGCATAATATAGGCAAGGCTCTGCGATCTCCCACAACCCCTGCGAATTACTCATGGCCAAGTTGAACAATTTCCAACCAAAATCAAGATCTTTGCCTTGCAAGTATGGCAAGCGGCGCAGGATCAGCGAGCGAATCGCCGGACTCTCATCACTGGCAAAGCGACTCAAAGCAGGGCCTAAAAACTCGGGAAATTCACTCCTATTTTCACGAATATTATTCGCCAAAATCATTAAGGCTTCGACGACCCTCCCCTTCACCATATTGATACCTATGGTGACGATCCCGACATTATTTCCCTTTATCGGATCTGCCTCATTAAGACCTTCAAATCCTATGGCAAGAAAACTTAACCGTTCAGCACTATTTTTATCGTATATGACGTTCGAACAGGCTTTTAGCGCGTCGGCTGCGGAGCGCCGGCGTTGCCAATGCTCCGGGTGCCTTTCTAGTTCATCAAGAATCAGCCCCGCCAAGACAGGACCATCGAGCTCTTCAAGAGGCGTCCACGTGCCGTTGATCTGCAAATTTCCATAACGATGATTCATGAAGGCGACAACACCATCCATGATGTCATCTCGATATCGATTTTGAATATTCACCCAATATTTAGGCAACAAATCCAAAAATCGCGAAGGATGACGGGAAGCAGCCTCACGCAGTTGCCAACCAACCTCATCCTCACCACCGACCATAAAATCGTCGAATCTACGTTCATATCCAGCGTAGTGCGACAACAGGCACAGTACCCCGGCATCACATGCGCGGAGGAATACTTCATATGAAAACGGGGCACGCACCCAGCCACCACGCAGACGTATATGTGGTTGCCGAATCAGCACACCATAATTTTTCTCATATATGATTAATAATTCTTGCAATTCTGGTGAGCGCTGATAGCACGGAATAGTGACGATAAATTCAGCCTGCCCTCTCAACCTCCACAGCTCTCTCGATTCATCCGGAGCATATTCACTCCGCATATTTATAATATTTGCAATCAACGTATCTTGCGTGAGAGAATCGAGGTAATTGAATGCAGAATGAATCAACGTTCCAAATTCATAGGAAAGCTCCGACCACAAAAGAGTCTTATCGCACAGCATGCGCCCTATCAAATCGATGTTGGCTTCAGGGGAGGCGGTGCACGCCAGGACGGCAAAATAGACTAGCGCCCCCTCTCGACTAAAAAGTAGGCGTTCACGGTTATTTTTCCACCATTTCGAATCTATTTTCGCGTGATAAATTATGGCCGACTCAAGCACATCAAACAGAATCTCCAGACTATCTGCGTACTGCGTATCTCTCTGACTGTGCGCATCATCGTATGATGTTTCTCCCAAAAAACCATACCTATATCTAATGCACTTTTCGCTATAGCGTGATTCGCGAACATCACTCCAGCGCTCAATTGATTCCACGACCAAGTCCAGCAGCGTCGTAGACTGCTCCATACGTTGGCGGAAAAAATTTTTATCGCTATCGCCAAAATCATGAGAATTACAGCGCAGTTTTTTATCGAATCTGAACTCAGCTAGATCCTCGTCAGTAACATCATCTGCGATATAGCGCCATAATAGAAAATCATCCGCCCCCCCTGCCGCCACGCAATGCGCAATGGCTCTCCCAAGTGAGCTGTGCTCGGAGCGAGGCAAATCGAGCAATCGCTCAAGCAGCGGAACAATCAGTGCGACATTGTCAGATTTGATCTTGGATAGATGATATCCAAGTTGTTCTCCAAGACTTCTTTCATCCAACCAGTCCAGTGATAGCGCCTCTCTCCACAACGTCATCACGCCGGAAGTGTCTGTATCTGCCCATTGCCCCACCCAATAAACATGTCTTACCATCCCGTCAGCATCCCGTGCTTTCCTTAACTCGGGAACAAGGTGCTTTAACCAGAAATGGTGCCATTCAATTTCCCTAGCGCCATAGATCACCTGAAACACATCACGGTGCTTCTCACGCAAGTCGCGTATCAATGGCCAGTCATCATCCTGGGGTTTCTGCTCAGCAAATGATTCTGCTACCAAACGCCTGATGTGGAAAGCTGTACTACCCGTCAATACGGTCCGTAGCTGCTTCCTGAATTCCCGGCGTTCACCGAGCGCTAATTGGGCGACAAAACTGCGAATACTGGGACGAACGAAAGGAACCGGAGGCAGACTTTGAAGAAAGTCATTCAGCGTAACGCCACTGCGCACCGCTCCACTGATGACCAATACATCTAACAAAGTTTGATGCCCGAACACCAGCTTCCCGTCTTGGCTTTCTTGAATCACATTAAGGCTGCAAAGTGCCCGAAGGATTTCCTGCGATGCGCCGAATCGTTGATATGACACAGCTAGACTGCGTGACCTCAACATATCTGAGGCAATCGCTTCTATCGCTTGTATTGCCGCATCCCCCAGTGCATTATTGGCCCGCACGATAGTATCGAGATAACGTTGCGCCAAGGCTTGGCCAGTCACCACATTGAAGCTGCCCTCCCGCTCCGCCAACTCGACAAACAAGGCTAGTTCGCGCGGATTTTTTATTAACTCGCGTGTAGCCGAGTCAATGGAGACCGTTGCAATTCCGAGTTTATCCAGCAGCGGCGATATTTCACCATCCCAATCCAAAGACTGACACTTCAATTCGCAGTCCCATTTCCTTTCAGCAATTCGACGGTCGTAATGCCTGTCAAAATCGCGGCAAGCAGTAACTACAGTGACATTTGGAACCAACAGCAAACGGTCTATCTGCGCCAGAAAGTAGCTAAGCACGCGATGGTCTCGAGCGATGGACAAAACATCAAGTGAATCCATCACCACAATGACATGCGTATTTTCAGCCAAACGGGCGACCTTTTCTACCCATTTTTCAGGCAACCCTTGGGATTGTCGATCTTGTGCTGTGGGCAAGTCAGCAAATTCACGCGACTGAATGAAAAGTGGTGCAATATCTGAGCAAGTTTTTGCTCGTTGCTCCAAAGCATCCTGTAAAGCGAGCATCACACAGGTTTTTCCGGAACCAGGGAGGCCTGTGAGCAAGATAGCCCTCTTCTTTGCATCAATTGCGGCAAGCAGTTCTTTCACGGTCGGACTAAAAATCCTCTGCCCAGCAATGTCTCTGCGCCATGATCTGCCGATACCGGAGGTATCTGCAAACGACAAACGCACCTCTGCAAGATCCATAGGAGGAACCAGCATAGCTCCAGCCTCATGCAGAATGGCTTTGAGATCATCTTTGGTCAATCGGTGCCAAGCAGCAGATGTCCCATCCTCCCCGATACGCGCCCCAAGTTGATCAAGATGCCGCCAGATAGCATTAAATGCGGCTTCCGGATTGCTTGCGATAATACGCAGGCGTTCGCGTAACAGATCGCGCATGCCGTTCAATTCTTTACTAATCTCAAAGCTTGTGCGGCGCAAAAATTCGAAAGATGAAAGACTGGGCGCTGACGTAGCGAGCCGTCCCTTCAAAGCCACATCTGTTGCTTGATTCTCGGTGTCTAAACTTGCGTAATAACTCGCCTCGTCATTCTGAGTCGTACTGTGCTCTCTTAATTTTCCGAGGGCGCCAAAATTGTTACGCGAATAGAATCGCACCTCAGCATTCTGGTTATTTATCAACAAGCCGGATGCTTTATCCAATTCGTCCGCAAGATCGGAGATTGACCAAGCCTTGAAACCAGGCTGATTTTTCTTGCACTGGCAAGCAATGACAGTACCGTCGGCTTTGCCGACTACCACATCGTCCACAGAATACGTGATCGAATCGATCTCCAGCCAAAGACATTCTGGATCGGATAGAACTGTCAATGCCCACTCAAATGCCACCAGTGTCTGATAGCCATCACCTCGGTTGGAGCGTACGCCCGCGATGCTCATCTACTGGCTCCTATCGGAATGCACTCATCCCATTGTTTCGGACACTGCTAGTTTACGGCAGGGAATATAGTGAATGCATGTATCAGACGACCTCAAGCAATTGGCCGAAAAATTTGACTTTATTCGCGAAAGAAAGCGCTACGCAGATTGCTGATTTCCGAAATCTAACCGCAAAACTCGCATCTGTAGGTCAGAGATGTGATGCAAGAGCGCCTCGCCCAAAAAAAGTAATCTCGTCTGATTCCTCCAATCCCCCACCCCACCTCCCCTATACTCCCCCCACTACCGCACAAACCGGTAGTCCGGGATGGAAGCCGGAAAGGCCACAGGTGGACGGCCGCCAAATGGCGGCTTTTTCATGTCCGCTTGTCTCCGCACGTCCCCAAGGACGGCCCCAGGCATAGCGGACTCCAAGCACTACCGGAGCTTGTCATGCAATCCCACCCCCTCACTCAAAACCCCTGGTCCATCCCCACCGACCCCGAACTCGGCCTGATCCCCCTCGCCCCGCTCCACCACATCGACCGCGCCCGCAGCGCCATCGAGACCATCGCCCGCATGGTCGGCAATAGCGCGGCCGAGCCCGACGCCACCGGCGCGCAGCCTCTGGACGCGTGGACCGTCGCCTCATTGATGGGCGGCGTGGAATGCCTGTGCGAGCACCTGGGCGTCCTGACCGAAACCATGCTGGAACAGGCCCGCGCGATCGAAGCAGCCACGGAGCCCGGCGCGGCGCAGCATGCCGCGCCCGCGGTCATTCAATAAGACCCGCCTAGTCGTAGCAAACGCCTGCCGGTATCCCTAGCCAGATTGCCGGCAGGCAATCAATCGCACACCCAACCCGCGCCCTGTTCCGGCGCATCAAGCCTGCCGCGCATCCATCATCGCAACCTGCATGCGATAGACTCTCGCGTTGTTCGACATTTGAAGACAAGCTACGCCCAGGTCCCGGACGACGGTAGAAATGGCGGGCGATATCGCGACGCTCATTCCGCAGGACGGCACTGGCTTTCCTTGAGAGCGCCATCCACCGAACGCCGCGTCGAGACGCCGCGAAAACCGGCCCTGCATACGCCCTGCCCCGCCCTCAAGACCATCCGCGCAAACTTGTCCCAGCAACAACCGCCGCTCCACATCGGTCCGGCATCCACACAGGAATCTTCTTCATGAGCAGCATTTTTCCAGGCGATCTGTGGTCGGTGGGCGAAGCCCGGATCGACGGCCTGTCGGTCATCGTTCGTTTTCGTACCGGGCTGCCGTCGGCCCCCACGCGTCAGGCCAATGACAACCTGATCATCATCTCCTGGCCGTACCAGGGCGTCGAATCCGGCATGCCCAATGAGGAAGACAAGCAGCACACCAACAATTTCGAAGAGGCCATCGAAAAGGGCTTCGAGGACTCCCCCATCGGCGTGCAGGTGGCGTGCCTGACCGGCAATCACCAAAAGGAATGGCGTTACTACACCCACGACGTCGAGGCGTTCCTGGATGCGTTCAACGCCTGCCTGGCGGGCCATCCGGCCTATCCCCTGCAGCTGCGCACGTACAAGGATCCCGACTGGAACGCCCTGTCGGGATTGCAGCCCGAAGGCTCAGACCAGCTTCATTGAGCGGCGCGGCGGCGGCTGCGCGTCAGACCGCCGCCAGGAAGGCGTCGGCGTCCCCTGCCTCGCATTTCCAGTCGGCAAAGACGCCGACCAGATCGCACTGCGCGCAGCGGCAGCCGATGTAGTACCAGCGCACGTCGTTGCTGTCTTCATACAGGGCGACGCCCGACAGCAGTTCAAACACTTCGCCGTCGCACACGCAGGGGTGGCGTGCCGGCTCGGCCTCGTCCGCGTAGCTGGCGCTATCACCCATGTAGTGTTCGTTGCCGCAGGCCGTGCAGGTGCGCAGCGCGACGCCGGCGTCTTCGTCGGTGTCCAGCGTGAAGGTCTTGCCGCCGCAGGCGCAGGCCGAGGCGGCGTAGCGGGTGGCCTCGTAGACGTTGTCGGCGCTGTAGCGGCGCATTTCCGTCCGCAGGTCTTCCTGCGTCGTGCCGTACCAGAACTTCCCTTTCTTTTTCAGCGTCATGCCTTGCGCTCCTGTGTTCCCGGGCGGACTTGCGGCACGCGCCGTGTGCCGGGAATCGTGATCGTCGATGGTGGCGGGCGGCGCGGCGTCATTCGGCGCGTCGCCCACGGACTGCATTATCCAACGATCACCAGAGTATGACCTGCGAGCAGCGGAACAGCGCCAGCTTGCGGCCGGTGGCGTCGATCACGTTGGCGGACCAAATTTGCGTGGTGCGGCCCATGTGGTCGGCGATGGCTTCCACGCTCAGCACGCCTTCGCGGGCGGTGCCAAGGAAGTTGGATTTCAGTTCCAGCGTGGTGAAGCCCTTGGCGCCTTCGGGCAGGTGCGCCATGGTGGCGTAGCCGGCGCAGGTGTCGGCCAGCATGACCAGGCTGGCGGCGTGCAGGTAGCCGTTGGGCGCCATCATCCAGGGCGCGACGGTCATTTCCATGCTCATGCGTCCTTCGGACAGGGCCAGCGGCCGCACGCCATAGGTGTCGGGCAGCGTGCCGCGCTGGCGTTCGAGGAAATTATCCAGGGTGATTCCGGGACGAAGCATCTTGCGTTCCTTGGTCGGTTGAATACGGTGGCTATGCGATCTTGTGCGCCATGACGATACCCGGTCCGCGCGCGCAGGGGTATCGAACACCGTATGGCCGGCCGGGGCTTGCCGGGGCCTGTCGGGCGGACGGGGCCCCTGCCTGCCTCATGCAATGGCGCGCGGCCGCGCCGAGCGCAGCCAGCACACCAGCGTGCAGCCCATCAGCAGAAAGCCGATGTAGCCGTAGATGGGATAGACCACGCCGACCAGCTTGATGAAGCCGACGAAGCTGCCGGCCAGCGCGGCGATGCCCGCGACGCTGGTGCCCAGGCGAAACGGCGTGCCGCCGGCCGGCAGGATACGGGCGACGAAGGCGTACAGCATTCCGACGGCGGTGTTCAGGATCATGCCGAAGATGGCCAGGGACATCAGGTGGCCCAGTCCCGGCGAGATTTGCGTGGCCAGCGCCAGCATGGGCATGGACACGTCGCCCAGGGTGTCGATGCGCAGGTACATGGCGGCGCCGATCAACAGCATCAGGATGCCGAGCAGCACGCCGCCCAGGACGCCGCCCCACAGCGCGTTGCGGCGCGAGCTGGCCTGTCCGCCCATGATGACCAGGAACGGCATGCCGGCGACGATGTTGTAGGACACGTACAGGAAGGCGGCCACCAGCCACTGGCTGGCGCCGCGCGGCTGCTGTTGCGCGGCGGCCAGCAGCACGTCGTGGCTGGCGTGCGGGGTGCTGACGACATAGGCGGCGACCACGACGGTCAGGAACACCAGCAGCGGCGTGACGGCGCCGATGAAGGCGATGACCTGACGCACGTCCAGGCACACGATCAGCACGGTGGCGATGGTGGCCAGCACGCTGCCCCAGACTTCAGGCAGGTCCAGCCACTGCTGCAACAGCGAGCCGGCGCCGGCCAGCATCACGACCGTGATGGCGAACAGGAAGAAGGTGATGAGCAGGTCGAACACCATGCCCAGGTGCCGGCCCAGCAGGGCCTGGACGACTTCCTTGTGCGATTGCGCCCGCAGGCGCTGGCCCAGGGTCGAGAAGACCATGGACAGGAAAACGAAGGTCAGGCCCGCGACCACGCAGCCGATCAGGCCGTAGACGCCGAAGCTGGTGAAGAATTGCAGGATCTCCTGGCCCGAGGCGAAGCCCGCGCCGACGATCACGCCGACGAAGGCGCCGGCTATCTTGCTGATTTCCTTGAACGCGCTCATGCATGTCTCCGGTTTGTACTTGTGTATGTACTTATAGGTATGTACTGATGCGCTGCGGGCGCCTGCGAGCGTGGCGGGCGGTCCCCGGGGTTTGCGTGCTATCCGTTGTCTACGGATGGCGCGCAGACGCCGGTTCGGCACGGCTCGCGGGCATGCGTCGGCGCCTGGGCGCGGCTCGTGGCACGCAGGCACGCGGAAGCGGGCCTGCGGTCCTTGCACGGGTACGACGCAATAATTCTCGAATAAGAAAATTATCGGATTCGAGAATATTCCGCGCAAGCATTGCGGACTCGGGGTTTTCCCACGGTAGGCAAGAACCCATTCGAGCGCTTGGATGGACGCCCGGCGCGGCACGACTTGCCGCACGGGCCAGGACTTGCAGTCCGGCCTCGGTCGCGCAATGCGCGCCCTGCTCTGCCGCCAGGATCGTTGTGCAGGCGCTTCCCGCACGGGCCCGTCATCCGGCCGCACTACAATTCCCCACTTCGACCCCAGCCCGGCGTCCGCCGATCCCGACGCGCTTCGGACACGCGCCGCCTGTCACGCAAGGACTGATATGCCCGCAACGATGGCCTGGCCAATACGCGCCGCCCGCGCCCTGCTGTGCGCGCTGGCCTGCCTGCTGCCGCTGGCCGCGCCGGCCGCCCCGCCCACGCTGGCGCAATGCCATGGCATCAAGGACCTGGCCTTTGTCGCGCACCTGGACGACGACCTGCTGTTCATGAACCCGGATATCGCCTCGAACATCGAGGCGGGCGGCTGCGTGCGGCTGGTCTACCTGACCGCCAGCGACGCCGGCGAGGGCGACGGCTACATGCTGGGCCGCGAGCGCGGCGTGCGCGCGGCCTATGCCTACATGGCGCATCAGCCCGATGAATGGAAGGAAGACACGGCCGTGGCCGGCGGGCACACGATCGCGCGTTTCACGCTCAAGGGCAACCCGCGCGTGCAGCTGTGGCACATGCGCCTGAAGGATCCCTGGCTGGGCCAGGGCTGGGGCAGCCTGACGCCGCTGAGCCGCGTCGAGTCCGAGCCCGGCCAGAGCGCCGACACGCTGGGCCCGCATGCCGAACGCTACACCCGCCCCGATCTGGTCGACACGCTGGCCGACCTGATCCGCCAGTACGCGCCGACCACGGTGCGCCACCTGGACGACACCATCAGCGTGCCCTACACGCAGCTGTGCTGGCGCTGCGCGGGACACGGCCATCCCGACCATATCGCCAGCGCGCGGCTGGTGCGCGAGGCCATGCTGCGCGTGCCCGGCAATTACGCCGAGGCCGGCTATATCGACTACCCCAGCCAGGAACGCGCCAGCAACCTGGACCCGGCCGAGATCGCCGGCAAGTCGGTGATCTTCCAGCACTACGCCTGGAACGACTACCACTACTGCGCCGGCCCCAGCGGCTGCAAGGAGCCGGCCGGCCCGGCCGCCGCCTGGGTGCAGCGCGCCTATTACGTATCGCGCCAGGACATCACGCCGCAGCTTTACGCCGACGGGCGCGGCGGGCTGGTGGTGTTCGCCGCCGGCGAGACCAATGCGGCCGTCAATCGCTGGGACTCGGGCCAGCGCCGCTGGCAGAGCCTGGGCGGCCGCACCAACGGGCCGCTGGTCAGCTATACCCATGCCGACGGCACGGCGGGCCTGATGGCGCGCGATCCGCTGGGCGGCGTGTGGGCCAACAAGCAGCGCCATGACGGCACCTGGCAAGGCTGGCAGGCGCTGGGCGGCATGCGCGTGGCGCAGATTCCGGTGGTGGCGCCGCAGGGCGACGCGGCCGCCGTGGCGCTGGGCTACGACGACCAACTGCACTGGATCGCGCCGTCGGGCATCGACGGCAGCTGGGGTTCGTGGCAGGCCCTGCCGGCGCTGGACGGCGTGACCGGCTCGCCGGCCGCGGCGCGCGCCGCCGACGGGCGCTATGTGATCCTGGCCGCCACCTCGGCGGGCGCGCTGTACTACACGCGCCAACTGCCGGCCGCCAAGGGCAAGGCGCCCGCGTGGCAGGACTGGCGGCGCGTGCCGGCGCCGCAGGCGGCGGGCGGGCTGGCGGCGATCCGCGACCATGAGCGGCGCGTCGAGCTGTATTTCCGGCAGCGTGGCGACAATCATCTGATCCGGCTGGTGGAGGCCGGCGACACCAGCGATACGAACATGGACTGGAGCGAGCCGGCCGACCTGGGCGTGCCGTATATCGGCCGCCCGGCCGTGGGCGTGGACGCGCGGGGCAATGTCATGCTGGCGATTCTGGAACGACCCGGGGGCGCGCTCTGGCTGGTCGAGCGCGGCAAGCCGGCGAAGCTGGACGCCCTGGCCGCATCGCCGCCCGCGATGAGCGTGATCGGCGACACGGTGTACATCGTCGCCCGCGCCGCCGGCGCGCCGCAGCGTTACCAGGTGCTGTCGCGCCACGGCGGCGCGTGGGCGGCCAACCTGACGCTGGACGGCGTGCCCGCCAGCGGCGGCGGCCCTTTCAAGGCCGTGGCGGCGCGGCCGGCCGACCTGCCCAACCTGGGCGCGGGCGGGCCGAACCATGCGGTGGTGCTGCGCCCTTCCCCGGACCGCCCCGGCACGCTGGCCGTCGAGCGCATGCCCAGCCAGGCCTCGCGCACGGCCGAACCCACTTCCACCAACTGAGTCCGCCCATGTCGTCCTCGCTTCCCGCGCCCGGCGCCGTGCTGCTGCTGATCGACCTGCAGCAGGCCATCGATCATCCCAGCTGGGGCCAGCGCAACAATCCCCAGGCCGAGGCGCAGATCGCGCGTCTGCTGGCGCACTGGCGCGGCCAGGGCTGGCCGGTGTGGCATGTGCGCCATGATTCCACGCATCCGCAATCGCACTACCGGCCGGGCCAGCCGGGGCATGCCTTCAAGCCGGAAGCCTTGCCGGCGGCCGGCGAGCCGGTCATCGGCAAGCAGACCAACAACGCCTTTATCGGCACCGGCCTGGAACAGCGGCTGCGCGACGCGGGCCACGACGCCCTGGTCGTCGCCGGCGTCATCACGAACAACTCGGTCGAGGCCACGGTGCGCATGGCGGGCAACCTGGGTTTTCAGACCTGGCTGGTGGCCGACGGCTGTTTCACCTTCGGGCGCAAGGACTGGAACGGCGCGCCACGCGGCGCGGACGAGGTGCATGCCATGTCGCTGGCCAACCTGGACGGCGAATACTGCATGGTGGTCACGGCCGAGGCGCTGCTCGGCCGCTTTGCCTGAGCCGTCAGGCTGCTGCGTTGAACGACCCCGTGCGCGGCGGCTGGCCCTCGCGCAGATAGCGCGTCAACACCACGCCGCCCGGCGTGCTGGCCGCGTGCGCCAGCCTGAACGCCGATGGCTGCGCATCGTCGCCGAACATGCGCCGTCCGCGTCCGAACATGACCGGATAGACCAGCAGCCACAGATCGTCCACCAGGCCTGCCGCCAGCAGCTGGCGCACCATGTCGCCGCTGCCGAAGGTCAGCAGGTCGGGGCCGTCCTGGCGCTGCAGCGCGCGCACCGCGTCGACCAGATCGCCTGGCAGCGCCTGGCTGTTGCGCCAGGCCAGCGAGTCGGGGCGGTGCGTGGCCACGCGCTTGGTCGCGCCGTTCAAGCGGTCGGCCAGATGGCGGGTGGGGGAATCGGCCGGGATGTGCGGCCAGTGGCCCGCGAAGATGTCGTAGGTCCGACGGCCCAGCAGCAGCTCGAACGGAGCCGCCATCAGGTTCCGCACATGGCTGCCGATGGTCTCGTCGGCGTAGGGCACCATCCAGCCGCCATAGGGGAAGCCGCCGCTGGTGTCTTCCTGCGATCCGCCGGGAGCCTGGACCACGCCGTCCAGGCTGATGAAAGTCGAAACGACGAGCTTGCGCATGCTGTTCTCCGGTTGGCGGGCCCGACGGGCCCTCTGTCACGACGAATCAACTGCCCTGGAATCGACACAAGGTCACAAATATCGTCATCCGCGCACACCCGGCAACGCCCGATACGGCCGGTCACCAGCGCGCAAACATCGGTCACGCGAAAGCTGTTTCGGAACGATTACAGCGCCGAACATCCTTCGGGGAAGATGGCCTAATTCCTGTGAGCGCAAGAACCGGCGCCGCTCGCGCGCCGGACGCTCGCAGGAGCCACGAACATGGAAACCCTCTCCCACACCCCGCACACCGCGCATATCGGGCACGCGTGCCGCCCCGCCGAGGGAGACCGTCTTGCGCCCACGGAAACCCGCCCCTCCATGAAGAAGCGCCTGGTGCTGGTGCTTGCCCTGGCCAGCATGCTGGGCGGATGCGTGGTGGTGCCGGCGCGGCCGGCCTACTACCGTCCGGCGCCGAATTACTACTATTACCCCGCCTACCCCGGGCCGCACTACTATTATCGTCACGGCTATTGAACCGCGTCCCGCGCTCACCCCGGAGGCGATCATGACACGCCCTATCGGCTTTTCCTTCCTGCGGCCCCTGGCCGCGGCCGTCCTGTTCGCCACGGGCGCGGCCCAGGCGCAAACCTATGCGCCGCCGCCCGCCCCCGCCTATGACGCGTCGGACCCCGCCAACGCCAACCTGGCGCCGGTGGACCGCAGTCCCACCCCGCCGCCGCCCCTGCCCGTCTACACCCAGCCGCCGCCGCCCGCCGACGGCTATATCTGGGTGCCCGGCTACTGGAGCCTGAACCGCAACGGCTACTTCTGGGTGCCGGGCGCCTGGGTGCTGGCGCCGTACACCGGCGCGCTGTGGACGCCGGGCTACTGGGGTTTCGTCGACGGCATCTATCTGTGGCACGCCGGCTACTGGGGGCCGCACATCGGCTTCTACGGCGGCATCAACTACGGCTTCGGTTATATCGGCATCGGTTTCGTGGGCGGCTACTGGGATCACGACCGCTACTTCTACAACCGGGCCGTGACCAATGTGAACGTCACCCACATCACCAATGTGTATACGCACAATGTGGTGGTCAACAACATCGACAACCGCCGCATCAGCTACAACGGCGGTCCGAACGGCATCCGGCGCATGGCCGACCCGCGCGAGGCCGCCGCGCGCAACGAAGCCCACATTCCGCCCACCGCCGCGCAGCGCAGCTTCGCGCGCTCGGCGGGCGCCGACCGAGGGCAGTTCTTCCAGCACAACCAGGGCCGCCCGCCGCAGGCCTTCGTGGACCATGGCCCGGCGCCGGGCGCGGGACCGCGTCCCGGCGGCGCGCCGAATGCCGGCCCGGGACAGCGCCCCATGGGCGGGCCGAATGCTGGAGGGCCGAATGCGGGCGGGCCGAATCGAGGCGGACCGAACCCCGGCGCGCCGCAAGCCGGCCGGCCCAATCCGGCCGGCCTGAACGCCGCCGGCTTCAACCAGGGGCCCGCCGCCCCTGCGCAGCACCCAGGCGGCAACGGCCAACCAGGCTTGCACAACAACGAGCGCCCCGCGCAGGGACCGGCGGCCTCGCCCAATCCCCGGCCGCAGTTCCAGGCGCCGGCGGCCGCCCCGCAAGCCCAGGGCGCGCCCGGGGCATCGCCGCGCATGCAGCGGCCCGAGCACGGCCCCGACAATCTGGCGCAACCCGTGCGCCACGATCGCCCGCAGCCGGCGCGCGTCGAAGCCCCCCGTCCGCCGCCCGCGCGCATGGAAGCGCCCCGTCCGCAGCCGGCGGCCAGCGCGCCGCATCCATCCAGGCCGCCGGAACAACGGCACGGCGAGGAACGCGGCGGCGGCGAACGGCGCGGCAGGGAGTAAGCCCCGTCCGGCTTCGCGGCCAGGCGCTGGACCCTGGCCGCGCGCGACGCTACAGTGACTCCGGCTCGCCGTGCTCGACGCGCCCCTTCCTTACATCCTGCTTCCGGAGTTCGCCATGAATCGCCTCGTCGCCCGCCTGCTGCTTTGCGGCTTACTCGCCAGCCCCGCCGTCCACGCCGCGCTGCCCGCCGGCGCGCCCGCGCCGGACTTCAGCACGCAGGCCTCGCTGGGCGGACAGGTCTATGCCTTCAAGCTGAACGAAGCGCTCAAGCAGGGGCCGGTGGTGCTGTATTTCTTCCCCGCCGCTTTCACGCAGGGCTGCACGATCGAGGCGCACAACTTCGCCGAGGCGACCGATGAATACAAGGCGCTGGGCGCGACGGTGATCGGCGTGTCCACCGACAACATCGACACGCTGAACAAGTTCTCGGTCAGCGAATGCCGGGGCAAGTTCGCGGTGGCCGCCGATGGCGACGGCAAGATCATGAAATCCTACGACGCGGTGCACGACCGCCGGCCCGAGATGGCCCAGCGCGTGTCCTATGTGATTTCGCCGGCCGGCAAGGTGCTGTATTCGTACACCGACATGAGTCCCGAACACCATGTCGCCAACACGCTGCGCGCGTTGCGCGAGTGGAAGGCCGGCAAGCTCTGAGCGCATCTGGCCGCCGCAAGGCAAGCGGCGGCGTGCGGTCAGGCTAGGCCCAGGGCCAGACCGTGGGATGCGTGCCCGGCGGACAGGACGGCCGGGTCCAACGCGCCGGCGTCCGCGAGAACTGCGCGGCGTGGCGCAAGGCGACCAGTTCGCCGAAGCCCGACGCTTCCGTTTGCAGGTAGGCATCGATGGCCGGCATGGGCGTGGCCAGCCCGCCCTCGATGCGACCCAGGCCGCGCAGCCAGTGCGCGGTCTGCGCCAGCGACACGCGCACATGCCAGCTGCCGCCCTCGGTGGCCTGACGCGCCAGCGCGGCCTGCGCGGCGAAGGCCATCAGATAGCCGGAAGCGTGGTCCAGGATCTGCATGGGCAGCGGCTTGGGCGTCGGCTGCCCGGCGGCCTGGGCTTCGGCATGATTGAAGCCGGACGCGGTCTGCACCAATGAGTCGAAGCCCCTGCGCCTGGCCCAGGGGCCATGCTCGCCGTAGGCCGACAGCGACACATAGACGATGCCCGGCCGGATGCGCGCCGCGTCCTGCGGGCCGAAGCCCTGCGCCGCCATGGCGCCGGGCCGGTAGCCCTGCACGAACACGTGCGCGCTGCGCAGCAGGTTGCCCAGCGCGATGCGGCCATCGGCCGTGTCCAGGTCGGCGAACACGGACAGCTTGCCCCGGCTGGTGTCGATGATGTTGTCGATGTTCGGCAGATTCGGGGAATTCACCAGCATCACGTCGGCGCCATAGGCGGCCAGCGCGCGGCCGCAGACCGGGCCGGCGATGATGCGGGTCAGGTCGAGCACGCGGATGTCCGTGAGCGGACGCGGATCCTGACCATACTTGGGCAAGGGACGCGGATCGGCCTCGCCGATGCGTTCCAGCGTGAACAGCGGCTGCGCGGCAACGGCCTGCCCTTGCGGATGATGATCCCATTCATCGAAGCTGCGCATGGCGGCGACCACCATGCCGGCGTCGGCGGCGGCCTGTTCGAAGTCGACGGCGGTCCAGCGCGCCAGCGCCCGCTCGACGGCCGCGCGGGTCGTGCCTTCGCCCGGCGGGCAGCCCAGCAGGGCAAGCGCGCCGTCGCGGTGGTGGGGGAAGTTGGCGTGGATGCGGACCCAGCCGCCGTCGCCGCAGCGATAGGCGCCCGTGATCGGATCGAACGGATCGAGCGTGACGCCGTTGATGCGAAAGTAGCTGCGGCATTCCTGGGCCGCGTGCAGCATGTCGACGCTGACCTGCTGACGCGCGCCGCCGCGCAGATGCCAGATCTCGGCGGCGGCCAGCGCGGCGGCAGCCATGCTGGTTTGCGCCGCCTGTCCGACGGCGAAGGACGAAGGCAGGACGGGATCGGCGCCGGTCAGCGACACCTGCGCCAGCGCTTCATCGGGCATGCCGGCCGCTTGCCAGAGCGCCTGCAGGACATTGCGCGATGTGGTGCCGGAGGAGGAGCGTCCCTTCAGGAAGGACGGGCGGAGGTCCATCAGATTTCCCATGGCGTCAGTCATCTTGCGGTGGTCGTCGTTCCGATTACATTGCCCAAGGTCCGGTCCGTCAATACGCGAACGGCGCGAGCGTGTTTCATGGTTTGACCAGATACCGCCGCCCGCGTGCATCGCGCCCGATCGGCCGGTCACATCTGCTCGTAGTTTTTACATCGGCTGCCAGGCAGCCGCGCCGGCGCGCGGACCGAAGCGCGCGGGATAGAATGCCAGCCTTGCCGCAGACCGGCATGAACCCACGCCCCTACGCCCTGGAACGTCCCATGCATACGCTGTTCTGGCTGCGCACCGATCTGCGCGCGCACGACAATCCCGCCCTGGCCGCCGCCGCGCGTGACGGCACGGTCACAGCGCTGTTCCTCGCAGCGCCCGGACAATGGAAACTGCATGGCGACGCGCCGGCCAAGGTCGACTTCTGGCTGCGCAACCTGCATGCGCTGTCGCGCGACCTGCAGGCCCGGGGCATCCCCCTGAAGCTGTTGACGGTGAACGACTGGCGCGAGGCGCCGGATGCCATCGCGCGCTTCTGCGCGGACCACGGCATCGCGCGGGTCCACGCCAACGCGGAGTGGGGCCTGAACGAACGCCGCCGCGACGAGGCCGTGGCCGCCGCGCTGGGCGAAGCCGACGTGGAATGGACCCTGCACCAGGGCGGCACGCTGCTGCCGCCGGGCTCGGTGCTGACCGGCAAGGGCGAGTGCTACCGCGTCTACACGCCCTATGCGCGCGCCTGCCGCGAGAAGCTGCGCAGCGCGCCGCTGGCGGCAGTCGCCGCGCCCCGTCCGCAGACGCCGCCGGCCTGGAGCGCGGACGCGCTGCCGAACCGCTTCGACGGCTTCGACCCGCCTTCGGACGCGGTGCGCGCGCTCTGGCCCGCCGGCGAGGATGCCGCCGGCGAGCGGCTGGCCGGCTTTGTCGACGAGGCCATCGAGTCCTACCAGGGCGACCGCGACTTCCCGTCGCGACCCGGCACGAGTTGCCTGTCGCCCTATCTGGCCGCCGGCGTGCTGTCGGCCGGCCAGGCGCTGCGCGCGGCGCAGGCGGCGAACCTGGGCGAGCTGGACAGCGGCAAGGCCGGCATCGCCACCTGGATCAATGAACTGCTGTGGCGCGAGTTCTACCAGCACCTGCTGGCCGCCTATCCCGAGCTGTCGATGCACCGGCCCATGAAGCCGGAAACCGCCCACGTGCCGTGGCGCGACGCGCCCGAGGACCTGCTCGCCTGGCAGGAAGGCAGGACCGGCATCCCCATCGTCGACGCCGCCATGCGCCAGCTGCTGGCGCTGGGCTGGATGCACAACCGGCTGCGCATGGTGACGGCGATGTTCCTGTCCAAGAACCTGCTGATCGACTGGCGCCTGGGCGAAGCCTGGTTCATGGCGCATCTGGTGGACGGCGACCTGGCCGCCAACAACGGCGGCTGGCAATGGAGCGCGTCCACCGGCGCCGACGCGGTGCCCTACTTCCGCGTGTTCAATCCGCTGTCGCAATCGCGCAAGTTCGATCCGGACGGCGTGTTCCTGCGCGAATGGCTGCCCGAGCTGGCGCACCTGCCCGGCGACGCCATCCACGACCCCAGCCCGATGGAGCGCGCGGCCGCCGGCTACCCCGCGCCCATCGTGGACCTGGCCGGCAGCCGGCTGCGCGCGCTGGAAGCGTTCGGCAATCTGCCGCGCGCCTGAACCGGCGGGCATCGCGCGCCGGTTCCAGGGTCCGAGGCGCGCCAATACCGCGCCGCCGGGACGCGCCCCTTGCCGCGCACCCAAAGCCGACCATCACATCACGCCGCGCCTCGCTCCGCGCATTTACGTTTTGCATAATTTTCAAATATCTTGACCTAAATCAAGATCGCCCTGGCGTCCGTCCCCGATGATCCGGCTGCAACTCGCCAACGCCCATCACAGGACGACAGACGCATGCGCAACAACCAGCCGGTGTACGACCAGGAATACACGCTGCACGATGAGCAGTATCTGATTTCCCGCACGGATGCGCGCGGCCGCATCATCTACGCCAACCCGGCGTTCGTTGAGGTCAGCGGTTTCTCGCGCGAAGAGCTGGTGGGCTCGGCCCACAACATCGTGCGCCATCCCGACATGCCGGAAGAGGCCTTCGCCGACCTCTGGCGCACCATCCAGCGCGGCGATTCGTGGACCGGCGTGGTCAAGAACCGGCGCAAGGACGGCGGCTATTACTGGGTGCTGGCCAACGTCACGCCCATCATGGAGCGCGGCGAGACCATCTGCTACGCCTCGGTGCGCGTCAAGCCCACGCGCGAGCAGGTCGAGGCCGCCGAGGCGGTCTATGCGCGGCTGCGCAGCGGCGCGCGCGGCGTTCGCCTGAGCGCGGGCCAGCCCAAGCCCACCGGGCTGCGCGGCCTGCTGGCGCGGCTGATGCTGTGGCGCCTGACGGGCGTGCGCTCGCGCATGCTGGCCTGGGCCTGCCTGGCCTGCGCGCTGTTCCTGGGCGCGTCCGGCGTGGCCATCGCCGCGCTGTATGACAGCATGGACACGCGCGAGCTGGCCGCCGCCGGCGCGCTGCTGGCCGCCGGCGTGGCGCTGATCTTCGCCTCGGGGTGGGGCTTCGCGCGCTCCATCACCGGCCTGCTGGTCACGGCCACCGATTTCACCCGGCAGATCGCGGCGGGCAATCTCAGCACGCCGCTGCCGCCGGCCAGCCTGCGCGACGAGATCGGCGCGCTGAAGTTCTCGCTGGAAGTGATGCGCAAGAGCCTGGTCAGCATCACCCGCGACGTGCACCAGGGCATCGAGAGCGCGCTGCATTCGGCCGCCGAGATCGCCGACGGCAACGCCGACCTGTCGGCGCACACGCAGCGCCAGGCGGCCTCGCTGGAAGAAGCCGCCGCCAGCATGGCGCAGCTGGCGTCCACCGTGAAGCAGAACGCGTCCAGCGCCTTCGAGGCCGACCAGAAGGCCGGCCAGGCCACCGACGTGGCGCGGCGCGGCGGCGAGGTGGTGGGCGACGCGGTCCAGGCCATGCAGGGCATCGTGCAGAGCACGTCAAGGATTTCGGAGATCGTCGGCATCATCGACGGCATCGCCTTCCAGACCAACATCCTGGCGCTCAATGCCGCCGTGGAGGCCGCCCGGGCCGGCGGCGCCGGCAAGGGTTTCGCGGTGGTGGCGGCCGAGGTGCGCAGCCTGGCGCAGAAAAGCGGCACGGCGGCGCGCGAGATCAAGGAACTGATCGAGACATCCAACCAGCGGGTGGCCGAAGGCGTGCGCCACGTGGAGCGCGCCGGCGACGCCATGCTGGACATCGAGACATCCGTGAAGCAGGTGACGCAGATCGTCAACGAGATCGCCGCCATCTCGTCCGAGCAGCACACCGGCATCGACAACGTCAGCCGCACCATTTCCGAGACCGACACCGCGGCGCAGCGCAACGCGGCGCGGGTGGAACAGGCCAGCCTGGCGGTGGACAATCTGCGCACGCGCGGCGCGCACTTGCGCCATGCCATCGAGGTGTTCAGGGTTGCCGGCGCCCAGGGCGCCATGCCCAGGCGTCCCATTGCGCAGGCCGAGCCCCTGCCCTCGCCGCGCAGGCAGATTCCGCTGCTGGAACGGCAGCTGCCCTGAAAACAGGCGGGAACCTTCGCCCGCCGCCCGTTACCCACGCTCTTTACCCCGGAGCGTGACATGCAAGCCAACGCCGCCACCGAGCTGAGGGACTGGATCGGGCAGATCGAATCCGCGCTGGGAGTCATCATCAGCGCCACCGACGAAGGGGCGTTCAGCCTGTATACGCGCGGCGACCGCGCCATCTTGATCGAGCCGGTGCGCGGGCAGCCGGCATTGGTGCTGACGGGCGCCTTGTCGGAAACCGACGAGACCATGTCCGCCAACCTGTTCCGGGCCTTGCTCGCGGCCAACGTAGTGCCCGGCATGGCCTATCCCAGCAGCATCGGGCTGCATCCTGCGGAACAGACCCTGATACTGCGCCTGCTGTGGGCGCCGGCGCAGGACGATTGGCGGGGCGAGGCCTTTCTTGAGCTGCTTGCGGCCTTTGGCATGCAGGTCGATGCGCTGGCCGGCGCCATCGCCAGCCGCCAGATCGAGAGCCTGCTCGCGCAGGCGGCAGATCTGCCTGAGCCGGCCTTGTCTGACGAAGTCCAGCAGTTCATTTGATCGGGGAAACGCGATATGAGCACGCCGTTCAACAATATAGGCGCCAGCCTCATCCCCGTGTTCAATACCCACGCCAGCGCGACCGAATCGCAGCGCGGCGCGGGCGACGCGCAAAAGACGCTCAGCGATTCGGCCAGCGCAATGAATGCGGTCGGCGAAGCGTTCGTGCACAAGGACACGCCGAAACATCTCTTCGGCCTCGTGCAGCGCCAGCTCGGCATCGGCAGCGCCACGCTCGGCTTCGTCAAGGGCTGCCAGGAAGGAGACGCGGGCGCCGTGATCTCCTCTGGCTCCACCCTGGCCAGCGGAATCGTCAAGGGTCCGCTGACGGACGCAATGAAAGAGACGCTGGATGTGTCCACGCCCAAGAAGCCGCCGGGCATCAAGTTCGGCTTGATCGCCGACTCGGTGGAAATGATCGTGGATATCGGCAAGGGCGTGCAACAGAACGACCTGAAGCAGGTCGCGCTGAGCAGCGTGAAACTGGGCGCGCACGTGCTGACCAAGGGCAGCCCGTTCGCCATGCTGACGCTGAACCTGGGCATGGATGCCGTCGACACCATCGCGAAGGATCCGCAGGGCTATTCACGCTATCTCAACCAGACGCGGCAGCTGGCGCGCGCGGGCGCGACGCTCGACGACGCGTTCGGCGGCCCGGTCTAGGCTTGCTTGTCCAGCCGCTTCATGAAGACCTGCAGTTCCTTCACCACCTGCTGGTCGCCGCGCGCCCGCGCCGCTTCCAGGCCGGACTCCCAGGCCGCGCGCGCGCCGGCCTTGTCGCCCTGCCCCAGGCAGGCCTTGCCCAGCCACTTCCAGGCCACCGAATAGTCGGGATCGAATTCCAGCGCCACGCGCAGATGCCTTTCGGCGTCGCCGTAGCAGTCCTGCTCGGCGTAGGCCTTGCCCAGCGAGAAGCGCAGCAGCATGTTGTCCGTACCCTTGGCCAGCATGGCCTCCAGGCGTTCGGTCATTCCTTGCATGGTCGGGCTCCTTGTGCGTGCGGCGGTGGCGTCAGCGACATCATAGGCGGGCGGCGCGGATAAATCGGCAATGGCCCCGCTTGATACAGGGATAGCGCGTCGGCCGGACAGCCCTGCCCGCGCCCTGCCGGCCCGGCGACAACCATCCGTTTCCGTGCGTTTCAAGTCGCGGCGAAACGGGAATGTCCGGGCGATGATCGCGTCATATGCTTGATCGCGCGCCCTTTTCCTGGTGTCCGTCCATGCCCATCTTGCACCGCCGCATTCTGCCGTGTCTTGCCCCCCTCCTGCTGCTGCCGCTGGCGGCCGCCGCGCTGGCCCAGCCGCCGGCGGCGGACCCGGCGCGCGAGGCTGCGCTGGTCAACCGCATCACCTGGGGCGCCACGCCGGCCGAGCTGGCCCGCATCCGCGAACTGGGGCCGGAGCGCTATCTCCAGGCCCAACTGCACCCCGCCCCCGGCGCCGCCCTGCCGCCCGAGGTCCAGCGGCGCATCGACGCCCTGCCGATCTCGCGGCAGTCGGACGAGGATGCGCAGGCCGAACAGCGCCGGCTGCGCCAGGACGCCAAGGACCAGACGCCCGACGCCCGGGTCCAGGCGCAGCGGGACGCGCGCGTGATCGCCCGCGACCGCGCCGACGCCACGGCCGACCGCGCGGTCTGGCGCGCGTTGTACTCGCCCAACCAGCTGCAGGAGCAGATGACCTGGTTCTGGATGAACCACTTCAACGTCTACGCCCCCAAGGGCGACGTGGGCGCCTTCATCGGCAGCTATGAAGACCGCGCCATCCGGGCGCACGCGCTCGGTAAGTTCCGCGACCTGCTGGCCGCGACCATCCGCTCGCCGGCCATGCTGCTGTACCTGGACAATGCGCAGAACGCGGCCGGCAAGATCAACGAGAACTATGCGCGCGAGCTGATGGAGCTGCACACGCTGGGCGTGAAAGGCGGCTATACGCAGGCGGACGTGCAGGAGCTGGCGCGCATCCTCACCGGCCTGGGCATCGGCCGGCCCGACGAGCCGCCCAAGCTGCGGCCCGAGCTGCGCGCGCAGGTGGTGCAGGACGGGCTGTTCCTGTTCAATCCGGCGCGCCACGACTACGGCGACAAGCAGTTCCTGGGCCACCGCATCGCCGGCGCCGGCCTGGCAGAAGTCGACCAGGCCGTGGATCTGCTGGCGCGCCATCCGGCCACCGCCCATTTCATCAGCGCCAAGCTGGCGGCCTATTTCCTGGGCGACGCGCCGCCGCCCGCGCTGGTCGACAGGATGGCGCGCACCTTCCTGGCCAGCGACGGCGACATCGCCGCCGTGCTGCAGACGCTGTACGCCTCGCCCGAATTCGCGCGCTCGCTGGACGCCGGCGTGTTCAAGGACCCGGTGCACTATGTGTATTCGTCGCTGCGGCTGGCCTATGCCGGCATGCCGACCATCGTCAATCCCCGGCCCGCGCTGAACCTGCTGCGCCAGCTCGGCCAGCCGCTGAACCAGCGCCTCACGCCCGACGGCTACCCGCTGGCGCAATCGGACTGGGCCGGCCCCGGCCAGATGACGGCGCGCTTCGAGACGGCGCGCGCGATCGCCGCGGCGCCGCCGAACTTCTACCGCGATCCCGCCGAGAACCCGCAGCAGCAGCAGCAGCAGCAGCAGCAGCAGCAGCAGCAGCAGCAGCAGCAGCAGCAGCAGACGCAGCAGCCGCCCTCGCCGCGCCTGCCCGACCTGCTCAAGGCCTATGCCGGCACCGGGCTGTTCGACCGGCTGTCGCCCGACACGCGCCAGGCGCTGGCGCAGGCCGCCAATCCGCGCGACGTCAATACCTACCTGCTGGCCTCGCCGGAATTCATGCGGCGCTAGTCCCCGCCCGCACAACACGGCCCCGTCCGCCCCGGAGATCCTCATGCACCGTCGCCACCTGCTCCAACTCATGGCCGCCGCCCCCTTCGCGCTGGGCGCCGGCCGCCTCTACGCCGCGCCGGCCGCGCGGGACAACCGGCTGCTGGTCGTATTCATGCGCGGCGCCTACGACGCCGCCAGCCTGCTGGTGCCGGCCGCCAGCGACTTCTATTACGAGTCGCGGCCCACCATCGCCATCCCCCGCCCCGGCAGCGGCGCCGACGCCGCGCTGCCGCTGGCCGACGGCTGGGCGCTGCATCCCGCGCTGGCCGCCAGCCTGATGCCGTTCTACCAGCGCCGCGAGCTGGCCTTCCTGCCCTTCGCCGGCACCGAGGACACCAGCCGCAGCCATTTCGAGACGCAGAACCGCATCGAGCTGGGCCAGGGGTTGGACAAGGGCGGCGCAGGCTACGGCTCGGGCTTTCTGAACCGGCTGGCGGGCGTGCTGGGCGATGGGCGCGGACAGGCCGCCGCCTTCACCGAGGACGTGCCGCAGATCTGCCGGGGCGCGGCCCACGTGCCCAACGTGGACCTGGGCGGCGCCAGCCGCCAGTCGCGGCTGAACGACAAGGACAACCAGGCCATCGCGTCCATGTACCGGCGCACCGAGCTGAACGCGACCGTGGCCGAGGGCCAGCGCATCATGAGCGCGGCGCGCCAGGAAATGGACGCGGAGATGCAGGCCGCCAACGGCAACGCCGTGTCGGCCGACCGGCTCGAACAGGAGGCGCGACGCATCGCCCGCTTCATGCGCGACCAATACAACCTGGGCTTCGTCGACGTGGGCGGCTGGGACACCCACGTGGGCCAGGGCGGCGCCAGCGGCGCGCTGGCCACGCGGCTGGGCCAGCTGGGACGCGCGCTGGCGGCCTACGCCGACGCCATGGGCGATGCCTGGAAGCGGACCACGGTGGTGGTCATCAGCGAATTCGGCCGCACCTTCCGCGAGAACGGCAACAAGGGCACCGACCATGGCCACGGCACCGTGTACTGGGTGATGGGCGGCGCGGTGCGCGGCGGGCGCATCGCCGGCCGCCAGGTCGAGGTGCGCCGCGACACGCTGTTCCAGGACCGCGACTACCCGGTGCTGAACGAGTACCGCGCCGTCTTCGCCGGCCTGTTCGCGCGCCTGTACGGACTGGACGCGGCGCGGCTGGCGCAGGTGTTTCCGGGCGTGCGGCCGCTGGACCTGAAACTGGTCTGAACGCGGCCGCAAGCCCGCCAGCCCGGCCGGGACAAAGGCTGATTTCCACGATGCCGACAGGGCATTGCTCGCGACGCGGCGACGCCTTGTTCTAGAATTCGTGGGTTTCCCATGCCGCCAGGCCCCTTTCCCAGGGCCGCGCCCTTCCCGGCTCTTTCCATGCCCTTGCACCTCATCGCGCTGGCCGCCGCCGCTTTCGGCATCGGCACCAGCGAATTCGTCATCATGGGCCTGCTGCCCGACGTGGCCGCCGACCTGGGCGTGTCGATCGACATTACCGGCCTCTTGATCACCGGCTACGCCATGGGCGTGGTGATCGGCGCGCCCATCATGGCCATCATCACCGCCCGGCTGCCGCGCAAGACCACGCTGATCGGGCTGGCCAGCACCTTCGTGATCGGCAACCTGCTGTGCGCGCTGGCGCCCGGCTACGCCACGTTGATGGCGGCGCGCGTGTTCACGGCCTTCTGCCACGGCGCCTTCTTCGGCATCGGCGCGGTGGTGGCCGCCGACCTTGTGCCGCGCAACCAGCGCTCCAGCGCCATCGCGCTGATGTTCACCGGCCTGACGCTGGCCAATGTGCTGGGCGTGCCGCTGGGCACGGCACTGGGCCAGGCCGCCGGCTGGCGCTCGACCTTCTGGGTGGTCAGCGGCATCGGCCTGCTCGCGGTGGCGGCGCTGGCGGCCTGGCTGCCGGCCCGCATCCCGATGCAGCCCGGCAACATCCTGCGCGAATTCAAGGTGCTGCGCGATCCGCGCGTGCTATGGCCGCTGGCCGCCAGCGTGCTGGCCTCGGCCGCCCTGTTCTGCGTGCTGACCTATATCGCGCCGCTACTGCGCGACGTGACCGGCGTGTCCGAGCGCGGCGTCACCGGCGTGCTGCTGCTGTTCGGCGTGGCGCTGACCGTGGGCAGCACTCTGGGCGGCCGGCTGGGCGACCGCAACCTGGAATTCTGGCTGACGCGCATGTTCGCGGGGCTGGTGCTGGTGTTCCTGGCGCTGTCGCAGGCGGTGCACGCGCTGGCGCCCATGCTGGCGCTGGTGTTCGTCTGGGGCACGCTGGGCTTCGCGCTGGTGCCGCTGCTGCAGACGCTGATCGTGGACCAGGCGGCCGAAGCGCCCAACCTGGCGTCCACGCTGAACCAGGGCGCGTTCAACCTGGGCAACGCCGGCGGCGCCTGGCTGGGCAGCATGGCGCTGGGCAGCGGCCTGCCGCTGACCGGCCTGCCCTGGATGTCCGCCGCCATCGCCATGGCGGCGCTGCTGCTGACGCTGTGGGGCACCCGCCGCCACGGCCGCCGCGCGGCTACACTGGCCGGACAAGCCGGCGGCGAAGCCCTGCCGCTGCGCTCGAACGCCTGACCAGGAGTCCCCATGAGCACGATCTACGATTTCTCCGCCCGCGGCATCGACGGCACCGAGCAAGCGTTGGACCAGTATCGAGGCCGCGTGCTGCTGGTCGTGAACGTGGCGTCCAAGTGCGGTTTCACGCCGCAGTACGCCGGCCTGGAAACGCTGTACCAGGCGCACCGCGACGCCGGCCTGACGGTGCTGGGCTTTCCCTGCGACCAGTTCGGCCACCAGGAGCCGGGCTCCGAGGAAGAGATCCGCGCCTTCTGCTCCACCAAGTACGACGTCAGCTTCCCGCTGCACGCCAAGATCGAGGTCAACGGCGCCAACGCGCACCCGCTGTACCGCTGGCTCAAGGGCGAGAAGCCCGGCGTCTTCGGCACCGAGGGCATCAAGTGGAACTTCACCAAATTCCTGGTGGGCCGCGATGGCCAGGTGATCCGGCGATACGCGCCCACGGACACGCCGGCCGGGATCGAGAAGGACATCCTGCGGGCGCTGGCCGCGCCGGCGGGCTGAGATCGCCAGATCCTCGACGCAAGCCGGCCAGAGCCGGCGTCAGCCGCGTCTGGCGGGATCGAGCGCGATGGCGGCAAGGTCCACATACCGGAACTCGGACCGGGCCCGGTCGACCGCGTCCATGTCCAGCGTGACGGTCAGGGCCTGCGGCTGCTCCGTGCTGGCGATCGCGAGCACGCGCCCGAACGGATCGGCCACCTGGCTTTCGCCGCTGAACGTGTACCGGTCGCCCGCGCCCACCCGATTGGCCATGAGCACATAGACCTGGTTTTCCAGGGCCCGGACCGGAACGACGCGACGGTGCACATGCCCATGGGGCTTCATCATGCCGTCCAGCACGAGGATGATTTCAGCGCCCTTGTTCGCCAGCATGCGCGCGGTCTCGGGGAATTCGATGTCGAAGCAGATCAGCAGGCCCACGCGGATGCCGTTCCAGCGGCATACGGGAAACTCGGCGCCGGGCTTGAACACCCCAAGGTCGGACTCATAAAGGTGCGTCTTGCGGTAGCTGAGAAGCAGCCCGCCCTCGTGATCGATCAGCACGGCGGTATTGTAGAAACGCTCGCCGTCGCGTTCGGCCAGCCCGATCGCCGCGCTGACGCCGGCCTGCCGGGCGGCGTCCCGCAGCGCGGAAAGGGATGGCCCATCCAGCGGCTCCGCCAGCCGGGCCACGTTCTGCGGCGTGGGAAAGCCCGGGATGTATGTTTCGGAGAAGACCACCAGATCCACCTGACCGGCGCACTGCGCGATGAGGGCGAGCGCCTGATTCAGATTGGCGGCGACGTCGCCATCGCCCAGGGTCGACTGGATCAGGCGGATGCGAGGCCCGTTCATTGCTCGATCTCCGCGATGTGTTGGGCCATCGACGCCAGGTCGCTGTCGCGGATGCCCGCGATGACGCGCTCTTCCGCGCGCAGGTCGATGGAACGACCCAGCGCGAGGTAGACCGATCCGGCGACGAGCAGGCCGACCAGCCAGGCGATATCCACGCCGTGCATCCGTTGCGCGAAATACCCCACGAAAATGGCCTGCCCCGACGCGGCATCGACGATATGGAAGAACGGCACCATGCTGGCGAAGCCGATCAGATAGGCGGCGATGCCGCGCGCCTGCCAGGCGCCATAAATGCCCTTCGGCGTGAAGAAATGCGGGATCGCATAGCGTCCCTTGCGGACCAGGAAATAGTCGACCAGGTTCACCGCCGTCCAGGGCACCAGGAAATAAAGCAGCAGCACGAGGAACGTGCTCAGCAGCGCGATGCCATTGCCCCGGGCCAGCAGCGCGCAGGCAAGCAGGACGCCGCTGATGGCCAGTACCGCCGCAACGCGCGCGCCTCGGGTCGGCCGGATCCTGCGGAACGAATCCACGGCGGTCAACAGCGTCAGCATCGCGCTGTATGTGTTCAGCGCGATCACCGGCAGGAAGCCCGCCACCGACACGATGACGAAAACCCGGCCCAGGCCGGGATACAGGGCCGAGCCCACATCATTCAACGCCACCAGGGCATCCGACGCTTGCAGCCGTTGCGCGAGCCAGGCGCCCAGGCCGATCATCCAGGCGCCGGACAGCGACGCCCCCAGGAAGATCGCGGCGATCAGCCTTGCCCGGCGGGTATCCCGGGGCAGATAGCGCGAGTAGTCGGACACGTAGGGCGCATACGAGATGTTGTAGCTGGCGCTGATCGCGAACTGCGTCAGGAACGCCACCCAGCTGAATCCGGGATACGCCGGCGCGGCCGCCGGGCCGTGGCCGACGCCCAGGGCCAGCGCGACGGTCGCCAGCGCATACAGCGGCAGCGCGGCCATCAGCGCCCACTTGAATGCGCGGTGCATCAGGTCGTGCCCGTAGATCGCCAGCAGGCCGCCCGCGACGACGACGGCGATCGCCACGGCGGCGGGATCCAGTCCGAAGACCAGATTCAGGCCGCCCATGATGAGCGAGACGTTGACCACATTGAAGCCGACGAATACGAACAGCGTGGCCGCCAGCGCCAGCGCGACGCCTCGGTAGCCGAACTGCGCGCGCGACTGGATCATCTGCGGCAGCCCCATCTCCGGCCCCTGCGATCCATGGAATGCCATGAAGACCGTGCCGAACATGACGCCCAGCGCGCCGGCAAGCGCGGTCCACGCCGCCGACAGGCCCATGCCCGGCCCGACGAAGCCGATCGAGATCGTGAAGAAATGAAGGTTTCCCAGAAACCAGAACGGCCCCTGGCTGCGCAGCTTTGCGCGCCGCTCGTGCCCGGGGATGTAGTCGATCGATCGGCTTTCTATCCCGCGCCCCGATTCCGGGCCGGCGAGGCTCGCGCTGTGTGGTGCATCCATGTTGGGCAATGTCCTGGCCAGGAAGCGCTCTGACCGGGCTCGCCGACGATTCGGTTTGCGGGCAGAGGCAGTGGTCGGCATTACCCTAGGCCCATCGCAACGGACAGGCCATGGGATATTTTCGAATTCACAGGCAGGATTTGTCGGACTTTGCATCCGAAATGGCTCGCTCCCTGGCGCCAGGGACCGGCCGGCGTGCCGGCAGACGGGCCAGCCGCCATCACCGCAACGGCGGCAACCTGCGCCGCACCGTGCGCGCCTTGACGATGGACGTGTTGGTCTCGGCGTATTCCGTCACCCGCTCCAGGATCCCGTCCAGGTGCGAGATCGAGCGCAGCACCAGCCGGGCGATGAAGCAGTCGTCGCCCGTGACCTTGTCGCATTCGATGAAATCCGGGATCTCCTGGATCAGCCCTTCCACGTGCCGCAGCTGGCCCGGCAAGGGGCGGATGCGGACGATGGCTTCCAGCGTGTAGCCCAGCGCGACCGGGTCCACGTCGACGGTATAGGCGCGGATCACGCCGGAATCTTCCAGGCGCCGCAGCCGGTCCGCCACGCTGGGCGCCGACATGCCGACCTGGCGCGCGAGGTCGGCGGTGGTGGTGCGGGCATTGGCCGACAGCATCTCCACCAGGCGGCGGTCGATACCGTCCAGGACCGGGTTTTCATTCTTTAGGTCGTTTTGCATATATTCCACCTAAAAGAAGGTTGGAAAATAAAAATGCCGAAACCTCATCATATAACCAGCTTTATCTGCCTGGGATAATTTCTCCATCAAACATCAGCGCCGGCGCCCTGTCCGGCTGGAGAGATCATCATGAACCCGAATTCCGAACGCGTGGGCCTGGCGCAGATGGCCGCGGCCATGACCCTGTCGGGCACCTTGGGCGTGTTCGTGCTGGAGTCCGGGCAGAGCGCCTGGAACGTGGTGTTCTTCCGTTGCCTGTTCGGCGCGCTGTCGCTGCTGGCGTATTGCTGGGCGCGCGGCCTGCTGCGGCCCGGACTGTACACGCGCCGCACGCTGGCCCTGGCGCTGGCGGCCGGCGCCGCGCTGGTGCTGAACTGGGTGCTGTTGTTCTCGGCCTACCGGCTGGCCTCGATCTCGCTGGCCACGGCGGTCTACAACGTGCAGCCCTTCTTCCTGATCGGGCTGGGCGTGCTGTTCCTGGGCGAGCGGCCCAGCGCCGGCAAGCTGGCCTGGTCGCTGGTGGCCTTCGCCGGCCTGCTGCTGGTGCTGCGACTGTGGGACGCGCGCGCCGACGGCGGCGACTACCTGGCCGGGCTGGCTCTGGGCCTGGGCGCGGCCGCGCTGTATGGCGTCACCGCCGTCATCGTCAAGCGCCTGAAGGCGATACCGCCGCAGGTGCTGGCGCTGACGCAGGTGACGCTGGGCGCCGTCATGCTGCTGCCCATGGCCGATTTCAGCGCCCTGCCCGCCTCGCCGCTGCAATGGAGCTACCTGGTCGCGCTGGGGCTGGTCCATACCTGCCTGATGTACATCCTGATGTATTCCGCCATCCAGAAGCTGCCGACCACGTCCACCGCCGCGCTCAGCTTCATCTATCCGGCCGTGGCCATCCTGCTGGACCTGCTGGTGTACGGCCATCGCATGGACATGGCGCAGATCGCCGGCGTGGCGCTGATCTTCCTGGCCGCCGCCGGCGTCAGCCTGAACTGGAGCTGGCGCCTGCCGCGCGGCCGCGCCGGCCACGGCGCCGCTTCCTGAGGGGCCGCCCCATAACCGCGCGCGCCCCCCGGTTATTGGGGCGCGGGCCTGCGCGTCCCCGCTATCATGGCCTTCCCCACCCGCCGGCCATCACCGGCGGGGCCCAGGGCGCACCGCGCCCTGACCGCAAAGGACACCCGCCATGATCGATCTCTATTACTGGACCACCCCCAACGGCCACAAGATCACGCTGTTCCTCGAGGAAACCGGCCTGCCGTACCGCATCCATCCGGTGAACATCAGCAAGGGCGACCAGTTCAAGCCCGAGTTCCTGGCCATCGCGCCGAACAACCGCATCCCCGCCATCGTGGACCAGGCGCCGGCCGACGGCGGCGGTCCGCTGTCGCTGTTCGAATCCGGCGCCATCCTGCTGTACCTGGCCGAGAAGACCGGCCGCTTCCTGCCCGCCGACCTGCGCGGCCGCCAGGAAGTGTCGCAATGGCTGTTCTGGCAGATGGGCGGGCTGGGCCCCATGGCCGGGCAGAACCACCATTTCTCGGGCTATGCGCCCGAGCGCATTCCCTATGCCATCGAACGCTACGTCAAGGAAACCAACCGCCTGTACGGCGTGCTGAACAAGCGCCTGGCCGACCGCGAATTCGTGGCCGGCGACTATTCGATCGCCGACATGGCCGCCTATCCCTGGATCGTGCCGCACGCCAAGCAGGGCCAGGACCTGAACGACTTCCCGCACCTGAAGCGCTGGTTCGACGCCATCGCCGCGCGTCCGGCGACCCGGCGCGCCTATGCGCTGGCCGACCAGATCAATACCGCGCCCTCGGTCGGCGACGAGGAATCGCGCCGCATCCTGTTCGGCCAGACCGCGCAGAACGTAGCGCGCTGAGGGGTTCGCGATGTCCATTCCAACCCCGCAGTTCCGCCGCGCGCGCGCCGATGACCTGCCCGCCATCGTCGCCCTGCTGGCCGACGACGCGCTGGGCGCCACGCGCGAGGATCCCTCGCTGCCCGTCAACGCCCGCTACCAGGACGCGTTCGCCGCCATCGACCGCGATCCCAACCAGTTCCTGGCCGTGGTTGAGCTGGATTCAAGCATTGCCGGCTGTTTGCAGTTATCGTTCATCCCCGGCCTGTCGCGCCTGGGGTTGTGGCGCGGGCAGATCGAAAGCGTGCGCATCGCCGCCGGACTGCGTGGAGCCGGCCTGGGCCGCGCCATGTTCGAATGGGCAATCGCGCAGTGCCGCGAGCGCGGCTGCGGCCTGGTGCAGCTGACCACCGACCGCGCGCGGCCGGACGCGCGCCGGTTCTACGAGAGCCTGGGCTTCGCGGCCAGCCACGACGGCATGAAACTGAATCTAGAGCATTAGAAAGGAGCGCCCATGCATGGCGAATACAAGGTCCCCGGCGGCAAGCTGGTCGTGGCGGACGTGGAGGTGCGCGATGGCCGGCTGGCCGACGTGCGCATCAGCGGAGACTTCTTCCTGGAGCCGCCCGAGGCGCTGGAAGCGATCAATCGCGGCCTGACCGGCATGCCGGCCGACGCCGGCGAGCTGGAGCTGGCGCTGGCGGTGCAGTCGGCCCTGCCCTCCGACGCCGAGATGTTCGGCTTCTCGGCCGAGGCCGTGGCCGTGACCTTGCGGCGGGCCCTGGCATGAGCGCGAACCGCAGCGACTGGAACGACTACGACTGGCAGCTGATCCATGAAGGCCCGCAGCCGCCGGCGCTGCACATGGCGCTGGACGCGGCCATCACCGACGAGGTCGGCGCCGGGCTGCGCCCGCCCACGCTGCGCATCTGGGAATGGGCCGAGCCGGCCGTCGTCATCGGCCGCTTCCAGTCGCTCAAGAACGAGGTCGACCCCGACGGCGCGCAGCGCCACGGCATCACCGTGGTGCGGCGGGTCAGCGGCGGCGGCGCCATGTTCATGGAGCCGGGCAATTCCATCACCTATTCCCTGAGCGTGCCGCAGGCGCTGGTGCAGGGCATGAGCTTCCAGGAGTCCTATGCCTTCCTGGACGCCTGGGTGCTGGAAGCGCTGAAGAGCCTGGGCATCAAGGCCTGGTATCAGCCGCTGAACGACATCGCCTCGGACCTGGGCAAGATCGGCGGCGCGGCGCAGGCGCGGCGTTCCGGCGCGGTGCTGCACCACGTCACCATGGCCTATGACATCGACGCCGATAAAATGGTGGAGGTCCTGCGCATCGGCCGCGAGAAGCTGTCGGACAAAGGCACCACCAGCGCGAAGAAGCGCGTCGACCCGCTGCGCACGCAGACGGGCCTGGCGCGCGCCGATGTGATCCAGCGCATGGTGGACACCTTCGCCGGCCTGCACCGCCTGAGCCCCGGCCAGATCGGCGAGGCGACGCTGGCGCGCGCGCAGGCCCAGGCCGACGAGAAGTTCTCGACGGCCGAGTGGACGGCGGTCGTGCCCTGAGCGCGGTCGCCTTGGTATTGCCCCGTTTTACCTGGAGGTTCCTGTCTATGCGTCGCACGTTCACGCACCGAGGCGCGGCTGGCGTCCTGTCCCTGGCCGCCGCGCTGGGGCTGGCGGGCTGCGGCAGTTCGCCGCCCGCCAACATCACGCTGGCCGCGCCCGCCGCTACGTCTTCAACCCCGGAGAAAGTGGGCGACCTGGCCACCGAGCGCATCAAGTGGGCGTCCAACAAGCCCGACTGCAAGGGCGACTGCCCGCGCATCGAGATCGACAGCGTGGCCTTCCCCGGCATACCCAAGCTGACGGCGCTGGTCGACCACGTGCTGGCCTACATGACCGGCACCGACGCCCAGCGCCGCGGCCCCTATGAAACGCTGTCGGAATACACGCAGTATTTCTGGCAGACCGCGCGTCCGCGCGATGCCACCTACTTCAAGGCGCGCGTGCGCGACACGGTCGGCGGCGTCGTCGCCATCGAGCTGCACACCGAGCAGTTCCTGACGGGTTCGGCCCACGGCATTCCCGCCACCCAGTTCCTGAACTGGGAGCTGGGGCGAGGCCGCGTGATGGCGCTGGACGAGGCGCTGATTCCCGGCCGCCGCGCCGAATACGTGGCCGCGCTGCGCCGGGCCCACGCCAAATGGCTGCAGGGCAACGCCGAGGCCCGCCGCGACCCGGCGGCCTACGACAAGATGTGGCCGTTCCAGGAGAACGACAACTACGCGCTGACCCGCGACGGCATGGTCATCAAGTATCCGGCCTATTCGATCGCGCCTTACGCGCAGGGCGAACCGGAGATCAGCATTCCATACTCGGAACTGCGCGGCATCCTCAAGCCCGAGCTGCTGCCGGCGTCCTGATCGCGCCGGCCGGCCGACGCGCCGGCCTGAGCCCCCGAGGCGGCGCCGGCGGACGGGCCGACGCAAGCGCGCCGGCCGCCCAAATGAAGATCGCCCCTTGTGAACTGACCCCCAGAAGTTGGACGGTCAGCTAAAGCCCGAAGGCCTGAGTTCGGTATTGCACCGGGCTCAGGCCTTTTAGCTTGAGCTTGATGCGGTCGTGGTTGTAGTACCTGATGTATCGCCGGATACCGGCTTCCAATTGGTCGATATTGTCGAAGCGATTCAAATGGAAGAACTCCGCCTTGAGGGTGCCGAAGAAACTTTCCATGGCCGCGTTGTCCAGGCAGTTTCCCTTGCGTGACATGCTCTGCGTTATCGATCGGGCCTCCAGCATCTGACGGTAGTTGAACTGCTGATACTGCCAGCCCTGATCGGAGTGCAAGACGGGTCTGTCGGTGGGGCTGAGCCGAGCGAGCGCTTTCTTGAGCATAGCCCCCACGAGCTTGAACATCGGTCGACGACTGGTTTCGTAGGCCAGGATCTCACCGTTGTACAGATCCATCACCGGTGACAGATAGAGTTTTTGGCCGCGAACGTTGAACTCGGTCACATCGGTTACCCATTTCTGGTTCGGCCTGTCGGCCACGAACTGGCGCGCCAACAGATTCGGTGCCATTAGGGCAGGGCCGCCTCGATACGAGCGATATTTCTTCGGGCGTACCAAGGATTTCAGCCCGAGCACCTGCATCAGCTTCTGCACCGTCTTGTGATTCACGCACTGGCCTGCCTGGCGCAAGGTCGCGGTGATGCGCCGGTAGCCATAGCGCCCCTTGTGATGCGCGTAGACAGCCCCGATTCTGCCTTTGAGTTCGGCATGCTTGTCAGCGGCCTGGGCCTGCCTGGCCTGGTAGTAATACGTGCTGCGCGCCAAGCCCGACGCCTTGAGCAAGGCCGCCAACGGGTACTGTGGCCTCAACCCAGTCACGGCTTGCGCTTTTTGCGCGCAGCCGCACGCTTTTCCTGGATCAAGGCATCGAGTTTTTTTAAGTACGCGACCTCGGCGCGCAGTTCAATCAACTCCTGATTCTGCCGGGCAATGATCTGCTTATCGTCCAGGTCGGCGGCTGGAGCTTGGGGCTGGGGTGGCTTGTTGCTCATGGTCTTGGGACGGCCTGTACGAAGGCGACGCAGCGCGTCGATACCTCCAGCATGATACTGGCGTGCCCACTTACCAATATGCGCCGCGCAGCGTATGTCGAATGCCGCCGCCGTCTGCGTCTGTGACCACTGCTCGCGCCACATCCGCTTGAGTACCTTCAGCTTGAACGCCTCGTCATAACTCGCGCTCTTGCGGCGCAACCCTGGCAGACCGTGCGCCCGGTAACTATTCACCCAGCTCCTGACCGTCCCATGGCCCACACCATGCTCAGCCGCCAACGCCTTCAAACCCAGCGGCCCTGACAGATACTGCTTGACGATCTTGAGCTTGAAACCCGCTTCGTATTTCGTCATGTAAAAACCCCCGAAGGTTGGAGTTCGTCCAACTTTCGGGGGTCAGTTCATTGCGGGGCGATCTCCTTATTGTCTTCCTCCTGCTCCCCGGCGGGGCGCCTGACGGCGTCCCGCCAGTTCGGGTATCACGGATACAGGCCGCGCACCTGACGGGCTTGCAGGATCCGCGTGCACGCCACGATGAAGGCGGCGGTGCGCAGCGTGACCTTGTGCTCGCGCGCCACTTGCGAGATGCCGGCGTAGGCTTCGCGCATGATGCGCTCCAGGCGCTGATTGATCTCGTCCTCGCTCCAGAAGAAGCTGGAGAAGTCCTGCACCCACTCGAAGTACGACACCGTCACGCCGCCGGCGTTGGCCAGCACGTCCGGCACCACGTACACGCCGTGCTCGAACAGGATGTCGTCGGCTTCCGGGGTGGTCGGGCCGTTGGCGCCTTCCACCACGATCTTGGCGCGCACCTTGGCGGCGTTCGCGGCGGTGATCTGGCTTTCCAGGGCGGCCGGGATCAGGAATTCGGTTTCCAGGGTCCAGAACTCGTTCTTGTCCATCGCCTGGCCGCCGGTGAAGCCGCCCACGCCGCCATGCTGCGACACGTGCGACAGCAGCTTGTGCACGTCCAGGCCGGCCGCGTTGTGCACGGTGCCTGTGTGATCCTGGGCGGCGATGACCTTGGCGCCGGCCTCATGGAACAGGCGGGCGGCGGTGCCGCCGACGTTGCCGAAACCTTGCACCACCACGCGCGCGCCGGCGACGTTGATGTTCAAGTCGCGCGCGGCTTCGCAGCCCACCACGAACACGCCGCGGCCGGTGGCCTCGACGCGGCCCAGGCTGCCGCCCAGCGCGATCGGCTTGCCGGTCACGACGCCGGTGGCGGTCGAGCCTTCGTTCATGGAGTACGTGTCCATCATCCAGGCCATGGTCTGGGCGTTGGTGTTCACGTCGGGCGCGGGGATGTCCTTGGACGGTCCGATGATCACGCCGATTTCCGAGGTGTAGCGACGCGTCACGCGCTCGAGCTCGGACATGGACAGCGTGCGCGGGTCGACGCGGATGCCGCCCTTGGCGCCGCCGTAGGGCAGGTTCACCGCGGCGTTCTTGATCGACATCCAGGCCGACAGCGCCATGACTTCGGAGAGCGTCACGTCCTGGTGGAAGCGCACGCCGCCCTTGCCCGGGCCGCGCGAGGTGTTGTGCTGCACGCGATAGCCCTCGAAGTGGGCGATCTTGCCGTTGTCCAGCTCGATAGGCACGTCGACGATCAGCGAGCGCTTCGGACGCTTCAGGGTCTCGACCCAGCGCGCCAGCGAACCGAGGTACGGGGTGACCCGGTCGACCTGCTGCAGGTAGTTGCCCCAGGGGCCGAGATCGTCGGCGTTCAGATAAGACGGCAATGCGTGGGTGGGAGTTTGAGACATGAGCTGGCTCTCCTGACAAAGTTGCGCCATTTTATCCACGAAACTTATATCGTCCCCATTTTTAATGAAAATATTTTAAATGGGGACATATGTAAATCGGAGCCTTCCGAAAGGCGGACCCGCGTCCGTCCCGCGCCTGCCCTCAGGCGGCTTCCCGCCCTGCCTATCCTAGTGCGCGGCGGCGCCAGCGTCCATCCTCCGCAGGCATGTCGCACAGCGTTGAATCCGTCACCCTGATCCCGCACAATGCGCAGGTCCCCGGCGACCGGCTGGGGATAGCGTGTGCGAGTCATTCCGCCGCCAGGCGGGAGTCCGGTCGCATGTGAAGACCTTGCATGTGAAGACCTAGCGTCTGAAGACCCTTATGAACCCTTAAAACATAGAGGATCTCATGTCGGATTTTGTCTTTGTCAATAACGATGACCAGCGCTACCGAACCCTGCAAAAGGGTTTCAACCTGCGTTTCCCCACCACCGGCGAGGGTGCGGACGCGATCTATGTCTGCCACGATGCGCAATCGGTCCTGGCTGCCGCCAACGACGCGCTGGCCAAGGGCTGCCGCATCACGGTGCGCAGCGGCGGCCATTGCTACGAAGGCTTCGTGGCGAACAAGCTGCCCGAGGACCACGGCAAGTCCCTTGCCATCATCGACATCGGCCTGGTGACGGGCCTGCGCTACAGCGAGGCCGGCGACGTATCCTCGCCCTGGAACGCTTCGGCGCGCTACAAGTTCTCGGCCGCCGCCGGCAACCAGAACTGGGACGGCTACGTCAATCTGTACAAGTCGGCCAACCGGACCCTGCCCGGCGGCTCGTGCTATTCGGTGGGCGCTGGCGGCCACATCGTCGGCGGCGGCTATGGCCTGCTGTCGCGCCTGCAGGGCCTGACGGTCGATTGGCTGTCGGGCGTGGACATCCTGGTGCCCAAGGGCCCGGGCCAGAACGCCCTGGTCGCCAAGCACGTCAACCTGGCCAGCGTCGGCACCGACCGCGACCTGTTCATCGCGTGCCGTGGCGGCGGTGGCGGCAACTACGGCATCATCCTGAATTACTACTTCGCGGAACTGCCCGTCGCGCCGCAACAGGCCTACTGGCTGTCGCTGTCGTATCCCTGGGCCTCGTTCGGCACGGGCGCCACCGGCAAGGCCGCCTTCGGCCGCTTCATGAAGGCCTACTACCAGTGGTTCGCGGACAATGACGCCGACTGGAACAGCTCCGACCCGGCCAAGGCCAACGGCGGACTGTTCACGCTGCTGAAGGTGCAGCACCGCTCCACCGGCGACATCGTGCTCAACATCCAGTACACCGGCACGGACGGCAAGGTCGGCGGCGCGCGCGACCAGCCCTTCATCAACTTCGTCAACGCGATGAACGCGGCCGCCGCCACGGTGCCCAGCATCAACATCGAGGCCAACTGGCTCGGACCGACGCGGCGCCTGACCGAAGCGCCGCTGGACCTGTCCCACCCGGTGCAGGACGCGCGGCTGATGGACTGGCTGTGGCTGACGCAGAACATCAACGGCTCGGGCAGCAACCAGCGCGGCAAGTACAAGTCCGCGTACCACCGCGCCAACTTCACCGACGTGGAAATCACCGCCATGTGGGAGTACCTGAACGGCACGGCCGACCCGCGCCTGAACCAGGCTCTGGTGCAGATCGATTCGTATGGCGGCCGCATCAACCGCAACGACGAAACGCTCAACCCCACCAGCGTCCCGCAGCGTTCCTCGCTGCTGAAGTCGCAGTTCCAGGTCTACTGGACCGATCCAGCCGACGATGCGTTCTATCTGAAGTGGATCTCGGACCTGTACGACGAGTACTTCGGGCAGTATGGCGGCAAGCCCGTCTATCAGCCCGGCTCCCCGTTCGAAGGGTGCTACATCAACTACCCGGACGTGGATATGAAGTACACCAACCAGACCCACGCGCAGATCGATCCGGGCTGGCTGCACCTGTACTACGGCAACAAGGTCAACCAGCTGATCGCGACCAAGCGCTCGGTGGATCCCGACAATCTGTTCCATCACCAGATGTCGATTCCGCTGACGCCGCCGGTCTGACGGGCTGAGACGGGAACGGCGCGCGCAACCTGCCGGCTCCGCGCGCCGCGCACAAGAAAAAGGGCGGCCTGCTCGCGCAGCGGCCGCCCTTGCCTTTTCAGGCGGTCCCGCTAACGCTCAGGCCGACAGCAGCTGCCAGGCCAGCCGCGCCGCCGCGCGGGCGCCGTGGCCGTCCACGTCGAAACGCGGGTTGTACTCGGCCATATCGGCCAGCCGGAGCTTGCCGCTGGCCTTCACGCGCAACGCGATTTCCTCGACCACCGCCATCGGCACGCCGTAAGGCGCGGGCGCCGACACGCCGGGCATGACCGCCGCGGGCAGCACGTCCAGGTCGATGGTCAGGTACACATGGCTGGCCGCCGCCAGCAGGCTGTCCAGCTGCGCCAGGCGCTCCGGCAGGTGACGTTCGCCCATGTCGCGGTCCTCGACCCAGACCGCGCCCACTTCGTCGGCGCGCGCGAACAGCGCCGGCGTATTGGCCAGCCGCGACACGCCCAGGCAGGCGTACTGCAGCTTGCGGCCGCGTTCCTGGCAGTAGCTGGCGATCTGGTCGAACGGCGTGCCCGAGCTGCCGGGCCGGCCGGTGCGCAGGTCGAAGTGCGCGTCCAGGTTCAGCACCAGCACGGCGCCGTCGTCGCCGCGCGACTCCAGCCAGCGCGCCAGGCCCTGGAAGCTGCCCCAGGCGATCTCATGGCCGCCGCCCAGCACCAGCGGGCGGGCGCCCTGCCCCAGCAGCGCGGCCACGCGCTGGCCCAGCGCGTCCTGCGCCGCTTCCAGCGCGTCGCCCTCGCAGGCCACGTCGCCGGCGTCCAGCAGCCGCGTCAGCCCATGGGCCGGCAGGCCGGCCAGGAACTTGCGGATGCCGGCCGGGCCGGCCGCCGCGCCCACGCGGCCCTGGTTGCGGGCCACGCCGGCGTCGCAGGCGAAGCCCAGCAATACGCCCTCGCCCGCCTTGGCCTGGCCGTCGTAGGCGCGCACGATGTGCGCCAGGCGGCGCGTGTCGCCGCGCTCGGCGCTGTCGTCGCGCGCCACCCAGACGCTGGCGTCCAGTTGCGGCGTGCTCATGCCTGCTCTCCCTGGCCGTTGTTCAGCACGGCCTGCAGGAAGGCGCGGGTGCGCGCCTCGCGCGGCTGGGTGAAGATCACGTCGGGCGAGCCGGATTCCAGGATCACGCCGCCGTCCATCACCGCCACCACGTCGGCCACGTCGCGCGCGAAGCCCATTTCGTGCGTGACCACCATCATGGTCATGCCCTCGCGGGCCAGCAGCTTCATGACCTGCAGCACTTCGCCCACCAGTTCCGGGTCCAGCGCCGAAGTCGGCTCGTCGAACAGCATGACCTTGGGCTGCATGGCCAGCGCGCGGGCGATGGCCACGCGCTGCTTCTGGCCGCCGGACAGGCTGGCCGGCATGGCGTTCATCTTCTGGCTCAGGCCGACCTTGGTCAGCAGGTCCTCGGCCAGCGCGTGGGCCTCGTCGCGGCCCATGCCGCGCAGCTTGCGCGGACCGACCGTGACGTTGTCCAGCACCGACAGGTGCGGGAACAGGTTGAAGCCCTGGAACACCATGCCCACCTGCATGCGCAGCTGGTTCAGCTGCGCCTCGGGCAGCATCTTGCCGTTGTCCTGCAGGGTCTGGCCGCAGATGCGGACGGTGCCGCCCTGCGCCACTTCCAGCCCGTTGCAGCAGCGCAGCAGCGTGCTCTTGCCCGAGCCGCTGGGCCCGATCACCACCACCACCTGCGACGGCAGCACATCGAAGTCGATGCCGCGCAGCACGGCGTGGTCGCCGTAGGATTTCTGCAGGCCGCGGATGCGGATCATTTCATTCATGGTTGCGGTGTTCATTGCACCATCCCCCCGGCGCGCAGATGTTGCTCGATCTTGCGCAGAATCACCATGGCCACCGTGGTCAGGACCAGATAAACCAGCGCCACCACCAGATAGGTTTCCAGCGCCAGGTACGACACGCTGATGATCTTCTGGCCTTCGTGCATCAGGTCATGGATGGTCAGCAGCGACACCAGCGCCGAGTTCTTGATCAGCGCGATGAACTCGTTGCCCAGCGGCGGGATCATGCGCACCACCGCCTGCGGCAGGATGATGATGCGCATGGCCTGACCCGAGGACATGCCGAGCGAGCGCGCCGCCTCGGTCTGGCCGCGATCCACCGACTGGATGGCGCCGCGCACGATTTCCGACACATAGGCGCCGGAGTACATGCCCAGGCCCACCACGCCGCAGACGAAGGCCGGCAGCGTGATGCCGAACCGGGGCAGGCCGAAGAACCAGATGAACAGCTGCACCAGCAGGGGCGTGCCGCGGAACAGCAGCAGGTAGACGCTGCACAGGTTGTAGATCACGCGGCGCTGCGGGTTGAGCCGGCCCACGCCGACCAGCAGGCCGACGACGCAGCCCACCAGCAAGGCGCCGGCGGTCACCTCGATGCTGACCAGCGCGCCGCGCAGCAGCGCGTCGAAGTCGGCAAAGACGGCGGAAAAATCCAAAGGCTGGTTCATTTCGCGGGGGCCTCGAACCACTTGTTGACGATGGCCTGGTAGCTGCCGTCAGCCTTGAGCTTGGCCAGCGCGGCGTTCAGGTCGCGGGTCAGCTCGGGCTTGTTCTTGGGCACGGCGATGCCGTATTCCTCGGTGGTGACCTGCTCGGTCAGCACGGTCAGGTCCGGCGTGCTTTGCGCGAACAGCTTGGCGGCGGGCTTGCCCGTCACGGCGGCTTCGGCGCGGCCGATCTGCACCAGGCTGAACATTTCCTGGTTCTTTTCCACTTCGACGCGCTGCACCGACGGGAAGTGTTCCTTCAGGTAGTTGACCGACTTGGTGCCGACCTGCACCGAGACCTTGCGGCCATCCATGTCCTTGAGCGTCTTGATCGGGCCGTCCTTCTTGGTCAGCACGACCAGGCCGCCGGCGTAGTACGGGTCGGTGAAGTCGACCACGCGGCTGCGCTCGGGCGTGATGTAGATGGCGGACACGGCGATGTCGGCGCGGCCGGCCTGCAGGGCGGGAATCAGGCCCTTGAAGTCGATGTCGATCCATTCGACCTTCTTGCCCATGGCGCCGGCCAGGGCTTCCACCAGCTCGATGTCGAAGCCGGTGCGCTTGCCGTCCTTGACGAATTCCATCGGCGGGAAGGTGGCGTCGGTGACGGCGCGGATGGTTTCCTGCGCGTGGGCGGAACCGGCGGTCCAGGCGGCCAGGCCCAGGCTCAGGGCGGCGGTCAGCAGAGTGCGACGAGTGGTCATGATCAATCCTAGGAAAGGGATATCGGAAAGGCGAGCCGCGAGGCGGCAGGCGGAACAGGGAACGCGGTGGAGCGCCGGGACAGCATGGAATGGAAAATCAAGGTCGGTCGGGACGGTATTCGGAACGTAACGGTATCGGGCCTGGCGCTCAGCGCGCCTGCAGCTTCAGTGAAATGCGCCGGGCGGCGCCGACCGTCATGTCGATCAGGGCCTGCGGGCGCTGCGCCGCGCGGGTCGACGGCGCCATCAGCGTGATCGAGGCGACGGCCTGGTGGGCGCGCTGGAAGATCGGCACGCTCACGCCCCAGACGCCGGCGTCGACTTCGCTGTCGGTGACGGCGTAGCCCTGCCCGCGTATGGTTTCCAGCTCCCCGGACAGGCGCGCCGGATCCATGCCCGCCTCGCCGGCCAGATAGCCCAGCGCCGCCTGCAGGCGCGCGGCCGGCATGAAGGCCAGCAGCGACTTGGCCGACGCACCCCGGGCCAGCGGCAGGCCGCGACCCTTGGTGAACGAGCAGCGCAGCGGATGCTGGCTTTCCACCATGTCCAGGCAGACGGCCTGGTCCTTGACCGCGACCAGCAGGCCGATGGTCTCGCCGGACGCGACCGCCAGCGCCGCCATGTCCGGCTGCGCCTCATGGATCAGGAAGGAAGACTGGTCGAAGCCCCAGGCCAGCTGCACGCTGAGCGGCCCCGGTCCGTACTCGCCATCGTGTTCGGCGACGAAACCCCAGCGCTTGAGCAGCGCCACCTGCCGGTACAGCGTGCTTTGCGCCAGGCCGGTCTGTTCGGCCAGCGCCGCGATGCTGAGCGGCCCGTCATGCCGGGCCAGCGTGGCCAGCACATACAGGACGCGATCCGCGCCGGCGCCGACAGAGGGGTCGGGTGTCAAGATTCATCTCCAAACGAACTGGAGCGGAGATTATCAATTTATGGCTTTGATCCTGCAAATTATTCCCGAAAATTGAGAATTACAAGGGAAAACCCCAGCAAATATGAGAAAAATATCAAAAGATGCCCCGCGTGTGCGCGCCACCCTTCCTGGCACGCGCCAAGGGCGCGCCACACCGCACAGCGAAAAGAAAAACGCCGCCCCATAGGGGCGGCGCATGGGCCGTCGCATGACCGCTGGACGCGGCGCGCAACGGCGGAAACCCGGCTGGCGAGGCCCGTCAGTCGTAGCTGTTCAGCTTGACGCCCGAAACGCCACGGACGGCCGGCGTCCCGGGTTCGGGTGACGATGACGGCGATGTGACGGGGGGCGACGCGACAGGAGGCGTCGCCAGACTGGGCGGCGCGGCGTCCTGCCCCGCGCCGGCCGGCGCCGCCGCATCGTCCACCGCCTCGGCTTCCGCCGGCGCGGCCGCGCGCCGCGCCTGCTTGTCCCGATCCTGGCGCGCGATCAGCTCGCGCAGCTCGGCGGCCAGCTTGGTCGACTTGCCGGTGGTGGCCCAGTCGGCCGCGTTCTGCCCCTTGGTATCGCGCGTGGTGACGTCGGCGCCGGCCTTGAGCAGCAGCTCGACCATGGGCTTGCTGCCCGACAGCGCGGCCATCATCAGCGGCGTCTCGCCCGAGGGCGCGGGCGCGTTGACCATGGCCTTGTGCTGCAGCAGCAGTTGCGCCATCGCCAGCTGGCCCTTGGACGCGGCATAGTGCAGCGGCGTCCAGCCCAGGCGGTTGACCTGGGCGCCGCGCGCGATGAGCGCGCGCGCCCGCTCGGTCTGGCCCGCGATCGCCAGGTACATCAGCGGGGTCTCGCCCGCCGGATTCTCGGCGTTCACGTCCGTGCGGCGGTCGGCGACGATCGCGTCGAACACGTTCCAGGCGCCGGCCACCACCGCGCGCATCAGCGCCGGCTGGCCATTCTGGAAACGGACATTGGGATCGGCGCCTTGCGCCAGCACGTCCTTGATGTCGTCGGCGTAGTCGTTAGCCAGGTAGACCCACCAGTCGTTCGGATTGGCGGCCTGCGCCGCGTGGGCCGCCAGCGCCATCGCCATGGCTGCCAGCGCCTTGCGGGCGGACGGGAACGAGCCTCGGACGGGCGACGGACGGCGGGCGATCTGCATGGGAACCTCGCGATTCAACTTGAACTATTTTCTTAATTTATTTCTTTATCTTATTGAAAAGATTAAAGAAATTATCGGTTGACGCGCGCGCCACCTCGGCCACGGTGATGCCGCGCAGATCGGCGATCTTCTCGGCCACATGGATCACCTTGGACGGGTCGTTCAGCTTGCCACGGTAAGGCACCGGCGCCAGGTACGGCGAATCCGTTTCGATCAGCAGCCGGTCCAGCGGCACCTTGGCGGCGACCTCGTGCACGATCTGAGCATTCTTGAAGGTGACGATGCCGGACAGCGAGATATAAAAATTCTGCTCCAGCGCCGCCTGCGCGACCTCCCAGTTCTCGGTGAAACAGTGCATCACGCCGCCGACTTCACCAGCGTTTTCCTCGCGCAGCACGCGCACCGTGTCCTCGGCCGAGGCGCGCGTGTGCACGATCAGCGGCAGGCCGGTCTCGCGCGCCGCGCGGATATGACGGCGGAAGCGCTCGCGCTGCCAGTCCAACGGCTCGGACAGCCGGTAGTAGTCCAGCCCGGTCTCGCCGATGGCGACCACGCGGGGATGGGCCGACAGGCGCACCAGTTCTTCCACGGAGGGATCCGGCGTGTCTTCGTAGTCCGGATGCACGCCCACCGACGCCCACAGATGGGCGTGCGGCTCGACCAGCGCCATCAGGCCGGGCCATTCGGGCATGTTGACGCTGACCACCAGCGCGTGCGTCACCTGGTTGGCGGCCATGCGCTCCAGGATGGCGGGCAGGTCGGCGGCCAGTTCGGGGAAATTCAGATGGCAGTGGGAATCGACGTACATGGAAATCCGGGTTGCGGGCGCCGCCCCTGGCCCTGGCCGGCGCCGCGCTCCTGCGGGCCGCGGGCGACGGGCGGCGCGGGACTACGCCAGGCAGGATAGCACCACGCGCTGCAGCGCGGAGTGGGCGAAAAGCTTGGCATTCAAGGGGTGCGTGGCCAGCGCGCGCTGGCGCGTCAGCCAGCGCGCGGCTTCGGCCACGCGGGCCGGCCGGGCGCGCGCGGCCACTTGCGCCACGCCCGCGCCCAGCGCGGGGAAGTAGCGCACCGGCGCGCCGGCGGCGGCCAGCATCAGGTCGGTATAGAAGCGTTGCAGCGCGTCGATCCAGTCGGTCGCCGGCACCTTTTCCAGCGCCTCGGCCAGCGTGCCCACATCGGGCGACTGGCCCTGCGCCAGCGGCGCGACCAACTGGCCCAGCCATGGGGGACAGGCGGCCTCGCCGCTCTGCGCCAGCCGCAGGGCCGCCAGCGGCGCGCCGCCGCCGGCCGCCAGCCATTCGCGGGCGGGTTCGACGTTCTGCTCGCGCAGCCATTGCAGCGCGGTGTCGGCATCGGGCGCCGGCAGGGGCAGACGGCGGCAGCGCGACACCAGGGTCGGCAGCAGCCGGTCCGGCGCATCCGCCACCAGCAGGAACACCGTGTGCGGCGGCGGCTCTTCCAGCACCTTGAGCAGCGCGTTGGCCGAGACCACGTTCAGCGCATGGGCCGGATACAGCAGCGCCACGCGCCAGCCGCCCCGGTGGGTGGCGGTGTTGAACCAGGATTCCAGCGCGCGGATCTGGTCGATGCGGATTTCCTTGGACGGCGCGCGCTTGGATGCGCTGCCGGCCACGGGCTCGGCGTCCTCGGCCTGTTCGGCGGCCTCGGCGCCCTCTTCCACCGCGATGGCTTCGGGACGAATGCGGCGCAGGTCGGGATGGTTGCCGCTGGCGAACCAGGCGCAGGCCGCGCAATGGCCGCAGGCCAGGCCGTCTTGCGGCGTCTCGCAAAGCAGGCTGGCGGCGGCGGCCACGGCGAAGTCCAGCTTGCCGATGCCGGCCAGACCATGCACCAGCCAGGCGTGGGCGAATCGCTCGCGGTTGCCCAGCCAGTTGCGGGCGGTCTCAAGCTGCCAGGGCAGGAATTGCGGCGCGCTCACTGGGCTGGCCTCCTGTTCACGGAACCGATGCCAGTTCTCGCGGGCACCTGCGGATGGACGAGGCGCATCATGCGCGTCCTTCGATCAAGGCCAGCAGGCCGGCTTCCAGCTCGGCCCGGATCTCGGGGATGGAACGGGTGGAATCGATCACGCGGATGCGGTCCGGATCCGCCTTGGCGCGATCATGATAGGCCGCGCGGGTGCGCTCGAAGAAGGCCGCGCCCTCGCGCTCGAAACGGTCTGGTTCGCGCGCGTCGGCCAGGCGCTGACGCGCCACTTCCAGCGGCACGTCGAACAGCCAGGTGCGGTCGGGCTGGCCCGCCTGCATCCAGGCTTCCAGCGCGGCCACGCGCTCGGCGCCCAGGCCGCGACCGCCGCCCTGGTAGGCATAGCTGGCGTCGGTATAGCGGTCGCAGACCACCCAGGCGCCGCGCGCCAGCGCCGGCTCGATCACCTGGCGCGCGTGTTCGCAGCGCGCGGCGAACATCAGCAACGTCTCGGTATCCAGGCCCATCGGGTCGTTCAGCACCAGGGCGCGCAGCTTCTCGCCCAGCGGCGTGCCGCCGGGCTCACGCGTGGCAACCACTTCCAGGCCCTGCGCGCGCAGGAAATCGGCGATCCAGCCGGTGTGGGTGCTCTTGCCTGCCCCGTCGACGCCTTCCAGCGTGATGAAACGTCCGCGCGAGGTCATTCGTCTTGTCCTTGTTGTTCCGGTTGCGCCGGCTGTTGGGCCGGCGACTGTGGCGCTGATTGCGGCTGCGCCGCCTGTTGCGGCGACTGCGGCTGCGCCGGCTCCGTCGGCTGGGCGGGCCGCGCGGGCTGCGCCGGCCGCGAGGGCTGCGCCTGCTGCCCCTGGCCCAGGATGTAGCGCGACACGTTGCGGTTGTGCTCGTTCAGGTTGACCGAGAATTCGCTGGTGCCGTTGCCCTTGGACACGAAGAACAAGTACTTGTGCTGTTCCGGCTGCACCGCGGCCAGCAGCGCCGCGCGGCCGGCCGCCGCGATCGGCGTGGGCGGCAGGCCGGGCCGGGTATAGGTGTTCCAGGGCGTGTCGGTCTGCAGGTCGCGCTTGCGGATGCGGCCCTGGTAGGCGTCGCCCATGCCGTAGATCACGGTGGGATCGGTCTGCAGCAGCATGCCGATCTTCAGGCGGTTGGCGAACACACCCGAGACGCGCCGGCGGTCGGGTCCGTGGCCGGTTTCCTTTTCGATGATGGACGCCATCACCAGCGCCTCGTAGGGCGTGGCCATGGGCAGGTCGGCCTGGCGCTTGGCCCAGGTGTCGTCCAGGATGCGCTGGCCTTCCTGGTAGGCGCGGCGCAGCAGGTCGTAGTCGGTGCTGCCGGGCGTGAAGATATAGGTATCGGGGAAGAACAGGCCTTCGGGATGCTTGATGTCCGAGCCGAGCCGCGCCATCAGTTCCTCGTCGCTGATGTCGCCCAGGGTCTGCTTGACGTCCGGATGCTCGCGCAGCGCCTGACGGATCTGGCGGAAGGTCCAGCCTTCCAGGAAGGTGATCTGGCGCTGGGTCATATCGCCGCGCGCCATGCGTTCCAGCAGCTGCCACGGCGAATCGCCGTTGATGGCCTGGTAGCCGCCCGCCTTGATCAGCTTGTCCTGCTCGGACAGGCGCGCCATCCAGACGAAACCCGGCTCCCAGACCGGCACGCCGGCCGCGTTCAACGCGCGTGCGACCGTGCGCGGGCTGCTGCCCGGATCCACCACGAAATCGATCCTGTCGGCCTTGAGCTGCATGGGCCGATGCATCCAATGCCAGGCGCCGCCAACGGCCGCCGCGGCGGCCAGCACCAGGAGCAGCAGGGACCACAGGAAATAAGAACGGAGTCGCTTCTTCATAAGTTCCGGAAGTTTAATGGATCGCGCGCGGGTCCGACGCTGGAAATCGGGACAGAATGGTACGCCACGCGGGCGACACGCCCCTGGACGGCGCGAGGAATTGGCCTGGACCCGCGCCGAAGACGGCTATCATCGGATCTTTGAAGATGCGATGCGGCCCCATCCTGCGCGGGCCGCCACAAGACACGCCGCCATGCACGATTTCCTAGCTTCGATTCCGTCCAACGCCGAAGGTTGCGCCGCCTGCGCCCCGCTGGACGATTTCCTGGTCATTTCCGCCTCGGGCGCCGATGCGCTGACTTTCCTGCACGGCCAGCTGACCCAGGACGTCACCGGCCTGCCGGCCGACGCCGCCCGCCTGGCCGGCTACTGCACCGCCAAGGGCCGGCTGCTGGCCACGCTGCTGATGTGGCGCGCCGCCCCGGGCGCCGGCGATGAGGCGCCGCAGCTGTACGCGCTGCTGCGCCAGGATCTGTCGCAAGCCTTGCTCAAGCGCCTGTCCATGTTCGTGCTGCGCGCCAAGGCCAAGCTGGCCGCGACCGCGCTGCACGCCTGCGGAATGCGGGCCACCGACGACGCCCAGCTGGCCGCGCTCGAAGCCGCCGCCGGCCCGCTGCCGCGCCAGACCTGGGAACGCGCCGAGCTGCCGTCGGGCACCTGGATCGCCGCGCCCTCGGCGGCCGGCGAACGGCGCTGGTGGTGGATCGCCTCGGACGAGCAGCTGGCCGGCGCCTCCGCCCTGGCCGGCGCGCTGACGCGGACGGACGCCGACGCCTGGCGCGCGGCCGACCTGGCCGCCGGCATCCCCTGGATCGGCGCCGCCACCCAGGATCTGTTCATTCCGCAGACCGTCAACCTGGAACTGATCCAGGGCGTGAGCTTCACCAAGGGCTGCTATCCCGGCCAGGAAGTGGTGGCGCGCAGCCACTACCGCGGCACGGTCAAGCGCCGCATGGCCTACGGCCGCGTCGAGGCGGGCGCCCAGGAAGGCGCGCTGGCGAACGTCGATGTGTATGACGCCGCGCAGCCGGACGAACCCGTGGGCCGCGTGATCGACGCGGCGCGCCATGCCGGCTCGGTCAGCGCCTTGTTCGAGATCGCGCTGGCCGCGCTGCCCGGCGACCTGCGCCTGGGCGCGGCCGACGGCCCGCGCATCGCGGTCGCGCCGCTGCCCTATTCCATTCAGCCCGAGTAAACGCGCTCCAGACGAGCGCCTGCTGAGCGCGCGCCTGCTAAGCGCGCGCATGCGTCCGAATCCGTGGAAGGTAATCAGTGGAAGGTGCTAGACGGCCACGCCGAACACGGCGCCCACGCCGGCCGTGACCGCCATGGCCAGCGCGCCCAGGATCGTGACGCGCAAGGCGGCCGGCCCCTTGGGCGCGCCGCCGGCGCCGGCGGCCAGCGCCCCCAGCGCGGCCAGACAGGCGATGGACGCACCCGTCACGGTCCAGATCAACGGTCCGGTCGGCGTAACCGCCGCCACCGCCAGGGGCAAGGCCGCGCCGCCCGCGAAACAGGCTGCCGACGCCACGGCCGCCTGCACCGGACGGGCGCGGTTGTGCAGCAGGATGCCCAGCTCATCGCGCGCATGCGCGTCCAGCGCATCATGATGCGTCAGCTGGCTGGCGACCTGCGCCGCCAGGTCCGGCGACAGCCCGCGCTGCACATAGATCTCGGTCAGTTCGGCCAGTTCCTCGCCGGAATTGCGCTTGAGCGAGCGCTGCTCAAGCCGCAGGTCGGCCGCCTCGGTATCGGCCTGCGAACGCACGGATACGTATTCACCGGCAGCCATCGACAGGGCACCCGCCACCAGGCCGGCCAGCCCCGAGGTCAGGATGGCGCCATGCGCGGCCTGCGCCGCCGCCACCCCCGTGATCAGGCTGGCGGTGGACACGATGCCGTCGTTCGCGCCCAATACGGCCGCGCGCAGCCAGTTGCTGCGGAAAATCCGGTGATGCTCTTTTGCTGGCATGATTTGCTCATAGATCCGTGACAAGACCCATGGCGCGCCAGAGGCGCGCCTGACGGCGGCCCGCAGCGCCCCCCCTTTCCAGGGAAGCGCTGCCGACACACCGAAGCGGGTCTACCGCTCTACTCTCACAGCGGTCAGCAAGCCTATCACGCAGAGCGTGGCCTGGTCTTGCGCGTGCGCATGGACTTCGACCTGGCAGATCGACAGGCGCCGGCCCGGCTTGACCACGCGGCCGGTGGCCGTGTAGCGCTCGCCCTTCGCCGGCGCCAGGAAGTTCATCTTGAACTCCGAGGTCAGCACATCCTGGCCCGGCTCGAACAGGCTGTAGGCGGCATAGCCGCCGGCCGTGTCGGCGATGGTCGTGGAAATGCCCGCATGCAGATAGCCGTTCTGCTGGCACAGGTCGGCACGATACGGCAGCCTGATCTCCACCCTGCCCGGCTCGACCAGGGCCAGCTCGGCGCCCAGCAGGCGCATGATGCCCTGCCGTTCGAAGCTGGCGCGGACCCGCTCGCGCGGGTCGGCCGGCGGCAAGCCGGCGCTCACGTCAGTCCTCGCGCTTGAGCAAGTTCACGATGCTGGAGAAATCCAGCTTGCCCGAGCCGCCAGCGCTGTGCAGCGAATACAGGTTGCGCGCCAGCTCGCCCAGCGGGATCGAGGCGCGCGCCGCCAGCGCGGCCTCGGCCGCCAGGCCCAGGTCCTTGAGCATCAGGTCCACGCCGAAGCCGCCGGCGTAGCCCTTGGACGCGGGCGCGTGTTCCATCACGCCGGGCCAGGGGTTGTAGAGTTCGGTGGCCCAGTTGCGGCCCGAGCTCTTGGCGATGATGTCCGACAGCACCTTGGGATCCAGGCCATTGGCCACGCCCAGCGCCAGCGCCTCGGAGGTGCCGGCCATCAGGATGCCGAGCAGCATGTTGTTGCAGATCTTGGCGACCTGGCCCGCGCCCGCCGCGCCGGCGTGGAAGATGTTCTTGCCCATTTTTTCCAGCACCGGACGGGCGCGCTCCAGCGCGGCGGGCAGGCCGCCGACGATGAAGGTCAGCGTGCCGGCGGCCGCGCCGCCGGTGCCCCCCGACACGGGCGCGTCGATCATGGCGATGCCGCGCGCCTCGGCGGCCTGCGCCACCTTGCGGGCCGAATCCGGCGCGATGGTGCTGCACTCGATGACCAGCGCGCTGGCCGGGATCTTGCCCAGCAGGTCCTCGCCCAGGTACAGCCCTTCCACGTGCTTGCTGGCGGGCAGCATCGAGATGACGACTTCGGCGCCCTGCACGGCGTCGGCGGCCGACGCGGCCGCCTTGGCGCCGGCGTCGGTCAGCGTCTTGACGGCGGCGGGCGCCAGATCGTAGACCTTCAGGCTGTGGCCGGCCTTGACCAGGTTCAGCGCCATGGGCGCGCCCATATTGCCCAGGCCGATAAACGCGATGCTGCTCATGATGTCCTGTCTCCTGTTGCTTTTGCTATTGCTGATGCTTGTAGGGGGAAATCGTTCAATGCCTCGTGCCTTGCCGCCGGCCCGGCCGCGTCCCTGGGACGCGGCCGCTCGCCGGCCTCAGCGCCCTTCCTTGCCCAGGTCGTCCAGCGGATGCGGCTGGCCCTCGGGCCAGGGTTCGTCGAAGAACTTCTGCACCCAGGCGTCCGTGGCCACGTCCAGCACCGCAGGGTTCCAGCGCGGCCGCTTGTCCTTGTCGATCAGCAGCGCGCGGATGCCCTCGGCGAAATCGCCATGCGCGGCGCAGGTCAGCGCGGCGATGTACTCGGCTCGGAACACATCGTCGAGCGAGCGCAGCCGCATGCGCTGCTGCAACGCGAACGACAGGCGGACCGAGCCGGGCGAGCCGGCCAGCATGGTGGACGCGGCGCGCGCCAGCCAGGGATCGTCGTGGTCCTTCAGCGCCGCCAGTTCCTCGTAGATCTCGTCGAGGCGGTTGCCGCTGCACAGATTGTTGATCAGGAAGGAATGCTGGCGCAGATGGCCGGGGTCCAACGGCGTCTGCGGCTCCAGCGCCGTCAACGCGCGCCGCAGCAGGCCGTCATTGATGGAACGCGGGGGGATCGCATCGCTGTCCGGCGCGGCCTGCGCCTGCCCGGCCCAGGGCTGGTCTTGCAGCGATTCCAGCAGCTTGGGCCAGTCGGCATGGTCCAGGCGGAAATCGGCCAGGCCGGCGAAGAAGGCGTCCGCCGTGTTCAGCTGCGCGCCGGTCAGCGCCAGGAACATGCCGATGCGGCCGGGCATGCGGTTGAGCAGCCAACTGCCGCCGACGTCCGGGAACAGGCCGATGCTCACCTCGGGCATGGCCAGGCGCGAGGCCTCGCTCACCACGCGGTGGCTGGCGCCCATCATGAGCCCGATGCCGCCGCCCATGACGATGCCATGACCCCAGCACAGCACGGGCTTGGGATAGGTGTGGATGCGGTAGTCCAGCCGGTATTCCAGCTCGAAGAAGCGCCGCGCATAGGCGTTGGCCCAGGGCCCCTTGCCGGCGTTCTCGGTCATGCTGCGGTACAGCCCGTGCAGGTCGCCGCCGGCGCAGAACGCCTTCTCGCCCGCGCCTTGCAGCACCACCAGGGCCACGCCGGGATCGCGCGCCCAGGCATCCAGGCGCGCGGCCAGCAGTTCCACCATTTCCAGCGACAGGCCGTTCAGGGTCTGCGGCGAATTCAGCGTCGCGATCCCGAAACGCATGCCATTGGCAGCGGCCCTTTCTTCAAACAGCACCGGTGCAGTCATCGTATGTCGGCTCCTTTTTCCAACAACTGGCGGGCGATGATCACGCGCATGATCTCATTCGTCCCCTCCAGAATCTGATGTACGCGAGTATCGCGCACCAGACGCTCCAAGGGATAGTCCCGCAGGTAGCCGTAGCCGCCGTGTATCTGTTGCGCATCCAGGCAGATCTGGAAGCCCATGTCGGTCGCGAAGCGCTTGGCCATGGCGCAGTAGGTGGCCGCGTCGGGCGCGCCGCCGTCCAGCTTGCACGCCGCCAGGCGCACCATCTGGCGCGCGGCCACGAGATGGGTGGCCATGTCGGCCAGCTTGAATTGCAGCGCCTGGAATTCCGCCAGGCGGCGGTTGAACTGGCGGCGCTCGTCCATGTAGCGCCGGGCCGCGTCCAGCGCGCCCTGGGCCGCGCCGACCGAGCAGGTGCCGATGTTGATGCGACCGCCGTCCAGGCCCTTCATGGCGATCTTGAAGCCGTCGCCCTCGTTGCCCAGCAGATTGGCGGCCGGCACGCGCACGTTCTCGAACACGATGGGCCGGGTGGACTGGCTGTTCCAGCCCATCTTTTCTTCCTTGCGGCCATAGCTGATGCCGGCGCTGTCGGCGGGAATGGCAAAGGCGCTGATGCCGGCCGCGCCCTCGCCGCCAGTGCGCGCCATCACGATCAACAGATTGGTATCGCCGCCGCCCGAGATGAAGGCCTTGGCGCCGTTGACGATGTAGTCGGCGCCCTGACGCTGCGCGCGGGTCGACAGCGAGGCCGCGTCGGAGCCGGCGCCCGGTTCGGTCAGGCAGTACGAAGCCAGCTTCTCGCCGCTGGCCAGTTGCGGGCCCCATTCCTCGCGTAGCGCGGGCTGGCCCCAATGGCCCACCATCCAGGTGGCCATGTTGTGAATGGTCAGGAAGGCCGTGGTCGACGGATCCACCGCCGCCATTTCCTCGAACACCAGCGTGGCGTCCAGGCGCGGCAGGCCCAGGCCGCCGATCTCTTCACTGGCGTAGATGCCGCAAAAGCCCATCTCGCCCGCCCGCGCGAACGCTTCGCGCGGGAATATGCCCTCGGCGTCCCAGTGCGCCGCGTGGGGCGCCAGCTCGCCTTGCGCGTAGTCGCGCGCCGCCTGCGCGAACGCGCGCTGCTCGTCGGTCAGTTCCAAGTCCACAGCCTAGTCTCCCGGTGGTATGAGTATTGTCTGTCGGCATCGCTGCCGTCTCGTGAACGTCAGCCCGCCGATTTTGACATGACGTTGACGTAAACGTAAGGGCAAACACGCCTGACGGCGCTGCGAGGCGCCCAACCGGGGTTCATGTTACGCCCGAAGCGCGGGCGGGATTTGTCTCGGCAGCGACAATGTCGCCAGAGGCGCCGGGCGGCGCCCAGGCGCTAGAGCAGCCCTGCGGGCCGTTCGCGTCCGTTCCTGGCCGTCAGCGCGCGCCGGTGCTCGGCCCGGCGGCGGCGCGATTCCTTCGGGTCGAAGGTCAGGCCACGGTAGATTTCCAGGCGGTCGCCGTCGTTCAGGGCCGTATCCGGCCTGACCGCGCGCCCGAACACGCCCACGCCGGCCTGCCAGGGGTCGTTGCGGGGAAAATCGGCGGCGAACCCGCTGGCCGCAATGGCCTCGGCCGCCGTCGCGCCGGCCGGCAGGCGCAGCACCCGCGTCCAGACCTGGTCCGGCAATGCGTGACAGACGCTGACGCCTATGTCCTCATTCGCCATACTTGGCCTGCGCGCGCTTGGTGAAGGAATCGATGAAGCTGGTGGCGATGCGGTTGAACACCGGCCCCACCACCATTTCCAGCGCCCGGTTCGAGAACGCGTATTCCATGGTGAACAGCACCTTGCAGGCGTCTTCCGCCAGCGGCTGGAATTCCCAGTGGCCGACCAGGCTGGAGAACGGGCCGTCCACCAACCGCAGGTCGATGCGGTCGGGATAGACGTGCGTGTTGCGCGTGGTGAAGCGCTGCTTCATGCCCGCGAAGCTGATCAGGATGGAGGCCTGCATGCCATGCTCGTCGCGGGTCTGGACCTCGGCGCCGCCACACCAGGGCATGAATTCCGGGTACTTTTCCACGTCCGCGACCAGATCGAACATCTGGGCGGCGCTGTAGGGCACCAGGACGGATCGTTGTACTTTGTGCATCGACTATCGCAAATGGCTAGAATGACAAGATTTTACCGGTCCCGCTCGTCGATCCCAACCCGGGACGAAATTGTGGCGCGGGCACTGACGCAAACTCCGGTGCGGACGTCGACGCAAACGCCGTTGCAGCCCCGCTGGCGCGAACCCCGGTGAAAAATCCCAGAGCAAAGACCCACTCCTGCTTGCCAGGGGGAAGAACAGAACAGGCTTTATGAGCATTATCGACAACCGCAAGGCCACGCACGACTATTTCATCGAGGACCGCTACGAGGCCGGCCTGGTCCTGCAGGGCTGGGAAGTCAAGGCGATCCGTGACGGTCGCGTGCAGCTCAAGGAAAGCTATGTCATCGTGCGCGACGGCGAGCTGTTCCTGCTGGGGATGCACGTCAGCCCCCTGCCCACGGCCTCGACCCACATCCATCCCGATGCCATGCGCACGCGCAAGCTGCTGCTCAAGGCCGAGGAAATCAGCAAGCTGATCGGCAAGGTCGAGCAGCGCGGCTACACGCTGGTGCCGCTGAACCTGCACTACAAGAACGGCCGCATCAAGCTGGATTTCGCGCTCGGCCGCGGCAAGAAGCTCTACGACAAGCGCGACACCTCGCGCGAGAAGGATTGGCAGCGCGAGAAAGAGCGCTTGATGAAGCACGACACGCGCCGCAAGGACAACTAGTGTGCTGTCCCGTAGGTACGTCCGCATGACGAAATTCATCCATAGACGTCAGGGCTAGGCGCAAACCGCAGTGATACCCGTAGGTATCGCGAGGATTTGCAACGACGCCATGGCGGCTAGGGGTGGATTTCGTGCGGGCGTATCTGCGGGACAGCACACTAGCAGCGCTTGCCGGCCCCAGGCCCGGTCCCGCTCAGGCCGTTATCGCCGCGCGCTCGGCCGGCTCGGCTTCGACGCCCGGCCCGCTGATGCGGTTGCGCCCGGCGGCCTTCGACGCGTACAGCTTGCGGTCGGCGCGCTCGAACAGCGATTGCAGGTTCTCGCCCGGGATCCACTCGGCCACGCCCGCGCTGAACGTGTACGAGATCGCACCGCCGCCATGGCCGCAAGGCGTGCGCCGCACCGATTCCAGCAAGCGCCCCGCCACCTCCATCACAGCCTCGCCGCGCGAGTCGGGAAACATCACCGCGAACTCCTCGCCCCCGACGCGGCCGGCATGGTCGCTGGAACGCAGCGTGGCGATCGCCAGCAGGCCGAAGTGCCGCAGCACGGCGTCGCCCACGGCATGGCCGTGCAGGTCGTTGATGCGCTTGAAATGATCGATATCCAGCAGCAGCAGGGTCAGCGGCCGACGCGTGCGCAGGGCCTGGGCGCAGTAGCGCTCGGCCTGCAGCCACCAAGCCTTGCGCGACAGGAGACCGGTCAGGAAGTCCGTGTTCGCTTCCTGTTCGCGCTCGGCCAGCATGCGGTCGTGGATGATCATGATGGTGCCCAGCATCAGGCAGGGCAGCGTCAACAGCCCCAGCGTAAGGAAGACGACATTCCAGGTGGTGGCTTCAAGCAGCGCCCAGGTATGCGCCACGCCCGTCATGTACAGCACCGCGCGCAGCCCGCAAACGGCGGCCGACGCGGCGGCCACCGTCCAGACGAACCAATAGGCGTAGCGCGAACGATTTTGCGGCATGCCGCCGCGCACCGTCGCGGCCGTGGCCAGCATGAAACCCGTCTGCAGCAGCGACATGGCGGAGATGCGCAGCGCCACGCGCGGCTCGACATAGGTGTACGCCGCGACCGCCAGCAAGGCCGCGATCGCCGACAGCGCCATCAGGCGCCGCGGCACCGTGCGCCCCATCATGCGCCGCACGCCCGTGAAATAGCAGCACAGCGCCAATGCGACCAGCGCATTGGGCAGCAGCACGGACAACCACAAGGGCGCGGCCGTAACCTGCAACGCATATCCGCCGAAAGCCGCCAGCGTCAGCAGGTTGGCCCGGATGCTCTCGCCGATGCCGGCCATGCCGCTGCGCGCCAGCGATCCCAGCACGCACAAGGACAGCAAGCCCGCCAGCGCCGCGATCGATAGCAAATGGACGGGAGCGATCATCTTGCAAGCGCCCGCGGGCGGGTCTTCAGCCGGTCTTGGTGCCCTTGACGATGGTCATGGCCGAGGCGATCATGCCGCCCACGTCGGCCAGGTTGGCCGGCAGGATCAGCGTGTTGCCCTGCTTGGCCACGTTGCCGAAGGCCTCGACATAGCGCTCGGCCACCTTCAGGTTGACGGCTTCCATGCCGCCGGGCTGGCGCACCGCCTCGGCCACCTGCGTCACCGCCTTGGCGGTGGCTTCGGCGATCGCCAGCACGGCGGCGGCCTCGCCCTGGGCCTGGTTGATCTGGGCCTGCTTCTCGCCCTCGGAGCGGGCAATGGCGGCCTCGCGCTCGCCGGTCGCGATGTTGATCTGTTCCTGGCGACGGCCTTCGGACGCGGCGATCAGCGCGCGCTTCTCGCGCTCGGCCGTGATCTGCGCCTGCATCGAGCGCAGGATTTCATTGGGCGGCGTCAGGTCCTTGATCTCGTAGCGCAGCACCTTCACGCCCCAGTTCAGCGCGGCCTCGTCCAGCGAGGACACGATGGTGCTGTTGATGGCGTCGCGCTCTTCGAAGGTGCGGTCCAGTTCCATCTTGCCGATGACCGAGCGCAGCGTGGTCTGCGCCAGCTGCGTGATCGCCAGGATGTAGTTCGACGCGCCGTAGGACGCGCGCATCGGGTCCGTGACCTGGAAGTACAGCACGCCGTCGACCTGCAGCTGGGTGTTGTCGCGCGTGATGCAGACCTGGCTGGGCACGTCCAGCGGGATTTCCTTGAGCGAGTGCTTGTAGGCCACGCGCTCGATGAACGGGATGACGAAGGCGGCGCCGGGTGACAGCACGCGATCGAACTTGCCAAGGCGTTCGACGACCCAGGCGTGCTGCTGCGGCACGATGGCGATCGCCTTGATGACGATCAGGATCGCCAGCGCCACGATGACGACGAGGACGATGGTGGAAGTTTCGATCATGGTGTGTATCCCTCTTCTTGGTTGGTTGCCCGGACGCTCCGCTCGCGCAAGGCGCCCCTGGCCGGCCCCGCCGGACCGGGACTAGCGCGCGCCGCCGGATGCGTTCCTGGGCGTGAGCACCAGGCGCGTGCCGCGCAATTCGGTGATGACATGCTCGCCGCCATGGGGCGCGTGCCCCTCGGCCAGTTCAGCCTGCCAGTGAGCGCCGCGATACCAGACGCGGGCCGTGCGGTTGTCGGACCAGGCTTCCACCGACACGATCTGCCCGATGTCCAGGTTGACGTCGGCATTGCTGGCCGCGTCGACCTCGCGCTTTTTCAGCACGCGGGTCTTGCGCAAGATCACCAGCCCCAGCAGCACCACGACGCCGCAGGCGAGCAACTGCCATTCCAGGCCGGCGTTCAGCCAGGCCGCCACGCCGCCGCCAGCCAGGCCCAGGGCCACCAGCAGCAAATAGAACGTTCCCGTCGCCAGTTCGCCAATCAGCGCCAGCGCGGCCAATCCCAGCCATATCCACATATTGTCCGGTCCGCCTCAGGAAAGAATGTCAATATCCAGCGGATTGTACGTATTTCCGGGACGGAGCGTGCACGTCGCCGCCCGTGCCCAGTCTGGCGCTGGATTATGATGCGGCTATGGCAGACGCTGTTCCGCACGGGCAGCGTGTATTCAATATATGGACTTATGACCGCAACGCCCCCCGCCCTACCCGTCCTGATCCTGCACACCGGAGATCCGGAACCCTCCCTGAAAGAACGGTTCGGCAGCTATGCCGAGCAGATCGCCGTGGCGGCGGGCCTGGAGGCCGGCGAGGTCGAGGTGGTGCCGGTGCATGAAGGCGCGCGCCCCCGCGCACCGCAATACTATCGGGCCGCCCTGATCACCGGCTCGCCCGCCATGGTCACCGACCGCGAGCCCTGGAGCGAGGACACCGCCGCCTGGCTGCGCGAGGCCGCCGCCGCCGGACTGCCCATGTTCGGCGTCTGTTACGGCCACCAGCTGCTGGCCCATGCGCTGGGCGGCAAGGTCGGCTACAACCCCACCGGCAGCGAGCTGGGCACCCAGACCGTGGAGCTGCTGCCGCCGGCGGCCGGCGACCAGCTGCTGGACGGCCTGCCCGCCAGCTTCCCGGCCCAGATGCTGCATGCGCAGACCGTGCTGCAACCGCCGCCGGGCGCGGCCGTGCTGGCCCGGTCCGACCAGGATCCGCACCAGATGTTCCGCGTCGGCCCGAACGTGTTCTCGACCCAGTTCCACCCCGAATTCGGCCCGGACTTCGTGCGCGCCCACCTGGAACGCTACCAGCGCAAGTACATGGCGGAAAACCTGGACGTGCCCGGCCTGGCCGCCAATGTGCGCGCCACGCCGGTCGCCGGCGGGCTGCTGCGCCGCTTCCTGGATCTCTGCGCCCCCGCCGCCAGCCGTCCGCAATAAGCGGAGTGCGCGGCGGCCGGGCATTTGGCACCATTTCTCCAGCGCGCAATCGCGCGCGCCCGAGGAGCCCCACCCCATGAACCGAGCCGCCGCCCCCCTGAGCCCCCAGCACGCCGCCGCCGTCGAGCGGGCCTGCCGCGCGCTCGAGGCGGAGCAGCCGCCCGACCTGAACACGCTGGCCGAGCAGGCCGGCATGAGCCGCTTCCATTTCCATCGCGTGTTCAAGGCCGCCACCGGCGTCACGCCCAAGGCCTATGCCACCGCGCTGCGCGCCAGCCGCGCGCGCCAGCAGCTGCGCGAAAGCGCCAGCGTCACGGACGCCATGTACGACGCGGGCTTCAATTCCAGCGGGCGCTTTTACGAAGCCGCGCCCGCCATGCTGGGCATGACGCCCACAGCCTATCGCCAGCATGGCGCGGGCGTGGACATCCGCTTCGCCGTGGCGCAATGCTCGCTGGGCGCGTTGCTGGTGGCGGCCAGCGCCATCGGCATCTGCGAGATCGCGCTACACGAAGACCCCGAACACCTGGTGCGCGGCCTGCAGGAACGCTTCAGCAAGGCCCGCCTGATCGGCGCCGACGCCGAGTTCGAACGCTGGGTGGCCGAGGTGGTGGGCTTCGTCGAAGACCCGTCGCTGGGCCTGAACCTGCCGCTGGATGTGCGCGGCACCGCCTTCCAGCGCCGCGTGTGGGAAGCGCTGCGCGAGATTCCGGTTGGCGCCACCGCCACCTATGCGCAGGTCGCCGAACGCATCGGCTCGCCGGCGGCGGTGCGCGCCGTGGCGCGCGCATGCGCCACCAACAACATCGCGCTGGCGATTCCCTGCCATCGCGTGGTCCGCACCGACGGCTCGCTGGCCGGCTACCGCTGGGGCATCGAGCGCAAGCGCGAGCTGATCGCGCGCGAGGCGCAGGCGGCTTGACGCGCCCTCGGCCACCCCGCGCGCGCCCCGTCAGTTCACGACGCCCGGCTCCCAGCCGCCGCCCAGGACCTTGAACACATCGACCCGCGCGGAGCCGACCTGTTGCTTCAGGGCAGCCTCCTGCGACATCGCCGTGACCAGGCTGTCTTGCGCCACCAGCACGTCCAGATAGCTGATCGAATCCGCGCGGTAGCGTTGCTCGGCCAGGCGGAAGGCATTGTCGGCGCGGGTGCGGGCCTGGACCAGCGCATCGCGCTGGCGGATCGCCGCGTCATAGGCGCTCAATGCCTGCTCCGTCTCTTTCAGCGCGTTCAGCACCGCGCCGTCGAAGCGGGCCAGCGAGGCCGCGCTCTGCGCCTCGGCCTGCTCGATGCGGCTACGCGCGGCAGCGATGTTGGGAAAGCTCCAGGACACCAGCGGACCCAGCGCGAACGACCAGGCGCGGTCGCCGGTAAGCGTGTCATTGCGCAGGTAGCTGCCGGACGCGCCCAGCGTGACGCGCGGATAGAGATCGGCCACGGCCACGCCGATGCGCGCGGTGTCGGCAGCCAGCCTGCGCTCGGCCTGGCGCAGATCGGGCCGCCTGCGCAGCAACGCGGCGCCGTCGCCCACCGGGATCGCGCCGCCCACCTCGGGCGGGCTGGCGCATGCCCGCGCGGCCTGCGGCACCTGCGCCGGCGTGCGTCCCAGCAGCGCCGCCAGTTCGAACAGGGCGGCGCTGCGGCGCGCCTCGATGGGCGCCAGCGCCGCCTCGGTGCGCGCCAGCGCCACGCCGGCCCGCTCGGCGTCCAGGCGCGAAGCCGAACCGGCGCGCTCCTGCTCGCTGATCAGGTCCAGGTTGCGCCGCGCCAGCGCGATGGACGCGCGAGCCACCTGCTCCGACTCGCCGTAGGCGCAGGCGTTCAGGTAGGCGCGCGCCGTGTCGGCCACGACCAGCACCCTGGCCGCGTCATAGGCCGCTGCGACCGCGTCGGCGTCGTAGCGGGCCGACTCGATGTCGCGCCGCACCCGTCCGAACAGGTCCACCTCGTAGGCCACTTCCAGCCCGCCGCTGTAGCTCCACTGCCGGGGCGCCGGGCCGTCGCCGCCGCCAGCCGCGTTGTTGCGGCCATAACGCGTGCCGCCCGACAGCTGGGTCGACGGCAGCAGCCCGACCCGGGCCTGGCCGTAGACCGCGCGCGCCTTGTCCAGGTTGGCCAGCGCCGCGCGCAGGTCGGGATTGGCGGCCAGCGCTTCCTGCAACAGGCCGTTGAGCGTGGCGTCGTCGTACAGCCGCCACCAGTCCGCTGGCAGCTCGGCGCCGGCGTTGGTGCGCTCGGACTGGCTGACGAACGCCCCGGCGGCCGCCGACGGCATCGCCGGCGCGCGATAGTCGGGCCCGCTGGCGCAGCCGCCCAGGGCCAGCGCCAGCAGCAAGGGCGCGGCAAGGGCTCGCGCCCTGCCCGCCGGGCGCTGCGATGACTCAATGCGCATGGCCCGCCTCCGACGCCAGTTCGCGGGCGCGCGCGCCTTGCGCCGCCGCCCGGTGGTCCTTGGCGATGAAGCTGTAGATCGTGGGCAGCACGAACAGCGTGAACAGCGTGCCGATCAGCATGCCCATCACCACGACCACGCCGATCGAATACCGGCTGGCCGAACCCGCTCCGCCGGCGAACAGCAGCGGCACCAGGCCGGCGACCATGGCCGCCGTGGTCATCAGCACGGGACGCATGCGCACCGTCGCCGCCTTCTCGATGGCTTCGATGCGGCTCAGGTTCTCATGCTCTTGGATATGGTTGGCGAAAGTGACCATCAGGATTCCGTGTTTCGAGATCAGGCCGATCAGGGTGACCAGGCCGATCTGGGTGTAGATGTTGAGCGTGGCGTAGCCCAGCCACAGCGGCACCAGCGCGCCGCAGACGGCCAGCGGCACCGTGACCAGGATCACCAGCGGATCGCGCAGGCTCTCGAACTGCGCCGCCAGGACCAGGAAGATCACCACCAGCGCGAAGCCGAACGACACCCACAGCCGGTTGCCTTCCTGCACGAACTGACGGCTGTCGCTGAGCCAGTCGACGCTGGTGCTGGCCGGCAGCGGCTGCGATTGCAGGAACGCGACGGCCTCGCCCATGCTGATGCCGGGACGGGGCAGCATGACCAGCGTGGCCGAGTTCATCTGGCCGAACTGGGTGAGCTGGTTGGCCTGGGGCCGCGTCTCGACGCGGGCGACGGTGGCCAGCGGCACCAATGCGCCGGTGACGGTCTTGACGTAGAAGCGGCCCAGGTCTTCCGGCGTCATCCGGTCGTCCTGCCTGACCTGCGGGATCACGTCATAGGACCGGTCATGGAAATTGAAGCGGTTGACGTAGTTCTCGCCCACCAGCACCGCCAGGGTTTCGGCGATGGCCTGCATGGTCACGCCCATTTCGCGCGCCTTGGCGCTGTCGATGGCGACATGCGCCTGCTGGCTGTCGAAGGCCAGGTCGTTCTGCACGTAGACGAACAGGCCGCTGGCATAAGCCGCCGCCTTGATCTTCTCGGCGGTGTCATAAAGCGTCTTGAAGTCCTCCGGCGAGCGCAGCACCATCTGCACCGGCAGGCCGCCGCTGGAGCCCGGCAGCGCCGGGAACTGCACGGCGGTCAGCGTTTCGCCGTCGACCGCGCCGCCGGCCGCCTGTATCTGGCCCTGGATCTGGATGGACGAGCGCGAGCGCTCGGACCAGTCCTTCAGGATCGCCCCGCTCAGCATCTGGTTCTGCCCGCGTCCGGTGCCGCCGATATGCATGAAGCTGCTGTCGAACTCGGGGATGGATTCGAAGATCTGCTCGACCCGGGCGGCGTAGCGCGCGGTATAGCCCACCCCCGCGTACTGCGGCGCCTTGGCGATGACGATGACCGCGCCCTGGTCTTCCGTGGGCGCGAGCTCGCGGCGGATGCCCAGCAACAGCACCACGATGGCGGCCAGCACCGCCACGCCCACCAGCAGCACCGCGCCGCGCGCGGCCAGGGTGCGCGACAGCGCGCGCCGGTAGCGCTCGGCCAGCGACGCCATGTAGTGCTCCACCAGCCTGGCCAGCCGGCCCTCGTTCTGGCGGGCATCCAGCAGCATGGAGCTCATCACCGGCGACAAGGTCAGCGCGACCACGCCGGACACGACGACCGAGCCGGCCAGCGTGAAGGCGAATTCCTTGAAGAGCGCCCCCGTCAGGCCGCCCATCATGCCGATCGGCGCGTACACGGCGGCCAGCGTGATGGTCATGGCGATCACCGGCCCGACGATCTCGCGCGCGCCCAGCAGCGCCGCGCGCACCGGCGACAACCCGTCCTCGACGTGTCGATGGATGTTCTCGACCACCACGATGGCGTCGTCCACCACCAGCCCGATCGCCAGCACCATCGCCAGCAAGGTCAGCAGATTGATGGAAAAACCGAACGCCAGCATCAGCGCCGCGGTGCCGATCAGCGACAGCGGAATGGTCACGACCGGAATGATGACGGCGCGGAAAGTGCCCAGGAACAGGAAGATCACCGCGATCACGATCACCACGGCCTCGACCAGCGTTTCCCTGACTTCCTCGATCGAGGCGTTGACGAACTTCGCCACGTCGTAGTTAGGCATCACGCTCAGTCCCGGCGGCGCCATCTCGCGGATCTTCGGCACCAGCGCCTTGGCCTGCTTGACGATCTCCAGCGGATTGCCTTCCGGCGAGGGATACAGCGACACGAAGATCGCCGGCACGCCGGACGCGAAGGACGCGTTGTTGTAGTTCTGGCCGCCAATTTCCACCGTCGCCACGTCGGACAGGCGCACCACGCCGCCGTCGGGCTTGGACAGGATCACCATCTGGCGGAAGTCCTCGACATCGCGCAGGTCGGTGGCGGCGCTGATGTTGGTGACGGTCAGCGAACTCTTGAGCTGGCCGGGCGCGGCCTGCACGTTGTTGGCGCGCAGCGCCGCCGCGACCTCGCCGGCCGACAGGCCGCGCGCGGCCAGCTTGACCGGATCGATCCAGATGCGCAGCGCCAGCGTCTGGCCGCCGTTGATATCGACCGAGGCGACGCCGGGAATACCGGCGAACAGCGGCTGGGCGACCCGGTTGGCGAAGTCCGTGATCTGCGGGATGGTCAGCGTGTCGCTGAAGAAGGCCACGTACTGCACGGCCGTGCCGCCCTCGGTGGACTTGCTGATGACCGGATCGGTGATGCCGGCCGGCAGCTGGTACTTGACCTGCTGCACCTTGGCCAGGATCTCGGTCATGGCGCGGTCGGCGTCGGCATTGAGCACCAGGCGCGCCTTGATTTCGCTCTTGCCCTGGGTGGTGGTCGAACTCAGGTATTCAATGCCGCTGGCCGTGGCGATGGACTGCGAGATCGGCGTGGTGACGAAGCCCTGCATCACCTCCTGCGTCGCGCCCGGAAAGGACGTGGTCACGGTGACGGTGGCGTTTTCCAGGTACGGATACTGCCGCACCGGCAGCGAGAACACGGCGGCCGCGCCCATCAGCAGGATCAGCAGGCTGACCACCAGCGCCAGGATGGGCCGGCGGATGAAGATGTCGGTGAAACTCATGGCGACTTCCTCGTTGCCGCGCCCGGCGCGGGACTGGCCGTGGCATCGGCGCCCTTGATCCTGACGACGGCGCCCGGCGGCAGGCGGTTCTGTCCTGCCGTCACCACCAGGTCGCCGGCCTGGATGCCTTGCGTGACCAGCACCTCCTCGCCCAGCCGGCGACCGGTCGTGACCGGCACCGCGACGGCCTTGCCCACGCCTTGCGCGTTGGCGTCGCGGACCAGCACCACGCTGTCGCCGGAAGCCGAGGTCTGGATCGCCGTGAGCGGCAGCACGACCGCGCTCTCGGTCGCGGGCAACGCCAGCGCGGCCGTGGCGTACATGCCCGACTGCAGCACGTGGTCGGGGTTGGGCAGCACGGCCTGCACCGTGGCGTTGCGCGTCTGGCTGTCGACGCGCGGCTCGATGGAGCTGACCCTGGCCTCGAACACGCGGCCGGGCACGGCGTCCACGCTCACCTGCACCGTCGCGCCGGGCGCCAGCCTGGGCAGGTCCTGCTGCGGCAGCGTGAAGTTCACGTACAACGGATCGAGCTGCGTCAACGTGGCTACGGGTTCGCCCGCGTTCAGGTACTGGCCCACGTTGACGCGCCGGATGCCGATCTGGCCGGCGAACGGCGCCTGGACGCGCTTCTGCTCGATGCGTGCATCCAGTTGCCGGACGGCGGCGACGGCCTGGGCCGCCTCGGCCTTGCGTTGCTCCAGCACCTCGCGCGACTCGGCGCCGCTGGGCGCCAATCCCTGCGAGCGCCGCAATTGCAGCAGCGCGAAATCGGCCTTGGCCGAGGCGGCCGCGCGGTCGGCCTGCTCGGGCGCGTCGAACAGCTGGACCAGCGCGGCCCCTTCCTTGACGGTCTGCCCGGCCGTGAAGTGAATGGCGGTCACGCGTCCCGCCGTATCCGGCGCCAGCATGACTTCGCGCACGGCCTGCAGACTGCCGACCGCCCGCAACGAACCGGCGACGCTGCGCGGCTCGGCCTGGACAACCGAGACCAGGAACGGCGGCCGTTCCCCCGGTTTGGCCACGCCGGCCCGCGCGGCGCGCCAGCCGTACAAGCCGCCGGACACCAGCGCCAGACCGACCAGGCTGATGACGAAGGGCCGGATGCGCATCACGCCCGTGCGCCGGTTGCCCGCCTTGGGCAGGCGGATGCCGGGGCCGCCCGCGGAGGTATTCGTATCACGCATGACGATTTCCCTTGGATGCGCCGAACAAGAGCTTCAAGGCCACGACCACGGACAGGGCCACGGCGGTGGCGCCGGCCAGGTACACCGAAGCGATGCCGCCGGCATCGGCCAGCAGGCCGGCCAACGGGCTGGTGATGCCCAGCGACATGTCCAGGAACGCGACGTAGGCGCCCATTGCCAGGCTGCGGGTCTGCGGCGGCGCGCGGCGCACGGCTTCCACGCCGAAGCCGGGGAAGGCCAGCGAGTAGCCGAAGCCGGTGAGCGCGGCGCCGATGTAGGCCATGACGGCCGTGTCCGCGCCCCAGATCAGCAGCTGGCCGGCCGCTTCGATGATCACGCACACCAGCGCGACCTTGGCGCCGCCGATCTTGTCGGGCAGATGGCCGAAGAACAGGCGGGCGCCGATGAAGGCCACGCCGAACGCGGTGAAGGCCAGCGAGGCATTGCCCCAATCCTTGGCCGCGAACAGCAGGGCGATGAAGGCGGTGATGACGCCAAAGCCGACGCTGGACAGGGCCAGGCCCATGCCGGGCGCCCAGACGGCGCTCAGCACCTTGTAGAACGGCGTGCGCCGCTGGCTGGTGGGAGCGATCCCGCGCACGCCGGCCACCACGGCCAGCGCCAGCATGGGCACGAACAGCGTGGCGACCGAGATGCCGTTGAAGCCCCACAGGCCGTTGACGACCACGCCGGCGGGCGCGCCCAGCGCGTAGGCGCCGTACATGGCGATGCCGTTCCAGGCCATGACCTTGCCGGCGTTCTGCGGCCCGACCAGGCCGATGCCCCAGCCCATCGCGCCGGTGACGATCAGGCTTTCGCCCATGGCCAGCAGGATGCGGCCGGCCACCAGGATCCACACCGACGTGGTCGGCGCGTCAAGAAAGGCCAGCGAGGCCAGATAGAGCAGGCCCGAGGCGGCGGCGGCCACCGAGCCCGCCACCACGGCGCGCTTGGCGCCGCGCATGTCGGCGTAGTTGCCGGCCCACGAGCGCGACAGCAGGGCCGCGGCGAACTGCGAGCCGACCACCAGGCCGACCACCAGCGTGTCCATGCCCAGGGTGTCGTGCAGGTGCAGCGGCAGCACGGGCAATTGCATGCCGATGACCAGGAAGCCGATGAATACCGCCAGCGTGAGCGGCAGCAGCTTGATCACCACATTGGTGACGGGGGGCGCAAGCGTCGAGGGCGACGCGTGCTGGGTATGTGCTTTTGTCATGATTGGGTCCAGGAGAGAGCGGCGCCACGGGCCGTTTTCGGTCGGCGCCGGGGCGTTCGATGTCGGTTGGCGGGCGTCTTCCTCGTCTCCTTGGAATGCGCTTTTTCGCCGTCATCGGGATAAAATGCGAATAATTCGTCGCGTTAAAATTATGCGACTAATCCTTCGCGTTTTCTATTCGCATTCTCTTTCGACCCGCCCAGCCGCCATGAGCCAGAGCAATCCCCCGCAGATCTCCTCTAGAAAGCAGCCCAAGCAGGCGCGCTCGGCCGAGCTCGTGGCCACCATCCTGCAAGCCGCTACTCAGGTTTTGGCCCAGGAAGGCGCCGGCCGCTTCACCACGGCACGCGTGGCCGAAAAGGCCGGCGTCAGCGTCGGTTCGGTCTACCAATACTTTCCCAACAAGGCCGCCATCCTGTTCCGCTTGCAAAGCGATGAATGGCGCCAGACGCAGGAAATGCTGAGCCGCATCCTGGAAGACCAGGCCAGGCCGCCGCTGGAACGGCTGCGGGCGCTGGTGCATGCGTTTGTCCGCTCGGAGTGCGAGGAAGCCGAGATGCGGGTCGCGCTCAGCGACGCCGCCCCGCTCTACCGAGACGCGCCGGAAGCCCGCGAAGCGCGGGCGGCGGGCGAGGAAACCTTTCGCGCCTTCATGCGCGAGGTGATGCCCAAGGCCTCGCCGGCCGACCTGGCCCTGGTGGGCGGCTTGATATCCACCACCCTGAGCGCCGTGGGCAAGGTCTTTTCAGGCCACGCGCGCAGCAAGGCGGAAATCGGCGCCTATGCGGACGCCATGGCGGACATGTTCTGCGCCTATATCGCCGACGTGGCGCACCGCGCTTGAACGTCGACGCGCGGCCCCGGCGTTGGCGGCCGCGCTATGCGGAAGCCGCATCGCACGACTCGATCAACTGCCCCGCCAGCGCCTGCGCGGCGGGCGTCCTTCCCGACGCGCTCCAGAGCAACCGGAAGCTGGCTTGCGGCAAGGGCGGCAAACCGGCTTCGGCGTCGATCTCCACGATTCCCGGTTCCAGGTCTTCCTGAAGAATGGCGGTGATCGCCAGGCCGGCCTTCACCGCCGCGCGCAGCCCTTGCTGACTGAGCGACGTGAAGGCAAGCCGCCATTCACGCCCCGCCTCCTCCAGCGCGCGTGTCGCCACCTCCCGGTGCAGGCAGGGTCTGGGGGCCAGGGCCAGGGGCAGCGGCGCATGCGCGGCCACGTCGAACCCGGCCCCCGCCGCCCACACGAACCGGGTCCGGCGCAACAGGGGCGACGCCGGGTCCTCGTCGAGCGACAGCGTGACCGCCAGGTCCAGCAGGCCGGCGTCTATCTGGTCGCGCAAGGTCAGATACGTGTCCACCGTCGCGTCCAGCCTCACTGCGGGGAACTGGCGCGAGAAGCGCGCCAGCATGGGCGGCAGGCGGTCGCCCACATAGCTTTCCGGAACGCCGAAGCGCACCGCGCCCGCCACGGCGGAGCGTTGAAAGCGTATCGCCAGCGCATCCTGCGCCCGCAGGATCTGCTCGGCATGGCGCAGGAATTCCTCACCGTCCTCGGTCAGGGTCAGGCTGCGGGTCGTGCGCTTGAGCAGCGCGGTTCCCGCCTGCTCTTCCAGCCTGCGGATTTGATGGCTGACCGCTGATTGGCTCAGGTGCAGACGCTTGCCGGCGCGCGTGAAACCGCCCGTCTCATGTACCGCGATGAATGCGCGCAGAAGATCCGGGTCGTAGTCCATGCCGATCATTCATGATGAAATTTAATTAATCCAACAAAATTAAATCATTTCCATCATTTTTTGTCTTTTTCCACAATGGCATTCCCGCCAACCGTCCGCCGCGCATCCGCGGACCGGGTCCGGACCTGACGTGCGCACCACCCGGCGCGCCGGCAAGATCCACCCGATTGTGGAAACACCCATGAAGCCCCTAACCCCTGCACACAAGAATACGGTCACGCTTACCGCCGCCTGCCTCGCCTGCCTGATGTTCGGCCTGGAGATTTCCAGCGTCCCGGTAATCCTGCCCATCCTCGAAACCGTCCTGCGCAGCAGCTTTCGCGATCTGCAATGGATCATGAACGCCTACACCATCGCCTGCGCCGCCGTACTGATGGCGGCGGGCGCGCTGGCCGACCGCTACGGGCGCAAACGGGCATTCCTGCTCTGCCTGGTGCTGTTTGGCCTCACCTCCCTGGCCTGCGGCCTGGCAGGCAGTTCCGCCTGGCTGATCGCGGGCCGCTTCCTTCAGGGCATGGCCGGCGGCGCCATGCTGGTCTGCCAGCTGGCGGTGCTGTCGCATCAGTTCGCCGACAGCGCCGCGCGCGCCAAGGCCTTCGGCGCCTGGGGCGTGGTCTTTGGCATCGGCCTGGGCCTGGGCCCGATCATCGGCGCCGGCATCGTGGCACTGTCCAGCTGGCAGTGGGTGTTCCTGGTGCATGTTCCCATCGCGGTGGCGGCCTTCGGCCTGGCGGCGGCCGGCGTGGACGAATCGCGCGACCCGCAACACCGCCGGCTAGACTGGGCGGGCATCGTCTCGCTCTCGGTCGCGGTGTTCGGCCTGGCCTGGTTCATCACGCAAGGGCCGGTGGCGGGCTTTGCCAGCCTGCCCTCGCTGGCCAGCTTGCTCGCCGCCGCGGGCGGTTTCATCATCTTCGCCGCGGCGCAACGGCGGGCCGTCGATCCGCTGTTCGATTTCTCGGTATTCCGCATCCGCCGCTTCTCCGGCGCGCTGCTTGGGTCGATGGGCATGAACTTCAGCTTCTGGCCGATCATGATCTACCTGCCCTTGTATTTCCAGCACGGGCTGGGCTATGCCAGCCTGGCGACCGGGCTGTCGCTGTTGGCCTATACCTTGCCGACGCTGATACTGCCGCCGCTCGGCGAACGCCTGGCGTTGCGCTACCGGGCGGAGGCCGTGATTCCCGCCGGCCTGTTCGCCATCGGCGCGGGGTGCTTCCTAATGGCCTGGGGCAGCGGCGTCCAGCAGGCCAGCTGGCTGACGATGCTCCCCGGCTGCCTGCTCGCCAGCATCGGCCTGGGCGTGACCAATACGCCCGTGACCAACACCACCACCGGCTCGGTGCCAACGGGGCGCGCCGGTATGGCGTCCGGCATCGACACCAGCGCGCGCTTCATCAGCCTGGCGCTGAACATCGCCGTGATGGGCTTCATCCTGGTGGAAGGCATCGCCTCGTTCCTGCGCAGGCAGCTCCCACCGGCGATCGATGCCGCCCAGCTCCGCTCGCTGGCCGAACAGCTGACCACGGGAACGGCCCCGACGATCGGACAGGGCGCGGCCGCGTGGACCGTTCCCGCCGAAACGGCCAGGCAAGCGCTGGCCCACGGTTTCGGCTGGGTGATGCTGTATGGCGGGGTCAGCGTCTGGCTGTTCGCGCTGGGCAGCTTGCTGGTGTTCGGCGTGCCACGCGCGGCGCGCCGGACCGGCGCGGGGTCCAGCGTGCAATGAAAAAAACCCCCGCGCCCTTGCGGAAGCGGGGGTTTTTCAGGCCAAGCGCGGCCGATCAGTTCCTGGCCAGACGCTGCCAGGTGTCGACCACGGTGTCCGGGTTCAGCGACATGGACAGGATGCCCTCGTCCTTCAGCCACTGGGCGAAGTCCGGGTGATCGCTGGGGCCCTGGCCGCAGATGCCGACGTACTTGCCAGCGTCCAGGCAAGCCTTGATCGCGCGGCGCAGCATGAACTTCACCGCCTCGTCGCGCTCGTCGAAGTCGGCCGCCAGCAGCTCCATGCCCGAATCGCGGTCCAGGCCCAGCGTCAGCTGGGTCATGTCGTTCGAACCGATGGAGAAGCCGTCGAAGTACTGCAGGAACTCATCGGCCAGGATGGCGTTGGACGGCACCTCGCACATCATCACTAGGCGCAGGCCGTTCTCGCCGCGCGCCAGACCGTGCGCGGCCAACAGCTTGACCACCTTGTCCGCCTGGCCCAGGGTACGCACGAAGGGCACCATGATCTCGACGTTGGTCAGGCCCATCTCATCGCGCACCTTCTTGAGGGCTTCGCATTCCATGCGGAAGCACTCGGCGAAGTCCTCGGCGATGTAGCGCGACGCGCCGCGGAAGCCCAGCATGGGGTTCTCTTCCTCGGGCTCGTAGCGCGAGCCGCCGACCAGCTTGCGGTACTCGTTGGACTTGAAGTCCGACATGCGCACGATCACGGGCTTCGGATAGAAGGCCGCCGCGATGGTGGCCACGCCCTCGGCCATCTTCTCGACGAAGAAGGCGCGCGGGCTGGCGTGGCCGCGAGCGGCCGATTCGACCGCCTTCTTCAGCTCGCCGTCCACATTCGGATAGTCCAGCACCGCCTTGGGGTGGATGCCGATGTTGTTGTTGATGATGAATTCCAGGCGGGCCAGGCCGACGCCGCTGTTGGGGATCTGGGCGAAGTCGAAGGCCAGCTGCGGGTTGCCGACGTTCATCATGATCTTGACGTCGATCGGAGGCATGTCGCCGCGGCGCACTTCTTCCACTTCGGTCTCGATCAGGCCGTCATAGATGCGGCCTTCGTCGCCCTCGGCGCAGGACACGGTGACCGCCTGGCCTTCCTTCAGCACGTCGGTGGCGTTGGCGCAACCGACCACGGCCGGGATGCCCAACTCGCGCGCGATGATGGCGGCATGGCAGGTGCGGCCGCCGCGGTTGGTGACGATGGCGGCGGCGCGCTTCATCACCGGCTCCCAGTTGGGGTCGGTCATGTCGGTGACCAGCACGTCGCCGGGCTGCACCTTGTCCATGTCGGAGATGTCGCCGACCACGCGCACCGGACCGGCGCCGATCTTCTGGCCGATCGCGCGGCCGGTGATCAGGACCTGGCCGGTGGCCTTCAGGCGGTAGCGCTGCTGCACGTCATTGGCGCCCTGCTGCGACTTCACCGTCTCGGGACGGGCCTGCAGGATGTAGATCTTGCCGTCGATGCCGTCGCGGCCCCACTCGATGTCCATCGGGCGGCCGTAGTGCTTTTCGATGATGACGGCGTAGCGGGCCAGCTCGTTGACCTCGTCGTCGGTCAGCGAGTAGCGGTTGCGCTCCGACACCGGCACGTCGACGGTGCGCACGGCACGGCCGCCAGGACGCTCGGGATCGAATTCCATCTTGATCAGCTTGGAGCCGATGCGGCGGCCGACGATGGGGAAATGACCCTGGGCCAGCGTGGGCTTGAAGACGTAGAACTCGTCGGGGTTGACGGCGCCCTGCACCACGGTTTCGCCCAGACCGTAGGACGAGGTGATGAAGACCACGTCCTGGAAGCCCGATTCAGTGTCGATGGTGAACATCACGCCGGCGCTGCCCTTGTCGGAGCGGACCATGCGCTGGATGCCGGCCGACAGCGCCACGTCGGCATGGGCGTAGCCCTTGTGCACGCGGTACGAAATGGCGCGGTCGTTGTAGAGCGAGGCGAACACGTGGCGGATCTTGTCCAGCACGTCGTCGATGCCGACCACGTTCAGGAAGGTTTCCTGCTGGCCGGCGAAGGACGCGTCGGGCAGGTCTTCGGCGGTGGCGGACGAGCGCACGGCGAACGAGCCCTTGCCGTCGGCGTCGAGCTTGGCGAAGGCGTCGCGGATCTGCTTCTCGAATTCGGCCGAGAACGGGGCGTCGACGATCCACTGGCGGATCTCGGAGCCTGCGTTGGCCAGCTCGCGCACGTCTTCAGGATTGAGCGTGGTCAGGCGTTCGGCGATGCGCTTGTCCAGGCCGGAGGCCTTGAGGAAGTCGCGGAAGGCGTCGGCGGTCGTGGCGAAGCCGCCCGGCACGCGGACTCCCGCGCCAGACAGCTGACTGATCATTTCGCCTAGTGATGCGTTCTTGCCTCCTACCGAGTCCACGTCCGTCATGCGGAGCTGCTCGAACAAAACAACGTACGACATTGAAGTCACCTTTTACAATGGAATGAAAGCGAGTTTGGTCAATGCATGGAAGGCGCTTTCGCCTTGCCGTCACGCGCTGACCAAACTGGCCTTGGACCGCCCTTGGGGTGACTCATATAGGGGCCTGATTGTACTCTTCGGAGCACTGCCGGCCATCCGCCCGGTTGGAATTTTTTACACATGACATCTAGCCCGATCGCACGCACCGTCTACATCGTTTCTGACAGCACCGGCATCACCGCCGAGACCTTCAGCCAGTCGGTCCTGTCACAATTCGAGGAGGTCCAGTTCAAGCCCGTGCGACTGCCCTACGTCGACACCCTGGAAAAAGCCGCCGAGGTGGCTCAGCGCATCGACCGCAGCGCCCTGGAAGCCGGGGTCCCGCCCATTGTGTTCAGCACCCTCGTCAATCCGGATATCCTGGCCCGTGTTCGCCAGGCGAACGGCGTTTTCCTGGACCTGTTCGGCACCTTCGTCAGCCATATCGAGCAGGCGCTGGGACTGAAATCCAGCCATTCCATCGGCCGGTCCCACATGGCGGCGAATTCCGAGAAATACCGCAACCGGATCGACGCCATCAACTTCAGCCTGGCGCATGACGATGGGCAGTTCGTGAACCAGCTGGACCAGGCCGACGTGATCCTGGTGGGCGTGTCCCGCTGCGGCAAGACGCCGACCAGCCTGTACCTGGCCATGCAATATGCGATCAAGGCGGCCAATTTCCCGCTCACGCCGGACGATTTCGAGCGCGGCACGCTGCCCTCCACCATCGCGCCCCACCGCGCCAAGCTGTTCGGCCTGTCGATCCAGCCCGAGCGACTGGCGGAGGTGCGCAACGAGCGCCGTCCGAACAGCCGCTACGCGCAGCTGGAGCAATGCCGTTACGAAGTCGCCGAGGCCGAGCGCATGATGCGGCGCGAGGGCATTTCCTGGCTGTCGACCACCACCAAGTCCATCGAGGAAATCTCGACCACGGTGCTGCAGGAAGTGGGCCTGGACCGGACCTGAACGCCACGCCGGCGACGACGCCACCGGACGCCCGGCGCCGCCGGGCGGGGCCGGCTCGACCAGACGGCCGCCAGGCCCGCCACGCCAGCCGAATCGCGTCCTACAGGCGCTGCGAGAACGGCAGCACCTGCGACTCGGACAGCGGCAGGAACATGCTGGCCGCCGGCAAATAGAACCCGATCAACCGTCCGGATGACGCCACCAGATAGGCCTCCGAGCGTGCGCCCTTGCCCAGCGCCACCGGCGCGCCCAGCGGGCGATAGACATCGCCCTGCACCAGCGCCCCCACCCTGCGCCACTGCGAGGCATCTTCCAGCCTGAAGGCCTGACCATCGGACAGCTTGCCGGTCACGGCGCGCGACAGCACCTGGGTGTTGGCGGCGTCCGCCGACACCACTGGCACCAGCACCGCCCGCTCGGGGCCGGACGCGCACGCGCCCAGGACAACCAGCGCCGCGGCGCCGGCCAGGCCGCGCCAGGCGCGCCCGGATGAGAGGAATGACATGCGCGGTATCGTCATGAGCCCGCTCCCCAATGTTGACGACGTTGTTCGAACAGACAGATCGCGGCGGCGGCGCCGACATTCAGCGATTCCACCGCCTGCGCATCATGCGGGATGCGGACCTTCAAGGCCGCGGCGGCCAGCAGGCCCGCGTCCACGCCCTGCCCTTCATGTCCGAACACCCAGGCGCAGCGCGCCGGCAATGCGGTGCGGTACAGGTCGCTGGCGCCGTCCAGCGCCGTCGCCACCAGCGGCGCGCGCAGGCGCGGCAGCAGGGCCGCCAGGTCCACGTGTTCATGAATCGCCAGCGCGAAATGCGCGCCCTGGCCGCTGCGCAGCACCTTGGGCGACCAGGCGGCGGCCGTGCCGGTGGCCAGGAACACGCGCTTGACGCCGGCCGCCGCGCAGGTGCGCAGCAAGGTGCCGACATTGCCCGGATCCTGGATGCGGTCGAACAGCACGCAATTCTCGTCCACGGCACCCGGCAAGGCCGGCGCCGGCGGCGCGACCACGAAGGCCACGCCCTGCCCGCTCTCCACGCTGGCCAGCGATTGCATCAGGCGCGCGTCCAGCGCCAGGCAGCGCTCGGACGGCAGCGCGGCGGCCAGGGCCGCGAGTTCGGGCTGGTCCAGACGCTCGGCATCGAACACCGCCTGCTCCGGCAGGCCATGATGGTCCAGCCAGGCCCGGCACAGATGCACGCCGTCCAGCAAGACGGACGCGCCACGGCGCCCCGCCAGCCCGGCCAGCTTGACCAGCGCCTTGACGGCCGGGTTGTCGCGGGAACTGATGTGTTTCATGCGTCGGCGCCGAAGGCCTTGATGGGCGCGAAGCTGCGCCGGTGTTCGGCGCAGGGGCCATGCTCGCGTAGCAGCCGCAGGTGCAGCGCCGTGCCGTAACCCTTGTGCTGATCGAAGGCATATTGCGGATACTGCTCGTGCAGGCGCAGCAGGTCGGCGTCGCGGGCGGTCTTGGCCAGGATGGACGCGGCCGAGATCGCCGGCACCAGGGCGTCTCCCTTGATCACGGTCTGCACCGTGCAGCCCAGCTTGGGCGCCTGGTTGCCGTCCACCAGCGCCAGTTGCGGCGCGACGGACAGGCCCTGCACCGCGCGCTGCATCGCCAGCATGGTGGCGCGCAGGATGTTCAGGCTGTCGATCTCCTGGACGCTGGCGCTGGCGATGAACCAGGCCAGCGCGCGCTCGCGGATCTCCAGTGCCAGCGCTTCGCGCCGCGCCGGCTTGAGCGCCTTGGAATCGGCCAGGCCCTCGATCGGCCGGGCCGGATCGAGAATCACGGCGGCGGCATAGACCGCGCCGGCCAGCGGGCCCCGGCCGGCCTCGTCCACGCCGGCGGTGATCTGCTCGGGCTGGGGCGTGGCCCCGAAAAGATCAGGCTGCACCGTCGGCGACCTCGAGGATGGCGCGCGCGGCCAGCGCGGGCGTGTCGCGCAGCAGGTCCTGGTGCAGCGCCGTGAAGCGCGCCTCGATGCGCGCGCCCAGGGCTTCGTCGGTCAGGGCCGTCCAGGTCGCCTCGGCCAGCTTTTCCGGCGTGGCGTCGTCCTGCAACAGCTCCGGCACCGCGAAGTCGCGCAGCAGCACGTTGGGCAGTCCGACCCAGGGCAGATAGGGGCGTTCCTGGCCGGATTTCCAGGCCATGATGCGCCGCATCCACGGCGACAACACATAGGAGATGACCATGGGACGCTTGTACAGCGCCGTCTCCAGCGTGGCGGTGCCGCTGGCCACCAGCACCGCGGTGCTGGCCTCCATGACCGACCAGGCGACCGGCGCCTGCCGTTCGCCGCCTTCGCCATGCAGGTCCTGCGCCGTGACGCAGCGCAGGCCCGGCACCGGGTACTGCTCGAGGAAGGACTGGAACTCCGCGCGCCGCTGTTCGTTGACCATGGGCACGATGCACTGCAACGCCGGATCGCGCTTTTGCAGGATCTGCGCGGCCTGCAGGAAGCGTGGCGCCAACAGGCGGATTTCCGACGAGCGGCTGCCCGGCAGGATCGCCAGCACGCGGGCGTTCTGGTCGATGCCCAGCCGCGCGCGCGCGGCGGCCCGGTCCGGCAGCATCGGCACCGCGCCGGCCAGCGGATGGCCGACGTAGGTGACCGGTATGCCTTCCTTGCGGTAGATCTCTTCCTCGAACGGAAACAGTACCAGCATGTGCGAAACCGACTCGCGGATCTTGTGGATGCGCTCATAGCGCCACGCCCAGATCGACGGACCGACGAAGTGCACCGTGGGCGTGCCGGCCTGGCGCAGCTGATGCTCCAGGCGCAGGTTGAAATCAGGCGCGTCGATGCCGACGAACACGGCCGGCGGCTCGGCCAGCCAGCGCCGCTTGACGTCGCGATAGGTGGACAGCAGGCTGGGCAGGCGCTTGAGCGCGTCGACGTAGCCGAACACGGTCAGGGCATGCATAGGATGCCAGGCGTTGAAGTCGCGGGCCTGCATCTGCGGCCCGCCGATGCCTTCGCAACGCACCGAGGCGTCGCCGGCCTGCAGGCCGGCGATGATGCGACCGGCCAGCAGGTCGCCCGAGGGCTCGCCCGCCACCATGCCGATGCGCTTGCTCATTGTGCATCCCCCAAATTGCCCGGCTGCGCTGCGCGCCGGGGAGCCCGACACGGCTGTGGCGGCCGGACGGGGGTCATGGACGGATGATGCCGCGCGAGGCGACGTCCAGGAAATCCAGGAACACCTGCAACGGCTCGGCCACGCCGGGCTCGGACTGCTGGCGCGCCTTCAGCTCGGCGCGCGCTTCGTCCAGCGACAGGCCGCGGCGGTAGACGATCTTGTAGGCCTCGCGTAACGCGGAAATCGCCTCGGCCGAGAAGCCGCGGCGGCGCAGGCCCTCGACGTTGACGCCGACCGGCCGGCAGGGATTGCCCGCGGCCAGCAGGAAGGGCGGCGCATCCTGCATCAGCGAGCTGTTGCCGCCGGTCATGGAATGCGCGCCGATGCGCGAAAACTGGTGCACGCCGGTCAGGCCGCCGATGATGGCCCAATCGCCCACATGCACGTGGCCGCCAAGCTGGACCGAGTTGGCCAGGATGACGTTGTTGCCAACGTGGCAGTCGTGCGCCACATGCACATAGGCCATGATCCAGTTGTCATTGCCCAACGTGGTGACGCCGCCGTCCTGCACGGTACCCGTGTTGAGCGTGACGAATTCACGGACCGTGTTGCGGTCGCCGATCGTCAAGCGAGTGCGCTCGCCGTCGTACTTCTTGTCCTGCGGCATGCCGCCGATCGAGCAGTACCGGTAGAAGCGGTTGTCGCGCCCGATGGTCGTCACGCCGTCGATCATGCAATACGGACCCACTTCGGTACCCGCGCCGATGGTCACATCCGGCCCGATCACGCAGAACGGCCCGATGGTGACAGAGGGATCGATCTTCGCCGCCGGATCGACGACAGCGCTCGGATGGATGTTCGCGGCCATTTACTCTTCCAGGCTGCGGATGGCGCACATGAGCGTGGCCGCGGCCACTTCCTGCCCGTCGACCGTCGCGCGCGCTTGGTACTTACAGATGCTGCGGCTCAGGCGCAGCGCCTCGACTTCCAGGCGCAGCTGGTCGCCCGGCACGACCGGACGGCGGAAGCGCGCATCATCGATGCCGACCAGGTAGTAGGCGGTCTTGCCGTCGCACTTCAGGCCGCCGTCGGCATCCGTGAACGAGAACAGCGCGGCGGCCTGCGCCATGGCTTCAACGATCAGGACGCCGGGCATCACAGGGTGATGCGGGAAGTGCCCCGTGAAAAACGGCTCGTTGATGGAGACGTTCTTGATGGCGACGATGGACTTGCCGGGCACCATCTCCACGACGCGATCGATCAGCAGCATCGGGTAACGATGCGGCAGACGCTCCATGATCCCCTTGATGTCGAGTTCCATTTTTCTGTGAATTCCTGCGAAATGAAATGATCTTGCGGCGTGCGCCGGGCGGCGGACCCGCGCCTTACTCTTTTTCGAGCGAGCGCACGCGGCGGCGCAACTGCGCCAACTGTTGTATCACGGCGGCGTTGCGCTGCCATTCGCCGTGCTCGGCGTACGGGAAGACCCCGGTATACCGGCCCGGCTTCAGGATATTGGACGTCACCGCGGTGCCACCCGAAATATGCACATCGTCGCCCAGCGTCAGGTGCCCCGACAGCATCGCGGCGCCACCGATGGTGCAGCGCTCGCCGATGGTGGTCGAACCGGCCACCCCCACGCACGCGGCCATCGCTGTGTGCGCGCCGATGCGGCAGTTGTGACCCACCATGATCTGGTTGTCCAGCTTGACGCCGTCGGCCACGAAGGTGTCTTCGAGCGCGCCGCGATCGATCGTGGTGTTGGCGCCGATCTCGACGTCGTCGCCGATGGCCACGCCGCCCAGCTGGGGGATCTTGCCCCAGGCGCCCTGCCCCAGCGAGGGATCCGGCGCGAAACCGAAACCGTCCGCGCCCAGCACGACACCGCTATGGAGGATGGCGCGGGCGCCCACCTTGACGCCTTCGTACAGGGTCACGTGCGCGTGCAGCAGGCTGTCCGGCCCCACCGAGGAACCGGCGCCGATCACGCAGCCCGGGCCCAGCACGGCGCCGCGCCCGATGCGCGCGCCCGATTCCACGACACAGAGCGGGCCGATGCGGGCGCCCTCTTCGATGACGGCGTCAGCCGCCACCACCGCGGAAGGATGCGTGCCGCCCGGTAGCGCGGGACGACGCGCCGCGTCGAACCACTGGGCCACGCGGGCATACAGCAGGTAGGGATGCTTGCAGACGACCAGCGCAAAGGGCGGACGGCCTTGCTCGCCGCTTTCCAGGGCCTGGGCTACATCGGGGGAGACGATGACCGCCGCCGCCTTGGTGGCGCCCAGCTGACTCTGGTAGCGCGGGTTCGCCAGGAAACTGATTTCCTGGCCGCCCGCCGAGGACAAGGTCCCCACGCCCTGGATCTTGAGAGGCCCCGCGTCGGGGACCGCGCTGATCCGCCAGTCCATGCCCTGGGTCTTGGCGGCGCTCAGCAGCGCTTCAAGCGTGGGCGCGCGGGCAATATCCAGCAATACCGGCATGCTGACGACCGAGCTTACTTGCCCAGGCTCTGAATCACCTTGTCGGTGATGTCGATGCGCGGGTTGACCGTGACGGCGTCCTGAATGATCAGGTCGTAGCTTTCCTGTTCGGCAATGCGCTTGATGGCGTCATTGGCCTTGGTCACGATCGAGGAGAACTCTTCGTTGCGGCGACGGTTGAAGTCTTCCTGGAACTCGCGGCGCTTGCGCTGCAGGTCGGTGTCCAGGTTGGACAGTTCGCGCTGGCGCTTGACGCGGTCGGATTCCGACAGCACCGGAGCGTCCTTGTCGAACTTCTCGGCTTGCGTGCGCAGGCTGGTGTTCAGGCGCTGCAGTTCGTCGTCACGCTTCTTGAATTCGGATTCGATCTTGCTTTGCGCGGCCTTGGCGGGGGCCGATTCACGCAGGATCCGCTCGGTATTGACGAAGCCGATCTTGGTGCCTTGGGCCTGGGCGGGAACCGCCGCGACCGAACCGAGAATGAGCGCACCTGCCAGGGCCATGGTGGCGCCCAGCTTGCCGCGGCGCTTGGCGCCCAGCGAATCCGACGATTTAAGTGCGAAATCAGACATCATGAAAATCTCACCTTCCAGTAAGGCAAAGCCAAAGTGTGTATTGTGCCACTAAACGATAAGGGAGCCGGGCCACCCGGCCCGCCCCTTGTTTTCAAGCGTAACCGGACAGCTTAGAAACCGGTTCCGATCTGGAACTGGAATGCCTGCTTGTCGTCGCCCTGCTTGGCGTTGAGCGGTCGCGCATAGGACAGCTGCAGCGGACCCATCGGCGATTGCCACGACAGGCCGATACCCGCCGAGAAACGCCAGCCGCAAGGATCTTCCACGGGGCTGCTCGACTTGCCGGTGGTGCAAGACAGGCCGCTGCCCGCGGACACCTGGCCGGCGTCGGTGAACAGGAACCAGCGCAGCGTGCGGTCCTTCGACGCGCCCGGGAACGGCAGGTACAACTGCGCGTTGGCCACGACGCGGCGCGTGCCGCCCAGGTAGTCGCCGGTGCGCGCATCGCGCGGGCCCAGCGACGAACCTTCATAGCCGCGCACGGTGCCGATACCGCCTGCGTAAACGGTCTTGATGATCGGGTAGTCCTTGCCGCCGTAACTCTGGGCCCAGTCCGCCATGGCGTTCAGAGCCAGCGTGTACGAACCGCCCAGCGGCACGAAGTATTGTTGCTGGGCCGTCAGCATGTAGTACTTCAGGTCCACCGTCGACAGGTCGCTCTTCAGACGCGTGTAGCCGCCCTTGGTGGGCGCCAGCGCGCTGTCGCGCGTATCCTTGGACCAGCCGGCGCTGAAGATCACCGAGTTGGTCGAATCGCCGTACTGATCCACGAAATGGCGATAAGCCTGCGGCGAGTTGTTATACAGGTCGATCTGGTTGCGCTCAAAGTTCGCACCCAGGAAGATCCGGTCGTATTCCGAGATCGGCACGCCGAAGTTCATGCCCAGGCCCATGGCCTTGACGCGGTAGTCGCCGTCGTTGTTGTTCCAGGGCTCGGTCACGCGGTAGTAGGCCGACGTGGTGCGGCTGATGCCGTCCTTGGTCCAGTACGGATCCGTATGCGACAGCACCACCGCGCGGTTGCTCTTGCTGGTGTTCAGCTGCAGGGTCAGGTTGGTGCCGCTGCCGAAGACGTTGTCTTCGCTGATGCCGGCCGACAGGATGGCCTTTTCGGACGAGCCGTAACCCACGCCCAGATTGATCATGCCGGTGGGCTTTTCCTTCACGTCGACGTTGACGTCGACCTGGTCGGGCGAGCCCGGCACGGGGTCGGTCTTGACATTGACTTCGCTGAAGTAGCCCAGACGGTCGACGCGGTCGCGCGAGGTCTTGATGTCCTTGGCGTCGTACCAGGCGGCTTCCTGCTGGCGCATTTCGCGGCGCACGACCTCGTCGCGCGTGCGGGTATTGCCGCCGATCTGGATGCGGCGCACGTACACGCGGCGGCTCGGGTCGACGTAGAAGGTCACGTCGGCTTCGTGCTTGTCGCGGTCGAGCTGCGGATTCGGGTTGACGTTGGCGAAGGCGTAGCCCAGTTCGCCCAGGTAGTCGGTGATGGCCTTGGCCGAATCGTTGGCCTTGGCGGCCGAGAAGGTCTCGGCGGGCTTGAGCTGCACCAGACCATTGATCTGGCTGTCCAGGCCGAGCAGGTTGCCGGCCAGCTTGACGCTGCGCACCTTGTAGGGCTCGCCCTCGTGGACGGTGATGGTGATGCGGATGTCCTTACGGTCGGGCGAGATCGTGACCTGCGGGGGCTCGACGGAAAACTCCAGGTAGCCCCGGTCCAGATAATACGAACGCAGGCGTTCCAGATCGCCTTCGAGCTTTTCGCGCGAATACTTGTCGGTATCGGTATACCAAGTCAGCCAACCCGGCGTGGTCAGCTTCATTTCGTCAAGCAGGTCGCTTTCCGAGAAAGCCTTGTTGCCGACGAAACGGATTTCCTGGATGCGCGCGACCGAGCCTTCGAACACGTCGAAGCTCACGCCCACGCGGTTACGCGGCAGCGGCGTCACGGTGGAGGTCACTTCCACGCCGTACTTGCCCTTGGACAGGTACTGTTGCTTGAGTTCGTATTCCGCGCGCTCGAGCATGGAGCGGTCGAAAATACGGCCTTCGGCGAAACCGACCTGGCCCAGCGACTTGATGATGGCCTTGGAATCGAATTCGCGCATGCCGTTGAAATTCACGGATGCGATGGTGGGACGTTCCTGCACGACCACGACAACGACATTATTGTCGGTCTGGATCTGCACGTCAGAGAAAAAGCCCGTGCCGTACAGGCGGCGAATCGCCTCGGTGGCTTCTTCATCGGTGAATTTCTCGCCCACTTTCACGGGGAGATAACCGAATACGGTGCCGGCGTCGGTTCGCTGGATCCCTTCTACGCGGATATCCCGCACGACGAAAGGGTCGAAGGCGTGAGCCATGGCCGGAACGAGCAGCGCGGCGACAAGACTCGGCAATACACCCTTCTTGTGTTGAAACATCCGGCGAAAAGACATCCTTGAGTATCCTCGGTCGTGCAAATGGCGGGGGATTTTATATGCTATTGACGCCTAGGTGAACAGGCGCGAGAAATCATTAAACAGCGCAAGGCCCATGAGCCCTGCCAATATTCCTATGCCGGCGCGCTGTCCGATATCGATCCAACGGGCGGGCGGCGGGCTGCCCCGCACGATTTCGACGAGATAGTACAGCAGATGGCCGCCGTCCAGCATAGGAATGGGCAGCAAATTTAGTACGCCAAGGCTGATACTGATCAACGCGATATAGGCGATATAAGCAACAATGCCGATCCGGGCGGTCTGGCCGGCGTAGTCGGCGATCGTGACCGGGCCGCTGACATTGCGCCAGGACACCTCGCCCATGACCATGCGGCCCATCATCCGCAGCGAGAACCAGGCGGTGTCCCAGGTGCGGACCGCGCCGCGCCACAGGCTTTCGAACACGCCATAGCGGACCGTCACCATCGGCACATCGCCGCCCAGCTGCACGCCAAGCCGGCCTATCTGGCGGCCTTCCACGGTTTCGGCGCGGGGCGTCACATTCAGCGTGACCGTGTCCGAGCCACGCTTGAGCGTCAGGGCCAGCGGCTGGCCGGCGCTTTCCTGGATGCGGCGCACCAGCGCGCCGGTATCCGGGGCCGGCTGGCCGTCGACGGCCACGATCAGGTCGCCGTCCTTAAGGCCGGCCGCTTCACCCTGCCCGCCCGCGATGACGCTGCGGACGGCGGGACGCGGCTGGGCCAGCCGCAGGCCGGCGGCCGCCAGCGGGTCGCCGCCAGCGGGATCCATGGCATTGGCGGGCAACGTCAATTCACGCTGGTGCACCGCGCCGGACGGAGTGCTGACCTCGACCAGGGCGCGCCCGCCGCCGGACATCACGTCCATCAGCCGCCAGCGCGCGTCCGCCCAGGAAACGACTTCCTCGCCGCCGATGGACAGGATGCGGTCCCCTTCCAGCAGCCCGGCACGGGCCGCCGGCGTATCCACGGCCGGCTTGGCCAGGATCGCGGCAGGCTCCTGCGTGCCGGCCAGGTTCAGGACGGCGTACAGCAGCACGGCCAGGATCAGGTTGAAGATCGGCCCGGCCGCGACGATGGCGATGCGCTTGCCGACCGGTTGGGTATTGAAGGCGGAAGCGATCTCGGACGGACTCGCGCCCGGTGGAGGATCGTCCTGCATCTTGACGTAGCCGCCGAGCGGCAGGGCCGAGACGGCCCACTCCGTGCCGTGCCGGTCGGTGCGGCGCAGCACCACCTTGCCAAAACCCACGGAAAACCGCAGGACCTTCACGCCGCACAGGCGCGCGACCCAATAGTGGCCCAGCTCGTGAAAAATGATCAGGGAGCCTAGCGCAACCGCAAAGGCGAGCAGGGTGAAAAGCATCGGGATCTAGAATCCAGGATCGATAAGCAGGCGATAACCCAACGATTGCCAGGCGGGATACACCAGACAAGGCAGGCGCGCGGGACGCCTCAGGCCAGCCCCAGGTTGCCCGCGTAACGGCGCGCCGCCGCATCCAGCGCCAGCACATCCTCGAGACTGCCGAGCGTAACAGAAGCCTGCCGCGCCTGCCACTCCAGCACCGCCTCGATGACGCGGGGGATCCAGGTATAGGCCAGCCGGCCGCTCAGGAATGCCTCCACCGCCACCTCGTTGGCGGCGTTCAGCGCCACGCAGGCGCCTTGCCCGGCCCGCAACGCGGCAAAGGCCAGCGCCAGACAGGGAAAGCGCGCCAGATCCGGCTGCTCGAAATCCAACCGGCCCAGGCGCATCAGATCCAGCGGGCCGACCCCGCTGTCGATGCGCTCGGGAAAACCCAGGCCATAGGCGATCGGCGTGCGCATGTCGGGCTGGCCCAGCTGGGCCAGGATGGAGCCGTCCGCGTACTCCACCATGGAATGCACCACGCTCTGCGGGTGGACCACCACCTCGATGCGGTCGGCGGGCATGGCGAACAGCCAGTGCGCCTCGATCACTTCCAGGCCCTTGTTCAGCATGGTGGCCGAATCGACGGAAATCTTGCGGCCCATGCTCCAGTTCGGGTGGGCGCAGGCCTGCGCCGGGGTCACGTCATGCAGGTCGTCCAGGTCGCGCCCACGGAACGGACCGCCCGAAGCGGTCAGCAGCAGGCGGCGCACGCCTGGCGCGGGCGCGTCTGGCGCCTGGGCCCGGCCGCCATGCGGCAGGCACTGGAAAATGGCGTTGTGCTCGCTGTCGATGGGCAGCAATTCGGCGCCGCTGTCGCGGATGGCCTGCATGAATAGCGAACCGGCCGCCACCAGGGCTTCCTTGTTGGCCAGCAGCACGCGTTTGCCCGCCCGGGCCGCGGCCAGCGCCGCCGGCAGGCCGGCCGCGCCGACGATGGCGGCCATGACCGCGTCGCAACGCGCGTCGGCGGCCGTATCCGCCAGCGCCTGGGCGCCCACCCGGATCTCGGGCAAGGCCGGGCCGGCGGGCCAGGCGTCCAGGAACTGCCGGCGCGCCGCATCGTCGGGCACTACCACCACTTCCGCGCGGCTGGCCAGCGCCTGCTCGGCCAGCTTCTGCATGCGCGTGTACGCCGACAGCGCATAGACCGCCAGCCGTTCGGGATGGCGGGCGATCACATCGAGCGTGCTTTCGCCGATCGAGCCGGTGGACCCCAGCACGACGACGCGTTGGAAAACCGTCAAGACAACACTCCAGACAAAATTAGCGCGAACGGCGCGACCGGCAGGATGGCGTCGATACGGTCGTAGACGCCGCCATGGCCGGGCAGCAGCGCGCTGGAATCCTTGCGGCCCGCGCGCCGCTTGAGCAGCGATTCGAACAGGTCGCCGATGATGGACAGCACGCCCAGCGCGGCCGCCAGCGGCAGCGCCAGCCAGAAGCTCCAGCGCGCCACCAGCGCGTGGCCATATGTGCCGTCCCAGAGGCTGGACAGGCCGATCCACACGACCGCGCCCAGCACGCCGGCGACCGCGCCGGCGATGGTCTTGCCGGGGCTCACCCGCGGCGCCAGTTTACGCTTGCCGAACGCGCGGCCGGCAAAATAGGCGGCGATATCGGCCACCCAGACCAGCGCCAGCAGCGACACCACGAACGCCGCGCCGCGCGCGATGTACATCTGGGCCAGCACGGCCCAGGCCACGAAGGCGGCGGGCACCGAGAACAGCGACCAGCCCAGGCTGGCAGGCGGCGCGCTGGACTGACCGCGAACCACGGCGGTCACGCCGCCGAACAGCCAGACGGCGGCGACGGCGGGCGCCGCATAGCCCAGGATCCAGCGAGGCTCGGCCCAGCCTGGACCCGCGCCGCCCAGCCATGCCGAGCTTAGCGCCAGCATCGCGGCGAACAGCAGGACCGGCACGCCGGCGCAGATCAGTGGGGATGGAGGCTGCGGCAAGGTCAGTCGCAGCCATTCCCAATTGGCGCAGGCCGCGGCCAGCGCGAGCAGGGCGACGAACCACCAGGGATTGGCGCTCATCATGGCGGCGGCCAGGATGGCCAACAGAATAACGGCGGTAACGATACGCTGGCCCAACATGTGACGGTCTCCTCTTGTGCTGCCCGGAAAGACGCGCGCTCGGCGGCCTATTTCGGGTCGTCGCCGTTGACTTGGGCGCTGGTGCGGCCGAAGCGGCGCTCGCGGGTCCGATACCAGTCGAACGCCGCCTGCAATTCGGCGGCGCCGAAATCCGGCCAGTAGCGATCCGTGAAGTAGAACTCCGCGTAGGCCATCTGCCAGATCAGGAAATTGGAAATGCGTTGTTCTCCGCCGGTGCGGATGAACAGGTCCGGCTCGGGCGCCCAGGACATCGACAGGTGGCGCGACAGATGCGCCTCATCGATCCGTTCCGGGTGCGCGGCCAGATCGGGTTCGGCCGCCAGCATGGCGCGCGTGGCCTGCAGGATGTCCCAGCGTCCGCCGTAATTGGCCGCCACGGTGAGATGCAGGCGGTCGTTGTGGGCGGTGCGTTGCTGCGCCGCGAAAATGAGTTCCTGCAGCCGCGGCTCGAAGGCCGAGAGATCGCCGATCACGTGCAGCCGCACGCCCTGCTCTTCGAGCTTGCCGACCTCGCGCTCCAGCGCCTGGACGAACAGCCGCATCAGCAGGGAGACCTCTTCGACGGGACGCCGCCAGTTCTCGGAGCTGAACGCGAACAGCGTCAGGTAGCGCACGCCGGCGCGCCCGCAGGCCTCGACCACGCGCCGGACGGCCTGCACGCCCTTGGCGTGTCCCGCCGTGCGGGGCAGCAGACGCCGCGTCGCCCACCTGCCGTTGCCGTCCATGATGATGGCCACGTGCTGCGGGGTATCGCGGGTCTCGGGAACCGCCTGGGTGGAACTGGTTGCCATGGAGTCTGGTGCCGCGCGCGTATGACCGGCGAAAAACGTAATACGGGAAAATCCGCGCCGTGATTCCATCGCCGCCAAGCTTGGCGCGAAACGGCGGACGGGGCGGCGCAAAAAAGCAAAAACCGGCGCCGGGACACGAGCGCCAACCCGTGCCCCGCCATGCGCCGGAATTATACGGTCATGATTTCCGCTTCTTTCTGAGTGACCATCTTGTCGATGTCGCTCACGTTGCGGTCGGTCAGCTTCTGGACATCGTCCTGGGCGCGACGCTCGTCGTCCTCGGAGATTTCCTTGTCCTTGACCAGCTTCTTGAGCGCGTCGTTGGCTTCGCGGCGCAGGTTGCGCACGGCGACCTTGGCATCCTCGCCTTCGCTGCGCACGACCTTGGTCAGGTCGCGGCGGCGCTCTTCGGTCAGGGCCGGCATCGGCACGCGGATGGTGTCGCCCATGGACATGGGGTTCAGGCCCAGGTCCGACTCGCGGATGGCCTTCTCGATCGGGGCGGCCATGCTCTTCTCGTAGGGCTGCACGCTGATGGTGCGCGCGTCCACCAGGTTCAGGTTGGCCACCTGGCTGATCGGCACCGGCGAACCGTAGTACTCGACCTGCACATGATCCAGGATGCCGGCGTGGGCGCGGCCCGTACGGATCTTGGACAGGTTGGTCTTGAGCGTATCAAGCGACTTGACCATCCTGGCTTCGGCGGATTTGCGGATTTCTGCGACGCTCATGGTTTTTCCTTTTCTTTAAACGTGTACCAGGGTGCCTTCGTCGTCCCCGCTGACCACGCGCTTGAGCGCGCCGGACTTGTTGATCGAAAACACCTTGATCGGCAGCTTCTGGTCACGGCACAGCGCGAAAGCGGTGGCGTCCATGACTTCCAGGCGACGCACGATCGCCTCGTCGAAGCTGATGCGGGCATAGCGCGTGGCGGTCGGGTCCTTGTTGGGATCCGCGCTGTAGATGCCGTCGACCTTGGTGGCCTTCAGCACGATCTCCGCGCCGATCTCGGCGCCGCGCAGGGCGGCCGCGGTATCGGTCGTGAAGAAGGGGTTGCCGGTGCCCGCGGCGAAGATGACGACCTTGCCTTCTTCGAGGTAGCGCAAGGCCTTGGGGCGGATGTACGGCTCGACCACCTGGTCGATATTCAGGGCCGATTGTACGCGGGTGTCGATACCCTTGTGCTTGAGCGCGTCCTGCAGGGCAAGCGCGTTCATGATGGTGGCCATCATGCCCATGTAGTCGGCGGTGGCGCGGTCCATGCCCTGCGCACCCGGCGCGACGCCGCGGAAGATGTTGCCACCGCCGATGACGATGGCCAGCTCGACGCCCGTGGCGGCGACTTCGGCGATCTCATCGGTCATGCGGACGATGGTGGAGCGGTTGATGCCGAATGCATCTTCGCCCATCAGCGCCTCGCCGGAAAGCTTGAGAAGAACCCGTTTGTATGATCTGCTGCTCATAGGTGATATCCCGTAGAACAATCCGACGAAAGTGTAAGACAAGAAATGATAGCCCTGCCCTGGCGCCACGCCTCCCCCACAGGAGAAACGTTACGTCACAGAAGGGCCTGGCGAGAAAAAGGCCGGACTAGACTGTAATCTAGCGCCGGCCTTCAAGCACTACCCTGCGATCAGGCGCGGCCGGCGGCGGCGGCGGCAACCTCGGCGGCGAAATCGCTGGTCTTCTTCTCGATACCTTCGCCGACGACGAACAGCACGAACTTGGTGATCGAAGCGCCCTTGGCCTTCAGCATCTGTTCGACGGTGTTCTTGTCATCCTTGACGAAGGGCTGCGACAGCAGCGTCACTTCCTTCAGGAACTTCTGCACCGAGCCTTCGACCATCTTGGCGACGATTTCAGCCGGCTTGCCCGATTCGGCGGCCTTCTGCTCGGCGACCGAGCGCTCGGCGGCGATGTCGGCGGCGTTCACGCCATCGGCGTTCAGAGCCTTGGGCTTGGTGGCCGCGATGTGCATGGCCAGATCCTTGCCGACTTCTTCCGAGCCGCTGTACTCGACCAGCACGCCGATGCGGCCGCCGTGCACGTAGCTGGCCAGGGCGTTGGGGGTCTCGATGCGCTCGAAGCGGCGGATCGCCATGTTCTCGCCGATCTTGCCGATCAGGGCGGTGCGGGTCGTTTCGACCGTGCCGTCGCCGTAGGGCAGCGCCGACAGAGCGGCCACGTCGGCCGGGTTCTGCGTGGCGACCAGTTCGGCCAGCTTGTTCACGAAGGCGACGAAGTCGTCGTTCTTGGCGACGAAGTCGGTTTCGCAGTTGACTTCGATGACGGCGCCCTTCTTGGCGTCGGCGGAGATGAACAGGCCGATCAGGCCCTCGGCGGTGACGCGGGCGGCAGCCTTGCTGGCCTTGTTGCCCAGCTTGACGCGCAGGATTTCCTCGGCGCGGGCCAGGTCACCCTCGGCTTCCGTCAGAGCCTTCTTGCACTCCATCATCGGGGCGTCGGTCTTTTCGCGCAGTTCCTTGACCAGGGCAGCGGTAATTTCAGCCATGTTTGCTCCAAATTTGCTAAGACATGCCCCGGCTTGGCGGGGCAGCGGTGTGATTCGATGGGACGCCCGCGTACAGCGGGCCTGGAAGATGGGAGCCCATCCTCGCAATGCCGGCGAGGCGGGAGCGGCGACCGCCGCTCCCAGACACTAACCGCCGGACATGACAGCAGGCTTAGGCCTGGTTGTCCTGCACTTCGACGAACTCTTCCTGGCCTTCGCCCAGCTCTTCGACCAGACCGTTCAGGTTCTGCTCGCGGCCTTCCAGCACGGCGTCGGCGATGCCCTTGGCGTACAGCGCGATGGCCTTGGCCGAGTCGTCGTTGCCGGGGATGACGTAGTCGATGCCGTCGGGCGAGTGGTTGGTGTCAACCACGCCCACGACCGGGATGCCCAGCGTCTTGGCTTCGGCGATGGCGATCTTGTGGTAGCCAACGTCGATCACGAAGATGGCGTCGGGCAGGCCGTTCATATCCTTGATGCCGCCGATCGACTTGTTCAGCTTTTCCAGTTCGCGCTGGAACAGCAGGCCTTCCTTCTTGATCATGCGCTCGGCGCCGCCTTCGGCGACCAGGGCTTCCATGTCCTTCAGGCGCTTGACCGAGGTCTTGACCGTCTTGAAGTTGGTCAGCATGCCGCCGAGCCAGCGGGCGTCGACGAAGGGCATGCCGCAACGGGCGGCTTCGACGGCGACCAGCTCACGGGCGGCGCGCTTGGTGCCGACGAACAGGATGTTGCCGCCACGAGCAGCCACTTGCTTCACGAACTTGGTGGCTTCGACGTACTTCTCAACCGTCTTTTCGAGGTTGATGATGTGAATCTTGTTGCGATGGCCGAAGATGTATTGGGACATCTTGGGGTTCCAGTAGCGGGTCTGGTGACCAAAGTGGACACCCGCTTCCAGCATTTCGCGCATCAGGGACATTCTATTCTCCAAGGGTTGATTTCTTGCGCCGCACCTGCATCGGCCTTTGCCGACACCCTGGGTGGTGTTGCGCGCGATTTCCCGCACATGCGGGATGAAAAAATTTTAACCGGACCTGCCGATCACTGCCGCATTCATTCAGGACGCCTTGCGACGTCCCGCGACCTGCTCTGCCGCGATAAACCCAGACGGCCATCACGACCAAGAGCCTTGCGTTGCCGCCCGCCTGACGCCCCAGAAAAATGGGAGCGCGCCCGGACCTGTTTCGTCGGTGGCGAAATCGAGTTCCATTCATGCGCCTGTGCTACCGCGCACGCATCAGACCGCGGGGCATTTCTTCAAGAAACCGGGAAACCCGTCTTCCAAGAACTTAGGCCGCCGTCCACAGGGAACCTGCATCGCCGCTCAAAAACATGACCGGGCTTACGGGCATGCCCCGCTCCAGCCTGCGCTCGCCGTTCCGGTCTTTCCGCACTCGTGAAACCCGCCAGGCCGTCCCGCCGCCGCCCTTTCCGCGTCGTTGTTCTTTTGCTTGCCGCCATCCACAACCTTCGCTTGCGGACACAGATGCCAAAGAATCCCGATATCGGAAAAACCGCCGCCTGGGCCGTCTTGCCGGGCGCCTGAGCGCCGACCGACCAAATCCAGATCGCACAAACCGGATGAAGGCTCTTTGCCGTAACCTAAACCCGATTACTACACTACTTGCTTTGCGCACATGAAAGGCTTTCCGTCCCGTCGGACCAGGCCTTCCTGCCGCGCATCGCTCCCCAAAAATTTAGGGAAGCCTATAATTCTACTATTCTTTCCAGCAGACATTCAAGCAAGAGAGCTTCAGTTACTTCATGGGCACCATTACCAATCCGGACGACCTGAACAAGATGCGCGCGGCCTGCCAGGACGCCGCCAAGGTTCTCGACTTCATCACCCCCCACGTCAAGCCGGGCGTCACCACCGGCGAGCTGGACCGGCTCTGCCTGGAATACCTGACCGACGAACTCAAGGTGAAGTCCGCCACGGTGGGCTACGCCCCGCCTGGCTACCCGCCCTTCCCCGGCGCCATCTGCACCTCGGTCAACCACCAGGTCTGCCATGGCGTTCCGGGCGACAAGGTCCTGAAAAACGGGGACTCCCTCAATATCGACGTGACCATCATCAAGGATGGCTGGTTCGGCGACACCAGCCGGATGTATCACGTGGGCGAGCAGTCCATCCTGTCGCGCCGGCTGACCGACGTCACGTTCGAGTGCATGTGGAAAGGCATCCAGCAGGTCAAAAACGGGGCCACGCTGGGCGATATCGGTCACGCCATCCAGAAGCACGCGGAGGCCAATGGCTTTTCCGTGGTGCGCGAGTTCTGCGGCCACGGCATCGGCCAACGCTTCCATGAAGATCCGCAGGTGCTGCACTATGGCAAGCCAGGCACGGGCGTGAAATTGGTGACGGGTATGCTGTTCACCATCGAGCCCATGATCAATGCCGGCCGTCGCGAGATACGCCAGTTGTCCGATGGCTGGACGGTCGTGACGCGCGACCACAGCCTGTCGGCCCAATGGGAGCATGCTGTATGTGTCACCGATACCGGCTATGAAGTGCTGACCCTGTCGCCGGGCATGCCCCAGCCGCCCGCCTTCATCACCGAACCCCTCGTCATCCCCGCCGTCTGACGCAGCCGCCACCATGACCGCCGCCCCCCTCGCCGCCCTGCGCGAACGCATCCAGGAATCCCGGCGGACGGCGGTGGCCCAGTTCCGCGAGCACGAGCGCCCCGACACGCTGCTGTCCGAATTGCGCCGGATCGTCGACGCCGCGCTGCGCGATCTGGTCAAGCAACACCCCCTGCCCGAGGGCGCGGCGCTGGCGGCCGTGGGCGGCTATGGCCGCGGCGAGCTGTACCCGCATTCGGACGTGGATCTGCTGATCCTGCTGCCGCAAGCGCCGTCGGCCGACGATGAAGCCGCGATCGAGCGCCTGGTCGCGGCCCTCTGGGACCTGGGCCTGGAGCCCGGCCACAGCGTGCGCACCATCGAGGACTGCCAGCGCGAAGCCGAGGCCGACATCACGGTGGAAACCGCGATGCTGGAATCGCGCTGGCTGGCGGGCAGCCGCGCGCTGATGAAGAAATTCGACGCGGCCACCAAGGCGCGGCTGGACCCGCGCGCCTTCTTCCGCGCCAAGCGCGTCGAGATGCAGCAGCGTCACGCCCGCTACCAGGACACGCCCTACGCGCTGGAGCCGAACTGCAAGGAATCGCCCGGCGGCCTGCGCGACCTGCAGGTCATCCTGTGGATGGCGCGCGCGGCCGGCTTCGGCGACAACTGGCGCCAGGTGGCCCAGGCCGGCCTGCTGACGCCGTCCGAGGCGCGCGACCTGCGCAAGGCCGAACAGGCCTTCAAGCGGCTGCGCATCGAACTGCACCTGCTAGCCCGCCGCCGCGAAGACCGCGTGCTGTTCGACCTGCAACCCGCGCTGGCCGAGATCTACCGCATCCACGCCACCGCCACGCGGCGCGGCAGCGAACTGCTGATGCAGCGCTATTACTGGGCGGCGCGGCTGGTGACCCAGCTCAACGTCATCCTGGTGCAGAACATCGAAGAGCGGCTGTTCCCGCGCCCGGACAGCGACGCGCGCGACATCGACGACGATTTCCGCAACCTGCGCGACCGGCTGGACATCATCCGTGACGACGGTTTCGAGCGCAATCCGACCCTGCTGCTGCGCGCCTTCCTCGTCATGCAGCAACATCCCGAGCTGACCGGCATGTCGGCGCGCACGCTGCGCGCCATCTGGCATTCGCGCCACCGCATCGACGCGCAGTTCCGCCGCAACCCGGTCAACCGCAAGCTGTTCCTGCAGATCCTGCAGCAGCCGCGCGGCATCGTGCACGAGCTGCGCCGCATGACCATGCTGAACATCCTGCCGCGCTATCTGCCGGTGTTCCGGCGCATCGTCGGCCAGATGCAGCACGACCTGTTCCACGCCTATACCGTGGACCAGCACACCCTGGCCGTGGTGCGCAACCTGCGCCGTTTCACCATGCCCGAGCACGCCCAGGAGTATCCGCTGGCCAGCCAGCTGATCGCCGGCCTGGACCGCCACTGGCTGCTGTATGTCGCGGCGCTGTTCCATGACATCGCCAAGGGCCGCGGCGGCGATCACTCCGAACTCGGCGCGCGCGACCTGCGCCGCTTCGCCCATGAGCACGGGCTGGACGCCGAGGACACCGAGCTGGCCGAATTCCTGGTGCGCCAACACCTGCTCATGTCCGCCGTGGCGCAAAAGCGCGACTTGTCCGATCCTGCCGTGATCCAGGACTTCGCCGCCATCGTCAAGGACGAACGCCACCTGACCGCCCTGTACCTGCTGACCGTGGCCGACATCCGCGGCACCAGCCCCAAGGTCTGGAACGCCTGGAAGGGCAAGCTGCTCGAAGACCTGTACCGGCTGACGCTGGCCGCGCTGGGCGGCGCCCATGCCGACGCCCATACCGTGCTGGCCGAGCGCAAGGAAGAAGCCGCGCGCCTGACCCGCCGCGCCGGCCTGCGCGACGACGCCCGCGAAGCCTTCTGGAACCAGCTCGACGTGGCCTATTTCCTGCGCCACGACGCCTCGGACATCGCCTGGCACACGCGCCACCTCTATCACCAGGTGACGCCGGCCGAGCCCGTGGTGCGAGCCCGCCCCACCGAACAGGGCGAAGGCCTGCAGATCATGGTCTACACGCGCGACGTGCCCGATCTGTTCGTGGCCATCTGCGCCTATTTCGCCGCCAAGTCGCTGTCGATCCAGGACGCCCGCATCCATACCACCCGCCACGGCTGGGCGCTGGACAGCTTCATCGTGCTGCTGCCCGAGGGCGACGCCGACCTGCGCGCCCAGGCGACACTGGTCGAACACGAACTGGCCGAGCGCCTGAAGGCGCCCGCCGCCACGGCGCAACAGCCGGCGCACACGGGTGGCTACTACGGCCGCGCGCGCCAGTCGCGCGTTTCACGCGTGTTTCCTGTCATGCCCCAGGCCGAACTGCAGCCCGACGAGCGCAGCAAGTCCTGGCGCCTGTCAGTGACCGCCACCGACCGCGCCGGCCTGCTGCACGCGCTGGCGCAGGTATTCGCGCGGCACGAGGTGAACCTGCTCATGGCCAAGATCATGACGCTGGGCGACCGCGTCGAGGACGTGTTCATCGTGGACGGCGCGGCGCTGGAGCGGCCCCGCACGCAGATGCAGTTCGAGCGCGACATCCTGGACGCATTGGCCGGCGAGGAAGCCCGCCAGCGCGCGGCCTGATCGCAGCGTGACCCGGCAGCAATAACGGCCCGCGCGGCGCATCGCCACGCGGGCCGCCAACGCATACAATCCGGGTTTTGGCTCCGGCGATGGCCCTCTATGCAGCTCTACGACTACCTGCGCGTGTTCGGCGGAAGCTTTCTCTTCGCGCTGGCGACCCTGCTGCCCTTTCTCAATCCGCCGGCCATCGCCCCCATCTTCCTGTCGCTCACCGAAGGCGCGTCGTCCTCGACCCGCACCGTGCTGTCCAAGCGGGTCGCCGTCAACGTCGGCCTGATGCTGGTCGTGGCCATGGTCGCCGGCAACGTGCTGCTGAGCTTCTTCGGCATCTCGCTGTCCATCGTGCGCGTGGGCGGCGGCATGCTGGTGATCGCCAGCGCCTGGCGCCTGGTCAACTCGCCCGACGCCGACACCGAGCGCGTGGCGCGGCTGGCCGAATCGTTCACCCCGGAAATGGCCAAGGCCCGCGCCTTCTACCCGCTGACCTTCCCCATCAGCTGCGGCCCCGGCTCGATCGCCGCGGCCATCACGGTCGGCGTGTCGCTGCGCGACCAGAACCACGCGCTGAGCCTGGTCCGGCTGGCCGGCTCCATCCCGGGCATCATCGTGGTGTCCGTCACCCTGTATATCTGCCTGCGCTTCGCGGCGCAGATGCTGCACCGGCTGGGCGACAATGGCACCGCCGTGTTCATGCGCCTGTCGGCCTTCATCATGCTGTGCCTGGGCGTGCAGATCTTCTGGGAAGGCGCGCGCGAACTGATGGTCGGCGTGCTGCAGCAGGTCATGCAACCAATTCCGGTTCCCAAGGTCTAGGTCTAGGCCACGGGCCGGAAGGCCCGCGCAGGCCCCGGCCTGCCCCGTGCCGCGCCGCGGCTCCACCAACCCGTCTTACAAGATTCATTGAAACCATGACCTCCCGCTCCGAACGCCTGCTACGCCTGGTCGCCCTGTTCTGCTTCGGCGCCGTCGGCGTCGCCCTGATCTCCCAGCATGCGTTCGACATGCCGCCCTGCGCCTGGTGCGTGATGCAGCGCCTGATCTACCTGGTCATCGGCGTGGTGACGCTGGTTGGCGGCTTCGGCGGCGGCCGCGCCCTGACGCGCGTCTGCGGCGCGCTGGCCGCGCTGCTGGGCCTGGCGGGCGTCGTCGCCGCCTGGTACCAGTACAGCGTGGCCGCCAAGATGCTGTCCTGCGACCAGACCTTCGCCGACCGCTTCATGAGCGGCGCAGGCCTGGACGCCGCCGTGCCCTGGCTGTTCGGCATCTACGCCACCTGCATGGACGCGGTCGTGTCGGTGCTGGGCGTGGAATACGCGCTGTGGAGCCTGGCGCTGTTCGTGGTCGTGCTGCTGCTGTCCCTGCGGGCCGCCTTCGGCTGCGGCCGCGCATAGCAAATAGTGATTGAAGATCCCCGCGCCGACGCGCTGCGCGCCCTGGTCCGCGCCCACGCGCCGCTGATGCGCTGGCTGCGCGCGGCGCGGGCCTGCGCGACCGGGCTGGACTGGTGCATCGGCGCCGGCGCGGTGCGGGCGCTGGTCTGGAATCACCTGCACGGACTGCCCGCTGGCAGCCATGCGCCCGCCGACGTGGATTTCGTTTATTTCGATCCCGCCGACCTGTCCTCGGCAAGTGAAACCGGGCTGGCCGCCCGCCTGCGCGCGGCGGCGCCGGACGCGCCCTGGGAAGTGGTCAATCAGGCGCGCGTGCATCTGTGGCGCCGCGATGGCGAGCGCGTCCCGCCCCCCATCGCATCGCTGGAAGCCGGCATCGCCGCCTGGCCTGAAACGGCGACCTGCGTCGGCGTTTCGCTGGGGCGCGACGACGCCTTGCGCATCCTGTGCCCGCACGGGCTGTCCGACCTGTATGCCTTGATCCTGCGCCCCAGCCCGGCGCTCGCCGATCCGGCGCTCTTCGCCCAACGGCTGCGCGCCAAGCGCTATACAGAGAAATGGCCCCGGCTGCGCCTCGCGGCCGCGCCCGAACTGAATTCATGTCCGCATTGAAATACCTGACCGGCTACCCGCCCCCCCTGCTCGACCAGGCCCGCAAGCTCATGGACCAGGGCCGCCTGGGGCCGGCGCTGCGCGCCCGTTATCCGCAAGGCCCGCATGGCGTGCGCACCGACCGCCAGCTGTATGACTACGTGGTCGACCTGAAGAACGCCTACATCCGCAACGGCGACCCGATCAGCAAAGTGGCCTATGACAGCAAGATCCAGGTCATGCAGCATGCGCTGGGCCAGCATACCTATGTATCGCGCGTGCAGGGCGGCAAGCTCAAGGCCAAGCACGAGATCCGCGTGGCGACGCTGTTCCGCAACCTGCCCGAGGAGTTCCTGCGCATGATCGTGGTGCACGAGCTGGCGCACCTGAAGGAAAAAGAGCACAACAAGGCGTTCTATGGCCTGTGCCAGCGCATGGAACCACAGTATCACCAGTACGAGTTCGACCTGCGGCTGTATCTGACGCACCTGGATGCGACCCGGCAGGCGCTGTGGGAGCCGGCGGGCTGAAAAACCCCTTCCCCCGCCCCACCGCCGGCGCGCCAGAATGAAAAAGCCGTCCCTCCCGGGACGGCTTTTCAGGCAACAGCGCCCGACGATCAGGCGTCGTTGGCCGCGTACCCCATGTTGAACTGCAGGCCGCCGGCCAATTCGCCATCGCTGGCTTGCCCGCGCGACTGGCCCAGGCGCGCCAGGTATTCGGCGGTGATGTCACCCGTGACGTATTCACCGTCGAAGCAGGACGCCTCGAAACGCGACAGCGCGGGATTGACGTCGCGCACGGCCTGCTGCATGTCGTGCAGATCCTGGTAGACCAAGGCATCGGCGCCGATGGTGCGGGCGATTTCCTCGTCGCTGCGGCCGGTGGCGATCAGCTCCTGCTGCGTCGGCATGTCGATGCCGTACACATTGGGGAAGCGCACCGGAGGCGCGGCCGAGGCGAAATAGACCTTGTTGGCGCCGGCGGCGCGCGCCATGTCCACGATCTCGCGGCTGGTCGTGCCGCGCACGATGGAATCATCCACCAGCAGCACGTTCTTGCCCTTGAACTCCATGCCGATGGCGTTGAGCTTCTGGCGCACGGATTTGCGGCGCACAGCCTGGCCCGGCATGATGAACGTGCGGCCGACGTAACGGTTCTTGATCAGGCCCTCGCGGTAATCCAGGCCCAGGCGCGCGGCCAGCTGCATGGCGGCGGGACGCGAGGAATCCGGAATCGGCATGACCACGTCGATGTCGCCCAGGCGCATGTTGCGCGCGACCTTGTCGGCCAGGTATTCACCCATGCGCAGACGCGCGCCGTAGACCGACGCGCCGTCAATCAGCGAGTCCGGCCGGGCGAAGTAGACGTATTCGAAAATGCAGGGCACCAGCTGCGGATTGTCGGCGCACTGGCGGCTGACGAAACGGCCGTCCAGGTCGATGAAGACCGCCTCGCCCGGCGCCACGTCGCGCACGAAGGCGAAGCCGCTGCCTTCCAGCGCCACCGACTCGGACGCCACCATCCACTCGACGCCCTCATCCGTTTCCTGGCGGCCGATGCACAGCGGACGGATGCCATGCGGATCGCGGAAGGCCAGCAGGCCGTAGCCGGAAATCTGAGCCACCACGGCGTAGGCGCCGCGCACGCGCTTGTGCACCGCCGCGACCGCGCGGAACATCGCATCGTCGTCCAGCGACACGCCGCTGGCGGCCGATTGCAGTTCGTGCGCCAGCACGTTCAGCAGGACTTCGGAATCGGAATTGGTGTTGATGTGGCGGCGGTCGACGCGGTAAAGCGATTCGCGCAGCTCGCGCCAGTTGGTCAGGTTGCCGTTGTGGGCGAACATGATGCCGAACGGGGCGTTCACGTAGAAGGGTTGTGCCTCTTCCTCGCTGGCGCTGGAACCCGCCGTGGGATAGCGTACCTGGCCGACGCCGGACGTGCCGGGCAGCGCGCGCATGTTGCGGGTGCGGAACACGTCGCGCACCAGGCCATGCGCCTTGTACATATTGAACTGGTTGCCTTGCGACGTTGCGATGCCCGCGGCGTCCTGCCCGCGATGCTGCAACAGCAGCAAGCTGTCATAGAGCAGCTGGTTGACCGGCCCGCGCCCGATGACCCCTACGATTCCACACATGGTGAGAGTTCCTGGTTGATGTGAAGCAAATCAATACGGCAGCCAGGTCGCCAGCGACGGCGGCAGCCACGTCTTGATATGTTTGATGGCCTCGATGGCCGAATGCGAAAACATGGCGTCCCGCCACCAGGGCTCCTGGGGCAAGGGCGTGTAACCGGCGGCGGCGACCAGCGCCAGCACGATCAGCAGACCGCGGGCCAGCCCGAACATTCCGCCCAGGCCGTGGTCGGCCGGGCTCAGTCCGGTGCTGCGGATCAAGGCTGAAAGCGTCATATTGACCAGGCCCACGCCTAGCAGCACGATAATGAACACCGCCGCGTAGGAAACCCCCATGCGCAGCAGCGTGGTTTCAATGTATGGCTCCAACCAGGCGTAGACCGTGGGCCCCCACCAGATCGCCGCCACGAACGCCAGCAGATACGCCACCAGCGACAGCACTTCCTTCAGCAGGCCGCGCACCAGGCCCAGCACACCCGATACCACCAGGATGGCCAGCACGACGAAGTCGAAACCGGTCACTACTGGGCGGCGATGAAGCCGTTGTCATAGCCCAGCGTGCGCAACCGCGCCTGAGCCGCCTGCGCCGCCTCGCGCGAGGGGAACGGCCCCACGCGCAAACGGTACTGCTGCTTGCCGCCGATGTTCGCCTGCTCCACGAAGGCGTTGGTCACGCCGGCCTGATGCAGCTTGCTGCGCCGCGACTGCGCGTCATCGGACGTGGTGTACGCGGCGACCTGCAATACGAAATTGCCCTTGGTCGCGGCCGGCTTTGCGGCGGGCGGCGTGGCGGCAGGCGCGCTGCGGCCCTCGAGCAACGCCAGCGCGCGGGCGCCGTCGTCGGTACGCGTTTCCGGCTTGGCGGCGGGCTTGGGATCGGGCTTGGCGGCAGGCTTGGGGTCCGGCCTGGACGGCTGCGCCGCGGCCGACGTCGCCGGCGTGGTGCCGGCGGGCGGCACTTGCGGCTGGGCCGTCATCACGGGCGGCGGCACCGAGACCACCGGCGGCGGCGTTGGGATAGTTCCCGTGGGATCCGCCGGCGCGGCGGCGCCGGACGTCTGGCCCGCGCCCTGCGCGGACGCCACGGGCGGCGCGACCTGCGGCTCGCTTACCTGGGGCTGGAACGGCGTGTTGCGTTCCGGCACCTTGATGGGGATATTGTCCGCAACCGGAACCGGCTGGGAATCGAGCACCATGGGCAGCACGATGACGGCCGCCAGGACCAGCGCGATCGCGCCTGCCAGCCTGCGCCGCGCACGGCCGCGCAACTCCGCCGCCTGCACTTCGCTGGGCACGGCCGCCCGTTTGGAGGACTGCGCCTGGTCGGCAGGATCTTTGCGTTTGAAAAAACCCATGGAAGAGAATTCCTTGCGGCGCCTTTCGGCGGACGGCGCGGCGGCTTGCCGCCACCTTGCCGATGAACCGAATCTAGCCCCGATTGCCCGCGCTCTTGCCTATGCCTTGCGACCCAGGGCCTGCAAAACCGAGGCCACGGTGAGAAACGACCCGAACGCCACGATTCTATCATTCTCGGCAGCCCGTTCGCGCGCTGCCGCGAAGGCCGCGGCGGGATCGGCATAGGCCTGCACACTGGGATTTTCACCGCCCGCTGGCGCGGCCGGCAGGGCCTGGCCGACCTGCCGCGCCAGGTCTTCGCCGCTGGCGCCGCGCGGGCCCGGCAGGCCGGCGCAATACCAATGGTCGACGCGCGAGCCCAGCTTGGCGACGACGCCCGCCAGGTCCTTGTCGTTCAGCATGCCGAAGACCGCGTGGGTATACGGATGGAAACCCATGTTGTCCAGGTTCTGCGCCAGCACCGCGGCGGCGTGGGGATTGTGCGCCACGTCCAGGATGACGGCGGGCTGGCCGGGCAGGATCTGGAAACGGCCGGGCAGCGAAGCCTGCAACAACCCCATGCGCACGGCCTGCTGCGGCACGGGCAGCAGTTCGCGCACCGATTCCAGCGCGGCCAGCGCCGCCGAGGCGTTGAGCAGCTGGTTGGCGCCGCGCAGCGCGGGATAGGCCAGCGCGCTGCGGCGCTGTTCGCGCCCGCCGTAGGCCCATTGCTGGCGATCGCCCGAGTAATTGAAATCGCGGCTGAACAGCCACAGATCGGCGCCGATGGCGGCGGCATGGTCCAGCAACGACTGCGGCGGCGACGGATCGCTGCAGATGGCGGGCTTGCCCGACCGGTAGATATGCGCCTTCTCGAAGCCGATCTTCTCGCGCGTGTCGCCCAGCCAGTCCATATGGTCCAGGTCCACGCTGGTGACGATCGAGCAGTCCGCGTCGACGATATTGACCGCGTCCAGCCGGCCGCCCAGGCCCACTTCCAGCACCACGGCGTCCAGCCGCGACTGCGAGAACAGGCGCAGGATCGCCAGGGTGGTGAACTCGAAATAGGTCAGCGAGGTGTCGCCCCGGGCGGCTTCAACCGCCTGGAACTGCTCGATCAGCGCCTCGTCGGTGGCGATCTGGCCGTTGACGCGGGCGCGCTCGTTGAAATCGATGAGATGGGGCGAGGTGTACAGCCCGACCTTGTAGCCCGCGGCCAGCAGAATGGCCTCCAGCATGGCGCAGGTGGACCCCTTGCCGTTGGTGCCGCCGACCACGAACTTGACGCCGGACAGCGCCAGCCCCAGCCGATCGGCCACCTCACGCACCCGCTCCAGGCCCATGTCGATGGCCGTGGCATGGATGGATTCCAGATAGCGCAGCCAATCGGACAGGGTGGCGGCGGGCGCGGGCTTTTGGACAGGAGACATGGACGGACGGCAGAGAGGAACGCAACACGCGATTCTATCAGCGCGAGACCGGCGTTTTCCCTAATCCCCCCTTGGACGGCCTGGAATCGCGCGCAAAATGCCTTGCCGATATTTTTCTCATATATAAAAATAAATTCATGAATGAGAATTTCATGGAGCCCGCATGAGTCTGGACACCAGAGCGAAACCCACCCCTGCCTGGCTGGTGCGCGAGGCCGATGTGCCCGGCTACCACCCGGCCAACCACACCGGCACGCTCAACCGGCGCCTGATCGGCCCCGACACCGTCGGCTCGCGCCACGTGGAAGTGCTGCTGGGCGTGATCGAAAAGGGCCAGGGCGCCCTGCCGCATGCGCATCCCGGCATCGAACAGGTCTGCTACCTGCTGTCCGGCACCGCGCGGGCGCAGGTGGCGGACGAATGGGCCGACATGGCGGCGGGCGACTGCTGCTATTTCCCGCCGGACGTGCCGCACGTCTTCACCGTGACCAGCGACCAGCCCGCGCGGCTGCTGGTGATCTACTCCCCACCCTATGAAGAATCGCCGGACCGCGTGATACGCGGCTTCCCGACGCCCCCCGCCGCCTGACGCGGCGCCCCGCCGGCCGTGGCGGCCGCAGAAGCCGCCCGCGCCATTCCACCAAGGAGACCAGCCATGAAACCATCGCGCCTGCTGGGCGCCGCGCTGCTTGCCAGCGCGGCCCTGCTGCCCGCGGTCGCGGTCCGCGCCGCGGACTATCCCGCCAAGCCCATCACGCTGATCGTGCCCTTCCCCGCCGGTTCCGGCACCGACGCGGTCGGGCGCATTTTCGGCAACGAACTCTCGTCCATCCTGGGCCAGCAGGTCATCGTCGAGAACAAGCCCGGCGCCAACGCCACCATCGCCGCCAATCTGGTGGCGCGCGCCCGCCCCGACGGCTACACGATCTTCGTCACCACCAACACCTCGCACTCGGCCGCGCCCTGGCTGATGAAGAACGTGCCCTACGACCCCGTGAAGGACTTCACGCCCATCGCGCGCGGCGGCAACCTGCCCTTCATCCTGGTCGCCAACCCCAAACGGCCCTGGAAAACGGTCGCCGACCTGGTCGCCGATGCGCGCCAGCGCCCCGGGCGCATCACCTATGCCAGCGGCAACAGCACCGGCATCGTGGCCGGCGCCACGCTGGCCCGCCGCGCCAATATCGACATCCTGCACGTGCCCTATAAAGGCACGCCGCAGGGCCTGACCGACGTGGTCGGCGGACAGGTGGATTTCATGTTCACCGACCTGGCTTCCGGCCTGCCCTTCGTGCAGTCCGGCCAGTTGCGGGCGCTGGCGGTGTCCACCGCGCAGCGCAGCGCCATCGTCCCCGACCTGCCCTCGATGGCCGAATCCGGCGTGCCGGATTTCGACCTGAACTCCTGGAACGGTTACTTCGGCCCGGCCGGACTGCCGCCCGAGATCGTCGCCCGGCTCAACGCGGCGATCAACCAGGTCGTCGCCAGGCCCGAGACCCGCCAGCGCCTGGCCGCGCTGGGCTTCGACGCGTTCTCGGGCACGCCGCAGGACTTCGCCCGCTTCGTGGGCGAGCAGCGCGACCTGTGGGGCAAGCTGATCCGCGATGCCGGGATCGAGCAGCAATGAGCCCGCAACCCGCCTCTTCCGCCGCCGGCCCGCTGGCCGGCGTGCGCATCCTGGACCTCAGCTCGGTCGTCATGGGCCCCTACGCCACCCAGGTGCTGGGCGACCTGGGCGCGGACGTGGTCAAGGTCGAGTCCCCCGCCGGCGACAACCTGCGCGCGGTCGGCCCCATGCGCAATCCCGGCATGGGCCATCTGCACCTGCACCTGAACCGCAACAAGCGCTCGATCGCGCTGGACCTGAAGACGCCCGAGGGCCGCGAGGCCTGCCTTCGGCTAGCCGAGGGCTGCGACGCCCTGCTCTACAACATCCGCCCCCAGGCCATGGCCAGGCTGGGCCTGTCCTATGAAGCGGTGGCGGCGCGCAATCCGCGCATCGTCTACCTGGGCGCCTATGGCTTCGGCGAGCAAGGACCCTACGCCGGGCGGCCCGCCTACGACGACCTGATCCAGGGACAGGCCGGCATCGCGGCGCTGTATGCGCGGCAGAGCGGCGAGGTGCCGCGCTACGCGCCCCTGACGCTGGCGGATCGCGCCGTCGGCCTGCATGCCGCCATCGCGCTGGTGTCGGCCGTGCTGCATGCCCGCGCCAGCGGACGCGGCCAGCAGGTCGAGATTCCCATGTTCGAGGGCATGGCGCACATGACGCTGGGCGATCACCTGGGCGGCGCCACGTTCGACCCGCCGCTGGGCCCGGTCGGCTACGCCAGGCTGCTCGCGCCGCACCGCCGGCCCTACGCCACGGCCGACGGCTACCTGTGCCTGCTGATCTACAACGACAAGCACTGGCACAACTTCTTCGCCCTGATCGGCCGGCCGGAACTGGCCGACGATCCACGCTTTCGCGGCCACGGCGCGCGCGCCGCGCACATCGGTGAGGTCTACGCCTTCGTCGCCGATGTGGTCCGCCAGCGCGCCACGGACGACTGGCTGGCCGACCTGGCGCGCGCCGACATTCCGGCGGCCCGCCTGCACGCCATCGAAGACCTGCTGGATGACGAACACCTGGCCGCCACCGGTTTCATCCGCGCGCAGGACCACCCCACCGAAGGCCGCCTGCGCACGCCCGCGCCGCTGGGCCGCTACGCCGGCACGCCCACCGCCATCCGCCGCCCCGCCCCCGCGCTGGGCCAGCACAGCCGCGAACTGCTGGCGGAAGCCGGTTACGACGAGGCCGCCATCGACGCCCTGTTCGCGCGCGGCGCCGCCCTTTCTCCCGATTCCCCGGAACCCCCAGGAACGCCAGATGGACTTTGAATTCACGCCCGACCAGCAGGCGCTGCGCGCCGCCGTCTCCCGCATCTGTGAACGCTATCCCGACGAATACTGGCTGGAGCGCGACCGCGAAGGCGGCTTTCCCGAGCCGCTGCACGCCGACCTGGCCCGCGACGGCTGGCTGGGCATCGCCATGCCGCAGGAATACGGCGGCGCCGGCCTGGGCATGACCGAGGCGGCGCTGATGATGCAGACCATCGCCGCGTCCGGCGCGGGCTTTGCCGGCGCGTCGGCCGTCCACATGAACATCTTCGGGCTGAATCCGGTGGTGGTGTTCGGCGACGACGCCCAGCGCCGCCGCTGGCTGCCGCCCCTGATCGCCGGCCGCGAAAAGGCCTGTTTCGCCGTGACCGAGCCGGACGCCGGGCTGGACACCACCAAGCTGGGCACGCGGGCCGTGCGCCAGGGCGATGAGTACGTGGTCCACGGCCGCAAGATCTGGATCTCGACGGCCCAGGTGGCGCACAAGATGCTGCTGCTGGCGCGCACCACCCCGCTGTCGGAGGTGGACAAGCCCACCCAGGGCCTGTCGCTGTTCTATACGGACCTGGACCGGTCCAAGGTGGAAGTCCGGGAGATCGAGAAAATGGGCCGCAAGGCCGTGGACTCGAACATGCTGTTCATCGACGGGCTGCGCATCCCCGTGGCCGACCGGGTCGGCGAGGAAGGCCGAGGCTTCGAGTACATCCTGCACGGCCTGAACCCGGAACGCATCCTGATCGCGGCCGAGGCAGTGGGCATCGGCCGCGCCGCGCTGGAGCGCGCGGTGCGCTATGCCGGCGAGCGCGTGGTGTTCGGCCGCCCGATCGGCCAGAACCAGGGCGTGCAGCATCCGCTGGCCCAGGCCTGGATGCAGCTGGAAGCGGCCGACCTGATGGTATACAAGGCGGCCAGCCTGTACGACGCCGGCAAGCCCTGCGGCCCCGCCGCGAACTCGGCCAAGTACCTGGCCGCCGAAGCCGGCTACAACGCCTGCCAGACCGCCGTCATGACGCTGGGCGGCATGGGCTACGCCAAGGAATACCACGTGGAACGGCTGCTGCGCGAGAGCTTCATTCCGCGCATCGCGCCGGTCAGCCCGCAGCTGATCCTGTGCTTCATCGCGGAGAAAGTGCTGGGACTGCCCAAGTCCTATTGAGCGCGGCGCGACAGGGCGGACCGTCCGGCGGGGTTGCGTGCCGCCGCCGGTCGCCCTCAGGCCTGCCGCTCCAGCCCGGCGCAGGCCGAGCGCAGGATGCTGGCGTACTCCGCCTGCCTGGGTTCGATGCGGTATATCGGCCCGCCGACCGAAATGGCGTAGCGCTCGCCCGACAGGGTCAGCGGCCAGGCGATCGCCCCCACATCCGCGATGGATTCACCGTTGTTCATGAACCAGCCGCGCTGGCGCGACAGTCCGATATCCGCTTCCACCTGTGCCGGCGTCGTCAGCGTCCGCTCGTTGTAGCGGGTCATTTCCACGTCGGCCAGCATCGCCGCGCGCGCCGGCTCGTCCAGCAATGAAATCAGGGCCTTGCCCAGCGAATTGGCATGGATGCTCTTGAATTCGCCGGCGACCGGCGCGTAGCGGATCGTGTGCGGGGAATCCAGCACGTCCAAGTAGACCACCCGCGCGTCCTGGCTCAGCTTGGCAAAGACCACGGTCTCCTTGGTTGCGTCCCTTAATTCCACCAGGCTGGGATAAACCCGGTCCAGGACCGGATCGGCACGAGCGATGCGCTGCGCCATCGCCAGCAGGCGTCCCGTGGGGTAGTACCCCTGGCGCCGTCCGGTTTCATAGAGATAGCCCAGCCCGGTCAGCGTGCGGATCAGCGCCAGGCAGCTCGACACCGGCACATCGAGCAGCCGGGCGAGCTCCGACAGGGGCAAGGCGCGCTTCTCGCGGGCATAGGTTTCGATGATTTCGATGACGCGCAGCGCCGTCTTGACACTCATTGCCCTGTCCACAACCCCGGAACGTGAGAAATATCTTGTTTCAGATGGCGCTAAAGTTCGCCTCTGAGCGTGCCGTTATGGTAACTGAGAATTTCCTGATAACAGCGCGTTCCTCCGAGACGCCCGCACCGCCGCTGGAGTGATCATGGCCGTATCCCCCATAGCCCCCGCCTCGTATGCCCCCGTGGCGGTAGCACCTGCGCCCGCCGTCCCGGACCCATCCGTCACTGTTGCGCCTGCCGCTGCCTCAGCCCATAGCGGCGGCTCGGACAGCGCCACGTCCGAGCAGTCGGATTCGCAGAAGCTGCCGCTGGAACGCGCACTCGACGAAATCAACGACCAGATGAAAGCCTGGTCCACCCAATTGCAGTTCGAGGTCGACCCCGACGTGCATCAGATCGTGGTGTCCGTGGTCGACTCCGAATCGGGCAAGGTCCTGCGGACCATCCCGAGCGAAGCTGTTATCAAGATCGCCAAAATGATCGTCAACATGCAGGGAAATGGCATCAAAACCTCGGTTTGATGCGCACCCAATACTTTCCAAAGAATGCCTTCAGGCCCGCCCTCGCGGGCGGAAAGACCGAATTAAGCCAGCCTTATGCCCTTACCCGGGCAATCGCTGACCTCCAATCTTTGACAGAATCATATCGCTAGGAAGGAATCTCACATGGCCTCCATTACTAACCTTGGTTCAGTCTCCGGCCTGCCGCTGGAAAAGATCCTGACGGATCTGGCGGCAGCCAACGACAAGGCCCTTCAGCGCTACGACACGCGAGCGACGAGCTATCAGGCGCGCATCAACGCCTACAGCCAGCTGCAAAGCGCGCTGGAAGCGGTGCAAAAGTCCGCCGCCACGCTGGGCAAGCCGGAGACCATGGCCGCCATGACTGGCAGCGTCACCGGCGGCAACGCCCTGACCGCCACCGTTGGTGAAGGCGCTGCTGCGGGTCAATATTCGATCGAAGTGAAGAACCTGGCCATCGCGCAGGGCCTGCGCTCGGGCGCCGTGGCAGACCGGACCGCCAAGAACGGTGACACCGGCACCTTCGAGATCGAACTGACCAACGGCACCAAGCGTACCATCGACCTGAAGGGCGACACCTCGCTCAACGGCATCGTCAAGGCCATCAACGCCGACGACAAGGCGGGCGTGCGCGCCACGGTGCTGAACGATGGCAACGGCAACAACTACCTGATGCTGACCGCCAAGGACACCGGCGTGCAGGCCTCGGTGAAGAACATCACCGTCACCGGCGACCAGTCGCTCAAGAACATCCTGGGCTTCAGCACCGCCGCCGACGGCACCACCAGCGGCATGACCCAGACCAAGGCAAAGGACGCCGAGCTCGTCATCAACGGCCTGACGGTCAAGAGCGGCTCGAACAACGTGTCCAAGGTCATCGACGGCGTGACGCTGAACCTGACCGACACCACGCCGACCGACAAACCAATCCAGCTCAAGTTGGAAGCCGACGTCTCGGTTGCCACCAAGGCGGTGCAGGATTTCGTCAAGACCTACAACGCGCTGCAGACCACGATCAAGGGCCTGACCGCGTACAACCCCAAGGAACCGGACGACACCAAGAAGGCCAGCCCGCTGACCGGCGACGGCACCACCCGTTCGATCCAGTCCGCCGTTTCCAGCGTGCTGAGCGGCGCGCTGGGCTCGGGCAACGTCAAGTCGCTGGCCGACCTGGGCATCACCACCGATCCCCTGACGCGCCAGCTCAAGCTGGACAACGTCAAGCTGGACAAGGCGCTCAAGGAAAACCCAGCCGACGTGGGCACACTGCTCAACGGCAAAGACGGCCTGGCCAAGAAGTTCGACGCCGCCGTCAAGGACGTGCTCGGCAGCAACGGCTCGCTCAAGAACCGCACCGACGGCCTGAACAAGACCATCACCGACCTCGGCAATCAAAAGGCCCGCGCCAAAGCCGCCAGCGACGCCGAACTGTCGGTCATGCGTACTCGCTTCATCGCGCTGGACAAGATGGTCGCCCAGATGAACTCCACCGGCGCCTACCTGAGCCAACAGTTCGCGGCGATGAACAAATCCAAGTAACCCGTAGAAGATGCACTGATGACTTACGCCGCCCGCCGCCCGACAGGATCGCACTCTGTCCGATCCTACGCCGATATCGGCCTGGAAACCCAGGTGATGAGCGCCACTCCCGAGCGGCTGATCACCCTGTTGTTCAACGGCGCACGGGCGGCGATCGGACAGGCTCGCATCCATCTGCAGGAAGGCCGGGTCGCGGAACGCGGCGCGGCGATCTCGAAAGCGATCAAGATTGTCGACGAAGGCTTGAAGACCGGGTTGAACATGGAGGCCGGCGGCGATGTCGCCGCCAATCTTTCGCGCCTCTATGATTACATCGTCCGCACACTGCTGACGGCGAACTTGAAGTCGGACGCCGAGCAACTCGACATCGCAGACCGGCTGCTGGCCGATCTGGCCGAGGCTTGGCAGACATCCATCGACCAGCCGGCAGGCAGCGTGTCGCCGTGATGGCCCGCAAAACGAACCCAGCCAGCCAGCGCCCGCCCGAGATTTCCATGACGTCCCTTACCCAGATCTCCTCCCCTATCCTGGAGCATTACCAGGAGATAGCCGTTATTACCGGCGAAATGCTTACCGCCGCCCAAGCCGGGGATTGGGATACAGCCGTGGTGCACGGGCAGCAATACTGCGAGCTGGTGGAGCGCCTGCGAAACAGCGAACCGTCCATGCCGCTGGACGACGCCGGTCGCGCGATGAAATACGACCTGCTGGTCCGCATCCTGGAGAACGATGCGCTGACCCGCGACCTGGCGATTCCCCAGTTGGCCCGCCTGGGCGAGCTGCTGGGCAGGATGAAGCGACAGCAGACCCTGCTCTCGGCCTACGGCTACCAGGCGCCTGAAACATGAGCGTAGGTCCCGCCGCGCTGGGCAACGTCCTGGTGCAGCGGCTGGACGCCGTGCTCGGCACGACGATGTCCGCCGCCTCCGCCAATCAGGTTTCCGGCGCGCGCCCGGATGCGGTCAGCCAGCCCGGCAGCCTGGAGAAACCCGGCCAGGCCGATGGCTCGCCGCGCGATCCCCGCCAGGGCGTCCAGACCGGCGGCGCGCGCGGTGAACGCGCCGCCATCGTCGACGCCAAGACCGCCGCCGCGCTGGCCCTGGCCGCGCGCGGCCTGGTCACCAGCAACGACACCACCGCTTCCGCGCCCACCACGCTGGGCCGCACCGCCCGCGCGATTCTCTCGCTGCTGGCGCAGTACCCCGACGCAGCCCCGCCCGTGCAAGGGCGCGCGCCACTGTGGACCCCCGATGCATCGGCCGGCCGCCAGCCCGGTGCCACGGCCGGGCAGCCCGCCGCGGGCCAGCCGGCGCCCGGCGGCCAGCCCCCGGCTCCGCACGCCAATACGCCCGCCGGACAACCGCAGGCCGCTGCCGCGAACAGCGCCGCCAACGTGGCGACGGTCCTGAACGCGATCGCCGGCGACCCGGCAACCGCCGTCGGCAAGACGCCCGGCCAGACCGGCGCCACCGAGGGCGCGCCCCCCGCCCAGGACCCGGCCGCCGCCGCCCGCGCCGCGTTGGCCGCGCAGGGTCCGGCCGCCCGCGCGCTGGGCCAGGCCCTGCGCGAAGCCCTGCAGACCAGCGGCCTGTTCTACGAATCACACCTGGCCGATCTGGCCTTCGGCCGCGCCAACCCATCCGAGCTGCGCAAAGAACCGCAGGCCGACCTCAAGCAGGCCGACGCCCAGCAGCAGCAACACAGCGCGGCCGCCACGCGCGCACGCGCCGAGGCGCCCGCCAGCCGTGGCGCCGGCGGCGCGGACGCGCCCGCCTCCGGCGGCTCCAATGCGCCCGCGCCCGGCACGCCGATCAACGGCATCCACCAGGACCTGAACGCGCTGGTGCGCCAGCAGCTCGATGTGCTGGCCAACCAGGCGCTGGCCTGGCGCGGAGAAGCCTGGCCCGGCACGCCGATGGACTGGGAAGTGCAGCGCGACCCCTACGGCGGCGATCCCGAATCGGCCGTTCCGACCTGGGCCACCCGCCTCAAGCTCGACCTGCCCCGACTGGGCCTGGTGGACGCGCGGCTGAACCTGGCCGGCGACCAGATCGTGCTGCAGCTGGTCGCGCCCCACAGCGCCGCCCTGATCGACGAATCGTCCGACCAGCTGCGTTCGCGCCTGCTGGCCGCGGGCCTGACGCTGAGCCACATGACGGTCAACGTGGTCGACCCGCGCCCCATCATTCCGACTGATTTCTGATGGCAAACCCGCAACGCCCCGAGGATGGCCACGCCGCCTCGCCCAACGCAGGCCGCAACGCCGCCGTCGCCTTGTCATACGACGAAGCGGACGGCGCGCCGCGCGTCGTCGCCAAGGGCTACGGCCAGCTCGCCGACACCATCGTCCGCACCGCCGAGGAAAACGGCCTGTACGTGCACGAGTCGCGCGAACTCGTCGGCCTGCTCATGCAGGTCGACCTGGACGCGCATATTCCTCCCCAACTGTACGTTGCGGTGGCAGAATTGCTGGCCTGGCTGTATCGCCTGGAATCGCGCGAGATTCCGGCCGACGCCGCGCCGCCCGATCTATCTATCTAAGGAATCTCCACCGTGTTGGACGCCAGCGATCCGGAATTTCTGCTCACCCGGCCGGAAGACATGCGTTCCGCGCTGTTCGAGCTCACCCACCCCGACAGCCACATCCTGGTGCGCGACGCCGCCGATCGCGAGATCGCCGTGCTCATCCTGGGGGCGGACAAGCACACGCGCCAGTTCTTCTGGCGTCCGCGCGACTACGCCGGCGCGGACTTCGAACAATCCGACAGCATGGGCCTGCTCAGCGGCACCACCTTCCACTTTCACGCCACGGCCTATGGGGGCGTGCAGATCCGCTTCCGGGTGCAGCGGCCCGACGTGATCCATTTCGACGACGGCAGCGCGGCCCTGGTGTCGCCCTTCCCCGACCGCCTGGCGCGGATCCAGCGGCGCAAGATGTTCCGCGCCTCGCTGATCACCAGCGCCAACCGCTGCGAGGCCACCTGGCTCCCCGAGGCCCAGGCCAAGCCGCTCGCCTTCACGGTGCGCGACATCTCGGTCGACGGCGTGGGCCTGCGCGTGGGCCTGGCCGCGCCCGAACTGCCCCAGCGCGGCGAGGTGCTGGAAGGCGTGCAGATGAATTTCGGCGACCTCGGCAGGCTGGTCGCCAACCTGGAAGTGCGCAACGTCTATCCGGTATCCGGGCAGCCGATGATCGCGCCGGGAGCGGACCCGGACGAACCCGCGCCGCGCCACGTGTCGCTGACGGGCGAGCCGCCGGTCAGCCACCTCGGCGCCATCTTCCTGAACCTGGACGCGCGCCAGGAGAACTGGCTGCAGCAGGTGGTCTGGCGCCTGGAAAAAGGCAATAGGGACTAGATCCCCCCCCGAAGCGCTGCGCGCTTCCCCCCCAGGGGGGCGCAGCTGCGGACCGGCAAAGCCGGCTCCGCGCTGCCCCGGTCCTGGGGCGATTTGCTAATGCCGTGAACGGTGTTCTTGGGGGTGCAGGGTGTTTGGCGCTGCATGCGCGCCAGCACAGAAGGGGCGCTCGCTGGCGCCCCTCTTCGTGCGGTGTTTTCGTCTCGCGGCCTTAGACGGCCATCGACGAGATTTCCTTGTAGGCGGCGACCAGCTTGTTGCGCACCTGTATCGCCGTCGAAAAGCCGATGCTGGCCTTCTGCATGTCGACCATCACGTCGTTGAGCGAGACGTCGGGCGCGCCCAGTTCGAAGGCCTTGGCCTGGGCGCTGGCCGCGTTCTGAGCGGCCGTGACACGACGGATCGAACGTTGCAGCTCGGCGGCGAAGCCGTCGGGCTGGGCCAGCGGCGCGGCGCCGACCGACAGGCCGGATTCCGCCTTGCTGACGACCTCGCGCATCTGGGACAGCATGCTTTCGATGCCGGACAAACCTGTTACCGCCATTGCCATGTTTCCTTGCAGGTGGGGCGTAATGCCGAATCTGCAGGCAGCGTAACCGGGATCGGCGCCTCTCATAGCCGACAAGAACCGCCAAAAAACCCGATATTTCCCCCGATCCGGCGCCGCTCGCGGCGGGCCGCAGGCTGTCCCGCGTCCGGGCTTGCGCCACCCCGGGCGACATAGGGGATAAGTAACGCCAAGAAACCGCTGTTTTCGACGATTGGGATTGCGCCCCCAGCGGCAATAATCCACGCTCACCCCAGACCAGAAGCACGTTGCATGTGTAATCTGCCCTACCCGAACATGAAGTCCTTTCCCCAGCTCCGCGCAGCCAGCGGGGGCCGCAAATGAATCAGCAGGCCACTCTGAGCTCGTCTTTGCTGGCGAAGTTCCCCGTGCTGGAAAAAGTCCGGGCGCTGCCCAAGCCCGTCCTGCTGGGCGCGGCGGCGGCCGTGGTCGCGCTGATCGTGGCCGCGGTCATGTGGACCAGCGAGCCCAAGTACAAGGTTCTGTTCTCGAACCTGGAGGACCGCGACGGCGGCGCCATCGTGACCGCGCTGGGGCAGATGAACGTGCCCTACCGCTACAACGAGAACGGCACCGCCCTGCTGGTTCCGGCCGACCGCGTCTATGACGCCCGGCTGCAGCTGGCATCGCAGGGCCTGCCGCGCGGCGGTTCGGTCGGCTTCGAGCTGATGGACAACGCCCGTTTCGGCGCCAGCCAGTTCGCCGAACAGATCAACTACCAGCGCGGCCTGGAAGGCGAGCTGGCCCGCTCGATCGAATCCATGCACACCGTGCAGCACGCCCGCGTGCACCTGGCCATGCCGCGCCAGTCGCTGTTCGTGCGCGAGCGCCAGGCCCCCACGGCCTCGGTGCTGTTGAACCTGTACCCCGGTCGCAGCCTGAGCGACGCCCAGGTGTCCGCCATCTCCTGGCTGGTCGCTTCCAGCGTGCCGGAACTGACCGCCGAAAACGTCTCCGTCGTCGACCAGAACGGCCGCCTGCTGTCGGCTCCGCTGGGCGAAGGCCGCGGCATGGACGCCGATCAGCTGCGCTTCGTGCGCGAGATGGAACAGCGCACCGTCGAACGCATCCTGACGATCCTGAATCCCCTGGTCGGCCCCGGCAACGTGCACGCCCAGGCCAGCGCCGAGATGGACTTCGCGCGCCGCGAGGAAACCTCCGAGGTCTACCGCCCCAACCAGGAACCCGGCCAGGGCGCGATCCGCAGCCAGCAGACCAGCGACGCCACCCAGCGCGGCATCGGTCCGGCGCAAGGCGTGCCCGGCGCGCTGTCGAACCAGCCGCCCGGCAACGCCCAGGCGCCCATCACCAATCCGCAGCAGCCGCCGGCCCGTCCCGGCCAGACGCCGCAGCAGCAAGGCGCCCAGCAGCAGACCGGCGCACAGGCCGCCTCCGGCAGCCTGAACGAGCGCCGCGACGCCACCACCAATTACGAAGTGGACCGCACCATCAGCCACGTCAAACAGCCGGTCGGCGCGCTCAAGCGCCTGTCGGTGGCCGTGGTGGTGAACTACATCCGCGACAAGGACGGCGACCTCAAGCCGCTGCCGCCCGAGGAGCTGAACAAGCTGACCAACCTGGTCCGCGAGGCCATGGGCTATTCCGAAGGACGCGGCGACTCGCTCAATCTGGTCAACAGCCAGTTCAACGACGGTCCGCCCGCCCTGCCGATGTGGCGCGATCCGGAAATGATCGCCCTGTTCAAGACCATCATGGCCTGGCTGCTGGGCTTGATCGTGGCCTTCTGGCTGTACCGCAAGGTGCGTCGCCAGGTCACCGATTACCTGTACCCGCCGGTCGATCCGGAAGTGGCGGAATCCGAGCGCATCGAAGCCCAGCGCGAGGCCCAGGAAATGGCCCGCGCCAAGGAAACCACGCGCTACGAGGACAACCTGGAACGCGCCCGCACGATGGCGAACAAGGATCCGCGTGCCGTCGCCATGGTCCTGCGCACCTGGATGAGCAAAGATGAAAAATGATTCCGCCAAACCCATGGACGGCATGACCCGCAGCGCCGTCCTGATGATGTCGTTGGGCGAGGACGCCGCGGCCGAGGTCTTCAAGTACCTGACCGCGCGCGAAGTCCAGCAGGTCGGCGCCGCCATGGCCAGCCTGAAGCAGGTCACGCGCAATGACGTGGCCGTCGTGCTGGAAGAGTTCCGCCAGGAAGCCGACCAGTTCATGGCCGTCACGCTGGGCTCGGACGACTACATCCGTACCGTGCTCACCAAGGCCCTGGGCAGCGACCGCGCCGCCGGCCTGATCGAGGACATCCTGGAAGCCGGCGAAGGCGGCAGCGGCATCGATGCGCTGAACTGGCTGGATCCGCACACCGTGGCCGAACTGATCGGCGACGAGCACCCGCAGATCATCGCCACCATCCTGGTGCACCTGGAGCGCGACCGCGCCGCCGGCGTACTGGCGCTCTTGACCGACCGCCTGCGCAACGACGTGATGCTGCGCATCGCCACCTTCGGCGGCGTGCAGCCGGCCGCGCTGTCCGAACTGACCGACGTGCTCAATTCGGTGCTGGCCGGCCAGGGCGCAAAGCGCAGCAAGATGGGCGGCGTGCGCACGGCGGCCGAGATCCTGAACATGATGAACTCGACCGAAGAGGAAACCGTGGTCGCCAGCCTGCGCGAGCGCGATGCCGACCTGGCGCAGAAGATCATCGACGAGATGTTCGTGTTCGACAACCTGCTCGACGTCGAAGACCGCGCCATCCAGCTCATCCTCAAGGAAATCGACAACGACACGCTCATGGTCGCGCTCAAGGGCGCCCAGGAAGAGCTGCGCGCCAAGTTCCTGCGCAACATGTCCAGCCGCGCCGCCGAGATGCTGCGCGAGGACCTGGAAGCGCAAGGCCCGATCCGCATGTCCAAGGTCGAGGCCGAGCAGAAGAAGATCCTGCAGATCGCCCGCCGCCTGGCCGAGAGCGGCCAGATCGTGCTGGGCAACTCCGGAGACGACGCGTATGTCTGACGCGGACACCGGCTCGACGACCCAGCTCTCGCGCAGCGCCGCCTGGCGGCGCTGGCAGATGCTGTCGTTCGACGAGCCGCCGCCCGTCGAGGCCGCGCCCGAGCCGGAACCCGATCCCGGCCCGGACCCCGAGGTCGTGCTGGCGCAGCTGCGCGCCCAGGCCGTGGCCGAGGGCCGCGAGGAAGGTTACGCGCAAGGCCACGCCGCCGGCCATGAGGCCGGCCGCGCCGAAGGGCGCGAAGCCGGTTTTGCCGAAGGCCGCGAGGCCGGCTACGCCGAGGGCCTTGCCCTGGCCCGCGAACAGGGCGCCGACGAGGCCGCCCGCCTGCACGCCATGGCCGAATCCTGCGCCGCATCGATCGGCGCGCTGGAAGAGCGCATGGGCCAGAGCCTGCTGACGCTGGCGCTGGACATCGCCCAGCAGGTAATCCGCAACACCCTGGCCGAACAACCCGAATCCGTCGTACACGCCGTGCGCGAAGTGCTGCACATCAATCCCAGCGCCGGCGGCCAGATGCGGCTGTGGGCCAATCCGCAGGACATCGAACTCATCCGCCTGCACCTGGCCGACGAACTGAAGGAAGGCCACTGGCGCGTGCTGGCCGACGAATCGCTCGCGCGCGGCGGCTGCCGCGCCGAAACGCCCTATGGCGACATCGACGCCACGCTGCAGACGCGCTGGCGTCGCGTGGCGGCCTCGCTGGGCCGCAACACTTCCTGGGAAGAACCGGCCCGGGAGACAGAGGCGACGCCATGAGCGCCCGGCCCGCCGTCCCGGTGATCGACCGCTGGCAGACCCAGCTGGAGATCGGCTCGATCCGCGCCGCCTCGACCGAGCCCTGGCTGGTCAGCGGCCGCATCACCCGCGCCACGGGCCTGGTGCTGCACGCCACCGGCCTGCGCCTGCCGGTGGGCGCCGCCGCCCGCATCGAGATCGCGCGCGGGCATGACCACTGGGCCGACGCCGAGGTCGTGGGCTTCGACGGCCACACCCTGTACCTGATGCCGCAGGCCGATATTTCCGGCCTGCCGCCCGGCGCCCGCGTGGTGCCCGGCGAGCCGCCCGTGCAGCGCCAGATTCCGCTGCCCAGCAAGGCCGAGCTGAACGGCAACGCCAAGCCCCAGCTGGGCCGCCACCTGCCCGTGGGCAATGCCCTGCTCGGGCGCGTGCTGGACGGCGCCGGCCGTCCGCTGGACGGGCTGGGCCCGCTGACCGGCGCCGAGCTGGCGCCGCTGTCGGCCCAACCGATCAACCCGCTGTCGCGCGCGCCCATCGACACGGTGCTGGACACCGGCGTGCGCGCCATCAACGGCCTGCTGACGGTCGGCCGAGGCCAGCGCATGGGCCTGTTCGCCGGCTCCGGCGTGGGCAAGAGCGTGCTGCTGGGCATGATGGCCCGCTACACCAAGGCCGACGTCATCGTCGTCGGCCTGATCGGCGAACGCGGCCGCGAAGTGAAGGAATTCATCGAGCACAACCTGGGACCCGAGGGCCTGGCCCGTTCGGTCGTGGTGGCCGCGCCGGCCGACGTGTCGGCCCTGCTGCGCCTGCAGGGCGCGGCCTACGCCACGCGCCTGGCCGAGCACTTCCGCGACCAGGGCCTGGACGTGCTGCTGATCATGGACTCGCTGACCCGCTACGCCATGGCGCAACGCGAGATCGCGCTGGCCATCGGCGAGCCACCCGCCACCAAGGGCTACCCGCCCTCGGTCTTCGCCAAGCTGCCCAGCCTGGTGGAACGCACGGGCATGGGCGCGCCCGGTCCGAACGGCAAGGCCGGCTCGATCACCGCGTTCTACACGGTGCTGGCCGAAGGCGACGATCAGCAGGATCCGATCGCCGACTCGGCCCGCGCCATTCTCGATGGCCACGTCGTGCTGTCGCGCCACCTGGCCGAAGCCGGCCACTACCCCGCGATCGACATCGAAGCATCGATTTCCCGGGCCATGACGTCGCTGATCACGCCGCAGCAGTTCTCGGTCGTGCGCCGCTTCAAGCAGACGCTGTCGCGCTACCAGCGCAACCGCGACCTGATCGCCGTTGGCGCCTACGTCGCCGGCAACGATCCGCAGCTGGACGACGCCATCGCCCGTTACCCGCGCCTGGAAGCCTTCCTGCAGCAGGATATCGGCGAGAACGTCGGCTACCAGGACGCGGTCAACCAATTGCAGGCCAGTTTCGAGCTGAGGGACACCTATGCCTAGCCAACTTCCCCTGGACATGCTGATCAATCTGGCCAAGGAGAGCACGGACGAAGCCGCGCGCCTGCTGGGCCGCCTCAGCGCCGAACGCACCAATGCCGAACGCCAGCTCGGCATGCTGCAGGACTACCGCCACGATTACCTGGAGCGGCTGCAGCAGGCCATGACCTCCGGCATGTCGGCCAGCGACTGCCACAATTACCAGCGCTTCATCGGCACGCTGGACGATGCCATCGTCCAACAACAGGGCGTGCTGCAGCAGGCCGACGAGAACCTGAACAAGGGTCGGCTCTACTACCAGCAGGAAAAGCGCAAGCTCAATTCCTACGACGCGCTGGCGCAACGCGCGCAGCGCGCCGAAGCCGTCGCCGAATCGCGCCGCGAACAGCGCCTGAACGACGAATACTCGGCCCGCCTGGTCCAGCGCCAGGCCGGCATGCATTAAGCGACATACCACAGGAAGCCCAAGATGAACGCTCCCCTGCCCCTGCCCGCCATCGCCCCGTCCGCGCCGGTTTCACCGGCCGACGCCTTTGGCGCCAAGTCCTCCGTGTCCGACAACAAGGGCCCCAGCTTCTCCGAAGTGCTGGCCCAGCAGCGTCCGACCCAGTCGAATGACGCTCGTCCCGCCGGCAATGGCGCCAAGGAACCCGCGCCCGGCAAGACCGGCGGCAGCCCGGAGGGCCATGCCGAGAACGCCGCGTCCGGCGCCATCGACGAAGCCGTCGAGAAGGCCGCCCAGGCCGAGGCCGGCGCGATGGCGGTCGCCGCCGCGCAGCAGCCCGTGCCGCAAGCCCTGCTGCCGCAGCAGGCGCTGGAAATCGCCGCCCAGGCCGCCGAACAGGTGCAGAACGCCCGTGGCGCCGCGCAGGCCGCGATCACCGCCGCCAGCGGCACCGCCGCCGTGCTGGTCAACGCGTTGAACGCCAACGAGGTCACGCCGACGCCGCGCGCGCCCGTGCCGCTGACGGCGCAACAAGCCCAGGCCGCCGCCGCCCGCGAGGCCCGCGATGCGGAGCTGGCCGTGCCCGTGGTCACCGCCGCCGCCAAGCCCGGCAGCCAGCCCGCCGCCGTGACCGCCGACATCAAGAGCATCGCGCCCGCGGCCGAAACGCCGCGCCTGAGCGCCGACGCCGCGCTGCCGCGCACGGCGCCGCGCACCGCCGTCGAGGCCGCGCAAGCGTCGCAGGCCGGGGCTCAACAGCCCGTGCGCCAGGAAGAGGAATCCGCCCCGCTGCCGGCCGCAACGCCGACGTTCCAGCTGCCCCAGCACGCCGCCGGCGTGCAGGACCATCTGGCGCAATCGCTGGCCGTCGCGGCCCAGCGCCAGCAGCCGCTGCCCGTGTTCAACCCCGCCGGCATCGGTCAGCCGCCGGTCGCGCTGCAGGTCGCCACACCCGTCGGCGCCACGCACTGGGGCGCGGACCTGGGCCAGCAACTGGTGGTGATGAGCAACAGCGCGCGCCACGGGGTGCAGACCGCCGAGCTGCGCCTGGATCCGCCGGACCTGGGCCCGCTGCGCGTCAGCCTGAACCTGGCCGACGGCGTGGCCAGCGCCTCTTTCGTGTCGGCGCACGCCTCGGTGCGCCAGGCCATTGAAACCGCCTTGCCGCAATTGCAACAGGCGCTGGCGCAGGCCGGCATCTCGCTGGGCCAGACCAGCGTGGGCGAGCAGGCCGCCCAGCAGCAGTTCGCCCAGAACCAGGGCGGCGGTACGCAGCGCCAGGGCGGCGGCCTGACGGGCGGCGCGGGCGACGTGGTGGCCGACGCCTCGCGTCCCGCCTCGGCCTCGCCCCGCAACGCCAACGCGCTGGTCGACACCTTCGCGTAATCCCGGCTGGCGCGCGGCGCCGTCAGGGCCGCGCGCAGTGCAGCAATAGCTTGAGATACGCGGCTTTCGCCCTGTTTTTCGCTCCCAAACCGGCGCGGGATTTCGGGCAGAATGCTTTCATCCACTGAGAGTCCGTTTTCATTAGCGGCAAACACGCATCGACACCAAGATGGCGACTTCAAAACCTTCCACCATGCCGGCGCGCGGCACGCTTCCCACCCGCTCCGGCGGCCTGGGCCGCATCCTCCGTCCCGTGCTCGCGGTCCTGGTCCTGCTGCTGGTCGCGGCGGCCAGCGCTGGCGCGACCTGGTTCATCACGCAACGCACGCAGCCGCCGCCCAATGGCGCCAACGTGTCGCTCGCCGTCGGCCAGAATCCGGGCCAGGTTGGCGCACCCGGCACGCCGGGCGCGCCTGGCGCGCCGGGCCAGACCCCGCAGCCGACCACCTTCGTCGCCCCGCCGACCACGCCAGTCGCCGTGCCCGCGCCGATCTTCGTGCCCATCGAGGCGTTCACGGTCACGCTGCAGAACGCCGATACCGAGCGCATCATGCACGTGGGCCTGACGCTGCGCGTCAACGACGAGCAGACCCGCACCCGCCTGGAAAAGTACATGCCCGAGGTCCGCAGCCGCATCCTCATGGTGCTGTCGTCGCAGTCGCCGACCGCCGTGCAGACCTCGCAAGGCAAGACCGACATGGCCAACGCGATCAAGCAGGCCGTCAACCGTCCGTTCTCGCCGCTGCCTGACGGCCAGTACGTCACCGACGTGCTGTTCACGGCGTTCGTGGTGCAATAAGCATGGCCTACGAGGCGTTTCTTTCGCAGGACGAAGTCGATGCGCTGCTGGCCGGCGTAACCGGCGAGAGCGACAGCAAAAAGGAAACCGCGGGCGCCAGCGACGGCGCTCGGGCCTACGACCTGAGTTCCCCGGACCGGGTCGTGCGTCGTCGCATGCAGACGCTGGAGCTGATCAACGAGCGTTTCGCTCGCCAGATGCGCCATGTGCTGCTGAACTTCATGCGTCGCAGCGCGGACATCACCGTCGGCTCGATCAAGATCCAGAAGTACGCGGACTTCGAGCGCAACCTGCCCGTGCCCAGCAATCTGAACATGATTCAGATGAAGCCGCTGCGTGGCACCGCGCTCTTCACCTATGACCCGAACCTGGTGTTCCTGGTCATCGACAGCCTGTTCGGCGGCGATGGCCGCTACCACACGCGCGTCGAGGGCCGTGACTTCACCACCACCGAACAGCGCATCATCCAGCGCCTGCTCAACCTGACGCTGGAAAGCTACGGCAAGTCCTGGGATCCGGTCTATCCGATCGAATTCGAGTACGTGCGCTCGGAGATGCACACCAAGTTCGCCAGCATCACCGGCAGCAACGAAGTCGTGGTCGTGAGCTCGTTCCATATCGAGTTCGGCGCCACCGGCGGCGATCTGAACATCTGCCTGCCCTATTCCATGATCGAGCCGGTGCGCGACCTGTTGACGCGCCCGCTGCAGGAGACCGCGCTGGAGGAAGTGGACCAGCGCTGGGCCCAGCAGCTGTCGCGCCAGGTGCGCAGCGCCGACATCGACGTGGTTGCCGAATTCGCCCGCATTCCGTCCAGCATCCGCGAGCTGATGCGCCTGAAGGTGGGCGACGTGCTTCCGGTGGATGTGCCCCAGACCATCATCGCCAGCGTCGACGGCGTGCCGCTGATGGAATGCGGCTACGGCGTCTTCAACGGCCAGTACGCCCTGCGCGTGCACAACATGTTTACTCACGATTCCGATTCAAACGAGGCCCCCGACCATGACTGACAAGAACGAGCCCGGCACTGGCTCGTCCCCGGCCGACGACTGGGCCGACGCGCTCGCCGAACAATCCCGCGCCAATCCGCCCACCCAGGCCGACGGCCTGAAGCCGCAGGAACCGCAGGACGATTGGGCCGCCGCCATGGCCGAACAGACCGCCGCGGCGCCCGCCGCCGCTGCCGCCCCGGCGCCGGCGCCAGCCCCCGCTCCGTCCCAGCCCGCCCCGCAGCCGGCCGCCCAATCGGTGTTCAAGCCGCTGTCCGGCACCACCACGGGCGCGGGCACCGACATCGACCTGATCATGGACGTGCCCGTCCAGCTCACCGTCGAACTGGGACGCACCCGACTGACCATCAAGAACCTGCTGCAGCTGGGCCAGGGCTCGGTGGTGGAACTCGACGGCCTGGCCGGCGAGCCCATGGACATCTTCGTCAACGGCTATCTGATCGCCCAGGGCGAAGTCGTGGTGGTGGAAGACAAGTACGGCATCCGCCTGACCGACATCATCACGCCGTCCGAGCGCATCAACCGCCTGAACAACCGCCGTTGACCAGCGGGCAGGCCATCATGACCGAATCCGCCCTGCTGCGCGTCATCATCGGCCTGGTGCTGGTGGTGGCGGCCATCCTGGCCTCGGCCTGGCTGGCCCGGCGCGCCGGGCTGGTGCAGCGCGGCGGCGGCAACCTGCTCAAGCAGGTCGCCGCCCTGCCGCTGGGCGCCCGCCAGAGCGTCGTGGTCATCGAAGTGGACAAGACCTGGCTGGTGGTGGGCGTGAGCCCGAACCAGCTCACCACCCTGCACACCATGCCTGCCGGCGAGCTGCCCGAAGGCGCTTCCCTGCCCGCCTCGGCCTTCGCGGCCAAGCTGGGCCAGGCGCTCAAGCGCCGCTAGCCCGCGACCCTCATGAATTTCCTCAGACGCATGACCTCCTCCCGCGCCGGGCGCGGCATGCTGCCCATGCTCGGCGCCGCGGCGCTGCTGGGGCTGGCGCTGTTCCCGGCCGGCGTCGTGGCCCAGGCCACCCTGCCCGCCCTGACCGCCACGCCAGGCCCGAACGGCTCCGAGACGTACTCGCTCAGCATGCAGACCATGCTGCTGATGACCTCGTTGTCGTTCCTGCCGGCGGCGCTGCTGATGATGACGGGCTTCACCCGCATCATCATCGTGCTGGGCCTGCTGCGCAGCGCCATGGGCACGGCGATGTCGCCGCCCAACCACGTGCTGATCGGGCTGGCGCTGTTCCTGACCTTCTACACCATGTCGCCGGTGTTCGACAAAATCTACGCCGACGCCTACAAGCCGCTGTCCGAGGGCTCGATCCAGTTCGAGACCGCCGTGGAGCGCGCCGCCGGACCGCTGCGCACCTTCATGCTGCACCAGACCCGCGAGAACGACCTGGCGCTGTTCGCCAACCTGGCCAAGCAGCCCGCGCTGGAGGATCCCTCGCAGGTGCCGTTGAAGATCCTAGTGCCGGCCTTCATCACCAGCGAACTCAAGACCGCGTTCCAGATCGGCTTCACCATCTTCATTCCCTTCCTCATCATCGACCTGGTCGTGGCCAGCGTGCTGATGGCGCTGGGCATGATGATGGTGCCGCCGGTGACGGTGTCGCTGCCGTTCAAGCTGATGCTGTTCGTGCTGGCCGACGGCTGGCACCTGCTCATGGGCTCGCTGGCCCAGAGCTTCTACCAATAAGCCCGGAGGACCGCCATGACCGCTGAAACCGTCATGACCATGACCTACCAGGCGATGAAGATCGCGTTGGCGATGGCCGGCCCGCTGCTGCTCGTCACGCTGGTCGTGGGCCTGGTCATCAGCATTTTCCAGGCCGCCACGCAGATCAACGAGATGACGCTGTCCTTCATCCCCAAGCTGCTGGCCATGTGCGGCGTGCTGGTGCTGCTGGGTCCGTGGCTGATCGGCCTCATGGTGGACTACATCCGCCAGCTCATCGGGCAGATCCCCGGCCTGGTGTCCTGACCGGCGCGGCCGCCGGCGCACCCATGATCGCGTTCACACTCGAACAGCTCAACGGCTGGATCGGCCAGTTCATCTGGCCGTTCGTGCGCATCCTGGCGCTGGTGGCCACCGCGCCGCTGTTCGCCGAATCCGCAGTGCCGGTGAAGGTCAAGGTCGGCTTGTCCTTCGTGCTGGCGGCCGCCATCGGCCCGACGCTGGACCCCATGCCGCCCGTGGCTCCCGGCTCCTACGCCGGACTCTGGATGGTGATGCAGCAGGTGCTGACCGGCATCGCGCTGGGCTTCACCATGCGCATCGTGTTCGCCTCCGTGCAGACGGCCGGCGAGTTCATCGGCCTGCAGATGGGTCTGTCCTTCGCGTCTTTCTTCGATCCCGGCACCGGCGCCAATACGGCGGTGCTGTCGCGCATGCTCAACGTCATCGCCATGCTGACCTTCCTGGCGCTTGACGGACACCTGCTGGTGCTGGCGGCGCTGGTGCGCTCCTTCGACACCCTGCCCATCGCGCAGATCCAGCTACACCAGAACGGCTGGGGCGTGGTGGTCGAATGGGGCAAGACCATCTTCGTGTCCGGCCTGCTGCTGGCGCTGCCGCTGATCTGCGCGCTGCTGACCATCAACCTGGCCATGGGCATCCTCAACCGCGCCGCGCAGCAGCTGTCGGTGTTCTCGGTGGGTTTTCCCGTGACCCTGATCGTGGGCGTCACCGTGCTCACCGTGGTGCTGCCCCATGCAGGGCCCTTCCTGGAATCGCTGTTCGAATCCGGCCTCTCGGCCATGAGCCGAGTGGTAGACGGATTAGCCGGAGGCTAATCCGGAGTGGAGCCCCCCCGGAGCGCTTGCGCGCTTCCCCCCAGGGGGCGCCGCTACGGACCGGCGGAGCCGGATCCGTGCGGCCCCGGTCTTGGAAGACTGAGGCAGATTGCGAGACTGCCCGTCATGGCCGCCCCTTCCAAGCCGGCACGGCCAAGCCATCCCCTCAAGGCTGGCCGGTCAGGCGGAAGACGCGGATCGTTTCGCGCAGCGAGCCAGACTGTTCGCCCAGCTGCATGACCGCACCACCCAGCTCCTGCACCAGCGAGGTGTTCTGCACCGTCATGACATCCATCTGCGACACGGCCGTGTCGACCTGTTCGATGCCGCTGGACTGTTCCTGTGAGGCCTGCGAGATCTCGCCGATGATGTCCGTGACCCGGCGCACCGCCGTCACGATCTCCTCCATCGTCGCGCCCGCCTGCTCGGCCTGGGCCGAACCCTCGTTGACACGGTCGACGGAGTCCTCGATCAAGCCCTTGATCTCCTTGGCCGCCTGCGCGCTCTTCTGCGCCAGATTGCGCACTTCGCCGGCCACGACCGCGAAGCCCTTGCCGGATTCGCCGGCGCGCGCCGCCTCGACCGCCGCGTTCAGCGCCAGGATGTTGGTCTGGAACGCAATGCCGTCGATCACCGACACGATCTCCGATATCTTGCGCGAGCTGGCCGAAATGCCCTGCATCGTCGTCACCACTTCCGACACCGCCGAACCGCCGCGCTCGGCCACGTCCGACGCGCTGGCCGCCAGCTGATTGGCCTGACGTGCGTTGTCCGCGTTCTGCTTGACGGTCGAGGCCAGCTGCTCCATCGAAGCCGCGGTCTCTTCCAGCGAGGCCGCCTGCTCCTCGGTGCGGCTGGACAGGTCTGTGTTGCCCGCCGAGATCTCGCGCGAGCCGACCGTGATCTCGTCCACGCCCCGGCGCACCGTCGACACCGTGCGCGTAAGACTTTCCTGCATGCGCTTGAGCGCCGCGAACAGTTGCCCGATTTCGTTGTGCGAACGGACTTCCACGCGGCTGGTCAGGTCGCCGGCGGCGATCTTGTCGAAATGCTGGCCGGCCTCGACCAACGGACGCACCACCAGGCGCCCGAACAGCACGCGGGCCAGCACCATCAGTATCAACGCCAGCGCCACGGCCACGCCCACCGCGATCATCGCGCGGTTGAAGTTGGCGTCGGCCTGTTCGATCGTGGCCTGCTGCTGGTCGCCGATGTACTTGCTGAACTCGCCGATGGCCTCGATGAACGCGGCGCTGCGAGGCGTGCCGTACTCATTGTTGACCATGTAGAAAGTGGAGTAATCCTCGCTGCGCAACGCTTCCACCATGGTGTCGACGCCGTCGTCGATATACGAGCGGTAGCGGCGCACCAGGTTCATCGACAGCTGGCGACCGGTATCGTCCTGCAGCATGTTCTTCTGGAAATCGGCGAAGCGGGCCCGCACGCCGGTCAGCAGATCGGTCGCGCCCTTGAGGGCCGTCGCCGCGTCGCGAGCCGAATTCTCGCCGCTGCCCCAGCCCGATTCCTGCAAGTGGCGCGCCGCCACCATCAGGTTGACGCGGGCGCGCAGCATGTCGCTGTTGATCACGTCGACCTGCTTGGAGCGATCGGTCAGCGCATTCACTTCGCGGATGGATTCAAAGTTGTGCTGCAGGAAAAATGCCGCCAGGCCGCCAACGGCCGCGATCAGCACGGCGAAGAACGCCATCACCCACAGCAGCATCGTGCCGACGCGTGCGTCGCGCAGGCGCAGCTTGCGCTTGACCTTGGGCGCGCGCCCGGCTTTCTTCTTACCGACCTTGCCGGGCTTCGCACCAGATTCGAGACTCGCTTCCATCTTCCTCCCCATCCTTCAGGAACAACTCAGACCAAAAAAACGCCCGGCCCGCGACGGACAAGCCGTCGGGCCGGAACGACGCGCGCCCCGGTCTGGCCGGGGCGTCATCCGTGGAATGTCAGGACTTGGCGGCCCCGCTCTTGCGCACGGGCTCGGGCGGCGCCGAGGGCACCGGTATCGAGATCGTTTGCTCCTCGGGCGGCGGCGCGGGGGGAGCCGGCTCCGGATTGTCTTCCGGAGGCGGCGCCGGTCCCAGCAACTTCTGACGCTCCCAAGGTTCCAGCAGAATATTGGTGCTGTCCACGAGGCGCAGCAGGCGGCCATCAGGGCCGAACTGCAACAGCGCTTCCTTGCGGCTGTAGAAGCCGTCCGGGACAAAGGTGATCTTGAAGGACCAGAGCGCCAGGAAGGTGCCGTCGGTCTGTTTGTAGTACTTGTCGGGCGGCGCGGTGAGCGCGCGCGAGGCCTCTTCCAGCGTGGTCTTCCCCGGCGTCAGGGTCGAGAGTTTGCCCGGGTCGAAGTTGTGTCCCGTCGCCGAACAACCGGCCAGCAGCGCCGCCAGCGCGGCGCTTGCCAGAAGATGAATATAGCCTCGCATACCTACCCATTTGCCGGATCGACCGGCGTCAGAAAGATTCCCAATCGTCGTCCGGCTGCGTCTGTCGACGAGGCGCCGATGCAGGCGCCGGGCGCAGTTTCTCGTCCGTGGATGCGGGCGACGTCGCCGTGCGGCGCGCGGGACGCGCCGCCGTGGCGCCCTCGGCCGCCGGCTTGGCGCGCGGCGCCGCGTGCGCGAGCCTCGCGGCGGGCCGGGCCGGTGCGCGGACCGGCGCCTGCTCGGCGGCGGTTTCCTGCACGGGCGGCGCGATGGCGGACTCTTCCTTCGGCTGCGCCGGAGCCGCCGCCGGACGAGCGGCCACGCGCGGCGCGCTGCGCTGTTGCGCCAACTGGCGCGCCGGTACCTCGATGACTTCGCCGGCGTTGATCTTGAACACCGCCACCGCCTCGGCCAGGCGCTGCGCCTGTTCCTCCAGCGAGCCCGCGGCGGCAGCCGCCTCTTCCACCAGCGCCGCGTTCTGCTGCGTCACTTCGTCCATCTGCGACACCGCGCGATTGACCTGATCGATGCCGCTGGACTGCTCTTCCGACGCCGCCGAGATCTCGCCCATGATGTCCGTCACGCGCTTGACCGACGCCACGATCTCCTGCATCGTCGCGCCCGCTCGCTCCACCTGCTGCGAGCCCGCGCCGACCTTGCCGACCGAATCCTCGATCAGGCCCTTGATCTCCTTGGCCGCCTGCGCGCTGCGCTGCGCCAGCGAACGCACTTCGCCCGCCACCACCGCGAAGCCCTTGCCCTGCTCGCCCGCCCGCGCCGCTTCCACCGCCGCGTTCAGCGCCAGGATGTTGGTCTGGAACGCAATACCATCGATCACCGACACGATCTCGGAAATCTTGCGCGAGCTGGCCGAAATCGCCTGCATCGTCGTCACCACTTCCGACACCGCCGAACCGCCGCGCTCGGCCACGTCCGACGCGCTGGCCGCCAGCTGATTGGCCTGGCGCGCGTTGTCCGCGTTCTGCTTGACGGTCGAGGCCAGCTGCTCCATCGAGGCCGCGGTCTCTTCCAGCGAGGCCGCCTGCTCTTCGGTGCGGCTGGACAGGTCCGTGTTGCCCGCCGAGATCTCGCGCGAACCCACGTTGATCTCGTCCACGCCGCGACGCACCGCCGACACCGTGCGCGTCAGGCTCTCCTGCATGCGCTTGACCGCCGCGAACAGCTGGCCGATCTCGTTCGTGGAGTTGACCTCCACGCGGGTGGTCAGGTCACCGGCGGCGATCTTGTCGAAGCTTTCGCCGACCGAGCGCAACGGCCGCAGGATGACGCGGTTCATGAACAGGAACGCGCCCAGCGACACGGCGATGAGCAGCAGCGCCAGCGCGGCATAGACCACGCCCATGGTCGCGGTGCGGCTTTGCGCCGAGGCGACCAGATCGTTGCTGTATTCGGTGATGTTCTTGCTGAACTCGTTCAGGCTCTTGGAAAAGGCGCCGCTGGCCGCGGCCGTCTTGCTGTTCTTCAGCTTCAGATACTCGGCCGCGTCGCCCTTGTTCAGCGCCGCCATCATCGCTTCCAGCGATTCGGCGAAATTGCCGAAGGTCGAAATCAATTCGCCCTCGGACTTCTTGGCCAGCTCGGTCAGCTTCGGAATATTCTTGAATGCGTCGATCTTCTTCTTCGCGTCGGCCATCAGTTCCTGCACGATGCGGGAGTTCTCGGCGGCGCCCGCCGCGTCGCCGCTGGCGCGCTGGGCGGCGGCGATGTCGGCGCGGATGGTCGCGCGCAGCATCTGCGTATATACGTCCTTGATGATGCTGCTCTGCTGGACGCTCAGACGATCCAGGTCATTGATGGCTTCGGCGCTGGACTGCATGCTGCTCCACCCCAGCACGATCGCCACCAGCGCTGCTGCGACGACGGCCAGCTGGGCCAGCATCAAGCCGGTGCGCACTTTCAGATTGCTAAGCATTTCTTTGATTCCAGTAATCGCGCTGGCGGCCCGCTGTGACCACCAAGACGTAAAAGGGATTTGTTCTACTGCTTATTCAATGCCAGGACGCGGAACGCTCGTCAGAAAGACTCCCAATCATCGTCCGCCGGCGGCGCGCGGCGGCTGGCGGACGGCGCGGCGGGCGTCACCGGCGTCACGTCGGTCGCCTCGGCCTTGCGGGCGGCCGGACGGCGCAAGGGCCTCACGGTCGAAGCGGCCTCGGCGGCCGGCTTGACCCGGGCGGTCTGCGTCACGCGCGGCGCCGGCTTGGGCGGTTCCGCCGGCGGCTGCGGCGGTTCGATCGCCGGCTCCCTGGCTTCCTTCGGCGCCACCGGCGCCGCTGCCGCCGCGGCGACGCGCGGCGCGCGGCGCTGTTGCGCCAGCTGCTGGGCCGGCACGTCGATGACCTCGCCGGCGTTGATCTTGAACACCGCCACCGCCTCGGCCAGGCGCTGCGCCTGTTCCTGCAGCGAGCCCGCGGCAGCCGCGGCCTCTTCCACCAGCGCCGCGTTCTGCTGCGTCACCTCGTCCATCTGCGACACCGCGCGATTGACCTGATCGATGCCGCTGGACTGCTCTTCCGACGCCGCCGAGATCTCGCCCATGATGTCCGTCACGCGCTTGACCGACGCCACAATCTCCTGCATCGTCGCGCCCGCGCGCTCCACCTGCTGCGAACCGGCGCCGACCTTGCCGACCGAATCCTCGATCAGGCCCTTGATCTCCTTGGCCGCCTGCGCGCTGCGCTGCGCCAGCGAGCGCACTTCGCCCGCCACCACCGCGAAGCCCTTGCCTTGCTCGCCCGCCCGCGCCGCTTCCACCGCCGCGTTCAGCGCCAGGATGTTGGTCTGGAACGCAATACCATCGATCACCGACACGATCTCGGAAATCTTGCGCGAGCTGGCCGAGATCGCCTGCATCGTCGTCACCACTTCCGACACCGCCGAACCGCCGCGTTCGGCCACGTCCGACGCGCTGGCCGCCAGCTGATTGGCCTGACGTGCGTTGTCCGCGTTCTGCTTGACGGTCGAGGCCAACTGCTCCATCGAGGCCGCCGTCTCTTCCAGAGAGGCCGCCTGCTGCTCGGTGCGGCTGGACAGGTCCGTGTTGCCCGCCGAGATCTCGCGCGAACCCACGTTGATCTCGTCCACGCCGCGACGCACCGCCGACACCGTGCGCGTCAGGCTCTCCTGCATGCGCTTGATCGCGGCGAACAGCGAGCCAATCTCATTGGTGCTGCGCACCTCGACGCGGCCGGTGAAATCGCCGCCGGCGATCTTGTCGAAATGGCCGCCCGCCTCATGCAGCGGACGCAGCACCGTGCGGTTGATGAACACCCAGCAACCCAGCGCCAGGATCACCGCGATCGCCAACATGGCGATGGTGACCATGCGGGCGGTGTTGTGGTCGCTCTCGGCGCGCGCTGCCAGCGCGTCGGTATGCGCGTCGACGAACGCCAGATAGCCGTCGATCGCTTCGCGGAACTTGCTGTTGGCGGCGCTGGCCGTATCGTTCAGGTCGAGATAATCCTGGATCGCCATGCTGGTCAGCGCGGCGGCCTGGCGCTTGATCACGCCGTCGAATTCCTTGAAGGCGCTCTCCAGCGCCGCGGCCTGCGCTTCCGAACCCGCCAGGCGCGGCACCTTGCGGAAAGTGTCCAGCATCTTGTAGCCGTCCTGCATCAGGCCTTCCGAACGCTTGGCCTGAGCGCCAGCCTGCTCGGTCTTGCCCTGCTGCATGTCCATCAGCGATGTGCTCAGCACCAGCCGCGCGCGCAGGAAAACACTATAGGCGCGGCTCAGCTGCGAGGCCTGATCGCCATAGGCCTTGTTGATCTGCTCCAGCTTTTCGTTGCTGGAATTCAACCCCATCCAGGCCACGCCGTTGGAGATGAACATGGCGCCGGTGAACAACACGAGCACCAGGACGATACATGTGCGGACTTTCAAATTGACAAGCATGGAACTTCCGAACGTTAGGCAACGTGAAACTGCGATTTCTCCCGCCGCACGCAGACACGGACGCCCCGGCGTGGCGCCGGCAGCGTCCGTCTGGGCCCTTCGGGCCGCCGGGCACCTGGACCCGACGAGTACTGCACATTACTTGCGGCTGAACAGACTCGATCCCTGGATCGTCATGAATGCCGCCGACGCGGCCTGCAGCGCCACCTGGCGGAAGGCCAACTGGCTGGCGCCCGAGTAGTAGTCCAGGTTTTCCAGGTCGGACAGGGACTTGGTATAGGAAAGACCCTTCTGCGAACCGGTAGCGTCCAGCGCCTCCAGCTCGTTCATGCGCGCGCCAACCGAGGCCGCCACCGTCAGGACGTTGTCGTAGTTGGTGGACAGCTTCTTGTTGGCGGTGGCCAGGTCATTGGCCAGCTTGGCCAAGGCCTTCTCGTCGCCGGCGATCGGCGAATCCAGCGTCTTGATCAGGTTGTCCAATGTGTTGAACACATCGACGTTGGCCGACTGGATGTTCTCGACATTGATGATGTCGCCGTTCTGCGGCTTGCCCTTGATGACGACGGACACGCCGCCGAAATCGATCGCCGCGCCATCCGTATAAGCGGTGGGGGACGCCGGCGGCGCCGGATTGATGACAGGCGGTGTGGCACCGGACGGATCGGTCGTCGTGACGCGATAGCCAATAGCGCCCGTCGTCGGATCCGCTTCGAATGCCACGCTGAAGTTCTTGCCTACGTTGGCGCCACCCGGCGTGATGGACGCCGTGCCGAACTGGGCCGTGCCGGTATTGCCGGGTGAGGCCGAGCTGACGTAACCCTGCGCGCCGGGGTTCGCCCGGCTGAAGATATCCTTGCCCAGGTCGCTGGTGGACATCTGGCGCGATTGGTCAACCTGGATGGTGCGTTCGCCCGTGGCGCCGCTGTACACGACCTGGCCGGCCGCGTTCTGTACGTAGGGCGCCGCACTGCCCTGATAACCCGAGAACATGTACTGACCGTTGCCGTCTGTGCTATTGGCCAGCCCGAGCAACGCCTCGCGAGCGCTCTTGAGCGCGGTGGACAAGGCCTGGCGGTCGCTGTCGGACATGGTGCCGTTGCCGGCCTGCACCACGCGGGTGCGCACCGACTCCAGCGCCGTGGTGACCGAATCCAGAACGTTGTTCTCCTGACCCAGGTTGGTCTTGGCCGTGTTGCGGTTGAGCTGGTAAGTGGCGTTCATGCTCTGCGTCTGCGCCACGTTGATCGACAACGCGGCCGCCAGAGGATCGTCCGCCGGGGTCAGGAACTTGCGACCGCTGCCGATCTGCTCGACCAGGCGGTTCATGTCCGTTTCCTGAGAGAGAACGCCCTTCAGGCCGTTCGCGTACATCATGGAGGTGCTCAGGCGCATGGTGAAGCTCCGAATATCTTTATCTATTGCTTATCGTGTGGCGGGCATCGGCCTCGCTCAGCCCCGCAGGCCCAGCAGCGTATCGAACATGGTGCTGGCCACGTTGATGATGCGAGCGCTGGCCTGATACTGTTCCTGGTACTGCGACAGGCTGACGTACTCCTCGTTCAGGTTCACGCCCGAGACGTTCTGCTGCGCGGCCTTTTTCTGCGTGATCAGGTTGGCCTGCGCGGTGGCGGCCGACTTGATCTGCTGCGTCTGCACACCAACGGTGTTGACCACCTGCGAGAACATTTCGTTGATGCTGGTGGTGTTGCCACCCAGGACCTTGGCGGTCTGCAGCTGCGCCAGCTTCAGGCCGTTCTTGCCATTGGCGTTGCCTCCCGTGGCGTCGGCCAGGGCGATCTTGTTGGGATCGGTGATCACGACATTGAGGTCGCGCGCCGCGTCGCGTGTCGGCGACAGCGACCACTTGTCGCCGGCCTGCGGCGGCGCGGAGATCGTCAGGCGCACGCCCGCCTCGGCGTCCAGGTCCAGCGTGGCGGTCGGCGGCGTGCCGGTGGCCGGGCCGTTGTAGACCTGCGTGCCCTCGGGCATGCGCGTCACCATGTAGTTGGTGCCGTCGAAGGTAATGTCGTAGTCCTTGGCATTGATGTTGCCCACCGTGCCGAAGGTGCCCGAAATCTGGGCGTTGCTCTTGTTCTGCGCATTCGGCACGCCTTGGGGCTGGCCGATGCTGAAGTAGTCGCCACCGGGGTTGCCGTTCTGGTCCAGGCCCAGCTTGTGCTGCGCATTGAACGACAGCGCCAGGCCCACGGCCATCTGGCCAAGCTGGCTCTGCGTCACGTCCAGCGAGTTGGCGCGGAACTGCAGCAGGCCACCGAGCTTGCCGCCGGTGACTTCGGTGTCGCCCAGCTCGACCGTGACGGTCTTGCCGCCGGCACCGGCCGGCAGCGTATAAGCCACCACCGTGCGGCTGATGTCCTTGGACGAGGGCACGGCCTGCAGCGGGTAGATAGTCTGGCCCGACAGCAGCGCCTGGCCGCCGGAAGCCAGCGAGATATTGAGCTTGTCGCCCTGCTCGTAGGTGGTGATGCCCACCAATTGGTTCAATTCGGAAACGGCCTGGTCGCGCTGGTCCATCAGGTCGTTGGGCGGCTGGCCGCCGGCCTTGGCGCGGGCAGCCGAAATCTGCTCGTTCAGGTCATTGATGCGGGCCAGGTAGCTGTTGGTCTGTTCGACCACGGTGCCAACCTGGGTGTTCAGGCCCAGGCGCTGGTTCTGCATTTCCTGGTAGGCCGAACGGATCTGGGTCGCCAGGCTGTTGGACTTGCCCAGCATGTCCGAGCGCGCGGCCGGGTCGGCGGGCGCATTGGCGGCCGTGTTCACGCCGGTGAAGAAGCCCGAAAGCGCCGGCGCGATGCCGACGGTGCGGTCCGCGAACAGGTTGTTGACCTGCGAAATCTGATCGAACTGCGTCTGCAACTGGGCGCCGCTGCCCTGCGCGCCGACCAGCTGCTTGTACAGGAAGCTGTCGTAGCTGCGCACGACGGTGTCCACCTGGACGCCGCGCCCGATGAAGCCGTTGCTGGTGGCCTGGGCGCCGGCGGTCGAGGTCATGACGCGCTGGCGGTTGTAGCCGACCGTGGTGGAGTTGTTGATATTGTGGCTGGTCGTGGCGATGCCCGCCTGCGCAGCGTTCAGACCGCCCAACGCCAATTTATACAGATTCATGCTGACATCGCCCCGTTTGTAACCGCTGCTGAAGGTGTGGATACCTGCTTAACGGCGAGAATTCGTCAAAATTTAGAGCCCATCGGGTTTTTGCGTAGATGCGCCGCGCGGCGCGCCCCGCAGCTGATTCATGATGCCAATCAGCTTCTGCGCGTACTGCGGATCGGTCGCGTAGCCCGAGTTCTGGATGCGGCGCGCCGCCTCGACTTCGTTGCGCGCCTGCGCCACCGTCTCATAGCGCGGACTGTTGCCGATCAGACGCGCGTAGTCGGCGAACGATTCCTCATAAGACGAGTAAGCGCGGAAAGGTTGCGTCACCTTTTTCGCCACGCCGTCTTCGTATTCGGTCGTGAGCACGTGCACCACCTGCCCCTTCCAGCCGGCGCCGGCCTTGATGCCAAACAGGTTGTGGCTGGTGCGACCATCCGGATGCTTGATCTCGCGCTGGCCCCAGCCCGATTCCAGCGCCGCCTGGCCCAGGATCACGCGGGCCGGCACGCCCGATTGCTGCGCCGCCAGGTTGGCCGCGTGCGACATGCGCGACACGAAGCTGACCACATGCTCCGGCGCGCCCTCGGCCGCCGCCATGGCGCGGTCGCTGGCGCGGTTGTTGCGCAACACGCCCAGCAGCGCCGACACCTGGCGCGAGCCGCCCGTGGCGTAGTCCAGATCCGAGCCCTGGCCGATGCGCTTGACGGCGTCGGCCGACAACTCGCCCGGCTTGCCTTGTTTCATCTGCCCCAGGATGGCCTGCGACAGGCCGATGCCCGGCGTGGCCAGATGCAGCGCCAGCTGCTCGTCGGCCATGGATTGCATCATCTGCGACTGCTGTGAATCGAACAGCCCTTCCTTGGGCGTGGCCTCGCGCATGCGCTTGAGCATCATCTGCAGGAACAGCGCCTCGAACTGCTTGGCGACCTGCTTCTGCTGCGCGGTGCCGTCGGGATCGTGCTTGACGTCGCGCTTCAGGTCCGACAGGCGGCCCAGGTCGAAGACCGATTCCTGTCGCCCCGCCCGTCCCGCCCCGCCATTGGTATAGGTCATGACGTCAGTTATCCATTGTGCCCACGGGGCCGCGCGGATCCGGCCTTGCCGGTCCGCCGCGGCGCCCCCTTCGAGGGGGAAGCGCGCAGCGCTTCGGGGGTGGGCTTTTCCATTAAATAATCTCGAGTTCGGCGCGCAGCGCGCCGGCGGACTTCATGGCCTGCAGGATGGCCAGCAGGTCCTGCGGCGTGGCGCCCAGCGCGTTCAGGCCCTTGACCACGTCGGCCAGGTTGGCGCTGGTGTTAACGCGCTGCAGCGAGCCGTTTTCCTGGCGCACCTCGATCTGCGTGTTTGGCACCACCACGGTCTGCCCTTGAGTGAAGGGCGTGTCGGGTTGCGACACCTGATTCTGGCGGTTGATGATGACCGACAGGTTGCCGTGGGCCACTGCCGCTTCCTCGATCATCACGGTGCGGTTCATGACCACCGAGCCGGTGCGGGCGTTGATGATGACCTTGGCCACGGTGGGCGCGCGCGCCACCTGCACGTCCTCGATCTGGGACAGGAAGCGGGCCTGGGCCGACTGATCCATGGGCGTGCGCACCTGCACCACCCGGCCGTCCAACGCGGTCGCCGTGCCCTGGCCGAACTTGCGGTTCAGCGCCGTCACGACGTTCTGCGCGGTGCCGAAGTCGGTGTTGTTCATTTCCAGGTAGATATAGCCGTCGCGCGCGAACGTGGTTGGCACGCCGCGCTCGATGATGGCGCCGCCGCTGATGCGGCCGCCGTTGAGCTGGTTGATCTGCACGCTGGAACCACCGGCCGAGGCGCCCGCGCCGCCGACCAGGATGTTGCCCTGGGCGATGGCGTAGACCTGGCTGTCCGCGCCCTTGAGCGGGGTCATCAGCAGCGTGCCGCCGCGCAGGCTCTTGGCGTTGCCCATGGAGGACACCACCACGTCCATCGTCTGACCGGGCCGTGCGAAGGCCGGCAGCGTGGCCGTGACCATCACCGCCGCCACGTTCTTCAACTGCATGTTGCTGCCGGCGGGCACGGTGATGCCCAGCTGCGACAGCATGTTGGTCAGGCTCTGCTGGGTGAACGGCGTCTGGCGCACCTGGTCGCCGCTGCCATCCAGGCCGACCACCAGGCCGTAGCCGATCAGCTGGTTGCCGCGCACGCCCTGGATCGAGGCCAGATCCTTGAGCCGTTCGGCCTGCGCCGCGCCGGCGCCGGCCAGCAGGCTGGCCGCGAGGCAGGTGCGGGCAAGCAGGCGGAAAAAAGGATTCGAGTATTTCATGTCAATAATCCATAGCCCTGCATGCCACCGGAAATGCGGCCACGACACGCCGGGGCCGTCACGAGCGGGGCCGCGCGGAGCCGGCTTTGCGGGTCCGCGGCGGCGCCCCCTTGAGGGGGAAGCGCGCAGCGCTTCGGGGGTGGGCTTTGTCTCATCAGAAAGGCGAGGCAATCAGGAAGAAGCGCTGCAGCCAGCCCATGGTCTGGACCTCGTCCATGACGCCCTTGCTGCGGTACTCGATGCGGGCATCGGCCACCTGCGTGGACGATACCGTGTTGGTGCCGGTGATCGAGCGCGGATCGACCACGCCCGAGAAACGGACATACTCGCTGCCACGGTTGATCGCGATCTGCTTTTCGCCGGCGACCTGCAGGTTGCCGTTGGACATCACGCCCACCACCGTGGTGGTGATGGTGCCGGTGAAGGCGTTGTTGGCCGTGCTGTCGCCCTTGCCCTGCGACACGTTGCCGCCCTTGGCGTCGGTGTTCAGGTTGGCGTTGGCCCAGCTGTCCATGAAGGACGGCGCCGCCGCGATGCCCAGATTGGCCGAGCCGCTGCGGTTGGTGTTGGTGGCGACGTTCTTGGACGCGTTGGTGCGTTCGTTGAGCACGATCGTCACGATGTCGCCCACGTTGCGCGGACGGCGATCCTCGAACAGCGGATAGTTGCCGTAGGCGGTGGGCTGGTAGATCGAGCCCGTGGGCTGCGCCGGCGTCGAGGGCGGCGGCGGCGGCGCGGCCGTGGTCGGCCCCGTCACCACCGGCTCCGGCGGAATCATGGCGCAACCGGCCACCAGCAAAGCCAGGGCCGCACTCGAAACCAGGCGCAGTACGGACATCGACATCACAGTTGGGTCAGGCGGGCCAGCATTTCATCGGACGTCTTGACGGCCTTGCTGTTCATTTCATAGGCGCGCTGGGTGGTGATCATGTTCACCAGCTCTTCGGCCACGTTGACGTTGGAGGTTTCCACGTACTTGTGCAGGATCGAGCCGGCGCCGTCCACGCCCGGCTGCAGCAGGTTGGCCGGGCCGGAGGCGTCGGTTTCCAGGTACAGGTTTTCGCCGACGCTCTGCAGGCCGGTCGGGTTGATGAAGGTGGCGATCTGCAGCTGGCCGATCTGCACGTTGATGCCGGCCGCGCCGGGCTGGGTCACGGTGACGATGCCGTCGTTGCCAATGGAAATCGACAGTGCGTTGTCCGGCACGTTCATCGGCGGCTGGATCACATAGCCGCTGACCGTGGTCAGCTGGCCGTTCTGGTTGCGCTGCAGCGCGCCGTCGCGGGTGTAGGCCTGGGTGCCGTCCGGCAGCTCCACTTGCAGGAAGCCTCGACCGTTGATGGCGATGTCCAGCTCGCCGCCGGTGTTGTTCAGGCCGCCGGTGGTGTGGATGCGCTCGGTCGCGGCCACGCGCGCGCCGGTGCCCAGTTGCAGGCCAGAGGGCAGCTGGGCGGCGTCGCCCACCTGGGCGCCGGGCTGGCGCAGCGTCTGGTACATCAGGTCCTGGAACACGGCGCGGCCGCGCTTGAAACCGTTGGTCGCGACGTTGGCCAGGTTGTTGGAAATGACGTCCATGGAGGTCTGCTGCCCTTCCAGGCCGGTCTTGGCGATCCACAGCGAACGCATCATGATTTGGTACTCCTGGGTCGGCGGCCCCGGGGCCGCTCGTGCAATGGGTTATTCGGTTCAGGCGCCGGCGGACAGGATGCCGTTCGCGCGTTCGGCGTTGCGGTCAGCGTGCTGGAGCACCTGCATCTGCTGCTCGAAGCGGCGGGCGTTCTCGATCATGCCGACCATGGCGGCCATCGGATTGGTGTTGCTGCCTTCCAGCACGCCGGACAGCAGCCGCAGGGACGGATCCACCTGCGACGGCGGCGCAGGCTGGCCGTTCACCGGCGCCAGACGGAACACGCCGTCGTCGCCGTGCACCAGCTGCGCCTCGGGCAGGCTGGTCATCTTGATCCGGCCCAGGTTCAGGATATTGTTCGGCGCGTCGCCCGCGCCGATGGCGGTGATGGTGCCGTCCGGGGAGATGGTCAGCGCGGCCTGGTCGGGCACGTCGATCACGCCGCCCTGATCGGACACGATGGGCTGGCCCAACGAGGTCTGCAGCTGGCCGTTGATGCCCACCTGCAGGCTGCCGCCGCGCGTGTAGGCCTCGCCCTGGGGCGTCTGCACCGCGAACCAGCCGTTGGAGCTGGCCAGCGCCACGTCCATCTCGCGGCCCGTGGTCTGCATATTGCCCATCTCGAAGTTGTTGCGCGGCGTGGAGGCCACGGTCGAGACGCGCGTCGGCAGGCTCACGCCGTCCGTCACCGGCACCGAGCGGTACATCGCGATCTGCTCGCGAAAGCCCGTCGTGTTCACGTTGGCCATGTTGTTGGCGAGCACGGACTGATGCTCCGTGATCCGCGCCGCGCCGTTCATGGCGGTGTAAATAATCCGATCCATTCGTCTATTCCGTGGCCGCAGACCGCGCGGCCTTTCTATTTCAAACGCAGAGGTACTCTCCGCCAGCAACCGCCGCCCCACAATCCAGGCCGCGCGGATCCGGCTCCGCCGGTCCGCCGTCGGCGCCCCCTTGAGGGGGAAGCGCCGCAGGCGCTGCGGGGGTGGGCTCTACTTAATATTCATCAAGACCTGCATGATTTCGTTCTGGGTCTTGATCGTCTGCGAGTTCGCCTGATAGGTGCGCTGCGCGATGATCATGTTGACCAGTTCCTTGCTCATGTCCACGTTGGAGGCCTCGGTCGCCTGGCCCACCACCTTGGACAGGCCGTTGTTGCCCGGCTGACCCAGAATCGGCTGGCCGGACGCGCCGGTTTCCTTCCAGGCGTTGTTGCCCACCGGCTGAAGGCCCTGCAGATTGGCGAAGTCGGCCAGCACGATGGTGCCGACGTTGGCGTTCTGGCCATTGGTGTAGCCGGCCATCAAGCTGCCGTCCGGGTTGATGCTGATGCCGCGGAACTCGCCCGAGGTATAGCCGTCCGGGGTGCCCTTGAACGCATACGGGCTGCCGTACTGCGTGGTGCCGGTGTAATTGATGGCGATGTTCAGCGGGTTGGCCGGCGTGGTGGCGCCGCCCGGATTGGCGAAGGTCAGGTTCACCGTGGTGGCGCTGGTCATCATGCCGGCCTTGTTGAAGGTGAACTGCGTCGGGTTGCCCCAGACGCCGCCGGCTTGCGTGGTCGGCGCCATGGCCTGGCCGTCGATCGAATAGTAGACCTCGTAGACGCTGTTGCCCGCGGCGTCGGCGGGGCGCTTGACGAAGTACTGCATCACCTGGTGCGAGTTGCCCAGCGAGTCATAGACCGTCATGGGCGAAGCGTTGGTGTAGCTGTTGGTGAGCTTGGGATCGAAGGGCTTGCCGATCTCGGTCACGGCGGCCGTGTAGTCCTTGTATCCCGGTTCCCGCGTAAGATCGCCCGTCGTGACCGACGCCGGGGTACCTGCACCCGCGATAGTGATCACGTTCGTCCCGGTACCGTAGGTACCATCAGGCGGAGGGGGAGCGTTCCACAGGACCTTGCCTGTGGCATCACGTGTAAAAGTATAGTTGCCCGTAACTCCGGGCGGGGTCGCCGCCGTCAAGGTCACTGTGCCGTTCACGGGAGGAGAGACTACAGTGGTGGTCTGATAAATCACCTTGGCGTTGGCGTCCAGGTTGGCCACGCTGGTGGCGGTGCTGGTGGCCTTGGGCGCCACGTTCGCGGTGGGCAGTTGCAGCTCCACCGGGTTGGCGCCGATCGCGTTGGCCGGGTAGCCGGTCAGGCGATAGCCCTGGGCGTTGACGATGAAGTTATTCTTGTCGACCTGGAATTCGCCGTTGCGGGTGTACATCACCCCGCCGCCGGAATCGGTGACGCGGAACATGCCCTTGGGGCCGTCGATGGCGATGTCATATTCGCCCCCGCCGCCGTTGATCGTGCCCACGGTGAAACGCTGCGTGATGCCGGACACCTTCGTGCCCAGGCCCACGCGCGAGCTGGCGTAGACGTCCGCGAACGTGGCCGAGCCGGACTTGAAGCCGACGGTGCCCGAGTTGGCGATGTTGTTGCCGATCACGTCCAGGTTCTGCGCAGCGGCGTTCAAGCCGCTCAATCCTTGTCCGAAGCCCATGTTTTCTCTCGCTGATTCCTAGTAGTCCGAAACCGCCGCGTCCGCGCCGGCGCCTATGTCTACATATATAGAGGGGTACGATTACGGCGCTCAGGCGCCGATCACCTTGCGCACATCCAGCATGCTGGTCTGGCCGTCCAGGCCCAGGTCCAGTCGCAGGCCGTTGGTCGAGTAAGCCACGCTCTTGACCTTGCCGTAGCTCAGCATTTCGGCGGCGACCTTCTTGCCCTCGGCGTCCGAGGCGGTGACCGACACCGTGTAGGCGCCCGCTTCCATCGCCACGCCCGCGTCGTTCTTGCCGTCCCAGTCCAGCGTGTACACGCCGACCTTCTTCTCGCCCAGTTCCATGGTGCGGATCACGGCGCCGTTGGCGTCCGAGATGCGGACCTGAACCTTGGCGGCGTCCTTCTGCAGGTCGATGCCGTAAGGCGTGACCACGCGGCCCTCGGGGTTCTGCGCGTCCACCCCGACCTTGACCTTGGAGCCGGGCACCAGCACGCCCTTGCCGATCATGGCCACGGCGCTCATCGATTGCGACACGTCGATCTGGCCGCCGATCGACAGCAGCGTGTTCTTCAGGTTGGTGATGCCTTCGACCGTCGAGATCTGCGCCAGCTGGGACGTCAGTTCGGCGTTCTGCATCGGGTTCAGCGGATCCTGGTTCTTCATCTGCGTGATCAGCAGCTTGAGGAACTGATCCTGCAGGCCCTTGGCGGTGTTCAGGCCACTGGCGCCGGTCTGCGCCAGGCCCAGCCCGGTCTTGCTGGTGGATTGGTCGATTACGGTCATGAACTCGTTCTCTGGTTATCCCGCGCGGGCGGCGCGGCGCGCGGAAATGGGGGATCAGGATTGGCCGATGGTCAGCGTTTTCTGCATCAGGCTCTTGGCGGTGTTGAGCACCTCCACGTTGGCCTGATAGGAACGCGACGCCGCGATCATGTTCACCGTCTCGGCCACCGGATCCACGTTGGGCATGCTGACGTAGCCCTGCGGATTGGCCATCGGATGCTTGGGGTCGTAGACCATCTTGAGCGGCGACGGGTCCTGGACCACGCCAGCCACGCGCACGCCGCCGATTTCCTGCCCCAGCGCCTGGTTCGGCGCCGGATCGACCTGAAACACGACCTGGCGGGCGCGGTACGGCTGGCCGTCGGGACCGACGACGCTGTCGGCGTTGGCCATATTGCTGGCGGCCACGTTCATGCGCTGCGACTGCGCGTTGAGCGCCGAACCGGCGATGTTGAAAATGCTCAGCAAGGACATTGCCCAATGCTCCCTTAATAAATCAGTAGACCAACATACCCGCGACATACATCACAGGTCTCGCTCCATCCAGGCCACGCGGTGCCGGCTTTGCCGGTCCGCCGTGGTGCCCCCTGGAGGGGGAAGCGCGAAGCGCTTCGGGGGTGGGCTTCACCCCTAGTCTTGAATGGCGGCCATCATGCCCTTGATGCGGCTGGACAGGATCTGCATGCTGCTTTGGTAGTGCAAGGTGTTGTCGGCGAACTGCACGCGCTCCACGTCCATTTCCACGGTGTTGCCGTCCATGCTGGGCTGATAAGGCAGCCGGTACAGCAGGTCGGTCGGACCCTGCGAGACAGCCTTGGCCGGAATGTGACGGGCCGAGGTCAGCGTCAGCGAGGTGTCGGCCAGGCGCTTGCTGCCTTCCATGGCGGTCTGCATCGCCGTGCGGAAGTCGAAGTCGCGCGCCTTGTAGTTCGGCGTATCGGCGTTGGCGATGTTGGAGGACAGCACTTCCTGTCGCTGCGCGCGCAGCGACAGCGATTGCTGGAAGAAGCGGAAATCCTCGTTGAGCCTGTCTAGCATCGGAGTGCCTTGTGGAGTGCGTGGCGGTACGGATCTGAAAACAGCCAGGGACGAGGCACGGGCCTTTATCCCATTGGATGACGGCATCATAGGGTCGGGCTGGCCGCCACAATCAGCCAAATAACCCGCCATTTCTCACGCAATTCACGTATTGCCCGGCGAGGCCCGCCTCTACAATGTGCCCATGACGACTCGCTCCCGCCTCGCCGCCCATGCGCTCACCCTCGGCCTGCTGCTGCCGGGGTCCATGGCCGTGGTCCAGGCACAGGAAGCGGCCTTCCAGGCGCCCGAGGCGATCGCGGCAACCGCGCTGTCGTATCTGCGGGAGCAGCTCTCGGCCCTGCCCGGCCAGCCGTCCATCACCATCGACCCGCCCCGCAACGAGCGCCTGACGCCTTGCGATGCCATGTCCCCGTTTTTGCCGTCCGGCATGAAGCCGCGCTCCCGGATGACCGTGGGCATCCGCTGCACCGCGCCCAAAGCCTGGACCGCCTATGTCCAGGCCAGCGTCAGCGTGCCGGGCCAATACTACGTCGCCTCGCGCACCATCGCGGCCGGCCAGGCATTGACCCCGGCCGACCTGGCGCCGCGCGACGGCGACCTGGTCGCCCTGCCCCCGGGCGCGATCACCGACCCGGACACGGTGGCCGGCATGACGGCGGCCTATCGGATCACCGCCGGCCAGCCGATCAAGGGCGCCGCCCTGCGCAACGCCCAGTCCGTGGTGCGCGGCAGCAACGTGCGGATCAACGCCGTCGGCAAGGGTTTCATGGTCAGCAGCGAGGGCCAGGCGCTGGACAACGCCGCGCCGGGCGCCACCGTGCAGGTGCGGATGCCCAGCGGGCAGGTGGTCAGCGGCGTGGTCCGCAATGCCGGGCTGGTTGAAATGCACTTGTAGGCAAGGATTGCAGGGAATGTTACATATCGCGTTGCGCCGGCGGGCCGGCTACCCTAAAGTTCCTTCCGGCCCTGTCGTTACAGAGGCATGAGTAGGCGGAACCGTCGCGAATCGACCCGGGACGCCCTGCGGAGATCATCTTGAAAATCAACTCGACCACCAACCGGCCCATTTCGGCCGACGCCGTCGGCGCCCGCCCCGAATCCGCGGCCGCGCAGGCCTACGGCGCCGTTGCCGGCGGCAGCGCCAGCAGCTCGCAAGTCGCGCTCAGCTCGGCGTCGCGCAAGCTGCTCGCGCTGCAGGAAGGATCGAATGACATCAACGTCGAACGCGTGGCCTCCATTCGCGCCGCCATCGCGTCGGGACAGCTGAAGATCGACACAGGCCGCATCGCCGACAGCCTGATCGCCAGCGCCCGCGACCTGCTGAAATAGCCTCTCTCTTCACGTCCGCCATCCTGACATCATGAGCACCGTCGAATCCCTGCAAGCCTGCATGAAGCAGGAAGACGCATTGATCACCGAGTTCGCCGCCATCCTGGAGGCTGAAACCGAGGTGCTGGTGGGTCCTGGAGACATCGACGCGCTGCATGACATCACCGAGCGCAAGAGCGGCATCGCCCACAAACTGGTGGAATTGAGCCAGACGCGCGATGCCTTGCTGGCCGAGATCGGCCTGCCCGCAGGCCATGCCGGCACCGAGCAGGCCGCCGCGCAGCACCCGCAACTGGCGGGCGTATGGCAGGCCCTGCTGAGCAAGTCGGAGTCCGCCAATGAAATCAATCTGCGCAATGGCGCCCTGATCGACGTGCACCTGCGCTATACCCAGCAGTCGCTGGACGCGCTGCGCGGACTGGGCGGCGGGCCGGCCAGCACCTCGACCTACGACGCCCAGGGCCGCGGCACGCGCAGCGCCCCGGGCCGCAAGCCCATCGTCGCCGGCTGAACGCCGGGAGCGACGCACCCCTTCCTTTTTCCCTGCCTCATTGCCAACGGCGCGCCTCAGCCGCCGTCGGCCATCTCCAGCATCGCGTACATCTTCAGGAGCGCCACCGGCAGCATGCGGCCGGTCAGCTTGACGCGATCCACGCCCGCCACGCCCGACAAGGGCCCCCTGACCACCTCCGCCGCCGGCGAATGCGCCAACTGCCAGCAGGCGGCGGCCAATTGGCCGGCCATCAAGGCCTGGCGCGCCAGCGCATGGGCGCCATCGACGGCCGGCAAGGCCTGCCAGGCATTGGCCATGTAGCGGAAACCGGCCTTGGCCTCGTCCTGCAGCACCAGCCACCGCGCGACCGTGCCGGCATCGGCCTGCGAAGCCGGCAGATTGGTCAGGCCGAAGAACTGCGCCACCACCTCGCCGCTGACCGTATCGATCAAGCGCGCGCACACCAGTCGCATCGCAGATTCGCCGGCCCGGCCCGGCAACCCGATCTCGGTGCCCGAGGCCCAGAGCGCCAGCGGCGCCGCGCGGCCGCCGGCCACCGGACGCAGGCCCGGCATGTCGCCGGGCTGCCCGACCGGCAGATAGCCCACACTCTTGCCCACGGCATTCAGATTGGTCGGACACTCGTCCTGGATCACGCGCAGGCCGCCCGGACTGCGAGCCACCCAGGACACGCCCTGTTCCGTGAGCGCCGACCAGAGCGCCGAGGTGCCCGCCTCCAGCATGTGCACCAGCGGCACCTGGCCCAGCTGCCCGCCCAGCCAGCGCACGCGCGCCTCCAGCGCCGCGGCCGGATCCGGCTGCGCGGCCGCGCCCGGCGCGAACGAGGACAGCATGCCGTGGGCCAGCGCCAGCTGCTGCGCCGGCGCAGCCAGCGCGGCGCCCCGATCGCTCATCAGCATGGAACCCAGCAGCGTGCCTCCCGGCAGGTTGTCGCCCTTCATGCCGACCTTGCCGTGCATCACCAGCAGATGCCGCCCGCAGACGGCGGAGAATTCGCGCCGCGCCATCGCCAGCGGCTCGTCGGCCAGGGCCGACAGGCTGGAACCCGCGCCGTCGCTGACATACTCGCGCCAGGACGCGCGCGCCCGGGCGCAGGCCAGATCGCTGTCCAGCCAGTTCAGCGTGTCGTCCAGATTCTGCGCCGCCTCCACCGCCGCGGCCCCGCCCTGCGGCCGCAGGATGGCCGAGGCCAGCAACTGCCGACGCCGCGCCGGGTCGACGGCCGGCGTTTCCTTGGCCGAGGACCACAGCGACGCCAGGTCCGCCTCGCTCGGGGTGTAGAGCGCGCGAGCGCGCTCCACCATGGCGAAGGCGCGGTCGATCAACGCGTCGGGGCGCGCCAGCTCCAGGTGCTCGGGCACCTTCTGGCCGACCGACATGTAATGGATCGGCAGACGGTGGCGGATGGCCGTGTCCAGCGCCGCGCCCAGGCGCGAGGCTTCGTCCAGCTTGGTGATGATGCAGCCGGCCACGTCCTCGCCCACGCCATTGCGGTAGGCGTGCGCCACCTCGTCCAGCGTGTCGCCCTGGCTGGCGGCGTTGAGCACCAGCAGGCGGCGCACCGTCTTGCCGGCGTCGCACAGCATCGCGGCCTGCTCGGCCACGTGGCGATCGCGCTGGCTGATGCCGGTGGTGTCGATCAGCACGATCTTGCGGCTGCCCAGCTCGGCCAGCAGGCGACGCAGCTCGCCGGCGTCGCGCACCGAATGCGTGGGCACGCCCATGAGGCGGCCGTAGATCTGCAACTGCTCCAGCGCGCCGATCCGGAAATTGTCCGTCGTCAGCATGGCGACCTGGTCGCGGCCCTCGCGCGCGACGCAGCGCGCGGCCAGCTTCGCCAGGGTGGTGGTCTTGCCCACGCCGGTGGGACCGACCAGCGCATACACGCCTCCGCTCAGGAACGTATCCTCCGAGCCCAGCACCGGCAGGTGCGTGACCAGTTCGTTGCGCGCCCAGGCCAGCGCGGCGTCGGCGTCCAGCCCCTCGGGCATGCGCTCGACCAGCGTGCGGACCAGCTTGGTGCTGAAACCCGCGTCCAACAGACTACGGAACAGCGCCGCGCCGGCCGGCTCGCGGCCGGGCCCCTGGCGGCCGCCCCAGAGCAGGCCGTCCATGCGGCTTTCCAGCGCGCCGCGCAAGGCGCTGATCGCATTCTGCAGGCCGGCGGCCGTGTCGGCGGGCAAGGTCCCCGGCGGCAACGCCAGTCCCTGCGGCATCGGCGCATCGGGCATGCGCGCCATGGGCGCGGCGGGCGGCCGGGGAGCCTGCGGCATCGGCGCGGCGGGCGGTTGCGGCGCGGGCTGAGCCGCGTGCATGGGCGCGGCCGGCGCAGCGGGCGCGACCGGCGGCCTGGCCGCGGGTTGCGCGGCCGGTTGTGCGTAGGCTTGCGGCGCGGCCCGATACGCGGGCGGCGTCGCCGGCGGCTGCGGCGCGGCGTGTTGCTGCGGCATGGGCTGCTGCTGCGGCGCCGGAGGCCGCGCGTAGCCTTGAGGCGCCACTGGCGGCACCGCGGGCATGGCGGGCGCGCGGGCCTGGGGCGCCGCCTGCAATGGCGGCATTTCCATGCGCACCGGCGCGGCTGGCGCCAAGGGCGGCATCTCCATCCGCACCGGCGCGGCGGACGGCAGCGGCGGAATTTCCACGCGCACCGGCGCGGCGGGCGCGGACGCCGGCATCATGCCCGCCTCGTCCTCGTCTTCCGGCAGTGCCGACGCGGCATAGGCCGACTGGTAGGCGGCGATCGGGCGCGACGGCGCCGGATAGGCCGTCGGCGGCATGACGGCGGGCGTCTGCTCCTGATAGGGCGCGTGATGCGTGGCCGGTTGAGGCGCCTGTTGCGACGCGTGCTGTTGCGGCGGCTGCTGCGCCTGTCCGGCGGCCTCGTCGAAGGCGCCGTCCACGGTCGCCAGCACCTCGATGCCGCCGTCGACGCTGCGGTTCGACACGATCAGCGCGTCCGGCCCCAGCACCTGGCGCACCTGGCGCATCACGTCACGGCTGTTCAGCCCGAAAAAACGGCTTATCTTCATGCCCCGTTACCTCCGCCGATGAGCGCCGTCACGCGGACCATGCGCTCATCCGGTATTTCCGTATTCGACAAAACGCCCAGCTGCGGCAGGTGGTGCCGCAGGAAGCGCGACAAAGGCGCGCGCAGGACCGGCGACACCAGCAGCACCGGCGCGTTGCCTTGCGACTCCTGGCGCTCCAGCGCCGCATGCGTCTCGCGCAGCAAGGTGTCGGCCAGGCCCGGCTCCAGGCCGCCGCTGGTGGTCAGCGCCTGCGCCAGCACCCGTTCCAGCTTGACGTCCAGACCGATCACGCGCAGCTCGCCCTCGCCGGGGAACCATTGCTGCGTGATGGCGCGACCCAGCGAGCGGCGGGTCAGCGCGATCAGTTCCTGGATGTCGGGCTGGCCACCGGTGGCGGCCGCCAGCGCGGCAAGGCGCGGGCCATGCTCGGACAGCGTATCGATGATGGTGCGCATATCGCGGATCGGCACTTCTTCCGCCAGCAGGCCCTGCAGCACCTTCTGCAGCGCCGTGAGCGACAGCGTCTTGGGCACCAGGTCCTCGACCAGCTTGGGCGAGTCGCGGCCGATGCGTTCGAGCAACTGCTGCACTTCCTGGCGGCCGAGCAGGCTGGAGCCGTGGCGGTGCATCAGGTGGTTCAGATGGGTGGCCACGACCGTGCCGGCATCCACCACCGTGTAGCCGGCCACCTGCGCCTGGTCGCGAAGAGCGCCGTCGATCCACAGCGCCGGCAGGCCGAAGGCCGGGTCGGTGGTGGGCGTGCCCTTGATCTGCATGGTCACGCCGCCCGGGTCGATCGCCAGCCATTGGCCGGGCATGGCCACGCCATGGCCCACTTCCACGCCAGACAGCAGGATGCGGTAGTCGTTGGGCTTGAGTTCGAGGTTGTCGCGGATATGGACCACGGGCGGCAGGAAGCCCACGTCCTGGGCAAATTTCTTGCGCAGGCTGCGGATGCGGTGCAGCAGCTCGCCGTTCTGCGCGTGGTCGACCAGCGGAATCAGCCGGTAGCCCACCTCCAGCCCCAGCTGGTCCACCATGGACACGTCGTCCCAACTGGCCTCGGCGGCCGCGGCCTGCGCCTGCGACACCGCCTGCGGCGGCACCTCGCGCGCGGCTTCCTCGGCGGCCTTGCGGCGCTTGTTCAGCGCCCAGCCGCCCCACGCCAGGCCACCGGCCAGCGTCAGGAAGGCGATGTGCGGCATGTTCGGGATCAGCCCCATGATGCCGATGATGCCCGCGGTCAGGAACATCACGCTGGGGTTGGAGAACAGCTGGCTGATCATCTGCTGGCCGATGTCCTGGTCCGTGGACACGCGCGACACCACCACGCCAGCAGCGGTCGAGATCACCAGCGCCGGGATCTGGGCCACCAGGCCGTCGCCGATCGTCAGCAGCGTGTAGACGCGGGCCGAATCGCTCATCGACATGTCGTGCTGGGCCACGCCCACGATCAGGCCGCCGATGATGTTGATGGCCATGATCAGCAGGCCGGCGATGGCGTCGCCGCGCACGAACTTGCTGGCGCCGTCCATGGAACCGAAGAAGTCCGATTCCTGCGACACCTCGGCGCGCCGCTTGCGGGCCTCGTCCTCGCCGATCAGGCCGGCGTTCAGATCGGCGTCGATCGCCATCTGCTTGCCGGGCATGGCGTCCAGGGTGAAGCGCGCGCCGACTTCGGCGATACGGCCCGCGCCCTTGGTGATGACGATGAAGTTGATGATGGTCAGGATCACGAACAGGATGATCCCGACCGCGAAGTTGCCGCCCACCAGGAAGTGACCGAAAGCCTCGATCACCTTGCCCGCCGCGTCGGGGCCGGTATGGCCGTGCAGCAGCACCACGCGGGTCGAGGCCACGTTCAGCGACAGCCGCAGCAGCGTCGCGAACAGCAGCACCGCCGGGAAGGCGGCGAAGTCCAGCGGCTTGCGCGTGAACATGGCCACCAGCAGGATCATCACCGACAGCGCGATGTTGAAGGTGAACAGCAGGTCGAGCAGGAAAGTGGGCAGCGGCAACACCATCATGCCCAGCACCATCACGATCAGGATGGGGCCGGCCAGGATCCGCGCGTGCGCGGCGCCATTGTTCTTCAGCATGGAGAGCAGAGCGCTCATTCCTTAGACTCCTTGAGCTGCGGTCTTGGCTTGCGGGTCCAGCGCGGCCGGCACAGGCAGGCGGGACGGCGCGGTCGGCTCGGTCCCCCAGCCAGCGCGCCACGAGCGCAACTGGAACACCCACGCCAGCACTTCGGCCACCGCGGTATACAGCTCGGCCGGGATTTCCTGTCCCAGCTCGACGTGTTGATGCAATGCGCGCGCCAGCGGCGGCGCTTCCAATGTGGGAATCTTGTGTTCGGCCGCCAGCTCGCGGATCTTGGCCGCGATCAGGCCGGTGCCCTTGGCCAGCACGCGCGGCGCGCCGCTCTTCGATTCGTCGTACCGCAGCGCCACGGCATAGTGCGTGGGGTTGGTCACCACCACGTCCGCCTTGGGCACGTCGGCCATCATGCGGCGGCGCGCGGCCTGGCGCTGCTGCTGGCGGATGCGCGCCTTGACGTGCGGGTCGCCCTCGCTTTCCTTGTGTTCCTGGCGCACGTCTTCCTTGGACATGCGCAGCTTCTTCAGGTGGCTCCAGATCTGCCAGGGCACGTCCAGCGCGACGATCACCGCCAGCGAGGCCACGATCAGCGCGCAGCAGATGGCGACGATGGTCAGCGCGCGCGTCAGCGCCGCCGAGGGCGCCACGTGCATGAGGCCCAGCATGTCGTCGTGGTAGCGCCAGATCACCCAGACCGCCACGCCGCCCACCAGCAGGGCCTTGGCCAGCGCCTTGACCAGCTCGACCACCGTCTGCGAGGAAAACATGCGCTTGAGGCCGGCGAGCGGGCTGAGCTTGGACAGATTGGGTTGCAGCGGCTTGCCCGAGATCACGATCCCGCCCAGCACCACGCTGGACAGCACCGCGATCACGGCCAGCAGGCCGAAGATCGGCAACAGGGTCATCAGCGCCTGGCCGAAGCCCTGCACGGCCTGTTCCATCATCACGCCCGGATCCAGCGGCACGCGCTGGTCGAAGGCCAGGCCGTTGCGCAGCACCCCGCTCAGGCCCCGGTACAGCGAGCCGCCGCCCAGCCAGATCGCCGCGACGCCGGCGGCCAGCATCATGAACGTGCCCAGTTCCCGGGAACGCGCGATCTGCCCCTCCTCGCGCGCCTTTTCCAGGCGCCTGGGAGAGGCGGCTTCGGTTTTCTCGAGGTCGCTTTCGTCGGCCATGCTCTGCGGTGGTGTCGGCGCCCGTGGATTTTCCGGTTACGAGCTGCCCGCCGAGATTCTAGGAGGCCTGGCCTTTTCGCGATAAGCCAAGAAACGGGGGGAAAGCGGCGCTATTCCGCAATGCGGCGCCGGGCCGGGTCCGACGCCGTCCCGGCCGACCCCGCCAGCGCCGTTCAGCCGGCGGCGGTCAGGGAATGGGCCCCGGCCTGGGCGCCCTGCTCCGTCGCCGCCTGGAAGCGGGCATAGTCCAGCCCGATCCGCACCGCGCCCCAGTGTTCCGGCCCCAAATAAACAGGGACGGAGATATCGTTGACGATCTCGCCGGTGTCGCGCGAATAGGTCTGGAACAGCTGCCCGGCGGTGTTGGCCGCCAGCCGCTGGCCCACCGGGTCGTCGAAGATGCGCTTATGGCGGGCGCGCGCGATGTCCACCTTCGGGTCGCCCGTCGGCGCGTGCGAATAACGACTGTTGTGCGCCGGCGCGTAGCCGCGCGCGTCGACCAGCAGCGCGTAGCTGCCGCCCGGAATGGCTTCCAGCACGCTGTCCAGCAGCCGCGTCAGCGCCTCGTCGATGCCTTGGTCGTAGACCGTGTGGTAGCGCGGCGGATCGCTCTGCGCGATGCGCTGGTAGTGGCGATCGAACACGTCCAGCCCGCGCTTGCGCGCGCCTTCCAGCAGGCGCACTGCCTGCTCGCGGAAGGCGTCCAGCGCCTCGGACAGCAGGTCGAAGGCCGTGTCGCCGGTGCGCGTGGCGGCCAGCACTTCCTGCACGCTCTCGGTCTGGCGCCGGATGCGGTCGATCTCGCCAGACATGCTGCCGACGCGTTCGAGCACGTCGGCGGCCAGCGCCGCGATGCGGCTGACCTCCTCGCTCATGCCATGGTTGGTGGCGTCGACCTCGCCGATCGCCTGCACCACTTCGCCGACCTGCCGGTTCATGCCCTCGAAATCATGCACGAAGCGGTCGAAATCGGCGCTGGTGCGCGTCAGCACCTCGCCCGAGGCCTCGACGTCGGCGCGCAGCGTGTCGGTCTGGCGGCCGGTGGAATCGACCAGCTCCAGCATTTCGCCGGTGTGCCTGCCGATGTCGCTGGTGGCCGCGTTGACGCGCTCGGCCAGGCGGCCGACCTCGCTGGCGACCACGGCGAAGCCCCTGCCCGCGTCGCCCGCCCTGGCGGCCTCGACCCCGGCGTTCAGCGCCAGCAACTGGGTCTGCAAGGCGATGTCCTTGATCAGCTTGCTGATGTCGCCCACCGAGCGCGCGCGCACGGTCAGCTGCCCCACCACCTCGGTGAAGGCGGACATTTCGCGATTCATGCGGTCGACCCGTTCCTTGACCTCGGACAGCTCGGCCAGCGCCCGCTCGGCCGCCTGCAGGTTCTGTCCGGACACCTCGGCGATCTCGCGCGCGTGCGTGGACGTGGACGCCGACAGGCCGGCGATCTGCGCGCCGCTGGCGGCCAGCGCCCCGGCGGCGCGCGCCTGCTCCTGCGCCAGCGCCGAACAGCGTCCGGCCTGGAACTGGGTGCGCGCGGCGTTGAGCGCGATCTCGATGCTGGATTGGCGGACGGTGGCGATGCGCTGGCGCATCGAACCCAGGAAACGATACAGCGGCCATGCGGCCGGACTGAGCGACAGCGCGCGCTCCGACAGCACGGCCTCGCCCCGGTTCAGGCGGCGCAACAAGCCCCAGATGCCGCCCAGGCGGAATATGGATCTGGCCAAGATACTCTCCTAGTGCCGGCCCGGATCGTCTTCTGTGGAGATCCGTTGCCTGGACGCGCAGGCGCGCGTCCTGTCTCTCGCTGCATGGCCCTGATTCTGGTTCTTATGGCCGAGAGTCTATCACCCGCCCTGGCGCCCGCATTTAAGGGAAATCATCCATGCGGGCGATGGCAGACGCCGCCGGCGTGGCCCGCCGGCGGCGCGCGGCAGCCTAGAAGCCCAGGCTGGCCAGCAGGTCGTCGACCTGGTCCTGGCTGGTGACCACGTCGGCCTTGCCCTGCGGACTGACCTGCGGACCATTGAGCAGGCTGTTGGCCTCGTCGCGCCGCTCCTGCGGCACGTTGTCCAGCAGCACCTGCAGCAGCTCGCGCTCGATCGCGCCCACCACGTCCATCATGCGCATGATGACCTGGCCGGTAAGATCCTGGAAGTCCTGCGCCATGATGATTTCCATCAGCTTGGACTGGGTCTCCTGCGTCTGCTTGGGCACATCCTGCAGGAACGCGCGGGTGTCCTTGACCAGCTCGCGGGCCTCGGGCATTTCCAGAGGCTGGTCGAACCACTGCTGCCAGCGGCTGTCCAGCGACTGCGCCGAACGCGACATGCCGTCCTGGATCGGGCCGGCCGCCTCGGTCGCGTTCAGCACGCGGTTGGCGGCCTGCTCGGTCATCTGCGCCACGTAGCGCAGGCGGTCGCGCGCGTCGGGGATCGCGTTGGCCGCGTCCTTGATTGCCTGGTCCAGGCCCAGTTCGCGCATGCTGTCGCGCAGCATGCGCGTGAGCGAGGCGATGCGGTGGATCAGATCTGGGGATTCCGCCGGATCAACATTTTCCGTCGTGCTCATGCCGCACCTCAGCCTGCGATTTTCTCGAAGATCTTCGTGAGCTTCTCTTCCAGCGTTGCCGCCGTGAAGGGCTTGACCACGTATCCGTTGGCGCCGGCCTGAGCCGCCGCGACGATGTTTTCCTTCTTGGCCTCGGCCGTCACCATCAGCACCGGCAGCGTGGCCAGCGCGGCGTCGGCGCGGATCTGCTTGAGCATTTCCAGGCCGTCGAGGTTGGGCATGTTCCAGTCCGACACCACGAACTGGAAGCCGCCGTTGCGCAGCTTCTCCAGCCCGATGGCGCCGTCCTCGGCTTCATCCACATTCTCGAAACCCAGCTCCTTGAGCAGGTTGCGGATGATCCGCCGCATGGTGGGGAAGTCATCCACCACCAGAATCTTTATGCCCTTGTCTACCATCTTCCTACTCCAAAAGAAATGTGCTTGGGAACGATCGCGAAAACCCGCGTCAAACGCGGTGGCCGCGATCTCCCAGGCGAGTCAGAATGCGCTCACTCATCGCGGAAAGCGAAACCACCTCTTCGGCCGCGCCGATGGCGATGGCTTCGCGGGGCATGCCGAACACCACGCAGCTGGCTTCGTCCTGCGCGATGGTGTGGGCGCCGGCGCGGCGCATGGCGAGCATGCCCGCGGCGCCGTCCTTGCCCATGCCGGTCAGGATGACGCCGATGGCGTTCTTGCCCGCCGCCACCGCGGCCGAATTGAACAACACGTCCACCGACGGGCGGTGGCGGTTGACGGGTTCGCTGGCGTCCAGTTCGATGACGTAGTTGGCGCCGCTGCGGCCAAGCCGCATGTGCGTGTCGCCGCCCGGGGCCAGATAGACGTGGCCGGGCAGGACCCGTTCGCCATGCACGGCTTCGCGCACCGTCACCGCGCACAGCGCGTCCAGGCGCTGGGCGAAGGACCGCGTGAAGCCGGCCGGCATGTGCTGCGTGATCAGGATCGCCGGGCTGTCCGGCGGCAGGGGCTGGAGCACCTCGCGGATCGCTTCGGTGCCGCCCGTGGACGCCCCCACGATCACCAGTTTTTCCGAGCTGGAGAGCGGGCGGCGCAGCGCCGGGGCCGGCGCGGCCGCGGGCGCGTGCGGCGCCGGCGCGCGCAGCTTGGCGCGCGAGGCGGCGCGGATCTTGTCGGCGATGATCTCGGTGTATTCGAGCAGGCCGTCGCGGATGCCCAGCTTGGGCTTGGTGACGAAGTCGATGGCGCCCAGCTCCAGCGCGCGCAGCGTGATTTCGCCGCCGCGCTCGGTCAGGGACGACACCATCACCACCGGCATGGGCCGCAGGCGCATCAGCTTTTCAAGGAAGTCCAGCCCGTCCATGCGCGGCATTTCGACGTCCAGCGTCAGCACATCCGGGTTGTGGCGCTTGATCAGTTCGCGCGCCACCAGCGGATCGGGCGCGGTCGCGACGACCTCCATGTCCGGCTGGCTGTTGATGATCTCTGTCATCAGGCCGCGCACCAGCGCGGAATCGTCCACACACAAGACTCTGATTTTCTGCATTTTTTGCCGCCTGGGCGGGCCTAGGCCCGGCCCCCGCATTCATAGACCGTCTGACCGCGCAGGCGGAAATCCTGGCTGATGTAGGTGAAGTTTTCCGAATGGCCCGCGAACAGCAGGCCGCCCGGCTTGAGCAAGGGAACGAACCGCTCCAGGATCCTGGCCTGGGTCGGTTTGTCGAAATAGATCATCACGTTGCGACAGAAGATGGCGTCGAACTTCTCGTTGATGGGCCAGGACGGCGCCAGCAGGTTCAAGGTGTCGTAGCGCACCATGTCCGCGATCTCGGGCCGCACCCGCACCTGGCCGGCATTGGCGCCGCGCCCTTTCAGGAAAAAGCGCTTGAGCCGCGACTCCTCCATCTTCGCCACACGCTCGGCCGGATAGACCGCGGCGCGGGCCCGGTTGAGCACATTGGTGTCGATGTCCGTGGCCAGCACCGTGGACGACGAGGCGCGCGGACCCAGCGCTTCGGCCAATGTGATGGCGATGGAATACGGTTCCTCTCCGGTCGAGGCCGCGCAGCACCAGATCGATACCGGGCCGCCGCGGCTGCGCGCGAAATCGGCCAGGATCGGGAAGTGATGCGATTCGCGGAAGAAGGCCGTCAGGTTGGTGGTCAGCGCATTGATGAAGTCTTCCCACTCCGGCGCGTCGGGCTGGCGCTCCAGCTGGTCCAGGTAGCTGGCGAAATCCTGCCGCCCCAAGGCGCGCAGCCGCCTGGCCAGGCGGCTGTAGACCATCTCGCGTTTGTGCGCGCCCAGCGAAATGCCGGCGCGCTCGTGAATCATCTTGCGGACGCGGGAAAAGTCCGCGTCCCGGAAATCGAATTGGCGGTCCACCGAAATGGACGGCGCCGCATTTGCCGCTGTCGCCACCGCTAGCCTCAGTGTTCAAGCGCAAGCGCGTCGGGCGCCTGCAACCGTGTGCCGTCCGCGGACGAACGCTGACCCGAAAGACGGTGGGCAGGCACCTCGATGACCTCGCCGGCGTTGATCTTGAACACCGCCACCGCCTCGGCCAGGCGCTGCGCCTGTTCCTGCAGCGAGCCCGCGGCCGCCGCGGCCTGTTCCACCAGCGCCGCGTTCTGCTGCGTCACCTCGTCCATCTGCGACACCGCGCGGTTCACCTGGTCGATGCCGCTGGACTGCTCTTCCGACGCCGCCGAGATCTCGCCCATGATGTCCGTCACGCGCTTGACCGACGCCACGATCTCCTGCATCGTCGCGCCCGCGCGCTCCACCTGCTGCGAACCCGCGCCGACCTTGCTGACCGAGTCCTCGATCAGGCCCTTGATCTCCTTGGCCGCCTGCGCGCTGCGCTGCGCCAGCGAGCGCACTTCGCCCGCCACCACCGCGAAGCCCTTGCCCTGCTCGCCCGCCCGCGCCGCTTCCACCGCCGCGTTCAGCGCCAGGATGTTGGTCTGGAACGCAATGCCGTCGATCACCGACACGATCTCGGAAATCTTGCGCGAGCTGGCCGAGATCCCGTGCATCGTCGTCACCACTTCCGACACCGCCGAACCGCCGCGCTCGGCCACGTCCGACGCGCTGGACGCCAGCTGATTGGCCTGGCGCGCGTTGTCCGCGTTCTGCTTGACGGTCGAGGCCAGCTGCTCCATCGAGGCCGCGGTCTCTTCCAGCGAGGCCGCCTGCTGCTCGGTGCGGCTGGACAGGTCCGTATTGCCGGCCGCGATCTCGTGCGAACCGACGTTGATCTCGTCCACGCCGCGACGCACCGCCGACACCGTGCGCGTCAGGCTCTCCTGCATGCGCTTGAGCGCCGCGAACAGCAGGCCGATCTCGTTGGTGTTGCGCGCCTCGATGCGGGCGGTCAAGTCACCGCCGGCGATGCGATCGAAATGGTGGCCGGCTTCCTGCAGCGGCTGCAGCACGCGGCGGCGCAGGAACACATAGGTGGCGAACACCAGCAGCGCGGCGATGACGCCGCCGGCGCTGACCGCGATCAGCACGAACTGGTAGCGCACCTGGGCGACCTCGAAGGCGTCCAGCGTCTTGCTGGCGCGCCAGAAGTCAAAGCCCTCGATGGCGCGCGCGAAGCGGCCTTCCAGCGTGTCCTGCACCATCTGCACCTGCGTCTGGTAGCCGGGCATGTCGCCCTTTTCCAGCGTGGCGGCCAGCGGGTTCAGGCCCTGCTGGATCAGGATGCTGTAGGACTCTTCGATTTCCTTGAGCGATTCGGCCGCGTCGGCGGGCTTGGCAAGGCTCTTGTAGTACTCGTACTCGGCCTGGCCCTTGTTCAGGGAGGCCTTCGCCCGCTGCAGCAGGCCGGCGGCTTCGCCGGCCAGGCCCGCCGTCGGCAGGGTCGCCTGGCCGACGTTGCGCACGATGTCCGCGTAATTGGAAGAGGCCGCGCGGCTCAGGCCGTTGAGCGCGTCCTTGTAGCTCAGGACCACCCGGCCGAGCGCATCGTCCAGTTCCTGCGATTGCTTCAGTTCGGCCAGCGTACCGTTGCTGATGCGCAGGGACAGCACGCCCAACGCGGCACCGATCACCAACATGAAAGAGAAGAACGCCAGCACCCACAACAGGCTGGCGCGTATCGTCATGTTCGCGAAAAACTTGCGCATCACAAGAACCACTCCCTGACTGCAATCGTTGAGGAAAGCGTCACATCGGGTTCAATATGACGCCTCGTCCGTTCATCCTGCCTGCCGCCCCGTTCAGGAGGCGACCTTCTCCACCAGCGCCATCTCGTCGCTGGTCATCATCTTCTCGATATCGACCAGGATGAGCATGCGCTCGTCGACCGTGCCCAGGCCCGTCAGGTACTCCGTCGACAACGTCGCGCCGAACTCGGGCGCGGGCCGGATCTGGCCGGAGTTGAGCATCAGCACGTCGGACACGCCGTCGACCACGATGCCGACCACGCGGCGCTCGAGGTTCAGGATGATGACCACGGTCTGCTCGTTGTATTCGACGCTGCCCAGGTTGAACTTGATGCGCAGGTCGACGATCGGCACGATGATGCCGCGCAGGTTGGTCACGCCCTTGATGAAGGGCGGGACATTGGCGATGCGGGTCACGGTGGCCGCGTCATAACCGCGGATTTCCTGGACCTTCAGGATGTCGATGCCGTACTCTTCGTCGCCCAGCGTGAAGACCAGGAACTCGCTGCCGACATCTTCATTGCGCGCGGCCTGCGCTTGCGGTTTGGCTGCCATGAGGTTCATTCTCCATCAATTCAAAATGGCTTCGGGCTGCGACCAACGCTCACGGTTGGCGCGCGCCAGCGCGAATACGTCGACGATCAGGGCCACGCTGCCATCGCCCAGGATGGTGGCCGCCGAAATGCCGGGCACCTTGCGGTAATTGGACTCGAGATTCTTGACCACCACCTGGTGCTGGCCAATCAGGTGATCCACCAGCAGCGCGAAACGGCGATCCTCGGCCTGCATGATGACCGCGATGGCCTGGGTGGGATCGGTCTGCGCGCCGCCCACGGAGAACACGCGGTGCATCTCGACCAGCGGCAGGTACTCGCCGCGCACCTGCATCACGCGCTCGTTGCCGGCGACCGAATAGATCTGGTCGTTGGTCGGCTGGAGCGATTCGGTCACATGGTTCAGCGGCAGGATGAAGGTCTCTTCGCCCACCCGCACCGACATGCCGTCCAGGATCGCCAGCGTCAGCGGCAGCACGATGCGCGTGGTGGTGCCGTTGCCCGGCTCGCACGACAGCTGCACGTGGCCACCCATGTCCTGGATGTTCCGGCGCACCACGTCCATGCCCACGCCACGACCGGAGATGTCCGTGACCTTCTCGGCCGTGGAGAAGCCGGGCGCGAAGATCAGTTGCCAGATTTCGTCGTCGGGCGAGTTTTCGTTGACCGGCAGGCCCTGCGACATGGCCTTCTTCAGGATCTTCTCGCGGTTCAGGCCGGCGCCGTCGTCGCTCACCTCGATCACGATGTTGCCACCGTTGTGCTGGGCGGAAAGCACCAGCTGGCCCACGGGATCCTTGCCGGACGCCACGCGCTTCTCGGGCGTCTCGATGCCGTGGTCCAGGCTGTTGCGCACCAGGTGCGTCAGCGGATCGATGATGCGCTCGATCAGGCTCTTGTCCAGTTCGGTGGCGCGGCCGTAGGTCTGCAGTTCGATCTGCTTGCCCATCTTGCCGGCGATGTCGCGCACCAGGCGCGGGAAGCGGCTGAACACGTAGTCCATCGGCATCATGCGGATGGACATCACGGCTTCCTGCAGGTCGCGCGCGTTGCGCTCGAGCTGCTCCATGCCGTTGAGCAGGCGGTCATGCAGCACAGGATCCAGCGTGGACGCGGTCTGCGCCAGCATGGCCTGGGTAATGACCAGCTCGCCCACCAGGTTGATGATCTGGTCGACTTTCTCCACGCCGACGCGGATGGAAGTCGATTCCTTGTCCGCGTGCGCGGGCGCCGCGCGGGTGGCGCGCGCCGCCTGGGTGATGGCTTCGGCAGCGGCGGCCGACTCGGCCACGGCGGGCGCGGCCGGAGCCGGCGCGACAGCAGCCGGCGCCGGCGCCTGGGCTTGCGCCTGCGCGGCGAACTGCTCGGCCGCCTGCGCGAACTGCTCGACCGGGGCCGCCGGCGCCTGCGCGCCCGGCGCCGCCTCGCGGGCGATGTTCAGCTGGTCGGCGTCGACGATGAAGCAGCAGACCGCCTCAATATCGTCAGGCGTGCAGGTGCTGTCGACCCAGACGGTCAGCGTGCCATTGGCGCGCTCGCTGGCGCGCACCTGACCCAGGTTGCCCATTTCCTCGAGCAGGGCCTCGGCGTCCTTGTCCGACACCTTGGTGATGCGCACGCGCAGCGGCAGGCCGGCGCCGTCGCCCGCCGGCGCGGCCGCCGCCGGTTCCGGGGCAGGCTCGGGTTCGGGCGCGGGCGGCGGCGCGGGGGCCGCGACGGGAGCGGGGGCCGGCGCCTGCGCGGCGGCCGCCGGATCCTTATGCTCCAGGGCCAGCTGCCTCAGTACCGCGCAGATGCGCTCGAATACGGCTTCGTCGGGCTCTTCGGAGGCCCGGTAGGCGTCCAATTGGCTTTTGAGCACGTCTTTCGTTTCCAAGAATATGTCCACCATGTCCGTGCGCAGCGCCATTTCGCCGCGACGGATCGCGTCCAGAAGGTTTTCGAGCAGGTGCGTGGTGCCGGCCAGCTGCGTGAAGCAGCCGAACGTCGCCGCGCCGCCCTTGATCGAGTGGGCGGCCCGGAAAATGGCGTTGAGCTGCTCGATGTTGGGCGAGCCCACGTCCAGCTCCAGCAGCAGCTGCTCCATCTGCGCGAGCAGCTCATCCGCCTCGTCGAAAAAGGTCTCGTAAAACTGACTGAGATCCAAACCAGAACTCATGGCCGGTACGCCTTCATAAATGAACTCGCCTACGCGCCCGGCTGCTCATTGAGCAGTTCGGACGCCAATTCCACCAGCACGTCGGGATCGACCGGCTTGGACAACCAGCCGCACACTCCCAGATCCCGGGCGGCCATCTTGCTGTCCACGTCGTCTTCCGTGGTCAGCACGAGAACGGGCACGTCCACGTACTGGTCCTCTCCCCGCAGACCCTGGATCAGCTCCAGGCCGCCCATCACGGGCATGTTCCAGTCGCTGACCACCAGGTCGATGGGATGGCTGCGGGCCATTTCCAGCGCTTCCTGGCCATTGCCTGCCGTCACGACCTTCCAGCCCGCGCCGGTCAGCGTCGCCTGCACAATCATGCGCATCGTGGCCGAATCATCGGCCACCAGTATCGTTGCCGCCATCGTTATTGAACCCCTTCGGCGCGCGGGGTGCTTTCCGCTGCGCCCTGATTGGTTTGCCCGGCGGCCCTAACCGCAGCCTGGGCCGCCTCCACCGCCGTTCCGACCTCGCGTGCATCGCGCGCGCTCACGTCGGCGGCCGCGGCGTTTTCATTCTCGATGCGCCGCTGGGTGCCCTGATTGAGCACCACAAGGCTGATACGTCTATTAACGGCTGCATACGGATCATCTTTAACCAGGCTCATGCTGGACGACAGCCCCTGGATCCGCATGACCTTGCTCTCGCTCATGCCGCCGGCCACCAGCTCCTGGCGGGACGCGTTGGCGCGGTCGGCCGACAGTTCCCAGTTGCTGTAGGCGCGCTCCCCGCGCGCGTATTGCGACGCGTCGGTATGGCCCGAGATGCTGACCTTGTTGGGCAGCTCGTTCAGGACCGGCCCCAGCTCACGCAGGATGTCGCGCATGTACGGCTGCACCTCGGCGCGACCGGTGGCGAACATGGGGCGGTTCTGATTGTCGATGATCTGGATTCGCAGGCCTTCGGTGGTCATGTCGATCAGCAGCTGCGGCCGGAAGCTCTTGAGCACCGGGCTGTTCTCGATCACGTTTTCCAGGCGCTTCTTGAGGTTTTCCAGGCGATGGTGATCGCGCCGTTCGGCGTCCACCATCGGCTGGGCCTCGACCCGGTTGCCCTGGGCGCGGCGCTCGTCGCCATCGCTGCGCAGCGGATCGCGGCCACCGCCAGGCACGGCGCTGGTCTCGGCCGAGCTGCTGGGTCCGCCGGTCAGCGCCACCCGCAGCGGCATGCGGAAGTACTCCGCGATGCCCTTGAGCTCTTCGCGCGGCACGATGCTGATCAGCCACATCACCAGGAAGAACGCCATCATGGCCGTGATGAAGTCGGCGTAGGCGATCTTCCAGCTGCCTCCGTGGTGGCCGCCGCCCCTGACCTTCTTGCGGCGGATCACCACACGGTGGTTGTTTACGGTGCTCATGGCCCGCTGCTCCGTCAGGCCTTGCCGGTGGACTTGGTCTGCCGGACGTGCTCTTCCAGCTCACCAAAGGTCGGGCGCACGGCCGAGAACAGCACCTTGCGGCCGAACTCCACCGCCAGCTGGGGCGGATAGCCATTCATGCTGGCCAGCAGCGTGGTCTTGATGCATTCCAGCACCTTGACCGCCTCGGCCGTGCGGCGGTCGACTCGCGAGGCCAGCGGCCCGACGAAGCCGTAGGCCAGCAGAATGCCCAGGAAGGTGCCCACCATGGCCTTGGAGATCAGGTCGCCCAGGATCGCGGGCGGCTGGTCCACCGCCGCCAGGGCCTTGATCACGCCCAGCACCGCCGCCACGATGCCGAAGGCCGGCAGGCCGTCGGCCATCTGTTGCAGTGCATGGGTGGGGATTTCGCGCTCGTGGCGGTAGGTTTCGATTTCCTCGTCCATGAGCGTTTCGATTTCGAACGAGCTCATGTTGCCGCTGATCATGATGCGCAGGTAGTCCGTGATGAACTCCATGAGCTTGTTGTCCTTCATGATGCGCGGGTACTCGCTGAAGATCGGGCTGGAGGCCGGATCCTCGATATGCGATTCGATGGCCATCAGGCCTTCGCGGCGCGCCTTGTTCAGCAGGACATACAAGAGCGCCATCAGCTCCATGTACACCTCTTTGCTGTACTGCGAGCTCTTGAGCGCGTCGGGCAAGGCTTTCTTGACCAGCATCAGGGACTTCTTGCTGTTGCCGGCCAGGAACGCGCCGAAGGCGGCTCCGAAGATCAGCGTGAGCTCGAAAGGCTGGTACAGCGCGCCCAGGTGGCCGCCGAGCGCGATGAAGCTGCCGACGACCGAGACGCTCACCACGAGATAACCGATAACAATCAACACATCAGGCCCCTGCCAACGAAGTCTAAAACCGGCGTCAATGATCCCCTGTTCCCCCCGACCCAAAAAGGCGGGTTACGGGGAGTTTTCCAGGGCTTTTGATGTATTTGGACGCCGCCGCTCAGGAACGGGCGGCGTCGGAGGCAGGCACGGGGCGGCTGCCGGCGCGCGCCTTGGCGGCCGCGCGCGTCTTTCCGGCGCGGGGCGGCGGCCGGCAAATGGCGCACACGAAGTCGGATTGCGGGTCGTGCGCATGGGCGATGAAATGGCCGCCGCACTGGCGGCAGGCCGACAGTTGCAGCATGCCGCTGTCGAAGAAGCGGGCCAGCATCCAGGCACGGGTGAAGCTCAGCACCGGTTCGCCGGACTCGGCGTTGTCCACGCCCGAGTTTTCCAGGTACAGCCGGTAGGCGTCGATGACCGCGCGGATGCCCTTGCTGGTGGTGCGCGCGTTCAGGAAGGAATAGACGTTGTAGAACAGCGAGGAATGGATATTCGGCAGCCAGGTCATGAACCAGTCCACCGAGAAAGGCAGCATGCCCTTGGGAGGCGAGCAGCCGCGTATTTCCCGATACAGGCGCGCCAGGCGGTCGTGGCTGAGACTGGTCTCAGCCTCCAGCACCTGCAACCGCGCGCCCAGTGAAATCATCGAGCTGGCAAGCAGAATGTCGTCGGCTTCCTGCGAAACGCTCTTGATGGCCATGACTGATTATCCGTGTGGGATCCGGAAAGGCCGTCAGGCCAGCTCTTCGACCGGCTGTTTCGCCAGCAGGATCGTCGCATGCGCTTGCTGCAGCGCGCCGCCGAGCACATCGTGCGTCAGCGCGGACAGCAGGCTGTAGTCATCGAAACGGAAGCGGCACAGCAGCGAGCTGGAGCTGGCCAGCTTCACCAGCTGCGCCGGCGACAGGCGCATCAGGATATCGGCGACTTCGTTGCTGAATCCCAGACGGAACATGGATGCGGCATAGTCGTCGCGCAGCATGCGCTGCGCCAACAACAGATAGGACAGATTCACTTCACGAATATCTGCCAGCAAAGAATTCTCGACTTGTTGCACGCCCGACTCCCTATTCCCTATCCCACGCAAGGGGCTTGATTACCAAGGGCAACGCATGTTTTGTTGCATGATTGCCCGCTGCATCCTGTTTTAATGCGAAATGTATCATTTGTTCGCAATTTAAGTAAAATTTACCACAGGTCATGTCATTTTCTATGACTTATATGACAAATCTTTGTTGATATTGCGCAACTTGCGATTTTAGATACACCTTGACATGCAATTCTTGGCCAAATTTACGTCAATTTGCCAAATAGGCATTCAAAAAGTTGCGTGCTTTAAGGAATGAAAAGAGCGCATTTGCCGACAATGACAACTTGCCGATCACTTATCCTTGCCCCGCTTTAGTGCAGCCGCGCGTTTGTCGACAATGTCGCAAATTGACAACGATCGACGGCGCGTGAAGATGGACACCGCCTGACCTTTCCGCAATGCCCCACGCAGATGACAGCTTGGTCGAATATGCCCCGCTAGTGCGGAAGCTGGCCCTGCAATTGCTCGCCCGCCTGCCGGCCAGCGTCGAGCTCGACGACCTCATACAGGCCGGCATGATCGGCCTGCTCGATGCTGTCCGTCGTTATCAGGAAACCGCCGACGCGCAGTTCGAGACCTACGCCACCACCCGCATCCGCGGCGCCATGCTGGACGAGTTGCGCGGCCAGGACTGGCTGCCTCGCAGCGTGCGCGCCAAGGCGCGCAAGATCGAGCAGGCCATCCAGCAGCTCGAGCAGCGCCTGATGCGCGCGCCCACCGAGGCCGAGATCGCCCAGCAGCTGGAATTGCCGCTGAATGAATACCAGGCGCTGCTGCACGACGCGCAAGGCGTGCAGATCGTGCATTACGAGGATTTCACGACCGACGCCGAGACTGGCCCGGGCGCGCAATCGGACTGGAGCGCCACGCTGAACCACGGCTCGGCCACCGGCAATCCGCTGGATTCCCTGCTGGCGGGCGATTTCCGCCAGGCGCTGGTGCACGCCATCGACGCCCTGCCCGATCGCGAAAAGCTGCTGCTGTCGCTGTGTTACGAGCAAGGCCTGAACCTGAAGGAAATCGGCGCGATCATGAACGTGACCGAGGCCCGCGTCTGCCAGCTGCGCTCGCAGGCCACGGCGCGGATTCGCGCCAAGCTGAAGGAACAGGCCTGGCAGGATCTGCCCAAGGAAGGGCAGATCGCGCAGATTATTTAGCGCTCTGTTTGCAGGGTTCGCACGCGAGCTGTTCGTGCCAAGCGTGCAAGATCCCGGCGAATTCCGCCGTTATTCCCCCCATTTCTTCGCGCGAGCGACAGCTAACCTTCAGACTGGCGCGCATCATGGCGCCGGCATGGGCCGGCGCCAGCGCACTCGCTCTACCGCCCCCAGGAATACGCAATGACCGATACCGACGCCGTCACCCAGGCGCTAGCCGCGGCCTACGACGAAACGCCTTACCAATCGAATGCCTTCTCGATCTCTGCCCCCGGCCATCTGCGAGCCGTGGCGGCGCTGTATGGCATCAGCGCGCCGCCCGTGGCGAACGCCCGCGTTCTGGAATTGGGCTGCGCCGCCGGCGGCAACCTGCTGCCCTACGCCGTCGCCCATCCCGAAGCCCGGGCCGTGGGCGTAGACCTGTCTGTGCAGCAGATCGAAGCCGGCCAGTCCATCGTCAAGGCCATGGGCCTGAAGAATCTGGACCTGCGCGCGATGAGCATCACGGACATCACGCCCGAGTTCGGACAGTTCGACTACATCATCGTGCATGGCGTGTTCAGCTGGGTGCCGCCGGAAGTGCGCGAAGCCATCTTGCGTGTGTGCCGGGAAAACCTGGCGCCTGAAGGTATTGCCTATGTCAGCTACAACACCTATCCAGGCTGGAAGGCGTCGGACGTGGTGCGGGATGCGATGATCCTGAACAGCCATGACGCGCAGACGCCGGAGGAACGGCTAGCGCGGGCCAAGGATATGCTGGCCATGCTGGAAAACGGGCTGTCCAACAACAATCCGCTACGCTCAGCCTTGCAGCAGGCGGCGCGCCAGGTACGCAAGCAATCCGACTATTACCTGATGCACGAGCACCTGGAGGAGGTCAACGCGCCCTGCTATTTCCTGGAATTCGTCGCCGCGGCCCAGCAAGCGGGGTTGGCCTATCTGGCCGATGCGGAACCGCAGTCCATGATCTCCACCAACTACGGCGACAACGTGGCCATGCTGCATGGCGCCTTGTCCGCCGATGCCGGCCGTGAAATGCGCGAGCAGTATCTGGATTTCGCTGTAGGCAGGCAATTTCGCAAGAGCCTGCTGATCCACGCCGACCGAGCAGAGAAAATCCTGGATCGTCCCGAAGCGAACGCGCTGGAAAAAATGCATGTGGCTGCGCGCCTGACACAAGCGCGGGCGCCAGCCGGCGCCCCGTCCAAGGAACGACACTATCTGACCGCAAATGGCGTCGGCTTGTCTTCCCAGGCGTCCAGTTTCGTGGCCATCGCCGAAGCCCTGCGGCTGGCCTGGCCCCGCGCCCTGACCTTCCAGGAACTCCTGGACGCCGCGCGCCCAAAGGCAAAGAAGACGACGACCGATGCACAACTGGGCGAGGAAATCCTGACCCATCTTGTGCTGCTCCTGAACGCCAATGCGCTGTGCTATCGGCTTGAACCCGTGGGCTACGCCCATGAAGAGCCGCAGCCTCGCTGGATCCCGGGCCTGACGCACCTGCGTGCCATCGACATCCAGGGCAGCAGAATGATTGGCCAATACAACCTGTGGCATCAATCCCTGCGCCCGCCGGTCGACGAGGTACACCGATTCGTGGGCCAGCACATCGACAAGGGCACTTCGCTACCCGAACTGCGCACCAGGCTGCGCGATGCACTCGCATCTGGCGAACTGGCACACCCCAATGGAAAATCAATGAAGCGCGTCCGCAACCTGGATCCTGTTGCACAATCCCTCTTGTCTGACGTGCTGAATCAGTTGCGCACTCTCGGTCTGCTTATATAGAAGGGCAGCGCGATCATCGCCAGGCATGGGAAAGGGGCTATCTGCCCCTTTTTTCTTATGACGCGGCGCACAGCAGCCACAGCATGGCAATGATCGAAAAGCACGCCTTTCTCAAATTTGCCCTAAAGAATGTTTTTTGACTGCCGTAATCCTGGCAACGGATGAACTTGAAAACCTCAAATTCAGTTCCTCACGTTACAGTTGGGCGGCCTAGCTGCCCGGTTTGAAGAAGCCTTTCTCTCCTTGGGAGCCTAAACATGGCTGCAGTCATCAATACCAACTACTTGTCGCTGGTTGCCCAGAACAACCTGAACAAGTCCCAGTCCGCCCTGGGTACCGCCATCGAACGCCTGTCGTCGGGCCTGCGCATCAACAGCGCCAAGGACGACGCCGCCGGCATGGCCATCGCCAACCGCTTCACCGCGAACGTCAAGGGCCTGACCCAAGCCGCCCGCAACGCCAACGACGGCATCTCGCTGGCTCAAACGACCGAAGGCGCGTCGAGCGAAGTCAACACCCACCTGCAGCGCGTGCGCGAACTGGCCGTTCAGGCCGGTAACGGCAACTACTCGCAAGAGCAGCTGGATTCGATGCAAGATGAAATCAACCAGCGCCTGTCCGACATCAACCGCATCTCGCAACAGACCGACTTCAACGGCGTGAAGGTCCTGTCGGCCAACGCCAAGCCCCTGACGCTGCAAGTTGGCGCCAACGACGGCGAAACCATCACCCTGAACCTGTCGGAAATCAGCGTCAAGACGCTGGGTCTGAACGGCTTCAACGTGAATGGCAAGGGTGTGGTGGACAACCGTTCGGCCAACATCAATGATCTGACTGGCCCGAATGTCACCGCGTCTGCATCTGGTTTGCCGAACCAATATGATGTCACGACCAAAAACGTTGATGCGAAGGCGTCTGATTTGCTGGGTAAGTTCAAGAACGGTGACAGCATTACCGTTGATCCCGCCGGCACGCCGACGAAGTATACATATGATGCTACTGCTGGCAACTTCACCTACACCAAGGTTGACAACAGCGCAAATATCGAAGCGGCAATTAAGGGCAAAATCGGTTCGACCCCTGTAAGCGCTACCTATAAGAACACCAAGGAAACGGTCGATATCAAGATCGATTCCAACGGCAATATTACTGATACCAGCGGCAAGGCGCTGTATTGGGATCCCACTGCCGGCAACCTGTCTGCGACCGACAATAAGGCTGCTGGCGGCAATCTGTCCCAGGCTAAACTTAAAGATCTGACCGACTATGCAGCAGGCGGCTCGGCTACCGTGGATCGGTCGGGTGTGGCTCTGAGCATCGGCGGCACTACCTACAAGGGACAAGCTGCTGCTGCTGATATTGCCTTCCAAACCACCGCAACCACCGACCAAGTTCTGACAGCCCTCAACGGCAAGACTGGTTCGGCCACGATGGGCTCTGGCATCCAGGCCGCCACTGTCGATATCAGCGCTACCGGCGTCTTGACGCAGAAGGATGCAGTCGTGCCCGCCAACAGCAACAAGCTGTACCTCGACGGCAAGGGAGAACTGAGCATCGTTGAAAAAACCGTTCAACGCTTCCAGTTCGATCAGCTCACGGGCAAGGTCCTGGCCATTGCCGGTGGCGATACCTTCAAGAACGATGGCGCCAGCAAGTCCATGTCCACGGATCCCAATGCCGCCTCCATCGGCAAGGAACTGAAGATCGACTCGAGCGGCAAGATGACGTTCGAAGCCCAGAGCAAAGGCGACAAGACCACCGACCCGCTCAAGACCCTGGACTCCGCGTTCAAGGTCCTGAACAAGCTGACCGGCGAGCTGGGTGCTGTGCAGAACCGTCTGGAATCGACGATCGCCAACCTGAACAACGTCGTCAACAACCTGTCGGGCGCCCGCTCGCGGATCCAGGACGCGGACTACGCCACGGAAGTGTCGAACATGTCCAAGAACCAGATCCTGCAACAGGCTGGTACCTCGGTTCTGGCGCAAGCCAACCAAGTGCCGCAAACCGTTCTGTCGCTGCTGCGTTAATCACGCCTCAGCAGGAACGGCCGGGCAGGTCCGGACCGCGAGGTCCGGCTTGCCCGACCTGGCACGGGGACCTTCGGGTCCCACCCAAGCACAAAGCCGGCGCAAGCCGGCTTTGTGCTTTCCCGCGCGCGGGCTACTCTGACGACGGATCCCGGATCTGCCGCGGTCGCAGGATCGCATGCTGCGCGCCGCCAGGCGCGAGAAAGCCCGCCTGAACTTGCGTGACCGCACGGCTCCCCTTCGTGTCGCGTCCGCCTTCCGGACACATGCTTGCACCCTGCTGGCAAGTGCCTGCCGCAGCCGGCCTTTTGCCCGCTTATTCGTTTTTTTGACCGCTACGCGCGCCCCTCATAATTGCGGTCGCATGATTTTGTATCTATAGTTTTCTCAACATGACCGCCACGCCGTCCGATCCCCTCGCTACGCAGCATGACAGCACTCCGGATCGCAATGATCAGGCGCCGGCGGATGCCCAACGCCTGCTCGAGGAAAACCGCGCCCTGCGCGAATTGCTGGCCGCCCAGGTCAGCGCGCAGCTGCCCCGTCCGCCCGGCGTGGTCCGGCGCCTGGCCTGGTGGCTGATCAGCGCGCCCGGGGCCACGCTTGTCCGCTGGCGCAGCCTGCTTGGCCGCGAAGACGCGCCCCCCATCACCGGCAAGCGCGTGGGCTGGGCCACGCTGACCGTGCTCTACACCCTGGCGATCTACGGCGCGCTGGTGCTGCTGGTCGTGTACTGGAGCACGCCCAATTCTGAGCGCACCGGCGCGTCGGCCGCCAGCCCCGTGCGGCTGCCGCTGCAGCCCTTGCAGCCCCTACCGGGTTTGGGACAGGAGCATGCCGATACCCCCCCGGAAGAACCCCGCCACGCACCGGAGCACGAGTCGGCCCCGCCCACGTCCCCCCACACGCCATCCGGCCCCACGGCTGAAGCGCCCTCGCGGCATACCGACACGCCGGGGACTGGCACCCCTTCCACGGCCACGCCTCCGCCGGCCCCGGTGCCCGCGCCCGTCCCCACGCTCCGGATCACCGAAATCCCCGCCGAACCGCGCGGCAGCTGGCTGGATGCATTGAAGGCAAAGCTGCAACGCTGCGCGGGATTGAGTTTCTTCGACCGGCCGGACTGCGCCTGGGCCGCACGCAAGCAATACTGCGAACCCAACCAAGGATGGGGTACCGTCAAGGAATGCCCTGCCCGCCCGTGAACGGGCCGGTCGGCCCGTCCGAGCCCACGCATGGTCAAGAATGAGCAAAAAATACCCGGCAGGACGCCGGATGCCGCCCCCCGAAATGCGGAAACTACGCGACAATAACCCCCACTAGGCTCATTCCCGGGCCACCCACGCAGGAACCCCAGACATGGACTCCGTCAACAACGCCGTCAACACCGTCCTGGCCATGCGCGACGCGCAAACGGTCGATCAAATCCAGGCCACCTTGCTCAAGAAAGTGCTGAACATGCAGTCGCAAACCGTGGCCACGCTGATGCAGGGCGCCGTGCCGGCCATGGCCCAGGACGCCACGCTGGGCTCGCGGGTCAATACGCACGCCTGAGCACGCGGGCCTCGCTGCGCCCGCCAGCCCTTGCGGCGATTGCCGAATCCCCACACAGCAATGGCTGCGTGGGGATTTTCTTTTTGCAGCCTGCGGTGGCGAGGATCGGATATCAGCCCGATCACCGTGGCTTGCGCAACATGGAGCACCCGAACGACGAGACTGAATTCAGACTAAAATAAGTCCGATACATCTATTTAGCTGGAGCTCTGCCCATGAAGTACTCAACACAGGTCAAACCGATCTCATATCTCAAGAGTCATGCGGCCGAAATCGTCACGACCCTGTCCCAGACGCGCGAACCGTTGTTGATCACCCAAAATGGCGAGGCCAAGCTCGTCGTCATGGATGTGCAAAGCTATGAAGAGCAGGAACAGGCGATTGCCTTGCTCCAGCTGCTTGCGCAAGGCCGCAGGGAAATAGAGGAAGGCCGGACGATCCCGGCCACGGATGTATTCGCGCGGATTGAAGCCATGGACCAGGAAGACCCTGCATGACGCATCGGGTCGTGTTTCTTCAGTCCGCAGCCGACGATCTGTTCGAGATCCGGCGCTATGTCATCAAGCACTTCTCTCCGTCCACCTGGCTGGACGCCTACGCGAAGATCAAGAAGGCGGTCCTGAATCTGGAGCGCTTTCCCGGCGCCGGCCATGCGCCGCCCGAGCTGCCCGCCACTCACTTTCTCGAGATCATTGCCGCCAAGAACCGGGTGATCTACGAAGTCGTCAGTGACGTCGTTTACATCCACGTCATCTGCGATTGCAGGCAGGACTTCAAAACGAAACTGGCGAGACGGCCCTTGCGCGCGCTCAGGCCGTAGCACGACAGCCCGGCAGATGCCCCGATGCAAGCCGAACCAGCAGCCCACAACGGCACGGCACCGCGCCGTGCATGTCCGCCGCAACCGTGCGGGCCGCTATATCGTTTCACCGCCACGCAGCTCAATCCGCAGACGAGCCCGCGTCGCCGCCTGCTGCAACTTCTCACCCAGCACCTCGCGCGACGGCAAGGCCGTCAGGTATTCGGCGACGTGTATCCCTGATCGGTCCAGTTCCAGCAGTTCGATCTGCTCGCGCTTCTTGCCCGTGCACAGGATGATCCCCAGTGGCGCGGCCTCGCCGGGTTCGCGTTCGTGCCTGTCCAGCCAGCGCAGATACAGCTCCATCTGGCCCTTGTGCGCTGCCTCGAAGTCGCCGATCTTCAGCTCGACGGCGACCAATCGCCTCAGCTTGCGGTTGTAGAACAGCAGATCCAGATGGAAATCCTCGTCGTCGATCTGGATGCGCTTCTGCCTCGCCAGGAAGGAAAAGCCCGCACCCAGTTCCAGCAGGAAGGACTCCATCTCGCGGATGATCGCGCCTTCCAGGTCGCCTTCCTGCCAGCTGTCCTGCAGGCCCAGGAAGTCCAGGATGTACGGGTCGCGCATCACCAGCGCCGGCGACATGCGCTGCGCGCCGGCCAGGGTTGCCAGTTCCTGGGCGATCAATTCATCCGGTTTTTGGGACAGCGCCGTGCGTTCGTAGAGCATGGAGTTGATGCGCTCGCGCAGGGTGCGCACGCTCCAGCGTTCGATGCTGGCCATTTGTGCGTAGTAGTCGCGTTGGAGCGGGTCTTTCAACGGGATCAGGGCGATAAAATGGGTCCAGCTCAATTGTCGTATCAGCGATACGACAATCTGCTCGTCTGGAAAGGTCGTGGCGAACTGCACCATGCGGCGCAGGTTCTTGACCGAAAAACTGCTGCCATACTCCCGCACCAACTGCGCCGCTACATTGGGCAGCACTTCCTCGCCGTAGTCGGCCCGCCGCCCCTCAAGTACTTGCGCGTGGATGCGTTGGCCGATACGCCAATAGAGCATCGTCAACTCGCTGTTCACCGCCGAGGCGGCACGCTGCCGAGCCCCCTCGATCAATATCCGGATATCCCCCAGCAACGCCTCCGGCGCCGTCTCGGGCACCGTCGCTACGGATGTCTTGCCTTTGGCCATGCCATCACCTCCCATAGGATGGATGAGTCGGCCATCGCACCATGCCAAGCTGCCACATGCCCGCACACCCTGGGCGTGAACATAGCGCAGGGCCGCCATCCCGGTCCGGCCGACAGTGACAAATCTGTCCATCCTTGTCCGCCCCTTCTGGCGCTGTTCCCCCAAAGCACGCGGCGCGCACCCGCATCGGCCAGACAAAAAAAATCCCCGCGCAGCGTCGCCGCCGCGCGGGGATTTCGCAGACAAACCGCGTCTGCTTACTTCTTCTTCATCGGCGGCAAGTCCGTGCACACGCCTTCGGCCACTTCCGCGGCCATGCCGACCGATTCACCCAGCGTGGGGTGCGGGTGGATGGTCTTGGCGATGTCGATCACGTCCGCGCCCATTTCCACGGCCAGGGCCACTTCGCTGATCAGGTCGCCGGCGTGGGTGCCCACGATGCCGCCGCCCAGGATGCGGTGCGTATCCGCGTCGAAGATCAGCTTGGTGAAGCCCTCGTCGCGGCCATTGGCGATGGCGCGGCCGGAGGCGGCCCAGGGGAACACGCCCTTCTCGAACTTAATGCCCTGCTTCTTGGCCTCGTCTTCCGTCAAGCCCACCCAGGCCACTTCCGGATCGGTGTAGGCCACCGACGGAATGACGCGGGCGTCGAAGAAGGACTTCTGGCCGGCCGCCGCTTCCGCCGCCACATGGCCTTCATGCACGGCCTTGTGCGCCAGCATGGGCTGGCCCACGATGTCGCCGATGGCGTAGATGTGCGGCACGTTGGTGCGCATCTGCTTGTCGACCTCGATGAAACCGCGGTCGGTGACGGCGATGCCCGCCTTGTCGGCGCCGATCTTCTTGCCGTTGGGGCTGCGGCCCACGGCCTGCAGCACCAGGTCGTAGCGCTGGGGCTCCTTGGGCGCGCCCTCGCCTTCGAAGCTGACGTAGATGCCGTCCTTCTTCGCCTCGGCGCCCACGGTCTTGGTCTTCAACATGATGTTGTCGAAGCGGTAGGCATTCTTCTTCTGCCACACCTTGACCATATCGCGGTCGGCGCCCTGCATCAGGCCGTCCAGCATTTCCACCACGTCCAGGCGCGCGCCCAGTGTGGAGTACACCGTGCCCATTTCCAGGCCGATGATGCCGCCGCCGACGATCAGCATCTTCTTGGGGATCTCGCGCAGCAGCAGCGCGCCGGTCGAGTCGACGATGCGCTCGTCCTGCGGCAGGAACGGCAGCTTCACCGACTGGCTGCCGGCGGCGATGATGGCCTGCTTGAAGCGCAGCGTCTGGACCTTGCCGTCCTTGCCCGTGACTTTCAGGTGATGCGGATCGACGAACTCACCCACGCCGTGTGCCACGGTGACCTTGCGCGCCTTGGCCATGCCGGCCAGGCCGCCGGTCAGCTTGGCGACCACGCTGTCCTTGTAGCCGCGCAGCTTGTCCAGGTCGATCTTCGGCTCGCCGAAGCTGATGCCGTGGGCGGCCAGCTCGCGTGCCTCGTCGATGATCGCGGCGTTGTGCAGCAGCGCCTTGGACGGGATGCAGCCCACGTTCAGGCAGACGCCGCCCAGCGTGTCGTAGCGCTCCACCAGCACGGTGGACAGACCCAGGTCGGCGGCGCGGAAGGCGGCCGAATAGCCGCCGGGGCCGGCGCCCAGCACCAGCATGTCGTACTCGGCATCGGCCGAGCCGCCGAAGCTGGCGGCGGCCGGAGCCGGGGTCGACGCAACGGCGGCGGCAGGCTTGGCCGCTTCCGCAGCCTTGGCCGGCGCGGCGGCGGCGGGCGCGGCGGCCGGCGCGGCGGCGGCTCCTGCCGCCTCCACTTCCAGCACCACCGTGCCTTCCGCGACCTTGTCGCCTACCTTCACGCTGATCGACTTCACCACCCCGCCCTGCGAGGCCGGAATCTCCATCGACGCCTTGTCGGACTCCACCGTGATCAGGCTCTGCTCGGCCTTGATCGTGTCGCCCACCGACACCAGCACTTCGATGACTTCCACTTCCTTGAAGTCGCCGATGTCCGGAACCTTGATTTGAACGGTATTGCTCATGAAGGCTCCCCGGTTACAGCGCGATGCGACGGAAGTCGGCCAGCAGCGCGCCCAGATAGGCGTTGAAGCGGGCCGCGGCGGCGCCGTCGATGACGCGGTGGTCATAGGACAGCGACAGCGGCACGATCAGGCGCGGCACGAACTGCTTGCCGTCCCAGACCGGCTTGTGCGACGAACGCGACACGCCCAGGATGGCCACTTCGGGCGCATTGATGATGGGCGTGAACGAGGTGCCGCCGATGCCGCCCAGCGACGAGATCGAGAAGCAGCCGCCCTGCATGTCGGCCGGCGAGATCTTGCCGTCGCGGGCCTTCTTGGACAGATCGGTCATTTCCTGGGCGATCTGCAGGATGCCCTTCTTGTCGGCATCGCGGATCACCGGCACCACCAGCCCGTTGGGCGTATCGGCGGCGAAGCCGATGTGGTAGTACTGCTTGAGCACCAGATTGTCGCCGTCCAGCGAGGCGTTGAACTCGGGGAACTTCTTCAGGGCCGCGACCACGGCCTTGATCAGGAAGGCCAGCATCGTGACCTTGATGCCCGACTTCTCGTTTTCCTTGTTCAGCGTGACGCGCAGCGCTTCCAGGTCGGTGATGTCCGCTTCGTCATTGTTGGTGACGTGCGGGATCATGACCCAGTTGCGATGCAGGTTCGCGCCGGAGATCTTCTTGATGCGCGACAGCGGCTTGGCTTCGATCGGGCCGAACTTGGTGAAGTCGACCTTGGGCCACGGCAAGAGGCCCAGCGCGGCGCCGTCGGCCGAACCGCCGGCGACGGCGGCCGGAGCGGCCAGCGCCTGCTTGACGAAGGCGCGCACGTCGTCGGCCGTGATGCGGTCCTTGGGACCGGAGCCCTTGACCTTGCTCAGATTCACGCCCAGCTCGCGCGCGAACTTGCGCACCGAGGGCGAAGCGTGCGGCAGCTGGCCCGGCTTCAGGTTGGCGTCTTCCAGCGCGGCGGCCGGAGCCGGACGCGCGGCCGGCGCGGCGGCGGGAGCCGCCGGTGCCGGCGCCTCGGCCTTGGGCGCGGGCGCGGCGGCAGCGGCCTGGGCGGGCGCGGCGGCGGCCGGAGCCGAGCCTTCCACCACGACCACGACCGAGCCCTTGGCGACCTTGTCGCCGACCTTGACCTTCACTTCCTTGACCACGCCGCCCTGCGAGGCGGGAATCTCCATCGAGGCCTTGTCGGACTCGACGGTGATCAGGCTCTGCTCGGCCTTGATCGTGTCGCCCACGGCGACCATGACTTCGATGACCTCGACTTCCTTGAAGTCGCCGATGTCCGGCACCTGGATCTCGACGGGACCGGCGCTGGCAGCCGGAGCCGGCGCGGCAGCAGCGGCAGGCTTGGCAGCTTCAGCGGCCTTGGCCGGCGCAGCAGCAGCGGGCGCGGCGGCGGGCGCGGCGGGCGCGGCGGCGGCGCCTGCCGCCTCCACTTCCAGCACCACCGTGCCTTCCGCAACCTTGTCGCCAACCTTCACGCTGATCGACTTCACCACCCCGCCCTGCGAGGCCGGAATCTCCATCGACGCCTTGTCGGACTCCACCGTGATCAGGCTCTGCTCGGCCTTGATCGTGTCGCCCACCGACACCAGCACCTCGATGACTTCCACTTCCTTGAAGTCACCGATGTCCGGAACCTTGATCTGCACGATGTTGCTCATGTCTCTTTACCCTCAGGCGTATTGCGGGTTGGCTTTGTTCGGATTGATGCCGTACTTCTTGATGGCCTCGGCCACCTTGGCGAGCGGCAGCTTGCCTTCGTCGGCCAGCGCGCGCAGCGCGGCGACCACGACGAAGTGGCGGTCCACCTCGAAGTGCTCACGCAGCTTCGAGCGGAAGTCCGAGCGGCCGAAGCCGTCGGTGCCCAGCACCTTGTATTCGCGGCCCTTCGGCACGAACGGACGGATCTGGTCGGCGAACAGCTTCATGTAGTCGGTCGACGCGATGATCGGGCCTTCGGTCTTGGCCAGCTGCTCGGTGACATAGGCCACCTGCGGCTTCTTCTCGTCCGGGTGCAGCATGTTGTGGCGCTCGGCGTCCAGGCCGTTGCGGCGCAGCTCGGTGAAGCTGGTGACGCTCCACAGGTCGGAGGCGACGCCCCAGTCGGCTTCGAGCAGTTCCTGCGCGGCCATGACTTCGCGCAGGATCGTGCCCGAACCCATCAGCTGCACGCGGTTCTTGCCCTTGCCGTGCGACTTGAGCTTGTACATGCCCTTGATGATGCCTTCCTCGTCGCCCGTGGTCAGACCGGGCTGCGGGTAGTTCTCGTTCATCACCGTCAGGTAGTAGTAGACGTTTTCCTGGTCTTCCACCATGCGCTTCAGGCCATGCTGGATGATCACGGCCAGTTCATGGCCGAACGTCGGGTCGTACGAGACGCAGTTGGGGATGGTCGAGGCCAGGATGTGGCTGTGGCCGTCCTCGTGCTGCAGGCCCTCGCCGTTGAGCGTGGTGCGCCCGGCGGTGCCGCCCAGCAGGAAGCCGCGCGCCTGCATGTCGCCGGCCGCCCAGGCCAAGTCGCCGATGCGCTGGAACCCGAACATCGAGTAGTAGATGAAGAACGGGATCATGATGCGGTTGTTCGAGGAGTACGACGTGGCCGCCGCGATCCACGAGCTCATCGCGCCCGCTTCGTTGATGCCTTCCTGCAGGAGCTGGCCATCGGCCGCTTCCTTGTAGTACATGACCTGGTCCTTGTCGACCGGGGTGTACTTCTGGCCTTCCGGCGCGTAGATGCCGATCTGGCGGAACAGGCCTTCCATGCCGAAGGTGCGCGATTCGTCGGCCAGGATCGGCACGACGCGCGGACCCAGGTCCTTGTCGCGCAGCACCTGGTTCAGGATGCGCACGAAAGCCTGGGTGGTGGAGATCTCGCGGCCTTCCGCGGTGGGCTCCAGCACGGCCTTGAAGGCGTCCAGCGCCGGGGCCTTGAGCTGTTCGTCGGCCTTCTGACGGCGGCGCGGCAGGTAGCCGCCCAGCGCGGCGCGGCGCTCGTGCAGGTACTTCATTTCGGGCGAATCTTCCGCCGGCTTGAAGTACGGCAGATCGGCCAGCTGGTCGTCCGGGATCGGGATGGCGAAGCGGTCGCGGAATTCGCGGATCGAGTCCAGCTCCAGCTTCTTCTGCTGGTGGGTGGGGTTCTTGGCCTGGCCGACGTGGCCCATGCCGTAGCCCTTGATGGTCTTGGCCAGGATGACGGTGGGCTGGCCTTCGTGCTTGGTGGCGGCGTCGAACGCGGCGAACACCTTGTGCGGGTCATGGCCGCCACGGTTCAGGCGCCAGATGTCCTCGTCGCTCATGCGCGACACGGCTTCCAGCAGCTTGGGGTGCTTGCCGAAGAAATGCTCGCGCACGAACTTGCCGTCGTTGGCCTTGTACGCCTGGTACTCGCCATCGAAGGTCTCTTCCATGATCTTGCGCAGGATGCCTTCCTTGTCGTGCGCCAGCAGCGGATCCCAGTAGCCACCCCAGATCAGCTTGATCACGTTCCAGCCCGAACCGCGGAAGTCGCCTTCCAGCTCCTGGATGATCTTGCCGTTGCCGCGCACCGGGCCGTCCAGACGCTGCAGGTTGCAGTTGATGACGAAGATCAGGTTGTCCAGCTTCTCGCGCGCAGCCAGGGCGATGGCGCCCAGCGATTCCGGCTCGTCCATCTCGCCGTCGCCGCAGAAGACCCAGACCTTGCGGCGGCTGGTGTCGGCGATGCCGCGGGCGTGCAGGTACTTCAGGAAGCGCGCCTGGTAGATGGCCATCAGCGGGCCCAGGCCCATCGACACCGTCGGGAACTGCCAGAAGTCCGGCATCAGCTTCGGATGCGGGTACGAGGACAGGCCCTTGCCGTCCACTTCCTGACGGAAGTGGTTCAGCTGGTCTTCGGTCAGGCGGCCTTCGAGGTAGGCGCGGCCGTACATGCCGGGCGAGGTGTGGCCCTGGAAGTAGACCAGGTCGCCGCCGTGGTTCTCGGTCTCGGCGTGCCAGAAGTGGTTCTGGCCGCAGCCGATCATGGTGGCCAGCGAGGCGAAGGAGGCGATGTGGCCGCCCAGGTCGCCGCCGTCCGGCGGGTTGTGCTTGTTGGCCTTGACCACCATGGCCATGGCGTTCCAGCGCACGTACGAGCGGATGCGCGATTCCAGTTCCAGGTTGCCCGGATGCGCCGGCTCCAGGCCGGGCGGGATCGTGTTGACGTAGGCGGTGTTGGGCGAGAACGGGATGTGGGCACCGGAGCGGCGCGCCTCGTCGATCAGGCGTTCCAGCAGGTAGTGCGCGCGCTGCGGTCCTTCGCGGTCAAGGACGGCTGCCAGGGCTTCGAGCCACTCCTGGGTCTCTAGGGTGTCTTCGTCGTTGGCAGCCTGCACGGCGCCAGCCTGGGCGAAAGAGGACATCGTGTGTCTCCTATTGGGGTTCGTTCATGACCACACCCGCGCTTATTGGTCTGCTCGCGGCCAGTCCGTGGCGTCCGGATCATCCGGGCTACCATGTCCTGCATGGGTCGTGGGTGTTCTGGAAACCTGCCTTCGGGTAGGGTTCCCTTATCAGCCGGCATTCTAAGAAAGAAGATTAACCGGTCGCAAGGAAAATTTCATGTTGCGGTACGGCATTTCACAAAGTGAAATCATGACCGCAAGCTGAAAGGTGCATCGGCGCAATTTTTTAGCCTGTCCACGCAATCGACCGCTTGATTCCCGGCAATTCCCCGGCAACACGCACTAAAATGCCGGGTCTATCTGGCCCGAATTCCATGTCCAGCGCGCCCAAGTCCAACATCCCCACCCCATTCCACGACCACGCCCGCACGCGCCGCCGCGGGGTGTACTGGGTCACGCCAGCCCTGGTGCTGATCCTTTATATCTGTGTGATGGCGGTGTTCTTCTGGCTGCAGCGCATCCACGACGACAGCGTCATGTTCGTCACCATCGACCAGGAAATGCGCCAGCAACGGCTGCTCTGGGTGGTGCTGGCGCTGTCCTGCGTGATCATCATCAGCCTGCTGATGCTGTGGCGCTATACCCGCTTCCGCTCGACGGCCGAGGCCGCGCTGATCGCCGAGACCGGCTTTCGCCGCGCCATGGAGAACTCCATGTCCACCGGCATGCGGGTGCTCGACATGGAAGGCCGCATCGCCTACGTCAATCCCGCCTTCTGCCGCATGATCGGCTGGAACGAGGCCGACCTGATCGGCCGCAGCCCGCCCTTCCCCTATTGGGTGCCCGGCCGCCACGAACAGCATCAGCACACGCTGGACGTGCTGATGTCGGGCAAGACGCCCAGCAGCGGCCTGGAGGTCGAGGCCCAGCGCCGCGACGGCTCGCGCTTCACCGCCCGCATGTACGTGTCGCCGCTGCTGGACCCCAACGGCAACCAGATCGGCTGGATGACCTCCATGACCGACATCACCGAGCCCAAGCGCATCCGCGAGGCGCTGACCGCCGCGCACGAACGCTTCATGACGGTGCTCGAAGGCCTGGACGACGCCATCTCGGTCACGGCCGACACCCACGACGGCCTGGAGCTGTTGTTCGCCAACCGCACCTACCGCCGCGTGTTCGGCGCCCAGACCGGCGGCCATGACGAACTGCTGGCCGGCCGCCGTGGCCGCTTCACCGACGAATCCGTCGAAGTGTTCGCGCCTTCGGTGCAGCGCTGGTTCGAGGTGCATCACCGCATGCTGGCCTGGACCGACGGCCGCCGCGTGCGCATGCAGGTGGCGCGCGACATCACCGAGCGTCGCACGCATGAGGAAGCCTCGCGCGTGCAGCAGGAGAAGATCCAGCTCACCAGCCGCCTGACCACCATGGGCGAGATGGCCTCGTCGCTGGCGCACGAGCTGAACCAGCCCCTGACCGCCATCGCCAACTACAGCATGGGCGCGGTGGCCCTGGTCAAGGCCGGCCACACCAGCCCCAACATGCTGCTGCCGGCGCTGGAAAAGGCCGCCTCGCAGGCCGAGCGCGCCGGCAAGATCATCAGCCGCATCCGCGAATTCGTGAAACGCAGCGAGCCGCGCCGCCAGCGCGTGGCCATCGGCCGCATCGTCGACAACGCCATCGGCTTCGCCGAGATCGACGCGCGCAAGCGCCGCATCCGCATCGACAGCTTCGTGCCGTCCAACGCGCCGGACGTGCTGGCCGACCCGATCCTGATCGAACAGGTGCTGCTCAACCTGCTCAAGAACGGCCTGGAAGCCATGGAAAAGAGCGAGTCCGACGAGCTCAAGGTGGCCGTGATCCTGCACGAGCAGCACATCGAGGTGGCCGTGGTCGACCGCGGCCACGGCCTGGCCGAGCCCGAGCGCCTGTTCGAACCTTTCTTCAGCACCAAGTCCCAGGGCCTGGGCATGGGGCTGAATATCTGCCGTACCATTATCGAATCGCACCACGGCCGCCTGTGGGCAGACCCCAATCCCGCCGGCGGCACCATTTTCCGCTTTACCCTGCCCTGCGCTGCACCCCAGCCGCAGGCCCAGAATGACCAGTCAGAGGAGTTGCACGCATGAACACGCCCCACCTGTCGAGCACGGTATTCATTGTTGACGACGACGAAGCGGTCCGCGATTCGCTGCGCTGGCTGCTGGAGGCCAATGGCTATCGCGTCCGTGCCTACGCCAGCGGCGAGTCCTTCCTGGAAGACTACGATCCGGCCCAGATCGGCGTGCTGATCGCCGACGTGCGCATGCCCGGCATGAGCGGCCTGGAACTGCAGGAACAGCTGATCGCCCGCAACGCCCCGCTGCCTATCGTCTTCATCACCGGCCACGGCGACGTGCCCATGGCCGTATCCACCATGAAGAAGGGCGCGGTCGACTTCCTCGAAAAGCCGTTCAACGAATCGGACCTGCGCGAGATCGTGGCGCGCATGCTGGAGCAGGCGACGCAGCGCGTCAGCAAGCACCAGGCCCAGAAAGACCACGAAGCCATGCTGGCGCGCCTGACCGCGCGCGAGCAGCAGGTGCTGGAGCGCATCGTCGCCGGCCGCTTGAACAAGCAGATCGCCGACGACCTGGGCATCAGCATCAAGACCGTCGAGGCGCACCGCGCCAACATCATGGAAAAACTTGAAGTGACCACCGTAGCAGACCTGATGAAGGTTGCCCTGGCCAAGCCCGAGGCGCATGCATGACAGCAAGAATCATTGACGGCGTCGCGCTCTCGCAGCGTATCCGCGAAGAAGTCGCCCAGCGCGTTGCCGCGCTGGCCGCGCAAGGCGCCCGCCCCGGCCTGGCCGTGGTGCTGGTGGGCGAAGATCCCGCCTCCCAGGTGTATGTGCGCAACAAGGTCGCCGCCTGCGAAAAGGCCGGCCTGCATTCCGTGAAAGAGCAGTACCCGGCGGACATGACCGAGGCCGATCTGCTGGCCCGCATCGACACGCTGAACCGCGATCCGGCCATCCACGGCATCCTGGTGCAGCTGCCGCTGCCCAAGCACATGGACGCGCACAAGGTCATCGAGGCCATCGCCGCCGAAAAGGACGTGGACGGTTTCCACGTCAGCAACGCCGGCCTGCTCATGACCGGCCAGCCGCTGTTCCGCCCCTGCACGCCCTACGGCGTGATGAAGATGCTGGAATCCGAAGGCGTGGCCCTGCGCGGCGCCGAGGCCGTCATCGTGGGCGCCAGCAACATCGTCGGCAAGCCCATGGCCATGCTGCTGCTGCAGGCGGGCGCCACCATCACGATCTGCAACTCCAAGACCCGCGACCTGGCCGCGCAGACGCGCCGCGCCGACGTGCTGGTCGTGGCGACCGGCAAGCCGGGCATGATCGACGGCTCGATGATCAAGCCGGGCGCCGTCGTCATCGACGTGGGCATCAATCGCGGCGCCGACGGCAAGCTGTGCGGCGACGTGGACTTCGCCTCCGCCAGCCAGGTGGCCGGCGCCATCACGCCCGTGCCGGGCGGCGTGGGCCCCATGACCATCGCCATGCTGCTGGTCAACACGGTCGAGGCCGCCGAGCGCGCGGCCGGGCTGACCGCCTGAGCGACCGGGGCCGTCCGGCCCCACTCCCGTCCGCCCTATCCCGGCCCGTCGCGGCCCGGCGGGCGGGCGGCTCTCCCCAGCCAGCGCGACAGCACAGGATGTTCTATCCTGCCCTTGCGTTCGGGCCGATCGCCCCTACCTGTTAGGCATATGCCGCGCCGCCATCCGCCGCGTCCCGCAACCCCTTCCCACCCGCTACCGCCATGACCCAGAATCCCCTGCTTGCCCCCGTCTCCGACCTGGTCGACTACGCGGCCGTCACGCCCGCGCACATCGTGCCCGCCGTCGAGGAACTGCTAGGCATCGCGCGCCAGGCCGTCGAGCACGCCGCCGACCCGTCGCTGCCGGCCACCTGGGAAGCCGTGGCCGAGCCGCTGGACACCGCGTCCGAGCGGCTGTGGCGCGCCTGGTCGGTGGCGGGCCACCTGAACGCCGTGGTCAACACGCCCGAGCTGCGCGAGGCCTACAACGCCGCGCTGCCGCTGGTCACCGAATTCTCCACCTGGGTCGGCCTGCACGAGGGCCTGTACAAGCAATACCAGCGCCTGGCCGCCGCGCCGGACTTCGCCGCCTGGACGCCGGTGCGCCGCCGCATCGTCGAGATGGCGCTGCGCGACTTCCGGCTGAGCGGCGTCGAGCTGCAGGGCGCCGACCGCGAGCGCTACGCCGCCATTTCCGACCGCGAGGCCCAGGCCTCGCAGAAGTTCTCCGAGAACGTGCTGGACGCCATCGACGCCTGGTCGCTGTTCGTCGAGGACGAAGCGCGCCTGGCCGGCATCCCGGCCGACGTGCTGGCCGCCGCCCGCGCCGCCGCCGAGGAAGACGGCAAGCCGGGCTGGAAGCTGACGCTGAAAATGCCCTGCTACCTGCCGGTGATGCAGTACGCCCGCGACCGCGACCTGCGCGAGGCGCTGTACCGCGGCTATGGCACCGTCGCGTCGGAACAGGGTGACGCGCAGTTCGACAACTCGCCGCTGATCGAAGAGCTGCTGTCGCTGCGCGCCGAGGAAGCCGGCCTGCTGGGCCTGGGCACCTTCGCCGGGCTGCGCCTGCAGACCCGCATGGCGCGCGACGCCCGCGAAGTCACCGAGTTCCTGCGCGACCTGGCCGCGCGCGCCAAGCCCTACGCGCAGCGCGACCTGACCGAGCTGCGCGCCTATGCCGACGCCGAGCTGGGCCTGGCCGAACTGCAGCCCTGGGACGTGCCCTATGCCTCCGAGCGCCTGCGCGAATCGCGCTACGCCTACTCGGAAGACGAGGTCAAGCAGTACTTCACCGAGCCGCGCGTGCTGGCCGGCCTGTACGAGGTCATCGAGACCCTGTTCAACGTGCGCCTGGTGGAAACGCCGGTATCGTCCTGGCACGCCGACGTGCGCGGCGTGCGCGTGGAAAGCCCCGAGGGCGCGCTGATCGGCCATCTGTACCTGGACCTGTACGCGCGCGCCGGCAAGCAGAGCGGCGCCTGGGTCGACAGCGAACGCACCCGCCGCCTGGCCGGCGGACGCCTGCAGACGCCGGTGGCCTACCTGACCTGCAATTTCTCGCGCCCCAACGGCGAGCGCGCCGCCGTGCTGACGCATGACGACGTGATCACGCTGTTCCACGAGACCGGCCATGCACTGCACGCGCTGCTGTCGGAAGTGGACGAACCCGGCGCGGCCGCCTTCTCCAGCGTGGAATGGGACGCCATCGAACTGCCCTCGCAATTCATGGAGAACTTCTGCTGGGAATGGGCCGTGGTGCAGAAGCTGTCGGCCCACGCCGACACCGGCGAGACGCTGCCGCGCGCGCTCTACGACCGCATGATCGCGGCGCGCAACTACCAGAGCGGCATGCAGACCGTGCGCCAGATCGAGTTCGCGCTGTTCGACATGCTGATGCACGACCGCGCCCAGGGCATTTCCATCGCCCAGGTGCTGGCCCTGCTGCAGGAAGTGCGCCAGGAAGTCGCGGTGCTGTTCCCGCCCGCCTGGCACCGGCTGCCGCATGCCTTCTCGCACCTGTTCGCCGGCGGCTATGGCGCCGGCTACTACAGCTACAAGTGGGCCGAGGTGCTGTCGGCCGACGCCTACGAGGCCTTCGAGGAAGCCGCCGCCCGCCAGCCGTCCGGCTCGGCGCTGGGCACGCTGGACCCGGAGACCGGCGCGCGCTTCCGCCGCGAAGTGCTGGCCGTGGGCGGTTCGCGTCCGGCGGCGGAATCCTTCGCCGCCTTCCGTGGCCGCGCGCCGCGTATTGACGCGTTGCTGCGCCACAGCGGCATGAGCGCCGCCTGACGCGACGATGCAGGTTGCAGGACAAGACGGCCCGCGCACGCGGGCCGTCTTTGCGTGCGCCGGGACTGCGCGGGCCGCGCGGCGCCACGGCATGCGCGCCTGCGGCCCGTCCCTGTCAGGCCGCCATGTCCTCGACCGACCGCCGCGCCGACACCACCAGCCAGCGGCCATGCACCGACTGGTCGCGCGCGGCTTCGCGCCAGAACTGCCGCGCTTCCTCGCTTTCGGCGCGCTTGATCCGCTGCCGGTAATACAGGCGCGACGGCAGCGCCAGCAGATGCTCCAGCATCCGCTTGGGCTTGACCTCGTCGACCTCGTGCAGCGTGATGTCCACGTAGCCGTAGTGCGACAGCAGCAGATGCAGCTGCGGATAGCTCCAGGGGAAATACGTGATGTAGTCCTGCCCGCGCTGGCGGCCCACCATGGGCCGGAAGCCGGAATGGAAGCCGCGCAGCAGGAACTGCAGGCGCGAGCGGAAGTACCAGGTGTTGGGCGTGGTGATGACCACGGTGCCGCCCGGCCGCAGTGCGCGCCGCAGGCTCTCGACCAGCACGCCGGGATTGGTCACCAGGTGGATGGCTTCGCAGCAGACGGCGGCGTCGTACTGGCGATTCAGCGACAGCGGTGTTTCCAGGTCATGCTCGATGACCTCGCGGTAGCCGCCGCCGACTTCGGGAAACTCCCACAGCCCCACGCCGTCCAGTTCGACGCTGCCCCGGGCCGTCGCGTGCAGGTTGTCGCCAAGCCAGCCGGTGCCGCAAGGCGCGTCTAGCACCTGCTCGGCGGCGCGCGAATGAAGAATGTCGAGGACGACGGGAAAGTATGGATAGTACGGGTAGCGCATGGTCCAGCCTCGTGTGCTTGCAGTCATCGGCCTGACCGATGGCTGAATATAGTTCGGCCGATGCCGCCGCCAAGCCCGAAAACGCTTTTCACGACAAAGCTCCGACAAAACTTCACAAACGCCCGCGCGCGGGGCTTGCGCCAGCGCAAGCGGTTCGCGTGCGCCCGGCGCGTCCGCCCCCGGGCATACGGGTAGAATCGACGGGTTTATCTTTCTCGACCGGCCTTGGGATACATGAGACACCTCACTTGCGGCCGCGCCTGGCGCGGCCTGCTGCTGACCCTGTTCATCCTGCTCGCCGCCTGCGGCGACCGGAACGTGAACTGGACCCTCTACGACGTCAAGGGCCACCTGCCCGACCTGAAGTTCTCGCTGCCCGGCGCGGGCGGCAAGACCGTCAGCAGCGACGACCTGAAGGGCAAGACCGTGCTGCTGTTCTTCGGCTACGCCAGCTGCCCGGACATCTGCCCCACCACCATGGCCCAGCTGACCGCCGTGCTGCAGAACCTGGGCGACAAGGCGCGCGACGTGCGCATCGTGTTCGTCAGCGTGGATCCGCATCGCGATACACCCGACATCCTGCAGGCCTATGTGGACGCGTTCAACAAGAACGCCATCGGCGTGACCGGCGACGAAAAGCAGATCGCCGACCTGGCGCGCCGCTACCGCGTCGCCTACCAGATCGAAAAGCCCAAGCCCGGCGACGACGCCGAGATCTACGATGTGACGCACAGCCGAGGCGTGTACATTTTCGACAACAAGGGCCGCGCGCGGCTGCTGGCCTCGGAAACCGACAGCATCGAGGCGCTCACCCGCGACATCCGCCAGCTCATAGACATGACGTCATAGACCCGTCGGCGTCCATCGCGATGCAGCATGTTGCGGGCGCGCCGCGCATACGTGTTGTTACACCCCATGAACGCGGCGCGTGAGTATGATCGGGACGCATCGCAACCTTTTCCTTACGCAAGGAGCACGCGCATGAGCATCATCATCATGATCATCGTCGGGTTCATCGTCGGCCTGATCGCCCGCGCCGTCATGCCCGGGGACCAGCCCATGGGCATCGTCATGACGACCATCCTGGGCATCGTCGGCTCGGTGGTCGCCGGCTTCCTCGGCCGTCAGCTCGGCTGGTACCACGACGGCGAGCCGGCAGGCTGGATCGCCTCGGTGGTGGGCGCCATCATCGTGCTCTTCGTGGTCGGCCTGATCGCCAAGAAACGCGCCTGACGCAGCGCCCTGCCCGGCCAGTTCCGGCGCGCAGGAAAACGGGCCGGCCCCTCGCGGGGTCGGCCCGTTGCTTTTGCTGCCTAGCCGCCAGCCGGCCCGCGGATCAGCCGCCGGCGGCTTGCGCCGGTTGCGCCGCGCCCGCCGCCGAGGCGGTGCGCTCGGTCCAGCCGCCGCCCAGCGCCTTGTACAGGTTCACCAGGTTGGACAGACGCGCGCGGCGCGTGTCCACCAGAGACTGCTGGGCGCTGTACAGCGAACGCTGCGAATCCAGCACGCTCAGGTAGTTGTCGATACCCTGGCGGAAGCGCTGGTCGGACACATCGTAGGCGCGCTGGCTGGCGTCCACCAGCAGGCGCTGCGCCTGGATCTGCTCGTCCAGCGTGCCGCGCCCGGCCAGCGCGTCGGCCACTTCGCGAAAGCCCGACTGGATCGCCTTTTCGTACTGCGCGATCTGCACGTTCTTCTGCACATGGGCCAGGTCCAGTCCGGCCAGCAGCGAGCCGCCGGCGAAGATCGGCACCGTGATCTGCGGCGTGAAGCTCCAGGCCCCCGAACCGCCATCGAACAGGCCGCCCAGGCTGGAGCTGGCCGTGCCCGCCGTGCCGGTCAGGCTGATGGTCGGGAAGAAGGCCGCGCGCGCCGCGCCGATGTTGGCGTTGGCGCCCTTGAGCTGGTGCTCGGCCGCGCGGATGTCCGGGCGGCGCGCCAGCAGGTCGGACGGCAGCCCGGCCGGCAAGGCGGTGGGCAGCATGCCGTCGTCCAGCCTCACGGCCTGGTCCAGCGCCGCCGACAGGTCGTCAGGCAGCGGCTGGCCCGCCAGCAGCACCAGCGCATTGCGGTCCTGCGCGGCCTGGCGCGTGTACTGCGACAAGTTGCGTTCGGCGGTGCGCAGGCCGACCTCGGCCTGGCTCAGGTCCAGCGCGGTCGACAGGCCGATGTCGTAGCTCTGCTGCGTCAGCTTGAACGAATCCTGCTGGCTCTTGAGCGTGTCGCGCGTCAGCGCCAGCAGCTCCTGGTCGGCGCGCAGCGTCAGGTAGGCGTTGGCGACTTCGGCGACCAGCGACAGCTGCGTGGCCGTGCGCGTCTCGTCCAGCGCCAGATACGACTCCAGCGCCTTGTCGCTCAGGCTGCGGATGCGGCCGAACAGGTCCAGCTCCCAGGTCGACAGCGCGGCGCCCACCTGGTAGTTGTGGCTGGTGGTGGCCTCGCCGCTGGGCGTCAGGCTGCCCGGCGTGCGCTGCGCGGTTTCCTTGCCGGCCAGGCCGACGCTGGGCATCAGGTTGGAACGCTGAATGCGGTATTGCGCGCGCGCGGCCTCGACGTTCAGCGCCGCCACGCGCAGGTCGCGGTTGTTGGCCAGCGACATCTCGATCAGCCGCTGCAACAGCGGGTCGGTGAAGAAGTCGCGCCAGCCGACGTCGGCCGTGGCCACGCCGGGGGGGTTGACCGCGTCGGGCTTGTAGGCCGCGCCGGCCGGATAGGCGGCGCTGACCGGCGCGTCCGGGCGCTCGTAGGTCGGGGCCAGCGAGCAGCCCGCCAGGGCCGCCGCCAGGGATACGGACAACAGGGTTCTCATCGGAATCATCATTGCGCAGGTCCCTCCGCCGCGACGTCGGTTTCGTGCTTGTCGCGCTGTTCGCTCATGCGCTTGACCTTGAACAGCTTGAGCATGACCACGAAGAAGGTGGGAACGAAGAAAATGGCCAGGAAGGTGGCGGTCAGCATGCCGCCGATCACGCCGGTGCCGATGGCGTTCTGGCTGCCCGAGCCCGCGCCCGAGGAAATCGCCAGGGGCACCACGCCCAGGATGAAGGCCAGCGAAGTCATCAGGATGGGCCGCAGGCGCTGGCGCGCGGCATGGATGGCCGACTCGATCAGCCCCGCCCCCGACTCGTAGTGCTCCTTGGCGAATTCCACGATCAGGATCGCGTTCTTCGCCGCCAGGCCCACGGTGGTCAGCAGCCCCACCTGGAAGTACACGTCGTTGGACAGCCCGCGCAGCAAGGTCGCGGCCAGCGCCCCGATGATGCCCAGCGGCACCACCAGCATCACCGCCGACGGGATCGACCAGCTCTCATACAGCGCGGCCAGGCACAGGAACACCACAATCAGCGAGATCGCGTAGAGCGCCGGCGCCTGCGCGCCCGACAAGCGCTCTTCGAACGACATGCCGGTCCATTCGTAGCCCACGCCGGTCGGCAGCTGCGCGGCCAGGCGCTCCATCTCCTGCATGGCGGCGCCCGAGCTGTAGCCCGGCGCGGCCTGGCCCTGGATGTTGAAGGACGGCGAGCCGTTGTAGCGGTTCAGCTTCTGCGGGCCGTAGGTCCAGCTGGCAGACGAGAAGGCCGAGAACGGAACCATGTCGCCGTTCTTGTTGCGCACGTACCATTTCTCCAGGTCCTCGGGCAGCATGCGCGCGGATGCGTCGCCCTGCACGAACACCTTTTTCACGCGACCGCGGTCGATGAAGTCGTTGACGTAGGACGAACCCCAGGCGGTGGCCAGCGTGCTGTTGATGTCGGACACCGCCACGCCCAGCGCGCGCGCCTTCTCGCGGTCGATGTCGAGCTGGTACTGCGGCGCGTCCTCGATGCCGTTCGGGCGCACGCCCTGCAGCACCGGGCTCTTGGCCGCGGCGCCCAGCAGCTGGTTGCGCGCGGCCAGCAGCTTCTCGTGGCCCACGCCGGCGCGGTCCATCAACATGAAGTCGAAGCCGGTCACGTTGCCCAGCTCCATCACCGAGGGCGGCGGCACCACGAACAGCATGGCGTCGCGCACGGTCTTGCGGAAGTGGGCGTTGGCGCGCGCGGCCACGGCGCGGGCCTTCAGGCTGGCGGCGCCGCGTTCGTCCCAGTCGCGCAGCTTGATGAACAGGATGGACGCGTTCTGGCCACGGCCGCCGAAGTTGAAGCCGTTGACGGCGAACACCGAGGTGACAGCGTCCTTCTCTTCTTCCAGCAGGTACTTGGTGGCCTCGTCGATGACAGCCTTGGTGCGCTCGGCGGTGGCGCCCGACGGCGTCTGGATCTGGGCGAAGAGAATGCCCTGGTCCTCATCCGGCAGGAACGCGGTCGGGATGCGCGTGAACATCCAGGCCATGGCGATGACGATGGCCAGATAGACCAGCATCAGCCGCTTGCCACGGTTCAGCACGCGCGACACCGTGTTGGCATAGCCCTCGGTGCTGCGGTCGAACGTACGGTTGAACCAGCCGAAGAAACCGCGCTTGGCGCCATGATGGCCCTTGGGAATCGGCTTGAGCATGGTGGCGCACAGCGCCGGCGTGAAGACGATGGCCACGATCACCGACAGCACCATGGACGAGACGATGGTGATCGAGAACTGGCGGTAGATCACGCCCGTCGAACCGCCGAAGAAGGCCATGGGAATGAACACGGCGGCCAGCACCATGGCGATGCCGATCAGCGCGCCCGTGATCTGGGTCATGGACTTGCGCGTGGCCTGCTTGGGCGTCAGCCCTTCCTCGGCCATCACCCGCTCGACGTTCTCCACCACCACGATGGCGTCGTCCACCAGCAGGCCGATGGCCAGCACCATGCCGAACATGGTCAGCGTGTTGATGGAATAGCCGAAGGCCGCCAGCACGCCGAAGGTGCCCAGCAGCACCACCGGCACCGCCAGCGTCGGAATGATGGTGGCGCGGAAGTTCTGCAGGAACAGATACATCACCAGGAAGACCAGCACGATGGCCTCGGCCAGCGTCTTGAACACTTCCTCGATCGACAGGCTGACGAACGGGGTCGTGTCATACGGATAGACCACGTCCATGCCCGGCGGGAAGAACGGCTTCAGGCTGTTGATGGTGTCGCGCACCGCCTGCGCCGTGTCCAGCGCATTGGCGCCCGGCGCCAGCTTGACCGCCAGGCCCGAGGCCGGCTTGCCGTTGAAGTAGCTGTCGATGGCGTAGGTCTGGCCGCCCAGCTCGATGCTGGCCACGTTGGCCAGGCGCACCTGCGAGCCGTCCTGATTGACCTTCAGCAGGATGCGGCCGAAGTCTTCCGGCTTCTGCAGGCGCGACGGTCCGATGATGGTGGCGTTGAGCTGCTGGCCGCGCACGGCCGGCAGGCCGCCCAGCTGGCCGGACGACACCTGGACGTTCTGCTCCTTGATGGCGTTGACCACATCGGTGGTGGTCAGGCCGTAGTTGATGAGCTTGTCCGGATTCAGCCAGATGCGCATCGCGTACTGCGAGCCGAACAGCTGGAAGTCACCAACGCCTTGCGTGCGGCTGATCGGATCCTGCACATAGGACGCCACGTAGTCCGCCAGATCGTCCTTGGTCATGGTGCCGTCGGTGGAGACGAAACCCGCCACGATCAGGAAGTTCTTGGTGGCCTTGGTGACGCGGATGCCCTGCTGCTGCACTTCCTGCGGCAGCAGCGGCTGCGCCAGCGACAGCTTGTTCTGCACCTGCACCTGCGCGGTGTCGGGGTTGGTGCCCTGACGGAAGGTCAGCGTGATGGACATGCTGCCGTCGGAGTTGCTTTCCGACGAGATGTACTCCAGCCCGTCCAGGCCGTTCATCTGCTGCTCGATCACCTGCACCACGGTGTCCTGCACCGTCTGCGCCGAGGCGCCGGGATAGGTCACCGCGATGCCGATGGCCGGCGGCGCGATGTTGGGGTACTGCGAGACCGGCAGCTTCAGGATGGAAAGCGCGCCGGCCATCATCAGCACGATCGCGATCACCCAGGCGAATACCGGCCTGTCGATAAAAAACTTTGCCATGCGTGGCTCCCTGACTTACTGCTTCTTCGCGTCGGCGGCCGCTGGCGGCTGCTGCGCCGTCTGCGGCTTGGCGCCGGCCTCGGTGGCCACGACCTCGACGCCGGGACGCACCATCTGCAGACCCTCGACGATCACCTTGTCGCCCGCCGCCAGCCCCGAGCTGACCAGCCACTGGTCGCCCACGGCGCGGTCGGTCTTCAAGGTGCGCAGTTCGACCTTGTTCTCGGCGTTGACCACCATCGCCGTCGGCTCGCCGCGCTGGTTGCGCGTCACGCCGCGCTGCGGCACCAGCAGGCCCTGGCTGGCCACGCCGTCGACCAGGCGGGCGCGCACGAACATGCCCGGCAGCAGCCGGCGGTCAGGATTGGGGAACACCGCCCGCAGCGTGACCGAACCCGTGCCCGGATCCACCGTGACTTCCGAGAACTGCAGCTTGCCCTGCTGCTTGTACTGCGTGCCGTCTTCCAGCGTCAGCGTGACCACCGCGGACTGCTCGCCGTCGGCGCGGGTCAGCTGGCCGCTGGCCAGCGCTTCCTGCAGGCGCAGCAGTTGCACGCTGGACTGCGTCACGTCGACGTACATCGGATCGATCTGCTGCACGGCGGCCAGCGCGGCGGCCTGATTGGCGGTCACCAGCGCGCCCTCGGTCACCGAGGAGCGGCCAATGATGCCGTCGATGGGCGACAGCACCTTGGTGTAGACCAGGTTGATGCGCGCCGTGTCCAGCGCGGCCTTGGCCGACAGCACATCGGCGGCCGCCTGGTCGCGCGAGGCGACGGCGTTGTCATAGGTCTGCTGGCTGACGGCGCGCGTGGCCACCAGCGGCTTGTAGCGTTCGACCAGCAGCGCGGCGGTCTTCTGCTGCGCCTGGGCGCGCGCCAGGGCGGCCTTCTGGCTGTCCAGCGTGGCCTGGTACAAGGCGGGATCGATCTGGTAGAGCTGCTGCCCGGCCTTGACGTCGCCGCCTTCGGTGTACAGCCGCTTCTGCACGATGCCGTTGACCTGCGGCCGGACCTCGGCCACGCGGAACGGCGAGGTGCGGCCCGGCAGCTCGGTGGTCAGGGAAACCGCCTTGGTGGACAGGGTCACGACCGAAACCTGCGGCTTGCCCGCCTGGGGCGCGTCCTGCTTCTTGCCGCAAGCGGCCAGGGTGAGGGCCGATGCCGTCAGCGCGACGACCGCCGCGCCGCGCCACATAGCGCTTTTCTTGTTCATACGTTCAGTTCCCAATCACGATAAAAGTTGCCCCCCGACCGGCCGCGCGGACTGACGCGCGACGCAACGGCGGAAGACGGCCTTGCCCGGAAGCGCCGAGCGTACCTCGCCCGGACGGCTTGTGTACGGCCCGCCCGCTCTACATTTTGGAAAACAACAGCTCTGGGTCCACGCGGCGCGCGGATCGGGTAGCGGTTCGGGGAAATGGTGGACTCGGACGGTCAGGCAGGGCGTTGCTGCAATGCAGAACTCGCATTCTGCGTTATCCCGCACGAGAAACAAAGAGCAATCAAGAGAAAACATCATTCCATCTGTGGGACAATCTTACGACTCCCTCTATGACAAAATTCCGCCATGAAACGTTTACAAGGCATGGAGCTCTTCGTCGAAGTGGCCAAGACGCATAGTTTCAGCCGCGCCGCCGCCAGCCTGGGCATCCCCAAGTCGACTTTGTCTCGCCAGGTGGCCGAACTCGAACGCTCCGTGGGGCTGCGCCTGCTCAGCCGCACCACGCGCAAGGTCGAACTGACCGACGCCGGCCGCCTGTACTTCGAACGCTGCCAACTGATCGTGGCCGAGGCCCAGATCGCCCATGAAGAATTGCAGAAGCTGGTCGACACCCCGGTCGGCCCGCTGCGGGTCAACATGCCCGCCGACTTCGGCACGGACTTCCTGGCCGAATCGTTCATGGAATTCTCCCTGCGCTATCCGGACGTCACCTTCTATCTCGACCTCGCCAACCCGGACCACGCGCAGCGCGTGTTCCAGACCTGCGACGTGTCCATCGAGATCGGCGAACTGCCCGACTCGACGCAGATCGCGCGCCTGCTGGGCATGCTGCCGGCCTATCTGTACGCGTCGCGCGAGTACCTGGAAAAACACGGGGAGCCCAAGCATCCCAGCGACCTCACCCGCCACGAGTGCATCGAGTTCCGCGCGGAAGGCGCCGGCCGCGTCACGCGCTGGCCGCTGAACAACGGCGACCAGCACATCGAGTTCACGCCCGGCAACCGCTTTTCGGTCAACGGCGTCGCCATGGCGCGCCGGCTGGCGATGCTGGGCGCGGGCATCGCGGTGCTGGTCGGCGGCCAGCGCGAGGAACAGCGTTCGGGCCAGCTGTTGCGGGTGCTGCCCGACTGGCAGCTGGGGCCCTTCCCCGTCTATGCGGTCACCGAGACCAGGCTCCTGCCCGCCAAGACCCGGATCTTCATCGAATTCCTGATGGAGCGCCTGGGTAGCGGGCCAACGAAGGATAGCGCCGCTTTCATGAAATGACGGCGCGCTGGAAACAGACTGAAAAATCTGTGTGCGGATAAGGCCCGGGGCGGCGCCCGGACCGGGACGGGGCAGACCTAGAAGCGCTCGTCCTCGCGCAGATAGCGCCACTGCCCCAGCGGCAGGTCGCCCAGCGCCACGCGGCCGATGCGCACGCGCTTCAGGCCCACCACCTTGAGGCCGACCAGCTCGCACATGCGGCGGATCTGACGCTTCTTGCCCTCGCGCAGCACGAAGCGCAGCTGGTCGCTGTTCTGCCAGCGCACCTGGGCCGGCCGCAGGGCCTTGCCGTCCAGCGACAGGCCGTGATTCAACAGTTCGAGGCCGCGATCCGACAGGCTGCCCTGCACGCGCACCAGGTATTCCTTGTCGACCTCGGAATCCTCGCCGATCAGCTGCTTGGCGATGCGACCGTCCTGCGTCAGCACCAGCAGGCCCTGGGAATCGATGTCCAGCCGGCCGGCCACGGCCAGGCCGTCCAGATGGCCGCGCTCGAAGCGCTGCGGCGCGCGGTCGGCGGCGAAGCGCGAACGCGCGTCGATCAGCGCCACGGCCGGGGTATAGCCCTTCTCGGCCTGGCCGGACACATAGCCCACCGGCTTGTTGATCAGTATCGTGACGCGCGAGGTCTGGCGCGCCTGCGCGGCGCGTTCCAGCGTGATGACCTGGTCGGGAAACGCGCGGGCGCCCAGTTCGGACACCACCACGCCGTCGACGCGGACCCAGCCGCGCTCGATATAACCATCGGCCTCGCGGCGCGAACAGAGCCCACGCTCGGACATGAGCTTGGAGATGCGTACTTTTTCCATGGCCGCCATTGTATGCCCAGCCCCGCCGCCGCCCGGCCTGCGGCATCACGCCGCAAGGGCCCGGGCGCGGCTCTTGGCATAATACGCAGCCATGATCCTTCCCGCAGCATTCCGCCCTCCTCTCGCCGCCGGCTGGCTGGCCAGCGCGCCGCCCGCCCTCACCCCCGCCCAGCGCCACTGGCTGTTCCGTCCTGGCGCCCTGACCGCCGGACTGCGCCAGGTGGGCCAGGTGCGGCTGCGGGTGCTGGCCGAGTACGCCGACGGCGCGCCGCAGGATGAAGCGCGCGCCATGCGCATCGCGCCCGGCGCGCCGGTCTGGATCCGCGAAGTGCTGATGTCCGTCGACGGCGTGGACAGCGTGCCGGCCCGCAGCCTGACGCCGCTGGCCGCCTCGCACGGCGCCTGGCAGGGCATGCGGCGCCTGCGCACGCGGCCGCTGGCCGACATGCTTTATCACGATCGCACGGTCATCCGCTCGCCTTTCGCCTGCCGCCGGCTGGCCTCGCCCGTGCCCTTTCACGCCACCGCCATCGGCGCGCTGCCGCCCGACGCGCGCGAACTCGATGCCGCCCGCATCTGGGCGCGCCGCTCGGTGTTCTGGCGTCAGGGCCGGCCGCTGCTGGTGGCGGAGTGCTTCCTGCCCGCCTTCTGGCAACTGGTCGCCGGCAAGCCCGTGCCGCCGCTCATGCCGCACCAGCGCACGCCGCGCTGAGGCCCGCCTCAACGCGCCGGCCTTGCGGCGGGCGTCGCGGTCGGCCTCGTGTCCACCGCCAGGCACAGCAGCCCCGTCAGCAAGGCCAGGCCCACATGCGCCATGTACAGCGGATCGAAATCCGCGTGGCTCAGCGCACCCTTGCCCAACAGCAGCACCGTGATCGCCACGCCCAGCACGGCGCCGATCTGGCGCGTGGCCTGATTGACGGCGCTGCCCACCGCATAATGCTGCGCCGGCAGCCGGCTGACGGCCGCGCCGGCCAGCGAAGGCAGCACCATGCCCACGCTCAGGCCGCTCAGCACCAGGCCCGGCAACCAGGCGCCCAGATAGTCAGGCTCCGCGCCCGGCACCAGCAGGAACCACAGCCCGGCCACCGCGTACAGCAAGGCGCCGCCGACCAGGAACGGCCGATGCCCCATGCGCGCGGCCAGCCTGCCGGTCACGATGGCGGTGGGCATGACCAGCAACGGCCCCGGCGTCACCGCCAGCCCGGCCTTGGGCAGGCTGTAGTGCCAGACGCCCATCATGTAGAAGAAGAAGGCGAAGAACATCATCGCGAAGGCGATGCCGAAGCTCAGCGTCGCCAGGTTCGCGTAGCGATAGCTACGGTGCTGGAACAGCGCCAGATCCACCAGCGGCTGCGGCGCGACGCGGGCCCAGGCCACGAAGGCGGCCAGCGCGCCCGCGCCGACGGCGGCGGCAACCCATAGCTCGCCGGCCGACCAGGCCGGCGACTCCGACTGCACGATGGCCAGCGCCACCGCGCCCACGCCCAGGATCAAGAGGGCCATGCCCACCCCGTCCAGGCGCCGCCGCGACTCGGGCCGCACCGATTCCTGCAGCAGGCGCGCGCCGCGCCACAGCGACAGCGCGCCCAGCGGCACGTTGATGTAGAAGGCCCAGGGCCAGCCCGCCGCGTCCACCACGAAAGCGCCCAGGCTGGGGCCGACCGCCGCCGCCAGCCCCGCCACCGCGCCCCACAGGCTCACGGCCACGGTGCGCTGCGCGACCGGAAAGGCGGCCAGCACGATGGACAGCGACGCCGGCGTCAGCAAGGCCGCGCCGACCGCCTGCGCCACGCGCGCGCCCACCAGCCAGCCCACGCCGCCGGCCAGGCCGCAGGCCGCCGATGCCGCCAGGAACAGGGCCACGCCGGTCAGGAACATGCGCTTGCGGCCATAGGCGTCGGCCAGCCCGCCGGAAGGGATCAGCATGGCGGCATAGACCACGGTGTAGCCGTTCAGCACCCACGACATATCGGCCGCCGAGGCCTGGGGAAAGCCTGCTCGCAGCGCGCCGAAGGCGGCGTACAGCAAAGTGGCGTCCAGCGACACCAGGAAGACCGCGACGCTGGCGATCCAGAAGACCGGCCAGGGAGACCCCGCGAATTCCGCCGAAGACGGCGCGGGCGTATGAACCGAGGAAGACATGATTGAACGGATTCCAGGAAAACCGCGCCTTGCGGGGCGGGCGTTGCGCTTCACGCGCGGAAAAATATGATGATCATCATATTCAGGAATAAGAAAATGGCCGCGCACGGCGGCCGCGACTTGCATCCCATCAATGCGGCGCGCGTTCACCCTCCGGTTCGTAGCGCGACAGCAGCGCCTGGCTCGCCTCGGCCAGCACCGCCCGCCCCTCGGCGTTGTCGCCCAATGCGCGTGCCAGTTGCAAGGCGCCCACCAGGGTGCTGGTCACGGCCGTCGCCGCGCCGGGCCGGGCATCGGCCGGCAGGAAACGCCGCACCAGATTCATCAGCCCGCGCACCCGGCCCGCGCCGGACTCGCGCAGCTCCGGCGACTGGCGCGGCATTTCGGACACCAGCGACGACACCGGGCAGCCGCCCTCGCAGCCGCCCAGATGCGCTTCCGACAGATAGGTCTCGACCAGCGCGCGCAGCGGGCTGGCGCCCTGCTCGCGCCATTGTTCCATCCGCTGCATCAGGCGCGCGGCGCCATCCTGCCCGGCGCGCTCGACCGCCTCGACCAGCATCGCGTCGCGCGACGGAAAGTGCGCGTAGAAGCCACCGTGGGTCAGCCCCGCTTCCTTCATGATGTCAGCCACGCCCACGCCGGCGTAGCCCTCGCGGCGCACGGCGCGCGCGGCGACCTCGACGATGCGCTCGTGGGTCTGCTCTTTGCGGGGAGTGGAACGGGACATGGCGGCGACAGTAAATATGATGATCATCATATTAATGAGCCGCGACATCGGCGCGCAAGCATTTTTTATTCGTGCCGTCCTCCGCAAGGCGGAATGGGCTTGCGCAATATAATTCACCACACAACGTTTTCACCGCCAGACCCACCCCCGGCGAGCCTCGCGCCCGCCCCACTCTGAGAGATGGTTCATGACTGAAGCGCAGCAAACGGAATTACTGTTTTCTTACGGCACCCTGCAGCAGGAAAGCGTGCAGCTGTCGACCTTCGGCCGCCCCCTGGGCGGCGAGAACGACGCCATGATCGGCTACCGCCTGGACATGGTCGAGATCACCGATCCCGAGGTGCTGCGCGCCAGCGGTCAGAAATTCCATCCCATCGTGTCGCCCACCGGCATGCCCGCCGACGAGGTCGCCGGTCAGGTCTTTCGCATCACGCCCGCCGAGCTGGCGGCCGCCGACGACTATGAAGTCTCGGACTACAAGCGCGTGCTCGCGCCGTTGAAGTCGGGGAAGAAAGCCTGGGTGTACGTGCGCGCGCAATAGCGCGTTGCTCGCATTCTTGCTAGTGGGAGCCAGCGGCCAGCTGCCGCCTCCCTCGCTCGGCGATATCTGCCACGTCGAAGGTCGTGACCCGCCCGGCCGCCATATCAGCCAACCCCTTGGCGATATCCGCTTCCAGAGATGCCGACTTGATGGACACAGACTCGCGCCGACATGCCCATTCGCGCAGCGCCTCCCGCACGACTTCGCCAATCGAGGCGTAGCCCATGTCTTGCGCCGCCAGCCTGATTTCAGCAAGCAGCACCGGGGGCAAGGCAACGGTCAATCGTTTCTGATCTGCACTCATGCCTGCTCCCGTTTCACGAATCAACGCCAGGTTTCCGGCTCGATCGTAGCCTCGCCCTTGTCGGCCGAGAAATAAACGATGCCGTCAGAGATATTGACGTTGACCTGCATCGTGCGCTCGGCCAGCTGCGCCAGCGCGCGGCTCTGTTCGGACGGCAGGTTGACGATCTTCAGGTTGCGGGCGCGTTCCAGCTTGTTGCGCACGCCGTCCCACCAGATCTTGCTGGCCGAGCCGCCATAGCAATAGACGATGACCTGCTCGGCGCGGCCGCAGGCGCGCAGGATGCGGCGTTCCTCGGGCTGGCCGACTTCGATCCACAGCTTGACCGCGCCGGTCAGGTCCTTTTCCCAGAGGTCCGGCTCGTCGGTATCGCTCAGTCCCTTGGTGAAGGCAAGCTCCTCGCTGGCGTGCAGCGCGAACGCGACCAGGCGCACCATCATGCGCTCGTCGGTCTCGGACGGATGGCGGGCCACGGTCAGGCCGTGCGTGCCGTAATAGTGGCGGTCGGTGTCGGCCACGTTGAGGTCGGCCTTGTAGATGGTGGCGCGCAGGGCCATGATGGAATTCCGGAAGTGAACGCGTATCGCGAAACCCGCCATGATACCGCCAGCCGCCTTCCCCTGCCGCGCCCCGGCGCGCGGCGCTACACTGCGTTCAGGCCGCGCCCGGCCCGTGTCCCATTGCAGTCGCGGACGCAGCGCCGATGACCATCGCGACCGCCCCTCATCGCAAGCCCTACTGTCGCCCGCCCACCCGCGAACCCCGCCATGACCGCCACCGCCGCCCTGCTCGCCTTCACCCTGGCCGCTGCCATCCTCACCGTCACGCCAGGCCTGGACAACGCCCTGGTGCTGCGCACCGCCGCGGTCGAGGGCGGACGGCGCGCGCTGCTGGCCGGACTGGGCATCAGCACCGGCTGCCTGGCCTGGGGCGCGGCGGCCGCGTTCGGGCTCGGATCGCTGCTGGCCGTGTCCACCTTCGCCTACGACGTGCTGCGCATCGCCGCGGCCGCCTATCTGTTCTACCTGGGCGCGCGACTGCTGTGGAACACCTGGCCCGGATGCCGCCAGGCAGGCCAGGCCGGCGGCTCCGCGCTGCTGGCGGCGGAACTGTCCGCCCGTCCCGCCTCCGGCGGCGCCGGCTGGTTCATGCGCGGCTGCCTGACCAACGCGCTCAATCCCAAGATCGGCGTGTTCTACGTCACCTTCCTGCCGCAATTCATCCCCGCCGGCGCCGACGTGATGCGCTTCAGCCTGCTGCTGGCCGCCGTGCATGCCGTGCTCGGCATGCTGTGGTTCGGCCTGCTGGTCGCGGCCACGCGCCCGCTGGCGCGCTGGCTGTCGCGCCCGGCCGTCATGCGCGGGCTGGACCGGATGACGGGCGCGGTGTTCATCGCGTTCGGGCTGAAGCTGGCGCTGGAGAAACGCTGAGCAGGAAGCTCTCGATGGCGGCCGCCAGCGCCAGCGGCGTTTCGTTCATCGGATAGTGGCCGGCGTTCTCCAGCACTTCCACGCTGGCCAGCGGATAACGGCGCGCATAGGTGTCGGCCATCAGGGCGGCGTTGAACACGGGATCATGTCGACCCACCAGCGCCTTCAGCGGATGCCTGCCGTCGATCGCATCGCTGAAATCCGTGTCGGCCCAGGCGTGAAAATAGGCGGCGAAGGCCGCTGGCATCGAGCGTGCCGCCGAATACGCCGCCTTCCACGCCACCCACGATGCCGGCAGGCGCCCGCCGGTGCTGCGGTCGATGATGGTCCGGCGCTGTTCCACCTGCACAGCCGCGCCCTCAAACAAGGCCCGTCGCGCCGCATCCATCCGTATCCCGCCGCAGGGAACGGGCGCGACGGCGACCAGCGCGCGCACGCGCTCGGGCGCGAGCGCGGCGATCCGCTCGATCGCCATGCCGCCCATCGAATGCCCGATCAGGCTGAACGACGCGAACCCCAGCTCGTCCGCCAGCGCGAGCGCGTCCGTGGCGATTTCGTCGATCGTGTAGTCGCCCGGCGCGTCCCGCATGCCGCCATAGCCCCGGTAATCCATGAACACATAGCTGAACGCGCCGCCGTCCAGCCAGGCTTCGATCGGCTCGAAGGCATGCGCATCGCCAAACCAGCCGGGCAGGACCAGGACGGGATGGGGGCCATTGCCCACGCGGTGAAAAGTGTTTGCCATACGGACTCCATGATGATCGCGCCGCCCTGGCGCCCGGCCGCAACGCGGGCCTGGCACTGAACGGCAACATAAAAACCCATCGTAGAAGCGCGCGCGACGGCCCGCCTTCGATGGCGGGCCAATCGCTATAGAATCCGGGCCATGCGCAATACCCTGCTCGATCCCTACGAACACCTGCCGCGCAGCGTGGTCGTCACCGCCAACGACTATCCCGCCGGCTCGACCTTTCCCGCGCACACGCATCTGCGCGGCCAGTTCGCCTATGCCTCGCGCGGCGCCATCAGCGTGGCGACGCCGCAAGGCCGCTGGCTGGTGCCGCCGCAACGGGCCTGCTGGCTGCCGGCGGACATGGCGCATGAGATGACGATGAACGGGCCGGTCACGATGCTCAACGCCTTCATCGCCCCGCCTGCCGCGCAAGCCGCGCGCCTGCCGGACCATTGCTGCGTCCATGGGGTGTCGCCCTTGCTGCGCCTGCTGCTGGATCAGGCGGTCGACCTGCCAGCCCTGTACGACGTCGAGGGGCGCGACGGCAAGCTGATGGCGCTGCTGATCGCGGAAATCGCGGCCATGCCGCGCCTGCACCTGCACGCGCCGCTGCCCGAAGACCCGCGCCTGGCGCGCGCCTGTCTGCGCCTGTTCGCCGCGCCCTCGATCGGCGCGAGCCTGGACGAGATGGCGGCCGACGCCGGCATGAGCCGGCGCACTTTCACCCGGCTGTTCCGCGCGCAGACCGGCGCCAGCTTCGCCGCGTGGCGGCAGCAGGTCTGCCTGCAGGCGGCGATCGCGCGCCTGACACAGGGACAGTCCGTGACCCGCGTGGCGCTGGACCTGGGCTATGCCAGCCCCAGCGCCTTTGCCTCGGCGTTCCGCCGCGTCCTGGGCGCGACGCCTAGCGCCTATCTCGACATCGGATAGCGCTCAGTACACCCCGATAGGGTGCCGCGCCACGTAGTGCCCCTCGCCCACCTGCGCCAGCGGCTGGACCAGCGGATCGTCGCCCAGCTTGCGCATCGGGCTGGGAATCTCGTCCACCAGCAATGAGCGCTCGCGGTGGCGGCGCGCGGGATCGGCGATCGGCACGGCCGCCATCAGCTTCTTCGTGTACGGATGCTGCGGGTTCTCGAAGATCGCGCGGCGCGGGCCGATCTCGACGATCTGGCCCAGGTACATCACCGCCACGCGATGGCTGACGCGCTCGACCACCGCCATGTCATGCGAGATGAACAGGAAGGACACGCCCAGCTCGCGCTGCAGGTCCAGCAGCAGGTTCACGATCTGCGCCTGGATCGACACGTCCAGCGCCGACACCGATTCGTCGGCGATCACCACCTTGGGGTTCAGCGCCAGCGCGCGCGCGATGCAGATGCGCTGGCGCTGGCCGCCGGAGAACTCGTGCGGATAGCGGTCGATCATCTCGGGCAGCAGGCCGCACTTGTCCATCAGCCAGCGCACCCGCTCCTCGGCCGCCTTGCCGCGCGCCACGCCGTGGATCAGCAGCGGCTCCATGATGGAGTAGCCGACCGTCATGCGCGGATCCAGCGAGGCGAAGGGGTCCTGGAAGATGAACTGGATGTGCTGGCGCAGCGTCTGCATGGCGCTGCCGCGCAGCGCGCCGATGTTCTTGCCGTCGAATTCAATGGTGCCGGCCCGGCTCTTGACCAGCTGCAGCAGCGAACGGCCGGTGGTGGTCTTGCCGCAGCCGGACTCGCCCACCAGCGACAGCGTCTCGCCGGGGTACAGGTCGAAACTGACCTTCTCGACCGCGTGCACGCGCTTCTGCACCCGGCCCAGGATGCCGCCGGTGATGTCGAAAGTGGTGGTAAGGTCGCGCACCTTCAGCACCGGGCCGTTCTCGCGCCGCACGGTCGAGGGCTGGGCGACAGGGGCCGGGGCTGGAGCCGACGCTTGCGGCGCGCCCTTGACCGCGTCGTCCACGCGCAGCAGCGGAAATGGCGCGGGCTCGTCCGTGCCGTGCATGGCCCCCAGGCGCGGCACCGCCGACAGCAGCGCGCGCGTGTAGGCGTGCTGCGGCCGGGCGAAGACCGCGTCCGAACCGCCCTCCTCAACCTTGTCGCCGCGATACATGACCAGCACCCGGTCGGCCACCTCGGCCACCACGCCCATGTCGTGCGTGATGAAGATCACGCCCATGTCCATTTCCTCCTGCAGCTGCCGGATCAACTGCAGGATCTGGGCCTGGATGGTCACGTCCAGCGCGGTGGTGGGCTCGTCGGCGATCAGCAGCTGCGGCTTGCAGGACAGCGCCATGGCGATCATCACGCGCTGGCGCATGCCGCCGGACAGCTGGTGCGGATAACGGTCCAGGATGGCGCGGGCCTCGGGGATGCGCACGCGTTCGAGCATGCGCAGCGTCTCGGCGCGCGCCGCCGCCGCGTCCAGGCCCTGGTGCAGCCGCAGCGCCTCGGCGATCTGGTTGCCGGCCGTGAAGCTGGGGTTCAACGAGGTCATCGGCTCCTGGAAGATCATTGCCACGTCGGCGCCGCGCACGCGCTGCAGCGTCGCGTCGGACGCCGCCACCAGGTCCAGCACCTCGCCGCTGCGCCGGCGCAGCAGCATGCCGCCGTTGACGATGCGCCCGCCGCCGTACTCCACCAGCCGCATCAGCGCCAGCGACGTCACCGACTTGCCCGAGCCCGACTCGCCGACGATGGCCAGCGTCTCGCCCCGGTCCACATGGAACGACACGTTGCGCACCGCTTCCACGACGCGGTCCGGGGTCTTGAAGCGCACGGTCAGGTCATTGACCTGGACCACGCGTTTGGAATCCATTGTTGCCATGATGATTACTTTTCCTGGCGCGGATCCAGCGCGTCGCGCAGCCCGTCGCCCAGCAGGTTGAAGCCCAGCACCACCAGGAAGATGGCCGATCCGGGGAAGATCGACATCCACGGCGCCTGGGTCATGAAGTTCTTGGCGGTGTTCAGCATCGAGCCCCAGGACGGGTTCGGCGGCTGCAGGCCCAGGCCCAGGAACGACAGGCTGGCCTCGGCGATGATGGCCGTGGCGATGGTGATGGTGGCCTGCACGATCAGCGGCGGCATGACGTTGGGGAACACGTGGCGCGCGATGATGCGCAGGTCCGACGCGCCCAGCGCGCGGGCGCTCTGCACATAGTCCTCGCTCTTGACCGCCAGCACCTGCCCGCGCGTCAGGCGGATGAACTTGGGCGCGGCCGACACGCCGATGGCGATCATGGCGTTCATCAGGCTGGGCCCCAGGAAGGCGGCCAGCGCGATCGCCAGGATCAGGAAGGGAATGGCCAGCAGCGCCTCGGTGGCGCGCGAGATGCAGCTGTCGGTCCAGCCGCCGAAATAGCCGGCGGCCAGGCCGAACGGCACGCCCACGGCCAGCGCGATCAGCACCGACACCAGGCCGGCCATGAGCGAGGCGCGCGCGCCATAGACCATGCGGCTGAAGATGTCGCGGCCCAGCTCGTCCGTGCCCAGCCAGTATTGCGCCGACGGCGCCTTGCGGATGGTGGTGAAGCTGGTCTGGAAGGGATCGTGGTTGGCCACCAGCGGCGCCAGCAGGGCCAGCGCCACGAAGAACAGCACGATGGCCAGGCCCAGCATGGCGATGTGATTGCGCTTGAACTTGCCCCAGGCGCGGTTGCGGCTGCGCGGCGGCGCGGCGGCGGCGGGATTTGCGGAAATGGCGCTCATGCGTGCCTCAGGCGGGGATTGACCAGGATGTACAGGATGTCGGCCAGCAGGTTCATCAGGATGAAGCCCACCGCCACGCACAGCACCACGCCCTGCACCACGGCGTAGTCGCGCGTGAACACGGCATCCACCACCAGCTTGCCGAAGCCCGGGATGGTGAAGACCTGCTCGGTCAGCACGGCGCCGGCCAGCAGCTCGCCGAACAGCAGCGTCACCAGCGTGACGATGGGCATGAGCGCGTTGCGCAGCGCGTGCCGCAGCACCACGCTGCGCGCCGGCACGCCCTTGGCGCGGGCCGTGCGCACGTAGTCGGCCGACAGCGCTTCCAGCATGGCCGAGCGCGTGTGCCGCATCAGGTAGGCGGCGATGGCCGTGGACAGCACCAGCGCCGGCATCAGCATGGTCTTGATCGACAGCCAGAAATCCTCGGCCGGCGACACATAGCCCGAGGCCGGCAGCAGCTTCCACTGCACCGACACCACCATGATGAGGATGATGCCCAGCCAGAAGTTGGGAATGGACATGCCCGACAGCGCCGCGATGTTGGCGCCCATCTCGACGGGCTTGCCCTTGCGCACCGCGGCCACGATGCCCATCGGAATGCCGACCAGCAGCGCGAAGAGCATGGCCATGGCCGCCAGTTGCAGCGTGACCGGCAGCTTCTGGCCGATCAGCGTGGTGACGGGCACGTCGGTGCGCAGCGACTTGCCCAGGTCGCCCTGCAGCACCTGGCCGGCCCAGGCCGCGTACTGCATGGGCAGCGGGTCGTTGAGCCGGTATTTGTCGCGCAGGTAATCGAGCACGGCCGGGTCGCGCTCCTCGCCGGCCAGGGTCAGTACGGGATCGCCGGGCAGGATCTTCTGCAACATGAACACGATCATCGACACCAGTATCAGTGTCGGGATCGCAACCAGCACGCGGCGCAATATGAGTTTGAGCATGGGAAAAACCGTAAGGGCAAGACGGCGGACGGAACCGGGCCGCGACAGCCTGGCGCGCGTCCGCCGGGAACAGCGGCCGGCGCCAGGGACGGCGCCGGAACGGGCGGCGGCGCCTGGCCGCCACCCGCTACATCATCAAGACAGGGATCGCGACGCCCCCTACTTCTGCGCGAAGGTCACGCCCTTCAGGCGGATCATGCCGTCCGGATAGGGCACGAAACCCTTGACCTTCCTGGCCAGCGCGAAGGGCCAGGGCTGGTAGTAGTTGTACACGCCCGGCAGCTCGTCCTGGATGATGGCCTGGGCCTGGTCGTAGATGGCGCGGCGCTTGGCCTCGTCCGGCACGGTGCGGGCCTCGTTGAGCAGCTTGTCGACTTCCGCGTTGCAGTAGTGACCGTCGTTCAGCGCGCCCTTGCAGGTGACGAAAGCGTGGATGTTGCCGTCCGGATCGACGCGGCCGGACCAACCCAGCATCACCACCTGGAAATTGCCGCCGGCCGATTCCTTTTGCAGCGCGGCGTACTCGGTCGGGCGCAGCGACAGGTCGAAACCGGCCTCGGACGCCATGGCCTGCACCATCTCGGCGACCGACGAGGTGGTGGTGTTGTTGCCGAACATGACTTCGGCCTTCACGCGCTCGAAGCCCGCCTGCTTGAGCAGCGCGCGGGCCTTGGCCACGTCGCGCTGGGTCGGCGGGAACTTGTCGCTGTGATAGGGACTGGCGGGCGGGAACGGCTGCTGCGCCGGCTCGAAGATGCCGCCGCCGGCCACTTCGTTGATGGCGTTGCGGTCAATCGCGTACTGGAAGGCCTGGCGCACCAGCTTGTTCTTGAACGGATTGTCCTCGGCGCGCTTGCCGTTGGCCACGTTGAACATGAACTGCTGGAAGCCCAGGCCCGCCACTGGCGCGAAGGTCAGGCTGGCGTCGGTCTTGACCTGGGGCACGTCGGACGGGTTCAGGCGCTCGAGCAGGTCCAGGTCGCCGGCGCGCAGGTTGGACAGGCGCACGGTGGTGTCCGGGATCGGCAGGAAGGTCAGGCGCTTGAAGGCGTAGTCCTTGGCGTCGTAATACTGGTCGAACTTGTCCAGCACGATGCGGTCGTTCTGGATGCGTTCGACGAACTTGTACGGGCCGGAGCAGACCGGCTTGCGGCCCACGGCGGCCACGTCGTCGCCGAAGGTCTTGGGCGACAGCATCATGCCGGCGCGGTCGGACAGCTGGGCCAGCAGCGTCGCGTCGGGCTGCTTGAGCGTCAGCACCAGCGTGGCGGCGTCCGGCGCCTCGACCTTGGCCACCGAGCCCAGCTCGCCCCTGCGCAGGCTGTCCGGCAGGGTCATGGCGCGGTCCAGGTTGGCCTTGGCGGCGGCGGCGTCGAACTTGCTGCCATCATGGAACAGCGCGTCCTCGCGCAGCTTGAAGGTCAGCGTCTTGTTGTCTTCGCTGAACGTCCACGAGGTGGCCAGCTGCGGCACGAAATGCAGTTTGGGATCGATGTCGATGAGCTTGTCGCACAGCGAGGTGAAGACGATGCGGCCCACATAGGTGCGGGCGCGGTGCGGATCCAGCACGTCCGGATCCTCCTGCAGGCCGATGCGCAGGTTCTGCGCGCTGGCGGCGCAGGCGCCCAGCGCCAGGAGGCCGGCGCCGAAGGTCAAGGCAAAGCGTTTCATCGTGGTATTTCCCCTTGTATGTGCAATGCGCCGGCCCGGTGTCCCCGGGTCCGGCTGACGGCCGTCAGAAACCCACGGCCTGGCCGTCGCGGCGGCTGTCGCTGGCGGCCACGTAGCCCAGCTCGTTGTCGTTCTCGGACATGCGCCAGATGAACTGGCCGGCGCCGAAGTCCATGTACGGATCCTGCACCGACTTCAAAGGATGCCCCAGGTCCTTCAGGCCGGTGACGGTGGCGCCGGCCATGTTGGTCTCGATGTCCAGCGTGAAATCGCGGTTGACCTTCCAGCGCGGCGCGCAGCAGGCGGCCTGCGGTTGCTGGTGGTAGTCGATCATGCGCACCACGGTCTGCAGGTGGCCTTGCGGCTGCATGTCGCCGCCCATCACGCCGAAGCTCATGACCGGCTTGCCGCCGCGCGTCAGGAAACCCGGGATGATGGTGTGGAACGGACGCTTGCCGCCCTCGACCACGTTGGCCGACTTCGGATCCATCGAGAAGCCCACGCCCCGGTTCTGCAGGCTGATGCCGGTGCCCGGCACCACCACGCCCGAACCGAAGCCCATGTAGTTGGACTGGATGAACGAGATCATCATGCCGTTCTCGTCGGCGGCGGTCAGGTAGACGGTGCCGCCGGCATGCGGACGGCCCGCCTCGAAATGCGTGGCGCGGTCCAGGCGAATCAGCTTGGCGCGGCTGTCCAGGTAGGCGTCCGACAGCATCTGCTCGGGCGTGACTTCCATCGAGCGCGGGTCGGCCACGTACTTGTACAGGTCGGCGAAGGCCAGCTTCATGGCTTCGATCTGCACGTGCTGCGACTGCACCGAATCCACCGGCATCGAGGCCATGTCGAAGCGCTCGACGATGCCCAGCGCGATCAGCGCGGCGATGCCCTGCCCGTTCGGCGGGATTTCGTGCAGCTCGTAGCCGCGATAGGACCGGGAAATCGGCTTGACCCATTCCGGCCGGTAGCCGCGCAGGTCTTCCAGCGTCATGGCGCCGCCGCATTCCTTGCTGAAGGCGGCGATGCGCTCGGCCAGCTCGCCTTCGTAGAAGTCGCGGCCCTTGGTCGCGGCGATGCGGCGCAGCGTGTAGGCGGCGTCGGGGAAGCGGAAATGCTCGCCCACCTTGGGCGCGCGGCCCTCGGGCATGAAGGCCTGGGCGTAGCCGGGCTGCGCGCTCAGCTCATTGGCGGCGGCGGCCCACTTGTGCGCCACCACCGGCGGCACGGCGTAGCCGCGCTCGGCGATCTCGATGGCCGGCTCGAACAGTTGCTCGAACGGCAGCTTGCCCAGCTTTTCATGCAGCGCGGCCCAGCCCGCCACCACGCCCGGCACCGTGACCGAGTCCCAGCCGCGCTTGGGCTGCACCGCCAGCCCGTTCGGGCCGACGCCATGCTTGCGCTTGAAGTATTCGACGTTCCAGGCGGCCGGGGCCACGCCGGAGGAATTCAGGCCATGCAGCTGCTGGCCGTCCCAGACGATGGCGAAGCAGTCGCCGCCCAGGCCGCAGGAAACCGGCTCGACCAGCACGATGGCGGCCGCGGCGGCGATGGCCGCGTCCACGGCGTTGCCGCCCTTGAGCAGCATGCGCAATCCGGCCTGCGCCGCCAGCGGGTGCGAGGTGGACACCACGTTGCGGGCGAACAGCGGAATGCGGACGGAGGGATAGGGATTGCTCCAGTCGAAGGCTTTCATGTCTCGGGTCTCTGCGGATGGGATTCGTTATGTTGAACCGGATGACATTACTCTTGGGATTTGATTAAATCAATTTGATTTTTTTTTCGGTCATAAAAGAAAATTTTGTGAATCGAAGATCTATTTTCCCCGCCTTCCCGACGCGCCGCGAGCAGCCCGCGACCACCCACGCCACGGCGGCGGCAACACCGTATTAACCCTTAGAAGACGCCATGAGCACCATCCGTTTCCTGCGCACTTTCCTGGCGGTGGCGCATCACGGCTCCTTCTCCGAAGCAGCCGAGCAGGTCGCCCTCACCCAGGCCGCCGTCAGCTTCCAGATGCGCTCCCTGGAAACCGAACTGGGCCGCGAGCTGTTCGACCGCAGCGGCCGGCTGGCCATCCTCAACGCCGCCGGCCGCGAGCTGCTGCCCGAAGCCAGGCAGCTGCTGGACATGTACGACCGCCTGCGCCTGCCTCGCACCGCGCCGGGCGAGCTGGCCGGCTCGGTGTCGGTGGGCAGCATCGTGTCCTGCATGGGCACGCTGTCCAAGGTGGTGTCGGGCCTGAAGAAGGCGCATCCGAAGCTGGACGTGCGCGTGCTGTCGGGCAAGGCCAGCGAGCTGGCCGGCCGCGTCGAGGACGGCGACCTGGATGCCGCCTTCCTGGTCGAGGCCGGCCGCAAGATGGCCAGCACCCGCTGGACGCCGCTGTATGAAGAAGAGCTGGTGGTGATCGCCCCGCCCGGCGCGCCCGGCAAGGACGCGCGCCAGGTGCTGGCCAACAATCCATTCCTGCGTTTCGACCGCACCCAGCGCACGGGACTGCAGATCGACCGCCTGCTGCGCCGCCTGGCCGTGCCGCTGAATGAATTCCTGGAATTGAACGCGATCGAGACCCTGATCGAGCTGGTGCGCCAGGAAGTCGGCGTGACGTTGCTGCCGCTGATCAATGGCTCGAACTGGCAACAGAGTCCGCAGTTGCGCATCCTGCCGCTGCCGGCCGACCTGGGGCCCTCGGCGCGCGCGATCGGCATGCTGGAACGGCGCGAGCATGCGCGCCAGGGCATCACCGCGGCGATTTGCGCGGCCTGCCACGCGGCCTTCGAGGCGCGCGCGGCGCAAGCCGCGCGCTGAGGCCGGACACGCCGGCCCACGGTCCCATGGACCGCGCGCCCGCGTCCGCCTGGACGGGGCGCGCGGCGGGACTCAGGTGCCCATCGCGGGATCGGACGAGCCGTGCCTGCCGGTTTCCACACGGCCGGCGAAGCGGCGCAGATAGGCCGGATCTTCGTTCAGCGTGACGCTGAAGTCGTACCAGGCGTTGCTGTTGGCCAGCGGCCAGGCCTGTTCCACCTGCCCGCCCGCCGGCACGGTCAGCGTCCAGCGCTCGTGGTTCACGTAGTAGGCGTTGGGCGTGACCACGAAGGTGCACGGCGCGACGCCATTGTTCATGAACTTGGCGTAGACATCGCCGTTGGCGATGTCGTAGCAGACGCGGATTTCGGCATCCAGCTGCGCCGTGCGCGCCAGCGCCAGGTCGCCAGCGAAATGCCGCAGGAAACCGTTGTGGCCCATCACCCACAGATCGTACTTGCCGCCGTCGGCGGCGGCATCCCAGCGGCCCTCGAGCTGCTTGCCGGGTTCCACCGTATAGCGGCGCGGGATGCGGTCCAGATGCAGCTTGTCATAGACATGGAACACCGAGGCCGGCACCGACATCTTGGGAAAGTCCGCCGTGTTGGCGAACACCAGGCCCACGGCGGAAGCACCCGCTTGCGCGCGGCAGCTGACGTGCTGCTCGTAGGGCAAGGCGCGCGAGTAGCGCACGCCGGTGCGCTGCTGCGGCTTGGCCTGCACGCTGGGATCGGGCACCGTGACCTGCGGCAGGGCCTGCTGGTCCGTGCGCAACTGATCGGCGCCGGCGCGCGTCAGCAGCTTCAGGTCCGGCAGCGTTTCATTGTTGGGCGTGACGAAGTTGAAGGCCGAGGTCAGGTCGCCCAGCACCGCGCGGCGCCACGGGCTGATGTTCTCTTCCTTGATCTTGAAGCGCGCCTCCAGGAAGCGCAGCACCGAGGTGTGGTCGAAGGACTGCGAGTTGACCCAGCCGCCGCGGCTCCAGGGCGAGACCACATACATCGGCACGCGTGGGCCCGGGCCATAGACGCGGTGATCGGCCGGGTCCTGCTGCGAGGGCCGGGTGTGACGATCCAGATCGGTATTGACCGTCGACGCGCCGGCCAGCGCGCCGCTGACGGCGCCGGCGGGCAGCGTGCCGTCGGCGGTATCGAGCGAGGGCGCGGCGGGCGGCGGCACATGGTCGAAATAGCCGTCGTTCTCGTCGAAGTTGATCAACAGCACCGTCTTGCTCCAGACGTCCGGATTCGCGGTCAGCGCGTCCAGCGTCTCCTGGATGTACCAGGCGCCCTGCACCGGGCTCGACGGGCCGGGGTGCTCGGAGTAGTTGGCCGGCGCCACGATCCAGGACACCTGCGGCAGCGTGCCGTTGAGCGCATCGTCGCGCAGCGCCTTCAGGAAGCCGCCGTCCGGCATGGTGTTGGCCACGCCCTTGTACAGCGGATTGGCCGCGTCCACCGACGGCGACCACGGGGCGTTGGGATTGTTGCCCGCCAGCTCGTTGGCGCGGCGGAACTGCTTGAAGCCGGCCAGCGGGTTGTCGGTGAAGTTGTCCGGCAGGTTCTGGTAGACCTTCCAGGTCACGCCGTTTTCCTGCAGGCGCTCGGGATAGGTCTTCCAGCTCCAGCCGGTGCTGGACGCGCCCATGCTGTCCCACTGGTTGCGGGTCGACGGGCCGTTGCTCATCGCCAGCGGGTCATTGGTGCCGGTCCAGTGGAACAGGCGGTTGGTATTGGTGCCACCATGCGTGGAACAGTGATAGGCATCGCACAGCGTGAAGGCTTCGGCCAGCGCGTACTGGAACTCCACCTCCTGCTGCTCGTAGTAGCCCATCGACTGGTTCTGCTTGTAGCGCGGCCATTGGTACATGCGGCCGCCGTCCCAGGCCTGCTGCGCGTCCATGTAGTCGTGCGGCGTGCCGGACACGCGCTGGGCATTGCCCTGCTTGCTGTCCAGGTGGTACGGCATGACCACGCGGGTGCCATTGTGCTGTTCCCAGACGCTGCGGTTCTGCGGCAGCGGGATGGTGATGCGGTCGCCGAAGCCGCGCACGCCCTTGTAGGTGCCAAAGTACATGTCGAACGAGCGGTTCTCCTGCATCAGGATGACCACGTGCTCGACGTCGTTGATGGTGCCGGTGCGGTTGTTCGCCGGAATCGCCAGCGCGCGCCGGATGGCCGGCGGGAACATCGACATGGCGGTCAGGCCCGCGGTCGAGGCGGCGGCGTTGCGCAGGAAGCGGCGCTTGCCGGCATGGACCAGGTCTTTATCGGACTTCACGGATTTCTTTCCTTTCGCGGTATTGGGCTGGGCGCGGCTCAGGGCGCGCAACGCAGTTCGGGCTTGGCCGGCGGCTGCGGCGTCACGGGCGGGTTGCCCGGATCGGCCTTGTCGTCGTCCTTGTCGCTGCCGCAGGCGGCCAGCGACACGCTCAGCGTCAGCGCCGCGCCCAGGCGCAGGGCATGGCGCAGGATCAGAGGGAGGTTCATGCTTTCTTTATCCTTGGAACATCAGGGGAACAGTTCGAACATCGACTTGCCGGACAGCGCCAGCGACTTGACCTCATCCTCGGTCAGCGCGCGCGACCAGAAGGCCAGGTCGTCGAAATACATGGTGTAGGGGCCCTTGGTGCCGGCGCAGCACACGCCGTACTTGCCGGTGCCGTCCTCGTTCAGCCCCAGGAAGGGACCGTAGCTGCCGGCGATCTGGGCGAAGTTGACCGCGCCCGTGGCGACCGAGCGCTTGGAAAAGCCCAGCTCGCTGTCATACACATAGGCGGTCATGGTCTTGGCCGGCTTGTCGATCACCATGGCGATATAGACGGGCTTGTTCGGCGTGAACTTCATGCCGGGACTCTGGACGTCCACGCGGGAGCCGCCGCCGGCCAGGTTGAAGCGCAGCTCCGGACCGGACCACTGGGCGATGGTGATGCCGGGGTTGCCGCCGGAGTTGTAGTCCTTGTTGCCCAGGATCGAGCGGTCGTTGGCGGTGCCATCGGACTGGTACCAGAAACCAATGGTGAAGACCTGCGTGGAGGTCAGCAGCCCGGCCGGGTATTGCCACTTGAACGCGCCCACGGGATCGCCGCTGCGCTCGTTCTGGAAGGTCTTGCCGAACACGCCCGGGCTCTTGAAGACGGGCGCCTGCACGCCGTCGAACGGCACGATGGAGCCGCCGCCAACCGCCTTGTCGGCGAGATCGCCCTCGAACGGGAAGTACATGGTCAGGCCGGTGCGCAGCGAGGCCAGCAGCTGCGGCGGCTTGACGTACACCACCGTGGCGCGCAGCGCGCTGGTCACGCCGCCCAGGGTGATGCCGTAATTGAGCACATGCGTGCCTTCCTCGGTGAAGGTGAAGCCGCTGTCCTCGTACTGCGTCGCCGTCGCGGGCAGCGTCGCGATCTTGGCGCCGTCGCGGGTGATCGTGATTTCGCCAGAGGCATCGCCCAGGCGCACCCAGCTCAACGCTACGCGCTTGTTGTCCATGGACGTGCGCACCGATGTGCGACGCACCGAAGCGGCGCCCGACAGGGTCGAACCCGCCAGGTCGTTCTTATCGGCGGCGGGCAAGGCGCCCAGGTAGCCCAGCACCGTGGGCGCGACATCCGCCGCGCTCGGCAGGTCGTACCAGCCCGAGTCCCAGCGGCCGTCATAGGAGGCATCGTCGGCGCGGCCGCCCAGCATGGCGATGTTCATCGCCAGCGGCACGGTCTTGTTCTGCGACACCGGCGTGCTGTCGACGGCGCCCGGCCGGCCCGAGCCGCCCAGGCCATAGGCGCTGGTGGCGACCAGCAGCCAGTTTTCCTTCGGGTTCTGCGCGCGACGCTCGGCGATCTGCTTGAGCAGCGCCGCCACGGCCGCGTCGGTCTTGCGCAACTCGGCGTCGTAGCCGGCGCCGAAGCCGGACTCGGCCGCCACGCGCGCCGGCCCGCCGAACTGAGCCACGACCACGTCATAGCCTTCATTGATGCGGTCGCGCGCCTGCGAGGCGACACAGTCGTCGGCGCCGGCGCAGTCGCTCAGGCTCAGCAGGTTGCCGGCCTTGCCGTCGGCGGCGAACAGGCCCGCCACGTCCGTGGAATTGAACGCCGCCGCGCTGCGCAGCGCCGGCTTGGCCTGCTTCAGGCGCGCGAACAGCGTCGCGCTCTTGATGACCTGGCCCGCCGTGTCGGCGCGCACGCCATGCTGGTCGGCCCATTGGCCAGTCAGCAGCGTGGCCCAACCCGGCGCCGGCAGCGTGGGCTGCTGCGTCGGCGCGCCGTTCACGCCGCCGGTCCAGGCGCGCGACAGCGTCAGCTGGGCCAGGCCCGGCAGCGACTTGTCGGCCACGCCGCGATGCCAGGCGTCATAGGTCGCGCCATCGACGCCGACGAACAGCACCTTGGTGGCCGCGACCGGATCGGGCTTGGTCGGCGGCGGCGCGACGGGCGCGGCCTCGTCATCGCCATTGTCTCCGCCGCAGGCGGCAAGCGATCCCAGCATCGCTAGCGCGACGCTCCATCGCTTCCAGTTCTTCAATTGCATGGTTCTTTCCCTTGTGACAGCACACTGATGTGATGGCCGACATGGTGCGGCCCCAAGGTGAAAGGTCAGTTAAGGGTAAGGAAGATTCGCTGATCGACGGATCAGGATTTTTTGCTTCAAGCCTCGAAGATCCCAAGCGCGCCGCTGTCGTTCACGGCCAGGACGCGGCCCTGTCATCAAGACCCGCTATAGTCGCGCGCATCGCCACACGCTCGCGCCTTGCCGCGCCGCACCCGCCATGCTGTCCTTGCGCCCCGCCCTGCCCTCCGCTCCTTCCCTGCTGCGCGTGCTCGCCATGCTGGCCGCCGCCGGCGGCATCGGCCTGTGGGGCGCGACGCTGTTCGCGCCGCGTCCCGCCGCCATGCCGCCCGCGCTGGCCCCCGCCGCGCCACGCGCGCCTGACAATGGCCCGGTGGCGCTATGGTTCGGCAAGGACGAGGCGCTGCGCACGCAGATCAGCGTGCTGGGCGTGATCGCCGGCAATGACGGCGCGGCCGTGCTCAGCGTGGACGGCGGCCCGCCGTCGGCCTGGCGGCTGGGCGACGAGATCGCGCCCGGCATCGCGCTGCGCGGCATCGAGGCCGGCGCCGTGATCGTCGAGCAAGGCGGGCGCAGCAGCCGCCTGCCCGCGCCCCTCATGCCTCCAGCGCCCGCCGCGATCACGCCGGCGCGTTGACCACATATTGCTGTCATATTTCATGTCCACAATTCCCGTCTTCGAATTCAGACCGGAGTTGTAAAGTGCGTCAGTCAGCGCGCGGGCTAGCCCGCCAGCGGGGGTTCACCCTGATCGAGATCATGGTGGTCATCGTCATCATGGGCATCCTGGCGGCCCTGATCGTGCCCCGCGTGCTGGACCGGCCCGACCAGGCCCGGCAGGTCGCCGCGCGCCAGGACATCGCCGGCATCATGCAGGCGCTCAAGCTCTACCGGCTCGACAACGGCCGCTATCCGACCACGACCCAGGGCCTGCGCGCGCTGGTCGAGAAACCCGAGGGCGCGGCCAACTGGCGCGGCTATCTGGACAAGCTGCCCAACGATCCCTGGGGCCATCCCTATCAATACCTGAGCCCCGGCGTGAAGGGCGACATCGACGTGTTCTCGTTCGGCGCCGACAACAAGCCGGGCGGAGAAGGCGGCGATGCCGACATCGGCTCCTGGGAACTCTGAGCGCGGCTTCACGCTCGTCGAGGTGCTGGTCGCGCTGGTGATCGTCGCCATTGCCGCCAGCCTGGTCAGCCTGTCCGTGGGCCGGGGCGACAACCGGCTGCGCGCCGACGCCCAGCGCCTGGCCGACGCCTTCGCGGTGGCCCAGGGCGAGGCCCGCAGCGACGGCCGCCCCATCCGCTGGCTGGCCGACGCGCAGGGCTGGTCCTTCGAGCGGCCCGGCCGCGCCGACGAGCCGGCCGCGTCCACGCATGCCGCCGCGCCCGCCGACAGACTGGAACGCGATCCGATCCTGCGCCCGGCGCGCTGGAGCGCCGGGTCCGTGGACATCCGGCTCGATCCGTCCCGGCCGCTGGTCTTCAACACCGAGTGGGTCGCCGATCCGCTCGTCCTGCATCTGCGCGCGGGCGAAGCCAGCGTGACGCTGCTGCGCGACGCCGCCGGCCGCTATGAAGTCCGCTGACGATGCCGCACGCTGACATGCGCCGCGCGCGTCAAACAAGCCGCACGCGCCTGCGCCGCCAGCGCGGCCTGACCCTGATCGAGGTGCTGGTGGCGCTGGCCATCATCGCGGTCGCGCTGGCCGCCGCGCTGCGCGCCACCGGCCTGATGGCGGCCAACAACCGCGCCCTGCAGGACAAGGCGCTGGCCCTGATCGCCGCGCAGAACGCGCTGGTGCAGCTGCGGCTGGAACAGACCCTGCCCGCAGCCGGCTCGCGCACCCAACCCTGTCCGCAAGGCGGACTGCGGCTGGAGTGCGAGCTGGTCTTCACCAATTCCGTGAACCGCAGCTTTCGCCAGGTCTCCGTGCGCGTGCGCGACGCGGATGCGCCGCGCGGCGGCGCGCTGGCGCAGCTGGACGGGCTGCTGTCGAGCCTGCGATGAGAGCGCCCCCCGCCCGCCGCGCCCAGCGCGGTTTCACGCTGATCGAAGTGCTGGTCGCGCTGGCGTTGATGGCGCTGGTCAGCCTGATCTCATGGCGTGGCCTGGCCAGCGTCTCCAGCGCGCGCGACTGGATCGAATCGCAGGCCGAGGACACCGACGCCATCGTGCGCAGCCTGGGCCAGCTGGGCCGCGACGTGGAGCTGTCCTACGATGGCCCGGTGTTCGATCCCGTCGGCGGCGACGCGGTCGCGCTGTCGGCTGGCGTGCGCCTGCTGCGCCCGCCCAGCGGCGGCGCCGTGCTGGAGATCCTGCGCCCGCATCCGGACAGCCCCGGCCTGTGGCAGCGCGTGCAATGGCGCGTGCGCCCCGATGGCCTGTGGCGCGCCAGCGGCGCCGCGTCCGCGCGCGGCCCGCTGCCGCCGGTCGGCGACGGCGCGCTGCTGCTGCCCGGCGCCAGCAGCATGACGCTGCGCGTCTGGATTCCCGGCACCGGCTGGGCCGAGGCCGCCCGCGCCGCGTCGGCCACCGCCGCGACCGGCCTCGAAGTCACCGTGCAGCGCGGCGACGCGCAGGCCCCGCAACGCTATTCGCGCGTGATGGAGCTGCCATGATCCGCCCCATCCCCGCCCCGCCCCGGCGCGATCAGCGCGGCGCCGCCGTGATCAGCGCGCTCATCATCGTCGCCATCGTGGCGGCGCTGACCACCAGTCTGTTCCAGCGCCAGACCGCCAGCGTGCGCCGGCTGGAGAACGAGCAGTCGCGCCTGCAGGCCCGCATGCTGCTGGCCGGCGGCATCGACTGGGCGCGGCTGGTGGTGCGCGACCACGGCAAGCGCGAGGCGGTCACGCGCAAGGACCAGATCTGGGCCACCCCCATCCTGGACACGCGCATCGAGCGTCCCGGCGACGAGCGCGTGGCCGTGTTCTCCGGCGGGCTGGAGGACGAACAGGGCAAGTACAACCTGTACAACCTGGCGCGCGCCGGCGTGCCGCAGCCGGCCGAGGAACAGGTGCTGCTGCGGCTGCTGGGCCTGCTGCGCCTGCCGGACACGCTGGCGCCGCGCATCATCGACATCGTGGCCATGGGCCAGCCGCCGGCGCAGCCCGCCGAAGCCCCAGCCGCGGCCGCGCAGCCGCCCGCCCGCGCGCCGCTGCCGCGCGGCGTGCAGGAACTGGGCGCCGCGCTCGGCCTGGATCCCGCCGTGCGCGACGAACTGCAACGCACCATGACGCTGCTGCCCGCGAACACGCAGGTCAACGTCAACACCGCCCCGCCCGAAGTCATCGCCGCGCTGGCGCCCGGCCTGTCGATCAGCCAGGCCCGCGCCATCGCCGGCGAACGCGACCGGGGCAACGCCTTCAACAATAGCGGCGACTTCGCCAACCGCCTGGCGGGCGCCGGCTTCAAGGGCACGCCGCCCGCCGTCGTCACCGCCAGCGGCTGGTTCATGGCGCGCGGCGTGGTGGTCTACGAACGCGCCCGCCTCACCGCGCAGGCGCTGCTGCGCGCCACGCCCGGCGCCGCGCCCGCGACCGTCTGGATGAGAGAAGACAATTGAAGAACACCTTACGCATCGCCCTTCCCCCCTTGGCGACGCTGGACGCGGACACGCCGCTGCCCTATGCCTGGTTCGACCGGCGCGGCCGTTGCGCGCGCCAGGGCGAGCTGGCGCTGCGCGCGCTCGGCCAGGCCTATGCGCAGCCGGCCTGCGAGGCGGTGCTGCACCCCGAGGACGTGATCGCGTCCTCGCTGCAGATCCCCGCCCTGCCCAAGGCGCGCCAGGCCGCCGCCGTGCGCAGCGTGCTGGAACCCATGATCCTGGGAGACATGGACGACCTGGCCATCGGCCACGGCCCGCGCGCGGCCGATGGCAGCGTGGCGCTGGCCTGGACGCCGCGCGAACCGCTGCGGCGCGCCTGGGCGCTGCTGGGCGAACATGGGCTGCGCGTGCGCGCGCTGATCGCGCCGCAGACGCTGGAACCCGTGACCGACGCGCCGCTGCGCGAACCCGGCGATCCGCGCTGGCAGGCGGCCGCGCCATCCTGGTCGCTGGCCACGCCGCAATGGGCGCCGACCCGCGTCTCGCGCTGGCGTCCGGTGTGGCGCTGGACCGCGATCGCCTGCGCGATCTGGCTGGGCGGCCTGAACCTGTATGCCGCGCAGTTGCGCGGCGAGGCCCGCTCATTGCAGACACAGATGCGCGAACAAGTGCAGAAGGCCTACCCCAGGCTGCCCGTGGTGCTGGATGCCGCGCGCCAGGCGCGCCAGGAGCTGGACGCGCTGCTCGCCAGACAGGGCTCGTCGTCGGCCGGCGACTTCCTGCCGCTGGCGCGCGCCACGGCCCAGGCCATGCCCTTCGCCGCCGACCGCGTCGCGCGCCTGTCCTACGCCGACCACGCCCTCACGCTGACCCTGGCCGATGCCGGCGAGCAGGCGCAGCGCGTGGCCGAAACGCCCGCGCTGGTGCAACAAGCCGCCGCGCTGGGCCTGAAACTCGAACGCGGCGACAAGGACGCCACCTGGCGCATCACGCCCGCCCAACCATGAACCTGATCGACAAACTCCACGCTTCCTGGCGCGCCAGCCAGCAACGCTACGCCCCCGCCGTCCACCGCGCCCGCCAAGGCTGGCAGGCGCTGGCGCCGCGCGAACGCCGGCTGGTCCTGTGCGCCGGCGCCGTGCTGGGCGCCGCGCTGGTCTGGACCCTGCTGATCGAGCCGCCGTTGAAGACGCTGAATCAATACCGCGACGAGCTGCCGAAGCTGCGCGCCCAGGCCGCGCAGGTGGCCGACCTGACCGCCCAGGCCGACCTGCTGCGCCGCCGCGCCCCCGCCGCCTCCAGCGCCATGCCCGCCGCCGAGGAGCTGGCCGCCAGCCTGACGCGCGCGGGCCTGTTGGCCGAGCAATGGAAGCTGGAACCGGCCGAAGGCAAATCCCCCACGCTGGTCCTGACCGTGCGCCAGGCGCCGTCGTCGGTGCTGATGAACTGGCTCGATGGCGCCAGCCGCGACTGGGGCCTGACGGTGGCCGGCGCGGAACTGGAGCGCGCCGCCAATCCCCATGGCCGCCCGCTGCCGGGCCTGGTCAACGGCCGCGTCACGCTCGCGCCCGCCGCCGGGCAGGCATCCTGATGATCCTGCCCCGCCCGTCCCGGCGCGGCCTCATCCTGGCCCTGGCCTGTTCCGTCGCCGCGCTGCTGGCGGCGCTGTCCGCGCTGCCCGCCCGCTGGCTGCTGCTGGCCGCGCCGCAAGGCGGCATCGTCAGCCTGGCCGACGCCGGCGGCACCATCTGGAACGGCAGCGCCTGGATCGCGCTGGGTCCGCCCGGCGCGCGCCGCGTGCTGCCGCAGGCCCTGCAATGGCAATGGCATTGGCGCACGTTGGAAATGGAACTGCGCCATCCCTGGCTGCAAGGCCCGCTGCGGCTGAGCCCCGGCTGGACCGGCGCCACGCTGTCGGCGCAGTCGCTGCGCGCGCCGGCCGCCGCGCTGTCGGCGCTGGGCTCGCCCTGGAACACGCTGGCGCCGCAAGGCACGCTGGAACTCAAGTGGCAGACGCTGCCGCTGGGCGGCCGCCTGCCCGCCGGGCCATTGGCCGAACTGCGCTGGCGCGACGCCGCCACCGCGCTGGCGCCGGTCAATCCGGTGGGCAGCTACGTGTTGCGCCTGCAGGGCGATGGCAAGTCCGGCGGCGCGCTGGCCTTGAGCACGGAAAGCGGCTTGCTGGACGTCAGCGGCCAGGGCAGCCTGAGCCCGCGCGGCGCGAAGTTCCAGGGGCGCGCGACCTATGCCCCCAAGGCGGACGTGGCCGAACGCGCGGCGCTGGACGGCCTGCTGTCCGCGCTGGGACGACGGTCGGAGGATGTGGTGACGTTCGGGACGGGCGGCTGAGCAACGCGGCCGGATAGCCGGTCTCGGCCCGGCATCGTCATGGCCCGTGCAACGACTACGCGGCCCCCCGGTCCGCGCCTTCCCACGCGGTGTCCGCTTCCAGCCGCTGCCGCAGGCTGGCGACGAAGGCCGTGACTGCCTCCGGCAGCACGCGTCCGGCCAGCGTCTGCACCTCGAAATGGCGCTCGTTCATCTCGCGGTCGCGCAGCGGCACCGCCGCCACCTGGCTCCAGCGCAGGCGATGGCGTATCGCCAGCTCCCCGCAGAACGCCACGCCGCCGCCCGCCGCCGCGAAGGCCACCAAGGCATTGACGCTGCCGCTGGAAAACACCGGCTCGAATTGCAGCTGCTGGCGGCTGCAGCTGATATCGATCAATTGACGCAGCGTGGATTCGGCGTGGGGAACGGCCAGCGGATAAGCCATCAGCTGCGCCAGCGACAGCTCGGCCTGCCGTGCCAGCGGATGGCCGGCGGCCACCACTGCCCGCACCGGCGCCGCCATGCGCCACTCCACCCGCACGTCGCGATGAGAAACCAGGCTGAGCGTGATGCCGATGTCCACGGTGCCGTCGCGCACGCGCTGCGGTACCTCGCGCTGCGAGCAGACATCCACCGTGTACCGGATCCCGGCGTGCTGTTCGTGAAAGGCCGCGATGGCCCCCGGCACGAAATCATGCGCGAAGCCCTCGGTGCAGGCGATCCTGACCAGCCCTCGCCGCAGTCCGCGCAGGCCGGCGATCTCACCCGCCACGCGTTCCATGTCCTGATGCGCCCGCTTGGCGTGCGCGGCCAGCAGTTCGCCAGCGGCGTTCAGCATCATCCCGCGCGCGCGCCGCTCGAACAGCAGCGTGCCCAGCTCGCGCTCGAGCCGCGCGATCTGCCGGCTGACCGCGGAAGGCGCCACATCCAGCCGTTCCGCCGCGACGCTAACCGAACCGCAGCGGGCGACTTCCAGAAAGTAGCGGACCGCCATTTCCTGCAAGACTTGCGCGTTCATAGGTATTTACCCGCATCTTTTGCGTTTTTCGCAATGAATGATTCTAGCAATTCATATTGCTGCAACACAGAGCGCACGCCTAGGATGACATCGGTCAATGACGCGATGGATCCGCCGCCGGCCAGCCCAGGCTCCGCCGGGTCCCCCCCCCTCTGCGAGCACGATCATGAAGACAACCCTGCTTACCCTCGGTCTCGGCGCCACTCTCGCCGGCGCCCTCGCGCTTGCCATGCCCGCCGACGCCCAACCAGCCTACCCGAGCCGGCCGATCACGCTGGTGGTGCCGTTCCCGCCCGGCGGCGCCACGGACGCGCTGGGCCGCGTCATCGCGCAAAAACTCGGGCAGCAGCTCGGCCAGACCATCGTGGTGGAGAACCGCGCCGGCGCGGGCACCGCGATCGGCGCCGGCTACGTCGCCAAGGCCGCGCCGGACGGCTATACGCTGCTGGTGACGTCAGGCACCACCTTCACCGTCAATCCTGCAATCCAGAGCAAGCTGCCCTACGATCCCGTGCAGAGCTTCGAACCCATCGGCATCGCCGGTCGCACCGGGCTTGCGCTGCTGGCCAATCCCCACGTGCCGGTCAAGGATCTCAAGGAACTGATCGCCTACGTCAAGGCGCGCGGTGCCGAACGGCCGGCCTACGGCTCCTATGGCGCGGGCACCACCTCGCATTTCGTGGGCGAAGCCTTCCTGGCCGTCGCCGGCATCGAGATGACGCACGTGCCCTACAAGGGCAGCGCCCCGGCGATGACCGACCTGATCGGCGGCCAGATCCCGTTCTCGATCGACACGGTGGCTGCCGCGCTGCCGCAGAGCAAACTGGGCAAGGTGCGCGTGCTCGCCATATCGGCCCCCGGCCGGTCGACGTTCCTGCCCGACGTGCCCACCTTCGCCGAGCAAGGCTATCCCTCGGTCGTCATGGACACCTGGCTGATGTTCGCCGCCCCGCGCGGCCTGCCCGCGGACGTCAAGAACCGACTCGAAACCGCGCTGCGCACGGTCGTCGAAGCGCCGGACGTGCGCAAGAGTCTCGAAGCCCAGGGCTTCGAACCGGCCTTTTCCGACAGCGCCGCCGGCGAGGCCCTGATCCGGAAAGAGCTGCCGCTGATGCGCGAACTCGCCCAGCGCGCCAACATCAAACTCGACTGAAGGAAGAAACCCATGCCCCTGGACGACTCGCTGGTCGGCCTGACGGCGGTGGCGCTGCGGCGCCTGATCGGCGCCCGCCAGCTTTCCCCCGTGGAACTGCTGGAGGCCTGCATCGCCCGCATCGAGGCCGTCAACCCCTACGTCAACGCCGTCACCGCGACCGCCTTCGAACGCGCTCGGCAAGAGGCGCGCGCCGCCGAGCGCGCGGTGATGGCCGGCGAGGCGCTGGGCCTGCTGCATGGCCTGCCCCTGGGCGTCAAGGATCTGGAGCCCACGGCCGGCCTGCTCACCACCTACGGTTCGCCGATATACCGCGACCACATCCCCGCCGAGGACGTGACCCTGGTGGCGCGCCTGCGCCGCGCCGGCGCCATCGTCGCCGCCAAGACCAACGTGCCGGAAATGGGCGCGGGCGCGAACTCGCGCAACGCGGTCTGGGGCGCCACCGGCAATCCCTTCAATCCCAACCTGAATGCCGGCGGTTCCTCCGGCGGTTCGGCGGCCGCGCTGGCCTGCGACATGCTGCCCGTCTGCACCGGCTCGGATACCGGCGGCTCGCTGCGCATTCCCGCCGCGAAATGCGGCGTGGTGGGCTTTCGTCCCTCGCCCGGCGTGGTGCCCAGCGTGCGCAAGCTGCTGGGCTGGACGCCGATCTCCGTGGTCGGCCCCATGGGCCGCACCGTGGCCGATGCCTGCCTGCAGATGGCGGCCAGCGCCGGCCCGGACGCGGGCGATCCGCTCAGCTATCCGCTGGACCCGCTGCAGTTCCTGGCGCCCACCGCCGCCGATCTGGGCCGCCTGCGCATCGGCTACAGCGAGGACCTGGGCCTGTGCGACCTCGACGACGACATCCGCGTCGCCTTCCGCGCCAAGATCGCGGCCATGCGGCATCTGTTCGCCGCCTGCGATCCGGTGGACATCGACTTCGGCGACGCCCACCGCTGCTTCGACATCCTGCGCGCGGAAGCCTTCGTGGCCGGCATGCGCGACGCCTATGAAAAGGACCCCGCCAGCCTGGGCCCCAACCCGCGCGCCAATTTCGAGATGGGCGCGGCGATGAGCCTGAAGGACTGCGCCTGGGCCCAGGCAGAGCAGACCCGCCTGATCAAGCGCTTCCAGCGCGTCTACGAAGACTACGACCTGATCTTCACGCCCACCACGCCCGTCTCGCCCTTCCCCTGGACCCAGCTGTACGCGCAAGCCATCAACGGCCGGCCCCAGGAGAACTACTACCGCTGGCTGGCGCTGACCTACGTCATCACGCTGACCACCCACCCCGCGCTCACGCTGCCCTGCGGCCGCGACGGGCACGGCATGCCCTTCGGCCTGCAGATCGTGGGCCGCTTCCGGGGAGACCGCGAGGTGCTGGCCGCCGCGCTGGGCATGGAGCAGGCATTCTCCGGCATCGCCGAGCTGCAACGCCCGAGACCGGACCTGCATGCGCTCAAGCCCGCCGACCCGCCGCTGCGGTCGATCGTGTCGGCGCCCGCCCCGGCGACGAGCGCGCCGGCGTCCGGCAAGACGGGAATTGCCGCCGTGTAGCCGCGCGCTCGCCCTTGAAATCGCGCCTCCTGCCGGCCGGCCAAGCGACTCGCGCTCGCAGTTCGACGCAATAGCTCACGCTCATCTCCGCCTTGCCCGACGGCGTGAGCGCCGGCCGCGCCTCCCCCGCTTGCGCGAATCCCGCCCGCGCCGGCGCCGCGCGTGTCGTCCAATCCAGCCATCGATGCTCCAGGCGTTGTTTCAACTGCCCCGGACTATGCCTGCTGCGGCTGCGGGGCCAGCCGCCGCGCCGCGCACGTCCGCGCGCCACCACTCGTCCCTGAACCTGCCCTTCAGCCACGCGACCAGTTCCCGCACCTTGGCCGGCACCATGCGCGGCGACGGATACACCGCGTGGATCTCCTGGCCGGGCAGGCGCCAGTCCTCCAGCAGCGGCAGGATGGCGCCCCGGCGCAGGTCTTCGTCGGCCACATAGCGCGGCAGCACGGCGATGCCGAAACCGTCGCGGGCGGCGCCCAACAGCACGGACAGGTTGTTCGAGCGCAGCCGTTCCCTCACCGGAATGGCCAGGGTCTGCGCGCCGCCGCCGGCGAAATGCCAGATGGCGTCGCCCTGCGCGGTGCTGTAGACCAGCGCCTCGTGATCGGCCAGCGCTTCGGGCCGGACGGGCGCGCCGCGCCGTTCCAGGTAAGCGGCCGACGCGACCACGACCCAGGGGCTGTTGCCCAGGTAGGTCGCGCCCAGCGAGGAATCGGCCAGCCGGCCCATGCGCACCGCCACGTCCACGCCCTGCTCGACCAGATTGACGTAGCGGTCGTCGAAGCTCAGGTCCACCGTCAGCAGCGCATGGTCGCGCATGAAGTCCAGCACCATCGGCGCCAGCACGCGGCGGCCGAAGGCGACCGAGGTGCTGATGCGCAGCGTTCCTTGAACCTGCGACTGCGTCAGCGCGGCCACGGAGCGAGCTTCCTCGTCGTGGTGCACGATGAGCTTGCATTTCTCGTAGTAGCGGATGCCGACGTCGGTGGGCGACACGCCATGCGTGGACCGATGCAGCAGGCGCGCGCCGAGTTCCTGCTCCATGCGGGCGACCTGCTTGGTCGCCGCGGGCTGGCCGATGCCCAGCTCGAGCGCCGCGCGGCTGAAGGAGCCCAGGTCCACCACCCGGGTGAACAGGCGTAGCGCTTTGATCCGATCCATGTCGCGATTAGAGTCCGAGTCGCCTTCGATCCGGTATTCCACCATGGAATATGCGTCATTCGCCATACCCGTCTTCCGTCGCCGGGCCCGACTTGGGACCATCTGTCCCACCCCTAGTCGGCACCGCAGGAGATGCGCATGGCCAAGATGAGGGCGGCAATGGCCGCCGTGCTGGTTCTTGAAAAGGAAAACGTCACGCAGGCGTTCGGCGTGCCGGGCGCCGCCATCAACCCGTTCTACGCGGCCCTGCGCGAGCGGCAGAGCATCGCCCACGTGCTGGCGCGCCACGTCGAGGGCGCCTCGCACATGGCCGAGGGCTATACCCGCGCCCAGGCCGGCAATATCGGCGTGTGCATCGGCACCTCGGGGCCGGCCGGCACCGACATGATCACGGGGCTGTACTCGGCCAGCGCCGACAGCATCCCCATCCTGTGCATCACCGGCCAGGCGCCGCGCGCCCGCCTGTACAAGGAGGACTTCCAGGCGGTGGATATCGAGTCCATCGCCAAGCCGGTGACCAAGTGGGCGGTCACCGTGCGCGAGCCGGCGCTGGTGCCGCGCGTGCTGCAGCAGGCCTTTCACCTGATGCGCTCGGGCCGCCCCGGCCCGGTGCTGGTGGACCTGCCCTTCGACGTGCAGATGGCCGAGATCGATTTCGATATCGACACCTACGAGCCCTTGCCGGTGTACCAGCCCCGCGCCACGCGCAAGCAGGTCGAGAAGGCGCTGGACATGCTGGCCGCGTCCGACCGGCCCCTGATCGTGGCCGGCGGCGGCGTCATCAACGCCGACGCGTCCGCGCAGCTGGTGGAGCTGGCCGAACTGACCGGCGTGCCGGTCATCCCCACGCTGATGGGCTGGGGCGCGATACCCGACGACCATCCGCTGATGGCCGGCATGTGCGGCCTGCAGACCAGCCACCGCTACGGCAACGCCACGCTGCTGGCCAGCGATTTCGTGCTGGGCCTGGGCAACCGCTGGGCCAACCGCCACACCGGTTCCGTCGAGACCTATGTGCGCGGCAGGAAGTTCGTGCACGTGGATATCGAGCCCACGCAGATCGGACGCGTCTTCAACCCGGACCTGGGCATCGTGTCGGACGCCGGGGCGGCGCTGGCGCTGTTCATCGAGGTGGCGCGCGAGCGCAAGGCCGCCGGCCGGCTGCGCGACTACACGGAGTGGGCGGCGCGCTGCGCCGAGCGCAAGCGGCTGATGCGGCGCCGGACGGATTTCGACAACGTGCCGATCAAGCCGCAGCGCGTCTACGAGGAAATGAACGCGGCGTTCGGCCGCGACACGATCTATGTGTCCACCATCGGCCTGTCGCAGATCGCCGGGGCGCAGTTCCTGCACGTCTACGGCCCGCGCCGCTGGATCAACTGCGGCCAGGCCGGTCCGCTGGGCTGGACCGTGCCGGCCGCGCTGGGCGTGGTCGCGGCCGATCCGTCGCGGATGGTGGTGGGCCTGTCCGGCGACTATGACTTCCAGTTCATGATCGAAGAGCTGGCGGTGGGCGCGCAGTTCAACCTGCCCTACGTGCAGGTGCTGGTGAACAACAGCTACCTGGGCCTGATCCGCCAGGCGCAGCGCGGCTTCGACATGGACTACTGCGTGCAGCTGGCCTTCGAGAACCAGAACGTATCGGACCCTGCGCTGCAGGGCTACGGCGTGGACCACGTGCAGGTGATCCAGGGCCTGGGCTGCAAAGCGATCCGCGTCACCGACCCGGGCAAGCTGCGGGCCTCGCTGCTGGAGGCGCAGGCGCTGGCGCGCAAGCACCGCGTGCCCGTGGTGGTGGAAGTGATCCTGGAACGGGTCACCAATATCGCCATGGGCACCGAGATCGACAACATCGTCGAGTTCGAGGACATCGATTGCCGCCATCCGGAAGGCGCCAAGGGCCTGGCCGAGGCCGGCCTGCTGGCCTAGCGCCGTCCGGTCGCGGCCGGCCCCCAAGGACGGCCGCATTCCGTTTCCCGCCATCTTGCTTCAGTGAGAGTTCCATGCCCCGCTATGCCGCGAACCTGACCATGCTGTACACCGAAGTCCCCTTCCTGGACCGCTACGCCCTCGCCGCCGAGGACGGCTTCGAGGCCGTCGAGTTCCTGTTTCCCTACGCCTGGCCCGCCTCGGAGATCCGCCGCCGCCTCGACGACTACGGTCTTGAGCTGGTCCTGCACAACCTGCCGGCCGGCGACTGGGACGCCGGCGAGCGCGGCATCGCCTGCCACCCGGACCGGGTCGAGGAATTCCGCGCCGGCGTCGACCGCGCCATCGAGTACGCCCAGGCGCTGGGCGTGAAGCAGCTGAACTGCCTGGCCGGCAAGGCGCCCGCCGGCGTCGAGGACGCGCGCCTGCGCGCCACCTTCATCGACAACCTGCGCCATGCGGCCAGCGCCCTGAAGCAGGCGGGCCTGAACCTGCTGATCGAGCCGATCAACACGCTGGACATTCCCGGCTTCTACCTGAACCGCACGGCCCAGGCCGCCGCCATCCTGGCCGAGACCGGCGCGGACAACGCCTTCCTGCAGTACGACATCTATCACGCGCAGCGCATGGAGGGCGAGCTGGCGGCCACGCTGCGCCAGTACTTCCCGCTGATCCGCCACGTGCAGCTGGCCGACAACCCGGGCCGCAACGAACCCGGCACCGGCGAGATCAACTATCCCTATCTGCTCGCCCTGCTGGACCGGCTCGGCTACGCCGGCTGGGTCGGCTGCGAATACAAGCCCGCCACCACCACGGCCGCCGGCCTGGGCTGGCGGCAAGCGCTGGCGCGGTGACGCCCGTCCGGCTCCGCCTTCACAACAACACGCGTTTTCCCTTCCGCAGGAGACAAGCAATGACTGCATCGCCGCTCAAGATCGGTTTCGTCGGCCTGGGCATCATGGGCGCGCCCATGGCCGGGCACCTGGCCCGCGCCGGCCACCCGCTCTACGTGCACACACTGGGCAAGCTGCCCGGCGAGATCGCCGAGACCACCGCCGTGCCCTGCCTGAACGGGCGCGACGTGGCCGAGCGCTCGGACATCGTCTTCATCATGGTGCCGGACACGCCCGACGTGGAGTCCGCGCTGTTCGCGCAGCACGGCATCGCCGCCGGCCTGGCCGAGGGCAAGACCGTGGTCGACATGAGCTCGATCTCGCCGATCGCCACCAAGCGCTTTGCCGAGAAGATCCGGGCGCTGGGCTGCGACTACCTGGACGCGCCGGTCTCCGGCGGCGAGGTCGGCGCCCGCAACGCCACGCTGTCCATCATGGCCGGCGGCGACGAGGCGGTCTTCGCGCGCGTGAAACCGCTGTTCGAACTGATGGGCAAGAACATCACCTTGGTGGGCGGCAACGGCGACGGCCAGACCGCCAAGGTGGCCAACCAGATCATCGTGGCCCTGAACATCCAGGCGGTGGCCGAGGCGCTGCTGTTCGCGGCGCGCGCCGGCGCCGACCCGGCGCGCGTGCGCCAGGCGCTGATGGGCGGCTTCGCGTCCAGCAAGATCCTGGAAGTGCACGGCGAGCGCATGATCAAGCGCAGCTTCGACCCGGGCTTTCGCATCGAGCTGCACCAGAAGGACCTGAACCTGGCGCTGTCCAGCGCCCGCGCGCTGGGCGTGTCGCTGCCCAATACCGCCACGGCCCAGGAAATGTTCAACGCCTGCGCCGCGCACGGCGGCAAGGCCTGGGATCATTCGGCGCTGGTGCGCGCGCTGGAGCAGCTGGCCAATTTCGAGATCGGCCAGCAGGGCTGAGCCATGCACAGTCCCGACGCCCTGCTGCGCCGCATGTTCGACGCCATGGTCGCCTCCGCCCAGCCGGAGCGCTGCGTGGCCGCGCAACTGCCCGCGCCGGACACGCTGCGCGGCGGCCGCGTCATCGTCATCGGCGCCGGCAAGGCCTCGGCGGCGATGGCCCAGGCGGTCGAATCCCGCTGGGACGGGCCCCTGACGGGCCTGGTGGTCACGCGCCACGGCTATGCAGCGCCCTGCGCGCGCATCGAGATCGTCGAGGCCGCCCACCCGGTGCCCGACGAGGCCGGGCTGCGCGCCGCGCGCCGCATGCTGGACCTGGTGAGCGGCTTGCGCCCGGAAGACACCGTGCTGTGCCTGATCTCGGGCGGCGGCTCGGCCCTGCTGCCGCTGCCGCTGGACGGCCTGACGCTGCAGGACAAGCAGGCCGTCAACCGCGCGCTGCTGGCCAGCGGCGCGACCATCAGCGAGATGAACTGCGTGCGGCGCCACCTGTCCGCGATCAAGGGCGGCCGGCTGGCGGCGGCCTGCCATCCGGCGCGGGTCATCACCCTATTGATGTCCGATGTGCCGGGCGACCGGCCGCTGGACATCGCGTCCGGCCCCACCTGCGCCGATCCCACCACCTGCGCCGACGCGCTGGACATCGCGCAGCGCTACGGCATCGCCCTGCCCGAGGCCGCGCTGGACGCGCTGCGCTCGGGCCGCGCCGAGTCCGTCAAACCCGGCGATCCGCGCCTGGCGCGCGCCGAGATCCGCATGGCGGCCACGCCGCAGATGGCGCTGGAGGCCGCCGCCGTGGCGCGCCAGGCCGGCTACGACGCCCACATCCTCGGCGACGCGCTGGAGGGCGAGGCGCGCGACGTCGGCAAGGTGCTGGCCGGCATCGCGCTGCAGGCCGCCGAGCGCGAACAGCCATTCCGCCCGCCCTGCGTGCTGCTGTCGGGCGGCGAAACCACCGTGACCGTGCGCGGCCAGGGCAGCGGCGGGCGCAATGTCGAATGCCTGCTGTCGCTGGCGCTGGCGCTGCGCGGCCATCCGCGCATCCACGCCCTGATGGCCGACACCGATGGCGTGGATGGCGCCGAGGACATCGCCGGCGCCCGCATCGGCCCGCAGACGCTGGCGCGCGCCTGGGCGCTGGGCATCAAGCCCGCGCAGGCCCTGGCCGACAACGACGGCCACGGTTTCTTCAAGGCGCTGGGCGCCTCGATCGTGACCGGCGCCACGCGCACCAACGTCAACGATTTCCGCGCCATCCTCATCGACGCCAAGCCCGGCGACCCCTGGCCCGACGTCGCGCAAGCCCCCGCCCCCGCTTTCACACAGAGAACCTGAGCCATGTCCCTACGCCGCAACCGCCGCGCCAAGATCGTCGCCACGCTGGGTCCGGCCAGCAGCGACCGCGATACCCTCCGCAGCCTGTTCCATGCCGGCGTGGACGTGTTCCGGCTGAACTTCAGCCACGGCAGCGCCGAGGATCACGCGGTCCGCATGGCCATCCTGCGCGAGATCGAGGCCGAGACCGGCCGCCCCATCGGCGTGATGGCCGACCTGCAAGGCCCCAAGCTGCGCGTGGGCGCCTTCGCGCAGGGGCCGGTGCAATTGCAGCCCGGCCAGCGCTTCCGCCTGGACCTGGACCCGCGCCCCGGCAACGCCGAGCGCGTCTGCCTGCCCCACCCCGAGATCTTCGCCGCGCTGGCGCCCGGCGCCGAGCTGCTGCTGGACGACGGCCGCCTGCGCCTGCGCGTCGACGCCTGCGACGCGACCAGCGCGGATACCCGGGTGCTGGTGGGCGGACGGCTGTCCGAACGCAAGGGCGTCAACGTGCCGGGCGTGGTGCTGCCGATCTCCGCGCTCACGCCCAAGGACCTGCGCGACCTGGACACGGCGCTGGCGCTGGGCGCCGACTGGATCGCGCTGTCCTTCGTGCAGCGGCCCGAGGACATCATCGAGGCCCGCGAGCGGATCGGCGACCGCGCCCGCATCATCGCCAAGCTGGAGAAGCCCTCGGCGGTCGAGCGGCTGGACGAGATCATCGCCCAGGCCGACGCGCTGATGGTGGCGCGCGGCGACCTGGGCGTGGAACTGCCGGCCGAACAGGTGCCCGCGATCCAGAAGCGCGCCGTGCGCGGCTGCCGCCGCGCCGGCAAGCCGGTGATCGTCGCCACGCAGATGCTGGAATCCATGATCGAGAGCCCCGTGCCCACGCGCGCCGAGGCCTCCGACGTGGCCACCGCCATCTACGACGGCGCGGACGCCGTCATGCTGTCGGCCGAATCCGCCACCGGCAAGCATCCGCAGGCCGCGGTCGCGATGATGAGCCGCATCATCGACGGCACCGAGGCCGATCCGCAGTACCGCCAGCTGATCGACGCCTCGCATTCCCCCGCCGTGTCGGGCCAGTCGGACACGGCCCAGGCCGTGTGCTGCGCGATGCGCCACGCCGCCGCGCTGCTCAAGGCGGCCGCGATCGTCTGCTTCACCAGCTCCGGCGCCACCAGCCTGCGGGCGGCGCGCGAACGGCCCGAGGCGCCGGTGCTCAGCCTCACGCCCAGCCTGGCGGCCGCGCGGCGGCTGACGCTGGTGTGGGGCGTGCATTCCGTGCATGTGGACGACGTGGCCGACATCGCGCAGTCCACCCGCCTGGCCTGCGCCGTCGCGACGCAGGAGCGCTTCTGCAGCGCAGGACAGACGCTGGCGATCATCGCCGGCATGCCTTTCGGCAAGGCCGGCACCACCAATCTGCTGCGCATCGCCACCGCTTGAAAAATCAAATATAAACATGGCTCGCGCCGCGATCCCGCGGCCAGCCAAGGAGACAAGATGGGCTTGACCACGCACGTACTCGACACCATGCACGGGTGTCCCGCGCAGGGCATGGAGGTAGCGCTCTACGCCACCGAAGGCGACGACGCCACCCTGATCCGCCGTTTCGCGCTCAACCACGACGGCCGCAGCGACCAGCCGCTATACACCGCGCAGGACCTGAAGATCGGCACCTACCGGCTGGTCTTCGACGTGGCCGGCTATTTCAGGCAGCGGGGCGTGGCCCTGCCCGAACCCAACTTCCTGAACCGGGTCAGCCTGGACTTCGGCGTGGCGCACACGGACCAGCACTATCACGTGCCGCTGCTGGTCAGCCCCTGGAGCTACTCCACGTATCGCGGCTCATGACGCCGGGAGGCAGGCGCCCCGGATCAGGGTATTCCTGATGCCGTCGGGACGCCTGCGGGGGTAGTTTTGCCGCCATACTTTGCATACAATTTTCGTATCTTGATCGCAGCGGTGCGGGGTCTTGCGGACCTTGTGCGCGATCTGTTTTCTGCTTACAGCGCCCGCGGTGGTAAGCAGTGCGGCAGAGCCCATGGCCGGCTCTGCCCACTGCGGGAGCGTAAATGGAAGGCTATTACCTGGATTGGGTCAATCTGCTGCTGCGCTGGGCCCACATCATCGCCGCGATCGCCTGGATCGGCGCCTCGTTCTACTTCGTCATGCTGGACAACAGCCTGGAAAAGCCCCGCGACCAGGAGTCGCTGGACAAGGGCGTCGGCGGCGAGCAATGGGCGGTGCATGGCGGCGGTTTCTACAACATGCAGAAATACGCGGTGCAGCCCAAGCGGCTGCCCGAGCATCTGCACTGGTCGTTCTGGGAAAGCTACAGCACCTGGCTGACCGGCTTCGCGCTGTTCACCGTGTCCTACCTGTGGAACGCCAGCACCTACTTGATAGACCGATCGAAGATGGACTGGCAGCCCGGCACCGCCGTCGCCGTCGCGCTGGCCTTCTTCGTGGTCTTCTGGCTGGTCTACGACGGCATCTGCCGGCTGTTCGGCCGTGGCAGGCACGGCGACGTCGTCGTCGGCGCGCTGGTGGCGGTGTTCATCGCGGCGGCCTCGTGGCTGGCCTGTCACTGGTTCGCCGGCCGCGCCGCCTTCCTGCTGGTGGGCGCCATGATGGCCACCACCATGAGCGCCAACGTGTTCTTCTGGATCATTCCCGGCCAGCGCAAGAACGTCGCCGCGATGAAGGCCGGCCTGCCGGTGGACCCCGTGCACGGCCAGCGCGGCAAGCAGCGCAGCGTGCACAACACCTATTTCACTCTGCCGGTGGTGTTCGCCATGATGAGCAACCACTACAGCGTCACCTACACCCATCCGCAGAACTGGCTGGTGCTGCTGCTGATCATGCTGGGCGGCGCGGCCGTGCGCCAGTTCTTCGTGGTGCGCCACCGCTTCAAGCTGGGCAACGCCCGCAATCCGCTGGGCTATGCGCTGCTGGGCGTCGCCGTGCTGGGCCTGACGCTGATGTGGATGCGCCCCGAGCCGCGCCCCGAGATCCGCGCCGACCGTCCCGCCCCGGCCACATCGGCCGCCGCGACGCTGGCCGCGTCCGTAGTGCCGCCGGCGGCCGCCGCCCCGGCCCCCGGCGCGGATTTCGGGCGGGTGCAGAAGGTGGTGGAACAGCGCTGCCTGCTGTGCCACGGCGCGCAGGTGCAGATGAAGAACGTGCGCCTGGACTCGCCCCAGGAAATCGCCAGCCACGCGCAGGCCATCTACCAGCAGGTGGTGGTGTCGCGCGTGATGCCAATGAGCAATTCCACCGGCATGACCGACGACGAACGCGCGCTGATCGACGCCTGGTTCAAGGCGGGCGCGCCCACGCGCTAGGCCCGCCCGCGGGAGCGGCCTGTTGCCGCTCCCGTTCCGCCCCTTCCCCTTCCATCCTTCCTCCCCCGCCTACATGCCCATCTACGACGCCACGCTGCCCTACCCCCGCGACCTGGCCGGCTACGGCCGCAATCCGCCGCACGCGCGGTGGCCGGGCGGCGCGCGCATCGCCGTGCAGTTCGTGCTGAACTACGAGGAAGGCGGCGAGAACTCGGTGCTGCACGGCGACCCCGGCTCCGAGCAGTTCCTGTCCGAGATGTTCAATCCGGCCAGCTACCCGGACCGCCACCTTTCCATGGAGAGCATCTACGAATATGGCTCGCGCGCCGGCGTCTGGCGCATCCTGCGCGAGTTCGAGAAGCGGCGGCTGCCGCTGACGGTGTTCGGCGTGGGCATGGCCTTGCAGCGCCATCCCGAACTGGCCTCGGCCTGCGTCGAGCTGGGCCACGAGATCGCCTGCCACGGCTGGCGCTGGGTACATTACCAGGACGTGGACGAGGCCACCGAGCGCGAACACATGTTCCTGGGCATGCAGGCCATCGAACAGTTGACCGGCGCGCGCCCGCTGGGCTGGTATACCGGCCGCGACAGCCCCCGCACGCGCCGCCTGGTGGCCGACTATGGCGGCTTCGAATACGACAGCGACTACTACGGCGACGACCTGCCGTTCTGGATGCAGGTGCGCAGAAGCGACGGCGAGGTCGTGCCGCAGCTGATCGTGCCCTACACGCTGGACTGCAACGACATGCGCTTCGCGCTGCCGCAGGGCTATTCCCACGCCGAGCCCTTCTTCCAGTACCTGAAGGACAGCTTCGACGCGCTCTACGCCGAAGGCGACGAGACCCCCAAGATGCTCAGCATCGGCATGCATTGCCGCCTGCTGGGCCGGCCGGGCCGCATCGTGGCGCTGCAGCGCTTCCTGGACTATATCGCGGCGCGCGATCGCGTCTGGATCTGCCGCCGGCTGGACATCGCCCGCCACTGGCGCGCCATCCATCCCTTCCTCTCCACCCGTTGATGTCGACTCCGACCCACATGGCCTACACCCTGGAACAGCTCAATGCCGCCACGACCGACGAGGCCGTGGCCATGCTCGACGGCCTGTACGAGCATTCGCCCTGGATCGCCCGGCAGGCCCTGGCCTCGCGGCCGTTCCGCTCGCTGCCGCAGCTGCAGGACGCGCTGCGGCGCGTGCTGGACGAGGCCGACGCCGAGGCCGGCCTGGCGCTGATCCGCGCCCACCCGGAGCTGGCCGGCCGCGCCATGCAGGACAACAGCCTGACGGCCGAATCCACCAATGAGCAGAACAAGGCCGGCCTGACCCATTGCTCGCCCGAGGAACTGGCGCGGCTGCGGCAGCTCAACGCCGACTATCTGGCCCGCTTCGGCTTTCCCTTCATCCTGGCCGTGCGCGGTCCGCGCGGCATCGGCCTGACGCGCGGCCAGATCATCGCCACCTTCGAACGCCGGCTGGACAATCCGCCCGATGTCGAATTCCGCGAGGCGCTGCGCAACATCCACCGCATCGTCGAGATCCGCCTGGCCGACAAGTTCGGCCTGGATCTGACACTGGGCAACGACATCTGGGACTGGCATGAGCGGCTCAGCGTCCACAGCGATCCGGGCTACGCCGAACAGGGCCAGCTCACCGTCACCTACCTGACGGACGCGCACCGCGCCTGCGCCCAGCGCATCAGCCACTGGATGCGCGACTGCGGCTTCGACGAAGTCGAGATCGACGCCGTCGGCAACGTGGTCGGCCGCTATCGCGCCGAGCGGGCCGACGCCGCCACGCTGATGACCGGCAGCCACTACGACACGGTGCGCAACGGCGGCAAGTACGACGGCCGGCTGGGCATCTTCGTGCCCATGGCCTGCGTGCGGGAACTGCACCGCCAGGGCCGGCGCCTGCCCTATCACCTGGAAGTGATCGGCTTCGCCGAGGAGGAAGGCCAGCGCTACGCCGCCACCTTCCTGGGCTCGGGCGCGCTGGTCGGCGACTTCAGGCAGGAATGGCTGGACCAGCGCGACGCCCAGGGCACCACGATGCGCGAAGCCATGCAGCATGCCGGCCTGTGCATCGACGACATCCCCACGCTGCGGCGCGATCCCGCGCGCTACCTGGGCTTCGTCGAAGTGCACATCGAGCAAGGCCCGGTGCTGTTCGAGATGGGCCTGCCGCTGGGCGTGGTCACCTCGATCAACGGCAGCGTGCGCTACCGTGGCCGCATCGTCGGCATGGCCAGCCATGCCGGCACTACCCCCATGGACCGCCGGCGCGACGCGGCCACCGCCACGGCCGAGCTGGCCCTGTATCTGGAACGGCGCGCGGCGCGCGACGGCGACTCGGTCGGCACCATGGGCATGCTGGACGTGCCCAACGGCTCGATCAACGTGGTGCCCGGCGAATGCCGCTTCAGCCTGGACCTGCGCGCGCCCGGCAACGCCCAGCGCGACGCGCTGGCGACCGACGTGCTGGCCGAGCTGGCCGCCATCTGCCAGCGCCGGGGCCTGCGCTGCGAACTGGAAGAGACCCTGCGCGCCGCCGCCGCGCCCAGCGCGCCGGCCTGGCAGGCGCGCTGGGAACGCGCGGTCGAGGCGCTGGGCCTGCCCGTGCATCGCATGCCCAGCGGCGCCGGCCACGACGCCATGAAGCTGCACGAGGCCATGCCGCAAGCCATGCTGTTCGTGCGCGGCCAGAATTTCGGCATCAGCCACAATCCGCTCGAATCCACCACCGCCAACGACATGCAGCTGGCGGCGCAGGCCCTGCGCCACCTGCTCGATGCGCTGGCGCATGAGATGACACGTTGAACCCGGAGACACACAAGATGACAGACTATTCGAAACTCGACGCCTGGGTGGACGCCCACTTCGACGAGGAAGTGCGCTTCCTGCAGGAACTGGTGCGCGTGCCCACCGATACCCCGCCGGGCAACAATGCCCCGCATGCCGAACGCACCGCCGAGCTGCTGCGGGCCTTCGGCATGCAGGCCGAGGCCCACCCCGTGCCCGAACAGGAAGTACGCGACTACGGCCTGCAATCGATCACCAACCTGATCGTGCGGCGCGAGTACGGCCCTGGCCGCCGCGTGGCCCTGAACGCCCACGGCGACGTGGTGCCGCCCGGCGAAGGCTGGCGCCACGACCCCTACGGCGCCCAGATCGAGGATGGCAATCTGTACGGCCGCGCTGCCGCCGTCAGCAAGAGCGACTTCGCCAGCTTCACCTTCGCCGTGCGCGCGCTGGAGGCCGTGGCCGCGCCCCGCCATGGCGCGGTCGAGCTGCATTTCACCTATGACGAGGAATTCGGCGGCCTGCTGGGACCGGGCTGGCTGCTGCGACAGGGCCTGACCAAGCCCGACCTGCTGATCGCGGCCGGCTTCAGCTACGCCGTGGTGTCGGCGCACAACGGCTGCCTGCAGATGGAAGTCACCGTGCACGGCGAAATGGCGCACGCGGCCGTGCCCGAGACCGGCGTGGACGCGCTGCAGGGCGCGGTCCGGGTCCTGAACGCGCTGTACGCGCAGAATGCGCGCTATCGCGAGGTCCGCTCGCAGGTGCCGGGCATCACCCACCCCTACCTGAATGTCGGCCGCATCGAAGGCGGCACCAACACCAACGTGGTGCCCGGCAAGGTCAGCTTCAAGCTGGACCGCCGCATGATCCCCGAGGAAAACGCCGCCGAGGTGGAAGCCGACATCTACCGCATCATCGAAGACGCCGCCGCGACCTTTCCCGGCATCCGCGTCGAGATCAAGCGGCTGCTGCTGGCCAACGCCATGCGTCCGCTGCCCGGCAACAAGCCGCTGGTGGACGCCATCCAGCGGCACGGCCGGGAGATCTTCGGCGAGGACATCCCGGCGCTGGGCACCCCGCTCTACACCGACGTGCGGCTGTACGCCGAGGCCGGCATCCCCGGCGTGATCTACGGCGCCGGCCCGCGCACGGTGCTGGAGTCCCACGCCAAGCGCAACGACGAACGCGTCGCGCTGGAAGACCTGCGCCGCGCCACCAAGGTCATCGCCCGCGCGCTGGCCGACCTGCTGCAGCCGCAGTAGCCCCTGTCCCCAAGCCTTGATCCGCGCTCCGCAGCCCCCGGCCGCGGGTGCGCGCGGCATCCCGCGATTCACCGTCGAATTCCCATTTCCGAATACACAAACCAAGCCAGCCAGAAGTCAGACTAGGCACATACGTAACGCAGCAGTTGTATCCACCAGGAGACCACGCATGCCGTCCACGCCGTCCGCTTACTCCCAGGGGTGTCCGCCAGACCGGCATCCCGTCGACCAACGCCTTCCCAATATCAAGCTGGCCGCCCTGGGCCTGCAGCACGTGCTCGTGATGTACGCCGGCGCCGTCGCGGTGCCGCTCATCATCGGCCGGGCGCTGCAGCTCAGCGCCGAGGAAGTGGCCATGCTGATCTCCGCCGACCTGTTCTGTTGCGGGCTGATCACGCTGATCCAGACGCTGGGCGCCACGCGCTGGTTCGGCATCCAGCTGCCCGTCATGATGGGCGTCACCTTCGCCTCGGTCGCGCCCATGGCGGCCATGGCCACGGCCGAGCCGGGGCCGGCGGGCGCGCAGCTGCTGTTCGGCTCCATCATCGGCGCGGGCGTGGTGTCCATCCTGATCGCGCCCGCCGTCAGCCGCATGCTGCGCTTCTTTCCGCCGGTGGTCACCGGCACCATCATCGCCGTCATCGGCATCACGCTGATGCGGGTGGGCATCAACTGGATCTTCGGCAACCCCGTCGGCCCGACCGCGCCCGCCATCGTCGACCCGGCCTACGCCAAGTGGCTGGCCGACGTGACCGCGCCCGGCGGCCAGGCGCCGCCCCTGCCGCAGGGCTTCGCCATCCAGCCCTCGGTGCCCAACCCGAAGTACGCCGACCCGGTCGGCCTGGGCATCGCGGCCGTGGTGCTGCTGTCCATCCTGCTCATCGTCAAGTACGCGCGCGGCTTCGTCGCCAATATCTCGGTGCTGCTGGGCATCGTGGTCGGCGCCATCGCCGCCTCGGCCGCCGGCATCATGACCTTCGAGAAAATGGACCAGGCCGCCTGGTTCGACATCGTGCTGCCCTTCCACTTCGGCATGCCCCGATTCGACATCATGATGATCCTGACCATGTCGCTGATCATGGTGGTGGTGATGATCGAGTCCACCGGCATGTTCCTGGCGCTGGGCTCCATGACGTCGCGCGAAATCACCCAGAAGGACCTGGCCCGGGGCCTGCGCACCGACGGCCTGGGCACGCTGCTGGGCGGCATCTTCAACACCTTCCCGTACACCAGCTTCTCGCAGAACGTGGGACTGGTCGCGGTGACCGGCGTCAAGAGCCGCTATGTCTGCGCCGCCGGCGGGCTGATCCTGCTGGTGCTGGGCCTGCTGCCCAAGATCGCCGCGCTGGTCGAGTCGCTGCCCACCGTGGTGCTGGGCGGCGCCGGCATCGTCATGTTCGGCATGGTCGCCGCCACCGGCATCCGCATCCTGTCGGGCGTGGACTTCAAGACCAACCGCAACAACGCCATGATCGTGGCGGTCTCGATCGGCATCGGCATGGTGCCGCTGATCGCGCCCCACTTCAAGCAATGGATGCCGCATTCCGTGCATCCGCTGGTGGAGTCCGGCATCCTGCTGTCGTCGGTGACGGCGGTGCTGCTGAACCTGTTCCTGAACGGCGCGCAGCATGATGAACGCGCGGTGATCGCGGCGGCGAGCCAGGCGGAGAGTCATTGAAGGGGTGAGCCGCCAGGTGTGCCGTAGCTGACATACCGCCAACGGCACCCTCATGACGTTTCATCTCCATTTACGGCCCGTCGCGGATTTGGTCCGACAATCGGTGGAGCTGGACGCATGTGGATTGAGAGTTTGCTTGCATATTGATAAAATGCAAGCAAATCCATCAATTGGAGGATTTGAAACATGCCATCCGTGACCATCCGTAATGTACCGGACGAGGTGCATCGCGCCATCCGCGTGCGAGCCGCTCAACACGGGCACAGCATCGAAGCGGAAATGCGAGACATCCTGGAAAGCGCTGTAAAGCCGGCTGGCCGGGTCAAGTTGGGTTCCCTGCTGTCCGAGATCGGACGCAAGGTCAAACTGACCGAAGAAGAGCTCGCCCTTTTCGACAGCGGGCACGACCAGGCGCAAGCCCGAGCAGCGAGTTTTGAATGATCCTGCTCGATACGAACGTCATTTCGGAACCGCTGCGCCCCTCGCCCGAGATTCGTGTCATTGATTGGATAGACGCGCAGCCGCTGGAAACGTTGTACCTGTCAGCCATCACTGTCGCCGAACTGCGTGCGGGCATCGCGCTGATGCCCGCAGGCAAGCGCCGTACCGCGCTGCACGAGCACATCGAAAAACGCGTATTGCCGATGTTTGCCGGGCGCGTCCTGCCGTTCGATATGGCCTGCACGAATGCCTACGCCGAACTGATAACAAAGGTGCGCGAGGCAGGAAGCGGTATCCAGACCGCCGACGCCTGCATCGCGGCGGTGGCGCTTGCCAACGGATTTGCCGTTGCCACGCGCGACACCAGCCCCTTCCTGGCCGCCGGCCTGGACGTTATTGATCCTTGGAAGCACGCGTAGGGCCCAGGTCGCGCAAACGCGACCTCCCGCCCTACGCGTCCCTGGTCACCCGCAAGATCTCCTCCGGCGAAGTCCGCCCCTCATCCACCCAGCGCTGCCCGTCTTCCCGCATGCTGCGCATGCCGGAGGCCGTGGCCGCGATCCGCAGTTCGCGCTCGTCGCGGCCCTCGTGGATCAGACGGCGGGCCTCGTCGTCCACGCTGAACAGCTCGTGGATGCCCGAGCGGCCGCTGTAGCCGGTGTGGTTGCAGGCGGCGCAGCCGACCGGATGGTAGACGCGGCGGCCCTCGAGTTCGGCCGGCTGCTTGCAGGCCGGGCACAGCTGACGCACCAGGCGCTGGGCCAGCACGCCCAGCAGCGACGAGGCCAGCAGGAAGGGCTCCACGCCCATGTCGGTCAGGCGGGTGACGGCGGACACGGCGTCGTTGGTGTGCAGCGTGGCCAGCACCAGGTGGCCGGTGAGCGAGGCCTGCACCGCGATCTGCGCGGTTTCGAGGTCGCGGATCTCGCCGATCATGATGACGTCGGGGTCTTGCCGCAGGATGGCGCGCAGCGCCAGCGCGAAGCTCATGTCGATCTTGGCGTTGACCTGGGTCTGGCTGATGCCGGGCAGGTCGTACTCGATCGGATCCTCGACGGTGAGGATGTTGCTGGTGGACGCATCCAGCCGGCTCAGCGCGGCGTACAGCGTGGTGGTCTTGCCGCTGCCGGTGGGGCCGGTGACCAGCACGATGCCGTGCGGCTGGCGGATCAGGCGGTCGAGCCGCTCCAGCACGCCGGCGCTCATGCCCAGGCGTTCGAGCTTGAGCCGGCCGGCTTCCTTGTCCAAAAGGCGCAGCACGGCGCGCTCGCCGTGACCGGTCGGCAAGGTGGACACGCGCACGTCGATGGGCCGTCCACCCACGCGCAGCGCGATGCGGCCGTCCTGCGGCAGGCGTTTCTCGGCGATGTCCAGGTGGGCCATGATCTTGATGCGCGAGATCAGCGCGGCATGCAGCGCCTTGCGCGGGCTGACCACGTCGCGCAGCGTGCCGTCGACACGGTAGCGCACCACCGAATGGGTCTCGAAGGGCTCGATGTGGATATCGCTGGCGCCGTCGCGCGCGGCCTGGGCGAACAGCGCGTTGATCATGCGGATGACGGGCGCGTCGTCCTGGGCCTCCAGCAGGTCGGCCACCTCGGGCATGTCCTGCAGCAGCCGGTCCAGGTCGATCTCGTTCTCGGCCACGCCCATGACCGAGGCAGCGTCCTCGGCATGACTGTAGGCGGCCGTCAGCAGCGTTTCCAGCGCCTCGTCCTCGACCTGCGCCACCTCCACGTCGCCGTGGCAGCGGCGGATCTCGCGCAGCGCCCATTCCGGCGTGCGCGGGCTGACCGTCAGCTGGGCGCGGCCGCCGCGCAGCGACAGCACAGCGCGCTGGGCGCGCGCCCAGGCATAGGGCAAGGGGTGGGCGCTCATGCGGCCGCTCCCGCCGTCGCTTGCAAGGCGGCGTTCATAGGTGCGACACCACTTCGCTCTTGTAGCCCAGCTCGCGCAACAGGCGGGTGGCGGTGGACACCGTGCCCGGATCCTTGGCGACCTGACTGCGCACCACGTAGCCCATGCCGCCGGGACCGGCCTGCACATAGGCCTGCAGGCCGCTGCCACGCACGCGCTGGGCGATGCGCTCGGCGTCGGACTGCGAGTCCACCGAGGCGAATTGCAGCGTGGCGCTGGATTTGTCGGCCTCGCCATACAGCGAGGCGGGGTCGCGCGCCACGCTCACGCCCAGCGGCATGCTGACGCGGAACGGCTGGGCCGGATCGCTGGTCTGGCGCGCGGCCGGATACTGGCGCACGGCGAAGGACTCCACCGTCGCGGGCGGCGGGCGACGCATGGTCTCGGCCAGGTTCTCCGGCCGCATGTCGTAGGCATTGCCCGACACCGACGGCGCCGAGCCCGGCGCCGTCAGCATGGGCGCCTGCTGGTTGGGCAGCAGCCAGTGATCGCCCGGCTGCGCGCCGGCCTGGGCGCGGCGCATGTAGTCGTAGCGATCCATGGTGACGCCGGCGGCGCGGTTGGCGTCGCGCATCACGTAGGGGCGCAGGAACACCATCAGGTTGGTCTTGGTGCGCTTGCGGCTGTCGTAGCGGAACAGATTGCCCAGCACCGGAATGGCGCTCAGGCCCGGAACGGCGTTGGAGCTGAGCGTGACGCTGTCTTCCAGCAGGCCGCCCAGCACGATGATCTGGCCGTCGTCGACCAGCACGCTGGTGTCGATGGCGCGCTTGTTGGTGACGATGCCGTTGGTGATCGACGAACGACTTTCGTCGATGCTGCTGACTTCCTGGTAGATGTCCAGCTTGACCGTGCCGCCTTCGGAGATCTGCGGGCGGATGTTCAGCTTCAGGCCCACGTCCTCGCGCTCGATGGTCTGGAACGGGTTGTTGCTGCCGTTGCTGCCGTTGGTGACGTACTGGCCGGTCACGAAGGGCACGGTCTTGCCGACCAGGATGCTGGCGGACTGGTTGTCCAGCGTCAGCAGGTTCGGCGTGGACAGGATGTTGGCCTCGCCGGTGTTCTGCATGGCGCGCGCCAGCACGCCCAGGTTGATGACCTTGTTGCCCAGCACGTCGACCGTGCCCTTGACCACGCCCAGCGTCATGCCGCCGCCCAGCGCGTCGATCGAGGTCGGCCCCTTGCCGGACAGGCCGCTGCCGCCCAGGTTGGTGCCGCCGATGAAGCTGGTGCCGCCGCTGTTGATGTTGCCGGCGCCGGTCATCCACTGGATGCCGAACTCGGCCGCCTTGGCCTCGCTGACTTCCACGATCAGGCTTTCCACCAGCACCTGCGCGCGGCGCTGGTCGAGCTGGTCGATCACTTCGCGCAGACTGCGGTACAGCGGCTCGGGCGCGGAGATGATCAGCGAGTTGGTGGCCGGATCGGCCTGGATGGTGGCGCCGCCGGCGGAATACGACACCGCCTGGTTGCCGTTGTCGTCGCGCGCGATGCGGTCCTGCTCGCCGGACAGCCCGCCCTTGCTGGACGACGTGGACGAGGACGCGCCCATCCCCTGCGGGTTGCCCTGGTTCATGGACGTGCGCTGGGCGCGCGCGCCGCCGCCCTGCGCGCCCGGCCCGGTCGCGCCTTGCGGGGCCCCGGCGCCGGTCGCGGCGTTGGCCTGCCCGGTCAGCAGGCCGCCCAGCACTTCGGCGATGCGGGTGGCCTGGGCGTTGCGCATATAGACCACGTGCAGGTTGCCGCCTCGGTTCTGCTGCGCGTCCAGCTTCTGGATCAGCTCGCGCGCCAGCTTGGTGCGCGCGGGACTGCCGGCGCGCACCAGCACGCTGTTGCTGCGCGGGTCGGCCACCACCGCGATGCGCTGGGTCGGGTCATTGCCCTGCGTGTCCAGCAGCTGCGAGGCCAGCACGGCGATGTCGGACGCAATGCCGGAGCGCACCGGCACCACGTCGGTGTCGATGGAGCTGGGCACGTCGATGCGGGCGATCACCGCCGCGATGCGCTCCAGGTTGTCGGCGTAGTCGGTGACCACCAGCGTGTTGTTGCCGGGATAGGCGTTGACCGGATTGTTGGGCGGCACCATCGGGCGCAGCACCGGCACCAGGTTGGCGGCGTTCTCGTACTTGAGCGGGAACACGCGGGTCAGCATCTCGCCGCCGCCTCCCGCGCCGCGCGCGAAGCTGGACACCGACACCGGCGCGCCCTTGGCCGCCGGACGCGGATCGCCCACCACCGCGCTGCCCTGCAGCTTGGCGTCGGCTTCGGGCACCACGCGGGTCACGCCGTCCACATCGACAATGGCGAAGCCCTGCAGGCGCAGCGCGCCGGTCAGCATGGACAGGGCCTGGTTGCTGTCCACCGGACGGTCCGAGACCAGCGTGAGCTTGCCCTTGACGCGCGGGTCCACCAGGAAGTTGCGCTGCGTGAAGAGCGACAGCGCGCGCAGCACGGCGGGAATATCGGTATCCACGAAATTCAGGCTGACACGATTGTCGGCCTGTTGGGCGTAGGCGGGGCTGGCCGCCGGCCCGATCTGGCTGGCGGCCAACAGGACCGCCAGGCTGAGTTGCGCGAATTGACGCATGACGAAGGTGTGCCTGAGACGTGAAATCGTGTGAAAAAACGTGAATTCGCGTCGGAGTATACGGGGTGACACTGCAACACTACGGTCATATTCCAAGGGCAAGGTGGCGGCCTGGAAACCCTTTGAATATGCGGCTCTCCGGGCGATTCTCCGCACCGGGATCTGAACCAGGAACATGCCATCCTTTCGTTACGAAGCGACTGACGCGCTCGGAAAAATCGTGCGCGGCACGGTCGAGGCCGACACCGAGCGCGGCGCCCGCAACCAGCTGCGCGGCCGCGGCCTGCTGCCGCTGTCCACCGCCCCCGCCGCGCGCGCCGAGGGCCTGGGCGGCGCGCTGCGCGCGCGCCTGTCCGACGCCGACCTGGCCTGGCTGACGCGCCAGCTGGCCAGCCTGCTGGCCGCGCGCCTGCCGCTGGACGCGGCGCTCAGCGCCACGCTGGACCAGGCCGAGAAAAAGCACATCGCCACGGTGCTGCTGGGCGTGCGCGACGACGTGCGCGCCGGCCACAAGCTGTCGGCGGCGCTGGCCGCTAGGCCGCGCGACTTTCCCGAGATCTATCGCGCGCTGATCGGCGCCGGCGAGGAATCCGGCGACCTGGCGCAGGTGATGGAAAAGCTGGCCGACTACATCGAGGAACGCAACGCGCTGCGCGGCAAGGTGATGACGGCCTTCATCTATCCCGTCGTGGTGGCCTGCGTGTCGGTGATCATCGTGGTGTTCCTGCTGGGCTATGTGGTGCCGCAGGTGGTGTCGGCCTTCAGCCACGCCAAGCAGCAGTTGCCCATGCTGACCCGCGTCATGCTGGCGCTGTCGGACTATGTGCGCGAATGGGGCCTGGTCACCGGCGCCGCGCTGGTCGTCGCCTTCGCGCTGTGGCGCTACGCGCTGCGCGCGCCGGCGGCGCGCACCGCCTGGCACGCGCGCGTACTGCGCCTGCCGCTGATCGGGCGCTTCGTGCTGGGCGTGAACGCGGCGCGCTTCGCATCCACGCTGTCCATCCTGTGCGGCAGCGGCGTGGCGCTGTTGACCTCGCTGGAGGCCGCGCGCCGCACGCTGAGCAACGACGTGCTGCGCCAGGCCGTGGACGAGGCCTCGGCGCGCGTGCGCGAAGGCGCGCCGCTATCGACCGCGCTGGACACGCAGAAGGTATTCCCCAGCCTGCTGGTGCACCTGATCGGCAGCGGCGAGAAGACCGGCCAGCTGCCCGAGCTGCTGGACCGTGGCGCTCGCAACCTGTCGCGCGACCTGGAGCGGCGCGCCATGGCCATGACCGCGCTGCTGGAGCCGGCCCTGATCCTGGTGATGGGCGGTTTCGTGCTGCTGATCGTGCTGGCGGTGATGATGCCGATCCTGGAGATGAACCAGCTGATCCGCTAGACGCCGCCCCATGGCCGGCATGGCGCGCCGCCCGGATGGCCGTCACGTCATCCAGACAAGCCGGAAAAACAAAGGCCGCGCGACCCGATGGGCGGCGCGGCCTGAGCCGGACGACAGGAACGCGTCAGAGCGCTTCTTCGTCGGCTTCGCCGGTGCGGATGCGGATGGCCTGCTCGACCGGAGTGACGAAGATCTTGCCGTCGCCGATCTTGCCGGTGCGCGCGGCCTTGACCACGGCCTCGATGGCCTGCTCGACACGGTCGTCGGGCAGCACCACCTCGACGCGGATCTTGGGCAGGAAATCGACCACGTACTCGGCGCCGCGGTAAAGCTCGGTATGGCCCTTCTGGCGGCCGAAGCCCTTGACCTCGGTGACGGTCAGGCCGCTGACGCCGACCTCGGCCAGCGCTTCGCGAACTTCGTCGAGCTTGAAGGGTTTGATGATGGCGGTGACTTGTTTCACTTTGCTTGTCCTGGTTTTTCGATCTGCGTGGAAGGCCGGGCGCGGCCGGGGCGCTCGCGGCGCCTATTTGCCGATGGCTTCGCGGAATCCGTTGGTGACAGGATAACGCCAATCCCGGCCGAACGCGCGCGGCGTGATGCGCGGTCCGGGCGGCGCCTGGCGGCGCTTGTACTCATTGATGCGGATGAGGCGCACGACCTGCTCCACCGCCTCGGGCGGATAGCCGGCGGCGACGATCTCGCCAGCCGATTCGTTGTGTTCCATGTAGCGTTCCATGATGCCGTCCAGCACATCATAGGGCGGCAGGCTGTCCTGGTCGGTCTGGTCGGGACGCAGCTCGGCCGAGGGCGGCCGGGTGATGATGCGCTCGGGAATGACCTCGCCGTCGCGGTTGCGCCAGACGGCCAGGCGGTAGACCAGGGTCTTGGGCACGTCCTTGATGACGGCGAAGCCGCCGGCCATGTCGCCGTACAGCGTGCAATAGCCGGTGGTCATCTCGGACTTGTTGCCCGTGGTCAGTACCAGGCGGCCGGTCTTGTTGGACAGGGCCATCAGCAGCGTGCCGCGCACCCGCGCCTGGATGTTCTCTTCGGTGGCGTCCACCGGCAGGCCGGCGAACTGCCCCGCCAGCAGGCCCTCGAAGGCGTCCACGGCCGGGCCGATGGCGATGTCGTCATAGCGCACGCCCAGCCGCCGCGCCATGTCGGCGGCGTCGATCTGGGAAATGTCGGCGGTGTAGCGCGTGGGCATCATGACGGCGCGCACATTGTCGGCGCCGATGGCGTCCACCGCCACGGCCAGCACCACGGCCGAATCGATGCCGCCGGACAGGCCGATGATGGCGCCGGGGAAACGGTTCTTGCCCAGGTAATCACGCACGCCCAGCACCAGCGCGTTCCAGACCTGCTCTTCCAGGCAGTACGGCGCCACGTCGGCCTGCGCCGAGGCCGGCTTGACGCCGCCCTGGGCGTCGACCTCGACGAAATTCACGCCCTCGGCGAAATCGGGCAGGCGCGCCGCCGGCTCGCCGGCGGCGTCCAGCGCGAAGGACGCGCCGTCGAACACCAGTTCGTCCTGGCCGCCCACCATGTTGGCGTAGATCAGCGCGTAGCGGTTCTCGCGGGCGCAGCGACGCGCCACTTCCAGCCGCTCTTCCTGCTTGCCGGTGTTGTACGGCGAGGCGTTGGGCACCAGCAGCACCTGGGCGCCGGCCTGGGCGGCGGCGCGCGGGGCTCGGTCGAACCAGATGTCCTCGCAGATGTTGACGCCGAAGCGCACGCCCTTGACGTTGAACACCAGCGCTTCGCCGTGAGCCGAGAAATAGCGCTGCTCGTCGAACACCGAATAGTTGGGCAGCTCGCGCTTGCAGTAGGTGCCCAGCACGCGGCCCTCGCACAGCACCGAAGCGGCGTTGTACAGGCGGCCCTGGCGCGCCTGGACGTGGCCCACCAGCACGTGCAGTCCGGCCAGCCCGGCCAGATCCTGCCGCAGGCGGTCCAGCACGTCCTGCTGGGTCTGGACGAACAGCGGGCGCAGCAACAGGTCCTCGGGCGGGTAGCCGGTCAGGACCAGCTCGGGCGTGACCAGCACGTCGGCGCCTTCGGCATGCGCCTTGCGGGCGGCCTCCAGCACCTTGGCGGCATTGCCCGCCAGGTCCCCCACCAGGGCGTTGATCTGCGCAATTCCTACACGGGCGGCGCTCATGGACAGCGTTTCCAAATACGTGACAATCGATCGGAAAATTATCGCATGAGGCGGCCTGGGCGGGCGGCCGGGGCTAGCGTGGCAATTCCTGCCCCTGCGGCCCGACGCCGTCGCGGCCCATTTCCCGCATCGCGCTCTCGCGCAGGCGGCCGCCCATTTCGCCGATGTCCGCGCCGGAGGGCTGCTGGTACAGGCGCATGCCCAGCTCGGGCAGGATGGCCAGCAGGTGGTCGAAGATGTCGCCCTGGATGCGCTCGTATTCCACCCAGGCGGTGACGGCGGTGAAGCAATAGACCTCGACCGGGATGCCATCGGACTGAGGCTCCATCATGCGCACCATCATGGCCATGTCCTGGCGCACCTCGGGATTCTGCTTCAGGTAGGCCAGCGCATACATGCGGAAGGTGCCGATATTGGTCAGGCGGCGGCGGTTGGCCGGCACGGCGGCCTGCTCGCCCATGTGCTGGTTGGCCTGGGCGATGTCGCTGGTCTTGGCCTGCAGGTAGTCGCGCAGCAGCCGGAAACGCATCAGGCGCCCGGCTTCCTCGTCGGTCAGGAAGCGCACGCTGGCCGCGTCGATGCGCAGCGTGCGCTTGATGCGGCGCCCGCCCGACTCGAACATGTGGCGGTAATTGCGGTAGCTCTCGGAGAACAGCTTGTAGGTCGGCACCGTGGTGACGGTGTTGTCCCAGTTCTGCACCTTGACCGTGTGCAGGGCGATGTCCTTGACGAAGCCGTCGGCGTTGGACTGCGGCATCTCGATCCAGTCGCCGATGCGCAGCATGTCGTTGCTGGTGAGCTGGGTGCTGGCCACCAGCGACAGCAGCGTGTCCTTGAACACCAGCAGCAGCACGGCCGACAGCGCGCCCAGGCCGGAGATCATCCACAGCGGCGAACGGTCGATCAGGATCGAAAGCACCAAAACGGTGCATATGGCCATCAGCACCAATTTGCCGATCTGGATATAGCCCTTGATCGAGCGCGTCTGCGCCCGCGTGGTGGCCGAATAGGTGTCCTGCCAGGCGCTCAGCACGCCGGACAGGGCCACGAACACGCAGATCCAGGCCCCGGCGTGCGCCAGCCGGCCGACGATCTCGGCGGCGCGGTCCACGTGCGGCACCAAGTCGATGCCCATCGACACCACGGCAAAGGGCACGGCGTACCACAGGTTCTGGTAGGCGCGGCGGCGCTGCAGCGCCTTGTCCCAGTCGTCATGGCCGGTCAGCACCAGCAGGCGGTGAGCCAGCAGCAGCACCACCCGCGCCACCACCCACTGCACGAACAGGGCAGTCAGCACCAGCACGCCGACGCCGATCAGGGTCTGCGCCCAGACTTCCTTCGGCAGCTGGGCGTCGATTTGGGTCACCAGGTCTTCCCAGTCCATGGGCATAGGGTTTCCACTCACTCAAACGGATCGAATCAAAGCCGAATTATCCGACACCCGTTCCCGTGCCGGGGTTCCTCGGACCGACACGGCCCGCCGGCGCCGCCCTGGCCCCCGCCGGAGACAGCGCCGCGCGCCGGCGTCCGGCCCGCGGACGCCCCCGGCAGGCCCTATAATCCCGCCCATCATGGCAAACACCCCCTCCCCCGACCAAAACCAGTTCGCCAACAAGGCGCAAGCCTGGTCCGCCCGGTTCTCGGAACCGGTTTCCGAACTCGTCAAACGCTACACCGCGTCCGTGGATTTCGATAAGCGCCTGGCGCGCCACGACATCCAGGGTTCGCTGGCCCACGCCGACATGCTGGCCGCCCAGGGCATCATCAGCGCCCAGGACCTGTCCGACATCCAGCGCGGCATGGCCCAGATCCGCGCCGAGATCGAGGCCGGCAGCTTCCAGTGGCTGCTGGACCTGGAAGACGTGCACCTGAACATCGAGAAGCGCCTGGTGGAGCTAGTTGGCGATGCGGGCAAGCGCCTGCACACCGGCCGTTCGCGCAACGACCAGGTCGCCACCGACATCCGCCTGTGGCTGCGCGAGGAAATCGACACCCTGATCGAGCTGCTGCGCCAGCTGCGCCGCGCCCTGGCCACGGTGGCGCTGGACAACGCCGGCACCATCATGCCCGGCTTCACCCACCTGCAGGTGGCCCAGCCCGTCACCTTCGGCCACCACCTGCTGGCCTACGCCGAGATGTTCGGCCGCGACGCCGAGCGCCTGGCCGACTGCCGCAAGCGCGTCAACCGCCTGCCGCTGGGCGCGGCCGCGCTGGCCGGCACGTCCTACCCCATCGACCGCGAGCGCGTGGCGCGCACGCTGGGCTTTGATGGCGTCTGCCGCAACTCGCTGGACGCCGTGTCCGACCGCGACTTCGCCATCGAATTCTGCGCCGCCGGCGCGCTGGTCATGACGCACGTCTCGCGCCTGTCCGAAGAATTGGTGCTGTGGATGAGCCCGCGCGTGGGCTTCATCGACCTGGCCGACCGTTTCTGCACCGGCAGCTCGATCATGCCGCAGAAGAAGAACCCCGACGTGCCCGAGCTGGCGCGCGGCAAGGCCGGCCGCGTCAACGGCAACCTGGTCGCCCTGCTGACCCTGATGAAGGGCCAGCCCCTGGCCTACAACAAGGACAACCAGGAAGACAAGGAAGGCCTGTTCGACACGGTGGACACGCTGCGCGACACGCTGACCATCTTCGCGGACATGGCCGGCGGCATCAAGGTCAAGGCCGACAACATGCGCGCCGCCGCGCTGCAGGGCTTCGCCACCGCCACCGACCTGGCCGACTACCTGGTCAAGCGCGGCCTGCCCTTCCGCGACGCCCATGAAGTCGTGGCCCACGCCGTGCGCGACTGCGAACAGCGCGGCTGCGACCTGGCCGACCTGACGTTGGCCGAGCTGCAGGCCTACAACGCCGGCATCGGCGAGGACGTACATCAGGTATTGACGCTGGAAGGCTCGGTCGCGGCCCGCAAGCACGTGGGCGGCACCGCCCCCGAGCGTGTCGCCGAGGAAGCCCGCCGCGTGCTGGCGGAGACGGCTGGCGAATAACACCCGCCGCGCATCCGCAGCGCCACGACATCGGCCCTGGACAATTCCAGGGCCGATTTCTTTTGTGCCCAAGCCCGCCGCCCCGCACGCCGTGGACCCCTTCGGGGATCAGGGGCATTGAGCGGCCCGCCCCCGCAGGCTCCTATACTCAAGCGTTTTTTTGCGCCGACGCTCCCGCCGCCACCTGGCTGCGGAACGTTCGCCGCAAGCCGGCTACCCCCGAAAGCGCGATCACGCCGTTTTCCCAGCCTTTGGCGTCGCGCCCGACAGGATCCCACTCCTTCCTCGACCCCGACGCCACATGCCGACCGCCGCCTCAGCCAGCACACCCGCCCCCGCCGACGAAGAAGGCTTCGACATTCCCCGCCGGTATTTCGCGGCGGCGGCCATCCTGATCGGCGTGCTGATGTCGGCGCTGGACAGCTCCATCGTCAATATCGCGCTGCCCACCATCTCGGCCGATCTCGGCGTCAGCGCCGCCTCGGTCATCTGGGTGGCGAACGGCTACCAGGTGGCCAGCGCGGCGGCCATGCTGACCTGTGCCTCGCTCGGCTCCCGAATCGGCGAACGGCGCTTCTACACCGCCGGACTGGCGCTGTTCACGATCGCCTCGCTGGGCTGTGCGCTGGCGCCCAGCTTTCTTGTCCTGGTGGCGATGCGCATCCTCCAGGGCCTGAGCTACGCGGTGCTGATCAGCGTGGGCTACGGCATGTACCGGGTGATCTTCCCGGCGCGATCGCTGGGCACCATCTTCGGCGTGAACGCGCTGGTATTCGCGGTAGGCACGGCGCTGGGGCCGGCGCTGGGCGGACTGCTCGTGTCGTATGCCTCATGGCCCTGGCTGTTCTACATCAACCTCCCGCTCGGCATCGCGGCCATCGCCTTCTCGCTCATGGCGCTGGGCAAGGACACGCAGCGCGAACGCGGCTTCGACGTGCTCGGCGCCGCGACCTCGGCGGCGGCCTTCGGCCTGTTCGCGCTCGCCGTCGACCAGATCGGCCGCTGGAGCAACCGCAGCGTGCTGCTGCTCGCCGGCGCAGCGGCGGCGCTGGCGGTTGTGTTCGTCCGTAGCCAGACCCGCGCCCGCAGTCCGCTGCTGCCGCTGGACATCTTCACATCGCGCCGCTACAGCTTCGCGGTGCTGACCTCGGTCACCATGTTCGTCTCGCAAGGCATCGCGCTGGTGGCGCTGCCCTTCGTGCTGCAGGCCGCACACGGCTACAGTGTGCTGGAATCCGCGCTGGTGTTCACGCCCTGGCCCATCGCGGTGGCGCTGTGCGCGCCCATCGCCGGCCGGCTGGTGTACCGGCTGAACGCGACCCAGGTCTCCAGCGCCGGCGTTTTCATGTTCTGCCTGGGCCTGGGCTCGCTCATGCTGCTGCCGGAACACGCGACGATCACGGACCTGGTGTGGCGCATCGCGCTGTGCGGCATGGGCTACGGCTTCTTCCTGCCGCCGAACAACAAGGAAATGTTCGCCAACGCGGCGCGGAACCGCACCGGCACGGCCTCTGGCGTGCTGTCGACGGCCCGGACCACGGGCCAGTCCATCGGCGCGGCCCTGGTCGCCGTCGTGATCGCGCTGACGGGCGGCATCGGCGACGGCGCGGGCGCGTCGTTTGCCACATATGTGTTCGCCCTGGCCTGTGCGATCGCGGCGCTGTCGCTGGTCGCCAGCCTGGCGCGGGTGTATCGGCGGCGGGATGGGGCGCAATAGGCCTCCCTCACTCGACCCTCACCCCCTCCCCCAACATTTCCAGCGTCGCGTCCACCTTCGGCAGCAGTTGCCGGCTGGTCTGCCAGACCAGTCGCAGCGGCAGGCCCGGCGCTTCCCAGCCGGGCAGCACCTGGACCAGGCGGCCGTCGCGCAGGGCGTCGCCGGCCAGCCAGGTCGCCAGCTGGGCGATGCCGCAGCCGGCGATCACGGCGTCGAGCTGGGCCTCGGCATCGCCCAGCGTGATCGCGCCTTCGATCGGCATGCTGCCCATGGCGGCGGCCAGGCCGGCGGGCGGCATCTCGCCCAGCGGCACGCGCCAGGCGGCCGCGCCATCGGCTCGTGCGTACGCCACGGCATCATGGCGCGAAAGTTCGTCCACGTCCTTCGGCGCGCCACGGCGGTCCAGGTAGTCCGGCGCGGCGCAGAACACCAGCCGTTCCACGCCCAGCTGGCGATGGCTCAGGCCCGGCATGCGCCGGTCGGGGCCGCCGATCCGCACGGCCAGGTCGATGCCCTCTTCCGCCAGGTCCACGAAACGGTCGGTGAACGTGACGCGCGGCTGCAGCCGTGGATGGCGGCGCGCGAATTGCAGCAGCAGGGGCAGGACCTTGCGCTTGCCGAAGGTGGCGGGCAGGTCCACGCGCAGGCAGCCCGCCGGCTCCTGCCGCTGCGCGGCCAGCGCCGCCTCGGCTTCCTGCAGCTCGTCCAGCACCCGCACGCAGGTCCGATGAAAGGCCGCGCCCGCGTCCGTCAGCGCCAGCCGCCGGGTGCTGCGCTCGAACAGCCGCGCGCCCACCCGATCCTCCAGCCGCGCCACGCTCTTGCCGACGGCCGACGCGCTCAGGCTGAGGCGGTCGGCGGCGGCGGTGAAGCTGCCGGCGTCGGCGACGCAGACGAAAACCTCGATGCCTTTCAGGCGTTCAGACGGGATCATTCCAGGCGCTCCAAGGGGTCGTGCTTACCCCGATACAGGAATTAAATTCCTAAATCTAAGGAATATATACCTTGGATAGGATTTTCATTCTTCAATATCGTTCAGGGCTGGATACACGCAACCCATCTGCCCCATGCCACACCCGATTTCCCCCGCCACGCCGGCCACGGCTTCCGGCCCGGCCATCATCATCCTGGCCCTCGCCGCCTTCGTCATCGTCTCCACCGAATTCCTGATCGTCGGCCTGATCCCGGCGCTGGCGCGCGATTTCGGCGTGTCGGTCCCGCAGGCCGGGCAACTGGTCGCGCTGTTCGCCTTCACGGTCATGCTGGCCGGCCCGCCGCTCACGGCCGCGCTGGCGCACGTGGAACGCAAGCGCCTGTTCGTCGCCATCCTGCTGGTCTTCGCCGGCGCCAATGCGCTGGCCGCGCTGGCGCCGAACCTGTGGGTGCTGGCGCTGGCGCGCTTCATTCCTGCGCTGGCGTTGCCGGTGTTCTGGGGCACGGCCAGCGAGGCCGCCGCGCGCATGGCCGGGCCGCTGCGCGCGGGCCAGGCCGTGTCGCGCGTCTACCTGGGCATCTCCGCCGCCCTGCTGTTCGGCATCCCGATCGGCACGCTGGCGGCGGCCGCCATCGGCTGGCGCGCCAGCTTCTGGGGGCTGGCGGCGCTGTCGTTGCTGCTGGCCGCGCTGATGGCGCGCCACATGCCGGCGCTGAGCCAGTCCGCCAGGACGCCCCTGCGCGACCAGGCCCGCATCCTGAAAGATCCTCTGCTGCTGGCCCATATCGGCCTGTCGGTGGCGGTGTTCACCGCCATGTTCACCGCCTACACCTACCTGGCCGACATCCTGGAGCGGCTGGCCGGCGTGGCGCCAGCGCAGGTCGGCTGGTGGCTGATGGGCTTCGGCGCGGTCGGCCTGATCGGCAACGCGTTGGGCGGCAAGGCAGTGGACCGGCATCCGCTGCGCGCCACGCTGGCCTTCACGCTGCTGCTGGGCCTGGGCACGCTGGCCAGCATGCCGCTGGCCGCAAGCCTGGGCGGCCTGCTGCCGGCGCTGGCGGCCTGGAGCATCGCCAACACCGCGCTCTATCCCATCTGCCAGGTGCGCGTGATGCAGGCCGCGCCGCAGGCCCAGGCGCTGGCCGGCACGCTCAACGTGTCCGCTGCGAACGCCGGCATCGCGCTGGGCGCGGCGCTGGGCGGGCTGGCGATTCCGCGCTGGGGCCTGGACAGCGTGGGCTACGCGGCGGCGGCCGTGGCACTGCTGGCGGCGCTGATGATCGCGCCCATCGCGCGGTTGCGGCCGGCGCGTCCTGCCTAAATGGACCGCCGCGACCAGCCCGCCGCCGTCCGGGCCTGCCCGGCGGCGTCCGCGCGCGGCGTCGCCGAGTCCTTTATGATCCCGCCATTCCAGCATTCTCAATGGCATCCATGGATTCCTTCCGCGCCTTGTCCCGCCGCATCGGCCCGAGCCTGCGCCTTGCCCCCCTGGTCGCGCTGTGCGCGCTGTCGCTGGCCGCCAGCCACGACGCATCCGCACAGACGGCACGCAAGCCCTCGCCCTACGAAATGCGCCTGGAAGGACCGCCCATCGAGTCCGGCCCGGACGACCCCAAGGCGCCGGCCTACCTGGACCGCGTCGGCAGCCGCGAGGACTTCATGCGCCTGGCGCGCGTCTACAACCCCGACACGCCGCTGGAGATGCCGCACCTGATCTTCGTGATCGACCGGCGCCAGGCCAACCGCATCTACTACATCAACACGCCGCGCTACGTGCTGCACGAGCAGTTCGCCCGCCGCGAGGGCCTGGCGCCCAAGCTGGACAAGGCCACGCTGATCTCGCAGTACAAGGATCCCAAGCGCCGCTTCCTGTTCGGCACGCTGAGCTGGCAGCGCGACCTGCCCGGCTATACCTACGAATTCTGGGAGGGCGACCGGCTCACGCCCGAGCTGCTCAAGCAGACCGATGACGTGGTGCGCGCCTCGTTCTATGAAGCGCCGCGCTTCAAGGCCAACTCCACGCTGCACGAACAGACCGCCGAACGCGCCGGCCTGGCCTTCGTGACCCAGGAGGCCCTGCTGCGCGAGCAGCCCTTCCTGCCGCTGAACACCGGCCGCGCCCAGGGCCGGCTGCGCATCATCAAGTCGGTGGAGCAGACCGGCGACCTGTCGCCCCAGGACATCCTGGTGCTGGACGAGGTGCCGGTCTGGCTGCCGCCGGTGGCAGGGCTGGTGACGCAGCGCCCGTCCACGCTGCTGTCGCACGTCAACCTGCTGGCCAAGGGCTGGGGCATCCCCAACGCCTATGTGCGCGATGCGCAGGCGGCGCTGCGCCAATACGACGGCCAGTGGGTGGAGCTGAATGTGAGCGCGCAGGACTACCGGGTGCAGCCAATGGCCCGCCCCGACGTCGTCCCCCACGTCACGCCGCCCAAGCAGGCCGCGCGCAAGCTGCCCAAGCCGGACCTGTCGGTGACCGCACTGAAACCGCTGTCCGCCCTGAAAGCCCGCGACAGCCGCTACTGTGGTGTCAAGGCCGCCAATCTGGGCGCGCTCAAGTCCGCCCTGCCGCCCGCCACCCGCGTGCCGGACGGCTTCTGCGTGCCCTTCTCGCAATACGAGGCCTTCATGCGACGCCTGCAGGTGGCGCAGAAGATCGCGGCGCTGGAACAGCGCCACGATTTCCAGACCGACGCCAACGCGCGACGCGAAGCCTTGGCGGCGCTGCGGGCCGAGATCGCCGGCGCCGAGCCGGACGCGGCGCTGGCGCAATCCTGGCTGGCGCAGTGGAACAGCCAGCTCAAGGGTCAGGGCGTGTTCGTGCGCAGCTCGTCGAATTCGGAAGACCTGCCCGGCTTCAGCGGCGCGGGCCTGTACACCACGGTGCCCAACGTGACCCAGGCCGAGGCGCTGGCGCGCGCGGTGCAGACCGTATGGGCCTCGGTTTACAACTTCGAGGCCTATGAGGCGCGCCGCGCGGCCGGGCTGGGCCAGGACGCCGTGGCGATGGCGGTGCTGGTGCAGCTGGCGGCGCCATCGGACAGCTCGGGCGTGATGATCACGCGCGATCCCTTCGACGCCGGCCGGCGGCACGTGACCTACATCTCGGCCAAGCGCGGCCTGGGCATCAAGGTGGTGGAAGGCAAGCGCCAGGCCGAGCAGGTGATGTATTCGAGCTGGTCCAAGGCGGTGCAGGTGCTGAGCCGCTCGGCCGAGGACACGCAGCTGGTGCCCGACGCCGCCGGCGGCGTGCGCGAGGTGCCGCTGCAAGGCTCGCGCCAGGTACTGACGGATGCCTTGATCGCGCGGCTCGCTACCGTGGGCCGCCAGGTCAAGCAGGCGCTGGGCGGCGCGGACCAGGACATCGAATGGGCCGTGGTCGGCGACGAACTCATCATCCTGCAGTCGCGCCCCTACGTGGACGGCTCGGCCCGCAAATGAATATGGCCCGGGACGGCCTGACGCCGTCCCGGGCCATATGGGCAGTGCGATGCGCTAGATGTGCAGCGCGTGGCCCAGCGCCTTGAGCGCCGCTTCCTGCACCGCCTCGCCCAGCGTGGGATGGGCGTGGATGGTGCCGGCCACGTCTTCCAGCGTGGCGCCCATCTCCAGCGACTGCGAGAACGCCGCCGCCAGTTCCGACACGCCGCGCCCGACCGCCTGCCAGCCCAGCACCAGGTGATTGTCGCGCCGCGCGACCACCCGCACGAAGCCGTCGGTGGACTCCAGCGTCATGGCGCGGCCGTTGGCGGCGAAGGGGAAGGACGCCACCAGGCAATCCAGCCCCGCCGCCTCGGCCTCGGCCGGCGACAGGCCCGCCGTCACCACTTCCGGATCGGTGAAGCAGACCGCCGGGATCGCGGCCGGCTGGAAGTGGCGGCGCTTGCCCGCCACCAGCTCGGCCACCATCTCGCCCTGCGCCATGGCGCGGTGCGCCAGCATGGGTTCGCCGGCCAGGTCGCCGATGGCCCAGACGTCGCGCATCGAGGTGCGGCACTGGTCGTCGATCAGCAGCGCGTTGCCCTTGCGGTCCAGTTGCAGGCTTTCCAGCCCCCAGCCTTGCGTGCGCGGGCGGCGTCCCACCGCGATCAGCACGCGGTCGGCGGCCAGCTGCGTCTCGGCGCCGGCGGCATCCTGCAGCCGCACGGCATTGCCTTCGGCGTTCAGGCCCAGCACCTTGCGGCCCAGGTGCAGCTCGATGCCCATGCGCGCCAGCGCCGCCGCCACCGGCTTGGTCAGCTCGGCGTCGTAGGTGGGCAGGATGCGGTCCTGCGCTTCCACCACGGCCACCTCCGCGCCCAGCTTGCGGTACACGGTGCCCAGCTCCAGGCCGATATAGCCGCCGCCGACCACCACCAGCTTCTTCGGGATGCTGTCGGGCGACAGCGCCTCGGTGGACGAGACCACGATGCCGCCGAACGGCACCGAGGGCAGCGGCGTGGGCTCGGAGCCGGCGGCCAGCAGCAGGTTCTCGCACTGGATGCGCAGGCGGCCACCGTCGGCGGTCGCCACCTCGACGGTCTTGCCGTCCAGCAGCGTGGCCCAGCCGCGCACCACTTCGACGCCGTTCTTCTTCAGCAGCGCGCCCACGCCGCTGGTGAGCCTGGAGACGATGCCGTCCTTCCAGACGACGGTGCGCGCGATGTCGATGGACGGCGCCTGCACCGAGATGCCCAGCGCCGACTCGCCGGCGTAGTGGCGCGCCTTGTCGAATTCCTCGGCCGCGTGAATCAGCGCCTTGGACGGGATGCAGCCGATGTTCAGGCAGGTGCCGCCCAGCCGGTCGCCTTCGACCAGGATGGTGGGCACGCCCAGCTGACCGGCGCGGATGGCGGCCACGTAACCGCCCGGGCCGCCGCCGATCACCAGCAGGCCCGTTGTTTTTGTGATCTGGCTCATGCTTACTCCACGAAAAGCAGCGCGGGTTGTTCAAGCAGCGCGCGCACCGCCTGGATGAAGCGCGCCGCGTCCATGCCGTCGACCACGCGGTGATCGAACGAGGACGACAGGTTCATCAGCTTGCGCGCCACCACGGCGCCGTTGCGGATGGCCGGCCGCTCGACGATGCGGTTCACGCCCACGATGCCCACCTCGGGATGGTTGATCACCGGCGTGGTGACGATGCCGCCCAGCGGCCCCAGGCTGGTGATGGTGATGGTCGAGCCGGACAGCTCGTCGCGGCTGGCAGCGCCGGTGCGCACGGCCTCGGCCAGGCGGATGATCTCGGCCGCCATGGACCAAAGGTCGCGCGCCTCCGCGTGGCGCATCACCGGCACCATCAGTCCGCCGTCGCTTTGCGTGGCGATGCCGATGTGGACCGCGCCGTAGCGCGTGACCACGCCGGCCTCGTCGTCGTAGCGCGCATTGATCTGCGGGAAATCGCGCAGCGCCACCACCATGGCGCGGGCCAGCAGCGGCAGCAGCGTGAGCTTGCCGCGCGTGGCGCCCCACTTCTGGTTGAGGCTGGCGCGCAGCTCTTCCAGTTCGGTCACGTCGATTTCCTCGACGTAGCTGAAGTGCGGAATGCGGCGCTTGGACTCGGCCATTTTCTGCGCGATCTTCCTGCGCAGCCCGATCACCGGCACGTTTTCCTCGTCGTTGCGCTCGGCATAGGCCACGCCGCCACGGGCCTGGCCCGCCGCGCCCTGTCCTTGCAGATAGGCGTCCAGATCCTCGTGCAGGATGCGGCCGGCCGGGCCGCTGCCGTGCACATAGCGCAGCTCGATGCCCAGGTCCCAGGCGCGCTTGCGCACGGCGGGCGAGGCCAACGGCTTCTCGCCAGGCTGGCGCGCGACAGCGGCGGGCGCTTGCCGCGCGGGCTTGGACGGCGCCGGCGCGGCGGCCTTGGCGGGCGCAGCCGCCACAGCCGCGGCAGGCTTGGGCGCGTCGACGGGCGCTTGCGGCGCGGCGGCAGGCGCGGCTGCGGCGGCGGCCGGCGCCTTGGCTGGCGGCGCGTCCGCGCCCGGCTTGAGGTTGCCCTCGCCTTCGACTTCCAGGCGGATCAGTTCACCGCCCACGGCCATGACCTGGCCCACTTCGCCGCCCAGCGCGACCACGCGGCCGACCACCGGCGCGGGAATCTCGACCGTGGCCTTGTCCGTCATGACGTCGGCCAGCGGCTGGTCCTCGGCGACCATGTCGCCGACCTTCACATGCCAGGCGACCAGTTCGACTTCCGCGATGCCTTCGCCGATGTCGGGCATCTTGATGACATGAATACCCATTCTCTCAACCCTCCATCGCGCGCTTGAACGCTTCGCCAACCCGGCGCGGGCCGGGGAAGTACGCCCATTCCTGCGCGTGCGGATACGGCGTATCCCAGCCGGTCACGCGCTCCACGGGCGCCTCCAGGTGATGGAAGCAGTGTTCCTGCACCAGCGCGATCAGCTCGGCGCCGAAGCCGCAGGTGCGCGTGGCTTCATGCACCACCACGCAGCGGCCGGTCTTCTTGACCGAGTTGACGATGGTGTCCAGATCCAGCGGCCACAGGCTGCGCAGGTCGATGACCTCGGCGTCGATGCCGGTTTCCTCGGCCGCGGTCAGCGACACGTGCACCGTGGTGCCGTAGGTCAGCACGGTCAGCGCGTTGCCGGGCCGCACGATAGCGGCCGAATCCAGCGGCACGGTGTAGTAGCCGGTGGGCACCACGCTGCCCGGCCGTCCGGTCCAGGGCGTGACGGGCCGGTCGTGATGGCCGTCGAAGGGGCCGTTGTACAGGCGCTTGGGTTCCAGGAAGATCACCGGATCATCGTTCTCGATGGCGGCGATCAGCAGGCCCTTGGCGTCGTAGGGGTTGGACGGCATGACCGTGCGCAGGCCGCAGACCTGCGTGAACATGGCCTCGGGGCTCTGGCTGTGGGTCTGGCCGCCGTAGATGCCGCCGCCGCAGGGCATGCGGATCGTCATCGGCGCGATGAACTCGTTGACCGAGCGGTAGCGCAGGCGCGCCGCCTCGGACACGATCTGGTCGGAAGCCGGATAGAAGTAGTCGGCGAACTGGATCTCGCACACCGGCCGCAGGCCGTAGGCGCCCATGCCCACCGCCACGCCGACGATGCCGCCCTCGGAGATCGGCGTGTCGAACACGCGCGAGCTGCCGTACTTGGTCTGCAGGCCTTCGGTGCAGCGGAACACGCCGCCGAAATAACCCACGTCCTGGCCGAACACCACCACGTTGTTGTCGCGCTCCAGCATCACATCCATGGCCGAGCGCAAAGCCTGGATCATGGTCATCGACGCGGACGCCGGACCGATATTGTTGTCGCTTGCCATGATCAGACTCCGAGCTGCTGGCGCTGCCGGCGCAGGTGCTCCGGCATGTCCTTGTACACGTCTTCGAAAATGCTGGCGGCGCTGGGGACGTGGCCGTCCACCAGGGTGCCGTAGCTTTCCGCTTCCTTTTGCGCGGCCAGGATCTCGGCGTCGAGTTCGGCGCGCACGGCTTCGTGCTCGGCTTCGGACCAGATGCCGCGCAGGATCAGGTGCTTCTTGAAGCGTTCGATCGGATCGCCCAGCGGGAAGTGGTTCCAGTCGTCGCCCGGACGGTACTTGGAAGGATCATCGGAGGTGGAGTGCGGGCCGGCGCGGTAGGTCACCCATTCGATCAGGGTCGGGCCCAGATTGCGGCGGGCGCGCTCGGCGGCCCAGCGCGAGGCCGCGTACACGGCCAGGAAATCGTTGCCGTCCACGCGCAGCGAGGCAATGCCGCAGCCCACGCCACGACCGGCGAAGGTGGCGCCCTCGCCCCCGGCGATGGCCTGGAACGTGGAGATGGCCCACTGGTTGTTGACCACGTTCAGGATCACCGGAGCGCGGTACACATGGGCAAAGGTCAGCGCGGTGTGGAAGTCGGCCTCGGCGGTGGCGCCGTCGCCGATCCAGCCGGAGGCGATGCGCGTGTCGCCCTTGATGGCCGAGGCCATGCCCCAGCCCACCGCCTGGATGAACTGCGTGGCCAGGTTGCCCGAGATGCTGAAGAAGCCATTCTCGCGGTCGGAGTACATGACCGGCAGTTGGCGGCCCTTGAGCGGGTCGCGCTCGTTGGACATGAGCTGGCACATCATGGTGACCAGCGAGACCTCGCGCGCCAGCAGGATGCTCTGCTGCCGGTAGGTCGGGAAACACATGTCGCCCTGTTCCAGCGCCAGCGCGTGGGCCGACCCGATGGCCTCCTCGCCCAGGCTCTGCATGTAGAAGGATATCTTCTTCTTGCGCTGCGCGGTCAGCATGCGACCGTCGAAGATGCGCGTCTTCAGCATGGTCCGCATGCCGGCGCGCAGCAACTCGTCGCTGATGTCCGGCGCCCACGGGCCAACGGCCTGGCCGTCCTCGTCGATCACGCGGATCAGGCTGTAGGCCAGATTGCCGGTGTCGATCGCGGCGACATCAATGGGGGGTTTGGGAACCTCGCCGGCGGGCGAGACGCGCAGATAGGAAAAGTCTGTCTTGCAACCCGGACGCCCTGTGGGCTCGGGGACGTGCAACTTCAACGGCCCGTACTGGCTCATAAATTGTCTCCACGCTTGATCGTGTCATGCGCTTATTTTTTGCCACGGATACGGAACAGGGAGGTAGCCTTGCACCGCATCGACGCCGGCTCGACCACTAGATGATGTTCGCGGCCGGCCGGTGAAAGACGATAGCACACTCACAGGTACAGTTGGACGATCCGCACGGACCCTGGCGCCAGCGGGGATATCCCTCCCGCAGGCCACGAATGACAGGCGCGGGCGCGCCCTCAGCCCGCCAGCAGCCGCTCGACCCGCGCGGCCACGTCAAGCAGCCGCCAATCATCATGCCAGCGGCCGCAAAGCTGCAGGCCGATGGGCAGCCCCAAAGACGACCGCCCACAAGGCAGCGACAGCGCGGGGTGGCCGCTCAGGTTCATGGGATAGGTGTAGGGATACCAGGCGCCGCGTATGGTCCCCGCCGGCTTGCCGGCGATCTCGACAATGCCATTGGGATCCTGCGTAACGGACAAGGGCGGCGCCGACAGCGTCGGCGATACCAACACATCGTGGCGCTCGAATACTGCCTGCAACGCGGCGAACGCCTGCGTGCGCGCCGCCCACGCTTCCAGAAGCGCGTCCGCGCCGTGCAGGCGGCCCCGCTCCACCGTCGCCACCAGCGAAGGATCCAGGCGGTCCCGAAACGTCTCCAGCCTCGCGCCCACGCGCGAGGCCGTCACTGATTCCAGGATTACCAGGAAATGCCGCTCCAGCGACACGAAGTCCAAGGAAACCGGCTCCACCCGCGCGCCATCCGCCTCCATGCACCGAACAACGGCGTCCGTGGCTGTCAGCACTTCCGGATCCACCGGATTGCCACAGGAAGGCAGATACGCGACACGCAGGCCCGCCAGCGACGCGCCTGCCGGCGCAGCAGGCGCCGGCAGCGCCAGTTGGCCATAGGGATCGCGGCGGTCCGCGCCTTGCAGCACGCCATATAGCAAGGCGGTATCGGCAACGTTGCGAGCCATCGGCCCCACATAGGAATTCGCGCCGAACAGGTCGGCCGGCTGCAGGTTGGGAATCGCGCCCAGCGTGGCCTTCATGCCCACGATGCCGCAGCACGAGGCAGGAATGCGGATCGACCCCCCGCCATCGGTCCCAAGCGCCAATGACCCCATGCCCGCCGCCACGGCCACCGCAGCGCCGCCGCTGGAGGCGCCGCAGGTATAGCGCGCATCGACGGGGTTGAGCGTGCGCCCGAACAGGGGCGCGTCCGTGCTTTGCTTGTGGCCGAATTCGGGTGTGGTGGTCTTGCCGATGAGGATGGCGCCAGCGGCCTTCGTCCGCGCCACCGCCACCGCGTCCTCGCGCGGCACGAAATGTTCGAAGAGGGCCGAACCCATGGTGGTGCGCACGCCGGCAGTCAGGGTCAGATCCTTGACCGAATACGGCAGGCCATGCAGCGGTCCCAGCGCATCACCCCGTCGCACCGCCGCCTCGGCGGCGCGCGCCTCGGCCAGGGCGGACTCCGCCGTCACCGTGATGAAAGCATTCAGGTCGGCCCGCGCCGCGATGCGGTCCAGCGCGGCCGACACCGCCTCCACCGGCGACACTTCGCCGCATCGGACCAGCTCGGCCAGCGTCAAGGCATCCATGTCCATCAAGTCGTCCATCATTGCTCCCCTGTCATAAAGTGTTGCGGTCATTTGCGGGCGCGGGCGCGGGCGCGGGCGCGCGTCGGCGTCCGTGCCCAGGCGGGCGCCCGCCTTCACGCCTGCGCAAGGCCATTTCAGGGAGGACAGGCGCTAGACCATCCAGCGACCGCCATCGATCAGCAGCGTCTGCCCGGTAATGAAACGCGCTTCCTCCGATGCCAGGAATGCCACGGCGGCGGCCACATCCTGCGGTTCGCCCACAAAACCCGCCGGCGTCTGCGCCACGATGCGGCGCAGGATCCCGGGAGATAGACGCTCATGCGCCCGGGTACGGATGGCGCCGGGACACACGGCGTTGACGGTCACACCCGCTGGCGCCAGCTCACGCGCCAACGAGCGCGTGAAGCCGACCACGCCCATTTTGGCGGCCGCGTAGTCCGCCAGCCCCACATCGCCCGCGAAGGCCGCGTCGCTGCTCATGTTCACGATGCGACCATAGCCCCGCGCGCGCATGCCCGGCGCCACTCGTCGCGCGGCGCGCATCGCCGTCAGCAGCGACACCTCCAGCACGAACCGCCAGGTCGCCTCTTCCGACTCGGAGAAGGGTCCCGACCGTTCGCGCGCGCTCTGGCCCACGTTGTTGAACAGGATGTCCGGCGGACCGAGTTCGGACTCCACGCGGTTCAGGAATCCGTCCATCACGGCCACATCGGTGCAGTCCCCCCCGACGGCCAGCGCCGCATGGCCGGCGCGGCGCGCCTCATCCACGTCCAGATCCAGCACGGCCACCCGCGCGCCCTCCGCCGCGAAACGTTGGACTGCCGCCGCGCCGATACCTTGTCCACCTCCCGTCACCACGACGATCCTGCCCTGGAAACGCGCGTTCATGACATGTCCCTCCCACCCTCGCCGGCGTTCCGCCGCCAGGATCGTTTCAATGAAAGCTCCGGCCGCCGTCCACCGCCAGGGTCGCGCCGGTGATGTAGCTGGCGCCAGGGCCGCTGAGAAACAGGATGGTCTCGGCCAGCTCCTGCGGCTGGGCGACACGGCCCAGCGCATAGCGCGCGCGAATGGCGGCCAGGGCCGCCTGGGAATCGGGCGCCTCTTCGTAACTGGAACGAAGCAGCGGCGTATCCACCGCGCCCGGGCACACGGACACAACCCGGATGCCAAAGACGGCCAGCTCCATCGCCAAGGCCTTGCCGAACATATTGAGTCCGGCCTTGGCCGCGCAATAGGCGCTGCGTCCAGGCAAGGGACTCAGACCGGCGGCAGAAGACACGTTGACGATGACGCCGCCCCCCGCCCGCTTCAGATGCGGCACGGCCGCGCGGCATACGCGCATGGGGCCGCCCAGATTGACGGCCATAACGCGGTCCCAGTCGTCGTCTCGCATCGATTCCAGATCCGCCCTCAGATCAATGCCCGCGCAGTTGACCACACCATCGATACCGCCAAGCGCGCCGGCCGCCTCTTGCACAGCCCGATCGACGGCCTCGCTGTCCGTCACGTCGCAGACCAGCGCCGCGGCCAGCGACGGCAACTGCCGGCCGGCTTCTGACAGCGCCGCCGCATCACGATCCAGGATCGCCACCGCCGCGCCCCGGCTCGCCGCCAGCCGCGCGAACGCCAGGCCGATGCCGCTGGCGCCGCCCGCCACCAGGTAACGCCTGCCCGCGCTCATGCCGCGCGCCGCAGGCGCGGCCGGATGTCGTCGGTCATGACATCGCAACGGTCGATCCAGACCCGGTCGTGCGACTTGGCATAGCGGATCATCTCGTCCAGCACATACAGGCGCGAGGGCTGGCCGATGATTTCCGGATGCATGCCCAGCATCATCATGCGATCCTCGGCGTACAGCAGATCGAATTCCCGCTTCCAGGACTCCAGCACGGCGGACGGCGATTGCAGCGTGCGCCCTGGCAGCACGATCGAATATTGGAAGAACGGCGCATCATCCAGCACCCAGCGGAACGGCAATTCCACGATATCGGTGGTCTGGCCGCGTACTTCCAGCAGATACGGGGAATCGTCGTCGAAGAAATTCGACGAGTACTCGAAGCCGTATTCCTGGATCAGATCCAGCGTGATCTCGCTGAACTCCGCCGCGGGCGAACGCCAGCCGCGCGGACGATAACCCGCCGTCCGGATCAGCGCCTCCATGCCCAGCGCCATTTCCTCCCGCTCCTCCCCTGGCGTCAGGTTGACGATCCAGCGGTGCGTGTGGCTGTGATGCGCCACTTCATGGCCCTGGTCGACGATGCCCCGGATCATGTCGGGATGCGCCAGCGCCACCACGCCGGGCACGAAGAACGTGGCCTTCACATCATGGCGGGCCAGCAGAGCCAGCACGCGCGGCACCCCGACCTTCCAGCCGTAGGCGCCCTGGGACATCAGGATCGGACGCTTCGCGTAGGAGGCATCGCGCGCCGTCCACATGGTCTCAGCGTCCACGTCGAACGTCAGGAACAATGGAAATCCCTTACTCGTCACGGACATTGCAGCTCCTTCCATTACACATGCTTGTGAAACCCCGTCCAGCGCTCGGCCAGGATCAGGGCAATGGCCGTCACCAGGATGAGCAGCGTGGAAACGGCCGCCACGGACGGATCCACGCCCTGCTCAACCGAGGTGAATATCTTGACTGGCAGCGTGTTCTGGCTGGCGGACAGTAGAAACACCGACACCGGCACGTTGTCGAGGGACGTGATGAAGGCGAACAGGCCGCCAGCCACCAGCCCGGGCTTGAGCAGCGGCAATGTCTCACCAGCCGGAAGGCCGCCAAACGCCCGGCGCCCAGCACGCAGGCCGCGTCCTCCAACGCCTCGTCCACCGAGGCCAGGCTGGCCAGGCTTGCGCGCACCACGTAGGGCACGGTGATGACCACGTGAGCCAGCCACAATCCCGCGCCGCTGCCGCGCAGCCCCGCCGCAGCGTAGTACTGCAATAGCGCCACCCCGAGCACCACTGAAGGAAGCGCCAGCGGCGCCATGAACAGCGCATTCAGCCAGGCCGCGCCGGGCACCATGCGGCGATGGATGGCGCAGGCGCCGGCCAAGCCCAGCGCCAACGAGGCCGCGGTCGAGCTGGCCGCCAGCCAGAGGCTGGTCCAGGCCGCGTCCAGGTAATCGGGATCGCTCAGCGCCGTCTCGAACCACTTCAGCGTCAGTCCCTTGGGCGGCAGCGTCAGGTACGCCGTATCGCTGAAGGCGGCGAGCACCACGACCAGCACGGGCATCTGCAGAAACAACACGACCAGAAAAGCGGTGCACGTCAGAACCGGCCCACTTGCGTGGCGATCGCTCATCGTTCGCCTCCCCAACGCTTAAGCACACGGCTGGACAGGCCGATCACCATCAGCGTCAAGGCGGTCAACGCAAACGCCATCGCGGCGCCCGACGGCCAATCCAGCGTCAGCAGGAAATCGTCATAGATCATGGTGGCCATGACCTTGTAGGTGGGCCCGCCCAGCATGCGCGGCGTGACCAGGGCGCTGATCGCCAGCACGAACACCATGATGGAGCCGGCCAGGATGCCATGCGCCGTCAACGGCAGCGTCACGGACCAGAATGTACGCAGCCGCCCCGCCTGCAGGGTGTGGGCCGCGTCGCGCAGATCCCTGGGCACGGCCTGGATCACGGGCACCAGCATCAGCACCATGAAGGGCAGGAAGATGTGCGTCATACCCACCAGGACACCGGTCAGGTTGAACATCAGTTTGAGCGGACGTTCGATCAAGCCCAGGTCCATGAGCGCATTGTTCAGCAGCCCTCGGTTGGAGAGCAGCACGATCCAGCCGAACGACCGCACGACCAGGTTCAGCAGCATGGGGAAGATCACCAGCAGCGTCAGCGCCAGCTTCAGGCGCGGACCGGCATGCGCGATGACCCACGCCAACGGATAGCCGGCCAGCAGGCAAAGAACAGTGACGCCCAATCCCAAGGCCAGGCTGCGGGCGATGATCTCCCGATAGAACGGGTCCGCGACCAGCCGCGCGTAGTTGCCCAGCGTGTATCCCGCCGCGATGCCCGAACCCGGCACGTACTCCCGCAAGCTGAGCGGCAGCATGAACAGCGCCGGCCCGACGAAGGCCAGCAACAGCACCAGCAACAGCGGCGATGTCAGCAGCGCGCCCGCCGAACGCCGATTCATGCCGCCGCCCGCTCGTGCGCGCGACGCGTGACGTATACGTGCTGCGGCAGCACCCGCAGCCACACTTCATCGCCCAAGCCCAGTCCGGACTGCGGGCCATTGGTGGCGGTATCGGCAACGAGCTCCCCACCGCCGGCCAGCGCCACCACGTACTGAACCCGCGCGCCCACGAAAGCGCGCAGCGCGATTCTGCCCGGCAGGCCCGCGCCGGTGGCATCCTTCGCGGGCTGTATGGAAAGATCTTCCTGGCGCAGCACCACATCCAGCTCGTCTCCCGCAAGCAATCCCTCGACACGTTGCGCCGGCAGACGATGCCCGCCCTGCAATTCGACCAGCGGACCGCCCGCATCCGCCGCCAGGCGACCGCGCAGCCGGTTGGGCCGGCCAATGAAACCCGCGACGAAGCCGGTGGCCGGATGGTGGTAGATGACCTCGGGCGTGTCGAACTGCTGCACCACGCCCCCAGCCAGCACGCAGACCCGGTCAGACATGCTCATGGCTTCGGCCTGATCGTGCGTGACGAACAACGTCGTGATGCCGACTTCGCGCTGCAGGCGCTTGAGTTCGATCTGCATTTCGTCGCGCAGCACCGCGTCCAGGTTGGACAAGGGTTCGTCGAACAGCAGGATGCTCGGACGCGGCGCGATCGAACGCGCTACCGCCACCCGCTGCTGCTGGCCGCCCGACAACTGCCGCGGCATGCGCGCGCCCAGACCCGAGAGCCGCACGCTGGCGAGCGCCTGCTCGACGCGGGCTCGCAAGTCTGCGCCATCCACGCCTTGCCGGCGCAGCCCGAATGCCACGTTCTCGAACACCGTCATGTGGGGAAACAGCGCATAGGATTGGAACACCAGCCCCACCTGTCGCCGGTTCGGTGGCAATCGCGTAATGTCGCGGTCATCGACCAGGATGCGGCCGCTGGTCGGCACAATCAGCCCGGCCACCATGCGCAATATCGTGGTCTTGCCGCAGCCCGATGGCCCCAGCAGCGACACGAACTCCCCATCTTTCACCGACAGCGATACCCCGGCGGCAGCCGCGTGCCCGCCATAGCGCTTTTCCAGGCGGTCCAATGTCAGTGCAGGCATGATCGTCCCCCTACGCCGGCAAGCTCAGCGCGCGATCTCGCGCTGCCAGCGGTTGATCCAGGCCGGCATGCCGCGCGCCACCGCGGCGGGGTCCGGCAGCCATAGTTCGTCGAAGTGCTTGCCCACCGCCACGATTTGCGATGCCTTGTCCGACAGGCGGACCTCGGTGTTGACCGGCCCTGCGTATTTCTTCTCGGCGAAACAGGTCTGCACTGTCTTGGATAGCAATGCGTCGATGTACCGCGTCGCCAGCTCGACGTTCCTGCTGCCCTTGGGAATCGCCACCGACGGCAGGATGCCCACCGCTCCCTCCTCCGGATACACCACCGCCAACGGCAAGCCGCCGTCGATGGCCGATCCCGCGCGATCCGAGTACCAGACCGCCACGGCGATCTCCTTGCGTTCGAACAGGGACACGATCTGGTCGGCTTGCGTGTACATCAGCGCCGACGCTTTCGCCAGCGGCGCGATGGCGGCGAATCCGGAGTCGAGATTGTCCAGCGTGCCGCCACGCATCCGATTCAGCGCCAGCAGCAACTGCGATCCGGCCGTGCCGCTGATATCCCCGATCGCCAGCTTGCCCGCATAGGCCGGATTCGCGAGATCCGCCCATGACCTGGGCGGCGTCCGCACCTGCGTGGTGTCATAGACGATGACGGTGGACCCCGTCATGAAACTCACGTAGTAAGGCGGATCGCCACTGAAAGCGGATGGCGCGACCGACTTCGCATTGGCGAGCCGGTCGCGGTCGATGGGCTCAAGCAGATGCTCGTTCTTGAGCTGCGTGGCGAACGAATTGTCGAGATACACCACGTCGAAATCGGACTTGCCAGCCGTAGCGCGCACCGCGGCGGCAAACTGGGCCGAGCTGCCAAGCTTGGTACGCACCCTGGCGCCGGTCTGCTCCTCGAAGGCCTTGATCTGGCATTCGCGCGAAGCATCCAGGAAAGAGCCTCCGAACAGGCCCACCACGAGGTCGGCCGCCAATGCGTGGGCGCTCCAGCCGCACATGCCGGCCACGGTGACGCATGCGAGCGCCTTGGAAATCTTGACGGCCATGAAACCTCCTCACGGGAAGACGGGACCAACCGGCACATCAAAAATATTGGACAAGATCCTTTCAATATGCCGCTTTCCGAAAATTTATCTTTCTAAAAAGATAATATCAATGAGGGTTTACACGCTGCTTGCCAAGGCAATCTGGAATGCGTTAAATGCTTCTCCAGACCGTAGAAAGCCGGCAGTTCCGGACGCATTCATGACGCATCACAACAAACCGGCGCGGACGGCCGACGCCGCCTCGCCATACTCTCACTTGCATCCCGACGACGACCTCATCGGCCGCGGCATCGCGCAGTGGCGGCGCGAAAGACCCGACATCGACAGCTCGGGCAAGGAAGTCGTCGGCCGGCTGATCCGGCTGGAAGAGGTCGTTCTGCGGGCCATTAATGCGTCGCAAGCGCCGCATGGCCTGAAATACATCGAATACGCGGTCCTGACCACCTTGCGCGTGGATGGCGCGCCCTATCAGCTGGCGCCGTCGCAATTGCAGGCGCGGCTGCTGTGCAGCTCCGGCGGATTGTCGAACATACTCAAGCGCCTGGAGACCCAGGGGTTGGTGCGCCGCACGACGGACAAGGCCGACCGCCGCGGCGTGCTGGTCACGCTGACCGTCAAGGGCAAGCACCTGGCGGACAAGGCCATGCCCGCGCATGCCCAGGCGGAACAGAACCTGCTGGCCATGTTCACGCCCGAAGAACGCGACACGCTGGCCCGGCTGCTGAGTCGGATGCTGGTCGTCAACGCGCCCGAGCTGGGGCGGGAGGAAGAAGCTTGATCATGCGGCAAGACGCCCTGCCTGGCGCCGGCCCGACAAAGCGCTCATATCCTGGAACCGCCGGGCAATAAGCAGTACCCCCACGCCGTGCGCACTGCGTGCGCTTGCTGCCCCCAAGGGGGGCTTCTTATCCTGGAACGGCCCGGCGACAAAAAAACCGGCCTTGCAAGCCGGTCGGATCGGACAATAAGCCATTGCGGCTCAGACGGGACCACTCCACTCCGTGACGAACTCTCGGAAGTCCGGACGCGTCGCCTGCGGCACCGCGCAGGCCGGCGTGCCCACCGCCAGATAGCCCAGGAAACGGTAGTCCAGCGAGTCCAGGCCCAGCGCGTTCTGCACGTCCTCGACATAGGTGCCCATGCCGGTGCTCCAGAACGCGCCATAACCCAGCATGTGGACGGCGTTCAGCAGGTTCATGGCGGCGGCGCCGGTGGCCAGCAGCTGTTCCTGTTCTGGGATCTTGGTGTTGTCGTGCGCGATCTTCTGCGCCACGGCGATGAACAGCGGCACGGCGGCCATCCATTCGCGCACGGACTTTTCCTTTTCGGGCGTCATGCGCGGATCGCCGCTGCGCTTGACCGCGCCGATGGCCACGTCGGCCAGCTTGCCGATGGCCTCGCCACGGATCAGCACGAAGCGCCAGGGACGCAACGCGCCGTGGTCGGGCGCCGACATCGCCGCCTGCAGGATCTGTTCCAGTTCGTCCTGCTTGGGCGCCGGGGCGCGCAGGAATTTGACGGAGCGGCGGGAAGTCAGGGCGTGCAAGGGGGAGGCGGTCTGGGTAGTCGTCATGGCGTCTGCGAAATCTGGAATTCCCTTGGCGCCGGCCTGGGACGGGACGACGCCAAATGGGAAAGAATCATATTCTCATATGTTACGCGATCCCCGCGTCCAAGGGCGCTATCCCCCGGCGGGCATCAAGGGAATCCGCGCGGCCGCCCAAGGACAGTCCGGGAAATCCTGGCATTGTGCCGGGCGCGCGGCGGGAATGGACCGTCAGCCCAGGTGCGTGTGCCGCTCCTGCCGCTCCTCGACCTGCATCTCGCTCAAGCCATGCAGAATGCCGCAGTCCTCGGCGTCGGGCCGCGCCGACAGGCAGCGCTGGCGCAGTTCCGTCAGCTGGGTCTTGAGCTGGGTCAGCTCGGCGATGCGCTCGTCCACGTGCGAGATGTGCTCGTCGAACAGCTCGTTGATCGGGCCGCAGCCGCCATTCTGATGATTGTCCGCCAGGGACAGGATGGCGCGGATCTCTTCCTGCGTCATGTCCAGCGCCCGGCAATTGCGGATCAGTCGCAGGCGCTCCAGTTGCAGCGGCCCGTAGCTGCGGTAATTGTTCAGCCCGCGCTCGGGCGCCGGCAGCAGGCCTTCCTTCTCGTAGTACCTGATGGTCTCGACCGTGGTGCCGGTCGCCGTGGCCAGTTCACCAATACGCATTTCCGCCTCCTGGATCGCATCCGATTGATGTAAGGGGGTTGACCCTATAGTAACTCCAAGGTGTCGAATAGGGTCACTGAGCATATTTCGAGGCGTGACGCGATGTCTTTAGCACCGATCAAACAAGAGCCACATCCCCGGTCCGGCCACGACCATGACCATGACCATAGCCATGATCACGCGCATGGCCACGATCACGCACATGGCGACCACAGCCATGACCATGACCACGACCACGACCATCAACATGTTCACGCCCAGGACAGCTGCTGCGCCCACGGCGCCGCCGTCCCGCTGACCGCCGCGACAGCCGCCGCCTCGACGCTGCAGGCCGGTCCCGGCCAGTTGCTGGCGCGCCTGCGCATCGGCCAGATGGACTGCCCGACGGAAGAAACCCTGATCCGCAAGAAGCTCGGCGGCCTGGACGGCGTGCACGCGCTGGACTTCAACCTGATGCAGCGCGTGCTGACCGTGGTTCACGCCGAAGGCGCGCTGGACCGCATCACGGCCGCCATCAAGTCGCTGGGCATGACGCCCGAGCCGCTGGCCGAGAACGCGCCGCGCCCGCCCGCGCCCGCCGCCAAGCCCGTGAACTGGTGGGCCATCGGCGGCGCCGGCCTGATGGCCGCGCTGTCCGAGTTCTCGCATTTCGCCGGCTGGTCCGTCTACGTCACCGCCGCGCTGGCCGTGGCCGCCATCCTGGCCTGCGGCCTGGACACCTACCGCAAGGGCTGGATCGCCGTGCGCAACGGCAATCTCAACATCAACGCCCTGATGAGCATCGCCGTCACCGGCGCGGTGCTGATAGGCCAATGGCCCGAGGCGGCCATGGTGATGTTCCTGTTCAACGTGGCCGAGCTGATCGAGGCGCGTTCGCTCGATCGCGCCCGCAACGCCATCCGCGGCCTGCTGGACCTGGCCCCCGAGACCGCCACGCGCCGGCAGCCCGACGGCACGTGGCAAGAGGTGCCGGCCGCGCAATTGCAGCCAGGCGACATCGTGCGCGTGCGGCCCGGCGAACGCATCGCCGCCGACGGCGAGATCGTCAGCGGCCGCTCGGCCGTGGACCAGTCGCCCATCACCGGCGAAAGCCTACCGGTGGAAAAAACCGAGGGCGACCCGGTCTACGCCGCCACGGTCAACGCCTCGGGCTCGTTCGAGTACCGCGTCACAGCCGCCGCCGGCAACACCACGCTTGCCCGCATCATCCATGCCGTGGAGCAGGCCCAGGGCGCGCGCGCGCCGACGCAGCGCTTCATCGACCGCTTCTCGCGCATCTACACGCCGGTGGTGGTGGGCGTGGCCGTGCTGGTGGCAGTGGTGCCGCCGCTGCTGTGGAGCCAGCCCTGGTTCGACGCCATCTATCGCGCGCTGGCGCTGCTGATCATCGCCTGCCCCTGCGCGCTGGTGATCTCCACGCCGGTCAGCATCGTCAGCGGCCTGACCGCCGCGTCGCGGCGCGGCATCCTGGTCAAGGGCGGCGTCTACCTCGAAGAAGGCCGCAACCTGCAATGGCTGGCGCTGGACAAGACCGGCACCCTGACCCACGGCAAGCCGGTGCAGACCGACCTGCAGGACTGGGAACCGTCCGATCTGAGCCGCCAGCCCGCGGCGCTGGTCGCCGCCAGCCTGGCGGCGCGTTCCGACCACCCCGTGTCGCTGGCCGTGGCCAATGCGGCGCGCGAGGCCGGCCATCAGCTGCTGGACGTGACCGACTTCGCCGCCCTGCCCGGCCGTGGCGTGGCCGGCGTGATCGACGGCGTGACCTTCCAGCTCGGCAACCGCCGCCTGATGCGCGAAGCCGGCGTGGCCAGCGACGCGCTGGAAGCGCGCATGGACGAACTGGAGCGCCAGGGCAAGAGCGTGATCGGCCTGACCGACGGCAGCCGCGTGCTGGCGCTGGCCGCCGTGGCCGACACCGTCAAGCCCACCAGCGCCGCCGCCATCGCCGAGCTGCACGCGCTGGGGGTGCGCACGCTGATGCTGACGGGCGACAACACGCCCACGGCCCGCGCCATCGCGGCCCAGGTCGGCATCGACGAGGCACGCGGCGACCAACTGCCCGAGGACAAGCTGGCGGCCATCGAAAGCAAGCTGAGTCCGGCCGGCAAGGTCGGCATGGTCGGCGACGGCATCAACGACGCGCCCGCTCTGGCGCGCGCCGACATCGGCTTCGCCATGGGCGCGGCCGGCACCGGCACCGCCATCGAGACCGCCGACGTGGCGCTGATGGACGACGACCTGCGCAAGATCGGCGTGTTCCTGCGCCTGTCGCGCGCCACGCACAGCGTGCTGGTGCAGAACATCGCGCTGGCGCTGGGCATCAAGGCCGTGTTCCTGGTGCTGGCCATGACCGGCAACGCCACGCTGTGGATGGCCGTGTTCGCCGACGTGGGCGCCAGCCTGCTGGTGGTGGCCAACGGGCTGCGGCTGTTGCGCGCCGCGCCGGCCGCGCGCGCGGCCTAGGGCCGGGTCGCCCCAAGCGGGCCCGGATCCGCCCTAGGCGGGTTCGACCTTCACCCGCCAGCCGGCCCCCAGCGGCGCCGCGCTGAACCTCACCGGCAGGAACTGCCCTATGACGCCGAAGTTGCTGCGGGCATGCGCGGTCAGCTCGGTGCAGGTGTACTGCGCCGGCTGGCCGCGCCGCCATACGGCCAGGGCCAGCGGCAGCGCCCACTGGTCCGCCAGGTACGGTCCCAGCGCTGCGTCGCTGTCCAGGTAGGCGCGCACGTCCCGCGCCAGTTCCTGGGCCACCGTTTCGGCAGTCAGGCCCTTGACGCCGAAGCGCGTGAATACCTCGCAGACCTGCTCGTGCTCCAAGGTCGCCAGCAGCGCGTTGCCCGGTCCTTCGTGCTGGCGCGTGGCGGCCACGCGCAACTGATCCGCGGTCCAGCCCAGCGCTTCGCCCAGATGTTCCAGCTCGCGCCGCGCGACGGCGCGCGGCAGCGCCGGCGCATGGCATTCGGCATAACTGGCGCCGGGCGCGCCGCGCGCGATCAGGTCGAACGGCTCCAGCTGGTCGGCGGCCGGCCAGATCCGCGCCTCGATCTCGCCGCCGCCGGCCGGGTAGAACCCCATCCTGAGCAGGTTCAGTTCCGCCTTGGCGCCCAATCGGGCCAGCAGGGGCGCGTAGCTGCGCGCCAGGAAATGGAACGGCGGCGCGGCGGGGTTGTGCGTGCCGCCGCCCAGCGACAGGCGGCTGGGCCCGTTGGCCATCATCAGCGCCGGCCACAGCGTCTGCAGCAACAGCCCGCAGCTGCCCGCCGTGCCCAGATGGAAACGGTAGTCGCCCGCGCGCGGCTTGCCGGGCGCGAAGCTCAGCGATTGCGAATTCAGTTCCGCGCCCTGCACCTGCGCGCCGCTGATCTCGGCCGCGGCGATGACGCAGCCCAGGTGCTGGCGCATCAGGCCGGGCTTGGCGCGCCCGGCGCGGATGCGGTTCATGGAAAAAGGCTGGCCCGTGCACATGGACAGCGCCAGCGAAGTACGCAGCAGTTGGCCGCCGCCCTCCCCGGCGGCCCCATCGATCTCGATCACTTTTGTATCCTTCAAATCATTATTTCAAGCGGGCGCGGCATCGAAATGCAGCACCGCCTCGCGCAGGTAGCGATCCAGCCGCGCCAGGTCCGGCCGGTCGCCGGCGACGGGGACATGCGCCTGCGCCGACTCCAGCTCGCGCAGGATGAAGTCGTGCAGGCCCGGCCAGCGCGGGCTGGTGGCGGCCTCGCCCGCCCGCATCTTCACCGCCAGCAAGGCGTTGAGCTCTTCCAGCAGCGCCGGGTCGGTCACCATCTCGCTCGCCAGCTCGGCGAAGCGCATGGGCGGCGCGCCGCGCCCTTCCCGGATCCAGCGCGCCGCCAGCAGCGGCCGCAGCACGTACAGGTATTTCTTGTAGCGCACGACCTCGCCCAGCAGGTGCTCGCGCAGGTTCTTGCGGGCCATGGACACGTAATGGTGATAGCCGCGCACCAGCGAGAACTCCTCCTCGGCCAGCGCGCGCAGGCGCGGCGCCCAGGGTTCGACCGCCCGATAGACGATGGGCGAGCGCAGCCATTCCAGCAGCGTGGGATTGGAATCGCGCAGCAGGCCCAGCGTCTTGCGCAGGTCCCAGCCGTTGATGTCCAGATCGCCGCTGATCGGCTGCTCGATGACGTCGCGCCCGGGCAGCACGGTCAGATACCAGGGCAGCCGGTGCACGTAGACGAAACGCACGTCGTAATCGCTGTCGGGCGAGGCGAAGCCCCAGCCCCGGCTGCCCGACTCGCAGGCGTACAGCACCGTCACCTGGTGCTGGCGCTCGATGTCCGCGAGTTTCTCGGCGATGAGCGCCCGCATGTCGTCCGACACCGGATGCGCGCTCAGGACGCTTTCCTGCTTCATGTTCCTCTCCTTGTGGAACGGGGCGTCCGCCCCACTCCGTCAACCTTTCACGCACACCACCTGTTTCAGGGTGTGCACCACTTCCACCAGATCGCGCTGCGCCGCCATGACGGCGTCGATGTCCTTGTAGGCCATCGGGATCTCGTCGATGACGTTGGCGTCCTTGCGGCATTCCACGCCTTCCGTCGCGCGCACCTGGTCTTCCACCGAAAACAGCTTCTTGGCCTTGGTGCGGCTCATGACGCGGCCGGCGCCGTGGCTGCAGCTTTCGAAGCTTTCCGGGTTGCCCAGGCCGCGCACGATGTAGCTGCGCGCGCCCATGCTGCCCGGGATGATGCCCAGCTCGCCGCGCTTGGCGCTGACCGCGCCCTTGCGGGTCACGAACACGTCCTCGCCGAAGTGGCGCTCGCGCTGCACGTAGTTGTGGTGGCAGTTCACCGCCTCCACGTGCGACTCGAAGGGCTTGGCGATGACCTTGCGCACGGTCGCGATCAGGTTGGCCATCATCACCTCGCGGTTGCGCAGCGCGAACTTCTGCGCCCACGACACCGCGCGCACATAATGGCCGAAATACTGGGCGCCTTCCTCGAAATAGGCCAGATTCTCGTCCGGCAGGTTGCTCTGGTGGCGCTGCGCGTCCTTCTTGGCCAGCTCGATGAAGTGCGTGCCGATGGCGTTGCCCACGCCGCGCGAGCCCGAGTGCAGTATGAACCAGACGAAACCCGCCTCATCCAGGCAGACCTCGATGAAGTGGTTGCCCGTGCCCAGCGTGCCCAGGTGCTTGCGGTTGTTGGTGTTGCGCAGGCGCGGATGCAGCTCGCACAGCGCGTCGAACTCGTCGGCCAGCGTGGCCCAGACCTGGTCCACGGACACGGGCGGGTTCTCCCAGCTGCCCGTGTCGCGACGGCCGCGCGGCGCCGAGCCGTGCGGCACGGCCTGCTCGATGGCCGAGCGCAGCGGACCCAGGTTGTCGGGCAGATCCTCGGCGCGCAGCGTGGTCTTGGCCGCCATCATGCCGCAGCCGATGTCCACGCCCACCGCCGCCGGAATGATGGCCTTGAGGGTCGGGATCACCGAGCCGACGGTCGCGCCGATGCCCAGGTGCACGTCCGGCATGGCCGCGATGTGCTTGAACACGATGGGCAGGCGGGCGGCATTGGCCAGCTGGCGCTTGGCGTCGTCTTCGACGGGCACGCCCTTGGTCCACATTTTCACCGGCACGCCGCCGGCGACTTCTTCGATGTTGTAGTTCTGGTTCGTCATGTTGATCTTCTTTTTGCTGCTGAACAATTTACCGGCTTTCCAGGGAAAACCGTCTGGATGAGGATGATGCCTTGCATGCCGCGCCTGGCCCGGGAAAGCCCAGGACCGGCCCGGCTGGAAAAAATGCGCGACCAGAGTGGCAGGACGTAGCCAGCGCCGGTTTCCCGGCTGGGGATTCGAACCCCGCGGCGCACCGATGTAGTCCTGCCGGCATTCGCGCGTAATCGATACTGCTTGTTCCTTGGGATCCGCCGGGCGCGCTATTGCACGCCCAGCGTCACCGCTTCAATCTCGCCGACCCAGTGGCCGGCGCCCATGCGCCCCTCGGCGAAGTTGGCGATCATCTCGAACACGGCGTCGGAAAAACCGCCCACGTTCAGGATGTCCGCGCGTTCCGCAGCCTGCGTGGTCGCATGCGGCTGGATGTCGATGCACACCAGCCGCGCGCCCGGGTTGCGCTGCTTGAGCGTCTCCCATTCACGCATGGTCGCGGTGGCGCCACTGCGCCGCGCATCCATCCAGGACTCGTTGTCCGAGACCAGGATCACCAGGTCCACCTGCGCCCGCTCGCGGTTCAGGCGAGCCAGCGGCGCGCTGCAGCTGGTGCCGCCGCCGCCGATGCCGGCCAGCTTCTGCGCGTTGGTCATGACCGAATCACGCGGATTCATGCGCAGGTCGACCACGTCGAAGTCGAACGGCAGCACACGCGCCCGGCGATTCTTGCGTAGCACGGCGGCGGCCACCAGGGCGGCCACGTCGACGCAGCGCACGGTCGACGTCGCCGAACCGGCCCAGCCCGTGACCGAGGAACGCATGGACCCCGACACGTCGGGACACACGACCACCCGCCCGTGCAGGCTGGGCACGTTGCCGATCGCCAGTTCCATCGCGTCCTGCAGCGCGTCCTGCACCACCGCCGGCACCGCCTCGCCCGCCGCCTTGAAGGCCGACATCAGCTGGTAAGGCAGCACCCGCGCCCGGGCCACGGCCTGCGGATCGCGCAGCTTGGCGGCGATGGCCTTGGCCATGCCCGGCTGCTCGAACACGCCGTGGCGCGCGAAGGTGTTCAGGTTCTGGCGCACCATCTGCCAGGATCCGGCCCGTGCAACCTGCGCCCACTGCGCCGGCGTCATGCCGAGCGCAGTCAGCATCTGGAACGGCACATCCGGCGGCTCGCCCGTGGCATCGCGCTTGAAGCGTTCGAGCGCCTGCGTCGCGGGCGGCAGCGCGGCCTCGTCATGGGGCTTGCCGATCAGCCAGGCGAACCAGGCCGCGCGCCAGGCCTCGGCGGGCTTGGGATGCACCATCTTGACCACGTCCGCCAGCGAAGGCGCATTGCCCACGGCCGCGTTCAGCAGCTGCTTTTCGGTGGCCTCCAGCAGCCAGCGCTGCACCAGCTTCTTGGGCCGCGTGCCCAGCGACTTGCGCCCCACGGCGCCGCTGCGCAGGATCTGCACGAAGTTGCGCAGCATCTTGCCGCTGTCGATCACGCGCGGAAACACCTGCGCCAGCAGCTCCAGGTCGCGCACCGCCAGGATCGCGGCCAGCAAGGCCGGCATGTCCTTCATATGGCCGGACTCGCGGGCATAGACCGCCGTCCTGGCCACGAAGGCCGGATCCACCTCGGCCGCCAGCGTCATCACGCGATCCAGTTGATCTTGCGCCTGGGCGTAGAACGTCTGACGCAGGCAGCCGGTGGCGGCGAGCTGGGCCAGCTGGTGGCGCGGGCTGAACGCATAGGCCGGCGCCAGTTCGTTATTGGTATCCAGGGCCGCCGGCAGCATCGCGCCGCGCTGGGACTGGAAGAGTTGCGTGTTGACCATGGAGCATTCTCCTTCTTGCATACGATTTGTCGTCTATGCCTTTCCTTATGCAAAGGGCGTGCCAGCTTTTAGGCCAGCGCTGGAGAAATTTTCTAAGCCATTGATTTTCCATAGATTAAATATTTTTCGCAGCGATAAACAGAATCCAGGCTGATGCTTCACTTCTGATTTGTATAGAATATTAGCTAGCCATTTATCTAATCAGCTATCCCGACCCATGCAAAAGAAGAACGTCGTCATCGGCTTCCTGGGCACCCAGCTGGATGCCGGCCAGGGCGCGGGCCGCTGGTCGAAATGGCGGCCCACGGTATCGCTGGTCCAGCACGAGGACACGCTGATCGACCGGCTGGAGCTGTTCTATCCAACGCGCCACCAGGCCCTGGCGCGGCTGGTGGAGCAGGACATCGCCAATCTGTCGCCCGACACCGTCGTGAATCTGATCCCGATGGACTTCGCCGATCCCTGGGACTTCGGCGAGATGTACGCAGCGCTGTACGACTGGACGCGCGGCTACCGCTTCGATCCCGAGCGCGAGCAGTATTGGGCGCACATCACCACCGGCACCCACGTCGCGCAGATCTGCATGTTCCTGATGGTGGAATCGCGCACCATTCCCGGCGTGCTGTTGCAGACCTCCCCTCCCAGGAAGCAGGCGGGCGAGAATCCCGGCAAGTACACGCTGATCGACCTGGACCTGTCGCGCTACGACGTGCTGGCCCGCCGCTTCAGCCAGGCGCGGGACGACGCGCTGGAATTCCTCAAGAGTGGCATTCCCACGCGCAACAGGGCCTTCAACAGGCTGATCGAAGAGATCGAACGAGTGGCGGTGCGCTCGCAGGCGCCCATCCTGCTGACCGGCCCCACCGGCGCGGGCAAGTCGCATCTGGCTCGGCGCATGTACGAACTGAAGAAATCCCGCCATCAGGTCCAGGGCGAGTTCGTCGAGGTCAATTGCGCCACGCTGCGCGGCGACGGCGCCGCCTCGACGCTGTTCGGCCACAAGAAAGGCGCCTTCACCGGCGCGGCCGCCGACCGGGCCGGCCTGCTGCGCACCGCCCACCAGGGCGTGCTGTTCCTGGACGAGATCGGCGAACTGGGCCTGGACGAACAGGCCATGCTGCTCAAGGCCGTTGAAGAAAAACGCTTCCTGCCCATGGGCAGCGACCGCGAGACCAGCAGCGATTTCCAGCTGATCGCCGGCACCCACCGCGACCTGCGCGTGGACGTGGCGCAGGGGCGCTTTCGCGAAGACCTGTATGCGCGCATCAACCTCTGGTCCTATGCCCTGCCCGGCCTGGCGCAGCGACCCGAGGACATCGAGCCCAACGTCGATCACCTGCTGATGCGATCCGCCGAGGAAACCGGCGCCGTGGTCCGCTTCAATGCCGAGGCGCGGACGCGCTATCTGAAATTCGCCAAGTCGGCCGAGGCCAAATGGACCGGCAACTTCCGCGACCTGTCGGCCAGCGTGACACGGCTGGCGACGCTGGCCGACGGCGGACGCATTCCGGTTGAGCTGGTCGACGCCGAGATCCAGCGCCTGCACTGGCTGTGGCAGCGCGGCGCGCCCACGGGCAACGACGGCGGCAAGATCCGCCTGGACGCCGTGCTGCCCGACGGCGCGGCCGACGCGCTGGACCTGTTCGACCGCATGCAGCTGGAAGCCGTCATCGGCGTGTGCCGGGAATCGGACTCGCTGTCCGAGGCGGGCCGCAAGCTCTATGACCGCTCGCGCACCCAGCGCACGGTGGTCAATGACGCCGACCGGCTGCGCAAGTACCTGCTGAAGTTCGGCTTGAACTGGGAAAGCGTTTCCGGCCGGGAAGGCTGAAGCCGGCCGGGTTCCACCAAATACAAGGCCCCGGGACAGCGCGCCGCCCCGGGACCGGACCTGAGCATACGTCCGGACTCAGCCGGCCTGCTCTTCCTGCGGCCAGTCGCGCAGCACCGGCGCGTCCGGCGCGCCCGGGCCGACCTCGCGCAGATGGTCATGCTGCAACAGCGCCATGCGATAGGCATCGCGATAGGCGCCGTTGGAGAAGAACTCCTCCTTCAGCAGGCCCTCGATGCGAAAGCCGCAACGCTCATAGATATGGACGGCGGCGGCATTGTCCTTGTCCACCACCAGGTAGACCTTGTGCAGGTTCAGCACGCGAAAGGCATAGCCCACCGCGATGCGCGTGGCCGCCTTGGCGTAGCCGCGCCCCTGGTAGCTGGGTGCGATGATGATCTGGAATTCCGCGCGGCGGTGGATATAGTCGATCTCGACCAGCTCGACCAGCCCGGCCGGCTCGCCGGTGTCGCGCTCGATGATGAAGCGCCGCTCATTCTGGTCGTGCAGGTGGCGGTCGTACAGCGCGACCAGTTCGTCGTAAGCCTCGTAGGGCTCCTCGAACCAGTACCGCATGATGACGTCGTTGTTGTTGATCTTGTGCACGAAGTGCAGGTCGCCGCGCTCCAGCGGGCGGATCTTGATATCGGACATGACCGACATGATGAGTACCTCCGGGTGTGCCTGGATCTTATCCGAAGCGGGCAATATCTGCCTCGAAACGGCCTGATACCGCCATTTCCGCACCTGCATCAGCCATGGGTGGCGCTTTCCAGCGCATTGTTCCCGGAATGCCGCGTCATTGGCCGGTCTTGGCCTTGCCTCCCTTGCCCGCCCCGCCCTCGCTGAAGGCCGGCAGCCGCAGCTCGATGCGGCGCATCAGCTCGCTTGCCGCCGACGACAGCGGCCGGCCCAGCCGCAGCAGCGCCTGGCATTCCGGCGCGCTCAGGATCGGATGCGCGATGGGCAGGGCCACCAGCTCGCCGCTGGCCACTTCGTGATGCACGCCCAGGTTGGGCATCAGCGTCACGCCGGCGCCGCTCATCGCGTACTGCTTGAGCACGCGCAGCGAGTTGGTGGTCAGGCTGGGCGTCAGGTGGATGCGCTCGGTGAACTCCAACAGATCCACCGCCTGCCTCAACCCGTAGGGCGCGGACATCAGCGCGAAGGGATACGGCAGGATGTCGGCGATGGTCAGCGGCGCGCGGTGGCGCGCCAGCGCATGGTCCGGACGGGTCAACAGGCAGACCGGGTGCTTGCGGCTGGCGCGGCAGCGCAGGCGCGGATCCACCGGCGGGTTGTAGGCCAGGCCGATATGGGCGGCGTCCGAGGCCACGGCCTCCACCACCTCGTTGACCGAGCCGACGTTGACGCTGATATTGATGCGCGGATGCTCGATGCAGAACGGGCCGACCACATGCTCCATCAGGCTGTCGATGAAGCCCTCGCTGATCATCAGTTGCACGCTGCCGCGCTGCATGCCGCGCAGTTCCTGCAGCCGCGCGCCCAGATGCTCCTGCTGCGCGCGGCAGGCGCGGTAGTACTCCAGCAGCATGTCCGCCGCCTCGGTCGGCGTCAGTCCGCGCGAGCGGCGCTCGAACAGCGCCACGCCCAGCTCCTTCTCCAGCAGCTGGATCTGGCGGCTGACCACCGATGCCGCCGTGTCCAGCTTCTCGGCCGCGCCTCGCACCGAGCCGCAGGCGACCACCTCATGGAAGTAGCGCAAGCGGCCCTGGCTGATTTCCTGCATATCGATTCCTTTCCCAATCGTTGCCCTATAAGCAACGATAATTCATATTCCAGGTCATTGCTTCGAACACACTGCCCTTCCGATAATTGCGCCTCCACGGCCCCTCCGGCGCCGAGGCTACCTTTATCGACCGCGGGCGCAGACCCGCGCAGGAGACATGCAATGCCCCATCCCGCCACGCCGGGCGCCGACCCGCGCCTGGGACCGCTGTACCGCAAGATCACGTGGCGCCTGCTGCCGTTCTTGTTGCTGTGCTACGTCTTTGCCTACCTGGACCGCATCAACATCGGCTTCGCCAAGCTGCAGATGCAGCAGGACATCGGCATCTCCGACGCCGTCTACGGACTGGGCGCCGGCATCTTCTTCCTGGGCTACGTGATGTTCGAGGTGCCCAGCAACCTGCTGCTGGCCCGCATCGGCGCGCGCCGCACCATCAGCCGCATCATGGTGCTGTGGGGCCTGACCTCGGCGTCCATGCTGTTCGTGCAGGGGGAATGGAGCTTCTACGTGCTGCGCTTCATGCTCGGCGTGTTCGAGGCCGGCTTCGCGCCCGGCATGATCTTCTACCTGACCTACTGGTACTCGCAGTCGCGCATGGCGGGGGTCATGGCGGTGGTGATGCTGGCCGGCCCCATCGGCGGCATCGTCGGCGGCCCGGTGTCGGCCTGGATCATGACGGCCTTCTCCGGCGCGCACGGCCTGGACGGCTGGCAATGGATGTTCCTGCTGGAAGGCCTGCCCTGTGTGCTGATCGGCATCGTCGCCTACCGCTACCTGGACGACAAGCCCGCCCAGGCCAAGTGGCTCAGCGCCGAGGAAAAGGCGCTGCTGGCCGCCGACCTGGACGCGCGCTCGGGCCAGCAGAAGCACGCCTTCCGCCAGGTGCTGCGCGACCCCGCCATCTACGGCATGGCGCTGACCTACTTCTGCCTGATCTGCGGCATCTATGCGGTCAGCTTCTGGCTGCCCACGCTGCTCAAGCTGGCCGGCGTGAAGGACACCATGGAAATCGGCCTGTACTCGGCCGTGCCCTATATCGCCGCGGCCGCCTTCATGCTGCTGTTCGCGCGCAGTTCCGACCGCATGCAGGAACGCCGCTGGCACACCCTGGTGCCCGCCCTGCTGGCCGGCGTCGCCCTGTGCGTGGCCACCGCCGCGCCGACCCAGTTCGCGCTGTCGCTGGCCGCCATCACGCTGGCCACCGGCTTCATGTGGGCTTCCTACACGGTATTCTGGGCGATTCCGTCGCAGTACCTGAAGGGCGAGGCCGCCGCCGGCGGCATCGCGCTGATCAACAGCATCGGCCTCCTGGGCGGCTTCCTCAGCCCGTCCATCATCGGCTGGGTCAAGGAATCGACCGGCTCGCTGGCCGGCGGCCTGTACGCGATCTCCGCCCTGCTGGTGGCCGGCGCCCTGCTGCTGCTGGTCAACCGCCCGTCCCAATCCGCGCACGCGACCGCGCGCGCCTGAACGCCACGACAGGAAACCCAACATGCACATCCTGGTTGCCGGATTCCAGCACGAAACCAATACCTTCGCGCCGTCCAAGGCCGGCTACGACAACTTCGTCCGCGGCGAGGGCTTTCCCGCCATGGTGCGCGGCGAGGCCATGCTGGCGCTGCGGCAGGTGAACATCCCCGCCGGCGGCTTCATCAACGCCGTCGTGGCGCAGGGCCACACGGTGCGCACCGTGATCTGGGCCGGCGCCAGCCCGTCCGCCCACGTCACCACCGACGCCTATGAGCGCATCGCCGGCGAGATCGTCGAAGCGGCGCGCGAAGGCGGCTACGACGCCGTCTACCTGGACCTGCACGGCGCCATGGTCGCCGAGCACCTGGACGACGGCGAAGGCGAGCTGCTGGCGCGCGTGCGCCAGGCCGTCGGCCCGGCCGTGCCCGTCATCGCCAGCCTGGACCTGCACGCCAACGTCACCGCCCAGATGCTGGGCGAGGCCGACGGGCTGGCCGCCTTCCGCACCTATCCGCACGTGGACATGGCCGACACCGGCGAGCACGCCGCCCGCCTGCTGCTGGCCCGCCTCGAAGCCGGCGCCAACTGGCACCGCGCCGAGCGCCGCCTGCCCTTCCTGATCCCGATCAACGGCATGTGCACCCTGTTGCAGCCATCGCGCGGCGTCTACGAGGAACTGGCGCAGCTGGAACAGGCGCCGGGCGTGGTGTCGATCTCCTTCGCGCCGGGCTTCCCCGCCGCCGACTTCGACGAATGCGGCCCGGTGGTCTGGGCCTACGGCACCGACGCGGCCGCCGCCGAACAGGCCGCCGAGACGCTGTACCAGCGCGTGCTGGCGCTGGAACCGCAATGGTCGCCCGACTTCCTGGAACCCGCCGAGGCCGTGCGCCGCGCCCAGGCCCTGGCCGCCGGCGCCTCGCGCCCGGTGGTCATCGCCGACACGCAGGACAATCCCGGCGCGGGCGGCGACGCCAACACCACCGGCATGCTGCGCGCGCTGGTCGAGGCCGACGCGCAGAACGCCGCGCTGGGCCTGTTCTACGACCCCGAAGTGGTGGGACAGGCAGTGGCCGCCGGCGTCGGCGCCAGGCTGCGCCTGCGCCTGGGCGGGCAATCCGGCGTGGCCGGCGACGGCCCCTTCGAAGGCGAGTTCACGGTCGAGACGCTTTCGCCGGGCCGGCTGCGCTTTGACGGCCCCATGATGAACGGCATGGACGTGGACCTGGGCGCCGTGGCCACGCTGCGCATCGGCGGCGTGCGCGTGGTGGTCAGCGCCACCAAGACGCAGATGCTGGACCGCAACCTGTTCCGCGTCGGCGGCGTGCAGCCCGAAGAGATGTCCATCCTGGTGGTGAAAAGCTCGGTCCACTTCCGCGCCGACTTCCAGCCCATCGCGCACGAGGTGCTGGTGGCCAAGGCCCCCGGCCCCATGCAGGCCGACCCCGCCGACCTGCCCTGGACGCGCCTGCGTCCCGGCATCCGCGTCAAGCCGCTGGGCCGCGCCTTCGCCGGCTGAACGGCATGCGCCCGCGCCGGCACGGAGCCGGACGCGGGCGCATGATGTGTTGCGCGGCCCCTGCCGCCCCCGGCCTCGTGTCGCGGGGCGGTTTGCTTTCAGGGTCCGGCTTTAAGGGTCCGACTTTAATGGTCCAGCTCCAAGGGCCTGACTTTAAGCGTCTTGCCTCAAGGGCTTTACTTCAGCTTGACCTGCTGCGGAGTCACGAAGTCCTCCAGCGACAGTCCCTTTTCCTTGAGGATCGCCTCCAGCAGCGGCTGGAGCTTGCCCAGGCTTTCCTGCACCGTCTCGCGCACGGTGTCCACCACCACCTGGGTGCCGCGCTCGATCTCGATGTTGACGGCGTCGCCGACCTGCTTGTCCTCGAACACCGTCATGCGGCGCGTCTCGGGAATCAGCCAGACCTCGAACCAGCCCTCGGCGCGGTTGACCTCGGACACGGTCAGGCTGGCGCCGTTGATGGCGATATAGCCCTTGGCGAACACGTACTTGCGGAAGTCCTCGGGAATGCTGAAGCGCATCAGCCGGTTCGTGTCCGACGACTTGACCATCACCACTTCAGACGTGAAGTCCACGTGCCCCGACAGCGGATGCCCGCCAATCTCGGCGCCGTCCTTGGCCGCGCGCTCGACGTTGGCGCGGTCGCCTTCCTGATAGGCGCCCAGCGTGGTGATGGCCAGGCTTTGCAACATGACGTCAAAGGTGGCCTGGTCCGGGCCCGTCAGCTCGGTCACGGTCAGGCAGACCCCGTCGGTGGACACGCTGGCGCCCACCGCCAGATCGGTGCAGAAACCCGGCGGGAAATCGAGCGTGAAAGTGCGCAGGCCCTCGCGGTCGGCGATCTTGGCGATCTTCGCGGTGCCTTGGACTATGCCTGTGAACATACGAATCCTGATGCGGGGCGCAGCGCGCCCGTGAAACAAAACATCAACGTTAACCGATATTTGGCTTCGGGCCGGGTGATGTCCCTGGTGGCGGCGGGGACGACGGCGAATGGGCATAAGCAGAGCAGCCCATCGGAACACTCATAGTCTTGACTGCCTATGCGGCAGCGAACAAGGCGAGCACGTTCTGGATCAACACCTACAATTTCTAAGCTGCCTGTGCGGCAGCGAACTTGCCCTTCGATTAGGTGGCCGGTACGGATCATTTCTAAGCTGCCTATACGGCAGCGAACGGTGCCCGCGGCTCCCAAGTCGGCACGGACTGTTTCTAAGCTGCCTATACGGTAGCGAACCGGCCGGTGGATAAACGAGTCGTACCCGGGGATTTCTAAGCTGCCTATACGGCAGCGAACACGACTTCGCCGAGCCATTCCGCGTCCGATTTTTTCTAAGCTGCCTATACGGCAGCGAACTGCGGGTGTTGGTGGTGGACATGGACAAGCAATTTCTAAGCTGCCTATACGGCAGCGAACGTCGTCGCCTCGGACCTTCGTCTTGCTCAGCTTTTCTAAGCTGCCTATACGGCAGCGAACTTCGAAGATCTCTTCCTGGTCCGGCGGCGTCTCTTTCTAAGCTGCCTATCGGCAGCGAACTTCGACGCGGACAGAAAAATCTGATTGCGGCCTTTCTAAGCTGCCTATACGGCAGCGAACCGGATGTAGCCGTAGTGGCCGGCCATGGTGTTTTTCTAAGCTGCCTATACGGCAGCGAACGAGCAAGCCGGCAACGTCTCCGGCCGCGAGCTTTTCTAAGCTGCCTATACGGCAGCGAACGCTGGTTGGGTTTCGATCGCATCGGCCGGACTTTTCTAAGCTGCCTATACGGCAGCGAACCACGGCCTGGCGCAGCACGTCGATCTTTCGCATTTCTAAGCTGCCTATACGGCAGCGAACGCCTCAGCACGGCTGGCGATGTATTCCTTGAATTTCTAAGCTGCCTATACGGCAGCGAACCTGACCTGCGCCGGGAAGGCGCTTGCTTCGATTTTCTAAGCTGCCTATACGGCAGCGAACTGGGAAGCAGGCAAGCGCGCCATCCCTGCCATTTTCTAAGCTGCCTATACGGCAGCGAACCTGGGCGGTATCACCCGCGCCCTCAAGCTGCTTTTCTAAGCTGCCTATACGGCAGCGAACGTCATTCCTGTTGATGACAAGGCCGATCCTGATTTCTAAGCTGCCTATACGGCAGCGAACATCCGCCACGTCGGCTACTTCCCTGAGATGGATTTCTAAGCTGCCTATACGGCAGCGAACTGCCTGGATGCGGGGCCGTTCCGGGTGTTGATTTTCTAAGCTGCCTATACGGCAGCGAACACATCGTCGGCTGGATCCCGCCAACGAAGCAGTTTCTAAGCTGCCTATACGGCAGCGAACGCTACAAGCATGAGATGAATTCTTGGATCGCTTTTCTAAGCTGCCTATACGGCAGCGAACCAGACCCGCTTGCGTCCACAAGTAGTGCAAAATTTCTAAGCTGCCTATACGGCAGCGAACCATCGCCAGGCGCACATTCGTGGATCCGTCTGTTTCTAAGCTGCCTATACGGCAGCGAACTGTGCATCAAACTCCACAGCCGCTTGATTCTAAAGAAAATACCACTCCCCGGGTTCCAAACACCCAAATTTTCACCCCTTCCGTAAGTCCTTGATTTTTATGGCGCCGTTAAATCCCACAAAAAAAGGGTTCGGCGCATGCAGTCCTTCCACATCAGGATCCACGCCCCTGCCCGGCAGTCTTCCGCAATACTGTGGAATATTCTCGCCCCCGCCAAAACCGCCTGGGTCGGCCCGCAGCCATGCCCGCATCCCGTCACAACAAATAGCGCACCCCTCTCCCGAAAAGACAGGACGCGTACAGGCCGATGAAGCGTCGGCGCACGTGTCTCCCCAAAACAAAAAAACCGAGGCCGCGCACCCGGCGCGGCCTCGGCCTTGCTACAAAAACCACGCCAACGCGTCAGTGCTTGATCGCAATCGTCTTCAAGGTCGTGAAGCCATACAGCGCCTCGAACCCCTTCTCGCGGCCATAACCCGACTGGCGCGAACCGCCGAACGGCAGTTCCACCCCACCGCCCGCGCCGTAGTTGTTGACGAAGACCTGGCCGGCGCGCAGCTGGCGGGCCAGGCGCAGCTGGCGGGCGCCGTCGCGCGTCCAGACGCCGGCGACCAGGCCGTAAAGCGTGCCGTTGGCCAGCGCGACCGCTTCCTCTTCGGTGTCGAAAGCCATGGCGGCCAGCACCGGGCCAAACACTTCCTCCTGCGCCAGGCGGCTGTTCGGCGGCACGTCGCGGAACAGCACCGGCACCTGGTAGTAGCCGGACGCGGACGCGCCGTCCTTGAGCTTGCCGCGCGCCGCCACCTTCAGGCCCTCGGCCTCGGCTTCGGCGACGAAGCCGCGCACGCGGTCGTGCTGGCGGGCGCTGATCAGCGGGCCCACGTCCAGGTCCTGCGCCGCCGGGCCGGTCACGGTGGCGGCGAAGGCCTCGGACAGGCGCTTGAGCACGGTTTCGTACACGCCGCGCTGGATCAGCACGCGGCTGCCGGCCGAGCAGGTCTGGCCGGCGTTCTGGATGATGGCGGCCAGCAGCACCGGCATGGCGGCGTCCAGGTCGGCGTCGTCGAACACGATCTGCGGCGACTTGCCGCCCAGTTCCAGCGTGACGGGCACGTGGTTGTCGGCGGCGGCGTGCGCCACCATCTTGCCGGTCTGCGGCGAGCCGGTGAAGGAGATGTGATCGATGCCCGGATGGGCCGACAGCGCCGCGCCGGCCTCGTGGCCGTAGCCGGTGACGATGTTCAGCGCGCCGGCCGGCAGGCCGGCCTCGGCCGCGATCTCGGCCAGCTTGAGCAGGGACAGGCAGGCATCCTCGGCCGGCTTGACCACGCAGGCGTTGCCGGCGGCCAGCGCCGCGCCCACGCTGCGGCCGAAGATCTGCAGCGGATAGTTCCAGGGCACGATGTGGCCGGTCACGCCATGCGCCTCGCGCACGGTCAGCACGGTGAAGCCGGGGTTGTAGGGAATGGTCTGGCCGTGCAGCTTGTCGACCGCGCCGGCGTAGAACTCGAAGTAGCGGGCCACGGCGGCGGCGTCGGCGCGCGCCTGCTTGATGGGCTTGCCGGTGTCGGCCGATTCCAGTTGCGCCAGTTCTTCCTGGCGGTCGAGCAGCGCGAAGGCGATGCGCATCAGCAGACGGCTGCGGGCGGCCGGCGCCATCTGCCCCCACTCGCCCTCGAACGCCGCGCGCGCCGCGCCCACGGCGCGGTCCACGTCTTCCTGGCCCGAGCGCGCGATCGTCTCGAACTGCTGACCGTCGGACGGGTTCAGCACGGGAATGGTGTCACCGGTGGCGGCGGCCACCCATTGATTGGCGATGAAGTTCTTTTGGCTCACGATGTGCGCAGTAAAGTGGCGGCCGGACGGCCGGTTGCTGAAATGGCTGGCGGCTGCGCCGCCGAGTCTCCCGGGCGTCTCCGGCGGGAGCCGGAAACGCGGCCCGCGCGTCGATCGCACAGGCCTTGTGATTTGATGGAAAATTACGGGAGCGCCCGACAACTTGTCAATTACATTGACAGCTTTTGTCCCAAGCTTCAGGAATTTTCCAGCCCGACTCGGGTTATCCCTAGGATTGCGCGCCCCCGCGCCGCACCGGTCTTGTCAACGCGCATGACAAGCCGCAAGCCCAGACAGAAGGAGCGCAGCGATGAGCAACACGCGTGACCCGCAGCTCGATGCCCTGCTGCAGGCCGCCAGCCGGCCCAGGCCCGAACTGGATGCGCTGGCCGAGGTCGCGTCCGGCCTGGGCTATGTGCGCGCCGAGCGCTTCGCCGAACGCGTCTACGAGAGCCTGTTCTACGCCATCGCCACCGGCAAGATCGCGCCGGGCAGCAAGCTGCCCGCCGAGCTGGAACTGGCCGCGCTGTTTGACGTGTCGCGCCCGGTCGTGCGCCAGGCGCTGGACCGGCTGCGCGAGGACCAGCTGGTGGACTCGCGGCGCGGCTCGGGCACCTATGTGCGCGCCAAGCCCGACCTGATGGGCGGCATGCCCGCGGTCGACCCGGCCCGGCGCGTCGGCCACATCCTGGAAGGGCTGGAGCTGCGCATGGTGATCGAGCCCGAGTGCGCCTATTTCGCGGCCCTGCGCCGCAGCGAGCGCGATCTGCAGGAAATGGACCGCATGCTGGCCGGCTACGAGGATGCGGACGCGTCCGGCAACATCGCCCACCACCACGACTTCGGCTTTCATCGCGCCATCGCCGCCGCCACCGGCAACCAGCGCTTCGTGCAGGTGCTCAAGTCGCTGGAGTACGACGTCAGCCACGCGGTCAACGTGATGCGGCAGCTGGTCCATATCGAACCCTGGAAGCGCACCCGCGCCGCCATCGACGAACACCGCCAGATCTACCGCTTGATCCGCGAGCAGGACGCAGAGGGCGCGCGCAACATCATGCGCTCGCACATCGAGAAGGCCCGCAGCCGGATGCTCAACAGCGGGCCGGAACAGTAGGCGTCGCCGCGACGCACAGTGTTACGAAAAAACTGTGCGGATTCACATGCCCTGAAACGTCTATAGGTATGGACCGGGAAATCCCCCGGCCTCGCCGGCGGTTCGCGCACGCCGCCGGCCAGCCCAACGGACGGAGTGGCGCCTTGCAATCCTCGGACAAACCCAGCACCGGCACGATGGACGCCAACGGTCGTCGGCCCTGGCTCGGCGCTTCGGCGCCGGAATCGTCGCCCGCCGCTGCCGCCGCCCCGCCCAGCCTGCGCTGGCGCGGCCCGTGGCGGACCTGGCTGTTGCTGTCCTGGGCGATCTGCACGCTGGCCTCGCCCACCTTCGCCTTCGTCGTCGTTTTGCTCTGCATCGATGCCCGCAGCGACAACCCGTATTTCTGGTGGTCGCTGCCCCTCATCGTCGCTGCCGGCAATGCCGTCGCGATCCTGCGCACCCACTATCGTCATGGCCGCCGAGGCTATGCCGACCGCGCCGCGCTGGCGCGCCAACACGCCGCCACCGCCCAGGCCACGGCCGGCGCCCTGTTCCTGGCGGCGGGCGCCGCCTCGGGGCTGCTGCCGGAACTGGCCGCCATGTTGCTGGGCACACGGGACGCCGGACCGGCCGCCCTGGGCGGGATCGCGCTCGCCATGGGATTCGGCGTGGCCTCGCATGTGCATGCCGGAGCGCTGCATGCCTGGCTGGCCTTTCGCGAGCCGGCCGCCGCCATGGCGGCGCCGGCCAGCGCGCGCTGACGGCGGCTCGAAGCCGCCTGGGAACCGTCATCTAGCGCGCCTTGAGCGCGGGTCGACGTCGCCATCAGTACAGCATCGCGCATCCGCGCCAGGCGCCGCCACGCCGGCGCACAAGCGCGCGTCAAGCCTGCGCCCGCGCGCCGCACTGTCCGCAGAAACTCGCGCCGGGCGCAAGCGTCGCCCGGCATTGCGCGCACGCGGCCGGCGTCAGCGATGCACCGCATTGCGCGCAGAACCGACCGCCCGCGGCCTGCGCCGCGCCGCAAGCGCCGCAGGCAAGCGCGGCCTGGCGGGGTTGAGGATTCAGGTTCGGATCGCCGTAGGATCCGTTCTGGCCGTGCCGGTTGCCGTGTGAACCGTAGCCGTGACGGCTGCCATGGCCGCCTCCCAACAGATGCTTCAGTATGCCCATGTCGGACTCCAAATCGCCTTGCGGCATTGACCTGGGCTTGATTGAAAAGCCTGAAGTTACTTTAGAGTCAAACATCGCCGGCACATTGGGCAGACGTCCGCAGGCCTCATCCTTACTTCCTGCAGATGAGCAAGGCCAGGCAAATCATGCCGATCAGGGTTCCTCCGATGGAGAAAGCGGCGCGCTCTGCACGCTCGGATTCAATCAGCAGCCCAAGGGCGCAGGCCGCCAACAACAAAGAAATCAAGAGTCCCAGAAGGAATGGACGCCAACTTCGACGCGCCGAATTCGAAGCCGCACGCCAAGCACACTTCAGCTTGTTCATGGAGATTTCGAGAAAATTAGTGCCGGATGCTTGATGCTAGCAAATGTTTCACTGACGGAAAACAGTTTTCCAGGAAAGCGGACAATCGGCGCGATATACGCATCATGACGAATGGCCGACGGCGACGGACCGGCCGTCGCGCAGACCCGACGCATGGAAGCATCAGACGCGCAACGCCATGCACAGACATGCCTCGCGGACAACATCCCAAGACATGGCCACGCAGCCCCCGGCGATCCTTGCGGGCCAAGAAGAATCCGTCCTCGATTACCGGCATTTTGCGAGCGATCCGAATTGTGCTGCGTGCCGCCCGCAATCAAGATCGCAGATCCCCTGGACCACTCTGGCGCAGAGCCAGCAACGTCATCCTTCTCGCAGGCACAAGGACACAGGCTCTCCATAAAACTTATATATACGAATAAAACTTATTATTTACTTATAATTTTGTACAATGAACGCGATCCTCTGGACCCAGAAGGCGGCGAAGCAACTACGCAAGTTGGACCACCAGCACCAGGTGACCATCCGGGATGGCGTAGAGACGCTGAAGGCCATGCCTGCGTGCCAGAACGTCAAGGCCCTCACAAATCATCGGCACGGCTACCGCCTACGGATTGGCAACTACCGCGTCCTGTTCAATTGGGATGGCGCCATCAAGGTCGTCGAGATTGAGGAAGTGAGAAAACGCGATGAACATGCCTACTAACATCCAGATCATCAACGGCCCCGGCGGCGAACCCGCTTTTGTCGTCATCCCCTATACAGACTATGTCGCGTCCCGCAACACCGAGAAGAGCATGATTCCTCATGACGTGATCAGCCGCAGCGTCGACGGCGCCACACCGGTCCGCGCCTGGCGGGAGCACCTCGGTTTGACCCAGGCCGACGTGGCCGAGCGGCTGGGCATCAGTCAATCCGCCTATGCGCAACAGGAAAGCAGCAGCCGGCTACGCAAGGCAAGCCGCGAGAAAATTGCCGGCGCGCTGGGCATTGAAGCGGCGCAACTGGACTTTTGAGGCGTCAAAAAAAGACGCTCAACCAAACCGATCCTGCGTCCGCCTGATGACCGGGGTAATGAATCTCCGCATACATGGTGTTCGCGTGGAACGAGAACTCCCGCTGATACCATGATGGGTATCCATCACGACAAGCATGCCACGCTCACAGCGGTCCCACGCAGGTGCTCGCAGGAGCAGATCGAGCGCACAATCAGGCAGCGCATCCGTGTAAACACCTGAAGTCAAAAGAAAATTCGTATCCCATGAAACTAGCCACCTGGAACGTCAACTCCCTCAACGTGCGCCTGCCCCAGGTGCTGGACTGGCTGGCCGCCAATCCGGTCGACGCGCTGTGCCTGCAGGAACTGAAGCTCACCGACGACAAATTCCCGGAAGCCGCCTTCACCGAGGCCGGCTATCACGCCGTCTGGGCCGGCCAGAGGACCTACAACGGCGTCGCCATCCTGTCGCGCGCGCCCGGCGCCGGCATGGTGCGCAACATCCCCGGCTTCGAGGACCCGCAGCAGCGCGTGCTGGCGCTGACGCTGCCCAGCCCGGACGGCGACGTCCGCGTGGTCTGCGCCTATTGCCCCAACGGCCAGAGCGTGGGTTCCGACAAATACGAGTACAAGCTGGCCTGGTTCGAGGGCATGCGCAAGTGGCTGGCCGACGAGATCGGCCAATACCCGCGCCTGGCCGTGCTGGGCGACTACAACGTCGCGCCGGCCGACGAGGACGTGCACAACCCGGAAAAGTGGGAAGGCCAGGTGCTGGTGTCCGAACCCGAGCGCAACGCCTTCCGCGCCCTGCTCGACCTGGGCCTGACCGATTCCTTCCGCCTGTTCCCGCAGCCCGAGAAGTCCTTCAGCTGGTGGGATTACCGCCAGTTCGGCTTCCGCCGCAATGCCGGCCTGCGCATCGACCATGTGCTGCTGTCGGCGCCGCTGGTCAAGCGCTGCGTGGCCTGCGACATCGACAAGGAACCGCGCCGCAACGAACAGCCCTCGGACCACGCGCCGGTGATCGCCACGCTGTCCTTCGAATAAGAATTTCCAGCGTTTTTGCACAGCGCGGGAATTTTCCTGTATAGTTTCGGTCTTGCTTGATTTGGGGCGGTAGCTCAGCTGGGAGAGCGTCGCGTTCGCAATGCGAAGGTCGGGAGTTCGATCCTCCTCCGCTCCACCAAATTCCAGACAAAAAAGCCTTGGATACACACTGTGTTCCGAGGCTTTTTTGTATCTGCAAGCGCGTAATCTGCAAGCTCATCAATTCGCTCGACTGCACAGGCCAGGCGACCAGCATCTGGCGTCGCCCGCCTCTTTCCCCATGCGCCACGCCGACTTCGACCAACGTCTCGCCTCCCTTGATGCCCTGCCCGTGCATCGCGGCCGGCTCATGCGCGTCTGGCTGCAAGGCCAGCCGCTGGACCAGGGCACGCGGCGGCGCGACTCCCAGCACTTCCTGCCGCTGGCGCTGCGCAACGCCGTGCCCGCCCTGACGGCGGAGCTGGACGGCCTGGCCCGCGTCCGATCCGAGCATGCCGGCAACGATGGCTCGCGCCTGCTGGTCGAATTGGCCGACGGGCAGATGGTGGAAAGCGTGCTGCTGCCGCGCGATGGGCTTTGCGTCTCGACGCAGGTCGGCTGCGCGGTGGGCTGTCGCTTCTGCATGACCGGCAAGAGCGGCCTGATCCGGCAGGTCACCAGCATGGAGATCCTGGCCCAGGTGGTGCTGGCGCGGCGCATGCGCGCGGTGAAGAAGGTGGTTTTCATGGGCATGGGCGAGCCGGCGCACAATCTCGAGAACGTGCTCGAAGCCATCGATCTGCTCGGCACCGAGGGCGGCATCGGCCACAAGAACCTGGTGTTCTCGACGGTGGGCGACCCGCGCGTGTTCGAGGCGCTGCCCCGGCAGCGCATCAAGCCCGCGCTGGCGCTGTCGCTGCACACGACCAAGGCGGAACTGCGCGCGCACCTGTTGCCGCGCGCGCCGAGAATCGCGCCCGAAGCGCTGGTCGAACTCGGCGAACAGTACGCCCGCGACACGGGCTATCCGATCCAGTATCAATGGACGCTGCTCAAGGGCGTCAACGACGGCGACGACGAGCTCGACGCCATCGTGCGCCTGCTCAAGGGCAAGTACGGCGTGCTCAACGTCATTCCCTTCAACAGCCTGGAAGGCGATGATTACGAGCGCCCCGATCCCGAGCGCATCCGCGAGATCGTCCGCAGCCTGCACAGCCGTGGCGTGCTGACCAAGATCCGCAACAGCGCCGGGCAGGACGTGGACGGCGGCTGCGGCCAGCTGCGCGCCCGCGCCGCCGGCGCGGAGCAGGTGGTGGCGCTGCGCCGCGCGCGCACGGCGAGGCCGGACGCATCGCAAGCCGTCACGACCACCGCCGTCGACGCATCGAACTGAAGACTTGCGTCCCGCCCGGTCCTCGGGATGGCCTCACCGAACCAGCACAGCCCCGGCTTGCCACCTGCCTGCCGGCAAACCCAGGCTTGCACAAGACAAGACCAGGGCGGCCATGACGACCGCCCTGCTCCACATCAAGCGCTGAACATCACGCGCCAAGCGTCAGGGCATTGGTCAGATCGCCCATCGGCTGCTGCCCGCGCCCCTTCATCGCCTCGTCGCGCGCCTTCAATCCATCCAGCACCGGCAGGTCGAACAGCCGCGTGGCCAGGCGCAGGATCGAGCCAGTGTTGTAGATGGTGTGATCCACCACGCCCTTCTTCGAGAACGGCGAGATCACCAGCGTCGGAACGCGCGAGCCCGGGCCCCAGCGGTCGCCCTTGGGCGGCGCGACGTGGTCCCACCAGCCGCCATTCTCGTCCACGGTGATGACCACCACCATGTTCTTCCATTGCGGGCTGTTGCGCAGGCTGTCGACGATGTGGGCGATGTGGCGGTCGCCCGACTCCACGTCCGCGTAGCCGGCATGCATGTTGAGATTGCCCTGCGGCTTGTAGAAGGTCAGCGGCGGCAGCTTGCCCGCCTCGACGTCGGCCAGGAATTTGTTGGTCGCGGTGATGTCGCCCAGGCCGCCGTCGCGCAGATGAGCCGTGCGCGCCGGTGTGCCGGGCGCGGTGCTCTTGAAGTAGTTGAAGGGCTGGTGATGCGCCTGGAAGTTGGGCGAGGCCGGAAAGCCGGTGTTGGCGGTGGAATCGACGGCGGCCTGCCAGCCGCCGGCGTACCAGGCCCAGTCCAGGCCCTTGGCCGTCATCAGGTCGCCGATGTTGGCGTGGCCTTGCGGCACCATGGTCATCGGGTTGGCGGGATCGGCCAGCGTCGGATCGGCGGCGCTGCGCGAGAACGCCGGCCAGTACGGCGGCCCCATGGTGTTCACGCCAAAGCCGTCGGGCGAGAGCGCGCTAGGGCCGAACTGCGGGCTGCCGGTAAGGGCGCTGGCCGGGGACGTGGGCTTGGGCTGCAGGCGTGTGTCGGTCGGATCCGCGCTTTGCAGCTGGGCGATCTGGACCTTGGCCACCGAGTTGGCCGCATCCGGATAGACCGGCGGCTGCGCGGCGACCAGGTATTGGTGGTTCAGGAACGAGCCGCCGAAGGCGCCCTGGAAGAAGTTGTCGCAGAGCGTGAATTCCTGGGCCAGCTTCCACAGCCGCAGGTTGTAGGCCGAGTCGCTGTAGTAGCCCATGACCAGGCCGCCCGAATCCGCCCAGGCGACGAAGCGGTCGTTCTTGCCGCCGTTGATCTGCATCTGGTTCTGATAGAACACGTGCCACAGATCGCGCGTGACCACGCCTTGCGGCAGCGGTTCGCCTTGAGGACCGCGCAGCGCAAACGGCGCGTTGGCCAGGTTGTTCATGTAGGGCGCTGCCTGGTCCACCTGATAAGTGATGTGGTTGGCCTGCTGCGATTGCGGCACCATGCCGCCCCACACCGGCGGCAGCGCGGGCAGCGCCGTGCCGTCGCGGTCGTACTGCGTGTAGTCGGCGGCGGTGAGCGCGGACAGCGGCTTTTCCACGCCGGGGAAATTGGCGAAGAGATTATTGAAGCTGCGGTTCTCGGCGTAGATCACGACCAAGGTCTTGACCTTATCGCGCAGCAGCCTGGTGGTGTCGGGCGGTGTCGGCGGAGCCGGCGGCGGCGCGGGCTTGTCGTCGTCATTGTCATCGCTGGAGCAACCACCCAGCGCGCCCAGCGCGGTGGCGCTGGCGCCGAGCGCGGCGATGCCGGTCAGGAAGCCGCGGCGCGCGGGGCGGATCTGCTCCGGCGGATCGCCCTGGACGTCTTCGGGCGGCGTGGCGGCGGGGTGTTCTTTTTCAGACATGAGTGACCTTGCGTGGAACGCGGCGCACTGTCATTGCGTCGCAGGGCGCCGGATGACAGCCGGCATCGTTGACGGGCCACAGGCTAGAGACGCAATGTTCTCCGGGTGTGACCGGTTGCTGTCTGGGGGCTGTCAAGCCGCTTGCGCGCCCGGGCCGTGCGTGAGTGGCGCGGCATGGAGAACCCTCCGCAAGGGCAAGGGAAAACGATGAGGAAAAAGAAAAGCGCCGCGAGAGCATCAAGGCTCTCGCGGCGCTGGAGCAGCGACGCTTCAGGAAGCTGTCAGCAGGCGGCGCGGCGTGATGCCGCCCTACTCTGCGCCGGCCTGCCGCAAGGCATGTCCGCCAGGATTCAAGCGCGCGCCGGCTTCCAATGCCGCGCCGCCAGCGCCAGCAGCGCCGCGTCCGCGCCGGCCGGCCCCACCAGTTGCAGGCCCACGGGCAGTCCGTCCACGAAGCCCGCGGGCAGGCTGATGGCCGGCAGGCCGAGCACGTTCCACGGATTGGTCAGGCCCAGCAGCGTTTCACGCACGCCGGCGCTGCCCGGACCATTGACGCTGCGCTGCTGCAAGACCGGCGCGGTGATCGCGACAGTGGGCAGCGCCAACGCGTCGACATGCTCGAAGATCCGCGCGAACGCGGTCTGCAGCCGCGCCCTTTCCTTCAGGCCGCGCACGTACTCCCAACCCTGCACCGGCCGCGAGGCGCGCAGCCGTTCCAGCACTTCGGGGTCGTACTTGCCGGGCTCGCGCTCGACGCGCTCGGCGTGCACCTCGTAGGCTTCGGAACGCTGGATCGCGCTCAACGCGGCCTGCAGCGCGCGCGCGTGCAAGGCGACCTCGCCACCATCCCGCAGCGCCGCGCCAGCCAGCCGCTCGGCCGCCGCGCGCGCGCAGGCGGTGACCGGCTCGTGATCGATGGCGAACGGCGCGTTGGCGAGCCAGGCGATGCGCGGCGCATCGCTCGCATCCCCGGCATCGGCGATGGCGCCTTCGCTCAGGATGCCGATGAACGCCCGCGCGTCCTCCACGCTCTGCGCCAGCACGCCCACGTCCTCGATCGAGGGCGACAGCGGAAACACGCCAGCATCGCTGACGCGACCATGCGAGGGCTTGAAGCCGACCAGGCCGCACAGCGCCGACGGCACGCGCACCGAGCCGCCGGTGTCCGTGCCCAGCGCCACCGGCACCATGCCCGCCGCCACCGCCGCCGCGCTGCCGGCGCTGGAGCCGCCGGTGATGCGCGCCGGATCCCAGGGATTGCGCGCGGCGCCCTGGACGCTGCGGTCGCCGGTGGGGCCGTAGGCGAATTCATGCGTCAGCGTCTTGCCGATCACGATGGCGCCGGCTTCGCGCAGCAGCGCCACGCAGCGCGCGTCAGCCGCCGGACGATGGCCCAGGAAATGCGCGGCGCCCATGGTGGTGGGCATGTCGGCGGTGTCGACGTTGTCCTTGATGGCCACGGGAATGCCGTGCAGCGGACCGCGCACTCGCCCCGCCGCGCGCTCGGCGTCGAGCGCGCGCGCCTGCGCCAGCGCGGCGGGAATATCCGTGTGCACGAAGGCGTTGAGCTGTGGGTTGAGCCGTTCGATGGCCGCGCCGGCGTGGCGCACCAGATCCTCGGCGCTGAATGCCCCCTCGGCCATGCCTCGCGCCAGTTCAGCGAAGCCGCGACCCGCGAAGAAGCCCGGTTCGACCGCCAGGCGCGGCGTGTTGCTCGCGGGCCGGCTCATCGCGCGGCTCCGGTTTGCGCGGCGCCGGCGGGCAGGCGCGGCGCGACGCCGGGGCGCACCTGCAGCATGGCGATCATGCCGATGGCGGTGGCGATGGACGCCGCCACGAACATCACCGAATAGCCATGCCGCGCGGCCAGGTAGCCGGTCAGCGTGGGCGCGAGGATGGAGGCGATGTTGGCGAAGAAGTGCATCAGGCCGCTGAAGGTGCCGACGCGGCTGGCCGGCGCGGTGTCGATGACCACGGCCCAGTACACGGAGTTGGGCAGCGCGTTCAGCGCATTGGCCAGCGTCATCAGCGCGATCACGGCGAACACCGACTGCGCCTGCGACACCAGCATGAAGCACAGCGCGGTGGCCAGCAGGCAGCCGGCGGCGAACCAGCTGCGCGCGATCTTCAGGCTGCCGGTGCGCTTGAGCAGCAGGTCGGAGATGCGGCCGCCCAGCAGCACGGTGACGCAGGCGCCGGTCCAGGGAATCATGCCCATGTACCAGAGCGAGGACAGGCTGTAGCCGAAGTTGTCCTGCAGGTACTTGGGGGTCCAGGTCAACAGCAGGAAGTTCACGTACATGAACGAGAAATAGCCCAGCGTGTTGAGCATCAGCGTCTTGCTGCGGAAGAAGCTCCACCACGGCAGCGCGGGGCCGTCCACGGCCTGGCCGGCGGCGGCCTGCTGGCGGGCCGACTGGATCTCGCGCAGCTCGGCGGGCGACACGCGCGGATTGGTTTCCGGGCGGTCGGTGAAGATGCGCATGAAGAACACCAGCACGATCAGGCCGGCGCCGCCCAGGATGTAGAACATGGCGCGCCAGCTGCCGGTCAGGCTCAGCAGCCCCACCGCCACCGGCGCGGTCAGCAGCGCGCCCAGCGGCGTGCTGAGCAGGCCGAAGCCGACCACGAAGCCGCGTTCGCGCGGCGTGGCCCAGTTGGCGATGGTCTTGTTGATGATGGAGTACGCCGGCCCTTCGGCCGCGCCGAACAGGATGCGGATGGTGGCGAAGCCGGCCAGCGCCGAGCCGCCCAGGAAGGCCAGGCCGAAGTCGCCGGCCCAGGCCGTGGCGATCTCGAATACCGACCAGGTCACGCCGGCCACGATCCAGACCTTGCGCGGGCCGTAGCGGTCAGCCAGCATGCCGCCGAACAGCGCGCCCACCATGTAGCCGTAGCCGAAATAGCCCAGCACCGAGCCCCAGTCGCCCCGGTCCAGCCCGTATTCGCCGGTGATGTGGGCGGCGGCATAGGACATGGCGCCACGGTCGATGTAATTGATCAGCGCCAGCAGCACCACCATTGTGAAGATCCGGTAGCGGAACCGGGAATTCTGCGTTTCAGTCGTCATTGCGATCGGTCCAGTCGATTTACCCAAACGTTTGGGTTGCGGAATGCTAGTGGTTTTGGGCGGGAAGCGACACCGGGAAAACCCTAGATGAATTTCAGCGGCAGAACGCCGGCAGGGACCACGCGGCGCCGGCGGCGCGCCTCATGGCGCGCGCCAGCGTGTATCCTCCAGCCCCATGAACAAATCCCGTCCCGTCACGCTGCAAAGCCTGGCGCGGCAGCTCGGCCTGAACGTGTCGACGGTGTCCCGGGTCCTGAACGGTTCCGAGGACGATGCGCGCGGCGCGGCCGCGCCCGGCACCGTCGAGCGCATCCGCGCGCTGGCGGCAGAGCTGCGCTACCAGGCCAATCCGCACGCCGCCAGCCTCAAGACCCGCCGCAGCCGCAGCATCGGCGTGCTGGTGCCGCGCCTGTCCGACATGGTGCTGGCCACGATCTACGAAGGCGTGGACGAGGCCGCCGCCGAACACGGCTACCTGACCTTCGTCTCCAACACCCAGGACCAGCCGGACAAGCAGCGCAAGCTGATCGACATGGCGCTGGCGCGGCGCGTGGATGGCCTGATCCTGGGCGATGCGCACAGCGGCCCGGACGCCAGCCCCAATCCGCTGCTGGCCGAACTGGCCGCGCGCGGCGTGCCCTTCGTGCTGGTCAGCCGCCATGCCGACGCGCATTGCGCGGTGACCTGCGACGACATCGAGGGCGGCCGCCTGGCTGCGCGCCATCTGCTGGACATGGGCCATCGCCGCATCGCGGTGATGACCGGCGAACCGTATGCCAGCACCGGCCGCGACCGCACGGCCGGCTTCCTGGAAATCTGCGCCGAGCGCGGCGTGGACGTACCCGCGCGCTGGCGCATTCCCAGTCCCTTCGATACCGATGCCGGCCGCGGCGTCGGCGCCGGCCTGCTGGCCGGCCCGGATCGCCCCACCGCCATCTTCGCGGTCAACGACTTCCTGGCGGTGGGCGTGATGGGCGCGGCGCGCGAGCGCGGACTGGAAGCCGGCCGCGATGTCGCCATCGTGGGCTATAACGACACGCCGCTGGCCGGCGCGCTGCCCATCGGCCTGAGCACCATCCATTCGCCGATGCACCAGATGGGCCGGCTGGGCCTGGAACTGCTATTGCAGAAACTGGCCGGCGGCGATCCGGGCAGCCTGCGCCTGGCGCCCTCGCTGGTGGTGCGCGGCAGCAGCGACCGGCCCGTGCCGGGCTGATCGCCGCGCGCGCGCTCAGACGGGCTTGACGGCCCGGGTGGCCAGGAAGGTCGGCAGGTAGCCGTCGATCACGAAACGCGGCCGGGGCTGGCGCGCTTCGTGAAAGCCCGCCAGCAGGAAACCGGCATCGAGCTGGCCGCCGATCTGGTCCTGCAGCGTGTGGCCGAACACCAGCGCCTCGCCGCGCGCGCGCTTGGCCTCCAGCGTCGCGGAATCCAGATGCCGCGTGTCCGCGTAGGGCAGCGCGTGCGCCGGCCGGATCAGGCCCTGCTCCGCGTATCGCGGATCGCGGTCGCCCACGAACACCACCGGGTTGTAGAAGCTGGACAGCAGCCGGCCGCCCGGCCGCAGCACGCGGAAGCACTCGCGCCACACGGGCCGCACGCCCGGCACGTACAGGTTGGAGATGGGGTGGAACACCACGTCGAAGGTCTGATCGTCGAAGGCCGACAGGTCGCGCATATCGCCTTGCACGGCGCTCAGCGCCAGCCCTTCGCGGCGCGCCACGGCGCGGTCCTGGTCCAGCTGCCCTTCGGACAGGTCGAACACCGTGACCTCGGCGCCGGCCGCGGCCAGCACCGGGGCCTGCTGGCCGCCGGCGCAAGCCAGGCACAGGATGCGCAGGCCACGGACCGCGTCCAGCCAGCCGCGCGGCAGCGGCTCCGGCGTCAGGCGCGCGGCGGACAGATCACCGCCGCGAGCAGCCGCGATGATCTCGGGGGGCACGGGCCGCGACCATTCGCAGTCCTGCGCGGCCTGCTGGTCCCAGGCTGCCTGATTGTGGGCCAGCAGATCCAGGCTGTCGTCCTGAGGGTTGGAGGATGCCGTCATGAAGAGAACTCCTTGATGCGCATCGCGCGCGCGCCACGGGCCCGGCCGGCGAACGCGCGTGGCTCCGCCCTGCCTGTGGCTTGCGACAAACTTAGGATGCGTGAAACGGGTGCCCGGCGGGCGCGGACGCGCGGTCGCCGGAGGGACGCGCCATTCCGGCAAGGCCGCGATGGCTTGCCGGAAGTGGCGGAAGGTGCAGGTCAGGCCTGGATGATCATTTTGATGCGCTCCTTTGAGCAGCGGGTATTCTATTCCACCTTGCACGCAGGCAAGAACCGCCAGGCAGCCGGCCGCAACGCCGCAGCCGCGCCCTTGCCGGCAAGACGCTCCGGCGCCATCGCCGACCCACACGATCAGGATCCGAACCTCATGGACACCCCGCAGCACACTTTCCTCGACGTTGCCGGCCAGCGCCTCATGCGCCTGGCGGACAACGGCCCCCTGCTCGCCGGCGAGCAGGACGTCACCGACCTTCTGGGCCTGACCTGGGGCGAGGACGTGGACTGGATCGTGCTGCCCGTCCGCCGCCTGCCGGCGGACTTCTTCCGGCTGGAAACGCGCATCGCCGGAAACATGCTGCAGAAGCTCACCAACTACCGGATGAAGTGCGCCATCGTCGGCGACATCTCTGCGCCGCTGGCCGCCAGCGGCGCGCTGCGCGACTTCGTGCGCGAGTCCAACCAGGGCCGCGCCGTCTGGTTCGCCGACGACATGGACGCGCTGAGCCAGCGACTCGCGCAGGCCGACGCATCCGCCACCGCCGCCACGAGCGACATCTATGATTTCCAGCGCGGCAACGCGCCGCTGCTGATCTCCATCCCCCACCTGGGCAGCCAGCTGCCCGAAGCGCAGCGCGCGCGCATGACCGAGGCCGGCCTGCGCTCGGGCGACACCGACTGGCACCTGGACACGCTGTACGGCTGGGCCAGGGCGCTGGGCGCGTCGGTGCTGGGCGCGCGCTATTCGCGCTACGTGGTGGACCTGAACCGTCCGTCCGACGACGCCAGCCTGTATCCCGGCCAGACCAAGACCGGCCTGTGCCCGACGCATACATTCCGGGGCGAACCGATATACCAGGACGGCGCCGAGCCCGACGAGGCCGAGCGCGCGCGGCGGCTGGACGCGTACTGGCGGCCGTACCACGACAAGCTGCGCCTGGAGATCGAACGCATCCGCGCCGAGCATGGCGCCGTGCTGCTGTGGGAAGCGCACTCCATCGCCAGCGTGCTGCCGCGCCTGTTCGAGGGCAAGCTGCCCGACCTGAACATCGGCACGGCCGACGGCGCCAGCTGCGCGCCCGACGTGCTGGACGCGATCCGCCAGCGCCTGGAGGGCGCGGCGCCGTACACCTGGGCCGTCAACGGCCGCTTCAAGGGCGGCCACATCACGCGCCACTATGGCAGGCCCGGGGACGAGGTGCACGCGGTGCAGCTGGAGATGTGCCAGTCGACCTACATGGACGAGACCTATCCCTACGCCTACCGGCCGGAATTGGCGGCGCGGGTGACGCCCGTGGTGGAAGGCATGGTCGGCGCGGCGCTGGAACGGATCAGCGCTCGCGGACGTTGAAGACAAACGTCCGCGACCCGGCGCAAGCCGGGCCTCGGACGCATCACGGGCAAACAGTGAAGAAGACGCCGGCCGCCGGCGTCAGGCCGCCAGCCGCCCCTCGATCTTGACCTTGGTGGCCGGCAGGTCTTCGGGCAGGCGCTGCGCCAGCTGGCCGAATAGCTCGCCGTGCAGGGCCAGCTCGGCGCGCCAAGCGCCCTCGTCCACCGACATAATCTGCTCGAACTTGTCCGGCGTGAACTCCAGCCCGGTCCAGTCGATGTCCTGGTAGCTGGGCGACACGCCGAACACCTGGTCCACGCCCTGGGCCTGGCCGTCGATGCGGCCCAGCATCCAGCGCAGCACGCGCATGTTCTCGCCAAAGCCCGGCCAGACGAACTTGCCGTCCGGTCCCTTGCGGAACCAGTTCACGCAATAGATGCGCGGCAGCGTGGCCCCCGCCGCTTCCAGGCGCTTGCCCAGTTGCAGCCAGTGGTTGAAGTAGTCGCTCATGTTGTAGCCGCAGAACGGCAGCATGGCGAAGGGATCGCGCCGCACCACGCCCTGCTGGCCCACGGCGGCGGCGGTGGTTTCCGAGCCCATGGTGGCGGCCATGTACACGCCCTCGACCCAGTTGCGGGCCTCGGTCACCAGCGGCACGGTGGTGGACCGGCGGCCGCCGAAGATGAAGGCGTCGATCACCACGCCTTCGGGGTTTTCCCATTCGGGATCGATCGACGGGCATTGCGCGGCCGGCGCCGTGAAGCGCGCGTTCGGATGCGCGGCCTTGCGGCCGGTCTGCTGCGCGATGGCGGGCGTCCAGTCCTGGCCCTGCCAGTCGATCAGATGCTCGGGCGGCGTCTGCGTCATGCCTTCCCACCAGACGTCTCCGTCATCGGTCAGCGCCACATTGGTGAAGATGACGTTGGCCTTGAGCGTGGCCATGGCGTTGTAGTTGGTCAGCTCGCTGGTGCCCGGCGCCACGCCAAAGTAGCCGGCCTCGGGGTTGATGGCGTGCAAGCGGCCGTCGGCGCCCGGCTTGATCCAGGCGATGTCGTCGCCGATGGTGCTGACCTTCCAGCCATCCATGCCCTGCGGCGGAATCAGCATGGCGAAGTTGGTCTTGCCGCAGGCCGACGGGAAGGCCGCCGCGACGTGGTACTTGCGGCCCTTGGGCGAGGTCACGCCCAGGATCAGCATGTGCTCGGCCAGCCAGCCCTGGTCGCGGCCCATGGTGGACGCGATGCGCAGCGCGAAGCATTTCTTGCCCAGCAGCGCGTTGCCGCCGTAGCCCGAGCCGAAGCTCCAGATCTCGCGCGTCTTGGGGTAGTGGACGATGTACTTGGTGGGATTGCAGGGCCAGGCCACGTCGGCCTCGCCGTCCGCCAGCGGCTTGCCCACCGAATGGACGCAGGGCACGAAGTCGCCGTCGGCGCCCAGCACGTCATAAACCTGCTTGCCCATGCGCGTCATGATGCGCATGTTGACGACCACATAGGGGCTGTCGGACAGTTCGACGCCAATGTGCGCGATGTCCGAGCCCAGCGGGCCCATCGAGAACGGCACCACGTACAGCGTGCGGCCGCGCATGGCGCCGTCGAACAGGCCGTCGAGCGTGGCGCGCATCTCGGCGGGATCGGCCCAGTTGTTGGTGGGGCCGGCGTCCTCGGCGCGGTCGGAACAGATGAAGGTGCGGTCCTCGACGCGGGCCACGTCGGACGGGTCGGAACAGGCCCGGAACGAATTAGGCCGTTTGGCGGGGTTCAGGCGGCGCATGGTGCCGGACTGCACCATCTGCTCGCAGAGACGGTCGTATTCCTGTTGCGAGCCATCGCACCAGACCACCCGGTCGGGCTTGGCCAGCGCGACGACGCGGGCGACCCAGTCGATCAGTCCGCGGTGCTTCACATAGGCGGGCACGTTCAAGGCCGCCAGGCCCCCTTCCAAAGGCGTATTCATCGGGGTCTACTCCCTACTTGTATTGGTGATGCTGCCAAGTGATACGGCCCCGTTCGGATAGGGGCCGTATGCGTTTGCGCCATCATACTTGCAGCGCCGGGCAGCCCGTCAACCCGCCCACATGGAGGAGTTTGTCACCGATTGAGACGCCTCAAACACCAAGTCTGCGCGGCGCCCCGGGCAATGCGGCGGCGCCGCAAATCCGGGCTGCGATTAAGATTCGGGGTCGCAATCAGGAAGAACCCGTATGGCCCCGCCCCAGCCCGCGCCGAACCGCCGCGCGTGGAAACCTGAAATCGTCGCCACGCTGATGCTCGCCCTGCCGCTGGTGCTGAGCAACCTGGCCCAGATCGCCATGACCGTCACCGACGTGATGTTCATCGGCCGCCTGGGCTCGCAGCAGCTGGCCGCCAGCGCGCTGGGCGCCAATCTGTATTCGGCCATCGCCTTCTTCGCGTTGGGCCTGGTCAGCGCCACCGCGCCCATGGCCGCGCGCGCGGAAGGCGCGCGGCGCAACGCCGTGCGCGACGTGCGGCTGACGGTGCGCCAGGGGTTGTGGACGGCCGTGCTGATTTCGCTGCCCGGCTGCCTGGCGCTGTGGCACGGCGAACAGATCCTGCTGCTGCTGCGCCAGCCGCCCGAGCTGGCGGCTCTGGCCGGCGAATACCTGCGCGCCCTGCTCTGGGCCATGCCGCCGTTCCTGGGATTCCTGGTGCTGCGCTCGTTCCTGGCGGCGCTGCAAAAACCGCGCTGGGCCTTCATCGTGGCGGTGGCCGGCATCGCGTTCAACGTGCTCGGCAACTGGGTGCTGGTGTTCGGCAACCTGGGCGCGCCCGCCCTGGGCCTGGTCGGCGCGGGCGTGGCCAGCGCGCTGGCCAGCCTGTGCCTGTTCCTGGGCCTGGCGCTGGTGGTGCTGCGCGACCGGCGCTTCCGCCGCTACCGGCTGTTCGGCAACCTGCTGCAACCGGACTGGCAACGGCTGGCCGCGTTCTGGAAGCTGGGTCTGCCCATCGGCGTGGCCACCGCTTTCGAGGTCACCATCTTCAACGCCGCCGCCTTCCTGATCGGCTGGCTGGGCGAGGCGGAGCTGGCCGCGCACGCCATCGCCATCCAGATCGCCAGCGTGACCTTCATGATTCCCTACGGCGTGGCGCAAGCCGCGACGGTGCGCGTCAGCCACGCACAGGGCGCCGGCGATGCGTCCGGCGTGGCGCGCGCGGGCTGGAGCGCGTTCGGGCTGGGCATCGGCTCCATGGCCATCGCCGCGCTGCTGATGGTCACGGTGCCCTATCTGCTGGTGTCGGCGTTCATGGACGTGCGCGACCCGGCCAACGCCCGCGTGCTGGGCTTCGCGGTCGGCTACCTGGCCGTGGCCGCGATCTTCCAGATCGTCGACGGCGCGCAGGTGCTGGGCGCGGGCATGCTGCGCGGCCTGCACGACACGCGCGTGCCCATGGTCTACGCCGCGATCGGCTACTGGGGCGTGGGCCTGCCCAGCGGCGCCTGGCTGGCCTTCGAGGCCGGCTGGCGCGGCGTGGGCATCTGGAGCGGGCTGGCGATCGGTCTGACCGTGGTGGCGGTGCTGATGGTGCAGCGCTGGACGCGGCGCGAGCGCCTGGGGCTGGTGACGCGCGCGGCCTGAGGTCCGCGCATCGGCCCATGCGCGACAGCGCGCGCGGCCGCCGCGGACCTGCGTGCCATAATCGGCCGAGCGTCATCTGGAAGCCTCATGCCCGTCACCCCCGCCCCCGCCTTTCCGCCGCTGAACGCCGAGCGTCTGTGGTCCCGCGTCGAAACCCTGTCCCGCTACACCCTGCCCGGCCAGCCCTGGACGCGGCGCGCCTTCTCGCCGCTGTTCGATGAGGCGCGCGCCTGGCTGCGCCAGGAGTTCCAGGCCGCCGGCCTTGCCACGCGGCTGGATGCCGGCGGCAACCTGGTCGGCGCGCGCGCCGGCAGCGACCCCGCGCGCAAGCCCATCGTCACCGGCTCGCACTGCGACACCGTGCTGAGCGGCGGCCGCTACGACGGCATCATCGGCGTGCTGGCGGGCATCGAGGTCGCGCACACGCTGCACGAGCACGGCGTCGCGCTCAAGCATCCCTTCGAGGTCATCGACTTCCTGTCCGAGGAGCCGAGCGACTACGGCATTTCCTGCGTCGGCAGCCGCGCGCTCAGCGGCAAGCTCGACGCCGCCATGCTGGCCGCCCGCAATCCCGAAGGCGAAACCCTGGCGCAGGCCATTGCGCGCATCGGCGGCGACCCGGCCGCGCTGACGGCGCCGCTGCGCCCGGCCGGCGGCACCGCCGCCTTCGTCGAACTGCACATCGAACAGGGCCCGGTGCTGGAAGCGCGCGGCCTGCCCATCGGCGTGGTCACCAACATCGTCGGCATCCGCCGCGTGCAGATCACGGTCGAAGGCCAGCCCGACCACGCCGGCACCACCCCCATGGACATCCGCCGCGACGCGCTGGTCGGCGCGGCCCGCATCATCGACGGCGCGCACCGCCAGGCCAGCGCGGCCAGCGGCAGGCCCCATTACGTGGTCGCCACGGTGGGTCGGCTGTCCCTGACGCCGAACGCCGCCAACGCCGTGCCCGGCCGCGTCGAGCTGACGCTGGAGATGCGCAGCGACAGCGACGCGGTGCTGGACGCGTTCCCCGAGACCCTGATGGCCGGCGTGGCCGAGGATCTCAAGGCGCTGCGCCTGAACGCGAGCTTCAGCGAACTCAGCCGCGCCCGGCCCACCGACTGCGCGCCGCTGGTGATGGACGCGGTGCAGGCCGCCGCCGGCCGGCTCGGCTACGACACGATGCGCCTGCCCAGCGGCGCGGGCCACGACGCCATGTACATGGCGCCCACCGGCCCGGCGGGCATGATCTTCATCCCCTGCCTGAACGGCCGCAGCCATTGTCCGGACGAGTGGATCGAGCCGTCGCAACTGCTGGACGGCACGCGCGTGCTGTATGAAACGGTGCTGGAGCTGGACCGGGTGCTGTCCTCGCGCTGAACACGCTGGCGCTCAGGCGCGCCGGACCGTCGGAACGCCGGAGTGCAATGGAGCGCCACGCGCGGCGCCAATGCTGCGGCCGCGACGCGCGCGGGCCTGAGCCCCCGGCCGCGTCCGGGTTATGCGCAAGGCCGCGCCGCCGCGCTGCCATAATGTGCGGCATCGCGCCCTCGCCGCGCCTGCCTCTTGCGACCATGGACCAGATCGAACTGAACGACGGCAACGCCGACCGCTATCTGCTGGACACGCCCGGCCTGTCCCTGCTGGTGTTCCACAGCCGCACCTGTGGCACCTGCCGCATCGCGCGCCAGGAACTTCCCTGGCTGGAACTGCCGCCGGTGCAGCGCGTGTGCTGGATCGACGCCGGCGAGAACGGCGGCCTGGTCGAGCGCTATGAAGTCTTCCACCTGCCGTCCATGTTCCTGGTGCGTGACGGCGCTTTCTACGGTCCGGTGCAGGCCAGCCTGGCCGAATGGGACCTGCGCCAGCAGATCAGCCTGGCCCTGGACAGCTATCCGGCGGAACTGCCGTGACCGCCCCCGCCCCGCGCCGTCCGCTGGACGCGCTGGCCACGGGATCCATGCTGCTGCTGTGCCTGTGCTGGGGCTTCCAGCAGATCGCCATCAAGCTGGTGGCGGCCGATGTGGCGCCCATCATGCAGATCGGCCTGCGCTCGGCCTTCGCGGCGCTGGTGCTGGGCGTCGTGATGTGGCGACAGGCGGGATGGCGCACGCTGACCGATGGCGCCGCGCCGGCGGGGCTGATGGCTGGCCTGCTGTTCGGCGTGGAGTTCCTGCTGGTGGCGCAGGGCCTGGTGTACTCCACGGCCTCCCACATCTCGGTCTTTCTCTACACCGCGCCGGTGTTCGCCGCGCTGGGCCTGCACTGGCTGCTGCCGGAAGAGCGGCTGACGCCGCTGCAATGGCTCGGAGTGGCCATCGCGTTCGCCGGCATCGCCGTGGCCTTCCTTGGCAAGGGCGACCCGCAGGCCGCCAGCAACATGCTGCTCGGCGACGCGATGGGACTGACGGCGGGGCTGCTGTGGGGCGCGACCACCGTGCTGATCCGCAAGACCCGGTTGTCGGAAGCGCCCGCGTCCCTGACCCTGTTCTATCAGATGGTGGTGGCCGCCGTGCTGCTGCTGGCCTATGCGATCGCCACCGGCCAGGCCGGTTTCCGCTACAGCGCCGCCGCGGTGCTGAGCGTGTCGTTCCAGGCCGTGGCCGTGGCGCTGACCAGCTACCTGGCCTGGTTCTGGCTGCTGCGCCGCTATCTGGCCTCGCGCCTGTCCATTCTGTCGTTCATGACGCCGCTGTTCGGCGTGTCGTTCGGCGTGCTGTTCCTGGATGAGCCGCTGGACGCCGCCTTCGTGCTGGGCGCGCTGCTGGTGCTGGGCGGCATCCTGCTGGTCAGCGGCTCGGCGCTGCTGCGCGAGAAACTGCGCGGCCGGGCGCGCTGACGCCGGCCCGCGCGGACGGCATCAGCGCCCGCGCGCCCGGCCGGCTCAGGCGCGGCGCGCCGCCGCGCCGACCGATCCCAGCACCGTCAGCGCCGCGCCCGCCAGCACCAGCGCGAAACCCCACCAGTCCTGGGCGGCCGGCCGGTCGCCCACCAGCGCCATCGCGCCCAGCACGCCCACCACCGGCACCGCCAGCGTGGTCAGCGAAGCCGTGGTCGCGCTGATGCGCTCGCTCAGCACGAACCACAGCCAGTACGCCGCCGCCGTGCCCAGCACGATATGAAAAGTCAGCGCCCCCGCGACCCGGACGCTCCAGCCTTGCAGCGGAAATGACTCGCCCGCCAGCAGCATGCCGGCCAGCGCGCACAGCGCCCCAATCGACAATTGCCAGGCCGTGACCACGACGCGGTCGCCCGGCGCGGGCCAGCGCTTCAGGCAGACCGTGCCGGCGGCCCAGCCGAAGGCGGCGGTCAAGGGGAACACCAGTCCGCGCAGCGCGGACGGATCCGCGCCGGACGCCGCCGCCCGCAACGCCGGCCAGGCCAGCACCGCCACGCCCAGCCCACCCAGGAGCAGCGCCAGCGCGCGGCGGCCATCCAGCCGCTCGCCCAGCACGAAGCGGGCCAGCAACGCCGACATCATCGGCATGGTGAAAGTCAGCACCGCCGCGCGGGCGGTGCTGGTGCTGAGCTGGGCCCAGGCCACGGCCAGGTTGAAGACCGCGATCGACAACAGGCCGCCGGCCACGATGCCGGGCCAGGCGGCGCGCGCGGGCAGGATGTCGGCGCGCCGCAGCCGCGCCAGCAGGAACAGCAGCAGCGCGCCGCTGCCCAGGCCCAGCAGCCGCAGCGTGAACGGCGGCAGCAGCGACAGGCTTATCTTCACCGCCGGCCAGTTCAACCCCCAGAACAGGGCCAGCGCAACAGGGATCAGGCGCAAGCGGCGCGCTCCCGCGCGATCAGCTCGGCCAGGCCGACGCGCTGCCCTCCCTCAGCGTCGAAGTTATCCGGGCTCAGCCAGCGCTCGTAGGCTGCGCGCAGCGCCGGCCATTCGCTGTCGATGATGGAGAACCAGGCCGTGTCGCGGCTGCGGCCCTTGTAGACCACGGCCTGGCGGAACACGCCCTCGAACTCGAAGCCCAGCCGCGCGGCGGCGCTGCGCGACGGCGCGTTCAGGCTGTCGCACTTCCATTCATAGCGCCTGTAGCCCAACTCGTCGAACACGCGCCGCATCAAGAGGAACTGCGCCTCGGTGGCGATGCGCGTGCGCTTGAGCAGCGGCGAGAAGCTGACGAAGCCCACCTCGATCACGCCATTGGCCGGATCGATGCGCATCAGCGACAGCGTGCCCACGGCCCTGCCGCTGGCCAGGTCGATGACGGCGTGGTGCAAGGGGTCCTGCCCCGCCTCGGCGCCCTCGGCGAAGGCGCGGTACTCGGCCTCGCTGGCAAAGGGGCCGACCGACATGTAGGTCCAGTCGCGGCCGTCCGGCGCCTGGCTGAAGGCCTGGTACAGCTCGGCGGCGTGGCGCGCCGCCGACAGCGGCTCCAGCCGGCAGTAGCAGCCCTCGGCCGGCGCCAGCGGCGGGCGCGGACGCGCCGTCCAGCCGGCCACGTCGGGGCCGATGGGTTGTTGGAAAGCATTGACTCGGGCTTGCATCGCGTGGCGCCTCTTCCGGTTTGGCCCGCGCCGCCGTCGGTGGCGGACGCGTTCGGCATATGCGCAAGATAAAGGAATCGTGGCATCATAAAAAGCGCCACGATCATTGAATTCGATAGAGCCATGAATCTACCCCACGCCCTGCTTTCCAGCCCGCTGGCGCGCGGCCATGGCGCCGCGCCGCGCCAGCGCCAGCTGATCCAGCGGCTCAAGCAGGCCATCCTGGCGGGCCAGCTGCCGGCCGGCGGCAAGCTGCCGTCCTCGCGCACGCTGGCCGACGAGCTGGATATCTCGCGCAACACGGTGCTGATCGCCTACGAGCAGCTCACGGCCGAAGGCTATGTGGTGGCCGACCGCCAGGGCACGCGCGTGGCGCCCCTGTCGGCCGCCGCGACCAGCGCCGCCCGCCAGGCCGAACCGCCGCAACCGGCGCCCTTCACCGCCGCGCGGCTGGGCCGCATCGCCTCCACCCGCGTGCCCAACAACGGCGCCCTGCCGCTGACGCCGGGCACGCCGGCGCTGAACCAGTTCCCCGTCAACGCCTGGCGCCGCGCGCAGGACCGTGCGCTGCAGGCCACGCCGTCCGCCACGCTGGGCTACGGCCATCCGATGGGCGAGCCGGCGCTGCGCGCCGCCATCGCCCAATACCTGCGCGTCTCGCGCGGGGTGCGCTGCGATGCCTCGCATGTGGTCATCACCGAGGGCGCCCAGGGCGCGCTGGCGCTGTGCGTGCAGCTGCTGACCAATCCCGGCGACACCGCCTGGCTGGAGGAACCCGGCTACCGAGGCGCCAAGTCCGCCTTCCATGCCGGCGACCTGGACGTGGTGCCGATGCGCGTGGACGCCGACGGCCTGGCCATCCCCGAGGATGCCTGGCGCAAGCCGCCGCGCCTGATCCAGGCCACGCCCACGCACCAGTATCCGACCGGCGCGGTGCTGTCGGTGGCGCGCCGGCTGGACCTGCTGGAACGGGCGCGCCGCGTCGGCGCCTGGATCATCGAGGACGACTACGACAGCGAATTCCGCCACCTGGGCGAGCCCATCGCCGCCATGCAGGGGCTGCTGCCGGACGCCCCGGTGCTGTACGTGGGCACCTTCAGCAAGACCATGTTCCCGGCCCTGCGGCTGGGCTTCCTGGTGCTGCCGCCGGCGCTGGCGGCCAGCGCCACGCCGTCCATCATCGAAATGCTGCGCGGCGGCCACCGGCTGGAGCAGCTGACCATGGCGGCCTTCATCGAGAACGGCCAGTTCTCGCGCCACCTGGGACGCATGCGGCGCCTGTACCGCGAACGGCAGGCGGCGCTGCGCGACGCGCTCGCGGCGCACATGGACGTGGAACATGACGTGCTGGGCGGCCACAGCGGCCTGCACCTGACGGTGCGCCTGCCGCCCTGCTTTCCGGATACGCGGATCGCGGAACAGGCGCGCGCCGCGGGCATGAGCCCCAACGCGCTGTCGTCCTTCGCCGTCTCGCCGCTGCCCGAGGACAACGGACTGGTGATCGGTTACGGCAACACCGGCGCCGAGCGCTTTCCGGCGCTGGTCAAGCGCCTGGCCAGGCTGGCGCGGGAAACACGGCTGAAGCAGGACGCGCCGCGCCAGCGGCCGGGCGGCAAGGACGCCAGGGCGTAGCGAGGCGCCAAGATGGCGAAAGAGCGGGCGCGCGCCGTTATGCGCGGAAAGCGCGCCAGCACGGCGTCCAGCGTCAGACCGGCCAGGCTGTCGACATGCGCCAGCGCGCCGCCGCGCTCATGACCCTGAGCCAGTTCGCGCAGATCCGGCCCGACCGCCAGAACATGGCAGCCCGCCGCCAGCGCAGAAGCCACGCCGGCGGGCGAATCCTCGATGGCCAGCGCCGCGTCGGCGGCGATATCCAGCCGCTCCAGCGCCAGCCGGTAGGGCTGCGGATCTGGCTTGGGCCGCTCCACGTCTTCGCGCGTGACCCAGGACTGGAACGGCGCATACGCCAGCTGCTCCAGCGCCGTGCGCACGATGGCCGCGTAGGACGATGTCACCAGGGCCGACCGCAAGCCGCGCTGATGCTGCTCGCGCAACAGGCCGCGCACGCCGGGCATCCACGGCACATGCCGCGACAGCGCATCGCGCACGGCGTCGCCCAGGCCGCGCCGCAACTCATCGACCGAGAACCGGACGCCAGTCACCTCGGCCATCACATGGGCCGCCAGCTCCAGGTTGCCGCCCAACAGCCGCCTGCTGGCCGCATCGTTCCAGGGCAGCTTGCGGGCATTGAGGAAGGTGTACTCGCTGCGCCGCCACAACTCGCCGGAATCGACCAGCGTGCCGTCGAAGTCCCACAGCAGCGCGTAGCCGACGGCGCTCATGTGTTCCAGCTCAGCATGACGGGACGCTCGCGTTCCCAACCCAGATGCGCGATGCCCAGCGTGCCCAGCCGGAACAGGGCCGCCTGCGCCGGCTCCAGTCCCAGCCAGCGCGCGGCCACCAACCGGATCAGATGGGCGTGCGCCACGGCCAGCACCCGGCGGTCCGCCGACTGGCGCACGTCGCGGATGAAGCTGTCGACCCGGTGGGTCATGGCGGCCAGCGTCTCGCCATTGGGCACGGGATCGGTCCAGACATGCCAGTGCGGCGCGTCGGCGCGGATCTCGGCGGTGGTCTTGCCTTCGTAGTCGCCGTAGTCGCGCTCGACCAGCCGCAGGTCCAGCGTCACCTCGCCCAGGGCCAGCAGCTCGGCCGTGCTGCGGGCGCGCTGCAAGGGGCTGGACACGATGCGGTCGTAGTTGCCCTGTGCCAGCCGGGGTCCCAACGCGCGGGCGGATGCCTGGCCGTCGGCGGTCAGGGCCAGGTCGGTCAGACCGGCATAGCGGCCAAGGCGGCTCCATTCGGTTTCACCGTGACGCAGCAGCACCAGCTCAACCTGGCGCGGACCGGGTGATGTTGAATTAGGGCCTGAGGGATGCCTCATGGGGAATGCCGCCTCGATCTGACGTGGTCGCAGGCGCGGGACGCGCCTGCAATGGGACGATCGTAGCAACGGCCGCCCACGTCCGGGTCGACATTTTTTGCGAATCATTGGTGAGATTTCATCACCACTGACACACGCACCGCGAGCGCGCCGGGCGCGCGCCGCGACATGGATCAGCGCCGCGACTCCAGCGCCATCCGCACGGCCAGGCCGGCCAGCACGGTGCCCATCAGCCAGCGCTGCGCCACCATCCACAGCGGCCGGCCGGCGAGAAAGCCGGCGATGGAGCCCGCCATCAGCGCGATCAGCGCGTTCACCGACAGGCTGACCGCGACCTGGGTCATGCCCAACGCCAGCGACTGCGTCAGCACGCTGCCGTGATCGGGCTGGATGAACTGCGGCAGCAGCGACACGTACATGACGGCGATCTTGGGGTTGAGCAGATTGGTCACCAGCCCCATGGTGAACAACGTGCGCGGCGAGCTGCGCGGCAGCTCGCGCACCTGGAACGGCGAACGGCCGCCAGGCCTGACGGCCTGCCAGGCCATGTAGAGCAGATACAGCGCGCCGGCGTAGCGCAGCGCGTCGTAGGCATAAGGCACCGCCATCAGCAACGCCGTGATGCCGAAGGCCGCGCAGCCCACGTAAAAGATGAAGCCCACGGCCACGCCCGCCAGGGAGATCAACCCGGCCTTGGGGCCCTGGGAGATCGAGCGCGACACCAGATAGATCATGTTGGGGCCGGGCGTGAGCACCATGCCCAGCGCCACCAGGGCGAAGGTCAGGAGGTTGGAGGAATCGGGCATGGCGGATGGCGGCGGGCGCGTGAGATCAGGAAGCGCCGACGATATCGGAAATCTGTATCGGAACAGGCGTTTTTTCTGGCGTGCCCGGGCTCGCCTGGCGGCCAGCCCGTCGGCCTTGTCACCCGCCGTTGGCTGGCCCGATTCCGCTACGCCACCGCCGTGCGCATCGTCACGAATTCCTCGGCAGCGGTCGGATGGATGCCGATGGTGTCGTCGAACACCTGCTTGGTCGCCCCGGCCTTGAGCGCCACGGCCATGCCCTGCACGATCTCGCCGGCATCGGGCCCGACCATGTGCACGCCCAGCACGCGATCCGTCTTCGCGTCCACCACCAGCTTCATCAGCGTCTTTTCCTGCGACTCGGTCAACGTCAGCTTCATCGGCCGGAAGCGGCTTTCATACAGCTTGACCTCGTGGCCGGCCTCGCGCGCCTGCTCGGTGGTCAGGCCGACCGTGCCGATGTTGGGCAGGCTGAACACCGCCGTCGGGATCAGCGCATAGTCGACCTTGCGGTACTCGGCGGGACGGAACAGGCGGCGCGCCACGGCCATGCCCTCGGCCAGCGCCACCGGCGTGAGCGGCACGCGGCCGATCACGTCGCCGATGGCCAGGATGGACGGCTCGGCCGTGCGGAATTCGTCGTCCACTTCGATGAAGCCGTTCTTGCCGATCTTGACCGCCGTGTTCTCCAGGCCCAGCTTGTCCAGCATGGCGCGCCGGCCGGTGGCGAAGAACACGCAGTCGGTCTCGACCACCGAGCCGTCTTCCAGCGTGGCGGCCAGCGTGCCGTCGGCGCGCTTGTCGATGCGGGCGACATTGGCGTTGAAGCGCAGGTCGATGCCCTTCTTGGTCAGCTCGTCGCGCAGGTGCTCGCGCACGCCCTGGTCGAAGCCGCGCAGGAACATGGGGCCGCGATAGATCTGCGTGGTCCGCGCGCCCATGCCGTTGAAGATGGAGGCGAATTCCACGGCGATGTAGCCGCCGCCCACCACCAGCACGCGGCGCGGCAGCGCTTCCAGGAAAAAAGCCTCGTTGGACGTAATGGCGTGTTCCTTGCCGGGGATGTCCGGCACCTGCGGCCAGCCGCCGGTCGCCACCAGGATGTGCTCGGCCGTGTGCGTCTGGCCGTTGATCTCGACGGTGTGCGGATCCGTGATGCGCGCATGGCCCTCCAGCAACGTCACGCCGCTGTTGACCAGCAGGTTGCGATAGATGCCGTTCAGGCGCTCGATCTCGCGGTTCTTGTTGGCGATCAGCGCGGGCCAGTCGAAGGACGGCTCGCCCGTGGTCCAGCCAAAGCCGCTGGCCTGCTCGAAGTCTTCGCTGTAGTGGGCGCCGTAGACCAGCAGCTTCTTGGGCACGCAGCCCACGTTGACGCAGGTGCCGCCCAGGTAGCGGCTTTCCGCCACCGCCACGCGCGCGCCGAAGCCGGCCGCGAAACGGGCCGCGCGCACGCCGCCGGAACCGGCGCCAATCACAAACAGGTCGAAATCGAATGCCATGGTGTCCTCTGCGCGGCCCCCGCGAGGGCCGCTGTCACTGTCAGGGAAAAGCCGTATTTTGCACCAGTCGCCATCCTGCACCTCCGAAACGGCGCGAACATCCTCCTGGTGGTGAAAAACACCGTTCCAGGGTAATCCGAACCTATGTCGACCAGGGTACGAATCACCCTTTCCTCCACAAGCCCCTGATTTTCCGCGTCTTTTTTCTGGCACGGAATTCGCGTCTGTCCCTGCACCCATCAACTGCAACATCTGGAGGGTGTACCCGAAATGGGCCCATACCGAAAACTATGGTTCACGCTGATCGCCGTGCTGGCGGTCACTTTCTCGCTGCTCGGCTTCTACGGCGGCGAAGTCTACCGACAGGCGCCGCCCATCCCGCAGGCCGTGGTCGCGGCCGACGGGCAACGCCTGTTCGGCCGCGACGACATCCTGGACGGGCAGACCGCCTGGCAGTCGGTGGGCGGCATGCAGCTGGGCTCGGTCTGGGGCCACGGCGCCTACCAGGCGCCGGACTGGACGGCCGACTGGCTGCACCGCGAGCTGGGCGCCTGGCTGGACCTGGCGGCGCGCGAGGCGCACGGCCAGCCCTACGCCGAACTGCCCGCGCCGGCCCAGGCGGCGCTGCGCGAAACCCTCAAGGCCGAGTACCGTGGCAACCGCGTCAACGCGGACGAGGTGCTGACGGTCAGCGCGCGCCGCGCGCGGGCCATCGCCCAGACCGCCGCTTACTATGACCAGCTGTTTTCCGATGCGCCGGCGCTGCACACCAGCCGCGAGCATTTCGCGATGAAGGAGAACACCCTGCCCGACGCCGGCCGGCGCGAGCAGCTCACGCGCTTCTTCTTCTGGACCGCCTGGGCCGCCGCCACCGAGCGCGAGGGCGCCAAGGTCACCTACACCAACAACTGGCCGCACGAGCCGCTGATCGGCAACGTGCCCAGCAGCGAGAACGTGATGTGGTCCATCATCAGCGTGGTGGTGCTACTGGCCGGCATCGGCCTGCTCATCTGGGCCTGGGCCTTCCTGCGCGGCAAGGAGGAAGACGAGCCCGAGGCGCCCAGGCAGGATCCGCTGAGCACCTTCGCGCTGACCCCGTCGCAGCGCGCACTGGGCAAGTACCTGTTCCTGGTGGTGGCGCTGTTCGGCCTGCAGGTGCTGCTGGGCGCCTTCACCGCGCACTACACGGTGGAGGGCCAGAAGTTCTACGGCCTGGACCTGTCGCAGTGGTTCCCGTATTCGCTGGTGCGCACCTGGCACATCCAGAGCGCGCTGTTCTGGATCGCCACGGGCTTCCTGGCCGCCGGCCTGTTCCTGGCGCCGCTGATCAACGGCGGGCGCGATCCCAAGTTCCAGAAGATCGGGGTGGACATCCTGTTCTGGGCGCTGGTGGTCGTGGTGGTCGGCTCGTTCACCGGCAACTATCTGGCGATCGCGCAGATCATGCCGCCCGAGCTGAATTTCTGGCTGGGCCACCAGGGCTATGAATACGTGGACCTGGGCCGGCTGTGGCAGATCGGCAAGTTCACCGGCATCTGCTTCTGGCTGGTGCTGATGCTGCGCGGCATCGTGCCCGCGCTGCGCCAGCCCGGCGGCGACAAGAACCTGCTGGCGCTCCTGACCGCCTCGGTCGGCGCCATCGGCCTGTTCTACGGCGCCGGCTTCTTCTACGGCGAACGCACCCACCTGACCGTGATGGAGTACTGGCGCTGGTGGATCGTGCACCTGTGGGTGGAGGGCTTCTTCGAGGTCTTCGCCACCACCGCGCTGGCCTTCATCTTCTCGACGCTGGGACTGGTGTCGCGGCGCATGGCCACCACGGCCAGCCTGGCCTCGGCCTCGCTGTTCATGCTGGGCGGCATCCCCGGCACCTTCCACCACCTGTACTTCGCCGGCACCACCACGCCGGTCATGGCCATCGGCGCCAGCTTCTCGGCGCTGGAAGTGGTGCCGCTGATCGTGCTGGGCCACGAGGCCTGGGAGAACTGGCGCCTGAAGACCCGCGCGCCCTGGATGGCCGACCTGAAGTGGCCGCTGATGTGCTTCGTGGCGGTGGCCTTCTGGAACATGCTGGGCGCGGGCGTGTTCGGCTTCATGATCAACCCGCCGATCTCGCTGTACTACATCCAGGGCCTGAACACCACGCCGGTCCACGCGCACGCGGCCCTGTTCGGCGTGTACGGTTTCCTGGCGCTGGGCTTCACGCTGCTGGTGCTGCGCTACATCCGACCGCAATACGCGCTGAATCCCGGCCTGATGAAGCTGGGCTTCTGGGGCCTGAACATCGGCCTGGCGCTGATGATCTTCACCAGCCTGCTGCCGGCCGGACTGATCCAGTTCCACGCCAGCGTCAGCGAAGGCATGTGGTACGCGCGCAGCGAAGCCTTCATGCAGCAGGACATCCTGAAAGCCCTGCGCTGGGGCCGCACCTTCGGCGACGTGGTGTTCCTGCTGGGCGCGCTGGCGCTGGTGGCGCAGGTGATCCTGGGCTTGGCCAGCGGCAAGCCGGCCGCGCCCAAGCCCGGCCTGCAAACCCGTCCGGCTCGCGGCTGACGCCGGAACCGTCGGCGACACGCAAGCCGCCGGCCCCGCCGAGGACATGGTGCCCGGCGGGGCCTTTGCGTTTCCGGCGCGGGCGCTGCCCTGCGCGCGCCAACTTGCGCCAGCGCAAAGAGGCCGGTCCCGGCCCCGGGTCCAATATCCGCATGCGCCGGAGCCTGCCGGCTCCGGGCGTCGAGGAGCTTACGCATGCATGCCCGCCCGCTGGTCCTGGCCTTGCTGTTGTCGCTGTCCGCCTGCGGCGGCGACCGGTCCCGCGCCCCCCTGCCCCCGATGAGCCGGCTGCCGCCGGGCGAGGTCTCGTACACGCCGCCCGGCGAGGCGCTGCGCAAGGGCTATCCGGTGACGCCCGCGCCGCTGACGGCGCGCTTTCCGAACGGCCTTGCCATCATGACGCGCCAGGTCAGCCAGGCCGAGTACGCGGCCTGCGTGCGCGCCGGCGGCTGCAGGACGCCCGACCCCGCGCAGCGCGGCGCCACGGCGCCGGACATGCCGGCCGCCGGGATCAGCTGGAGCGACGCCTCCGCCTATGCCGCCTGGCTCTCGGCCGCCACCGGCCGCCAGCTGCGGTTGCCGACCTATGCGGAATGGGTCTACGCGGCCGGCCCGGCGTTCATCGATGATGCGCTCGCCCCGTCAGCCGACGACGGCGATCCGGCGCAGCGCTGGCTGGCCGAATACGACCAGCAGGCGCGGCGCGCGCAGGCGGGTGAGTCCGTCGAGCTGCGCCCCTTCGGCGGCCACGGCGCCAATCCGGCCGGATTGCAGGACATGGCCGGCAGCGTGTGGGACTGGACCAGCGACTGCCACACGCGCCGCGTGCTGGACGCGGCGCCCGGCGAGGCCGGACAGGAGGCGGGCAACTGCGGCATCCGCGTGGCCGCCGGCCGGCATATCGCCTATCTGCCGGACTTCATCCGCGACCCCAAGAGCGGAGCCTGTTCGGTGGGCCTGCCGCCCGCCAACCTGGGCCTGCGGCTGGTGCTGGCGGACTAGGGCTGGCGCATGCCGGACAGCAACTGCCGGTACAACCTCGCATCCTCGTCGTCGTAGCAACAGAACACCACGCGGCGCAGCGACGATCCCTCGCTTTCCTGCATGGCCTGCCGGACCGCGGCCACCGCGATGGCCGCGGCCTCTTTCCTGGGGTAGCCATATACGCCCGTGCTGATGGCGGGAAACGCGATCGAGCCCAGGCCCTTTTTCACGGCCAGGCGTATGGACTCGCGGTAGCAGGAAGCCAGCTTCGCCGCCTCGTTGTTCCCGCCGCCCTGCCACACCGGCCCCACCGTATGGATCACGTGACGAGCCGGCAGCCGGTGGCCGGCGGTGATCTTGGCACAGCCGACCTCGCAGCCGCCCAGCTTGGCGCACTCGGCCAGCAAACCCGGCCCCGCCGCCTGGTGTATCGCGCCGTCCACGCCGCCCCCGCCCAGCAACGAAGGCTTGGCGGCATTGACGATCGCATCGACGTTCATCCTGGTGATGTCGCCGGTGACATGCTCCATCACCGGCGCGGGCAGGCCCGGACGGGAAGCGGCGTCCAGCGGGCCGCCGGACGGCGGCATGACGGACCCGCCATCCTGCGGCGACGCGGATCGCGCGCCGCTGACCGGCCTGCCGCCAGCGGCCGCGCCAGCCGGAATCGGCCGCGACACCTGATCGTTCAACAAGCCCAGCCAACTCTGTTGCTGCCGAGGCAGCGGCTCCCTGAGCACGCGCGCGATTCCCGCGGCCACGGCGCTGCGGTCCCAGGACTGGAACTCCGAAATCAACCGGACCATGGCTGCTTCCTTCATCGCCGGCGTTGCGCCCGTGCGTTCCAGCCTGGCCCAGGCGTTGCGCAGCTGCCGGCGATAGTCCTCGCCCCGCTTGTCCTTCAGCGCGCAGCCGGTCAGGCATCCCAGCAGGTTCGCCATGTGGCGGTCGACAGCGCAGCGCTGCCCCTGGTCGCGCAACGCCACCCGACGCGCGGGGCTCATCGACAGCCGGCACGTCAACGCCGTCAACGCCGCCCTGACGGAACACAGGAACTTGCGCATGCCGCTCAACCTGGGGCCCGCAGCGGTCGCATCGGGTGGGGCGTACTGCACATTGCCGAACTTGCCGAGCGGCGCGGCTCGCGGGCTCAGGACGCGCTCGGCCTTCCACTTCTGCTTTTGCAGCGCTGAGTCATATAGGGAAATCATGCCGTCTCCACGGGGTGGTTTTCATCCACGCCATGAGTAACCGGCCGGCCGGCGCGGGTTCCTGGCCCGCGCGCCCTCACTCCCCGCCGCCGCCCGGTCCCGCGACGCGGAAGCAACGGCGAATCAGCCCGGCAGCGCGTGCGCCCCGACCCTCTGCGCACCGTCCGCCGGCGGTCCATCGATACAGGACAGGCAGCCCGCGCAGTCGCGCAGCCCGGCCGGCGCCGCCGACGACAGCCGCGCCAGCGCCGCCGGCGAGCGCAGCACCACGCGCTTGCGGCCGCAGTCGACGATGCCGCGCTGCTTCCAGTCGTTGAGCAGCCGGCTGACCGTGTGCAGCGTGGTGCCGGTCAGCTCGGCGATGTCCTGCCGCGTGATCGGAAAGCCGATGCCGATGCCGTCGGCCACCGGCTGGCCCGACTGCTCGAACAGGCGCAGCATGGCGCGCGCCACGCGCTGCTCGACTTCGTCGGTCGACAGTTCCTGGATGCGCAGATGCGCGTCCTGCAGCCGCCGGCCCATGGTCTGCAGCGCGGCGGCGTTGAGCCGGGGATGGCTGGCGGCGAATTCATCCCAGGCCGCCGCCGGCCAGGCCAGGCAGACGCTTTCCTGCACCGCCACCACCGACGCCGGATAACAGGCCTGGCGCATGGCCCGCGCCAGCCCGAACAGATCGCCCGGATTGACGTAGCGCACCAGCACCTGTTCGCCGTCCGGCGTGACCTGCGTCACCTTCAGGCAGCCGTGCAGCAGCACGAAGAAGTGCGCGGCCGGCTCGCCCTGATGGAACGCCGCCGCCCCCGCGTCCAGCCGGCAAGGCTGGGCGCCGAGCAAGGCGGCCTGCAATTCCGCATCGGACAAGGGCCGGAACAGGTCCAGGTTGCGCAGGAGGGCATGGCACAAGGGCGTGGGCATCGCGGTCCGTCCGGGTCGAGGTGGGCACGATTCCATGGTGGCATCGCCCCCCTGCGCTGGCAATGCGCGCCCGGGCGCGTCCTGCCCCGCAGTTTGCGCTACAGCAAAGAAGGGGCGGCCCGCGTGGCCTTCAATGAAAGCGCCGGCTCGAACGGCTGTTGAGGAAACCGAAAACAGGAGTTGCACATGAAAGTCTTCCGCCCCACTTTGCTTGCCGCGGCCCTGATCGTCACGCTGCCCGCCAGCCTGGCGCATGCCCAGAACGCCGACCAGCTGCCCCGCGCCAAGGTCGCCCTGGTCGCCCCGCCGCAAGTCCACCCGCATGAGCAGGTGGCCAAAGGCGGCCCCAAGGTGGTCGAGTTCACCATGACCATCGAGGAAAAGAAGATGGTGATCGACGACAAGGGCACCACGCTGCAGGCCATGACCTTTGACGGCTCCATGCCCGGCCCCACGCTGGTGGTGCACGAGGGCGACTATGTGGAACTGACCCTGGTCAACCCCGCCACCAACGCCATGCCGCACAACGTCGACTTCCACGCCGCCACCGGCGCGCTGGGCGGCGCCAAGCTGACCAACGTCAACCCCGGCGAGCAGGCCACGCTGCGCTTCAAGGCCGATCGCAGCGGCACCTTCGTCTACCACTGCGCGCCCGAGGGCATGGTGCCCTGGCACGTCGTGTCCGGCATGAGCGGCACGCTGATGGTGCTGCCGCGCGACGGCCTGAAGGATCCCGACGGCAAGCCGCTGCGCTACGACCGCGTCTACACCATCGGCGAGTTCGACCTCTACATCCCCAAGGACGAAAAGGGCAAATACAAGGACTACAAGACCCTGGCCGAAAGCTATGGCGACACGGTGGAAGTCATGCGCAAGCTGACGCCGTCCCACATCGTCTTCAACGGCAAGGTCGGCGCGCTGACCGGCGCCAACGCGCTCACGGCCAAGGTCGGCGAAACCGTGCTGCTGATCCATTCGCAGGCCAACCGCGACACGCGCCCGCATCTGATCGGCGGCCACGGCGACTGGGTCTGGGAAACCGGCAAGTTCGGCAACCCGCCGCAAAAGAACCTGGAAACCTGGTTCATCCGCGGCGGCTCGGCGGGCGCGGCGCTCTATACCTTCAAGCAGCCGGGCGTGTACGCCTACCTGAACCACAACCTGATCGAGGCCTTCGAGCTGGGCGCGGCCGGGCACATCAAGGTCGAGGGCAAGTGGAACGATGATCTGATGAAGCAGATCAAGGCGCCCGGCCCGATCCCGCGCTGAGCCGCGCCCGCCCCGCAACCGCCCTTCAAGGACCGATGCCATGACCCAAGCAGCAAGACTCGTCCTGTTGGCCGTGCTGGCCGCCCTGCCCGTGGCGTCGGCCCGGGCGGACGCCACTGCACAGACCGTCAACCCCGCCGGTGAAAAACTCTACAAGTCCGCCTGTGTGGTGTGCCACGCGTCCGGCGTGGCCAATGCGCCCAAGCTGGGAGACCGCCAGGTCTGGGCGCCCTACGCCGCCCGGGGCGCCGACGCGCTGCTGGCCACGGTGCTCACGGGCAAGGGCGCCATGCCGCCGCGCGGCGGCTCCTCGGCGGACGAGGCGACCCTGCGTGCGGCCGTGGAGTACATGCTAAGCTCGGCGCGCTGATCCCGCACAGGCGCGGACGCCCAGGCGGCGGCCTTTCCCGGCGGGGCCTGAACCGCGTTGCGGGCCTGCGCCCGCCGCCCTGACCACGAACCCTCGCGGTCGCCTTCCCGGAGTCCCCGTCATGCCTCTCGAAACCTGGCTGGCCTTCCTGGGCGCCTCGGCCCTGCTGCTGGTGCTGCCCGGCCCCACCATCCTCACCGTCATCAGCTATTCCATCACGCACGGCCGGCGCGCCCGCCTGCCGCTGGTGCTGGCCGTGGCGCTGGGCGATTCCACCGCGCTGCTTTTGTCTCTGGTCGGCCTGGGCGCGCTGCTGTCGGCCTCGGCGTTCTGGTTCACCGTGGTCAAGACCGTGGGCGGCCTGTACCTGCTGTACCTGGGCTTCAAGCTGCTGCGCGCCGGCGTGGCGCCTGCCACGCTGCCCCAGGCGGGCGAGGCGGGATCGCGCTGGAAGCTCTTTGCCAACACCTATCTGGTGACGGCGCTGAATCCCAAGGGCATCATCTTCTTCGTCGCCTTCCTGCCGCAGTTCATCGACCCGGCCGGCGACACGGTGCGCCAGATGTGGATCCTGTCGGCCACCTTCGTGACCTGCGCCGGCCTGAACGCCGCCGCCTACGCGCTGTTCGCCGGCCAGGCGCGCCGCCTGCTGGCCTCGCCGCGCGCGCAGCGCGGCTTCAACCTGGGCGGCGGCGCGCTGCTGTCGGCCGCCGGCGTCTGGGCGCTGCTGGCGCGGCGGGCCTGAGGCCCGCCGTACCCGTCAGGGCAAGGCCGCCGACACGGCCTCGGGATCGATGCCGTAGCGCTGGATGGCGTCCGCCGCCAGCTCCCTCGGCACCACGCCGTCGTCGGCCAGCGCCTTCAGGGCCGCCAACGCGATGTGGTGGCGGTCCACCTCGAAGAACGCACGCAGCGCCTGGCGCGTGTCCGAGCGGCCAAAGCCGTCGGTGCCCAGCGTGACGTAGCGCCGCCCCGCCGTGAAGGGGCGGATCTGCTCGGCGACCGTCTTCATGTAGTCGGTCGCCGCCACCACCGGCCCCTGGGTCGCGGCCAGGCAGGTTTCGGCATGGCCGCGCCGCGCGTCCTGCAACGGATGCAGGCGGCTCCAGCGTTCGCATTCCTGGCCCTCGCGCCGCAGCTCGGTGTAGCTGGTGACGCTCCAGACATCGGCCTGCACGCCGAAGTCCTGCGCCAGCAGGTCGGCCGCCGCCATCGCCTCGCGCAGGATCGCGCCGCTGCCCAGCAGCTGCACCCGCGTCTCGCCCGACCCGCCCTCGCGCACACGATGCATGCCCTTCAGGATGCCTTCCTCGGCGCCTTCTGGCATGGCCGGGTGCTCGGTCTTTTCGTTGATCAGGGTCAGGTAGTAGAAGACGTCTTCCTGTTCCTGGTACATGCGCCGCATGCCGTCCTGCACGATCACCGCGATCTCGTAGGCATAGGCCGGATCGTAGGCGCGACACGACGGGATCACCGAGGCCAGCACGTGGCTGTGGCCGTCGTCGTGCTGCAGGCCCTCGCCTTCCAGCGTGGTGCGGCCCGAGGTCGCGCCCAGGAGGAAACCGCGCGCGCGGATGTCGCCGGCGGCCCAGGCCAGATCGCCCACGCGCTGGAAGCCGAACATCGAATAGAAGATGTAGAACGGGATCGTCGCCAGCCCATGCGTGCTGTGCGCCGTGGCGGCCGCGATCCAGGATGCCATGGCGCCGGACTCGTTGATGCCTTCCTGCAGGATCTGCCCCTGGCGGTCCTCGCGGTAGACATTGAGCTGGTCGGCGTCCTGCGGCGTGTACAGCTGGCCCACGTGCGAATAGATGCCGACCTGGCGGAACATGGCGTCCATGCCGAAGGTGCGCGATTCGTCGGGCACGATGGGCACCACGCGCTTGCCGATGCCGGGATCCTTCAGCAGCTGGCCCAGCAGCCGCACGAAGGCCAGCGTGGTCGAGAACTCGCGGCCCTCGCTGCTCTTGAGCAGCGAGGCGAAAGCCTCCAGCGGCGGCGTGGCCAGCGGGCCGGGGCCGGCCGGACGGCGCGGCAGATGGCCGCCCGCGCGCTGGATGGCCGCGTCGAAATAGGCCTGCTCGGCGCTGCCGGGCGCCGGCTTGATGTACGGAATCTGCTCCAGCTGATCGTCGGGCACCGGGATGGAGAAGCGGTCGCGGAACGCGCGCACGGCCGGATCCGCCATCTTCTTCTGCTGGTGGTTGGTGTTGGCGGCCTCGCCGGCCGCGCCCATGCCGTAGCCCTTGACCGTCTTGGCCAGGATGACGGTGGGCCTGCCGGTATGGCGCAGCGCGGCCGCATAGGCCGCGTATACCTTGGCCGGATCGTGGCCGCCGCGATGCAGCGCGCCGATCTGCTCGTCGCTCAGGTGCGCCACGCGCTCCAGCAGCACCGGATCCGCGCCGAAGAAATGCTCGCGCACATAGGCGCCGCCGCGCGCCTTGAACACCTGGTACTCGCCGTCCACGCACTCCATCATGCGGCGGCGCAGACGGCCGTCATGGTCCTGGGCCAGCAGCGCGTCCCAGTCGCCGCCCCAGACCACCTTGATCACGTTCCAGCCGGCGCCGCGATACACGCTTTCCAGCTCCTGCATGATCTTGGCGTTGCCGCGCACCGGGCCGTCCAGGCGCTGCAGGTTGCAATTGACCACGAAGATCAGGTTGTCGAGCTTCTCGCGGCCGGCCATGGCCACGGCGGCCAGCGTCTCGGGCTGGTCCTGCTCGCCGTCGCCCAGGAATCCCCAGACCTTGCGGCCCTGCGCGGGAATCAGCTCGCGGTCTTCCAGGTAGCGCATGTAGCGCGCCTGGTAGGCGGCCATCAACGGGCCCAGGCCCATCGACACGGTCGGGAACTGCCAGAAGCCCGGCATGGTGCGCGGGTGCGGATACGAGGCCAGCCCGCCGCCGCCGATCTCGCGGCGGAAGCGGTCCAGCTCGTCTTCCGACAAGCGGCCTTCCAGGTAGGCGCGCGCGTAGATGCCGGGCGCCGAATGGCCCTGGATGTACAGCATGTCGCCCAGGAACTCGGGCGTGGCGGCGCGGAAGAAATGGCGGTAGCCGGTTTCATACAGCGTGGTCGCCGACGCATAGGTGGCGATGTGCCCGCCCACGCCCGAGGTCTTGCCGGCGCGCAGCACCATGGCCATGGCGTTCCAGCGCAGATAGGCGTCCAGCCGCAGCTCCAGGCTGGTGTCGCCGGGGAAGGCATCCTGGGCCGAGACCGGAATCGTGTTGATGTAGGGCGTGGTGTTGGGCGCGGCGTAGCGGCCCGCGCCAGCGCGGTCCTGGTCGATCAGCTGATCCAGCAGGTAGTGCGCGCGCGGCCGGCCTTCGTGCGCGACCACGGCCTGCATCGCGTCCAGCCATTCGCGGGTTTCCTGGGGATCGAGGTCCGTGGGTTCCAGCGGCATGTCCATGTGTGTCCTCCATGTCGGGCGCGAGCAAGGCGCCGGACCGGGGTCCGTCATCGCCATTTCGCATTGTGAATTGCAATTGCATTATGTGCAATTGCAATCGTAGGAGGACTTCCAAACAATTGCAAGTGCAATTATTTGACGATTCGAATCCGACGCGCGGGCGCGCGCTGCCCTATACGCGCGATGCGCGCATGCGAATGCGGCGCCAATGCATCGCCGCCTTTACAATCCGGGCTGCACATTCCCACCGATGAATCAAGGAGCCGACCGCATGGCCACAGGCAAGCCCGATGCCTGGAGCCTCTTCCTGACTGCGCATGCGCTGGTGGTGGAAGAGATAGAAAAGCGACTGTCCGCCGCGGACCTGCCGCCGCTGGCCTGGTACGACGCGCTGTGGGCGCTGGAACGCGCGCCGGAAGGCACGGCGCGCATGTACGAAATGGCCGAGCGCATGGTGATCGCGCGCTACAACCTGACGCGCCTGATGGACCGCATCGAAGCCGCCGGCCTGGTCGAGCGCTTCCGCTCGGAAGAAGACCGCCGCGCCACCTACGCGCGGCTCACGCCCAAGGGCCGCGCGCTGCGCCGCGAGATGTGGAAGGTATACGGACCGGCCATCGACGAGCTGTTCCTGTCGCAGTTGCCCGAAGCGCAGCAGGACGCCATGGCCGAGCAATTCCGCCATATCGCGCGCCATGTGCGCGCGCTGTCACGTTCAAAGGCCGGCTGAGCGCCGGCGCCCTGCCCCGGCCTCCTCCTACAACTGATCCAGCCCGTAGCGCCGCAGCCGGTCCAGGTCCAGCACCTTGATCTGGTTGTAGGCCAGCGCCAGCACGCCCTGGTCGGTCAGCGCCTGCAATGCCTGGTTCACGCGCTGGCGCGACAGGCCGGTCAGATAGCCCAGCTCTTCCTGCGAGATCGTCAGCGTCAGGTCGGTGGAAGGATACAGCTGCGGATTGAACAGCTGCGCCAGCGACTGCGCCACGCGCGCGTCGGCGTCCAGCAGCCGGTGGTTCTGGATCGACGCGATGAATTCGCCCATGCGGTCGTTCAACTGGCTGATGACGAAATGCGAGAACGGCAGGCTGGCCGCCAGCAGCGCGTGAAACGTGGCGGCCGGCACCAGCATGACCAGCGAAGGCTGGATCGCCACCACGTCGTACTTGCGCAGCTCGCGCTTGATCACGCTGCCCTCCCCGAACCAGCCGCCGCGCGGCACGCCCGAGAACGTGCAGCTGCGGCCCGACTCGTTGTAGATGGCGAGCTTCAACAGCCCGCTGTGCACGCCCAGCCAGTGATCCGACGGCGCGTTGCGCCGCGCGATCCAGGCGCCGCCCGGCACATGCTCGGCGCGCGACGTGGCCAGCACCAGCTGCCGGTGCGCGGGGTCGAGCGCGCCGAACCAGGCGCAATTCCCGAAGAGCCTTGCAAGTTCTTCAGGGGAAACAATGTTTGAAACATCGGACATGGGAAGAACCGTGTAAAACTGGAGGTTTCCGCGCCGGCGGGCAGTCTGTCATGCAGGCGACAGACGCCATTTTCCGGCGGCCGATAAGCTAGGGCAAGGCGGATCCTGTGATCGCCGTCAAACGACGGCCGCGACCATCCTCCGACAATGCCGACAAACCAGCGCCAGAAAAAGGCGCAACGCTGACAAGCGCGGGCAGCCGCGCCGGAAGGAGACACAAGCAATGAGCAGCATGTACGACCATGGGCTGGGCCGTCGCGACGCCAACTACGAGGCGCTCACGCCGGTGGACTTCATCGCCCGCGCGGCCGAAGTGTACGGCGACCGGCTCGCCGTGGTCCACGGTAAGGTGCGCCGCAACTGGCGCCAGACCTACGAGCGCGCGCAGCGCCTTGCAGGCGCGCTGGCGCAGGCCGGCATCAAGCGCGGCGACACCGTGGCCGTCATGCTGCCGAACATCCCGGCCATGGTCGAGGCGCACTTCGGCGTGCCCATGCTGGGCGCCGTGCTCAACACACTGAACACGCGGCTGGACACGCCCAGCGTGCTGTTCATGCTGGGCCATGGCGAGGCCCGCGCCCTCATCATCGACACCGAGTACGCCGAGCTGGCGCAGCGCGCCCGCGCCGAATTCCCGCACCTGGCCGTGATCTCGGTGCACGACCTGGACGGCGCACCCGCCGCCCTGCCCGGCGCGACCGATTACGAAGCCTTCCTGGCCGCCGCGCCCGCCACGTTCGACTGGCAGCCGCCGGCCGACGAGTGGGACGCCATCGCGCTGAACTACACGTCCGGCACCACCGGCGATCCCAAGGGCGTGGTCTATCACTATCGCGGCGCCTACCTGAACGCCGTCAGCAACATCCTTGAATGGGACATGCCCAAGCATCCGGTCTACCTCTGGACGCTGCCGCTGTTCCACTGCAACGGCTGGTGCTTCGCCTGGACCGTGGCCGCGCGCGCCGGCGTCAACGTCTGCCTGCGCAAGTTCGATCCCAAGACCGTGTTCGACCTGATCCGCGCCGAAGGCGTGACGCACTACTGCGGCGCGCCCATCGTGCAGAGCGCGCTGGCCAACGCGCCGGCCGAGCTGCGCGCCGGCATCACGCACACGGTCCGCACCATGGTCGCCGGCGCCGCGCCCGCGCCCGCCGTGATCGCCAAGATGAAGGAGATCGGCTTCGAGCTGACCCACGTCTACGGCCTGACCGAGGTCTACGGCCCGGCCGCCGTCTGCGCCCGCCAGGCATCCTGGGACACGCTGGAAGACGAAGAGCGCGCCCTGCTCAACGCGCGCCAGGGCGTGCGCTATCACCTGCAGGCCGGCGTATCGGTGCGCGATCCCGAAACCATGCTCGAAGTCCCGGCCGACGAGCAGACCGTGGGCGAGATCATGTTCCGCGGCAACATCTGCATGAAGGGCTACCTGAAGAACGAGCGCGCCACCGAAGACGCCTTCGCCGGCGGCTGGTTCCACACCGGCGACCTGGGCGTGATGACGCCCGACGGCTACATCCGCATCAAGGACCGCAGCAAGGACATCATCATCTCCGGCGGCGAGAACATCTCCAGCATCGAGGTCGAGGACGCGCTCTACCGCCACCCCTCGGTGGCCGCCGTGGCCGTGGTCGCCATGCCCGATCCCAAGTGGGGCGAGACGCCCTGCGCCTTCGTCGAGCTCAAACCCGGCTGCAGCGCCACCGCCGAGGAAATCATCGCGCACTGCAAGCTGCTGCTGCCCGGCTTCAAGGTGCCGCGCGCGGTGCGCTTCGGCGAGCTGCCCAAGACCTCCACCGGCAAGATCCAGAAATTCGAACTGCGCGCGGCCGTGGGCGCCACCAGCGCCATCGACCTGTCCGGCCCCGCCGCCGATCCCAGCAAGTCCGCCTGATTCCAACGACAACCACATATCCAGGAGTTCCGACGCCATGCCGTACCAAGCCCCCGTCAAAGACATGCTGTTCGTGCTCAACCACCTGGCGGGCCTGCCCGCCGTGGCGGCCCTGCCCGGCTTCGAGGAAGCCACGCCCGACACCGCCCAGGCGGTGCTGGAGGAAGCCGCGCACTTCGCCGGCGAGGTGCTGGCCCCGCTGAACCAGCCCGCCGACCGCGAGCCCGGCGCCTGGCGCGATGGCGCCGTCACCACCGCGCCCGGCTTCAAGCAGGCCTTCCGCCAGTACGCCGAGGCCGGCTGGCAGGGCATGAACCACCCCGCCGAATACGGCGGCCAGGGCCTGCCCGGCCTGCTGGGCGCGGCCACCTCGGAAATGCTGAACGCCGCCAACCTGTCGTTCTCGCTGTGTCCGCTGCTGACCAACGGCGCCATCGAGGCGCTGCTGACCGCCGGCTCGGCCGAGCTGCGCGAGCGCTACATCGGCCCGATGATCTCCGGCAAGTGGACTGGCACCATGAACCTGACCGAGCCGCAGGCCGGCTCGGACCTGGCCCTGCTGCGCTCGCGCGCCGAACCGCAAGGCGACGGCAGCTACCGCATCTCCGGCACCAAGATCTTCATCACCTACGGCGAGCATGATCTGGCCGAGAACATCATCCACCTGGTGCTGGCCCGCCTGCCCGACGCGCCCGAGGGCGTGAAGGGCATCTCGCTGTTCCTGGTGCCGAAGTTCCTGGTCAACGCCGACGGCTCGCTGGGCCAGCGCAACGACGTGCACTGCGTGTCCATCGAGCACAAGCTCGGCATCAAGGCCAGCCCCACCGCCACGCTGCAATTCGGCGACGCCGGCGGCGCCGTGGGCTACCTGATCGGCCAGGAGAACCGTGGCCTGGACGCCATGTTCATCATGATGAACGCCGCGCGCTTCGCCGTCGGCATGCAGGGCGTGGCCGTGTCCGACCGCGCCTACCAGCATGCGCTGGCCTATGCCGCCGAACGCGTGCAGAGCCGTCCGGTGGATGGCTCGTCGCGCGAGGCCGTGACCATCATCCACCACCCGGATGTGCGCCGCATCCTGGGCACCATGCGCGCCGTCACCGAGGCCGGCCGCGCGCTGGCCTACTACACGGCCGGCCATGCCGACCTGGCGCACGCTTCGCCCGACGAGAAGGCCCGCGCGCGCCATCTGGCGGTGCAGGAATACCTGGTGCCCATCGTCAAGGGCTGGTGCACCGAGATGTCGATCGAGGTCGCCAGCCTGGGGGTGCAGGTGCACGGCGGCATGGGCTTCATCGAGGAGACCGGCGCTGCGCAGTTCTACCGCGACGCGCGCATCCTGGCCATCTACGAAGGCACCACCGCGATCCAGGCCAACGACCTGGTGGGCCGCAAGACGCTGCGCGACGGCGGCGCCGTGGCGCGCTGGCTGCTGGACCAGGTTCGCCAGACCGAGGATGCGCTGCTGGCCCGCAACGATCCGGCCGCCACCCGCGTGGCCGGCCCGCTCAAGGCGGCCCGCGAGGCGCTGTCCAGCGCCGTGGACTACGTGCTGGCCAACGCGGCCGGCAAGACCAACGCCGTGTTCGCCGCGGCCGTGCCCTACCTGATGCTGGCCGGCACCACGCTGGCCGGCTGGCAGATGGCGCGCGCGCTGCTGGCCAGCCTGGACCTCAAGCAGGAAGACCCCGGGTTCCACGCCGCCAAGATCGCCACGGCGCAGGCTTATGCGCTGCACAAGCTGACCCAGGCGCCGGGGCTGGCCGCCGTGGTGCTCGGCTCGGGCGAGTACGAAGTACAGCCCTGACCGGGACGGACCCAGGCTGGCCGCGATCCACGGGCGGCCAGCCTGATCGCTCCCGCATCAACCCGCGGCGTTCTGGCACTGCCCCTCACGCGGCTTCGCGGCCACGCCGCGCGGCAGCGTCGCCAGCCAGAACAACAGCGCCGCCGCGCTGAAGCCCGCGCCCAGCGCGCATACGCCCGGCCAGCCGGCATGCGCGTACACCGTCGTGGCCGCGATCGCGCCCAGGCCGCTGCCAGCCGCGTAGAACAGCATGTAGGCGCCGACCAGCCGGCTGTGCGCCTGCGCGCCGATGCTGAAGATCATGGCCTGGTTGGTCACGTGCAGCGCCTGCAGCGCCACGTCCAGCAGCAGCACGCCCAGCGCCAGCGCCCACAGGCTCCAGTCCAGCAGCGCCAGCGGGATCCACGACAGGCACAGCAGCACGAGGCCCGCGCCCGTGGTGCGCTGGCCCTGCCCGCCATCGGCCAGCCGGCCGGCGCGCGCCGCCATCAGCACGCCGGCCACGCCCACCAGCCCGAACGCGCCGATGGCGGTGTGGCTCAACGCGTGCGGCGGCGCCGACAGCGGCAGCACCAGCGCGGTCCAGAACACGCTGACGGCGGCGAACATCAGCAGCGCGATCATGCCTCGCACCCGCAGCACCGGCTCGGTCAGCACCAACGCATACATGGAGCGCAGCAAGGCCCCATAGCCCATGCCGGCCGACGGCAGCCGGCGGCGCGGCAGGCCCAGCGCCAGCGCCACGGCCAGCAGCGCGGACAGCGCCGCCGACATCAGATAGACCGCGCGCCAGCCCCACAGATCGGCCAGCGCGCCGGACAAGGTGCGCGCCAGCAGCAGGCCGATCACCACCCCGCCCTGGGCCGCGCCGACCACGCGGCCGCGCTCGCCGGGCGCGGCCAGCGCCGCCGACAGCGCCAGCAGACCCTGCGCCATGGCCGTGCCCAGCAATCCCAGCGCGGCCATGCCCGCCAGCAGCCAGCCGGCCCCCGACGCGGTGGCCACCGCCGCCAGGGCCAGCATCAGCAACACCAGCTGGCCGATCATCAGGCGCCGCCGGTCCAGCAGGTCGCCCAGCGGCACCACCAGCAGCAACGCCACGGCGCAGCCGATCTGCGTGGCGGTCACCACCATGCCCACCGCCGCCTCGTCCAGCCCGAACTCACGGCCCATCGCGCCCAGCAAGGGCTGCGCGTAATACACGTTGGCCACGCTGAGCGCGCAAGCCACGGCCAGCAACAGCACCCGCCAGCCGGGCATGGGACTGGCGCTTTCCGCTTGGGACGGGGCTTGGACTTGGGATCGATCCGGGGATGGCATGGTGGGCCTTTAAGGTTTCATAACGAAACCAGAATGCTATGCCTCATGGTTTTATAATGCAACCACTAAATCCGTCAGCGACGGGCCCGAACCCGGGCCCGCGTTTTCCCGCGAGGATCCGGCACATGGTCAAACGCACCAGTTTCGAAGAAGCCGCCTGCCCGGTGGCCCGCTCGCTAGACGCTATCGGCGACGGGTGGTCGCTGCTGATCGTGCGCGACGCCTTCGACGGACTGCGCCGCTTCGGCGAGTTCCAGAAGAACCTGGGCATGGCCAAGAACATCCTCAGCGACCGCCTGCGCACGCTGACGGCGCACGGCATCCTGGAGGCCGCGCCGGCCTCGGACGGCAGCGCCTACCAGGAATACGTGCTCACCGAGAAAGGACGCGGCCTGTTCCCCGTGATCGTGGGCCTGCGGCAATGGGGCGAGGACCACTACTACGGTCCGCGGGAAGCGCACTCGGAACTGATCGACCGCAAGCGCGGCCAGCCGGTGCGCCGGCTGGAGATCCACGCGCAGGACGGCCGCCGCCTGGAGCCGGACGACACCGTCGTGCGCAAGGTGGCGCAGGGCTGAAGCCGCCCGCCGCCGCGCCGCCCGAACGCGCCGTCCGCTACAACGCCGCCGGCCACTGCCCCGTTGCCAGTGACGTGGGCGCGTAGTCGCCGAAACGCCAGCGCAGGGCCAGCGCGCCAGGCCGTCGCACCGCCCGCCGCGCCCGCACGCGCCACAGCCGCTCGGCGCCTTCGAAGCTCGCCACCTCCGGTCCCTCCAGCACCAGCTCCGTGGGACCGCTGAGCTGCAAGGTATCACCGCGTTCGAAGTCGATGAACAGCAGGCCCGCGCGCGGATTGGCTGCCAGATTGCCCAGCGTGTTGAAGTAACGGTTGCCGGAGAAGTCAGGGATCGTCAGCACGTCGCCGTCGACCCGCACGAAGCCCGGCCGCCCGCCGCGATGCGATATGTCCACCTGGCGTCCGCCCTCGGGCGTGTCCGCGTAGCTGGCCACGAAGAACGTGTCCGACCGTCGGATCAACGCGGCGGCCGCGGCATCCAGCCCCGCCGATTCCCGCGCGCCGCCGGCGAAGCGCAGGCCGGGCGCGCGCGAAAAATGCCATTCGCGCGTCTGGATGTACTGCGGACAGTTGCCGAAGGACTGCCCCACCGTCACCTCGAAACGCTTGCCGTCCCAGGCCGACACCAGGCCATTGACGCGGTTGCGCCTGCGCGTCTGAAGCTCGATGCCGAGCAAGCCCAGCGCCTTGCCCGGCCCCAGTCCCGCCGCCAGGGGATCATCGGCGTCCGGCATGGCCGCCACGCGCAGCACCCTGGGGTCGGGCGACCAGGCGAAGCCCGGCTCGCCTTCCAGCGCGCCGGCCCAGGGGTCGCCCGCCGGATCCACCGCCCCGGCCAGCAGCAGCGGCAGCTGCGCGTAGAAGTCGCGGTGCTGATCGGGCATGTAGTCGCGCAGCACCTTGGGGCCGATCTGCGCCATGCGCGCGGCCACGCCCACGTGCTCCTGCAGCAGGCGCTCGCCGGCGTGCCAGGGCGAAGCCGGCATCTCGGCCGGGGCGGGAGCGGGCTGGATTACGGTAGTCATTGACGGAGCCTCGTGCGCTCAGGCGGCCCGCAGGCCAACGTGGGAAAAGACCATGGGCACGAAGCCCGGCAGCGCCTCGACCCGCGCCAGCCAGGCGCGGACGCGCGGATAGTCCTGCAGCGACACGTTGCCCTCGGGCGCCAGCGCCACATAGGCGTAGCAGGCCACGTCGGCGATGGTGGCGGCTTCCCCGGCCAGCCAGTCGCGGCGACCCAGCTCGGCGTCCATCACGGCCAGCAGCGCATGGGTGCGCGCCTGCGCCGCGCCGCCGGGATCGGGCACGCCGAACAGCGTGGCCAGCCGCGCCGCGTTCGGTCCCGAGGCCAGCTGTCCGGCAGCCACCGAGAGCCAGCGCTGCACGGCGGCGGCGCCCAGCGCATCCTCGGGCAACCAGCGGGCCTGGCCCTGGTAGCGCTTGGCCAGATAGACCAGGATCGCGTTGGAATCGGCGATCACCGCGCCCTCGTCCTCCAGCACCGGCACCTGACCGAAGGCGTTCAGCGCCAGGAACGGCGGCTGCTTGTGCTCGCCGCCGCGCAGATCGACATCGACGCGGCGATACGGCAGGCCGAGCAGCGACAGCAGCAGCGTGACGCGGTGCGCATGGCCGGACAAGGGAAAGGAATAAAGCGTGATGGCGGGTTCGGACATGGCCGGCCTCTGGAAACGGGAACAGGCAACCATGTTGAACCCGCGAGGCGCAGGCGGGAATGACCGGCGGCGGCAAGACTGTCTTGCACCGCGTGAAAGAAACGGCGGACGAAACAGGAAATGCGCCGCCGTCGTGGCGGCGCCGGTCGCGCGTCAAGCGGGCAGCAAGGCCAGATCGCGCCGCAATGCCTGGACGCAGAAATCGACGAAGCTGCGCACCTTGGCCGACCCGCGCCGCCCTTCCGGATGCACCACGTGCACCGGCACCGGCGGCAGCTCGTAGTCGCGCAGCACCACGCGCAGCGCGCCGCTGGCCAGGTGCGGCGCCACCTGATAGGACATCACCTGCGTCAGGCCCCAGTCCTGGCGCGCGGCCAGCACCGCCGCCTGGAACGAGGTGACGGTCAGCTGCGAATCCACGTCCACGCGGCGGGGTTGCCCGTCCTGCAGGAAGCGCCATTGCGGCCCCCTGCCCTCCATGGCCGCGGTGATGGTGCAGTAGCGCGTCAGCGCGTCCGGGTCTTGCGGCACGCCGTGACGCTCCAGGAAGGCCGGCGAGGCGCAGACCACGCGCCGCACGTACCCAACCGGCACCGCCGTCAGCGTCGAATCCGGCAAGGCGCCGATGCGCACCGCCACGTCCACGCCCTCGTCCAGCAGATTGACGACGCGGTCCACCAGCAGCGTGCGCAGCGAGACCTGTGGATGCGCGCGCAGATAGTCCATGACCACCGGCATCACGTGCAGCTCGCCGAACAGCGCCGGCGCGGTCAGGCTGAGCGCGCCGCGCGGCGCGGCCATGACGCCGGCAGCCGCGTCGTCGGCCTGTTCAACCTCTTCCAGGATGCGGCGGCAATCATCCGCGTAGCGTTGGCCGGCCTCGGTCAGCCGAAGGCTGCGCGTGGTGCGCAACAGCAGCAGCACGCCCAGCCGCCGCTCCAGCGCGGCCACGCTGCGCGTGACCGAGGGCGCCGACATCCGCAGCCGGCGCGCGGCGGCCGCGAAGCTCTGCGCCTCGGCCACCGCCAGGAACACGGTCATTTCTTGGAATCGGTTCACGGTCCGCGTTCTCCGGTTGCGGGCGCGGCCCGGATGGCGAGCGGCGCGTAAGCAATGCCCGACATGATAGCCGCGCGCGCGCCCGGCTCAGGCCTCGAATTCGCGCGCCAGCCAGTCCAGGAAGGCGCGCACCGGCGGATGCCGTTCGCGCCCCGGCGCGCACAGCGCGGTATAGGCCGCGCCCGGCACACGGACCTCGGGCCGCAGCGGCGCCAGCGCCCCCAGGCGGACGCTGTCGGACACCATGACCGAGCTGGCCAGCACCAGGCCCTGCCCGGCGATGGCCGCCTGCAGCGCGTAGTGTTCTTCCTCGTAGGCATGGATGGCGGCGGGCTTGCGCCAGCGCGGCAGGCCGGCCGCCTCGCACCATTGCCGCCAGCCCTCGTCATACAGCCGCGAATCGCGCCAGCGCACCGTGACCAGCGCGGGCGCTTCCCGGCCGGCGCGCGCCCCGCCCAGCCTCGCGGCCAGGGCCGGCGCGCCGTACACGCCGAAGGACTCGGGCAGCGAGCAGGCCGCCACCAGCGCCGGATAGCGCTTCTGGCTATAGCGGATGGCCACGTCCACGCTGGCGTCCTGCAGCAGGTCCACGGGCCGCGCATTGGCGTCCAGCCGAAGCTGGTATTGCGGGTATGCCTGATGGAAACGCCCCAATCGCGGCACCAGCCACAGCGCGGCGAAGGAATGCGTGGTGGAGACCGTCAACGCGCCCGCATCCGGCGCCGGCCGCAGCGCGTCCAGCGTCTGCGCGATATCCAGCAGCGCGCCATGCACGCCGGCGAACAGGCTGGCGCCCCTCTCGGTCAGGCGCACGCCGCGCGGCACGCGCTCGAACAGCGCGACGCCCACGCGCTGTTCGAGCGCCTTGACCTGGTGCGACACGGCCGTGGGCGTGACCGCCAGCTCCGCCGCCGCGAGCTTGAAGCTGCGCAGCCGCGCGGCCGATTCGAAGGTGCGCAGCGCGGTCACGGGCAGATTGGCGAACATGGCTAAGGCAAACCTTATAGATGATTTTTTCTCATCTTAAAGCAGGATTCCTCATTTGTCCGGCGCCGCCAGAAGACCCTAAATTTCATCCTGAAAACGGCGCCTTCGCCGTCCATGAACAAGGATCACAACATGAATTCAGATCATCAATCCAACCGCCTGCTCATCCTGGTGGGCAGCCCCCGCCGCGACGGCAACAGCGCCGCGCTGGCCGAAGCCGCCCGGCGCGGCGCCGAGACCGCCGGCATCTCGGCCGAACTGCTGTTCCTGGACGACCACATCAAGCATTTCCTGACGGACCTGCGGCATGCGCCGGCGCCGGACGACGGCTACGACGAACTGTTCCTGCGCCACTTCCTGCCGGCGCGCGGCGTGCTGTTCTGCACCCCCATCTACTGGTACGGCATGTCGGCGCAGACCAAGGCGTTCTTCGACCGCTCGTTCAGCCACTACGCGGGCTCGGGCAACGGCCCGGAAGACGTGAAGACCCGCATGCAGGGCAAGCGGCTGGGGCTGGCCGTGGCGTCCGAGGAAACCTATCCGGGCGCGGCGCTGGGCATCGTGCACCAGATCCAGGAATTCGCGCGCTACACGCATTCGGACTTCGTCGGCTTCGTGCATGGCGCCGGCAACAGCCGGGGTGAGATCGCGGCCGATCCGCGCCAGCCGCTGCTCGCCGCGCAGGCGCTGGGCGCCGAATTCTTCACGCGCAAATACTCGGACTACCGGATAGAGACGCCGCGCAGTCACAGCGTATGGGAGTCGCCGGCAGCGGCGCCCACTGCCCGCGCGTGAGCCAGCCCAGCGCGATCGGCCAGAGCGTGTCGCGGAAACGCTCGTGGAAGAAGGCGAAATGGCCGATCGACGCCAGGCCCATCGAAGCCGGCGAAAGCCGCAGATGGGTGCGGGCGCTGCCGGTGTAGTAGGCCAGCAGCCGGTCGATGGCGGCCTCGGTGCCGAACTCGTCGTCCGTCACGCTCAGCGCCAGGATCGGCGCCGTCACCGCCGCCATGGTGGCCACGCGCGGATCCGTGCCGGCGGCCGGCGCGCCGCGCGCCTCGAAGCGCGGCCCCATGAAACTCCAGTCGCGCACCACGCCGCGCGGCGTGTCCTCCAGCCAGCCCAGCCGCCGGCCGGGAAAGTAGCCCAGGCAAGCGGTCAGGATTGGCATGGCCAGGTGCCATTTGGCCAGCATGCGCAGCCGGCGTTCCGGCGCGTAGTCGCGCCAGTAGGCGTACTGCGCCCCCATGGTGAAGATGCGCCGCAGGCGATGGCTGGACGGCGCCAGCCCGGTCACGAAACCGCCGATGCTGTGCGCGGCCACGTCCACCGGCTGGCCGGGAAACTCGCGCCGGGCATAGGTCAGCACCGCCTCGAAATCCTTCTGGCCCCAGTCCATCCAGGACGCCTGGAAGCCGCGCATCGACGCCGGCCGCGATTCGCCGATGCCGCGATAGTCGTAGGTCAGCACATCGAAGCCGTGGCCGTGCAGGTATTCGGCGAAGCGCGAGTAATAGCGGCAGCGCACCGAGGTCGCGGCGTTGATGATGACCAGGCCCGGTCCGCCGTCCCTGCCGCAGCCGTGGCCACCGCGCGCGGCGCCAGCGGGTTGCGCCACGCCGTCCCGCGCGCGCGGCGGATGGCGCCAGAGGAAACCGCCCAGCGCGGTCGCGTCGGCGGTCGGTATCGTGATGCGTTGCGGCTGGCTCATGGCATTCCTCAATATCAATCGAAAAAACAGGCATGCGCACATGCAGGTTCATTAGATATTGAGGAAATTCCCCTCTCAAGCGATTAATGGTTGTCCATTACATGACTATCAGGAATGCCATATCGGCCTTTCAGGGCAGCCGGACGGCAGCCGAGGCCTTGCGGAACACGCCCGGCGTGCTGCCGTAGACCTGCTTGAACACCCGCGTCATGTGAGCCTGATCGGCGAAGCCCACGGCATGCGCGGCGTCGGCCAGCGGCAGGCCGCCGCGCAGCAGTTCGCGCGCCCGCGCCACGCGCCAGTTGCGCAACCAGGCCTGCGGCGGCAGGCCGTAGCGGCGCGCGAACTGCTTGACCAGCGTGGTGCGGTGGCGGGCCTGCGCCCGGGCCAGCGCCTCCAGGTCCGGCGCGCAGGCCGGATCCTGCGCCATGCGCGCGCGCAGCTGGTCGCAGACATCCTCATCCTCGGACGCCATCGGCCCGGCGGCGCGCGCGTGCCCGCGCAGCAGCGCGAACAGCGCGGCCGAGATGCGCTCGGCCCGGCCCGCTTCGTCCATGTCTTGCGGCGCCAGCGCCGCCAGCCATTGCGCGCACAGCGCGGGATCGCGGATCACCGGACCGTCGAACGCCGCCGCCGCGCCCAGCAGCGCGCGCGCGTGGTCATCGAGCCAGGAAGGCTCCACGTAGAGCATGCGATAACCCAGTGGCGTCTCGGACGTGCCGCCGGTATGCACGTCGCCCGGCGCGATCACGACCAGATCGCCGGCCTGAGCCAGATGCGGTGCATCGCGCACGGTGAAGGCGCAGGCGCCATAGTCGATCGCGCCGATCGACCAGGCGTCATGGAAATGCGGCCCATAGCGATAGGCGCGCAGGTCGGTGATGAGCACGTCGCCGGGCAGGCCGGCGCCGCAATGCCAGATATGTTGGGAAACCGCCATCGATGCAAGAACCGGATCCGGCCGTGTCGGCCGGGGCCGGTTTCCTAGCCCTGACCCGCCGCGTATCCATCCGAATTCAGGGATCGCGCCAACAGCCATGCGTTGCGGGGATGCTCCCCCACCCGGCGGATGGCATACGGCCACCAGTCGGCGCCGAACGGGAGATACACCCGCAGGTTATAGCCCATCGCGCGCAGGGCCAGCTGCCAGTCGGTGCGCACGCCGTACAGCATCTCGAACTCGAACTCGTCGGGCGCCCAGCCACGTTCGCGCGCCAGGGCCATGAGCGCGCCGGCCAGCCGATCGTCATGGGTGCCGAACACCGGCAGGAAACCCGCCGCGCGCGCCTGTGGCGACAGCATGATCGCGGCCGCCTCCAGATAGGCCGCGTCAATGCGCGCGCGGCCGCGATGGTCCAGCGCGCGCACCGGGAAGGCCCCCTTGACCAGGCGCAGCGAGGTGCGCTGGCGCACCGCCCACTCCAGGTCCGGCAAGGTGCGCAGGCGCCGCGCCTGCAGCGTCAGGCCCGCCGGCAAGCCGTCGTCCAGCAGTTCCCGATGCAGCGCGCAGGTACGCTCGCGGATGCCGTCGTCCTCCATGTCCAGCACCACCCAGTCGCGCCCCCCGCCGGCGGCCCGCCGCGCCGCCGACGCGATGCGCCGCGCATTGTCGCGGCCCAGCGCGTCGCTGTGCGCGTAGCCGATGGCGGTGGGATCAATCGACACATGCACGTCCAGGCCCGCCGCCTCCAGCGCGCGGCAGGCGGCGACGGTCTGCCCGACGGTCTGTTCGATGATGGCGGGGTCGGCGACGTATTCACCCAGATAGAACAGCGAGGCGCGGATGCCGTGACGCTCGCGCAGGCGCGCGGCGGTCGCCGCCGCCTGCCCGGCCGTGGCGCCGCCGACAAAGCGGCTGGCCAGCGCGCTGCCGGCGGCGGTGGCCCGCATGAGGCGGCCGGCGCCGGGACTGCGCGCCAGCGCGATGGCGGCTTTCTGGAAGATGCTCATGGGCGCTCCTGTGCAAAAGAGCGCCACTGTGCGCGCGGGCCGGGCCGCTGTCTTGAACGCCCGTGCGGGCCCACCCGCACGCCGCGCGACGCGGGCCGCCCTGCGCGGGCCGCCCGCGATACCGCGCCGGCGAACTCAGGCCTTGCCGGCCGCCAGACCAGCGCCGGCGCCACGGCCGAACAGCGGACGCTGCACGGTCTGCGCCAGCAGCACGCCGGCCAGCGTCACCGCGCCGCCCAGCAGGTGGTAGCCATGCAGCTGCTCGCGCAGCAGCGCGAAGGCGGCCATGGCGGTGAACAGCGGCAGCAGGTTGATGAAGATGCTGCAACGGTTGGGGCCCAGCCGATGCACGCCTTCGATCCACAGGAAGGACAGCAGCACCGACGAGAAGATGCCGGCGTACAGGATCAGCGGCACGGTCTTCACGTCCAGCGCGGCCTGGGCGGCGGGCACCTTGAGAAACAGCGGCAGCATGTAGAGCAGCGCAAAGAACGATTGCACGAAAGTCGATTGCCAGGCCGGCAGCGGCACCTTCCAGTGACGCAGCAGCACGCCGTACAGCGCATAGGAAAACGCGGCCAGCAGCATCAGCCCGTCGCCCACGTGCACGCCGTTGTGGAATACGGCCAGCATGTCGCCCTGCCCCACCAGGTACAGCAGGCCCAGGAAGGACAGCACGCCGCCGACGGCCATGCCCAGGGTCAGCGGGTCGCGCAGCACCACCACGCTCAGCAGCATGCTGAGCAGCGGAATCAGCGCGGTCACGATCGCCATGTTGGTGGCGGTGGTGGTTTCGGCGGCGCGGTAGGACAGCGCCTGGAACAGCGCCGAGGACAGCGCGCCGTACAGCGCCAGCTTGGGCCAGTGGCGCAGGATGATCTTGCGGTTGCGCCAGGCCGGCACGGCGGTGAACAGGCCCATGATGGCCAGGGCCAGGACCAGCCGGTAGAAGGTGATGGCGGTGGGAGAGATGGCGCTGGCCGCCATCTTGGACACGATGACGTTGCCCGCCCAGAACAGGATGGCGAACAGGGGGAACAGATAGGACATGATGGGGCTCACCCGGAGAATGGGAATCGGTTTCCGCTTCGCCAGGCAAGCCCGGCGCAACGGAACCGCCATCCTATTGATGCGGGGTCGGCCCGTCTGCCGATGAAAAGGCAATCGCTATCGCAAAAAGGACATTCCCGTGCGGGCTGCCCCGTCGAGACGGCCAGGACTCAGGGCTGGAACGGCGCCGGATCCAGCGGCAGTTCCAGTCCGCCCATCTGCGCGCTCAGCAACGCCGCGCTGCCGCAGGCCAGCGTGAAGCCCAGCGCGCCCTGGCCGATGTTCAACCACAGATTGTCGGCGGCCGGGCTGCGGCCGATCAGCGGCTTGCCCTTGGGCGTGGCCGGTCGCAGTCCGGCCCAGGGAATGGCCTGGCGCAGGTCCAGGCCGGGGAAGGCCTCGTGGACCTGGCGCTTGAGCAGCGCGATGCGTTCCGGGTCGATCTGCGCGTCGCCGCCGCCGATGTCCACCATCGCCGCGATGCGCAGCACGCCGCCCACGCGGGCGTACACGATGCGGCGTTCGTAGTCAGTGACGCTGATGGCGGGCGCCATGCGGTCGTCGTCGGCCAGCGGCACGGTAAGGCTGTAGCCCTTGAGCGGATAGAGCGGCACGTCGTGGCCCAGCGGCGAGAGCAGCGCGCGCGTGCCGATGCCGGTCGCCAGCACCACCGCGTCCGCGCCGATGTCGCCGTCGCGGCTCTGCACCGCCACGACGCGGCGGCCTTCCCGCTGCAGGCCCGAGACCGGATTGGACATCGCGCATTGCACGTTGGCCATGCCCTGCAGGCGGTCGAACAATGCCTCGGTGAACTGGCGGCAATCGCCCGCCTCTTCGCTGGGCGTATAGATCGCGCCCGCCAGGCTGGCGCCCATGCCGGCCAGGGCCGGTTCCAGCGCCAGGGTCTGAGCGGCGTCCAGCACCTGCTGGTCGGCGCCGTGCGCGGCCTGGTAGGCGACCAGCGCGCGCGCCTTGTCCAGCAGCTCGGCGCTGCGGTAGGCGATGAGCTTGCCGTTCTTCAGATGGCCGAAGTCCAGGTTTTCCTGGGCCAGCAGCGCGTGCATGACGTCACGGCTCAGGTAGGACAGGGTGAGCAGCTCGGCGGTCGAGGCGCGCGCCACCGAGGCGCGGCAGGCCAGCGCAAACTGCAGGCACCAGCGCCATTGATGCGGATCCAGCCTGGGCCGGAAGCGCAGCGGCGAGTCCGAGCGCAGCAGCCAGCCCGGCACGCTGGGCAGCACCCCCGGGCCGGCCAGCGGCGCGACGTAGCTGTAGCTGAGCTGGCCGCCGTTGGCGTAACTGGAAACTTCCGCAGGACGCGGCTGGCTGTCGACCAGCACCACGTCATGCCCCTGGCGCGCCAGGAAATAGGCCGAGGTGACGCCCACCACACCAGCGCCGATCACGCAAACCCGCATACCTTCATCCAAATAGACTGACACTGCAGCCTATTCTGGAGCGCCGGCCCGCCGGCGGCAAATGCCAATACCGGGCAGACCCATAACAAAAGATCATGTCCCAGGGTGAACGCGAGCCGGGCGCGGAACGTCGCGGCCAGCAGGCGCTGGCCGGCAGCGGCACGGCCGGCCAGGACAGCGATGGCTCAGGCCGCCCGATGCAGCCGGATGATGGCCGCGCCCGTCGGGTCGCGCACCAGATCGGCCAGCGTGTGGGCGTTGAGCCCGTCGAAGAAGGCCTGCATGGCCTGGGCCAGCACGCCGGACAGCCGGCAGGCGCCATCCAGCGCGCAGGGCGGCTCGCGGCAATCGATCAGCGGCCCCTGCTCTTCCAGCTCGCGCACCAGGTCGCCCAGCCGGTAGGCGGCAGGCGAATGCGCCAGGCACAGCCCGCCCCCCTTGCCCCGCGTGGTGACCACCCAGCCGCGCTGCGCCATGAAGTGCGCCACCTTGACCAGGTGGTTGCGGGACGCGCCGAAACGGTCCGCGATCTCCGGGATGGTCACCGCCGTCGGGCGGTCGCGGCACTGCGTCAGGTACATGAGCACCCGCAGTCCGAAGTCGGTGAAGCGGTTCAGTTGCATGGCGGCTGGAAGAGAAAGGACGGCGGCTCGGCGCAAGCCGGACCGCCAGGATACACCGCGTTCAGGCCGGCGCGCCGCCGCTGCCGAAGGCTTCGGCGTGAATGCGGTCGGCGCCCACGCCCAGCGCCAGCAGCGCCTCGCGCTGGGCGCGCATGAAGCCCGCGGGGCCGCACAGGTAGTAGTCCGCGCCCGGCAGGATGGCGGCGTCGCGGATGGCGCGCAGGTCGACGCGGCCGGCGTAGTCGTAGTCGCGGCCCGGCTCGTCCCCGCCGCCCACTTCCTCATAGAAGACCGCCTTGCGCACATTGCCTCGGCCGGCGGCGATGGTGTTGACGTGGTCGCGCATGGCGTGCGCGTCACGGTTGCGGCAGCCGTGCACGAAGCGGATCTGGCGCCCGTCGTCGGCCCGCACCAGGTGGTTCAGCATGGACACCATGGGCGTCAGGCCCACGCCGCCGCTCAGCAACACCACGGGCGCGCCGACGGCCTCGCGCAGCTGGAAATCGCCCTGCGGCGGCGCCACGTCCAGCACGCCGCCCACCTGCAGGCGATCATGCAGGGCGTTGGACACGCGGCCGGCCGGCGCGCCGGCCACGCCCGGCTCGCGCTTGACCGAGATGCGCAGCCGTCCCTGCCCCGGCGCGTCCGACAGGCTGTACTGGCGCGGCTGCATCAGGCCCAGTTCGGGCACGTAAAGGCGCACCGACACGTACTGGCCCGGCTGGTAGCCCGGCACCTGGCCACCATCGGCCGGCTCCAGGTAGAACGAGGTGATTTCGCTGCTTTCCGCCTCGCGCCGCGCGACGCGGAAGGCGCGCCAGCCGGTCCAGCCGCCGGGCTTGGCGGCGGAATCGGCATACAGCCGCGCCTCTTCGGCGATCAGCAGGTCCGCCAGCTGACCGTAGGCGGCGGCCCAGGCATCGACGAGTTCATCGGTGGCGGCCTCGCCCAGCACTTCGCGGATCGACGCCAGCAGATGCTTGCCGACGATGGGGTAATGCTCGGGGCGCACGCCCAGGCTGACGTGCTTGTGCACGATGCGCGTCACCACCGGCGCCAGCACCGACGGATCATCGATCTGCTCGGCATAGGCGGCCACCGCGCCGGCCAGCGCCTGCTGTTGCTCGCCGCCGGCCTGGTGTCCCTGGTTGAAGATGTGCTTGAGCTCGGGGTTGTGCTCGAACATGCGCGCGTAGAAATGACGGGTCAGCGCGACGCCGTGTGTTTTCAACACCGGGGCGGTGGCCTTGACCAAAGCGCGGACGGACGGACTCAGGGCGGGGGAAAGGGACATCCAGGACTCCAGGGGCGCGAGAGGGCTCGCTTTTAAAGATGTATTAATAATACATCTTTAAAACAGCCTCCCGCAAACCCATGGCCGCCCTGCCCGCCCGGGCCTCGTCCGCCCATCCCGCGGGCGGGCGGACCGGCGCCGCGCGTGGGCCTTACGGGGATTCGGCGTATTGGGCCAGTCCATGGCCGAAGGACCAGTTCTCCTTGGCGACCTCGACGATGTTCACGAATACGTCCTCTCCCCGAAGGCCGGGGCTCTCGCCCAGCAATGCCGTGATCCGCCGGAACAGCGCCTTCTTCTGATCCAGGCCGCGTGTGTTGTTGGCGGTGATCTGGATGAACACCAGATCGTCGCTGCGCGCGATGTTCATATAGGTCGCGCCGTAGCGGAAGTTCGCCGCCTCGTGCTCCGTGATGGTCATGAACTGGTCGTCTTCCGGCACGTTGAAGGTTTCCCGCAGCGCGCGGTAAACGCCGTCGAACAGGGCCTGCCGGTAGGCTTCCGTTTTTCCGGCGCGCAAGGCGATGTGCACGAGTGGCATGGTGAATTCCTCGGTGGGTTGTAGACCCGATCCATACTAGTTATTCTTTTTCTTTATTCATACTTATATCAGTCATTAAGACTCAAAATGAATGAGCGCTCACTGGACCTGGACACCGTCAAGGCCTTCATCCGCATCGCCGAGCTGGGCAGCTTCACGCTGGCAGCGGATTCGCTGCGCATGACGCAGGCCGCGGTCAGCCTGAAGCTCAAGCGGCTCGAAGACCGGCTCGGTTTCCGGCTGGTCGAGCGCACGCCCCGCCATGTGGAGCTGTCGGCGCGCGGCGCCGGTTTTCTCGAACACGCCCGGGAACTCATGGCGGCGCATGAGCGCGCGCTCGCCCTGTCGGTCGAAACGCGGCAGCGCCTGACCATCGGCATCAGCGACCATGTGGCCGGCCCGGAGCTGCCCGCGCTGATCGCGCGCATGAACGCGCAGGATCCCGAACTCCTGATCGAAATCCGCATCGGCTCCTCGGGCGACCTGCTGCAAAGCTATGACCGGCGGGAGCTGGACACCGTGATCGCGCGCCTGCACGCCGGCCGCGACGACGGCACGGTGCTGGCCGAGGAACAGCTGGGCTGGTTCGCGGCGCCGCACTGGCAGCACCGCGCGGACGAGCCGCTGCCGCTGGCCACGCTCGCCGAACCCTGCGGCGTGCGCGCGCTGGCCGCCAAGCGGCTGGACGAGTCGGCGGTGCCGTGGCGCGAGGTCTTCGTCGGCGGCGGCGTGGCGGCAGTGGCGGCGGCCGTCATGGCCGGGCTGGGCGTGGCCGCGCTGGCGCCCCGCATGCTGCCGTTCGGCGCCGTCGACGTCGGCCCTCGGCTGCGACTGCCCGAGATGCCGCGCCTGCCGGTGCTGCTGCACACGCGCGCCAGGGGCGGCCGGCCCCAGCAGGCGCTCGCCGCGCTGTCGGCGGCGTTCCAGGGCGCGATACGCGGCTGATACGCCCGCACCCAGGCCGTGCGCCATACCCTTTGCCGCCGCAGTCCTGGCGCCGGCCCGGTTTACACTCACGGTTTCGTCGCAACACACCACAAAGGTTCATCCATGAGCACCGCTACGCTCAAGACCCGCCTCTCCGATTCCGTCAAGGAGGCCATGCGCGCCAAGGCATCCGAACGCCTGACCACGCTGCGTTTCCTGCTGGCCGCCGTCAAGCAGAAGGAAGTGGACGAACGCCGCGACCTGAACGACGCCGAGATCACCGCCATCATCGAAAAGCAGGTCAAGCAGCGCCGCGAGTCCATCGCCGCCTTCGAGCAGGCCGGCCGCACCGAGACCGCCGAGCAGGAAAAGGCCGAGCTGGCCGTGCTGCAGGAATTCCTGCCGCAGGCCGCCACGCCCGAGGAAGTGGCCGCCGCCATCGACGCCGCGCTGGCCGAAGTGGCCGCGCAGGGCGTCACCGGCGCGCCCGCGATGGGCAAGGTCATGGCGCTGCTCAAGCAGTCGCTGGCCGGCCGCGCCGACATGACGGCGCTGTCGCAACAAGTCAAAAGTAGGTTGTAACCCCCCCGAAGCGCTACGCGCTTCCCCCCCAGGGGGGCGCCACTACGGACCGGCAAAGCCGGCTCCGTGTGGCCCCGATTGGGGGGCACCGTCTCAGCTTGGGGGCACCGTCTCAGGTTGGAAGCACTGCCCCAGGTTGGAGGGCACCGTCTCAGGTTGGGTTGTGGCGCTTTAGAACGCGCCGCCGAAGAGGTCGGGCTGGCGGGACTGTTCCTGGGGATCGGCGAAGTTGCTCATGCCGACGCCGGCCAGCCGGTACAGCGTCTGTGGCGGCAGGTCCACCCGGTCGCACAACAGCCTGGCGATGGTCGCCAGTTCCTCGGCCGATGAGGGCGGATTGGCGCTGGTCAGGCTGCGCGTCAGGATGCGGAAGCGGTCGGTCTTGAGCTTGAGCACCACGGTGCGCCCCAGCGCGCCCTTCTTCAGCGCCTGGTCCCAGACCTTGCCCGCCATGCGGTCGATGGCCTCGCCCAGCGCCTCCAGGCGCACGTCTTCCGAGAACGTGGTTTCCGCCGACACCTGCTGCACCTGCTGGTCGGCGTCGACCTCGCGCTCGTCGATGCCGCGCGCCAGTTCGTAGAGCCGGCGGCCATAGCGGCCGAAATAATGCTCCAGCTCCTGCACCTCGTGCGTGGCCAGGTCGCCCACGGTCTGGATGCCCAGCTGCTCCAGCCGCGCCTGCGTCACCTTGCCCACGCCCGGCACCTTGCGCACCGGCAGCGGCGCCAGGAACTCCAGCACCTTCGAGGGCCGGATGACGAACAGGCCGTCGGGCTTGTTCCAGTCGGAGGCGATCTTGGCAAGGAACTTGTTGGGCGCCACGCCGGCCGAGGCGGTCAGCCCGGTTTCCTGGCGGATCTGGTGGCGGATGACCTGCGCGACCTCGGTGGCGGACGGCAGCCCGCCCTTGTTGACGGTCACGTCCAGGTAGGCCTCGTCCAGCGACAGCGGCTCGATCAGGTCGGTATGGCGCGCGTAGATCTGGCGCACCTGGCGCGAGACTTCGCGGTAGCGGTTGAAATCGGGCGGCACGTAGACCGCCTGCGGACAGAGCCGCTGCGCGCGCACCGCCGACATGGCCGAATGCACGCCGAAACGCCGCGCCTCGTACGAGGCCGCGCAGACCACCGAGCGCGGTCCGGTCCAGGCCACGACCACGGGCAGGCCGCGCAGCGCGGGGTTGTCGCGCTGTTCCACGGAAGCGTAGAACGCGTCCATGTCGATATGTACGATCTTGCGCAAAGGCTCGGGCATGGTCGGTGATCGAACGCGAAATGAGAACGGGCGAAGCATGGCGCGCGCGGGCGCCGCAAAAAAATATATTATGACCGCGAATCCCGCCTGCTTTCCTCTCCCCGTACCGGCCCATGACCGCAACCGCCCCGCAAGACTATTTCGGCCTGACCATTCCCTTCATGGACTACATCGGGCTGGTCCCCGAGCAGATCGCGCCGGCCTATGCCCGCACCTCGCTGCCCTGGCGCCGCGACCTGACCAACAGTCGCGGCGACGTGCACGGCGGCACGCTGATGAGCGTGCTGGACTTCACGCTCAGCGCCGCCGCGCGCGGCTCTGCCGACGCCGCCGTGGGCATGGCCACCATCGACATGAACACCACTTTCCTGTCGCCCGGCACGGGCGACCTGGTGATCGAGGCGCGCTGCCTGCGCCGTGGCGCGTCGATCGCCTTCTGCGAAGGCGACGTGCGCGACAAGAACGGCGAACTGGTGGCGCGGGCCACGGCGACCTTCAAGATCATCCGCCGCCGGCCCGGCGGCGACTGAACCGGCCCCGCCCGACTATTTCTTCGGCGCGGGCGTCTGCGGCTGCGGATCGCGCGGCATGAAGGAACTGCAGGACACCAGGTTGTAGGACACGGCGTCCTTCATGGCGCGCAGCGCCTCCACGTCCCAGGTGCCCTTGCCCCAGACCACGATGCGAACATCGGTGCTCTTGTCGCCGGCGGCCTTGACGTTCACGCGCGTCATCTCGGTATCGGCGAAGGGCGCCAGCACGCGGACCTCGCCCGAGCGCGAGGCCTCGTCCAGGCTGGGCACCACGCGGTAGGCGTTGTCGGTGCTGCGCAGGCAGGCATTGGCCTGCCGGATGGCCGCGTCGTAGGCGTCCTTGTAGTTCACCGCCGCCTTGAATTCGGTGTGGGGCGACGAACCGTCGCCCGAGATGCCCACCGAGCAGCCGGCAAGGCCGAGCGCCAGCGCGCAGGCGACCAGATTCCTGTACATAAGTCTCTCCAGATTGATAGGCGCGATTATCACGCAAACCGGCCCGGCGCAGAAACAGCCTGTCTCCGCCCCGCGTCCGGCGCGCGCCGCCGGGCGGTTCGACACCCCCGCCGCGCCTATGGCATGATCGAACGCGCCGCCGGCGCTATGCGCGCCCCCTACCTCGCGGCCGCGCCCCGCTTGCCAGGGCCGCCGGCCGCGCGGGCACGGAAATCCATGGAGATCCCATCTTGATTTCGTTCATGAAACACACCCTTTTCGCCGCCAGCATCCTGGGCGCCTCGCTGGGCGCCAGCGCCGCGCAGCCGCCGCGCTATCCGCTGAAGGACTTCTTCCGCAACCCCGAGCGCGGCTACTTCCGCCTGTCCGAAGACGGCAAGACGCTGGGCTTCATGCAGCCGGCCAGCACGGACGGCAGCCCGGCGCGCATGAACATCTTCGTGCAGCCGCTTGACGGCAGCGCGCTCGTGGGCGAACCGCGCAAGCTCACCAGCGAAACCGCGCGCGACATCAGCAATTTCTTCTGGAAAGGCCCCGACGTGGTGCTCTACCAGAAGGACTTCGGCGGCGACGAGAACTTCCACGTCCTGGCGGTGGACGCCAGGACCGGCAAGGTCACCGACCTGACGCCCTACGACAACGTGCGCGCCAGCATCATCGACGACCTGGAGGACGATCCGGACCACGTGCTGGTCACGCACAACCAGCGCGATCCGCAGGTCTTCGACGTGTACCGCGTCAACGTGCGCAGCGGCGCCGCCGAGCTGGTGGCGCGCAATCCCGGCAACATCGTCGGCTGGCAGACCGACCATGCCGGCAAGCTGCGCGCCGCCGTCGCCAGCGACGGCCTGAACACCACCCTGCTCTACCGCGACGACGAGGCCGCCGAATTCCGGCCGCTGATCACCACCGACTACCGCACCAGCGTCCATCCGGCCTTCTTCACCTTCGACGACAAGAAGCTCTACGCCCAGTCCAACCGAGGCCGCGACAAGCTGGCGCTGGTTGTCATCGACCCGGCCAGGCCCGATGTCGAGGAAGAAATCTACGCACCGCAGGAAGTCGACCTGGACGCGGCCGCCTACTCGCGCAAACGCCGCGTGCTGACCCTGGCCGTCTACCAGACCGACAAGCCGCAGTACAAGTTCTTCGACGCCCAGACCGAAACGCTGTTCAAGAAGCTGACGGCCAAGCTGCCCGGCTACGACCTGGCCCTGCAGGGTTCGAACCGCGATGAGAACAAGTTCATCGTCGCCGCCTACAACGACCGCACGCCGGGCTCGCGATACCTGTACGACGCTGCCTCGGACACGCTGAGCAAGCTGGCCGACCTGAACCCGTCGCTGCCGGAGTCCGGCATGGCGCGCGTGCAGCCGATCAGCTACCAGAGCCGCGACGGCCTCACCATCCACGGATACCTGACGCTGCCGGCTGGCCGCGATCCGAAGAACCTGGCGTGCATCGTCAATCCGCACGGCGGTCCCTGGGCGCGCGACGGCTGGGGCTACAACCCCGAAGTGCAATTCCTGGCGAACCGGGGTTTCTGCGTGCTGCAGATGAACTTCCGGGGCTCGACCGGCTATGGCCGCCGCTTCTGGGAAGCCGGCTTCGGCCAGTGGGGCCTGAAGATGCAGGACGACATCAGCGATGGCGTGGCCTGGCTGGTCAAGCAGGGCATCGCCGATCCCAAGCGCGTCGGCATCTACGGCGCCAGCTACGGCGGCTACGCCACGCTGGCCGGCGTGGCGTTCACGCCCGACCTGTACGCGGCGGCGGTGGACTACGTGGGCGTGTCCAACCTGTTCACCTTCATGCAGACCATCCCGCCCTATTGGAAGCCGATGCTGGCCAAGATGCAGGACATGGTGGGCGACCCCGTGCGCGACAAGGACCGCCTGGCCGCGACCTCGCCGGCGCTGCACGCGGACCGCATCAAGACGCCGCTGTTCGTGGCCCAGGGCGCCAAGGATCCGCGCGTCAACAAGGACGAAAGCGACCAGATGGTCAAGGCGCTGAAGGCGCGCGGCGTCAACGTGGAGTACATGGTCAAGGACAACGAGGGCCACGGCTTCCACAACGACGAGAACAAGTTCGAGTTCTACGAGGCCATGGAGAAGTTCCTGCTCCAGCACCTCAAGCCGTAGTCGCCTTCGATCCCGCGGGGCTGGCCGCGACGGCCGCATTGGCCGCTTCCGCCCCGCCCTGCGCCGTCCAGTCCCAGGTCGCGGCCGCGCCGAAACCGACCGAGCCGCCGGTTTCCACCCGGTCGCGGCCCAGTTCCTTGGCGCGGTACAACGCCACGTCGGCGCGCGCCAGGATGCCGTCCGCCGTATCGCCGCGCCGGTAGGCGGCCAAGCCGCCGCTGACGGTCATCCTGATCTCGCCATCCACGGTATGCAGCGGCGCATCGCGCAGCGCATCGCACACGCGCTGCGCCTGCACCAACGCGCTGGCGGGCTCGCAGTCGTACATCAGCAACGCGAATTCCTCGCCGCCCAGGCGGCCGAAGCGGTCGCTGGCGCGCACCGCGCGCTGCACCACCCGCGCAAAATGTCGCAGCGCCTGGTCGCCGGTGGCGTGACCATGGCGGTCATTGATCGCCTTGAAGAAATCGATGTCCAGCAACAGCACCACCAGCCGGCCGTCGTTACGCTCGCAGCGCCTGAGTTCGTGCTGCAGCTCGTCCATGAAGCTGCGCCGCGAGTAGGCCTGCGTCAGGCTGTCGAAGGTCAGCGCCTCCTGCATGCGCTCGGACATCCGGGTCTGCACCAGCAGCAACAACGCCAGGAACAGCGCCGGCACGGTCACCGAGCCGCCGACAATGAAGAACAGTGCCCAGGGCGTGGGATGCAGCATCGAGCCGGGCGCTTCCCAGCCCAGGCCGTAGACCAGCACGCGCAGCAGATGCAGCGCCGCCAGCCCAAGGATGGACAGCAGAAGGTACAGCGCCACGCCGCGCGTGCGGATCTGCCTGCGCCCGTCGAAGATCACGCAGGCCGTGGCGCCCATGCCCACGCAGGTGATCACGGAAAACAGCACGATGCGCGCGGCCACGCGATCCTGTCCATACAGCATGGCCGTCATCACCACGACGCACAGAATCGCCAGGGCGGCGCTGCGCCACACCTGCGGATGCAGCCCGAAGAACTGCCGCACGCCCACATAGACCAAGGCCAACGCGCTGATCCACGCGGCATTGGACACCATCACGGTCGCGTTCAGCGGCAGGAAGCTGCCCGCCGCGTACAGCAGCAGGGACAGCACGGTCAGCGCGTTCGCCAGCATGAAGGCACGCACGCCAGGCACGCCGCTGGCGTGAAACTGCAACAACAGTGGCATGGCCAGCGCGGTGGCCAGCCCCCACATCAGGAAGAACAGAGAAGTTGTCATGGTGTTTGCCAACCGGAGCGTCGGGCTCCGCAGGCCTTAGGGAATTGCTGTTTCACTGGGTTCGTTTCCCCGCGCGTGTCGCTGCGAAGGGGGGACGGGCAATCCGCGCCGCCTCGCCACCAGCCGCGATACGCGGCCCGATTGCAAAAGGCGTTACATGCATCCATTTCTGACGCTTTTTGTTACCTACACGGCGAAAAGAAACCACGCGCGCGAGGCCCCAACAGGCCGCGCATCCGTCCGCCCTGAACCTTTAAGTCCCTGGAAACAAGCAGCAATCCCGGGATGCTGAGAAGCATACGCCAGGCCGTTGGCCCGTGGCTGCCTGTTTGCAGTAATTGACAGTCTCTTTCCAGGAAACGTCCTAAAGTTGCGGCTATCGACGGCGCCGACGAAAGCGCCGCGATCACGCCCTACGGGCGTGGCGCGTACTAGCCATGCACTCCGATCGCGCGAGTGCGAAGGTCCCCGCAGCGGGCGCCGCGCATCAAGAAATCCACTGTTCACTTCCGACGCCAGCGCGTGCCGCGCGGGCGCGAGCGCTTTCGGCCATGCCGCTGGCGCAAGCCTGGGCGGCCCCGTTGGGCCGGCCGGCGGCAGGCCGCCCCTGGGAGGCTCGGACGTGGACGCCATATGTCGCAACCGCGGATGTATTACGGATGTACGAGAAGAACGAGAAAGGAAGACACTTGCCGTCGGCGCTGCACAAGAGCGCCGCACGGCCAGCACGCCACCGGCAGGCGCCTGCGCCCGCCGCCCGCCTGCGCCACGGCTTCGCGGCCGTCTGCGCCGCCCTGGCTCCCCTGCTCTGTCCCGCGCCCGCCCAGGCCGGCGACGACTACGACGCCCTGATCCAGCGCGCGCGCGCCGGCGACCACCAACCGGCGCTGGCCATGCTGCGCGCCCTGGGTCCGGCCGGCGGCCCGCGCGCCATCCAGGACCGCATCCTGGTGGCCAGCTGGGCGGGCCGGCCCGACGAGGTGACGCAGACCTACGCGCAACTGCCCGCCGGCGCGCAGCCGCCCGCCGACGTTCGATTGGCGGTGGCGCGCGCGCTGCGCGACCTGCGCCGCTGGCCGGAAGCGCTGGCGCAGTTCCGCGACGGCATGCGCGCCTATCCGTCCCAGCCCGCCTTCGCCGCCGGCCTGGCCATGACACTGGCGGACGCCGACCGGCTCGACGAGGCGCTGGCCGCGGGCGAGCAACTGGTCCGCGCCCGGCCCCGGGACGCGGACGCCCACCTGGCCCTGGCCTATGTCCATGCACGCAGGAATACGCCGTTTGAAGCGTTGTACGCGACCGACCGCGCGCGCGACCTGATGCCCGGCGCCGCGTATGTGGAACGCGAGTACGTGTTCGCCCTGCAGCGCGCCCGCATGGCCGGCGCGGCGTTGACGCACGCCACGCGCCGGCCCGAGCTGTACACGGAAGCGCAGATGCGCCGGCTGCAGGCCGACGCGCTGGCCGAGCAGGTGCGCCTGGCCTCGATGCCGACGCGCAACGAGGCCGACAGGTTCGCGATCGCCGATCGCGTCCTGGCGCACTACGACGCGCTGATCCCGGCCTGGTCGACACAAGGCGACGAGACCCGCGACGATGTCATCCGGGCGCGCATCGACCGCCTGCACGCGCTGCACGCGCGCTACCGCATGCGCGATCTCGCCAGCGAGTACGAGGCGCTGCGCGCCGAGGGCGTGGCCGTGCCGCGCTACGCGCTGGGCGATGTCGCTTCCGCCTATCTGTATCTGCGCCAGCCGGAGCAGGCCGCCGCCATCTACCAGCAGGTGGCCCAGGCCGAGGAAAGCCACGACGACGATCCGGTGGACAGGCTGGGCAACCAGACCGGCCGCTACTACTCGCTGGCCGAGGCCGAGGATTTCGACGGCGCCTCTCAGGTCATGGACGAGACCCGCGAGGGCTATCCGGCCTGGGTCTACGTCAAGGGCCAGCCCATGCGCATCCCCAACGACCTGCACCTGCAGAGCATGCAGGTCGACGCCGGCGCGCGGCTGCAGGCCGACGATACGCCCGAGGCCCAGGCGCGCCTGGAAGGCATGGCGCGCAACGCCCCCAACAACTCCACGCTCAAGAGCGAACTGGCCGCGCTGTATCGCGCCCGCTCGCTGCCGCGCGCCTCGGAGCGGACGCTGAAAATGGCCGAGACGCTGACGCCGCGCAACATCGGCGTGGAAAACGGCCAGGGCTTCACCGCCCTGGCCCTGCAGGAGTGGCGCCAGGCCGAGGCGCTCAGCCGGGACACGCTGGCGCGCGCGCCCGAGAACCCGCTGTCGCGCCGGCTGGCGCGCGAATGGGCAGTCCACAACAAGGCCGAGCTGCGCATCGGCGGCTACCGTGGCCTGGCCTCTGACAGCCCGGTGTCGGGCAGCGGCGATTTCGGCATCGACGCGGTGATCTATACGCCGCCGCTGGACTACAACTGGCGCGGCTTCGCCGGCGGCGGCTACGCCAACGGCGACTTCGAGGAAGGCCGCGGCACCTACCGCTGGGCGCGCGCCGGCGCGCAATGGCGCGGCCGCGACCAGACGGTCGAGGGCGAAGTGTCCGCCAACCAGTACGGCCACGGCGCCAGGACCGGCCTGCGCCTGTCGGCCGCCTACGACCTGGACGACCACTGGCAGATCGGCGGCTCGGCCGAGCGCCTGTCGCGCGACACGCCGCTGCGCGCGCTGGCCAGCGGCGTCTCGTCCAACGGCCTGTCGGCCTATGCGCGCTGGCGCGCGCACGAGCGCAGCGAATGGACGCTGCGGCTCTCGCCCTCGCGCTTTTCCGACGGCAACCAGCGCTGGGCGCTGAGCCTGGACGGCCGCGAGCGGATCCACACCACGCCGCACCTGAAGACCGACCTGACGCTGGAACTGTCCTCGCAACGCAACAGCCTGGACGCGGAACGCCCCTACTTCAACCCGCGCTCGGACCTGATGGTCCTGCCCGGCCTGCGGCTGACGCACACGCTGCACCGCCGCTACGAAAACGCCTGGGAACAGATCGGCACGCTGGGCGCCGGCGCGTATACGCAGCAGGGCTACGGCACTGGCGGCGTGATCGCGCTGGGCTATGGCCAGCGCTACCGCGCCAACGACGTGCTCGACATGGGCGCCATGGTGACCGGCGTCAGCCGGCCCTATGACGGCCGGCGCGAGCGCGAGCTGCGCATCACGTTCGATCTTGCCTACCGCTTTTGAAGATGGGACCCACCCCCGCAGCGCTACGCGCCCCCCCCCTCAAGGGGGCGCCGCGGCGGACCGGCAAAGCCGGCTCCGCGCGGTCCCGACGAGGCTGTGCCACGGAGAACTGAATTGCTTGAACTTCGATTCCCCCGACTGTTGTTCGCGGGCCTGCTATTGCTGGCCACGCTGCTCCTGGGCGCCTGCGCCAAGGATATCCCCGTCTACGTCGCGCCCGCCGAGCGGCCGGTGGCCCCAGTCGACCAACCCTGGGTGCAAGGCCATTTCCTGACGCTGGCCTACCACGACGTGGAAGATGAAGACCCCGACCAGGGCTTTCTCAGCGTGCGCACCGACCGGCTGGTCGACCAGCTGAACTGGCTGCGCGAGAACGGCTACCAGGCCGTCTCGGTGGACCAGATCCTGGCCGCGCGCCAGCCCGGCGGCAAGCCGCTGCCCGAGCGCGCCGTGCTGCTGACCTTCGACGATGGCTACCGCAGCTTCCTGACCCGCGTGCTGCCCATCCTCAAGGCCTACGGCTGGCCGGCGGTGCTGGCGCCGGTGGGCACGTGGATGGACACGCCGGCCGACAGGAAGGTCGATTTCGGCGGCAACATGCAGCCGCGCGACCGCTTCCTGGACTGGAACGACGTGCGCGAGATCTCGCGTTCCGGCCTGGTGGAGATCGCCGCCCACACCGACGCCTCGCACTACGGCGCGCTGGCCAATCCCCAGGGCAATACCGAGCCGGCCGCCGCCGTGCGCAAGTACGACGCGCGCAATGGCCGCTACGAGAACGAGGCCGGCTTCGAGCAACGCATGGGCCGCGACGTGGCCGCGATCAGCGAAAAGATCCGCCGCGCCACCGGCAAGGCGCCGCGCGTCTGGGTCTGGCCCTATGGCGCCGAGGGCGGCACCACGCTGCGCATCGCCGGCGAACAGGGTTATCAGATGGCACTGACGCTGGAAGACGGCCCCAGCCGCGTGGCGCGGCTCATGTCCACGCCGCGCATGCTGCTGGCCAACGACCCCACGATCCGGCACTTCGCCAATAGCGTGGCCAGCATCGAGACGGTGCCCGCGATGCGCGTCGCGCACGTGGACCTGGACTACATCTACGATCCCGATCCGGCGCAGACCGACCGCAACCTGGGCGAGCTGGTGCAGCGCATCGTGGACATGCAGATCAACACCGTGTTCCTGCAGGCCTACGCCGACCCGCAAGCCGACGGCCCGGTGCGCTCGGTCTACTTCCCGAACCGCTGGCTGCCGATGCGGGCCGACCTGTTCAACCGCGTCGCCTGGCAGCTGCACAACCGCGCCGATGTGTTCGTCTATGCCTGGATGCCGGTGCTGGCGCTGGACCTGGACCCGTCGATCGCCCGCGTGGTCCGCTGGGATCCGCAGCGGCCCGAAGCCGCGCCCGCGCCGGATCCCGACCTGTACCGCCGCCTGTCGCCGTTCGATCCGGTCGCGCGCCAGCGCATCGGCGACCTGTACGAAGACCTGGCGCGCCATGCCTTCTTCGACGGCATCCTGTTCCACGATGACGCGATGCTGGGCGACTTCGAGGACGCCGGCCCGGCGGCGCTGGCCGCGTACCAGAAGGCCGGCCTGCCCGGCAGCATCGCCGCGCTGCGCGCCGATCCCGAGACGATGCAGCGCTGGACCCGCTACAAGAGCCGCCACCTGGTCGATTTCACCGCCGAACTGGCCGAGCGCGCCCGCGCCGTGCGCGGCCCGCGCATCAAGACCGCCCGCAACCTGTACGCGGAGCCGCTGCTCAACCCCGCCAGCGAAGCCTGGTTCGCGCAGAACCCCGACGACTTCCTGGACGCCTACGACTGGACCGCGCCCATGGCCATGCCTTACATGGAAAAAGTGCCGGCGGGCCAGGAACTGGCCTGGCTGGACCGCATCGTCGACGCGGTGGCCAGGCGCCGGCCGGACGCGCTGGACCGGACCGTGTTCGAGCTGCAGGCCGTCGACTGGCGCACCGGCCCCAGCCGGCCCGAGCCGACGCCCGTCGACACCGCGACGCTGGCCGGCTGGATGCAGCGCCTGCAGCTGCGCGGCGCGCGCAGCTTCGGCTACTACCCCGACGATTTCTCGCAAGACCAGCCCCGGCTGCAAGGCATCCGGCCCGCCATCTCCGAAGCGTGGTTCCCCATCCGATGATCGACCGTCTTCTCGCCCTGCTCATCCTGTGCGCGGTGCTGAGCGCGCCCTTCGGCTTCGCCCTGGCGCTGACCAGCCAGGCGCTGCTGGGATTCGTGTTCTTCTACCCGCTGTTCATGTCCGGCCTGTGGATGGCCGGCGGCCTGTACTACTGGTGGCACTGGGAGCGCCACTGGGCCTGGGGCGCGCGCCGCGAAGCACCGGCCCTGGCCGGCAATCCGCTGGTTTCCATCCTGGTGCCCTGCTACAACGAGGCCGACAACGGCGAAGACACGCTGCTGGCCGCGCTGAACCAGAACTATCCCCACATCGAGGTCATCGCCATCAACGACGGCTCCAGCGACGGCACGGCGCAGATGCTGGATCGCCTGGCCGCGCAACACGAGCGGCTGCGCGTGGTGCACCTGGCGCAGAACCAGGGCAAGGCCATGGCGCTGCGCATGGGCGCGCTGGCGGCCCGCAGCGAATACCTGGTCTGCATCGACGGCGACGCCATGCTGGATCCGGACGCCGCCGCCTACCTGGTGGCGCCGCTGATCGACAACCCGCGCGTGGGCGCGGTCACGGGCAATCCGCGCATCCGCACGCGCTCCACGCTGATCGGCCGCATCCAGGTGGGCGAGTTCTCGTCCATCATCGGCCTGATCAAGCGCACGCAGCGGGTCTACGGCCAGGTATTCACCGTGTCCGGCGTGGTGGCGGCGTTCCGCCGCACGGCGCTGGACCGGGTCGGCTACTGGAGCCTGGACATGATCACCGAGGACATCGACATCAGCTGGAAACTGCAGCGCGATCACTGGTCGATCTTCTACGAACCGCGCGGCCTGTGCTGGATCCTGATGCCCGAGACGCTGCGCGGGCTGTGGAAGCAGCGGCTGCGCTGGGCCCAGGGCGGCGCCGAGGTCTTCCTGAAGAATCTGCGCTCGATCTGGAACTGGCGCCACCGCCGACTGTGGCCGCTGATGGCGGAATTCTGCCTGTCCACGGCCTGGTCCTTCGCCTTCGCCATCTCGGTGCTGCTGTGGCTGGTCAGCCAGGTCGTCGCGCTGCCCAACAACATGCACATCGCCAGCCTGCTGCCGCCGGCCTTCACCGGCATGATGCTGGCGGTGGTCTGCCTGCTGCAGTTCGCCGTCAGCATCCTGATCGACCGCCGCTACGAGCCAGGGCTGGCGCGCTCGCTCTACTGGGTCATCTGGTATCCGCTGGCCTACTGGATGGTGAGCCTGCTCACCACGCTGGTGAGCTTTCCCAAGGTCATGCTGCGCAGGCAGGTCCGCCGCGCGCGCTGGACCAGTCCCGATCGCGGCATCAAATCCAAGGAGGCATCATGATCATCACCACGCGCCGGTCCCGCGCCGGCTACCTGTTCGACCTGCTGCTCACGGCCGGAGGCTGGTTCGCCTTCGCCTATCTGTTCGGCGCCGGCATCCTCGCCATCCTGCGCGGGGCCGCCGGCGGGCCCGAGACCTCGCTGTGGGCGGTGTTCCTGCCCACGGCCAACACCCTGTGGGGCTACGCCGCGCTGGCGCTGGCCAACGGCGCGGCGCTGGTGGCCTGGGCGCTCTACAACCACCGGCGCTTCGCCGGCAAGGACCGCCGCCGCCGGGCGGCCGCCGTCGGCGACGCCCAGCTGGCGCGCAGCTTCACCGTCGCGCCCGCGCAGTTGCAGCAGTTGCGCCGCGCCCGCGTCGCCGTCATCCATCATGGCGACGGCGGCGAGATCATCGGCATCGAACCGGCCCGCGCGCAGCTGCGCAGCGTGGCCTGAAATCGCGAGCGGGCCCGGGCCGCACGGCCCCGGGCCCGCTCGCGGCAACGCCTCTCAGGCGCGCTTGCCCCCCATTTTCGGCAGCAGGATCGCCACCACGCCCAGCAGCGGCAGGTAGGCGCAGACCTGGTAGACATAGCCGATGCTGGTGGCGTCGGCCAGCCGGCCCAGCGCGGCCGCGCCCAGCCCGCCCATGCCGAACGACAGGCCGAAGAACAGCCCCGCGATCATGCCGACCTTGCCCGGCACCAGCTCCTGCGCATAGACCACGATGGCCGAGAAGGCCGAGGCCAGCACCGCGCCGATGATCACCACCAGCACCGCCGTCCAGAACAGGTTGGCGTGCGGCAGCATCAGCGTGAACGGCGCCACGCCCAGGATCGACACCCAGATCACGATCTTGCGGCCGATGCGGTCGCCCACCGGACCGCCCACCACCGTGCCCACGGCCACGGCCGCCAGGAACAGGAACAGGTACAGCTGCGCCTCGCGCGTCGACAGGCCGAACTTGTCGATCAGGTAGAAAGTGAAATAGCTGTTCAGGCTGGCCAGGTAGAAATACTTGGAGAACACCAGCACGCCCAGCACCGCCAGCGCGGCCAGCACGCGCTTGCGCGGCAGCTCCACCGCCGCGCCGTCGCGCCGCGCGCGCGGCTTCAGGCGGGCACGGTTGGCGCTGTACCAGCGACCGATGCCGGTCAGCACCACGATGCCGAACAGCGCCGCCAGCGAGAACCAGGCCACGCTGCGCTGCCCGTGCGGAATGATGAACAGCGCCGCCAGCAGCGGCCCCAGCGCCGAGCCGACGTTGCCACCAACCTGGAACAGCGATTGCGCCAGGCCGTGGCGGCCGCCCGAGGCCATGCGCGCCACGCGCGAGGACTCGGGATGGAACACCGACGAGCCGGTGCCCACCAGCACCGCCGCCACCAGCAGCCAGCCGAAGGACGGCGCCACCGACAGCAGCAGCAGGCCGGCCAGCGTGAAGCCCATGCCCACCGGCAGCGAATACGGCTTGGGGTGGCGGTCGGTGTACAGCCCGATGAAGGGCTGCAACAGCGAGGCGGCCAGCTGATAGACCAGCGTGATCAGGCCGATCTGCGAGAACGACAGGCTGAATCCTTCCTTGAGCATCGGATAGATGGCCAGCAGGATGGACTGGATCATGTCGTTCATCAGGTGCGCCACGCTGATCGCGCCCAGCACCTTGAAGGCGGTGGAGGCGTCCTGCGCGGCGGCGTCGCGCGCGGGGCCGGGCGCCGCGACGGGGGCCGGCTCGGCGGCGACGGCGGGATTCTGGGCAGCGTTCATGTCTGGGCGGTCGGGAGTCTGAAAAGGCGGGTCTGAGAAAACGGGACGTGGACGGCGAGGCCGGCCGCCCTTGCGGAACCGCCGGCCTCTGCTTGCCAGTGTAGGAAGGTTGATCGGGAGCGATCTGCCAATTTTCGTCGGGAAAGTGACAAAATAGGCGTTTCGTACCTGAGCCAGGGTGCTTACCACCCGCATCGAAGTGACAGACATGGCCACCCGCCGCCCCGCTCCAGACCCCGCCCGCAGCATCGATGCCCAGGACTACCAGGACCGTCCGCGCGCGGTCACGGCCATGGCCAAGGATTTCCCCGCCGGCGCCCGCACCGGCGCGCACACGCATCCGCGCGCCCAGCTGCTGTACGCGGTCGAGGGCGTGATGCGGGTCAGCACGCCCAGCGGCTTCTGGGCGCTGCCGCCGCTGCGCGCGCTGTGGGTGCCATCCGGCGTGCCGCACGAGGTCGAGATGGTGGGCGCGGTGTCGATGCGCTCGCTCTATATCCGCGCCGACGCCGCCAGCGCCTATTGGCCGGAATGCCAGGTGATCGAGGTCGGCGGCCTGCTGCGCGAACTGATCCTGGCGCTGACCGCCGAGCCGATCGATTATCCCGAGGACGGCCGCGCGGGCCAGATCGCCGCGCTGGTGCAATCGGAACTGGCCGCCGCGCGCGTGGTGCCCTTCCAGATCCCCTGGCCGCGCGACCGCCGGCTGCAGGCCATCTGCGCCGCCATCCTGGACCAGCCGGGCCTGTCGCGCAGCATCGAGGACTGGGGCGACGAGGTCGGCGCCAGCGCGCGCACGCTGATCCGCCTGTTCCAGTCCGAGCTGGGCCTGAATTACCGCCAGTGGGTGCAGCAGCTGCGGCTGGCCGACGCGGTCTGCCGGCTGGCGCTGGGCGAGCCGGTCGCGCGCGTCGCGGCCAGCCTGGGCTACCGCAGCGCCAGCGCCTTCAGCGCCATGTTCCGCCGCGCGCTCGGCGCCCCGCCGCAGCGCTATCTGCCGGCGCAGCCCGCATGAGGCCACGCGCGTCCGGCACGCGGCGGATTTCAGCGCCGCTTAAGCCTGTCCCCGGAAGGATCGGCGACAATAGCGCCCGGACGCCCCGGCGCCGCCGCCCCGCGGCCAGCCCGCAAATGCGCCCCCTTCCGTCCCCGACCGGCCCGGCCATGTCTGGTTACCGAAACCAAATCGCCGCAAAGCCGGTCTATCGCGTTACGCCCTAGAATCGCCAGCAATGAGCAATCCCCAGCATTCTTCCGACGCCCCTCGCGGCAAACGGCGCTTCTCCTGGAAGCCCTTCCTGATCAAGACCGGCGTCGCCGTGGCCGGCGCCGGCGTCTGCGCCGCCGTGCTGCTCGGCCTGGCGCTGGCGCTGGCCTGGCCCAGCCTGCCCGACCTGCACGCCATGACCGATTACCGGCCGCGCGTGCCGCTGCGCATCTACACGGCCGACAAGGTCCTGATCGGCGAATACGGTGAAGAACACCGCAACGTGCTGCGCTTCGATGAAATTCCCGAAGTCATGCGCAATGCCGTGCTGTCGGCCGAGGACGACCGTTTCTACCGCCACGGCGGCGTGGACTGGATGGGCGTGGCGCGCGCGATCCTGACCAACGTGGTCAAGGGCTCCAAGAGCCAGGGCGGCAGCACCATCACCATGCAGGTGGCGCGCAACTTCTACCTGTCGTCGGAAAAGACCTACTCGCGCAAGTTCTACGAGCTGCTGCTGACCTTCAAGATCGAGTCCGAACTCAGCAAGGACGAAATCCTGGCGCTCTACATGAACCAGATCTACCTGGGCCACCGCGCCTACGGCTTCGCAGCCGCCTCGCGCACCTACCTGGGCAAGCCGCTGTCGGAAGTGACGCCGGCCGAGGCCGCCATGCTGGCCGGCATTCCCAAGGCGCCGTCGCGCTTCAATCCCATCACCAATTTCCCGCGCGCCGAGATCCGCCAGCACTATGTGCTGAACCGCATGAAGGCGCTGGGCTACCTGACGCCCGAGCAGACCGAGGAAGCCTTCAAGCAGCGCGTGGTCGTGCGCGGCACCGAAGGCGCCAGCCCGCGCGGCTTCGCCATCCACGGCGACTATCCGGCCGAGCTGGCGCGCCAGCTGATGTACGGCGTGTTCCAGGAACAGACCTACTCCAAGGGCATCGACGTCTACACCACGATCGACTCCAAGGCGCAGGAAGCCGCCTACCGCGCGGTGCGCGACGGCGTGCTGGACTACACCCGCCGCTCGGTCTATCCCGGCCCCGAGGACCAGATCGACCTGCCCGACGGCGTCGAGAAGGACGCCCAGGCGCTGGACGACATCCTGGACGGCGTGCAGGAAAAGACGCCGGACAGCGAGGACCTGCTGGCCGCCGTGGTGCTGGCCGCCAGTCCGACGGAAGTGACCGTGGCCCGCAGCGCGCGCGACATCATCACGATTTCCGACAAGAAGGCGCTGGCCGTGGTGGCCCGCGCGCTCAACCCCAAGGCGTCCGACAGCCAGCGGCTGCGGCGCGGCTCGGTGGTCTACATCCACAAGGCCGGCGACGGCTGGGAGATCATCAACATGCCGGCGCTGCAGGCGGCGCTGGTGTCGATGGCGCCGCAGGACGGCGCGATCCGCGCCATGATCGGCGGCTTCGACTACAACCGCGGCACCTTCAACCGCGCCACCCAGGCCTGGCGCCAGCCGGGCTCGAACATCAAGCCCTTCGTCTACGCGGCGGCGCTGGAGCGCGGCCTGACACCGGCCACCCAGATCTCGGACCAGCCCTTCATGCTGACCGCCGAGCAGACCGGCTCCAAGGCCTGGTCGCCCAAGAACGACGGCAACCGCTACGAGCCCATGCTGACCCTGCGCCAGGGCCTGATGCGCTCGAAGAACATGGTGTCGATCCGCATCCTGCAGGCCATCGGCCCGCAGTACGCGCAGGACTACCTGACCCGCTTCGGCTTCGACAAGGCGCGTTGGCCGGCGGTGCTGCCGCTGGCGCTGGGCGCGGGCGGCGCCACGCCGCTGCAGGTCGTCAACGGCTACAGCGTGTTCGCCAACGGCGGCTACCGCGTCACGCCCTTCCTGATCGACCGCGTCACCGACCGCTCGGGCCATGTGCTGATGCAGGCCCAGCCCGTGGTCGCCGGCGACGCCGCCGCGCGCGCCATCGACCCGCGCACCGCCTGGGTCATGGACGGCATCCTGCGCGACGCCGCCACCAGCGGCACCGGCGCGCGCGCGCACCAGCAGCTCAAGCGCAACGACGTGGGCGGCAAGACCGGCACCACCAACGAGGCCGTCGACGTCTGGTTCTCGGGCTTCACGCCCACGCTGGCCACCACCGTCTGGATGGGCTTCGACCAGCCGCGCTCGCTGGGCACCAACGAATTCGGCAGCGGCCTGGCCCTGAGCACCTGGCTGGACTACATGCAGCCCGTGCTCAAGGGCGTGCCCGAAAGCAAGCCCGCGCCGCGTCCGGACGGCCTGCTGGTGGACAACGGCGAGTTCTATTTCAGTGAATTCCCGCCCGGCCAGGCGGTGGCCTCGCTGGACCTGTCCTCGGGCGATGCGCTGACCGATTTCCTCAACAACAACCGCTCAACCGGCGGCGTCGACAACACGGTGCGTCCGCTGTCCACGCCGGGCGCGGCGCTGCCCGGCGCGGGACCGGCCGCCGCCGGACAGCCCGCGATCGCCCAGCCGGACCAGGCGCAGCCGCAAGGCCTGCCGGCCCAGGCGCCGGTGGCCCAGCCGCTGCCCGTGCCGACGCCCGGCGCTGTGCCGGGCCGGGCGCAGGGCCAGTCCCCGGGCCAGGCTCCCGCTGGCGGCGACCCCGCCTTCCCGCCCATCCCCGTGCCGCGCGTGTAAGCCGATGCGGCGCCGGGTCTGGCCCGGCGCCCGCTGTCCTGCCTATATGAAGCCGTCTTGAAGAGGAATCAGGCCGGATCCTGGCCCGCCTCGTCGTCCGCCGACTCGGGCTCGGTCACCATGGCGCGCGGCCAGGCCTGCAGCGATTCCAGGTCCAGGAAGGTGAAGTAGCCATCCTTCCAGCCCTCGGTGTCGATGTGATAGACGTTGCCCAGCAGCAGCGGCTCGGCCACGGGCGTATGCCCCGCCACCACGGCGCGCACGCCGAGCACGCCGGCGCGGTCCACCAGGCGCAGGCGGTCGCGTGACCACTGGCAGACCGCGCTGGTGCGCTTGTAGCGGTCGCGCAGCGCCTCTTCCAGGCGCGGCCAGAACAGCACCGGGCAGTCCGCGTGCACCAGCCCCACCGCCCCATCGCGCGTTTCGACCTCGATCGCCACGGGCAGGGCCTCGAAGGCCTGCGCGTACTCGCGCTGCCGTTCCTCGGGCAGGTCCAGGAACCAGCCGCCGCCGTAGCCGCGCCAATTCATCTGGTCCACCTTGCCGCTGCGGACGTGGCGGATCGCGTAGTCCTCGTGATTGCCTTGCACCGCGTGGAACCAGGGCTGCCGCAGCCAGTCCAGCACCTGCTCGTTCTCCGGCCCCCGGTCCACCAGGTCGCCCACCGAGAACAGCCGGTCGCGCGCCGGATCGAAACCCAACCGATCCAGGCTTTGACGCAGGCGGGAAAAATGCCCATGCACATCGCCCACCGCGAAGTCGCGGCCGGAGACGTTGCGAGGGATTCTGAGGAAAGGCTGCTGCATGGTGTTCCAGGGTGGCGGACAGGCACGGACTCCGCCTGGGGCGGCGGGCGGACGCCATCCGCACGGCGCCGCCAAACTTACTTTTTAACCCGCTTTGAAACCGCGCGCTGACGGCCGCCGGCTCGCCCGCGACAGGCGAGCGCTCGGGAGTGGCCGGCGCTGCACAAAACGCTACGAGAATAGCTATTATTCGTGATACTGTTCCGCTTCCAATCAACCGACACACCCGAGGGCCGCGCTTGCGGCCCTCCGCCGTCCCCCATCCCATGGCCTCCGCCTCCACCATCAAAACCTGGTATGTGGTCCACAAATGGACCAGCCTGATCTGTACGGCGTTCCTGCTGATCATCTGCCTGACCGGCCTGCCGCTGGTGTTCCACCACGAGATCGAGCATTGGCTGGATGACGGCAAGCCCTTGTCGGACGTGCCCGCCGGCACGCCGCGCGCCAACTTCGACAAGCTGGTGGCCCAGGCCCGCTCCATGTACCCCGCCGAAGTGGTCGACTACCTGTCCTTCGATCCGGACGAGCCGCAGGCCTTCGTCGGCATGGCCAAGAAGCCGGGCGACGGCCTGGCTTCCGGCCACGCCGTGCGCATGGACGCGCGCACCGGCGACGTGCTGTTGGACGGCCCACTCTACTCGCAGGACCGCTTTTCCTTCATGGGCATCATGCTGTCGCTGCATGTGGACCTGTTCGCCAGCCTGCCGGGCGAGCTGTTCCTGGGCTTCATGGGCCTGCTGTTCTGCGTGGCCATCGTGTCGGGCGTGGTGCTGTACGGTCCGTTCATGAAGAAACTCGAATTCGGCACGGTGCGCGCCTCGCGCTCGACCCGGCTCAAATGGCTGGACCTGCACAACCTGCTGGGCATCGTCACGCTGGTCTGGGCCTTCGTGGTGGGACTGACGGGCGTGGTCAACGAGCTGTCCACGCCGCTGTTCCGCCTGTGGCAGTCCACCGAGCTGGTCGGCATCCTGGAGCCCTACAAGGGCCAGGGCATTCCCGCCGAGCTGGCCTCGGTGCAGGCGGCGGCCGATACCGCGCGCCAGGCCATGCCCGGCACCGAGATTTCCTTCATCGCCTTTCCCGGCAACGCCTACGGCAGCCCTCACCACTACCTGGTGTGGATGCGCGGCGACACCCCGCTCACCTCGCGCCTGAACACGCCGGTGCTGGTGGACGGCGCGACCGGCGCGCTCACCACCGTGGCCCGCATGCCCTGGTACCTGACCGCGCTGGAGCTGTCGCGTCCGCTGCATTTCGGCGACTACGGCGGCATGCCGCTGAAGATCATCTGGGCCCTGCTCGACCTGATCACCATCGTGGTGCTGGTCAGCGGCCTGTACCTGTGGCTGGCGCGACGCCGCGCCACCGAAGCGCGCATCGCCGACCTGATGCGCCGGCACGAAGCGGCGGCCGCCGTGCAAAGGACGCCCGCATGAGCAAGCAGAATCGCGGTTTCATGTTCGTCTGGGGCGCGCCCATCGTGCTGGGGTTGCTGAGCGTGTTCGGCCTGCTGGCCGCGCTGCTGGGCACCGGCGGCTGGCACTGGGCTTCCTGGACGGCGCTGACCATCCTGCTGGGCGTGATCGTGCGCTACTGGGCCTTCCCGCTGGAACGCTGACGCGCGCTCCTGCCCGCGCAGCCGCGCCCGGCCCAGGCCGGGCGCGCATCGCTCATTTGCCGAAGCGCTCCGGATCCGGGCCCAACCGCGCGCCCTCGACGATGCCGTCGATGGCGTCCATGTCGGCCCGCGACAGCTCGAAATCGAACACGTCGATGTTCTCGCGGATGCGCGCCGGCGTGACCGACTTCGGAATCACGATCAGGTCGCTCTGCAGGTGCCAGCGCAGCGTGATCTGCGCCGGCGTCTTGCCATGCTTGCGCGCCAGTTCCTGGATCACCTTTTCCTGTACCGCCTTGCCCTGGGCCAGCGGGCTCCAGGATTCGGTGGCGATGCCGTGGCGCTCATGGAAGGCGCGCAGCTCGCGCTGCGCGAATCCGGGATGCAGCTCGATCTGGTTCACCGCCGGCGTCACGCCGGAATCCTTGATCAACCGGCTCAGGTTGGCCTCGGTGAAGTTCGACACGCCGATCGAGCGCGCGCGGCCGTCCTGCTTCATCTCGATCATCGCGCGCCAGGCTTCCAGAAACTTGTCGCTGCCGGCCACCGGCCAGTGGATCAGGTACAGGTCGACATAGGCCAGGCCCAGCTTGCGCAGGCTCTCGTCCATCGCCGCGTGGGCGTCGTCGTAGCCGTGCTTGTCGTTCCACAGCTTGGTGGTGATGAACAGGTCCTTGCGAGCAACGCCGGCCGCGCGCAGCCCCGCGCCCACGCCTTCCTCGTTCTGGTAAATCGCGGCCGTGTCCACGGACCTGTAGCCGGCGGCCAGCGCTTCCTTGACGCTGGCGGCGGCCTGCTCGTCCGGCACTTGCCACACGCCCAGGCCCAACTGCGGAATCCTGTTCCCGTCGTTCAATTTGACTGCGGGTACTTTCGACATAAACCCCTCCATGATTCGCGGCGCCGCCCTGGCGGCCCGGCCGCGCGACCAGGAACCGCAGCCGGGCGGAGCCCCTGGTCTGTAACACAAGGAATGCGGGCCCGTCGCGCTGCGCCCGCGATGCGATGCTGGATCGCGATGCCCTGGAATAGCAGGCCGACCCCAGGGTTTTCAGGCAGATAATAGCGCCGCTGTCCGATAATGGCGCCCTGAACCCGGCCGCCGCAAGTCGGCCGGCGCCGCGCTGGCGGCTCCGACCCGCCTCTCGCGCCCACCACCTATTCCATCTGCTCATGCCTGCCACCCCCACGCGGCCCCAGGGCCGCAACGGCTTTTCCACCCTGCGCACCCTGTTCCCCTATCTATGGCCGCCCGGACGCCCCGGCCTGAAGGCGCGCGTGGTCATCGCCCTGCTCTGTCTGTTCGCGGCCAAGGCCGCGACCGTCTACGTGCCGGTGCTGTACAAGCACGCGGTCGACGCGCTGGGCCAGGGCGCGCCCGGCGCGGTCGCCGTGCCGCTGGGCCTGATCCTGGCCTACGGCGGGGCGCGGGTGCTGTCGCTGATCTTCTCCGAACTGCGCGACGCCATCTTCGCCCGCGTCGGCCAGCACGCCATCCGCGCCGTCGGGCTGCAGATCTTCCGCCACCTGCATGGGCTGGCGCTGCGCTTTCACCTGGCGCGCCAGACCGGCGGGCTGAACCGCGCCATCGAACGCGGCACCAAGGGCATCCAGACCCTGCTGTCCTTCCTGCTGTTCAACATCCTGCCCACGTTCTTCGAGATCGGACTGGTCTGCGTGGTGCTGTGGCGCATGTTCGACGGCTGGCTGGCGCTGGCCACCGGCGCCACGGTCACGCTGTACATCGCCTACACGCTGCTGGTCACCGAATGGCGAGCCAAGTTCCGCCGCCAGATGAACGAGACCGACTCCGAGGCCAACACCAAGGCCATCGAAAGCCTGCTGAACTACGAGACGGTCAAGTACTTCGGCAACGAGGAGCACGAGGCGCGGCGCTTCGACGCCTCGCTCAGCCGCTACGAGCGCGCCGCCGTGCGCAGCCAGGTCAGCCTGTCGATCCTGAACATCGGCCAGGCCGCCATCATTTCCGCGGGCCTGACGCTGGTCATGTGGATGGCCGCCCAGGGCATCGCCGAGGGCCGCTACACGCTGGGCGACTTCGTGCTGGTCAACACCTACCTGCTGCAGCTGTATTCGCCGCTGAGCTTCTTCGGCTTCATCTACCGCGAGATCAAGCAGGCCATCATCGACATGGAGCGCATGTTCGAGCTGCTGGACCAGGATCGCGAGATCGCCGACCGGCCCGGCGCGCGCGATCTGGCCGTGTCCGGCGCCGAAGTCGAATTCCGCGACGTGCGTTTCGGCTACGACGAGCGCCGGCCGATCCTGAAGGGCGTCAGCTTCCGCATTCCGGCCGGCAAGACCGTGGCCGTGGTCGGCCCGTCCGGCGCGGGCAAGTCCACCATCGCGCGCCTGCTGTTCCGCTTCTACGACGCCGACGCCGGCGCCATCCTGATCGACGGCCAGGACCTGCGCGAAGTCACCCAGCAGAGCGTGCGCGCCGCCATCGGCGTGGTGCCGCAGGACACGGTGCTGTTCAACGACACCATCCGCTACAACATCGGCTACGGCCGCCCCGGCGCCAGCGACGCCGAGATCGAGGCCGCCGCGCGACTGGCCCATGTGCACGACCTGATCATGGCCATGCCCGACGGCTACGGCACCATGGTGGGCGAACGCGGGCTGAAGCTGTCCGGCGGCGAGAAGCAGCGCGTGGCCATCGCCCGCACGCTGCTCAAGAATCCCGCCGTGTTCCTGTTCGACGAAGCCACCAGCGCGCTGGACACCCACACCGAGCGCGAGATCCAGGCCAACCTGCGCGAAGTCAGCCAGGGTCGCAGCACGCTCATCATCGCGCACCGGCTGTCGACCGTGGCCGACGCCGACGAGATCATCGTGCTGGCCGATGGCCTGGTGGTCGAGCGCGGCCGCCACCAGGAACTGCTGGCGCGCGACGGCGTCTACGCCGGCATGTGGGCGCGGCAGCTGCGAAGCCCGGCGGATTGACAAGCCCTCCCCCACTGTCCGAAGATCGCCCCCTTTGAATCCAAGGCCCCGCCATGCAGGAATCCCCCGCCGCCCCCGAAGTCCTCGTCTGTAGCGCCGCCGACCTGGTGAACGGCGGCCTGGGCGTGAAAGTGCCGGTGCACGATGCCGCCGGCCAGACCACGGCCTTCTTCGTGCGCTACCAGGACCGCGTGCACGGCTACCTGAACCGTTGCGCCCACGTGGGCGTGGAACTGGACTGGGAAGGCAGCTTCTTCACCCGCGCGGGCGACCTCATCATGTGCGCGCGCCACGGCGCCACCTACCAGCCCGACACCGGCCTGTGCGTGGGCGGCCCCTGCAAGAACGGCCGCCTCACGGCGCTGGATGTGCAGGAACGCGACGGCGCGGTCTATTGGCGCCCCGCCGGCAAGATCCGCCCGCTGGACGCCGCCTGAGCGCGGGCCGTCCCTGGCCGCAGGACGGCTGGTGTGCTGTCCCTGGCTCGGGGGCCATACGGCGAGGCCGGCTCCAGGCCCGGGCCGCGTCAGACCCGGGCCGGCGCCGCGTCGCCTGCCGCCGGCGCTTCCCGGTCGGCATAGCGCCGCGCCAGCACCGCGCAGACCATCAGCTGCATCTGGTGGAAGATCATCAGGGGCAGCACCACGATGCCCATCTGCGACGTGCCGAACAGCACGGTCGCCAGCGGAATGCCCGAGGCCAGCGATTTCTTCGAGCCACAGAACACCAGCGTGATCTCGTTCTCCTTGGACAGGCCCAGCCGGCGCGCGCCCCAGGTGGTGATCAGCAGCACTGCGCCCAGCAATACCGCGTTGACCAGCACCATGGTGGCCAGGTCCAGCGGCGGAAAGGCGTGCCAGATGCCCTGCGCCACCGCTTCGCTGAAGGCGGTGTAGACGGCCAGCAGGATCGAGCTTCGGTCCACCTTGGACAGCACGCGGCTGTTGCGCTGGGCCCAGGCGCCGATCCAGGGTCGCAGCAGGCTACCCAACGCGAACGGCAGCAGCAATTGCAGCAGGATGCGGCCGGCGTCGGCCAGCCCGTGACCGCCGCCCTGGCGGTGCAGCAGCACGGCCACCAGCAGCGGCGTCAGCACCGTGCCCAGCAGGTTCGAAGCGGTGGCCGCGCAGATGGCGCCGGGCACGTTGCCGCGCGCCATGGACGTGAAGGCGATGGACGACTGCACCGTGGAGGACAGCGTGCAGACAAACAGCACGCCCAGCCACAGCCCCGGCGTCAGCAGCCCCGGGAACAGCGCGCGCAGCCCTAGTCCCAGCAGCGGGAACAGCACGAAGGTGCAGCCCAGGATCAGGGCATGCAGGCGCAGGTCCTTCACGCCCGCCACGATGGCGTCGGTGGACAGCCGCGCCCCATGCAGGAAGAACAGCAGCGAGATCGCCACGTTGCTGGCGACCAGCATGAACGACGCCCCCTGGCCCACGGCGGGAAACACGCTGGCCAGGATCACGGTGGCGATCAGCGTGAGGGTGAAGGCATCGGGCAGAAAGCGGCGCATGGCGGAAGTTCCAGGACAGTTCCCGGCCACTATAGGCGCGCCTCTTGCCATCGTGAAGCCCATTGATTACTTTGACTGTCATCGGAATTTCCTATTACCAGCCGCCATGCTCAATCCGCTCTGGCTCAAGACCTTCGCCGCCGCGGCCGCCGCGCCCAGCTTCACCGAGGCCGCGCGGCGGCTGGGCCTGACCCAGCCCACCGTCAGCGAACACGTGCGCCAGCTGGAGCAGGCGCTGAACCGGCGGCTGTTCGTGCGCGACACCCACACGCTGGCGCTGACCAGCGACGGCCGCAGCCTGCTGGTGCATGCGCGCATCATCCTGGACGCCCACGAACGGGCCGAACGCCTGTTCGACGCGCCCCGGCTGCGCGGCCGCGTGCGGCTGGGCACCTCCGACGACCTGGCGCTGGGGCCCCTGCCCGACGTGCTGGCCGCCTTCCGGCTGGCGCATCCCGAGGTCGAGCTGGACATCAGCATCGGCGTCACCAGCGAGCTGTACAAGCTGCTGGACGACAACGCGCTGGACGTGATGATCGGCAAGCGCCGGCGCGGCGACCGGCGCGGCCAGACGCTGCACAAGGAAGCGCTGCTGTGGCAGGCCAAGGAAGGCCTGCCGCTGGATCCCGACGCGCCGCTGCCGCTGATCCTGCTGCGCGAGCCCAGCGTCACGCGCGGGCTGGCGCTGGACGCGCTGGCGCGCGCCGGACGCAGCTGGCAGATCGTCTGCACCAGCACCAGCTATGCCGGCTGCCAGGCGGCGGCGCGCGCCGGCCTGGGCGTGACGGTGCAGCCGTCGCACCTGTCCACCGCCGGGCTCGCGCCGCCGGCCGGCGCGCAGCGGCTGCCGCCGCTGCCGCAGGTGGAATTCATCGTGATCGCGGCGCCCTCGCCCAACCGGCCCACCCGCGCGCTGACCGAGATCCTGATGCGCAGCCGGCTGGCCTGAGCGTCCGGTCCCTCTCGCCCAAACCCGCGCTCAGGCCAGCGCCCTGGCCCACGCCCTGGCCCACGCCCTGATCGCGCCCGGCTCCGCGCCCCGCTCCCGGCCCTGTCTACTGCGTCGCCGGCCGCGTGTGCCGCACGCTGCCCTCCAGCGGCTGCGGACGCTTGAGCAGGTTCAGGATGGGACACCACTGCTCCACCGCCTCGTGCACCGCGCGCACTTGCGCCTCGTCGGCGGGCGACACGATGTGCGCGGTGTAGCGGATGTTGTGCGGGAAGAACGGCACGTTCTCATAGCCCGGCTTGCCGCCGCGCGGATCCAGGTCGCCCTCGATCTCCACCTGCAGCGACTCCAGCGGCAGCTGCAATTCGGCCGCCTTGATCAGGAAGATGTGCGTCAGGCAGCTGCCCAGCGACCCGAGCAGCAGCTCGGGCGAACTGGGGCCCAGGTCGTAACCGGCGAAATCGGCGGGGCTGTCGCTCACCACCTGATGATCGCGGATGCGGATGCGGCGCACGCCGCTGCGGCCTTCGGCCGACACCTGCGCGCGCAGCTTCACGGGCTCGACGGTCTGCGGATCGCGGGCATTGCGCCGCAGCACGGCTTCGCGTTTCTGGCCCAGGTATTCGTTCAGGTTGCTCATGGCTTCTGTCTCGGTGCTTGCTCAGGAACGATGCGCGTGACGCGCATCCGGAAGGCCCGCTCCTTGCGGAGCGCGCCGGATATCGGGAATGGGGATGGGCTTGCGGTCCATAGCGCCCAGCAGCTCGCCCAGGCCCTGGGCCGAGCTGTTCTCCATGCGGCCGTCGGGGCCGCAGACGTTGTCGGCGCTGGTCCAGGCCGGCGCCGCGCCCGGCAGCCGGCGCGCGCGCAGCCAGCCGCGCCGGTCCACCATGAATTGCGCGCCGGCCAGCCCATCCTCGGGCAGGCCGGCCGCCAGCGCATAGGCGGCCCAGGCTTGCGGCCCCGTCGCCACGCAGTCCGCGTCGGCAACCGGCGCGCCGTCGCGGCTCAGGGCCACGGTCAGCAGGCGCGGGTCCTGTGGCTCGGGCGAGGCGCCCGGCGCCTGCGCCAGCACCCGCACGGGCAGGCCTCGCAGGTCCGTCAGCCAGGCCGCTCGGCCATCCCGGCACGACAGCGCCACGGCCGGCGCCGGCACCGCCGGCATGCCCGCCCCGCCGCTCAGGCCATAGGCCTGCAGCCGCAGATAGTCCAGCACGCGCCAGATGTCGTCGTCGCTCAGCGCCGCGCCAAAGGCCGGCATGGCCGGGGCGTCCTGCGGCGCGTCGCCGCCATGCGCCACGCGCCAGTGCAGCTCGCCCTCCAGCCGGTTGTCGAACAGGGCCGGACCCAGCACGCTGGGCCAGCGCGGCAGGCTGGCCGCGCGCACGCCGCGTCCGTCCGCGCCCGCCCCGTGGCAGGACGCGCAGTGCGCCTGGTACAAGGCCGCGCCGCGCAGCAGCTCCCGGTCCGAGAACGGCAGCGGCGAATGCTGGTAGGAAGTGGCCCGCGCCTCGGTCAGCAGCATGCGCGGATGCGGCCAGCTGACGCTCGCGCCCAGCGCGATGGCCGCCAGCGACAGGGCGATGCGCCAGCGACGCCAACGCCACGCCGCCAGGGCCAGCAGCACGGCCGACGCCATCTGCGCGCCGGCCCAGGCCAGCCGCCGCCAGGTATGCGGGCTGACCGGCAGGTCCGCGTCATAGCGCCAGGCAAAGGGCCAATGGGCCACCGCCAGCGACTCGCCGCCCTGCCAGGCGAAGCCCTGCCCCAGCAGCAGCGCCAGCAAGGCCAGTGCGCCGGCGGCCAGCACCGCGCCGCGACGCGCCGGCTTGCCGTCATGGGAATCCGTATCCGCCTCGCGCCGCCACAGCCATGCGGCGGCCAGGGCCAATGCCAGCGCCGCGCCCGAGGCCAGCGCCAGATGTCCGGCGCGGGAACCCAGCAGGCCCGGCAAGCCCTGTGCCCGCGACCAGCCCAAGGCCACCAGCCCGGCCACCCCGGCCAGCGTCCAGGCCGAAGCCCATGCCAGCCGCGCGCGCCCCGCCCCGCCTGCGCCCGCCAGGGCGGCCCGCGACCAGACCAGCATGGCCGCTGGCGCCGCCGCGGCCGCCAGCGCCATCGCCACGGTACTCACCACGTCGCGTCCAGGCCCAGCAGCGCCAAGGCGCGATGCCGCAACGCCGCCAGCTTCGGATCGCCCCGATGACGCGGATACGGCAGGTCATTGACGATCTCGTCCTTGATGCGCGCCGGCCGCTCGCTCAGCACCACGATGCGGGTCGCCATGAACAGCGCTTCCTCGACGTCGTGCGTCACCAGCAGCGCGGTGAAGCCCGCGCGTTGCCACAAGTCCACCAGCTCGGACTGCATGGCGATGCGGGTCAGCGAATCCAGCTTGCCCAGGGGCTCGTCCAGGATCAGGATGCGCGGGTCATTGACCAGCGCGCGCGCCAGCGCCGCGCGCTGCGCCATGCCGCCGGACAGCTGATGCGGATAAGCCTGGCCGAAGGCCTGCAGGCCGACGCGCTGCAAGGCATCGTCCACGCGCGCGCCCTGGGTCTTGAGCAGGCCGCGCGCCTGCAGGCCCAGCGCCACGTTGTTCCGGACCGTGCGCCAGGGATACAGCGTGGGGTCCTGGAACACCACGATGCGCGAGGGCGACGGACCGGCGATGGGCTCGCCGTCGGCCAGCAGCGCGCCCTCGGCTGGCGGTTCCAGTCCCGCGACCAGACGCAGCAGCGTGGACTTGCCGCAGCCGCTCGGACCGAGCAGGGCCACGAACTCGCCCGGCTGGATATCCAGGTCGATGTTGTCCAGCACCGGCAGGGCCGCGCCTTCCAGCTCGAAGCGGTGATTGACGCCGCGCACCGACAGGGCCGCGCCGCGCGCCGCCGGCGCGCCCGCCGCAGCGCCGAATCCCGGTGGATGCGCCGACGGCGCCGGGGAAACCGATTGCGCCACGGCTACCATTTGACGACTCCCTTCTGCCATGCGAGCAGGCGGTCGCGCCCCAGGAACAGCAGCGTGATCAGGCCCGAGAACACCAGCGCCATCACGATCAGCGCGCCGTACATATTGGCGTACGACGCCCAGCCCTGCGCCCAGGACAGATACCAGCCCAGGCCGGATTTCACGCCCATCATTTCGGCGGCCACCAGCACCGAGAACGACGCGCCCAGCCCCATGAACAGGCCGACGAAGACCTGCGGCAACGCCGCCGGTATGGCCACGCGCAGCACCAGGAACCACTCGCTGGCGCCCATGGTGCGCGCCACGTCGTAGTAGGCGCGGTTCACGCCCGCCACGCCGGACCAGGTCAGCACGGTGACGGGGAACCAGGTCGCCAGCGCGATCAGGAACACCGCCGCCGACCAACCGGACGGAAAGAAGTAGAACGCCATCGGCAAAAGCGCGGTCGACGGCACCGGTCCCAGGAAACGCAGCACCGGATGCACCCAGTAGCCGAGCCCGCGCGACCAGCCGATCGCCACGCCGGTCAGGAAGCCCGCCGCCGCGCCCAGCGCGAAACCGTTGAACAGCAGCCACAGCGAATTGATCAGGCTGTCCAGGAGCCGCTTGTAGTCCGAGACGTAGACCTCGATCAGCGATTGCGGCGGCGCGAAGAAGGGACTGGGCAGCAGGGCCAGCTTGGCGGTTGCCAGCTCCCAACCGCCCACGGCCACCGCCAGCGCCGCGAACCACGGTCCGGCGCGGCGCAGCGCCTGCGCCGGCCGGGCCTGTTCGCGGCCCGACACCGCCGCCAGCAGCAACAGGGCCGCCAGCGCCAGCGCCGCCACGCCGAACTCGCGCGTATAGCTCCAGGACGTGAAGCCGACCTCGATATTGGGCAGGCCCAGCGTCAGCCCGCCCACGCCGGCCCACAGCGCGGCGGCGACCGCGCCGGTCTTCCACAGGCGCCATCCCGGCGCGCGCGCGGCGCCCGCCGGAGCGCGCGCCGCGCTGGCGGCCAACGCCGCGTCAGCCGAGGACATTGGGCACCACCGCTTGCGCGTATTTGTTGATGTCCAGGTTCGCGCTCAGGACCTTGATGATCTTCAGATCCTTGGCGTAGCCCACGATTTCCTCGCGCAGCGCGGCGCCGGTGGAGGCATGGCCGTGCGTGTGGCTGCGCAGGATCTGCGCCACGCGCTCGGCCGGCACCTTGCCCGGCACGTAGGGCGCGAAGATGCGCGCGGTCTCGTCGGGATTGGACGCGGTCCAGCGCTGCGCGTCGATCACTGCGCGCGTGATGGCGGCGGCGGCCTCCGGGTCCTTGCGCACCAGGTCGCCGCGCAGGCCCAGCACGCAGCAGGTGCGGTTCTCGTAGTCGCCTTCCAGATTGGTGGCGATCTCGCGCAGCTTGTTGTCCTCGCGCAGCGTGTAGATGAGCGGATCGTCGCCAGCGATGGCGTCGACCTCGCCCTTCCTCAGCACTTCGCCGAACAGGTCCTGCGGATACTGGCGCCAGTCCACCTGATCGGGATCCAGGCCCAGCTGCGCCACGCGGATGGCGAAGAAGTTCTTCACCGGGCTGGCCTGGTCCGACACGGCCACGCGCCGGCCCTTCAGATCCTGCACGCTCTTGATGGGCGAATCGGCCGGCGTCAGCAGCCGCATGCAGCCGCCGTGCGTGCCGACGGCCAGCTTGACGTCGAAGCCCTGCTCCAGCGGCTTGAGCCAGCGCAGCGCCATGCCGATGCCGCCATCGGCATGGCCGGTGGCGATGGCTTCAAGCAGCTGATCGGTCGAGCCGCTGAAGTTGATGCGCTCGACGCGCAGGCCGTACTTGTCGAAAAAGCCGCGCTCCAGCGCCACCGACACGGGCGACTGGCAGACGGCGGTCTGGCTCCACGCGATCTTGAAAGTGCGCGGCGCGGTATTGGCCGCCAGCACGCGCGAACCCAGCATGCCGAGCGGCGCGGCCAGGCCGGCGACGCCGGCGGCGCGCAACAGCGCGCGGCGGGATATGCCGCGCGACAAACCCCGGGCGCCGTCCGCGCCCGTGTGGACTTTCGTATTCATCAACCTTCCTTATGAGCAGACTGTGAATGGCGATGCTTGCCATGCGGCATCATCCGTCTGCGCCAAGGGCCAGGACAAATACAAAGTCGGGATAACAATATGTGACCGGTGGCGCGCGGCGCCATCGGAATGCCGGCGGCAACGCCGCCGGCGCGGCGCGCGGCCTACTCCGGCAGGTGGTCGGGCACGCCTTCCGCGTCCACGCTCTTGACGCGGTCCAGCGCGTTGCGCGCGGCCGACATCGCCTCGACCGTGCTGCGAAAGCGCCGGCTGATGAAGATCTCGAAAGGCTGCGGCCCTTCCTGCTCGGGCGCCTGATCCTGCGGCTCTTCGCCTTCCTGCTGCGCCGCCTTTTCCGCCTGCGCCTTCGCGGCGTCCTTGGACGGTTTCACGGCGTCCTTGGGCGGTTTAACGGGCAGGCGCCGCGTCTCCAGAAACGCGCGCGCGGGCACGCGTCCCTCGGGTTGCGTCGCATACGCCACCACTGAAAATCCGTTGATGATCTTCTCGGCCATGCCGGTTCCTTGTCTCTTATGGCGCGGTCGCACCGCGACACGCTGCTGTCCTACGACAACGGCGGACGCGGCTGAAACTTAAGCAGCCGCCGCTGGCACAGGGGGACCCATCTTGCCAGCGCCAATAAAAACGGCGTTGACATGCGTCAACGCCGCTCTTGCCGCCTTGAGGAACCGCCATCGCGGCGTATTTTCTATTTTGTCGATTCCGTCGCGGTGATGCGCTCGCGCACATAGGCGGCGGTTTGCGACAGCACGTCGGTCAGGTCCGCGCGCAGCGCTTCGAAACCTTCGTTGCGCTCGCGGCTGGCCTCGTCCATATACAGCGGGCGGCGGATCTCGACCTGCAGGCTGTGACGGTTCAGCGCGGGCTGGCCGATCTGCGCGATCAGCTGCACGCCCTTGTAGGGATCGTTGCGCGCAACGGTATAGCCCTTGGCGCGCAAGGCGGTCTCGATCAGGGCGATGAACGCCGGTTCGCACGTACTGCCGTCGCGATCGCCCAGCACGAAGTCGGCCAAGGGATGCGGACTGGTCCGGCCCAGCCGCTCATAGGCGTCGTTGGGCATGGAATGCAGGTTCAGGTGCCAGACGGCGCCGAAGCGCCGCACGGTATCGCCGATCGCGCGCGACAGGGCCGCATGATAGGGCTCGTAATAGGCCTGGATGCGATGGCGCACCTCGGCGAGCGTGAGCTTGCGGTCGTAGATCGGCGTGGCCTTGTCCATGCGGCGCCAGATCAACCCCTTGCCCAATCGCGTCTTTTCACCGGGCTCCAGCGGCCCGGGCCAGGGTTCGGCCAACAGCTCGGGATCCAGGTCGCGCAGCGTGCGATTGGGATCGATGTACACGCGCGGAAAATTGGCGGCGACCAGGGTCGCGCCCAGCGCTGGCGCCGCCGACCACAGCGCGTCCACATGCGTGTCCTCGCCCTGGCGCAGCTGCGCCAGCGAAGCCGCGGCACCGAAATCCGCCGGATACGTCTCGCCGCTGTGCGGCGAATCACAGACCAGCGGCAACGCCGCGACAGCGGGTTCGAATACGGATACGGGCTGGAAATCGGCTTGCGTCATCGTCAGTCTGCCTGGATGTTGGCGGCCTTGGCCACCTTGGCGTAACGGGCCAGGGCCTCGTTGATCTGGGCCTGGAACTCCTGCGGTGTGGTCGGCATCAGCGTGCCGCCCACGTCCTCCGCCTTCTTGCGGAATTCCGCATTATCCATCGCCGCGCGCACCGCCTGGTTCAGGCGTTCGATCACGGCCGGCGGCGTGCCGGCCGGCGCCACCAGGCCGAACCAGCCGCCCGTGCCCATATCGGGATAGCCCAGCTCGATGTAGGTGGGCACGTCCGGCAGCAAGGGCGAACGCTGCGCGCCCAGCACGGCCAACGCGCGCAGCTTGCCGCCGGCGACCTGCGGCAGGGTCGAGGACAGGTTGTCGGTGATGGCGTCCACCTGGCCGCCCATCACGTCGTTGAGCGCCGGACCCGCGCCGCGATACGGCACGTGCAGCAGCTTCATGCCGGCCAGCATCATGAAGTTCTCGATGTTCACGTGGCCCAGCGAACCCACGCCGGGCGAGGCGAAGCTGTACTTGTCGGGCGAAGCCTTGGCCAGCGCCACGAACTCGGCCATGTTCTTGACCGGGATCTGCGGATTGACCGCGAAGATGCTGGGCACGGCCAGCACGTTGCCGATCGGCGCGAAGTCCTTGACCGGGTCGTAGTTCATCTTGCGGTAGACGGCGGGGTTGGAACCGTGCGTGCTCATCGTCGCCATGCCGATGGTGTAGCCATCCGGCGTCGAGCGGGCGACCTGCTCCATGCCGAGCGAGCCGCCGGCGCCGGCCTTGTTCTCGACCACGATGGTCTGCTTCAGGTCGCGGCCTGCGTACTCGGCCACCAGGCGCGCCACGATGTCAGTGGAACCGCCTGCGGCGAAGGGCACCACCAGCTTGATCGGCCGGGTGGGATAGTCGGCGGCGCGGGCGGCGCCGGCAAAGGTCAGCGTGGCGATGATGCCGGCGAGCGCGACGCGCGCGAACCGGCCGGAAAGGCGGCGGGACATGAGGGCTACTCCGGGAAAGTGACGTGGTCGTTGCAGGCCGCCAGTGTCCGAACTTTACGGTCGCCTTTCAAACGACTATATTGCACGCCTTCATTACCAAAGATCATGCAAGAGATCGCCCGATGCGTCTGCATTCGCCTTCCATGTCGGAGCTGCATGCCTTCGTCACGGCGGCCCGCCTGGGCAGCTTCACCCAGGCCGCCGAGGCGCTGTGCGTGACCCAGGGCGCGGTCAGCCGGGCGATCTCGCGCCTGGAGGCGCATTTCGGCCAGCCGCTGATGCGCCGCAACGCGCACGGTCTGACGCTGACCGACACTGGCCGCAAGCTCTATGACGGCGCCCAGGAACCGCTGCGCGCCATCGAAACCCTGAGCGCCGGATTGCGCGCGCAGGACCGCCGGCTGCAATTGACGCTGTCCAGCGTGCCGACGCTGGCCAGCGCCTGGCTGATGCCGCGCCTGTCCGACTTCCATCAGCGTCACCCCGAGATCCAGCTGAGCTTCGCGCCATACCGGCGCGACGAGGATTTTTCCGGCGCCACGCCCGACGCCAGCATTCTCTCGGGCGAGCGGGACCAATGGCCCGGCTGGCAGGCCGACTACGTGATCGGCCGCGAAATGGTGGTCATCTGCCATCCCGCGCGCCTGGTCGCGCGGCGGTCACAAGGCATGTGGGACACGCCCGCCGGCCTGCTGGGCGAGCCGCTGCTCTATCACGGCAATGGCGTGGAGAACTGGGCGCAATGGTTCAGCGCCGTCGGCGCGCCGCGCGAGCGACTGAAGCTGGCCAGCGGCTTCGATCAGGTCTCGCTGCTGGTGCGGGCCGTGATGGCGGACATGGGCATCGCCGTGCTGCAGCGCTGCCTGGTGCGCGATGATCTGCTGGCCGGCCGCGTCGCCGCGCCCTTCCCCGGGCTGCAGGCGCGCATCGCCCGCGGCTACCATCTCTGCGCGCCGCCACAGCGGCGCGACCACTACGCGCTGGCCTGCTTCAGGAAATGGCTGCTGGATACCGCCGGCGCGGATCCGGACGTGGCGGCGGCAGGAGGCTAGGCCTCCCTGCTCCTCGCCCGCCCCCTCTGCCGCGCCTGCGGCGCGGCCGCCAGACGTGATAAAGCCCCTCGCAAGGGGCTGGTTCCTTCGATGCCACCGTGGAAAATCAGGGCGCGAGCTTGAAGCCCAGGTCCACGCCCCATTTGTCCGTTTCGCGCAACCATTTGGCGCCGCAGCTCAGGCAGCGGAAATGATCCTCGCGGCTTTCCTCGCGGCCACGCTGCGTCGGGTTGGTGAATCCTTGGTGGCCGAGCTGCGCGTGCGGCGCGACGCCGGCCAGGCCAGGGTTAATGCGTTGGCAAGCCAAGCACATAACGCTCATTGATGCTTCCCCACAAACTTAGTTACGAAATTGTAAGGGATTTCACCAATGTTCTTCGCAAAAAATTGTTAACGAAGCAAGAATGAGTGGGAAATATGTGCAGAAATCGGACAGTCAGCGCAATCCGCGCAAGGCGCTACGCAGGATCGCCGGGTCCGCTCCGACGAAGTCAACGTGGATGCCACACTCCACATCAGCCCCACATCAGCCCCATATGGCCCCATATGGCCCGCATCAGCACGCATCAGCCCGCTTCTGACAGCGCCGCCAGGCAGGTCGCCAGGTGGTATGGCGAGGTCGACGGCATATCGCCGCGCGCCACCGCTCCCTGAGCATCCAGGCACTCGTACCAGCCGCCGGCATGCAGGAACCGGGCGCGGAAGCCATCGAGCGCCCCGGCCAGCGCTTCGCGCTCGCCCAGCACCGCCAGCATGCGCAGATACTCCGCCTGCGCCCAGATGCGGCGAGTGTCGTCGCGCACCGCGCCGTTTTCCGCCAGCGCGGCGCGCACGCCCATGGCGTCGACGCCATGGCGGCGCGCCCACTGCGCGGCGCGCGGCAGGCTCTCGGCCAGTTCGAGTCCGTCAAACACTTCGGTCGCGCCGCGCACCAGGGACAGCCATTCAAACTGATGGCCGGGTTCATGCCGGTTGTCCGGGGTTCCCTGCGGCGCCTCGGACACGCACTGCGTGGGCGCATGCACGAAATGCTGGGAGATGCCCTGCGCCAGCGCGCGCAGCCGCTGCGCGAACAACGCCGGTTCGGCCACCTGCGCGGCGGCCAGGTAGGCTTCGGTCAGATGCATCATGGGATTCTGGGCCGGGCCGCGCAGCGCGCGGCTCCAGTCCGAAGCGACAGCCGCTTCGTACAGACCGTCGGGCCGCTTGAAGCGGGCCTCGATGGTTTCCGCCGCGCCCAGCATGAGCTTGCGCGCCCCGGCGTTGCGCGAGCGCCGGAAATACGCGGCGCAGGCGAACACGATGAAGGCGTGGGTATAGAGATCCTGGGTCTCGTCCAACGGACGCGCCTGCGCGTCCACGCTGTAGCGCCAGCCGCCGCGCGCATCCTGGAAATGGGCGCACAGGGACTCGAACAGGCGGTCGGCATGCGCGGCCGCGTCGGCCCCCGACGCCTCGGCGTACACGTAGAGCTGGCGCGCGCACGCCATCGCGCGATAACGTTCGGCGGGCAGCGGATTCCCGGAAGCGGCATCCAGTGATTCGAAGGGTAGCCCGAGCGCCTGGTTGAAGCCCGGTCCCATCCACATGGGCAGGATCACTGAATCGAAATGCGCGCGCAGCGCGCGAATGCCGGCTGCGAGCGTGGAGTTGGTCTGTGCGGCTGCCATCTTGGAACGGCGCGGGCTCCAACGGAGCCTCATGTTATGGAGCAGCGACGATAACCGAAATTTTCGCTGCATTCTTTTCACCGCGCCTATAGCCAAGCGCCATGACCACACAGACCGATACGGCTACGAACTCCCTTCTGCATGGTTTCCGCGCTAGCGGAAGATGTTTTCCTCGACCCAGTTCTGCGCGAACAGTTCCGCGCGATCACGTGCCTCGTCCAACGAGGCGCAGTTGCCCAAGTGGGAAAATGCGGCATCCACTTCGGTGCCGCCCTCGGCCGTTACCGTCAGCAATACGCCATATCCGCCGGTATCCATGGCCGCTGTGGAAACGTCGATCAGTACTTCCTGGTCACGATGCTGCATGTGTTACCTCCCAGTCGGTTACCTAAACGCGTGAACCACGCGTGACGCGGCGGGTGCAGAAAGCCCGCTCGTATGAATAGACCTGCAAACGTCACGCGAGTTCATCTTACCGGTGCCGCGCGCGCGGCGATACCGCGACGGGGCGCGAAATCGCCTATTCCATCTCAGGAGATTCCCGCATGCCGCGCGGGCGCGCGCGCAAAGGCCGCAGCCTTGCCGCCTTCCGGGAAAACATTCGCAAGATTCTTTGGAATTTCGGCGCGCGCCGACGCGCCGCGTCAGCGCAGATGGATGGCGCCGGGCTCTTCCATGCGCAGGGCCAGCAGGCCCTTGTCGGTGATGCGCCAGCGGCCGTCGTCATCGGCCTCGATGCAGCGCAAGGTCTGGAGCGCCTGGGCGATGTCGGCGGGAATTTCCGCCTGCGCGGCGCCCGGCTGCGCATTGTCCGCGACCGTGCGCAGCCAATGGCCCAATTCACCCTTCTGGAAACGATGCAATGCCATGCCGTACTCTCTGATTCAAACTCGCTGTCGCCGGGTTCAACGATAGCACGGCGCCAGCGGCGAGCCCTGCCCTCATGACGCGCGCAGCGCCAGCGGGCGCTTCAGCCGCGAGGCCACCGCCGAGGCCGCCACGCTGAGCGCGATGAGTCCCAGGCCCAGGGCCAGATCGGCGGAGATGCGCTCGTGGAATACCAGCGAGGACACGACCAGGCCAATCACCGGCACGCACAGCATGGCGATGGACGTGGCCACAGGCGGCAGCTTCTGCGTCATGCCCAGCACCACGATGAAGGTCAGCGCCGTCGCCAGCGGCCCGGTGTAGAAGATCACGGGCCAGGCGTCCGGCACGGCCAGGAAAGCCGGCGCGCCGTCGCGCAGGCAAGCCAGCGCGGCCAGCGGCACGGTCGCGATGCCGGTCTGCCAGGGAATCATGTCGGCGCCCAGCCGCACATGGCGATTGCCGCGCAGCTGGATGATGTTGCAGGCCCAGGCGAACGAGGCGCCCAGCAGCATGACCAACCCGATCACCGTGTGCGCCTGCCAGGGGCTGAAAGCGGGCGCCACGATCACGCCGATGCCCGCGTAGCTCAGCAGCGTGGCCAGCCACTGCGCGGCGGAAAGGCGTTCCTTCAGCACCAGCGCGGACAGCGGGATGACCCAGATCGACGTGGCGTAGGCGATCACCGAGGCGCGGCCGGGCGCCACATACTGCAAGGCCCACAGCGCCAACGCCGTGAACGCGCCCATCTGCAGCAGCGCCACGCCGGCGACCAGCGGCCACTCCTGCCGCGTCGGCGGCCGCAACCGGCCCATCAGCCCCAACACCAGCGCGCTGATCAGCGCCGCCGAGCCGAAGCGGCTGGCCGCCAGCCAGAGCGGACTCATGTGGTCCAGCCCCAGCTTCATGACGGGCCAGTTGCCGCCCCAGATCATCACCGCGCCCACCAGGGGCAGAAAACCGCGCATGCTGCTGTACTGACTCATTGCTGCCTGATTTACCGCTGTTTATTCCGTGCCTCGGCCCTTTTGCCGAAGAAGGCGAAAGTCTATAGGGTTAACCCCAGCATTATTGACTTCAATTTACCGCAACCACAGGCATACTCAGCACAAACCAATCGACTATCCCTTTTTCATAGGTCATTCATGCTGGACATCAACCTGGACGCCACCGACATCCGGATCCTGAACGAACTTCAGCGCGACGCGCGCCTGACCAATGTGGAACTGGCCGCCCGGGTCAATCTGTCGGCCTCGCCCTGTCTGGCCCGGGTGCGGCGCCTGGAAACCGAGGGCCTGATCGACCGCCGCGTCACGCTGCTGAACGCGCGCAAGCTGGGCCTGAAGGTCAACGTGTTCATCCAGATCTCGCTGGACAAGCAGCGCAAGGCCGCCCTGGACGTGTTCGAGCGCGAGATCGCGGTGCTGCCGGAGATCATGGAGTGCTACCTGATGTCGGGCGACGCCGACTACCTGGTGCGCGCGCTGGTGCCCGACGTGGACGCGCTGGAACGGCTGATCGTCGAGCACATCACGCGCATCCCCGGCGTGGCCAGCATCCGCTCCAGCTTCGCGCTCAAGCAGGTGCTCTACACCACCGCGGTGCCGCTGGCCTAAACCCGCGCAAACCCATACGCCGCGCGGCTTGCGGGATGCCGCCATGCCCCGCACAATGAAGGCGCATGGCGCCCGCCGCCGGCAGGCGCCGTTTCCCAACGCCACCCAAGGAGCACACCATGCCCGAAACCGACTGGTTCCCCGGCGGCGCGCTGCCCGACCGCCAGGGATATTTCGAAGTGGAGTTCGCCTCCGGCGAAACCGAGATCACGCGCTACGGCCTGCTGGGATGGGAGCCCGAGGAATCGCGCGGCCGCATCCTGCGCTGGCGCGGCCTGGATCCTGAAATCGAAGCCGCCGAGATCGCGCGCGCGCAAGCCGTGCGCCAGGGCGGCGACGCCGCCATGCTTTGAAATGGAAAGCGGCCGGCAAAGCCGGCCGCTGCTGCCCGCGCAGCGCGGGCGGTCCGGCGCCCATGGCGCCGGTCAAGGATCACAGTCCGTCGATCTTGGATATCTTCGTGCCGGCCAGCGACACACCGGCCATCAGCCCGCCATTGTTCATCACGAAGCCCACCACCGGCTGCTGCGCCGTGTTGGTGTCGATGCGGCCATTCGCGCCGATATCCACCACCGCGACAGTCGCGTCGGCCCCAACGGTCCAACCGCTGCTGTTACGGAACTTGTCCAACGCGCCTTGCGTCATGAACAGCAACACCATGGCCTTGGACTGCGCGCCGGCCTGGAAGCCGATCGAGCCGGCGGTGGTGCTGTAGTAGCCGGCATTGGCGCCGCCCACGCGCAGCACGCCCTTGCCGTGCTCGGCGCCGATGATGAAGCTGCCGCTCAGCACGTCCGGGAATATCAGCACGCCCTTGGCGCGCGCCACCAACTCCTTCGACTGCGGCGACGCCTGGTAGAGCTTGCCCAAGGTCTCGTCGGCCGCGCTGCTGAGCGACTTGCGCTGCTCGGCGGGCGTGGCCGATGAAGTCGGCGTGGTGGTCGTGCAGCCGGCGAAGAGCAGGCCGGCGACGCTGATGGTCGCGGCGGCCAGGCCGGCGCGGCGGAACATGGGAAGAGAATCGAACATGGAACGCTCCTTGTTGTTGTCATCCGCCCCCACTGTAACTGCCAGGGGGGCCAAGGCAAGCCACACGATTGTGATAAACGCAACAAAACCTGCCACGGCACTTCAGTAGATGCCGCCATGCAACCGCGCGCGCAGCGCGCCGGCAACATCTGGTAGGAGTTTACGGGAAAATACATACAGTCTGGCCCGGCGGCCAACAGGCGCCGGCGTTCAAGAGCGTATCCATTGCGCGTCCCACAAGGCCTCGCCACGCGCGAGCGCCTCGCCCAGCGGCTGCCTGCAGCGCTGCGCCACCGCCGCCAGCAAGGCATTGCACAGCGCCATCGGCGCGGTGTAGGAATCGAACGGCGAGGCGCTGGAGCACTGCGCCACCAGCACCTGGTCGGCCCAACGCGCGGCCGGCGCGGAAGCCGAGTCGGTGATCAGCACCACCTTCGCGCCGCGCTCGCGGAACACACGCAGCGCCTTGGCCGCCGCCACCGAGTAGCGCCGGAAGGTGAAGGCCAGCAGCACGTCGCGTTCGTCCACCCATAGCAACTGGTCTTCCAGGAACAACGGCCCCTGCGTGGCCAGCGGCCGCACGGCCGGCAGGCACAGGTTCAGGTACAGCGCCGCGTAGCCGGCCAGCGGCGCGGCCTGCCTCAGCCCCAGCACGTGCACGCGCGCCTTGCGTTGCGTCAGCGCGCGCACCGCGGCCTCGAACACCGCCGGATCCACCGTGGAGAAGGTCGCCTGCAAATTGTGCTGGTCATGCAGCAGCGCGTTGTGCAGGCAGGCGCGCGCACCGTGGCCGTCGGCGCCCATAGCGTCGGCGCGCTCGCCCGGCGAGGCCAGCCGGGCGGTGACTTCCGCGCGCGCCTCGGTCTGCGCCTGCGCATAGCTGTCGTAGCCCAGCTTGGCGAGCAGGCGCACCACGGTCGAGGCGCTGGTGCCCACCGCCCGTGCCAGCGCGGTGGCGGATTCCAGCAGGCTTTGCGGATAACGCGCCAGCATCTCGTCGACAAGCAGGCGCTCGGTCTTGGAGAGTTTGCGGCCATAGCCCGCGATGCGTTGGTTCAGGTTCATGGTGAGGGGCGATTCTACAAGGACGTTCTGGCTCGCGGCATGACGCGGCGGGTCGTGCCGCGAGCCGGCTCGACCCGCCCAGACCCGACGCCACGCCCGGGGCATCCGTAGGTGATAACCCCAGGGTCTCACAAAGCTCATTGCATTTTATATTTCAATTTTGCAATTCACTTTGCATATTTTTCACTCCCGCATTTCTCAAGTCCCTAACCCAGATCCCGTCATGACTCACCCACCCGCAGCCGTCTGCGGCCGGCGCCGCAGCCTGCTGCAAGCCGGCCTGGGCGCCGCCCTGTTGCCACTCGCGCCCTTGGCCGTCCGCGCCGATGCCTATCCCTCCCGGCCCATCACGCTGGTGGTGCCCTTTCCCGCCGGCGGCTCCGTCGACCTGATCGGCCGCATCTATGCCGAACGGCTGGCGAAGGTGCTGGGCGTGAGCGTGATCATCGAGAACCGCGACGGCGCCGGCGGCTCCATCGGCAGCCAGCGCGTGGCCCGCGCCAAGGCGGACGGCTACACGCTGGTGGCTTCGTCGCAAAGCTCGCACCTGGCCAACCCGCTGATGCACAGCAACCTGGGCTACGACCCGATCCAGGACTTCAGCGCTATCTCGCAGCTGTCGCGGTCGCTGAACGCGCTGGTGGTGCATCCGGACGTACCGGCCCGCACGCTGACGGAATTCGTCGCGCACCTGAAGGCCAATCCCGACCAGCTTCATTTCGGCACGGCGGGCGTGGGCAGCATGGGCCAGCTCAACGCCGAACTGTTCAAGAGCACGCTGGGCGTGAAGGCCGTGCACGTGCCCTACCGTGGCGGCGGCCCGCTGATCAGCGGACTGCTGTCGAACCAGGTGCAGTTCATGCTGGACAACCTGGCGCCCATGCTGCCTTACATCCAGTCCGGCAAGCTGCGCGCCCTGGCGATCGCCGCGCCCGCGCGTCCGGCCTACCTGCCCGACGTGCCGACCTTCGCCGAACTTGGTCATCCGACGCTCAACACGACCTCGTGGATCGGGCTGGCGGCGCCCGCCGGCACGCCCGCCGACGTGCTCCAGACGCTGCTGCAGGCCGTGCGGACCGTCGCCCGCCAGGAAGAATTGCAGCAGACGCTGGAGAAAAACGGCGCCCTGCCGCCCGACGAACAGACGCCGGCCCAGTTCACTGCCATGATGTCCGAACGCCTGTCCCTGTATAAAGACCTGATTGAACGCGCCGGCATCCGGCCCGAATGAGAACCGCAACCATGGACCATCCCGACTTCGCCCCCGACACCGCGCCGCTGGAAGTGCTGCCGCGCGACCTCTCCGCCTATCGCGCCGGCAACACCGGCGTCGACTATGTCCACCGCTTCGAATCTGGCCGCCCCGGCCCGCACGTGCTGATCAACGCGCTCACGCACGGCAACGAGATCTGCGGCATGGTGGCCGCCACGCACCTGCTGGACAACGCGGTGCGCCCCAAGATCGGCACGCTCACGGTGAGCTTCGCCAATATCGAAGCCTACGAGGCCTTCGACCTGGAGCGCCCCTACGAGAATCGCCAGCTGGTGCACAACCTGAACCGCATCTGGACGCCCGAACTGCTCGACGGCAGCGAACAAAGCCCCGAGCTGCGCCGCGCGCGCGAGCTGCGCCCGGTGCTGGACGCCGCCGACTACATCCTCGACATCCATTCGACGCGCGCGCCGGTGCAGCCGTTCTTGGTCTACTACGACCTGCCGCGCAACGCCGCGCTGGCCACCGCCGTCGGCACGCCCGAAGTGCAGCTGGTGATGCCGGCCGAGCGTTTTCCCGGCACCGGCGTCATGGGTCATGGCCGCCATGGCGATCCGCAGTCCGACAGCGGCGGCGCCGTGGTGGTGGAATGCGGCCAGCACTTCGCGCGCTCGGCGGCCGACCTGGCCACCGACGTGACGCTGCGCTTCCTGGGCCACCTGGGCCTGATCGACACGCCGGCCTCGGCCGAGACCGCGCCGCCCGCGCGACGCTACATGCTGCTGGAAGTGCACATGGTGAAGTCCACCGACTTCCGCTTCACGCGCCCGGTGCTGGGCTTCGAGGTCTTCCAGAAAGGCGAACTCATCGCCATCAACGGCGGCGAAGAGATCCGCTCGCCTTGCGACGACTGCACCATCTTCATGCCGACCCGCATGCCCGTGGTCGGACGCGAAGCGGTGTACCTGACCGTGCAGATCTGAGCGCGGGCAGGACCGCGCGCAACACGGACGCGGCAAGCGCGGGAAGGCGGCCAGCCTTCCCGTATTCGCGCCGCCTCACAGGTCCGGGATCAGGCGCTTGCCCATGCTCACCACGTCGTCCATGCCAAAGCCCAGGCTCTCGTAGAAACCACGCACGGCCGCGTTTTCCGCACGGATCAGCAGATTGATCTTGGGGCAGCCCAGCTCCAGCAGCTTGCGTTCGGCCACGCGCATCAGCATCGAGGCATAGCCGCGCCGGCGGCAGTCCGGCGCCACTGCAAGGTAGTTGATCCAGCCGCGATGCCCGTCGTACCCGGCCATTGTCGCGGCCACGATGCGTCCGCCAGCCTCGCCCACCAGGAACAGCCCGGGCTGCACCGTCAGCTTGCGGGCCACGTCCTTCTTCGGGTCGTTCCAGGGCCGCGTCAGACCGCTGTCGTGCCACAGCTGGATGACGGCGGCCTCATCGGCCGGATGGAAAGCGCGGATGTTCAGATCGTGATGCGACATGCTTCGTTCCTCGGAAAGGGAAAAACGAAGGCCGGACGATACGCCTGCGGACGGGATACTGCGCGAAAAACAAAAAGGCCACGGGACATATCGTGGCCTTCTGCAATGCGGCGCCTGGACGGCGCCCGGACGTGACGGGCCACTCAACGCATGCGTCGAGCGGTTCGTCGGGAATCGGCCCGGCAGGGCCGGGCGGTGGTAATCGGATTCATGTGCGCCAGCTTAGCGGCGATGCGCAATCCTGGCAAGACACTCGGCTTGTCGCGCCGCCGGCTCGTGGACGACGCGCTCACCGCCCGCTCGCCCGTTACCCGCGCTAGACTGCTCAAGACGCGGCAGGCGCCACCAGCGTGCCTTCCATCACGACCACCGCGTTGCCCGCCACGCCCGCCCACACACCGTCCTGCCGGACCTCTGCATGCGCGTGCAGCAGGCTGGCGCGCCCCATGTCCACGCCCTGTCCCACGCGCAGTCGCAGCGTGGTCCCCGCGCCCCGCAATGCCGCGCGCAGCGCCGTGGCCGCTGCGGTGGCGCTGCCGGTGGCAGGGTCTTCCGTCATGCGGCCCGTGAACATGCGGGCCTGGATGTCGGTCGGCCCCTGCCCCGTGTCCGCCGCCGTGTCGGTCGTATAGGCATAGATGGAACGCGCGTCGTCCAGCGGCAGCAGCGCCGCATAGCCGGCAGGATTCGGCGACGCGCGGCGCAGCGCAACGCGGCTGGCCAGCTGGACCACCAGGAAGGTCAGGCCGACCGACACGACTTGCGGCGCGTGCTCGGCCGTCTCGATGTCCCCGGGCGCCAGGCGCAAGGCCCGCGCCACCGCATCCACGGGCGCCAAGGCGCGCCGGGACAGCGGCTGCGGCGCCTGCAACTCGGCGCCGTTCACGTCCGCCCCTTCGCGCCGCAGCGCGATCCGCACCAGTCCGGCCGCCTCTTCGAACACGAACGCGTCCGGCACGGGACGTCCCGATGCCGCCAGCTCGCGCGCCAGCACCACCGCCGTGCCGACATTGGGATGTCCGGCGAAAGGCACTTCCCGATCGGGCGTGAAGATCCGCACCTCGGCCGTGTGCGCCGGATCGCGCGCCGGCAGCACGAAGCTGGTCTCGGAGAAATTGAACTCGCGCGCGATGCGCTGCATCTGCGCGGCATCCAGGCCTTGCGCGTCGAGCACGACGGCCAGCGGATTGCCGCCATAGGCGTGGCGGGTGAAGACATCGGCGACAACGTAGCGATAGGGCATGGAACGGATCCTGGTTGGCTGCGCGCGCCGCCCGCGCAAGGTGCGCGGACGAGTTGCGGGCGCGCCATCAGTATGGGCAAGGTCCGGCCGCGCCGCCATGCACAGAGCGGCCGGGATTGCGCCATAACAGCCTGGCCGCCCGACTACCTACTTCGCGACAAAGGCCATGACGCGATCCACGAATGCCGCGTCCAGGCCGGCGAAGCCATGGTGCCCGCTGTAGCGGCAGGGATTCGCCTGATCGTCCACGCCGCCGTTGAGCCACGCGACCTCGACCTTCGAACCGGCCCAGGTATTGAACGGCTCGACCCCGGCCGGGCGCGTCCAGCGGCAATGGTCCTCGCGGTGGTGGATAACCAAGGCCGGCGGCAGCCGCGACGGCGTGCCCAGGATGGCTTGCACGCTGTCGCCCGGCCCGGATTCCTGGCTGAGAAAGCCCGAGGACAGCACCACCTTGTCCGGACGCGCGCCCTTCGCCAATCCCTGCGCCAGCCGCTCCGTGCCCTTGCTGGTGCCGATGACGGTCACGGGCGCTTTCAGCCTGGACATATAGCCGACCGCCGCCGCCAGGTCCGTGCCCAGGTCGACCAGCATCACGTTGTAGCCGCGCGCCGCGAAAGCGTCGCGGTTGCGGATCAGCACGTTGTCCGCGCCATCGGTGAACTGCGCGCCGTCCGTTACGTTCAGGCGCCCGTCGCCGCCCGTCAGCAGCAGGATGCCGCCCTTGGCCTGGTCGGCGCGCATGACGATGTTGCGCACGCCATCTATCGTGACGGTCTCGCCATGCTTGACGACGACGGCCGGCCCGGCGGCCCACGCCGGCGGCGCCACGGCCATCAGCGCGGCCGCGATGGCGGCGCCCGCGCCTTGCAGGATGCGGCGCGGCGCGGCGGGAGCCGCTGACGCCCCGGTCCCGCACGCAAGGCGGCGCACACCCTGCACGGCGTCCGATCCGCGCGCCCGCGCTGCCTTGCCGTTCAATCCTTGAACCATGTTCTTTCCACTTTCACTGTCTGCCTCGTCTGACGCATGCCAGCCATGCGCGCTTGAAAGGCCGGCTGCTTGCTCGACCCTGCGCACATGCTAGCGGGAAAGGCCATGATTCCCTGGAGAAAACGGTGAAGAATGGTGCATTTACTTTGCGGGCCATCAGCGCGGCTCCGCCGCCCGTGGCGGCACGGCAGCAGCGATCCGACGAGGCGCGTCCTCGCGTCTGATGGACTCGACGATGAGCCGCGCATCCTCGCCCGCCCCCATGACCAGCGCCGACGCGCGGTTACGCTGCCACGGACGGCCGACATAGGCAAGGCCGGGCACCGGAGAAACGCCGGCGTCGTGAAGCAAGCGGCCGTCATCGCCCAAGGCGCCGGGGATCTCGATCCAATCGGTCCGATCCCGATAGCCAACCGCCCACACCACCGCCGCCACCTTACGGCGCTCGCCGTCGGCGAACACGGCGGTATCGCCCTCGGCGGCCGTCAGCCTGGGCCGCAACTCGATGCCGCGCCGCGCCAGGCTCGCCAGGCCGCGATCACGATCGGGAAAGGGGTCCCTGCGCCGCAATGCCTTGCCGATGAATGACGCGGACGACGCGCGCATCAGCCCCAGGCTGCGCAGCCACCACCAGATCGATTGGCCCAGCACACGCTCGGGCACCAGCTTGCGCGGCTTGCCCGTGGCCAGCATCACCGGATGCGAGGCCGAGGCCAGCACGGCCAGGTCGCGGCCGCTGGCCCCGTCTCCCACCACCAGTACCGGCCCGTCGGGCAAGGACTCGCCGGCGCCGAAGCTCTCCGGGGTCAACTGCGGAATCTGAGCGCCGAAGCCGCGCGCGATCGCCGGCACCACCGGCGCCTGAAAGCCGCCCGTCGCCACGATGACATGCGTGGCGGCCAGCGTGCCGCCGTCCGACAAGTCGGCCAGGAAGCTCCCCTGCGGCCCGGCGCGCAGGCGCTGGACCGAGGTCGACAGCCGGATGGGCAACGCGAAGCGCCGTGCGTAGGCCTCCAGGTAATCCGCGAACTCATCGCGGCCGGCATAGCCCTGCGCCTTGCCCGCCAGGGCCATGCCGGGCAAGGCGCTGAACGCGCGCGTGGTGAACAGCGACAGCGAGGCGTAGCGTTGCCGCCAGACATCGCCGATCCGGGCGCTGCCCTCGACGATCAGAAAAGGAATATCCTGCCGCTTCAGCCAATAGCCCGCCGCCAATCCGGCCTGCCCACCGCCGATGACCAGAACGAAACGGGAACGTTCCAACACGCTGGACATGCTTGCTCCTTACAGTTGAACTGCCTGGCACGATAGAGGCTGTAGCCGCTTTAAGGTCCATAGGCCCGTCGAGGTCGCGGGCCATGGCGTGCCCGCGGCCCGATCGCGGCTCCCCTGCTCTCGCGCCCCGCGTTTTTCGACATCGATCACCGCCCATGACACTCGCGCTGCACCAGTACCTGCAAGACCTGGCCTCGCACGCCGATCTCCACGGCGTGCTGGGCGTCTACGCCGATGGCGCAGCCGTGGCCGAACAGGCCTGCGGCCATGCGAACCTAGCCAGCGGCCGCAAGAACGCCCCGGACACCCGCTTTCGCATCGGATCCCTGAGCAAGAGCCATACGGCCGCCGCGATCCTGTTGCTCGCGCAACATGGCAAGCTCGATCTGCACGACAGCGCCGCACGGCACCTGCCGGATTGCGGCCTGGATCCGCGCATCACACCTATGCATCTGCTGCGGCACCGCTCGGGCCTGGGCAACCACACCGCCCTGCCCGCCTATTGGCCGGAACTGATGGGGCGGCACATCGCGCCCGAGGATCTGATCAGGCTGATCACCGCCTCGCCCCTGATGGACACGCCAGGACAGGCCTGCCGCTACAGCAACACCGGCTACGCCGTGCTGGCCCGGATCGCGGAACGCGTCGGCGGCGATGCGCTGCACGACCAGCTGCGCACAATGTTCTGGCAAGCGCTGGAACTGCGCGAGACGGGATCGATCGACACCGCGCACAGCATAGGCTGCATGCTGGATCCGGACAGACCGCCCGCGCCGCCCTTGCATCCCAGCGTGGCATTCGGCGCCTACGACCTGGCCGCCAGCGCGCGCGACCTGGCCCGCTGGTGGCTGTCGCTGATCGACGGCAAGGTCCTGGACGCGGCGCATACCGACTTGATGCTGGGCGGCCCGCCCGGCGACTTCGGTTGCGGCTGGTGGCTGGACGAGATCGAGATCGACGGCCGGCGCTGGCGCAGCGTCGCGCACAAGGGCGACGTCAATGGCCATACGTCCATGCTGCTGGGCCTGCCGGAACGCAGGCTGTGCGCCGTCGTGCTGTTCAACACCGCCTCGACGCCGGCCAGCGCGACGGCGCGACGCCTGCTGGGGCTGGCCATGGGCGAGGCCTGGCCTGCCTATCCCGCCGCCCTGACCGAGCACGTCGACGACTGGGCGCAAGGCGCCTATCGCGATGAACAGGGCGCGACCTACGTCGTCGACACCGCGCGCCGGCTCATCGCCGCGACGCGCGACTACGGCGTCCCGTGCCGCTATGCGATCCGCCCCAGCCAGGCCGGCCCGGATGCCCAGGCATGGCGCGCCGATGCCTTCGACGAACGCCACGAGTTCCATCGCGCAGCGGCGACGCTGACCATCACCTCGGCGGACGGAAGCAAGCAGCATTGCAGGAAAGTGCAGACAGCCTGAGCGATGCTCTATAGTCGCTGGATCATCCCAGCCCCTCGCGCGCGGAGCCCCACGTGACAGACAAGGTTTTCTGGCAAGACCCCTACCTGGACCATCTGCGGACCGAGGTGTCCGCCGTCGACGGAGACATCGTCCGCCTGCGCGCGACGATCTTCTACGCCAACGCAGGCGGGCAGGAAAGCGACAGCGGCACGATCGCGGGCATGCCCGTGCTGAAGGCGGAAAAGAACGGCCTGGACATCGCCTACACGCTGCCGCCCGGCCATGGCCTGCACGCCGGCGATGAAGTGGACGTGCGCATCGACTGGGCGCGGCGCTACGGCCTGATGCGTCATCACTTCGCGGCCGAGATGGTGCTGCAACTGATCTATGACTGCGAACCCGGCATCCTCAAGGTCGGCGCGCATATCTCACCGGCGAAGGCACGCATCGACTTCCAGCGCGCGACCAGCATCAGCGAACTGTTTCCAACCATCCAACCGCAAGCCGACGCGCTGATCGCCGCCGACAAGCCCATCGTGACGGCGTTTTCCGACGAGGCGAATCATCGACGGTACTGGGAGGTCGAGGGATTCGCCCGCATGGGCTGTGGCGGCACGCATCCGCGCAGGACCGGGGAGATCGGCGGGATTGCGCTGAAGCGGAAGAATCAGGGGAAAGGGGTGGAGCGGGTGGAGATCGTGTTGCCGGCTACGGACGAAAACAGGCATCCTCCCCGCGGTTAGGTGTGGCAATCGACGACCGTAATTAGCGTGTCGTCCGGCAGCGCCTCCAGTATCTGGGTTGCCCGAGCCCCCCAAGCCTGCCAAATTTGTGCAGCTTCGGACACACCCAGCCGTTCAATCAAGCCTTTGTCCAACCATTCGCCATTCATCACCACGGCATACGGAACCATGGCGAAGGCGCGTTCCTCTTCAATGTATTGATCACGCGGCACGAGGTACTCGTCCACTTGGTCATATGAGGTATACAAGGCCTGCGCAACGGCATGTATGACAGGTTGCGCGCGATAGGCTTCGCGGGCGGCAATGACGTTTCCCCCATGCACGACATCCAGGACATGCTTCCAGGACATCCAACCTTCCCCGCGACTGATGCTGGCAGCCGTGTCCCAGCGCTCCGCGGCCTGCCGCCCCGCCTTGTCGCGCATGGCCTCCATATCGATATCGCCCTTGCGTGCCTGATTCACAGCCGGTTGTTCCTGGCATGAACTGGACAGATTGCCGTCAAGCTCGGCATCCGCTCCTGGTTTGGTTATCAGAAACTCCGACCAGCGTCCACCGATAACCCACCAATCCCACTTATGGTTTGGATTAGTCCGCGTCACAGCCTTGAAGAGTTTTCCGTCCTGCACGACGGCATATCCCCGCATATCTGGAGCCCGCTCACCGACGATTCTGGCGTGAGCTTCATCGGCAAGGATGTGGTCCTTCAAACCATAATCGCTCAACACCCCAGGCAGCCGCTCTCCCGCATCAATCCGAGCCAGTATCTCAGCCGTGATATCGATGCACTGCACATGCTCGTCGTTTGTCCCCGTGCAATCGAAATCGTGATACGGCTGCAACTGGCGCTCGATGTCATCACCGACGACCAGCACCAACAGATGACTCATTGCCCTTCCTTTGCGCAGGCTCGTTCAGGTTTTCAAGGATCTCGTCGCAATGGAAGACTGTCAATCCGGAGTCGCGCTGTCCGCAGCAGGCAGCGGCAATGAAAAAAGCCGTCAGTGAAAAATCACTGACGGCTTTTTGAACTGCTGGTCGGGACGGCGGGATTCGAACTCGCGACCCCTTGCACCCCATGCAAGTGCGCTACCAGGCTGCGCTACGCCCCGAAAGAAAAAGATTATAGCAGAGCAAAAAATTGTTTGCACGCACTCACGCGAAAAATTTTGCAGATGCTCGAAAAAAATTTGGGGCACACGTTGAACATGCTTGCGCGGACCCTGTTGAATGCAAGGGATACCCTCGTGTTTGTCGATGTGCAATCAACAGGCGCACCATCCGCAAGGGAGCGCCAGGTCGCCGCAATCTCCCCAAAGGCCATGCCAATGCCAATGCCGGCGACGTCGCGGATCCAGACACGACAAGGTCAGCCCCCACGGCAACGCAACCGCGACTGTGCGACGCGATTGCACAAGCATGCGATAACGCACGCCGCGCATGGCAGCTCAGGCCACGCTGACTTCAAAAACAAGGGAGACGTATTGCCGGCAAACACCGCGCCGGCACGAGGCCGGCGCGAGCGCAAGCGGAATCAGGCAGCCGGCGCGGACACGCCGGAGGATTGAATGCTGGCGGCGTGTGCATCGCCAGCCTGCGCGCCGGGCTTGATGCCCAACGCTTCGCCCAGCATCGCCGACACATTGCCCAGCTCATTGCGCAGGGCCTGCATCTCGGCGCCGGACAGGCGCACGGCGGCGTCCTGGTCATGCGGCGTGTCGCGCGCGTCGCCGAGGCGATTGCGCGCGCCGCTGATGGTGAAGCCTTGCTCGTACAGCAGCGAACGAATGCGGCGGATCAGCAGCACTTCGTGATGCTGATAGTAGCGGCGGTTGCCACGCCGCTTCACCGGCTTGAGCTGCGTGAATTCCTGTTCCCAGTACCGCAAGACGTGAGGCTTGACGCCGCACAGGTCGCTGACTTCACCGATGGTGAAGTAACGCTTGGCGGGAATGGGCGGTAAGGTGGTAACGGTGGATTCGGGACGTGTCATAAGTGGATTTTATGCCGCGTTGCGTCGAGCGCCGATAACATTTACCGACAAAGCGTATCACTCCACGGCGTCGGGCGCAGCCGGCGTGGCCTGCTCCACGACGCTCTTGAGCTTCTGGCTGGCATGGAAGGTCACCACGCGGCGCGCGGCGATGGGAATGGTCTCGCCCGTCTTGGGATTGCGACCAGGGCGCGGCGGCTTGTCGCGCACCTGGAAGTTGCCGAATCCCGAGAGCTTCACGGAATCGCCGCGCGCGAGCGCGTCGCGGATCTCTTCGAAGAAGGTGTCGACGATGTCCTTGGCCTCGCGCTTGTTCAGGCCGACCCGCTCGAAGAGCAGCTCGGCCAGTTCAGCCTTGGTCAGGGTACGCGGCTCGGCAAGCATAGTGTTCCCCATGTTCAAGCGCGGAGTCGCGCACCGTGTGCGCTGATCAGGGCATCCCTGATGCGCGCCATGCAGTCCGCCACCCGGGCGTCGTCCAGCGTGACCTCAGTGTCCTGTAGCCAGAATCGGAAAGCAAGGCTTTTCTCGGACGCGGGCACGCCATCCTGGGACTTCTCGCGCCACACGTCGAACAGGCGCAGATCGCGCAGCACGGCCAGTTGGGGATCGGTCTTGGCCAGCGCGGTGACGGTGTCCAGCATGGACTGGACCGGCACCTGGGCGTCGACCCACAGGGCCAGGTCGCGCACCACGATGGGCTGGCGCGACTGCTCGCGGACCTGGGGCAGCTCGCCTTCCGACAGCGCGGCCACGTCCAGTTCGAACACCACCGGCGCATGGGCCAGGTCGGCCTGCTGCGCCCAGCGCGGGTGCAGTTCGCCGATCCAGCCGACGACCTTGCCGTCCAGCGAGACGCGGGCGCTGCGGCCGGGATGCAGCGCGGGATGCGCGGCGGCCTCGAAGCGCAGGCGGTCGCCGCGCGCGCCGAACAGCGCCTCGACATCCATCTTCACGTCGTAGAAGTCGACGTGGCGCGCGGGCGCGCCCCACTGCTCTTCCACGGCCGGGCCCCAGGCGGCGCCGGCCAGCATCAGCGGCTGGCGCACGCCAGCGACGGCCAGCGGGCCGTCCTGCGCGGCGGCGTCGCGCGTGAACACGCGACCCAGCTCGAACAGGCGCACGCGGGTCTGCTTGCGATTGGCGTTGTGGACGATGTTGGCCACCAGGCTCGCGATGAGGCTGGAACGCATCACCGACAGATGGCTGGCGATGGGATTGACCAGGCGCACGGGGTCGGTATTGCCGGCGTAGTCGCGTTCCCAGTCGGCTTCGACGAAGCTGTAGTTGACCACTTCCTGGTAGTCCTGCGCGGCGGCCAGGCGGCGCAGGGCGTGGTTGCCACGGCGGACTTCGGGCTGCGAGAACATCTTGGCGCGCGCCATGGGCGGCACGGTGGGAATGTTCTCGAAGCCGTAGATGCGCGCGACTTCCTCGATCAGGTCTTCCTCGATCTCGATGTCGAAGCGGAACGACGGCGGCGTGACCACGAAGTCGTCGCCTTCAATGGTGTATTCCAGGCCCAGGCTGCCGAAGATGCGGCCGACGTCGGCCTGCGTCACCGGCACGCCCAGCACGCGATGGCAGCGCGCCAGGCGCATGCGCACGGGTTCGCGCTTGGGCAGGTTGACGATCTGGTCGTCCAGCGGACCGGCCTGGCCGCCGCAGATGTCGACGATCAGGCGCGTGATGAACTCGATGTGCTCGGGAATCGTGGCGTAGTCCACGCCGCGTTCGCCGCGATGGCTGGCTTCCGAACTGAACTTGTAGCGGCGCGCGCGGCCGGCCAGCGACTGCGGCCACCAGAACGCGGCTTCCAGGTAGATGTTCTGCGTGTCCAGCGTCACGGACGTGGCTTCGCCGCCCATGATGCCGGCCAGGCTTTCGACGGTGTCGCCGGCCACCACCACGCCGACCTTGGAATCCAGCGTGACGGTCTGGCCGTTCAGGAGTTCCAGCGTCTCGCCTTCGCGGGCCCAGCGCACCGACAGGTCTCCCTGGATCTTGTCCAGGTCGAACACGTGCGACGGACGGCCCAGCTCGAGCATGACGTAGTTGGAGATGTCCACCAGCGCCGACAGCGAACGCTGGCCGGCGCGCTCCAGGCGCGTCTTCATCCATTCCGGCGTGGCGGCGCGGGCATTGACGCCGCGGATCACGCGGCCGCCGAAACGGCCGCACAGATCGGGGGCCTCGACCTTGACGGGCAGGCGCTCGTCCAGCGTCACGGGCACGGCCTTGGCGGTGGGCACCGACAGCGGCGCGCCGGTCAGCGCGGCGACTTCACGGGCCACGCCCAGGATCGACAGGCAGTCGGCGCGGTTCGGCGTGAGCTTGAGCGTGAACAGCGTGTCGTCCAGGTCCAGCGCGTCGCGGATCGACAGGCCGGGAGCCAGGTCGCCGGACAGTTCCATCAGGCCGGCGTGATCCTGGGACAGGCCCAGCTCGCGCGCCGAGCACAGCATGCCGGACGATTGCACGCCGCGCATCTTGGCCACGCCGATCTTCATGCCGCCGGGCAGCTCGGCGCCGACGCGGGCCAGCGGCACGGTCAGGCCGGCGGCCGCGTTGGGCGCGCCGCAGACGATCTGCAGCAGCGCGCCGGAGCCGTCGTCCACTTGGCAGACGCGCAGCTTGTCGGCGTCCGGATGCGGCGCGATCTCGACGATGCGCGCCACGACCACGCCGCTGAACGCGGGGGCCGCCGGCACGGCGTCTTCGACTTCCAGGCCGGCCATCGTGAGCCGGTGCGCGAGTTCATCGGTTGCGATCTCGGGATTGACCAGGGAACGCAGCCAGGATTCGGGAAATTGCATGATCAGCCGTCGCTTCGATTATTCGTTGAACTGGCGCAGGAAGCGCAAATCGCCTTCGTAGAACTGGCGCAGGTCGTTGACGCCGTAGCGCAACATGGTCAGGCGCTCGAGCCCGGAACCGAAGGCGAAACCGATGTAGCGCTCGGGATCCAGGCCGAAATTGCGCACCACTTGCGGATGCACCTGGCCGGAACCGGAGATCTCCAGCCAGCGGCCGCGGTTCGGCCCCGACGTGAACATCATGTCGATTTCGGCGGACGGTTCGGTGAAGGGGAAGAACGACGGGCGGAAACGCACGACGAGATCGTCGCTTTCGAAGAAGCAACGCAGGAAATCGGTGTACACGCCTTTCAGGTCGGCGAAGGAGATGTCCTCGGCGATCCAGAGCCCTTCCACCTGGTGGAACATGGGCGAGTGCGTGGCGTCGCTGTCGACGCGATAGGTGCGCCCCGGCGCGATGACCTTGATGGGCGGCTTGTGCATGCGGGCATAGCGCACCTGCATCGGGCTGGTGTGCGTGCGCAGCAGCAGCGGCAGGCCGTCGGCGTCCTGCATGTCGACGTAGAACGTGTCCTGCATGGAACGCGCCGGATGGTCCAGCGGGTTATTCAGGGCGGTGAAGTTGGTCCAGTCGTTCTCGACTTCGGGGCCATCGGCCACGTCGAAGCCGATGGAGCGGAAGATCTCTTCCACGCGCTCCCAGGTCCGGGTCACCGGATGAATGCCGCCCGGCGCGCGGCCACGGCCCGGCAGGGTGACGTCGATGGTTTCAGAAGCCAGACGGGCGTCCAGCTCTGCTTGCACCAGCGCGGCGCGGCCCAGATTCAGGAACTCCTCGACCTTCTTCTTGGCCTGGTTGATCTGCGCGCCCATCTCGCGCTTTTGCTCGGGGTCGAGTTTGCCCAGCCCCTTGAGCAGCACGGTCAGCGCGCCATCCTTGCCCAGGAAGCGGGCCTTTTCGTTTTCGAGCGCGGCGGCGTCCTTGGCCGCGGCGAAACGTTCTTGCGCCTGGGAGACCAGGTCGTCAATCGATTGAGTCATGAATCCAGCCCTCAAAACGCAAACGGGGCCATGACAGCCCCGTTTGCAGCGATGCGCGATGAGTTAAAGCGCGCGATCAGGCAGCCAACGCAGCCTTGGCTTGCTGCACGATGGCGGCAAAGCCGGCCTTGTCGCGCACGGCCAGATCGGCCAGGACCTTGCGGTCGAGCTCGATCGCAGCCTTCTTCAGGCCGGCGATGAACACGCTGTAGCTGACGCCATGCTCACGGACGGCGGCGTTGATACGCGTGATCCAGAGCGCGCGGAACGTGCGCTTCTTGTTGCGGCGGTCGCGGTAGGCGTATTGGCCAGCGCGCATGACCGCTTGCTTGGCGATGCGGAACACATTACCGCGGCGGCCACGGTAACCCTTGGCGGCGGAAATGACTTTCTTGTGACGGGCACGGGCGGTAACGCCGCGTTTGACGCGAGGCATAGTAGATCTCCCTTAGATCAAGCGAAAGGCATCATGGCTTTCACGGAAGCCACGTTGGTTTCATGGACCGCAGCCGAACCGCGCAGCTGGCGCTTGTTCTTGGTGGTCTTCTTGGTCAGGATGTGACGCTTGAACGCCTGACCACGCTTGATGGATCCGCTGCCGCGAACCTGAAAGCGCTTTGCGGCGCTTTTCTTGGTCTTCATCTTGGGCATGTTGATTCCCTAAACTAAACACTGATTGTTGATTTACATGACGCCAGGTGCCTGACGGCGCCGTGAGCCAGATAAGCCAGACCGGCCTGCCCGCGACGGAATCGAATCCGAAGCCAGGCAAATCCGGGCTTGCTGCCCAGGGCGGCGCGACAAGACTTGTCGAACCTGTTGCCACTTCTGTGGTACTGCTCTGGTATCGCCTTCCAGCGATCACTGCTGCCTGCGCGCGGGGCATTAATCCCGGGGCATTAACCCCAGGGCATTAACCCCAAAGCCAGGCCATGCTCGAAAGCATGTTTCGCAGCGCTTTTCCCCCATGCGCGAAGCCCAAAGGCAGCTCGCGCGCACGCCAGATCCGGGAAAGCCTTTGATTATATGGCGATTTCCGGGCTTTTGTCGAATCGGATAAGGGATCACCCTGCAATGGCGAGCCAGATCCGGATGCCATATGTCCCTGGATTTCACCAAACCCTCCCTCTCCTCTCACTCCGCCCGGTACTGCACCGCCTGCGCGACATGCCGGGCGCCCAGCCGTTCCGCGCCCTCCAGGTCGGCGATCGTGCGCGCCACCCGCAGCGTCCGGTGCAGCACGCGGGCCGAGCCGCGCAGGCGGCGCATGGCTTGCCGCAGCAACTCCCGCCCGCTCTCGTCCAGCGCGCAATGACAGTCCAGCTCCGCGCCGGCCAAGGCCGCGTTGGGCTTGTCCTGACGTTCCAATTGCCGCCCACGGCAGGCCAGGACCCGCTCGCGCACCGCCGGCGAGGCCTCCCCCGGCGGCCCGTCCAGGTCTTCCGGGGCCACCGGCGGCAAGCGCAGATGCAGGTCGATGCGGTCCAGCAAGGGGCCGGAGACGCGGCCCGCGTAGCGCGCCACCTGATCGGGCGTGCAGGCGCAGGCCCGCGCCGGATGTCCGCGCCACCCGCAGGGGCAAGGATTCATGGCCGCGACCAGCTGGAAGCGGGCCGGAAACCGCGCCGTGCGCATGGCCCGCGAGATCAGCACCCGGCCGGTTTCCAGCGGCTCGCGCAGCGATTCCAGCGTGCGTCGGTTGAATTCGGGCAGTTCGTCCAGGAACAGCACGCCGTGATGCGCCAGGCTGATCTCTCCGGGCCGGGGATGGGTGCCGCCACCCACCAGCGCCGGTACGGACAGGGAATGATGCGGCGCCCGGAATGGCGGCTGCCCCGCGGGCGCCTGCGCATGACCGGCCAGCGCCGCCACGGCAGCGGCCTCCAGCGCCTGCGTGCGCGACAGCGGCGGCAACAGGCCCGGCAGCCGCTGCGCCAGCATGCTCTTGCCCGCCCCCGGGGGCCCCACCATCAGCAGGCTGTGACCGCCGGCGGCCGCCACCTCCAGCGCGCGCCGCGCCGCCGGCTGGCCGCGCACGTCGGACAGGCAAGGCACGGGCGGCGGCTCAGGCCAGGGCGCCGGCACCGCGTCGGGCAAGGCATGCGCGCCCGTGATGTGCGCCGCTACGTCCGCCAGGCTGCGAGCCGACAACACCCGCAGGCCGGGCACCCAGGCCGCCTGCTCCGCGCTGCCGGCGGGCAGGACGAGCGTCGCGTCGGGCTGATCGCGCGCCACGCCCAGCGCGATCAGCAGCGGCGCCGTGACAGGCGTCAGCGCGCCGGTCAGCGACAGCTCGCCCGCCAGGACCAGGCGCGCCAGTATGGACTCGGACGCCGGCATGGCGGGCGGCTTGCCGCCCGCGTCGCCTGCGGATGGCGGCCCCGGCAACTGCCCCGATGCCAGCAACAGCCCAAGCGCGATCGGCAGGTCGAAGCGGCCCGATTCCTTGGGCAGGTCGGCCGGCGACAGGTTGACGGTGATGCGGCCGGCAGGAAACTCGAAGCCGCTGTTGATGATGGCGGCGCGCACCCGTTCGCGGCTTTCCCGCACGCCAGCATCGGGCAGGCCGACCACATTGAAGCCCGGCAGTCCCGGGCCGAGATGGGTCTCGACCCGCACGACATGGGCATGAGCGCCGCTGAGCGCGCGGCTGGCGAGTACGGCAAGGGACAAGGCGGCCTCCGATCACGGTCAGCGGCAGGCCAGTATGCCCAAATGCCGACGGCCGCCCGAAGGCGGCCGTGCTGGAAATATCCCGCCCTTGCAGGGCGGACCCTGCCTGAACCTACTTGCTCAGAGCCGACAGGCGCTCTTCCAGTTGCTGCACCTGCGCCGCCAACTGGTCGACGCGGGCGCGGGTGCGCGCCAGCAGATCGGCCTGCACGTCGAATTCCTCGCGCGTGACGAGGTCCATCTTGGTGAAGGCCTGGGCCATCATCGCGCGCACGTTCTTCTCGACATCCGCGGCGGGACTGCGTGCGATCAGGTCGGAAATGTTCTTCTGGATGTCTTCCATCCATTGGGTGCGGGAATTCATGGCAGTACTCCTTGTTGTTGCCTGGCTGGCTCCAGTGTAGTGCGTCCGGACGGACTGCGCCCACCGGCGCGGGCATGGCGCAATGGGCCTCGCCGGCCCTGCGCGGATCCGACGCAAAAAAAAGGGCGGACCGCATGCGGTGACCGCCCACAAAGCACAGGAGAAAACCGGGCCGCCTCGCGGCAGCCCCCTACCAACATCGTTACGGGCAGCCCATCTGGGTGGCCGATTGCGCGAACAGGTCGCTGGCCTGCTTGCACTGGGCGGCAAGCTGGGTCTTGTCGGTGACGGCGGCCCACTGCGCCTTGGCGGCTTCCATCTGCTGCTTGAAGCTGGCCACGGCCGGATTGCCATTGCCCAGCTTGTCCATGCAAGCGTTGACCTTGGCGACGTAGGCTTCGCATTCGGCGGGCGTGGCGGCCGACGAGGAAGGCGCCGGCGTCGTGGCGGCCGGCGGCGTGGTGGAAGACGACGATGCGGGAGCCGACGTGGACGGCGCCGCAGGCGTGGCGGCCTTGTCGTCCTTCTTGTCGCAACCCGCCATCAGGACGGCGGCGGCAGCCAGCGCGAGAATGCCCAGGGTCTTGCGTTCGATATTCATGAATTCCTCTTTCTTGCTTGTTTCTTGTAGAGAGGGCCGCCACGCCGGACGCCTTGTGCGGCCCCATTCAAGCCCGTGTCAGGCACAGGCTGGATCCGATTCTTGAGCAGGCGCGTTGCGGCCACAAGCGGCTGCGTGTAAACCCTCGTATCAACGCTTGGCCCCAATTTCCATACATCGGGAATACCTGAAACCCGCCCGGCAAGGGCCCGGCCGGCGCCACGCGCGCGCCTCGCGGCGACGGGCTTTCTGCCCGCCACGCCGCGCCCGGCCTAGCGGCCGCCGTTGCATCAAAGCCCGCCCGCATGCCCACGGCGCGATGAATCGCAACAGTGGCCCGGGCATATCGTCATAACCCGTCAAGGCACCCGCGAAGCTGCAATTGGCAACAACCAGCGCGCCGGAAACACGTTTGGTTTCATCCCTCACCCCGCTCGCCGCCATGCACCACTTCGAGGCTGACAGTCGTGCGTCGACGCACTATATTGGTGCAGCCAGGCACAAGCTGCGCGCCTGCGCGCCCTCTTTCCGGGTATCTCCGGACATGGCATGGAACTTGCTTGATTGACGAGGCCAACGTGCAACCATGAGAGGAAATGCCATGAAACTCATCATCGCCATCATCAAGCCCTTCAAGCTCGACGAGGTGCGTGTGGCTCTGTCCGGAATCGGGGTCCAGGGCCTCACGGTTACCGAAGTCAAAGGTTTCGGCCGCCAGAAGGGCCATACCGAGCTCTACCGCGGCGCTGAATACGCCGTCGACTTCCTGCCCAAACTGCGCGTCGAAGCCGCCGTGCCCGACCACCTGGTCGACCAGGTGATCGAGGCCATCGAAATGGCCGCCCGCACCGGCAAGATCGGCGACGGCAAGATCTTTGCCGCCCCGCTGGAACAAGTGATCCGTATCCGCACAGGCGAAGCGGGCGAAGCCGCGCTGTAAACAACTAAAGCAAGATTCATCGGAGCCTGAAAAATGGATAAAGCAGATATCTCCTGGTTGCTCGTCTCTACCCTGCTTGTATTGATGATGGCAGTGCCCGGCCTGGCGATGTTCTATGGCGGCCTGGTACGCAGCAAGAACGTGCTCTCGGTGCTGCTGCAAGTGCTGTGTACCTTCGTGCTGGGCCTGGTGCTCTGGTTCATCTACGGCTATTCCCTCGCCTTCACCGAAGGCAATGCCTTCTTCGGCGGATTGTCGCGCGCCTTCTTCTCCGGCATGTTCACGCCCGCGGACGGCAAGTACGCCATGTCGAACTCGCTCACCGAGCTGCTGTTCGCCTCGTTCCAGGCCACCTTCGCCGGCATCACCTGCGCGCTGGTTGTGGGCAGCTTCGCCGAACGCGCCCGCTTCTCGGCGGTGCTGGTCTTCACGGTGATCTGGTTCACCTTCGCCTACGTGCCCATCGCCCACATGGTCTGGTTCGCGTCCGAAACCGCGCCCGGCCTGCTCAATGCGCGCGGCGCGCTGGACTTCGCCGGCGGCACGGTGGTGCACATCAACGCCGGCGTGGCCGGCCTGGTCGGCGCCTATGTGATCGGCAAGCGCGTGGGCTACGGCCGCGAAGCCATGCAGCCGCACAACCTGCCCATGACCTTCGTCGGCGCCGCGCTGCTGTGGGTGGGCTGGTTCGGCTTCAACGCCGGCTCGGCCCTGGCCGCCAACGAAAACGCCACGCTGGCCTTCTTCAACACCATGATCGCGACCGCCGGCGCCGTGCTGGCCTGGCTGATCACCGAATGGAGCATCAAGGGCAAGCCGTCCATGCTCGGCGCGGCCTCGGGCGCGGTGGCCGGCCTGGTCGGCATTACCCCGGCCGCCGGCCTGGTGGGTCCTGCAGGCGCGCTGGTCATCGGCGTGATCGCCGGCGTCGTCTGCGTCTGGGGCGTGAATGGCCTGAAGCGCATCCTGCGCGCCGACGACTCGCTGGACGTGTTCGGCGTGCACGGCGTGGGCGGCATCGTCGGCGCGCTGCTGACCGGCGTGTTCAATGCCCAGGCCCTGGGCGGCCCCGGCCTGGCCGAGCCCGGCATGATCGCTCATCAGCTCTGGGTGCAGCTCGAAGGCGTGCTGCTGACCATCGTCTGGTCCGGCGTGGTGGCCCTGATCGCCTACAAGATCGCCAACGCCCTGTGCGGCCTGCGCGTGCCGGAAGACCAGGAGCGCGAAGGGCTGGACGTCACCAGCCACGGCGAATCGGCGTACCACAGCTGATCCGACCCGCCCGGCGAGCGCCGGGCGTAGCGCAGACAAGAAAGCCCGGAACCTTGCGGTTCCGGGCTTTTTCATTGGGAAGGCCCCGCGCCAGGGAGGCGCCGCAGGCGCCTCCGAAACAGGATCAGCCTGGTCCGAGGGCGTCCAGGTCCACCGGCAAGGCGCGGTTCAACGCGCTGGCCACCTTGATCCGCAAGGCATTGGAATGGGCGCGGCGCACTTCGCGCTTGACGTCCAGCAACTGCTGCGGATGCATGGAGAACTCGGTCAGGCCCAGGCCCAGCAGCAGCCGGGTCATGCGCGAATCGCCCGCCATCTCGCCGCAGACCGCCACCGGCTTGCCGGCGCGCTCGCCGGCGTTGATGGTGTTCGCGACCAGGCGCAGCACCGCCGGATGCAGCGGGTCGTACAGGGACGCCACGTCGTGGTCGCCGCGGTCGATCGCCAGCGTGTACTGGATCAGGTCGTTGGTGCCGATGGAAAGAAAATCCAGCGCCTGGGCAAAAGGCTCGATGGCGATGGCGATGGCCGGCACCTCGACCATGGCGCCCACTTCCATATGGGCCGCATAGGCCTGGCCGCGCGCGTCGAGTTCGCGCCGCGCGGCCTCGATGGCGGCCTTGGTGGCGACCACTTCGTGCATATGGGCGATCATCGGGATCAGCAGCCGCACCGGCCCGTGGGCCGAGGCGCGCAGGATGGCGCGCAATTGCGTGGCGAACATCTCGGGGCGCGCCAGGCAGTAGCGGATGGCGCGCTGGCCCAGCGCGGGGTTGGTGGCCACGGTGGCCTCGCCGTCCAGCGTCTTGTCCGCGCCGATATCCAGCGTGCGGATGGTGACGGGACGGCCCGCCATCACCTTCACCACCGAGGCATAGGCTTCGTACTGCTCTTCCTCGCCCGGCAGGTCCGCGCGGCCCATGAACAGGAACTCGCTGCGGAACAGGCCGATGCCGTGCGCGCCGGACGCCAGCGCCAGCGCGGCCTCCTCGGGCAGTTCGATATTGGCGTGCAGCACCACGTCGATGCCGTCCAGCGTGACCGAGGGCACGTCGCGCAGCAGGCTAAGCTCGGCGCGCTCGTCGGCATAGGCGGACTGGCGGCGGCGGTATTCCTGCAGGATGCGCGGCGAGGGATTCACCACCACGGCGCCCGACGCGCCGTCGATGATCAGCGTGTCGCCATCGCGCACCAGCTCGCGCACATTGCCCAGGGCCACCACCGCCGGCACGCCCATGCTGCGGGCCACGATGGCGGTATGGGACGTGGGGCCGCCCAGGTCGGTGACGAAGGCGGCGAAGCGGCCGCCACGCAGGCGCAGCATGTCGGCGGGAGAAATATCGTGCGCCACGACGATCAGGGCTTCGTCGCCGTCCACATGGCCCATGTCCGGCAGCATGGCGGACGTGCCGGCCAGCACATGCAGCACGCGCTCGATGACCTGGCGCACGTCGGCGCCGCGCTCGCGCAGGTACTCGTCCTCCATGGCGTCGAACTGCTGGCCCAGGATCTGGCCCTGCGTGGTCAGCGCCCATTCGGCGTTGTAGTGCCGCTCGGCGATCAGCGCCAGCGTCTGCTCGGCCAGCAGCGGGTCGCCCAGCAGCAGGCTGTGAACGTTGAGCATGGCGCCCAGCTCGCGCGGGGCGTCGGCCGGCAGGGTGTCGGCCAGCAGCAACAGTTCCTGCTGCGCGTCGGCCAGCGCCTGGGTCAGGCGGCTGCTTTCGGCGGCGATATCTTCCGGCGCGATGCGGTAATGCGCCACTTCCAGCGCCGCGGCGCCCATGACCACGGCGCGCCCGATGGCGTAACCGCGAGCCACGCCCTTGCCGTACAGACAGACGACGGGGCTGGCAGCGCCAGCCCCGGACGGGACGTCCCCCTGGGACGTGACGGACCCGGCCCGGGCAGCACCCGAGCCGGCCGGTTCAGGGGACGTTCTATTCCTGCTCACCGAATTTGCTGTCAAACAGGGTTTCGATTTCAGCAAGCGCCAGCTCGGCGTCGGCGCCGGAGGCTTCCAGACGGACCGTCACGCCCAGACCGGCGGCCAGCATCATGACGCCCATGATGCTCTTGGCATTGACGCGCTGCGCGCCGCGCGAAATAAAGATCTCGCTGGAGAACCTGCTGGCCAGCTGCGTCAGTTTGGCGGCCGCCCGGGCATGCAGGCCCAGCTTGTTGCTGATGACGATATCGGTATTGGGCATAGGGATCTTGGTGTCTGCGGCTGTCCGGTATCAGTGTCGGTCGCGGCGGGATGGCCCGCCGCGCGCCGGCTGAAATATTACGCCCGAATGATAGGGCATATTCTTAGCCGTCAGTCTACACGCAAGACGCCCTGCACTCCCCCCGCCAGCGCTTTTTCGCGCGTCTCGGCCAGCGGCAGATTGCGATAGGTCAGCGCCAGCAGCAGCATCGGCGTGTTCAGGCCGGCCAGCACGCAGCACTGGATGCCCTGGGCCTGGGCATCGGCCACCGCGCGCTTGGCGATGTTGGCCGGGGTGGCGCCGATCAGGTCGGTCAACACCAGCACGCCGCCGCCCAACTCCTGGTCCAGGATGTCCTTGAGCACGGCCGGCGCCAGGTCATCAGGCAGGTCTTCCGGCTGGATGTCGTGGATGGCCAACATGCCGTCCAGGTTGCCCATCACGTGGCTGGCGCAATCCCGCATCGCGGCGCCGAGCGGCGCGTGGACAACGATAACAATACCCGTGGTCATGGCAGCAATCCCGCGGCCTCAGGCCGCTGCTTTCTCGAGCGCCTGCGCGAACATGCCGGCGACGTCGAAGCCGGTCTGTTCGGCGATCTCCACGAAACAGGTGGGGCTGGTGACATTGACCTCGGTGACGTAGTCGCCGATGACGTCCAGGCCGACCAGCAGCAGGCCGCGGGCGGCCAGCTTGGGCGCCACCGCCTCGGCGATCTCGCGGTCGCGCGGCGACAGCGGCTGGGCCACGCCACGTCCGCCGGCCGCCAGGTTGCCGCGCGTTTCGCCGGCCAGCGGGATGCGGGCCAGGCAGTACGGCACGGGCTCGCCGCCGATCAGCAGGATGCGCTTGTCGCCCTTGACGATCTCGGGGATGTAGCGCTGCGCCATGATGGTGCGCGCGCCGTTGTCGGTCAGCGTTTCCAGGATGGCGTTGAGGTTGGGATCCTTGGGCTGCAGCCGGAACACGCCGGTGCCACCCATGCCGTCCAGCGGCTTGACGATCACGTCCTGGTGCTTGTCGTGGAAGGCTTTCAGACGGGCCATGTTGCGGGTCACCAGCGTGGGCGCGGTGAACTCGCTGATTTCGGTGATGGCCAGCTTTTCCGGGTGGTTGCGGATGGCCGCGCCGGTGTTGAAGACCTTGGCGCCCTGCTGCTGGGCGTATTCCAGCAGATGGGTGGAATACACGTATTCCATGTCGAAGGGCGGATCCTTGCGCATGACGACCGCGCCCAGATCGGCCAGGCGCACATCCCGGGCCTCGGCTTCGCGCCACCAGTCATGGCCGTGCAGGTCCGCCCCGTCGACCAGCTCGATGGGCGTGGCCACGGCGCGGACGGCGCCTTCCTCGATATACAGGTCGCCCTGCATGGCCACGCTGAGCGTATGCCCGCGCGCGACCAGCGCGCGCATCATGGCGACCGAACTGTCCTTGTACGCCTTCAAGAGCGGCAAGGGATCCAAAACGAACAAAACGTGCATCGCGACACCCTGAACGGACGCCGCCTTCCCTCGCGGGAAGGCGGCTTGATTGCCACATCGTAGCGCAGAGCCGCCCAATAAGCGAACCCGCCGGTCGTCCTGGCGGACGCGGCGGGTTCGTGACTTGCATTCGGGGCTGCCCCGGCCGGCTCCGAGCCGGCGTGAAACGCCGGTCGGGAACGTCGACCAGAAACGCGCCGACCCGAAACGCCAGAGCCTCCCCGGAGGGAGGCTCTGTGGGACTCAGGCGGCCGATTCGGCCTTGCCCGCAGGGGCGGCCTTCTTCTTCGGCGCCAGCACCATGACCATCTGACGGCCTTCGAGCTTCGGCATGGCTTCGACCTGGGCCAGTTCGACCAGATCGTCGCGCACGCGCTCAAGTACCCGCATGCCCAGTTCCTGGTGAGCCATTTCACGGCCACGGAACCGCAGCGTCACCTTGGCCTTGTCGCCTTCCTCGAGGAAGCGGCGCAGGTTGCGCAGCTTGACCTGGTAGTCGCCCTCGTCGGTGGCAGGACGGAATTTGACTTCCTTGACCTGGATGACCTTCTGCTTCGAACGAGCTTCGGCTTGACGCTTCTGCTCTTGGTACTTGAACTTACCGTAGTCCATCAAACGGCAGACCGGCGGTTCGGCGTTCGGCGCGATTTCCACCAGATCCACGTCGCTTTGCTCGGAAAGACGGAAGGCGTCGGCGATCTTGACGATGCCCAGCTGTTCTCCGTCCAGACCTATCAGGCGCACCTCGGGGACGCGGATTTCACCGTTGATGCGATTGGCTTTTTCAGTGGCGATGTTGAAAGTTCCTATAAATGTTAAACAGCGCTGCTGTCGGGGTGAACAACGTCGCGGCGGGTGGAGACGTCCTCGGACAGGCGCGCGACGAAGTCGTCGAAGGCGATTGCGCCGAGATCCAGTCCGCCCAGGCCGCGTACGGCGACGGTGCCATTTTGCTTCTCCTTGTCGCCGACGACGAGGATGTACGGCACCTTCTGCAGGCTGTGCTCCCGGATTTTACGAGTGATTTTTTCACCGCGCAAATCCGATTCAACCCTAAAGCCTTGTTTTTTCAGGCTTTGCGCAATTTGAGCCGCATAATCAGCCGAAGGCTCGGAAATGCAGCACACCACGGCCTGCACCGGAGCCAGCCAGGGCGGCATCGCGCCGGCGTGGTTTTCGATCAGCATGCCGATGAAACGCTCGAGCGAACCCAGGATCGCGCGGTGCAGCATGACCGGCGGACGGCGCTGGTCGTTCTGGTCCACATACTCGGCGCCCAGGCGCACGGGCATGGAGAAGTCGACCTGGATCGTGCCGCACTGCCAGTGGCGGCCGATGGCGTCCTTCAGCGTGTACTCGACCTTGGGGCCGTAGAAGGCGCCCTCGCCCGGCGAGATCTCGAATTCGCAACCGGTGCGGCGCAGGCTTTCCATCAGCGCCGATTCGGCCGTGTCCCAGACCTCGTCCGAGCCGATGCGCTTCTCGGGACGCGTGGCGACCTTGTACAGCACCTCGGTGAAGCCGAAGTCGCGGTAGACCTTCTGCAGCAGGGCCGTGAAATCGGCGCACTCGTCCTGGAGCTGTTCCTCGGTACAGAAGATGTGGCCGTCGTCCTGGGTGAAGCCGCGCACGCGCATCATGCCGTGCAGCGAGCCGGACGGCTCGTTGCGGTGGCACTGGCCGAACTCGCCGTAGCGCAGCGGCAGCTCGCGGTACGAGTGCAGGCCGGCGTTGAAGATCTGCACGTGGCCGGGGCAGTTCATGGGCTTCAGGCCGTAGACGCGGTTCTCGGACTCCGTCGTGAACATGTTTTCACGGTAGTTGTCCCAGTGGCCCGTCTTCTTCCACAGCGAGATGTCGAGAATCTGCGGCGCCTTCACTTCCTGGTAGCCGTTGTCGCGATAGACGCCGCGCATGTACTGCTCGACCTGCTGCCACAGCGCCCAGCCCTTGGGGTGCCAGAAGATCAGGCCGGGGGCCTCGTCCTGGAAATGGAACAGGTCGAGTTCGCGGCCGATCTTGCGGTGATCGCGGCGCTCAGCCTCTTCCAGCATGTGCAGGTAGGCGTCCTGCTCGTCCTTGGTGGCCCAGGCCGTGCCGTAGATGCGCTGGAGCATCTCGTTCTTGCTGTCGCCGCGCCAGTAGGCGCCGGCCACCTTCATCAGCTTGAAGACCTTGAGCTTGCCCGTGGACGGCACGTGCGGGCCGCGACACAGGTCGATGAACTCGCCCTCGCGGTACAGGCTCAGCGTCTCGTTGGACGGGATCGAGGCGATGATCTCAGCCTTGTACTTTTCGCCAATGCCCTTGAAGAATTCGACGGCGTCGTCGCGCGACCATTCCTCGCGCGTCACAACTTCGTCCTTCTTGGCCAGCTCGGCCATCTTCTTCTCGATGGCGGCCAGGTCTTCCGGCGTGAAGGGGCGCTTGTACGAGAAGTCGTAGTAGAAGCCGTTGTCGATCACGGGGCCGATGGTGACCTGCGCGTCCGGGAACAGCGACTTGACCGCGTAGGCCAGCAGGTGCGCCGTGGAATGGCGGATCAGGTCCAGGCCGTCGGCGTCCTTGGCGGTGACGATGGCCAGGCTCGCATCGGACTCGATGCGGTAGCTGGTGTCGACCAGCTTGGACTCGGCGCCGTCGAACGCCACGCGGCCGCCCAAGGCGGCCTTGGCCAGGCCCGTGCCGATCGACTGCGCGACGTCGGCGACCGTGACCGGCCCCGGATACTGGCGCTGCGAACCATCGGGCAATGTGATCTGTACCATCGGGAGTGCTTCCTGGGTTCTGAAAACGAAAGAGGTATGCGGAAAACGCGGAAACGAAAAACGCGGCCTATGCCGCGTTTTCTGGATTTGTCTTGCTATGAGCTTTACCGCCGACTTGCCACGGTGAAACCCGACGCACGAAAAAACTTAACGCGACATAGGGCGAAAGTTCCAAGTAGTAGTTCGTGCCTGCGGGAAAAACATGATGTCGGGACCGCTTGGGGGCTTGGACTCGGTTTGGTGCTTGGACCCGTTTGGGGCTTGGACTCGGATTTGTCCTGCCTGGACCCATCCTGAGTAGGACGTCGCCGATTGTAGCACCGTTCGCGCGCATTTCGTGACATTTGCGCGACAGCGCCGGCGCCAAGGCCCGCCCTGCCCGCCCCTATCCCGCCCGCTTCACTTGCCCTGGCCCACCTTGCCAGCGCCCGTCTTGCGCAGCGGCGCCAGCAGGGAAGCCAGCCCGTTATGGTCCAGCTCGTGCATCAGCGCCAGCAGCCGGCCCAGCTCGCCGGGCGGAAAGCCCTTGCGCGCGAACCAGGCCAGGTACGGCCCGGGCAGGTCGGCGATCAGCCGGCCCTGGTACTTGCCGAAAGGCATGGTCCGCGTGACCAGCAGCGACAGCAGCTCCGGATCCATCAGGCCCCACCCCCGGCCGGGAAATCGATGGCGGCGGCCGGCAGCGCCTGGATCCGCACGCCGAAACTGCTGATCGCCGGCAGCGTGGCATTGTGGTGCTCGCGGATGCGGGCGCCGGGAGCATGCGGCTTGTCGTGGGTGGTGTGGGCGTCGGCCGCCAGCGTCACGGGAAAGCCCAGCCCGGCCGCGCGGCGCACGGTGGTGTCCACGCAGAACTCGGTGGCATAGCCGCAGATCACCAGGCGCGACGCGCCAGCCGCCTCCAGCTCGTCGGACAGGGTGGTGCGCAGGAACGAGTCGGGCGTGGTCTTGCGCACGCGCCGGTCGCCGGGCGCCGGCGTGAGCCGTAAATCCAGGTCCACGCCAGGCTGGCCGGCGGCCATCGCCCCGTCGCGGGTTTCGTGCTGGACGTAGATGACCGGCGCGCCGGCGGCGCGGGCGCGGTCGGCCAGCGCATTGATGCGTTCGAGCACAGCGTCGGCATCGGCCGGCGGCGGCGAGGTCTCGAACAGGGCGCGTTGCACGTCGATCACGATCAGGGCGGCAGACACGGCGGCTCCATGGGCGATAAAAAGGAAGGGGCTAGTCTACCTTGCGCCGACGCATCGGCAGGCCGGCGACGGCGATGCGCCGATGGTGCCGGCGGCGCGATACGCCAACGCCATCAGCCCTGCCAGCCCCGCCAGCCCCGCCAGCCCCGCCAGCCCCATCAGCCACAATCAGCCACGCCGCCCGCCGGCGGCCAGGTGCGCGCGTAGATCCAGAAGTGGCGCGATGCGCCGGCGACCTCGCGATAGGCGTGCAACAGCCCCTCGCGCTGGAAGCCGCAGCGTTCCAGCACCCGCAGCGAAGCCTGGTTGGTGTCGAGCACCGTGGCCTGGATGCGGGCGTAGCCCAGGTCCCGCAGGGCCCACTCGGCCAGCTTGCGGCAGGCCTCGCTGGCGACGCCCCTGCCCCAATACGTCGGCGCCAGGTCGTAGGCGATCTCGGCGCGCCGGTGCGGAATGGAGATTTCGTTCAGGCCGATCGTGCCGACCAGCCTGTCGTCCGGCCCGGCGATCGCCAGCCGCATGCTGTTGGAACGCGCCGGCTCGGCATAGGCGCGGATCAGCGCCGACAGCGTGGCCGGGCCATCGAGCCGCCAGCTGGTGTGGCGCGTCACTTCCTCCAGGCGCAGGTAGTCGTGCCAATCATCGGCATCGGCCTCGCGCATGGCGCGCAGGCGCAGCCCGGGCAGGTCCAGCGCGGGCAGGTTCAGGTCGTATCGTTCAGGGGGATAGGGGCGCATCGGGTTCGGCGGACTGGCGCGGCGCCAGGGCCGCGACATGGCGCAGCTTATCAGGGTTGCGCACCATGTAGACCGCCACGATCCGGCCATCCTGGATGTCCAGCGATATCGAGCGCGGCAGGCCGTCGGCCTCGGTGCCCAGCACGGCGGGCATGCCGTTCAGGCGCACCACGGCCGCGCCCAGCAGCTTGCCGCCCGGCTTGCCCGCGATGCCGGCGAAGAAGCGCGCCACCTTGTCGCCGCCCATGACCGGTCGCAGCGTGGCGGCCTTCTTGCCGCCGCCGTCCGAGTGCAGCACGGCGTCGTCGGCCAGCAATTGCCGCAGGGCGCCCAGGTCGCCTTCGCGCGACGCCTGCAGGAAGGCCTCGGCGATGCGCAGGCCGTCCTGCTCGGTGGCCGCGAAGCGCGGCCGCGCCTCGCGCACGCGCTCGCGCGCCCGCAACGCCAGCTGTCGGCAGGACGCCTCGTTGCGTCCCAGCGTCCGGGCGACCTCCGAGTAAGGCTGGTCAAAGACATCGTGCAGCAGGAAGGCGGCGCGTTCGGGCGCCGACAGCCGCTCCAGCGCCAGCATCAGCGCCACCGACAGATCGTGCGCCAGCGCGCCCTCGCCCAGCCCGCCGTACAGGCCGGCGTCGGGCAGCGGCTCGGGCAGCCACGGGCCGACGTATTCCTCGCGGCGCGCGCGGGCCGATTTGATGTAGTCCAGGCACAGGCGGGTCACGGTGCGCGACAGGTAGGCGCGCGGCGCGTCGACCTGCGCTCGGTCGACATCGCGCCAGCGCAGCCAGGCTTCCTGCACCATGTCCTCCGCCTCGGACCATGAGCCCAGCATGCGGTAGGCCAGTCCCTGCAAAACACGGCGATGGGGCTCGAAATCGGCGACGGCGTCGCCTGCGGTCAATGCGCTCATGCTGGGCGTCGGCCTTCAGTCTTTGGGATGCACGGAACGGAAACCGACGGCGATGCGGTTCCAGCCGTTGATCATGTTGATGACCAGCGTCAGGTTAACCCGCTCCTCTTCGCTGAAGTGGCGGGCCAGTTCGTCGTAGTCGGCGTCGGGCGCGCCGGTGTCCGCCAGCCGGGTCAGCGCTTCAGTCCAGGCCAGGGCGGCGCGCTCGCGGCCGGAATACAGCGACGACTCGCGCCAGGCCGGCAGCAGGTAGATGCGCATCTCGGTCTCGCCCAGCTTGCGGGCGTCGCTGCAATGCATGTGGATGCAATAGGCGCAGCCATTGATCTGGGAGGAACGGATCTTGACCAGCTCGATCAGGCTTTTTTCCAGGCCGCAATGCTCGGCGGCCTCGGTCAGGGCCAGCATGGCCTTCACGGCCTTGGGCGCGGCGGTATAGGGATTCAGGCGGGCGATGCTCATGATGGTCTCTCTCTGCTCATGCGGTTGGAAAAGGGATCGGGCGTCCGTTGCGAAGCGCCGTCGTGCATAAGACGAGACAGCCGGCGGCCGCGTGACAGCCGGCCGCCGGAAAATTGTAAAAGTTATCGCCGCGACGGCGCCGCCCCGCCGCCGCCATGGACGCCCGCGATACCCGGCCCTAGCCTTCCTCGACGATGCGCGGCTCGCACAGCACCGGGAAATTCACCGAATTGGCGATGTAGCAGAAGTGATGCGCGCGCTCGTGCAACGCGGCGGCCAGCGCGGTGTCCGCCCCCGGCGCCACGCCGACGACGGGACGCAGCACCACCCGCGTGAACGCCCCGCCGCGCTCGGGATCCTCGGCCATCAGGCCCTCGGCCTCGTCGCGGTACGACAGCACGCGCACGCCCTCGACGGCGCACAGGTGCAGATACCAGAGCTTGTGGCAGGCCGATAGCGACCCGACCAGCAGGTCTTCCGGATTCCAGCGCGTCCGGTCGCCGCGAAACGCGGGGTCGGATGAGCCGGGGATGTCGGGCTTGCCCTCGGCCTGGATCAGGTGGTTGCGCGAATAAGACTTGTAGTCGGACGTGCCGGAGCCGGTGTTGCCGGTCCATTCCACGCGGACGAGGTAGCGGTGTTCGCCGTTCATTGCGATGATGCGCCTGTCGGATGAAGGGCAGGACAGCGTAATGCACGCCTCCGCGCGCCGTCTCGCGTCTTACATCCGGTTTCAGCGGCCCGCGGCTTCCATCCGTATCGTGGGCCGGTTTTGCCAAACAGGAGCTCGCCATGATGATCAAGACCACCCTGACCTGCGCCCTGACGCTAGCCTTCCTGACCGCCTGCGCTCCGTCGCGCAACGCCGCCCCCGTGGACAGCCACACGGCGCGCGACTCGCTGGACTGGGCCGGCAGCTACGAAGGCGTGCTGCCCTGCGCCGACTGCCCGGGCATCCGCACGCGCGTGACCCTGTCCGACAACGGCCGCTACGAAAAGCAGACCCAGTACCTGGACCGCCAGCCCCAGCCCGAAGTCGTGGCCGGCACCTTTTCGTGGGAATCCGACGGCAGCACCATCCGCCTGGACGCCTCCGGCGACAGCCAGCGCTACTTCGTCGGCGAAAACCAGCTGACCCAGCTATACCGTGACGGCACCCGCCCCACCGGCCCGCTGGCGCCCCACTACGTACTACCCCGCATGAGATAGCCGCCCCAAAGCGCCCGCGTGCTCCTCAGGAGTGCATGCCTGCGGGCCGCAAGAATGAGCCCGCCCCGCAAGACGCTGCCCCAAAGCGGGATGCCACGGATCCGGCTCCGCCGGTCCGTAGGCATGCCCCTGGGGGAAGCGCGCAGCGCTTCGGGGGGCCTCATTCAGTGGCTGATCATCCAGGGGCGGGAGCCGGCGAAAGATTTGGCGCCGTCCGCCGCCACCCGGGTCTTGCCGGACTTGCGTCCGCCCGAGCAGCAGCCGCAGTTCATGCCGTGGCCGGCGCGCGAGCTGCGCGGCTCGTTGGCGCTGCGTTCGTTCGCCGCGCGCGCCCGGTTCACCGCCGACGACAGCGCCGAGATGGCCGGCGCGCCGCCCACGATGCGTTCCGAGGACGCGCCGCATTGCGGGCAGTCGGCGGGATCGCGCCACTGCGCCAGCGGCCGCAGCGCCGAGAACTCGCCGCAGCCGCCGCAGGCATAGTCATAGATGGGCATGATGCGGGCTCCTAGCGATCGCGCGACAGCGGCATGTCGACGCCACCCTTGATGTGCTTCACCGGCCCCGAGGCCGAGGGCTGGATGTCGAAATCGAAGATCTCGGTCGGCAGCCACAGCGTGGCGCAGGAGTTGGGAATGTCCACCACCCCGCTGATATGGCCCTGCACCGGCGCGCAGCCCAGGATGGAATAGGCCTGGGCGCCGGAATAGCCGAACTTCTTCAGGTATTCGATGGCGTTCAGGCAGGCCTGGCGATAGGCCACGTTCACGTCCAGATAGTGCTGCTTGCCCTGCTCGTCGACCGAGATGCCTTCGAAGATCAGGTAATCCTTGTAGGTCGGCGTGATCGGGCTGGGCTTGAAAATGGGATTGCGGATGGCGTACTTGTCCATGCCGCCCTTGATCAGCGACACGCGCATGTGGACCCAGCCGGCCATCTCGATGGCGCCGCAGAAGGTGATTTCGCCGTCGCCCTGCGAGAAGTGCAGGTCGCCCACCGACAGGCCGCCGCCCTTGACGTAGACCGGGAAGAACACGCGCGCGCCGCGCGAGAGGTCCTTGATGTCGCAGTTGCCGCCGTGCTCGCGCGGCGGCACCGTGCGCGCGCCCTCGGCCGCCGCGCGATCGCGGTCGGCGCCCTGCAACGCGCCCATGTGCGCGGTCTTGGGCGCGGGCGGGTTGGCCAGCGGCGGCACACGGTTCGGATTGGTGTCGATCAGCGCCTGTTCGCGCTTGTTCCAGTCGTCCAGCAGCTTCTGGTCGGGCAGGCAGCCGATCAGGCCGGGATGGATCAGGCCGGCGAAATTCACGCCCGGAACGTGGCGCGAGGACGTGAACATGCCGTGGAAATCCCAGATGGATTTCTGCGCGTGCGGAAAATGATCGGTCAGGAAGCCGCCGCCATTGTTGCGGCTGAAGAAGCCGTTGAAGCCCCACAGGCTGTCGGGCTTGGCGCCGATGTCCAGCAGGTCCACCACCAGCAGGTCGCCGGGTTCGGCGCCCTCCACGCCCACCGGCCCGGACAGGAAGTGCACGGTGGACAGGTCCACGTCGCGCACGTCGTCGGCGCTGTCGTCGTTCTTGATCGCGCCGCCGGTCCAGTCATAGGTTTCCAGGACGAAGTCGTCGCCGGGCTTGACCCAGACCGCCATCGGAATATCCGGATGCCAGCGGTTGTGGATCTGCTTGTTCTCGTAGGGGGATTGGGCCAGGTCGACCTTGATGAGCGTGTCGGTCATTCTCTTTCATCTCCAGCGTGGGCGTTGATAAAACAGAACTGTCTGTCCAGGATCATCCAGTCGGACGGCGCGGGCGCGCCGCGCGGATCCTTGACATGTAAAGCAAGGTAGACCAGTTTCGGGTGGAGGTAAACCGTGTTCGGGCCGATTTCGATCAGGGGATTCCTGGGGTTGCCTATATCGCCTGCTTGCCCACCGCAGGCAATGCGAAAAACCAGCGTGTCAAGGGATTCCCACCTATCAAGAATGAGGATGGAGCCATGTCCTTCGAGGCGGCAAGATGTAGCCGGATGACTACAAAGTTTCTTGCGCCTTCGTAGCCATATGGCTACACTTCTTTTCGTAGCCTAATGGCTACAAGAATCACGGACCAGGAAACGCACATGACAGTCATCGACTATCAAAAGGCGAGGCCAGGAACCCGTGAAAGAACTCCGCAGCACCCAAGCCTATGATGACTTCGAAGCCCGCCTGAAGGACAAGGTCGGCAAGGCGCGAATACAAGCACGCATACAGCGACTGGCCCTCGGAAACCCAGGCAGATGCCGGCATCAGGAAAAGGGAGTCTCTGAATTGAAAATTGATTTCGGTCCCGGCTATCGGGTGTATTTCACCGAACGCATCGCGGGAACCATCGTCATCCTACTTGCAGAAGGAGATAAATCGACCCAGGACGCCGATATCAGGATGGCGCTACGCCTGGTCGACAAACTGGACTGGAATTTCTGAAAACCAGACGGCTGCCGTCAACGCCGTTGAAGCTGCCAGCATCGCCCCCTTCAACTGTCGCTCCACAGGGAGCCCCCCATGCGCAAACTGACGACACGGAAATACGACATCGCGGAGCGCCTGAAAACGCCCGAGGAAATGGCGCTTTACCTGGACGCATGCATCGCCGAAGGCGATGCGGCGCTGATTGCCAAGGCGCTCGGCGATATCGCGCGCGCCAAGGGCATGACCCAGGTCGCGCGGGACACCGGGCTGTCACGCGAGAGCCTGTATAAAGCGCTGTCCGGGGAGCGCGCCCCCGACTTCAGCACCATTCTCAAGGTCTTGCGCGCGCTTGGCCTGCGCCTGCATGCCACCCTTGCCTGAGCGCTGCATGGCAGCCCAGTTATGATGCAGTCCCCGAACCCGGCGCGCCCTTTCCTGTTGCGCCCTTCCGCCTGTCCATGACCGCATCCCGCCTCCTGTCCGCCGCCCTGCTGCTCGCCGCCTTCTCCAGCTCGGCTGCCGCCGAAGACTGCGTCGCGGCCTTCGATTCCGCGCAGTCGGACTACCGGCGCGCCCAGTCGGCGCAGGACGCGCTGGAAGCGACGCGCGGCGGCAAGCTCGACGGCACGCTGTGCCAGGGACGGCTGGACCTGCTGGACCTGCGCTTCGAACTGGCCGACCGCTACGAAGTCTGCGCGCGCGATGGCGGAACCTTTCCCGCCGACACGGCGGGCGCGATGGATCGGGAAGCCGGCATGCTGGCTTCGCAGAAATCCGACTGGATCAAGGTCTGTGGCCCGCTCATGAAGTAGCCGGCGCAGGCCGCGCCGCGACCGCGACGGGCACGGACCGCCGCAGTCGATATGCGACAATGGCTGCTCCATTCACCGCCGGGAGCGCCCCCGCCATGAACCTCTAAGCCTTCCTCCGATCCGTCCTTGCCGCCGGCAGCCCGCCGCGTCCGCAAGGCCCGTTCATCGTCAGGAGCGCTTCATGGCCCACGCACCCCACGCGCCCGCGCCGGCGCGGCCCCTTTCCTCTGCCCAGCAATCCCGCGCGCCGCTCGCGGCGACTTTCCATATCAGCCTGCGCCACGTCAGCCATGCGCTGCCCGACGGCCGCATGCTGCTGGAAGACGCCAGCCACGCTTTCGGCGTGGCGCGCCACGGCCTCATCGGGCGCAACGGCGCGGGCAAGACGCTGCTGCTGCGACTGCTGCTCGGCGAACTGCCTGCGCAATCCGGCCGCATCGAGCGTCGCGGACGCATCGCCGCCGTGCCGCAGTCCCTGCCCGCCGGCCCGGGCGTCACGCTGGCGGATGTGGCGGGCATGACGCCCGCGCTGCGCGCCCTGGCGCGCATCGAGGCCGGCACCGGCAGCCAGGCCGACTTCGACCTGATGGATGGCCGCTGGCGCGTCCGCGAGGAATGGCCGCGCATGCTGGCGGACGCCGGTCTGCCGGCCTGGCCGCCGGAACGGCCGGCAAGCGCCGTCAGCGGCGGCGAACTGACCCGCGTGGCGCTGGCCGGCGCGCTGGCGCAAGGCGCCGACGGACTGCTGCTGGACGAGCCCACCAATCATCTGGACGCCCGCGCCCGGGGCTGGCTGATGGACAGGCTGACCACCTGGCGCGGCGGCCTGATCGTCGCCAGCCATGACCGGACCCTGCTGGACACGATGTCGGACATCGTGGCGCTGGAACGCGGCGCGCTGGCCGGCCACGCCGGCAACTACAGCGCCTATCGCAGGCACCATGAACAGCAGGCCGCCTCGGCCGATGCCGCGCTGACCCACGCCCGCGCCGAACGCGATGCCGGCCTGCGGGCACTGCGCCAGCGCCACGACGCCGAGCAGCGACGCGGCGCGCGCAATGCGCGGCAGGCGCGCGACGCAAATCAGGCGCCCATCCTGCTGGGCATGAAGAAGGCCAGCGCTGAACGGCACGCCGGCCGCGAGCGGCTGCGCATGCAGGCCGCCGCCCAGGCGCTGGACGCCGCCGTGCGGCAGGCGGCCGCCAAGGTCGCGCCCGCCGCCGCCATCGCGCTCGCCCTGCCCGAAACCGCCGTGCCGGCCGGCCGCCGCGTGCTGCATCTGGAGGCGGCGACCCCGCCCTGGCCCGCCGGCGCGCCAGCCCTGTCGCTGAACCTGTCCGGCCCCTTCCGGCTGGCCCTGCAAGGCCCCAATGGCTGCGGCAAGAGCACGCTGCTGGCCATGCTGGCCGGCGAACTCGCGCCCCTCGGCGGGCGCTGCGAGGTCGGCGTGCCGACGGCCATCCTGGACCAGCGTGCCTCGGCGCTAGGCGATGCCGAGACGCTGCTGCAAGCGCTGGACCGGCTCGGTGCACGGTTGCCCCAGGGCGAATTGCGCAGCCGGCTTGCCCTGCTGGGCCTGGGCCCCGCCCAGGTGGATGCGCCAGCGGCCCGGCTCAGTGGCGGCGAAAGGATCAAGGCGGCGCTGGCCTGCGCGCTGTGGCGGCGGGAGCCGGCGCAATTCCTGCTGCTGGACGAACCCACCAATCATCTGGACCTGGCGTCGGTGCAGGCGCTGGAGGAGGCGCTGTCCGGCTATCCCGGCGCGCTGGCGGTGGCCTCGCACGACGCGGCCTTCCTGGCGGCGCTGCGGCCCACGCATCGGCTCGCCTGGGAAAACGGGAGATGGACGGACGCAACGGCGGCGCCGGCATGACCCAAGCCGGCACGGCGCCGGCCTGACGCCGGGTAATCCCGAATGCCCTGACAGCAACGAATCGTTAATAATTCGCTAACGTTTTGTCATCGATCCCTTGCTGTCCGCCGTACCCCATGCCTGCTTCCCGTCGGGACGCCATCGTTTCCTCCTCCCATCTCGCTTCTTCCTCCCCCGAGCTGTCCGAGGTGGAGTTCGGCCTGATCATCGCCTCGCACGCCTTCAACCGCTGGATGGTGCGTTGCATGGCCTGTGCCGGCCTGCCCGAGCTGACCTCGCTGGACATCCTGGTCCTGAACCACGTGTTCCATCGCGGCCGCGGCAAGAAGCTGGCCGACATCTGCTTCACGCTCAATGTCGAAGACACGCACCTGGTGAACTACTCGCTCAAGAAGCTCGAGCGGCTGGGCGTGGTGCGCGGCGTCAAGACCGGCAAGGAAGTGATTTATTCCACCACCGACGAAGGCGCCGCGGCGATCCGGCGCTATGCCGAGGTGCGCGAGCAATGCCTGGTCAAGCCCTACATCGATTCGCCCGCCGCGGACGAGGCCAGCCATCAGCTGGCCAACACCCTGCGCGCGCTTTCCGGCCTGTACGACCAGGCCGCGCGCGCCGCCACCTCGCTGTGAGATTCCACGTTGTCTAGCTCCACTGCCTACCCTGCCGCCCCGCTGCTGTCCGTGCGCGGCGTATCGGTCGACTTCAATACCGACAACGGCGTGTTCCGCGCGGTCGAGAACCTGGACTTCGACGTGCGTCCCGGCAAGACGCTGGCCATCGTCGGCGAGTCCGGCTCGGGCAAGTCGGTCACGTCCATGGCCATCATGCGGCTGACCGACTACACCAACGGCCGCATCGCCTCGGGCCAGATCCTGTTCCGCGACGGCGCCGGCCAGGAGATCGACCTGGCGCGGGCGTCCGAGGAGCGCATGCGCGCGATTCGCGGCAACGACATCGCCATGATCTTCCAGGAGCCGATGACCTCGCTGAACCCGGTGTTCACGGTCGGCGACCAGATCATCGAGGCCATCATGCTGCACCAGCAGCTTTCGCGCGGCGCCGCCCGCAAGGCCGCGCGCGCGCTGCTGGAAAAAGTGCGCCTGCCCGACGCCGAGGCATTGCTGGACCGCTATCCGCACCAGCTGTCCGGCGGCATGCGTCAGCGCGTGATGATCGCCATGGCCCTGTCCTGCCAGCCGCGCCTGTTGATCGCCGACGAGCCGACCACCGCGCTGGACGTCACCATCCAGGCGCAGATCCTGAACACCGTGCGCGCGCTGCAGCGCGACCTGGGCACCGCCGTGATCTTCATCACCCACGACATGGGCGTGGTGGCCGAGATGGCCGACGACGTGGTGGTGATGCTGCGCGGCAAGAAGGTCGAACAGGGCACGGTGGAAGAGATCTTCCGCGCGCCCAAGCACCCCTATACCCGCGCCCTGCTGGCCGCCGTGCCGCGCCTGGGCAGCCTGACCGGCCGCGACCTGCCGCTGCGCACGCCGCAGACCGTGCTGGAGGACGGCGAGCTGCGCGAAGTGGGCGAGACCCGCGACCAGGACACCGCCCGCTACGACGAGCCGGTGCTGCGCGTGGAAAAGCTGACCACGCGCTTTGACGTGGGCCACAACCTGTTCGGCCGCGTCACGCACCGCGTGCACGCCGTCGAGGAAGTCAGCTTCGACGTCTATCCGGGCGAGACGCTGGCTCTGGTGGGCGAATCGGGCAGCGGCAAGTCCACCATCGGCAAGACCCTGCAGCAGCTGATCGCGCCCACCGGCGGCGCGGTGCGCTACAACGGCCAGGACATCTTCTCGATGGACAGCGCCGGCCGCCAGCGGCTGCGCCAGGAGATCCAGTACATCTTCCAGGATCCCTATGCCTCGCTGGACCCGCGCAAGACCGTGGCCTTCAGCATCGCCGAACCGATCCGCACGCACGGCCTGCTGTCGGACGAGGCCGCCATCGCGCGCCGCGTCGGCGAGCTGCTGGAACAGGTGGGCCTGAAGCCCGAGCACGCCGCCCGCTATCCGCATGAATTCTCGGGCGGCCAGCGCCAGCGCGTCTGCATCGCGCGCGCGCTGGCCAGCAACCCCAAGCTCATCATCGCCGACGAATCGGTGTCGGCGCTGGACGTGTCGATCCAGGCGCAGATCCTGAACCTGCTGATGGACCTGCAGAAGGACCGTGGCCTGTCCTACCTGTTCATCACCCACGACATGGCGGTGGTGGAGAAGGTCAGTCACCGCGTGGCGGTGCTGTACCTGGGCCAGATCGTGGAACTGGGCACGCGCCGCCAGATCTTCGAATCGCCGCAGCACGCCTACACCCGCAAGCTGCTGGCCGCCGTGCCGGTGGCCGAGCCGGGCCGCCACATCGACACCTCGCTGATCGAAGGCGAGATCCCCAGCCCGGTGCGCCGCGTCGGCGACGAGCCGGCCATCATTCCCCTGGCCGAGTTCGCGCCCGGCCACCTGGTCGCCCGCGCGGCCTGATTCCCTTACGTCAGCACATTCCCCGTCCCTGGAGGCGACCATGCATTTCCTCAGCAAGACCTTCTCCGCCACCGCGCTGGCCCTGGCCCTGGGCGCCGCCCTGCCCGCCGCGCACGCCGCCGGCACGCTCAACGTGGCCATCAACCAGGATCCGGGCAGCTGGGACCCTATCGACACCTTCGTGACCTTCTGGGGCTCGGTGGGCAGCAACCTGTACGACGGCCTGACCATGCGCGGCGCCGACCTGAAGCTGCAACCCGGCCTGGCCACCAAGTGGGAATACCTGGACGACAACAAGCGCCTGCGCTTCACGCTGCGCCAGGGCGTCAAGTTCCATAACGGCGAGCCCTTCAACGCCGATGCGGTCAAGTTCACCTTCGACCGCCTGCTGGGCGCGGAAGGCGCCAAGGGTCCACAGAAGTCCAACTACGACTCGATCGGCGAGGTGAAGGTCGTGGACGAGAACACCGTCGACTTCATCCTCAAGCAGCCGGACCCGGTGCTGCTGACCAAGCTGGCCGGCTACGGCGCCATGATCGTGCCGCCCAAGTACATCCAGGAAAAGGGCGAGGACAACTTCAACACCCACCCGGTCGGCACCGGCCCGTTCAAGTTCGAGAGCTACCAGCCCAAGGTCAACGTGACCCTGGCGCGCAACGACGAATACTGGGGCGGCAAGCCCAAGCTGGACAAGGTGGTCTATCGTTTCATCGGCGAGCCCGGCACCCAGGTCGCCGAGCTGCAGGCCGGCCGCGTCGACATCGCCACGCTGATCCCGCTGGGCCTGATCGAGACCGTGAAGAAGTCCGGCAACGCCGACGTCATCTCGACCGGCGGCCCGGTGGCTTTCGCCCTGCGCTACAACACCAAGACCGGCATCACCAGCAACCGCGACGTGCGCCGCGCGCTGATCATGGCCGTGGACCGCGACGCCATCGTCAAGCAGCTGCTGCTGGGCCAGGCCAAGACCATCGCCAGCTTCCAGGGACCGCAGTCGTTCGGCTACAACCCCGAGCAGAAGCCCCTGCCCTTCAATCCCGCCGAAGCCAAGAAGCTGCTGGCCGCCGCCGGCGTGAAGCCGGGCGCCACGGTGCAGATCGACGTGCGCGGCAGCGACTCGAACTTCCGTGAAGTGGCCCAGGCCGTGTCCGGCTACCTGCAGGCCGTGGGCGTGCGCGCCACCATCAAGCCGTATGAGACCGGCGTGCTGCTCAACGACATCATCCCCGGCGGCAAGACCGGCGAAATGTGGCAGAACCAGTGGGGCGGCTGGACCTATGACTACGACAACACGGCCTACCTGATGTATCACACGGGCCAGAAGTGGAACCCGTACGACAACGACGCCAAGCTCAACACCATGCTGGAAGCGCAGCGCACCGTCTACGACGTGAAGAAGCGCGAAGCCATGCTGCAGGAAATCGCCGGCTACGTGGCCGACCAGGCCCTGGAGCTGCCGCTGTACAGCCTGAACACCATCGTCGGCGTGAACAAGCGCGTCAAGGACCTGGAAGTGCCCGGCGACATCCGCTTCCGCTTCCTGAACACCTCGGTTGACTGAGCGCCGCCCTGGCGCTGACTTGAAGCATTAACCCCACCGACCCGCCCCGGCGCAAGCCGGGGCGGCGCCTTATGACCGGATTTCTCATCAAACGCGTGCTGCAGGCGGTCTTCGTGATCGTGGCCGTCACGCTGCTCGTTTCCTATGCCGTGCGCCTGACCGGCGACCCCGCGCTGATGCTCAGCCAGGGCTCGGGCAGCGTCACCGAGCAGGACCTGGCCAACATCCGCCAGGCGCTGGGCCTGAACCGCCCGTTCCACGAACAGTACCTGTCCTACATGCAGGGCCTGCTGCACGGCGACTTCGGCCGCAGCTTCATGGGCGGCACCCCGGTCGCCAAGCTGATCGGCGACGCGCTGCCCGCCACGCTGATGCTGGCCTTCAGCTCGCTGATCGCCTCGATCCTGATCTCGCTGCCGCTGGGCATCCAGGCCGCCATCAAGCGCGGCAAGCCCACCGACCAGGCCATCCGCATCCTGTCGCTGGTGGGACTGTCGTTCCCCAACTTCTGGCTGGCGCTGATGCTGGTGCTGCTGCTGTCCATCACCTTCCCGCTGCTGCCGCCCTCGGGCTGGAGCGGCCCGGCCAGCCTGGTGCTGCCGTCGCTGACCATGGCCATCATCCTCAGCGCCACCAACATCCGCCTGGTGCGCACCACCATGCTGGAAACGCTGTCGGCGCAGTACATCATGGTCGCGCGCAGCAAGGGTCTGAAGGAGCGCGTGGTGCTGTACAAGCACGCGCTGCGCAACTGCGCGATTCCGCTCATCACCTACCTGGGCCTGCAGTTCGGCGGCCTGATCGGCGGCATCGTGGTCATCGAGATGGTGTTCAACTGGCCCGGCCTGGGCACGCTGGCGTTCGACGCCATCTCCGGCCGCGACTACCCCGTGCTGCAGGGCACGGTCACGGTGCTGGCCGCCGTCATCGTCCTGGTCAACCTGATCGTCGACATCGCCTACGGCATCGTCGATCCCCGTATCCGCACGCGCTGAGCCCCATGCAGACCACTACCACCACCGTCGCCCCCAAGGCCGCCAAGCCGCGCAGCCGCTACCGCTCGCTGGAGTTCGTGCTGGGCGCCTGCCTGACCGGCGTCATGATCCTCCTGGTGCTGGCCTCGGGCTGGCTGTTCCCCGACGGCGGCGAATCCATGGACCTGGCCGCCCGCCTGACCGCGCCCTTCGCCAGCGCGGCCCACCCCTTCGGCACCGACCCGCTGGGCCGCGACGTGCTCGCCCGCGTCATCGTCGGCGGCAAGATTTCGCTGCTGGTCGGCTTCGCCTCGGTGCTGGGCGGCGCGCTGCTGGGCATCATCATGGGCCTGATCTCCGGCTACTACCGGGGCTTCTGGGACATGATCGTGATGCGCTTCGCCGACGTGCAGCTGGCGCTGCCCTTCATCCTGGTGGCCATCACGTTCATCGCCATCCTGGGCGGCGGCCTGTTCAACGTGATCTTCTTCATGATCATCTCGCAATGGGTGCAGTACGCGCGGCTGGTCCGCGCCCAGGTGCTGGCGCTGCGCGAACGCGAGTTCGTGCTGGCCGCGCGCGCCTTCGGCGTGCGCGACCTGGCCATGATCCGCCACCACATCGTGCCCAACCTGCTGGGCCCGCTGGTCATCCTGATGACGCTGAACGTCGCCAACAATATCCTGCTGGAAAGCAGCCTGACCTTCCTGGGCCTGGGCGTGGATCCCATGATCCCGAGCTGGGGCGGTATGCTTGCCGACGGCCGCACCTACATGCAGACCGCATGGTGGGTCAGCGTCTTCCCCGGCTTGGCCATCATGCTGACGGTGCTGGGCCTGAACCTGCTGGGCGACTGGCTGCGCGACCGCCTCGATCCCACCGGCAAGGCCTAGGCCTCCAAGGAACACACGCATGTCATTGCTGGACAAAACATTCGACCGCACGCTGGACGCCTGGACCCACGCCTACATGGCGCCGGCCTGGCGCGGCGCGCACCTCGAGGGCTGGCTGTTCGAGGACGCCCAGGCGCGCCGCGCCGCCGAGGCCCGCCTGGCCCAGGCCGGCGTGCAGGCGCGCTTTCGCAGCGCCTACAAGCCGCTGCTGCATTACTTCCTGGAAGAGGTCGAGCGCGACGGCCTGGTCGCCGCCGAGATCCGCTATCCCCTGCACGAACACGCCCAGGCCAAGCGCTTCACGCTGGAGGCCTATCCACTGGTCGCCCTGCTGGACGGCGTGCGCGTGACACTGCAGCCCGGCGCGTCCGACCTGCACTATGACGTCGACCTGCGCTACGCCGACGGCCGCGAGATCCAATCGCGCGTGTTCGCGCCCAACCAGCTCGGCCATGCGCCGGACGGCGTGGCCGAACTGTCGCCCACCGGCTGGCTGCGCGTGCGCGACGCCGCCGGCGAGACCCGCGTCGACGCCGCCCAGGCCACCGAGTACCAACTGGCGTTCCGCGCCGCCGTCGACGCGGTGCGCAACCATGCCTGGGGCGCCCACGAACCCTACTTCGAGCGCCTGGAGATCCGCGTCGACCTGCCAGGCATCGACTTCGCGCTGCCGGTCGACGAGGAAATCGTCAGCACCTACGAGGCGCTGCACGAGGACCTGTACTTCTCGCTGCTGGAACACTTCCAGCAGCATTCCGGCCGCCCGCCCGGCGACCGCGGCCTGCAGCCCGGTCAGATCATTCCCGACGTGCGCCGCCACGACGGCGCCGCGCGCGTGCGCATCTCGGTCGAAGCCTTCACGCCCATATCGGCGGTCGCGCCCGCCCTGCCCGGCTTCCCGCTGGCGCAGGCGCGCGAGCCACTATCGGCGGCGCAGATCGCCGGCTGCATGGCGGCCCTGGGCGGCGACACGTTCCAGGCCACCTCGCGCCAGGGCCGGCCGGTGCTGGGCACCTACCTGCGCGGCCCCGGTCCCGCCGTCTTCATTTCCGGCGCCCAGCACGCCAACGAAACCTCCGGCGTGGTCGGCGCGCTGCGCGCGGCGCAGGCGCTGGCCGCCAGCGGCAAGGGCCACTTCGCGCTGATCGCCGCCGAGAATCCGGACGGCTACGCCCTCTTCGCGCGCCTGCGCGAGCAGCATCCGCGCCACATGCTGCACGCCTCGCGCTACAGCGCGCTGGGCGACGACATCGCCTACCGCGAGCGCGCGCCGTTCTTCGAGCGCGACGGCCGCCACCAGGCGCACGCCATCAGCGGAGCCCAGCTGCACATCAACCTGCACGGCTATCCCGCCCATGAATGGACGCGCCCCTTGTCAGGCTACCTGCCGCGCCATTTCGAGCTGTGGACCATCCCGAAAGGCTTCTTCCTGGTGCTGCGCCACCACCCCGGCTGGGGCGAACGCGCGCGCCGGCTGATCGAGGGCGTCACGGCCCGGCTGGCCCGCAACGTGCCCGGGCTGGTGGAATTCAATGCCCGGCAGCTGGAACTGTTCCGCGCGCATGCGCTCGAAACCGGATTCGCGGTAATGAACGGCATCCCGGTGCAGGTCACGGAAACGGACCGCGAGGAATTGCCCATGGCGCTGATCTCCGAGTTTCCGGATGAAACCGTCTACGGCGACCGCTATGTTTTCGCGCATACTGTCCAGATGGAAACCGTGCTGGCGGCAACCGACATCTATCGTTCAGGGCTTTAGCGACACGCGACACGGCGCCGACCGGCCGGCGCCCGACATACAGAATCAATAAGAAAATGAACATCCGAGAACGCAACCACGGCGACGATCTGGCCCTGGTGGACATCTGGCTCAGGTCCGTCCGCGCCACCCATGCCTTCCTGACCGAAAAGGACATCCAGGCGCTGTACCCGCAGGTGCTCAACGTGCGCCTGCCCGCCGTGCGGGTCTGGGTCTGTGAGGACGAGGCCGGCGAGATCGCCGGCTTCATCGGCCTGAAGGGCAACAAGGTGGACATGCTGTTCGTGGACGCCAGCAAGCGCGGCAAGGGCGCGGGACGGCGCCTGCTGAATTTCGCGCTCTCGCTGCACGGCTCGCTGCAAGTCGACGTGAACGAGCAGAATCCGCAAGCCATCGGCTTCTACCGGCACTACGGCTTCGTCGACGTCGGCCGCTCGGAACACGACGAGGCCGGCCAGCCCTTCCCCATCATCCACATGAAACTGGCGGGCTGAAACCCGCCGGCGGTCTTGCGCCAAGACGCGCCGCTCCCTCGCGGCCCGATCAGGCTGTGCTGCCGGGCGGATGCGCCCGCAAGCCTGCGCGGGACCACACGCTAGGCCTCGGGATGACGCGCCTTCCAGGCCTTCAGCTCGTCGCGATAGCGGTCCATCGCCTCGTTGTAGAGGTCGTACACACAGGGTATGCAGCCGCTGTTGCAGCATTCCTCGGGCGCGGGCGCCTCGGGAGGAACGGGCGGCGGGTCCTGGTCGATCGGGGGTACGGCGCGGATGTTCATGACGGAATGTTAGCGCTCCGGCGCGGCGCCGCCAGGCTTGCCGCCCAGGTCCGCGCCGGTTGAGACAGACTCGCCCTCCTGCCATTGCCCCCGACCCAGTTCATAGCGCAGCTTGGGTTCACCCGTGACGGAAGACGCCTGGCCCGCGCAGCGCAAGCCGGCCTTCTCCAGCACACGGCGCGAGGCGCCGTTCGACGCCAGCACGGTCGCCGTCATGCTGGACAGTTCCAGCAAGCCGAATCCCATGGCCACGAGCGCGCGGGCGATCTCTCCGGCATAGCCCAGGCCCCAGGCCGAAGGCACGAAGGCGTAGGCGATCTCCGCCACGGACGCGCCATCACGGGCCCCGGCCTCGGACGCGACACGCTTGAGTCCGGCGCGGCCAATCAGCGCGCCGCTGCCGCGCTCATTCAGCACATACATGCCGAAACCATGCCGGGACCAATGCTCGGTGTTCTGCAACAGATAACGCCGGCTGGCCGCCGTATCGCGCGTGCCGCCCATGGTGGCCATCAACGCCGCGTCGGCGTGCATGGCGGCCACGAAAGCACCGTGCGTCCCGGTCATGCGCGTGGCGCGCAGGCGCTCGGTGACGAAGGCGTCGGGCAACCCCGTCCGCGTTGCGCCCTCAGCCATGTCCTGCGCCTTCATGACCACCTCAGCCCCAGCATGCTCCAGCGCACGTCGCCGCGATCCAGCATGTCCCCGCGCGTGCCCAGATGATGGCTGGACAGCCCGTGGCGCGCGGCCAGCGCGATGGTCTCGGCAGCCGACACGTCGAACATGCGACGGCCCGGCGGCACCGGGCCGTGGCGCAGCGTCATCAGGATCTGGCCGCCCGGCGCCAGCAGCCCGGCCAGGCTGGCCATGCCTGCGACGCGCTCGTCCTCGTCCAGATGCATCCAGACCGCCGTCAGCATGATCAGGTCATAACGCTCGCCACGCGCCCGCAGGCCGTCCAGGCCGGGCAAGGCATCATCGCTCCACGCCAGTCCCGGCACGTCATGGCGGCGCTGGCCTTCGGCGCGCAGCTCGGCGGTGGGTTCAACCGCGATCACCTGGTGGCCCATGCGCGCCAGCGCCGCGGCGTCCCGGCCCGAGCCGGCGCCGATGTCCGCGATGCGGGCCGGCGCCGGCGGGATCAGGTGGGCCACTTCGGCGTGCACGTCGGCAAAGCTGATGCTCTCGTAGCGCTCGGCCAGGGCCATGGCGTGCTCGCCATAACCCTGGGTGCCCGACACCCGGGTCATTGCTGGCCGGGCTGGCTCGGCGGCCGCGCCGGCGCGGCCAACGGCGGCCATGAGGCCTTGACCGCGTCGTAGATGCGCTTGCCCACGCGGCCGTCCTGCGGCAGGTTGCGGCGCTCCTGCTCGGCGCGCACGGCCTCGCGGGTCTTGGCGCCGGGGATGCCGTCGGGCACGCCGACGTCATGGCCGAAGTCGTACAGCATGTCCTGCAGCTCCTTGATCTGCGCGCGCGACAGGCCGGGGTCATCGGTCGGCCACGGCGTGGCCAGGCCCGGGCGGTCCTGCAGGCGGTTGAGCAGCAGCGCCACGGCCAGCGCGTAGCGGCGCGACTGGTTGTAGTGCAGGATGGCGTCGAAATTGACGGTCGCCAGGAACACCGGACCGCGCGAACCGGTCGGCGCGAACAGATAGGCCTGCTCGCCTTCGCCCGAGGACAGCTTGAGCGCGGCGCCATTGCCCTGCTTCACGCCGGCCTGGACCCACTGCGCGATCGTGCGGCTGTCTTTCGCGCCCACATATTCGGCATCCGGCTCCGGCGGGATGGTGGCGGCCAGCTCGGCGGGCAGGCGCACCTCCACCACGGCCGGCAGGCCCATGGTCCACTTGGCGCGGCGCTTGCGCAGGTGGTTGGCGGTGGACGCCAGCGCGTCAGGCAGCGAGTTGTACAGGTCGATGCGGCCATCGCCGTCGCCATCGGCGGCCAGCTCGTAGAACGAGGTCGGGATGAACTGGGTCATGCCGAAGGCGCCGCTCCAGGAGCCGACGAAGTTGTCGGCGGGCACCACGCCGTCGCGCAGCAGGCGCACCGAGGCGTAAGCGTTCTTTTCCCACAGCGGCTTGTTCTCGGTGCAGGCGCGCGTGAGCCAGGCGTTCAGCACATTTGTCTTGCCGATCTGGCGGCCGTAATTGGTCTCGATGCCGAAGATGGCGACCAGCGTGGCCGGATCGACCTGATACTGCTGGCCGATGGTGTTCAGCTGCGAGCCGACCTTCTTCATCATCATCTTGCCGTCGGCCACGCGCTCGTCGTCGACCGTCTTGGCGATGTAGTCCCACCAGCTCTCGCGGCCTTCGGGCTGGCCCTTGGCCGAGGACACCGTGGTCGGCAGCAGCTTGGCGCCGGCGGTGTACTTGTCCCAGTCGGCGAGCGTCAGCCCGTTGGCCGTGGCGCCCTTGCGCAGCTTGTCCAGGCAGGCCTTGGTGTCCTCCGCCGTCGGCATGATGACGACCGGATCGGCGGTGGCCGCCGGCGCGGCGGTGGCGGCGGGAACGGCGGTCGGCGCAGTAGCGGGAGCCGGCGCGGCGGTACGCGGCGGCAGGGAGCCGGTTCCGGCGGGAGTCGCGGACTCGGGCGCGGGCGCGGCGGCCGGCGCCGGGGTGCGCGGCGGCAGCGCGCCGGTTCCGGCCGGCGTTGCGGATTCGGGCGTGGGTGTGACGGCGGGTGTGGCGGCGGGCGTGGCGGCCGGCAGCGGCGTGTCGTCGAAGCTGCGCTTGGGTGTCAGCGCAGGCGCGGCCGGCGCCGGCGTCTGCGCGCGCGAACCGGTGGCCGAGGCGGGCTGGGCCTGCGCGGCGCCGGCGGCGGCGGTCAGCGCGGCGGCCAGCAGGATCTGGGGAAAGGCATCGATTCGAAAACGAATGGAGCGCAAGGACATGGCATTCCTAAAAATCGGACTCAGCCGCGATCGTACCGCGTGCCGATGATGAAATCTAACCGCCGGTGGCCTGTCCGGCGGCAGCCGCCGCCGGCCTGGGAGGAGGCCGGCGCAGCACGCGCCGGCACAGCGCCAGCGCCACCAGGCTGAACAGCGCGAAACTGGCCGACTGACCCAGCACCACGCCCTCGGGTCCGCCCAGGCGGGCGCCCAGCCAGACCAGCGGCAAGGTGCCCACGGTGGCGCGCAGCCAGCTGATGGCGGTGGAGTAGCCGGCGTGGCCCAGGTTGTTGAATACCGCCACGGCCACGAAGAAAAAGCTGTTCAGCACCCAGATGAAACTGGCGTAGCGACAGAAGAACACCACCAGGTCGCGGCCTGGGCCGGTGACCTTGAACAGGTCCGCGATGAACGGGGCCAGCAGCGCCAGCAGCACGGCCATGCCCAGGCCGTAAGCCAGCGCCAGCCTCGCGGTCAGCCGGGCCGTCTCGCGGATGCGGTCCCAGTTGCCCGCGCCCAGGTTCTGCCCCAGGATCGGCCCGATGGCGCCGGGCAGCACGAAGAACATCGAATAGGCCAGTTGCAGCACCCGGTCCATGACCGTGGCGCCGGCCATCACGCTGGAGCCAAAGCCGGCATAGGTGGACGCGGCGAAGATCACCGCCGCCGGCGTGGCCAGGCCGGTCAGGGCGGCGGGCGCGGCGATCCTGCCGATCGCGGCCAGCGCCGGCCGCAGCTCTCCACGGGTCGGCCAGCGCACCAGCCGGTGGCGTCCGAACACCAGCCAGCCGCCCAGCAGCATGGTGGCCAGGCGTCCCACGGCGCCGGCCCAGGCCACACCCTGCAGGCCACCCTTGAAAACGAAGATCACCAGCGGATCCAGCAGCGCGACGGTCGCGGTGCCGGCCAGCAGCACCCACATGGACTGGCGGCCCCGGCCATGGGCGCGCAGCAGGTTGGACAGCATCATGCCGATCCCGCCCGCCACCATGAACGGTGTGGAAATGAAGACGAAGGACAGCAGATGGCCGCGCACCCTCGGCTCCAGGCCGACGGCGGCGGCATACGGACCGATGAACGCCAGATACAGCACCCCCGCCACGGCCGTGGCCGCCGTCATCAGGATGAGCGAGGCGCCGCCCAGGCGGCGCGCGCCCTGCCCGTCGCCAGCCCCCAGCGCGCGCGACACCATGGCCGCGCCGCCCACGGTGACGCCAATGCTGACCGACATCACCGTGAACAGCGTCATCGACCCCAGCCCCACGGCGGCCAGGATCGCTTCCTCGCCCAGCGTGCCCAGGTACAGCAAGGACAGGAATTCGACCGCGAACACGGCCAGCAGGCTGGCCCAGCCGGTCAGCACCATTTCGACCACATGCCCGCGCAGCGGGCCGTGGACGAAGCGCGCCTGCAGCGGCGCGGCCAGAGTCTGGGCCTGGCTTGCGTCGGACAAGGCTCAGCGCCGCACGGGCTTGGCCCGCAACTGTTCCAGGCGTTCGATCGCGGCCGGATAGCCCTGGGCGGCGGCGGCCTCGTACCAGCGCAGCGCCTCCTTGCGATCGCTCTGTTCCATGATCAGGCCCATGGTGTACTGCGCGTCGACATTGCCGCGTCTGGCCTCTTCCAGCCAGGCGCGGTTGACGGCGGCGTCGTGCTGGGGAGATTCGCCATAAATATGGACGTTCTCGCCCTGGACCTGGCCGCGCAGCGACGGCGCGCGGGTGTCGAAGAGCTGGAGCCAGAACCAGGTCACGCCCAGCACGAACAACAGGAACAGCACGGCGCAGAAGGTCAGTCGTTTTACGGTCATGGGCACATCGAAGGAAATGGAAGACAGCTGGCGGCCCGCGCAGCATCGCGCGCGGCCCCGGCCGCGTTCATCAGGGTCCGGCCGGCGCGAACCAGTATTGCGACACGCGGCTGTCGTTGCTGTACCAGGGTAGCAGCATGCCGATGCTGTCGGACTCGCGCCTGACGGTCAGCAGCAGGCCGCCGCCTTCCGGCCGTAGCATCGCCACATGGCGGCGCACGCCCTGGGACTCATGCTGGCGCCAATCTTCGCGCGCGCTGATCCACAGCCGACCCTGCGCACAGCCCGAGACCAGCATGATCTGCTGGCGCGCCGGATCGACCAGGTCGCCGGCGGGCGACGCGGCACCCGGCAGCCGGCCCTCCAGCTTGCCGCCGCGTCCGTCCCGCAGCAGCGCCCGCCAGGCCTGAGCGTCGGACGCGAAGGTCACCGACGCGCCGGGCGCGGGGTTCCAGGCGCGGGAATCGCCCCCGCCCATGCCGGGCAGGTACAGCGTCCACGCCAGGAAGCGGCCCAGGTCGTCCAGCGATGCGTCGCGCTCGCCGGTCCTGAACTCACCCTGGATGCGGTACGGTCCCGTCAGGTCCGGGCATTGCGCCGGTTCGGACGGCGCCGTCGCCAGGCGCGGCTCGCGAAAGCCGGGCCAATCGACGGGCACCCCGTCCAACCGCGACGAACCACAGGCGGCCAGCGTGACGACGAGCGCGGCGCCGGCCGTCATGCGACGCGCGATTCTCGACGCTTCCCGCCTGGACATCATGGTTGCTCCCGCTGGCGCCGCCCGCGGCGGCTCATGGCGACGAACTATATCCGAATCGCCGGCGCGCGTTGCCAAGCGCCCCGGCGCGGAGAATAATCGGCGCAGGTCCGGGCCGCCCCGCGACGCGCGGCGCGGACGGGTCCGCGCCCTTGGCCGTCATCCCATACCGGATATGATCGCGGCCTTGCCTGCCGCCAACGGCGCGCACATCCCCACGCCTTACCCGAAGACCGGAGCCCCTATGTACGACTGGCTGAACGCCCTGCCCAAAGCGGAACTGCACATGCACCTGGAGGGGTCGTTGGAACCCGAGCTGCTGTTCAGCCTGGCGCAACGCAACGGCGTGGCGCTGCCCTGGCCCGACGTCGAATCGCTGCGCCAGGCCTATAACTACAACAATCTGCAGGAATTCCTGGACCTCTACTATCGCGGCGCCGACGTGCTGCGCACCGAGCAGGACTTCTACGACCTGACCTGGGCCTACCTGTTGAAGTGCCAAGAGCAGAACGTGGTGCACACCGAGCCCTTCTTCGATCCGCAGACGCATACCGACCGAGGCGTGCCCTTCGAGACCGTGCTCAACGGCATCAGCCAGGCGCTGGAAGACGGCCGCAAGCAGCTGGGCGTGAGCAGCGGCCTGATCCTGAGCTTCCTGCGCCACCTGCCCGAGGAAGCCGCCATGCGCACGCTGGAGCAGGCCCTGCCCTACCGCGACGCCTTCATCGCGGTTGGCCTGGACAGCAGCGAGAAGGGCTTTCCGCCACGGCTGTTCCAGCGCGTGTTCGACCGCGCCCGCGCCGAGGGCCTGCCGGCCGTGGCCCACGCCGGCGAGGAAGGTCCGCCCGAATACATCTGGGAAGCGCTGGACCTGCTCAAGGTGCGGCGCATCGACCACGGCGTGCGCGCGGCCGAAGACCCGCGCCTGATCGCCCGCCTGATCGATGAACAGATCCCGCTGACCGTCTGTCCGCTGTCGAACACCCGCCTGCGCGTGTTCCAGCACATGCGCGACCACAACATCCTGTCGCTGCTGGACGCGGGCGTGAAGGTCACGGTCAACTCCGACGACCCGGCCTATTTCGGCGGCTACGTCAACGAAAACTTCCACGCGCTGTACGAGCACCTGGGCATGTCGCGGGAACAGGCGCAGGCGCTGGCCGACAACAGCATGGCTGCAAAGATATAGGCCCACCCCCGAGCGCTACGCGCTTCCCCCTCAAGGGGGCGCCGCGGCGGACCGGAGGGATGGACCCACCCCCGAGCGCTACGCGCTCCCCCCTCAAGGGGGCGCCGCTGCGGACCGGCAAAGCCGGCTCCGCGCGGCCCCGCTCGCGGTGATGTGCCGCTAGGGGCGACTTTTGTAAAGTGAATAGGTGTGGATTCGCGGGGCTTGCAAGCTTCTGTTCAGGTTGATGAGAATTATTATCAAATTCATTGACCGCCGGTCAGTCGGAAAATAGAATGGGGCTTCCGCAACCCGCAGCACGCTTTCCGCCATGCACGCTTCCCGCCGCCACGCCCTGCTCGTCGCCGTCAATCTCGGCAGCTTCGTCGCCACCCTGGACATCAGCATCGTCAACGTCGCCTTGCCCGCGATGCAGGCGGCGTTGCGCACCGACATGGCCGGGCTGCAATGGGTGGTGGACGCCTACGCGCTGTGCCTGTCGGCCTTCATCCTGTCGGCGGGGCCGCTGGGGGACCGCTATGGGCGCAAGCGTTCCTGGCTGGCCGGCGTGCTGCTGTTCGTCGCCGGGTCGGCCATGTGCGGGCTGGCCGGCGGCCTGCCCATGCTGCTGGCGGGGCGCGCCGTGCAGGGCGTGGCCGGCGCGCTGTTGATACCGGGCGCGCTGTCGCTGCTGACGCAGGCCTTCCCGGATCCGCGCGAGCGGGCCCAGGCCATCGGCATCTGGGCCTCCAGCAACGCCACCGCGCTGATCGCCGGCCCGGTGCTCGGCGGCGTGCTGGTGGCGCACTTCAGCTGGCAGAGCATATTCCTCATCAACCTGCCGCTGGGCGCGCTGGCGGTGGCGCTGGGCATGTGGAGCATCCGCGAAAGCGCCCATCCCGAACACGCCGCGTTCGATCCGCTGGGCCAGGCCCTGAGCGTGGTCTGGCTGGGTGCGCTGGCCTACGGCCTGATCGCCGCGGGCGAGCATGGCTGGGACTCGCGTCCGGCCGGCCTCGCGCTGGCGCTGGCGGCGGCCGGCCTGGCGGCCTTCGTGACCGTGGAACTGCGCGCGCGGCGGCCGGTGCTGCCGCTGGGCCTGTTCCGCGACCGCGGCTACGCAGTGACCAACTTCGCATCCTTCGTGCTGGGCTTCTCCGGCTACAGCAGCCTGTTCTTCTTCTCGCTCTACCTGCAACAGGTGCAGGGCCTGTCGCCGCTGGCCGCCGGTTCGCAGCTGGCGCCGCAATTCATCGCCTCCGGCATCGCGTCCACCGTGTTCGGCAAACTCAATCCGCGCTTCGGCCTGCCCCGGCTGATGATCGCCGGCTACGCGCTGATCGGCGCGGCCATGCTGGGCATGACCGGCCTGGACGCGCATACGCCCTACGCGCTCACCTGCGCGCTGATGGTGCTGCTGGGCGTGGGCTCCGGGCTGGCGCTGCCCGCCACCAGCATGGCCGTGATGGCCACCGTGCCGCGCGAACGTTCCGGCATGGCCTCGGCCACCATGAACGCGCTGCGCCAGAGCGGCATGACCATCGGCATCGCGCTGCTCGGCGCGCTGATGAGCGCCCGCGCGGTGGATGCGCTCAACGGCGCGCTCGCGCGCCAGGGACTGCCCGATGCGCTGGCGCTGGCGCGCGCCGCCGTGCTGCGCCACGAACTGCCCTTGGCGGCGGGCGACGCGCGCGCCCTGCTGGCCGACGCGCTCGCCGGCGGCTTCAGCCTCGCGATGGCGGTGGCGGGCGCGGCCTCGCTGGCGGCCGCCGCCATGCTCGCGCTGGCGGCTCGCGGCGAGAAGCCGGCGCTGCGCGCGGCCTGAAACCGCGCCGCCGCGCCGCGGCGAAAAACCCGGCTTGCCGGCACGGCCGGCGCCTGATCGCGCACAGAGATTTCAAGGCCCGGAATTTAAGACCCCCTCTTCTTAAGCATCGGTAACAACGCGCTACGACGCGTCGCCGCTCCGGTAAGCTCGGCGGCCAATAACACGTTAACGGGCACACGTTGACGACAACAAGCGCAACCCGCAGACCGACAAAGAGGAGACCTTCATGCGCCACCGCAACATCCTGTTCCGCCTTGCCCCGCTGGCCCTGGCCGCGCACCTGGCCTGGTCCGGCCCGGCCGCCGCGCAAGGCGCGCCCGGCACCCAGGGGCCGCTGACGCCCGCGCCCGATGCGGCGCTGGCCGCGCAGATCGACCAGCGCGCCAAGGCCATCGAGGACAAGCTCATCGCCTGGCGCCGCGACATCCACCAGCATCCGGAACTGGGCAACCAGGAAACGCGCACCGCCAAGCTGGTGGCCGACCATCTGCGCGCGCTGGGCATGGAGGTGAAGACCGGCGTGGCCGTGACCGGCGTGGTCGCCGTGCTCAAGGGCGGCAAGCCCGGTCCGGTGGTGGCGCTGCGCGCCGACATGGACGCGCTGCCGGTGAAGGAACAGGTGGACCTGCCCTTCGCGTCCCAGGCCAAGGGCACCTACCTGGGCAAGGAAGTGGACGTGATGCACGCCTGCGGCCACGACACGCACACCGCCATCCTGATGGCCACGGCCGAGGTGCTGGCCGGCATGAAGGACGAGCTGCCCGGCAGCGTGAAGTTCATCTTCCAGCCCGCCGAGGAAAGCCCCGCCGACTTCGAGCCCGACGGCAAGAAGATCTGGGGCGCCAAGATGATGGTGCAGGAAGGCGTGATGGAAAATCCCAAGGTCGACGCCATCTTCGGCCTGCACGCCTCCAGCGCCTATCCGGCCGGCTGGCTGGCCTGGCGCAGCGGCCCGGCGATGTCCGCCGCCGACCAGTTCTGGATCGACGTCACCGGCAAGCAGACGCACGGCGCGCGCCCCTGGTCCGGCATCGATCCCATCGTGGTCAGCTCGCAGATCATCCTGGGCCTGCAGACCATTCCCAGCCGCCAGATCAACAGCATGCTGGAGCCGGCCGTCATCACCGTGGGCGCGATCCACGGCGGCAATCGCATGAACATCGTGCCCGACAACGTCGCCATGACCGGCACCATCCGCACCTACGACGAAGGCATGAAGAAGGACATCCACCAGCGCATCGCGCGCACCGCCGACATGATCGCGCAAAGCGCCGGCGCCAAGGCCGACGTGCGCGTGGTGGAGCTGTACAACGCCACCGTCAACCCGCCGGCCCTGACCGAGAAGATGGGCCCCACGCTGCGCCGCGTGGCCGGCGAAGGCAACTACGGCCTGCAGCCCAAATCCACCGCGTCGGAGGACTTCTCGTTCTACCAGCAGAAGGTGCCGGGCCTGTTCTTCTACCTGGGCGTCACGCCCAAGGGCACCGACGTGGACAAGGCCGCGCCCAACCACTCGCCGCGCTTCTACGTGGATGAGTCCGGCCTGATCAACGGCGTGCGCGCGCTGTCGAACCTGACCGTCGACTACATGCTGCAGGCGCGCCAGGGCAGTTGACGCCGCGCCCGGCCGCCGGTCCGCCCGGCGGCCCCGCGTCCTTGCGGGCATGCGCAAGGACGCGCGCCTTATGCCCGCGCGCGCATACGCTCATGCCCGCGACATAAGCATACGGCGACAAATTCTTTGTCTGCCCGGCGGCGCTTTCCTACAGTACGGCCCTTTGCCCCCCAAGGGCCGCCACGCAGGAAATCCGCATGCCCATCTCCCGACGCCGCTTCATGATCGCCAGCGCGCTCGCGCTGCCCCTGGCGCGTCCGCGCATCGGACGCGCCGCCACGGCCGCCTGGCCCGCGCGCCCGCTGCGACTGGTCGTCACCTTCCCGCCCGGCGGCGCCAGCGACATCGCCGCGCGGTTGATCGCGCCCGCGCTGGCCGAGCGGCTGGGCCAGCCCGTGGTCATCGAGAACAAGCCCGGCGCCGGCTCGACCATCGGCGCCGCGCTGGTGGCGCAGGCGCCCGCCGACGGCTACACGCTGCTCATGTCGAACTCGGCGCCGCTGTCGATCTCGCCCGCGCTGATGCCCGGCCACGGCTACGACGCGCTGGCCAGCTTCGATCACCTGGCCTATATCGGCGCGGTGCCCACCGCCTTCGTCATCCATCCGTCCGTGCCCGTCGCCACGTTGGCCGAGCTGACCGCCTGGATCAAGGCCCAGGACCAGCCGGTGCAGTTCGGCAGCGGCGGCCTGGCCTCGGTAGGCCAGATCGTCGGCGAACTCTATGCGCGCGCCACCGGCGCGCCGCTGCAGCACATTCCGTACAAGGGCTCGGGCGCGATGCGCAACGACCTGCTGGGCGGACAGATCCGTTTCGCCGTGGACGCGCTGCCGCAGAACCTGCCCTATCTGCGCTCCGGCCAGCTGCGGCTGCTGGCCGTCACCACCGAGCGGCGCGTGCCGCAGGCGCCGGACATTCCCGCCGTGGGCGAACTGGGCCTGCCGGGGCTGGTGGCCGAGAATTTCATCGGCCTGTCCGGCCCGGCGGGCCTGCCCGACGCGGTGCGCCAGCGGCTGCACGCCGAGTTGACGGCCGTGCTACGCGAGCCGGCCTTGCGCGAGAAACTGGAGGGCCAGGGCTTCGTGCTGGCCGACAAGTCCCCCGCCGAATTCACCGACTTCGTGCGTCGCCAGGCCCAGGCCTGGGAACCCGTGGTGCGCGCCACCGGAGCCAGCCTGTGAGCGCCCGCCGCGTGCTGGCGCTGTTTGGCCATCCGGGCCGAGGCGGCTTCAACGAAGCCGCGGTCGAGGGCGCGCGCCGCGCCGAGCGCGCCGGCCAGCCGCTGCGGATCGAATGGATCGCCGATACCGATCCGCAGGCTCGCGCCGCGCGCATCGCCACGCTGTGCGAACCGGGGCTGGACCTGCTGATCGCACATGGCGGCCAGGGCGATGCGCCCGTGGCCGAGGTGGCGCCGCGCTTTCCGCGCACGCAATTCGCCGTCACCCAGGGCAGCCTGACCGCGCCCAACGTCGCGTCCTACGAAATCCTGCAGGAACACAGCGCCTTCCTGGCCGGCGTGCTGGCCGGCCTGCGCGCGGCGGACGGTCGCGCGGCTCACCTGTCCGGCGAACGCGTGCGCCCCGGCCTGAAGGGGCGCGCCGCGTATGCCGACGGCGTGCGCCGCGCCAGCGGCCGCGATCCGCTCACCGGTTTCTGCGGCAACCAGCATGATCCCGAGCGGGCGCACGAATGGGCCCGGGCGCTTGCCGCGCGCGACGCGCGCGTGGTCTTCGCCATGATGGACGGCGGCCGCGATGGCGTGTCGCGCGCCTGCCGAGAAACCGGCATCTGGCAGATCGGCAACGTGATCGACTGGGTGGCGCGCGATCCCCGGGTCTATCTGGCCTCGGCACTGGCCGACTCCGGCCTGTGCGTGGAGCGGGCGGCGGCCGACCATGCCGCCGGCCGGCTGGCGGTCGGCGCCGTCACCCGCTACGGCCTGGAGCAAGCGGCCTCGCTGCGCCTGGCGCTGGGCGCCGGCGTCACTGCGGAAGAACGCCGCGCCCTGGACGACTGGTCGGGCAGGCTGGCCGGCGGCCTGGAGATCGACGGCGGCTACACCGGCGCCGAGTTCATGCCCTAGTGTGCAGACGCAGCGCGGCGTTGGCCGGCTCCGACCACCACCGCGCCACCAGCCAGCCGGCCGCGCAGGAAGCCGCCAGATAGACCGCCAGCAACGCGACCCGCGCGTCGCCCGACGCCAGCGCCGGCGGCGCCCAGCCCCGGATCAGGCCCAGCACCACCAGGTGGAACAGGTAGATCTCGTAGCTGAGCCGACCACAGGCGGCCAGCGCGCGCAAGGGCCGGGCATGCGCCCTTGACGCCGTGGCCCCGCCCAGCAGCAGCAAGGCCGTGCCGAACGCCATCGCGGTCGTGCCCAGCACATTGCTCTGGCCGATGGGCCAGGCCAGGTACAGCCCCGCCATGGCCGCGCCGATGATCGCGCGCACGGCCGGACGTCCAAGGACGGCGAACCGGCCGCGCCGCGCCAGCACGGCAGCGCAGCAGCCCATGGCGATGGCGTCGAAGCAGGCCGCATAGCCATACAGATACGCCCCGGCCTCGCCCTGGCTGGCCAGGCGGTACAGCGGCCCCGCGACGATGAGCCCAGCCGCCAGCGCGGCCAGCGTCCAGCCCCTGCGCAGCGCCAGGCAGACCAGCGGGAATAACAGGTAGAACGCCATCTCGACGGACAGCGACCACAGCACGCCCAGCGGATAGTTGATCCAGCCATGCTGAACGATCAGCACGTTCACCCAGGCCGTCAGCGCAGCGGCATTAACCGTCCACAGCGACACGGCCGCGTCCGCCCGGTTGCCGAAGATCGGCACGCCGGCCAGGGCCAGCGCATCGACCGTCAGCAAGGCCAGCAGCAGGCAGGGCAGGATGCGCGCCGCCCGCAGTGCGTAGAACGCCCCAGGCCGGATGCGATCCAGCCCGCCCCATCTGTCCAGCGCGTTGCGCGTGATCAGGAAGCCCGACACCACGAAGAACATCGTCACGCCATAGTTGCCGTTGCGCGCGAGCGCGTGCAGGAACGGCCAGCCCAGCAACGCGGCCAACCCCGTGTCCTTCAACGAATAGGGAATGTTGAAGTGATGCAGCAGCACCAGCAGGATGGACACGCCGCGCAGCATGTCGATCCGCGCATCGCGCGCGTGAGCGATCATCGCGGCCTCAGCGCTGTCCGGCCGCGCCCAGCCAGCCCGGCAACCCGGCCAGCAGTTGCTCGCGCGCGCGCATGCCGGCGTTCGGCCTCGCCGCCTTCTCGTCCTGGATCAGCCGGGCGAAGACCAGCTCGCGACCGTTCTTGCGGGCCCAGCCCACATACCAACCATAGGCGTGTTCGCGGTCGTAATCGCCGAAGCTGCCCGGCGATCCCGTGCCCGTCTTGCCATGGATCTTCCAGCCATCCGCATCGACCCCTGCGTCGAACAGGATCTCCGCCATGTCATAGGCCTGCGGCTTGACCGGCAGTTGCCGCCTTGCCAGCCTGCGCAGGAAATCGAGCTGTTCCAGCGGCGAGATCCGCAGCGACGATACGTGCCAGGCGCCCCGCGTGCCATTGTTCTTTCCCGGGTGGCCCGACACATCCTGGTTGCCGTAGCCAAACGCGGTCGTGTATTGCTGCAGGCGCGCCAGGCCCAGCTTCTCGCCTATCTGCTGCGAATACCAGAAAACGGAGTACTTGATCCAGTGCGTCGGATCGACAGGCTTGCGCCAGTCGTCGCCGCCCCAGTCCGGGTAGCTCGGCTGGTAATCCCAGACCGGCGCATGCGCGTCCTGCAGAATGCCGGCGTCGTAGCCCATCAGGGCGATGGCGAGCTTGAAGGTCGACGCCGGCGTATAGCGGGCCGCGCAGGCGTCCTGCGTGCCGTCCTGGAACACGATGCGTCCGTCCGCGACGTCGGCCACGACGGTGCAGAGCATGCGGGCCTGCGCGGGCAGGCAAAGGGCGGAAAGAGACAGCGCGGCGGCGAGCGCGCGCAAGGGGCTGCGTGTAGGCATGGTGAATGAAGCGTGGTTGGAAATTCTTCAGGGCAGCCCTGCGGGGCGCGGCCGGCGGTTCAGGCGGGCAATGCCCGCCCGTTCAGCAGCACCAGCGTGAGTTCGCGGCCCCCGGCCTGCACCCGCATGGCCAGGCAACGTCCGGCCTCGGCCGACGTCGCGGTCTTGGACAGGCGGATGTCCCAGCCCTGCCGTCCGACCAGCGGATTGGTGTTGCGGTACTGAATCGCGCCGGCATCCATGCCCACGGACTCGTCCAACGACGTGGTGTCCAGCGCGATCTGCGGATAGGCCGTGGCGGCGCTCACGATCCTGCCGATATCGGCAGCGCTGGCGCGATTGGACGGCGAGATCCCCATGGCGTCCTCGAAGCGGGCGTGTTCCAGCCCCAACGCGGCGACCTTGCGCCGCAGGGCCCGCGCGAAGGCCGCCTCGCCGCCCGGATAGCTGCGCGCCAGCGCATGCGCGGCGCGATTGTCCGACGACATCAAGGCCAGCTTCAGCATGGTGTCCAACGGGGCGACCGCCCCCACCGGCAACTGCCACGCCCCGCCCCGCGCCGCCTCGGCGTCGCGCTCGTCGATGCGGACCGGCTGAGACAGGTCGGGCGCCGCGTCCAGCAGCACCATCGCCGTCATCAGCTTGGTCAGCGAGGCGATGGGCACAGCCTCGTTCTCGGCCACCCCGACCAGCGTGTCGCCCGAACGCGCGTCCAGCACCAGCACATGCGACGCGCCGCTGGACTGGATCAGGGCGTCGATGCCCGGCAATTGCGCCAGCGCCCGGCGGGCCGCGTCGGCGCGGCCGTCGTCCGCCGGACCGGCCTGGACCCCGGCGCCGGCGATCGCCACGGCCAGCATGGCGGCCAGCGCCGGCATGGCCACGGCGCGGCGCGCCGGCAGGCTGTCGGGCCGGGTCAGGCGGCGTATGCGGTCCAGCAGATCGCCGTCGCGCGCGGCCGGCGCCACCGGCGCGGGCGCGGCGTCGGCATCCTGGCTCAAGGCGTTCAAGGCAAGCGCCAACCGGCGCGGTTGACCGATAAGCGCGGCGGCCATGTCGTCCGCGATGCGTTCGCGCTCGATGCGGATGCGCCGCGACAGCCACCAGACCGTGGGATGAAAGAACAACAGGATCTCGGCCGCGAACTGCAGCAGGTTCACCAGATAATCGTGCCGGCGCACATGGGCCAGCTCATGGGCCAGCAAGGCCTCCAGCAGGTCCGGCGGCATGCCGGTGACCAGGTTCGCCGGCACCAGCAGCACCGGCTTGAACCAGCCGGCCGTCATCGGCGTGCAAAGCCCCCGCACGAGACGCAGGCCCACCTCTCGCCGCAGGCGCATGCGGCGCGCCAGGCCGGCGACGCGGGCTTGCCAGGCCGCGTCCGTCCAGGGCTGGCTGGCGCGCAGCAGGCGCCGCAGCCACGCCATGCCGGCCCAGACGCGCAAGGCGGCCAGCGCCGCGCCGCCCAGCCAGGCCATGGCGCACCACAGCGGCCACGTTCCGGACCAGAGCGGCGACGCGGCGTCCGCCGGCCCCGCCGCCGGCAACGCGCGATAGGCATGCGCCACATCGGCGGCGAACATCGCCGCGCACAGCAGCAGCCCGGCGCAGCACAGCGCGTAGCGCAGCCGCGCATCCCGCGGCCGGGTCAGCGACAGCAGCGCGGCCATGGCGCAATGGATGCCCAAGGCTTGCCAGAGAAACGCCGGCAAGGCCGTGCCCAGCGCCCAGGCGCCGCCCAGCAGCAGCCCGCTCACCGCTTGTCCCCGCGCGGCTCGTCCTTGCTTTCCTCGCGCAGCAGCGCCTCGATCTCGGCCCGGTCGCGCTTGCTCACATGCCCTTCACGCAGGGCGGCCAGCACCAGCGCCTTGCCGGATCCGGCGAAGGCCTTGCGGATCAGATCCTTCAGCAAGCCGCCCTGCGTGGCCTTCTGGCTCTGCGCGGCCGCATAGACATGCGAACGCTCGCTCTCGTCGCGCGTCAGCAGGCCCTTGCCGTGCATGATCTGCATCTGCCTGAGCACGTTGGCATGGCTCAGGTCCTCGCGTTCCGCCGCCATGTGGGCGTGGACCTGCTTGACCGTGGCGGGCCCGGTTTCCCAGATGGCCTGCAATACATCGAGTTCGGCGCTGGTGGGTTTGGCGGGGGGAGGCGACTTGGCGGGCATGGCGAGGGTCCGGGGAAAGCGGGGCTTTGATCTAGAAAATTTTTTCTAGAATAACTTTTCTAGAACAGATTGTCTATGTCGAAACAGACTGTGCACTTCATCACAATGCGCAAGATCCGGCATCCGTCCGCCAGCGCGCGGGGATAATATGCGGCTCCGATAGAATTCTCCTATACGAGAAAAGGACGAACAGCAATGAGCGGCAAGACCCGGGTAGGCATCATTTTCGGCGGCAAGTCGGCGGAGCATGAGGTGTCGCTGCAATCGGCCAGGAACATCGTCGACGCGCTGGACAAGGAGCGCTACGAAGCCGTGCTGATCGGCATCGACAAACAGGGCCAGTGGCACGTCAACGACGCCTCGAACTATCTGCTGCATGCCGAGGATCCCGCCCTCATCGCGCTGAACCGAAGCAACATCGAGGTCGCGCTGGTGCCCGGCAAGCAGGAACGCCAGCTGGTGGGCGCCGGCGGCGCGGCGCCGGCCTTGGGCCAGATCGACGTGATCTTCCCCATCGTGCACGGCACGCTGGGCGAGGACGGCTCGCTGCAGGGCATGCTGCGCCTGGCCAACCTGCCTTTCGTCGGCTCGGACGTGCTGGGCTCGGCGCTGTGCATGGACAAGGCCATGACCAAGCGCGTGCTGCAGGCCGCCGGCCTGGCCGTGGCGCCGTTCGAATCCTATACCCGCGCCACCGCCGCGCGCGCCCGCTACGCCGAGCTGGCCGCCCGTCTCGGCCCGGTGCTGTTCGTCAAGCCGGCCAACATGGGATCCTCCGTGGGCGTGAGCAAGGTGCGCAACGAGGCCGAGTTCACGCAGGCCATGGCGTTGGCGCTGCAGTTCGACCACAAGGTGCTGGTGGAACAGGCCATCGTCGGCCGCGAGATCGAATGCGCCGTGCTGGGCAACGACGACCCGCAGGCCAGCGTGTGCGGCGAGATCGTGCTGCGCGATGAGTTCTATTCCTACGACACCAAGTACATCGACGAGGATGGCGCCGCCGTGGTGGTGCCGGCGGACATCAGCGCACAAGCCAGCGAGACGATCCGTGGCGTGGCGCTGGACGCCTTCCGCGCGCTGGAATGCGCGGGCCTGGCGCGGGTCGACGTGTTCCTGACGTCGGACGGCCAGGTCATCGTCAACGAGGTCAACACCCTGCCCGGCTTCACCCGCATCAGCATGTACCCCAAGCTGTGGCAGGCCAGCGGCATGAGCTACCCGGAACTGGTCACGCGGCTGATCGAGCTGGCGCGCGAGCGGCATGCGCGCGACGCCATGCTGAAGACCTCGATCCGCTGAAGCCGGCGCGACTGGCGTCCGGGGCGGCCCAAGCCGCCCTGGACGCCGCCCCTCAAGCCGCGCCGCCCTGTTGCGGCGCGCGCGCCGCGAAGGCCTCGTGATAGGCCACGTCGCCGCTGGCCGGCCGCGTGTAGACCAAGGCCATGAAGTACTCGGGCGGCACGCCCGGGTAGCGCAGGTCCGGTCGCGTCTCGAAGCCGAAGCGGCGGTAGTACGCCGGATCCCCCATCACCACGCAACCCGCCGCGCCCAGCGCCCGCAGCCGCGCCAGGCCCTCGCGGATCAGCGCCGCGCCCACGCCCCTGCCCTGCATGCCGGGCAGCACGGCCACCGGGCCCAGCCCGTACCAGTCCGCCGAACCATCGCCGATCGTCACCGGCGAGAACGCCGCGTGCCCCACCTGGCGGCCGTCTTCATGCGCCACCAGCGACAGGGTCAACGCGCCCGCGCGGCGCAGCGCGTCATTGATGTAGCCCTCGGTCTGCTCGCTGTGAGGATGGTCCGCGAAAGCGGCTTGCGTCAGCGCGAAGATCGCGTCGATGTCGGCGGGGGTTTCGGGAAGAATGCGCATGTGAGCCTCCAGTAAAGCGAAAAGCAAGTTTACGCGGCGATCCGCCTTGACCCTCGCCGGCGGGCTCGCTACATTTTGAGGCCGGCCGCGACTGCGTCCGCGCCCCACCCACACAGAACGCCCGCAGGATCCTCATGAACAGCTACCGCGTCGGCATCGCCGGCTTCGGCGCCATCGGCCAGTCCGTGGCGCAATCCCTGAACGCCGGCCTGCCCGGCCTGAGCCTGGCGGCCGTGGCCGTGCGCGACCCCAAGGCCCCGCCCGCCTTCGACTGGCGCGAGCCGCCGCGTTTCAGCACCCTGGCCGACCTGCACGCGCATTGCGACGTGGTGGTGGAGTGCGCGCCGGCCGCCGTGTTCCGCGAGCTGGCCGAGCCCGTGCTGCGGGCCGGCAAGAAGCTGGTGGTGCTGAGCTCGGGCGCGCTGCTGCGCCACGCCGACCTGATCGAACTGGCGCGCCAGCACGGCGCCCAGATCATCGTGCCGTCCGGCGCCATCCTGGGACTGGACGCGATCACCGCCGCCGCCGAAGGCGAAATCCATTCGGTCACGATGATCACGCGCAAGCCCGTGCGCGGCCTGCTGGGCGCCCCCTATCTGGCGGACAACAACATCGACCTGACCGGCATCACCGAGCCGCGCCTGGTGTTCCGCGGCTCGCCGCGAGAGGCCGCCGTCGGTTTCCCGGCCAACCTGAACGTGGCGGTCAGCGTGTCGCTGGCCGGCATCGGCCCGGACCGGACCACGCTGGAAATCTGGGCCGACCCGGCGCTGGAACGCAACATCCACCGCGTCGAGGTGGACTCGGACTCGGCCTCGTTCTCGATGGAAATCCAGAACATCCCCTCGGCCAATCCCAAGACTGGCCGCATCACCGCGCAAAGCGTCATCGCCGCGCTGCGCAAGCTGACCGGGCCGCTGCGCGTGGGCACCTGAATCCGGGCGGCGCCCGGCACGCGCCGCCGCAGCACGCCACACCGACCAGACGCCGGCGCGCCTGACGCTCGCGCCCCGCTCGTTTGCACCAGAGAAGAAAATGATCATCGGCATAGACCTGGGCACAACCAACAGCCTCGCGGCCATCTGGCAGGACGGCGCCTCGCGCCTGGTGCCCAATACGCTGGGAACGTATCTCACGCCCTCTTGCGTCAGCCTGGACCAAGACGGCTCGCTGCTAGTGGGCCAGGCCGCGCGCGAACGCCTGCAAACCCATCCGGACCGCTCCGCCGCGCTGTTCAAGCGCCATATGGGCAGCGACAAGCCGTTCCGGCTTGGCGACCGCGATTTCCGGGCCGAGGAACTGTCCTCGCTGGTGCTGCGCGCGCTGAAGGCCGACGCCGAAGCGCTGCTGGGCGCGCCGGTGCTCGAAGCCGTCATCAGCGTACCCGCGTATTTCTCCGACTCCCAGCGCCAGGCCACGCGCATCGCGGGCGAACTGGCCGGCCTGAAGGTGGAGCGCCTGATCAACGAACCCACCGCCGCCGCGCTGGCCTACGGCCTGCACCAGCAGCAGGAGGAAACCCAATTCCTGGTGTTCGACCTGGGCGGCGGCACCTTCGACGTGTCGGTGCTGGAGCTGTTCGAGGGCGTGATGGAAGTGCGCGCCACGGCTGGCGACAACTTCCTGGGCGGCGAGGACTTCGTCGCCGAGATCGTCAAGCAGTTCCTGCAACGCGCCGAGGTGCCGGCCCAGGCCCGCGACGATCCCCGCTTCATGCAACAACTGCTGGCGCAGGCGGAAATCGCCAAGATCAAGTTGTCGCAGCAGGCCGAATCGCGCCTGCGAGTCGCGTGGCGGGACACGGAGTACGCGCTCGACCTGACCCAGGACCGGCTGGCCGACTGGAGCGAGCCGCTGCTGGCCCGTCTGCGCGCGCCCGTCGAACGCGCCTTGCGCGACGCGCGCATCCGCAGCGCCGACATCGCCACCGTGGTCCTGGCCGGCGGTGCCACGCGCATGCCGCTGGTGCGCCAGCTCGTGACCCGCATGTTCGGCCGCTTTCCCAACATCGAGATGAACCCCGATGAAGTGGTGGCGGCGGGCGCGGCCGTCATGGCAGGGCTGAAGATAAAGGACCAGGCGCTGGACGAAGTGGTCATGACGGACGTGTGCCCCTACACGCTGGGTGTCGAAGTCACGCGCACCCTGCCGTCGGGCCAGCGCGTCGACGGACACTTTTCTCCGATCATCGAACGCAACAGCGTCGTGCCGATCAGCCGCGAGGAAACCTACTCGCCCGTGGACGACGACCAGCCCGAAGTGGAGCTGAACATCTACCAGGGTGAATCCCGGCTGGTGCGCGACAACATCCTGCTGGGCACGCTCAAGATGCCGCTGTCGCGCCGGCCGCGCGCCGAGTCGTCGTTCCAGGTCCGCTTCACCTACGACGTCAACGGCCTGCTGGAAGTCGAGGCCGGCATGCCCGGATCAAGCCAGCGCCAGCGCATCGTGATCCAGAGCGCCGACAGGCATATGAGCGACGCCGAGGTCCAACGCCGGCTGCAAGAACTGGCCTCGCTCAAGATCCATCCGCGCGAGCAGACTGCGAACCGCACGCTGCTGGCGCGCGCCGAGCGCGTCTATCAGGTATTGCGGGGCGACGAGCGGCACCATCTGGCCAATGAAATCCTGCTGTTCGAGCAAGTGATCGAGCAACAGAACGCGCGCCTCATTCCACCCGCGCGAGCCCGGCTGACGCAAGAGGTCGACGCACTGGAACGGTACAGCGTGTTCGATCGCGCCTACGATCCCGGCTACAGCGAATAGCCGCATGCCTGACGCACTGTTCTCGACGCTGGGCATCTCGCCCACCACCGACCAGAAAGCCATCCGCCGCGCGTATGCCGTGCTGCTCAAGCGCATGGACCAGGCCGGCGACCCGGAAGGTTTCGCCGCACTGCGCGAAGCCTACGAGCGCGCACGCGCCTGGGCCGAATGGCAGCGCGAGCAAGACGACGACGAGCCGGAACCCGGCCCCTCGCCGATGGAAACGGAAACAGCCGCGGCACCGCCCAACCTGGATCCCGCGTCGGCCCAGGACGAATCACGCCCCACCGGCACACCTCTTGCTGGCGAGGCGGCTCCCGCCTGGACGGTGTCCGAACCCGCGCCCGGCCCCACGCCCGCACAACAGGCCGAAGGCGTGATCCACTGGACGCGCACGCTGATGCAGGCGGCCGCCGACCAACACACTACGCTGTTGGGAAAGGCGATGCTGGACGAGCGCCTGTCGCGCCTGGATGCCGTCGAGCAACTGTCCGCCAGCCTGGCGCAGTCCATCCGGGACCAGCCGGATCGGCAACTGGCGCTGTTCGAGGCGGCGACCCGCCACTTCGGCTGGAACGAGGTAGGTCAGCCGTTTCCCGACGACTGGAACCTGTCTCTCTGGTTCCAGCGCATTCAGGATCAGATGGAATTCCTGGTCCGCCTGCCGCCGGAACAGCATCCCGCCATGCAAGCCGCGCTGCGCGCGGCGCGGCGGTGGCGCAAGCCCATGTTCTGGCAAGCCATCAAGCACGGCGACAGCCTGGAGACGTTGTGCCGTGAAGCCCCGGACCTCGCCGCGCTCGACATCGGCGCCGGAGCCGCGACGGCTTGGCGCGGCGCGGCGGCGCGCTGGCTCCGAGGGCGGTGGCTGCTCGCCTGGATGTCGATGCATCGGATCAAGGTCTGGGTCGCCATCGTCTGCGTGCTCGCGCTGATCTACATGTATCACGACGCGCATCGTCCATTGACCTATCCGCAGGTCGCGCCATTGCGTTCCGTGAAGATGGACGGGCACGTCACCGTCAAGTCCCTGACCATGAAGTCCTACGCCGAGCATTGCGTCAGCGGTCCGCTCGCCGACCTGGGCTGGTGCACCGTGCTCGGCGTACCCCCTGGCCGGTGGCCCGACGATCTGCCAGACGCGCTGGTCTTCGCGAAATATCCCGATCCGATTTATCCCACGGGGGAATGGCGCAACGGCATCGGCGGCGTTGTCTACATGCGCGTGCTGCTGGACGAAAAAGGCGTGGTGCGGCATGCGGTCATCCTGTCGCCCGATCCCAACCGCGCGCTGAACATCACTGCGCTCGCGGCCGCGGACCAGCTCCGCATGCAGCCCGTCGAACGCGACGGCAAGCCATCGTTCAGCCAAGCCGTACTGGTGTTCCGGTACATCCCCGATTCGCCATCGAGCCGGCAACGTTGACGGCCACGGCCGCTGGCGTATCCGCCGGACGGCATGCTAGGCCGCCTGGCGCCGCGGCGTTTCCTCCATCGGCCCCACCGACCACCTGCCCGTCCCATCCAGCTCCAGCCGGTGGCTATGGAACGCATCCAGCGTTCCTCGATGCCCCACGCTGACCAGCATCGCCTCGGGCAGGTCCGCGCGCAGCCTGCGATACAGCGCATGCTCCAGCCCCTCGTCGGTCGCCGAGGTGGCCTCGTCCAGGAACACGATGGCGGGCCGGTTGTACAGCACCCGCGCGAACGCCAGGCGCTGCTGCTCGCCGATGGACAGCACGCGCGACCAGTCGGCGGCTTCGCCCAGGCGCGGCGCCAGATGGCCCAGATTCACGCGCTCCAGCGCGTCGGCCAGGCGCGCATCATCCTGCGGGCCGGCAAGACCCGGATACGCCACCGCCCCGCGCAGCTCGCCCAGCGGCAGATAGGGCCGCTGCGACAGGAACAGCGCCCGCGCGCCCAGCGGCCGGCGCAGCCGGCCTTGCGCACAGGGCCACAAGCCGGCCAGCGCGCGCAGCAGCGTGGTCTTGCCGCTGCCGGACGGCCCCTTGATCAGCAGCGCCTGCCCCGGCAGAAGACGCAGGTCCAGGTCGCTGACCATGGGCCTGCCGTCAGGTCGCTGCACGCTCAGGCCATCCAGCGCCAGCTCGCCATGGTCCTCGGCGGTCACGGCCGGCAAGGCGCGCGCGGCCTCGTTGGCATCCAGGAAGCCGCTCAAGCGGTCCAGCGTGGCGCGGTACTGGGCGAAGGTATCGTATGAGGTGCGGAAGAAGGACAGCGCGTCCTGCACCTGCCCGAAGGCCTGCGAGGTCTGCATCATGTCGCCCAGCTTGATCGCGCCGGAAAAAAAGCGCGGCGCCTGCAGCAGGAAGGGAAACACCACCGCCACCTGGCTCACGGCCAGGTTGAAGCCGTCGAACTTCAGGCCCCGGTAGACGCGCGCCCACAGATTGGCCACGTAGGCCAGGAAGCGCTCGCGCAGCGTGGCGCGCTCCACGCCCTCGCCCTGGTAGAACGCCACGTTCTCGGCGTTCTCGCGCAGCCGCACCAACGCATAGCGGAAGTTGGCGGTCAGGCGCTCGGACAGGAAACTCAGCCGGATCAGCGGACGGCCGATGCGGAACGCGAACACGGTGGCGATGACGACGTACACATAGACCATGAACACCATGGCGCGCGGGATTTCCACGCCCGCCACAGCCAGAGCCCCCGACAAGCCCCACAGGATGGCGGTGAACTCCACCAGCGACACCACCGCGCTCAGGGCGCCGATGGCCAGCGTGCGGGTGCCGGCGACGAACAGCCCGATGTCCTGCTCGATGCGCTGGTCGGGGTTGTCGACGGGTTGGTCCAGGAAATGGCCGCGATAGTAGGCGCGGCCGTCCAGCCAGTCATGCGTCAGGCGCTCGTTGAGCCACACGCGCCAATGGATGTCGAAAGCCTGGCCGGCATAGCTGTCGACCAGCGTGCGCAGCACATGCACGGTGGCCAGCACGCTGAAGATGGCGAGGAAATGCCAGAAGGCCGTCTGGTCCAGCGCCTGCAGCGCGCTGTAGAAACCGTTGTACCAATAGGAAAACAGCACCGTCATGCGCACGGCGAACATGGCCAGGAACAGCAGCAGCGCGACGGTCAGCAGCGGCCGCCAGCTGCGCCGCGGCGTCAGGTAGGGCCAGGCCAGCCGCCAGAACTTGCGGCCCCAGCCGGTGAAACGCGCCAGCAAGGTGGCGGACACGGCCAGCGCCACGGCCGTGATGAAAAAGGCGCGCAACAGCCACCATGCGCTTTGCGCGAGCTGGTCGTTCCAGTTCAGGTCCATCGCTTGGAAACCTTGTGCGAGATTTCCAAGTTAGACGGGGCGCGCGAGCCGAGTTCCGATGCGCTCCGCCGCCTTAAGCCTGGCTTAAGTCTGCGCCGCGCCGGCGGGCCGCAAATCCAGGTTGGCGAACAGATCAGCCAGCGTCGGCACCGAGCGCGCGGGCCAGATCGCGCTCAGGTCAAAACTGGGCAGCGACTGTCCGTCGCGCACTTCGCAAAAGCGCACGCCGCTGAAATCCATCGACCGGATCCAGCTGGGCAGCAGCGCCACGCCGCAGCCGCCGGCCACGCAGGACAGCACGGTCAGCGTGCGGTTGGCCTCCTGCGCCACATGGGCGTCGTGGCCCGCCTTGCGCAGGGCGTCGAGGATATCCGCATAGAACGAAGGCAGCTGCGCCTGCGGATACATCACCAGGCCGGCCTGCGCGATGCGCGCCAGCGAGGTCTGTCCGTCCGGGTCCAATTCGAACTCGTCGGGCACCGCGGCCACCAGCCGCTCGCGCAGCAGCTGGCGTTCGCGCATGCGCCCGCCCACCGCCACCGGCGTGTGCATCAGGCCGATGTCGATGCCGCCGTCCTGCAAGGCCTGGGCCTGCTCGGCATTGCTCATCTCGCGCAGCACCACCTTCACGCCCGGCGCCTGCCGCCGTAGTTCGCGCAGCGCGCGCGGCAGCGTGTCGAACAGCGCCGAGGTCACCAGCCCCACCGTCAGCTGGCCGGCGCTGCCGCGCGCGATCTCGCGGGCGCGCTGCTCGGCGGCGTCGATGCGGGCCACGCTGACGCGCGCGTCCTCGACGATGGCCAGCGCCGCCGGCGTGGGCGCGGCGCCCAGGCGCGAACGCTCGAACAGGCGCACGCCCAGGTCCTTTTCCATGCGGCCCAACGCCTGGCTCAGCGCGGGCTGCGCGATGCCCAGCCATTCAGCGGCGCGGCTGACGCTGCCATGGTCCATCACCGCCAGGAAATAACGCAGATGCCGGGTTTCCATATCGATTCGGTATGAATAAAACATTTTCTAACAATAGAAAACTATACCCTTCCTTCCTAGAATTCCGCCATACGGAAAACAGGCGCCCGCCCCAGGCCAGCGCCACCCCGCTGGAGACTCGCTTGCAAGGCCCCGCCATCGACACTCACGCGCACGTCTTTCGCCAAGGACTGGCGCTGGCCGACACGCGCCGGCACACGCCGGACTACGACGCGACGCTGACGCAATACCTGGCCTTGCTGGGCGCGCACGGCGTGGCGCGCGGCGTGCTGGTGCAGCCCAGCTTCCTGGGCACCGACAACAGCCATCTGGTCGCGGCGCTGCGCGCCGCCGCCGGCCGGCTGCGCGGGGTCGCCGTGGTGTCGCCCGACATCGCGGCGGCGGATCTGCTGGCGCTGGCCGAGGCCGGCGTGGCCGGCATCCGGCTCAACCTGATCGGCCTGCCCCTGCCCGCGCTGGACCAGCCCGCCTGGCAGGAATTGCTGGCGCACGTCAACACGCTGGGCTGGCATGTGGAAGTGCATCTGCAGGCGAGCCGCCTGCCCGCTATCATGCCGGCCCTGCTGGCCGCCGGCTGCCGCGTGGTCATCGACCACTTCGGCCGCCCGGACCCGGCCCTGGGCATCGCCGACCCCGGCTTCGCCTATCTGCTGCGCCAGGCCGACAGCGGCCAGGTCTGGGTCAAGCTGGCGGCGCCCTATCGCAACTGGCCGGCGCCGGACTGTGCGCGGGCCGGCCGTGAAGCCGCCCGGCTGCTGCTGGACGCCTACACACCCGACCGGCTCATGTGGGGCAGCGACTGGCCCCATACCGAGCATCGCCACCTGGCGTCCTACACCGCGGCGACGCAGTGGCTGGACGCCTGGATCGACGATGCCGCTGCGCGGCAAGCAGTGCTTGCCGATACCCCGCTGCGGTTGTTTCAATTCACTGGAGAAGCACCATGACCCCTCTGTTCAAACGCGTCGCCCGCCGCGGCGCCCTGCTGCTGGCCGCCGGACTGCTGGCCGGCGGCGCCGGCGCGGCCTCGGCCGCCTACCCCGAGCGCGCGATCACGCTGGTGGTCACCTATCCGCCCGGCGGCACGGTCGACGTCGTTGCCCGCCTGATCGGCCCCAAGCTGGCCGCCGAGCTGGGCCAGCCCGTGGTGATCGAGAACCGTGGCGGCGCGGGCGGCATGATCGGCGGCGCGGTCGTCGCCAAGGCCCAGCCCGACGGCTACACGCTGATGCTGGACGCCTCGAACCACGCGCAGAACCCCGCGCTGCACTCGCGCATGCAGTTCGACACGCTGAGCGCCTTCGCGCCGGTGTCGCTGCTGCTGCGCGTGCCCAACGTGCTGGTCGTGACGCCCTCATATGAAGTCAAGACCGTGGCCGACCTGATCACGCTCGGCCAGCCGGATCAAAAGAGCCATGTCTACTTCGCCTCGGCCGGTCCCGGCTCGGCCCAGCACCTGGCCGGCGAGCTGTTCAACCTGCTGGCCAAGACCCAGCTGCAGCACGTGGCCTACAAGGGCGGCGGCCCGGCCATGATCGACGTCATGTCCGGCCAGGTGCCGGTCATGTTCGCCAGCATGGGCTCGGCCTGGCAACACGTGAAGAACGGCAAGCTGCGCGCCGTCGCGCTGGGCGGCTCGACCCGCTCGCCGGCCGCCCCGGACCTGCCCACCATCGCCGAATCCGGCGTGCCCGGCTACGAGACCTATGAATGGAACGCCGTGTTCGCGCCGGCCGGCACGCCGCCCGAGGTCGTCACGCAGCTGTCGCAGGCGCTGGCCAAGGTGCTGAAGGACCCGGCCATCGCCGAACAGCTGGCCGGCATCGGCGCCGAGCCCATCGGCTCCACGCCCGCCGAACTGGACACCTTCCGCCGCGCCGAGATCGAGAAATGGCAGCGCGTGGTCAAGGAAGCCAATCTGAAGCTGGACTGAAGTCTGGATTGAATACGGCCGGGCCGAGACAGGCCCGGCTCCCGGTTTGCCGGTTTGCGGCGCTCTTCGGAGCGCCGTTTTTTTGCGCCGTCGCGACCGGATCCTTATGCGCCGGGTTCGGATTCACAGTACCGGCCTGCCGCCTGCTTCATCGCAGGGGCGTCCGCGCCGGCCGGGGCGCTCGCCAGACCGACCATGAAATACCGGCCATCGACGGCGTCGTCCTTGCCGATCAGGTAGAGCGTGTCCGACCCGCCGCCCTGGGACTGCGCCCGCGCGCACCAGGCCCGGCCGATGCCGCGCTGCTGCTCGCGCAACAGGCGCAGGCCTTCGGCGGAGGCGCCGGTTTTCAGATGAACGTCGAAATCCGCCATGGCCTTGGCATCCAATGAAAACCCGGCATGGAAATAGTTCGTGTCGACCCGCGTATACAAGACAATCTGTCGCGCCGACGCGGGCAGGAACACCGGAAACCAGGTGTAGCTGCCCTGCCCTTCGGCCCGCATCGCATCATAGGACTCGAAGCGCCGCTCCTGGCCGTCGTCGAATCGCGCAACCAGCGAGACGCCCGCCAGCACGACGACCAAGGCGACGAGCGCGCGGATCCTCGCCGGCATGGAATTCAGGAATCGCATCAGGTCCTTTCCTTGTGTTGCGCGGCCGCATCTTCCGGTGCCGCGCGCCCTCATTGCCCGCACGCCCGCCAGGACGCCCGGCCTGGCCCATGCCCGGCGACAAGCTTTTATCACAACGCGCGGGCAAGCACGCGGCAACCCGCTTTCGCGCCATTGCCCGAAGGCGCGAAAGCCGGCGCCGGCCCCCGTCCGACAAGCGCCGGCAGCATTCTTCTCCGGGTTTGCCTGGATGAGATAAAACATCAGAAACCTTGCAGAATATTGCATACCGCGCATCCAGTTCCGGCCGGCGTGGCCCGGGACGCGACGCCATGCCTGAGCATCTTCATTCCTACACCGCTGCACCAAACCGGCATAAAAAAGATGACACCAAAGAGCAATGCGCCCGTCCCCTTCCGGCCCGAGGCCGGCCTGCCCGCGACCGACCCGGCCGCCTCCCAAGCCATGCTGGACAGCCTGAGCGATCCCTTCATCTGGCTCGATCCGGAATGGCGCGTGCGCTATCTGAACCCGGCCGCGGCGCGCCTGCTGCGGCGCGGCCTGGCCGAACTGGCCGGCCACAACGTCTGGGACAGCTATCCCGATCTGGCCGGCTCGGGCTACCACGACGCCTGCCGCGCCGTCGCCGCCACCGGCCAGCCGGCGGCCCATACCGGCTACTACGCGCCGCTGGCGTCCTGGTTCGAGGCGCGCGCCTTTCCGGCGCGTGACGGCATCGTCCTGGTGCTGCGCGATGTGTCGCACGTGCACGCCAAGATCTCGCAGCTGCGCTACCAGGCCACGCACGATTACCTGACCGGCCTGCCCAACCGCCGCCAGCTCATGGACACGCTGTCCGGCGCCATCGCGGAGGCCGCCGCCGGCCTGGGCCGCCAGCGCACGCTGCTGGCCGTGCTGTTCCTGGACCTGGACCGCTTCAAGGAAGTCAACGACACCTTCGGCCACGCCGAGGGCGACGCGCTGCTGCGCGACGTGGCCGAGCGGCTGCGCCGCTTCCAGACCCCGTCCATCTTCTGCGCGCGCGCCGGCGGCGACGAGTTCGCGCTGGTATTGCGCGACACCACCGAACGCGCCGCCGAGGCGCTGGCCAACTCCCTGCTGAACCTGCTGTCCATGCCGCACCAGATCCACGGCCGCCCGGTATCGCTGGGCGCGAGCATCGGCATCGCCACCATGAATTCGCCGGCCGATTCCGCCGACGTGCTGCTGGCCTACGCCGACGCGGCCATGTACGCGGCCAAGGCCGCCGGCCGCTCCCAGGTGCGCGTCTACCGCCACGAACTGAGTCCCGGCTTGCAGGAGCGCAACGCGCTGCGCGGCGACATCCAGGCCGCGCTGGACGGCAACCAGTTCGAGCTGCATTTCCAGCCCCAGGTCGACATGCGCAACGGCGCCATCTGTGGCGCCGAGGCGCTGCTGCGCTGGCGCCATCCGTCGCGCGGCCTGCTCGGACCGGCCTCGTTCCTGGACGTTCTGCTGGACTCGCCTCAGGAACTGGCGCTGACCGAGTGGGTGGTCGACACCACCTGCTGGCACCTGAGCGAATGGCTGACCATCGGGCTGCCCATCCCCAAGGTCTGCCTGAACCTGTCGGCCCGGCAGCTGCTGGCGCCGAACCTGGCGGCCACGCTGGTGGGCCTGTGCCAGTCGCACGGCGTGCCGCCCGAGCGGCTGGAGGTCGAGATCACCGAGCACACGCTGATGGGCGACGTGGACCAGGCCACGGCCGCGCTGCGCGAACTGCGCCAGGCCGGGATCAGCGCGTCGCTGGACGACTTCGGGTCGGGCCAGGCCAGCATGGCCTATCTGATGCAGGCGCCGATCAGCACGCTCAAGATCGACAAGTCCTTCGTCTGGGCGCTGGGCGCGGTGCCCACGGCCACCGCCGTGATCCGGGGCATCGTCCGGCTGGCTCATTCGCTGGGCATGCGCACGCTGGCCGAAGGCGTGGAGACCGAGGCGCAGCGCCAGATGCTGCAGGACGAGGGCTGCGACGCGATGCAGGGCTATCTGTTCAGCCGCCCCCTGCCCCCGGCCGCCTTCGCCGCGATGATCGCCGCCGCGACCGCCGGCGACACTCCGGACAGGGATGAGCGCGACGAAGGCGGCTTTTCGCCGCCCTGACGCAGCGTGCAGCGGTGCCCTCGCGCGGCGCCGCGAGGCGACTATTTCTTCGGCGACACCTGCTCGCCGGATGCCACGCAGGCCTTGATGTCGACCTTGGCGTTGTTCACCAGCACATCGAGCCTGCTCTGTTTTTCCTCGGCGCTGAGCGCCTGGGTTTCCATGATTCCTTTCGCATCGGGGACGGCCAGCAGGCCCTTGTACAGCGCGATCACCGCCGCCGGATTGATCGGCGGCGGCGACAACTGTCCGAGCTGGCTGCGGACCAGGAACAGGACGTCGTCGGCGCCTTGCTGCGCGGCATTGGCGACGTCCCTGCTCCGCGGATCGGTTCCGTCGGCCGCCACTCCCAGCAGTTCGGCCTGTCCGGCGAACCCCGTCGCCGTGGTGATGATGCAGGATACCTTGCGCGCGCCATCGTTGTAGATATTGCGCTGCGCCGCCAGGTCGTAGCGCGAGCCCATCAACCCGGACACGGTGGCGATGCCCGCGCCGGACGCCGCCGTCGCCACATTGCTCACGATGCCCCCGACCGCGCCGACGACAGCGCCGACCATGACGCCGTCGCCAGTCTGATAGAGCGCCTTCTGCGCCCGGTCGGCCTGATTCTGGTAGGCCGCGCGCTGCTCATAGAGTTTGGACACCGTCCTGGGCAGATCCGAGATGGCGACCACCCGCTCGGGCTTCTTGGCTGCGCCATCTTTCGCGGGCTCTTCCGGCAAGGTTTCGCGCATGACGAACGGAGATGAGGTCTTGGTATCGCTGGCCGCATCGAACACCGGATACATGGGTGGCACGGCGGCGCAGCCGCCCAGGCCTGCGAGGCCGACGGCAAGAACGGTTCTTTTCATTTTTCGTCCTATCGAGCAGGAAACAGCCAAAAGGGGAAACTGCCGGAAGTCACGCGCCTGCGCATCGCCGTGGGACGGGCGGCAGCCTGCCGCGCCGGATGGCGGCGCGCGCGATGGCATAGATTTCCCCTCCCAGGGAAGATGGCCTGTCTCGCCTCCCGCCACCGATTGCCGCGGCGGGTCCCGGACGCGGAATTATTGAGGAATCGTCGCCCAGGCGGCCACATCATCGACAAGCGCCCGGCAATAGTCAAGTGAACCTTGCATGCACAATCCAAGGCCCTGCCCGCCTGGCCGAGGGTAGACAGGCGACGGTTTATCATCTTGCCTTTCCCCGCTGCACCCCGAATTCACATGGAAAAGATCCGGCTCGACAAATGGCTGTGGGCGGCGCGCTTCTACAAGACGCGCAGCCTGGCGTCGCAGGAGATCGGCAAGGGCCGCATCCTGGTCAACGGCCAGCCGGCCAAACCGGCGCGCGAAGTCGCGCCCGGCGACCGCATCCAGGTGCGCAAGGAAGACCCCGCCATCGAGGTGCTGGTGCGCGCGGTGAGCGGCGCGCGCGGCCCCGCGCCGGTGGCGCGGCAGCTCTACGAGGAAACGCCGGAAAGCGCGCAGGCGCGCGAACGCGCCGCCGAGCAGCGGCGGCTGGCGCCCGAGCCGGCGCTGGACCTGGCCGACGGCCGGCCGACCAAGCGCGACCGCCGCCTGATCGACCGCATGCGCGGCAAGTAGGCGGCCGACCCGATCAGAGCGCGCGGCCCACGATCAGCGGATCCAGCGCCATGTCCGGATCGCCGCTCTTGCCTTCATACGGCAGGCGGTTGAGCACGTAGCGCATGGCGTTCAGGCGCGCGCGCTTCTTGCAGTCGGACTTGACCACGATCCACGGCGCATCGGCCGTGTCGGTGTGCGCGAACATGGCTTCCTTGGCGCGCGTGTAATCGTCCCACTTGTCCAGCGAGGCCAGATCGACCGGGCTGAGCTTCCACTGCTTGAGCGGATGCACCTTGCGCTGCTGGAAGCGGCGGCGCTGCTCTTCCTGGCTCACCGAGAACCAGAACTTGACCAGGTGGATGCCGCTGGACACCAGGTGCCGCTCGAAGTCAGGCACCTGACGCAGGAACTCCAGGTACTCGGCCTGATCGCAGAAGCCCATCACGCGCTCGACGCCGGCGCGGTTGTACCAGGAGCGGTCGAACATGACGATCTCGCCCGCCGTGGGCAGGTGCTGCACGTAGCGCTGGAAGTACCACTGGCCGCGTTCGGTATCGGACGGCTTCTCCAGCGCGACCACGCGCGCGCCGCGCGGGTTCAGGTGTTCCATCATGCGCTTGATGGTGCCGCCCTTGCCGGCCGCGTCGCGCCCCTCGAACAGGATCACCACGCGCTGGCCGGTGGCCTTGACCCAGGCCTGCAGCTTGAGCAACTCGACCTGCAGCGCGTACTTCTGCTTTTCGTAATTGCGCCGCAGCATGCGGTGGCGGTAGGGATAGATGCCCTCGCGCCAGTCCACGGCCAGCTCGTCGTCCGGATTGCGGCGGCCGACAGGCCCCTGCACGTTCACTTCCAGCAAGGCGCGGTGCACGGCGCGCGCGTCATCCGGCGACAGCTCCTCGATCACCGCGCGCAGCGCCTCCTGCGCCTGGCCGGGGCCGGCGGCCTGGTAGCGGCGGGCGATGTCGGCCAGCACGGCGGCCGTCTCCTGGCGGGCGGCGTCCTCGCGCTCGGCGACGCGGCGGCGCAGCTGGGCGGCGGGCTCGTCGGCCGCAGCGCGCGGGCGGGCCGCCGGCGCGGCCGCATCGGCGCCGCCCTTGCGCGCCGGCGCGCGGCGCGGCGCCGCGCTGCGACGGGAAGCGCCCGTGGCGCGCTTGCGGGTCGCGTCCGCCGTGTCCGATTCGGTGGATGGCGTGGTCTTGTCTGTCATGGTCATGGTCCTTGCTGCGCGTGGCCCGGGCCACGAGCGGCGAACAGCCGCCCGCGACCGGCGAGGAAAAAACGGCAACCCTAACCCGCTCGCCGCCGGGCCTGTTTGATCCGGATCAATGCTTGTAACATTTTTGCAATGCGTGGACCTGCTACCCTGCCCTGTCCGCCCCCTTCCATCACCCATTGCCCATGTGGTCACGCCTGAAACGCCTCTGCACCCGCCACCCCGCGCAGCCACCGGCCAGCCGCGTGCGCGTCGACGACGCAGGCATCTGGCGCGACGCCGGCGCGGCGGGCGTGACGGAATTCTGGCCCTGGGCCAACGTGCGCGAGTTCGGCTTCCGCCTGCTGCTGGCGGGCTTTCCCGATCCCTGGAGCGGCGACTATCTGGAAGCCAGCTGGTTCATCCGCGTGCCCAGCGACGGCGGCGGCTTGCTGGCCGTGGACTTCGACGCGGACGCGCTGGATCCGGACCATCTGCCGCCGGCGCTGCTGCGCCGCCTGCCCGGCCTGGACCTGGCCGCGCTGCGCCAGGGCGTGGCGGCGGCGCGGCGCGCGCCCAGGGATGGGCTGCGCGAGGGCGAATGGCTGGCCTGGCGCGGCGACGCCACGGACGCCGCGCCCTGACACCGCGCCAGCCCGGCGACCGCCGACGCGGGAACTAGGCGCGATCCAGCCCCTGCTTCAGGTCCGCGAGGATATCGTCGGGCGTCTCCAGTCCCACCGACAAACGCAGCAGTCCTTCTGACAAGCCATAGCGCTCGCGGTCCTCGGCCGAATAGCTGGCATGCGTCATCGACGCCGGATGCTGGATCAGCGTCTCGGGATCGCCCAGGCTGACCGCGATGCGCGCCAGCTTCAAGCCATTGAGCAGACGCCGGCCCGCATCCAGCCCGCCCTTCAATTCAAAGGCCACCAGCCCGCCGCCGGCCGATTGCTGGCGGCGCGCGATCTCGGCGCCGGCCGTGTCGGCCAGGCCCGGGTAGAACACATCGGCCACCGCCGGATGCTCGCGCAGCAGCCGCGCCACGCGCAGCGCCGATTCGCTGTGACGCTGCACGCGCAGCTCCAGCGTCTTCAGGCCGCGCAGCACCAGGAAGGCGGTGAAGGGCGACAGCGTCGCGCCGGTGTAGTAGCGCAGCCCTTGCAGGCGCACCGCGTCGACCAGTTCCTTGCGGCCGGCCACGGCGCCGGCCAGCAGGTCGCCATGGCCGCCCAGGTACTTGGTGGCCGAATGCAGCACCAGGTCGGCGCCCAGCGCCAAGGGACGCTGCAGCACCGGCGTGGCGAAGGTGTTGTCGACGATGGTCAGCAGGCCCTTGCCGCGCGCGATGGCCGACACCGCCTGGATGTCGACCAGCCGCAGGTTGGGATTGGCCGGCGTCTCGAAATACACGGCGCGGGTCTTGGGGCCGATGGCGGCGGCCACCGTCTCCGGGCGCGTGAAATCGGCGAACACCGCGCGCACGCCGAAACGCGCCAGGCCCTGCGTGAACAGCGTGAAGGCCGTGCCGTAAACGATCTGGTCGACCACGATCTCGTCGCCGCTTTGCAGCAGCGAGAACAGCGTGGCCGAGATCGCGGCCATGCCGGACGCGGTGACGACGGCGGCCTCGGCGCCCTCCAGAGAGGCCAGCCGCTCTTCCAGCAGGGCCTGCGTGGGATTGCGCGTGCGGCCATAGACGTAGCCGCTGCGCTCTCCCAGGCGGATCTCATCGAAGGCCTCCAGGCTTTCCTGCGTGTAGGTCGAGGTCAGGTAGAGCGGCGGCGACAGCGCGCCCTGCTCTTGCAGCGGGTCATAGCCCAGGTGGATGGCGCGCGTGGCGAAGCCTTGCTGCGAGTGATCGGTCATGACGGGACTCCTGTGTGGTCCATGTTCATCGAAGACGCGGCCATGGCCGCGCCGGAAAGTGCTGCCTGCCGCCGTGGCGCGCCGGCGCCGCATTGACGCCGCCGCGCGGCGTTGTTACATTTTGAGATCCCCCACGCATTCCCAACCGGCATCCCATGAACCCGCAATCCGGGCCCATCCAGGCTCCAAGCCAGGCGCCACTGTCCGCGGCGGCGCAGCGGCGCGCGGGCTGGCTGCTGCCCCTGCTGCTGGCCTGCGCGGTCTACATGGCCGAGGGCACGCTGCGCATGCTGCTGGCGCGCCAGCCCGCTACCAGCCTGGAAGTGCTGGGCATGTTGGCCTTGCCGCCGCTGCTGGTCTGTGCGCTGTTCTCGATCGGCAAGCGCTTCCGCGATCCCCGCCGCCAGCTGTACATCGTGCTGGTCGTGGGCCTGGTGATGCTGTTGGGTGATGCCGGCCAGGCCTGGAGCCGGATCGAGCAGAACCGCCAGCGCGAGCTGGCCAACGCCGGCATCCGCGACGCCATGGCCGTGCTGCGCCGCATGGCCGGCGGCGCGGAGAAACCCGGCGCGCTGCCCGACATCGATCCCACGCCTCGCGCCCACGGCGCCTACGGCGAGCTGGAGCGCGCGGTCAAGACCGTGGCCGGCCAGCGGCTCGCGCAGCACAAGGCCTACGTCAAGGATCTGGACGACATCGGCCTGCCGCGACTGTTCGATCCGGGCCGGCTGGCGCGCGACACGGGCCTGGTGGAAAGCCGCATGATTCTCGAACTGGCCGGCCGCCTGCTGCCGGCCTACCGCCAGCGCAACCAGCAGGCGCTGGACGACATGCCGGCGCTGATACGCGCGCTGGACATCGACGACGACGCCAGGACCCGCATGCTCGACGGCGTGGCGGCGCAACGGCCGGCGCGGCTGCGCGACGTGAACCGGGCCTGGGACCTGGAAACGCGCATCCTCGACGAATTCGGCCAGATGATCACGCTGCTCGACGACAACCGCCCCTACTGGGTCGCGCGCGGCGGACAGCTGCTGTTCGAGCGCGACGACGACCTGGCGCGCTATCGGAAGCACCAGGCCCGCGTCGACGCCCTGGTCCGCGAACAGGACCAGCTGGGCGCGCAGCAACTGGCCAGCCTGCTGCCGGCCACCCTGCCCTGACATACGCCGCCGCATCGCCGCGTCAGCGCTTGTGGTCGGCGCGGCGCGACAGCCATTCGCCGGTGAACTGCACGATCGACACCAGCGCGATCAGGATCACGATCACCTCGAACATCACGCGCGTCTCGTAGCGCTCGTAGCCGTAGCGGATCGCCAGGTCGCCCAGCCCGCCCGCGCCGACCGCGCCCGCCATGGCCGAGGCGTTGATCATCGCGATCACGCTGACCGTCATGCCGCCGATGATGCCGGGCAATGCCTCGGGCAGCAGTACGTGGCGCACGATGTGCAGGCGGCGGCAGCCCATGGCGCGCGCGGCCTCGACCAGGCCGGGGTCCACGTCGTTCAGGCTGACCTGCGCGATGCGCGCGAAGAACGGCACCAGGTTGGCCGACAGCGGCACGATGGCCGCCCAGGTGCCCAGCGTGGTGCCCACCAGCAGCCGCGTGAAGGGCAGCATGGCGATCAGCAGGATGATGAAGGGAATCGCGCGGAACGTGTTCACCGTGATCGACAGCGCGCGGTTCAGGCGCGGCTTCGGATACAGCCCGCCCGAGGCCGTCACGGTCAGCACCAGCGCCAGCGACAGGCCCAGCGCGATGGCGATCACGGCCGACACGCCCACCATCGCCAGCGTCTGCAGGAAAGCCTGCAGGTATTTATCAAGCATCGGCAGCGACATAGCCCAGCACCTCGATCTGATCCGCCGCCAACGCGGCGCGCGCGGCTTCCTGCCGCAATATGCCCGCGGGCACCGACACCAGCAGGCTGCCTTGCGCGTGGCCGCCCAGCCGGTCCAGCCCCCCATGCAGCAGCGTGGCGCCCGGTCCCAGCGCGGCCAGCGCCGCCAGGGGCACGCCCTGCGCGCGGCCGGCGCCGGTATAGCGCAGCCGCAGCACGCCGCTGGCGCCGGGCCCTTGCGGCTCGGGCGACAGGCGCGCGGCCAGGTCGGCCGGCAGGTCGTGCTGCAGCGGCCGCAGCAATGCGCGCGTGGCCTCGGCCCCGGGATCGCCGAACACGCGCCAGACCTCGCCCTGCTCGACCTTGCGGCCGCCGTCCAGCACCAGCACCTGATGGCAGATCTCCCGGATCACCGCCATGTCGTGCGTGATCAGCACCACGGTCAGGCCGAGCTTGCGGTTGATGTCGCGCAGCAGCGCCAGGATGGATTGGGTGGTCTCGGGATCCAGCGCCGACGTGGCTTCGTCGCACAGCAGGATCCGCGGCTCGTGCACCAGCGCGCGGGCGATGCCGACCCGCTGCTTCTGGCCGCCGGACAGCTTGGCCGGATAGGCATCGGCCTTGTCGCGCAGGCCCACCAGGTCCAGCAGCGCGTCGACCCGGACGCGCGCGGCGGCGGGCTTGACGCCGGCCACGCGCAGCGGCAGCGCCACGTTCTCGGCCACGGTCTTGGCCGACAGCAGGTTGAAGTGCTGGAAGATCATGCCGATGCGGCGCCGCAGCGCCACCAGCCCGTCCTCGTCCAGCTGCCCGACATCGGCGCCGTCGATCAGCACGCGGCCGGCGCCGGGGCGCTCCAGCATGTTGATGGTGCGCAGCAAGGTGGACTTGCCCGCGCCGCTGCGGCCGATGATGCCGAAGATCTCGCCGCGCGCGATGGAAAAAGACACGTCCGACAGCGCCGCCACCGGACCTTGCGGCCCCTGGTAGCGCTTCTGCAAGCTGTCGAACACGATGTGCTCGCGGTCGCGCGCCGCCTCGGGCGCGCTGGCCGGGGCCGCGCCGGCCAGCGGCTCGGCCAGGGGAAGTTCGTAGTGCTTCATGATGGATCGCGCCAGCCGGCGTCAGAACACCGGAATGACCGAACCTTCGTACTTGCTCAGAATGAACTGGCGCACTTCCTCGGAATGGTAGGCCTTGACCAGCTCCGGCACCCAGGGCGCATTCTTGTCCTGCTCGCGCACCACGATGATGTTGACGTAGGGATTGTTTTCCTTCTTCTCCACGGCGATGCCGTCGCGCGTGGCGATCAGGCCGGCCTGGTAGGCGAAGCTGTTGACGATGGCCGCCGTGTCCACGTCCGGCAGCGAACGCGCCAGCACCACCGAGGCGCTCTCGACGAACTCCAGTTTCCTGGGGTTGGACGTCACATCGGCCAGCGTGGCCGTGCCGGTGAACGGATCGAAGCCATCCTTGAGCGTGATCAGTCCCTGGTCGCGCAGCACCACCAGCGCGCGCGTCTGGTTGCTGGGATCATTGGGGATGCCGACCTTGGCGCCGGGCGGCAGGTCCTGAAGCGACTTGTACTTCTTCGAATAGAAGGCGATGGGCGAGATCAGCGTATTGGCCACCGGCACCAGCTTGTAGCCGCGCTGCTTGATCTGGTCTTTCAGGAAGGGAATGTGCTGAAAGGAGTTGGCTTCCAGGTCGCCGTTGTTCAGCGCCTCGTTGGGACTGGCGGTGCCGGTGATCACCACCGGCTCGACGGCCAGGCCGTTCTTCTTGGCAACCCGCGCCACCACTTCCCAGATCTGCTCGTCCACGCCGCCGCGCACGCCGACCTTCAAGGGCTTGGGATCGGCCGAGAAGGCCGGGCCGTGGAACATGGCGGCCGAGGCCAGGATCGCGCCCAGCAAGCGCTTGAAAAACCGCCCGCGCGCCGAGCGCGCCGCGTGCGCTTGCCGCTCTCCGACGGGCTGCGTTTCGTCCTGGGCCAGTTCGGCGATGAAAAAACGGGTAGTCATGATGGAATCGCCTCTAAGTCTGTGCAGTTATGAGAGTGAGACGATTCTAGGGACGCGCTTATCGCGGGCGAACGAATACTTGGTTGAGTCCTTATTACACGGGTGTTTCCATATGGCGCGGGCGCATATGCCGGCCCATTGCGGATTGCGGCAAGCAGCCTGGAGGCGCCACACGCGGACGCGGCCGGACCGCGCCGCTCAGAACGGCTTGACCACCGCCAGCGTGACGATGGCCGCGGCCGCCAGCACCGTGAACGGCGCATACAGATCCAGCGCCGGCGGCCGTCCGCCGGCGCCGCGCGCCATGCGGCCCAGCGCCGCGCTCTGGATGCCCAGCAGCGCCGACAGCACCGCCGCGATGCCGATCTTGACCCAGATCCAGTTCATCGCGAACCAGCCCAGGCTCATGGCCAGGTGCAGGCCGACCAGCCAGCTCAGCGCCATGGCCGGCGTGGTCACGAACAGGGTCCAGCGGCGCAGCGCGCCCAGCATCTTGCGTTCCTTGGGCGCCTCGCCTTCCTGCGGCTGGGACGTCAGCAGGAACAGCGACACGAACAGCGAGCCGCACAGCCACGCGGCCACGGCCGCGACATGAAGCATTTTCAGGAGTTGGTAGGTCATGCGCGGATTATCGCCGCAGGCGCACGCGGCGGCGCGCCGGTGGCGTCGCCCGAACCGCGACGAATTGTCGCGCCCCGGCGCCGCAGCCCGTAGCCGCTACGAGGTCGAGGCCGGCCGCGCCGTCAGCGGCGCCGCGCCATCGGACGCTTCGGCCGCGCCGGGCGCCGCCTCGGCGGCCAGGCTGCGCCGGTAGCTGCCGCAGCCCATCGCCAGCAGGACCACGCAGGCGACCGCCGCCGCGCCGATCATCGCGGACAGCGACTGCCCCACCGCCGCCGGATCGCGGAACCAGCGGTCGGTCAGCAAGGCCACCGCCGTGGTGCCCAGGCCCAGCCCGATCAGGTTGGAGATCAGCAGGAACAGCGCCGAGACCTGCGCGCGCAGCTGGTTGGGCGGCAGGATCTGCATCGCGGCCGTCGACGTGGGCATGGGAAAGGACGCGAAGAACATGGCCGGCAGGAGCAGCCCCACCGACAGCCACAGCGAATCGACCTGCGTGAACGCCACCGCCGGCACCGCCATGCAGGCCGCGCCGATCACGCCGGCCCGCAGCGGCGCGTCGGCATGGCCGCGCCGCGCCAGCGCATCCATCAGCCAGCCGCCGCAGAACACGCCGGCGGTGTTGGCCGCCAGCACCACCGCGCCCAGCATATAGCCCGCCTCGGTCGGCGACAGGCCGAACTTGCGCATATAGAAGGCCGGCGTCCAGCCCAGCAGCGCGAACAATGCCATCGCGTAGAACGAGAACCCCAGGAAGTGGCAGCAGAACGTGCGCCGGTGCCGCGCCAGGAAGCGGAAGGTGTCGCCGATGGCGGGCTTGCTGGCGCGGCCGTCGGCGCCCAGGCGCAGGCCGCGCCGGCCGGGATCTCGCACCGTCAGCAGAATCAGCAGCGCCACCAGCAGGCCCGGCAGCCCCACCACGAAGAACGTCACCTGCCAGGGCCGCAGCGCGCCCAGCAGCGGCAGCGCCACGGTGTCCACGCTTTTCAGCAGGTTGATCACATAGCCGCCGATCAGGAAGGCCAGTCCGCCGCCGATGAATGAGCCGATCGAGTACACGCCCACTGCCCGGCCCAGCCGGTCGCGCGGGAACATGTCGCTCAGCATCGAGTAGGTGGCGGGCGACAGCGCCGCCTCGCCCACGCCCACGCCAATGCGCGCCAGGAACATCTGGGCGAAGTTGCGCGACAGGCCGCAGACGGCGGTCGCCAGGCTCCAGAAGGCCACGCCGATGGCGATGATGCGCGGCCGCGAATAGCGGTCGGCCAACAGCGCGATGGGGATGCCCATGAAGGCGTAGAACAGCGAGAACGCCAGCCCGTGCAACAGGCTGAACTGCGTGTCGCTCAGGTCCAGGTCGCGCTTGATCGGCTCGATCATCAGCGCCAGGATCTGCCTGTCGACGAAGGAAAATATGTACGCTAGCATGCAGACCAGGACCACGTACCATTCGTAGGCGTAGCGGCGCGCGGGCGCGCTGTCGGGGATATCGCCAGTCATGTCTTTTCCCTTGCGTGGCGGCGCTGTCGCGCCAGCCTTGTTCCGGCCGACCGCGCATCGCCTGCTTGTGTGCGCCAGGTCCGGCCGCCGCGCGGCGCCCGTCCTGGAGTTCCCAGGCCGGCCCGGCGGGCGCGGCCTGGTCCGTCAGTTGTAGGCCTTTGCCGGGCGCGGCTCTATACGGGGCGCGCAAGCACTGTTCCCGGGGCGCAGGAAAGCATGTTCCAAGACTCGATTCCGCTGCAACGCCATTGCCTGCTCGACTCGGCCAACATGGCCGAGATCCGGGATCAGGTCAGCCATCACCTGTGGTCGCACCAGATGCGCGTGCCTCAGGGAAATCCCTTGCAGTCGCGCCTGTACGGCGTGTATTTCGGCAGCGCCGCGCTGTTCGACCTGCGCTATGGCGCCGAGGTCGAGATCGACGCCGGCGATATCGCCAGCTATTACCTGGTGCGCGCCACGCTGGCCGGCAGCGGCATGGTCGAGCTGGGTCGCCGCAGCGCCGCCATCCGCGCCGGCAGCCTGACCGTCTCCTCGCCCTCCGAGCGCAGCCTCATCCGCGTCGGCAGCGACTGCCGCAGCCTGATCCTGCGGGTGGAGCGGCCGGCGCTGGAACGCCGCCTGCAACAGCTGCTGGAGCGTCCGCTCAGGGCGCCGCTGGTGTTCGACGTGGACGTGGCCGAAGGTTCGTCGGGCATGGCGGCGGTGCGCCAGACGCTGGACTATCTGTGCCGGCTGCACCAGGACCCCGACATCGACCGGCTGGCGCCGGCGCTGGCGGCGGGCTTCCCGGACTACCTGATGTCATTGCTGCTGATGCAGCTGCCGCATAACTACAGCGACGCGCTGCGCGCCGACCGCCGGCAGCCGCTGCCGCTGCACGTCAGGCGCGCGCGCGACTACATCGAAAGCCATCTGGACGAAGCCGTCACCCTGGCGGAGCTGGCCGCGCTCTCCGGCGTGTCCACGCGCACCCTGCAGAACGGCTTCGCGCGCTTCCTGGGCCAGAGCCCCATCGACTACATCCGCGGCCTGCGGCTGGCGCGCGTGCACGCGGCGCTGGAACAGGCCGGGCCGGGCGACAACGTCACCGACATCCTGCTGCGCCACGGCGTGACCAGCTTCGGCCACTTCGCCAGCCACTACCGCAAGCGCTACGGCTGTCGACCGTCGGACACGCTGCGCGGCCGCTAGCGCCGGCACGGGCCGCCGCCCGCGCCTGGGCTCAGCCGCCGGCGCCGCGATGGCGGTATTCGCCCGGCGCGCCCAGCACCGCCTGGAACTTGCGGGCCTCGCCCGAATAGGCATGCTTGGCGGGTATGGTCAGCGTGACGCCCGACAGGCCGTTGCGCTTCGGTCCGCAGGACCAGAAGCCGTTGGAGATCTCGGCGTAAGGCACCCGGGCCACGACGCGCGGCGGCTGGCCTGACTTGGCGCCGCCGGACCTGGCATCGGCCAGCCACTCGATCCAGACGCGGCAGCTGACGTGCTCGAAACCCACGTTCTCCAGGATCACCCGGTAAGTGCCCTTCGCATCGCCGGAGCGCCAATGCCCGCCCTCCAGCGTCGCCACGAGCTCGGCCTCGTCCAGATTGGTGTCGGGACTGAGATCGGCGCTGGCATCGGCTCCGGCAACGGCGGAAGCCGCCAGGAACGAAAGGCTCAATAGCGCTGCGGCAAGGATTTTCATGATGCTGACGACCTGTTGGAAAGCGATGTCGAAAATTGGAGCATGCGCCCGCCGTGGTTTGTAGCACACCGCCAGGCCGCCCGAATCCCTTGCCGGAATGGAACGGCGCTTGCGCGTTCGGCGCAGACCGGCCTCCATCCGCGCCGCTAGGATCGTCGCATCGTCATCAAGGAGCACGATCATGCGCGTCACTGTCATCGGAGGCGGACACGGCTGCTACGCGGCCGCCGCGGACTTGCACGAAAAAGGCCACGAGGTGCGCTGGTGGCGGCGCGACGCCGAGGCCAGCGCCGCGCTGGCCAAGGCCGGCGGGCTGGAGGTCACCGACTATCGCGGCACCCGCCGCATCGCCATCGGCGACGGCCCCGGCCAGCTGCGGCTGGCGCGCGAACTGCGCGACGCGGTCCAGGGCGCCGAGCTGATCGTCATTCCGCTGCCCGCCACCACGCACGACGAGCTGGCGCCCCGGCTCGCGCCGCTGCTGGAGGACGGGCAGGTGGTGTTCCTGCCGCCCGGCACCTTCGGCTGCCAGCTGTTCGCGCGCGCCCAGCGCCAGGCCGGCAACCGCGCGCAGGTCGCCTATGCCGAGACCGGCACCCTGCCCTACCTGGCGCGCAAGCACGGCCAGCGCGTGGTCATCAGCGGCTACGCCACGCGCCTGCCCACCGGCGTCTTCCCCCTTCGGCTGGCCGATGCCGCGCTGCGGCGGCTGGCCCAGGCCTATCCCAGCGTGGAGCCGGCGGGCGACGGCCTGTCCGGCGCGCTCATGAATGCCGGCCCCATCATCCACCCGCCGCTCATCCTGATGAACGCCGGTCCCTTGCAGCATTTCGAGCGCTGGGACATCCACAACGAAGGCACCCAGCCAGCCATCCGCGCCGTGACCGATGCGCTGGACGCCGAGCGCGTGGCGCTGCGCGAGGCGCTGGGCTATGGCGCGCCGCATTTCCCGCTGGCCGACCACTACGCCAAGGAAGGCGATGAATGGATGTACGGGCGCGGCGCCCATGGCCGCCTGACCGACAGCGGCGACTGGCGCGAGACCATCGACCTGCACCGCCACCGCTACATGCTGGAGGACACGCGGCTGGGGCTGTCCTTCCTGGTGTCGACGGGCCGCTGGGCCGGCGTGCCCATGCCGGTGGCGCAGGGCCTGCTGGCCCTGGCCTCGGCGCTGACCGGGCGCGACCTGTACGCCGAGGGCCGCACGCTGGAGAACCTGGGCCTGTCCGCGCTGTCGCGCGCCGACATGCGCGCGCTGCTGCAAGAGGGCTATTGAGATGGCCGCCCCCTTGTGCGTGATCGGCGCCGGCCGCATGGGACAGGGCATCGCCGCGTCCTACCTGATCGCCGGCCTGGAGGTGTCACTGATCGACCTCAAGCCCCGCGCCGCCGATGAACAGGCGCGCGTCCACGACGCGGCCCGCGCGGCCGTGCGCGCCGAGCTGGGCATGCTCGCGCGGCTGGGCGTGCTGAGCGAGGACCAGGCCGACGCCGCGCTGGCCCGGCTGCGGCTGCGCGCGAGGGACGATGCGGCCGCCGACCTGCGCGCGGCGCGCGCGGTGTTCGAGGCCGTGCCCGAACGCCTGGACGCCAAGCGTGACGCGCTGCGCTGGCTGGACGAGGCCTGCCCGGCCGACGCCGTGGTGGCATCGACCACGTCCACCTTCCTGGTCACCGAACTGGCGGCGCTGACGGCGCATCCGGAACGCTTCCTGAACGCGCACTGGCTCAACCCGGCCAGCCTGATCCCGCTGGTGGAAGTCAGCCGGGGCCCCGCCACCCGCGACGCCGCCGCCGACCAGCTGCTGGAGCTGCTGCGCATAGCGGGCAAGACGCCGGTGATGTGCGCGCCGTCCGCCGGCTACATCGTGCCGCGCATCCAGGCGCTGGCCATGAACGAGGCGGCCCGCATGGTCGAGGAAGGCGTGGCCAGCGCCGAGGACATCGACACCGCCGTGCGCCTGGGCTTCGGTTTGCGCTTCTCGGTGCTGGGCCTGCTGGAATTCATCGACTGGGGCGGCGGCGACATCCTCTACTACGCCTCGCGCTACCTGGCCGGCGCGCTGGACCCGCGCTTCGCGGCGCCGGACGTGATCGCGCGCAACATGGAACAGGGCCGCAAGGGCTTGCGCGACGGCCAGGGCTTCTACGACTACGCCGGCGTGGACGTGGACGCGTATCGGATGCAGCGGCTGGAGCAGCTGCGCGACCGGCTGGCGCTGCTGGGCCTGCTGCCGCGCTGCGGCTCGGCGCGGGACTGGGCCGGGGCCGGGGCCGGGGCCGGCGCGGCGCCGGCCGCCTGACCGGAGACCGTCCGGCGGACCGGCCTGGGCAGCGCCCGCCGCCGCGACTGCCCCGCGCGCCTGCTCAACGGCCTCCCGTCTCCAGCGCGTCCAGCACCTCATAGGCCAGGCGCACGCGATCGGCGTTGGGATAGTTGCGGTTGGCCAGGATCACGATGCCGATCCGGCGTCCCGGCACGAAGGCGACGTAGGCGCCGAAGCCATTGGTGGCGCCGGTCTTGTTGATCCAGGCGTCGGCGCGCGGCGCCAGCGGCGGACGCAGCGCGCGCACGTCGTGCGTCTCGAAGGCGACCGTGTTGGAATTGCCTTCCAGCACGGTGTCCAGCGGCGCCGGATAGCGGTACTGCTCCCACACCAGGTCCTGCGTCATGCCGCCCAGTTCGAAGTAGCCCCGGTGCGTGTCGGCGATGGCCTGATCCAGCTTGGCGTCGCCGCTGGTGCCGCCCAGGTTCAGTTCCACGAAGCGCAGCAGGTCGCGGGCGCTGGTCTTGACGCCGTAGGCCTCGTCGGCCAGCACGCCGGGACTCACGCGCACCGGCTGGTTGCGCTTGTCGTAGCCCTGCGCGTAGCGCGCCATCTGGTCGGCCGGCACCTGCAGATAGGTGCTGGGCAGGCCCAGCTTGGGCAATAGCGTGCCCTGCATCAGCGGCACATAGGCCTGGCCCATGGCATTGGCGGTCACCACGCCCAGCATGCCGATGCTGGGATTGGCATACGTGCGGCGCGTGCCTTCCGCGTAGCTGGGCTGCCAGGCCTGCAGATAGGCCATGAGCTGGGCGCGGTCGCGCACCGTGTCAGGCACCTGCAGCGGAAAGCCGCCCGCCGTGTGCGTGGCCAGGCCCAGCAGCGAGACCTTGCCAAAAGCGCTGCCCGCCAGCTCGGGCACGTGGCGCTCGACCGGATCCGCCAGCGACAGCCGACCCAGCGCCTGCGCATAGGCGGCCAAGGTGGCCGAATAGGTCTTGCTGATCGAGCCCACTTCGAACAGCGTGTCGTTGGTGACCGGGACGCGCGTCTCCCAGGATGCCAGGCCGAAACTGTAGAAATGCTGCTCGCCCTGCCGGGTCACGGCCACCGCCATGCCGGCGATTTCATGCTGCTTCATCACCGTCAGCACGGCCGCGCGCACGCGGGCGTCGGCGTCGTAGATGGGGGACAGCGCCGACGCGGGCAGCGATGCGGCAAGGGCAACGGCCAGCAGGCAGCGGCGGAACAAGGCGGACAGGCGCATGGAGAACTCCCGGAAAACAGCGCAAGCAAGGCGGGCGGGGCCAGGCGGCGGCGACCGGCATGCCGGCGCGCGCCCCGCGCGAACCCAGGATGGTAGCGCCGCCGCGCCCATACTGGTACTAACCCTGAATTCCAGGACGCGAAATATTTGGCTATCCTGCCACGGTCGTAGCAAACACCCCGCAGAAGAGACTCGCCCCGGCCCGGCCGCGCGGCGGGCGCCGACGGAGCAACCGCCCCGGAAACTCTCAGGCAGACAGGACTGCGCGGTGTAGACGATCTGGAGAGAGGCGCATTGCGCGCCCACCGAAGGGGAACCCCGGCACGCGCCGGGCAAAGCTCTCAGGTACCGGGACAGATGGGGTGCAGCGGCCGGCCGGCCGTCGCCACGCCATCTGGAGCAATCATGCCCCGCATCGCCATCATTGGCGCCGGTATCACCGGCGTCACGTCCGCCTACGTCCTGCGCAAGCAGGGTTACGACGTTTCCGTCTACGACCGCCAGCGCTATCCCGCGATGGAAACCTCCTACGCCAACGGCGGCCAGCTGTCGGCCAGCAACGCCGAGGTCTGGAACAGCGCCGCCACCGTGCTCAAGGGTCTGCGCTGGCTGGGCCGCAGCAACGCGCCGCTGCTGCTCAATCCGCGCTTCAGCTGGCACAAGTATTCCTGGCTGCTGCAATTCATGCGCCAGATCCCCAACCACCGCCGCAACACCATCGCCACCACCCGGCTGGCGATCGAGGCGCGCCAGCACCTGTACGACATGGCCGAGGCCGAAGGCATCGACTTCGACCTGGAGCGGCGCGGCATCCTGCACATCTACCACGACGCCGCCAGCTTCGAGGCCGCGCGACGCGGCAACGAGCTGCTGCGCGAAGGCGGCCTGGAACGCTACGCGGTCACGCCCGAGGAGGCTCGCGACATCGAGCCGGCGCTGCAAACGGCCTGCCACGCCGGCTTCTACACGCCGTCCGACGCCACCGGCGACATCCACAAGTTCACGCGCGGGCTGGCCCAGGCCTGCGAGCGACTGGGCGTGCGCTTCGTGCAGGACGCCGACGTCGCCGCGATCGCGGCCGACGGCACGGGCTACGCGCTGGACCTGGCCGGCACGGACGGCGGCGACGACCGGTACCAGGCCGACGCCGTGGTGGTCTGCGCCGGCGCGGCCAGCCGACGCTTCGCGCGGCAGCTGGGCGACACGGTCAACATCTATCCGGTCAAGGGCTATTCGATCAGCGTGCACCTGGACGACGCCGCCAGCCGCGAGGCCGCGCCGCGCGTCAGCCTGCTCGACGAGGCCGCCAAGATCGTCACCAGCCGGCTGGGCGACCGCTTCCGCGTGGCCGGCACCGCCGAGTTCAACGGCTACAACCTGGACATCCGCGCCGAACGCGTGCAGCCGCTGGTGGACTGGACCCGCCGCCACTTCCCCGGCGTCAGGACGGCGCGCGTGGTGCCCTGGTGCGGGCTGCGCCCGATGACGCCGGACATGATGCCGCGCGTGGGTCCGGGCAAGCGGCCGGGCGTGTTCTACAACACCGGCCACGGCCACCTGGGCTGGACCTTGTCGGCGGCCACCGCGCAATTGCTGGCGGCTAGCGTCGGCGAACGGTTGCGGCCGCACTGAGACGACGCGGACGCGGCCGCAACCGGCGGACCGCCGTTCGCCGCCAGCGGGTGGCCGCCCGTCGCCTTGCGCTAGCGCGCCAGCCGGCGCATCGCCAGCGCGACGATCGCGGTCGAGGTCAGCTGCATGGCGGCCACCACGTACAGGCCGGCGGCCACGCCGCCGGTCCATTCCTTCATCCAGCCCATCATGAAGGGCGTGGCGAAGCCCGCCAGGTTGCCGACCGAATTGATGAAGGCGATGCCGCCGGCGGCTGCCGTGCCGGTCAAGAAGCCCGCCGGAATCGCCCAGAACACGGGAAACGCGCCCAGCACGCCGATGGCGGACACGCTCAGCGCGGCCATCGCCAGCACGGGATTGCCGATGTAGGCGGCGGTCAGCGCGAGCCCCGCCGCGCCGACCAGCGTGGCGCCGGCGCAATGCAGGCGCCGCTCGCCGGTCTTGTCGGAGTGCGCGCCGTTGAGCACCATCGCCACGGTGCCCAACGTGAAGGGGATCGCCGACAGCAGGCCGATGTCCAGCGCGCCGCGCACGCCCAGCTCGCGCACCAGCGAAGGCATCCAGAACGCCAGCGTGGCGTTGCCGCCGACGATGCAGAAGTAGGTGGCCGTGCACAGCCACAGCGCCGGCTGGCGCAGGGCCTGGGCGAAGCTGGCGTGCTTGCCGCCGTGGCGCTGCTCGGCCTCCAGCTCGGCTTCCAGCGCCGTCTGCTCGGCGGCCGACAGCCAGCGCGCCTGGCGCGGCCGGTCCGGCAGGTAGCCCAGCACCACGATGCCGGCGATCACCGAGGGTATGCCCTCCAGCACGAACAGCCATTGCCAGTTGCGCAACGGCGCCACGCCGTCCATGCCGCTCATGATGAGGCCCGCGATCGGACCGCCGACCACGCCGGCGATGCCGAAGGACGTCATGAACCAGCCGTTGATGCGGCCGCGCCGGCCGGCGGGGATCCAGTACGTCAGGTACAGCATGACGCCGGGAAAGAAGCCCGCCTCGAACACGCCCAGCAGGAAGCGCAGCAGATAGAACGAGAACGGCGTCGTGACGAAGGCCATGGCCATCGACGTTAGCCCCCACAGGATGGTGATGCGCGCCAGGGTCTTGCGCGCGCCGATGCGCTGCAGCAGCAGATTGCTCGGCACCTCGAACAGGAAATAGCCGATGAAGAAGATGCCCGCGCCCAGGCCGTACACGGCCTCGCTGAAACGCAGGTCCTGCAGCATCTGCAGCTTGGCGAAGCCGACGTTGACGCGGTCGATCCAGGCGAGCAGGAACAGGAAGATCAGGAAAGGAATCAGCCGCCACGCGACCTTGCTGTGCATGCGGGCGGAATCGACGGCCGGGGCATCGCCTCGGGAATGCTGCGGGGCCGGCTGTGCGGCGGGCTGTGCGGCGGGCTGCGGGGATACGGCATCCATGACTAGTTCCTTGGTGTACCGGACTGGGTTGGGGCCCAACCCGTTACAACCAGGCAGGGCGACGCATCAAGATTTTTAAATTTCTTATAAATATATTTTGAAGCATCGCAAAAATGCAGTAATCAGGACTTACCCGCAGTCGGACCCGCGGCGGGCCGAATCCGCCGCCGGTCCGTTCCCTCGACCCTCCGGCTTCAGGCCAGCAGATCCTTGGGCAGCGCCGCGATGAAGGACGCGAAGCTGATCGAACCCTGGCCGGGACTCATGTGCCGCGTCATCAGCGTGGCGGCGCGGCCCGCGTCCTGGGCCTGGATCGCGGCGACCAGTTCGCCGTGCTGCGCCCACGAGGAAGCCAGGTGGCCGAAGGCCGAATAGGCGTGGCGGCGGTAGGCGCCGGTGCGCGAGCGCATGCGCAGGATCTCCTGGCGCAGATAGGGATTGCGCGCGCCCTGGTAGAGCGCGTCGTGGAAGCGCCGGTTGTGGTCCTGCCAGGCTTCCGCGTCCTCGCGCCGCGCCACCGCGCCGGCGCGTTCGTGGATGGCGGCCAGTTCCTCGCGCTCGGCCGGCGTCATGCGTTCGCAGGCCAGCCGCGCGCCGATGCCCTCCAGCTCGGCCAGCAGTTCCCACATCGCCAGCAGCTGCGCCACGTCCATCTTGGCCACCACCATGCCGCCGCGCGGCAGGCTGTTGAGCAGCCCTTGCGCCTGCAATTGCAGCAAGGCCTCGCGCACCGGCGTGCGCGACACCTCGTAGGTCTGCATCAGCTGCTGCTCGTCCACGGCGTCGCCCGGCAGCAGGCTGCCGTCGCGGATGGATTCCTCGATGGACAGGCGTATGCGTTCGGCGGCCTTCATCGCGGCGCTCCCGGAATCGAAAGGTTCAGGCGTGCACGGTTCGTCATATTATTTTCTTGACTTCTATAAATATATTTATGACACTGGAATCTTATTTTAAGACCTAAGCGTAGCAGGAGACACCCGTCATGGACGAGAAACGCAAGGAAGACTGGCAGTCCTGGGTCGAGCTGGCCTTCCTGAGCCACGGACTGGCCGTGCCGCCGGACGCGCAACGGGCCGTCGCCCGCACGCTGATGCGCCTGTCGGCCGTGGCCGCCGAGATCGCGCCGCGCGAGGACGGCCATGATTGACGCCTCTGCCTTCCTCTCCGTGGCCGGCGCGCGCGCGGCCTATCGACGCGCCGCGCCGCCGCTGCGCGACGCCCACGTCGCCGCCCTGGCCGCCGGCTTCACGCGCCGCGCCGCGCCGCTGGGCTGCGTGGTCCAGCTGTTCGCCCCCGCATCGGCCCCCGCCGACGCGGACGGGCTGCTGGCCGGCGTGCCGCTGGCGCACAAGGACGCCTTCGACACCGGCCGGCACGCGCCCCGCCTGGGCGGCCCGCGAGCGACGGGCACGCCCCGTCCCGCCGCGGCGGTGCTGCGGCGACTGGCCGGGCATGGCGCGCTGAACCTGGGCGCGCTGGCCATGGCCGAACATGCCTGCGGCGCCACGGCGGAGAACCCGCACGCGCCAGCCCTGATGAACCCGCTGGACAGCGCGGCGGCGGTCGGCGGCTCTTCCAGCGGCTCGGCGGTCGCGGTGGCGGCCGGCCTGTGCCCGGCCTCGCTGGGCACGGACACCGCCGGCTCGGTCCGCATGCCGGCCGCGACCTGCGGCCTGATCGGCCTGAAGCCCACGCCGGGACGCTTGTCCGCGCAAGGCGTGGCCCCGCTCGCGCCGACGCTGGACACGGTGGGCGTGATCGCCCGCGACGCACTGGACGCCGCCAGCGTCTTCGCGGCCGCCCTGCCCGCCGGCGACGAAGATCCCGGGTTGCCCCTGCGGCTGGACGCGCTGGAGCGCGAGCTGGCGCGCCCGCGAGATTGGCGCATCGCCAATGCGCTGCATGCGCAGGGGGAAGATCCCACGGTCGCCGCCGCGCTGACCGGCTTCGAGCAGCGCCTGCGCGGCGCCGCCAGGCTGAAGCCGGCCGCGCTGCCCGACCTGGACCGCCTGAACCGGCTGGCGCAGATCGTGCTGCACGCCGAGGCCGCGCTGGCGCTGGCGGCGGCCGTGCGCGGCGACCTGGACACGCTGGCCCCGTCGACCCGCGCCATCGCGCTGCCGGGCTGGGCCATGCCGGCCGTCTGGTATCGCCACGCGCTGGCGCAGGCGGCGCCGCTGCGCGCGGCCTTCCTGGCCGGCAGCCTGGGCGACGCCGACCTGCTGCTGGCGCCCTGCTTCCCGCAAGGCGTGCCGGACCGCGACGCGGTCACGACCTCCAGCCCCGCCTTCGACCCGCGCGCGCTGGCCGCGCTGCATCGCCATCACGCCTACGTCAATTTCCTGGGCCTGCCGGCGCTGGTGCTGCCAGTGGGCCTGGACGGCCGCGGTCGCCCCGTCAGCGCGCAGCTGATCGGCGCGCCGGGCAGCGAGGCGCGAATGCTGGCCTTCGCCCGCCAGTTCGCCCTGCCTCACTCCACGTTTCTGCAACGCTGACCCATGGGAACCACCATGTCCAAGATCACCGCCTCCCCCGCCCTGTCGCGCTTTCGCGTCCTCGACCTGTCGCGCGTGCGCGCCGGCCCGACCTGCGTGCGCATCCTGGCGGACTTCGGCGCCGACGTCATCCGCATCGAACCGCCCGCCGGCGTCGATCCCAACGAAGCCATGTTCGCCGCCGACCGCCACGGCGGCGACTTCCAGAACCTGAACCGCAACAAGCGTTCGCTGACGCTGAACCTGAAGAAGCCTGAAGGCCTGGCCGTGCTGCGCAGCCTGGTCGCCACCGCCGACGTGGTGGTCGAGAACTGGCGCCCGGACGTCAAGGCGCGACTGGGCCTGGCTTATGAGGACCTGCGCGCCATCAACCCGCGCATCATCCTGGCCAGCATCTCCGGCTTCGGCCAGGCCGGCCCTTATGCGGGCCGGCCCGGCTTTGACCAGATCATCCAGGGCATGGGCGGGCTGATGTCGGTCACCGGCCATGCCGGCGGCGGGCCGCTGCGCGCGGGCCTGGCCGTGGCCGACTGCGGCACCGGCATCTACGCGGCGGTCGGTATCCTGCTGGCCTTGCTGGAGCGCGAGCGCTCGGGCGAGGGCCAGTGGGTGCACAGCTCGCTGCTGCATACCCAGATCGCGCTGATGGACTTCCAGGCGGCGCGCTACCTGAACGAAGGCGATACGCCCGCACAGGCCGGCAACGACCATCCCACCAGCAGCCCCATGGGCCTGTTCGAGGCCAGCGACGGCGCCTTCAACCTGGGCGCCTCCGGCGAGGGCAACTGGAAGCGCCTGTGCGACTGCCTGAACGCGCCGCAGTGGCTGCAAGACCCGCGCTACGCCACCGAGAAGCTGCGCGTGGCCAACCGCGCCCCGCTCAACGAGGCGCTGGCGCGGCGCTTCCGGGAAGCCAGCGTGGCCCACTGGGTCGAGCTGCTGAACCGCGCCGGCGTGCCGGCCGGCCCGGTCTACACCATTCCCCAGGTATTCGAGGACGAGCAGGTGCGGCACCTGGGCGTGGCACAGTCGGTGACCGGCGACGATGGCCAGGCCTACCGCCTGATCTCGCAGCCCGTCACGCTGACGCGCACGCCCGCCGCCATCGCCCGGCCCGCGCCGGGCTGGGGCGAGCACACCGACGAGATGCTGGCCGAAGCGGGCTACGACGCCGCCGGCATCGCGCGCCTGCGCGCGGAGGGCGTGGTATGAACGGCGCGTCCTCGCCGGCCGGCGGCCAGCCCGCCGGCCACATCCAGGAAGCGCTGCGTGACGGCATCGCCACGCTGACGATCAGCAACCCGGCTCGCCGCAACGCCATGACGCTGGCCATGTGGCGGCAGCTGGCGGCCAGCCTGGCGCGGTTGCGCGAAGCGCCGGACCTGCGGGTGCTGGCCCTGACCGGCGCGGGCTCGCAGGCCTTTGTGTCGGGCGCCGACATCAGCGAATTCGACCAGGCCCGCGACAGCGCCGAGGCGGCCGCCGTCTACAACCAGGCCGTGGCCGAGGCACAGGACGCGCTGGCGCGCTTTCCGGCGCCCACGGTGGCGCTGATCCAGGGCGCCTGCATGGGCGGCGGCATCGGCCTGGCGCTGGCCTGCGACCTGCGCTATGCCAGCGCCAGCGCGCGCTTTCGCATGCCCGCCGCGCGCCTGGGCCTGGGCTATGGCTATGCCGACATGCGCCGCGTGGTGGCGGTGACCGGCATGGCCGCGGCCTTCGAGCTGTTCTACACCGCCCGCACCCTGGACGCCGAACAGGCGCAGGCCGGCGGACTGCTGCACGAGCGTTTCGCGCTGGACGATTTCGAGCGGCTCTCCCAGGCCCGCCTGCAACGCATCGCCGCCAACGCGCCCCTGTCCTTGCGGGCGGCGAAAGCGGCGATACTGGCATCCATGCGCGAACCCTCCGCCGCCGAACTGGAGACCATCGCCGCGCTGGTGCGCCAATGCTTCGACAGCGCCGACTACGCCGAGGGCCGCCGCGCCTTCGCCGAAAGGCGCGACCCCGTTTTCACCGGCCGCTGACGCCGTCCGGACTTGCCGACAGACATCATGAACAATCCCCGCATTCCCTTCCTGATGCCGCGCCAGCGCCCGCCGCTGGCCGGCCTGGACGGACGCCCCATCCTGGTCCACCTGGTCGTCAACGTGGAACACTGGCCGTTCGACCAGCCCATGCCGCGCACCATCCTCACCCCGCCGCACGGCATCGGCAACGTGCCCGACGTGCCCAATTTCAGCTGGGCCGAATACGGCCTGCGCTGCGGCCTGCCCCGCATGATCGACGCCATCGCTGGCCGAGGCCTGCCGGCCTCGGCCAGCCTGAACGCCTCGGTCATCGACGCCTATCCGGCGGCCGCCGACGCGCTGCTGCAGGCCGGCTGGGAATTCATCGGCCACGGCATCCACCAGCGCGCGCTGTCGCAGGACGGCGGCGTCGGGCAGGCCGAGGCCATCGCCGCCGCGCTGGACCGGATCGAGCGCTTCAGCGGCGCGCGCCCGCGCGGCTGGCTCTCGCCCGGCCTGCGTGAAACCAGCGAAACGCCCGACCTGCTGGCGCAGGCTGGCGTGGACTATGTGTTCGACTGGTGCCTGGACGACCTGCCCAACTGGATGCGCGCCGCCCCGCGCCCGCTGCTGGCCCTGCCCTATGCGCTGGAGCTGAACGATTCGGTGATCCATGCCGTGGAAAAGCACGCCACCGGCGAGTTCGGCCGCCGGCTGGATCACACGCTCAACGTCTACGCGCGCGAGGCCGCCGCGTCCGGCATGCCGCGCGTGCTGACGCTGGGACTGCATCCGCACCTGATGGGCGTGCCGCATCGCTACCCCGATTTCGAGGCCATGCTGGACCGGCTCCAGCGCCATTCCATGACCCGCTTCGTCACCGGCGCCGAACTGTACGCGTGGTATGCCGGCCAGTACTCGCCGCCGCTGCGCGGCGCGCCGGGAGACCAGGCATGAGCGGCGCGCAGACCACCGCCGCGCGCGACGCGGAGCCGTCCCAGCCAGCCGCCAGCGCCATCGACGCGCTGGTCGCGCACCTGCAGCGCCTGCGCTACGAGGACCTGCCGGCCGAGGCTGTCGCCGCCGCCCGGACCTTCCTGCTGGACGCCATCGGCGTCGGGCTGTCGGGCTCGCGCCACCCGCGCATGGCGGCGCTCAAGCACGCCGCCGCCGCGCTGGGCCAGGGCGCCGAGGCCACGGTCTGGGCCAGCGGCGAACGGCTGCCGCTGGCCAGCGCGGTCATGCTCAACGCCTACCAGGTCTTCAACCAGGAATTCGACGCGATCCATGACCGCGCCGTGGTGCACGCCTTCGCCTGCATCGCGCCCGCCGCGCTGGGCTATGCCGAGCGCGAGGGCGGCGTGGACGGCAGGCGCCTGATCACCGCCGTGGCCGCAGGGCTGGACTTCGCCATCCACGTGGCGCTGGCACAGCGCGCGCCGATGCGCTTCTTCCGGCCAGCCATGTGCGGCGGGCTGGGCGCCACCGCCACCCTGTGCAAGCTCGCCGGCCTGGACGAGGCCGCCACGCGCGACGCCCTCGGCCTGGCCTACAGCCATCTGTCCGGCACCATGCAGGCGCACATCGAAGGCTCGCCCGCCGTCGGCCTGCAGGTCGGTCTGAACGCGCGCGCCGCGGTCACGGCCTTCGAGCTGGCGCGCGCCGGTTTTCCCGGCCCGCGCGACATCCTGGAGGGGCCGTTCGGCTATTTCGCGCTCTACGACGCCGGCCAGGCGCGCTGGGACGAAGTCGCCGGCGACGTCGGCCGCGTCTTCCAGATCGCGCGCATGAGCCACAAGCCCTACCCCACCGGACGCGCCACGCACAGCGGCATCGGCGCCGCGCTGCGGCTGATGCGCGAACACGCGCTGCGGCCCGGGGACATCGCCGGCATGAAGGTGTACGCGTCGTCGCTGATCGTGCGCCTGGTCGGCCGGCCCGCCCGGCCCGGCATGGACTCGGCCACCGCCCGACTGTGCATGGGCTACACCGTCGCCACGGCCATCCTGCATGGCCAGGTGGGCATCCCGGATTTCGATCCGGACGCACTGGCCGATCCGCGCCGGCTGGAGCTGGCCGCCCGCATCGAGGTGCTGGACGACGGCAATCCCGATCCCAACGCCATGTGCCCGCAGCGCGTGGAACTGCATCTGCGGGACGGCCGCTGCCTAGCGCTGGACATGCCCGAGTTTCCGGGCAGCCCGGCGCTGCCGCTGGACGAAGCCGCGCAGGACGCCAAGTTCCGCGCCTGCTGCGCCTCGGCCCAACCTCCCGTGCCGCCGGACCGGGCCGAGGCGCTGATCCGCCGCCTGCGCCGCCTGGAGGATGCGGCCGAGCTGCGCGAGATCGTCGCGCTGCTGTCGACCGCCGACTAGCGATGCCGCGCGGGGCCGCAATGGCCCCGCGCTAGCGCGCCAGCAACTGCGGCACGGCCGAAATCAGCAGGGTCACGCCCGAACAGGTCAGCAGGCCCAGCACGATGCGGCGGAACGCCAGCTCCGAGATCCCCATGTACAGGCGCGTGCCCAGCAGCGTGGGCACCAGCATGGCGGGCGCGACCACCGCGAACATCGGCAGCATGTCGCGCGTGATCATGCCCGTGCCCAGATAGGTCAGCATGGTCACCGCCAGCATCGACAGATTGAAGTTCTGGATGACGGCGCGCTGCGCGTGCTTGTCGAAGCCGCACAGCGTGCACCAGAGCGTGGGCACCACGCCGGTGAAGCCGCCGATGCCGCCCATCACGCCGCCCACCAGTCCGGCCGCGCAGTCGCCGACCCGGCTGCCCTTGATGCGCGGCAGGCGCGCGGCGAACAGCATGGTCGGACACCAGATCGCCAGGATGGCGCCCAGCACCGCCTTGAACCAGGTCATGTCCAGCATGGGCAGCAGCTGCACGCCCAGCGGCACGCCGGCCAGCCCGCCGGCCACGAAGGGCCACAGCATTTTCCAGTCGAAACCGCGCCGCACCGAGAACACCGCCAGCAGCTGGCCGGTCAGCGAGCCGAACACGGCCAGCGCGGCCGCCAGGCGCGGATCCAGCGCCCAGGCCCAGAACGACATCGACACCATGCCGAACGCGAAGCCCGACAAACCCTGCACGAATCCCGCCACGGCCGCGCCCAGCGCGACCAGCCACCAGCCATCCATGAGTCCTTCTCCCCGTGGCGCGCCGCGCCGGCTTGCGTCCGCCGTGTCCTGCGCGCCTGGATCGCTATTCTAGAGAGACGGCGCGGCCGCGCCATTCGGACTGCTGATGCCGCCATAGCCTCAAGCTGATGGCGGCCGGGCTCACCATTCCAGCAGATCGAAGAAAGCGCGGGCGGCCTCGTCGCCGCCCAGCACGGCGGCGGCGGCGCGGACGGCGGCCTCGCGGTGCCTGGGGCGCAGCTCGCCCTCGTCGTCGCACAGATCGTCGCCGGCGTCTTCATGGACACCGCCCACGGCCGCCAGCACGGCGGCCAGCGTGCGCAGGTCGGGCGCCAGCCATTGCGCATCCCAGCGGCCCGCGCCATGCAGCGCGTACAGGACGCGGCCGGTGGACATTTCCAGGATCAGCGGATCGGCGTGCTGGTCGGCGATGACCAGCCAGTCCTCGGGCCAGTCCGTAAGACGCTCGCCGCTGTTGCCGTCCCAGCGATAACCGGCCTGCCGGACCCACAGCTTGGCCAGCGGCACGAAACCCAGGGCCGTGCCGGGAATGGTCACGCCCACCGGGCCGACATGCTCATAGACCACGGGGCCCAGCGGCCCGACTTCGGCGTAGAACTCGGCCAGCGCCGGCGGCAGCGGAAACGGGCCGCGCCACTCGCCCGCGCCTTGCGGGCGCAGGTCGCCGAAACGAAGGAATTGGTCGCGGATGGGTGCGTAGCCGCTCATGCCTGCGCCGCCCGGCCGGGCGCGCCGCCGGCGGACGCGACGTCCGGCCGAGGCACGGCCGGACCATTGCCCTCGCCATGCATGGGAGAAGAAAAACCGACCAGCAACGACATGAGTGGCTTGGACATGGGAATCGTGGATCACCGGGGCCGAAGAGAATGCCGTATTGTCCCATGGCCGGGCGGGTCCACAACGGCGCGCTAGCGCGGCTTGCGCTGCTCGAACAGCCATTGGCGCCAGGCGCCGTCGGTGAACAGCTGCGGCGGCACGCGATGGTCCATGCCGACATAGGTGATGAACCGGGGCCGACCGCCGGCGGCGGCCAGTTCCTCGGCCCAGACCTGGGCGCCGACATAGGCATTCTCCTGATCGTAGTCGCCGTGGATCAGCAAGGTCGGCACATGCGCCACGGAACGCGCCAGGCTGCGCTCGGGCGGCACGCCCGACAGCGCGACCATCGCGGCGAACAGGCCGGGCCGGGCCACGGCGGCGTCCATCGCGGCGGACGCGCCCATCGAAAAGCCCAGCGCATAGACGCGGGCCGGGTCGATCGGATGGCGGCGCATCAGCTCATCCACCAGCGCCAGCACGTCGGCCAGCGGCGCCCCCGGCTGGGAAACGCGCAGGCCATGCGTGTCATTGATGTAGTTGGCGCTGCGGTCGCGCGTCTGCGGCACCACCACATAGGCCGGAAAGCTGCGTCGCACATCGGGCGCGGCCCACAGGCGCGTGAAGGCCGTCATGGGCTTGAGGTTGTCGTCGCCGATGCCGCCGGAGCTGTGAAAGAACACCACCAGCGGGTAGCGCTCGCCAGCCACCGGCCGGGCCGGCGCCAGCAGCCGGTACGGCATGTCGGTCTTGCCCGCATCGAACACCGCTTCGGAAAAGTCCTCCAGCGGCGCGCCGCGATATTGCTCCACCAGCGCCAGCTGCGCGGCCGTGGGCGCGTAGCGCTGCTGCGATTCAAGCACCTTGCCGGCCGCGGCCGCCGCGCCGCCGCCGGCGCATGCCAGGACCGCGCACAACGACGCGCCGGCCAGGCGCGCGCGCACGCGCATGCCGGCGCGCGCCACCGGCGCCGGCCGGCCGTGGGCCGATACAAGGAAGGGATCCAAGCGGTTCTCCGAGAGTTCGACGCGGACGCGATCCGCCTGCAGGCGGACGCGCGCAACCCGCGGGTAGCGCGGAAATTGTAGAAAGCCCGACCCGCCGCAATGTGAAAAACTGTGCGGATTATGTATGCCTTGTGTAGGCCGGCCGCCGCCTGCGCGGCGACGCTACTGGTAGCGTTCCCGGTAGCCCACCGGCGACATGCCGCAGTACTTGCTGAAGATGTCGCGGAACGCCTTGGTGTCGTTGTAGCCGACCTCGTACATGACCTCGGACACGCTCTTGCGCGAGTTTTCCAGCCGCTTCTTGGCCGCCTCGACGCGCACCCGCTGCACGTACTCGACGATGCTGTTGCCGGTGGCCTGGCGGAAGCGCCGCTCCAGCGTGCGCCGCCCCATCGCGTGGCGGTCGGCCAGCGCCTCGACCGTGATCTTCTCGGTATAGCGGCCCTCGATGTATTCCTGCACCGCGCGCACCGCCTGGTCGGCATGCGCCTTCTGCCCCATGAACACGGCGAAGGGCAGCTGGCTCTGCCGGCTCCAGTCCAGCTGGAAATACTTGGCGCACCAGATGGCGGTGTCGCGGTCGGCGTAGCGCTCGATCAGGTGCAGCACCAGGTGCGCGGCCGAAAAAGCCCCGCCGCTGGTGTAGATGCCCTCGCCGGCCATGACCACGCGGTCGCTGACCCACTGCACCTCGGGAAACAGCTGCGCGTACATGCCTTGCGCGGCCCAGTGCACCACTGCCTCCTGCCCGTCGAGCAGGCCGCCCGCCGCCAGCAGCGCCGCGCCCATGCACAGGCTGGCGACCTCGCCGCCGCCCCGGTGGTGGCGCGCCAGCCATTCGATCAGCGCGCGGTTGTTCAGCACCACGTCCGACACCGAACCCAGCAGGGGCGGCGCAATGCAGATGTCAACAGCGCCGGCCTCGTCCAGCACGGCATCGGCCTGGACCGTGATGCGGCCGTCATCGAGCCGGACCTCGCGCGTGACGGCCAGCGTGCGCACGCTGAATCCGGGCGGACGTCCTTGCGCCGCCAGGTATTCGTTGGCCACCAGGAAGCCCTGCCTGGCGGTCTCCAGGGAAGCGATGTTCGCGCCCGTGGGCAGCAGGAAAGCGACATTTTTCATGGCGGAATCGTCCTGTTTTCTGGCGGCGGCGCGCGGCGTCCGCTGCGCGCCGCGCGGTATCCGGCACACCCGTTTTTACCCGGCAAAGAATACGCCGGAAGCCTGTCGCAATCCACCCGCAAGATTGTCGCAATCGCCTATCGGAAGCGCGCGCGGATCCCGATAAAGTGTTTCTCACCGGCTCGATGTCCGGACGGCGGAATCAGCGGCGCGCGGGCGGCGCGCCGCGTAGAACAACACCCTGCAATGGAGTCATCGATGGAAAAGTACATAGACGGTTACCTGCTGAGCGTGGCAACGGCCGAGCTGCAGGCGTACAAGAAAATGGCCGGACTGGCGCGCACCGTATGGCTGGAACACGGCGCGCTGGACTACCGCGAATGCCGCGGCGACGAACTGGACAACGAAGCCTTCGCCTCCTTCACCAAGGCCGCCGGCGCGGGTCCCGACGAAACCGTGGTGTTCGCCTGGATCCTGTTCGCCAGCAAGGCCGAGCGCGACCGCATCAACGCGCTGGCCATGAGCGATCCGCGTCTGGCCAACATGGAATGCGGAGGCATCTTCGATCCCAAGCGCATGTGCTGGGGCGGCTTCACGTCCATGATCGGAAGCTGACCGACACCCGCCGGCCCGAACGGGGCCTGCGTCACCGGCCTTTCCGGCCAAACACCCTGCCCGTCCGGAGATCCCGGCCGGCGCCCTTGTCCCTGGAGCAAACCCATGCCCACCCCCGCCACCCACGCAATTCCCCCCGGCATGCACACGCTGACCCCGCACCTGGTCTGCGAAGGCGCATCCGACGCCATCGCCTTCTACAAGAAGGCCTTCAACGCCGAGGAGCTGGCGCGCCTGCCCGGCGCCGACGGCAAGCTGATGCACGCCATGCTGCGCATCGGCGACTCCACCATCATGCTGTGCGACGACTTCCCGCAATGGGGCAGTCTGGGGCCCAAGGCGCTCAAGGGCTCGCCGGTCTACCTGCACCTGTATGTCAAGGATGTGGACGCGGCCATGAAGCAGGCCGTGGACGCCGGCGCCCAGGTCACCATGCCGGTGGCCGACATGTTCTGGGGCGACCGTTACGGCCAGCTGGTGGATCCGTTCGGCCACCGCTGGTCCATGGCCACGCACAAGCTCGACCTGACGCCGGAGGAAATCCGCCAGAACATGGAAAAGATGGGCGGCTGCGGCGGCCCGAAGTAGCGGCCGCGCTCAGGCCGGGTTCAAGCCCGGATACGGTCCGAGAAAATCCAGCTTGCCGATCTTCACGCCCTGGTTGCGCAGGATGCCGTAGGCGGTGGCGACGTGGAAGTAGAAGTTCGGCAGCGCGAAGCTCAGCAGATAGGCGTCGCCCTGGAACTCGGGCTTGAAGTCGCCGAACGACAGCGTGACCTTGCGGCTTTCGGCGCCGTCGAAGGCCTGCGGCGCCAGGCCCTGCAGATAGGCGATGGTGTCGGCCACGCGCTGGCGCAGCTGCGCCAGCGTGGTTTCATCGTCGGGAAACTTCGGCGCCTCGATCCGCGACAGACGCTGCGCGGCGAACTTGGACGCGTCGCTGGCGCGCTGGATCTGGCCAGACAAAGGATACATGTCCGGCGCCAGCCGGGCGTTGACGAGTTCGGCGGGATCGATGCCGGCTTCGCGGGCATGCGACTCGGCTTTTTCCAGCAGCGCGGCCAGCACATTCAGGCCGCGGACGAATACAGGCACCGAAGCCTGGTAGAGAGAAAGGGACATGATGGGACGTTCCAACGGTGTGCTTGCGACCGCCCGCCGCGACGGCGGCGGGGCCTCGGGAATGCCGCGATCTTACCGTCGCCCACGCCAACCTGGCCCGCGCCCGGCCTGGACATCACCATTCCCGATCCGCGAACAATAGCCGCTTGCGCCGGTCGCGGCTACAGGGCCGGCGGCGTGCCGCGCCGCTGTGCCTGGAAGAAGCGCCAGATCAGCGCCGATGCGTCCGGCCCGCCCCTGCTGTGGTATCTCACGGCCGGATCGCCGCCGCTCCAGGCATGCTCGACATGCGTGATCTCGCACAGCCGCACCACGGCGCGGCGGTCCTTCAGCATGTCGACCCGGCGATAGGATTTGTCCGTGCCCAGCCCCAGTACGCGCTCGACCGGAACATCCTGGGGGTGCAGGCCATTGAGCAGGCGGAACTGGTCGAACAGCTGGCGCGCGTTGCGCGGCGCCACGGCGGGATCGAGCTGGCCCTGCAGGATGATGGCCGGCATGCCCAGGCGCAGCGCGGCCGGATTGGCCACGCTTTCCAGCAGCGGACGCAGGGGCTTGAGCGCGCCCCGGCGCATGGTTTGCAGGCCCGCGGCGGCGCTGTGCGCGTCGCCCGTCACCGGGCCGGAATGCATGGCCAGCGCCGCCACCAGTTGCGGATGCCGCAGCGCCACAAGAGCCGCCATGCCGGCGCCCGCCGACAGGCCGGCGATGTACACGCGCGTCGGATCCAGGCCATGACGCCCCACTTCCGAGCGGACCAGCGCGGCGATCAGGTCGGCCTCGCCGCCGCCGTGCAGCGCGTCGGGCTGGAACCAGCGCCAGCAGCGCTGCACCTGCCGGGCCATGGACTGCTGCGGGTACAGCACCATGAAACCGGCCGCGTCGGCCCACTGGTTCATGCGCGAACCCTGCGCGAACGACAGCGCGGTCTGGCGGCAGCCGTGCAGCATGACCACCAGCGGCATGCCCTGGCGCGGCACGCCGGGCGGAATGTAGCGGGCGAAGGCGAGACGCCGGCCCAGGCCGTCGGTGAACTGGCGCGAGGCCTCCCAGCGGCCCAGGCCCAGCGAGGGCGAGGCGCCGTCGCGCGAGGCATTGGCGCTGCGCCTGGCCGCCGCCCGGCGCGACGCGGCGGCGCGCTTGCCGGAGGCGCCGGGCACGGCCAGGTTCAAGGCCGCGCGCTGGATCCTGCCGAGCTTTTTCGCGGCCTTGAAAAACAGAGTGGAAAAACTGCGCGCCATTGTCAGGCCTCGGCCAGTTGAACCTTGCTTGCCCCAAGACGACGTCCCGATACCACCTGGCCGCAGCTGCACGGCCCGCCGACTGCCTCATCCGCCGGGCGACGGATGCCGGATTTGCTGCGTGTGCTCAGTAACGGCCCGCCCGGGCCGACATCGCGGCGCCGCTGGTGAACAGCTCCAGACAGGACAGCAAGGCGATCGCGATGGTGACGATGGAGAGCGCCTTGACGATCTTGTTGGTGTCCGGCCGGGTCAGCATCGCGGTCATGCGCGTGACGATGTAAGCCCCAACCATAATGCCGATGACAGGAATCATAGGTGCCCCCCGGAACATGCGATAGCGTTTGATTGAGCGGGCGCCGAGCGCGCCGCCGCCGGAAACGGAAAAATCGGCCAGCAGCGGCGCCAGTCGCCTGTCCGGGCCGATTATTTGTGCGGATCAAATGTATCACACAGTAACCGCATGGAACCCATATCCGAAACGTAACCGACGGCCCCGCTTGCCGAAAATCAAGCCGATGGAACACGCCTCGCCGTTACAGGAGGCGGCGCTTGAGCCGCCGCCGCAAAACGCCTAAGGTGGGAGCCCCGATTCCCCACACTCCGCCACGGACGCTCCACCGCATGTTCCCCAACGACCGCCCCCAGACCCTGGGCGAAGAAATCGCCAACGCCGTCAGCCACGGCCTGGGCGCCGCCTGCGCGGTGGCCGCCGCCCCCATCCTGATCGTCGCCGCCACGCGCCAGGGCGACGCGGCCTTCATCGCCGGCGCCGCCATCTTCGCCGCGACCATGGTGCTGCTGTACCTGGCGTCCACCATCTACCACGCCCTGCCGCTGAACCGCGCCAAGCGCCTGTTCAACGTGCTGGACCACTCGGCCATCTACCTGCTGATCGCCGGCACCTACACCCCCTTCGCGCTGGGCGCGCTGCGCGGGCCCTGGGGCTGGACGCTGTTCGGCCTGGTCTGGGGCCTGGCCCTGCTGGGCGTGGGACTGAAGGCCAGCAAGCGGCTGAACCGCCCCGCCATTTCCACCGGGCTGTACCTGGCCATGGGCTGGCTGGTGCTGATCGCCGTCAACCCGCTGATCGAGCGCGTGCCCGAGGGCGGGCTGTGGTGGCTGGTGGCCGGCGGCCTGGCCTACACCGGCGGCGTGGTGTTCTTCGTGTTCGATTCGCGCTGGCGCTACGCGCATTTCGTCTGGCATCTGTTCGTGCTGGCCGGCACCGCCTGCCACTTCTTCGCCGTCCTCTGGTACGCCAAGGGTTGACATCCCCCCCGAAGCGCTGACGCGCCCCCCCAGGGGCATGCCTGCGGACCGGCAAAGCCGGCTCCGCGGCATCCCGCTGAAGCAGCACCTCCTGCGTGCTATGGAGGGTCCGAGTCGGTGCGCAGGTAGGCGGAGGGCGCCGCGCCCAGCACGCGCCTGAACATCGTTGAGAACGCGGCCGGGCCCTGGTAGCCGAAATCCAGCGCGATGACGGTGACGGGATCGCCCGCCGCCAGCCGCGCCAGCGCCAGCACCACGCAGGCGCGCTGACGCCATTGGGCGTAGGACATGCCGGTGTGCTCGCGGAAATGGCGGCTGAAGCTGCGCGGGCTCATGTGCAGCCGCCCGGCCCAGTCCTGCGGCCGCGAGCGGATGTCCGGCGCCGCCATGAAGGCCTGGCACAACGCCCCCAGCCGCGCGTCGCGCGGCAGCGGGATGTGCAGCGGCAGCGCCGGCGCGCGGTCCACCTCGTGCAGCAGCAGTCGGGCCAGCGCGCCGTCGCGCCCTTCCCTGTCGTACTGCGCCGGCATGTCCACGGCCGCCAGCAGCAGCTGGCGCAACAGCGGCGACACCTCCACCACTTCGCAGGCCCGTGCGTCCGCGCGCGCCGCGCCCGGCTCGATGTAGGCGCTGCGCGTGCTGACCCCCAGCATCCGCACCTGGTGCGTGACGCCGGCCGGGATCCAGACGGCGCGCTGCGGCGGCACCACCCAGCCGCCATCCTCGCTCAGCACCAGCATGACGCCGGTGGCGCCGTACAGCAGCTGCGCGCGCCGGTGCGCGTGCGCGTCCAGCAGGTGTCCGGCCGGATAGTCGTTGCCGATGGCGACGAGCGCGCGGTCCAGGGCGTCATGCAGGTCGATATGGGTATTGCGCATGCGGGCGTCCTCCCGTCTGCCCGCAGCGGGCAGCCACGGAGGCTGTTCGGGAGTTGGCTGAAACTCGAATATTACTGTCTTCATTTCGAAAGCCGGCCAGGGCGGACGCCGCTATCGTGATCCCATCATCATTCTTCGCAGGAATCGCGGCATGTTGTATCTGGTCCTGGCCCTGTTCGGCGTCCTCAGCGGCGTCACCACCGTGTTGTTCGGCTTCGGCGGCGGCTTCGTCGCCGTACCGGTGCTGTATGCCGCCCTGCGGGCCGGCCACGCGGCCGACGATCCGGCCGCGCTGGCCGCCATGCACATCGCGGTGGCCACGTCCACCTGCGTCATGATCGTGAACGCCGCGGCCGCCACCCGGCGCCATCAGAAGGCCGGCAACATCCTGCGCGCCTATGTCTGGCCGCTGGCCGGCTACATCGCCGTGGGCGCGGCGCTGGGCGCGCTGGCGGCGATGCGGATCGACGGCGGACTGGTGCGCCTGGCCTTCATCGCCTACCTGGCCGTCACGCTGGCCGACTGCTTGCTGCGCCAGGGCTTCCTGGCGCATGACGGCGGCGGCCAGCCACGCCCGCTGGGCGGCGCGGCGACGGCGGGCGGCGGCCTGGCGATCGGCGCGGTGGCGGCCTTCCTGGGCGTGGGCGGCAGCGTGATGACGGTGCCGCTGCTGCGCCGGCGCGGACTGCCGATGGCGCAGGCCGCGGCCATGGCCAATCCGCTGACGCTGCCCGTGGCCGTGGCCGGCACGCTGGCCTATGTCGTCGCCGCCCGCGACCTGCCCGCCGGTCTGGCGCCGTGGATGGCCGGCTATGTGGACCTGCCTGCCTTCGCCCTACTGTCACTGGGATCGCTGGTGGGCATCCGGCTGGGCGCGCCGCTGATCCCGCGCATCCCCGACCGCCTGCACGCCCGCGCCTATCTGGTGCTGCTGGCGCTGGTGCTGCTGGGCATGCTGCTGGCCTAGGAACGCCGGTCTGCCACGCCCTTGCCTTTCCGGCGACCGAAAACCTGCATGGCTCGCTAGCCGGCAACGGCCGGCGACGCCGCATAGACATCCGGGCGGTGCAGTTCCATGTAGCGTTCGGGATGCTCGGGCGCGGTGAAGCCCAGCGGCGCGTAGACGCCATGCGCGCTGGTCGTCACCAGCACGATGCGCCGCAACGCCGCCACAACCGGATCGTCGAACACGTGGCGCATCAGCTCGCGCGAATAGCCCCGGCCCCGGCAGTCCGGCAGCACGAACACATCGCACAGATAGGCGAAGGTGGCCTCGTCCGTCACCAGCCGCGCGAAGGCCACCTGGCGTCCGTCCAGGTAGGCGCCGTAACAGCGCGAGCCGGCCAGCGCGCGCTCCAGCGTGTCCCGGGGCATGCCGCGCGCCCAGGGCGTCTGGTCGCGCAGGAAGGCGTGGATCATGTCAACGTCGAGTTCGGACTTGTCGGTGGAAATGCGCAGCGCGCTCATGGACGGCATGGCCTCGGTTGGAAGGGACGGCCCCAGATTATGGCGCGGCCGCACACGCAAGGAAACATGGCGGCCAGCAGCGCCTACCAAATCGCGCAAAACGTTTCCGGCGCCGTCCCAGGGCGCGCCCTGGGAGTCGCCGCGACCTTGCGGTGGCTCGCCGACACAGGAAAACACATCGGGAAACTTGAGGCCGGCCGGCGTGCTTTGCCATCATGGACCCGTATCCATCGGGATGCCCCGACGGGGCTCCCCTTTGGCCTGCCACGCTTTACGCATCACAAGGAGGTCCCCATGCAGCGATCCCCCAGCACGTTCCTGTACGCAGCCCTGCTGTCCGCCGCCCTGGCCGCGCCGGTCCTGGCGCAGCAACAACCTCCAGCCAGCCAGACGCCATCGCCGATGCAGGCGCCGGCCGTGCCGCAGCCGTCCGACCAGCAGCTGCAACGCTTTGCCTCGGCGTCGCAGAAGGTCTCGGGCGTCGTGGACGAATATCGGCCCAAGGTCGAATCGGCCAAGACCGACGAGGCCAAGCAGAAGCTGGTCAAGGAAGCCGACGAGAAAATGGTGCAGCTGGTGCGCGCCGACGGCCTGACCGTCGACGAATTCAACGGCATCAGCCGCGCCGTGCAGCAGGATCCGCAATTGCAGCAGCGCGTGTCCAAGCTCAATCCGTCCGGCAAGACGCGCTAGCCTGCTGTCCCGCCGATCCGCCATGCCGGCGGATCGGCGTAACGCGCTATCCTTGGGGTCAGGATTTCCGTCCCGCCATCGCAAGGAGCGCATCGCCTTGAATCCCGATCTCACCCTGTACGACCTGGCCGGCGCCGACGCGTCGCTGCGGTTCAGCCCGCATTGCTGGAAGATCCACATGGCCCTGGCCCACAAGGGGCTGTCGGCCGCCACGGTGCCGTGGCGTTTCACGGACAAGGAAGAGATCGCGTTCTCCGGCCAGAAGCTGGTGCCGGTGCTGCTGCACGACGGCCAGGCGGTCAGCGATTCCTGGCGGATCGCCTGCCACCTGGAAGACGCCTTTCCCGACCGCCCCTCGCTGTTCGGCGGCGAGGCCGGCCGCAAGCTGAGCCTGTTCGTCAACAGCTGGAGCGACGCCACGCTGGTGCCCATCCTGGCCCGGCTGCTGCTGCCGTCCATCCACGCGCTGATCCACGAGAAGGACCGCGACTACTTCCGCGTCACGCGCGAAAAGCGCTTCGGCCCGCTGGAGGAGCTGCCGGCCGGCTATGCGGCGCAGATCGAGGCGCTGCGCGCCGCCCTGCAGCCGCTGCGCCTGACGCTGGCGCGCCAGCCCTACCTGGCCGGCGACGCGCCGGCCTATGCTGACTACGCGGTGTTCGGGATGTTCATGTGGGCGCGCTGCGCCAGCGCGCAGGAACTGCTGGCGCCGGACGACGCCGTCCATGCCTGGCGCGAACGGCTGCTGGACGCGCACGGCGGCCTGGCCCGCGCCGCGCAGGCGGCCCCCACTCAGGCTTGAACACAAGCCGCCCGATCCCGCACCGCCCGGCTCAGGTCTTGAGCCGGTACCCGGTCTTGAAGATCCAGCGCACGCAGACCAGGCACAGCGCCAGGAAGGCCAGCGTCATGCCGGCGCTGACGCCCACGCTGACATCGGCCACTCCGTAGAACGCCCAGCGGAATCCGCTGACCAGGTAGACCACGGGGTTCAGCAGCGTGACGCTCTGCCAGAACGGCGGCAGCATCTTGATGGAATAGAAGGTGCCGCCCAGGAAGGTCAGCGGCGTGATGATCATCAGCGGGATGATCTGCAGCTTCTCGAAGCCGTCGGCCCAGATGCCGATGATGAAGCCGAACAGGCTGAACGTGACCGCCGTCAGCACCAGGAAGCCCAGCATCCAGAACGGATGCGCCACGCCGAAGGACACGAACAGCCGCGCCGTGGCCAGCATGATCAGGCCCAGCAGGATGGACTTGCTGGCGGCCGCCCCCACGTAGCCGGCCACGATCTCCACGTAGGAGATCGGCGCCGAGTGGATTTCATAGATGGTGCCGGTGAAGCGCGGCATGTAGATGCCAAACGAGGCGTTGGCGATGCTCTGCGTCAGCAGCGCCAGCATGATCATGCCGGGCACGATGAAGGCGCCGTAGCTGACGCCGTCGATCTCGACCATATGCGAGCCGATGGCCGAGCCGAACACGACGAAGTACAGCGCGGTGGAGATGACCGGCGAGGCCACGCTCTGCATCAGCGTGCGCCAGGCGCGCGCCATTTCGAACTTGTAGATGGCGAGGATGGCGTGGAAGTTCATGATTGCGCGTGCACCAGGCTGACGAAGATCTCCTCGAGCGAGCTTTCGGAGGTATTGAGGTCGGTGAATTCGACGCCGCGCTCGGCCAGGGCGCGTAGCAGCAGCGAGATATCGCCGCCGTCCTGCTTGCCGTAGGTATGGACCAGCTTGCGGCCGTCCTCGGCCAGCTCCAGCGCATAGGCCTCCAGACCGGGCGGCACGGCCGCCAGCGGCGTCTTCAGCGTCAGGGCCAGCCGGCGCTTGCCCAGTTTTTCCATCAACGCGTGCTTTTCCTCGACCAGGATGATCTCGCCCTTGCGGATCACGCCGACGCGATCGGCCATTTCCTGGGCTTCCTCGATGTAGTGCGTGGTGAGGATGATGGTCACGCCGTTCTCGCGCAGCCGCCGCACCATGTCCCACATGCCGCGCCGCAGCTCCACGTCCACGCCGGCGGTGGGCTCGTCCAGGAACAGGATCTGCGGCTCGTGCGACAGCGCCTTGGCGATCATGACGCGCCGCTTCATGCCGCCGGACAGCGCCATGATGCGGTTGTCCTTCTTGTCCCACAGCGACAGGTCGCGCAGGATCTTCTCGATAAGGGCGGGATTGGCCGGCTTGCCGAACAGCCCGCGGCTGAACGACACCGTGTTCCACACGCTCTCGAAGGCGTCGGTGGAGATTTCCTGCGGCACCAGCCCGATCTTGGCGCGGGCCTTGCGGTAGTCGGCGACGATGTCGTGGCCGTCGGCCAGCACCCGGCCCTCGGTGGCGTTGACGATGCCGCAGATGATGCTGATCAGCGTGGTCTTGCCCGCGCCGTTGGGCCCGAGCAGGGCGAAGATCTCTCCGCGCCGGATTTCCAGGTCCACGCCCTTGAGCGCCTGGAACCCGGATGCATATCGCTTGGACAAGCCCTGGACTGAAATGACCGGCTGCACGGACGCCCCGCTGGATGGTTTGGAACAGCGGGGATTTTACCTGCCGTGGGATACGACCTTGTCAGCGGGAGCGGAACGCTATGTTCGCGGCCGCTGGCCAATGGCGGGCGGCAAGGACCTGCCGGGCGGCCGCGGATCGGGCCGGCGCCGCCAGCCCGGCGCTTGCGTTCAACGCCCCCAGCGCAGCACCAGCGGGTCCAGCCTGCGCGCGATCGCCAGCAACTGCCGGCGCGTCTCGGGATGCAGCGGCGGCCAGGGCGCGCGCGGGGCGTCGCAGGCGATCACGCCGCCCTCCTTCATCAACGCCTTGGCGGCCAGGAAGCCGGCCTGGCGGTTCTCGTGGTTGATCAGCGGCAGCCAGCGCTGGTACTGCGCGTAGGCGGCCTCGACATCGCCACGGCGATGGGCTTCGATGATGGGCCGGATGCCGTCGGCATAGCCGCCGCCGGTCATGGATCCGGTCGCGCCGGCCTCCAGGTCGGCCAGCAGCGTGATGGCCTCCTCGCCGTCCCAGGGGCCCTCGACCGCCTCGCCGCCCAGCGCGATCAGCTCGCGCAGCTTGCCGGCGGCGCCGGCCGTTTCCATCTTGAAGTACGAGACCTGCTCGATCTCGCGCGCCATGCCGGCCAGGAAGGCGGGCGACAGCGGCGTGCCGGCGGCCGGCGCGTCCTGGATCATGATGGGAATGCCGATGCGGTCGGACACGCCCTGGTAGAAGGCGCGCACCTGCGCCTCGCCGAAGCGGAAGGTGGCGCCGTGGTACGGCGGCATGACCATGACCATGGCCGCGCCCATGTCCTGGGCGCGGCGGCTGCGCTCGGCGCAGACGCGGGTGCTGGCGTGCGTGGTGGTGACGATCACCGGCACGCGGCCGGCCACGTGTTCCAGCACCGCGCGGGTCAGGATCTCCCGCTCCTCGTCCGAGACCAGGAACTGCTCCGAGAAATTGGCCAGGATGCACAGCCCGTCCACGCCGGAATCGATCATGAAATCGACGCAACGCCGCTGGCTGGCGAGGTCCAGCGCGCCGTCCTCGCCGAAGGTGGTGGGAACGACGGGGAAGATGCCGCGATAGCGCGGGTTGGAAAGTCCGGGCATGGCGGCCTCACTCGGTGATGCGGAACTGGTCCAGGAACTCGGTCTTGAGCGTCAGCCCCAGGCCGGGCCTGGCGTCGTCCAGGTCGATGAAGCCGTTGCTGGCCGTGGGCTCGCCGTCAAAGATGTAATAGAACAGCTCGTTGCCGACCTCCACGTCGAACATGGGGAAATACTCGCTCATGGGCGAGGCCAGCGTGCTCATGGTCAGGTGATAGTTGTGCATCTGGCCGGCGTGCGGAATCACCGGCACGCTATGGGCCTCGCACAACGCATTGATCTTGTGCGCGGCGGTGATGCCGCCGACGCGGTTGGTGTCGTACTGCGCCACCGAGATGGCCTTGCGGTCCAGCAGCTGTTTGAAACCATAGAGCGAGAATTCGTGCTCGCCGCCCGAGATGGGAATCGAGCCCATGCGGTTCAGCTCGGCATAGCCGTCGATATCGTCCGCGATCACCGGCTCCTCCAGCCAGCGCGGCTCGAACTTCTCCAGCTTGGGCAGCATGCGCTTGGCGTATTCCAGGTTCCAGCCCATGTAGCACTCCAGCATCAGGTCGGTGTCGTAGCCGATCACCTCGCGCACGGCCTCGACCGATTTCAGGTTCTCGGCCACGCCGTGCTGCAGATGCGCCGGACCGTAGCCGAAGCGCATCTTGAAGGCGCGAAAGCCCTGGTCCAGATAGGTCTGCGCCTCGCGCTGCATGGCGTCGAGATCGCCGCGATAGAGCTTGGAGTAGTAGCAGGGAATCTTCTCCTTGGTGCGCCCGCCCAGCAGCTTGAACACCGGCTTGCCCACGGACTTGCCCAGGATGTCCCAGATGGCCAGATCCACCGCCGAGATCGCCGCCATGGCCACGCCCTTGCGGCCCCAGGCGTGGGTGGCGCGGTACATGCGCTGCCACAGGTATTCGTAGTCCCAGGGATCGTGGCCGATGACCAGCGGCGCCAGGTACTGGTCGACGATAGCCTTGGCGATGCGCGGCGCCAGCGCCACGTTGCCGAGGCCCACGATGCCGTCGTCGGTCTCGATCTCGACCACGGTCCAGCCGTGGAAGCGGAAGGTGCTCATGGTTTCCTGCGGCGAATACAGCAGGTCCATGGCGTTGGAGCAGAAATTGCCTTGCGGCGGCACGGTCTTGCCGGTCCATTCGTAGACGCGGGCGCGCACGGATTTGATTTTCATGAGGGGATTCCTGAGGCGTGGGGAACGGCGCGCGGACCGCGCCGGAATGTCTGGATACCGGTTCAGGCCCGGGCGGCGCGCGCCGCGCGGTGCGAACGACCCATGCGGCAGGCCACGTTGAAGGCCTGCCATGTGGCCGCGTCGCTCGCCCTGCCCTGGCCGGCGATGTCGTAGGCGGTGCCATGCGCGGGCGTGGTGATGGGAATGGGCAGCCCGCCCTGCACCGTCACGCCGCGCGAGAAGCCCAGCAGCTTGATCGCGATCTGGCCCTGGTCGTGATACATGGTGACGATGGCCTGGAACTCGCCGGCCTGGGCCTTCAGGAAGATGGTGTCGGCCGGAAACGGCCCCTGCACCGGCAAGCCTTCCTGGTTCAGTTCGCGCACCGCCGGCGCGATGATGTCGACTTCCTCGCGGCCGCAGGTGCCGCCGTCGCCGCCATGCGGGTTGAAGGCGGCCACGGCCACGCGCGGCTCGGGCACGCCGCTGGCCTGCAAGGCGCGGTGGATCAGCCGGGCGGCGTCCTTGATGCCGGCCACGCTCAGCGCGGCGGCCGCGTCCTTCAGCGGGATGTGCGAGGACACGCGCGAGGTCCACAGATCGCCGAGCGTGTTGAACTCGCAGAAGTAACCGGTCACGCCCAGGTATTGGGCGAAATGATGCAGTTCATCGTCGTGGCGCAGGCCGCCCAGCTTCATGGCGTGCTTGTTCAGCGGCGCGAAGCAGATGGCGTCGACGTGGCCGGCCAGCGCCGCGTCCATGCAGGCGTCCAGCGCGCGCAGCACCGATGCGCCGCCGGCCGCGCCGGCCTGGCCCGGGCTGACGTCGCCGGGCCGCACCGTGTCCATCGCCAGCCAGGCGGCGCGGCCGGTGGCGGGCCGGCCGCGCACGGCGGCGAAGCTGTCCACCGGATCGAGCGCCACGCGCACGCCGGCGATCCGCTGTCCCGCTTCCCACAGCCAGGGGTCGCCGGCCAACACGATGTTGGCCAGCTGCGCGGCCTGCGGCCGCGCCAGCAGGCGGGCGATCAGTTCCGGGCCGATGCCAGCCGGGTCGCCCAGCGTCAGGGCGACGACGGGCAGGTCCTGCGCCGGCTGGCCGGCGGTTCGATGCTGCGGATGCATGATGGTCTTCACTCGACGGAAATGTGGTTCTTCTTGATGATCGCGGCGTAGCGCTGGTTCTCGGCCTGATGGAAGCGGGCGAACTGTTCCTGGCTCATCGGGCTGACGTCGGCGCCGATGGCCTGCAGGCGCGCGCGGGTGTCGGACAGCGCCAGGATGGCGTTGACCTCGTCGTGCACGCGGCGCTGGATCGCGGCGGGCGTGCCGCTGGGCATGTAGATGCCATACCAGGCGCTCATCTCCACGCCGGGCACGCCGGCCTCGGCCATGGTGGGCACGTCGGGCAGCTGCGGATTGCGGGCGGCGCTCAAGACCGCCAGCGCCCGCACCTTGCCGCTCTTGATGTGCGGAATCACCGAGGACGCGGTCTCGAAGGCGATCTGCACCTGGCCGCCCATCAGGTCGACCATGGCCGGGCCGCTGCCGCGATAGGGAATGTGCGTGATCTGCACGCCGGTGGCGTCCTTGAACAGCTCGGCCGCGATGTGCTGGGTGCTGCCGGCGCCGCTGCTGGCGAAGTTGTACTCGCCCGGCTTGCCCTTGAGCAGCGCGATCAGTTCCTGCACCGTGCGCGCCGGCACCTGGTTGTTGACGACCAGGATGTTGGGCACCGCGCCCACGAACACCACCGGCGTCAGGTCGCGGTCGTTGTCATAGCCCAGCTTGAGCAGGTGCGGGGCGATGGCATGGGCGGTGGACACGCCCATCACCATGGTGTGCGCGTCTCCGGATTTGGCCGCGAGGTCGGCGGCCAGCGTGTTCGAGGCGCCCGGCTTGTTCTCCACCACCACGGTCTGGCCCAGCCTCGGACCCAGCTTGTCGGCCACCGCGCGCGCCATGGCGTCGGTGCCGCCGCCGGGGGCCGATCCCACCAGCAGCCGCAGCGGCTTGACGGGCCAGTTGGCGTCCTGCGCCAGGGATGGGCCCGATGCCGCCAGGCACAGGGCGCCCGCCGCGATCGCGGCCAGCAAACGGGTCTTCATGCTTGTCTCCTTGGGGGCTTTGCGCCATTCCGGGTTCGTGCCCGGCGGCTTGTTTTGATGCAGCCATCTTAGGGAGCCGATTCGTTTCCGTAAAATGAAACTTTGGCACCAACCGTTCACTCCAGGCGATCAATCATGGAACGAGCCCTGAATGCCCCCGCCCTGCTGGCGCGCCTGCGCATGCGGCAGATCGTGCTGCTGCTGGCCATCGAGGAACGCGGCACGCTGCGCGCGGCGGCGGCGGCGCTGAACATGACCCAGTCGGCCGCCAGCAAGATGCTGCACGAGCTGGAGCAGGCCATCGGCCAGCCGCTGTTCGAGCGGGTAGGCCGCGGCCTGGCGCTGACGGCGGCGGGCGATTGCGTGATGGGTTATTTCCGCGGCATGCGCGGCACGGTGTCCTCGCTGGCGCGCGAGCTGGAAGAGCTGCGGCTCGGCAGCGCGGGCAAGCTGTTCATCGGCAGCATCATGGCCGCCTCGCCCGGGCCGCTGACCGACGCACTGCTGCGGCTCAAGCAGACCTATCCGCTGCTGGCGGTGGAGATTTCGACGGGCACCAGCGACCTGCTGATCGGACGGCTGAACGAGGGCCGGCTGGATGTGGTGATCGGCCGCATGCTGACGCTGCCGCCGCGCGACTATGTGTTCCGCCCCATCGGCGACGAGGCGCTGTCGGTGATCGCGGCCGTCGACCACCCCCTGGCCGGACGCGCGCGCGTCAGTTTCGAGGCCTTGCGGGAGTATCCGTGGATCCTGCAGCCGCAGGGCAGCCCGATGCGTGACGTGATCGAGCAGGAATTCCGCTCCCATGACGCGGCCACGCCGCCGGGCCTGATCGAGTCGGCCTCCATCCTGACGACCACCAACCTGGCGATGAAGTCGACCATGCTGGGCGTGATTCCGGAGTCCGTGGCCAGCCGCTACGCGGCCCACGGCCTGCTGGCCATCCTGCCGTACCAGATCCGGCACGCGCTGACGGCGTTCGGCAGCATCGTACCGCGCGACCGGCCGCTGAGCGCGCCGGCGCGTCATTTCGTCGAGCTGCTGCACGAGGCGGGCGCGGCGGCCTAGGCCGGCCCTGGAGCGTGTTCAGACCGGAAATGGAGCCTGGGCCGCCCGCCCCGCCGCCATTACAGCTCGTCGTCTTCCCTGGGCTTGGGCATCAGATAGGCCGTGAGCGCGCTGGACAGCCCGGCCATCACCCACAGCACGAAGAAGGACACGGTGTAGAAGCCGGTGCGCCCGGTGGGCACGTGCCCGAATATGGCCACGTCCAGCGGGTCGATCAGCGCGAAGATCAGCGCGCTACAGGCTGCCGCCGCCAGGAACGACGGCCACAGGATCCACATCAACGATCTCAGGCCCATGCGTGCCCCTCCTTTGTCTTACGGGTTGGACCGGACGGCCGCCTAACGCGCCGCCCCCGCTCCCTGGTGCTCGATGACCAGCCCGCGCTTGACCAGCCCTTCTTCCTGGATGGGCTGGTTGCTGAACTGGGTGAAGGCGAAATACATGGTGATGAAGCAGCCCAGCATCGCCAGGAACGGGCCGGCCATCAGGAACCAGGGCCAGAATTCACGGTACCAGGGCTTGGCGATCGTGGCGGTAGTCATAGCGTGTCCTTTGATCCTTGCGCGGGTCCATGCCGCGCTCAGTTGGGAATGTAGAAGCTGGCGGGTTCGTCGGTCTCGATGCCGCGATTCTCGCCGTCCTGGGCGCGGGCGTGCAAGGTGATCGGATGCGCGCCGGGCTTGCCGCCCGCGGGTACGCGGATCACCATCGGCACCAGCTTGTTGGCGGCGGCCTCGACCTCCACCACGTCCGACGCTTCCTGGCCGGCCAGCACCGCCAGTCCGGGCAGGCCCTCGGCCGACAGACGCAGGCGCAGCGGCGAGTCCGACGTATTGATGATCTGCAGGCGGTACACGTTCTCGATCAGTCCGCCGGCCACTTCGCGGCCCAGCACGCCACGATCGCGGATCACGTCCACGCGCAGGGGATTGCGCATGGCCAGCGAGGCGATGAAGGCGATGACCAGGATCAGGATCAGCGTGCCGTAGACCAGCACGCGCGGACGCAGCAGGTGCGAGCGGGCGCTCTTGGTCGACAGGCCGTCCAGCATGGCGCGCTCGGACGTATAGCGGATCAGGCCCGGCTCGTACTGCATCTTGTCCATCACCTGCTCGCAGGCGTCGATACAGGCGCCGCAGCCGATGCACATGTATTGCAGCCCTTCGCGGATGTCGATGCCGGTCGGACAGACCTGCACGCACAGGCTGCAATCGACGCAGTCGCCCAGGCCGGCGGCCTTGTGGTCGACCTTGCGCGAGCGACCGCCTCTCGGATCGCCGCGACGCTTGTCATAGGTGACCACGAAGGTGTCCGGATCGACCATCACGCTCTGGAAACGGGCGTAGGGACACATGTACTTGCAGACCGACTCGCGCATGAAGCCGGCGTTGCCCCAGGTGGCGAATCCGTAGAACACCATCCAGAACCACTGCCAGGGACCAAGCTGCAAGGTGAACAGTTCATGTCCCAGTTCGCGGATGGGCGCGAAGTAGCCGATGAAGGTCGAGCCGGTCCACCAGGCCAGCGCGATCCACAGGAAATGCTTGGTGATCTTCAACCGCGCCTTGTGCCAGGACCAGGGCGACTCGTCCAGGCGGATGCGGGCCACGCGGTCGCCTTCGACCTTGCGCTCGATCCACATGAAGATCTCGGTGTAGACGGTCTGCGGACAGGCGTAGCCGCAGAACAGCCGGCCGGCCACGGCGGTGAACAGGAACAGCGCCAGCGCCGAGATCACCAGCAGCACCGCCAGGTAGACCACGTCCTGCGGCCACAGCACCAGGCCGAACAGGTAGAACTTGCGCGCGCCCAGGTCGAACAGCACGGCCTGGCGGCCATTCCATTGCAGCCAGGGCAGGCCGTAGAAGATGAGCTGGGTCAGAAAGACGAAGGCGATGCGCCAGCGCGCGAACAGGCCGCTGACGGATCGCGGGTAGATCTTGCTGCGCACGCCGGCCAGGGCCTGTTCCAGCGTTTCCTGGCCGGGACGCGGCGGCCGCACATGCGGCCGCCAGGGCGGCGGATCGCCGCCGGGCGGCGTGCTGACGGTTGCGGTTGACCCATCGTTTTTCATCGCAGGGCCGCCCCAAGATGAAACGCGCCCCCCTCGGGGGGGCAGCAAGCGCACAACGCGCGCGCGGCGTGGGGGGTCATCTTCATTTGCTGCTCCGTACTCATCAAGTCCACGTCGCCTGAGAGAAACGCCGTTTCTCTCAGGCTCTATGCCACATACAGGTCCGCGATCAGCGGGCCGCCGTCTTCTCGGCCGCCTGCGGCTTGGCGTCCGGCTTGTTGGACAGGCCCCACACCCAGGCCGTCAGGATCTTGATCTGGTCGGGCGTCAGCACGTCCTCATGCGCGGGCATGCGGTTCTGGCGTCCTTCCAGGATGGTCTGCACGATGGTCGCTTCCGAGCTGCCATAGAGCCAGACTTCGTCCGTCAGGTTCGGCGCGCCCAGCGACTGATTGCCCTTGCCGTCGACACCGTGACAGGCCACGCAGTAGTTGGCGAACTCGCGCTTGCCGCGGAACACGCGCACCGGATCGGCGGTCAGGCCCGACAGCGAGCGCACGTATTGCGCGATATCGCCGGCCGTCTTGGGATCGATCACGCCCTTCCACGGGGGCATCACGCCGATGCGGCCCTTGGTGATGGTCTGCATGATGGCTTCGGGAGAGCCGCCGTGCAGCCAGTCGCCATCGGCCAGGTTGGGGAAGCTGGGGCCGCCCTTGGCGTCCGAGCCGTGGCACTGTGCGCAGGTGTTCAGGAACAGGCGCTGGCCGATCTCACGCGCGCCGGGGTCGGCGGCGATCTGCGGCACGGTCATGGTCTCGAAACGCGCATAGATGGGGCGCACCGCCTCGGCCAGCTTGGCCTGGTTGCGCGCCACTTCCTCGGCGCTGCTGTAGCCCAGCGAGCCCTTGTATTCGCCCAGGCCCGGCATGAAGAACAGGTAGCCCAGCGCGAACACGCAAGCCAGCAGGTACATCCAGGTCCACCAGCTGGGGACCGGGTTGTTCAGCTCGGTCAGGTCGCCGTCCCAGACATGGCCGGTGTCCTCGACCTGGCCGTTGGCCGGCTTGGTGCTGAGCCAGCGACGCTGCGTGTACAGCAGCCACACGCACCAGACCACGCCGCCCACGGCGACGACGGAGATGAAATACCCCCAGAAGCCATTGACGAAATCGCTCATGACCGATTCGCTCCATCTTGTTGTGCCGGCCCGAATTCATCGGGCAGCGCGAACGGCAGCATCGCCGATTCGCTGTTGGCGCTCTGGCGGCCGCGCGAGCAGGCCCACCAGACGATGCCGAAAAAGGTTGCCATCGAGATGGCGGTGACGATTGCGCTGATGTAGGCCATGATCAGCCTCCCGAGGCCGGCTGGGCGGCCGGCTGCCTGGCGGCGTCGACGGCCTTCTTGGCGGCTTCCTCGGCGGCGGCGGCCTTCTTGGCCTGCTGCGCCTTGCGCACGCCCACGCCCAGCCCTTGCAGGTAGGCCACCAGCGCGTCCTCTTCCGTCTTGCCCTCGATGGCCTTGGGCGCGGCGGCGATTTCCTCGTCGCTGTACGGCACGCCCACCAGGCGCAGGGCGCGCATGCGGTCCTGCACGTTCTGGCCGGTGATCGAGGTCTTCTCCAGCCACGGATAGGCCGGCATGTTGGACTCCGGCACCACCATGCGCGGGTTGCGCAGGTGGATGCGGTGCCACTCGTCGGAATAGCGCTCGCCCAGGCGCGCCAGGTCGGGACCCGTGCGCTTGGAACCCCACAGGAACGGATGGTCGAACACCGATTCCGAGGCCAGCGAGTACGAACCGTAGCGCTGCACTTCGGCCGCCAGCAGGCGCACCTGCTGGGAATGGCAGCCGACGCAGCCCTCGCGGATGTAGATGTCGCGGCCCATCAGGCGCAGGGGGCTGTAGGGCTCGACGCCCTCGGCCGCCTGCGTGGTGCTGTGCTGGAAGAACAGCGGGATGATCTGCACCAGGCCGGCGAAGGACACCACCAGGATGCTGGCGATGATCATCCAGCCGATGTTCTTCTCGAGCGTCTGGTGGGAAAAGAAGCCGTGTTGCTTGTTGGCCATGATGTCCTCGTCAAACGGTAGCCGGAGCGGCGGCGGTGACCGGCGTGCGCGCGGCTTGCGGATCGTCCTGGGGAATGGCGGGGTTGACCGCGGTCGCGCCGCGCACCGTCATCCAGACGTTCCACGCCATCACGAACACGCCCGACAGGAACAGGGTGCCGCCCAACAGACGAATCAGGTAGTACGGAACGCGCGTCTTCAGTTCCTCGACGAAGCTGTAGACCAGGGTGCCGTCGGCGGCGGTGTCGCGCCACATCAGGCCCTGCTGCACGCCGGCGATCCACATGGCGGCGATGTACAGCACCACGCCGATGGTCGCGATCCAGAAGTGCAGTTCGATGGCCTTGACGCTGTGCATCTTCTCGCGGCCATAGAGGCGCGGGATCAGGTAGTACAGCGAGCCGAACGAGATCATGGCGACCCAGCCCAGCGCGCCGGAGTGCACGTGGCCGATGGTCCAGTCCGTGTAGTGCGACAACGCGTTGACCGTGCGGATCGACATCATCGAGCCTTCGAAGGTCGACATGCCGTAGAACGACAGCGCCGTGACCATGAACTTCAGGATCGGATCGGTGCGCAGCTTGTACCAGGCGCCCTGCAGCGTCATGATGCCGTTGATCATGCCGCCCCACGAAGGCGCCAGCAGGATCAGCGAGAAGGTCATGCCCAGCGACTGGGTCCAGTCCGGCAGCGAGGTGTACAGCAGATGGTGCGGGCCCGCCCACATGTACGTGAAGGCCAGCGCCCAGAAGTGGACGATGGACAGGCGGTACGAGTAGATCGGACGGCCGGCCTGCTTGGGCACGAAGTAGTACATCATGCCCAGGAAGCTGGTGGTCAGGAAGAAGCCCACGGCGTTATGGCCGTACCACCACTGCACCATGGCGTCCTGCACCCCGGCGTAGGCGGAGTACGACTTCCACATCGACACCGGCACTTCAAGGTTGTTGAAGATGTGCAGGATGGCGATGGTCAGGATGTACGAGCCGAAGAACCAGTTGGCCACGTAGATGTGCTTGGAGCGGCGCTTGATGATGGTGCCGAAGAACACGATGGCGTAGGCCACCCAGACCAGCGTGATCAGGATGTCGATGGGCCATTCGAGTTCCGCGTATTCCTTGCTGCTGGTGTAGCCCAGCGGCAGGGTGATCGCGGCGGCGACGATGACGATCTGCCATCCCCAGAAGGTGAACGCGGCCAGCGGGCTGCAGAACAGGCGGGTCTGACAGGTGCGCTGGACCACGTAGTACGACGTGGTGAACAGCGCGCTGCCGCCGAACGCGAAGATCACCGCGTTGGTGTGCAGCGGACGCAGCCGGCCATAGGTCAGCCAGGCGGTGTCGAAGTTCAACTGAGGCCAAATCAGCTGCGCGGCGAGCAGTACGCCCACAGCCATGCCGACGATTGCCCACACTACCGTCATGAGCGCGAATTGCCTCACGATCTTGTAGTTGAAGGTGTCGGCCTTGCTTGCGATTGCGGCGCAATCGTTCATCACCCTTCCCCTAAAAGAAACAAACAGTTCCAGGCTTCAATGATTGGGGGGCCGGGGTAAACCCGCGTTGATGTGGATCAAGTCCCTATTCGAGAAATGGGGAACGCGGCGCGCGGGCAACGGGTCAGAAGCAGCGGCTTCCGACCGGATCAGACATATCGGCGGCGGCGAATCTCAGGCCCCGGCGCGGACATCGCGGCGCGGACACCGAGCGGCGGCGGCCTAGCCCCGGCTGCCCGGCCCGCTGTCGTCGTCGCGCAGGATGGCCGTGCCGGCGCTGTCGGTGTCGTCGTACTGGCCGTTGAACACGGCCCACCACAGCGACACGCCGATCGCCAGCACGAACAGCAGCGACAGGGGCAGCAGCAGGTAGAGGATGGTCATGCGGATTCCGGCGCGCCGGCGGCCAATGCGCCGGACCAGTCGCGGCGCGACAGCCGCCAGGAGTTCCAGGCCACCGCCAGCGAGGACAGCAGCATGGTGATGGCCGCCAGCCAGGGCGTGACCCAGCCGACCAGCGCCAGCGGCGTCATCAGCAGATGCCATACAAGCGAGCCATGCAAGTTCTGGCGCGCCTTGCGGCCCGCCTCGTCCAGCAGCGCCTGCAAGGCCGCGTCGGGCATGGACGGATGCGCCGCCAGCGCGGCGTGCGCCGAGGCCATGGCCGTGGGCACGGCCATCGACATCGCGCAGGGACAGCTCATGACCAGCAGCGCCACCATCACCGGAATGCTGTGGGCCGGATCGATATAGGCCCAGGCCGCGGCGGCGGCCAGCGCCAGGAGCACCTGGATCATCACGAAGCGCGAGGCCAGCCGGTCGGCGCTGGCGCCCAGGCTCAGGCGGCGCGCTTCGACGCGGGAATGGCGCAGGCCGCCGGCCGAGCCGCCGTAGGATTGGCGCGCGCACAGTTCCAGGTAGCGGGCGGTCAGCAGGAAGGCCACGAACATGGTCACGGAATCGAAATACACCTCGCCGTGTCCGGTATAGGTCGCGTGCACCGAGGGAATGAAGGCGGCCACGATGCCCAGCGCCACCGGCACGTCCATGCCGGCGCGGCCATGGCGCAGGTTGTCGCCGGCGTGGCGCCAGATCGGCCATGCCGAGTACAGCACCACGGGCACGGTCAGCGCGAAACTGGCCCAGTTCATCAGCACGATGGCCCAGTCCAGCGTCTCCAGGGCATCCGTGGGGATGCCGTCGTGGCGCAGGTAGCCGGGCCAGGCAAACATCATCACCTGCATCATGGCCAGCCAGGCCAGCGACAGGCGCACCAGCGCGTGCCGGCGCTGCTGGCGGTCGACGTCGGACAGGCCGGCGGGGACGGCGAAGATCGATTTGGCTCGCATGCGCCGATCTTAGCCAGCCGCCCGGTCCGGCGTCTTGACATGGATCAAGCGGCCGGACCGGATTTGCCGCCGGCCGGTCCGGGACCGGCGGCTGGCGAGCCGGCGGTCCGGGCGTCGTCGGTTCAGGGCCGCTGACGGCGCAGCACGTCCGACACGGCGCCTGTCAGGACGGCCAGCTCGTCCGCCGCGATGGTCAGCGCCGGGGTCAGGTAGACCACGTTGCCGAACGGCCGCACCCAGACGCCGGCTTCGACCAGCCGCCGCTTGAGCGCTTCGCGGTCGGCGATGCCGTCCAGCTCCACCGCGCCGATCGCGCCCAGCACGCGCACGTCGCGCACCCAGGGCAGCTCGCGGCACGGCGCCAGCCCTTGCTCCAGCGCGGCGCAGATCGCCCGCGCCTGATCCAGCCTCGGCTCGCGCTCGAACAGGTCCAGCGAGGCATTCGCGGCGGCGCAGGCCAGCGCGTTGCCCATGAAGGTGGGACCATGCATCAGCGCGTGCGACGGGTCATCGGACCAGAAGGCGTCGAATACCCGGTTGCTGGCGACCGTGGCGGCCAGCGGCAGCGTGCCGCCGGTCAACGCCTTGGACAGGGTGATGATGTCGGGACGCGCGCCGGCCTGTTCATAGGCGAACATCGTGCCAGTGCGGCCGAAGCCGGTGAAGATCTCGTCGTAGATCAGCAGCAGGCCGTGGCGGTCGGCCAGCCGGCGCAGGCGGCGCAGCACCTCGGGATCGTGCATCAGCATGCCGCCGGCGCCCTGCACCAGCGGCTCGACCAGGATCCCGGCCAGCTGCGGGCCCCGGCGCTCCAGGAAGGCGTCCAGCTCGACCTCGCCGGCCTCGTCGCGCGGCAGGGCGACGATGTCGTGCTCGGTCAGCATGCCCCGGAACAGGCTGTGCATGCCCTCTTCCGGATCGCAGACCGCCATGGTGCCGAAGGTGTCGCCGTGGTAGCCGCCCTTGAACGCCAGGAAGCGGCCGCGCCCGCGCTCGCCCTGGTTGAGCCAGTATTGCAGCGCCATCTTCATGGCCACTTCCACCGCCACCGAGCCGGAATCCGTGTAGAAGACCCGGTCCAGACCCGGCCCCAGCAGCGCCGCCAGCCGCCGCGCCAGCGTCAGCGCCGGCTCGTGGGTCAGGCCGCCGAACATCACGTGCGGCATGGCGTCGAGCTGGGCGCGCACGGCCTGGGCGATGTGGGGATGGTTGTAACCGTGGCAGGCGGTCCACCAGGACGCCACCCCGTCTATCAGGCTGCGGCCGTCGGCCAGCTCCAGCCGGCTGCCGTGGCTGCGCACCACGGGCAGCGGCGGCGTGGCGGTCTTCATCTGGGCATAGGGCAGCCAGATGTGGGGCTGGCCCTGGGCCACCCAGTCGGGCGTGTGCATATATAGAACTCCTGCAAAACCGGAGGCCCGGGCCAGGGAACTCCCGGTGGGCCGTCTGCCGGGGCGCCGGGCGGACGGCGGCGCCTCCACTACAATGGCCCGCATTCTACGGCCTGGCCGCCCCGCCGCGCCCGGCCGCCCACGGATTTGCCGATGTCGAAGCTGGATTCCCTTTTCTCCTCCGAGCTCGCGCTCGCCGAGACGCGCCGCGTGCGCCGCCGCCTGCGCACCGCCGCCGCCGCCCCCGCCGGCCGCATCGTCCTGAACGGCGCGCCCATGCTGAACTTCTCCAGCAACGACTACCTGGGACTGGCGCGCCACCCGCTGCTGGTCGAGCGGGCGCGCGAATGGGCCGCGCTGCGCGGCGCCGGCGCCCAGGCCTCGCGACTGGTCTGCGGCAACCTGGACCTGCACGAACAGGTCGAGGCCAAGCTGGCCCGGCTCAAGGGCGCCGAGGCCGCCCTGCTGCTGGCCTCGGGCTGGCAGGCCAACGCCGCCGTGCTGCCCGCGCTGCTGCGCGCCGCCGCCGGCCAGGGCGAGGTCCAGCTCTATGCCGACAAGCTCAACCACGCCAGCCTGCACCACGGCTGCCAGGCCGCCGGCGTGAAGCAGATCCGCTACCGCCACAACGACCTGGACCACCTGGAAAGCCTGCTGGCGGCCCGCGCCGAGCCCGGCCCCGGCGGCAAGCCGGCGGTGCGCTTCATCGTCACCGAAAGCGTGTTCAGCATGGACGGCGACCGGACCGACGTGGCCCGGCTGGGCGAGATCGCCGAACGCCACCACGCCTTCCTCTACCTGGACGAGGCGCACGCCACCGGCGTGCTGGGCGCCCAGGGCGCCGGCCTGTCCAGCCTGGCGCCGGGCCGGGTGGACCTGATCATGGGCACCTTCAGCAAGGCGCTGGGTGGCTTCGGCGCCTATGTGGCCGGCTCGCGCGTCATGTGCGACTACCTGGTCAACGCCTGCTCGGGCTTCATCTACACCACCGCGCTGCCGCCGGCCGTGCTGGGCGCGATGGACGCGGCGCTGGACCTGCTGCCGCGACTGGACGCTGAACGCTCGCGGCTGGCCGACAGCGCGCAAACGCTGCGCGCCGCGCTGGCGGGGCTGGGCGTGGACACGGGCGGATCCTCGACCCAGATCGTGCCCGCCATCGTCGGCGACGAAGCCCGCGCGCTGGCCCTGGCCGCCGGGCTGGAGCGGCGCGGCCTGCTGGCCGTGGCCATCCGCCCGCCCACGGTGCCCGCCGGCACCAGCCGGCTGCGGATCGCGCTCAGCGCCGCCCATGGCGAGGACGATCTCGCCCGCCTGATCGACGGCCTGACGGCCGAGCTGGCCTGACCATGTCGCAAGCCACGCTCTGGTTCGCGCACGGCTGGGCCTATGACGCGTCGTTCTGGGCGCCGCTGCGCGCGGCCCTGTCCGACTGGCCCCAGGCGGCCGACGACGCCGGCTATTTCGGCGCCCCCCGCCTGCCGGAAGTCTCCGGCCCGGTGATCGCCATCGGCCATTCACTGGGCGTACTTCGCCTGTTGCGCCAGCCGCCGCCCGGCTGCGCCGGCCTGGTCTGCATCAACGGCTTCGCGCGCTTCGGCGCCGGCCCGGACTTTCCCGAAGGCGTGGCGCCGCGCCTGCTCGACCGCATGCTGCGGCAGCTCGTCGCCCAGCCCCAGGCGGTGCTGCGCGATTTCCGCGCGCGCTGCGGCGACGACACGCCATCCGGCGCGCCCGACATGGCCGCGCTGGAACGCGGCCTGCTGGCGCTGCGCGACGAGGACCGGCGCGCCGGACTGGCGGCGCTGCCCATGCCGGCGCTGGCGCTGGCCGGCGCCGAGGATCCGGTCGTGCCGCCGGCCATGACCGGCGCGGCGCTGCCCGGCGTCGCGCTGCGCTGGCATGCGCGCGGCGGCCATTTGCTGCCGCGATCGGACCCGCAGTGGTGCGCCGGACACATCCGCGACTTCGCGCTCGGCCTGGCCGGCATCGGAGCCTGACATGAACGGCCGCGCACGCAACGCCGCCATCGGCGCGCGCTTCGGCCGCGCCGCCGCCCGCTACGAAGCGCATGCCCCGGCCCAGCGCGCCGCCGCGCGGCGCCTGGCCGAGGACATCGCCCGGCTGGACCTGCCGCCGCGCCCGCGCATCCTGGAGATCGGCTGCGGCACCGGACTGCTGACGCGCGAGCTGGCGCGCCGCCTGGGACCGGCCGACTGGACGCTCACCGACATATCCCCGGCCATGCTGGAGACCGCGCGGCTCGGTCCCGCGCCGCAAGGCAGCGTGCGCTACGCGGCGCTGGACGGGGAACATCCCGACGCCCTGCCCGGCGGCTACGACCTCATCTGCTCCAGCCTGGCGGTGCAGTGGTTCGGCGACCTGAACGCGGGGCTGGGCCGGCTGGCCGCGCTGCTGGCGCCGGGCGGCCATCTGGCCATCGCCACGCTGGCCGAGGACACCTTCGCCGAATGGCGTGCCGCCCACGCCCGCGCCGGCCTGGACGCCGGCACCCCGGCCTATCCCGCGCCCGGCGCCATCCGTCCGGCCATGGGCAATCTGGCCGGTGCCGTGCGCGCCGAACGGCTGGTACAACAGCATCGTGACGGCCTGCATTTCCTGCAAGACCTGAAAGGCATCGGCGCCACCGCCGCCGCGCCCGGCCACCAGCCGCTGGGCGCGGCGGCGCTGCGCCGCGTGCTGGCGACATTCAACGAACAAGGAGCCAGCGTGACCTATCACCTGGCCTATGGCATGTGGAAGAAAACCGACTCCCGCCGCGCCGGCGTCTTCGTGACCGGCACTGACACCGGCATCGGCAAGACCCTGGTCTCGGCCATCCTGGCGCGCGCCTGGAATGCCGATTACTGGAAGCCGGTGCAGACCGGCGTGGCCGAAGAACCCGGCGACACCGACACGGTGGCCGGGCTGGCGCAGCTGCCGCCCGAGCGCCTGCACCTGCCGGCCTACGTATTGCAGGCGCCGCTGTCGCCCTGGGCGGCCGCGCCGCTGGAAGACGCCGAGCTGGACGCCACCACCATCGTGCCGCCGGACACCGACGCGCCGCTGATCGTGGAAGGCGCCGGCGGCCTGTACGTGCCGATCGATGACCGGCACATGATGATCGACCTGATCGCGCGGCTGGGCATGCCCGTGGTGCTGGCCGCGCGCAGCGGCCTGGGCACCATCAACCACACGCTGCTCAGCCTGGAGGCGCTGCGCCGCCGAGGCATCCCGGTGCTGGGCGTGGTCATGAGCGGCCCGCTGTCGCCCGGCAACAGGGAAGCCATCGAACGTTTTGGCGAAGTCCGCGTGCTGGCCGAGATCCCGCCGCTGGCGCGGGTGGACGCGGCTGCCGTGGCCGAGCTGGCGCGCGGCATCGCGCCGCTGGCCGACTGCCTGGCGGCGCTGGAAGGCAGCCCCGAGGGTGGTTCCGGCGGCTGAACCCGCCGCCGCGCCAAGGCGGGCCGGGGGCCCAAACCGCCCGGCCGCTTCAACCGCCGAAGCGCGGCTCGGGCAAGCCGCGCACGCCCAGCCCGTGCAACGCGAACAGGCTGCCGCGCGCCACGCCGTCCTGCGGAAAGCGCGGCAGCGGCGGCTTGGCCATGGACGTGACGTACAGCACGTCCAGCTCCGGGCCGCCGAACATCACGCTGGTGACTTTCTTGACCGGCATCTCGATGACGCGGTCCACGCTGCCGTCGGGCGCATAGCGCACCAGCTTGCCGTCGTAGACCTGGGCGTTCCACAGATAGCCCTCGGCGTCCACCGTGGAGCCGTCGGCCGCGCCGCCGCCGCTCATGTCCACGCGCGTGAAGGTGCGGCGGTTCGAGATCGCGCCGCTGGCTGGATCGCAGTCATAGGCCCAGATCTCGCCCGACCAGGTATCGGCGAAATAGAAGGTCCTGCCGTCCGGGCTCCAGCAAGGGCCGTTCGACACCACGATGCCGGTGTCCAGCCGATGCAGCGACAGGTCCGGATCCAGCCGGTAGAGCGCGCCATTGGGCCCGGCTTCCTGCGTGTCCATGCTGCCGGCGTAGAAACGCCCCTGCCGGTCGACCTTGCCGTCGTTCAGCCGGTTGGCGGGCTTGTCGGGCTCGGGATCGACGATCAGCTCGACCTCGCCGCTGCGAAAATCCAGGAAGTGAAAGCCGCGCGCCAGCGACACCACCGCCCCGCCCTGCTTGCGCAGCGCCATTGAGCCGATCTTCTGCGGCACGTCCCAGGCGCGCAGCTCGCGGCCGTCGGCGGTGCAGCGGAATACCCGGCCGTCGAAACTGTCGATCCAGTACAGCCGCTGCTCGTCCACGTCCCACAAGGGGCCCTCGCCCAGCGTGGTCTTGACGTCGGCCAGAATCTCGATGCGCATGCCTGTCTCCTTTGATTCAGAACGCCACCTGGTCGCCGCCCTTGAGCTGCAGGATGCGGCGGGCATCCTCGGGCGTGGCGATCTGCAGGCCCAGGCCCTCGATGATCTGCCGCACCGAGCGCACCTGTTCGGCGTTCGACTGCGCCAGCCTGCCCTTGCCGGCCCACAGGCTGTCCTCCAGCCCCACCCGCACATTGCCGCCCATGGCGGCGGACTGCGCGGCGACGCGGAACTGGCTGGCGCCGGCGCCCAGCACCGACCAGCGGTAGTCCTTGCCGAACAGGCGGTCGGCGGTGCGGCGCATGTGGATCACGTCCTCGGGGTGCGTGCCGATGCCGCCCAGCAGGCCGAACACCGACTGCACGAAGAACGGCGCCTTGACCAGGCCCCGGTCGGCGAAGTGGGCCAGGTTGTACAGGTGGGCGATGTCGTAGCACTCGAATTCAAAGCGCGTGCCGTTGTCGTAGCAGGTGGACAGGATGTACTCGATGTCCTTGAAGCTGTTGCGGAAGATCAGGTCGCGCGTGGCCTCCAGGTGCTCGCGTTCCCACTCGAACTGGAACTCGGTGTACTTGTTCAGCAGGTGGTACAGGCCGAAGTTGATCGAGCCCATGTTCAGCGAGGCGACCTCGGGCTTGAACTGCGCGGCGGGCCGGACGCGTTCCTCGACCCGCATGTAGGGGCTGCCGCCGGAGGTGATGTTGATGACCGCGTTGGTGCCCTGCTTGACCTGCGGCAGGAAGCGCGCGAAGGCTTCCGGCGTCTGGTCCGGCTTGCCGTTCTCGGGGTTGCGCGCGTGCAGGTGCAGGATGGCGGCGCCCGCCTCGGCGGCGGCGATGGCCTCGCGCGCGATGTGCTCCGGCTGAATCGGCAGGTGCGGCGACATCGACGGCGTGTGGATCGCGCCGGTGATGGCGCAGGTGATGATGACTTTTTCCTGGGACATGCTTCTGCTCCAAGCTTGGAAGATGCGCGGGCCGGCGGCCGGCGCGATGGGGAATCAACAATCGGAAAGGGGAATGGGGTTCAAGGCAGCTCCCGCCCCTGGCGCAGCCGCTCCTTGTGCGCGGCCAGTTCCATCAGGCGCAGGTCGCGCCAGATCTGGCGCTGGGCCAGCCCGTCGGCGGGCAGATGCTCGCGGCGCTGCGCCTCGACGCGGTCCAGCGTGGCGCCGCTCCAGGGCACGCGCCGGGTCATGGACTCGAACATCTCGGCGTACATGCCTTCGTAGCGTTCGGCGTAGTCGCGCACGCCGGCCGGGGCGTTCAGGTCGATGGTCTCGAACGGGCCCATGAAGGCCCAGCGCAGCGCCAAACCGTCGCGGATGCAGGTGTCCACGTCCTCGACGCCGGCATAACCGTCGGCCACCAGCCGGAACGCCTCGTGCAGCAGCGCGCCCTGCAGCCGGTTGACGACGAAGCCGTCGATCTCGCGCCGCATCACGATGGGCTGCTGGCCGGCCTCGGCCAACAGGCTGCGCGCTCGCTCGACGCAGGCGGCGTCGGTCCAGGGCGCCGGCACGATTTCCACGGCCGGCACCAGGTACGGCGGATTGATCGGATGCGCCACCAGGCAACGCGCGCGGCCAGGCAGGTCCGCCGTGAAATGCGAGGGCAGCAGGGCCGAGGTCGAGCTGGCCAGGATCGCGCCAGCCGGCGCCAGGCGATCCAGTTCGGCATAGACGCGACGCTTGCTGTCCAGGCGTTCGGGCGTGCTTTCCTGCACGTAGTCGGCGTCCCGCAGCGCGTCCTCCATGCGCTCGGCGGGCTCCAGCGCCGCCAGCAGCTGGTCCTCCGTGCGCCCGCGCAGCAGGCCCGCCTGCGCCAGCCCCGGCGCCACCTCGCGCGCGAAGGCCAGCGCCTGCTCGACCTGCCCGGGCTGGCTGTCCCAAAGCCGGACACGGTGCCCGCCGCGCGCGTACACCAGGGCCCATGCCCGGCCGATCAGGCCCGCGCCGATGATTGCCACATTCGCCATGCCGCTCTCTCTCCCGCGGCTCGCGCCGCCTGATGGCGGGCCGCTCACGGCGGCCCGCTACGAATCCGCTATGCGCGCCGCTCGCGCAGCGCGATCACCGCGCCCAGCACCACCAGCCCGTACAGGATGGCGCGGGTCGCGTAAGGCAGGTTGCTGCCGGCCAGCAGCGTCTGCAACGCCGTCAGCAGCAGCACGCCCGCCAGCATGCCCAGATAATGTCCGCGTCCGCCCGTGATCAGGCCGCCGCCCACCACCACCGCCGCGATCGACGGCAGCAGGTAGTCATCGCCCATGCCCAGGCTGGCCTGGCCGGAAAAACCCGTCAGCAGGATGCCGGCCAGCGCGGCGCACAGGCCCGACAGCACATAGGCGCAGACCAGCGTGCGCCCCACCGGCACGCCCGCCAGCCGCGCCGCGCGCACGCTGTTGCCGACCGCGTACACGCGCCGGCCGAAGGCCGTGTGCGACAGCAGCAGCACCGCCAGCACGGCGAACAGCGCCATCGCCGGCACCACCGGCGTCACGCCCAGCACCTGCCCCGTCATGAAGCCGCGCAGCAGCGGCGGCGCGAAGCCCGCCGGCGTGCCGCCCGAATACAGCAGCGCCAAGCCTTGCAGGATGCCGTTGACGGCCAGCGTGGCGACGATGGGCGACAGCCCCAGCGCCGCCACGGCCAGGCCGTTGACCAGCCCGATCAGACCGCCGACCAGCAACACCGCCGCCAGCGCGCCCGGCATGGCCGCGTCCATGCCCTGCGTCATGCCCGCGAACAGGATGCCCGACAGGCCGATGGTCCAGGGCAGCGACAGGTCCAGCCCGCCGGTCAGGATCACCGCGCCCTGCCCCAGCGCCAGGATGGCCAGGAAGCTGGACAGCACGATCAGCGCGTTCCAGTAGCCCCAATGCGTGAGCGAACGGCCCAGGGTCCATTGGGTGACGACCAGCACCAGCAGCAGGCAGACCACGGCCGGCAAGGCGTAGCGCAGGGTCTGGGCGTGACGGACGGCGAAGCCCGGCCGGGGTGAGAGGTCGACTCCGGCCTCCGGCAGCGCCAGCCGCCGGTCCGGCCCGCCCAGCTGGCGCGGCAGCATGCCGGCGCGCCATGCGCGCCAGCGCGCCGCCGCCGCGCGCAGCTGGAGCGCCAGCGTCGAGTCGCGGCTGGCGGCGGCGGCCAACGCCGCCGCGATCAGGATCAGGCCTTCGGCCACCGTCGAGAAATAGGCAGACACGTTCAACACCAGCAGGATGTTGACGACGATCATCAGGATGTAGGCGCCGAACACCGAGCCCATGGGCCCTCCCCGGCCGCCCCCCAGCCGCGTGCCGCCCACCACCACGGCCGCGAACAGCGACAGCAGCAGCGGATTGCCCACCAGCGGATCGCCCGAGCCGGTCTGCGCGCTGAGGAACACGCCGGCCAGCCCGTACAGCCCGCCGGCCATGACATAGGCCAGGAAGCGCGTCGCGTCGACCCGCAGTCCTGCGGCCCGCGCCGATTCGGCGTCGCTGCCGACGGCGTACAAGGCCACCCCGGCGCGGGTGCGCTTGAACCAGGCCCAGGCCAGTCCCAGCGTCGCCAGCAGCGCCAGCGGCATGGGTACGAGGCCCGGCACGGCGTCGCCCATGTAGAACTCGGCCAGCGCCGGCGCGACCGCGCCGCCGGGCTTGTCCATGATCAGCAGCATCGCGCCCTGCAGGATGAACATGGTGGACAGCGTCACCACGATGGGCTGCAGCCGCAGCACGGCGACGAAGAAACCGTTGAACGCGCCCGCCGCCATGCCGATGGCGATGCCTGCCGCCGTCAGCGCCAGCGGCGAGGCCGATGCGCCGCCCGCCAGCCCCAGCGCCAGCGCCACATTGACCAGCGAGATCACCGCGCCGGCCGACAGGTCGAAGCCGCCGGTCAGGATCACCAGCGTCGCGCCCATGGCGGCGATCGCCAGCGTGGCGCCGCCGCTGGCCAGGAAGGACAGGTCGAAATAGCTCAGGCCGCCATTGCCCAGCGCCGCCACCGTGGCCAGCAGCAGCGCGAACACGGCGATGGCGGTGACGAGGCCGCGATGCCGGCTCCAGCCCGCGCCGGCGCGGCGGTCTTGCGATACGCGACGCAGCATGGGCGCGCTCCCGGTCAGGTCTGTATTCATGCGGCGCTCCTGCCGGACTCGGATCCGCCCAGCGCGGCGCGCATGATGCCCGCCTCGGTCAACGCCTCGCCCGCCAGCTCGGTCTGCACGCGGCCGCCGTACAGCACCAGCGCGCGGTCGCACAGGTGCACGATTTCGGGGATCTCGGTGGAATGGAACAGGATCGCGCCGCCCGCCTCGACATAGCGGCGCATCAACAGGTACAGCTCGTGCTTGGTCCCCACGTCGATGCCGCGCGTGGGATCGAACAGCAGCAGGATGCGGCTTTGCGCCACCAGCCATTTGGCGATGGCGATCTTCTGCTGATTGCCGCCCGAGAACGCGCCGGCCGGCGTCCAGGCCGCGCGCCGGTCCACCTGCACCTGCGCGAAGGCGCGCGCCACGGCGGCGCCTTCGGCCCGGGCGCTCAGCACGCCGCAACGCGCGAAGCGCGCGGCCACCGGCAGCGTGGCGTTGGCGCGACCGTCCAGCTTCAGGAACAGGCCCTCGGTCTTGCGATCCTCGGGCACCATGCCGATGCCGATGTTCGGCCGGATCGCGTCGGCGGGCGACCCCAGCGCGACCTCGCGCCCGTCCACCAGGATCTGGCCCGCCCGTGGCGGCGTCATGCCGAAGCAGGCGTTGAACAGGTCCTGCTGGCCCATGCCCTGCAGGCCGGCCACGCCCAGGATCTCGCCCCGCCGCAGCACGAAGTCCACGCCGCGCGCGCGGCCGGCGTCCAGCCCGCGCGCCTCCAGCACCGGCGGCCGCGTCTCGGTCGGCGGTTCCGGGCGCGGCGGAAACGCCTGCGACAGGCTGCGGCCGATGATGCGCTCGATCACCTCGTCGTCGCTCAAGGCGTCGGCCGGGCCGGTGGATATGTGCTTGCCGTTGCGCAGGATGGTCAGGCGGTCGCAGAACTCGCGCACCTCGCGCATGCGATGCGAGATGAACACCACGGTCACGCCCTGGCGCTTGAGACGCTCGATGATGCCGCCCAGCCAGTCCACGTCGCGCCCGGCCAGCGTGGACGTGGGCTCGTCCAGCAGCAGGATGCGCGGCTGGCGCCACAGCGCCCGCGCGATCTCGACCTTCTGGCGCTGCGCCAGCTCCAGCGCGCCGGCCTCGGCCCGCAGGTCCACCTCGAACGCCAGGCCGCGCAGATGCGCGTCCACGCGCTCCGCCGCGCGGCGGCGCGCGATCATGCCCAGCGGTCCTTGCGGCGCATAGGGCAGCAGCATGTTGTCCAGCACGCTCAGGTCCGGCACCAGCGTCATTTCCTGGAACGCGGTCTGGATGCCCAGCGCGTGCGCCGCGCGCGGCGAGCGCAGCGCGGCCGGGCTGCCATGCACCCACAGCCGGCCCGCGCTGGGCTCGACCAACCCCGACAGCAGCTTGACGATGGTGGACTTGCCCGCGCCGTTCTCGCCCAGCAGCGCATGCACGGAGCCGGGCAGGATGTCGAACGACACGTCGTCCACCGCCACAGTGGCGCCATAGGCCTTGCGCAGGCCCTGCGCGCGCACCGCCGGCGCCTGCGCGGCGCCACCGTCCGCGCAACCAGCAGCCGCCACGCCATCGGGATGCCGCGGATCCAGCTCCGCCGGTCCGCAGGCATGCCCCCTCGAGGGGGAAGCGCGCAGCGCTTCGGGGGTGGGCCCGTTCACTGGCTTACTCATTTTTCAGGTTGAGCGGACAGCGCGGCGTTCAGCCCGACCTCCGGCGTGTCGGCCGAAAAGATCGACGCGAACCAGCCCGGGTTCTGCACCACGGACGGCTTGAACGCGTTGCAGCCCGCCTTCATCTCCGCCCAGCTGCCCTCCTGGCAAAGCTTGATGGTGTCGTTGGTGACCAGCGGCAACGGCAGCGTGACGCGCTTGGGCACGTCCTTGCCTTCCAGCGCCTGCACCGCCAGCTTCAGCGCCAGCGCGCCCGAGTACGGTGGCGAGGCGTAGGAAATGCGCGGCGCGCCCATGGGCGCGTAGCTGCCCGCCGCGCCGTCCGCCGCCGTGCCGGCCGGCAGCATCTGCACGCGACCGCCGTTAGAGCCCTCGCCCGCGCAGGGCAGCAACTGGCCGGGCTTGCGGCCCGCTTCCAGCTGCATGGCGTTGGCGGTGTAGCAGCCCACCTGCATCCACAGCCCGTCGATATCGTTCCAGCTGCGCGTGGCCAGCAGCTTGGACAGCTCGGTGCGCGCCACGGCCTGGCTCCACATGCCCACGGCCTCGCCCACCACCTTGATGTCCGGATACTTGGCGAACACCTTCTTCGCGGCGTCGGTGCGCTGCGTGTCGACCGAGGTGCCCGGCACGCCGGTCACCATCACCACCCGGCCCTTGCCGCCCAGCTTGTCGGCCAGCCATTGCGCCGTGACGCGCCCGGCCTCTTCCTGGTCGATGGTAACGTTGTGCGCGCAGGGCTCGGTGATCTCGCCGTCGTAGGCGAACACCAGCACCTTCTTGGCGCAAGCGCTGCGCACCACCTGATTCAGCGCGGTGGGCGAGATGGGAAAGATGACGATGGCCTTGGCGCCAGCCTGCACCATGGCGTTGATCTGCTGGATCTGCTTCTGCGCATTGGGACCGGCCACCTGCACCTGCAGGTCGATCTTGTTGGCCAGCGAGGGATGCGCCGCCATCGCCTTGACCATGTTCGAGGCCTCCGCCTGCCAGTCGTTGCCGACGTAGCTCATGCTGAGGAACACCTTGGCCCTGGCGGGCTGCGCCTGCGCGCCCGCCAGCGCGGGCAACAGGCCGGCTGCCACCAGGGCGCAGGCCGCCCCATTCTTGATCCACCGATGCATTTGCTTGTCTCCTGGCCGGAACGGTTGGTTATCGCGGTATTGCGATGGACAACGTCTGGTTGCGCGGCGGGTCCAGGCTGTTCCTGGATCGGGGCGCCTGATCCCGGCCGGCCCCGGTCCGGCCTGGGCGGGATCGGGCACGTCGGGCAGCAGGTTTTCACGCATGCCGGAACTCTTGCGGCTCCGGTCGGGTTAAGCTTGTTGTAGGACCAATCTTATCTGTGATCACAGATCATGAAAAATAATAGTACGACTGCAAATCCGGCCACGCAACCGTTGGAATCTCAGGGTTCTCCCTCGCGCACGTCACGTTTCGGCGCCGAGGCCGACCTGGACGGGAAGATGGAAAAGATCGTCCGCCAGACGCTGTCGGACCAGGTCTACGGCGACCTGAAGGAGCTTCTGCAGGCCGGGGAAATGGAGCCCGGCCAGCGCTTCACGCTGCGCGGACTGGCCGCGGCCATCGGCACCAGCGCCATGCCGGTGCGCGAAGCCGTCACCCGGCTGGCGGCCGAGCAGGCTCTGGAAGTGCTGCCCAACCGCGCGATCCGCGTGCCGCTGATGACGCGCGAGCGCTTCCTGGAACTGCGCACCATCCGCCTGCAGCTGGAATGCCTGGCTATCGAGGCCGCCGCCGACAAGCGCGACGACAACGAACTGGCCGAGATCCAGCGCCACGAACAGGAATTCCTGCAGGCCCGCGCCCAGCCCGACTCACGCGCGGCGGTACGCGCCAACAAGAACCTGCATTTCGCCATCTACCGCAGCGCGCGCATGCCGGCGCTGCTGCAGATCATCGAGAGCCTGTGGCTGCAGATCGGGCCGGTGCTGAACTACGACCTGGCCAGCAGCGCCGCGCGCCTGAGCCAGGGCGAGGCCCATCTGCACCACCGCGCCATGGTCGCCGCCATCGAGAACCGCGATCCCGCCGCCGCGCGCCAGGCGCTGCATGCGGACCTGCTGAGCGCCAGCGAGTACATCCTGGCGCGGGAGTTGTTGCCGTGAACAAGCGACGTTACGCATCCACTGGCGAATCAGCCCATAGAGACGCAGACAAGCTGCGCTTGCGGGAAATATTGCTTGCCGGGCAGGCTTCAGAGCCAGCTACCCCTGCCAACGCCGACTATTTCGCCATGCTGCGCACCCGCGTCCAGCAAAGCGTAGAAAACCGCTGTCCGACCAGCATGCTCCCTCGCCGCCCCCGCTGACCCCGGTTTGCTCTCAAGCAGATTGGGGGTTGGAACACTGCCAAAAAAAAGAGGGTGCCCGCAGGCACCCTTAATCCACCCTACAACAGCTACTACAAACTACGGTTACAGCAAACTCGGGAAGCGCGGGCCTCACGGCCCGGGCCTCGTCAGGCGACCAGCTTGGCCTTGCTGGCGGCGCCGTGCTCGAACTGGGCTTCCTCGGTCGAGCCGGTCAGCGCGGTGGTCGAGGACTGGCCGCCCTCGATGGTCTGGGTCACGGCGTCGAAGTAGCCGGTGCCGACTTCGCGCTGGTGCTTGACCGCGGTGAAACCGATCTCGGCGGCGGCGAATTCCTTCTGCTGCAGTTCCACGAAGGCGCTCATCTGGCGGCGGGCATAGCCGTGGGCCAGTTCGAACATGCCGTAGTTCAACGCGTGGAAGCCGGCCAGCGTGATGAACTGGAACTTGTAGCCCATGGCGCCCAGCTCGCGCTGGAACTTGGCGATGGTGGCGTCGTCCAGGTTCTTCTTCCAGTTGAACGAGGGCGAGCAGTTGTAGGCCAGCAGCTTGCCCGGGAACTGGCGATGGATGGCCTCGGCGAACTTGCGGGCGTATTCCAGGTTCGGCGTGGACGTTTCGCACCAGATCAGATCGGCATAGGGCGCATAGGCCAGGCCGCGCGAGATCGCCTGGTCGATGCCGGCGCGGGTGCGGAAGAAGCCTTCCACGGTGCGCTCGCCGGTGATGAACGGGCGGTCGTTGTCGTCCACGTCGCTGGTCACCAGATCGGCGGCGTCGGCGTCGGTGCGGGCCAGCAGCACGGTCGGCGTGCCCATCACGTCGGCGGCCAGGCGGGCCGAGACCAGCTTGGACACGGCCTCGCGGGTCGGCACCAGCACCTTGCCGCCCATGTGGCCGCACTTCTTGACCGAGGCCAGCTGGTCTTCGAAGTGCACGCCCGAGGCGCCCGCTTCGATCATGCCCTTCATCAGTTCGAAAGCGTTGAGCACGCCGCCGAAGCCGGCTTCGGCGTCGGCCACGATGGGCGCGAAGTAATCGATGTAGCCTTCATCGCCGGGATTCTTGCCTTCCATCCACTGGACCTGGTCGCAGCGGGTCAGCGAGTTGTTGATGCGGCGGACCACCTGCGGCACCGAGTTGGCCGGGTACAGCGACTGGTCGGGATACATCTCGCCGGCCAGGTTGGCGTCGCCCGCCACCTGCCAGCCCGACAGGTAGATGGCCTTCAGGCCGGCCTTGACCTGCTGCATGGCCTGGTTGCCGGTCAGCGCGCCAAGCGAGTTCACGAACGGTTCGCTGTGCAGCAGTTCCCACAGGCGGGTCGAACCGCGGCGTGCCAGCGTGTGCTCGACGGCGACCGAACCGCGCAGACGGATCACATCCTCGGCGCTGTAGGCGCGCTTGATGCCCTGCCAGCGGGCGTTCTCGGCCCAGTCCTTCTGCAGATTGCGGATTTCGGTTTCGCGGGTGCTCATGGTGATGCTCCTGGTCAGTAGTGGGAAAGACTTTCAAGGATGGGTCCGGAGGAATTTCGCGGCCCGGGCATTGCGTGAATCGTTGGAGAAAGTCTATTCCTGTGCTGCGGAGCAATGTGGCCAGATATCTTATATAAGACGAAAAAGTTATTTCTTTAATATCAACAACTTGAAAGTTCAATTTTGCATTACGGAACGCTATCGCCATCTGTGAAATGCCTTCCCGCTGCTGCGCAACACGAACTTTCACATGACGAAGACGGCATTTCACAATGCAAAAAAATGCGCATTTCAAAGCGCCTAAAATGCGTCCATTCCCCTGTAGATCCCAATCCATCCATGACGCTGTCTCACGGCCCGCTGGGCCAGAGCGTGGCCTACGCCTCGCAATACGATCCCTCGCTGCTGTTCCCCATCGCCCGCTCGCACAACCGCGCCGCGCTGGACCTGCATGCCGGCGCCCTGCCCTTCGCCGGCGTCGACCTGTGGAACGCCTATGAACTGTCGTGGCTGGACGCCAAGGGCAAGCCGCGCGTGGCCATGGCCACCTTCTCGGTGCCGGCGGACAGCCCCAATATCATCGAGTCCAAGTCGTTCAAGCTCTACCTGAACTCGTTCAACCAGACCCGGCTGGTCAATTCCGCCGCGCTGCGCGGCCGGCTGGAGCGCGACCTGAGCGCGGCCGCCGGCGCGCCGGTGGGCCTGGACTTCATCCTGCCGCAGCGTTTCGGCGAACTGCGCATGGGCGAACTGGACGGCATCTATATAGACAAGCTGGACATCGAGATCGACACCTACGAGCCCGCGCCCGAGCTGCTGCGCACGCGGCCCGGCGATGCCGTCGAGGAGACGCTGTGCTCGCGGCTGCTGAAATCGAACTGCCCGGTCACCGGCCAGCCCGACTGGGCCAGCGTGCAGATCCGCTATCGCGGCGCGCCGATAGACCGCGAAGCGCTGCTGCGCTACGTGATCTCGTTCCGCCAGCACGCGGAATTCCACGAGCACTGCGTGGAGCGCATCTACACCGACATCATGGCGGCCTGCCGGCCCGAGCTGCTGACGGTCTATGCGCGCTATACGCGCCGTGGCGGGCTGGACATCAACCCGTGGCGCAGCAACTTCGAGGCGGCCCCGCCGCCCGACGTGCGCACGGTGCGCCAATAAGGCAAACCGCCGGCGCGCCCGGCCGGCGGAATGCGGCGGCGCAGCCCCATCGAGGACTGCGCGCGCCTGGCCATGGCCTACTTCGTGAAGGGCTGCGGCCTCGGCGTATCGTCCGCCGAGGGCGGCAGGATCGGATACTGGAACACCGGCTGGTCGCCCGTCAGCGTCTTCAGGAAGGCCACGATCTGGGCGTTCTCCTCCTTCGTGAAGGTGCGGCCCAGTTGCAGCCGGCCCATCACGTCCACCGCCTGCGTCAGCGTGGCGGCTTCGCCATCATGGAAGTAGGGATAGGTCAGCTCGACGTTGCGCAGCGTGGGCACCTTGAAATTGAAGCGGTCGGCGTCCTTGCCGGTCACCGCCGAGCGCCCCTCGGCCTTGTTGTCGGTCTTGTAGGGCTCGACCACGCCCATCTTCTGGAACGAGTTGCCGCCCACCGCCGCGCCGTTGTGGCAGGCCACGCAGCCGCTGTTCTTGAATAGCTGGTAGCCGGCCAGTTCCTGCACGGTCAGCGCCTTCTTGTCGCCGCGCAGCCACTTGTCGAAGCGCGCGTTCGGCGTCACCAGCGTTTCCTCGAACGCGGCCAGCGCGCCGGTCACTTCCTCGATGGTGATGGCGTCCTTGCCGAACACCTGCTTGAACTCGGCCCTGTAGCCAGGGATGGAATTGAGCACCTGCACCGCCAGCTCGTGCGAGGACGCCATTTCCATGGGGTTGGCGATGGGGCCGCCGGCCTGCTCGCTCAGATCCTTGGCGCGGCCGTCCCAGAACTGCGCGATGCTCAGGCTGGAATTGAGCACTGTCGGCGAGTTGATGCCGCCTTGCTGCCAATTGTGGCCGATGGAGCCCTTGATGTTGTCCGAGCCGCCCATGCCCAGGTTGTGGCAGGAATTACAGGAGATGGCGCCGGACTTGGACAGGCGCGGATCGAAGAACAGCTTCTTGCCCAGCTCCACCTTGGCGGGATCCTTGATCACCGCGGCCTCGATCGGCTGTATCGGCTCCTGCGCGGCGGTCGTCGCCGTGGCCGGACTGGCCCACAGCCCCGCGAGCAGTCCTGCGGCGAGCCATACGCTTTGCTTACTCATGTTGCTTACTCCCGTTGAATGACCTCTCTGCTTATGAGGTATTACAGCGATGAAGGCCCCGGCGCTGCTTGCGGCCGGTCAAGCCTGCAAGCCGGTCGCGCGCCAGCCACGCGCGGCGTTGACCAGACGCAAGCACGCGAAGGCGAAAGGGGGAATGAGCAGATGCGCGCGCCAGATGCGGCGCAGAACGAAGAGGAAGGCGAAGAGAAAGGCCGGTCGGACGGCCGGCAGGAGCGTCGCGGCCATTGTGCCGGCGCTCAGGCCCACGGCGATCCGCCAGACAGATCGCCGTGAACGACGCGCCTCAGGACCGCGCGGGCGCGGCCGCCACCGGATCGGCGCGGCGCGCCTGCACCGCGATCCACTGGGCCAGCAGCGCCGCGACGGCGAAAGCCACGCCCGCGCCCACCCACGGCCCCTGGCGCAGGCCCGCGTCCAGCAGCAGGCCGAAGGCCAGCGGCCCCAGGGCCGAGCCCACATCCATGCCCGAATACACCAGGCCATAGACCGAGCCGGTGGCGCCCTTGGGCGTCACGCGGCGGATCAGCATGTCGCGCGACGGCGCCGCCACGCCGGAGCAAAAGCCCGCCAGCCCCACCACCGGCGCGGCCAGCGCGGCGGGCACCAGGCCCAGCGCCAGCACCACCAGCGTCAGACCGGCCAGGATCAGCGCCACCATCACGGTGCGCTCGGTGCGCGGATTGGCCGACACCAGGAAGCCTCCCGCCGCCATGCCCACGGCGGACGCGATCATGTAGCCGGACAGCGCCGAACTGGCGGCGACCTTGGACAGGTCATAGAGCTGGCCCAGCAAGGGAATGGTGTAGTTCTGCACCGAGGACAGCGCGATCGAGGTGAAAGCGAAGAACAGGAAGGCGCCCCACAGCGCCGGCTTGGACAGCAAGGTCGCCAGGGTCGCGAGCACGCCCTGCTGCGCCGCCGGCGGCCGCGCGCCGGTCTTGGCAGCGTCGGCCTCGGCCGCCGCCAGGCCGCCGATCAGATCTCGCCCCAACACGGCCAGCAGCAGCACCAGCGCCACCAGCCCGGCGGCGCAGTAGGCCGCCACGCGCCAGTCGGCCAGCAGCGTGATGCTGGTCATGAACACCGGCGTCAGCGCCCAGCCCAGATTGCCGGTCAGGCCGTGCGCCGAGAACGCATGGCCCAGGCGCGGAGCCGTGACGCGATGATTGATGATGGAATAGTCGGCCGGATGGAACACCGAATTGCCGATGCCGCCCACCACTGCGGCGGCCATCAGCATGGCGTAGCCATTGGCCGAGCCGATCAGCAGCCCCGACACCACGAAGCAGCTCAGGCCGAACCACAGCACCGGCCGCGCGCCGATGCGGTCCACCACGAATCCGGAAGACGCCTGGCCGATGCCGGACACCACATAGAAGGTGGACACCAGCAGGCCCAGCCGGGCGAAATCCAGCCCGAAGGCATTGCCCAGCGAGACGTAGAGCGACGGCAGGACGAGCTGGAAGAAGTGCGAACTGGCGTGGATCACGCCGATCAGGAGGATGATCTGCCAGTCGCGGCGCCGGACGGCGGCGTCCGAGGCCAGGGAATTTGCTGCGCTGTTCATTGCGATGGGCCGCGCGAGGCGGCGATGGCGGCCGCCGGCTGCGGGCGGCTCGCGGGTTGTCTCCGGCGGCGCCGCATATCACGGCGCCGGTCTCTCGGCGAATGCGGCGCGGCGGCCGTGCCGGTCTGCCGGCATCGCTCTTGGAATACGATGGCGGCCCCGGGCGCGAGCCGGGCCGCCATTACGTTAACACGTTAGTTTACTTGGCCTTTTCGCGGATCGCCGGCCAGGCGCGCTGCAGGTAGTACAGCATGGACCAGACCGTCAGCACCGCCGCGACGATGATCAGCAGGTCGCCCAGCAGCTTGGTGCTGACGCCCATGACCGGCTGGTTGTACAGCAGGCAGGGAATCGCCACCATTTGCGCCGCGGTCTTGAACTTGCCCAGCCGGTGCACCGCCACGCTGGCGCTGGCGCCGATCTGGGCCATCCATTCGCGCAGCGCGGAAATCGTGATCTCGCGGCCGATGATGATCAGGGAAATGAAGGCGTCGACGCGGCTCAGGTCCAGCAGCACGATGAGCGCGGCGCAGACCATCAGCTTGTCGGCCACCGGATCGAGGAAGGCGCCGAACGCCGAGGTCTGGTTCCAGCGGCGGGCCAGCCAGCCATCGAACCAATCGGTCAACGCGGCGATGATGAAGGCCCAGGCGGCCAGCGTGTCGCGCGTGGTGACCGCCATCCAGCTGTCGGGCAGGTAGAACAGCCCGACGACCAGCGGAATCATGGCGATGCGCAGCCATGTCAGGATTATGGGTACGTTAATTGGCATAGTATCCGTATGCTACATCAAGGGTCCACCCCCGACGCGCCTGCGGCGCTTCCCCCTCAAGGGGGCGCCACTGCGGACCGGCAAAGCCGGCTCCGCGTGGCCCGGATTGTGGGGCACCAGCGGCTTGCGTCGCTCGGCTTGCGCGGCCCTGCTCGGCTGTTGCGTGGCGCGGCAGCGTTGCAGACAGGCTGTATTGGCTGGCCTGAAAGCCTGCTTTACACGCTGCGCGGTCGGCTTTCCCTGTGCGACGGGTTTGAACAAGGTGGGGATATGTAGCACGGAAGTGCTACCGCAAGGCTTCATAAATGCGGATGGCGAGGTCTTGGGAGATGCCGTCGACCGAGGCCAGGTCTTCGATGCTGGCCGAGGCCACGCCTGAAAAACCGCCGAAGCGGGCCAGCAGGCGCTGGCGGCGGCGGGCGCCGATGCCTTCGATTTCTTCCAGGCGCGACACGTTGCGGGCCTTGGCGCGGCGGGCGCGCATGCCGGTGATGGCGAAGCGGTGCGCCTCGTCGCGCACCTGGGCGATCAGCATCAGCGCGGCCGATTCGCCGCCCAGCGCCACCGGCGGGCGGCCATCGGCGAAGACCAGGGTTTCCAGGCCGACCTTGCGCCCTTCCCCCTTGGCCACGCCGACCAGGGTCTGGATGTCCAGGCCCAGCTCGGCGAACACCTGCCGCGCGACTTCCACCTGACCCTTGCCGCCGTCGATCAGCACCAGGCCCGGCATCTGCGCCTCGCCGTCGGCCACCTTGGCGAAGCGGCGCGACAGCACCTGGCGCATGGCGGCGTAGTCGTCGCCCGGCGTGATGCCGGCGATGTTATAGCGGCGGTAGAGCGAGGGCTGCACGTCGTGATGCTCGAACACCACGCAGGACGCCTGGGTGGCTTCGCCGGCCGTGTGGCTGATGTCGAAGCACTCGATGCGCAGCGCGTCCAGCGCGGCCTCGTCGGTGTCCAGGTCCAGCGCTTCGGCCAGGGCCAGGGTGCGGGCGGCGCGCGCGCCGGATTCGGTCAGCGCCCGCGCCAGCGCCATGTCAGCGTTCTTGCCGGCCTGCTCCAGCCAGGCGCGGCGCGCGCCCTGCGGCCGAGTCAGCACGCGCGCGGGACGGCCGCCGGCCTGCTCGGCCAGCAGGTCCACCAGCTCGGGATCGGGCAAGGCATGCGAGCACACCAGCACCGGCGGCAGCGCGTTGTCGGCGTAGTGCTGGGCGACGAAGGCCTCCAGCACCTGCGGCGCGGCCTCGCCTTCGGCGTGCGATGGGAAAAACGGTTTGTCGCCCAGATGGCGGCCGCCGCGCACCATGGCCAGGTTGACGCAGACCTTGCCGCCGGCGATGGCCACGGCGATGATGTCCGTGTCCTCGCCGCTGGTGCTTTCCATGGTCTGCTGGTGCAGCACGCGCGCCAGCGAACCCATCTGGTCGCGCAGCGCCGCCGCCTCCTCGAAGCGCAGCTCGCTGGCCGCCTGCTGCATGCGCGACTCGATCTCGCCCATGACGTCCTTGGCCTCGCCGTTCAGGAAACGCACGGCTCGCTGCACGTCGCGCGCGTAATCCTCGGCGCCGATCACGCCCACGCAGGGCGCCGAGCAGCGCCCGATCTGATGCAGCAGACAGGGCCGCGAACGGTTGGCGAAGACCGAGTCCTCGCAGGTGCGCAGGCGAAAGACCTTCTGCAGGATCTGGATGGTTTCGCGCACCGCCCAGGCGTTGGGAAACGGGCCGAAGAACTGGCCGCGCTTGTTGGTGGCGCCGCGATAGTAGGCGATGCGCGGCCACTCATGGCCCGTGATGAGCAGGTACGGATAGGACTTGTCGTCGCGGAACAGGATGTTGTAGCGCGGCTTCAGGGTCTTGATGAGGTTGTTTTCCAGGATCAGCGCCTCGGCCTCCGAGCGCGTGACCGTGACCTCCAGCCGCGCCACCTTCGCCACCATCTGGGCGATGCGCGGGCTGGACAGGGTCTTCTGGAAATACGACGAGACGCGCTTCTTCAGGTCGCGCGCCTTGCCGACATACATGACCTCGCCGGCCGCATCCAGGTGCCGGTACACGCCCGGCAGATGCGGCAGGTCAGCCAGGAACGATTTGAGATTGAAGTCGTCGGGCATTCTGGTAACGGCTTTCGGCCTGCAGGGTGTCCCAGTCCGGCGCGTCGAAGCGCGGCATCAGGCGGCGGATGCGCTCGACCGACTCGGGCGGGTGCTTGAACGACAGCCGCGACAGCAGCTCGTCGGCCAGGTCCGGCCGGTTGCACACCAGCACCATGTCGCAGCCCGCGCCCAGCGCCGCGTTGGCGCGGTCCAGGATGTCGCCGGCCACCGAGGCGCCTTCCATGGTCAGGTCGTCGGAGAACACCACCCCGTCGTAGCCCAGGCGCTTGCGCAGGATGTCCTGCACCCAGCGCCGGGAGAAGCCGGCGGGATGCTTGTCGACCTTGGGATAGATGACGTGCGCCGGCATGACCGAGGGCAGCACGGCGTCGCCCAGCCAGGCATAGGGCGCGGCGTCGTCGCGCAGGATGTCGGCCAGCGGGCGCGGGTCGACCGGGATCTCGTGGTGCGAATCGGCCTGCACATAACCGTGGCCGGGGAAATGCTTGCCGCAGGCCGACATGCCGGCCAGCGACAGGCCCTGGATCAGCGCGCGCGACAGCATGGCGACCACGCGCGGATCGGCGTGGAAGGCGCGGTTGCCGATCACCTTGCTGACGCCGTAGTCCAGGTCCAGCACCGGCGTGAAGCTCATGTCCACGCCGCAGGCGCGCAGCTCGGCGGCTAGCACGTAGCCGGCCTCGGTGGCCAGGCGCATGGCGTTCAGCGGATCGCGGTCCCACAGCTCTCCCAGCGCGCGCATCGGCGGCAGCGGCGTGAAGCCGTCCTCGCGGAAGCGCTGCACGCGGCCGCCCTCATGATCCACCAGGATCAGCAGCGGCTCCTTGCGCGCCTTGTGGATCTGGCGCGTCAGGCGGGTCAGCTGGGCGCGGCTCTCGAAATTGCGCGCGAACAGGATCACGCCGCCCACCAGCGGGTGGCGCAGGCGCTTCTTTTCTTCCTTGGTGAGCGTGAATCCCGCCACATCGACCATCACGGGGCCGGGAGGCAGGACCGCTTTCTTGGATGATTTCTTGGTCATCGGGCAGTCCTTTTCGTTGCATCAGGCGGGCCCGAGGATACGGGCGCCGCGGTCAGGGCTTGCTTTCGACCACCACGTAGGCGGCGGCCATGTCGGTTTCGTCGGTAATCGACACATGCGCGGCGCCGAAGCGCGCCGCATACCATTGTTGCAGCTCCGGCGCGATGACGAGCACCGGCCGCCCGCCCGGCGCGTTCAGGGTCTGCACCCGACGCCAGGTCATGGGCATGCGCATGCCCAGGCCGATGGCCTTGGAAAAGGCTTCCTTGGCGGCGAAGCGCGTGGCCAGGAAGCGCACGCCGCGCACCGGGTCGCGGGCGCGGCGCGCATGGAACTTGCGCAGTTCCTCCACGCCCAGGATCTTCTCGGCGAAGCGGTCGCCGTGGCGCGCCAGCGCGCGCTCGATGCGGTCGATGCGCAACAGGTCCATGCCGATGCCGGCGATGGCGCCCGCCTTCGGGGCGGACGGAACTGGCGGCGTGGCGGCTGCAGGATCGTAGGCGGCGTCGGACATGGGCGTGAGCGCGGCGGCGGGTTCAGGTACGGGGCGTCGTGCAGGCCTCGCGGCCACGGATCAGCGGCCGCGCAGCGCTTCCAGGCGCGCCTGCACCATCAGCGCCTTCATGTCGCGCACCGCCTTTTCCCAGCCGTCGAACACCGCCTGCGCCACGATGGCGTGGCCGATGTTCAATTCGGCGATCCCGTCCACCGCCGCCACCGGACCCACATTGCCGTAGTGCAGGCCGTGGCCCGCATTCACGCGCAGTCCGTGGCGCAGGCCCTCGGCCACCGCCACGCGGATGCGCGTCAGCTCGGCCCGGGCCGTGGCCTCGTCCTGCGCTTCGGCATAGGCGCCGGTGTGCAGCTCGACCACGGGCGCGCCGGCCTGGGCGGCGGCCGCGATCTGCGCCGGCTCGGGATCGATGAACAGCGACACCCGGATGCCGGACTCGGCCAGCAGGCCGACGGCGTCGGTCACGGCGGCCAGCGCGCCGGCCACTTCCAGGCCGCCCTCGGTGGTCAGCTCGGTGCGTTTTTCGGGCACCAGGCAGACGTCGCTGGGCTTGACGGCACAGGCGATCTCCAGCATTTCGGCCGTGATCGCGCACTCCAGGTTCATGCGCGTGCGCAGCAGCGGGCGCAGCGCGTAGACATCCTTGTCCTGGATGTGGCGGCGGTCCTCGCGCAGGTGCAGCGTGATCAGGTCGGCCCCGGCGTCCTCCGCCCGCAGGGCGGCGGCGACCGGGTCCGGATAAACCGTGTGACGCTGCTGGCGCAGCGTGGCCACGTGATCGATATTTACACCAAGTTCTATCATTGCGTCCTAGTCGTTTCCTGCCAGCCGCCGCCCAGGGCCTTGTACAGTTCCACGCGGTTGATCAATGCGGCCAACCCCGTCTGCACCAGGGAAATCTGGGCATTGAAAAAGTCCACTTGCGCCGTCTGCACCTGCAGATAGCTGTCGACGCCGTTGGTATAGCGCAGGTTCGACAGTTCCAGCGTGCGCGCCGAGGAATCCTGCAGGCCGCGCTGGGCATCCAGCTGGGCGCTGTAGGTAGCCTCGCCGGCCAGCGCGTCCGAGACTTCGCGGAACGCCTGCTGGATGGTTTTCTCATACTGCGCCACCGCGATATTATCGCGCGCCTTGGCCAGGTTCAGCCCTTCGCGGATACTGCCGCCGGCGAACAGCGGCGTGGTGATCGACGGCGAGAAGCTCCAGTACCCCTGCCCGCCCTTGAAAAGATCGGACAGCGAGGGGCTGGCCGCCCCCAGCAGGCCGGTCAGGGAGATGGTCGGGAAGAACGCCGCGCGCGCCGCGCCGATATTGGCATTGGCCGACTTGAGCTGGTGCTCGGCGGCGACGATGTCGGGCCGGCGCTCCAGCAGGTCGGACGGCAGCCCCGCCGGCACGGTGGCCAGCAGTTGCTCGCGGCCGAACGCGGCCGGCGCGGGCAGGTCCTCGGGCAAGGGCGCGCCCACCAGCACCACCAGCGCGTTGACGGCTTGCGCGCGCGCGGGCCAGCTCGGCCAGGCTGGACGAGGCCGAATCCAGCAAGGTCTTGGCCTGATTCAAGTCCAGCTCGGACGACACACCGCCGTCGAAGCGGCGCTTGACCAGGTTGTAGGACTCCTGGCGCGAGGCCAGCGTGCGCTGGGTCAGGTCCATCTGGACCTCGGCCGCGCGCAGGTTGAAATAGGCCTGCGCGACCGAGCCCACCAGCGTGATGTGCACGCTCTTCTGCGCCTGCTCGGTCGACAGGTACTGCTGGTACGCCGCCTCGGACAGGCTGCGCAACCGGCCGAACAGGTCGATCTCGAACGTGGTCAGGCCGATGCCGGCCTGGTAGCTGCTGCTGATCGAGCCAGCGCCCGGCGCCCGCATGTTGGCGGGCAGGTGCTGGCGCTGGCCCTGGATGCCGGCGCCGATGCTGGGCCACTGCGCGCCGCGCTGCACGCCGTACTGCGCGCGCGCCTCTTCGACGCGCTGCACGGCCACGCGCAGGTCGCGGTTGTTGGCCAGCGACAGCTCGATCAGGCGCTGCAGGCGCGGATCGCGGAAGAACTCGCGCCAGCCGATGTCGGCGGCCGGCGTGCCGGCCTGCGGCTCCACCGAGGCCGCCGGCTGCGTGCCCAGCGAGGTCGGCTTGGCGTAGGCGCCGTACTGCACCTTGGGCTGGTCCGGCCAGTTGCCGGACACCGGCGCGTCGGGACGCTTGTAATCGGGCGCCAGCGAGCAGCCGGCCAACGCCACCGCCACGAAGGCGGACAAGGCGGTCTGTTTGTACATCAGGGCTTTCATACCTTGCCCTCCTGGCCACCATGGGGTTGAGCGGGTAGTTGCGCGCCGGAAGCCTCGGCGGCCTTCTTGGCGGCCTGTTCTTCCTCGAACGCCTTCAGTTCGGCGCCCAGCAGGCGGGGCTTGGTCTTGAACAGGCCCAGCACCACCACGAAGAAGGTCGGCACGAACATCACGGCGAAAGGCGTGGCGGCAAGCATGCCGCCCAGCACGCCCAGGCCCACCGCGCGCTGGCTGGCGGCGCCGGCGCCGGTGGCCATGGCCAGCGGCACCACGCCCAGGATGAAGGCCAGCGAGGTCATCAGGATGGGCCGGAACCGCAATCGCGCGGCCTCGACCGCCGCCTCGTAGAGCCCCATGCCGCGCGCGTACTGGTCCTTGGCGAATTCCACGATCAGGATGGCGTTCTTGGCCGCCAACCCGATCACGGTCACCATGCCCACCTGGAAGTACACGTCGTTGGACATGCCCAGCGCGCTGACCAGCGCCACCGCGCCCAGCATGCCCAGCGGCACCACCAGCATGACCGACAGCGGGATGGCCCAGCTTTCATACAGCGCGGCCAGCACCAGGAACACGACCAGCAGCGACAGGCCCATCAGGATCGGGGCCTGGTTGCCGGCCTGGCGTTCCTGGTAGGACAGGCCGTTCCACTCGAAGCCGTAGCCCGGCGGCAGCTGCGCCACCAGGCGCTCCATCTCGGCCATGGCATCGCCGGTGGTATAGCCCGGCGCGGCATTGCCGCCGATACGGATCGACTCGTAGCTGTTGTAGCGCACCACCTGGACGGGGCCCTGCTTCCATTCGGCCGTGACGAAGGACGACAGCGGCACCATGCCGCCCTGCAGGTTGCGAGCATTCAGCGCCAGCACATCCTTGAGCTGCATGCGGTACGGCGCGTCGGCCTGCACCCAGATGTTCTGCATCCGGCCCAGGTTGGGGAACTTGCTCAGGTAGGCCGAGCCGACGGCGGTGGAGATCAACGCCGCAGCCTCGTTGAAGTCCACGCCCAGCGCGGCCGCCTTGTCGCGGTCGATGTTCAGGCTGAGCTGCGTGCCCGGTCCCAGGCCGGTGATGCGGACCTGCGACAGCACCGGGCTCTGCATCGCCAGGCCCATCAGCTGGCCGGTGGCCGCGGCCAGCGCCTCGGTTCCGGCCGCGCCGCGATCCTGCAGGCGGAAGTCGAAGCCGGTGGCGTTGCCCAGCGCGGAGATGGCCGGCGGCACCAGGGTGAACACCATGGCGTCGTGGATGCCCATCAGCTGCTGCTGGAAGGCGTTGAAGGCGATGGCGCCCGCGGAATCCTCGCTGCCCTTGCGCTTGCTGAAATCCTTGAGCGTGGTGAAGGCAATGGCGGCGTTCAGGCCGTTGCCGTTGAAGCTGTACCCCTGGATCGCAATGACGTTCTCGACCGCCGGGATCTTCATGAAGTAGTCCTCGACCTGCTTGAGCACGTCGACGGTCCGGTTGGCCGTGGCGCCTGTCGGCAGCTCGATGTTGCTGACCACGTAGCCCTGGTCTTCCTCAGGCAGGAACGACGACGGCAGGCGCAGGAACAGCCAGCCCAGCAGCACGACCAGCAGCACGAAGGCCAGCATCATGCGGCCGCCCTTGTGCAGGACGCGCGCCACCCAGTTCTGGTAGCCGTGCGTGGTGGCATCGAACTTGCAGTTGAACCAGCCGAAGAAGCCCTTCTTTTCCTCATGGTGCCCCTTGGGGATGGGCTTGAGGATGGTGGCGCACAGCGCCGGGGTGAAGGTCAGCGCCAGCAGGGCCGAGAAGAAGATCGACACGGCCATGGCCACCGAGAACTGGCGGTAGATCACGCCCACCGACCCGCCCATGAAGGCCAGCGGCAGGAACACCGTCACCAGCACCAGCGTGATGCCGACGATGGCGCCGCTGATCTGGGGCATGGCTTTCTTGGTGGCCTCCTTGGGCGGCAGGCCCTCGGTGGCCATGATGCGCTCCACGTTCTCGACCACCACGATGGCATCGTCCACCAGGATCCCGATGGCCAACACCATGGCGAACATGGTCAATACGTTGATGGAGAAGCCCAGCCCCAGCATCACCGCGAATGTCCCCAGCATGGCCACCGGCACCACCAGCGCCGGGATCAGGGTATAGCGCACGTTCTGCAGGAACAGGTACATCACCAGGAACACCAGCACCATGGCTTCCACCAGGGTGTGCAGCACCTGCTCGATCGACACCTTCACGTAGGGCGCGGTGTCATAGGGAATGGAATACGTGATGTTGCCCGGGAAATACTTGGCCAGCTCGTCCATCTGCTTGCGCACGCCCTGGGCCGTGGCCAGCGCGTTGGCGTTGGGCGACAGCACGACGGCGAAGGCGGCCGTGGGCTTGCCGTTCAGGCGGGCGCCGAACTGGTAGTTGTCGGCGCCGACCTCGATGCGCGCCACGTCGCGCAGCAGCACCTTGGAACCGTCGGTATTGGCGCGCAGCACGATCTTGCCGAAGCCCTCGATCGTGGACAGCTGGCCGTTGGCGGTCACGGTGGCGGTGATGCGCTGCGAATCCGGGTTAGGCGGCGAACCGACGCTGCCGCCCGAGATCAGGACGTTCTGCGCGGAAATCGCCTGATTGACCTCGGCCATGCTCAGGTTGAAACCGACCAGCTTGGCGGGATCGACCCAGATGCGCATGGCGCGCGGCGCCGCGAACAGCTGGAACTGCCCGACGCCGGGCACGCGCGAGATCGGGTTCTGGATATTGCGGGCGATGTAGTCGGCCAGCGCGGTCTGGTCCAGCGAACCGTCGGTGGACGACACCGTCACCACCAGCAGGAAGCCCGTGCTGGTCTGCTCGTACTTCAGGCCCTGCTGCTGCACGGCGGTGGGCAGTTGCGCGATCACGTTGGACACGCGGTTCTGCACGTCCACCTGCGCCAGATCGGGGTCGCGGCCGGGCGCGAAGGTGGCGGTGATGGTCGAGGTGCCGTAGGAATCGCTGACCGATTCGTAGTACAGCAGGCCCTTGGCGCCGTTGAGCTTGTCCTCGATGATGGAGGTCACCGACTGAGCCACCTCCTTGGCGGACGCGCCCGGATAGGTGGCCGTGATGGTGATGGCGGGCGGTGCCACGTTCGGGTACTGCGACACCGGCATGCTGGGGATTGCCAGCACACCCGCAAGCAGGATGAACAGGGCGACGACCCAGGCGAAAATTGGTCTTTCAATAAAGAATTGCGGCATGTGGGCGGACTCTGAAAGCGATGCTCACTGAAGGGGAACGCGGCGCCTGATAGGCGCCGCGAGCCGCTTAGGACTTCTGGCCTGCGGCCGGGTCTTGCTTGGCAGGCTCCTGCTTGGCGGGCGCGCCCTCGGCCGGCTCGGCCGGCTGCTGCGCAGCGGGCTGGCCCGCGGGCGCCGCGCCTGACTGGCCGCCGGCCTTCCACGGGCTGGCCTGCACCGGCGCGCCGGGGCGGATCTTCTGGAAACCCTCGACCACCACCGTGTCGCCGGCCTTCAGGCCGCTGGTGACGATCCAGTTGGTCTTGACGGCGCCGCCGGTGGTCACCGGCACCTGCTCGACCTTGTTTTCCTTGTTGACCAGCATCAGGCTCTGGGCGCCGTCGGGCGTGCGTTGCAGCGCCTGCTGCGGCACCAGCAGCGCCTTGTCGTCCACGCCCTGCTCCAACTTCACGCGCACATACATGCCCGGCAGCAGCACGTTGTCCGGGTTCGGCACTTCGGCGCGCAGGTTGACCTGGCCGGTGGTCGGGTCGACCGTGATGCCGGTGAACAAGAGCTTGCCCGGGTGCGGATACTCGGAACCGTCCTCCAGCACCACCGTGGCGCGGGCGGCGTCCTTGCCGACCTGCTGCAGCTTGCCGCTGGCGAAGGCGCGACGCAGCGCCGCCAGATCCGTGGTGGACTGGTTGAAGTCGATATAGATGGGGTCGAGCTGCTGCACCGTGGCCATCTGCGTGGCCGAGGTGCCCTCGACCAGCGCGCCCTCGGTGACCAGCGGCTTGCCGATGCGTCCGGTGATGGGCGAGGTCACGTCGGTGTAGCCGAGGTTGATCGAGGCGTTGTCCTGCGCGGCCTTGGCGGCGGCCACGGCGGCCTCGGCCTGGCGGTACGACGCCACGGCGTTGTCGTACTCCTGCTTGCTGACCGCGTTGGCCTTGACCAGCGGCGCGTAGCGATCGGCCAGCACCTTGGCGCTGAACAGATTGGCCTGCGCCTGCTTGAGCTGGGCGGTGGCTTGATCGTAGGCCGCCTTGTACGGCGCCGGATCGATCTTGAAGAGCAGTTGCTTCTCCTGGACGTCGCCGCCCTGCTCGAAAGCGATCTTCTGGACGATGCCGGTCACCCGCGCGCGGATCTGCGCATCGCGGACCGCATCGACACGGCCGGGCAGCTCCGCCACGATCGGCGTGCGCTCGGGCTGGACCGTGATGACGCTGACCTGGGGCATGCCGGGGTTCATTTGCGGGTGCTCGCCGCACCCCGCCAACAGCAGCGCCAGCGCGCCACCCGAAAGAGCCAGACCTGAAACACGTTTAGGCGAAAACCGCATCGAAACCCCCGCGTAGTATGCCGCGTCAAGTAAGCAAGATAGTCAGGCGCCTGCGTGCAGCCATGGCCAATGCAAGATCCGCGCCGGGGCGGGCGCCTGAATAGCCCAATAATGTAACTCAGTTATCAGGCGATCCAAGGGTTTTCGAGGGGGATTTGGCGTGGTTGCGCAGCAACGGACGCCAAATTTGGCGCCGCGCCACACTATATGGAGAGGAGTTCGCCACAAAAACAGGGTCCGATCAGGCGGACGCCTTGAAGTGAGGGGCGGGCCGCGAGCCGCGCGCGCCCTCTGGCCTGTCAGGGTTCGGCGAATTCCCGGAGCTTGCCCAGGAAGACGTAGCCGATGCCGTGCACGGTATGCAGCGGCAACTGGTCGCCGGCATCGCCCACCTTGCGGCGCAGCCGGCAGATGGCGACATTCAGCGTGCGCATCTTGGTGTGCTGCCGCATGGCCACCAGTTCGGACCGCAACAGCTCGCGCCGCGGGTTGCGCAACAGACACAGGAAGCAGGCGCGCTCGAGTTCGGACAGGTCGAGGCGGCCGCCACGGGGCGTAAGCAGCGTCCAGCCGCCGTAGCGCAGCGTCCACCAGCCTTCCAGCCTGTCGCTGGCGGCTATCAGACCATCGACGGGGACGGCATGGACCGGCGCGGCCAGGGGCGCGCCGGAGGCGGACAGAACGGGCTCGGATTGGGCGGTAACGATCACGGCTGGCTCTCCACCGGACTCGGCACCGCGCAATCCGCGGTTTCCGGGCGCCGGAAACAAAAAATGCAACTTGTTCGAGAGACTAACGGGCCTGCAAGCCGGATTTCCTCTTGCTACGCCAGGATCAGACTAATCCCTTTAAATTCAGTTCATATCGGCTGAAGATCCTATCTTTTCCCCATCCTGCCCGCCCCCTCGATCAATGCCGCTTGCCGTTGCGATGGATGTCGTGGGCGACAAAACAACTGTCCTCGGTCGGACGGTCCAGCACGCCCGGCCGGGCCAGGGTCAGGCGGATGTCCGACAGGCCGGACTCCCAGTGCTCGCGCATGGCCTCGGTGCCGAACTCGTAGTCCTTGGAATAGCGCTCGCGGTGCTTGGACTCGTAGATCAGGTTGACGATGTTGGTCGCCGGCGTGTGCGACAGCCGGCGCAGCTCTTCCAGGTCGGCCGCGCCGCGCTCGGATTCGGGCAGGCGCGCCAGCAGCTTCTGCAGGCCGTGGCGCAGCTTGAGCACTCGGCGCAATTGGTCGGTCACCAGGCGGGTCCGGCTGGAATACTGGATGTCCTTCTGCCGCTCGGCCACTTCTTCCAGCGAGGTGGGCAGGCCGCCGCGCGCCGGCCACAGGTCCACCTGGAAGGCCAGCGTGTCGCGCATGTTCTCCGCGCCCACCACCTGGGCCAGCGGGGTGTTGGACACCACGCCCCCGTCCCAGTAATGCTCGCCATCGATTTCCACGGACGGGAAGCCCGGCGGCAATGCGCCGGAGGCCATGACGTGCTCGGGGCCCAGCCGGTCCTTGCGGCTGTCGAAATAGGCGAAGTTGCCGGTCCGCACGTTGACCACGCCGAAGCTGGCGCGCACCTTGCCCGCGTTCAGCAGGTCGAAGTCGACGAACTGGCGCAGCGTATCGGCCAGCGCAGACGTGTCGTAGAAGCTGGTGGAAGCCGCCCCCTGCCCATGCAACAGGTAGGGCGGCGGAAAGCGCGGCTTGAAGAAACCAGGCTGACCGGACACCAGCGCATGGAAGGCGGACAGCTGGCCGTTCATGGCCGGCGAGCCGAAGCCGAACGGAATGCCCTCGAACATGCCGGCCAGCGTATCGCCCCAAGGCAGGGCGGCGAAGCCGGTCGGCCGGCAGATCGTCTCCCAGAACCCGCGCAGCCGCGCCACGCGCTCGTCCTCGGGCGAGCCGGCGATGATGGCGGCGTTGATCGAACCGATGGAAATGCCCGCCACCCAGTTGGGGCGGATGCCGGCCTCGTGCAGGCCCTGGTACACCCCGGCCTGGTAGGCCCCCAGGGCGCCGCCGCCCTGCAGCACCAGGGCGACCGTGTCGTAGGACTGCGCGCCGCCGGAGTCCGCGGCGGCGCGGCCCGGGCTGTCGGCGTCGGCCGGGGCGGTCTTGGACGTGCGGCGCGGACTGTCGGTATCGGCCGGGGCGGCCTGGCGCTTGCGGGACGGGCGTGCCGTGCTCATGCGGGACTCCTCAAGGCTTGGACTTGTCCGGTCCCTGCGGCGCGGCCACGCCGGCGCGGAACGGATATTTCGAGAACACTTGGGCGACGGCCTTTTCCACGCTCTGCTGCGACGCGGCCATCTCGGGGTTGCGCACCTCGCCCACGGCCACGCCTTCCCACACCAGCTGCTTGCGGCGCGCGTCGACCAGGTCGATGTTCAGCGTGCCCTCGGTGTATTGATAGACGGTGTCGCCCCAGCCATAGCCGGGCCAGCCGCCATAGAAGCCGCTGCGATAGCCGTAATAAGGACCGATGGCCGGCGGCGCCTGGGTGACCTGGGTCTTCTGCTGCAGCTTGCCGTTGAAATTGATCAGCAGGTCCGGATCGGCGGTGTTATAGACGTAGCCGCGCATTTCCATCTGGCCGCGCGTGGCGTCCTTCAGGCGCTCGGTCAGCAGGCTGCTGTAGCCGGCGTTGTCCGTGCCCAGCGGGCTCATGTAGCCGAAGGTGCGATAGCGCGAGAAATCCGCCTTCTGGTCATAGTCGCTGCGTATCGATGGTCCGGTGGCGCAGGCCGACAGCAGCGCCGCCAGGCAGCCCGCGGCCAGCAGGGTTGGGGCTTTCATGATCCAGTCTCCAGGAATCCGAGGCCAGCACATAGTGCCGCGAAGCCCGCAAAGTTTCAATGACGCCTCTCATTCCCATCGCGCCGTCGCCGCCGGGGCCGACCGTCCATTACACTGCAAGCCTTCAATCGGAACTGAACGGACCTCACCGCCATGTTGGAACTCGACGGCTCGATCTGGCTGCGCTCCGGCGCCCAGACCTGGGGCGGCAAGAACCGCATCGACCTGCTCGCCCAGATCGACGCCACCGGCTCGATCACCGCCGCCGCGCGCGCCGTGGGCATGAGCTACAAGGGCGCGTGGGACGCCATCGACGCGATGAACAACCTGGCGGGCGAACCGCTGGTGCTGCGGGCGGCCGGCGGCCGGGGCGGCGGCGGCACGCAGCTGACCGACCGGGCGCGCCGCCTGATCGCGACCTTCCGCGCGCTGGAGGCCGAACACCGCAAGTTCATGGAAAACCTGACGCGCGCGGGCCTGGACGCCAGCGGCGACATCGACCTCATGAGGCGCTTCATGCTCAAGACCTCCGCGCGCAACCGCCTGCTGGGCACCGTCATCGGCATCACGCCGGGCGCGGTCAACGACGAAATCCGCCTGCGCATCGCCGGCGGCCAGACCCTCACCGCCACCATCACCCGCGAAAGTACCCAGGAACTGGGCCTGGCCGACGGCAAGGAAGCCATCGCCCTGATCAAGGCGTCCTCGGTGATCGTGGGCGTGCCCGGCAAGGGCCTGCGCCTGTCGGCCCGCAACCAGCTGCCGGGCGCCGTCTCGGCCGTGCGCCCCGGCGCGGTGAACAGCGAGATCCTGATCCAGCTCGACGGCGGCGCCACGGTGGCCGCCATCGTCACCAATGAAAGCGCGCAGGAACTGGGCCTGAAACAGGGTTCGCCGGCCGTCGCCATCTTCAAGGCCTCGAACGTCATCCTGGGCGTGCTGGATTAAGCGTCTCGCACGGGCCCCGGGAACCGGCCCGCGGCGGTCTCGGGCCAGCGGGCCAGCGCTGATAAATCAGATAGCGATCCGGTCGCCGTCACAATCCCACGTCTTCATCCCGGCGGCGCACGCGGCCGTCGCGCAGCTCGAACACCTCGTCGGCCAGCGCCTCGACGTCGGCCGGATCGTGCGTGATCAGCAGCATCGGCACGTCCAGCCTGCGCTGTAGCGCGTCCAATTCCTGCCGCATCTTGCCGCGCAGCTGCGAGTCCAGCGCCGAGAACGGCTCGTCCAGCAACAGGATGTCGGGTTCCAGCATCAGCGCCCGCGCCAGCGCCACGCGCTGCTTCTGGCCGCCCGATATCTCGCTCGGATAGCTGCCCACGATGGCGCCCAGCTCGAAGGCGTCGACCCAGCGCCGCGCCTGCTCGCTGACCTGCTTGCGCGGCGGATTGCGCCAGCCGCGCCGCATGCCGAACGCGATGTTCTGCGCCACCGTCAGGTGCGGGAACAGCGCGTAGTCCTGGAACAGATAGGCCACGCGGCGCGACTGCGGCGGCAGGCATATGCCTTGCGCCGAATCGAACAGCGCGCGGCCGTTGATGTCGATGCGTCCGGCATCCGGCCGCAGCAGGCCGGCCACGGCCCGCAGGGTCAGGCTCTTGCCGGCGCCGGACGGGCCGAACAGCGCGATGCGCTTGGACCTGGACGTGACATCCACGTCCAGCGCGAAATGCCGGTCGCCGGACACCATGCGCTTCCGGATCTGAATGGCGACGCTCATCGTGCCCCCGAATCACGCCGGCCGGACACCGGCACCAACCGTCCCGCCAGCAGCAGGACCACCACGCAGGTCACGGACGTGACCAGCACCAGCAGGTTGGCGGTGGCGTCATCGCCGGCCTGCACCGCCTCGTAGATGGCGACCGACAGCGTCTGGGTGCGGCCCGGCAGATTGCCGGCGATCATCAGCGTGGCGCCGAATTCGCCCAGCGCTCGCGCGAAGGCCAGCAGCACGCCGGCGACGATGCCGCGCGCGGCCAGCGGCAGCGTCACGCGGAAGAACACCCCCGCCTCGCACACGCCCAGCACCCGCGCCGCGTTCTCCAGCTGCGCGTCGACGTTCTCGAACGCCGCGCGGGCCGACTTGAACACCAGCGGAAACGCCACCACGGCGGCGGCGATGACGGCGCCCTGCCAGGTGAAGACCAGCTCGATGCCCCAGCCCGCCAGCGTCTCGCCCAGCACGCCGCGCCGGCCCAGCAGCACCAGCAGGTAGTAGCCCAGCACCGTGGGCGGCAGCACCAGCGGCAGCGTCAGCAAGGCGTCCAGCAGGTCGCGGCCCCGCCAGCGCCAGCGCGACAGACCATAGGCGGCGGCGGTGCCGGCCACCGCCGCCAGTAATGTGGCCCACCCCGCCACTTTCAAGGAAAGCAGCAGGGGCACCCAGACAGAATCACTCATCGACGCATGCGCTCAAGCGGAATCAGGGCTTCTGGAAGCCGTAGCGCGACAGTATCTCCTGGCCGGCGGGCGAAAGCACGTAGGCGACGAAGCTCTGGGCTTCCTTGGCGGCGGCTTCGCGCGCGGTCACGGCGATGGGATAGGTGACGGGCGTCTGCGACGGCACGCGCACGGCGACCTTGACCTTGTCCGCCATGATGGCGGCGTCGGTGGCGAACACGAAGCCGGCGTCGACCTCGCCGCGCGACACATAGTCCAGGCTCTGGCGCACGTTCTGCGCCAGCACGCTCTTGGCCTGCACGGCGTCCCACAGGCCGGCGGCCTGCAACGCGCCCTGCGTGTAGCGGCCGACCGGCACCGAGGCCGGATTGCCGTAGGCGATGCGCTTGACGTCGTCGCGGGTCAGGTCCTTCAACGCGGTGATGTTGGCGCGGCTGTCGGTCGGGACGATCAGCACGACCTGGTTGGCGGCGAAGTCCACGCGCGAGGCGGGCTTGACGGCCTTTTCCTCGACCGCCTTGTCCATCGCCTTCTGGTCGGCCGAGGCGAACACGTCGGCCGGCGCCCCCTTGACGATCTGCTGCAGCAGCACGTCGGAGGCGCCGAAGTTCAGGACCACCTTGGTGCCGGCATGCTCTTTTTCATAGGCGGCGGCCACGTCCTTGAACGCGTTGGTCAGGCTGGCGGCGGCGGACACGACCAGCTCGCCGGCGCTGGCGTTGGCGCCCCACAGGGTGGCCAGCGCGAAGGCGGCGGCCAGGGTCGGGCGCAGGTTCGGACGTTTGACGGACATCTTGCTCTCCAGAGCGATCGGGTTGTCTATTGGTCACGAAATATATATAGGTATATAACGAACGTCAATTTGAACCCTGTAGCGCCTTGAGGCATGTCAAACAAGGGAAAAAGCGCCGCGCGTCAGCCCCGGTCGACGACCGTGACGCGGACCGAGGCCGGCGCCAGCGCGGCGCGCAGGCTGTCCAGCGCGCGCTCGGGCCGGGCCGCGCCGCACATGAACACATCCAGCGCCGCGTAGCCGTGTTCCGGCCAGGTATGGATGCTGATATGGGATTCGCTGAGCATGACCACGCCGGTCACGCCCGCTCCTTCCCCGAAATGATGGAAATGCGCGCTCAGCACGCGCGCGCCGGCGGCGTCAGCCGCCGCCAGCAACTGGCGCTCCAGCGCGGCCGCGTCGGACAGGCCGGCGGCGGCCACGCCGTGGAAATCGGCCAGCACATGGCGGCCGGGCGTGGCGTGGACCGTCACTTGTGCGACCCGCTGGACCAGCCGGTGCTGCTGGAGGAGCCGCCGCCCCAGGTGCTGCCGCTGGTGCCCGTGCCGCCAAAGCGCGCCCCCGGCGCGCTCGCGCCGGTGGTGGCCAGCACCACGATCACGGCATAGACGGTGTAGATGAACTTGCCCATCGTCTTATTCGCCCCTGCCGGAAAGCTTGTCCGCCAGCTTGGCCGGCAGCCACAGGAAGGCCAGCCCGATCAGCGACGGCAGCAGCCGGCCTTCAAGGATATTGTCGAAATTCAGGAAAGCCAGGACGATGGTCGCGATCCAGGCCCAGCCGGCGTAGGCGCCGGACTTGCCCCCGCCGACCGACGACTTCAGCGCCGCCAGCTCCGGCCGCTTGAACCATTCGGCCAATTGCGCGCCCGACACCGGCGAGGACGCGGACCAGCCCAGTTCGGCCTCGCCCTGCTCGCGCGTGAGCTTGAAATTGCCGGTCTGGTAATCGGTGATCTGGGTGCTGTCGCCGACCTTGACGCGCCAGTTGAACGCGCCCAGCGCCAGATCCACTCGCGAGGTGTAGTCGTACAGCTTGCGGTACTGGCGCGATTGCCAGCGCACGGTGGACGCATTGACCTGGCTGGGCCAGGTATCGCAGACCTTGACGCGCTCCCAGCCCTCATCGGTCTCGACCAGCCACAGGAAGCCCTGGGCCGGGTTGAACATCAGGTATTCGATCCATTGCGACGGCTCCTCGGGATCCGGGTCCGCGCATTTCATCAGGCCGATCAGGCTGTAGTCGGCGCCGTCGATGCTGGCCGTCTCGCCCAGCGCCAGCGTGGTCTTGATGGACTTGAGCTTGCGCGCCTTCTCGATGACCTCGGCCTTCTCGCCGGCGCAGTCCACGGTCGAACCGCAGGACGGGCACACCACCTGGGTGGCCATCGCCGCCACGAAGCTGATGGAGCCGCCGCAATTGGGGCAGTCCAGCGCCTTGATCTGGCCGCGGAACCGGCCCGCCGTCTCGCGCACCTGATCGGCGTTGCGCAGCGAGGCGGCCTGCATGTCGGACAGCGCGAACGCGCGGCCGATGTACAGCTCGGGATCGGGCCCGTCGGAATAGTCCAGCGTCAGGAAGGCGTCCAGGCTGCGGAAGTCGGCCACCTTGGCCTGCCAGCCGCCGTCGGCCACGAAGGGCAGCTCGCCCTGCGTGCCGCCGGCCGCGCAGGTGCGGATGTCGGAGGCCACGTAATTCTGGCCGTCCAGCTTGAAGAAGAAGCCCGGCTTGATCTGGTCGAAGGCCGGCATTTCCCTGGCCGTCTTGGCGCGGCGCCGCCGCGTCACCGCGTACTGGCCGGACGCGTCAGACAGCCAGCCGTCCGAGCCATCCTCGAACCACAGGTACCACTCGTTCCAGAAACCGTCGTCGTAGCGCATCTGGATGCGGCCGACCACGTCGAAGCGCTTGCTCTCGTACTTGCCGGCCGCGCCCAGGCAGATCGGCGAGTAGTCTTCCAGCACCTCGGCCGCCTCGCCGATGCGGCGCACCGAGGCGGCATCCTTGAGCAGCGTGCTGCGGCAGGCGCCGCAAACCGCCATGACGGAGGCGGCGGACGTGAACGAGACGGGAGCGCCGCACTGCGGGCACAGGACCTGCTGCATGGGTTCGGAGGATGCTCTGGTGCGGTCTGGGATCAGCTGGTGAGTTTCTTGAGCACGTCGGCCTTGGCCGCGTCATAGTCGGCCGCGGTGATCAGGCCCTTGTCGAGCAGGTCCTTGAGCTGCTGCAGCTTCTGCACCGGATCGACGGCGGCCGGCGCCGCCTGCGCGGCGGACTGGGCGGCCTGCCCTGCCGCCGCCGCGCCCAGCCCCTGCGCCATGGTCTGGCCCAGCGCCGCGCCCGCGGCCAGGCCGGCGCCGATGCCGGCGATGCCGCCTTCGTTCTGCGCCGCCATCGGAATGGCCGTGGCCGTCTGGTACTGGGTGAACTTGGCCAGGTCGCCGGCCATGCCCATGGAAATCCGCGTGTCCAGCGCCTTCTGCAGCTCTTCCGGCAGCGACACGTTCTCGACGGTGAAGTTGTCCAGCTTGACGCCGTAGCGCTCGAAGGTCGGCGCCAGCTGCTCGCTGATGCTCTGCGACATCAGGCCCTGGTTGCCGGCCATGTCCAGGAACGGCACCTTGGAGCCGCCCAGCGCCGTGGTCATTGCGGCGACCACCATGTTGCGCAGCTGCAATTCCAGGTCGTCCACCGTGTACACGTCGCGCGTGCCGCTGACTTCGCGGTAGAACGTGCCGGGATCGGCGATCTGGTACGAGTACACGCCGAAGGCGCGCAGGCGCACCATGCCGAACTCGCTGTCGCGCAGCGTCACCGGCTGGGCCGTGCCCCAGCGCCGGCCCAGCTGCAGGCGCGTGCTGAAGAAGATCACGTCGGACTTGAACGGCGACTCGAACAGCTTGTCCCAGTTCTTCAGGTACGTCAGGATCGGCAGCGTCTGCGTGGTCAGCTTGTACATGCCGGGGCCGAACACGTCGGCCACCTTGCCTTCGTTGACGAACACCGCCATCTGCGACTCGCGCACCGTCAGGCTGGCGCCGTACTGGATTTCGAAATCCTGCATCGGATGGCGCCAGGCGAGCACGCCGTCGCGATCCTCGTTCCACTGCAGGATGTCGATAAATTGCTTGCGGATAAATGAACCGAGACTCATGGCCAGTCCTCCTGTTGCTATTCCGGTGCCGCGCCCGATCAGGTCAGGCAGGCGGCGTTGACGATGCCCGCCGCCAACGAGACGGCGCCCATCAGCCCGCCCATGGCGACGTTGTTTTCCTGGATGGCGTCATTCATGCCGCGCACGCATTGCGCCACCGCCACATAGACCACGATCTGCACCACCAGCGCGGCCAGGCCCCAGACCAGGAACATGGTGAAGCTGGCATGGACGGCGATGCTGGAGCAGAGCGTGAGCGAAAAACCCACCAGCGCGCCGCCGTAGGACATCGCCGCGGCGATGTTGCCTTCGCGGATCAGGTCGAATTCCTTGTAGCGCGTCACGCCGGTGTAGATCACCGTGAACAGCCCCAGCATGACAAGCGCCGAGGCGATGTAGATCAGATAGGTCACTGCAGGATGCATGGTTGCTCCTCCCCAATTGCGCGAAGTATATACGGCGCCTTCGATATACTCCGAGTGCATTTTTCCTGTCGGATCCTCCATGCGCGATCGCGTCCTCATCCTGTCGGTCCTCATCGTCGCCTCCTGCGGCCTGGGCTACGAACTCATCAGCAGCGCGCTCGCCAGCTATTTGCTGGGCGATTCGATCCTGCAGTTCTCCTCGGTCATCGGCTGCTATCTGTTCGCCATGGGCATCGGCTCGTGGTTGTCAAAATATGTAAAAGATGACGACGTTCTGAATCGATTCATCGATGTGGAACTGCTGGTCGCGCTGCTGGGCGGGGTATCGGCCGCCGTGCTGTTCCTGGTGTTCGCTTGGCTGTCGGCGCCGTTCCGCGCCGCGCTCTACGTGGGCGTGTTCGTCATCGGCCTGATGGTGGGCATGGAGATCCCGCTGGTGATGCGCGTGTTCAATCAGCGCAAGGCGGAGTTCCGCGAAATCGTCAGCCGGGTGCTGACCTTCGACTACCTGGGCGCGCTGGCCGTGTCGCTGGTCTTTCCGCTGCTGCTGGCGCCCAAGCTGGGCCTGCTGCGCACCAGCTTCCTGTTCGGCATGCTGAACGCCGGCGTGGCGCTGTGGACCACCTGGCTGTTCCGCGCCGAAGTGCGCCGGCCCGCCGAGCGCGCGGTGCGCGGCGGCGTGGTGCTGGGCCTGTTGACGCTGGGCTTCGTCTATTCCGGCCACATGACGGCCTGGGCGGAAAAGGGCCTGTACGGCGACGATGTGGTCCATGCCGAGACCACGCCCTACCAGCGCCTGGTGGTCACGCGCTGGCACGACGACCTGCGCCTGTACATCAACGGCAACCTGCAATTCTCCTCGCGCGACGAGCACCGCTACCACGAGGCCCTGGTGCATCCCGGCCTGCTGGCCCTGCCCTGGGCCCGCAACGTACTGGTGCTGGGCGGCGGCGACGGGCTGGCGGTGCGCGAGATTCTCAAGCACCCGAACGTCGAACACGTCACGCTGGTGGACCTGGACCCGGCCATGACGGGCCTGTTCTCGCGCTCCGAGCCGCTGGTCAAGCTGAACCAGGGCGCGCTCAAGGACCCGCGCGTCACCGTCATCAACGATGATGCCGGCCGCTGGCTGGAAAGCCATGCCGAGGTCTACGACTACATCGTGGTGGACTTCCCCGACCCGTCCAACTTCGGCCTGGGCCGGCTGTACTCTGTGCCCGTCTACCACCTGATGGCGCGCCACCTGGCCGAGAACGGCTACATGGTGATCCAGTCCACCTCGCCGTACTTCGCGCCGCGCTCGTTCTGGAGCGTGGACGCCACGCTCAAGGAAGCCGGCCTGCACACCTGGCCCTACCACGCCTACGTGCCGTCCTTCGGCGACTGGGGCTTCATCCTAGCCGGCAAGCGCCGCGACTACACGCCCGCGGACAAGATCACCGTGCCGGCGCGCTACCTGGACCCGGCCACGTTGCGCGAGCTGTTCCACTTCCCCGCCGACATGCCCGCGCTGGCCATGCCGCCGAACCGCCTGAACGAACAGTCCCTCGTGCGCTACTTCGACGAAGACTGGCGCAAGGTCATCCGCTGATGCAGCGCCGCGCGTTCCTGCTGGGCGCGACCGCCGCGGCCGCCATCGCCGGCGGCGCCGGCTACCTGCGCGCGCGCATCGTCGAGACGCCGGCCCAGGTCCGCTATCCCGGCATGCAGGCCGGCCATGCGCTGCGCGACGGCGCCGCGTTGCCCGAGCCCACGGACGCGCGCGCCTGCGGCGTGGCGATCCTGGGTTCCGGCGTCGCCGGCCTGTCCTGCGCCTGGAAACTGGCGCGCGAGGGCCATGCCGATTTCGTCGTGGTGGCGGGGCCGGAATACGCCGGCAACGCCGCCGGCGGCGCGCAGGACGGCCTGGACTATCCGACGGGCGCGCACTACCTGCCCCTGCCCTCGCGCGAATCGACCCACGTGCGCGAGATGCTGGCCGACTTCGGCCTGATCGAGCGCGACGCCGGCGGCGACACGCCCTACTACGACGAAACCGCGCTGGTCCATTCGCCGCAGGAACGACTGCTGCGCGATGGCCGCTGGGAAGACAGCCTGCTGCCGATGCAGGGCCTGCCCGAGGCCGACCTGGCGCAGCACCGCCGCTTCCTGGCCCAGGTGCAGGCCCTGCATACGCGGCGCGGCAACGACGGACGCAAGGTCTTCGCCATCCCGCTGACCCTGTCCTCGCGCGATCCGGCCTGGACCGCGCTGGACGGCATCACCTTCAGGCAATGGCTGGAACGCGAGGGCTATACCTCGCCAGCCCTGCGCTGGTATCTGGACTATTGCTGCCGCGACGACTACGGCGCGGACACCGGCGCCGTGTCGGCCTGGGCCGGACTGCACTACTTCGCCGCGCGCGACGGCCATGCCGCCAACGCCGCCGAGGGCGCGGTGCTGACCTGGCCGGGCGGCCTGTCGACACTGGTGGCGCGCATGCGCGCGGCGATCAGCGCTAGGCTGGGCCATGAACGCTGGCTGCTGCCCGGCACGGCCGCGCGCATCCGCGAAACGCCCGCCGGCCCGCGCATCGCCTGCGTCACCGATGACGGCGGCGCCTACGCCCTGCAGGCGCGCCGCGCCGTCTGCGCCATGCCGCTATTCGTGGCGCAGCGCCTGCTGCCCGACATCCGCGCCTATGGCTACGACCCGGCGGTGCACGCTTCGCCGCGCGCGGCCTGGATGGTGTCGAACTTCGTCATGGACGGCTATCCGCTGGAAGCGCCCGGCGAACCGCTGTCCTGGGACAACGTGGTCTACCAGGGCCAGGGACTGGGCTATGTGGTCTCCACGCACCAGCTGCTGCGGGTGGCGCGGTCGCCGCGCAGCGTGTTCACCGCCTACCATGCTCTGAGTCGCCTGGAACCCGCCGACGCGCGCCGCTGGCTCAGCCAGGCCAGCCCCGAGGCCTTGCGCGACGAAGCCGCCGTCGACCTGATCGCCGCCTATGGCGAGGAATTCTGGCGCCGCGCGCGCCGGCTGGACATCACCGTGCGCGGCCATGCGATGGCCACGCCGCATTGCGGCAGCCTGTCCAACGCCGGACTGGCCGCGCTGCGGGACGTCGACGGCCAGATCCTGTTCGCCCACGCCGACCTGTCGGGCTATTCGGTGTTCGAGGAAGCGGCCTGGTGGGGGGTAACGGCGGCGGCTCGCGTCCTGGGCGCGCGCCCCGAAGTCGCCTGACAAAGAAAAAACCCGCCGCCCGCCTTGTGCAGGCCGGCGGCGGGCTGGACGCCACAGCGTCGGTCTTCTAGCCCAGCAGCAACGCGTCGTCCGACAGTTTCTCGCCGCGCACGCGCTCGAACATGGCCAGCAGGTCCGGCACGTCCATGCCGCGGCGCTCGTCGCCGGACACGTCCAGCACCACCTGCCCCTGGTGCAGCATGACCGTGCGCTCGCCCACGTCCAGCGCCTGGCGCATGCTGTGCGTCACCATCATGGTGGTGAGCTTGCTTTCGGCGACGATGCGCGCCGTCAGCTGCAGCACGAAATCGGCGGTGCGCGGATCGAGCGCGGCGGTGTGCTCGTCCAGCAGCAGGATGCGCGACGGCTGCAGCGCCGCCATCAGCAGGCTGACGGCCTGGCGCTGGCCGCCGGACAACAGGCCGATGCGATCGGCCAGGCGGTTTTCCAGGCCCAGGCCCAGCGTCGCCAGCCGCTCGCGGAAGCCTTCGCGCATCGAGGCCTTGACCGCGCGGCTGTAGCCTCGGCGGTCGCCGCGCAGCTGCGCCAGCGCCATGTTCTCTTCGATGGTCAGGTCTTCGCAGGTCCCGGCCATCGGGTCCTGGAACACGCGCGCCACCTTGGACGAGCGCGCCCACACCGGCTTGCGCGTCATGTCCACGCCGTCGATGTCGATGCGGCCGGAATCCACCAGCAGGTCGCCCGACACGGCGTTCAGGAAGGTGGACTTGCCGGCGCCGTTCGAGCCGATGACGGTGACGAACTGGCCCGACGGAATCTCCAGCGACAGTCCGCACAGCGCGCGCGTCTCGATCGGCGTGCCGGCGTTGAAAGTGATCTTCAGATCTTTAGCGGACAACATTCTTCAATTCTCCATTCTGCGCATAGTTCCCCCGCACACCGGCCGTCCCCACAAGATCGGGGCAGCGCGGATCCGGCTCCGCCGGTCCGCAGCTGTGCCCCCTTGAAGGGGAAGCGCGCAGCGCTTCGGGGGTGGGCCATCTCTACTTCAGTTTTTTCTTGAGCATCGGAATGACCAGGGCAATCGTGACCAGCACCGCCGTGACCAGGTTCAGGTCCTGCGCCTTCAGGCCGATGAAGTCGCTGTTCAGCGCCAGCGCGATGAAGAAGCGGTAGACGATGGCGCCGATGATCACGGCCAGCGTGGCCAGGACCAGCTTGCGCGACGGCAGGATGCTCTCGCCCACGATCACCGCGGCCAGGCCGATCACGATAGTGCCGATGCCCATCGAGATGTCCGAGCCGCCCTGGGTCTGCGCGAACAGCGCGCCGGCCATCGCCACCAGCGCGTTCGACAGCGCCATGCCGCCCAGGATCATGCGGCCGGTGTTGACGCCTTGCGCGCGGGCCATGCGGCCGTTGGAGCCGGTGGCGCGCATCGCCAGGCCGGTCTGCGTGGCGAAGAACCAGTCCAGCAGCAGCTTGGCCAGGATCACGACCACCACCAGGATGAGCGGACGGGCCACGTAGTCCGGCAGCCAGGCCGGCTGCAGGATGGAGAACATGGTGGGCTCGGTGATCAGCGGCACGTTGGGCTTGCCCATGATGCGCAGGTTGACCGAGTACAGCGCGATCATCATCAGGATGCTCGCCAGCAGGTCCATGATCTTGAGCTTGACGTTCAGCCAGCCCGTCACCAGGCCGGCGGCCGCGCCGGCGAAGGTGGCCGCGATCGTGGCCAGGAAGGGATCGGTGCCCGCGGCGATCAGCGTGGCACAGACCGCGCCGCCCAGCGGAAAGCTGCCGTCGACCGTCAGGTCCGGAAAGCGCAACAGGCGGAAGGAGATAAACACGCCCAAAGCCACCAGGCTGAAGATCAGCCCGATCTCCAACGCGCCTAACAACGAAAACAATGACATGGGTCAAATCCAATCAGATGAGAAACGAGCATATTAAAGAGTTGAAACGTCGCACTTCTTGCGTTTCGGGGTAAGTTTTACCCGAGCTTTTGCAACGAACATTTCCCCAGCGACGATTTTCGCCTGTTTTCTGCCAAAGCGCGCACGGTCCTGCCCCGGCAGCCCGATTCGGCGGCCGGCTCGCGCGCCCAGGGCGCGCGGATTTCTAGCGGGGACGAGTCCGACGCGGGCATTCCCACCGGCGGCAGGCGCCGTGCGGCAAGACAGGAAAGCGGCGGGACGGGAAGGCAAGACAGACAGGCAGGTAAAACAAAACCCCGCTCATGCCGCAAGGCATGCGCGGGGTTTCAGGCGGGGCGGCTTACTTCACCACCACCGCTGCCGACTTGATCAGCGCGTCGGACAGCGTGACGCCTTGCTTGGCGGCTGCGCCCGGATTCACATAGAGTTCCAGCTTGGAGCTGGTTTCCGAGGCGATGGCGCCGGGCTTCTCGCCCTTCAGGATGCGCACGACGACCTTGCCGGTCTGCACGCCCAGGTCGCGGTAGTTGATGCCCAGGGCGGCGATGCCGCCGCGCTTGACGCTGTCGGTGTCCGAGGCGACCAGCGGGATCTTGGCGTCGTTGCCGACCTTCACCAGCGACTCGTAGGCCGAGACCACGTTATTGTCGGTGTTGGTGTAGATGACGTCGACCTTGCCGATCAGGCTGCGCGCGGCCGAGGCCACGTCGACCGAGCGCGGCGCGGCCGCCTCGACCAGGCTCATGCCGTACTTGGGCAGCAGCTCCTGCAGCTTCTTGACCACCACGACCGAGTTGGCCTCGCCCGGGTTGTAGACCATGCCGACGCGCTTGGCGTTGGGCACGATCTTCTTGATCAGGTCGATCTGCTTGTCCAGGACCAGCAGGTCCGACACGCCGGTGACGTTGGTGCCCGTGGGTTCCATGCTGGCGACCAGCTGGGCGGCGACCGGATCGGTCACGGCCGAGTACACGACCGGCACGTCCTTGGTGGCCGCCACGACGGCCTGGGCCGACGGCGTGGCGATGGCGACGATGGCGTCGGGCTTGTCGCCGACGAACTTGCGGGCGATCTGAGCGGCGGTGCCGTTGTTGCCCTGCGCGCTCTGATACTGCCATTTCAGGTTCTTGCCCGGCTCATAGCCGGCTTGCTTGAGGGCGTCCTGCACGCCGTCACGCACGGCGTCCAGCGCCGGGTGCTCGACGATGGCGGTCACCGCCACCGATTTCTGCTGCGCCGACACGGGCGAGGCGATAGCCATCGCGAGCGCCATGGCGCCAACCGTCAGAAAATGTTTTTTTCCGATCAGCATAGATAAGCTCCTTGAACCTTCGGTGATTGTTCGTTGTTGGACTGTACGCCCAAGGCTGTCTTGGTTCTCTTTACGGCGGCCCCGGCGGCTTCCCGCAGGTCCGTCCGGCCGTAAAAGCCATATAGTCTAACGTGGCGCAGATCAAAAGCCTTTGCGGGGAATCCCTGAATGGGTGCATGGCGCGCGCCGCGCCCCGGATCCCGGCGCCGCCGCCCGCTCCATTCCCGATACACTGGACAATCGGGACGGTCGTCCGGCCGCCCCCGGCGGCAACACAGAGGGCCTCATCATGATCAAGCGCGCGCTGGGCCGTTCCGGCCTGCAGATCCCTCCCCTGACCTTCGGCGGCAATGTCTTCGGCTGGACCGTCGACGAGGCCGGCGCCTGTTCCCTGCTGGACGCCATGGTCGACGCCGGACTGAACTTCATCGACACCGCCGACGTGTATTCGCGCTGGGCGCCGGGCAACCAGGGCGGCGAATCCGAAACCCTGATCGGCAAGTGGATCAAGCGCTCGGGCCGGCGCAGCCAGGTGCTGCTCGCCACCAAGGTCGGCATGGAAATGGGGCCCGGCCGCAAGGGCCTGGCGCCCGCCTACATCCGCCAGTCGCTGGAAGCCTCGCTGTCGCGGCTGCAGACGGACTACGTGGACCTGTACCAGTCGCACCAGGACGACCCCGACACGCCGCTGACCGACACGCTGGGCGCCTACGCCCGGCTGATGGAAGCGGGCAAGGTGCGCGCCATCGGCGCGTCCAACTACACGTCCGTGCGCCTGTCCGAGGCCCTGATCGCCAGCGAGCGCCACAACCTGCCGCGCTACGAAAGCGTGCAGCCTGAATACAACCTGTACAAGCGCGAGGGCTTCGAGTCCGGCCTGCAATCGCTGGTGCGGGCGCAGGACATGGGCGTGATCAACTACTACGCGCTGGCCAGCGGCTTTCTCAGCGGCAAATACCGCAGCGCCGCCGACGCGGGCAAGAGCGTGCGCGGCCGCAAGATCGTCGACACCTATCTGAACGAGCGCGGCCTGCGCATCCTGAAGGCGCTGGACGAAGTGGCCGAGGACGCGAACTGCACGCCGGCCCAGGCCGCGCTGGCCTGGCAGATCGCGCAGCCCGGCATCACCTCGCCCATCGTCAGCGCCACCTCGCTGGAACAACTCGACGAACTGGTCAAGGCCGCCAGCCTGACGCTCAGCCGCGACCAGCTCGCCAAGCTCAGCCGGGCCAGCGACTGGCGCGTCTGAACGCCGGACACGCTAGAAGCGCTGGCTGAGCGTCAGCATCGCGGTCCTGCCTTCGCCGTAGAACACGGAGTTGTAGAAGCCCATGGACCGGTAGTACTTCTTGTCGGCCAGATTGCGGATATTCAACTGCAGCCGGGTCTTGTCGCTGAAGTCGTACTGCGCCATCAAGTCGAACAAGGCATAGGGCTTCTGCACGATGTCGCCCGCCTGCAGACCGTAATAGGTCTGCGCGCTGGTGCGACTCTGCCAGCGCACGCCGCCACCGACGGTCAGCTTGTTCCAGCTGCCGGGCAGGCGATAGGCCGTGCTGGCCTTGAGCAGTTGCTCCGGCTGCGTGGTCTGCACCTTCCTGCCCTCGTTGTCCTTGGACTGCCGGTAGGTATAGCCCAGGAACACGTTCCAGCCCGGAGTCACCTCGCCGGCCAGCTCGGCCTCGAAGCCGCGCGTGCGCGTGCCTTCCAGGATGTAGTACCAGCCGTCGTCATGCACCGGATCGAAGCCGCCGTACTCGGCCACATCCTTCTGGTCCGTCTGGAACACCGCGAGCGACGCGTTCAGCCGCCCATCCAGATAGGCGGCCTTGATGCCCGCCTCGTAGTTGTGGCCATAGGCCGGACCGGCCATGTCCCAGCTGCGGGTCTTGACCATCTGCGGCAGGAAGATGTTGGTGTAGCTGGCGTAAGCGGTGTAGGTATCGTCCAGGTCATACGTGGCGCCCAGATACGGCGTGACCTCGGAATAGGTATGCGTGTAGCCCGCCACGCCGCCGCTGGTCTCGCTGGACTGCCAGCGGGTCCAGCGCGCCCCGGCCAGCAGGTGCAGGCGATCGGCCAGCTGCAGGCGCAAGGTGCCGTAGATGCCCGTCTGCTCGTCACGGTGGGTCTGCGACAGCGCCAGGATGTCCCAGCGCGGCGCGGGCCAGTCGCCGGTCCAGTCCTTCACGTCCGGTATCGGGTAGCCGGCCTGATCCGACGTGTCCCAGCTCTGGTTCCACGCCTTGATGATCGAATGCGAGAAACCCAGGTTGAACTGGTGCTTGCGGCCCAGCGCATCGAACGCGCCGTCCATCGATCCGCCATACACGTCCTGGTCGCTGCCGCCCTTGAACTTGCGCAGCAGCGGCGGCTTGGAGAACCCGTTCAACGTCACCGGCACGTCCGAGGTGAACAGCAGCGGCGCATCGAAGGTGTTCTCCAGCCGGGTGTACGACAGGCGCGCGTTCCAGCCATTGGAAAAACCGTGCTCGATCTGGGCGAAGTATTCATGGGAATCCGTGTCCCAGCGCGACCACTTCGCGCCCATGGCCTGGCCCTTGGGCCAGTCGATCGGCTTGCCCGAGGCGTCCAGCGCCGGCAGGCCGCCCCAGCTGATGCCGCGCGGACGCGAGCGCTGCACCGAACCGCCCGCGCTGATCGTCGTCGACTCGCCGATATCGGCCTCGACGATGCCATACAGCACGTCCCGCTTCTTGCTGTAGAGATCCATCGTGTCGCCACGGCGCTCTTTCGCGCCGACCAGGCGCCCCCGCACAGAGCCGGAGGCGTTGAACGGCGTCGACAGGTCGATCTCGCCCCGATACGTGTCGTGGCTGCCGGCAGAGACCTTGGCCTCTCCCTGGAATTCACGCGTCGGACGCTTGCGGATGAAATTGACCGAACCGCCGGGATTGCCCGTGCCGCTCATCAGGCCAGTGGCGCCACGGATGATCTCCACGTGGTCATAGATGGCCGGATCCAGGTTGCCTTCGCCGAACTGGTACAGGCTGTTCAAGGGCTTGACCACGCCGTCGAACTGAAAGGTATCCATGGAAAAGCCGCGCGAGTAATAGGTCAGGCGCTCCGATTCGGCCTGCTGCACGTTCATGCCGGTGGCGTTCTCCATGACGTCGCGCACGCTGCCGATGGCGCGGTCGTCCATCTGCTGCCGGGTGATGACGCTGGTCGACTGCGGCGTATCGCGCTGCGACAGCACCAGGCCGTTGGCGGACCGCATCCAGTCGGCGGTATACAGGCCCGAGCCCTCGGTCGTCGCTCCCGCTCCCAGCACCACCACCGGCGCCAATTGCGCGGCCTCGGCGCCGGCGCGCCGCAGTTCGAAATCACCGTCCGCGCGGCGATGCGCCTGCAAGGAGGTGCCGGCCAGCAATGCGTCAAACCCCTCCTGCACGCCATGGCTGCCCTGCAGGCCGGGGCTCTGCAGGCCATCGGCCAGGGCGGGATCGAACGACAGCAGTACCTGGGCCTGCCGCGCGAAGCCGGCCAGCGCCGCGCCCAGCGGGCCAGCCGGCACATTGGCCCGGACGCGCGGCGCGGCGGTCGCGGGCGTCTGTGCATGGGCCTGGGCGGCCGCCAGCGCGGCGCCGGCCAATGCCGCCATGACCAGCGCGACGCCGGTTTTCATGCGCAAGACGCGCGGATGGAAGGGAGCGGAAGGCAAGGACATATCGTTGGGTTCCAGGCGAAGAAAATCGAGGCTTCACCCGTATGCCAATCGAAAACGCAAAAGTGACAGTCCGGCCTGTGTTTTTCAGGCTCTGCCGCGCAGCACGACCCAATAGCGGGTATAGCGCAGCACCTGCACCGGCAAGGCGCGCTCGACAGCGGCCAGCGCACGATCGGTGTCCGCCAGGGGGAAGGATCCCGAAATGCGCAGACCCGCCACGGCCGGATCGCAGGCCAGCCGGCCGCGCCGGTAGCGCCCCAGTTCCGCGATGAACGCGTCCAGACGCATGTTGTCGGCATATAGCGCCCCTTGAAGCCAGGCGTCTTCGTGCATCGCGGGTCCGGACGGCCGCGCCGCGCGCGCGTCGAACCAGGCGCCCTCGCCCGCCTCCAGCCGACACGCGCCCGCCGCGCCGGCGGCGGCGGGCTCGATCCGCACCGCGCCGTCATTCACCACCACCCGGACGCGGTCGTCGTGCAGGCGCACCAAGTAGCGGGTGCCCAACGCGAGCACGCGACCCATCGGCGTGTCCACGGCCAGGGGCCGGGCAGGCGTCATCGCGTCCCGGTACGTGGCGATATGCAGCTCGCCCTGGCGCAGCACGATCAGGCGCAACGCGTCGCTGAAGCGGACATCGGCCGCGCTGCCGGTATTGAGCGTGAGCAGGCTGCCGTCGTCCAGCGTGGCGACGCGCGTCTGGCCGATACCGGCGGACAGGTCCGAGGTCCAGGCACGCCACGGCAGGCCCGCCGCGGTCAGGCCGCCCGTGCCTGCCGCCAGCGAGAGGATTTTCAAGGCGCGGCGGCGGCCGCCGGAGGCAGGCCGTTCCAGCGCGGCCAGGCCGGCCCGCGCTTGCACCTGGCCGAACTGGCGGCCCAGCGCCTCCACCCGCGCCCAGGCCCGACGATGCCGCGCGTCGGCCGCGAGCCAATCGCGCCACGCGGCCTCGTCGGCCGCGCCGGCCTCCTCCGCGCCCAGCCGCACGAACCACTCGCTGGCCGCGCGTATCACCGACTCGGGCAAGGCGGGCTCCGCCATCGCGCGCGCGCTCACCAGGCCGCCAGGCAATGCTGCATGGCGCGGGCCAGGTACTGCCGCACGGAACTCACCGAGACCTGCATCCGATCGGCGATCTCGGCATGGCGCAGCCCTTCCAGCTGGGCCAGCAGGAACGCCTTGCGCACCTTGCCGGGCAGTCCGTCGAGCAGGCGATCGATTTCGACCAGGGCTTCCAGCGCCAGGGCGCGGCGTTCCGGCGATGGCGCCTGCCCGGCCTCGCAGGCATGCAGCGCGTCCAGATAGGCGCGTTCGATGTCGCGGCGGCGGAACAGATTGACCATCAAACCATGCGCGATCGTCACCAGATAGGCGCGAGGCTCGCGGCAGGCATGGGCCTCGCCGGCGCGCAACAGCACTTTCAGATAGGTGTCGTGGGCCAGGTCCGCGGCATCGAACGGGCAGCCCGTCTTCTTGCGCAGCCAATCGCGCAGCCAGGAGTGATGCTGGATATAGAGCCCTTCGACAGGCGCGGGGGAACCGCTTTGATTCATGGCCATTCGACGGACCGGACTCGAGATATATTAATGATAATAATTATCAATAATAATCCAATCCAGCCCGCCCTGGCGCGACTTCAGTCCAGCTGCACGCCGGAATCCCGCACCACCTTGGCCCAGCGCGCGACCTCGCTGTCGACGAACTGGCCGAAATCGGCGCCCGTCATGCCCGGAATGGCCGAGCCGTTGCTGGTCCAGATCTCCTTGATCTTGGGCGTGTTCAGGGCCTTGGTGATCTCCGCCGTCATGCGGTCCACGGCCTCCTTGGGCGTGCCGGCCGGCGCCCAGATCGCGTACCAGGTGGACACCACGTAGTTCGGCACGCCGGCCTCGGCGGCGGTCGGCACGTCCGGCAGCGACGGCGAACGCTCGGACGCGGCCACGGCCAGCGGCTTGATGGTGCCCGAACGGATATGGTTGGACGACGAGCCCAGTCCATCGAACGCCAGATCGACCTGCCCGCCGATCAACGCCGACAGCATCGGCCCCGCGCCCTGGTAGGGCACGTCCACCAGTTTGATGCCGGTCTGCATGGCGAACAGCTCGCCGGCCAGGTGGTGCGTGCTGCCCTTGCCCGCCGTGCCGAAGTTGATGTCGCCGGGGCGCTTCTTCGCGTAGTCGATGAATTCCTGCAGCGTCTTGACCGGCAGCTTGCTGGCGTTGATCACCACCACCTGCGGCGGCTGCGCCACCAGCGCGACCGGCACGAAGTCCTTCTGGATGTTGTAGTTCAGGCTCTTGTAGAGCGACGGCGCCAGCGCGTGATGGGCGCCGCCCATGAAGAAGGTGTAGCCGTCCGGCCGGGCCTTGGCCGCCACGCCGGCGCCCACGGTGCCGCCGGCGCCGCCCTTGTTGTCGATCACGACCGAATGACCGAGCTGTTGGGTCAGCTGCTGGGCCAGCGGCCGGGCGAAGGTGTCGGTGCCGCCGCCTGCCGGGAACGGCACGATCAGCGTCACGGGGCGTTCGGGCCATTGCGCGGCAGCCTGGCCGCCGGCCATCAGCGCGGCGGCGGCGAACAGGGCCGCCGCAGTCTTGCGGGTCTTCATAGTGTCTCCTCTGGCATGCAGCGTGCGGACGGCGCGGAGGTTCCGCATCCCGTCTCGTTCTTCTTTCTAGTACTTGGGAATTATTGGAAAGCTGCGGGTGGGATGAGGGCTGCTGGGCGGATGAGGCTCCTTGGAAAAAAGGCGCCGGCCGGGCGGGCCGGCGCCATCACGGCGTTGCGGGTCAGAGCGCCTTGTAGGTTTCGCGCAGCACGTTCTTCTGCACCTTGCCCATGGCGTTGCGCGGCAGTTCGTCGACCACGTGCAGGCGCTTGGGCACCTTGAAGTTGGCGATGCGCGCCTTCAGCTCGGCCTGCATGGCGTCGGCGTCCAGCGCCGCGCCCGCCTTGGGCACGACCACCGCGACCACGGCCTCGCCGAAGTCCGCGTGCGGCACGCCGATGACGGCGGATTCGGCCACGCCGGGCATGTCGTCGATCAGCGTCTCGATCTCTTTCGGATAGACGTTGAAGCCGCCGGAGATGATCAGGTCCTTGCTGCGTCCGACGATGGACAGGTAATCGGCCGGCACGTCGCGCCCGGCCGATTCGCCGCCCCAGCGGCCCACGTCGCCGGTCTTGAACCAGCCGTCGGCGGTGAATTCCTCGCGCGTCTTTTCCGGCATGCGCCAGTAGCCCGAGAACACATTCGGACCGCGCACCTGCACGTTGCCGATCTCGCCTGGCGCCAGCGCCAGGCCGGCATCGTCCACCACCCTCACCTGCACGCCCGGCAGCGCCCGTCCGACCGTGCCGGCCAGGCGCTCGCCGTCGCCCGGCGCATAGGGGTTGGAGGTCAGCATGACCGTTTCGCTCATGCCGTAGCGCTCCAGGATCGCGTGGCCGCTGCGCTGCTTGAAATCGGCGAAGGTCTCGGCCAGTAGCGGCGCGGAGCCGGAGATGAAGAGGCGCATCTTGGCGCAGACCTTGCGGTCGAAGCGCGCATCGGCCAGCAGGCGCACGTAGTAGGTCGGCACGCCCATCATCACCGTGCTGCGCGGCAAATAGCGCAGCGCCTGCTCGATGTCGAGCTTGGGCAGCCAGATCATGCGCGCGCCGGCCAGCAACGCGCCATGCGAGGCCACGAACAGGCCGTGCACGTGGAAGATGGGCAGCATGTGCAGCAGCACGTCGTCGGCGCGCCAGCCCCAGTACTGGTGCAGCACGCGCGCGTTGGACGCGAGGTTGCCGTGCGACAGCATGGCGCCCTTGCTACGGCCGGTGGTGCCGGACGTGTACAGGATGGCGGCCAGGTCGTCCTCCCGCCGCGCCACGGTCTCGAAACGCTGCGACAGGCCGCCGGCCACGTCCAGCAGCGTGCCGCTGCGGTCGTCATCCAGCGTGTAGACATGGGCGCAGCCGGCCTTGTCGGCGGCGCGCTGGACCCACTCGCGGTTCTTGCTGGAACACACCACCACGGCGGGCTCGGCGTTTTCCAGGAAATATTCGATCTCGGCCTCGCGGTAGGCGGTGTTCAGCGGCAGGTAGACCAGGCCCGCGCGCAGCGTGGCCAGGTACAGCAGCAGCGCCTCGGGCGACTTCTCGGCCTGCACCGCCACGCGCGAACCCTCGGGCAGCCGGAGCGAGGCCAGCAGGTTGGCCATGCAGGCGGTGGCGCGGTCGATATCGTCCCAGGTGTATTGCAGGTCGGGCGTCTCCAGCGCGACCTTGCTGCGATCGGCGGGGAAGCCGCCTTGCAGGACTGCGTACAGATTGGCGTTGCTCACCTTGTCTAGTCTCCGGTAAAGGTGGGGTCCTCGCCGGCCAGGAAGGCGCGCACGCCTTCCTGGTGGTCGCGGCTCTCGGCGTAGGAAAAATAATCGCGGTAGTCGTCTTCGCTCAGCGGGCCGCCTTCGGCCAGCCTGCGCGACAGGCGCTTGTTGATGCGGGCGGCCAGCGGCGCGCCCTGGGCGATGCGCTCGGCGCTGCGGCGGGCCTCAGTCGCCACCTGGGCATCGTCGACCACGCGGGTCAGCAGACCCATGGCGCGCGCCTCGTCGGCGCCGAACACGCGGCCTTCCAGCAAAATGGCCAGCGCGGCCGCGCGGCCCGCCAGCGCGATCAGGCCGCGCATCTCGTCGGGCGCCATCGGAAAACCCAGGCGGTTGATCGGCACGCCGAAACGCGCGGACGCGCCGGCGATGCGCAGGTCGCACTGGCTGGCGATCTCCAGTCCGCCGCCCACGCACACGCCCTCGATCTGGGCCACGACCGGATGCGGGCAGGCGGCCACGGCCGCCAGCGCCGGCGCCAGCACCTCGCGGTGATAGCGCTGCACGCCGGCCATGTCGGCGCGCTCGGCGGGGAACTCGCGGATGTCGGCGCCGGCGGCGAAGTTGCCGCCCTCGCCGCGCACGATCACGCAGCGCAGCGCATTGTCGGCCGCCAGCTGGTCGAACACCGCGCGCAGCTCGCCCCACATGCCCACGGTGATGGCGTTGAGCCGCCCCGGATGGGACAGCGTGACCCAGGCCAGATGGCCGTCGATTTCCAGCCGCACGCGGCCGCCCTGCCCTGCGCTCATGTCCGTCCGCCCCTCATGTCCGCTCCGTCCTGGAGCTTGCCTCTTGTTCTTGCACGGTCGTGCTTGCCTGGTCGCCCCGGCGTCACCGCTGTCGCCGCGCCGCCTCAGCCCGCGCGGCTGACGCCCCGGCTGACCTGCGGCTTGCCCTCGCCCAGCCGCGCCAGGTTGTCATCCAGCTCGTCCAGCTCGTACAGGTAGTTCACCATCAGCCCGCAGGACTGCTTCAGGCCCTTGGCCGAGGTGTCCGCGGCCCAGTTCAGGCGCTCGATGCGAGCGCCATTGCCCAGGTGGAAACGCGCCACCGCGTCCAGCGGCGCGCCGTTCTTCATGGATTGCAGGTAGTGCGCCGCCAGTCGGAAGCCGGCGCGCCGCAGCGCCTCCGGCGCCTTGCCCGCGGCCGCGCGCGACAGGTGCGCGACCCAGCGCTGGCCGTCATGGCCGCCGTCGCGCTCGCGTCCCTTGCCATCGCGCAGGATGCCCTGCACCGCCTTGGCGTCCAGCTTGCCCAGCCAGTCCGAGAAACCGGGGATCGGCGACAGCGTGGCGAAGGACTTGAGCTTGGGCAATTCCTGCAGCAGTTGCTCGACCACGCGCTTGAGCAGGAAATTGCCGAAGCTGATGCCTTTCAGGCCGGGCTGCGTGTTGGAGATGGAATAGAAGATCGCCCAGCGCGCCTTGTCCAGGTCCTGCGGCGGCGCGGAGCTGTCCAGCAGCGCCTGCACATTGCCGGCCATCTGCCCGGCGAAGGCCACTTCGACGAAGATCAGCGGCACGCCCGGCATCTGCGGATGGAAATAGGCATAGCAGCGGCGGTCGGGCGCGACGCGGTGGCGCAGGTCGTCCCACGAGGTGATCTCGTGGACGGCTTCGTAAAGAATCAGTTTCTCCAGCAGCGAGGCGGGCGAGTCCCAGGTCAGCGGACGCAACTCCAGCAGGCCCACGTCGAACCAGGCCGACAGCAGCCCTTCCAGTTCCTTGTCCAGCCCCTGCAGGCCCGCCACCTGCTTGCGCCAGCGCAGCATGTCAGCGCGCAGGTCCACCAGGAAGCGCAAGCCCTGCGACTGGGCGTTCAGGCGCTTGAAGAAGCGCACGCCCTCACCGCCGTCGCCGGCATAGGTGGCGCGCACCTGGGCCAGCGCCGACAGCATCAGGCGGCGTTCCTTGCCGGCCGCGGCGGTGTAAAGCTCGACCCAGCGCCGCGCCAGCTTGTTGGCCGCCACGTCGGTGAGCCGCGCCTCGAACAGGCGGCGGACTTCGGATTCGCTGGGCAACCGGCCGCGTTCCCACAGGCGGCCCAGGCGCGCGATCAGGCCATCGGCGGCGTCATTGGCGGCCTCTTCGTGCAATCCGGTATCGGACTCAGGCGTGCGCGCGACGCGCGCGAGCGATTCGGGTGCGGACATGGGCAGGTTCCTCCATGACGATGGGGCCGGACGGATCGGAGGCGCCGGCGGTCTCGGCCAGCGCCAGGGCGCGCAGCACTTCCAGCTGGCGCATCAAATGATTGCGGGCAAGCGCCTCGGCGCCCTGGGCATCGCGCGCCTTGAGCGCCGCGTAGATGGCCAGGTGCTCGGCGCAGGATTCCTCGATGCGCCCCGGCCAGGACAGGCTGCGATGGCGCGACAGGCTCAGCACCTTGCGCAGTTGTCCCACCATGTCCACCAGCCATTGATTGCCGGCCAGGGCCTGCACGGCTTCGTGGATCAGGTAGTTGGTGTGGTAGTACTCGTCGATGCGGCCGGCCTTGGCATGTCCGGCCAGATCGTCGTGCAAGGGCTGCAACGCGGCCAGTTCGGCATCGTCGGCCTTGCGCGCGGCCTCGAAGGCGCAGCGCCCTTCCAGCATGGCCATGAGCGGGAAGATGTCTTCCAGGTCTTGCGCCGACAGCTCGTTGACGAAGCAGCCCCGGCGCGGCTCCAGCCGCACCAGCCCTTCGGTGGCCAGCACCTTGAGGGCCTCGCGCAGCGGCGTGCGGGAAATGCCCATTTCGCCGGCCAGCCGAAGCTCGTCGATCCATTCGCCGTTGCGCAGGGCGCGCACGCGGATCATGTCGCGCAGGCGATCCGCGACTTCCAGGTACAAGGCTTGCCGGACGATGGGAGCGGTCATGGTCGGACGGCCTGGACTGCGCCGTAATTCATAATTATGAACACGGACATAGTAGACCCCGACGCGGGACCGGTAAAGCCCCGCCCGCCCCCGGGACTACCCTGAATGAACGGAAACGATGTGCCCTCGCGGCCTGGCCCGAGGCGCGCGCCGCGCCGGCCAGACCGGGGCCGGCAGGATGCCGACTCGGACGCGTCCTACAGGTGCAGAACCCCGTCCACGGCGTGCGCCGTCAACGCCCGCGCCCAGCGGCGCGCCGGCAGGCCGTAGCGCGCCTCGACGATGGCCGCGCGGCCCAGCAGCTCGGCCGGAGTGACGGCCAGGCGCGGCCCCGAGAAGGCCAGCACGATCTGGTTGCCCGCGTCGATCTCGGGCAGCAGTATCACGCGGTCGTCGAAGGCCTTGGACAGGTTGTCGATGTTCTTGCCGAAACTCTCGTGGCGGCCGAACAGGTTGACCGCCAGCACGCCGACCTCGCCCAGCACACGCCGGCAGTCGCGGTAAAACTTGACGCTGTCACGCACCGGCCCCTGGGCCTGGGCGTCGTACAGGTCCACCATCAGCACCGGGCAGCGCCCGGCGTTCAGCGGATCGGCCACCCAGGCGCCGGCGTCGGCATGCTCGACCTGCAGCCGGTTCTGGCCGGGCAGGCGGAAGAACATGTGGCCGGCGGCGGTGACGGCCGGGTTCCATTCCACCGCCAGCAGCGGGCTGCGCGTGTGCTTGGCGCAGAAGCGCGCCAGCGAGCCGGCGCCCAGGCCCAGCATGCCGATGGCATCTTCCTTGGGCGGTTCCAGGAACAGCAGCCAGGCCATCATCTGGCCGGTGTATTCCAGCACCAGCTCGGCCGGGTTCTTGACGCGCATGGCGCCCTGCACCCATTCGGTATTGAAATGGAGGTAGCGCACGCCATCCGATTCGGAAAGCGTGGGCTGGTCGAATTCTGAGGGAGAAGAAGATCTGCGCATGGCCGCGATTGTAGAGGGTGGAGCCCCCCCGAAGCGCTGCGCGCCTCCCCCAGGGGCATGCCTACGGACCGGAGAGATGGCCCACCCCCGAGGCGCTTGCGCGCCTCCCCCTCAAGGGGGCACGCCTGCGGACCGGCGGAGCCGGATCCGCGGCGTCCCGATGAGGGGCACCCGTTTTCATAGGGGCCCTCCGCTTGTCGGACGCGTTCCTTTCCCGCCTGGTGGGCCGCGTCCGTTCAACGGTTGGTGCGCAGTGGGGGGCTCAGATGCGTTCGAAGATCGCGGCGATGCCCTGGCCGCCGCCGATGCACATGGTCACCAGCGCGTAGCGGCCGCCCACGCGTTGCAGTTCGTGCAGCGCCTTGACGGTGATGATGGCGCCGGTGGCGCCGATAGGGTGGCCCAGGCCGATGCCGCTGCCGTTGGGGTTGACCTTGGCCGGGTCCAGCTTCAGCTCGCGCGACACGGCGCAGGCCTGAGCCGCGAAGGCCTCGTTGGCCTCGATCACGTCCAGCTGGTCCACCGTCAGGCCGGCGCGCTTGAGCGCGGCCTGCGTGGCCGGCACGGGGCCGATGCCCATGATGTTGGGATCGACGCCGGCATGGGCGTAGGCCACCAGCCGGGCCAGCGGCTTGACGCCGCGCTTGGCGGCGACCGAGGCGTTCATCAGGATGACCGCGCCGGCGCCGTCGTTCAGGCCCGAGGCGTTGCCGGCCGTGACGGTGCCGTTTTCCTTCTGGAACACCGGCTTCAGGCCGGCCAGACTGTCGGCCGTGACGTCGCGGCGCACGTGTTCGTCGGTGTCGAAGACGATGTCGCCCTTGCGCGACTTCAGCGTCACCGGCACGATCTGGTCGCGGAAATGGCCGGCCTCGATCGCGGCGGCCGCGCGGCGGTGCGATTCGGCGGCCAGTGCATCCTGGTCCTGGCGGCTGATGCCGAACTTGGCCGCCACGTTCTCGGCGGTGACGCCCATGTGCATGCGGCCGAAGGGATCGGACAGCGCGCCGGTCATCATGTCCAGCATGACGCTGTCGCCCATGCGCGCGCCCCAGCGCTGCGCCGGCGCGATGTACGGCGCGCGGCTCATGCTCTCGGCGCCGGCGCCCACCGCGATCTCGGCGTCGCCCAGCATGATGGTCTGCGCCGCCGAGACGATGGCCTGCAGGCCCGAGCCGCACAGGCGGTTGACGTTGAAGGCCGGGGTTTCCTTGGCGATGCCGGCGTTGATGGCGGCCACGCGCGACAGATACATGTCGCGCGGCTCGGTATTGATGACGTGGCCCACGGCCACATGGCCGACTTCGTCGCCCTTGACCGCCGCGCGCTCCAGCGCGGCCTTGATGACGGTGGCGCCCAGGTCGCAGGGCGGCACGTCCTTGAGCGCGCCGCCGAAATCGCCGATGGCGGTGCGGACGGCGGACGCGACGATGACTTCATTCATGGTGATTCCTCCTGGTTGTTCCGGCCATCATACCCGCGCGGCCGGCTCGCTTGCCGACGCGCCGGCGGCCGATATCCGTTCCAGATCAAGGGACGGAAAGAATGCCGGCCGGCCCGCGCCAGGCGGGCCGGGACAGCCCCACACGCTAGCGGCCGGCCGCCTTGGCGGAAAGGCCGTTGGCCACGCCCATGTCGGTCTTGGGCACGTCGCGGATCAGCACCCGCACGTCTTCGCCGGAAATGCCGATGGCGCCGCACACCGCCTGGTTCAGCGCCGCGATCAGCGCCGCCTTCTTGGCCTCGTCGCGGCCCTCGATCAGCGCCACGTCCACCTGCGCCATGCGCTTGCCGATCTCGCCGGCCACGATCACGTGCCCGGCGGGCACCTCATGCAGCACGATACGCACGCTGGACAGCGGCGCGGCGATGCTCTGGACGACGGCCTCGGAGGCCGCGCGCAGCAGCCCGGATTTTTCGGCGGCCGCGTGGCCTTGCAGGATCTGAATGTTCAGGATGGGCATGACGAAGTTCCACAGCGGACGGGATGAATGAGAAGGTGGTCGCCGCGCGTCGCTGGGTTGCGCGGCGACAGCCATCATAGCCATGGCGCGCCCGCATGCAAAAGGCCCTGGCCCATCATGGATGGAGCCAGGGCCTTGCCCGGACTGACCGTCGCGCCGGCTCGCGCAGCGTGGAAGGCTGGCCGGATGGCGCGCCGGAGGGGCGTCAGGCAGCCTCGTCGCGCCGCTCCGGGCCGGCCTGGACCTCTGCGCCGCCCTCCGGCTGCGGCAGGTCCGGCGCGGCCTCGGCGCCTTCCGCCGGCGCCGTCTCGGACAGGGCCGGCGTCACCAGCTCCACCACCTTCTTGCGCGACAGCATGCCGATGAACTCGTCGTCCTCGCCGGTCACGGCCACCGGCTGGTCGCTGTGCACCAGCTGCGCCAGCACCTCGCCCAGGCCCGCGGTCGCGGGCACCGACGCCAGTTCCTCGACGTAGCGCGACACGTCGCGCGCGCCCTCCTGGCCCGCGCGCAACGCCGCCTCGGCGGTCAGCACGCCGGCCAGGCGCTTGCCGTCCAGCACCGGCGCGTATTCATAGTTCATGGCGCGCATCCGTTCCAGCGCGTGCGCCGGACGCGAACGCATGGTCAAGGTCAGCCGGGCCGGGTTGACCGCGTGCGTGGCGTTGAGCACCTTGGTGCGGTTCACGTCCTGCAGGAAGGACTGCACATAGTCGTTGGCCGGGTTCAGCAGGATGTCTTCCGGCGTGCCCTCCTGCACCAGCTCGCCGTCCTTGAGGATGGCGATGCGATTGCCCAGGCGCAGCGCCTCGTCCAGGTCATGCGTGATGAACACGATGGTCTTGTTCAGCTTGGCCTGCAATTGCAGCAGCTGGTCCTGCATCTCGCGGCGGATCAACGGATCCAGCGCGGAAAAGGCCTCGTCCATCAGCAGGATCTCGGCGTCGGTGGCCAGCGCGCGCGCCAGGCCCACGCGCTGCTGCATGCCGCCGGACAGCTGGTGCGGATACTGCTGTTCGAAACCCGACAGGCCAACCTGTTCCAGCCAGTCGCGCGCCCGGCGCTCGCGCTCGGCGCGGCCCACGCCCTGCACCGCCAGGCCATAGGCGGCGTTCTCCAGCACCGTGCGGTGCGGGAACAGGCCGAAGCGCTGGAACACCATGCTCATCTTCTTCTGACGGAAGGTCTCCAGGTCGCGCTTGTTCAGGCTGACCACGTCCACGCCGTCGACCAGGATCTGGCCGGCGCTGGGCTCGATCAGGCGGTTGAAGTGGCGGATCAGCGTGGATTTACCCGAGCCGGACAGGCCCATGATGACGTAGATGCTGCCTTCGTCGATGGACAGGCTGATGTCGCGCAGGCCCAGCGTGTGGCCGCTCTTGGCCAGCAGCTCCTCCTTGCTCATGCCGCCCTGGGCGGCCTGCAGCCATTTAGCGGGATGCGGCCCGAATACCTTGTAGATGCTCTTGACTTCGATCTTGCTCATCGCTGGCCTCCCTTGCGCATGCGCTGTCCATAGGATTGGGTGATGCGGTCGAACAGCACGGCCAGCACCACGATGCCCAGACCGGCCAGCAGGCCACGGCCGACTTCCAGGCGGTTGATGCCGAGCAGCACCTCATAGCCCAGCCCGCGCGCGCCGATCATCGACGCGATGACCACCATCGACAGGGCCATCATCGTGGTCTGGTTGATGCCGGCCATGATGTTGGGCAAGGCCAGCGGCAATTGCACGCCGAAGAGCTGCTGGCGCGGATTGGCGCCGAAGGCGCGCGAGGCTTCCAGCACCTCGCGGTCGACCAGGCGGATGCCCAGGTCGGTCAGGCGGATCAGCGGCGGCACGGCGTAGATGACGGTGGCGATGATGGCGGGGATCTTGCCCAGGCCGAACAGCATCACCACGGGAATCAGGTAGACGAAGCTGGGCATGGTCTGCATCACGTCCAGCACCGGCAGCATGACCGAGCGCAGCCAGTTCACGCGCGCCATCAGCACGCCCAGCGGAATGCCGATCAGCACCGACAGGCCGGCGGCCATGATCATCAGCGCCAGCGTCTGCATGCCGGCGTCCCACATGCCCAGCACGCCGATCACGCACAGCAGCGCGCCCATGGCCAGGCTCAGCCCGATGAGGCGGCTGACCAACCAGGCAAGGACCACCGTCGCCGCCACCACCGCCCACCAGGGCGAATTGCGCAGCAGTTGCTCCAGCCACACCAGCGCGTGCAGCACGGGTTGCGCCAGGCTTTCCAGCGTATCGGCGTAATTGGTCACCAGGTGATCGACAAAACCGTCGATCGCCGCCCGCACCTGTCGGGCGGGAATGATTTCAGGAAACATGTTCTAGGCTCCGTTTCGGCGCTTGCGCCTCGGGCGCGGCCTGGCGGACCAGACCGCGCCGCAGGCGGCGATGCGCGTACAGCTTGGCGCGGGACAGGCCCGCGCCCTGCCCGCGTTGCGGGCCGGGATCTGCCGGCGGGGCCTTTTCCCCTTGGGGACGTCCCAAGGGGAAAAAGTCCGACCGGGCTGGCCGTCCGGCCGGGGCAGCGCCCGGGAACGGCATTGAGGGGACAACACAAAGCGCGGCGGCGCCGCCATGGACGCCGCCGCGATCGCGGGATGGCTAGAGCGCGCTCTGCACGCGTCCGGCGACGTCGGCGGGGACCCACTTGGCCCAGACGTCGCGATGGTTCTTCAGGAACCACTTGGCCACGGCGGCGGATTCGTCGCCGGATTCTTCCATGTGGGCCAGGGTTTCATTCATGACCGGCAGCGGCACCGACACCTTCGACAGGAACTCGGTCAGCGTGGGCGCCTGCTCCGCGAACTTGGCGTTCACGGCGGTGAAGACGGGATTGTCGGGATAGGCGCTGGGCTCGGGCTTGGCGCACTTGGGCGACGTCAGGCACTTGTGCTTTTCCGCGTCGTAAGGCGGCATGTCGAGCTTGACCAGGTCCATCGCGCCGACCAGCGGCGTGGGCGACCAGTAGTAGAAGACCACGTTCTGCTTGCGCTTGTAGGCCGACATCAGGGCCGCCTTCTGCGCCGCGCCCGTGCCGGGCGAGTACAGAGTGTAGGAATCATCCAGCTTGAGCGCGTGGAACAGGTTGGTGCTGGTCACTTCGCAGCCCCAGCCCGCCGGGCAGCCGTAGAAGCGGCCCTTGCCGGGCTCTTCGGGATCCTTGAACTGGTCCTTGAACTTGGGCAGGTCGGCCGCCGACTTCAGCTCGGGCAGGCGCTCGGCCGTGTAACGCGGGATATACCAGGCTTCGCCGCCCATGTAGAGCTCGCCCACGCGCTTGACCTTGCCGGTCTTTTCGGCGCGCTCCCAGGGATCGGCCACGCTGTTCAGCCAGATCTCGGTGTTGATGTCGAGGTCGCCGCGCTCCAGCGCGGCCAGGGCGGGCAGGGTTTCGGTGGGCAGGGTCTCGGTCTTGCAACCGTAGCCCTTTTCCATGATGAATCGTTCGACATCGACCAGGACCAGATTGGATTCCCAGTTCATGGCGCCGAAATTGACAGGACGCTTGAGTTCGCACTGCGGCGCATCGGCGGCTTGGGCCGTGCCGGCGAAGGCGCACAAGACGGCCACGGCGGCCAGGGTCTTGACGGGGGTGAAACGCATTGGCTTTTGCCTCCATAGGTTCAGGGACACGCGCCGGGCTTGCGGCCTGACGATGCCGTGTAGCTAAGGGGGTTGTGCGGAAGACGGGCAGAACCGCCAATACAAACCGACACTAGCGGCAAGACGGTCCGCAGGGGCGCGGCGTCTTGCAAGACAGGGGGCTCGAACAAGGATTCGAGAACCCGCAGAAAGAGAACAAACTGAATGAAGAAGCCAGCATCTTAAACGAAATAGACGCTTGACCCAAGCCTGATTCGGAAAAATGCCGAAACATTTCCGAGAAAAATACTCCGGGATAACCCGGAATTCTCAGAAGAAAATTGCCGCGTTGCCCAGGGAAATCGGTGTTCCATTTTTTAGAAATATTTAGTTAATATTTTTCTTGCATGCGTACAAAACTGCCCCCGATCCGGCCGCTGCGCCGCGTCTTCGGATCGTATTTTCCGCAGGCCAAATTGGGAATTTTGGGTAAAATAGCCCCAGATATTCCCGTGCAATCAAGGAGCACACCATGTCCGCCCCCGCCCGGCTCGCCGCCCCCCTGGACCAACTGCCCGTGGCGCCCGCCTCGTCCGTCAAGAAGGACGGCTGGCGCGGCATGATGCGCGCCCTCTCGGCCGAAGGCAGGCTGCTGATCACCAACCACAACCAGCCCGAGGCTGTGATCCTGTCCACCGCCGAATACGCCCGCCTGCTGGAGGCCGCCCGGGCCGCCAACCAGGCCATGCCCGACCCGCTGGCCGAATTGCGCCGCCGCTTCGACGAACGGCTGGCGGCGCTGGACGATGAACAGGCCGGCGACCGCCTGCGCGACCTGATGCGCTCGCCCGGCCGGCTGGACGGCAAGGTCAAGGCGGGATCCACCTACTGATGGCGGGGCCCGGCGACGTCCAGGCTGAAGCAGCCCGAGCTGACGCGGCGCGGCCTGACGCGGCCCGCCCCGTGCTCTTCGTCCTGGCGGGCGTGAACGGCGCGGGCAAGAGCTCCATCGGCGGCCATCTGCTCACCCAGGCGGGCCTGGCCTGGTTCAATCCCGACACCTGCGCGCGCGAGCTGGTCCGGGAACACGGCTATGGACAGGAAGACGCGAACATCGCGGCCTGGAACGAAGGCGTGCGGCGCCTGGACCTGGCCGTGCGGACGCGCAAGACCTACGCCTTCGAAACCACGCTGGGCGGCGACACCATCACGCAGAAGCTGATGGCCGCGTCGGCTTCGCATGACGTGCTGGTCTGGTTCTGCGGCCTGCGCGATGCCGCGCAGCATATCCAGCGGGTGCGCCTGCGCGTGGCGCGCGGCGGACACGACATCCCCGAGGACCGCATCCGCCAGCGCTGCCGCACCTCGCTGCTCAACCTCATCATCCTGATGCCGCGCCTGGCGCAGCTGCGCGCCTACGACAACAGCGTCGACGTGGCCGTGGGCACGGCGGTGCCGGAGCCGCGCCTGGTGCTGGGAATGGACCAGGGCCGGCTGACGTTCCCGATCACGCCCGACGACATCCGCGCCACGCCCGACTGGGCCAAGGCGCTGGTCGCGGCCGCCGGATAAGTCCCCCCTGACGCTGCGCGACCCGATGAATCGGAAAACACGCACCAACTTCCTGTAAGGCCACGCGTGATACATTTGCCCGCTTGGCGCCAGACACGCAACGGTCGGCAACCGCGCCCTCATGTCCCGCGACCGTTGCTCTCCGTATACCTTCATGTCCCCTACGCACACCTCCCGCGGCCTGCCCGGCTGGCTCATCCTCATGGGCGCGCTGACGGCGATCGGCCCCTTCGCCATCGACATGTACCTGCCGGCGTTCCCGACGATCGCGGCCAATCTGGGCGTGCCGCGCGGCGACGTGGAGCGCACGCTGGCGTCCTACCTGATCGGGCTGGCGCTGGCGCAGGTGTTCTACGGCCCGATGGCAGACCGCTACGGCCGCAAGCCGCCGCTGCTGGTGGGCCTGGCGCTGTTCATGCTGGGTTCGCTGGGTTGCGCGCTGGCCGGCTCGGCGCAGGCCCTGACCGGCTGGCGCGTGCTGCAGGCCATGGGCGGGGCGGCCGGCATCGTGATCCCGCGCGCCGTCATCCGCGACCACTACGAAACCCAGGAAGCGGCGCGCGCCATGTCGCTGCTGATGCTGATCATGGGACTGGCGCCGATCCTGGCTCCGCTGGCCGGCGGGCAGTTGCTGACGATCGCCAGCTGGCGCAGCCTGTTCTGGGTGATGGTGGCCGGCGGCGCCATGCTGATGACCGCCGTGATCCTGATCATGAAGGAATCGCTGGCGCCCGAGCGCGTAGTGCCGCTGCGCTGGCAGACCATCCTGCACAATTACCGCGCCCTGTTCGCCCATCGCGGCTTCATGGCGCACAGCCTGGCCGGCGGCTTTGGCCAGGCCGGCATGTTCGCGTACATCATCGGTTCGCCGCGCGTGTTCATCGAACTCTACGGCGTGCCGCCGCAGTATTTCGGCCTGCTGTTCGGCGCCAACGCGCTGTCGCTGATCGTGTGCTCGCAGATCAGCGCGCGCCTGCTGCGTACCCATCCGCCGCGCCTGTTGCAGCGCCGCGCGCTGACCGCGCTGGCCTGCGCCAGCCTGGCCGCCGTGGCGCTGACCGTGGCCGGCTGGATGAGCCTGCCGCTGCTGATGCTCTGCCTGATCGGCTACATGGGCAGCCAGGGCTTCGTGAATCCCAACTCGGCGGCGCTGGCGCTGGCCGAGCAAGGAAAGCGCCTGGGCGCCGCCTCGGCCTTGCTGGGGACGGTTCAACTGTCCTGCGGCGCGCTGGCCGGATTCGCCGTCAGCGCCTGGCAGACCGGCAGCGCCCTGCCCCTGACGACCACGCTGGCGACCTGCGCCTGCCTGTCCTGGATCTCTGGCCGCGTGGCGCAATCGCACACTCGATAGCGCTTTCGCTTGATTTACTTGGCTTTTTCGTATTAGAATCGCAGTCTTCACATGAAGTTTCCCGTGCAGGACTACTATGCTTTGTAGTTCGGCACTCTGACCCCCAACCGCGCATAGCGGGTTTTTCTTGGCTCAGAGTCCTTTGAAAAGGCCTTTGGCTCATGAAAACTCCGGCGGATCCGGCAGGTCTGGCGAAATCCCTGGCACCAGCGTCCCTGGCGCCAGCCTGGACGAGCCGGCATGCAGAATCAGCCAGCGGGCGGCAGGCAGCGGGTATAAGCACTGGGCGGATACGCTTGGGCGCCGTTGAAAAGCGGCACTGAACGCGTAGCCCCCTCATCCACTAAGACTGGGTGGCCGGCATGAACGGCGCAAGGCTGGAACATCCAGCAGATGCGCAGGTTCCACAGCCCGGCGGCTGACACCCTGTCCACCTCCCGGCGATGCGCGCAAGAACGACACAAAGAGGTGCATCCATGGCACGCGTATGCCAAGTGACCGGCAAAGGCCCGATGGTGGGCAACAATGTTTCGCACGCGAACAACAAGACCAAGCGTCGCTTCCTGCCCAACCTGCAATCGCGCCGGTTCTGGGTTGAAAGCGAAAACCGCTGGGTCCGCCTGCGTGTTTCGGCCAAGGCCATCCGCACGATCGACAAGAACGGCATCGACGCCGTGCTGGCCGACATGCGTGCCCGCGGCGAACTGGCCTAATCGGCCTCCCGCCAATCTGACATACTAGGAGCACGACATGGCCAAAGGTATCCGCGAAAAGATCAAGCTCGAGTCGACCGCCGGCACGGGTCATTTCTACACGACCACCAAGAACAAGCGCAACATGCCCGAGAAGATGCTGATCAAGAAGTTTGATCCCGTCGCTCGCAAGCACGTTGACTACAAGGAAACCAAGCTGAAGTAATTCAGCCGGATTTCCCGAAAATAGCCCCGCCCGCGCGGGGCTATTTTTTTGCCGTGAATTTTTGCCGTGAATGATGGCGCATCGCGCCCGGCGCGCGCCCGCGCAGGCCACGGGACGGCATTTGCTTTGCCTGGACGCCGGCCCCATGTTTCAATTGGGCCGCCAGCGACGGGCGACAGGCGCCCGCCGTCCGCTTGAATCCCACACGATCCCGATTCCCGCCATGCTACGTCCCTGCCTTTCCCTGCTGCGCCGCGCGCTCGCGCCCACGCTCCTGGCCCTGGCGCTGACCCCGGCCGCCCAGGCCAAGGACAAGGAACCGCCGATCCGCATCGGCGAGATCAACAGCTACAAGGCCATCCCCGCCTTCCTGGGACCGTACAAGAAAGGCTGGCAGCTGGCGCTGGAGCAGGTCAACGCCGAAGGCGGCGTGCTCGGCCGCAAGCTGGAGGTGATCTCGCGCGACGACAACGGCAACCCCGGCGACTCGGTGCGCGCCGCGCAGGAGCTGCTGGCGCGCGAAAAGGTCGAGCTGCTGTTCGGCGGCTTCCTGTCCAACACCGGGCTGGCGCTGACCGACTTCGCCAAGCAGCAGCAGGTGTTCTTCCTGGCCGCCGAGCCGTTGACGGACAAGATCACCTGGCAGGAAGGCAACCGCTACACCTACCGGCTGCGTCCGTCCACCTGGATGCACGTGGCCGCGCTGGCGCCCAAGGCGCTGGCCCTGCGCAAGAAGCGCTGGGCCATCGTCTACCCCAACTATGAATACGGCCAATCGGCGGTGGCGACCTTCAAGGCCATGATGAAGTCGTTCCAGTCGGACGTGGAGTTCGTCGCCGAGCAGGCCGTGCCGCTGGGCAAGGTCGACGCCGGCGCCGTGGTCCAGGCCCTGGCCGACGCCAAGCCTGACGCCATCTTCAACGTGCTGTTCGCCGCCGACCTGACGCGCTTCGTGCGCGAAGGTAACACGCGCGGCCTGTTCGAGAACATGCCGGTGGTGTCGGTGCTGTCCGGCGAGCCCGAATACCTGGAACCGCTGGGCGCCGACGCGCCCACGGGATGGATCGTCACCGGCTACCCCTGGTATGCCATCGACACGCCCGCGAACAAGAACTTCGTCGAGGCCTACCGCAAGCGCTACAACGAGACGCCCAAGGTCGGCTCGGTGGTGGGCTACGCCTCGCTAATGTCCATCGCCCAGGGCCTGAAGGCCGCCGGCGCGGTCGACACCGAGAAACTCGTCGACGCCTTCGCCGGGCTGAAGGTCGATACGCCCTACGGCCAGATCCAGTACCGCAAGATCGACCATCAATCCACCATGGGCGTGTACGTGGGCGTGACCGCGGTCGAGGACGGCAAGGGCATCATGAAGGACTTCGCCTACATGGACGGCGCCCGCCTGCAGCCGCCGGACGAGCAAGTGCGCAAGATGCGTCCGGCCCAGTGATGAGCGGTTCCGGGCTGCTGTTGCAGCTGCTCAACGGCCTGGCGGACGCCAGCGCGCTGTTCCTGGTGGCCGCGGGCCTGTCGCTGATCTTCGGCGTCACGCGCGTGGTCAACTTCGCGCACGGCTCGTTCTACATGCTGGGCATCTACCTGGCCTGGACCTTCACCGGCTATTTTGGCGGCGGCGCCGGCTATTGGGCCGGCCTGCTGCTGGCGGCGCTGGCCACCGGCCTCATCGGCGCGACGGCCGAGCGCCTGGTGCTCAGCCGCCTCTACGGCGCGCCCGAGCTGTTCCAGCTGCTGGCCACCTTCGCGCTGCTGCTCATCATCGGCGACGCCACGCTGGCCCTGTGGGGCCCGGAAGACCTGTTCTCCGCCCGCGCCCCCGGCCTCGCGGGCGCGGTCGAGATCCTGGGCCGACGCTACCCGCAATACGACCTGCTGCTCATCGCCGCCGGCCCGAGCGTGCTGGGCCTGCTGTGGCTGCTGCTGATGCGCACGCGCTGGGGCCGGCTGCTGCGCGCCGCCTCGGAGAACCGCAGCATGCTGGCCGCGCTGGGCGTGAACCAGGCCTGGCTATTCACGTCGGCCTTCACGCTGGGCGCCTTCCTGGCGGGCCTGGGCGGCGCGCTGGCCGCGCCGCGCACGCCGGCCACGCTGGGGCTGGACCTGGAAGTCATCGCCAGCGCCTTCGTGGTGGTGGTGGTGGGCGGCCTGGGTTCGATCCCCGGCGCCTTCCTGGCCGCGCTGCTGATCAGCCTGGCCAAGTCCCTGTTCGTGTTCCTGGGCCAGGTGCAGATCGGCCCCTGGGTCTTCAATCTGTCCAAGCTGACGCTGCTGGCCGAATTCGCGGTCATGGCCGTGGTGCTGGTGGCGCGGCCCTGGGGCCTGATGGGCAAGCCGCCCGCGCCGGCCGGCCACGCGACCAAGCCGGAACGCCCGATAGCCCCCGCCGGCAAGCGCCTGCGGCTGGCATATGGCGCGCTGCTGGCGCTGTTGATCGCGGCGCCGCTGTTGGGCCAGCAATGGCCGTACCTGGCCATCCTGCTGACCGAGATCCTGATTGCCGCGCTGTTCGCGGCCAGCCTGCATTTCCTGACCGGGCTGGCCGGCATGACCAGTTTCGGCCACGCCGCCTGGTTCGGCCTGGGCGCCTACGGCGCGGCGCTGCTGCTCAAGCTCGGCGCGCTGCCGATGGAGGCCGCGCTGCTGCTGGGGCCGCTGGCCGCGGCGCTGGGCGCGCTGGTGTTCGGCTGGTTCTGCGTGCGCCTGTCCGGCGTCTACCTGGCCATGCTGACGCTGGCCGTGGCGCAGATCCTGTGGGCCACCGCCTTCCAGTGGGACGACGTCACCGGCGGCAGCAACGGACTCACCGGCCTGTGGCCCGCCGCCTGGCTGAGCAGCGGTCCCGGCTACTACTACCTGACGCTGGCGCTGTGCGCGCTGGGCGTCTGGTGGCTGCGACGGCTCGCGTTCGCGCCGCTGGGCTACGCGCTGCGCGGCGTGCGCGACTCGGCCCTGCGCGCCGAAGCGCTGGGCATGGACACGCGCCGCGTGCAATGGGCGGGCTTCGTGGCCGCCTCGCTGGCCGCCGGCATGGCCGGTTCGCTGTACGCCTTTTCCAAGGGCAGCATCGCGCCCGACGCGATGGCCGTCGGCCGCTCGGTCGACGGGCTGGTCATGGTGCTGCTCGGCGGGCTGCAATCGCTGGCCGGTCCGCTGGCCGGCGCGGCGGCCTATACCTGGCTGCAGGACGCGGCCGCGCGCAGCACCGAATACTGGCACGCGCTGCTGGGGCTGGCCATCCTGGCCCTGGTCATGGCGTTTCCCGACGGGCTCGCCGGCGCGGCGGCGCGCTGGACCCGCCGGCTGTCGCTTCGGAGCGCCGCGAAATGAGCGCCCCCGCCCTGCTCCTGGTCCGCGACCTGCGCAAGTCCTTCGGCGGCATCGACGCGCTGGCCGGCGTGTCGTTCACGCTCCAGGCCGGACAGATGCTGGCCCTGATCGGACCTAACGGCGCCGGCAAATCCACCTGCTTCAACGCGCTGGGCGGGCAGGTCCGGCCCGACACGGGTTCGGTGCGCCTGGACGGCCGCGAACTGGTCGGCCTGTCCGCCGCGCGTATCTGCCGCCTCGGCGTGGGCCGCACGTTCCAGACCGCCGCCGTGTTCCGCTCCATGACCGTAATGGAGAACGTGCAGACCGCGCTGCTGTCGCGCGACCGCCTGGTCTTCCATCCCTGGCGCCGGGCTGGCCGCCACGCGGTGGACGAAGCGATGGCGCTGCTGGAACAGACACAGATGGCCGGCAAGGCCGGGCAGGCCTGCGGCGAGCTGGCCTATGGCGACGTCAAGCGCGTGGAGCTGGCCATGGCGCTGGCGCACCGCCCGCGCCTCTTGCTGATGGACGAACCCACGGCGGGCATGGCCACCAATGAACGCCACGCGCTGATGCAGCTGACGCGGCAATTGGCCGACACGCGCGGCATCGCGGTGCTGTTCACCGAGCACAGCCTGGACGTGGTCTTCAAGCACGCCGACCGCATCGCCGTGCTGGTGCGCGGCAGTCTGCTGGCGGAAGGCGAACCGGCCGCGATCGCCGCCGATCCGCGAGTCCAGGCGGCCTATCTGGGCACGGAAGCGCCCGCCGCGTGATCGACCCGGCACAGCCCTCGGTCGGGGCCCGGCTGGGCGGGCAGCGCTCTTGCTGAGCCCTGTTCCTCAGCCCTGTTCCAGCCTCACTCTCCAACGCCCTTTTGCGGCTCCCGCTTCCGCCCGCCCCCATCCTGCACGCGCGTCCTCTTCAGCCGCCCGCTTGCGGGCTGTCCGGCTGACACTCCCAGAAGATCCGGGCCTGACAGCCCGCGCACACCGCGCGGTCCAACCTGGCGTAGATCGCGTGCAGCGCTGTCGCCTTGTCGGGAAAGATGTGGTCTTCGCCCAGCCGTTGCAGGAATCCGGTGCGCCGCCACATCGCCATGACCTCGGGACGGGGCCGGTGGAAATACAGATCGCCGCCCATCGCGCGCCGCGCGGCCAGCTCATCTTCCCAGACCTCGGCGCCGGCCAGGTCAATGAAGTTCATGCTCTTGGCCATGACCAGCAGATGACGCGGCGCGTCCGGCGCGGCGCGCAGTTCGTGCAGCCGCTGCGCCACGTGCGCGGCCGCGCCGAAATACACCGAGCCCTCCATGCGCAGCAGCTTGAGCTGCGGGCATTCGGGCAGGGCCTCGGGCTGCGGCGGCTGCGCCATCACGACGAAGCGGCGGTCCAGCCCGCGCCCATCGAAGCCCATGATGCGCATGGCGGGCCGCGACGTGCGGTGCAGATAGGCCATCAGCGACAGCACCGTGCCCAGCAGGATCGCCACTTCCATCCGTATCGTCACGGTGGCCGCCAGGGTCGCCGCCGCGATCGCCGCCTCGCCGCGCTGCGTGGCCAGCAGGCGTCGCCAGCGGGGCGCATCCAGCAGCGTCCAGGCTACCAGCAGCAGCAGGCCCGCGATGGCGGCATGCGGAATCAACGCCAGCAGCGGCGCCGACAGAGCCACCAGCGCCACCAGCAGCAAGGCCGAGAACACCGCCGCCAGCGGCGTCCTGGCGCCGGCCTCGAAGTTGGGCACGGAGCGGTTCAGCGAACCGCAGGACAGGTAGCACGAGAAGAAGCCGCCGACGATGTTGGACAGGCCCTGCCCCATGAATTCGCGGTTCGCGTCGATGCGCTGGCCCGAGCGCGCCGCCACGGCCTTGGCGATGGAGATGGACTGCGCCAGCGCCACGATGGTCAGCGCGAAGGCCAGGCTGAGCAGGTCGGGCAGCGCGCGCCAGTCCACGCTGGGCACGTGGAACGGCGGCCAGGGCTGGGCGATGGCGCCCAGCACCGGCACGCCGGCGCCGCCCCACGCATTCCAGGCCGCCGCCGCCATCGTGCCGGCGGCCAGGCCGGCCAGCATATAGGGCTTGCGCTTGTCCAGCCGGCGCACCAGCAGCGCCGCGCCCAGCGTCGCCAGCGTCACGATGATGGAACCGGCCTGCGCCTGGCCGGCATGCGAGGCCAGATTGAGCAGCAACGAGCCCGCGCCATGCGAATCCGGGGCGGGCAGGCCCAGCGCATCCTTCAGCGCATGCACGGCGATCAGCACCGCCGCGCCGCTGGTGAAGCCGAACAGCGCCGACGGCGAAATGAAATGCGCCAGCGAACCCAACCGCAGCGCGCCCACCAGCCACTGCATCAGGCCGACCAGCACGGTCACGGCCAGCGCCAGCTGGATATAGGCGGGACTGCCGGCCGCGGCCAGCGGCGCCAGCACGGCGAACAGCGCCAGCGAATTGGCGTTGGTCGGCCCCGACATCACATGGCGGCTGGACCCGGCCAGGGCCGCCACCGCACAGGGAATGATGGCCGAGTACAGGCCGTACTCCGGCGGCAGGCCCGCCAGCGTGGCGAAAGCCACGCCCTGCGGCAGCACCAGCAGCGCCCCCAGCAGCCCGGCCGCCAGATCGGCGCGCAGCGTGGCCGGACCGACATCCGCCACCCAATCGCCAAACAGCCGGCCAAGCCAGGCCCGCCCTTGAAACGCCATGCTTCCCCCGGTCTTTCTTGTCTTGCGGCCTGCCGACAGGCGCCGGCGGCCCGCGCCCCAAAGGCGCTAGCGCAGGAACCTGCGCTCCAGTTCTCGCATGGCAGCATCGCCCTGCAGCGCCATGATATCGCCTACGGTCGGCAACATCGCATTCACTTCGTGAACGCCGCCGTCGCGCCGGATGCGGGCGAACACGTCGCGCATGGCGCCCACGGCCGCGCGGATGGCATGGTTGCCATAGATCACCAGCCCGACCTTGCCCAGCGCCTGGATATCGCGCTCGCGCAGCTGCGGATAGGCGGTGGGCACCAGCACCAGCGGCGCGCGGCCCTGCCAGGCGGCGACGAAAGCCAGTACCTCGTCTGGCGCGGTCTGCTTGGAATGAATCAGGATGGCGTCGGCGCCCGCTTCTTCATACGCCGCCGCGCGCGCCAGCGCCTCGGCCTGCCCCAGCCCGGCGATCAGCGCCTCGCAGCGGGCGATGACACAGAAGTCCGGATCGCGCCGCGCGGCCAGCGCGGCCTCGATCTTGCCCTGGAATTCAGGCACACGCGCCAGTTCCTGGCGGCCGCCGGCGCGCAGGCTGGTGTCCTTGGGGAAGGTCTTGTCTTCCATCACCACCGCCGACACGCCCGCGGCCTCGTACTGCGGCAGCAGGTAGGCGACGTTGATGGCGTTGCCGAAACCCGTGTCGATATCCGCGATCACCGGCGCCGGCGAGGCGGCGGCCATGGCCCGCATCATGTCCAGGTGCTGCACCGGCGACAGGATGCTCGCGTCCGGCACCGCATGGCTGGCCGACAGTTCGAAACCGCTGCCCCAGACCGCGTCGAAGCCGGCCTCGGCGGCCAACAGGGCCGACAGCGGGTTGTGCGCCGACATGGCATGAGCCAGCACGGGGTCGGTCAGCAGACGACGGAAACGGGCGTTGCGGCTGGGAACGGGATCGGTCATGGCGCGGATAGCCTCCGTGATCCGGCGCGGTGCGCGCCGGCTGTCCCGCATCGTAGCGCCTGGCGACTGGCGGCGCAGCGGCTCAGGCGGCGCCGCCGCCTCGGCGCGCGCGCATGGCCCGGCCGATATCGGCCAGCACATCATCGGCGATGAGCCGCGCCGCCAGCGGCAGCAGCTCGTCTTCCTCGCGGCGGATATGGCCGGCATAGGCCTCGGCGAATTCCCGCGCCTGCGCGGGCGTCAGGCTGGCGGGCATGCCCGCCGCGATCTCGGCCAGCGCGCCGCGCAGCGGCTCCCACAGCGCGGCCAGCCGGCGGTGGTCGGCCTTCAGTCCCTGCACCAACGCGTGCAGGCAGACCGCGTCGGAACCGGCCATGGCCTCGATCAGCGCCGGGAACAGGTCATCTTCCTCGTCCTCGTGGTGATGGACTGCAGCCGTCTCGAAATAGCGCAGCAGGCTGGCCGCCGCGCTCTGCGCGCTGGCGTCGCTGCCATGCTCGGGCAGATGCCCGGCCAGCCGGCTGAGCGTGGCGCACTGACGGGCGATGCGGCCATGACAGGCCGACAGCAGGGCCAGGGGCTGGTCGGGTCCGGGCGCGGGCGCCGGCCCGCCGGGAAAACTCACGGCCATGGCGATCTCACAATCATGCGGGCCTCCTTTGCTCAGCCCGTGGTTTCACGCCACCACAGGCGGATCGAATCCCAGGCGCGGCCGGCGAATCCGGCCTGTTCGACGGGTTCCAGCGCCAGCACCGGAAACTGCCGCGCCGGCTTGCCGTCCACCATGACGCGCAACTCGCCGACTTCGGCCTGCGCCGCGATCGGCGCGACCAGCGGCTCGCGCGGCGCCCACACCGGTTCGACCTTGGCGCCGGCCGGCACGGTCACATACAGATCGCGCGCGAAGCCGGCCTTCAGGCTGTCGGCCTGGCCTTTCCAGACTTCGGGCATGGCCACGGGCTGGCCCTTGGCGTAGAGCTTGACGGTATTGAACCCCTGGAAGCCCCATTCCAGCAACTCGCGGCTTTCCTTGGTGCGCTGTTTTTCCGATTCCACGCCCACCACCACCGTGATCAGGCGACGCTGGTCGGCGCCATTGGGCCGGCGCGCGGTGGCCACCAGGCAGTAGCCGGCGGCATCGGTATGGCCGGTCTTCAGGCCGTCCACGCTCGGATCCAGCCACAGCAGGCGATTGCGGTTGGACTGGGTGATGTTGTTGTAGGTGAACTGCTTGGCCGAATCGTAGGTCCGGTACAGCTCGGGGTAATCGCGGATGAAGCGCGTGGCCAGCACCGACAGATCGCTGACGGTGGAGTACGTGGCCGGATCGGACAGGCCGTGCGGACTGGCGAAATGCGTGCCGTGCAGCCCCAGCGCCACGGCGGTCTGATTCATGCGCTCGACGAAGGCCTCCACGCTGCCGGACACGGCTTCGGCCAGCGCCACGGCGGCGTCATTGCCCGACTGCACCATCAGCCCGCGCAACAGATTGTCCACCGTGACCAGCGAGCCGGGCTCCAGGAACATCTTCGAGCTGCCCGCCGGCACCTTCCAGGCCCGCGTGGACACGCGCACCTTCTGCTCCGGTTTCAGCGTACCGTCCTGCAGCGCGCCGAACACGATATAGGCCGTCATGATCTTGGTCAGCGAAGCCGGCTCGATGCGCGCGGTGGCGGCGTGCGAGGCGATCACCTGGCCGCTGGTTTCGTCCAGCAGCAGCCACGCCTTGGCCGACAGCTCCGGCGCCGGCAACGCCTGCGCCCATGCGCCGGACGCGAAGGCCGAGGCGGCCAGCATGGCGACCGCAAACTTTTGCACGACCCGGCCGCCTCGCTGGAAAAGGCTTGAAAGACGCCCCCGCCGGGCCCGCGGGTTCACGTCCCGATCATGCCGCGGGGGAACATACTTATTCATCGACAACATAGACAGCTCTGCTTCCTTGCATGCTTGCGTGAGTGCCGGCGCAACGCGCGGCGCAGGCATTTGAACATGCTCGCGGCGCTTGGTTCAGCGCGCCGCATCCCGTCATTCACGCTGCTTGCGACGCCGGGCAAATGTCACGACATCTTGCAAGACCCCTTGTTTTAAGAGGTTTGCTGCGTGGAAAACAACAAAGATTGATCGAAACCCCTTCGGAAAGCCGCATAAACAGCGACTCTTCCGCTATCATCGGGCGCGTGGCGTTCGTTGCCGATACCCGGCTCGCGCTGCTCTAGTCCTCAACATACGGATTTTGACCATGGCCACGAAAGCTAAAGCTCCTGCCAAGAAAGTCACCAAGCCCGCCGCCAAGGCGCCCGCGAAGAAGGCTACCGCCGCCAAGCCCGCTGTGAAGCCCGCAGCGAAGAAGGTCGTCGCCGCCAAGAAGGTCGCTGCCGCCCCCAAGGCCATCAAGGCCGCCCTGAACAAGACCCAGCTCATCGCCTATCTGGTCGAGCAATCGGGCGTTGAAGCCAAGTCGGTCAAGGCCGTCCTGGCCAGCCTGGAAACCTCGGTGCTGGGCTCGGTGGACAAGAAGGGCGCCGGCGAATTCACGCTGCCCGGCCTGTTCAAGGTCTCCGTGCAGAAGGTTCCCGCCAAGGCCAAGCGCTTCGGCAAGGATCCGTTCACCGGTGAAGAGCGCTGGTTCCCCGCCAAGCCGGCTTCGGTGAAGGTGAAGGTTCGCCCGCTCAAGAAGCTGAAGGACGCCGCGCAGTAATTTCCGCGCAGTATCCGGTCAAGCCGGGAAAGGCCCGCCTCGCAAGAGGCGGGCCTTTCTCTTTTGCGCGACGGCCTTTGCATGAAGCCCGCCGGCTTGTTAGAATTTATCTTCATATAAAGATACTTTACTTGAAGACAAGTCGGGCGCATCATTCATCGCCCGCCGAACCACGGCCCAGCCCGGCGCGAACCGCCGCGCCGACCGGCCGCAAGGAGCCTCGCCAACCATGCCGCAAACCGATTTCGTCGATCTCGTGCTGTCCCAATGGACCGCCGAATGCCCCGGCCAGGACTTCTCGTCCATGGCGGTGATCACCCGTCTGTTCCGGCTCAATGCCTTCGCCACGCGCAACGTCAACTGCGGCTTCCGCCAGCATCAGCTGAACCAGGGCGAGTTCGACGTGCTGGCCACGCTGTACCGCTGCGGCCCGCCGTATGCGATGAATCCGCAGAAGCTGGTGGCGGCCCTGTTGCTGACCTCGGGCGCCATGACCAACCGGCTCGACCGTCTGGAACAGGCCGGCCTGCTGGCCCGCAACCCCAACCCCGAAGACCGGCGCGGCACCATCGTGTCGCTCACGGCCGACGGCCTGCGCACGATCCGGGCCGTGCTCAAGGACTACCTGAAGAACCTCGAACAGCTGCTCGAGCCGCTGGGCGCGGCGGAACGCCGCCAGCTCGCCGGCCTGCTGAAGAAACTGCTGATCAACCACGACCTGGAAGCGCCCGGCGGCGTGGACGCCTGAGCGCCGCCGCCCGCGACCGATCCGATTTTTCCCCTGCCGCACTCCGCCATGACCTCCCCTGCTTCGCACACGCCGCCGCTGACCGCCCCGATGATCCTGCTGATGTCCCTGGCCACCGGCCTGGCCGTCGCCAGCAACTACTACGCCCAGCCGCTGCTGCACACCATCGGCGAGCAGTTCTCGCTGTCCAACGCCGCCGCTGGCGGCATCGTCACGACCGCCCAGCTGAGCTATGCCGCCGGGCTGATGCTGCTGGTGCCCCTGGGCGATATGTACGAACGGCGCGGCCTGATCGTGCTGATGACGCTGCTGTCCTCGGCCAGCCTGCTGGTTTCCGCCTTCGCGCCCAACATCACGGTGCTGATGCTGGGCACGGCGCTGACCGGCATGCTGTCGGTGGTCGCCCAGATCCTGGTGCCCTTCGCCGCCACGCTGGCCCTGCCTCATGAGCGCGGCAAGGCGGTGGGCACGGTCATGAGCGGCCTGCTGCTGGGCATCCTGCTGGCGCGGACCTTCGCCGGCGTGCTGGCCGACCTGGGCAGCTGGCGCACCGTCTATTGGGTGGCGTCCCTGCTGATGCTGGCCATGTCCGCCGTGCTGTGGCGCGTGCTGCCGCGCCACCAGAGCCAGGCGGGACTGAGCTATCCGCGCCTGCTGGGCTCTATCCTGCGCATGTTCGTCGATGAGCCGCTGTTCCGGGCCCGCTCGATCCTGGGCGCCTTGCTGTTCGCCGCATTCAGCATGCTGTGGACGCCGCTGACCTTCCTGCTGTCCAGCCCGCCCTATTCCTACAACACCACCACGATCGGCCTGTTCGGCCTGGCCGGCGCGGCCGGCGCCTTCGCCGCCAACCGCTTCGGCCGGCTGGCGGACCGCGGACTGGCCAACCTCGCGACCCGCGTCGGGCTGCTCCTCCTGCTGGGTTCCTGGGGCCTGATGGCCTTCGGCCAGGCATCGGTGCTGGCGCTGCTGGCCGGCATCCTGTTGCAGGACCTGGCCATCCAGGGCGTGCATGTCACCAATACCAGCTGCATCTATCCGCTGCGGCCGGAAGCCCGCAGCCGCCTGACGGCCGGCTACATGACCAGCTATTTCATTGGCGGCGCGTCCGGCTCGCTGGTATCGTCCTGGCTCTATTCGCATTTCGGCTGGACCGGCGTGGTGGCCGCCGGGGCGGCGCTGGGCGTGATCACGCTGGCCTACGGGACCCTGTCCCCCAGCGCGCGCGTGCCGGAAACCGCCCTGTCCCCTATCCGCGCCTAGCACCTCCTATAATCAGGGGTTTTGACCGCCACCGAACCGGGCCGCGCCAGCGCCGCCAGGTCGGGGCGGCCTTCCCTTTTTCGCCAACGCGCACGAGCTCATGCAGGAACGTTACCTTCCCACTACCGTCGAAGCGGCCGCCCAGCAAGACTGGCAGGCCCGCGACGCCTATCTGGTCCACGAACACGCGAAGAACGCCGACGGCTCCGAAAAGCCCAAGTTCTACGCCTGCTCCATGCTGCCCTACCCCAGCGGCAAGCTGCACATGGGTCACGTGCGCAACTACACCATCAACGACATGATGGCGCGCCAGCTGCGCATGCGCGGCTACAACGTGCTGATGCCCATGGGCTGGGACGCCTTCGGCATGCCGGCCGAGAACGCCGCCATCAAGTCCAAGGTGCCGCCGGCTAAGTGGACCTACGACAACATCGCCTATATGAAGAAGCAGATGAAGGCGATGGGTCTGGCGATCGACTGGTCGCGCGAAATGTGCGCCTGCGATCCGCAGTACTACAAATGGAACCAGTGGCTGTTCCTGAAGATGCTCGAAAAGGGCGTGGCCTACCGCAAGACCCAGATCGTCAACTGGGACCCGGTGGACCAGACCGTGCTGGCCAACGAACAGGTCATCGACGGCCGCGGCTGGCGTTCCGGCGCGCCCGTTGAAAAGCGCGAGATCCCGGGCTACTACCTGCGCATCACCGACTACGCCGACGAACTGCTGGGCGCGGTGCAGAACGACCTGCCCGGCTGGCCCGAGCGCGTGCGCCTGATGCAGGAAAACTGGATCGGCAAGTCCGAGGGCCTGCGCTTCGCCTTCCCGCACAAGATCGCGCGCGCCGACGGCCAGCTGATCCAGGACGGCAAACTGTACGTCTTCACCACCCGCGCCGACACCATCATGGGCGTCACCTTCTGCGCGGTCGCCCCCGAGCACCCGCTGGCCACGCACGCCGCTGCTTCCAATCCGCGGCTGGCCGCCTTCATCGAGCAATGCAAGCTCGGCGGCACGACCGAGGCCGAAATGGCCACGCGCGAGAAGGAAGGCATGCCCACCGGCCTGTACGTCACGCACCCGATCACGGGCGCCGAGGTCGAGGTCTGGGTCGGCAACTACGTGCTCATGACCTACGGCGACGGCGCCGTGATGGGCGTGCCGGCGCACGACGAGCGCGATTTCGCCTTCGCGCGCAAGTACCAGCTGCCGATCCGCCAGGTCGTGGCGGTGGCCGGCAAGGAATACTCCGACCAGGCCTGGCAGGAATGGTACGGCGACAAGCAGTCCGGCCTGACGATCAATTCCGGCAAGTACGACGGCCTGTCGCACAAGGAAGCCGTGGACGCCATCGCCGCCGACCTGGGCGCGCAAGGCCTGGGCGAGAAGCAGACCACCTGGCGCCTGCGCGACTGGGGCATCTCGCGCCAGCGCTACTGGGGCACCCCGATCCCCATCATCCACTGCCCGGATTGCGGCCCGGTGCCGGTCCCCGAGAAGGACCTGCCGGTGGTGCTGCCCGACGACCTGATCCCCGACGGCAGCGGCAACCCGCTGGCCAAGAACGAAGCCTTCCTGTCCTGCGCCTGCCCCAGCTGCGGCAAGCCGGCGCGCCGTGAAACCGACACCATGGACACCTTCGTGGACTCGTCCTGGTACTTCATGCGCTACACCTCGCCGGGCAACGACCAGGCCATGGTGGACGGACGCAACGACTACTGGATGCCGATGGACCAGTACATCGGCGGGATCGAGCACGCGGTGCTGCACCTGCTGTACGCCCGGTTCTGGACCAAGGTCATGCGCGACATGGGCATGCTCAACTTCGACGAGCCCTTCACCAAGCTGCTGTGCCAGGGCATGGTGCTGAACCACATCTACTCGCGCAAGAACGCCCAGGGCGGCATCGAATACTTCTGGCCCGAGGAAGTCGAGAACGTCTACGACGCGCGCGGCGCCATCACCGGCGCCAAGCTCAAGTCCGACGGCTCCGACATCACCTACGGCGGCGTGGGCACCATGTCCAAGTCGAAGAACAACGGCGTCGACCCGCAATCGCTGATCGATACGCTGGGCGCCGACACCGCGCGCCTGTTCGTCATGTTCGCCAGCCCGCCCGAGCAGACGCTGGAATGGTCGGATTCGGGCGTGGAAGGCTCGAACCGCTTCCTGCGCCGCCTGTGGTCCATCAGCTACGCGCAGCGCGAAGCCGTGGCGCGCGGCCTGGCCCAGGGCGCCGACTGGGCCGGCGCGCCGGCCCCGGTCAAGGACCTGCGTCGCGAGGTCTACGGCCTGCTCAAGCAAGCCGACTACGACTATCAGCGCATTCAGTACAACACCGTGGTGTCGGCCTGCATGAAGATGCTGAACGCCATCGACGACGCCAAGCTGCCGGACGGCCCGCACGCCGACGCCGCCCGCGCCGAGACGCTGGGCGTCCTGCTGCGCGTGCTGTATCCGGTGGTGCCGCACGTCACCTGGCATCTGTGGCAGGACCTGGGCTACGCCAAGGAGCTGGGCGACCTGCTCGACGCCCCCTGGCCGCACGTGGACGAAGCCGCGCTGATCGCCGACGAGATCGAGCTGATGCTGCAGGTCAACGGCAAGCTGCGCGGCTCGATCCGCGTCGCCGCGCAGGCGGCCCGCGAGGACATCGAGAAGCTCGCGGCCGAACAGGAAGAGGTCGCCCGCTACCTGGAGGGCCGCCCGCCCAAGCGCGTCATCGTGGTTCCGGGCAAACTGGTCAACGTCGTAGGCTGATGAGGTCAAGCATGCACTTCGCCGGGCAACACACGCACTCCCCCCGCCAATCCTGGCTGCTGCGCGGCGCCTGCCTGGCGCTGTTCATGCTGCTCTCCGCCTGCGGCTTCGCGCTGCGGGGCGTCACGCCGATGCCGTTCGAAACGCTGTATGTGGGTATTCCCGACACCACGCAGTTCGGCGCCGACGTGCGCCGCTCGCTGCGTGCGGCTTCGCCCAATACCAAGCTCGTCAACACGCCCAAGGAAGCGCAGGCCATCCTTCAACAGGTCGGCGACGTCCGCAGCTTGCGCGAAGTCTCGCTCAACGCTCAGGGCCGCGTCGAATCGTATGAACTCGGCATCAACTTCACCTTCCGCCTGATCGATGCCAAGGGCAACGCGCTGATCCCGGACACCACGCTGTCGATCTACCGCGAAATGCCGTATGACGACCAGATCGTGCAGGCCAAGCAAGGCCAGATCGAAACGCTGTACAAGGCCATGCAACGCGACCTGGTGTCGCGCCTGCTGCGCCGCATGACCGCGCCCGACGTGCGCAAGGCGTTCGAGAATCCTGGCAAGAACGAGGACGGCGTGGACGCGCCGGTGTACGACCCGAACGCGGCCCAGCCGGTCAACACTCCCGCCCCCTGGCAGACGCCGTCCACCACCGACGCGCCGCTGTCGCGCTAGGCGTCCATGGCACAACCCCTGGACGCGGATCGCCTGGCGGAACACCTGCAGCGGGCCGGCAACCGGCTCGCGCCGATGTATACGGTGTCCGGCGACGAACCGCTGCTCGTCACCGAGGCCGTGGACGCGCTGCGCGCTTCGGCGCGCGGCGCCGGCTACACCGAGCGGCTGTCCATGGTGATGGACGCCCGCAGCGACTGGAGTTCGGTGCTGGCGGCCACGCAAAGCGTGTCGCTGTTCGGCGACCGCCGCATCCTCGAAATCAAGATCCCCACGGGCAAGCCCGGCAAGGCGGGCGCCGACACGCTGGCCCGCCTGGCCGAGCAGGCCGAGGGCCAGTCCGATGCCGACACGCTGGTGCTGATTTCCCTGCCACGGCTGGACAAGGCCACGCGCGAAAGCCGCTGGGTCCAGGCGCTGGCCCGGGGCGGCATGATGGTGGACATCGCCAGCATCGAGCGCGGGCGGCTGCCCGCCTGGGTGGGCATGCGGCTGGCGCGCCAGAACCAGCGCGCCGACAACGCCACCCTGCAATGGATGGCCGACAAGGTCGAGGGCAACCTGCTGGCCGCCCACCAGGAAATCCAGAAGCTGGGCCTGCTCTATCCCGAAGGCCAGCTGGCCGCCGAGGACGTGGAGCGCGCCGTGCTGAACGTGGCCCGCTACGATGTCTTCGGCCTGCGCGACGCCATGCTGGCCGGCGATATTGCCCGCACCATCCGCATGATCGACGGCCTGCGCGCCGAGGGCGAAGCGCTGCCCCTGGTGCTGTGGGCGGTCGGCGAGGAAATCCGCCTGCTCGCGCGCATCGCCGAGGCCCGCGCGCTGGGCCAGGACGCCAACGGCCTGATGCGCCGGCTGCGCATCTTCGGCGCCCACGAACGCCTGGCGCTGCAGGCGCTGTCGCGCGTGCAGCCCGCGGTCTGGCCGGCCGCCGTGCAGCATGCGCATGAAGTCGACCGGCTCATCAAGGGCCTGTCCGTGCCCGGACGCCTGTCCGATCCCTGGGAAGAAATGACGCGGCTGGCGCTGCGCGTGGCCGCCGCCGGCGCCCGACCGTGAAGGCGGCACGGCCGCCTGTCCCTTCCCTGCCCCCGATTTCGCCCGGCCCCTGCCGGCTACACTAACGCCATCCCCCGGCCGCGCCCGCGCCGCCCTATTTCATGATCGACGCCGCCATGTCCTCGTCCACCATCGAACACGCCATGCTCACCCTGGGCGAAAATGCCCGCCGCGCCTCGCGCGCCATGATGCGCGCCAACGGCGCCGCCAAGAACCGGGCGCTGCACGCCATGGCCGACGCACTGGCCGCCAGCCGCGACGAACTCAAGGCCGCCAATGAAAAAGACCTGGCCGCGGCCCGGGCCAATGGCCTGGAACCGGCGCTGCTGGACCGCCTGGCCTTGTCCGACAAGACGCTGGGACTGATGGCCGAGGGCCTGCGCCAGATCGCCGCCCTGCCCGACCCCGTCGGCAGCGTCACCGCCACTTCGCTGCGCCCCAACGGCATGCGCGTCGCGCAGATGCGCGTGCCGCTGGGCGTGATCGGCATCATCTACGAATCGCGCCCCAACGTGACCATCGACGCGGCCGCGCTGTGCCTGAAGTCCGGCAACGCCGCCATCCTGCGCGGCGGCAGCGAGGCGCTGCACTCGAACATCGCGCTGGGCCGCGTGGTCCAGGCCGGCCTGGCGGCCGCCGGACTGCCGCAGGACGCGGTGCAGGTGGTGGCCACGGCCGATCGGGCCGCGGTCGGCAAGCTGATCACCATGACCGAGCACATCGACGTCATCGTGCCGCGCGGCGGCAAGGGCCTGATCGCGCGCCTGGCCCAGGAAGCGCGCGTGCCGCTGATCAAGCACCTGGACGGCAACTGCCACGTCTACATCGACGCGGCCGCCGATCCCGACAAGGGCCACGCCATCGCCATCAACGCCAAGACCTACCGCTACGGCATCTGCGGCGCCATGGAAACGCTGCTGGTGGACGCGGTCGCGGCCGTGTCGATCCTGCCCAGCCTGGCGGCGGACTTCGCCGAGCGCGGCGTCGAACTGCGCGGCTGCCCGCGCACGCTGGCGCTGCTGCCCCATCTCAAGCCCGCCACGGAAGAAGACTGGGGCACCGAGTACCTGGGCCCGGTCCTGGCGGTGCGCATCGTCGACACGCTGGACGATGCCATCGAACACATCGCCCGCTGGGGTTCCGGCCACACCGACGCCATCGTCACCGAGGACCTGTCCGCGGCCCAGCGCTTCCAGCGCGAGGTCGATTCCAGCTCGGTCTACGTGAACCTGCCCACCTGCTTCGCCGACGGCTTCGAGTACGGGCTGGGCGCCGAGATCGGCATTTCGACCAACCGCCTGCACGCGCGCGGCCCGGTCGGACTGGAAGGCCTGACCACGCTGAAATGGGTGCTCAACGGCGAAGGCCAGTTGCGCGGCTGACGCCGCACCTCACGGCAGACACTCATCGCGGCCTGCGCGCCGCGCAACCCCGGAATTCTCGTCATGCATACCCCCGCGCTGGCCTTGGCCTTCAGCCTGTTCGTGCTGTGCTTCGTCACCTGCTCGATCAGCGGCATCGTGCTGTTCTTCTTCAAGGCCAAACAGATCAACGCCCGGCTCAAGCATCCCTACCTGGAGCACCGGGCCTTCAACCAGTATCCGCTGGCCATCCAGGCGGCGATCATGCTCGATTATTTCTTCCGGCTGATGTTCCCCGGCACGCGTTTCTGGCTCGTCGGCAACGCCAACCGCCTGCTGGCCCATGTGGATCCGAAGCAGGTGCCGCTGTCGCTCAAGTGGCCGGTAGTGGGCTTCTGGGGCGCCTGCTGGCTCGGGCTGATCGCCATGATCGCCCTGTGGACCCTGCTGTTCCTGGGAATGTGACGCCATGCGAATCCTGATCGAAGAGTATCCCGGCAGCGTCGACGCCGCCCGTTTCCTGATCGCCGCCCGCGACGCCGGCGTGCCCGGCCCGCGCCTGCCCGCCGATTGCCGGCCGCAGACGCAGGGCCAGGCCTTCGCCGTGCAACGCAGCACCGCCCGCCTGCTGCGCGAAACGCGGCGCGACGACATCGCCGCCTGGAAGAGCGCGCTACCCACGCCCGAAAAATCCGTGGTGGCTCCCATCTACACATCCACCGTCCATTTCAGCGCCGCCTCGCCAGTACCCGCGCAGGGCGCCGTCGTGCGCGTCGAACCCGAGATCGCCTTCGAACTGGCGCGCGATCTGCCGGCGCGAGCACAGCCCTACAGCGAAGCCGAGATCGATGCCGCCGTCGGCGGCGCCCGGCTGGCGCTGGAAGTGCTGGGGTGCCGCTATGCGCTGCCGGAGCACGCCAGCCTGCCCGAGCTGCTGGCCGACCACATGTTCAACCAGGGCCTGGTGCTGGGACCGCGCATCGCGTCCGCCGACGACGCGCCCGCCAGCATGACCATCACGCTGTCCGTGGACGGCCAGGATGCCGAGCAGCACGCGGGCATCCATCCCAACGGCCGGCCCAAGGCCGGTCTGTACTGGCTGGCGAACTTCCTGCGTGAACAAGGCGCCGGCCTGCGCGCCGGCCAGCATGTCATCACCGGCTCGTATGCCGGCTTCCTGGACGTGCCGGCGGGCCGCGATCTCGAGATCGCCTACGGCGACCTGGGCGTGCTGCGCCTGCGCTTCGAAGCACGCGGCTGAACGGCGCGGCCGGCGCCCGCCTATACTGTGGCGCCGGTCCGCGCGCATGCCGCGCGCGGCGTCACCTGGCGCATACGCGCCCCCGCCACCATGCTGACCCTGCGCCCGCTCACGGCAGAAGACCATTCCCTCCTTGCCGGCTGGTTCTCCAGCCTTGCCGATGTCGTCCAATGGGGCGGCTCGCAGCTCTCCTATCCGCTCACGCCGCTGCACGTGGAAACCATGCTGGCCGAAGGCCGGAGCACGCCGCCCGCGCGCCGCTGCTGGATGGTTTGCCGCAATGGCGCGCCGGTCGGACATGCGCAGCTCGCCTATGAATGGCATGACGGCAACGCGCGCCTGGGCCGCGTCGCCGTCGCGCCCGCCATGCGCGGCCAGGGACTGGCCCGCCCGCTGACGGCGCTGATGATCCAGGAAGCGTTCAGCACGCCGGGCATCGAGCGGCTGGAGCTGAACGTCTACATGTTCAACCAGCCCGCCCTGCGCACCTATGAAGCGCTGGGATTCAAGCTCGAAGGCGTGCGTCGCGCGTCGACGCGGGTCGGCGAGCAGCGATGGGATACCGGCATCATGGGGCTGCTGCGCCACGAGTGGCAGGCCGGCGCCGGCCAGCATGGCGTGCCATCCCTGACGGGTTGAGGCGCGCCGCGCGCGCCCGCCAGCAGTTTGATATCCGACGCAGAATCCCCGCTGGATCAAACCTCGAGGCTGGCTGCGGCATCCGCGTCCGGCTTCGACGCCGACCTCAGGCTTCGGGTTCGGCGATGTCGATCGGCTGGCCCGCCGCCTCGATCACCTCGCCCGCGGCCAGGCACAGGTCCTCGCGGTAACGGCCCGCCATGAGCTGCACGCCCACCGGGATCGTCCCCTTCGCGCCCGGCACGCTGCCCATGGCCACGGACAGGGCCGGCAAGCCCATGAACGGCACGCCGATCTGCGGCATCTGCGCGCGCCAGACGCGCGCATAGGCTTCGTCGCCGGCCAGATCGAGCTGGTCCGGGAAAGGCAGCTCGGCCGACACCGGCAAGAGCAGCACCGGGTACTCGGCGAAGAACAGTTCCCACTGCCGCGTCAGCGTGGCGCGCCGCGTGAGCAGGGCGGAGTACCTGGCTAGGTCCATGCCGGCGGCGCGTTCGCGCTGCCCGGCCAGCGCGACCTGGGCGCCCCGGTCACCTTCCTTGCGCGCGGCCTCGACCATGGCGTCGTAGCCATCGGCCAGCCACATGCGGATCTGCAGATCGGCGGCTTCCTTCAGCGGCGGGATCGCGTCCAGCGTATCGACGCGCCAGCCGGCCTCGCCCAGGCGTCGGGCCGCGTCCTGCAGCGCCTTGACCACCGCGGGCTCGGTCTCCAGGCCATCGGGATAGAAACACAGCGCCACGCGCTTCGGCACGGCCGGCCCCTCCAGCGGCGCGGGCGCCCACCACGGATCGCGCGGATCGGGCGCGGCCATCGCGGCCAGCCCCAGGCGCAAGTCGGCGATGCTGCGCGCCAAGGGACCGGACACGGCGGTGATCTGCCCGCCCAGCGAGCGCTCGGGCAAGGCCGCGTTAAAGGCCGCCACGCGGCCCAGCGTGGGCCGCAGGCCATGCACGCCGCAAGCATAGGCCGGATAGCGGATCGAGCCGGCGATATCGGTGCCGTGCGCGATATGACCGATGCCGGCGGCCACGGCCGCGGCGGCGCCGCCAGACGAGCCGCCAGGCGTGAGCGCGGCATTGCGCGGATTGCGCGTATCGCCGTGCAGCTGGTTGCTGGTGAACCAGCGCAGCGAAAACGCCGGCGTGTTGGTGCGACCGAGCACCACCGCGCCGGCGCGCAGCAGGTTGTCGACGACCGGGTTGTTGGCCTGGGCGATCACGTCCTTCTGCAGCGTCACGCCATTGGTGGTGGCATAGCCGGCCTGGTCCACATTGACCTTCACCGTGACCGGCACGCCGGCCAGCGGGCCCGGGTCTTCGCCGCGCGCCAGCCGCTGGTCCAGGGCGGCGGCCTGCGACAGCGCATCCTCGGGTCGATGATCGACCACGGCGTTGATGCGGGAATTGACGGCATCGAGCCGCGCCAGCGCGCTTTGCGCGGCCTGCACGGCGGACACTTCACGTTTGCGGATCAGGCTGGCAAGCTCAGCGGCGGACAGACGCCAAAGTTCGGACACGCGCGACTCCTGGTGGATGGGATCATCGGACAAGACGGGAGCGTCAACCTTAGCGCCGCTTGCGCGCGGCCACAAGCGGCGCAGCCAGCAGGCCCGCGCGCGGTCCGGTCCTATTCCTGCTCGAACACCTCGACGATGGCATCGGCCACGGCGCGCACCCGCGCGGTCCGGTTCAGGTCGCCGTGCATCACCAGCCACAGGTCATAGGAACCGGCCCGCTGCGGCCAGATGCGGACCAGTTCCGGATGGCGCGCCGCCATATGCACGGGCAGCTCGCCGATGCCCAGCCCGGCCCGCACGGCATCGATGATCATCATGGCGGAGTTCAGCTCGATGGCGACGTGGCCATTGCCGGTGGGCTCGCCGCAGAAGGCATCGGACCAGCCCGGCAACGCCGACTGCTGATAGGTCACCAGCGCGTGCCCGGCGAAGGCCGTGCCCGGCTTGGGTTCGCCGCGCTGGAGCAGATAGGACGGCGCGGCATACAGCCCGGTGTCCTTGCGCGCGAGATGACGATGGATCAGGTCGGGACTGTCGGGCCGGACGTTGCGGATCGCCAGATCGGCTTCGCGCCGCGTCAGGTTGCTCAGCTTGATCGAGGTCGACAGCGATATCGTGATGTCCGGGTGCCGCGCATGCAGGCGCTTGACCGCGTCCATCACGAAGTAGCTGCCGATGGCTTCCGAGGAGGCCATGCGCACGACGCCCGACAGGCGATGATCCAGCCCCTGCATCTGGCGCTGCAGCTGGTCTGCCGCCTGCTCCATGCGTTCAGCGGCCGCGAAAGCCAGCTCCCCGGCGGCGGTCGGCACATAGCCGGCCGGCGTGCGCAGGAACAGGCGCGCGTCCAGCGACCGTTCCAGCGCGGCCAGGCGCCGGCCCGCCGTGGCCTGGTCGATCTGCAGCAGCGCGGCCGCGCCGCGCAGCGTGCCGTTGCGATAGATGGCGAGGAATACCCGCGCGTTGTCCCAATCCATATCGCTCCCCCAAAGGACGCGGTGCATCCGCCATCGATGCAAATTTGCATCATGGAGACGCATTTATACGGCTTTTTTGCATTTCATGCAGCGCCTACATTGGCAGCCCCGGCCTCGAAAAACGCAATGCCCCATGAATACCGCCTGCACTCACCCCCCTGTTCGCGCCACACCCGCCGCGCCCGCGGCAACCGCCAGCCTCATGCCGCTGGCCACGCTGGCGATCGGCTTCATCATGGCCATGCTCGACGTCACCGTGGTCAATGTCGCCCTGCCCGGCATCGCCGCGCAATTCGGCGTCCCCCTGACCGACCTGGTGTGGATCGCCGACGCCTACACCCTGGCTTTCGCGGCGCTGCTGCTCGCGGCCGGCGCGCTGGCCGACCGCTACGGGGCCAAGACCATCTACCAGGCGGGACTGGCCGTGTTCACACTGGCCTCGTTGCTGTGCGGCATGGCGCCCGACGGCCCCGCGTTGATCGCCGCGCGCATGCTGCAGGGCGTGGGCGCGGCGCTGTTCATGCCCAGTTCGCTCAGCCTGCTGACGCACGCCTATACGGAAGAACGCACCCGCAACCGCATGCTGGGCACCTGGTCCGCCATCGTGGCCGTGGCCGGCGCATCGGGCCCCTTGCTGGGCGGCGTGCTGATCCATCAGTTCGGCTGGCGCGGCATCTTTCTCATCAATCTGCCGTTGGGGCTGGCGGGTCTGTGGCTGGCCAGCCGCCGCATCCAGCCGGCGCCGCGCCGCCCGCGCGCGCTCAACGCATCCAGTCACCTGCTCGGCATGGCCGCGCTGGCGACCGCCAGCTACGCGCTGATCGAAGGCAATGCCTATGGCTGGTCCTCGCCCCGCATCGCGACGGCCATCGCGCTGGCGCTGGCGGCGGCGATCCTGCTGGTGCGGCGCGAGCGCCGCCACGCCGATCCCATCCTGCCGCGCGCGCTGTTCGAAACGCCGCGCTTCGCGGCCGCGAACGGCGTGGGATTCCTGATCAATCTGGGCGGCTACGGCCAGCTGTTCCTGATCAGCCTGTTCCTGCAGCAGGCGCGCGGCGCGGACGCATTGCAGACCGGCATCCAGATGGTGCCCATGCTGGCGATATTTTCGATCGGCAACCTGGCCTCGGGCCGCATCGCGGCGCGCTGGAATGTGTCGGCCGCGCTGCTGGGCGGCCTGTCCATCGCCACGGTACTGAGCGCGGCCAGCATCGTCGCCATGTCGCCCGGCATGCCTTACTGGTGCTTCGCGCTGCTGGCGACCGGCGCCAATCTGGGCCTGGGCCTCGTGGTGCCGGCCATGACCAGCCTGGTGATGCAGGTATCGGGCACCGCCCACGCCAACAGCGGCGCGGCCGCGTTGAACGCCAACCGTCAGTCCGGCACGCTGGTGGGCGTGGCGCTGATGGGCACCATCCTGCACCGGGCGCCCGACTGGAACGACAGCCTGCCCCTGGCCTACGCCGTCATCGCGGCCAGCTATCTGTGCGCCGGCCTGCTGGCCGCGCGCTATCTCCGCCGTGCACGCAATCGTTGACGCGACGCGCGGCCCTCTTCAGCCGCGCAGGATGGCCACGCCGCGGCCCGCAAAATAGCGGTCGAACACGGCGGGCGCCAAGCGCGCGTCCGCCTGTGTGCCAGGCCGGCCGTCGACCGCCGGTTCGCCTGAGGGATTGTGGAACACGATCTCGTCCGCGCTGGCGCGCGTCACCAGCACCAGATGCCCGCCCTTCTTCGGCGGCGGCTGGTCGGGCCAGCGGATCGACGGATGCACCGACGCCATGAAGAACTCGGCCTCGTCCAGCAAGGCCGGTAGCGCGGCCGTTGCAAGGTCCACATGCACGCGCGCGCGCAGGCCGTGTACCTCTTCCACATAGCGCACGAAGGGCGCGTAGATCATGCCCTTGATCTCGTCGCCGTCCACCGTATAGGCGCCATAAGGCAGGCTGGCTCGCGCAAGCGCCAGCGTGGGATGGACGCGTCCGGTGCGCGCGGCCAGCACCATCTTCAGGCAGGCCATGCCGCAGACATGGCTGGCCCAGCGCGCGTACTCGTCGACGTCGGCCGCGCCGGAATCGGCCCAGGCCGGATCGTCCTTCAGGTCCAGTTCGCCGCGGATGATGGCCCCGGCCAGGTGGGCGGATTCCCATTGGCAGAAATAGGGCACGGCGGCGCCCGCGTTCGACGCCGCGCGGGCATGAGGTCCGTCCTGGATGCTGTCCATCTTCTCTCCTGGCATGGGTTGGGCCGGACGTATCTTGCCGTCTGCGCCGCGTCATGGCAACGGTCCCCGCTTTGCTTCACAATGCTGGCGTTACACAACCGACCAGGAGTCTTCCCATGCCGCATCCGTCCACGCATCCCGCCATCCGCCGTGTCGCCATCGTCGGCGCCGGCACCATCGGCGCGAGTTGGGCCGCGCTGTTCCTGGCGCATGGCCTGGAAGTGGTGGTCAGCGACCCGGCCCCCGACGCCGAGCCGCTGACCCGCGAACGGGTGCGCGCCGCCTGGCCGGTGCTGGCCGAGTTGGGTCACGTGGCCGCCGGCGCCAATCCCGACGCGCTGCGCTTCGAGCCCGACCTGGAGGCCGCCCTGAAGGACGCAGACTTCGTGCAGGAAAACGCGCCGGAACGCGAGGACTTCAAGACCGCGCTATTCGCGCGCATGGACGCCGCGCTGCCCGCGCACGCCATCGTCGCGTCCAGCTCGTCCGGCCTGATCATGAGCCGCCTGCAATCCGGCTGTGCGCGGCCCGAGCGCTTCGTGATCGGCCATCCCTTCAATCCCCCGCACCTGATCCCGCTGGTCGAAGTGGTGGGCGGCAAGCAGACCTCCGAGGAAACGATCGAACGCGCCATCGCCTTCTATCGCGAGCTTGGCAAGTACCCGATCCGCCTGAACAAGGAAGTGCCGGGCCATATCGCCAACCGCCTGCAGGCGGCGGTCTGGCGCGAAGCCATCCATCTGGCGGCCGAGAACGTCGCCAGCGTGGCGGATATCGATGCCGCCGTCTCTCAGGGCCCGGGCCTGCGCTGGGCGCTGTTCGGCCCGCACATGACCTTCAACCTGGGCGGCGGCGCGGGCGGACTGAGTCATTTCATGGACCATCTGCTGGGACCGGTGCAGACCTGGTGGGACGACCTGGGCGCGCCCGAGGTCACGCCCGAGCTGCGCCAGCGGCTGATCGCAGGCGTCAACGCCGAAGCCGGCGGCCGCAGCATCGCCGAGCTGGCGCAGGCGCGCGACGCGGATCTCACGGCCCTGCTGAAGACGCTGCGCCGCTGAGCGACCGGCGGACCGGCAAGCCAAGGCCCGCCGCGCGCGTCGCGCCGGCGGGCTGGTATCCTGGCATGATCCGCCGCCTTTCCCGACCATCACAGGATTCTGCGCCCATGACGACGCTCCCGATTTCCGTTACGCACGACGCCGGGCATTCACGCTTCATCGCAACCGTCGACGGCGTGCCATGCGTGCTCGACTATCAGTTGCAGGACGGCATCATGTCCATCGTGCACACCGGCGTTCCGTCCGAAGTCGGCGGGCGCGGCATTGCCGCCGAGCTGACCCGCCATGCGCTGGAGACGGCGCGCGCGCAGGGCTGGCGCGTGCGCCCGCTGTGCTCCTACGCGGCGGTGTACATGCGGCGTCACCCTGAATACAACGACCTGCTGGCCTGAGCGCCCTTACTCACGTGACCCGCAAAGCCGACGCCGCCACGCAACCCTGTCCCTGTGAAAGCGGCAAGCGCTACGCCGAATGCTGCGGCCGCTGGCATGCCGGCCCGCAGTTCCTGCAGGCGCCCGACGCCGAGGCCCTGATGCGCTCGCGCTACAGCGCCTTCGTGCTGGATCGACTGGACTATCTGCTCGCGACCTGGCATCCGGATACGCGCCCCACTGCGCTGGAACCCAACCCGGCCGATCTCAAATGGCTGGGACTGTCGATCAAGCGCGCACAGACGCAAGACGCCGATCACGCAACCGTGGAATTCGTCGCGCGCAGCCGCCAGGCAGGCCGCGCGCACCGCATGCATGAGCTCAGCCGCTTCGTGCGTGAGCAGGGTCAGTGGTTCTACGTCGACGGCGACGTGGACTGAATCGGCCGGTCCGGCATCACGCGGATTGGCCGGACACCCGCCGCCGACGCGTGTCGCGGCTCCCCAGGGCATGAGCACGTGGCGAGCGAGCCCCGGTCTTGCTCGGCGTCCCGGCCTGACAACGCGCCGAGGCGTTGGCCGCATCAGACGGCACACGAGCCACCGATGGCCTGTTCCAGGGCGCCGATCAGATCCCGATGCGCCATGGACAAGCCCCGATGCTCGCCAACAATGGCCAGTTCGGTCGCCGGCGCGGCCTCGAAACCGTGCTTCCTGCCCAACACGGCCTGACCCGGCAGGCGCGCGTAGGCCGGCAGCAGGCTGACGCCCAATCCTGCGGCCACGGCCGCCTGCACCCCGGCCAGGCTATGGCTGTGGTACGCCGCATGCCAGGCGCGCCCGGCGCTTTCCAGCGCGTAGATCATGCGCTTGCGATAGATGCAGCCCTGCGGGAACAGCACCAGCGGCACGGACGCCGCCTCGCGGACGATGCGCGGCTCTCCCACCCATACCAAGGCTTCCGGCCATGCTGCCAGGCAAGGACCATCGCCCGGTTCGCGCTTGACCAGCGCCAGATCCAGCGCGCCCGCCGCCAGGCGCTCGCGTAGCCCCGCGCTCATGCCGCTGACGGTCTCCAGGCGCAGGTCCGGATGACGGGCGCTAAACTTCGCCAGCAGCACGGTCAGGCGCGCAACGTCGAAATCTTCCGGCACACCCAGCCGCAGCACTCGCGCCGAGCGCGGCGCCGACAGTACTTGCTGCGCCTCATCAGCGATCGCCAGCAGGCGGCGCGCATACGCCAGCATCAGCTCGCCGTCTTCGGTCGCGGACACGTTGCTGCCCGTCCGGTCGCGCAGCAACAGGGTCTTGCCGACGGCCTGCTCCAACTTGCGCACCTGCTGGCTGACCGTGGACTGGGTCCGGTGCACGCGGCTGGCCGCGCGCGTGAAGCTGCCTTCGTCGACCACGCACACCAGCGTCCTGAGCAATTCCAGATCGAGCATGGCTTATAGATATCCAATAAATAACTGACTTCAGTTTTTTTATTAATTTTACTACTCACAAGCGCGGCACTACGCTGGCGATGGGCCTCGCGCCTGCCAACAGCTGTATCCGCAAACATGAGGACGCTCCATGCCGCTCACCGCTCTTCCCCGGCCTCAATGGCTGACCTTCGATTGCTATGGCACCCTGATTCAATGGGATGAAGGCCTGCAAGCCGCCGTCGCCCGCATCCTGGGCCCGTCCGCGCAGAGCGGCCCGCTGCCGTCGCCGGAACAGTTCCTGCACGTCTACGATGGTCATGAACATCGGCTCGAACGCACGCCGCCGCACCAGCGCTTCGCCGACATCACGCGGGAATCGTTGCACCTGACGATGCGCGAGCTGGGCATGGCGTATCGCCCCGAGGACGCCGATACGCTGATCGGCGGCATCTCGGCCATGCCGCCCTTCCCCGAAGTCGTGGACACGCTGGGCGCGCTGAAGCAGGCCGGCTTCCGTCTGTGCATCATCTCGAATACCGACGACGCCATCATCGCCGGCAATGTCTCGCAGATGGGCGGCCACATCGATCGCGTCATTACGGCCGAGCAGGCCGGCGCCTACAAACCTTCGCGCCAGATCTTCGCCCACGCGCACGCCAGCCTGGGCGTCACGCCCGACCAGGTCGTCCATATCTGCGCCAGCCCTCATCTCGATCACGCCGCTGCGCGCGACATCGGCTTTCGCTGTGTCTGGATCGACCGGGGCACAGGCCGCCAATGCTTGCCTGACTACCGTCCCGACGCTACCGTATCCACCTTGGATCAGGTCATCGGCCTGTTCCGCCAAGCGGGCTGGATCTGACCAGCGCTTTCCTCTTACCAGCAAAGGCTGTCATGAACCACGATTCCAAGGTCACTGAAGCGCTGTTTCATTCAGAGCCCATCCATGCGCTGCGTGCCGATCTGGCGCTGGCCTTGAGAGCGGCCGCGGCGCATGGTCTGGGCGAAGGCGTCTGCAATCATTTCAGTGTGGCCTTGCCAGGCGATTCGGACCTCTTCCTGCTCAATCCACGCGGGCTGATGTGGCACGAGGTTCAAGCCGAGGACATCGTGCTCATCGATGCCCAGGGCAACAAGCTGGCGGGTCGACATGCCGTGGAACCGACCGCCATGTTCATTCATGCAGCCATCCATCGCATTGCCGGCAAGGCCTGTGTGCTGCATACCCACATGCCCCACGCCACGGCATTGACGCTGACCTCGGACCGGGCGCTGGACACCACTCTGTCGCAGAACGCCATGCGCTTTCACGGCAGGCTCGCGATCGACCGCGACTATAACGGGCTGGCGCTGGATGTCAGCGAAGGCGAACGCATCGCGCACGCCATGCAGGGCGCGGATATCGTGTTCCTGGCCAATCACGGTGTGGTGGTATGCGGCGAGCGGCTGGACTACGCTTACGACGATCTGTTCTATCTGGAGCGCGCCTGCCAGGCGCAGGTGCTCGCGCAATCGACGGGGCGTCCGCTGGCGCCGGTGAATCCGGAGCTGGCCGGCAAAGTGGCGGCGCAGGTGCAATCCGAGCGCTTGCAGTCGGCGCTGTTCTTCGAGGCGTTGCGGCGGCAACTGAGCTAGAAGCGTTCTTGCGGCAGGCGGTGGAACGGATCAGCGAGTTTCTGGCTGCCAGCCCGGGCATGCCGTGCCGTAGTCAGAAGCAGACCTTGCCACGCTCAAGGGCAGCAGTCCTGCGGAAGTAGCTGGCGTTAAAGCCTCTCTGCAAATCCGAGGCGCTTATAGCGTCCGCATCCCGGATAGACCGGTGCGGCCCGCATTCCCGCCAGAGCCTCGCGGACGGGGCGTGTGGTCACCAGCAGGCGACCCGCATGCGGCCGCGATGGCAGGCGCCCGGTTCGCGCGCACAGCGATGCAACGTAAAAGGCCCCGCGGCGCGAGCCGCGGGGCCTTTCTTGTGTTCATGTCTTGCGCGAGCCATGGCTGTAGCGGGCCTGTGCCTGGCGCTGGTCTGTCCGCCCTCGAGGCGCCACAGCATTTGCGTGCGCACAAAAACAAAACCCCGCAGCGGTGAGCTGCGGGGTTCTGAGCAATAAAAGCCTGACGATGACCTACTTTCACAGACGTCCGTCCACTATCATCGGCGCAAAGTCGTTTCACTGTCCTGTTCGGGATGGGAAGGAGTGGGACCAACTCGCTATGGTCGTCAGGCGTAACCGGTTGAGCGCGCGCCTAGGGCATGCGCTCCAATCTTGGAAGAAACACAACAGGCGCATCAGAGAGTTCTCTCGATGATCGCGCACTCGGGTTGTAATCGATGTTGGCTGGCTGCTGACGGGGCAGCCAGATTTTGTATTGAACGACACTTGTATACGCTATACACCAGGTCATAACCATCAGTGTTATAGGATCAAGCCTCACGAGCAATTAGTATCGGTTAGCTTAACGCATTACTGCGCTTCCACACCCGACCTATCAACGTCCTGGTCTCGAACGACTCTTTAGGGGGATCAAGTCCCCGGGATACCTAATCTTCAGACGAGTTTCCCGCTTAGATGCCTTCAGCGGTTATCTCTTCCGTACTTAGCTACCCGGCAATGCCATTGGCATGACAACCGGTACACCAGAGGTACGTCCACTCCGGTCCTCTCGTACTAGGAGCAGGCTCCGTCAAGTATCCAACGCCCACGGCAGATAGGGACCAAACTGTCTCACGACGTTTTAAACCCAGCTCACGTACCTCTTTAAATGGCGAACAGCCATACCCTTGGGACCGGCTACAGCCCCAGGATGAGATGAGCCGACATCGAGGTGCCAAACACCGCCGTCGATATGAACTCTTGGGCGGTATCAGCCTGTTATCCCCAGAGTACCTTTTATCCGTTGAGCGATGGCCCTTCCATTCAGAACCACCGGATCACTATGTCCTGCTTTCGCACCTGTTCGACTTGTCAGTCTCACAGTCAAGCACGCTTATGCCATTGCACTATCAGCACGATTTCCGACCGTACCTAGCGTACCTTCGAACTCCTCCGTTACACTTTGGGAGGAGACCGCCCCAGTCAAACTGCCCACCATGCACTGTCCCCGATCCGGATAACGGACCAAGGTTAGAACCGCAAACAAACCAGGGTGGTATTTCAAGGATGGCTCCACGTGATCTAGCGACCACGCTTCAAAGCCTCCCACCTATCCTACACAGGCCGGTTCACAGTCCAATGCAAAGCTACAGTAAAGGTTCATGGGGTCTTTCCGTCTAGCCGCGGGTAGATTGCATCATCACAAACACTTCAACTTCGCTGAGTCTCAGGAGGAGACAGTGTGGCCATCGTTACGCCATTCGTGCAGGTCGGAACTTACCCGACAAGGAATTTCGCTACCTTAGGACCGTTATAGTTACGGCCGCCGTTTACCGGGGCTTCGATCAAGAGCTTGCACCCCATCACTTAACCTTCCGGCACCGGGCAGGCGTCACACCCTATACGTCGACTTTCGTCTTTGCAGAGTGCTGTGTTTTTAATAAACAGTCGCAGCCACCGATTCTCTGCGACCCCATCATGCTAAGCGCGCAGGCGCTTCACACTACCGGGGTATACCTTCTCCCGAAGTTACGGTATCAATTTGCCGAGTTCCTTCTCCTGAGTTCTCTCAAGCGCCTTGGAATATTCATCCCGTCCACCTGTGTCGGTTTGCGGTACGGTCTCGTACAGCTGAAGCTTAGAGGCTTTTCTTGGAACCACTTCCAATCACTTCGCAAGCTATGCTCGCTCGTGCCATACCCTTGATTTACGCGCCCGGATTTGCCTAAGCGCCATCTTCGATACAGCAACAGGGACATCCAACACCCTGATGATCTTCCGCGATCCGTCCCCCCATCGCACTGTACGACGGTGCTGGAATATTAACCAGCTTCCCATCAGCTACGCATCTCTGCCTCGCCTTAGGGGCCGACTCACCCTGCGCCGATGAACGTTGCGCAGGAAACCTTGGACTTACGGCGAGGGGGCTTTTCACCCCCTTTATCGCTACTCATGTCAGCATTCGCACTTCTGATACCTCCAGCAGCCTTTACAAGCCACCTTCGCAGGCTTACAGAACGCTCTCCTACCGCGTGCACAAAGTGCACACCCGCAGCTTCGGTTTATCGCTTAGCCCCGTTACATCTTCCGCGCAGGACGACTCGATCAGTGAGCTATTACGCTTTCTTTAAAGGATGGCTGCTTCTAAGCCAACCTCCTGACTGTCTATGCCTTCCCACTTCGTTTCCCACTTAGCGATAATTCGGGACCTTAGCTGGCGGTCTGGGTTGTTTCCCTCTTGAGTCCGGACGTTAGCACCCGGTGCTCTGTCTCCCAAGCTGTACTTGCAGGTATTCGGAGTTTGCCATAGTTTGGTAAGTCGCCATGACCCCCTAGCTATAACAGTGCTCTACCCCCTGCAGTAATACTTGAGGCACTACCTAAATAGTTTTCGGAGAGAACCAGCTATTTCCAGATTTGTTTAGCCTTTCACCCCTATCCACAGCTCATCCCCTAATTTTTCAACATTAGTGGGTTCGGTCCTCCAGCACGTGTTACCGTGCCTTCAACCTGGCCATGGATAGATCATCTGGTTTCGGGTCTACACCCAGCGACTGAATCGCCCTATTCGGACTCGCTTTCGCTACGGCTTCCCTATTCGGTTAACCTTGCCACTGAATGTAAGTCGCTGACCCATTATACAAAAGGTACGCAGTCACCCCTTACGAGGCTCCTACTGTTTGTATGCATACGGTTTCAGGATCTATTTCACTCCCCTTCCGGGGTTCTTTTCGCCTTTCCCTCACGGTACTGGTTCACTATCGGTCGATCACGAGTATTTAGCCTTGGAGGATGGTCCCCCCATCTTCAAACAGGATTTCACGTGTCCCGCCCTACTTTTCTTACGCTTAGTTCCACACTCAAGATTTCATCTACAGGGCTATCACCTGCTACGGCCGGGCTTTCCATCCCGTTCGATTATCCTGAATGCTAAAACGTAAAGGCTCTTCCGATTTCGCTCGCCACTACTTTCGGAATCTCGGTTGATTTCTTTTCCTCGAGCTACTGAGATGTTTCAGTTCACCCGGTTCGCTTCCACTGACCTATGTATTCAGTCAGGGATACTCCTTGCGGAGTGGGTTTCCCCATTCGGATATCTGCGGATCAAAGCTTGTTTGCCAGCTCCCCGCAGCTTTTCGCAGGCTACTACGTCCTTCATCGCCTGTGATCGCCAAGGCATCCACCATATGCACTTAGTCGCTTGATCCTATAACGCTGTAGGCTATAGGACCTGAGTATTAGCGTTTGTGCCGTTCATAAGTTTCAAAGCAGTCTGAAGTTATTCACTTCAGTCTTGAGAACTTGGAACAAAATTAATGCAATCACAACCCGTACCCATCTTCATCAGCCAAGCTGACTACTCGATGAGCACATTTTGTTGTGCTTCTTCCAGATTGTTAAAGAACAAATATAGCTGTCAGGTAAAACCTAACTCATAAAACCGTCTGCAATCTGCACACGACGCTATGAGTTAGCCTCTACTTCTCACCAGGCGATCAACCTTCGTCAATCAGTGGTGGAGGTGAACGGGATCGAACCGATGACATCCTGCTTGCAAAGCAGGCGCTCTCCCAGCTGAGCTACACCCCCATATCCCACGACGCTTACCGCGCCCTGCGAATACCTGGTGGGTCTGGTTGGATTCGAACCAACGACCCCCGCCTTATCAAGACGGTGCTCTAACCGACTGAGCTACAGACCCAAAACCTTCTCGGATCAGTAGTCAGAAGTCATGGACACAGGGAGGAATCCCTCTACCCAAGCCCACAACCGATCCCAGCTATATCAAACAACCGATAAGAGTGGACGCTTAACACGAGCACTAAGCTCTGAAAGGAGGTGATCCAGCCGCACCTTCCGATACGGCTACCTTGTTACGACTTCACCCCAGTCATGAATCCTACCGTGGTAATCGCCCCCCTTGCGGTTAGGCTAACTACTTCTGGTAAAACCCACTCCCATGGTGTGACGGGCGGTGTGTACAAGACCCGGGAACGTATTCACCGCGACATGCTGATCCGCGATTACTAGCGATTCCGACTTCACGCAGTCGAGTTGCAGACTGCGATCCGGACTACGATCGGGTTTCTGGGATTGGCTCCCCCTCGCGGGTTGGCGACCCTCTGTCCCGACCATTGTATGACGTGTGAAGCCCTACCCATAAGGGCCATGAGGACTTGACGTCATCCCCACCTTCCTCCGGTTTGTCACCGGCAGTCTCATTAGAGTGCCCTTTCGTAGCAACTAATGACAAGGGTTGCGCTCGTTGCGGGACTTAACCCAACATCTCACGACACGAGCTGACGACAGCCATGCAGCACCTGTGTTCCGGTTCTCTTGCGAGCACTCCTAAATCTCTTCAGGATTCCAGACATGTCAAGGGTAGGTAAGGTTTTTCGCGTTGCATCGAATTAATCCACATCATCCACCGCTTGTGCGGGTCCCCGTCAATTCCTTTGAGTTTTAATCTTGCGACCGTACTCCCCAGGCGGTCAACTTCACGCGTTAGCTGCGCTACCAAGGCCCGAAGGCCCCAACAGCTAGTTGACATCGTTTAGGGCGTGGACTACCAGGGTATCTAATCCTGTTTGCTCCCCACGCTTTCGTGCATGAGCGTCAGTGTTATCCCAGGAGGCTGCCTTCGCCATCGGTGTTCCTCCGCATATCTACGCATTTCACTGCTACACGCGGAATTCCACCTCCCTCTGACACACTCTAGCTCGGTAGTTAAAAATGCAGTTCCAAAGTTAAGCTCTGGGATTTCACATCTTTCTTTCCGAACCGCCTGCGCACGCTTTACGCCCAGTAATTCCGATTAACGCTTGCACCCTACGTATTACCGCGGCTGCTGGCACGTAGTTAGCCGGTGCTTATTCTGCAGGTACCGTCAGTTCCACGGGGTATTAGCCCGCGACGTTTCTTTCCTGCCAAAAGTGCTTTACAACCCGAAGGCCTTCATCGCACACGCGGGATGGCTGGATCAGGGTTGCCCCCATTGTCCAAAATTCCCCACTGCTGCCTCCCGTAGGAGTCTGGGCCGTGTCTCAGTCCCAGTGTGGCTGGTCGTCCTCTCAAACCAGCTACGGATCGTCGCCTTGGTGAGCCGTTACCTCACCAACTAGCTAATCCGATATCGGCCGCTCCAATAGTGCAAGGTCTTACGATCCCCTGCTTTCCCCCGTAGGGCGTATGCGGTATTAGCTACGCTTTCGCGTAGTTATCCCCCGCTACTGGGCACGTTCCGATACATTACTCACCCGTTCGCCACTCGCCGCCAGACCGAAGTCCGCGCTGCCGTTCGACTTGCATGTGTAAAGCATCCCGCTAGCGTTCAATCTGAGCCAGGATCAAACTCTTCAGTTTAATCTCTGTATAAATTCGTATTTCTTAGTTCCGAAGAACCGAGTCATACGTCGCTACTCAAAGGAAGTGAGGTATGTTCTTAGACTTGACATCTAAGGCACTTCACTTCTAGTGAGCACTTGATTTCTTGTGCTTGCGATCAAACCAGGTAAACCCGGCCCGATCACTGCGCACTCGCATCAAGCGCCCACACTTATCGGTTGTTTAATTGTTAAAGAGCGGTACTGCCAAATTCTGTACTACTTCGCCTCAACTGCCGTTAACTTCAGCGACTTTCGAAGAATCAGGTCTTTCAACCCGCTTTCGCGTCGCTGCTGTCTCAGCAGCAGAGAAACGAGATTATGAAGAAGTTTTTATCGCTTGTCAAGTCAGCGTCGCGTTTAATTTCGCTTCACCCACTTGACGGCGACCCCTTCAGGTCTCGCCGGAAAACCCTTTCGGATCTCCCTCTTAGCAGCTATCGAAACATCAGGGTATTCCCTAACCTTTCGGCAACCGCCAAGCCCGAAACTATAACACAACTTTTGCAGATTATGCAACCGGCTTTTGCCTAATTTGCATCCTATCTTGCAACCCTGCTTTCTGGTCGCCTGTGCTTTCGCTCAAACTTCCTATCCGCAGCTTCGATTCAATTTGCATCGCATCGAAGGTTGGCTACACCTCGGTTGGCTTGCCATCTTGTTCAGACTGCCCACCCGGGTTAACCCTGAATCAACATCACCAGCCAAGCCCAAAACTATAACACACTATTGCAGTCTGTGCAACTGGCTTCTGCCTGATTTGCACCGAACCTTGCAATAACCGCTTGGCGCTCAACGCCCCGAAGGACCTCGTTTGCCGCTGCGGCAGATCGCTGGAAAAACCAACAACCCGTTGCGTCCTGCTTGGCTTCGCGGTTCAGAAAACTGCTTGAACTGCGAAGGAGCGAGACTATAGCACAGAAATTTCGCTTGTCACACGGCGGTCGTAAAAAAGATGTTGGCTGCCGAGCGCAGGACGCAATCTGTGGCGAGATCGCTCCGGCTTCGCTGGTGTGTTGCGGCCAGCCTATATAGAGATGGCCCTGGTCTTGCCTCGCTCCTAACCCATTGCCTGAGGACTCCGACGCCGGCTCCGCTTCTGACGCCGCGAAGCCCCGAGTGCGACGGACTTATTCGCCGCGATCTGGCAGCCGCACTGGCGCCACCTCTTTATCCCTATATGTATAGGATGCGACGACACACCATATATATATATAGAAGGCCGCGCCACCCGCTCAGGGCACCCGGATCAGAACGAACCGATCAGCCCTGTCTTCCGAGCGGCAGCACAGTACGACCTGGTTCAAACGGACACCTGCAACCGTCACCCGCCCACACCCGCCCACACCCGTCGACGTCCCTTTTCCGACGCCCCTTTTCCGAGGACCGTGAATCAGGGCGCCCCTTCTCCCTTCTCCCTTCTCCCTTCTCCCTTCTCCCTTCTCCCTTCTCCCTTCTCCCTTCTCCCTTCTCCCTTCTCCCTTCTCCCTTCTCCCTTCTCCCTTCTCCCTTCTCCCTTCTCCCCTCTCCCGCCAACGCGCCCCTCTGTGCAAAACAGGATTCGAACACCTGCCCCCAGCCACCATTCCGTGCCACCCGCCCCCAGCTTCGTCAACGAGAACGCCCCGTCTCGACTTGCCTGCCCCGGCGGTACGTTTACTATTCGCCTTGTAAGCCGCCCACCCAACTCAATGGAGACGACCGCCCCATGCCCACTGCCACCGCAATGAGCGAAGACATCCTGATCAATGTCACCCCGTTCGAGACTCGCGTCGCGCTGGTCGAGCAGGGAGCGGTGCAGGAACTGCATGTCGAGCGCAGCATCCAGCGCGGCCATGTAGGCAATATTTACCTGGGCCGTGTGGTCCGCGTGCTGCCGGGCATGCAAAGCGCATTCATCGACATCGGGCTGGAACGCGCGGCATTCATCCATATCGCGGACCTGCGGGAGAACCGGGGCGAGCGCAGCCAGGGGCTGCCGCCCACGCCGATCGAAAAACTGCTGTTCGAAGGACAGACCATCATGGTCCAGGTGGTCAAGGACCCCCTGGGCACCAAGGGCGCGCGGCTGTCCACGCAGATCAGCATGGCCGGCCGCATGCTGGTCTATCTGCCGCATGATCCGCATATCGGCATCTCCCAGAAGATCGATTCCGAGACCGAGCGCACGCAGCTGCGCGAACGCTTGCAGGCGTTGATGCCCGAAGGGGAGAAAGGCGGCTTCATCGTCCGCACCCAGGCCGAAGGCGCCAACGACGACGAACTGAACGCGGACGTGGCCTATCTGCGCAAGCTGTGGACCAGCGTGCAGGCACTGGCGCGCACGCAACCCGCCCCCGCCCTGCTGCACCAGGACCTGACGCTGGCGCAGCGCGTGCTGCGCGACATGGTCGGTCCGAACACCGGCACCATCCTGGTGGACTCTCGCACCACCACCGCGTCCATGCTGGAATGGGCGCGCACCTATACGCCGTCGGTGGTGGAGCGGGTGCGTCACTACAGCGGCGAACGCCCGCTGTTCGATACCGCGAACGTAGACGAGGAAATCGCGCGCGCGCTGTCGCGGCGCGTGGACCTGAAGTCCGGCGGCTACCTGATCATCGACCAGACCGAGGCGCTGACCACGGTCGACGTGAACACGGGCGGATTCGTCGGCGGCCGGAATTTCGACGACACCATCTTCAAGACGAACCTGGAGGCCGCGCAAGCCATCGCGCGCCAGCTGCGGCTGCGCAACCTGGGCGGCATCGTGATCCTGGACTTCATCGACATGGAAGAGCAGGAGCACCGCGACACCGTGCTGGCCGAGCTGAAGAAGGCGCTTTCACGCGACCGCACCCGCATGACCGTCAACGGCTTCACACAGCTGGGCCTGGTGGAGATGACTCGCAAGCGGACCCGCGATTCGCTGGCGCACCAGCTCTGCGAACCCTGCCCCATGTGCGAGGCGCGCGGCAACGTGCGCACGCCGCGCACGGTCTGCTATGAGATCCTGCGCGAAATCCTGCGCGAGGCGCGGCAGTTCAATCCCAAGGAGTTCCGCATCCTCGCCTCGCAGGAAGTGGTGGATCTCTTCCTGGAAGAGGAAAGCCAGCACCTGGCCATGCTGGGAGATTTCGTGGGCAAGCGCGTGTCGCTGGAAGTGGAAAGCACGTATACGCAAGAGAAGTACGACATCATCCTGGTTTGACATATGGCCCGACGGGTCGCCCGGCTCCGCCTACCGAATCCGGAACCCGGTTGCTGTCCGCACAGCGTCGGCCGGCAGGGCAAGACACCGCACGCCGCACGCCGACGAACCGGCATCTGCCTCAAGCACCGAGCACATGCCCCACCCGCGAACACCACCACAGGAATCACCGATGAACCTACCCTCGCCCGTTATCGCCGCCCATCCGCCGTCCCGCCCGCGCGCGCGCTGGCACGGCGTCCTGGCCCTGTGCTTCGGCGCGGTCGCCGCCGGCGTCTTCTACTATTTCCTGCGCGGCACCGGCTCGCGCGCGCCGCTCGCCCTGATCCTGAACGGCAACACCGAGGCCGGCGCCGCCAAGCTCGCGGCCTATGCCTTCATCGCCGGCGGCATTCAGTCCTTCCTGATGCGGCTCAGTCCCAGGCTGGGTTTCATGGCCCTGCTCTGCAGCACGCTGACCCTGCTCGGCGTGCTGGTCGCCTGGAATCTCCTGCCGCGCATCGCCGACGGCCTGCCCTATGCCGGCGCGGCGCTCGGCTGGCTGGCGCTGGCCGGCCTCACTTATGCGGGCTGGCGTCGAGGCGCCCATCGGGCCGACCTGGGCCGCGCGGGCGCCACCGCCTCGCTGGCCATCAGCGTGCTGGCCCTGTTGCTGGCGGTCTGGGTGCTGGTGCTGCGCCCGCTGGTTTTCTGAATCCCGCACCGCCCGGCGCGCGGGTGGCCCTCCCACGACAAGGAACACAGATCCTGATGAAATTCGACGATGCATCCTGGCACTACGAGGGCGATTATCCCGCCGACCTGCCTGAATCCGCCGCCGCCACCCACATCGGCATGTTCCTGGCCTGGGCGTTGTTGCACGGCATGGCGGGCGAGGAGCTGATCGACGATTCGGCCGAGGCGCTGGCCGCTTTGCAACGCCGGGAATTGACAGGCGCCCGGTTCCTGATCACCGAGCTGGACGAAAAACTGATCGACGAAGATCTGAATGCCGAGGGCGCCGCCTTCGCCCTGGCGTACTACGTGGGCGACGATCACGACAGCCGCTACATCGACGACTACTTCGCCGCCTTCTCGGTGAACGAAGCCTCGCTCTACAGCGTGCCGGACACCTGGGAACACTACGAACGGCTGGCCCCGGCCATTGATGCGCGCTACGCCCGCTGGGTCCGTGAAGGACGGCCGCAATTCGTGGTCTAGGGCCCGTCCAGGCACCCCGCTAAGCGCGCGCCGCGCGCACGTAGCAGCAAACGACGCGCGAATCACATCGTTCTGTGACCGAGTTGTTTCATTCCACTTCGTTTGCAAACAAGTCTTAAACCTGTGGCAGGCGCCGGGAGCAGTCGATAAGCTCCCGGCGCTTGGCGTTGCTGCCCGGCGGCTCGCCCGATATCCCGCAACACAGGAGCTTTTCCATGAAATTCCTTTTCCGCCCGATCGTCGCCCTGGCCCTGGCGCTGCCCTTGCTGCTCGCCGCCTGCGGCGACAAGGAACCCGAGCAACGCGCCGCGTTCACGCAATTCCTGCAGACCCGTATCATCGACAAACCCGGCGTGCGCGTGCCGCAGCTGACGGCGGAAGAAAAGAAGTCCTTCGGCGACTACGCCGCGCACTACGCCGTGATCACGGATTTCAACTCGGGCATGGACGCATCGGTCAAGCCGCTGAACAGCCTGATGCAAAAGGGCGGCATGCGTACACTGAGCGACATCGTCGCTCGCCGCGACGACCTGAAGACGGTGCAGACGGCGCTCAATGACATGGGCACGGCGCTGAAGGAGCAGCAAGGCAAGGCCGACGCCGCCCGCGCGCAGCTCAAGCAGCCCGACGACCTGAAGGCCGTCTATGCCAAGGCCTATGAAAAGACCGTGACGCTGCCGGCCGACACCTTCCGCAGCGTGCTGCCGCAGATCAACGCCACTTTCGACAGCAGCCTGAAGATCGCCGACTACGTCGCCCAGCACCAGAAGGAAATCCAGATCTCCGGCTCGACCGTCCAGGTCAGCGATCCGGCCGTTCAGAAGGAATTGAACACGATGCTGCAAGACCTGAACACCCAGGCGCGCAACGTGCAGCAGGCCCACACCCGCCTGCAGGCCGTGATGCTGGGCCGCTGAGCCCTTGCCTGAAGCGCGCCGCCTTGCGGGCGGCGCGCGCTACCGGCACGCCGGCGCCTTACCGTCCGGCCATGAACACGCGGTTGCGGCCGGCTTCCTTGGCGCGATAGACCGCCGCGTCCGCGGCTTCGACCAGGCTGGCCGCCGCCTGCCCTGGCTCGGGCAGCGCCGACGCCACCCCGATGCTCAGCGTGACGATGCCCCCGCCATTGTCCTGGTGCGGCAGCCGCAAGGCGGCGACCGACTTGCGCAGGCGTTCAGCGATGGCGAGGGCCTGCCGCCCTTCCGTGCGCGGCAGCAACAGCACGAACTCTTCCCCGCCATAGCGCGCCGCCAGGTCGCGCGGCCGCCGGGCCTTCTGGCGGATGGCCTGGGCCAGCCGCCGCAACAGCGCGTCACCTTCCTGATGCCCATAGCGGTCGTTGTAGCGCTTGAAATGGTCCGCATCCACGAACAGCAGGGACAGCGGCGCGCGCTCGCGCAGCGCGCTTTGCCACTCGCGCTCAAGCACCTCGTCGAACAGCCTGCGATTGGATATGCCCGTCAGGCCATCGGTATGCGCCTGCGCCTCCAGCCTGCGCTCGACCTCGCCGCGCCGCGCCATTTCCCGGCGATACAGCAGCATCAGCGCCAGCATCGCCGCCGACAGGGCGATGGTGACGGGTACGATCAGCATCGCCCGGCGCACCCAGGGCTGCAGCACCTCGTCCACGGCCAACGCCACGGCGACCACCACGGGCGTGCCTTCCACACTGTCGAATGTATAGAGGCGACGCACGCCGTCTGGCGACAGCATGCCGACAAAGGCGCCCTCCCGCCGGATCAGGAACTGCTGGAAGGCCGGCGACATGGCAAGGTCGTCGCCCAGGTCGCTCATGGAATACGGGTCGCGCGCCAGCACCGCGCCGTCGTTGCGGAACACGGTGATGACGTCGCGCTCGCCGATCGACAGGCCCGCAAAGCGATCGCGAAAATACGCCAGGCGCAGCGTGCCCACGACCACGCCGGCGAAGCTGCCATCGGGATTGGACAGCCGCCGGCTGACCGCCAGGCTCTCGTCGCCGCCGCGCAGGCGGCTGCGGTAGGGGCGGCTGAGGTACATGCCCACGTCGTCGGCATCGCGATGGACCCGGAAGAAATCGCGATCGGCGAAGCTGGTAAGCGGCGGTGCGATGGAGGCGGAGTCGTAGCGGACCAGGCCGTCGCTGTCCAGCACCAGGATGGTGCCCAGGTACTCGGCCGAGGCGGAACGATCGAACAGGAAGCGATGCAGCGTCTGCGGCGCCAGCAAGGCCACGCCCGGCTCGTGCAACCGTTCGATCACGCCCTGCAAGGACAGGTCGTAGACGTGGAGCGTGCGGCCGATGGCGCCGGCCAGCCCGTCGGCCAGATTGCGCGACGCGACATAGGCCGCGTCCCAGGTGCCGCGCCGGTCGACCCACAGCAAGGCCGCCGCGGCCACGCAGATGCCCACCGCGACCAGCGCGGCCAAGGTGTACAAGGCGCGGTGCACATAGCCGTGGGGCATCAAGACGGCGCTCCTTCGCGGCGGCCGAGGGCCGGATTCATATCCTGTAAAGCAGCAGCCAGATAATGCCGGGCCATGTGCAGCCGCGCAAGCAGCGGCGGCATACGGTGTAAACACACCGTGAATACATGACGCGGGCACTTGCCGTATGATGCGCCCGCGGCCGTCCCCGGCTACCATGGCGCAATCCGGCCGCGCGCGTGGACCGAGCCGAATTGAACCGGACCCGCGGCCGCCTCCGAAACACCATGGAAAAAAAGGATCGGATCTACAGCTTGCCGGCATGGCGCCTGACGAAATGGCTGGTCAAGCCCGGCCGCAACGTGCCCGCCGATATCCAGATCGCTCTGCTGGGCGGCCTGTTCGGCTCCCTGCCGATCTTCTTCGGCGGCATCATCAATACGCTGATGGTCGCCGCGCTGATAACCTTGCGCCGCCCCGAGCCGCCCTTCCTGCTGTGGCTGGCGCTGGAAACGCTGGTCTGCGCCTCGCGCATCGTGGTGTTGACCTCGGCCCGCCGGGCGGCGCTCGCCGGCAAGCCCACGCACACGGACCTGTACGTGGTGCTGGCGCTCTGCTGGGCGCTGAGCGTGGGCTACGGCACCTTCATCAGCCTGCTCAGCGGCGACTGGATCGCCGCCACGCTCGCATGCCTGTCGGCCGCGTCGATGGTCGGCGGCATCTGCGTGCGCAACTTCGGCGCGCCGCGCCTGTCGGCGGCGATGGTCGCACTGAGCATCGGCCCCTGCGCGCTGGGCGCGCTGTTCACCCACGAGTCCATCCTGTGGCTGGTGCTGGTGCAGGTGCCCTTGTACATGACGTCCATGTCCATGGCCTCGTACCGGCTGAACGACATGCTGGTGTCCACCATGCTCGCCCGGCGCGAGAACGAGCTGCATGCCCGCCAGGATTCGCTGACCGGCCTGCTCAACCGTCACGGCCTGTTCGGCGCGCTGGACATCGCCGTCCGCAACGCCGGCCACGGACAGGCGGAATATGCGGTGCTGTATCTGGACCTGGACGGCTTCAAGGCCGTCAACGACACCTACGGCCACGCGGCGGGCGATACGTTGCTGACCCAGGTATCCGCACGCCTGGTCGCGCTCAAGCCGGCGGACGCGGTGGCCGCGCGCATCGGCGGCGACGAATTCGTGCTGCTGGCCGGCCGCTTGTCCGAGGCCGAAGCGCGCGAACTGGGCGAACGCATCATTGCCTCGGTTTCCCTGCCCTACGATCTGGACCAGGACAAGCCGGTGAGCATCGGCGGCAGCGTCGGCATCGCCTTGATTCCGCGCCACGGCGCCGACAGGGCCTCGGTGCTGCACGCGGCCGACCGGGCCCTGTACCTGGCGAAGTCGGCCGGCAAGAGCCGCACGGCGATGGCCCAGCCCTGACGCCGGCCGGCCGCCGAATCAGGACACGGCGGCGGCGATGCGGAACGGAAAGCCCTTGGCGCCACGCGCCTTGTCCGTTTCACGGTGGGCGCCGATGGCCCAGGCCGGCCCGCCCGCCCCCGAGTGCGATACCAGCTCGCGCATCGCCTGCGCTGAAAATCCGCAGCGCAGCACGGCGGCCTGTCGGCGGGCAAGCTCGAAACCGATGGCTTGCGGCGGCGTGGTGATGCGATCTGATTGCAGCATGGCGGCCTCCTGGCGGCGGGCTCTTCGGAATGAAGAACCGACCGGCCCAATCTAACTCAGCAGGCGCGGCTTGCGCGTGAAATGAAGCGAAAATAAATGCAAAGATCGCTTTACATAGATGCCGCGAATGCTTGTCACACGGACGTGCTGCGCGCGGCCTCGTGACTGTCCGGCGCCTCCCGGTCCGGCTGGTCGTTCCGGCCGTCGGCCGGGCTGCTCATATTGCCGTACAGCAGGGAACGGCCGGCGAACAGGCCGCCGGCCACTTCCAGCTCGAAGCGCTCGGCGTCGCGCCGACGCACGTCGGCCATCGCTTCCTCGGCCTCGTCCGCCGGCACCCCGGCCTCGCGCAGGGCGGCTTCACCGAAGGCCAGGGCCGACTCCAGGGTTTCACGCACCTGGAAGTCCACGCCCTCCTTCACCAGCGCCAGCGCATGAATGCGGTCGTAGGCGCGCACCACCAGCTTGACCAGGGGGAATTCCGACTTGATCAGCTTGACCGCATGGTTGACGGCCTTGGGATCGTCGATGCAGACCAGGATCAGCTTGGCGGTCCCGGCGCCGGCGGTGCGCAGCATGTCCACGCGGGTTCCGTCCCCGTAATAGACTTTCACGCCCCATTTGGCGGCGGCCCGGATGGCGTCCGTGTCGGTGTCAAGGATGGACACCTTGATGCCGCGCGCCAGCATGGCCTGGGTGACGATCTGGCCGAACCGCCCGAAACCGATGATGAGCGCGCAGCCGTCCAGGTCGCGCGCCACGTCCACCCCGTCCATGGACGGCGCCGGCTTGGGCAGCAACCAGCGCAGCGCCAGCACGCACAGCGGGGTCAGCGCCATGGAAATGATGACCACGGCGGTCAGCACGGCCGCGAGATGGGCGTCGAAAATGCCGACCGCGGCGGCCGCGCCGTACAGCACGAAGGCGAACTCGCCGCCCTGGGCCAACAGCGCGGCGCGGGTCAGCGCCTCGCCATGGGAGGCGCGCAACGCGCGGGCGACGGCATAGACGCCGATGGACTTGACCGCCATGAAGATCAGCACCGCCGCCAGGATCAACGGCCATTCGCGCGCCACCGCGGACAGATCCAGCGACATGCCCACGCCCAGGAAGAACAGGCCCAGCAGAATGCCCCGGAACGGTTCGACCTCGGCTTCCAGCTGATGCCGGAAAGTCGATTCGGACAGCAGCACGCCGGCCAGGAATGCGCCCATCGCGGTGGACAGGCCGCCCAGCTCCATCAGCAAGGCCGCGCCCAGCACCACCAGCAGCGCCGCCGCCGTCATGACCTCGCGCGCGCGGGCCGCGGCCAGCAGGCGGAACAGCGGATTGAGCAGCCATCGGCCAGCCGCCAGCAGCGCCAGCACGCAACCCAGCGCGATGGCGGCCTGGGTCCAGGGATCGCCGTGCCCGCCCGTGCCGGCGGGCGCCAGCAGCGCGGCCAATGCCAGCAGCGGCACGATGGCCAGGTCCTCGAGCAGCAGGATGGAAACGATGCGCTGGCCCTGGGCGCTGGCGGTCTCGTCGCGCTCGGCCAGGATCTGCATGACGATGGCGGTGGAGGACAGCACGAAGCCCATGGCCGCCATGAACGCGGCCGGCGCCGACAGCCCGGCCAGCAGGCCGACCCCGGTCAGCAGCGCGCCGCAGGCCAGCACCTGGGCCACGCCCAGGCCGAAGATCTCTCCGCGCAGCTTCCACAGCCGCGAGGGCTGCATCTCCAGCCCGATGATGAACAGGAACATCACCACGCCCAGCTCGGCGACGTGCAGGATGGACTTGGGATCGGAAAAGAAGCCGATGCCGAACGGGCCGATCGCCAGGCCGGCCGCCAGATACCCCAGCACCGACCCCAGCCCCAGCCGCTTGAACAGCGGCACGGCGACCACCGCCGCGCCCAGCAGCACGACGACGTTGACGAGTTGATTGCCTTCGGCGGGCACGGACATGAGGCTTCTCCTGGTTCGGGCAGCCCTCAGTCGGGCATCTAGAGCATCGATCGCCACCCATCGGGATGCCGCGGAGCCGGCTTTGCCGGTCCGCAGGCATGCGCCGCGAGGGGCAGCGCGCAAGCGCTTCGGGGAGGGCTAGTCCTCGCGGAACTGCATCTTGTAGAGCGATGCGTACAGGCCATTGGCCGCCAGCAACTCGGAATGGGCGCCCTGCTCGACGATCCTGCCGGCGTCCAGCACGATGATACGGTCGGCGTTCTGCACGGTGGACAGGCGGTGCGCGATGACCAGCGTGGTGCGACCGCGCATCAGGCGTTCCAACGAGGCTTGAACCTGACGCTCGGACTCGTTGTCCAGGGCCGAGGTGGCCTCGTCCAGGATCAGGATGGGCGCGTTCTTGATCAGGGCGCGCGCGATCGCCAGGCGCTGGCGCTGGCCGCCGGACAGGCGCGCGGCGTTCTCGCCCACCTGGGTCTGCAGGCCGTTGGGCAGGCCCTCGACGAATTCCAGCAGGTTGGCGGCGGCGAGCGCGTCGCGGACCTGCTGCTCGCTCGCCTCGCCCAGCGCGCCGTAGCCGACGTTGGCGGCGATGGTGTCGTCGAACAGCACCACGTCCTGGCTGACCAGCGACAGATGCGAGCGCAGGCTGCGCAGCGTCAGGTCGTTGACGGGCACGTCGTCGACCAGGATGGTTCCGGTCTCGGCCAGCACGAAGCGCGGCAGCATGTTCACCAGCGTGGTCTTGCCGCTGCCCGAGCGGCCCACCAGCGCCACGGTCTGGCCGGGCTCGACGGTGAAGGACACGTCGTGCAGCGTGTCGCGGTCGGCGTCGGGGAAGCGATGGCCGACGCCTCGGAATTCCACGCGGCCGCGCACCGGCTCGGGCAGCGTGCGCGTGCCCTGGTCGATTTCCGGCTTCTGGTCGATCAGCGTGAACACGCTTTCGGCGGACACCAGCATCTTCTGCATGCGGGCGGCGACGTTGGTCAGGCGCTTGATGGGATCGAAAATCTGCGCCAGGGCGGCCATGAACGAGGCGAAGCTGCCCACGGTCAGGGAACCGCTATTGGCCTGGCTGAGGGCGACGGCGATCACCGCGCCCACAGAAATCGAAATGCAGACCTGGGTCAGCGGCGTCAGCGCGGCGTCGGCCGTGGTCGTGCGCATGGCGAAGCGGCGCAGCTTGCCGCTGACGAAGGCGAAGCGGCCGCGCTCGACCTCATAGCCGTCGAACAGCTTGATGACGCGCTGGCCGTCGATGCCCTCGCTGACCACCCGGGTCAGCTCGGCATTCATGTTGACCGTGTCGCGGTTGATGCTGCGCAGGCGCTTGATGAACACGCGGGCGACCAGCACCGACACCGGCAGCATGATCAGGATGATCAGGGTCAGTACCCAGGACATGTACAGCAGCACGCAGATAAGCGCGATCACGACCAGGGTTTCGCGCACCAGCACGGAAATCACATCGGTGGCGTAGCCGGTGACGTTGCCGGCGTCGATGGTGAAGCGGTTCAGCAGGCGGCCGGTGTCGCCGGTCTTGAAGTCGGCGTCGGGCAGCCCCAGCAGACGTTCGAACATGTCGCGGCGCATGCCCAGCAACACGTTGTTGGCCACCCAGGCCAGCAGGTAGTCGCTGAAGAAATTGCAGACCCCGCGCACAAAGATCAGTCCCACCACCGCCAGCGGCAAGGACCAGACATAATGCGGCTTGACGCCGGAAAAGCCCTCGTCGAGCAGCGGTTTCATGATGACCGCCAGCGTGGGCTGGGTGGCCGCCGCGCCCGCCATCAGCAGGATGGCAAGCACCAGGCCCTTCCAGTAGGCGCCCACGCGCTTGTAGATCCGCCCCCAGAGTTCGGCTTTGACAGGCTCGGAGCCCAAGGTCGCTTTGCGTGCGGCAGAATTCAAAGGAATCACTCGCTTCAATACAATTATGCGGTGGATTGTACCGGCTGCGCGCCGCCGTCCGCCCCCTGTCCCGTCCTTGACCTGCGCCCCGGCGCCCGCCCATGTCCGAATTCAGCTGTCTGTATGTCCGCCTGCCCAACTGGGTTGGCGATGTCTGCATGAGCCTGCCCAGCCTGCGCGCCCTGCAGGCGGCCGGCCTGCCCCTGGTGATCTGCGCCCGCCCGTGGGCGCGGGACCTGCTGGAAGGCATCGACAAGCAGGATTTCATCGCGATGCGAGGCAAGGTTGGGCCCGACCGGGCCGCGGTCAGCGCCCACCGTCGCGCGCTGGGCGTCGACGGCAGGCGCGCCCGGGGCCTGCTGCTGCCCGACTCGCTGTCCAGCGCCCTGGTGTTCCGGCTGGCGGGCCTGCCGTCGGCGGGCTACCGGGACGACGGCCGCAGCCTGCTGCTGCGCTGGCCGGTGAACAAGCCGGAGGCGTCCCTGCACGCCGTCGAATCCTGGCACTACCTGACCCGCGCCGCGCTCACGCGCTGGGGCCTGCCCGCCGGCCCGGCCCACCCCGCCCCGACGCTGGACCTGCCGCTCACGCCCGCCCACGAGCGGGCAGCCGACGAGGCCCTGGCCGCCGCCGGGCTGACAGGCAAACGCTTCGTCCTGATCGCGCCCACGGCCACCGGCCTGCACAAGGGCAAGGTCAAAGTCTGGCCAGGATTCGATACACTTACCCGCGGCTTGCAGAATCAGGGCCATACCGTGGTAATGTGCCCTCCTCCCGCGGAAACGGACGAGGCCCGGCGCAATGCGCCGACCGCCCAGTTGCTGCCGCCGCTTTCGCTCGGCGCCTTCGCCGCCCTGACCGCGCGGTCGGCCCTGGTGATCTGCAACGATTCCGGCGTCTCGCACGTGGCCGCCGCAGCGTCCGCACGGCAGCTCACGCTGTTCGGCGTCACCCGGCCCGGCCGCACCGGCCCCTGGTCGCCGCGCGCGGTCTGCGTGGGCGCCGAAGACGCATGGCCGCCGGAGGATGAAGTCGAACGGCAGGCCAGGCGCCTGCTGGACGGCCAGCAGTAACCGGATTGTTTAGACATGACCTTTTCCAGCTATCTGACCAACCTCATCATTCCATTCAACCTGTGCATGACGCTGGTCGTCATCGGCTTGGTGCTGGGCCTGTTCCGGCTGCGCAAGACCGGCGGCGCGCTGATCGTCGCGGGCCTGCTATGGGCGCTGGCCTGGTCGCTGCCGGTGACCTCGGTCTGGCTGGGCGGAGCGCTGGAAAGCCGCTATCCCCACCTGTCGCCCGAGCAATCCCCGACCGCCGACGCGATCGTGGTGCTGGGCGGCAACACGGCCAACGGCCGCGCCAACTGGTTCCTGCCTTATGAAAAAGACAAGGCCGTGGTGCGGATCGACATCGCCGCCCAGCTCTACCTGGCCGGCCGCGCGCCCAAGGTGCTGCTGTCGGGCGGCGCACTGGAAGGCGACGTCAGCGAAGCCCGCGGCATGGCCCACGCCATCCGCCAGCAGGGCGTGCCGGAAACGGCGCTGATCCTGGAGAACTCCAGCCGCACCACCTACGAGAACGCCGCCATGACCGAGGACCAGCTCAAGGCCCGCGGCATCGGCAAGATCCTGCTGGTGACCTCCGCGCTGCACATGCCGCGCGCCATGGCCGCCTTCGCCAAGCAGGGCGTGGTCGCCATCGCCGCGCCGGCGCCGCCGCAGATCGTGCCGCCCACCGACGGCTCGCTGTCGCTGTGGGTGCCCGACCAGCGCACGTTCGACGCCAGCCGCTCCATCATCAAGGAATACGCGGGCCTGTTCGTCTACTGGCTGCGCGGCTGGGTGTAGGTCCACCCCCGAAGCGCCTGCGGCGCTTTCCCCTCAAGGGGGCGCCGCTGCGGACCGGCGGAGCCGGCTCCGCGCGGCCCGGGTCGCGGTGGTTGCTGGCGTGGACCAGGGTTGCTGGCGTGGATAAATAAGATCTATGAATGTGCATTTGCAGGGGCAGGACTGCCGGCCTGGTTGTGGGGCCTGTTGTACTGCGCCGTCGATTTCCAGTCCGATCCCTGGCATGCCGGATGGCAAGCCGGCCGGCGTGCGCTGTGTGCAGTTGCTGGCGGATGAGCGCTGCGGGATTTTCGGGCAGCCCGAGCGGCCGGTCGTCTGCAGCGGGCTGCGGCCGTCGGCCGAGATGTGCGGGGGCAGCCGGGAGCAGGCGATGCACTGGCTGGGCTGGCTGGAGCGGGAAACGTCCGTGTCCGTCTGAACGGCGATCCATTCGCCGGCGCGCCAGGCTGGGTTTACAAGCCGGATACCTTGTGTGAGGATACGGCGATGGATTTCCGTAACGACCTCGTCAAGCTTCACCACCACGGCAGCAGCCTATTGCGCCGTGGTTCGTTACGTCCATAGCAAGGATTCCGGGAATACGCATCCGACACCCGTACCGTGCTCAACGACCAAGGCGCCAACAGGCGCCTTTTTTTATTCCTTCTTTCCGAACCAGGAGCATCACCATGACCATGATCCGAGGAACCCGATTCATCGTCGGCAACGAAGCCGCCCAGACCCGCGCGCTGGAAAACCGCTACCGGAGCTACCTTCATTGAAGCTGGCGCCGAGGAAGCCATCGTCCCCGCCCTGTGGGCGCAGGACACGTTCATCAAGAAGACCGGCGGCAGCGAAATCATGGGCCAGATGTGGGCCTTCGCGGACAAGAAGGGCCGCCCGTGCTGCCTGATCCCCGAAGCCACCGCGCTGTTCCAGGAACGTAGCGCCGAACTGCTGGGCAGGCGACTGGAACGGCCGCTGTTCTACATCGCACGGTGCTACCGCTATGAACGGCCGCAGGCGGGGCGGTATCGGGAATTCACCCAGCTGGGATTCGAATTACTGAGCCCGGACCCGGCCTCCGCCTCCCGCCGCAGCCAAGCTCTGGCTGCCGGTTTCCTGGATGCGCTGGGCCTGCGCTACCAGACCGATGGCATGGCGAAAAGAGGCCTAAGCTATTACCTGGACGGCCAGGGTTTCGAAATGCGTTGCGCCGAACTGGGCGCACAGCAGCAGATTCTGGGCGGCGGCGCATACCCGGAAGGCGCGGGTTTCGCCTTCGGCGCTGAACGACTGCTGCTGGCGATGCAAGCGCAAGACCTGATTTAGCAGTCCGGCTTCCGGCCATCGCCTTGCCTCGGTGCTATCGCCCCGGGGCAAGGACGCAAAGAAAACGGGACGATGCACGCCCCGCTTCCTGTTTTCCCGATCAGGCCGCCGCCTGCTCCCGTTCGCGCAGCACCTGCGCGTAGAGGCTTTCATAACGCGCCGCCACCGCTTCCCAGCTCTGCTCGCGCGCGATGGCCAGGCCGCGCTCGGCCAGCGAGGCGCGCAGTTCGGGTTCCGAACCAAGCCGCTCCAGCGCCTGCGCCAGTTGCGCGCCGTTGCGCGGGTCCTGCAGGATCAGCGCGTCCTTGCCCGCTGACAGGTACTGTGCGAAGCCGCAGTAGGCGGGCGAGCTGACCACCACCGGCAGGCCATGCGACATGGCTTCCAGCGGCGCCATGCCGTAGCTGTCGTTCAGCGTGGGATGGGCGTAGATGTCGGCCGCGCTGAAATACTGGGCGACCTCGGGGGTGGGTTCGATCAGGGCGACCCGGTGCGCGATGGCGCCGGCGCCGCGCACGCGTTCGCGCGTGGCTTCGTCGGCCCCGACCACCAGCAGCCGGTAGTGCGCGGGCAGCTGCGCCAAGGCGTCCAGCAGCGCCGGCAACCCCTTGCGCAGCGGGTTGCGCGCCACCAGCAGGCAACCGATGGTGTCGGCGTCCCAGCCCAGCCGGTCGCGCACGGCCTGGCGCTGGGCGGCGTCGGCGGCCGAGGGCAGCTTGACGCCGGGCGCGATGATGTCCACGGCCAGGCCCGGACCGTAGCTGCGGTGCAGCTGGTCCATGATCAGCCCGGACACGGCCACCACGCGGCGCTCGGGCGCCGGACGCACGCGCGATTTCTCGAGCAGCAGGTAGGTCGCCAGCCGGGGGCTGAGCCAGGCGGTCAGCCGCTTGAGCGGCTTGGCGCGGGTCAGGCGGTTGTAGCGCACCGGCGTCACGTGCATGACCTGGATCTCGCCGGCCCAGCCGTTCATGTGCGAATGCACGATGTCGAACCGGCCGCGCGTGAGCCGGTCGGCGCGCCATGCGAAATACAGCACGCGCATCCAACTGGGCAGCCAGCCGGGGAAACGGATGGGCAGGAAGGGGAAAGGCAGGTCGCTGTCGAAGTCGCGCGCCACGATCTCGATGTCATGGCGCTGCCCCAGCACCCGCATCAACTCGACGCCATAGGCCTCGGCGCCGCCGAAGCGGTTGCCGAAACGGTCGACGAGCAGCGCGATGCGCAGCCGCCGTTCAACCGCGCCGGCGGGAGTCTTCATACCGGGTCAGGCACTTCTGCAGGAAGCGGAGGATGCCGGTCGAACGCGATACCGTCACGCGCGGCAGGCCGAAGACATCGTCATCGGCGCCGGCGCGGCCGCGCACGGTCAGCGTGGCGTTGTCGTAGCCGGCCTCGCGCGCCATGTCGCGGTGTTCCTGCTGCTGCTCGCCATACGGATAGCAGAAGGCCGTGACCGGCGAGCCCAGCGCCTGTTCGAGTTCGTCCTTGGACTGGACGATCTGGCGGCGCGCCTCGTCGGGCGGCAGCGCGGGCAGATGGACGTGGTCCAGCGTATGCGAGCCGACTTCGTTGCCGGCCTGGGCCCAGGCGCGCATCTCGCTCACGGACATGAGCGGCGCGTGCGGAATGCCCACGTGCTTGTCCCAGACGTTGCCGCCATCGAACTGGTGCGAGACGAAGTAATTGGTGGCGGTGAAACCCAGTTCGCTCAGCACCGGCGTGACGTTCTCGAAAACGTTGCGGAAACCGTCATCGAACGTGATGCCGAACACCTTGCCCTGGCGCTCGCCGCGCACATAGGGCATGACGTCGCGCATGGACAGGCCGCGATAACCCAGCCGGCGCATCCAGCGCATCTGGCGGGTGAAGTCGGACGGGTGCACCGTCAGGCCGCGAAACGGCGTGCCCTTGGGATTGGGCTCGCCGATCTGGTGGTACATGAGAATGGGGATACGCATGGACCGGATTATAAGGTCAGCGTCCAGCCAGCGTACGCTGGTAGACGTCCAGCGTGGCGGCGGCGAAACGGTGCAGGTTGAAGTCGCGCAGCGCCGTTTCCCGGGCGTTGCGGCCCATCTGCCGGACCATTTCCGGCTGGTCCAGCATCAGCCGCAGCCTGGCGGTCATGGCCGGCACGTCGCGCACCGGCACGATCCAGCCGTCCACGCCGTCGGTCACGTTCTCGGGCAGGCCGCCGGCGTCGCTGACCAGGGCCGGCAGGCCCAGGCCCATGATCTCGCGGCAGGCGAAGGACAGCGCCTCGCGGTACGACAGCACGAAACCCGCATGGCAGGACGCCAGCGAGGCGCGCACATCGTCCAGCAGGCCCGGAAAGCGCACCTGGTCGATCATGCCCAGCTCGCGCACGCGCGCCAGCTTCGCCTCGGACGGCGGATCGCCGGCCACCATCAGCAGCACCCGCGCCTTGTCCTCGGGCGGCAGCGCGGCCACGGCGGCCACCAGGTCCAGCCAGCCCTTGTCGTAGTCGGTGCCGCCCGCGCTGCCCAGCAGCAGCTTGCCGCGCCATTGCGGCCCGAAGATCAGCTCGCGCAGCTTGTCCAGGCTGTCGGGCGGCGGCGGCGCGAAGAAATTCGTGTCGATGCCGTGGCGGATGGTGGTGATGGGGCGCCGGCCGTAAGGCGACGCCGCCATGATGCCGTGGATGTAGTCGCTGACGGCGATGCCATGGTCGGTGGCCAGCGCCACCCGCAGCTTGTGGCCGAAGCTGGTCAGCGGATGGTCGTTGTGCTTGGTGAAGACGATGCGCGGGCGGCGCGCCATGGCCAGCGTGGCCAGCATCACCTGCTTGTGGTCGGCCGAGCCGTTGGCGTGGATGATGTCGAAGCCGCCGCGCTTGATCAGCCGGCGCAGCCGGGCCCGGTCGCCGAACCAGGACGAGGGGCGCGTGGTGTAGCGCATGTCCTCGACCGTGACGCCGGGAATCGCCTTGGCGTAGCGGTACAGACGGCTGGTGGACGGCGCCGCCACGGTGATCTGGTGTTCGCGCGACAGCGCCCGCGCCAGGTTGATGATGTAGGTGACGTGCCCGCCGCCGTTGCCGCCGTGGAAGTTCGTGTAAAGGATCTTCACTGCTTGTTCTTCTCGGCCAGGAACATCAGCTTCGAATAGCGGTAGAAGCTGCCCGACGCGGCGGTGACGGCCAGCACCAGGCCGTGGCGGCCGTCCAGGAAGCCCCGGCGGATCAGGTAGATCCGCACGAAGGTCCAGAAGCTGTGCCCCAGCGCGCCGAAGATCGAGGTGCGCCGGCCCTTGGCGTACATCGACGCGGCGGCGTCCGACGAATAGCGGTTGATCTTGTTGATCAGCGCGTCCAGCGTGTCGTAGGGAAAATGGTGGAAATGGCCCTTGAGCTGCAACGGGCGCTTGCCGTCGTTCGGCACCACGCGCTCATGCACGTAGGCGTCGTTGAAGCGCGCCGTGCCGCGCTTGAACAGGCGCACCACGTAGTCGGGCCACCAGCCGCTGTGGCGGATGTCGCGGCCGCAGAAATTGGACAGGCGCGGCATTTCATAGACATCGCCGCGCGGCGCCTTGAGCGTTTCCTGGATCTCGCGCGCCAGTTCGGGCGTGACCAGTTCGTCGGCGTCGATGGACAGCACCCAGTCGCCGGTCGCCAGGTCCACGGCGCGATTCTTCTGCGGCCCGAAACCGGGCCAGTCGCTCGTCACTTCCACGCGCGCGCCCAGCGCGCGGGCCAGCTCGACCGTGCCGTCGGTGCTGCCGGAGTCCACCACGATGAATTCGTCGGCGAAGTCCACGGACTTGAGGCATTTGGCGATGTGGGCCGCCTCGTTCTTGGTGATGATGATGACCGATAGCTTCATCCGCGATTCCTAAGACGCTTTTTCCAGGCTTTCCAGGCGTGGTAGCGCGGACCCCAGAACGGGTCGCGCGACAGCCAGATGCGCCGGTTGAGCCAGGAGCCGCCGCGATTGCGCACCGCGAAGCGGTAGATGTGCTCGGGATCCGCGCCGGGCGTGTTCTGGCCGAAAGGGTCGGTAGTGTACAGGTGCCGGAAGCCGGCCTCGCGCGCCGCCGCCACGTAGTCGGCGTCGAAATAACCCTGCGGCCAGCACAGGTGGTCGCTGACGCTGCCCAGGCGGCCGGCCAGCGCCTCGCGCGACAGCCGCAGCTCGTCGGCGATGCGGGCGCGCTTGGCCTGGACGTCGCCGGCGCATTCCTTGTCCCAGCGCGTGTGCGTGTGGGTATGGGAATGGAATTCGAACGTGCCGGCGGCGCGCATGGCCTCGATCTCGCTCCAGCGCAGCATGACCTCGTCGGCGCGGCCGGCGGCGACCAGCTGCTTGCAGGCGTCGTGGTCCGGCGTGGCGGGCAGCGGGCCGCCCTGCCCCGCATGCGGCCGGACGGGGCCGTCGCCGATCCAGCCGGTGATGATGAACAGGACGGCGCGCATGCCGTGGCGCGCCAGCACCGGATGCGCGTGGACCCAGTTGTTCAGGTAGCCGTCGTCGAAGGTGATCAGCACCGAACGCTCGGGCACGGGCGCGCCGGCCAGGCAGGCGGCGAACTGATCGGCCGACAGCGACTGGTAGCCGGCGCGCGCCAGGCGCGCGATCTGGTCCTCGAACACGTCCGGCGTGGCGGCGATCATGCCGCCGGCCGGCGTCACGTGGTGGTACATCAGCACCGGCACGTTGGGCGCGCTGCGCGTGCTCATTTGCCGCGCTCCGCCAGCCACTTGCCGTAGACCGCCTCGGTGGTCTCGGCCAGCCGGGACGGCGAGAACACGCCCTCGTCCCAGACCAGCTTGCGGCCGGCCTCGCCCATGGCGCGGCGCAGCGCCGGATCGTCGATCAATCGCGTCAGCGCGGCGGCCAGCGCCGCCGGATCCTTGGGCGGCACCAGGATGCCGGTCTCGCCGTCGCGGAACATCTCGGACACGCCGCCCACGTCCGTGCCGACCACGGGCAGGCCGCTGGCCTGCGCCTCGACGTAGACGGTGCCGGACGCTTCCTGCTGGGTGGCCAGCGCGAACAGGTCGAAACCGGCCAGCAGGTTGGGCACGTCGCGCCGCATGCCCATCAGGTGGATGCGGTCCTGCAGGCCCAGTTGCGCCACGTATTCCTGGGTCTGCTCGAATACCGGCGAACCGCCCCCGACGAACACCAGGTGCAGCTTGGGACGGCTGGCCATCAGCGGAGCGATCGCGTCGATCAGGTCCTTGTGGCCCTTGGTGGCGCGCATCACGGCCACACAGCCGACCACCACGTCGTCCTGGGCCAGGCCCAGCTCGCCGCGCAGCGTGGAATGCTCCACGGGCGGCGGCAGCACGATGGGCGAGTACACGGTGGCCACGCGATCCGGCGGCACGCCGCGATCGATCAGGTGCTGGCGCACGTGGTCGCTGACGGTGGTGACGCAGTGCGGCAGCCGGGTATAGGACCACAGCGAGCCGACCTTGTTGGACAGATGCCGCGTGCGCACGATCAGCGGCGTGCCGGCCAGCCGGCCGGCCGCCGCCGCGATCACGGTATCGCGCCGGCTGTGCGTGTTGAGCACGTCGAAACGGCCCGCCCGCAGAATGCCGCGAATGATGGCCACGCCCTTCAGGTAATTGAGCGGGCCGTCCATTTCCAGCGTGTGCACGGTGAAACCGGCCTCGGACAGGCGCGTGGCCAGCAGCGCCTGCGGCTGGCAGATGGCCTCGACATGATGCCCGCGCGCGCGCATGGCATTCATTTCCTTGAAGATGCGGCCTTCCTGGCCGCCGAAGCTGGTGGCGGCTTCGGAGTGGACGATACGCAGCTTACGCATCAGTAGGTGACCTCGACGCCGTCGGGCTTGGTCCAGGCGTTCAGGTTCTCGAACAGCGCGTCGGCCATGCGCACGCGCCATTCCTCGCCCAGCCGGACCGTGCACAGGAAATTGTTCTTGGTGTAGACGATATCGACCGGCACCCCGGGGATGCCGTTCTCGGGCTCGGCGCGGAACGGATTGAGCAGCTGCCGCAGCCGCGCGGCGTCGGCGCCGCCGTTGAGCTTGACGCGCAGCGACTTGGCGCGCGCCTCGCGCGCCAGCTGCAGGTCATACAACTGGTCGGCCACGATGCGCATGCCGCCGGAATAATCGTCGTTGCTGACTTTGCCCTGCACGATGATGAGCTGGTCCTCGCGCAGCCGGTTGCGGTGCTTTTCGTAGAGTTCGTTGAACACCGAGATCTCGACTTGGGCGGTGCCGTCGTCCAGCACGGCGAACACCATCTTGCCCCGGCGCGTCATCATGGTGCGCACGCCGGCCAGCACGCCGCACATCCATTGCAGGTCGCGCTGCGGCTCCAGGCGCGCCAGCTGCATGGGCACGATGCGGCGCACTTCGTCGCGCCAGGCGTCGAACAGGTGGCCGCTGTAGTAGTAGCCCAGCGCCGATTTTTCCTCGGTGAGCTTCTTGTGCAGGTCCCAGGGCGCGACCTTGGCCAGCTCGCCGGCCACCACGTCGCCGCTGTCGTCGCCGAACAGCGAAGCCTGGTTGGCGCTGCGCGCGGCCTGCTCGGCCGCTTCCATGGCCGTGGGCACCGAGGCCAGCATGGCGGCGCGGTTGGGCTCGATGCCATCGAAGGCGCCCGCCTTGATCAGCGCCTCGATGGTGCGCCGGTTGACCGAATGCTTGCTGACACGGCGGCAGAAGTCGAACAGGTTCTGGAACGGGCCGCCTTCCTTGCGCGCCCGCAGGATTTCCTCGACCGCGCCCTGCCCCGTGCCCTTGACCGCGCCCAGGCCGTAGCGCATGGTGCGCGGCGGCTTGCCCTTCTCGGTGTGCTTGTCGGCCACCGGCTCGAAGCGGTAGCCCGAGTGGTTCACGTCCGGCGGCAGCACCTCGACGCCGTTGTCCTGGGCGTCGCGGCAGAAAATCTGCACCTTGTCGGTGTCGTCCATGTCGGAAGACATGGTGGCGGCCAGGAACTCGGTCGGGTGATACGCCTTGAGCCAGGCGGTCTGGTACGAGATCAGCGCGTAGGCGGCCGAGTGCGACTTGTTGAAGCCGTAGCCCGCGAACTTCTCCATCAGGTCGAACAGCTTGACCGCCAGGTCCGGGTCATGGCCCTTTTCCTTGGCGCCCTGCTCGAACAGCTCGCGGTGCTTGGCCATTTCCTCGGGCTTTTTCTTGCCCATGGCGCGGCGCAGCAGGTCGGCGCCGCCCAGCGAGTAGCCACCGATGATCTGCGAGATCAGCATCACCTGTTCCTGGTAGACGATGACCCCATAGGTGCTCTTGAGGGTGCTCTCCAAGTCGGAGTGGAAGTAGTCCACCGAGGCGCGGCCGTGCTTGCGGTTGACGAAATCGTCCACCATGCCCGATTCCAGCGGCCCCGGACGGTACAGGGCCAGCATGGCGATGATATCTTCGAAGGTGTTGGGCCGCAGCTTCTTGAGCAGCTCCTTCATGCCGCGCGATTCCAGCTGGAACACCGCCGTGGTGTTGGCGTCGCACAGGATCTTGTAAGCCGCCGCGTCGTCCAGCTCCAGCGCCATCACGTCGAAGTCGCGCTTGTCCGCGTTGAACTGGCGCACGTAGCGCACGGCCCAGTCCAGAATGGTCAGGTTGCGCAGGCCCAGGAAGTCGAACTTCACCAGGCCGGCGGCCTCGACGTCGTCCTTGTCGAACTGCGAGACCGCGCTGTTTTCCTGGCCGGGCTGGCAATACAGCGGGCAGAAGTCGGTCAGCTTGCCGGGCGCGATCAGCACGCCGCCGGCGTGCATGCCGATGTTGCGGGTCAGGCCCTCGAGCGGCTTGGCCAGGTCCACCAGTCCGCGCACTTCCTCTTCCTGCTCGTAGCGTTCCTTGAAGGCCGGCTCGTCCTTGAGCGTGCGCTCCAGCGACCAAGGATCCATCGGGTTGAACGGGATCAGCTTGGACAGGCCGTCGCAGAACATATAGGGCATGTCCAGCACCCGGCCGGCGTCGCGCACCACGGCCTTGGCGCCCAGCGTGCCGAAGGTGGCGATCTGGCTCACGGCCGCGCGCCCGTATTTTTCCTTGACGTAGTCGATGACGCGTTCGCGGTTGTCCTGGCAGAAGTCGATATCGAAGTCGGGCATGGACACCCGCTCCGGATTCAGGAAGCGCTCGAACAGCAGGTCATAGCGGATCGGGTCCAGGTCGGTGATGCCCAACGCGTAGGCCACCAGCGAGCCGGCGCCCGAGCCCCGGCCGGGGCCCACGGGCACGCCATTGTTCTTGCCCCAGTTGATGAAGTCCTGCACGATCAGGAAGTAGCCCGGGAAGCCCATCTGGATGATGGTCTTGCACTCCCAGCGCAGGCGTTCGTAGTACTGCTCGCGCTTGGACTCGCGCACGGCCTCGTCCGGGAACAGGAAGGCCAGGCGCTTTTCCAGGCCCTGCTCGGACAGCTGCACCAGGTAGTCGTCCAGCGACACGCCATCGGGCGTGGGGAAGTTGGGCAGGCGCGGCTTGCCCAGCACCAGGCTCAGGTTGCAGCGCTTGGCGATCTCGACCGTGTTGGCCAGCGCCGAGGGCACGTCGGCGTAGCGCCGGTGCATTTCCTCGGAACTGAGCAGGTATTGATCCTTGGTGAAGCGGCGCACGCGGCGCGGATTGGCCAGGATCTCGCCTTCGGCGATGCAGACGCGGGCCTCGTGGGCCTGGAATTCGTGCTCGTCCAGGAACTGCACCGGATGCGTGGCCACCACCGGCAGGCCGGCCTCGGCCGCCAGCCGCATGGCCGCCTGGGTGTAGGCTTCGTCGCCGTCGAAACCGGCGCGCTGCAGCTCGATGTAGTAGCTGCCCGGAAATAGAAGCGCCCACTGGCGCGCCAGCGCCAGCGCCGACACGGCGTTGCCGGCGTCCAGCGCCTGGCCCACGTCGCCCATGCGCCCGCCCGACAGGGCGATCAGGCCTTCCTGGCCCTGCAGCCATTCGCGCCGGATCTCGGCCCGACCCTTGCCCTGGTTGACCAGGAAGGACTGGGTCAACAGCTCGCACAGGTTCAGGTAGCCCTGGTGATTGCGCACCAGCAACAGCAGGCGGAACGGCTTGTCGCGATCGTCGTCGTTGGTGATCCAGACGTCGCAGCCGGCGATGGGCTTGATCCCGGCGCCGCGCGCGCCCTTGTAGAACTTGATCAGGCCGAACAGGTTCGACAGGTCGGTCAGCGCCACGGCCGGCTGGCCCAGCTTGGCGACCCGCTTGATCAGGTCGGGAATGCGCACGATGCCGTCGACGACCGAGAACTCGGAGTGGACGCGCAGGTGGACAAAGGGGGACGGAGTTGTTGCGGCTTCGGACATGGCCGGAATTGTACCCAGTCATATCGGTCAAAACCCCTTTCTCGCCGGGATCCCGATCCTGGCGCCCCGCAACCCTGTGTAACAATACGCCTTGCACCCGAAATCCTGTTCCAGGACGAGATTCACGTATGAAATGGCTCATTCCCGGGATCTGGCTCGCCGCCATCCTGTTTGCGCACTTCCGAGGCCGCGTCAAGCTGCCGCTGCGCCGCCAGCTGCTGGACCACTCCGTGCTGCTGGCGCCGGTCAACGCCTTCATGGTGCTGGCCTCGCGCGTGCCCACCACGCCCTACCTGCCGTCGCGCGAGATCGACGAGCTGAAGGTGCTCGATGACAATTGGGAGACGATCCGCGACGAAGCGCTGCAGATGGCCGAGATGCGCCGCATCCGCGCGGCCGACGGGCACAACGACATCGGCTTCAGCTCCTTTTTCAAGTACGGCTGGAAGCGCTTCTACCTGAAGTGGTATGACGCCCGCCACCCCTCGGCCGAGGAGCTCTGCCCCAAGACCGTGGCCATCCTCAAGACGCTGCCCAAGGTCAAGGCCGCCATGTTCGCCGAGCTGCCGCCGGACGGCCAGCTCAACCCGCACCGCGACCCCTTCGCCGGCTCGCTGCGCTACCACCTGGGCCTGTCCACCCCCAACGACGACGGCTGCCACATCATCGTGGACGGCGAACCCTACAGCTGGCGCGACGGCGAAAGCGTGGTGTTCGACGAAACCTATGTGCACGAGGCCTACAACAAGACGCAGCAGAACCGCATCATCCTGTTCTGCGACGTCGAGCGTCCGCTCAAGTGGCGCTGGGCCGAGGCCTTCAACCGCTGGTTCGGCCGCGTGGTGATGTCGGCCGCCAGCTCGCCCAACGACGGCGGCGACCAGACCGGCGCCATCAACAAGCTGACGCACGCGCACTGGGTGTTCGAGCAGAAGCGCAAGGCCTTCAAGGCCTGGAACCGCAACGCCTACAAGGCGGTCAAGTACGGCCTGATCGTGCTGGTGGTGGTGGCGTTCATCGCGCTCTGACATCCAGGGCGCGAAGAAAAAAGCCGGCGCGGTCGCCGGCTTTTTTTCATTTGCGCGCCCCCGATCGGGCATCTCAGGCCGCCGGCTCCTGCTCCGGCAGCGTCAGCACGCCGGTCCGGTAGTCGTAGCCGTAGATCTCGCCATAGCGCCCCCACTCCACCGCGATCTTCAGCACGCGCTCGGCCTCGTCGGGCTTGAGGAATTCCTCCAGCGAATCCAGGAAGTTCTTTTCCGGCAGCTGGCCGGTCGGTTCCTGCTCCAGGCTGTGGCGGATATGCGCGGCCAGCGGCACGTGCGCCAGCAGCTGGCGGCCGAAGATGAGCTGCTTCTGGCCCTGGTCGGCCAGCACGTAGCGCTGCCCCAGCGGCGTCAGGAAGATGTCGCCCCGGTCGATCTGGGCCAGGCCGAACAGGCCCAGCGCCTCGCAGGCCGGCAGCAGGTCGTCGTCCGAGATCTCGGCTTCCTCGGCCAGCTTGGGCAGGTCGGCGCGGCCGTTGAACGGCGCCTCGGCCAGCACGTCCAGCACGCCCTCCATGCGCTCGACCTCGGTCTGCGGAAAGCGGTAGCCCAGGCCCTGCTGGCGCGGCGTGGGCGCGCCATGCGCCGGACGCGAGGTCATCAGCGCATAGACCTCGTCGATCAGCGCCCGCACCTCGGCCGAATCCGGGTTGCGCGGCCGGGGCAGCCCGATCTGCACCTGGCTGCGGATGCGGCCCGGATCGCTGGCGAACACGATGATGCGATCGGCCATCATGACCGCTTCCTCGATATTGTGCGAGACGATCAGGATGCCCTTGGTCGAGATGCGGCTTTCGTCCCAGAGTTCCAGCATGTCGTCGCGCAGCGTCTCGCCGGTCAGCACGTCCAGCGCCGAGAAAGCCTCGTCCATCAGCAGCACGTCGGGGTTCATCACCAGCGCCCGGGCGATGCCCACGCGCTGGCGCATGCCGCCGGACAGCTCGCGCGGCAGCGCCCCGCCAAAGCCACCCAGGCCGATCAGGTCCAGCACCTCGTCGGCGCGGCGGGCGCGCTCGGCCGGCGCCACGCCCTGCGCCTCCAGTCCCAGCTCCACGTTCTGCTGGGCCGTCAGCCACGGAAACAGCGCGAAGGACTGGAACACCATGGAGATGCCCGCCGCCGGGCCGTACACCGGCTGGCCCCGGTACATGACGGTGCCCTGGTCGGCATTGACCAGGCCCGCCATGATGCGCAGCAGCGTGGACTTGCCCGAGCCGGACTTGCCCAGCAGGGCCACGATCTCGCCTTCATGCAGGATGAAATCCACATGCTCCAGCACATGCCGCGCCGTGCCGTCGGCGGCGCGGAAGGACTTGCCCACATCATGCAGTTCGATCAGGGTATTGGCGTTCATGAGGTTTCCTAGCGGCCCTGGTCCTGGGCCAACAGATAGAGCTTGCGCCAGAAGAACCGGTTCAGCAGCATGACGAACACGCACATCACGCCGATGCCCAGCGCGATGCGGTGGAAGTCGCCCTGCTCGGTCATCTGCTTGATGTAGCTGCCCAGGCCGGTGGCCATCAGCGAGGTGTCGCCCCAGCTCACATACTCGGACACGATGCTGGCGTTCCACGAGCCGCCGCTGGCGGTGATGGCGCCGGTGATGAAGCTGGGGAACACGGCTGGCAGATAGACCCGGCGCCACAACAGCCAGCCCTTCAGCCCGAGGTTGGCCGAGGCCAGTCGCAGTTCGTTGGGAATGGTGGACGCGCCCGCCACCACGTTGAACAGGATGTACCACTGGGTGCCGAACACCATCAGCGGGCTCAGCCAGATGTCCGGATTCAGCTTCCAGGCCACCATCACGAAGACCACCAGCGGGAACAGCAGGTTGACCGGGAAGGCGGCCAGGAACTGCGCCACGGCCTGGACTTTCTGCGAATACTTCGGCCGCAGCCCGATCCAGACCGCCACCGGCACCCAGAACAGCGAGGCCAGCCCGATCAGCAGCAGCACGCGCGCGAGCGTGATGCCGCCCAGGCCCACCACGTGCAGCACCTCGCTCCAGCCCACGTCCTCGTGCACGAAGACCACCAGCTTGTAGGTCGCCAGCAGCGCGCCGGCGGCCAGCAGCGAATCCCAGACGCGCGACCAGCGCGGATCGGGCGCCTTGGCGCGGGCGCGGATCGAGGTGCCGTCATACGGCACGCTGAACCAGCCCAGCGCCCGGCGCATGCGCGCCCAGAAGCGGTTCGACAGCGCCATCATCCAGCGGCTGCGGCGGGTCCAGTCCAGCAGCCAGGACTGCTGCGCGGCGTCGCCCTGCGATTCCTCGAAGCGGAACTTGTCGGCCCAGGCCAGCAGCGGGCGGAAGAACAGCTGGTCGTACAGCAGGATGCCGGCCATCATGGCCAGGATGGCCCAGGCGATGGCGGCGCCGTTCTCCGATTCGATGGCCACCGCGATGTAGGAACCGATGCCGGGCAGCTTGATGTCCTGGCCCGCCACCGAAATGGCCTCGGCCGCCACCAGGAAGAACCAGCCGCCCGACATGGATATCATCATGTTCCACAGCAGGCCCGGCGTGGCATAGGGCAGCTCAAGCCGCCAGAAACGCTGCCAGCCCGACAGCCGGAACACGCGCGCCGCCTCGTGCAGCTCGGGCGGCACCGTGCGCATGGACTGGTACAGGCTGAACGCCATGTTCCAGGCCTGCGAGGTGAAGATGGCGAAGATGGCGGCGCATTCCACGCCCAGCAGGTTGCCGGGAAATAGCGCGATGAAGGGCGCGATGGCGATGGCCTGGAAACCCAGGATGGGCACCGATTGCAGGATGTCCAGCATCGGGACCATGGCCTTTTCCGCCGTCCGGTACTTGGCCGCGATGGCGGCGAAGACGAAGCTGAACAGCAGCGAGAACGCCAGCGCCGTGAACATGCGCAGGATGGTGCGCAGCAGGTAATACGGCAGATAGACCGGATCCAGCGAGATCGGCAGTTCCTCGCCCACGGCGAAGGGCCGGCTCATCTGCGAGGCGCCGTAGGCCATCAGCGCCAGGATCGCCAGCACCAGCGGCAGCAGGCCCCAGTCCCATCGATTGGGCGCCGAGCGGGACAGGGATGACGGGCGGGTCCGGTTGCTGAACAGCTCGAACATGGCGGCAAGGCTCCAAGGCGGAGGGAGTCGAAAAGCCCGAGCATTCAAGCATAACCAGATGACGCATTTCTGAACGTCGGCACTTGAAATCCCTGGCTATTTCACCCTGCTTTCAAGCCACTTTCAACCCACTTGCGCACGACCCAAAAAACGAGACCTCGCGGAGCCCACAACCCTTCTGGGCGCTCCACTTCCACCATGCCCGCCCCCCAGGTTGTCACGCTGCCACAACACTCACGCCCCGCAAGCAACAGACGCTCCCCCATCGGGATGCCACGGAGCCGGCTTTGCCGGTCCGTCGGCATGCCCCTGGGGGAAGCGCGCAGCGCTCGGGGGGGTCATCTCTTTATGGATTCCCAGCTCTTCATCAGCCGCTTGACCGACACCGGCATCGGCGTGCGCAGCTCCTGGGCGAACAGGGCCACCCGCAGCTCTTCCAGCAGCCAGCGGAACTCGTCCAGGCGCGGATCCGGCGCGCCCTTCAGCGCCGAACGCGCGCGCTGGTACTGCGTCAGCAGCGGCGCCATCTCGGCCACCAGCTTGGCGTCGCGGGCCGGGTCGGCGCGCAGCTTGTCGATGCGCGCCACCGCCGCCTTCAGATAGCGCGGATAGTGCGACAGCTGGGCATAGGGCGTGTCGCGGATGAACCACTTGGGCATCAGCGCGCCCAGCTGCTGCTGCAGGTCGGCATAGGCGGCCGCGTGCGGCTTGGCCTGGGGCAGCTTGCGTTGCAGCGCCGCGTATTCCGTCAGCACCGCGCCGGCCAGCCGCGCCACTTCCTGGGCCAGCAGGCCCAGCCGGCCCTTGCCGTCGGCGCGCCGGGCCTCGAACTGCTGCTGGTTGACCGGCCAGGGCTCGGCCAGGCAGGCCTGGCCCAGCGCGCAATCGATGATCTGGTCGCGCAATTCCTCCTGCGTGCCCAGCGTCATATAGAGCATGCTGATCTTGGTCAGGTCGGCCAGGTTCTTTTCCAGGAACTTGACCTGCTCGCGCAGCCCCAGCCGGAACAGCTTCAGCAGGCCGGCGCGATGATGCTTGCGCGCCTCGTCCGGATCGTCGAACACGTCCAGGTCGCAATGCGCGCCCTTGTCCACCAGCGCCGGATAGCCGATCACCGACTGCCCGCCGCGCTTGATCTCCATGATCTCGGGCAAGGGGCCGAAGGTCCAGCCGGTCAGGTTCTCGTGCGCCAGCGCCTGCGCCACCTCGGTGTCGCGCGCGGCCAGCTGCTGGAACGTGGCCTGGGCCTGCTTGCCGAACTCGGCGCGCAGCTGCGCCAGGTTGCGGCCGGCGGCCAGCATGCGGCCATGCTCGTCGACCACGCGGAAGTTCATGAACAGGTGCGCCGGCAGCGTCTCCAGCTTGAAGTCGGCCTGGGCCGGACGCACCTGCACCTGGTCCCACATGTCCGCGATCACGGCGTCGACCAGCCCGCTCGGCGGCTCGGCCAGGCGCTCGAACCAGCGCTCGTAGAATCCCGCCGCGTAGTCGGGCAGCGGCACGCAATGGCGGCGCAGCTTCTGCGGCAGCGATTTGAGCAGCAGATGCACCTTTTCCTTCAGCATGCCCGGCACCAGCCATTCGCAGCGCGCCGGATCGAGCTGGTTCAGCGCGAACAGCGGCACCGACAGCGTCACGCCATCGCGCGGCGAGCCCGGCTCGAAGTGGTAGTCCAGCGCCATGCTCACGCCCTGCCACTCGACCTTCTTGGGGAAGACCTCGGTGGTGACGCCGGCGGCCTCGTGGCGCATCAGCTCGTCGCGCGTCAGCATGAGCTTGGCGGCGGCGGCCTTGTCCAGCCCGGACACCCACTTTTCCAGCGTCGCGGTCTGCGAGATGTCGGCCGGCAGCTGGCGGTCATAGAAAGCGTAGATCAGCTCGTCGTCGACCAGGATGTCCGGCCGGCGGGTCTGATGCTCCAGCTTCTCGATGCCCGCGATCAGCTTGCGGTTGTGCGCCACGAAGGCCAGCCGCGTATCGATCTCGCCCGGCACCAGCGCCTGACGGATGAACAGCTCGCGCGCGTGACTGGGGTTGACCCGGCCGTAGTGGATGCGCCGGCCGGTATAGATGGTCAGGCCGTACAGCGTGGCGCGCTCGTTGGCGACCACCTGCCCGGCCTTCTTTTCCCAGCGCGGGTCCGACCAGTTCTTGCGCAGCAGGTGCTCGGCCACCCGTTCCAGCCAGGTCGGCTCGATGCGCGCCACGCAGCGCGCGTACAGCCGGGTGGTTTCCACCAGCTCGGCCGCGACCACCCAGCGCCCCGCTTTCTTCACCAGGCGCGAGCCGGGGTGGATATGGAAGCGGATCTCGCGCGCGCCCTGGTAGTGGCCGCCCTCGTCGCTCTTGAAGCCGATATTGCCCAGCAGGCCCGACAGCAGCGCCAGGTGCAGCTGCTCGAAAGTGGCCTCGGTCTGGTTGACGCGCCAGCCCTGCTCGCCCACCAACGCCGACAGCTGGGTATGCACGTCGTGCCACTCGCGCAGCCGGATCGGCGACAGGAAATTCTGGCGCAGCAGCGCCACCAGCTTGCGCTGCGAGCCCTTGTGCTGCACCTGCTCGCCGTACCAGCGCCACAGTTTCAGGAAGGAAATGAACTCCGACTTGTCGTCGGCGAACTTGGCGTGAGCGGCCTCGGCCGCCTCGCGCTCCTGCATGGGACGGTCGCGCGGATCCTGCACCGACAGGGCCGAGGCGATGATCAGCATCTCGGCCAGGCACTGCTGGTCGCGCGCGGCCAGGATCATGCGGCCAATGCGCGGGTCCACCGGCAGCTTGGCCAGCTCCTGGCCGCTGCGGGTCAGCGTAAAGGACGCGCCCGAGGCAGCCTCGGCGCCATCGTCGGCGGCCGACTGCTCGATCGCGCCCAGCTCCTGCAGCAGGTGATAGCCGTCGGCCACCGCGCGTCCCGGCGGCGCCTCGACGAAGGGAAACTGTTCGATGTCGTCCAGCTTCAGCGCTTTCATCCGCAGAATCACCGAGGCCAGCGACGAGCGCAGCACTTCGGGATCGGTGAAAGGCGCGCGCGCGTTGAAGTCCTGCTCGTCGTAAAGGCGGATGCAGACGCCCGGCCCGACCCGGCCGCAACGGCCGGCGCGCTGATTGGCCGAGGCCCGGCTGACCGGCTCGATGCGCAGCTGCTCGACCTTGTTGCGCCAGGAATAGCGCTTGACCCGCGCCAGGCCGCTGTCGACCACGTAGCGGATGCCCGGCACGGTCAGCGAGGTCTCGGCCACGTTGGTGGCCAGCACCACGCGGCGCGCGTTGCCGCGCGGATGGAAGATCTGCTCCTGCTCGGCCTGCGACAGGCGCGCATACAGCGGCAGCACCTCGGTGCCGACCGGGTGATGCTTGCGCAGCGCCTCGGCCGATTCGCGGATCTCGCGCTCGCCGGGCAGGAACACCAGCACGTCGCCCGGGCCGTGGCGCGCGCACTCATCGACCGCGTCGACGATGGCGTCGATCAGGTCGCGCTCCTCGTCGCCGGACATGCGCTCACGGTCCCGTTCGCGCTCGCGGGCCGGCCGCGCGGGCGCCGGCGCGTCCTCGTCCTCGGCCAGCTCCTGGCGCACCGGACGGTAGCGCAGCTCGACCGGGTACAGCCGGCCCGACACCTCGATCACCGGCGCCGGCTTGTCCTCGGCCGCGCCGAAATGGCGCGCGAAGCGTTCGGCGTCGATGGTGGCCGAGGTGATGATGACCTTCAGGTCCGGCCGCCTCGGCAGCAGCTGCTTCAGGTAGCCCAGCAGAAAATCGATGTTGAGGCTGCGCTCGTGCGCCTCGTCGATGATGATGGTGTCGTAGCGACGCAGCAGCGGGTCGCGCTGCGACTCGGCCAGCAGGATGCCGTCGGTCATCAGCTTGATGGCCGCGTTGGGGCCGGTGCGGTCATTGAAGCGCACCTGGTAGCCGACCACCTCGCCCATCGGCGTGTTCAGTTCCTCGGCGATGCGCTTGGCCACCGAGGTCGCGGCCAGGCGGCGCGGCTGGGTGTGGCCGATCATCTTGCGGCGGCCGCGTCCCAGTTCCAGGCAGATCTTGGGCAGCTGCGTGGTCTTGCCCGAGCCGGTCTCGCCGCTGACGATCACGACCTGATGGGCCGCGATGGCGCGCGCGATCTCCTGCCGCCGGGCGCTGACGGGCAGATCCTCGGGATAGGTGACGACGGGAATGGGCCGCTCGGGACGGTCCGCCGGCGCGGCGCGTTCGGCGCGTTCGGTGCGTTCGGTGCGTTCGGTGCGTTCTGTACGTTCGCCGCGCTCGGCGCGCGGCGCGCGCGCGGGACGGGCGCCGCCGGACGCGGGCGCGTCGGGGCTGCCGGGGCCACGGGCCGCTTGCGGCGCGCGCGGACGGGATGATTCAGACATGTGGGATTTATCCGGTTAGCCGGGCATTATAAATTTCCACGGCGTCCCGCGCCCCGCCTGGGCCGCCGGCCGGCGCGCCCCGGCGAAACCCCGGCGGGGCGCGGGCGATTTTTCCGCTGCCCGCCGACCCCGGCAGTCATATAATTTCGCCACGCCGCCCGCGCGGCAGGCCGCCCCCGATGCCGGGGCCCCCGCGCGGACGGCGCCATGGCGCGGCCAGGCGCCGCGCCCGTCCCATATATCAGGAACCTCACCACCCATCATGCCCGACCTGGAACCAGACACCGTCTCCGCCCTCGAAGCCCCCGAATTCGCGCCCGCCCAATTCGTCCGATGGTTCCGAGAGGTGGCGCCCTATGTGCATGCGTTCCGAGGCAAGACGTTCGTGGTGGCGTTCGGCGGCGAGCTGGTGCAGGCCGGCGCGCTGAACACGCTGGTGCAGGATCTGTCGCTGCTGTCCGCGCTGGGCATCCGCCTGGTGCTGGTGCACGGCTCGCGTCCGCAGGTCAATGAGCAGCTGCGCCTGAAGGGCTATACCCAGCAGTTCGATCGCGGCCTGTCGCCCACCGACGCCGCCGCGCTGGAATGCGCCAAGGAAGCCGCCGGCGAGATCCGCCTGGATATCGAGGCCGCGTTCAGCCAGGGCCTGCCCAACACGCCCATGTCGCACTCGCACATCCGGGTCATCTCGGGCAACTTCGTCACGGCCCGCCCCACCGGCGTGCTGGACGGCGTGGACTACAAGCACACCGGCCAGGTCCGCAAGATCGACGTGGACGCGCTGAAGTTCGCCATCGAGAAGGGTTCGTCGGTGGTGCTGCTGTCGCCGCTGGGTTTCTCGCCCACGGGCGACGCCTTCAACCTGGCGATGGAAGACCTGGCCACCAGCGTGGCCGTGGCGCTGCGCGCCGAGAAACTCATCTTCCTGTCCAGCTCGCACGGCGTGCTGAACGACGACGGCACGCCCGACACCGAGCTGGCGCGCGTGGACGCCGACGCGCTGCTGGCCGCCGGCACGCTGGACGAGGAAACCAGCTACTTCCTGCAATTCGCCTCGCTGGCGGTCAAGCGCGGCGTGGCCCGCTCGCACCTGCTGCCCTTCTCGCTGGACGGCAGCGTGCTGCTGGAGATCTTCACCCACGACGGTGTGGGCACCATGGTGGTCGAGGACACGCTGGACGACCTGCGCCCGGCCACCATCGACGACGTCGGCGCCATCCTGAGCCTGATCGAGCCGCTGGAAGCCGACGGCACGCTGGTGCCGCGCCCGCGCAGCGTGATCGAGCGCGACGTCGAGAACTTCACCGTGCTGGAGCACGACGGCGTGATCTACGGCTGCGCCACGCTGCACAACTTCGCCGAGGAGCAGATGGCCGAGATGGCCTGCCTGATCGTGCATCCGGAATGGCAGGGCTCGGGCGAAGGCGAGATCCTGCTGCGCCACATGGAGTCGCGCGCCCGCGCGGCTGGCGCCAAGCGCCTGTTCGTGCTGACCACCCGCACCTCGCACTGGTTCATCAAGCGCGGCTTCGTGCAGGGCGGCATCGCCGACCTGCCGCGCGAAAAGCAGCACAACTACAACCGCTCGCGCAACAGCCTGGTCTTCATCAAGAAGTTGTGACCCCCCGGAAGCGCCATGCGCTTTCCCCTCCAGGGAGCGCCGCCGCGGACCGGCAAAGCCGGATCCGCGCGGCCTCGATCGCGACAACCTTGCGATGCGGAGGGCATCTCGCATGACCGTTGCCGGCATGAACTAAAATGCGGCGTTATCGTCACTTTCCGGCAGCGAAATCATGGCCCGTACCGTCAACTGTTTGAAATTGAAGCGTGAAGCCGAGGGACTGGACTATCCGCCCTATCCCGGCGAGCTGGGCACGCGCATCTGGCAAAGCATCTCGAAGGAAGCCTGGGAAGAGTGGAAGCAGGTGCAGACGCGCCTGGTCAATGAAAACCGCCTGAACCTGGCCGACTCGCGCGCCCGCAAGTACCTGCAGCAGCAGATGGAACGTTTCCTGTTCGAAGACGGCAGCGTCGAAGCCCAGGGCTACGTGCCGCCCTCGGCCTGAGGCCGCGCGCCAGGCATGTCGAAAGGCCCGGATCCGGCATCGCGCCGGGTCCGGGCCTTTTCCATTGCGTGGCGGCCATCTGCGCGCGCCGTTCAGTCCCAGTGCGTCAGCGTGATCCGGTAGCCATCCGCCGGATCGGCGGTCCTGGACACCGCCAGCACCACCAGCTCGCCCGAACCGGACTGGTACTCGGCGTGGCGCACCAGTTCCTCGCCGTCCGCGAGCGCGGCCGCCACCATGCCGGCGGCCTCGGCCGGACGCGGCTGGAAGCCGCGGCTCTGCAAATAGGCGTCCAGCGAGGCATAGGCGTCATCGACGCTGCCAGGCGACACCGCGTAAGACACCTCGGAACGCGGCGCCTTGTCGCCATCGCCAACCGAGCCGAAGTAGTCCGGCGCGCCGGCCGCGTTCGCCACGGGCGCATGGCGCACCAGCGAGGACATGCCCACGTAGTAGGCCAGCGTGCCGGGCTTGGGCGCGTAGTCCTCCTGGGAAAACAGCCACGCATAGGCGGCGGCCCAGATCGCCAGCGCCACGGCGGCGAGCGTCACGACAGACCAGGCAAGCACTTTGATTCGCATCGCGGGCGGACGGCCCTATCCGGGGCCGCGATAGTGGGTACGCGGGGCCCCATCCTATAGAAATCGCGCGCCGCCGTCCCGGAAAAGGGTAACGACTTGCAAACATCTGACCGGCGTCAGTCGCGACGCGCGCGCCGCATCGTGGCGCGATGCGCCGATGGCCTTAAGATTCGCCTGTCGCAGGCCGTATTAATGCCGTCATGAAAGTCGAACCGCGTTCTCCCCATTTCCAGGACCTCCCGGACGCCATCAAGCGCGCGCTGGCGATCGAGCCCGATCGCCGCAGCGGCACGATCCGGGACGTGGACCACGTCGTCATCCTGATGCAGGAGAACCGCTCCTTCGATCACTACTTCGGCACGCTGCCAGGCGTGCGCGGCTTCGCCGATCCGCATCCCGCGCCCACGCCCGGCGGCGACGTGCTGACGCAGGCCGGCGACGGCATCCGCACCGGTCCCTATGCCTTGCAGCCCGAGCATCGCAGCAACACGCCGGTGGGCTACATCACGCCGCACACCTGGGACGACGCCCAGCGCGCCTGGAACGACGGCCGCATGGACCAGTGGCTGCCCGCCAAGGGCCGTCTCGGCATGGGCGCCTACGGCCCCGCCGAGCTGCCGTTCCAGACCGCGCTGGCCGACGCCTTCACGCTGTGCGAGGCCTATCACTGCTCGATGCAGGCCGGCACCAATCCCAACCGGCTGTTCCTGTGGACCGGCGCCAACGATCCGCGCGGCGAGGCCGGCGGCCCGGCCCTGGTCAACACCCATGACCGCCTCGGCCCCGCCGCCGAGGGCTATGCCTGGACCACCTATCCCGAACGGCTGCAGCAGGCCGGCGTGGACTGGCGCATCTACCAGGACATGGCCGATAACTTCAACGACAATCCCCTGGCCGGCTTTCGCCAATACCGCGCGGCGCATGCCGCCGGCGGTGACGCGCCGCTGCGCGAGCGCGCCCTGTCGACCCGCACGCTGCAAGACCTGGCGCGCGACGTCGCCGCCGGCAGCCTGCCCCAGGTCTCGTGGATCATCGCGCCCGCCGCCGACTCCGAGCATCCGGAAGTCTCGTCGCCGCGCGCCGGCGGCGCCTACACGGAACGGGTGCTGGACATCCTCACGTGCAATCCGGCGGTCTGGAGCCGCTGCGTCTTCTTCGTCACCTACGACGAGAACGACTGCTTCTACGACCACGTGCCGCCGCCGGCCCCGCCCGCGCGCAACGACGGCGCGCAATCGGGCGGCCTGTCCACCGTGGAGCTGGACGGCGAATACCACGACGCGCGCACCGGCCCCAGCGCCGGCACGCCCGACGACCCCGCCGCCCTGCACGGCCGCGCCTTCGGCATGGGGCCGCGCGTGCCCATGCTGGTGGTGTCGCCCTGGAGCCGGGGCGGCTGGGTCAACGCGCAGGTGTTCGACCACACCTCGGTGATCCGTTTCCTGGAAGCCCGCCATGGCGTCATGGAACCCAATATCAGCGCCTGGCGCCGCGCCGTCGCCGGCGACCTGACCTCGGCGCTGGACTTCAGCGGCGAGCGCGACCACGCGGGCGAGCCGCCCGGCGGCCACGCCATCTCGACGCGCCGCAACTGCGCCCTGCCCTATGCGCTGGAAGCCGTGGGCCGCATGACGGCCGATGGCGAAAGCTACCGCCTGACCTTCCGCAATCCGGGCAGCGCGGGGGCCGTGCTGCATGTGTACGATCGCCTGGACCTGAGCACGCCGCCCCGGCGCTACACGCTGGGCGCGGGATCGCGGCTGGACGATGGCTGGCGACTGTCGGCTCGCGGCGACTACGGATTGTGGCTGCTGGGTCCGGACGGATTCCACCGCGAATTTCGCGGCGACGCCCGGGACGGCGGCCTGCTCGAGGCGCAGCTGGTGCCGGTCAGCGCCGGCCTGCGCCTGCGGCTGATCAACCATGGCGAGGCGCACCAGCCCATGAAAGTGGAATCGCGCATCGGCGACGGCTGGCGCGCGGTGGCGCACGTGCAGGCCGGCGGCGCGATCGAGCTCAAGTACGCCGGCTGCGAAGGCTGGTACGACCTGGAGATCACCGTGCCGGACATGCCGGCCTTCGGACGCCGGCTGGCGGGTCGCATCGCGTCCGGCAAGCCCGGCGTGCCGGATCCGAGGCTGCGGCGCGGCTGGACGCTGGCGCCGTGGACGCCGACGCCGGCATGAATCAGCCCGGGCCGCAGGCCGGCTGACCGGGCACGGCGACGCGCGTGCCGCGCAGCAGCCTCGGCGTGCCCGGGTAGACGTTGAAGGCGTCGATCTCGCGCCCATCCACCTGTGCGCGCTCGATCCGATGACGCACCGTGCCCGTGGCCGTGATCCGCGCGCCCTCGGCCACGCATTCGACCTGGATGGCGGATTCCCGGTCCTCCGGCACCTGGCGCACCAGCGCGCTGTAGGCGATGTTGACCACCACCATGCCGGCCATCTGCTGACGGCCGGTTTCCATCTTTCCAACCTCGGGCTTGACCACCAGCCTGTACACCTGCTCCACCTTCACGCCGTCCAACGGCTTGAGCGCGATGCGCTTGCTCTGGCCTGGCGACAGACTCATCTGGAACGGCGCCGCGTACAGGGTCGGCGCCGTCGTCTGGCCAATGGGCTCCAGCTTTTCATCGCGCAGCGGCACGCCCGGATTGAGCAGCCTGGACAGCGAGACCGACACGTACTCCGGACGGTCGCCCTGATTCGATACCGTGACCTGCACGGCCTCGTCGCGCACCTCGATCTCCTTGGGATAGACATCGATCAGCGCCGAGGCCGGCGCGCTGCACAGCAAGGCCAGGAGGGCGCTTGGCAATAAGGCGATTGCTTTCATGGGAGTTGGCATATTGTGAATGCCGCCGCCAGCGGCTGGTCCTCAGGGTTTGATGGCGACAGCCTCGAACGTCATCGACAAGACGCCCTGATACGTGCCCACGACATCCCGGAAATCGCCTTCGGGAGGCAAGGCGGCAACCTTGAGCGCGTACATGCCGACGGAATTCGTCCCCGCGACAGCAGGCGCCGGGTTCTCGAATTCGGCATTCTGCGCCACCTGCAGGGGCTTGAGCGCGCCGCCTTCGGGGCCCATCGTCACCGTGGGCTGGCGAAACACCTGCTTCTTGGCGTTCTGCAGCACCAGCGGCGCGTCCAGGCGCACCTGGAACTTGTTCGGCAAGGACGTCACGCGCAGGCGCAGCGCCACTTCATAGGGCGTGTTCCAGCCACCCAGCTGTTGCATTTCCAGGTTGTCCTGCCAGCCGCCCAGCTCGTTGGTCACCTCGATGAATTCCAACGGCTTGACGTAGGCCTTGATGGTGCTGGAGGTCTTGCCCGTGACGGTGATATCGGCCAAGGCCAGCGCCGGCATCATGATGGGCAGCGCCCACAGGCAGGCCAGAATGAGAGGCTTGATCGCCACAACGCGCCAATAGGACGGGCGCGGCACGTCAGGAGAATGCGCGCACGCGCCGGATTCCGGCCGAGAAAAAAGCGGGGTCTTCATGAATACTCTCATATGTACTCCCATATATGTACTCCCATATCAAAGCGACGAATGCCGCGCCTAGGGCTGGGTGACGATGGTGAACGTAAGCACATCGCTGAAATCCGTACTCTTGAGCGTTGCGTCAGCCCAGGCCTTGAACGTGGGCGTCAGGCATGTCCTGCCACTCTTGCTCAGCGTCAACGGCAATCCATTGATACTGGGCAACGCCACCGGCGCGCCGCCCCCCGCCAAGCTCAACGTATAGGGAATTGTCTCGTTGCCATTTTCCGCGCTGGCAAGCAAGAACTTGCTCTCGGCAACGCCATTGCGATTGCTCGCGCTGATCAAATACTTGTCGAATTCAATGAACTTCGGATCGTAAGCAAAGCACAGCCGCTGCTCATCGGTGACAAACGTGCGCGTCGTTTCCTTACCCCGGGCCAACTCCCCCAGGTCCCAATCCGGCGCGCTAACCGTGATTTCCGTCGTGACCGGCGACGGCGGCGTCGCCTCGCCCGCCTTGATGAGTCGGCACCCCCCTAGCTTGGGAGCCATGTAGAGCGCCCCCTTTTGCACATAAAACCGATCGAGGTTGGACTCGTTCGACACGTGAAAGCCGACGGCCGGCCACTTGTTTAGCTCGCTGGCAGCGAACTCTGCGCTGATAGTGGCAGTGAATCTCCCAGCATTGGACCAGTGTGCGACGCCCACATTCGACCGATAGTAGGTGTGGTTGGAATTGAACTCAGTAAGGCTGTTGGTTGGGTTCATGCCATTCATCGTTACTATCACCGTCCCGTCCGAGCGCTTTCTATTGCCTTTTTCATCGAAAAAGAATACTGCCAAGCCCCTCGACATAAAGTAAAGTGAGTTGCCAATATTTCCAGACGCGGCCTGGAACCTGACGGTAAAGGAAGCCGCTATCCTGTCGCCAGATTGCACAAGGCTGCAATTTTCATAGGTACCGTCGATGACCTCGGCATAGGAGGCTGCCCAAGCCACCCGGCCCGTGCATAGCCACAACACGGCCAACAAGCCCAGCATCGAACTGCGCAGGATGACTTTGCGGATTGATTTCACAGGCATTCCCCTCGATGAAAGCATGGCGGCGGCATGCCGCAATAGGCATGGCAGCCCTCAAGCAAGGGTAAGGCCCGCTGCGCCATAGCCATTGCCGGACACGCGCCCAGCCCAGGCACGGCCAGAAAAACCGCCATTGGAGGACGCCAGATGGCGCCGCGAGATAAGTTCATTTTCCTTTCTACCTCGCCATTCCCGGGCTCGCCGGGTTCTTTATCGTGATATGCGCGCGCTGCCCCAACGCCAGGCCCACGGGCACCGCCAGACCGCGAGTCGCGTGCGCCCTCGCACGCCTAGGGTTGGGTCGTGATGGTGAAAGTAAGCACGTCGCCGAAGTCGCCGCCCTTGACGTCGGCGCCGGCCCATGCCTTGAACGTGGGCGTCAGGCAAGTCTGCCCGCTCTTTCCCAACGTCAACGGAAGGCCATTGATGCTGGGCAACGGCACCGGGGCGCCGCCGCCTGCCAGGCTCAGCGTATAGGGAACCTTCTGGTTGCCATCATCCGCATTGGCCAGCAGAAACTTGCCTTCGGCCACGCCGTTGCGGTTGCTTGCGCTGATCAGGTACTTGTCGTATTCGATGTACTTCGCGTTGTAGCGAAAGCAGAGCCGCTGCGCGTCGGTGGTGAAAGTCCGCATCGTTTCCTTGCCCCGCTCCAGTTCACCAAGGTCCCAATCGGGTGCCGTGACGGTGATTTCGGTGTTCACGGGCGAAGGCGGCGGATTGGATGGATTGACTACCTGGCATGTCTTCATGCCGGGAGAAACGTATAGCAAGCCGGCGCTATCCAGCACGATCGTGCTGGCCGAGTCATTCGCCACGTTCGCCATCCGCACGCCAAAAGCAGGCCATTTGGCCAGATCCGTCAACGTCACCTTCACTTCCAGCTGAGCAGTGAAGGCCGACCGATTCGACCAGTACTTAAACTGGGAAGAGGTACCGCCATAGTCCAACCCGAATTCGCTGAACGCCTTATACATGTTTGTGCCCTCGCCATTGAGCGCCACTGCCCAGAACTCCGCCGGGCGCCGCAATTTTCCCTGCTCATCGTAGGTGTACAGGGCCAAGCCCCTGGAAATGAATTCGTTCCCGGGAATATGCCCGCTGGCGGCTTTGAATTTGACCGTCGTCGTGACAGATGCAAACTTGCCATCCTCCTTGATGTTGCAGCCGGTATAGCTGCCCTCCATCAGATCGGAGTACTGAATGGTCTGCGCCGTCGCTGATTGACCCGCGCCCAGCGTCCACAGCAGCAGTATTGCCAGTGGGACCGTCCTGAGACAGCCAGCAACAGCAGGCAGACTTCGACAAGCACGCGCCATCAGCGCGCGACAAGACAACAAGCACTTCACAGAACATCCTTTATCAAGAATTAGGGTGAGGACCCGCGAGCGAACCATCGCCACGCAGCCCTATCGAACGCCGCCTAGGATTGGGTCGTGATGGTGAACGTAAGCGCATCACTGAAATCGCCGCCCTTGATCTTGGCATCGGCCCATGCCTTGAACGTGGGCGTCAGGCACGTCCGCCCGCTCTTGCCCAACGTCAACGGCAGTCCATTGATACTGGGCAACGCCATCGGCGCGCCGCCCCCCGTGAAACTCAGCGTATACGGAACCGTCTCGCTGCCATCCGCCGCATTGACCAGCAGGAACTTGTTATCGGCCACGCCATTGCGGTTGCTTACGCTGATCAGGTACTTGTCGTATTCGATGTACTTGGCGTCATAGGAAAAGCACAGCCGCTGCGCGTCGGTGGCGAAGGTCCGCGTCGTTTCCTTGCCCCGCTCCAATTCGCCCAGGTCCCAGTCCGGCGCCGTCACCTTGATCTCGGTGGTGACCGGCGATGGCGGCGGCTTGGCCGGATCGATGGTTCGGCAGCCCGACATGTTCGGGCCGATGTACAGCGCGCCGGTTCTTGCGAGCACGGGATCCCAACTACCCGTTGCCATATTCGCCGCCTGCACCGAGACGGCCGGCCAGTAGTTCGACGTGCCCATGTATAGATCGGCAATGACCTTGGCGGTGAATGCCCTTGCATTCATCCAGTGCGCTCTCGGGTAGGCTGCAGCCGCATACGCCAACGTGAAGTCGTCGGCTACGGCCATGTTGCTGCGTTCAGTGCCATTGATCGACACGATAGCAGCCGCCGGCAACATCGGCTTCGCCGCCGAATCGTATGAATAAATGACTATCCCCCGGGACAAGAACGTCCTGCCAGCCATATTCCCGGATGCGTCCTTGAAATCAACGGTGAAGCTGACGGTAATCCGATCGCCGCTCCAGATTATGCGGCAGTCGCGGTAGCTGCCGTCGATAACGTCGGCAGAGTAAGTGGCAGCCCAGGCGGACCGACCCGCGAACAAGCACAGCGCAGCCAGCAAGATCGCCAGACCACGAGTCGCGAGCGCCATCGCGCGCCGCCTAGGGTTGGGTTGTGATGGTGAACGTAAGCGCATCGCTGAAATCGCCGCCCTTGATCGTGGCGCCAACCCATGTCTTGAACGTGGGCGTCAGGCACGTCCGCCCGCTCTTGCCCAACGTCAACGGCAGTCCATTGATACTGGGCAACGCCATCGGCGCGCCGCCCCCCGTGAAACTCAGCGTATACGGAACCGTCTCGCTGCCATCCGCCGCATTAACCAGCAGGAACTTGTTATCGGCCACGCCATTGCGGTTGCTTACGCTGATCAGGTACTTGTCGTATTCGATGTACTTGGCGTCATAGGAAAAGCACAGCCGCTGTGCGTCGGTGGCGAAGGTTTGCGTCGCTTCCTTGCCCCGCTGCAGCTCGCCCAGATCCCAATCCGGCGCGGTGACAGTGATTTCCGTGCCCGGCGCTGGCGGTGGCTTGGCCGGGTCGATTTTCCGACAATCGCCGGTTGGCATGTTGCGGTAAAGGTAGTACACGTCCTTGGATGAGAACACGAAGCTGGGCGAATCGAGCGGCGTCAGCACATTCGCAATCTGCACACCGACAGCCGGCCAGGCATCTACATAGGCTCGGGCTATCGTTATCCTCACATTCGCGGTATATGCCCATGAAAAATTCCATATCGCATTTCCTGTGGAGCTTCCAAACATCACCGCGCTATTGCTGCGACTCGCCACGCCCAGGGCCTGCTCGCCATCAATGAAGACCAGCATCCCGGTATGCCAGTTCAATGGCTTTCCCTTCGCATCGTACCGGTGCACAGCAATCCCCCTGGAAAGAAAAGTGCCGCCAACGATATGTCCGGCGCTGGAATTGAAGCCAAGGGAAAAATTGAAATGGATATTGCTGGCGTCGCTTCGCACGCTGCAATTGATGGGACCGTAACTCACCACACCCGCGTCAAAATACTCGTACCCCTGAGCCATCGCGGTCTGCCCCGCTCCCAACAGGCCCAGCAAAGCGCAACACGACAGGAAGGCGTCGCGTATCGGTTTCACAAGTACTCCCCTCGACACAACAACGGCGACGGCTAGCGCGCCGGCACCTGATAAATCAACACGCCGTAGCCGATGCTCACCACCAGCGGCGCGGCCACGGCCCGCGCCGGATCATTCGCCACCAGCAATTTTTCCCTGGGCCGAAATGTCACCCGCCAGACCTGTGGGCTCTCGGGGCGCGCCAACTCCTTCAACGTGATCGGCGCGCGCTGTCCCGGCGCCAGCGCCAGGCGCACGGGCGCCACCAGCAGCGTCGGATTGCGCACCTCGCCAATCGGCGTCAATTCCTCGGGCTGCTCGCCGGGATTGCGCAACAGGCGCTGCTCCACATCCAGATACAGCGTGGTATCGCCGGCATTCTCGGCGTACAAGCGGCTGGTCCGGCCATCGCCGCGCAGCCAGATCTCGGCATGCGACAGCTTGAGCACGCCCGCCGCCATGCCCGCGGCTGGCAACAGCGCGCAGCACAACGCCGCCAGCAGAGCCAGCCACAGGCCACGTCGCGACGCATCGGGCAGGGTCGTCATCGCCATTTCACGTTCCGCGCCGGTCAGGGACACGCCAGCGAGCGCGACTCGCCGTTCTCGGTCCAGCGCAGACTGCCGTCCGCGATGCGCTGCGGTACGCCAGGAAACAAGGCCAGACTCCGCGCTGTGGCGGACTTGCCCGCCTGCGCATCCGGCAGCACCACGCGCACGGTGCCGGTGTTCTCCAGCACCATTTCGCGACCCTCGCAGCGGTGCGTCCAGCCCGTGGTCTGCTTGGCCACCGGCGGCATGTGGCGCACCAGCACCCCGTAGCCGATCGCCACCGACATCGGCGCGGTGATCTTGTCCTGCGGCGCCTGCTCCACCTGCATGACCTTCGCCGGGATCACGTACAGGCGGTACAGCGCCTCGGCAGTGGGCTCGACCAGCGACTTGAGCGCGATCTTGCGCGACTGCCCCGGACCCAGCGACAAGCGGTCGGGATGGGCCAGCAGGCCGGGGCGCTCGATCTCGCTCAGCGGCACCTTGCGCTCGTGCTCCATGCCGGGGTTCATCACCTGTTGCAGCGCGATGTTCAGGTACAGCGGGCCATCGCCCACGTTCTTGACCGTCACCGCGTAGTCGTGCCCGGGCACGACCTGCAGGCTGGCCGGCATCACCATGAGTTCGCCCTCGGCGCGCGCCTGGCGCGCGGCCGGCAGCGCCATGAAGGCTGCCAGGGCAAGAAAGAAAATCGATCGTGGCGTCATCTAGAAGAATCCTTTGTTCGGTTACTCGCAGCGGTAGCGGCCGTCGCTGCCTCCGTCGGACAGGTCGCAGACGTAGCTCCTGCCGGCCTGCTGCACGGTGATCTTGGGCAACACGGTCTTGGCCGATATCGAGAACAGGCCGTTCGGATGGGCCGTGTCGCCGGTTTCGAGAATCCGGCCGCCCACCGGCTCGCCGTCCGGCCCGGTCAGCAGGCCGCTGTAGACCATGTTGATGTCGACCTTGGCCTGGGCCGGATAGACCTGGCCCGGGTGCGCGCGCACGATGTTGGCCGGCACCTCGATGTTCATGTCCAGGCCGTCGTTGCCGCTGACCACGCGGGCGAAGGACACGTCGTCGTACATGCCGAGCGGTACCGCATAGGTGCCGCCGCCAGCCACCGGATGGCCCTCGACGTTGAAGCCGTAGTCCGTGCCGGACACCTCCGGCGTCTTGAGCAACAAGGCGCTGCCGCCGCCGCTATAGCGTCCCAGGGCAAGGCCGTCGGCGCTCGCCGCGACCATGCCGCGATAGTTGAAGTCCGCGCTGGTGCTGCGGCCGTTGTGGCCCAGGTTCAGCGACGTGTCGCCACGCGTGCCGGAACGGCTGCCATAGGCCGTCAGGCTGGTCTCGCGATCCTGGCGCGTCACGGTCGTGCCCAGCGACGTGGAGCCGTAGCTGTCCTGGAAATCGCGGCGGTAGTCGCCGCTCATCTGGGTCTGCCCGCCATACTGCGCCGCGCGGAAGCTGGCCTGCGTCTTGTCCAGCGTCCAGGTCATGTTGAAGTAGACGGCGTAGCCGCCGTCGCGGCTCATGTAGCCGCCCTTCTGCACCCCCAGCGCGAAGGTGGACCACAGCCCGTTGGGACGGTAGTTCCAGCGCACCTCGGCCTGATGGGTTTCGCCGAAGGGCTGCTTGTAGTAGTTGTAGCCCAGCGATACGCCGCGCACGAGATGGCTGTATGACACGCTGGTGCTGGGCGAACCCCAGTAAAAGCGCGATACATCGTTGTTCAGATAGCGGCTGACCCAGAGACTGCCCAGGGTCGGATCGCTCACCTGCAGGTTGGCGTAGCCGCCCTTGCCGCGCTCGCCGGCCAGCACGCCGACGGTCGGCGTGATGTCGGTCTCGCCGAACTTGGAAGGACGGGTCAGGTTCACTTCCGTGGCCCATTCCGAGCGCTGGCTCCGAACCACCGACCCGTTCAGGTAGAACTGGCTCAGGTTCCGGCTGACCGAGGCCTGCACCAGGTTTTCACCGGTGTTCATCTCCTGGCCCACCGTGACGTGCCAGGAATTCTGGCCGCTGGCGAAGTTCAGGTTATTGATGTCCCGCGTTTCGCTGTTGAGCACGTTGCCGTTGCGGTCGACCAGGCGGATTTCCAGCGGGTAGTAGCCGCCGGGCAGGTCCAGATAGCTGACCTCGTTGCGGCCCAGCGTGGCCGGCCGCTTCCACACCAGGCGACCGTTGCGGTAGAACTCGTAGTTGCCCTCGGCCGTCGCATACAGCACCAGCGAGCCGGCGTTGCGCTGATTGCGCAGATTGTCCTGGCTGCCTATGGTGACGAAACGGTCGAAGCTGGGGGTCAGCACGGTGCTGACCGAGCCGGACGCGTAGTCGATGCTGTTCTGCTTGCCCGCCCGCACATAGGTGCCGGAGAAGTTCTTTTGCAGGTAATACGACGACAGCCCCTGGTTGCTGGTGCTGCGGCCCTGCGTGCGGCTGCGACCGCCATACCAGCTTGCGTAGCCAAAGCTGCGCCCTGGCAAACCCAGCCAGGTATTGCCATAGACGTTCGCGCTGCGATAGCCGTCCGACGAGCCGCGCAGGTCGATGGCGTGGCTGCTGACCAGCCCCACCGACGTGGACGGCGCCAGGTAATCCGACCGCGAGCTGCGAATATCCAGCGTGCGACGCACCTTGTCGACGGTGACATAGTGGCCCGCGACCTGCATGTCGCAGCCATTGACGCACTGCTTGTAGTCGATCCTGGACACGACGTTGCGGATGGCGTTGATCTCTTCCACCGAGATGCCATTGGCCGCGTACAGCTCCGCATCGAATCCCAGCGCCGCCCGCTTCTGCGAATAGTTGACCAGGCCGGGCAGCGTTTTACCGTCGTAGGTCGCCACATAGCTGGCCGTGTTGTCCAGCTCGATCTCGCTGAAGCCTTCCGGCACGCCGTAGCTGACGACCGCCTGCGCATGCGCGCGCCCGGGGACGATGACCGAAAGGCACGCCCACGCCATGCATAGCCGAGAGGAAGTCTGTCGTACAGACATGCTGATATCGCCTGGAATACCCAGAAGGACTCACGGGAGGAAGGGAGAGAGAACGCGCGGACCCCGATGCGAGACCGGGGTCCGGGAACGGGCGCATTGCCGCGCCCGAGGCAGTGCGACTTACGGGGTCGGGGTGCCAGAGCCGCCGGAACCGCCGGTGCCGGTCGCGGCAACGGGTTCGAACACCATGACCAGATCGCCGCTGTAGCTACCGTTGGTATCCGGGCCGCCGGTGGTCTTGGTGGGCGCGTCCACGTGGACGGTGACGTTGTGGACTTCATCAAAGCCGTCGGCGGTCGTCGTCACCTGCTTGACTGTCAGCGCCGAGCCAAACTTCACCTCGCCGGTGCCAGCGCCGGACGTGAGCGAAACCTTGGCGTTCTTCATTTCGTAGACGCCGTTGGTCATCTTCAGCGGCTGCTGCAGCGAGACCTTGAAGTCCGAGTTCTTGGTCCAGACGCGGACAGGCAGCGTCTTGGAGAAGGATTGCTGACGATAGTCGGCGGCCTCGAGTTCTTCCGTGCCGTACCAGGTGGCGCCATCCGCCTTGGAAACGAAGATGGCGTCGTTGATCTGGGCCGTCAGGGTGATTTTCTTGGACACGTTGGCGGCATTGGCGACGCCAACCGCTGCCACGCCCAACCCGATCGCGAGAATGATTTTATTGAGTTTCATAGTGAACCAGCCAAAGGTTGAAGTTGTTCCTTGCCACGAGGCAAGGAGCAACCTGACCGGGTAGCTGGGTAGCATCCCGATTCAGGCAGTCGCTATGATGGAGAGACTTAAATGGAATTTCTTCGAGAAATTTCTTAATTGAAAAATTCGAAAATACAACTGCAAAAATCAATAGAAAAGGCAATGGATTAATGATCAGACTTACGCTGAATCATTAATACAAATATCCAAGAAGTCTTAATAAAGCCGCCTGCGGCAGGCGTCCGCGCACCGACTGGCGCACGACGCTGCCTCCCCTTCGGCGACATGCGCCAAGCCGGAAATGAAAAACCCCTGGAGCCCACGCTCCAGGGGTTTTTTCGGCTTGCGCCGGACGATCGGGAATCAGGGCCGAGGCCGGCTGACGCCAGCCCCCGCGCGCTTTACTCGGCCTCGTTGCGTTCGTCTTCCTCGCCGCGCGCCAGGCGCTCGGTGTTCTTCACGCCGGTGTGGCGCACATCCGCGCCCTTGACCATGTAGATCACGCGCTCGGACATGTTCTTGGCATGATCGCCGATGCGCTCGAGCGCGCGGGCGATGAAGATCATGTCGATGGAACGCGAGATGGTGCGCGGATCCTCGATCATGTAGGTGATCAGGTGGCGCAGCGCGCCCTTCCATTCCTTGTCGACTTCCTTGTCGCTGCGCACCACCGCGGCCGCCTGGATCGGATCCAGGCGGGCGAAGGCGTCCAGCGCCTGGTGCAACATGGTGCGCACATTGGCGGCCATGTGGCGCAGCTCGATGACGGGGAAGTGGCGCAGCTCGCCCTCATGGATGCGGCGCGCGACGGTAGCGACCTTCTCGGCCTCGTCGCCGGAGCGCTCCATGTCGGTCAGCATCTTCGACACCGCCATCAGCATGCGCAGGTCGATGGCCGTGGGCTGATGCCGGGCCAGGATGCGGCTGATGCTCTCGTCGATCTCGACTTCGTGACGGTTGACTTCCTTTTCCCGCTCGCGGACCTTGTCCACCAGCGCCATGTCGCCGCTGGCCAGCGCGTCGATGGCTTCCTGGATCATGGCTTCCACCACGCCGCCCATCTGCAGGAACTGCGAGCGGACGTTTTCCAGATCAGCGTCGAACTGCTTGTTTGTGTGCTCGGTCATCCGGGCTCCCTGCGTGGTTGGTTTCATTGCATTGCCCCGGAAAGTAAGCGTTTTCGTGATGGGCCTGCACAGCCCGCAAGGTTATGACCCATGTGTGACAGGATTATGAACACCCCGGCAAACCGCTGCAAGGAAGGCATTACGATCCTTGGACACGCCTGCGCCCGGCGCAAGCGTCCGGGCTGCGCTTCCCCACTGATCCCGGGCCTCGCCGGCTTGCCCACCGGTGGCTCTCACCCACAAGGAGTAGCTTTCAAGCTACAATCATACCATGCTGGAATTGCTGCGCTATCAGCGCGAGGATGGCGGCGAACCCTTCTCCGCATGGCTCAATACGCTACGCGACAAGTCGTCCCAGGCCCGTATCCGGGTGCGCCTGCGGCAGCTCGAAATGGGCAATTTCGGCGACTCGCAGCCGGTGGGCGCGGGCGTCATCGAACTACGCATACATACCGGAGCTGGCTATCGCGTCTACTGCGGCCGGCACGGCAAGGCTGTCGTCTTGCTGCTGTGTGGCGGAGACAAAGGCAGCCAGGCTGGCGACATCAAGGTCGCCCAGGCGTTGTGGCAGGAATGGAAACGGAGGCAGGCATGAGCAAGCTCAAGGGCGCGGTATCTCACCACGCCGCGGAAGTCGCCGAACTGCGAGCGGATCGCCAATTGGCCGTCGAATATCTCAAGGCCGCCCTGGAATCGCTGGACGACCCCGACGACCGGGCCGCGGGCCTGCTCGCCCTGCGCACCGTAGCCGAAGCCTACGGTGGCCTGGCCGTCGTCGCGGCGCAAGCCGGCATCAGCCGCGAGTCCCTTTACCGCACGCTGTCGCCCAATGGCAATCCCACATTGAAGACGCTGCTGGCGGTGCTCAAGACCCTGGGCCTGCGCCTGTCGGTCGAGCCCGAAAAACACGCGTCCGCTTGAGCCGGCGCGCCATGCCTGTCGCCCACGGCCGCGCAAACGCAGCCGTGGGGGAAATCATCAGGCGCGATCCAGCCGCCGGATGCCGTTCTGCGTCGCCAGCAGCGCCACGTCGGCGCCGGGCAGCGCGAACAGACCGCAAGTCACCACGCCGGGCAAGTTGTTGACGCGGGCTTCCAGCGCCGGCGCGTCGGTGATGGACAGGCCGGACACGTCCAGGATGATGTTGCCGTTGTCGGTCACGAAGCCTTCGCGCAGGCGCGGCTGGCCGCCCAGCGCCGTCATGGCGCGGGCCACGGACTCGCGCGCCATCGGAATCACTTCCAGCGGCAGCGGGAACTTGCCCAGCGTCTGGACCAGCTTGGATTCGTCGGCGATGCAGATGAAGCGCTCGGCCACCGAGGCGACGATCTTCTCGCGCGTCAGCGCGCCGCCGCCGCCCTTGATCATGTGCAGGCCGGCGTTGATCTCGTCGGCGCCGTCCACGTAGATCGGCATCGAGCGCACGTCGTTCAGGTCCAGCACCTTCAGGCCATGCCCCGCCAGGCGGGCGGCGCTGCGTTCCGAGCTGGCCACCGTGCCGGCGATGCGGCCCTTGAAACGGGCCAGCCCGTCGATGAAGAGGTCGGCGGTGGAGCCGGTGCCCACGCCGATGATGGCGTCCGGGCCGGCGACCTGTTCAACGAATTCCAGGGCCGCGTCGGCGGCCTGCTGCTTGAGTTCTTGCTGGGAAAGCATGGCGTTCCAAATGGGTAAGGCGGTACGGGGAAGTAGGGAAATTTAGCATGCGACGGCGTCCGGCCACGCGCGCGCGAGGATGGCGCGGACATCGGCGCCGGCGGGCAATTCGCCGAAAATGCCGCCGCCCGCCGCCAGCCGGCTGCCCACGAAGGCGTCCGCGACGGCGGCCGGCGCGTGCTGGATCAACAGCGCCGCCTGCCACAGCCGGGCCAGCCCGGCGGCGATGCGGCGGGCCTGGACCTCGGCCTGCGCCGTGTCGGCCAGGCTGGCGCGCCATTGCGCCAGCGCGGCGTCGTAGTCACGGTACTGGCCGGCGGCCGCGTCCAGCTCGCGCGCCAGCGCGGGCATGCCCTCGGGTTCGCGCTGCAACGCGCGCAGCACGTCCAGCGCCATGACGTTGCCCGAGCCTTCCCAGACCGAATTCACCGGCGTCTCGCGGTACAGCCTGGGCATGGGACCGTCTTCCACGTAGCCGTTGCCGCCCCAGGCCTCCAGGCACTCGGCCACCGCCGCCACGGCGCGCTTGCAGACCCAGAGCTTGGCGGCCGGCGTGCCCACGCGCGCCAGCGCCCGCGCGCCGGGGTCGGCGCGCTCGTCGACGGCGCGCGCCAGCCGCAACGCCAGCGCCATGGACGCCTCGCTCTCCAGCGCCAGGTCGGCCAGCACGTTGCGCATCAGCGGCTGCTCGGCCAGCGGCTTGCCGAAGGCCTGGCGATGACGCGCGTGATGCGCGGCCTGCACCAGCGCCTGGCGCAACAGCGCCGCACTGCCCAGCACGCAATCGAGCCGCGTGGTGGCGGCCATTTCCAGCAGCACCGCCAGGCCGCAGCCCGGCTCGCCCACCATCACGCCCCAGGCGTCCTCGAACTCGACCTCGGCGCTGGCGTTGCTGCGGTTGCCCAGTTTGTCCTTCAGGCGGCGCACGCGCACGGCGTTGCGCGGCCCGCCCGGTATCCAGCGCGGCACGAAGAAGCAGCTGGGCCCCTCGTCGGCCTGGGCCAGCACCAGGTGCGCATCGGCCTGCGGCACCGAATAGAACCATTTGTGGCCCACCAGCTGATAGGCGCACCCGCGCCCCGGCGCGCCCAGCGGCGTCGCCCGCGTGCTGATGGCGCGCAGGTCCGAACCGCCCTGCTTTTCGGTCAGGCCCATGCCGATCAGCGCGCCGCGCTTGGCGGTCAGCGGCGCGTCCGCGCCGTCGAACTCGCGCGAATACAGCGCGGGCAGCCAGTCGCCGCCGAAGTCCACCACGCCGGCCGGTTCGCGTTGCAGCAGCGGCACGGCCGCGAAAGTCATGGTGGTCGGACACAAGGTGCCGGCCTCGACCTGACCCTGCATCAGGTAGGCGGCGGCGCGCGCGGCCTGGGCGCCCGGCGCCGGCTGCGCCCAGACACGGCTGTGCAGGCCGCGCGCCACCACGCCGCCCATCAGCAGCCGCCAGGAGGGATGGAATTCGATCTGGTCGACGCGATGGCCGCCGCGGTCATAGCTGATCAGCCTGGGCGGATGGCGGTTGGCCTCGTCCCCGGCGGCCAGCGTCTGCGCCCGCCCGAGCCAGGCGCCATGGGCGGCGAGGTCGCCCTCCCAGGCCGCCGCGCCTTCGCGCGCCACCGCCGCGCGCAGCGCGGGATCCGTCTCGTAAAGGGAATAGTCCTCCAGGGGCGGAACCTGGTTGAACACGGTATGCGTCGAAAACGATGCCATGATCTCTCCCTGTTGCCGTGGGCGGGCGCGGCGCGCCCGCTGCCCCGGCCTTGCCGCTAGCGGGCCATCGGCGCCACCCGCTGCCATGGTTTGACGGCCTCGACCTGCGCCGCCAGCGCCAACAGCAAGGCCTCGCTGCCCAACGGCCCCATCAGCTGGATGCCGATGGGCAGGCCATCGCGCGACAGCCCGAAGGGAATGGAGATCGCGGGCATGCCGGTCAGGTTCGCCAGCGGCGCGAAGGGCGAATAGCCGATCACGCCCTTCTTGCCCAGACGGTAGGCCAGGTAATCGGCGTTGTCCATGGCGTAACGACCGATGGCGGCGGGCAGGCCGGCCAGCGTCGGCGACAGGAACAGGTCGTAGCCCTGTCCGTCGCGCCGGTCCAGGAAACGGCCGACGCGGCGCGTGATCTCGTGGCAGGCGTCGACGCAGGACACGTACTGCGCGCCCGAAATGTTGCGCGCGTACTCGCGCGCGCCCAGCGTGGTGGGCTGGAGTTCGTCGGCCGCCAGGCGCCGGCCGCGCGCGGCGACGAAGGCGTCGATGGCATTGGCCGCGGCGCTGGCGATCAGCGGCAGCATCGGCGACAGGACCTCTTCCGAGCCCACGGGCGGCGCGGCGGTCTCGAGTTCGTGCCCTAGCGAGGCGAACAGGCTGGCGGCCTCGGCCACCGCGGCCGCGACTTCCGGATCGATCGCGTCGCCTTCGTAGGTCGTGTTGAGCCAGGCGATGCGGCGCGGCGCGACGGCGCGCGGATCCCGCGCCGCGTCCGCCACGATCGCGCGGAAGGATTGCGCGGGCAAGGCCGGCGCGGCATAGGGCGCGCCCACGTCGGCGCCGGCGCTGATGTCCAGGGCGGCGGCGCAGTCGCGCGCCGACAGGGTCATCATGTGCTCGGTGGCCAGCCCGCCCCAGCCTTCGCCCTTGAGCGGGCCCAGCGGCATCAGGCCGCGCGAGGGCTTCAGGCCCAGCACGCCGCAGCAGGACGCGGGAATGCGGATCGAGCCGCCGCCGTCGCTGCCATGGGCGATATGCACCATGCCGCTGGCCAGCGCTGCGCCCGCGCCCCCGCTGGAACCGCCGGCGCTATGACCGGGCTTCCAGGGATTCTGCGTGGGCGCGCCGTAGACCGGCGATTCGGAAGTGGGGCTGAGCCCCAGCTCGGCGCTGGTGCTGCGGCCAAAGGGAATCAGGCCGGCGCGGCGGTAGCGGACGACGATTTCAGCGTCCACGTTCCACTCTACCTGGCCGTACAGCACCGAGCCCATGGCGCTGGGCAGGCCCAGCGCGGCCGTGCCCAGGTCCTTGAGCAAGGTCGGCACGCCCAGGAACGGACGCTCGGCCAGCAGGGCGCGCCGCCCGTCCCGCGTCAGGCCCGCGAGTTCCTCGTCCGTCCTGGCGGCCAGGCTCAGGCCCAGGTCTTCCCGCAGTCCGCAGACCGCGTTGATGTCGGGATTACGCGCGGCGACCCGCTCCAGGGCCTCGCGCATGGCCTGGCTGGCCGTGGTCTGGCCATCGGCGATGGCCGCGGCCAGCCCGGTCGCGTCGAGGGAAGAAGGATCGTGGCGTTCAGCGGTGCCCATGCTTGCGATGCTCCAGATATCGACGGCGGATTGCCGCAAGCATGAGGATATCCACTGTATGGCGGGGCAACAAGCTGCCTCCTGCCGGGCGGCTAGGAATCACGCCTGCCGGGGTGGCTCTGCCGCCACAGCGGAATAGCCGGCGTCCGCCTCCCCGGCGTCGCCCGGATCGTCCGCATCCTGACCGGACTGCCCGCCCAGCACCAGCCGCGCATCGGCCTCGGGCAAGGCTTCGACGTTCTTCAGGTTGCGCAGCATGGCGCGCGTGCGCACCTCGGTCTGGCCGATCTTGTTGCTGGCGTTGTCCAGCGTCTTCTTGACGCTGGCCAGCGCCTCGCCGAACTTGCCGAACTCGGTCTTGACGGCGCGCAGCACCTGCCAGACCTCGGACGAGCGCTGCTCGATGGCCAGGGTGCGAAAGCCCATCTGCAGGCTGTTCAGCAGGGCCGCCAGATTGCTGGGGCCGGCCACGTTGACGCGCAGGCCGTGCAGCCGGTCCAGCAGCCCCGGACGCCGCAGCACCTCGGCATACAGGCTTTCGGTGGGCAGGAACATGATGGCGAAATCGGTGGTGTGCGGCGGCGCCACGTACTTGGCGGCGATCATCCGGGCCTGTGCTTCCACCGCCTTGCCCAGCGCCGCGCCGGCCGCGCGCGCGCCCTCGGCGTCGGCCGCTTCCTGGGCGTCCATCAGGCGCTCGTATTCTTCCTTGGGGAACTTGGCGTCGATCGGCAGCCAGACCGGCGCGCCGCCCGCCCTGCCCGGCAGGCGCACGGCGAACTCCACGATCGCGTCGCTGCCCGGCACCGGCTTGATGTTGCTGGCGTACTGGTCCGGCGTCATGTTGTCTTCGATCAGCCGGGCCAGTTGCACCTCGCCCCAGGTGCCGCGCGACTTCACGTTGGTCAGCACGCGCTTGAGATCGCCCACGCCCGCGGCCAGCGCCTGCATTTCGCCCAGGCCCTTGTGCACCGCCTCCAGCCGCTCGGAGACCAGCTTGAACGATTCGCCCAGCCGCTGTTCCAGCGTGGCGTGCAGCTTTTCGTCCACGGTCCGGCGCATCTCGTCGAGCCGGGCGCCGTTGTCGGCCTGCAGCAGTTGCAGCCGCTGGTCGACCGTGGCGCGCACTTCGGACAGGCGGCGCTCGTTGATCTGGATCAGCCCCTGCAGCTGCTCGCCGAAGCCGGCGGCGAAGCGGGCCAGCGATTCGGCGGACTCGGCGCGGGCGGCCTGGGCGTCGCGCCCCAGGCCGGCGCGCAGCTCGTCCTGGGCCTGCCCCAGCTCCGCGCGCAGGGCGCGGGCCGACTCCGCCAGTTCGCCGCGCAGGCCGCGCTGGCCCTCGGCAATGTCGGCGCGTAGCGCGCGCTCGGTGCGTTCCAGCCCTTCCAGCAGCGCGTCCAGGCGGGCGGGGCCGCCGGACGGGCGCAGGCAGGCCGCTAGGCCAAGCAGGCAGGCCAGCACGGCGCCACCGGCCGCGACCCAAAGCAGGATGTCATTCAAGGTCAAGGAACTCGCCTCCAAAACAGGGATTTTAGGATGCGGCCCGATATTTTGGCTCGGGACGGCCCTGGATAAATAGCCAGCTCCGCCAGTCGGGTATGCCTGCCTGCTCCGCGCAACAGCATTAAACTGTTAACAATCTGCATGAGCACGCAACTGTTTTGAACTCCGCCGATCTTCCATCCTGTAGCAACGCAGTCTCGTTTCAATCGATCTTCGGTCCCCTGAACCTGGACGCGGAATTCCCCCTGGCGGTCGGCGGCGACCGTCACATCTTCCAGCACCCGAACGCCCCTTCCCTGCTCGTCAAGGTGATGGACATGAAGGCGCGCGCCCGCTACCTGCAAGCGCGGCCGTTCAAGCGCTGGTACAAGCAGTATCAGCGTGAAAGCGCCTACCGCGTCTACCTGAACGAGATCACCGAATACGTCAACACCACCACCCGCCCTTCCGGCGTGTGGCAGGTGCCGCTGGCCCGCATCCTGGGCGTGGCGCAGACCTCGCTGGGCCTGGGGCTGCTGGTGGAGAAGATCACCGACGACGCGGGCGGGATCGCGCCCACGGTGGCGAGCCTGGCGCGCCAGGGCCGGCTGGACCAGGCCCTGCGGGCGCGGCTGGACGAGTTCTTCGAGGATCTGGCCGACGCCCATGTCGTGCTGCATGACGTCTCGCCCTCCAACATCGCCTACGGCCGCAACGCCGACGGCAAGCCCGGGCTGTACCTGATCGACGGTTTCGGCTCGCTGCCCCTGATTCCGCTATACGCCTGGAGCCGGCGCCTGAACCGCCGCCGCGTGCGGCAGAAGTACGCCGAGATGCTGGCCTCGATGGAGCGCCGGGCGCGCGAAGCCGCCGACCGCTCCGCCTGAAACGGCGCTTGCCGCAGTGCCCTGACGTCAGCCGGCGCCTGGCGCGCTGAACAAGCGCTGCGCCCGCTACGCCCCGCCCGGCGGCGGCAATTCCCTGTCCCGCCCATCCACCCAGACGTAGTCGCGACCCGCGACCTGGCCGCGCCGCAGCGGGTTGCGGGTGCAGAACGCGGCATAGGCCGGGTCCACATAGCGGTATTGCAGATGCTCGTCGCGGCCCGCCGGAATGCCCAGCCGGGCGCAGCGCACCAGGGCGGAGGGACGCTCGCCCACGTCCTCCACGTACAGCGCCTCGGGGTCGAAGCGGCGCGCATCCCAGTCCGGCACTTTCAAGCCCAGGGCGCGGCACAGCAGGGTCTGGCCGGCGCACAGCTTGTGCGGCGGACGCGCGCCCCCCGCCGCGTCGGGATTGAGCGCCTGCATGCGCGCCAGCGCCTCTGGCCCCGAACGCGCGTCGACCCAGGGATGACCGGACTTGATCAGCACCGCGTTGCCCGGCCCGGCGGCGCTGAAGTTCAGCGAATCGCCGCCGCGCGCGTAGTACATGTAGATGACGCCGCCGTCCATGAACAGCGCGCGCCGCTTGTGGGTATAGCCCAGCGAGGCGTGGCTGCCCTTCTCGGCCTGGTAGTAGGCCTCGGTCTCGATGATGCGGGCCGACAGCCACAGGCCGTCGACGCGATGCCGGATCACCTTGCCCAAGAGGTCGCGCGCCAGCTCGCGGGCGTCGCGGTCGAAAAAAACATCGGGCAGCGCCGCTGCGGCGCTGCCCGATGGAATTGCCTTGCCGGCCATGGCGCTGCGCGATCAGGCGAAGCGTTCGCCGTAGCGCTTTTCGCTGAAACCGACCGTGACCTCGCCGTCCGGCGTGACCGTGACCGGGCGGCGCACCAGCGCCGGGTACTCGGCGATCAGCTGGGTCCATTGCGCGTCGGTGCTGGCGGCCTTGCGCTCGTCCGGCAACGCGCGCCAGGTCATGGACGTGCGGTTGACCAGCTTTTCCCAGCCGCCCACCTTGCCGGCCCAGGCCTTGAGCGTGGCGGCAGCCACCGGATGATCGCGGTAGTCGACGAAATCATGCGCGACGCCATGCGCGCTCAGCCAGTCGCGCGCCTTGACGCAGGTGCTGCACTTGCTCAAGCCATACAAAGTCGTTGATTTCATTTGAATTCGGTCTCTTTGCGCGATTGCAGTCGGTTGGCCAGGATCACGCAGGTGCCCACCGCCAGGATGAACAGCGTGGCCAGGGCGTTGATCTCGGGCTTCAGGCCCAGCCGCACGCGCGAGAACACTTCCATCGGCAGCGTGCTGGAGCTGGGGCCCGACAGAAAGGACGCCAGCACCACGTCGTCCAGCGACAGCGTGAACGACAGCAGCCAGGCCGAGGCCAGCGCCGGCGCGATCAACGGCAGCGTGATCTTGAAGAACACCACCAGCGGCGTGGCGCCCAGGTCCAGCGCGGCCTCTTCCAGCGAGCGGTCCAGGTCGCGGATGCGGGTCTGGATGACCACGGCGACGAAGGCCATGCACAGCGTGACGTGACCGACCCAGATGGTGAACATGCCGTTCTCGGCGGGCCAGCCCAGGTGGCCGCGCAGTTCGACGAACATCAGCAGCAGCGAGATGCCCAGCACCACCTCGGGAATGACCAGCGGCGCGCTCAGCATGCCCACGTACAGCGTGAAGCCGCGAAAGCGCCCCATGCGGGCCAGCACATAGCCGGCCCAGGTGCCGAGGATGACCGCCGCCGTGGCCGTCAGCGCGGCGATGCGGAACGACAGCCAGGCCGCGCGCAGCAGCGCCTCGTCGTTGAACAGCGAGTGGTACCAGCGCATCGAGAAGCCGGTCCAGGACGTGACCGCCGGCGACTCGTTGAACGAGAAGACCATCAGGCTGACGATGGGCACATACAGGAAGAAGTACCCCAGCCCCAGCGCGAGGGCGCGCAGCGTCTTGTTGGGACCGTTCATTTGCGCCCCCCGCCGGCCTGTTCCTGCTGCCTGACCTGGTTGTACTGGAACAGCGCCAGCGGCACCAGGAGCAGCAGCACCATCACGCAGGTCACCGCCGAGGCCATCGGCCAGTCGGTGTTGTTGAAGAATTCGTTCCACATCACGCGGCCCATCATCAGCGTGTTGGCCCCGCCCAGCATTTCCGGGATCACGTACTCGCCCACCGCCGGGATGAACACCAGCATGGCGCCGGCGATCACGCCCTGGCGCGACAGCGGCACGGTGATCTGCCAGAACGCCTGCCAGGGCTTGGCGCCCAGGTCATAGGCGGCTTCCAGCAGGCGCAGGTCCATCTTCACCAGCGTGGCGTAGAGCGGCAGGATGAAGAACGGCAGATAGGCATAGACCATGCCGATATAGACCGCCAGGTCGGTGCGATAGATTTCCAGCGGGCTGGAGATGATGCCCAGGGCCTGCAGCAGGTTATTGAGCAGGCCGTCGTTGCGCAGGATGCCGACCCAGGCATACACGCGCAGCAGCAGCGAGGTCCAGAACGGCAGGATCACGCCCAGCAGCAGCAGGTTGCGCACCGAGGGCGAGGAACGCGCGATGTAATAGGCGATCGGATAGCCGATCAGCACGCAACAGAGCGTGGTGATGGCGGCGATCTTGACCGAATTCAGGTAGGTGGCGAAATACAGGCTGTCCGTCAGGAGCAGAATGTAGCCGCGCAGGTGCAGGCTGAACTGCACCGCCTCGTCCTTGAATTCGGCCAGCGGGGTGTACGGCGGCACGCCGAATTGCAGTTCGGCGAAGCTGATCTTGAAGACCAGCAGGAACGGCACCAGCAGGAACACCAGCAGCCAGGCGAACGGCGGCACCACCGCCAGCGTCTTGCCTGAAGGCAGCCAGTCGCGGGGAGAAAAGCGGCTCATGAAATGGACCTCCGCGCCGCGCTCAGGACGACAGCACGGTGGCGCTGTCGGCGTCCCAGCTGACGAAGATCTCTTCGTCGATGCCGGGCGCGTCCATCTGCGCCAGCAGCAGGCTGGGCACGCTGGCCTCGACCATCGTGCCGGAGTCCAGCCGGATCTGGTACAGCGCGTAGCTGCCCATCCAGGCCATGTGGCTGACCATGCCGTGCGCCCAGTTGTAGTCCCCCTCGGGCTGGTTGCGCGACACCACCAGGCGCTCGGGCCGGATCGACACGTGCACGTCCATGCCCAGCGGCTCGCTCACGCCGTGGCTGACGTACAGCGGGCGGGTCAGCTCGGCGCACTCGATGGCGACATGGTCGGGTTCGTCGACCACGATGGTGCCGGTGAACATATTGGTCGAGCCGATGAAGCTGGCGACGAAGCGCGAGTTCGGGAAGGCGTAGACATCCTGCGGCGTGCCGCATTGGACGATCTGGCCTTCGGTCATGACGGCCAGGCGGTGCGCCATGGTCATGGCCTCTTCCTGGTCGTGGGTGACCATGATGCAGGTCACGCCGACCTGCTCCAGGATCTTGACCAGCTCGATCTGGGTCTTCTGACGGATCTGCTTGTCCAGCGCCGACATGGGCTCGTCCAGCAGCAGCAGCTTGGGCCGCTTGACCAGGCTGCGCGCCAGCGCCACGCGCTGCTGCTGCCCGCCCGAGAGCTGGTTGGGCTTGCGCCGCGCGTAGCCGGCCATCTGCACCAGGTCCAGCGCCTCGAACACGCGGTCGTGGATCTCGGCCCGGGGCACGCCTTCCTGCTTCAGGCCGAAGGCCACGTTGGCCTCGACCGTCATGTGCGGGAACAGCGCATAGGACTGGAACATCATGTTCACGGGCCGACGGTACGGCGGCGTGCTGGTGATGTCCTCGCCGTCGAGCAGGATCTGGCCCGAGGTCGCTTCCTCGAAGCCCGCCAGCATGCGCAGCAAGGTCGACTTGCCGCTGCCGGAGCTACCCAGCAGCGCGAATATCTCGTTGCGCTTGACCGACAGGTTGACGGAACGCACGGCGACCACGTCGCCGAAAATCTTCACCACGTCGGCGATCCGGACGAACTCGTCCGGATCGGCCGCGTGCTGCGCCGAGTAACGGCTATCGCTCATGATCGCTTATCTTCCGGACTTCAGCTCGGCCCACATGCGCGTTTGCAGGCGTTGGACGTTCAAGGGCTGGGCCTTGATCACATAGAGGGTCTTGGACACCTCGGGCGACGGGTAGATCATGGGATTGTCGGCCACGTCCTTCACCACGTACTTGCGCGCCTCTTTGTTGGCGTTCGGGTAGAACATGGTGTTGGTGATGGCCGCGTGGACCTGGGGCGTCTCGATGTAGTTGATGAACGCCAGGGCCTCCTCGGGATGCGGCGCATCCTTCGGGATGACCATCAGGTCGAACCAGGCCGGCGCGCCGCCCTTGGGAATGAAGTAATTCACTTCATAGGACTTCTTGGCTTCCTGGGCGCGCTTGCGGGCGATCATCACGTCGCCCGAAAAGCCGTAGACCATGCACAGGTCGCCCACGGCCAGCTCGTCGATATAGCCGGACGAGCTGAACTGGCGGATGTACGGGCGGATCTGCTTGAGCAGGTCCAGCGCGGCCTTGTAGTCGTCGGGGTTGGCGCTGTTGGGATCCTTGCCCAGGTACTTCAGCACCGCCGGGAAGACCTGCGCGGCCTCGTCCAGCATCGAGATGCCGCATTCCTTGAGCTTGGCGGCGTTCTCGGGCTTGAACAGGATGTCCCAGTTGCCCAGGTCGACGTTGTCGCCCAGGATCTGCTTGACCTTGGTGACGTTGTAGCCCAGGCCGTTGGTGCCGTAGCCCCAGGGGATGGCGTACAGGTTGCCCGGGTCGACGCTGGCGACCAGCGCCATCACGTCGGGATCCAGGTACTTCCAGTTCGGGATCTTGGACTTGTCCAGCTTCTGGAACAGGCCCGCCTCGATCTGGCGGGAGGCGTAATGCGTGGACGGGACAACGACGTCATAGCCGGACTTGCCGGCCAGCAGCTTGGCTTGCAGCGTGTCGTTGCTGTCGTAGACGTCATAGCGGACCTTGATGCCGGTTTCCTTCTCGAAACCCGGGATCGTGTCCGGCGCCGTGTATTCGGCCCAGTTGTAGACGTTGACGACCTTGTTCTGCGCGACCGCCGGCGTCGCGGCCGCCGCGACCAGCATCGCCCCGAGCGCCCAGCGCATTCCCGCCCCTAGTTTCATATACGAACCCCCTTGCCCTATGCGTGTATTTCAGGAGTGCCAAAAGGCGCAATGATAAAGCTTTTTAACGCGGACCTCCCCAACTTTGGGGGGCTTTTTGCCGCAAATCGGGGGACGATCGCCTCGTCTGCGCCCCATCGGCCCCGGACGGACGGCCCTGGCCCGCGTCAAGGCTGGATGCCCACGCCCCACGCCGTCCAGTAGCTGTCGCGCAGCTTGAGCCAGAAGCGCTCGCCGGCATCCCCCGCCACCTTGTTCAGCGAACGCCGCAGCCGCTCCAGGTTGCCCTGGCGCTGGCGATCGGACAGCCGTCCCTGGATGCCCCGGTCGAAATCGATGAGCCAGACGCGGCCCTCGCCGCCGATCAGGATGTTGAACGCGTTCAGGTCGGCGTGCCAGACGCCGGCCCGGTGCATGCGGACGATGGCCGCGGCCACCGGCTCCCAGAGCGGCTCGGCCAGCATCTGGGCCAGCGGCTTCACGCCGGGAATGCGCTCGACCAGGATGGCGGCTCGGTAGACCGGCCCCTGGCGCCAATAGGCGGCGGCCAGCGGCGCCGGCACGTCCAGGCCCTGACGTCGCATGGCGGCCAGCAGCCGATATTCGCGGAAGCTGCGCGTGCGGTCCTCGCCGGCCCACAGATAGCTGTCGCGGCTCAGGCGGGCGATCATGCCGCCGCGCCGGTAGCGGCGCAGCACGCCCTGCCAGCCCTCGCCGTGCACGAACCAGGCGGCCTGCCGGCCGCCGGCGTCCACCGGACGGGCGCGCTCGCCATAGCGGGCGGGGTCGAACAGCTGCGGTCCGGCCTCGCCCAGACGCGCGTCGCTCAGCATGGCGCCGCCCAGCGGCGCCGGCCAGGCCGCGCGGCGCGCGCCGCTGGCATCGCGTTCCGCCTTCATGGCCGGCCGCCCCGTTGCGGCGTCCGGCGCCAGTCGATGTCGCTTGCAGTCAATGGAGATACGCCAAAAGGGAAAACGTCCCCAAAATTATTACACGGACCCGCTATTTACACGGACCCGACATGCGGCCGCAGCGCCGCCAGCCAGCAGGCCACGGCCACGGCGCCGCCGTCCGGCGCACCGACGGCGCGCTCGCCCAAATAGCTGGCGCGGCCGGCGCGCGGCGCCATGGCGGCGGTCGCCTGCGCGCCCTGCTCCGCGGCCTCGACCGCCGCGGCGAAGGCGACGGCCGGCGTCGCGCCCTGGGCCAGGCCCTGCTCGAAGGCGGCGGCGGCCGGGAACAGCGCATCCAGCATGGTCCGGTCGCCGGCCTTGGCTCCGCCCAGGTCGCTGACGGCCTGCACGGCATCGCTGAACGCACCGGCCCAGTCGCGCGCCGACGGTTGCGCGCCTTGCGCCAGCCGGCGCGAGGCGCGCAGCAGCGCGGTGGCGTAGAACGGGCCGGAACTGCCGGCGATGGCCTTGCGCAGCGCGCCGCCCAGCGCGGCCAGCGCGCCGGCCGGATTGGCCAGGGCCGCGTCGGGCACCGCCAGGATGGCGTCGGCGGCGCGCTTCATGCTGGCGCCCAGGTCGCCGTCGCCCGCCAGCGAATCCAGCTCGGTCAGCGTCGGCTCCTTGGCGTGCAGCGCCGCCGCCGCCGCGCCCAGCGCCGGCTTCAGGGCGGCGATCCAGCGCTGGCCGGCGGCGTCGGGCACGGCCTGGGCCTCGCCCTGCTCCATCGCCGGCGCGGCGACGTGGATGTCCTGGTTGACCCGCCCGCCGCCCGGCCAGGCGCGCGCGCCCGTGGCCGCGTCCAGCAGCGCCAGCCGGCCGTCGTCCACGCGCAGCACCGACAGCGAGCAGCCCGGCATGTCCAGCGCCGACAGCAGCGTGCCCGACCAGGCCCGCTCGACGGCGATCCCGCGCGCGGCCAGCTTGTCATAGGCGGCGCGCATGACCACGTCCAGCTCCATCTGCGGCGTGGCGCCCAGGCCGTTGACCAGCAGCGCGACGCGCGCGCCGGCCGCCAGGCCCATGTCCTCGACGATGTAATCCAGCAGGGTCGCGGTCAGCTGGTCGGCCGGCAGCATGGCGCTGCGCTCGACGCCCTTCTCGCCATGGATGCCCAGGCCCAGCTCGATCTCGTTGTCGGCCAGCGTGAAGCCGGATTTCTCCGCACCCGGCAGCGTGCAGCCGCCCAGGGCCACGCCCATCGAGCCGAGCTGCGCGGCCGCCTCGCGCGCGGCGGCGGCGACCTGCGCCAGCGGCAGCCCCAGGGCCGCGGCCGCGCCCGCGATCTTGTGCACCAGCACGGTGCCGGCGATGCCCCGCCGACGTTCGCGCGGCGTGTGCCGGCGCAGCGACACGTCGTCGGCGACGATGGCGATCTCCACCGGGATGCCCTCGGCGCGGGCCAGCTCGGCGGCCAGGCCGAAGTTCAACCGGTCGCCGGTGTAGTTCTTGACGATCAGCAAGGCCCCGTTGGGCCCGGCCGTGGCGCGGATGGCCGCCAGCACCGCATCGGTGGACGGCGAGGTGAATACCTCGCCGCAGACCGCCGCGCTCAGCATGCCGGCGCCGACATAGCCGGCGTGCGCCGGCTCGTGACCGGAGCCACCGCCGGAAATCACGGCCACGGGCCGCCGCTCCGCCGCCGGCAGATCGTTGCGCACCAGCACATGCTCATCGCCCAGGATGGCCGTCCCCGGCGCCTGCCGCGCCGCGCCCTCGAACATTTCCCGCACCAGTCCGGACGGATTGTTGATGAGTTTCTTCATTGTCGGGCCACCTCAAAAATGAAAAGGCTCTCGCAAAAGAGCCATGAACCCACGCAGGATACCGGTTTCACCCCATCGACGGTTTCACCCCATCGGGATGCCGCGGAGCCGGCTTTGCCGGTCCGCAGGCATGCCCCCTGGGGGGATGCGCGCGAGCGCTTCGGGGGGGACTTCTCCCCCGGTCCGCAGGCATGCCCCCCTGGGGGGGGGAAGCGCGTGAGCGCTTCGGGGGGGTCACTTATTCCGCATCCAGTCGGCCACGCCGTAAAAGGACTCAAGCAGGCGATCGACCAGCGCGGGCTCGATGCCCTCGTCCTCCAGCGCGCGCCCCATGCAGGTCACCCACTGATCGCGCTCGACCTCGCCGATGGAAAAAGGCAGATGGCGCGCGCGCAGCCGGGGATGGCCGAAACGCTCGATGTAGTGATCGGGGCCGCCGAAGTAGCCGCACAGGAACCAGAACAGCTTGTCGCGGGCCTCGTCCAGGCTGGGGCCATGGGCGGCGCGCAGTTCCTTCAGGTCCGGCTCGATGTCCATCAGGTCGTAGAAACGGTCGACCAGGGCGCGCACGCCGGGCTCGCCGCCAAGTAGATCAAAAATGCTGCGGGTAGTATCCACGGGTTCGCTTATCGAATGGACGCGGGACGTCATCAGGTTTCTCTCAGGGTGACCAGGGGCGGGGTGCGCAGCACGCCGCGCAGGGCCAGGGCGCCGCCGCCCCAGGCGCCGAGCATGCCAGCGCCGATGCCGGCCAGCCACGGCCAGAGGCTGAGGGTAATCGCAAAGTCGAACACCAGGGTTGATAAAACCCAAGCAATCGCGCTGGCGCCGGCGGCCGCCAGCAGCCCGGCCAGCCCGCCCACCGCCCACAGCTCGATACGCTGCGAGCGCGCCAGCTGGCGCCGGGTCGCGCCCAGCGCCCGCAGCACGGCGGCCTCGCGCATGCGTTCGTCGCGCGTGGCGGTCAGCGCGGCGGCCAGCACCAGCACGCCTGCCGCCAGCGTGAACAGGAACAGCAGCTGCACCGCGCGCCCCACTTCGTTCAGCACCGATTGCAGTTGCCGCAGGATGGCGCCCACGTCGAACACGGTCAGGTTGGGAAACTCGCGCACCAGCGCCGGCAGGACCGGCTCCTTGCCGGGCGGCAGGTAGAACGAGGTGATCCAGCTTTGCGGCATGTCGGCCAGCGCGGCCGGAGTCAGGATGGCGAAGAAGTTGACGCGCATGGTGTCCCAGTCCACCCGCCGGATGCTGGTCACGGCGGCCTCGACCTGCTGGCCGGCCACGTCGAACAGCATCTTGTCGCCCAGCTTGATGCCCAGCGTCTTGGCCAGGCCCGACTCCAGCGAGACCTCGTCGGCGCCGGGCGCGAGCCAGCGGCCCTGTTCGATGCGGTTGGACGAGGGCAGTTCATCGCCGTAGGACAGGTTGAATTCCCGGTCCACCAGCCGCTTGGCGCGCGGTTCTTCATAGTCGTCCGGCCCCACCGGCTTGCCGTTGAGGGCGATCAGTCGGCCGCGCACCATGGGCGCCAGGCTGACGCGGCCCAGCCCTTCGCGCGCCAGCGCGTCGGACACGGCCTGGCGCTGCTCGGGCTGCACATTGATCAGGAAACGGTTGGGCGCGTCCGGCGGCAGCGTGCGCTGCCAGCCCTGGATCAGGTCGGTGCGCGTCATGGCCAGCAGCAGCAGCGCCATCAGGCCGATCGCCAGCGCGCAGACCTGGGTGATGGTGGCGACGCGGCGCCGCACCACGCCGGCCAGGGCGAAGCGCAGGGACGGCAGCCCGTTGGCCACGCGACGCAGGCGCGACAGGCCCAGGATGCAGAGCCAGGCCACCAGCGCGAACACCAGGAAGGCGCCCAGGAAGCCGCCCGCCACCACCGCCCCCAGCCGCGCGTCGCCGGCGAACCACCAGATCAGCAGAGCGAAGCCCGCCGCGCCCAGCCCGTAGCCGGCGGCGCTGCGCGCGCCCAGCGTGTCGGCGTCGCGCCGCAGCACGCGGGCCGGCGGCACATGGCGCAGCTGCGCCAGCGAGGGCAGCGCGAAGCCCAGCAGCAGCAACAGGCCGGTCAGCAGACCCTGCGCCGCCGGCACCACCGAGGGCGCGGGCAGGGTCGTGTCGATCAGCGAGGCCAGCACCGCCACCAGGCCCTGGTGCACGGCGAAGCCCAGCAGACAGCCAAGTGCCGACGAGAACAGCCCGACCAGCGCGAATTCCAGCGTCAGCATGCGCGAGACCTGCGACTGCACCGCGCCCAGGCAGCGCATGACGGCGATGCCGTCACGGTGCCGCGCCATGTAGCGCCCGGCCGCCAGCGCCACCGCCACGGCCGAGATCAGCACGGCCAGCAGCGCCACCAGCGACAGGAAGCGCTGGGCGCGGTCCAGCGTGCGGCGCACCTCGGGACGGCCAGATTCCAGCGTCGCCAGCTTCTGGCCGCGCTTGAGGTTCTGGCCCAGCCAGCCGGCATAGCCGGACACGGCCTCGGGCGGACCGGCGACCAGCAGCGCGTAGCCGATGCGGCTGCCCGGCGCGATCAGGCCGGTGGCCGGCAGATCGCTGGCGCGCAGCAGCACGCGCGGCGCGACGTTGACGAACTGCATGCCCCGGTCGGGTTCGTAGCTCACCACCCGCTCGATGCGCAGGCGCGTGTCGCCCACGTTGAGCAGGTCGCCGATCTTCAGACTCAGCAGCGACAGCAGCTGGCCGTCGACCCAGACCGCGCCCTCGGAGGGAATGCCGCGCGCCGGCGCGTCCGGCGCGAACGGCCCCTCGGCCACGCGCAGCGCGCCGCGCAGCGGGTAGCCCGGCTCGACGGCCTTGAGCGCGGCCAGCTGGGCGCCGTCGCCCGCGCTGACCATGGACGGGAACTGCCAGGTGCGCGATACCTCGAGCCCGCGCTGGCGCGCCTGCTGCAGGAAGGCGTCCGGCACCGGCTCGTCGGCGTCCAGCACCAGGTCGGCCCCCAGCATCTGGCCGGCGTCGCGCTCCAGCGCCCGGCCGACCCGGTCGGCCAGGAAGCCGACGCTGGTCACGGCGGCCACCGCCACCACCAGCGCCAGCACCAGCAGGCGCAGCTCGCCGGCGCGCGCGTCGCGCATCATCATCCTGGCGCCCAGGCGCAGGGTGGACCAGAAACCGGCGCGGCGCGCCCGGGAGGCATCAGGGAAATCCATCATCGTGCAATCTTACCCAACGGCCGGAATGGGGGCCGAATCCCGCTATCATGCGCTACTGCGGCGCAACGCCGCGACAAGAACATATCGAATACTGGAGAAGACAATGCGCAAATCCTGGCTTGCAGCCACGATCCTGGCCGCCTGCGGGGCGGTCGCTTCCCTGCCCGCCGCGGCGCAGAACACCCTGAAGATGGCCTACGCCCTGTCGACCTCGTCGCACTACGGCGCCGGCGCGGACGCCATGGCCAAGTCCATCGAAGCCTCGACGGGCGGCAAGTACAAGGTGCAGCAGTTCGCCAACAGCGCGCTGGGCGGCGAGCGCGAGGTCATCGAGGGGCTGCAGATCGGCACCATCGACCTGGCGATCGTTTCGACAGGGGCCACCCTCAATTTTGTTCCCGAAACCGGGGTTTTCGATATCCCCTTCCTGCTGCGCGACCTGCCGCACGCCCGCACGGTGCTGGACAGCAAGATCGGCCAGGACATGCTGGCCAAGTTCCCCAGCCGCGGCATCATCGCCCTGGCCTGGGGCGAACAGGGCTTCCGCCACCTGACCAACAACGTGCGCCCGGTCAAGACGCCGGCCGACGCCAAGGGCCTGAAGATCCGCACCACGGAAAACCCCATCCACATCGCGGCCTTCCGCCAGATCGGCATCCTGCCGACCCCGATGGCCTGGCCCGAAGTGGCCACCGCCCTGCAGCAGGGCACCATCGACGGCCAGGAAAACCCGCTGTCGGTCATCACCTCGGCCAAGCTGTCGCAGATGCAGAAGCACCTGGCGCTGACCGGCCACGTCTACGGCCCGGCGCTGGTGCTGATGTCCGCCAACGTCTATGAAGGTCTGTCGGCCGCCGACAAAGCCAACTTCGACAAGGCCGGCAAGGAATCGGCCCAGGCCATGCGCGCCTACGTCGACAACATCGAGAAGACCGGCGTGGAGCAGCTGAAGAAGGAAGGCATGCAGGTCACCGAAGTGGACCGCGCCGCCTTCGCCGCCGCCGTCGAGCCGGCCTACCCCGAGTACTACAAGAAGTACGACAAGAAGCTGATCGACGCCATCCGCGACACCAAGTAAGCACGGCGCGCCGGCGCGGACAGGCGCGGGACGGGCCGGCGGGCAACGCCCGCCCGTCCCGCCCGCGCCGTCCGCCGGCCTGCCCTGCCTGGTTCGCGCCCATCGCTAGCGGGACTCCATTCATCATGCGTTTGCTCTGCGCCTTCGACCGCCTGCTCTTCAAGCTGGTTTCGGTCATCGCCCAACTCTTGCTGGTGGCCGCCGCGGCCGCCGCCTTCTACCAGGTCATCGCCCGTTTCGTGCTGCATGCGCCGGCCGACTGGAGCGAGGTCCTGACCCGCGCCCTGCTCATCTGGACCGTGCTGCTGGGCGTGGCCCTGGCCTTCCGCCACGGCGCCATGATCAGCGTCGAACTGCTGCGCAACCTGCTGGGCGGCGCGCGCCGCCGGGCGCTGGAGGCGTTGATCGGCCTGATCTGCGCCGGCTTCCTGGGCTTCGTGGCCTGGATCGGCGGCCAGATGACCTGGCGCGTGCGTTTCCAGAACGTGCCCAGCCTGGACATCTCGATCTCCTGGATCTACCTGGCCATCCCGGTCGGCGCCACGCTGGCCGCCATCGCCGTGCTGGCCCGCTGGTGCGCCGGCGAAGAAGCCGAGGCCCCCTTGCGCAACGACGCGCAGGGCTGACCCGTTCGCAACGAATCCAAGCAGATCACGCCATGTCCCAATTGATGATTGTCTCGATGCTGATTTTCTTCGGGCTGTCCGTGCCGGTCGCCGTGTCGATCGGACTGGCCAGCCTGGCGGGGGTCGGCGCCGCCAACCTGCCCTGGCTGGTGGTGGCCCAGCAGCTATACGCCGCGCTGGACAAGTACCCGCTGGTGGCGATTCCCTTCTTCATCCTGGCCGGCAACCTGATGGAAGCCGGCGGCATTTCCGAACGCATGGTCGAGTTCGCCAAGAGCCTGGTGGGCGGCATCCAGGGCGGCCTGGCCTGCACCTGCGTGCTGACCTGCATGATCTTCGCGGCCGTGGCCGGCTCCAGCGTGGCCACCACCTTCGCGGTCGGCGCCATCCTGATCCCGGCCATGATCCGGCACGGCTACCCGGCGCCCTTCGCCGCCTCGCTGCAGGCCAGCGCGGCCGAGCTGGGGGTGATCATCCCGCCGTCCATCCCGATGATCCTGTTCGCCGTATCCACCGACACCTCCACCGGCGAGCTGTTCATCGCCGGCGTGATGCCCGGCATCCTGATCGGCCTGGCGCTGATGCTCTACGTCTGGCTCTACGCCAGGCGCAATGGCCTGGGCACGCGCGACGGCGAAGGCCGCCTGCCGCTATGGCCGGCCTTCAAGCGCGCCTGGCTGGCGCTGATGATGCCGGTCATCATCCTGGGCGGCATCTACGGCGGCGTGTTCACGCCGACCGAGGCCTCCGTGGTCGCGGTGATGTACGCGGTGGTGGTGGGCAAATTCATCTACCGCAAGCTCAGCTTCGGCCAGCTGTCCGAAACCCTGCACAAATCCGTCATGTCGACCGCGGTGATCATGTTCGTGATCGCCAACGCCGGCGTCTTCAGCTTCCTGCTCAACCGCGCCGGCATCCCCGACGCGCTGGGCGTCTGGCTGGCGCAGGTGTTCGACACCAAATTCACGTTCCTGATGGGCGTGAACGCGGCGCTGTTCGTCATCGGCATGTTCATCGAGACGTCCGCGTCCATCGTGGTGCTGGCCCCGCTGCTGCTGCCGGTGGCGCTGAAATTCGGCGTGGAACCGGTGCACTTCGGCATCATCATGGTCGTCAACCTGGCGCTGGGCATGATCACCCCGCCCTTCGGCGTGAACCTGTTCGCCGCCTGCGCGGTGGCCAAGCTGCCGCTGGAACGGCTGATCAAGCCGCTGATCCCGTTCGTGGGCGTGGTGATCGTCTGCCTGATGGTCATCACCTACTGGCCGGGGCTGTCGCTGGGGCTGCGCGACGTGGTCTACGGCAAGTAGCGCGGAGCCGCCCAGGCGGGCGGCGCCAGCGTCAACGAAAAAAGCGCCCGATGAACTGACCCCCAGAAGTTGGACGGTCAGCTAAAGCCCGAAGGCCTGAGTTCGGTATTGCACCGGGCTCAGGCCTTTTAGCTTGAGCTTGATGCGGTCGTGGTTGTAGTACCTGATGTATCGCCGGATACCGGCTTCCAATTGGTCGATATTGTCGAAGCGATTCAAATGGAAGAACTCCGCCTTGAGGGTGCCGAAGAAACTTTCCATGGCCGCGTTGTCCAGGCAGTTTCCCTTGCGTGACATGCTCTGCGTTATCGATCGGGCCTCCAGCATCTGACGGTAGTTGAACTGCTGATACTGCCAGCCCTGATCGGAGTGCAAGACGGGTCTGTCGGTGGGGCTGAGCCGAGCGAGCGCTTTCTTGAGCATAGCCCCCACGAGCTTGAACATCGGTCGACGACTGGTTTCGTAGGCCAGGATCTCACCGTTGTACAGATCCATCACCGGTGACAGATAGAGTTTTTGGCCGCGAACGTTGAACTCGGTCACATCGGTTACCCATTTCTGGTTCGGCCTGTCGGCCACGAACTGGCGCGCCAACAGATTCGGTGCCATTAGGGCAGGGCCGCCTCGATACGAGCGATATTTCTTCGGGCGTACCAAGGATTTCAGCCCGAGCACCTGCATCAGCTTCTGCACCGTCTTGTGATTCACGCACTGGCCTGCCTGGCGCAAGGTCGCGGTGATGCGCCGGTAGCCATAGCGCCCCTTGTGATGCGCGTAGACAGCCCCGATTCTGCCTTTGAGTTCGGCATGCTTGTCAGCGGCCTGGGCCTGCCTGGCCTGGTAGTAATACGTGCTGCGCGCCAAGCCCGACGCCTTGAGCAAGGCCGCCAACGGGTACTGTGGCCTCAACCCAGTCACGGCTTGCGCTTTTTGCGCGCAGCCGCACGCTTTTCCTGGATCAAGGCATCGAGTTTTTTTAAGTACGCGACCTCGGCGCGCAGTTCAATCAACTCCTGATTCTGCCGGGCAATGATCTGCTTATCGTCCAGGTCGGCGGCTGGAGCTTGGGGCTGGGGTGGCTTGTTGCTCATGGTCTTGGGACGGCCTGTACGAAGGCGACGCAGCGCGTCGATACCTCCAGCATGATACTGGCGTGCCCACTTACCAATATGCGCCGCGCAGCGTATGTCGAATGCCGCCGCCGTCTGCGTCTGTGACCACTGCTCGCGCCACATCCGCTTGAGTACCTTCAGCTTGAACGCCTCGTCATAACTCGCGCTCTTGCGGCGCAACCCTGGCAGACCGTGCGCCCGGTAACTATTCACCCAGCTCCTGACCGTCCCATGGCCCACACCATGCTCAGCCGCCAACGCCTTCAAACCCAGCGGCCCTGACAGATACTGCTTGACGATCTTGAGCTTGAAACCCGCTTCGTATTTCGTCATGTAAAAACCCCCGAAGGTTGGAGTTCGTCCAACTTTCGGGGGTCAGTTCAATGGGCGCTTTTTCGCGGTTGTGCGCGACCCGGGGCGCGCGAGCCTGAAGCCGCCTCCCGGGAGCCCGCCCCAATCGGGGTCAGACCTCGCGCTCTTCGGTCTTGAGATGGTTGTCGTGGGCGAAGTCGACCACGAACTTATAGGCCAGCGGCTCCAGGTCGCGCAGGCGCTGGTCGACCACGATGCCGCGCACGCCGTCGATCACGACCGGCAGCACATAGGGCGAATAGGTGAGGTGATTGCCAGCACAGCCGGGCGGGCGGAACTGGGCCATGACGCCGGCCAGCCGCTCGGCCCAGTCGCTGGGGCGGAAACGGCTGCCGCTTTCGGTGACGCCGTGGATTACGAATTGTCTGACGCGAGTTGCCATGAGTTCTTCATCTACAGGACGCCCTTCACGAAAGCCGGATCTTCGGCGTGATCAAACATGCGTCCTGCGCCGCGAATTGTATATGATTGATCCTTTGCCCTCCCTAAAACGGCTGCACGCCCCGTAGAACGGAGCTGTCCAGCAGGTGGCCGGCCCGGCTCCGCCCGTCAGGCCGGCGAACCAGACAGGCAGGCTGCGGCGACACCGCGGCAGCGGCGCGAAGCCGGCCCTGTCCGCCCAAGGGAGTCCGCCCCAGGAGAATCCGCGATGCCCTCGCCTCTGGCCAATATCTACGCCCGTCTGCCGGTAGCGTTCACGCACGGCCAGGGCGTATGGCTATGGGACGCGCAGGGCCGCAAGTACCTGGACGCGCTGGCGGGCATCGGCGTGTCCTGCCTGGGCCACGCGCATCCGCAGCTGGTGCAGGCCATCGCCACGCAGGCCGCGCGCGTCATCCACACGTCCAACATCTACGAAATTCCGCAGCAGGCCGAGCTGGCCGCCCGCCTGACGGCGCTGGCCGGCATGCAGGAAGCGGCCTTCGCCAACAGCGGCTCCGAGGCCAACGAGGCCGCCATCAAGCTGGCCCGCTACTACGCCTGGCAGCGCGGCAACCAGCACGCCCACATCATCACCATGGACTCGTCCTGGCACGGGCGCACGCTGGCGACGCTGGCGGCCACCGGCAGCGACAAGGCGCGCAAGGGCTTCGAGCCCCTGCCCTCCGGCTTCATCCAGGTGCCGTACAACCAGATCGACGCGGTGCGCGCCGCCGGCGACGCCGAGCCGCGCGTGGCGGCGGTCCTGCTTGAGGCGCTGCAGGGCGAAGGCGGCATCCGGCCGTCGGACGCCGCCTACCTGCAGGCGCTGCGCCAGCTCTGTACCGAGCGCGGCTGGCTGCTGATGATCGACGAAGTGCAGTCCGGCATCGGCCGCAGCGGCAAGTGGTTCGCGCACCAATGGGCCGGCATCCGGCCCGACGTGATGACGCTGGCCAAGGGCCTGGCGGGCGGCGTGCCCATCGGCGCCATGCTGGCGGCCGGCCCCGCCGCCGGCGTGCTGACGCCCGGCAGCCACGGCACCACCTTCGGCGGCGGCCCGCTGGCCTGCGCGGCCGGGCTGGCGGTGCTGGACGCCATCGAATCCGACAACCTGCTCGACAATGCCCACGCGGTGGGCGCGCACCTGCGCGAATCGCTGGCCGCCGCGCTGGCCGGCACGCCCGGCGTGACCGAGATCCGCGGACGCGGCCTGATGTTGGGCATCGAGCTGGCCCGGCCCTGCGGCGCGCTGGCGCTGCGCGCGCTCGAGGCGGGCCTGCTCATCAACGTCACGCGCGACCGCGTCATCCGCATGCTGCCGCCCCTGATCCTCAACCGGACAGAAGCCGACCGGATCGTCGAGATCCTGGTCCCGCTGATCCGGGATTTCCTGGCCGACAAGACATCATCAACACCCCTGCCGGGCCACGAGCCCGGCCGGGCACTTTGACCTGCGACCTCACCATGACACCACCTACGACTCAAAACGGCCCGTTGCGGCACTTTCTTCAGTTCAAGGATTTCTCGTCCGCCGAGATCGCGTACGTGCTGGACCGCGCGCGCCTCATCAAGGACAAGTTCAAGCGCTACGAACCCCACATGCCGCTGCACGACCGCACGCTGGCGATGGTGTTCGAAAAGGCCAGCACGCGCACCCGCGTGTCGTTCGAGGCCGGCATGTACCAGATGGGCGGCTCGGTCATCAACCTGACGTCCAACGACTCCCAGCTGGGCCGCTCCGAGCCCATCGAGGACACCGCGCGCGTCATCTCGCGCATGGTCGACATCGTCATGATCCGCACGTTCGAGCAAACCCGCATCGAGCGCTTCGCCTCGCACTCGCGCGTGCCCGTGATCAACGGCCTGACCAACGAATTCCACCCCTGCCAGATCCTGGCCGACATCTTCACCTACATCGAGCATCGCGGCCCCATCGCCGGCAAGACGGTGGCCTGGGTGGGCGACGCCAACAACATGGCCTACACCTGGCTGCAGGCCGCCGAGCTGCTGGGCTTCACGCTGCACGTGTCCGGCCCGGCCGGCTACGAGCTGGAACCGGCGCGCATCGGCAATCCGTCCGACAAGGTGCTGCGTCAGTTCAAGGATCCCATGGAGGCCTGCAAGGGCGCGCACCTGGTGACCACCGACGTCTGGACCAGCATGGGCTATGAGGCCGAGAACGAAGAGCGCCGCGCCGCCTTCGCCGACTGGCGCGTCGACGCCGAGATGATGGCCGTGGCCGATCCGCAAGCCGTGTTCATGCACTGCCTGCCCGCCCACCGGGGCGAGGAAGTCACCGGCGACGTCATCGACGGCCCACAAAGCGTGGTCTGGGACGAGGCTGAGAACCGCATGCACGTGCAGAAGGCGCTGATGGAGTTCCTGCTGCTCGGCCAGCTCAAGTAAGCCTGCGAGCAGGATCCGCCGGAGCGCATGCCGCCCCGGCGACAAAGGGCCGGACAGCGCAGTCCGGCCCTTTTGCTTGTCGTCTTGTCGTCTTGCCCGCCAGCCTGGACGGCGTGGCGTGCGCCCGCCGCCTACAGGATCCTCATGAACATCGTGCGCCGCGTGTTGCGGAACGACGGCCGCACCCGGCTGCTCCAGTCCGTGGCCCGCACCGCCAGCCACGGCGGGCTGCCGAAGGTCTCGCGCGTGTGCAGGTCGTAGCAGGCCAGGTAGCGCGGCCCCTTGTGGCGGCACTCATAGCGCAGCGCGCGCACGGTGCCCGGCACGGCGGCCAGGCCGGGCAGATGTTCCTGGTCGTACCAGGCGTTCAGGTCGGCCTCGGCCTCGGGCAGCACATCGGTCTCGACGATGTAGTGCCAGGGCGCGTCCTGGCCGCTGGAGGCGCCCGGCAGGTCCAGCGTCCGGTGCAGCACGCGCACGCTGGCGCCGGGCAACTGCTCGGCCACGCGCGCGCCCACTTCGGGCAAGGTGCCTTCGCCGCCGTCGATGTACAGATAGGTCTCGTCCTCGTCTACGGCCGCATAGGCGCTCACGCGCACGTTGGGCAGGCCGTCGGCCAGCCTGCCGGCGATGCCGGCGGCGCGCGGCGCGCCGATGCGCTCGCCCAGGGACAACAGCAATACGGTATCCGTCACTTTCCCATTCCTCAGTGTCCGACGCGCAGGGCGACCAGGAAACGCGACACCATGTTGTAGGCCGCCACGGTCGCCGTCAATTCCACCAGCGCCTGGTCGTCATGCAGCGCGCGCAGCGGCGCGAACACCGCGTCCGGCACCTCGATGCCGCGCGTCATGGCGTCGGTCAGCGCCAGCGCCTCGGCCTCGCCCGGCGCCAGCCCCTCCGACCCTTCCGCCAGCTCCGCCGGCGCTGGGCCGGCGCGCAGGCGCTCGATCAGCGCGTCCGGCATGCCGGCCTGGCGCGCGTGCGGCACATGGGCCTCGAACTCGTAGGGCGCGCCGTTCAGCGTCGCCACCCGCAGGATGATCAGCTCGCGCAGGCGCGGCGCCAGCGCCGTCTTCTGGCGGATGGCGGTCAGCATGGCCTCCCAGCCCTCGGTCACGGCCGGGCTGTTCAGCAGCACCTGGTACAGCGGCGAGATGCGGCCGCGCGCGGCGGCGATGCGCGCTTCCAGGCCGGCCAGCGCCGGCCGCGCGCCCGGTTCCACCGGCGTCACTCTGCATGCGTCCATGGCGCTCACTCCGGCCGGATGTTCTTGCGCTGGATCAGCGCGGTCCACTTGTCGCGGTCGGACGCGATCAGCGCCGCCAGTTCCTGCGGCGAGCTGGGCGCGGCCTGGGCGCCGAACTTCTCCAGCCGCGCGCGCACGGCCTCGCTGCCCAGCGCCGCGCGCACCGCCTGGTTGAGCTTGTCCACGGTGGCCGCCGGGGTGGCGGCCGGCGCCACCAGCCCGTACCAGTTGTTGGACTCCACGCCGGCGATGCCCTGCTCGGCCAGCGTCTTGACGTCCGGCAACAGCGGATGGCGCGACGGCGCGGCGATGCCCAGCGCCTTGAGCTTGCCGCCCTGGATATGCCCGATCAGGCCCGGCACGTCGCCGAAGAAGCCCGCCACCTGGTTGCCCATCACATCATTGATCACCGGCGCCGCGCCCTTGTAGGGCACGTGCATGACCTTGGCGCGGCTGGCGTCGGCGAACATCTCCAGCGTCAGGTGCGGAATGCTGCCGATGCCGGACGAGCCCACCGCCACCGGCTGCGAGTCGGCCTGCGAGCGCTTGACGAAATCGGCCGCATCCACAGCCAGGTTGGCCGGGTTGACCACGAACACGGTGGCGTTGTTGACCACCCGCGAGACCGGCGCGAAGTCGCGCGCCGGATCATAGGGCAGGTCCTTGTACAGCGCCGGGCTGATGGACACGGCGCCGACGCTGGTCAGGAACAGCACCGAGCCGTCGCCAGGCGCCTTGGCCACGTAGGACGCGGCGATATTGCCGTTGGCGCCGGCCTTGTTCTCCACGATCACCTGCTGCTTGAGTTCCTTGCCCAGCTGCTCGGCCAGCACGCGGCCCACCAGGTCCACCGGACCGCCCGGCGGGAAGGCGATGATCAGCCGCACGGGCGCATCCGCGCGCGCCGCGCCGGTGGCGGCCAGCCCCAGCAGGGCGGCGCAGAATAGTTTCTTCAACATGTTTGTCTCCTTTGGAATCGAATAGGGTCGTCGCCACGCGGCCCGGCCGGGCGCGCGGCGCTGGGGTCAGGGAAATCCGTACAGCCGCGCCGGGTTGTGCACCAGCACCTGGCGGCGCGCCTCGTCGTCCGGACAGGCCAGGAAGAAGGCGTCGCATAATTCGCCGTCGTCCGGCATGTCGCCGCGCACGTTCGGGTGCGGCCAGTCGGTGCCCCACAAGGTGCGCTCGGGCATGGCCTCCACCAGCGCCCGCACGAAGGGGATGCCCTCGGCGAACGGCCGCCTGCCCGCGCCGATGCGGTCCAGGCCCGACACCTTCACCCAGGCGCCCGGCAGGTCCGCCAGGCCCAGCAGCGCGCGAAAGGCCGGCGCGTCCAGCCCGTCGGCCGCGCGCACCCGGCCCATGTGGTCGATCACGAAGGGCAGCGGCAGCGCGCGCAGGCGCGGCAGCAGCCCGGGCAGCTGGGCGCCGTCCAGATGCAGGCACAGATGCCAGCCCAGCGGCGCGATCAGGCCGACCACATGGTCGAAGACGGCCGGGTCCGGCGCACCGCCCAGATGGGGCACGAAGTTGAAGCGGGCCCCGCGCACGCCGGCGTCGTGCAGCGCGCGTACCGACGCGGGGGTCGCATCCGCCCCCAGCAGCGCCACGCCGCGATAGCGGCCTTCGCTGCGGGCCAGCGCGTCCAGCAGCGCGGCATGGTCGGCGCCGTGGCAATTGGCCTGCACCACCACGGCGCGGCGGATGCCCAGGTGCGCGTGCAGCGCGGCCAGCCGGGACTGCGGCGCGTCGGGCGGCGTGTAAGAACGGCCCTCGGCATACGGAAACACGTCGGCCGGCCCGAACACATGGCAATGGGTATCGCAGGCGCCCGGCGGCAAGGCGTAGCGGGGACGGGACGGGGATGCGAGCGGCGGACGACAATCGGACACGGGACGATCCTGCGGGGAAAGCGCCATGGTCATGGATTGCGGCCTGCCGAACAATGCTATATCTTTGATTTCAGATATAGAAAATATAAATACCTCAGACTCCCGTCCCCGCGCATCCCCGCCCCACCCGCCTCATGGACCTCAAGCAGATCGAATATTTCCTGCGCGTTGCCGAGCGCCGCAGCTTCTCACGCGCGGCCGAGATGCTGGACGTGGCCCAACCCACCCTGAGCCGGCAGGTGCGCCTGCTGGAACAGGAACTGGGCCAGCATCTGCTGTACCGCAACGGCCGGGGCGTGGAGCCCACCGAGGCGGGCCTGCGCTTCGTGGAGCATGCCCGCGCCCTGCTGGCCCTGGCCGAGCGCGCCCGGGAAGACCTGCGCAGCCTGCGCGAGACGCCCGCCGGCAAGGTGTCGGTGGGCCTGCCGCCGCGCATCGCCCGGGTGCTGACGCCGCCGCTGGTGCAAGCGTTCCGTCGCGAATTCCCCGGCGCCTCGATCGCCGTGGCCGAGGGCCTGAGCGCGCAGGTCCGGGAATGGCTGCTGGCCGGGCGCGTCGACCTGGCGCTGCTCTATGATCCGGCCCCCTCACCTCAGCTGGCCTGCGAGTCGCTGTTCCGCGAAGACCTGGTGCTGGCCGCCGCCCCCGGCGCTCGGCCCGCGCTGCCCGCACGCGTCGCGGTCAAGGACCTGGGCGCGTATCCGCTGGTGCTGCCCAGCCCGCCCAACGCCATCCGCACACTGGTCGACAGCGTCTGCCGCGCCCAGGGCGTGCGCCTGCAGGTGGCGGCCGAGGTCGACGCGGTGCAGACCATCGTCGAGCTGGCCGCGCAGGGCGATGCCTGCGCCATCCTGCCACGCTCAGCCGCCCGGGGACCGGCGGCCGAGCACGCGCTGGCGCTGGCCGATATCGTCGCCCCCCGCATCGTCAACAACCTGGTGCTGGCGACCGCCCGCCACCGTCCCTCGACGCGGCTGGCCTCGGCCACCGCCAAACTGATACGCGGGCTGGAACTGCGCGCCCTGTTCGCCCCCGGCAAAAGCGCTAAAATGCCCGCTTAGATTTCTTGTTTGGCGGCTCGCTGCTGTCAAAGTCCCGTTGGCGTCTCACCTCAAACAATGACCACTATCCTCCCGAACCTTCCCACCGGCCAGAAGGTCGGCATCGCCTTCTCCGGCGGCCTCGACACCAGCGCCGCGCTGCTCTGGATGCGCAACAACGGCGCCATCCCCTACGCGTACACCGCGAACCTGGGCCAGCCCGACGAGGCCGACTACGACGAGATCCCGCGCAAGGCCCTGGCCTACGGCGCCAAGAACGCCCGCCTGATCGACTGCCGCCCGCAGCTGGTCGCCGAAGGCATCGCCGCGCTGCAATCGGGCGCCTTCCACATCTCGACCGCCGGCATCACCTACTTCAACACCACGCCCATCGGCCGCGCCGTCACCGGCACCATGCTGGTGGCCGCCATGAAGGAAGACGACGTCAACATCTGGGGCGACGGCAGCACCTTCAAGGGCAACGACATCGAGCGCTTCTACCGCTACGGCCTGCTGACCAACCCGGACCTGAAGATCTACAAGCCCTGGCTGGACCAGCGCTTCATCGACGAGCTGGGCGGCCGTTCGGAAATGTCCGAATACATGCGCCAGGCCGGCTTCGACTACAAGATGTCCGCCGAAAAGGCCTACTCCACCGACTCCAATCTGCTCGGCGCCACGCACGAGGCCAAGGACCTGGAGCACCTGAACTCCGGCATCCGCATCGTCAAGCCCATCATGGGCGTGGCGTTCTGGCGCGATGACGTGGCCGTCAAGGCCGAGGAAGTCACGGTGCGCTTCGAGGAAGGCCAGCCGGTCGCGCTGAACGGCGTGGAATACGCGGACCCGGTCGAGCTGATGCTCGAAGCGAACCGCATCGGCGGCCGCCACGGCCTGGGCATGAGCGACCAGATCGAGAACCGCATCATCGAGGCCAAGAGCCGCGGCATCTACGAAGCCCCGGGCATGGCGCTGCTGTTCATCGCCTACGAGCGCCTGGTCACCGGCATCCACAACGAAGACACCATCGAGCAGTACCGCGAAAACGGCCGCAAGCTGGGCCGCCTGCTGTACCAGGGCCGCTGGTTCGACCCGCAAGCCATCATGCTGCGCGAAACCGCGCAGCGCTGGGTGGCCCGCGCCGTCACCGGCGAAGTCACGCTGGAACTGCGTCGCGGCAACGACTACTCGCTGCTGAACACCGAATCGGCCAACCTGACCTACGCTCCCGAGCGCCTGTCGATGGAAAAGGTCGAGAACGCCCCGTTCACGCCGGCCGACCGCATCGGCCAGCTGACCATGCGCAACCTCGACATCACCGATACGCGCGCCAAGCTGTTCACGTATGTGCAGACCGGCCTGCTGGCTTCGTCGGGCACGTCGATCCCTCAGCTGAAAGACGAAAAGAAATAAGCCCCCCCCCGAAGCGCTGCGCGCTTCCCCCCAGGGGGCGTCGCTGCGGACCGGCAAAGCCGGCTCCGCGCGACCCTGATAGGGAGTGCCTCGAATGTCGCGCCTTAGATTGGGTGCGTGAAATGAGGGGTGCGATAGCGGTTCAAGAAAAAGCCCCTCGGCATGCCGAGGGGCTTTTTGTTTGGGCTGGCGCGGTTACAGCTCGACCTGCATGCCCATTTCCACGACGCGGTTGGCCGGGATCTTGAAGAACTTGGTGCTGCGGGTGGCGTTGCGCGCCATGAAGGAGAACACCACGCGGCGCCAGCGCCACAGGGCTGGCTTCTTGGCCGCGACCACGGTCTGGCGCGACAGGAAGTACGAGGTACGCATCGGTTCCAGGTCGATTTCCGGGTAGGCCTCGGCCACCTGGCGCAGGGTGTCCGGCACATCCGGATCTTCCTTGAAGCCGTAGTGCACCGTGGCCTGCCAGCTGGAGGCGCTGAGCTTGTTGACCGTGAAGCGTTCGTCCTCGGACACGTAGGGCACGTCCGCGACCAGGATGGTCAGGAACAGCACATGGTCGTGCAGCACCTTGTTGTGCTTGAGGTTGTGCAGCAGCGCCGGCGGCACGTTGCCGGAGTTCATGGTCATGAAAATGGCGGTGCCGTGCACGCGCGACGGTGGGTATTCCTCCAGCTGCTCCATGAATTCCTTGAGCGGCTGGCGGTCGCGCTGCTGCATTTCGGACAGCAGGCGGCGGCCGCGACGCCAGGTCATCATCAGCGTGAACACCACGATCGCCACCACCAGCGGCAGCCAGCCACCTTCGTGGATCTTGAACACGTTGGCCGAGAACAGCAGCACGTCGAACAGCAGCAGAAGGCCCAACGCCACCAGCCACAGCATCCGCTTGGCGCCGGTGCTGCCGCGCGGCAGCACGGCGAAGGCCAGCACCGAGGTAGTCAGCATGGTGCCGGTCACGGCGAAGCCGTAGGCGGCGGCGAGGTTGTCGGAATTGCGGAACACCAGCACCAGCACCAGCACCGCGCACAGCAGCAGCGCGTTGACCTGCGGCAGGTAGATCTGGCCTTTCTCGACCGCCGAGGTGTGCAGGATCTGCATGCGCGGCCAGAAACCCAGCTGCACGGCCTGGCGCGTCACCGAGTAGGCTCCCGAGATCACCGCCTGCGACGCCACCACGGTGGCCACGGTGGCCAACGCCACCAGCGGCGCCAGGCCCCAGTCGGGCGCCATCAGGAAGAAGGGATTGCGGATCGCCTCGGGATCGCGCAGCAGCAGCGCGCCCTGGCCAAAATAGCACAGCGTCAGCGCCGGCATCACCATGCTGAACCAGGCGCGGCGGATGGCCGGGCGGCCGAAGTGGCCCATATCGGCGTACAGCGCCTCGGCGCCGGTCAGCGCCAGCACCACGGCGCCCAGCAGCACGAAGCTGATCCAGGGGAATTCGACGATGAAGCGCAAGCCCCACATGGGATTGAGCGCACTGAGCACTTCCGGCGTCTGCCAGACCTGCCAGCCGCCCAGCAGCGCCAGCGTGCCGAACCACAGCGCCATCACAGGACCGAACAGCTTGCCCATCAGGCCAGTGCCGTGCGACTGAATCACGAACAGGCCCACCAGCACCAGCAGCGCCAGCGGCACGACCCACTCGTCGAGCTGGTGCGAAACGATGCCGATGCCCTCCAGCGCCGACAGCACTGAAATCGCCGGCGTGATCATGCTGTCGCCATAGAACAGCGCGGCGCCGAAGATGCCCAGCACGATCAGCACCCAGCGCATGCGCCCTTCCCGGCCGCGCACGGCCAGCTCCAGCAGCGCGAGCGTGCCGCCTTCGCCCCGATTGTCGGCGCGCAGCACCAGCATCACGTATTTGAACGACACCACCACCATCAGCATCCAGAACAGGATGGACAGCACGCCCAGCAGATGCGCCGGCTCCAGGTCGGTGTGCACGCTAAGCCCGGTCAGGCAGGCCCGCAGGGTGTAGAGCGGGCTGGTGCCGATGTCGCCATACACCACGCCCAGCGCGCCCAGGACGAGCGCTGCCTTGGACGATGGCGCATGCACCACGCCAGCCGGGCTGGAAGACGAGTTAGGAACGCGGACCGTGTCCTGGCTCATGATGTGGGTTCTTGCCGAGTGAGTTGGGCTCCCTTGCGGGGGCCGGGGAACACGACGGATAGTCGCGTTCCGGGAAAATCGGGGCGGCTGGTGAGCCGCCACCAGGCGCCATGCGCATGCGCGATCTCGCGCACGATGGCCAGGCCCAGGCCCGAGCCGCCGGCCGTGGCCGTGGGCGAGCGATAGAAGGCCTCGAACACGCGGTCGCGCTCTTCGGGCGGAATGCCGGGCCCGTCATCCTCGACCGTCAGCGACGGCGGATTGGCGCCCACGATGAGCACGATGCGGCCGGTCTCGTTGCCGTAGCGCAGCGCGTTGTCGATCAGGTTGCCCAGCAGCTCGGCCAGCAGCAGCGGATCGGCATCGATCCAGATCGGCGTGTCCGGCGCCACCAGGTCCAGCTCATGGCGCGCCTCGCGAGCCCGGGGAAACCACTCGGCCCCGTTCGACCGCACCCATTCGCACAGGTCGACGCGCACGAAGCTGTCTTGAGGCCGGGCATTGGGATCGGCGCGCGCCAGCACCAACAATTGCTGGCCCAGGCGGATCATGCGGTCGCTGACCGCCTTGATGCGCTCGGCCCGCGCGCGCACATCGTCCGGCAGCGGCCGCGCCAGCATCAGCTCGGACTCCAGCCGCAGGCCGGACAGCGGCGTGCGCAACTGATGGGCCGCATGGCCGATGAAGCGCCGCTGCGCCGCCAGCGAGGCGTCCAGGCGCAGCAGCAGGTCGTTGGTGTGCGTGACCAGCGGCTCGATCTCGACCGGCACGCCGGCCACTTCCAGCGGCTGCATGTCGTCAATGGAACGCTGGCGGATCTCTTCGGACAGATGGTTCACCGAGCGCAGGCCCGAGCGCACGCCCTGCACCACCACCCAGGTGAACATCACGATCAGCACGATCTGCCCCAGCACCATCAGCCAGAGGAAATCCTCCAGCATCCACATCGACATCTCGATCTTGTGCGTGATCACCCAGGTGGCGATCAGGTCCAGCAGGACCAGCAGCAGGATGGGCGGCATCAGCCGGATGACCAGATGCCGGGCCAGGGAACGGGAGGGGAGCAGCGGACGCGAGGCCGGAGCGGCGGCGGCGGGAAGAATGCGTTCCTGCGTCATGGCCCGGAGCCCTCAGGGTAGGCGGGAGGATGGTCGCGGCCGGCGCGGGGCGACCGCAAACGGCCGTCAGGCCGCTTCGACATCCAGCATATAGCCGAAACCACGCACCGTCTGGATGCTGGCGCCGGTGCCTTCCAGGCGCTTGCGCAGGCGGTACACATAGACCTCGACGGCATTTTCGCTGAAATCGGCATCCCAGGCGGACAGCGAATTGACGATCTGCCGCTTGGTCACGACACGGCCCACGCGGGCCATCAGCATCTCCAGCACGGAAAGTTCGCGCACCGACAGCGCCAGGCGCTGGCCGTTGGCCCGCACTTCACGGCCGACGGTGTCGAAGCTCAGCGGACCGACCTCGATCAGCGGCTGCGCCTGTCCGGCGCGGCGACGACCGAAGGCGCGCACGCGCGCGGCCAGCTCGGGCAGTTCAAAGGGCTTGGTGACGTAGTCGTCGGCGCCGGCATCCAGCCCGGCCACGCGATCGTCGATGCCGTCGCGGGCGGTCAGGATCAGCACGGGAACCTGGTTGCCGTCCTGGCGCAGCTGGCGCAGCACATCCAGGCCGCTCATGCCAGGCAGGTTGAGGTCGAGCAGCAGCAGGTCGTATGGCTGGCCGGCCAGCGCGCCGAGCACGCGGTCGCCTTCGGTCAGCCAGTCGACCGCATACCCCTGGTCGGCCAGGAATTCCTGGAGCGCGTGGCCCAGGGTGGTGTCGTCTTCGATTACCAGAACTCGCATGCCGGGATTCTAGCGCGATCCCGACGAAAACGGGGCGCCAGCGGCGCCCCGTGATCGGGATTCGTTCAATATCCGGTTCAGCGGGCGGGGGCTGGCGCCGGCGCGCCGCCCTGCTCCGCCGCGCCGCCCTGGCCGTTGCCGCCGGACGGCGGCGTGGTGACAAAACCAATGCGTGTCATGCCGGAACGACGGGCCGAGGCCATGACCTTGGCCAGCGTCTCGTAGCGGGTGTTCTGGTCAGCGCGGATGCGGATCTCGGGCTGCGGCTTGTCGCCGGCCAGCGCCTTGAAGCGATTCGGCAGGTCGTCGATGTTGACCGGCTTCTCGTCCCAGAACAGCGCGCCGCTGGCGTCGATGGCCAGGTCCACGGTCTTGGGCTCTTCCTCGATCAGCTCGGCCGCCACCTGGGGCATGTTGATCTTGATCGAGTGCGCCAGCAGCGGCGCCGTGATGATGAAGATCACCAGCAGCACCAGCATGACGTCGATCAGGGGCACCATGTTGATCTCGGAGACGGTACTGGAGCCGCCCCCCTTGCCCTCGAAGCTGCCAAAGGCCATTTATTCGCTCCCGCGTTGGGCGCCGCCGCTCTGGCGACGCAGGGCGCGCACCTTGCCGTCGGACAACGCGACTTGCTGGCCGGTGGTCAGGAACGCGAACAGGTCATGCGCGAACGCGTCCAGGCGAGACAGGAACACGCGGTTGTTGCGCACGAAGGTGTTGTACGCCAGAACCGCCGGAATCGCCACCGCCAGGCCCAGGCCGGTCATGATCAGGGCCTCGCCCACCGGACCGGCGATGCGGTTGATGGTCACGCCGTCGGACAGGCCGATGCCCACCAGCGCGTGATACACGCCCCAGACCGTGCCGAACAGGCCCACGAAGGGCGCGGTCGAACCGACCGAGGCCAGCACCGTCAGGCCGTTTTCGAGCTTGGCGGTTTCCTCGTCGATGACCTTGCGCATGGTGCGGGTGACGAACTCGGAGCTGGAGCCGGATTCCTCCAGCTTGGTGGCGCCGAACTTGTTGTGATGCGCCTGCGCGTGCATGGCGTGGCTGGCCAGGTGCGAGAAGGGATCACGCGCGCCGTGCGTGACGATTTCGTTCTCGACCTGCTCAAGCGAGCTGGCGTTCCAGAACTTGTTCAGGAAGTCGCGCGAGCGCTTGCGCATGCTGACGTTGCTGGCGACCTTGACCAGGATCAGGTACCAGGTGACCAGCGACATCAGGATCAGGATGACGAACAGGCTCTTGCCGACAAAGTCGCTCTGCGCGACGAAATGCAGGAAGCCCATGTCCGGCGTGGCCACGGGCGGCGCCGAGGCGGCGGGCAGCGCGGCGGCCGCGCCGTGCAGCGCGTCGGCGGTCTGCTGGACGGCGCCGGCGGCCTGCTGCGCCACGCCGCCGGCCGCCGTGGCGGCTTGCTGGGCGGCAGCCGGCGCGGCCGGGCTGGTGGTCGCCTGCGCCACCAGCGTGGCGCCATGCATTGCGTTGGACATCTCAGTTCCTCATTACGAAATCGAAAGGAATTTTGGCTTTGGCGGCATAGGCCACGCCATTACGGGTATAGGGCTTGAAGCGGGCCTTGCGGATGGCGGCCAGCGCCGCCTCGTCCAGGCGCGGCGAACCGGAAGAAGAATCGACGCGCGCGCTCACGACCAGGCCCTGGTTGTTGATTTCCACCAGCACCACCACCCGGCCTTCCTCGCGCATGCGGCGCGACGCCATAGGATAGTTGGCGGAGGGCTTGGCGCCCAGGTACTCGACGCTGGACACCAGCTCCGGCTGGTCGGGCGGCGGCCCCTGCTGCGGGCTTTGCGTGGCCTGGCTGCCTTCGGGCGCGCCGGTGGGCTGCGCGGGCGGCGTGTCCGGCTTGGGTTCCTGCTTGGGCGCTTCCTGCTTGGGCTGCGGCTTGGGCTTGGGTTTGGGCTTCGGCTTGGGCGCGGGCATCGGCGGCTTTTCGACCACCGGCTCGGGTTCGGGTTCCGGTTCCGGCCTGGTTTCCGGTTCAGGCTCGGCCTGCGGCTCGGGCGGCGGCTCGACGACCGGCTGCGGCGCTTCCGGCGCGGGTTCCTCGGCCTTGGCGACCTGCGCCACCGGCGCCTCGATCACGCTCACCATGATGGTCTCGGGCTGCTCCAGCTTCGGCGCTTCGGGAGGCGCCATGAAAATGGCGCCGACGACGGCCGCATGCAAGGCAAGGACCACCAGGCCGGCGCCTGCGCGTAAACCGATGGAAGAGGACGGCGATGAGGCGTTCGAACCGTGTTGAAAGCTAGGCATGAATCAGCCGGGGGCACATGGACTTATCTGGCCAGCCAGACCCGAATGACGCGCACCGCAAGGCGACGCCGGCTGACCGGTACAAGCCAAGCATCATAGCTTAAATGCGAATGATTCGCACGTCCTATTTCGTCTGATACTTAATCACATGCTTGACGCCGCGCATGGCGGCGCCTGGCGGGCCGTGCGCGCGAACGCCGCATCGCCTGCCCCATCGCCTGCGCGCAACATGACGCAGGAACACGCGACATGAAATCGGGACTGCATAAAACGGCGCCGGACGATGCGACACATGGAACGCGGACACGGCAAAAGCGCGCGCGATGAAACGATCCGATGGAACGACCAACAGGAACAGCAAGGACAGCACGCCGCCCCAAACAAAAAACCCGCACCATCGATATGTGCGGGTTTTCAGTCTTGCGTGCTTCTGGTGGGTGCTACAGGGGTCGAACCTGTGACCTACGCCTTGTAAGGGCGCCGCTCTACCAACTGAGCTAAGCACCCGTCAGGTTGCCGGAATTTCCGACGCGCAGCCATTGCTGGACTACACATGAAAAGGCCGACGGGGTACTCAAAAGCAATACGCGGGCCGGAGTATACCGGACCGCGTATCTGTCGGCAAATCAGCTGGCGCCGTGGCCAGCCCGATCCGCCTCGTCAATTAGTTGACGGCGTCCTTCAGGGCCTTGCCGGGACGGAACTTCGGCACCTTGGCCTTCTTGATCTTGATGGTCTCGCCGGTGCGCGGGTTACGGCCGGTGCGCGCAGCGCGAGCCGACACGGCGAACGTGCCGAAGCCAACCAGCGTGACCGTGCCGCCCTTCTTCAGGGTGGTCTTGACGGCACCGATCAGGGCGTCGAGCGAACGGCCGGCGGCAGCCTTCGAGATGTCGGCCTTGCTGGCGATGTGATCGATGAGTTCGGTTTTGTTCATTCAGATGTACCCCTCACAAGGTATGTGAGTTTGCCGGAACCCGACTGCATGACGGTCACATTGGAACGGCACGCGTCTTAACGCGAACGCACCGGCAAACGACGAACAGACTAGTGGATAAACTTTTTCTTGCGCTGCAAAGCACAACTTTTAAACTGCTGCGCCGCTTGAAGTTGGACGGCAAAAAGCCGTCGAACCCCCAGCGACGCAGACGTGTATTAGGCCCTGGCCCCGGGCGACTGTCAAGCAAAAACCTCACCACAACCCGCGCCAATACTAGCTTTTAGCCGATTTCGCAATAAACAAAAACGCGCATTTCGGGGTTTGCGCGACAGCGTTCGCACGCCTCGCGCGCCGTGCTCAGACGTCGACCCAGCGACGCAGCAAGTTGTGATAGATGCCCGTCAGTTGCACGATGGACGGATGCCCCGCGGCGTCCTGGTTCAGGCGCTGTATGGCCACGTCCATGTCCAGCAGCAGCGCGCGCTGGCTGTCCTCGCGCACCAGGCTCTGCATCCAGAAGAAAGAGCTGACGCGCGCGCCGCGCGTGACGGGATTCACTTTGTGAAGACTGGTGCCGGGATATAGCACCATGTGTCCGGCCGGCAGCTTGACCGCGCGCGGGCCATAGGTGTCGTCGATCACCAGCTCGCCGCCATCGTAGGAATCGGGCTCGGAAAAGAACAGCGTGGCCGACAGATCGGTGCGCACGCGCTCGGACCCGCCGGACAGCGCGCGCACCGCGTTGTCGACGTGATAGCCGAAGGCCTCGCCGCCCTCGTAGCGGTTGAACAGCGGCGGAAAGATCTTGCGCGGCAACGCCGCCGACATGAACAGGTTGTTGGCGCTCAGCCGCTGCAGGATCAGGTTGCCCAGTTCCTGGGCCAGCGGATGCTGCTCGGGCAGCTGGCGGTTGCGCTTGACCTCGGCGGACTGGTAGCCCGCGGTCACCTTGCCGTCCACCCACTCGGCCGCGTCCAGGCGGCGGCGAATCTCGGCGGCCTCCTCGGGCGTGAAGACATCGGCGATCTGTATCAGCATGGTCTGACCTTGATTCCTGCAATGCTTGCGCGGACACGCGCCGCGAGGGCCGAACAGGCCGCCCCGCGCGAATGTCCTGAATTATCCTTGCAGGCAGCCGTTGAGCGCCTGATCGAAGTCAAACAGCAGGTCGCCCTCGTCCTCGATGCCCACCGAGACGCGGATCAGGCTGTCGGCGATGCCCATCTGCTGGCGCCGCTCGGCGCCCATTTCGTAATAGATGGTGTGGGCGGCGGGCAGCGCCAGGCTGCGCGTGTCGCCCAGGTGCGTGGCCATCAGCACGATGCGCAGGCGATTCAGGAAATCGAAGCAGTCCACGCCATCGGCCAGCTCCACGCCCAGCAGGCCGCCGAAGCGCGAGCCGAACAGCGCCGCGGCGCGCGCGTGCTGCGGATGGCTCTCCAGGCCGGGATAGTGCACCTTGGCCACGCCACGATGCGATTCCAGGAAACGCGCCAGCGCCAGCGCATTCGAGCAATGCTTGGCCATGCGCAGCGCCAGCGTCTCGGCGCCGACCGCGATGCGGTGCGCCGGCTCGGCCGCCAGCGTGCCGCCCATGTCGCGCAGGCCCTTCTTCTTGATCTGCGTCAGGCCCCAGCCGGTGGCCGCCCCCTTGCGGTAGGCCTCATAGATGTTGCCGTAGCCGCTCCAGTCGTACAGCCCGGTGTCCGTGACCGCGCCGCCCAGCGCGTTGCCATGGCCGCCGATGTACTTGGACAGCGAGTTCATGACCAGCGACGCCCCCACCGACGACGGCCGGAACATCCACGGCGAGGTCAGCGTGTTGTCCACCACATAGACCAGGCCGCGCTCGCGGCAGATCTCGCCGATCACCGCCAGGTCGGCCACCTGCGTGCCGGGGTTGGCGATGGTCTCGGTGAACACCATGCGGGTATTCGGCCGGATCGCCTCGCGCACCTGCGCCGAGTCGGTCGCGTCCACGAAGCTGATTTCCACGCCCAGTTCCAGCAGCGTGCCCAGCAGGCTGTTGGTGTTGCCGAACACATACTGGCTGGACACCAGGTGATCGCCCCGGCGCAGCAGCGTGGTGAAGATCGCGGACAGCGCCGCCATGCCCGTCGAGAAACTGACCGACCCTTTGCCGCCCTCCATTTGCGTGATCTTGGCTTCCAGCGCCGTGGTCGTGGGCGTGCCCTGGCGCGCGTAGGTGAAGCCGGCCTTGCCCTGGAACACGGCGGCCAGTTCACGCGCGTCTTCGTAGGCGAACTCGGACGACGGATGCATGGGCTTGTGCACCGCTCCGTGCTCGACGGATTGATGGCGGTCGGAGTGCAGGATGGTGGTGGTGAAGCCGTTCTGGCGCATGATTGACGATCAGTTCTGGTGGACGGAAACCCGGGGCCGCCGCGCATCGCGGCGAAATCCCGCCGGGGCTTGCAGGCCCCGGCGGCATGAATACTGCGAAAAACTGCGTGAAGACTGCGAAAAATCAGGCTTGCCGCTGGCGCACGGTCTCGTACAGGCAGACGGCGCTGGCCACGCTGACGTTCAGGCTTTCCACCGAACCCAGCATGGGAATATTGACGAGCTGGTCGCAGGTCTCGCGGGTCAGGCGGCGCATGCCCTCGCCTTCCGCCCCCATGACCCAGGCCATGGGTTGGCGCGCGTCGATCCGGTGCATGCTGTCGCTGGCCTGGTCGTCGGTGCCGACCAGCCACACGCCGCGGTCCTTCAGGCTGCGCATGGTGCGCGCCAGATTGGTGACCATCAGGTAGGGCACGGTGTCGGCGGCGCCGCAGGCCACACGCTGGACGGTGCTGTTCAGGCCCACCGCGCGGTCTCGCGGCGCGATCACCGCGTGCACGCCGGCCGCGTCGGCCGTGCGCAGGCAGGCGCCCAGGTTGTGCGGATCGGTCACGCCGTCCAGGATCAGCAGCAGCGGCGGCCCTTCGATCACATCGAGCACTTCATCGACGTCCACCGCCAGCTGGCGTTCTTCGGCCAGCGCCACCACGCCCTGGTGGCGGGTGCCGCGCGCCAGGCCGTCCAGGCGCTCCATGCCGACCGGATGCAGGCGGCAGCCGGCGCGCTCGGCCTGCTCGATGAACGTCTGCATGCGCTTGTCGCGGCGCGACGCTTCTACGTAGATTTCCTTGATCGAATCGGGCGCGTGGCGCAGCCGCGCGACCACCGCGTGAAACCCGGCCAGGACTTGGGTCGACGCCATAACTATGCAATACCTTTAGAAAAACGAATACCCGCCCCACACCGGGACGGGCCGCCGGACAGCGCCGGCCATAGCCGCAATGTTACCCCTTAAGGGGCGGCGGCCAACGACTGTCTCGCAATAATGGGACACGCGCCCAGGATCGCCGTGAACGCCCTCGCCACACGAAACGCCTCGTTCCCGCCAAAAACCACCCGGCGCCAAGGCAAGAAGAAAAGCCAAGAAGACAAGCGCCACGCCCTCCCCCTGCGCGCCGCCCCAATCGGGGCCGCACGGAGCCGGCTTTGCCGGTCCGTCGCGGCGCCCCCTTGAGGGGGGAGGCGCGTAGCGCCTCGGGGGTGGGCCTACCTCTTTGGCTTTTTCGCCGCCGCGTGCTTGGCGGGCCGGCCGGCCTTCTTGGCCTCGGCGCGGCGCACCTTGGCGGTCTGGCCCTTCAGGGCCGCCGGCTTGGGCGCCGCCGCCTTCTTGACGCGGCGCGAGCCGTCGTCCGGACCGCGCGCCGCCGCCTTGCGCAAGGCGTCGAAGCTGGTGCCCTGGACCAGGCGGAACTCGATGCGGCGCGCTTCCAGGTCCACGCGCGACACCTGCACCTGCACCTTGTCGGTCAGGCGGTAGCGCATGCCGGTGCGTTCGCCGCGCAGCTCGTGCAGCGCATCGTTGAACTGGAAGTACTCGCCGCCCAGTTCCGACACATGCACCAGCCCTTCGACGTGCAGCGTATCCAGCGTGACGAAGATGCCGAAGCTGGCCACGCCCGTGACCGTGCCGCTGAAGTCCTCGCCCACGCGCTCCTTGACGAACCAGCACTTGAGCCAGGCCTCGACGTCGCGCGAGGCTTCGTCGGCGCGCCGCTCGCAGGCCGACAGCATCAGGCCCAGTTTTTCCCAGATGGCGTGCTCGTGCTCGCGCTGGGTGCGGCCGATGACCACCGCGTGGTCGTCCAGGCTGGGCACATAGCGCTGGCCGGCCAGCAGCGCCTTGATGACGCGATGCGTCAGCAGGTCGGGATAGCGGCGGATCGGCGACGTGAAGTGGCTGTAGCCGGGATAGGCCAGGCCGAAGTGGCCGAGATTGTCCGGGCTGTAGATGGCCTGCTGCATGGAGCGCAGGCACATGGTCTGCAGCAGCTGGTAATCGGGACGGCCGCGCACGCTATCCAGGAAGTCGCCGTAGTCCTTGGCCGTGGGCGTTTCGCCCCCGCCCAGCGTCGACAGGCCCATGGTGCGCAGGAACTCGCGCAGCGACTGCAGACGTTCCGGCGTCGGGCCTTCGTGGATGCGGTACAGGCCGGGATGCTTGCTGCGCGTCATGAAGTCGGCCGCGCAGGTGTTGGCGGCCAGCATGCACTCTTCGATCAGCTTGTGCGCGTCGTTGCGCACCGACGGCGCGATCTGCTCAATGCGGCCCAGCTCGTTGCAGACGATCTTGGTCTCGACCGTGTCGAAATCGATGGCGCCGCGTTTCTTGCGGCCCTGCGCCAGCAGCTGGTAAAGCTCGTACAGGTGCTGCACCTGCGGCATGACCGAGCGCATGGCATGCGCGGCCGGCCCGCCGGGCTGTTGCAGCGCGGCCCAGATGTTGGTGTAGGTGGTGCGGGCATGCGAGTACATGACCGCGTTGTAGAACTGGTAGGCGGTGACCGTGCCGGCCTTGGCGCCGCTGGCCGGGATGACCATGTCGCAGACCAGCACCAGGCGGTCCACCTCGGGGTTCAGCGAGCACAGGCCGTTGGACAGCGATTCCGGCAGCATCGGGATGACCCGGCGCGGGAAATAGACGCTGGTGCCGCGCTCGAGCGCGTCATCGTCCAGCGCGTCGCCGGGCCGCACGTAGTGGCTGACGTCGGCGATCGCCACCAGCAGGCGCCAGCCCGGGCGCTTGCGCTGGCCCGTGCCCAGTTCAACCGGCTCACAGTAGACGGCGTCGTCGAAGTCGCGGGCGTCCTCGCCGTCGATGGTGATCAGCGGCACGTCGCGCAGGTCGACGCGGTCTTTCAGGTCGCTCTTGCGAACCACGTCGGGCAGGCGCGCGGCCTGCTTGCGGGCGGCTTCGGAGAATTCCACCGGCACGTCGAACTTGCGCACCGCGATCTCGATCTCCATGCCGGGATCGTCGATCTCGCCCAGCACCTCGGACACGCGGCCCAGCGGCTGCGTGTGGCGGGTGGGCTGCGCCATGATCTCGACCGACACCACCTGCCCGTGCTGGGCGCCGTTGGTGTCGCTGGGCGGGATCAGGATGTCGTGCTTGATGCGCTGGTCTTCCGGCACCACGATGGACAGGCCATGCTCATGCAGGAAACGGCCGACCAGCTTGTTGGTGCGGCGCTCGATGACCTCGACGATGGTGCCTTCGGGCTTGCCGCGATACTCGCCGCCCGGCTTGACCAGCACGCGGTCGCCATGCAGCACCTTGAGCATCTCGCGCGGCGACAGGAACAGGTCCGGGCCGCCGTCGTCGCGCAGCAGGAAGCCGAAACCGTCGCGGTGGCCCAGCACCTTGCCCGCCACGAAGTCCAGCTTGGTGGCCAGCAGCAGCACGCCCTTGCGGTTGGGCATCAGTTGGCCGTCGCGTTCCATGGCGGCGAGGCGGCGCTCGAAGCCGACCATGGTCGCCTCGCGCTCGACGCCCATGCGCTCGGCCAGCTCGGCCGGCGACAAGGGCGCCCCCGCGCCGCGCAACGCCTTCAATATGGCTTCGCGAGACGGAACATCAGGATCGAAGTCGGGAGGCGCTTCGGGCAAGGAGGTTGATCTATTGTTATTCGAGTCGTTATTCGATCGTTTTGCCAAAGCTAAAATTTCCGTATATAATGCGCAGCTTCTGTGGTTCGCCCAAGGCTGAACACTGAAAGCGAAAGAGAAGGGCCGGTGAAGTTTGCAAGCTGTGTTTCAAAAACCAGATTGTAAGACCAACCGAAAAAATAGTGTGATCGCGGCGCTACCAAAGTTTGAATCAGCAAGACTGTAGTCTTGATTGAATTGAACGGCAGCGTATCACAAAGTCCTGACATCTCTTTATTCAGTGCCCAGGTGGCGGAATTGGTAGACGCGCATGGTTCAGGTCCATGTGCCGCAAGGTGTGGAGGTTCGAGTCCTCTCCTGGGCACCACGGAATTCTACTCAGCACGAATTCATTTCGTTCTGAAAATAAAAGGCTCAAAGCCCCGGAAATCGCAAGATTCCGGGGCTTTTGCTTTGCGCCCTGGTATTTGGACGATGCCGGGCGGGCGCCCTGGTCGCGATATACACCCTGCCCACGCTGTACGCCCTTCCCTACGGCCACGGGCACAGGCACAGGCACAGGTAAAAAAATGCACCATTGCCGCCACCACGCTAGCGCCGTGGCTTGCGCATCAGGTGATGCCGCGCATACAGATGCTCTCCCATGCCCTCGATCTGCAGATCGATCATGCGTTCAAAGGGATCGAGCAGCGCGTCGAAACGCGCCGGCGCCTCGATCGCGTTGAGCGCATGCACGATGGCCTCGATGGATGACAGGGCGCCGTCGATGTCGGCATGGCGCACCCGGTAGCGCGACGTCAGGCCCTCCTGCAGCATGACGCGCGGCAGCGCGGCCAGCTCGGGATTCAGGCGCACCAGCTTGCGCGCGTGCGTCCAGGTGCCGTCGGGCACGATCAGCTGGATGGGCCGCGCCGGCTCGCCGCCGTCCATACCCTGCCCCAGCACCCGCGCCCCGGGACCGGGAAACAGCAGGTGCGGCGCGTAGCCGGGCGCCATCCAGTCCTGCGGCGTGTAGCGCTCCCCCACCAGCAGGCGCGCGCCGGCCAGCCCCAGCACGGCCAGCCGGGCCGTGTTCAGCGGATGGCGCGCTTCGCTCGGGTGTTGCAGCACCACGACGCGAGTGCGCGGCGCGAGCGCCGGGATCGACGCGCACAGGCAATGGGATTCGGGGCGCTTGCAGCGCAGACAGACGGAACGGAACATGGCCGACACTATATAGATAGCCGTCCGGATAGCCGCCCGCCCGTCACGGACGCGCCTCGACACGCGCCGCCAGCCCGGGCCGCTCGGACGCGGCCAGATATCGCAGCAGGCAGGAACGGATCAATTCCCCATCCTCGACGGAAACATCCTCGGCCAGGATCTTGTCGATCACTTCCGCCCCCGCCGCCTCGTCCTGCAGCGCCAGGAAAACGAATGACCAGAACCACAGGCACGTCGCCATCGGCAGGTCCTCGCGCAGCCGCATGCCGAGCAGGACTTTCCGGACGCGGGCAAGCCGCGCCCCATCCTGCGCAAGCTCCACGAACTTTGCGCGTTTCTTCAGCATTCCCGGCATGTGCCAGAACGAGTCCGCATAGCGCCAGAACGCCAGATGTCCGATATAGGACGCCAGCGCGGCCGGCGGTTCGTCCGGCAACGCGCCCCGATCATCCAGGCCAAAAAGAAACAAGCCCCGGGCGCGTGGCAGCGTACACACCGGGTAGCCCTCGGACTGCAGCGGCAGCACGCGCGCATGGGCCGCGCGGAGCAGTTCGAACTCGCCTTCCGTCTTGATCGACGGGCACACATTCCCCCTGAGCAGGTGGAAATACAGCTCGACCCGGTCTTCCTCGGACAAGAGCCTGGGCGCGCGAACGATCAGCGGCGTGATCAGGTGATGGTTGTCGGGGTAGAAGGCGCCTCGCTCGCCGCGCCCAAGCGCCGAGGATTCGTCCTCGATGAATTGCTGGAGAAGACGCTCGGGAGAGCTTGCCATGGCGTTGATGTAGAGTTCCACGAGTTGACGCCGGCTGGCAAGGAACCAGGCCAGATGGCCGCGCGGCGCGGATGGGCCTGCCCACCGGCCGCCAAGGTACCACATGCCCATCCCCGCATGACGCCCCCCCCCCCCCTCAACGGGCCCCGACAAGAAATAGTTAAAAAAAACGCCAGATGACTTGCACACTTCAAAAAAAGTATGCATAATCTCGTTCCTCTGCTGCTGAACAAGAAACGCAACGCGAAAGCGAAAACGTAGCAAGTGAAGCAACAGCGCCCAGGTGGCGGAATTGGTAGACGCGCATGGTTCAGGTCCATGTGCCGCAAGGTGTGGAGGTTCGAGTCCTCTCCTGGGCACCAATTACTACATCACGAATTACCTGCGTGATGCGCCAAAAAACCCCGCATGTGAAAACATGTGGGGTTTTTTCTTTGCCGCGGCCGAAACCGCATCCGATTCAGGCCCCCCTGACATCAGCCCCTGGCTTTCTGCCCTGGGCAACGACCGCCGGCCTCGCATCCCGCTTTTATCCCTTCCCCGCGCACCAGCGCAGATAATCGTCCCGCGTCCACGCCAGCGCCACGCCGACGCGCCGCGCATCGGGCCGGATGCCCGGCTTGTGCACGGCCAGCGTCAGCGCGCCCAGCGCGGGCCAGGTCTGGAACGACAGCGCCGCCAGGTCCGCCACCAGGGTTTCGAGCAGCCGGGTATGCGGCCTGCCGGCAAGAAACGCCGCCACGCGCGCGCAGAAACCGTCGTAGTCGATCCAGACGCCGTCCTCGTCGGGCTCGCCCAGGCAGCCGAGCCGCGCGTCGATCACGATGGGCTGGGGCGCCAGATGCTCATGCGGATAGAGGCCGATCCGGGCCGCCACGGTGTAGCCGTCGACGAACACGGTCCAGCCGCGCGCCCAGGCCCGCGCATCCGCGTCGTCCAGCACGTCACGCGGCGCGTCTCGCAACGAGTTCATGCGAGCAAGGGCGCCGCGGCGTCGAGCAGGATGCGACAGAAATAGTCGGCGAAGCTGCGGCGCACGACCAGATCCGTGCGCTCGTCGCCCGTGGGTGCGAGCACGATCGCCGTCTTGAAAAAATGGCTCTGCGCGCATTGCCCGGTCTTGAACACGCGCGGGTGCAGGTCCAACGGGCAGCCACGGGCCAGCGCCTCGCGCGCCTGCGCGCCGCTGATTTCCAGCACCGTGTAGCCGCTGCCCACGTCCACCGCCGCCGCGTCGGCGCCGGCCAGGGCCGAGGACAGGCGCGCATGCAGCCCGCCGGCCGGCGCCGGCTCGACCGAACGCAGCAGCCATTCGTCCGGCCCCAGCCATAGCGCGTCGTAACGTTCGCCGCGCGCCACGGTATTGGGTTCGGCTGGCAGGCGCAGGCCCGCCACGGCGGCGACGGCCTCGACGAAGGCAGCGTCGGAGGGCTCGCCCCTGACGTTCACCAGATCGAGAAACGCGCGTTCGCGCAACGCGAATCGGGTTGACGCCCCTTCTTGCGCCCGCAGCAGATCCGCCACGCCGACGAGCGGCGACTCCAGCATCAGGCCCCCCGCGCCGCCGCGCGCCGTGCCGGCGGCCGCCACCATATCCGTTTCACTCCGCATGCTGTCGCTCCCCTTGGGCATCGTAGAAAACCGGGCTGGCGATGACGGCGATCGCGCCGCGACCATCGGCCAGCGACACTTCGACGCGTTCGCCCATCCGGTCCAGGCCGCCCCGCACCAGCGCCAGCGCGATCGAACGGCGCAGGATGGGACTGTAGTAGCTGGACGTCACATGTCCGATCATGGGCGTGGGCTCGCCCGGCGTCACGCGCAGATCGCGCTCGACGATCTGCGCCCCTTCGGGCAGCACGCGCTGCGCGTCCTCGGTCAGGAGGCCCACGAACTGCTTGCGCCCCGGCTTGGCCGTATCCGAGCGCGCCAGCGAGCGCTTGCCCAGGCAATCCTTGGTCTTGGCCACCAGCCCGCCCATGCCCAGGTCCTGCGGCGTGACCGAGCCGTCGGTGTCCTGCCCGACGATGATGTAGCCCTTCTCCGCGCGCAGCACGTGCATGGTCTCGGTGCCGTAGGGCGTGATGCCGAATTCCTCGCCCGCCGCCATCAGGGCCTCCCAGACCGCGCGGCCGGCATTCGCGGGCACGTTCACCTCGTAGGCGCGCTCGCCGGAAAAGCTGATCCGCATCACGCGCGCCGGAACGCCGGCGGCCAGGCCGTCCCGATAGCTCATGAAGGGAAACGCCTCGTTCGAGAAATCGATGTCGCCGCAGACCTTGCGCAGCACCGCGCGGCTTTTCGGACCGGCGACCGCGAAGGTGGCCCAATGATCGGTCACCGAGGCCAGCCGGACTTTCAGCTGCGGCCATTCGGTCTGCAGCCAGCGCTCCATCCAGGACAGCACGCGCGCCGCGCCGCCCGTGGTGGTGGTCATCATGAAGTGATGCTCGCCCAGCCTTGTCGTGACGCCATCGTCGAACACCATGCCGTTCTCGTCCAGCATCAGCCCGTAGCGGCATTTGCCGATCTCGAGCTTGCCCCAGGGATTGGTGTACATCCAGTTCAGCAAGGCCACCGCGTCCGGTCCCTGGATATCGATCTTGCCCAGCGTGGAGGCATCCAGGATGCCGACGCCGTTGCGCACCGCCAGGCACTCGCGGCGCACGGCGGCGTGCAGGTCCTCGCCCCGCCGCGGGTAGTACCAGGGCCGCTTCCAGTTGCCCACGTCCTCGAACAGCGCGCCGCGCCCGGCGTGCCACTCATGCAGGCAGGTCTTGCGCACCGGATCGAGGAACTCGCCCAGCTCGCGTCCGGCGAAGGCGCCGAACGAGACCGGCGTGTAGTTCGGCCGGTAGGTGGTGGTGCCAGTCTCGGGGATGGACTTGCCCAGGGCCTGCGCCAGGATGGCCATGCCGTTGATGTTGCCGAGCTTGCCCTGATCCGTGCCGAAGCCCATCGCCGTATAGCGCTTGACATGCTCGACGGATTCGAAGCCTTCGCGCGCGGCCAGCAGGATGTCGGACGCCGCCACGTCGTTCTGGAAGTCGACGAACTGCTTGGGGCCGCGCGCGGCCGCGTCCGGACCGCCCGCCAGCCACAGCGGCATCAGCGCGTCCTCGGCGGTGGACGCCGCCCGGGGAACGGGCAGCGCCGTCGAGACGGAGAAGCCGGCGGCGCTGGCGGCTTCGGCGCCAGCGCGGGTTGCCTGCGCCAGCGCGAGACACAGGTCGAACTCGCCGGCCGCCGCCCCCACGCTGGCCTCGGCCTGCACGCTTTTGCCGGGCACGAAGCAGGCCTTGCGCTCCAGCCACTGCGGCTTGCCGCCGGATTGCGCGTGCAGGTGCAGCACCGGACTCAGGCCGCCCGACATCGCCAGCAGATCGCATGGCAAGGTCGCGACGCGCCCGCCGGACTGGCCCTTGGCATACGCGTGCACATCGACGGACGCGACCCGCCGCTTGCCGTGCGCGGCCATCACGACGGCGCCGGCCATCACGGTCACGCCCAGGCGCCGGGCGGCGTCCGGCAGGATGCCGTCGACCGGGGCGCGGGCATCCACCACGACGACCCGGGCGCCGCAATCGGCCAGATCGATGGCCGCCTGATAGGCGCGGTCATTGTTGGTGAACAGCACCGCATCGCGCCCGGGCAGCACGCCATAACGATGGATATAGGCCGACACGGCCGAGGCCAGCATCACGCCAGGCAGGTCGTTGTTGCCGAACACCAGCGGACGCTCGTGCGCGCCGGTCGCCAGGATCACCCGTCCGGCCCGGATCTTCCACAGCAGCTCGCGCGAACCCGCGCGCATCCGCACCGGCAGATGATCGGTCAGCCGCTGGGCGACGGTCACCAGGTTGTGGTCATGGTAGCCGAAGGCCGTGCCGCGCGTCAGGATCCGGACATCGGATCGCTGGCGCAGGCCCGCCTCGACGCGCCCGGCCCAGCGCAATGCCGGCTCGCCGTCGATCTCGGCCGGGCAGGACAACAGGCTGCCGCCCAGCTCGCGCTGTTCGTCCACCAGGATCACGCGCGCGCCGGTCGCGGCTGCCGCGTCGGCGGCCGCCAATCCCGCCGGTCCGCCGCCCACCACCAGCACATCGCAATGGGCGTAGCGCTTGTCGTAGCGCTCGGCATCGCGGGCATCCGGCGCGCTGCCCAGGCCGGCGGCCGCGCGGATCCTGGCCTCGTAACGGGGCCACAGGCGGCGCGGCCACATGAAGGTCTTGTAATAGAAGCCGGCGGGCAGGAAGCGCGCCAGCCGCTGGTTGATGGCCAGGCGGTCGCGCTCCAGCGACGGTTCCGCATTCACGCTGGACGCCGCCAGGCCCTGGTACAGCTCGATCTCGGTGGCGCGCGCATTCGGCACGCTGTATGGCCCGGCTTCGAGCTGCACAACGGCGTTGGGTTCCTCCACCCCCGCCGCGACGATGCCGCGCGGGCGGTGGTACTTGAAGCTGCGGGCGACGAAACGCAGGCCATTGGCCAACAGCGCCGAGGCCAGCGTGTCGCCCGGGTACCCCTGGTACGCCACGCCGTTGAACGTGAAATGCAGGGGCTGGGAACGGTCGATGCGCCCCCCTGCCTCCAGTCGGTCGACCTGTTTCATTGCGCGCCTCCCTGCCCGGCGGCATCGGCCCCGGCGGCGGACGCGCCCGGCACGAAGGTCTCATAACCCAGGATCTGGTAGCTGACGGTATCGCGCAGCACCTTGAACCAGCGGCGGCAACCCTGCGCGTGCACCCACTGCTCGCGATGCGGGCCACGGGGATTCCTGCGCATGAACAGGTAGTCGCCCCATTCACGGTCGGTGAGTTGTTCGGGATGCAGCGGGCGCGCGATGTCGGCCTCGCCGCCGCAGGAGAATTCGGACTCCGCGCGCGGGCCGCAGTAAGGACATTCGATCAGCAGCATGCAGCTCTCCAGGCAGGGTTCAGTGCGCGACGGCGGCGGCGCCGTGCTCGTCGATCAGGTGGCCGGTATAGAAGCGGTCCAGCGAGAACGGCGCGTTCAGCGGATGGGGCGCGTCGCGCGCGATGGTGTGGGCGTACACCCAGCCCGATCCCGGCGTGGCCTTGAAGCCGCCCGTGCCCCAGCCACAGTTGAAGTACAGCCCCTGGACCGGGGTCTTGCTGATGATGGGGCAGGCGTCGGGCGACACGTCGACGATGCCGCCCCACTGGCGGTTCATGCGCACGCGCGAGAAGGCGGGGAACATTTCCACGATCGCGCCCAGCGTGCCCTCGATGATCTGGAAGCTGCCGCGCTGCCCGAAGCCGGTGTACTGGTCGATGCCCGCGCCGATGACCAGATCGCCCTTGTCCGACTGACTGATGTAGGCATGGACGGCGTTGGACATGATCACGGAGTTGAGCACCGGCTTGAGCGGCTCGGATACCAGCGCCTGCAACGGATGGCTTTCCAGTGGCAGGCGCACGCCGGCCATGTCGGCGAGCGTGGTGGTGTTGCCGGCGGCCACCACGGCGACCTTGGCGGCCTTGATGTAGCCCTGCGTGGTCTCGACGCCGACCACCGCCCCGCCCTCGCGGCGGATGCCGGTCACCTGGCAGTTCTGGATGATGTGGACGCCGGCGCGGTCGGCGCCGCGCGCGTAGCCCCAGGCCACCGCGTCATGCCGGGCCACGCCCGCGCGCCGCTGGATCGACGCGCCCAGCACCGGGTAGCGGCTGTCCAGGTTGATGGCGGGTTCGATTTCCTGGACCTGGGCGGGCGTGAGGAACTCGGCGTCGATGCCGTTGAGCCGGTTGGCGTTCACGCGCCGCTGGGTGTCGCGCACGTCCTGCAGGGTGTGCGCCAGGTTCATCACGCCGCGCTGGCTGAACATCACGTTGTAGTTCAGGTCCTGCGACAGCCCTTCCCACAGCTTCATCGCCTTTTCATAGAGCGCGGCCGATTCGTCCCACAGGTAATTGGAACGCACGATGGTGGTGTTGCGGGCCGTGTTGCCGCCCCCGATCCAGCCCTTTTCCAGCACGGCCACGTTGGTGATGCCGTGCTCCTTGGCCAGGTAATAGGCGGTGGCCAGGCCATGGCCGCCGCCGCCGACGATGACCACGTCGTAGGCGGCGCGCGGCGCCGGACTCTTCCACTGGCGCTGCCAGTTCTGGTGATAGGACAGCCCGTTGCGCAACAGGCTGAAAATGGAATAACGGCTCATGTCCCGGACTCCCTCAGCATTCGACGACGTTCACGGCCAGGCCGCCGCGCGACGTCTCCTTGTATTTGGTCTTCATGTCGGCTCCCGTCTCGCGCATGGTCTTGATGACGGCGTCCAGCGGCACGTAGTGCTGGCCGTCGCCCTTGAGCGCCATGCGCGAGGCGTTGATGGCCTTGATCGCGCCCATGGCGTTGCGCTCGATGCAGGGAATCTGCACGCGTCCGCCGACCGGGTCGCAGGTCATGCCCAGGTTGTGCTCCATGCCGATCTCGGCCGCGTTCTCGACCTGCTCGGGCGTGCCGCCCATCACCGCCGCCAGCGCCGCCGCGGCCATGGAGCAGGCCACCCCGACCTCGCCCTGGCAGCCGACCTCGGCGCCCGAGATCGACGCGGTTTCCTTGTAGATGGCGCCGATGGCGGCGGCGGTCAGCAGGAAATCGACGATGCCGTCGTCATTCGCGCCCGGCACGAAGCGCGCGTAGTAATGCAGCACCGCCGGGATCACGCCGGCCGCGCCGTTGGTCGGCGCGGTGACCACGCGGCCGCCGGCGGCGTTCTCTTCGTTGACGGCCATGGCGTACAGGTTGACCCAATCCAGCATGGCGAGCGGATCGCGCAGCGATTCCTCGGACCGGGCGCGCAGCTGGCGGCGCAGCTCGGGCGCGCGGCGCTTGACGCGCAAGGGGCCGGGCAGCTCGCCCTCCATGCGGCAGCCGCGCTCGACGCAGGCGCTCATCGCCGACCTGATGTCCAGCAGGCCGGCGCGCACCGCAGACGGCGTGCGCCGCGCGCACTCATTGCGCAGCACCACCTGGGCGATGGACAGCCCGCTTGCGCGGCAGGCGCCCAGCAGGTCGGCGCCGGTGCGAAACGGATGCGGCAGGCCGGCGGGCGCAACGGCGTCGTCCCCCTTTCCACCCTGGCCATCGACCACGAAGCCGCCGCCGATCGAGTAATAGATGCCCTCCGCCAGCGGTCCGCCCTGCCCGTCGACGGCCAGGAACCGCATGCCATTGGAATGCGCGCCGGCCTGGACCGCGCCCAGCAGGCGGCGGAAATAGAACAGATGCGCCTTTTCCTCGAAATCGATGACGTGGGTCCCGGCGAGCGCCAGGCACAGCCCCTGGCGGATCCGCGCCAGGCGCGGCTCGACCTCGTCCGGGTCGATGCGGTCGGGCAGGCAGCCTTCCAGGCCCAGCATCACGGCCTTGTCGGTCCCGTGCCCCTTGCCGGTCGCGCCCAGCGAGCCGTACAGCTCGACCCGCACGCCGCGCACGGCGGCCAGCGCGCCCGTCCGCGCCAGGCGCGCGGCGAAACGGCTGGCGGCGATCATCGGACCCACCGTGTGCGAGCTGGAGGGTCCGATGCCGATCTTGAACAGGTCGAAGGCGCTGACGTTCATCTGGCGGTTCCTGCGTCCACGGGGTGCGGACGGCGTTGGACGCCAGTACATCAAAGGGCGCAAGCGGCAGATAGAACAAATGCGGCATCGCGCAGGGATCGGCCCGCCAGCGCTCGCCGCATCGGCAAGGGCTCGGGGCCGCCGCGAGTGGCCCGTGGCGGCCGACTGCCGGCCGGCATCGGAGCCCAGCCCTTGCCGGCGTGCCCTTGCCGGCGTGCCCTTGCCGGCGCTGACCTGCCCTAGTAAAACTGCGAGCGGTTGGGAAACAGCTCCGCGTAATCGGCCCCATCAGCCGGAGCCGCGCCCGCCGCCGGCCCGGCCGCTTCCTGCCGGCCGCCCGCGCGATAGACGCCCGGCGGCACGCCGTAGGCCTGGCGGAATTCGCGCCCCATATGGGACGCATCCGAGAACCCGCAGGCCGACGCGATGGCGGCGACGGTCTTGCCGGATTGCCGCAGCATCCAGGCGGCCACGCCCAGGCGCATCGCGCGCGCGTAGGCCTGGGGCGACTTGCCGGTGTCTTCCTTGAACAGGCGCTCAAGCTGCCGCACCGACATGTCGAGTTTCTTCGCCAACGCTTCCACCGTCAGCGCCTGACTCAGGTGCTGCTCCATGAGCAGGATGGCGCGCCTGACCTTGGGATGGCTGGACGGCGCGGCCCCGGGCAGATGCGGCTGCGGCTGCGGCGCGTTGTAGCGCCCGGGTTCGTCGACCTGCAGGATGCGCAGCGCCTTCTGCACGGCGGCCGGCGGGACGTGGCGCGCCAGGATCGCCGCCCCCACGTCAATCGAAGCGCGACCGCCCGAGCAGGTGATGCGGCGGCGGTCCTCGACGTAGAGCCGGTCGGCCACCAGCAGATTGGCGTCGGCCTGCGGGAATTGCTCCAGGAAGTCCCAGTAGTGAAACCAGCTGACGCAGACCCGGTGCCCGTCCAGCACGCCGGCGCGCATCAGCGCGAAGGCGCCGGTGCACACCCCCACCAGCGTCGTGCGCGAGCCGCCCGCCGCGCGGATGAAATCCAGCGTCGCCTTGCTGATTTCGGGCGTCGCGCGCAACAGTCCGCCCACCACGACCAGATAGTCGTAGGCATCGGGACGGCCGAACAGGCTCCAGGGCGCAATCTGCACGCCGCAGCTCGCCCGCACCGGTTGCGGATTCTCTCCCAGTATTTCCCAGGAGCAGCGGCGCGGGCGGCTGTTGTCGCCCTCGTCGCTCGCCAGGCGCAGCACGTCCACCAGCCCCGAAAAGGCCGTCAAGGTGAAGTCCGGCAGCAGGATGATGCCAAAGCGGACGGGCGCGCCGTCCTGCGCGTCGGGAGCGTTCATGGCGTGGCGGGAATCCCTTGTACGGTGCGGCAGGGTGCGTGGCGGCTCGACGGCGCCGCCGAGCCATTATTCCAGAGATGCGGCGCCAGGGGCAGTTCGCGGCTGGCGCGAATATGCCGTCGCCGAGGCGGTTCCGTTCTAGTCGCGCGCCGGGCCGCGATGCTGTACTGCGTCCAGTCCGCCGCATCGCGCGACGACAGCGCGCGCGGCCACTTTCCCCTCACTTCCCTGCAAGGAACGGTCCCATGTTCTCGACCCGCATGAACATAGAAGATTTCGATCCGGCGCTGTGGGCGGCGATGCGCGCCGAAACCCGCCGCCAGGAAGACCACATCGAACTGATCGCCTCCGAGAACTACGCCAGCCCGCGCGTGCTGCAGGCGCAGGGATCGGCATTGACGAACAAGTATGCGGAAGGCTATCCCGGCAAGCGCTACTACGGCGGCTGCGAGCATGTGGACGAGGTGGAGCGGCTGGCCATCGAGCGCGCCTGCGCGTTGTTCGGCGCCGACTGGGCCAACGTGCAGCCGCATTCCGGCTCGCAGGCCAACGCGGCGGTCTACCAGGCCCTGCTGACGCCCGGCGACACGGTGGCGGGCATGAGCCTGGCGCATGGCGGCCACCTGACGCACGGGGCCAAGGTGAATTTCTCGGGCAAGCTCTACCAGGCCGTGCAGTACGGCGTCGACGCCGAGGGCCTGATCGACTATGACGCGCTGTTCCGGCTGGCGCAGGAGCATCGCCCGCGCATGCTGGTGGCCGGTTTTTCCGCCTATTCGCGCCACCTGGATTTCCCCCGGCTGCGCGCGATCGCCGACAGCGTCGGCGCCTGGCTGTTCGTCGACATCGCGCACGTGGCCGGCCTGGTCGCGGCCGGGCTGTATCCCAATCCGGTGCCTTACGCGGACATCGTCACCACCACCACGCACAAGACGCTCCGGGGTCCGCGCGGCGGTCTCATCATGGGCCGCGCCAATCCGGATATCGAAAAGAAGATCGCCTCGACGGTGTTCCCCGGCATCCAGGGCGGCCCGCTGATGCACGTGATCGCGGCCAAGGCGGTGGCGTTCAAGGAGGCGCAGCAGGCGGATTTCGCCGGCTACCAGCGTCAGGTGCTGGCGAACGCGCGCGCCATGGCCGCCACCTTCCAGGACCGGGGCTACAAGATCGTGTCCGGCGGCACCGACAACCACCTGCTGCTGGTGGACCTGACGGGCAAGTCCCTGACCGGCAAGGACGCCGACGCGGCCCTGGGCCAGGCCGGCATCACCGTGAACAAGAACGCCGTCCCGAACGACCCCCAGCCGCCCTTCGTCACCAGCGGCATCCGTATCGGCACGCCAGCCGTGACCTCGCGCGGCTTCGGCGAGGCCGAAGTCCGCGACGTGGCGGACTGGATCTGCGACGTGCTCGACGATCATCAGAATCCCGCCATCATCGCCACGGTCGCGGATGAAGTGCAGGCGCTGTGCCGCCGCTACCCCGTGTACGGCGCGCCCACCCAGGACGCCGCCTGAGTCGCCAGCCAGAGGACCTCCGCCATGCACGCCCAGGACGCCCATACACCTACGCCCCACCCGTTCTGCCTGACCCTGACCTGCCCCAGCGAACCAGGACAGGTCGCCGCCGTGGTCGGGTTCCTGGACCGGCGCGGCGGCTATGTCGATGAACTGGCGGTCTTCGACGACAAGAGCAAGCAGCGCTTCTTCCTGCGCTGCATCTTTCACGGCGTGGCGGCGCAGCCGCTGGAACTGGATGCCTTGAAGCGCGATTTCGCCGACATCGCGGCGCGCTTCGACATGTCCTGGCAGGTGTACGACCTGACGCGGCGGCCCAAGGTGATCATCATGGTGTCCAGGCTGGACCACTGCCTGGCGGACCTGCTGTTCCGCTGGCGCATGGACGAGCTGCGCATGGACATCGCCGCCATCGTGTCCAACCACCCCGACCTGCTCCCCCTGGCGCGGGAACACGCGATCGCCTTCCACCACCTGCCCGTCACGCCGCAGACCAAGCCCGAACAGGAGGCCCGGCTGCTGCGGCTGGTAGAGGACAGCGGCGCGGACCTGGTGGTGCTGGCGCGCTACATGCAGGTGCTGTCGCCCGACGCCACGGCGCGGCTGGCGGGCCGGGCCATCAACATCCACCATTCGTTCCTGCCCGGCTTCAAGGGCGCGCGCCCCTATCACCAGGCCTTCGAACGCGGCGTCAAACTGATCGGGGCCACCGCGCACTTCGTGACCGGGGATCTGGACGAAGGCCCCATCATCGAACAGATGGTGGACCGCGTGGACCACAGCTACGACCCCGCGCAGTTGCTCGCCGCAGGACGCGACATGGAATGCGTGGCGCTGGCGCGGGCCGTGCGGCTGTATCTCGAACGCCGCGTCTTCATCAACGACAACCGGACGGTGGTGCTGTAGCCGCCGGCAGGCCGGGCAGTCGCCGCCGGCCCCGGGGTTGGCGCGACTACCCGGGATGACGCCCGCGCGCATGGATCGGTCCCGCGCGGCCGCCTCGCTCACATGGGCCGGACGTCGAACACGCAGGCGTGTTCCGGTCCATGCTCGCCGGCGCACACAGCCTCATGGCAACGGGCGCGCAGCGTGGAGCCCGCATCGAGCGACACCCAATCCATGGCGCCGGCGAACCAGCCCGCGAACATATGGCAGCGCTTGCCCTCCCCTTCGTGAGCCTGGAGCACGAAGGCGGAATGGCGCAGCTCGATGTCGGCCGTGGCCCGCTCCGGGTCGATGCCGGCGATGGAGAACTGCCCCCAGCCGCGCTGCGAGATCCGGGTCAGATAGTGGGCGAAGACATCGACCCCGCGTATGCCGTGCTGCCGGGCTTCGCGGTCGCACCAGTAGTACGCCGACTTGTGGCCTGCCGCATAGAGGATGGCGGCATAGGCCTCGCGCCCCAGCGCCTGCTCCACCGCCTCGTGGTTGTTGACCAGGAAGTGGCGCGGCACGTAGAGCATGGGCAAGGCGTCGGTGGTCCAGACGCCGGTCTTCTCGTCAACGTCGATGGGAACTTGCGGATGCATATGTGTCTCCGGAATGAACGGGATCAGGTCGCCCAGACTTCGCCGAACACGCGCAGCCAGTTCGCCCCGATGACCTTCTCGATGCGCGACTCGGGCCAGCCCACGCGCGCCATGGCGTCGGTCAGGTTGGGAAATTCGCCGATGGTGCGAATGCCCTCCGGGTTCAGGATGGGACCGAAGTCCGTGAGCCTGCGGTAGCGCCCCTTGTCGTGCGTGATCCAGTCGAAGAAGCCCTTGTCGTAGCCCTGGGTGAAGTCCGTGCCCACGCCCACGCAGTCTTCGCCGACCCGGTCGATGGTGTAGCCGATGGCTTCCACATAGTCGTCGACCGTCGCCTCGACCCCGCGCCGCAGGAAGGGCGGGAACATGGTGACGCCGACGAAGCCGCCGTGGTCGGCGATGAAGCGCAGCTCGTCGTCGGACTTGTTGCGCGGATGCTCCTTCAGGCCCAGCGGCGCGCAGTGCGAATAGCAGACCGGCCGGGTGGAGGCCAGGATTGCCTCGCGCGAGGTCCGGCCGCCGACATGGGACAGGTCCACCATGATGCCGACGCGGTTCATTTCCCGGATCAGCTCCTGCCCGTAGCCCGACAGGCCGCCGTCGCGCTCGTAGCAGCCGGTGCCGACCAGGTTCTGGGTGTTGTAGCAAAGCTGGATCACGCGCACGCCCATGTCGGCGAAGGCCTCGACATGGCCCAGGTGATCCTCGCAGGCATGGGCGTTCTGGAAGCTCAGGATGATGCCGACCTTGCCCTCGCGCTTGGCCCGCGGGATATCCTCGGCCGTGCGCACCAGGATGGCCAGATCCTGGCAGTCGCGAATCAGCGCCTTCATGTCGGCGATGTTGGCGACCGTGTCCTGGAACCCTTCCCAGACCGAGACCGTGCAGCTGGCCGCGCTGAGCCCGCCGCGCCGCATGTCCTCGAAGATCGAGCGGTCCCACTTGGCGATGATCAGGCCGTCGATGACGATGCTGCGTTGATGCAGCGCGTTCATATGCGGTGCGTCTTTGAGTGCTGCGTTCATATGCGGTGTGTTCATGCATGCTCCTTGCTCAGCGTGTGCGCGGCACGCTCACCGCCCGCGCGGACGGCTCGGGCTGGCGCGCCGACAGTTCTTCCAGCGAGATGCCGCGCGTTTCCACGCCCAGCACATAGACCAGCAGCGCGGCGACGAAGAAACAGCCCGCCCCGACCGTGAACACGCCGCCCTGCCCCCAGTTCGGCAGCACCACGCCCACCAGGTACGGGCCCAGCAGCGATCCCACCCGCCCCACGGCCGACGCGAACCCCGATCCGGTCGCGCGCGCGCCGGTCGAATACAGTTCGGGCGTGTAGGCGTACAGCACCGCCCACATGCCGAACAGGAAGAACTGCATGATCAGGCCGGAGACGATCAGCGGCGTCTCACTGCCCGCCAGGATCGCGGTCTGGCCGTAGGCGTACACGGCCAGCGCGCCGCCCAGCAGCGCGGCGATGCAGGTGGGCTTACGCCCCCATTTCTCGACCAGCCAGGCGGCGCAGAGAAAGCCGGGAATGCCGCCCAGCGAGATCAGCACCGTGTACATCACGGACTTGGTCACGGCGAAGCCGGCCTGCTGCAGCAGCGCCCCCAGCCAGGTGGTCAACCCGTAAAAGCCCAGCAGCGCGAAGAACCACAGGCCCCACACCATGATGGTGCGGCTGCGGTACTGCGCCGAGAACAGCAGGCCCAGCGCGCCGCGCTTTTCCGGCGCGGCGGCATGGATCTCGACCGGCTCCGGCAGCGTCCGCACGCCCAGGCTCTTGCTGACCCTGGCCTCGATGTCGCTCAGGACGCGCTCGGCCTCGTCGTGGCGGCCGGCGTGCTCCAGCCAGCGCGGCGATTCCGGCACGTAGCGCCGCACCACCAGCAGGAAGGCTGCCGGAATCGCCAGCACCACGAAGACGGTGCGCCAGTCCGCCACCGACAGCAGGTAGTAGGCGATCAGGCCGGCGGTGATGAAACCCAGCGGCCAGAAGCCGTCCATCAGGGCGATGTAGCGGCCGCGCTGGCGGGTGGGCGTGAACTCGGACAGGATGGTCTGGGCGATGGGAAATTCCATGCCCATGCCCAGGCCCAGCAGCACGCGGTAGAAGATCAGTTCCTGGGCGCTGGCGGCGGTGGAGCACAGGTAGCTGGCCACGCCCCAGATGATCATGCTCACCTGGAACACCGGCTTGCGGCCGAACCTGTCGGCCAGCAGCCCGGACAGCGCCGCGCCGGCCGCCATGCCCAGGAAGCTGGCGCTGGCCAGCAGTCCCGCCTGGGCGGTGCTCAGGCCGAACTCCTGCTTGATGGAACCCAGCACGAAGGTCATCATGCCCAGGTCGATGGAATCGAAGAAGAAGGCGCCCGCGATGATGATGAAGATGACGCGGTGGTAGCCGCTGATCGGCAGGCGTTCGAGACGTGCGGCGGCGCTGTAGGCCGCGATGCTGCGCTGCTGGCTCATGTTTTCCCCTGAATATGCGATATGCCCGCGGGGATCGCGACGCGTCGCCGGATGAACGGCGCGGCCGCCAGGGAGGGCATTCCTGCGCGCTGCCGCCCTCCTTGCCCGCGAGGCCGCGCATGTCGGGATGCGCGGTGAAAGCAAGGCTAAACGCCGTCATGCGCGCCGTAAAATCGCATATTCTGATGGGGGGTATAACGCCGTCTTGTGCCCGCCCGGCGCGCGGATCCGCTAGCCTGGAGCCTGCACAACCCCGCGCGGCGTCCGCCCGCAGATCGCTCTCAGGAAGACTCGGCCCATGGACATCAAGCACTTGCGCACCTTCGTCACCGTGGCCCGGCTGGGCAGCATCACGAAGACCGCCGAGGCCCTGCACCTGACGCAGCCCGCCGTCAGCGGGCAGATCAAGAGCCTTGAGGAAGCGCTGGACGTGAAGCTGCTGCTGCGCACGCCGACGGCCCTGACGCTGACGGGCGCCGGACAGGATCTCAAGCTGCGCGCGGAAAAGGTGATCGACGCCTTCGGCGAATTCGTCAACGCAGCCAAGTCGCGGCGCGGCGCCGTGGCCGGGCAGCTGCGCATCGGGCTGGCTATGTACGACCCGGCCGTGATGCGCGTCGGCGCGCTGATGCAACGGCTCGCGCGCGACTACCCCGGTCTGCGGGTCGACCTGCAGGTCGGGCGGATCAGCTGGTTCTACGACGCGCTGCGCATCGCGGAAATCGACGCGGCCATCTCGGTCTGTCGAAACAGCCTGCCCGGCATCGCCGAAGTGCCCCTGAAAAACATGGTGTTCGAGCTGGTGATGCCGGCCGCCTGGGATGTGCCGGCCAATCCCGACCCGGACGCGCTGCTTGCGCTGCCCTGGATCCGGATGAGTCCGCGCAGCGCCCATTTCGACATGATGCGCGAGATCCAGCAGCAGATCGGCGCGCCGCGCCTGGAAGTGATGGAAGCCGACCACGAAGCCGTCATCCACGCGCTGGTGGCGGCGGGCGTGGGCATCGGCCTGCTGCGCCAGGAACTGGCCGAGATGGGCGAGGCGCGCGGTGAACTAAAGCGCTTGCGGACCTGTGCCGCCACGGCGCGCCTGTCCTTCATCCATGCCGTCGAACGGCAGTCCGACCCGGCCATGGTCGCGGTGGTGAGCGCGCTGCGGGCCACCTGGGGCCTGCCCGACGCCTGACCCGGCCGACCCGCGCCCCGCGCACCCGGCCCGCACCGGGCCCGCTCCCGGGCCCGGCCGCCGAGCCTTTAGGCCAGCGTGCGCGTCATCACCACATGGGCGATGCCGGCTTCCATGAATTCCTCGCCTTCCACCTGGAACCCGTGCGCTTCGTAGAAACCGGCGGCGTGCGTCTGCGCGTGCAGCACCAGCATGCGGTGCCCGTCGCCGTGCCCCTGGCCGATCAGCGCGTCCAGGATCTGCCCGCCCACGCCCAGGCCGCGCGCGCGCTTGCGCACGGCCATGCGGCCGATGTGGCCGTCGGGCAACAGGCGTCCGGTGCCCACCGCCGTGCCGTCCGTATCGTAGGCCACCGCATGCACCGACACCGCGTCGTCGTCGTCGAGCTCGACCTCGACCGGCACGCGCTGCTCGACCACGAAGACCTCGTGGCGCACGCTGGTCGCATCCTCGCGCAGGCGGTCCCAGGTTCCCAAAGTGATGCGTATGCTTGATGTCGCGGCTTTCATGCGTGTTTCCTTGCTGCCCGGGCTGATCATGGTTTCCATGCCAAGGACGGCCGCCATCGGGAAAATGCCCCAGCGCGCGAGACCGCCTTGCCAGTCATATTCTCTCAAATGAACCGGGAGAAAACAGCGACCTGACGCAATGGATCGACAGGAAACAACAGATCGGCGGAAAACGGCGAATAGATGCAATTGCAACTATTCAGCCAAATGGGCGTACCATCGTGGCTTGCTTTCGCCACGAACCGGACACCATGCCCACCCCTGCTCCGCTTTGGTTGAAATCCGCGCCCCTCGTGTTCCTGCTGCTGTGGTCCAGCGGCTTCGTCGTGCTGAAGATCGGCCTGGCCCATGCCGACCCGCTGACCTTCCTGGCGCTGCGCTATGCCTGCGTCGTCGCGCTGCTGGCGCCGCTGCTGCCAGCGCTGCGCCCGCCCATGCCGGCCAGCCCGCGCGCATGGACGCATCTGGCCATGGTGGGGCTGCTGCTGCAGGCCGGCTACTTCGGCTTCACCTACCTGGCGCTGGCGCACGGCATCTCGGCCGGCGGCGTGGCCCTGATCACCTCGCTGCAACCCATCTTGGTCGGCCTGCTGGCTCCGGCCATCGCCCGCGAGCGCGTCGATGCGCGGCGCTGGGCCGGGCTGACGCTGGGCGTGCTCGGCGCCGGCCTGGTGATCGTGGCCAAGGCCTCGGTGGACCTGCAATCGGCGGCGGGACTGGCCTACGCGGTGGCGGCGCTGCTGTGCATCACCGGCGGCACGCTGTATGAAAAGCGCCACGGGACGGACACGCATCCCGTCGTCTCGAATCTGGTGCAGTATTCGGTGGGTCTCCTGGTGACGGCGCCGCTGGCGGTCTGGCTCGAGCCCATGCGGGTGGAATGGACCGGGGCGCTGTTCGGCTCGCTGGCCTATCTGGTGGTGGGCAACTCGCTGGTGGCCATCTCGCTGCTGCTGGCCATGCTGCGTCACGGCGAGGCCTCGCGCGTGTCCGCGCTGTTCTTCCTGGTGCCGCCCTGCTCCGCCGTGATCGCCTATGCCGCGCTGGACGAGGCCATCCCGGCGCTGGCCTGGCCGGGCATGGCGCTGGCGGCGCTGGGTATCCTGCTGGTGACGCGGGCGCGGCCGGCGGCCGCCAGGTAGCACGGGCACGGCCTCCGGCGGCCAAGTAGAATGGGCGTCTTCGCGCCGCCCCGCCCACGTCTTCCCCCAATGAACGCCGTCATCACCGCCGCCCTGCCGGTTTTCGCGCTGATCCTGACCGGCTGGCTGGCGGCCCGCTGGAACCTCCTGGGCAGCGGCGCCACCGACGCGCTCAACCGCTACGTGGTCTATCTGTCGCTGCCGGCGCTGCTGTTCCGCGCCATGACCCAGGTCGATCTGGCCGCCATGACGCACTGGGGCTACGTCGGCGCCTTCGCCGGCGGCATCGCCATCACCTTCGTCGCCGGTTTCGCCGGCCGCCGCCGCGCGGCGCGCGCCCTGACCGACCGCAGCATCGAAGGCCTGGCCGCCGCCTACGCCAACGCGGGGTACATGGGCATTCCGCTGTGCGTGGCCCTGTTCGGCGCCGAAAGCCTGGCGCCGGCGGCCTTCGCCACGCTGCTGACGGCCAGCGTCCTGTTCGGCTGCGCCATCGCCCTGATCGAGCTGGACCGCCAGCAGGCGCCCGGCCTGGGCGCCACCCTGCTCAAGGTCGGCCAGGCGCTGATGCGCAACCCGCTGCTGGCCGCGCCCGTGGCCGGCCTGGCCTGGGCCGCCACCGGCATCGCGCTGCCCGAAGGGCTGGACCGTTACGTGACGCTGCTGGGCGCCTCGGCCAGCCCCTGTGCGCTGGTGGCCATCGGCCTGTTCCTGGCGCAGACCGAGACGGCCAGCCCCGGCCCCGGCGTGCTGCGGCTGGTGCTGGGCAAGCTGTTGCTGCAGCCGGCCGCCACGGCGGCCCTGGCCTTCCTGGTGTTCGACATGCCGCCGCTGTGGGCCTGGACCGCCGTGCTGATGAGCGCGCTGCCCATCGGCACCGGCCCCTTCATGCTGGCGCGCATGTACGGGCGCGACGCCCGCCTGACCTCGCGCGCCATCCTCGTTTCGACCCTGGCCTCGGTGCTCACCATCAGCCTGCTGGTGGCCTGGATCAGCGCCCATCCCATCAACTGACGTCTCAACTGAAAGCCCTGCCATGCTGCTTGCCGCCGCGATCTTCATCCTGACCATCACCCTCGTCATCTGGCAGCCGCGCGGCCTGTCCATCGGTTGGAGCGCGCTGATCGGCGCCGCCCTGGCGCTGGCCACCGGCGTGGTGCAGCCCGGCGACATCCCCGATGTCTGGCGCATCGTCTGGAACGCCACCGCGACCTTCATCGCCATCATCATCACCAGCCTGATCCTGGACGAGGCGGGCTTCTTCGAATGGTCGGCGCTGCACGTGGCGCGCTGGGGCGGCGGTCGCGGCCGGCTGCTGTTCGTGCTGATCGTGCTGCTGGGCGCCGTGGTCTCGGCGCTGTTCGCCAACGATGGCGCGGCGCTGATCCTCACGCCCATCGTCATGGAGATGCTGCTGGCGCTGGGCTTCGGCCCCGGCGCCTCGCTGGCCTTCGTCATGGCCGCCGGCTTCATCGCCGACACCGGCAGCATCGCGCTGATCGTCTCCAACCTGGTCAACATCGTATCGGCGGACTTCTTCGGCATCGGCTTCGGCGAGTACGCCTCGGTGATGGTGCCGGTGAACCTGATGGCGGTGGCGTCCACGCTGGCGGTGCTGCTGCTGTTCTTCCGCAAGAGCATCCCGCCGCGCTACGACGTGAGCCAGCTGCCCGCCCCCGCCTCGGCCGTGCGCGACCCGGTCACGTTCCGCGCCGGCTGGGTCGTGCTGGCGCTGCTGCTGGCGGGCTTCTTCATCCTGGAACCGTTGGGCATCCCGGTCAGCGCCATCGCGGCCGCCGGCGCGCTGGGCCTGCTGCTGATCGCCGGCCGCCAGCACATCGTCGGCACGCGACGCGTCATGCGCGGCGCGCCCTGGCATATCGTGGTGTTCTCGCTGGGCATGTACCTGGTGGTATACGGCCTGCGCAACGCCGGCCTGACCGCCTACCTGACCCAGGTGCTGGAACGCTGCGCGGAATACGGCGTGTGGGGCGCGGCGATGGGCACCGGGCTGGCGACGGCCTTCCTGTCATCGGTCATGAACAACCTGCCCACCGTGCTGGTGGGCGCGCTGTCCATCGGCGACACCAGCGCCGTGGGTCCGGTGAAGGACGCCATGATCTACGCCAACGTGATCGGCAGCGACCTGGGGCCCAAGATCACCCCGATCGGCAGCCTGGCCACCCTGCTGTGGCTGCACGTGCTGGCGCGCAAGGGCCTGCGCATCACCTGGGGCTATTACTTCCGCGTCGGCCTGGTGCTGACGCTGCCGGTGCTGCTGCTGACGCTGGCGGCGCTGGCCTGGCGCCTGCAATAGGCGGCCAGCCATCCCGGCGTGGCCGGCGGCGGGCCAGCTCGCGCCGGCGCGCATGACGCGCCGCGATGCTAGCATCGCGCATCCGCCCCCGCCGTCGCCCGCCATCGCCCGCGACAGGACCGCTACAGGAGCCGCCATGCAGGAAACCCTCGTCGACTACCGCGAAACCTACAGCTTCCAGCCCGTGGACAGCTTCAGCGCGAGCCGGCTGTCGGACGCGCCGACGCTGGAGCAGGTGCTGCAGGTCGCCGAGCGCCTGCGCGCCGCCGAGCCGCAATACCGCTACCTGTGCACGCTCGACGATGTGAACCAGAGCTGCTACACCCGCGGCCACGCGTTGGAAGACGAGCGCCTGACCTTCGATTACGACTACGACGACCTGGACCTGGACGATCCCGAGTCCGTGCGCGCCTACGAGTCGCGCCGGCTGGCGCACGTGGTGGCCCAGCTTCAGGATCCGCAGCTGCAACAGGCCTGGGAATCGCTGCCCGGCACGCTCTACGTCAACGCCGACGACATCGCCGCGCTGGCCGCGATGAACCGGGATCCCCAGCGCGTGCTCGACCAGGTCGTCTACGTGCAGCGCGTGCCCGTGCCGGAAGACAATCTGCTGATCGCCGGCATGGTCAACGGCTATTTTTCCGCCGACTGGGACGTGTTCCAGAACCACGCCATCATCCGTCGCCTGGAAGAACGGCACGGCTACCGCTTTTTCGGCATCGGCGCGGCATGGCTGGGCTTCATCCGCCCGCAAGCGCCCGGCGCCGACGAGGCGCGGCGGCTGGTGGCGGACCTGACCGAGCTGTACGACGTCCAGGACGACGAACAGGGCGAGGCCGCGCCGGCCTGGCACGAACTGGCCCAGGCCGTGCAGGCCAGCAAGGTGCTGCTGCTGGGCTATGCCGAGGATTTCGCGGCGATCCTGGAATAGCGACGCAGATGGGAAAGAGGCGGGACGACCGGCGTCGGCCTGGATCCCCTTGGCGCGCAGCCCGGACCACGCAACGCCGTCGCCAAGCCCATGCGCTCTAATCACTTGTTTATTACTTTTGGTTATTTATCAAACACATATTTGTGGTTTGAGATATTTACGCCAACGCGTAGACTGACGCCCTTTCCACGGGTGCGCTAACGCGCCCGTTTTTCGTGGCCTTTGGCGACAGACCGACGCCGCCTCCGGGTTCACGACGGCCGCCCCAGGCGCGGCCACGTGCCGCTTTCCGCTTTTTCTCCGGGACTCATCCATGAGCGCCAACGCTTCCACCCTGCCCCTGCCCTCGGCCTTGCCGCCCATCCGCGCCAACCGCGCCCCCTTGTGGATCGCGCTGCTGCTGGTGGCCGCCGGCGCCGTCTATCTGAACCAGAGCGTCAGCTGGCGCCAGGGCGCGCTATGGATCGTCGGCGCGTTGCTGGGCGTGGCGCTGTATCACGCATCCTTCGGCTTCACCCAGGCCTGGCGCGTGTTCGTGTCCGACCGCCGTGGCGCCGGCCTGCGCGCGCAGATGTTCATGCTGGGCCTGGGCGTGCTGCTGTTCTTCCCCGTGCTGTCGCAAGGCTCGCTGTTCGGCCAGCCGGTGGCCGGCTTCGTCTCGCCGCCGGGCGTGTCGGTGCTGCTGGGCGCCTTCCTGTTCGGCATCGGCATGCAGCTGGGCGGCGGCTGCGCCTCGGGCACGCTGTTCGCGGTCGGCGGCGGCAATACCCGCATGGTGGTCACGCTGCTGTTCTTCATCGTCGGCTCGGTCATCGCCACGGCCAACTTCGGCTGGTGGTCGGCGCTGCCGGCGCTGGCGCCGACCTCGCTGGTCAAGAGCTGGGGCCTGGCGCCCGCGCTGATCGCCAACCTGGCCGTCTTCGCGCTGATCGCCTGGGCCGCCACCGCGCTGGAGAAGCGCCGCCACGGTCATGTGATCTCCTTCGCCTCGCGCACCGCGCGGCCGGGTTCGCTGCTGCAAGGCCCCTGGCCGTTGATCTGGGGCGGCGTGGCGCTGGTCGCGCTGAACTTCGCCACCCTGGCGCTGGCCGGCCGCCCCTGGGGCGTGACCTCGGCCTTCGCGCTGTGGGGCGCCAAGACGCTGGACGCGCTGGGCGGCGACGTGGCCGCCTGGACCTACTGGAGCAAGCAGGCCTCGCTGGCCGCGCCGCTGCGCCAGGACGTGACCACGGTCATGGACCTGGGCCTGATGCTGGGCGCGCTGGCCGCGGCCAGCGCCGCCGGCAAGTTCGCGCCGGTCTGGAAAGTGCCGGCGCGCTCGCTGGCCGGCGCCGTCATCGGCGGCCTGCTGCTGGGCTACGGCTCGCGCCTGGCCTTCGGCTGCAACATCGGCGCCTACTTCAGCGGCATCCTGTCGGGCAGCCTGCATGCCTGGCTCTGGCTGCCGGCCGCCTTCCTGGGCAGCGCGCTGGGCGTGCGCCTGCGTCCGCTGTTCGGCCTGGCCGTGGAAAAGACGCCGCCTGCGTCGAGCTGCTGACGCGCCATCCCCTCAAGCCCCCTGTAACAGGGGGCTTTGTCATTGCGACGCCGATTCAAGAACGGCTGCCCGGCGGTCTGCGCGACGCGCGACCTCCCCCCGAGCAAACCCCAATCGCGGGATACTCTTTCCACGCGGCGGGACAACGTCGCCGCCGCGCTGGTGTATGGTTAGCTCCACCCCGAATCCCGGAGATGGACATGCGCTGGATCGCCGGCCGTTACACGGCCTTTTTGTTGACTTTGCTGGGCACTGCCGCGACGGCCGTCCTTTCCTATACCGCCTCGCCCTGGTGGCTGTGCGCCGCCGTGCCGCTGGCGCTGCTGGCCGCGCTGGGCGTCTACGACCTGATCCAGACGCGCCACGCCATCCGCCGCAACTACCCGGTGCTGGGCAACCTGCGATTCCTGTTCGAGTTCATCCGTCCGGAGATCCGCCAGTATTTCCTGGAAGACGACACGCAGGCCGCGCCTTTCTCGCGCGCGCAGCGTTCCATCGTCTACCAGCGCGCCAAGCGCGAGATCGACAAGCGCCCCTTTGGCACGCAGGAAGATGTCTACGGCGACCGCTATGAGTGGATCAACCATTCCATGTCGCCCTCGCACATCGAGGACACCGATTTCCGCGTCACCGTCGGCGGGCCGGATTGCAAGCAGCCATATTCGATGTCGGCCTTCAACGTGTCCGCCATGAGCTTTGGCGCGCTGTCGGCCAATGCCATCCTGGCGCTGAACGAAGGCGCGCGGCAGGGCGATTTCGCCCACGACACGGGCGAAGGCGGCATCAGCCGCTATCACCGGCAGCCGGGCGGCGGCCTGGTGTGGAACATCGGCTCGGGCTATTTCGGCTGCCGCGACGAGCACGGCGCGTTCTCGGAGGAAGCATTCATCAAGAACGCCTGTACGCCGCAGGTGAAGATGATCGAGATCAAGCTGTCGCAAGGCGCCAAGCCGGGCCACGGCGGCATCCTGCCGGCCGGCAAGGTCACGCCCGAGATCGCCGAGGCGCGCGGGGTGGCGCCATGGCAGGACTGCAACTCGCCCGCCACCCATTCGGCCTTCGACACGCCCATCGGCCTGATGAAGTTCGTGGCGCGGTTGCGCGAGCTGTCCGGCGGCAAGCCGGTGGGCTTCAAGTTCTGCGTGGGCCATCCCTGGGAATGGTTCGCCATCGTCAAGGCCATGCTCGAAACCGGCATCACGCCGGACTTCATCGTGGTGGACGGCGCCGAGGGCGGCACGGGCGCGGCCCCGGTCGAGTTCGTCGACCACGTCGGCACGCCGCTGCGCGAAGCGCTGCGCCTGGTCCACAACACGCTGATCGGCGTGAACCTGCGCGACCGCATCAAGCTGGGCGCGTCGGGCAAGATCATCACCGCCTTCGACATGGCGCGCGTGATGGCGATGGGCGCGGACTGGTGCAACTCGGCGCGCGGCTTCATGTTCGCCATCGGCTGTATCCAGGCCCAGGCCTGCCACACCGGCAAATGCCCCACCGGCGTCACCACGCAGGACCCGCTGCGCCAGCGCGCGCTGGTGGTGCCCGACAAGGCGCAGCGCGTGGCCAACTTCCATCGCAACACGCTGCACGCGCTGGCCGAGCTGCTGGCGGCCGCGGGCCTGACGCATCCCGGCCAGCTGCGCCCGCATCACATCGCGCGGCGCATTTCCTCCAGCGAGATCCGGCTGCTGTCGGCGCTGTTCCCGGAACTGACGCCCGGCGAATTGCTACGTGGCGAGTTCCGCCACCAGGTCTTCCAGACCGGCTGGGCCATGGCGCAGGCGAACTCGTTCCAGCCCACGCACGACCTCACGACCGCGCTGGCCCGCAAGCTCGAGCCGCAAGCGGCGCCCGCCTGAACCCGCCGGCGGCCGGCCGTCACGGCCGGCGCCGCGCCCCCACCGGGGCTTTCGGCGGCGGGCGCCCTGCGGCGGGCGTCCCGCCGCGATCGTTCAGCGCCGGCCGCCCGAGGCCAGGCAGCATCCCAGCAGCACCCCCACCAGCGCGGCCACGCCCGCCGATTTCCAGGCATGCTCGTGCACGACCTCGTCCGCGTAGACCGAAGCGCGGCGGGCGCGCTGGCGAGCCGCCGTTTCCCACTCGCCCGCCGATTCGCGGGCCTCGGCCAGCTGGCGCTTGAGCCGCTCGCGCGCCGCCTCGATCTCCGAGCCGGTATACGAGGCCGTCGATCGCAACAGGTCTTCCGTGCCGGCCAGCAGCTCCTGGAAGCTGTCGCTGACGCGGGCGCGATGCAAGGCAATCTCGGCGCGTTGGGACTTTCTGTTCATGGTCGCTCCTTGTTCTGGTTCGTCGGATGCGCGGACCGGCGTCCAGCGGCTGCGCGCCTGACGCCCGGGCTCTGCCGGGGCCTGCGGCCCTGGTCCACGCTTGCATTGTGACAAGTGAGCGCCGATCCCGCCCGAGCGTTGGCAACCAGCCGTAAACCGATATTTCACAGGCCCGTGTCGGAACACCCGCAGGGCAGGCATGGAACCCATTTGGTAAAAGTCCATTGCATTCAGGGGCTTGGCGCTTGACACCCGGCCCCGTGGGGCCGCGACAATGGGCGTTCCGCGCTGCGCTTCAGCGGCCTCTACCAGGAGCCGGACGCATGCTTACCCCTTCCGCACGATTGGCGGCCGCGCCGCCGCTATCGCCACCGCCAGGCTGGAGCGCCGAGCGGCTGGAGTTGCATCACGGGCTGCTGGACCGCCCGGCGCACATCGACCCGAAGTTCCTCTACGATGCGCTTGGCTCGTCGCTGTTCGCCGCCATCACGCAGCTGCCCGAGTACTACCCGACGCGTTGCGAAGCCGAGATCCATGCCGCGCATGGCGCCGCCATCGCGCGCCACGCGGGCGCCGTGGAAACGCTGCTGGACCTGGGCGCGGGCGATTGCGCCAAGGCCGAGCGCCTGTTCCCCGTCCTGCGGCCGCGCCGCTACGTACCCATCGACATCTCCACGGACTACCTGGAAGCCGCCGCGCGCCGTCTGCGCCCGGCCTATCCCGAGCTGCGGGTGACGCCGCTGGGACAGGATTTCTCGCAGGGCCTGTCGCTGCCCACCGACATCCCGTCCGCCCGGCGCCTGTTCTTCTATCCCGGCTCCAGCATCGGCAATCTCAACCCCGACGACGCGCTGGCCATGCTGCGGCATGTGCGCGGACTCTGTCCGGACGGCGGCCTGCTGATCGGCGTGGATCGCGTCAAGCCGCGCGAGGTGCTGGAGCCGGCCTACGACGATGCGCTGCGGCTGACGGCGGCCTTCAACCTGAACCTGTTGCGGCACGTCAACGCGCTGCTGGCCAGCGATTTCCAGGTCGAGGACTGGCGCCATGTCGCCCTGTACAACGCCGAGCGCTCGCGCATCGAAATGCACCTGGAAGCGCGCCGCGCCTTGCGCGTGCGCTGGCCGGGCGGCGAACGCGCCTTCCAGGCCGGCGAACGCATCCACACGGAAAACTCATACAAATTCACGCCCGACGCCTTCCAGGGGCTGCTGGAACGCGCCGGCTACCGCGACGTGCGCCATTGGTCGGATACGCGGGGCTGGTTTTCGGTCTTCCTCGCCCACGCCTGAGGCCGGCTGGCCTCGGCCCAATCAACGCCCCCCAGGAGGATGCGCATGGACTCTGCCTGCCTGCTGACCCGCCCCGGAGCGAGCGGCCCGGCCGGCCTGCCCGGCCGCTACGACGCCGTGCGCGCCGCCACGACAGCCCTGGCCGCGCCGCTCAGCCCCGAAGACTGCCAGGCGCAATCCATGCCGGACTGCAGCCCCGTCAAATGGCATCTGGCGCACACCACCTGGTTTTTCGAGACCTTCCTGCTGAGCCGTCATGCGCCGGGCTATCGCGCCTTCCATCCCAGCTACCGCATGCTGTTCAACTCCTACTACAACGCCATCGGCGCGCGCCATCCACGCCCGCAGCGCGGCCTGCTCACGCGTCCGGACCTGGCCGAGGTGCTGCGCTACCGCGAGCATGTGGACGAGGCCATGCACGCGCTGATCGCCCGCCAGGCAGGCGACGCGGCATTCGACGCCCTGCTGGCGCTGGGGCTCAACCACGAGCAGCAGCACCAGGAATTGATCCTCACCGACGTCAAGCACCTGCTCTATGCCAACCCCCTCAGGCCGGCCTACGCGGCCAACGGCGCCCCTGCCCTGCCGCCGGCCACGCCGGCTGGCTGGACCGAGTACGCGGGCGGCGTGACCCGCATCGGCCATGACGGCGGCGGCTTCGCCTTCGACAATGAGGCCCCGGCCCATGACACGCTGCTGGGCCGCTTTCACCTGGCCAACCGGCTGGTGACGCAGCACGAATACCTGGCCTTCATCCGCGACGGCGGCTATTCACGGCCGGAGCTGTGGCTATCGCAGGGATGGGACCGCGTCTGCGCGGAGGGCTGGCGCGCGCCGCTCTATTGGGAGGGGGAGCGCGACGACTGGCAAGTCTTCACATTGCACGGCATGCAGGAACTGGAGCTGCAGGCGCCTGTCACGCACGTGAGCTACTTCGAGGCCGACGCCTACGCCCGCTGGGCCCGGGTCCGGTTGCCGCGCGAGTCCGAATGGGAATCCGCCGCGCGCCGCCAGCCTGACGGCAGCCCCGGCGTGCACGCCAACATGCTGGAAAGCGGCCACCTGGATACGCGACCCGCGCCCGCCCGGCCAGGCTGGTCGGGCCCCGCCCAGCTCTACGGCGACGCCTGGGAGTGGACCAGCAGCGCCTACGAGGCCTATCCCGGCTTCCGCCCGGACAGCGGCGCGGTGGGAGAATACAACGGCAAATTCATGTGCAATCAATACGTGCTGCGCGGCGGCTCCTGCGTCACGCCGCGCGGCCACATCCGGGCCAGCTACCGCAATTTCTTCCCGCCCGAGGCGCGCTGGCAGTTTTCCGGAATACGGCTGGCGCGGGACGCCTGAGGCCGGCCTTGGTTCGAAACACACAACCCCCAACGGACCTGAGGCCGTAGGCCTGGGGATGGGATCAGGTCGGCATGCGTGCCGATTTCTTTCCCGGGTATTGCACGGACAAATTTTTTCATGCTAGAATTTCGTTCTTCGTTGCTGACACAGCAGCCAGCGTGAAAACGCTAGGCCACGCGGACAAGCAAACGAGATGGCGCATTAGCTCAGCCGGTTAGAGCGACGGAATCATAATCCGCAGGTCCCCTGTTCGAATCAGGGATGCGCCACCAAGGAATACCAAGGCCCGCAAGCAATTGCGGGCCTTTTGCTTTTGGCTCGTCGTTGTCATGGCGCCCGATCCGCTGCATTGATCCGCCGCCTCCGCGGCAGGGTCGAAAATGGCCTTGCCACGCCAACGCCGGTGCTATGCTTGGCGCCTGCCGCCCCCTCCTCCTTTCCTCGTGAGGTTCGCCATGCGCCGGTCCGCCCCAGGTTTTCGCGCCTATCGCGGCGCCAGACAGCTCTTGGCCTTGGTGTTGCCCGCGCTGGCGCTGATGCTTGCCGCCCGCCCCAGCCACGCCGTGGAATACACGCAAGTGAAAACCGTGGAAGGATGCAAGGTCGTCGAAGTGCGCGGATACGCGGCCGCCTACCAGCAGATCTCCTGGTCAGGATCATGTCGCAATGGCTTGGCCGAAGGCACGGGAAAACTGATTCACACCTGGAAGGACGGACGCGTCAACACCGCCTGGGAAACGCTGCAGGCCGGCAGGCGGCCGTTCGAAACGTCGGACGTCTACAGCTACCTGGAAAACGCCAAGACGTACATCCATTTCAAGCAAGCGGGGCAGCCGGCCGTCAAGATCACCGAGGCCGAATGCCTGGCCGCGCCGGGCTGCTGGACCATCGCCAAGGCCCGTGGCCAGACCAACGGCACCAGCGCCCCCAAAGCCGCCAGCGCCCCGCTTTCCGGAGCAGCGGTGGCGGTATCGTCCGGCACCTCGGCAATGGGCATCGAGTTCCGGTTTGAAAACCGGCAGGGAAGTCCGATGATCGTCGGCACGGGCGGCCCGTGCGCGACCAGCGATCTGGGCCTGTATCGCGTGGAGGCATCGCCGGCGTCGCTCATGGCTCGGGAAAAGGGCGGCAGATCCATATTCCTGGAAACCCCGCGATTCACGGTCATCGGCGAAGCGGCGCCGGGCGTGCCGATCGACTACATCTGGAATGAATTCACGGCCCGCGACATCCAGGCAATGCTGCGCGCCGCCGCAGCCAACCAGAGCACGCCGCAAGCCAGGAAGAACTACCAGCAGATGCAATGCGTTGCCCGCAACCACGTTCAGTATGAGCAAGCCATCTACGGCTGGTTCAAGGCCAACTGGAAATCCTGCCCGCAACGCTGCCAGGTCGGTTCGGCTTTTTTCATGCCGGGCGACATGCGCTAGCCGGGACGGCGCAGCTCCGCCTCCCTCTTGCCGCGCCGCTCGTTCAAGTGACGCGCGCCGGTGCCGACTCAAGCGCGCGGAGCCGGCGGCGCCGCGTCCGCCAGATAGGCCATCACCGCGGACTTGCCCGCCGAGGACGCCTCGTCCTGGCTGCCATAGCGCCGTTCGGAATAATTGGTGCTGCGCACGTTGCCGCTGTCGGGATCGAGCAGCGTGATGATCCATGCGAACTCGCCAGGCATCAGCTGCCTGACCTGCAGGGTCGCGCGCGTGCCTGGGCGGAGTTTGTGTGACATGTCGCGAACGGATCGACTAGTGGGGAGGACCATCGTAACGCAAAGTCCCGCGCCTGCGTCCATTCGAAACGATTGCGCAGCGCGGCGAAATCAATAAACCCGCGCCAATCCTGGCAGCCAGGGGATCCGCCTGCCAGAATCGCAGATTCAAACTCGCGTTTTTGCTGCGAACTGCGCGGCCAGGACGCCACAGATCCCGCTTCCCGTCAGTAAAACCCCTAGGGCCTTGCCCGCGAAAGCAGGCGCACAATCAAGTCAAACAACAAGACCGCCCAGCGGCATGCCGTAGCCCTTCAATCAGGCGAAGACGGAGACAACATGACTTACATCGCAGTGGCAATGAGCTGTTTGATGGTTGTGGGTATCGTCACGTTGATGGTTCAGACGGTGCAAAGCGCGGGGCCCGAGCCCTGGCTCAAGATTTCAGCGACGATCGTCAGCGCGCTGTTCGCCTCGCTGCTGGTCATTCCGATCGGCTACGCCGTCGCCCAGACGCTGGTCCGCTAGTGTGCTGTCCCCTTGCGGCTAGCCTGCCCGCGCAGGCCGGCCGCGCGTCGCCGCCCAGCACAGCAGCGACCCCGCCGTGACCATCAGCACGCCTTGCCAGAAGGCCATGGTCAACCGCGTGGACAGCCAGAGCGCGGCAAACAGCGTGGACAGCACCGGCGTGAAATACGAAGCCGTGGCCAGCAGCGTCAGGTTGCCTCTGAGCACCCCGATGTTCCACAAGGCATAGCCCGCCGCCATGGCGCTGCCCGCGACCAGCAGCTCCAGCATCGCCGGCCAGGCGAAACGCAGCGTCGCTTCGCCCGCCAACAGGTATTTGACCCACAAGGCCGCCGCCGTCAACATGAAGAACAGGGCCACGCCGTTCTTGCCGTCGGCATATCGCTTGGTCACGTTGCAGTAGACGGCCCAGATGATCGCGCCGCAAAAAGCCAGGCCATAGCTCACTGGGTTGCTGGCAACGTTGGCGATGCTGCGCTCCCACGACAGGCCGGCCGAGCCACCCACCACCCAGGCGATCCCGCACAGCGACAGCGCGATGCCCGGGACCACCCAGGCGCTGGCGCGCTGACCGTTGATCAGCATGGCGAAAACCACCGTCAAACAGGGCCACAGATAGTTGACGATGCCCAGCTCGATGGCCTGCGCGCGATCGGCGGCGAAGCCCAGCGACAGCGACAGGCAGATTTCATAGGACACGAACAGCGCGCTGCCGACGATGAGATAACGGCGCGGGAATGCGCCCAGGCGCGGGAACCCCAGCATCGCAAGAAGCAGGACCGACCCGACGGTATAGATCAGCGCCGCTCCCCCGATTGGGCCGAAGTTCTCGCTGACACCTCGGATCAAGCCGACGACGGTGCCCCACAGCGCCACCGCCGCAAGGCCGGACAAGGTGGCGGCATTGCGGCTGCTGCCAATTCCAATGACTGATTTCAACTGCGACTTCCTGCTGCGCGCCGCTCATGACGGCCAGCCCCCCGAACAACCGGGACGCCAAAGCCGGGCAGTTTAACCAATTGACCGCGCCAGCCAGGCGCCCGCCCGACCGCTCACACGTCGGATGCGACCCGGCGCTTGCCCAGCCCCTTGGCCTGGTACAAGGCCACATCGGCGCGCTCGAGCAGCTGCAGCATGGTCGTGCCCGATTGCGGATAGACGGCGATGCCCACACTGGCCGACACCGCGACCTTGACGTTGGCATAGGGCAGCGACAGGCTTTCCACCAGCGCCTCGGCCACGGCCTGGGCGCTTTCCCGGTTGCCCGCCAGCAACAGAATGGCGAACTCATCGCCGCCCAGCCGCGCCGCCACGTCAGAGACGCGAATGGCATTGGCCATCCGGTCGGCGGCCTCTTTCAGCACGGTATCGCCGGCGGCGTGCCCGTGCATGTCGTTCACGGCCTTGAAACCGTCCAGGTCGATCGCCAGGATCGCGAACGAAGCGCCGCTGCGTTGCGCCACGGCCAATTCACGCAGCACCAGTTCGCCGAACAGCACGCGGTTGCACAAGCCGGTCAGTGGGTCGTAGTGCGCCAGATGCTGAGCATGGGCCAACATCCGCGAGGCCTGCTGCAAGGCTGTCCCCACTTCCACCGCTTCCTTCACATGGGTGCGCGGCACCTCCACCGGCCGCCCTTCCCCGAGCGCCAGCGCCGGCCCGACCAGTCCCTGCACGGCCGACGTCAGGCGGCTGGCGAGTTTCAAGGCCAGCCACAAGCCCAGCCCGAAGGCCGCCAGCGTGCCGAGCGCGATCCAGGCGATCGAACGATAGAGATCCGTGGTCACCAGGGTCATGGGCGCGCCGGCCGCGACGGTCCATCCCGACAAGGCGGAACGGCTGAAGGCCGTGTAGACCGGCGTGCCTTCCTTGGTCAGGGTCTCCAGCGAACCCTCGCTCTCGTCCTGGACGGCGCGCGCCAAGGCCGGCACTGCCTTCTGCCCCACGAACTTGGCCGTATCGCGCGTGCGCGCGACGATCGTGCCGGAACTGTCCAGCACCGCGGCCACCCAGCCTTCGGGCAAGGAGCGGCGGCCCAGCACCGCACCGATGCGCTCCGGCGACAGGCCTACGTTCAGGCTGTAGATCACGTCCTCGCCGCGCAGCACGGGCACGCCCAGCGCGATCCTGGGACTGCCGCTGACCGCGCCGGTGAACAGGCCACTCAGCACCGGCGCGCGTGACTCGAACACACGGTCCAGATCGCGCGGCACCCGACTCATCGGCAGCGACGTGCCGTAGGGAACCAGGGTATTGAGGACCTGCCGGCCCGCCCTGTCGGTCAGCACGTAACTGTCGGCGATCTGGAAGCGCACCGCATCGCGGGCGCGCTGATGGAACGCGGGCAGGTCGCCCGCCACCAGATCGGGCGAAGACGCCAACATCTGCATGCCAGCCTCGACCGCCGTCAACTCGCGATCAAGAATCGCGGTGAGATTGCGGGCCAGGAATATCTTGTCGCGGAATATGCGCTCTTTCTGGATGACGTAGCTCTCGTACACCGCCAACGAGGCCACCACGAGCGCCGGGAAAATACAGGCGAACACCAGCAGCAGCAGACCGGTGCGCATGGAGTACCGGCGTGGCGGGCGTGCCCGCGCGCTGACCAAGCTCTCGCCGTCGGTCATGATCGTCAGGAATCCATGGCACTCGAAACGCGCGGCGCCCTGCGCCACGCGCGCTGTCCGAACCGCACTCCCCGCCCCATAGCGCCTCCCGATGCCTCGTTCCGGCCAATAAATGGCGGGAAGAGAAAGTCAGAAATTATTGCAAAACCCCGCAATCACACAATGAGCGCCAGCAACTGTCCCTGCCGTGCCGCGTCCGCCACAGCGGATTGACCGCCTCGCCGGGCGGTATCGGCGGCTACCCGGTCCATGACCGAACAGCATAGGATGAAACACCGCGTCCCCAATTTAATTCAAAACGCAGAGGCGCGCGACCGTTTCATTATGTTCCAGAATCTGCCTTCTTACACCGGGCGGCGTGGCATCGACCTCGGCCGCGGTTCCAAAATAGACCGGCCGGGCATGGTCGCAATATTCAACGCCGGTCTTCGGGACCGCCGCGCACCCAGCCAGACTTGAGCCGAGCAGCCACGGCATCGTCATCGCTGCGAGCCACGTTCTCACGCACATGTTCCACCTCCTTGCGGGCCTGCACGGCCCTGGCCTGGAGGCGGGCCTCGGTGTCGGCGCGCTCCTGTTCGCGCCCCCGGGCCCGCCCCCTCCAATACACCCCGGCGACGGCGGCCAGGCCCGCCAGCAAGGCCGCCATCCAGCCGAGGCTACGCTTCACCCATGACTCAAGCATGTTCCAACTCCTCGGTCGCTTGCGCCGCCTGGGCATGCAGCGCGTCCCAGGTCTGGCGATGGGGTTTGCCCGGCCGCCAGGTGCGCAAGTACAACGCCCAGGCAGCATCGGCATCGCCCGTGCGCGGCAGGCGCGCCGGATCGGTCCAAAGCAGCAGCCGCGCAAACGCGGCCGCCAGCACATCGTCCAGTTCCAGGCGCGAGTACACGGACGGCGCCGTCGGCGGCACCCCGCGAACCTGGCATACCTGGCGCGCCAGCGCCGCGCTGGCCGGATGCGCCAGCACGCCGCGCACGCCGCCGCCTTGTTCAAACTGCCAGAAGCCGCGCGCCGGACCACCGATCTGCCGCCGATGCACGAAACGGCTTTCCTGCAGGCCGATCGCCAACAGCATGCAGCGCGCCTGCGGCGTGTCCATGGCGGCCGGTAGCAGGGCCAGCGCGGGCCGGATCGCGTCCCGCATCACTTGTTCAAGCGTCATGATTTCCTCCTTTCTCCGTACCCTGCCCCAAGCCCAGCGCCTTGCGCCGGATCTCGACCGCCCAATCGACCAGGTCCTGGTTCTGCAGCTTGGCCGTCAGGCGCAGATAGGCGCCCAGCACCCACCAGGCCGGCAGCCCTGCCAGCAACATGCACGGCCCCAGCACGTAGAACATGGCCAGCAGCCCGTCCTCGCCCAGGCCCGTGCGCTGGGCCAGCCAATAGGCGGACGAAACAATGTCGGGCATCCAGGCGATCATCCCGATCGCCAGCAAAGGCCCGAACAAGAACGAACTCACCACAGTACAGGCGGTGCGCGCCACGAACTCGCGCGAGCTGCGCGGCGGCATCAGCAACATGCCGATCAGCGCCGCCATGGCCGCCGGCATGCCGAACGCCAGCGCAATCTTCAACGCGGCAAACCCGCCCAACCCCGTCGATCCCGGTTCCATATCCTTGCTACTCCTCTGACCACCCCGCATCCCTGTCTCCCGCCCATGGCCGGGCGCAGGGAGGCGCCGGCCATGGAAGAAAAAAACGCGATCCGGGCGAAACTCTCGCCCGCTCGCGTCGCGCGCCCGCCAATGGGGCGCCTACACTCCTGATCCCACTCTGATTTCCGAACCTGCAATGAAGCCCTGGACCCGCCGACAGCCCCGCCGCAAACCCGCGCCCACCCTGGCCGATGCGCTCGATCGCTATCTGGCCGAGGTCTCAGCCACGAAGAAGGGGCACGTATCAGAGCAGTCCATAGCCCGCATCTGGCGAGCGACCCGGCAGGCGATCCGGCCGGTGGACCGGATCCGCAGCTCGGACTTGACCGAGCTGCGCGACGAATGGCTGAAGGACCGCGCGCCGGCCACCGTCGTGCGGCGCATGGCCTTCCTGTCCCACGTCTACACGGTGATCCGCAAGGATTGGGGCTTCGACCAGCTGGCGAACCCGGTTCAATTGGTGCGCAGGCCGGCGATCGACGATGCCCGCGACCGTCGACTGTTCGACCGCATCACGCTGCGCGGCCTGTCCGAAGAGCAATGCCCGCGCCAGGAACTGGACTGGATCATCCAGGCCACCCGCTCCAGCGAGCTGCCCACCATCCTGACGGTGGCCCGGGAAACCGGCATGCGCCGCTCGGAAGTGGTCGGCATCCAGCGCGAGCACCTGGACCTGATGCATGGCGTGGTCCACCTGCCCCACACCAAGAACGGCCGCGCGCGCGACGTGCCGCTGACCCCGCTAGCGCGCGAGGCGCTACGCCGCTGGGTCACCGGCAAGCCGATGCGCGGGCGCATCTTCGCGATGCGTCCGGGCTCCGTCACGCGCGCCTTCATCCGCGCGCGACGCCGCGCCCGCCTGCGCTACGAAGCGCTGTGCCGTCATCACGGACGGCGTCCCAACACGGCCTATTTCCGCGATCTGCGCTTTCACGATCTGCGGCACGAAGGCACCTCACAGCTGGCCACGGTGTTCCAGATCCACGAGCTGGCCAAGGTCAACGGCAACGTCGACACCCGCATGCTGCTGCGCTACTACCATCCGCATGGACGCGAGCTGGCGCAGAAGCTGGCGCGCAGTCCGCTGGGCAAGCGCCAGCTGGAACAGCTGCGCCGCGAACGACTCGAAGGGCTGGACGCTCTTCCGCTCGCCGCCTAGCGCGCAGATCCAGCGCCCGGTGCAGGGCCGCCGAAGAGACAGCACTGCCGGACTATCGTCAGACGCCCGCGCCCTCGGCCGGACGCTGCGGCGCCGTATCACTCAGCCAGGCGGGCAACGGTCCCCAGCCGGGATAGCGCAGGTCGTCAACACCGCCGCGCAGCTTGATCTTGCTGCCGATCGCATAGGACTCCCCCGTTTCCGCCACCCATAGCGGCGTGGCGCGATGGTCTTCGACCATCTGCCAGCCATTGCCCGTCCAGCGCGGCCAACGGCCGCTGCCGCCTGCGGGCGGCGCATCGGGATAGGCGCCAAAGGGCACGTTGTAGGCGCCGGGCGACAGGGGCAGATCATTGGCGACGGTCTCATAGAGGAACAGGCCGTCGTCGTCGGTTTGAAATACGGATTTGTGCATAGTTTTTCCTTTAAATGGGGTTTGCACTGCAAATGCGAGGGGATTAGCCAGTAAGCAGTTGGACGCCATCCAGCGCGCAACAGGAACGCTGATCGACCTAGCCGCTGGCACCAGCGGCATGGTCGATGGTGTCTTTGCCAAAACACGCGATACGGGGCTGATCTACGCAGCTTCGACCGGCGGTGTGGCTCCTCTGAGGTTTATAGATGCCGTGTTCGCACTTTCGGCAGGAACACGTACTTCATCTGAGACTAGGGCAATGAACACTGCCTATTACCCTCGAGTCCACATGTGACGTCCACTTCACTGCAAATGCGCGCGCGCTGGCTTCGCAGCAACTCCAGCAGCTCCAGAGCCACCACCACGCCAGCCTCGCGGTCGGTGTGGGCTCTGGATCTTTGAGCGCTGGCCAGAGTTCTTATGCGCTGTACGGCGCAGGTGTTACCGGCCAGGCCGGCGGAGCCGAGACGCGGCCGGTAAACGCCGCATACCACCCTCGGATCCATGCTTGACGACTGCCTCACTGCAAATGCGAGAGTCGTTGGGAGCAAGCAGCGCGGCACCCTCATACCCTACGATCCCTTAACAAGTGACGGCGAGGGGGTGACGGCGCTGGGTTGTCCTAGCCCGAACGCACCTGCGTCGATCGGCGCCGATAGCGCCGACTTGTCTCGTTATCCGGCACTGCGCTCCACCATCGTCCCGGGCGGCTACACCTCCGTCACAATGTCGAGCATGTCTGCCATGGTTAGACCGGAAAACGTCGCTTATCACCCACGTATCCATGCCTAATTTCATACGTGGATGCGGGGGTGGTACGCCGTGTTCACCGGTCGGGTTTCGTTCCCGCCACTGTCATCAATGGTAGAGCCGGAATTGTTCCAAATGATGTTGACAGCGCTCATGACATTGCGATGGACCGCGATGGCCTCGCCTGAGCTAGTCCCGCTTTGACCTGATGTCTGGAAGCGATGTGAATGCCTCCGTAGCAAGTCACCCTGCCTGCTCGCCAGCCCCCTCGCATTTGCAGTGTCAGCGTCAGTCCCCGTATACCGCCGGAACATATTCCGCAAATCCGGCACCCGGAACGTCGTCCCGCTGACATCCGCGAAGTAATGCGCCCCACGGTTCGCGGTCCAGACCGCATCGGACACCACCAGATTATTCTCGCGCGCATAGCCCCACAGGCGCGCATAGTCGGTCTTGCTCAGCTCGCCGCCGACCGCGTCGACTTCGCTGGCCAGCGGGGTGACGGTGTGACCGTCCACCGGACGGCCGCAGAGCGGCGAGCGGTAGCCGGTGTAGTACGGGGTGGATACCCAGGTCCAGACCTCGGAGCATTCCGCCACGATGATCGGGCCGATGTCCTGCGTCGGCAGCGCGCCGATCGAGCACACGCGCGGGAAGTTGCCGGCCACGAAGGCGGTGGTGGCAAGCTTGCCGCTCTTGTCGCCGGCGGCGGGCGTGGGCGCGGTGGGCGTGCCGGTGAAGGCCGGCGAGGCGGCCAGGGCGGCCACGAACTTGGCCTGCAGCGCGGCCAGGTCGCCGTTGTCCAGCACGTCCTGGCCGCTCTTGTCGGCGATGTACTGGCCGAGCATGGCGGCCACGAAGGACGCCTGGCGCCAGACGGTATTCAGTTCTTTAGACTTGGCGGTGCCGGCCGAGAAGCCGGCATTGCGGCTGGCCAGGGCCTGATAGTCGGCGGGTGCGAGCACGTTGGCGCCGGCGGCGGTGCCGAAGGGAAGGATTTGATTGATAGCCACGGAGTGTTTTCCTTATTGAACCGGCGAATTCAACCGGCGAACAGCGATCCCCAGAGTCCGTTGTCGAACCCCGAGATGTATTGGTTCTGCACGTCAAAACCGAACAGCGGCCCCTCACCCGAAGGGAGCACGTAGTACTTGATGCGCACGCCTTCGGGTTTGAGCGGGATGTAGCCGCCGGTCAGCAGGGCCAGGAACAGCGCCGAAGGCGGCGCGCCGGCCACGCCGATGTCCACCGACATGTCGCCGTTGTCCTCGATCAGCACATGGGTGCCGCCCTGGAAGATCTGGTTCAGGATGGCGGCCGAGGTTTCCAGCGTGCCGTCCCAGTGGTTGGCGCCGATCTTGGCCCGCAGCAGCAGCCGGTAGGTGTCGTCGTCCAGCACGGTCAGGCCGTTGTCCGGATCGAAGGGCCCCTGCCAGACGCCCTGGTCCATGCCCAGCCCCTCGATGTCCAGCGCGAAGTACACGCCGGAGATCGGCGTGGCGACGCGACGTCCCAGCCCGATCCAGCGGCCCACGGTGTCCAGCTGCGCGCCGACGGCCAGGTCCAGGTCGAAGGTGTCCGGCATGCCCGCGTACAGGTCGCGCACGGCAGCCGCCGCGCCGCAGACCGCCGCCACGGTGGCGCCGAACCTGGGCCGCGGGCGGTGATAGGCGGACAGCAGCCCGAGATATTCGTCAGCATTGGCCATGTCGCTCACCCGCTCACCGTGATCTTGACCGCGTCGGGCGTGGTCGACGCCGCCTCGTTGAAGGCGAGCGCCACGTCGGGCGCGCCGTTGCCGGATGACCGGCGCAGCGCCAGGCCGGTGATCTTGAAGGTGCCACTGCCCGGCACGCCATTGGCTGCCGAGATGGCGTCGGCCCATTCCACGGACGCGCTGGCGCCGCCGCCGATGGCCACGCCATTGATGTAGTCCGCCACCGCCCGCTGCACCGCCTGGCCCGTGGCCGTGGTGTAGCCGGCCAGCGCGCGCATCTGGATCTCGGCGGACACCGGCACGCGAATGGGCCGGAAGAAGCGGATCGGATGCGCGATGCCGTAGATGTCGGTGACCACCACGCTGGTCGAGCCATGCGTGCCGGTGCCTGGCGTCTTCTTGGCGGCGATGGCGCTGGCGATCAGGCCTGCGTCGCCGCCGTCCACCACCAGCGCGATGCTGTGCGGCGGCAGGCCATTGGCATCCGCGACGGCCGTGTCGTTCTCGTAGGCGACGTGCCGCAGCACGCCCGGCACGGACGCCACCGCACCGACCGTGCCTTCCAGCACGGTGCGCGACGGCAGCGCCACCGACACGGCTTGCCGGACCCGCAGCGCCGCGTCGCTTTCGACGGGCGCGCCGGGCGTGGCGGCGGCCGGGTTGGTCACGGACTGCCAGCCCAGCGTGGGCGTGCCGATGCGCGTGATGGAGCCCGGCGCGGCGGCCACGGCGCCGACCTTGCGGCACAGCGCGGTGACCGTAATCTCGCCGGCCGGCGGGATGGTGACGCTGGCCGGCAGCTCCCACTGCACGCGATCGCCGTCCAGCGCCACGCCGCCGGAGATGGTGGTGCCGCCCTGCCCCACGATGCGCAGATCGACCGACGAGCGCGTGGCCACGCCGCGCGCCAGGCCGTTGATCTTGACGTTGCTGGACAGCGCGGCGCCCGAGGCCGTGGCCGGCGAGAAGGCGTTGTAGACCTGGACGGCCGCGGTGTTGGCGTCGTGGATCGCCATCGCGAACACGGCCAGCAGCTGGCCGTCCTGGCTATCGGCCTCCAGGTAGGTGTCCGCGCCGTAGATGTTGCGGTACTGGTCCTTGAAGTACTGCAGCACTTCGCCGTAGCTCGGTGCGCGTATGCCCGCGGCGTCGATCACCGGAGCGGTAGAGAGTATCGTCATAGAGCCGCCTGCACGATGGCCAAGCCATAAAGGGTTGTAAGGGTTGCCGTGACGCTCAGGCCGCGGCTTTGCGGATCGAGGCGGCTGGCGTAGTCGCTGATGCCGGTCACGCCGGGCGTGCCCAGCATGCGCTGGCGGATGGCCCAGTCGTAGCTGGCGCGGGGCTGCTTGCCCAGCACCTCGCCCTGCCAGGGCATGCCCTCGGTCGAGTCCAGGAACCACTCGCCGCGCAATAGCATCAGCCGCGTCTTGACGGCCTGCGCGACGGTGTCCGGAGAGTCCCGGAAAAAGTCGGCCTGCCGCGCGCCGAACGAGTAGTCCCCGTCGGCGTCGAGTTTTCGGTAACGCATAGGTGTCCTCAGTTGGGCGGCGTGGTGGCCGCGTTGGCGCCTTGCGCGGTATGGGTATGGGTGTCGTCGACCCGCTTGCCATTGGCGATGATCTGGCCGATCACGTTGAGCGCGCCGGTGATGCGCGCGGCGCTGCCCTGGCCGCCGCTGCCGACCAGGCCGGCCACGTAGCTGAGCAGCCCCTTGACCAGCACCTGATCCGAGAACTCGGACACCGGCGCCACGACCTCGAAACCGCCCGGCGCCACGATCTTCACCTTCTGGCTGGCAGGATCCAGTCGCAGAAAGGTCGAGCCGTCGTCGCTGCGCAGCTCGGTGGCGCCGGTGTTGACCGACGGCAGCACGCGCGGCTGCGAGCGCACCCCCACGAAGACGAAGCCGTCGGACAGGTCGTGCATGCGCATTTCCGCCTGGTCCTGCACGCCGCCCGACTGCCACCAGGCGTCGATGCAGCGCGAGGCGAACACCACCAGGCATTCGTCGCCGGGCTTGACCGGAAAGGTCAGCGTGCAATTGCCGCCCGACGGAAAGTAGACGGGGCAATCGAGCAGCAGCGGCAGCGGCATGTGCTGCTGGCCGCCCGAGGGCGCCGTGACGCGCGCGCGGATCGCGGGCTGCGCCGAGCACGTCATCGCCACCGGATCGAAGTCCACGATCACGGCCGGCATGGCGGTCCAGGTTTCAGCCAGCGCGCCGCGCATACCGGCGCGCAAGCTGGCTTCCGGATCGTTCAAGCTTTCAAGTCGGTTCATGAGTCATCCTGCCTGGGTCATCTGAAACGCGCGCCGCCTACTTGACGACGTTGGCGGCCTTGCCATCGCCGCCGCCGGGGCCGGCCTGCCCGAGATCGCCCGGGTACAGCGTCGCGTCGGTGGCCACGCACAGCACGTCCGTGTACCAATCGCCGCCGCGCGTGTTGCCGCGATGCTCGACCACCATCACGTAGTAGTAGCCATCGCTGCTGATCTTGCGCTGCTCGCTGCGGTCGACTTCCGCCTCGGCCTTCTTGCCGCCGTCGCGCTTGGCGCCCGCCTTGGCCTGGAAGCCGTATTCGGCGATGCGGCTGTTGTCCAGGTGGATCAGCCCGCCGACGCGGATGCTGGGATTGAGCAGCATGCGCAGCTTGATGCCGTTCTCGGCCTGCTCGGGCATGCCGACCAGGCCGGTCTCGTGCGAGATGACCGGCACCGAACCGGGCATGTAGGCAGTCTCCGGCACGACGTTGACCTTGCCGTCCTGGATGCTCCACAGCGCGTTGGCGCTGCCGCAGACATCATTCATGTAGCTGCGCGCCATGCCGGACATCACCGTGCCGCGGATCGAAGCCTTGCCGTCCAGCTCGGGCGCGTAGCCCTGCTTGACCCCATAGGGGTTCATGGCCGAGCACAGCAGCCGCAGCTTGTCGGCCTTGGTCGCGCCCTTGGGCAGGGTGGTGTTCACCACGGCGAAGTTGTAGGCCTGGTCGCCATCGGCGGCGGTCAGGTTCAGCACGGTGTCGACGCCGCCGGACTTGCCCCATTTGGCGCGCACCAGATTGCCGTGGAAGATCACGCCGTAGTTGCCTTCGTAGCCGGCCTGCAGCACCACCCGGGTGAACTCCTTCTGCACCATGCTGGCGGTTTCGGCGCTGGCGTTCATCACCTTGATGGTCGCGGTGTTGGGCGAGCTGGCGTCGTTGCGCTTGATCTCGAAGCTGAAACTCAGTTCAGACAGGTCCAGCGCCTCTTCGCCGCCCACGATCAGCGAGACCTTGCGGCCCCACTGGCGCACGCCCGCCTCGTCCGCCACCGGATCGCCGTAGGTGGTGACGGGTTCCATCATCGGTATGTCGGCCATGTCATTCAGCCGCCCAGTAGAGATGGGAACCGCGTCCCAGGTCGTTGAAGGTGGGCGCGTCGTCGGGCGATTCCGCGCCCTTGACCCACAACCCGCCTGCAAAACCCAGATGGCGATGCTGCGCCAGCAGGTCCAGCCCGGTCACCAGCGGCAGGCCCGACACCAGCGGTTTGCCCAGGTCGTCGGCCACGTCGAGGATCCAGCCGTCGCGGTATTGCAGCGTCAGCCGGTAGTCCTCTCCGCCCAGCGAGATGGCGAACACCTGCGGGATCGGCGACAGCGGGATTTCGAAGTAGTTCATGGTCGTCTCCTAGGTCGAGGCCCGCGGGCCGTCGAATGGCGCGGCCACGGGCTTGGGCGACTTCGTGCCCAGGTTCTGCCTGTCGGCCGTCTTTTCCTTCTGCTGCTGGTGCGCGTAGGGCGGCAGCGAGGTGACGCGGGTCTGCGCCACGATCACCTCGCGCAGCTTGACGGTCACGAACAGCGCGCCCGAGCTGGCCAGGTTGTGCTCGACGCCCAGGCTCTCGATGAGCATGTTCACGTAGCGCCGGCGGCTGGTGACCACCTCGATCGGCTCGCGCGCTTCCTGCAGGCTCAGCAGCTGCGAATAGATCGCGGTCGCGTAGTCGTCGGCGGCCGCCTTGCCGTTGGCCACGTCCATCGCCCTGGCGCCCAGCAGCGCCTCGTAGGAAGCGTTGCTCCAGCCGCACTTCAGCGTCACGGTCAGCGGCTGCTTGTAGGCGTGGTCGCTGATCGCCGAGTTGCCATAGGGGCCGGACTCGACCGGGTGGCTGGTGATGGACAGCGTGTCGTCGTAGGACTCGCTGGTGGTCGCCTGGATGAGGATGTCGCCGATGCGCTTGGACGACAGGCCGACCATGTCGGCCCCTTGGAAGTCGAGCTCGTTCACTCCATTGCTCCTCGCGTATTGCGAGCCAGGTCGCTGTTGACCCGGTTCTGCTCGTTGGCGACAGCGTTGCCGACGGCCAGCGGGTCGGATACGCCATGCACGTTGATGGTGGTGTTGGCGTTCACGGTTGCCGAGGTGACGCCGGGTTGCGCCGGCGGCATTCCCGGCAGGCCCAGCAGGCCGGTGCCCGCGAAACCCGGCGCATAGCCTTGCCACGGTTCGATGCTGCTCGGGTTCAACATGCGACTCAGTCGGTCGGCCGTCGGCGACGACGGATAGGGCGCGGTGCGCGCAGGTTCCGGCCCATCTGGCTTGACGTAGTACTGCATCACGCTGCCTTCAAGACCGTCCTGATCGGGATCGGCCGAACCGTCCAGGGGCAGGCCGTTGGCGCGCCGGTACTGGAGCTTCTTCAGCTCCAGCTGATCGTCTCCCAGTTCGCTCGGCATCAGCATCAGCGCTGCGCCGCCGCCGACACGGGCGCCAACCCGCGCGGCCTGGCCGGACAGTTCTCCCAGCGACGCCGACGCGCGTCCAAACCACGATGTGACCCTGGACCACAGCGACTCGGCGGTCTGCGCCACCGCCCTGCCGACGGCGCTCAGGCCATTGGCCACGAAGCTGCCCGCCTGCGTCGCGAACGTGCCTAGCCGGGCCCAGGCATTGGCGGCCATCTGACCGATGCCCGTCGCCATCGCCCTGCCCGACGACAGCAGGAAGTTGCCCATGCGGGAGAATGCCGAACGCATCGCGGCTCCAGCCCGCTCCGCCATCGGACCCAGGGCATCTTTCAACCGCGTCCACTGTTTCCCCAGGAACTCGGTCAAACCGGTTGCCTTCGACAAGGACGACAGCAGGCTGAACAGTCCCCTGATCACGCCGCCGCCACCGAGCAGCAACAGGCCGCCCAGCGCCAGCGTAAGTTGCGTGGAGAATCCGCCGGTCGCCTCGTCCAACCACTGAAACATGGAGATCAGTGGTCCCAGCCCGGACAGGATGGAGATGAAGAAATTTCCGACTTCTCCCAGGCGCGTGCCCAACAGCGTGCCGTTTTCCTTCAGCCAGGTGGCGACGTTCTGCAGGAATGGTTCAAGCTTGTCGGCCATGGTCAGGAAGGCCTGCGCGAACACACTGTCCAGCTGGCGTCCGACCTCACGAACGGAAGTCATCACGCGATGAGCGCGTTCGCCGGCGGCGTCGACCTTGCTGCCTTCCAGGCCGGCATACGCGCTGTCGGCCTGTGCCGGGAACGCGGGGTTGCGCAGCGCCTCGATCACGGAGGCGTCAAGATTGAGCTGCTTGCCCAGCTCGTTCGCCTGCTTGCCATCGAGCTTCTGCAGCACATTGCTCAGCGCTCGCGCCAGATCGGCGGTGCTGCGTTGATTGCCTTCGTCGTCATGCGTGCTGATGCCTTGGTTGCGCAGGGCTGCCGCGGCCTCGGGATCATCGCGCACGGAGCGATAGAGCGCCTGCACGCCATTGCGCATGGCTTCGGCCGACAGGCCGAATTCCTGCCCGGCCGCCTCCAGCGCGCGCAGCTCCCTGCCCGATGTGCCCGCCAGGCGCGCCGCCATGAACGCGTTTTCAAAGCGTTCGAGGCGGCTCTCGGCGAAGCTGACCACGGTATGGGCCCGGTCCACGAACGTCTGCAGCGCCTGCATCAGCTTCTCGGACCGGGACGGCTTGCCCTGGTCGCTGAGCTGGCCCAGCTGCGACATCAGCTGATCCATCTGCCCCTTGTCTATCTTGAAGGTCGCGGTTCCGCCCGCATCCACGGGCACGGAAATACTAGTCATTTTTCTCTGCCATGTAGCGGCGGTGCGCTTCCGCCTTGTTGTCTGCCCGGACCGACAAGGCGTCGTTCAGGAGCGCGATGTCGGCCAGGTCCAGCGTGCCGTCCTTGAGGGACTCGTACTTGCAGAGTCCCTCGAGGACCGGCGCCAGCAGCCAGTCCTCGCCGCCAGGCAGGCGCTTCAGCCAGCCTGTGTCGCCTCGGGGCTGCCGGTCTGGCTGGTAAGCAGCCCTTGAATAAAAGGCCCGAGGTTCTCGGTGATCACGCGCAGCGCCAGCGGCAGCATGACGGCCAGGTCGATGTCCTGGAACATCGGCACGCGCTGGCTGGCCGACCAGATGTTGGCCCAGCCGTGCTCCTGCTTGCGCTGCACCGCCTGCATGCAGGTGTCGAGCACGTACTCGGCGTCCTCGTCCTTCATCGCGGCCAGGCCATCGGCCAGGGGTTGGAGCACATCGGCCATGCCGCCCGGATCCTCGCTGATCCGCTTGCCGCCCGCCGCCAGGCGGACGAACACGGGGATCAGCGTGGGAACGATCGGGGCGATGCGGCGCGACATGTGGAACTGCTGCTTGGCGCTCAGTTTTCCGATGGAATACCGGTGGCCGTTCAGGTCGATTTCCAATGCCATGGCGCCGTGCTCAGTAAATGCCGAGGATCGTGTCGATCTTGGCCGCGTCGAAGGTCCACTTCACCGTGTCGCCGTCCTTTTTGTAGGACAGGTCCGGCTTCTTGCTGAACGCGCACGAGCGGCAGGTGGTCACGTCGCCCGTCGACGGGTTGGTGACCGTGATCAGGTTCTTGCCCCACAGGCGGCTGTCCAGCGACTGAGCGTCGTACAGGGCCTGCAGCTGCGCGTTGATCGGCGAGGTCTTCAGGTAGGTCAGCGTCACGGTGCCGCTCTTGTCGGCGCGCAGGGTGTGCATGACTTCGCCGTCGGCGCCCACGGTCATGGCGCTTTTCTCGGCCTTGGCGGCGATGGCGATGCCCTCGTCGGCCACGCCCGAGCCATACCCCAGCGAGATTGCGCCGCCGGGACCGACGAGGCTGGCGCTGATATCAGCGAACGAATAGGTAGACATCTGCTGTGCTCCTGTTTAGCGATTGACCGTGACGAGGACGTCGACGGTGTGGATGGCGCCGGCTTCCTTGGCGGCGACCTGGAACGGAACGGCCTTACGCGCCTCGCGGTCGGCTTGCGACTGCGTGGCAATGGCCGGGGCGTACACGTAGTAGCCCTTGGACAGCGGATCACCCTGCTTCAGCGCGCCGAAGCCCGCCGAGTTCCACACGCCCGGCGCCAGGTAGCCGTTATTGACCGCGGCTTCGCAGGCGGCCTCGATCACCGAGGCGATCAGCTGGTTGCCGGCGTCGGTCTGGGGCACCTTGGTGGGGCTGGTGTAGAGCAGGTTGTAGACGTCGGTCTGCACGCGGTTGCGGAACCAGATCGCGTTGTAGACCGAGTCGATGAAGATGCCGCTGGGCGTCACGCCGTACTGGATGATGGCCGTGTCGTTGTCGTAGTTGACGAACACGTTGCAGCGCTTGGCCGCCAGCGTGTCGGCCTGGCTGCTGCTCAGGGTCTCGGCGACGATGCCGGGCTCCTGCTTGTACATCAGCGTGATGGTGGTGTTGTTGGCGTTGAAGTTCACCGTCAGCATGCGGCCCAGCAGCGAGGCCACGGCGTAGGGGCTGGCGCTGGAGAACTGCACGATCGAGTACTTGTACTTCAGCGCCTTCAGGCGGCTGGCGATGTCGTCGGCGTTGGTCGGGTCCAGCACCTGCGGCGCCTGGGTCGACACGCCGTACAGGTGGCGCTGGTCGGCTTCGATCAGTTCGGCCACGGCGAGGTGCTGGGCGTCGGTCAGGCTGTCGGCGAAGGTCAGGCCCAGGAACTTGTTGGCGAAACGATCCAGGAACAGCGAGACGGCGGCCGCGGGCGTTTCGGCAACGATGCCGGCCACGGGCGCGGACGCCTTGGCGGCGCTCAGGCCCAGCATGTCCGACACGTCGGTGCCGGTGGCGGGCGCCGAGGCGTAGCCCAGCGTCGAGCTGGCGCCGGACGTGGTGGACGTGACGACGAACTGCGAGCCGTTCCATTGCACCGTGGTGCCGGCCAGCGCGGCGCCGATGATGGAGGCGACGCCGTTCAGGTTGGTCGCCGTGGAGAAGTCCAGGCCCGTGGCCGTCTTCTCGACGCCGTCGACGCTCAGCTTGAAGCCGCCGGCCTTGACGGCGGTCCAGACCGACATCTGCTTCTCGGCGGCCGACAGCACGGCGCCGCGCAGGGTGGCCGAGGTCGCGGCTTTGGCCCAGCGGCCGATGTAGAGCTGCGACGGCTGCGGCGTCTGCTGGAAGTACAGCAGCGCGGCGCGGTATTCCGGCGCCGTGATGCCGAAGTCCGCCGCGACGGCGTCGATGCCGCCATAGGAGCGCATGCGCTCGCCCGTGTCGATGACGGCGGACGAGCCCAGCAGCAGGGCGGTGTTGAGGTTGGCGCCCTGCGCCGCCAGCGGCGACATGTTGATCGTGACGTTGATCAGGCGCGATACCGGCAATCCATTAGCCATGGTGGTAGATCCCTTAATCTGCAAGGTAGTTGACGAAATCCGTCGACGACACGGACGCGGCATGCGTCGTGACTGGCGCCGACAGAAGATTCAGGACCGGATAGACGCGCTTCACTCTGCGCGCGAAGCGCAGGCTGATGTCGTACTGCCGAATCCACTGCTGATTCACTTGTTCGTGCCTGGCCTGGATGGGCCCCGCGCCGGTCACCGCCATGTCCTGCGCCTGCAGGGCTTCGCGGTTCTGCGGCACGGCCGAGCCGTCGCGCAGCTGCGCCGCGTGGCGCAGCGCGCGCGGGCCGATCATCGAGCACAGCACTTCGATGCTCTCGTGCCGAACAAGGGAATCAGTCCCCTCCCCGGCCGGATCGTGTGTCACGGCAGGAGCGGCGTCCGCGGCCTGTGACCGGATGTCCATGAGGCACCAGGTCTGGTCGGGCGCGGGCGGTTCCGCGCCGGCCGCCGGCCAGCGCGTACGAACCAGGTTGCTGGGCAGGCCGGACACGCCGGCGATATAGCCCTGGAACACGGCCTCCAGTTCGGCGTCTTCGAGGGGCGGAGACGCCTGCAGAGGCAACAGGTAGCCGCCGGTGGCGGAGTTATTCGCCATGCGCGGCTCCCGTCAGGGGACCGCTGGTGGCGGCCGGGCCAAGGCGGCGATACGCCCGCGACGCGGCCTGTGCATGCGGCTGCGGCATGATTCACTCCTGTAGCGTGACGGGCGGGACGCGCCCGGAAAGATTGGGCCGGCCCGAAGGCCGGTGGCGGGAATCCAGTTGCCTGGAGGCGGAAGGCCGGCTTTGCTGCGCGAAGAGCGCGGTGCCGCGTTGCATGTGCGTGCGGCCTGTGTGCGGCGGATTCCGGCTGTCGCCCACCGGGCTGCCGCCTCAAGCCGCTGGCTCGCGTGCCGGGGGGAGACGGGACCCGGAGCGAGCAGGAAATGGCGAGGCGGCAGGCCGCTGGACGGCGCCAAGCAAAACGCCCCGGCATTCCCTGAGCGGGAATATCCGGGGCGTAAAAAAACCCGCTTGCGCGGGTGGGTGTGCGGTTCGTCGGGCCGCTTGCGCAAGACGCAATGGCCCGGACGTATTGTCGCATCATTCGTCGCATCGGCAACGTGGCGGGTGTCGCACTCGGCGCGGCGTCGCCAGCGGTTCGCGCCACCGCGCATGGCGTGGTTCGCGGTGATCAAAGCGCGGCGGAAATGACGCCTGTCCAAGCAAGCGCAGGCCTGACACATCAAACAAAAAGCCCGCATCGGCGGGCTTTGGTTTCAGGCTTGCGGGCCGCTCGCGCAAGACGCAATGGCCCGGAGGAATTGTCGCATGATCAGTCGCAGGCGCAAGCTTGCTCGTGTCGCACCTCGCCCCAGGCGTAGGTCAGCGAATTGCGCGCGTACTCGATGCGCTGCACCTGGCCGCAATCCTGCAGCGCCTCGAGCACGCGCAGGATGGCCTGGCGCATGGCGTCGCGCTCGCGGCGCGCCAGCTCGCGGCCGCCAGAGGCGTCGCGCACCAGTTCGGCCATGCGCCACTCGCGGCCGGGAAAGGCCGACATCAGATCCAGCACTTCCTTCGCGTACTTCATTGGAAGGCCCTCCGCACCTGATCCTTCATGTGGCCGAGCGCGATCTTGTAGTAGACCGGGCTGATGTCCAGCCTGTCGCAGGCGCGCGTGATGCGCTCGCCCGCGGTCAGGCCGGCGTATTCGTGGCGGCGCGGATACTCGGCCTGCAGCACGCGCTGCTCGACGTGCGCCAGCGAGTCGTACAGCTTTTGCACCTTGCGCGCGTGGTCCATGTGCACCGGGATCGGCGCCGGCTCGTCGTCCGGGCCGGCCGGCGCGCGGTAGGCCCGTTCGGCCGAAATGCACTTGACGTTGGGATCGGGCTGCGGCCAGTCGCCCAGCCAGCACCAGCGCGACCAGTTCCACAGCTCGTCTTCGACCCAACGGGGATAACCCATATTGCGTTCCTTTTCCATGTTGCGTTCCTTCTTCATCTTGTTGTCCTTGCCGGTTTCCTGCCTGCGCCCCGCGAGCCGCGCCTAGGCGGCCTGCCTGCGGTAGCTGGGCCAGTCGAAGATCAGCATGCGCCCGCCGCCTTCGCGCAGCCGGTCGACCACGCGTTCGCCCAGGTAGTCGGTGAGCGCGTCCTTGGCCAGGTTGCTGATCACGATGGTGGGCTTGAGCTGCTCGTAGCGGCCGTTGATGATTTCGAACAGGATCATCTTCTCGGTCTCGCTGCCGAACTGGACGCCCACTTCATCCAGGATCAGCAGGTCGGGCCGGATGAAGCCGGCCACCACCTGGGCCTCGGACTGGCCGCTGTCGCGGCGGTAGGTGTCCTTGACCCGGCGGATGGCGTTGATTACCGAGGTGAAGACCGCGATGCGGCCCTGCTCCATGAGGCGATGGGCGATGCCCACGGCCAGATGGGTCTTGCCCGCGCCGACGCCGCCGCAGAACACCAGGCTGGCGCCGGACTTCGCGGCCTCGGCGCCGAAGCCGTCGGCGTAGCGGCGGGCCAGTTCCAGCGCGCGCCGCGGGCCCTCGGCGTGCGGCGCGAAGTTGTCGAGCCGCTTGTCGGCGAAGCGCGCGGGAATGGCCGCGCGGCCTAGCAGGCTGTCGGCCACCTGGCGCCGGTGCGCCGATGTGGCCGCGGCTGCCTTGCCCGCATCTTCGCGGGCGATGCGCTCGCCGTTGCAGCGCGGGCAGCCCGCCCAGCCCGCCGGCATCTTCAGGTCCAGGAAATCGCCGTGGCGTTCGCAGGTCCTGGGTTCGGTGGGAAAACTAAAACGAGCCATCGGCCGCCACCCCGGCGCGGTAGTCCTGCTGTTCGAAGCGTGCATGCGCGTTCACCCTCGTGGTTGAAGCCTGGACCTGGCGGCGTTCGAGGGACCTGTTCAGCCAGCCCACCACGAACGCGCCGATGCCGCGGCGTGTCTTGCGGTTCTGCGGTTTCGCGTCGAGCCAGGCGCGCATGCGCAGAAGCTCGGCGTCCACATTCAGTTCACGGTAGGCGGCTCTCCACTCGGCGGCCTGGGACTCGGTCACGGCGTACTCGGAGCCGTCTTTCAGCGCGAGCGCGATGACGGGAGGCGGAGCGGCCGGTCCGGCGCAAGCAGGGCTCGCCGCCGGAATGTTGTCTGGGTTGTCTGTTGGAAGGTTGTCTGTTGTTTGTCCGAATCCGGGACGATCGCTCTGTCCGGCAACGGGACGGTCTGGCGCGGTCGATTCGGACAAGGGTCCGTCTTGCGGACCCGTGCCGGTCCCGGACACGCCCGCGCGCCTGGCCGGCTGGCGCCACTGCGCCGGATCCCGGTTCAGGCCGACCACGCAGCCGTAGCGGCCGGGCCGCTTGCGGATGACGTTCAGGGCCGCCAGTTCGTTCAGCGCCGTGGTGACGTGCTGGCGCGACATCGCGCCGCACAGCGAGGCCAGCTGGGATGCGGACAAGTCGTCCTCCTGTTTGCCGTAGCCTTCGGTCTTGCGCAGTACCGCCAGCAGCACGCGCAGGGTCGTCAGCTTGAAAGGGAACGCGGTGATGGCGTCGTACAGCGAGTTCGGGATGCGGATATGGCCGGCCCGTTGCGGCTGGGACGCGGCCGCCGGATGGGGGTTCAGGGGAATCACATACCTCCTTGGTAGCGAATCGGACGCGTGGACCCGCGCCTGGGTAGCGCCGCCCCGCGCGGCGCTCGGCGCCGCTGACTGCGGTCGCCGCGAATAGCTCATTTGTAGAATCAATGGTAGCGACTCGCTACCGAAATTTCAATAGCGATTCGCTACTGTACTTTTGGGTAGCGTGTTGCTACCATCGCTACCACCATGGATATCCGCTCGATACGACTGAACAACCTCAAGTACGCGGTCCTGGAGGCCGGGGGCGTCGACCGCCTGGCCGAACGGGCCGGCGTCAGCCGCAAGTACCTGGACCAGATCCTCCAGGGCTTCCAGGGCAAGCGCGACAAGAACCCGCGCCGCGTCGGCGACGCCCTGGCCGGCAAGATCTCGCTGGGGCTGGGCCTGCACGACAGCTGGATGGACCAGCCCCACCCCGACCTCTGGCGCGCGCTGGGGGACGACGAACTGGCGGGCGAGTCCGCGGAAGTCCCGGCCGGGCGGCTGCTGTCCTTCAGCCATGCGCGGCTGGGCGGGCTGGTCCGCGACAACGTCCTGATTTCCCAATTCGATACCGGAGGCGCGATGGGCAATGGTCTGGAGCTGCGCGATCAGCCCGGCGTGATCCAGAGCTGGAACGTCAGCCCGGAATGGCTGCAAAAGAACGTCCGGGGCTTCTCGTCCCCGAAGAACCTGTGCATCGTCACGGGTTTCGGCGACTCGATGCGCCCCATGTTCAATCCCGGCGATCCCCTGATCGTGGACCGGGGCGTGCAGGCGGTCGAGTACGATGCGATCTATTTCTTCCGCGTGGGCAGCGAAGGCTTCATCAAGCGGCTGCAGCGCATCCCCACCGCCACCGGCCTGGTGGTCCGGGCCAAGTCCGAGAACACCAAGTACGACGCCTGGGACATCACCGAAGGCATGGATTTCGAGGTCTTCGGCCGCGTGCTGAAGGTCTGGCGCAGCGAGGATTTCTGACCCGATGACACAAACGACGAAGCGACTGGACGCGGCCGACCGGACCGTGCTGTTCTATGGCCTGCTGGCCGCGCTGCTGGGCCTGGGCCTGCATTTTGTCGCCATACACCGCTACCGGCCCTGGGATCAGCCCTTCACCATGGTGTTCCTGCTGCAGCTCGCCTGGCTCGCGCCGCTGGCCGGCGCGCTGCTGTCGGGCATGCGCAGCGGCGCGCGCTGGCTGATCGCGCTTGCCGCCTATGTGCTGGTACTGCCCCTGCTGGCCGCCTACGGACTGGGCTGGGACGCCAAAAACATGCTGGCCGTGGTCTCGGACAGCCAGCGTCCCATGCTGATCACCTTCCTGATCGGCGCGGCCGGCTTCGTGCTGCTGCCGCTGGTCCAGGAACTCGATCCGCGCCAGCCTCAATGGAATTATCCCGCGGTGTTCCGCGCCGCGTGGCGCAACACGGTGCACCTGGCGCTGGCCGTCTGCCTGTCGATCAGCGTGTTCGTGCTGCTGTGGATCGCCGGCATGATGTTCCGCATGATCGGCATCAATACCGTGCTGGACGTGCTCGGCCACGCGCGCTTCCACATCGCCGCCTGGCCCATCGTGCTGGCCGTCAGCCTGGTCGGCGTGCGCCGCCGTCCGCAGATCGCCGACACGCTGCGGCGTTCATGGCTCACGCTGAACGCCTGGCTGCTGCCGCTGGTGGCGCTGGTGGGGCTGGCGTTCACCATCGCGCTGGCGGCGCGCATGGCGCTCGGCTTCGAGGCCGTCAAGCTGTCGGCCGGCGCGCTCATCGCCTTCTGCGCGCTGTGGATCAAGCTGATCAACGCAGCCTGGCAGGACAGCCCCGGGGCCGCGCCGTTCGGCCAGGGCCTGTCCAGAACGCTGCGCCTGGCCATGCTCTGCCTGCTGCCGCTGGCGGCCGTGGCGCTGTACGGCCTGGGCCTGCGGGTCGGGCAGTACGGCTGGACCATTCCCCGCGTCTGGGCGCTCTATTGCGGCGGCCTGCTGGCGCTGTACGCGCTGGGCTACGCCTGGGCCGCGCTGCGGCCCGCGGGCTTCTACGGCACGCTGGCGACGACCAACCTCGTGGCCGCCTTCGCCACGCTGGTCCTGCTGGCGCTGGTGCAGACGCCCGTGGCCGACCCGCGCCGCATCGCCGCGCAAAGCCAGCTGCAGGGCCTGCTGGACGGCCGCCTGGAACCGCGCGAATACCGCTACAGCAGCATGCGCAACGACCACGGCCGCTGGGGGCGCGATGCCCTGCGCCAGCTGGCCGACGGCGCCGCCAGCAAGCGCGATCCGCGCATCGCGCAGGCGGCGGCGAGCGCGCTGACAGGCAAGTATTACTCCTGGGACGAACCCAAGACCGACCTGATCGCCGCGTCGCCCACCTTTGACACCGTGCCCGCCGGACGGCAGGCGCCGGACGGCTGGTGGAAATTCCTCGTGCAGCAGAATCCCTACGTGGCGCAGACTTGCGCGACGGCGAGCACAACGCCGCCCGCGACCGTCAAGCAATACGAGCGAGACGCGCCGTGCCTGCTGCTGTTCGTGGACCTGTCCGGCAGCGGCCAGGAAGATCTGGTCCTGTTCACGCGGGTCTACACGGCCGACAACAAGTACGCCACCCAAGGTTCGCCGCAAGCGTACCGCCGCAAGACGGACGGTGGCTGGCAGCATCTGGGCAGGCTGGAAACGCCACCGGACGCAAAGCGGGCCAGCGGCACCGAAACGCAATGGGCGCTGGACGGCGGCCAGATCCGCACCGAGGCCCCCAAGGAGCGCGACCTGATCATCGGCGACTTCCGCCTGCAGCTGCGCTAGAAGGGGCAAGGGGCGCCGCCGCGGCGCCCGGCCTCAATGGCTGGCCGGGTTGCCTGCATCGCAGGCGGCGGCCCTGCCCCGGTCCGCGATACGCCTACGCGTCTTCCAGGTCCGGCGTGCCGGGGAACTGGCTGCTCAGCAGCGCCAACGCGCCCTTCTCGGCCAGCGCGGCGTTCGGGTACACGTTCTTGGTATCCTCCAGCGGCGGAAAGCCCAGCACCCGCACGCGGACGTGATAGCCCTCGGGGGTTTCGGCGAACTCGATGTCGAAATTGCGCTCTTCGATCCAGCCGGACCGTTGCGGTTTCCATTCCATGACGATGCGCTCCCTATCGATGCTGCCGGCCATCGCGGCCATGGCCGGCCCGGTTCCGTGGCGAAGACGGAACAAGGCCTGCCGGGCCCGGCTCGAAGACGCTATTCCTGCTGGGTCGGCGCCTCTGCCGGCCGCGCCGCCGGCTCTTCCGGCGCGGGCGCGAACAGGTCCCAGCACGCCATGAACAAGGCGGCGATCAAGGGACCGATGACGAAACCGTTCAGGCCGAACAAGGCCATGCCGCCCAGCGTGGAGATCAGCACGGCGTAGTCCGGCATCTTGGTGTCCTTGCCGACCAGGACCGGGCGCAGGATGTTGTCCACCATGCCGATGACCAGCACGCCGAACAGGATCAGCACCACGCCCTTGACCGTCGCGCCGGTCAAGAGGAAATAGATCGCCACCGGCGCCCAGATCAGGCCCGCGCCCACCGCCGGCAGCAGCGACAGGAAGGCCATGATCACGCCCCACAGCATGGCGCCCTGGATGCCCAGGATCGAGAACATGATCCCGCCCAACGCACCCTGCGACGCGGCCACGGCGATGTTGCCCTTGACGGTCGCGCGCACCACGGTGGTGAACTTGAGCAGCAGGTGATGCTTGTGGGTCTCGCTCAGCGGAATGGCGCGGCTGATGCGCGCCGACAGGCGGGGCCCGTCGCGCAGCAGGAAGAACAGCAGGTACAGCATGATGCCGAAGCTGATCACGAACTGGAACGTGTCCTGCCCGATGCTCAGCGCCTGCGTCGCCAGGAACTGGCTGACCTGCATCGCGCCGGCGCTGAGTTTTTCCTGCAGGCTGGGGATGTCCGCCAGGTCGAAGCGCGCCAGGAGGTCATGCACCGATGGCGGCAGCGCCTCCATGGCCTGCTGGAAATAGGCGCCGAAATTCAGCTGCCCGGACTTGATGCTCTGGTAGAGATTGGCGCCTTCGCGCACCAGCGAACCGCTGATGAAGGCGACCGGCATGATCACCAGCAGCAGGACCAGCAGCAAGGTGATCAGCGCCGCCATGTTGCGCCGGCCGCCCAGGCGCGCGCTCAGCCGCCGCTGCAGCGGCGCGAAGATGATGGCGAGGATGGCGCCCCAGAACACCGCGCCGTAGAACGGCCACAGCAGCCAGGCGAACGCGAGGGTGACGCCGGCCAGCAGAAGCAGGAAGACGCGGTAGTGCAGGCTGGAGGATTGGCTCATGGTCGATCCCTGTTGCGGCTGGCGCCGCGAGAAACGCATTGTACAAAGCCGGTGTCGCAGCGCCCGCCGACGGTCCGGTCTGGTTGGGCCCGGAAGCGCTAGCGCCGAACCGCCGCGGGCGCCGCCGCGGACCCGGCCGCAGGCGCCGACACCACACCCGTCGCAGGCGTCGACGCCGCCCCGGCCGAGGGCGTCGCCGCCGGATCCGTCAGGCTCGGACCCACCGCCCGACGGATCTGTTCCCGAGCCCGCTCCAGATCGTCCGATTGCGCGTTCAGGCCTTGCAGGCGCAGGTTCAGCGCCTGTTGCAGCGAAGGCGTGGCCACGCGCGCCTGGCCCCCGGCCAGTTCGATGCCCGCAGCGTTCGCCGCCACGAAATCGGCGATGGCGAGCGCGTCGCGCGCCACGGCATCCAGCGTGTCGGCCGCGGCCAGCAGCTCGTTGGCGGGGGCGGTCAGGGATTCGTCGTACACGCCGTCATAGGCGGGCGCCAGATCGGGCGGCAGTTCCAGCGAGGAACGGGCCTTGTCCGCCCGCGCGCGCGCCTCGCGCACGGCCGCAACATTGGCCTGCAGCGTCTTGCGGGCCAGCGTCAGCGCGTCATGGCGCGCGACGATATCGCCGACCGAGCGCAGCGTCTCGGTGGCCAACACCTCGCGCAGCGGCTGCGCGGCCTTGCGCAGCTCGGCCTGGTAGTCCGACATGATGCCGTAGGCTTGCGCGTAATCGCCCAGCGCCTGCCGCTCTTCCTTGCTCAGGGACGGCAGGGCGACCGGTCCGCCGGCGGCGGCCTCGCTGCGGCTCTGCAGCAGCGCGATGAAGGCGGCGCGCGCCTCGGGCTCGCGATTGCCGCAGGCGCCCAGCAGCAGCGCCAACGCCGCGATCAGGCCTATCAGGCATACACGCAGCCAAGCCATGCCTACCCTCCTATTCCGCATGCCGAACCAGGCAATCCGCGTCGCCAGCGGCCGCGCATGGCTTCATGCCTTGCCGCGCCGCCTGCGACTCTACGTGACACCAATTATCCCGAAGCCCCGACCCACCGCTGGCCGCGGGCGGAATTTGTTGCCATCGAAGCGATATGACACAGGCCCGCGCCGCTCATGGCCGCAGGTCATGCGCCATCGCCACCCGCCGCGCGGGATCGAAGCCCGCCGCGGCCTCTTCGTCCAGCCGGGCCCGCAGGCCCGGACCATGGCGCCCGGGCCCCAGCTCGGAGAAACCCCGGCGTCGATAGTACGGCCCGTTCCAGGACAATTCGCGGTCGGTGGTCAGCAACAGGGAGGCGTAGCCGCAATCGCGGGCGTGCGCGATCACCGCCGCCAGCAGCGCCGAGCCCAGCCCGCGCCCCTGCTGCGGCAAGGCCACGGACATCTCCAGCAGGAACAACGACCCATCCATGGGTTCGGCCAGCGCGAACCCGCCCGGCTGGCCGTCGGCCTCGGCTACCCATAGCAGCCCGGCGGCCTGCGCCTGGCGCAGGACATCCGCGGGCAAGGTATCGCCCTCGACGGCCCAGCGCATGGGCGTGCCGGCGAAACGCGCGGCAGCCGAGCGCTCGACGGCGGCAAGGCTGGGAATATCGGCAAGAAGAGCGGGTCGGACGGTCATGGGGCACAGAGTATGCCGCAAAGCACGGCCGCCTGCCGGCGCGGACGGCGCGGGCCAACCGGCGGCAGCCGCGCATCCCCTACAATCAGCGGCTTCCGGCCCCGGCGGCCGCATCGACCCGCATTCACCCATGAGCTCGAACACTTCCTCCGACTGGGGCTTCGCCCAGCCCGATTGTCGCGGCGCGGCCGCCCTGCTGTTCTTCATGAACGACCTGGCCCGCGTGGTCAACCAGTACCTGGGCGACGGCCGGCTGTCAGAGGAAGCGCTGGCGGACGCGCAGAAGGCGGTGGACGCGTTGCTGGCGCGCTACGTCGAGATCCAGGCCGCGCCCGAGGCGTTCGACGGCGAAGCGATCGGGCTGGCCCTGGAAACCCAGCAACTGCCCGACGGCTCGACCGCCGCGCACGTGGCGCTGCGCATGTCGCCGCGACTGGAAGGCCTGATCATCGAGGCGCAGCGTCAGGCGAGCCCGACGACGCATTGACCGGGAGAGTCCGGTCCTTTCGCTGCGATTCGCCCCAAGCTCTTGATTTTCATCGAAAGTTGGGATATGATCGTTTGTTGCCTACGTTCTTCTAAATAAAAAAGGCAACCGGCAGGACCGGATCCAGGGCACTGAATCCCAGGCATGCGGCCAAGGCACAAGCAAAGCACAAAGCTCGCCGCGCAAAACCTGCGGCGCGCCGGCTGATGGCAAAAGCACATGGCAAAGGCGCGTGGCTTAGCGCATACGACAGCGGAAAGCCAACCCGGATCCGGAACGCACTCGAAAGCCAACCCAATGGCGACGGCTGCATCCATTACGGGCAGACGAGCGTAGGCCCGGATCCACATGCCGCGTAAAGCCCACGGCATGCCGGAAAGAAGAACAAGCACGACGGGTCGGAATCTTCCGGACCAGAAAAGAACGGACCAAGACCGGTTCCTTTCGGCCCGCCCGCCGCCTTGAGCGGCACATCCCTGCGCTTGCCGGCCCGGCCCTTGCCCAGCCTTGCGCAAGCCACATGGCGCCACGGCGCTCGACGATCGGACACCTTGTCGTGCCGGCCCGACAGCAGCAACGCGGCGCATTCCGCGCCCCGCTGGAAAACCGCCAGTCCGGTTTTCCACCCTCGGGGATTCTGGGAGTACATCCCGGACCAACCGGGACGGCCCAAGCCGCCCAGCAACGCCCATGCCGCGTACGCGCCCGCCGGCCCATTGCCGGATGCCGCGTCCCGCCTCAGGGTGCGCAACGCCGGAGACTGCGCCGGCGCGCGCGAACCGCCTTGCTCCTGCGCGCCATGATCCGGCGCAATACAGGCGTCATGGCAATGCCTTAGTGTCTGTCCTGGGATCCGACGCGAAACGTCGCGATCGGGCCAATGACGCCACGGCGCGGAAATATTGAATCCGCGCGGCGCCATGGCCAGGCCGGACACCGCTTTTTCCATAACAAGAACTTCAAAGAGAACACCCTATGAATACTCGCTTCACCACCTCGGACCTGATCCGACGCCCGGCCCACACGCAGCTGGACGACATGCCGATCCACATCGGCGACATCGTGTACCTGCAACCGGCCAATGGTCCGGCGATCCGCGCCGCGGTCATCTTCAACGCGCCCATCGACGGCATGACGACCTACACGACGGAAGTCCTGCCGGCCGGCGCGGCGCAGAAGACGCCCGCCCAGCGCATCCGCTTCCGCCACGAGCACGTGCATCGCATCGAGTCCGTCCGCCGCGCGGCCTGAGTCCGCGCAAACACCTCCGCCCGCCCGGGCGGCGGCCTGATTTCCGCGTGATACAGTCGCAGCAGCTTTTTTTCTCGCGGATCCGACCATGCAGAACAACCGCCAAGCCGTCCTGATCTGGGACCTCCCCACCCGACTGTTCCACTGGGCGCTGGTCGTCTGTATCGTGGGCGCGTTCGTCACCGTCAAGCTCGGCGGACTCTACATGGACTGGCACATACGCTTCGGCTGCGCGACGCTGGGCCTGCTCCTGTTCCGCCTCATCTGGGGCTTCATCGGCCCGCGCTATGCGCGTTTCAGCCAGTTCCTGCGCGGCCCCGCGGCCGTGGCCCGCTACCTGAAAGGGGCCGCCGCGCCCGCCGGGCACAATCCGCTGGGGGCGCTGTCGGTGCTGGCGCTGCTGCTGGTGCTGGGCTTCCAGGCGGTCAGCGGCCTGTTCACCTCCGACGACATCATGGTGCAAGGGCCGCTGTACGGCCACGTCGCCGAAGCCACTGCCGGCGCAATGACGTCCTGGCACAAGCTCAACGAGTGGGTCATCATCGGACTGGTCGCGCTGCACATGCTGGCCGTGGCCTGGTACGCGCTGGTGCGCCGCAAGCGCCTGGTGCGCGCCATCATCACCGGCAAGGCCGATGCCAGGGACGTGCCGCCCGGCACGCCACCGGCCGACAATGGCGCCGCCGTCTGGCTGCGCGCGCTGCTGCTGGCGGCCATGGTGACCGGATTGGTGCTGTGGATCCGCTCGCTTGAGATCGCCGCAGACATGTCGTTCTCCTGAGCCGCTCAGACGCCACGACGACATACAAAACGCAGAGCAAGCCGCCCGGATGATCCGGGCGGCTTTTTCATTGCGGGCGGCGCGCAATGAAAAACACCCCCGAGGCGCGCGGCCTGGGGGCGTTGCATCGACACGGGCGTGAGGCCCGCGACGGCTTACTTCTTCTTGCGGTACGAGTCGTGGCAAGCCTTGCAGCTCGCGCCCACGTCGCCGAAGGCGGCGCGCAGCTTGTCCAGGTCGCCGGCATCGGCGGCGGCCGAGAGCTTGACGATGTTGTCCTGGAAGGCCTGCTGCTTCTGCTTGAACCCGGCGGCATCGCTCCAGATCTCGGGACGGGCGTCGCCGCCTTCCGTGCCCGCGCCGAAGGCCGTCCACGGCAGAGCCGACAGGGTCTTCAGGACTTCGACGTTGGCCTTGATCTGCGCGGCATCGTAGGGCGCCTGGCCCTTGATCACCGGCGTCATGCGACCGAAGTGCGAGGCCATCAGCGAAAGCGCCGACTGGCGGTACTTGACCGCGTCCTCGGGCTTGGCGAACTGCGCCTGGGCGGACGTGGCCAGCAGCGGGCCCACGGTCATACAGGCCAGCGCGGCGAGCATGGACAACTTCTTCATAACAATCTCCCGTGAATGAAACAAGAATGCCGCGCGCCCCGCGCGCGGCGGACGGACTCGGATCAGACCGAGCGCGCCAGCTGCGCCGCCAGACCGATATAGGAACGCGGCGTCATGGCCAGCAGTCGGACCTTGGGTTCTTCGGGTAGTTCCAGGCCCTGGATGAATTCACGCAGGGCCTGCTCGGTGATGCCCTTGCCGCGCGTCAGCGCCTTGAGCTGCTCGTAGGGCTGGGGCAGGCCATAGCGGCGCATCACGGTCTGCACCGGCTCGGCCAGGACTTCCCAGCAGGCGTCGATGTCGGCGTCGATGGCGGCGGCGTTCACTTCCAGCTTGCCCAGGCCGCGCATGCAGGCGTCCCAGGCGACCAGGCAGTAACCCAGGCCCACGCCAAGGTTGCGCAGCACGGTGGAGTCGGTCAGGTCGCGCTGCCAGCGGGAGATCGGCAGCTTGTCGGCCAGATGGCGCAGCACGGCGTTGGCCAGGCCCAGGTTGCCTTCGGAGTTCTCGAAGTCGATCGGGTTGACCTTGTGCGGCATGGTCGACGAGCCGACCTCGCCTTCCTTCAGGCGCTGCTTGAAGTAGCCCAGCGCCACATAGCCCCAGATGTCGCGGTCCAGGTCCAGCACGATGATGTTGGCGCGGACCACGGCGTCGAACAGCGCCGACATCCAGTCGTGCGGCTCGATCTGGATGGTGTGGCGGTTCTGGGTCAGGCCCAGGCCGGCCAGCACTTTCTGGCTGAACGCGGGCCAGTCGATCTCGGGATAGGCCGACAGGTGGGCGTTGTAGTTGCCGGTGGCGCCGTTGAGCTTGGCGAGCGGCTCGACGGCCTCGACGGCGGCGATGGCGCGATTCAGGCGCGCGGCCACGTTGGCGAATTCCTTGCCCAGCGTGGTCGGGCTGGCCGGCTGGCCGTGCGTGCGCGACAGCATGGGCTGGTCGGCCTGGGCCACGGCCATCTCGTTGAGCTTGGCGGCGATCTCGCGCAGGCGCGGCAGCACCACCTGGTCGCGCGCGCGGGTCAGCATGAGCGCGTGCGAGGTATTGTTGATGTCTTCCGAGGTGCAGGCGAAGTGGATGAATTCGGCGGCGCGGGCCAGCTCGGCGTCGTCGGCGACCTTTTCCTTCATCCAGTACTCGACGGCCTTGACGTCATGGTTGGTGACGCGCTCGATGTCCTTGATGCGGGCGGCGTCGGCCTCGGAGAAGCCTTCCACCAGCTGACGCAGGCGCTGGCGCGCGCCCTCGGAGAAGGCGGGCAGCTCGGGCAGGCCGGCGTCGGACAGGGCCACCAGCCAGGCAGCCTCGACCTCGACGCGGTGGGCCATGAAGCCGGCTTCGGACAGCAGGCCGCGCAGCGCGTCGCCCCGGGATGCGTAGCGGCCATCCAATGGCGAAAGGGCGTTGAGTTGGCTAAGCTGGTCGGCGATCTGCATGGTCTGTGAGGGAAAAAGCGACAGAGGGGAAAACCCGGCGATTTTATCATCCGGGACGCGTCCACATTGTGGCAAACTGGCTGGCATCCGGCCGCGGCGGGCCGCCGTCATGCGGCCTGCTATACTTCGGCCGCTTTCCGACTCCGCTTGTGACTCCATGAAACTGATCGGCTCGCTTACCAGTCCTTACGTGCGCAAAGTGCGTATCGTCATGGCCGAGAAAAAGCTGGACTACCGGCTTGAAATCGAAAACGTCTGGTCCGCCGACACGCAGATCCAAACGTACAACCCCCTGGGCAAGGTGCCTTGCCTGGTCATGGAAGACGGCGGCGCCCTGTTCGATTCGCGCGTCATCGTCGAGTACGTGGACACGCTTTCGCCCGTCGCCCGCCTGATCCCGCAACCGGGACGCGACCGCGCGGCCGTGAAGTGCTGGGAAGCCATCGCCGACGGCCTGCTGGACGCCTGCGTCACCATCGTCAAGGAAAAGCAGCGCCCCGAGGCGCAACGCAGCCAGGAATGGATTGACCGCCAGTACGGCAAGATCCACGCCAGCCTGGACGCCATGGACAAGAGCCTGGGCGAGAACGCCCATTGCATGGGCATCAACTACAGCCTGGCCGACATCGCCGTGGGCTGCGCGCTGGGGTATCTGGACCTGCGCTTCGCTGAACTGGACTGGCGCACTGGCCATCCCAACCTGGCACGCCTGTACGACAAGCTGGCGCAGCGCCAATCCTTCGTGGATACAGTACCCCAGGCTTAACCCACCCCCGCAGCGCTACGCGCTTCCCCCTCAAGGGGGCGTCGCTGCGGACCGGAGGGCGGAACCCACCCCCGAAGCGCTGCGCGCTCCCCCTCAAGGGGGCGTCGCTGCGGACCGGCAAAGCCGGCTCCGCGCGACCCCACGGGCACATACTGCTTACCTTCGTCTTTCAGACGCTAAACGCCTGCCCGGCCTTGAACAGCATGTACGCCGACAGCGCGAACAGCAGGCAGGCGAACACCTTCTTCAGCGTGGCCACCGGCAGGCGATGCGCCATGCGCGCGCCCAGCGGCGCGGTCAGCACGCTGGCGCAGACCAGCGCGATCAGCGCCGGCCAGTAGATATAGCCCAGCATGCCCGGACGCGAGACGGACTCATTCAGGCCCGACACCACATAGCCCGCGCTATTGGCCAGCGCGATGGGAAAGCCCAGCGCCGCCGAGGTGGACACGGCGTTGTGCAGGGCCACGTTGCACCAGACCATGAAGGGCACGGACAGGAAGCCGCCGCCGGCGCCCACCAGGCCCGACAGGAAACCGATGCCCACGCCGGCCGCGCTGGTGCCCGCGACGCCGGGCATCTGGCGGCTGGGCTTGGGTTTCTTGTTGCGCAGCATGCTCCAGCCGGAATAGCCCACGAACAGCGCGAAGAACAGCGACAGCCAGTGCGAGCTGAGCGCGGCGAACACCGCGCCGCCCGACAGCAGGCCGCCAATGATGATGCCCGGCGCCATCGCGGCGACGATGCCCCATTTGATGGTGCCGCGCTGCTGGTGCGCGCGCACGCTGGAGATCGAGGTGAACAGGATCGAGGTCATGGACGTGGCGATGGCCGCGTGCACCACCAGGTCGGCCGGCATGCCCTTCCAGCTGAACAGCATGGTCAGGAACGGCACCAGCACCATGCCTCCGCCTATGCCGAGCAAACCCGCCGCGAAGCCCGCCGCCGCGCCCAGCGCCAGCAGGCAGATCACCATCGTCACATCCACGTCTCTCTCCCCTTTTTGATGTCATGAACAAGGCCCCGCGCGGGGGCCTTGGTGTGTTGCGCGGTCAAGCCGCGCGCCGGGCCGGCCTCTGCGGGCCGACCGTCAGCTAGGCAATGATACCCCCGCCCAGGCAGATATCGCCGTCATACAGCACGGCGGACTGGCCCGGCGTGACGGCCCATTGCGCTTGCGGAAACACCAGCGAGAAGCGGCCGTCGGCGGCGTCCTCCAGCCGGCAGGCCGCGTCGGCCTGGCGGTAGCGGGTCTTGGCGCCATAGCCACGCGCCTCGGGCGGGCGGCCCGCCACCCAGCTGGCGTCCTGCGCCTGCAGGCGGTTCGACAACAGCCAGGGATGGTCGTGACCCTGCACCACATAGAGCCGGTTGCGCTCCAGGTCCTTGCGCGCCACGTACCAGGCCTCGGCGGTGCCGTCCTCGCGCTGCTTGCCCTTGACGCCGCCCACGCCCAGGCCCTTGCGCTGGCCCAGCGTGTAGAACGACAGGCCTTCGTGGCGGCCCACCTTCTGGCCTTCCGGCGTCAGGATCGGACCCGGCTCGGTCGGCAGATAGCGATTCAGGAACTCGCGGAACGGCCGCTCGCCGATGAAGCAGATGCCGGTGGAATCCTTCTTGGCCGCGTTGTGCAGGCCGATCTCGTGCGCGATGCGGCGCACCTCGGTCTTGTGGATCTCGCCCAGGGGAAACAGCGTGCGCGACAACTGCGCCTGGTTCAGGCGGTGCAGGAAGTAGCTCTGGTCCTTGGACCCGTCCAGCGCCTTGAGCAGCTGGAACTCGCTGCCGCCGCCGGCCGCCGGCACCTCGCGCACGCGCGCGTAGTGGCCGGTGGCGATGTGCTCGGCGCCCAGCGCCATGGCGTGGTCCAGGAAGGCCTTGAACTTGATCTCGGCATTGCACAGCACGTCGGGATTGGGCGTGCGGCCGGCGGAATACTCGCGCAGGAACTCGGCGAAGACGCGGTCCTTGTATTCGGCGGCGAAATTGACGTATTCGAATTCCACGCCGACCAGATCGGCGACGCTGGCCGCGTCCAGCAGATCCTGGCGGGTGGAGCAGTATTCGGAATCGTCGTCGTCTTCCCAGTTCTTCATGAACAGGCCGACGACCTCGTAGCCTTGCTGCTTGAGCAGCCAGGCGGTGACCGAAGAATCGACCCCGCCGGACATGCCGACGACAACGCGGCCTTTCTTGGTGGATGTTTGGCTCATGATGCGATCATTTTAGTGCGTCGGCCGCGGCTTCCTCGTCGGGCCTGGGCTCGGCGGCGCGGGAGACTTCCATCAGCCAGGCGCGGAACGCCTGCAGCGTCGGCAGGCTGGCTTTCTGTTCGGGATAGCACAGGTAATAGCCCATGCGCGCCCGGATCGGCAGCTCCACGGCGACCGACAGCCGGCCGTCGCGCAGTTCATCCTCGACCAGGCAGCGCGGGATCAACGCCACGCCGAAACCGGCGGCGGCGGCCTGCGACAGCAGCGCGTACTGGTCGAAGCGGGCTCCCTCCAGGCTGCGGCGGGTGTCGCAGCCTGCCTGCTCGAACCAGTCGCGCCAGCCATCCAGCGCGGACGTGTGGTGCAGGAGCGGATAGGCCAGCAGGTCTTCGGGGGCGGCGCAGCCGCCGGGTATCAGCCTGGGGCTGTACACGGGCACGATGTCCCGGCCCACGATGTAGTCGGCGCCGCTGCCGGGCCACAGGCCCTCGCCGAAGCGCACGGCGGCGTCCAGCTCGGGGGCGGAGAAATCGTAGCCCTGGCGGTGCGGCAGGAATTCGACGTGGATGTCCGGGCGCTGGCGCATGAAGGCCGTCAGGCGCGGGATCAGCCAGCGCGCGCCGAATGTGGGCATACAGGTCAGGTTCAGCGTGCCGCCGCGCCCCTGGTGCGCGATCAGTTCCACCGTGGCCGCCTCGATCTGCCCCAGGCCGGCCTGGATCTTGGCCAGGTAGGCGCGTCCGGCCTCGGTCAAGACCAGGCCTTGCCTGATGCGCAGGAATAGTTCGACGCCGACGAAGGCCTCCAGATGCTTGACCTGCTTGCTGACGGCGCCTTGCGTGACGCAAAGCTCCTGGGCGGCGCGGGTGAAGCTGGAATGCCGGGCGGCCACTTCAAAAGCCTGCAGATCGGTCAGGGACGGGCAGAAACGCCGCATGCGTGAAGCTCCCGCGACGGGCGCGGGCTCCTTGCCCGCCAGGGGGCATGTCGCCTCGGGATCCACGGCCCGCAGCAAAAAGGGGACGCGCTCCGGAAAGAGGCATGAAAAAAAGTCATAGATTACGGAGAAACTTTCGTTTGCGCAAACCGCCCCCGAAAGAAAGAATCGTTTGTCTGGCGGATGCGTTTTCGCATCCGCCTTCCAATTTTGTACAAGGGGAAACCATGCAACGCCGTAACGTAGTCCTGGGCCTGTGTGTCGCCGCCGCGACCCTGGCCGCTCCGCTGGCCTCGGGCATCGCCCATGCCCAGGATGCCTATCCCAGCAAGCCCGTGCGCCTGATCGTGCCCTTCCCGCCCGGCGGCACCACCGACATCGTCGGCCGCCTGTACGCCGACAAGCTCGGCAAGGAACTGGGCCAGACCGTGGTGGTGGAAAACCGTGGGGGCGCCGGCGGCTCGATCGGCAGCGCCTTTGTTGCCAGCAGCGCGCCGGACGGCTATACCTTGGGAATCGCCACCGTCAGCACGCACGGCATCAACCCGGCCATCTACCCGAACCTGCCGTTCGATGGCGAGAAGGACTTCACGCCCGTCTCGAACCTGGCCGCCGTGCCCAACATCATGACCGTCAACCCGAAAGTCCCGGCCAGGAACATCGCCGACTTCATCAAGCTGGCCAAGAGCGAACCCGGCAAGCTGACCTATGCGTCGGCCGGCAACGGCTCGGTCTCGCACATGATGGGCGAGCTGTTCAAGATGGCCTCGGGCGCCAACCTGATGCACGTGCCCTACCGTGGCGTCGGTCCGGCGCTGAACGACGCGCTGGCCGGCCAGGTGGACGTGCTGTACGACAACCTGCCCTCGACGCTGCCGCACGCGCAATCCGGCCGCCTGGTGCCGCTGGCCGTGGCCTGGCCCAAGCGCGTGGCCAGCCTGCCCGACGTGCCCACCTTCGCCGAGGCCGGCCTGCCGGCGGTGAACGATGCCTCCTGGTTCGGCCTGGTCGCGCCGGCCAAGCTGCCCCAGCCGGTGCTGGACAAGCTCAATGCCGCCGTGCGCAAGGTCAGCGCCGATCCGGACGTCAAGGCCAAGCTCGAAGCGCTGGGCGCCGCGCCCGCCGCCAACTCCCCGGCCGAATTCGCCGCGCAGATCTCGGCCGAGATCGCCAAGAACAAGCGCATCGCCAAAGAAGCCAACGTGAAGATCGACTGAGCCCGTCACACGGCCTGCGGTCTTCGGCCCCCACCGCCCCGTCTCGCGCCGGGCGCGGGGGTCTCCGATCAACGAACCTGAAACCCCTTATGCGATTTACCCAACCCCTGTCCTACCGGCTAGACCTTCCGCCCCGCTATCCCGAATCGGATCCCTCGGCCCCGCTCGTGCTGGACTCCCCGCACAGCGGCACGGCCTACCCTCCCGACTTCGCCGCCGCGGCCGACTACGGGGCATTGCGCACCGCCGAGGACACCTGGGTTGACGATCTGTGGAGCGACGCCGTGGACATGGGCGCGCCGCTGCTGGCGGCGACCTTTCCGCGCGCCTATATCGACGCCAACCGCGCGCCCGACGAGATCGACGAACTGCTGCTGGACCGCCCCTGGCCCGGCGCCGTCAACGCCTCGCCCAAGGTCCGCCTGGGCAAGGGCCTGATCTGGCGCATGCTGGACGACGGCACGCCGCTGTACGACCGCAAGCTCCCGGTCGAGGAAGTCGAGCACCGCATCGCGGCCTGCTGGAAGCCCTATCACGCGGCGCTGCGCCAGCTGCTGGACGGCGCCCATCGCAAGTTCGGCAAGGTCTGGCACATCAACTGCCACTCCATGCCCAGCGTGGCCGGCGCCTACGCCACCGACCAGCCCGGCCTGGTCCACCCCGATTTCGTGCTGGGCGACCGCGACGGCAGCACCAGCGACCCGGCCTTCCGCGAATTCATCGCGGCCTGGCTGCGCGCGCGCGGCTACCACGTGACGGTCAATGACCCGTACAAGGGCGTGGAACTGGTGCGCGCCTTCGGCTGCCCGGCCGAGGGCCGCCACAGCCTGCAGATCGAGATCAACCGCAAGCTCTACATGGATGAAGTCTCGCTGCGTCCGACGGCGGGCTACGGCCGGCTGAAAGCCGACCTGCGCGAGCTGACGGCGGCGCTGATCCTCTGGACGCGCGCGCAGACGGCGTAACCCTTGACGCGCGCGTTCGCGCCGCGAGCCTGCCCCGCAAGCCCCCCGGCCCGCGCCGCGGGGCTTCTGTCTTTCGAATTCGCAACCAGACCGCATTCCCGCGCCTGTCCAAGGAAACGGCGTTTGCGCGCCTTATCAAGGCCGACTCGGACTCGTCCCAATGAACCTTGCGGGCCTCCCCTCTCTATTCCGTGTATAACTATCCGCGAACCTTCTGAGGAGAGGCGTCGATGCACATCGGGATACCAAAAGAAACCCGAGACGGGGAAACCCGTGTCGCAGCAACACCGGAAACCGTCAAGAAGTACACGGCCGGCAAGCATACTGTCGTAGTGGAACGCGGGGCGGGCGTCGCCGCCCGATATCTGGACGAGGCCTACGAGGCCGCCGGCGCGACCCTGGGCTCGGCCCAGGATGCGCTGGGGGCCGGACTGGTGCTGAAGGTGCGCGCGCCTTCCGCCGAGGAACTGCCCCACATGAAGCCGGGCGCCGTGGTGGCCGGCATGCTGGACCCGTTCGACGCCGAAGGCCTGATGCGGCTGGCGGCCGCCGGCCTGACCGGCTTCGCGCTGGAAGCCGCGCCGCGCATCACGCGCGCGCAGAGCCTGGACGTGCTGTCGTCCCAGGCCAACCTGGCCGGCTACAAGGCCGTGCTGCTGGCGGCGCATTACTACGGCCGCCTCTTTCCCATGATGATGACCGCCGCCGGCACGCTCAAGGCCGCGCGCGCCGTGGTGCTGGGCGCGGGCGTGGCGGGCCTGCAGGCCATCGCCACCGCCAAGCGCCTGGGCGCGGTGGTCGAGGCCTCCGACGTGCGTCCCGCCGCGCGCGAGCAGGTCGAATCGCTGGGCGCGAAATTCATCGACGTGCCGTTCGAAACCGACGAGGAGCGCGAGATCGCCCAGGGCGTGGGCGGCTATGCCCGACCCATGCCGCCGTCGTGGATGGCGCGGCAGGCGGCGCTGGTGTCCGAGCGCTGCAAGCAGGCCGACATCATCATCACCACCGCGCTGATCCCGGGCCGCCCGGCGCCCACGCTGGTGTCCGCCGAGACCGTGGCCGGCATGAAGCCGGGCTCGGTGCTGGTGGACCTGGCGGTCGAGCGCGGCGGCAACTGCCCGCTGACCGAGCGCGGCCAGGTCGTGGAAAAGCACGGCGTGACGCTGGTCGGGCTGAACAACCTGCCGGGCATGGTGGCGACCGACGCCTCCGCGCTGTATGCGCGCAACCTGCAGGATTTCCTGAAGCTCATCATCAATGCGGACGGCGCGCTGCAGATCCAGCGCGACGATGAAATCGTGGCTGCCTGCCTGGTGTGCGAAGGCGGCAACGTGACGCGGAGGACCTAGGCATGGAAGCGATCAACCCCACCCTGATGAATCTCATCATCTTCGTGCTGGCCATCTATGTCGGCTACCACGTGGTCTGGAACGTCACCCCCGCGCTGCATACCCCGCTGATGGCCGTGACCAACGCCATCTCGGCCATCATCATCGTCGGCGCCATGCTGGCCGCCGCGCTGACCGAGGGCGGGCTGGCGCGCGGCATGGGCGTGTTCGCCGTGGCGCTGGCCGCGGTCAACGTGTTCGGCGGTTTCCTCGTGACGCGCCGCATGCTGGAGATGTTCAAGAAGAAGGACAGGAAGCCGGGCAAGGAGGACGCGCAATGATCTCGCTGAACCTCGTCACCCTGCTCTACCTGGTCGCCTCGGTCTGCTTCATCCAGGCGCTCAAGGGCTTGTCCCACCCCACCACGTCCCGCCTGGGCAATGCCTTCGGCATGGCCGGCATGGCGATCGCCGTGCTGACCACCGCCGCCCTGATCGTGGGCCTGGCGCGCGAAGGCGCGTCCGCCATCGGCCTGGGCTGGGTGGTGCTGGGCCTGCTGGTGGGCGGCTCGATCGGCACGCTGATGGCCAAGCGCGTCGAGATGACCAAGATGCCCGAGCTGGTCGCCTTCATGCACAGCATGATCGGCCTGGCCGCGGTGGCCATCGCCGTCGCCGTAGTGGCCGAGCCGCAGGCCTTCGGCATCGCGCCGGCCGGCATGCCGATCCCGGTGGGCAACCGCTTCGAGCTGTTCATCGGCACCTTCGTCGGCGCCATCACCTTCTCGGGGTCGGTGATCGCCTTCGGCAAGCTGTCGGGCAAGTACAAGTTCCGCCTGTTCCAGGGCGCGCCGGTGGTGTTCGCCGGCCAGCACATGCTGAACCTGGCGCTGGCGCTGCTGATGCTGGCCGCCGGCGTGTGGTTCATGCTGACGCAGCAATGGACGCCGTTCATCATCATGACGCTGATCGCCTTCGTGCTGGGCGTGCTCATCATCATCCCGATCGGGGGCGCGGACATGCCAGTGGTGGTGTCCATGCTGAACAGCTACTCGGGCTGGGCGGCGGCGGGTATCGGCTTTTCGCTGAACAACCCCATGCTGATCATCGCCGGCTCGCTGGTGGGCTCGTCGGGCGCGATCCTGTCCTACATCATGTGCAAGGCCATGAACCGCTCGTTCTTCAACGTCATCCTGGGCGGCTTCGGCGCGCAGGCGGGCGGCGGCGCGCAGCAGGGCGACGGCCAGCAGCGCAGCGTGAAGTCGGGCAGCCCGGACGATGCGGCCTTCCTCATGACCAACGCCGAAAGCGTCACCATCGTGCCCGGCTACGGCCTGGCCGTGGCGCGCGCCCAGCATGCGCTGAAGGAACTGGCCGAGAAGCTGACCGAGCGCGGCGTGACGGTGAAGTACGCCATCCACCCGGTGGCCGGCCGCATGCCCGGCCACATGAACGTGCTGCTGGCCGAGGCCGAGGTGCCCTACGATCAGGTGTTCGAGATGGAGGACATCAACAGCGAGTTCGGCCAGACCGACGTGGTGCTGGTGCTGGGGGCGAATGACGTGGTCAACCCGGCCGCCAAGAACGATCCCAAGTCGCCGATCGCCGGCATGCCCATCCTGGAAGCCTACAAGGCGCGCACGGTGATCGTGAACAAGCGCTCGATGGCCTCGGGCTACGCCGGGCTGGACAACGAGCTGTTCTACATGGACCGCACCATGATGGTGTTCGGCGACGCCAAGAAGGTGCTCGAGGACATGGTGAAGGCGGTCGAATAGACCGCCGGCCCGGCCCCTGCCCGCCCGATGCCGGTCCGGGCGGGGGCCATGTTTTCCAGCGCTGGCCGACTGGCGGCTGACGGCTGGCGCTATGCTTCCTGGCGCCGGCCGTCGGCCGGCTGGCGCAGCAGTTCGTCCACCACTTCGACCCAATGCCGCACCGGCGTGTCGGTGCCGCTTTGCAGGTGGCCGATGCAGCCGATGTTGGCCGACAGGATCACGTCCGGACCGCCCGCCGCGATGGCCGACAGCTTGCGGTCGCGCAGCTCCAGCGCGATGTCCGGGTTCAGCACCGAATACGCCCCGGCCGAGCCGCAGCACAGATGCTTGTCGGCGAACGGCTGCAATTCGAATCCCAGGTCCGCCAGCAGCTGCTCCGACAAGGGCCGCAGGCCCTGCCAATGCTGCAGCGTGCACGGCGGATGAAAGGCCGCGCGCGGCGCTTGCGGCAAGCGCGCGCGCAGCGCCTGCGCCTGCGGCGCGACGATCTCGGCCACGTCCTTGACCAGCGCCACGATGTCCGCCGCGCGTTGCGCGTAGGCCGGATCGTTGCGCAGGTGATGCGCGTATTCCTTCACCATGGCGCCGCAGCCCGAGGCGTTCATCACGATGGCCTCGACGCGTCCGTCGCGCACCAGCGGCCACCATGCGTCGATGTTGGCGCGCATCTGCGCCAGCGCCGCGTCCTGTTCATCCAGGTGGAAGCTGACCGCGCCGCAGCAGCCCGCCCCCGGCGCGATGCGCGCGCCGATGCCCAGCGCATCCAGCACGCGGATGGTGGCGGCGTCGATGGTGGGCATCATGGACGGCTGCACGCAGCCGGCCAGCATCAGCACCTGGCGCGCGTGCCCGGCCACCTGCGGCAGGCGGCCCGGATCGCGGCGCTCGGGCACCTTGCGGCGCAGCGCCTGCGGCAGTGCGCCGCGCACGGCCTGGCCCAGGCGCATCGCGGGACCGAACAGCGGCGACAGCATGGCCTGGCGCAGCAGCTTGCGCTTGGTGCGCTCGGCCCAGGAGCGCGGCACGCGCTCGTCGACGATCTTGCGGCCGATATCGATCAGGTGCCCGTACTGCACGCCCGACGGGCAGGTGGTCTCGCAGTTGCGGCAGGTCAGGCAGCGGTCCAGATGCTGCTGCGTGGACTGCGTGGGCTCGGCGCCTTCCAGCACCTGCTTGATCAGATAGATGCGCCCGCGCGGGCTGTCTAGCTCGTCGCCCAGGACCTGATAGGTGGGACAGGTGGCCGTGCAGAAACCGCAGTGCACGCAGCGCCGCAGGATGGCGTCGGCCTCGTTGCCCAGATCGGTGTCTTTCGCCCAGGAAGCCAGATGGGTTTGCATGGCGTGCTACAGCTCCAGGATCAGGCGGCCGGGGTTGAAGAGCCCGGCGGGATCGAGTTCTTGCTTGAGGCGGCGCGAGATCAGCGCCAGCGCTGGCGCCAGCGGATGGAACACGCCATCCTCCGGCACGGACATGCCCGCCGGCCGGAACAGCGTGGCGTGCCCGCCCAAGCTGGCGGCGCGCTCGCGCAGCGCGGCCGCCTCGTAATTGCCACAAAGCCAGCGCTGGCCGCCGCCCCACTCCAGCAGCGTCGGACCGAGATCGAGCGCGGCGGCGGTCGGCGGCAGGGCCAGCCGCCACAGCGGCTTGCCGGGTTCGAAGAAGGTGTGGGTCTGCTCGCGCAGCGAACGCCACCAGGCCTGCGCCGCGTCCGGTTCCATCGCGTCGCCGCCGATCTGCTGCCGCGCGCTGGCCAGCGCGGGCGGCGCGCCGGACAGGCGCACGCACAACATGCCCTCGCCGCCATCGGCGTCGCCGCTCCAGCTGGTCGCGGACACCGGCAGCGGCTTGCCGCGCCACTGCGCGAAACAGGACAGCGCCTGCGCCTGCGTGGCGGGCCGCGCCAGCGTCACTTCCTGCATGGGCTTCGGCACGACCTTGAGCGACACCTCCAGGAGGGCGCCGAAGATGCCGTGCGAACCGGCCAGCAGGCGCGACACGTCGTAGCCGGCCACATTCTTCATGACCTCGCCGCCGAAGGACAGCATGCGTCCGTCGGAATCCAGCAGCCGCGCGCCCAGCACGAAATCGCGCAAGGCGCCCGCGCTCATACGGCGCGGCCCGGACAAGCCGGCCGCCACGCAGCCGCCCACCGTCGCGGCGGGCCCGAAATGCGGCGGCTCGAAGGCCAGCATCTGACCGTGGGCGGCCAGCTCGGCCTCCAGATCGGCCAACGGCGTGCCGGCGCGCACCGTGACGACGAGTTCGGACGGGTGATAGTTGACGATGCCGCGATACGGCGTCATGTCCAGCAGGCAATGCCCATCCTGCGGCGTGACGGGCCGGTAGTTGCCATAGAACGATTTGCTGCCGCCGCCCATGACGAACAGGGGCTTGTGGCCGGCGCGCGCCGTCATGACCTGGTCGCACAACTCCGACAGGACGAAATCCATACGGGGTACGTCCTAGAAGCGGGCGAGATCGGGAAAGCTCAGCTCTCCCCCATGCACATGCATCTTGCCGTATTCGGCGCAACGTGCCAGCGTGGGGATGACTTTTTCAGGGTTGAGCAGGCACGGCGGGTCGAACGCCCGCTTGACCGCCAGGAACGCGTCGAGTTCTTCTCGCGAGAATTGCACGCACATTTGATTTATTTTCTCCATTCCTACGCCGTGTTCTCCCGTCACGGTTCCTCCAACCTGCACGCACAGTTCGAGTATGGCGGCGCCGAATTTCTCGGCCCGTTCCACTTCGTCCGGTTTATTCGAATCGAACAGGATCAGCGGGTGCAGGTTGCCATCGCCCGCATGGAAGACGTTGGCGCAGCGCAGGCCGAAGTCGTCTTCCATCTGTTCGATGGCGCCCAGCACGCGCGCCAGATGACGGCGCGGGATGGTGCCGTCCATGCAGTAGTAATCGGGCGACACGCGCCCCGCAGCGGGGAATGCGTTCTTGCGACCCGCCCAGAATTTCAGGCGCTCGGCTTCCGACGCGGATACCTGGCAGCGGGTGGCGCCGGCATCGCGGAACACGGCCTCCATGCGCGCGATCTCGTGCGCCACCTCTTCGGGCGTGCCGTCGGATTCGCATAGCAGGATCGCCTGCGCGTCCATGTCGTAGCCGGCGCGCACGAAGGGTTCGACCATGTGCGTGGCGCGGCGGTCCATCATCTCCAGTCCGGCCGGGATCATGCCGGCCGCGATCACCTGCGTGACCGCGTTGCCGGCCGCCTCGACGCTGGCGAAGCTGGCCATCACGACCTGCGCGCAGGCCGGCTTGGGAATGAGCTTGACCGTCACCTCGGTGACCACGCCCAGCATGCCTTCCGAACCGATGAACACCGACAGCAGATCCAGGCCCGGCGCGTCCGGCGCCTCGGAGCCCAGTTCGACGACGTCGCCGTCGATGGTGACCACGCGCGCGCGCAGCACGTTGTGCACGGTCAGGCCGTACTTCAGGCAATGCACGCCGCCGGAATTCTCGGCCACGTTGCCGCCAATGGAACAGGCGATCTGGCTGGAGGGATCGGGCGCATAGTACAAGCCGTAGGGAGCGGCCGCTTCGGAAATCGCCAGGTTGCGCACGCCGGGCTCGACCACGGCGGTGGCGCTGGCCAGATCGATGCGGCGGATGCGATTGAACTTGGACAGACCCAGCAGCACGCCCTGGCTGTGCGGCATGGCGCCGCCGGACAGGCCGGTGCCGGCGCCGCGCGCGACCACCGGCGCGTTCAGGCGCTTGCAGATGCGCATCACGGCCTGCACCTGCTCCTCGGTCTCGGGCAGCGCCACGACGGCCGGCAAGGCGCGGTATAGCGACAGGCCGTCGCATTCGTAGGGGCGGGTGTCCTCTTCGCGAAACAGCACGCAGTGCGCGGGCAACGCGGCCAACAGGGCCTCGATCAATTGCTGCGGAGAATAAGGCGGCTGCGCTTGCGCCAGGCCGGTTTCGACCAGTGAGTTCATGGATGAAACAATAGCGCGCCCGCTGGGCGGACGCAGGCCGGGATTTACCCGCATCGACAGCGCAGCCCCGTATGAAACGGCGTTCGCGCATGTAACCGGCGAATGTTCGCCCACGTAACCGACGGTAAATGCACGCCGGCGCGAACCCACGCGGGCCGCGTCGCCCGGGCGAAAAAAAACGGCGGCCATCGCTGCGCCGCCGTTCTTCTGCACGCGCCCCGGGGGCGCACCCTCACCAGGAAACGATCTTCCCGGGATTGAGGATGTTGTTCGGATCGAACGCGTGCTTGAGGCTGCGCATCAGTTCCAGCGCGTTGTCGCCGTGCTCCTCGGCCATGAACTGCATCTTGTGCAGGCCCACGCCATGCTCGCCAGTGCAGGTGCCGTCGGCGGCGATGGCCCGGCGCACCAGGTTATGGTTGATGGTCTCGGATTCCTGCCATTCCTTCTCGCTGTCCGCATCGAGCAGCATCAGCACGTGGAAGTTGCCGTCGCCCACGTGGCCCACGATGGTGTACGGGAAGCTGGCGCGGTCCAGTTCATCGACGGTTTCGCGCACGCAATCGGCCAGGCGCGAGATTGGCACGCAGACGTCGGTGGTGCTGGCGCGGCAACCGGGACGCAGCTGCAGGCCGGCGAAGTAGGCATTGTGACGCGCGGTCCAGAGGCGGCTGCGGTCTTCGGGGCGCTCGGCCCATTCGAAGTCCATGCCGCCGTGCTCGGCGGTGATGGCCTGCACGGTCTCGGCCTGCTCCTGCACGCCGGCCGGGCTGCCGTGGAACTCAAACACCAGCAGAGGCGTCTCGCGCAACGTGAGCTTGCTGTGCAGATTGACGGCGCGCACGCTGGCCGCGTCCATGAATTCCACGCGCGCCACCGGCACGCCCATCTGGATGATCTCGATCACGCTCTGGACGGCGTCGTCCAGCGTGGGGAAGTTGCACACGGCGGCCGACACGGCCTCGGGCTGCGGATACAGGCGCACCGTGACTTCGGTGATGATGCCCAGCGTGCCTTCGCTGCCGACGAAGACGCGCGTCAGGTCGTAGCCGGCGGAGGACTTGCGGGCGCGGCCCGCGGTGCGCACGATGCGGCCGTCGGCGGTGACCACGGTCAGCGACATGACGTTCTCGCGCATGGTGCCGTAGCGCACGGCGTTGGTGCCGGAGGCGCGCGTGGCGGCCATGCCGCCCAGGCTGGCGTCGGCGCCCGGATCGATGGGGAAGAACAGCCCGGTGCTGCGGATCTCTTCGTTGAGCTGCTTGCGCAGCACGCCGGCCTGCACCGTGGCGGTGAGGTCTTCGGCATTGACGGCCAGCACCTTGTTCATCTGCGACAGGTCCAGGCTGATGCCGCCCTGGATCGCCAGGATGTGGCCTTCGAGCGAGGAGCCCGCGCCGTAGGGAATCAGCGGCACGCGGTGTTCATTGCACAGCCTGGCGATCTCGGCCACTTCCTCGGTGCTGTGCGCGAAGACCACGCCGTCCGGCGCCATCACGGGATACGGCGACTCGTCGCGGCCATGATGCTCGCGCACGGCGGCGGATTCGGAGAAGCGGTCGCCGAAGCGCGCGCGCAGGGCTTCCAGACAAGCGGCCGGCACCGAGCGGCGCAGGGTTTCGGCATGCAGGGGGGCGTTCATGGTTGGCGGATCCCGGATTCGATGATCCGGCTATTCTACGCCGCCGCCCATGCTGCGCCGCAGCGCGCCGCGCCGTGCGCCGGCCTGCCGGCGCACGGCGCAACCCGGACTCATTTGCCGGACGTCAGCGCGACGCGGCGGCGTTCGCGCACGGCCAGGGCCAGGCGTTCCAGCACGGCCACCGACGCATCCCAATCGATGCAGCCGTCGGTGATGCTCTGGCCGTAGACCAGCGGCGTGCCCGGCACCATGTCCTGACGGCCGCCCAGCAGATGGCTTTCGATCATCATGCCCACCAGGCGCGCGTCGCCCGCTTCCATCTGGCGCGCCACGTCTTCCGCGACCAGCGGCTGATTCTCGGGCTTCTTGCTGCTGTTGGCGTGGCTGGCGTCGATCATGATGCGCTGGGCCAGGCCGGACTTGGCCATGTCCTGGCAGGCGGCGTCGACGCTGGCCGCGTCGTAGTTGGGCGTCTTGCCGCCGCGCAGAATCACGTGGCAGTCCTCGTTGCCGGCCGTCGAGACGATGGCGGAATGGCCGCCCTTGGTCACCGACAGGAAATGATGCGGCTGCGAGGCGGCCTTGATCGCGTCCACGGCGATCTTCACATTGCCGTCCGTGCCGTTCTTGAACCCGACCGGACACGACAGCCCCGAAGCGAGTTCGCGGTGCACCTGGCTTTCGGTGGTGCGAGCGCCAATGGCGCCCCAGGACACCAGGTCGGCGATGTACTGCGGCGTGATCATGTCCAGGAATTCGCAGCCGGCCGGCAGGCCCAACGTGTTGATGTCCAGCAGCAGCTCGCGCGCCACGCGCACGCCCTTGTTGATGTCGAAGCTGCCGTCCAGCTCGGGATCGTTGATCAGCCCCTTCCAGCCCACCGTGGTGCGCGGCTTCTCGAAGTACACGCGCATGACGATTTCCAGGTCGGCGCTCAGGCGGTCGCGCACGGGCTTCAGGCGCTTGGCGTACTCGATGGCGGCGCGCGTATCGTGGATCGAGCAGGGGCCGATCACGACGATCATGCGGTCGTCCATGCCGTGCAGGATGCGGTGCATGGCCTGCCGGGCGGCGAACACGGTGTCGGACGCCTCCTTGGTGCAGGCGAATTCGCGCATGACGTGCGCCGGCGGATTCAGCTCTTTGATTTCTCGGATGCGAAGGTCATCGGTATTGTGTGACACGGTACTGCTCCTGGGTTGCCCGCCAGGGGATGGTTCCCTCTGGATGTCCCCCACGGGACGATTCCCGAGGGGGGTTTCCGGACCTGGCGGCGCAAAAAAAGCCGCCAGTTCGCTGGCGGCTTTTTCGGGGGATTCTTTCCAAACTTCAGATTGAGCGCGTCCCTTCCTCCGCCAGCGGCTTCAGAAAACCATAAAAATAAAAGTAAAAGGCGGGGGACGCGAATTTCATGGGAAACGACTCTAGCACAATTTTTTTTCACCGTCACGCGGGTTTATCGGGACGGAACCGCCCGCCATGACGACAATCAAGCGGCGCGGCAACGCGCGGCGGGACCAGGCGCGCGCCCTGCCCCGCCGGCCCGATCCGGCTCAGGCCGTGCCGCCCACCGTCAGGCCTTCCATGCGGACCGTGGGCATGCCCACGCCCACCGGCACGCTCTGGCCATCCTTGCCGCAGGTGCCGACGCCCGAGTCCAGCTTCATGTCGTTGCCGATCAGCGTGACGCGGTTCATGGCGTCCGGACCGTTGCCGATCAGGGTGGCGCCCTTGACCGGATAGGTGATCTTGCCGTTCTCGATCATGTAGGCCTCGGAGGCCGAGAACACGAACTTGCCGTTGGTGATATCGACCTGGCCGCCGCCGAAATTCACCGCGTACAGGCCGCGCTTGACCGAGGACACGATTTCCTCGGGCGGGGTCTCGCCCGCCAGCATGTAGGTATTGGTCATGCGCGGCATGGGCAGGTGCGCGAAGGATTCGCGGCGGCCGTTGCCGGTGGCGGCGGTCTTCATCAGGCGCGCGTTCAGCGTGTCCTGCATATAGCCGCGCAGGATGCCGTCCTCGATCAGCACATTGCGTTGGGTGGCGTTGCCCTCGTCGTCGATGTTGAGCGAGCCGCGACGGTCGGGGATGGTGCCGTCGTCGATCACGGTCACGCCCTTGGAGGCGACGCGCTCGCCAATGCGGCCCGAGAACACGCTGGAACCCTTGCGGTTGAAATCGCCTTCCAGGCCATGGCCCACGGCCTCATGCAGCAGGATGCCGGGCCAGCCGGATCCCAGCACCACGGTCATCTCGCCAGCCGGCGCCGGGCGCGCTTCCAGGTTGACCAGCGCCTCATGCACGGCGCGTTCCACGTAGCCTTGCAGCATCTCGTCGGTGAAATAGGCCAGGCCCAGGCGGCCGCCGCCGCCGGCATGGCCCATTTCGCGGCGTCCGTTGCGCTCGGCGATGACGGTCAGGGACAGGCGCACCAGCGGACGCACGTCGGCGGCCAGGCGGCCGTCGCTGCCCGCCACCAGCACCACGTCATACTCGGCGCCCAGGCCGGCCATGACCTGGATCACATGGGGATCGCGCGCCCGCGCCATGCGTTCGATGCGTTCCAGCAGCGCGACCTTTTCGGGAGCGCTGAGGGTCGCGACCGGATCGATATCGGCATACAGGCTGCGGCCGTGTTCGGCTTCGACCTGGGCCGCGACCTTGACCTTGCCGGCGCCACGGCGGGCAATGCCGCGCACCGCGTGCGCCGACGACAGCAGCGCATCGGCCGACAGCGAATCGGAATAGGCGAAGGCGGTTTTCTCGCCGCTCACGGCGCGCACGCCCACGCCCTGGCTGATGGAAAAACTGCCGGTCTTGACGATGCCCTCTTCCAGGCTCCAGCCTTCACTGCGGGTGTATTGGAAATACAGGTCGGCGTAATCGACCTTGTGCGTGAAGATCTCGCCCAGCGCGCGCGCCATATCCGCCTCGGTCAGCCCCCAGGGGTCGAGCAGCAGCGATTTGGCGGTGGCCAGGGAAGCAATAGCGGGGTCGGTGATTTTCATGTGTCTCTGGGTTCTTCCGGGGCGCCGGCGCGCGTCTGCGCAATGGCGCTCAAGCCTCTATCGTAACGCCGAGTCGCGCCTCGCGTCGCGCATGCGCGATGCTTGCCACAAGGACGGCGATTCAATTGCGCAAATGGGCGGAAAAGCCCGCGACAGCGCCGGGCTGGCCCCATATTTCCCTATCCAGTTAAGCAATTCCGCGCGGCAATTCCGCGCGCGCTTATTTATCCGCCGCGGAACCGGACGGCGACGGATATTTTGCCGGCGCGCACGCCATGCAATCTTCTTACATGTATAAATTTATTTACAAAGTCGTCTGACAAGCTGTCATGAAGTTGCCATATGCGAGAGACCGATCAACAGGCGTGCACCCTTTTCCTTTCGCTTTGCCCAAAGCGAAAATGCCTGGCTCAAATGCGGCGCGCGTCCTCGAATAGCTCTCGGCCAAGACAGCCGTGCGCCGGACATACTTGACGCGGCAAAAGAAGAACGGATGACGCCCCCGCCAAAACCCTATTCATATCAAGGGATTACAAAACCGGGATCGCGCAACATCTGTGCATCACATGAAACAAACAAGAGCCATTGCCATGACTCGGCCCGTCGATTGGCACGCTCATTGAATCAAAGCACGCCGTTTTTCAATTCGTCCTAGATTTGAGAATGGTATTCCCAATACTTGTTCCAAGCCGAAACCCGCACGGCTGAAGGCATCCGGACGCTTTTGATACAAAGTAATCAGTCTGAAAACCGGGAAATGTGTACGTAATTTGGGTATTATGCGGGACATAACAAATAACAAGTCTTCGCCGGCGAATAAAGCAGTTCCATAATCAGGAATAAATCATGGCCCGAGAAACCTACGCAGCACTGCAAGCAAAGATCGAGAAGGAAATCAACAAGCTCCAAAAGAAGGCTGAAGTCCTGCAAACGAAGCGCCGCAAGCCGGTGATTTCGTCGATCATCGCGTCGATGCGCGAGTACGACATTACCCCCGAAGAAATCGCCGCCGCCTATGGCGCTGGCGCGAAGCCCGCTCGTGGAGCCGCCCGCCGCAAGACCGGCGCCGCGGCCCGCCCCGCCAACGCCGCCAAACGCGCCGTTGCGCCCAAGTACCGTCATCCCCAAACCGGGGAGACCTGGAGCGGTCGAGGCAAGGCCCCCCGTTGGCTCGCCGCGGAAGAAGCCGCCGGCGCGGCACGCGAGAGTTTTCTCATCAAAGAATAAGAAAACCTATTCTTTAGTATGAAATAAAAATCGGCGCACCATCTTGGTGCGCCGATTTTTTATTTTGAGTATTTACTGTCGATGCCCGCTTTATCGCACCGGGAATTGAATCTCGCGTTCAGCGCCGTTATTGCCAGGGAAATTGTCGAATATCGCGCGGACCAGATATGGCATGGTGCGCAGCAGATTGTCGCCCTCGCTCAGCACATAGGCGGTTGAACGATAGACCTCGGCGCCGCCCCGCTGGACGTCCCGGATCTGCAGGCTCAGGGCGTTGCGCTGCACGACCATGGGCACGTCCACCCAATCCGGGCCCCAATAACCGAAACCGCCGCCCCAAGGACGCGGACCGTAATAGCCGCCATGGCCGTAGCCATAACCGCCGTAGAAACCCGGATCATACGGACGGCGGACCATGACCTGGGTCTGCGACGTGCCATATGTGAATGACACATCGAAACGAGGTTTGGCGCCGGCTTGCGCCTCGACCAGGCCGGTGGCGCCGATACCGGCTCGGACCATGTCCTGGAACGACTGGTATTCGAGATTATTGGTTTGCGAGGCGTCGGCCGGCACGAACTGGTACGACTGCCCCTCGACGCCGGCGGGCCATTGCTGGAATGAGGTCACCCGCGCCGCCACGGTCGGGGCCGCGCAGCCGCTCAGGAGCATGGCTCCCGACACGGCGAAAAGGCCGGCCAGGCGGCCCATGTTGAAAATCGATGTCCCGGACATTTGCAGCTCCTCTACGCACTACGGCGCCATGATACTGACATTGGACTATGGCAGACGCCGAAAGTTTGCGGAGTCAGGCCTTGCCGAGGCAGCCCATGCCGGCCGCCGCCCCTTGGGGCATGCCCAGCCACTACAATAGGCGCTTGTTCACAAAGGACTGGGATCCCATGCGCACTGACACGCCCGTAACCGTATACCGCAAGGATTATCAGCCCTACCCCTACGATATTCCGGAAGTCTCGCTGGGCTTCGACCTGGTGCCCGAATCGACCGAAGTGCGTTGCGTGATGCAGGTGCGGCGCAAGCCCGGCGCCAGCGCCGACGCGGCCCTGGTGCTGGACGGAGAAGAGCTGGAACTCGTGTCGGTAGGCGTGGATGGCAGCCCGCTGCCCGCCGACCGCTATCATCTGGCCGGGCACAGCCTGGCGCTGTACGGCCTGCCCGAAACGGCCACGGTCGAGATCGTCAGCCGCTGCAAGCCGGCCGCCAACTCCACGCTGATGGGCCTGTACGTATCGGGCGGCAACTTCTTCACCCAGTGCGAGGCCGAGGGCTTTCGCCGCATCACCTGGTTCGCCGACCGCCCCGACGTGATGTCGCGCTACCGCGTGACGCTGCGGGCCACGGCCGATTACCCCGTGCTGCTGTCCAACGGCAACCTGCTGGCCTCGCGCCAGCTGGCCGACGGCCGCAACGAAGTCGAATGGGAAGACCCCTTCCCCAAGCCCTGCTACCTGTTCGCGCTGGTCGCGGGCAAGCTCACGCACCGCGAAACCACCGTGCGCACCGCCAGCGGCCGCGACGTGTTGCTGCAGGTCTACAGCGATCCCGGCTCGGAAGACAAGACCGAATGGGCGCTGGATTCGCTGGTGCGCGCGCTGCGCTGGGACGAGACCCGCTTCGGACTGGAGCTGGACCTGGACCGCTTCATGGTCGTGGCCGTGCACGACTTCAACATGGGGGCGATGGAGAACAAGGGCCTGAACATCTTCAACGCGGCCTATGTGCTGGCCGACGCCCAGACCGCCACCGACGCCAACTATGAAGGCATCGAATCGGTCATCGGCCACGAGTATTTCCATAACTGGACCGGCAACCGCGTCACCTGCCGCGACTGGTTCCAGCTCAGCCTGAAGGAAGGCCTGACCGTCTTCCGCGACCAGGAATTCAGCGCCGACATGATGGCGCAGGGCATGGACGAGGCCGCCGCCGCCAGCGCCCGCGCGGTCAAGCGCATCGACGACGTGGTGGCGCTGCGCGCCGCCCAGTTCCCCGAAGACGCCGGTCCCATGGCCCACCCGATCCGCCCGGAAAGCTACCAGGAGATCGGCAACTTCTACACCGCCACCGTGTACGAAAAGGGCGCCGAGGTCATCCGCATGCAGCACACGCTGCTGGGCGAGGCGGGCTTTCGCGCCGGCATGGATGAGTACTTCCGCCGCCATGACGGCCAGGCCGTGACCTGCGACGACTTCGTCGCCGCCATGGAATCGGTCTACGTGCGCCAGCATCCCGGCCGCGACCTGTCGGTGTTCCGCCGCTGGTACCGTCAGGCCGGCACGCCGCGCGTGACGGTCAGGCTGGAACACGACGCCGCCGCGCAACGCTGCACGGTCACGCTGAGCCAGGAATGCGCGCCCGTCGGCGTCGAAAAGAAGGCTGGCGCGGACTACGTCAAGGCGCCGTACCACATCCCCTTCGCTATCGGGCTGCTCGACGCCCAGGGCCGCGCCCTGCCGCTCAAGCAAGACGGCAAGGTGTCGGATACCGCGCTGCTGGAGCTGACCACGCAAAGCCAGCAATGGACCTTCGACGGCATCGCCGAGCCGCCCGTGCCGTCGCTGCTGCGCGACTTTTCCGCGCCGGTAATCGTCGAGTACGACTGGACCGACGCCGAGCTGGCCCTGCTCTCGGCCCATGACGCCAACCCCTTCGCGCGCTGGGAAGCCGGCCAGGAACTGGCCACGCGCCAGATCCTGGCGCTGGCCGAGGCGCGCCAGGCCGGCCGCACGCTGCATGCCGACCCCGCCTTCATCGACGCCTGGCGCGCGCTGCTGACCGATCCCGCGATCGACGCCGCGTTCCGCGCCCGCGCGCTGGCCCTGCCCTCGGAAAAAACGCTGGCCGAACGCATGGCCGCCGTCGATCCCCCGGCGCTGTCGGTGGCCCGCGACTTCCTGCGCGCAGAACTGGGCCGCCAGTTGGCCGCCGAATTCCGCGCCGCCTTCGACGCCAACCAGACGCCGGGCGAATACAGCCCCGCGCCCGAGCCCGCCGGCAAGCGCGCGCTGAAGAACCTGGCGCTGGCGCACCTGATGGCCGCCGGCGACCAGGACGCCCAGCGCCTGGCCGAACAGCAGTACGCGTCGGCCGACAACATGACCGACAGCATGGCCGCGCTGTCCGCGCTGATCAACTACGGCCAGGGCGACTATCCGCAGCAGGCGCTGGCCGCCTTCTACGACAAGTGGCGGGACAACCCGCTGGTGATCGACAAGTGGTTCGCGCTGCAGGCCACGGCCCGCTCGACCACGGTGCAGAACGCGCGCGAGCTGATGGCGCATCCCGCCTTCACCCTGCGCAACCCGAACCGCGCCCGCGCGCTGGTGTTCCAGTTCTGCCTGAACAACGCCCGCGGCATGCACCACCCGGACGGCTCGGGCTACGCGTTCTGGGCCGATCAGGTGCTGGCGCTGGACGCGCTCAACCCGGAGGTCGCCGCCCGCCTGGCGCGCGCGCTGGACAACTGGTCGCGCTACGTGCCGGCGCTGCGCGCGCCCATGAAGGAAGCATTGCAACGCGTGCGCGCGCAGGACGGCCTGTCGCGCAACGTGCAGGAAATCGTATCCAAAGCCTTGGAATTCGCAGCATAGGGAGACCCTCTTGAAACGCAAAACCCTCACCCAATACCTGGTGGAGCAGCAGCGCTCCGCCCAGGCCCTCGCGCCCGAGGTGCGCCTGCTCATCGAAGTGGTGGCGCGCGCCTGCAAGGCCATCAGCCACGCGGTCAGCAAGGGCGCGCTCGGCGGCGTGCTGGGCAGCCTGGACAGCGAGAACGTCCAGGGCGAAGTGCAGAAGAAACTGGACGTGCTGTCCAACGAGATCCTGCTCGAAGCCAATGAATGGGGCGGCCACCTCGCGGCCATGGCCTCGGAAGAGATGGAAACCATCCATCCGATCCCGAACCGCTACCCCAAGGGCGAATACCTGCTGCTGTTCGATCCGCTGGACGGCTCGTCGAACATCGACGTGAACGTGTCGATCGGCACCATCTTCTCGGTGCTGCGCGCCCCGCACCACGTGGCCGGCGCCCCGGTGACCGAAGCGGACTTCCTGCAGCCCGGCAAACAGCAGGTCGCGGCCGGCTACGCCGTCTACGGCCCGCAGACCATGCTGGTGCTGACCATCGGCAACGGCGTGGTCGGCTTCACGCTGGACCGCGAGATGGGTTCCTGGGTGCTGACGCACGAGGACATCTGCGTGCCCGAGGACACCAAGGAATTCGCGATCAACATGTCGAACATGCGCCACTGGGCCCCGCCGGTCAAGCGCTACATCGACGACTGTCTGGCCGGCAAGACCGGTCCGCTGGGCAAGGACTACAACATGCGCTGGATCGCCTCGATGGTGGCCGACGTGCATCGCATCCTGACCCGTGGCGGCATCTTCATGTATCCCTGGGACGCGCGCGAGCCCGGCAAGGCTGGCAAGCTGCGCCTGATGTACGAGGCCAACCCGATGAGCTTCCTGATCGAGCAGGCCGGCGGCGCGTCGATCAACGGCACGCAGCGCATCCTCGACATTCAGCCCGACCAGCTGCACCAGCGCGTGAGCGTGATCCTGGGCTCGAAGAACGAAGTCGAGCGCGTCGGCCGCTACCACGCCGAGGACGCGGCGCAGGGCTGAGCGCCTGACGACCGTCCGCGCGCGTCGCCTCGCCCATGCATCCCGGGCGGCGCGACGCGAAAATGACTAAGCCCCGGCCTGGCCGGGGCTTGGTCATTGGGGCTGCGTCATCGAGGCCGGTTCAGCAAGGCCCGGCCATCGAGGCGCGAATCGCGCCCTTGCCTACTTCACTTCTTCGATCGACTTCACGTCGTCCTTGTTGATCTGCACCTTGCGGCCGTCCTTCTCATACTCATAAGTGCCCGACTTCTTGTCGTATTCGGGCTTGTCGGACGTCACGGTCGAGCTGCCGTCTCGCTGATTGATCACCGAGGGCGTGGAGCAGCCGGCCAACACCGCGAATCCGGTCATCGCCAGAGCCAGGGCCATATTCTTGATTTTCATGAGCGTGTTCTCCGAGAATGGCAAGAGCATTCACTCTACCGTCCCGAACACGCTCAGCCGGTGACGGGATGTGGCGAAAATGCATACGAACGTAATACCCGTTCGACGCCCCGGGACCGCCGCGTCGCCCGGCCTTTTCCCAGGGGAAACACCGAAAAAAACCCCTCGCGGGACGCGCCCGTGAGGGGTTTTCAAGGACTTACATGCCGCAAGCAGCCATTACAGGGCTGGCGGCATCCGGCATCACATCTTGGCGTGGGCCTCGAGGTAGCGCCGCACGGCGGCCGCGTCGCAGTCCATGACCTCGACGCGCTGCGGCAGCGATTCCAGGTCCGCCAGATTGCCTGGCGGCACGGCCGGACGGCCCAGCGCTTCCTCGATGGTCTCGGAGAACTTGGCCGGCAAGGCGGTTTCCAGCACCAGCATGGGCACGCCCGGCTCGACGAACTCGCGCGCGACCTTGACGCCGTCGGCGGTGTGCGGATCGACCAGCACGCCGGACTCGTCGTACACCGAACGGATGGTGGCCAGGCGGTCGGCGTGAGTGCTGGCGCCCGATACGAAGCCGTAGCGCGATTCGAACTCCGGCTTGAGCGCCGACAGGTCGAAGGCGCCGTCGCGCGCCAGGCCGGCCCACAGCGCCTGCACGCGGGCCGGGTCGCGGCCCACCAGATCGAACACGAAGCGCTCGAAGTTGGACGCGCGCGAGATGTCCATGGACGGGCTGGACGTAGCGTAGGTCTGCTCGGCCGGACGCGGACGGTAGACGCCGGTGCGGAAGAACTCTTCCAGCACGTTGTTCTCGTTCGTGGCCAGCACCAGCCGGCGCACCGGCAACCCCATGCTGCGGGCGATGTGGCCCGACAGGATGTTGCCGAAGTTACCCGAGGGCACCGCGAACGAGACCTGGTCGCCGGCCTTGGACGTGGCGCGCAGCCAGCCGTGGAAGTAGTACACCACCTGGGCGGCGATGCGCGCCCAGTTGATGGAGTTCACGGCGCCCAGGCGGTAGCGCGTCTTGAAGTCCAGGTCGCCGGCCAGGGCCTTGACGATGTCCTGGGCCTGGTCGAACACACCGCGCACGGCGATGTTGTGGATGTTCTCGTCCTGCAGCGAATACATCTGCGCGCGCTGGAAGGCGCTCATGCGGCCGTGCGGCGACAGCATGAACACCGACACGCCGCGCTTGCCGCGCAGCGCGTACTCGGCCGCCGAACCAGTGTCGCCGGAAGTGGCGCCCAGGATGTTCAGCGTGGCGCCACGCTTGCCCAGCACGTATTCGAAGACCTGGCCCAGGAACTGCATGGCCATGTCCTTGAACGCCAGCGTCGGGCCCTCTGACAGGCCCAGCAGCGACAGGCCGCCGGCCAGCGGGCGCAGCGGCACGATGTCCTCGCTGCTGAACACCTGCGTGTTGTAGGCCGCGCGCGTCAGGCGGCGCAGGTCCTCGGCCGGGATGTCGGTGGCGAACAGCGACAGCACCTCGAACGCCAGATCGGCATACGACAGGCCGCGCCAGGACTCCAGCGTCTGCGCCGACACCTGCGGCAGTTGCTCGGGCACGGCCAGCCCGCCGTCCGGCGCCAGGCCTTCGAGCAGGATGTCCGAGAATTCCAGCGCGGCCATGCCGCCACGTGTAGAGATATATTTCATATCAGTGCTCCATGGCGTTGCCGCGCCAACCGCAACGGTTGCCGCCCCATCGGGATGCCGCGGAGCCGGCTTTGCCGGTCCGCAGGCATGCCCCCTTGAGGGGGAAGCGCGTAGCGCTTCGGGGGTGGGCCTGTCTCTTCATGCCAGGTGCTCCACGCGCAGGCGGGTCACTTTCGAACGCACGAACGGCAGCGACTCGATGCGTTCGATGGCCTGGTTGACATTGCCTTCCAGCGCCTCGTGCGTCAGGAAGATGATGTCGGCGCCGCCGATGCTGGACGGCTGCTGGATCATCGAACCGATCGAGATCGAACGGTCGGCCAGCAGGCGCGCGATGTCGGCCAGCACGCCCGGCTGGTCGTCCACGCGCAGGCGCAGGTAGTACGAGGTGCTGACCTGCTCGATCGGCAGGATCGGCGTGTCGGACATGGCGTCGGGCTGGAAGGCCAGGTGCGGCACGCGGTTGCCCGGGTCGGCCGTATGCAGGCGGGTCACGTCGACCAGGTCGGCCACCACGGCCGAGGCGGTGGGCTCTTCGCCCGCGCCCTGGCCGTAGTACAGCGTCGGGCCCACGGCGTCGCCCTTGACCAGCACGGCGTTCATCGCGCCCTCGACATTGGCCAGCAGGCGCTCGGCCGGCACCAGCGCGGGGTGCACGCGCAGCTCGATGCCCTCGGCGCGGCGCTTGGTGATGCCCAGCAGCTTGATGCGGTAGCCCAGGCGCTCGGCCAGCTCGATGTCATCGGCGGCCAGCTGCGAGATGCCTTCGATGTAGGCGCGATCGAACTGCACCGGCACGCCGAAGGCCAGCGAGGCCAGCAGGGTCAGCTTGTGCGCCGCGTCCACGCCCTCGACGTCGAAGGTCGGGTCGGCCTCGGCATAGCCCAGGCGCTGCGCCTCGGCCAGCACGTCGGCGAAGGGCAGGCCGCGCGTGCGCATCTCGGACAGGATGAAATTGGTGGTGCCGTTGATGATGCCGGCGACCCACTGGATGCGGTTGGCGGTCAGGCCTTCGCGGATGGCCTTGATGATGGGGATGCCGCCGGCCACGGCGGCCTCGAAGGCCACCATCACGCCGCGCTCGTGCGCGGCGGCGAATATCTCGTTGCCATGCTTGGCCAGCAGCGCCTTGTTGGCGGTGACCACGTGCTTGCCGTTGGCGATGGCCTCGAGCACCAGCTCGCGGGCCAGCGTGTCGCCGCCGATCAGCTCGACCACGATGTCGATGGCCGGGTCGCGCACCAGCGCGTGCACATCGGTATCCACCGGCAGCGTGTCGCCCACGCGCGAGCGCGCCTTGGCCACGTCGCGCACGGCGGCGCGGGTCACTTCAATGCGGCGGCCGGCGCGGCGCGCGATTTCCTCGGCGTTGCGCGACAGCACCGTCCAGGTGCCGCCACCGACCACGCCCAGGCCCAGCAGGCCGACTCTCATGGGATTCATCGCGGCGCCCTCGGCGGGCGGGCGTTGAGGGGAATTCATTGTATTTCTCCAATATGCTGCGTCATGGCCACCGTCACCGGCGTCGCTGCGCTGGGCCGCGCGGAGCCGGCTTTGCCGGTCCGCTGCGGCGCCCCCTGGGGGGAAGCGCGCAGCGCTTCGGGGGGAGCCTCTACTTCAGCAGTCCGTCTTTACGGAACATGTCCTTGATGCCGCGCACCGCCTGGCGGGTGCGCTGCTCGTTTTCGATAAGAGCGAAGCGCACGTATTCGTCGCCGTACTCGCCGAAGCCGATCCCGGGGGAAACGGCCACCTTCGCATCCGACAGGACACGCTTGGAGAATTCCAAAGAACCCATCGCCCTGTAGGGTTCGGGGATCTGCGCCCAGATGTACATGGACGCCTTGGGAATCTCCACATTCCAACCTGCTTCATGCAGACCGCGCGCGAGCACGTCGCGGCGGCTTTGGTATTGGGCCACGATCTCGCTGACGCAATCCTGCGGGCCGTCCAGCGCGGCGATGGACGCCACCTGGATCGGCGTGAACGTGCCGTAGTCGTGATAGCTCTTGATGCGCGCCAGCGCGCCGACCAGCTCGCGGTTGCCGACCATGTAGCCGATGCGCCAGCCCGCCATGTTGTAGCTCTTGCTCATCGTGAAGAACTCGACGGCGACATCGCGCGCGCCGGGCACCTGCATGATGGACGGCGCCACGTAGCCGTCGAAGGTGATGTCGGCGTAGGCCAGGTCATGCACGACCAGGATGTCGTGTTCCTTGGCCAGCGCCACCACGCGCTCGAAGAACGACAGGTCCACGCACTGCGCGGTGGGGTTGCTGGGAAAGCCCAGCACCATCATCTTGGGCTTGGGAATGGACTCGCGCACGGCGCGCTCCAGTTCCTCGAAGAAATCCACGCCCGGCGTCATGCGCACCGAACGGATGTTGGCGCCGGCGATGACCGCGCCGTAGATGTGGATGGGGTAGCTGGGATTGGGCACCAGCACGGTGTCGCCGCGGTCCAGCGTGGCCAGCATCAGGTGGGCCAGGCCTTCCTTGGAGCCGATGGTGACGATGGCCTCGGAATCCGGATCCAGCTCGACCGCGTAGCGGCGCTGGTACCAGTCACAGATGGCCTTGCGCAGGCGCGGGATGCCCTTGGACACCGAGTAGCCGTGCGTGGTCGGGCGGGTGGACGCTTCCACCAGCTTGTCGACGATGTGCTTAGGGGTCGCGCCGTCCGGATTGCCCATGGACATGTCGATGATGTCTTCGCCGCGCCGCCGGGCCGCCATCTTGAGCTCGCCGGTAATGTTGAAAACGTACGGGGGCAGGCGCTCGATGCGGGAGAACTTCCTCATGATGGGAATCCTTAGGGGGCGAGGGGGCGAAAAAATCCAGGGCGCGGATGCGCTCGGGTGAAAACGGGACCGCAGGCCGCGCGCGGACACGATTGCAGCGCAGCAAAACCCTGTAATCTAGCGCAAGCGCGCCCAGGCGGCAAATGGTGCAAAAACGGGGCCTGCTCCCCCGTTTTTCCCAGGGAAACCGCCGGCCCCAGCCGACCCTTCCCGATCCGGTCCGGCGACCGTGGATACCCTGCAACATGCAGTCATTCCGATGCGCTATCATCGGGTACACCAAGCCGGAGTTTTTATTGAAGCTGCATACCGATCCTGCGACGGCCGCCCTGAATACCGTCACCGCTTACGGTGATGGCTACATCGAGGTCAACCAGGTACGTTTTTCCTCCTCGGTCGCTTTCGGACCCGAAGGCGAAGTCACCACCTGGCCCGTGCAGTCGCCGGCCGACATCACCTCAGCCCTGCTGCACCAGGCCGCCGGAATGGTCGAGCCCGTGCGCGACCCGCTGGCCTTCCTGGACGAACCCGAAGCCGCCCCCGGCCGCCCGGCCAACGCGCCCGAGGTGCTGCTGGTGGGCACGGGCGCGCGCCAGCGTTTCCTGCGTCCCGAGGTCTTGCGTCCCCTGTTGGCCATCGGCGTGGGCGTGGAAGTGATGGACACCCACGCGGCCTCGCGCACCTACAACATCCTGATGGCGGAGGGCCGGCGCGTGGTCGTCGCCCTCATCCCCCCGAACGGAGATTCCCCCGAATGACGCCGAGCATAGGCAAACCCGCCCCGCTGTTCACGGCCGAGAGCACCATCGGCCCGATCAGCCTGGAGCAGTGCCAGGGCCGCGCTGTGGTCCTGTACTTCTACCCCAAGGACAACACCCCTGGCTGCACCACTGAAAGCCAGGATTTCCGCGACCTGCACGCCGAGTTCCTGTCGGCCAGCGCGGTCGTGGTCGGCATCTCGCGCGATTCGCTGAAGTCGCACGAGAATTTCAAGGCCAAGTACGAGCTTCCTTTCCCGTTGATCTCCGACGCCGACGAAACCGTCTGCAACCTGTACGGCGTCATCAAGCAGAAGAACATGTACGGCAAGCAGGTGCGCGGCATCGAGCGCAGCACCTTTCTGATCGACGCCTATGGCGTGCTGGTGCAGGAGTGGCGCGGGGTGAAGGTCCCGGGCCACGCCAAGGAAGTCCTGCAAGCCGCCAAAAGCATCGGTTAGCCGTGCGAGCAAGACCCGTCAGGCGCCATAGCCAGCCGGCCCACACTGGAGAGTGACTCATATGCCGCTTCCGAAGTTGCCTACCCGCCCCGCAGCTATCCTGACCTTCCCCTCGGGCGAGAACGCCCGGGCGCAGGGCCGCAGCACCAAGACCGCCGCTGCGCGGTCCAACACGCAAGCCGCCCTTGCCGAGGACGACGACGACCTGCTGGTCCAGCCCGAGCTGGACGGCATGGCCGCCCCGGCCGCCCGTGGCAAGTCCCAGATTCCCGCGCCCGCCCGCCAGGTGCCGCCGCCCGCCCCCGCGGCGCCGGCCGCCCGCGCCGAGCGCCCCGTCAAGGCCGCCCCGGCGCCGGCCAAGCGCGCCAAGGCGCGCGCGCAGAACGCGCCCAGCAAGCTGTTCGTGCTGGACACCAACGTGCTGCTGCACGATCCCAGCTCGCTGTTCCGCTTTGAAGAGCACGACATCTTCCTGCCGATGATGACGCTGGAAGAGCTGGACCACCAAAAGAAGGGCATGTCCGAAGTGGCGCGCAACGCGCGCCAGGTCAGCCGCTCGCTGGACGCGCTGGTGCAGGACGCCAAGCAGCTGGACGACGGCCTGGAGCTGTCGGCGCTGGGCAACAAGGACGCCACCGGCCGCCTGATGTTCCAGACCACGGCCATCCACAGCACCCTGCCCTCGGACCTGCCCATGGGCAAGGCCGACAACCAGATCCTGGGCGTGGTGCGGGCGCTGCAGGAGAAGTACCCGCAGCGCGAGGTCGTGCTGGTGTCGAAAGACATCAACATGCGCCTGAAGGCCCGCGCGCTGGGCATGGCGGCCGAGGACTACTACAACGACCACGTCCTGGAAGACTCGGACCTGATGTACTCGGGCGTGATGCAGCTGCCCGAAGACTTCTGGAACAAGCACGGCAAGAACGTCGAATCCTGGCAACAGGGCGGCACCACGTTCTACCGCATCCACGGCCCGCTGTGCGCGCAGTTCGTGGTCAACCAGTTCGTCTACTTCGAAGGCCAGATGCCGCTGTACGCGCAGGTGCGCGAGGTCAGCGGCAAGACGGCGGTGCTGGCCACGCTGCGCGACTACACCCACGGCAAGAACAATGTCTGGGGCATCACCGCGCGCAATCGCGAGCAGAACTTCGCCATGAACCTGCTGATGAACCCGGAATGCGACTTCGTGTCGCTGCTGGGCCAGGCAGGCACGGGCAAGACGCTGCTGGCGCTGGCGGCCGGCATCACCCAGGTGCTGGAGACCAAGCGCTACACCGAGATCATCATGACCCGCGTCACGGTGCCGGTGGGCGAGGACATCGGCTTCCTGCCGGGCACCGAAGAGGAAAAGATGCTGCCCTGGATGGGCGCCCTGGAAGACAACCTGGACGTGCTGAACATGGGCGAAGGCGAAGGCAACGGCGATTGGGGGCGGGCCGCCACCATGGACCTGATCCGCTCGCGCATCAAGGTCAAGTCGCTGAACTTCATGCGCGGCCGCACCTTCCTCAACAAGTACCTCATCATCGACGAGGCGCAGAACCTGACGCCCAAGCAGATGAAGACGCTCGTCACGCGCGCCGGTCCCGGCACCAAGGTGATCTGTCTGGGCAACATCGCCCAGATCGACACGCCCTACCTCACCGAGGGCAGCTCGGGCCTGACCTTCGTGGTCGACCGCTTCAAGGGCTGGCCGCACGCGGGCCACGTCACGCTGCAGCGCGGCGAGCGCTCGCGGCTGGCGGACTACGCGGGCGACGTGCTCTGACCTGGCGTTCCGTCTGGCAACAAAAAAGCCCCTTGATCCGCTCAAGGGGCTTTTTCTTTGAGGCCGCGTCCAGGAGAGCGGGCGCGGCGGCCGCCGGCTTACTTCTCGGCGGCGTTGGTGATGGCGTTGCCGGCCCGCGACACGTCCTTGCCCATGCCGGCCATGGTGTTGCACCCGGCGAGCACGAAACCGAACACCACGAAGGCGGTCAACACAATCTTCCCGCGCATGCTGGAACTCCTGATCAAGTGAAAGGGAAACGGCGCCCAGCTTAAACGATCTGCACGCGCAGTTCGCCCAGCCCCTCGATGCCGCCGGTGATGACATCGCCCTTGACGACGGCGCCCACGCCCTCGGGCGTGCCGGTGAAGATGATGTCGCCCGGCTGCAGCTCGAACAGGCCCGACAGGTAGGCGATGCTTTCCGGCACGTTCCAGATCATCTGCGAGATGTCGCTGGACTGCTTGCGCTGGCCGTTCACGTCCAGCCAGATGGCGCCCTTGTCCAGCGTGCCCACGGCGCTGCGCGGATGGATGGGGCCCAGCGGCGCGGACTGGTCGAAGGCCTTGCCCACTTCCCAGGGGCGGCCCTGCTTCTTCATTTCGCCCTGCAGGTCGCGGCGGGTCATGTCCAGGCCCAGCGCATAGCCCCAGACGCAGTCGTTGGCCTGCTCGACCGGAATATCGCGGCCGCCCTTGCCCAGCACCACGACCAGCTCCATCTCGTAGTGCAGGTTGGACGTCTTGGGCGGGTAAGGCATCTTGCCGGTTTCGCCGTCGGCCACGTTCAGCACGGCGTCAGCGGGCTTGCAGAAGAAGAACGGGTCTTCGCGGCCGGTGAAGCCCATTTCCTTGGCGTGCTCGGCGTAGTTGCGGCCGACGCAATAGACACGGCGCACCGGAAAGCGCGCGCTGCTGCCGACGACGGGAACCGAGGTCTGCGGGGAAGGAGGCAATACGTAGTCCATGCTGACTCAACCTATGACGAGCGCGCGGCCGGGTATCGGCGCGCGGATGACGGAACCTGAGGAAATGGCCGCCGCTCCGCTCTGGGGTTACAGCGGGGCGGCGCGCGAAACATCCGGAAGTTTATCCCTTTCCGGCCAGGGCGGAAGCGCTCATGCGGGCGTTTTGAACCCAGGGATATCCCCATCGAACACCACCAGCCGCGCGATGAAACCGGCCATGTAGGCCTTCATTTCCTGGTGCGCGGACGAGACCTGGTAGCGGTCGTGCGCCGCGCTGTCGGCAAACGCGGCGACCACCGCGTGCGTCAGCCCGTCGGCGCGCGAGGCCTCGTTGGCGCGGAAGGCATAGGCCGCGACGCCGTCGCATTCGGCCAGGATGCGGCGGCAATAGCCCTGCACCCGTTCGTGGAAGCCCGCGTCCGCGTCGGCGGACAGGCTCAGCATGACGACATGAAGAAACATCAGGACTCCTTTCTGGATCGGGTTGCGGCCAGCCACAGACGCGAGATCAGGCCCATGATGCCGTCGCGCAGCAGCAGCACGCACAGCACGAAGATGGCGCCCTGCACGATCAGCACCCAGGACCCCAGCGGCGCCAGGTAGTTCTGCAGGGACACGAAGGTGAAGGCGCCGGCCAGCGGGCCGAAGACGGTGCCGATGCCGCCCAGCAGCGCCATCAGCACCACTTCGCCGTTGGCGTGCCAGTGCACGTCGGTCAGCGAGGCCACGCCGAACACCAGCACCTTCAGACCGCCGGCCAGCCCGGCCAGCGAGGCGGACAAGGTGAAGGCCAGCAGCTTGTAGCGCGACGTGGAATAGCCCAGCGAGCGAGCGCGCTGTTCGTTGTCGCGCACCGAGCGTATGACCTCGCCGAAAGGCGAGTTCAGCACCCGCAGCACGAAGGCGTAGCCCAGCGCGAACACGGCCAGCGTGAAGTAGTACATGGGCATGACGCCGTCCAGGTCCCAGATCCCGAACAGCTTGCCGCGCGGCACGCTTTGCAGGCCGTCCTCGCCGCCGGTGAAGCCGGCCTGCACGGCGATGAAGTACACCAGCTGCGACAGGGCCAGCGTGATCATGGCGAAGTAGATGCCCTGGCGGCGGATGGCGATGGCGCCGAAGGCCAGCCCCAGCAGCCCGCCAGTCAACGCCCCGGCCAGCAGTCCCAGCTCGGGCGTGGCGCCCAGCAGCTTCATGACGATGCCGGTGGCGTAGGCCGCCGCGCCGAAGAAGGCCGCGTGGCCGAAGGACAGCAGCCCCACATAGCCCACCAGCAGATTGAACGCCGCCGCGAACAGCGCGAAGCACAGTACCTTCATCAGGAACGTGGGGTACACGAACCAGGGCGCGGCCAGCGCCAGCACCGCCAGCGCCGCCATGGCCACGCGCATGGCGCGCCGGCCCAGCTGCACCGGTTCGCGCGTGGCCTCGGCGGCCAGCACGTTCTGCACCTGCAAGGGCTTGCCGAACAGGCCCGCCGGCTTGCACAGCAGCACCAGCACCATGATGATGAAGATCGCCAGGTTGGCGGCCTCGGGGTAGAACACCTTGGTCAGCCCCTCGATCACGCCCAGGCCGAAGCCGCTGACGATGGCGCCCATGATGGAGCCCATGCCGCCGATCACCACCACCGCGAACACGACCACCACCAGGTTCGAACCCATCATGGGACTGACCTGGTAGATGGGCGCCGCGATCACGCCGGCCACCGAGGCCAGCGCCACGCCCAGCGCATAGGTCAGCGTGATGAGCAAAGGCACGTTGATGCCGAACGAGCGCACCACCACCGGATTCTCGGTGGCCGCGCGCAGCATGGCGCCGATGCGGGTCTTCTCCATCAGCGCCCAGACCAGCAGGCACAGCGCCAGCGACACCAGCACGGCCCAGCCGCGATACCAGGGCAGGAACATGAAGCCCAGGTTGACGCCGCCGGACAGCGCCTTGGGGATGGTGTACGGCAGACCCGACACGCCATAGGCCTGCCGCAGTCCGCCTTCGATCAGCAGCGCGATGCCGAAGGTCAGCAGCAGCCCGTACAGATGATCCATGCGGTAGGTGCGCGAGATCAGCAGACGTTCCGTCACGACGGCGAAGACGGCCATGATGAGCGGCACCAGCACCAGCGCCGCCCAGTAGTTCACGCCCACGTAGTTCAGCAGCATCCAGGCCAGGAAGGCGCCCGCGGTGTACTGCGCGCCGTGGGCGAAGTTGATGATGTTCAGCAAGCCGAAGATCACCGCCAGGCCGATCGACAGCAAGGCGTAGAAGGAACCATTGATGAGGCCGAGCAGCAGCTGGCCGAAGAGTGCCGTGGACGGCACGCCGAATATTTCGAACACGGAAATCTCCCCTCAGACACCCAGGCGGCGCGTGATCCGCTCCGGATCATTGCGCGCCTCGTCGGCCGACATCTGGTCGACCACGCGGCCATGCTCCATCACGTAATGGCGGTCGGCCACCTTGGTCGCGAAGCGGAAGTTCTGCTCGACCAGCACGATGGTGAAGCCGCGCTGCTTGAGCGTGCGGATGGCCTGCCCGATCTGCTGCACGATGACCGGGGCCAGGCCCTCGGTCGGCTCGTCCAGCAGGATCAGCTGGGCGCCGGTGCGCAGGATGCGGGCGATGGCCAGCATCTGCTGCTCGCCGCCGGACAGGTTGCCGCCCGAGCTGGCGCTGCGTTCGCGCAGGTTCGGGAACAGCGCGTAGATCTCGTCCAGCGTCATGCCGCCGTCGGCCAGCCTCGGCGGCAGCATCAGGTTCTCGGTCACGTTCAGGCTGCGGAACACGGCCCGCTCTTCCGGGCAATACACCACGCCCAGGCGCGGGATGCGGTGCGGCGCCATGGCGATGGTTTCCTGGTCGTTCAGGCGGATCGAGCCGCTGCGCTTGTCCAGAATGCCCATGATGGCGCGCAGCGTGGTGGTCTTGCCGGCGCCGTTGCGGCCCAGGATGGTGACCAGCTCGCCGCGCCTGACCTCGATGTCCACGCCGTGCAGCACATGCGATTCGCCGTACCAGGCGTTGAGCTTGTTGATGGACAGCATCAGTGCGCCTCCTCTTGCGCGCCCATGTAGGCGGTGATGACGCGCTCGTCGCGCGACACGGCGGCGTAGTCGCCCTGGGCCAGCACGGCGCCGCGCGCCAGCACGGTGATGGTGTCGGACAGGTCCGCGACCACGGACAGGTTGTGTTCCACCATGAGGATGCTGCGCTTGGCCGACACGCGCCGGATCAGCGCCGCGATGCGCGCCACGTCCTCCTGCCCCAGTCCGGCCATGGGCTCGTCCAGCAGCATGATCTCCGGGTCCAGCGCCAGCGTCATGGCGATCTCCAGCGCGCGCTTGCGGCCATAGGGCAGCAGCGCGGCGATGGTGTCGGCCTGGTCATCCAACCCGACGGCGGCCAGCAGTTCCAGCGCGCGCGCGTTGAAGCGGTCCACGCTGCGGCGGCTGCGCCAGAAGCGCATGCCATCGCCATGCTGGCGCATCAGCGCCACGCGCATGTTCTGCAGCACGGTCAGGCCCAGGAACACGGCCGAGATCTGGAACGAGCGCACGATGCCCAGCCGGGCGATCTGCTCGGGCGCCAGCGACGTGATGTCGCGGCCCCGGTAGCGGATCTCGCCCTCGTCCGGCGACAGGAACTTGGTCAGCAGGTTGAAACAGGTGGTCTTGCCGGCGCCGTTCGGGCCGATCAAGGCATGGATGGAGCCTTCCCGCAGGGCCAGCGACACGCCGTCGACGGCGCGAAAGCCGCCGAAGCGCTTGACCAGCCCCCGGGCGGACAGCACGTTTTGTTCGCTCATGGCGGCCTCCCCTACATGCGCGCCAGCAGGCCGCCGTCGATCGCCAGCACCTGGCCGTTGACGAAGGCCGCGCCCGGCGCGGCCAGGTACACCACCGCCGGCGCGATATCGTCCGGCTCGGCCCAGCGTCCGGCCGGCACCGCCGTGGACAGGAAGGACTGGAACTGCGGATTGTCCTGCAGCCCCTGCGTGAAGTCGGTGCGCACGAAGCCCGGCGCCAGCGCGTTGCAGGTGATGCCGCTGCCGCCGTATTCCACGGCCAGCGCCCGCGCGAAGGCGGCGATGGCGCCCTTGGCCGTGGCGTAGGCAGCGATGTTGGGCATGGTGGCCTGCCCGGCCACGGACGACATCAGCACGATGCGGCCGAAGCCGCGCCGGACCATGCCCGGCAGCGCCGCGCGGGCGCAGTTGAAAGCGCCGTTGACGTGCACGTTCTGCAGCGCCTGCCATTCGGCCGGCGTCATCTCGACCACGGGCTTGCGGTTCTGGTTGCCAGCGTTGCTGACCAGCACGTCGGGCGCCCATCCGGCCGCCTCCAGCTCGCGCAGCGCGGCCGCGACGGCCTCGCCGTCGGCCACGTCGAACGGCGCGCCGCGCGCCGGGATGCCCGCCGCGTTCAAGCGTTCGCAGGCCGCGTCGCAGGCCTGCGCGGACAGGTCGTTGACGACCACTTTCGCCCCGGCCCGGCCCAGCGCCAGAGCGATGGCGTACCCCAGTCCCCGCGCCGCGCCCGTCACCAGCGCCACGCGTCCCCCCAGCCCGAAGGCCTGGTCCAGATAATCATTCTTCAAGCCATGTCTCCTTGTATGGAGCCCACCCCCGAAGCGCTACGCGCTTCCCGCAGGGGACGCGGCAGCGGACCGGCAAGGCCGGCTCCACGCTGCCCCGATGGGGCGGCGCCCCATACCTGTGACGCCGCTGCCCCGAGGATGAGCATTGTTCGCCGGATCTTTATTCCTGCCGTGTCCGGTCATGCCTGCCGTCTGTTCTTCGACAAATCGGCGTTGACATAAATCTCAATATACGCGACTATTTTTAAACACTCAATAACAAGATTTTTGGTTTATCTTCCATAACGAGTTCTGGCTAGGAGACAACATGGCCCTCGAAACCCCAGGCTGCCCGGCAGCCAACGCGCTGCCGCCACTGGCCTCGCGCTTCCTGAATGTCGATGAATTGCCCTGGAAGCCCACGCAGGTCGAAGGCATCGACATGAAGGTGCTGATGCAGGACAAGGAAAGCGGCCTCCTGACCGCCCTGTTCCGCTGGCAGCCCGGCACCGAGCTGCCGCTGCACGAGCACGTCGAGGTCGAGCAGACCTATGTGCTGGAAGGCTCCATCGTGGACGCCGAGGGCGAGGTCAGCGCCGGCAACTACGTGTGGCGTCCGCGCGGCAATCGTCACGTGGCGCGCGCGCCGCGGGGCGCGTTGGTGCTGAGCTTTTTCCTGAAACCCAATCTGTTCATCGAGGGCTACGCCGGCCAGACGCTGGAGTAACCCTTGTTGTTCCGACCGTCCGGCACAGGGCGGCGGATCCGGCCATGGCCGGCCGGCGCGCGGGCTTGCCGCCATCGTTTTTTCGCGACTGGCAAGACGCGCGACGGCCACAAGGCATCGCACCCCCAAGAGGAGACAACCATGAAGCAAGCATTCAAACAGACCCTGGCCGCCTGCGCGCTGGGCGCGCTGGCCTGGTCCGCCCAGGCCCAGGTCTCGGACGACGTGGTCAAGATCGGCGTGCTGGGCGACCAGTCCGGCATGATGGCCGACCTGTCCGGCAAGTACGGCGTCGAGGCCGTGAAGATGGCGGTCGAGGATTTCGGCGGCACCGTGCTGGGCAAGCCTATCGAAGTGATCTCGGCCGACCATCAGAACAAGGTGGACATCGGCGTGGCCACCGCCCGCCGCTGGTACGAGAACGACAAGGTCGACATGATCCTGGACGTGCCCAACTCCGCCATCGCGCTGGCGGTGCAGGACCTGACGCGGCAGATGAAGCGCGTGGTGATCTTCACCAGCGCCGGCTCGGCCGACCTGACCGGCAAGGCCTGCTCGCCCAACGGCATGCACTGGACCTACGACACCTATGCCTACGCCACAGGCGTGGCCAGCGGCGTCATGGACGACGGCGGCAAGAGCTGGTTCTTCATCACGTCCGACTATGCCTTCGGCCACTCGCTGGAACGCGACGCGATGGCGGTGGTCAAGAGCAAGGGCGGCCAGGTGCTGGGCAGCGTGCGCCACCCCATCGCCAACGCCGACTTCTCGTCCTTCCTGTTGCAGGCACAGGCGTCCAAGGCCCAGGTGATCGGCCTGGCCAACGGCAGCGGCGACACCATCAACAGCATCAAGCAGGCGTTCGAGTTCGGCATCATGGGCGGCAAGCAGCGCGTGGCCGCGCTGTTCATGAGCATCGTCGACGTGCGCAGCGTGGGGCTGGAATACGCGCAGGGGCTGAACCTGGTCGAGCCGTTCTACTGGGACCTGAACGACCAGACGCGCGTCTGGTCCGAGCGCTACTTCAAGCGCACCGGCCGCATGCCGTCGATGGTGCAGGCCAGCAACTACAGCGCCACCATGCACTACCTGAACGCGGTCAAGGCGGCGGGCACGGACGCGTCCGAGGCCGTGCTCAAGAAGATGCACGACACACCCATCAACGACTTCATGACCGAGAACGGCCGCATCCGCGAGGACGGCCGCGTGATGCGCGACCTGTACCTGTTCAAGGTCAAGTCGCCGGCCGAGTCCAAGCGCGACTGGGACTACTACAACCTGGTGCGCAAGATCCCCGCCGAGCAGGCATTCCGTCCGCTGGCGCAGGGCAACTGCCCTCTGGTGAAGCCATGAGCGGTGGCGTCCCGCAACTGCTGGCCGGCAAGCGCGCCGTCGTCACGGGGGGCGCCAACCCCCGTGGCATCGGCGCGGCGATCGTCCGGCTCTTCATCGAGCATGGCGCGGCGGTGGCCGTGCTGGACCGCGACTATCCGGACGATGACGCCGGCGGCCCCCAAGGCGGCGGCCCCGTGACGCTGCATTGCGACGTATCCAGCGGCGCGTCCTGCGAGGCGGCGATGGCGCGGGCGCAAGAGGCGCTGGGCGGCATCGACGTGCTGGTGAACAACGCCGGCATCGTCGCCGCCACCCGCATCTGGGACCTGCCCGAAGACGAGTTTCGGCGCATGGTGGACGTGAACCTGACCGGCACCTACAACGTCACCCGCGCCGCCCTGCCCGCCCTGCTGGCCAGCGAGCGCAAGCCGGCCATCGTCAACCTGGGTTCCACCGCCGCGCTGCGCGGCGGGGGGCTTCTGGGCGGCTCGCATTACGCCGCGTCCAAGGGCGGGGTCATCAGTTTCACCAAGGCGCTGGCCCGCGAACTGGGCCCGCGCGGGGTGCGCGCCAACTGCGTCGCGCCCGGCATCATCGAGACGGACATGACGCTGGGCAAATTCGGCGAAAATTGGGAAACAGAACTCAAACAAGGCATTCCGCTGCAACGCTTCGGCTCGCCCGCCGAGGTCGCCCAGGCCATTCTCTTCCTGGCATCGGACCTGTCCTCGTATTCCACCGGCATCGTGGTCGACGTCAATGGCGGCTTCCACATTCACTAGGCGCGCGCAGCAATGAGCACTCCAGACCGCATGTTGTCCATCCTCGACCTGTTCCGCGACGACACCACCGCCGCCTTCCAGGAAGACGTCATGGAGCATCTGGAGTGCTCGCGCGCGACCGCCTACCGCTACCTGAAGTCGCTGACCGAAAGCGGGCTGCTGGCCCCCACCTCGGGCGGCGCCTATGTACTGGGCTCGCGCATCATCGAGCTGGACCGCCACCTGCGCCAGCACGATCCGCTGATGCGAGCGGCCCGCGACGTGATGCGCGCCGCCGGCGACGAACTGCACGCCAACCTGATGCTGTGCAGCTACTACGGCGACAAGGTCATGTGCGTGGACCGCTACTGGACCGACGACTCCATCGAATCGAGCTACGCGCGCGGCCGGCCCTTCCCGATGTTCCGCGGCGCCACGGCCAAGCCCATCCTGGCCAATCTGCCGCCCTACCAGCTGCGCAACCTGATGCTGTGGCACGCGGCCGAGATCCGCGAGGCCGGCCTGGGCGAGGACTGGGATGAATTCCGCGCCAACCTGAAGCAGCTGCGCGCCGCCGGCGTGTGCGTCTCGCACGGCGAGGTCGATCGTGGCCTGATGGGCATCGGCGCGGCGATCTTCAGCCCCGACCAGAAAGTGGTCGGCAGCCTGGTGTTCATCGCCTCGCAGGCGCGCACCACGGCGCAGCGGCTGGAAGCGCTCAAGACCCACATCCAGGCGGCGGCCGCCCAGGTGTCCGAGAATCTGCTGGCCCCGCAAAGCAACGGCGCGGCGGCGATCGGCATCATGCCGTCGCGGCCGCGCCGCATGCGGACACGGACCGGCGCGACGCCGGCCCGGACCAAACCCTGATCAGGCCTTGTTGTGGCGTTCGGCGCTCTTGAGGATTTCCTCGTGAGCGGCCGCCACGCCCTTCCAGCCCTTGACCTTGACCCACTTGCCCTTTTCCAGGTCCTTGTAGTGCTCGAAGAAGTGCTGGATGCGGGAGATGTCTTCCGTCGGCAGATCTTCGTAGGACTTGATGTTGCGGTACGGGGGGTAGAGCTTTTCGATCGGCACGGCCAGCAGCTTGGCGTCGCCGCCCGACTCGTCGTCCATTTCCAGCACGCCGATGGCGCGGCAGCGCACCACGGCGCCGATCTGGATCGGGAACGGAGTCACGACCAGCACGTCGGCGGGGTCACCGTCTTCCGACAGGGTCTGCGGGATGTAGCCGTAGTTGCACGGGTAATGCATGGCCGTCAGCATGAAGCGGTCAACGAAGATCGCGCCCGTTTCCTTGTCGACCTCGTACTTGACCGGGTCGGCGTTCATGGGGATTTCGATGATGACGTTGAAGTCTTCCGGCAGCTTCTTGCCAGGGGAGACGCGATCGAGGCTCATGGTTCAACCTTGTGAGTGTCTGAGGAAATAATCAATGCTCGCCGTCGTTCTTGAACGGCGGCTTGGTGTCGGGCACGGGAGCGGCCGGGGCGGCCGCGGGCTTGGCAGCCGCGGGCGGCGCCGGCGCGTACGTGGGCACCGGGTCCTCGAAAGCGGCCGCCGGCAGCGGCGCGCTGTCGAAATACTCGTCGAAGTCGCTGGTGCCGCCGGCGAGCGGCGCGTCTTCGGGCGCCAGCGCGCGGTCGTGCTGTTCCTTGCTGACGCGGGCGTCGGGATCCAGCACATAGTCGGCGACGGTCGCGGCGGGCGGCAGGGCCGCGTAGCCGGAGACCGGGCCGGTCTCGTCGTCCAGGTCGGCGAGGCCCACCGCATAGCCGCCCTCGGCGTCCACGCGGTAAGGATCGGAACCCGTGTCGGCGGCCGGCAGCGCGGCGTCGGTGGCCAGCACCGGCAGCGCCATGCTGGCGGCCGTCGCCAGGCGCCAGTGGCGCACGGCGTCGGCCGGACGCTCGAGGCGGTCGTACAGGCTGCCCAGCAGCGCGTGAGTCTGCGCGTCGTTGCGGCGGCTGACGCTGCGCAGCAGGTAGCGCTCGGCCTGGCCCCACAGCTGGCCGTTCAGGCAGAGCATGCCCAGGGCCGTCAACAGCTCGGGATCGGTCGGACGCGATTGCAGCCAGGACTCGGCGCGCGCCAGGCGACGGGACACCTGCGAGGCGTCGCAGCGGGCGTAGGCCGCGACCAGCGCGGGATTGAACTTCACGGCGACCGCCGCTTCCAGCACGCGGGCAGCCTCGGCCGCCTCGCCCGCCGCTTCGAAGGCGGCGGCGCCGGCCAGCGCGATCTCGGGCAGCAGGCGCTCTTCGGCCTTCAGGTCTTTCCAGATGGCGCGCCAGCCGTCGTTGGCGGCCGCGGCGCGCAGCCGGGCGGCGCCGGAGGCGTCGATCAGCTGGTCGGCCTCCTGGCGCGGCAAGGCATTGCGACGCACCAGCGCGCGCGCCAGCGAGAACATCTGGTCGTGGTGATTCAGCGCCGCATGCACGCGCAGCAACAGGCGCATGGTGTGCAGGTGGCGGGCGCCGCCGTCGGCCAGCGGCGCCAGCACGGCCAGCGCGCGCTCGGCGCGGCCTTGGTCCAGCAGCATGTCGGCGGACACGGTGGCGGTGGCTTCCAGCAGGCCGGGGTCCGTGCCGGCGTGTTCCTGGGCGCTGGCCAGGAAGCGATCACGGCGATCGAACTCGCTCAAGCCGTGCGCCGCGCGCGCCGAGGACAAAGCGGCCAGCACGCGGCGCGTCTGCACCTTGGTCTGGTCGAGCAGGCGGGTCAGGTCTTTCTCGGCTTGCGAATAGCGGCCTTCCAGCAGGCTGATCCAGCCGCGCTCGAGCAGTTCGTGGTCGCGCGCCTGGGCGCGCTTGCCGCGCCAGACCCGCACGCGGTCGGGAATGGCCAGCAGCCAGGCCAGCACGCGCAGGCCCACGTACAGCACGACGAAAGCAGCGACGATCAGCAGCACGGCCAGCGTCAGCGACATCTCGATGCGCCACGGCCATACCAGCAGCAGCACATTGCCCGAATGCGAGCGCAGCACCACCGCCAGGGCAACGGCGACGACGGCGAGCAGCAGGGTCCAGAACCAGGTACGCATAGGCCTCAGTCCTGCCCGCTGGTCTTGAAGCCGGCGGCGCGCAGGGCGGCCACGGCGTTCAGGCTGTCGGCCACCTCGGGCATGCGCACGGCGATGTCGATCTGGGCCAGTTCGCGCGCCACGTTCTGGGCGGCGACGGTATCGGGCGAGCGGCCGTCGAAATACTTGGCCAGCGCGCCGCCGACATGGTCGAGTTCGCTCTTCCAGACGGCGGGCTGGCGCATCAGCATGGCCAGTTGCACGGTCAGGAGACGCTGGCGCAGCGTGCCGCGCAGCTGGTCGGCCTGTTCGGGCGACAGCAGCAGCGCGGCGGGTTCGTCCACGCGCTGGATGGTGATCAGGCCGCCCAGCTCATGCGCCAGGGCCGAGCCGGCGCGGCCGGGCCAGGAGGCGATCTCGGCGCGCCAGCGCTGCCACCAGGGCGCGTCGGCGGGCAGGCCGGCCTGCGGATCGACGGCGGGCGCCGAGGCGGCCACGGGCTGGCCGGCGGGCACCACGGCTTGCGCGGCCACGTCCGGCACCAGCAGCGGCGCCTTGCTGATCAGCACGCTCAGGCGCTCGATGCGGGCGGCCTGGGCGGGAATGTCGACGGTGGAGACCGCGCGCAGGCGGTCCAGGTCGCCGTTGATGGCCTGTTGCAGGCTGGAGAAGCGCGGACGGTCGGCGCGCGCCAGGCGCGCCTGGGCGGTTTCCAGCGCGACGATGGCGTTGGAGACGTTGCCGGCCAGGCGCAGCTGCTGGTTGGCCAGCGTCAGCAGGCGTTCGACATCGTTGGCCAGCAGTTCGTCGCTGGCGCTGTCGTTGAAGTTCTGCCAGGCCTGCTGCAGCGCGTGGTACTGGCTCTGGGTCTCGCGCACCGTGTCTTCCAGCTCGCCCAGGCGACCAGCCTGGGCCTGCGCCAGGGCCAGCGCTTCGCGCGTGTCGCGGCGCGCCTGCGCCAGATCGGAGGACAGGGTGTCGATGCGCTGGGCGACTTCGCGCCCGGCGCTCATGAATTGCGTGCGTTGCTGCCACAGCGCGTAGCCCAGGCCGGCGGCCAGCGCGATGGCGATGGCCAGGGCGGTGAGCATGGGGCCGTTGCCGCGCTTGGCCGGACGGACGGCGGAGGCAGTGGAGCCGGCTGGCGCGGAACTGGCCGGAGCCGACGCGGGCGCGCCGGCGCCCTGGACGGCCGCCTGGGCGGCCGGATCGGTAGCGGGAGTCTTCTCTGTCATGACGCGATTGTATTCGGTGTTGGTCCGAAGCAACGAATCAAGCGGCAACAAATGCCTGGAAAATCGAGTCGTCGTTGGGCAAGCAGATTTTTACCATCGCCGCGCCGCTCTCGTCATGACCAGGGCGGCCGACGCGCCTGGCCAAGGACGGATGCGTCAGCACGAAACCGCAGCCTTCCCACCAGGCTTGCAGGCCGGCGGCCCGCAGATTGGCGAGCGCGGCGTCGGCGCCCTCCCCGCTGGTGATGAGCCAGGTGGCGGGAAGCCCGGCTTCGGCCCTGCGCTTGAGCGGCGCCAGCGATTGCGCCTCCCAGACCGCGGGCTGCCGGTCGTAGGCGGCGTGTCGCGCCACCCGCACACCGTGCGCGGCCAGGGTGTCGCCCAGCCAGTCGCGGCCCTGCGTGCCGCGCACCAGCAAGGTGCGCGCGGGCAGCGCGGGCAGTCCTTGCAGCACGGCCCACAGGGCTTCGGAATCGTGGCTGGGCGCGTCGGCCGGCGGATGCAGGACTGTTGTATTCGCGCCAAAGCCGGGCAGTTCGCGCAGGCCTTGCGCGCTGGCCGGGCCGACAGTGGCGGCGATCACGGCCGGGGGCCAGGAAAAGCCGCCGCGCGCGCGGGTCAGCTGGTCCAGGTACAGGCGCGCCGCGTTGCCGCTGACGAAGACCACCATGTCGTAGTCTTCCGGCATGGGCAGCCCCTCCAGGCAATCCAGCGGAAGGATCTCCAGCGCGGGCAGCACGCAGGCTTCCCAGCCGTGCGCCCGCAGGCGCGCGGCCAGGGCCTCGTTGCGCCCCGAGGGCCGCGTCAGCACCGCGAGCGGCGGCATGGCGGCGCTGGGGTCGGCCATCACGCGGGCCGGTCGTCTTGCAGCAGTTCTTGAAGGATGGCGGCCGCGCCCGCGTCCAGCAGTTCGCGGGCGGCCGCCACGCCGATCGCCTCGGCCTCGGCCGCCGGGCCGCTGCGCTCGGCGCGCACCATGCGCACGCCATCCGGCGAAGCCACCAGCGCGCGCAGCGACAGCGCGTCGCCGTTCAGTTCGGCGAAGGCGGCCAGCGGCACCTGACAGGAGCCGCCAAGCTCGCGCGACACGGCGCGTTCGGCCAGCACGCAGGCACGCGTGCCGGCGCTGACCAGCGGCGCCAGCCAGGCGCGCATGTCGTCGCGGTCGTCGCGGATCTCGATGCCGAGCGCGCCCTGGCCCGCCGCCGGCAGGCTGACGGCCGGATCGAGCAGGCTGCGGATGCGCCCGCCCAGGCCCAGGCGTTCCAGGCCCGCGGCGGCCAGCACGATGGCGTCGTAGTCGCCGCGATCGAGCTTGCCGAGCCGGGTGTCGAGGTTGCCGCGCAGCGGCTTGACCGCCAGCTGCGGATGGCGCGCGCGGATCTGCGCCTCGCGGCGCAGGCTGGACGTGCCTACGACGGCGCCCGCCGGCAGCTCGGCCAGCGTGGCGTAGGTGTTGGAGACGAAGGCGTCGCGCGGGTCGGCGCGCTCGAGCACGGCGCACAGCTCGAACGGGGCCTGCAGATCGACCGGCACGTCCTTCAGGGAGTGCACGGCCAGATCGGCGCGGCCGTCGAGCAAGGCGGTTTCGAGTTCCTTGACGAACAGGCCCTTGCCGCCCACCTTGGACAGTGTGCGGTCCAGGATCTGGTCGCCCCGGGTCGTCAGGGTGAGGAGTTCAACCGCGCACGCCGGATACAGCGTGCGCAGCCGGTCGCGCACATGCTCGGCTTGCCACAGGGCAAGCCGGCTGGCGCGGGTCGCGATGACCAGGCGTTGCGGTTGGGACACGAGTCATCAAACGAAGTTGGAGACGATGACCGTCGCAACCACGCCGATGATGGCCAGCACGAACAGGCCCTGAAGCAGGCTCAGGCCCGATTCGGATTGCTGGGGGTCGACAGTCCTACGCAGACTCATGTGCGGATTCCTTGCTTGCGGTTTTGCGGCTGGCCAGCCAGCGGCCGAGGCCGACCACGACCAGCGCGCCGATGATTTCAGCCGCAATTTTAACCGCAGTCGGCTGCTCGCCGAATTGATTCACGACAACCACGTCCGTGATCAGCATGCCGCCGGCGATCCAGCCCAGCAGCGCGGCGCCGAAAGTGACGACCAGCGGATAGCGGTCGATGAGCTTGAGCACCAGGGTGCTGCCCCAGATGATGATGGGCACGCTGACGATCAGGCCGAACACGACCAGGCCGATCTGGTGGTCGGCGTGCGCGTTCTGGGCGGCGCCGGCGATGGCGATGACGTTGTCCAGGCTCATCACGAAATCCGCGATGATGATGGTCTTGACGGCGGCGGCGATGGAGGTGCCGCCCTTGATGTTGCCATGCGCGTCATCCTCGGGGACCAGCAGCTTGACGCCGATCCAGACCAGCAGCAGGCCGCCGACGACCTTCAGGAAGGGAACGGCCAGCAGCGTGAGGGCGAAGGCGATCAGCACGACGCGCAGGATGATGGCGCCCGCGGTGCCCCACAGGATGCCCTGCATGCGTTGCTTGGGTTCCAGGTTGCGGCACGCCAGCGCGATGACCACGGCGTTGTCGCCGCCGAGCAGGATGTCGATGAGGATGATCTGGAATACCGCTGCCCAACTCAGCGTCTGGAAAAACTCAAGCACTTTGAACCCCCGAAGGCATTATTTGCACACAAAAGAATAGCCGGTCCCGGTCCGGCTGAACCCGCCGCGTCGATCGCGCGGCGGGGAAATTCAAAACAACAGATTATTGTAATTCAGCTTTCAGTCAGCTTTCCGCCGAGCCAACATGATTTTGCCGATGGCCAGCACCAGCAGCGCCCCCAGCACGCCGGCCATCAGCTCGAAGCTGTGCTGCGTGACGCCCAGCGCGCTGTCGATGCGCGCCACGGGTTCCTGCAGCGCCGGATCGCCAACCAGCAGCTCGCCCGCGATGAAGCCCAGCAGCGCGGCGCCCACCCAGACGATGACCGGGAAGCGCTCGATGACCTTGAGCAGCAGCGTGCTGCCGAAGATGACCAGCGGAATGCTGATGGCCAGGCCCAGCACCAGCAAGGTGGTGTCGCCCATGGCCGCGGCGGCCACGGCCACCACGTTGTCCAGGCTCATCACCAGGTCGGCGATCATGATGGTGCGGATCGCGGTCAGCAGATTGCCTTGCGCATGGCCGCCGCCCTCGTCCTCGCCTTCCGGCAACAGCAGCGAGACGCCGATGTAGACCAGCAGCAGCGCGCCGATCAGCTTGAGCCACGGCAACAGCAGCAGTTTCGCGGCGACCAGGGTCAGCACGATACGCATGATGATCGCGGCGGCCGAGCCGATCACGATCGCTTTTTTCTGCTGCTGCGCAGGCAGCGAGCGCGCGGCCAGCGCGATCACCACGGCGTTGTCGCCCGACAGCAGGATGTTGACCCAAATGATCTGGAGCAGCGCTATCCAGAATGCCGCTGAACTGAGTTCCATACCCTCTCTTTCCTAGACGTGATCCCCCTAGGACAAACCAAATGAATGGATGAATGTAGACAAACAGAGCGCACTGACCGTCTTGGCGCGAGCCCGACGGCATTCTTGCTGGGTACGCAAAGGATTTCTTTCATTATAGTTTCGTTCAGCTTTCCGTATGTTTGGGCGAACGCGGTTTGAACGGGGGATTTCCCTAGGCAGCGCGCCCTTTCATGCGGCGAGCGAACGAAAAAAAGCCCGCCGAGGCGGGCTTTCTTTCTACGCGCGACTGTAAGTGGCTTACAGCACCGACTTGAGCAGCTTGCCCATTTCGGAGGGGTTGCGCGTGGTGCGGATGCCGCAGGCTTCCATGACTTCCAGCTTGGCGTCGGCGGTGTCGGCGCCGCCCGAGATCAGCGCGCCGGCGTGGCCCATGCGCTTTCCGGGAGGAGCGGTGACACCGGCGATGAAGCCGACGACCGGCTTCTTCATGTTGTCCTTGGCCCACTGGGCGGCGTTCACTTCGTCCGGGCCGCCGATTTCGCCGATCATGATGACGGCGTCGGTGTCGGGATCGTCATTGAACATCTTCAGCACGTCGACGTGCTTCAGGCCGTTGATGGGATCGCCACCGATGCCCACGGCGCTGGATTGGCCCAGGCCCAGTTCGGTGACTTGCGCCACGGCTTCGTACGTCAGGGTGCCCGAGCGGCTGACGATGCCGATGCGGCCCTTGCGGTGGATGTGGCCCGGCATGATGCCGATCTTGATTTCGTCCGGGGTGATCAGGCCGGGGCAGTTCGGGCCCAGCAGCAGGGTCTTGCTGCCCTTGGCCTTCATGCGGTTCTTGACTTCCAGCATGTCACGGACCGGGATGCCTTCGGTGATGCAGATCACCAGATCCAGTTCGGCCTCGACGGCTTCCCAGATGGCGGCGGCGGCGCCCGCGGGCGGCACGTAGATGACGGACACGGTGGCGCCGGTGTCGGCCTTGGCGTCCTTGACCGACGCGAAGATCGGCACGCCTTCGAAGTCCTCGCCCGCCTTCTTCGGGTTCACGCCAGCCACGAAGGCGGCCTTGCCATTGGCGTACTCACGGCACATGCGGGTGTGGAACTGGCCCGTCTTGCCCGTGATGCCCTGGGTGATGACCTTGGTGTCCTTGTTGATCAGAATCGACATTTGCAAATCCTTGGAATTACTTTTACCGCCGGGCCGCCCCAAGGTAAAAAGCGCCCCCTTGGGGGGCAGCTAGCCACGAAGGGGCGCGGCGTGGGGGCAATATTTACTTGACGGCGGCTACGACGCGGGTGGCGGCTTCGGCCATCGTGTCGGCGCTGATGATCGGCAGGCCGGATTCGGCCAGCATCTTCTTGCCGAGTTCTTCGTTGGTGCCCTTCATGCGCACGACCAGCGGCACGTTCAGGTTGACGGCCTTGCAAGCCGCGATCACGCCTTCGGCGATGACGTCGCAGCGCATGATGCCGCCGAAGATGTTGACCAGGATGGCCTTCACGCTCTTGTTCTTGAGCATGATCTTGAAGGCTTCCGTGACCTTCTCGGCCGTGGCGCCGCCGCCGACGTCCAGGAAGTTGGCCGGCTCGCCGCCGAACAGCTTGATGGTGTCCATGGTGGCCATGGCCAGGCCGGCGCCGTTCACCAGGCAGCCGATGTTGCCGTCGAGCTGGATGTAGGCCAGGTCGAACTTGCTGGCTTCGATTTCAGCGGGATCTTCTTCGTCCAGGTCGCGGTAGGCGACGATTTCCGGGTGGCGGAACAGGGCGTTCGAGTCGAAGTTGAACTTGGCGTCCAGGGCGATGATGTTGCCCTTGCTGTCGCGGTTCAGCGGGTTGATTTCGACCAGCGAGGCGTCGGTGTCCATGTAGCAGGTGTAGAGCTTCTGGAACACGTCCACGGCCTGGGCGGTCGAGTCGGCGGGCAGGCCGATCGCGTTGGCGATCTTGGTGGCCTGCTCGGCGGACAGGCCGGTCAGCGGGTCGATGTATTCGGTGATGATCTTCTCGGGCGTGGAGTGGGCCACTTCCTCGATGTCCATGCCGCCTTCGCTGGAGGCGATGAAGGCGACCTTCTGGGTGGCGCGGTCGGTGACCAGCGACACGTAGTATTCCTTCTGGATGTCGGCGCCGTCTTCGATGTACAGGCGACGCACCTTCTGGCCTTCCGGACCGGTCTGGTGCGTGATCAGCTGCATGCCCAGGATTTCCGAGGCCAGCTTGCGCACATCATCCAGCGAGCGCGCCAGCTTCACGCCGCCGCCCTTGCCCCGGCCGCCAGCGTGGATCTGCGCCTTGACGACCCAAACCGGTCCACCCAGCTTTTCAGCGGCAGCCACGGCCTCGTCGACGGAAAGAGCGGGAATACCGCGCGGCACGGGGACGCCAAATTGCTTCAGCAGTTCCTTGCCTTGATACTCGTGGATTTTCATGTGTTACCTGTCAGGACGTATGAGAAAAAGAAGGTGAATCGGAGGCCGAACCGGCGGATGCCTCAGCGCTATCCCCGGTGTACCACTTGGGATAGTGCTCAGCCACCACGGGGCCGTCGGTGCGCAGGGCATGACAGCCATCGAGTTGGAACGGACGCCGGTTGGGGTTGCTTTCCTGCCGCCGCTGGTTGGCCATGGTCTGGACCGCCGCGGTGGGAAGCACCTGCGACAGCTCGGTCATGTGCGTACAGCCCGCCACGTGCCCGAAACGCTCCTTGACCTGGCGGCGAAACCCCTTGAGCAGGTTCATGCCGATCAGATCAGTGTAAGCGGGTTCGATGGCCATGCAATGACCGCCGTAAGGGGCCGCGTCATAGACGGCCTGCGCCGCCACGATGGTGAAATCGCCATCGATGGTGATGCGCAGGTGCATGTGATGGATGGGGTCTCCGGCCTTGAACACTTCGCCGTCGCGCTTGGGAAAATCGTACGCCTTGACGTCGATCAGCTCGGCTTCCAGATCCCAGAGGCCGCCGTCGCGCGCATAGGACTGCACGCGTATGGAACGCGTGTGCAGCGGCTGGCGAGGGTAATCCGGCGGTGGCAAGGGCATGCTGGGGCCTGCGGGGCGAAGATGGCCGGCGCACGGCGTGGAAAAACTTGTGCGCGGCAACAAAACCTTCAAAGTATAGCGCAGGCGGCCCCCGCTCAAGCCCCCCCGCCCCCACTGACGGCAGGGGGAAACGGGGCCGCAAAGGCCCCGCCGCCAGGATCGGGGACAGGTTGCGGGCGACTCTGCCGGCCTCAGCGCCCCGTCCACGGGGTGGCCGGACTGCCCATCCAGGCCTGGCCGGCCGGGATGGTCTCGCCCTTGAGTACCAGCGTCAGCGGCCCCAGCACGGCGCCCTGCTCCACCCGCGTATCGTAAAGAATGGTGGTGCGGGGCCCGACGCTGACCCCGGCCCCGATCCGGACCTGGCCGATCTTCATGACCCGATCCTCGAACAGATGGGTCTGCGGGCCGGACCAGGCGTGCAGCACGGCGTCGTCGCCGATGGCCACGCAGTCGTACTCGGTGACGTCGGTGGTGTCCATGAAGACGCGCTTGCCGATGCGCGCGCCCATGCAGCGCAGCGCCAGCGGCAGCCAGGGCGTGGCGCGCAGGAAATTGAAGAAGTTCGGCACCGCGATGGACTCGTACAGGCTGGTCACGGCCTCGCTCTTCCAGACGAAGGGCGTCCACATCGGCTCGGCGCGCGGCCGGTAGCGGCCGATCAGCGTCCATTTGAGCAGCACCAGGAACAGGAAGGCGCCGATGCCGTACAGCACGCCAGCCAGCATCAGCTCGTCGAAAGCGGCGACGAAGCCGTGCTTGACCGCCATCGGGATCACTTTCATCACCGTCAGATAGCCCACGGCGATGACCACCGCCAGCGGCAGGATCATGCGCATGCCCTCGACCGCGCCGCGCGCCAGCTTGCGGCCCAGGCTGGGGCGGAAGGTCAGGTGCTCGGGAAAGCCGGCGGTCTGCTCGCGTGCAGGCAGGGCCAGCGGCGGATTGCCCAGCCAGGTCTGGCCGCTGGCCATGCGGGCATTGGCTGGGGCGCGGCTCTGCACGCCGATCAGCACGTCGTCGGGCAGCTCGGAGCCGTCCGGCACGTAGGCGCCGTTGCCGACGAAGCTGCGGTTGCCGATCACCGTCGGGCGCATGGTCATCCAGCCCCGGTCGACTTCCTCGTCGCCCAGCATCACGCCGTCGGCGATGAAGCTGTCGCGGCCCAGCGTCAGCATGTCCGGCACGATGCCCATGGCGGTCGAGATCTCGGTGCCAGGGCCGACCTTGGCGCCCAGCAGGCGGTACCAGGTGCCGGCGTAGATCGAGGCGTACAGCCCGTGCAGCACGCTCAGGCTGGATTCCTGGATCTGGTTGGTCAGCCAGCGCCGCAGATAGATCTGGCCATAGACCGGCCAGCGTCCGCCGCTCAGGCGCGGCAGCAGCGCCCAGCGCAGCAGGGCCGAGACCAGGATGGTCAGCATCAGCAGCAGCGCGCTGGCCGGCAGCGCCAGCAACAGGTAGCAGAGGAAGGCATAGGGCCAGGACGCGCGCGCGCCCATCAGGTCCAGCCAGCGCGCGTCGATCCAGTCGATCAGCACGAAGCTGGGGAACACCGGCATGAAGAACAGGCCGGCGATGGCCGCGCCGCCCAGCGCATAGGCCAGCATGTCCAGGCGCCGCCAGCGGCCGTGGCGCTCGGGCCTGGGCGGCAGCTCGGGAGCGCGCGCCTGCGGATCGCGACGCGCGGGCGCGCCGCTCCAGATCTGCCCGGCGGGAATGCGCGCGCCGCGCGCCAGCGACGACAGGCCGTCCAGGCGCGCCTCGTCGCCCATCTCGACATCGCCTTGCAGCACCGCGTAGGAACCGATGTATGCATTGGCGCCGACGCGGATCGGCGACACCTCCCAGACGCCGCCGCGCACCTCGAAGTTCTCAAGGTTCACCGCCGCGCCAATGCTGGCGCCGTCGCCCACGGACAGCAGGTCCGGAGCCCGCACCGAGATGCGGCTGATGGCGGTGTCCTGCCCGATCCGCGCGCCCAGCGCGCGCAGGTACCAGGCCTGCAGCGGCGAGCCGGCCAGCAGGTGCGCCGGCGGGATGTCCATGATGCGGTCGACCAGCCACCAGCGATAGAACATCCAGCCATACAGCGGATAGCGGCCGGCCTTGAGCCGGCCCAGGATGCCCCACTTGCCAGCCACGGCCACGCCGAAGCTGAGCAGGTTGCAGGCCAGGTAGCTGCTGATCGACAGCGTCACCGCGAGCCAGACCGAATCGCCCTCGTCGCCGGTGAAGTAGTGATAGGTGAAGAACGGCGTCAGCCAGATCAGCATGCGCACGCCGATCAGGATGGGCAGCGCCGCCAACTGCGCCAGGCCGCAAGCCCAGCGCCGCCACTCGGGCGCGCGTTCGGGCACCGCCTCGCGCGCCGCGCCGGCGCCGGCCACTGCCGCCTCGGCCGCCAGCGCGTCCAGCCGCCCCGCCAGCGCCGCCAGCGTGGAATGCTGGTACAGCTCGTGCATGGTCAGCGCGGAAAAATGCGGATGCTTGCGCAGCGAGGACACCAGCCGCGCGGCCAGCAGGGAATGGCCGCCCAGGTCACGGAAGAAATCGCTCGCCAGGCGCAGCGGCTGGCCGGGGAACAGCGGACGCAGCGCCTCGAACAGCGCCTGCTCGCCGGCGGTGGCGGGCAGGTCGTCCTCGCCGCTGGGTTCGGCCGCCGTGGCCAGCTCGCGCGCCTTGAGCGCCTTGCGGTCGATCTTGCCGGACGTCAGGCGCGGCACCTCGGCCACCAGTTCGAAACGCGCCGGGATCATATAAGCCGGCAGTTCCTGCGCCAGGCCCGCGCGCAGGGCATGCGGATCGGGCCGCGCCTCGCCCTCGGGCGCCAGGAAGGCCACCAGCTGTTCGATGCCGGCCAGATCGCGCAGCACGACGGCGGCCGCGCCCACGCCCGGCTGGCGATAGAGCGCCGCCTCGATCTCGCCCAGCTCGACGCGAAAGCCGCGCACCTTCACCTGGTCGTCGCTGCGGCCCAGGCACTGGATCTGGCCCTGCTCGTCGATGCGCGCCAGGTCGCCGCTGCGGTACATGCGCGTATCGTGCTCGCCGCGCGGACGCGGATTGGCCAGGAACTTCTCGGCCGTCAGCTCGGGCCGCCCCAGGTAGCCGCCCGCCACGCCCGGCCCGGTGATGCACAGCTCGCCCACCTGCCCTTGCGGCAGCACTGCGCCGTCCTCGCCGCGTATCAGCATGCCGTAGTTGGGCAGCGGCGTGCCGATGGTGACGGGCTGACCGGGCAACAGCTCGGCCAGGCTGGCCGACACCGTGGTCTCGGTGGGGCCGTAGGTGTTGTACATGCGCCGGCCCGGCGCGGCCCAGCGCGCCGCCAGGAACTCCGGGCACATCTCGCCGCCCAGGTTGATGATGCGCAGGCTGGGCACGTCGCGGCTGAACAGGGCCAGCAGCGTGGGCACGGCGTGCAGCACCGTCACGCCCTCGCGCGCCAGCGCCTCGGGCAGTCCTTCGGGGTCGGTGGTCAGCATCTTGGGCGCGACCCAGAGCGAGGCGCCGACCAGGTAGCTGATCCAGATTTCCTCGAACGACATGTCGAAGGCCACCGAAAAGCCCTGGTAGACCTTGTCGCCGTGGCGCACGCCCAGCACTTCGTTCTCGCTGCGCAGGAAGTGGCAGATGCTGGCCTGGGTGATGGGCACGCCCTTGGGCTTGCCAGTGGAACCGGAGGTGTAGATGACGTAGGCCGGATGCTCGGGCAGCAGCCCTGCACGCCGGCGCAGCGGCGCCGAGCCGGCCGCCGGCTGCGACAGCTGCCAGGGCGTACAGGTGGCGATGCCGTCGAGCTGGACCTCGCCGCCGGCGACGATGTACTGCGCGCCGGCGTCCTGCAGGCAGGCCTGCATGCGCTCGGGCGGGGTATCGGATTCGAACGGCAGCCAGGCCGCGCCGGCCTTGGCGATGGCGGCCTGCATCAGCAGCAGCTCGTCCCCGCGCGGCAGGCACAGGCCGACGATATCGCCCGGCCGCACGCCCGCCTCGATCAGGTGGTGCGCGGCCAGGTCGGCGCGCCGGCCCAGCGTTTCGTAGGTGATGGACTGATCCTGCCAATGGATGGCGACGGCGTCGGGATGACGCAGGATCGTGGCTTCGAGAATATCCGGCAGCGTTTCCGCGATCAGCAGATCCGGCCGGTCAGAGCCATGGAGAATCATAGGTAAGGCGACAATCCGGCAAAGGGGATTTTTCGCTTATTGACCCATACCAGCGGAATTCGTTCAAGGGCCGCGCACAAAAACATCGCAAAGAGGTCGCGCGCGTTGTGCCCATGCCGCGCGGGCGTCCGCGCGCCGGCGGCTTCACGCCAATTTCACGCGGGCATACCCCGAAAAACAAAAACCCGCGCATGCATCGCAGGCGCGGGCCAAGCCGGGGACGGGCGTTGCCGGCCGCGCCGGCCGCCGGCTTGTTCAGGCGGCTTCGCGCAGTGCGCGGGCGGCCTGCACCATGCCGATCAGCGCGGCCTCGGTCTCGGGCCACGCGCGGGTCTTCAGGCCGCAGTCAGGGTTGACCCACAGCCGCTCCTTGGGCAGGCGCGCGGCCGCCTTCTGCATCAGGCCCACCATCCAGTCGACTTCAGGCACGTTGGGCGAGTGGATGTCGTATACGCCCGGGCCGATGTCGTTCGGATAGCGGAAGTCCTCGAAAGCCTTGAGCAGTTCCATGTTGGAACGCGAGGTCTCGATGGTAATGACGTCGGCATCCATGGCGGCGATGGATTCGATGATGTCGTTGAACTCCGAATAGCACATATGCGTGTGGATCTGCGTCTCGTCGCGCACGCCGGCGGTCGACAGGCGGAAGCAGTCCACGGCCCAGTCCAGATAGGCCTGCCAGTCGGCGCGGCGCAGCGGCAGGCCTTCGCGGATGGCGGGCTCGTCGATCTGGATCACGCTGATGCCGGCGGCTTCCAGGTCCACCACTTCGTCGCGCAGCGCCAGCGCCAGCTGGCGGCAGGTCTGTTCGCGCGGCTGGTCGTCGCGCACGAAGGACCACTGCAGGATCGTGACCGGTCCGGTCAACATGCCCTTGACCGGCTTGTCGGTCAGCGACTGCGCGTAGGACGACCAGCCCACCGTCATCGGCGCGGGACGGGCCACATCGCCGAAGATGACCGGCGGCTTGACGCAGCGCGAGCCGTAGCTCTGCACCCAGCCATTCCTGGTGAAGGCGAAGCCGGCCAGCAGCTCGCCGAAGTACTCCACCATGTCGTTGCGCTCGGGTTCGCCGTGCACCAGCACGTCCAGGCCGACCTTTTCCTGGAAGCGGATGACTTCCTCGATTTCCTTGCGGATCGCGGTCTCGTAGGCCGAGTCGGTCAGCGCGCCGGATTTCCAGTCGCGGCGCAGCGCGCGGATTTCGGCGGTCTGCGGAAAGGAACCGATGGTGGTGGTGGGATAGGCGGGCAGGCCCAGCTCTTCCTGCTGGCGCGCGATACGGCCGGCGAAGGGGGCGCGGTCGCGCGACACGCCACCGGCGGCGGCCATGCGGGCGGCCACGGCCGGGTTGTGGATGCGGGTCGAGGAACGGCGCGCGGCCAGCGCGGCGCGCTGCCTGCCCAGCGCGTCCTGGGTGGCGGCATCGGTGGCGCCGTCCAGCGCGCGGCCCAGCAGGTTCAGTTCCTGCAGCTTCTGCGCGGCGAAGGACAGCCAGCTCTTCAACTCGGCATCGAGTTCGGTTTCATTGTCCAGGTCCACAGGCACATGCAGCAGCGAGCACGACGGCGCCAGCCACAGGCGCTCGCCCAGCTGCTTTTTGATCGGTGCCAGCATCGCGGCGGCGGCATCCAGGTCGGTGCGCCAGATGTTGCGGCCGTTGATCACGCCCGCCGACAGCACCTGGTCGGCGCGCAGGCCGGCAACGACCTCGGCCAGCTGTTCCGGCGCGCGCACCAGGTCCACGTGCAGGCCGGCCACAGGCAGGGCCAGCGCGGTGGGCAGGTTGTCCTTCAGACCGTCGAAGTAGGTCGCGACCAGCAGCTTCAGCGGGCTGGACGACAGCGCGGCGTAAACCTGCTTGAACGCGTCGCGCCAGGCTTGCGGCAGGTCCAGCGCCAGGATGGGCTCGTCGATCTGCGCCCATTGCACGCCCTGCTGGGCGCAACGGGCCAGCACGGCCTGGTAGACCGGCAGCAGGTTTTCCAGCAGCTTGAGCTTGCCGGCGTCGGCGGCCCCGTCGGCATAGGCATCGCCCTTGCCCAGGTACAGCCAGGTCAGCGGACCCGGGATCACGGGCTTGACGGCCAGGCCCAGCGCCTGCGCCTCCTTGATCTGCTCGAACAGCGATTCGCGGGCGATGCGGAAGGTCTGGCCCGGCGTCAGCTCGGGGACGATGTAGTGGTAGTTGGTGTCGAACCACTTGGTCATTTCGCAGGCGGCGGCGGGCTTGCCGCTGGGCGCGCGGCCGCGGCCCATGCGGAACAGCGTGTCCAGCGACACGGATTCGTTGTCCTTCTGGCCGAAGCGCGCGGGCACGGCGCCCAGCAGCGTGGTCCATTCCAGGATCTGGTCATACCAGGCGAAATCGCCGACCGGCACGAAGGCCAGGCCGTTGGCGGCCTGCAGCTGCCAGTGGCGGGCGCGCAACTCGCGGCCGGTCTGTTCCAGTGCTTCGGCGGTCTGCTTGCCGGCCCAGTAGGCCTCGACCGCGCGCTTCAGTTCACGATGGGCGCCAATGCGGGGGAACCCCAGATTATGAATAGTCATCATGTCGATAAGGTCCGAAGACAAAATTTGTTCAAGTGACGGCTATTCTGGCGCACAATCAATTTGAGTCAAAATCAATGTCTACATTCATAATATGAGAGAATCTCATAAAACATAAGCACATGAGCCTTCCGTGGGATAGCCGGTTCCGGCGCCCGTCCGCCCGTCTCCCGCGCATTCTTTCCGCGCCCTTTTTTGGTCTGAACGCCCCCCATGCTGGAAATTCGTCACCTGGAAACCCTGACCGCCATCCGCGATGGCGGCAGCCTGCAGGAAGCCGCCGAACGGCTGCACCTGACCCAATCCGCCCTGTCGCACCAGCTGCGCGACCTGGAAACCCGGCTGGGCACGCCGCTGCTGAACCGCCGCACCCGCCCTGCCCGCCTGACCACCGCCGGTTTGCGCGTGCTGGCGCTGGCCGACGAAGTGCTGCCGCGCATGCGCGCCACTGAACGGGAATTGCAGCGCCTGGCGGCGGGCCGCAGCGGTCGGCTGCACCTGGCCATCGATTGCCACTCCTGCTTCCAGTGGCTGATGCCGGCGCTGGACGCCTTCCGCGCGCAATGGCCGGACGTGGCGCTGGACCTGTCGGCGGCGTTCTCCTTCGCGCCGCTGCCCGCGCTGGTGCGCGGCGACCTGGACCTGGTCATCACCTCCGATCCGCAGCCGCTGGACGCGGTCGACTACCTGCCCCTGTTCAAGTACGAACTGGTGCTGGCGGTATCGGAATCCAATCCCCTGGCCGGCAGCAAGTTCGTCATGCCGGACCAGCTGGCGGACCAGACGCTGATCACCTACCCGGTGGACAAGCAGCGCCTGGACGTCTTCACCGCGTTCCTGGACCCGGCCGACGTGGAGCCGGCCGCGATACGCAAGGCCGAACTCACCCCCATCATCGCGCAGCTGGTCGCCAGCAACCGCGGCGTGGCGGCGCTGCCGAACTGGGCGCTGACGGAATACATGAACCAGGGCTGGCTGCGGCAGTGCCGGCTGGGGCCGCAGGGGGTATGGCGCACGCTCTACGCCACGGTGCGCAGCGAGGACACAGACGCCTCGTACATCGATGAATTCCTGACCATCACGCGCGACGTCTGCTTCAAGACGCTGAGCGGGATCAAGTCGGCGAAATAGGCGCGGAGGCGGCGATGGCCCGCGCGAGCGGGCCGTCAGGGTCGCAATGGTTGCGCGCAATACGCCTGGCGCCTGTGGCCGGAAACTTGGCGCTTGGGACCTGGCGCTTGAGACCTGGCGCTTGAGACCTGGCGTTTGGGGCCTGGCGTTTGCGGTCCTGGCCCGACTCGCCGGCCAGGTCTACTCTTCGTCGCCCGCGCCGCCCAATATGCGGCGGATGACATCCTGCGCGAAGCCGCGGCTGGCCAGGAAGCGCGCCTGCTTGGCATAGGCCGCGCGGTCGGCCGGCTTTTCGCCGAAGCGCTTGCGCCAGACCTCCAGCGCGCGCTCGTGCTCGGTGGACCGAAGCTGGTCGCGCAATTCGGCCACCTGGCCGTCGTCCACGCCATGCTGGCGCAGCTCCTGCACGATGCGCGCCGCCCCCTGGCGCGACGCGCGCCGATGCACGAGGCTCTGCGCGAAACGCTCGGTGGACAGCCAGCCTTCCTTTTCCAGCGCGTCCAGCACCGCCTCGATCTCGGCCGGATCTTCGGCATGAGGCGCCAGCTTGCGGGCCAATTCGGCGCGCGCATGCTCGCGGCGCGACAGATAGCCCACGGCGCGCATCTTCAGCGACGGCCCCTTGCGCTCGGGCTTGCCGCCATCGGCCTGCGCACCGCCCTCCTTCCTGTCGCGGCCCGTCCGATCGCTGTCCGCTCCATCGTCGTCCCGCACATCGTCGCGGGCGCCCTCGCGATCCGCCCGGGTCTGGCGCGCGCCGGCGCGGACGCGCTGCTCGGACGTGCGCTGCCATTCGTCCGGCGCGGCGGCGGGCTCGGCGGCGCGGCGCGCGTCGGAGCTGCGGCGCAGGCCTTGCGGCTTGGCCACGGTCTCGAACTCGTCATCCAGCTTGGCGCGCAGATGCTCGGAGGATTTGGCGGAAGGTTTCCAGCTCATGGCATGAAGTGTAGACAGGAAAACGACAACGGCAGGTTCCCGAACCAGGAACCTGCCGTCGCCCGACTGCCGTACACGCCCGGCGCCCGCTCGCGCGAGCCCGGGCGCAACGAGGACGCTCAGTCTTCGCTGGCGTCTTCGGCCGTGGGCACGAACTCGGCGGCGCGGCTGACCACGCCCTGGTTCTCGCGCACGCGGTTTTCGATCTCGATCGCCAGCTCGCGGTGCTCTTTCAGGTATTCGCGGACATTGTCCTTGCCCTGGCCGATGCGGTTGCCGTTGTAGCTGTACCAGGCGCCGGACTTATCCACCACGTTGGCGGCCACGCCCAGGTCGATGATTTCGCCTTCGCGCGAGATGCCGGCGCCGTACATGATGTCGAACTCGGCCTGCTTGAACGGCGGCGCGACCTTGTTCTTGACGACCTTGACGCGGGTTTCGTTGCCGACGACCTCATCGCCCTTCTTGATGGAGCCGATGCGGCGGATGTCCAGGCGCACCGAGGCGTAGAACTTGAGCGCGTTGCCGCCGGTGGTGGTTTCGGGGTTGCCGAACATCACGCCGATCTTCATGCGGATCTGGTTGATGAAGATGACCATGCAGTTGGTCTTCTTGATGGTGGCGGTCAACTTGCGCAGCGCCTGGCTCATCAGGCGGGCCTGCAGGCCGGGCAGCGAATCGCCCATTTCGCCTTCGATTTCGGCCTTCGGCACCAGCGCGGCGACGGAGTCGACGACGATCAGGTCGACCGAACCCGAGCGCACCAGCGCGTCGGTGATTTCCAGCGCCTGCTCGCCCGTGTCCGGCTGCGAGATCAGCAGGTCGGCCAGGTTCACGCCCAGCTTGGACGCATACTGCACGTCCAGCGCGTGTTCGGCGTCGACGAAGGCGCAGGTGCCGCCCAGCTTCTGCATTTCAGCGACCACCTGCAGCGTCAGCGTGGTCTTGCCCGACGATTCCGGACCATAGATCTCGACCACGCGGCCGCGCGGCAGGCCACCGACGCCCAGCGCGATGTCCAGGCCCAGCGAACCCGTGGAAACCACCTGGATGTCGTGGGAGACTTCGTTGTCGCCGTAGCGCATGATCGAGCCCTTGCCGAACTGCTTTTCGATCTGCGAAAGCGCGGCGGCGAGCGCCTTGGCCTTTTCCGCGGCAGCGGCCTTGGTGGTTTTGTCGTCCATGTGAAGTCCTGTCTGTGTAACGTATCGGGTTGCGGGTCGGGTTCGGGCTTGCGCCCCGGGGCTAGCACGGGGGTTAACAATCTTGCTGCTCGGTCCAGGACGGGGGATCGGAATCGTCGTCGGCCTGGATCTCTGTCGGTCGAGATTATGGCATCGGATTGTACTGTACAAAAAAACAGTGTGCCAGAGTTTTCCACGTATACCCTGAGTGGCAAGCGCCGCGCCCTGTGACAGAATTCCAGACGCCCCCGGTGATTCGTCCCCATTGCGCCGCCGGACCGCCCGCGACAGAAGAAAAAATCCGCGCGGGCGACAGGGCAGCAACCGGCATCGCGCGGGGGACGTACAACACTAGCAGCAGCCCATGCGTATCCTGATCGCCGAAGACGACAGTATCCTGGCAGACGGCTTGTCCCGCTCGCTCCGGCACAATGGCTACGCGGTCGACGCGGTGCGCGACGGCCTCGCGGCCGATTCCGCGCTGGCCGCCCAGGCCTTCGATCTGCTCATCCTGGACCTCGGCCTGCCCCATCTGGCGGGCCTGGAAGTGCTGCGGCGCCTGCGCGCGCGCAATTCCTCCCTGCCCGTCCTGATCCTGACCGCCGCCGACAGCATCGAGCAGCGCGTCAAAGGCCTGGACCTGGGCGCCGACGACTACATGGCCAAGCCCTTCGCGCTGTCCGAGCTGGAGGCGCGCGTTCGCGCGCTGACCCGCCGGGGCGCCGGCGGCGGCGCCACGCTGCTCAAGCATGGCCGCCTGGTGTTCGACCAGACCGGCCGCGTGGCGATGGTCGACGAGCAGACGCTGGACCTGTCCGCGCGCGAGGTCAGCCTGCTGGAAATCCTGCTCACGCGCAGCGGCCGCATGGTCAGCAAGACCCAGCTGGTCGATCACCTGTGCGAATGGGGCGAGGAAGTCAGCACCAACGCGATCGAGGTCTATGTGCACCGCCTGCGCAAGAAACTCGAGCCCAGCGGCGTGAAGATCGTGACCGTGCGCGGCCTGGGCTATTGCCTTGAACGGGACCAGGGTGCGGCCTACCTCGCCAGCTGATTCCCCGCAGCATCCCGAAAAGCTCAATCAAGAAGCACTGGATGTCATGCGGGCGGGGGCCAAGGGCCCCAGCTTCGCGCCGCCGCAACGGTCGCTGCTGGGCGAGATCCTGGACTGGATGCTGGCGCCGCTGTTCCTGCTGTGGCCCATGAGCGTGGCCATCACCTATGTGGTCGCCCAGAACATCGCCAACGTGCCTTACGACCGCGCGCTTGCCAACAATCTGCACGTGCTGACGCGCCAGGTCCACGCGCAGGACGGCCGCGCGACGCTGAAGATGACCGACGCCGCGCGCGAGGTGCTGCGCGCCGACGAGACCGACAGCGTGTTCTGGCTGGCGCTGGGCAGCCGCGGCGAGTACCTGGGCGGCGACCGCGCCCTGCCGCTGCCGGCCAGCGTGGGCCAGCCCAGCCCCGGCCAGGTGCTGTACGAGGACGACACGCTGCGCGGCTTCGGCGTGCGCATGGCCTACACCTGGGTCGACCTGAACCTGCCCAGCACGCAGCCGGCGCTGCTGATCGTGGCCGAGACGGTGGAAAAGCGCACCCAGCTCGCCAACGACATCATCAAGGGCGTGATCATCCCGCAGTTCGTGGTGCTGCCCGTGGCGGTGCTGCTGGTGTGGTTCGGGCTGTCGCGCGGCGTGGCGCCGCTGAACGCGCTGCAACAGCGGCTGCGCGCGCGCCGGCCCGACGACCTGTCGCCGATCGACGAGCGCGCCGCGCCGTCCGAGATCGCGCCGCTGCTGGCGGCCATGAACGACCTGCTGGACCGGCTGTCGTCCAACGTGCAGGCGCAGCGCCGCTTCGTGGCAGACGCCGCGCACCAGCTGAAGACGCCGCTGGCCGGGCTGCGCACGCAGGCCGAGCTGGCGCTGCGCGACGCCAGTCCCGAGGAAATGCAATCCAGCCTGCGCCAGTTGGTCACCGGATCGGAGCGCGCCACCCGCCTGGTGAACCAGCTGCTGCTGCTGGCGCGCGCCGAGAACCCCGCCGCCATCGGCCTGGCCCGCACCGACCTGAACGCCATCGCCTACGAGCAGGCCATGCACTGGGTGCCGCACGCGCTGTCGCTCAGCACCGACCTGGGCTTCGAGGGCGCCGAGACGCCGGTCGAGATCAACGGCAACCCGCTGCTGCTGGCCGAGCTGCTGAACAACCTGGTGGACAACGCGCTGCGCTACACGCCGCGCGGCGGCCATATCACGGTGCGGGTGCAGAGCCTGGGCGAGCAAGGCGTGCTTGAGGTCGAGGACTCGGGCCCCGGCATCGCGCCGGAAGAACGCGAGCGGGTCTTCGACCGCTTCTACCGCGTGCTGGGCACGCTGTCCGACGGCAGCGGCCTGGGCCTGGCGATCGTGCGCGAGATCGCGCAGACCCACCAGGCCACGGTCGTCATCAGCGACCATCCAAGCCCCTATTCCGACCTGCCGGGCACCCGCATCCGCGTCGCCTTCCCGCTGTACTCGGAACCGGACCCGTCCGCCGACGCCTAGCGCGTCGCTGCGCGGATATGCCCGCGCATGCATCCCTTCCAATGGCCGCGGCGGCTTGCCGAAAGCCCAAAACAGCGCGACGCCCACGCATTTGGTTCCTAAGTGCTATCCCTAGCCTCCCTATGAGGCGGTTTCTTTTTGTTGCAAATTTAAGCCTCAGGTAAGGGTTACGTCAGAACCGAGTCAGTCTCGTTCCCTACCTTGCGTATAGCTCGATGTCGGCCTCGCCGGCGGAGGGTCAGGCACGGCGGAGAAACCGCCGGCGACAAAAACGAGGAGACATCATGAGCACAACCACTGTGGCAGGCCGCGGTCCCTCCGCGGATCCGCGCCCGATGACCAAGGATGAACGCCGCGTCATCTTCGCGTCCTCGCTGGGCACGGTTTTCGAATGGTATGACTTCTATCTGTATGGCTCGCTCGCGGCCATCATCGCGCAACACTTCTTCTCCGGCGTGAACCCCACCGCGGGCTTCATCTTCGCCCTGCTGGCGTTCGCGGCGGGCTTCGCCGTGCGTCCGTTCGGCGCGCTGGTGTTCGGCCGCCTGGGCGACCTGGTCGGCCGCAAGTACACGTTCCTGGTCACCATCGTGATCATGGGCCTGTCCACCTTCCTAGTGGGCGTGCTGCCTAGCTACGCCAGCATCGGCCTGGCCGCTCCCGCGATCCTGATCGCGCTGCGCCTGCTGCAGGGCCTGGCGCTGGGCGGCGAGTACGGCGGCGCGGCCACCTATGTGGCCGAGCACGCGCCGCACGGCCGTCGCGGCTTCTACACGTCGTGGATCCAGACCACCGCCACGCTGGGCCTGTTCCTGTCGCTGCTGGTGATCCTGGGCATCCGCACGTTCATGGGCGAAGACGACTTCAAGGCCTGGGGCTGGCGCATTCCGTTCCTGATCTCGGTGGTGCTGCTGGGCATCTCGGTGTGGATCCGGATGCAGCTCAATGAATCGCCGACCTTCAAGCGCATGAAGGAAGAAGGCAAGGGCTCGAAGGCGCCGATCGCCGAATCGTTCGGCCAGTGGAAGAACCTGAAGGTGGTGCTGCTGGCGCTGCTGGGCCTGACCGCCGGCCAGGCCGTGGTCTGGTACACGGGCCAGTTCTACGCGCTGTTCTTCCTGACGCAGACGCTGAAGGTCGACGCCAACACCGCCAACATCATGATCGCCGTGGCGCTGCTGATCGGCACCCCGTTCTTCGTCGTGTTCGGCGCGCTGTCGGACAAGATCGGCCGCAAGCCCATCATCATGGCCGGCTGCCTGATCGCCGCGCTGACCTACTTCCCGATCTTCCAGGGTCTGACCCACTTCGCCAACCCGGCGCTGGAAAAGGCCCAGGCCTCGGCCCCGGTGACGGTGATCGCGGATCCGGCGACCTGCTCGTTCCAGTTCAACCCCGTGGGCACGGCCTCGTTCACCAGCTCCTGCGACGTGGTCAAGTCCTTCATGGCCCGCAACTCGGTGAACTACAAGAACGAAGCGGCGCCCGCCGGCTCGGTCGCCAAGGTCAAGATCGGCAGCGACGAGTTCGCCTCGTTCGACGGCAAGACGCTGGCGCTGGCCGAGTTCAAGGCCAAGGCCGCCGAGCTGGACAAGGCCCTGACCACCGCGATCCGCACGCACGGCTATCCCGCCAAGGCGGATCCGGCCCAGAGCAACAACGTCATGGTCGTGCTGCTGCTGACCATCCTGGTGATCTACGTGACCATGGTGTATGGCCCGATCGCGGCCATGCTGGTGGAAATGTTCCCGACCCGCATCCGCTACACCTCGATGAGCCTGCCGTACCACATCGGCAACGGCTGGTTCGGCGGCTTCCTGCCCCCGGTCGCCTTCGCCGTGGTCGCCGCCACCGGCAACATCTACGATGGCTTGTGGTACCCGATCATCATCGCCGTGATGACGCTGGTCATCGGCACGCTGTTCGTGCGCGAGACCAAGGACAACGACATCAACGAGTAAACCATCCATCCCCCGCCGGGCGGGACTGCTGCGCCTGCCCGGCCTTTCACAAAGCTCCCTCGGGAGCTTTTTTTTTGCCCTGTCCGCGTCGAACCGCCAAGGCCTGCCGGCGCGCGCCGGACCCGCGCCGGCAGACACGTCGCGGGACGGGCCCCTTCGCCATGCCGCGCATGGAATTCTGTGTTCCGCGCGCGCCCTGTTCGATTCAGGACGCTGTCAGACCCCTGCCCTTAGACTGGCGCCTCAGATTACGGCCTTGCGCCAAATCACCTGGCGATTGATCCCCCTGCCAGACGATTTGCAGGGCTGCTGCTCTGACACCAATGTCGCGTTCCCCGCGAGCCTTTTATGACGCGGCATTGCGTGCTCCCGTACCGGCCCGGCCTGCATAGCGCCGGGCCGCTTTTTTTTTGCGCGCGCGAACAGGCCCGCGCAAGCGCGGGCCTTCGGGAAATACCTTGGCGTCGTGTCAGCGGCGCATGCCCACGCCGACCGCCAGCACGCCGACCACGATGGCGGCGATGCCCGCCCAGGACGGAATGGCCACGGACTTCTCCGTTTCCGCGGTGGCCTTGACCGAGCCGATCTGCAGCACGGTCTCTTCGGACTTGTAGTTGAAGCCCTTGTACGCCAGCGCGGCCACGCCCAGCACGATCAGCACTGCGCCAATGATTGTCGACAATTTCATGCCATTCTCCTTGTGTCGATGAGCGTTGCGGCGGACGTTACCGCATGCGCTCCGGGCTGTCAGTGACAGATCGTGTCGCGTCGCGCGCGCGCAGCGCAAGGTCGATCCGGGTGGGCCGGGTCGTATAGAATCAACCCTTTTGGCCGACGCACATGTGGTTCAAGAACCTTAAGATCTACCGCCTTTCCTCGCCGTGGACGCTCGTGGGCGAGCAGCTGGAAGAAACGCTCGCGCGGCATGCCTATCAGGCCAGCGGCAGCGCCGGCGCCAACAATCTCGAAATGCAGAGCCTGGGCTGGGTGCCGCCGCGCGAGAACGGCGGACTGGCGCACGTGGTGGGCGGGCAGATCCTGCTGACGCTGCGCGCCGAGAAGAAGCTGCTGCCCGGCACCGTGGTCAACCAGGTCGCCAAGGCGCGCGCCCAGGAAATCGAAGAGCAGCAAGGCTACAAGCCGGGCCGCAAGCAGATGAAGGAAATCAAGGAGCGCGTCACCGACGAGCTGCTGCCGCGCGCCTTCAGCGTGTACCGCGACACCCGCGTCTGGATCGACCCGCAGAACCACTGGCTGGTGATCGACGCGGCCGCTTCTGCCAAGGCCGATGAAGTGATCGGGCTGCTGGCCAAGTGCATCGACCCGTTCCCGCTGGAAAACCTGTACGTGGCCCAGTCGCCCGCCTCGGCCATGACCGGCTGGCTGGCCGAGGACGAGGCGCCGTCCAACTTCACCATCGACCAGGACACCGAGCTGCGCTCGTCCGGCGAAAGCGGCGCGGCGATCCGATACGTCAAGCACTCCATCGACGCCGACGACGTGCGCCGCCACATCCAGTCCGGCAAGCAGTGCACGCGCCTGGCCATGACCTGGGCCGACCGCATCTCCTTCGTGCTGACCGAGAACCTGGACGTCAAGCGCGTCGCGCCGCTGGACGTGCTCAAGGAAGGCAACGAAGCCATCGCCGCGAACGACGACGAGAAGTTCGATTCCGACATGATGCTGATGACGGGCGAGCTGGCCAAGCTGATGGCCGAGCTGGTCGAGGCGCTGGGCGGCGAAAAGCGCGTCTGAGCGCCGCATCCCGGGACAGCCCGGGATGACCGAAGCCTGAATGCCAAACCCCCCGGGAAGCTGGATTCCGATCCAGCCTTCCGGGGGTTCTGCATTGTGCGATCCGACATCCGGCGCGCGCCGGAACAGCGTGGCCGCCAAGGTCTGGGCCCACGGCGGCCCAGGGGGCGCGGCGGCCCCCGCCGCTCAGGCCGCGACGGCCTGGTCGCGTCCGGCCTGCTTGGCGCGGTACAGCGCCTTGTCGGCCCGCTCGATCAGGTAGGCGTAGTCGGGATGGCCGTCGAACGAGGCCACGCCGATGCTGGCCGTGATCTTCAGATTGGCGGCCTCCGACACCGAGAAGGCGTGGCGGCGGATTTCCGCGCCCAGCTTTTGCGCGACCGGCATCGCGGCCTCCAGCCCCGTGTCCACCAGCACCACCAGGAATTCCTCGCCGCCGTAGCGGAACACGAAGTCGCTGGAACGACAGGCCTGGTGCACTACCTCGGCGAACTGGCGCAGCACCTGATCGCCGCCGCTGTGCCCATACTGATCGTTGATGGACTTGAAGTGGTCGATGTCCAGCAGCAGCACGGAAAACGCGGAATGCTGACGCGTGGCGATGGCGATCTCGCGGCCGATGACCGAGGGCAGGAAGCGCCGGTTCAACACGTTGGTGAGCGGATCGCTGCCGCTCTCGATTTCCGCCACCATGTCGAACAGACCGTTGAGCAGGTGCTTGATGCGCGCCACCAGTTCCTGCAGCTCGCGCACCAGGTCCGGCATGGCGCCCTGTCCCTCGGCGCCGCGCATCAGTCCGGGCAGCACCACATCATCCAGCCGCGCCACCGCTTCCATGATCTGTCGCAGCGCGGGCGCGCTTTCGAACAGCACGCCGCCCTTGTGGTGCAACCACAGGCCGAACTCCGAGGCCGCCAGGCGCGGCAGCACCTGCTCCGGCGCGCGGTAGTGCAGGCCGATCAGCACGGCCTGGCTCCATTCGAGCAGCGCGGCGCGCTGCCGCTCGCGCTCGGTGGAGATGTTCTGCCCCAGCGCGAACAGCCGGTAGGCCTCGTCGTTGCGCGCGCCGCGGTTGACGTCGCGCATGAAGGCGCGGCTCATCTGCTCGATCGCCAGGTCGAACAGATTGCAGACGTACTGCGTGGCCACCGACGCGGCCATGCCGTCCAGGTCGCTGGCGCGCAGGCGCAGCGCGATCTCGTTCTTCAGGATGCGCGCGCCGGCCATCACCAGATGAATGGGGATGTGCACGCGCGCGTGGACCTCGCCGACCTTTTTCTGCGTCGCCATCAGCGCCGCGATATCGCCCTGGTCGCGCACGCAGAGCAGGCCCTTGAGCCAGCCCTTCATGGCGCTGCTCAGGCGGGTCGAGACGATCTCGTGCGACAGGCGCGGCCCCGCCTCGGCATCGGACAACAGCGTGGAATAGAAGGCGTCGACCAGCGCGGTGGCGCTGTCGGACACCACGGCGGCGACCTGCCCCCGGGTGTAGGCGTCCACGGACTGGTAGACCGCCTGCCAGGCCTGCGCATTCGATGCGCTCAGATAGCAGGCCTGGCCGGCAACGGCGGGAGTGACGGGGATTGCGCTGCTGCTCGAAGACATAGGGGACCATCCGACCGGATCAGGGCCGCTAGCCCCGAAGCGCGCCCGGCAGCTGCGCGCGACACAAACTCGCCGCGGGGACATCCCGACGGCAAAACCAGCGCGGATTATGCTTCAAATCGCCCGGGGCGGGCCGCAAGCGCGGCCGCCCTGTAGGGAAAATCGGAACGGCGCGGATCAGTCCAGACCGTGGAAGGCCGAGTCGTCGGGACCGATGTGGGTGGGATGCTGCCACGTCACGTCGCGCATCGAATGCTGCACCAGCCCTTCCACGCCCAGCAGCACCGCGAAGATCGCCATGCGGATGGGGATGCCGTTGTCGGTCTGGCGGAAGATCGCCAGGCGCGGATCGTGGTTCAGGTCCACGCTCAGGTCGTTGGCGCCGGGCCGGCTGTCGCGCGGCAGCGGGTGCATCACGATGGTGTCCGGACCGCAGTATTCGTCGATGATGGCTCGGTTGATCTGGAAGTCGGGCGTGTAGCCTTCGTTCTCTTCGTTGGCGAAGCGCTCTTTCTGCACGCGCGTGGCGTAGATCACGTCGGCGCCCGCCAGGCCCTCGCCCAGCGAACTCTTCTGCTCGATGACGTTGCCGTTGCGGCTGGCCTGTTCGATGATGTAGGACGGCATCTCCAGGCCGCGCGGCGACACCAGCGAGAACTTCACGCCCTTGTACAGGGCCAGCAGCTTGATCAGCGAGTGCACGGTGCGGCCATATTTCAGGTCGCCGACCATGGCGATGTGGGCGCCGTCCAGCAGCTTGCCCAGGCGCGAGAACTCGGTGAGGATTGTGTACAGGTCCAGCAGCGCCTGGCTGGGGTGTTCGCCAGGACCGTCGCCGCCGTTGACCACCGGAATGTTGGTGGCGCGCGCGAATTCGGCCACCGAGCCCTGGTCGGGATGACGGATCACCATCGCGTCGACATAGCCGCTCATGACGCGGCTGGTGTCGTAGATGGATTCGCCCTTGGCCATGGACGAGAACGTGAAGCCGGTGGTGTCGCAGACCGAGCCGCCCAGGCGGCAGAAGGCCGAGCCGAAGCTGACGCGGGTACGGGTGCTGGCCTCGAAGAACAGGTTGCCCAGCACCGCGCCCTCGAGCACGCGCGAGATCTTCTGGCGACGCGCGATGGGCTGCATCATGTCGGCCACACGGAACAGGTCTTCCACCGATTCGCGGGTGAACTGGTCCACCGATACCAGCTGATGCTTGCCTTCGACGGCGATACGGTCACGCAGCGGACCGTCTTGTACGCTTTGCGTATATTTTTCCAGCAGCACGCCGTTCTGCACGATTTCGCTGACGAAGCGCTGCACCACTTCCGGCATGGCGCGGAATTCCTGCGAACCCTCGGGCAGCAGCCAGGTATCCAGCGCCCGGCGCTTGACGCCGATGCGGGTGGCGAAGACGTCGCGCGTCAGGTTCAGGCGTCGCATGGCGTCGCGCAGGAAAGCTTGCTGGGAGATGGTCATGACAGGCCCCGAGGAAGAGGATTTATATACGCACTGCGCATATTATTCTCAACGCAAGTGCAAGTCCAACACTTTTGCGCACACGGGTTTACCCGTGTTTTTTCCTAGACGCCGGTGTAGCCCGTCGTCACCGAGGCATCGGCCGTGGCGGCGGAACCAGCGGCCAGCCAGCAGGCGGCGCAGAAGCACAGCGCGCTCACGACATAGAAAAGCACGGCCAGCGCCTGGGCCGGCCAGTGCCGCCGGCCGGGCCGCAGGGTGTCGCCCTGTCGCAACAGGCTGGCCTGCGCCAGCCAGCCGAACAGCAGACCGCCGCAGGCGCCCAGGAAACCCGCCAGGTACAGCGCCAGCGGCGCCTGCAGATCGGGCGCGGCCACGTCCGAGCCGATCACGCCCAGCATGAAGAACACCAGCACCAGCGCCGCGCCGCCGTTAATCCAGGCCAGCAGGCGGAACGCGCCGGCGAACAGCGCGAACGCCATCGCGCCTGCCCGACCCTGCCCCGAGCGCGGCTCCATGATCAACCGCCCTGGCGGCAGGCCGGCGTCGCGCTCTCGATCGAGGCGCGGGCGGCGGCGATCTCGGCCTTGTCCCAGCGGCCTTCGCCGACCACGGTGATCGTCACCTTGGCCTTGCTCGGGCTTTCGGCTTCGGACGTGATCAGTTCCAGCACCTTGGCCTGTTCGCCCACCTTGTAGACCTGCACCTCGTCGGGCGCGCCCTTCTCGCCCAGCTTGGGCTTCCAGGCATAGGCGACGTTGTAGGGATGGGCGACGTTCACGTGGCAGGCGCGCACGTACTCGCCCGCGCGTCGGAACGCGGCCTGCGAATTCGTGTCGACGATGAAGGTTTCGTGCAGCGCGGTTTCGGCCTCATACACGCCGGTGCTCGCGCACCCGCCCAGCGACGCCGCCAGCATCGCGCCCACCATCCATACAGACTTGCGCATCATCGTTCCCGTTTCAGACTTTCGGATTCCCGCGATTATGCCAGCCCCGCATTCGTGACCGGCCGGGCACGACATGCGGCGCCCGCTTGCGGCCGTCAAGGCGGCGCACCGTCCGGGAGCCGACCGGCGATAAAAAAGCCGCGTCCGGCATGCCTGGGCATCCCGGACGCGGCCCTGCGCCGCCTGAACGGACGCTGGCGAGGCAGCCTACTTCTTGGCGGCGTCCTCGATCTTTTCTCCGCCGCGCTGTATATCCTTGCCCGCGCCCGCGACGGTATTGCAGCCCGCCGAAAGCGCGGCGATCGAAAGCAGCATGACGAGAAAGACTTTGTTCTTCATGGAGTTCTCCTTTCCTGGCTTAAAAACCGAGCCCAGCATACCGCAAAGCCCGCGTCTTGAGCATCGGCCATCCGCCCGCGAAAGCGGGCTCGCCGCCCCCGGCCGAAGCGCCCCCGGCCGACGCTCGCTTGCCCTTGTCGCGCATTTCACGGCAATGCATTAGGATGCACGAATGACCAAGACATACGCATCGACGGCCGGCGCTACGGCCCCGAAAAGCTGGGGCTGGGAACAGCCTGGCTGCCGGGGTCCGGCGGCGCTGGCCCTTTTCATCGACGACCTGCATCGCATCCTGCAGGAACACGCGGCCGGCAAACTGGCTTCGTGCAGCACGCTGGCGGACGCCCAGTCCCAGGTGGACGCGCTGCTCGCGCGCTACAACGACATCGCCCGCGCGCCGGAAGTGTTCCAGGGGCAGTCCGTCGAACTGAAAGAAGGCGTGGACCGCAGCGGCGTGTCCCACACCGTGCCTATTTTTTCGCCGCGCCTGAAGCAATCGCTGGTGTCGATGCTGGGCGGCAAGCCCAGCTGACACCACCACGCCCGCCAACCTGAACAGCTTGAGAGGGAGACCGCAAGATGAATACGGATAACGTCGTGGAATTTCTGCGCCAGCTGTCGCTGGACGTGTCGCTGGGCGCCGCCGCCCAGCAGGCCGCGAGCCAGCGCGACGCGCCGCTGGCGCTGGCGCGCCTGGCCACGGCGCACGGGCTGCCTTGCAGCGCGGCCGACTGGTCCGCATTCACCCGTGGCTGCCTGGACGAATCCAACGCCAGCCTGACCGACATCGAGGCCGCGGACGCGGTGATCTGGCAGCTGGTTCAGGATCCGGGCCAGGGTTCCCGCGTGGAAGCCAGTTCGGTTACCCGGGTCATCGGCATCCTGGCCCAGGACGGCGCGCCGCCCGTGGTCGGCCAGGTGGTCAGCGACCTGGCCCCGCGCGCCGCGCCGGCGAGTCCGTCCATCCTCACCAGTTCCTGAAGCCTCAATCCCCGCGTGGCGCGCCCAGGTAGGCCGCCACGCCATCCGCCACCGCCAGCCCGCCCGCCATGCAGGCAGTCAGCAGATAGCCGCCGGTGGGCGCCTCCCAATCCAGCATTTCGCCAACGCAGAACACGCCGGGCATGGCGCGCAGCATCAGGCCCGGCGTCAGCGCATCGAAGCTCACGCCCCCCGCCGTGCTGATCGCCTCGTCGATCGGACGCGCGCGCTGCAACGGCACCGGCAGCGCCTTGATGCGCACGCCCAGCAGGGCGGGATCGCGCAGCGCCTGCTCGCCCGCGCATTCGCGCAGCAAGCCCGCCTTCACGCCGGTCAGGCCCAGCCGGCTCTGCAAATGGCTGGACAGCGAACGCGAGCCGCGCGGATGCGTCACCGCCGCCATCACTTTTTCCTGCGGCCAGTCTGGCAGCAGATCCAGCACCGCGGTCGCGCGGCCATCGGCCTGCAGGCGATCGCGCAACGCCGCCGACAGCGCATAGACCAGGCTGCCCTCGATGCCGCTGCGCGTGACCACGAACTCGCCCTGCCGCGCCTTCGCGTCATCGCCGCAGCGCATGGACACCGGCTTGACCGGCTGGCCCGCGTAGCGCTCGCGGAAATGTTCCGACCAGTCCACGTCGAACCCGCAATTGGCCGGCCGCAACGGCGCCACGGCAACGCCGCGCGCACGCAGGCCCGGCGCCCAGGCGCCATCCGAACCGAGGCGGGCCCAGCTGCCGCCGCCCAGGGCCAGCACGACGGCATCGGCCGAGGCGCGACGCTCGCCCTCGGGCGTATCGAAACGCAGATCCGCGGCGCCGCCCGCCGCATCCTCGGGCCAGCCCAGCCAGCGGTGCCGCATGTGAAAGCGCAGGCCGGCCGCGCGCAGCCGCGCCAGCCAGGCGCGCAGCAGGGGCGCGGCCTTCATTTCCTCGGGGAACACGCGGCCCGACGTGCCGACGAAGGTGCGCACGCCCAGGCCATGCGCCCAGTCGCGCAAGGCGGCGGCATCCATCCGCGCCAGCCATGGCGCGACCTGCGCGGCGCGATCGCCATAGCGGGCCAGGAACGGCCCGGCCGGCTCGCTGTGCGTCAGGTTCAATCCGCCCCGGCCCGCCATCAGGAACTTCCGGCCGACCGACGGCATGGCGTCATACACATCCACGCTGTAGCCCCGGGCGGCCAGACCCTCGGCCGCCATCAGGCCGGCAGGACCGCCGCCGATCACGGCCACGCGCCCGGGCCTGGCGTCGCCCGTCACCACGCTCATCGTCCCGCCCCCGCGCGTCCGTCGCGAGCGACGAACGCCCGCGAGCAGTCATGGCGGAACAGGCACGGAAATACGGAGCAACGTGGCGGAATCATGGCGTGGGAAAAACAAAAAAAAGCGCCGCGGGCGGCGCGGCGGCTGCGATTGTCGCATGGGGGTGGTGAACAGGGACCGGGCGCCGGATCGGACACTTATTGAGCGCCGGCGCCAAGCCCTTGTTATTACGTCACTATTTACACATGCACAGCGGCTATCCCAAGGCTTTTCCACAACCGCTGTGGGCAACTCGTCAGGCCCGCGCCGCCTGCATGGGGCCGCCCCAGGGCTCGGCGTCGAGTTCGAAACGGATCTCCTGGTAGTCGCCGTCCACCGCCACGGTGCGCAGCAGGCCCGCGCCCAGCGCCTGTCCGAGCGCCCGCCTGCACAGCGTCTCGGGATCGTCGGCCAGCGACTGGAACACGCCGTCCGGTATGCGCAGGCGCAGCAGCGCCAGGGGGTCGCCGCCATCGGCCGGCCTGCCGATATGAATATGGGCGGGATAGCCGTGCGGGCACCAGATGCCCACGTGATACTTGCCTGCATCGCCCGTGTCGGCGACATAACCGGGATGATCGTATTTTGCAGTACCCATGCACCCTCCTTGTTCGCGGCCAAGCCGCAGGCTGAGACCATGGTAGCTCAGCACCGCCCCGCCGTGCGCCCGCAAGGTATCGGGGAAACTCCGGACCACGCTTGCGCTTGACCTGGCGCAAGCGGCGAGGCAGCCGGGGACCCGCGACGCGCGTGCTAGGATGGCCCGCTACCCGCGCGCCCTGCGCGGCGCGCGCCGCCATGCCGGCGCGCGCCCATGACACGACTGGAGTTCCGCCTGATGGTGAAGATCGCCGACATCGGCAATTTCGAGACCGTGCCGCCGTTCGTGGCGGCGCTGCTGGCGGGCGACGTCGCCGCGCTGGACAGCGCCCTGGCCGAAGGCTGCGATATCGAGACCGCCATCGTGCTGGGCCCGCACACCAAGGAACCCCCGCTCATGCTGGCGCTGGCCGCCCATGCCACCGCGTCCGTGCACTGGCTGGTCGAGCGCGGCGCCGACCTGAACCGCGCGGACGCGCCCGCGTTTCCGCTGGCCGCCCGCTACGGCACGCCGGACCTGATGCGGTATCTGGCGGCCCACGGCGCCGACATCCACGCCCGGCGCAAGGTCGGCGGCGACGCCTACCAGCAGGCGCTGTACGGAAAGAAGCTCAAGCACCTGCCGGTCATCGAGGCGCTCGGGCACACCGTGGCCATGCATGGCGGGGAAGCCTTCCGCTCGGCGGTATTCAATCGCAACCGGCAGGCGGTGGATTTCTTTCTCGCGCATGGCGTGGACATCAATTTCGGCGCCCGCGACCAGGTGTTCTCCGATAGCGCGACGCCCCTGCTGGTGGCCGCCCGCAATCGCGACCTGAACCTGTGCCGCCTGCTGGTGGAGCATGGCGCGGACGTATCGCTGAGCAATCGCGACGGCGACCGCCCCTATACCGTCGCGGTCGAGCAGGACGACGCGGCGCTGGCGGCGTACTTCAAATCGCTGGAACCCCCGGAATTGCACAGCCTGGCCAACCGGCTGCATGAACTCAAGCCCTACAAGCTGCCGCCGGACCTGCTCGATTTCCTGCAAGGCGCGCAGCGACGCATCGAACTGCCGGACTGCGATTTCGGTTTCGTGGAGTTCTTCGCGCTAACGGACACGGTGCCGATGCAGGCCGGCCGCAAGAAGGTGCTGCGCCTGAGCCGCTCGTCCGGCGACTATTCCGACACCCTACTGGTCTGGAATCCCAAGACCCAGCGCATCGGCTACTGGGATATCGAACACGAGGAGTACGGCGATATCGCCACGTTCCAGGATTTCATGGCGGAGCCGGCCCTGCACATGAATCGCGTCGCCGACGGCGAGTACTCGGAATGACGGCAACGCAAGCGGCTCATCCAGGCGATGAGCCTAAGCCGAGCGCCTGCGCGCGGGCATTGCTTGATCATCGCCCGGCGGCATGAGCCTGCGCGGACCGGTTCCGCCCGGGACGACGCGAAGGACAAGCCTGCCATGGCCGGAACGCGGATAGCAAAAAGCCCCTACGCTTGCGCATTCGGGGCTTTTTATCGCGCGGCCGTCAAATGGCGACGCTGCTGAAACTGGTTGCGGGGGCAGGATTTGAACCTACGACCTTCGGGTTATGAGCCCGACGAGCTGCCAGACTGCTCCACCCCGCGTCTGATGTGTGAATCATACATCATTTTGAAATGTTGTGCAGCGCATCGACTCCGCCCCCGGTTTTTTGACGCGCCGCGACGCCCGTCAGCAGCGCCAGCCCACCCCGCAGCAAATGCCCCAGACGGGCCATCCAGCCCGGCGGATTCAGGCATACCAGTTGGGCGGCGCCGATGGCGGTGATGCGCAACACGCCGCCGTGCCCCACGCCCTGCGCCTCGCCCGCATTCAGGCGCAGCGGCGGGCACGGCGCGCCGTTTTCGGCCAGGCGCGGCGCATCGATGAGCAGGCTGCCGCTCAGGCAGACGATGTTGGCGCCGGCCCGCAGCAGGAATGTCCGCGAGGCGCCGCTGGCCAGATCCAGGCGCGTCGTGTGCGGCCCGGGCGGGGAATTGGGGTTCATGATCATCTCCTGTCGATGCTGACAGGCTACGCCGGCCCTGCTATGCGCAACAGCCACACATCCCGGCTTTCTGTACCGATGCAGAAGCTCGATTTCCTTGCTGTTATGGTGTACTTTGGCTGCATCTGTGCCTAGCCGCCATCCACACACGGGGAGCATGATCGGCGCATGGAATCGCAACCGCTCTATCTCCGCCTGGCCAATCACTACCGGCGCGCCATCCAGAACGGCGTGCTTGCGCCGGACCAGCGCATGCCCTCGGTCCGCACCCTGGTCCGCACCCACCATGTCAGCCTGTCCACGGCGCTGCAGGCCTGCCGCCTGCTGGAAGACGACGGCCTGATCGAGGCGCGGCCGCGTTCCGGCTATTTCGTGCTCAAGCCCCGGCGCAACGGCATACCGCCGGTGGCCGAGCCGGACATCCGGCAGGCGCTGGGCGCCGCCCAGTACGTGGGCATCCACGACCGCGTCTCTGACTTCATCGCCAAATGCGAGGCCCATCCTGTCAGCGCCAACTTCGCGCTGGCGGCGGCCGTGCCCGAGGCCTACCCCATGGAAGAGCTGAAGCAGGCGATGATCCGCGCCCTGCGGCAATCGCCACAGATGCTGGTCAGTCCGGTGCCGCCGCAGGGGCATCCCGAACTGCGCGCGGTGCTGGCCCGCCGCGCGCTGGCCAACGGCATCAACGCCAGCGCCGATGATGTCATCGTCACGCATGGCTGCATCGAGGCGCTGAACCTGGCGCTGCGCGCGGTCGCGCGGCCGGGCGACACGATCGCGGTGGAATCGCCCTGCTACTTCGGCCTGCTGCAGATCCTGGAAAGCCTGGGCATGCGCGCGCTGGAAATCCCCACCAGCCCGCAGCATGGCCTGTCGATCGAGGCGCTGGACCTGGCCTTCCAGACCCACGGCAACATCCGCGCCGTGGTGGTCGTGCCGAACTTCCAGAATCCGCTGGGCTGCGTGATGCCGGACGCGGAAAAAGCCCGGCTGGTGGCGCTGTGCGAACGCCAGCAGGTGCCGCTGATCGAGGATGACACCTATGGCGCGCTGACCGACGATGACGCGCCGCTGCCCGCGGCCAAGTCCTGGGACCCTACCGGCAACGTGATCTATTGCGCGTCCCTGCACAAGACGCTGGCGCCGGGCATGCGGCTGGGCTGGCTGCTGGGCGGGCGCTGGAAGGCGCGCATCGCCATGCTGAAATTCGCGCAAAGCCGTCCCAACGAACCGCTGGCGCAGATCGCCGTGGCCGACTACCTGGGATCGCGCGCCTATGACCGGCACCTGATCCGGCTGCGGCGCGAACTGAAAACGCAACGTGACCGCAGCGCCGAACTCATCGCCTCGCACTTTCCGCCTGGCACGCGCCTGAGCATGCCGCGCGGCGGCATGCTGCTGTGGGTCGAGATGCCCGGCGGCCGTTCCGGCATGCGCGTGTTCGAGGAGGCATTGCGTCAGGGCATACGCGTGGCGCCGGGAGCGATGTTCTCCAACAGCGGCCGCTACGAACACTTCCTGCGCATCAGCTGCGGCCAGCGCCACACGCCCGAGATCGACCGCGCCCTGCTGACGCTGGCGCGCATCGTCGAAGCGGGGCGGGCGTGACGCGCGCCCCTGGGAGGCCCTCGCCATGAGCCCTGCGCTGCACGAGTTCATCGCCAACTACGGCCTGTGGGCGGTCCTGGGCGGCACGCTGCTCGAAGGCGAGAGCGTGGTGGTGTTCGCCGGATTCCTGGCGCACCAGCACCTGCTGCGCCTGCCGGGCGTGATGCTGTGCGCCTTCGCCGGCTCGCTGATCGCCGATCAGGCGCTGTTCTACCTGGGCCGGCGCTGGCGCGATCACAGGCTGGTGCTGCGGCTGCGCGCCAAGCCGGCCTTCGCCAAGGCGCTGGCGGCGGTGGACCGGCATCCCGACGGCTTCATCCTCAGCCTGCGCTTCCTGTACGGGCTGCGCACGGTGGGACCGATCGCGCTGGGCGTGTCGAACGTGCCGGCGCCGCGCTTCCTGGTGCTCAACGTGGTGGCGGCGGCCATCTGGGCCGTGTGCTTCAGCCTGCTGGGCTATCTGTTCGGACAGACCATCGAGTCGCTGCTGGGGCGGCTGCATGGCGTCGAAACCAAGCTCGCGGCCGCGCTGGCCGTGGCGGCGGTGGTGTGGCTGGTCCATCGCTGGCTGGCGAAACGCCGCCGCTGATGAAGCGGAAGGCGCCGTGCCTTGACCGTCCAGGGCGACTCAGGCGCGCCCCCTCACACCAGCAACCTGCCGCCGACCCGCAGCACATGGCGGCGGCGGGCCTTGCGATACCAGCCGCCGATCAACGGCAGCAGCGCCAGGCGGCGCAGGATGGGATGGCGCTGGTCGAAGTCATGCCAGGCCTTGAAGTCATGCCCCAGGCGCTCCCAGCTCTGGCGCGCCTCGGGAGAGAGTTTGCCGGGGTCGAACGCCGCCAGCTTTGCCGCTTCCGAGATCCTGGCGTAGGACGCCCGGCCCGGTGTTTCCAATCGATACTGATTCCGCATGGGGGCGCATATTACCCGGCTTGAGGCCCGCATGGCGGCTCCCTCTGGCGCCCGGCCGACGCCATTGTTGAGCAGTGCGGTCAAGCGCTTGTAATGAAAGGGTTTTTCCAGGCTGTACCCGCACTATCCCAAGGCTTGTCCACAAAAGATGTGGGTAACTATGCCGCGTGGCTGCGGCAGGGCCGGGCCAGGGACAGCGGCCGTGGATCCGGCGCGCCGCGCCATCACTTGAGCGCGGCCACGATCTGGTCGCGCACGCTCTCGAACCCGGCCACGTACTGCGGGTTCTCGGAACGGGCCAGCAGACTGGAATAGTTCTGCTCCAGCTGCGCCTCGATGGCCTCGCGCAGACCGGGCGAGGACTTGGCCAGATGCAGCATCGACAGCAGCGTCGCGTTCAAGGCATCGATGCGTCCGCCCTGGTGGGAAATGGTGTGGACGATGACGGCGATTTGTTCCTGGATATCCATGGCGCTTGCTCCTGGCGGTATTGGGGTCGGCGCAAATCCTAGCACGGCGCCCGGCGCCGGCCGGCCCCCTGGGCAAGGCCGCGATGCCGCGCTAGCATGAACACGGCGCGGCCGGGCCCGCAGCGGCCGCAAGGCTAGTGTGCTGTCCCGTACGTCCGCATGACGAAATTCATCCTGCGGGACAGCACACCAGGCATGGAGGCGCGCATGAAGACGATCCAGAACTATCTTCCCCCGGATGCCCAGGCGCTGCGGCGCCTGCAGGACAGGCTGGGCCATGGCGACGCGCAAATGGCCGAACTGGCCGGACTGGACGCGGCCGTCCCCTGGCGCAGCTACATCGGCGGCCCCGAGCCGCGCGCCCTGGGTCGCCAGCGGCTGTTCTACATGATGGCGCGCCAGGTGCTGGACGAAGCCCAGTGGCGGCGCGTGCTGGCGGCGATGCGCGAGGCCGGCGCTCGCTTCGACTACGACGATCCCGCGCCCGCCAGCGCCCCGGCATCCGGCGATCCCGCGCCGCCCGAGGCCGCCGAGGAGCACAAGTTCGGCATGCTGCTGGTCAGCGGCGGCGGCGCCTTCCACGAAATGGAGCAGCTGCGCGAGTTCGCGCACTTCGCCCACGAGGCCGGCGTCAGCGGCCTGGTGCGCCGGGCCTACTACGACAGCGGCATCGACCTGTGCCGCTTCACGCTGGCCGACGATCCCACGACCGGCGAAGCGGCGCGCGATCGCATCTTCGATGCCGCGCGCAAGACCATCACCCGCTTCGAATTCGGCGGTCGCATCTACCAGGGCGGCATCCCGCCGGAGTCGGATGGCTGAACCGGGCGGGCCGAGGCAGCGTCGCGCGCCTGGGCCCGCCCGGACGCGCCCGGACGATCGGGATCGCCGCCGCGCCAGGCGCATTGACGCGCGCCGGCCCGCCCTGTAAGTTCGTCACTCCGCCCGGCACCGGCCGGCCGCCAGCGACGTTTCCGCGCATGAACGAACGACTCGACGCCATAGACCGGCAACTGCTCAGCCTGCTGCAGGCCAACGCGCGCGAACCCGCCGCGATCCTCGCGCGCAAGCTCGGGCTGGCCCGCACCACCGTGGTGGCACGCATCGCGCGGCTGGAACGCGAGCATGTGGTCGCGGGATACGGCGTGCGGCTGGGCCGCCTGCTCGAAGAAGCCGCGGTGCGAGCCTACTGCTTCATCAGCGTCCTGCCCAAGACGCCCGCCGCCGTGATCCGCGAGCTGGAGCGCATGCCCGAGGTCGAGGAAGTATCCTCGGTCAGCGGCCCCTACGACTACCTGATCTTCCTGCGCTGCGAAACGCATGAACAGCTCGACGCGCTGCTGGACCGCATCGGCCTGATCGACGGCGTCAAGCAGACGCAGACGTCCATCGTGCTGAGCCGCAAGGTCGACCGCCGCAGCGCCGTGGCCGCGCCCTGAGGCCATCGGCGCGGTCATTGGCCGCGCCGGACGCCGCGCGGCGCGGCCCGCGCCGTGTTGTAATCTGGGAAACACTCCCAACCGGACATTCCATCCCCATGCTCGCACGCCTTGCTCCCGCCGCCGCCCTGCTCGTTCTGCTGTCCGCCTGCGCGGGCATGAGCGAAGTGACGCAGGTCGACAAGCACACCTACAGCGTCACCAACAGCGCGGGCGCGCGCTGGCTGACCTGGGTCGAGCTGAAGAACCAGACCCTGCAGCGCGCCGATGAATACTGCCAGTCGATCAACAGCAAGCTGGTCAAGCCCAAGATCACATCCAACAGCGCCACCGGCCTGACGCCCAAACGCGCGACCGTGACCTTCGAATGCACCGCCGTCGAGCCCAAGGACAACGGCAACGGGAAGACGCAGCAGTAAGCCGCCGGCGCTCCCGGGTGTAGCATTTGCCCAAGCAAGCCTTTCCCTACGCATATCGTGAACACCAAGCTGCCCGTGGGCATCACCATGGGCGATGCCGCCGGCATCGGCCCTGAAATCGTCGTCCAAGCCTGTGCGCAGGGCCTGCGCGCGCCGCATGTGGTGTACGGCGACGCCGGCGCGCTGCGCCGCGCGGCCGCCACGCTGGGCGCGCGCCTGGACGTGGTCGAGATCGCCACGCCCGCCCAGGCCAGCCTGCGCGCCGGCCTGATCGAGGTCATCGGCCGCGGTCCCGCCCTGCCCGCCGACCTGCCGCCGGGGCAACTCAGCGCCCTGGCCGGACGCGGCGCCTACGACTACGTCTGCGCCGCCATCGACGACGCCCAGGCGGGCGCCATCCGCGCCATCGTCACCGCGCCGCTGAACAAGCATTCCATGCACCTGGCCGGCATCGACTATCCCGGCCATACCGAGATCCTGGCCGAACGCTCCGGCACGACGGACTTCGCCATGATGCTCGCCAATGACGAGCTGCGCGTGCTGCTGGTGACCATCCACGTGGCGCTGGCCGACGTCATCGCGCGCATCACGCCGCAGGCCGAGCTGAGCGCGCTGCGCCTGGCCGACCGGGCCTGTCGCCAGATGGGCATCGCGCGGCCGCGCGTGGCGGTCGCGGGCCTGAATCCGCACGCCGGCGAAGGCGGCAAGTTCGGCCGCGAGGAAATCGAGGTCATCGAGCCCGCCATCGCCCAGGCCCGCGCCGAGGGCATCAATGCCAGCGGTCCCTGGCCGGGCGACACCATCTTCATGCGCGCGCGGCGCGGCGAGTTCGACATCGTGGTGGCGCAATACCACGACCAGGGCCTGATCCCCGTGAAGTACCTGGGCCTGGACCATGGCGTCAACGTCACGGTGGGCCTGCCCTTCGTGCGCACCAGCGTGGACCATGGCACGGCATTCGACATCGCCGGCAAGGGCGTGGCCGACCACGCCTCGCTGGTCGCCGCATTCGACCTGGCGCTGGCGATGACGCCATAGCGGCGCGCCTCGCCCCGTGGACACCGGCGGGGTCGGCGCCGGCGACACCCCGCCTTGCGGGACTACAATACGGACCTCGCGGCGGCCCCTGTGGCCGCCGGCCTTTTTCCCCCGTCACGTCCCCATGCAACGCCTCGCACGCCTCCTGCCCGACCGCTTCACCCTCTACCTGATCTGCACCGTCATCATCGCCAGCATCGTGCCCGCGCACGGCAAGGGCGTGGCCGTGTTCGGCTGGATCACCAATATCGCGGTCGGCCTGCTGTTCTTCCTGCATGGCGCGCGCCTGTCGCGCGAGGCCGTCATCGCCGGGCTGACGCACTGGAAGCTGCACCTGACCATCTTCTCGGCCACGTTCCTGATGTTTCCGCTGCTGGGCCTGGCGCTCAAGCCGGTGTTGGAGCCGCTGGTCACGCCCGAGCTGTACCTGGGCATCCTGTTCCTGTGCTGCCTGCCCGCCACGGTGCAATCGGCGATCGCGTTCACATCCATGGCGCGCGGCAACGTGCCGGCGGCCGTGTGCAGCGCGTCGGCATCGAGCCTGCTCGGCATCTTCCTCACGCCGCTGCTGGTGGGCACGGTGGTGGCCAACGCCGGCAGCGCGCCGATCTCGTTCGACGCCGTGCTCAAGATCATGCTGCAACTGCTGCTGCCCTTCGTGCTGGGCCAGTTCGCGCGCCGCTGGATCGGCGCCTGGGTGCACCGGCGCAAGGCCATGCTGAAGTTCGTGGACCAGGGCTCGATCCTGCTGGTGGTGTACACCGCCTTCTCCGAAGCCATCAACGAAGGCCTGTGGAGCAGCACGCCGCTGCCGGCGCTGGCCGGGCTGGTGGCGGCCTGCGCGCTGATCCTGGCGCTGGCGCTGGGCCTGTCGACGCTGGCCGGCAAGGCGCTGGGCTTCAACATCGAAGACCGCATCACCCTGCTCTTCTGCGGCTCCAAGAAAAGCCTGGCCAGCGGCATCCCGATGGCCCAGGTGCTGTTCGCGGGCCATGCGGTGGGCGCCATCGTGCTGCCGCTGATGCTGTTCCACCAGATCCAGCTGATGGTCTGCGGCGTGCTGGCCGCGCGCTACGGCAAGCGGCCTGACACCCCGGCCTGACGGGAGCGCGGTCCCTGGAATGAAAAAACCACGCCGCGGCGTGGTTTTTCGTTTGGGCGCGCTGGATCTGACGCAAGGCGTTCAGTACATATCCTTCGGCTGCGCGCCGGAGAAGTTCAGGAAGCGCGTGCTGGAGCCCTGGAAGGTCAGGCGCACGGTGCCGATGGGACCGTTACGCTGCTTGCCGATGATGATCTCGGCCGTGCCCTTGTCCGGCGAATCGGGGTTGTAGACCTCGTCGCGGTAGATGAACAGGATCACGTCGGCGTCCTGTTCGATGGCGCCCGATTCGCGCAGATCGCTCATCACGGGGCGCTTGTTGGGGCGTTGTTCCAGGCTGCGGTTCAGCTGCGACAGCGCGATCAGCGGGCAGTTCAGCTCCTTGGCCAGGCCCTTGAGCGAACGGCTGATTTCCGACACTTCGGTGGCCCGGTTCTCGCCCGAACCGTTGCCCGACATCAGCTGCAGGTAGTCGATGATGATCAGACCGAGCTGGCCGCACTGGCGCGCCAGGCGCCGCGCGCGGGCGCGCACTTCCATGGGGCTGAGCGCGGGCGATTCGTCGATGTAGACCTGCGCGTCCTGCATCAGCTGCACCGCGTGGGTCACGCGCGGCCAGTCCTCGGCGATCAGCTTGCCGGTACGCATGCGGTGCTGGTCCAGCAGGCCGACCGAACCCAGCATACGCATGGCCAGCTGCACCGCGCCCATTTCCATGGAGAACACCGCCACGGGCAGGCCCTGCTCGATGGCGACGTGCTCGCCGATGTTCATCGAGAACGAGGTCTTGCCCATCGAGGGACGGCCCGCGACGATGATCAGGTCGCCGCCCTGCATGCCGGACGTCATCTTGTCCAGATCGGTGAAGCCCGTGGGCACGCCGGTCACGTCGGAACTGCCTTCGCGGTGATAGAGCTCGTCGATGCGCTCGACCACCTGCGTCAGCAGCGGCTGGATTTCCTGGAAGCCGGCCGCGCCGCGCGCCCCTTCCTGCGCGATCTGGAAGACCTTGGATTCGGCTTCGTCCAGCAGCTGGCGCGCTTCCTTGCCCTGCGGGTTCATGGCCGCCGACGAGATCTCGTCGGCGATCGACACCAGCTTGCGCAGCATGGCGCGCTCGCGCACGATCTCACCGTAGCGGCGGATGTTCGCGGCCGACGGCGTGTTGTGCGCCAGGGCGTTCAGGTAGGCCAGCCCGCCCGCGTCCTCGGCCTTGCCGGCGCTGACCAGCGACTCGTTCACCGTGATCACGTCGGCCGGACGGGCCAGGCCGATCAGGCGCGCGATGTGATGCCAGATGAGACGGTGGTCGTGGCGGTAGAAGTCTTCCTCGATCAGGACGTCGGCGATGCGGTCCCAGGCGCTGTTGTCCAGCAACAGGCCGCCCAGCACCGACTGCTCCGCCTCGATGGAATGGGGGGGAACGCGCAGGTATTCGAGCTGGGAATCGGCAGGATTGGTCATGGCTTCAAAAGTAAAGGCTGCAAGATATCCGCGACGCGGAAAAAGCCCTGCACGTCGCGCGACGGCAGCCGGCCCAGCAGCGGGCGCAGCGGCGCGGCGATGACGCGCAACACGCGCGCCAGCCGCCTCAGGCATTTTTTGACTTCGGCGTCGGGGTGATGCTCGAAATAGACGTCCAGCGCCAGTTTACCGAGCGAGCGGCCCACGTCATCGGGCAGCGTGCGCAGCGACGTGATCGAGGCCAGCATCTGGAACAGATCATAAGCCTGGGTCAGCGGACGCGACAGGGCCGAACCGATGTTCTCTTCGAAGTCGATGCGCCACAGCTCGCCTTCGCGCAGCGTAATGTTGCGGATCTGCGCGCCGCCGTGCCACAGCCCGCGCGCGTGAAAGGCCGCCAGATCCGCCGCGGCGGCGCGAGCCAGCCACAGGCGCGTGGTGGAATCCTCGTTGCGGATCAGGTCCGCCAGGTCTTCGCCCACGTATTCCAGCACCAGCAGGCCCCGCTCCCGCCACCAGACTTCCGGCACGCGGCAGCCGGCCTGCAACAGCGCCGACAGCCGTTCGGCCTCGTGCTCGAGGCCGTTCCGAAGCACCACGCCGGGGCGGGGAAACTCGCCCAGGAACAGCTTGCAGCCCAGGCCCAGGAACAGGGCGCGCGCGTAGCGCAGCGCATATGACAGGCCGCCGCCCAGGCTGGGCCGACGCCGCTTGATGACACAGCGCACGCCATCTATGGTCACTTCCCGCACCGAGGGCTCGCGCGACGCGTCCACGCTGTCTAGCCAGGCGCGCAGGCCGGGCGGCGCGTTGTGGTGAACGGGCGGCTGTGTCAATGGATCCTCGAGATGGAACGGCGGGCGGGAACGCCGGAATGCGCGCGGTCTGCGGCCAAAGCCCGACAGGCTACACGCTTTGATGCAAATGCAAAAAGAAAAAAAGCCGGCGCGCGGGCCGGCTTTTTTTCAGCGAAGCCGTCCTGGAATCAGGACAGGTCGCCCTCGACCAGAACGGTCACGTCGGACACGACGTCGGCGTGCAGAGCGACCTGGATCGGGTACTCGCCGATGGCCTTCAGGTGGCCGTTGGGCAGGCGGACCTGGGCCTTTTCGACCGCGAAGTCAGCCTTCTTCAGACCTTCGGCGATGTCGCCGTTGGTCACGGAACCGAACAGGCGGCCGTCGACGCCAGCCTTCTGGACGATCTTCAGCTGGTAGCCGTTCAGGCGCTCGCCCAGGGCTTGGGCAGCGGCCAGCTTCTCGGCTTGCAGCTTTTCCAGTTCAGCGCGGCGGGCTTCGAATTCCTTCAGGGCGGCGTCGGTGGCACGACGGGCCTTCTTCTGGGGGATCAGGAAGTTGCGGGCATAGCCGTCGCGCACGCGCACGACTTCGCCCAGGTTACCCAGGTTGACGACTTTTTCGAGCAGAATGACTTGCATTTTCAGTGCCCCGGATTAGTTGTGGTTGTCGGTGTAAGGCAACAGAGCCAGGAAGCGCGCGCGCTTGATGGCGGTGTCCAGCTGACGCTGGTAGATAGCCTTGGTGCCGGTCAGACGAGCCGGGATGATCTTGCCGTTTTCTTGCACGAAGTCGCGCAGGGTGTCCAGATCCTTGTAATCGATCTCTTCGACGCCGGCGGCGGTGAAGCGGCAGAACTTGCGACGCTTGAACAGCGGGTTCTGCTGCGTGAACTTGCGTTTTTCCTTGCGTTTTCCGAAGAAAGCCATGATGTGTACCTCTATGTTTGAGGGGCCTGGCCATGCCGTCGGCCCCATAACCTATCCGTTTGTCAGAAGGCGCTATGCGCCCCGTTCCTGTCCCGTCATGCCACCAGCGGATCGTGCCCTGCACTGCCGCCGGTCTTGCGCGCCTGCTGCAAATGCAGCTTGACCTTCACCGAATCCTTGCGGGTCGGGGCCAGAAAGCCCACTACCTGCAGTTCGGTGCCCAGCGCGATGCCCTTGAGCATCAGTGCCAGGTCGCCCAGCGCAACGGCCTGAAGCGTGAGTTCGACGCGGCGCGGAAGGCCAGCCTCGATCACTTCGGACTCGTGCGCCAGCAGCAATTCCAGCGCGGGCAATCCAGCGGGAGTGTGGCGCAAAGGCTCGCATTCGAGAACGCGGGCGCTGAGTTCCAGTCTATTCATCCTGCCAGTGCCAGTCGGACTTGCGCGGGTGCGGTCGCGCTAGCCCTGCTTACTCAGCCTGGGCGGCAGCGGCTTCAGCCGACGCCTTGCGGGCTTCCTCGCGCTCGACCGACTTCATCATGATCGAGGGGGTGGTCTGGGCCTTCTTGGTCTTGATGACCAGGTGGCGCAGCACGGCGTCGTTGTAGCGGAACGAGTGCTCCAGCTCATCAAGCGTGGCTTGGCCGCACTCGATGTTCAGGCAGACGTAGTGAGCCTTGACGAGCTTCTGGATCGGGTAGGCCAGTTGACGGCGGCCCCAGTCTTCCAGGCGATGGATCGAGCCGCCTTGGCCCGTGACCAGCGCTTGGTAACGCTCGACCATGGCGGGCACTTGCTCGCTTTGGTCGGGGTGAACGATAAACACCACTTCGTAGTGACGCATGAGTAAAACTCCTTGAGGATGTCCTGCTCGCCCGGCTTCGCCATTCAGCGCGCTTTTCAACGCGCTTGAAAGTGAAACGCCAAGCTTGCAAGGGGCAGCCCGCTGCTCAAAAAACATGAGCGGTCGAGCAAGAAAGCTCTCGATTATCGCCTATTGGCCTGTCAGACGCAAGCCAGACCGGCTCAAGAAATAAGGGACGCGCCAGATCCGCCCGATTCCCCGCCCTCGCGCGGCATTTCGGCAACAGGGGCGGCCGAGATGTCCTCGGGGCGGTTCACCACGCTGACCATCACATAGCTGATGATCATCAGCAGGAACCAGGAGCCCAGCTTGGCGATGGACACCATTTCCCAGCCGCCGGACTGGTTGGGATAGCGCCAGGCGTTGGCGAAGGTGCCGATGTTCTCGGCGAACCAGATGAACAAGGCCACCAGCACGAAGCCCAGCAGCAGCGGCATGCGGCGGTACTCGCGCCAGATGCGGAAATAGACCCAGGCGCGGCCGAACAGGAGCGCCGTCAGCGCGAACAGCAGCAGGCGGAAGTCGGCGATGAAATGGTGCGCGAAGAAATTCGCGTAGATCAGCGCCGACAGTGCCAGCGTGGCCGCCAGCGGCGGGTGGGCGCGGAAGCGGAAATCGAACAGCCGCCAGACCCGCGCCAGGTAGCTGCCCACCGCCGCGTACATGAAGCCGGTGAACAGCGGCACGCCGCCGATGCGCAGCAGATTGGCCTCGGGATAGATCCAGGAGCCGGCCGAGGTCTTGAAGATCTCCATGACGGTGCCGACCGCATGGAACATCAGGATCACCTTGGCCTCGGCCCAGGTCTCCATGCGCAGCAGCAACAGCGCGGCCTGGATGCCCAGCGCGGCCAGCGTCAGGAAGTCGTAACGCGCCAGCAGCGCGTCCTTGGGATACCACCAGTGCGTACCCAGCAGCAGCGCGCACATCAGGCCGCCGAACAGGCAGGCCCAGGCCTGCTTCGCGCCGAAGCGCAAGAATTCGTAGAGCGCGACGCCAAAACGGCCGCGGCCGGCCAGTTTCCCGGCCAGCCGCGCTTCCCATTGCTGCAATCCTGCGATGAGCGGCCAGTCGGAGGCCGCCGGATGCGTCATGGAGGAATCAGCCTTCGACCACGGCGTAGGCCGAGTGGTTGTGGATGGATTCGAAGTTCTCGGCCTCGACGCGGTAGCGGGCGATGCCGGGGTGCGCGTTCAGGCGGGCGGCCACGTCGCGCACCAGGTCCTCGACGAACTTGGGATTGTCGTAGGCGCGTTCGGTGACGTACTTCTCGTCCGGGCGCTTGAGCAGGCCCCACAGCTCGCAGGAGCCTTCATCCTCGATCAGGCGGATGACGCCGTCCATGCTGATGTCCGAACCCAGGATGGCCGAGACCGTGACGTGCGAGCGCTGGTTGTGCGCGCCGTACTCGGAGATGGCCTTCGAGCAGGGACAGAGGCTGGTGACCGGCACCTGCACGATCAGTTCGAATTCAACGCTGTCGCCCTGGGCGCGCGCGATCCACTGCACTTCGTAGTCCAGCAGGCTTTGCACGCCCGAGATGGGGGCGGACTTGTTGATGAAGTACGGGAAGGCCGCGGTGATGTCGCCGCGTTCGGCGTGCAGCAGCGGCAACATGTCGGCCGCCATCTGGCGGAACAGCTTGGGCGTCATGGGCGTGCTGCGGTATTTTTCCAGCAGGGCCACGAAGCGCGACATGTGGGTGCCCTTCTCCTCGGGCGGCAGGGCGACCGTGAGGGTCCAGTTGGCCACGGTGCCCTGGGGCGAACCGTCGGCGCTTTCGACCAGCATGGGATGGCGCACGCCGCGGATGCCGACGCGCTGGATCGGGATGTGACGCGTGTCCGTGGAACTCTGGACATCGGGCATCACGATGGCGGGATCAATCGGAGAATTCATTTCGGCTTACCTGTCTGGGAGGCGGGGCGGCGCTGCCGTGCCCGGCCCAGGAGTCTTTTGGAAGGGAGCCATTATCGCCCATACACCGGCAAGCGCCCGGGAAAACCCTTCTCTTTATAGGTTGGCGGGGCCGGAACAGACTGTTCCAGCCGGCCGCACAACCCCTCCGGCCTCAGCCCAGCAGGCTGGAAAACCGGGTGCGGATCGACTGCTCGATGCCAGAAGCGTCCAGGCCGACGCCGGCCAGCAGGGCGGATTGTTCGCCGTGGTCGATGAACTCGTCGGGCAGGCCCAGCTGCAACACCGGGATCTGCACACCAGCCGCGCTCAGCACTTCCAGCACGGCGCTGCCGGCGCCGCCCATGATGCAGGCCTCTTCCAGCGTGACCAGGGCGTCGTGGCGGCTGGCCAGGTCCAGGATCAGTTCGCGGTCGATCGGCTTGACGAAGCGCATGTCGGCCACCGTGGCGTCCAGCGCCTCGGCCGCGGCCTGCCCGGCCGGCAGCAGCGTGCCGAAGCCCAGGATGGCGATCTTGCGGCCCTCGCGCCGCACCACGCCGCGGCCCAGCTCGACCGTTTCCAGGCCGGGCGCCTCGGCCGCGCCACGGCCGGCGCCGCGCGGGTAGCGCACCGAGGCCGGGCCGGGATGCTGATAACAGGTGGACAGCAGCAGCCGCGCCTCGGCCTCGTCGGACGGCGTGGCCACCACCATGTTGGGAATGCAGCGCAGGAAGGCGATGTCGTAGTTGCCCGCGTGCGTGGCGCCGTCCGCGCCCACCAGGCCGGCGCGGTCCAGCGCGAAGGTGACGTCCAGGTTCTGCAGCGCCACGTCGTGGATCAGTTGGTCGTAGCCGCGCTGCAGGAAGGTGGAATAGATGGCGACCACCGGCTTCTGTCCCTCGCAGGCGATGCCGGCGGCGAAGGTCACGGCGTGCTGCTCGGCGATGCCCACGTCGAAGTAGCGCTGCGGGAAACGCTGCTCGAACTCGACCAGGCCGCTGCCCTCGCGCATGGCGGGCGTGATCGCGACCAGGCGCGAATCGGCCTCGGCCGTGTCGCACAGCCACTGGCCGAAGACCTGGGTGAAGCTGCGCTTGCCCGGACCCTTGGCCTGCTGGATGCCGACGGCCGGATCGAACTTGCCGGGACCGTGGTACAGCACGGGATCGGCCTCGGCCAGCTTGTAGCCCTGTCCTTTCTTGGTGACGACGTGCAGGAACTGCAGGCCTTGCAGCGCCTTCAGGTTCTGCAGCGTGGGCACCAGCGCGTCCAGGTCGTGGCCGTCGATCGGGCCTACGTAGTTGAAGCCGAATTCCTCGAACAGCGTGGCCGGCGTGACCATGCCCTTGGCGTGCTCCTCGAAGCGGCGTGCCAGTTCCAGCACCGGCGGCACGTGCTGCAGCACGGCGCGGCCGACGTTCTTGGCGGCGGCGTAGAAGCGGCCCGACATCAGCCGCGCGAAATAGCGGTTCAACGCCCCCACCGGCGGCGAGATCGACATGTCGTTGTCGTTCAGGATCACCAGCAGGTTGATATTGGGCGTGACGCCGGCGTTGTTCATGGCCTCGAACGCCATGCCGGCGGACATCGCGCCGTCGCCGATCACGGCGATGTGCTGGCGCTGCACGCCGGCGTTGCGCGAGGCCACCGCCATGCCCAGGGCGGCCGAGATCGAGGTGGACGAGTGCGCGGTGCCGAAGGCGTCGTATTCCGATTCGCTGCGCTTGGGAAAGCCGGAGATGCCGCCCAGCTGGCGCAGCTTGGCCATGCCGGCGCGGCGGCCGGTCAGGATCTTGTGCGGATAGGACTGATGGCCCACGTCCCAGACGATGCGGTCATGCGGCGTGTCGAATACCTGATGCAGGGCCAGCGTCAGTTCCACCGTGCCCAGGTTGGACGACAGGTGCCCGCCGGTCTTGGAGACCGATTCCAGCACGAATCCGCGCAGCTCCTCGGCCAGCCGTTTCAGCTCGCGGCGGTCCAGGCGCCTGAGGTCGGCCGGGGATTGGATGCTGTCCAGAAGTTCTGTCGTCATGCCTGTCGTCATGCTGTTGTTGCGGTTCGTTGCCCCGGCCTGCAGCCAGGCCGGGCATGTCAGGGATCAGCGATCCCGAAGTACGATGAAATCGGCCAGCTGGGCCAGGCGCAAGCCCGCGTCGCCCAGCGGTTCCAGCGCCGCCAGCGCGGTCGAGCGCAGTTCCCCGGCGAAGGCGCGCGCCTCGTCCAGGCCCAGCAGGGACACGTAGGTGGGCTTGTTCTCGGCGGCGTCCTTGCCCGGCGTCTTGCCCAGGCTGGCGCTGTCCGCCGTCACGTCCAGGATGTCGTCCACCACCTGGAAGGCCAGGCCCATGGCCTGCGCGTACACATCCAGTGCCTGGCGCGAGGCCGAGCTGGCGCCGGCCACGATGCCGCCCAGCGCCACGCTGCACGCCACCATCGCGCCGGTCTTCATGCTGTGCATGGTCTGCAGTTCGTCGCGCGACAGCGCACGGCCGACGCTGAACAGGTCGATGGCCTGGCCGCCGGCCATGCCCTGGCTGCCGGCGGCGCGCGCCAGCGACTGCGTGGCCTGCACGATCAGCGCGGGCGCGATCGGCATCGACGCCAGCAGGTCGAACGCCAGCGGCTGCAGGGCGTCGCCGGCCAGCATGGCGGTGGCTTCGTCGAACTGCACGTGGGCGGTGGGACGGCCGCGGCGCAGCGTGTCGTCGTCCATGCAGGGCAGGTCGTCGTGCACCAGCGAATAGGCGTGGATCAGTTCCACGGCCGCGGCCGCGCGGTCCAGCGAGGCCTCGATGGCGAGCACGCTGCCGCTGACGGGGCAGGCCTGGCCGGCCGCGTAGACCAGCGCCGCGCGCACGCGCTTGCCGCCGCCCAGCGTGGCGTAGCGCATGGCTTCGTGCAGGCGCGCGGGCAGCGCGTCGGCCGGGGGCAGCAGGTCGTCCAGGACGTCTTCGACGTGGCGGACACGGCCCTGCAGCCATTCCGGAAATGCGAGTTGAGTCTGCTTCATCCGAGTCTTATTCGTCGTCCAGCGCCGCCGGATCCAGCGGGCGCAGCAAGTCGCCCTCCAGCACTTTCACCTGCTGCTCGGCCTGCGCCAGGCGGTCCTGGCAGACGCGCGTGAGCTCGACGCCGCGGCGGTAGGCCGCCAGCGACTGCTCCAGCGGCAGCGAGCCGTCTTCCATGGCCGCGACCAGCGACTCCAGCTCGGCCAGCGCCGTTTCGAAATCCTGGGGCAAGGGGCGGTCGTCGACCTGCGGATCGGCTTGTGAAGGTTTGGCCAAAAGGGCCTCCGGGAACGCAATCGGGTGGATCAATCCGTGGATTGTACGAGATACCCACCGCCGGCCGCAGCGCTTGCGGGCCGGCCCCGCGCGGCGACGGCCGCGCCCGCCTCAGGCGCCGCCGGCCAGCCCTTCCACGGCATCGGCCAGCGATTGCGCTACGCGCCCGCGCAGCTCGGCCTCGCTGAGCAGGCTGGCGGGACCGCCACAGCTCATCACGAACACGCCCTCGCCCGTGAGCGAGACGAACGGCACCGCCACCGCGTTGATGTCCGACTGCCATTCGCCGATGGCGAAACAGCAGCCGGTCTCGCGCAGCTCGGCGCGCGCGCGGCAGATGACGGCATCGTCGGGGGCGGCCTCGCCCATGCGCGCCGCGAGCGCGGCGCATTCGTCTTCCGGCAGGCTGGCGAGGTAGGCGCGCCCCATGGCGCTGTCCAGGCTGGCGCGGTAGCCCACCGGCAGGCGCAGATACAGCGCGGACGAGCCGTGGACGGCCTCGACGTAGGTCATGGCGTCGCCGTCGAAGGCGCCCAGGGCCACGGCGCCGCCGGTCTGACGGGCCAGCTCGGTCATCGAGGCCTTGGCCAGCTCGCGCACTTCCAGGCCCGCCAGCAGGCCGTAGCCCAGCGCCAGCACGCCGTAGCCCGGCGAGTACTTGCCGGTGTCCGGGTGATAGCGCAGATAGCCCAGCTCGGTCAGCGTGTAGGTGATGCGGCTGATGGTGGGCTTGGGCAGGCCGGTCAGGCGGGCCAGGTCCAGGTTGCCCAGCGCGTTCACGCCATGGCGGAAGCAGCGCAGCACGTCCAGCCCGCGCGCCAGCGCGGTGATGAAGTCCGGCGAGGCCCCGCCCTCGCCCGTCACGGCCGCGCGCTTGCGCCGCGCGGGCTGGCTGAGCGCGAGTTTCTCGTCGGGCTTGGACGCAGGATGGGGGATGCGCTTGCGGTCAGAAAAGGATTGCATTTTCGTGCGCTTCGTTTTTATAGTTTATTTCGAATAACAAAACATAATTCCGTTAATCGAAATTCAGTAAGCGAAATTTAGTACGGCGCGAAAGATCTGGCAAGCCATCCGCAACGCCCCGACCCACGGAGCGTCCGGCCGCCGCCCCGGTCTCGCGACCAGGATCCGTCCGACTGACTTCATGGGGAAAACATGATTCGCACTGGCATCAAACTGCTTGCCGCCGCCCTGCTCGGCGCGGCCGCGCTGAGCGCGCAGGCCGACACCTATCCGTCTCGTCCGATCAAGGTGGTCTCGCCGTTCCCGGCGGGCGGCGCCACCGATGTGTTGACCCGGGTGCTGGCTGAACGCATGGCCAAGGATCTGGGCCAGCCCATGATCGTCGAGAACAAGGCCGGCGCCGGCACCTCCATCGGCGCGGCCTTCGTGTCGCGCGAGCCGCCTGACGGCTACACCATATTGATGGCGACCAACTCGACGCTGGTCACCAACCGCTACCTGTACAAGGAACTGCCCTATGACCCGGACGGCTTCGCGCCGATCGGCATGGTGGGCGTCGGCCCGCTGGTGCTGCTGTCCAGCCCCAAGCGGCCCTTCGCCAGCACCAGGGATCTGGTCGACTACGCCAAGCAGAACCCGGGCAAGCTGACCTTCGCCACCTTCGGCCCCGGCACCTCGTCGCACCTGGCCGGCGAACTGTTCAAGCAGCGCGCCGGCATCGACATCCTGCATGTGCCGTTCAAGGGCGCGACCCAGGCGCTGCCCGCGTTGATCAGCGGCGACGTGGACCTGTTCTTCGACATGGTCGCCACCGGGATGCCGCAGGCCGCGGCCGGCAAGGTCAAGGTCTTCGCCATCACCAGCCCCGGACGGCTGGCGACCGAACCGGCGCTGCCCACGCTGGCCGAGCAGGGCTACCAGGGCTTCGACATGACGGCCTGGTTCAGCTTCGTGGCGCCGCGCGGCACGCCCGAGCCGGTGCTGGAACGGCTGCGCAAGGCGCTGGCGGACGCGCTGGCGGACGATGCCGTGAAGCAGCGCCTGCTCGGCATGGGCATCGATCCGCGCTCGGGCACGCCCGCCGAGCTGCAGGCCCAGATCCGCAACGAGCAGCCCATCGTCTCGCAGCTCATCAAGCAGGCCGGCGTCGCCCTGCAATAGGAACACCCTGACGCGCGGGCTAACGCCTCGATACAGCACGCGCGCGCCGCCGGCTGCTAGGGTGTAGGCAGGCTGCGGCCCGCGCCGCGGCCCCGCGAGCGGACGCCTTTCCCTGTCCGCGCAAGGAGCCCGATGCCCGAATCCGACGATCGATACGCCCGCCTGGACGCCGCCCGCTGGCTGGCCGCCGTGGCCGTGGTGATGCTGCATGGCGCCGCGACCGTGGTCAGCGACCCGGCAGCCTACGGCAGCGGCGCCTGGCTGGCGGCCAACCTGTACGACTCGGCGGCCCGCTGGTGCGTGCCGGTGTTCGTGATGATCAGCGGCGCCCTGCTGCTGGACCCCGAACGGCCGCAGGACGCGCGCCGCTTCTACAGCCGCCGCGTGGCGCGGATCTGCGCGCCGCTGCTGTTCTGGACGCTGTTCTACCTGCTCTGGCGCACGGCGCTGGACTGGATCGACGACGGCCGGCTGGACCTGTCCTTCTGGCCGCGCAAGCTGGCCCATGGCGAGCCCTACTATCACCTGTGGTACCTGTACATGATCGTGGGCCTGTACCTGTTCGCGCCGCTGGTGCGCGCGCTGGCGGCGCGCAGTTCGCGCCAGGCCCGCGCCCTGTGGGTCGTGGGCATCCTTGGCCTGGCGATCCTGGACGCGCTGTACCGCCGCGCGCTGGACGCCCCGCCCGGCTTCTTCCTGACCTGGTTCCTGCCCTATCTGGGGTATTTCGTCGCCGGGCGCATGATCCACGCGGGCGAGCTGCGCATTCCCCGCCCCGGCCTGATGCTGGCGGCCAGCGTGGCCGCCACGGCCCTGGGCGTGTACCTGCTGTCCAGCTCACGGATGCTCAACACCTACTTCTATGACTACTTCAGCCTGACCGTGCCGTTCATGTCGCTGGCCGCGTTCCAGCTGATCGTGGACGCGCCGCGCCTGCCCCGGCTCGCGCGGCTGGCGCCGCTGACCTTCGGCGTCTACCTGATCCATCCGGTGTTCCTGGACCTGGCGCAGCGCGCGGGTCTGCTGCGCGGCGGCCACGGCACGGCCTGGACGCTGCCCTTGCTGACGGCGGCCGTGTTCGCCCTGTCGGCCGCGAGCAGCTGGCTGTTGCGGCGTCATCCCGCGACCCGCAGGCTGGTCTGAAAGGCGTAGGCCGAATGGATCGACGCCCGCCGCCAGGTGCCCAGAACGAGCCCGTTTGCGCCAGGTCAAGCGCAACCCCGTCTCGCCCCGCCAAGTCCCTTGCGCCATCATGGGCGCGGGAAAAAGGGTTGGGGTACAATTCACGCCTTATTTGATCGGCCAGACACCGATTTTTCTTCGCGCCAGAACGGGCACATTGCGGACCCTGATAGCGGAAACATCGGCGGTAAGCGTCGGCAGCAACGACGGCATCCGCCGCTTCCCCGGCACCTTGGGGGAACCCGCGAGGCCCGGGGCGATCCCAAGGTGGGATACGGCCAGGGCTGCAGGCAAAGCTCAGCCCGCCTGGCTTTTTTACCCGAGCGGAGGGAATCATGACCGACATCGGTCGGATGGCACATGTCGTGCCAGCTCGCACCCAGCTACCCGTCAGCGCGTATTTTGACGAAGCCCTCTTTGCCCGCGAGCAAGAACTCATTTTCAAGCAATCCTCGCAGTACGTCGGCCACCAGAAGCTGGTGCCCGAAGTGGGGGATTGGCGTACCCTGGTCCAGGAAAACGGAGGGCGTGTGCTGGTTCGCAACCAGCAAGGCGTCGATCTCATCTCAAATGTCTGCCGCCACCGTCAGGCGCTGATGCTTGGCGGAGAAACCGGCAACGTGGCCGGCAACTGCAACACGCACGGCAGCCTGAAGGCCACCGGGGGCAACATCGTCTGCCCCCTGCACCGCTGGACCTACAACAACCAGGGCGAGCTGCTGGGCGCGCCTCAGTTCGACACCACGCCCTGCATGAACCTGCAGAAGTTCCGCCTGCGCGATTGCCACGGCCTGCTGTTCGAAGGCCCGCGCGATCCCGCCTCGGACATGGCGCCGCTGTTCGCGCGGCCGGAGTTCGACTTCGGCGACTACGTGCTGGACCATGTGGAAGTGCACCAGTGCAACTACAACTGGAAAACCTTCATCGAGGTCTACCTCGAGGACTACCACGTCGGCCCGTTCCATCCGGGCCTGGGCCGCTTCGTCACCTGCGACGACCTGACCTGGGAGTTCAACGATTGGTACAGCCTGCAGAAGGTCGGCGTGCACAATGCGCTGGCCCAGCCGGGTTCCGAGGTCTACAAGCAGTGGCATGACCGGCTGCTGTCGTTCCGCGAGGGCGACGCGCCCGATTTCGGCGCGGTCTGGGTCACGTATTTCCCGACCCACATGATCGAGCTGTATCCGCACGTGCTGGTGCTGTCCACGCTGTACCCGAAGAGCCCGCAGGAAACGGTGAACGTGGTCGAGTTCTACTACCCCGAGGAAATCGCCGCCTTCGAGCGCGAGTTCGTCGAGGCGCAGCGCGCGGCCTACATGGAAACGGCGATCGAGGACGACGAGATCGCCGAGCGCATGGACGCCGGCCGCAAGGCCCTGATGCTGCGCGGCGTGAACGAGACCGGCCCGTACCAGTCGCCCATGGAAGACGGCATGCAGCACTTCCATGAATGGTACCGGCGCACCATGGGAGAGCCCTGAAGCCCGCCCCCAAGCCTGCTTCCGAGCCGCCTCACGCACAAGGGCCTCGCGGATATCCGCGAGGCCCTTGTCTTTTCCCTGCGCGTTTGCGGCCCGTGGCCCGGCTTCAGCGTCCGGTGACGCCCGCCACCGTGCGCTCGCCGATCGCCAGGCCCACCGTCATGCCCACGCCCGAGTGCATCACGGCGACCGTGGTCGCGTCGTCCACCGGCATGACCGAGAACGGCGCCGGGCCGTGCGCGCCATACACGCCCTGCCAGCGCTCGACCACGCGCAGCCGCGCGCCCAGCGCCTGCGAGGCCAGGTCCAGCATCGCGTTGTCGACCGCCTCGTCGTTGAACGGGGGCGCGTCCTGGCCGTACTGGTGCGAATCGCCGATGATCAGCTCGCCATAGGGCGTGGGGCTGACCAGCAGGTGGATGCCGTTATCCAGCAGCATGGGCGTGCGCGCCTGGATCACCTCGCGCAGCGCCAGCGCGGACGGCAGGTCCGAGAACGCGCCGTAGTGCACGCAGGACAGACCGGTCAACAGCGGCCGGTCCAGCGCGAACGGGGCCGACTCGAAGGCCGCGCGCAGCATCTGCAGGCGCGTGACTTCCAGGTTCAGCGGCGCGAAGCGTTCCGGCAGCAGCGTCAGGTAATCATGGCCGGGGCAGACGAACACATGATCGCCACGGAACTCGCCGGCAGTGGTCGCCACCCGGCCCTGCTCCACCGCGCGCGCCAGCGTGCCGGTGATGAAGGTCACGCCCAGCGATTCCGCCAGATAGCGGGTGATGGCGGGCAGCGCCTCGCGCGAATAGATCTGCAGATCGTCCAGGCCGCGCAGCGCGGCGCAGTGGTGCGCCAGGCGGCCGTCGTACAGCGCGGCGACCTCGCGGCCCGACAGCAGCTCGGCGCGATAGCCTTCCTGCCGCAGACGCGTGTCGGCGAACTCCTGCAGCACGTCGGCCTCGTCGGCGTTGCGCGCCAGCACCAGCGCGCCGTTGGCGCGCACATGAAAGCCCGCCTTGGCGGCCAGGTCCAGCCACAGCTCGCGCGCCTGCTGCGCATGCGACAGCATCATGCCGGGCGCCTGGCCGGTCACGATCACCTGGCCAAAGTTGCGGATCGTGGCGCCGTGCGCCTGGCGGCTGCGCTCGATCACGGCCACCGACAGCCCGCGCTTGGCGGCCGCCCAGGCATGCGCGATGCCAAGCATGCCCGCGCCCACCACGATTACGTCAAAATTCTTCATGTGTAGAGAACCCACCTCCGAAGCGCTTGGGCGCTTCCCCCTCAAGGGGGCGCCGCGACGGACCGGCAAAGCCGGTTCCGTGCGGCCCCGCCCGGCTTCGGCGGGAAGCGTTTCAACGCGACGAAGAACGGAAAGGTGAAACTGAAAGGTGAACCGGGATGAAGCGGGCAGCGCCCTCGCGGCGCTGCCCTGCCGCCTGCCTGCTTACTTCTTCTTCGGCTCGGACTTGCCGTCGTAGCGCTTGGTCCACTCGGCGATGATGCGATCGCGGTTGGTGGCGGCCCAGGTGAAGTCGTTCTTGATCATGCGCTTGGTCAGATCGGCCGGCAGGTTCGGGTTGGACGTGGCGATCGACGGGATGGCCAGCACGGCGAAGTTGGCCTTGTACAGCTCGTTGGCCTCGCGGCTGGCGGAGAAGTCGGCCAGCTTGCGGGCGGCTTCCAGGTTCTTGGTGCCCTTGACGATGGCGGTGGCTTCGACTTCCCAGCCCAGGCCTTCCGACGGGAACACGGCTTCGACCGGCGCGCCGTCGGCCTTCAGCTTGGCGGCGCGGTAGTCGAACGAGACGCCGATCGGGAACTCGCCCGAGGCGGCCAGGTTGCAAGGCTTGGAGCCCGAGTGCGTGTACGAGCCGATGTTCTTGTGCAGGGCGTCCATGTAGGCCCAGCCCTTCTCTTCGCCGAAGATCTGCAGCCAGGCGCTGACGTCCAGGAAGCCGGTGCCCGACGAGGCCGGGTTCGGCATGACGATCTTGCCGGCGTACTCGGGCTTGGTCAGGTCCTGCCACGACGTGGGCTTGGGCAGCTTCTGCTTTTCGGCCTCGACGGTGTTGAAGCAGATGGCGGCGGCGAAGCCGTCCATGCCGACCCAGGAGGGCTCGGCCTTGGCGTCACGCATGTTGGCGGCGATCTGGTCCAGGCGCTTGGGGGCGTAGGGCTGCAGCATGCCTTCCTTGTCCATCAGGCCCAGCGAGGTGCCGGCCAGGCCCCAGATGGCGTCGGCCTTGGGGTTGTTCTTCTCGGCCAGCAGCTTGGCGGTGATGATGCCGGTGGAATCGCGCACCCACTGGATCTTGATGTCGGGATTGGCCTTCTCGAACGCGGCCTGGTAGGCCTTGATCTGGTCGGCTTCCAGCGCGGTGTAGACCGTCAGCGTGGTCTCGGCGGAGGCGGCGCCCATCACGCCCGACAGGGCGGCGGCCAGGGCAAGCAGCTTGTAGCGATTCATGTGTGTACTCCGTGGATGAGCGGAAAAAAGACTGATGAAGGTCACGCGGCTGGCCGGATGGCCGCCGCGCAGGTCGTGCGAAAACGTCGCAGGGAAAAAAAAAGTGGCGGGCAGCTCAGGGACGCTGGCCCGCCGCCAGCCGGCGTTCGATGTCGGAGATCACGGCCGGCAGGTCGGCCACCGTGTCGATCAGGTAATGCGGCGCAGCGCCGGACAGCTCGGCGTCGGCCCGGGCGCGGGCGGCGTCGCGGCCAGCCTCGTCCAGGCTCAGGTATTCCTCCAGCGTCAGGCCGGCGGCGTTGCCGGACAGCAGCAGGCCCACCGTCCACATGCCGGCGCGGCGGCCTTCCTCGATGCCGGGGGCGGTGTCGTCGACCTTGACGCAGGCGGCCACGTCGGACAGGCCCAGCTCGATCACGTTCTTCAGCGCCATGGCCGGCGCGGGACGCGCGCGCGGCACCTCGTCGCTGGCGACGATGCATTCGGGCTCCAGCCCCTCGGTGGCGGCGCGCTCGATCACGCGGCGCATCACGCTGGCCGGGTAGCCCGAGCACGAACCGATCTTCAGGCCGCGCTGGCGCAATGCGCGCAGCTGCTCGGCGGCGCCGGGAATCGCGGCCGAGTACTGCGCCACTTTTTCCAGCTGCATGGGCAGGAAGCGCTCGTAGATGGCGGTGACGTCGTCATCGGTCGGCAGGCGGCCGAAACGCGCCTCGTACTGGGACGCGATGGCGGGCAGGTCGCACAGCGTGCGGATGTGGTCCCACTTGCCCATGCCCATGGGGCCGCGGGCCACTTCCAGCGACATCTCCACGCCGAACTGCGCGAAAGCGTCGACGAACACCTTGGTGGGCGCGAAGGAGCCGAAGTCGACCAGCGTGCCGGCCCAGTCGAAGATCACCGCCTCCAGGCGGACGGGCAGGGTTTTGGCAGTCATGTAGTCATCCTTGTCTTGAATCGTTGCGGTCAGGCGGCGGCCGGGCGGCGCCAGGCCTGAGTGCGGGCCAGCATGGCGCGGCTGGCCAAATGCAGCGCCAGCGAGGCGACCGCCGAGCTGGCCATGATCACGGCGCACATGGCGGCGGCCGGGCCGATGAAGCCGGCGTCATCCATGTTCAGCACCGCCACCGCGGCCAACACGGTCTTGGGGCTGTACAGGAACACCACGGCGGACACCGTCGTCATGGCGGACACGAACAGGTAGCGGGCCACGTCCAGCGCCGCGGGCAGGCACATCGGCAGCGTGACGCGCAGGAACGTGGTCAGGCGCGGCACCTTGAGCGAGGCCGAGGCGGCCTCGAACTCCGGATCCAGCGCGTTGAGCGCCGTGGTCGCGGTCAGGTGGGCGCTGGTGTAGAAGTGCACGATGGTGCACAGGACCAGCAGCGGCATGGTGCCGTACAGCAGGTTCAGCGGATTGGACGGGCTGTTGAAGAAGAAGATGTAGCCCAGGCCCAGCACCAGCCCCGGCACCGCCATGGGCATCAGCGCCAGCATGCCGGCCAGGCCGCGCAGGCCACGGGCGGCGGCGCCGCGCGCCGGCACCTTTTCCATCATCCAGGCGCCGCTGAACACCGCCGCCGTGCCCAGCAGGGCCGTGCAGAACGCCAACTCCAGGCTGTTGCGCCAGGCCAGCCAGCCGCCGCCGTCCATGTTGTCGAAGTCATAGGAACGCAGCGACATGGACAGGTTGTACGGCCACATCTTCACGAACGAGGCCCACACCGCCACGCCCACTATCAGCAGGATCAGCGCCGCCATGACGCAGGCCAGCGCCAGGAAGGCCGCGTCGCGCCGGCGGTTCGGGCCCGCCGCGTAGGGCTGGGCGCGACCGCTCATCTGGGCGCCCTGGCGGGCGCGCAGGCGGCGGTCCAGCACGAAGGTCAGCACGGCGGGCAGCAGCAGCATCAGGCCGATGGCCGCGCCCTTGGAGAAGTTCTGCTGGCCGACCACCGCCTTGTAGGCTTCCATCGCCAGCACGTTGTAATCGCCGCCCACCACCTTGGGCACGCCGAAGTCGGTGACGGTCAGCGTGAACACCACGCAGCAGGCCGAGAACACCGCATAGCGCGTGCCCGGCAGGGTCACGGTCATGAAGGTGCGCCAGTGTCCGGCGCCCATGGCGCGGGCGGCGTCGTAGAGCCGGCCATCGGCCAGGGCCAGGCCGGTCAGGAGGATCATCAGCGCATGCGGGAAGGTATAGAACGCCTCGCCGACCACGATGCCCCAGAAACCATAGATGGTGGCGCCGCCGGTCAGGCCCTTGAGCAGGCCCTGGTTGCCCAGCAGGTACACCAGCGCGATGCCGGGCAGCAGCGACGGCGCCAGCAGCGGCAGCAGCGCCGTGATGCGCAACAGGCCCTTGCCGGGCAGGCGGGTGCGCGTCAGGCCGTAGGCGAAGGCGTAGGCGGCGGGCACCACCAGCAGCGTGGTGACCATGCCCACGGCCAGGCTGCGCCCGACCATGGCGAGAAAACCGTCGCCGGCGATGATGCCGGTCATCACGGACAGCCCGACCCAGGCGCCGTCGCCGTCGGTCACGGACTTGATCAGGATGGCGAGCAGCGGCAGCGCCAGGAACAGCGCCAGCCCCAGCACCAGCGCGCCCTGCCCCAGGCCCAGGCCGGCGGAGCCGACCCAGCGCGGCAGCGGGCGGCGGCCCAGCGCGGGGAACGAGGCGGCGGGCGTCACCGGGGGCGCCGGCGTCAGGGGCGGCTGGCTCACGGCGGCGGGCGCGGCGTCGGCGGCGGGCGCGGAACCCGCGTCAAGCGTAGGCGCGAATCGCATGGCGCGGCAGCTCCACCCAGCAGCGGCTGGCGGCGTGAGGGCCCAGCAGGGCGTCTCCGGTTTCGGGGGACACGATGGAATGCACGGTGGCGCCGGGCACGCCTTCCAGGCGCAAGGCCAGGCGGTAGCCACGGCCCAGGAACACGCCGTCGAGCACGTCGGCCAGCATGGCGTTGGGCTGTTCCGGCCGCACGGCGCTGACGCGCACGGCCTCGGGGCGCACGAACAGGCGGCCGGACGCGGCGTCCAGCGCCTCGTCCACGGCCAGTTCCTGGCGGCCCACGCGGGCGCGGTGCGCGTCGATGCGCTCGAACGGCAGCCAGTTGGCCTCGCCCACGAAGTCGGCGATGAAGGCCGAGCCGGGCTGGCGGTAGAGTTCGCGCGGCGTGCCGAACTGCTCGATGACGCCGCCGTTCATGACGGCGATGCGGTCGGCCATGACCATGGCCTCTTCCTGATCGTGCGTGACCATCAGCGTGGTGATGGACAGGCGCTTCTGCAGCGCGCGCAATTCGATGCGCAGGTGCTCGCGCACGCGGGCGTCCAGCGCCGACATGGGCTCGTCCAGCAGCAGCAGGGACGGCGACGGCGCCAGCGCGCGGGCCAGGGCCACGCGCTGCTGCTGGCCGCCGGAAATCTGTCCCGGATATTTATTGGCGGCGCCGGCCAGGCCCACCAGCGTCAGCATTTCCTCGACCCTGCCCGCCACGTGCTTGCGATGCGCGCGCTTGCCGCTCAGGCCGTAGGCGACGTTCTGCGCCACGGTCAGATTGGGAAACAGGGCATAGGACTGAAACAGAATGCCGTAGTCGCGTTCCTGCGGCTCGGCATGGGAGATGTCGCGGCCGGACAGCGTGATGACGCCGCTGTCCTGGCGTTCCAGCCCGGCGATGGCGCGCAGCAGCGTGGTCTTGCCGCAGCCCGAGGGGCCCAGCAGGCAGACCAGCTCGCCGGCGCGGATATCCAGCGACACATCGGCCAATGCGGTGTGGGCGCCGAAGCGCTTGACCAGGTTGCGTACCGTCAGGAAGCCGCCGCGCGCGCCGGGCTGGCCGCTGCGCGCCGAGGGCGGCGTTTCCGGGGACGCTGCCGCCGAAATAGAGTCGCTGTCGTGTTGGGGCATGACGCCTCCGGTAGGGGAACAGCGGCAGTATGGGAGCGGCTTATTGTGCGTTTATGACACTTCGCACAAAGGTAGTAATAAAAACATCAAATTATTTTGGTGTACTGGCGATCCTGCGAAATCCGCGCTCCCCTCGCCTGTACCGTGCTCGTCGCCGAACTCAAATCCTTCTATGCCGTGGCCCGCTGCGGAACCGTCACCAAGGCCGCCGCCCAGCTGGGCGTCAGTCAGCCCACGGTGACGGGCCAGTTGCGCCAGCTCGAATCGCGCTACGGCGTCGAGCTGTTCCACCGGCAAGGGCGCGGCATGCGGCTGTCGGACGCCGGCCACAGCCTGATGCCGATGGTCGAGAAGCTGGTGCAGCAGGAAACCGAGATCGATTTCCGGCTGCGCGACGCCAGCGACCTGCGCGAAGGCAACCTGCGGGTCGGCGCCACCGGACCGTTCTACATCATGGACACGGTGCGGCGGTACAACCAGCGCTATCCGGGCATCGACCTGACGCTGGTCATCGGCAATTCGCAGAGCATGCTGCAGGCGCTGCACGACTATCAGATCGAGATTGCCACGTCCTCGTTTCTGATGGATGACAAGCATTTGTACCGGCGCCTGATCGCCGCCGACCCCATTCGCGTGGTCACGCACCGCGACCACCCGCTGGCGCGGCGCGGCCGTGTGTCGCTGGCCGACCTGTCCGAACACGCCCTGCTGTTGCGCGAGCCCGGCTCGATGACGCGCCAGCTCACCGAGGAAGCGCTGCGACAGGCCGGCGTCAGCGTGCGCCGCACGCTGGAGATCGGCAGCCGCGAGTCGATCCGGCAGGCCATCCTGAGCGACCTGGGGATCAGCCTGATCCCCTCGCGCGAAATCCCTTCCCATCCGGACCTGGCCGCCCTCGACATCGAGGGCGCCGAGATCGTGATGCACGAATACCTGTACTGCCTGCGCGAGCGCCAACCGGTGCAGCTGATCGCGCGCTTTCTGGAGATGGCGCCTGCCGCCGGCTGAGCCCGGCCGTCGAGCGCTTCCCCCTTGCGGCCACTCAGGAGACAACCATGGCCTTGACCTTGCAAGACATCGAGCAGCTGTTCCTTGAACGCGGACATCGCTCCTACGACGGCGAGTCCGTCAGCCACCTGCGCCACGCGCTGCAGACCGCCGCGCTGGCCGAGCGCCACCACGCCGGCCCCGAACTGATCACCGCCTGCCTGCTGCACGACCTGGGGCACCTGATCGCCGACCGGCCCGGCACGCCCACGCTGCGCGGCCTGGACGACAAGCACCAGTACTTCGTGCTGCCATTCCTGCGCGGCCTGTTCGGCCCGGGCGTGCTGGAGCCGATCCGGCTGCACGTCGAGGCCAAGCGCTACCTCTGCTATCTGGAGCCCCACTATGAAGCGTCGCTCTCGGAGGACTCGAAGCGCAGCCTGGCGCTGCAGGGGGGCAGCTTCGATGCGGGCCAGGCGCTGGATTTCGCCAGCCTGCCGGGCGCGCCGGATGCGATTCGGCTGAGACGCTGGGACGACATGGCCAAGGTGCCGGGGCTGATCACGCCCTCGCTGGAGCATTACCTGGAGATCGCCGAGAGCGTGTCGACGCGGGCGAAGCTGGCGGCGATCCACTAGAAAACCGCGCCTGCCTCGCGCCCGGGTCGGCGTCGGCGCTCTGCAAGACCGGCCGGACGCAGCAAAAAAAAGCCAGGGCATCGCCCTGGCTTTTCTCTTTCATGCCGGCCGGCAAGGACCGGCGCCCCGCCCTCAGGCCACGGCGCCCGTGGCCACCGGACGCGACGGGTCGCTGCACCACTCGCTCCACGAGCCCGGATACAGGCGCGAACCGGACAGGCCGGCGATTTCCATGGACAGCAGATTGTGGCAGGCGGTGATGCCCGAGCCGCACTGATGCACGATGGCGGCCGGATCGCGGCCCGCCAGCAGCGCCGTGAACTCGGCGCGCAACTGCTCCGGCGCCTTGAAGCGGCCGTCGGTCCGCAGGTTCTCGCCGTTGGGGCGGTTCAGCGCGCCCGGGATGTGGCCGGCCACCGGGTCCATGGGTTCGACCTCGCCGCGATAGCGGTTGGCGGCGCGCGCGTCGATCACGGTAAAGGCGGGCTGGGCGATATTGGCCAGCACCGTGGCGGCATCCACCGTCGCGGCCAGCGACGCGCCCGGCTCGACGGGCTGGCCCGGCAGCGCCGCCACGCCCGGCTCGGTCGAAACGGGCAGGCCGGCCGCGGTCCAGGCCTGCCAGCCGCCGTCCAGCACCGCCACGCGCTCATGGCCCAGCCAGCGCAGCATCCACCACAGATGGGCGGCGTACATGCCGCCGCTGGCGTCATAGGCCACCACCAGGGTCTGCGGCGTGACGCCGTGAGCGGCCATCAGCGCGCCGAATTCCGCGCGCGACGGCAGCGGGTGGCGGCCGTTCTTGCCCGTGCGGGGGGCGGCCAGCTCGGTCTCGTGATCGAGGTAGCGGGCGCCGGCGATATGGCCGGCCTCATAGGCCTGGCGGCCGGCGGCATGGTTCATCAGGTCGTGGCGCACGTCGAACACGCGCAGGTCGGCGCCGCCCAGGCGCTCGGCCAGTTCGGCGGCGGAAATCAGGGTCATCGTCATCGGTCGGACTCCTCTTGCTGAATTCGGATGGACGGCCGGGACTCAGGCCGGTTTGGGATCGCGCATGGTGCGCCAGACCGACAGCAGTCCGGCGAAGATGATCAGCGCCATGCCGGCCCAGGCCAGGCCGTCCAGGCGGTCGCCCCACAGGCCCATGCCCAGCAGCGCCGCGAAAATGATGGTGGAGTACTGCAGGGCGGCGGTCAGCAGCGCCGAGCCCAGGCCGAAGGCCCGCGTCATCGCCAGCTGGCCGAACAGGCCGGCCACGCCCACGCCCACCAGCGCGGCATAGCCGGGCCAGTCGGCCTGGCCCCAGCCGTCGAAGCCCAGGCCGGCGGCGCTGGACAGACAGACCGCCACGGAAAAGAACAGCACCGTGCGCCATTCGGGCTCGCCGATGCGGCCGAGCTGACGGATCTGCATCATGGCGACGGCCGACATCGCGCCGGCCGTCAGCCCCAGCAGCGCCGCCAGCCATTGGTCGTCGTTGATGCTGGGACGCAGCACGGCGATCACGCCCAGGAAGCCCAGCGCCACGGCGGTGATGCGCACGGCGTCGCGCTGCGCGCCGCCCCAGCCCAGCATCCAGCAGGCGATGAACAGCGGCGCGGTGTAGTTCAGGCTGGTGGCGGTGGCCAGCGGCAGGTGGGCGATGGCATAGAAGCCCAGCCACATCGAGGTGACGCCGGACAGGTTGCGCCACAGGTGCAGCTTCCAGCTGGTGGGCACGATGGACTGGCGTCCGGCGCGCGCCCAGATCAGCAGCAGGATGACCGAAGGCAGGCCGCGGAACAGCACCACCAGCGGCAGCGACGCGCCGTGCTCGGTGCCGAGCTTCACGAACGACCCCATGATGGCGAACATGGCTGACGCCACCAACATCCAGAGAGCCTGCATGGGGACCTGCGCTAGGTAAAAAGTGAAGGGAACCGAGGGAAAGCGATACTATACTCCCCGTCACCGGAGGCGGCGCCGGCGGTCGGGGAACTGGCGGCCCGCCTTGCAGTCCAAGCCGAACTATCCTGCTCGCAGAGGAACATAAAAAGCATGAAACGCATCGTCTTGTTCGTCATCACCAACCTGGCTGTGATGCTGGTCCTGTCGGCCACGCTGCGCATCCTCGGGGTGGACAGATACATCACCGCGCAGGGCCTGAACCTGCAGGCGCTGTTGGTGTTCTCGGTCGTCGTCGGCTTCACCGGCGCGATCATCTCGCTGCTCATCAGCAAGCCCATGGCCAAATGGAGCACCGGCGCGCAAGTGCTGGATCCGAACGCCCCGCGCAATCAGCGCGAGGCCTGGCTGCTCGATACCGTGCACCAACTGGCCGATCGCGCCGGCATCGGCCGTCCCGAAGTCGCCATCTACGAAGGCGCGCCGAACGCCTTCGCCACCGGCGCGTTCAAGAACGACTCGCTGGTCGCGGTATCCACCGGTCTGCTGGAAAGCATGACCGAAGAGGAAGTCGCCGCCGTGCTGGCCCACGAAGTGGCCCACATCGCCAACGGCGACATGGTCACGCTGACCCTGATCCAGGGCGTGGTCAACACCTTCGTGGTGTTCCTGGCGCGCGTGGTCGGCTACTTCATCGACCGCGTCGTGCTCAAGAACGAGCGCGGCATGGGCATCGGCTACTACGTCACCGTGCTGGTCTGTGAGATCATTTTCGGCATCCTGGCGTCGATCATCGTCGCCTGGTTCTCGCGCCAGCGCGAATACCGCGCCGATGCCGGCTCGGCCCACCTGATGGGCGCCCGCGAACCCATGATCCGCGCCCTGGCCCGCCTGGGCGGCGTCGAAGCCGGCGAACTGCCCAAGTCCTTCGAGGCCTCGGGCATCACCGGCAAGGGCGGCCTGGCCGCGATGTTCGCCTCGCACCCGCCGATCCCGGCCCGCATCGCGGCGCTGCAGCAAGCCCGTCCGGCCTGATTCCGGCGCCCGCGAGGGCGCTGATGGTCCACAGAAAAAAAGCCCGCGCAAGCGGGCTTTTTCCTGCCCGCAAACCACGGCGCGCCTGCGATACGCACGCATCCAGCCCTTGCGGCGCCGAAGGTCCCCTGCCCCGTTCCTAGCGAAATCCCTAGGTACCAAGTGAATTGACAGCGCTGTCAATTGCACTGAAACTAGCTTCGCCGACAAGCCGTCGGCCAACGACATACAAGCCGACCCGCCCACCCGCGGCACGCGGCGACAGGAGACAAGTCATGGCAACACCTCCCTGCCCCCTGGCAGCGGACGGCGCTGGCGCGCGCCTCCGGCATCGCTCCCCCATGCGCCTGCCCTTCCTCCGGCCGCTGCTCATGGCCGGCCTGTTGACCGCCGCCGGCGCGGCCCAGGCGTATGACATCACCACCAGCCCGCACCTGTTCGGCGACTGGGGCGGCCTGCGCACCAGCCTGTCAGAGCGCGGCATCGACCTCAACCTCGGCTATACCGGCGAAGCCGCGCACAACTTCAGCGGCGGCAAGGACAAGCTGACCCGCTACACCGACCAGTGGGTCTTCGGCGCCACGCTGAACCTGGACAAGCTCTGGGGCTGGCGCGGCGGCACCTTCCAGATGACCATCACCGACCGCAACGGCCGCAATCTGGGCGCCGACGCCGGCATCGGCAACAACATGCTGATCCAGGAGGTCTACGGCCGTGGCCAAACCTGGCACATGACGCAGTTCTGGCTCAACCAGTCCTTCCTGGACAACCGGGTGCAATGGAAATTCGGCCGCATGACGGTAGGCGAGGATTTCGCAAGCTTCTCCTGCGACTTCCAGAACCTGACCTTCTGCGGCTCGCAGCCCGGCAATCTGGTGGGCAGCTACTGGGTCAACTGGCCAACCAGCCAGTGGGCCACGCGCCTGAAGGTCAGCACGTCGGAACAGACCTATCTGCAGGCCGGCGTCTATCAGGTCAACCCGAAGTACGTGGACGACGGCTACGCCCGCCGCCACGGGCTGTCGCTGGACAATCCCGGCGGCACCACCGGCGCGCTGATCCCGCTGGAATTCGGCGTGCTGCCGTCCTGGAACGGACTGCCCGGCTCCTACAAGTTCGGCGCCTGGTACAACACCTCGCAGGGCAAGGATCTGTACCAGGACGTGAACGGCGACGCGCGCGGCCTCACCGGGCTGGCGCCGCGCGAACGCAACGGCCAGTATGGCTTCTACCTGAACTTCGAGCAGCAGGTCAGCGGCGCCGCCGGCGCGCGCGGCGCCTCGGTGTTCCTGAACTTCTCGCAGGCCGACCGCGCCACCGCGGCGCAGGATCACCAGCTCGCGCTGGGCCTGCAGTACAAAGGGCCTTTCGGGCAGCCGCGCGACGTGGTCGGCGTGGCCATCGGCGCAACCCACAACAATGGCCGCTACGCGCGCTACGTGAGGCAGCAGGACCAGCGGCTGGACACGCGAACCACGGTGGGCGACGGCTATGAGTACGTGGCCGAGGCCTACTACAGCTGGTCGCCGGTTCCGTCCATCTACCTGCGGCCCAACCTGCAGTACATCCGACATCCGGGTGGCACGTCCAGCAACCACGACGCCTTCATCATCGGGCTGAAGACCGGCATCACCTTCTGAGCGCAACGAGGAGACAGACATGACCCTATCTTTCCGCCGCCTGCTGGCCTGCGCCCTGGCGCTGCCCGCCGCCCTGTACGCCGGCGCCGCCGCCCACGCCAGCAAGGAAGCGCCCGTGATCGGCTTTTCCATCGACGACCTGCGCGTCGAGCGCTGGACCCGCGACCGCGATTACTTCGTGCAGGCCGCGACCGCCCTGGGCGCCAAGGTGAGCGTGCAATCCGCCAACGCCAACGAGGCGCGCCAGATCGCACAGCTGGAGAACCTGATCGCCGAGGGCGTGGACGCGCTGGTGATCGTGCCCTTCAATTCCAAGGTGCTGAGCAACGTGATCGCCAAGGCACGCAAGAGCGGCATCAAGGTCATCGCCTACGACCGCCTGATCCTGGGCGCGCCGCTGGACGCCTATGTCTCGTTCGACAACGTCAAGGTCGGCGAAATGCAGGCGCAGGGCGTGATCGACGTGGTGCCCAAGGGCAATTACTACCTGCTGGGCGGCGCCTCCACCGACAACAACGCTCGCCTGTTCCGCGAAGGACAGATGAACGTGCTCAAGCCGCTGGCGGACAAGGGCGACATCAAGATCGTGGGCGAGCAATGGACGCCGGAATGGGATCCGTCCAAGGCCCAGGCCATCATCGAGAACGCGCTGAACGCCAATAGCAACAACATCCAGGCCATCGTCGCCTCGAACGACGGCACGGCCGGCGGCGCGATCCAGGCGCTGACCAGCCAGAAGCTGGCCGGCAAGGTCGCGGTGTCGGGCCAGGACGCGGACCTGGCGGGCGTGCGCCGCGTGGCGGCGGGCACGCAGACCATGACCATCTACAAACCGCTCAAGAGCATCGCCAGTACCGCCGCGCAGGTGGCCGTGGAACTGGTGCAGGGCAAGCAGCCCGCGTTCAACGCCAAGCTCGACAACGGCAAGGGCCAGGTGGACAGCATCCTGCTCAAGCCCACGCTGCTGACGCGCGACAACCTGGACATCCTGGTCAAGGACGGGTTCTATACGGCGGAACAGATCGCGGGCAAGTAGCCGCGACAGGAGATGGGTGATGGAACAGCAGCCCCTGTTTGAAATGCGCGGCATCGTCAAGGAATTCTCGGGCGTGCGCGCGCTGTCCGGCGTCAGCCTGGCCGTGCGGCCGGGCGAATGCCTGGGCCTGTGCGGCGAGAACGGCGCCGGCAAGTCCACGCTGATGAAAGTGCTGTCGGGCGTCTATCCGCACGGCAGCTACGAAGGCCAGATCCTCTGGGAAGGCCGCGAGCTGCGCTCGCGTTCCACCCGCGACAGCGAGCGCGCCGGCATCGTCATCCTGCACCAGGAGCTGATGCTGGTGCAGGAGCTGAGCGTGACCGAGAACATCTTCCTCGGCAATGAGCTGAAGCTGCCTGGCGGGCGCATGGACTACCCGGCCATGCACCGCCGCGCGGCCGAGCTGCTGGCGCGGCTCAAGCTGGACGACGTCAACGTGGGCGCGCCAGTGATGCACTATGGCAACGGCCATCAGCAGCTGTTCGAGATCGCCCGCGCCCTGGCCAAGCAGGCGCGCCTGCTGATCTTCGACGAGCCCACGTCCTCCCTCAGCGCCAAGGAGATCGAGGTGCTGCTGGCGATCATCGAGGACCTGAAGCGCGCCGGCGTGGCCTGCATCTACATCTCGCACAAGCTCGACGAGGTCAAGCGGGTCTGCGACACCATCACCGTGATCCGCGACGGCGAGCATGTCGCCACCCGGCCGGCGGCGGCGCTGGACGAGAACGGCATCATCGGCCTGATGGTAGGCCGGGAACTGACCTCGCGCTTTCCCCGCACCGAGCGCCAGCCCGGCGAGGTGGTGCTGGAAGCGCGCGGCGTGACCTGCTGGGACGTCACCAACCCGCGCCGCAAGCGGGTGGACGATGCGGGCCTGCAGGTGCGCGCCGGCGAGATCCTGGGCATCGCCGGCCTGGTGGGCGCGGGCCGCACCGAACTCGTGTCCGCGATCTACGGCGCCTATGCCGGCCGCAGCGAGGCGCAGGTCTGGGTGCAGGGCCGCCCCGTGCGCATCGGCTCGCCGGCCGACGCCATCGCGCAGGGCATCTGCCTAGTGCCGGAGGACCGTAAGCGCCATGGCATCGTGCCGCAGATGAGCGTGGCCGAGAACATCACGCTGGCGACCCTGGCCGACCACGCGCGCGCGACCCGCGTCGACGCGCAGTCGGAACTGGCCGCGGTCGAGCGCGAGATCGCGCGCCTGCGCATCAAGACCGCGAGCCCCGGCCTGCCCGTGGCCAGCCTGTCCGGCGGCAACCAGCAGAAGGTGGTGCTGGCGAAGATGGCGCTGAAGAACCCCCGGGTGCTGATCCTGGACGAGCCGACGCGCGGCGTGGACATCGGCGCCAAGTACGACATCTACAAGCTGATCTTCGATCTGGCCGACCGCGGCGTGGCCATCGTCATGGTGTCCTCCGAGCTGCCCGAGATTCTGGGCATGAGCGACCGCGTGCTGGTCATGAACGCCGGCCGCGTCGCCGCCGAATTCCCCATCCAGGGCCTGACGCAGGAACGCGTGCTGGCCGCCGCCCTGAACACCGAACCGCTGCGGCACGCCGCCTGAACGCCATGAAGCAGACCCTCGCCTCTTCCTATGCCGAACCCCGCCCCAAGGCCGCGCGCCAGCCCCTGCGCCAGCTCTTCGCCCGCCACAAGCTGCTGGCGATGGTGCTGGCCCTGGCGCTGATCTGGCTGTTCTTCTGGCACCAGACCGGCGGCACCTTCCTGCGCCCCAACAGCATCTCCAACCTGTTCCTGCAGATGTCGGTCACCGGCATGCTGGCCTGCGGCATGGTGCTGGTCATCATCGCCGGCGAGATCGACCTGTCGGTGGGATCGCTGCTGGGCCTGCTGGGCGGCCTGGCCGCCATCCTGACGGTGAACCTGGGCTGGAACACCTGGCTGGCGGTGGCCGCCGTGCTGGCCGCCGGCGCCGCGCTGGGCCTGGTCAACGGCTGCCTCACGACGCGGCTGCGCGTGCCGTCCTTCATCGTCGGCCTGGGCGGCATGCTGGCCTATCGCGGACTGCTGCAGCTGAGCACGGACAGCGTCACCATCGCCCCCGTGCCCGACGATCTGGGCGCCATCGCCCAGGCCTTCGTGCCGCCGGCGCTGTCCTGGTTGATGGTGGCGCTGATCATCGCGCTGGCCTGCGGCCTGGCCCTGTCGCGCCGGCGCCAGCGTCGCCGGCTGGGACTGGCGCTGGCGCCGGCCTGGGCCGACGGACTCAAGGTCGGCGCGATCGCCGCCACGGCCGCGGGCTTCGTGCTGGTGCTGAACCAGGCCCACGGCGTGCCGTTGCCGGTGCTCATCCTGCTGGCGCTGCTTGGCGTATTCTCATGGATCACCAGCCAGACGGTGTTCGGCCGCCACGTCTACGCGGTGGGCGGCAACGTCGAGGCCAGCCGGCTGTCCGGCGTGAACGTCAAGCGCGTGAAACTGATGGTGTTCATGCTGATGGGCCTGATGTGCGCCTTCGCCGGCATTGTCACCACCGCGCGCGCGGCGGCGGGCTCGCCGTCGGCCGGCGTGGGCGGCGAGCTGGACGCCATCGCCGCCTGCTTCATCGGCGGCACGTCCATGCGCGGCGGCTCGGGCACCGTGTACGGCGCGCTAATCGGCGCGCTGGTCATGGCCAGCCTGGACAACGGCATGCAGCAGATGAACGTGGATACTTCCTGGCAAATGATCGTCAAGGGCGCCGTGCTGGTGCTGGCGGTCTGGATAGACGTAGCGACGAGGTCCGAACGTGCATGAATCCCAACATTCCTCCGCGCCGGGCAGCTGCCTGCTGGCGGTAGGCACCTATACGGAAATCCTGCCCCATGTGCAGGGACGCGGCCTGGGCATACACCTGCTGGAATTCGACGGCGAATCCGCCACGTTCCGCGAACGCCAGGCCCTGGCCGGCCCGGTCAATCCTTCCTACCTGTGCGCATGGGGCGACCGGCTCTACAGCGTCAGCGAACGCAGCCGCGACGCGGCGCTGGACATCAGCGCCATCGAGGACGGCGGCGCGCGCCTGCGCCCCATCGGCCGCACCGCCGTGCCGGGCGCCGACCCCTGCCACGTCAGCGTGAATCCGGTGGCGCGCCAGTTGTACGTCTCGAACTACAGCTCGGGCGAACTGCTGTGCTACGCGCTGGACGACAAGGGCCTGCCCGACGGCGAGCCGCAGGCCCTCAGGCGCCAGGGCTCGGGGCCGCGCGCCGACCGCCAGGACGGCCCGCACGCGCATTTCGCGATGCCCGATGCCGCCGGCGCGCATGTGTACCTGTGCGACCTGGGCACCGACGCGATCGTCCGCCATCGCGTGCAGGCCGACGGCCTGGCGCCGGAGCCCGACTGGACGCTGCGTGCGCGGCCCGGCTCGGGGCCGCGCCATCTGGTCCTGGCCGGCGCGCTGATCGTCGCGGTCAATGAGCTGTCCAATACGCTCAGCGTCTACGGGCAGGCCGGGGATGCGCGAACCCCGCCCCGCGAACTGGCGCACGCCAGCACGCTGCCGCCCGGCTGGACCGGCGCCAGTTGGGCCGCGGCGCTCCGGCTGCACCCGAACGGCAGGCTGCTGATGGTCTCCAACCGCGGCCACGACAGCATCGCCGCCTTCCGCCTGCGACGCGACGCGCCCTGGCTGGAGCCGCTGGGCCACTTCCCCGCCGGCGGGCGCACGCCGCGCGACATCGCCTTCACGCCCGACGGCGCCTTCCTGCTGATCGCATCGCAGGACGACCATCTCATCCGCGCATTGCGCATCGACCCCGTCACCGGCATGCCCGAACGCGCCGGCGCGTCCTTCGCGCTGCGCTCGCCCGTCAGCCTGTGCCCCCTGCTGCCCTGAACCGGAAACCCTCAACGTGACTGCATCCCTTCCTCCCGCCCGCATCGTCGTCACCGGCGCCACCGGCCAGATCGGCCGCAAGGCCCTGGCCATCCTGGCGCGCCAGGCCTGGTGCGAACACCTGGTCGGCATCGACCTGCACGCGGACGACACCCTGTTCGGGCCCGAGCTGCGCGAACGCCTGACGCTGGTCGCCGCCGATCTCGAGGATCCCGATGGCGCATGGACCCGCCATTTCGAGGGCGTCGACGCCGTGCTGCACCTGGCCGCCCGCCATTCCACGCCCGACGCCAGCTGGGAAGAGGCGCTGGGCTCCTACAACATGACGCTGAACGTGCTGACGGCGGCGGCCACGCATGGCGCGCGCCGGCTGGTGTTCTCATCGTCGAACCATGCCATGGGCGGCTACAAGGACCAGCCGCTGGCCGCGCGCATGGGCCCCGGCAAGCTCACCGCGCAGACCGAGCCGGCGCCCGGCACGCGCTGGTTCGATGGACAGCGCGATGTGCTTTCGCTGGCCTACGGCACCTCCAAGGTGATGGGAGAGCGCCTGTGCCGCGCCTATTCGGCCGTAACCGAAGGCCGCCTGTCGACGGTGGCGGCGCGCATCGGCTGGATCCTGCCCGACGGCAACGACCCGCGCGACATCACCTATTCCGGCGTGGCGCACCAGCGCGCGCCCGCGGACGGCGCGCTGGATGAACCCAGCCGCCGCGCCCTGGCCTGGTTCCGCGACATGTGGCTGTCCAACGGCGACCTGGAACGGCTGCTGATCGCCGCGCTGACGGCCGACTCGTCCAACTGGGAAGGCGGCAGCGTCATCGTCAACGGAGTCTCCGCCAACCGGGGCAGCGCCTGGGATGTCGCTGGCGGACGCGCCAGCATCGGCTACGACCCGCAAGACGACGTGCAGGAACGGCTGCGCGTCGCGCCCTGACAGCTCGCGTTGCGTCGAGGTCCGCGTCGGGCGCGGCGCGCCGGCGGACTCAGTCCAGCGCCCGCGTCGAATCGCGCACCACGATCTCGTAGCCCAGCGTGCGCACCCGCGCCTGCGGTTCGCGCGAGACCAGCTGTTCCACGGCCGCGTAGGCCATGTCGCGGATCGGCTGGCGCAAGGTGGTCAGCTTGGGCCAGGTCTGGCGGGACAAGGGCGTGTCGTCGTAGCCGGCCACCGACAATTCGTCGGGCACCTTGATGCCGCGCGCATGCGCCGCGTACAGCACGCCGGCCGCCATGTCGTCGTTGCCGGCGAAAATGGCGCTGGGCCGGTCGGCGCGATCCAGCAGCCGATCGCCGCAATGCACGCCGGAATCAAAGGAATGCAGGCCCTGCTCGACCAGGCTGTCGTCGACTTGCAATCCCCCCTCGGCCAGCGCATCGCAATAGCCGCGCAGGCGCTCGTGGGCGGCGCCGTGGTCCGGATGGCCGGCGACGAAGCCGATGCGTCGATGCCCCAGGCCGATCAGATAACGGGTCATGTCGCGCGCGGCGGAACGGTCGTCGGTGCTGACTTCCAACCCTTTCACGCTCGGATAGCTGGGCGCCAGCCGCACATAGGGCATGTCGCCTCGGTCCAGCGCGTCGATCAGCGCCGGCACGTCGGACACCGGCGGCGTCAGCACCACGCCGGCGCAGGCGCGCTGGCGCGCCGCCTGCGCGATCTGCTCGGCCAGGCCCTCGGCGCGGTAGTCGCAGGGCTGCAGCAGCAGGCTGTAGAAATAGCGCCGGCACGCGTCCAGCGCCCCCTGCTGGATGTTGATCAGGTAGTTGTCGCTGGGATTGTCGTACACCAGCATGATGAGGTCGGAGCGCTTGCTGGCCAGCCGGCGCGCGGATGGATTGGGCTGGTACTTCAGCAGCTCGATCGCGGCCATGACCTTGGCGCGCGTCTTCTCGCTGGTGTTCGGCTCGTTGTTGAGCACGCGCGACACGGTCTTGATGGACACGCCCGCCTGGGCTGCCACATCATCGACCGTGACGGAACCCGTTCCCTTGCCGCTCGCCATGCCTCAGCACTCGACGATGTTGACCGCCAGCCCCCCGCGCGCGGTTTCCTTGTACTTGGTCTTCATGTCGGCTCCGGTCTCGCGCATGGTCTTGATGACCGAGTCCAGCGACACGTAGTGCTGACCGTCGCCACGCAGCGCCATGCGGGCGGCGTTGACCGCCTTGACCGAGGCCATGGCGTTGCGTTCGATACAGGGAATCTGCACCAGCCCGCCGACGGGATCGCAGGTCAGGCCCAGGTTGTGCTCCATGCCGATCTCGGCCGCGTTCTCGACCTGCTCGACCGTGCCGCCCAGCGCCGCGGCCAGACCGCCCGCCGCCATGGAACAGGCCACGCCGACCTCGCCCTGGCAGCCGACTTCGGCGCCGGACAGCGAGGCGTTGTACTTGTACAGCAGGCCCACCGCCGCGGCGGTCAGCAGGAAGGCGCGCACGCCCTCGCGGTTCGAGCCGGGGATGAAGCGGTCGTAATAGTGCAGCACGGCCGGGATGATGCCGGCCGCGCCGTTGGTCGGCGCCGTGACCACGCGGCCGCCGGCGGCGTTTTCCTCGTTGACGGCCATGGCGTACAGGTTGACCCAGTCCATCACCGACAGCGGATCCGACAGCGTGCGCTCGGCGCGCTGGGTCAGGTTGCGGTACAGCTCGGGGGCGCGGCGACGCACCCGCAGCGGGCCGGGCAGCTCGCCATCGGCCTCGGGGTAATTGATGCCGCAGCCGCGCGCCACGCAGTCCTGCATGACCTGCCAGATACGATCCAGGCCGCCGTTGACCTCGGCCTCGTCGCGCCAGGTCAGTTCGTTCTTCATCATCAGCTGGGCCACCGTCAGCCCGCTTTCCTTGCACATGGTCAGCAGCTCGCGGCCGGTGCGGAACGGAAACGGCAACTGGTCATGGGCGGCGATGACCTGGCTGTTGGACGCGCCGGCCGTGACCACGAAACCGCCGCCCACGGACAGGTAGCGCGACTCGCGCAGCGACTCGCCCTCGGCGTCGTAGGCGTGGAACTTCATGCCGTTGGGATGCTCGGCCAGCGCTTCGCGCCGGTAGAACATCATGTGTTCCTTCTCGATGAAGGGTACGGTGTGGCGTCCGAGCAACGACAGCTGGCGGCTGCCGCGCACCGAGGCCAGCAGGCCGGCGATGGCGGCCGGGTCCACCGTGTCGGGCGCTTCGCCCATCAGGCCCAGCAACACGCCCTTGTCGGTGCCGTGCCCCTTGCCGGTGGCGCCCAGCGAGCCGTAGAGCTCGGCCCGCACCGAGGCCACGCGCGGCATCAGGCCGTCGCGTTCCAGGCCCTGGGCGAACAGCAGCGCCGCCCGCATCGGCCCCACGGTGTGGGAGCTGGACGGGCCTATGCCTATCTTGAACAGATCGAATACGGAAACTGCCACCCCACACCCCAATGCAATCTAGAAGATGCGGCAATGATACGCGCAAGCCCCGCCGGCGGGCAGCATGGCCCTGGCGGGCGTATGCTCTATCAGGGACGGTTTGCCCCGGCAGGCGCCGGGCATGCGATCATTACAAAATTATTACTTGTCATAGAAAGAACACGCCAGGATGTCCGCACTCATCACCTTGCTCGACTTCGCCGGCTACGTCGCCCTGCTGCTCTGGGGCGTGCACATGGTCCAGACCGGTGTGCAGCGCGCCTTCGGCGCGGCCCTGGGCGCTGCCCTGGGGCGTGCGCTGGGCACCCGCCTGCGGGCCTTCGCCGCCGGCCTGGGCATCACCGCGGCGCTGCAGAGCAGCACCGCCACCGGCCTGATGATCACCGGCTTTGCCGCCGGCGGCGTGGTCGGCCTGGTGCCGGCCCTGGCCGCCATGCTGGGCGCCAACGTCGGCACCACCCTGATCGTCCAGCTGCTGTCCTTCGACCTGACCTCGCTGGCGCCCATCCTGATCCTGGCCGGCGTCTGGATGTTCCGTCGCTACCCGCCCGGCCGCACCCGCGACCTGGGCCGCGTCTTCATCGGTCTGGGCCTGCTGCTGCTGTCGCTGCACCAGCTGGTGCAGCTGTTCGAGCCGTTCCAGAGCGCGCCCATGCTGGGCATGGTGCTGGAAGCCTTGTCCACCCAGCCGGTGGTGGCCGTGCTGCTGTCGGCGATCTTCACCTGGGCCGCGCACTCCAGCGTGGCCGTGGTGGTGCTGGTCATGTCGCTGGCCAGCCATCACATGGTGGCGCCGCACGTGGCCTTCGCGCTGGTGCTGGGCGCCAACCTGGGCACCGCCATCAATCCCATGATCGAGGGCGTCACCGGCGATGATCCGGCCGCCCGCCGGCTGCCGCTGGGCAATCTGCTGACGCGCGCGCTGGGCGTGCTGGCCGGGCTGGTCGCGCTGCCGCTGGTGCAGCCGCTGATGAACCTGCTGGAAGCCGATCCGGCCCGCGCCGTGGCCAACTTCCACACGCTGTTCAACGCCGTGATCGCGCTGGTGTTCCTGCCCGTGCTCGCGCCTTACGCCGCCCTGCTCACGCGCTGGCTGCCCAAGCGCGCCGACCCGAACGATCCGTCGCGACCGCAGTACCTGGACGAATGGGCCCACGACGTGCCGGCCGTGGCCCTGGGCAACGCGGCGCGCGAGGCGCTGCGGATGGCCGACATGCTGCAGACCCTGCTGCTGTATGCGCGCGCCGGCTTCAAGCGCGACAACCGCCACCGCATGGTGCAGGCGCGCCAGCTGGACGGCGCGCTGGACAAGCTGGAGAACGCCATCACCACCTACCTGGCCACGCTAGACCAGGAGAACATGACGCGCGAAGACCTGCAGCGCATGGACGACATCCTGGCCTTCATCAGCAACGTCGGCCATGCCGGCGACATCGCCCACCACGGCCTGCTCGGCCATGTCGCCAAGCTGCGCAAGCAAGGCTGGGTCTTCTCGGCCGAACAGCGCGCCAGCCTGGAAGACACGCTGGGCCAGCTCATCGCCAACCAGCGCCAGGCCGCCGCCCTGTTCGTCAACGACGACCTGCGGCAAGCGCGCGCGCTGGCGGGCGAGAAGGCGCGCTTTCGCGGCATCGAGACCCAGGCCTCGGACGCGCATTTGCAACGGATCAAGGCCGGCGAAGTCGACGCCGCCGAAGTGGGCGCGCTGTACCTGGACATCCTGCGCGACATGAAGGGCATCAACTCCCACCTGGTGGGCGCGGCGGCCTACCCGCTGCTGGCCCGCCACGGCGAGCTGCTGCCGAGCCGCCTGCGAGAGTCTGAAGGGTAGACCCAGCCCCGAGCGCTGCGCGCTCCCCTCAAGGGGCGCCGCTGCGGACCGGCGAAGCCGGCTCCGCGCGGCCCCGCTGAGGGCGTTCTTGCCTGCGGGCTATTAGAGGTGGTTCTGGAACCAGTCCAGCATACGGCGCCAGCCGTCCTGGGCGGCCTGGGCGTTGTAGTTGGGGCGATAGTCGGCCAGGAAGCCGTGGTCGGCCTCGGGGTAGACCACGATCTCGGAGCGGCGCGCCGCTACGCTGCCGGCGGCCAGGCCGGCCTTCATCCTGTCGACGTCGGCCAGCGGAATGCTGGCGTCGCGGCCGCCGTACAGGCCCAGGACCGGGGCGCGCAGGTCTTGCGCCACGTCCAGCGCGTAGCGCTTGATGAGCGGGCCGTGGCCGACGCTGAGCTTGCCGTACCAGGCCACGCCGGCCTTCACGGCCGGGTTGTGCGCGGCATACATCCAGGTCAGGCGGCCGCCCCAGCAGAAGCCGGTGACCGCCACGCGGGCCGGATCGCCGCCGTTGCGGGCGGCCCAGGCCAGGCTGGCGTCCAGATCGGCGTAGACCTGTTCGTCGGACACCTTGCTGACCAGCTCGGCGACCAGCTTGGGAATGTCGGTGTAGGCGGATGCATCGCCCTGACGCTCGTACAGGTTGGCGGCCACCGCCAAGTAGCCGGCGTGCGCCAGGCGACGGCACAGATCCTTGATGTGCTCGTGCACGCCAAAGATCTCCTGCACCACCAGCACGATGGGCAGGTTCTGCCTGCCGGCGGGCGCGGCATAGTAGGCGGCGATGGCGCCGTCATCCACGGGCAGCTGGAAATCGCCGTGGGCCAGCCCGGCGGCGTCGGTGTGAATGACGGTGGGGGCAATCTTGCCGGCGGCGGCGGAAAAGCTCATGGCGTACTCCTGTCAGGGCGCCGCCGGACGGTCGCGGGCTGCCTCAATGGCGGTGGCCGTGCTCCACAACGGGCGCGCCCTGGGGCGCGGCATCGTGCTCATGGCCATGATGCATCAAGGTGGTGACGCTGTAGATCAGCGCCACGCCCACGCCGACCAGCAGCAGTTGCGGGATGGCATCGGCGAGCGACACGCGCTCGTGCATCTGCGGCATCAGGTCGGCCACCGAGATGTACAGGAAGCTGCTCGCGGCGACCACCAGCACATACGGCACCAGGCCTTGGGCCTGTTGCAGCAGGAAGAACCCTATTATGCCGCCCACGGCTGAACACAGGCTGGTGAACAGGATCAGGGAGAAGGCGCGCCGCCGCGCCAGCCCGGCGTTCAGCAGCACCACGAAGTCGCCCAGCTTGTGCGGCACCTCGTGCACGATGATGGAAGCCGCCGTCAGCACGCCCAGCAGCGGATCGGTCAGGAAGGCCGCCGCCACCAGCACGCCGTCGCACAGGTTGTGCAGCGAGCTGCCGATCAGGATCATCACGCCGCCCCGGCCCGCCTCGTGGCGGTCATGGCCCTTGTGGTGATGATGGCCATCGCCTTCATGATGATGGCTGTGGCGCAGCAACGCGATCTTCTCCAGCACGAAGAAGCCGATCAGCGCGGCCAGCATCAGCCCGAACAGGACGTGTGCGTCGGCCACGCCGGACTCGAAGGCCTCGGGCAGCAGGTGCAGCAGCGCCACCGACAACAGCACGCCGACCGACAGACTGACCATGTGGTGCAGATACTGCGAAAAGACCTTGTAGGCCAGCCAGCTGGCGACCACGACGGCGAGCAGTCCGCCGGTGACGGTGGCAAGCAGGATCCAGAGCAGCAACATGGGAACGGGGATCGAAGGAGAGGAAGCGCAACATTATATTGTTGCACTCCAAAAAGCGGAAATGGCCGCCCAAGGCGGCCATTTCCGCTGCTCGAGAGACGGCAATGCGCGAGCGCGCTAGTGCGCCTGCTCCCAGTTCTTGCCCACGCCCACCTCGGCCACCAACGGCACGCGCAGCTCGGCCACGTTGCACATCAGGCGCGGCAGCGCCTCGCGCACCGCCTCGATTTCGGCGTCAGGCGCTTCCAGCACCAGTTCGTCGTGGACCTGCATGATCATGCGGGTCTGCATGCCCTCGGCCTGCAGCCAGTCCTGCACGGCCACCATGGCCATCTTGATCAGGTCCGCCGCCGTGCCCTGCATGGGCGCGTTGATGGCCGCGCGTTCCGCGCCCTGGCGGCGCGGGCCCGAAGCGCCGCGGATCTCGGGCAGTTGCAGGCGGCGACCGAAGACGGTTTCCACATAGCCCTGCTCGCGAGCCAGCCGGCGCGTCTCTTCCATGTACATCGCCACGCCGGGATAGCGCGCGAAGTAGCGGTCGATATAAGCCTGCGCCGCGTCGCGCGTGATGCCCAGGTTCGACGCCAGGCCGAACACGCCCATGCCGTAGATCAGGCCGAAGTTGATGGCCTTGGCCGCGCGGCGCTGCTCGGAGCTGACCTGATCCAGCGACACGCCGAACACCTCGGATGCCGTGGCGCGGTGGATGTCCTCGCCCGCCGCGAAGGCGCGCTGCAGGTTCGCGTCGTCGGACACGTGCGCCATGATGCGCAGCTCGATCTGCGAATAGTCGGCCGACAGCAGCATGCCGTTCTCGGCGATGAAGGCCTCGCGCACGCGGCGGCCCGCCTCGGTGCGCACCGGGATGTTCTGCAGGTTGGGATCCGACGAGGCCAGCCGGCCGGTGATGACCGCGGCCTGCGAATAATGCGTGTGCACCCGCCCGGTGGCCGGATTGACCATGCGCGGCAGCTTGTCGGTATAGGTGGACTTCAGCTTGGACAGGCCGCGGTATTCCAGCAGCACCTGCGGCAGCGGATAGTCCTGCGCCAGCTTGGTCAGCACTTCCTCGTCGGTGGACGGCGCGCCGCCGGCGGTCTTGCGCACCACCGGCAGTTGCATGCGGCCGAACAGGATCTCGCCCAACTGCTTGGGGGAATTCAGGTTGAAGGGCTGCCCGGCCAGCTCATAGGCCTTCTGCTCCAATTGCAGCATTTCCTGGCCCAGCTTGTGGCTCTGGCGGCCCAGCTCGGCCGCGTCCACCTTGACGCCGTTGCGCTCGATGATGGTCAGCACCGCCGACACCTGCATTTCCAGCAGGTAGATGCGGTTCAGCCCGGCGTCGGCCTCGACCTGCGGCCGCAGCGCGTGATGCAGCTGCAGCGTGAAGTCGGCGTCCTCGGCGGCGTAGTGGCCGGCCTTGTCGACCGCGACCTCGTCGAAGCCGATCTGCTTGGCGCCCTTGCCGCACAGGTCTTCGTATGACACGCCGCTGCGGCCCAGGTAGCGCTGCGCCAGATCGTTCAGGCCCACGCCACGGTGCGATTCCAGCACATAGGCCTGCAGCATGGTGTCCTCGGCGATGCCGGCCAGCTTGATGCCTTCGTTCTCGAGCACATGGGCGTCGTACTTGGCGTGGTGCAGCAGCTTGGACCGCGAGGCGTCTTCAAGCCAGGGCTTGAGCCGCGCCAGCACCTCGTCCTTGGGCAATTGTTCCGCGCCGTCAGGCCCACGATGCGCAACCGGGATGTAGCAGGCCACGCCGGGCGCGACCGCCATCGACAGGCCCACCAGCCGGGCCTGCATTTCATCCAGCGAGGTGGTTTCGGTGTCCAGCGCCACCAGCGGCGCCTCGGCGACCTTGGCCATCCAGGCGTCGAAGGCGTCCCAATCGGCGATGATGCGGTAATCCTGTTCCGCCGGCGCCACGGGCGGCGCGGCGGCCACGCGCGCATCGCCCGCCGGCACGCGCTCGGCGTCGCCGGTCAGGTCGCGCAGCCAGGTGCGGAAACCGTAGCGCTCGTACAGTTCGACCAGGGTGGCGTCGTCGCGCTCGCGCGGCGCCAGGTCCTCGATGCTCTCGACATGACCGGTCAGGTCGCAGTCGCACTTCACCGTCAGCAGCTGGCGCGTGAGCGGGAAGTTCGGAATCGCTTCGCGCAGGTTGTTGCCGGCCACGCCCTTGATGCCGTCGGCGTCGGCGATCAGCTGGTCGATCGAACCGTACTCGGAAATCCACTTGGCCGCCGTCTTGGGGCCGACCTTGGTCACGCCGGGCACGTTGTCGACGGTGTCGCCGACCAGCATCAGGTAGTCGACGATGCGATCCGGCGGCACGCCGAACTTGTTCAGCACGCCGGCCTCGTTCAGCACTTCGCCGCTCATCGTGTTGACCAGCGTCACCTGGCTGTTCACCAGCTGGGCCAGGTCCTTGTCGCCGGTGGAGACGATGGTGTCCACGCCCTGCTCCGCCGCGCGGCAGGCCAGCGTGCCGATGATGTCGTCGGCCTCGACGCCCTCGATGGCCAGCACCGGCCAGCCCAGCGCGCGCACGGCGCGGTGAATGGGCTCGATCTGCGCCGCCAGGTCTTCGGGCATGGGCGGGCGGTGGGACTTGTAGTCCGGGTACAGGTCGTCCCGGAAGGTCTTGCCACGCGCATCGAAAATACATGCGGCATACTCTGCCTTATGGTCAGATACAAGCTTGCGCAGCATGTTCACCACGCCGTAGAGCGCACCCGTGGGTTCGCCTTGCGCGTTGCGCAAATCAGGCATAGCGTGGAAAGCGCGGTACAAGTAGCTTGAACCGTCGACCAGCAATAAGGTTTTTTTCATGGTTACAAAGGCAGATATGAGTACACCCGCCGGCAAACAAATTCCGCTGATTATGTCAGAGATACGGACAGCGGCAGAAAAGCTCGCACACATCGGGCCCGCGGTCAGTGTCTTCGGCAGCGCACGCGTCAGTCGCAACTCCCCGCACTATGAAACCACCGTCGCCATCTCCAAGGCCCTGGCGCAGGCCGGTTTCGCCGTCATCGCCGGGGGCGGCCCCGGCATCATGGAAGCGGCCAACAAGGGCGCATTCGAAGCGGGCGGCACCAGCATCGGGCTGAACATCAGCCTGCCGCACGAGGCCCACAACAACGAATACCAGACCATCAGCCTGTCATTCGAGTACTTCTTCTCGCGCAAGGCCACCTTTTTCATGCACAGCTTCGCCTACGTGGCGATGCCGGGCGGCTTCGGCACCCTGGACGAGCTCTTCGAAGCGTTGACGCTGATCCAGACCGGCAAGGTGCCGCCCGCGCCCATCGTGCTGGTGGGCAGCGAATACTGGTCCGGCCTGGTCGAATGGCTGGGCGCGCAGCTGCTGAGCAACGGCATGATCGGCGCCCACGACCTGAACCTGTTCATCATCGAGGACGATCCGCAAAAGGTCGTGCGCAAGGTGGCGGAATTCCACGCCCAGGTCAGCAACGCCGACGCGCGCTACGCGCCCTCGCTGCCAGCTTGACGTATGGCAAGGCCGCCGCTCGCGGCGGCCTTGCCTGCCCCATACCTGCCCCTTCGATGCCCCTTGGACGCCGCTTCGGCGTCGTGTCAGCGCAGGGCCTGCGTGATTACCTCGCGCGCCCTGGCGACGAAGGCATCCTCGCCGGGCCGGGCAGGCAGCACCCGGAACGCCGCCTGCGGCAACGCCGGCAGGTCCGGCGCATCCAGCCGCGCGATGCCCAGCGCCAGCGCCGACTCGTTCAGGCAGGCCACGCCCAACCCCGCCGCCAGCGCCAGTTGCAGGCCGGCCACGCCTGAGGCCACGTGCGCCACGGCATAGGCGATGCCGCCACGGGTCAGGGTGCGCTCGGCGTACTGACGCAACGCACAGGTCTCGGGCAGGGCCAGCAGCGGCAGCGGGTCGCATCCTGGCCGCGCGCCTTGCGCCGCCATCCACATCAAGGGTTCGCGCCGCAGCATCTCGCCTGCCGGGATTCCGTCCGCCGCGCCGTCCTCCTGGACGACCATGGACACGCCCACGTCGATGCCGCCGCGCGCATAGGCGCTCTCGATCTCGCCGCTCTTCATGATCCTGACGTACAGCCGCAACTGCGGATATTGCTCGTTCAGCCGGCGCAGCATGCGCGCCACATCGCCGGGACGGAAATAATCCGTGATGCACAGGTTCAGCTCGCCGCGCATGGGCACGCCGCGCAGGTCGCGATAGGCCGCGTCGCTGAGCGCCAGGATGGCGCGGGCATGTTCCAGCAGGCGCAGGCCCGCTGGCGTCGCCGTCACGCCATTCTTGCCGCGCAACAACAGCGGCTGGCCGGCGCGCTCCTCAAGCTTGCGCATCTGCTCGCTGACCGAGGATTGCGACAGGAACACGCGCGGGGCGGCGGCGGTCAGGCTGCCCGCATCCAGCACGGCGACCAGGGTGCGTAGCTGATCCAGATCGAAACCGGCCATGGGCAGTCCTTATCCAACGGATTTAACGATGGATAAGATCGTAAATTCCCGCTTTTCCGATGTCAACGCGACACCTAGACTGGCTCCAGCCATCCGGCCTTTCCGATCCGATCCTCCACTTGAAGGAGCCTGCCATGCCCCACATCGTCGTCCACCTGTCCGGCCAACCCGATCCCACCGTCAGCCGCCGCGTCGTCGAATCCGTCGCCGGCCTGACGCAGTCCGTGCTGGGCAAGAAGCTGCCGGTCATCGCCATCACGCTGCAGTACATCCCTCATGAACAATGGTTCATCGGCGGGCAGGCGCTGTCCGAACTGGGCAGGAACGCCTTCCACCTGGACATCAGCGTCACCGACGAGACCAACACCAAGGCGGAGAAGGCGCGCTACATCCAGGATATCTACGATGCCTTCCGGGGCATCCTGGGCGAGCTGCACGAGTGCTCGTATGTACACGTGATCGATGCGCGCGCCGCGGCGTATGGGTATGGCGGCCGGACGCAGGAATACCGGCATCAGCACGGCTGAGGCACGGGCCCCCGGAGCCAGTCTGCGAGCAGATTGTCCGGCCAAAGAAAATGCCCCTTGAGCGATCAAGGGGCATTTTCTCGTCCACGTCCGACGCGGGAAGCGCATCGCGGGGCCGGGCCCCGCGCCATGCTTACACCGCCGATTCGCGGGCGGCGCGCTTGCGCTCGTGCTCTTGCAGGTAGCGCTTGCGCAGGCGGATCGACTTGGGCGTCAGTTCGACCAGTTCGTCGTCGTCGATGAATTCGACGGCGTATTCCAGCGACATCTGGATCGGCGGCACCAGGCGCACCGCTTCGTCCGTGCCGGAGGCGCGCACGTTGGTCAGCTGCTTGCCCTTGATCGGGTTCACGACCAGGTCGTTGTCGCGGCTGTGGATGCCGATGATCATGCCTTCGTACAGCGCTTCGCCCGGGTTCACGAACATGCGGCCGCGATCCTGCAGCTTCCACAGCGCGTAGGCCACGGCGTCGCCGTTGTCCTGGCTGATCAGCACACCGTTGCGGCGCTCGCCGATCGAGCCTTCCTTGATGGGCGCGTATTCGTGGAAGATGTGGCTCATCAGGCCCGTGCCGCGCGTCAGCGTCAGGAACTCGTTCTGGAAGCCGATCAGGCCACGGGCCGGGATCAGGTATTCCAGGCGGGTGCGGCCACGGCCGTCCGGCTGCATGTCCTGCAGGTCGCCCTTGCGGCGGCCCAGCTCTTCCATGACGCCGCCCTGGTGGGCGTCTTCGACGTCGATGGTCAGCGACTCGAACGGCTCGCACTTGACGCCATCGATTTCCTTGAACACCACGCGCGGACGCGACACGGCCAGCTCGTAGCCTTCGCGGCGCATCGTTTCCAGCAGGATGGTCAGGTGCAGTTCGCCGCGACCGGACACTTCGAACACGGTGTCGTCGCCCGTGTCGCGCACGCGCAGCGCCACGTTGGACTTCAGTTCGCGGTCCAGGCGGTCGCGCAGCTGGCGGCTGGTCACGAACTTGCCTTCGCGGCCGGCCAGCGGCGAGGTATTGACCATGAAGTTCATGGTCAGCGTGGGCTCGTCGATGCGCAGCATCGGCAGCGGCTCCTGCGCCACCGGATCCATCACGGTGGAACCGATGCCGATTTCCTCGATGCCGTTGATCAGCACGATGTCGCCGGCTTCGGCTTCATCCACCACCACGCGCTCCAGGCCATGGAACTTCAGCACCTGGTTGATGCGGCCACGACCGCCCTGGCCTTCGGGGCCGAACTTGTAGGCGATTTCCATGCCGGGACGCATGCGGCCACGGTTGATGCGGCCGACGCCGATCTTGCCCACGTAGCTGCTGTAGTCCAGCGAGATGATCTGCATCTGCAGCGGGGCGTTGGGATCGTCGTCGCGCTGCGGCACGTGCTGCAGGATGGCGTCGAACAGCGGGCGCATGTCACCCTCGCGCACGTCGGGGGTCAGGCCGGCATAGCCCGACAGGCCCGAGGCGTACACCACCGGGAAGTCCAGCTGCTCGTCGGTGGCGCCCAGCTTGTCGAACAGGTCGAACGTGGCGTTGATGACGAAGTCGGTGCGCGCGCCCGGACGGTCGACCTTGTTGACCACGACGATGGGCTTCAGGCCCAGGGCCAGCGCCTTACGGGTCACGAAGATGGTCTGGGGCATCGGGCCTTCGACCGCATCGACCAGCAGCAGCACGCCGTCCACCATGGACAGCACGCGCTCGACTTCACCGCCGAAGTCCGCGTGTCCCGGGGTGTCGACGATGTTGATGTGCGTGCCCTGGTATTCGACGGCACAGTTCTTGGCCAGAATGGTGATGCCGCGTTCCTTTTCCAGGTCGTTCGAGTCCATGACCCGTTCGGTCAGCGCCTGGTTTTCGCGGAAGGTGCCCGATTGGCGCAGCAGCTGGTCGACCAGGGTGGTCTTGCCGTGGTCCACGTGGGCAATGATGGCGACGTTGCGCAGGGCGCGAGTCATAGCGAGTCCTTTAAGGTTTTGGAAGGCAGCAGGCCCTCCGGCAATTCGTTCAATGCAAGCAATGCCTGCTTGGGGTCTGGCATGGCCTGCAAGGCGTCCAGCGTGACGGCGCGGTCCAGCGAAAACGGCCCGACGTGCGTGCGCCGCAGCGCCGCCAGGTGGGCATAGCACCCCAGCGCGCGCCCGATGTCCTGGGCCAGCGTGCGGATGTACGTGCCTTTACTGCATGCGACATCGATCTCTGCCTGCGTCCCGGACAGGGACAGCAGCTCGATGCGGTAAATCGTGACCTGGCGCGGCGGCCGCTCCAGCTCGATACCCTGCCGCGCATACTCGTACAGCGGCTTGCCGTCGCGCTTGAGCGCCGAGTACATGGGCGGAATCTGCTCGATCGTGCCCGAAAAACGTGACAGCGCATCGCGCAGCGCCTGCTCCGTGACCGTGAAGCCGGGCGCGGCCGTGGCGACGACGTTGCCGGTCAGGTCGCCGGAATCGGTTTCCTCGCCAAATTGCAGCGTAGCGCGATATGTCTTGTCGGCGTTGAGCATGGCGCCGGAAATCTTGGTCGCCCGGCCCATACAGCACAGCAAGAGGCCGGTAGCGAAAGGGTCGAGCGTGCCGGTGTGGCCGGCCTTGGCCGCGTCCACCGTGCGTTTGGCGCGCTGCAGGGCGTGATTGCTCGACAAACCCACAGGTTTGTCGAGCAACAGCACACCGTCGAGCGCAAGCCCGCGTCGTTTAGCCATCGTCGGAATCCGGAAAGTTGAAGCAGCGACGACAGCCCGATCAGGACTGGTCTTCAGGTTCGTCAGGCACGCCCGAATGGGGGCCGGACCGGTTCGCGCGGTCGATGAGGATCGACATTTCAATGCCACGGGCAATCTGCTCGTCGTGGAAGAAGCGCAAAGTGGGGACAGTATGAATGTGCAGCAGCTTGTACAGCTGCGAGTGCAGCCAGCCGGCCTTCTCGTTCAGCAAGGCGGTCGCGGCCTCGGGCTCGGCGCCCAGGACCGTGAAATACACCTTCGCGTGCGCGTAGTCGGTCGACAGCTCCACTCCCGAGAGCGTGATCAGTCCAGCGCGGGTCGTGTCGATCTCGCGCTGGATGATCCCGGCCAGATCCTTCTGGATCTGGTCGGCCAGCCGCAGATTGCGGCCGGGGATGGCTTTGGACTTGTGACGGCTCATGTAGAGATAAAGCTCACGGACGCTGCCTTACAGCGTACGCGCGATTTCCTTGATTTCAAAGACTTCCAGCTGGTCGCCCACCTGGATGTCATTGTTGCCGCGCAGCGTAAGACCGCAGTCGAAGCCCGACTTGACTTCCTTGACGTCGTCCTTGAAGCGGCGCAGCGATTCCAGATGGCCGGTCCACTGGACAACGTTGTTGCGCAGCAGGCGGACTTGCGAGTCGCGCTTGACCAGACCGTCCAGCACCATACAACCGGCGATGTTGCCGATGCGGGAGATGCTGTAGACCTCGCGGATCTCGACCAGGCCGATGACTTCTTCCTTCTTCTCGGGCGCCAGCATGCCTGACATGGCTGCCTTCACTTCATCCACGGCGTCGTAGATGATGTTGTAGTAGCGCACGTCGATGCCGTTGGACTCGGCCAGCTTCTTGGCGCTGGCTTCGGCGCGGACGTTGAAGCCGATCACCACGGCGTTGGACGCGATGGCCAGGTTGATGTCGCTTTCCGAGATGCCGCCCACGGCGGCGTGCACGACCTGCACGCGCACTTCGTCGGTGGACAGCTTGGTCAGCGACTGCACCAGCGCTTCCTGCGAGCCCTGGACGTCGGTCTTGACGATCAGCGCCAGGGTCTGCGTGCCTTCGCCCAGGTTGTCGAACATGGATTCCAGCTTGGCGGCCTGCTGGCGAGCCAGCTTGACGTCGCGGAACTTGCCTTGGCGGAACAGCGCGATTTCGCGCGCCTTGCGCTCGTCGGACAGCACCATCAGTTCGTCGCCGGCGGCCGGGACTTCGGTCAGGCCCTGGATTTCCACGGGGATCGACGGACCGGCTTCCTGGATGGGCTTGCCGTTCTCGTCCAGCATGGCGCGCACGCGGCCGAAGCTGGCGCCGGCCAGCACCACGTCGCCGCGATGCAGCGTGCCGCTTTGCACCAGGATGGTGGCGACCGGGCCGCGGCCCTTGTCCAGGCGGGCTTCGATGACCAGGCCCTTGGCGGAGGCGTCGACCGGCGCCTTCAGTTCCAGCACTTCGGCTTGCAGCAGGACGTTCTCGAGCAGATCGTCGATGCCTTCGCCAGTCTTGGCGGACACGGCCACGAAGGGCACGTCGCCGCCGTATTCTTCCGGCACCACTTCCTCGGCGACCAGTTCCTGCTTGACGCGGTCGGGGTTGGCGCTGGGCTTGTCGATCTTGGTCATGGCCACGACCATGGGCACGCCGGCGGCCTTCGCATGGTGGATGGCTTCGCGGGTCTGCGGCATCACGCCGTCGTCCGCCGCGCACACCAGGATGACGATGTCGGTGGCCTTGGCGCCACGGGCGCGCATGGCGGTGAACGCCTCGTGGCCCGGGGTGTCGAGGAAGGTGACCATGCCGCGCTCGGTTTCGACGTGGTAAGCGCCGATGTGCTGCGTGATGCCGCCGGCTTCGCCCGCGGCGACCTTGGCGCGGCGGATGTAGTCCAGCAGCGAGGTCTTGCCGTGGTCGACGTGGCCCATGACGGTCACGACCGGCGCGCGCGGCAGTTGCTCGGATTCCGACACGGTGGCCGATTCGTCCAGGAAGGCTTCCGGATCGTCCAGCTTGGCGGCGATGGCGACGTGGCCCAGTTCCTCGACCACGATCATGGCCGTTTCCTGGTCCAGCACCTGGTTGATGGTGACCATCTGGCCCAGCTTCATCAGGTGCTTGATGACTTCCGCGGCCTTGACGGACATCTTGTGCGCCAGGTCGGCCACGCTGATGGTCTCGGGCACGTGGACTTCACGCGCGATGAATTCCTGCGGCGCCGGCTCGTTGCGGCGATCGTTCTGCTGGTTGCGACCGCCACGGCCGCCGGACTTGCCACCGCCCTTGCCGCCGGCGCGCCAGCCGTCGCGGCTGGCAGGCGCCGCCGGCTTGTCGGCCGGCTTCTTGCGGGAGGCGTCGTCGGACCAGGTCGAGGAGACTTCGGCCGTCTTGATGGTCTTCTTCGAACCGGGAGCGCCCGGCTTGGCGTCCTTCTTGGCGGCGCCAGCGGGCGCGGCGGCGGTCTTGCCGGCCGGCTTGTGCAGCGTGCCCGACAGAGGCGCGGCAGGCGCTTCCGGCTCGGGAGCGCGCAGCACCTTGCGCGGACGGTTCAGCATCTCGCGCAGCGCGGCGGCTTCGGCCTCGGCGGCACGGCGCGCTTCGTCGCGGGCGGCGTTGGACGCCACCGGCGGCATGGCGCGACGCGTGTCGGCGGGACGGGCGGCCTTGGGCGCGGCGGCGGGTTCAGCCTTCGCGGGCGCCTTGGCGGGTTCGGACTTGGCGGCGGGCTGCTGGGCCTGCGCGGCAGGCGCGGCGGCCTGCGAGGAAGAGGATTCTGACTTGGTAGCTAGCACAACGGGTTCCGGCTTGGCTTCTTCAGCCTTGGGCTCGGCGGGTTCAGTCTTGACTTCGGGCTTGGCCTCTTGGGCCACGGGCTCGGCAGGAGCGGGTGCCGGCGTCGATTCGGACTCGGGCTGCGCCTGGACTTCAGGGGCCTGTTCCTTGACGGGGGCGGGCGCTTCGGCCGCGACGGATTCAACGGGCGCAGCCGCTTGCGCCGGCTCGGACGCTTCGACTACGACGGGCTTGGCCTCGGGCGCCGGCTCGGCGGGAGCCTGCGCCTGCACGGGCGCGGCTTCGCGGATCGGCTCCTGGGGAGCGGCGGGCGCGGCCGTTGCCGGCACGCACGCTTCTTCTGCGGCAGCGGCGGCGGCTTCTTCTTCCGCTCGCACGGCGGCGGCGTGCTCTTGCGCCAGTTCGGACGGATCGCGCTTGACGAAGACGCGTTTCTTGCGCACTTCGACCTGGATGGTGCGCGAGCGACCGGTGGCGTCCGCCTGACGGATCTCGGAGGTCTGGCGCCGCGTCAGGGTGATCTTCTTGCCTTCGGTCGCGCCGTGGGCCCGACGCAGCGAGTCGAGCAATTTCGCCTTGTCGCTGTCGGTGACGGAATCGTCAACCGATTTGAGGTCAACGCCAGCCGAACGCAACTGCTCCAGCAGCACGTTGGCAGGCATTTTCAGCTCGGTAGCGAACTGGGCGACGGTGTTACTCGACATTAGGCTCTCTCTTCCCTATATGCAGCTATGACAAACAACGTGAACTCGCGGCGGATGAAAGCGCTCCGTCCGCCGCGGACGCGTGTCCTTATGGTTATTCCTCGTCGAACCAATGGGCACGGGCACGCATGATCAGATCGCTGGCTTCCTGCTCGGTCAGACCGGCGATTTCCGCCAGCTCGTCCGTCGCCAGTTCGGCCAGATCGTCACGCGTATGCACCTGACGCTCGGCCAGCTTGGCAGCCAGCTCGGGCGTCACGCCTTCGAGTTCCAACAGGTCCTGCGCGGTCTCAAGACGCTCTTCCTGGGCGATCGCCTCGGTCAGCAGCGCATTGCGGGCGCGGGCACGCAACTCATTGATGGTGTCTTCGTCGAACGCCTCGATTTCCAGCAGTTCCTGCATGGGAACGTAGGCGATTTCCTCGATACCGGTAAAGCCTTCGTCGATCAGGATGTCAGCGACCTCCTCGTCGACGTCCAGCTTGTTCATGAACGTGGCGCGCAGCGCGGACCGCTCGACTTCCTGGCGGTTCAGGCTTTCTTCCGGCGTCATGATGTTGATCTGCCAGCCGGTCAGCTCGGACGCCAGGCGCACGTTCTGGCCCTTGGCGCCGATGGCCTTGGGCAGGTTTTCCGCGTCCACCACCACGTCCATCGCGTGCTTGTCCTCGTCGACGACGATGGACTCGACGTTGGCCGGGGCCAGCGCGCCGATCACGAACTGCGCCGGGTCTTCGGACCACAGCACGATATCGACCTGTTCGCCGCCCAGCTCGTTGCGGACCGCGGTCACGCGCGAACCGCGCATGCCCACGCAGGTGCCGATGGGATCGATGCGCTTATCGTAAGCCACCACGGCGATCTTCGCACGCACGCCGGGATCACGGGCGGCGGCCTTGATTTCGAGCAGGCCCTGCTCGATCTCGGGCACTTCGTTTTCGAACAGCTGGCGGATGAATTCCGGCGAGGTGCGCGACAGGATGACCTGCTGGCCACGGGCGGCGTGGTCCACTCGCAGCACATAGGCGCGCACGCGGTCGGCCACGCGCAGGTTTTCCTTCGGGATCATTTCCGAGCGCGGCAGGCGGGCTTCGATCTTGCCGGTCTCGACGATGACGTCGCCCTTGTCCATGCGCTTGATGGTGCCGGACACGATGGTCTCGCCACGATCCAGGAAGTCGTTCAGGACCTGCTCGCGCTCGGCGTCGCGGATCTTCTGCAGGATCGCCTGCTTGGCGGCCTGGGCGCCGATGCGACCGAACTCGACGGGCTCGAGGGCCTCTTCGATATATTCGCCAGCCTGGATGCCAGGCACCATTTCCTGGGCGTCCGACAGCATTTCCTGCTTGTCGGGCTCTTGCAGGCCCGCTTCGTCGGGCACGACCAGCCACCGGCGGAACCCTTCGTGGCTGCCGGTTTCCCTATCGATGGAGACGCGGATTTCGGCGTCGTCCTTGAAACGCTTTTTCATGGCCGAGGCCAGCGCACTTTCGAGTGCTCCGAATACCACGTCGCGCGTGACGTTCTTTTCGCGCGCCAAGGCATCGACCAACAGAAGAATTTCGCGACTCATCGCTTTTTGCCCTTGAAATCCAGAACGGGGTCCAGTTTTGCGCGCTCGACATCGTCGAGCGAGAAGTTCAACACCTGCACTTCGTTCTTCTTTGCCTCAAATTCGAGACCGAACACGGTCTTTTGCGCCTGGCCGGCTTGCGGCTCGGCGTCATCCTCGGGCACGACCAGCGTGCCGGAGAAGACCTTGCGTCCATCCATGGCCTCGCGCAGCTTGATCTCGATGCGCTCGCCCGCGAAACGGCGGAACTCGGCCTCGGTGCGCAGCGGACGGTCCACGCCCGGCGAACCGACTTCGAGCCGCTTGTAGTCGACGTTCTCGACTTCGTACACTCGCGACAGCTGGCGAGACACCTGCTCACAGTCTTCGATGCGCACGCCGCCGATCCGATCGATCGTCACGCGCAAAAGGCCCAGGGCGGCACGCTCGACGTCGACGAGTTCGACGTCCATGCCGGCCAGAGCCTCTTCGGTCAATGCGAATAAATCAGCCATATACTCAAAAAAAATGGGCTGCACGCCCAGCCCATCGTATTGCGCAATGCCCGGCCGCTGCCCTACTTCACGTAAGGAGCAATGCCAGGCAGCGCCCAAATTGCGACCTAAAAATGCGGCAATCGGCCCCGGCCGATTTGCCCTGCCTCGCCCGCGCACGCCCCAAAAAGGCACCGCTGGCAAAAGCGCCGCTTTGCGCCTCGCCCTTCAAGCCTGCCTGATGCTTGCATTTCTGCTGGCATCACTTGCGGGTATCCCCTGTATAGGGGCAACCCGCAGGGCTGGCGAAGGCACGCAAAGACGCGAAAGCCATGAAAACCATTGATTTTACCAGATAAACCGGAAAAATACCTGATACCTCACGGGCTTACGATTAAGCGGGACGAATCAGCCGGCAAGCCCCGCCAGCAGCCGCTCCGCCAAGAGGGTGGAACGACCTCAAGCAAGCGCCGGCCAGGACTCAGCGCCCCTGACGACCCCGGCCGCCACCCAGCACGCCCAGGCGCGACTCGTGCGCGCTGGCGCCGCGCGGCTGCCAATCATCGCCTCGCGGCGCGGAACCGCGCGACGAACGCGACTTGTTGCCGCCCTGCCCCGCGCTCTTGCCAGCCTGACCGCCCGCGCCCTTGCCCGCGGCGCGCGACCCTTCGGCCTTGTTGCCGCCGCGACCGGCCCCGGCCGCCTTGGCGCCGCCACGACTGCCGCGCGCACCCGCCGGCTTGCCGGTCGCCTTGGCGCCGCCGGCTCGCCGCCCGGCGCCCGGAGCGCCGGCGGCCGCACCGCCCTCCGCCGGCGAGTAGGCCGCTTGCGCGCCCTGCTCGGCGGATGCAGCCGCGCGATTGCCACGCGGCTTGCCGCCGGATTTGCCGCCCGCCCTGGCCCCGCCCTTGTTGCCCGACGCGGCGCCGCGACCGCCGGGCTTGCCGCCCTTGCGGTTGCCGTCAACGCTCCCACCGCCCGCCAACGGATGACCGTTGGCGTACCCGCCCGCGATCATCAGGCCGGTGCCGAACGGATCGGAGGGACAAGCGGCGGCCTGGCCGGCGCTGCCCTGGCGGCCGCCTTGCAGCTTGCCGCGACGGCCGATGCGCGCGCCGTTCATGCCGTTGCGGTCCATGGTTCCAAAACCCGGAGGCAAGGCACTGTCATGCGATTGCGGCTGCTTGGAGCGGCGGCGGTTGCCGCCGCTGGAATCGTCGTCTTCGCGCAACAAACCCAGCTGGACCATCAGCGCCGTGACCAGCGAGGCATCCAGTTCGTCCCAGCGGCCGCGGCGCAGCGTGCGCGGCAGCACGATGTCGCCGAAGCGGGTGCGAATCAGCCGGCTGACGGTGACGCCCACGGCCTCGAACATGCGGCGAACCTCGCGGTTGCGCCCTTCCTGCAGCGTGACACGATACCAGCGGTTGCTGCCGTCGCCGCCCAGGTAGTCCAGCGCGCCGAACGCGGCCAGGCCATCTTCCAGCTCGATGCCCTCGACCAGGGAGCGGCGCTGCGCTTCGTCCATCTCGCCCAGCACGCGCACGGCGTACTCGCGCTCGGTGCCGTAGCGCGGGTGCATGATGCGGTTGGCCATGTCGCCCGAGGTCGTGAAGATCAGCAGGCCCTCGGTGTTCAGGTCCAGGCGCCCCACCGACAGCCACTTGCCGGTGCGCAGCTTGGGCAGGCGCGCGAACACGCTGGCGCGACCGCCCGGATCATCGTGACTGACGATCTCGCCGGCCGGCTTGTGATACAGGATCACGCGCGGCGGCTTCTTGGTATTGGTGCGCATGATCGGCTTGCCGTTCACGCGCACCTGGTCATTCGGGGCAACACGCTGGCCGATGTGGGCGGGCTCGCCATTGACCGACACGCGGCCGGCCACGATCAGCTCTTCCATCTCGCGGCGCGAGCCGATGCCGGCGTCCGCCAGCACCTTGTGCAGCTTCGGCATGACCGCTTCGCTGTTCAGGTACTTGCCCAGTCGCTGCTCCATGCGGTCGGCGGTGTCCAGATAGGACAGCGCCTGTTCGGCTTCCTGCTCGCCGCCACGGGAATCCTGCGACTCGACCGGGGCGGACGGAGCAGCGGCCTGACCTTCCGCGGCCGACGCCTGTTCGGCGGCGGCATCGCCGCGACGGCGGCGGAACGGCGTGCGCAACTTGCGGCCGCGGCCACGGGCGGCATCGCCTTCGGCAGCCGGCTCGCGAGCGGCGGAGGCTTCCGGCTGCGCGCCGGAAATGGCGTCATCCGGACGGGGATTGTCGTCCTGCATTGCTGTATTCGTTGTCACTGGGACAGCTCCGAATTTCAAACTTGGGAGGGCCTGCCGGCGGCAGGCTCATCATCATCAGGAGGCACGGGCTCTCGGCCCGCATCGGTTTGTTCCGCGGCGTCGCCATCGGGCGAGCCGTCGGATGCGGCATCCAGCAAGGGCCGAGCGGCGGGCCCATGGCCAACCTCCGACTCAGGCCCGGCAGCGCCTTGCGGCGCAACACCGTCCGCGTCATTCAGGTCATTCGATTTCGCCGATTCCGCATGTCCGGCGCCATGATCCGCCGCGATCTCGTCGGCGGACTCCACGTCGGTATTGGAAATATCATTGCCGACCGCAGCGCCGAGGGTATCGGCATGCGCATCGGGCTCAGGACCGGCGCCGGATGTCTCGTCAGCGGAGGCGGCGGCATGGCCAGCGCCCGGAAGTTCGGGCTCGCCGGACAGACCGTCCGCCGGCGATCCTGCAGCCAGCTGGTCCGCAAGACCAGCGTCGCCATCATCGCGCGAAAGCGAGGATTCTACGCTATCGCCCGCCGCCACGGAAACCGGCAACGACGGAACAGACAATTCCGCTTGCGGAATACTGTCGCCGGCGTCACCGCCCGCGACGTCGAGTTCCGCCTGGACGCCCGCCCCATCCTGCGGCGCATCGCCCTCTGCTGCAGCGGCAGCCTCGCCTTCGGCCGGCGCCTCGCCCAGCGGCTGCGCATCGCCCAGGTCCAGCCCGGCCAGGGCCGCGGCAGCCTGCGCCGATTCCAGCGGAGGCAGCTCATCCAGCGCGCGCAGTCCCAGGTCATCCAGAAACTGGCGGGTCGTGCCGAACAGCGCGGGCCGCCCTGGCGCGTCGCGATGGCCGATCACTTCGATCCAGCCACGATCCTCGAGCGCCTTGACGATCTGGGACGACACGGTGACGCCGCGTATGTCCTCGATATCACCGCGCGTCACCGGCTGGCGCCAGGCGACGATCGCCAGCGTTTCCATAACGGCGCGCGAGTACTTCGGCGGCTTCTCGGGACTCAGCCGCTCCAGGTAGCGCTGCATTTCAGGACGGCTCTGAAAGCGCCAGCCCGTGGCCAGCTGCACCAGTTCCAGGCCACCGTCGGCCCAATTGGCCTGCAAGGTTTCCAACAGCCCGCGCAAGGCGGTGTTGTCGAATTCCTCATCGTTGCCGAACAGCTTGCGCATGTCGGCCAGTTGCATCGGCTGCACGGCGCACAGAAGTGCGGTTTCCAGGACGCGTATTGCCTCGCTATCGTTCATCGACATTCATATTCAAAGTGGACCAACTTGCGTTGGATGGAAAATAAGGCTAATATTCTTTTCTCAGACGCGGGGTGGAGCAGTCTGGCAGCTCGTCGGGCTCATAACCCGAAGGTCGTAGGTTCAAATCCTGCCCCCGCAACCAAATTGATCAAGGCCTGGCATCTGCCGGGCCTTTTTCATTTGCGCTCGCGATACCGAGATCAGACGGACGTAGGCGCGGATGCAGACACGGATGCAGACACACACCCCCGCGACAGCCACGGCGGAACGCTCCGCCAGATCGGCGATTCCGCGAATGACTGCGTAGGTTTGCGACATACTCAAGAGACGTTCCTGTTTGGCACCCGGCCACCTCGCTGACGACGGATATGCCGGATATCCGCACACTCGGGCTGGAGCAATGCGTGTGCGCAGCCCTGCTGCGGCAAACGCTTAATCAAATTCCGGAAAAGCGGGCATATAAAGCCCACGCAGCCTGCGGACACTCCGGCAATCCGGAGCCATACGCCGCGGCGATCGATAATCAAGGACCCGATACGTCAGGCATCGGACGGCTGGCGAAATCCTGCGCCGAAAACCGGACTCCCGATGCGCTCCCTCCGCACGGACGGCATTCCGTTCCGCGCCGCTACGGCCACCCATATGGCCGCACCCGTGATTTTTGGACGTTTTCTAAGACTATATCCTAGCGAACATTGGCCCTGCCGCAAATCGTGATCCGGAATCGTGTTCCACCACGCCGCACAAGGCGCTCAGGCGGGCAAATTATACCGCCATATACCTGGCCCTCAAGCGCCGGCCGGCTTGTCCCAAGGCGCCGGCCCCAGTCGTTCCACCAGGAAATCCAGCATGGACCGCAGCACCAGCGGCATCTGCCGGCGCGACACATAGACGCCGTAGATGCCCAATTCCTGCGGCCTGGCCTGGGGCAGAATGACCCGCAACTGGCCGGACGCAATGTATTCGGCTGCGTAGTAGGTCGGCAGCATCGCGATCCCCGCCCCCTCCAGCGCGGCGCGCAACAGAACCGATACCTCGTTGGCGCTGATATTCCCATCGACCGGCACATCGACGGGCTCGCCGTCGCGCTCGAAGCGCCAGAGGCTCTTGCCGAAGTAGGAATGCGTCAGGCAGTTGCGCAAGGACAGGTCTTCGATCCGGGCCGGCTCCCCTTCCCGCTCAAGATAATCCGGAGAGGCGCACACCACCGAGCGACAGACGGCCAGCTTGCGGGCGATGAGATTGGGATCCAGGTCATTGGTGATGCGCACTGCCAGATCCACCCGCTCCTCGACCAGATTGACGGCGCGCTCGACCAGCATCAGATCCACCGACGTGCCCGGATGCAGCTTGACGTAATCCGCCACGATGCCCGCCAGATGACGCGAGCCGAACGACATGCTGGTCGTGATCCGCAACAACCCCTTGGGCGTATCGTCGGGCGTGGACACGGCGCTGCGCAGATCCCCCACCATGTCCAGCATCTGCCGGCAACGCGGCAGCGTTTCGGCGCCGGCGGGCGTCAGGCTGAGCCGGCGGGTCGTGCGGTGCAACAGCCGCACGCCAACCCACTGCTCCATTTCGGCGAGATACCGCGACACCATGGCCCTGGACATGTCCAAATGCACGGCCGCCGCCGACAAGCTCCCTCTGTCGGCGACCTCGACAAACACCTGCATGGCTTTCAAGCGATCCATGATTGTCTCGAATCGTGCATAAGACGGTTCCGTTTATACCGTATTTCCATGCATTTTCCGTACATGCGATACGGCAAAGGGTGCGATTCGCGCACCGACCGTCTCATGCGGGCAACTGGCCGAGGGCGCGCCGCAGGTAGGCCTGCACCTCGGCCGCGTCCGGTCCGCGCAGGATGCACACCAGGCGGGACGCCCGTTCGTCCGACGGCCACTGCGGCAGCGTCCGCAAGGGATACAGCTCGCCATGCACGCCGTGCACCTCGCAAGGCAGCGTCTCGCCTTCGAAACAGACCAGGCCCTTCAGGCGCAACAGGCCTTGCCCATACCGCTCCTGGACCAGCGAGATGCCCGCCAGGAAGGCCGCGCGACCAATGGGTGCATCCAGTGTCAGGCTGAAGCTGGACACCATGCCATGCCTGCCCGCCACCGGCTGCGCAAACGCCCGCAACCAGTTCGACAGCTCCGCCCGCCGCGTCGCGGCATCCGGCCAGCCCGCCAGCGCCTCGACCAGTGGCGAGTCCTGGCGCTGCACGCAGCGCCTTGCACCCGGATTGATGGTCTCGACCTGCCGTTGCAGGGCCTGCAACGAGGCATCCTCTGCCAGGTCGGCCTTGCTGAACACGACGGTGTCCGCCAGGGCCAGCTGACGGGCTGCCTCGGGCTGGTCGGCCAACTGCCCCGCGCCATGCTGCGCATCCACGACCACGATGGCGCCGCGATAGGCATAGCGCTCGGCCAGGAAGCGATCGTGCTTCAGCGTGAACAACACGGGCGCCGGGTCGGCCAGGCCGCTGGTCTCGATGAGCACGCGGCGAAATGGCTTGATCTGCCGGCGCAATGCCAGCATGAACAAGTCCCGCAACGCATCGACCACCGCGCCGCTGACCGCGCAGCACAGGCAGCCGCCTTCGACCAGCATGATGTTGTCCTGGGCCAGGCGCACCAGGTGGTGGTCCACGCCCACGTCGCCATACTCGTTGATGATCACCACCGCGTCCGAATAGGCCGGTTCCTGCAGCAGGCGGTTGAGCAGCGTCGTCTTGCCGCTGCCCAGAAACCCGGACAGCACGGTCACGCCGATGCGTTTTTCTTCGTCCATGAACCTCGATTCCACCCGCGGCATCCACCGCTCTCACACCCGGACTCAATCACCGGAAGTCTCCGCCCGCCTCCAGATGGGAAACAGGCAAGACCGGGCCGGCCCGCGACCATGATGCGGCAAACGCGGGACGCGTCGCAAGCCAGAAACAGCCTTTTGGAACGCACAACGACGGGCCACTGCCGGCGCCCCCCCCCCGCCCCCACTGGCGTCGTGGATGCAAGGACCGCTCGCACACAGCACCACACTCGCTACAGCGGCAGGCAGCCCAGGACATGAAAACCGGGCATCGAAAACGGGCACCAGAAAACTGGTGCCGGAAAGCCAAAAGGGCCACTCACTTGCGTGAGTGGCCCCAAAATTCTTTGGCTCCCCGAGCTGGGCTCGAACCAGCGACCTGCGGATTAACAGTCCGTCGCTCTACCGACTGAGCTATCGGGGAACTGCTAAGAAACGAGATTATGAACGAAAATTTTGAAGTATGCAAACGCCGATTTTTTTGCCAGAAAACGCGTCTCTTGTTTCCCATTGCAAAAAAACTCTGATATGATTTCGGTCTTTCCAGATCAGGCCCTAAAAATCCCGATCCTGGGAAGAACAAAAGAGCAAGTAGATTTTTTTGCCCGCCACGGGAGTCATTCCAAGGCATCAGGGCAAATGGTCTTGCCGGCATAGCTCAGTTGGTAGAGCAGCGCATTCGTAATGCGAAGGTCGTAGGTTCGACTCCTATTGCCGGCACCAGAATTCCAGGAAAAAGCAGCCGCCAGGCTGCTTTTTTCGTTTGCGGGTCCGGCACCGCCGCCAGCGCGCGCTCACCCGCGCCGCCACCCGCCCAAGGGTTGCCACCACAGCGCCGCCCTCCCTTTCCCAAACGCCGCAACAATGCAGCCAGCGCGCTGCGGGGAACTCGGACACGATCCCCCACATCCAATCTGCTGGACTCCTTTCCGCCACACACCGCCCATGCGCATCCTGCTCGTCGAAGACGACACCATGATCGGCGAAAGCGTGCTCGACTGCCTGCGCGCCGAACACTACGCGGCCGACTGGGTCAAGGACGGCAACGCCGCCGACCTGGCCCTGCGCACCGGCCCCTATGACCTTATCCTGCTGGACCTCGGCCTGCCCCGACGCGACGGCCTGACGCTGCTGCGCGAACTGCGCGCCCGCAAGGACCGCACGCCGGTCCTGATCGCCACCGCCCGCGACGCCGTCAGCGACCGCATCGCGGGACTGGACGCGGGCGCGGACGACTACATCGTCAAACCCTATGACGTGGACGAGCTGCTGGCCCGCATGCGCGCGCTGATCCGGCGCAGCGCCGGACGCGCCGAGCCCGTCTATGAGCACGAAGGCGTGAGCATCGACCCGCAATCGCGCGAAGTCACGGTCAACGGCGCGCCCGTCACGCTGACCGCGCGCGAATGGGCCGTGCTGGAACCGCTGATCGCCCGCCCGGGCATGATCTATTCGCGCGCCCAGCTCGAGGAAAAGCTCTACAGCTGGAAGGACAGCGTCAGCAGCAACGCCGTCGAGGTATATATTCATGGCCTGCGCAAGAAACTGGGTCAGGACCTGATCCAGAACGTCAGGGGCGTCGGCTATGTCATACCCAAAACATGAGCATTCCGCTTAGCTATTCCTTGCGGGCCAGGCTGCTGTTCTTCCTGCTTGCCGCCATCGTGGTCGGCGCGCTGGTGCAGGGCACGATCGCCTACCGCAGCACCTTGCAACAGGCCGACGACATCTTCGATTCGCTGCTGCAGCGGACCGCGCTGTCGCTGGGCACCGGCGACGGCCTGCTCAGCACCGGACCGACGCATGCGCGCGGCGCCGGCACGCCCTTCGCCGACGATCTCATCATCCAGATCTGGACGCCGGACGGACTGCGCGTCTTCAACTCCCGTTCGCGGCAGCCGCTGCCGGACCAGATCGTGCTGGGCTTCTCCGACGCCAAGGTCGAAGGCAGCACCTACCGCGTCTATTCGCTGGCCACGCCATTCCAGGTGATCCAGGTGGCGCAGGACATGGGCGTGCGCACCCACATGGCGCGCTCCCTGGCGCTGCGCACCATCGCGCCGATCGCCGCGGCCGCGCCACTGCTGATGCTGGTCATCTGGTGCGTGGTCAGCTGGTCGCTGCGGCCCGTAAAACGGGCGCGGGCGCAGGTGGCCGCGCGCCAACCCGAAGACCTGTCGCCCGTCAGCACCGAGGGCGTGCCGGACGAGATCCGCCCGCTGCTGCAGGAACTGAACCTACTGCTGGAGCGCATGCGCGGCGCCTTCGCGCTGCAAAAGCAATTCGTCGGCGATGCCGCGCACGAGCTGCGCTCGCCGCTGGCGGCGCTGCGCCTGCAATCGCAAGCCTTGCAACGCGCGGGCGATCCCGAGTCCCGCCGCGTGGCCGAGCAACGCCTGACGGCCGGCATCGACCGCGCCACCCGCCTGATCGAGCAGTTGCTGTCACTGGCCCGCCATGAAGGCGCGGCCGAGCGCCCGGCGCCGGACCGCGTCGACCTGGACGACGTCGTCCGGCAGGCCGTGTCCGAAACGCTACCGGACGCCAACGCGAAATCCATCTCGCTCGCCATGCATGCACCCGCGCCGATTCAGGTGCGTGGCCATCGCGACGATCTCGTGCTGCTGGTCCGCAACCTGCTAGACAACGCGATCAAGTATTCGCCGCCCGGTTCGCGCATCGACCTCGGCCTGACCGCGCCGGACGGCCGCGCCTCGCTCACGGTCGACGACCAGGGCCCCGGCATCGCGCCCGCAGAGCGCGCGCGCGTCTTCGACCGCTTCTACCGCGCCGAGGGCAACAGCCAGCACGGCAGCGGCCTGGGCCTGGCGATCGCCCGCTCGATCGCCGAAGGCCACCATGCCTCGATCGTCCTGGAAGACACGCCCGGCGGCCAGGGCTTGCGCGCGCGGGTGGATTTTCCCGCCGCCTGACCCCTCTCGCGCCACGGCGTCCGGCCCTGCCCCGCCAGTCTTAAGATTCCCCTAAGCATCAAGCCCGAACATGGCTCCATGTCCTTCAACATGAACGCAGGAGCCGACATGAAGACCACGCTACTGAAACCCTCTCGCCTGGCGCTGGCGCTGCTGGCCGCGGGCACGATCGGCGGCGCGGGCGCCGCCGCTACGCTGGGCGCGGGCGCCGCCGCTACGCTGGGCGCGATGACGCCGGCTGTCGCCGCGCCGGCGCCCGCCGCGTCCGCCCCCATAGCGCCATCCAGCCCGCCGAATTTCGCGCAGATCACCCGCGACTATGGCCCCGCCGTGGTCAACATCAGCGTCAGCGGCACGCGCAAAGTCTCGGCCATGGACGACGACGACCCCTTCGCCCAGTTCTTCGGCCAGATCCCCGGCGCGCGCGGCCGCATGCCGGCGCGCGAGGTGCCGATGCGCGGCGAGGGCTCGGGCTTCATCATCAGCAGCGACGGCCTGATCCTGACCAATGCCCACGTCGTGCAGGACGCCAAGGAAGTCACGGTCAAGCTGACAGACCGCCGCGAATACCAGGCCAAGGTGCTGGGCGCCGACCCGCAGACCGATGTGGCCGTGCTCAAGATCGAGGCGAAGAACCTGCCGGTGGTGAAGACCGGCGATGTCAACCAGTTGCAGGTCGGCGAATGGGTGCTGGCCATCGGCTCGCCCTACGGGCTGGAAAACACGGCGACCGCCGGCATCGTCAGCGCCAAGGGCCGCTCGCTGCCGGACGACACCTCGGTGCCGTTCATCCAGACCGACGTGGCCGTCAACCCCGGCAACTCGGGCGGACCGCTGTTCAATGATCGCGGCGAAGTGGTGGGCATCAATTCGCAGATCTACAGCCGCACGGGCGGCTTCCAGGGCCTGTCCTTCTCCATCCCGATCGACGTGGCCTACAAGATCAAGGACCAGATCCTCGAACACGGCAAGGTCCAGCACGCGCGGCTGGGCGTGACGGTGCAGGAAGTGAATCAGGACCTGGCCAATTCATTCAAGCTGGAAACGCCGACGGGCGCGCTGGTCGCCAGCGTCGAAAAGGGCAGCGCCGCCGAACGCGCCGGCCTGCAGCCGGGCGATGTCGTGCGGCAGATCAACGGCAAGACCATCGTGTCGTCCGGCGACCTGGCGTCGATGATCACGCTGGCCTCGCCCGGCGACAAGCTCAAGCTGGATGTCTGGCGCAATGGCTCGCCCAAGGAACTGAGCGCCACGCTGGGCGGCGTGCCGAAGGACAAGGCGACCGCGTCGTCCGACACCCGGGAAGTCCAGCGCGGACAGCTGGGCCTGGCGTTGCGCCCGCTCAGTCCGCAGGAGCAGCGCCAGTCCGGCGCCGAGGGCCTGCTCATCGAGCAGTCCGCCGGCCCTGCCGCCAAGGCCGGCATACAGCCGGGCGACGTGCTGTTGTCGCTGAACGGCGTGCCTGTGCGCGACATCGAGCAGGTCAAGGCGGAACTCGCCAAGGCCGGCAAGACGGTCGCGCTGCTGGTGCAGCGCGGCGACGACAAGATCTTCGTGCCGGTGCGGATCGGCTGATCCGCGCGCGCTTACTCCGCGTCGGGCTGCTTGCCCGGCGCGGCGGCATCGAAGGCCGGCAGCTCGCGGCAGGCCTCGTCGATGCGCACGACCGTGGGCATGGCGGACAGATCGCACTCCAGGCGACGCGCGTTGGCCACCTGCGGCACCAGGCAGATATCGGCGATGGTGGGCGCGTCGCCGTGGCAATAGCGGCCGGTGGCGGACGAGGCCGTCAATTGCGCCTCGAAGGCCTGCAGCCCCTGGTGCACCCAATGGCGGTACCAGGCGTTCTTGGCGTCTTCGTCCACGCCCAGGGTGTGCTTCAGGTACTTCAGCACGCGCAGATTGTTCAGCGGATGCGTGTCGCAGGCGATGCCCAGCGCCAGGTCCCGCACCCGCGCGCGGCCGATGGCGTCGGCCGGCAGCAGCGGCGTCTGCGGATGGGTTTCTTCCAGGTATTCGATGATGGCCAGCGACTGGCCGATGACCGCATCGCCGTCGATCAGCGTGGGCACCAGCGCCGTGGGATTGAGCTTGCGGTAGTCGGCCGACAACTGCTGGCCGCCATCCTTGAGCAGGTGCACCGGCACGTACTCATAGGACAGCCCCTTCAGGTTGAGCGCGATGCGCACGCGATAGGCCGCCGAACTGCGGAAGTAGCTGTACAACTGCATGTCTTCTCCTTGATTTCGCGCCGCGCGGGGCCTACCCGGGCCCCGCCGCCGGCTTCTTATTCGAGCGGTTCCACCCGCGCCTTGCGCGACAGCCCCTTGGGCAGCGGGAAGGCCACGTTTTCCTCCAGGCCCGGCATGGTGCGGACCGATACCGCGCCCAACTCCTTGACGCGTTCGATCACCTGCTGCACCAGGATTTCCGGCGCGGACGCGCCGGCCGTGACGCCGATGCGCTGGCGGCCGGCCAACCATTCCGGCTGGATCGAGTGCGCGCCGTCGATCAGATACGAGGCCACGCCCTTGCGCTCGGCCACTTCGCGCAGACGGTTGGAGTTCGAGCTGTTCGGGCTGCCGACCACCAGCACCAGATCGCAATCCGGCGCCAGGATCTTGACCGCGTCCTGGCGGTTCTGCGTGGCGTAGCAGATGTCGCTCTTCTTTGGTTCGACGATATTGGGAAAGCGCGCCTTGAGCGCCTGCGACACGGCGGCCGCGTCATCCACCGACAGCGTGGTCTGCGTGACATAGGCCAGGTTGTCGGGATCGGCCACCTGCAGGCCGGCCACGTCCTCGACGGTCTCGACCAGGTACATGCCGCCCTGCGCCTGTCCCAGCGTGCCCTCGACTTCCGGATGGCCCTTGTGGCCGATCATGATGATCTCGCGGCCGGCGGCGCGCATGCGGGAGACCTCGATATGCACCTTGGTCACCAGCGGGCAGGTGGCGTCGAACACCTGCAGGCCACGGGCGTCGGCTTCGGCGCGCACGGCCTGTGACACGCCGTGGGCCGAGAACACCACGATGGCGCCCGCGGGGGCGTCCTCGAGCTCGTCGATGAACACCGCGCCCTTGGCGCGCAGGTCTTCCACCACATAGCGGTTGTGGACGATCTCATGGCGCACGTAGATCGGCGCGCCATGCAGTTCCAGCGCGCGCTCGACGATGTCGATGGCGCGATCCACCCCGGCACAGAAGCCGCGCGGCTGCGCCAGCACGACCTCGGCGCTGGCGGCGGTAACGGGCTCGCTCATCACAGCACTCCCAACAGCGCCACGTCCACGCGCAGGCGCACGCCCGCGAGAGGATGGTTGAAATCGAACAGGGCGGACTCGTCGTTGATTTCCTTGAGCACGCCCGAATAGCGCCCGCCGTTCGGCGCGGCGAACTCGACCAGATCACCCGGCTCGAACGTCGCGTCGGCGCCGGCGTGCTCGGCCAGCATCTTGCGGGTGACGCGCTGGATCAGCTCGGGATTGCGGTCGCCATAGGCGTCGACCGGCTCCAGCTCGAAGCCGAAGCGCTCGCCTTCGGCGCGACCGACCAGCGCCGCCTCCATGCCCGGGGCCCACTGGCCGCTCCCCATCTGCAGCGTCGCCGGACGACCGTCGAAGGTGTCGGTGAAGACCGAATCCTTGCCCGGCCCGGAAGCCAGCGTGATCCGATAGTGCAGCGTCAGGTAGGAATCCGGACGGACAAAAACGTTCACTTCATTAGAGGCGATGCTCAAGATCTGCCACCGTATAGAAACATTGACCAAACCCTGATTTTAGAGCCTCTTATGAATTTGTCTGTCCGCCTGCCCGAACACGGGCGTCCCCGGGAACGGCTGCTGCGTCACGGGGCTGCCGCCCTGAGCGATGCCGAACTGCTGGCCATCGCCCTGCGCACGGGCCTGCCGGGCCTGGATGTGCTGAACCTGGGCAACCAGCTGCTCGACCGTTTTTCCGGCCTGCGCGGGCTATTGGGGGCCACACCGGAGGAACTGCTGGCCGTGCCCGGCCTGGGCGCGGCTAAAGCCCGCATGCTGGCCGCCGTCCTGGAGCTGGCGCGGCGGGCCATCGAGGAAGATCTCACCCGCGACACCGCCCTGGACCACCCCCGGCGCGTCAAGCAGTACTGCAAGACCACGCTGGGCCACCGGCGGATCGAGCATTGCGTCGGCCTCTACCTGGACAGCCAGCTGCGCCTGATCGCCAGCGGTGAACTCGCGCGCGGCACCCTGTCGCAGGCCTCGGTCTATCCGCGCGAAGTCGTGCGCGAAGCGCTGCGCCACCATGCCGCCGCCGTGATCATCGCGCACAACCACCCCTCGGGCCTGGCCGAGCCCAGCGCCGCCGACCAGGCCTTCACCCGGCACCTGAAGCAGGCGCTGGCGCTGGTCGACGTGCGGCTGCTCGACCACCTGATCGTGGCGGGCAACAGCGTGGTGTCCATGGCCGAATGCGGCGCGCTCTGACGCCTGCTCGCGGCCAGGGCTGCGCGGCGCGCCGGAATCCGTTAGACTCGCGTCCGCAAATGCTTTAGGCTTGAGCTAAATCCCGGCACACCCTCGTTGCGCGCCCTCATGAAACGCCTGTGGGATATCTCCCCGCCCGTCTCCGCGACCTCGCCCGTCTTTCCGGGCGACACGGCCTATACCCAGAAATGGAAATGGTCGCTTGAGCCCGGCTGTCCGGTCAATGTCAGCGAGATCACCATGTCGCCGCATATCGGCGCGCATGCGGACGCTCCACTGCACTATGCCAACGGCGCGCAGGCCATCGGCGCCGTCGCGCTGGAGCCGTTCCTGGGCCCCTGCCGGGTGATCCACGCCATCGATTGCGGCCCGCTGATCCAGATCGAGCACATCGCCCACGCCGTCGGCGGCCTGCCGCCACGCGTGCTGGTTCGCACCGCCAAGCATGCGGCGCAGGACTGGTGGACCGACGACTTCTCCGCCTACGCTCCCCAAACCATTGAATGGCTGGCCGAACGCGGCGTCATGCTGATCGGGCTGGATACGCCCAGCATCGACCCCGCGTCCAGCAAGACCCTGGACAGCCATCACACCATCCTGCGGCACGACATCCGGGTACTGGAGAACCTGGTGCTCGACGACGTGCCGGAGGGCGATTACGAGTTGATCGCATTGCCGTTGGCTCTGGTCCAGGCCGATGCCAGCCCGGTGCGCGCCGTCTTGCGCGAACTGGGCTGATCCGCCAGCTTTTTCTATGAAGCAAGACCATGGGAAACCTACTCCATCCGCGCGCGGCGTCCGGCCGCGCCCGCCGGCGCGCCCCTGACTGGCGCAGCCTGCCCGCATCCGCCCGGCGCGCCGCGCCGCCCTGCCAGGGAGGCCACGCATGAGCGCCCCCCAACGCCCCGAAGACATCGTCCACCAGGAAAAGGCGCAGCTCGATTTCGCGCGCGACATGACCTACGGCGATTACCTGCACCTGGACGAACTGCTGGGTGCGCAGCACCCGCTGTCGCCCGAACACAATGAAATGCTGTTCATCGTGCAGCACCAGACCAGCGAGCTCTGGATGAAGCTGATGCTGCACGAGCTGCGCGCCGCCGTGGGCTGTGTCGCGTCCGACCAGCTGCAGCCGGCCTTCAAGATGCTGGCCCGCGTCAGCAAGATCATGGAGCAGCTGGTCCACGCCTGGGACGTGCTGGCCACCATGACGCCGCCCGAGTATTCCGCGCTGCGCCCGTACCTGGCGCGTTCCAGCGGCTTCCAGAGCTACCAGTACCGCCAGATCGAGTTCCTGCTGGGCAACAAGAACGCGGCCATGCTCAAGCCCCACGCGCACCGCGAGGACCTGCTGGCCCAGGTGCGCCAGGCTTACGAGACGCCCTCGCTGTACGACGAGTCGCTGCGCCTGCTGGCCCGTCGCGGGCTGGACGTGCCGGCCGAATTGTTGCAGCGCGACTGGACCCTGCCCTACCAGGCCTCGGCCGGCGTCGAACAGGCCTGGCTGACGGTCTATCGGGATACGGACCGCTACTGGGACCTGTACCAGCTGGGCGAAAAGCTGACAGACCTGGAAGACGCGTTCCGCCTGTGGCGTTTCCGCCACGTCACGACGGTCGAACGGGTCATCGGTTTCAAGCGCGGCACCGGCGGCACGTCGGGCGTGGACTACCTGCGCAAGATGCTGGAAGTGGTGCTGTTCCCCGAGATCTGGAAGCTGCGCACGGACCTCTGAGCGGAGATCTGCCCGCCTTGAATCCGTCCCCTTAATAGGGCGCCAGACCGCGCCCGCGCCGCTTTCGAGCTGGCGCGGGCCGGAAATCACATGCTAGAATGCGGGGTTACTTTTCGGATACGTGGCTGAAAGTGCGCCTGGCAGTCATTGCGGCGCTTCGGCTGGCGACCCTAACTCTTGAAAGCGGCTCACGCGAGCCCTAGGAAAGCACCATGAAAGAAGGCATTCACCCCGACTACCGCGAAGTCGTTTTCGCCGACCTGCAAACGGGCAGCAAGTTCATCACCCGTTCGACGGTGCAAACCCGCGAAACGATCGAGCTGGACGGCAAGACCTACCCGCTCTTCAAGTGCGACGTGACGTCCGAATCGCACCCGTTCTACACGGGCGCCCAGACCCGCATCGTCGAAACCGGCCGCGTGGAAAAGTTCCGCGCCCGCTTCGCGCGCACCGCAGGCACGGTCAAGTCCGCTTCCTGATTCTGTCGCTCCCGTCCCGGGAGCCACAGCGAAAAAGGCAGCCTTCGGGCTGCTTTTTTTTCTCCCGCCCGGCTCGGCCGCCATTGAAAGGCTGGCGCTTGCCCGCCACTCGGTTACAGTAACGCCCGTGTCCCCACTTTCGATTTCCACCCCGGCCCGGCTGACGTCCGTGGCCACCGCAAAACTGCCAAGGCTGGTATTGCTCGGCCTGGCGCTGGCCTATATCGTGGCCGGCCTGTTCATGCGCGACCCCTGGAAAACGGACGACGCGGTTGGCCTGGCCACCATGATCACCGCCATACGCGAAGGCGGCATCACCTGGCTGCTGCCGCAGGTCGGGCATCTGGCCCACGCCGAGGAAGGCCCGCTGATCACCTGGGTCGGCGCGATCTCGATTTGGATCTTCGGTCCGTTCATCGGTGACATCACCGCAGGCCGCCTGCCCAACCTGCTCTGGTTCGGCATCACCGCGTCCAGCGTCTGGTACGGCACCTATCTGCTGGGCCGCCGTTCGGAGGCGCAGCCGCTGGCCCTGCCCTTTGGCGGCGAACCGCCGCCGCGCGACTACGGCCGCATGCTCGCCGACGCCGCCCTGCTGCTGCTGCTGGCCACCGTCGGCATCCTGCAGCGCACGCACGAAACCACCGTCATCCCCGCCATCATGGCCTGCCAGGCGCTGGCGTTCTATTCACTGGCGCGCAGCATCGACCGCCCGCTGACCGGCGCGACCACTCTGGCCATCGCGCTGGCGGCCAGCTTCCTCACGCGCGGCTGGATCGGCGCCATTCCGATCATGGCTGGCGCGCTGCTGACCTTCTATCCGCGCAGCCAATTGTGGCGCCGCAAGCGCTGGCTGCCCTGGATCGTCCTGTTGACCGCGGCGCTGATCCTGGCGTGGTGGATCCCCGCCACGCAGGGCAGCGAATACTGGATCCGCAACTGGAAGATCTGGAACCTGTCCTCCTTCGCCGGCCCCGACCTGCCCGACATGGGCCGCACGCTGCGCGACCTGCCCTGGTATCTGTGGCCCGCCTGGCCGCTCGCCCTGCTGGCTGTCTGGCGCTGGCGCGCGTGGATCTACGCGCCGCATATCTGGGTGCCGCTGATGCTGTTGATCAGCTCGGCCCTGCTGCTGTTCGGACTGGCCGAGCCGTCCGATTCGGAATACGCGCTGCTGGCCGTGCCTTGCGCCGTGCTGGCCGCGTTCTCGCTGCCGACCCTGCGACGCGGCGTGGTGAACACGCTGGACTGGTTCGCCGTCATGTGCTTTTCACTGACGGTGGCCACGGCCTGGCTGGGCTGGGTCGCGGTGAACTTCCAATGGCCCGCCCAGATGTCGCGCAACATCGGCCGCCACACCACCGGCTATGAGCCGTCGATTTCGTGGGTCGCCTTCGGGTTGGCGCTGCTGGTCACGATCGGCTGGGTGGCGCTGGTGGTCTGGCGCCTGCGCGTCAAGCCACAGGCGCTGTGGCGCGGCACGGTGCTGTCCGCCGGCGGCCTGACCGCCACCTGGATCCTGCTGGTGCTCCTGTGGCAGCCCGCCGTCGACTACGCGCGCAGCTACCGCATCATGTCCGGCCAGCTGGCCCAGGCGCTGGAGCAGAACCTGCGTCCCGGCGAATGCGTGCGCGGACTGAGCCTGGGCAGCGGCCAGCGCGCCTCGTTCCTGATCTTCAACAATCTGACGTTCACGTTCGATTCCAAGTGCACGGTGGTGCTGCAGCAAACCACCAACCAGAGCCTGCGCGACAACACCGCGGCCTACAGCGACGGCGCCGAGGTGCTGTGGCAAGGCGGCCGCCGCGCCGACCGCCACGAAGTGTTCCGCCTGCTGCGCGTCACGCCCAACCGATGACGCCCGCTCATCAGGGGCCCCCGGGCTTTGGCGCCACGCTGCGTGGCATCGCCCGGCAGGCCTGGCCCGTGCTGGTCAGCCAATGGGCCGGCATCTCGTTCGGCGTGCTGGACACCGCCATGACCGGCCACGCCAGCCCCACCGACCTGGCGGCGATGGCGCTGTCGGCCTCGATCTACATCACCATCTTCGTCGGCCTGATGGGTGTGGTGCACGCGCTGATTCCCATCCTGGCCCAGCACTTCGGCGCCGGCAACAACGCCGAGGTCGGCCGCAGCTGGGGCCAGGGCGTCTGGCTGGCGCTGGGCCTGTCCGTCGTGGGCGCGATCCTGATGCTGTTCCCCGACGTCTGGCTGTCCATGTCGGGCGACGTCGCGCCCGACGTGCGCGAGCGCATCGCCTCCTATCTGCGCGCCCTGGTGCTGGCGATGCCCGCGGCGCTGGTGTTCCGCACCATCTACGCGCTGGGCACCGCGGTGTCGCGCCCCAAGCTGGTGATGGCGATCAACCTGGCCGCCATCGGCGTCAAGGCCCTGCTCAATTGGGTATTCATCTACGGCAAGCTGGGCCTGCCTGCCCTGGGCGCGACCGGCGCCGGCATGGCCACCGCCGTGGTTTCCTGGATCAGCCTCGGCCTGGGCCTGTGGGTCATCACGCACGACCGCTACTACCGCCGCTTCCAGCTGCGCGTGGGCAAGCCGGACTGGAAGTCGCTGAAGGAACTGCTGCGGCTGGGCATCCCGATGGGCGGCTCCTATCTGGTGGAGGTCTCGGCCTTCACCTTCATGGCGCTACTGGTGGCCCGCGAAGGCACGCTGGTGACCGGCGGACACCAGATCATGTCCAACCTGGCCGCGCTGTGCTACATGATGCCGATGGCGCTGGGCGTGGCCACGGCGGCGCTGACGGCACAGGCCATCGGCGCCGGCAAGCTGGACCAGGCGCATCGCATCGGCATGGCCGGTCTCACGCTCGGCCTGATGGGCGCGCTGCTCACCGCCGCGGTGCTGCTCATCGGCCGCCCGCTGATCCTGGCCGCCTACACCGACAAGGCCGAAGTGGCCGCGGTGGCCGCCACGCTGCTGGCCGTGCTGCCGCTGTTCCACCTGTTCGATTCCATGCAGTGCATCAACTCCTACCTGCTGCGCGCCTACAAGATCGCCGTGGTGCCGCTGCTGCTGCAGACCGTGGCGCTGGCCGGCGTCGGCCTGGTGGGCGGCTGGTGGTTCGGCTTCGGCCCCGGCAAGGGCGGACTGGACTGGCTGCGCCTGACCCTCGCGCCCGGATCGCCCCAGGGCGCCGGCACGATGTGGCTGATGGCGATGGCCGGACTGGCGCTGTCGGCCGCGCTGCTGCATTACTGGTATCGCCGCATCGTGCGCCAGGCCGCCCTTGAGGCCGGCCGCGCCTGATACGCGCATCCTCCCGTCCGAAAAAAAGAGCAGCCCAGGGGCTGCTCTTTTCCTTGCCCAACCAGAAGGCGCCGGCCGGACCGACCCGGATACACGCCAGGCCTGATGCGCCCTACTTCGGACGCTTGTCGATCACGCGGCGCGCCTTGCCGGTCAACGTGCGCTCGACATGGCCCGCGTCCGACACCTGGATGCGCGCGCTGACGCCGATGTGCGTCTTGACCGCGTGCTGCAGCTGCTTGCCCAGCGCCGCGCGGTCCGCGTCGGACAGCGTCGAGAACTCGGCGCGCACCTCGGTCAGGATTTCCAGCTCGTCCATATTGCCGGTACGCGACAGCACCAGCTGGTAGTGCGGCGCCAGCTGGGCGATCTTCAGCACCAGTTCCTCGACCTGCGTCGGGAACATGTTCACGCCGCGCACGATCAGCATGTCGTCGCTGCGGCCGGTGATCTTGCCGATGCGACGCATGCTGCGCGCGGTGGGCGGCAACAGGCGGGTCAGGTCGCGCGTGCGGTAGCGCACGATGGGCATGGCTTCCTTGGTCAGCGAGGTGAACACCAGTTCGCCCGGTTCGCCGTCGGCCACGGGCTCGCCGGTGTCGGGGTTGATGATCTCGGCGTAGAAGTGGTCTTCCCAGACGACCGGACCGTCCTTGGTCTCGACGCATTCGCTGGCCACGCCCGGCCCCATCACTTCCGACAGGCCGTAGATGTCCACCGCGTCGATGCCGGCCTCGGCCTCGATGTCGGCGCGCATCTGGCCGGTCCAGGGCTCGGCGCCGAAGATGCCGATGCGCAGCGAACTTTGACGCGGATCAATCCCCTGGCGACGCTGCTCCTCCAGAATATTGCAGAAGTAGGACGGCGTGACCATGATGATGTCCGGACGGAAATCATTGATCAGCTGGACCTGCTTTTCGGTCTGTCCGCCGGACATGGGAATGACGGTGCAGCCCAGGCGCTCGGCGCCGTAGTGCGCGCCCAGCCCGCCCGTGAACAGGCCGTAGCCATAGGCCACGTGCACGGTGTCGCCCGGCTTGCCGCCGGCGGCGCGGATCGAGCGCGCCACCAGATTGGCCCAGTTATCCAGGTCGCCCTTGGTGTAGCCCACCACGGTCGGCTTGCCAGTGGTGCCGCTGGATGCGTGGATGCGCGAGATACGCTCGCGCGGCACGGCGAACATGCCGAACGGATAGTTCTCGCGCAGTTCCTTCTTCGTGGTGAAGGGAAACTTGGAAATATCGGACAGCTGCTTCAGGTCGTCCGGATGCACGCCGGCCTCGTCGAAGGCCTTCTTGTAGTGCGGCACGTTGTCGTAGGCGTGCTTGAGCGTCCACTTCAGGCGCTCGAGCTGCAAGGCGCGCAGTTCGTCGATGCTGGCATGCTCGATGGGGTCCAGCCCCGGCTTGCTCATGGTGTTGGACATGGTATCTCTCTCCTGGAATGCTCTCTTGGCGGCTGCGGACGGCACCGCGGGCGCCATGCGCGCCCGCTTCCGGCCCCGCCGGCGTCTCGTGATCGATGATCTGATCGGTGATCGGTTAAAGGAAATCTCGCTCAGGCGTCGGCAGGCACTCCGACGATCTGGCCTTTGATCCGATAGGACCGGCCACGGAAAATGGCCACGTTGCGGCCGTCCTGGTTGGTGACGGTCACGTCGTAGACGCCGGTGCGACCGGCCAGCGAGCGTTCCTGGGCCACCGCCGTCAGCAGGTCGCCCTCGAAACCGGGCGCCAGGAAATCGATGGTGCAGCCCGACGCCACCGTGCTGACGTTGCGCGAATTGCAGGAAAACGCGAATGCGCTGTCGGCCAGGGCGAAGATGAAGCCGCCATGGCAGGTCTTGTGGCCGTTGAGCATGTCGGACCGCACGCGCATGGTCAGGCGCGCGTAGCCGGGCGCCATTTCCTCGACCTTCATCTCCAGGCCCTGCGAGGCCGCGTCGCCGGCGTACATCACGGCGCCGACGGCCTGCGCCAGTTCCTGGGGATCGGACGGCACATCAAGCTGGGGAACGTGCGTGCTCATCATTGCCCCTTGAACTGCGGTTCGCGCTTGTCCAGGAACGCGGCCACGCCCTCGGCGTAATCGGCGCTGCGGCCCAGCTCACGCATCATGTCGCGCTCCAGGTCCAGCTGCGTCGCCAGGTCGTTGGCCAGGCTGGCCTGTAGGGCGCGCTTGGTGAACGCCAGGCCCTTGGTCGGCGCCTTGGCAAAATGCTGCGCCAGCCGCTCCAGCGTGGCGTCGAACTCGGCATCGGCCACGCATTGCCAGATCAGGCCCCAGTCCTGCGCCTGCTTCGCGCTGAGCTTGTCGCCCAGCAACGCCAGGCCGGCCGCGCGCGCGCGGCCGACCAGGCGCGGCAACACGAAGGTGCCGCCGGTGTCGGGAATCAGGCCAAGCTTGCAGAAGGACTGGATGAAGCTGGCCGATTCCTTGGCGATGACGATATCGCCAGCAAACGCCAAATTGGCGCCCGCCCCCGCCGCCACGCCATTCACCCCCACCACCACGGGCATGGGCAGCGCGTTGATGCGGCGAACCAGCGGACCGTAGTACTTGTCGACGGTCTCGCCCAGATCCGGCGGCGTGCCATCGGCCGCGGGCCGGCGCTCGCTCAGGTCCTGCCCGGCACAGAAGCCGCGGCCGGCGCCGGTCAGCACCAGCACGCGCGCGCCTTCGTTCTCCACCCGCGTCATCGCATCGGCCACTTCGCCGTGCATGTTGGCGGTGAAGCTGTTCAGCTTGTCCGGGCGATTCAGCGTCAGGCGCGCAATGCCGCCAGACAGATCGAATTGAATATCTTGATAGCTCATGTCAGTCATCCATAGCGCCGGGCGCCATCGCAGCGAGGTCTCACACAATCGGGGCCGCACGGATCCGGCTCTGCCGGTCCGTAGCGGCGCCCCCTGGGGGGAAGCGCGCAGCGCTTCGGGGGGGTCACACGTGTTTTCTAGTCTGGACCACGCGGAAGCGATTGGCGACGAAGGCCGAGTCCGACAGCGCGGCGTTGGCGGCGGGGTTGGCGCCGGTGCCGTGGAAATCGCTGAAGGCCGCGGTCTGGTTGACGAACACCGCGCCCGTCAGATTCAGCGACAGCGACACGCCCGACACTTCGGCCGCGTCCTGGATGCGCTCGGCGACGGCGTCGTCGGTGGTGTAGGCCGACAGCGACAAGGCGCCGTGACGGATCACGCTGTCGCGCGCCAGCTGGATGCTGTGTTCGGTGGAATCGGTGGCCACCACGAAAGCGATGGGACCGAACCACTCCTGACCGATGGCCGGATTGCCGGCCTGGGCGGACAGCAGCAGCGGCGTGCGCACGCGGGCATTCTCGAATTGCGGGTGGACCAGCGGCTTGCTGTCGGCCAGCACCGGCAGGCCCAGCGCACGGGCCTTCTCGATGCGCTCGACCACGCCTTCGTTCTGGATCGCGCCGGTCAGCTCGACCGCGCGGGCGGCGTCGGCGGTGGTCTTTTCCAGCGCGGCGGCCAGGGCGCCCGCGACCTCGTCGAAGCTGACACGGCCTTCCGGCGTCTGGATGCCGTCGCGCGGCACGTAGATGTTCTGCGGCGCCGTGCACATCTGGCCCGAGTACAGGGCCAGCGAGAACGCCAGGTTGCGCGCCACGCCCTTCAGGTCGCTGGCCGAATCGATGATGACCTGGTTGACGCCGGCCTTCTCGGTGTAGACCAGGGCCTGGCGGGCGTTGTCTTCCAGCCAGTTGCCATTGGCGCTGCTGCCGGTGAAGTCGACGATCTTGACGGCGGGATCCAGCGCCAGCTGCTGCGCGGTGTCATCGCCGGAGGCATGCGCGGCCAGCAGCACCACGTTGGGGTCGAAGCCCGCTTCGGCCAGCACTTCGCGCGCCACCTTCACGGTGATGGCCAGCGGCAGGATCGCGCCCGGATGCGGCTTGACGATGACGGTGTTGCCCGTGGCCAGGCTGGCGAACAGGCCGGGATAGCCGTTCCAGGTCGGGAAGGTGGAGCAGCCGATCACCAGCGCCACGCCGCGCGGCACCACGGTGAAGTGCTTTTCCATGCGGATGGGATCGTTCTTGCCCTGCGGCTTTTCCCAGACCGAGATGCCGGGAATGCGCGACATTTCCTGCCACGCGTAGGTCACGGCCTCGAAGCCGCGGTCCTGTGCGTGCGGACCGCCGGCCTGGAAGGCCATCATGAAGCCCTGGCCGGTGGTGTGCTGCACCGCGTAGGCAATCTCGAAGCTCAGCTTGTTCAGGCGCGACAGGATTTCCATCGACACACCGACCCAGGCGCGCGGGCCGGCGCGGCGCCATTTCTCCAGCGCCTTGGACGACGCGGCCACCAGCTTGGCGGCGGGCACGCGCGGATAGGTGATGCCCAGTTCGAAGCCGTAGGGAGATGCCTCGCCGCCCACGCTGCCTTCGGCGCCCGGCAGGTCCAGCGGGAAGGGCTTGCCGCGCAGCGCCTCGAAGGCGGCGCGGCCGTCGTCATTGGCGGTCTCGCCGTAGTGGCGCGGGCTGGGCGACTCGGCAAACGGGCTCCAGTAGCCGCGCAGCGCGGCGGCGGCCATGGCCTGTTCCAGCAGGGCCTGGTGACGCTCGAAGAATTGCTCTGACACTGTGTCTCTCCAAAATGAATGATGTCGGCCTGGCGGACGCCGGCTCAGGTTTCCTGGTCGAAGTCGATGACCAGGCGGTCGCTGACCGGAAAGCTCTGGCAGCTGAGGATGAAGCCGCGCGCGACCTCGTAGTCTTCCAGCGCGAAGTTGGCGTCCATGTCCACTTCGCCCTCGACGACCTTGCAGCGGCAGGTGGAACACACCCCGCCCTTGCACGAGTACGGCAGTTCTATCCCTTGCGCCAGCGCCGAATCCAGCACGCTGTCCTTGTTCTTGTCGATGACGAACATCCTGCTGTGGCCGTCCTGCACCACGGTGACTTCGCACTGCCCCTTGCCGGGAGCCTGTCGGGCTTCCTGGCCGGTGCGCAGGGCGCGCGGGCCCTTGGGCGCGCCGAACAGCTCGAACTTGATGTTCGACTTCGGAATGCCACGGGCCTGCAGGCGCTCGACCACGCTTTCGGTCATGGTCTGCGGACCACAGACAAAAGCGTAATCGATATCGGCCGGGCTCATCCAGGCCGACATCAGCTGGTCAACCTTGTCGCCGTCCAGACGGCCGTTGAACAGTTCGATGTCCTGGGTTTCGCGGCTCATGACATAGACCAGCGAGAAGCGGTCCATGTACAGGTTCTTCAGGTCTTCGATTTCCTCGCGGAACAGCACGGCCGACGAGGCGCGGTTGCCGAAGAACAGCGTGAACTTGCTCTTGGGCTCGGTCGACAGCGCGGTCTTGACCAGCGAGAACACCGGGGTGATGCCGCTGCCGACGGCGAAAGCCACGTAGTGGCGTTCCTGCTCGGGCGAGAAATCGACGGTGAAATTGCCCGCCGGCGCCATCACTTCCAGGGTCTGGCCGGGTTGCAGCTCATGGTTGGCCCAGCTGGAGAACGCGCCCTCGTCCACCCGCTTGATCGCCACGCGCAGGCGCTTGTCGCTGGGGGCCGAACAGATCGAATACGAGCGGCGCAGCTCTTCGCCGTTGAGCTGGGTGCGCAGGGTCAGATACTGGCCCGGCAGGAAGGCGAACTCGTCGGCCAGCGTCTCGGGCAGGTCGAACGTCACCACCACGGCGTCGCGCGTGTTGCGCGCGACCGAGGCGACCTTCAGGGAATGGAATTGGTTCTGGCTCATTGTCTCAACCACTCAGTGGGTCTTGAAATAATCGAAAGGCTCGCGGCAGGCGACGCAGCGGTACAGCGCCTTGCACGACGTGGAGCCGAAATCGCTGACCAGGCGCGTGTCGCGCGAGCCGCAGCGCGGGCACTCGATGGCGGGCGCGGCGCGGCGGCGGCTGATGCCGGAGATGTCGACGGCGCGCTCGGCGGGCGCGGCGATGCCGTAGCCCTTGAGCGCGGCGCGGCCCTTCTCGCTCATCCAGTCGGTGGTCCAGGCCGGCGCCAGGCGGGTCTCGACGCGCGCGTCGTCGACGCCGTGCCGCGCCAGCGTGGCCGCGATGTCCTGCGTGATCTCGCGCATGGCCGGACAGCCCGAATAGGTGGGCGTGATCACGACCACGCAGGTCTCGCCGTCCCAGCGCACGTCGCGCACCACGCCCAGGTCCACCACGGAAAGCACGGGGATCTCCGGATCCGGCACTTCCTGCAGCCAGTCGAAGACCTGGCCGGCGGACACGGGCGCCATGGCGTTCACCACTTAGCTCCCGGATAGGCGCGCGGCAGGAATTGCATCTCGGCCAGCACGTAGCCCAGTTCCTCGCTATGCCGGCCCTGGCGGCCGCCGCGATGGGCGGGATGGCTCGCGGCTGCGGCGTCCGGCACGGACAGCGTGGCCTCGCCCAGCACCTCGGCCACGTGGCGGGCCCAGGGCTCGCGCAACTCGGACAACAGACAGCCGATGCCGCGCGCGGCCAGGTCCTGGTCCACGGCGTCGTCAAAGAACAGCTCGCCCGTGAAGCGCCAGGCATCGTCGATGGCGGCCTGCATCTTGGCGTGGCTTTCGGCCGTGCCGTCGCCCAGGCGCACCACCATGTCCGACGAACGGCGCACGTGATAGGTGACTTCCTTGAGCGCCTTGGCAGCGATCGCCGCGACGCGTTCGTCGGCGGACCGCTCAAGCTTCTGCAGCAGGAAGTAGTGCCAGACGTCAAACAGGAACTGGCGCGCCATGGTGTCGGCGTAGTTGCCGTTGGCGCGCTCGACCAGCAGCGCGTTGTGGAACTGGTGCGCGTCGCGCAGATAGGCCAGCGCGTCTTCGTCACGGCCCGCGCCCTCGACCTCGCCGGCCAGGGTCAGCCACATGCGGGCCTGACCCAGCAGGTCCAGCGCGGTGTTGGTCAGCGCCAGGTCCTCTTCGAGGATGGGGCCGTGGCCGGTCCATTCGCCCAGGCGCTGCGACAGGATGAGCGTGGTGTCGCCCATGCGCAGCAGGAATTCAAAGAAATGCTTGTCCATGTCTCCCCCTCCCGCCTTACATGTGCTTGATTTCTTCGGGCATCGGGAAGAACGTGGGATGCCGGTAGACCTTGCTGTTGGCCGGCTCGAACAGCGGATCCTTGTCGCCGGGGCTGCTGGCCGAGATGTCCGACGCGCGCACGACCCAGATGCTCAGGCCTTCGTTGCGGCGCGTGTAGACGTCGCGCGCATGGTTGATGGCCATTTCGGCGTCGGGCGCGTGCAGGCTGCCGACATGCTTGTGCGCCAGGCCGTGCTGGCTGCGGATGAACACTTCCCACAGGGGCCAGTCTTTGCTCATGATGGATGTCCTCGGTGCCGGGCGCGCGATGCGCGTCCTGGTCTGCAATGGATAAAAAATAGGCCTGAAAATCAGTTGTTCCTGCTGCTGGCTTCTCACCCGCAACCGGGGTATCGCCCCATCCGGGTCGCGCGGAGCCGGCTTTGCCGGTCCGCAGCGACGCCCCCTTGAGGGGGAAGCGCGCAGCGCTTCGGGGGTGGGCCCACTCCCTACGCGGCTTTGCGCGTTGCCTGTTTATCGGCGTGGGCGACCAGCGCGTCGCGCACCCAGGCGCCGTCTTCATGCGCCTTGACGCGGGCGGCCAGGCGTTCGCGGTTGCAGGGGCCATTGCCCTTGATGACCGCGTAGAACTCGTCCCAGTCGATCTCGCCGAAGTCGTAGTGGCCGCGCTCGGCATTCCACTTGAGATCGGGATCGGGCACGGTCAAGCCCAGGTATTCGGCCTGCGGCACGGTCTGGTCCACCATCTTCTGGCGCAGCTCGTCGTTGGAGAAGAGCTTGATCTTCCAGGCCATGGACTGGGCGCTGTTGGGCGAATCGGCGTCGCTGGGACCGAACATCATCAGCGCGGGCCACCACCAGCGGTTCAGCGAGTCCTGCACCATGGCCTTCTGCTCGGGCGTGCCATGCAGGCACATCTGCATCAGCAGGTCGTAGCCCTGGCGCTGGTGGAAGGACTCTTCCTTACAGACGCGCACCATGGCGCGCGCATAGGGGCCGTAGGAACAGCGGCACAGCGGGATCTGGTTGATGATGGCCGAGCCGTCGACCAGCCAGCCGATCATGCCAATGTCGGCCCAGCTGAGCGTGGGGTAATTGAAGATGCTGGAGTACTTGGCGCGGCCGCTGTGCAGATCGTCGATCAGGTCGTCGCGCGACACGCCCAGCGTCTCGGCGGCGCTGTACAGGTACAGGCCGTGGCCGGCCTCGTCCTGGACCTTGGCCAGCAGGATGGCCTTGCGCTTGAGCGAGGGCGCGCGGGTGATCCAGTTGCCTTCGGGCAGCATGCCCACGATTTCGGAATGCGCATGCTGCGAGATCTGGCGCACCAGGGTCTTGCGGTAGGCGTCGGGCATCCAGTCCTTGGCCTCGATGCGCACGCCATCGTCAATGCGACGCTGGAAGGCCTGTTCCGCGCCTTCGAGCTGGTCGGCGGACTTGACCTGCTTGACGCCGGTCTCGACGAGTTGAGCGTACATGTGTGTCTCCTTGAGACGGTTTGCGAAAACGCAAAGCAGGCGCCGCGCAGTGCCGTCATGTCATACCGGCGATTATTTAATACAAAAAAACCATTGTCAAACTCAAATCTGTATCACATTGGATTTATGTATCATATTGCCGAACTCGATACCGGCCGCCCGCGGCCCTACTTATGGCAAACCCTCAGTCGCCCCTGGACCGCTTTCTGTCGCGCTTGATCAAAAGCGATCCGCCCCGGGCAAAATCGCTCTGCGTCAGCCTGCTGGGCGATGCGCTGGCGCCGCACGGCGGCGCCATCTGGCTGGGCGACCTGATCGAGCTGCTGGCGCCGCTGGGCATCAATGAACGGCTGCTACGCACCAGCGTCTTCCGCCTGGTCGCGCAGAACTGGCTGCAATCGGAACGGCATGGCCGCCGCAGCCTGTACCTGATCTCGGAGCTGGGGCAGCGCCACACGGCGCACGCCTCGCAGCGCATCTACGAAGGCGCGCCGCAGGACTGGAACGGGGAATGGACGCTGGTGGCCCTGCCCCGGATCGGCAACGGACTGGCCGAGCGCGCCGAGCTGCGCCGGGAACTGATATGGGAAGGCTTCGGCATGATCGCGCCGGGGCTGTTCGCCCATCCTCATACCCAGGCCAGCGCGGCGCATGACATCCTGGAAAAGCTGGGCATTCCCGACCGCGCCCTGGTGCTGTCGGCGCGCGACCTGGCCGACGCCGGCGGCCTGCCGATAGCCAGCCTGGCCTCGCAGTGCTGGAACCTGGACGATGTGGCCGAGCAGTACCGGGCGTTCAGCAAGAATTTCGGACCGCTGGAAAAACTGCTGGACGCGCCGCCCTCGCCCGCCGAGGCCTTCGTCATCCGCGTCCTGCTACTGCACAATTGGCGCCGGATCGTCCTGCACGATCCCCACCTGCCAGGCCCGATGCTGCCCGACAACTGGCCAGGACGCGCGGCGCGCGAACTGTGCGGGCGTCTCTACTGGCGCGTGTTCGACGCCTCCGAGGCGCACCTGGACGCGCTGGCCGCCCGCGACAACGAACGCTACACGCCGCTCACGGCGGACGTGGCGGCGCGCTTCGGCGGCCGGCCCGCCTGATTCGACGAAAAGCGATTGGATCCAAGGTCGGATGCGCCGGCCGATGTCGCGTCACGCCCGGCGCGACGGACCGTCGGATTGCCTGCGCGTCATGATCCGGCGGATTGGGCTCAGACGTCGTCCGCCTCGGACGGCATGACCACATCCAGCGTATCCAGATGCCGCTCGCCGATGGCGCCGGCGCCGGACCCCGGCAGCTCCAGCCCCCGCGCCCGGGCAATGAAGGACAGGGTCCAGCGCGCCTGGATCGGGCGTCCCAGCGCTACGCCGGTGTCCGCGTCCACGCCGCTGGGCACATCCAGCGCCAGCACGGGCGCGCCCCAGCGATTGACCGTGTCCACCAGCGCCTGCCAATCGGCGCCCAGGGGACGGTTCAGGCCGATGCCGAACAGGCCGTCGATGACCAGCCCGGGCACGAAACCCGGTTCCAGCGCGGACAGCGTCCCGCCGCCCGCGGCCACCCACCCGTCGTAAGCGCGGGCGGCATCGGGAGGCAGCTTCTGCGGGCCGGCGGGCAGCAGCACGCGCACGTCGTGCCCCATCGCCCGCAGCACGGTCGCCGCGACCAGGGCGTCGCCGCCATTGTTGCCGGGGCCGGCCAAGGCCAGCACCGGCGTACCGGGCGCGATCCGGGCCGCCACAAAGCGGGCCGCAGCCGCGCCCGCCAGCGGCATCAGCTGCCGGCCGGCAGCCAGCGCCTGGCGCTCGGTCTCGCGGATCCGGGAAACGGGATAGCAAGACGGCATGGCGGGCTCCGGAATGCCGGCGGGACGGACGCCCCGGGGCCGTCAGACCTTGAGGAAATGCTCGCGGTAGTACTTCAGCTCGTCGATCGACTCGTAGATGTCCGCCAGCGCTTCGTGGCGGCTCTTCTTCTCGAAGCCCTTGTAGACGGCCGGCGCCCAGCGGCGAGCCAGTTCCTTCAGCGTGCTGACGTCGAGGTTGCGGTAATGGAAGAACTTCTCGAACCGCGGCATGTAGGCGAACATGAAGCGGCGGTCCTGGCTGATGGTGTTGCCGCACAGCGGCGACTTGCCCGCCGGCACGTGCTGCGACAGGAACTCCAGCAGGATATCCTCGGCCTGGGCCTCGTTGATGGTCGAGGCGCGGACCTTGTCGATCAGGCCGCTCTTGCCGTGGGTCGACTTGTTCCAGTCGTCCATGGCGTCGAGCAGGCTGTCGGGCTGGTGCAGCACCAGCACGGGGCCTTCCGCGACCACGGTCAGGTCGGGTTCGGTCACCACGACGGCGACTTCGATGATGCGTTCTTTCTCAGGTTCGAGGCCCGTCATTTCCATGTCGAGCCAGACCAGGCGGTTTTCGTTCACAGCCATATAATTTGCCTATAAAACACGCGATTTTCGCATATCCCTTACCGAGCACCCGACCCGCACATGTTCACCCTGCTGTTCGTCGCCTTCCTGCTGATCGACGTTGCCGTGCGCCTGTGGCTGGCCACGCGCCAGATCCGTCATGTCGCCCGCAACCGTGAACAGGTGCCAGCCGAATTCTCGCACCGCATCGGCCTGACCAGCCACCAGCGCGCGGCGGACTACACCGTGGCGCGCGTGCGGCTGGGCATGCTGGAACGGACCTACGACGCCATCGTGCTGGTGGGCCTGACCCTGCTGGGCGGCCTGCAGGCCATCGATCTGGCGGTAGGCCAGCTTACCAGCAACGACTTCCTGCGCCAGATGCTGCTGCTGGTGACCGTGGCGCTGCTGCTGGGCCTGCTGGGACTGCCATTCACGCTGTGGCGGCAGTTCAGATTGGAAGCCCGTTTCGGTTTCAACCGCATGACACCCGGGCTGTTCGTGGCGGACGCGCTCAAGGGCCTGCTGGTGGCGGCCGTGCTGGGGTTGCCGCTGGCCGCCGCCGTGCTGTGGCTGATGGGCAGCGCCGGCGCGTACTGGTGGGCCTGGGCCTGGGGCCTCTGGATGGTGTTCAACCTGGCGCTGCTCATCATCTATCCGATGTTCATCGCCCCGCTGTTCAACAAGTTCACGCCCTTGACCGATCCCGATCTGGCCGGACGCATCCAGCGCCTGGCGCAGCGCTGCGGCTTCGCGCTCAACGGTCTGTTCGTGATGGACGGCTCGCGCCGTTCCGCGCACGGCAACGCCTACTTCACCGGCTTCGGCCGCTCGCGCCGCATTGTCTTCTTCGACACGCTGCTGGCGCGCCTGAACGGCGACGAGATCGAGGCCGTGCTGGCCCACGAGCTCGGCCATTTCGCCAAGCGCCACATCATCAAGCGCATCTGCTTCAGCTTCGGCGCGGCCCTGGTATTCTTCGCGCTGCTGGGCTGGATATCCCAGCAGCCGTGGTTCTATGTGGGACTGGGCGTGCTGCCGCAGCTGGGCGGCCGCAACGACGCCATGGCGCTGCTGCTGTTCTTCCTGGTGATTCCGGTCTTCACCTTCGTGTTCACGCCGCTGGCCAGCTGGTACTCGCGCCGCGACGAATTCGAGGCCGACCGCTATGCCGCCGAGCAAAGCTCGCCGGATCGACTGGTATCCGCCCTGGTCAAACTCTACGACGACAACGCCGCCACCCTGACGCCCGATCCCGTGCACTCCGCCTTCTACGACAGCCATCCTCCCGCCGCCGTGCGCATCCGTCACCTGATGGCGCCGGCCGCATGAGCGCGCGCGATCGCTCCCCGCAACGCCCGCAGCAGGGCGCCGCGGCCGCCGTCACCGGCGCGCCGAACGAAGGCCGCATCATCGCGGCCCATGGCCGCCACTACACCGTGGAGCTGGACGATGGCACGCTGCGCAAGTGCTTCCCGCGCGGCAAGAAGGCCGGCGCGACGGTCGGCGACCGGGTCCGCATCACGCCGCAGGGCAGCGACGAAGGCGCGATCGATGCGATCCTGCCGCGCCGCAACCTGCTTTACCGCTCGGACGAGATGCGCTCCAAGCAATTCGCGTCCAACGTCGATCAGCTGCTGATCGTGGTCGCGGTCCAACCCACCTTTTCCGACGACCTGACCGGGCGCGCCCTGGCCGGCGCCTGGAGCGCCGGGATCTCGCCACTCATCATCCTGAACAAGACCGACCTGGCCGACGCCCTGCCCGCCGCCCGCGAACGACTGGCGCCGATCGCCGCGCTGGGCGTGGACATCGTCGAGTTGAGCGCGCTGGAACCGGCGCGGGTCCACACGCTGCTGGCGCCGCGCCTGGCGGGCAAGACCAATCTGCTGTTGGGACAAAGCGGCATGGGCAAGTCCACGCTGCTCAACGCGCTGGTGCCGGAGGCCGCCGCGCCCACGCGCGAACACTCGACCGCGCTGGACATGGGCAAACACACCACCACCAGCACGCGGCTGTACCACCTGCCCGATCCGGGCGGCGACCTGATCGATTCGCCGGGATTCCAGGCATTCGGCCTGCAGCACCTGACCCGCGAGGACATCATCCGCGGCTTCCCCGAGTTCGCCGGCCCCATCGAGTCCTGCCGCTTCTACAACTGCAGCCACCGGCACGAGCCGGGCTGCGGCGTGGTCGCGGCGCTGGAGGCGGGCGCCATCCATCCCGCGCGCTATGCGCTGTATCAACGGGTATTGGAAGAGAACGAAGCGGGCCAGCAGCGGTATTGAAACCTGGCGCGGGAGCGCGCCGGGCGCCAATGCGTCGGGCACCACGACACCTAGCGCCATGGCGCCTGGCGCCGACGCACCCGGCTCTCAGCGCGGCTGCAGCCCGTGATTCAGCAGATGGTACAGATTGCGCAGCATGCCTGCCGTCGCGCCCCAGATGAAGTACTTGCCGTAAGGCATGCCGTAGTAATGGCGCACGCGGCCATCGTCCAGCCGCGCCTCGTACAGGCGGTGATTGGCCGGGTCCATCAGGAAGGACAACGGCACCTCGAACACCTCGGCCACCTCGAACGCGTCCGGCGCCAGCTGGAAGCCGGGCCGCACCAAGGACACGACGGGGATGATGGAGAATCCGGTCGCCGTCAGATACGGCGGCATGCTGCCCAGCACTTCCACATGCTCGGCCGGCAATCCGGTTTCCTCGTGCGCCTCGCGCAGCGCGGCGTCCTCCGGCGTGGGGTCGCTGGTTTCGATGCGTCCGCCGGGAAAGCTGATCTGGCCGGCATGGTCATACAGGTGCGCGGCGCGCTGGGTCAGCAGGATGCTGACGCCCTGCTCCCGGGTCACCAGGGGAATCAGCACGGCGGCGGGCACCGGCGTGCCTTCGCGTCCTGGATAGCGCAGGTCATTGTCGCGCGAGAGTTCGAGCTTCCAGGTGGAAGGCTGGCTCAGCGTTCCGCGCAGCGCGTCGGGCGTGAGCAGGCCGGCAGGCACGGCCGGCAGCGAATCATTGGCCACGACCCAGGGCTGGGAAGCCGGATCGAAACCGGGACGGGCCAGCGGCCGCCTGGGCCGCGGGGATGACGAGGAATCAGACATACGGCTCTGTGTAAAGAAAAAGGCACCCTCGCAGGTGCCTTTTTAACCCGGAAATCCGTATCGGACGAAAACGCGGGAAAGCGTGAGCGTCCGACACAGATAGGGCCGTGTGCCGATAAGCGATCAAGCCGCCGAGGCTTGCTTGCTGACCAGCTTTTCCTTGATGCGAGCCGACTTGCCCGAGCGGTTGCGCAGGTAGTACAGCTTGGCGCGGCGCACGTCGCCGCGGCGCTTGACTTCGATGCCAGCGATCTGCGGCGAGTACAGCTGGAACGTACGTTCCACGGCTTCGCCCGACGAGATCTTGCGCACGGTGAACGCGGAGTTCAGGCCGCGGTTGCGCTTGGCGATCACGACGCCTTCGAAGGCCTGCACGCGCTTGCGGGTGCCTTCAACGACGTTCACGCTCACGACGACGGTGTCGCCAGGAGCAAAAGCAGGCATGGCCTTGCCGCCAGTCAGGCGGGCAATTTCTTCCTGTTCCAGGATAGCGATGAGGTTCATTGAAACTCCTAGTTCATCTTGCCTTTGCGGGCTAACAACTTTTTGCCGTCCGATTTTGTTCGTTGTCCTATGTCCCAGACTGGAAGGGAAAGGCTCCCGACTTCCCGGGCGCCAGACAACGGATATGCCGCAAGCAGAGGATGAGATTTGGCAAACCAATGATTCTACACCAGAATTTCCGAAAATAGCCAAGTCGGGGGACGCGACTGGACGGGACCATGCCCATGGGTGTATCTTGCGAGTCCTATTGAGTAGACATCTATACAAATTTTCCGTGCCAGGTCGTCGGAAGTGACGACAAGACCGCCGATCAGAAGCTCACGGCGTCCTTGCCAGCCCATTTGCGGTACCCTTGCGGTCTTGTAACAAACACGTCACCAAGCAGCTCCCTCACATGTCGTATTCGTCCCTGGTACTGGTCGTCCTGGCCGCGATGGCCCACGCAACGTGGAACCTTCTGGCCAAGCGAGCCGCCATGGTGGGCGCGCCCTTCGTCTTCGCCTACGGCCTGTGCGCCTCGGTGCTCTACGCACCCTGGGTGGTCTGGGTGCTGTTGCACGACGGCATGCAATGGTCCTGGATGGTGGTCGGCGCGATCCTGATGTCCAGCCTGTTGCACCTGGGCTACAGCTTGTGCCTGCAACGCGGCTATCAGGTGGCCGACCTGTCCGTGGTCTATCCGATTGCCCGGGGCACCGGCCCGCTGCTCTCGACCACCGGCGCGTTCATCCTGTTGAATGAACCCGCCAAGGCCAGCGGCATCGCCGGCATGCTGTGCGTGGTGATCGGCGTGTTGCTCATCGCCACGCAAGGCCGGCTGGCCATCTTCCGCCAGGCCCAGGCCTGGGTTGGCGTGCGCTGGGGCGTGGTGATCGGCCTGTTCATCGCCGCCTATACCGTGGTCGACGCCTACGGCGTGAAAGTGCTGCTGATCAGCCCGGTGCTGTTCGACTGGTTCACCTGTGTCACGCGCACCACCATGATGACGCCACACATGCTGCGTCGCCGGGCCCAGAACTGGGAATCGATGCGCGGCTATTGGCACCTGGCGCTGGCCGTGGGCTTCCTGTCGCCGCTAGGCTACATCCTGGTGTTGTTCGCGCTGCAGGACGGCGCGCCGCTGAGCCTGGTGGCGCCGGCCCGGGAAATGTCGATGATGCTGGGCACCCTGGCCGGCATGTTCCTGCTGCGCGAGAAGGTCGGCATCGGCCGGCTGCTGGGCTGCTTCTCCATTCTGGCGGGCGTTGTCCTGCTGGGTTCAGCCTGACGGACGCCGTTCAGCGCGGTTCCGTCTGACCGGCACCCGCTGTCGGGTCCGGTCCAACTGAAGAAGCCCGGGTGGCAAGCGCCGCTCCCCTGCCCCTGCGCGCCGGACCCGCCCGGCATCGCGCCGAGGTCAGAATCCGCCGGCAGCGCCCAGCCACATCAACGCAGGAATCATGGCGCCCCAGGCCAGCACCAGCAGCACATCCGCCACCTTGCTCTTCATGCTGAGCTGATCCGCCACCGGCTCGACGGTGGCATTGCCCAGCGTGCGCTCGCGCGGCAGGCGCGCGGCGCTTTCTCCGGCCTTGCCCTTGCTCGCCGCGTCGTCCTGGGCGGGCGCGGGAAACGGCCACTTGGCCGGCAGCGACGCCAGCCGGCTGCTCGCGCGGGCCGGCTGCGTCTTGCCTGGCATGGACACCGCAAGGCGGGCGCCCAGCGCGCGCAGACGCGCCAGCGGTCCACGGGCGGGATTCAGATCCAGGGCCAGCGCATCGGGCATGGCGGAGAGGTTTCCGGTGTTCATGGGAACTCCTTGTATTCATGGCCGCGCATGCGCTTGGCCCATCGGCTAGACGACACAGGCTCCGGCCCGACAGGCCCGGCGCGATCGGACTACGACTCGAACAGCGACAACTGCCCGGCGGCCGCGGCGCGCAGCGGACTGCGGCCACGGACATAGCCGCTGGCGACGCCAGCGGTCGAGGCATGGGGGACCCCTGAAGACGCTTTCGCGCCAGCCGGGGATGGGAAAACGGGGGATGAGGCATCGTGCGCGCCGTCCAGGCCGGCCACGGCGGGCGGCATGAATTGGTCGCAGCTGAGCTGCAGGCGGCTGCGGTTCAGGCCCAGCTTGCGCGCGGCCATGGAAAAACGCTGGCGCAGCAAGTCGGCCCAGATGCCGGTGCCACGCATGCGCGAACCAAAGTTGGGATCGTTGCGGCGACCGCTGCGCAGGTCTTCGATGCGATGCAGGACGCGCTGGGCGCGATCCGGGAAATGGGCGTGCAGCCAGTCCTCGAACAAGGTCTTGACCTCCCAGGGCAGGCGCAGGACCGTGTAGCTGGCGTAATGCGCGCCAGCCGCCTTGGCGGCCTCCAGGATGTGCTCCATGGACTCGTCGTTGATGAACGGAATGATGGGCGCCACCAGCACGCCCACCGGCACGCCGGCGTCGGTAAGGCTGCGCACCGCCTCCAGCCGGCGCCAGGGCGCGGCGGCGCGCGGCTCCAGGCTGCGGGCCATGGCCGCGTCCAGCGTGGTGACGCTCATGTAGACGACAACCAGGTTGCGGCGGGCCAGTTCAGCCAGCAGGTCCAGGTCGCGCGCGACCAGGGCGTTCTTCGTGACGATGGTGAGCGGATGCCGGGTTTCCAGCATCAGTTCCAGCAGGCCGCGCGTCAGGCGCCATTCGCGCTCGATGGGCTGGTAGGCGTCGGTGGCCGAGCCGATATTGATGGGCGACGGCTTGTAGCCCGGCCGGCTCAGTTCCGCGCGCAGGGCCTCGACGGCGTTGGCCTTGGCCACCAGCCGGGTTTCGAAATCCAGGCCGGGCGAATAGCCCAGGTAGGCATGGGTGGGACGGGCGTAGCAGTAAACGCAGCCGTGCTCGCAGCCACGGTAGGGATTGACCGCCACGTCGAAGGGGATGTCGGGCGAATCATTGCGCGACAGCATCTTGCGCGCGGCCTCGGCCGTGACCTGGGTCTTGGGCGCGGCGGGTTCGCGGCGCTGGTCGGGCACGATGGGGATGATGGGAGCGATTCGGGAGGACCGGCCGGAAGCGGCCGGCGTAGCGGCGTCGTCCTTGCCGGGAAAGCCGGCGGCGCGCTCGGTCAGGCTCGACGAAGCATCTGAAGAAAAATCGGGGACGGGATCTACGAAATCGGCCGGCAGTCCGGAGGCGGACCAGCCGTCGTCGACCTGCACGCGTTCGTCGGATTGGAAGCGATGTCGAACATTAGTAACCGCACCCCGACCGCGCAAGGCGGCGGGGGCGGCAGCCGGGGACCCAGAACCGGCGGGAAAAGAATGATCGATGCTTGCCATAGGAACCACTGTACAAAAACACAGTAGTTTTAGCAAGCCCCGAAAGACTTTTCTTAAGACAGCCCCACTTTACCGCAAGACGCCGGCTCCGTTGCGACAATTCGATTTCATCTTGCGAGATGGGCCGGAAACCCGCGCCAGCATTGGCTTTGGAAGAAAAACAACAACCATCCGGGGGAACGAAAAACGCTCCGCCCCCCCCGAATCCGCAGGCCCGTTAGCGCAGCATGCCGGCAGCCGCCGTCTGATGCGTCGCCTCGTCGATCAGGATGAACGCGCCGGTCGCCGGCACGTCCGCGTAGCGATCGACGGCGAGCGCATCGCGCGTCGTGAACGACACCCGGCCGATGTCGTTCATGCGCAGCACGCCTTCCGTGTTCTCGACTTCCTGCAGCTCATGGATATCACGATGCGACAGCACGGCGCGCACCTTCGCCGAGGTCAGCCGCGTGCCCGACTTGAGCAGATACTTGCGCGCCGGATTGAGCGGCTGCGAATCGAGCCAGCACAATTCGGCCTCGAACTCGCGCGACACCTGCGCGGGCGCGGCCGAGTGCGCGATCACGTCGCCACGCGAGACATCCACGTCGCGGTCCAGCACCACAGTGACGGAATCGCCAGCCACCGCTACGTCCAGTTCACGGTCGAATGCCAGCACGCGGCTCACCACGGCGTCCACGCCGGACGGCTGCACCGTGACGGCATCGCCGGGCCGCAGCACGCCGCTGGCGACGCGGCCAGCATAGCCACGGAAGTCGTCCTTGCGGTCGCCGTCATGGCGCGCCACGCGCTGCACCGGGAAACGCAGCGGCAAGGCGCCGCCGTCGTTCTGCACATCCAGCGCCTCCAACAGCGCCAGCAGCGGTTGGCCCTGGTACCAGGGCGTCTTCGGCGACGACGTGACCACGTTGTCGCCGTTCAGCGCCGACAGCGGCAGCGCGTCAAAATGCGCGATACCCAGCTTGGCCGCCAGCTCGGCGTAGGCGGCGCGGATGCGTTCGAATACGGCCGGGTCCCAATCCACCAGATCCATCTTGTTCACCGCCACCACGATGTGGCGGATGCCCAGCAGCCTGGCGATGGTGCTGTGGCGCTTGGTCTGCGGCAGCAGCTTGCCATCGGCGGCGCGGGTGGCGTCGATCAGGATGACGGCCACGTCGGCGGTGGACGCGCCCGTCACCATGTTGCGCGTGTACTGCTCATGCCCCGGCGCGTCGGCGATGATGAACTTGCGCACCGGGGTCGAGAAGTATCGGTAGGCCACGTCGATGGTGATGCCCTGCTCGCGCTCGGCCTCCAGGCCGTCCGTCAGCAGCGAGAAGTCGATGCCGTCGCCGGCCACGCGCTTGTACTTGGCGCGCGCGATGGCGTCGAGCTGGTCGGCGAACACGCCCTTGCTGTCGTACAGCAGGCGTCCGATCAGCGTGGACTTGCCGTCATCCACCGAACCGGCGGTGATCAGGCGCAGCACGCCGCGGTCGGCGCTGGAAAGAAAAGAATCGTTGATGGCGTTCATGTGCGTTCCTTGCGGCCGGCCTTCAAGCCGGCAAACCCCGGCGCACGGCCGGAGCGGTCGGGTGCTTGCGCGGGATCAGAAGTAGCCTTCCTTCTTGCGGCGCTCCATCGAGGCCTCGGAAGTCTGGTCGTCCATGCGGGTGGCGCCGCGCTCAGTGATGTCGGTCACCGCGGTCTCGGCGATGATGGCGGCCGTGTCGGCGGCGTCGGACGCCACCGGGCAGGTGCAGGAGATGTCGCCCACGGTGCGAAAGCGCACCTGCAGCCGCTCGACCCGTTCGCCTTCCTGCGGCGGCGTCAGCCGCGTCACCGGCACCAGCAGCCCCTTGCGCCGCACCACCTCGCGCTCGTGTGCGTAGTAGATCGAAGGCAGCGCCAGGCCTTCGCGCTGGATGTATTGCCACACGTCCAGCTCGGTCCAGTTCGAGATCGGGAACACGCGCATGTTCTCGCCGCGATGCACGCGGGTGTTGAACAGGTTCCAGACTTCCGGCCGCTGGGCCTTCGGATCCCATTGGCCGAACTCGTCGCGGAACGAGAAGATGCGTTCCTTGGCGCGCGCCTTTTCCTCGTCGCGCCGGGCGCCGCCGATGCAGGCGTCGAAGCCGAATTCCTCGATCGCTTCCAGCAGCGTCACCGCCTGCGCGGCATTGCGCGAATCGGTCTCGCGCCGCAGCACCACGCTGCCGCGCTTGATCGAATCCTCGACGCTGCGCACGATCAGGGTCTCGCCCAGCTCGGCGGCGCGCGCGTCGCGGAAATCGATCACCTCGGCGAAATTGTGGCCGGTGTCGATATGCATCAGCGGAAACGGAAAACCGCCCGGGCGAAAGGCCTTTTCGGCCAGGCGCAGCAGCACGACCGAATCCTTGCCGCCCGAGAACAGCAGCACCGGCCGTTCGCACTCGGCGGCGACCTCGCGCAGGATGAAGATGGCTTCCGATTCCAGCCAGTCCAGGTGGCTGCGTTGAATCACGGCAGACATTGGGTGTTCCCCTTGAATCATGGTTTTCGAATTCATGGCCGGCCAGCGTCGCCGACGGGCGCGATGGCGATGACCCGGTTGCCCGCATGCAGGCCGCATTCCTTGGAGTCCGAGGACTCCCACCACCAGCGCCCTGCCCGCAGGTCTTCGCCCGGCCGCAAGGCGCGCGTACAGGGTTCGCAGCCGATGGACGGATAGCCCTGGTCGTGCAGCGGGTTGTACGGAATGCCCAGCGCGCGGATCACGGTCCAGACCTCGGCCTCGCTCCAGTCCGCCAGCGGGTTGAACTTGTACAGGCCGAACGTGGCGTCCTGTTCTTCGCGCGCCAGCTCTCCGCGCGTGGCGGACTGGGCGCGCCGCTGCCCGGTGATCCAGGCGCCGCGTCCGGCCAGAGCGCGCTTGAGCGGCTCGACCTTGCGGATCTGGCAGCAAGCCTTGCGCAGCTCGACGCTTTCGTAGAAGGCATAGGCGCCATGCGCGGCCACGTGCGCGTCGACGGCAGCCGCGTCTGGCCGGTAGATCGTGACCTCGCGGCGGTAGCGCTGGCGGATCGCGTCCAGCACGCCCAGCGTTTCGGCGTGCAGCCTGCCGGTGTCCAGCGTGAACACCTCCAGGTCCAGCCCGGCGTCGAAAATGGCGTGCGTCAGCACCATGTCCTCGGCCGCCAGCGACGAGGCCAGCGCGGCGTCGGGATAGCGACGCCGCGCGTCGGCCAGCGTCTCGATCAACTCGCGCCAGCGCGCCGCCGCGCCGGCTTCCAGTTCGGGAGGCAGTTCGATCGTCGTCATGCTTGCACCGCGAAGATCCGGGCCCGGCGCGGACGCGCCAGCAGGGTTTCGCCGTCGCGCAGGTTCAGCTCCCGGTACAGCTGTTCCGGCACTTCGGCCTCGATGATGGCGTCCGAGTCCTGGCGCGCCAGTTCCAGATAGGCGCTGGGGCCCGCCAGGTAGGCGTGCGACAGCCGCACCGCGAGACCCTCGCCTTCCGGCCGGTAGCGCTCGATGTCGAATTCGTGCGGCCGCACATAGGCGGTGGCGCGCTCGCCGTCGGCCTGCGCCAGCTCCGGCGCCGGCAGCGACAGCCCCGCGCCCTGCCAGACGCCGCGCGTGGCCACGCCGGCCAGCGAGTTGACGTCGCCCAGGAAGCCGTAGACGAAGGGCGTGGCGGGCGACTCCCAGACTTCGCGAGGCGTGCCCACCTGCTCGATGCGGCCCGAGTTCATCAGCACCACCCGGTCGGCCACTTCCAGCGCCTCTTCCTGGTCGTGCGTCACGAACACGCTGGCCACGTGCAGCTCGTCGTGCAGCCGGCGCAGCCAGCGGCGCAGTTCCTTGCGCACCTTGGCGTCCAGCGCGCCAAAGGGTTCGTCCAGCAGCAGCACGCGCGGCTCCACCGCCAGCGCGCGCGCCAGGGCGATGCGCTGGCGCTGGCCGCCCGACAGCTGGGCCGGATAGCGATCGGCCAGCCAGTCCAGTTGCACCAGCCCGAGCAGGTCGTGCACCTTGCGCTGGATCTGGTCCTCGGAAGGACGCTGCGAACGATGCTTGACGCGCAGGCCGAAGGCCACGTTCTCGAACACGGTCATGTGCTTGAACAGCGCGTAGTGCTGGAACACGAACCCGACCTGGCGCTGGCGCACGTCCACGGCGGTGGCGTCCTCGCCGGCGAACAGCACGCTGCCCGAGTCGGCCGATTCCAGGCCCGCGATGATGCGCAGCAGCGTGGTCTTGCCGCAGCCGGACGGTCCCAGCAGCGCGACCAGCTCGCCGGTCTCGATATGCAGCGATACGTCGTTGAGCGCGCGGAACTGGCCGAAGCGCTTGGACAGATTGCGGACTTCTATGCTCATGTTTGTCTCCGTCGGGCGCCGTGTCAGGCGGCGGCCTGGGTGATGGCCACGGCGGGGCCGGGATACTCGGCGGGCTGGCTGGCGGCCTGCAACTGCTTCGCGTTGCGCCACTCGACCAGGTTCTTGGCCACCAGCGTCACCAGCGCCAGCAGGGCCAGCAAAGAGGCGACGGCGAAGGCCGCCGAATACTGATATTCGTTGTAGAGAATCTCGACGTGCAGGGTCATGGTGTTGGTCAGGCCACGCACCTGGCCGGACACCACCGACACGGCGCCGAACTCGCCCATGGCGCGCGCGTTGCACAGGATGGCGCCGTACAGCAGGCCCCACTTGATGTTTGGCAGCGTGACGCGCCAGAAGATCTGCCAGCCATTGGCGCCCAGCGTCAGCGCGGCCTGCTCTTCCTCGCTGCCCTGCGCCTGCATCAGCGGAATCAGCTCGCGCGCGACGAACGGAAAGGTCACGAACAGGCTGGCCAGGATGATGCCCGGCACCGCGTACACGATCTTGATGTCGTGCGCCTGCAACCAGCCGCCGAACCAGCCCTGCGTGCCGAACAGCAGCACGAAGACCAGCCCCGCCACCACCGGCGACACCGAGAACGGCAGGTCGATCAGCGTGATCAGGAACTGCTTGCCGCGAAACTGGAACTTGGTGATGGCCCAGGCGGCGGCCACGCCGAACACCAGGTTCACAGGCAGCGCGATGGCCGCGACCAGCAAGGTCAGACGGATCGCCGCCCAGGCGTCCGGCTCGACGATGGCCTCCAGGTACAAGGCCCAACCCTTGCGGAAGGCCTCGGCGAATACCGCGGCCAGCGGCACCAGCAGGAACAGCGTCAGGAACAGCAGCGCGATGCCCAACAGGATGCCGCGCACCCAGCGCGGCTCGGTCAGGTGGGCGGGACGATGGTCGACGCTCATCAGGCTCTCCCGAGGCCGCGGCGGGCCTGCCAGCCCTGCAGCAGATTGATGATGAACAGCAGCGCGAAGGACAGCACCAGCATCACCGTGGCGATGGCGGCCGCGCCGGCATAGTCGAACTGTTCGAGCTTGGCGATGATCAACAACGGCGTGATCTCGGACACCATGGGCATGTTGCCGGCGATGAACACCACCGAGCCGTACTCGCCCACCGCGCGCGCGAAGGCCAGCGCGAAGCCGGTCATCAGCGCCGGCAGCAGCGCGGGCAGCAGCACACGGCGTATGGTCTGCCAGCGATTGGCGCCCAGGCTGGCGGCGGCTTCCTCGATCTCGCGCTCGACGTCCTCGAGCACAGGCTGCACCGTGCGCACCACGAAGGGCACGCCGATGAAGATCAGCGCGATCACGATGCCCAACGGCGTGAACGCGACCTTCCAGCCGAACCACTCGGCCAGCGGCGCGCCCAGCCAGCCTTTTTCCGAATACAGCGCGGTCAGCGCGATGCCGGCGACGGCGGTGGGCAGCGCGAAAGGCAGGTCCACCAGCGCATCCAGGATCTTCTTGCCCGGGAAGCGATAACGCACCAGTACCCAGGCCACGATGGTGCCGAACACCAGGTTCACCAGCGCGGCGATCAGGGACGCGCCGAAGGTGAGCTTGTAGGACGCCACCACGCGCGGCGAAGCGACGGCGTCCCAGAAGCCCTGCCAGCCGAGCGAGGCGCTCTTGATGGGCAGCGCGGCCAGCGGAATGAGCACCAGCAGGCTCAGGTAGAGCACCGCATAGCCCATGGAAATGCCGAAGCCGGGCAATACGCCCGGGCTGCTGCGGCGAACGGCAAAAGGCGCTTGCGCGCCCGTTGCCGCCGGTGTCGAGGCTGAGGTCATGGCCGTCGTCCGATGGTCAGGAGATCATTTCTTCTGAGGCTGGTAGATCTGGTCGAAGGTGCCGCCATCGCTGAAGTGATCCTTCTGCGCCTTGCGCCAGCCGCCGAAGATCTTGTCGTCGATCTTCACGAGTTTGACCTTGGGGAACTTGCTTTCGTACTTGGCCGCCACGTCCTTGTCGATGGGGCGGTAGTAGTTCTTGGCGATGATTTCCTGCGCCGCCGGCGTGTACAGGAATTCCAGGTAGGCCTGGGCCGCGGCGCGGGTGCCCTTCTTGTCGACGATCTTGTCGACCACGGCCACCGGCGGCTCGGCCAGGATGGACAGCGAGGGCACCACGATGTCGAACTTGTCCGGACCCAGCTCCTCGAGCGCCAGGAAAGCCTCGTTCTCCCAGGCCAGCAGCACGTCGCCCACGCCGCGCTCGACGAAGGTGGTGGTGGCGCCGCGCGCGCCGGTATCCAGCACCGGCACGTGCTTGAGCAGCTCGCCGACATAGGCCTTGGCCTTGTCCTCGCTGCCGCCGTTCTTCTCGAGCGCGTAGGCCCAGGCCGCCAGGTAATTCCAGCGCGCGCCGCCGGAAGTCTTGGGGTTGGGGGTGATGACCTGCACGCCGTCCTTGACCAGGTCGTCCCAGTCCTTGATCTGCTTGGGATTGCCCTTGCGCACCAGGAACACGATGGTGGAGGTGTAGGGCGAGCTGTTCTGCGGCAGGCGGGCCTGCCAGTTTTCCGGGAGCAGGCCGCGATCGGCGATGGCGTCGATGTCGTAGGCCAGGGCCAGCGTCACCACGTCGGCTTCCAGTCCGTCGATGACCGAACGCGCCTGGCGGCCCGAGCCGCCGTGCGATTGGCGGATGGTCAGCTCGACGCCGGCCTTGTCCTTGTATTGCTTGGCGAAGGCGTCGTCGATCGCGCGGTACAGCTCGCGCGTCGGATCATAGGAGACGTTGAGCAGCGTCTGCTTCTGCTGCGCCTGGGCCGGCGCGATCGCCGCGAGCGAAACCGTCACTGCAGCCAAGGCGGCCAGCCAACCCGCTTTCCTGAAAGACATCCCTTGCTCCCTGCGTCAGTTTGACAATGTGGAAGCAAGTTTGCAGGCGAGTCGATCTGAACGGAACGAATCATTTTTTAATTGTTAATCGCCGCCAAGCATATAGACGCGGGGCATGGCGAAACCACGCCGCCTCGCCTGCTTGGGGCCAGGCGCAGCGCGCGCCCCTTGCGGAATGCCCGTCGCGCCAGCCGTGGAGACCCATAAAAAACGCCGCGTTCCCAGCGGGGAATCGCGGCGTACTGGCGGCAAAGCCTGCGGGATGCGTTCAGGGCGCGCGGCCCTTCATGCACTCCGGCTATTTACTTATTCGGCTGGGGCGTGATGCGCAGGTAAGGACGCACGGCCTTGTAGCCCTTGGGGAATTTCTGCTTGATCACGGCCTCGTCCTGCAACGAGGGCACGATGATCACGTCGTCGCCGTCCTGCCAGTTCACCGGCGTGGCCACGCTGTGGCTGTCGGTCAGCTGCAGCGAGTCGATGACGCGCAGGATCTCGTTGAAGTTGCGTCCGGTGCTGGCCGGATAGGTGATGGTCAGGCGCACCTTCTTGTTCGGATCGATGATGAACACCGAGCGCACCGTCAGCGTGGCGTTGGCGTTCGGGTGGATCATGTCGTACAGCTCCGAAACCTTGCGGTCCTTGTCGGCCAGGATCGGAAAATTGACCGTGGTGGACTGGGTGTCGTTGATGTCCTCGATCCACTTGTTGTGCGATTCCTTGCCGTCGACGGACAGCGCCAGCACCTTCACGTTGCGCTTGGCGAACTCGTCGGCCAGCTTGGCGGTGTAGCCCAGCTCGGTGGTGCAGACGGGGGTGAAATCGGCGGGATGCGAGAACAGCACGCCCCAGCTGTTGCCCAGGAATTCATGAAAACGGATCGGGCCAACCGAGGATTCCTGTTCGAAATCGGGGGCGATGTCGCCCAGGCGTAGATGACTCATGGTGTCTCCTGCATGCGGATGAAGGTTGATCGAGGGCGGCCCGCCCGCGAGCGCGGCGGACACGGCCGGCAACGGCTCGTCGGCGGCCTGCGACGCCCGGGCTTGCATCCCGCGGCGGCAGCCATGCGACGATTCTTCCATCAAACTCGGTACGGGGGAAATACGCAAGACATATAACCTTATGCAATATTCATGACCCGAATTGAGCGCCCGCAATCCGATGTCACGCGCAAAAGAAAAGCCCGCGAACCTGCGTTCGCGGGCTTTTCCGTAGCGGCCTTGCGTCTGGCTCTATAGCGCGCCGGTCAGTTCCGGCACGACCTGGAACAGATCGCCGACCAGGCCGTAGTCGGCCACGCCGAAGATCGGGGCTTCCGGATCCTTGTTGATGGCCACGATGACCTTGGAGTCCTTCATGCCGGCCAGGTGCTGGATGGCGCCGGAGATGCCGACGGCCACGTACAGCTGCGGGGCCACGATCTTGCCGGTCTGGCCGACCTGCCAGTCGTTCGGCGCGTAGCCGGCGTCGACCGCCGCGCGCGAAGCGCCCAGCGCCGCGCCCAGCTTGTCGGCCAGCGGGTCCAGGATCTTGAAGTTCTCGGCGCTGCCCAGGCCACGGCCGCCGGAGACGACCACGCGCGCGCCGGCCAGTTCGGGGCGGTCGCTCTTGGCGACTTCGCGACCCACGAAGCTGGACAGGCCCGAGTCGGCCACGGCAGTGGCGTCCTCGATCGCGGCCGAGCCGCCGGTGGCGGCCACCGCGTCAAAGCCGGTGGTGCGCACGGTGATGACCTTGACCGCGTCGGCCGACTGCACCGTGGCGATGGCGTTGCCGGCGTAGATCGGGCGCTGGAAGGTGTCGGCGGATTCCACGCCGATGATGTCCGAGACCTGCGCCACATCCAGCTTGGCGGCCACGCGCGGGGCCACGTTCTTGCCCGAGGCGGTGGCGGGGAACAGGATGTGGCTGTAGCCCGACGCCACGGCCAGCACCTGGGCGGCCAGGTTCTCGGCCAGGCCTTCGGCCAGCTGCGGCGCGTCGGCCAGCAGCACCTTGGACACGCCGGCGGCCTGCGCGGCCTGCTCGGCCACGGCGCGGGCATTGGCGCCGGCGACCAGCACGTGCACGTCGCCGCCGATCTTGGCGGCGGCGGCGATGGTGTTCAGGGTCGCGCCCTTGAGCTGGGCGTTGTCGTGTTCAGCAATAACCAGCGTCGTCATCTCAGACCACCTTCGCTTCGTTCTTGAGTTTGTCCACCAGCGCCGCCACATCGGGCACCTTGATGCCGGCCTTGCGCGCCGGCGGCTCGCTGACCTTCAGCGTCTTCAGGCGCGGCGCCGGGTCCACGCCCAGGTCCTGCGGCGTCACGGTGTCCAGCTGCTTCTTCTTGGCCTTCATGATGTTCGGCAGCGTCACGTAGCGCGGCTCGTTCAGGCGCAGGTCGGTGGTGATGATGGCCGGCAGCTTCAGCGACACGGTCTCCAGGCCGCCGTCGACTTCGCGCGTGACGTTGACCTTGCCGTCGCCCAGCTCGACCTTGCTGGCGAACGTGGCTTGCGGCCAGTCCAGCAGCGCGGCCAGCATCTGGCCGGTCTGGTTGGCGTCGTCGTCGATCGCCTGCTTGCCCAGGATCACCAGCTGCGGCTGTTCCTTGTCGACCAGCGCCTTGAGCAGCTTGGCCACGGCCAGCGGCTGCAGTTCGACATCGGTCTGCACCAGCACGCCGCGATCGGCGCCAATGGCCATCGCTGTGCGCAGGGTTTCCTGGCATTGGGCCACGCCGCAAGACACGGCGACGACCTCGGCCACCGAACCCTTCTCCTTCAGGCGGGTCGCTTCCTCGACGGCGATTTCGTCGAAGGGGTTCATGGACATCTTCACATTGGCGATATCGACGCCAGTCTGATCCGACTTGACGCGCACCTTGACGTTGTAGTCAACGACGCGCTTGACAGGTACCAAAACCTTCATCCCGCTGCCTCCAAATGGAAATAATTACCCGGCATGCGCCGGGATCGCATTGCACAATTTTTTCCTGATTCTACAGCTTCGCCAGCGCCCGTATATGCGCCACCACGCTGCGACCGAGGGCGGACAGGTTGTAACCGCCCTCCAGCGTACTGACGATCCGGCCCTGGGCATGGCGGTCGGCCACCCCGACGAGCTGTTCGGTGATCCAGGCGTAATCGGCCTCGACCAGCCCCATCTGACCCATGTCGTCCTCCCGGTGGGCGTCGAATCCCGCCGACACCAGGATCAGCTCCGGCCGATGCGCCTCCAGCCGCGGCAGCCAGGTGTCCGTGACGATGGACCGCACCGCCGCGCCCGCGGTATAGGCCGGCACCGGCACGTTGAGCATGTTGGCGGCCGGATGGTCCGCGCCGCTGTTGGGAAAGAACGGGTGCTGGAAGAAGCTGCACATCAGCACCCGCTCGTCGCCGGCGAAGACGTCTTCGGTGCCATTGCCGTGGTGCACGTCGAAATCCACGATGGCCACCCGCGACAGGCCGTGGAAGTCCAGCGCGTGGCGGGCCGCGATGGCCACGTTGTTCAGGAAGCAAAAGCCCATGGCCTGGGAGCGGCAGGCATGGTGCCCGGGCGGACGCACCGCACAAAAAGCGGTGCGCGCCTCGCCACCCATGACCGCGTCGACCGCGGCCACGCCCGCGCCGGCCGCGTACAGCGCGGCCTCGTAGGTGTGCGGGTTCATCAGGGTATCGGGATCGATCGGGTAGTAGCCGTGCTCGGGCACGTGCTGGCGCAGACTGTCCAGGTACTGAACGGTATGGACCCGCAGAATGTCGTGGCGCGAGGCTTGCGGCGCCTGGCGATCGTCTAGATAGGGCATCAGGCCGCTGGCCAACAACTGGTCCGAGATGGCGTCCAGCCTCTGCGGGCTTTCCGGATGCCAACTGCCCATTTCATGCAAGCGGCATGCCGGGTGGGTAAGATACATGGTCTCCATAAGGAAGATTATGTTCATCTGTCGGCGATTACTGCAACTCGGGGTCATGTCGGCCCTGCTCGCGGGGTGTTCCACCACCGCTCCCTCCGCCCCCCGCTCGTCCTCCGCGCCGGGCGTGTCCGCCGCCAGCGAGGCACCTGCCGCCCCCATCCGCATCGGCCCGACCGCCCCTGGCCCGGAGACAGCCGACGAAGGACCCGCCGCGCTCACGCCCAGCGGCGGCCTGAAGCCTGAAGTCCGCCAGTTCCTGGAAGGCCTGTCGGCCGAGCGCAAGCTGCCGCTGGCGCCCATGGTCGCCGCCCTGGAAGGCGCGCGCTACAACGCCACCGTGGCCCGCCTGATCGCGCCGGCGCCGCCCGGAAAGAAGATCTGGCGCAGCTGGCTGACCTACCGCGCGCGCTTCGTCGAGCCCAAGCGCATTGGCTGGGGCGTGGAGTTCTACAACGAGAACCGCGACCTGCTGAACCAGGCCGCGCAGCGCTTCGGCGTGCCGGCCCCCATCATCGCCTCCATCATCGGCGTCGAAACGCTGTATGGACGCAATATGGGCAATTTCCGCGTACTGGACGCGCTGACCACGCTGGCCTTCGACTATCCCGACCCGGACAAACCCGAACGCGCCGCCATGTTCCGAGGCCAGCTCGGGGATTTCCTGACGCTGGTGATGCAGGGCAAGCTCGACCTGGAAACGCGCGGCTCCTACGCCGGCGCCATCGGCATGCCGCAGTTCATGCCGGGCAGCATCATGCGCTATGCCGTCGACGGCGACGACAGCGGCCATATCGACCTGACCAACAGCACCAAGGACGCCATCCTGTCGGTGGGCAGCTTCCTGGCCCAGCACGGCTGGCAGCGCGGCGTGCCCGTGTTCGCGCCGGTGACCCTGCCGGCGGATCCGTCCGCCCTGGTCGACGGCGGCCTGGTGCCCAAGCAAAGCTGGAACACGATCAGCGCCGCCGGCGGCCGCCTGCAGCCCGGCGCCTCCGCCGTTGGCTGGAGCGCCCATCCCCTGGGCATCGTCGATCTGGTCGAAGAAGCGCGCGGCACGGCCCAATACCGCGTCGGTACGCCCAACTTCTTCGCGCTGACGCACTACAACCGCAGCTACTTCTACGCCACCGCCGTGGCCGACCTGGCCGCCGAAATCGAAGCCCGCGTCGGCCGCTGAACGCGGCCGGCAAACCGCCTCAACCAGAAGAGCCTGCCCCAGAGTCGAAGGCTGTTTCAATCCAGGCCGCACGGAGCCGGCTTTGCCGGTCCGTCGCGGCGCCCCTTGAGGGGAGAAGCGCACAGCGCTTCAGGGGCGGGCCTCACTCTCCGGTCCGTAGCGGCGCCCCCTTGAGGGGGAAGCGCGCAGCGCTTCGGGGGTGAACTAATTGAACACACCCGTGGACAGGTAGCGGTCGCCCCGGTCGCAGACGATGAAGACGATGGTCGCATCGTTCACCCTTTCGGCCACGCGCAGCGCGGCGACCAGGGCGCCGGCCGAGGAGATCCCGGCGAAGATGCCTTCTTCCGCCGCCAGCCGGCGCGCCATCGTCTCGGCATCGGCCTGCACGATGGATTCGTAGGCGTCCACGCGGCTGCGGTCGAAGATCTTGGGCAGGTAGGCTTCGGGCCATTTGCGGATGCCGGGGATCTGCGAGCCTTCGGCCGGCTGCGCGCCCACCACCTGGATCGCGGCATTGCGCGACTTCAGATAGGTGGAAACCCCCATGATGGTGCCGGTGGTGCCCATCGCGCTGACGAAGTGCGTGACACGACCTTCGGTCTGGTTCCAGATTTCCGGGCCGGTGCTTTCGATGTGCGCGCGCGGATTGTCGGGATTGGCGAACTGGTCCAGCACCACGCCGCGGCCATCGGCCTGCATCTCGGTGGCCAGATCCCGGGCGTACTCCATGCCGCCCTTGTCGGCCGGCGTGAGGATCAGCTCGGCGCCATAAGCGGCCATGGCCGCGCGGCGCTCGACGGACAGGTTGTCGGGCATGATCAGGATCATGCGGTAGCCGCGCATGGCAGCGGCCATCGCCAGGGCGATGCCGGTATTGCCGCTGGTGGCCTCGATCAGGGTATCGCCGGGCTTGATGTCGCCGCGCGCCTCGGCATGGGCGATCATGGACAGCGCCGGCCGGTCCTTGACCGACCCGGCGGGGTTATTGCCCTCAAGCTTGGCCAGGATGACATTGCCGCGCGCCGCGCCCGCAGCTCCGGGAATACGCTGCAGACGCACGAGCGGCGTATTGCCGACGGTCTGCTCGATGGTGGGGTAGTTCGTAGTCATGGAGCCGATCATAACCCCGGCGCGCGCGCGTCGGCCGCAAAAGCCGCGCCGGCGCCAGGGGCACGCCCGCCGCCCTTCACGCCCGGGAACGTGAAGGACGGCATGGCTTACTGCCTGGCCTTCGCGGCGGCCCCACCCTTGGCGGACTGGGCCGCGCCAGCCGGCGCGCCGCCCTTGCCCGCCGGCGTGGCGGCGCCTTGCGCGGCATTCTGCGCGGCGCCGTCGGCGCCGCCCACCGTCAGCCCGGCGGCCTGCAACGCCTTGGCCTTCTTCGGGCCGATGCCGCGCACGCGCTCGGCCAGATCGTCCAGCGATTCGAAGGCGCCGGCGCGTTCGCGCTCCTGCACGATGGTCCGCGCGGTGCTCGGGCCGATCCCGCTGACCGACTCCAGCTGCTGCGCGGTGGCGCTGTTGACGTCGACGGCCGAGGCCGTGGCCGCCGCTAGCGCCATACCCGCCGCCGCCAACAGACGCCATATCGATCCGCCCATGACCCGGCTCAGGCCGCGGGGACGGCGCCATGGCGTGCGCCAGGGCCAGCCCGGCAGGGACATCGCACCCGGGCGCGGCGCCTTGGCCAGTCGGGCATCAGGCAGATGCGGGGCGGCGTCGGCCTGATGCCCGGACGGCGGGCGCGGCGCCGGACGGCGGCCGGACGCCTGCCTCAGGATGGAGGGAATGGCGGCCAGCCGGGACGAGACGTTGGATAGAACAGCGTATGCACGCATGCGGATCTCCTGAAAGGAAGCGGACGCGACGGTTGTCGCGCCACCCGCAAATCATGGCGATCGCCGGCAGCTGGCGGCGCGGCGGTGAACGGAAACATCCACGTCGGCAAATACGCGTGCCGGGAATGCTCCGGCTTCCCACGAAAAAACCGCCGGCATGACCAGGCATGGCGGCGGCTTGTTCCGGCCCGGCAAGGCCGGCATCCGGCAACGGCTTACTTGCGGGCGCGCCAGTAGCGCACGTACTCGGCCACGCCCGTCTGCACGTCGCGCATGGGCGCGGTGAAACCGGCGGCACGCAGGCGCGACACATCTGCCTGGGTATAGCTCTGATAGCGTCCCTTGAGGTCGTCCGGGAACGGGATATAGCGGATCAGGTCCAGTTCCACCAGCTGCGCCAGCGACAGCTCGGCCTCGCCGCGCTCGGCGCGCAGCGTGTTGACCACCGCGGCGGCCACGTCGTTGAACGGCTGTGCGCGGCCCGTGCCGCAGTTGAAGATGCCCGACGTGCCCGGGTTGTCCAGGAAGTGCAGGTTCACGGCCACCACGTCCTCCACCGAAATGAAGTCGCGGCTCTGGCCGCCGTCCACATAGCCGTCCCAGCCCGCGAACAGCCGCACATGGCCATGTTCCAGGAACTGGTTCATGTTGTGGAAGGCGACCGAGGCCATGCGCCCCTTGTGCTGTTCATGCGGACCGTAGACATTGAAGTAGCGCAGGCCCACGACCTGGGACTTGAGCGTGTCCATGCGGGTGCGCAGCACCTGGTCGAACAGCAGCTTGGAATAGCCGTAGACGTTCAGCGGACCTTCGTTGGCGGGATCTTCGACATACACCGACGAACCGCCGTACACCGCCGCCGAGGACGCGTAGATGAACGGGATCGCGCGCGCCTGGCAGAACTCGAGCAGCTCCAGCGTGACGCGGTAGTTGTTGTCGAGCATGTAGCGACCGTTGCGCTCGGTGGTGTCCGAGCAGGCGCCCTGGTGCAGAACCGCGCGGACGTGCGACAGGCTGCCGTCCAGCACGCGGCGGCGGAAGTCGTCCTTGTCCATGTAGTCCGCGATCTTGCAGTCCACCAGGTTGACGAACTTGTCGCCTTCGGTCAGGTCGTCGACCGCCAGGATATCGGTGATGCCGCGACGGTTCAGGCCGCGCACCAGGTTGCTGCCGATGAAGCCGGCGGCTCCGGTAACGATGATCATGCTGTTTCTCCTGCCAATTCCGCGGCCGTGACGACGGAGGTGCCGAGCTTGCCCACGGCGATGCCGCCAGCCTTGTTGGCCCAGGCCATGGCCTCGGCCCAGGGCAAGCCCACGGCGCGCGTGACGGCCAGCGTCGCCAGCACGGTGTCGCCCGCGCCGGACACGTCGAACACCTCATGCGCCTGGGCGTCGATATGGTCGCGGCCGGCGTCGGTGAACAAAGTCATGCCCTGCTCCGAACGGGTCACGAGCAAGGCTTCCAGGTCCAGCTCGGCGCGCAGTTGCTGCGCCCGGCCGGTCAGTTCGGATTCGGAACTCCAGCGGCCCACGGCCTGCTGCATTTCCGAGCGGTTCGGCGTCACCAGCGTGGCGCCACGGTAACGCGAATAATCATCGCCCTTGGGGTCCACCAGCACGGGGATGCCCGCCGCGCGCGCCTGGGCCAGCAGCGGCTCGACACGCGTCAGCACGCCCTTGGCATAGTCGGAAAGCACCACCACGTCGTGGTTGGGCAGATGGCGGGCAAAAGCGGCATCGATGCTGTCAAGCGCGGCCGTTTCCGGATGCTGCTCGAAATCGACGCGGAGCAACTGCTGCTGGCGGCCGAGCACGCGCATCTTCAACGTGGTGTGCAGCGTGGGATCGACGATAAGTTCGCCTTCGATGCCGGCCTCTCGCGCCAGCTTGCGCACGCTGGCGCCAGCCTCGTCCTCGCCCAGCACGCCGATCAGGGTGACATACCCGCCCAGGGCCGCGACGTTGCGGGCCACGTTGGCCGCGCCGCCGAGACGGTCTTCACGGCGCGCCACGCGCACCACAGGCACCGGCGCCTCAGGCGAGATGCGTTCCACTTCGCCGAACCAGTAGCGGTCCAGCATCACATCGCCAACCACGAGCACACGGCTGCGCGCGATGGTTTCGGCGGGAAATGAGCTCATTCAAGTTCCTCGAGACGGCGCGGCGCGTAGGTTTCCCACGCGTTGCAGCCAGGACATTGCCAATAGAAACGACGCGCCTGGAAGCCGCAGCTGCGGCAGGCATAGCGGTCCAGCCGCTGGGTATGCTTGTGGATCAGGCTGCGCAACAGGGTCAGGTCCGCGCCCTGCACGGGGCCGTCTTCTGCCGCGCCATCGCTGTTGGCCAGCTCGGCCTCCAGCAGGCGGTCCAGGCCCAGCAGCGAGGGATGATGGCGCAACGCGCCACGGGCGAACGCCCAGGCGGGCGAGGCGCCCTGCTGCACCCGCAATTCACGGAAGATCACATTGAACAGATCCAGCGAGGCGTGCCGCGCGTACTGGCGCTGCAGCAGGTCCAGCCCCGCCGCTTCCTGGCCGGCCGCGCGGTAGTTGGCCAGCACCTGCTCGGCCACCAGCCCGGCATACTCGGGCGCGTCGGTCATCACCGATTCGAGGTACAGACGCTCGCGCTTGGGATCCTGTTCCAGCAAGGCCACGCGCGCGTGCAGCATGGCCGTGCGCACCTTCGTGCCTTTGCTCGTGACGGCCGTGTCGCCGATCGTCAACGCATGATCGGCGGCCTCGAGCGCGACATGCGCCGCGTCCAGGTCGGCCGGCTTGGCCTGCAGCGCGGTCTGCGCCTGTTCGCAGTAGTAATGGACGATCTGCGGCACGGGCTCGTCCACCAGCCCGTGCAGGGTCTTGACGGCCTCGATGGCGCGCGGCCAATCGTGCTCCGACTCGTAGATGCGGATCAGCGAGCGCAGCGCCGGCAAGGCGTAGCGAGTGTCCTTGAGCTGCTCGAAACCGCTCTCGGCGCGATCGAGCATGCCGGCCTTCAGGAAGTCCTGGGCCAGTTCGTGCTGCGCGTGCTCGCGCTCGGCGGACGGCAGATCGGATCGGTTCAGGAGGCTCTGGTGCACACGGATGGCGCGCTCCATCTCGCCGCGGCGCCGGAACAGGCTGCCCAGCGCGAAGTGCAATTCGGTCGTCTCGGGATCGAGCTTGGCGACCTCGACAAAGGCGTCGATGGCTCGGTCCGGCTGTTCATTGAGCAGGAAATTCAGCCCGCGAAAATAGGAATCCGGCAGGCTGCGGGTTTCACGCAGCATTTGCCGGATGTCGAAACGCGCGGCCAGCCAGCCGAGCGCGAACAGCACCGGCACGAAAATCAACCACCAAGGTTCAAAATCCACTATACGGGCTCTTGAAGAAATTCAGTTATCCGTGGACGCCATCCGTCCACCCATCACGTGCAACGCTTCGCGGGCGAGCCTGCTCCGCTACAGCGGCGACATGGGCGCCACGGCTTCCGGCGGCACGGACGGCGTCGTGCCGTTCACGGCGGCCTGCACGCGGTCGAGTTCGCGGCGCAGGCGCATGGCCTCGCGGCGGCGGCGCATGGCGGCCGGCACCGTCAGCAGCAGGCCGAACAGCGCGCCCAGCACGAACACCACCAGCATGACGACGATCAGCGGCACGTCCTGAACCACGTAATCGGCATAGAACCGGACTTCCACGGGATTGGTGTTCTTCAGCGCGAACATCAAAACCGCGACGAACACGAGCAATCGCAGGGCCCAGACAAGGTAGCGCATGGCGCATGCTCCAGAAAAATCGAGGCGTCAATTGTAAGCGACAAGCGCGCCTTGCCGCGGACTTGATGCGGCGCCCAAAAAAACAAAGCCCCTTGATCGCTCAAGGGGCTTTGCTCGGGGTCAGATCCGCCACGAAGGCAGCCTGGTCCTGCCGGCCATCAGTGCATGGCGTGCAGACCCGCCAGAGACGGCATCGGTTCGCTCGATCCGGAAGATTGAGCGTCCTCTTCGTTGCCGCCGACCAGGTCCACCCGCTCGCGCAATTCCTTGCCCGCCTTGAAATGCGGCACCTGCTTGCCAGGCACCAGCACCTGTTCGCCGGACTTCGGGTTGCGCCCGATGCGGGGAGACCGCTGGGACAACGAGAAGCTGCCAAAACCGCGGATCTCGATGCGCTGGCCCGAGGCCAGGGCCTGGGTCATCGCATCGAGCACGGTCTTGACCGCGTAGTCGGTGTCCCGGGCGGCCAGCTGAGGATAGCGGGCCGCCAGGGCGGCGATCAGCTCCGACTTGGTCACGTATTAACCGTCGTTGCGCTGTTGGTCCAGCTTGGCCTTGAGCAGCGCGCCGAGGTTGGTGGTGCCCGACGAGGCGCTGGCTTCCGACATGCGCTGGATCGTTTCGGCGGTCTCGGCGTTGTCACGGGCCTTGATCGACAGCTGGATCGAACGCGTCTTGCGGTCGATGTTGACGATCATGGCTTCGATGTTCTCGCCGGCCTTCAGGACGGTGGTGGCATCTTCGACGCGGCCCGAGGAGATCTCGGAAGCGCGCAGGTAGCCCTCGACGTCCACGGACAGCGTGATCACGGCGCCCTTGGCTTCGACCGACTTGATGGTGCCCGGAACCACGGCGCCCTTGTCGTAGGTGGCGACGAAGTTGTTGAAGGGGTCGCCTTCCAGCTGCTTGATGCCCAGCGAGATGCGTTCCTTGTCGGTATCGATGCCCAGAACCACGGCTTCGATCTCGTCGCCCTTCTTGAAGTTGCGCACGGCTTCTTCGCCGGTTTCCGTCCACGACAGGTCGGACAGGTGAACCAGACCGTCGATGCCGCCGGGCAGGCCGACGAACACGCCGAAGTCGGTGATCGACTTGATGGCGCCGCGGACCTTGTCACCACGCTTGAAGTTGGTGGCGAACTCTTCCCACGGGTTCTGGCGGCACTGCTTCATGCCCAGCGAGATGCGGCGACGGTCTTCGTCGATCTCCAGGACCATGACTTCGACTTCTTCGCCCAGGGTCACGACCTTGCGCGGATCGACGTTCTTGTTGGTCCAGTCCATTTCGGAGACGTGCACCAGGCCTTCGATGCCGGCTTCGACTTCAACGAACGCGCCGTAGTCGGTCAGGTTGGTGACCTTGCCGAACAGGCGGGTGCCTTGCGGGTAGCGGCGAGCCAGGCCCACCCACGGGTCTTCGCCCAGCTGCTTGACGCCCAGCGAGACGCGGCTCTTTTCCTGGTCGAACTTGAGGACCTTGGCTTCGACTTCCTGACCCACTTGCAGGACTTCGGACGGGTGACGGACACGGCGCCAGGCCATGTCGGTGATGTGCAGCAGGCCGTCGATGCCGCCCAGGTCCACGAACGCGCCGTAGTCGGTGATGTTCTTGACCACGCCCTTGACCACAGCACCTTCGTGCAGGGTTTCGAGCAGCTTCTGGCGCTCTTCGCCCATGCTGGCTTCCAGCACCTGGCGACGCGACAGCACGACGTTGTTGCGCTTGCGGTCGAGCTTGATGACCTTGAATTCGAGGGTCTTGCCTTCGTACGGGGTGGTGTCCTTGACCGGACGCAGATCCACCAGCGAACCCGGCAGGAACGCGCGGATGCCGTTGGTCATGACGGTCAGGCCGCCCTTCACCTTGCCGGTGATGGTGCCAGTGACCAGCTCGCCGTTTTCCAGCGCCTTTTCCAGTTGCAGCCAGGCCGACAGGCGCTTGGCGCGGTCACGCGACAGGATCGTGTCGCCGTAGCCGTTTTCCAGCGAATCGATCGCCACCGAGACGAAATCGCCGGGTTGCACTTCGAGCTCGCCCTGGTCGTTCAGGAACTCTTCCAGGGGGATCAGCGCTTCGGACTTCAGGCCGGCGTTGACGACGACGAAGTTGTGGTCGACGCGCACGACTTCGGCGCTGATGACCTCGCCGGACTTCATGTCCTGGCTCTTGAGGCTTTGTGCGAAAAGGTCGGCGAAGCTTTCGCCGCCGGTGGCGGTAGTGGAAACGGAAGACATGGGGTTGAAATCCATTAGGCCGAAATGGCCGTTAAGAACACACCACAGCGGATTGCCCGCCGCAGTGGAGTCAAAGTACCTGCTTGCCTGCCTGGTCTTCGGGTTCCCTGAGGGGATGTCCCGCGAAGAAGGCCGGCCCGTCAGCAGGGCCAAGAAAAACGGGCTCGAAAAGCCTGAATGAGCAAAAGCTCGCGTCAGGCGTTTCCGGATTCCCGCCAGAAATCCAGGATGGCTTGCACGGTTTCCGCGATCGTCAGATTCGACGAATCCAGCACCCGGGCATCCTTCGCGGGAGCGAGCGGCGCGGCCGCGCGCTGGGTATCGCGCGCATCCCGCTCGCGCATATCCCGCAAAAGGTCGTCAAGGTTAGCAGAAATTCCCTTTTCGATCAACTGCTTACGCCGCCTCTCCGCCCGCGCGACCACGTCGGCCACCAGGAAGACCTTGAGGGACGCATCGGGGAACACGACCGTGCCCATGTCGCGCCCGTCGGCCACCAGGCCCGGCGGCACACGGAAAGCCCGCTGGCGCTCCAGCAGCGCCTGGCGCACGCCGGGAAACGCCGCCACGCGGGAAGCGAAGTTGCCCACCTCTTCACGGCGTATCTCGTGGCCGACGTCGCCGCCTTCCAGGTAGACATGCGGCCCGTCGAAACGCACATCCAGCGTCTCGGCGACCCGGGCCACCGCCGGCTCGTCCTCGGCGGCCACGCCCTGGCGCATGGCGGCCAGGGCCGTCAGGCGGTAGAGCGCGCCGCTGTCCAGCACATCCCAGCCCAGCGCCTTGGCGACGCGGTGCGCCACGGTGCCCTTGCCGGAGGCGGTCGGCCCGTCGATGGTGATGACAGGCGCGGCAACAACAGGATTTGCGGAGGTAACGGTCATGAATCGCAGAATAAGGCTCAGGCCGAAACCAGGCCTGCGTATACGTCAAAGTAACCCGGGAACGTCTTGCTGACGCAGCCCGGATCTAGAATGCGCACGGCGGCCGGGCCGAACGCGGCCAGGGAGAAGCACATGGCCATGCGATGGTCGTCCCAGGTGCCGATGTGCGCATCGCGCCAGCCGTCCCGGACGGGCGGCGTCACGCGCAGCCAATCCGGCCCCGATTCCACGGTCGCGCCCAGCTTCTCCAGCTCGGTCTGCATGGCGTGGATACGGTCCGTTTCCTTCACGCGCCAGCTGCCGATGTTGCGCAGCCGGCACGGGCCGTCGGCATACAGGGCCAGCGCGGCCGCGGTCATGGCCGCGTCGGGGATCAGGTTGAAATCGGTATCGAAGGCCTTGAGTCGCTCGCCGTCGGCGACATTCACGCCACTGACCTCGATCCAGTCCGGACCGTAGCTGACCGAGGCGCCCATATCCGCCAGCGTCTGGGCAAAGCCCACGTCGCCCTGGATGCTGTCGGCGCCCACGCCGCTGACCCGCAGCGGACCGCCGCCGATCGCGCCCAGCGCCAGGAAATAGGACGCCGTGGACGCGTCACCCTCGACCGCGATGCGGCCCGGGCTGCGGTAGGCGGCGCCGCCTTCGATCACGAAGCGGCTCCAGCCGTCGCGGCGCACGGTGACGCCGAAGCGCGCCATCAGGTTCAGCGTGATCTCGATATAGGGCTTGGAAATCAGCTCGCCGACGACTTCGATCGTCATCGGCTTGCCGCTGCGCCCGGCTTCGATCGGGGCGGCCAGCAGCAAGGCGGTCAGGAACTGGCTCGACACCGAGCCCTGCACGCGCGTGACGGCGCCGGCGATGATCTCGCCGCGACCGATATGCAGCGGCGGATAGCCCGGCTGTCCCAGGTAGCCGACGCGGGCGCCCAGGGCATTGAGCGCATCGCCCAGGTCGCCGATCGGACGCTCGTGCATGCGCGGCACGCCGGACAGCTTGTAGTCGCCGCCCATCAGGGCCAGCGCGGCGGTGAGCGGACGAATGGCGGTGCCGGCGTTGCCCATGAACAGCTCTGCGCTTTCGACCGGAAAGCGCCGCACGCCCTCGACGGTGACCCGGCCCGCATCCAGCTCGGACACGTTCACGCCCAACTGCCGCAAGGCGGTCAGCATGACGCGGGTGTCGTCCGAGTCCAGCAGGCCGGTGATCTCGGTGCGGCCCTCGGCCAGCGCCGCCAGCAGCAGCACGCGGTTGGAAATGCTCTTCGAACCCGGCAGGGACATCTCGCCCCGGGCGCGCCGCACGCGCGGCAGATCAAGATAAGGCAAAGCGCCCATTCAGCTACTCCTTGCGCCAGTCGCGGCGCGCCTGCGCCGCCGTTTCCAGCAATGCCTGCAGGCCGGCGCCATCGCCGTCCGCGATCGCGCGCTCGGCGCGGTCCAGCACGGCGCGTACCTCGGCCAGTTCCGTCAGCATGGCATCGCGGTTGGACAGGAAGATGTCCCGCCACATTTCCGGCGAACCGGCCGCGATGCGCGTGAAATCCCGAAAACCGCTGCCCGCCAGGTCCAGCCGGCGACGGGCGTCGGCGGCCGTGGCCACCTGCTCCATGTAGACGGCGGACAGCAGGTGCGGCAGATGGCTGACCGAGGCGAACACGCGGTCATGCGCCTGCGCTTCCATGTCGACCACCGTCGCGCCGCAGGCCTGCCAGGCCGCGCGCACGCGGGCCACGTCCTCCGCCGCGTTCTCGGGCAGCGGCGTGAGCACCACGTTGCGCCCGCGATACAGGCCGGCGTCGGCCGCCTCGGGCCCGGTGCGTTCCGCGCCGGCGATGGGATGGCCGGGCACGAACTGCGCGCAACGCCCGCCCAGGGCGGCGCGCGCCACATCGACCACTTCGGCCTTGGTGCTGCCGGCGTCCGTCAGGATCGCGCGCGGCGCGAGCGTGGGCAGCATCCGGATCAGCAGGTCGCGCAGGCCGCCCACGGGCGTGGCCAGCAGGATCATGTCGGCCCGGGCCGCCGCGACCTCGGCGCTGACGGCCTCGTCAATCAAGCCCAGTTCCAGCGCGCGCGCCAGCGATTGAGCGTTGCGCCCTACCCCCAGCACCTTGCCGACCTTGCCGGCGCGGCGCAGCGCGGCGGCGAACGAACCGCCGATCAACCCCACGCCCGCCACGGCCAGGACAGGAATCAGGGGGCCAGCGGCCCCCTGATCGGCGGAAGCGGAAACACCGTTCATGCGGCCAGGATCGCGCTCAGCGCCTCGATGAAGCGGGCGTTTTCCTGCGGCAGTCCGATGGACACGCGCAGCCATTCCGGCAGGCCGTCGCCGGCCACCGGACGCACGATCACGCCACGCTTGAGCAATTCCAGATTGATGCGGGGCGCGTCGCCCACATGCACCAGCACGAAGTTGCCGTAGCTGGGCACGTAGCGCAGCTTGAGCGCGTCGAAGGCCTGGCACAGCTGGGCCTTGCCCGCCTTGTTGGTGGCGTAGGCCTCTTCCAGGTAGGCGCTGTCGGCCAGCGCGGCGATGGCGGCGGCCTGGGCCAGCGTGTTGACATTGAACGGCTGGCGCACGCGGTTGAGCAGATCGGTCAGCGCCGGCTGCGACACGGCGAAGCCCACGCGCAGGCCGGCCAGGCCGTAGGCCTTGGAGAAAGTGCGCGAGACGATCAGGTTCGGATAGCGGCGCGCCAGCGCGGTGCTGTCGAAGCGGAATTCCGGATCCAGGTATTCGTTGTAGGCCTCGTCCAGCACCACGGTCACGCGGTCGCCATGGGCGGCCTGCACGCGCTCCAGGAAAGCAGCGACCTGCTCGCCCGGCACGAAGGTGCCGGTGGGATTGTTCGGGTTGGCGATGAAGACCACGCGGGTGTCGTCGGCAATGGCGTCGAACATCGCGTCCAGGTCATGGCCGTAGTCCTTGGCCGGCACCACGATGTGGCGCGCGCCGCGCGCCTGCGTGGCCAGCCGGTAGACGGCGAAGGAATGCTGCGCGTACACGGCCGAAGTGCCCGGCTCCAGCAGCGCCAACGCCACGATTTCCAGGATGTCGTTGGAACCGTTGCCCAGCGTGATCCAGTTCATCGGCACGCCGTAGCGCGTGGCCAGCGCCGACTTCAGGTCAAAGCCGTTGGGGTCTGGATAGCGCGCCAGCGACTCGGCCGCCGCCAGCATGGCCGCGCGCGCCGACTTGGGCATGCCCAGCGGGTTTTCATTCGACGCCAGCTTGACGATGCCGGCCGGATCCAGCCCGAACTCGCGGGCCAGTTCCTCGATGGGCTTGCCCGCCTGGTAGGGCGCGATGGCGCTGACGTGGGCGGGGGCGACGAGAGGCTTGGATGCGTTGGTCATGGTGAAGGCTCACGGCGCCGGGTAGGAACCCAGCACCTTCAGATAGGCGACCTGCGCCTGCAGGGTGGCGAGGGCACTGGCGACGTTTTCGTCGTTGCGGTGCCCCAGGACATCGACGTAGAAATAGTATTCCCACTGGCCGGTGCGGGCCGGGCGCGACTCGAAGCGCGTCATGGACACGCCATTGGCCGCCAGCGGCGCCAGCATTTCATAGACGGCGCCGGCGCGGTTCGGCACGGCCAGGATCAGGCTGGTCTTGTCCTGACCGCTGACCAGCGGCTCGATATAGCCGATGGCCAGGAAGCGCGTGCGGTTGTGCGGATCGTCCTGGATGCCGGAGGCCACCACCTGCAATTCCCAGGCCGGCGCGGCCACTTCGCCGGCGATCGCCGCGACGGACGGATCGGCGGCGGCCATGCGCGCCGCTTCCGAATTGCTGGAAGCGGCCACGCGCTCGACGTCGGGATAGTTGCGGGTCAGCCAGCCCTGGCACTGGGCCAGCGCCTGCGGGTGGGCGGCGATGGCCTTGATGCCGTCCATGCCGCCGGATTTCGACATCAGGCAATGACGGATCACCAGCGAACGCTCGCCCAGGATCTTGAGCGGCGTGTTCAGCAACAGGTCCAGGCTGCGGTTGACGGCGCCTTCGGTGGAATTTTCCACCGGCACCATGCCCACGTCGGCCTGGCCGGCCTCGACGGCGCGGAACACTTCATCGAAGGACGGGCACGGCAGCTTCTGCACCGCGTGTCCGAAATGCTCCAGCGCCGCCTGCTCGGAGAACGAGCCTTGCGGGCCCAGGTAGGCAACCGTCATGCCGCGCTCCAGGCCGCGACAGGCCGAGATGATTTCCGTCCAGACCGAAGCCACGGCGGCGTTCGGAAAGGGGCCGGGATTGAGCTGCTGCAGGCGGCGGATGACTTCGGCCTCACGCTCGGGCCGCAGCACCGGGCCGTCGGCCTGGGCGGCGTGCTTGGCCTCGCCCACTTCCTGCGCGGCGCGAGCGCGCTGCGACAGCAGGTCGAGGATCTGCGCGTCGAGCGCATCGATGCGGTCGCGCAACGGGCGCAGCGCGCGCTGCAGGTCTTCATCCATGGCGGCGCTCGAATTCTTTCAGGTAGGCGACCAGGTCCTGCACCGCGGCCAGCGGCACGGCGTTGTAGATGGAGGCGCGCATGCCACCCACGCTCTTGTGCCCCTTCAGCTGCGTCAGGCCGGCGGCCTCGGCGCCCTGCAGGAAGGCATCGTTGAGCGAGTCGTCGCGCAGCACGAACGGCACGTTCATGCGCGAGCGCACGGGCGCGTGGATCGGATTGCGGTAGAAGCTGGTGCTGTCCAGGTAGCCGTACAGCAGGTCGGCCTTGGCCTTGTTGGCGGCTTCCATGCCGGCCACGCCGCCGTTGGCCTTGACCCACTTGAACACCAGCCCGGCGATGTAGATCGCGAAGGTGGGCGGCGTGTTGTAGCGCGAGTGCTCGGCGGCGACGTTGGCATAGTCGAAGGCCGACGGGCAGATCGGCAAGGCGTGGCCGATCAGGTCGCGGCGGGCGATGACCATGGTCACGCCGGCCGGGCCGGCGTTCTTCTGCGCGCCGGCGTACACCATGCCGCAGCGCGCGACGTCCAGCGGACGCGACAGGAAATGCGAGGACGCGTCCACAACCAGCGGCACATCGGGCGCGCCCAGCGCGGCCGTGTCGGGCCAGTCGAGGAATTCCACGCCGCCGATGGTCTCGTTGCTGCACAGGTGCAGATAGGCGGATTCCTTGCGCACCTGCCAGGTATCGGTGGCGGGCACCCAGGTGAACGGGGCCTGCTCGCGGCCGTCCAGCTGCGTCGCCTGGGCGCTGCTGGCGGCGATGTGGGCGCTGCCGTAGCGCCCGGCTTCGGCGTGCGAACGCTTGGACCAATGGCCCGTGACGACGAAGTCCGCGGCCGGCGTGCCGCGGCGTCCCATGAGATTCATGGGAACAATGGCGTTTTCCCCGGAACCGCCGCCCTGCATGAACATGACGGCGTAGTCGGCCGGCAGGCTCAGCAGCTCGCGCAGATCGCTTTCGGCTTCGTCGCAGATCTGCACGAAATGCTTGCCGCGATGGCTCATTTCCATCACCGACATGCCGCTGCCGTTCCAGTCCAGCATTTCCGCGGCGGCTTGCCGCAATACCACCTCGGGCAGGGCCGAGGGGCCAGCCGAGAAGTTCCAGGGGCGGGCCATTATTGCTCCGTAGGTTCCGTCGAATCCGTTGCGTCGCCGCCTTCGTCGCCGGCGTCCTGGCCATTCTCATCCAGGTCGCTGTCGTCGTCGGCATCGCTTTCCACCACGCGCCGCACGCCGGACAGCGAGCTGCCGTCATCGACGTTGATCAGCGTCACGCCTTGCGTGGCGCGGCCCATTTCGCGGATTTCCGCGACACGGGTGCGCACCAGCACGCCGCCGGTGGTGATCAGCATGATTTCATCTGACGGCATGACCAGCACGGCGCCGACCACCTTGCCGTTGCGCGAGCTGGTCTGGATGGCGATCATGCCCTTGGTGCCGCGGCCGTGGCGCGTGTACTCGGTGATCGGCGTGCGCTTGCCGTAGCCGTTCTCGGTGGCGGTCAGCACGCTTTGCGTCTCGTCGCCGGCAACCAGCAGCGCGATCACCGTCTGGGTGTCCTCGAGCTGCATGCCGCGCACGCCGCGCGCGTTGCGGCCCATCGGACGCACGTCGTTCTCGTCGAAGCGCACGGCCTTGCCGGCGTCGGAGAACAGCATGACGTCATGCTTGCCGTCGGTCAGGTCGGCGCCGATCAGGTAGTCGCCATCGTCCAGATCCACGGCGATGATGCCGGCCTTGCGCGGGTTGGAAAAATCGGACAGCGGGGTCTTCTTGACCGTGCCGCGCGTGGTCGCCATGAACACGTAGTGGTCGTCGCTGAATTCCTTGACCGGCAGCACCACGGTGATCTTCTCGCCATCAGCCAGCGGGAACATGTTCACGATGGGCTTGCCGCGCGAGTTGCGCGTGCCTTGCGGCACTTCCCAGACCTTCAGCCAGTACACGCGGCCGCGGTTCGAGAAGCACAGCAGGAAGTCGTGCGTGTTGGCGATGAACAGCTGGTCGATCCAGTCGTTTTCCTTCATCGCCGTGGCCTGCTTGCCGCGGCCGCCGCGCTTCTGCGAACGGTACTCGGACAGCGGCTGGCTCTTGATGTAGCCGCCGTGCGACAGCGTCACGACCATGTCGGTGGGCGTGATCAGGTCTTCGGTGTCGAGTTCGGTCGCGTTGAGCTCGATGTCGGAACGACGCGTGTCCTTGGCGCCGGTCGAGAACTCGGCCTTGATGGCCTGCAGTTCCTCGCCAATGATGGTGGTGATGCGCTCCGGACGGGCCAGGATGTCGAGCAGGTCGGCGATGGTGGACATGATGTCCTTGTATTCGCCAACGATCTTGTCCTGCTCCAGGCCGGTCAGGCGCTGCAGGCGCATGTTCAGGATTTCCTGCGCCTGCGTATCGCTCAGGCGATACATTCCATCGCCCTGCAGGCCAAACTCCGCGCCCAGGTCGTCGGGACGGAAAGCCTCGCGGCCGCCCGGCGTGTCGCCGTCGGCGCGCGACAGCATCTCACGCACCAGCGACGAATCCCACGAACGCGCCATCAGTTCCTGGCGCGCGACGGGAGGCGTCGGCGCCGCCTTGATGATGGCGATGAAGTCGTCGATGTTGGCCAGCGCCACGGCCAGGCCTTCCAGCACGTGACCGCGCTCGCGCGCCTTGCGCAGCTGGAACACGGTGCGGCGCGTGACCACTTCCCGGCGATGCTGCAGGAAGTAGTCCAGCATCTGCTTCAGGTTGAGCAGGCGCGGCTGGCCGTCGACCAGCGCCACCAGGTTCATCCCGAAGGTGTCCTGCAGCTGCGTGTTCTTGTAGAGGTTGTTCAGCACCACCTCGGGCACTTCGCCGCGCTTGAGCTCGATGACCAGGCGCATGCCGTCCTTGTCCGACTCGTCACGGATGTCGGAGATGCCCTCGATCTTCTTGTCGTTGACCAGCTCGGCGATGCGTTCCTGCAGCGTCTTCTTGTTGACCTGGTAGGGGATCGCGTCGACCACGATGGCCTGGCGGTTGCCCTTTTCAAGGTCTTCGAAGTGCGTCTTGGCACGCATGATCACGCGGCCGCGGCCGGTGCGGTAGCCTTCGCGCACGCCCGACATGCCGTAGATGATGCCGCCCGTGGGGAAGTCCGGCGCCGGGATGAGCTCGATCAGCTCGTCGACCGTGCAATTCGGATTGCGCAGGCAGTACAGGCAACCGTCGACGACTTCCTGCAGGTTGTGGGGCGGAATATTGGTGGCCATGCCCACCGCGATGCCCGAGCTGCCGTTGACCAGCAGGTTGGGCAGCCGCGACGGCAACAGCAGCGGCTCTTGCTCGCTGCCGTCGTAGTTGGGGCCGAAGTCCACGGTTTCCTGGTCGATGTCGGCCAGCAGTTCGTGGGCGATCTTGGCCAGGCGGATTTCGGTGTAACGCATCGCCGCCGCGTTGTCGCCGTCGATCGAGCCGAAGTTGCCCTGGCCGTCGACCAGCATGTAACGCATGGAGAAATCCTGCGCCATGCGGACGATGGTGTCATAGACGGACTGGTCGCCGTGGGGGTGGTATTTACCGATGACGTCCCCGACGATACGCGCCGACTTCTTGTAGGCGCGGTTCCAGTCGTTGTTCAGTTCGTGCATCGCGTAGAGCACGCGCCGGTGGACGGGCTTGAGGCCGTCCCGCACATCCGGAAGCGCCCGGCCTACGATCACGCTCATCGCGTAATCAAGGTAACTGCGGCGCATCTCTTCTTCCAGCGATACCGGAAGCGTCTCCTTGGCAAAGGAATCCATATATATAACGACAGAATCGTGTAAGGAGGAACCCGGGCCGGGTAAACGGGAAATTCTATCATTCGATTCAGGTAGCGGTTCCCCGGTAGCCTGGACACCATCCAGCCCGGCCCGCATCCGGCAAGGCTCGCGGCATGTCGGGAAGACCGCCGCCGGGCCTGTTGCCAAAAACCAACATGGAAAACGGGTGGAGCGCCGAAATCGCCATATCCAGCGCCAATGCGCCTCTCCAGGGAAGCCAAAGCCCCCCAAATGCCTTAAGATTGTTTCCAGCACGCAGGAAACCCAGTAGCTATTCCTTTGAACCAGCTCTTGGCGTTGCTATACTGGCCCCGTTTTCCTGATATGCGGCGGGGGTTCGCTGCGAGTCACTTATCCAGCTTCAAGCTCAACGAGGAGAAACATGAACAAACCCTCCAAATTCGCTCTGGCGCTCGCCTTCGCCGCCGTCACGGCCTCGGGTGTAGCCTCGGCCCAGTCCTACCCCAACACGGTGGACAACTGGCGCAACCCGTTCGGTAACGTTTGGAAGAACGGTACGAACGAACTGTGCTGGCGCGACGCCTTCTGGACCCCGGCCACCGGCATCCCCGGCTGCGACGGCGTTCCGGTTGCGCAACAAAAGGCCAAGCCGACCCCGCAAGCCGCCAAGGTCGTCTTCAACGCTGACACGTTCTTCGACTTCGACAAGTCGACGCTGAAGCCGGAAGGCCGCCAGCTGCTGGATCAAGTTGCCCAGCAAGCCCAGGGCATCGATCTGGAAACGATCATCGCCGTCGGCCACACCGACTCGATCGGCTCTGACGCCTACAACCAGAAGCTGTCCGAGCGCCGTGCCGCTTCGGTCAAGGCCTACCTGGTCAGCAAGGGCATTGATCCGAACCGTATCTACACCGAAGGCAAGGGCAAGAAGGCCCCGATCGCTTCGAACAAGACCGCTCAGGGCCGCGCCCAGAACCGTCGCGTTGAGATCGAAATCGTGGGTAGCCGCAAGTAATTGCCGGACTAGCTACAATAAGGGGCCTCGCATAGCGAGGCCCTTTTTTTCGTCCGGACTCAGCCAGCAACGCACCAACCCGGTGCATTCCGGACGCGCCTCGCCCCTGGCGATGGAATTCGCGCTGGCCCTCTATATATAGCGCCGCCTCTACGCCGGACCGCCCATGACCACGCATATCGAAGATTCCGCTCCCGCCACCGTCAACGCCGACCAGGCCGAACTGGACAAGTTCAGCGCGCTGGCCAGCCGCTGGTGGGACCCCGAAAGCGAGTTCAAGCCCCTGCACGCCATCAATCCGCTGCGCCTGGAATGGATCCAGGAATGCGCCGGCAGCCTGGCCGGCAAGACGGTGCTGGACGTGGGTTGCGGCGGCGGCATCCTGTCCGAGTCCATGGCCCGCGCCGGCGCGACGGTCACCGGCATCGACCTGGCCGAAAAATCGCTGAAGATCGCCAAGCTGCACGGCCTGGAATCCGGCGTGAAGGTCGAATACCGCAAGGTGCCCGTAGAGGAACTGGCGGCCGAGCAGCCCGCGCGCTACGACGTGGTCACCTGCATGGAAATGCTGGAGCACGTGCCCGATCCGGCCTCGGTGGTGCGGGCCTGCTCCACCCTGGTCAAGCCTGGCGGCTGGGTCTTCTTTTCGACCCTGAACCGCAACCCCAAGTCCTTCCTGTTCGCCATCGTCGGCGCTGAATACGTGCTGCGCCTGCTGCCGCGCGGCACCCATAGCTACGAGCAGTTCATCAAGCCCAGCGAACTGTCGGCCGCCGCGCGCGGCGCGAACCTGGAGCCCGTGTCGATGCGCGGCATGGAATACAACCCGATCACGCAGATCTATTCCTTGTCGGCCGACACCTCGGTCAACTACCTGATGGCAACCCGCAAATGAGCGCACTGATCCTGTTCGACTTCGACGGCACGCTGGCCGATACCGCCCCCGACCTGGCCGCGGCGGCCAACCGGCAGCGCACCCGCAAGGGCCTGGAACCCATGCCCTACGAAGCCCTGCGTCCGGTCGCCTCGCAAGGCGCGCGTGGCCTGCTGCGCGTGGCGCTGGGCCTGAAACCGGGCGACGCCGACTATGAGCCGACGCGCCTGCAGTTCCTGGAAGACTACGCCGCCGAATCCACCGTGCACAGCAAGCTGTTCCCCGGCATCGTCGAACTGCTGGCCGGCATCCGCGAGCGCGGCCTGTCGTGGGGCATCGTGACCAACAAGGTCACCTACCTGACCCTGCCCATCGTCGAATTCCTGGACCTGACCCGCGAGAGCGCCGTGCTGGTCTGCGGCGACACCACCGCCCACGCCAAGCCGCACCCCCTGCCCCTGCAACATGCCGCGCGCGAGGCCGGTTTCGCCGTCGAACGCTGCGTCTATGTCGGCGACGACCTGCGCGACATCCAGGCCGCCCATGCCGCCGGCATGCCGGCCGTGGCCGCGGCCTATGGCTATGTGGGCGAAGAAGACAACGTAGGCAGCTGGGAAGCCGAGCGCTGCGCGCACTCCCCCGCCGAACTCTGGGCCGCCATCGAGCCCCTGCTGCCCGCCGATCTGCGCTGAATCCGCGCCAGGTCGTGCCGCGGACGTCGTGCCGTCCGCGGCCATTCACAGCCTGCGCCACCACGCAGGAGCGCTGACGAAAGCCCTGGCCCCCTCCACCGGATTAGCTCGTTCTGTCGAACAATTTGTACGACGCCACGCGCTTTATCCTGCAATGCAAGTGGTTTAAAGTACCGACATGGAAAACATCCGGACTGATCCGGATTGTTTTTTTCGGCGACTGCCGGCGTCGGCACCACTTTTCATCTTCCCGACGCCCCGTCCGCCCGCCGACAGCCTTTCGGCTCTCGCGCGCGATGCGCCCGGCTTGCGCCCCGGCCGCTCACCCAGACCTGTATTCAACCCTTCAACAACGCCCGTCCACCCGCGCGCGGCTTCACGCGCGCGCCTGAGGAATGCCTATGCTATTGCCCATCCTGCTGCTTTCGGCCGCCGGTTTCACCATCCTGACCACCGAGTTCCTGATCGTCGGCCTGCTTCCCGGCCTGGCTCGCGATCTGGACGTCACCGTGTCCCAGGCCGGCCTGCTGGTCACGCTGTTCGCCTTCACGGTCGCCGCCACCGGACCGCTGCTGACGGCGCTGATGGCCAACATCGAGCGCAAGCGCCTGTTCATCGGCGTGCTGATCCTGTTCGGCCTGTCCAATGCGCTGGCCATGGCCGCGCCCAACATCTGGGTCATGGCCGTGGCGCGCTTCGTGCCCGCGCTGGCGCTGCCCGTGTTCTGGTCGCTGGCCAGCGCCACCGCTGTCGAGCTGGTCGGCCCGGCGCGCGCCGGCCGCGCCATCTCGCTGGTGGCCTTCGGCATCGTGGCGGCGACGGTGTTCGGCATTCCCATCGGCGTGCTGATCTCGGATGCATTCGGCTGGCGCGCCGCCTTCGGCGTGCTGTCGGCCGTCGCCTTCGCCAAGGCCCTGCTGCTGTGGATCGCATTCCCCAGCACCCGCATCCAGAGCGAGGATGTCAAGCTCGTCACGCAGCTGCGCATCCTGCGCAAGCCCATCGTGGTCGGCCATGTGCTGCTGTCGCTGCTGGTCTTCACCGGCATGTTCACCGCCTACACCTACCTGGCGGACATGCTGGAACGGCTGGCCGGCTTCAACGGCCAGATCGTGGGCTGGACCATGATGGCGTTCGGCGCGGTCGGGCTGATCGGCAATACCGTGGGCGGCCACCTGGTGGACCGCAGCCCGCTCGGCGCCACCGCGCTGTTCTCGGCGCTGATGGCCGCCGGCCTGGCCACGCTGGTGCCAGTCATCCACTCGCATGGCCTGCTGGCCGCCGCGCTGGCGGTCTGGGGCATCGCCCAAGCCGCGCTGTTCATCGTCTGCCACGTGCGCCTGATGAAGTCCGCGCCCGAGGCGCCGGCCTTCGCGGCATCGCTCAACATCTCCGGCGCCAATATCGGCATCGGGTTGGGCGCGGTGGTCGGCGGACGCGTGATCGACACCTACGGCCTGGCTGCGCTGGGCGGAGCCGCGGCGATCATCGTCGCGGTCTCGGTCGGGCTGGCCATCGCGCTGATGGCAGCCTCGCGCGGCGGCCGGCGCGACCATGCCGCCGAGGATGTCATGGTGACCACGGCCAAGCCCGCCTGCCCGGACGCGGCCAGCTGAGCCGCAGCCGTCTCCCGCGCGCCACGCCCCGGCGGTGCGACGCGCGGGAATGCAGCGGGCTATCGCGTTTACCGCTACAATGGAGTTCTTGGGGCCGATCCGGATTCGACGTGGGTCGCGAAACAACTCAGGGCATGCCGAGCACCAGTAAGCTCGTTAAACCACTGGAACACTACAAACGCCAACGACGAGCGTTTCGCTCTCGCCGCTTAAGCGGTGAGCCGCTGCACTGATCTGTCCTTGGGTCAGGCGGAGGAAGGCAACTTCCTAGGGGGGCAACCCTCGAACCGCAGCAGCGACATTCACAAGGAATCGGTCTGCACTGGGGTCACACGGTTCAGGCTTAAATTACGTGAATCGCTCTGGTCCGGCCTGTCGGTTGGCTAAGTCCAGGGTTAAAACCAAATAGATCGACTACGCATGTAGAACTGGTTGCGGAGGGCTTGCGGACGGGGGTTCAATTCCCCCCGGCTCCACCAAATTAGCAAGCATTAGACAGTAGCAGACAGGGGCGGACGGGATAACCGATCCGCCCTTTTCTGTCTCCGGCTGTCTGCCGTTTCACACAGAAATCACACAGAATTCACGCCGGCATATACTGGACGAAAATCCAGTGTTTTCATCATGCCGTTCAAGCCACCCCTGACCCTCGAAGACCTGCACGAGATCCAGCAGCGGCCGCCCAGCGCGGAGAACACGCGGCGCCTGCTCTGGGAGATCAAGCGCATGCGCTCGCTGCTCCTGAGGCTCGACCAAGTGTCCTGTGACCTCCGGCGGCCGTCAGGCTTGATGGGCGACATCTACGACGAGCTGATGCAGCACATCTCGGCAGAGCCGTGTGTCGTGGAGCGGAAGGAGTGGACCGCCGAAATACTTGAGGCGCCGTACAAGCTCAGGAAGGGGATGGGGCCGCGGTAGTGCTTGACGGCCGTCGGAATGACTATATAATTTAGTCGTTGACATGGAGAACGACATGGAACTGTTCCACACCAGCCCCAGCGAAATCAGCAGCATCGGCACCGCCGGCCGGTTCGGTTCGTTCCTGTTTTTCTCAGGCCATGTCTACAACATGACGGCTGGCGAATCGGTGGTGTACGGCCTCGAAATCGATGAGGCCGCCATCATTGAGGCCGGCCAGCTCTTCTTTCACGCTGACGCCGAAAAGTTGGCCCCGCTGGTCGCCGAACTGGCCCACCGCCTGGGCGTGGACGAAGATGACGCGGAAGCGCTGATCGAAGAATCGCAGAGCGTGTATGACGTGGACGGCATCGAAGCCGAGGACGCCGCCGACGCGTCGTGGGACGTGCAGCACTACACCGCCCGCGCCGCCGCTCTGCTGGGCTTCCGTGGAGTCGCCATCAACGACGAACAAGGCACCGCGTACATGATCGATATGCAAGGCCGCGAAGGCGATCTGGAGCGCGTATGAGTCCCACAGATATGCAGGCCTGGCGCCAGCACATGGGCTACTCTCAACGCGCTGCGGCTGATGCCCTGGGAGTCAGTCTTCCGACACTGCAAGCGATGGAGCGCGGGTCGGCGTTTGCGACCGGGAGGCCAGTGGCAATCGATCGAAGAACGGCCCTTGCATGCGCCGCAATAGCGGCCAAGCTCTCAGAGTGGGAACCGATCAATAGCGCAACGGATGCCAAGAAATGAACAAACGCCGAGGCAAGAAGGATTCAAAAAAGCAATTCCTGGCCATCATGCCGAATGACGATGTCGTGGTCATTTCGGGAAAGGGCCGTCAGTCCGCTTGCATGAAAATTACAGGCCGGCGTGTCGCTCAATCTCTTGAGCTGGGATTGCTGAAGAGTATCGAAGAGAAAAAGGCCGCACAAAATGGGACGAAAGCCCGCTGAGCGTCGCCCTTGCAGTATTTGCGGCGGGGTCATCCCTTTGACCCTGAGCGCGAGTGCTCGCGTATGTAGCCCCGAATGCGCGCGCGAGCGTACACGCAGGCGTGACGCAACACGAGGCGAATACCGCGCGGAGTATGAGGCTCAACGCAAGGCCAAGCGCCACGCCGAATACGTGGCTGGCCGTTGCGAGGTGTGCGGTAAAGAGATAGAGGGCATTCATTCGGGCCAGCGAGCGAAGACATGTAGCGAAGAATGCCGCAAGATTCGAGCTGCTCGACGGGAGTCCGAGCGCTACCACCAAAAACTCAAGTGCGATTCCCAATTTTGGAACCGCGTGCAAGAACAGCGCGAGAGCATAAGGACCAGAATCGCCAATGATCCAGAATTTGCCGCCCGCTGGCAGACGATGGCCCGCGAGCGACTTGTCCGCTGGAAACAACGAACGGCCCTAGCTGTGCTGATGCAAACCGGCGCCGAACTACAGGAACGAAAAGAAAATGAATGAAATCGTCGCGGCGCGTGCCGAACAGTCGTTAACCCCGCTGGAATTGGGATCAATGAGTACCCAGCAGCTGCGCGAGCGACTTGCTCAATCTCTCACGATGACGGCGAAGCATTTGGTGTACCTCGCCGCCATCTGGAACGAACTGGAAAAACGCGGCGAGGACTTAAACGACTTACGTGTCGGTCTTGCCTCTTATCTGCCTCACATCGCCGCTGGCCGACTTGATGCTGATGCCGTGATCCGCTTTGCCGGACAACCCGCTATTCTAAAGAGCATTGCCGCGCTGCCGGTAAATGAGCAGCGAGAAATGGCATACGGCAAACCTGTGCGTGTACTGTCCATCGACGGCACGGGCGCATACACGGAAGCCGAAATTCCCGCCTACGCTCTCACGGCCTCGCAGGCACGCATTGTTTTTTCTGGCGACAAGCTGCGTACACCAGTCGAGCAACAGGCACTCATCGAATCCGCTAAATTAGCTAAGGCGCGCCGCGTCATTCCCGGCTCAAAAAACAAGGTGCGGTACGACCCGGCAGCAGATGTTCTTCGCATCGGTCGCAGTAGCGCAACCGTCGGGGAGGTAATGAGTGCTTTAGCGAGTCATGCAAGTGACGCTGGCGACACCCCCTCCGAAGACATGAAGTTTTCCGCGCTAGTACGGCTCACCGAAGAAGAGCACCGGATGCTACATGTGCGAGCCGCCGAATCGGGGCATGCCTCCGCACAAAAGCTGATGCGGGCGATTTTGAAAAAATACCTGCTAATCTAGCCTGCGCTGACAGAGCCGTTCCCACATTTCGTTAATCTCAAGCGCCTGGCGCCGTATCAACGCAGGCGTTTGATCGACCTGCGCGGCCGAGTCGAAATAGATCGGCCGCGCATGGTCGCAATACTCAACGCCCACCCTTGCCGCTGGGGCCGCGCACCCAGCGAGATTTGAGGCGATCAGCAACAGCATCATCGTCTTTGCGTGCCACATCGTCCTGTACATTGCGCACCTCCTGCCGCGCCTGAGCGGCTTGCTTGTCGATCTGTTCCGCGCGGCCCTGCCGCTCGTCTGTGCGTCCCGCGCTGCGCCCCCGTAGGTACACCAGCAGCACAGCCACAATTGCGCCCAAGAAGGCCGCTATGTAGCCCCAGGCGCGTTGTATGAGTGCTTGCATGTCATACCCCTACAGCGGCCACGGCCTGCGCGTATAGTGCCGGCCAGCTCGCCGGATGCGGCTTGCCCGGCCTCCAAGTCCGCAAGTACAGCGTCAGCGCCGCGTCGGCGTCCCCGATGCGCGGCAAGCGCGCTGCATCCGTCCAGAGCAGCAGCCGCGCGACGCCGGCGGCAAGCACGTCGTCGTATTCGAGCGCGGCATAGATCGCGTCCGGGTCGCACGCCACACTGCGGGCCTTGCACAGCGCGGCCAGGCGGTCCTTGCTCGCGGGGTGAAGGTAGACGCCCCATACGCCGCCGCGACTCGCACGCGTGCCTTTTTCGAACTGCCAGAATCCCCGCGCCGGCCCACCGATCTGCCGACGATGGACGAAGCGGCTTTCCTGCAGGCCGATGGCCAGCAGCATGCAGCGCGCGGCCGGCGAGTCCATGGCGGCCGGCAGCAGCGCCAGTGCAGGATCGACGGCGGTCTCGACAATTTGCGACAAGTTCATTGCTTGGGTTCCCTGATGTGTTTGATGGTCACGGCCGCGACGTAGAACGCGGCAGACACTGCGAGCGCGGCATCACCGGCGCTACTCCAGCCCGCGACAACGATGCGGCACGCCGCGCCCGTGGCAGTGAGGCAAACGGCCGACAGCCCGATACGCTCCAGCGCGCTGTCCTCGATCGACTTCGAGAAAACGGCCAGCGCAGCGCCGCCGGCTACAACGAGCCAGCTCACGAACGCAAGCACGGCCCACAACGTGATGTAGATGGTGCTATCCATGTCACATCCCCTTGCTGCCGCGAACACGGTCGAGCAGCGCTTGCCACAGCGCCCCGATGGGCGCCTCCTGCACTGCCTGCCACAGCCGCGACATAACGGCCATGCCCAAAAAGCCACACAGAAAACCAGACAGACCTTCCGGTATCCCGAGGCCTACGGCAAGCCACGGCGATCCGTAGTAGGCCAACACGGCGCCAGTGGCCGCCATGCTGATCTTCGCGGTGGGTGAACCCTGTAGGAACCGCATGGAGACCATGGCCCCGACCACGCCAGCAAGCTTTGCAGCCAGGGCGTCGAATTCTTGAATGTTCAATCGTTTCCCCTATGGGCGTAAAAAAACCCGCGCTCGGCGGCCTATTCAGGTTGTGTCGGCCATTCTATTTTTTTCGGGAAACCCTTCTGCTCATCAACGCGCAACAGCAGCACTCGATAGCGTTTCCACTCAACAAGCTTGGCGCTTTCCGCTTCCGTGGCTATCCCCAATTCCACCGCGTCTTGCAACGGCGCGATAGCGGTAGCGGCCTGCGCTATCAACATGCTCCGCTGCCCCAGGGCCGCTTGTCGCAGCTGATCATCCGTTGGCGGCGGCGCGTCTTTGAGACACGGGCAGCCCTTGTGATCAAGCTCTATGACTTGCCCCGCAGCCCTACCCTCATGCAGCGCAACACGTTCAGCCGGGCCGCCGGTCAGTTCGATGGCGGACGCAGGAATCGATTCCGGCGGGTTGATGTCTGTCTGATATAGCCAGCCGGTTGCTGGGTCGTAGTACGCTTTCACTTGTTCCATCTTCTTGACCTCCTCAAGCTTTCCCAAGCGCGAACCAGCGCAGGCTGACACCATTCACAGTAGACACAAGGCTCGGAGCAGTCCCCGACGGTGCGTAGAAGCAGTTGAACGTTGCGCCGCCATTCGTATAGCTGTTGAGCGTCACATATGCTTGGATGCCCCCAGCCGTATTCAGCCCAGTGCCAAACACAGCGAGAGTGCCGCCAGGAAAAGCAATTGGAAAGAACGCGCTCGTGTTTCCCGACGCCGCCGACGCCTGGACGCCCCACTGGAGAATCAAACCGCCGGGTAGCTTCTGATACCCATTGTCAGCGAGCAATTGCTTGCTACTGCCGGTGAACTCGTCAGAGGTGACCGTCCGTTTCCAGTTCCCCCATGTCCCCAAGGCGCACGCGCGGGTATACGTCTGAGCATCAGCAAACGTTGTGTACTGCTGCGTGACAGTGTCACCATTGCCCGATGCCACAACGACTAGACTGCCAGTGCCGCTGATGCCAGCGACGGGATAGTGGCTGGCGATCGTCGCCCAAGAGCTGTTCCACTGGCTGTAGAGCCCCGAAGTTCGAACTGTGTCGAGATCGACCTGGTTGAGATGGTTTACCGCTCCGATACCGAAGGCGTTCCCGACAGTGAGCGCGCGGCCGGCGGTCGCGTCGTTTGGAGACTGCTGCTTGTTGATGAGCGCATTGATAGCCGCATGCAATTGCGTGTTGTCGCCCCGGCTTAACGAGATGCCCGCTTGTTTGATCACGGTCGACAATTCCTCCTGCATTGCGTTAAACGCATACGCAGGCCAGAGGGTAGCCGGCGTTCCAGTGGCAGGGTTGCCATCGGTAGCCCAGCCCGGTGTGCCGGTTGCTGGCGCCTTGTCCGCATGGGCGGCGTCAACCGTGCCAGGCGCAATGAGAAGATCCATATATCATCCTTGATAGGAAAAAGTGAGAGTGGTGTGTGCAGGTGCTGCGGCTTGAAGCTCGCATAGCAGTACCGTGTTTCCCCACGTTGAAAATGGCTCTCCGAAGGTGCATCGCCCAAACGACAAGGCCCTGCGGGTAAATTGCGGCGCGTTGATGCGCCACGCATGCGCCCACGCCTGATCGCCAAATTGCGAGCCAAACCGCCGACCGAAGCGAGACGGCGCGTGCTGCGTAACCGTGATGTCATAGCCCAGGCGTCGCGCCAACTCGACGAAGTAGGCCACGGACTGTCCACCACTATCGGTCAATCTGGCCACAACCTGTGCGATGCGTTGCCCAAGCGTAGGCGATGGGCCGGCGCACGGGTCAGGCAGACCAAGGGTGTTCTCCCATTCGGGAAGCAATTCCACCGTCGTCGCCGGAAAGGCGTCAATGACCAGATTGCGCGACCGTGCCGTCTGCCGCACATAAACCTGCGCCAGGGCCTGCATGAACAGCCCCTGTGCGGATTCCAAGTCCTTGGGCCATACCCGGCCAGTCGGCAGCAACGCCAAGAGCGCCCGCGCAAAATCCTGGGCGCTATAAAAGACAGCCATTGCTGCCCCCCCTATGGTCGGTAAATGATGTTCTCTAAAATGGGCAGGAATCCCTGATCGCTGGTGATATTTCCGGGATATTCAGTCTCCACGCCACCCTGGCGGCCAACGATTCCACTCAGCACAAATCCCGCCGTCTGCGGAACGGCTCGTATCGCAGTCACGATGTCTGTCCGACTTACGACTGCCCGATTTGGTGAACCTGACAGCATTAGGACTCCCGCAACGGCCTGAGCAATTGCCGCGCGTGTGGATAAGCTGGCGCCACTTAGTCCCTCTAGAGTCAGGGTCAGTGAATTGCGGCGTGGTGCACACACGTATACCAACGCCGTCACCGGCTGCAATGGATAGAACGCATTCGCCACGGTCAGCTGGTCCCCAATCGCCGGCACTCCCCTCGGCTCATCAGTGGCGACGCCATCCTGCCCTACCGGAAAGCCATCATGCCCGGCTTGCGCCGCATCCAGCATGATGTACACAACGACAGTTCCCGCGCCGTAGCCATTACGAAGGCACCATGCGCGTGTCACGCCCGGAACGCTCTTTGCCCAGGTGACATAATCCAATTCCGCACCACCCCGAGGTGGCGCTCGGTAGGCATCCATGACACGGACACGAAACGCTTCCTGATCCTCTGTGTTTGCTCCGCCAGTCAAATCGGATGAGGCGCGGCCCTGCGACGTAACCCCCGGCACCGCTACGCCCAGCGACATGACCGTACCCGCAGGACAATTTCCGGAAACACCCGGCAGCAACGCCGCCACGGATGCAGTCAAGCGGCCCGTGGCAGAAGCGGTCGCCGCCTGCACGGTTCGATAGGCGACGCCAGAAGCGGCATTGATCTCCGCCCCCTCGTCCAAAATTGCCCCAGGGGTAGCATCGAACTGGACTGCACCAGTGGCACCAGTGGCAGGCTTGAGATAGACATTCTTGAGCGCCCCCCAGGCCGCCAGGTACTCACCGCGCGCCGTCCACGGCACGGCATCCCTTGCGATTCCATCCAGGAAGCCATAGTGCAGATGAGCAAGGCCGGCCTGCACGTCGCCCAGCACCCTGACATTTGAATAGCGCAAAAGCGCTTGCCCGTTGGGCAGCCCCGACACGATATCGGCGCTCACCATGGACCGAAGATCCGTCAAGCTTGGTCTTGAATAGGGCATCAGTAGATTCCATTCCAGGCAGTTTCAAAAGCAACGCTCACCGTCGCACCTTGAGGTTTGTGGGCCGTCACGCGCGCCCCAAGGAAGCTTCGCCGGACCCAGCGCACGTCAATATCAAAGCGCGTTACAACCCCGTCGTCGATTAACCACTGCAACGCATCCCGGATATAGTCATAGGCGCGCTGCAAGATCTGTCCCATCTGCTTTTCTCTATCCAGTAGCCACAGGTGCGAGCCAATTTTTCTCGCTGCAGTTTCTGGGCTGTCTTCAGGATTTGCATCATCCCCCCACCACCCTCTCGGGTTGTCCGTTCCATCCGGAATCAGATCATCCACGGCGGCCAGACGGTCCGTGAAGATGCTGATGAGCATGGATGTCTCCAACTCCGAAATACCGTCTACCTGCGACCCGCCCAGCACCCAGTCTCCGCGAGCGTTGTCCGGATCCCATGCTGTTTTGATATCCATCGCTACCCCATATGCTCGCTGGGCGTGTCAGTGCGACTTGATCCGCGCTGTACACCTCCATGATCGTGTCGGTCGAAGATCTGGCGCATTTGCGCCATCGTTTTGTTGTTGGTCGTCGCGTTGTCGATGATGTCGCCAGATACCCGCAACCGCGTTGTCTCCATGTCCACCCCGCCAGGTGCGATCAGCTTGACGGAAGTCTCGCACTGGACGGTGATCTGCGAGGCGTTCTTGACCCTCACCGGCAGCCCTGCCGCCTCAATCTCAATGCCGGACCGCGAAAGGTAAACACGCTGACCGAGCAGGCTATAGATCTGAGTTTCCCCTTCGGTTAGGTTCCGAGGTCGGCTGGTAGGGTGATTGGTCCCCAGCACCACGCCGTTGGAGCGATCACCGTTGAGAAATACCACCACCAAATCGGTGCCCGCGGGCAAGCGAGACGCAAAACCAAATTCGGCTGCGCGCGGCATCCCATCGATCACTTCCAGATCGTTGAACTTGCCTTGCAGCGTCTGTATGGGTCCGGCGTCATTGGAGGCGGTGACCTTGGCTCGTCCTACCAAGGACAGCAGCCGGCGAGCCATCTTGGACATCAGTTCCACACTCATCGTCCCGTCCCTCCATAGCCCTGCACCGTCGCCCCGTCCAAAAATCCATAATTCAATGGCATCGGTGCAACCTCGAACGCCTCGGGCGCCATCAACAGGATTTCCGCCTGCGTTCCGCGCTGCCCGCGCAGGTACGAAACTTCTGCAATGATCCAAAACAAGGGTCCGTCACCGTCCGAGATCTTCAGAGACGGCAGATAGACGGGCGCCAGGCGATTCGGCGCCCACAACTCGCCCGCGCTGTCGAACCAGCTATCGACGACGACCCGCGCGACGCGCGACCGTCCATTGCGCCGATTCATTTCCCAAATGGCGCGCTGGCGTGCCAGATTGACAAAGTCCGGCACAGCCTCTGCGATGATGTAGCGCTTGCGGTTGCGTTTCACACCAGCGTCCTTCACAGTCTCGATCAGGTTTCCTGATGTGTCGTTGTCACCGCCCAGGACGTTGATGGAAGTCAGATAGCACTTGTAGGTCTGGAAGCACTGATCTGCCGAAAACTCGGCCGTGGCCGCCTCCACGTTCAGCCCCTCAAAGAAGCCGCTGGCGTGCATTTTCGTACCGACTCGGGATAGCACCAGCTCTCCCTTTTCATTGTCGTAGGCAAGCAGCGCACTGTATTTGCTGATGCGGTCGATGATCTCGAATGCCGTCTCGCCCAGCAAGATGTTGAACTGCGGAATAGTGCGCAGCCCCTGTACGTCGCAGCGAACGCCAATCCCATAAGCGGCTGCGAGCTTGCCAGCGATCTCGGCTGCCGACGCACCGCTGATCTGCCCATTCGGCCATTCAGCTGAACAATCGACGAGGTCCTGGCACTTGCTGCGTCCGGTTGCCACAATGCCATGCCCGGACCTGTTGAAGCTCGGGATGTACCGATCCACGTACCCTGTGATAACCGGCACGCCACCAATCTTGACGACACACGGCATGCCGGGCTCCGCCACTACGACGGGATCCTCACCGGGGTACAACTCGGTCATGGCGATCTGAAAATCGCTCGGCAACCGCTCAATGCCACGACTGATTCGAATGTCGGTCCAGCCCGAGGCGATTCGGTCCCCCAGCGTCAATGTCACTTCGTCACGCATATACGCATCCTGGATTGTGTGTGCGGTGATCAGGCATCCAGCGCCCGGAAGCGAGTCGGCATGAAGGCCGGGTGATCTGGATCGGTTTGCACAACCAACTCGTCGCTGCGCTGCCCGGTACGGTACAAACGGATGCTCAGCACTGGTGCTGGCAAATCAGTGGCAACCGAGACATCACGCATGCGAGAGAGACGCCCGCCGCGGGTATCCATATCCTGGACCACCGCTTGGCGGACCTCGCGCAAAGCCTGGTAGACCGCATCCTCGCCCGTGTCTCCCGCAAGCTGGATTTCCGTATCCAGCAGCCGGGTCACCTGATCGCGCGTCGCCACCGCGTCATCGAAGGAGGCGGGCTCGTATTCCGCTGACGCGCGCGCCAACTCAGCCAGCGCGCTGCGGCGAAGCATCGCCGCGCAAGCACCTTGTGTTCGGCTCATTGCCTGGCCCAGTACGCCGGACGGCATCGGATCGGCCGGGTGAAAACTGACCATCAATGCGAGCAGCCGCACCCGATCGGCCGGATCGGTTGCCGTAGCCGCAACAGACTTGGCCTGCGCTCGCGCGGCATCTGCGAACGCCTGTGGTTTGAAAATTGATCCTGCGGCAGCCACCAGCGTGTTGCCATCCTTAATCGCTACCGCCCGCGCTTCAGCATTGGCCGCAAGCCGCTGCGCCGCGACTATCGGCGGACTCGGCAGGCGACTGGGTTTGGCAGATCCGCCAAAAAGTCGTCCCAGGCGGCCTGGCAAGATGGATAGCGCTGCGCCAATGGACCGCACATCGTTGATGGCATTGCGTACCACGCCCACCCATCGCATCGCCGTCGAAACGGCCTGGGTGATAGCAGAGCCCACCTCCTGCACAACGCTCATGGCCCGCTGCAGCGTCTCGACAGCCGCCCCAAAGAGGCTGTCTGCGGATCTTGCCACCACGTCGCCCGTCGAAGAAACTGAGGCAGGGAAAAACCGAGGCCCGCCTTGAAGCAACGTCACTCGGAACTGCAGCACGCGGCCGGCATCAGCCCGTTCCAGAAACTCGATCGGCCCGAGACAGCTGACGTTGCGAATCGTCCCAAGCGTTGGGTGGACCAACGTCAGACCGTTTAGCGCCGCAATGCTGTCACCCGGCTTGCTTTCGACGGCCCGCAACAGGCGATCGCGCTGCGCGACTACACCACCGCCACCATAGATGACGCTGTTTTCCACAAGAAACCCGTAGATCTGAAACCGGCGGGCGAGCTTGCCCATGTCCTCTACCCAAACCGTGTCTCGAAATGGATAGGCATGCACTACACTCTGGCGTCCGCCCGCAGTCGTGGCGGACTCAACCGCGAACGGCACCCCACCAAGGCTCGCAATGCGCAGCGACTGTTCCCACGTACCACCGCCTAGTGCCGTGGCAACGCCCGCAATACCCCGCAGGCCAGCCGAAACGGAACCCGCTACCGATTCGATCTTGGAGAAAACTCCCATATGTACCTCCTACAGCGGAGCATCGGTAAGCCCCGATTGCGCGATCCGCGCCGACGTGTTGCCGCTGGTTGAAACGCTGGCTGTCATGCCTGGCGGCGCGCCGTGAATCGTCAAATTCAGATCGACCTTGTTCCCCTGGCTGGCGCCTCCCGGGGCGCTGCCATTGGACGGATCGGCCATCGCCACCTGTCTCGGCGGAGCGGCGGTCGGGCTCATCGCGTGAGCCTGCGGCAGCCGAGCCATGACCTGTGCGTGATAGCGCTGCGATTCGGCGGGCATTCGCTCCAGCCCCTTCGACTTGAGATTGCCGATTCCGCCGTTGTAGGCGGCCAGCGCCTCGCTCAGGTTGCCCCCAGTCTGCTTGAGCAACCATTGCATGTAGCGCGCAGCGGTATCCGACGAGTCCTTGAAATTGTAGGGATCTCTCAACCCCCACTCTTTCGCAGTGTCGGGCATGAACTGAAAGTGCCCTTCGGCGCCGGCCGAAGAAATCATGTTCTTGCCGCGACCGGACTCTTGCAGCCACATGCTGTCGAGCAGACCCGACGGTAGCCCGTACTTGGACTCCAGTTCGTCGAAACGAGCCTTGCTGGCGGAGTCTGGCTCACCGTCTTCGGTGTACTGGTAAACCATCTTTCCGTCCGGGCCTGGCACCATTCTCCCCGTGCCCGTGGGCTGAAAGGCATACTTGGTCTTGCCAGATTCCAGGTCCCGCAAGATCTGCTGATCATCGCCAAGCTCTGTCGGTCTGAGGGCAAGATATGCGCCAGCTGCGAATGGTAGTGCTCGACCGAACCAACCAGCATTCGCGCCGACCCTCGGCAAGATCTTCTCGCCGGCTTTCGCCAGCGCCGGCACAGCGACCGTGCTGAGCTTCATCACCCCAAGTGTTACGCTGGCAAGCGCGGCCGCTAGCGTCACCGCGGCAGAAATCGGGCCAGCGAAGGTAATGGCTGCCAGCGCGACAGCGATCCCCTCGACGCCGCCGATCCTATCCACAAATTCACCAACATCACGGGCAACCTTGGCCCAATCCGTCTTGTCTATCCAGTTGGCAATGCGCTCCACATACTCGGCGATCTTCGATGCGACCTGTTCGCCGTACTTCTGCGTGAGCCGGTCGACCAGCTCCACAACTCGCTCCAGACTCGGCGCAAGCCCGGCGGCCATCACCCCCTTGAACTTCTCCGCCGATAGAGCAAGTTGGACCAGCTGCGTGTTGTAGCGCTCGCCAGCCTGGATTTGCTCATCGCTCAGTCCACCTCGTTTCTGCGCCTCCTGCAGCTTCGCTCGCAACTGCGGCAACCCCTTGCCCAGGAGCGCGTCCATTCCCTGCAGTCCAAAGACCCCGAGGAACTTTTCACGATATTGCGCATTGTGCATACCTCCCGCCACGCGCGAAATATCCTCCAAGGCACGCCCTGCGTCGATGGAGCCATTCTTCAGGCGATGCACCTGGATGCCGTACTGCTGCATGACCTGGGCCGCCTCGTTGTTACGGCCGAGGACGGAATCCTCAAAGACCTGCCCAACGGACTTGAGCGCCTGCCCCGCCGATCCCGCGGCCAACCCTGCTAGGCGGCTGGCCCCTTCCCACTTCTGCAATTCCTTGGTCGATACGCCCAACGAGAATGACGTGCTAGATATCTCATTCGCCGCATTGCCAAAGCTTCGAGTCAAGGCGGCAACGCCGGCCACAATCCCGACACCTGTGATGGCGCCCAGGATGGGCACCATCGACATCATTCGGCGAGCGGCCTCCGTCGCTGCCGTCCCGAGTCGCCATAGCCCGCGGCCGATCTTGTCCAGGCCCGTGCTCTTAGCCAACTGACCCAGCGAGGCATTCAGGCGTACCACTGACTGTTGCACCTTGCGGATCGGCGCCGTCATCTTGTCGATGGAGGCACTTATGCCGTTGACGACCGCCGACACCTTATCGACCGCCGTAATGGTGTAGCTAAACGTGCTAGCCATTGAATAACCCCGCTTCCATCATTCGCCGCATTTCCCCACGCCACCAAACCAGTCGAGACAAGGGCAGATCCCACGCGTCGCACGGCCCCCAGCCGTAGTACTTCGTCAGCTCGGCGACTGATCCTCGCCAGTCGTCGGGCCATCCTCGGTAAAACCCGAGACGTACTCGGATGCCTCCCTGAACTTGCGCTGCGGCAACTTTTCGATCACCTGGCGAGGTACGCCCGCTACCATCGCCAGTAGGTCAATTACCGTCTTCATGGCCGGTGGATTTCCCTTTGTCGCCCTCTCCAGCTCCCCAGCGGTGGGTTCTCGTAGCGCAATCGAGAAATATTCCATGTCGCCAATCATGATCGGCGGATCCAGTGGGATGAGTTTTTGGTCTTCCATTTCCTTTCCTATTGAGTGTTCGATCCGGCCTAGGCCCTCGATTCCGTTACGGTCGGGCCTTCGAACCGCACATCGAACTTCGCATCGGCCGAGTCAACCTCCTGGTCGTCGACAGACCACATGCCGCTGCCGGTTATCAGCTTGCCATTGGCCAACTGCGCCACCACCGTCACATTGCGCATGCCGTTGACCGTTGCGACCAAAAAATCGCCCGCATCACGTAACGACATCGATATCGCCCCGGCCACCGGCGTTTCTTTGTAGCCATGCACGCCATCCATACCCGTCAGCGTTTCGCGCTTGACCGTCGAGGGTCGATACTTAAACGCCCCTTCGACCATATAGGTCGTGCCATCCACCGTGACCGAGGCGGTACCGGCCAGCAATCCTCTGCTCATTTCCCACTCCTAAAAGGAAAGGGCCTCAGGTGCTTGCCCGAGGCCCATTCTTGATTCAACGGCTACTGCAGCGAGAACTGCATCAACAGCGCGAAGATGCGCAGCTGGTTGATCAATACCGCCGGATAGAGCACGTCCACCCGATTCGGGTTGAGCGTGTTCTTTTGCACGATCAACCCTTCAGCGAACTTAGCGCTCTCCTGGACAAAGCCGTCCAACTCCATACGCGCATACTCGGCGATCAGGGCGCCTTTGATGATTGCGGGCGTCACAACGTTCGTGCCGGGCGCGACGCGCGTCCCATCGCTGGCTAGCTTCATGCGCGAGAACTGGCTCGTGACCACAGCCCGCAGCCTGCGAAGCACATAGGTCAGCGTCATCAGCGTCTCGACCTGCAGATAGCTATCGTCGGGCACGCCAAAGCCATTGACACGATACGTCGTGATCACGTTTTCGAGCGCGACCGTGCCATCCGACCCTACCGTGAAGGTCGAGATTCCGTCCCACAACAGCGTATTTCGACCGGACAGGTCAAACCGTGATTGCAGGGGTGGCGCCAGTACCGTAGACAGGGACAACGTCTGGAGCGGTCGGGCAGGATCTACGCGCAGCGACGACGCCGCCGTGCCAGCCAAATCCGCCGCCCATACATAAGCTGGGGTCGGCGAATCATTGAAACCGATCACCGATACGTGTTCGTCGTTTCGGCCATTCCCGAACGTCGTCAACGCGCCCAGCGTGCCACGATGCGCCGCAAACGCGTGACCGTACAGCTGGCTCGACCACGCCCAGCGCCCCGTCTTCGTGCTGAGAAACGTCTTTATCGCGTCAAGCGATGCCGAATCCGTGTACGGCATGGCGATATAGTCGAACTCCATGTCCTGGAGATTCGCCAGCGCCTCCGGTAAGAGGGGATTGAGCTGGCCACCGCTCATCGGCGTCAACGTGATGCCCAGCCCGGCCGGTAGCATCTCGCCTGCGGCGCTGCCTCGGTAGTTCAGGCGAAGATCAACGTCGCCAGCCGCCAGCCCCTTGTTCTTGGCTGTCAAATTGACCTTACCGGGCGTTGCCCCGTCCACTTCCGCGGTTACCGGCAGATCGATGGCCCCGTTGACCTTGCCCGCCAAGGCCGTGGCCAGCGCAGCGGGCGCCTGGGAGGGCAGGACGCTCAGCGACACCAGCGCACCAGCGATATACAGCGACAGGACGCCTGCATCCGACGAATTGGAGGTAAATGTCACCGAGCCCTTGCCGGGCTGGCCGGCCGATGCGTCCGCGAGCGGCAAGTACCACACTTCACCAAAGTTGTCGGCCCGGCGATAGGCCATCGTCATGGCAGCCAGCATGGATCCAATGCCGCCGACTCTCTTGGCGTCCGCGATTCCTTGCGAAATCACGGGCACACCGGCAGTACCTTCGCCGCTACTCGTCATCTGTCCGATGATCAGAGCGCGCTGCGTAGTCGCGCCAGAATTGGCGCGGCTGTTGTCGACTTCCGCAAAAAACAACGGCACTCGCACGTTCTGCGGAATATTGTTGAAAGAGAGATTTGCCATTACGCCTCACCTCCACGGGTCGGGCTGGATGCCTTGTTGCTCCGAACCTCGGTAGCCGACTGGACAGGCTGTTCGACCTTCACGACATCACGGTCGGCGAGGCGCTGAAGAAAGTAGCGGTCGTTGTCATCGACATCCATACCCGATTCGGGTAATAGGTCTCGTGTCACCGGGTGCCGAATCAGCATCCCCGGCGCAGGTTTGATAAACATGATTTCCTCCTACTGGGGAAGATTGATTGTTGCGCCAGGGAACTCAGTTCCGTCAGGCATGGAGACCTGGGCCTGGACCACCGCCAGTCCCGGGTAGGGCTCCTGATAGAAGTCATCAGGTCCTTGGAAAAACTCCATGCCAATATCGACAACCACTTGGCCCTGATGAAGACCAGAATCCTCACGGGCGGCTTCATCGATCGCTGACCTGAAGAATGGATACTGCTGTAGCAGCCCCATGATGGCCGGATGGTTAATAATGGCGCGCTTGACCTGATCCCTCATCGCCTCCAGATCTTCATACAGCCTCGCCGCCGCCTGATCGTCGTCTTCAGCGGCCCGCTGTACCCGCCCCAGAACACGCAACGTCGTTGTGACATTGAACTGCGGCGCACCGATGCGCCCCAGCCCTTGACCATCCTCCTGCGGCGCCGTGACCACCAGCATGGGATAGTCGCCGTCCCAAGTCGCCAGATCGCGTGGGCTGTACACATTGGCTCCTGCTGTCGTTGCGTCCTTCAACGCATCGACGGCCAGGAGCCGAAGATCCACTGATGTCGTCATGCACTCACCTTCAGTTTGAAATTGATCCAGCCCATACCATCCGGCTGCGGCTCTGCAATCCGATACCGCACGCCGGTTTTCTTTCTGACAAGAATGTCGTTCTGGCCGTATCGCTCCCGCAATTCCACCATCCGCACCCCCACAAAGGGATCGGATGTCGCCATGGCCGGCGTCCCGTCGCTATCGAAAACCTGTCGGCGAAATCCATCATGAAAGACCCCAGTGACGGGATAGCTCAAGCCCGACTTGTGCTCGTACAGAAACTCTTCGCCGAACGCCTTGGATACTGAGCAGTTCACCCGCGCATCGAAATCGATCATGACGCCACCCTCTATTGATCCCCGAGATCGGCTGATCGGCGCGATCGAGCGCCCCGGGAGGTTGCCGCCGGCTGCTGCGTCACAGATTCCTGCCGCGACACCATCTTGATGGTCTGTCGCCCCTGGATGGGCTGAATCACGGCAGCTACTGCGCCCGTCTCTTCCGAATCAAGGGCAAACCCATCTCCTATGAGGGCGTCGGCGTCCGCCCTATCCACCTCCAGGCTTTCACCTGGCCGATATACCTTCCCGTCCTCACCGACGACAGAACGACCTCGCGCGACCTCGATCAGGACGCGCACCTGCTTGTCCTGATCGCTCATCACACCACCTTTGCATAGAGCGCCGCATTGACGCGGCTGGGTATCATCAGCGGAGCCGATTGCATCAGCAGAACGCGCTGCGCCGGGTCCTTCTCCACCCAGGTCTTGGGTGCGAACGGCAGACTCTGGTAGTTGAACTCCGGATCCAGGATCATGCCGAAGGCACGCGTACCCATCAGATCAGGGCCAGACATGATCAGGCCACCGTCCGGCAATAGGGGATGCTCGACGTTGTTGTCATCCACGAACCAATCGCTGTAGATCCACAGATCGTAGGTGCCCCAACGGCCCATGTACTTCGCCCCCTTGACCGGGGACGTTGCGGGGTTCACTTGGTTGCCAAACGGCGCTTGGGCCGGGAACACAATCGCGCCATTGAGCGCGGGATCCTGCTTGAATGCCTGCCAAGCCGAAATCGAGAACACAATGTCCTGCACTTGGGCGCCGGACTTCTTCAGGATCAGGGTCGCCCAGGCCGTCACATCGTCTGACGGGCTGACGCTACCCGGATTGCTCTCCGTTCCGATGTTCGCACGCGTCCAGCGCTTGGCGGACGTTAGACCCACCGTCAGTTCCGGATCTCGACCGAAATCCACAACCACCGTATCGAAGCCCTCACCCTCGACGATGACCTGACCCTTGGTCAGGGCCTGCGCTCCCATCCATTCGAGGCGCCGATTCAGGACATCAACCTGATCGGTCAGTTCGAACTCCAGATTGGCCGCCTCGCGCTCTGCACCAGACATTTCGCCACCGATACGCTCTCCGATCATGCGGCGAACAGGCTTTCGCAGGTCCGGCGCACGCTTATCCTTGATGTATGCGGGCTTGAAGATGTTGGTTTGATAGCGACGCTGCTCAACAAGTTTCCCTTGAACGAGCGGCGATACGAACGGCGCCATGCGACGCAGACCAACGTCCACATCGATCGAGATTTCCTCCGTATCAGCCGTGACGAAGTTCGGAAAAAATCGGTCCAACAGGAAGGTTTGCGCGGTCTTCAAGTTGGGGACGGTCTGGATCAACGCATTGGTGTCATAGACAAAACTGCCCATGGTTCACTCTCCATAAAAATTGATTGCTGCCCAACAAAAACCCCGCTCGGGGCGGGGTGGGCAAGAGGTGAGGTTGATCCGGCGCCTAAGTTGGATCAGCCGCCGATACCGAAGACTTCAGATAGACGCCATTGGGCAACGAGGCTCGCAGGTTATCCAGCGCCCAAGACGGATCGAAGATGATGGCGCGCGCGTTGAATTCGCCCATGAAGTACGCACTACCCGGGCGCGGCCCGGCCGTTGCGTCCACGTCATCGACAAGCACCGCGACGGGGTTCTGACTACCGTCTGTCGCCGTCTTGACGCTCTTGACGAAACTGCCAACACCGTCTGCCACCGTCACAGTGAACGAGTCACCCGAAGCAAAGGCTGTAGTGCCAGCGGAAATCTTGAAGGCGATGCCGCCGGCGTTGTAGTCAGCGCCAACAGTGGCGTCTGCCAACGCAGCGCCTGAAGGGTCCGTCACGTTGAACTTGGTATCGCTGGCGGCAACGAGTGCGTATGCACCGATTTTTTCGCCCGACGCCTGCGTCACGGCCACAGTGCCGTTTCCCTTATTGGAGCTGCCGGCGGCAACGGTGGCGCCGAAGGCGCTGATGCGCCCCAGGATAGTGCCTCGCAGGAGCCTCCCAGCAGCCACCAAGATGTCCTGCGTGATCAGGTTGAGATGGCCGGCAATCAACTGATCCGGCACGAACGTTTCGGCGCGTGCAAACGGGGCCACCGAATTCGGCCCCGAGGGGATGATGCTCAGAGACATTTCCTGTCCCTCCTATGATGATTGAATCGTAGACCTTCTATTAAGCCGCTTCGCCCCGGCGGCGTTTTCCGGCAGCAATGATGAGCTGCGCAGCAGACATCTGCCTGCCATGATTTGCACCGGCCCCGGGATTGGGCAGTTGCGCTGCATTCATGCGGCCATATAGCCCATTGGCGCCACGCGCTGCCCGCATATTTGCCGCAGCTTGTTGATCCAGCACACGTATGGCGGAAGCAGACGACATGCCAGTGGTGAACGCAAGGACAGAAGCTGCCTCGACGCAGCCCTTGTCGATGCCATGCGCGATGATTTTGCCGGCGCGAGTTCGCTCAGCCTTTGCGGCCTTGCGTGCCTTCGGATCCTTGTCATCGTCGCCATCATCCTCAGCTCCTGCTTCATCGTCTTCGTCCTCGGCGTCGGCATCGTCCTGATCGTCCTCCGCGTCGTCGTCCGGTTCCTGAGCGCGCCGCCCTTTGCTGCCTGGCTTGTCGTTCTCGTCGTCCTCGCCGACAACGCTGGCGTTCTTGCGTTCGTCTTCGTCCTCGTCGTCGGCGTCGGGATTGGGCTTCTTGTCGTCGTCCGCCCTTTTCGACGCCCCGCCTGCCGCCTTGGCACCGTTGCGCCGAAGGCTCAGACCAAGAAACTTGGCAAACGGCGTGGTCGCTTTCACGTCACTCATGTTTCATACCTCTATATAGAGAAAGGTCAAAATAATGGCCTGCTACGAGATGGACTCGATAAGAGACCGAAAGGCGGCGTCTGGCGACATCACCGCATCGGCAAGGCCCGCCGAAACACCAGCCTCGCCCATAAACGTGCCCGCTTCCGTCTGACGGACTTGTTCTGCCGACATGCCGCGGTTGCGCGCCACCGTGGCAACGAACAGCGCCCCCATGGTGTCGATGTCAGCTTGAAACCGCGTAAGCGCTTCCTTGGACAGTGGAATCTCGGGGTGCCCATCGGCCTTGCGCTCGCCGTAAGTGATAAACGTCACTTTCACGCCCGCCTCGGTCAGCGCCTGGCTCCAATCGACGTGCATTGAAATCACGCCAATGGATCCGGTGCCGCCAGTTCGCGGCACAACGATCCGATCCGCGGCGCTTGCAATTGCATATCCCGCCGAGTAGGCCGACTCCGACAGTACGGACCAGATGGGCTTTTCACCACGTGCCGCGTAGATCGTGTCTACGAGATCGAAGCACCCAGCGACTTCGCCTCCCGGCGAATCGATGTCCAGCACGATTGCCTCAACGGCTGGGTCGGACAGCGCCTCCAAGAAGTTCTGCCGAATGCCGTCGTAGCCGGTCATGCCCGAATACGGTCTCAGCGTACCGAGCTTCTGCACCAGCGTGCCCTCTACCTGGATCACGGCCACGGGGCCTACCAGGTCATACCCTGTCTGGCGTGCGCGCCCTGGTCCCGAGAAGTCGTCGTCTCCCGAGAATGCGAGCGGCTGCGCCAGAACCTCCGTGCCGTCCAGCCTCATGATCTTGGATACGCCCAGCCGTTCCGCCAGGGCCGCCATGATCACCTCGGCTTTCTCGGGCCGGATGGCAAGCGGTGTATTGAATAGTCTTTGGCAAAGATGCCCGAATCGCATTACGCCCTCTCCTTATCTTCATCGCCAGCATTGGGCGAGCTAGCCGGCGGCTCCTTCGGCTGTTCCACGGACCATACCGGCATTGGCAAATCACGCTCTCGGTAGTACGCCTGTTCAACGGCTCGCTGGTCAGCAACTTCCCGCCAGTCCTCGCCCTGCTCCGACCCCTCGATGTCCAGCGTGGACAAGCCCGACTGCAAGCCAAGAATGGCACCCTGCTTTTCCTTGACGGGATCCACATACCCCTTGCCTGGCCCCATCCACCGCGCCCGGCAGTACTCCGACCTTGCCTCCAAGAAATGCGGCACAGGTCCCGACGGCATTGGGTAGTCGTCCACTTCCATAGACTCTTCCAAGAACGCAGCGGCCACGGGCGCCGAGAAGTTGACGGCGAAGTCATAGCGGCGCCGATGAAACGTTTTCCACGCCTCCAACATTGCAGCTCGAAAGGCGCTGTAGTTGATCTCAGACCAGTTTTGGCTGATTTGCTGCGCTACCAGTCCAGTGCCGGCCGCGACATGCCGCAGCATGGCGCTGGAGAAGCCGTCGTAATTGGCGCTTGGGCGATTTGCAGAAACGGAGCCAATCTTCTCGCCGGGAAAGAGCAGGCTCATTCCGACATCACCCAACGCGGTGCGCCTGTCCTTGTGATAGTTCGCGCGCTCAGCCTGGTACGCGCTCAACTTCGAATCGTCCGCGCTGAGCGCGCCTTCGACCAGCTCATGATCAAATGGGCTTTCGATATAGGCGGCGAAGAAGGCATTGATGATCGCCGCATCAAGCTCTGTGCCGTCGTACTTGATCAGCATCTTGAGACGATTGACAACCGGAGTCAGAAACCCAACACCGCGATGTTGTCCCGCACGCTCTCGATCAAAGCAATGAACAATCACAGGCCGGCCCCATTCCGTTTCCCTGGGGATCCGCTCCCACGTCATCGACCTGGCGGCGCTGAAATAGTCTCCCTGATGCGCTTTGCGAACGTGATAGGCCACAGCTGCGCCGTTTTCGTCGACCTCAACTCCGCCACGCATTGTCTGTTGGTCAAAGCGCAGCTGCGGGTTCGAAAGCCGGTCTGGATCGATGATCTGCACCGCCGTGGCATAACGCGCGCCTCCGGCTCGGATCCGTTCCGGCATCCACCGAATCATCGCCAGCGCATCCCCATCTGACAGAAGATGACGAAACGCCAGCCGGTACTGCTGCGGCAGGGTCTGAAACCGTTCGGAGTCGCAATATTTCGATGTGTCATCCGCCCAGGCGCGGTAGTAGCCCGCGAATGCTTGGCTCCATTCTTCCGCCCACTGATGGTCGAATCCCTTGTTGCCGCTGATCGCGGCCAATGCTCGATAGTCTGGCTTGGCAATCGGGCGGAAGTTTGCACCAACGACGTTGTCGATCGCGCGCGTGACAGCAGCGGACGCCCAGCCATCATTGCGGATCAAGTCGCGCTCGCGCGCAACCATCCGATCCCGATACGGATTGACCTCCCCATCAGGCGAACTCAGGACCGGATTCCAGTCCACCATATGGCCGCCGTGGATATCTGCAGCATCGTATGGCGTATGACTGCCCCCGGACAGAGCCCGCGCTCGGTTCGGGAAACTCGATCCCGTTGAGGGCGGTAACGGCTTCCCGTTGGCCCCTAGAATTTGCACACGTTCACTCATCGCCGGTACCTAAACCCAATCTGGCGCCGGCCGCCCCCCATACCAAGCGCGGCCTGCAAGCTCAGAATCTCTGCCCTGAGTGCAGACAGATCAGTTGCCCGATAGGTGACAGACCTTGCGCCCTCACCCTGCGAATAGCTCACCGAGGCAATCTGCTCTCCTGCCGTCAACTGCAGCAGCGCCATCTGCATCGCCTGCAGCTGCGCGAGCAGCGTTTCCCGGGGAAGCCCGTCATACACGCCCATAGTGATTTCCTTCAAGTTTTCCCGGCTATGCCAACCGGCTCGACAACGATCGGCCCTTGGCAGGGGCGCCCATCGTCTTGACCGAAGGGCCGCGGACTTCGCGCACACTGCCTGCATCGGCTGCCAGCAGTAGTTGCGGCGCCTCGTCTGGCGGCGCGCGACCGTCCAGTACTGTCGCCACGGCGTCCACCTCACGGTTTAGCTTGACCCCGATATGGAGCAGGGAGCAGAGCGCCGCATACGCGTAGACCCGGCAATCAAGTGCCTCGTTGCGCTTTCCATCGGGCAATTCCCACACCCAATACTTGCGCCCCCCGGACTGCTTGACCACAAGACGCTCAGACGTGAGCTGCGAGAAATAGCCAATGTCCCGATCATGCGGAAAGTGCATGTACCCGGGACCCGACTCCGTTCGCGCCAAGCGCCGATAGATCGAATCCTTGGCCGAGTTCACGCCTACGATCACGGGCCGGAATTGCTGCTTGGTCCGCGCGCTCGGCTTCTTTGTCGGCCAAATCGGCGAGCGCTGTCCGTTGCGAGCGGATTCGCCTTTTACGGCATAGACACGCCGCCCGAGTCGGGCCTTTGCGAACTCGTACACCTTCTGTGCATTGTGTCCGCCAGAGTCGATACATGCCGCCTCAACAATGAACGCGCGGCCGTCGTAGCGATACCACTTTCGCAACAAGTAGGCGTCCACGCGCTGCCACACCTCTGGCTCATCCGGGTTTCCCTCGAAGATTTCATAGTCGATGGACCACGATTCCTCGTCGCGGCCCCAGCCAACGATTTCGACCTCAATCCGATCTGGTTGCGTGTCAAGCCCGGCAGTGAGCAGGCCAACGCCAAACGGCACCCTTGCTGGCCAGTGCTCACCACGCGCCGCCAGTTCGTCTACCCGCAACGCCTTGCCCACATTCGCACGATACGGAAGTCCGGCCTGGGTGTTCCACCATGCCTGCAACCTATCCTCATCGCCCTGGGCCTTGAGCCACTTGTCAGCAATGTCCGATGGCTTGTCCTTCGGCCAGGGGCTATAGAGCTTGGATGCCTGAAAGCCCGCATGGGTGTTCTCCACAGGCCAGCCGCCGCACTGCCCGCATCGCGCCCGGTAGAGAGCGTGACGACCACCCGTCCACCAGTCCCAGGTCTGCGTAAGCGCCTGCTCGGCCTCTATGCCGCCGCGCCAGGCCTTGTCGTAGGCGTCCAGCGGCGACTGGCGAGTATCGCAGCACGTGAAAGTCTTGGTCTGGTGCCAGCGGACGGTTTGCAAGGCCCGCAGCCTCTCACCCTCAGACCACTGCGCTCCGCAAGATTCGCAGAAAATTCGCGCTGTCTTTGGAAAGTGTTCCGTCGTGACGCCCTTGTCATCCTGCTTTTTTTGCCATGCGACATGCCGAATGAAGTCCAGAAACTGCCGGTGTCCGCAATGAGGGCAGGACACCGAGGCGCGCCTCTGATCGCTTTCCAAATAGCTCTTCTCAATCCGGCTCTCTTCCTGAACCGTTGGCGAACATGCCCGCACGGACAGCCAATTTGCGCCAAACGTTGCCGTGCGCTCTTCAGCCAGCAGTATGGGATCACCCTCGCGCGTGACGGGATACTTATCCACCTCGTCGGCGAGAATCACCCGCACGGGCCGGCGCGCCAAGTTATCAGGACTGCCTGCGCCGGCCAGCGCCAGGAATCCGCCGGGAAACGCCTTATATAGCAACGTCTCATCCGCGTTGCGCGTCTTGCTGGTGCCTATCAACGCCCGTAGCACCGGCGTTACCCTGATCAAGGGACTGACACGCTCCTTGCTGAACTGTTCGGCCGCGTCTTCCTTGGGCTGCAACAGCAGCATCGGACACGGATCCAGATGCGCGTAGTACCCAAAGATGTTCTCCAGCAACGCCGTTTTCAGCAGCTGTGTACTGACCATCGCCGTGATGATGTGCACGCCAGGCTCGGTCACTGCCAGCATCGGGCCGCGCGCCACTTCGACCGTCGCCGTCTCCCAGCGACCCGACATGCTGCCCGACTCCTTGGCGAGGAACCGGTAGCGGTCCGCCCACTCCGGTACGCTAATGCGCGGCGGCGGGCTGACCGCCTTTTCGGCTGTGCGCACCAGGCGCTCAACCTTCGGAGAAATCAGCTTGCTCGCCTCCCAGGGCTGATAATTGTTTATGGACATGCGCGTTTAGTACCTCGGTCACGCGGCCAGCGTCTGCGCCCAGATCGGCCGCAATCAGCGGCCCCACACGGATCGGCCAATTCAGCCACGCATCCCGCATCCCTCGGAAATGCCCGAACACCACCTGCTCGGCAAGCTCCAGGTCAATGAGCTTGCCCTCCTTCTGTTCGTATTCCAACCGATTGAGCAGCGCGAGATAGACCTCCTTGATCCGCTTGGCCTCCTCAACCGGCATGCTGAGATCGACCGCCGCGTTGGCCGTCAACCGTTCAGCGGCCTCTTCCACCGACTCCCCGGGCAGAAACGTCACACCGCCGCCCAGGGCTCCAGGTGAAGCCGGAGTTTCATTGTCGGTTTCAGGTTTCAATTGAGAAGAAACCTCATTTGAAACCTTGGCGGCCCTTCCATCCTTCCCGTCACGGTACCGTGCAAGCTTGGCGTTCGAACCCTCCACATCGACCTGAGAGCCTTGCGTGACAAGCCATCCCGCCTTTTTCCACTTCGAAACAGCGGTGTGCGAAACACCATGCAGCCGCGCGAACTCGGCTCTCGATACCAGCGTCATGGAACACCTTCGTTGGTTTCAGGTTTCAAATGAGGTTTCATCTCATCTGAAACCAGTTTCATCGCATGCAAAATCGCGCAAAGCCAATACTGGCGCGGGTTTCGGCGGTTTTCGGGATGCTGGGTTGAGGGCTAGCTTTCAAATGAGAAGAAACCGCATTTGAAACCAGTTTCATCGATCACGAAATCGCGCAACGCCAAGCGTGGCAACGGTTTCCGGGGAGTTGATGGGCGGCGGATGAAACCTGGGAATGAAACCTGAAACCAAATTTCGGACCGTCTAGCTGGCCGCACATCAAGGTGCGAATTCCCCTTGCGATATCAAACCCCAGGGAGGACCCGCTCGACCGGAATCCAGTCCCACCGTCCTCTCCTGTTCCATCTATCGCGCTGTCCTCTGTGCCTCTGCCAGTCGAGCCCGCATCCGTGCAGGGAAGTTCTGCTCCACCGACTTGCGCACCACGCCCTCGAAGTCCAACCGCGGCTGATATGTCGCCTGTGGGACGAACATGATGATTGGCGTGACATCCGCCCCGTGCGTGCCTGTTTTCGCGTAGATTCCCGGCCGCAGATGACGGTTCTTGCCCTGCCCCTTCGAAATGAAGTAGGCCACGCCCGTGTAGGTCTTGTATCCCTTCGTCGATACCTTGACCTTGTGGATGCCACGCATTCGCTTGGCCGTCATGTTGGCCTTGTAGCCCTGCTCTCCGAACGCCTGGAAGTAGGACAGGAGCTTGCCCAAGAAGGCACCGGGGATATTGCCGCTGCCGTCGAGGGGCGCACCAGCGGCAGGAACGGCAACGTACCCGCCGGGCATCATCCCCTTCGCCTGCAGCGCCCGTTCAAATCGCTTCTGCCGACGTGCGCCACCCTCGATTTCTGCGGCCAGGATCTTTGACGGCGCAACACCCTTCCCGCTGGCGCTTTCAATCGACACCTGAGCACTCAGATTGTTCTTGTCCGCGGATCTGGTCCGCACGCCGCGAAGCACCCAAGGTGTTGGGTTATCAAAGACCTTCCGCATTTCCGCCTGCACATCCTGCTGTGCCTGACGCGCCACATCGGTCAACGCCCGAGCCGTTGCGAAACGGACTTGCTTTTGCGCAATGCCACGAATCTCCGATTGCATCGCAGCAACGTTGCTGGCGACCGATATCGCTATGCCCAATTTCCTCTCCCTAGCTGATATCCGCTTGACCTGGAATCAGCGCGAACGAGCCGACCAGTAGGCTATTCTTGTCGCGCCAGGTCAGGGCGAAACTCTGCCGAGAAGAACGCATCCGGTGGTCCGTTTTGCGGGTCGTGGCAAGCGAGTAAGCACCCATCCGGGGAAAAGTAGAGGTGAATGATGCGCTCTGGATTGCCAGGGCTGCCATCACCTCTCGATGCTGCCAGATAGATCACTGGAATCAACTCGGCCCTACTGGGCGGTATGTGACAAGGAACGCTCATGAAGACCTCAGAGAATATTTCCAACCTCGCCGACGACTTCCGCGAGCTGGGAATACTCCGATTTCAAATCGGGAAACCCCCCCTGCGAGTTTGCTGGGCGCCCTCTTGTCATGAGCTTGCATCGGAAGGCGAAGAAATCGCCAGCGTGTTACAAAAAGAATCTGACATTAACCAACAGGGCTCAGGCCCACCAAAACTAGGAGATGCCCAGATGGATTTCTTGCACAAGCGCGAGTATTTGCATGAAGGCGATGTCGTAGTGGTTGATTGCTCTCATCGGTGCAATATTTGGGTCACCAACGACACAAACTTCAGCAACTACAAGAACGGGCGTCAGTATCGAGGCTACGGCGGCGGCTACACGCAGCTACCAGCTCGAATACCTATTCCCTCAACGGGATACTGGAATATCACATTGGATCTTGGTGGCGGAAGCGCGAATATCCGACATAGCATCCAAATTCTGAAGGCATGACGATTCAAGACGTGCTTGTTGAAGAGCATTCGCCAGCGCGTCGATAATGCGAGCTTGTGTACCATCAGAAATATAGGATCGGCACGCAAGCCCACCGCTCTGCCCGTCCCGGCTCCAGCGCGACCAGATGTCGTTGCCCTGATCATCACGAAGTATCACTTCCATTGCTCTCTTCCTTTTCTGACACGGAATTACCGTGCGGTTTTCAGCGCCTGGGGCAGCGCGGCTTGGCGAGCCTCTTCCTTCTACAGCGCACGCAAGCACAACAGCTATCGCAACGGCTCGTCAGGCGTCCTCGCTGACATGAAAGACAACCTTGAGCGCATTCGCTCCTGGGCTGAAGTCTGGAAGGAAAAGGGAGACTGACTTCGCATCTGCGGCGCCAAGAAGCAAAACGCGCCCCCGCCGCCGATCCACCGCAAGGAGAGCGGGAGCGTCACGTGGCGCGCTGCTGATGTTATTGCGGACACTGGTCAGCTTGTCCGGGCAATGGCGCATCGTATTGGCCGGTGACCTGACGGTCGGAATGGCCGATGTGCGCCCGCTTGCGCAACCGTATATTGGCTCTGCTTGGCGTCGCCGACCGCGCTAACCAGCGCGGTAATCCTGGATGATCACCCGAGGCGCCCTCTCACCCGACAATTCCATGCACGCGGCCAAGAAAGGGTTGTCCCAAACAGCGCCCTCATCACCACAGCGTTCGTTCGCCAACGCGCGGGCCTGCGCCTCGCACTCGGCCCATATGACAAATCCATGATTCATGTCATATCGTTCAAGCCAGGGATCGTGCTGATCTTTATCGCCAATCGGGCGTAGCTCGTAATACGGCACTATGCCCTCTCCGCATGTTCTCTCTCAGCCTCGGTGTCCACCCAGGCTTTGAGCGCATGGATGCCGGCAAACTCCGTCTTCGACCTGTGGGAGAACGCCGCAATGCGCACCACCAACACGCACAGAAACAACAAGGCCGTGAAGAACGTCCACCAGGTGCTGCCCTGACTGGCCCAGATGCACAAGCCCAACAGGCCGAACGTCAGAATGTTCGATGCCAGCTTCTCCGGCCACGTCTGGCGCAGATCCATCAAGGTGATTTTCTGATCCGTCTTCACGAAGGTATCTCCAACGAGTTGCTGTGAATTTGTGCCGGGTGCCACCAACTGCACGCCGCCCGGCGCGATGCCCCTACCCGCGCGCGCCATGCCCAGCGCGCGATCCCTTGATGGCGAAGGGATGGAGAAACAAAAAGCCCCGCTGGAGTCCCAGGCGGGGCGGATCGCTATTGGAGCGGGCTGCGGGGATCGAACCCGCGTAGACGGCTTGGAAGGCCGCAGCCTGACCACTCGGCCAAGCCCGCAAAAGAAAAATGCCTGTAGCGTTTGCTACAGGCACACTTGTGGACGGGCAAATTGTCGTGTTTTTCGTCGCGTTTCGCACCTACTGCATGTCGCACTTACCCCAAAAATACGTGACGGCGTTGCGCACCCCAGGACGCGAAGGCCGGCAGCAAACCTGCCCCATTTCCTCAAGTGTCTTCACCACTCGCAGAACTCCTTGGCGGGCCGCACTACGCTCCCTCACCGTCAGCTCACGCGCTCCGGTGGCATTGCGCACCAGCTCAATCATTTTGAACTCTCGGCCGGGAAATGCGGCCATCAGGTTGATAGTTTCAGATGCGTATTTCACGTTCCACCTTTTCCATAAATAGACCCAAATACAGCTTGTAGTGGGCGTCTGATAAATCGACTCCGGTTGCCGCTTTGATCCAGCGCTGGGCCTTCTTCATACGCGACAGGGCATCTAGCCCCGCGAATCGTTCATGTCGTTGCGGGTACTCGGCGATGATCACCATCGCCTCATGCTGGGGTAGAGCTTGGTGCAGAAGCTCGACGCCCTGGGCCACATCAATCAGGATCGGGCGATACTCGTCCTCGTCCGAATCCGAGAAATGCACGGGCAGGTTGCCGACCGGAGAACCAGACCAACACCATCGCGCCCAGTTCCAAAGCAGCTCATCGCCAGACAGCACGCCCGCCATCAGATGTACCCCGGCGCGACGTTTGTAGCTGGCAGCATTTCGCGCAGCCATTGCATGGCCGCAGGCCAGTCCATCGTTACCGTGTAGCGGCCCGGCGCCGGCCAGTGCCGCGCGTTGACGTGGTAAGCGTCAACCATGACCGACTCGCCCAGCGCCCCCGTCTTCCTGTAGATCAACACCGGGATTCCCAGCTCGCCGGCCTGGTCCAGAGTCTGCCGCCACCACTTCGCCAACCGCAGCTCGTCCGCGTGCTTGCACTCCACGCTGATCCGCGCGAATGCCGGATCGTCGGCCACCACATCGCTATCGCCGGCCTGGTTGCGCACGCGGCGGCGCCAGGTCGTGCCCGTATCCGCTGTCAGAAGATTTGCGATCTTGCGTTCATAGGCCGCGCCCTTGTTGCGCTGCATTGCGCTCATGCTGCTTTCCTCCGTTTTGCGAACTGGCGTCGCACTTCAGTTTCCAGATACTGCTGGGCCTCGCTGCCGCGCTTGCGGCCCACAAGATTCAGGTAGGGGACTCGCTTGTCGAACGGCAGCGTCAGAACGTGCCTCGCTTCGCATTCCCTGCGCCATTCCTCGCTGTTGGTGTTCTTGGCTTGCGGCATCAGAATGCTTCCTCTTCATCTTCGAAGGTCCGCCGCCCCCGCTTACCCTTCGCACTGGACTTCGTGACGGCCGGGCCGGTGTAGTCTTCAAAGCGCAGGTATTCGCCCCTGTACGCCGCCGGAACCATCCCCAGCGTCCCGTTGCGCTGCTTCATGATGTATAGCTCGGCGTAGCCCTTGAGCGTCGTATCCGGGTCATCCTGCTCTTCCCGATACAGGCCAATCGCAATATCCGCGTCCTGCTCGATCGAGCCGCCGTCGCGCAGGTCCGACAGCATCGGCCGCTTGTTGACGCGCTTCTCGATTTCTCTGGAAAACTGCGACAAGGCATACACGACGATATTGAGCTGCTTCGCCAGACGCTTCAGCCCTTTCGTGATCGCTTCAATCTGGAGCGTCCGGTTCTGCTCGCTGCCTTCCATCAGCTGGAGGTAATCCACGATCAGCACGTCCAGGCCATGCTTGCGGTGTACGGTGCGTGCCTTCGCGGACAGCGCCTGAATCGTCAACGCAGGGGCGTCCTCAACAAAAAAGCGCGCTTCACCAGCGATCTGAGCGGCGCGAGTCAGCCGGGTCCATTCGTCGGGAGTGAGAACCGGCTTGGCTGCGTTCAGCTTCGCAGACGACACGCGCCCCCAATTCGCGACGGATCGGCCGGTTACCTGCTTGGTGGGCATTTCGCCGGACCAGAACGTGACCGAGTAGCCCGCCTCGGCGTTGTTGCAGCCGATGGACTGCGCAAGGGCCGATTTGCCCATACCTGGACGCCCGGCAATCACAACCAGGTCGCCTCGACACGGGCCGCCGTTGAGCTTTTCGTCGAGCGCCTCGATACCCGTGGCGATGCCGGGGTGCGCAACCGTGCCATGGACCCGGCCGTCCAGGTCATCCAAGAAATCGACCATGGCGGACGAAATCGAGACCGGCTCGTCCTGGACGGCACCCAGAGCCAGCTTGCTAAATTCGGCTTGCGCCGCGTCCAGCAGCTCAACGGCGGGCTGGTGGCGCTCGGCCACCAGCTGCTGCACACGGTCAGCGGCTACGGTCAGCTGGCGCAGCAATGCCGTCTCGCGGACGATTTCCGCATACCGGCCGATGTTCGCCAGGCTCGGGGTCGATTCAACCAGGCTGTTCAGGTAGGCCATGCCGCCGATAGCTTCGGCCTTGCCCATCGTCAGCAGGTAGTCGTGGACAGTGATCACGTCGGCCGGGCGTGAACGCAGGATCAGGCTACGCGCCCCCTCGAAGATCAGCCGATGGCCGTGGTGGTAGAACTGCGCCGGCTCCAGGTCGCCCAGGCGGTCCAGCGCCTCGTTATCCAGCAGCAGGCCGCCGAGAATCGCATGCTCTGCGGTCAGGTTGTGCGGCGGCACATTCGCGGCATTGCCGGTCATCGTCCTTGCTCCTTCGTGAACTGCCCGCCGCGAAGGCTGGACACGGTTTCCGGCTTCATCAGCCATTCGAAGCCGGCGTGAGCCGGCAGATTGCAGTTGTCGAGGATCCACGGGAAGAACCGCGTCCAGAAACTCGGTTTCGCAGATAGCGTCAGGAACTTGCGGATCGCACCGGCCCGCCGCTCGCTGTAGATCGCCGGGTCAACCAGCCCCATCGCATCGCCCAGCGTCTCGTTGAACGAGTCGATCACCTCCCGCTCCCGCTCGCTGTAGGCGGTCACGATTTCGTCAGCCCAGGCGCCATCGTTCAGCCACGACGACGGATGCGGGATCATCTGCGGATTGCTCCACTGCTCCGTGGTCTTGGCCTTCTCGATGGCCTCCAGGAACGTTTCCACCAGGGCGTCGTCAGGGTTGATCTTGCCGAATGCCTTCTCGGCCGCCTGGCGGCTGCGCTTGCGGGGATACGCCTGGTAGAAGCGCTCGAAGCGCTCCAGCTGTTCGGCAGTCAGTACGGTCATGGCCCGGCCCTTGCGGCCTGCTCGCGTACCCTGCGGCGCAGTCTCGGCCCGACCTTCCTGGTCTGCTCGTGCGCCGTCGTTGCCCAGCTCCCCGCGATCCGCTTGCGGAGCGCAATGGGGTTTATCTTTTTGTCTTTTGATATTTTCTTTTGGAGTTGTCTTTTGTGGTTGTAAGTCTGACAACACCCCTGTTGTAGCTTCTACAACACCGCTGTTGTAGGAGTTACAACCCTCTTCCTCATCTTCTGTTGTAAGTTCTACAACAGCAGCAGCCGCGCCGCCCTTCCAATGCGCGACGACCAACTCCACGCGACCCGGCTTCATTCCCCACAGCGTGTAGTCCTTGTTGATCGACAGCATCTGACCATGGCGCCCCCGCGAGCGATTAAGCATGCGGCGAGACACCAGCCCCGCAACGGCGCGGCTCAGATTGCCCCTGTCGCCGTCCGTCATAGCTGCCAGTTGCGACAGCGCGATATCGTCCTCGGTCTTGTTGAAGCCGTAGGTCTTTCGGATCACCGCCATCATGACCTCCCATTGCTGCTTGCTCAGGTCGGCGAGCACCAGCGCCCCCAACAGCTCATTGGAAATGCGCGTGTAGCCGTCCTCGACCTGGGGCGATGCAGCGGGAACGGCGATGGGCATGGTCAAGATAACGGCGCTCATTCAGCCGTCCCGTAGTTCAGTTGAAAGCCGCGCTCGGCTTCGTCCGGCCACTTGCTTAGGGTAATGAGCCGCGCCCGCGTCAAGCGCAGGCCAGGCACGAAATAGGACAACTTCAGGGCGTGCGACTCGCTCGATTGGTCGATGAACCAGTGGCACGCAACGCAACCGAAAGCGATGGCCCAATCGTGGGCCTTGATGCCCTTGCCCTTGCCGTCCTGCAAGCGGTTGGAATGGCATGCAACGGTGCTGTCAGTGCCACCCTGGCACCACCCAGGCACGCGCAGCAAGCATTCCTCGCCCTCGGCCAGCTCAAGTAGTGCCTGATTGCGGTAAACGGTCTTGGGCGGCTTCTTTCCCCCCTTCTTGCGGGCCTTCATCGACGCGCGGGGCGGCGGCTTGGGCTTCGTGGCTCGGATCGTCGGCGCCGTGGACCTCGGCGGCCTGCCTCGCGCCATGGGCTTGCGCCGCTTGAGCGGTGTCTTGCGCGTCAGCATGCTTTCACCCACTTCCCATCCACCCTCACCCACTTAGGCAGCAACCGCTTCCATCCGGTATGCCGCCCGTAGTGATCGATCACCTTGCCAACATGGCCGGCCTTGAATGCTTTGATCAGACGCGATTCGATAATTGCCCTTGCAGCGACCCACCGATCGCCGTCACACCAAGGCTCCACGTCCTTGAGCTGCGGCTTAAGCGCGAGCGCAAGCTCGGTCCTGTCGATGGCGCCGGTTGCCCGCATGATCGCGTCGTCAATTTGCGCCAAGGCGACCGCGGGCGCCTCGTAGCCCATCCAGATGTTCAAGGGGTTAGTCATGGAACCCCCGCGATTCCCGGTAGGGCCGGCGGATTGCCGCATGAAACAGCGTGGCCGCGTCGGCTTTGTGGTCCAGCTCGGCCCGGCTTTCTACGCCGCACACGTTGCGCACGAATTGCGCCGCGTGCTGTTGATCGCTCACGCCCAGGGGAGCGGCGCCGATGCGAGAGACAACCCATTCTTGGAACCCTGTCTGCCCGCACAGCTGCGCGGCCAACCGCGCCAGCGCCGCCCCCTTACCTGCCCCCGGCGCAAGTCGCACGCGGTCAGGGCTTTGTGAATTCGCTCGTTTATGCATCGCTCAGTGCCTGGTAGAAAACTCGGTGACGTGGCCGATCACGCTCATCGCGCGCTCCAGTTGAGGGTCCTGGCGCTCACGCAGCCGCATTTCTTCGTAGACCTTCGCCACGTCCTGGCCATGCAGGCGCATCGCTTCATCGCAGGCGAGCTGGGCAATCTTGAGGGCTTCGTCATAAGTCATGCGGCCCTCTGAGCAGCAATCACTTCTTGCATGATCGTGAGACGCCCAAGATGGTTGAGATACTGGCTCACCGCATAGTTGCCCACCGCAGCCTCAAACGCATTGATCTTCTCGGCCGGCAGGTTCAACCGCGGCGCGCCGCTCGGCAACAGCGGATCCTCGTGGAGGTAGCTGCTGACGTGCTGCGGGTACATGCCGCACAGCTCCGCCAAGGTCCGCATGGTCATGCCACGCGGCTGGCGCATATCCCAGGCAAGTCTCACCGCCTGGCGGTAGGTCACGCACCGCGCAATCTCCGCCTTGTCTACGAACTGCATAGGTTCAGACGGCCGGATGCGCAGGACATCGGAGCTAGCCCCTTGTTCTCGCTGCATTTTTGAGTACGCCTAATAGGGAAATTTCATGGAATAACAGCGTCGGTAACAGAGTCAGCATGTGGAAAATTCGCTCTGTTCCAACACAACGAAATGCGACATGACCGACACCGAAAAGCTGCTGCAGAACGCCAGAGACATCGCCAAGCGCACGTTCCCGGACCCGTCCGAGTCCGCGGTCATGGACTTGTTCCATGAGCTGTGTGCCGAACGCGACAGGTCCAGCCATGCCGAAGGCGCCCAAGACAACGTCACGCTGCACTGAACGATCAAACATCGGCGGGACCTAATTCGCCCAAGGGCTGGCTTTGTTCAACCTCACGCAGAAGAGCGTCAAGGCGCTGCACGATTTCGAACGACGTCCTCTTCCCTCGCTTTCCAGTATGTAGATGAGAAACGGTCGATTGAGATACTCCCGCACGGCGCTGGATTTCTGCCTGCGTAAGTCCATGGGTCAAGAGGCGGTTGATGAGGTTCTTCGAGTCCATGTCCCATTTTATTGCATATGTACTCATCTAACAAGTACCAATCTACTTGCTCAAGCAAATACGATTGCAATATGGAAAACCTATCTAGCCGCGTGCTCGCACGCCGTGCCGAACTTGGACTATCGCAAGCCGACCTGGCCAAGGCTGCGGGCATATCTCAATCGACAATCGCTCAGATCGAGCGCGGTCGAAACCGAGGGTCCAAGTACATCTTGGCGCTAGCCGACGCGCTCAACACAACGGCTCGATGGTTGTTGGAGGGGGCTGATTCAGCAGCGCAGCCAAAATCGCCGCCGACCGAACGTGCGCGGCGACGCCCAGATGTGGAAATTCCCCAGTTCGAAACGGGCGGCGCGATGGGGAAAGGGCTAGAACTTCACGACCAACCGGGCATCATTCAAGCTTGGCATGTCAGTTCAGAATGGCTCCACAAGAACATTCCGACTTATTCTCAAAAGGAAAATTTGTGCATAGTCACAGGTTTTGGTGACTCAATGCGCCCCCTGTTCAATCCTGGCGATCCACTGGTTGTCGACCGCGGAGTGCGTTCCGTGGACTATGACGGGGTCTACTTCTTTCGAGTGGGCAATCAGGGCTTTATCAAGCGCCTGCAAACAATTCCGATAGAAGATGGGTTTGTACTCAGAGCCAAATCTGAAAACGCCAAATACGACTCTTGGGACATCACTGAAAAAATGGACTTCGAAGTGTTTGGCCGCGTGCTAAAGGTCTGGTGTAGCCATGATTTCTAGCCTCATCAATTGTGTCCCCAAGCTGCCAACGCTTCTCCTTCTTGGCGCTATCTTGCCCTTAAGCTCGCTTCATGCTGCCAGCTTCGATTGCGCCAAGGTGGACTCCGTCCCCGAGTATTTGATTTGCAATACACCCGAGCTATCTCGCAAGGATGACGAATTAAAAATCCTGTTCGACAAGGCCAAAGCTGCAAGTCAGGACCAATCTGCATTTCGACAGCAAGCCCGTGAGCAATGGAATTACCGGCAAAAAAACTGCCGAGACATCACCTGCTTGAATCAGTGGTTCGAAGAACAGAAGTCTCGCTACGAAGGCATCTTGACGAGCCAGACTCGTGGGGCATCGACCTCGGGAACGCGCGGAAACTCGACCATGCCCCTAGGCCGCAGCCCAGCGCCCGGATCGATCGGACACACTATGCTGCGCAACGTCCAGGATATGCAAGCCCAATGCAGCGATAACAAGTTGTCTCATGCGGAGAAGAGTTGGTGCTATTCCGCTTTATCCGCCTACGCAGAGGCTGCGGCCTATTGGAACTTTGTCCACAATCCGCCCGACGGAACCAAGCCGTCGCCAGATGCCTATCAGCAGCGAGTTACAGCTACAAAGACTCTATGCCGGCAACAAAACAGCGGGGGAAACTGGGCCGACGTGAACATTCCTGCCTGCGAAGTTTCCGCTGCTCTTGATCTCATGGGGGCAAATGCAGAGCGGGTAGCATCGACACAGAACAGCGCTTTCAGGCCCCCCACCCCCGAACAAACCCAACCCGCGCCAAAGCAGAACGCACCCGCTTCGACGCCTTTAGGCACGCCAGTCGAGCCGGACAGCAGGGCTAGGGACTTGGTTGCGTTGAGCCTCGACGTAGTTGACAGTGCCATCCAACTGATAAAGGCTAACGGCTACAGGTGTGACACGATAAGCGCAGCACGAGCGATGTCGCTAACGCGCGGGTTGATTGTCGTGTGCAACAGGTACGCCTATAAATACGAACTCAAGGATCGCGGTGGCAATTGGGTCGTGACCGTTGACTGACCGCTCCTCCCGATCCAAAGCTCAGTAGCCCGCCTCGCGCGGGCTTTTTTTGGTGTGCCCGGCAGGGCGCACTCACTAGGAGGTGCAAGTCCGCTACTCGCCCGGCAAGGGGAAGGGTTAGCCGATGCCGGCTTCCGCGTAAAAGCGCCTCAGTTCTCAAGAAGGAACTCACTTGTCTAAAATAGGTACATATGTACTTGACCAAAGCAAGTACATATGCAATTATTCATCTCAGCCGAGCATTTACCCGCCGGCCACGCTCTTTAACAACCAATCGCCGATGTAGCTCGCCCCGCCTGTGGGGCGTTCCCCGGCTCAATCGCAACTGCGGGCATGGCCGCAGCTCTGCGCGGTGTCCCTGCCGTATCCAGCCCGCCATAGCGCGGTCCACGGTCAACAGGGTGAGGCGTAGACGGCCAAGAGCAGAAACGGTCACGCCGACTGGAATGCCGGCAAGAAATCCGATTCCGCCAAAAGCGGGTTTCGGCCAGCGCTGCGAGTCAGCGCTTACCGAAGCAAACCGCTGCCTGGGTCTTTGCTCAAACCGGCAAATCAGTACGCCGCCTCTCGCGGCGCCCCCCCCTCAAAGGAAAACCATGAACAACATGATCCCGCTGGATCCGGGCGGTTTGCGCCTGGAAATTCCCGCCTCAACCCTGCTCGGGGCTCTGAGCAGCTATCTTTCATCGCGGCCCGCTTCGCCCGTCCACCAGGTAAAGATCGGCCAGTACCTTCCGGGTCAGGGCGGGATTTATGCCGGTGACATCCTCGGCGACGATGGTGTGGTGTACGGCCTCGTCGTTGCCAACGAAGACCTGGACGGCACCTACGTCTGGGGTCCAGAGGATGGCGAGCGCACCGCCAGCGCTTGGGATGGCCTGGTCAACACCAACGATCTGCTGCGTCATGACAAGGCCCACGCAGCGGCGCGGGCCGCCAGGGAGTTCAGCGCTGACGGGCATGCCGACTTCTACCTGCCCGCCAAGCGAGAGCTGCAGATCATTGCCGCCAACCTGCCGCACCTGTTCCAGCCGAGGCCGTACTGGACCTCGACGCCCTACGGCTCCTACTACGCCTGGGCGGTGTTTTTCGAGTTCGGCCGCGTCAGCTACTGGAGCCGCGGCTACGAGTTCCGAGTTCGTCCCGTCCGCAGATTCACCTATTGATCCATTTACCCCTTAAGCGGGCGAAGCCCGCAGGAGACTTGCATGACTGCTATCGCAACGACCGCGCCCGTCATCGGGCACGAATGGCCCGAACAGGGCGGCGTCTACATCGGCTCCCGCCTCATCGACGGCGCCACGCATCACGTGATCATCCCGGGCGGCAAGGAATTCGACCTGGTTGACGTGAAATTCAAGGATCTGGCCTCGGCCGTGACCGAACGCGGTGAAGTGAACGGCCATGCCGATTGGCGCGCGCCCGACCAGAAAGACATGATGCTGGCCTACATCAATACGCCGGATCTGTTTAACAAGGACGACTGGTACTGGACGAACAAGCCCTGCGGCTCCTACGGCGCCTGGGCGGTGGATTTCGAGTACGGCGGCGTCTACTACTGGTCCCGCGGCTACGAGTTCCGAGTTCGTCCCGTCCGCAGCATCATCGCTTCATCCCTTTAACCCTTTGCGGGCGTAGCCCGCCGATGCCATGGCCCTGCACACTGACACCAAGATTTTCAAGGTTACCTATGACCTGAGCCTGTTGGTCACAAAGTTTGTGGCCAATATGCCCAGGAACTACAAGGCCGACTTTGGGGCTGACCTGCGCAAGCAGTGCTTCGAACTGGTGGCGCTGGTGTATCGGGCCAACTCGGCGTCCGACAGGCCGCCCGTGATCCGGATTCTTCGGGAGCGGGTGGTTGCGGTAGATCTGTCTCTGCGCTTGGCGACGGACCTACGATTGATCTCTCGCGGGCAGTATGGCGAGGCAATCGCGCTGACCGATAGCATCGGACGCCAGGCTACAGGATGGCTGAAACACTCCGAGAATGCGCTTGCTGCTCCGTCGTCACGGCGGCAGGGCCAATGCGCTTGATGATCTGGTCACGCCGCTGGCTCACAAGGCCACCGATATGCGCACTAGAGGAAACCAACGGCCTAGGCCGCCCAGGTCCCGCGCAGTTTCTCCGCTGATCCGGCAAGCCTTCGGCGGGGCGACGTGGATAGCGTGATGTCTCGCCCTACGGCTCCTACAACGCCTGGGCGGTGAATTTCGAGAACGGCAACGTCAACAACTGGAACCGCAACAACGAGTTCCGAGTTCGTCCCGTCCGCAAATCATGCTCGGAGTTTCTATGGATTCTTGCCATTCGTTCGCGGAGCTGGTGCAGGCATATTTTGACTGTCGCCGGCTCAAAAGAAATACGGCCAGTGCCCTGCGCTTTGAAATGAATCTGGAGCGCAACCTGGCCCAGTTGGACGACGAACTCCGGAGCGGTACATATCGCCCCGGGCGTTCGATTTGCTTTGTGATAACTCACCCCAAGCCGCGCGAAGTCTGGGCGGCTGATTTCCGGGATCGGGTGGTTCACCATCTTCTCTACAACAAGATCGCCCCGCGCTTCCTGGCGGGATTCATCGCTGACTCCTGCGCTTGTATTCAGGGGCGCGGCACGCTGTACGCCGCCCAGCGCTTGGAATCCAAGGTGCGCAGCGCCACACAGAACTGGTCCCGGCCGGCCATGTGCCTCAAGGCCGACCTGTCCAACTTCTTCGTTAGCATCGACAAGCGAAGCCTTTGGCTTAGGGTGGGCGGCAAGATCCCTGAGCACTGGTGGCGCCGGCTGACTGCACAGATCCTGTTCCATGACCCTCGGCCGGATGTCGAGGTGCGCGGCGACCCGGCCACGCTGGCACTTGTGCCAAAGCATAAGCGCCTGCGCGACGCGCCGGACCATTGCGGCCTGCCGATAGGCAACCTGTCTTCCCAGTTCTTTGCCAACATTCTGCTGGACGGGCTGGACAAGTACGTGAAGCACCGCCTGAGGGGCAAACACTACGTACGTTATGTGGATGATTTCGTGCTGCTGCATCCGTCCGCGCAGTGGCTCAGCCAAGCATTGGCTTCGGTCAATTCGTACCTGCCGAGACTGGGTTTGGAACTCAATCCTCGTAAAACCATCATCCAGCCCATCGACCGCGGCGTCGACTTCGCAGGCTACGTCATCAAGCCCTGGCGCCGGGAAGTGCGCCGCCGCTCCGTCTGCACCGCCTTGCGCCGCATCGAAGAGCTTCCGAAAGAAAAGGTCTTCGAGACGGGCAACAGCTACCTCGGTCTGCTCCGTCATGCTGACGCTAGACATGACCGCTCCCTAGTTGCTAATGCTTTGCGCAAACGCGGGCTGTCCGTCAGCGCAGACTTGACCCGGGCATTTCGGCCCGCCTTTTAACCCTCAATTTCCATAGCCATGATCAAGTTCCTCGAAGCCCTGCTCGATATCCTCGCGCCCATCCTGAACGTGCTGGACCGCAACGGAAAGCTGTAATCCCCCGCCATGCCCCGCGCGTCGGGGCGGCTTCGGAAAGCGGGTCACGCCGCCACGTCACCGGCTCCGAAAGTGACTTTCGAAGTTGCTGCACCCCGGCCCGCTCCCCGAAGCCCATCACCGCGCGCTCCGCGCAAATTCCCATGACCTCTCTACATGCCCTCGCCTGGGGCGCCGGCCTGCTCGCGTTCGCGCGGTTGGTGCTGGCTCCCCTGGGCGATTACATCGCACGCCGCCACGCTGCGGCCGACACATGGAGTCCCCAATGATCCGCCGATTTGTTCGCACCCACGGCGAAGCGCTGATGAATGCTGCGTTCTGCGCTGTCGCCATCGTCTTCATCGCTCTCGGCTACGGCGAGCGCCAGCAGGCCGACGAATCAACCCTGACCGCGCAGGATGGCGGCCACAAGACGGCGTATGCCGAAAGGAGCATGCCATGAGCGCATTTTGCGTTTTCGGCATGACCGAGCCTCTTGCCAAGAAAGCCGCAGAGAAGGCGTGGAAGAAGCACCTCAACCAGATGACGCCCGAAGTTCGGGCCTGCGTCCGGCCGTCCGACTTGGTGGACTGGATGGCCACCAAAACGGACTACTACCTGGCCACTTCCAAACTGGTCCAGTTGTCCGGAACGTTCGATGCCCCGCAGTTCGCCAACGACTACATCAGGCTGGCCCGCCAAAGCGAGCGCACGTCTCGCCTGCGCGTGATGGTTCGGGGCGAAACCGTGGACAAGAACGGCGCCCCCCGTATCAGCAAGGCCACCAAGAAACCCATCCTCGGCTGGATCGAATACTGATCTGACCCAATCCCGAAATTCGACTTTTCAACCTATCAACGGAAAACAGGCATGGCTAAGAACAGCATCGACGTATACGGCGCCAGCGGCAAATCTAATGTGCTGATGTTCGCCCCCGAGGATCTGCATCTGGTCACGGAACACGACCACCCACTCTACGACGAACGCGTACACCTCCCGCTTGACGAAGCGATGGTGCTGAACATCATGGCGCTGGGCGTCCTGCAATCGATCCTGGTGTGGAAGGATCCCGAATCCGGCAAGACCCTGGTCATTGCCGGCCGGCAACGCGTCAAGCACACCCTGGAAGCAAACAAGCGCTTGGCGGCCGAAGGCAAGCCGACCTTGCTGGTTCCGGCCGTGCCTCGCCGTGGTCGCACCGCCCACCAGGTCGCCGCCGGCATGATCAGCGAAAACGAAATCCGGCAAGCAGACACGCCGCTGGGCAGGGCCAACAAGATGGCGGCCGCGCTGAATCGGGGATGCTCGGAAAGCGAACTGGCGATGCTGTTCGGTTGCTCCACGGTCACGATACGCGACACGCTGGCGATTCTGGACTGCACGGCCGCAGTCAAGAATGCCCTTGAGTCCGGCAACATCACGCTGACGCACGTCAAGACCCTGGTGAAGCTCCAGCCGGACGAGCAGCGCGCGAAGGTGGCCGAGCTGATCGCCGCCGGCAACGGTGCCAAGCCCCACGAACGCAGCCGCAGGCAGGCCGCCGTGCTGGGCGACCGCCCCCGCGTCAAATCGAAGAAGCAGATCCAGGCCGCGCTTGCTGAAGCCCAGGGTGAGTATGCCGCTGCGCTGCGCTGGGTGCTGGGTGAAGAGGACACCGAGCCTGAACCCGCCCCCGAGGCGCATCAGGACGCCGAAGAATGATCCTCACCGGCCTCACCTTCCACACGCTGGACCGCGCGATCTTGGACCGGATCCGCGCCGGCCATCGCTTCGGCCATGAAATCAACGGCGGCGCGGCCGGTGAAGAAGCCCTGGCGCTCCAGCGCGAACACAACATCGCCGCAATTCACATCGTTGACCGCCGCATCCAGTCGCTGCGCAGGGCCGGCAAGGTCACGTTCAGCCGCAAAGCCGGCTGGTCCCTCACCCAATCTCAAGGGCTTGAGCAATGACGACATACCACCATCCAACCATCGGCGCACAGCAGCTACAAGAGCGCGCCGATAAGGTTGTGATTGCAAACGCCACGGGCAACCCGGATCTGTTCTCGGAAGCGGTCAAAGACCTGCTCGCGGCAGTCCGCATGTTTCGCCCCGCTCCCGATGCGCTGGACGACTTTGCGAGCGCCGGCGACAACACACTGCATGGCGCAATTGACCACTGGCAAGCAAGGGCGATCAAAGCCGAGGCGGCCCTTGCTGTTCGCGATGCGCAGACACCAGCAGCGCGCGACGTGCTGGCCGAACGCCAGCGGCAGATCAGCGCAGAAGGCTGGGCGCCCGATCACGATGACGCGCATACATTGGGCGAGATAGCGGGCGCCGCTGGCTGCTACGCGATTCATGCCTCCGAAATACAGAACGGTGCGCTGCGCTATCCAGCCAACCCCTACGCGTTTTGGCCGTGGGATCGGGATTGGTGGAAGCCGACAACGCCGCGCCGTGATCTAGTGAAGGCCGGCGCCCTGATCCTGGCCGAGATTGAACGCCTGGACCGCGCTGCCATTGCCGCCCAGCGGCAGGGGGATGCGTGATGCGCCACAACCTCATCCCAGGACACAACGTGGACCGCATCGACGTGGCTGCCGGCCTGCGCGAATTGTCCGCCGCAGGCTTCGCCGACCCCTACACGACTGAAGTAATCGAGCACGCGCTCATGCGCTGGATGCGCGGCGAGGAAGAGCAAGCCGAGCGCGGCGCTACCGACCGTAGTTTCTACGGGATCGACATAACGAGCTGGCGCCGCGTGCTTGCGGCCGCCCGCGCCGCTGCCGAACATGCCGCCCAGCAGGGCGAGGGGAGCGCAGCATGAGCCGCTTCAGACAGCAGCCCCATGTCGAAACGCGCGCCACCATCGAACTGTCCGAAGTGGAAATGCGTGCCCTGTATGCCTTGATTTGCTACGGCATCGATCCGTTCCTGGAGGTGTTCTACAAGTACATGGGCAAGCACTACATGAAGCCCCACGAGGCCGGCATGCGCTCTTTGTTCAAGACCATCGGCAGCGACATTCCGGCAGTCCTGCGGCGCGCTGACGTGGCACGCCAGGCGTTCGCGCTGCATGATCCAGTCATCCGGTCCAAGGAAGACCACGAAGCGCTGCTGGACCGCGTGCGCAAGCAGGCAACACAGGGCGCGGGGAGGTGATCGTGGGATACATCAACCCTCTCTTGCGCCTGCCGGCCGGTCAAGCGCTCCAGCAATTGCCGAAGGCTGACCGCGAACGCATCGAAGCCGTGATGCGCGATCTCCGCGACCAGGCGAACACGGAAGCTGAAACCGCCTGGCGTCGCCGCAAGGCACCAATGGCGGCTTACTGGCGGGCGGTCAGCACCTACGCCCGCCACGTTGCACACGCGCTGGCACATCCCAAGGATCAATGACATGACCAACCAGAACGACGCCGCCCAGGCGGCAACGCACGAAGCCATACGCCGCGCCCTGGAACTCTACGCGGATTGCTATGACACGGTGACCCGGATTGCGCAGCGCGAAGGCCGAGAACCCGTCGTCTCGCCCGTGTCCGTAGCCTTCGATATCCGCAAAAACATGGTCAATGCCGTGATCAGGGCGCTGTCCAGGCTGCGCGCCCCTGTAGCCCAGCCCGATGAGCGGGCGGCGTTTGAGGAAGCCTATCTCAAGATCACGATGGGTAAACGCGGTGGCCTTGGGCGCGACGCTGACGGACAGTATGGACACCTCATGACTCGCGCGCTGTGGCGGGGCTGGAAGGCCCGCGCCGCCCTGGCAAGCGCCCCTGTGGCCCAGCAGGCCGGACCTTGCGCCTCATGCAGCGGCACCGGCTTGGACGGCGACGTTGGCCACGATGGCAGCACCATTGACGTGGAATGCGCAGGATGCCGTGGCACGGGCACGCAGCCGTCCGCGAGTGCTGCGCCCCAGGCCAGCGCCGATGCCGCACGAGCGATCCACTGGCCCGACTGCTGGGACACGACCGCATACCCGACCGTCGAAAGCGCGCTGTCCGAGGTCTATGCAACCTTCCGCTGCACGAATCAGGTTACCTGCGCCGCGCTGGACGCGAACAAGGAGGACAACGATGAAGCCTGATCTTCAGCGGCTCGACGCCGCAGCCAAAGCGCTCAAGCACCTGCGCGCCGCCCAGGTGGACTACGAACGCAAGAGCGACCGCGCGCGCGACAATTCGTCGTGGGCCCGCGTCGCTAGGCTGAGCACCGACATGTGCGAGCCCAAGGACGCGGCTGCATATGCCCAGCGCGCGCAGCATCTGAGCGGATTCCACGACGTTGCGTATCAGCCGGCTGTGCCGGCAACTATTCAGGATTCCTTAATAGTTGGCGCACACAAGGAGCAGTCATGACCAAACCGCAAGTACAGCTCAGTCGCGGCGAGCACATCGTGGCCGTCGTGCCCGAGTACGCCGCCGGCCCTGGCTGGGCCAACTCACCCCTATGGGTCTACATCGACAATCAGGGCAAGCTGCGCACCGAGTGCATCCAGCCGCAGCAACAGTCGCTGGAGCAGCGGCTCTTGTTCGCACTGGGCGCGCAGATTTCGCGGCAGCTTATCGCGTCCGTCGAAGTGCGGCGCAAGGAGCAGGGAAATGGCTGATCTGAAACCGTGCCCGTTTTGCGGTTCTCGGGCCCGCGCCAAAGTAGAAAAGGTCGAATCAAACCCGGACGTTGGTGCGGGCTGGGGGATCGACACCGCGCATTACGTCGAATGCTCGATGTGCGAGGCTCAGAGCGCGACTTTCTATAGCGAGATGCTACGAGATCCGGCCGCATACGCAGCCCGGGCCTGGAACAGCCGCTACGACAAGAAGGAGAAATAGATGGCACACGCAGCCCAACACCAAGCGGCGGCAGCGGTTCAAGATGGATGGATCTGCACGAGCGAGGCACTTCCCCCCGAAGGCGAAAGGATCCTCGCGGTGACCCACCGCGGCATCGTCGAAGTGGCCCGGCGAGAAGGGGATCGATGGTTCACCCGTGGCGCGAACCACTGCCGAGGGATTCTTCTAGGAGTCGCCTATTGGATGCCCTTGAGACCACTACCCGAAGAAATTCGGCTGCGCCTTGTAGATAGGCCGGATTCTATTCAATGCCGCGATGCTGCAATGACGAAGGAGCAACAACCATGAAATGGGTCAAGCTCGCCAAGTACTGTGAGCTGTCCGGAGATACGCCGGATGCCATATATGCTAAAAACCGCCGAAGGATATGGACCGACGGCGTGCACTACAAGAAGGCGGCCGATGGCTGCATCTGGATCAACACCGAGGAAGTCGACAAATGGGTCGAGCAGGATCAGAGCCAAAGCCGCCGCGCGGCGTGACAATTCGGGAGCTGAAGGACGGCCCACGCCTGCAGATCGCATTCAGCTACCGCGGCGAGCAGTGCCGCGAGCTGTTGCCGGCGGCCAAGGTCACGAAGTCCTATCTGGAATATGCTGCTGGCCTGCGTGCCGAGATCCGCCGCAAGATCGCCGATGGCGTTTTCAGCTATCGCTCCTATTTCCCAGAATCCCCGGCAGCCGCCAGGCTTGAACCGAGCCCGGCCGCAATTCCTGGTGCGAAGCTTCTGCTGGGCGCGCTGCTCGACGCGCAGTTGGCCCTGTACGAGAAACAGGGCGCCAACGGCAGCATCTCCGCGTCCACCCTACTGGGCTACGCCAAGGCCATCAAACACTACCTGCGCCCGCGCTGGGGAGAAACGCCCGTCAACGAACTGGCGCCGGCCGACCTGCGCGCCTGGATCGCCGGCATGGGCGTCACGGGAAAGACGGTGCGAAACCGCCTGACGCCGTTGCGGTCGGTGCTGGACGACGCGGTGAACGACGAGCTGCTGGACAGCAACCCGCTGGACCGAATCGCCCTGGGCAAGCTGATCAAGCAGACGGCCACCAAGAGCAACTACGAGGTCGACCCGTTCGACATGGACGAGGTCGCCGCGCTGTGCAAGGCGGCGCGGGCCGACGAGCTGCCCCTGATCCAGTTCTGGTTCGAGGCGGGATTGCGCCCGGGCGAAATTCAGGCGGTGGAATGGTCGAGTGTGGACTGGGTGCATGGGCGCGTTCGCATCGACGACAACATCGTCACGGGCATGGTCGAAGGAAAGCCCGCCCAGGTACGCAAGGCGCCGAAGACCCAGGCGGGCATCCGCGATGTGGATCTGTCGCCGCTGGCGCTGGCGGCGCTCCAGGCCCAGAAGGCATTCACGTTCCTGGCCGGCAGCCGGATCTGGCACGACCCGCGCAAGAGCGAGCCGTGGGCGTCGGACGCGCAGATCCGCAAATCCCTCTGGCAACCGCTGTGCAAGCGGGCCGGCGTGCGGTATCGCAACCCGTACCAGATGCGGCACACCTACGCCAGCACGCGACTGACGGCTGGCGCGAATCCCTGGTACATTGCGGACCAGCTCGGCCACACCGACGTGGAGATGGTCTTCAAGATCTACGGCAAGTTCATCCCGAAGAACTTCCAGCGCGCCGGCGCATTCACACCGGTTTCACACGCAGGTCTGGCAGCCGAGAAAACCGGCACCGTAAGCGGCTGATTTTTGGGACATATTCCCCCCAAGAAAATAGGACCGCCGGCAGTTCAATTCCCCCCGGCTCCACCAAATTAGCAAGCATCACGCTGTAACGGCGAAGGGCGGACGGGCAACCGATCCGCCCTTTTCCTTTTTCGTCCGCCGCGCGCAGCCATCCTGTGAACCTGCCGCCCACTCAGCAACAGCCACGGCGACGACAATAAACCGTGACAGCGCCTAGGCGGCGACAACGCGTCACCCGCTCAGTGCCCCGCTTCGTGGACGCTGCGGTCGTCGCGCTCCATCTGCAGCGTGGTGTGGTGCAGATCGTAGCGTTCATGCAGGCGCGCCTCGATGGCGCGCCTGACGCTTTCCCCGTCCGCGCCGCCGGCAAGCACCACGTGCGCCGTCAGCATGGGCTGGCTTTGCGTAATGGCCCACAGATGCAGGTCGTGGACCGTCGCCACGCCTTCCACGCCCGCGATTTCGTCGCGCACCGCGTCCAGGCTCATGCCCGCCGGCACGCCCTCCAGCAGCAGGTTGACGCATTCGCGCAGCAGCACCCAAGTGCGTGGGAAGACCATGAAACCGATCGCCACGGCAAGCGCCGAGTCCACCCAGCGCCAGCCCGTGAGCCAGATGATGATGGCGCCGACGATCACAGCCACCGAACCCAGCATGTCGGCCCACACTTCCAGGTAGGCGCCTTTCACGTTGAGGCTGTCGTCCTTCGCGCTGGCGAGGAGCCGCATCGAGACCAGGTTGATGATCAGACCACCGATAGCCACCACCATCATGCCCAGGGACTGGATGTCCTGCGGCGCGGACAGGCGGCGATAGGCTTCGTAGAGGATGTAGAACGCCACGCCCAGCAGCACCAGCGCGTTCACGGCCGCCGCCAGAATCTCGAAGCGCGCGTAGCCGTAGGTGCGCAGCAAATCGGCGGCCTTGCGTCCGGCTCGGATCGCGATCAGCGCCAGCAGCAGCGCGATCGCGTCGGTCATCATGTGCATGGCGTCGGAGATCAGCGCCAGGCTGCCTGTCACCAGGCCGCCGATGATCTCCGCCACCATGTAGGTGCCGGTGAGTCCGAAAGCCAGCCACAGCCGGGATTCCGGCAAGGCGCGCACTTCGGCGTGTTGGTGGCTGTCGCTCATGTTCGTCCTTGGCACCGTGGGCAGATGCGACACATGAAAAAGCCTGAAGTCACTTTAGTGTCAAGCGCTGAGCGTCAATCTGTCTGGGCGTGAGACCGAACGATCGGCATTCTGACGCATCCATACTCAAAATTCATACTCTGCAAAATTTGGAAATGGCATGGATCAGCAAAATCGCACGAAAATCCCGTGATTCAATCTACAAGAATCGAAAATTACGGGTAACTGAAAGCAATTTGAAACCAATGCGACCCTATTTTCATTCAAAATAGCGAATTAACGCCTATACAAACAATTCAAGGTGGGGGCTCGCTTTCAAATGCACAAAATTAATAATACGTCACGTATTACGAATATTTTCATTACATAATATAGGCTAGGAAATACACCAGGCGAGGGAAATACCCATGCTTATGAAAGTACTTTCCATATTCGGCACCCGTCCCGAGGCCATCAAGATGGCGCCCCTGGTCGCCGCCCTGCGCGACGAGTCCGCGATCCAAAGCGTGGTCTGCGTCACGGGTCAGCATCGCCAGATGCTGGACCAGGTGCTGGCGCTATTCGACCTGCATGCCCAGCACGACCTGGACATCATGGTGCCCAACCAGACGCTCAACGGCTTGTACGCCCGGCTCATCAGCCGCGTGGACGAGGTGCTCGAACGCGAACAGCCGGACTGCGTCTTGGTGCATGGAGACACCAGCACCGCGTCGGCCTGCGCGCTCGCGGCCTTCCACCGGCGCGTGCGCATCGGCCACGTCGAGGCGGGGCTGCGCACCGGCAACCTGGCCATGCCGTTTCCCGAAGAGATGAACCGCCGCGTGGTCGACGCCGTGGGCGACTGGCTGTTCGCGCCCACCGCCGAATCGCGCGCGAACCTGCTGCGCGAGCACCTGCCCGGCCGTATCACGGTCACCGGCAACACGGTGATCGACGCGCTGGCCATGACCTGCGCCAAGCTCGCGCCGGGCGGCGCGCTGGCCGCAACGCTGGCGCAGCGCTACCAGTGGCTGGATCCGACGCGCCGGCTGCTGCTGGTCACCGGCCATCGTCGCGAGAGCTTCGGCGACGGCTTCAAGAACATCTGTGCCGCGCTGGCCGAATTGGCCAGGCGCGATGACCTGCAGATCGTCTATCCCGTGCACCTGAACCCGCAGGTCCGCTCCGTGGTCATGACCGACCTGGGCAACCTGGAACGCGTCCACCTGATCGATCCGCTGGACTACCTGGATTTCGTCTGGTTCATGCAGCAGTCGCACCTGATCCTCACCGACTCCGGCGGCGTTCAGGAAGAAGCGCCCTATCTCGGCAAGCCGGTGCTGGTGATGCGCGACGTCACCGAGCGGCCCGAGGCCGTGCAGGCCGGCACCGTGGCCCTAGTCGGCACCGATACGCAACGCATCGTCACGGAAGTGAACCGCCTGCTGGACGATCCGGCGCTGCACGCGTCCTTCTCCCGCCGCATCAATCCCTACGGAGACGGCCACGCCAGCCGGCGCATCGTCGATGCGCTTTGCGGCCGCCCGGTATCCGAATTCGACCCTTACGGCCCGGCCGCCAGCCAGCCGGCCTGAGCCTCCACGCCTCGCCCTCTTCGGCCAGGAGCCCCCATGCATAGAAACACGTTCCCTCCCATCGCCTCCCACCTGCGCCGCGCCTTGGTCGCGGCGGGCCTTGCACTGCCCATGGCCGCCGTGGCAAGCCCCGCGGGCGACGCCTTGCGGCGCCTGCAGAGCGATGACTAGATCACGCGCGATACCTCACTGGCGGACCTGGGCATCAGCGAGCCCGTGGTGCTGAGCAACAGCGATGCGCACCAGGACTTCTACCTGCCCGTGCCGCGCGGCGTTCCCATCGCCGACGCCACGCTCAACTTCGATGCGCGCTACACCAAGGATGAACCGGGCCGCACCAACCTGGTCCTGTGGGCCGACGGCGTGCCGCTGGCGGCGCAGAACATCGCCGACGGCAACGGCCCCGTCCTGCGCAACCTGCCACTGGAACAGCGCCTGCGCAGCACCGGCTTCCTGCGGCTGGGCGTGGACTGGCAGTCGGAGATCGCGCTGCGCCGCTGTGAAAGCAACCGCGCCACCGCCAACGCGCTGACGATTTCTCCGCAGACGCGCCTGAGCTACCGCTACGACGCCTCGGCGATCGGCAACCTGGACGATGCCTGGAGCACGCTGCCCGGCAAGCCGGTGCTGCTGGTGTCCGACACCAAGCTCGACCAGCAAGCCTACGACAGCGCCTGGCGCATGGGCGTGGCGATGCAACGCGCCGGCAAGCGCGTCGACGTCAAGGCCTTCCCCGCCGTCGGCGACGAGATCGACACGCGCGCCCTGCAGGTTCCCGCGGGCCTCGCGCAGGCGCCCGTGTTCGCCGCCGTGGCGGGCAAAGAGCGGCACAAGCTGGCCTCGGCCGCGGAGATCGGCGCGCTGCTGGTGCTGGGCGCGCCAGCCGTCACCGGCGACGTCGTGATCGCCAGCCCGGCGCTGCGCGCCAAGCTCAATGCGGCGCTCGATGCGCTGCAGACCGAACTGGCCTCGGACCCGGACGCCGCCGACGCGTTCAAGTCCTGGCGCCAGGCACGCGCGCCGCTGGCCGGCGCAGACATGGCCGCCAAGGAAGTCCGTCTCGCGCCGATGGGCCGTCTGTCCGTGATCGCGGTGGCGCCCGACGCCGGCGCGCAGGCGGCGGGCGTGTTCAATGCGGCGTGGCGCCGCATCCTGGTGTCGCGCCAGGTACAGGTGCAGACCGCCACGCCGCCCCAGTCCTTCCAGGGCGATGGCGTGCGCCTGAGCGCGCTGGGCGGCGCGCCCGACAGCTTCGACGTGGTCTCGCGCGGCGACTGGAACGTCAACTTCCCGCTGGCCTCCGTGTCCTCCGACGGCCGCATGCCGGACGAACTGATCATCGACCTGGCCGCCGCGCCCGGCGCCTCGTCCACCCGGCCGGTGGCCTCGGTATTCTGGAACGGGATATTGCTGGGCGCCAAGCAGCTCGACGCCGACGGCCGTCCGGAACGCCTGACGGCGCGCGTGCCCGGCTACGCGCTGGGCGTAAACAACGCCGTGCGCGTCAGCGTGCAGCGCCAGCCCGTCTCGGTGGACTGCAACGAAATCCCGCAGGGCTATCCCGTCAGCGTGCTGCCGACCAGCCATGTCAAGCCGGGCCAGCCCCAGCCCGACGGCACGTTCACCGGCCTGCTGCCCCTGCTGGCGGGCAATCCGCAGGTCCTGGTTCCCGACAGCTACCTGGCCAATGCACCCACCAGCCTCAAGCAACTGATCGGCATCGCGACAGCCAGTGGCGTGTCCGCCACGCGCGCCGAACTCGCCGTGTCGCCGGCCGGCCAGGCAGCCAAGCCCGCGCGTACCTTCCTGGCGCTGGAAGTGCCCCTGGATGGCGCCAAGCCCAAGGTCCAGGTCAGCGACCAGAAACAGCTGCTGGTGGCGAGCAGGTCCACCACCTGGCTGGACATTTCCGGACTGAGCGGCTTGAGCACGGCCGAAGTGGTCAGCTCGGGCGGACAGGACGGCGTGCTGTGGCATGCGCTGGGCCCGCAGAGCGGCAAGCTCGATACGCCCTTCGTGCTTAACCGCGGCGACATCGCCGTGATCGCCGCCAACGGTCCGGTGGCCTGGATCGACAGCACCAACCCGGATGCCAGCAAGCCGCCCGGCGCCGGGGAAAGCGCCTTCTTCGAATGGCGCCGCTATATCTCGTGGAGCGTGCCGGCGTTGAGCTTCGGCCTGCTGGTGCTGGTGCTGGTGCTGATCCTGGCGCTGCGCGTCACCCGCCGCAAGAACAAGGGCAACGGTTAAGGCCGGCAGACGCGCCATGTCTACGCTCTACTGGCCCTATCTGGCGGCGGACTACTACCGTGGCCTGGAAATCGTGACCGCCGTCGTCGGCATCATCATCCTGCTGTCCAGCCTGGATGATCTGTTCATCGACGGCTGGTTCTGGGTGCGGGCGCTGCGCCGCAGGCTCGTCGAGGACCGGCGCTATGCCCGGCTCACGGCGGCGCAGCTGCGCGCCAAGGAGGAACAGCCCCTGGCCATCATGGTGCCGGCATGGCTGGAGTACGACGTGATCGCATCCATGCTCGAGACCATGGTGTCCACGCTCGAGTACAAGAACTACATGATCTTCGCCGGCACCTACCAGAACGACGAGCGCACGATCAAGGAAGTCGAGCGCATGCGTCGGCGCTATCGCCAGCTGGTGCGCGTCGAGGTGCCGCACGACGGCCCCACCTGCAAGGCCGATTGCCTGAACTGGATCGTGCAGGCCATCTTCGCGCAGAACGAAAAGCAGCCCGAGCCATTCGCCGGCGTCATCCTGCACGACAGCGAAGACGTGCTGCACCCGCTGGAACTGAAGTACTACAACTACCTGCTGCCGCGCATCGACTTCATCCAATTGCCCGTGACCTCGCTGGAGCGCGAGTGGCACGAGCTTGTCGCCGGCACTTACATGGACGAGTTCGCGGAATGGCACACCAAGGACCTGGTGGTCCGCGAAAGCCTGTCCAAGATGGTGCCGTCGGCGGGCGTGGGCACCTGTTTCTCGCGGCGCGCGCTGATGGAGCTGGCGGCAGAGACCAACAACCAGCCCTTCAACACGGACACGCTGACCGAGGACTACGATATCGGCGCGCGGCTGGCGCAGCGGGGCATGCGCCAGATATTCGGCAAATTCCCGGTCGAGTATGTGGCGCGCCGGCGCTCCTGGTTCGGACTAGGCCCGGAGAAAGTCACGACGCTGTCCATGCCGCTGGGCGTGCGCGAGTACTTTCCCAACACCTTCCGCACTGCCTACCGGCAGAAGGCCCGCTGGACGCTGGGCATCGGCCTGCAAGGCTGGCAGCAAGTGGGCTGGACCGGATCGTTCGCCACCCGCTACCTGCTGTTCCGCGACCGCAAGGGCCTGGTCACGTCCTTCATCGCCATCCTGGCCTATCTGTTGCTGGCGAACTTCTTCCTGTTCTATCTGGCCGACCGCTTCGGCTGGTGGACCGTGTACTACCCCTCGTACTTCCGCCCCGGAGGCTGGCTGGTGACGCTGATGTGGCTCAACGCCGTCGCGCTGCTGCTGCGCGTGGTCCAGCGCATGTATTTCGTGGGCAATATGTACGGCTGGGAGCACGCCGTGCTGTCCGTTCCGCGCATGATCGTCGGCAACTTCATCAACGCCATGGCGGCGGCGCGCGCGTGGAAACTGTTCATCGGCCATCTCATCACGGGCAAGCGCCTGGCCTGGGACAAGACCATGCACGACTTCCCATCCACCGACCAGCTGGCGCAACAGCGCCAGCGCCTGGGCGAACTGCTGCTGTCGTGGCAGGCCATCGACGAGGACAAGCTGGCGCAGGCGCTGGAGATCCAGGCGCGCGACAAGAAACCGCTGGGCACCAGCCTGCTTGAACAGGGCTGGCTGGACGCCGGCACGCTCAAGGAAGCCATCGATTTCCAACAAGGCGCGCAGGCCCAAGCCGCGCCCCCGACCACCGACGACAAACCCGCCACCCCATGACGCCCCTGACCCGCACGCTAGTCCTGTCCGCCGCGCTCGCCTGCCTGTGGACTGGCGCGCCCGCCGCCGCCCAGCAGGCCGCGCGCGCCGCCGAGGCGCCGCTGGAAGGCGCCGCCTGGCAATTCGCCAACGAGGGCTACAGGCTCTACGACGCCGGCCGCTACGCGCAGGCGCAGCAGCAGGCCGAATCGGCGATCGCGCTGCGCCCGGACGTCGAACGCCTGCGCCTATTGTTGATCTACGCGCTGCAGAAGCAGGGCAAGCTGGACGAGGCCGAACGGGCCGCCGACGATGCCGTCAAGAGCGGCCTGGACACGCCCGCGCTGCGGCAGGCGCGCGCCAATCTGCGTCCGGCGACGCCCGCCGCCCCGGCGGCCAATGCGCGTCCGGCCGGCGCCCGCCCCGCCGGGGGCGCGCCGGCCACGACCAGCGCCTACCGCCGCGGCTTCCCCATCGCCACGCGCGCCTACGCGGACTACAACAGCGGCAACTACCCCGCCGCCCAGCGCGGCGCCGAGCAGGCTTTCCGCATCGATCCCAAGCAGGGCGCCTGGGCCATGCTGTGGCTGGACGCGCTGGAAGCCCAGGGCAAGTACGCCGAAGCCGAAACGGCCGCCAACCAGGCGATGACGCTGGGCGCGCCGAACCAGAGCGACCTGGCCGCGCGTCGCGCCACCATGAAGCGGCGCATGGCGGTCAAGCCGGCGGAACAGGGTTATCAGGCGCTGATCGCCAACCGGCCTGGCGACGCCGTCCCGCTGGCGCGGCAAGCCGTGGCGCTGGCGCCCGACACCGCCAGCCACCGCCTGCTGCTGATGACCGCGCTGATGCTGGACGGCCAGCTCGCGGCCGCCGAGGACGCGGCCACCGACGCGCTCAGGCAGGACGACGAAAACACCGTGGCCTTGGTCATGCGCGGCTATCTGCGCCAGCGCCAGGGCAAGACCGAGGAAGCCGACGCCGACTTCGACGCCGCGCTCAAGCAGGACTGGCTGGACGACAGCCAACGGCGCAATGTGCGCCTGATCGCCGCAGATGCCGCGCTGGCCGGGGGCCAGAGCGCCCGCGCGCTGGCCCTGGTGGAACCGCTGGGCGCCAAGGACGAGGCCGGCGCCGATCGCGTCAAGCGCGCCCGCTCCCGCCCCGCCGTGCCCGCCACGCTGACGCTGGCCAACTATCCCGCGCCGGTCCAGGACTGCCGCGACACGCCCTACGGCACGTCCTGCGAGCTGCTGCCCTCGGACGCGGCGGGCAGCGGCGGGCCGGCCTCGCTGGCCTATGCCGCCTATGCGCGCCAGGACTACCAGGAAGCCATCACACAGGCCCGCAAGGCCGCGCAACAGGATCCGGGCAGCAAGGACCTGCAGCGGCTGCTGACCACCACGCTGGCCGCCGGCAACGCGGCGCAGATGGCCGAGGCCAAGCAGCGCATGAGCGAGGCCCTGGCGGCCCAGCCCGACGATCCGACGCTGTTGATGCAGCGCGGCTATCTGCACCAGCGCATGCGCCAGCCCCGCGAGGCGCTGCGCGACTTCCAGGCCGCGCGCGCCACGGGCAAGGCCCCGCCCACCGCCATCCTCGACGAAGGCTATGCGCTGTCCGGCGTGGGCGACAAGCGCGGCGCGGTGGACCGGCTCAAGGAAGCCATCGACCAGGACGACGCCGGCAAGCTCGACCTGACCCCGCAGCAGCGCTTCGATACCCGCAGCAGCATCGCCGGCCTGTCGCGCGAGTGGGGCGGCTACATCTCGACCGGCTACCGGGGCGCGCGGCCGGCCTCGTCCGGCCTGGGCGGCGCGGCCATCACGGTGCCCGGCGACGCGGTGTTCAGCACGGCCGAGATCTTCTGGCGTCCCTCCGATTTCCTGAACTCGTCCACGCGCACCTTCGAGCTGTACGGCCGCCTGTCCAACACGCTGTACAACAACGGCGGCAAGACCGCCAGCCAGACCGTGTCGAACCCTTGCGGCGGCGGCAATATCCAGGTGGACGAAACATCCAACAACGGCATTTCCGGCCTTCCGACCACCGTGGGCTCGCTGGGCATGCGCTTCACGCCGTCCACCGAGGTCGGCCTGACCTTCGGCCTGGAACGCCAGTTCAACCTGGGCAGCGCCACGCGGCAGGGCACGTTCACGCCACGGCCCGACGAACTGCGCTGCGCACTGAACACCGGCAATCAGACCGCCCACTACAAGACGGACGCCGGCAGCGGCGGCTGGCTGGCCTATGTCACCTATGGCATGTACGAAGGCACCAGCCTGCGCATCGACCGCCCCGACTGGTTCACCATGGAAGGCTATGTGCAGGCCGGCTACTCCTGGCAGGACATGCCCGCCCGCTTCTGGCTACGCGACAACAACTCGGGCAAGGACAGCGCGGAAAGCTCGGGCAAGCTCAAACGCGACCAGGCCTTCGGCGCCGGCGAACTGCGCGTGGGCCGCAGCTACCGCGTGGACGCCATCAGCGACCGACTGGTGTTCTTCCCCTACGCGGTGGTGGCGGCGGACTGGCTGTGGAACCGCAACCGCGTGTCCGGCCTGAACATCGACGGCCAGGATTCCTACGACCTGCTGGGCAACGGCAAATCCTGGTCCCTGGGCGCGGGCCCCGGCTTCAACCTGCGCTACTGGTTCCGCGAAGACCACTACAACGCGCCACGGTCCTATCTGGACCTGACGACGCAATATCGATTCAATATCGGCGGGGGCGCCGCCGACCGGGCGAAAGGCCTGTTCATCAACCTGACCCTGTCGTACTGACCCCGCCCGCATCGCAAGGAGCACGCATGACCCTTTTCTCCTCCTCTCCCTCCACGATCCTGCATCGACTGGCTGTAGGCGCGGCGGTCGCCACGCTTGCGCTGTCCGCCGGCGCCGCGCACGCGCAGCAAGGCTCGTCCATCGTGATCCAGGGCAAGGACAACTGGCTGTTCCCCGGCTGGGGCAGCCTGACCCAGGTCGACACGCGCGGCATCGACGCGTCCACGCAACTGGTGCGCGAGACGCGCGACGCGCTGGCGGCCAAAGGCATCCAGCTCGAAGTGCTGGTGCTGCCGGACAAGACGCTGTTCTACCAGGACAAGCTGCCCGATGGAAAGGCGCTCAGCCCCGAGGTGAAGCGGCGCTACCAGACCATCCAGGACAAGCTCAAGGCCGCGGGCATCGCGACCTTCGACGACGAGGCCGTGCTGCGGCGCCTGAAGGACTGCGGACAGGACGTGTTCTACCGCACGGACCAGCACTGGACGCAGGCCGCCGCCGACGCCACCGCCGACGCGCTGGCGCAACGCATCAGGCAGGACGTGAAGACCTTGGCCGGCAAGCCCGGCACCGGCCTGCCGCTGGGCAGCGTGTTCAACGAACGCCGTTACGGCGATCTGGCCGAACTGTTCCTCTCGCCCGAGCAGCGCAAGCAGGCCGGACGCGAGACCTTCACCGTGCGCCGCCAGGCCGAGAACCAGAGCCTGCTGGACGATGCCCCGGCCCCGGTCCACGTCACCGGCCACAGCATGGTGCAGCCCTACTTCGGCTTTCCGCAAAAACTGTCCAACGCGCTCGACCGCCCGGTATCCGTGAACTGGAAGCCCGGCAACGTCGGCCACTGGATCATGCTGCTGGAATACCTGGAGTCGCCGGCGTTCAAGCAGAACAAGCCGCAGGTGCTGGTGTGGCAGATGTTCGAACCGACCTACGCGCAGGGCCCCGACGCCAAGGGTCTGTGGGACAACGCCTCCATCATGAGCGCCGACGCCTGGCGCGGCCGCATGCAAGCGGCCATCGGGAAGTAAGGTCGTGGCATCAGCGGACAAGCCGCAAACCGCCGGGCATGGCCGCAACGCCATCGTCGCCGGCCTGCTGCTCGCGCTCGGCCTGGGTTGGGGCGTCTGGCGACTGGCCGACGCCGGCCTCAAGCCGGCCGACGTGGCGCCGGCGGCCTGGCTGGACGGCTCGGCCGGCGGCGCGCTGAACCGCGCGCTGCGCCTGCCCGCGCAGGACACGCTCAATACCTGGAACGCATCGCTGCGCTATCGCCTGCTCGGAGACCTGGGCGACCAGGTCGCCATGGGCTGCCCCGGCTGGCTGTTCTACCGCGACGGCCTGCGCCCCCGGCCCGGCGTGCATGTGTTCGACGAGCGCGTGCGCCTGATGCGGCACTGGGCCGATCAGTTGCGTCAGCGGCAGGTGCAACTGCTGGTGGTCGCGGTGCCCGACAAATCGCGCATCGAGGCCGACCGGCTTTGCGGCCTGCCCGCCTCGCAACCCATGCGACGCGTGCTGGACGACTGGCAACGGGCGCTGCAGGCGCAGGGCGTGCCCTTCGTCGATCTGCGCCCCGCCCTGTCCGGCGCGGCCGAACCCATGTTCTTTCGCACCGACGTGCACATGAACGCGCAAGGCGCGCAAGCCGCCGCGCGACGCGTGGCCGACGCCGCGCTGCCGCTGCTGGGCGGCGTCGGCCAGCAGGCTTTCCGTGTCGACGCGCCGGGCGCGCCGGCGCCGCGCATGGGCGATCTGATCGTGCTGGCCGGCCTGGAACACGCGCGCATGGGTTGGCGTCCGGAGCTGGAGCGCGTCGCCCCGCAGCAGATCGAACCGCTGCGCAGCGGCGGCCTGCTGGACGAAGCGCCGCCTGTCGAAGTGCTGCTGGCCGGCAGCTCGAACGGCCGCCGCAGCCACTTCGCCGAACGGCTGGGCATGGGACTGGGCCGCGAAATCTGGAACCTGAGCCTGGACGGCGGACAGTTCTCCGGCGCGCTGCTGCTGGCGCTGAAACAGCGTGAACAATGGCCCAAAAGCCTGAAACTGGTGGTCTGGGAGTTTTCGGAAATGGCGCTGTCGCTGCCGCTCACCGATGACGAAAGGTCCGTGCTGGACAGCCTGCCCCCGCCCTGACGAACCGCGATGCTATTCAATTCCTATCTGTTCCTGCTGGTCTTCCTGCCCATCACGCTGGCCGTGTATTACGCCGTGGGGCCGCTCAACCTGCGCCTGGCGGCGCTTTGGCTGTGCCTGACATCCATCGTGTTCTACGGCTGGTGGAACCCGCAGTTCGTGGTGCTGCTGGCCGGCTCCATCGCCTTCAACTATGCGGTGAGCCAGCTGATCCTGCATAGCGAGGGCCGGCCGCGCCTGCAGGGCCTGATCACCGGACTGGGCGTGGGCGCCGACCTGGCGCTGCTGTTCCACTACAAGTACTTCGCCGCGCTGCTGGGCTTTCTCAATGACCTGGGCATGAGCAGCGCGACCGCGGATTCGGTGATCCTGCCGCTGGGCATCTCATTCTTCACGTTCACGCAGATCGGCTACCTGCTCGACTGCAAGGCCGGCGTGGTCAAGGAGCGCAGCCTGCTCAGCTATGTGCTGTTCGTGACCTTCTTCCCGCACCTGATCGCCGGCCCCATCCTGCATCACAAAGAAATGATGCCGCAGTTCGCGCAGCCGGAGAACTACCGCTTCAAGGCCGAGAACCTGTCGGTCGGCATGATGCTGTTCGTGATCGGACTGGCCAAGAAAGTGCTGCTGGCCGACGGCATCGCGCCCTATGCCGACGCCGGCTTCGCCGCGCCCGGCGAGCTGATGTTCTGGGGCTCCTGGGGCGCCAGCCTGTGCTACGCGCTGCAGCTGTACTTCGACTTCTCCGGCTACTCGGACATGGCGCTGGGCCTGGCCAAGATGTTCGGCATCCGCTTCCCGCTGAACTTCAATTCGCCGTACAAGGCCGGCAGCATCATCGAGTTCTGGGCCCGCTGGCACATGACGCTGACCCGCTACCTGACCGCCTATCTCTACTACCCGGTGGCCATGGCGGTGTCGAAGTGGCGCACCGAGCGCAATCTGCCGGTGGGCACGCAGGGCGTGGCCACGCCGGGCGGCTTTGCCGGCAGCATCATCCTGCCCACCGTGTACACGATGGGACTGGCCGGCATCTGGCACGGCGCCGGCTTCCAGTTCCTGGTGTTCGGCCTGCTGCACGCGATGTACCTGTCAGTGAACCACGCCTGGCGGATCTTCGTCGTCGGCCGCAAGCCGGCCGCCGCGCGCCAGATGGGCCCGACCAAGCGCGCCGCCTGCGTGCTGCTGACCTTCGTCGCCGTGCTGGTGGCGCAGGCCTTCTTCCGCGCGAATGGCGTGGGCGACGCGATGCTGCTGGTGCAGGGCATGATCGGCATGCGCGGCGTCGAGGCGCTGGACCTGGCCGCGCGCGTGGACGGGCTGGCCTGGGGCGACGCCTGGCGCATGCTGCTGGGGCATCATATGCAGCTGATCTACGCGGTCGTCCTGCTGGGCATCGCCTGGTTCACGCCCAACGCGCATCAGATCCTGGGCCGCTACTCGCCCGCGCTGTTCAAGCCGCAGGAGGCCGCCACGCCGTGGATGCGCTGGCGCCCCACCCTGGGCTGGCTGGCCGTGATGCTGGCCCTGCTGTTCTTCTGCCTGGTCAACCTGCACAAGGAAACCCGGTTTCTCTATTTCCAATTCTGACCGCGACGCGGTCCCGGAGCATTGCATGGATATCAAGACTATCGAAGCCAAAGTGGCCACGCTCATCGAGAACGTCATCCTGACTCAGGTCGATCCCGACACCTTGCTGATCGAGTCCGGCCTGGTGGATTCGCTGGCGGCGGTCGACGTGGCGCTGGCGGTGGAGCGCGAGTTCGGCTGCAAGATTCCGCCCACCGAGATCGACGTGCACCTAGAATCGGTGCATACCCTGGCTGCCTTCATCGCGGAGCGCAAGGGCGCCTGAACGCCGCTGTTGCAAAGGAGCCGCGCATGCATTTCGATTTCAAGGCCTACGATTTCGCCGACACCGGCTCGGCGCGCGACGCGATCGCCGTGGTGGATGCCCGTGGCGTCCTGCGCTGGGATGCGCTGCAGGCGGCGGTCCAGGCCTGGGAACAGGCCGCGCTGAATGCCGGCGCCGTCGCCGGCGTGCCCATCGTGATCTCCGGCCACAAGGAAACCGCCTTCCTGGTCGCCATGCTGGGCTGCCTGCGGCTGCGCGTGCCCTTCGTGCCCGTCGACGTGATCAATCCGCCCGAACGCATCAAGCGCATCGGCGAGCTGGTGCGCGCCGGCCTGCGCTACGACGCGCAGGCCCAGGCCTTCGAGCCGGGCAGCGCCAGCCCCGCGCCGCTGCGCGAGGCCGGACTGGCCTACATCATGTTCACGTCCGGCAGCACCGGCGACCCCAAGGGCGTGCAGATCGGGCGCGAAAGCGTCACGCTGTTCGCGGGCTGGATCCGTGACTGCCTGAGCCTGGGCGCCGCGCCCGCGTTCATGGACCAGATGCTGTTCAGCTTCGATTTCTCGCTGTTCAACTGGGTCGGCGCGCTGGAACTGGGCGGCGCCTGCGTGCTGTGCCCGCGCGAGACCATCGCCGAGCGCGGCGCCTTCATGCAGTACCTGGCGGACACCGGCATCGCGGTCTGGGCGTCCACGCCATCCTTCGTGCGGCAGCAGCTGTTCAACCCGGACTTCAACGGCGCCAGCCTGCCTGGCCTGCGCGTCTTCGTGTTCGGCGCCGAGTCGCTCTCGCCTGCGCTGGCCGAGGAACTGTGGCAGCGCTTCCCCGATGCGCGCATCATCAATTCCTACGGTCCGACCGAAGCCACCTGCTCGACCACCTGGGTCGAGATCGACGCGGCGCTGCGCCAGGCCGCGCCGAATCCCTTCCCCATCGGCCGCGCCAAGCCTTATGCCGACGTCTTCATCGACCAGGGCGAGATCTGCATCGCCGGCGACCATGTCATGCGCGGCTACCTGAACCGGCCGGACCTGAACGCCTCGCGCATGTTCACGCGCGGCGGCAAGCGCGGCTACCGCAGCGGCGACCTGGGCGAGATCGACGGCCAGGGCCTGATCACGTTCCGTGGCCGCATCGACGACCAGATCAAGCTGCACGGCTATCGCATCGAACTGGCCGAGATCGACGCGGCGATCGCGGCGCTGCCCGGCGTGCGCGCCGGCGCCACGGTGGCGCTGCGCCGGCCGGACGGTGCCATCGTCCGGTTGATCGGCTTCGTCGAGCCGGCGACGCCGGGAGCCGCCGGCCTGCAGCCGCTGCCCGAAGCGCTGGCGGCCTGGAAGGACACCCTGGGCCGTCGCCTGCCGCCCTACATGATCCCGTCGGAGCTGCTGTCCTGCAGCCCCTTCCCCACCACCAGCACGGACAAGGCCGACCGCAAGCAGCTGGAACGCCTGTACCTGGATGCGCGCCTGAGCAAGAAACCGGAGCCCAAAGCATGACCCCTCGTCTTTCCCCGACCCTGCTGGCGCTGGGCCTGGCGCTGGCCGCCGCCGGCGCGGCCCGCGCCGAAGGCGCCTTCGCCCAGCTGTACGCCGCCCGGCCGCCCGCCGGCTCGTCCTTCGTGCGCATCGTCAATCCCGAGAGCGCGCCCATGCGCGCCCAGGTCGCCGGCGGCCCGGCCCAGGACATCGGCCCGTCCAAGCCCGCCACCACCTACGCCATCGTCAAAGGCGACCAGGAATTCAAGGTGCAGGTGGACGGCAAGCCCGCCGGCGCCTTGCAGGTGGCGCCAGACAGCTTCACCACCCTGGTCGCGCGCCGCGACGGCGGCAAGGTCACGCTGGCGCGCATCGACGACAGCGGCGGCGCGCAGGACGCGCTCAAGGCCGAGCTGCGCTTCTACAACCTGATCCCCGGCTGCGCCGGCGCGGCGCTCAAGGTCAGCCCGCAAGGCCCGACGCTGTTCGACGATATCAAACCGCAGACCGCCGCCGCGCGCGCCATCAATCCCGTGCGGGCTTCGCTGGCCGGCGCCTGCGGCGCGGCCGCCAGCGCCGAGCTGGCGCTGCCCGCGCTACAGCCCGGCGATCATTACAGCCTGTTCCTCGGCGGCACCGCCGCCGTGCCGACGTTGACGGGTCAAGTCAGCGCCACCGATCCCTACGGCAACAAGTAAGGAGGCGGCATGCGCCGCGTATTCCGAGACGACCACGAACTGTTCCGCGATCAGGTCCGCCGCTTCATTGCGCAGGAGATCGCGCCACACTATGCCGCCTGGGAAAAGGCCGGCGTCACGCCGGCTTCACTCTGGCGCCGCGCGGGCGAGGAAGGCCTGCTCAACTGCGCCCTGCCCGAGCCCTACGGCCTGGGCGGGGACTTCGGACACGCGGCGGTGGTGATCGAGGAACTGGCCCGCGCCAACTATCTGGGCATCGGCTTTTCCATCCATTCGGACATGGTGGCGCCCTACGTGGACGCCTTCGGCACCGAGGCGCAGAAAGCGCGCTGGCTGCCTGCCATGACGCGGGGCGAGCTGATCGGCGCGCTGGCGCTGACCGAGCCCGGCGCCGGCAGCGACCTGAAGGCGATCCGCAGCCGCGCCGTGCGCGACGGCGACCACTACGTGCTCAACGGCCAGAAGACCTTCATCACCAACGGCGTGAACGCCGGCTTGGCCATCGTGCTGGCCAGCACCGCGCCCGACCTGGGCGCGCGCGGCCTGTCGCTATTCTGCGTCGAGGCCGGACTGCCCGGCTACGCCAAGGGCGCGCCGCTGGACAAGATCGGCCAGCACAGCCAGGACACCTGCGAGCTGTTCTTCGACGACCTGCGCCTGCCCGCCGACTGCCTGCTGGGACAAGAGAACGCGGCCTTCGAATACCTGACGCGCGAACTGGCGCGCGAGCGCCTGGCCATCGCGCTGCGCGCGGCCGCCTCGCTGGAAGGCATGCTGGAGGAAACCGCTGAATACATCCGTGGCCGCAAGGTCTTCGGCCGCCGCGTCATCGACTACCAGAATTCGCGCTTCATCCTGGCCAACGCGCGCGCGCAAAGCGTCATGCTGCGCGTCTTCCTCGACGACTGCCTGGCGCAGTTGATGGCGGGTGAACTCGACGCCACCACCGCCGCCATCGCCAAGCTGAACGCCACCGAGATCCAGGGCAAGGCGCTGGATGAGCTGCTGCAGCTGTATGGCGGCTATGGCTACATGGCGGAATACGGCATCGGCCGCGCCTGGTCCGATGCGCGCGCGCTGCGACTGTTCGGCGGCACCAGCGAAATCATGCGGGAGATCATCGGCCGCGGCTTCGCCTGAAACCGCGACGGCCGACACGCATCAGGCGCGCGCCCGCATCCAGGCCTGCCGCAGCACGCGCGCCTCGGGGCTGTCGCCGATGACCCAGGGATCCAGCGCGAAGGCCACGACGCGCTGCGCGCCGTAGCTGTCGGCGATCAGCCATTGCTTGCGCACCCGCTCGAAATCGGCCGAGCGCGCCTTGAAGGTGGACCCATCCGTGCTGCCCGAGGGCAGCTCCTCGAACAGTTCGATGACCAGATCGAACGGCGCATGGCGCGCCAACAGCAAACGGCGCAGCGGCTCCAGCGCCTTCAGGTTGTCCAGGCCCGCCACGCCCACGCCGTCCTGGATCATGGGATGCACGCGCGCATGGTCCAGGATGCCGCGCCACAGCTGTTCCAGCGTACCGCTGCCGCCCAGGCGACTGAAATATGTCGAGATGCAGGGCGCGCGGCCGCTGTTGTCCAAGGCCGCGCGCGCAAAGGCGTCCAGCCACGGCCACAGCAGCGCCTGGCGGGGCGCGGACGCCCAGTTGTACTGCTCCAGTTCATACGGCAGATACCAGCCGCGAAAATTGCGGCGCGCGGACCAGGGCGCGGTCCGCATGTAGGCCAGGCCCTGCTCGCGGGTGAGGACCAGGTAGCGCGCCAGCGCCTCGTCATCGGGCGTGGCCAGCACGTTCCACCAGCGCTGGTCGTAGGGCAGTCCCACGTGCACGCCCATGCCGTGGCGCGCGGCCTCGTCGAAGATCTGGCCCAGCACGGCGTCGGGCGCCATCCAGTCGTCGGGCCTGCCGCCTTCCAGGCCGACCCATTGCAGGAAGATCTCGCGGCTGCCCAGGCGGCGGCAGGCGGCGATGCGCTCGGCCCACTGCGCGGGCGTCAGGTCCAGGTGGCTGCGCCACAGCTGCAGGAAGGTGCCTTGCACCGGCCGGCGCGGCGCGCAGGCCGACAGCGGCGACAACGCGCCCAGCGCCAGCGCCTGCAACAGGCGCCGGCGGCCGGGCGCGGCGGGAACGCAGCGCGGCCTCGGCGGCATTCAGCCGCGGTTGCCGAACAGGCCGGACAGGGAAGCCAGCAGGTCGGTCGGGTTGAACGACTGGCCGGGCTGCGCCGTGCCGTCGGGCGTGGCCTTGTCGACCAGTTGCGGCAGCATCGTCGACAGCGAGCCCAGCACGGAGCTGGCGTCCTGGCCGGTCTTGTCCGCCAGGCTCTGCACCACGCCGGGGTCCAGCACCGAGCCGAGCTGGTCGGCGCTGACGGGCAGGTTCTCGCCCTTGCCCACCCACGACGCCACGATCTCGCCCAGGCCGCCCTTCTGGAAGCTGGCGATCAGGCCGGACAGGCCGCCCGGGTACTGGTTCAGGTGTTCGATCAGGGCGGGCAGGAGCGAGGCGTTACCGCCCTGCTGCCCGTTGCCGCCGCCGGCCATCGAGGCCAAGGTATCCAATAGGCTCATCGCCGTGCTCCCGGAAAAAAGAGGGGAAAACCAGTATATGCCGTGGCTTGCGGGAATCCAGGGGCGCGGTGCGCGCGGAAACCTATATTTGCAAATCTTGTCCTTTGCCGCTCAGCCGGCGTCGCCGCGCAAGGCCCGCAACACCTTCTGGCCTGCCCGCCCATCGGCCGGCAGGCCCAGTTCGCGCTGCGCCTTCTGCAGCGCATTCCGGGTATGGGCGCCGATGAGGCCATCGGGCTCGCCAATGTCATAGCCGCGGGCAATCAGCAGAGTCTGCAATTCGCGCCGCTCGGCGCGCGACAGCCCCGGATCATCAGTCGGCCAGGCCTGGACCAGCGGGCCGCCGCCGCGCAGCCGGTCGGACAGGTGCGCGATCGCCAGCGCGTAGCTTTCGGCCGCGTTATAGGAATAGAGCGCGTCGAAGTTGCGCGTCACCAGGAATGCCGGGCCGCCGCGACCGGCGGGCAGCAGCAGCGCCGCCTGGGCATCGCTGGCGGGCAAAGGCCGGCCGTCGGCCCGCGTGATGCCCTGGCCGGCCCAGTGCGACAGGGCGCGCTTGTTCTTGCGTCCCGCGCCGGCGGCATTGAACCCCGCCGGCAGCCGGACCTCGTAACCCCAGGCCATGCCGCCATTCCAGCCCGCGTGCTTGAGGAAATTCGCGGTGGATGCGAGCGCGTCCGGCACGCTGTCTATCAGGTCTCGACGGCCGTCGCCGTCGCCGTCCACCGCCAACCGCAGATACGTCGACGGCATGAACTGGGTCTGGCCGAAAGCGCCGGCCCAGGAGCCCCGCAGCTTCTCGGGCGCGATGCCTTCGTCCTGGATGATCTTGAGCGTGGCGAAGAACTCGCCCCGGAAATACGCCTGCCGGCGGCCATAGCAGGACAGGGTCGACAGCGACACCAGCAGGGAACGCTCGCCCAGGGTCTGTCCGTAGTTGCTCTCCACGCCCCAGACGGCGGCGATGACCGCCGGATCCACGCCGTAGCGGGCCGAGGCGCGCTGCAGATCCGCCCGCCAGCGCTCCATGCCCGCCTGGCCATCGGTCACGCGCTCGTCATCGACCAGCGCCGCCATGTAGTCCCAGATGGGCGTGCGGAACTCGGGCTGGAAATCCAGCAGATCCAGCACGCTCATGTCGGGCGCCAGCGTCGCCGTGTGGGTATCGAAGGTGGCGGCCGACACGCCGGTTTTCAGCGCCGGCGCACGCAGCCGGGCCAGGCAGCCGTCGAAGCTGTCGGCCGCCACGGCGGGCATGGCGGGCAGCGAAGCGGCCAGCGCGGCGGCCAGCAGCAGCGCGCGGGATCGTGCGAAGCGCGACGGGATGGGGGTGACGGGATGGGCGGGTTTCATCCTGTTGGATCTCATGATTACAGGGTTGGAGAAGCGGCCTGCAAAGCCGCCAGTTCGGTTTCGTCGAAACCGGCGGCGCGGCGCGCTTCCAGATTGAACGGACCGCGCAGGCGAGGCGCGCCGTGCAATTGCGCCAGTTCCGCGTAGCAGGCCACGGGGTCCCTGCCCTGCTGCGCGCACAGATGCTTGAACCAGCGGTTGCCGATCGCCACATGGCCGATCTCGTCGGCCAGGATGATATCCAACACTGCCGCGCTCTCGGCATCGCCGACGCTGTTCAATTTGTCGCGGATCATGGGCGAGGCATCCAGCCCGCGCGCCTCCAGCGTGCGCGGCACCAGCGCCAGCCGCGCCAGCAGGTCGCTACGGGTGCGCTCGGCCATGTCCCACAGGCCGTTGTGCGCGGGGAAATCGCCATAGACATGGCCCAGGCTGGCCAGGCGCTGGTTCAGCAGCTCGAAGTGATAGGCCTCTTCGCGCGCCACGCGCAGCCAGTCCAGGTAAAACGCCGCCGGCATGCCGGCGAAACGCCAGATGATGTCCAGCGCCAGGTTGACCGCGTTGAATTCGATATGCGCCAGCGCGTGCAGCAGCGCGGCGCGCCCTTCGGGCGAGGCCGGCGAGCGATGCCGCAGCTGCTGCGGCGACACCAGCCCGGGGCGCGCCGGCCGGCCCGGCAGCGCGCGGGTCGGTTCCAGGCGACGTTCCGTATCGACGATGGGCGCGTCGTCGATGGCGCGCACGGCGGCCAGCTTGCCGGCCCAGTCATCGACCGCCAGCGCGTGCAGGGCCTGAGCCCGCAGACAGGCGACGCCCGGCGGGTGGGTATTGCTGTTCATATGCAGGATTCCAATGGCGGGCGCCCGCTACGAGGCGTCCGCGACTGTCTCGGCCGCCGGCCTCTCGGGGCGGCGGCGCGGCCTTGGGCCGCAACCTGGGAGACTTTATCATTGCCCCATGGATTCCTCGCCGCGCCTGACCATCGAAACCGACCTGTCCCGCATCGACGCCCGTCAATGGGACGCGCTGGCCGGCGACCAGCCCTTCCTGCGCCACGCCTTTTTGCGGGCAATGCACGAGACCGGCTGCGCCTCGCCACGGACCGGCTGGTCGCCGCACTACCTGGCGCTGTGGCGCGGCCAGACGCTGGCCGGCGCCGTGCCGCTGTACCTGAAATCTCACTCGCGCGGCGAGTACGTGTTCGACCATGCCTGGGCCGACGCCTTCGAGCGGTACGGCTTGCGCTATTACCCCAAGCTGCTGTCGGCCGTTCCCTTCACTCCCGTGACCGGCCCCCGCCTGCTGGCCGCCGGCCCGGACGAGCGCGCCGCGCTGGCGCGCGCGCTGATCGCCTTCGCCGAGGAAATCGGCGTGTCCTCGCTGCACCTGCTGTTCCCGTCCGATACCGACATGCGCGCGCTGCGCGAGGCCGGCTTCCTGGTCCGCGAAAGCGTGCAGTTCCATTGGCGCAATGCCGGCCATGCCGATTTCGACGCCTTCCTGGCCTCGATGAGCCACGACAAGCGCAAGAAGATCCGGCAGGACCGCAAGAAGGTCGCCGCCGCCGGCCTGCGCCACCGCTGGCTGCGCGGCGACGCCATCGGCGCGGACGAGCTGGATTTCTTCTACCAGTGCTACCGCACCACCTATTTCCAGCACGGCAACCCGCCTTACCTGAGCGCGGACTTCTTCCACCGCGCCCACCGCGACCAGCCCGACGCCTTCGTGCTGATCCTGGCCGAACGCGACGGCGCGCCCGTGGCGGCGGCGCTGAACCTGGCCGGCGGCGACGCGCTGTACGGACGTTACTGGGGCGCCACGGAATACGTGCCGGGCCTGCATTTCGAGACCTGCTACATGCAGGCCATCGCCTACTGCATCGCGCACGGCTTCGCCCGCTTCGAAGGCGGCGCGCAAGGCGAACACAAGATGGCGCGCGGCCTGCTGCCCACCCCCACCTGGTCCGCCCACTGGGTCGCCGACCCGCGCTTCGCCGACGCGATCCAACGCTTCCTGGACGAGGAAACCACGGCGGTTGAGGGCTACCTGGACGAACTGGAAGCGCACACGCCGTTCAAGCAGAACACGCCCGATAGTGCTGGTTAAAAGTCCGCCCAGCAACTACCCCACGAAGCCAACACTCGCCGCATGAAGCAGGCCTCGCCCAAGCGGGGCCACGCGGAGCCGGCTTTGCCGGTCCGCAGTGGCGCCCCCTTGAGGGGGAAGCGCGCAAGCGCTTCGGGGGTGATCCTACAAGAACCTATCCAGCAGCTTGCGGCTGTGCTTGTCCAGCGACATCAGGTCGCGGATCAGATAGAAGATGCCGTGGTTGTCGGCGATCAGCAGCGTCTGCGCGTTCAGGCGGCGGATGTCTTCCTCGCCGCGCAGCGTGAAGGCCGTCTCGCCCCGGTCGGTCTCGACCTTCCAGACGGTGGGGGTGGCGAAGGCCGACACGCTCTTGAGCTTGCGGATCTCCGGCATGAACTCGCGGCTGGCGAGTTCCTCTTCCACCAGCGCCCGGGCGTCGGCGGGCAGGTCCGCCAGTTGATCGATCCAGAGCAGTTCGTGGCCGTCGGCGGTCACCAGCGACAGGCCCCGGCCCGGCTGGCTGATGGGAAAGGCGCGCACGGGCAGCACGCCCTCGTGCGCCTGGCCGTCGGCGCCCTGGAACACCAGGCGGCCGAAGGCATTGCGGCGCAATTGGAATGTGGGAAGCGTCATGGCTGGGTTTCCGTTTCCGCGTCAGGCCACGGCGGCCATGTCGTCGCTGCCCGGCGCCTGGGCGTCGGCCTCGGCCTGGCGGGCCTGCGCCTGATAAAGGCGGTAGTACGCGCCTTCCTTGGCCATCAGCTCCTCGTGCGGCCCCTGCTCGACGATCTGGCCTCGGTCCAGCACCACCAGCCGGTCGGCCTTGCGCAGCGTGCTCAGGCGGTGGGCGATGGCGATGGTGGTGCGTCCGCGCACCAGGTTGTCCAGCGCTTTCTGGATTTCCTTTTCGGTGGTGGTGTCCACCGAGGACGTGGCTTCGTCCAGGATCAGGATGCGCGGATCGATCAGCAGCGCGCGCGCGATCGAGATGCGCTGGCGTTCGCCGCCGGACAAGGCCTGGCCGCGCTCGCCGACCAGCGAGTCGTAGCCATGCGGCAGCCGCAGGATGAACTCATGCGCGTGCGCGGCGCGCGCGGCCGCGACGATTTCCTCGCGCGTGGCCTCCGGCTTGCCGTAGGCGATGTTCTCGGCGATGGTGCCGAAGAACAGGAACGGTTCCTGCAGCACCAGGCCGATGTTGCGGCGGTACTCGGACACGCGCAGCGAGCGGATGTCGGCGCCGTCCACCATCACCGCGCCCTCGGACACGTCGTAGAAGCGGCAGATCAGGTTGATCAGCGTGCTCTTGCCCGAGCCGCTGTGGCCGACCAGGCCGATCATCTCGCCCGGCGCGATGTTCAGGTTCAGACCGCGGATGACCTGCCGGTTGCCGTAGCGGAAACCCACCTCGCGCAATTCGATGCGGCCGTTGATCTGCGGCAGCTTGGCCGGATTCTGCGGTTCGGGCACGCTGGAAACGTGATCCAGGATGTCGAAGATGCGCTTGGCGCCGGCGGCGGCCTTCTGCGTCACCGACACGATCCGGCTCATGGAATCCAGGCGCGTGTAGAAGCGGCCGATATAGGCCAGGAAGGCCGCCAGCACGCCCACCGTGATCTGCTTCTGCGAGACCTGCCAGATGCCGAAGATCCACACCACCAGCAGGCCGACCTCGGTCAGCAGCGTGACCGTGGGCGAGAACAGCGACCAGACCGTGTTGACGCGGTCATTGACTTCCAGGTTGCGGTTGTTGGCTTCGCGGAAACGGGCGACCTCGCGCTTTTCCTGGGCGAAGGCCTTGACCACGCGGATCCCCGGGATGGTGTCGGCCAGCACGTTGGTGATTTCCGACCAGATGCGATCGACCTTCTCGAAGCCATGCCGCAGCCGGTCGCGCACGGCGTGGATCATCCAGATGATGAAGGGCAGCGGCACCAACGTCACCAGCGCCAGCCAGGGGTTGATCGACACCAGGATGACCGCCGTCATGACGATCATCAGGATGTCATTGGCGAAGTCGAGCAGGTGCAGCGACAGGAACACGCAGATGCGGTCGGTCTCGCTGCCGATGCGCGAGATCAGGTCGCCGGTGCGCTTGCCGCCGAAGTATTCCAGCGACAGCTTCTGCAGGTGTTCGTAGGTGGTGGTGCGCAGGTCCGCGCCGATCCGCTCGCTGACCCAGGCCAGGATGAAGGTGCGGGCCCAGCCCAGGCCCCACGCCAGGACAGCCGAGGCCAGCAGGCCGCCCAGGTAGAGGCGGACCTTGTCGTAGTCGATGGGCGCGCCGTTCTGGAACGGGATCAGCACATCGTCCATCAGCGGCATGGTCAGGTACGGCGGCACCATCGCGGCGGCCGTGCCCAGCAACGTCAGCAGGAAGCCGGACAGCAGCGCCAGCCGGTACGGCTTGGCGAAGCGCCACAGCCGCAGCAGCGCCCAGGTCGATGACGGCGCCGCCTGCTCGCGATGGCAGACCGGGCATTCCTCGGCGTCTTCGGGAATCGGGTTGTGGCAGATGATGCAGGCGCGATCGCCGTCATGTTGCGGCGGCTGGCCAGACAGGCGGATGGCCTGCTGCGCCTCGAACTGCGCCAGCAGGCGCAGCGCCGGCGGGTTGCAGGCCAGCGTGAAGCGCCAGATGCCCAGGCGCGCGCTGTCGTCGTGCAATTCCATGACCGCCGCGCCGGCATGGTCGGCCAGCGTCAGGGACAATTGGGGACCGTACGCCCAGGACTCCCAGCCGCTGTCGTCGGCCTTGCGCGCCAAAAGGCGCTTGTCCGTGGCCGCCACCAGGCCAGGATGGAACTTCAGCCGCTGGTCCAGGTCTATCTCGACCCAGGCCAGCAGGGTTTCGCCATCGGTCAGTTCGGCGCGGATTTCATCCCGCCAGCGGGCAGGAAAGGCATCGGCAAGGCCTGAATGCAGGTTTGGTTTTTTCATTGGTACGCATACCGGGGCCCAGACACTGCCCTAGACACTGCCATGCAAGGTGGCAAAGCTGTTTTCCGCCAAGGGCCGAAAACGTGTCCTTTCCTTACAACAAATCGAGTTCCCGCCCTTGAAGGCGTCGTATAGTATCAGCCGATTTTTCTAATTAGGAATATCTCTGGGATCCCCCACTTGTTGGCATTATTCTTTAAGCGCAACCCCAATCAAATTCGCGGTCATATGCATAGGGGCTTCCGCGCGTGCCAACCTGCATCTCGAGCAAATTAAAACATGAAAAAGAAAGACATTGAATTTCTCGATGTCGTGGCTTTGCGCGGCCCGAACATTTGGACCTACCGTCCGGTCCTGGAAGCCTGGGTGGACATCGGCGAGCTGGAAGACTACCCGTCGAACACGATCCCCGGATTCTACGAACGCCTGACCGAATGGCTGCCGACCCTGATCGAGCACCGTTGCAGCCCGGGGGTGCGGGGCGGCTTCCTGATGCGACTGAAGGAAGGCACCTGGCCCGGCCACATTCTTGAACATGTCACCCTGGAACTGCAGAACCTCGCCGGCCTGCGCGGCGGTTTCGGCAAGGCCCGGGAAACCTCCACCCGCGGCGTCTACAAGGTCGTGGTGCGCGCCTGGCAGGAACAGGTCACCCGCGCCGCGCTGGAAGAAGCCCGCAACCTGGTCATGGCCGGCATCGAGGCCCGCCCGTTCGACGTGCCCGCCGCCGTGGCGCGCCTGCGCACGCTGATCGACCGCCACTGCCTGGGCCCCAGCACGGCCTGCATCGTGGACGCGGCCGACGACCGCGACATTCCCTACATCCGCCTGTTCGAGGGCAACCTGGTGCAGTTCGGCTACGGCTCGCGCCAGCGCCGCATCTGGACCGCCGAGACCGACCGCACCAGCGCCATCGCCGAGGGCATCTCGCGCGACAAGGACCTGACCAAGGAACTGCTGTCCACCTGCGGCGTGCCGGTGCCGGAAGGCCGCCTGGTCGACAGCCCCGAGGACGCCTGGGACGCGGCCGAGGACATCGGCCTGCCGGTGGTGGTCAAGCCCTATGACGGCAACCACGGCCGCGGCGTCTTCACCAACCTGACCACGCGCGAGGAAGTGCTGTCGGCCTACGCCGTCGCGGTCGAGGAAGGCAGCGGCGTCATCGTCGAGCGCTTCGTGCTGGGCAACGAGCACCGCCTGCTGGTCGTGGGCGACCGCATGGTGGCCGCCGCCGCCGGCGAGCCGGCCTGGGTCACGGGCGACGGCAAGTCCTCCATCACCGAGCTGATCGACAACCAGATCAATACCGACCCGCGCCGCGGCCGCACCGAGAATCACCCGCTGAACCCGGTGCGCCTGGATTCCGCCGCGCGCCTGGAGATCGCCCGCCAGGGCATGGACGCCGACAGCGTGCCCGCCGACGGCCAGCGCGTGCTGGTGCAGCGCAGCGGCAACGTGGCGTTCGACGTGACCGACAAGGTCCACCCCAGCGTCGCCGCGACCGTGACGCTGGCCGCCCGCATCGTCGGCCTGGACATCGCCGGCGTGGACTTGGTGGCCGAGGACATCTCGCGGCCGCTGGACGAGCAGCGCGGCGCCATCGTCGAAGTCAACGCCGGCCCCGGCCTGCTGATGCACCTGAAGCCGGCCGACGGCACGCCCCGCCCCGTGGGCCGGGCCATCGTCGACCACCTGTTCCCCGAAGGCGACGCCGGCCGCATCCCCATCGTCGGCGTCACCGGCACCAACGGCAAGACCGTGGTCGCGCGCCTGATCGCGCGCCTGCTGTACCTGTCGGGCAAGCGCACCGGCCTGGCCTGCAGCGAGGGCCTGTACCTGGACCGCCGCCTGGTGCAGAAGGGCGACCGCGCCGACTTCGCCTCGGGCACGCGCGTCCTGATGAACCGCAACGTCGACGCCGCCGTCATCGAGAACGACAGCAGCGTGATCCTGGGCCAGGGCCTGGCCTACGACCGCTGCCAGGTCGGCGTGGTCACCAACATCGACGACGCCGACCACCTCGGCGATTTCGACATCAATGACGCCGAACGCATGTTCAACGTCTTCCGCACGCAGGTGGACGTGGTGCTGCCCGGCGGCTACACGGTGCTGAACGCGCGCGATCCGCGCGTGGTCGAAATGGCCGAGCTGTCCGACGGCGCCGTGATCTTCTTCGGCATCGACCCCGCCCAGCCCGCCATCGCCGCCCACCTGCAGCAGGATGGCCGCGCCGTGTTCGTGCGCGACGGCGCCATCGTGCTGGCGCAGGGCCCGCGCCAGGAACGCCTGGCCGACGTGGCCGCGATCCCGCTGACCCACGGCGGCCGCGTGGCCTTCCAGGTCGAGAACGTGCTGGCCGCCGTCGGCGCGGCCTGGGCACTGGACATTCCGGTGGAGCTGATCCGCGCCGGCATCGAGACCTTCGACATCGATCAGGCCGACGCGCCCTGGCAATTCACGCTGTTCGAGCGCGGCGGCAGCACGGTCGTGGTCGACGACGCGCACAACGCCTCGGCGCTGCGCCCGCTGATCGCCGCCATCGACCAATTCCCCGCCACCGCGCGCTGCGCCGTCTACTCGGCCGGCGCCGACCGCCGCGACGCCGACCTGATCGAACAGGGCAAGCTGCTGGGCGACGCCTTCGACCGCGTGGTGCTGTACGACGACGCCACGGTGCGCAGCAAGCGTCCCGAAGGCCAGGCGCGCGCGCTGCTGCGCCAGGGCCTGGCGCAAGGCAGCCGCGTCAAGCACATCGAGGACGAACCCGACCACGGCAAGGCCATCGCCGGCGCGCTGGACGCCATCGCCGCCGGCGACTTCGTCCTGCTGCAGTCGGACGAAGCCTTCTCCGGCCCCACCATCGATCTGGTCCGCCGCTGGATCCAGCAACACTGACACCACCCCGGCGCGCCCTGATCGGGGCGCGCCTGAGCCAGACAGACAGGAATACCTGCCATGGAAGTTTCCCGCATCCGAGCGCTGCGCGGCCCCAATCTGTGGAGCAAGAACACGGCGATCGAGGCCATCGTGTCCTGCGCCGACGCCGAGTGCTCCATCGACAACCTCCCCGACTTCGAGGCGCGGCTGCGCGCCCGCCTGCCGCAGACCGGCCTGCTGCGCCCCGAGGGCCACCAGGGCGCCGTCTCCATCGCCCACGTGCTGCAGATCGTCTCGCTGACCATGCAGGCCCACGCCGGCTGCCCGGTCACGTTCGGTCGCACCTCGACCACGATCGAACCGGGTGTGTTCCAGGTGGTGGTCGAGTACAGCGAGGAAGAAGTCGGCCGCCTGGCGATGGAGCTCGCCCAGCAGCTGGTGCGCGCCGCGCTGGACGACACGCCCTTCGACCTGCCCGACGCCCTCAAGCGCCTGCGCGAGCTGGACGAGGACGTGCGCCTGGGCCCGAGCACCGGCTCCATCGTCAACGCCGCCACCGCGCGCGGCATTCCCTACCGCCGCCTGACGCAGGGCAGCATGGTGCAGTTCGGCTGGGGCAGCAAGCAGCGCCGCATCCAGGCCGCCGAGACCGACCTGACCAGCGCCATCTCCGAATCGATCGCGCAGGACAAGGACCTGACCAAGATGCTGCTGGACGCGGCCGGCGTGCCGGTGCCGCTGGGCCGCTCGGTCACCTCCGCCGAAGCAGCCTGGGAAGCCGCCCAGGAACTGGGCGGCCCGGTCGTGGTCAAGCCGCGCGACGGCAGCCAGGGTCGTGGCGTGGCCGTCAACATCGAAACGCGCGAACGCGTGATCCAGGCCTTCGAAGTGGCCGAGGAAATCAGCTCGGAAGTCATCGTCGAGCGCTACATCCCCGGCCATGACTTCCGCCTGCTGGTGGTGGGCGGCAACCTGGTCGCGGCCTCGCGCCGCGATCCGCCGCAGGTCACCGGCGACGGCCGCCACACCATCCGCCAGCTGGTCGAGCAGGTCAACGCCGACCCGCTGCGCGGCGACGGCCACGCCACCTCGCTGACCAAGATCCGCTTCGACGACATCGCCCTGGCCACGCTGAAGAAACAGGGCTATGACGCCGATTCCGTGCCGCCCCCGGGCACGCTGATCTTCCTGCGCAACAACGCCAACCTGAGCACTGGCGGCTCGGCCACCGACGTGACCGACGAGGTCCATCCCGAGATGGCCGCGCGCGCCGTGTCGGCCGCCCGAATGATCGGCCTGGACATCTGCGGCGTGGACATCGTCGCCGAGAGCGTGCTGTATCCGCTGGAGGAACAACACGGCGGTGTGGTGGAAGTCAATGCCGCGCCCGGCCTGCGCATGCACCTGAATCCGTCCTTCGGCAAGGGCCGCAATGTGGGCGAGGCCATCATCGCCAACATGTACGCCGACGGCGAAGACGGCCGCATCCCGGTCGTGGCGGTGGCCGGCACCAACGGCAAGACCACCACCGTGCGCCTGACCGCGCATCTGCTGGGCGCCGCCGGCCACCGCGTTGGCATGACCAATTCCGACGGCGTGTACGTCGACAACCTGCGCATCGACACGGGCGACTGCAGCGGCCCGCGCAGCGCCCGCAGCGTGCTCATGCACCCCGACGTGGACGCGGCCGTGTTCGAGACCGCGCGCGGCGGCATCCTGCGCGAAGGCCTGGCGTTCGACCGCTGCAACGTGGCCATCGTCACCAACATCGGCATGGGCGACCACCTGGGCCTGGGCTACATCAGCACGGTCGAGGACCTGGCCGTGGTCAAGCGCGTCATCGTCCAGCACGTGCATCCGTCGGGCATGGCGGTGCTGAACGCCGCCGATCCCATCGTCGCCGAGATGGCCGCCAGTTGCCCCGGCTCGATCACCTATTTCGCCGAGGACCGCAACCATCCCATCATGGCCACGCATCGCGCCCAGGGCCTGCGCGTGGTCTATCGCGACGGCGACAGCATCGTCGCGGCCCAAGGCGCGGAGGAAACCCGCTTCCCGCTGGCCGAGATCCCGCTCACCCGCAACGGCACCATCGTCTTCCAGGTCGAGAACGCGATGGCTTCCATCGCCGCGGCCTGGGGGCTGAACCTGGACTGGAGCATCGTGCGCCGCGGGCTGGCCAGCTTCGTCAACGACGCCCAGACCGCGCCGGGCCGCTTCAACGTGTTCGACTATCGCGGCGCGACGGTCATCGCCGACTACGGCCACAACCCCGACGCCATCCTGGCGCTGGTGCGCGCCGTGGACGCCATGCCCGCCAAGCGGCGCTCGGTGGTGATCAGCGGCGCCGGCGACCGCCGCGACGAGGACATCCGCATGCAGACCGAGATCCTGGGCGAAGCCTTCGACGACGTGCTGCTCTACCAGGACCAGTGCCAGCGCGGCCGCGCCGACGGCGAAGTGGTGGCGCTGCTGCGCCAGGGCCTGGTCAACGCCACCCGCGCCAAGCAGGTCGATGAGATCTACGGCGAGTTCCTGGCCATCGACACGGCGCTGGCGCGCCTGCAGGCCGGCGACCTGTGCCTGATCCTGGTCGACCAGGTCGAGGAAGCGCTGGAGCACATCGCCAAGCGCATCCGGGAAGCCTGATTCCGGTCCGTAGCCGGCGATAAGCGAACGGGGCGCTTGCCGAGCGCCCCGTTCGCTTTTTGTTGCTGCCCGGACCTAGCCGTAGGCGCGGACCACGTCCGCCTGCGCCTGGAAGCGGTCCGTGCCCGCGCAGCCCGCCGTCGCCAGGACGGCCAGCGCCAGCATCAGCGCGGCGCAGATTCGTTTCGGCATGCTTGACTCCTTGCTCATTGCCGCCGACATCCGGCGGCCTCCCGGACGAAGATACCAGCGCGCTCGTCCGCCGCCAATCGCACGCGGCGCGCAGCCGGACATGCGCTGGCGGCGCGCGCGAAAACGCCCTCAGATCCCGTTACCTGCCCCGCTCAAAACGGGACAAGACGTTGCTCAAATGTAACTCCCTCTCTGGGCGCAGGCTTGCCTTCACCCGGTCGGAAACGCGGGGATTTGTCCCCATCACCACCGTTACATTTGCCCACAGCCAGGTTTGACAGCCCTTCCGGCCGGCACGTACGGTGGAGCCATGCTGATCAGCGTCCTACTCAACCGCGAACACAGCGCTTACGGCCATAAGCCGACATTCGCACACACGCAGAGAGGTACTTATGAACAACGACATCATCGCTGGCAAGTGGAAGCAACTGACGGGCAAGGCCAAGGCCGCCTGGGGTGAACTCACCGACGACGAGCTGACCCGCAGCGAGGGCAACGCCGAACGCCTGGCGGGCCTGATCCAGGAACGCTATGGCAAGACCAAGGAACAGGCGCAGAAGGAAGTCCGCGACTTCTTCGACCAGAATCGCTGAACCACGCCTGATTCCGTTAACGACCACCGGGAGAAGCTGACATGCTGCACTACGCCGTGGTTTTCTTCGTGATCGCGATCATCGCCGCGATCCTGGGCTTCGGCGGCATCGCCGGCGCCGCCGTGGGCATCGCCAAGATCCTGTTCTTCGTCTTTCTCGTCCTGGCGCTGCTGTCCCTGCTGGGCGGCAGTTTCCGCAAAAAATAACGGCGACAAGCCGTCACAGCCATCGCGTCCACGACGCGCCGAATTCTAACCAACCAGGAGCACTATCTATGGAAATCCGCAAGCTGATCGCCGCCGCCGCACTGGGCACGGGCGCCGTCTTCACTTCCATGGCTTACGCCGCCGACGCCGACAACAAGCCCAAGCAGTCCGTGGGCGAGTACGCGTCCGACGCGACCGTGACCACCAAGGTCAAGGCCGCCTTCGTGGCCGACAAGCAGCTCAGCGCGTTGGACATCGCGGTTGAAACCAACAACGGCGTCGCCACGCTGACCGGCACGGTAGGCACCGCCGCCGAAGCCGACCACGCCGCCAAGGTCACCCGCGGCATCGAAGGCGTCAAGCAGGTGATGAACAACATCAAGGTGGATCCCGCCAAGAACAAGAAGTAGGCCGGATCTCATGCGCCTGAAGGCGCCCGTGCCACGGCACGGGCGCTTTTTTTTTGCGCGACCGATGTCAGAGCGTGATGACGCCGCGCCCGATATCGAGCGCGCGGCCGCCCACCTGGATGCGGCCGTCGGCCGACACATCCAGCAGCAGACGGCTGGGCCGGCCGATCTGCGCGCCCTGGCGCACCACGAGACTGGCCGGCAAGGCGCGGCCCTGCGCCTGCAGCCAGCCCCCCAGGTTGGCGCAGGCCGAGCCGGTGGCCGCGTCCTCGTCCACGCCGCCGCCGGCCTTGGCGAAGAAATAGCGCGCCTCGACCACCTGCCGGCCGGCTTCGACCGCGCCTTCGTCGAAAGCGAACAGATACGTGGTCTTGCGTCCCAGGCTGCTTTCCTGCCAGCGGTCCAGTTGCGAGCTGTCCGGCAGCGCGCGACGCACCGCGTCCACGCTGCGCAGCGGCACCAGCAGCTGGTCCGCGCCGGTATCGATCCAGATGGGATCGCCCAGCAGGTCATCCTCGTTCAGGCCGACCAGGCTGGCGATCTCGGCGCGGCCCAGCGCCGGCGCGGCGGTGCCGACGCCGTTCGGGCAAGGCGCGGTGAAGGTCCAGGCATCGCCCTTCGCCGTCACCGGCACCACGCCCGCCTTGAACTCCAGGGTCAGCGCATCCCCGGTCTTCAGCAGGTCGCGCACCACCTGCGCGGTGCCCAGCGTGGGGTGGCCGGCGAACTTCATTTCGTAGCCGGGCGTGAAGATGCGCACGCGCGCATCCGCCTGCTCGGACGGCAGGATGAAGGTGGTTTCGGACAGATTGAACTGCGCGGCCAGCTGCAGCATGACGGCGTCGTCCAGGCCGCGCGCGTCCTCGAACACACAGAGCTGGTTGCCGCTGAAGGCGGAGTCGTTGGTGGCGAAGACGTTGAGCAGGCGGAAGACGTAATCGGTCATGGCGAGCGGGCGCGAGAGTCTCTGGGTTGGGCCGCGGACACGGCCGGGCCCAACACTTTATCTCAAAGCGCCGCCGCCTTCGCCGCCTGGTTCACCAGATGGCGAAGAACAGCACCCAGGACCAGCAGAACGGCGCCAGGCCAGCCGCCAGCACCAGCCACGCCAATACTTTGCGCGGCACGCCGCCGGGCCTTGCGGCCAACAGCCGCGCGAACAGACGCAGCGTCCACAGCACCGCCAGCGTCAGCAGCGTGAAGCGCACCGGCGCGGCCCAGCCCGCCTGCACGCCTTCATGCTTGAGCAGGTTGACCGTGGTGGCCGACAGGCCCAGGAACACGCCGATGCCGGCGGACGGAATCAAGGCCTGCGCCAGCTTGTGCAGGCCGGGCCGGCCCCAGCGCGTGGCGGCCGCGCCGGGCACGGCCGGCGCCGGCGCGATGCGATCGGCGATCCACAGCGACAGATAGGCCGCGCCGCCGACGCAGATCGTGGCGCCGACCACGAACATCAGGATGCCGGCGCCGTCCAGCCAGGAAAAGCTGTCGTTGACCTCGGGATAGTGCGTGAGGATGAACCAGGGCGCATTGTCCAGCAGCGGCCACATGATGTCGTGCTCGACCAGCCAGGTCGCGGCCCATTGCTTGGCGCTCACATACCAGGGGCTGGCGCTCCACAGGAAGGCGCCGATGGCGATGCCCATCAGACCGAAGCACAGCAACGCGGTCTGCCAGGGTTCGCCTTCGGTGACGTGGACGATCTCGGCTTCCGGCGAGCGCGGCGTCAGCGCAATGGCGCCGCGGTAGCCGCTGCAGCGGCCACAGACATGGCAGTCGCCCGCGCCCTTCATGTGGCGCAGGGGCACGAGCGGCGCACAGTTGATGGGCTCGATGCGGATCACCGGATGACGCCACTTTTCTTCGTCGACCTTGAAGTGCCAGGGCGCGAGCTTGGCCAGCAGGTTGAATACGCCGTTGACCGGGCACAGGTACTTGCACCAGACGCGCTTGTTGCGACCGTACAGATAGCCCACGATCATGGCGGCCACGGTGGACCCGCCCAGCACCGCCAGCACCGCCAGCGGGTATTGGTAGACGCTGACCAGCTGGCCATAGACCGTGGTGAGCGCGAAGGCGACGAAGGGCCAGCCGCCCCAGCGCATCCACTTCGGGATGGCCTTGCCGCGCCCGCGCTCGCTGGCCCATTCGGTCAGCATGCCTTCCGGACAGAGCCAGCCGCACCAGGCGCGCCCGAGGATGGGCATGGACACCAGCACGAACGGCCACCACACGCCCCAGAACGCGAACTGCGCGACGATGGTCAGGTTATTGACGACCGAGGCCGAATTGTCCGGCAGCGGCAGCACCGCCGGCACGATCAGCAGGAAAGCGTATATCGCGACAATGCCCCACTGCAGCTTGCGCAACAGGGGGGCATGGTCACGGAGAAAATCGGCGATACGGGAGGTCGCCCTCCCGAGTGCTGCGGCCATATCTAAACCTTCATGTGTCTGTCATCCGCCGACGTGCCGGATCAGGACGCGCTGCGAGCCGCCGACGGCGCCGGGGCGGGCTTGGCGCCGGCCCAGCGCAACAGCGCCCAGACCAGGATCCAGTACGCCACCCAGACAAGCACCGAGATCAGGGCCGGCATGGCGCGGTAGCCGGCGAAATCCGCCAGGATCTTGCCCAGGCCGGTGCTGTCGCTCAACAGCGCCGAGGTGTCCCAGACCGGATCGACGATGGCCGGGACCACGTCCAGCGAGATCAGCCGGTCGAGCCCGCCGACCAGCAGGGCGCCGGCCAGCAGCAGCAACAGGATCTCGGTGACGCGGAAAAAGCGGCGCCAGGTGATCAGCTTGCCGCCCAGCTGCAGCAGCCAGAAGGTCAGCAGCGCGGCGATGAAACCGCCCACGCCGGCCAGGGCCAGCTTGATCATGTCGCCGCCGCCCTCGCCCGCCGACACGGTGCCGTACAGGAAGACCACGGTCTCGCTGCCCTCGCGGGCCACGGCGATCGCCACCAGCAGGAACAGGCCCCACCAGTTGTCATTGGCCACCGAGGTGCGCGCGCCGCCTTCAAGCTCGCTCTTGAGCGTGCGGCCGTGCTTCTTCATCCAGATGACCATCTGCACCACCAGCGCGCAGGCGGCCAGCGACATGATGCCCTGGAACCATTCCTGGCCCTCGTCGCTGAGCCAGGACGAGATGCCCAGCAGCACCAGCGCCAGCGCCACGGCCAACGCCGCGCCGGCGGCGACGCCGCCCCACAGGTAGGCCAGGCCGCGCTTGCCTTGCGGCGCGGCGCGCAGCCAGGTGTACAGGATGCCCACCACCAGCAGGGCTTCGACGCTTTCGCGCCAGACGATAAAGAGGACCTGTTCCATGTCTTGCTACCGACCTATTCCTTGGGCTTGACCACCAAGGTGCCTTTCACGTTCTGGTGAAAGTCATCGAAAAACGGATACTCGCCGGGACGGGAGATCGTGATCACCACGAAGGATTTCACGCCCGGGCCCAGCACTTTTTCCTTGCGCAGCGGGATGCTCTCGAATTCCACCGGCTCGTTGCTCTCGTTGATGAGTTCGATCTTGAAGCGCCCCGCCGGAACTTCCAGCGTGGCGGGCTCGAACGTGCCGTTCGGCTTGAAGGTCAAGGTGAACGTGGGCAGCTCGTCGGCCGCCGCCGGCGCGGCGGCGCCGATCAGGGCCGCCGCGATGACGCTGAGCAGGCGACGCACGATCAGTAGCCGCCCTTCTTGCCGGTGCCGGCGTAGACGAATTCATATTCCAGGTCGATCGGCTCGAACCACGGGCCCACGCCCGTTTCCTTGTCGACATGGCGGCCGAAGTGATTCATCTTGTTGGCGGTCGGCGGCAGGATCGAGTACTTCAGCTTGTACTTGCCCGGGCCTTCGAGCTTGATGTTCTCGCCGTAGTGCGGGCCGTCGTTGGCGACCATGGGCATGAAGGTGCCCTTCTGCACGTTCTGGCTGCCGACCTTCTGGATCTCGTAGTTCACGACCAGGTAGGGCACCCACTCGCCTTCCGGAAAGCCGGTCTTGTTGTCCGCGGTGGCGTGGATGTCGGCTTCGAGGTGCACGTCGGAATCCTTGGCCGGACGCATCATGCCGGGAGGGTCCATTTCGATCGGCTGCAGGTACACCGCGCCGATTTCCATGCCGCCCTTCTGTACCGGCTTGCCGATGGGGTATTCGGCCGCCTGCGCGGCAGACACGCTCAAACCGACAATGGCCAGCGCCAAGGCTTTCTTGATCATGTGCATATTCCTCGATACATGGATGAAACGATGGTTCTTAAAACATAAACAAGAACCGTTTTCATTAATGTAACCAAAGAATCTGACATCTCCCTGAACCGGAACCGCCGGAAACAGGCGGACGATTGCGCCGGATCAAGCCCGCAAAAAAGCCGGCGCACCGCGCCGGCTTCGTTCCCGGACCGCCGCGACGGCGGCCGGCCTTGCCTGCCTACTTGCGTCCGCCCGGGTTCCCGCCCGGCGTGAACGGGAAGGTCGAGAACATGGCGCGGGTCTGGTCCTGCATCTGGTCCTGCATCTGCACGAACAGGTTCTTGCTCTGGTCGATGTAGTTGTTCATCATGTTCTGCAGCATGGGCGTCTGCACGTTCATGAACTGCGTCCAGGCCTCCGGGCCGAACTGGCTGCCATACAGGCCCTTGGACTGCTCGGCCATGCGCTGCTGGATTTCCATGAAGGCCTGGATATTCTTCTCCAGGTAAGAGCCCATGATGCCCTGCATGGCGTGACCATAGAAGCGGATGATCTGCGACAGCATGTTCGACGAGAACATGGGCATGCCGCCGCTCTCTTCTTCCAGGATGATCTGAAGCAGGATGCTGCGGGTCAGGTCTTCGGAACTCTTGGCGTCGACGACCTGGAACTCCTCGTTGGCCAGAACCAGTTGCTTGACATCGGCCAAGGTGATGTAGGTGCTGGTCCGGGTGTCGTACAGACGACGGTTGGGATATTTTTTAATCAGGCGCAGGCTGGCGCCGGTTTGTGCTTGCGTCATGTGTTTGTCCCCGGATCGGGCGATCTCTCAGGCTTTGGATAAGTCAAGTGTAATGCCGGGCGGCCTTCTCCCCGAAGCCGCCCGGCGCCAGGGCCGCCAACCGGCGGCCCCACATGCGTCAGCCCATGTGCAGGCCGCCGTTGAGCGAGAAGTCCGCGCCCGTCGAAAAGCCGGATTCATCCGACGCCAGCCACGCCGTGATCGACGCGATTTCCTCCGGCGTGCCCAGGCGGCGCACCGGGATGGTGGCGACGATCTTCTCCAGCACGTCGGGGCGGATCGCGCGGACCATGTCCGTGCCGATATAGCCCGGCGAGATCGTGTTGACCGTCACGCCCTTGCTGGCGACTTCCTGCGCCAGCGCCATCGTGAAGCCATGGATGCCGGCCTTGGCCGTGGAGTAATTGGTCTGGCCGAACTGGCCCTTCTGGCCATTCACCGAGCTGATGTTGATGATGCGACCCCACTGCTTCTCGACCATGCCGTCGATGACCTGCTTGGTCACGTTGAACAGGCTGTTGAGGTTGGTGTCGATCACCGTGCGCCAGTCGTCCGCGCTCATCTTGCGGAACAGGCCGTCGCGGGTGATGCCCGCATTGTTGACCAGCACGTCCACCTGGCCGAGTTCGGCCGTGACCTTCTCGAACGCCTTCACGGTGGAGTCCCAATCGGAGACGTTGCCCACCGAGGCATGGAACGTATAGCCTTGCGCGGCCTGTTCATCCAGCCATTGCTGGTAATTCCGGCTGGGGCCGCAACCCGCCACGACGCGAAAGCCTTCCTTGGCCAAGCGCTGGCAAATAGAGGTGCCGATTCCGCCCATCCCGCCTGTTACGTAAGCCAGTTTCCCGCTCATACTTCCTCCTGTGTGCGACGGACGATTCGTTTGATTGACTGCTTTTGCTCATCTGCTCCGGACCAGCCGCGAACGCGGCCTCAGGCGGCCCGGACCTTCACGTACCTGCCAGGCGCCGGCTCGATCGGCCGATGGCTGGCATTGCCCAATTTGACGCGCGCCTTGACCTGCTTGCCCGAATGGCCGGCCAGCCAGGCGCTCCAGTCCGGCCACCAGCTGCCCGGCTGCTCGACGGTCTGCGCCAGCCAGGCGTTGGGATCGCCGGGCAAGGGGTTGCCCGGCCCGCCATCGCGCTCCATGACCCAGTAGCTGCGGCGCTTCTTCGCGGGCGGATTGACCACGCCGGCGATGTGTCCCGACGCGCCCAGCACGAAGCGCTGCGGTCCGCGCAGCAGCTGCGTGGACGCGTAGGCCGCCGTCCAGGGCACGATATGGTCCTCGCGCGAACCGAATATGTAGGCCGGCATGGTCAGCCGCGTCAGGTCCAGCGGCAGGCCCGCGGCCTGCGCCCGGCCCGGCACCTTGAGATTGTTTTCCAGGTAGGTGTTGCGGAAGTACCAGGAAAAGAACGGCCCGGGCAGGTTGGTGCTGTCGCCGTTCCAGAAGAGCAGGTCGAACGCCGGCGGCTTCTGGCCCTTGAGATAGTTGCCCACCACGTAGTTCCAGACCAGCTCGTTGGGCCGCAGGAACGAGAACGTGGTGGCCAGGTCGCGGCCCGGCATCAGTCCGCCGCTGCCGAACTGGTGGTCGCGCAGCAGCGCGTGCGCCTCGTCGACGAAGACCTTGAGCACGCCGGTATCGTGGAAATCGAGCAGCGTGGTCAGCAGCGTGAGCGAGGCCACCGGGTGCTCGCCGCGCGCCTCGGCCAGGGCCAGCGCGGAAGCCAGCATCGTGCCGCCCACGCAGAAGCCCAGGGCGTTGACCTTGGGCTGCTTGGTGATGTCGCTGGCCACGCGCAGCGCTTGCAGCACCGCGTCGTCCAGGTAGTCGGACCAGGTGGCGCGATCGATGCCGTCGGTGTCGCTGGACACCGGGTTGCGCCAGGAAACCAGGAACACCGTATAGCCCTGCTCCACCGCGTGCCGGACGAAGGAATTCTCGGGCTGCAGATCCAGGATGTAGAACTTGTTGATGTTTGGCGGCACGATCACCAGCGGACGCTCGTGCACGGTCGCGGTCAGGGGGGCGTACTGGATCAGCTGGATCAGCCGGTTCTCGAACACCACTTCGCCCGGCGTCACGGCCACGTTGCGGCCGATCTCGAACTGCGATTCGTCGGTCTGGGTGATGCGCCCTTTCTTGACGTCGCCCAGCAGGTTGGCCACGCCTTCGGTCAGCGCGCGGCCGGCGCTTTCCACGATGGACTGCTGCGCATCGGGATTGAGCGCCAGGAAGTTGGACGGCGACAGCGCGTCGACCCATTGCATGACGGAAAAGCGCAGGCGCTCGCGCAGCGGTTCGCTGACCTGCGCCGCATCGACCAGGCGCGACATGGCGCGGGCCGACAGCAGGTAGGCATGCGCCATCAGCAGGTGCGAGCCTTGGGCGGCCCAGGCCGGACCCGCGAAGCGCCGGTCGGACGGCGGCGGCAGCGCGCCTTGCCGGGCGTCATCGCACAGGCGCTGCCATTCGCGGGAAAACTCGGCCTGAATGTCGGCCAGAACGTCCGGTGCCACGCTCACCGGAATGGGTCCTGCGGAGAGATTGGCGTTCACTTCGACACCTTGTTATCGACACTGCGCGATTGATGTTGCATGCGGGGTCCGGGACTGTCAATGCGGGAATACAAGGAGAGGCCCGCCAGGGTAGCAAAGGCCCGCCGGCCGCGCTTTGCGCTACATCAGACTTGACCTAGGACAGCCAGGCCAGCAGCGCCATCCGCCCGGTTATCCCGTCGCGCCGGTACGAAAAGAAGCGCCCGCCGTCCGCAACCGTGCACAGGCGGCTCAGCGTCACGTCCCCGACGCCCGCGCGCCGCAGGCGGAACTCGGCCAGTCCGGACAGGTCGGCCAGCCATTTGCCGGGCAGGCCCGGCCGGGGGCGGAAATAGGATTCCGTGGCCGGATCGTCGGCCATGAAGGCGTCCAGCACATCCCGGCCCACCTCGAAGGCGTCAGGGCCGATACCCGGCCCGACCCATGCGCGCCAGCCGCCGGCATCCGGCTCCTTGGCCCGCATGGCCGCCAGGGTGCGCTCCAGCACCCCGCCGGACAGCCCGCGCCAGCCGGCATGGGCCACGCCCAACACGCGGCCGGCGTCGTCGGCGATCACCACCGGCAGGCAATCGGCCACCATCACGGCCAGCACCCGGCCCGGCCGCGCCGTGACGCTGGCGTCGGCGGCCGGCTCCTGCGGCGTGGCGGGGTCGTCGGCGTCGACGACATCGGCGCCGTGAACCTGCCGCAGCCACAGCGGCTCGGCCGGCAGCGCGGCGCGCAGGCGCCGGCGGTTCTCGGTCACAGTGTCGGGATTGTCCTCGGCGCGACGGCCGAGATTGAAGGTGTCGTGCGGCGCCACGCCGACGCCGCCGGCGCGCGTGGTGCAGAAATACTCGACGCCGGCCCACTGCTGGCCGGTCACCACGGGCAATCCTTGAATCACGCGTTCCATACGATGTTTTCCTGAACCTGCGCCATGTCGGCCGGCACGGCGGCGCTGAACCGGACCTCGCCCCGGCCGCCCGGGTCTTCGAAATGCAGCGCGCGGGCGTGCAGCATCTGCCGCCCCGCGCCCGCGACGGTCTTGCCGCCGTACAGCACGTCGGCCAGCAAAGGGTGGCCCAGGCTGGCCATGTGCACTCGGATCTGGTGCGTGCGGCCGGTTTCCAGGCGGCAGACCACTTCGCACACCCGGCCGCCGGGATCGACCTCGCCGCGGCGTGAAGGAAAGTAATGCGTGACGGCGGGCTTGGGCGCCACCGGCCGTTCCACGCTCATGCGCACCGGCACCCGGGCATCGCGGCCGATGGGGCGATCGACCCTGCCGGCCGCCCCCAGCCAGCCATGCGCCAGGGCGATATATTCGCGCCCCATGCTGCGGGCCTGCAGTTGCCTTACCAGATGGGTCTGGGCGGTTTCATTGCGGGCCACGACCATCAGTCCGGACGTGTCCTTGTCCAGCCGGTGCACGATGCCGGCGCGGGCCACCTGGGCCAGCTCGGGATAGCGGTGCAGCAAGCCATTGAGCAAGGTGCCGCTCCAGTTGCCGGCGCCGGGATGCGTCACCAGCCCGGCGGGCTTGTTGACCACGATCCAGTCCGGGCTGGCGTCCACCACCTCGAAATCCACGGGTTCGGGCGCGAAAGCCTGCGTTTCGGGCGCGGGCTGCGTCCAGACGGTCAGTTCGTCGTCGGGGCCGACCACCTGCCGGACCTTGGCCGGGCCGCCGTTGACCAACACCTTGCCGGCCTCGATCCAACCTTGCAGGCGGCTGCGGGAATGCTCGGGCATGAGGCCCGCCAGCACCTTGTCCAGGCGATCGGCCCGGGTGCCCGGCGGAACGGTAAGCAGTTGCGGCGCGCCAGCGGCCGCCTGGGAGGATGAACCCGGGTCGGAATTCGGACCGGAATCGGGACCAACCCCGAGGTCTTCGCCCTCGGAATCCTCGTCGAAATCGGGATCTGCGCTGACGGCTGTATCAGACATGGAGACAAATCATATAATCAGCCTGCCATGCTAACACCAAGGATACGATTCTCGTGATTCACCGTTCCGCAGCTCCCTCGATTCCCGCCTCCCGTAGCGGGCCGGTCTTGCGCGCGGTCGTCGCGCTATTCGCCGTGCTGGCCATCGCCGGCTGCGGTTCGACCAGCAGCAAATACGACAAGACCGCCAACTGGAGCGCCGAGCAGCTGTATGCCGACGCCAAAGCCGAGATCTCCTCCGGCGGCTGGAAGGAAGCGCGCGAGCGCCTGACCGCCATCGAAAGCCGCTACCCGTTCGGCGTCTATGCCCAGCAGGCGCTGCTCGAGCTGGCCTACGTCAACTGGAAGGACGGCGAAAACGAGCAGGCCCTGGCCGCCATCGACCGCTTCCAGCAGCTCTACCCCAACCATCCCGGCACCGACTACGCGCTGTACCTGAAGGGCCTGATCAATTTCACGCCGCAAAGCGCGTTCATGAGCAACATCACCGGGCAGGATCCGGCCGAACGCGACCCCAAGGGCCTGCGCGCGTCCTACGACGCCTTCAACGAGCTGATCAAGCGCTATCCCGACAGCAAGTACGCGCGCGACGCCGAACTGCGCGTGAACTGGCTGGTCAACACCATCGCCATGAACGAAGTCTACGTGGCCCGCTACTACTACGAGCGCGGCGCCTACGTGGCGGCGGCCAACCGGGCCCAGACCGTGATCACCGACTTCGAGGGCGCGCCCGCCACCGAAGAGGCGCTCTACCTGATGGTGCAGTCCTACGACAAGCTCGGCATGACCGACCTGAAGAACGACGCGCAGCGCGTATACGACAAGAACTTCCCCAACAGCAACTTCAAGTCCAAGGGACTGAAGGCCGACAAGAGCTGGTGGAACCCGTTCTGACCACTTCACGCATGGGCAAGAAAATCCCCTCTGACGAGGGGATTTTTTTTGCCCGCCGCCGCGGGCGATCACGAACCTGCGCGGGAGGCGCGCCGCTCAGCCGCCCTCGCCCTTGCGCCGGTAGAACGCCAGCGCCTCGTCCAGCTCGCGCGTGCGGGCAAACGGCGGCAGGCCGCGCCAAAGACGCTTGCCATAAGGCTTTTCGACCAGACGGCCGTCACCCACCATCAGCACGCCCCAATCGGATTCCGTGCGGATCAGGCGTCCCGCGCCCTGCTTGAGCGAGATCGCGGCCTCGGGCAGCTGATATTCGGCGAAAGGATTGCCGCCCTGCGCGCGACAGGCGCGCAGCCGCGCCTCGATCACCGGATCGTCGGGCGGCGCGAAGGGCAGCTTGTCGATGGCCACCAGCGTCAGCACGTCGCCGGGCAGGTCGATGCCTTCCCAGAAGCTGGCGCTGCCCACCAGCACCGGATGCGGCAGCTTGCAGAAGCGTTCGAGCAGGTCGCGGCGCGTGGCGTCGCCCTGCTTGAGCAGCGGCCATTCATGGCCGGCGTCGTCGAAGGCGTCGGCCAGCAGGCTGGCCACTTTGTCCACCGCGCGCAGCGTCGTGCACAGCACCAGCGTGCCGCCCGGACTGGCTTCCAGCAAGGGCAGCAGCGTCTGCACGAAACGGTCCAGGAACTGCGGCGACTGCGGCTCGGGCATGCCGCGCGGCACGAACAGGAGCGCCTGCTCGGGATAGTCGAACGGCGACTCCCATTTGCCCGTGCGCGCCTTGTCCAGGCCAAGCTGGCCGGTGAAGTGCTCGAACTCGCCATTCACCGACAGCGTGGCCGAGGTCATGATCCAGGCCTGGCCGGGCTTGCGGAATTTCGAGAAGGCCTGCGCCACCGACAGGGGCGCGGAATGCAGACGCACATGATGCAGGCCGTGCTCGACCCAGCGCACGGCCGGGCCGGTCCATTGCATGGCCGCCGCCGCGCCCTCGAGCAGCGCCACGGGCGTGGACAGGCCGTCGCCCGCCGCCGTCTCGGCCGACTGGTCGTCGCGGCCCCAGCCGTCTTCGTCGGCCTGCGAGCCGGCGCGCGCCGGCGTGGCCCAGCGCTTCAGGCGCGCGGAGATCTCGGCGCCGTTGCGCGCCGCCGCCATCAGGTCGGGATGCTTTTCGGCGACCGCGCCCAGCGCGTTGGTGGCCGTGTCCACGGCCTCGCGCAGCACCGCCAGCGCCTGGTCGAATTCCTCGGCCTCGGGCATCGCCTCGAAGGTCGCCTTGCGGCCCGGCAGCTTGTCCAGCGGCGCACAGACCAGCCGCAGCTCGCGCGCGGCGGTTTCCAGGTGGCGGCTGACGTCGCTCCAGCGCGCGGCTTCGCGCGCATAGGCCAGGCCCGCCGCTTCCAGCGCGCGGCCGAAATCCAGCAGCTGGTGCGTGGACACGCTGCTGCCCAGGAAGCGCGTGGCCGTGTCGGGCAGCTGGTGCGCTTCGTCGAAGATCACCGTGTCGGCCTCGGGCAGCAGGTCGGTCACGCCCTCTTCGCGCAGCACCAGGTCGGCCATGAAGAGCGCGTGGTTGACCACCACCACGTCGGCGTCCTGCGCCTGGCGCCGCGCCTTGACCACGAAACAGTCGCGGATGCGCGGACATTCCTGGCCCAGGCAGTTCTCGCGCGTGGAGGTCACGCGCTGCCAGATCTCGGCGTCTTCGGGTATCTGCGCCAGATCGCCCCGGTCGCCGGTCTTGGAGATGCCGGCGAACACCTGGATCTGGCGCAGCTGCGCGATCTCGGAACGCGATTTCAGGGCGCGCTCGTCGCCCTGCATGCGGTCCAGGTGATAGTGGCAGATATAGTTGCCGCGCCCCTTGAGCAGCGCGGCCGTCACCGGCGCGGCCAGCGCCGCGCGCACGCGCGGCAGATCGCGCGAAAACAACTGGTCCTGCAGCGTGCGGGTGCCTGTGGAAATCAGCACCTTGCCGCCCTGGATGAAGGCGGGTACAAGGTAGGCCCAGGTCTTGCCGATGCCGGTGCCGGCCTCGGCGACGAGCGTGGCGCGGTCCTGGATGGCCTGGCCGATGGCCTGCGCCAGCTCGATCTGCGCGGGGCGCGGCTTGTAGCCGGGCATGGCCGAGGCCAGCGGCCCGTCCTCGGCGAAGAATTCGGATATGTCCAGGTCCAGCATCGATGCAGCCTAGCGCTGGCCGCGACCGCGTCCGGACCGGCGCCGGTCGGCGGTTCTGGCGCAAAACGCGTGTGTGGGGAAAGGACCAGATGATACCTGGAGCCGCCCCGCTTTTCCGGCCCAACCCTCCATTCATAGGGACGGATTGGTCCACCCTGCCACGTTCTGTAACAGTGGCTTGTGGCACAATCCGCCCCTTGTTTTTCCTTTTTGTCGTCGTATCGAGATGTCTGAAACTTCCGTTATCACGAACGTCGCCGCCGGCGTCGACAACGCCCGCATCGTCGCTTTGCTCGCCACCGAGCTCGGCGTGCGCGCCAACCAAATCGCAGCCGCGGTCGAGCTGCTGGACGACGGCGCCACGGTGCCTTTCATCGCCCGCTACCGCAAGGAAGCCACCGGCGGCCTGGACGACACGGTGCTGCGCAACCTGGAAGTCCGCCTGGGCTATCTGCGCGAGCTCGAAGAGCGTCGCGGCGCCATCCTGGAATCCATCTCGCAACAGGGCAAGCTGACGCCCGAGCTGCAGCAGGAAATCGCCGCCGCCGACACCAAGCAGCGCCTGGAAGACCTGTACGCGCCCTACAAGCCCAAGCGCCGCACGCGCGCCCAGATCGCCCGCGAAGCGGGCCTGGAACCGCTGGCCGACGCCATCCTGGCCGATCCGGGCTGCGATCCGGCCGCGCTGGCCGCGCAGTACCTGAATCCCGAAGCCTCGATCACCGACGCCAAGGCCGCGCTGGACGGCGCCCGCGACATCCTCGCAGAGCGCTACGCCGAGAACGCGGACCTGCTGGCCGACATGCGCGAGCACCTGTGGTCCACCGGCCTGCTGTACTCGAAGGTGGTGGACGGCAAGGAAACCGAAGGCGCCAATTTCCGCGACTGGTTCGACTTCAACGAGCCGCTGCGCACCCTGCCCTCGCACCGCATCCTGGCGCTGCTGCGCGGCCGCCAGCAAGGCGTGCTGGAGCTGCGCCTGGGCCTGGAAGCCGAGCTCGAGGCGCAGACGCCCCACCCCTGCGTGGCGCGCATCGCCGACTTCCTCAAGCTGGGCCGCGGCTTGTTCGCGCTGGACGCCACGCCGCGCGCCCGCTGGCTGGGCGAGGTATGCCGCTGGACCTGGCGCGTCAAGCTGCTGACGGCCTTTGAAAGCGAACTCATCGGCCGCCTGCGCGAGAGCGGCGAAGCCGAGGCGATCCGCGTGTTCGCGGCCAACCTGAAAGACCTGCTGCTGGCCGCGCCGGCCGGCCCCAAGGCCGTGCTGGGCCTGGACCCCGGCATCCGCACCGGCTGCAAGGTCGCCGTGATCGACCAGACCGGCAAGGTCGTCGACACCACCACCGTCTACCCCTTCGAGCCGCGTCGCGACCGCGAAGGCACCATCAACACGCTGGCCGCGCTGGTCGCGCGCCACAAGGTCGACCTGATCGCCATCGGCAACGGCACCGCCTCGCGCGAAAGCGAGAAGCTGGTGGGCGACATGATGGAACGCTTCCCCGACCTGAAGGTCACGCGCGTGGTGGTCTCCGAGGCCGGCGCCTCGGTCTACTCCGCGTCGGAACTGGCCGCGCAGGAATTCCCGGACCTGGACGTGACGCTGCGCGGCGCCGTATCGATCGCGCGCCGCCTGCAGGATCCGCTGGCCGAGCTGGTCAAGATCGATCCCAAGGCCATCGGCGTGGGCCAGTACCAGCACGACGTGAACCAGCGCGAGCTGGCGCGCTCGCTGGACGCCGTGGTCGAGGATTGCGTGAACGCCGTGGGCGTGGACGTGAACACGGCCTCGGCTGCCCTGCTGACGCGCGTGTCGGGCCTGAACTCGCTGCTGGCCAAGAACATCGTGGCCTGGCGCGACGAGAACGGCGCCTTCGCCACCCGCAGCATGCTGCTCAAGGTGCCGCGCTTCGGCGACAAGGCCTTCGAGCAGGCCGCCGGCTTCCTGCGCATCCCCAACGGCGACAATCCGCTGGACGCGTCCTCGGTGCACCCGGAAGCCTATCCGGTGGTCGAGCGCATCGTCGCCAAGATCAAGGCCGAGGTGAAGCAGATCATCGGCCAGCGCGAGGCGCTCAAGGGCGTGTCGCCATCGGACTTCACCGACGAGCGCTTCGGCCTGCCGACCGTGCGCGACATCTTCGCCGAACTGGAAAAGCCCGGCCGCGACCCGCGCCCCGAGTTCAAGACCGCCCAGTTCAAGGAAGGCGTGGAAACGCTGAACGACCTGTATCCCGGCATGGTGCTCGAAGGCGTGGTCACCAACGTGGCGAACTTCGGCGCGTTCGTGGACATCGGCGTGCACCAGGACGGCCTGGTCCACATCTCGGCGCTGGCCGAGAAGTTCGTCAAGGATCCTCGCGACGTGGTGCGCGTGGGCCAGACCGTGAGCGTGAAGGTGCTGGAAGTGGACGTGGCGCGCAAGCGCGTGGCCTTGACCATGCGTCTGAACGACACGGCCGCGCCGGCCCGGCGCTCGGGCGACGCCGCTCCCAAGGGCGGCGACCGTCCGGCCCGCCGTGGCCAGGGCGACGGCGGTCGTGGCGGCAATGGCGGCGGCGGTGGTGGCGGCATGATGAACAGCGCGATGGCGGATGCGTTCGCCAAGCTCAAGCGCTAGCCGCAACGACGGCTTGCCAAGAAAAAACCGGCGCCTCGTGCGCCGGTTTTTTTGTCGACAAACGAGACTGGGAACCACGACTAGGACTTACCCCTAGCCCCCCGCTTTTCTTGCGATCCCTCAATCCAAAAGCAACAAAAATAAGGGAAAATATCGAATTGTGTCCAAATAATAAAAAGCGGTAGCGCCAGGGGGCGACAGGGCGCGGGCACATCCCATGATCAGGCGAGCGACGGCGCACACGCCTATCGGACAGAAGCACAAGAAGAAAAGCGCGCCGCCCCTGAGAAAGCCCGGAGATCCGTCTGTCATGCGCACTACCATTACGCTTGCCGCCAACGAAACGGCAACCATTACCGAAAAAGAAGCCAGTCTCAGCGGTATCTACAACGAAATCACATTGGGCCAGTACACGCGGCTGATCGTGGACGGCGCCGAAGTCACCTTCAAGCACATCACGCTGGAGCGCCTGGGCACGCGCGTGATCGAGCTGGTCAACGGCGCCCAGTTGCACGTCGGCGCGCTGGGCTTCGCCAGCATGGGCGCCAGCATCGTCTACCGCATCGGCGCCGGCTGCGCGCTGACCTTCGACGCCAGCCAGTGGGACCCGGAGGTCGTGGCCAACACCACCTTCGACTTCGCCAGCCAGGGCAGCGGCTCGTTGAAGTACTTCCCCTTCATCAATCCGGAATGGCTCGACTGTCCCAACGTCACCGGCTATTCCGAAGGCGACCTGCTCGAAATCGCCGGCCAGGGCAGCGCCCAGCGCTTCCAGGTGCGCGACGGCCGCATCGTCGCCAACCGGCCGCGCTGACGACTCGGCAAGGCGGGTGACGCGCTCCTCTCGCCCGAGAGGCGGCGCGTGCACGCCCGCCAGCCCGCGCCGCCGCAAACGCGGCCCGGGCATGGACCGCTACGCCGCAAACGCCGGCGACACGCCATTCTTGGCCCCGAGCGGTATCCGCATGCGCGCCTTCTCTGCATGCTCTCTCTCGCCTGTCCCCCTCCCTCTCCTGCCCGCTCTTCCTTCCCGGTAGTGTCAACGCCAGCCCCCCCCGATTCCGTCGGCCGACCTCGACTGCGTGACAAGGGCGCGTCCAATCGCTGAAAGCCGGCGCGTCACTCATATTTTCTCCAATTCTTGATAGAAGAAATTTGATTGAGAAATAGAAGAACTGCGTTTTTGCACCATGCACGTTTCCGCCCGTCCGAAAGCGCCTACAACCCCTAGCTTGCAAAGTTCGACATTCGCATCGCGGGGCCCATCTGCTGGGGAGCAGCAGAATCAATCGACAAAGGACGTTCGCTATGAACAAAAGTTACGCGCTGGTCTGGAACGCTACCCAGGGGTGCTGGCAGGTCGCCAGCGAACTGACACGCCGCCGTGGCAAGGCGGGACGCGGCCGCGTGCTGATGACGGCAGGCGCCTCGCTGATCGGGCTCGCCTTCGCCGGACTGGCCCATGCCCTGCCGACGGGCGGAGCGGTGGTCGACGGCAAGGGCACGATCCAGGCCGAAGGCCACCAAATGATCGTGGACCAGCAGAGCCACAAGCTGATCACCAACTGGGAGAGCTTCAACGTCGGCGCCCAGGAAGGCGTCACGTTCCGCCAGCCCGACCAGAACGCGATCGCGCTGAACCGCGTCATCGGCAATGAGGGCAGCAGCATCCTGGGCCGCATCGACGCCAACGGCCAGGTCTTCCTGGTGAACCCGAACGGCGTGCTGTTCGGCCAGGGCGCGCAAGTCAACGTGGGCAGCCTGGTGGCTTCGACCCTGAACATCAGCAACGAGGACTTCAAGGCGGGCCGCTACGTGTTCGCTGGCGACTCGGCCGCTCAGGTCGGCAACGCGGGTTCCATCCAGGCCGCCGCCGGCGGCACTGTGGCGCTACTGGGCGCGCAGGTCGGCAACACCGGCACGATCCAGGCCACCGAGGGCAGCGCCGCGCTGGCCGCCGGCGGGAACATCCGCCTGCATCTCGACAAAGGCAGCTTGATGTACCTGCAAATCGACAAGGGCGCGGTGGACGCGCTGGCACACAACGGCGGCCTGATCCAGGCGGCGGGCGGCGACGTCTGGTTGCAAGCGAACGCCACCAATGCGCTGCTGCGCACCGTGGTCAACAACGAAGGCACGATCGAGGCGGTGTCCCTGCAGGGCGACAGGTCCGGCCGAATCATGCTGCAGGGCTTCAATCACGCCGTAAGTGTCAGCGGCAAGCTGGATGCCAGCGGCGTGAAGAACGCGGCCGATGGCGGCATGATCATGGTCCACGGCTCCAAGCTGGAGCTTGCTCAGTCGATGAAGGCATCCACCCAGGCCGGCGCCGGCAAGGAAACCGGCATGCTGGAACTGAGGGGCTCGCGCGTGCGCGTGAGCGATACCCTGCGGATGACGCCGGACGGGTCCAGCGATACGCTGTTGTCCGCCGCGCAGCTGACCAATCTGCTGGCGCAGAACCAGGTATCGCTCATCGGCGACAACAGCCTGGCGGTCGAGAACACCCTCGCGTGGCAGCACGACAATGCCCTGAACCTGCTGTCCTCGGGCGATGTCAAGATCGGCGGCGCCATCACCGCTCAAGGCAACAACGCCCGGCTGACGCTGGGCGGCAGCAACGTGCTGATCGACAAGAACATCACCCTGACCGGCCGGAACGCCGCGCTGGCGCTGAACTCCGGCAATGGCCATCGGATCGGCCGCGGCGCCGCCGTGACGCTGTCCGGGGCGAACGCCGCGTTCAGCGCCAATGACCAGGACTACAAAGTGGTGCACACGCTGGCCCAACTGAAGGCCATCGACGCCAACTTGAGCGGCCATTACGTGCTGGGCAGCGATATCGCAGGCCAGGGCTACTTCACGGCGCTGGCCAGCGGCCAGCGGGAGTTCAGCGGCGTTTTCGACGGCCTGGGCCATACCATTACCGACCTGAGCATCTACGGCAACGGACAAGCGCTTGGCATGTTCGGCCGCGTCAGCGGCACGGTCCGCAACATGACGCTGGACCGCGCCACGGTCAACGGCATGCAAAGCCCCTGGGCCACGCAGCTGGGCGTGCTGGCCGGCTTCAACTCCGGCAATATCGACAACGTCCATGCCACCAACAGCTCGGTGATGGGCAGCCGCAATCCGCATGTCGTCGGCGGGCTGGTAGGCAACTACTTCTGGGGCGATATCAGCAACTCGTCCTTCAGCGGCAACGTGCTGGGCAACGCCGGCAGCACCGCGATCGGCGGCCTGGTCGGCCAGGTACAGGACACGCCGCGCGCCAAGCAGATCAGCAACAGCGCGGCGCACGCGTACATCGCCGGTGGAAGTTATGACAACCCGGCGAACGGCACCGCCGTCGGCGGCCTGGTCGGCCGCAACCTTGGCGCCGAACTGCGCGACGTGCGCAGCAGCGGCACGATCTCGGTGCAGTATGCCAATGCCAGCGTGGGAGGGCTGGTCGGCCTGAATACGCTGGACAGGACGGGCGCCTACAGATCCGGCTACATCAGCAACGCCACCAGCACCGTCTCGGTATCGTCGGCCGGTATCAAAAGCAAGGTGGGCGGGCTGATTGGCGTCAACATCAACGGCATGCTGTCGAACGTGGAAGCTCGGGGCGCCGTGAATGGCTACCGCAGCGCCGCCATCGGCGGCTTGATCGGCGAGAACCAGGGCACTGGCTACTTGGGCGGCACGATCGAGGACGCGCGCTACGAGGGTCAGGTCAGGGACCTCACGGCCGCAACGCTCGGCGGACTGATAGGCAGCAACGTGTCGGCCAACGTGCAGCGAGTGCAGGTGAACGCCACGGTACAGGGCGGCGTCAACGCGAAGATTGGCGGCATCGCCGGCCAGATCGTCGATAGCAACCTGTCCGACGTCAACGCCACCGTCGACCTGCGCGGCGGATCCGGCGCACAGATCGGCGGCATTGTGGGCAATGCCGAAGACGCGCGACTGCAGAATCTGAACGTCAAGGGCGTGCTGTCGTCGTCGCCGGCGTACTCCGGCGCCGGCGCACTGGGCGGCATCGCCGGCGTGCTGACGTCGGGATACATCGCGTACTCCGTCGCCAAGGTCGACATCCAGGCGCCCCCCGGCGCGTCGGCGGGCGGCATCGTGGGCGTCAACGTCGGTAACGTCTACAACACCCAGGCCTCCGGATCCATCACCGGCGGCTCGGCGACCGGCGGCCTGATCGGGACCAACTTCGGCTGGATCGCGGACTCGACCACATCGGTGCAAATCAACCGGCCGAACGGTTGGCATGGCAGCTTGATCGGTGACGACCACAATTACAGCTGGTGGACGCAGCAGCAAAACTCGGCGCAGGATAGCGCTCGACCGTCGATCGGGCGCATCGTGGCCGCCTACTAATCACCACCCAGGCAAGGCCCTGCCCCAGGCGGCCCCGGGGCCTTGCCACCCTGCATGGAAGGTAAAAAGGCCGGTACGCCTCACAGCGCACCGGCCTTCATTTTTTTCCACCCGCGTTCAATCGCGGGGCAGGGACAGCAGGGCCTCGCGCAACCGCGCCGTCCATTCGGACGAGTCCTGGTCCGCCGGCGCAACAGCGATTTCGTTTCCGTCCACCGTCACGCGCCCGGCCTGCAGCAGCTCGTCCGGCGAGGCTTCCTGCAGCCGCCGCATGTACTGGCCGGCTTCCTTGGGATCGACAAAAGGACGCGACAGCAGCACCTCGGCGCCATCGGCCGCCAGCAGTCGGAAGCGGAAACCACCGTCGTCGCGGAAGCTGACGAAGCGGGCGCCCTTGCCCTTGGCCTTCTTGCCGGCCGCCTTATCCTGCGACACGGCGACGCTCAGATTGCGCAGGCCCACGGCCTCGCGCAGTTCGGCCATGAACGGCGTGGCCAGCTTGCGCGCCTTCGCCGCGCCGGCCTGCAACACTTCTTCGATGCGACCGGGGTTGGCCATCAGGTCGAAGTACTTTTCGCGCATCGGCGCCAGCAGCTGTTCCAGATGGTCCAGCAGGAACTGCTTGGCATCGCCCCAGCCCATGCCCTCTTCCAGCTGCTTGCGGAACGCGGCGGACTGAGCCGGCGTCGCGAAAGCGCGGTAGATCGTGAACAGGTGCGAATTCTCGGCGTCCTTGGGTTCGCCCGGCGCGCGCGAATCGGTCACGATGCGCATCACCGAGGCGCGCAGCGCCTGCGCTCCGCCCTCGAACAGCGGGATGGTGTTGTTGTAGCTCTTGGACATCTTGCGGCCGTCCAGCCCCGGCAGCGTGGCGACTTCTTCCTCGATCGTCACCTCGGGCAGCGTGAAATAGTCGCGACCGTACTGATGGTTGAAGCGCTGCGCGATATCGCGCGCCATTTCCAGGTGCTGAATCTGGTCGCGGCCCACCGGCACCTTGTGCGCGTTGAACATCAGGATGTCGGCGGCCATCAGCACCGGATAGGAAAACAGGCCCATGGTCACGCCGTCGTCCGGCTCCACGCCCTTGGCCTCGTTCTGGTCCACCGAGGCCTTGTAGGCGTGGGCGCGGTTCATCAGGCCCTTGGCCGTGACGCAGTTCAGCACCCAGCACAGCTCGGGGATCTCGGGAATGTCGGACTGTCGATAGAACGTGACGCGCTCAGGGTCCAGGCCCACCGCCAGCCAGGTGGCGGCGATTTCCAGCCGCGATCGCGCCACCCGCGCCGGATCGTCGCACTTGATCAGCGCGTGATAGTCGGCCATGAAGAAGAACGCGTCCACGCCGGGCTGGGTGCTGGTGACGACGGCCGGGCGGATCGCGCCGGCGTAGTTGCCAAGATGGGGGGTGCCGGAGGTGGTGATGCCGGTAAGGACGCGGGTGTTCATGAGATGAGGCTGCGGTTGCTGGAGGAGGGTCCAAGTGTAACGTGTCGGCGTTGCGTCCCTGGATTGCCAGCCCCGCTGGCGCGGTCAGGCCCCGCCTTTCCGGTGCCGCCTGGCGACGTTCCGGGTCGCCGATGCGACGGGCGGCGCGACAGGCGGGGAAACGCCGACGTAGCGCGCGCGCGGCCGGATCATCTGCCCTGACCCGGCCTGCTCCAGCGCATGGGCGAGCCAGCCCACGCAACGTCCGATGGCGAAGAGCGCCAGCGGGGCATGCGAGGGCAGACGGTGCACGGCGCTCAGCGCCGCCAGTCCGAAATCGATGTTCGGCCGCTCGCCCGCCAGGCGCTCGACCTGCCGGGCCAGGTCGGCATAGGCGCTTGGCAGGGCCAGGCTTTCCAGCAGCGCGGCGGCGCGCGGATCTCCGGCGGGATACAAGGGGTGCCCGAAGGCGGGAAAGCCCAAGCCCATATGCAGGCGCTCTCGCACCAGGGATTCGGCATCGGCATGCGCCATCGCATCGATCAGCGGTTTCAGGCTCATCGCCGCCCGGCCATGCAGCGGCCCCGTCAAGGTCGCCAAACCCGACAGGATGCCGGCGGACAGGCTGGCGCCGGTCGAGATTGTCACGCGCGTGGCGAAGGTCGAGGCATTGAGCTCGTGGTCCGTCAGCAGACACAGCGCCTGCCGGATGGCGGGTTCCGCGCGCGGTCGTTTCCAGGCAGCCGCCAGCTGCTGGCTGATGCTGCCGCCCGCGAGCAGCGCCTGGGATCCGAACATCGAGACGACAAGCGTTGCCAGGACGCCGCGGGCTTCCGCCCTGAGCGCGCCCAGGGACCGGCCCTGCGTGGGCAGGTCGGCGACACAGCGTCCCGCCATCGCCACGATGCCCGGCTGTATGGCCCCGGCTTCGCCAGGAGGCGGCGCCGCGCCGGCCGGCACGGCGGCAAGATCCACGCTTGCATCGCCGGTCTCCCACAGGACGGCCGCGATATCTTCCAACTGACTCGCGCGGGCCAGTTCGACGGCATCGGCGCCCCGGTACCACAGGCGGCCATCCCGCACCGTCGAGATGGCGGACGGCATGACCGGATCACCCCATTCCATGGCGCCGCTGGCCACCGTGGCGGCATTGCGTTGCCCGCGCTGGCGTCCCGCCATGCGGACCACGTCGTCACGGTGATACAGGCTGCGGCGGGAATCGGCGCCGTCCTGCCTGCTGCGGATCTTGCCTCGGCTGACGTAGGCATACAGGGTCTGCACGCGCACGCCCGTCAGCTCGACGGCTTCATGGGCGGTGATCCAGGTCATGGCATTTATATTGATCAAATTAATCAAGATTGACGTCAATACTATTGCAGATGAACATGATCCCATCAACAAGGAGCATGTGATGGCGATAGGTTTGGACGAAGTGATCGCGGCGGAAACCGTCTTGTCCGAGGTGGATGGCAATCGTGGAAAACTGATCATCCGCGGGCGCTCGCTCGATGATCTAGCAGCACGCGAGACCTATGAAGGCGTGATGGCGATGCTGTTCGAGCAGTTCCTGTATGAGCCCGCGCCCCCGCAGCACTGGCAATCGGCGCTGGGCGCCGCCCGGGTCGCGGTGTTCCAGCACCTGGGTTCGGCCGACGCGGCCTTGCTCGCGCTGGAACCCATCGACGCGATGCGCGCGCTGGTCGCCAGGATCCAGGACGGCAATGACCCGGTCACCGCGCTGCATCTGGTGGCCGCGCCGGCGGTCTTCACCGCCGGCCTGATCCGGCTGCGGCAAGGCCACGCCCCGATTCCACCGGACGCTGGCCTGGGACACGCCGCCGACATTCTGCGCATGTCGGGACTGCCCGCCGAGGCCGCCCATGTGCATGCGCTGGATGCGTACCTGGTGACGGTGGCCGACCATGGCCTGAACGCGTCCACGTTCGCGAGCCGGGTCGTGGCCTCGACCCGGGCCGGACTGACATCGTCGGTCCTGGCCGCGATCAGCGCATTGAAGGGCCCGCTGCACGGCGGCGCGCCGGGTCCGGTGCTGGACATGCTGGATGCCATCGGCACGGCGGACAAGGCGTCGACGTGGCTGGATGCGGCGCTGGCGCGCGGCGACAGGCTGATGGGATTCGGCCATCGCATCTACCGGGTCCGGGACCCGCGCGCCGATGCGCTGAAGGCCGCATTGCAGCCGCTGCTGCAGGGCCATCATGTGCCCGGCCAGCGCGCCGAACTGGCGCAGACGATCGAACGGATCGCGCTGGATACGCTGCGCCGCCACAAGCCTGATCGCGCGCTGGAGACGAATGTCGAGTTCTATACGGCCTTGCTGCTGGACGCCCTGGGTTTCGATCGCGAGGTCTTCACCTGCATCTTCGCCATGGGACGCGTCTCGGGATGGATCGCCCATGCGCGGGAACAGGCATTGACAGGAAGATTGATCCGGCCGCAATCTCGCTATGTCGGGCCCTTGCCCGAAGCGATTGCGGATGAAGCGATGGCCGTCGGCGACTGAGCCCGCCGGCCCGTGACGGGAGCGTGCACATGGCGACACTCAAGGCGCATTTCGATGTCCTCGCGCGGTACAACGCTTGGGCGAACCGGATCCTGTACAACGCGGTCGGCGGGCTCGAAGCCCAACAATACCGCCAGGATTGCGGCGCCTACTTCAAGTCCATCGAGGGCACGCTCAATCACCTGCTCGTGACGGACCGGATCTGGCGGCATCGCCTCTGTGGCCTGCCGGATCCGGGTTATCGCCTGGACCAGATCCTTCTCGAGGACTTCCCGGCGTTGAAAGCCGCGCGAGAACGTGAGGACGAGGAGATCGCCCGCTATGTCCTGGCCTTGCCCGAGTCCGCCATGGATACCGTCATTTCGTACCGGCGGACCTCGACGCCGGAGCAACTGCGGCAGCACGTCGGATCCGCCCTCGCCCACTGGTTCAATCACCAGACGCACCACCGCGGGCAGGCGCACGCCATGCTGACGCGCGTTTCCGGGCAGGCTCCCGAGCTCGATCTGCTGTTCTATCAACGGCAGATGAAACTGGCCGCTCCGGCCTGAGCAGACCGGCGGCGCGTCAGACCACGGCGAGCACGGGCGCGGCCAGCGCGCACAGGCCGCCGGCGGTCAGGGCCGCGCGCGGACGGAAGGTCAGGAACCAGATCAGCAGCAGGCCGGCGATGCTGAGGATGCCGATCCATTCGACCGTGCCGTAGCTCCAGCCCCAGACCTCCGCCGAGGCCCACAAGGACAGCGCCAGCGCGATCCAGCCGAACAGCCGCAGCGACAGACGATGGCGTCGCGGCAGTTCGCGGTCGAACACGTCTTCGTAATGACGGTCCATGCCCAGGCACAGGGCGGAGAAACCCGCATAGGCCAGGCAGAAGGCGGCAAGCGTCATGGTTGCTCCTCGATTCTCAAGCGGCTGGGGAAGATTGGGGGGACGGCGCGGGCCGGGCCGCCGGACGGCCGGCCGGCGCCTTGCGGGCGCGGGCCGCCTTGCGGGCCATCCAGGCCAGCAGCAACGCACCGGCCAGGCAGGTCAGGTCGAATCCGGCCATCACCCAGTCGCCGGCCGGCAGCGAGACCGCCAGATGGCGCTGGGTGGTCAACGCATTGATCACCGGCACCAGCGCCAGCGACGCGGCGGCGACGGCCAGCAGGTCCAGCCATTTGCGGCGTTGGAACAGGAAAGCGTAGACCAGCGACAGGCCCCAGGCCGAGAAAAAAGCGCGCACTTCCCAGAGCTGGCGTCCCGGCAGGTCGTGCGGCAGCAGGCGGTTGGCCCAGAAGAAGGCGGCGACGGCGATGAACAGGCCGGCCACCGTGCCGGCGTTCAAGCCGTCCACCAGGCGCAGCGAGAAGGCCTCGCGCGCGCCCGGCCGGGCCTTCTGGCGACGCTTGGCGATCCACAGCACCAGGCCGGTGCCGACCATGCCGGTGCCAGCCAGGCTCACCAGGAAATAGAACCAGCGCAGCACCGGCGCGGCGAACAGTCCCAGGTGCAGGCCGGTGATCACGCCCGCCGTGCGCACGGTGGGACTGAGCGCGTCCAGGTTCTCCTGCATCTGGCCGGTCACGCCATCAAAGCGCATGTAGGGAGACAGGCGGCCATAGGACACGCCGTCGGCCGCGTTGCGCGTCAGCGTCACGGTGGCGCCGGCATCGCCGGGGTTGTTGACGGTGACGCGCCCCACGTTGCCCTGCCAGTGGCTCTCGGCCTGCGCCACCAAGGGCGCGAGATCGGTCAGGGGCGCGGGCGTGCCGCGCGGCGGCGTGACCTTGAACGAGGCGAAGACCTCGTCGCTGAACTGGCGCGCATCGTCATAGACAGCCAGGATGCCCGCCGGCATCAACATGCCCATGAACAGCACCAGCCCGCTGAACGTGATCATCAGGTGGAATGGCAGACCCAGCACGGACAGCGCGTTGTGGCCGTCCATCCAGGCGCGCTGTCCGCCCTTCTTCGGACGAAAGGTGAAGAAATCGGCAAAGATCTTCTTGTGCGTGATGACGCCGCTGATGATGGCCACCAGCATGAACATGCCCGCGATGCTGGCCAGCCAGCGTCCCCAGGGAAAGCCGATCTCCAGCTCGAAGTGGAAGCGGTAGAAGAAGTCGCCGCCGCGCGTCTCGCGCGCCGTCACGGCCTGGCCGGTCTGCGGATCGAGCTTGACCCGCACGAAGCCGCGCTCGCCCGGCTTGGGCTTGGGCGTCTGGTAAAGCAGCAGGATCAGCGGCTCGCGGTCCGTCGGCGGCGTGATGAACCAGCGCTTGGCGTCGACCGCGTGCTCGCTGAGATAGCGCTGGGCCGTGGCCACGGCCTGTTGCGCGGGCGCGGGCCGGACCTGGATCTCGGGCTGCATCCAGCGCGTGATCTCCGGCCGGAAGAATGCCAGCGTGCCGGTCAGGAACATCGCGAACAGCGCCCAGCCGAAGATCAGCCCCGACCAGGTGTGCAGCCAGGACATGGCCTGGCGCAAGCCCTCCTGGCCCTGCTGCTTGTCGTCCGCCGGCTTCATGCCGGCACCGCGACGCGGCCCGCCAGATACAGCAGGCTCAGCGCGGCCGTGGGGATCAGGATGCCGCCCCAGGCGCGCCAGGCGTTGCGGGTCGCGAAGACCCAGATCACGCCGCAGGCGTAGAACACGAAGGACAGCATCTGCGCCGTCACCACGGCGTCGGCCCGCGCCAGCGGCAGCCAGACGGCCAGGCAGGCGGCGGCGGCAGAAGCCAGGCCGTAGCAGCCCAGGATGGCGGCGATGGCGCGCGAGGCCACGGCCAGTTGATAGGGCAGCATGGCTGCGCCGGCGGCGGGAGCTTTCACAGGAATAGCGGAAATGTCAGGTTGGATACGGAGCGGGCCGGGCCATCGGGCTTGCCCGCGACCAGGCCGGAATCCGCCTTTCAAGCGGATAGAAGTTATAAATTATAACTATTCTCACTACGATATGAGAAACAAAAAAGGCGGCCGTGCGGCCGCCGATTCTTGCCACCCTCCCCGCGCCTTGCCGACGCGGTGGCCCCGCTACAGCGTCACGGTGAGCCGGCGCTCGGATTCCAGGTACTCGCGCGACTGCATCTCCAGGATGCGCGACACGGTGCGGTGGAACTCGTTGGCCAGCGCGCCCTCGGTGTAGATCTCTTCCGGCTCGCACTCGGCCGACATGATGAGCTTGACGCGATGGTCGTAGAACACGTCGATCAGCCAGGTGAAGCGGCGCGCCTCGGAGGCTTGGCGCGGCCCCATGCGCGGCACGCCGGACAGGATCACGGCGTGGAAGCGGTTGGCCAGCTCCAGGTAGTCGTTCTGCGAGCGGGGGCCGCCGCACAACGTGGCGAAGTCGAACCACACCACCGAGCCGGCCAGCCGGAGCGCGCGGATCTCACGGTGCTCGATATGCAGCAGCGGTTCCTGCGGCGGCGTGTCGGCCAGCTGATTGAACGCTTCCTGCAGCGCCGCCTGCGCGCGCTCGTCCAGCGGCGTGTGATAGCACTGCACCTGCTCCAGCGAACGGCGGCGATAGTCGACGCCGGCGTCCACGTTCATGACGTCCATGCGCGCCTGGATCAGCTCGATGGCCGGCAGCACGCGATCACGATGCAGCCCTTCGGGATACAACGTCGACGGTTCGTAGTTGGATGTCATCACGAAGGACGTGCCGTGCTCGAACAGCTTGAGCAGCAGCCGGTGCAGGATCATCGCGTCGGCCACGTCGGACACGTGGAACTCGTCGAAGCAGATCAGGCGATAGCGCTTGGCCACGCGCCGGGCCACTTCGTCCAGCGGATCCTGCATGCCCTTGACCTCTTCCAGCTCGCGGTGCACGCCGCGCATGAACTCATGGAAGTGCAGGCGCGTCTTGCGCACCACCGGCACGGTGGCGTAGAAGGCGTCCATCAGGAAGCTCTTGCCACGCCCCACCCCGCCCCACAGATAGACGCCGCGCGGCACGTCCGGCCGGTTCAGCAGCTTCTTCAGCGCGTTCGAGCGCATCGCCTTGAACTTGACCCATTCGTCGTAGTAGCGCTGCAGGCGGTCGATCGCCTTCTTCTGGGCCTCGTCGGGCTGATAGCCGCGCTCGGCCAGGGCGTGTTCGTAGTATTCGCTGACGTTCATGTGGGGAAACAGGCTGGCAGGATGAAAAAAGGGCGGATCCGCGAACCCGCCCCCAGGCAACCATGGCGCCGATCCGCCGGGGCCAGGCCCCGGGCGGACCAGAGCCCGCGCATCAGAAGTTCAAGGCGCGCTTGTCCACGGCCAGCGCGGCTTCCTTCACGGCTTCCGACAGGGTCGGGTGCGCGTGGCAGATGCGGGCGATGTCTTCGGCGGCGCCGCGGAATTCCATGATGGTCACGGCTTCCGAGATCAGCTCCGAGGCCATCGGGCCGACGATGTGCACGCCCAGGACCTCGTCGGTCTTGGCATCGGCGATCACCTTGGCGAAGCCGGTGGTGTCGCCCAGCGCGCGGGCGCGGCCGTTGGCCAGGAAGGGGAAGCTGCCGGCCTTGTACTCGCGGCCTTCCTTCTTGAGCTGCTGCTCGGTCTTGCCGACCCAGGCGATTTCCGGCGAGGTGTAGATGACCCACGGCACGGTGTCGAAGTTGACGTGGCCGTGCTGGCCGGCGATGCGCTCGGCAACCGCCACGCCCTCTTCCTCGGCCTTGTGCGCCAGCATCGGGCCGCGCACCACGTCGCCCACCGCCCAGACGTTGGGCAGGTTGGTCTTGCAGTCGCCGTCCACGGCGACGAAGCCGCGCTCGTCGAGCTTCAGGCCTACGGCGTCGGCGTTCAGGCCGCCGGTGTAGGGCACGCGGCCGATCGAGACGATCAGCTTGTCGACCACCAGCTTCTGCTCGGCGCCCTTGGCGTCGACGTAGGGCACGGTCACGGACTTGGCGGTCGCCTTGATCTCGCCGATCTTGACGCCCATCTGAATGTTCAGGCCCTGCTTGGTGAAGGCCTTCAAGGCTTCCTTGGCCACTTGTCCGTCAGCGGCGGCCAGGAATTCCGGCATCGCTTCCAGGATGGTGACTTCGGAACCCAGGCGGCGCCACACGCTGCCCATTTCCAGGCCGATCACGCCGGCGCCGATCACGCCCAGCGTCTTCGGCACGGCGCCGATGTTCAGCGCGCCGTCGTTGGACAGCACGACCTTCTCGTCGAACGGCAGGCCGGGCAGTTCGCGCGCCGACGAACCGGTCGCCACGACCACGTGCTTGGCGACCAGGTCTTCCTCGGTGGTGCCGGTGACCTTGATCGCCCAGCCGCCTTCGACCTGGCCGGCGAACGCGCCCTTGCCGTGGAAGAAGGTGACCTTGTTCTTCTTGAACAGGTACAGGATGCCGTCGTTGTTCTGCTTGACCACCGAGTTCTTGCGACCGATCAGCGTGTCGAGCTTCAGGCTCACGCCCTTGACTTCGATGCCGTGCTCGGCGAAGTGGTGGTTGGCCTGCTCGTAGTGCTCGGACGATTGCAGCAGCGCCTTGGACGGGATGCAGCCCACGTTGGTGCAGGTGCCGCCGGGAGCCGGGCCGCCCTGGCCGTTCTGCCAGGCGTCGATGCAAGCCACCGACATGCCGAGCTGGGCGGCGCGGATGGCGGCGATGTAGCCGCCGGGGCCCGCGCCGATGACGACGACGTCGAATTGTTTGGACATAGTGTTCTCGCGATGGGAAATGAAGGGGAACGCGCACCGTCCGCGTCAGGCCGGCATGACGCCGGCCCGGGCGCGCGTGGCGGGGCCGCCGCGCGCCGGGACGGGAAAGCTGGAATTACAGGTCCAGCAGCAGGCGCTGCGGATCTTCCAGCGCGTCCTTCATGGCGACCAGGCCCAGCACGGCTTCGCGGCCGTCGATGATGCGGTGGTCGTAGGACAGGGCCAGGTAGTTCATCGGACGGATGACGATCTGGCCGTTTTCAACCACGGGGCGCTCCTTGGTGGCGTGCACGCCCAGGATGGCCGATTGCGGCGGGTTGATGATGGGGGTGGACAGCATCGAGCCGAACACGCCGCCGTTGGAGATCGAGAACGTGCCGCCGGTCATCTCTTCGATGCCCAGCTTGCCGTCGGCGGCGCGGCGGCCGAAGTCGGCGATGGCCTTCTCGATGTCGGCGATCGACAGCTGGTCGGCGTTGCGCAGGATCGGCACCACCAGGCCGCGCGGGCTGCCCACGGCGATGCCGATGTCGAAGTAGCCGTGATAGATGATGTCCTTGCCGTCGATCGAGGCGTTGATCAGCGGGAACTTCTTCAGGGCGGCCACGGCGGCCTTGACGAAGAACGACATGAAGCCCAGCTTGATGCCGTGTTCCTTCTCGAACTTGTCCTTGTACTTGTTGCGCAGGTCGATGACGGCCTGCATGTTCACTTCGTTGAACGTGGTCAGGATCGCGTTTTCCTGCTGCGACTGCAGCAGGCGCTCGGCGATGCGGGCGCGCAGGCGGCTCATCGGCACGCGCTGTTCCGGACGGCCGTCCAGCGACAGCGTCGGGGGCGCGACCGGAGCGGCGGCGGCCTTGGCGGGCGCGGCGGCGCTGGCGGCCAGGGCGTCGCCCTTGGTCACGCGGCCATCGCGGCCGGTGCCGGCCACGGCAGCGGCGTCCACGCCCTTCTCGGCCAGGATCTTGGCGGCGGCGGGCGAGGCCACGCCGGCGGCGGAGGTCGAAGCGGGCGCGGCGGCGGCCGGCGCGGCAGCGGCGGCCTGGGCGGCGGGCGCGGCGGCGGCGGGGGCCGTGGCGGCGGCGGCGGCCTTGCCGGCGGTGTCGATGCGGGCCAGCAGCTCGCCCGAGGTCACGGTGCTGCCATCGCCCTTGACGATTTCAGCCAGCACGCCCGAAGCGGGGGCCGGCACTTCCAGCACGACCTTGTCGGTTTCGACTTCGATGAGGATTTCGTCCGCTTCGACGGCCGCGCCGGGCTGCTTCTTCCAGGTCAGCAGGGTCGCTTCGGAAACGGATTCGGAAAGTTGGGGGACGACGACGTCGGTGATAGCCATTTGATGTATTCCGTTGAGTTTGTGTTCTGTGCTCGCCGCGTGGCGGGCGCCGGTTCTGATTCCGGCGCGCCGCCGCGCGCTTTGGTGCTTACTTCGTCAGCATGACCTTGAACTTGGGCGCGAAGGCGGTCTCGATCAGGGCCTTCTGCTGTTCCTGGTGCTTGGCCAGGTAGCCGACGGCCGGCGAAGCCGACGCGGCACGACCGGCGTAGCCCAGCTTCTGGCCTTCGGTCATGTTCTCGTACACGTGATGCTGGATGTAGAACCACGGGCCCTGGTTCTGCGGCTCGTCCTGCACCCAGATCACTTCCGTGGCCTTGGGGTACTTGCGCAGTTCGGCTTCGAAGGCCTTGTGAGCGAACGGATACAGCTGCTCGACACGGACGATGGCGACGTTGTCGGCGCCACGCTCGCGGCGGGCGTTGACCAGGTCGTAGTAGACCTTGCCCGAGCAGGCCAGCACGCGCTTGACCTTGGCGGCGTCGATCGTGTCGTCCACTTCGCCGATCACGGGGCGGAAGCTGCCGCCGGCCAGATCGGTCAGCGGCGAGCCGGCGTCCTTGTTGCGCAGCAGCGACTTGGGCGTGAACAGCACCAGCGGCTTGCGGAACGGGCGGATCATCTGGCGACGCAGAACGTGGAAGATCTGCGAGGCCGAGGTCGGCTGAACCACTTGCATGTTGTTGTCGGCGCACAGCTGCAGGAAGCGCTCGATGCGGCCCGACGAGTGCTCGGGGCCCTGGCCTTCGTAGCCGTGCGGCAGCATCAGGGTCAGACCCGACTGGCGGCCCCACTTGGCTTCGCCGGAGCTGATGAACTGGTCGATCACGACCTGGGCGCCGTTGACGAAGTCGCCGAACTGGCCTTCCCAGATGGTCAGCGTGTTGGGCTCGGCGCTGGAGTAGCCGTATTCAAAGCCCAGCACCGCCTCTTCGGACAGCACGGAGTCGATCACGGTGAAGGGCGCCTGGCCTTCCGAGACATTCTGCAGCGGGATGTAGGTGCCGTCGTTCCAGCGCTCGCGGTTCTGGTCGTGCAGCACGGCGTGGCGGTGCGTGAACGTGCCACGGCCCGAGTCCTGGCCGGTGATGCGGATGGCGTAGCCCGAGGACACCAGGGTCGCGAAGGCGAGGTGCTCGCCCATGCCCCAGTCCAGGTTCATCTCGCCCTTGGCCATGGTGCGACGGTCGTTCAGCAGCTTGGCGACCAGCGGGTGCACGGTGAAGCCTTCCGGCACCGTGGTGATGCGCTCGCCGATGCGCTTCAGTTCAGCCAGCGGCACGGCGGTGTCGGCCTGGTCGGTCCACTTGGCGCCCAGGAAGGGCGACCAGTCGATGGCGTACTTGCTCTTGTAGTCGGTCAGCACCGGCTCGATGGTGCGCTGGCCGTCTTCCATCAGCTGGCGGTAGTCCTTGACCAGCTGGTCGGCTTCGCCTTCGGCCAGCACGCCCTGCGTGGTCAGCTTGTCGGCGTACAGCTTGCGCGTGCCGGGGTGATGGCCGATGCGCTTGTACATCAGCGGCTGCGTCAGCGAGGGGGTGTCCTGCTCGTTGTGGCCCAGCTTGCGGAAGCAGACGATGTCGACCACTACGTCGTGGCGGAACTGCAGGCGGTAGTCCAGCGCCAGCTTGGTGACGAACACCACGGCTTCGGGATCGTCGCCGTTGACGTGGAACACCGGGGCTTCGATCATCTTGACCACGTCGGTGCAATACAGCGTCGAACGCGAGTCGCGCGGGTCGGACGTGGTGAAGCCGATCTGGTTGTTGATGACGATGTGCAGCGTGCCGCCCGTGCCGTAGCCGCGGGTCTGGGCCAGGTTCAGGGTTTCCATGACCACGCCCTGGCCGGCGAAGGCCGCGTCGCCGTGCACCAGCACCGGCAGCACCTGCTTGCCTTCGGCGTCGCCGCGGCGTTCCTGGCGAGCGCGCGCGCTGCCTTCGACCACGGGGTTGACGATTTCCAGGTGGGACGGGTTGAACGCCAGCGACAGGTGCACCGGACCGCCACGGGTGGACAGGTCGCTCGAGAAGCCGTTGTGGTACTTCACGTCGCCGTCGGTCAGGCCTTCGGCGTGCTTGCCTTCGAACTCGGCGAACAGGTCGCCGGGCATCTTGCCCATGATGTTCACGAGCAGGTTCAGGCGGCCGCGGTGGGCCATGCCGACCACGATTTCCTGCACGCCGTTCTCACCGGCGTGGTTCACCACTTCGTCCATCGAGGCGATGAAGCTCTCGCCGCCTTCCAGCGAGAAGCGCTTCTGGCCGACGTACTTGGTGTGCAGGAAGCGCTCGAGGCCTTCGGACTCGGTCAGCTGCTGCAGGATGTGGCGCTTTTCCTCGACCGTGTAGGTCGGCGCGCCCAGCGTGGTTTCCAGGCGTTCCTGGATCCAGCGCTTGGCGGCGGGGTCGGAGATATGCGTGAATTCGGCACCGATGCTGCGGCAGTACGTGTCGCGCAGCGCCTTCAGGATGTCGCGCAGCGTCATGGTGCTGGCGGTCGTGAAGTAGGTGTTGGTGGCCGAGTAGGTCTGGTCCAGGTCGGCTTCGGTCAGGCCGTAGAAGGCGGGATCGAGCTCGGGGATCGGCGGACGTTCCTGGCGCTTGAGCGGATCGAGGTCGGCCCAGCGCGAACCCAGCGAACGGTAGGCGGCGATCAGGGACTGCACCGAGACTTGCTTGCTGGCGACGCTCAGGTCGGGTTCGGCGGCGCGTTGCACGAAGGCATTGGCCTTGGCGCGCTGGGCGAACGATTCGACGATGGGAGCGTGGGCCTGGTCGCGGGTGGATTCCTGGCCGTCGGTGGCGGGAGCGTGCTGCAGCTGGTCGAAGTATTCGCGCCAGTTGTCCGGCACCGAACCGGGGTTGTCGAGGTAGGCTTCGTAAAGCTCCTCAACGTAGGGGGCGTTCCCCCCAAACAGATAAGACGTGGATAGGGATTCTATTTCCGAAGACATAATCGCTTCACCTTTACGAGTGCTTCACTCGACACGATGCAGGAAAAAACCTTCCGCGACACGGGCTTCCCGGTTAGCGGATAGCAGGGGCAGAAGGCGCGTACAAGCCCTTAAAAGCCGTATGGATTAAGAGTATAACCCTTTGAGTTTATGGGCGTCTTGCTGCGATTGCGTGACGCAAAACGGCCGTCCATCGCCGTTTCCCGGCCTGCGGGAATGTCCTGGCAACCCCTTCTATCGAGCCGTCTACGCGCATTCAAAATGCCGTCTGCGAAAAATGCGGCGGCGCGTCATGAAAGACCTCGCAGCAGCGCAGTGTTGCGCTTTTGCGTCGGATCAGGCGCGCTCAGAGCGGCAATTCGGTGGTCGACATGATCTCCTTCAATACGAAGAAGGTGCGGATCTGCCGTACCCCGGGCAGCTTGATGATCTCGCCCGCGTGCAGCTTGTTGAAGCGCTCCAGGTCGCGGATGCGCAGCATCAGGAAGTAGTCGAACTCCCCCGCCACCAGGTGGCATTCCAGGCAGCCGCTGATGCCGCGCGCGGCCTCCTCGAAGTCGGTGAAAGCCTCCGGCGTGGAACGGTCCAGCACCACGCCCACGATCACCAGCGTGGCCATGTCCGCCGCGGCCGGCTCCAGCAGCGCCACCGTCTTGCGGATCACGCCCTCGGTGCGCAGCTTTTCCACCCGCCGCAGGCAGGCCGCCGGGCTGAGATTCACCCGCGCGCTCAAATCCAGGTTGGTGATCTGCGCGTCCTTTTGCAGCACCCGCAGGATCTGGCGGTCGATCCGGTCCAGGCTGGAGAGGGTGGCCATCTTATCTGTCCCTGTAAATTTAATTTTGATGAGTCATCATTTTTATAAATTCAAAGGACTATCAAGTCCATCAACCTAAATGAAACATCAATAAATCACAAAAATACGCAATTGACCACATAACCCCATGATTCCTATGATTTTTTCAGCCACGGCCGCTTCCGGCCCGGCTCGAAAACGCCAAAGGAGCTTCCATGGACCTGCAACGCTTCCCCCGCCACCGCCTGACCTTCGGCGACACGCCCATCGAACGGCTGGACCGGCTGTCGGCCCACCTGGGCGGCAAGGTCGAGCTCTACGCCAAGCGCGAGGACTGCAATAGCGGCCTGGCCTTCGGCGGCAACAAGCTGCGCAAGCTGGAATACCTGATCCCGCAAGCGCTGGAACAAGGTTGCGACACGCTCGTCACCATCGGCGGCATCCAGTCCAACCACACGCGCATGGTCGCGGCGGTGGCGGCCAAGCTGGGCCTGAAGTGCGTGCTGGTGCAGGAAAACTGGGTGGACTATTCGGACGCCGTCTACGACCGGGTCGGCAACATCATGATGAGCCGGCTGATGGGCGCCGACGTGCGGCTGGTGGACCAGGGCTTCGACATCGGCTTCCGGCGCAGCTGGGAAGAGGCGCTGGAGGACGTGCGCCGCCGTGGCGGCAAGCCCTACGCCATTCCGGCCGGCGCGTCGGACCATGAACTGGGCGGACTGGGCTATGTGGGCTTCGCCGAGGAAGTGCGGCGCCAGGAAGCCGGACTGGGCTTCAAGTTCGACTACATCGTGGTCTGCGCCGTCACCGGCAGCACGCAGGCCGGCATGGTGGTGGGCTTCGCCGACGACGGTCGCGCCGACCGCGTGATCGGCATCGACGCCTCGGCCACGCCGGACCAGACGCGGGCGCAGATCCTGCGCATCGCACGCCGCACCGCCGACATGGTCGGGCTGGGCCGCGCCATCGAGGACGCCGACGTGACCCTGGACACGCGCTACGCCTATCCGGCCTACGGCCTGCCCTCGGCCGAGACCAACGAGGCCATCCGCCTGTGCGCGCGGCTGGAGGGCATGATGACGGACCCGGTCTACGAGGGCAAATCCATGCAGGGCATGGTGGACAAGGTCCGGCGCGGCGAATTTCCCGCCGGCTCGCGGGTGCTGTACGCACATCTCGGGGGGGTGCCGGCGATCAACGCCTACAGCTTTCTCTACCGCAACGGCTGAGCCCGGCGGCTACGGCGCGCTGGGCTGGCCTTGCGGCGACCTGCGCTGAGCAGGCTCGGCGGTGCAATCCATGCATTCATGTATATGACCGCGACGGGATTCGGGCTATGGTGTCTGGCCCTTTCCCGCCCCTGCCCTCTCACGGATTCGCGCCATGCCCCATACGCTAGCCCGACTCAACGCCGCGACCGCCGACGACGCCGCCAGCATGCTGGCCGGACTGTACCCGGGCGCGCCCGGGATCGCGGCCCGGGCGCTGGACGAACGCCCCTTCGCCACGCTGGCCCAGCTCAAGCAGGCCCTGCGCCGCGCTGTCGACGGCGCGGGCGGCGAGGTGCTGGCGGCGCTGATCGACGCCGGCGCCAGCACGCTCCCAAAGGGCGACACGTCCGCCGAACGAGACGAGCTGGCCAGACTGGCCGCCGCCTATCGCGAGCGCCATGGCCACGATCCCGTGCTGGCGACGCACGACGCACGGGGCCGCGAACTGGACGCGGGCCAGGCCATCGCCAGCCTCGCGCGTCGCCTGGACCATCCGGTCGACATCGAACGGAAAGAGACGCTGATCGCGCTCCATCGCAACGCCGAACTGCGACTGCGCGACGCCTTCGGCGACCGCCCCGCGCTGGGCGAGGACATCTGGGACTGGCATGAGCAACTGAGCGCGCACAGCGACCCCGGCTACGCCGAGCGCGGCCTGCTCACCGTCACCTACCTGACCGATGCCCACCGGGCCTGCGCCCGCCAGATCGAAACCTGGATGCGCGACGGCGGCTTCGACGAGGTCGGCATCGACGCGGTCGGCAACGTGGTCGGCCGCTATCGCGCCGCCACGGCGGACGCCCCCATCCTGTTGACCGGCAGCCACTACGACACGGTGCGCAACGCCGGCAAGTACGACGGCCGCCTGGGCATCTTCGTGCCCATGGCCTGCGTGCGCGAGCTGAGCCGCCAGGGCCGGCGGCTGCCGTTCCAGATCGAGGTGGTCGCCTTCGCGGAAGAAGAAGGTCAGCGTTATCCCGCCACCTTTCTGGGATCCGGCGCGCTGACGGGCGACTTCCAACCCGCCTGGCTGGACCAGGTGGACGCCGACGGCATCAGCATGCGCGAGGCGCTGCGCCGCGCCGGCCTGCGGGCCGAGGACATTCCCCGGCTGCGCCGCGATCCGGCGCGCTACCTGGGCTTCATCGAGGTGCATATCGAGCAGGGCCCGGTGCTGTACGAGCTGGGCCTGCCGCTGGCCGCCGTGACCTCGATCAATGGCTGCGTGCGCTACCGCGTGCGCATCCAGGGCATGGCCAGCCACGCCGGCACCACGCCCATGGGCAGCCGACGCGACGCGGCCACGGCCGCGGCGGAACTGTTGCTGTACGTGGAGCGGCGCGCCGCCGCCGACGCGGGCTCGGTCGGCACGGTGGGCATGCTGGAGGTGCCGAACGGCTCGATCAATGTGGTGCCCGGGGAATGCCGGTTCAGCCTGGACCTGCGCGCGCCCAGCGATGCGCAGCGCGACGCGCTGGCCCGCGACGTGCTGGCCGAGCTGGCCGCCATCTGCGCGCGCCGTGGCCTGCGCCAGACGACGGAGCAAACCATGCGCGCCTCGGCCGCGCCCAGCCATCCGCGATGGCAACAGCGCTGGGAGCGCGCCATCGCCGCGCAGGGCCTGCCGCCGCATTGCATGGCCAGCGGCGCCGGCCACGACGCCATGAAGCTGCATGAAATCATGCCGCAGGCCATGCTGTTCGTGCGCGGTCAGAACCACGGCATCAGCCACAATCCGCTGGAAACCACCACCTGCGACGACATCCAGCTGGCCGTGCAGGCCTATGGCAGCCTGCTGGACGAGCTGGCCCGCGAATCGGGGAATTGAACAAGAAAATCGGCCCGCGATCGCGGGCCGGCATCAGGATGGCCGCCCGCCGCCGGTCTGCCGACGGCGGGCCGATCCGGGAATCGCTCAGGCCAGGCGCATCACCCGGCGCCAGAACAACACGGCCACGAACGCGAACACGGCCAGCCCCAGGTACGAGGCGGTGACGCCGAAGTCCGCGCCGACCAGGGCCAGCGGCGCTTCGCTGCCCGAAGCGCCGATGATGGCGGCCATCAGCACGCCCACCAGGCTCTCGCCCACGATCAGGCCGGAGGCAATCAGCACGCCGCGCCGGTTGGCGGCGTCGGCGTAGTCGTCATAACGCTGGCCGGCGGCCGCGGCGCGGCGGCGCAGCGCGCGCTCCAGCGCCCAGGCCAGCAAGGCGCCCGCCACCAGCGGCGCGGCGACGGTGGGCGGCAGGTAGATGCCGATGCCCACGGCCAGCACCGGCATGCGCGCCACGCGGCAGGTGCGCTGCATGATGGCGTCGACCGCGATCAGGCCCACGCCCACCGCCATGCCGATCAGGATCATGGTCCAGTTCAGCTGGTGCGAGAAGATGCCGCGCGCGATCGCCAGCATCAGCGTCGCCTGCGGCGCGGACAGGGCCTGGCCCGGATCCATGCCTTCGCGCGGCATGGCGTCGGCGAAACCGTAGGCGTTGTACAGCAGTTCCAGCACCGGCGAGATCACGGCGGCGCCGAGCACGCAGCCGATCAGCAGCGCCACCTGCTGGCGCCAGGGCGTAGCGCCCACCAGCCAGCCGGTCTTCAGGTCCTGCAGGTTGTCGTTGGCGATCGAAGCCACCGCCACCACCGCCGAGGTGCTGAAGATCGCCAGCGCGATGGTCATCTGCACGCCGTTCTTCGCTTCCAGCAGTTCGCCGCCCAGGACCAGCATCAGCAGCGAGACCAGCACGATGGCGACGATGCCCACGCCCGAGATCGGGCTGGACGACGTGCCCACCAGACCGGCCATGTAGCCGCAGGCCGCCGCCACCAGGAAGCCGAAGACGAAGGCGAACAGCACGGCGTAGGCGACCAGCTTCCAGACGGCCATCGCCGACAGCGGCGCGTCGGCCAGGAAGACCTGGAACGTGACGACCAGGATGGCCACCAGCACCAGCGTGACGAGGGAGATCCAGCCCGCCGACAGGTCGCGCTCGGTGCGCGGCGCCTGGCCGGCGCGGGCCTTGCCCGCCTTGCTCAGGGCCGAGAACGAGGCCTTGACGCCGCGCGCCATCGGCATGAACAGCGTGGCCAGGGTCCAGATCGCGCCCACGCCGATCACGCCGGCGCCGATGAAGCGCACCTGCGAAGACCAGATGCCGGTGGCGTACTGCGCCAGCGTCTTGCCGGTCGGCAGGTCGCCCATGGAGGTCAACACCGGCACGGCGATGCCCCAGGCGATCACCAGACCGGTCAGCATGGCCAGGCCGGCCACGATGCCGATCAGGTAGCCGGCGCCCAGCAGCGCCAGCGAAAAGCCCATGGGCAGGCGGAACACCGCCCCGCCCAGCGCGAACCAGCCGCTCACGCTCTCGCCCAGCACCCGCAGGCCGCTGGCGGCGAAGCTCACCGCCGCGGCGACCACGCCGCCGGCCGCGATATCGGCCATGCCGGTGGCGGCGGGCTTGGCCGCCTTGCCCGGCGCCGCGTCGGCCTGCGCTTCCTGAGCGCGCTCGGCGCTGCCCACCCGGAGAATCTCGGCCGCGGCCACGCCCTCGGGATAGGGCAGCTCGCTCTGCACCACCATGACGTGGCGCAGCGGAATCGAGAACATCACGCCCAGCATGCCGCCGGCGGCGCAGATGCCCAGGGTCTGCCAGAACGGAAAGCCCTGCCAGTAGCCCATCATGACCAGGGCGGGCAGGATGAAGATGATGGACGACAGCGTGCCCGCCGCCGAAGCCTGCGTCTGCACCATGTTGTTTTCAAGGATGTTGGCGTCCTTGAACAGGCGCAGCACGGACATGGAGATCACGGCCGCCGGGATGGCGGACGAGAAGGTCAGGCCGACCTTCAGCCCGAGAAACACGTTCGAAGCCGTGAAGATGACGGTGATCAGTGCGCCCAGCAGGACGCCGCGGAACGTCAGTTCCGGCAGCGTCACGTCTGCCGGGACGCTGATGGGTTGAGCCATTGAAGTCTCCTTTTCACTGGCCGGGCGGCTGCGTGTCGGACTTCTGGTCCGCGCCGCGGCGCCCGGCCTTAGGGGCATGTCGCCCTGTAGGTTTGCCGGTTGGTTTTTTTGCCAAACCGCGAATTCTAGCCTGCCCGCGTCCGCCCAGTGGTCGCGCGACATCAAACGCATTGCACGGCAGAAACTGCCGCCAGCGAAAAAAATCGCGGAAGATTATGCTGAATCCCTACGATACCGCACGGGAATTTGGACACTCATACCGGAGGCCAGGGTCTAGCATGAGCGCTATAACAGGAGACGATTTCACCATGTGCGACGCCAGCCATCCGAACGCCGGGCAAGACCTCCGGCAAGCCGCCACCGAGGACGCCGATCCCGCCGAAACCGCCGAATGGCGCGAGGCCCTGCAGGCGCTGGCGCAGAGCGCCGGCCCTGGCCGCGCCGGTTACGTGCTGGAGAATCTGCTGGCCCACGCCGCGTCGCTGGGGCTGCGCGCCAACGGCCAGACCCGCAGCGCCTATCTGAACACCATCCCGGCCGACCAGGAGCCGCCCTTCCCCGGCAACCTGGCGGTGGAAGAGCGCATCGCCCGCATCAATCGCTGGAACGCGCTGGCCATGGTGGTGCGGGCCAACCAGGCGCACGGCGAGCTGGGCGGCCACATCGCCAGCTATGCCTCGGCCGCCGACCTGTTCGAGGTGGGCTTCAATCATTTCTTCCGCGCGCAGGGTCCGGACGGTCCCGGCGACCTGGTCTACATGCAACCGCACTCCGCGCCGGGCGTCTATGCGCGCGCCTACCTGGAAGGCTTCCTGAACGACGAGGACCTGGCGCATTTCCGCCAGGAGATCACGGCGCGGGCGCGCGGCCTGCGCGGCCTGTCGTCCTATCCGCACCCGTGGCTGATGCCGGACTTCTGGCAGTTTCCCACCGGCTCGATGGGAATCGGCCCGATCAACGCCATCTATCAGGCCCGCTTCATGCGCTACCTGGAACACCGCTCGCTGGCCCCTGCCAGCGAGCGCAAGGTCTGGGGCATCTTCGGCGACGGCGAGATGGACGAGCCCGAATCGATCGCCGCGCTGACTCTGGCCGCGCGCGAGAAGCTCGACAACCTGGTGTTCGTGGTCAACTGCAACCTGCAACGGCTGGACGGCCCGGTGCGCGGCAACGGCCGCATCATCGATGAGCTGGAAACGCTGTACGCCGGCGCCGGCTGGAACGTCATCAAGCTGGTCTGGGGCAGCGACTGGGACGCGCTCCTGCGGCGCGACGCCACCGGCGCGCTGGCGCGCGCCTTCGCCAACACAGTGGACGGCCAGTTCCAGACCTTCGCCGCCAATGACGGCGCCTTCAACCGCGCGCATTTCTTCAACCAGAATCCCGAGCTGGCGGCGCTGGTGGCCGACTGGACCGACGACGCCATCGACCGCCTGCACCGCGGCGGCCACGACATGGTGAAGATCCACGCCGCCTACCATCGCGCGGCGCGCCACCGGGGCCAGCCCACCGTCATCCTGGCGCAGACCAAGAAGGGCTTCGGCATGGGTACGGCCGGCCAGGGCAAGATGACCACGCACCAGCAGAAGAAGCTGGACGACGAAGCACTGCTGGCCTTCCGCGACCGCTTCGCGCTGCCGATCTCGGACGCCGACTGCCTGGCGCTGAAGTTCTACCGCCCGGCGCCCGACAGCGCCGAGATCCGCCACCTGCAGGCGCGGCGCGCGGCGCTGGGCGGCCACATTCCCCGTCGCAACACGCAGTCGCCGCGCCTGCCCGCGCCCGAGGTCGCGCAGTGGGGCCGCTTCGCGCTGGAGGCAGACGGCAAGGAAATGTCGTCGACCATGGCCATCGTGCGCATGCTGACCGCCCTGCTCAAGGACGCGACCGTGGGCCCGCGCATCGTGCCCATCGTGGCCGACGAGGCGCGCACCTTCGGCATGGCCAACCTGTTCCGCCAGATCGGCATCTATTCGGCGCAGGGCCAGCTGTACGAGCCGGAGGACATCGGCTCGGTGCTCTATTACCGCGAGGCGCGCGACGGCCAGATCCTGGAGGAAGGCATCACCGAGGCCGGCGCGATCTCGTCCTGGACCGCCGCCGGCACCAGCTATTCGGTGAACGGCCTGCCCATGCTGCCGTTCTATATCTATTACTCGATGTTTGGCTTCCAGCGCATCGGCGACCTGATCTGGGCCGCAGCCGACCAGCGCACGCGCGGCTTCCTGGTGGGCGCCACCTCGGGCCGCACCACGCTGGGCGGCGAGGGCCTGCAGCACCAGGACGGCTCCAGCCACCTGACGGCGGCCACCGTGCCCAACTGCCGCGCCTACGATCCGGCTTACGCCTACGAGGTCGCCGTGATCGTGGAATACGGCATGCGCCGCATGCTGGACGAGCAGCACGACGAGTTCTTCTACCTGACCGTCACCAACGAGAACCTGGCCCAGCCCGACATGCCGGCGGACCCGGCGGCGCGCGCGGGCATCCTGCGCGGCCTGTACCGGCTGCGCCCGGCGCGCGGCCAGGCCCAGGTGCGCCTGCTGGGCTCGGGCCCCATGCTGCGCGAGGCCGAACTGGCGGCCGATCGCCTGCGCGACGAATACGGCGTGGACGCCGAGGTCTGGAGCGTGACCAGCTATTCCGAACTGGCGCGCGACGGCCGCGAAGCCGAGCGCGCCCGCCTGCTGGGCCTGCCGGCGGCCCCGGATGCCGACTGGGTCCGGGCCTGCCTGGGCGACAGCCAGGCCCCCGTGATCGCCGCCAGCGACTACGTGCGCGCCGTGCCCGAACAGATCCGCGCCTGGGTGCCCGCGCCCTACCGCACGCTGGGCACCGACGGTTTCGGCCGCAGCGACACGCGGGCGCAGCTGCGCGACTTCTTCGAGGTCGGCCGCGACTGGATCGTGCTGCAAGCGCTGGACAGCCTGGGACGCGCGGCCGACGTCCAGGCGCTGCGCGAGCGGCTGGGCGCGGCAACGCGCCATACGCCGCCCTGGGCGCAGTGAAACACAGGGAGGCGGCCGCGCCATTGCGGCGAGGCCGCCTCCCCGCCGCCCATTCCCCACCGACCTGTTCCCGGATCCAGGTCCGCCGTCGGACTTGTCCCAGGCCGGCATTACCGCCTCTCGTCGCCCCCCATTCCTTTCGCGGCCCGCCCGCAGCCCGAACCGCGCGGATTTCCCGCCGCGATCACGCGCCGGCTTGATCAAAGTCCACCCTGAATCCGCTGCTCGTTGCGGCGCAGCAAGCGCTCGCGCCCGCTTTCTGGTGAAATACGGACGTTCCCAGGCATTTCCCCAAAGAATACGCGGGCCCCAGGCCCGCATTTTTGTTTCCCGTTTCCGTTTCACCGTTGATGGCCCTCGCAGGCCCTATCCCCATGGACGACACTCTCGCTAAATTGGCGTTGGACTACCACGCCTACCCGACCCCGGGCAAAATCTCCGTCACCCCGACCAAGACGCTGGCCAACCAGGACGACCTGTCGCTGGCCTACTCGCCGGGCGTGGCCGCCGCGTGCATGGCCATCTTCGACCAGGGCGACGACGCCGCGTCCAAGTACACCTCGCGCGGCAACCTGGTGGGCGTGATCACCAACGGCACCGCCGTGCTGGGCCTGGGCAACATCGGCCCGCTGGCCGCCAAGCCCGTGATGGAAGGCAAGGGCTGCCTGTTCAAGAAGTTCGCCGGCATCGACGTGTTCGACATCGAACTGGCCGAGAACGACCCCGACAAGCTGGTCGACATCATCGCGGCGCTGGAACCCACGCTGGGCGGCGTCAACCTCGAGGACATCAAGGCGCCCGAGTGCTTCTACATCGAGAAGAAGCTGCGCGAGCGCATGAAGATCCCGGTCTTCCATGACGACCAGCACGGCACCGCCATCATCTCGTCGGCCGCCATCCTGAACGGCCTGAAGGTCGTGAACAAGGACATCGGCTCGGTCAAGCTGGCCTGCTCGGGCGCCGGCGCCGCCGCCATCGCCTGCCTGGACCTGCTGGTGCACCTGGGCGTCAAGCGCGAGCACATCTACGTGGTGGACTCGCGCGGCGTGATCTGGGACGGCCGCGACGAAAACATGGAGGCCAACAAGAAGCGCTACGCGCAGAAGACCGACGCGCGCACGCTGGCCGACGTGGTCAACGGCGCCGACGTGTTCCTGGGCTGCTCGACCGCCGGCGTGCTGACCGCCGACATGGTCAAGACCATGGCCGACCGTCCGCTGATCCTGGCCCTGGCCAACCCCGAGCCGGAAATCCGCCCGGAAGTCGCCAAGGCCGCGCGTCCCGACTGCATCATCGCCACCGGCCGTTCGGACTACCCGAACCAGGTCAACAACGTGCTGTGCTTCCCCTTCATCTTCCGCGGCGCCATGGACGCCGGCGCCTCGCGCATCACGGAAGAAATGAAGCTGGCTTGCGTGAAGGCCATCGCCGACCTGGCCCAGGCCGAGCAGAACGACGAAGTGGCCCGCGCCTACGCCGGCCAGGAACTGTCGTTCGGCCCCGACTACATCATCCCCAAGCCCTTCGATCCGCGCCTGATCGTGCAGATCGCCCCGGCCGTGGCCCAGGCCGCCGCCGAGTCCGGCGTGGCCGCCCGTCCCATCGAGGACATCGAAGCCTACCGCCAGAAGCTGATGGGCTTCGTGTACCACTCGGGCCAGCTGATGCGCCCGCTGTTCGCCCAGGCCAAGAAGGCGCCCAAGCGCGTCATCTACGCCGATGGCGAAGACGAGCGCGTGCTGCGCGCCGTGCAGACCGTCATCGACGAGAAGCTGGCCCAGCCCATCCTGATCGGCCGCCCCTCCGTCATCGAGATGCGTATCAAGAAGTTCGGCCTGCGCATGACGCCGGGCGTGAACCTGGAGATCGTCGATCCCGAGGACGACGGCCGCTTCAACGAAACCTGGAACGCCTACTACCAGCTCAAGGGCCGCGAGGGCGTGACGCCGGCCATCGCCAAGGCGATGATCCGCAAGCACAACACGCTGATCGGCGCGATGCTGCTGCGTCGTGGCGATGCCGACGCGCTGCTGTGCGGCGTGGCCAGCAAGTACGACAACCAGCTCAAGTACATCGACGAGATCATCGGCAGGAAGGAAGGCCAGACCTACGCCGCGCTGAACGTGCTGATGCTGCCCGACCAGACGCTGTTCGTCACCGACACGCACGTCAACGAGAACCCCTCGGCCGAGGAAGTCGCCAGCATCACCATCCAGGCCGCCGACGAGATGCTGCGCTTTGGCGTGGTGCCGAAGATCGCGCTGCTGTCGCACTCGAACTTCGGCAGCCGCCAGACCGAGTCGTCGCGCAAGATGGCCGCCGCGCGCCAGCGCGTGCAGGAACGCGCGCCCGACCTGGAAGTGGACGGTGAAATGCACGCCGACGCCGCGCTGTCGGAGAAGATCCGCGTGCTGGCCTATCCGGACAGCACCCTGAAGGGTCGCGCCAACCTGCTGGTCATGCCCAACCTGGACACCGGCAACATCACCTACAACATGCTGAAGATGACCGGCAGCAATGGCGTGGCGATGGGTCCGATCCTGCTGGGCGCGGCCCGCCCCGTGCACATCCTGACCACCAGCGCCACCGTGCGCCGCATCGTCAACATGACGGCGCTGGCCGTGGTGGACGCGCAGCAGGAAGCCGCCGAGGCCGCCCGCCGCCGCTAGGCCGGCACGCGGTACCGCAGGCAGGGCGCCCCAAAGGGGGCGCCCTTTTTTTTCGCGCGCACGGTCTGGCCGGGAACGCCGGCGCGCCGTCCTCCTCGCGCCACGCGAAGAATGCCCACTGACGGCCGCTGTCATGCCGGCGCGCTGGTGCCGTCCCGCGCCTCGGTGTTAAAAACTGGGCATCCCAACTCCCCGTTTCTGGACACCGTCATGCTGCAAGACGCCCTGCTCGCCTGGATCCACTATCTCGCCATCTTCGTGCTGGTGGTCGTCATGACCGCCGAGGCCGTGCTGCTGCGCCCCGGCCTGGCGCCGGACACGGTGCGCCGGCTCGCGCTCTATGACCGCGTCTACATGTTCTCGGCGCTGGCCGTGCTGGCCACGGGCCTGCTGCGCCTGACGCTGGGCGCCAAGGGCGCCGCCTTCTATATGTCCAATCCCTGGTTCCACGCCAAGATCACGCTCTTCATCGTGATCGGGCTCTGTTCGATCCCGCCCACGCTCAGCTTCCTGCGCTGGCAGAAGCAGGCGCGCCAGCAGCCGGGCTTCGTGCCCTCCGAGCCCGAGATCCGCCGCGCCCGGCGCTGGGTCATGATCGAATCACACCTGTTCATCCTGCTGCCGCTGTGCGCGGTGCTGATGGCGCGCGGCATCGGCATGTAGCGCCGCGCCAGGCTCAGTCCAGGCGCCGCGCCAGATGCCCGGCCAGCGCCCGCACCCGCGCGGGCAGCAGACGGGTCTCGGTCAGCGCATGGACGGGCAGCGGCGCCACGCGCCATTGCGGCAGGATCCTGCGCAACATGCCCGCGCGCACATAGGGTTCCTGGTCGCCGCCCAGCGCGGCCACGCCGGCGCCCAGCGCCGCGAGCCGCCGCGCCATGCCGGCTTCATTGACCGAGAAACGGCTCGCGGGCCGCACCTCGACGCGCTCGTCGCCGCAGGCCAGCGGCCAGCGCGCCGCCAAGCCATCGGCGCGCAGCCTGAAGCCGATGCAATCTTGCTCGCGCAGGTCCGACGGATGCGCCGGTTCGCCCCTGGCCGCCAGATAGGCCTCGGCGGCATACAGCCCGCCGGACACGAAACCCAGATGATGCGCGACGCGCGACGATACCGGCGGCTCGCCCACGCACAGGGTCAGGTCCGCCGCGTCGAACACGCGGCCCGCGTGCTCCGGATTGGCCAGGTTCAGCTGCAGCCGCATGCCGGGATGGTGGCGCGTGAAGTCCACAAAGGCCCCCGCCAGCGCCTCGGTGGCGAAGCCCGCCGGCAGATTGACGCGCAGCAGGCCCTCGAAGGGCGCGTTGCCGTCCTGCAGTTCCTCATGGACGAGCCGGGCCTCGGCCAGGATGCGCCGGCAGCGCTTCAGGTATAGCTGGCCGGCCTCGGTCAGCGCCAGCTTGCGCGTGCTGCGGCTGAGCAGGCTCAGGCCGACCGAGCGCTCAAGCCCCGCCAGCCTGCGCGACAGCGTGGACCGTGGCAGCCCCAGCGCGGCGGCCGCCAGGCTGAAGCTGCCGCGCGCGGCGACCTCGGCGAACATTTCCATGTCCTGCAAGCGCTTCATCGGACCCGCTCAGAACGCGTAGACCATGCCCACGCTGCCGAACACATTGCTGTCGCGCTCGACCAACGGGCTGTCGCGGGCGTCGCCCAGCACCGTCGATACGCCCAGCGTGGCGACCGTGCTCCAGCGCGCGGACAACTGATGCGACCAGGCGGCATACAGCGACGCCGACTGGAAGCCCGAAGACGGGGAATAGGCGTGCAGACCGGCGCGGCTGCGGGCGGCCTGGCCCGGCGTGACGCCGTACCAGGTCTGCATGGCGTCGCCGTTGGCCCATTCGGCGTTGACGCCCACGCGCAGCGCATTGCTGTCGTCGCGCCAGGCCAGGTAGCTGGCGCGCAGCTCCATGACGCCGCCATAACCTTTATGGGCGGCCTGGCGGTAGGCCAGGCCCAGCGCGTAGGGGCCGGGGCGCCATTCCACGAAGGCGCCATAGGTTGCGTGGTAGTCGATATCGTCCAGTCCTTTCAGGCGATCGGCATCGCTGGAATCGCGGTTCAGGCCCATGCCGACGAATACGCCGGCCTCCCAATCCTGCGCCAGCCGCGTCTTCAATCCCATGGCCGGCAGGCCGGCGCGCGGGGTCACGAAGAAGCTGCCCGACTCATAGTTCAGCATGGGCACCGGCAGCGTCCGGTACTCGCTGGAGCCCTGGTAGACCGGCACCACGCCCACCCCCAGCCCCACGACATTCCGGCCGTCGCCCTCGGCCTGGACGGCAGCCGCCGCCAGCATCGATGCCGCGGTTGCCAGGAAACGGCTTGTTAATATGCCCATACTTGTTTTCATCAAGGTTCATGCTCCAGGCGGTTGATCACGGCCGGGAACGTCGCCGGCCAGGGGCCTGTAACCCCAGCGCCGCATTCTGGCGGGGACCTTTTAAGAATTCTTTAAGCCCCGGGGACCGCGCCTCGCGCCCTGTCCCGGCGGCCCGGAGGCCCCTTGCGGATCTTGCTCATTGAAGACGACGCCATGCTCGGCGACGCGGTGTGCGCCGGCCTGACGCAGGACGGCGCGCGGGTGGACTGGGTCCGCAGCCTGTCCGACGCCCGCCTCGCCCTGGTCGAGCACGACTACAAGGCGGTGCTGCTGGACCTGGGGCTGCCCGAGGGCAGCGGCCTGAAGGTACTGGCCTCGATGCGCGCGCGCTACGACGCCACGCCCGTGCTCATCATCACCGCGCGCGACCGCCTGAGCGAACGCGTCGCCGGCCTGGACGCCGGCGCCGACGACTACATCGTCAAGCCGTTCCAGCTCGACGAACTGCAGGCCCGGCTGCGCGCCGTCCTGCGCCGCAGCAGCAACACCGTGGTCTCGGCCATGCGCCGGGGCGATGTGGCGATCGAACCGGCCCGCCAGATCGTCACGCGCGCCGGCAGGGAAGTCAGCCTCAGCGCCCACGAATACCGCACGCTGCTGGCCCTGATGGAGCGCATGGGCCAGACCGTCAGCCGTGAACAGCTGGAGGTGGCGGTATATGGCGGCAGCGGCACCATCGAGAGCAATACCGTGGCGGTCTATGTCCACCAGTTGCGGCGCAAGCTCGGCGAAGGCCTGATCGTCACCGCGCACGGCGTGGGCTACCGCATCGAAACGGGCGATACGCCATGAAATCCCTGCGCAAGCGCCTGGCGGCCGCCTTGCTGCTGACGATGACGCTCGCCTGGTTCGCGGCCTTCGCGCTCCAGCACCGCATGGTGACCGACGAGCAGACCGGCCAATGGGACCAGTCCCTGCGCGATGCGGCGGTGCAGGCCATGACGCTGGCGCCGGACAGTCTGCTCGAACGCGCGCCCGGCGCGGGCCTGGCGGTCGCCACCACGCCCGAGGAGGACGCCGATCAGACCCGCGTGCAGGTCTGGTCGCTGGCTGATCGCCGGCTGCTGCAGCGCACGCCGGATACGCCGGACGCGCCCTTCGTCGCCGACTTCAAACCCGGCTATGCCACTTCTGATTCTGGCGGACAGACCTGGCGCGCCTATGCCCTCAACGACGCCAGCGGCCGCGTCCAGGTCCAGGCCGCCAAATCCACCCAGGCGTTGCGGGAAAACTATGTCCACCGCCTGACGCGCGGCCTGATCTTCGCCACGCTGATGTTCCTGCTGCTCGTGGCCGCGGCCCTGGGCGTGATGCGCCGGGCCTTCAAGCCGGTGGACCGCGCGGGCGACATGATCCTGCGACGCCAGCCGCAGGATCAGACATTGGTGCCGCTGGCGGGCATGCCGGCCGAGCTGCGGCCGTTCATCGATTCGATCAACCAGCTGCTCGAACGCCAGCGCGCGACGGTCGAGCGCGAGCGTGAATTCCTCGCCAACGCCGCCCATGAGCTGCGCACGCCGCTGGCCGCGCTCAGCGCCCAGGCCGAACTGGTGGCGCGCAGCCCCGACACGCCGCAACGCGCCGAAGCCGTGGACAAGCTGCGCGCCGTGGCCATACGCACCGGCCGCCTGACCGAACAGCTGCTGGACCAGGCCCGCACCGATACCCTGTGCGACAGCGTGCCGGAAACGCTGCGCCTGGACCAGCTGGCGAACATGATCGCGCGCGACTACGAGGCCGCCGCCCAGCGCAAGCAACAGCGCATCGTCCTGGACACGCAGCCCTGCGCCGTCATGGGCAACCTGGATGCGCTGGGCGTGCTGCTGCGCAATCTGCTGGACAACGCGCTGCGCTACACGCCCGCGGGCGGCCATGTGATGGTGTCGTGCCGCGACAGGCAAGACGGCGGCGCGGTGCTGAAGGTAGCGGACAACGGCCCCGGCATTGCGCCGCAGGAACGGCAGCGCGTCTTCGACCGCTTCCACCGCGTGGCGGGCAGCGGCGAGCGCGGCAGCGGCATCGGCCTGGCGCTGGTCGCGCAGATCGCCCGGCGCCACGGCGCGGACATCACGCTGGGGGTCGGGCTGCAGAACCGAGGCATCGCGCTGACAGTCACGTTCCCGTCGTCCGCGCCCTGACGTCGCGGCGCCCGCGCATCAGGGGCAGTGCACCGGCGGTTCCTGCGGATCCGTCTCGTTGACGATGATCCGCGCGAAGCGCAGCACGCCGGCCTCTTCGTTGGACAGCACGCCCAGCACGGCGCCGTCCGGCGTCTGCACCACCGACGTGCCATCGTTCACCGGCTGCGACTGACCCGCGCGCGTCGCCTGGCCGGGCGCTACCGGGCTGAACACCCAGGACTGCGACGGGAAGCGCTGGCGCAGCGGATAGCCCGCCGTCTTCACCTGCGTGCCCGCCGGATAGCGCATCTCGCCCAGCGTCAAGGGGCAGGCCAGCTCGGCATCCGACACCGCCAGCAGCTGGCGGTTTTCATCCAGCTGAACCGTGGGCCGGCCCAGCGTCAGGCCCGCCAGCGGCAGTCCCAGCGGATCGCGCACGCGAACCATCCAGTTCACCGGCTCGCGGTGCCCATCCGTGTAGACGACGCCTCCCCCCATACGCAGCAACTCGGTTCCGGCCGGCCAGCGCCCCACGCCCCCTTCGATGGCATTGCCCCCGGCCAGCACGCATTCGGCGAATTCTGGCCGCGTCCCTTCGTCCTCCACGCGCAGGCGCAGTTTCTGGCTCGTATCGCACAACCAGCCCTCGACCTGCTGCGGGCCCTCGCCCCACAGGTGGATGGTGTGCGGATAGCGGCGCAGCTCCTCGTACGTCTTGGAATCGTAGTCGGTGTGCAGGTAGCGTTCGATGCGAGAGACACGCAGGCCAAAGGCCGGCGCCGGCGGGTCGAACAGCGCCTCGGTGAAGGTTTCCAGCTCACCTTCCTTCGCCAGCGTCAGCCGCGCGCCGGCCGGCATCAGCACGCCGCCCAGCGTCTGCGCCTGGGCCAGCGTCACGCGTCGGGCGGCATCGCGGCGCGCGAATTCGCGGTCAATCTGCCACACCTGGTATTGGAATGACAGGTAGAAGCTGGCGGCCAGCGCCAAGACCAGCATCAGCACGACGCCCAGCACCGGCCTGGCGGCGAAGCGGGAACGCGCCCGCCGGCTCAACAGCAACCGCAACAGCCATATCAGCAGACACACTCCCGCGCCCATCGAGGCGAACAGCAGGAGCAGGGATTCGATCGAAGGTAGCGCGACGGGAATCATGGCTGAGCATGATACGCGAGTCGATACACGTATCCGCTCCTGTGTATCCCAGCGTTTCAATCCGCTGCGCGAGCGGCTCGCCCTCCTTTCTGCTAGGTGAAATGATCCAGCGCCGACTCGTCTGTCAGCTCATCGGGCTGCAAAGCCCGCGTGATGACGCCCTTGTGGATCAGCAGCACACGATCCGACAGCTGGCGGATGAAGTCGATGTTCTGCTCCACCAGCACGATGGTCAGCCCCAGGCGCGCGCGCAACTCCTTCAGCTTGTCCACGATCTCGTCGATGATGGAAGGCTGGATGCCTTCGGTGGGTTCGTCCAGCAACAGCAGCCGGGGCCGAGCCACCAGGGCCCGCGCCAGCGCCAGCAGTTGCTGTTCGCCGCCGCTCAGGGCGCCGCCCGGGCGGCTAGCCAGGGGCTTCAAGCGCGGATACTCGGCCAGGATCTCTTCCACGTCCATGCTGCGGCCGGGATTGGCCTTGGCGGAAAAGCGCAGGTTGTCCAGCACGGACAGGCCGGGAAAGATGCCGCGCCCCTGCGGCACATACCCCATGCCCAGGCGGGCGCGCGCATGCGCAGGCAGATGGGTGATGTCCACATCCTGCAGGCAGACTTCGCCCGCGCTGGCGGGCAGCACGCCCATCAGCGTCTTGAGCAGCGTGGACTTGCCCATGCCGTTGTGGCCTAGCACGCCCAGGAATTCCGATTCGCCGACATGGAAGCGAACGCCGTCCAGGACCGGGATGCGGCCATAGCCGGACGACAGATGGTTGACCGTCAGCAGGTTCATGCGCCGCGCCCCCGTCCCAGATAAACGTCGCGCACCCTCGGGTCGGCGATGATCTGCGCGAATGAGCCTTCCTTCAGGATGCCGCCTTGATGAAACACCGTGACGATGCGCGCGATCCTGCCGATGAAGGCCATGTCGTGCTCGACCACCACCACCGCCGCCCGCGCATTCAGTTCCAGGGTCAGCTCCGCCATGCGCACGGTTTCCTCGTCGCTCATGCCAGCCGCCGGCTCGTCGAGCAGAATCACCTTGGGTTCGCGCGCCACCACCATGCCGATCTCCACCCATTGGCGCTGGCCGTGGGCCAGCTCGCCCACCAGCCTGCGGGCGACGGCGCGCAGCCCCAGCCGCGCCTTCAGTTGCTCCGCCCGGTCCCGGGCCGCACGGGAACCGCAGGCGCTCCTGGCCGCCAGCCACAGATTCTCGTCCACCGTCAGGCCGTCCAGCACGGTGGGCACCTGGTTCTTGATGCCCATGCCCCGCTGCGCGATGGCATGCGGCTGCGCGCGACGGATGCTGCGACCATCGAACAGGACGTCACCTTCCGACGGCGCCATCTGACCGCTGAGCAGCTTGAAGAAGGTGCTCTTGCCCGCGCCGTTCGGCCCGATCAGGCAGCGCAGTTCGCCTCGCCGCAGGGTGAAGTCGATATTGCCCAACGCCCTGACGCCGCCGAAGCGCTTGCCCACGCCACGCGCTTCGAGAATGATGTCTGGCTGCGTCATCAGTCGCTCCCTTCGCGCCGCCGCGGCTGCAGCCGGCCCAGCAGGCTCCTGCATGCCGGCACCAGCCCCTGCGGAAACAGCAGCACGCAGAGAATCAATATGAAACCCAGGGTCAGCGTGACCTGCCCCACGCCCACCGTGCCCAGCCAGGTGGTGAGATACTGGATCAGCAAGGTGCCGATGATCGCGCCCAGCAGCAGCGAGCGCCCGCCCACGATCACCCAGATGACCACCATCGCGGCCTGATTCAGGCTGAACATTTCCGGGCCGACGAAGTTGCCCCACAGCGCGTACAGGCCGCCGGACAGGCCCGCGAGGCCGCCGGCGATGACGAAGGCCATCAGCTTGTACCGCCGGCTGTCGTACCCCAGCAGTTCCATGCGGCGCTCGTTTTCGCGCAGGCCCACCATCACGCGCCCTGGCGCGCTGGCCAGGAACAGGCGGATGCCGATGTACGCCAGCGCCAGCAAGCCCAGTGCCAGATAGAAAATGCCCTCGATGGACTGCAGGTCGAGCGGACCGATCCGCAGCGGCAGGCCCGGCAATCCCGGTATCCCGTTCTGGCCGTTCAGCCGCACGCTGCCGATCACGTACTCGGGCCCCGAGGTGGCGCGCACGCCCTTCTCGAAGATCAGCGTGACGACCAGCGTGATGACGCTCAGGTAGATGTCGCTGATGCGGCCGTACATCATGAAGTAGCCCAGCAGCAGCGCGAACAGCATGGGCACGACGGCGGCCAGCGCGAACGCCGCCAGCGGCAGGTCCGTGTTGAGGCTGCACAGCGCGTAGGCATAGCCGCCCAGTCCGAAGAAGATCGTCTGGCCGAAGCTGAGGATTCCGACGTAGCCCCACAGGAAGCCCATGCTCAGCGCCAGCAGGGACAGGATCATCACCAGCGACAAGTCGAGCTGCATCGCGGTGTCGCCGTACTGCGGCACGGCCAGCATCAGCGCCGTGCAGGCAAGCACCGAGAACCACCAGGGACGCCGCGGCGAACGGCCCGCATGCGCGTCGAAATCCATGGAAAACGTGGAACCGCTCATGCTAGATACCTCGCTTCATGCGGCCGGTGATGCCCAGCGGCAGCATGCGCAGCAGCAGGACCGCGGCGATCAGCATCGTGACCTCGCCCAGCACGGAGCTGTAGGCGTAGGACACCGCGCCATCGATCGCGCCGAACAGCGTGGACGCCGCGCTGGCGCCGACCAGGGGCAGATGGCCGCCGACGATGACGGTGATGAAGGCCTTGGCCACGAAGAAGCCGCCCATGGCCGGGCTGACGCCGGTCAGGGGCGCCAGCGCCGCGCCGGCAAGCCCGGCCAGGCAGGACCCGAGCCCGAAGGTGGCCATGTAAACCCGGTTCCTGTCCACGCCCAGGCAGCAGGCCATTTCCGGCGCCTGCATGGTGCCCCGCACGATCAGGCCGGCCTTGGTCCGCACCGCCAGCCACCAGCACAGCGCCACCAGGGCCAGGGAGAATGCGCAGATCGCCAGGTTGTAGGAAGACACGTTCATGCCGCCGATGGCGACGTTGGCGAAGTCCGTCGACAGGCCGATGCTGGAGGCGCCGAACACCGTGGTGGCCGCGCCCACGAACAGCAACGACAGTCCCCAGGTGGCCAGCAGCGTGTCCATCATCCTGCCGTAGAGGTGGCGGATCACCAGCCGCTCGACCACGATGCCGGCCAGGCCCGTGACGACGCCGCCGGCCAGCACGCCCAGCCATAGCGGCGCGCCGGCGTTGACGGACAGCACGCAGGCGTATCCGCCCACCATCATGAATTCGCCGTGGGCCAGGTTGATGACCTTCATCATGCCGAAGATCACCGCCAGTCCCAGGCTGATCAGCAGCATCAACGAGATCGAGAAGACGATGAGGTAGAGGTTGGTGTAGATCGATGCCAAGGCGTTCTCCGCAGCGTAAGGCAGGGGCGCGTCCGCGCGGCCGGAATGGGCGGCGCGGGCGCATCCGGATCTAGAGCTTGGGTTCGTACTGCCGGGTGTCGTCGGGGTTGCGGCGCAGGTCGCATACCGCCTGCGTATCGCTGGGCTGACGCTGGGGGAACGACTTGACGACGTCGAAGCCCTTGTCCTTGTTGCCGATGGCGATATGAATGTCCATGACGGTGTGGTTGGCCTGTTCGTCGATGGAATACAGCCCGCCGGGACCGTCGTAGCGCGTGCCCGGCAGCGCCGCGATCACCTTGTCGGGTTCCACGCTGCCGGCGCGCCGCACGGCCTCGGCCCAGAGCATCATGCCCCGATAGCCGTACTCGCCATACTCGCCGATGTAGTCGGATTCTCCGGTGAACCGCGCGAAATGCTGGACGAAGCCTCTTGCCGCTTCCGTGGGCAGCGTGTCGATGAAGGACGCGGCGATGATGGTGCCGTCGTTCTCCTGCGCGCTCAGCATGGCGTTTTCACGGGCCGCGCCGTACACGGTGCCGACCAGCGTCATGTTCTTCTTGCCGATGGTCGATTCGAACTGGCGGTAGAAGCTCATGTGGGCATCGCCGACCAGGGCGGACCACACGGCGTCCGGCCTGGCCGCCTGGATGCGGCTGAGCGCGGGCGCGAAGTTGGTCACGTCCAGTGGAAAGAACTCGACCGCGACGTCCCTGGCGCCCTTTTCGCGGATGAATTTCTGCAGCCACTTGCTGGTGATCTGGCCATAGTTGTAGTCAGCGGCCAGGATGTAGTGGGTCTTGGCGTTGCGCTCCTTGATCACGTAGTCGACCAGCGGATCCAGCTCCTGTCCCGGCACCATGCCGGGGCAGACATGACGCCGGTCGCAGACGCCGCCTTCGTACAGTGCATTGTAGAAATACAGGCCCTTGAAGCGCTGCACGATGGGTCGGACGACCTCGCGCGCTGAACTGGCGACCGCCCCATGAATCACATCGACCTTGTCGCGCACGAAGGCCTGGGTCGCGTATTGCGAGTAGAGCCGATTGCTGGATTGCGTGTCATAGAAGATGATTTCCACCTTGCGGCCGAGCAGGCCGCCGGCGGCGTTGATCTCGTCGGCCGCCATGGCCACCGCCTTGATCTGCTTGAGGCAGTAGTTGTTCAGCACGCCGGTCTTGTCCAGCAGGTTGGCGACCTTGATGGACTTGGACGAATCGATCTTCGCCTGCGCCAGCAGGTCGAAGCTGCTGGCGTAGGCCAGCGCGCCGGCGGCCGTCTTGATGAAACCGCGTCGATTGAGAGACATGGAGGCTCCTTCCATTGAGAGAGTCCGTGACCAGGACGTATCAGACCCAGGCCAGGTCGGGGCGACGGCGATGCCAGTCGGTGGCCTGCTGATAGGCGTGCGCGGCGCGCACGATCAGGTCTTCGCGGAAATCGGCGCCGACGAACTGAAAGCCGATGGGCGTGCCCGCATCCGCCAGGAAGCCGCCCGGCAGCGTGATGGTGGGCACGCCGGCCATGTCCAGCGGCGCCGTGTACCGCATCATGGCGAACCAGATGTCCACGTATTCCTGGCCGGAGACGTGCATCTGCGCCACCGTCGGCGAGGCGATCGGCGTGGTCGGCACCAGCAGCGCGTCCACCTGCCGCATCAGCGCGCGCATCCGGCCCGTGTACGCGGCCCGCTGCAGCAGGATCTTCTGATAGTCGGTGCCACGCAGCGCCCGACCCGTTTCGATGAGGTTGGCCAAGGCCGGGCCGTACTCGTCCTTGCGCGAGGGGTAGGTCTTTTCGTGGACCACGGCGGCCTCGATGCCGCACAGGTTGAACCAGTTGCGCTGCACGTCGACCGCGTCCGGCGCGCGGACCTCGACGATCTCGGCCCCCAGCTCCGTCATTACCCGCACAACCTCGTCCATCATGCCGCGCGTGGGCGCGTCGACATCATCGTGGTTCCAGCGTGTGTCGACGCCGATGCGCAGCCCCCGGACGCCGCGCTCCATTTCGCGCAGATAGTCAGGCACCGGCAACTGGCTGGCCGTGGGATCGTTGTCGTCGGCGCCCGCGATGACGCCCAGCATCGCCGCCGAATCTTCCGCGCTGCGGGTCATGGGACCCAGGTGATCGAGCGAGGCCGCCAGCTCGAACGCGCCATGGCGGCTCACGCGGCCCCAGGTGGGCTTGATGCCAGTCACGCCGCAGGCCGCCGAGGGAAAGCGGATGGAGCCGCCGGTGTCGGTGCCGATGGCGCCGTAGCACAGGCCCGCCGCCGGCGCGACGCCGGAGCCGCTGGAGGACACGCCGGTCCAGTGCGCGGGATTCCAGGGGTTCACGGGCGGATCGATATCAGGATGATGATCCGTCAGCGCGCCCTCTGTCAGCTGCACCTTGCCCAGGATGACGGCGCCCGCCTCGCGCAGGCGTTTCACCACCGTGCCGTCCTCGTGGGTCTGGAATCCACGGTAGATCGTGGTGCCGAAGGCCGTCGGCGCGTCGGCGGTCCAGCACAGGTCCTTGACGGCCACGGGCACGCCATGCAGCGGACCGCGCAGCTGGCCCAGCGCGATTTCCCTGTCGGCCTGGCGCGCGGCCGCCAGCGCGCCGTCCTTCATGAGCAATGCGTAGCTCTTGAGCCGGCCGTCAAGCTGGGCGATGCGTTCGAATTGGCGTTCGGTGACGGCTTCCGAGGAAAGCTCGCCAGCCTGGATGGCCAGGCCGATTTCGCGCATGCCCATGTAGTGCAGATCATCGTGATTCATCCCGTTCTCCCTGTCCGTGCAGTTGGCGCGCCCGCGCCGTGAACACACTGAAATGCCCAGATGCTTGCCTGCATGCAGACTAAGGCGCTCGGAACAGGATTTCTTGCTCGTGACGGCCACGGCGCTTGACTGTGGCCGCCACGGACTAGGCATGCAGACAGCGCAGCGCACTACGTGCGCTTGCTGTCCCCCGAGGGGGCGCTTTTCATCTTGAGGCGGCGGCAATGAAAAAAGCCGGCGCGCGGCCCATTCCAGGGCTCGCGGCCGGCTTTGCGGTCGGTGTCGTTCGACGCCGTTCAGCGCCTCGGGCGGCTCAGCAGATCCTTCGGCGAATGGCCGTAGCTGAGCTTGAAGAGCCGGCTGAAGTGCGCGACGTCGTTGAAGCCATTGCGGAACGCCGCTACGGTCACCTGCCGCGCCCGGCCCTCCTTCAACGCGCAATACGCGGCCTCGAGACGCCGTTGCCAGACCCAGCGCATGGGCGTGCTGCCGCTGTGCGCGAACAAGCGGGTCAGCGTGCGCTCGGACATGTTCAGGGCGCTGGCGATGCGGTCCACGGTCAGCAGCGGATCATCCAGCTGCGATTCGATGTACTGCTTGACCCGCTGCAACCGCCGCTCGCGTTCGTCGGCCTCGGGATCGCAGCCGGCCATCTGCACCTGGATGGTCGCGGCCAGCAGATCGAGCAATGACGCGGCAAACTGCTTTTGCACGCCGGCGGGCAGGTCTTCGGTGAAATTTGCGCTGGCGGCTTCGCGCAGCCTGCTGGCCAGCAGGCCGGTGATGGGCTTGTCCGGCGTGAAGCGCACCGCCGTGTAGCGCTCGGCCAGGGGCGCGCGATACAGCAGCTGTTTGCGCGGGATACGTAACAATAGGACAGACTCAGGCGTCACGTCATAGGTGAACCGGCGCTCCGCATCGTACAGCGCGATGTCGCCATTGTTGACCTGCGTGGAACGGCCGGACTGCGACAGATGGCCGATCCCGGATTCCATCAGCGTCAGCAGGAAGGCCTCGTTCGAGTCCTTGCGCATATGGGTGGCCTCGCGCTCCCAGACATGGCGCGGCGAGGACATCCGGGAGATCTCGATGTCGTCGATCGACTTGGCGGCGTACTTGCCGATGAACTTGCGCGGGCTTTCGATGGTGCTGTCTGCCAGGACGCAATGCTTGCAGACAACTTCGTTCCAGTATTCCGGCCGCTGACGCTCGGTCAGCGCCTCGGTTGAATAGTTCAGCTTCAAATTTTCCCCCCGGCAGGGCTGACGCCGGCGAGCGGCGCTATCTTTACGGGACTGCGGCTGGCCCCGCCCGCTGCCGCGGCCCGACGCCAGTTGCTGCCTGATGCTTGATGCTGCTGCCTGCGTGCTGCCGCAAGGGGCTTTCCGCCCTCGCTGTTTTCGGGGGATTCTGCCAAAAGGCATATGCCTTTGAATTGGTGTTTACCCGTTCCCTGTCAGATCTGACAGCGCCGGCCATGCCAGGGCCGCCTGGCTCGACGCCACGCGCAAGCGCCTGATCCCGGGCGCCCAAAAAAACAAACCCGCCACAGCGGGCGGGTTTGTCTGCGCAAGCGCGGAAGGATCAGCGCTTGTCCATCGGGGGCACGTCGCGCGTGACCGAGCCGGTGAACAGCTGGCGGGGACGGCCGATCTTGTAGTCGGGGTCCGACAGCATTTCGTTCCACTGGGCGATCCAGCCCACCGTGCGGGCCAGCGCGAAGATGGCCGTGAACAGCGAGGTCGGGATGCCGATGGCGCGCTGCACGATGCCCGAGTAGAAGTCCACGTTCGGGTACAGCTTGCGCTGCACGAAGTACGGATCCGACAGGGCGATGCGTTCCAGTTCCATGGCCAGCTTGAACAGCGGGTCGTTTTCCAGGCCCAGGGCCGAGAGCACTTCCTTGCAGGTTTCCTGCATCAGCTTGGCGCGCGGGTCGTAGTTCTTGTAGACGCGGTGGCCAAAGCCCATCAGGCGCACGCCCGAGTTCTTGTCCTTGACCTTCTCCATGAACTCGCCGACCTTGGCGATGCCGCCGTTGGCTTGCAGTTCTTCGAGCATCTGCAGGCAGGCTTCGTTGGCGCCGCCGTGAGCCGGGCCCCACAGGCAAGCCACGCCGGCCGAGATGGCGGCGAAGGGGTTGGTGCCCGACGAGCCGCACAGGCGCACGGTCGAGGTCGAGGCGTTCTGCTCGTGGTCGGCGTGCAGGATGAAGATGCGGTCGAGCGCGCGCTCGACGACTTCGTTGACCTTGTACTCTTCGCACGGCGTGGCGAACATCATGCGCAGGAAGTTGCCCGTGTAGGACAGGTCGTTCTGCGGATAGATGAAGGGCTGGCCTTGCGAGTACTTGTACGCCATCGCGACCAGCGTCGGCATCTTGGCGATCAGGCGGATGGCCGAGATGTGGCGGTGCTGGGGATTGGTGATGTCGGTGGAGTCGTGGTAGAACGCCGACAGCGCGCCGACCAGGCCGGTCAGCACGGCCATCGGGTGCGCGTCGCGGCGGAAGCCGCGCAGGAAGAAGTGCAGCTGCTCGTTCACCATCGTGTGATGGGTCACTTGCGAGTCGAAATCGGCCTTCTGAGTCGCGTTCGGCAGTTCGCCGTTCAGGATCAGGTAGCAGATGTCCATGAAGTCGCAGTTCACGGCCAGCTGTTCGATGGGGAAGCCGCGGTACAGCAGCTCGCCCTTGTCGCCGTCGATGTACGTAATGCCCGATTCGCAGGCGGCGGTGGACATGAAGCCGGGGTCGAACGTGAACATGCCCGTCTGGCCGTACAGCTTGCGGATGTCGATCACATCCGGACCGACCGTGCCCTTGTAGACGGGAAACTCGATGGGGGCGCTGCCGTCCGAGAAGGATAGCGTGGCTTTTTTGTCAGACAGGTTCATGTTTTTTCCTCTCAATTAATCAGAGCGACCGCATCTGGCCGATGATGTTGCGGAGCCGGGGCGTGTCCAGCGCGCCCTCGAGTTCCTTGCGGGCCAGCAGCAGGTCGAGAAGATCGTTGTCTCCCAACTCGAAGAGCTGCGTCAATGCGGCTACGTCATCGTCGGTGAGCTCGGCCTCATGGGCGTCGAGGTACCGGGTGATGATCAAGTCGTTTTCGAGCAAGCCGCGGCGCGCCCGCCAACGCAGTCGCGCCCGCTCCAGTTCAGTAAGCCTGCTCATCGTTACACCTAAATGAAGGCCCTACGCGCGCCGCGCCCGCGGGGGCGTTGCCGCCTGGGAGCGGCCCGGCGGCACAATGCCTGCAACCCGCGCCGCCCTTCGGCGTGCCGCGCTCCGGGAGGACCCGATCCCGGAGCGCGCGGCGATAAAAAAGCTGCTTGAAACTAGACCGTCCGGCGGACCATCAGTTCCTTGATCTTGCCGATCGCCTTGGTCGGATTCAGGCCCTTCGGACAGACGTCGACGCAGTTCATGATGGTGTGGCAACGGAACAGGCGGTACGGGTCTTCCAGGTTGTCCAGGCGGCTGCCGGTGGCTTCGTCGCGGCTGTCCGCGATGAAGCGGTAGGCCTGCAGCAGGCCGGCCGGGCCGACGAACTTGTCCGGATTCCACCAGAACGACGGGCAGGAAGTGGAACAGCACGCGCACAGGATGCACTCGTACAGACCGTCCAGCTCTTCGCGGGCCTCGGGCGACTGCAGGCGTTCCTTTTCGGGCGGCGGCGTGTCGTTGATGAGGTACGGGCGGATCGAGTGGTACTGGTTGAAGAAGTGCGTCATGTCCACGATCAGGTCGCGGATCACCGGCAGGCCGGGCAGCGGACGCAGCACGATCGGTTCCTTCAGCTCGCGCAGGTTCGTCGTGCAGGCCAGGCCGTTCTTGCCGTTGATGTTCATGGCGTCCGAACCGCACACGCCTTCACGGCACGAGCGGCGCAGCGCCAGGCTGTCGTCGACGTCGTTCTTGATGCGCACCAGCGCATCGAGCAGCATCTTGTCGGTCGGCTGAAGCTCGACTTCCAGCTTCTGCATGTAGGGACGCTCGTCCTTGTCCGGATCGTAGCGGTAGATTTCGAACTTGACGATTCTCTTGGTGCTCATAGTAGGCTCTATCCGGACTTAGAAGGTACGCGCCTTGGGCGGGAAGGACTCGACCGTCAGCGGCTTCATCTGCACGGGCTTGTAGTCCAGGCGGCTGCCTTCGGAGTACCACAGCGTGTGCTTCAGCCAGTTCTCGTCGTCGCGGGTCGGGTGGTCGTCCAGCGCATGCGCGCCGCGGCTTTCGGTGCGGTTGGCGGCCGACTTGATCGTGGCGCGGGCCACTTCGGTCATGTTGGCCAGTTCCAGCGCCTCGACGCGCGCGGTGTTGAACACCTTGGACTTGTCCTTGAAGTAGATGTTGTCGGCTTGCTTGGCCAGGTCTTCGATCTGGGTCACGCCTTCGTTCAGCAGCTCCAGCGTGCGGAACACGCCGCAGTGACGCTGCATCGAGAAGCGGATGGCGTTGCCGATGTCCTGGGTCTTTTCGCCCGAGGTGCGCGATTCCAGCTTGTTGACGCGGTCCAGCGAGAATTCCACGGCCTGCTGCGGCACGGGCTGGTGCGAGTGCTGGTGTTCCGGGTGCGAATTGACGATGTGGTTGCCGGTGGCGCGACCGAAGACGATCAGGTCCAGCAGCGAGTTCGTGCCCAGGCGGTTGGCGCCGTGCACCGACACCGCGGCGCATTCGCCGATGGCGTACAGGCCGTTGACGATCTTGTTCTCGCCGTTTTCGCGCGTCAGCACCTGGCCGTGATAGTTGGCCGGGATGCCGCCCATCTGGTAGTGGATGGTCGGGACGACGGGGATCGGTTCCTTGATCGGGTCGACGTTGCCGAACTTGATGGCGATTTCGCGGATCGAGGGCAGGCGCTTGTTGATCACGTCGGCGCCCAGGTGGTCGAGCTTGAGCACCACGTAGCTGCCGTCAGGACCGCAGCCGCGGCCTTCCTTGATTTCCTGGTCCATCGAGCGGGACACGAAGTCGCGCGGGGCCAGGTCCTTCAGCGTGGGCGCATAGCGCTCCATGAAGCGTTCGCCATCCTTGTTCAGCAGGATGCCGCCTTCGCCGCGCACGCCTTCCGTGATCAGCACGCCGGCGCCGGCCACGCCGGTCGGGTGGAACTGCCAGAATTCCATGTCCTGCAGCGGGATGCCCGCGCGGGCGGCCATGCCCAGACCGTCACCGGTGTTGATGAAGGCGTTGGTGGAAGCGGCCCAGATGCGGCCGGCGCCGCCGGTGGCCAGCACCGTGGTCTTGGCTTCCAGGATGTAGATCTCGCCCGTTTCCATTTCCAGGGCGGTCACGCCCACGACGTCGCCCGCTTCGTTGCGCAGCAGGTCCAGCGCCATCCATTCGACGAAGAACTGGGTGCGCGCGGCGACGTTGCGCTGGTAGAGGGTGTGCAGCAGCGCGTGGCCGGTGCGGTCGGCGGCGGCACAGGCGCGCTGGACCGGCTTCTCGCCGAAGTTGGCGGTGTGGCCGCCGAACGGGCGCTGGTAGATGGTGCCGTCGGGGTTGCGGTCGAACGGCATGCCGAAGTGCTCGAGCTCGTACACGGCGTTCGGCGCTTCGCGGCACATGAATTCGATGGCGTCCTGGTCGCCCAGCCAGTCCGAGCCCTTGACGGTGTCGTACATGTGCCAGTACCAGTTGTCCTCGCTCATGTTGCCCAGCGAGGCGCTCACGCCGCCCTGCGCCGCCACGGTGTGCGAACGGGTCGGGAACACCTTGGACAGCACGGCGACCGACAGGCCGGCCTGGGACAGTTGCAGGGAACAACGCATGCCGGCTCCACCGGCGCCGACGACCACCACATCAAACTGGCGGCGCGGCAAGGATTTCATGACAGAGACCACGGCTTAGATGCTCCAGAGGATTTGCGCGAAATAAACGACCGAACCGACCAGCCAGAGGATCGTCAGCACTTGCAGCAGCAGGCGCAAGCCCACCGACTTGACGTAGTCCATCCAGAGGTCGCGCACGCCAATCCAGGCATGCCAGGCCAGCGCAATGAATGCGAGGGTGGCCAGGAGCTGGCCGACCGGAAGTACGCCCACGTAGAACGTGAACAGCGCGGTCCAGTTCTCGTACGTGAAGGCGGGCATCACCAGGATGCCGATGAGCAGCACCAGCGTGTAGACGGCCATGATGACCGCGGTGACGCGCTGAATGATGAAATCGATGGTGCCGTAGTGCGCGCCTACGACCAGGCGCTTGGCGCCGTAGTTCTTTGCTTCGGCCATTACAGCACTCCGAACAGTTTGAGGGCGAACACGACGGTCAGCGCCAGGCTGATGCCGAAGACCACGCCGGCGCTCTTCTTGGCCGACTGCTTGTCCAGGCCGATGTGCAGGTCCAGCAGCAGGTAGCGGATGCCGGCGCAGAAGTGGTGCAGATAGCCCCAAATCAGGACCAGCAGGACGAGCTTGACGATCGGATTACCCGCGTAGGCAGCCACGGCCGCGAACGTCTGTGGGGCGGCCACGCTGGCCGCGAACAGCGGCAGGATGACCAAGGGCAGACAGAGGAACAGCAACACACCGCTCACGCGGTGAAGGATGGACAGCTTGCCGGCCAGGGGCAGGCGATAGGAGAACGCAACTTGGGCTAGACCAATATTGCGAAACTGCGGGCGTGGCTTGGCAGCGGTGTCGGACATGACGGCCTCGGTGTTTCTGAACTAGGGAATCGTTACGGCGTAAAAAACTGGCGGAACTCTGCGTGGCCCTCGCGGGCAAACACAGTATTTTCGCCCAGAGAACGGGTTGGTATCAAATCGTAGGGAAAAAGCTCATCAATTCAAACTATTGCGGTAGTGGTAGCGATCGGTCAAGTACAAACCCCGCCGGATTTCCATGGGGCGGTCACCATAGGTATAGGACACTCGGTCCACCTGCAGCAACGGCGCGCCGGGGGAAACATTAAGCAAGGGGGCGATTTCGGCCGGCGCCGCCACGGCGCGCAGCTTCTCGTCGGCGCGCACCATGCTGACGCCGAACTCGGATTCGAACAGGCCGTACATCGGGGCCTTGTTGGCGGTGAGCAGCTCCAGCGTCAGGCCGCGGAAACTCGCGCCGGGCAGCCAGATGTCGTCCACCACGGTGGGGGTCGTGTCCATACAGAGCAGGCGGCGGATCATGATGACCGCCTCGCCGGCGCGCAGCTCCAGGCCGCGCGCGATCTCGGCCGGCGCGCGCAGGCGCCGGCATTCCAGGATGCGGCTTTCGGCGCGGCCGGACCCGGCCTGGGCCTCGTCGTCGGCGGCCAGGCGCAGGAAGCGGTAGCGCACGCGCGCTTCGTGGTGGGTGGCGACGAAGGTGCCCTTGCCCTGGCGGCGCAGCAGCAGGTGCTCGGCGGCGAGTTCATCGACCGCCTTGCGCACCGTGCCCTGGCTCACCTGGAAACGGGCGGCGAGGTCGATTTCGCTGGGGATCAGTTCGCCGGGCTTCCATTCGCCGCGGTCCAGGCTCTGCACCAGCAGTTCCTTGATCTGGCGGTACAGCGGACTGAAAGCGGCCCCCTCGCCCGCCGGACGGGCGGCGCGTGTGCGTAGGGCGGTTTCGGGCCGTGGGTCTGCCATGGATCGTCTTGAAAGTGTCATGTCCATCCGGATGAATGAGTATGCGGCGCACGGGATCCATGCTCATCCACGATGCGCCGCCGCCGGTGATCTGGCCTAGGAACAGGCGCGCAGCCGGCTGTGCCGCGACGCATTCGAACAAACGCTCCATTGTGGCACATCGCCGGCGGCGTTGTCCAACGTCTTATGTCTTATATAAGATATAAGAGAAATTGACGCTCACGTAAATTCGATCTAGGATTTCGGGCTGTCAGAGGCTCATGCCCGCGCTGAGTTTCCGCGCCCAACGATTACACTGATTGTCGAGATTTCTTCTCGCCAAACACTTACGGAGAACGTCCATGTCCAAGCCCGCCTTGCGTGTCGCCGTCACCGGCGCCGCCGGCCAAATCGGCTACGCCCTGCTGTTCCGCATCGCCTCCGGCGAAATGCTCGGCAAAGACCAGCCTGTCATCCTGCAACTGCTGGAAATCCCCGACGAGAAAGCGCAAAAGGCCCTGAAGGGCGTCATCATGGAACTGGATGACTGCGCCTTCCCGCTGCTGCAGGAAGTCACCGCCCACAGCGACCCGCGCACCGCCTTCAAGGACGCCGACGTGGCCCTGCTGGTTGGCGCCCGTCCGCGCGGCCCCGGCATGGAACGCAAGGACCTGCTGTCCGTCAACGCCCAGATCTTCACGGCCCAGGGCAAGGCCCTGAACGACGTCGCCAGCCGCAACGTCAAGGTGCTGGTGGTCGGCAACCCGGCCAACACCAACGCCTACATCGCCATGAAGTCGGCGCCGGACCTGCCCGCCAAGAACTTCACCGCCATGCTGCGCCTGGACCACAACCGCGCCCTGTCGCAACTGGCCGCCAAGTCCGGCAAGGCCGTGGCCGACATCGAAAAGCTGGTCGTGTGGGGCAACCACTCGCCCACGATGTACCCCGACTTCCGCTTCGCCACGGTCGGCGGCCAGAGCCTGGCCAAGCTGATCAACGACGACGCCTGGAACCGCGACACCTTCATCCCCACCGTGGGCAAGCGCGGCGCCGCCATCATCGAGGCGCGCGGCCTGTCCTCGGCCGCCTCGGCCGCCAACGCCGCCATCGACCACGTGCGTGACTGGGTCCTGGGCAGCAACGGCAAGTGGGTGACGATGGGCGTGCCGTCCGACGGTTCCTACGGCATCCCCGAAGGCATCATCTACGGCGTGCCGGTCATCACCGAAAACGGCGAATACAAGCGCGTCGAAGGCCTGGAAATCGACGCCTTCTCGCGCGAGCGCCTGGACTTCACGCTGAAAGAGCTGCTCGAAGAGCGCGACGGCGTGAAGGACCTGCTGAAGTAATCAGGTCGAGCATGAAAATTGGGCCCGTTCGCGGGCCCAATTCACAGGCCGGCGATGCGCGGGCGCCATCCGCGCCATGCGATCGCAGGCCGCCCGCCAGGCGTCTTCGGACGCCTGCGCCCCGGCAAATACACCTGTCCGCTTGCGCCGCCGCCAATGCGTCGCAAACGATTGTCGCGCAGGGGACAGATTTATTTTCCGGACCCGAGGTAAGGTCGGACGCCAGCCACGAGCCGGCGCCGGGCCCGCCTCGGACCGGCACACCCACTGCCCGGGGACGTCCAGAACACCCGGTCCACATACACGGAGACCACCCATGTCCAGACCCGAATCGCCCGGCGCCCTGTTCCGTCGCGCGCTGGCCGAAGAAAGCCCGCTGCAGATCATCGGCGCCATCAACGCCAACCATGCGCTGCTGGCCAAGCGCGCCGGCTACCGCGCCATCTACCTGTCGGGCGGCGGCGTCGCCGCCGGCTCGCTGGGCCTGCCGGACCTGGGCATCAACACCATGGACGACGTGCTGACCGACGTGCGCCGCATCACCGACGTGTGCGACGTGCCGCTGCTGGTCGACATCGACACCGGCTTCGGTCCGTCGGCCTTCAACATCGCCCGCACGGTCAAGAGCCTGATCAAGTTCGGCGCGGCCGCCTGCCACATCGAGGACCAGGTCGGCGCCAAGCGCTGCGGCCACCGTCCCGGCAAGGAAATCGTCAGCACCGAGGAAATGGCCGACCGCGTGAAGGCCGCCGCCGATGCCCGCACCGACAGCGACTTCTACCTGATCGCCCGCACCGACGCCATCGCCTCGCACGGCGTGGACGCCGCCATCGAGCGCGCGCTGGCCTGCGTCGAAGCCGGCGCCGACGCCATCTTCGCCGAAGCCGCCTACGATTTGCCCACCTACGACCGCTTCGTCAAGGCGGTGAAAGTGCCGGTGCTGGCCAACATCACCGAATTCGGCAAGACCCCGCTGTTCTCGGTCGAGGAACTCAAGAGCGTGGGCGTGGGCATGGTGCTCTACCCGCTGTCGGCGTTCCGCGCCATGAACAAGGCCGCCGAGGCCGTCTACACCGCCATCCGCCGCGATGGCCACCAGAAGAACGTGGTCGACCTGATGCAGACGCGCGAAGAGCTGTACGACCGCATCGGCTATCACGAATTCGAATCGAAGCTGGACGCCCTGTTCCAGAAGAACAAGGGCTAGTCCCGCACCGTCTACGGCGGCCGGCGCGGCGGCGATCCGCCTCGCCCGCCCGTCCCACTGCATTGACCATCCCGCAAGGCAAGGAGAGTAGAGACATGAGCACGGCCCCCAAGAAGCAAGCCCCCAAGGCGGACGCGAAGACGCAGGCCCAGCCCGAGGAAAAGGCGGCATTCAAGCCCAAGAAATCCGTGGCGCTGTCCGGCGTCGTCGCCGGCAATACCGCGCTGTGCACCGTCGGCCGCAGCGGCAACGACCTGCACTACCGCGGCTACGACATCCTGGACGTCGCCGACACCTGCGAGTTCGAGGAAATCGCCCACCTGCTGGTCCACGGCAAGCTGCCGACCAAGGCCGAACTGAAGGCCTACAAGGAAAAGCTGCGCAGCCTGCGCGGCCTGCCGGTGCAGCTGCAACTGGCGCTGGAAGCGCTGCCCGCCGCCAGCCACCCGATGGACGTGATGCGCACGGCCGTGTCGGTGCTGGGCTGCGTGCTGCCCGAGAAGGACGACCACAACCTGCCCGGCGCGCGCGACATCGCCGACCGCCTGATGGCCAACCTGGGCTCGGCCCTGCTGTACTGGTACCACTACAGCCACAACGGCCGCACCATCGACGTGCAGACCGACGACGACAGCATCGGCGGCCACTTCCTGCACCTGCTGCACGGCGAGAAGCCCAGCGAAGAGTGGGTGCGCGCCATGCACATCTCGCTGAACCTGTACGCCGAGCATGAATTCAACGCCTCGACCTTCACCGGCCGCGTGATCGCCGGCACGGGCTCGGACATGTATTCGGCCATCACCGGCGCCATCGGCGCGCTGCGCGGCCCCAAGCACGGCGGCGCCAACGAAGTCGCGTTCGAAGTGCAGAAGCGCTACGAGACCCCCGACGAGGCCGAGGCCGACATCCGCCGCCGCGTCGAGGCCAAGGAAGTCGTGATCGGCTTCGGCCACCCGGTCTACACCGTGTCCGACCCGCGCAACAAGGTCATCAAGGAAGTCGCCCGCAAGCTCTCGAAGAAGGCCGGCAGCACCAAGATGTTCGACATCGCCGAACGCCTGGAAACCGTCATGTGGGACATCAAGAAGATGTTCCCCAACCTGGACTGGTTCTCGGCCGTCAGCTACCACATGATGGGCGTGCCCACCGCCATGTTCACCCCGCTGTTCGTCATCGCGCGCACGGCGGGCTGGTCGGCCCACATCATCGAGCAGCGCGTCGACAACAAGATCATCCGTCCCACCGCCAACTACGTGGGCCCGGAAGACCAGAAGTTCGTGCCGATCGAGAAGCGGAAGTAACGTGACCGCCCCGGGCCCGTCGTCGTCCCATCCGGCGCCGCGCGGGCCCGCCGCGGCCTCCTGTATCCATTTCCAGGAGAGGTATCCGCATGTCCGCCCCCATCTCCAACGTGCGTCCCGATCCCGACCAGGTGCTGGCCGATATCGCGGACTACGTCCTCAACCATGACATCCAGAGCGATCTCGCCTACGAGACCGCGCGCAACTGCCTGATCGACACGCTGGGCTGCGGCCTGGAAGCGCTGGAGTACCCGGCGTGCCGCAAGCTGCTGGGCCCGATCGTGCCCGGCACGGTGGTGCCGCAGGGCGCCAAGGTCCCCGGCACCCAGTTCCAGCTGGATCCGGTGCAGGCCGCCTTCAGCATCGGCGCGATGATCCGCTGGCTGGATTTCAACGACACCTGGCTGGCCGCCGAATGGGGCCATCCGTCCGACAACCTGGGCGGCATCCTGGCCGTCGCCGACTGGCTGTCGCGCACCGCCGTGGCCGCCGGCAAGCCGCCCCTGAGCATGCGCGCCGTGCTCACCGGCATGATCAAGGCGCACGAGATCCAGGGCTGCATCGCGCTGGAGAACTCCTTCAACAAGGTCGGCCTGGATCACGTGGTGCTGGTCAAGGTGGCGTCCACCGCCGTGGTGGCGCAGATGCTGGGCCTGGACCGCGATGAAGTCATCAACGCCGTGTCGCTGGCCTGGGTCGACGGCCAGAGCCTGCGCACCTATCGTCACGCGCCCAACACCGGCAGCCGCAAGAGCTGGGCCGCCGGCGACGCCACCAGCCGCGCCGTGCGCCTGGCGCTGATCGCCCGCAGCGGCGAGATGGGCTATCCGTCGGTGCTCAGCGCCAAGACCTGGGGCTTCTACGACGTGCTGTTCAAGGGCCAGCCGTTCAAGTTCCAGCGGCCCTACGGCAGCTACGTGATGGAGAACGTGCTGTTCAAGATCTCGTATCCGGCCGAGTTCCACGCCCAGACCGCCGTGGAATGCGCGATGCAGCTGCACGAACGGCTGCGCCTGCTGGGCCGCAAGGCCGAGGACATCAGCCGCATCGTCATCCGCACGCACGAGGCCTGCATCCGCATCATCGACAAGCAGGGTCCGCTGAACAACCCGGCCGACCGCGACCACTGCATCCAGTACATGGTGGCCGTGCCGCTGCTGTACGGCCGCCTGACCGCCGCCGACTACGAGGACGGCGTGGCGCGCGATCCGCGCATCGACGCCCTGCGCGCCAAGATCGTTTGCGTCGAGGATCCCGCCTATACCCGCGACTATCACGATCCGGCCAAGCGCTCCATCGCCAATGCGCTGACCGTGGAGTTCGAGGACGGCGACAGGCTGGACGAGGTGGTCTGCGAATACCCGATCGGCCACCTGCGCCGCCGCGCCGAGGGCATCCCGCTGCTGGAAGCCAAGTTCCGCACCAACCTCGCCCGCGTGTTCCCGGACCGGCAGCAGCGCCGCATCCTCGATGCCTCGCTGGACCAGGCGCGGCTGGAGGCGATGCCGGTGAACGAATACGTCGACCTCTATGTGATCTAGGCGGCATGGGCATCCCGGAAGCGCCCGTGGCGCTTCCCTCCCATGCGCCTGACCTGGCGCGGCGTCCACGCCCGCCAGACCGCCCAGGCGCGCGAAAGCCGCGGCTTACAATGCGGCTTTCCACGCAAACGGAACCGCGCCATGGCCATGCTCTGGGTCAAGACCTTCCATATCGTCTTCATCGCCTCCTGGTTCGCCGGGCTGTTCTACCTGCCGCGCATCTTCGTCAACCTGGCCCAGCAATCCGACGCCTCGGTCCAGGCCACCCTGCTGGGCATGGCGCGCCGGCTGTACCGCTTCACCACCCTGCTGGCCGTGGTCGCCGTGGCCTTCGGCATGTGGCTGTATCTGGGCTACCGCATCGGCGTGGGTCCGGGCAACGGCTGGATGCACGCCAAGCTCTTTTTCGTGCTGCTCGTGATCGGCTACCATCACGCCTGTGGCGTCATGCTGCGCAAATTCGAACAGGGCAAGAACACCCGTTCGCACAAGTTCTATCGCTGGTTCAACGAAGTTCCCGTCTTGCTGCTTTTGGCGGTGGTGGCGCTGGTCGTCGTCAAACCCTTCTGATTTCCCCTCTGCCTTTGCCCATAAGCCAGGATCCGCATGTCCTCTGATGAACAGGACCGTCCGCGCAAGACGCTGACAATCAAGAAAACCGCGCGCGACGCCCGCGCCGAAAGCGAGGCCGCGCCGGCCAAGCGCAGCCGCAGCGGCGCCCGCGCCCGCCTGGTCGCCCAGATCGAGCGCGACAAGGAAAAAATCGAACGCCTGAAGACGCCGGACGCACCCGCGCGCGACGCCGGTGACGGCGAACGCGCCCCGCGCAAGCCCGTGGCGGCCCGAGGCGCCGCCAGCCGGACCGATGCCGGCCGTGGCCGGCGCGATGACGGCGGCGCGCCGCGCCGCGCCGCTGGCGCCAGGCCCGCTCGCGCCCCGCGCGACCGCGACAACCAGTACGTCGCGCCCGCCACGCCCGCGGGCCGCTTCTACGATCCGTTCGAGGACGACGGCCCGGCGCCGGAATTCGCCCCCGAGCCGGACCGCGACGACGAGATCGAATACGCCACCGAAGCCCGCGACGAGCCCGACTTTCACGCCCGTGGCCGCCGTCCGCGCGAGCCCCGCCAGGCCGAGGTGTTCCAGGTCTTCGCGCCCTGCCCCCAGGGTCTGGAAGAAGCGCTGACCGCGGAAATGCAGGCGCTGGGCTATGAAGACGCCCGCGCCGGCCGCGCCGGCTGTTCCTTCAGCGCCGACTGGGCCGGCGTGCAGCGCGCCAACCTCTATTCGCGGCTGGCAACGCGCATCCTGGTCCAGGTCGCGCACGCCGAGATCTCCCACGAGGACGACATTCTCGATCTGGCCCGCGCCACGCCCTGGGAGCGCTGGTTCGGCGCCGAGCAAACGCTGCGCGTGGACACCTCGGCGATCAAGAGCCCGGTGCAGAGCCTGCAATACTGCAACCTGCGCGCCAAGGACGGCATCTGCGACCGCCTGCGCGAGCGTGAAGGCGAGCGTCCCGACATCGACACCGTGCGCCCCGATGCGCGCGTGCACCTGTTCCTGACCGGCCATACCGCCACGCTGTACCTGGACACCTCCGGGGAGTCGCTGTTCAAGCGCGGCTGGCGCCTGGACAAGGGCGAGGCCCCGCTGCGCGAGAACCTGGCGGCCGGCATGCTGGCCCTGGCCGGCTGGGATCCGGCGGCTCCGCTGCTGGATCCGTTCTGCGGCTCGGGCACCATCCTGATCGAAGCCGCCTGGATCGCGCTGGGCGTGCCTCCCGGCATCTCCCGTCCCTTCGGCTTCGAGCGGCTGCGCGGCCATGACCCGCGCCGCTGGCGCGACCTCAAGGAAGACGCCCGCGCCCGCATCCTGCCCCAGCTGGACGCGCCGCTGGTCGGCTATGACCTGGATCCGCAGGCAATCGAGTTCGCCCGCAACAACGCCGAGCGCGCCTGGCTGACCTCGGACTCGATCCGTTTCGAAGTGGGTGATGCCCGCCAGGTCCAGGCGCCGGCCGACCATGGCTGGATCGTCACCAACCCGCCTTACGGCGAACGGATGCCGACCGAGCAGGACGCGCAGCTCTGGTCCGAATGGGCGACCTGCCTGAAGCGCAACTTCGCCGGCTGGCAGTTGCACATCATCACCAGCGACCTGGAGCTGCCCCAGCGCATGCGCCTGAAACCCAAGCGCCGCGTCCCGCTGCACAACGGCGCGCTGGACTGCCGCCTGTTCGGCTTCGAGCTGGTGGCGGCGGGCTACCGGGACGCCTGATCCCCGGCGCCCCGCAACGGGGCGCCGGCGTCCGCCACAGCGGATGCCTCGTTGTAAAAGCGCCGCAACATGGTGCGGCTATCTTTGCTTATGGTGCCCCGCCGCAACGTTTTGGGGCATCATCAGCTACACGGTGTTGCCGATTCGCACCAGCCTCTTGCACACGACCAGGGTAAACCCTATAATTCGGGTTATCCCTAGTAGCTAAACAAATGTGCAAGCCCGTGGAGGCTAACGTGACGAACCTGAACAACACCATCCGCCTGACCGACGAACTCGAGCGCCAACTGATGCTCCAGGCGATCGAAGAGCAATTCCGCCCGCACCCGATGCGCGCCCTGGCCGCCGGACTGCGCAAGCTGGCCCACGGCATCCGCGCCCTGGTTGGCAAGGCGAGCGCGAAGGACGCGCACTCGGCCGCCTGAGCGCCGATGGGCCCCTGGCGGGCCCGGACAGATTTCCCCTTGGGGGCTGCATAGCCCCTTTTATAGACCCGCCCTCACCGGCGGGTTTTTTTTCGCCTCCGCCTCGCACGGATCGCCGGCCGGACGCTCCCGCGTCGGCGGCGAATGGTCTTGCCCCAACCCGTTTGCGCCGACGCAAGCGCGCCGCCCGCCGGGCCCGGCGCAAACCCGCGGCCCTTTGCTAAGATAGCCGCCCATGACGCCCGACGCCTCCCCAGACCAGACTCCCAACCGGCTGCGCCGGTTCGCGTGCATGATGTACGAAGCCGTGCTGCTGTTCGGCGTGGTGTTCCTGGCGGGCTATCTGATGGATACGCTGACCCAGAGCCGCAATGCGCTGGAACTGCGCCCGCTCCGGCAAGCCTGGCTGTTCGTGGCGATCGGCGCCTACTTCGTGCTGTGCTGGCGCCGCCGGGGCCAGACGCTGCCCATGAAGACCTGGAACATCCAGCTGGTCGGCCGCGACGGCCAGCCACCCTCCGTGCCGCTGCTGATGCTGCGCTACATCCTCGCCTGGCCCCTGGTGCTGGCGGGCGCCGCCCTGGTCTGGCTGGCGGCGCGCTACACGGGCTGGCCGTCCATGGACATGTTCATCGTCGCAGCCCCCTTCATGATTTTCATCTGGACCTGGATCGACCGCGACGGCCAGTTCCTGCATGACCGGATCCTGGGCACGCGCCTGCGCAACGCGCCCCCGCGCGCCAAGCCCGGGCGTCCGGAAAATAGCGCCGCCAGGGCCGTCAAGTAATACCAAGTTTCAATCAGAAAACTTACGCGCCGATTCTCACCGGCGCGTTCAGAAAGCTGAAAGCTGCGCGCCAAGACAATAAGGCCCTATTTAAAACCGGACCTTATCCATGCGCGCCCTACTCTCCCGCCTGACGCTGGCCGCCAGCGCCCTGTTCTTCCTGCCGTGGGCGCATGCCCAGAACGCCGACGCCCGCAAGGAAATCGAAGCCGCCTCGCAGGCCGCGCTTTCCGCCGCCCAGCAAGGCCCCGCCGAAGTGAAGCTCGGCGGCCAGGCCGTGCTCAAGCTGCCCGACAACATGATGTTCGTGCCGCGCCTGCAGGCCGACCGCCTGATGGCGGCCTATGGCAACGGCAAGGATCCCAGCCTGCTGGGCGTGGTGCTGCCCAAGGGGGACGAGGACGACTGGCTGATCACCGTCAACTTCGAGAAGACCGGCTACATCAAGGACGACGACGCCCGCAACTGGAACGTCGGCGAGCTGCTGGACAGCCTGCGCGAAGGCACCAAGCAATCCAACGTCGAGCGCGTCAAGCGCGGCTTCCCCGAGCTGCTGATCGACGGCTGGGTCGAGGCGCCCAAGTACGACAGCAAAACGCAGCGGCTGGTGTGGTCCGTGGCCGCCAAGCACAAGGACGACGGCGCGCAGAGCGACCCGACGGTCAACTACAACACCTACGCCCTGGGCCGCGAAGGCTACATCACGCTGGACCTGATCACGCAGCAAAGCCAGGTGCCGAAGGACAAGGGCGCCGTGCTGGCCCTGCTGAACAACATCGATTACGTCGAAGGCAAGCGCTACGCCGACTTCAACTCCTCGACCGACAAGGTCGCCGAGTACGGCCTGGCCGCGCTGGTGGCCGGCGTGGCGGCGAAGAAGCTGGGTCTGTTCGCGGTCATCGGCGCCTTCCTGCTGAAGTTCGCCAAGGTCGGCCTCATCGCCGTTGCCGCGCTGGGCGGCGGCATCTGGTCGCGCCTGCGCCGCAAGAAGGCGGATCCCGCCGGCCCGGGCCAGCAGTGATCGCACGCCGGTGAAAGTCCTGCTGTTGCTGCTGTCGGGCTTCAAGTACCTGAAGTTCGGCAAGCTGCTGGCCACCGGCGGCTCCATGCTGCTGTCGGTGGCGGCCTATGCCTGGGTGTTCGGCTGGCGCTACGCCGCCGGCTTCGTGCTGCTGCTCCTGGTGCACGAGCTGGGCCACTACGTGGCGGCGCGCCAGCGCGGCCTGGAAGTGGGCGCGCCCGTGTTCATTCCTTTCGTGGGCGCCTGGATCCAGCTGAAGGACCAGCCGCTGAACGCCGACACCGAGGCCTATGTGGGGCTGGGCGGACCCTTCGCGGGCACGCTGGCCTCGCTGGCCTGCTACTTCGCCGCGCGCGACACGGGCAGCGACCTGCTGCTGGCGCTGTCCTACGCCGGCTTCTTCATCAATCTCTTCAACCTGATCCCGCTGTCGCCGTTCGACGGCGGCCGCATCACGGCCGTGCTGTCGCCCCGAGTCTGGCTGGCGGGCGTGCCGGTGCTGGTGGCGCTGTTCTTCTGGCGGCCCAGCCCCATGCTGATCCTGGTCGCCGTGCTCGCCTTCCCGAACGTGGTGCGCGCCTTCAAGTACGACCCGACCCTGCCGGAAAACCAGGCCTATTACGGCACCACGCTGGAAAACAAGCTCGCCTACGGCAGCGCCTACCTGGCGCTGGTGGGGCTGCTGGCGGTCATGGCGCACGACGTGCACGAAATGCTCGCGGGACTGCGCTAGTGTGCTGTCCCGTAGGTACGTCCGCATGACGAAATTCATCCATAGACGTCAGGGCTAGGCGCAAACCGCAGTGATACCCGTAGGTATCACGAGGATTTACAACGACGCCATGGCGGCTAGGGGTGGATTTCGTGCGGGCGTATCTGCGGGACAGCACACTAGGCCCGCTCCCGCGACAAGTGTTGCGGCGCCCGCGTTGCAATCGTCACAACACCGTCACGGATTTTTCATGGCGCCGTCATCGCCCGATGGTTTCATCCTGAGGCATGACGACAGCCCCCATGGAAGCAACCGTGAACGAAATCCGCCCCGCCCACTGGCGCGCTCTCTGGATTTCCGATATTCACCTGGGCACTGCCGGGTGCAAAGCGGAATTCCTGCTCGATTTCCTGGAGCACAACGATTCCGACACCCTTTACCTGGTGGGGGACATCGTCGACGGCTGGCAGCTGCGCAAGCATTGGCACTGGCCGCGCGCGCACAACGACGTGATCCAGCGCATCCTGCGCAAGGCCCGCAACGGCACCCGCGTGGTCTTCATCCCCGGCAACCATGACGAATTCGCCCGCGAGTTCTGCGGCTTTGCCTTCGGCGACATCGAGATCCTGGACGAAGACGTGCACGTGACGGCCAAGGGCCTGCGCCTGCTGGTGCTGCATGGCGACCAGTTCGACGGGGTGATCCAGCACAGCCGCTGGCTGGCGCACCTGGGCGACGGGCTGTATCAGCTGGCGCTGTGGCTCAACCATCACTTCAACCGGCTGCGCCACCGCATGGGGCTGCACTACTGGTCGCTGTCCCAGTACCTGAAGCACAAGGTCAAGAACGCCGTGTCCTTCATCACCGACTTCGAGGAAGCGCTGGCCGGCGAGGCGCGCCGGCGCGGCCTGGACGGCGTGGTCTGCGGACACATCCACAAGGCCGAACTGCGCGACGTGGGCGGCATCCTGTACTGCAACGACGGCGACTGGGTGGAAAGCCTGTCGGCGCTGGCGGAAACCCACGACGGCCAGCTGCAGCTGCTGGACTGGGCCGCCATCCAGGCCGAGCATCAGGCCGGGCGCCAGGCCGATCCGTCCAGCCGCAAGCCGCGCTCGCTATCGCTGCCGGCGCTGCCGTCGGCGCTGCGCCGCCAGGGCAAACACCCGTGATAACCCTTATACGTCCCCGTTACGCAACGGGGATGTTGCAGTTCACGCCCCTCTAGGTCATGCTTGCAGTTGGGCAACGGGCGAGCGGCCCGTTCACGCTGCAACATGCTCACAACATAGGGCCATGAACGACCAATATCAGGCGCTCTACCAAACTTTCCGCTGGCTGGTGCCTACCCAGTTCAACATCGCGGAAGCGTGCTGCCACCGCTGGGCATCCAGCAGTCCGGATGCGCGGCGCATCGCCATCTACTACGAAGATGAAGCGGGCAATCGCGAGGTCTGGACCTATGCCCGACTGGCCGAAGCCGCCAATCAGCTGGCCAATGGCCTGATCAAGATGGGCGTGAATCGCGGCGACCGGGTCGGTGTTGTATTGGGGCAACGGCCCGAAACCGTCGTGGCCCACATGGCGATCTACAGCGTCGGCGCGGTGGTGCTGCCCCTGTCGGCGCTGTTCGGCCCCGAGGCCCTGGAGACCCGGCTGCGCGACTCCGAGACCCGCGTCGCCATCGTCGACCACGCCTCCAGCGCCAACCTGCTGGCCGTCAGCGACCACTGTCCCGCCCAGCAACAGATCATCGGCATCGGCTTCGCCGACGAGCGGGTGCTGCCGTGGCGCAGCCTGCTGGCCCGCCAGCCTTCCGAATTCAAGCCCGTTCCGACCCGCTCGTCGGACCCGGCCATCCTGCTCTATACCTCCGGCACCACCGGCGCGCCCAAGGGCGCCCTGCTGCCGCACAGCGCGCTGATCGGCAACCTGCCCGGCTTCGTCGCCTCGCAGGACTGGTTCCCCAAGCCCGCCGACGTCTTCTGGTCGCCGGCGGACTGGGCCTGGACCGGCGGCATGATGGACGCGCTGCTGCCCACCCTCTATTTCGGTCATCCCATCGTCGGCACCCGCGGCCGCTTCTCGGCCGAGCGCGCCTTCGAGCTGATGGAGCGCTACCAGGTCACCAACACCTTCCTGTTCCCGACCGCCCTGAAGATGATGATGAAGGCGGTGCCTGACCCGCGCAGCCACTATCAGCTGGCGCTGCGCGCCATCATGAGCGCCGGCGAAAGCGTGGGCGAGACGGTGTTCGGCTGGTGCGAGAAGGCGCTGGGCATCACGCCCAACGAGATGTTCGGCCAGACCGAGATGAACTACCTGGTGGGCAACAGCAACAAGCGTTGGCCCGCCAAGGCCGGCAGCATGGGCCGGCCCTACCCCGGCCACCGCGTGGCGGTGCTGGACGAGCACGGCGAGCCCGCTCCCACCGGCGAAGTCGGCGAGGTCGCGCTCAACCGGCTGGACATCCACGGCTATCCCGATCCGGTGCTGTTCCTGGGCTACTGGCGCAACGAGGCCGCCACGCAGGCCAAGTTCAAGGGCGACTGGTGCCTGACCGGCGACCTGGCCAGCATCGACGCCGACGGCTACCTCTGGTACGCCGGCCGCGCGGACGACGTGTTCAAGTCGGCCGGCTACCGCATCGGCCCGGGCGAGATCGAAAGCTGCCTGCTCGGCCATCCGGCCGTGGCCAATGCGGCTGTCGTGCCCAAGCCCGACCCCCAGCGCGGCGCCGTGGTGAAGGCCTATGTGGTGCTGACCCCCGAATTTGCCCAGCGCGACCGCCAGGACATCATCGAGAACCTGCAGGAACATGTGCGCGAGCGCCTGGCGCCATACGAGTACCCCAAGGAAATCGAGTTCGTCGACGAACTGCCCATGACCACCACCGGCAAGATCCTGCGCCGCCTGCTGCGCCAGCGCGAGGCGGACCGAGCCCTGGCGGCCAGCAAGGGCTCGGCCTAGCGCGCCGCCCCGATTCCCTCCCCCCGCGCCGTCTCCGGAGACTTCCTGGCATGCCGCTGTACCAGCTCGACGACCTGATCCCCCGTATCGACCCCTCGGCCTACGTGGCCGACAGCGCCGACATCATCGGCAACGTGACGCTGGAGGCCGGCGTCAGCATCTGGTCGCACGTCTCCATCCGGGGCGACAACGACGCCATCCTGATCCGCCGGGGCACCAACATCCAGGAGGGCAGCGTGCTGCACGTGGATGAAGGCTGTCCCATGGAGATCGGCCCGAACGTCACCGTGGGCCACCAGGCCATGCTGCATGGCTGCACCATCCACGAAGGCGCCCTGGTCGGCATGCAGGCCATCGTGCTGAACAACGCCGTGATCGGTCGCAACTGCCTGATCGGCGCCGGCGCCATCATCCCCGAGGACAGGGTCATTCCCGACAATTCGCTGGTCATCGGCATCGGCAAGATCGTCCGCGAACTGTCCCCCGAGGAAATCGCCGGACTGCACAAGAACACCGCGCACTACGTGGCGCGCGGCCAACACTACCGGACCGCGCTCAAGCGGATCGGCTGAGTCCCTGAGCCCCTGGCCCGTCTCCGGCGCCCCCCCGCGCACGCCGGAATCCGCCCCCTTGGAACCCACCCCGCCCCTGCCGCCGGCAGGGCCTTTCGGCTGCCCGATCGGCTAACATTCCAGCATGACCGATCAGCTCAAAAAATATCTCTTCGAAGACCGCAGCGTGCGCGTCCAGGCCGTGCGCCTGACCGACACCTGGAAGGCCGTCCGCGCCAATCACGAATATCCGCCCGCCATCACCCACCTGTTGGGCGAACTGGTGGCCGCGTCCACGCTGCTGGCCGCCAACATCAAGTTCGACGGCTCGCTGGTGCTGCAGATCCAGGGCGACGGCCCGATCGCGCTGCTGGTGGTGGAGTGCCGCTCCGACCTGAGCCTGCGCGCCACCGTCAAGATGCGCGAAGGCCATGACGTGCCGGTCGACGGCAACATGCAGAGCCTGCTCAACCCCGGCGGCAACGGCCGCTTCATCGTGGTGCTGGATCCGCAGCGCAAGGCGCCCGGCCAGCAGGCCTACCAGGGCATCGTGCCGCTGGAAGGCGACACCGTGGCCGAGGCGCTGCAACACTACATGAAGGCGTCCGAGCAGCTGGACACCCAGCTCTGGCTGGCCGCCGACGACGAGCACGCCGCCGGCCTGCTGATCCAGCGCCTGCCGGTGCACGGCGGCGAACAGGCGCCGCTGCTCAGCGAGCAGGCCGCCGCCGAGACCTGGGAACGCGCCGGCACGCTGGCCGCCACGCTCAAGCGCGACGAACTGCTGCAGGTCGAGATCGACACGCTGATCCATCGCCTGTACTGGGAAGAAACGCTGGTGGCGTTCGATCCCCTGCCGGTCAGCTGGCACTGTCCCTGCACCCGCGAGCGCGTGGCCAACATGCTGCGCTCGCTGGGCGAAGCCGAGGTGCAGGACATCGTGGCCGAGCACGGCCAGGCCGACGTGACCTGCGATTTCTGCGGCAAGCCGTATCGCTTCGACGCCGTGGACTGCGCCGCGCTGTTCACGCCGGCCACGCCCGCCGCCGACAGCGAGTCGCCCACCGTCCACTGAACGCCCGCGCCGGCCCGTCGCGGCCGGCCTTTCCTGGCGTGATCATCGCGTCACGCCGGCTTGTCCCAATCGACAGGCGGTCATGCCCGCGCCAGACTGCGCAGCCATGACCGCCTTTTCTTTTTCCGCCATTCGGCCGGCTCCGCCCGCGACACCAGACGCGCCCGCCAGGCCTGCCAAGCCGGCCCGGCACGCTTGCCCGGCCTCGCCAAGCCTGCGCGCGCCACCCCGCCCAGGCCGCCCGCAACACGGCACCGCGCTCCTGGAATTCACCCTGGCGGCAGCCGTGCTGCTGCCCGCCACCCTGCTGGCGGCCGAAGCCGCAACGTGGCAGACGGTGCGCCAGACCGTCCAGCTGGCGCTGATGGAAGCGGCCCGCGCGGGCGCGGTGTCGCATGCCGCACCGGCGACGATGAAAGCGGTTTTCGTCCAGGCGCTGCGACCGCTACATGGCGGCGACGCGTCGCGTCAGGCGCGCGCCCTGCGCGAGGCGGCGCTGTTGGCGGACGCGCATCCGTGGCGCATCGAGGTGCTGCGCCCCGACGCCCGCGACTTCCGCCTGCACGCCAGGCCGGGGCTTCGAATCGCCCCGGCGCCGGGCCTGCCAGCCATCGACAACGACTACCAGGATCTGCAACACGCGCGCCGCGCGCCGGGCCAGGCAACGGACATCTTCCAGGCCAATACGCTGTCCTTGCGGCTGACCTATCTGCACAAGCCGCTGTCCGCGCCGCTGCGGGCGCTGCTGGTCGCGCTGGCGCGTGGCGCGCAGACGCCGCCAGCACGCCAGGGCGCGGCTTTCACTCCTGGCCTGGCGGCCGACGACGCGCGCGGCTACGCCGGCCAGGCGCTGGCGCGCGGCCTGCTGCCGATCGTGGTGGAACTGGACATGGAGATGCACTCGCATCCGGCCGATTGGTCGCGCTTGCGACCATGGCCCGAGGGCATGGTGTCGGGAGCCTGCCGCAGGCTGCGCTGCGGATGACGCCACGGCCCGTCCGGGACGTCAGCCCAGGGGCGGCGATGGTGCGAGAGCGATCAGTGACGCGCGCCCGAACCAGATTGGCTGGCGGCGGGCCTGCCCTGCGACGCTGCCGCGCCGGCAGCCGGCCTGGCCGGCGCGCCCGAGCCGGCGCGGGCCGGCGTGGCGGCGGGCTTGGCGACCGCCTCGGTGGCCAGCGATGCGCCGCCCGCCGGCGGCGTGGCGTTCTGCGGCAGGATATGCACGAAGACCTCGCCTTCCCGCATCATGCCCAGCTCGCCGCGCGCACGTTCCTCGACAGCGCCGGTGCCCCCATCCAGGTCGCGCACTTCGGCTTCCAGCGCCGCATTGCGCGCGCGCAGGCCTTCGTTGGTCTCTTTCTGCGCCGCCACCTGGCGTTGCAGATCCCAGACCTTGAACCAGCCGCCCTTACCCATCCACAACGGGTATTGGATCAGGCCTAGCAGCACGAACAGCACCAGGAACAGCAGGCGCATACGCAGGAACCCTCAGCAGTCGTGTCATACGGCGGCGGCCGGGCGCAGTGCGCGGCCGCCGCGCCTACCTTAGCGCAAGTTGTAGAAAGCTTCCAGGCCAGGGTAGGAGGCCACTTCAGCCAGCTCTTCCTCGATGCGCAGCAGCTGGTTGTACTTGGCCATGCGGTCGGAACGCGACAGCGAACCGGTCTTGATCTGCATGGCGTTGGTGGCCACCGCGATGTCGGCGATGGTCGAGTCCTCGGTTTCGCCCGAACGGTGCGACACGACGGCGGTGTAGCCGGCGCGCTTGGCCATTTCGATGGCGGCGAAGGTCTCGGTCAGCGTGCCGATCTGGTTGATCTTGATGAGGATCGAGTTGGCCACGCCCTTCTGGATGCCTTCGCGCAGGATCTTGGTGTTGGTGACGAACAGGTCGTCGCCCACCAGCTGCACCTTCTTGCCGAGCTGGTCGGTCAGGAGCTTCCAGCCGTCCCAGTCGTTTTCGGCCATGCCGTCCTCGATCGAGATGATCGGGTACTTGTCGCACCAGGTCGCCAGCAGGTTGGCGAATTCCTGCGAGGACAGCGAGATGCCGCCTTCGCCGGCCAGCGTGTACTTGCCGTCGCGGTAGAACTCGGAGCTGGCGCAGTCCAGGCCCAGGGCGATCTGCGTGCCCGGCTCGTAGCCGGCTTCGGTGATGGCCTTCAGGATCAGCTGGATCGCGGCTTCGTGGCTGGCCACGTTGGGGGCGAAACCGCCCTCGTCGCCCACGGCGGTGGACATGCCCTGGCCGTGGATCAGCTTCTTGAGCATGTGGAAGACTTCGGCGCCCCAGCGCAGGGCTTCACGGAAGCTGCCCGCGCCCACCGGCAGGATCATCAATTCCTGCAGGTCCAGCGTGTTGTTGGCGTGCGCGCCGCCGTTGATGACGTTCATCATCGGCACGGGCATGCTCATGGGGCCGCTGCCGCCGAAGTAGCGGTACAGCGACAGGCCGGACTCGTCGGCGGCGGCGCGGGCCACGGCCATCGAGGCGGCCAGCAGCGCGTTGGCGCCCAGGCGTTCCTTGGACTCGGTGCCGTCCAGCTCGATCAGGGTGCGATCGACGAAGGTCTGCTCCTGCGCGTCCAGGCCCATCAGCGCTTCGGAGATCTCGGTGTTGAGGTTCTCGACGGCGCGCAGCACGCCCTTGCCCAGGTAGCGGCTCTTGTCGCCGTCGCGCAGCTCGATGGCCTCGCGGGCGCCGGTGGACGCGCCCGACGGCACGGCCGCGCGGCCCATGGCGCCGGATTCCAGCAGCACATCGCATTCCACGGTGGGGTTGCCGCGCGAATCGAGGATTTCGCGGCCGATGATGTCGACGATTGCACTCATGACTTTACATTCCCTGAACGATAAACATATTCATGACGGCCGCGCCTACGCGGGCATTGCGGGCCCGGCGGTACTGCCAGGAGTCGTAGAAGGCCTGCGCGGCGCCCATGGAGGGGAATTCCATGACGACCGTGCGGCCGGGTTCACGCCCCTCGAGCACCTTGGATTCGCCGCCGCGCACCAGGATCTTGGCGTCGTAGGCCCGCATCGCGAGCGTGGACAGACGCTTGTAATCCTCGTATTGCGCAGGCTTGGTCACTGAGACATCGGCGATCAGATAGGCACTCATGGGGTTCCTTGTGAGCGGTTGCGTGGATGAAGGGCGCCAGCGAAATTGCCCGCGGCCCTGGCCGTGCGCAAGCGCGAGGCCGGGCCGCGGAACCGCATCAGGCGCCCTGCCCGCCGCGGCGAGCCTTGTGCTCGATGGCGGCGCGGATATAGCTGGAGAACAGCGGGTGGCCGTCGCGCGGCGTGGACGTGAACTCCGGGTGGAACTGCACGCCGACGAACCAGGGGTGGTCGGGCAGTTCCATGATTTCCGGCAGGTTCTCGCTCGGGGTGCGCGCGCTGATCACCATGCCGGCCTCTTCCAGGCGCGGCACGTAGACGTTGTTCACCTCGTAGCGGTGACGATGGCGCTCGTTGACCTCGTCGCCGTAGATGCTCTGGGCGCGGGTGCCCGGCTTGATGGGCACGCGCTGCGCGCCCTTGCGCATCGTGCCGCCCAGGTCGGACGAGTTGTCGCGCTTCTCGACCTTGCCTTCGCGGTCCATCCACTCGGTGATCAGGGCCACCACGGGATGCGGCGCGGACGGGTCGAACTCGGTGCTGTTGGCGCCGCCCAGGCCGGCCACATGGCGCGCGAACTCGATCACGGCCAGCTGCATGCCCAGGCAGATGCCCAGGTAGGGCACGCCGTTCTCGCGGGCGTAGCGGATGGCGGCGATCTTGCCCTCGGTGCCGCGCTTGCCGAAGCCGCCCGGCACCAGGATGGCGTCCAGGTGCTTGAGCTGGTCGGTGCCGCGGGTCTCGATGTCTTCCGAGTCGATGTACTCGATGTTGATCTTCGAGCGCGTGTGGATGCCGGCGTGCACCAGGGCTTCGGTCAGCGACTTGTACGACTCGGTCAGATCGACGTACTTGCCGACCATGCCGATGGTGAGCTGGTGCTGCGGATGCTCCAGCGCCTCGACCAGGTTGTCCCACATGGACAGGTCGGCCGGCGGCGGGTTCAGGCCCAGCGCTTCGCAGACGATGTTGTCCACGCCCTGCTTGTGCAGCATGGCGGGGATCTTGTAGATGGAATCGGCGTCCCAGACGGAGATCACCGCGTCCAGCGGCACGTTCGAGAACATCGAGATCTTGGCGCGCTCGTCGTCCGGGATCGGGCGGTCGGCGCGGCACAGCAGCGCATTCGGGTAGATGCCGATTTCGCGCAGCTTCTGCACCGAGTGCTGGGTCGGCTTGGTCTTGAGTTCGCCGGCGGACGCGATGAACGGCACCAGCGTCAGGTGCACGAAGGCGGCGTTGTTGCGGCCCATGCGCAGGCTCATCTGGCGGGCGGCTTCCAGGAACGGCAGCGACTCGATGTCGCCCACGGTGCCGCCGATCTCGACGATGGCCACATCGGTGTTGCCATTCCAGGCGGCATCGGCGCCACGGGCGATGAAGTCCTGGATTTCATTGGTGATGTGCGGAATCACCTGGACGGTCTTGCCCAGGTAGTCGCCACGACGCTCCTTGCGCAGCACCGATTCGTAGATCTGCCCGGTGGTGAAGTTGTTCACCTTGTGCATGCGGGCGGAAACGAAGCGCTCGTAGTGCCCCAGGTCCAGGTCGGTCTCGGCGCCGTCTTCGGTGACGAACACTTCGCCGTGCTGGAACGGGCTCATGGTGCCCGGATCGACGTTGATGTAGGGGTCGAGCTTGAGCATGGTGACCTGCAGGCCACGCGACTCGAGGATGGCTGCAAGCGACGCGGCGGCGATGCCCTTGCCCAGGGAAGACACCACTCCGCCGGTGACAAATACGTATTTGGTCATCGTAATGAGCGCCCGGGACGAGCGGGCGCGTGCGGGAAATTTGGATTATAGCCGGGCGGCGCGGCGAGTTTGGGTTTCCCCTTAGCCGCCAGGCGTAACATTTGGCAGCGTCCAGGCGGGACGCGGCTTGCGGGCCGATCGCCCCCTTCGCCCGCCAGACCGGGCGGCCGCGCGCCGGGTTCAGCCCGCCAGTCGCGCCAGCGCCGGCGGCTCGAACACCCGCACCGGCTCCGGCCCGCCGGCCCATTTTTCCGCCTGAACCAGGGCCGACAGCGCGCTGCAGCCCTGCGCCAGCCGCGAGGTGCCCTCGTCCCGGGTCAGCACGTTCGGATTGCCGTGGCGCTCCAGCGACGCGTCGCGCGGGTCGAACCAGGCGCCCGTGGCCATGACCACCACCCCGCGCGCCACGCCCTCGTCCAGGTCGGCGCCTCCCAGGCAGGCGCCGCGTTCGTTGTACAGGCGCACCACGTCCCCCTGGCCGATGCCGCGCGCGGCCGCGTCGGCCGGATGCATGCGGACCGGTTCGCGGCCGGCAATCTCGGCCTCGCGCGCGGCGTTCGACTGGTCCAGCTGCGAATGCAGCCGGCCCGCCGGCTGGCAGGTCACGAGGTGCAGGGGCCACTCGCGGGCGGCCTCGGCGCCCAGCCATTCCGCCGGCGGCAGCCAGGCCGGATGCGGCGGGCAATCGGCGTAGCCGAAGCCGGCCAGCGCCTCGCTGTACAGCTCCAGCTTGCCCGAGGCGGTCTTGAGCGGATGCGCCTGGGGGTCGGCGCGGAACTGCTCGAACAGCACGAAGTCGCGCGGCGGCTCGGGCAACGCCACGTGGCCGCGCTCCCAGAAGGCGTCGAAATCCGGCAGCGTCAGCTGCTGCGCCTCCCAGGCCGGCCGCATCTGTTCGTAGATATGGCGGATCCAGGCCATCTCGTCACGGCCTTCGGTATAGACCTGCTCGAAGCCAGCCATCGCCGCCAGCTCGCGATAGATGTCGAAGTCGTTGCGGCTGTGGCCGACGGGCGCCAGCGCCTGGCGCATCGCCAGGATGTAACGGTCGCGCGACGAGCCGCCCACGTCGTTGCGCTCCAGCGTGGTGGTGGCCGGCAGCACGATGTCGGCGCGGCGCGCGGTCGGCGTCCACCAGGGCTCGTGCACGATGATGGTCTCGGGCCGCGTCCAGGCCCGCGCCAGCCGGTTCAGGTCCTGGTGGTGATGGAAGGGGTTGCCGCCGGCCCAGTACACCAGCCGGATGTCCGGATAGACGCCGCCGCGGCCGTTGAATTCATAGGGCTGGCCGGGATGCAGCAGCATGTCGGCCATGCGCGCCACGGGAATCGAGACGCCTGCCGGGTTGCGGCCCGCGCGCATTTCCGGCGCGGGCAGGTCGGGCCGGGGATTGCCGGCTCCGTTCATCGAGCCGTGCCCGAAGGCGAAGCCGCCGCCGGGCAGGCCGATCTGGCCCAGCAGCGCGGCCAGCGCCACGCTGCCCCAGTACGGCTGCTCGCCGCGATGGCTGCGCTGCAGCGACCAGGCGCAGGTCAGCAGCGTGCGGCAGCCGGCCGCCTCGCGCGCCAGCCGGCGGATGGTGGCCGCCGGCACGCCGCAGACGCCTTCCGCCCATTCCGGCGTGCGGGCCTGGCCGCCGGCGCGGCCCAGCACATAGTCGGCGTAGGTCTCGAAGCCGTTGCAGCAGCGCGCCACGAAATCCGCGTCGTGCAGGCCCTCGGACAACAGCGTGTGCGCCATGCCCAGCATCAGGGCCGCGTCGGTATTGGGTCGGATGGGCACCCATTCGGCATCCAGCGCCTCGGGCGCATCGCCGCGCGACGGGCTCACGATCACCGTCCGCATGCCGGCCGCGCGCGCCCGCGCCAGCCAGCCGGGCGTGGGATGGTCGCCGGCGCCGCCGGACGTGATCTGCGTGTTGCGCAGCGCGATGCCGCCAAAGGCGATCAGCAGCCGCGTATTGCCCACCACGCTGTTCCAGTCGGTGACGCGGCCCGTCACCGGCGCGTAGGTGCCGATGATGTGCGGCAGCAGGAACTGGGCCGCGCCCCAGCTGTAATTGCCGGCCTGGTCCACGCAGCCGCCGCCGGCGTAGAGGAATCGGTGCGTCAGCGTGCGGGCATGGTGCAACCGGCCGGCCGAGGACCAGCCATAGGAGCCGCCGAAGATCGCGGCCGGGCCATGCTCGGCGCGCACGCGCTGCAATTCCTCGTGCACCAGCCGCAGCGCCATGTCCCATTCGACCTCGACGTAACCCTCGACGCCGCGCAGCTCGGGCGCGCCGCGATGCCTGAGCCAGCTGGCGCGCACGCTGGGCCGCGCCACCCGCAGCGGCGAATGGACCAGGTCGGGCATGGCATGAATAAGCGGGGACGGGGCCTGGTCATGGGCGAAGGGCTCGCAGCCCGCGAGCCGGCCGCCCTGCACCACCGCCGTATAGGCGCCCCAGTGCGACAGGGTGGGAAAACGGGAGATCGTGTCGGCCATGGAATCCTCCCGGCGGCTGCAACAAAAGTCGTATTGTTGGGGAAACTCTCATAACTTAGCAGCATCAACTTAGAAAATAATTGTCTTTCGGCCGTCTCCCAAGTGTGGAAAATAGAAAATTTTTCGGGACCGGTCTTTCTATACTGCGAAAGCAGCAAGGGGAATGGTCAGGCGTCAGCACCGACCGCGCGACACCTGACTCACAAGGCAGTCCAATCTGTTGGAGTAGGTCATGAGCAAAAACAAGATCCAGGGGTCCTTCGTCGCCATCGTCACGCCGTTCAACCGTGACGGCAGCGTCGATTTCAGCGCATTTCGCAGCCTGTTGAAGTTCCAGGAAGACCACGGCACCGCCGCCGTGCTGATCATGGGTTCCACCGGCGAGGTCTCGCTGCTGTCGCACGAAGAGCGCCGCCAGGTCATCGTCGAGACCGCCAAGATGAAGACCGGCAAGATGCAGCTGTTCTACGGCTGCACCGGCAACAACACCGACACCACCATCGAATACCTGAAGTTCGCGCGCGAGAACGGCGCCGACGGCGCCATCCTGGCCGCCCCGGCCTACATCTGCGCGTCGGAAGCCGATACCGAGGCCTACTTCCTCGAAGTGGCCGACGCCACCGACCTGCCGCTGGGCATCTACAACAACCCGCCCCGGGTCAAGAGCGACCTGCACTGGGACCAGCTGCTGCGCATCTTCAAGCACCCGAACTACGTGGTGCACAAGGAATCCACCACCCGCGTCGGGCAGGTGGCGCAGGTGCTGCGCGGCCGTCCCGATGTGTCGGTGATGTGCTGCGATTCGCCCAACCTGGGCCTGGTGGTCCCCACCATGAGCCTGGGCGGCCACGGCACCGCCAACATGACCGGCAACATCGCGCCGGCCGAGATGGCCTCCATCTCGCGCCCCTGGGTCACGCCAGACGTGTCGGTGAGCTTCCGCGAAGGCTATCTGGGCCTGCTGCCGATGCTGCATTACTCGTATTCGGCCATCAACCCAGTCGCGATCAAATCGCTGATGAAGGCCGTGGGCCTGCCCGTGGGCGACCTGCGCCGCCCGCTGCGCGGCCTGGAAGGCGAGGCGCTGGCCAAGGGCCTGCGCATCGTGCGCGAGCTGGGGCTGGACGCCAAGTACGGTTTCAGCTCGGCCCAGCTGAAGGCGGCCTGATCCCGGCCGCCTGAACCCGGCCGGCGGCGGCGAGGCCGCCGGCTCGAATCCAAATCCGGCATGCCGCCGCGTACCGGGCGCCCGCCCCGCGCGGCGCCGCATGCCCGCACGCGCCCGCCGCGCCCCCCTTTGCCCGAGAAATCCTGCCATGTCCCGTTCCGCTTCCCACCGCGCGCCGCTGGCGCTGCTCAAATCCCTGGTTCCCGCCCTGGCGCTGGCCGCCACTCTGGCGCCCGCCGCCGCCTCCGCGCAGGAGGCTTATCCGCAGCGCCCGATCACGCTGGTGGTGCCGCATCCGCCCGGCGGCTCGGTCGACGGCGTGGCGCGCATCTACGCCGAGCAGCTCGCCAAGGAGCTGGGCCAGTCCGTGGTGGTGGAAAACCGCGCCGGCGCTTCCGGCATGATCGGCGCGGCCTACGTCGCGCGCGCGGCACCCGATGGCTACACGCTGTACCTGAACGCGTCCATCCATGCGATCAATCCGCTGCTGTACAAGAAGACCATCAAGTTCGACGCGGTCAAGGATTTCACACCCATCAGCGAACTGGCGCAAGGCGCGCTGATCTTCAGCATCAACCCCAAGGTGCCGGCCAACAACGTGCAGGAGCTGGTCAAGACGCTGAAGGCCGATCCGCAGAAATACTCGTTCGCCACCACCGGCTTCGGCTCGGCCGGCCATCTGGCGGCGGCCTCCTTCCTGCACGAGAACGGCCTGAGCCAGATCCCGATCGTGCTGTATCGCGGCGGCGGCCCGGCGCTGTCGGACCTGATCGGCGGCCAGGTGCACGCGCTGTTCGACCCGATGCTGTCCTCGCTGCCCATGGTGCGCGCCGACAAGCTGCGCGCCGTGGCGGTGACGGGCGCCGAGCGCAGCCCGCTGCTGGCCGACGTGCCCAGCATGCGCGAGCAGGGCCAGAAGAACTTCGAGTTCTATTCCTGGTACGGCCTGTGGGGCCCGGCCAAGCTGCCGGCGCCGGTGGTCAAGAAGCTGGAAGCGGCGTCGGCCAAGATCATGGCCACGCCCAAGGTGGTGGAACAGCTCGGCGGGCTGGGCTTTGAACCCGCGGTCAAGAACTCCGCCGATTTCAGCCGCTTCATCAACGCCGAGATGAAGCGCTACCAGACCATCATCGAGCAGTCGAAGATCGAGATCAACGAATAGGACCAAGCCAGTCCGGCACTCGATGCGACAAGGCCGGCGCCATATGACGCCGGCCTTGTGTCTTCGACTGTATCTACGCGAGGTGCAAAAGTCGCGCCCGATCGCAATATGGCAGTGCCTCTCCAAGCGGGGCCGCACGGAGCCGGCTTTGCCGGTCCGTCGCGGCGCCCCCTTGAGGGGGGCCGCCCAGGTGGGAAGCGCCGCAGGCGCTTCGGGGGTGGGCTACCCCTTTGGGTCACACCTCTTTACAGCGCAGCGTCAGCCACGCCAGGGCATCGCCCTCGACCAGCGGCGACAGGCGCTCGAACACCGTCTTGTGATAGTCGTTGAGCCAGGCGCGCTCGTCGTCGCGCAACAGCGAAGGCTCGATGCAGCGCGTATCGATCGGGCACAGCGTCAGCGTCTCGAAGCACAGGAACTCGCCCAGTTCCGAGGTCAGCCAGCTGCGGTTGGCCACCAGGTTCTCGATGCGCACGCCCCAGCGGCCCGGACGGTAGATGCCCGGTTCGTTGGAGGTGATCATGCCCGGCTCCATCGCCGTGTGCGGGCCGGGAGCCGCGCGGTACGAAATCACCTGCGGGCCTTCGTGCACGTTCAGGAAATAGCCCACGCCGTGACCCGTGCCGTGGCCGTACTCGGCGCCGCCTTCCCAGATCGGCGCGCGCGCGATGGCGTCCAGCATCGGCGACGGGGTGCCGCGCGGGAAGGACGCGCGCGACAGTGCGATCATGCCCTTGAGCACCAGCGTGAAGTCGACCTTCTGGTCGGCGCTGGGCGCGCCCACCGCGACCACGCGGGTGATGTCGGTGGTGCCGCCCAGATACTGGCCGCCCGAGTCGATCAGCAGCAGGCCATCGCCTTCGATCACGGCGTGCGATTCGGCGGTGGCGCGGTAATGCGGCATGGCGCCGTTGGCGTTGAAACCGGCGATGGTGGCGAAGCTGGGACAGACATAGCCGGGCCGGCGCGCGCGGGCCGCGGTGATCTGTTCGTCGATGGTCAGCTCGGTGATGCGTTCCTTGCCCAGCGCGCCTTCGAACCAGGCGAAGAACTCGCACAGCGCCGCGCCGTCCTGTTCCATGGCCTGGCGCACATTGGCCAGTTCGGCCTCGGTCTTGCGCGACTTCAGCAGCGTGGACGGATTGATCGCCTCGACGCGCGGCACGTCCGGATTCATGGCGTGGAACACGCCGCAGGTGACGCGGGCCGGGTCGATCAGCAGGGTCTGGTCCAGCTCCAGCGAGCCCAGCGCCTCGGCGGCCTGGGCATAGCCAGCGACGTCCACGCCGTCCGCGGCCAGGACGGCGCGCAAGGTCTCGTCCACCTTGCCTTCGGCCACGAACAGCGTGGCGTAGTCCAGGCCGACCAGCGCATGGCCGACGAACACCGGGTTGTAGTCCACGTCGGCGCCGCGCAGGTTGAAGAGCCAGGCGATGTCGTCGAGCGTGCTGATGAAATGCGCGTCGGCGCCATGCTTGCGCATGGCCTCGCGCACCTGCGCCAGCTTGTCGGCGCGGCTGACGCAGGCCTGCGGCGCGACGTGTTCGTAGATGCGTGCGTCCGGCAGGCCGGCGCGGCCTTCCCAGATGTCGTCCAGCAGGTCGGCGCCGATCTCCAGCGAGGCGCCCGACGCGGCGGCGGCGGCCGACAAGGCGCGGAAAGCCGCCAGGCCCAGCACCTGTCCGTCCACGCCGATGCGCTGACCCGCCCGCGTGTTGGCGGCCAGCCAATCCACATGGCCGGGCGTGGTGGCCAGCGCGATCTTCATCAGTTGCACGCCGGTGCCGGCCAGCTGCGCCTCGGCCTGCACCCAGTAGCGGCTGTCGACCCACAGGCCGGCGAAATCGGCCGTGACCACCAGCGTGCCCACCGAGCCCGTGAAGCCCGACAGCCAGCGCCGCCCCTGCCAGCGCGCCGGCAGGTATTCGGACAGGTGCGGGTCCGAGGACGGCACGATGTAGGCGGACAGGCCGCGGCGGCTCATGGCCTGCCGCAGCAGGGCGATACGGGCATCGGTACTGGACATGGGAAAGGGATCCTCAACGCAACATGAAAGACATGGCGGCCAGGCTGTTCAGCGTGCGGACGGCCGACTGCATGCTGTCCGTGGTGAACGTCAGGGTCACGCCGTCCACGCGCTCCAGCGTGGGCCACATGCAGAACAGGTCGGCCAGCGCCGGGCTCTGCGTCTGCAACCGGCATTCTATAGGCGCGGGGATGCGGAAAGGAACCGCCTTTTTCAGGTTGCGCACGGCCGTCTCGGCGGCGGCCGCGATGGCGCGGCGCGAGGCCGCCGGCGACAGCGTGACGCCGCTGCCCTGCCCGTGCGCCACCTTGGTCTGCACCCATTGCGCGCCGGGGAACAGGTCCGAGGTTTCGCTGATGAAGACGTCGTCGCCGGTCGCCAGGATCACGGGCACGCCCATCTCGCCGGCCAGCGCGCCATACAGGCCGGCCTCGCCCAGCTCCATGCCGTTGATGAACACGCGGGCGAAGGCGAAGCTGTTGATGGTGTGGGCCAGGATGCCACGCCCCTGCGAACGCGAGTGGTAGCCGATCATGAAGACCGCGTCGCAGCCCTCTTCCAGCCCGCCCATCATGCCCAGGTAGCGCGGCTTGCCCAGCACCAGGCGGGCGCGCTCATCCAGGCCGTCGGGCAGCAGATTGCGGAAACCGCCGTGCGAATCGTTGACCAGAATGTCCTCGGCGCCGCCGGCGATGGCGCCCTGCACGGCGGCGTTGGCCTCGGCGGTCATCCAGGCGCGGGCGCGCTCGTATTCGCCGTTGCCGGCGCGCACTTGCTCGGAATGGAAGACGCCGGCGACGCCTTCGATATCGGTGGAGATCAGGATCTTCATGGAGTCAGTCCTAGGGATGTTCAGAATGCGGAATCAGCGAGCCATTGTTGCCATTGCGGCGCGGCTTCGCGGATGCTGGCGCGGCGATGGCCATCGCGGCCGGTCACGCTGTCAGCGCGCCAGAGCGCGGCAATGATGGCCTGCTCGCAGGCCTGCGCCGCCGCCTCGAACAGCGGGTCGATGCGGGTTTCGTGCAGCATGGCGATCGCCGGCATCGGCCGGTCGGCCAGCTGCGGCACGGTGTAGGCGGTGGAAAAGGCCAGCGCGATGTCGCCGCTGCCATGGCCGAACACCGAGCCGGTGCGGGCCAGGCCGGCGCCGGCGCGCAGCGACAGGCGGCGCAGCTGGCGCGCGTCCAGCGGCGCGTCGGTGGCCAGCAGCAGTATGATCGAGCCCTTCTCCGGCGTGATCACGGCGTTCTCGCCGGCCTGCGCCAGGCTGGCGTCGAGCTGTTGCGACAGCCGGCGGCCGAACGGACGGCCGGCCACGGTCAGGTTGGGCAGGCGGCCGAAGTTGGCCAGCACCAGCGCGCCCACGGTGTAGCGTTGGCCGGGCTGGACCTCGGCCAGGCGCGAGGCCGAGCCGATGCCGCCCTTGAACGAAAAGCAGGACATGCCGCGCCCGGCGCCGACCGCGCCCTGCGCCATCCGCTTGCCGGCCGCGGCCAGCGCCTGGGCGTAGTGCGCTTCCTGCACCGCCATGGCCTGGATGTCATTCAGGTAGCCGTCGTTGCACTCGAACACCAGCGGATTGACCGTGGACAGCTCGCGGCCAATGGCGGGATTGGCTGCCACGGCGGCGCGGATCTGCGCGTTGGCCACGGTGCCCACGCCGAAGGTGTTGGTCAGCGCGATGGGCGTTTCCAGCACGCCCAGCTCCTGCACCTGCACCAGCCCCGTGCTCTTGCCGAAGCCGTTGAGCACGGTGGCGGCTGCGGGCGTCTTGTCCAGGAACGGGTCGCCGGCGTGCGTGCGCACCACGGTCACGCCGGTCTGCGATGCGCCATCGGCCAGCGTGACGTGGCCCACGGTGACGTCGCCGACGTCGCAGATGGAATCCAGGGGGCCCGCCGGCAAATCGCCGATGCGGGGAATGTCCGGCGCTTGGGTGTCCAGCTCAGCCATGTATCGCTCCAGAATGCGAAACGCCGCCGTCCCTCGCCGGATGCGCGCGCCGGAAGGCGCGCGCGCGGACGGGACGGCGGCGTGGGATTACTTGCGGTCGATCTTGGGATCGAGCGCGTCGCGCAGGCCGTCGCCCAGCAGGTTGAACGCCAGCACGGTCAGGAAGATCGCCAGCGCCGGGAAGATGGCCACGTGCGGCGCGATCACCATGTCGGCGCGGGCCTCGTTCAGCATCGCGCCCCACTCGGGCGTGGGAGGCGAGGCGCCCATGCCCAGGAACGACAGGCTGGCCGCGGTGATGATCGAGGTGCCGATACGCATCGTGCCGTACACCACGATCGGCGAGATCGTGCCGGGCAGGATGTGGCGCATGATGATGGTCCAGTCGGACGCGCCCACGCTCTTGACCGCTTCGACGTAGGTCATCTGCTTGATCGACAGCGTGTTGCCGCGCACCAGGCGGGCGAAGGCCGGCACGCTGAACACGGCCACGGCCACGATCACGTTGACCATGCTGGAGCCCAGGATGGCGACCACGCCGATGGCCAGCAGCATGCCGGGGAAGGCCAGCAGCACGTCCGAGACGCGCATGGTGATGCGTTCCCACCAGCCTTCGTAGTAGCCCGCCATCAGGCCCATGAAGGTGCCGACGATGGCGCCCATGAAGACGGACAGGAAGCCGGCGGCCAGCGAGATGCGGGCGCCCATCACGATGCGGCTGAAGATGTCGCGGCCCAGCGAGTCCACGCCCAGCCAGTGGGTCAGCGAGGGGCCGGCGTTGAGCGCGTCGTAGTCGAAGAAGTTCTCGGCGTCGAACGGCACGATCCAGGGGGCAAAGATCGCCACCACGACCAGCAGCAGGACGAAGATGCCGGCGCCGACGGCCAGCTTCTGCTTCTTGAATTTGCGCCAGAACTCTGTGGCGGGCGTGCGCACGTCGTTCTGGGAAGCGGCGGCGATGGTAGTGGCGGGTGTCGTATTGCTCATGGCCGCCTCACTTGTAACGGATGCTGGGATTGATGACGCCGTAGAGCACGTCGACAATCAGGTTGATCAGGATGAATTCCAGCGAGAACAGCAGCACCAGGCCCTGGATCACCGGATAGTCGCGCTGGGTGACGGCGTCGACCAGCAGACGGCCCAGGCCGGGCCAGTTGAACACGGTCTCGACCACGATGGAGCCGCCCAGCAGGAAGCCGAACTGCAGGCCCATCATCGTGACCACCGGGATCAGCGCGTTGCGCAGCGCGTGCTTGATGATCACGCGGCGCTCGGTCAGGCCCTTGGCGCGCGCGGTGCGCACGAAGTCTTCCTGCACCACTTCGACGAAGGACGCGCGGGTGAAGCGCGCCATCACGGCGGCCACCGCCGCGCCCAGCGTGATGGACGGCAGGATGTAGTGTTGCCAGGTCGAGGCGCCGACAGTCGGCAGCCAGCCCAGGTTCACCGAGAAGATCTGCATCAGCATCATGCCCAGCGCGAAGGCGGGGAACGAGATGCCGGACACGGCCAGCGTCATGCCGAGGCGGTCGGGCCAGCGGTTGCGCCAGACGGCCGAGACGATGCCGATGATCATGCCGAAGGCGACGGACCAGACCATGCTGGCGATCGTCAGCCACAGCGTGGGCATGAAGCGGTCGGCGATTTCGGTCGAGACGGGGCGCTTGGTACGCAGCGAGGTACCCAGGTCGCCTTGCAGCATGTGGCTGAAGTAGCGCACGAACTGCTGCGGCAGGGGCAGATCCAGCCCGAGTTCCTTGCGCACGAGTTCGACGGTCTGCTGGTCGGCCTCCTGGCCCGCGGCCAGTCGCGCCGGGTCGCCCGGAAGCATGTGCACAAACAGGAACACGACCACGGCCACCAGCAGCAGCGTGGGGATCATGCCCAAAAGACGTTTGACGATGTAGGTCAGCATTGAAATTCCTGCGACAGCGGCGGGAACGTCATGTTCCCGCCGCATGCGGCCTAACTGTGGGGCCTTGCGGCCCCGGGGGTTACTGCAAGGTTTACTGCTTCAGTTCGATGTCGCCGAACCAGAACGAGGTGTCCGGTTCCACGTACACGCCCGACAGGTTCTTCGAACGGACGTACAGGTTGTTCTGGGTCACCAGGAAGGCCCACGGGGCGTCCTTCCAGATGGTTTCCTGAACGTTCTTGTAGATCTCGGTCTTCTTGGCGCGATCGGTCGTGGCCAGCGCTTGCTGCACGCCGTCGTCAACCGCCTTGTTCGAGTAGTACGACACGTTGTTGAGCACGGGCGGGAAAGCCGGCGTGGTCAGCAGCGGACGCAGGCCCCAGTCGGCCTCGCCGGTCGACGAGGACCAACCGGCGTAGTACATGCGGACCTTGGCTTCCTCGGGCTTCTGCACCTGCTGCACGCGCTGCACGCGCTGGCCGGATTCCAGCACTTCCACCGACACCTTGATGCCGACCTGGGCCAGCTGCTGCTGCAGGAACTGGACCGCCTTGACCGACGTGCCGTCGTTGTAGGCCGACCACAGCGTGCTTTCGAAGCCGTTGGGGTAGCCGGCTTCGGCCAGCAGGGCCTTGGCCTTCTTGATGTCATGCGGCCAGGCGCCGGTCTTGTAGGCGTAGTCCACGCCCTGCGGCACCACGCCTTCGACCACGGAGGCGTAGCCCGAGAACGCGACCTTGGCCAGCGCTTCCTTGTTGATGGCGTAGTTGATGGCTTCGCGCACCTTGGGATTGTCGAACGGCTTTTGCTGCACGTTCATCGACAGGTAGCGGGTCATGATCGAGTTCTGGTGATCGATCACGTCCAGCTTGTCGTTCTTCTTCAGCACGGCGGCCTGCTCGAACGGCACCGGGAAGGCGAACTGAGCCTCGCCGGTCTGGACCACGGCGGCGCGCGTGTTGTTGTCGGTGACGGTGCGGAAGGTCAGCGTGTCGACCTTCGGGTAGCCCTTCTTCCAGTAACCGTCGAACTTCTTGACCTTCAGGTATTCGGCCGGCTTCCATTCGACGAATTCGAACGGGCCGGTGCCCACCGGGTGGAAGCCGATTTCCTTGCCGTACTTGGCCAGCGCGGCCGGCGAGATCATCATGGCGGCCGGGTGGGCCAGCGCGTTGATGAAGGCCGAGAACGGCTTCTTCAGCGTGATCTTGATCGTCAGCGGATCCACCACTTCGGTCTTCTCGATGACGCTGAACTGGATGTAGCGCGACAGGCGGTTGTCCGGGTTGGCCGGGCGGTCGAAGTTGATCTTGACGGCTTCGGCGTTGAAGTCGGTGCCGTCATGGAACTTGACGCCTTCGCGCAGCTTGAACGTGTAGACCAGGCCGTCTTCGCTGACGGTGTAGTCGGTGGCCAGCACCTTCTGGACCTTCAGGTCCTTGTCGAACTCGAACAGGCCTTCGTAGTAGGCCTTGCCGGCCGCCTGGTTCAGGGTGCTGTTGGTGTTGTACGGATCGAGCGTTTCCAGGGCGATGGCGACGGCAAACGTCACGTCCTTGGAAGCGTGCGCCAGCGGCGAACTGAGCATGCCGAAAGCCACCGCGGCGGCGGCCATCAGCTTGGTGGGGCGCAAAACTTTCATCATTGCAACTCCTGGTTCCGTGAGGAAGCTATGGGGTTTGTTGGAAGAAACTTCAGATATGGCACAACTGCACGGCGCGGCCGCTCAGTACGCGCCGCCAACGGGGTGGCGGGCGACGAAGTGGTCCTTGCCTACCTGCACCAGCGGCTGCACCACCGGCTCGTCGCCGAGCTTGCGGATCGGGCTGGGAATTTCATCGGACAACAAGGTGCGCTTCATGTGGCGGCGCGCCGGATCGGCGATCGGCACGGCCGACATCAGCTTCTTGGTGTACGGGTGCTGCGGGTTCTCGAAAATCTCGCGGCGCGGGCCGATCTCGACGATCTGGCCCAGGTACATCACCGCCACGCGGTGGCTGACGCGCTCGACCACGGCCATGTCGTGCGAGATGAACAGGAAGGCGATGCCCATGTCGCGCTGCAGGTCGATCAGCAGGTTCACGATCTGCGCCTGGATCGACACGTCCAGCGCCGACACCGATTCGTCGGCGATCACGACCTTGGGGTTCAGGGCCAGGGCGCGCGCGATGCAGACGCGCTGGCGCTGGCCGCCGGAAAATTCGTGCGGATAGCGCTGCGCCACCTCTGGCGGCAGGCCGACGCGCTCGAGCAGTTCGGCGACACGGCGTTCGGCCTCCTTGCCCTTGGACACGCCGTGCACCAGCAGCGGCTCCATGATCGAGAAGCCGACCGTGACGCGCGGATCGAGCGAGGCGAAGGGATCCTGGAACACGAACTGGATGTCGCGGCGCAGCGATTGCAGCTCGCTGTTCTTCAGGCGCACGATGTCGCGGCCGCCGAAGCGGATCTCGCCGCCCTGGCTTTCGACCAGGCGCAGCAGCGAACGGCCGGTGGTGGACTTGCCGCAGCCCGACTCGCCCACCAGCGACAGCGTCTCGCCGGGGTACAGGTCGAAGCTGACCTTCTCGACGGCATGCACGCGGCGCTGCACGCGGCTCATGATGCCGCCGCGCAGATCGAAGCGCGTGACCAGGTCGCGCACGCTGAGGATCGGTTCCCTGCGCGCGGCCGGCACTTCCTGGGTGCTCGCGGCGGCGGGCTCGGCCACGGGCTGGGCCTTGCCGTCCACCTGCAGCAGCGGAAAGCGGGCCGGCAGGTCGGTGCCCTGCATGGCGCCCAGCTTGGGCACCGCGGACAGCAGCGCGCGGGTGTAGGCGTGACGGGGATCGGCGAACACGCGTTCGGACGGGCCTTCCTCGACCTTGTCGCCGCGATACATGACCAGCACGCGGTCGGCCACTTCGGCCACCACACCCATGTCGTGGGTGATGAACACCACGCCCATGTGCATTTCTTCCTGCAGCTGGCGAATCAGTTGCAGGATCTGGGCCTGAATGGTCACGTCCAGCGCGGTGGTCGGCTCGTCGGCGATCAGCAGCGCCGGCTTGCAGGCCAGCGCCATGGCGATCATGACGCGCTGGCGCATGCCGCCGGACAGCTGATGCGGGAAGCGATCCAGCACCGACTTGGCCTCGGGAATGCGCACCTGTTCCAGCATGCGCAGCGCCTCGGCGCGCGCGGCGGCAGCATCCTTGCCCTGGTGCTGGCGGATCGATTCGGCGATCTGGTCCCCGGCGGTGAACACCGGGTTCAGCGAGGTCATGGGTTCCTGGAAGATCATGGCCATGTCCGCGCCGCGCACATTGCGCATGACGCGCTGGCTGGAATTGACCAGATCGACCACCGTGCCGTTGCGCCGGCGCAGCGCCATGTTGCCCTGGGCGATGCGGCCGCCGCCGTGCTCGACCAGGCGCATCAGCGCCAGCGAGGTCACCGACTTGCCGGAACCGGACTCGCCCACGATGGCCAGGGTCTCGCCCCGGTCCACGTGGAAGGACAGGTTGCGCACGGCTTCGACCGTGCGCTCCGAGCCGACGAAGCGCACCGTCAGGTCGTCGACCTGGACCACGCGGTTATCCGGCATCGCCAGGCTGTTAGCGCGATCAACCATCTTTCTTCAATCCCCAAAACTCGAAAATTCCGCCGCCCGGCTTGGCCGGACGGCGGTGTAAAAAGCCCTGCGCGAGCCTGCCGCCCCCAGGGGGACGCCGCGCGCCTTAGCGATAAATGGCCACGACGGGCGCTTCGCCCACCCGGCCATAACCGCGGTACATGCCTTCGGTGTTGAACGGCAGGGCCACATTGCCCTGCGCGTCCACGGCCACCAGGCCGCCCTTGCCTTCGATCGTCGGCAGTTTGTCCATCACGACGCTGTCGGCGGCCTGCGCCAGGCTGGCGCCGGCGTATTCCATCTGCGCCGCCACGTCATAGGCGGCAACCATGCGGATGAACATCTCGCCGGTGCCCGTCGCCGACACGGCGCAGGTCTTGTTGCTGGCATAGGTGCCGGCGCCGATCAGCGGAGCGTCGCCGACGCGGCCGATCTGCTTGTTGGTGATGCCGCCGGTGGACGTGGCCGCGGCCAGGTTGCCCTGGGCATCGACCGCCACCGCGCCCACCGTGCCGAACTTCTTGTCGGCGTCCAGCGGGTCGGCCGGCGCGGGCTGGCCGCGCGCCACCATGGCCTGGCCGTCATGGTCCAGCACGGCGGCCTCGGGCGTCTCGCGCTGCACGCGCAGCAGCTGCTCGCGGCGGGCTTCGGTCGAGAAATAGGACGGGTCAACCAGCTCCAGCCCTTCCTGGCGGGCGAAGGCCTCGGCGCCCTCGCCCACGAAGAACACGTGCTTGCTGTTTTCCATGACCTTGCGCGCCGCGAAGATCGGGTTGCGCACGCGGTGCACGTTGGCGATGGCGCCCGAGCGCAGCGTGGCGCCGTCCATGATGGCGGCGTCCAGCTCGTGCGTCGCGGCGCTGGTGAAGACCGAACCGTGGCCAGCGTTGAACAGCGGGCAGTCCTCCAGCAGGCGCACGGCCTCGGTGACCGCGTCCAGGGCGCTGCCGCCGGCGGCCAGCACGGCCTGGCCGGCTTGCACGATGGACTTCAGCGCGCCCAGGTACTCCTGTTCTTTCTCCGGGGACATGGCCGCGCGGGACATCGCGCCGGCGCCGCCGTGAATGGCGATCACGGGTTGAATCATCGTTTACCTACTCCATGTATGAGCCACGGCATCACGGACTGGGTCACCCCGGCCGCGGCCGCGACGGAATTCTTGGCGCGATAGGCCACGGCGGCCGACAGGGCTTCGATCAGCCCCAGCGCCGCGGTCTCGGAATTGGGTATCAGCTGGCGCGTCGACACCGCGTACAGCACCACGGACGCGGCGGGCGCCAGCGGCGACGTGGGCTTGTCGGTCAGCACCAGCACCGGCACGCCGGCCTGCTTGGCCGCATTGGCCAGCGTGACCGTGTCGGCCAGGTAGCGCGGGAAGGCGATGGCGATGACCAGATCCTTGCTGGTCATGCGCGACATCTGGCGGGCGGCGTGGGATACGCCGCCGGGGCCGGCGAGCGACTCGACCGAGTGCAGGTGCATGCACAGGCCGCGTTGCAGCATGCCGGCCAGGAAGCCGCTGGCGCCGAAACCGATGATGAAGACGCGATCGGCGCCCAGGATGATGTCGACGGCCTGCTCGCAGGCCTCGGCGTCCAATCCTTGCAGGTTGCGCTGGGCGTTGCGGATGTCTTCTTCCAGGGTGGCGGCGAAGATCTGCACGGCGCTGGCCGAATGCGCCAGCTCGGTGCGCAACTTTTCCACGGGTTCCAGCGCGGCCTCGAAACCGCGCGCCAGCTCGGCGCGGAACTGCGGGTAGCCCGGCAGTTCCAGCGCCCGCGCGAAACGGTTGGCCGTGGCCACCGACACGCCCACCGCCGCGGCGAATTCGTCGATCGTCATGGTGGCGACGCGGAACTGGTGCGCCAGCACGTACTCGGCCATCTTGTGCTGGGTGCGGCTCAGCGCGGGCTGGGCCCGGGCGATCCGATCAGCGATCGTGAGTACGGCTTTGTTCATGGGGAAGCGAGCGGAATGGCGCGGAAAACGTGGCAGAAGATTATGTAAATTCGTTTACAGATAAATTTTAGATAAGAAAATAGATTTTCATACTAGGGGTATACCCGTGATTACTTGTAACAAGCCGCCGAAAATCGGGGGCGGTCTGCGGTACGCTTACGCGGCTCCCCTCGCGGCGGCCACGCCCGAACCCCGGACGGCATTCGCCGCCGCTCCCCACCCTGGAATTCCCCCATGCCCGCCTGGACCTGCAAGCCCCACGCCGACCTGACCACCGCCGAACTCTATGCGCTGCTGACGTTGCGCTCGGTGGTGTTCGTCATGGAGCAGAACTGCCCCTACCTGGACATGGACGGCCAGGACCTGCAAGGCCAGACGCAGCACCTGATGGCCTGGGACAATGGCGCGCTGGTCGCCTACTGCCGGCTGCTGGAACCGGCCCGCAACGAAGGCCGGGCCGTGATCGGCCGGGTCGTCACCGCGCCCTCGGCGCGCGGCGCGGGCCTGGGCCATGAGCTGGTGCGCCGCGCCAAGGAGGAAATCCGTCGCGTCTGGCCGGGCCAGCCCATCTACCTGAGCGCGCAGGCGCATCTGCAGCGCTACTACGGCGCGCACGGCTTCAAGGCCGTGACCGAGGAATACATGGAAGACAACATCCCGCACATCGGGATGCTGCTGGATGAGCCGGCCTGAGCGCGGCGGGGCGCGCGGACACGAAAGCCGCCGGCTCTACCGGCCCTGCTGCCCGTCCGGCGGAACCGGCGGCCGCCGGTACACGCTCGGCGCGCTGCCCATGACACGCTTGAAGGCATGGCTGAACGCGCTGTCGGAGTCATAGCCCAGCTTCTGCGCGACCGAGGAAATCGTCGCCTGGCTGCCTGTCAGCGCGCGCGCCGCCAGTTGCATGCGCCAGCGCAGCACGTATTCCAGCGGCGCGATGCCCGCCTTGCGCTTGAAATGCAGGGCTAGCGTGGAGCGCGACACGCCCGCAATTTCGGCCAGCGCCTCGACGTTCCAGGCGCGCGCGGGATCGGCGTGGATCGCCTGGATCGCCGCGCCGATGCGAGGATCCGAGACCGCCAGCAGCCAGCTCGGCGCGCCATCGCCGCCCCGCTCCAGATAGAGCCGCAGCATTTCCACCAGCATGATGTGGCCCAGGTGCTGGATCACGATGGCGCCGCCCGGCGAGGCGTGCGCCAGCTCGTGGGCCAGGCGCCGTAAGGCCCAGCTCAGCACCGCCGCCTGCTCCGATCCGCTCTTGACCACGGCGACGGGCGGCAGTCCGTCGACCAGCAAGCCGGCGGCCTCGCCGAACGCGAAGCGCCCGCCGATCAGGAAGAACCCATCGGCCGTGCCACAGCGGGCGATGCCCTGGACGGCATGGCGATACACCTGATCCGCCGGAACGGCCGGCAGGCCGGGATCGCTGCGCAATGAAAACGTCCGCCTGCGCGACAGCAGGAAGCAATCGCCGCGTTCCAGCCGGATCGCCTGCGCCACGCCCTCGACGCTCAGCCAGCAGGCGCCCTCGACGACCGCGTTGAACTTGATGCCATCGGGCGCGGGAAAGTCGATGGCCCAATCGCCGCCCGCCTTCAGGCCGGCGAAGAAGGAACTTTGGGTATTCAACAGGGCTAGGACTTCGGACAACGGATCCATGGCGCGGCCTCGGACGATCTCGACAGAGTAGCGGACTTTGCTGCATTCACAGTCTCAAGTCCAGTGCGCAGAATGCAGTGCATGGATTCCATCCGGACATCCCGAGGCTTACAAGGATTTGCCATGCCCCATCCGCAGTTTCCGATCGGCTCCGGTTTCGGCGCCGCCACCACCGCGCAGGCGGTGCTCGCCGGCCTGGACCTGTCCCACGCCACCGCCATCGTCACCGGCGGCCACTCCGGCCTGGGACTGGAAACCACCCGCGCGCTGGCCCAGGCCGGCGCGCGCGTCATCGTCGCGGCGCGCGACGCCGAGGCCGCCCGCGCGCAGACTCGCGACATCGCCAGGGTCCAGGTCGAACCGCTGGATCTCGCCAGGCTGGACAGCGTGCGCGATTTCGCCCGGCGCTTCCTGGCCGGCGGACAGCATGTCGACATGCTGATCTGCAGCGCGGGCATCATGGCCTGCCCCGAGACCCGCGTCGGGCCGGGTTGGGAAGCCCAGTTCGCCACCAACCACCTGGGCCATTACGCGCTGGCCAACCTGCTCTGGCCGGCGCTCCGGAGCGGCGCGCGCGTGGTCGCCGTCTCGTCCGCCGGACACCATCAATCCGGCATGCGCTGGGACGATGTGCAGTTCACGCGGGGCTACGACAAATGGCTGGCCTACGGGCAGTCGAAAACCGCGAACGCCCTGTTTGCCCTGCATCTGGACAAGCTGGGACGAGAGCATGGCGTGCGCGCCTTTTCGCTGCATCCCGGCAAGATCTTCACGCCGCTGCAACGCCACCTGACGCAGGAAGAAATGACGGCCGCGGGCTGGCTGGACGCCAACGGCCAACCAGCCGCCCCCAGCTTCAAGACCGTGCAGCAGGGCGCGGCCACCCAGACCTGGGCAGCCGCCTCGCCGCAGCTGGAAGGCATGGGCGGGCTGTACTGCGAGGATTGCGACATCGCCGCGCTGGACCAGGGCGAAGCTCCCTCCTTCGCCGGCGTGCGCCTACACGCGATCGATCCCGAGGCGGCGGCGCGGCTTTGGGCGCTGTCCGCCGGGCTCACCGGGATCGATGCGTTCGCCGCGCGCTGAGCCGCCCGCGCGCGCCGCTCGCACAGGCAAGAAAAAAGCCCCTCGCGGGGCTTTCCTCTGCTTGCGCGAGACGGCGCTTACTTCACCGCCGACACATCCAGCTTGGCCAGCGTCTTGGACTGGATCTCTTGGACCGTCACGCCCGGCGCCACTTCCAGCAGCTTCAGGCCGCCCTCGGTGACTTCCATCACGCCCAGGTCGGTGATGATCAGGTTGACCACGCCCACGCCGGTCAGCGGCAGGTTGCAGGCCGGCAGCAGCTTGATGTCCTCGGTGCCGTCCTTCTTCTTGGCCACGTGCTCCATCAGGACCACCACGCGGCCCACGCCGGCCACCAGGTCCATCGCGCCGCCCATGCCCTTGACCATCTTGCCCGGAATCATCCAGTTGGCCAGGTCGCCCTGCTCGGACACCTGCATCGCGCCCAGGATCGCCAGGTTGATCTTGCCGCCGCGGATCATCGCGAAGGAATCGGCCGACGAGAAGATCGACGAGCCCGGCAGCGTCGTGACCGTTTGCTTGCCGGCGTTGATCAGGTCGGCGTCGACCTCGGCCTCGGTCGGGAAGGGACCAATGCCCAGCAGGCCGTTCTCCGATTGCAGCCACACTTCCATGCCGGCCGGCACGTGGTTGGCCACCAGGGTGGGCAGGCCGATGCCCAGGTTCACATAAAAGCCGTCTTGCAGCTCGCGCGCGGCGCGCGCCGCCATTTCATCGCGGGTCCATGCCATGTCGTCGTCTCCTCAGGCCGGGCGGGTGGTGCGTTGTTCGATGCGCTTTTCCGGCGTGGCGTTCAGCACGATCCGTTGCACGTAGATGCCGGGCAGGTGGACCTGATCGGGGTCCAGGCTGCCGGTCTCGACGATCTGCTCGACTTCCACCACGGTGATCTTGCCGGCCATCGCCACGTTCGGGTTGAAGTTGCGCGCGGTCTTGCGGAACACCAGGTTGCCGCTGCGGTCGGCGATGTGCGCCTTGACCAGCGACACGTCCGGCGTCAGCGAACGCTCCATCACGTACTGCTGGCCGTCGAACTCGCGGATTTCCTTGCCGTCGGCCACGATGGTGCCCACGCCCGTGCGGGTGAAGAACGCTGGGATGCCGGCGCCGCCGGCGCGCAGCTTCTCGGCCAGCGTGCCCTGCGGCGTGAATTCCAGCTCCAGCTCGCCCGACAGGTACTGGCGCTCGAATTCCTTGTTCTCGCCCACGTAGGACGCGATCATCTTGCGCACCTGCCGCGTGTTCAGCAGCTGGCCCAGGCCGAAACCGTCCACACCGGCGTTGTTGCTCACGCAGGTCAGGTCCTTCACGCCCGAATCGCGCAGCGCCGCGATCAGCGCTTCCGGAATGCCACAAAGGCCGAAACCGCCCACGGCGATCATCTGGCCGTCCTTGACGATGCCTGCCAGCGCCTCCCGGGCGCTTGCATAAACTTTGTCCATCGCTCCAACTCCTGTTTGGGTCTAACCGAAGTAGCGCCCTGCCCCGGTCCGGCGCCTGCCGCCGGCAGGTCCGGGCCGGGGCGGGCCCTGTCTTTTCCTGGAGCGCGGCCATCGGCCCGGTTCCGGCGCGACTGCCTGCCGGAACGCGGCGCCTGGCGATGGCGCGCCCTTTATTGCTATTGTGATCCTGCGCCAGATTCTACCGGCTTGGCCGGTGAATGCGCGCAGGGAAAGCCCGGACGCGCCTCAGGCCGCCGGCTGGAACTGCGTGGCCATCTTGGCCAGCACTTCAGGCGGCCACGGGGCGGACGTATTGGCCACGTAATCCATCCAGACCAGCACATTGCGGCCGCGCGCGTAGGGGCCGGCATCGTCGCCGACCTTTTCCAGCAGCAGCTCGAATTCGGCGCTGGAGCGTCCGATTCGGGTCACCGTATGGGTCACTCGCACGGTGGCCGGATAAGTCAGCGGGCGCAGAAAATCGCAGGACGCGTGCGCCAGGATGGCGCCGTCGTTGGCCGGCAACTCGAAGCCCGCGTCGTACAGGATGCGCATGCGCGCCTCTTCCATGAGACGGAAATACAGCGTGTTGTTGAGATGGTTGAGCGCGTCCGAATCGCCCCAACGCAGGGGCAGATCCACCTGGTGGGTATCGCCCACCGCAAGAATCCGCGCAGACAGCGTGTCCGGGTTCACCAATTACTCCTGATGGCTATAGGAAATGCGAAGGCGGCACCGCCTCCGGCTGCAATACAATCGTTGATAATACTTCCAGCCATACATGGGATACATACGGGGAGCTTTGCAAATGTCTGAACGCGAGTCGATGGAATATGACGTGGTCGTGGTCGGCGGCGGACCTGCCGGCCTGGCCACCGCCATCCGCCTGAAGCAGCTGGCCGCCGACAAGGGCCAGGAAATCGGCGTCTGCGTCCTGGAGAAAGGCGCCGAACTGGGCGCGCACACGCTGTCCGGCGCGGTCATGGATCCGCTGGCCCTGACCGAGCTCATCCCCGACTGGAAGGAAAAGGGCGCGCCGCTGACCGTGCCGGTCACGCAGGACAAGTTCATGTTCCTGAGCGAGACCGGCGCCCGCGTCACGCCCAACTGGCTGCTGCCGCCCTGTTTCCACAATGAAGGCAACTACATCGTCCGCCTGGGCGAGGTGGTCAAGTGGATGGGCGAACAGGCCGAGGCGCTGGGCGTGGACATCTTCCCCGGCTTCGCCGCGGTCGAAGTGCTGTACGACGAACAGGGCGCCGTGCGCGGCGTGGCCACCGGCGACATGGGCGTGGCCCGCGACGGCAGCCACACCGACCACTACCAGCCCGGCATGGAGCTGCACGCGCGTTATACGGTGTTCGCCGAAGGCGCGCGCGGCCAGCTGGGCCGCCAGCTGATCGAGCGCTTCAAGCTCGACGACGGCCGCAACGCCCAGTCCTACGGCATCGGCATCAAGGAAATGTGGGAAGTCGATCCGGCCCAGTCCAAGCCCGGCCTGGTGATCCACACCGCCGGCTGGCCGCTGGACGCCGACACCTACGGCGGCTCCTTCCTCTATCACCTGGACAACAACCTGGTGGCGGTCGGCCTGATCGTCGGCCTGGACTACGCCAACCCGTGGCTGTCGCCGTTCGACGAGTTCCAGCGCTACAAGACCCACCCCGCCATCCGCGGCACCTTCGAAGGCGGCAAGCGCATCGCCTACGGCGCGCGCGCCATCACCGCGGGCGGCCTGCTGGCCCTGCCCAAGCTCACCGTGCCCGGCGGCGTACTGGTCGGCTGCGAGGCCGGCTTCCTCAACGCCTCGCGCATCAAGGGCAGCCATGCCGCCATCAAGACCGGCATGCTGGCCGCCGACGCCGCGTTCGACGCGGTGCAGGCCGACCGGCGCCAGGACGAGCTGTCCGCCTACCCGGCCGCGTTCAAGTCCTCCTGGCTGCACGAGGAACTGAACAAGGCGCGCAACTTCAAGCAGTGGTTCAAGAAGGGCCGCACCGTCGCCACCGTCATGACCGGCATCGAACAGCTGGTGCTCAAGGGCAACTTCCCCTGGACGCTGCGCAACAGCAAGCCCGACCACGCCAGCCTGCAGCCGGCCTCGCAGTGCGCGCGCATCGATTACCCCAAGCCCGACGGCAAGCTCACGTTCGACAAGCTCAGCTCGGTGTTCATCTCGAACACCAACCATGACGAGAACGAGCCGGTGCACCTGACGCTGAAGGATCCGGCGGTGCCGGTGCAGGTCAACCTGGCCAAGTACGGCGGCCCGGAATCGCGCTACTGTCCGGCCGGCGTGTACGAGTTCGTCAAGGACGACCACGGCGACGACCGCCTGCAGATCAACGCGCAGAACTGCGTGCACTGCAAGACCTGCGACATCAAGGATCCCACCCAGAACATCGTCTGGGTCGCCCCGCAGGGCGGCGAAGGCCCCGTCTACAGCGGCATGTGAGCATGGCCGAGCGCGCGCTGCTCATCGGCTGCGGCGACCTGGGCCTGCGCGCCGCGCGGCGGCTGCGGGTCCAGGGCGTGGAAGTCCATGCCCTGCGGCGCCAGCCGCCCGCTGACGACGCGGACGGCATCGCCTGGCTGCGCGGCGACATCTCGCGGCCCGACGGCATCCCCGTCCTGCCCGCCGGCATCACCCGCCTGATCTTCCTGCCCGCCCCCGGCGCGCGCGACGAAGCCGTCTATCGCGGCGTGTTCGTCGACGGGCTGCGCAATGTGCTCGCCGCGCTGGACGCCTCCCATCTGCAACGCATCGTGTTCGTGTCGTCCAGCGCCGTCTATGGCGAACACCGGGGCGGCTGGGTCGACGAGGACACGCCGCCCGCGCCGCAAGGCTTCAACGGCCGCATCCTGCTGGAAGCCGAGGCATTGCTGGCAGCCCGACCCGAATCCGCCACGGCGCTGCGACTGGCCGGCCTGTATGGCCCGGGCCGGCTGCAGCTGATCGAGCGGCTGCGTTCGGGCCAGGCCGGCGCGCCCGTCGAGCCCCCGCATTGGGCCAACCGCATCCACATCGATGACGCCGCCGCGGCCGTCGCGCATCTGGCCCTGCTGCCCGCCGTCGCGTCCGTGTACATCGGCTGCGACGATACGCCGCTGCCACTACACGAGCTGTACGCCGACCTGGCGCGCATCATCGGCGCGCCCGCGCCACGCATCGCCCCCGCGCCCGCCAATGTGGGCAGCAAGAAACTCAGCAACGCGCGGCTGCGCGCCAGCGGCCTGCGTCTGCAGTGGCCGGACTCGCGGCCCGGCTATGCGGCGCTGCTGGCCGACAACGGACGCGCCTGAATCCTCGTCCCGCGCGCCATGCCCTGGCGCGCACGGCTCGTCCAGTGTTCGCTTGCAAGCGCATGCATGGTTCGTTCCCCATCGAATCATGGCCCGTGACGAACCGGGATACTGGCGGCTCGTTCCATCACGAGCCCGCGCCATGCCGCCCACCGATCCCATCGCCGCCGTCACCCACGCCGATCCCTATCCCTACTATGCCGCGCTGGCGCGCGAGCGTCCGCTGTACCGCGACGACACGCTGAACCTGTGGGTCGCCAGCAGTCCGCAGGCCATCGCGCAGGTGTTCGCGCATCCCGCCGCCCGCGTCCGGCCGCCCGCCGAACCCGTGCCGCGCGGCCTGTGCCCCGGCCCCGCCGGCGCGCTGTTCGGCCGCTTTGTCCGGATGAATGACAGCGCAGAACACGCCAGGCTCAAGACGCTGCTGCGCGCCTATATCGACAGCCAGCCCGCGCCGGACCTGAACGGCGCCTGGCCGCTGCCGCGCATCGACGCGGCCGGCGTGGACCGCTACCTGACGCTCGCGCCGGTGTATGCGCAGGCGGCCTTCATGGGCCTGCCGCCGGACGTGCACGGCACATGCGCAGCCGACATCGCGGACTTTATCGCGGCGCTGCCCGCCACGGCCGACGCCGCGCGCATCGAACGCGCCCACCGCGCCGCCGAGCGCCTGCAGGCGCGCATGCTGGCCTATCTGCACGCGCCCCAGGCCGGCGAAACGCTGCGCCGGCTGCGGCAGGACTGCGCCCAGGCCGGCATCGGCATGGACCTGCTGGCCGCCAATCTGGCCGGGCTGCTGTTCCAGTCCTGCGAAGCCGGCGCGGCCCTGCTCGGCAATGCGCTGGTGCTGGCTGGCCGGCGCGGCCTGCGGCGGGCGCCGCCCCCGGACGCGGCGCGCGAACTGGTCGCCGAAACGCTGCGCATTGATCCGCCGATACACAACACCCGACGCTTCCTGGCCGACGAGATCAACGTCGACGGCCAGCGCATCGCCGCCGGGCAGACCGTGCTGCTGGTGCTGGCCGCCGCCGCCCTCGCGCAACCCGACACACCCTGGACCTTTGGCGCGCTGGGCCACGCCTGTCCCGGCCAGGACCTGGCGCGCCGCGATGCGGCGGGCGCGCTGGCCCATCTGCTGCGCGCCGGCGCCGACGCGCCCGCCCTGGCCGCGCGCCATCGCTACCGGCCGCTGCCCAACGCCCGCCTTCCCCTGTTTGACTGCGCCAAGGACGCACACCCATGATCGCCGTGATCTTCGAAGTCGAACCCGCCCAGGGCGATCCCAAGCCCTATCTGGACATCGCCGCCACCCTGATCGACGAGCTGAAGGCCATCGACGGCTTCATTTCCGTCGAGCGCTTCCAGAGCCTGAGCACGCCGGGCAAGCTGCTGTCGCTGTCGTTCTGGCGCGATGAGGATGCGGTGCGCCGCTGGCGCTCACTGGAATCGCACCGCCGCGCGCAAGCGGCCGGCCGCGGCGGCGTGTTCCAGGACTATCGGCTGCGCGTGGCGCAGGTGCTGCGGGACTATGGCATGGCGCGGCGCGACGAAGCCCCGGGCGACAGCCGCGAACGGCACGGCTGAAGCGGCTCGTCAGGCTCGCTTGACGCCACGCGCGCGGCCATCCGAGTCTGTCGGTCTCAGGCCAGATGCCGCGCCACCGAGGCCACCACGCGCCGCACGTCGTCGGCCGACACGTCCAGGTGCGTCACCAGCCGCGTCGAGCCGCCGTAGACGGCGCGCATCAGAATGCCGTCCGCCGCCACGCCCGCGTTCAGCGCGTCGCAGCGCGACGGCTCGAACTCGACGAACACCATGTTCGTATCCTGCGACAGCACCCGCAGGCCCGCGATGCCGCGCAGCCCCTCGGCCAGCAGGCGCGCATGCTCATGATCCTGCGCCAGCCGTTCGACGTTGTGCTCCAGCGCGTACAGGCAGGCGGCCGCCAGCACGCCGGATTGGCGCAAGCCGCCGCCCAGCATCTTGCGCCAGCGCAGCGCGCGCTCGATCAAGGCGCGGCTGCCGACCAGCACCGAGCCCACGGGCGCGCCCAGCCCCTTGGAAAAACAGAGGGAAACCGTGTCGAACGGCGCGCACAGCTCGGCCAGCGGCCGGCCGCTGGCGACGGCGGCATTGAACACGCGCGCCCCGTCCAGATGCACGCCCAGGCCCAGCCCGCGCGCCCAGGCGCTGGCGGCCTCGATATACGTGGCGGGAATCAGCTTGCCTTGGAAGGTGTTCTCCAGCGCCAACAGGCGCGTGCGCGCGTAGTGCGGATCGCCCTTGGGCTTGACGGCCTCGGCCAGCCGCTCGAGCGGCAGCGTACCGTCCGCGGCATGCTCGATGGGCTGGGGCTGGATGCTGCCCAGCACCGCCGCGCCGCCGCCCTCGTAGCGGTAGGTGTGCGCGAGCTGCCCCACCAGGTATTCGTCGCCGCGCTCGCAATGCGCCATCAGCGCGGCCAGGTTGCTTTGCGTGCCGGACGGGAAGAACAGGCCCGCCTCCTTGCCGGCGCGCTCGGCCACGGCCGCCTGCAGGCGGTTGACGCTGGGATCGTCGCCCATCACGTCGTCGCCGACCGGCGCGGCCATCATGGCCTGGAGCATAGCGGCCGTAGGCCGGGTGACGGTGTCGCTGCGCAAATCAATCATGGAAACAACCTTCGTGCGTGATGCGGATTCGGAAAAAACAACAGCGCCGCGACGGAAGCCTTCAACGCGGCGGGAGGTTCATTGCCTGCCCGGCGGCGCGGCTCGGCTCACGACCCAGATGCCGGCCAGGATCAGCGCCATGCCCGCCAGCTCGGCGCCGCCGGGCCGCTCGGACAGCAACGCCCAGGCCAGCAGCATGGCCACCACCGGCACGCCCAGGCTGGACAGGCCCGCGATGGACGCGGGCACCCGGCGCACCACCTGCAGCCACAGCAGCCAGCCGGCCGCCGTGGCGATGAACACGATGTAGATCATGCCCAGCGACAGCTGCCAGCCCCATTGCGCCGGAATCTGCGGCACCATCCAGGCCACCGGCGCCATGACCAGCCCGCCCAGCAGCATCTGCCAGGCGGTGAACACCATCACGTCGGGGCGATGGCGCTCGAACATGCGCTTGGACAGCACCGTGCCCACGCCCCAGCACAATCCACTGCCCAGTCCCAGCAGCACGGGCTTGATATCGCCCAACCCGTTCCAGGGCTCGACGAAACAGACCAGGCCGATCGCCGCCAACCCGATGCCGGCGGCATGCCGGACGGTGGGACGCTCGCGCAGCAGCCACCAGGCGAACAGCACCACCCAGAAGGGCATGGTGTAGGCCATCAGCGACACCTTGCCGACGCCGCCCGAGACCAGCGCGGTCTGGACGAAGCCCTGGAATCCGGCCGTCTGCGTCAGCCCGATCAGCAGCGTCAGCCCCCAGGGCGGCATGGCCAGCGGCCGGCGCGTGGCCAGGGCCAGCACGAACAGCACGACGGCGCCGGTCACATAGCGCAGCGCCACGAAGTCGAAGGGGCCGATGTACGGCACGATCAGCTTCATCGCGATCCAGCTGCCCGCCCATACAAGGATGGTGCTCAACATCAGGGCCAGGCCGGCACGATCGAAACTGCTGCGGTTCACTGCGGGGACTCCAGGTGGATGGGGATCGGAAAACAAAGACGCCCGTAACGGATACCGTTACGGGCGTCTGCCATTATGCTCCCGGCGCGCGGCGCGGGCCGCCGTGCCCGCCCGCCGTTTCGTCCACGATGCGGACGGGCGGCGGGCGGGACCGGAAGGCATCGGATCTACAGCGACTTGGCCAATTGATCCAGGATGGCGGGGTTTTCCAGCGTGGACACGTCCTGAGTGATTTCCTCGCCCTTGGCGACCACGCGCAGCAGGCGGCGCATGATCTTGCCGGAGCGCGTCTTGGGCAGGTTGTCGCCGAAGCGAATGTCCTTGGGCTTGGCGATGGGACCGATCTCCTTGGCCACCCAGTCGCGCAGCTGCTTGGCGATGGCCTGCGCCTCTTCGCCCTCGGGCCGCGCGCGCTTGAGCACCACGAAAGCCACCACGGCTTCGCCGGTGGTGTCGTCGGGACGACCCACCACCGCGGCCTCGGCGACCAGTTCATGCGCCACCAGCGCCGACTCGACTTCCATCGTGCCCAGGCGGTGGCCCGAGACGTTCAGCACGTCGTCGATGCGGCCCATGATCCAGAAATAGCCGTCGGCGTCGCGCTGCGCGCCGTCGCCCGCCAGGTAGTAGCCGCGCAGCTCGGACGGGAAGTAGCTCTTCTTGAAGCGCTCGGGGTCGCCCCAGATGTTGCGGATCATCGCGGGCCAGGGGCGCTTGATGACCAGGAAGCCGCCATTGCCCTGTTCGACATCGGCGCCGGTCTCATCGACGATGGCCGCGGCGATGCCCGGCAGCGGCAGCGTGCAGGAGCCCGGCTTGGCCGGCGTGGCGCCCGGCAGCGGCGTGATCATGTGGCCGCCGGTCTCGGTCTGCCACCAGGTGTCGACGATGGGGCAACGCTCGCGGCCGATCTGTTTGTGATACCACATCCAGGCTTCGGGATTGATCGGCTCGCCCACCGTGCCCAGGATGCGCAGCGAATCCAGGTCGTAGTTGCGCGGATGGGCCTCGGGCGTGGCCTCGGCGGCCTTGATCAGCGAACGGATGGCGGTCGGCGCGGTGTAGAAGGTGGTGACCTTGTGGCGCGCGATCATGTCCCAGAAGCGGCCGGCGTTCGGGTACGTGGGCACGCCCTCGAACACGACCTGGGTCAGGCCGGCGGCCAGCGGGCCGTAGGTGATGTAGGTATGGCCGGTGACCCAGCCCACGTCGGCCGTGCACCAGTAGACGTCGTCCTTGCGGGCGTCGAAGGTCCACTTGACGGTCAGCAGGGCCCACAGCAGGTAGCCCGCCGACGAATGCTGCACGCCCTTGGGCTTGCCGGTGGAACCCGAGGTGTAGAGGATGAACAGCGGATGCTCGGCGTTGACCGGCACCGGCTCGCAGGTATCGGGCTGGCCGGCCTCGACGTCGTGCATCCACAGGTCGCGGCCTTCGGTCCACTGGATCTTGCCGCCCGTGCGGCGGTACACGATCACCTTGCTGACAGCCTCGCAGCCGCCCATGGCGATGGCTTCCTCGACCGCCGGCTTGAGCGGGATGACCTTGCCGCCGCGCACCTGCTCGTCGGCCGTGATGACGACCGTGGCGCCGACGTCGCCGATGCGCTCCTGCAGGCTCTTGGCCGAGAAGCCGCCGAACACCACGGAATGGGTCACGCCCAGGCGCGCGCAGGCCTGCATGGCGACCACCGCCTCGATCGACATGGGCATGTAGATGATGGCGCGGTCACCCTTCTTGTAGCCCAGCTTGGCCAGGCCATTGGCGAAGCGGCACACGCGGGCCAGCAGTTCGCGGTAGGTGACGCGGTCGACCTTGCCGTCGTCGGCTTCGAAGATGATCGCGGTCTTGTCGGCGTTGCCATTGGTCAGGTGCACGTCCAGACAGTTGGCCGAGACGTTCAGCTCGCCGTCGCCGAACCAGCGGTAGAACGGGGCGTCGGACTCATCCAGCACCTGGGTGAAGGGCTTGGTCCACTTCAGGTTGGCGCGGGCCTGGCCGGCCCAGAATCCGTCAAAGTCGTTCTCGACCTGGGCGCACAATTCCTTGTAGGCGTCCATGCTCGGGATCGAGGCGCCTTGCGAAGCGCGCTCGGGCGGCGGAAAGACCCGGGTTTCCACCAGGACGGACTCAATGGCATTCGACATGATCTTTGTCTCCAATCGGTGATTCTGTTGTTGATGCTGCTCTTTTTCTACTCACCCGCAACCGTATCGCCACGCTCTTACGGGCACCTTACGCAAAATGCGGGCCGGAACTCGCGCCCGGGCCGTCATGGCCGCGAACGCGCGAGGCGGGAAGTGCGAAAAGGACTGGCGGCATCGACAAGCGACAGCTTATGCGCAACTGTGCCCGGCGGCGTCGCCGGGCACAGTTCGTAAGGATAGCAGCCGCGGCGCCCCGATGTGGCGCCGATGGCGTCGCTCAGGCGGCGGCGCCCTGCTCCCGGCGCGCCAGGCCGCGCGCCATGTCCATGCGCGACAGCAGCGCCAGGCCGCCGACGAAGAACAGCCCGGTCACCAGGATCGCGAGCCGGTGGTTGCCATCGGTGGCCCAGGTCACCAGGCCGTAGGTCAGTGGCCCGATCACGGCGGCCAGCTGCACGGCGAAGGTCCACAGCGAAAAGAACTCCGCCAGGCGGCCGGCCGGCGCCAGCGCCCCCGTCATGGCGCGGCCCGCGCTCTGCGTGGTGCCCATGCACAGGCCGGCCAGCGTGGCCGCGATCCAGAACACCGGCGCGGTCACGGCCGCATAGGCCACCAGCACCATCAGGATCCAGCCGCACAGCGTGATGGCCAGCGCGCGCTTGTGGCCGATGCGATCCTGCACGTAACCGAACGAGAAGGCGCCGGCCGCGGCGCCGATGTTCACGGTGAAGACCAGCAGCATGATCTGCGGCGTGGTGAAGCCCATCACTTCCGAGGCATACACCGCCGACAGCGTGATCACCACCGAGATACCGGCCTGATAGCACGCGATGCACATCAACAGCCGGCGGAACTCCGGAAAGTGCGTGCCCGTCTCGCGCCAGGCATAGGCCAGCCGCCGCAGCAGGTCCATGGCGGGCTGCGCCTGGCCCGGACGCGCGCGCTCGCGCAGCAGGAAAAAGGACGGCAGGGCGGCCAGCGCGAACACCGAGCAGGTGACCACGATGACCCAGGGCACGAAATGCTCGGCGGTCATGCCGCGGGCCTCGGCCTGCGTCACAACGACCAGCGACAGCCCCAGCGTCAGCATGCCGCCGCAATAGCCGAAGCTCCAGCCCCAGCCCGACACGCGCCCCAGCGCGGCGGGCCTGGCCAGTTCCGGCAGGAACGCCGCGACCACGGATTCGCCCACGCAATAGCAGTAGTTCGAAATGACGATGGCGACCAGCGCCAGCCAGACATCGCCCGGCCCGGCCTGGGTCAGCGCCAGCGTGGCGCCGACGCAGCCGACAGTGCTGGCGAACAGCAGCCGCCGCTTGGCCGCGCGCGCGTCGGCGCGGGCGCCCAGCGTCGGCATGGTCAGCATGATAAGCAGGTAGGACAGCGACAGCGCCGCCGTCCAGGCCAGCGTGGCCCAGGACGCACGCGCCCCCACCACACCGACGAAATAGGTGCTGAACACCGCCGTGAGGATGACGGTGGTGTAGCCGGAATTGGCGAAGTCATACATGGCCCAGGCCCAGACCTCGCGCTTGGCCACGCCGGGATTCAGGAGGCTGTCGCCCCCCGTATCCACGGCGCCGGAACCGCCCTGCGGCGGTTCCGTATTGCGGCTGTCGCTCATAGTCCCAGGGCGGCGATGCCGGCCTGGGCGATCTGGGCGTCCTCGCTGGACTTCACGCCCGACACGCCGACGGCGCCGACCACATGGCCATCGGCCACGACCGGCACGCCGCCTTCCAGCATGCCTTCGAGCAGCGGCGCCGACAGGAAGGAATAACGGCCGTTGTTGATGATCTCTTCGTACACGCGCGACTCGCGGCGGCCCAGCGCGGCGGTCTTGGCCTTGGCCGGCGCGATGTGCGAGGAGATCGGCGCCGCCCCGTCCAGGCGCAGCATGCCCAGCAGGTGACCGCCGTCGTCCGACACGGCGATGGTCACCGCCCACTTGTTCTGCAGGGCATGGGCTTCGGCCGCGGCCAGGATCTTCTTGACGTCTTCGGCGCTCAGCACGGGTTTGGTGTTCATTGCAGCGATTCCTTAATCTGTTCCAGGGCGGTGGGATCTTCTATGGTGGTCAGGTCTCCGGGATCGCGTCCCTCGCACACGGCGACGATCGCGCGCCGCAGCACCTTGCCCGACCGGGTCTTGGGCAGCGCGCCCACGAACCGGATCCTGGCCGGCTTCGCCACGGCTCCCAGCTGATCTTCCACCAGCCGCATGATATCGCCTTCCAGTTGCCGCGCGCCCTCCTGCGTCTCGGCGCCGGCGGGATTCTTCAGCACGGCGAAGGCCATGGCCACCTGCCCCTTGAGCGCGTCGGCCACGCCGACCACGGCGCACTCGGCGATGGCCGCGTGGCTGTTGACGGATTCCTCGATCTCGCGCGTGCCCAGGCGATGGCCGGCCACGTTGATGACGTCGTCGGTGCGGCCCAGGATGAACCAGTAGCCGTCCTCGTCCACCAGCCCCCAGTCGAAGGTCGAATAGGCCAGGCGGCCGGGGATGGACGTGAAATAGGTCTGGACGAAGCGCTCGTCGTCGCCCCAGATCGTGGACATCGCGCCCGGCGGCAAGGGCGGCATGATGGCGACCACACCCTTCTGGTCGGGACCGAGATCCTCGCCCGTGGTCTCGCTGACGATGCGGGCGTCAAAGCCATACACCGGGAACGAGGGACTGCCGAAACGCGTCGGCACGCTTTCCACGCCGGGCTGGGCCGACAGGATCGGCCAGCCCGATTCGGTCTGCCAGTAGTTGTCGATGATGGGCTTGCCCAGACCCTGGGAGATCCATTGCGCGGTGGGCTCGTCCAGCGGTTCGCCGGCCAGGTACACGGCGCGCAGCGAAGACAGGTCGTGCTTTTTCAGCAGGGCCGGATCCTGGCGCTTGAGCACGCGCACCGCGGTCGGCGCCGAGAACAGCGTATTGACCCGGTACTTTTCCACCAGCTTCCACAGGATGGCGCCGTCCGGCCGCACCGGCGTGCCTTCGTACAGGATGGTGGACTGGCCGCCGATCAGCGGGCCGTAGATGATGTAGGAGTGCCCCACCACCCAGCCGATGTCGCTGGTGCAGAAATACGTGTCGCCCGGCTTGCCGTTGAACAGGTACTCCATGGAAGACGCCAGCGCCACGGCATAGCCGCCGGTGTCGCGCTGCACGCCCTTGGGCTTGCCGGTCGTGCCTGACGTGTACAGGATATAGCTGGGTTCGGACGACTCCAGCCAGGCCACCGGCACCCGCGCGCCCTGATGCCGGGCGCGCAGCGTGGCGTAGTCCAGGTCGCGCCCCGCCACCGGCTCGAAGGGCGCAAGCCCACGGTCGAACACCACCACGGCGGCCGGCGGGGTCTTGCACAGGCCCAGGGCCCGGTCCAGCAGCGGCTTGTAGGGCACGACCTTGCCCGCGCGCGAACCGCCGTCGGTGCACACGATCACCTTGGGCGCGGCATCGTCGATGCGCTGCGCCAGGTTGACCGAGGCGAAGCCGCCGAACACCACCGAATGCACCGCGCCGATGCGGGCGCAGGCCAGCATGGTGAAGACGGCCTCCGGCACCATGGGCATGTACAGCAGGACGCGGTCGCCGCGTTCCACGCCCAGTTCCTTGAGCATGGCGGCGGCGGCGTTGACCTCTTCATAGACATCCTGGCGCGTGTAGATCCGTTCGCGGTCCACCTCGGTGGACACCCAGATCAGCGCCGGATCTTCCGCCTGCGTGGGCAGCCATCGGTCGACGGCGTTGTAACAGAGATTGGTCTTGCCGCCCACGAACCACTTGGCGAAGGGCGGCCGGGAGAAGTCCAGCACGGACTCGAACGGCGTTTCCCAATGCACCCGGCCGGCCTGCTCGCGCCAGAAAGCGTCCCGGTCGTGTATCGATCGGTAATGGAAATCCCTGGTTTTTTGCATGGTTGTCTCCTGTTATCGTGCATACGCCTTTTGGCTGATTGCTTTTTGCTTCAAGCTTTTGGGTCATTCTGGTGGGCAAACCTTGCACGAGGCTTGCCGCAGGTCAAAAAATTCTGCCACGCGTCTACGCCGCACGGGCGCCGGGCTGGTTACAGTAACGAACCAGTCTTAAAAGTTTGGTAGAATCCCCGCGAAGTTGTAGACAACATAACGTTGATTCGCTGTATTTATCAGCCGATTTCCGCGCTTTTGCGCGCAATCGACGCTAAACGCAGTGCATCTTCCCCAGGCGAATGCATCGACACTCCGTAAGCTCGCGACTCAATTCATCCACTGGCCAGGCAATCCGACGTATCCGGTTGCTGGCCCTGGCGGCATGCGTCGCGGGTTTGGCGGGTTGTGCAAGCACCAGTCAGAAGTCAACCGCCCATACGTCCGAGATCGATCCCTACGAGACGGAATGGGTCGCCACGGCCGATGATCCCATCGGCATGCTGGTGGTGCAGAAGTTCAAGCGCGAACGCCGCCAGCAGGCCCAGACCGGCGTGGACAGCGACAACGCCCTGGTCAGCGAAGCCCTGACCTACCTGGGCATCCGCTACCGCTTCGGCGGCAACTCCCCCGATACCGGTTTCGATTGCAGCGGCCTGGTTTCGTACACCGCCCAGCGTTCGCTCGGCCTGAAGCTGCCCCGCAACGCCGCCGAGATCGCCCAGCACGGCACCTCGATCAACAAGAACGAGCTCAAGGCCGGCGACCTGGTCTTCTTCAACACGCTGGGCCGCCGCTATTCGCACGTTGGCATCTACCTGGGTGACGACCGTTTCGTTCACTCCCCCAGCGCCGGCGGCGTGGTCCGCGTCGAGAACATGACCATGGCGTACTGGGCCAAGCGCTACAACGGCGCCCGCCGCCTGGACGACCACATGGTGGCCTCGGCCCGCGCGGCCTCCCGATAAGCCGACGCATGCCGCGCCCCTGCGGGCGACATGGCGGCAAGCACGAATACGAAAACGCCGCCGGACCCGAAAGTCCGGCGGCGTTTTGCATTTCTCTTCGCGGCGCTTCGCGCCGCAGGCCCGCAGGCCTCCCCAGTCTTGATCTATTGTCGGCTGATCGCCCGGCCGGAACCGCGTCGGAATCAGTGCACCGTGCCCGAGCCCGCGCGCGGGCACAGGCCGCATTGCTGCAATGCCTGCTGCATGCTGCAGACCGAGCGGCGACAAGCCACGACCCTGATGCCGCCGCGTTGCGCCGCGTTGCGGAAGGTCTTCATCACGTTGTGACCGAGGAAGTCGGTCAGCAGAATCACCAGCTGGGTGCCCGAGGGCAGTTGCAGCGTTTTCTTCTGATGCGAGGGATCCCGTCCGCTGATGTGATGCGTGATCGAGATATTGTGTCCCTTGAGCAAATCGGGAATGTTGCCGAGCCGGTCGGCGCCTACCACTACTGCACTCAGTCCTGCCGTCATGTTTAACCTCACTGGGTCGTTGAGACTGGATGTAATGATAATGATTCCTATTTTTTAGTCAACGCAAATGAGAGCTATTCTTATTTAATTATTTTTATGGACCAGCGCTTGCGGATAGTCGAGCGCCTCTGCCCCGACGCCCCCGCAGACAAAAAAGGCGCGGCACCTGACGGGGCCGCGCCTGATCCTCAGGGTCCGCCCGTCGGCGGACCACCTATTTCGGCGTGCCCTGCACCGCTTCCGTCACCACGGCGCGCGTCAGCGACGGCGCCAGCATCTCCAGGAAGGTGTAGACATAGTCGCGCAGGAACACGCCCGCCTTCACGCCCACGCGGGTGGTATGCGTGCCGAACAGATGCCCCACCGGCAGGCCGACCAGGTTGGAGTCGCGGCGCGGGTCATAGGCGACGCCGGCGATGATGCCGATGCCCAGGCCCACGTCGACATAGGTCTTGATCACGTCCGCGTCGATGGCTTCGAGCACGATGTCGGGGTGGATGCCCTGGTTGGCGAAGATCTCGTCGATCGTGCTGCGGCCCGTGAAGGCGCGGTCATAGGTGACGATGGGGTACTCGGCCAGCTGCGCCAGCGACAGGCGCTTGGCGGCGCTGGAGGTCAGCTCGGTCAGCGGATGGTCGGGACGCACCACCACCGTGTGCTCCCAGGCGTACACCGGCAGCGTGGCCAGGCCCGGCGTCAGCGCCAGCGATTCGGTGGCCAATGCCAGATCGGCCTGCTCGTGCAGCACCATCTCGGCCAGCTGCGCCGGGCTGCCCTCGGCCAGCGAAAGGTGCACCTTGGGGAATTGCTTGCGGAAGGCCGGGATCACGCGCGGCAGCAGATAGCGCGCCTGGGTGTGGGTGCAGGCGATCACCAACCCGCCCTCGTCGCGACGCGCGAACTCGTCGCTGACCTTCTTCAGGTTGTCGACTTCGCGCATGATGCGGTCGATCACCTGCGACACCGCCAAACCGGGCTTGGTCAGCCCCTTGATGCGCTTGCCGTGCCGTTCGAAGATCTTGATGCCGAGTTCGTCCTCGAACTCGATGATGGCTTTCGATACCCCGGGCTGCGAGGTGTAGAGCATCCGGGCGGCTTCGGTCAGGTTGAAGTCGCGGCGGATGGTTTCACGCACAAAACGAAATTGCTGCAGGTTCATGAATTGGCCCCTGATAGACGGGCCAATTATAAGTAATAAGATAAGCTTTTTATATTACTTATCAGTATAAGCTTAGGCACAACACGTCCCCGCTTATTCCTCCTCAAACCCAGCCCCCCTCAATCCAAGACGCCCTCCCCCAAGCGGGGCCACGCGGAGCCGGCTTTGCCGGTCCGCAGTGGCGCCCCTGGGGGAAGCGCGCAGCGCTTCGGGGGGAGCGTCCTCTAGCGCATGCTGATCGTCGTGTTGACGCTCTTGGTGTGCGCCGACCAGCGGGCCGTGACGGTCTTGGTCTGCGTCCAGAACTGCACCGCCTGCTTGCCGTTGGGGCCCAGGTCGCCCAGCTTCGACGCGCGCGAGCCCGTGAAGCTGAACCAGGCCACCGGCACGGGGATCGGCACGTTGATGCCCACCTGGCCGACGTCGATGTTGTTCTGGAAGTAGCGCGCCGCGCCGCCGTCCTGGGTGAACAGCGCCACGCCGTTGCCGTTGGGGTTGCGGTTGATGAACTCGACCGCGTCCTCCAGCGTTTCCACGCCGACCACGCACAGCACAGGACCGAAGATCTCCTCGGTGTAGATGGTCATGTTTTCCTTCACGCCATCAAAGATCGTCGGGCCGACGAAGTTGCCCTGCTCGAAGCCGGCGACCTTGACGTTGCGGCCGTCCAGCAGCAGCTTGGCGCCTTCGTCCACGCCCTTCTGGATCAGGCTTTCGACGCGCTTCCTGGCGTTGGGCGAGACCAGCGGGCCCAGGTCGGCCTGGCGGTCGGTGCCCGAATTGACCTTGAGCTTCTTGGCGCGCTCGACGAAGTCGGGCAGCCAGTTGCGCGCGTCACCCACCAGCACGGCCACGGACGAGGCCATGCAGCGCTGGCCGGCGGCGCCGAAGGCGGCGCCCAGCAGTTGGTTCAGCGCCACGTCCGGATCGGCGTCGGGCAGGACCACGCAGTGGTTCTTGGCGCCCATCATCGACTGGCAGCGCTTGCCGGCGGCCGAGGCGCGGTTGTAGATCTCGGTGCCGACGCGGGTCGAGCCGATGAAGGACACCGCCTTGATGTCGGGATGCTCGCACAGGCCATTGGCGATATCCGGACCGCCATGGACCACGTTCAGCACGCCCGGCGGCAGGCCGGCTTCCAGCGCCAGCTCCGCCAGGAACAGCGACGAGGTCGGATCCTGCTCGGACGGCTTGAGCACGAAGGTGTTGCCGCAGGCCACGGCGATGGGGAACATGAAGCAGGGCAGCATCACCGGGAAGTTGAACGCGGTGATGCCGGCGCACACGCCCAGCGGCTGAATCAGCGTGTAGACGTCAATACCGGTGGCGGCGTTCTCGGCATATTCGCCCAGCTGCAGGTTGGCGATCGAGCAGGCGTGCTCGACCACTTCCAGGCCGCGGCCGACTTCGCCCTCGGCGTCGGGCAGGGTCTTGCCGTGCTCGCGCGTGATCATCTCGGCCAGCTTGGCGGTGTTGGCGCGCAGCAGGTCCTGGAACTTCAACATGACGCGCATGCGCGCGCCCTGCCCGGCGTTGCGCCAGGTCTTGAACGCTTCCTTGGAATTGGCCACCGCCAGGTCCAGTTCCTCGCGCGTGGCGAAGGGCACCTTGGCGACCACTTCCTGCGTGGCAGGATTGATCACGTCCCGCCATTCAGTGGTCTTGGACTGCACGAGCTTGCCGCCGATCATTAGCGGAACGTGGGGGACTTCACTCATTTGATGCTCCTCGGACTGCTTGTCGTTGCGGATCGGATCCGCGTTCATGAATCATTGCGCCGGACTCGGGCAACCAGGCCCGCGCCCGGCGCGCGGTTTACTTCTGGACCAGCGGGCAGGCCGAATCGGCCAGCGGCTGGAAGGCCTCGGCGGCCGGAATGGTCGCCACCAGCTTGGAATAATCCCAGCCGCCCTTGGATTCGGACGGCTTCTTCACTTCGTACAGGTACATATCGTGGATCACGCGGCCGTCCGGGCGGATCGAGGCGTTGCGCATGATCGGATCCTTGATGGGCAGCTCGCGCATCTTGTCGGCCACCACCTTGCCGTCGGTGCTGCCGCTGGCGGCGACCGCGCGCAGGTAGTGCAGCACGCTGGAATAGACGCCGGCCTGGGTCATGGTCGGCTTCAGGCCGCGGAAGGCCTTCTCGAAGCGTCCCGACCACTGGCGCGTGGCGTCGTCATAGTCCCAGTAGAAGCCGTCCACGTAGGACAGGCCCTGGGCGGTGTCCAGCCCGAGCGCGCGCAGGTCGGACAGGAAGATCAGCAGCGACACCAGCCGCTGCCCGCCCGCCACGATGCCGAACTCGCCCGCCTGCTTGACCGCATTGACCGTGTCCTGGCCGCCGTTGGCCAGCGCCACCACCTGCGCCTTGGAGCTCTGCGCCTGCAACAGATAGGACGCGAAATCAGGCGCGTTCAGCGGATGCCGCACGCTGCCCGCGACCGTGCCGCCCAGTGCCTGCACGGCCTTGGCGGTGTCGGCTTCCAGCGAATGGCCGAACGCGTAGTCCACGGTGACGAAGAACCAGGACTTGCCGCCCGCCTTCACCGTGGCCTTGGCGCCGCCGGCCGACTGCGAATAGGTGTCGAACATCCAGTGAAAGCCCAGCGGCGAGCATTCCTTGTTGGTCAGCACCGTGGTGGCCGGACCCGAGAACATCACCACCTTGTTCTTCTCGCGGGCAATGCCCTGCACCGCCAGGGCGACGGCGGAGTTGGTCAGGTCGGCGATGGCGGTCACGCCGTCGCGGTCGAACCATTCACGCGCGCGGGCGGCGCCCACGTCGGCCTTGTTCTGGTTGTCGGCCGACACCAGCTCGATCTTCATGCCCTTGCATTCCGCGGCCAGGCAGTCGTCGATGGCCAATTGCGCAGCCGCCACCGAACCCGGTCCACCCATGCCGGCATAGGTGCCCGACATGTCGGTCAAGATACCGATCTTCACTGGCGGCTTGTCCGCGGCCAGCGCCTGTGCCGTCAGAACGGCGCCCAGACACAGTCCTGCGGCCAGCCCGCGTGCATGCGATTTCATGGATTTGTCTCCTGAGTTGTTATGCGTTGTACGCCGTCTGCGCGGCCTGCGGCCCGGGCGGCATCAACCCCAGGGCCTGCCGACCCAGTGTAGATGTGTGAAAATCAACAAGCAACACTAGAAATGCACATTACTTGTGCATTAATGCACATCTATACCGGGCGTGGAAACCAGGGTTTCCGCGCCCGCCGGGAGCGAGGCGACATGCTGGATTGGGACAGTCTCAGGTACTTTCTGGAAGTGGCGCGCACCCAGCGCGCCAGCGCCGCCGCGCGCAAGCTGGGCGTGGAGCACACGACAGTGTCGCGCCGTATCCGCGCGCTGGAGGCGGAACTGGACACGTTGCTGTTCGAGAAGTCGCGCGGCGCGGGCTTCGTGCTGACCGAGGACGGCCAGCGCCTGTTCGTGCATGCCGAGCAGATGGAAAGCGCGGTGCACAGCGCCCGCGAAAACCTGTCTGGCATCGGCCAGGCGCTGTCGGGACACCTGCGCATCGGCGCCACCGAAGGGTTCGGCAGCTATGTGCTGACGCCGCTGGCGGCGGACTTCCAGCGTCGCTATCCGCACATCACGCTGGACATCCTGCCGGTGCCGCGCTTCGTGAGCCTGTCCAAGCGCGAAGCCGACCTGGCGATCACCATCGAGCGGCCGCAGCGCGGGCCCTATGTCTGCAGCAAGCTGTGCGACTACACGTTGCGGCTGTACGGCACGCCCGGCTATCTGGCGCGCCATCCGCCCATCCGCTCACAGGCAGACCTGGCGGACCACACGTTCATCGGCTATGTGGACGAACTGCTGTTCAGCGAGCGATTGCGCTATCTGGAGGATCTGCTGCCAGCCAGCAAGGTGATCCTGCGCAGCACCAGCGTGGTCGCCCAGTACCACGCGGCGCTGCAAGGCCAGTCGCTGGCCATCCTGCCCTGCTTCATCGCCGCCCAGGATCCCCGGCTCACGCCGGTGCTGGAACAGGAAGTGGAGATCACGCGCTCGTTCTGGATGTACTGCCACGAGGACCTGCGCAAGCTCAAGCGCGTCAACGTGCTGTGGGAGTTCATCCGCAAATCGGCGCTGCGCAATGCCGGCCTGCTGGCCGGCACCCAAAACGCGCTGCGCTACCTGCCCTAGGGCGGCAGGCAGCCGCCAGGGCCTCAGGAAGCCGCGGGGCTGTTGCGCGGCGCCTTCACTCGCAGCCGGCGCATCAGCAGGAAGAATGTCAGCAGCGCCACCAGGCCGTGAATCGCCCAGACGCCCACGCCGAAGCTGAGCTTGCCATTGGCGATCCAGGCCCGCGACAGGTTCATGAGGTTCATGTACAGCAGGCCCACCAGACCGGCGATCAGGATGTCGCCCGAACGCCCCAGGCGCGGGTTGACCGCCCCCAGAGGAATGGCCAGCAGCGCCAGATTCAGGGCAGCCAGCGGCAGCGACACGCGCCACATGACCTGCGACCAGCTGTTGTCGGTATTGTCGGCCATGAGCTGCCCCGTGGTGCGCGCCTTGGAGGAGCGCTCGGCCGCCGCGCGCGCCTCGGCCATCGGATCGCCGCCGGCCTTGCTTTCCAGGCGCAGCCCGTACTTTTCGAAATTCACCAGCCGGATCTCCGGCGTGCCCGGCTTGAGGTCATAGCGGTGGCCCGCGCCCAGCACCAGGAAGCGGTCGCCGTTGGGCAGGGTCTCGCTGTGGGCGCTGCTGGCGCTCAGCACGCTGAGCCATTCCGGGCCGGTTTCACGCGCGAACACGTTGCCAAGCTCATCGGTGGGCTGGGCGGGATCTTCGGCGAAGAACACGCGGTCGCCGCCGGCCGATTCGGCGAACTGGCCGGCCGTGACCTTGGACAGGTCGGAACGCTGCTCGAAGCGCTGATGGTATTCACCGATCTGGCGATAGGCCCAGGGCGCGGCGAACAGGGTCAGGCCGGCCACGGCGATGGCCACGGGAATGGCCACGCGCAGCACGGGCTTGAACCAATCGGCCAGCGACAGGCCGCTGGCGAACCACACGACCATCTCGGATTCGCGATAGTTGCGCGTCACCGTGGTGAGCACGGCGATGAAGACCGACACCGCCAGGATGGTGGGCAGCGCCGTGATGGTGGACAGCGCCGCCAGCACCAGCACCACGTCCGCCCCAATGTTGCCTCCGGCCGCCTCGCCGAGCAAGCGCACCAGGAGCACGCTGAGCCACACGACGAGCAACGTGGAAAAGACAACGCCAGCGTGACTGGTGATCTCGCTGACGACAGAGCGTTTGAATAGAGACATGGGAGAATATGCGGGATAATCGACCGCATCATACACAGACGTACCGGGAAACCCTCATGGAATTTAGCACACAGACCACCGCTTCCCTGCACCAGATCAAAACCGCCGCGCTGGCCGTCGGCGTCTTCGCGGACGGCGTGCTGAGCCCGGCCGCCGACCTGATCGACCGCGCCGCGAACGGCGCCGTGCGGGCGGTGGCCAAGACCGAATTCCGCGGCCGCGCCGGCGCCACGCTGACGCTGCGCAACCTGCCCGGCGTCACGGCGCAGCGCGTGGTGCTGGTCGGCCTGGGCAAGCAGGATGAATACTCGGCCCGCGCCCATGCCGCCGCCGAACAGGCCTTCGCCCAGGCCTGCGTGGCCGCGCAGCTGGCCGAAGGCGTGTCGACCCTGGTGGCCAACCCGGTCGCCGACGTGCCCGTCATCGCCCGCGCCCGCAGCGCCGCCATCGCCGCCGGCGCCGCCACCTATCACTACGACGCCAGCTTCGGCAAGCCCGACCGCGACGCCCGTCCCAAGCTCAAGAAGATCGTCCAGATCGTCGAACGGGCGGATGCCACCCAGGCCCAGAAGGGCCTGCGCGAAGGCGCCGCCATCGCCAACGGCATGTCGCTGACGCGTGACCTGGGCAACCTGCCCGGCAATATCTGCACGCCCACCTACCTGGGCGAGACCGCCAAGCGCCTGGCCCGCGAATTCAAGTCGCTGAAGGTCGAGGTGCTGGACAAGAAGCAGGTCGAGGCCCTGGGCATGGGCTCGTTCCTGTCCGTGGCCCGCGGCTCCGACGAACCGCTGCGCTTCATCGTGCTGCGCCACGCCGGCAAGCCGGCCAAGAAAGGCGCCAAGGCCGGTGACGGCCCGATCGTGCTGGTCGGCAAGGGCATCACGTTCGACGCCGGCGGCATCTCGCTCAAGCCGGCCGCCACCATGGACGAAATGAAGTACGACATGGGCGGCGCCGCCAGCGTGCTGGGCTCGTTCCGCGCCCTGGCCGAACTGGAACTGCCGCTGGACGTGGTCGGCCTGATCCCGGCCTGCGAGAACCTGCCCAGCGGCAAGGCCAACAAGCCCGGCGACGTGGTCACCAGCATGTCGGGCCAGACCATCGAGATCCTCAACACCGACGCCGAAGGCCGCCTGGTGCTGTGCGACGCGCTGACCTACGCCGAGCGCTTCAAGCCCTCGACGGTCATCGACATCGCCACCCTCACCGGCGCCTGCGTGGTGGCGCTGGGCCACGTCAACACGGGCCTGTTCTCCAAGGACGACGCACTGGCCGAGGCCCTGGCCGCCGCCGGCCGCCAGGCCCTGGACACCGCATGGCGCCTGCCCATGGACGACGCCTACCAGGACCAGCTCAAGTCCAACTTCGCCGACATCGCCAACATCGGCGGCCCCCCGGCCGGCGCGGTCACGGCGGCCTGCTTCCTGTCGCGCTTCACCAAGGCCTACCGCTGGGCCCACCTGGACATCGCCGGCACCGCCTGGAAGGGCGGCAAGGACAAGGGCGCCACCGGCCGTCCCGTGCCGCTGCTGATGCAGTTCCTGCTGGACCAGGCTTGAGCGGCCTGGAACAGGCATGACGCGCATCGATTTCGCCTTCGGCGCGCCGGATCGCCTGCGCACAGCCTGCCAGGTGGCGCGCAAGCGCTACCTGGCGGGCCAGCGCCTGGTGGTGTATTGCCGCGACGGTTCCCGGCTGGCGTCCTTCGACCGCATGCTCTGGGCCTTCGACGATATCTCCTTCGTGCCTCATGTACTGGCCAATGACCCGCTGGCCGCCGATACGCCCGTGGTGCTGACCGCCTCCGATCCGCTCAAGGCGTCGGAAAAGCTGGTCCAGGCGGGGCAGCCGCAACCCTGGTTGCTCAACCTGGATGACGAGTGCCCGCCCGGTTTCGAGGGTTTCGAACGCCTCCTGGAAATCGTCTCCGACGAGCCCGACGACAAGCAGGCCGCGCGCCAGCGCTGGCGCGTCTACCAGAACGCGGGCCACGCCCCGCACAGCCACGATCTCAGCCGCCAGCCAGACGCCTGAGCCGCCGCTCGCGGCGGGCCGTGCATTTTCGCCATCGGGAGTCCCCATGCCCCCTCATTCCTACGACCCCGGCATCCCTACCCTCACCCAGCGGGTCGAACCGCCGCATGACGACGCGCCGGCGTCCGTGGCGCCGCCACGGCCGCCCGCCGCGCCTGTCGGCGACGACGACGCCTTTCCCGTGCTGACCGAGATCGCCCCGGATCCTGCGCCGCCCGCGCCCGTCTCGGTGACGCCCGTCTCGGTGACGCCCGTCTCGATGCCGTCTGTCTACGTAGCGCCAGCCCCTGCGACGCCAGTCGCCGCCGGGGCTGCCCAGCCGGCCATGCCCTGGACGATGCCAGCATCCGCCCCCTTCCAGCCCGCCGACGACGATGCGCCCGTCGCGGCGTCCGCCGAGGCCGCCGTGCTGGCCGCCAGGCTGCAGGCCGAGGTCGAGCAACTGATGCGTGCCGCACTGGCCGATGCCGTGGCGCATCTGCAGGCCCGCATGGACGCCGAGCTGCCCGCGATCGTCGACCGGGTGCTGCGTGAAGTCCGTCGGGGCTGATGCCGCTTCGGCGTGCCACGCCCGACTGGTACCACGCCTGACTGGATTCTTAAGGGAACTGTAAGGTATCCTTTGCATCTAAGCATTCGAGGCAATCCCTTTTTGCCGCACACAGGAGTTTTTCCATGAACGAATATCGTCCGTCCCCTTTTAACCGTTCCGGTGAACTCGCCGGCGCGCCGGGCGAGGTCGTCCGCAACAAGGTCCTGCGCAATACGTACTGGCTCTTGGCCCTGTCGCTGATCCCGACCGTGCTGGGCGCGGCCGTCGGCCTCTATACCGGCATCAACCGCGTCATGGGCGCCAGCCCCGGTCTGTCTGCCATCGTCTTCCTGGTGGGCGCCTTCGGCATGATGTTCGCCATCGAGAAGAACAAGAACAACTCGCTCGGCGTGGTCCTGCTGCTGGCCTTCACGTTCTTCATGGGCGTCATGCTGTCCCGCCTGCTGGGCTTCGTGATGGGCATGAGCAACGGCTCGCAGCTGGTCATGACGGCCTTCGGCGGCACCGCGATCGTGTTCGGCACCATGGCCACGCTGGCCACGACCATCAAGCGCGATCTGTCGGGCATGCAGAAGTTCCTGTTCATGGGCGCCGTGGTCATCCTGGTCGCCGCGCTGGCCAACATCTTCCTGCAGCTGCCCGCGCTGATGCTGACCATCTCCGTGATGGCCATCGTGATCTTCTCGGCCTTCATGCTGGTGGACCTGCAACGCGTGGTCAACGGCGGCGAAACCAACTACGTTTCCGCCACGCTGGCCATCTACCTGGACGTGTACAACGTCTTCTCGAACCTGCTGATGCTGCTGGGCATCTTCGGCGGCGACCGCGAATAACGGCCAGCGCTCGATCCCAACCAAGGCCTGCATTGCGATGCAGGCCTTTTTTTCGTCCCGCGCACCACGACGAGGCTGGACTCACGCCCTGTCGATATTCGAAAAAAGAAAACAACAATATCAAAACCCCGAACATCTTCGGCACGCCCGCGCTCCACAATGACGTCACCAACAAAACACCAAGGGGAATCGTCATGAAACACGCAGCCGGCCTTGCCGCCCTGCTCCTTTGCCTGGCCGCCCAGCCGGCATGGGCCGCGTATCCCGAGCGCGCGATCACGCTGATCGTGCCCGCCGCCGCCGGCGGCAATGCCGACATCACCGCCCGCCTGGTCGGCCAGGAAATGAGCAAGCTGCTGGGCCAGCCCGTGGTGGTCGAGAACCGCGTCGGCGCCGGCGGCCGCATCGGCACCCAGGCCTTGGTGCGCGCGCCGGCCGACGGCTACACCATCGGCTACGCCCACGTCGGCACGCTGGTGCTGCATCGCTACCTGTTCAAGCAACAGCTCTACGATCTGGACCGCGACCTGGCGCCCATCGGCCTGGTCACCGAGACGCCCAACGTCATCGTGGTCAACGCCGCGTCGCCCTACCGCGACCTGAAGAGCTTCATCGACGCCAGCCGCGCCCAACCCGACAAGCTGACCATGACCTCGGCGGACCCCGGCACCACCAGCGAAGTCGGCGTCAAGCTGTTCGTCGCGCAGACGGGCGCGGCGGTGCGCCAGATTCCTTACAAGGCCACGGCGGCGCAGCTGTCGGACCTGCTGGGCGGACACGTCGATTCGATGATGGAAAACCTGCCGCCCCTGATCGGCAATCTGAAGGACGGACGCCTGCGCGCGCTGGCCGTCACCACCCGGCAGCGTGCGGCGTCCAATCCGGACGTGCCTACCGTGGCCGAGCAGGGCTACCCGGACTACGAGCAATCCGCCTGGAGCGCGCTGGTGGCGCCGGCCGGCACGCCGTCCGCCGTGCTGGCGCGACTCAACGACGCGCTCAACCAGGCCCTGCGCACCGACAACGTGGTCCGCGAATTGCGCAGCCGCTCGCAGGAACCGCTGGGCGGCGCGCCGCAGGACGTGCAGGCGCAGATCAAGAAGGAATTGCCCCGATGGGAGAACATCATCAAGGCCGCGGGCACCACGCTCGACTGACCATGCGCCGCCCGATGACGACAGGAGCCCCCGCATGACCGCCGTGACCCGCGAAGACTTCTCGTGCGCGGCCGCGACCAATGAATCCGCCTATCGCCGCGTCACCGTGCCGGTGCTGCGCATCGACGCCGGCCCCGGCCCCGCCGTCGCGCTGATGGCCGGCGTGCATGGCGACGAGTGGGAAGGCCAGGCCGCGATCCTGGAACTCTGGCATCAATTGCCCGGGATCCTGAACCGCGGCACGGTCTATCTGCTGCCCGCCGCCAACGCCGAAGCCTCGCTGGCTGGTCGCCGCCTGTCACCCAACGACGGCGGCAATCTCAACCGGGCCTTCCTCGGCCCCCCCGCGCGCGGCTACACCGAAAGCGTGGCGGCCGCGCTGGAAGCGAAGCTGCTGCCGCGCGTAGAGGCGCTGGTGGACGTGCACAGCGGCGGCGCATCGCTGCGCTACCTGCCGTCCTCGGTGATCACGCGCTATGGCCGGGACGCGCTCGATCCGCGCCTGCCGGCGCTGGCACGCGCCTTCGGCCTGCCTCATTGCATCTACTTTCGTGGCACGGAAGCCGGCTCCATGCCGGCCGCCGCCAGCCGTCACGGCGTGCTGAGACTGAGCGCGGAAATCGGCGGAGGCGCCGAGACCGGCCAGGCGCTGGTCGATCGTTGCCGCGAAGGCCTGCTCGGCTGCCTGCATGAGCTGGGCCTGCTGAACCGCGAGCTAGCACGCCCGGATCCACCAGCCCTATACGACCTGGACGCCCCCGCCGCGACCCTGCGCGCGCACGGGCCCGGCGTTTTCATTCCCGGCGTCGAGCTTGGCCAGCGCATCTCGGCGCGTCAGCGCGTGGGCCGGCTGATCGAACCCGCACGCCCCGACACGCCGGCGCACACCCTGCTCAGCCCGCAAGCGGGCACGGTGCTGTGCCTGCGCGCCATCGCCCGCAGCGATGACGGCGACTGCCTGCTGCAGGCGGCGCCGGCGTTGCCCCTGGACTCTCTTTCCTCGCTGTACTGACCCATGCTGATGAATCCCGCTTTATCCGGCCTGCGCTGCATCCGCTGCGCGACGCTGTTTCCCCCGGGCGACTATCCCGAAGGCTGCCCGTCTTGTCTGGAAGCCGGCCATCCTGCCTCGCTGGAGTGCGTCTACACGCCATCGACATCGAGCGTGATGCCGCTGCCGGTGCTGCATCCGATCACGCTGGGCGAAGGCGACACGCCCTGCCTGGAGTCGGCTGCCCTGGCCCAGGCGGAAGGCGTGGGCAGGCTGTGGCTGAAATGCGAGAGCGCCAATCCCACCGGCAGTCACAAGGACCGCATGGCGGCCCAGCTCGTGTCGCGCGCCAGGCTGGCCGGCGCCACGCGCGTGGCGGCCGCGTCCAGCGGCAACGCGGGCGTTTCCCTGGCCGCCTACTGCGCCGCCGCCGGCCTGCAGGCCGAGATCGCCATCACCCGCAACTGCCCGGCGCTGCAACGCGAGGCCATGCAGCGTTTCGGCGCCCGCCTCACCGCGTTCGAAGACAGCCTGGGCCGCTGGCCGCACGTGGCCCAACTGTGCCGCGAACAAGGCGCCTTCGCCGGCACCAACTACCTGAACCCGCCCACCGGCACCCACGCCTATGGGGTCGAAGGCTACAAACCGATTGCGCGGGAAATCTTCGACCATTGCGGCCTGCCCACGGATGTGATCGTGCCCACCGCGCGCGGCGATCTGCTATGGGGCGTGCTGCTGGGCTGGCAGGCGCTGCACAGGCAGGGACTGATTCCGAGACTGCCGCGCATGCACGCGGTGGAGCCCTATGCACGCCTGTCGCGCGCCCTGCAGACCGGGGACGCGCGCGGACTCTGGGAAGCGGGCACGGACCAATACTCCATCGCCGGCGGCACCACCACGCTGCAATCGCTGCAGGCGCTGGCTCGCTCAGGCGGACTGCCCGTGGAGGTGTCCGATGCCGCCGCGGCCCAGGCGCAGCAGCGGCTGGAACGGATGGGACTGGGCACGGAGCTGTCCTCGGCGGCGGCGCTGGCGGCCGTCACCCGGCTGCGACGCTCGGGCATGCTGGACGCCGAGTCGTCGGTCGTGCTGATCCTGACGTCGGACGGCCGGCGCGGCTGAGTCCGGCGATCCCGCGCGACGGCGTGCACGCGTATTCGTGATGGCACGCCTTCGCACGGGCCATGGCTGCATTGCCAGGCGCTAGACGCCGTAACGCGCCGTCAAGGGCGCCAGCGCGGCGCGCAGGCAGGTCGCCCAGAACTTGCCGGCTTCCGACAGTGGCCGGCTGCCGTGCAGGATCATGTGGCATTCGAAATGCACCGGCGCGGCCAGCGGCCGGAAAGCCAGCCCGGCCGCTTCCATGCCCACGGCCGTGGCCGGATTGGCGATGCCCACGCCGTGGCCGGCCAGCGCCAACTGGCAGACCGTGCTGGAGTATGGCGTCTCGATGCTGATGCGCAGCGCCTGCCCGGACTGCCGCAACAAGGCATCCAGCCGCTTGCGGGACGCGTCCTCCGCGTTCAACGCGATCACATCGGCATCGGCCAGCTGCGCGAATTCGACCTGTTCCAACCGGGTCAGCGTATGGTCCTTGGGAAACACCGCCACCGCCTGGAGACTGGCCAGGAGGTGGCCGCGCAGTCCTTCCAGCTCCGATTCGTCGGCCACGGCGGCCAGGTCCAGTTCGCCCGACACGACCATGTCGCGCAAGGTATTGGAATCGCGGATCTGCAGGTATAGCGGCGTATCGGGATAGCGGACGCGAAAGCGCGCGATGGTGTCGCTGACGATGGCGCCGCTGTAGGCATGGATGCAGCCGACGCGCAGGCGCGGCTGGGCCGAGCCGCGTATCGCGCGGATCTTGCGGCCCAGGCTCTCCAGGCCGACGTTCAGGCGCCGGATCTCTTCATACAGCAGCGTGGCTTCGGGCGTGCGGTGCATGCGCTGGCGCACGCGCTCGAACAGGCGCATCTCGATGCTGGCCTCCAGCGCGGCCAAGGTAGCGCTGACGGTGGCGGGCGACAGGTCCAGCCGCCGGGCCGCGGCGGTCACGCTTTCGGTTTCGTAGACCGTGCGGAAGGTCTCCACCTGCTTGAGCGTGAACCCCATGGCGCCGCCGGCTTCAGATGCGCTGCAGGTCGAGCAGCACGCGACGCGTGGAAAGCGGCCGCCCCGCCAGGATCTCGGCCAGGCGCTCGCGCAGGTCGCGCCGCAAGCCGGGCTCGATGGCAGGGTCGTCGAAATCGGGCGCAGCCTCGTCCACGCCGTAGCCGGTCTCGCGCAGCAGGGTCCATTCAAAGCGGCGCAGCGCACCCGCCGCGCGGGTGCCGCCGGACAGCTGCTGCAATGCCATGTCGTAGGCGTCGTACAGCAGCGGATGCGCGTCTTCGCGCGGCAGCAGGCGCAGCAGCAGCTCGTTCATGTACCAGGCGGACATGAGGGCGGTGCCGCCCAGCGGGCGTATGCCCATGATTTCCGCGCGGGTCAGCGTCTTGACCTCGCCATTGCCGGTCCAGGACAGCAGCAGGGGCTGAAAGACCGACAGCACGGGGCGCAGCACCGAATACGGGCGCTTGGCGCCCTTGGCGACCATGGCCACACAGCCATGATCGCGCGAGAAGGTTTGAACGATGAGGGAAGTCTCACGCCACGCCGTGGCGTGCAGCATGAATCCTGGGCGGTCCTGGACGCGAGGCGCCCGTTTACTCATAACCCAGATCGCGCAGCGCGCCTTCGCGATCGGACCAGCCCTTGCGCACCTTGATGTAGACCTCGAGGTGGACGGTCTTGTCGAGCAGCTTGGCGATATCCTGGCGCGCCTCGGTGGCGATGCGTTTCATGTGCATGCCGCCCGCGCCCAGCAGGATGGGCTTGTGGCTGTCGCGCTCGACCACGACACAGGCGGCGATGCGCGCGCCCTTGTCGTTCTCTTCCCATTGTTCGATGACCACGGTACAGCCGTAGGGCAGTTCATCGCCCACCAGACGGAAGATCTTCTCGCGCACCAGTTCGGCGGCGATGAAGCGCATGGGACGGTCGGTCAGCGTGTCCTCTTCGAACATCGGTTCGCCTTCGGGCAGGCGTGCGGCGATTTCCTGCAGCAGCTGATCCAGCTGCTGGTTCTTGGTCGCGCTGACCGGCACCACGGCGCCGAACGGATGCAGCGCCATGATCTTGCTGACGAAGGCGAACAGGTCGTCGCGGTTCTTCAGCGCGTCGATCTTGCTGACGACCAGGATGGTGCGCTCGGGCGCAGGCAGCAGCGGCAGCAGCTTGGCGTCGCCTTCCGACCACTTGCCGGCCTCGACCACATGCACCACGACGTCCACGTCGGCCAACGCCTGTGTCACGACCCGGTTCATCATGCGGTTCATGGCGCCGCCGTGGCGGGTCTGGAACCCGGGCGTGTCCACGAACACGAACTGCTCGTGCTCGCGGGTCAGCACGCCATGTATGCGATGGCGCGTGGTCTGCGCCTTGCGCGACACGATGGATATCTTGGAGCCGATGAGGGCATTGGTCAGCGTGGACTTGCCCACATTGGGGCGGCCAACGATGGCGACGAAACCGGTGCGGAAAGGGGTATTGCTCATTTAGTCTCTTGGGCCACTGCCACGGGCAGCGACAATTGCGCGCTCTTGCGCGCCTTGCCCGACTTGCGGGCGGCTTTCGTGGCCGGGCTGACGGCCTGCGCGGCCTCCAGCGCCAGCTTGGCCGCCGATTGCTCGGCGGCGCGGCGGCTGGCGCCAGGCGCCGTCACCTTGATTTCCAGCGCCGGAATGGCGCATTCGACCTCGAACTGCTGGCTATGGGCCGCGCCGTGAGTGGCCACCACCGTGTACAGCGGCAGCGCCATCTTGCGGCCCTGCAGGAATTCCTGCAGCAGGGTCTTGGCGTCCTTGCCCAGGGTCTTGGGATCGACGCTGGCCAGCACCGGCTGATACTGACGCGCGATCACGCGCCGCGCGGCGTCGAAGCCGGCGTCAAGGAACACGGCGCCGAACAGCGCTTCGACCGTATCGGCCAGGATGGACGGCCGGCGGAAACCACCGCTTTTCAATTCACCCTCGCCCAGTCGCAGATACTGCGACAACTCCAGTTTCTGCGCGATGTCGGCCAGCGACGCCTGCTTGACCAGATTGGCCCGCAGACGCGACAGGTCGCCCTCGTCGATCTTGGCGAAACGCTCGAACAGCATGGCGGCCACGACGAAATTCAGCACGGAATCCCCGAGGAATTCCAACCGCTCGTTATGGCGCGCGCCGTGGCTGCGATGCGTCAGCGCCTGTTCGAGCAAAGCCGGATCGCTGAAATGATGATCCAGGCGGTTTTCTAGCGTGGCTAGCGACATAATCAGTTGAATCGGCCGATGCGGCTCAGATCGCTGAAATTCATCCAGATGAAGAACGCCTTGCCGACGATGTTGGCTTCGGGAACGAAGCCCCAATACCGGCTGTCAGCGCTGTTGTCCCGATTATCGCCCATGGCGAAATACTGCCCCTCGGGTACTTTGCAGCGTACTCCATTGCGGCTGTATTGGCAGTTCCCCAGGTTGGGAAACGGATACTGCGGCCCGAGTTCCTGCATTTTTCCCTCATCGAGCAGGATCTTGTGCTCAACGTCGCCCAATTTCTCTTTGTATTGTGCGATATAAGAGACACGGTCAGGCTCGAAATAGTCGCCGTCCCGCACATGCGTCACCAATTCGCCATTGATGTACAGCTTCTTGTCCAGATAAGCGACCTCGTCGCCCGGCAGGCCGACCACGCGCTTGATGTAGTCCACGTCCGGATCCACCGGATAACGGAACACGAACACGTCGCCGCGCTGCGGCTTGCCGATATCGACGACCTTCTTGTCGAGGACAGGCAGGCGCAGGCCATAGCTGAATTTATTCACCAGGATCAGGTCGCCGGATTGCAGCGTGGGCAGCATTGAGCCCGACGGAATGCGGAACGGCTCGACCACGAACGAGCGCAGCATGAACACGAACAGGATCACGGGAAAGAAACTGACCGCATATTCGATCCACCACGGCATGCGCCGCGCCTCTTCGCCGGCTTCACGCCGCAGGCGCTCGGCTTCCTGCGCGTCGCCGATCACGGCCGCGTCATATTGGGCCATGGCGGCCTGGGCGCGGCTTTCGCGCCCCCGGCGCAGCACGGCCAGGTCGAGCACCCAGATTGCGCCGGTCAGGACCAGCAACACGAACAGGATCAGGGCAAAGTTCCAACTCATCAGCTAACCGCCTTATTCGGGTTCTATTTGTCTTCCACCTGCAGGATGGCCAGGAAGGCCTCTTGCGGAATCTCGACGCTGCCGACCTGCTTCATGCGCTTCTTGCCGGCCTTCTGCTTTTCAAGCAGCTTCTTCTTGCGGGAGATGTCGCCGCCATAGCACTTGGCCAGCACGTTCTTGCGCAGGGCCTTGACGTTCTCGCGCGCAATGATCTCGGCGCCGATGGCGGCCTGGATCACCACGTCGAACATCTGGCGCGGAATCAGTCCGCGCATGCGCGTCACCACGTCGCGGGCGCGATGGCGGGCGTTGCTGCGGTGGACGATCACGGCCAGCGCGTCGACGCGGTCGTTGTTGATCAGCAGGTCCACGCGCACCACGTCGGCCGAGCGGTACTCCAGGAACTCATAGTCCATCGAGGCGTAGCCGCGCGACACCGACTTGAGCTTGTCGAAGAAGTCCAGCACGATCTCGGCCAGCGGGATCTCGTACACCAGGTGCACCTGGCGGCCGTGATAGCTCATGTTGACCTGCACGCCGCGCTTGTTGTTGCACAGCGTCATGACCGGACCGACGTAGTCCTGCGGCATGAACAGCGTGACCTTCACGATCGGCTCGCGGATATCGGCGATCTTGCCCACTTCCGGCATGCGCGACGGGCTTTCGACGGTGATGATCGAACCGTCGCGCTGCTCGACTTCGTACACCACCGACGGCGCGGTGGTGATGATGTCCATGTCGAATTCGCGTTCCAGGCGCTCCTGCACGATTTCCATGTGCAGCAGGCCCAGGAAGCCGCAGCGAAAGCCAAAGCCCAGCGCCTGCGACACTTCCGGCTCGAACATCAGCGCAGCGTCGTTCAGCTTGAGCTTTTCCAGCGAATCGCGCAGCTGGTCGTATTCCGAGCTTTCGACCGGGTACAGGCCGGCGAACACCTGCGGCTTGACTTCCTTGAAGCCCGGCAGCGGCGCGGCGGCCGGCTTGTTGGCCAGCGTCACCGTGTCGCCGACCTTGGCGTCTTCGAGCTGCTTGATGCCGGCGATGATGAAGCCCACCTCGCCCGCCGACAGGTGCGGGCGCTGCTGCGACTTCGGCGTGAACACGCCGGTCTGCTCGCACAGGTGGGTGGCGCCGGAGGCCATCAGCAGGATCTTGTCCTTGGGCTTGAGCACGCCGTTGACGATGCGCACCAGCATCACCACGCCCACGTAGTTGTCGAACCACGAGTCGATGATCAGCGCTTGCAGCGGCGCCTCGGGATCCCCCTTGGGCGCCGGCACGCGGGCCACGATGGATTCCAGGATCTCGTCGATGCCCATGCCGGTCTTGGCGCTGGCCAGCACGGCCTGCGAGGCGTCGATGCCGATCACGTCCTCGACTTCCTGGCGCGCGCCTTCGGGATCGGCCTGCGGCAGGTCCATCTTGTTCAGCACCGGCATCACTTCCACGCCCAGCTCGATGGCGGTGTAGCAGTTGGCCACGGTCTGCGCCTCGACCCCTTGGGAGGCGTCCACCACCAGCAGCGCGCCCTCGCAGGCGGACAGCGAACGGCTGACTTCATACGAGAAGTCGACGTGTCCCGGGGTGTCGATGAGGTTCAGGTTGTAGACCTTGCCGTCCTGCGCCTTGTAATGCAGGGCGGCCGTCTGGGCCTTGATGGTGATGCCGCGCTCGCGTTCGATTTCCATGGAATCGAGCACCTGCGCGGACATTTCGCGATCCGCCAATCCGCCGCAGCGTTGGATCAGGCGATCGGCCAGGGTCGATTTGCCGTGATCGATGTGGGCGATGATGGAGAAGTTGCGAATATGCTGCATGCTTGAGTTTAAAAGGGACGGAACACTCGACACAGAACGCTCAGCGCCTGGCCGGAAGACACCGCCGCCGGAATACGCACGGCTGACGAGATGCGCCCTGGGGCGGCTGGCCCTGGGCAAAAACGAGGGGGCGCCATGCGCCCCCTCTTGCGGCAACCAGACATTTTAGCCGGTCTTGGACCTTATTTGGACGCGGGTACCGCCACCCACTGCGTCTGCTCGCCGCGACGGACCAGCAGGCCCACCGCGCGCGCCTTGTCCAGCTTGGCGACCAGCTCGCCGAACTGCTTGGCGCCGGTGACGTCGGTGTCGTTCAGAGCCAACACGATGTCGCCTTCCTGCAGTCCTGCCTTGGCCGCGGCGCCTTCGGCGATCTTGACCTGCACGCCGCCCTTGATACGCAGCTTGCGTTGCACCTCGGCCGGCACGTCGATCACGCCCAGACCCAACGCGTTGGTGACGTCCGGGGGAGGCGCAGCGCCCTTCTTGGCGCCGCCGCCCTTCTCGGCCGGGATTTCACCGACCTTGACCGGCAGCGTGACCGTCTTGCCCTTGCGCCAGACTTCCAGGTCGGCGCTCGTGCCCGGCTTGGTTTCGCCGACGATGCGCGGCAGATCGGACCAGCGCTTGATGGTTTCGCCGTTGAACTTCAGGATCACGTCGCCCGGCTGCACGCCGGCCTTGTCGGCCGGACCGTCCACCTCGACGCTGCTGACCAGGGCGCCTTCGGCCTTGGGCAGGCCGATGGCCTCGGCCACATCCTTGCCAACCTCGCCGATCTGCACGCCGACGCGGCCACGGGTCACCTTGCCGGTGGCGCGCAGCTGGTCGACCACGCGCATGGCCTCGTCGATGGGGATCGCCAGCGAAATGCCCATGAAGCCGCCGCTGCGCGAGATGATCTGCGAATTGATGCCGACCGCTTCGCCATCGAGATTGATCAGCGGACCTCCGGAGTTGCCCGGGTTGACCGCCACGTCCGTCTGGATGAAGGGCAAGTACTCGCCGGTATCGCGGCCGATGGCGCTGACGATGCCGGACGTGACGGTGGAATCCAGGCCGAACGGCGAGCCGATGGCCAGCACCCACTGCCCCTTCTTGAGCTTCTTGGGATCGCCAATGACCAGCGGCGTCATGCCCTTGGCCTCGACCTTGATCAGGGCGACGTCGGTGCGCTCGTCCGTGCCGATGACCTTGGCCTTGAATTCGCGGCCGTCGGTCAGCGTGACGTAGATGTCGGTCGCGTCGACAACCACGTGGTTATTGGTGAGGATGTAGCCGTCTTCGGAGATGAAGAAGCCCGATCCCACGCCGCGCGGCACGGTGCGCTCTTCAGGCTGCGAAGGCTGCGGACGCTGCCTCGGCGTGGGCGACTGCTGGCCCGGCGGCTGGAAATCCGGCCCGAAGAACCAGCGGAACAATTCGTAGGGATCGTTGCCGCCGCCCATCCCCGGACCGCGCACCGGCACGGTGGCGGTGGTGCGGATGTTGACGACGGCGGGGTCGGCTTTCTCGACGATGGTCGTGAAATCCGGCAAGGCCACCGTCGGCGTTTGCGCCAAGGAGGCCGGCGCATAGGCGGTGGACATCAACAGGCCCGCAACCATGGCCGCCAGCAGGCGCCGGAATTGCAGGTTCGACCCCAACATTGTTTTCATAGATTGCTCCGAAATTACTGCTTGCCCGCGGCCGGGGCGGCGGCGGGCACGTACTCCGTGCCCTGGGCCAATTGTTCGAGCGTGGTCAGCGGCACCTCGCCCACGGCCGTCAACCAGAAATCGGCGATGCGCGTGCCGTAGACCGTGATCGAGCCGCGCTGCGCCGCGCCATGAGGCGGCGTATGGCCGCGCAGGCTGTCGTAGGGCTCGATGAAGACCGAGATCGCCGCCAGGCCATCCGACAGCACCACCTGGCTGACGGTGCCGGAGCGCCCCATCGAGCGCGCCACCTGCATTATCACGGTGAAACCCTCGGGAGCGGGGATGCGCCAGCCCTGGGCAGCCAGGTCGACCTGTTTCATGGACGGTTCGAGCACCTTCCAATCGCGGGTATTCCAGCGCGAGGCCAGCGATTGCGGATCGACCTCGGATCCCAGGCGCAGGGACGTGAAGGACACCTGTTCGACCACGCCTCGCGCGGCGTTCAGCGTCTGCGCCTTCAGCAGCAGATTGGTTTCGACATCCGCACAGAGGCGATAGCCGTAGCGCAGCTTGTCCACGGGCTCGACGGTGATCAGCCGGCATTCGCGCCCCGCCACCCGGTGCAGCGCGGATTCCGCGCGGATCCGGTAGTGCTTGGACAGATTGGCGGGATCGCCCAGCAGCAGACCCGGAAAACGGTCGCCGCGGCGACGCTCGATCAGCACCGTCTTGCGCTCGGGGATCAGGCACTGCACATCTTCGTTATGGCGCAGATATTCGCGCGGCTGGCCGTCCAGGATTTCCAGGCGCTCGCGCTCGCCGGTGCCGTCCAGCACATGGACCAGACGGGAGGACTGGATGGTCTCGCCCTGCTGATACATGAAAACGCCCGCGTAGTCCTGCTTGCGGGCCGCCTGCTGGATGCGCGACAGCAACTGCACCATATCCTCGGGCGCGGCGGCGGGCGTGACGTCGGCCGCGCGAGCGGGTTCGTGGGCAGCGAGAAATGCAGCGAACAGCGTGGCGGCGAACCAGGCGGCCCGATGAGCCGGCCAGGCAGCGGCGCGGCCCAGGGCCGGCCAGCGTGTCGGAAGCACCAAGGCCATCAGCGGCCCGCCCCGGCATCGAAGGACACTTGGCGCACGGCGCTGGGGCCGGCCATCTGCCGATGTGCTTCGAGATAATCGCGCAGGCTCGCGTCTTCGGTGCCGACGCCCGCGCTGGCGTCGGCCAGCACGCGGGTCTCGGCGCCCGGCGAGCCGCCGGACAGATAGGGTTGGGCCACCCAGGCCACGGTGGCGACGGCGGCGGCCACGGCCAGGCCGGACAGTCCCATGCGCAAGGGCGAACGGCGCCGGGGCGCCGCGACGATGGGCAATTCGGCGTCCAGCGCGCGCGCCAGGCGGGCCTGGAAGGCGGCGCTGGGCGTCAGGGCCAGATCGGAATTGCGCAGGGCATCGCCGATCAGATGATAGGTATCCCAGGTCTGCTGCCCTTCCCGGGTCAACAGGCCTGCGAGGACATCGTCGGATTCTTCTCCGTCCATCCAGGCGGAAACCGACTCTTCCCAGGAAGACTCGGCGATCACGACGGACTTGGCTGCTGTTTGCATGACTGCGACTCCTTACCAGCGACGCTCGGCATCGGTGCCTAGCAATGGGCGCAACTTTGCGGCGATGGCTTCGCGCGCGCGGAAAATACGCGAGCGCACCGTGCCGATCGGGCAGTCCATGCTCTGGGCGATGTCTTCGTAACTCATACCTTCGATTTCACGCAGGACGATTGCGGTGCGCAATTCCTCGGGCAATTGCTCGATAGCCGCGTTGACCGTTTGGGCGATCTCGCGGCTGGCAACCATCGACTCCGGCGTGCTTATGTCGGTTAGGTTCTCGGTTTCGTTAAAAGTTTCACCGTCTTCCGTTTCTATCGCATTGGGCGCGCTGGGACGGCGTCCCTGGGACGCCAGCCAGTTTCTCGCCGTATTGATGGCGATGCGATACAACCAGGTGTAAAAGGCGCTCTCGCCTCGGAATTGGGGCAAGGCGCGGTAGGCCTTGATGAAGGCCTCCTGCGCCACATCCTCGATTTCCGACGGATCGCGGATCATTCGCGCCAGCAGGCGCAAAATCTTGCGCTGGTACTTCAGGACCAGCAGATCAAAGGCTTTCTTGTCGCCGCGCTGGACGCGGGCGACGAGTTCTGCGTCGACTTCGCGTTCGCTCATTGGGCCTCCCGCGGCGCGGCAGGCGCGGCTGCGCGCGGTTCGGCCTGCGCCAGCAGGCACAGGCGACGCCAGGCATCGGGCCTCAGGGCCCGCCGCCAGACGGTAAAGGTGTAGTTGCTGCGAGTAAAGGCCATACTCCCGGAGGGCAAGGGCTGCAGGGTGAGCGTAAGCCACGCCGGCCCCCTGCTCCAACGCAGCAGGCCGGCGTCGCGCCAACCCGACGGCAGCCGCAATTGCCAGCGGCCGCCCTCAGGGGAGGCTCGCAGCGCGGATACCGGGGACAGGCCGCCACGCAGCGAGTGTAACAGCCCCGCCAAGAGCGCCAGCGCCGCGAGCGCGGCGCCGGCGGCCGGCAGGCCCAGCCAGGCCGCCGACAGCAGCACGGATGCCGCCGCCACGGCGACGGCCAGGCCGGCGAGCGCGGACACGGCACGAGGCCGCGTCACCACGGCAAGCACGGCCCGGCGCCCGCGCGCGGGAACTTCCAAGTCAGACCCGGCGAACGGCCATCGAGCCGTTGGTGCCGCCGAAACCGAAGGAGTTCGACAGCCCCACGTCGATCTTCATTTGCCGCGCCTCGTTGGCGCAGTAATCCAGATCGCATTCCGGATCCTGATTGAAGATATTGATCGTGGGAGGCGACACTTGGTTGTACACGGCCAGCGTGGTGAACACGGCTTCGATCCCGCCCGCGGCGCCCAACAAGTGCCCGGTCATGGACTTGGTCGAGTTGACCACCAGCTTCTTGGCGTGATCGCCGAAAGCCAGCTTCAGCGCCTCGGACTCGTTCTTGTCGCCCAGCGGCGTGGACGTGCCGTGCGCGTTGACGTACTGAATATCGTCAAGATTGAGGCCGCCGTTGCGCAGCGCATTGAGAATGCCGCGGCGCGGGCCGTCCTTGTCGGGAGCCGTGATGTGGTGCGCGTCCGAGCTCATGCCGTAGCCAGCGAATTCGCCATAAATGCGCGCGCCGCGCTTCTTGGCGTGTTCGTACTCTTCCAGCACCAGCACGCCGGCGCCCTCGCCCAGCACGAAGCCGTCGCGGTCGCGGTCCCAGGGACGCGAAGCGGTCGTGGGATCGTCGTTACGCGTCGACAGGGCGCGCATGGCGGCGAAGCCGCCGATGCCCAGCGGAGACACGGTCGATTCGGCGCCGCCCGCCAGCATGACATCCGCATCGCCATACTCAATCAAGCGCGCGGCATCGCCGATGGAATGCAGGCCGGTGGTGCAGGCAGACACGACGGCGTAGCTCGGACCCTTCATGCCGTACGTGATGGAGATATGACCGGAGATCAGGTTGATCAGGGAACCCGGCACGAAGAACGGGGAAATACGGCGCGGACCCTTGGCCAGATATTCGACCTGGGTTTCCTCGATACGCGGCAGTCCGCCGATGCCCGAACCCACGATCACGCCGATGCGTTCGGCGTTGGCTTCGGTGACTTCCAATCCGCAGTCGCGCCATGCCTGCATGCCCGCAGCCAGGCCGTAATGGATGAAGGTATCCATCTGGCGGGCTTCTTTGGACGAGATATAGGTGCTGATGTCGAAGTCTTTGACTTCGCCTGCGATATGGGTGGTGATGGCCGAGGGATCGAAACGGCTGATGCGGCTGATGCCAGAACGTCCGTTGACGATATTGTCCCAAGCGGTGGTGATGTCGTTGCCCACGGGCGAAACGATACCAAGGCCGGTGATGACGACACGTCGCTTCACGGATGACTCCTCAAACAGACAAAAGAAAGGCGGTTTTCGGGATGCGCTGCGCGCGTGGCGCTCACGACTACGGGCCAGGCTGCGACACCTGTCCCGCGTGCGAACCACGCGGCATTTTCCTGAAACCGCCCCGATTCCCGGCCGGTCCCGAAAAGACGTTTCGGGCCGCCGGAAAGGTATAGGCTGAGCTTACTGCTTGCCGTGCGAATTGATGTAATCAATCGCTTGTTGCACGGTCGTGATCTTTTCGGCCTCTTCGTCGGGGATCTCGGTCTCGAATTCGTCTTCGAGCGCCATGACCAGTTCGACCATGTCGAGCGAATCGGCACCGAGGTCGTCAAGGAAGGAGGATTCGTTCTTGATCTCGGCTTCGTTCACGCCAAGTTGTTCAGCGACGATCTTCTTGACGCGCTGTTCGATGCTTTCCATGCAGATCTCCAAATGGGAAAAATCCCGCGAATTATAGCCAAGCGCAGAGTAAAGCAACGCCCGGCCGTGACAAAATTACATCGCCCACTGATCTGTCGCCGAGATGGCGCAGGAAGCCGGTGTGCGATGCATCCAATGTGAACCGCGCGCCGGGCCCCCAGCCTGCCGGTGGCCCGATATGCGCGTTTCGCGACTTATTGCATGTACATCCCGCCGTTGACGTGCAGGGTGGTGCCGGTAATGTAACCCGCTTGCGGGCCGGACAAAAATGCGACCGCGTGCGCGATGTCGGCAGGCGCGCCCAGGCGGCCCAGCGGAATCTGCTGCAGCAGCGCCGCCGTCTGGGTTTCGCCCAGCGCGCGCGTCATGTCGGTATCGATGAAACCCGGCGCCACGCAGTTCACGGTGATGTTGCGGCTGCCCAGCTCGCGCGCCAGCGCGCGCGCCATGCCGGCCACGCCCGCCTTGGCGGCCGCGTAGTTGGCCTGACCGGGATTGCCCGACGAGCCCACCACCGAGGTCACGTTGATAATGCGTCCCCAGCGGGCCTTCATCATGTTGCGCAGCACGCCGCGCGACAGGCGGAAGACCGAGGCCAGGTTGGTGTCGATGACCGCCGACCAGTCGTCGTCTTTCATGCGCATTGCCAGCGTATCGCGGGTGATGCCGGCATTATTGACGAGGATGTGGGGACCACCGCTTTCCTTGCCCAGCGCGTCGATGAGCGCGTCGCAGGCTTCGGCATTAGTCACGTCCAGCACGACGCCACGGCCGCCGAACGGCGCCAGCGCCTCGGTGATGGCGGCGGCGCCCGACTCGGAGGTAGCGGTGCCGACCACGACGGCGCCACGCGCCGCCAGTTCCAGGGCGATGGCGCGGCCGATGCCGCGCGTGGCGCCGGTCACCAGGGCGGTCTTGCCCTGCAGTTCAGTGGAGTAGTCCATGTCTTTCAGTTTCCGTTGACCGCGACCAGCGCGGCGTCCAGGGAAGCCGGATCGGTGATGGCCAGGCCGGTGAGTTCAGGGTCGATGCGCTTGGTCAGGCCGGCGAGCACCTTGCCGGGACCGCATTCGATGACGTGCGTGACGCCCTGCGCCTTCATGGCGCGCAGCGTTTCCACCCAACGCACAGGATGCCACGCCTGACGCACCAACGCATCGCGGATAGCCCCCGGTTCGACGGGCGAGGCCACGTCGACGTTGTTGATCACCGGGATCTGCGGCGCCGACACGTTCACGGCGGCCAGCGCCGTCGCCAGCACATCGGCGGCGGGCTTGAGCAGGCTGGAGTGGAACGGCGCCGACACCGGCAGCAGCAGCGCGCGCTTGGCGCCGGCGGCCTTGGCCAGCTCACAGGCGCGCTCGACGGCGGCCTTGTGGCCGGCGATCACGACCTGGGCGGGCGCATTGAAATTCACGGCCTCCACGACCTCGCCCTGGGCGGCCGAGGCGCAGGCGGCGCGCACGGCGTCGTCGTCCAGGCCCAGGATGGCGGCCATGGCGCCGGTGCCCACGGGCACGGCGGCCTGCATGGCGTCGGCGCGCACGCGCACCAGGCGCACGGCGTCTTCCAGCGCCAGCGAGCCGGCGGCGGTCAGCGCGGCATACTCGCCCAGGCTATGACCGGCCACCACATCGGGCTTGCGGCCGCCTGCGGCCAGCCAGGCGTTGTAGAACGCCACGCCCGCGGTCAGCATGGCCGGCTGGGTGTTGGTGGTCAGATTGAGCTGTTCGACCGGCCCCTGCGCGATCAGCGCGGCCAGATCCTGACCCAGGGCGGCCGAAGCGCGCGCCACGGAATCGGTGACGGCGGCCACGCCCGACCAGGCGTCCAGCATGCCGACGGCTTGAGAGCCCTGGCCAGGAAAGACAAAAGCGATTTTCATGGTCATGGTTAAGCGTGTGGATGAATTCGAGTCTGTGGGAGCGGCGGGCGATCGCGGCGGCGACTTGCGCCGCCTCGCGCACACCCGCCTGTTACATGCGGGCGAGCACCGAGCCCCAGGTGAACCCGCCGCCCACGCCTTGCATCAGGATGAGCTGGCCGGGCTTGACGCGGCCGTCGCGGCGCGCGGCATCCAGCGCCAGGGGCACGCTGGCCGCGGAGGTATTGGCATGCTGGTCGACGGTGATGACGACCTTCTCGGTCGGCACGCTGAGCTTGCGCGCCAGGAAATTCAGGATGCGGACGTTGGCCTGGTGCGGAATCAGCCAGTCGACCTCGCTGACGTCAACGCCGGCCTCGGCGCAGGTGTCGCGGGCGGAGCGGTCCAGCACCGTGACGGCCTGCTTGAAGACGGCCTGGCCGTCCATGCGCAGGAAGGGGTCGCCAGTGACGCTGCCGTAGGCGACGTTGCCTTCGGCGCTGAGGATTTTGGTCTGCGAGCCATCGGCATGCAGCTGGGCGGCCAGGATGCCGGGCTTGTCGGAAGCCTTGAGGATCACGGCGCCGGCGCCGTCGCCGAACAGCACGCAGGTCTTGCGGTCGTTCCAGTCCAGGATGCGCGAGAACACCTCGGCGCCGATGACCAGCGCGCAGCGCGCGCGGCCGGCGCGGATGAAGCTGTCGGCGGTGGTCAGCGCGTAGACGAAGCCGCTGCACACGGCCTGCACGTCGAAGGCGGCGGAGCCCTTGGCGCCCAGGTTGGCCTGGACCAGACAGGCGGTACTGGGAAACACGAAGTCCGGCGTGGAGGTCGCCAGGACGATGAGATCGATTTCGGACGCCTCGACGCCGGCGTCGGCCATGGCGCGGCGCGCCGCCTCGGTGGCCAGCTGGCTGGTGGTGACACCGCGTTCAGCGAGATGGCGCTGGCGGATGCCGGTGCGCTCGACGATCCACTCGTCGGAAGTGGCGATATCGCGCGTCGCCAGCTCGGCGGCCAGCGCGTCATTCGAAACCACGCGTTCCGGCAGGAAGCTGCCGGTGCCCGCGATCACGGAATATTTCATTGCGGTATCCATCAAGCGATGTCCCCGGCCGCGTTCGGCGCGGGCGCGGAAGCGCCGTCGCCAGACTGAACGCGCCTGGTGATCTGGGCGACCGTCTGCGCGGTGCGCTCCAGCAGTTTACTCACGACGGCTTCGCGGGCGCGCTGCAGGGCGAAACCGAAGGCATAGGCGTCCGCCGAACCGTGGCTCTTGATCACGACACCACGCAAGCCCAGCAAAGCGGCGCCGTTGTAGCGGCGATTGTCGACGCGGTTGCGCAGGCGGTTGAGCACCGGCTTGGCCAGCGCGCCCGCCAGGAGCGTGATGAGGTTGCGTTTGAATTCCTCGCGGATGACGCTGGACAGCATCTTGGCCAGCCCTTCCACGGACTTGAGCACGACGTTGCCGACGAAGCCGTCGCAGACCACCACGTCGACAGTGCCCTTGAAGATGTCATTGCCTTCCACGTTGCCGTAGAAGTTCAACGGGCTGGAGCGCAGGAGTTCGGCGGCTTCCTTGACGACCTCGTTGCCCTTGATGACTTCCTCGCCGATGTTGAGCAGCCCCACCGTGGGGTTGTCGCGGTGGTCCACCGCCTGCGTCAGCGCGGCGCCCATGATGGCGAATTGCAGCAGGTGCTCGGCCGTGCAGTCCACGTTCGCGCCCAGGTCCAGCACCGTGGTGGCGCGACCGGTCTGGTTCGGAATGGACGTGGCGATCGCCGGGCGGTCGATGCCGTCCAGCGTCTTGAGCACGTAGCGGGAAATGGCCATCCAGGCGCCGGTATTGCCCGCGGAAACGCAGGCGTCGGCGCGCCCGTCCTTGACGGACTGGGCGGCCAGGCGCATGGAGGAGTCTTTCTTGCGGCGCAGGGCGACTTCGACGGGGTCGTCCATCGTGACGACTTCGGAAGCCGCGACGATCTCAAGGCGATCACGGTCTACGCCGCGATGCTCGGAGAGCGCCGCTTCGATAGCGTCGGGAAGCCCGACCAGCAATAGCCGGGTATCCGGAAATTGCCGGGCGAACTCGATCGCGGCCGGAATCGTGACGGGCAGACCGAAGTCTCCGCCCATGCAGTCTATGGCGATGCGTATCACGGGGGCCAGGTATCAGCGCTCAGCCGAAATGGTCCGGGTACGAGTTCGGCCCGGGGGCCTTATTCGTCGGCCTTGGTCTTCAGGACCTTGCGGCCACGGTAGAAGCCGTTGGGGCTGATGTGGTGACGCAGGTGCGTTTCGCCGGTGGTCGGCTCGATAGCCGTCGACGGGTTCACCAGAAAATCATGCGAACGGTGCATACCGCGCTTGGACGGGGACTTCTTGTTTTGTTGAACAGCCATGATGACTCCTAGAAACGGGGCGCATTGTACGCGATGCGGCCCGATGTTGATCTCAATCTTTGTGCTTCAGTTGTTCCAGCACCGCAAACGGCGACGGACGCTTGACAACGGGCTCTTGGGAAGCGTCGCCGTCATTGGCCTGCGCGCCCGGGCATACATCATGCTTGGGCACATACGGAACGCTCAGAATGAGCTCATCCTCGATCTGGGCCAACAGATCGAAATGATGCGACCCCACCACCTTTTCGGGTTGATCGGGCGCAAAACCTTGTCCTTCTTCGCCGTCATCGTCCTCGCCGTCTCCCTGCCCTGAGGCGGAAAACCCATCGTCGAGATCGTCTTCGGACTTGACCAAATGCAGCAGCGTCTGGCTATCGACCGGATAAGCGAACGGCGCATTGCAGCGCTGGCAAATCACAAGCGGATTGGCCTGCACGTGCAGGTGCAGCAGCGGCTCGCCGGCGAGCAAGCCGGACTTGCCTTGTTCGCCGCGCACCGACCAGGTCACCAGACCCGCTGCACCGGCGGGCTGCTCAGGCAGCCCATCGGTAAAACGCGTCAGGCGCACCAGCGGCACCGTACCCTGCGCTTCCTTGCCCAACCGGGCAAACGCGAAGGCATCGATGCGATCCACACCGCCATTATTCTTGCCGCCCGCACCCTTGGCGCGGCCGCCATTGCCGCCATTCTTGCCGTCAGCGCCACCGCTATCGCCCGAGCCAGGCATGCGCTTGGCGTCCTTGGTCTCGTTGCTCATGAGGTGATGTTCCTGCAAAAATGCCGCAAAACGTTAGATAATACTGTGACTTACGTACTAGCGTCAAATTCCGCATGCCCTCACAGCCTCGCCTGATTCTTGCCTCAAGCTCCCGTTACCGCAAGGAACTGCTTTCCCGTCTGCGCCTGCCCTTCATCGCGATTTCCCCCGATGTGGACGAAACGCCACACCCCGGCGAAACGCCGGAAGCGCTGGCGCTGCGCCTGTCCGTCGCCAAGGCCCAGGCGGTGGTATCCGCTCATCCCGGCTGCGTCGTGATCGGCTCGGACCAGGTTGCCACGGTGGACGGGCAACCCATCGGCAAACCAGGAGATTTCGAGCGCGCACGGGTTCAATTGCGGGCGCTGGCCGGCCAGACCGTCGAATTCCACAGCGCGCTGGCCGTTACCGACGGCGTGCGGACCGAAAAGGCGGATATCGTCACCCGCTGCCGCTTCCGCCCCCTGTCCGATCAGGCGATCGACGCCTATCTGCGGGCGGAAGAACCCTACGATACAGCAGGCAGCGCCAAGGCGGAAAGCCTGGGCATCGCCCTGATGGAGAGCATCCAGAGCGACGACCCGACCGCCATCATCGGGCTGCCCCTGATCGCGCTGACCAGCATGCTGGCGCGCTTCGGCCTGGATCCGCTGGCCGCACCCGGAGCCGCGGCATGAGCGGCGCGCTGCACCTGATTCCCGTTGGTCTGGGCGAAGCAGCGCCGGAGCGCTGGCTGCCGGCCGAGGTCCGCGCCCTGGCGGGCAGGCTGGATACCTATATCGCCGAGAACGCCAAGACCGCCCGCGCCTTCCTGAAGCTGGTCGGCACCGAGCGTCCGCTGCAGGAAATCACGATCCATACGCTGAGCGACAAGGCAGACGACGGACAGATCCAGTCCTGGCTGCAAAGCGCCCGTCAAGGCGGTGAAATCGGACTGGTTTCCGAGGCCGGCTGCCCCGCCGTCGCCGACCCCGGCGCCAAGGTCGTGGCCGCCGCCCACCGCCTGGGCATCGCGGTGCGACCCTGGGTCGGCCCCTCCTCCATCCTGCTGGGACTGATGGCCAGCGGCCTGGACGGGCAGCGCTTCGCCTTCCACGGCTATGCGCCAGTGGACGCGGGCGAGCGAGCCAAGCAGCTGCGCGCCTGGGAGCAGCATTCCGCCCGCCACGACCAGACCCAGTTGCTGATCGAAACCCCCTACCGCAACGCCGCCATGTACGCCACGCTGCTGGCCAGCCTCAAGGGCGACACCCGGCTGTGCGTGGCGCGGTCCCTCACCACCAGCGATGAATGGGTGGCCACCCACACCATCGCCGAGTGGAAGAAACTGCCCGCCCCTCAGCTCGACAAGCTGCCCACCCTGTTCCTGTTCCTGGCCCGCTGACCATGCTGCGACTTTCCCTCATCCTGGCCGCCGCGGCGGCCCTGGCGGGCTGCGCCACGCGCGGCCCCGCCGGCCTGGACCTGGACACCTCGGTAAACGCCGTCAGCCAGAGCAGCCGCGTGCGCGCCATCGTGATCCACTACACCACCGAAGACGACGCGCGCTCCATGCAGTTGCTATCCAAGGGCAAGGTCAGCGCGCACTACCTGCTGAGCCCCGCGGGTCGCGCCCACCGCCTGGTCGACGAAACGCGCGCCGCCTGGCACGCCGGCAACAGCTCTTGGTATGGCATCACAGCCATGAACAGCACGTCCATCGGCATCGAACTGGTCAACGCCGGCTGGACCCAGGGCGCGGACGGCGGCCGCGTCTGGCACGCCTATGACGACCGCCAGATCCGCGCCCTGACCATCCTGGTGCGCGACCTGATCCAGCGCCATGGCGTCGCGCCGGAGAATGTGGTGGGCCACAGCGACATCGCGCCGCAGCGCAAGGTGGATCCCGGCCCGCTGTTCCCGTGGAAGCAGCTGGCGGCCGCCGGCATCGGCCGCTGGTACGACGAGGCCGGCGCGGCGGCGCAGCTTGCGCGACTGCAGGCCGAGCCGCTACCCGCGCCCGCATGGTTCCAGCAGCAGCTGCAACGCCTGGGCTACGCCAGCCCGCAAACGGGCACGTTGGACCGCGCCACCATCAACGTGCTGGCGGCCTTCCAGATGCATTACCGCCCGGCGCGTTATGACGGCCAGCCCGACGCTGAAACCGCGGCGATCATGATGGCGATGCCCTGAGCCCCGGCTTAGCCGCCGCGGCAGACCCCGCGCGGCGGCCGGCAGCCGCCCGCGCTCAGGAACGACGCCGCCACCAGGCGGCCACCCGCCAGCCCAGCAGCACCGCCAGCACGGCGGCGTAGATCATGGGTTGTTCCAGGTCGTTCTTGCCCGCCTTGTGCCACCAGTAGTGCAACACCGCCAGCAGGCCGATGGCGTACACCGCCCGGTGCAGGCGCTGCCAGCGTTTGCCCAGCCTGCGCATGGCCCACTGCGTGGACGTGGCCGCCAGCGCCGCCATCAGCACAAAGGCGACAAAGCCCACGGTGATGAAGGGCCGCTCGCCGATATCGGCCAGCATCTGCCCAGGGTCGAATCCCCGGTCCCACCAGACCCAGGCCATGAAATGCAGGAAGCCGTAGAAGAAGGCAAACAGCCCGCACATGCGGCGCAGCCGCACCAGCGCCGGCTGCCCGGTCAGGCGGCGCAAGGGCGTGATGGACAGCGTGACCAGCAGGCAGACCAGCGTCCAGGTGCCGGACGAACGGGTCAGGAACTCCACCGGATTGGCCGTCAGGCCATTGTTCAGCCCCAGCCAGATCCAGCGGGCGAAAGGCGTCATTCCCAACAGAAACAGCGCGGGCTTGACGCGCCCGACCGCAAGCGCCGACCACTGGACCTTGGGCGTGGCGGCATCGCGACACGCTTCGGCCGCCGTGGAAGCGTGGGGAGCGGGCGCGCCGGTCCGGGCCATGCGCGCCTCAGTAATTGGCCTTCAGGTCCATGCCCTGATAAAGGGCCGCGACCTGATCCGCATAGCCATTGAACGGCAGCGTCTTGCGCTTCGGACTGAACAGGCCGTCCTCGCCGATGCGCCGCTCGCTGGCCTGACTCCAGCGCGGATGCGGCACGGCCGGGTTCACATTGGCGTAGAAGCCATACTCCTGCGGCGCGGCCTTGATCCAGGAAGACACCGGCTGCTTTTCGACCAGCCGGATCTTGACCAGCGATTTGGCCGATTTGAAGCCGTACTTCCACGGCACCGCCAGCCGCAAAGGCGCCCCGTTCTGATTGGGCAGGACCTTGCCGTACAGGCCGAACACCAGCATGGCCAGCGGGTGCATGGCTTCGTCGATGCGCAGGCCTTCCACATATGGCCAGTCCAGCACCGCCGCACGCACGCCCGGCATGTTGTCGCGCTGCACGACGGTCACGAACTCGACGTACTTCGCATTGGCGGTCGGCTCAACCTGTTTGAGCAGGGCGGACAGCGAATAGCCCACCCAGGGAATGACCATGGACCAGCCTTCGACACAGCGCAACCGGTAGACCCGCTCTTCCATGGGCGCGAGCTTGAGCAGTTCTTCGATATCGAAGGTGCGCGGCTTGCCGACCTCGCCTTCGACGCTCACCGTCCAGGGGCGCGTCTGCAACTTGCCCGCATGAGCCGCCGGGTCGCTCTTGTCCAGGCCGAATTCATAGTAGTTGTTGTAGGACGTGATATCAGACAGCGACGTCTGCTTGTCCATGACGCTCAGGGGACTTGCCTGCCCGGGCAGCACGGCCGGCTCGCCCACGGGCGCATTCGCGGCCCAGGCGCGGCCCGCCCACCCCGGCAGGCCCAGGCCCGCCGCGGCGACGCCCGCCCCCAGGATCAGATCGCGCCTGGCGCGCCAGACCCGCTCAGGCGTGATCTCGGACGACTGGATGGCGTCGGGCTTGCGTATCAGCATCATGATCTCCGAAGTCGGCGGCCACGAAAAACGCGCGGCGCAATCCATGGACGACTGTGCGCCCCATGATATTCCGCTCCGGGCGAAATGCGCCGATCTTCAGCCTGCGCCCGCCCGGCGCGTCACACCAGGCGGATAGACCGGATCAGGAGCAAGACGTTCCGGAGCACGATGACACGGCTCGGCCGGATCACGGGGATTCCGATTGAAGGAAACGTCGCCGGCGAGCGTCGGCCCGCGCTCAGGCGGCGGCGCGCACCCGGTCAAGCAACCACTCGCGCACCAGGGGCACGCTGCCCAGCACCGCCTGGGGCGAGCAACCCTCAAGTTCTTTCAGGGTATGCGCGCCGTAGGTCACGCCCAGGCCGTGCACGCCGGCATTGATGGCCATCTGCAGGTCGTGCGATGTGTCCCCCACCATCAGGACCTGCTCCGGCGTCACGTCCAGTTCCTGCATCAGCTCATGCAGCATGGCCGGATGCGGCTTGCTGAAGGTCTCGTCGGCGGTCCGGGTAGCCGCGAACCTGGGCCCCAGCCCGGTGGCGGCCAGCGCGCGGTTCAGGCCGATACGGCTCTTGCCGGTCGCCACGGCCAGCTGGATGCCTTGCCCGGCCAGCGCATCCAACATCTCGGGCACGCCGTCGAACAGGCGCAGCTCGGGATCCCGCAGCAGATAATGCGTGCGATAGCGCTCGAGAAAGCGCGGCACCATGGCCTGCGTCAGCTCGGGCACCGCGCGGCGCAGCGCGCTTTCCAGGGACAGGCCTATGACCCAGCTGGCATCGGACGCCGAGGGCACAGGCAGCTCCAGGTCGCGACAGGCGCCTTGAATGGCGGCCACGATGCTGTGAGTGGAATCCATCAGGGTGCCGTCCCAATCGAACACCACCAGCGTATACATAGACATCAGACAGACTCCAACTGTTTCAACAACTTCAGGCATGCGGGGGGCAACTCCGCCGTCAGCGTCAGGGTTTCGCCCGTCAGCGGATGCGCCAGCGTCAGGCGATGCGCATGCAGAAACATGCGCCCGAACCCCTGACGCGAAAACTGCGCCCGGACCTCGTCGTTGCCATATTTGTCGTCGCCCACGATGGGAAACCCGCTGGAAGCCAGGTGGACCCGGATCTGGTGCGTGCGCCCCGTGCGCAACTCCGCATCCACCAGGCTGTAACCACCGAAACGCTGCTTCAGGCTGACAATAGTATGCGCACGTTGGCCGTCCGGATCCACCTTGACCCGGCGTTCGCCGCTCTGCGTGGTCCATTTGGACAGGCTCAGCTTGATGTGCTGGCGGTCGTTGACCCAGTCGCCCTCCACCAACGCCAGGTAGTGCTTCTCGCCCTTGCCCTCGCGCAGCATGGCGTGCAGGGCCAGCAGCGCGTTGCGCTTCTTGGCGACCATGAGCAGGCCGGACGTTTCGCGATCCAGCCGGTGGACCAGTTCCAGGAACTTCGCCTGCGGCCGGGCGGCGCGCAACTGCTCGATCACGCCGAAAGACACGCCGCTGCCGCCGTGCACCGCCACGCCGGCGGGCTTGTCGACCACCAGCATGGCGTCATCCTCGTAGACCACCGGGAACTCGGCGGCCGGCACGGGCTTGGGCGCGCCAGGATCGGGCAGCCTCAGGGGCGGAATGCGGACGATGTCGCCCTCGGCCACCCGGTAGTCGGCCTGGATACGGCCCTTGTTTACCCGCACCTCGCCGCCGCGGATCGCCTTATAGATGTGCGTCTTGGGCACGCCTTTGCACAGCCGCAGCAGGTAATTGTCCAGGCGTTGGCCGGCATGTTCGGCGTCGACCTCGACCATCCGGACGGCGGGGGGGCTTGCAGGGGAGGAAGTTTCTTTGCGCATTGCGGAAAGCGACATATAATCGGGACAGCCTTAAGGGGCTGAACTAGCCGCCTGGCGTAGAGATGCAACAAGTACGCAACTCCGTCGAGCGCGCGGGCCGCCATTGTACTGCCTGCTGATTCAACCCCTGGGTCTCTTGGTCGCCGGCGCAACCGCGGCCTGCCGGACAGTGGTGTGGCATTCACTTTTTGCCCGCTGTCGCCGCAGGTCCGTTGCTTGCCGCAAGCGCCCTGAAGCATCGCAAGAATCGTCGCATCTACTATTTAAAGCACCAGTTGCGCGTCGGCATCCATTCCTGCCGCAACTGACGTTCACAGCACATTCCGTCAAACCACACTCAGTGAAGCTGACCCTCCTGCTGACAGAACCCCGTGCCGTACGGCACGACGTGCCCGCCTGACCCGCGGCGGATACGCCTGGGCGCCGCCCAGGTACGGTCCGCATCCTTCTTGCCCGCTTCAGCCGCTGCGCCCGAGTGACCCGAGGTCACGCGCCGATATCGGCGCGTCATGACAACGGAGAACCCCTCTCATGAAGCGCATGCTGTTCAATGCGACGCACCAGGAAGAATTGCGCGTCGCTATCGTTGATGGGCAGAAGCTCATCGACCTCGACATCGAGACTGCCGGCCGCGAACAACGCAAAGGCAACATCTACAAAGGTGTCATCACCCGTATCGAACCCGGCCTCGAAGCCTGCTTCGTCAACTACGGCGAAGACCGTCACGGCTTCCTGCCCTTCAAGGAAGTGGCCCGCAGCTACTTCAAGGAAGGCGTGGACGTGCGCAGCGCGCGCATCCAGGACGCCCTGCGCGAAGGCCAGGAACTGATCGTCCAGGTTGAAAAGGAAGAGCGCGGCAACAAGGGCGCCGCCCTGACCACGTTCATCTCGCTGGCCGGCCGCTATCTGGTCCTGATGCCCAACAACCCCCGTGGCGGCGGCGTTTCGCGCCGTGTCGAGGGCGAGGATCGCCAGGAACTGCGCGACACGATGGAGCAGCTCGAGCTGCCTCAGGGCATGAGCATCATCGCCCGCACCGCCGGCATCGGCCGCAACGTCGAAGAACTCCAGTGGGACCTGTCCTACCTGCTGCAGCTCTGGACGGCGATCGACGGCGCGGCGCGCGACAATTCCGCGCCCATCCTGATCTATCTCGAGTCCAGCCTGGTCATCCGCGCCATCCGCGACTATTTCTCCCCGGAAATCGGTGAAATCCTCATCGACACCGACGAGATCGCCGACCAGGCCACCGCGTTCATGAGCGTGGTGATGCCGGACAACGTCCAGCGCGTCAAGCGCTACCGCGACGACATCCCGCTGTTCTCGCGCTTCCAGATCGAACACCAGATCGAAACGGCCTACTCCCGCACCGTGCAGCTGCCGTCCGGCGGCGCCGTGGTCATCGACCACACCGAGGCGCTGGTGTCCGTGGACGTCAACTCGGCGCGTTCCACCCGCGGCGCCGACATCGAGGAAACCGCGCTGCGCACCAACGTGGAAGCAGCCGACGAAGTGGCCCGCCAGCTGCGCCTGCGCGACCTGGGCGGCCTGATCGTCATCGACTTCATCGACATGGAGGACAGCAAGAACCAGCGCGCCGTCGAACAGCGCCTGCGTGATGCCCTGCATTTCGACCGCGCCCGCGTGCAGATGGGCAAGATCTCCCGTTTCGGCCTGATGGAACTGTCGCGCCAGCGCCTGCGTCCGGCCCTGAACGAAGGCTCGCACATCACCTGCCCGCGCTGCAACGGCACCGGCGTGATCCGCGACGCGGAATCCAGCGCCCTGCACGTCCTGCGCCTGCTGCAGGAAGAGGCCATGAAGGAAAACACCGCCGCCGTGCACGCCCAGGTGCCGGTGGACGTGGCCACCTATCTGCTGAACGAAAAGCGCTCCGACATCACCAAGATGGAAGCGCGCCTGAAGGTCAACCTGCTGCTGATCCCCAACAAGCATCTGGAAACGCCGCATCACCACATCGAGCGCCTGCGTCATGACGACCCGCGCCTCGAGGAAGTGAAGACCAGCTTCGAGCTGGTCGAGGCTCCATCCACGGATGCCGCCTGGCAGCCGCGCGAGCACGAGATCAAGAGCCGTCCGGAAGCGCTGGTCAAGGGCATCACGCCCTCGCAACCCGCGCCCGTGTCCACGCCGGCCCCGGCGCCGGCCGCCGCCGCGCCCGCTCCTGCCGCCTCCGGCGGCCTGGGCGGCCTGTTCAAGCGTCTGGTCGGCTGGCTGACCGGCAATGGCGACAGCGCCAAGCCCGCTGCCACCCCCGCTGCCCAGGAAGACACCGCCAAGCGCGGCGCCTCCGGCCGCGGCAAGGGCCGCCACGACGGCCAAGACCGCCGCGGCGAACGCCATGGCTCTGACCGCAACCGCAACCGCCGCAATGAAGCGCGCGGCGACAGCGCTGAAGGCGCCGAAGGCGGCCGCCAGCACGTGCGCGGCAACCGCCGTGCCGAAGGCGAGCGCGCCGAGCGTCCGGAACGCGCCGAACGGCCGGAACGTGGCGAGCGCCAGGGCCGTAACGAAGCCCGCGCCGATCGCGACCAGGCCGCGCTGGCCAACAACCGCCCCGAGCAGGCAGCCGAGGCCGCTGGCGATGACGCCGGCGCCGGCCGCAATCGCCGTCGCGGCCGTGGCCGCAACCGCCGCGAGGAAGGCCAATCCGACGCGCCGATGAGCGAACAGGAAAGCATGGTCGCGGCGCTGGCCCAGACCGTGGCCACCGCGCTGCCCGACGCCAAGCCCGCCGTTCCCGCCGCTGAAGCCGCTCCCGTGGCCGCCCTCCAGGAACAGACGGATGCCATCGAGCAAACGGAAGACGGCATCGCGCTGGCCGAAGGCGCCGAAGGCTCGGCCGATCCCGAGCGCAAGCGTCGCCGCCGCCGCAGCCGCCGCGGCCGCCGCAGCCAGGACGAGAACGGCCTGATCGGCAGCGACGAACAGCTGGACGACGCTGGTGACGAGGACAACGGCGCCGAGGCTGTTCAGGCCCAGGCCCCCGCTGAATCGGCTGAAACGCCTGCTCAGCCGCAAGCCGCCGCGCCTGCTGAAGAAACCGTTCAGGCCGCTCAGGCCGAAGCTGCTCCGGCAGTCGAGCAAGCCGTCAAGGCCGAGCCGGTTCAGGCGACGCCCGTCGAGCCCGTGGTCACGCAAGCGCAGCCGCGCGACGAAGCCCCGGCCCCCGTGGCCGTGGAGCCCGCCGCCGCACCCGCGCCTGTTGCCGCACCCGTTGCCGCACCGGTCGAAGCGCCCGCCGTCGAACCCGTGGTGACGCAAGTTGCCGCGCCGGCAGCACAAGCGCCCGCTCCGGTCGAGCCCGTGGCCGCCGCCCCGGCTCCCGCCGCCGCTCCGGCCCCGGCGGTTGCCGAGCAACCCATCGTCATCCCGGCAGCAACGCCGTCCGCCAAGGCCCAGGCCCTGCACGACGTCGTCAACGCCGCTGGCCTGCAGTGGGTGGAAACCGATCCGGACCGCCATGCGCAAACGCAGCTGCGTATCGCCGCCGCGCACACGCCGGCCCGCCTGGGTCGTGAGCGCAAGGCCGTGCCGTCCGTTTCGACTGAACCGCTGGTTCAGGTAGAAACGCGCCACTGAGCCGCGCCCTGAGAAAAAGCCCCCGCCATACAGCGGGGGCTAATGAGATGGTCAGCCCGATCCCCACGAAGCGGTACGCTGAGTGGGGATTGTTCTTTTTGGGAGACCTCTCATGAGCACCGTCACGCTGATTGGCATCGATCTGGGCAAACACAGCTTCCATCTGCATGGGCAGGACGCGGCCGGCAGGATGATGTTTCGCAAGAAGTGCTCGCGCCAGGATCTGTTCAAGTTACTGGGCAACACACCGCGCAGCACAGTGGTGATGGAGGCCTGCGCCGGCGCGCACTGGATGGCGCGCCGCATCGAAGAACTGGGCCACCAGGCCAAGCTCATTTCCCCCCAGTTCGTGCGCCCCTTCGTACAGGGCAACAAGAATGACTTCGCCGATGCCCAGGCGATCTGCGAGGCGGCCTCGCGCCCGAGCATGCGGTTCGTGAGCGTGCGCAATCAGGCTCAGCAGACCGTCTCTGCCCTGCATCGGGTGCGTGAATCACTGGTCGCTCAGCGCACGGGCGTGATCAACCAGGTGCACGCCTTTTTGCTGGAGTTTGGCATCAGCCTGCCTCGTGGTCAGGCGATCCTGCGACGCTTGCCAGCGGTTCTGGCCGAACACGCGCTGCCGCCCCAACTAGGCGCGCTGCTGGAGCGGCTGCGATCGCACTTTCAGTATCTGGATGAGCAGGTAGGCCAGATTGAGCGTGAGCTGTGTCTACAGCTGCGCGAGGATGAACGCAGCCAGCGGCTGCTTCAGACCCCCGGCATCGGGCCAATCACTGCTAGCGTGCTGATGACTGAGCTGGGCGATGCGCGGCAATTTGGTTCGGCGCGCCAGTTCGCCGCTTCGGTAGGCTTGGTGCCTCGCCAGTACAGCACGGGCGGCAAACCCACGCTCCTGGGCATCAGCAAACGGGGCGACAAGAACCTTAGACGATTGTTGGTACAGGGCGCTCGCGCGATCATGCGACACGTGGAGCGACGAACCGACCGGCTAGGCGCCTGGGTGCGCGAGCTGCAGGCCCGACGTCACTCGAACGTGGTCGCTTGTGCGCTGGCCAATAAATTGGCGAGGATCGCCTGGGCCATCCTCGCCAATGGAACGAACTACCGAAGTGAGCAGACTGTAGCGCCAGCCTGACCTTCATCACCGTTTTACGCAGTCACTTCCTGGTTTTGCGACGCGAGTACGTGAAGACATAAACGGCTCAACGGCCTGGCAAGAAACCTGACATGAAATCCAGCACCGCGATGCTGAGGGGCTTTTTAGGTTTGCCGGGCGCGACTCTCATCATGGCGCGGGGGGCCTAGCCCCAACTGACTCCGAATAGATTTGAGCAAGCCCAATTTACGCCTACACCGCCTCGCTTGCAAAAATCGGGCTGACCATAGATTTTTTTTGCATACTCGTTGAAGAGGATGTCGGTGGGGGCGCCGGCGGCAAGACACAACGCCGCCCATGCCTCGTCGGCAGCAGCACCCTGCCCGCCTCGTCTTGGCCCCAATAAAAAAACCCCACAGGCTTTGCCTGCGGGGTTGGCACTGACTGACCCTGGCTGGCGGGAGAGCTCCCACCCGGCTTCGATCAGAACTGGTACGTGTAGCTGACCTGCACCGCATCCAGACCCGGATTCGGGCGCTTGATGCTGGCGTTGGAGAAGTGCGAATAGCGCAGACCGATACGGTTGTTCGGCGTCAGCAGGAAACCCATGCCGACGTGATCGCCGAACTGGAAGGCCGTGCTGATGTTCTCGTTGGCGAAGCGGGTGGTCGAGAAGAGTGTGGCGCCGATACCCGCTTCGAGATAGAAGCGCTCGCCGGCCCACCAGCGGAACATGGGGATGGCGCTGAATTGCCAGGCGTGGCCAGGCGTGCGCGAACCATCGGCCGTCCAGTAGGACGCGCCGAATTCCGGCGTCAGATCCAGGCGTCCCCAGTTGCCGCCAAACTGGTGCGTCCAGACCGAAGCCGTTTCATAGTTCAGCGTGTAGCGCTTGTAGTGGTCGCCAACGCCGTACTGCAGAGTCACGCCACCCTGGGTTCCTTCCGATTGCGCGCTCGCCATGGCCGCGGCGCCTGCCAGCACCAATCCGACCAGGCTCGCCAGCGTTTTCTTCTTGTTCAAATGCATTTGGTGACTCCGTAATCTGTAAAAATGCTTATAGCAACTGTCAAAACATTATCAAAATTCGGGCCGCATGGCTGCTTTTATGTCTCACGGCTGCAACATTCTCAGTGGAAAACTCTGTTCCGAAAATCCACCTATTGACCGGAACCTGTCCGAACGCAAACAGCAATAAAAAATGTCCGCAGTCAAGCGATTGTTGAAATCAGCCTGATGGCCGGAAGTCTATATGGGGTGCGGGTTTGGCTCTACTTCGGGCCGCCTTGCGGGGCTGTGGCGTTGTGGGCTGGGAGCCACATAGGAGCTTCGCGGTAGAAAGCCCGAGCGTGCTGCATCGGGGGCGGTTGCCTGCAGGCGGTAGCCGCGTTTGGTCTTCATAGCCCAATCGGTCGCCGTCCTCCAGAATGAAGAACGCGCAGCCTTGGGCTGCGCGTTTGAGGGATGGCCGCCAGCGGAAACCGGCATCATCAGCTTGGCTTCGGCGGCGCGGCCTTGCCCGCGCCTCCCTTCCTGAATCCCCGATCTCCGACCATGAAGGCTTCTAGCATGTGCGGAATTAGCACCGTGGCATCGACCGCCTCGCCGTAGGTCTGCGCGTGCAGCGTAGCGTAGCGGTCGAGGTCGGCTTTCAGGCTGGCCGGGCAAGCAAAAGTCAGCTTCGTGGATTCCGTTTTCGGCAGCGGCCCGAGCCGTAGCTTGCGCGTCGTCATCGCGAAGTCCCCCTGTTGAAGAAAAGTGGCTGGTACGGCCGCAGCACCAGATCGCGGTTGACGATGATGCGAACCGGCAAGCCGGGGCGCTCCGTCAAGGTGGGCTGGATGTTGAGGTTGCGCCGGGTCATCTCCTGACCGACCTGATTGATGCTGTCCTGGGCGCTATCGCGGCCGGCGATGATGACGCGATCACCGTCCTGCCGGTTCTCCGGCGCAGCCAGTTCGGCACCGATGCCCAGTAGCGTCGTCAGTGCCGCACCGGCAAAGACGCGATCCCAATGCCAATCCACATCATCTTCCAAGCCGGCGTAGCCGGCCGGATCGGTGCCGGCCAAGTTGTCGAGCTTGAGCGAAGACGTGTCGGGCAGGATGATCCGGTTCCACACCACTTGCACGCGGCTCTGCCCGTAGCTGACCTGGCTGTTGTATTTGCCCAGGATGCGTGACCCCTGCGGGATCAGCAGGAACTTGCCGGTAGCCGTGTCATAGACCGGCTCCGTCACTGTGGCGATCACATCGCCCGGCAAGTCCGACTTGATGCCCGTCACCAGCGCCCCGGCGACCACCGTTCCGGCCATGACCTGATACGGCGACGCCGGCAGCGTCAGGTTGCCGGAATCACGGGCTTCCGTGGTTCCGGCTTTCTGGAATGCCTCTTTCTGGTCTTGCCGGTTCTGCACGGCGGTCGGGTCGGCGGGCTGGGCCGCCGTCGACGCAGGCCCGGCCGCCAGCGGGTCGAAGGCCGCATTGGCGGTGAAGCCCGGCGCAGCGGCTACCTGTGTCTGCGCCACCGGCGCGGCCTTCTGCGAACCAGAGCGGAAGAACACCGCCGATGCCGCTGCTGCTTCGGCTTCCTTGCGCAACGCGTCGTTGGGGTCGTTGCCGGGGGCCGCGTAGGCGGCCGTCACCGGCTGCTGCGACTTCACAATGGCCGGGCCAAGATCGCCTGGCAGCGGCGGCCCCAACTCCGGCACGGATGCCGCCAAGGGGGGCGGCAGCTTCGAGTAGTCCGCCGGCAGCGCGTCCAACCCTTCGGACTTCGAGACGCGATCGACGTTGTAAAGCTCGGTCTGCTCGCCTGCACCGCGCCGCTGCGGTTGCAGCGACCACATCAGCGCGCCGAGCACAGCGACCGAGAGACCGCCGACGAGGATGGCCAGCGTGCGCCGGTTCAGGCGCGTGACCGGGCGCGGTTGGGCGCGCAGCGCAACTGCCTCGGGTGCCACCTTGCCCGCATGCGGCGTGGCGAGGTCGGGAGTGTCGTCCTGGCTCATGGTCAGTTCCTCCGCGCCAAGCCATCCGTGCGTTCGATACGCACCACGTCACCCTTGTCGCCGCCCAGGCGCAGTTCGGCCGCGCCGAACAGCCGATCCACGATGTAGTAAGGCGAGCGAAAACGGTAATTCACCAGTTGTCCGTCGCCCTGCGCGCCGATGACGAACAGCGGTGGCAGCTCGCCTTGGGCGATTCCCGGCGGGAACTGGATATAGACCTTCTCGCCATCGTCGAAGGCGCGCAGCGGCTTCCACGGCGGATTGCTGCCTGAGACGGAATATCGGAAGCGGATCTTCTCCAGCGACAGTCCGGTATCGACCGGTGCGGCGGCGCTAGCCGCCTGCGACTGGCGCTGCAAGGCCAACATCCGGTCTTTTGGGTAGTCCCAGGACACCGACGCCATCCATGCCTTTTCCGTCGAGGTCAGTTCCAGCAGGTATGTTCTGCGACTGGTGGTGATGACCAAATTCGTCTTGAGGCCTGAGCGGATGGGCTTGACCAGCACATTGATGCGCATCGCGTCGCCGCTGCCGCTGGACGTGTCACCGACGATCCAGCGCACGGTATCGCCGGCTGCGACCGTCACTAGTTCCTCGCCCGGCTGCAAGGAAACCACGGTCACGCGTCCCGGCGCGGCATAGACTTGGTAGAGCGCACCATCGGTGAAGGGCCACACCTGAATCGCATTGACGTAGCCCTCGCGCGTGGGCGCGATGCGCGCCTCGGCATTGGCACGGGAAACGCGCACCTTCTCATCGGCCGGCTCCGGCTTAGCCGGGGCCGCGTCCAACTCGTGCAGCGGCTTCAACTGCGCTGGCAGCGCCAGCGGCTCGGGCATGGCGACGACTTCCACTGGAGCAGGCGGCTCCGGCAGCGGCTGTGCCTGCACCGGCTCATCGAGCGAAATGGACGGAGGCGGCTTGCCCTGCGAAGCGCAGCCCGACAGGGCCACCACGGTCAGCGCGAAAGCGTATAAGCGGAAAGACAGGTTCATGGCTTGGCTCCTTCAGAAGAATCCAGTTCGCGGCTCCACGACAGGCCGTTGACGTAGATACCCAGCGGGTTCTTGCGCAGGCGCTGTTCGGTGCGCGGGGTTTGCAGGACGGTGGAAAGCACCGCGTTCCATCGCTCGGTCCCGGCGGGGGCACCGTTGATGAACCGTTGCTCCGTCCAACGGACGTTGAACGAGGCATCGCTGGCGCGTACCACGCTGGTGATCTGCACCGTCACCGACTCGCGGCCAACACGGGCGAAAGGATCGTTCTTGCTGGCGTAGTCGTTGAGCACCGCCGCGCCTTTGTCGGTGGTGTAGTCGTAGGCGTCCAGCCAGTTTTGCCGCACCACGATGGGATCGATAGACAGCGAGCGCACCAGCGTCACGAAGCGCGCCAGGTGGTGCGCGATCTGCGCATCGGCGGGCCGGTACGGCGTGGCGGCTTCGCCGACGGCGCGCACCTGCCCCGACTGATCGACCTCGATGACGTAAGGGGTGACGATGGACTGCGCCGAGCGCCACACCAGGCCACCGGCCATCAGCAGCGCAAGCGTGAGGCAGCCGAAGGCCATAAAACGCCAGTTCTTGGCCTGGACGCGGGCCGAGCCGATGCGCTCGTCCCACACCTGCGCGGCGGATTGGTACGGGGTGGCAGGCTGCGGCGTGTCGGCATAGCGCACCTGCGGGCGTTTGAATCGCATAGGGTTCTCCTTGGTGGTCAGGTATCGGGTCACGCATCGGGGCGCAGGCTTGGGCCTTGCCCTGAGCCGCCGCCGTCGCCACTGCGCAGCGTGTGGGCTGCGGTGGTTGCGGCATGGGTGATCTGCTGGCGGCGGTGCATCCGCTTTGCCCAGGCGGGTTGCTCTTGCTTCGGCGCGCTGGCTGCGCCTTCGCCTGCGGCGGCCTGGCCGGAACCGGCAGCGCCGACATCCGCACCGTTCCATCCTGCCCGGAAGGAGTCGGCCACCTTCTGACCGGCAGCGGAAGCGCCCGATGCAGCTCGGCGGCCTGCCGCTTGCGCGCCGGTCTTGGCGACATTGCCGAGGCCCGCAGCCGCGCCTTTAGCCCCGCCGCCCGCAGCGGCGGAACCGGCCTGGAATGCGGACTTGGCGCTGCTGGCCGCCGACGTGGCGGCGCGTGCGCCGCTCCCGGCCAGCTTTGCGGCGGCCGGGGCCATGCGTGCGCCCGCCATGACGGCACCGCCCACGCCGGTCGCGGCGGCACCGATGGCAACACCCGTGCCTACCGCGCCGACGGCAGCGCCCGCCATCGCACCCGCGCCGAGCTGCGGCGCACCGGACACAAGGCCCGTGGCGATGCCGGGGCCGAAGATGCCCAGCGCCAGCAAGGCAAGCGAAGCCAGCATCACGACAAGCGCATGGTCGATGGAAGGCTCGTCGGGATGAACCTGGAACTCCGCGAACAGGCCCGAGCCGATGCCGACGATTACCGCCAGCACCAAGACCTTGATGCCTGACGAAACCACATTGCCGAGCACCTTTTCCGCGAGGAACGAGGTTTTGTTCCAGAGCGCAAACGGGATCAAGACGAAGCCGGCAAGCGTGGTCAGCTTGAACTCGATCAACGTGATGAAAAGCTGAACCGCGAGCACGAAGAAACAGAGGATCACCACCAGCCAAGCGATGAACAGCACCACGATGGGGTCGAGGTTCACGAACACTTCGGGGAAGCCGGCCATGTCACCGATCTGGTCGAGGATCGGCGCAGCGGCGTCGATGCCGGTCTTGGCAAGCCGACCCGGCTGCAAGAAGTTCTCCATCGTTATGGCCGAGCCAGTGGCGGTGATGCCTAGCCCGGCGAACGAGCGGAACACGATGCTCGACAGCCAATTGAAGTTACCGATGATGTAGGCGAAGGCACCGACGTAAAGCACCTTGCGCAGCAGCTTGGCGATCACGTCCTCGCCCTGGCCGGTCGCATGGCTCATGGCCCAATACAGACCGGCAATGGTCATGTCGATGACAATGAGAGTGGCCGTCAGGAACGCGACTTCGCCTTGCAGCAGACCGAAACCGGAGTCGATGTAGCGCGAGAAGGTATCGAGGAATCTGTCGATGATCGTTACGTCGTTCATGGCGTGTCCTCCGCAGCGGCGAGCGACGCATCACCTTCCGGCGCGTCGTCGGTTGGCGTGTCGAAACTCGCCGGAATCGGCGGCAGTTCTGCCAGCGTCCGGTATTCGTCCGGCCCAGTCTGGCCGGTGAAGAAGCGCCGCCGGAAGGCTTCGGCAGCGGCGCGACAGGTGTCTTCGCCTGCGGTTTGCCGGTCGGCTGCGCATTGGGCGCGCAGCGCCTTGAGCCGCACGGGATCGGCGGCCAAGGTGGCGGTCAGGTCTTCAGCCGGCTGCTGGCCGCATGCGGTCAGCAGCACGGCCAGCAGGACAGGAACGCATCGCATGGCCGCCTCCCGTCAGTTGTTGTAGAAGTTGACGGACTGCGGTGTGTACGGCGTGCCGGTGCCCAGGAAGCGCCGCCGCACTTCGCGGGCGCGCTCGGTGGCCGCTGCCTGCCGCGCCAGCTCCAGCGAGGCCGCCCTGTCTTGTGTGATCTGGAGCTGCTGGGCCTGGATGGACTGCTTGGCCTGCAAGGCGAGAAGCTGGTTCGTTGCCTGCATCGCTTGCAGCGCACCCGTGGCCGATTGGCTTTGGCTCACGAGGTCGGCCAGCGCGCTTTCGTCTTGCGTCAGGTTCTGCGACACCTGCGCCTGCATCCGCATCGCGGTGTGCAGGCCGTCGAGCGTGTTCTTCCAGCGTTCGCGTGCGTCCTGTGCCATGCGGTCGCCGCTGATGGTGGCGGCGTACTGCTCCGGGTACAGGCGCGAGAACGTGGCATCCATGCTCTGCACGTCGTAGGCCAGCCCTTGCGCCTCGGCAATCAGGCGTTCAGTCGTGGCGAGCGTCGAGCGCAGCCGGTTGACGATGTTGAAGTCGAGATTCGCCAGGTTGCGCGCCTGGTTCATCAACATCTGCGCTTCGTTCTGGAGCTGGTTGATCTGGTTGTTGATCTGCTCCAGCGTGCGGATGGCAGTCAGCGTGTTCTGCACCAAGTTGACGGGATCAACGAAAGTGAGCGCCGCCGCTGGCTGAGCGAGCATCAGCGAGCCGGCCAGCGCGGCGGCGAGCGAAACGGAAAGTACACGGGTCTTCATGGCGAAATCTCCAGGGGTTGAGTAGCGAGGAAAGAAGCCGCCGACGGCGAGGACGGCAGCAGGTCGGCGGCCCAATCGAGGCCGCGATGGCGTAGCCACGCACCGGCGAAGCCGGGAGCGCCGGCCTGCGTCAGCACTCGGTCAATGTCGCGTTGGTCTTGCGGTGTGGATGCGCCCGAGAAGGCGAGCGCGGCTGGCCCCAGGTCGAGGTCGAACAGACGATTGCCCAGGCGCGATTGGTAGTAGTAGTCGCGCTTGGGCTGCGCGGTGGCGACGATTTCGATTTGCCGACTGTTGAGGCCAAAGCCCTCGTAGACCGTGCGAATCTGCGGCTCGGTCGCCTGCGGGTTGGGCAAGAAAATCCGGCTCGCGCAGCTTTCGATGATCGCGGGCGCGATGGTCGAATCCTTGATGTCGGCAAGCGACTGCGTGGCGAAGATCACCGACACGTTTTTCTTGCGCAGAGTTTTCAACCATTGCCGGATGCGTGCCGCGAAGGACGGTTCATCAAGGAATAGCCAGGCTTCATCGAGAATCAGCAGCGTGGGAGCACCGTCGAAACGTGCATCGAAGCGGGCGAACAAGTAGCGCAGCACCGCTTGCACGGCGGCGGGGCTGTGCATTAGCTCTTCCATCTCAAAGCCCTGCACGTCGCCGCTGCCGAGCCGGTCGCGGTCGGCATCCAGTAGCTTGCCGTGCGCGCCGCCCAGCACATACGGCGACAATGCCTGCCGCAGCGCGTTCGATTGCAGCAGCACCGAAAGCCCGGTCATCGTGCGCTGCTCCACCGGCGCACCAGCGAGGCTGCCGAGCGCCGACCAAATGGCGGCTTTCTCGTCGGGGCCGACGGTCACGCCTTCATGCAGCAGGCGGCCTTCGATCCACTCGGCGGCCCAGGTGCGATAGCCTTCGCTGTCGATACGGGCCAAGGGCTGAAAGGCAATGGCGCCGTCCGCGCCGAGGTCGTAGTGTTCGCCGCCCAGGCCCAGCACCGTCGCCCGCATGGATCGCCCCATGTCGAAGGCGAAGATGCGCGAGCCGCCATAGCGGCGGAACTGCAAGGCGAGCATCGCCAGCAGGACAGATTTTCCCATGCCCGTCGGCCCCGCGACCAGCGTATGCCCCACGTCGCCGATGTGCGTCACCAGCCGGAACGGCGTCGCGCCATCCGTGCGCGTGACGATCAGCGGCGGGCCGTCGAGATGGGCGTTTTTCTCCGGCCCAGCCCACACGGCGGACACCGGCATCATGTGCGCCAGATTCAGCGTCGAGACGATGGGCTGGCGCACGTTGGCATAGGCATTGCCTGGTATGGACGACAGCCACGCATCGACTGCATTTAAGGTTTCGGGGATGGTGACGAAGCCACGTCCTTGGATGACACGTTCCACCATGCGCAGCTTTTCGTCGGCTACGGCAGGGTCGTCATCGAACACCGTCACCGTGGCGGTGAGGTAGCCGAAGGCGACTTGATCGCTGCCAAGCTCTTGCAAGGCGGCATCCGCGTCGGCCGCCTTGTTGCTGGCATCCGTGTCCACCAGCGGCGATTCCTGCTGGAAGATGGTTTCGCGCAGTAGCGCAATGACATTCTTCCGTTTCGCAAACCACTGGCGACGCAGGCGGCCCAGCTCCTTTTCCGCCTCGGCTTTATCGAGGCAGAGAAACCGGGTACTCCAGCGATAGGCAAAGCCCAGGCGATTGAGGTCGTCCAGCAGGCCCGGCCAGGTCGAGGTCGGAAAGCCCCGCACCGACACCACGCGCAGATGCTGGTCACCCAGCATGGGCGCAAGGCCGCCGACTAGGGCGGAATCGGCCAGCAGTGCGTCGAGGTGGAAAGGCACCTCGGGCACGGCCAGCCGGTAGCGCCGCGTGGACACCGTGGCGTGAAGATAAGTCAGCGTCGCGGCATCGTCCAACCAGACGATTTCTGGCATCACGCCATCGAGCAGGTCGAAAACCCGATCCGTTTCTGCCAGGAAGGCGTCAAGCCGACCGCGCCAGTCCACACCATCGCCCGGCGCGTGCTCGTAGAGCAGCTTGGCTGCACGAGCGCGGGATTCCTCCGGCGGCAGATAGGCTAGCGTCAGGTGATAGCTGCTTTCGTAGTGGTTCCCCGATTCCTCAAAGGCAGCGCGGCGTTCTTCGTCCACCAGCCAGGACAGCGGTTCGGGAAAGTCGGAATGCGGATAGTCCGCGGCCGACTGGCGCTCGGCTTCCACGAACAGCGCCCAGCCCGAACCCAGCCGGCGCAACGCGTTGTTTAGCCGTGCCGTCGTGGCGATCAATTCGCCCTGCGTGGCGCTGTCCAGATCAGGCCAGCGAAAGCGCGCCGTGCGCTGAAACGAGCCATCCTTGTTCAGCACCACGCCCGGCGCGATCAGCCCAGCCCAGGGAAGCCAGTCGGCCAGCAAGGCGGGCCGCTGGCGGTATTCGGCAAGGTTAAGCATGGCGGCGTCTCCTACACGTCCAGCAGCGGCTTGTGCTTGATGTGCCGGGCGAAGACCTGCATGAACTGCGGATCGACCCTCGCGCCCCACACGGCCAGCGAGTGACCGACGATCCAGAGCACTACGCCAGGAATCCAGAGTTGCAGGCCCAGCCCGACGGCAGCGGCTAGCGTGCCGTTGGCAATCGCCACCGTGCGCGGTGCGCCGCCCATCAAGAGCGGCTCGGTCAGCGAGCGATGTAGCGGCACCTCGAAGCCGGCCGCGAAGCTATCCGGGCCACTCATACGACAGCCCCGCCGGAGAAGCTGAAGAACGACAGGAAGAACGAGGACGCGGCGAACGCGATGCTCAAACCGAACACGATCTGGATCAGCTTGCGAAAGCCGCCCGACGTGTCGCCGAAGGCGAGCGCGAGGCCCGTGGCGATGATGATGATGACCGCGACGATGCGTGCCACCGGCCCCTGAATCGACTCCAGAATGGATTGCAGCGGGCCTTCCCACGGCATCGAGGAGCCGGATGCCTTCGCCGTGCCCGCCGTCATCAGCATGACTGCGGCCAGCAGCAGGCCGTGGTGCGCGGGGCCGGCCAGCCGCCGCAGGCGTGCGATGGTTGAAACCGGATTTACGGAATTACGGAAAGCGTGAACGTGCATCTGCGTCATGGCAGTTCTCCAGGTAGGTCAAGGGACGAGGAAGGCGCAGCGGCATCGGCTGCGAGAGGAACCGGCATCAGCTCGGGAAACGGTGTTTCCAGCGCGTCCGCCAGGCGATAGCCGGTGCCGTCGAAACCGACGACACGGGCGATGCTTTCGACGCGGCGCTTGCGGCCACGCCCGGCGATGTGGATCACGACGTTGACCGCCTCGGCGATCAGCGCACGCGGTGGGTTCACCGCCACTTCAAGAATCAACTGTTCGAGGCGCAGCAGCGCGCCCAGCGCGGAACCGGCGTGGATGGTGGCGATGCCGCCGGGGTGGCCGGTGCCCCACACCTTAACCAAGTCCAGGGCTTCGCCGCCGCGTACCTCGCCGACGATCACGCGGTCGGGGCGCAGGCGCATCGTGGCCCGCACCAGCTCGGTCATAGACACGACGCCAGCGCGGGTGCGCAGCGGCACATGGTCGCGGGCTGCGCATTGCAGCTCGATGGTGTCTTCGAGCACAAGCACGCGGTCGCCCGTGGCGGCGATCTCCGCAAGCAAGGCATTGGCGAGTGTGGTTTTGCCGCTGCTCGTCGCCCCGGCGATCAGGATGTTCTGGCGCTCACGCACGGCGCGGCGCAGGAACTCGGCCTGGCCTGTGGTCAAGATGCCGTCGGCCACATAGCGATCCAGCCCGATGATGCTCACGGCGCGCTTGCGCAGCGCGAAGGCTGGGCCGGGCGCTGCGGGCGGCAAGATGCCCTCGAACCGCTCGCCGGTTTCGGGCAGCTCGGCGGTCAGCAGCGGCCGCCCGCGATGCACCTCTGCGCCGACGTGCGCAGCCACCAGCCGGATGATGCGTTCGCCATCGTCTTGGGACAGCTCCACGCCCAGCGGCATGCGGCCCGATGACAACCGATCCACCCATAGGGTGCGGTCGGGGTTGAGCATGATTTCCACCACGTCGGGGTCGGCCAGCGCAGCGGCGATGACTGGCCCCATTGCCGTGCGCAGCATCTGGATACGGCGATCCAGAGAGGTTGCGGCGGATGAGAGTTCGGGCGGGGTTTGCGGAATGGCGCTCATGAGGCACGCTCCTGCGCTTCAGCCAGTGCCTCCGCGTCATCCATTCGCGCCGGGTCTGGGTGCAGTTCTTCCACAACGTCGCGCACCAGGCTGCGGCCACGCAGCAGGTGGCGGCCGAGCCGCTCCACGAATTGCTCGAAACGCGCTTTGCCTTGGGCGCGAGCTGCGTCCTGATGGGCTTCGGGAATCGGGGTGCTGACGGTCAGGAAGTAGCGGATGAACAGCGCCAGTGTTTCGATCTGGATGTTCTGGTCGCGCTCCATGCGCTCGGCCTGCCGCGACAGGCGATCGAGCCGCTTGGCGATGGCCGCCTCGCGCTGGTCGCCAGCATCGGGCGATAGCCACGACGCGAGCGCCGCCGCGACAATGGACGACTTGGACACGCCTTTCTTGGCGGCCAGTTCTTCGAGACGCTTGGCGTGCTCGGGCTGAATGAACAGATTGAGGCGGTATTGGCTCATAAGTCGATTCCGTCGTTGGGGTCGAGGGAAGCCAGCCGGGCCGTGCGCTGCATGGCCGGGTCGAGCTGGCCGGGAAGCGGCAGCGGCAGGTCGTCGTCGTCATCGAGCAGAGTCAGGTCATGGCCGGCGAGCAGCGGTTCGGGGCTGTATTCGCTGACTTCGGATAGCTCCGGCTGTCGGCGTGGGCCGCCGTCATCGGCGGTGCCTGTGCCATCGCCGGACAGGCCCGCAGCCCGGACCGTTGACACGGCTGGGATCGATAGGCCGCTCCAGTCGTCGGGCCGGGCCGGTGGCGCGTCCGCGTATTGCCCGGCCGCGAGCACAGGCGGCGGTAAAACGCGGTTCTTGAAATTCGCGTCGGCGTAGTAGCGCAGCTTCTTGGCCTTGATCGGTGCCACGCTGGACACCATCACCACAGCTTCCTCAGTCGGAAGCTGCATCACTTCACCGGGCGTCAGTAGCGGGCGGGCCGTCTCCTGCCGCGACACCATGAGGTGCCCCAGCCACGGTGCCAATCTGTGCCCGGCATAGTTGCGCTGCGCGCGCAGTTCGGTAGCGGTGCCAAGCGTTTCGGAGATCCGTTTCGCAGTGCGTTCATCGTTGGTGGCGAACGTCACGCGGACATGGCAGTTATCCAGAATCGAATGGTTCTGGCCGTAGGCTTTGTCGATCTGGTTGAGCGATTGGGCGATAAGAAAACTGCGGATTCCGTAGCCCGCCATGAAGGCAAGCGCCGTCTCGAAGAAGTCCAGGCGGCCCAGCGCCGGGAACTCATCGAGCATCAGCAGCAGCTTGTGGCGGCGTTCGATGCCGTCGCTGCCGTCGAGCGATTCGGTGAGCCGTCGGCCGATCTGGTTGAGGATCAGGCGAATGAGCGGTTTCGTCCGCGAAATATCCGAAGGTGGCACTACCAGATAAAGCGACACCGGATGCTCGGACGCGATCAGGTCGGCGATACGCCAGTCGCAGCGCGAGGTGACTTCGGCCACCGTGGGGTCGCGGTAGAGGCCCAGGAACGACATGGCGGTGCTCAACACGCCGGAACGCTCGTTGTCCGACTTGTTGAGCACTTCGCGCGCCGCCGAAGCGACGACTGGATGCGGGCCACCACCTTCCACGTTCACGAGGTGCTGTGTGGTCATCATCCGGTGCAAGGTCAGCTCGAAGGGGCTGGCCGGATCGGAGAGGAAATTGGCGACGCCGCGCAGCGTCTTGTCCTCGCCCGCGTAGAGCACATGCAGGATGGCCCCGACCAGCAGCGCGTGCGAAGTCTTCTCCCAATGGTTGCGCTTCTCAAGCGCGCCTTCTGGATCGACCAGAATGTCGGCTATGTTCTGTACGTCACGCACTTCATGTGCGCCGCGCCGAACTTCTAGCAGCGGGTTGTAGGCCGCCGACTTCGCATCGGTCGGATTGAACAGCAGGCAGTGTGAGTAGCGTGAGCGCCAACCTGCGGTGATCTGCCAATTCTCTCCCTTGATGTCGTGGACTACGGCGGATGCAGGCCAAGAAAGCAGCGTCGGCACCACAAGGCCGACGCCTTTGCCTGAGCGCGTGGGCGCGAAAGTGAGGATGTGTTCCGGGCCTTCATGCCGAAGGTACTTGCCATCGTGCTGACCGAGGAACACGCCGATCGGCTGCGTAAGGCCGGCTTTGCGAATGTCCTCCGTACTTGCCCAGCGTGCCGAGCCATAGGTCGTGACTAGGCGTGATTGACGAGAGCGCCAGATCGACATGCAGACTGCGACCACCACCGCCAGCAAGCCACTGCCACCCGCTATGGCACCGCCCGTGTCGAAAACGCGTGGCGCGTAGGCATCGAAGAAGAACCACCACTCAAACAGCTTCCACGGGAGGTAGATCGGTGTGCCGAGGAAATCAAACCAGGGGGAGCCAAGGCGTACCTGATAGCCAAGGGCTGCTGCCGTCCATTGTGTGGCGCCCCACACACCCGCGATCACGATGCCGAATACCACGGCTATCTGACCGAACAGCACATTCGTACCTTGCATAGCCCCGCCTCCAATCTCTCCTACGCTGATTCCCTTGGGAAACGCGGCTTAGAAATGTGCCGCAGGCGTCAGGATCGGTGCTGGCTTAGTGCCGGTCAAAGACCGTTTGGGGCAGAAAGGTCGATAAGAAAGAATGAATTCGCGCTGTGTCTAGCCAGGGAGTGACTCCGTAAGCGCCGGCGAATATCAGCGTGCCGAACAGAAGATTCAGGCAGACTAGCGAATTGCTGAATTGCTGAATTGCTGAATTGCTGAATTGCTGAATTGCTGAATTGCTGAATTTCAGAATTTGGGGGATTCTTTGGGCGGTGTGTATGGCGTTTTTCCGTCACCGTAGAACCGCTTACGTGTTGCCTCCGCTACCCGGTTGCAAAGCAGTTCGCCCAAAGTAGGCCGATCCGTCTTGCATTGCTGGCGCAACTTCTTGAGCTGTTCCGGGTCTGCCACCAGCTCTTCTACTGTCGGGGTTTTCTTTTCTGCACTAGTGGCTTTGTGCGGTTTATCAGATTGACCGCATGCGACTAGCATTGCAGCGACGAGCGTGATGGCGAGTCTCATGGCATCAATTCCTCCGGAAGATCGGGATTTCGGCTTTTTGTTGACCTGAGAAACTCTGGCAATTCGATGGCCTGTACTCGCTGAATGAAGCGCGCAAGCTCGTCAAACGGATCGCCTTCAAGTCTGAGTAGATAGGTCGTCAAAGGTGGTACGCGTGTCGAAAGCGGCCTCGCCACGACTCCTGGCTCTCGGGAGGCTGCAATGTGTGCAGCCCCTGTAAGTCCGAGTGCAAAACCGGCAGATACCAACGCCATCATCAGGTCGAAAGTGGTAACCCGCTCGGCAACTAGAGGCTGCATTTCAGCCCGGCTAAGTACTCGCTCAATGTGCTTGGCGTGGCCCTCGCACACTTGAGGATCAGATAGCACTAGCGGGTAGCGCAGCAGTTCATCCAATGGAATTCGCTTAAGAGCCAGCAACGGATGCCGAGCTGGCAGCGCCACCATAAGCGTGTCAGTCCACGCGGGAAGTGCGACGATTCCATCACCTACGTCGTCGGACTGTGCAAAGCCGACGTCATACAGGTCGTCGTGCAATCCTTTGATTTGTTGGGATAGTGGCACCTCAAAAAAGCGAATCTCAACCTCGGGCTCCTCCTCGCGACACAACGCCAATAGGGCTGGTAAGCACAGTAGTGTTGCGCCGTCTGACAAGGCGACGCGGAGTTGTCCATGAAAGCCATTTTTTGCTGCCTTCACGCAGTCCCGCGCCTGTTGCAAGGATGCGAACACCCGAGGTGCGTGCTCCATGAGCATCAACCCAGCTCGTGTCAAACGCGTGCTTCTCGTGTTCCGAATAAAGAGCTGTGCTCCTAACTCCTCTTCGAGTTCTTTGATCGTGCGAGACAGTGGGGACTGCTCAATATGCAGTTTCGCAGCGGCGCGAGCGAAGTGAAGTTCCTCGGCGAGCGCCATAAAACAACGTAGATGTCGAATTTCCATGCGTCCCCTACTAATCGTCGATCTATTCAGTATTTAAAACTCGCTGCCATGCTGCGTTCTTCCAACTCAAGGACTCAGGGTGAAGATTGCAGATTCACATGCTCTGGCGAACCAGAAAGCGCTTTAGCGAGAACACCCCATTGCACGGCTGCGTCGGCGCGAGCACGGACCAGAGCCGCTCGCTGGGACAAGGTGCCACGCTCCGCTTCTGCAACAACGGTCGCATCCACCTGTCCCGCCTCAAAGAGGCGTCGACTGCGGTCAAGGAGTCGATCAGCGACGACAAGACCATCGACCTGATGCTGCAGAGAAGTCCGCTGGGTCTGCCAGCCCAGATAAGCGTTCTCCACATCCTGAAGCGCAAGCAAAACCGTGCGTTCCAGGTCAGCCTGTGCGCCGCGACTGCGTGCTGAGCCCTCGTCGATTCCCGCTTGTATTGCTCCACCGTCAAAGATCGGAAGCGTCACACCCAAGCCCAGAGAGAAAATGTTCCCTGCCACACGTGTTCCGTTGTTCTCGAAGCGTTGGCGCCCACCACTCAAATCGAGCACAAGTTTGGGGAACCGCTCGCCTTCTGCTGCGTTCCATCGCGCCGTCGCCGCTGCAAGACGCGCCTGCGCGGCTCTGACGTCGGGGCGCTGCTGCAGCAATTCGCCTGGCACGCTTCTGGGAGTCCAATCGGGCATGGTGAGAGAGGCAAGCGCAGGACCGCTGCCAAGCGCCCCCGGAATCCGGCCAACGAGCACATCCAAGGCATGCGTTGCTTCGCCGCGTACGCGTCGCAACTGCTCTTGCTCCACCCGGAGGGCGATGACCTCGGAACGCGTGCGTTCAATGTCAAAGCCCGTAGCTTGACCTGCCTTGAACTTCTGCTCTGTCAGACGCTCAAGGCGCTCGGCGACTTGAAGTCGCTCTTTTGCCAGATCTTCCAGCTCTGCCGCCTGCCGCTGCTGCAGTGCAGCGGACACTGTCTCAAAGGCGATCTGCCAACGTGTCGCGAACCAGTTCTGTTCGACAGCAACTGCGTCCATCCGTGCGCCATCAGCGGCATGCGAGAGGCGGCCCGCTAGATCAACTTCCCATGAAGCCGACAGCGGAAGCCTGGCATCGCTGCTGATGGTCGGTGCCAAAGAAAAGTCGCGCGCGCGCGTTGCTTGGGGCGTGAGCGCCAAGCTAGGGAACATTGAAGCGCGTGTACGTCGGGTGATCGCCACAGCTTCATCAATCCGCGCTCTTGCAATAGCGAGATCGGTGTTGTGCTCCAGCGCGTTGCGCACCAGCGCGTCAATCAGCGGATCACCGTACGCCGTCCACCACTCGGCCGGGAGTGCTTGTGCTGGCACCTGCTGCACAGCCAGACCCGCTTCGTTCATGAATTTGGCCGGAACCTCAACGCGTGATGTCTCCACCCTGTGAGGCGAGTGGCTGCACGCGGCGAGAAGCGTGATCGATAGGAATGCAACAGCAGTAAGGCCGCGGCGGGCGTAGGGATCGGACATGTTGAGCCACTAGGTTGTGAATTGAGGAGGCCGTCTTGACGGGCATAGTTCATGGCGTGTACTATACCGTCCAGACGGTTCATAAATCAAGCATCTTTGGAGTTTCACCATGGCAACTCGTATGAAATCAAGCCCAGAGGAGTCGCATTCGGCGGACAACGGCGCTGAAGCCCCCTCCATCTCTAAGAAAGCGCAACAAACACGGGAGCGCATCCTTCAAGCTGCGCGTGACGTAGTCATGGAGGGAGGTGCCGGGCACCTAACGCTTGACGCGGTCGTTGCACGGGCAGGAATGAGCAAAGGTGCGTTCCTGTACCACTTCAAGACCAAGCGCGATCTGCTCCTCACGATGATTGATGACCAGGTCTCGGCGTTTGATGGCGGGCAGGAAGAGCGAGAGCTGCCATTCGTCGGCGATCCAGACCCTTGGCTATCCAGCCAGGTCTCGGCTATGCCTGACGGCGGGATGCAAAAGATGAGCGCTGCATTGCTGGCGGCCGTGGCTGAAGACCCCACGCTGCTTGAGCCTGTGCGCGGCTGGTACCGCAGGCAGTACGAGAACGCGAGCAAATCTCCACGCGGCACCGATATCGCCGGAATCGTTCTATTTGCCTTGGACGGAGTCTTCCTCGCCGAAATGATGGGTTTTCCGACGTTTGCTGCCGAAGACCTTTCTCGACTCATGCACACCCTCCAGGCGCTCGCCCGCGGCGAACTGGAACTCACCCCTATTGATAAACGCTGATGAAAGGCCTTCCCGTGTCTTGCACTCCCTTTAAATCCCAGTCCTGGCAAATGCAGAAAGTCGGCCTCGCGTTTGTTCTGCTCGCATCGCTTGCCGGCTGTGGTAGTCAGAAGGAGCCTGCTTCCGATCCACCGCGAGCGGTCAAGCTGCTCACGGTGGGGGATGTAGGTTCTGTGGCCAATCGCATTGAATTGAGTGGTCTAGCTCGCTCCAGTGAGCGGAGTACCTTGGGGTTCGAGACTGGCGGGCGTATCAGCAAGCTTCATGTGGACGTGGGAGATCGCTTCTCTCGCGGACAGCTTCTGGCTGAGTTGGATGTTCAGCCCGAGCAACTCCGCCTAGAACAGGCTCGGGCGACACTCGCTGCTGCGGAAGCCGCATTGGCAGACAGAATCGTGCAGACAACGCAGCAAAGGGGGCTGCTTGAGGGCAACGTAATCTCCCCGGCTGCATTCGAGAGTGTGAAAGCACAGTTGGTTGCAGCTGAAGGCCAGGTGCGCAATGCAAAGGCCGCATTCGGCCTTGCCGAGCGTGCGCGAAGGGGGGCCGCCATTCATGCGCCATTCGACGGCGTCGTCGCGGAGAAACTCGCTCTGCCGTTCACAGATATTGCAGCCGGAGCGCCGGTGCTTCAAGTGGATGGACTACGCAGCGGCGTAGAAGTCCTTGCGACTGCATCGACGACCCAGGCGGCAAATATCAAAATTGGGCAGGTCGCCGAACTGCGCCTGAGCGAGTCAGCAAGTCCCGTTCGTGCTTCGGTACAACGCATCGGCTTGCGTGCTGAAAATGGCTCACTTTTACCTGTCGTGCTCGTTCCTCAAGATGCTACTCTTGCGCGCAGTCTTCGACCCGGGTCTGCCGTTCAAGTATTGCTGAAGGCACCGGAAGCGAAGGATGCCTCACCAGATCGTCTGATGCTTCCCTATTCGGCACTGGTGCTCAGTGAGAAAGCAGGACAAGCCGCAGTGTTTGTATATGACGTGACCGGAAAGAAGGTGCACCGCCGGGAAGTGCAATTCCAGAGCGAGCCAGGCGGCGACAACGTTCGCGTTGTGGGCGGCCTGAAGCGCGGCGAGATGGTAGTCGCGGCTGGCGCGAGTTGGCTGACGAACGAGCAACAAGTCACCCCACTCAAGGCCACGACCCAATTGGCCGGACGCTGACCCGCTACAGGAAGACTTCGCTATGAAGATCACAGAAATGGCGCTGCGCGCCAGCAGACTCACCTACCTTGCCGCGGTCATCATTCTTGTTGCCGGCATTGCCACGTTTCTCAATTTCCCTTCGCAGGAAGAGCCATCGGTCACGATTCGAGATGCGGTTGTTGCCGTTCTGAACCCTGGCATGCCAGCCGAACGTGTTGAGCAGTTGATCGCGCGTCCGATCGAGGAGCGTTTGCGGGAGCTGGCCGAGGTCAGGCGAGGTGGCCGACCCATGAACGCCGACCTGATTCGTTTTTCAATAGCGCTGGACGTTGTGGTGCCAGGGACTTACCAACCCGATGTGTGCCCATCCGGGGCAGTTACAGCCGTTACAGCCTCTGGAGAGGGAGCGGCTTGCCGCTCGGTGATAATCCCAGCTGTAGCGGCCTGATTACATCCGGCCGCTACACCTAGCTCCACCTTCAAACAAGGAATATCGTTGATGTCACTGTATCGCCGTCTAGTTCTGCTGTCTTGTCTCTCATGGCCGCTGGCTGGCTTTTCTGCCACCGCGCTGACCAACCTCGTCGCGGAACCATTCGCTAAACTCGAACAGGACTTTGGCGGCTCCATCGGTGTGTACGCGATGGATACCGGCTCAGGCGCAACTGTAAGTTACCGCGCTGAGGAGCGCTTCCCACTGTGCAGCTCATTCAAGGGCTTTCTTGCTGCCGCTGTGCTGGCTCGCAGCCAGCAGCAGGCCGGCTTGCTGGACACACCCATCCGTTACGGCAAAAATGCGCTGGTTCCGTGGTCACCCATCTCGGAAAAATATCTGACAACAGGCATGACGGTGGCGGAGCTGTCCGCGGCCGCCGTGCAATACAGTGATAACGCCGCCGCCAATTTGTTGCTGAAGGAGTTGGGCGGCCCGGCCGGGCTGACGGCCTTCATGCGCTCTATCGGCGATACCACGTTCCGTCTGGACCGCTGGGAGCTGGAGCTGAACTCCGCCATCCCAGGCGATGCGCGCGATACCTCATCGCCGCGCGCCGTGACGGAAAGCTTACAAAAACTGACACTGGGCTCTGCACTGGCTGCGCCGCAGCGGCAGCAGTTTGTTGATTGGCTAAAGGGAAACACGACCGGCAACCACCGCATCCGCGCGGCGGTGCCGGCAGACTGGGCAGTCGGAGACAAAACCGGAACCTGCGGAGTGTATGGCACGGCAAATGACTATGCCGTCGTCTGGCCCACTGGGCGCGCACCTATTGTGTTGGCCGTCTACACCCGGGCGCCTAACAAGGATGACAAGCACAGCGAGGCCGTCATCGCCGCTGCGGCTAGACTCGCGCTCGAGGGATTGGGCGTCAACGGGCAGTAAGGCTCTGAAAATCATCTATTGGCCCACCACCGCCGCCCTTGCGGGCGGCATGGATTACCAACCACTGTCACATTTAGGCTAGGAGCCTGCGCGGCAGAAGCCAAATCGGCGGAAGATCGAGGACGATACGGGGATGGCTGCCAGTTACCTTCCTTACCGACCCGACCAATCCTATCTGCTGCCCCCTTCTCTGGGAGAGTGGCTACCTGAAGGGCATCTTGCCTACTTCATCAGCGAGACTGTCGATACGCTGGACTTGAGCGCATTCCACGCCCGGTATGCCGGCGGTGGTCCGGGCAATCAGCCGTTTCATCCGGCGATGATGGTCAAAGTGCTGATCTATGGTTACGCGAGCGGCGTCTTCTCTTCGCGCAAACTAGCCAGGAAGCTGTACGAGGATGTCGCGTTGCGTGTGCTGGCCGCTGGAAACTTCCCGGCCCACCGCACGCTGAGTGACTTCCGTGCCCTACACCTGACCGAGCTTGAGAATTTGTTCGTTCAGGTGGTGCAACTGGCGCGCGAATGTGGGCTGGTGAAGCTTGGCACGATCGCGGTCGACGGCACCAAGGTAAAAGCCAACGCCAGCCGCCACAAGGCGATGAGCTATAAGCGCATGAAGCCGGCCGAGGACGAATTGCATTGCGAGATCAAGGCGCTGCTTGATCGCGCCAAGGCTACCGACGACCAGGAGCGTAACGAGCCGGAGCTGGACATTCCTGCCGAGATTTCTCGCCGCGAGAAGCGCCTGGAGGCGATCCAGGCGGCAAAGGCGCGCCTGGAAGCGCGCCAGCGTGAAGCGGACCAGGCCCGGGGGCGCAGCGAAGACGATGGCCGCCGGCCTCGCCATCCGGATGGCTCGGACAAGGGCGGTGGCTCGTACAAACGCGAGTTTGGTGTGCCGGATGACCGTGATCAGGAAAGCTTCACCGATCCGGACAGCCGGATCATGAAACACGCCGGTGGTGGCTCCGAGCAGAGCTACAACGGGTACACAGCGGTCGATGCCGAGCACCAGATCATCGTGGCGGCGGAGTTGACCAACTGCGCCGCGGACAGTCAGGCGCTGCTGGGCATGCTGGCAGCAGTTCAGGCCAACACCGGAGAAATGCCGGCCCAGACGCTGGCGGATGCGGGATTCCGTAGTGAGGCTGTTCTGGCAAAGGTCGCCGATCACCACGGCGATGTCATCGTTGCCCTCGGCCGCGAGGGACGTGAAGATGCCAAGGTCAATGCCAAGACCCATCCGCATACGGCGGCGATTGCGGCGAAATTGAAAACGGAGCAAGGCGATGCAGCTTACCGCCGGCGCAAGTCGATCGTGGAGGCTCCGAATGGTTGGATCAAGGCGGTGATGGGATTGCGTCAGTTCAGCATGAGGGGCCTGGACAAGGTGCAAGCCGAGTGGAAGCTCGTCTGCATGGCGCTAAATCTGAGGCGAATGGCGTATCTGTGAGGGCGAAGGTTAAATGGGGCGGCTCAAATGCACCCCAGTCGTCATAACACGCCGCGCGCCGCAAGATTGGTATCCTTGGCGCCGACGCCTTGCCAATTGCAGAGAGCGCCGCCGCCATCGTCAGTGCTCTACAGAAAACCGGTCACACGGCTCTGCCGCGCAGACTCCTAGCCTAAATGTGACAGTGGTTGGTAATCCATGCCGCCCGCAAGGGCGGCGGTGGTGGGCCAATAGATGATTTTCAGAGCCTTACTGCCCGTTGACGCCCAATCCCTCGAGCGCGAGTCTAGCCGCAGCGGCGATGACGGCCTCGCTGTGCTTGTCATCCTTGTTAGGCGCCCGGGTGTAGACGGCCAACACAATAGGTGCGCGCCCAGTGGGCCAGACGACGGCATAGTCATTTGCCGTGCCATACACTCCGCAGGTTCCGGTTTTGTCTCCGACTGCCCAGTCTGCCGGCACCGCCGCGCGGATGCGGTGGTTGCCGGTCGTGTTTCCCTTTAGCCAATCAACAAACTGCTGCCGCTGCGGCGCAGCCAGTGCAGAGCCCAGTGTCAGTTTTTGTAAGCTTTCCGTCACGGCGCGCGGCGATGAGGTATCGCGCGCATCGCCTGGGATGGCGGAGTTCAGCTCCAGCTCCCAGCGGTCCAGACGGAACGTGGTATCGCCGATAGAGCGCATGAAGGCCGTCAGCCCGGCCGGGCCGCCCAACTCCTTCAGCAACAAATTGGCGGCGGCGTTATCACTGTATTGCACGGCGGCCGCGGACAGCTCCGCCACCGTCATGCCTGTTGTCAGATATTTTTCCGAGATGGGTGACCACGGAACCAGCGCATTTTTGCCGTAACGGATGGGTGTGTCCAGCAAGCCGGCCTGCTGCTGGCTGCGAGCCAGCACAGCGGCAGCAAGAAAGCCCTTGAATGAGCTGCACAGTGGGAAGCGCTCCTCAGCGCGGTAACTTACAGTTGCGCCTGAGCCGGTATCCATCGCGTACACACCGATGGAGCCGCCAAAGTCCTGTTCGAGTTTAGCGAATGGTTCCGCGACGAGGTTGGTCAGCGCGGTGGCAGAAAAGCCAGCCAGCGGCCATGAGAGACAAGACAGCAGAACTAGACGGCGATACAGTGACATCAACGATATTCCTTGTTTGAAGGTGGAGCTAGGTGTAGCGGCCGGATGTAATCAGGCCGCTACAGCTGGGATTATCACCGAGCGGCAAGCCGCTCCCTCTCCAGAGGCTGTAACGGCTGTAACTGCCCCGGATGGGCACACATCGGGTTGGTAAGTCCCTGGCACCACAACGTCCAGCGCTATTGAAAAACGAATCAGGTCGGCGTTCATGGGTCGGCCACCTCGCCTGACCTCGGCATCCACGTTACGGACGGCCTCAGGAAGTCCTGGCCAAGCCCCGACTATTGGGGCGAGAAGATAGCACCGAGGGTACGCCGGTGTCAACACCAACTGAAAACTGACCCACTTTACCCCTGAATCACCAAAGTAATACTGACCCACCTGGATCATTCGGGTTTGGAATTTTTCCTGACCACTCCCGCCTTCCTCTTGTCCTTCAAGCGGTAGCTTTCGCCGCTCAGGGTCAGGATATGGCACTGTTGCAAAGTTAGCGATGAGGCAGCCTTTTGTCTTATTCAAAGGCCTTACATTTCAAAAACTCTGCTTACCAGGCGCATTTCGCCCAGGGGATCACCATAATAAAATGCTGAGGCCTGGCCTTTGCGTAGTGCACGCATCACCTCAATACCTTTGATGGTGGCGTAAGCCGTCTTCATGGATTTAAATCCCAGCGTGGCGCCGATTATCCGTTTCAGTTTGCCATGATCGCATTCAATCACGTTGTTCCGGTACTTAATCTGTCGGTGTTCAACGTCAGACGGGCACCGGCCTTCGCGTTTGAGCAGAGCAAGCGCGCGACCATAGGCGGGCGCTTTATCCGTGTTGATGAATCGCGGGATCTGCCACTTCTTCACGTTGTTGAGGATTTTACCCAGAAACCGGTATGCAGCTTTGCTGTTACGACGGGAGGAGAGATAAAAATCGACAGTGCGGCCCCGGCTGTCGACGGCCCGGTACAGATACGCCCAGCGGCCATTGACCTTCACGTAGGTTTCATCCATGTGCCACGGGCAAAGATCGGAAGGGTTACGCCAGTACCAGCGCAGCCGTTTTTCCATTTCAGGCGCATAACGCTGAACCCAGCGGTAAATCGTGGAGTGATCGACATTCACTCCGCGTTCAGCCAGCATCTCCTGCAGCTCACGGTAACTGATGCCGTATTTGCAGTACCAGCGTACGGCCCACAGAATGATGTCACGCTGAAAATGCCGGCCTTTGAATGGGTTCATGTGCAGCTCCATCAGCAAAAGGGGATGATAAGTTTATCACCACCGACTATTTGCAACAGTGCCAGAAATTGGGCTTAATGCCGAAAACAATAAAATAAAACAGCCAACCCTTGAGGTTCTTATGCGCCAGAATTTACCAGTGACGGGTCGAAACTTAGAACTCCCAAAAGATGCCAATATTCTTTCGACTACCTCCCCTCAAAGCCATATCACGTACGTTAATCCTGACTTCATTAAAATCAGTGGTTTCACTGAGGAAGAACTATTAGGCCAGCCTCACAACATCGTAAGACACCCAGATATGCCGCCTGCTGCATTTGAGCATATGTGGAGTACATTAAAATCTGGCCGCTCATGGATGGGGCTAGTAAAAAATCGCTGTAAAAATGGCGACCACTATTGGGTAAGTGCTTATGTAACGCCAATAGCTAACGCTGGATCTGCGTGAATTCCAGCAGCAGCAAGAGAAAGACTTTCTACAAACCAGCTTACAGCAGGCTAAATTTAACCAGAAAAAAGCCGCTGAATTACTGGGTCTGACTTATCATCAGCTACGTGCCTTGCTGAAGAAACACCAGATCTAATACGCATTTGCAGGTGTCATACTGGCGGGTTTGACGCATAACGTCATAAGGTTTACCATGGCGTCATTACTGTATAAAAACACAGGCATAGATATGACTCTGGCATTAGTTGGCGAAAAAATTGACAGAAATCGCTTCACCGGTGAGAAAGTTGAAAATAGTACATTTTTTAACTGCGATTTTTCAGGTGCCGACCTGAGCGGCACTGAATTTATCGGCTGCCAGTTCTATGATCGCGAAAGTCAGAAAGGGTGCAATTTTAGTCGCGCAATGCTGAAAGATGCCATTTTCAAAAGCTGTGATTTATCAATGGCAGATTTCCGCAACGTCAGTGCCTTGGGCATTGAAATTCGCCACTGCCGCGCACAAGGCGCAGATTTCCGCGGTGCAAGCTTTATGAATATGATCACCACGCGCACCTGGTTTTGCAGCGCATATATCACTAATAGGTGTGTTCTCCGGCGGAAACTCCCGCTCCAGCAGGCCGCGCAGCAGGTCGGCCACGGTCACGCCTTGCGTGAAGGCCGACACCTTGATGCGCGCCCGCATGGCGGGCGTGATGTCGAGCGTGAGGCGGGCCGTGTAGAGGTCGCCTTTGCCCAGCGCGTCGGCATCGCCCTGACGAATCCACGCCTCGGCGTGCGGATTCGCGGGCGGACGTGCGCCGATGCCGACGCGCTTGCCCGTGCGTTTGCTGTTGGGTGGCTGCTGCGCTGTCATGTCGGCCACCGCAGCAGTTCGTCCACCAGGGCGGTGATTTCGCGGGCGGCGGCACTGTCGGGCGCTGTCTCGCGTGCGAGCCGGCCAGCGGCCACGCTGTCGGCGAAGACGATGCGCTGATGCACCTCCGAGCGCAGCGCGGGCAGCGGCTGTTCGGCGAGCGATTGCCGCGCCTCGCGCCCGATGATGGTGGTGCTGACGCGCCGGTTGATGACGAAGGCCGCGCGGAGCAGCGGCCGGAACACCTGCGCCTCGCGGATCAGCGAAACCATTTCCGAGCTGGCCCAGAGGTCGTAGGGGCTGGGCTGCACCGGGATCAGCACGCGCTCGGCCGCCAGCAGCGCGGAGCGCGCCAAGGCGGCGATGCGCGGCGGCCCGTCGATGATGACGTGATCGGCCCGCCTGGCGAGTTCTGGCGCTTCCTGATGCAGCGTTTCGCGTGCGAGGCCCACGGCGCTGAACAGCCGTGGCAAGCCTTGCTGGCTTCTGCGCTGCGTCCAGTCCAGGGATGAACCCTGCGGGTCGGCATCGAGCAGGACGACATGCTGGCCGCGCATCGCCAGTTCGCCCGCGATGTGCGTGGCGAGCGTGGTCTTGCCGACACCGCCTTTCTGGTTGAGCAGAGCGAGGATCATGGCGCGGCCCTCCCTGCTGGAAAGCCGGGCTTTACCTGCCGTGCAAAACGCTGTTCGCCGTGCCGTTTCTCGGTTGTCCACCGAAACGGCGCGCTTCTACTAAAAGTTATGTATTTCTTGTTAGGGAAGTTAGAGGGGCCGCAAACCCGCGCCGTTATTGGCTTTCCGGCGTTTTCGTACTCCTGATAGCACGATAGGCGTACTCCCGATAGCACGATACCCGGTACTCCTGATAGCACGAGGCCGTCCACACCTTTTCCACGAGTTATCCCCGTGCCGTGTGCAGCACGGGCCGGAAGGTCAGCAGTTCTTGTCCGTCGTCCGGCATTCGCTCGATGCCCAGGACGTAGCCGGGCAGCGACTGCCGCGCCACCAGGACGCGCAGGTCGTAAGCGAAGTCGGAGAAGCGCGCAGCGCTGCCCGACTTGCGGTGCAGGTGCCGGAAGTCGAATTGCCAGCCGCCCGGCTGCTTGCCGCCGTGCTTGCGCACCAGGCGGTACAGCCAGCGCTCGATCCCGCCCTTCAAGCGGAAATAGGCTGGGTCGATGGTCAGCACCAAGGCGGCATCGAGCACGCCCGCATAGAACCAGTCCGGCAGGATCAGTTCGATGCCCAGCGGCACGCCGCTGGCATCGGCCAGTTCCTTCCACTCGTTGATCCACGAGAAGCGATGCAATCGCCTTCCCGTGGTTTCGCGGATGGACGTGGCCACCGTGGTCGATTGCAGCCGGTCGAGCGCGGCTTTCAGGCGCAGGTAGTCGTTGAGAGACGTGCCGCGCCCGATGAAGCGCAGGATCTCGTAGGGAGTGGCGCGTATCCAGCGCGACGGGCGCAAGCCCGCGTCGCGCGCCTCCACGATCTGCGAGGCGGCCCAAATCAGCAGGTCGGCATCCCATATCGTTGCGATGCCGTGCTCCTGCGTACCCTCCACGCGGATGGTGATGCCGCCGGCGCGGAAGTCGATCGGCGCGGTACGCCGCGACTTCGCCAGCGAGAAGAACGGAAAGGCCATCAAGTCCTGGCTGTCGCGGGGTGCCATGTCGCCCGGCAGCGCGCGGAACAGGTCGAGCTGTTCGCGCTGCAAGGCTTGCCCTGGCGGGCTGGACATGGCGACGGCCACCCACGCGCCAGCGATCAGCGGCCATCACGGTAATCGCCCGCGTGGCGTTCGGCATATTCCGGGTCGGAAGTCGCCTCGTAGCTGCGCTGGTCGGCCCAGGCATCGAGGTCGGACACCGCGTACATGACGCGGCGGCCGAACTTGCGGAACTTCGGGCCGCCGCCGATCACGCGCTGTTTCTCCAGCGTGCGTGGCGACAGGCGCAGGTACTCGGCGGCTTCGTCGTTGGTCAGGTAGCGTTGGGGCTGCGCAGGCGCAGCGACAGCAGCGGCGGCAGGCCGCAAGGGAGCGGGTCGCATGGGATGTACCTCCATCAAGCCCGGCCACACCACGCGGCCGGTTAGAGGCACTTTCAAGAAAGCGAGGCTGCTTGCTAAGGGACGATCTACGGGGGACGCGAAACGTCCCCCCCTACTGCAACGGCGGCGGAAGCTGTGCCAGGCGGCGATAGCCGCCACGCATCAGCGCATCGCCACGACGTACCAGCCGCCGCACGCGGGCACGTAAGGCGCTGTCCTTGTGCCAGTCGGCGGCGACGGCATCGGCGCCGAACAGCCCTTCGGCCACTTCGCGCAATGACGCGCCCGCCAGGGTCGCGTCGAGCGTCTGCAAGGTGTGCAGTTCCAGCACCGCGGCCGTCGTGGGCCTGGAACGGGCCGCCGCCGCAGGCGTGGCAACCGTGGCCACGGCCAATGCGTCCAGCTCGGACGCGAGCGTGCGATAGCGCGCGCAGGGCGTGGCGCAGGCGCGGGTGGCGTAGAGGTAGGCCATGCCGTCTTCCAGGCCCGGCGCGAGCGCGAGCCGCAGGCAGCAGCCGGGCCAATGCGACACCAGCACCAGGCGCTTGCCGTCGTGGATCAGTTGCTTGCGGCCAGGGACGCGCCAGAACTCGAAGGCATGGGCTTCGGGTGGCGGGTCATCGTCCGGGTAAACCTGCACGACGGCATCGTGATCGGGAAACCAGGCCGGATGCGCGTCGCGCGCATCCAGGGCTGGGTCTTCCAGCAGGCGCAGGCCCCACGCCTGCGCCGTGTCCGGCCGGCGGCGGCGGCGCAGCCAGTCGCGGCGGTAGTCGGGATTTCGGCGCAGGTATTCCCACGCCAGCGCAGGGCCGTCAAGGTGCAGAACGTAGAGATAGGCCGCTGTCGGATACCAGTGTTCGGCGCTGCGATCAGTCATGGCGAAACCTCCCTCTGTTTGGGATGCGTCGCCACGATTTCCGCGATGCGGGAACTATCGAAATGCCATCAGGTCGTCATCAAAATTGGTTAGGCTGTAACTGTCGGTGTCAAGACCATTTGGCTCTGCGTGTTGCGGAAATCGTCTGAATGCGACGGCTACGCCTTCAGGAAAATGACGCGCAGCACCGAACACCGTGCCGCAGCCCGCGCCCAAGATCAGGACTGTTTTCAACAGGATCGCACCACTTCGGTGCAAGAATGCGGATTCAGACCTGCACGGTCTTGATCAAGATTGAAATAGTCACGATGCGCCCCGGCTGGCTAGGCCGCGCTGGTTTTCATCAGTCCGTGATCGCGCCGTTCTCCTGCGCCAGCCGGACGTACTCCGATAACGGGCGCACCGCCTGGAAATACCGATCCCGCCGCACCGGCAGCTTGCGCGGCCCGACGATGCCCGCCAGGTCGGACAGCTTGACCATCCCGAGCTCAGGCATACCGATACCGAGGTCGATCAGGCCGTAGGCCGTGTCGCCATCCGCCGGGTCGAGCGACACCAGCAGCCAGGTCACATGCGCGTCCGGGGTGAACAAGCGCACCACGGGCAGCGGGTCGAGCCGCTGACCAGCGGCGAGCGCCGCGCCGTGGGCCAGCAGCCGGGCGCGTTCATCAGCGGTGACAAGCGGCAGGGTCATGGGCAGCTTCTCCACGAAACCGACGATGCGCGAATGCGCTTTGGTGCCGAAGCGCAGAACTGCCGAAACGCATCCGTGCATTCGTGTGGAAGCACCGATGTGCAAGCCATCGCATCCGTAGAAGAACAGAAGCGCCGAAGCGGAATTGTCGGAAGCCGGAAAGACACGGATGCGATTCCCCGGTTCTGTCGGAATCCGCATCTGCGGATTTCCGTAAAAGCACGAAAGCGGGCCTTTCAGCCATGAATGAACACTATAGATTGTAGCCCTATAGGGCGCAATGGGCTGTCATCTTGGTTTTTATGGGGAAACCAAGTTAGTGACAGCGAAACACTCATTGGCAACGGCAATACGGACAGTCAGGAAGGCGCGAGGCTTGAGCCAGGAAGCGTTCTCCGACGTGTCCAGCCGCACCTATATGAGTACGCTGGAGCGCGACTTGAAAAGTCCGACCCTGCACAAGCTGACCGAGCTGTGCGAGGTCATGGAAGTGCATCCGCTGACGCTGTTGACGCTGGCCTACGCCGGCGACGACACGCACAAGGCCGACGAACTGCTGGCGCGGGTGCGCCAGGAGTTCGAGGCCGTGCTGAAAGAGCGCGACGCGCCCTAGCGCGTCTGAATGCCCGCAAGCGGAGCGCGCAGCGCCGCCAGGCGCGAAGGCGTGAGGGATTGAAGCCGAATGGACATGACGCCATTGGCGGCATGGGGCGCAGCCCGAAAGCCCGGCGGCGCAATGCGCCGACACGCCATGCTGTTCCTACTGCCACGGGCTTCGAGCCATTCGACCATCACCAATGCAATGCTGGCCTTGGACATGCGGGACATGGGGCAACTGCCGAAACCCTGTGCGTGCGATGCTGCGATCAGCAGCACCGCGCCCCGCCGCAATGGGCGGGGCGCGGTGGGCGGCCGTCAGGCCGCCTTGGGCTTGCTGCGCGACCAGATGAGGTCGTGCGTGTCATTCTCGCCTTCGATCAGGCGGGCATAGACCGTCGCCGGGAATGAAGGATCGTCGATGGCCACCGACAGGTAATCCCGCCCGGCCTCGCTGGTTTTCTTCCACGCCGCGCCGAAGTCGTGGCCGGCCGCTTGCAGGCGGAAGTCCGGGGCGCTTTCGTTCTCGCCCTTGTCGTTGGGAACCAGCTTGACCTTGAAGTTGAGGGTCAGGGTGCGGAGCTGGCCGGTGAAGCCGTCTTTCTCTGCGGTGAAGGTGCCGATGTTAGCCATGATGATTTCTCCTTTCGGGTTGAACAAGGTCGCGCCAGTGCGTCCTTGTTGTGATCCGTCCGGCGGGGGATGGGCTGGCCGCACCGCGCAGCGGTCGCAACACCGTGGAGAACCTGGAAGCGAAAAGAATTTGTCCCGCGAGGAATGCGCGCAGCGCAGGGGGAATTGTTTTCGCTGGAAGGTTGCGGCCATGAAGCCCAGCCACCGCCAGGATTCACAACAACACAAGGACGTACTGGCCGCCCGCTCCCGAATGGAGGCATGGCCGACTCGGCATCCCCGCGCGACGGCTTCACCGGCCTGCGCCCTGACACGGGCAAGGACAATGCCCAGCGACAAGGTGAAAGCGTCCCTACTGCTGCTTGCGGCCCTTTGCGTGAGGCGTGGCGTGGAAGCTCCATTGCAAGGCCGGGCGGCGTGTCGGTGAACCGTCCTTCGTGACGTACAGGCGACGAACCGCCAGCGTCGAGGACGGCACGCTTTCGTGCAACCTGCGGCAGCAAGCCGGGGCGTAGCCCCACACGCCCGTCCATTGCGGTGGGGCGCGTTCGGAATGTCGTCGGCGCTGTGCGCCGACGCACTTATGGGCTTCGAGGGTTTCCCGCGCACAAGGTCACTTGTGCGCCGCCCCTTCGCCGTCCGCCCGAAGGCGGCGAAGGGGCGTTCTGGCTTTGGGCTTGGAAACCGGGCGCGGCCACCGCCGCGCCCGGATTTTTGACCATCGGCACCAGGGCGGAACGGCCTGGGGCCGATGCTGATGGAACAGCGAAGCGCCCCGGCCGAAACCGGGGCGCTCGGTGGTGGTGAAGGTCAGGCGGCGAGTGCGTGGGCCTGCTGCTCGTCGTCGTTGTCGATGGCTTCCGGCTCGTCGTTCGTCACCGCCTGCGGCGCATCCTGCGCCGTGGTGTCGTCGGTGCCTTCGGCCTTGAAGATGGCAGGCATCCAGCCGGTGCCATCGGCCAGCCGCTCGGCTTCGCTGGCAATGTCGGCCTTCTTCAACTTCGCCAGCCGGGTGACGTGCGCCGGGGCGTACTGCTCCACGGCTTCCAGAATCGCGGCCTTCGGCACATGCCGGAAATAACCCTCATTGGTGGGCTTCCACCATGCGGCCATGTCCAAGCCGACAGCCTGCGCCAGTTCCGCGCCCGGTTGCTGCGGCGTGGCGCGGGGTGTCACCACGTCCACCGTGACGGCCACGGATATCGCCAGCAGCCGCACCAGTTCATCTTGCGACTTCGCTAGCAGCACGGCGAACAGTTCGGCGCTGTCCTCCGGCAAGCCTTCGCCTGCTACCTGCTGCAACTCGCGCAGCGCCACGGCGGCGGGCGAATCCGGTATATCCGGGGCGATGCCTTCCAGCCGGTCTTGCGCTTTCAGGCTCACGCCCAGCGGCAAGTCGTGGCCGTAGTGGCTGCCCTGCAAGACGGTCTGCACCATGCCATGCACCAGCGCGGCCAGCGCCACTTGCGGATGCCGGGCGACTTCGATTTGCAGCGCGGCGGTGCGGTGGGCGCTCAACCGCTGCGCCAGCTTGTCGGACATGGCGGCGGTCTTGGGCTGCTCGTCGTCCTCGCCTTCGTCGTCGTTCCCGGCTTCGCTTTCGCTGCCGAAACCTTGGCGCAGGCGTTCCAGTGTGCGCAGCGCCTTGGCCTCGGCCTCGCGCATCAACCCGCGATGAATCACTGCCTGCCCGTTGCGGTCGATGGTGACGATGGCACCGGCTGCGGCCTTCACGGTCGTGCCGTAGTCCTGCAAGCCATCTTCCAGCGCCTGCAACTGCTCGCCCACGGCTTCGCCTTCTTCCTGCAAGGCATCGGCCTTTTCCTCGTCCTCGGTATCAAGCGCGTCATCCACGGCGGCGGCCAGTTCGTGCATCTTGGTTTGCAGCTTCTCGATGCGCTGCGCTTCGCGCTTGTTCGGTTCGCGGCGCTCCCTCGGCGCACGCTGGAAGGCGTGCAGGTCGGCATGGGTCACGGCGGGGGTGGCATCCACCCACGCCCAGCCTTCGTCCTTCACCTCGGCGGCGATACCTGCCAGCTTGTCTTGCGCCAGCCGTTCCAGCAGCGCGGCATCGGTCAGATACACGCCCGCGTCACCTTCCGCGAACAGGTCACGGCGCACACCACCGCCTGCGGCTCCGTAGGTATCCAGCCCCACGAAACGCACCAGCGGATGCCGGTATGCGTCAATCTCGCGCTCGGTGAGGCGGTCGCGCAATTGGGAAGGGTTGCGCTGCCACGTCGGCGCGTCGTAGAACGCGGTTTCCTGCGCGGCGTGGTCGTCGGTGATGGCAAGGGCCATCAACTGATCGAGCGTCACGGCTTCGGCGCGGTAGTCGGCCAGCAGCCGGGGCGAGACGTTCGCCAGCTTCAAGCGGCGCTGCACCACCAGCGGCGTGACGCTGAAATCGGCGGCTATGTCCTCGATGGGTCGGCCTTCGGCCACCAGCGCGGCGAATGCCTCGAACTGGTCGGCGGGGTGCATGGCTTCGCGCTGCACGTTCTCGGTGAGGCTGGCCGTGCGGGCGGTGCCATCGGCCACCAACAGGCAAGGCACTTCCCATTCCTTGCTGATGCGGCGCTTCTTCGCCAGCAGCTTCAACGCGGCCAGCCTGCGGCCACCGGCCACGACTTCGTAATGCTCGCCATCGGCGGCGGCAATGACGATGAGGTTTTGCAGCAGGCCGACACGCTGAATGCTCGCGGCGAGTTCGGGAATGGACATGCGCGGGGTCTTGCGCACGTTGCGGCCAGCAGGACGCGACACCAGCCGCGACAGCGGAACCAAAATCAGGTTCTTGGTCGGGTCGGCGGCTTCCAGCGGGATAGCGGCGGCGGTGTTGAGGGCGCGGGCTTCGGTTTGGGTAATGGCGTTCATGGTGATAACTCCTATCGGTTCAGGGATGCAGCAGCGAAGAAAGCGGCAAGGGCTGCTGCCTGCCCCTGCCGCGTGGGGAATCAGGCCTTCAACTGGCGCAGGCCATCGGCCAACATCCAGAGGGCGCGATTGAGGCGCACATCGGAATCAATGCCCTGCACGGGGCGGGTCTGCTGGCGGCGTCCGTTGGCGCTGCGGCCATGCAATCCGCCTTTGGTCAGGTTTTCTTGGGTGCGGTTGAACACGCTCCACAAGTCCGGGCGGCGGTCGTCGAACCGGCGCGGCATCAGGATTTGGCTTTCCGTGATGGGCGCGGGCTTGTTATCGGTGGGGTCGTACTTGAGGGCCAGCGCGGAACGGGCGAACACTTCGGCTTCGCCTTCGTCCAGCGTGATAGCGCGCATCAGGTCGCGGGATTCCTTCACGCGTTCGAAGCCGCTCAACACCTCGAAAGCGCCTTCGATGACAGAACCGGCCACGTCGCCCTTGTGCGGCACGCGCACATCGGCCACGGTATCGCCGCACACAAGGCCATTGCTGCAAACGAACCGGAACATTCCGGCCAGCATCTGATAGCTGCTGGTGCCGTCGTGCGAGTTCAGCAGCACGATTTCATTGGCTTCCGCGCCGTTGATCTGACTGGCATGGCGCAGGCGAATCATGTGTTTGGTGTAGTCGCGGCGGTCGTCGTGCCGCACGCGGGTTTGCGCTGCCATGAAGGGTTCAAACCCTTCCTTGCGCAGTTCCGCCAGCACGGCGGCGGTGGGAATGTAGGCGTACCGTTCGGAGCGGCTATCGTGCGGGGCCTCCGCGAAGATGGACGGGGCTACGCGGCGGATTTGGTCGTCGGACAGCGGGTAGTCACTGCGCAGCGTCGGGGAATGGGAAGCGAATCGAGATGCGAGTTGCATGGTTTTCTCCAATGAGTTGCTGTGGTTTCAAAGCTGACCGGATTCCAAGATTCGGAGCCCGTTGTGGCTTCGGTTGGTTCGGCGCAGAGACCTGGGCCGGTCCTGTTTGCCGCCGTCTTTCCTGAGTTCATCGCCCGCGAAAAACCGGGCCAGCGAGGGACTGGCCGTCAAGGGAGAAGCGCAGGGTTGGTGCGGCCCGCAGCGCAGCGAGGACTCGGCCCTGCGCGCCTTGACGGCCAGGCACCGCGGGCTACGGTCGCGGGAAAAAGCGATGAACTTGGGGAAAGACGAACAGCGGCCAATGGGCCAGGGGGTGCGCTGAAACCAACGCCGCGCGGCGAGCGCCCCTGCGTGCCAGCGGCACGCCTAGCTGGATGGCTGTTGGTCGATCAGGTGCAACCTGTTCGGTGCATGCGAGGGGCGCCAAGCAAGGCGCGGCGGGGATGGGCTGTCCAGCCGATCCCCTGGAGGGCAAGCGCCGCGCGCAGGCCAGGAGCGAAGAGACGGCCGGAGGCATCAGGGATCAAAGCCGCATGGCCGCGACTCGGCACGAGGCGCGGGGCAACGCCCGCGAGCCCGACGGCGGCACGCCGGGATGCTCTACTGTTCACAACAAAATGTAAGTGACGCAATAGTACTTATGAGCCACAATGTAGCTACATCTATTGTGAGCGCAACAATGGCAAGTAACGACGTCGTTCGTGCCCGGATTGACGGGCAGATTAAAGAAGCCGCAACTGTTGTTCTGGCTGAAATGGGGTTATCAATTTCGGATGCGATTCGGATGCTGCTGACCCGAATCGCGGCAGATAAGGCACTCCCCTTTGACATCAATCGTGTGTCGTCCGATTCTGATCGGAAGGCACCATAAGGTTGCGCTGAGGCAAGGCCCGCAAATCGTTTCTCTGAACAGTAGGGATCAAGAATAGTTCATGGCATCTATCAGACCTTCAGCATTCAATCAACGTGAGCGTTTGGACGGCGGCCCCTTCCTTGTCATTGAAGCAGCCGAACCGGAAGAGGAAGGCATTAACGTTTTCTTCACTGATATTCCCGCAGCGGAGCGCAAGCCGGATTCGCCAATAGCGAGACTGCTCAATGTGTGTCCAGACAGATTGACCATTTGGCCTCTTAATATTCGAGAAGATCGCGACGATTACCTGCAACCTAAATACGGCACCCTTGAACGCATCGTCGTCGCTCGGCCTGTTATCGAGCCCTACATACTGCCAGAGACTACTGACGATGTCGTTGGGCTTCTTGAGCAGTTGCCGGATGGGTTTGCCAAAGATTTTCGATTCGGTTTGGGGCTTCTGTGGGAATATCGGCAAATTTGCGAAACAGCCGCCAGCTTAGAAAACGTAAGCATACTCATTGTCCACAAAGGAAATGACGCGAAAATTGATTCGCCATTCTTTATTCTCGGAATAAGAAGATTTCATGAATTAAGAAAAGAATTAAATCGCATAGCCTCTCGCCACCAGAGAGACGCGCGCAAGGACAAGCAATTTCATGTCTACCAGACCTTATTACATGCTGCCGATTCAGCACAATTTCCCGCTCTAAAGAAGAGCGTAAGACCTGATGCACTAACGGAAATGACCGATGGTGGGCGGCAGCATGTGACGCTTTCCAAGCGTGATCGGCGCGCCGCTGTTCGCATGGTTCAAGACAATATAGAAGCACTGGCGGAATCTGAGCCGCGCTCGCTGCTGGCATTAAAGAATGATATTGAGCTCATCACACTGAATCAACTGATTGAGCGATACCAGGAAATGCTTGGAAAAGGACTGACGGAAAGCAAGTGGCAAAGCTTCTTTCTGGAAAATCCTTTCATACTTAGTCTTGCATTTGCCGTTCCAGCCATGCTGGTTCAGGGGCAAGCTTATGCAGGTGGCAAGCGACTTAACGGGTCCGGCGGAAAATTTTCAGATTTTCTATACGCATCCGCTTCCACGGGCAATCTTGGCCTCATTGAGATAAAAAAGCCGCAAACCGAACTGCTAGGAAAATCTCCCTATCGTGGAGATGATGTTTTTGGCCCATCGACAGAATTGGGTGGAGCGATTGCTCAAATTCTAGATCAGCGTTTCAAATTGCAGAGTGAACTACCCGTCATAAAAAATAACATGAACCGATACGACCTCCACAGCTATGCGGTTCGCTGCATAGTTGTCGCTGGCATGACGCCACAAGAGCATCAGCAAAGAAAGTCATTCGAGCTCGTTCGAAATGCGTTCGCAGAGATCGTGATCGTGACTTTCGATGAACTACTTGCAAGGCTAACCGAGATTAAAAATGCGCTCCAACCGATTCCTACCTTAGACACGGTGCCGTTCTAAAACCAACTGACAGTTGGCCATTCCGTAGTTGGGATCAATGGCTGCAGTGTTCAACCAATCCATCGGCCGATCGGCATGTGGATTTCAACAACAAGATTGAATCAAATGCATATATCCAAGCTCAGCCTGGTCAACTACCGGAACTTTCCCAACACGAAGCTGCTGTTCCAGAAGGGTATCAACACTGTCATCGGCGAAAATGGATCTGGCAAAACCAATCTCTTTCGCGCAATCAGATTGCTGCTTGATGACAACATGATTCGCTCTGCCTACCGGCTGGAGCATACCGACTTTCATCGCGGCCTAGGGCGCTGGCAGGGACATTGGATCATCATCAGTCTTGAGTTTGAGGAAATCTCTGCGGATGAATCAGTGCAGGCGCTCTTCCGACATGGGACGGGCGTAATTGAGGAAGAGGCGAACGGCAAGGCCACTTACAACCTGATCTTTCGTCCGAAGAAGGAAATCAGGCTGCGACTTTCTCAATTGAACGATGGTGATCAGGCAGGCCTCGACGCTATCCTGAACCCGGTCACCATCGACGACTATGAAACGATTTTCACAGGTCGGAGTGAAGCCGACTTCAACGACGAGGCCTTCTATAAGGATGTGGTCGGCGACTTCGCGAATGTTCGATTCAATGAAGAGGTTGAATTTCGTGTTATCGGCGCGAAGATTCCGAACGTGCTGTCCGTCTCCAAAGAAATTTCGTTCACTTTCGTCCAGGCGCTACGGGACGTCGTCTCCGAATTTCACAACAACCGGACAAATCCGCTCTTTTCGCTTCTGAAGGGCAAGAGCGGCGATATCGACCCCGTGGCGTTCCAGGCTATCACCGACGGGGTAAAGGCATTGAATGACTCCATCGAAGCGTTGCCAGACGTGCAGGTCGTCCGGACGGATATCAGAGACACCATCAAGGATGCGGCGGGTGAGGCGTATTCGCCGTCTTCTCTTTCTATCAAGTCGGATCTGCCAGACGAAGCTGACAAGTTGTTCCAGTCGCTCAAGCTGTTCGTTGGCGAATCGGGGGAGAGCCACGAAGGACCGATCCACGAGCTGAGCCTTGGTGGAGCAAACCTGATATTCCTCACGTTGAAACTGCTTGAATTCAAGTATCAAAAGGCTAAACAGTCGATCGCCAACTTTCTGCTTATCGAAGAGCCGGAAGCTCACATTCACACACATATCCAGAAAACACTGTTCGACAAGCTCAAATACGACGACACACAGATCATTTATTCGACCCATTCGACGCACATCTCTGAGGTCAGCAATGTTCAGAACGTGAACATCCTCGGCAGAGAAGGTGATCGTTGCGAGGCATACCAGCCTGCAATTGGCCTAAACCCAGAAGAGATCGGCAACATTCAACGCTACCTGGATGCTGTCCGTAGCAACTTGTTGTTTGCCAAGAGCGTCCTCTTAGTGGAGGGCGATGCAGAAGAAATTCTCGTTCCGATCCTGATCAAGAACGTGCTAGGCGTCAGCCTTGATGAACTCGGCATCAGTTTAATTAATATCCGCAGCACTGGATTTCAGAACGTCGCGGTTCTTTTCGATGATGCCCGAATCCGGAAGCGGTGCAGCATCGTCACCGACCTTGACAAGTCCATCATTGACACAACGCCGGCGGCGGGAGACTCCGAAGGGCTGCTCCGGCGCAAGGGCAAGTATCAGGCATCCCAGGAAAAAGGGGTCGCCAGGAAAGCGTTATTGGAAGACACCTTCAAAGATAACGGGTGGGTTTCTCCATTCTTTGCCCCCCATACCTTCGAGGTCGACTTCATTGCCGCCGGCAATGCGCGTAAGGTGGTCGGCATCCTTCCTGATGTCTACAAGGATGCACCAACCATCGCGACGGCCAAGGCGGAGCTCGAATCAGCGGACATCGCGTTGTTCGGTCAGCGCGCATTGACCATGGCGGACAACTACGGCAAGGGATGGTTTGCCATCTTGCTGGGAAAGAAGATCGATCCGCAGACCGCCATTCCGAAGTACATCTTGGACGCCATCGCTTTTGCGCATCCGGTGGTCACTAAGGAAGTCTGGTTTAACGTGCTGAGCTACCGCGTGAACTACATCGATGCAGAAGATATCTTCACTGCGTCTGCCGTATTCGACGACTTTAGGGCCAAGCTGCTGGCCTTCCGAAATGGAGACATCGACTTCGTCGGCATCCGAAACGAGATGCTTGCCACGTTCCCAGATGATCGCATCAACGATGTACTCGCGGTGTTCTGATCATGTTCATGTGGAACAAAGATGATCTGAATCCCGAGCAGGAAGCAGCCATTCTGAAGCCAGGGAGCGTCTTTCTCATCGCTTGCCCGGGCAGCGGGAAAACGCGCACGCTCACCTACAAAATCGCCTATGAGTTGTCCAGGCTGAAATCGAACAAGCAGTTTGTCGTTGCCATCACTTATACGCACCGTGCCGCCGACGAAATCCACGAGCGCATTGAGAGCCTTGGGGTGGATACATCCCGATTATGGATAGGAACGATACATTCGTTCTGTCTTGAATGGATATTGAAACCGTACGGCATCTATCACGAAGCGTTGGATCGAGGCTTCCGTGTGATCGATCAGCATGAGCGCGAGAAAATCCTGGAGGCATTGTGCAAGCCTTACCAGAAGCCAAAAATAACATTCTGGGATTGTGAGTTTTATTACACCGAAACTGGATATGTGCTCTCCTGCCCACAAGATTGGAAGCATTCGGGTCTTCACGTCATATTGGGCAAGTATTTTGAGATTCTGCACGAAAGTCGGCAGCTAGACTTTGAGCTCATTCTTTACTATGCGTACCAACTGATCGCACGTCATCCTGCGATCAGCACTCTTCTGGCACAGTTGTTCTCTTTCGTGCTGATCGACGAGTATCAGGACACCAAACGAATTCAGTATTCGATCATCACCGCCATTCTGAAAGCTGGTCAAGGTGCGACCAAGGCCTTTATTGTCGGAGATCCTAACCAGGCGATTTATCAATCGCTTGGCGGATATCCGATTGCCTTCGAGGATTTCAAGGCGATGGCCAATATCGATTTGGACGAACTCGAACTGTCGCGGAACTACCGTTCTTCTGAGCGCATCATTGAGTACTTCGGAAACTACAACGTTCACAACACACGCATCGAAGCCGCATCCGAGGACAAGGCGTACCCAAGCCTTATTTCATTCGACGACACAGTGAGCAAAAATGATCTGGACGCTGAGCTCATCCGGCTCATCCGTTTCAACATTGAGACTATGGGCATCTCACCTCACGAGGTGTGCATTCTCGCGCCACAGTGGACGCATCTTGCAAGCATGACACGTCGTTTGGTCGCCAGCATGCCGGAGTACTCATTCGATGGCCCCGGTATGGTTCCCTTTGCACGGGACACAGAGAATTTCTGGTACAGGCTTTCTAAGATTGCACTTACTCAGGCATCGCCGGGAATGTATGTGCGCAGACTGCGGTGGGCCGGGGAGATTCTGAATGACCTAGAGGCGGCCGGGGCTAGCGTGTCGAAGCTCACGCGGAGGTCCTTGTTGAGGGAGTGCAATGCAATTAAGATCGATGAAACAGATGGTCTTACCTACTTGAGCGCATTTTTCGAGCGTCTGTTTGCAAACTTAGCAATCGACTTTCGCCTTTTCACGCTGCTTCAAGAGCATCACGTTGCCTTCTTCGATAGTTCGCAAGCCCGGGTAAATCGATTGAAGAGTGAAGGTAGCGAATTTATAGGCGATATTGAGACATTCAGGAAGGTATTTCAGCATAGGACTGGAATCACCATCTCGACGATACACGGCGTCAAGGGAGCCGAGTTCGATGCAGTGATCGCTTATGCATTATTAGAAGATATGGTGCCGCATTTCAATGATCCGAACGGTCAAGAAAGCGCGATGAAATTGCTGTATGTCATTGGTTCGCGGGCAAGGAAGAACCTGCACCTTGTTTCGGAACGAGGTCGAGTTCGCCAGTATTCTGGCGAAGAGTATCAAGTAACTCGCAAGCTTGCCTCATGCAGTTTTGGATACGATCAAATTCCATAGAAATCACGAGTAGCGCAACCGCGCTCTCTATGGGATGCCCTACAGCTTTGTTTAGCGTTTGGCTGAATCATCTGCGCGCGGCTCGCTCTGCATGCCCTGCTGTCGCCAGCTCAACATGCAAGCGGAGCGCGCAGGCCCGGATCACAGTGTCGGGCCGTGGAGGGCTGGCGAATGCCAGTCCCGTCAGGGATGAGCGAATAGCGAACGTGGAGCAGCGCGATCCACAAAGTGGAGACGCTCAAGGTTCCGTCGCTTACTATTTGGACTACGGCGAGTTGAGTAAAAAATATGAAAAATATCTTTGAAGAAATCAATGAATTTTCTTCGGAAAAAATCGCGTTATTCAGCTTTGGGAAATTTTGCTACGTCTTTCTTAATAAAGACCCGATCTTTGTCAAGAAATTGCTTCCCCTCATCCAAACCTCTCTGGCAAATGAGAGCTTTCAGGCAGACGTAATGCGTGCTTATACGGAGGGCTGCATGAATGAAAAGGCGGCCATTCTGAAAGAATTTGAAGCCAAACGCGACCATCCAAACGCAGCCAAGTTTTATGGGCCACAGCTTGATCTAGTGGACAAGCGATTGGCTATAAAGACAATCCAGCATTTAATGGACTACTTAAATAATTATCTCAACGAGTATCCGGGATCGCTAGAAATTCTCAACAATTCCTACAAGCATATCCATGACGAAGATGGTGTTTCGTACATAAAAGAAAATTACGCAAATTATCGCATTGGCTGCATTTTTTATTCCAAGCACCAATCAATCATGGGGAGGGCTGAGATGCTGGAGCTAAAATATTCCAAGGTAGTTGAACGTGAGTACGAGAAAATTGGAATTGACATAAGAAAGGAAGATGCTCAGTTCTCTAAATATAGTCTTGTCAGCCTGAACGAGAATATTCAGATATTCAACGACAAGGATAGTCAGACAATACGCGATGAACGCATAGGGCGACACTTCTGGATAAAAGTTCCGAGGAAGCTGCTTACCTCTATCGAGGAACTCATTGAAAAAGGAATGCTGTCCGAAATAGCATTCAGGATTGATTACGTCTCCGATTATGTCCCTGCAATGGAGGAGATGGAGTTTGGCGCTCCGTTGCGATTGAAAATATCTTCCCTTCCTAGATTGTCAAAGTTCTACTCCACCGATAAATATGAGAACAATCTATGGATTCACCATGACGCAGAGAAGCTAAGTTTGACTTTTGAAGAATTGATGGAGGACTTTGAGGTGGCAGGCGACGACGTCGTAACGCAAGTCATCCATCTTGAATACAGTTCAAAAGGCGATGATTTTTTTATAACTCACTTGGATCACGAATTTATCGTATATACGTTGGATAGCTATCAAGAAAGATTGAGCAATGCCAACATCAAGGGGCATAGAAAAATAAAGACATTCAAAATAGATAACTCAATGATCCCGTTTGATATAAATATTAGCGGGGATCTTTTTCTGTTTCAGGTTCTCGATTCGTATTTAAAAAATGATGACTTGATTCGTGAATATTTTGAAAAAATTAACTGACTTTATAGTTTGAGATATTTAATTAAAACAGCGATCGGCATAGAACATGGCGCTGCTGCCCGCGATAATCATGTGATTGGGCGCTCGCGCCCACTAGCCCCAGCGCATCCTTGAGCCGCAGGCCAGTTCCTTATCGGCCTATGGCGATTCCACACTAGCATGGAGCCTCGATAGAGCAAGAGATCCGTTGCCACATGCTCGTGCTGTGGTTTGGGTGTACGGTTGGACAGATGCTGCTGTCAGGACTTCTCGCCAGGCTGCCGCTGCTCGATCTGCAACCGCGCCCGTTCGGTCGCCTGCTGCAACCGCTCCCCCAGCACCGCACGCGGCGGCAGGGTCGTCAGGTATTCGGCTACGTGGATGCCCGACTTGTCCAGCTCCAGCAACTCGATCTGCTCTGACTTCTTGCCGGTACAAAGAATGATGCCCAGCGGCGAGGCTTCCTCCGGTTCGCGTTCGTGCTTGTCGAGCCAACGCAAATAAAGCTCCATCTGCCCCTTGTATGCTGCCTTGAACTCGCCGATCTTCAACTCCACCGCCACCAGCCGCCGCAGCTTGCGGTTATAGAACAGCAGGTCCAGGTGGAAATCCTCGTCGTCGATCTGGATGCGTTTCTGCCGGGCTAGGAAAGAGAAGCCCGCGCCCAACTCCAGCAAAAAAGACTCCATTTCGCGGATGATCGCGGCTTCCAGGTCGCCTTCCTGCCAGGTATCGCGCAGGCCCAGGAAGTCGAGGATGTACGGGTCGCGCATGACCAGCGCCGGCGACATGCGCTGCGCATCGCGCATCGCCGCCAGCTCTTGCGTGATCGTCTCGTCCGGCTTCTTGGACAGCGCCGTGCGCTCGTATAGCATCGAGTCGATGCGCTCGCGTAGCGTCCGCACGCTCCAGCGTTCGGCGCTGGCCATTTGCACGTAGTAGTCCCGCTGGAGCGGGTCTTTTAGCGGCAGCAGCGCCACGAAATGCGACCAGCTCAATTGTCGTGACAGCGTCACGACAATTGGCTCGTCCGAGAAGGTGGCGGCGAACTGCACCATCCGGCGCAGGTTCTTGTCCGCGAAGCTACGTCCGTAGTCGCGGACAAGCTGCGCCGCCAGGGTCGGCAGGATTTCGTCGCCGTACCCGGCCCGCTGCCCGGCAAGCACTTCCGTATGGATGCGCTGGCCAATGCGCCAGAACAGCAATGTCAGCTCGGCATTGACCGCCGAGGCGACGCGCTGGCGCGACGCTTCGATCAGTGCCCGGATGTCGCCCAGCAGCGCGGGCGGCGCTGCTGGCGCTGAGACGGATGCCTTGCGCCGGGTCATGCGGCCACCTCCTTGGCTCCCTGCATCCCGGTGATCGTCTTACGCCGATTCGCCACCAGTTCGGCCGCCTCTCGCACCGGCTTATCCTCGGTGTGGACGTAGCGCATGAACATGACGACGGTCTTGTGCGCCGTTAGCGCCATGCCGACCTTGACCGGGATGCCCGAATTGGCAATGTCGGTCGCCGAACGGTGGCGGATGCCGTGCGTGCCCACGTGCGTAGCGCCAGCCGCCTTGAGCGCACGGCTCCAGCCACCGTAATACTCGCCCGTGGTTAGATGCTTGCCAGCGTGGCTAGGAGAAGGCAGCACATAGCGGCTACCCTCCTGCCGGGGTGCCGTCGAGAGTAGCCGATAGGCTTCCTCGCTCATGGGCTTAGACATGCCGCCTGTCTTGCTGTCAGGCCAGACGACGCGCCGGTTCTGCAAGTCAACCCAGTTCCATTCCAGCGCGATGATTTCCGAGCGGCGGCCGGCGAACTCGAACTGCAGGCGGATTCCCAAAGGGATGACGTAGTTCTCCAGCCCCTCCGACTCGATCTTGTCGAGCTGTCGGAACAGGTTGCCCATTTCTTCGTCGCTGATGAGGTGAGTCGATTTGCCGGCAGGGAACATCGGGACGTGACGGCAAGGGTTGGTACCGTCGGGCCGATAGCCCCATACCTCGGCCATGTTGAACATCTTGCGCAAGACGCTGAATACCTTGTTCGCCTCGGTCTGCTTGTACGAAAGCTTTTCCATCAGTCCGGCGATTTCAGGACGCTTCACGTCCTGAACTTTCTTGCGTCCCAGCAGCGGAATAATGTTGCGATTGATGACAGCCTGATAGCCGGCTTGGGTGCTGAGCTTGTTGCGCTTCTTGGAGTAGTCCTCCATGAACTTCGTGCATAGCTCCTTGACCGTAGGTGCCTGGCGCGCCTCCGCCTTCTCTGCGGCGGGATCTCCGCCTCGGCGGACTTGGGCCAGCCATTCCTGCGCCAGCGACCGCGCCTGTTCGACGGTCAGCTCCCCGTACAGTCCTAGCGAGGGCTTGCGGCGCTCGCCAGCGTTCGTCCGGTACTGGAGCATGAACACCTTGCGACCCGCCGGGGTAATCTTGCACAGGAAGCCGGGGACCAGCGTGTCCCGGAGTTCGACGGCCTCTGCCTGGGGTTGCGCCGCATCGACAGCGGACTTAGTGAGTTTGATCTTAGCCATGATGACTCCTTGGAAAGACCTGGATTCCAAGGGCCGGATAGGAGTCAGGCGGTCGGAAGTCAGGTCAGGTTTCGGAAAGCACCGGCATATGTTGAACTCGCTTAAGTCATTGATAAACCTGCTGTATCGGGCTGTAGCGTAGTCCAGCGAATTTCGGTGCTGGAGTCATGGTGAAATAAAAAAGCCGGCGGCCCTGAGGCCGCCGGCTTTTTGCTGACGCAGATGCGGACGAATCCGCGCTCAGGCCGCCGTCACCACGTCGGCAGGCTGGTTATTCAGCAGCGCCAGCAAGCGCGCGATTTCCTCGCGCAACTGACGGCGATCCACCACCATGTCGATGGCGCCCTTCTGCAGCAGGAACTCGGCGCGCTGAAAGCCTTCCGGCAGCTTTTCCCGCACGGTCTGCTCGATCACGCGCGGACCGGCGAAGCCGATCAGCGCCTTGGGCTCGGCGATCACCACGTCGCCCATGAAGGCGAAGCTGGCCGACACGCCGCCCATGGTGGGGTCGGTCAGCACGCTGATGAACGGCAGGCCGGCGGCCGACAGCCGCGTCAGCATGGCGTTGGTCTTGGCCATCTGCATCAGCGACAGCAGGCTTTCCTGCATGCGCGCGCCGCCCGAGGCGGCAACGCAGATAAAGGCAGTCTTGTTGTCGAGCGCGGCCTGGGCGCCGCGCACGAAGCGCTCACCCACCACCGACCCCATCGAGCCGCCCATGAATTCGAATTCGAAGCAGGCCACCGTGGCGGGCACGCCGCGGATCGAACCGCCCATGACCACCAGTGCGTCGGTTTCACCGGTCTGCTTGGTCGCTTCCTGCAGACGCTCGGGATACTTGCGGGTGTCCTTGAACTTCAGCGTGTCGACCGAGCGCGTGGTCTGGCCGATCTCGACGCGACCTTCCAGATCCAGCAACGAATCGATGCGGGCACGGGAGCCGATGCGCATGTGATGGTCGCACTTGGGGCACACGTGCAGATTGGCCGCCAGGTCTTCGCTATACAGCACCGACTCGCACGAGGGGCACTTGACCCACAAGCCTTCGGGCACGCGGCGGGCGCCGCTGTCGCTGGTTTTATTGATGCGAGGAGGCAGGAGTTTTTCGATCCAGCTCATTGATGTTTCATCCCGTATGAGGTCGCGCCCGGCGTTCAGGCCGAGGCGTTTTCTCGTTTTACTTGATCCAGCGCTTGCCGGATGGTGCGCAGCCAGCCGCTGGCGGCGGCGACTGCAGCGTCGGTTTGCTGGGCGGCGGGCGCATTGGCCACCGCCTGCTCCATGGTTTCGATCAGTTTGCTGCCGATGACCACCGCGTCGGCGGAACGCGCCACGCGCTGGGCGCTTTCGGCGTCGCGGATGCCGAAGCCCACGCCCACCGGAATGGAGACATGGCGGCGGATCAGCGCCAGGCGTTCAGCCACGTCCTGCGTGTTCAAGGAACCCGCGCCGGTCACGCCCTTGAGCGAGACATAGTAGACATAGCCTCGGGCGACATTGGCGATGGCCTTGATGCGCGGCTCGGTCGAGGTGGGCGCCAGCAGGAAGATCGGCGCGATGCCGTGCTGGTCGAGCATGCCGGCGAACTCCACCACTTCCTCGGGCGGATAGTCCACCACCAGCACGCCGTCCACGCCGGCCGCTTCGGCGCGGCTGGCGAAATCGGCCTGCCCCATGCGCTCGATGGGATTGGCGTAGCCCATCAGCACGACGGGCGTGGCCGTGTCGCGCTGACGGAACTCGGCCACCAGCTCCAGCACGCGGGCCAGGCCCACGCCCTGCGCGATGGCGCGGTCGGCGGCGCGCTGGATCACCGGGCCATCGGCCATGGGATCGGAAAACGGCACGCCCAGTTCGAGCACGTCGGCGCCGGCCTCGACCAGCGCGTGCATCAGCGGCACGGTGGCCGCGGGCGAGGGATCGCCGGCGGCGATGTAGGGGATCAGCGCCGACGCCCGGCCGGAGGCGGCGGTGCGGGCGAAGGCGGCGGCGATACGATCGTTGCGGGTCGTCATGGCGTCACAGCTCGATGCCGCCGCGTTCGGCGACGGTATGCATGTCCTTGTCGCCACGGCCCGACAGGTTGACCAGGATGACCTTGTCGCGCGGCAGCGACGGCGCCATCTTCACGGCCTGCGCAATGGCGTGCGAGGACTCCAGCGCCGGCATGATGCCTTCGATGCGGCAGCAGTCGTGGAAGGCCTTGAGCGCCTCCTCATCCGAGATGCCGACGTACTCGGCGCGGCCGCTGTCCTTGAGCCAGGCGTGCTCGGGACCGACACCGGGATAGTCCAGGCCGGCCGAGACCGAATGCGTTTCCTGCACCTGGCCGTCGGCGTCCTGCATGACGTAGGTGCGGTTGCCGTGCAGCACGCCCACGGTGCCCGCCGCCAGCGAGGCGGCGTGACGACCCGTCTCCAGGCCCTCGCCCGCCGCTTCGACGCCGATCAGGCGCACGTCTTCGTGGGGAATGTAGGGATGGAAGATGCCCATGGCATTGGAACCGCCGCCTACCGCCGCAACCACGTAGTCGGGCTGGCGGCCGATGGCTTCGGGCATCTGGACCAGGCATTCGTTGCCGATCACGGTCTGGAAGTCCCGCACCATGCGCGGATAGGGGTCCGGCCCCGCCACCGTGCCGATGATGTAGAACGTGTTTTCAATATTGGTGACCCAGTCGCGCATGGCTTCGTTCAGCGCGTCCTTCAGGGTGCGCGAACCGGAAGTCACCGGCACCACCGTGGCGCCCAGCAGCTTCATGCGGTAGACGTTGGAAGCCTGGCGGCGCACGTCCTCGCTGCCCATGTAGACCACGCATTCCATGCCGTAGCGCGCCGCCACGGTGGCCGTGGCCACGCCGTGCTGGCCGGCGCCGGTCTCGGCGATGACACGGGGCTTGCCCATGCGCTTGGCCAGCAACGCCTGGCCGATGCAGTTGTTGACCTTGTGCGCGCCGGTGTGGTTCAGGTCTTCGCGCTTGAACCAGATCTGGGCGCCGCCCAACATGTCCGACCAGCGGCGGGCATGGTAGACCGGGCTGGGCCGGCCGACGAAATGCTTGAGCTCGTAGTTGAACGCTTCGATGAAGGCCGGATCGACGCGGCAATGGTCATAAGCGGCGCGCAGCTCGTCGAGCGCGTGCATCAGCGTTTCCGCCACGAAAACGCCGCCATAGGGGCCGAAATGGCCCTTGGCATCCGGAAAATCGTAAGGTTTCACCAAGCTTCTCCCCCGGCGCGGCGACAGGCCAGTGCCTGTCCCCAACCGGTTTGCAACCCGTCATTTTACCTGAGCCGGGCCCAGGCGGGGCGGCATGGGCGCCGCCCCGGCGGCCGTCAGAGGGACTGGCCCAGGCGACGCAGGAAGGTTTCGCAGGACGCGAGCTGGTCCAGCGCCACGTACTCGTTGGGCTTGTGGGCCTGTTCGATGTGGCCGGGGCCGCATACCACGGTGGGGATGCCGATGCCCTGGAACAGGCCGGCCTCGGTGCCATAGGCGACCTTGCGGGTGACGCGGTCCTCGGTCAGCGCGCGCACCAGCTGGGTGATGGCTGCCTGTTCGGAGGCTTCCAGCGCCGGGGCGGCCGCGCCGGTCTCGATCTCGATGCGGGCGCCGTCGAACTCGGCCTGCATGCGCGGCAGCAGCTCTTCGCGCACATAGCGCTCGACCTCGGCCTGGATGTCGTCGGGACGCATGCCGGGCAGGTTGCGGAATTCGTAGGTGAACTCGCACAGCTCCGGAATCGTGTTCACAGCGATACCGCCACGGATCTGGTTGGTGGTCATGGTCGAGAACGGCACGTCGTAGAACTGGTCGTACGGACCGTTGGCCTTGAAGCTGTCGGCCAGGTCGCGGATGCGGCAGATCAGGCGGGCGGCGTACTCGATGGCGTTGCAACCGCGCGGGGTCAGCGACGAGTGCGCCGCCTTGCCGTGCACCTTGCAGCGGAACAGGTTGATGCCCTTGTGCGCCACCACCACCTGCATGCCGGTGGGCTCGCCCACCACGCAGCCCTCGGGGCGGATGCCGCGTTCGTGCAGGTCGGCCAGCATGTAGGGCGCGCCGGCGCAGCCGACTTCCTCGTCGTAGGAGAACGCCAGATGGATGGGTTTCTTGCGCGGCATGGCCAGGAATTCCGGCACCAGGGCCAGCGAACCGGCGATGAAGCCTTTCATGTCGCAACTGCCGCGACCATAGAGCAGGCCGTCCTTTTCGATCAGCTTGAACGGATCCGAGCTCCAGTCCTGGCCATCCACCGGCACCACGTCGGTGTGGCCCGAGAGCACGATGCCGCCCTGCTGGTTGCCGTCCTGCGCGGGCAGCGTGGCGAACAGGTTCGCCTTGGTGCGTTCGGGATTGTGCGCCAGCCAGGCCTCCACGCCCTGGCCGCGCAGCCAGTCGCGGACAGTTTCGATCAGGGCGAGATTGGAATTGCGGCTGGTGGTGTCGAAGCCGACCAGCGTTTCCAGCCAGGTGCGCGCGTTCATGTGTCTGTTCTCTTGAGGTGTGAAAGAACAGAGTTTAAAGCCAGCGCGCGCCCACGTGCCGGACGCGGGCGGCGATCCTTAAAGAGTGAACGATCTAGAATACCGCCCGCAGTGCAATACACCCCCAAGGAGAAACCGTGCAGCACAAAGCAGTTCCCACGCGCAACATCGTGGCCGCAGTCATAGGCAATGCCCTCGAATGGTACGACTTCCTGGTGTTCGCGTTCATGACGCCAATCATCTCGAAGCTGTTCTTCCCCACCGACCCCAGCGTGCCCGGCAGCGAGCTGAACGCGATCCTGATGACCACCGCCATCTTCGGCGTCGGCTTCTTCATGCGCCCGGTCGGCGGCATCATCCTTGGCCTGTACGGCGACAAGAAGGGCCGCAAGGCCGCCATGGTGATGGTCACCTCGCTGATGGCGGTGTCCATCGCCCTGATCACGGTGGCCCCGACCTACCACGCGGCCGGCATCCTGGCCCCCATCTTCATCCTGATCGCGCGCCTGCTGCAGGGTTTCTCGGCCGGCGGCGAATTCGGCACGTCCACCGCCCTGCTGATCGAAATGGCGCCCAAGGGCCGTCGCGGCTTCTACGGCTCCTGGCAGATGGCCGGCCAGATGCTGGCGCTGCTGATCGGCGCGGCCTGCGGCACGCTGATCACCGAGTTCTTCACCCAGGAACAGATCGCCGCCTGGGCCTGGCGCCTGCCCTTCGCGTTCGGCCTGGTGATCGTGCCCATCGCCATCTATATCCGCCGCAACATCGACGAAACCGACGCCTTCAAGCAGATGAAGGAAGAGGACCGCCAGGCCGCCGCGCGCGGCATGGTGCAGCGCCTGAGCCTGGGCCAGATGCTGCTGACCCACACCCGCGAGACGCTGATCGGCGTGGGCCTGGTTGTCACGGCCACGGTGTCCATCTACATCACCTTCACGTATCTGGTGACCTATTCGACCCAGATCCTGAAGCTGCCGCTGAACCAGACCTTCCTGGTGCAGATGGTCGGCGCCGGGCTGATGGTGCTGCTGACGCCGTTCATGGGTGCCTGGTCCGACCGCGTCGGCCGCCGCCCGATCGTGATCGGCTCGCTGATCGGCTACCTGCTGGTGCTGTACCCGCTGTACGCATGGCTGACGGACGCGCCATCCATCTCGCGCCTGCTGACCGTGCAGGTGGTGGTGTGCTTCTTCGTGTCGGCATTCTTCGGCGTGTTCAGCACGGTCATGGCCGAGCTGTTCCCGGCGCGCGTGCGCTCGGTCGGCCTGTCGCTGGCCTATAACGTGGCGGTGATGATCTTCGGCGGCTTCGCCCAGTTCATCGTGACCTGGCTGATCAAGTCCACCGGCTCGCCCATGGCCCCGGCCTATTACGTCATGTTCGGCGTGGCGCTCGGCCTGGTGGCGTCCTTCTTCATGCGCGACCGCGCGCACGACAGCCTGGACCACTAGGATCGGTCCGACGCCGCGCCCGCGGCGTCCTCCCGCCGTCCTTGCCGGGCGGCGGGACCTGTCGCTCAGCGCCTGACGGCCGACGACACGCCCTGGACCTCCGCCAGGGCATCCAGCGCACGGGTCAGCGATTCGCCGCCGCGCACTTCCACCGTGAACACCATGTGCGCCAGCGACTGCCGGCTCTGCGTGTTCACGCCCACCACGTTCAGGCGCAGCCGCGCGAACACTTCCGACAGGTCGCGCAGCAGGCCGGAACGGTCGTGCGCGCGCACGCTGATGTCCACCGGATAGAACGTGTCCGAGGTCTCGCCCCAGGCCACCTCGATGACGCGTTCCGGCTCGCGCTCGGCCAGCGCCAGGTAGCTGTGACAATCGCGACGATGGATGGACACGCCGCGGCCTCGGGTGACAAAGCCGGCGATGGCGTCCGGCGGCGCCGGGCGGCAGCAGCGCGCCAGCTGCGTCAGCAGCGAACCCACGCCCACCACCAGCACCCCGCTCTTGCCGCTTTTCTCGGCGCTCTCGGCGCTGGCGCCGCGCAGGGCCGCGGGTACGGGCTCTGCGGCCGGCGCGGGCTGCTGGAACAGCGCGTCGATCTGCCGCAGGCTGAATTCTTCCTTGGCCGCCGCCACATACAGGTCGTCGGCGCGGGCAAAGCCCAGGTTCTGGGCCAGCTGCTCCAGGTTGACGGCGGTCTTGCCCAGGCGCTGCAGTTCCTTTTCGACCAGCGCCTGCCCCTGCGTGATGCGCTGCTGCAGTTCGATGGCGTTGAACCACATGCGGACCTTGGAGCGGGCTCGCGGACTGGCCAGGAAGCCCAGTTGCGGGTTGAGCCAATCGCGCGACGGACCGCCGGACTTGGCCGAGATGATCTCGACCGTCTGCCCCGTGGACAACCGGGTCTGCAGCGGCACCATCTGGCCATCGACACGCGCGCCGCGGCAGCGATGCCCCAGGTCGGTGTGCAGGTGATAGGCGAAATCCACCGGCGTGGCGCCGGCCGGCAGCTCGATCACACGCGCCTGCGGCGTCATCACGTAGATGCGTTCGTCGCTCTGGGCCGGTTCGGCGGCGGCCTGGCGCGTCTTGCCCGCGCCGCGCGTCGCCGGCCTGGCCGGTTCCGGCGCGGCCGGAACCACCGGGGCCTGATCGCCCGCCTCGACCTCGCTGTTCCAGGCCAGCAGCTGGCGCATCCACGACAGCTGCCGGTCATATTCGCTGGACGCGGAGACCTGCCCGCCCTTGGCGCCGGCTTCCTTGTAGCGCCAGTGCGCGGCCATGCCGTACTCGGCGAACTGGTGCATCTCGCGCGTGCGGATCTGCACCTCGAACGGCCGGCCGTCGTGGTCAGCCACCACCGTGTGCAGCGAGCGGTAGCCGTTGGGCTTGGGCCGCGAAATATAGTCGTCGAATTCCTCGGCGATGGGCGTCCACATCTCGTGCACCATGCCCAGCGCCGTATAGCAGTCGCGCACGTCGTCGACGATGACGCGCAGCGCGCGCAGGTCGTACATCTGGGCGAAGTCCAGACGCTTGATGCGCATCTTGTTCCAGATGCTGTAGATATGCTTGGGCCGGCCGCTGACCTCGGCGTGCACGCCGCTGGCGGCCAGCGCCGATTGCAGGCGCTCGATCGCGCCGGCGATGAAGGCCTCGCGCTCGACCCGCTTTTCTTCCAGCAGGCGCGCGATCTGCTTGTAGCGGTCGGGCTCCAGGAAACGGAACGCAAGGTCTTCCATTTCCCACTTGATCTGCCAGATGCCGAGCCGGTTGGCCAACGGCGCGTACAGGTCCAGGGTCTCGCGCGCGAACTCGACGGTACAGGGCGTCTTGCTCTCGGCGTGCCAGCGCAGCGTGCGCAGCCGCGAGGCCAGCCGCATCAGCACGATGCGCAGGTCGGCGGCCATGGCCAGCAGCATCTTGCGCTGCATTTCCTTCTGCGAACCGCTTTCGGCGGCGACGTCGCTGGCGTGCCGGGCCACCACGCCCAGACGCAGCAGCGCCCGCGTGCCCTGCACCAGCCGCGCCACTTCCTGGCCGAACGCGGCGGCGACCGGATCATTGCGCAGCGCCGGCGCGGGCGCGGTCAGGTCGGTGGGCAAAGCGGCCAGCAGGGCCGCCGCGCGGGTAGCCGCGTCGGTATGCATGCCGGCCAGGATGCGAACCACGCCCGCTCCGTGCGAGGCCAGCGACTCCCCGGTCAGGGCCTGCTGGCCCTCGAAGCGCGGCTCGGCCCAGGCCACGGCCTGGTCGATCAGCGCCAGGCCGTCGGCATCCAGGCCATCTCCCGCCTCCTGCCGCCAGGAAGCGTCGAAAGGCGTAGGCGCGTCTGGAACGGGCGAGGCTGACATGACGGGAAAATTAGGCAGATTACAGGGGAACGATCAGAATATTTCGACACTCTACACTAGCGTCTGCCCACACTGAAATGGCGCCCGGGACCGCGGCCCGGAAACCGGCGCCCCGGGCATATCGAAACAACCCAGACCCGAAAAACACACGCAAAGGAATCGACGCCCATGTTGCGCTGGCTCAAGGGCCGGGGCGCCCGCCCGTCCGCCGTGGCCGAAATGCAGGCCCGCATCTCACCCGAACTCTGGCACCAGGTGCTGCGGGCCCATCCCTTCCTGGCCGCGCTGGACGACCAGGAAGGCGCGCAGTTGCTCGCGCGCTCGGCCTGGCTGCTGGCCAGCAAGTCGATCAACGGCGCGCAGGGCCTGGACGTCACGGACGCGATGCGCCTGTCGATCGCCGCGCAGGCCAGCCTGCCCATCCTGAACCTGACGCCCTCGCTCTACGAAGGCTGGAACGAGATCATCGTCTACCCCGCCGGCTTCCGCATCCCCCGCTCGCGCCAGGACGCCGACGGCGTGGTGCACGAGTACATCGAGGACGCGGCCGGCGAGGCCTGGGATGGCGGCCCGGTGATCCTGTCCTGGGAAGACGCGCAGCTGTCGGACGGCGGCTTCAACGTGGTGATCCACGAATTCGCGCACAAGCTGGACCTGCAGGCCGGCGACGCCGACGGCATGCCCTCGCTGGCGGCGCATCCCGACATCGCGCCGCGCGCCTGGCGCCGCGTGCTGGAAGACAGCCTGGAACGCTTCATCGCGGCGCTGGACACGGTCGAAGCAGCCATCCCGCCCGACGTGGATCCGGAAAGCGAGGAGGCCGACGCCTGGTATGGCCAGTTGCCGATGGACCCCTACGCGGCGACCGACGAGGCCGAGTTCTTCGCCGTCAGCTCCGAGCATTTCTTCGTCGACCCCTGGCCCATGCGCGACGCGCTGCCCGAATGGTATGCCATGCTGCGCGCCTACTACCGGCAGGATCCGGCGGAGCGGCTGGCATGAAGCCGCTGCTCATCGTCTGGCATTCGCGCACCGGCGCCGCGCGGCAGATGGCCGAGGCGGCGGTCGACGGCGCTGCGGCGGCCGCCGCCGAGCTGGCGCCCGAGGCCGGTTTCGCGGTCACGCTCAAGCGCGCCGCCGACGCCGGCGTGGACGATCTGCTGGCCAGCGGCGGTTTCCTGTTCTGCGCGCCCGAGAACCTGGCCAGCCTGAGCGGGGAAATGAAGGAATTCTTCGACCGCTGCTACTACGGCGCGCTGGACCACATCCAGGGCCTGCCCTATGCCTGCGCCATCAGCGCCGGCAGCGACGGCGCGGGCGCGGCGCGGCAGACCGAACGCATCTGCACAGGCTGGCGCCTGCGCGCGGCGGCGCCGGCCCTGATCGTGAACCTGGGTGCGCAGACGCCGGCGCAGATCGCCGCCCCCAAGACCGTGCCGGCGGCTGATCTGGAGCGCTGCGCGGAACTGGGCGGACTGCTGGCCGGACTGATGCTGCTGGGCGGCTGAACCGGCCCGCATCCGCCTCGCCCGCAGGCAATTCCGGGAACATGCCCGAATGAAAAAGCCCACGCATCGCGTGGGCTATTCGCCTTGCTGGCCAAACCGATCAGCGATCAGGCAACGGCGGCTGTCACGACGATCTCGACCTTGTAGTCGGGATTGGCCAGACGGGCCTCGACGGTGGCGCGCGGGGGCGAGTTGCCAGCGGCGACCCAGGCGTCCCAGGCCTTGTTCATGCCATCGAATTCCTTCATGTTGGCCACGTAGATCTGGGCCATCAGGATCTTGGTCTTGTCCGTGCCGGCCTCGGCCAGCAGGCGGTCGATGGTCGCCAGCACTTGCGCGGTCTGGCCGGTGATGTCCAGGGTGGCGTCATCGGGCACCTGGCCAGCCAGGTAGGCGACGCCGTTGTACACGGCCATGTCCGACAGGCGCTTGTCGACGTGGAAGCGCTTGATGCTGCTCATGAATATTTCCCCTAATGTGCAAGTGGGTGGGTGGAACAATGCGGTCGAACCGGCACTTTACCGCGCGCCGGTCTCAAGCGGGAGGCAGTTGGAAGACCTGGCGCAGATAGGCCAGGTAGGCGGGATCGTCGCACATGGTCTTCTCGGGCGCGTCGGACACCTTGGCCACCGGCTGGCCGTTGCAGCGGACCATCTTCATGACGATCTGCAGCGGCTCATGACCCAGGTCGTTGGTGAGGTTGGTGCCGATGCCGAACGACACCTTGCAGCGCCCGGCGAACTGGCGCGCCAGCTCGATCGCGCGCGGGAAGGTCAGCGAATCCGAGAACACCAGGGTCTTGGCGCGCGGATCGACGCGGTTCTTGCGGTAGTGCTCGAGCAGGCGCTCGCCCCAGATGAAGGGGTCGCCCGAATCATGGCGCGCACCGTCGAAGAGCTTGCAGAAATACATGTCGAAGTCGCGCAGGAAGGCATCCATGCCATAGACATCGGACAGCGCGATGCCCAGGTCGCCGCGGTATTCCTTGGCCCAGACCTCCAGCGCGAACACCTGCGAATCGCGCAGCCGCGGCCCCAGCGCCTGGCAGGCCTGCAGGTACTCGTGGCCCATGGTGCCCAGCGGCAGCACCTCGTGCTGCTTGGCCAGCAGCACGTTGCTGGTGCCGGCGAAGTGCGGCCCCATCTGCGCCTTCATGGTGGACACGACTTCCTCGTGCCAGACCTTGGAGAAGCGGCGGCGCGTGCCGTATTCGGCCACGCGGAAATCAGCCAGCGCCGGATCGTCCAGCACCAGGTGCATCTTGGACTGCAGCCGCTTGCGGCCTTCTTCCCAGTCGGGATGCTTGCGCGTATTGCGGAAATAGACCTCGTTGACGATGGCCAGCACCGGGATCTCGAAGAGGATGGTGTGCAGCCACGGGCCCTTGACCTCGATGCTGATCTCGCCCGGCGCGTCGCCCTCGGCGATATGGATGCAGCGCTCGGGCATGTGAAACAGCCCGAGGAAATCAACGAAGTCACTCTTGATGAAACGCAAGCCGCGCAGATAATTTAATTCGTCTTCGGTGAAGCGCAGCTGGCAAAGCTGATGCACTTCCTCGCGGATTTCGTCCAGATACGGGTGCAGATCCACGCCCCGCGTGCGGCATTTGTAGCGGTACTCGACCTGGGCAGCGGGGAAATGATGCAAAACCACCTGCATCATGCTGAATTTGTACAGGTCGGTGTCGAGCAGCGAGGTAATTATCATGATTGCGCGTATCGTTTCGCCACACCATAGCATAGAGCGCAGGGCTCTCCCCCCTTCGCGCCACGATGTCAATACGGGTATTCGGGACGCGATGGCGCGGCATTGGTTAAAATCCGCCCGGCAATACCTATAAAGCCGAAACACACGCCGCCGATCCCGGAGTTCCTGAGAATGACCCACGTAGTCACCGAAAACTGTATCAAGTGCAAGTACACCGATTGCGTAGACGTGTGCCCGGTGGACTGTTTTCGTGAGGGTCCGAACTTCCTCGTGATCGACCCGGACGAATGCATCGACTGCGCCGTCTGCATCCCCGAATGTCCGGCCAACGCCATCTACGCCGAAGAAGACGTGCCGCAGGACCAGCTGAATTTCATCGCGCTGAACGCCGAACTCTCGCCCGAGTTCGCCAGCATCAGCCGCGCCAAGAAGCCCCTGCCCGACGCCGACCAGTGGAACGGCGTGCAGGACAAGCTGCAATACCTGGAAAAGTAGTCCGCGCCCCGCGGCGCGCCGCCCTGGCCGTCCGCGACGCGGTAACCCGATGACCGAAGACTCCAAATACACGCGCCAGACCGTCACCAGCGTCCACACCTGGGTGCCCGGCAAGCTGTTCTCGGTGCGCGTGACGCGCGACGACGCCTACGATTTCCAACCCGGCCAGTTCGCCCGGGTCGGCCTGCCGGCGGCGGATGATCCCGACGGCGCGCCTACCCTGTGGCGCGCCTACTCGATGGTGTCGGCACCCGGCCAGCCCTGGCTGGAGTTCTACTCCATCGTGGTCCCTGAAGGCCTGTTCAGTCCCCGCATGGCCCGCCTGGCACCCGGCGACGCGCTGTACGTGGAAAAAGCGCCCTATGGCTTCCTGACCCTGGAACGCTTCGCGCCCGGTGGCGACCTGTGGCTGCTGGCCTCGGGCACCGGGCTGTCCGCCTACCTGTCCATCCTGCGCGACCCCGCGGTCTGGAACGCCTACCGCCGCATCATCCTGGTGCACGGCGTCCGTACCGCCGAAGAGCTGGCCTACCGCGAGGAAATCGAAAGCCTCGCCCGCCGCCCGGACCTGGCCAGCCACTTCGCCGCCGATCCGCGCAAACTCGTCTACCTGCCCATTGCCACCCGCGAAGCCCTGCCCGGCATGCCGCAGGAACGGCTGACCACCCTGATCGCCGACGGCCGCCTGGAGCAGCTCGCCGGCCAGGCGCTGGACCCGGAAACCGCCAAGATCATGCTCTGCGGCAACCCGGCCATGCTGGCCGATGCCCGCAAACTGCTGGGCGAACGCGGCTTCAAGCCCGGCCGCCGGGGTATTCCCGGCAATCTGGCCGTGGAAAATTATTGGTGACAGGCTAGCCCGCCGACGCTGTCTCCGACTCGCCGGCGTCGTTCAGCGCCGCCACCGCGTCATCCACGCTCCACGCCACATAGGCGCTGGCCGGCAACGCGGCCATGTCCACGCGCGCCAGCAGTTCACGCACGGCGTCCTTGGTCCGCGCCAGCACCAGCGGCAGGTTCCATTGCCGCATCTGCGCGGCAAAATCGGCCAGCGCTTCCACGCTGGTGCCGTCCAGGTCGGGCGACTCCTCCATGCTCAGCACCACCGCGCGCAGGCCCGCGCCCCGCTGCGCCTCGATGCGCGCGCGGATGGCGGCGAAGATGGCGTCGGCGTTGCCAAAGAACAGCGGCGCCTCGGGCCGTGCGATCAACACATTCGGCACCGAGGCGGCTTCGGGATGACGCGCGGTATCGACGTAATCGCGTGAATGCGGCAATTGGCCAAGCCAACTCACGCGTGGTTCGGCAAAACGCTTGAGCAGCATGGCGATGCTGACCGCGATGGCCAGCAGCAGCCCGTCGAGCACGCCCAGCAGAATCACCGCCACGAAGGCCGCCAGCGCCACCAGCCGATCGCGCCGCCAGGCGAAATAGGGCCGCAGCGCCGCTGGGCTCAGGGTATGGGCCACGGCATGGATGACGATGGCCGCGAGCAGCGGTTCGGGAATGCGCTCCATCCATGGCAGCAACTGCCACACCAATACGCCGACCACCGCGCAGGCGACCAGGCCCGCCGCCTTGCTGCGCGCGCCGGCCACCTCGTTGGCGGAGCTGGCCGAATACCCGGCCCCCACCGGCATGCCCCGGAACAGCGCGGACAGCGCATTGGCCACGCCCAGCGCCACCAGATCGCGGTTGGGCGACACCGCGTCGCCATGGCGCAGCGCCAGGCTGCGGATGGAGCTGTACGACTCGGCATACAGGATCAAGGCAAGCGCCATGGCCAGCTGGCCCACGCGCAGCCAGTCCGCCAGGGCCAGCGATGGCAGCGCCGGCCGGCTGCCACCGATGGCCAGCGTCCCCACTGGCGCGATGCCCCAGGCCTGGCAGTAGCCCAGCGCGTCGAGCCCGATGCCGGCCGCGATCACCAGCAAGGCGCCCGGCAGCGCCTTCCAGCGCCCGAGCAGGCGCAGCGCCAGCAGCGCCGCCAGCATCATCGCCAGGCCATGCAGGTTCCACAGCCACCACTGGCTCAGCAGATCCCAGGCATAGCGCAGGAAATCGCTGTGCGCCGGATGCACGGCCACCGCCACCGGCAACTGCTTGACGACAATGGTCAGCGCCAGCCCCAGCGCAAAGCCGCGCAACACCGGCTTGGCGATGAACTGCGACACCGAGCCAAGCCGCGCCAGGCCGGCCACCACGAAGATCACGCCGGCCGTCAGCACCATGGCCACGCCCATCAGATGGCGCAGGTCGTCGCTTACATGCAGCACCGAAGCGGTGGCCGCCGCCAGCACAGCGGCCGACGACGACGTGGACGAAACGATCGCGAAACGGCTGCTGCCCAGCAGCCCATACGCCAGCAGGCCCGCGAACAGCGCCATCACGCCGGCCTGCGGCGGCACGCCGGCGATGCCGGCATAAGCGACGGCCTCGGGCAACAGCAATCCCGCGATGGACAGCCCGGCCACCCAGTCGGCCCCGGCGGGCATTGGCAGACGCATGTCAGGCTCGGGGAGCGGCGGGCGCATCCACGCCGGACCAGCCCGGCAGAAAGCGCGCCCTGGCGCTGCGCGCCAGCGCCACCGCCGACACGACACAGGCCTGCGGCAGGCCCTGGCCGTCGACATGGCCCAGCTCGCTTTTGCCGAAGTACGGGCGAAAGAAATCCGCCCACAGGAACTCGGTGAACGGCGCGGAGTCCTTGGCATAGCCGCCCGCCTTGCGCACCTCGCCGGCCAGGCTTCGGTAAGGATCATCCCTCAATTGCGTCAGGCGCTTGGGAATGGCCGCGAAGTCGTGGCGCTGGCCTTTTTCATCGTAGGGATGCGCCCAGTGATGGAACTCCATGAGCCGCCAGAACAGGTCGGTCTCGACGCCGCTGAAGTCGGCCAGCTGCATCACCCATACGTTCTGCACTTTTTCATGGGTCAGCGCCTGGCCCAGATGGTGATGATCGACGATATAGAAGCGTCCGCGCGGCCCGCGCACGGCGGGAAACCAGTGGCTTTGCAGAAGCTTGTCGCGCGCCTTGGGCTTGAGTTGCGCCCACTGCGAGCGCTTGACCGCCACCTCCGCCGCGCCCACCGTCATCTGCGTCGGCCGCAGGTCGGCCAGCACGGCCTGTTCCATATGCTGCTGTACGGGCATGCCCAGCTCCTCAAAGCCAGTGATGCGCCATTGTGTGCCAACAGCCACGTGCGGCGCCAGCCCGGGGTGCGTCGGTCCACCGATTGCCGTAGCCGATGTATCCGCCGGGCGCCGCCGCGCCTACATACTCCGTCTGACCCCGGATACGCCATCCGACATCACGCCATGGCATAAAATCCGCCATAAACTAGCGTGAAAGATATGACGAGTCGCTTTTTAGCAACAAAATCAGTCCCTTCCGGCAAATTCTTTTAGATCAGTTCGAAATACACTTACTTCCCGGCGCAATAATCGGGACACACGCACGACCCCAGAAGGACATCTCGAAATGCTGTACCAATTGCACGAAATGCAGCGCGCCTTCCTGACTCCGTTCGCTGCATTCACGGATGCCGGTTCCCAGCTGTTCTCCAGCCCCTACAGTCCCCTTGCCTATACCCCGATCTCGCGTCAGCTGGCCGCCGGCTATGAGCTGATGACCCGCATCGGCAAGGAATACCAGAAACCCGCCTGGGGCCTGCCCGCCACCGAGATCGACGGCAAGTCCGTCCGCATCACCGAGGCCGTGGCCCTGGACAAGCCCTTCTGTCGCCTGGTGCACTTCCACCGCGACGTGCGGCACGCCTCGCAGAAAGACCCGAAGGTCCTGCTGGTGGCGCCGCTGTCGGGCCATCATGCCACGCTGCTGCGCGACACCGTGCGCGCCCTGCTGCCCGCCCACGACGTCTACGTGACCGACTGGATCGACGCGCGCATGGTGCCGCTGTCGGCCGGCCCGTTCCACCTGAACGATTACGTGCGCTACGTGCAGGACTTCATCCGCCACCTGGGCCCGGACGTGCACGTCATTTCCGTGTGCCAGCCCACCGTGCCGGTGCTGGCCGCCGTGTCGCTGATGGCCTCGGCCAACGATCCCTGCCAGCCGCGCAGCATGGTGATGATGGGCGGCCCCATCGACCCGCGCCAGTCGCCCACGCAGGTCAATCGCCTGGCCACGACCAAGCCCTATTCGTGGTTCGAGAACCAGGTCATCCACCCCGTGCCGCCGCGCTATCCGGGATCGGGCCGCAAGGTCTATCCGGGTTTCCTGCAGCACGCCGGGTTCATGGCCATGAATCCCGACCGCCACATGAAGTCGCACTACGACTTCTACCTGGACCTGCTGCGCGGCGACGACAGCGACGCCGAGGCGCACCGCCGCTTCTACGACGAATACAACGCCGTGCTGGACATGCCGGCCGAGTTCTACCTGGACACGATCCGCATGGTGTTCCAGGAAGTCCAGCTGCCGAACGGCACCTGGGAAGTCGACGGCAAGCTGGTGCGCCCGGCCGATATCAAGCAGGTCGCCCTCTTCACCATCGAGGGCGAGCTGGACGACATCTCGGGCCAGGGCCAGACGCGCGCGGCGATCAAGCTGTGCAAGAACATCCCGGCCGACCGCAAGCAGCACTACACCGCGCCGAACTGCGGCCACTACGGGATTTTCTCGGGCCGCCGCTGGCGCGAGATGATCTGTCCTAAAATCGCCGAATTCATCCGGCAATCGGCCTGAAGCGCGGCACCCGCCGCGATCGCGCGCGGGCCGGACGAGGCGCTGTCCTCATCCCCCGCCGCCTTCCAGCCGTACCGTAAGTCCACGGGGCCCACGCGGCCCCTTTTGTTTTCTACCGAATCGCCATGTCCTGTCCCCCGCTCGCCGACCGCATCGACGCGCTATTGCCGCAGACGCAATGCACCAAGTGCGGCCATGACGGCTGCCGGCCCTACGCCGACGCCATCGCCGCCGGCGCAGCCCCCATCAACCGCTGCCCGCCCGGCGGCGATGAAGGCATCGCCGCGCTGGCCGCGCTGCTGGAGCAACCCATCCTGCCGCTGGACCTGACGCGCGGCCAGCCCGGCCCGCTGCTGGTGGCGCGCATCGACGAGGCCCATTGCATCGGCTGCACGCTCTGCATCCAGGCCTGTCCGGTGGACGCCATCGTCGGCGCCAACAAGCGCATGCACACGGTGCTGGCCGACTGGTGCACCGGCTGTGATCTGTGCGTGGCGCCCTGTCCGGTCGACTGCATCGACATGGTGCCGGCAGGACGAGGCTGGACCGCCGAGGACGCCGACATCAGCCGCCAGCGCCATCGCGGCCATCAGGCGCGCCTGGCGCGTCTGGCGGCGGACAACGCGCGCCTGATGGCCGCCGAGATCCCCGACGCTCCCGCGCCGCGCGACACCGCGGCGGCCGAACAGGACGAAGACCGCAAACGCTCCGCCATCGAATCCGCGCTGGCCCGCGCCCGGGCCCGCCGCAACGCCCCGCGCCCATGAACGCCGCCAAACGCCGAGAGATCTTCGCCCGCCTGCAGGCGGCCAATCCGAACCCGACCACCGAGCTGGAATACGACACGCCGTTCCAGCTGCTGATCGCCGTGCTGCTGTCGGCCCAGGCCACGGACAAGTCGGTCAACATCGCCACGCGCAAGTTCTTCCCCGAGCACGGCACGCCCGCGGCGATGCTGGCGCTGGGCGAGGAAGGGCTGGCCGACTACATCAAGACCATCGGCCTGTTCCGCACCAAGGCCAAGAACGCCATCGCCACCTGCCGCATCCTGCTCGAGCAGCATGGCGGCGAAGTGCCGCGCACGCGCGAGGAACTCGAAGCGCTGCCCGGCGTGGGCCGCAAGACCGCCAATGTGGTGCTCAACACCGCGTTCGGCGAACACACCATGGCGGTGGACACGCATATATTCCGCGTGTCCAACCGTACCGGCATCGCGCCCGGAAAAAACGTGCTGGAAGTCGAGCGCAAACTCGAGAAGTTCGTACCGGCCGAATATATGCTCAACGCCCATCACTGGCTGATTCTGCTTGGCCGCTATGTGTGCGTGGCGCGCAAACCGAAATGCCCGCAATGCGGCATTTCCGACCTGTGCGAATACAAGCCGAAAACACCCGCTTGATAACCCGCCGGCATTAACGCCGGCGCTCATCCAGGCCGTTTCCGGCCGCCGCCGGTTCGGTTCTCGAACCGGGTTTTCCCTGGCTCGGCATATTTGTCAGTTTGATGACGATCAAGGCGCGTTTGTTGCGATGCGCTACGCGCGTTTGCCGCGTTTTCGCCCTTTAGAAATCGCGCATTGTCAGCTACCTGACAATTCAGCTTTCCGCACTGCAAAACCTATGAAAAACCCTCATGGAATTTTGAGAAATAGGTGCGCATACTCGCCGCAACTCTCGAGAAAACGTTGAATTTACACGCGGCTTTCTCGGCCCTGCGGGGCTCCGGCGCAACGCGGCGGATGGCACTCTTATAAATACAACGCTGGTGCAGCGACATGGACGACACGATCCTGGAGACAAAAGGCCTCACCAAGGAGTTCCGCGGCTTCGTCGCGGTCAATGGGGTCGATTTGCGTATCAAGCGGGGCGAGATTCATGCCTTGATCGGGCCGAACGGCGCGGGCAAGACCACATGCTTCAATCTGCTGACGAAGTTCCTTTCCCCCACGTCGGGAACCATCAAGTTCAACGGCGTCGACATCACCGGCGAACGTCCCGCGCAGATCGCGCGGCGCGGCGTGATCCGCTCGTTCCAGATCTCGGCGGTGTTCCCGCACCTGACCGTATTGGAGAACGTGCGCATCGGCCTGCAGCGCAAGACCGGCCTGTCGTTCCACTTCTGGCGCAGCGACAGGCAGCTGGCCTCGCTGAACGCGCCGGCGCGCGAGCTGCTCGAACAGGTGGATCTGGGCGCCTTCGCCGATGAAACCACGGTGAACCTGCCCTACGGCCGCAAGCGCGCGCTGGAAATCGCCACTACGCTGGCGATGGAGCCCGAGCTGATGCTGCTGGACGAACCCACCCAGGGCATGGGCCACGAGGACGTGGACCGCGTCACCCAGCTGATCAAGCGCGTCAGCGCCGGCCGCACCATCCTGATGGTCGAACACAACATGAACGTGGTGTCGTCGATCGCCGACACCATCACCGTGCTGGCGCGCGGATCGGTGCTGGCGGAAGGCTCGTATGCCGAAGTCTCTCGCCACCCCGCCGTGATGCAGGCCTACATGGGCACCACCGAAGGCGAATTGCAAGGAGCACATGCATGAGCACCCCGGCACTCGAAATTTCGGGCCTGCAGGCCTGGTACGGGGAATCGCATATCCTGCACGGCGTGGATATGCGCGTGGGCCAGGGCGAGGTCGTAACGCTGCTCGGACGCAACGGCGCCGGGCGCACCACCACGCTGCGGGCCATCCTCGGCCTGACCGGCTCGCGCAAGGGCTCGGTCCGCATCCACGGCACCGAGGCCATCGACCTGCCCACCTACAAGATCGCCCACCTGGGCGTGGGCTACTGCCCCGAGGAACGCGGCATCTTCGCCAGCCTGTCCTGCGAGGAAAACCTGCTGCTGCCCCCGGTGGTCGGTTCGCTCGGCGGCGGCATGTCGCTGACCGAGATCTACGACATGTTCCCCAATCTGCTGGAACGCCGGCATTCCCCGGGCACCCGCCTGTCGGGCGGCGAACAACAGATGCTGGCGGTGGCGCGCATCCTGCGCACCGGCGCCAACCTGCTGCTGCTGGACGAGATCTCCGAAGGCCTGGCGCCGGTCATCGTGCAGGCCCTGGCCCGCATGATCACGGCGCTAAAGCAGCGCGGCTATACCATCGTGATGGTGGAACAGAACTTCCGCTTCGCCGCGCCGCTGGCCGATCGCTTCTACGTCATGGAGCACGGCCAGATCGTCGAGCACTTCGAAGCCGCGGAACTCGCAGAAAAACAGGACACGCTCAACGAGTTGCTGGGCGTCTAGAACAAACCGCCTGTCTTCGCCGGAATTCCCGGCGCCACACACCGAAGGGAAGAGGAGTCATCCCATGAAGCTGCACACCATCACTGCCGCACTGGCCGCTGCCGGCCTGGGATTTGCCGGGGCCACCGCCCAGGCGCAAGGCATCTCGGACGACGTCATCCGCGTCGGCTTCATCACCGACATGTCCGGCGTGTATTCGGACATCGACGGCAAGGGCGGCCTGGAGGCCGTGCGCATGGCGATCGAAGACGCCGGCGGCTCGATCAACGGCAAGAAGATCGAAGTCGTCTCGGCCGACCACCAGAACAAGGCAGATGTGGCCTCGGCGCGCGTGCGCGAGTGGTTCGACGAGCAGAAGGTGGACGTCATCATCGCCGGCACCAACTCGTCGACCAGCCTGGCCATGGCCGGCGTGGCCGCCGAGAAGAAAAAGCCCTTCATCGCCATCGGCGCGGGCGCCTCGGACCTGACCAATGCCCAGTGCTCGCCCTTTACCGTGCACTACGCCTACGACACCGTGGCGCTGGCGCGCGGCACCGGCTCGGCGGTGGTGAAGGACGGCGGCAAGAGCTGGTTCTTCCTGACCGCCGACTACGCTTTCGGCCACGCGCTGGAGCGTGACACCATCGCGGTGGTCAAGGCCGCCGGCGGCGAAGTGAAGGGCCAGGTGCGCGCGCCGCTGGGCGCGTCGGACTTCTCGTCCTTCCTGCTGCAGGCACAAGCGTCCAAAGCACAGATCCTGGGCCTGGCCAACGCCGGCGGCGACACCATCAACTCGGTCAAGGCCGCCAATGAATTTGGCGTGACCAAGACCATGAAGATGGCCGGCCTGCTGGTCTTCATCAACGACGTGCACTCGCTGGGCTTGCAAGCCACGCAGGGCATGTACCTGACCGACGGCTGGTACTGGGACCAGTCCGACGCCTCGCGCGCCTGGTCCAAGAAGTTCGAAGCCAAGGTCGGCCGCAAGCCGTCCATGCTGCAGGCCGGCGACTACTCCGCCTTGACCTTCTACCTGAACGCGGTCAAGGCCACCGGCACGGACGACGGCGAAACCGTGATGAAGTGGATGAAGTCGAACAAGATCAACGACTTCTTCACCCAGGGCGGCTATGTGCGCGAAGACGGCCGCATGATTCACGACATGTACCTGATGCAGGTGAAGACGCCCGCCGAGTCCAAGGGCCCGTGGGACTACTACAAGGTCGTGGCCACGCTGCCCGGCGAAGAGGTCTACACCAAACTGTCCGAATCGACCTGCAAGCTGGTCAAGAAGTAAACCCTGTTCACCGCCCTCATGAGGCGACCTGGTCCATCCGGCCGGGTCGCTTCTTGGATTTGCTCGCCTCCATCTGTACGCGCAGGACTTTCACAAGATGACTGACATTTTTGGCATCCCCATACAGGCCCTGTTCGGCCAGCTATTGCTGGGCCTGGTCAATGGATCCTTCTATGCCATGCTCTCGCTCGGCCTGGCCGTTATCTTCGGGCTGCTGAACGTCATCAACTTCGCGCACGGCGCGCTCTACATGCTGGGCGCCTTCGTCGCCTGGATGGGCCTGTCGTACCTGGGGTTGAACTACTGGATCATGCTGCTGCTGGCGCCACTGGTGGTCGGCCTGTTCGGCATCATCATCGAAAAACTGCTGCTCAAGCACCTGTACAAGCTCGACCACCTGTACGGCCTGCTGCTGACCTTCGGCCTGACCCTGCTCATCGAAGGCCTGTTCCGCAGCTTCTACGGCGTGTCGGGCCAGCCCTACCCCACGCCTGACGCCCTGCGCGGCGCCACCAACCTCGGCTTCATGATCCTGCCCAACTACCGCGGCTGGGTGGTGGCGGCCTCGCTGGTGGTGTGCCTGGCGACCTGGTTCGTGATCGAACGCACCCGCCTGGGTGCGCTGCTGCGCGCCGGCACCGAGAACCCGCGCCTGGTCGAGGCCTTCGGCGTGAACGTGCCGCGCATGATCACGCTGACCTATGGCTTCGGCGTGGCGCTGGCGGGCTTTGCCGGCGTGCTGGCCGCGCCGGTCCTGCAGATTTCCCCATTGATGGGTTCGAACCTGATCATCGTCGTGTTCGCGGTGGTGGTGATCGGCGGCATGGGCTCCATCATGGGCGCCATCGTCACCGGCCTGGGCCTGGGCGTGATCGAGGGCCTGACCAAGGTGTTCTGGCCCGAAGCGTCCAGCACGGTCGTCTTCATCATCATGGCCATCGTTCTGTTGATCCGCCCGGCCGGGCTGTTCGGAAAAGAAAAATGAATCGTCAATTCCTGGGCTATGCGGCGCTGGCCATCGTGGTGGCCATGCTTCCCTTCGTCGGCGTGTATCCGATCTTCGCCATGAAGGTCATGTGCTATGCGCTCTTCGCCTGCGCGTTCAACCTGCTGCTGGGCTTCACCGGCCTCTTGTCCTTCGGCCACGCGGCCTTCCTGGGCAGCGCCGCCTACGCGGCGGGCCATGCGCTCAAGGTATGGGGCCTGCCCACCGAGCTGGGCCTGCTGTTCGGCGTGGGCGTGGCCGCCCTGCTGGGCCTGGCGATGGGCGCGCTGGCCATCCGCCGCAGCGGCATCTACTTCGCCATGATCACGCTGGCGCTGGCGCAGATGGTGTTCTTCTTCTTCCTGCAGGCCAAGTTCACCGGCGGCGAGGACGGGCTGCAAAGCGTGCCGCGCGGCACCCTGCTGGGCATGCTGGATCTGTCCAAGGACCTGAACCTGTACTACGTGGTGATGGGCATCTTCATCATCGGCTTCTACATCATCTGGCGCACAGTGCACTCGCCCTTCGGCCAGGTGCTGCAGGCGCTGCGCGAGAACGAGCCGCGCGCGATCTCGCTGGGCTATGACGTGGACCGTTTCAAACTGCTGGCCTTCGTGCTGTCGGCCGCCATCGCCGGCCTGGCCGGCGCCACCAAGACGCTGGTGTTCGTGTCGGCGACGCTGTCCGACGCCACCTGGCAGATGTCGGGCCTGGTCATCTTGATGACGCTGATCGGCGGGCTGGGCACGCTGACCGGCCCGATCCTGGGCGCCTTCATCGTCGTGCTGCTGGAGAACAAGGTCGGCGACTTCGGCCAGGCCCTGGCCAAGCTGACCGGCGTGGACTGGTTCCTGCGCCTGGGCGAGTCGGTCACCATCGTGATCGGCCTGATCTTCGTGATCTGCGTGCTGGCGTTCCGTCGCGGCATCGTGGGCGAGCTGGCGGCGTTTGCCGAACGCCGCCGCGCCGCGCGCGCCTGACGCCGTCCGCCATTTCGTCCGAGAAACCGGGGCCGCGATTCGCGGCCCCGGTTTTTTTGCATCGCGGCAACCGCCCATGCAACCCGCCAGCCGGCCGCGCCGCCCGGCCCGGCCGCGCCGTCTCATGTATCCTCACGATTCGGCGCGGCAAGCGCCCCCTGATTCGCAACCAAGGAAGAGACACATGGATGCCGTTTACTGGCACGACGGTCAATGGACCACCGATAACCCCAAGCTGCTCGGTCCGGCCGACCATGCCTTCTGGATGGCCAGCATGGTGTTCGACGGCGCGCGCGCGTTCCGCGGCCTCACGCCCGACCTGGACCTGCACTGCCAGCGCGTGGTGCGCTCGGCCGAGAAGATGCTGATGAAGCCGCAGCTCGGCTGGGAAGCGATCCAGGACCTGTGCCTGCAGGCCGTCGCCAAGTTCCCCGAAGGCACCGAGCTGTACATCAAGCCGATGTTCTACTGCGCCGACGGCTTCCTGCTGCCCGACGCCGACCGCACCCAATTCGTGCTGCATGTGTTCAAGGTGCCGATGCCCGGCGAACAGGGCTTCTCGGCCTGCTTCTCCAGCTTCGCGCGCTCCTGGTCCAACATGGCGCCCACCGACGCCAAGGCGTCCTGCCTCTATCCGAACGGCCAGCGCGCCATCCGCGACGCGGCCAACCGTGGCTTCGACAACGCCATCATGCTGGATGGCGACGGCAACATCGCCGAGTTCGCCACCAGCAACCTGTGGATCGCCAAAAACGGCGTCGTCAGCACGCCCGTCGACAACGGCACCTTCCTGAACGGCATCACGCGCCGCCGCGTGCTGGCGCTGCTCAAGGCCGACGGCGTCGAAGTGCAGGAGCGCAGCCTGACGCGCGCCGACGTGGAATCGGCCGACGAGGTGTTCTCCTCGGGCAATTATGGCAAGGTGGTGCACGTCAACCGCGTCGAGGACCGCGCGCTGGAATACGGCCCGCTGGCGCGCCGCGCCCACAGGCTCTACATGGACTACGCGGAAAGCACGCGCAAGCGCTGACACCCCATCCGCCGCGGGCGGCGGCGCCCGCTGGGAGGCTTCATGTCGAACAGACGCGACTTCCTGCGCACCGGCGCCGCGCTCGCGGGCGCCGCCGGCGCGCTCGGCCTGTTTCCCGCGGCCATCCGACGGGCGCTGGCGATCGAACCCGACCGGCGCAGCGGCACGCTGCGCGACGTCGAACACATCGTGGTCCTCATGCAGGAGAACCGCTCGTTCGACCATTATTTCGGCGGCCTGGCCGGCGTGCGCGGCTTCGGCGACCGCTTCCCCATTCCGGTTCCCGCCAGCCCCGAACACGAACGCCGCAGCGTCTGGTCGCAGTACAACGACAGCACTGACGGCGGCCCGCGCACCGTGCTGCCGTTCCGCCTGGACACGCGCGCGGCCTTCGAGGCCATGCGCATCGCCAGCACGCCGCACACCTGGTCCAACGCCCAGCAGGCCTGGGACGACGGCCGCATGGGCTTCTGGCCGGCGGCCAAGAAAAATCACTCGATGGCGTACTACGCCGAGGCGGACCTGCCTTTCCAGTACGCGCTGGCGCGCGCCTTCACCGTCTGCGACGCCTACCATTGCTCGTTCACCGGCGGCACCAACGTCAACCGGCTGTTCCTGTGGACCGGCACCAACGACGGCGCCGGACGCGGCCATGGCCCCGCCATGGGCAACACCTACAACAAGCTCACCGGCGGCGACCCTGCGGGCGCCTACACCTGGACCACCTATCCGGAACGGCTGGAACGCGCCGGCATCCGCTGGCGCATCTACCAGGACATGGCGGACAACTACGCGCTCAATCCCACCGCCGGCTTCAAGGCCTACCGCGACGCCTATCAGGGCCTGCCCGGCTCGCTGGCGGCGCTGCGCGAAAAGGCGCTGAGCACGCACGGCCTGGACCGGCTGCGCCAGGACGCGCTGGACGGCACGCTGCCGCAGGTATCGTGGATCTGCCCCACCAAGGCCGGCTCCGAGCATCCCAGCCCGTCCAGCCCGGCCCAGGGCGCCGACTATGTGGCGCGCGTGCTGGACGCGCTGACCGCCAATCCACAGGTCTGGAGCCGCACGGTGCTGCTGCTGATGTTCGACGAGAACGACGGCTTCTTCGACCACATGCCGCCGCCCGCCCCGCCCTCGCGCGATGCGCGCGGCGCGCTGGCCGGCGCCTCGACGGTGGACACGCGCGGCGAATACCACGAGATCATCGCGGGCGTGGAATCCGACGATACGCCCGCGCATCGGCACGGCGTCTATGGCCTGGGACCGCGCGTGCCCATGTACGCGCTGTCGCCCTGGTCGCGCGGCGGCTGGGTCAACTCGCAGGTCTTCGACCACACCTCGGTGCTGCGCTTCATCGAGCAACGCTTCGGCGTGGCCGAACCCAACATCTCGCCCTGGCGCCGCGCCGTCTGCGGCGACCTGACCTCGCTGTTCGACTTCAGCGCGAGCGAGCCCGCCGTTCCCGGAACAACCCTTCCGGCAACCGCCGCGCGGGCCGCGCGCGCGGCCGCGCTGCCCGGCACCGCCACGCCCACCGCGCCGGACCAGCCGCCGCCCGCCCGCCAGCAGCCCGGCCTGCGGCCCTCGCGCGCCCTGCCCTATGCGCTGCACGCGCATGCGACAGCGCGCGACCACGCGCTGACGCTGCGCCTGGACAATCCCGGCGCGGCCGGCGCCGTGCTGCATGTCTACGACCGGCTGCATCTGGAGCGCGGACCACGGCGCTATACCGTCGAGGCCGGCAAGCGCCTGGACGGCATCTGGGACACGGCGACGGACGACGGCCGCTATGACCTGTGGGTGCTCGGCCCCAACGGTTTCCATCGCCACTTCGCCGGACGTCTCGCCGCCGGCGCGCAGGCCGCGCCAGACATCCAGGCCAGCTATGATGCGCCCGGCGCACGCCTGCGCCTGACGTTGACCAACCCGGGCAAACGCGCCGTCGAGTTCCATATCGCGGACGCCGCCTATGGGCAACGCGCGCAGACGCGGCGCGTGGCCGCGGGCGCCACGTCGCAATGCGATTGGGACGTCGGCCGCCTGGGCGGCTGGTACGACTGCGCCGTCACGCTGACGGACACGCCCGCCGCCGCCTTCCTGCGCCGCCTGGCCGGACGCCTGGAAACCGGCAAACCCTCGACCTCGGACCCCGCCATGGGCCAGGAACTGATACTGGATTGGAATCTCCCCGCATGAAACCGCCCGCCCCTTACGAGAACGCCGTGACCTTCCAGTTCGGTGACAGCCCCGAACTGGCCGACGAGCTGCTGGCCCTGGTGCTGTCCGGCGCCAAGACCGCCACGTGCGGAGCGATGCGCGACTTCAACGACAAGGAACCGGCGCCGACGGTGGGCCGGCGCGACGTGGTGCTGGACGGCCAGGGCCGCCCAGCCTGCGTGATCGAGACGGTCAGTGTGGTGATCCAGCGCTTCGACCAGGTGGACGAAGCCTTCGCGGTGGCGGAGGGGGAAGGCCCGTATGAAGCGTGGCGCGACGGGCACATCGCCTACTTCGAGCGCAACGGCGGCTACCGCCCCGACATGCTGCTCGCCTGCGAGCGCTTCCGCGTGGTGGAGGTATTCGAGCGCTGAAGCGCCCGCCGCGACGGCCCGGCCGCCGCGGCTTCAGAGGCGATCAGCCTTCGGACTTGTCGCCGCCCTTGCCCAGGCCGAGATAGCTCTCGATGACCTTGGGATCGCCGGCCAGCTCGCGGGCCGGGCCGTGCAGCGTGACTTCGCCGGTTTCCAGCACGTAGCCGTAATCGGCCACCTGCAACGCGGCACGCGCATTCTGCTCGACCAGCAGGATAGCCACGCCGGTCTCGCGCAGGCGCGCGATGATGTGGAAGATCTCGCGCACGATGCGCGGCGCCAGGCCCAGGCTGGGCTCGTCCAGCATCAGCAGCTGGGGCTTGGCCATCAGCGCGCGGCCCACCGCCAGCATCTGGCGCTCGCCCCCCGACAGCGTGCCGGCCTGCTGGGCGCGGCGCTCGCGCAGGCGCGGGAACAGGTCGAACACTTCGTTCAGCGTGTCGCGCCAGCCGCTCTCGCGCGCGCGGTAGCGGCGGAAACCGCCCAGCAGCAGATTGTCCTCGACCGACATGGTGCCGAACAGCTCGCGGCGCTCCGGCACCAGCGACATGCCCGCGGCCACGCGGCGCTCGACCTGCCAGCCCGACACATCGGTGCCCGAATAGTGCACCGCGCCGGCGGCATGGCCGGTGTGCGGCAGCGAACCCATCACCGCGTTCAACATGGTGGACTTGCCGGCGCCGTTGGCGCCGATCACGGTGACGATGCTACCGGCCGGCACGGTCAGCGTGGCGCCGACCAGCGCGCCGACCTTGCCGTAGCGGGCCGACAGGTTGCTGACTTCCAGCACCGGTTTCTGTTGCGCGCTCATTGCACACCTCCGGCGGCAACGGGCTTGGCCTGGTCGGCCTCGGGCAGGTCGTCGTCGATGCCGCCCAGGTAGGCTTCCAGCACCGCCGGGTTCTGCTGCACCTCGGCCGGCACGCCTTCGGCCAGCTTGGTGCCGAAATCCATCACCACCAGGTGGTTGGTCAGGCGCATCACAAAATCCATATCGTGTTCAACCAGCAGAATGCTCATGCCTTCGGCGCGCAATTGTTCCAGCACGCGGGCCAGGTCTTGCTTTTCCTTGTAGCGCAGGCCGGCTGCGGGTTCGTCCAGCAACAGCAGCACCGGATCGGCGGCCAGCGCGCGCGCGATCTCCAGGATGCGCTGCTGGCCCAGGGCCAGGTTGCCCGCCTGCTCGTACAGGTACTCGCCCAGGCCCACGCGCTTGACCTGCTCGGCCGCCTCGTGCAGCAGCTGGGCTTCGCGGGCGCGGTCGCTGTGCAGCGCGCCAGCCAGCACGCCCACGTCAGAGCGCAGGTGCGCGCCCAGCGCCACGTTCTCCAGCACCGTCATGCCCGGCAACAGCTGCACGTGCTGGAAGGTGCGTCCCACGCCCAGCTTGGCGATCTCGCGCGCCGAGCGGTTGTCGATGCGCTCGCCCATGAAGCGGACCTGGCCGCGCGTGACCGGCAGCACGCCGCTGATCAGGTTGAAGGAGGTGCTCTTGCCGGCGCCGTTCGGGCCGATCAGGCCCATGATCTCGCCGGAGCTGACCTTGAAGCTGATGTCGTTGACCGCCACCAGGCCGCCGAATTCCTTGCGGATGGCATCCACTTCCAGCACGACCTGGCCGGGTTGCGGACGCTGGCGCGCCGGCAAGGCGGGCGCGGGCGCCGGCGGCGCCAGGTTGCGGCGCGAGCCGTCGGCGCCGGTAAGGCCATCCCACCAATTGGCCAGGATCGGCCACAGGCCGTTGCGCGCGTATTGCAGCATCAGGATCAGCAGCACGCCGAAGACGATCATCTCGAAGTTGGCATTGGTGTCCAGCAGTTTGGGCAGCCAGTTCTGCAACTGGTCCTTCAGCACCAGGATGACGGTCGAGCCCAGCAGCGCGCCCCAGACGTAGCCAGCGCCGCCGACCACCGCCATGAACAGGTACTCGATGCCGTAGTTGATGCCGAACGGGCTGGGGCTGACGGCGCGCTGCATGTGCGCATACAGCCAGCCCGACACGCAGGCCAGCAGCGCGGCCCAGACGAAGATCACGACCTTGTACGCGGCCGTGTTCACACCCATGGACTCGGCCATGCCCGCGCCGCTCTTGAGCGCGCGGATGGCGCGCCCGGGACGCGAGTTCAGCAGGTTGCGCGTGGCCAGCAGCGCCAGCAGCACGAAGGCCCAGATCAGGAAATAGATGTGACGGCCGCTGGCCAGCGAGATGCCGAAGATGCTGATGGGCTCGATGCCGGCGATGCCGTCGTGCTTGCCCAGCCAGTCGATGTTGCCGAACAGGAAGTACAGCGACAGCCCCCAGGCGATGGTGCCCAGCGGCAGGTAGTGGCCGGACAGGCGCAGCGTGATCGCGCCCACCAGGTAGGCGACCACGCCGGTCAGCACCAGGCCGGCCGGCAGGGCCAGCCACGGCGACACGTCGTACTGGGTGGTCAGGAAGGCCGTGGTGTAGGCGCCCAGGCCGACGAAGGCCGCCTGGCCGAACGAGGTCAGGCCGCCCACGCCGGTGAGCAGCACCAGGCCCAGCACCACCAGGCTGGCCAGCCCGATGTAGTTCAGCTGGGTCACCCAGAACTCGGGCGTGGCCGGCACCAGAGGCAGCGCCGCCAGCGCGACGACGAAGACGATAAGCAAAATGCGGTTCATGACGTTTATTCCTCTTCGTCCACGTGATGGCTGCTGAACGAACGCCAGACCAGAACCGGGATAATCAGGGTGAAGACGATGACTTCCTTGTAGGCGCTGGCCCAGAACGACGAGAACGATTCCAGCACGCCCACCAGCAGCGAGCCGGCGGCCGCCACGGGATAGCTCGCCAGGCCGCCGATGATGGCGCCGACGAAGCCCTTCAGGCCGATCAGGAAGCCGGTGTCGTAATAGACCGTGGTGATCGGAGCGATCAGCATGCCCGACATCGCGCCGATGGCGGTGGCCAGCGTGAAGGTCAGGCTGCCCGACATGGTGGTGCTGATGCCCACCAGGCGCGCGCCGCGACGGTTGACGGCGGTGGCGCGCAGCGCGCGGCCGTACAGCGTCTTGCCGAAGAACAGCCACAGGCCGACGATCAGGATGGCGCAGGTCGCGACCACGAACAGGCTCTGGGCCGACCAGGTCATGAAGCCCAGGTCCACCTGGCCGCTCACGAACGCCGGCGTGCGCCAGCCTTCGGCGCCGAAGAACACCAGGGCCAGGCCGGTCAGCGCGAAGTGCACGGCCACCGACACGATCAGCAGCACCAGCACGGTGGCTTCGGCCAGCGGCTGATAGACGATGCGATAGACCATCGGGCCCATCGGAATGACCAGCGCCAGCGTCAGCAGCATGTTCAGCCACAGCGACGTGCCGGGCGCGACATAGCTCTGCGTCAGCCAAAGCAGCGCGAGCGGCAGGACGAGACAGGCGACAAAGGCCTTGGGCAGCCCGGCGGCGTTGCGGGTGCGCACGGCGCGCAGCACTTCCAGCGCCAGCGCGACCACGCCCAGCAGGGGCAGCAGATAGGCGGTGCCGGGCACCTTGCCGTCGACCAGCATGGCCAGCGTCAGCGCGCCGAACGCCACGAACTCGCCCTGGGGAATGAAGATGACGCGCGTGACGGCGAAAACCAGCACCAGAGCCATGCCCAGGAGGGCATAGATAGCGCCGTTGACCACACCGTCCTGCAGCAGAATCAGCGCAATTGAGGAATCCATCGAACAACTACCTTGTGATTGCTTGGGTGTTCCGGCCGCGCCCGGAACACCGATGCGACGCGCCGGCCGGAAGGACCGTCGCGTCGCATGGCGCGGGCGCCGCTTGCGGGCGCCCTGTGAACAGGCGAGCCGCGCCTTACAGGCCCGGCTGGTACACCCACTTGCCGCCTTCGACCTTGACGATGACGCGCGAGCGTTCATCGAAGCCCGCGTGGTCGGTGGGCGACATGTTGAACACGCCCTGGGAAGCGGGCAGGTCCTTGATGCTTTCCAGCGCGTCGCGCATGACCACGCGGAACTCCGGCGTGCCGGGCTTGGCGCCGGTCTTCAACGCGGCGGGCAAGGCGGCCACGACCAGCTGGCCGGCGTCCCACATATGGCCGCCGAAGGTGTTGGTCGAACCGGCGCCGTGGGCCTTCTCGTAGGTCTCGACGTAGGCCAGGGCCGACTTCTTGACCGGGTTGCTGTCAGGCAGCTGAGCGGCGACCAGCAGCGGGCCGGCCGGCAGGAACATGCCGTCGCAATCCTTGCCGCAGACGCGCAGCACATCGTTGTTGGCGGCGCCGTGGGTCTGGTAGATCACGCCGCCATAGTTACGCGCGCGCAGTTCCTTTTGCGGCAGGGCCGAGGGCGTGCCGGCGCCGGCGATCAGGATGGCGTCGGGCTTGGCGCCGACCAGCTTCAGAACCTGGCCGGTCACGCTGGTGTCGGTGCGGCTGTATTTTTCGATCGAGACGATCTCGATGCCCTTGGCCTTGGCGGCCTTCTGCATCACGTCCAGCCAGCCGTCGCCGTAGGCGTCGGCGAAGCCGATGAAGCCCAGCGTCTTGACCTTGGACTTGGACATGGCGTCGGCCAGCGCACCGGCCATCAGGGCGTCGTTCTGCGGAGTCTTGAAGACCCAGCGGCGCTTGTCGTCGACCGGCTCGACGATCTTGGCGCTGGCGGCCACGCTGATCATCGGCACCTTGGCTTCGGCGGCCACGTCGACCATGGCCAGCGAGCCCGGCGTCACCGAGGTGCCGATCAGCACGTCGACCTTGTCGTCGGAGGCGAGCTTGCGCGAGTTCTTGACGGCTTGCGTCGTGTCGGTGGCGTCGTCCAGGACGATCCATTCGATCTTCTGGCCGGCCACTTCCTTCGGCAGCAGGGCGACCGTGTTGCGCTCGGGGATGCCCAGCGAGGCGGCGGGGCCGGTGCTGGACACCGTCACGCCGACCTTGACCTGGGCGCTGGCCAGCAGCGGAAGAGTCAGGGCAACGGCGGCGGCGGCCGCGGTCAAGCCGAAATGCTTGCGCATGTTTTGTCTCCTGTGGCGGCTCTTCTTTTGGTGCCTCGTTTGAGGCGAAGCGAGCCTAGTTAAAGTTATACAGAAAAAAATATTATAGGGTTAAATCAGTATCACATGATGCGGCGCAACTACGGTAAATCCCTGATGTGCTACGGAAACCGAAACTCAGCGAACGCATTCGTCAATGGCGAACTTGTACTGGAAAGCCCCCCATGCGTCAGTTGGGGGATTCCCTGTCCTCATGCGTCCGCCCGCGAGCCTCAACGGCCCGGCATGGGCCAGACGCGCGCCACGCGCGACGCCACCCAGGCGGCCACGGCTGCCTTGATCAGATCGCCGGGCACGAACACGGCCACGGCCAGCGCCGCCTTGCCCAGGTCCATCTTGGCGACAGAGGCCAGCCAGGGCACGCCGCAGGCATACACCACCGCGATGCCACCGACCACGCAGGCGACCGCATAGCCCGCCACGCCGGCCCAGGTGCCAGGCGCCCGGCCCGCCAGCCGGCGCGCCAGCCAGCCCGTGACAAAGGCGCCGATCGGCATGCCGATCAGGAATCCGCCGGTCGGCCCCAGGAAGGCCCCCATCCCGCCGCGTCCACCCGGCAGCACCGGCAGGCCGATGGCCGCCAGCGCCAGATACAGCAGGCAGGCCAGCGCCCCGCGCACCGGCCCCAGCATGGCGCCGGCCAGCATGGCGCCCAGCGTCTGCAGCGTGACCGGCACCGGAATGGCCGGCAGCGGAATCGGCGGCACCAGGCTCAGCACCACGATGAGCGCCGCGAACAGCGCCACCAGCACGGTATTGTTGGATTTCATGGCATTCCCCTCCCTAGGGACGATTTTCCCGGATGATTCTTCCCGGATGATGAAAGCGCGGTCAAGAGGCGTCGCGTTCAGGGACTGCGCGCGTCGATGGCTTCGGAGACTTCCTGCGCCCGCTTCAGCGTCAGGACGATCAGCGGCACGATCAGCGCCAGGGGATTGGCGCCGAGCCCGCGCGCGGCCTGCGCCTCGCGGATCTCATGGAAATTGCGCCAGATCTCGGGAACGAAGCGCAGCGCCAGCGCCAGGGCCAGCGCCACCTTACCGGCATCGAGCAGGCCCAGGCGCTGCAAGGGCAGCAGCGCCCATTCACATACCGCGATCAGATCGGCGGTGCGCGTGGTCAGCGTCACGGCCAGCGCCAGCCCCACCATCGCGCCGACCCGCAGCAGCACCGCCAGCGCCTCGACCCAACCTTGGAAAAAGCCGGTGAACAATCCCAGCGCCAGCAGAACCCACGCCAGGCCGCGCAATTGGCGCAAGAGCAGCGCGGCCCCGGCGCCGCTGGACCAGACCAACCCGGCGGCCACGGCCAACGCCAGGCCCAGCCAGCGCGGATCGCGCAGCGCGAACAGCCCCGCCCCCGCCGCGCACAGCGCCAGCAGCTTCAGTCCGGCAGGCAGCCGGTGCAGTCGGGAATTGCCTGCGATATAGAGCGGTTCGAGCATGGGCGGCCGCCCTCAGGCGAAATGATCACGGTACCAGCGCAGGGCGGCGGCCGGCTGGTCGTCGGCGGCGACGCGTCCATCGGCGATCACCAGCACCCGGTCGAAATCCTCCAGCAGCGCCAGGTCGTGGCTGACCACGACGGCGTCGTGGGCCAGCCCGGCGATCGCATCGCGGACGCGGTTGCGATTGCGCAGGTCCAGTTGGGTGGTCGGTTCGTCGAACACCACCAGCGCCGGATCCATCACCAGCACCGCGGCCAGGGCGACCAACTGGCGCTCGCCCCCGGACAGGCTGTGGCTGGCCCGGTCCGCCAGGTGAGCCACGCCCAGGCGTTGCAACTGATCCTCGATGCGGGCCTCGCGGCGGGCGCGGTCGGGTTCCAGCTGTTTCAGGCCGAAAGCCAGGTCTTCGCGCACGATGGGAAAGACGATCTGGTTTTCGGGATTCTGAAACACGAAGCCGACCCGTCGCCGCACGGCTTTCAGGTCCTGGCGCGTATCCAGCCCGTCCACGCTGACCCGGCCCGAGGTCGGCAAGGCCAGGCCGTTGAGCAGGCGCGCCAGCGTGCTCTTGCCGGCGCCGTTCGGGCCGACGATGCCGACGCGGCGCTGTGCCAGCGTCAGGCTGAGCCCGCGCAGCACCTCGGCTTGCGGCGTGGAAACGACCACCTGGTCAAACTGGATTAACATGGGGCGGGATTATGCCCGAACCATTCCGGGCCTCGGGACTCCAAGAGCGCTATATATGGACAAAGTACGCAAATCCGACGCTGAATGGCGGGCCCAGCTGTCACCGGAAGAATACGTCGTCGCCCGCCAAAAAGGTACGGAACGCGCCTTCACCGGCCGCTACTGGAACACGTTCACCCACGGCATCTACCGCTGCGTGGGCTGTGGCACGCCGCTGTTCGCTTCCGACACCAAATTCGACGCCGGCTGTGGCTGGCCCAGCTACTTCGAGCCGATCGACCCGGCGCGGGTGCGTGAAGAGCGCGACATCAGCCACGGCATGGTGCGCACCGAGGTGCTGTGCAATATCTGCGACGCCCACCTGGGCCACGTCTTCCCCGACGGCCCCGAGCCCACCGGGCTGCGCTATTGCATCAATTCGCTGTCGATGACGTTTGAACCGCTGGAAGACTGAAGCCCCGCATGAAGAAGTTCCTGTTCGACCTGTTCCCGCTGATCCTGTTCTTTGTCGCCTACCGGTATGCGGACATCTTCATCGCCACCGGCGTCGCCATGGCGGCCGCCGTGCTGCAGATCGTCTGGCTCAAGCTCACCGGCAAGGCCATCGAGGCCATGCACTGGATCAACCTGACCGTGATCCTGGTGTTCGGCGGCGCCACCATCTGGCTGCACAGCGATGTCTTCATCAAGTGGAAGCCGACCGTGCTGTACTGGCTGTTCGGCGGCGCGCTGGTGCTGGCGCGGCTGTTCTTCCGCCGCAACCTGATCCGCGGCCTGATGGAAAAGCAGATCCAGCTGCCCGACCCGGCCTGGGAAAAGCTCAACCTGGTCTGGGCGGGTTTCTTCCTGGTGGCCGGCGCGCTCAACCTGTACGTGGCCTTCTCCGGCCAGTTCACCGAGTCGCAATGGGTCAGCTTCAAGGCCTTCGGCCTGATGGGCCTGATGATCGTGTTCGTGATCGGCCAATCGCTCTGGCTGGGCAAACATATCCAGCCCGGCGAAGAGACGTCGTCCGATTCCGGCGCGTCCGGCGGCAAGCCGCAACCCTGACCCCTCATTTTTTCCGCCATCGACGTCCCGCGCGGGCGGTCGACGGCGGAACCTCTACCCTACCAACATGTCAGAAACCACCGACCGCATCGCCCTGATCCGGGAGCGCCTGGCCGCGCTGGAACCGGTCAGTCTTGAAATTCAAGACGAGTCCTATTTGCACGCAGGCCATGAAGGAAGTAAAAACGGCGCCGGCCACTACCGCGTGCTGATTGTGGCGCCCTGCTTCGCCGGGCAGTCCGCCGTCGCCCGCCATAGGCTGGTGTATCATCATTTGCAAGATTTGATCCCCTATCCGATCCATGCGCTTGCGCTAGACGCACAGGCTCCCAAATAGAAGGTAAAAGGACTTTCATGAAACGCATCGTCATGCTGGCCGCCGCTTGCGCCATCGCCCTGCCGGCTTTTGCCCAGAACGTGGCAACCGTCAACGGCAAGGCCATTCCGCAGAAGAGCCTGGATCAATTCGTCAAGCTTCTGGTCACCCAGGGCGCTACGGATTCCCCGCAGCTGCGCGAGCAGGTCAAGCAGGAAATGATCAACCGCCAGATCTTCGTGCAGGCCGCCGAATCCAACGGCATCGCCAAGCAGGCCGACGTGCAGACCGAGATCGAACTGGCTCGCCAGGGCATCCTGGTGCGCGCGCTGATGGCCGACTATCTGGCCAAGCACCCGGTGTCGGACGCCAAGGTCACGGCCGAGTACGAAAAGATCAAGAAGGAACAAGCGGGCAAGATGGAGTACAAGGTCCGCCACATCCTGGTTGAAGACGAAAAGACCGCCAACGACCTGCTGACCCAACTGAAGGGCAACAAGGGCAAGTTCGACGATCTGGCCAAGAAGAACTCCAAGGATCCCGGCAGCGCCGAAAAGGGTGGCGACCTGGGTTGGGCTCCCCCGACCAACTACGTGCAGCCTTTCGCTCAGGCCGTCACGCAGCTGAAGAAGGGCCAACTGGTCGACAAGCCCGTCCAGACGCAGTTCGGCTGGCACATCATCCAGGTCGACGACACCCGCCCGGTGCAGTTCCCGCCGCTGGATCAGGTGCGCCCGCAGATCGAGGAAATGCTGCGCCAGCAAACCCTGGCCGACTACCAGAAGGACCTGCGCGAAAAGGCCAAGATCCAGTAAGGATCGGCTGATCGCCCAGGAAGAACTGCCCGCGCATGCGGGCAGTTTTTTTTCGTCCGCGGCCTGGCGCCGACAGCGGCCAGCTCCGCCGCATTCAGGCCAGTGCCCGGCGCAGGCAGACATCCCACAGCGGCCCTTCCAGCGCGGGCGAGGCATGGCCATAGCGTCCGGCCACCGTCATGGGATGCACGCAGGGCGGCAAGGCGGTTTCATCGCCGGGCGGAAACAGCAGGTCCGACGCGCAGCGCAGCCAGTACAACGGCGCGCGCAAGGACGCGAGCGCGTGGCGGACGTCATGGCGGCAGGCTGCCGCCCGCAAGGCGGCCATCGACCAGGGCGAAAAGCGCGCCGCCCAGGCGCGCGCCTCGGCGTCCAGCGCCTGCCCGGGCTCGGGCGCGCCGGCATCGGCCAACCACAGGCCCCGGCCATAGCGCATCAAGGCGTCCCGCCGCGCCGCGACCCACTGCTCTTGCGCCAAGGCATCGCCGGCCCGCCGCGCGGCGGCCAGGCGCCGCAACGCGATCACGTCGCTCCAACTGCCGCCGCCGCGCGGCCCGGACGCCAGCGCCAGCGCCCGCCCGAGTGGCACGGGCGGATCGAGCGCCCACTGGAACGCCTGATAGCCGCCGTAGGAATAGCCCACCACCGCATCCAGCCGCGCAACGCCCAGCGCGCGCAACCACAGCCCCTGCAGGCGCACGCTGTCGGTGATGGTGAAGTCGGGAAACGAGGCGGGCAATTCCGCATCCGGCGCGCTGCTGCCAAAACACGAGCCCAACGCATTGGGCGCCAGCACGCAGGTATGGCGCGTATCCAGCGCGGCGCCGGGCCCCAGCCACCCGGATGCCCATCCCGCATCAGGATGGACTTCCCCGCTGACAGGCGCGAGCGCCTGCTGGCTGCCGGAGATGCCGTGCAGCAGCAGCACGACGGCGCGGGCCTGCGCCGGCTCGGGCCCGTAGCGGCGCCAGGCCACGCGCGCCGGCGCGATGCGACCGCCGCCGTCCAGCGCCATGCTCTCGATCCTGGTCTCGCCGATGGCCTGGCAGGGATCGGCGCGGGCGGGACGCGTCATGGCCTATACCGGACGCTCGCCCATGACCGTGGTCCGATAGATCGTCCGCCGCAGGCTGGCCGGCAGCTCCCGCGTGGTCGCCTTGTGCATCACGCAGCGGTTGTCCCACATCACGACATCGCCCGGCGACCACTGCAGCGCGTACTGGGATTCCGGCTGGGTGCAATGCGCGAACAGGCGTTCCAGCAGCTCCCGGCTGTCCTCTGCGCCCCACCCCGCCACCTCGGCGGTCATGCCGGGATGCACGTACAGCGCTTTCATCCCCGTCTCCGGGTGGGTGCACGCGATGGGATGTTCCACGTCCGGTGTCTCCGCCAATTGCGTCGCATCCATCACCACGCGGGTGCCCTCGTCGGCGCGGCTGCTGCGCGGGCGATACCGATGCACGGCCTTCAATCCGTCCAGCTGCGCCTTGATCGCATCGTCCAGCGTGTCGTAGGCGCGGTACATGTTGATGAACAGCGTATTGCCGCCTTCGGGCGGAATGGTCTGCGCGTTCAGGATGGTGGCCTTGGCGGGACATTCGCGAAAGGCGAAATCCGAATGCCAGTAGGAACCGCCGTCGGCAATGCCCGCGGGCACGCCGTTCTTGACTTCGTTCGACAGCACGAAGATCTCGGGGTACTCGGGATGGTTGTACTGGGCCAGCACGTGGATATCCAGTTCGCCGAAGCGGCGGCTGAAGCGCAGCTGCCCTTCCGGCGACAGCTGCTGATCCTTGAAGACCAGCAGCTGATGCTTCAGGAACAGTTCGTTCACGGCGACAAAGGCCGCGTCGTCCAGCGTTTCGAGATCCACGCCGCGCACTTCGGCGCCGATGAGCGGACTGAGAGCTTGGGCTTTCATGTTCGGGCTCCGAAGAATGGGTTCAAGGCAGGCGATGGACGCGGGCCTCGGTGCGCAGCAGCGGCTCGGCGCCGTGCTCACCGATCAGGACGGGGTATTCGAGCCGCATGCCGCCCAGGCCGGGCCGGTACAGGTGCGTGCCCAATGCCACCACCATGCCCGGCGTGACCTCGTCGTGGCTGCGCAGGTTGATGAAGGGACGGGTACGGGCGCAGGTGCCCAGGCCGTGGCCGAACAGGGGCAGGCCGAACTCGGCGAGCCCATGCTTTTCAAACACGGCGATGCCGCGCCGCGCGCAGTCGGCGATGGCGCGCCCCGGCGTCAGCGCGGTGAGCATGGTCTGCACGGTTTCCTCCCAGCAATCGATCAAGGCGGCCTGCGCCCCGGTCGGCCGGCCCAGGAAGATCGGCAGCGCCGTGTCGGCCATGTACAGATCCAGCAGCGGATGCAGGTCCAGGATGACGAATTCGTCGCGCCCGATGGGCCGGTCGGTCGCCTGCTGCGTGACGCCGCGCAGGAAGCCGGTGCGTTCGCCCGCCCCCACCTCGGTGCCGCCTGTCACCGCCCAGGACCAAGTGCTGCCGCGCCGCCGGATGGCGCGTTCGATCTCGCCGGCGATTTCATTTTCGGTGGCGCCGGCCCGCACGGCATTCATGCCCTGCTCGAAACCATAGTCGGACACTTCGGCGGCATGGCGCAGGCGCTCAATCTCGGCGGCATCCTTGATCAACATGAGATCGTCGATCACATCCACCCCGTTCTCGAACCGGGCCTTGGGCAATTGCCCGGACAGGGAGAAGAACTCGGCAGCGGTCAGCATGCCCGGCGCGATCTGCGCGGCGCCCTGATGCGCCAGGTCCAGGGCGACCTTGCCCTGCGCCAGGCCGTGGTGCTCCAGCCGCTGGCGGATCAGCTGCGGAAAATCGGCGAACTCGAATTCATGCACGTCCATGTCGTGGCCTTCGGCGCGCACGCGCGCGGCGTCCATGGCCCAATAGATGAACTCGCAGTGGCCCGAAGCCGTGACCAGCACGGCGCCGCGCCAGGGCATGAACGCCCCGCTCAGATAGTGCAAGGCGCCCTGGCGGGTGCCGAGATAGGCGTCGAAACCGAGTTCGCGCGCGTGCTGGGCGACCCGTTTGCGGCGGGCCTGGAAATCGATGGGCAACATAGGGATTCCTTGGCGGAAGTTCAGGAAACGGAGGCGCCGGACGCCTTGACCACGGGCGCCCATTTCTCGGTTTCCTCTGTCGTGAACCGGGCGAATTCATCGGGTGTGCTGGCGACCGGATCGGCGGCCTGCGAGGTGAGCTGCGCCTTGACCTTGGGGTCGGCCAGGGCCTTGGCGATCTCCTGCTGAAGACGATCCACCACCGGGCGCGGCGTGCCCGCCGGCGCGAACACGCCGATCCAGGACGTCATCGCATAGCCGGGCAGCGTTTCCGATACCGAAGGCACGTCCGGCTCGGCCGGCGAGCGCTTGGGCCCAGTGACGGCGATGGCGCGCAGCTTGCCCGCCTTGATCAAGGGCTGGGCGATGACCAGGCTGTCGAACGCCAGATCGGCCTGTCCGCCCATCACATCCGTCAACGCCGGCAGGCTGCCCTTGTAGGGGATGTGTTGCATCTTGATGCCCGCCATCTCGTTGAAAAGTTCGCCCGACATGTGCATCGACGTTCCGCTGCCGCCCGAGGCCCGGTTGAGTTCACCCGGATGGGACTTGGCATAGGCGATCAGGTCGGCCACCGAGTTGATCGGCAGCTTGGGGTTGACCACCACCACCAGCGGGTAGGACACGACCTGGGTCACCGCCACCAGATCCTTCAGCGGCTGGTACGGCATCGACTTGTACAGCGTCTGGTTGATGGCGTTGGTGCCGATCGTGCCCATCAGGATGGTGTAGCCATCGGGCGCGGCCTTGGCCACGGTGTCCGCGCCGATGTTGCCGCCGGCGCCGGGCTTGGCCTCGACGATGACAGGCACGCCCATGCTCTGGGTCATGCGCTCGGCAAGCAGGCGGGTGACGATTTCCGTGGGGCCGCCCGCGGCCGCGGGCACGATGAAGCGGATGGGCTTGTTGGGATACGCGTCGCCGGCGGCCACGGCGACCGCCGCGCCCAGCGCCAGGACGACCGCGCCCGTGGCGCGGATGAATCTGCTGCACATGGCCTTCCTCCTTGGATGCGTGTCCGTGTCATGGTTGAGACCGGACATCTTTTGGCGAACATTTGTTCGCTAAACATCATTTTATGGAGAAAGCGCCGGATGTCAAACTACAATCGCAGGCATTGCAGAACACCATCGTGAACCCATGGATTCGACCTTGCCGGAAACCAGCGAAAAGAAAGAAGAGTTTCTCGACAGCCTGGCCAATGGCCTGCAGCTGTTGCGCATCTACGCCACAGGCGTGGCCAGCGTGACGGTGCAGGAAGCCGCCGAGCAGCTGGACGTCACGCGCGCGGCTTCGCGCCGCATCCTGCTGACGCTGGAAAAGCTGGGATATGTACGGCAGGACGGCAGGCAGTTCTCGCCCACCCCCAAGGTCATGGACCTGGGATATGCCTATTTCGCGTCGCTGAGCCTGCCCAGGCTGGTGCGGCCGGTGATGCAGGATGTGGCGCGCGCCTTGGGTGAAACCTGTTCGCTGGGCGTGCTGGACCGCGAGCACGTTGTGTTCCTGGCGCGCGAGGAAGCGCCCAAGCTGCTCAAGCTGGACCTGACGATCGGCAGCCGCCTGCCCGCCTACGCCCACTCGCTGGGACGTGCGCTGCTGTCGACGCTGGACGACGAGGCGCTTGACCAGTATCTGGAGAACGCCGAACTCAAGCGCCTCACGCCCTACACCACGGTCTCGAAGACGGCGCTGCGCAAGCTGATCCGCCAGGTGCGCAGCGACGGCTACAGCATTTCGGTCAGCGAGCTGGTGGATGGTTTTGCCGGCGTGGCCGTGCCGCTGCGCAACCATGAAGGCAAGGTGGTGGCGGGCCTGAGCGTCAGCATGGTGCTGGGCGCCCGCTCGCCCGATGAGCTGCGGCGCCAGCACCTGCCCGCGCTGCAACGCGCGGCGGCAACGATACTCGACTCGATGCCGCGCAGCAGCATCTGACCCCGCCGGCGTGCTCAGCCGTCCAGGCCCAGCAGCGCCTTCAGCGCATCCTCGTCCAGCACGGTGACGCCCAGTTCCTGCGCCTTGGCCAGCTTGCTGCCGGCCTCTTCGCCCGCCACCAGATAGGCGGTCTTCTTGGAAACCGAGCCGCTGACCTTGCCGCCCGCCGCCTGGATGCGCATCGAGGCTTCCTCGCGCGTCCAGTTGGGCAGCGTGCCGGTCAGCACGAAGGTCTTGCCGGCCAGCGTGGTGTCTTCGGGCACGGCCTCGGCCACCGGATGCACGCCCTGCGCCTTGAGCTGTTCGATGACATCGCGGTTGTGCTGTTCGGCGAAGAAGCGGCGGATGGAGCCCGCCACCACCGGTCCCACGTCCGGCACGGACGACAGCGCGTCCTCGTCGGCGTCCATGATGGCCTCGATGCTGCCGAAGTGGCGCGCCACGTCGCGCGCGGTGGTCTCGCCGACATGGCGGATGCCCAGCGCGAACAGCAGGCGTCCCAGCGCCGGCGCGCGGGCCTTGTCGATGGCCTCGACCAGGTTGTCGGCAGACTTCTGGCCCATGCGGTCCAGGCCCACCAGTTCGAGAGGCCGCAGGCTGTACAGATCGGCCAGCGACTTCACGCGGCCGCTGTCGACCAGTTGGTCCACCAGTTTTTCGCCCAGCCCTTCGATATCCAGCGCCTTGCGGCTGGCGGCGTGCCACAGCGTCTGCTTGCGCTGCGCGCCGCAGAACAGGCCGCCGGTGCAACGGGCGATGGTCTCGTCCTCCAGCCGCTCGATGGCCGAGCCGCAGACCGGACAGGCGGTGGGCATGACGAACTCACGCGCGTCGGCGGGGCGTTTTTCCAGCACCGCGCCGACCACCTCGGGAATCACGTCGCCGGCGCGGCGCACGATCACCGTGTCGCCGATGCGTACATCCTTGCGCCGGATTTCGTCTTCATTGTGCAGCGTCGCGTTGGTGACGGTGACGCCGCCCACGAACACCGGCTTGAGCCGCGCGACGGGCGTGATGGCGCCGGTGCGCCCCACCTGCACCTCGATGTCAAGCAGGGTCGTGGTGGCCTCTTCGGCCGGGAACTTGTGCGCCAGCGCGAAGCGCGGCGCGCGCGCCACGAAACCCAGCAGCTTCTGCGCCGCCAGCGAATCGACCTTGTAGACCACGCCGTCGATGTCATAGGGCAGCGACGGACGCAGCGCCCCCACCTTGGCGTAATAGTCCAGCAGTCCCTGTGCGCCGCGGACGCGCTGATTGAACTTCACGTTGACGGGCAAGCCCAGCGAGCCCAGCCAGTCCAGCATGGCGCCATGCAGCTTGCCGGTATCGCCCGGCAGCGCCTCGGCGCCGGAAGCCTCCTCGTCGAACAGCCCGGCCTGCTCCTGCGGGATGCCGCGCAATTCGCCCCAGCTGTAGGCGAAGAAGCGCAACGGCCGCTTGGCTGTGATGCGGGGGTCGAGCTGGCGCAGGCTGCCGGCGGCGGCGTTGCGCGGATTGACGAAGATCTTTTCGTCTCGCTTGGCCTGCGCCTGGTTCAGTTTTTCGAAATCGGCGCGGTTCATCAGCACTTCGCCGCGCACTTCCAGCACCTTGGGCGCGGGGCCGCTGAGCTGCAGCGGAATAGCCTTGATCGTGCGGATATTGGAGGTGACGTCCTCGCCGGTCTGGCCGTCGCCGCGCGTGGCGGCCTGCACCAGGCGGCCGTCTTCGTAGCGCAGGCTGATCGCCAGGCCGTCGAGCTTGAGTTCACAGAAGTAGTCGGCTTCTTCGGCTGGGCCCAGGAGGCCCGCGCCGCGCAGCGTGTCAGTCACGCGGCGGTCGAAGGCTTCCACGTCCTCGGCCTCGAAGGCATTGCCCAACGACAGCATGGGCACGGCGTGGCTGACGCTGCCAAAGGCCGAGACCGGCGCCGCGCCGACACGCTGGGTCGGCGACTCGGGCGTGACCAGATCGGGATGCGCGGCCTCCAGGGCCTGCAGCTCCCGCATCAGTTCATCGTATGCCGCGTCCGAGATGGAAGGGTCGTCGTAGACGTAGTACCGGACGTTGTGCTGCTCGATCTCGGCGCGCAGACGCGCCGCGGCCTGTGCCGCGGTTTCACCGCCAGAGGGGCTGCTCATTATGCAAAGACCCGTTGCGCGCGCGCGCTGCCGGCGGGCAGGCCAGCCTGCTCCAACTGGCCGAACAGCACCTGCAGGCGCTCGTCGATCACGGTTTCGGAGCCATCGGCCAGCGGCTTGCCCTGGTCATCGACCAGTTCGGCGCGCAGGCGCGCGGCCAGCTCGCGGCCGACCTCGACCATGCGGCCGAAGGCGCGGCTGTCGGCCGGGCTGCAGGGCACGTCCAGCAGCAGGTACAGGCGTTCGATGCCGCCCATGCCGGCGTCGAACGCGGCGCCGTCGGCGCGCGACAGCGTGAAATGGGCCACGCCGTTGTCCGACGGCCAGGCCAGGCGGCTGCCGTCGGCGACGAAACCGGTGTCGCGGGCCACATTGAGCACTTCGGCGGCGGGCTGCGCGCCGCCCAGCAGCAGCGTCAGGCCGACCTGGGTGTCCAGCGCGGCGCAAGTGTCATCCAGGCGGGCGGCCTGCTCCAGCACGGCTTGCTGGTCCGGACCCTCGATGGTGGCTTCGAAGCGCTCGGCCAGGTCCTGGGCGCGCGCCCAGGCTTGCGACCATTCAATGGCCGTCAGCGGACCGCTGCGGTTGGCCAGCAGCACGGCCAGCGACATCGCGGCATAGCTCTCGCCTGCGTGGATGCGGGCGCGGTGGCGGCCCTGGTCGGTGGTGGCGAACACACGCATCGGCTTGCGGCCGACATGGCGCAGGCTTTGCAGGTAGGGCAGCACATCGGCGCCACGGGCCGGTTCGGCGAAATGAACCTCGATGACGACTTCGCAGGCGGGATCCGGCTCCTCGGCATCGTCGGCGTCGCTGCCGGCGTCCACCGGCACGGGCTGTTCGGGATGCGCGCGCGGCGCGTCGCCGCCCATGCCCGGCTCGCGACGCGGCGCGCCGACGGCCGGAGCCGCCCCGGCGCCCAGCAGGGGATCCTGCTCGCTGGTCGGGAAATGGCTTTGCATCTTGCGCCGGACCCGGCGGTCCTGCCACCAGTTGAAGCCCAGCACCAGCAGTATCAGCAAGACGCCCAGGGCAATCAGCCCGATCTGCAAATCACTCATGTGTAAATCCCGCGCCGTCAGCCGGCGCCCTTCTGAATATTGGGTTTATGCCGCTTCGGAGGCCATTTGCACGGCCGAATCTATATCTACCGCAACAATACGCGAAACCCCCTGCTCTTGCATGGTCACGCCGACCAATTGCTTGGCCATCTGCATTGCGATCTTGTTGTGCGAGATGAACAGGAACTGCGTCTGCTCGCTCATGTTGCTGACCAGGTTGGCGTAGCGTTCGGTATTGGCGTCGTCCAGCGGCGCGTCCACCTCGTCCAGCAGGCAGAACGGCGCGGGGTTGAGCTTGAACAGCGCGAACACCAGCGCGGTCGCCGTCAGCGCCTTTTCGCCGCCCGACAGCAGGTGGATGGTGCTGTTGCGCTTGCCCGGGGGCTGCGCCATCACCTGCACGCCGGCATCCAGGATTTCCTCGCCGGTCATGGTGAGCTTGGCCTCGCCGCCGCCGAAGAGCTTGGGAAACAGCTCGCCGAAATGGCCGTTGACGGTATTGAAGGTCTCTTGCAGCAGTTCGCGGGTTTCGCGGTCGATCTTGCGGATCGCGTCTTCCAGGGTTTCGATGGCGGTCATCAGGTCCTGGTGCTGCGAATCGAGGAAGCCCTTGCGTTCGCGCGAGGCGTTCAGCTCGTCCAGCGCGGCCAGGTTGACCGAGCCCAGCGACTCGATCTGGCGCGAGATGCGCGAGACTTCCGATTGCAGCCAGCTGGCGCGGCGCCATTCGTCGGGCTGGTTGGCCAGCTCCTGGGCCAGCGCCTCGCGGTCGACCTCGCGGGCGTTGAGCTGCTCGGTGAATTGTTCCTCGGCCAGGCGGGCGGCCTGCTCCTGCAGCTGCAGTTCGGTGATGCGGGCGCGGCGCGGCTCCAGCAGGCGTTCCTGCGTCAGGCGATCCTCGTCGGCCCCGCGCAGCAGGGCCGCCAGATTGTCCATTTCCTGGCGCGCGCGCGACAGAGCGTCCTCGCGCTCGGCGCGCAGTTCCAGCGCGTCCTGCAGGCCGGCCTGCGAGGCCGAGGCGTCCAGCTCGGCCAGGTCGGCCTGGAGCTGTTCGAGTTCGACATTGGCGCGCTGGCTTTGATCGGCGGCCAGCTGGCGGTTGCGCTGCAGGTCGGTGATGCGGACCTGGATGCCGCGCTCGGCGAATTCCGCCTCCTGCGCGGCGCGCTCCAGTTCGCGCAGCCGGGCGCGAGCGGCCTCGGCCTGGGCGGCCAGGGTCTCGCCTTCGATCTCGGCGTCGGCGAAACGCGACTGATGCTCGGCCAGTTCTTCGTCCAGCGCTTCGAAGCGGGCCTCGGCTTCCTCGCGCGTGGCGCGCAGGTCTTCCTCGTTGGCCGCGATTTCCTCCAGGTCCTGGCGCAGGCGCGAGGCGCGCTCGCCGGACTGCTCGGCCTGCTGCTGCAGGCGCGAATGCTCGAGCTGGATGTCGTGCACGCGGCGCGTGACTTCGGCCACGCGCTGGCGCGCCGGCGCGATCGATTGGGACACCTGCTGCCAGGCGACCTCGGCGCGGGCCACGGCGGCGCGGGCCTGGTCGGCGATCAGCTGCTGCGCCTTGATTTCGCGCTGCAGGTTCTCGATCTCCTGCTGGCGGGCCAGCAGGCCGGCCTGTTCGGAGTCGGGCGCGTAGAAGCGCACGCTGTGCGCGTCGACCAGATGGCCTGCCTTGACCACGCAGGCGGCGCCGGCCGGCAGCGTGGCGCGCATGGTCAGCGCCTGGGCCAGATCTGGCGCGGTATAGACCCCTGCCAGCCACTCGTTGAGCAGCGTGCGCAGGTCGGGATCGGTGATGCGCAGCAGGCTGGCCAGCGGCGTCAGCCCGGCGGGCGCTGCCGGCGCGGGGGCCGCGACCGGCAATTGATAGAAGGCCAGGCGCGCGGGCGGCGCGTCTTCGGCGAAGGCGCGGGCCCAGTCCAGGCTGCGCACTTCCATCGAGGCCATGCGTTCGCGCATGGCCGATTCCAGCGCGGTTTCCCAGCCCGGTTCGACGTGCAGCTTCTGCCACAGGCGCTGCAAGCCGGCCAGCTCGTGCTTGGCCAGCCAGGGTTCCAGCGCGCCCTGCTTCTGCACGTCTTCCTGCAGCTTGACCAGGGCGGACAGGCGGGCCTCCAGGCGCGCCAGGCTCTGCACTTCGGTCTGCGCGTCGCCCTGGGCGCGGCTGCGCTCGGCGTCGGCCTCGGGCACGCGGGCTTCCAGCTCGGCCAGCTGGCCCTGGGCTTCCTCGAGCTGGTCCTCGCCTGCCGCGCGGTCGCCGGCCAGCTGTTCCAGGCGCGCCGGATCCGGACTATGCAGCTCGCGCAATTCCTGCTGCAAGCGCTCACGGCGCTGTTCCAGCGCCTGCATCTGGCGGTCGGCGTCGCGCTGCGACTGCGCCACCAGGGCCAGGTTCTGCTCGACGCGCGCCAGCGCGGCGCGCATCTCGTCTCGGCCGCCGGCGGCTTCGCGCACGCGCTGCTCGACGTCGGGCAGCGACGCCTGGGCGTCCTCGGCGGCGGCGCGCGCCTCTTCGGTGCGGGCAGCGCCGGTGGCCAGGTCATCCTCGGCCTGGGCGATCTGTTCGGTGCAGTGCTCGCGCTGGGTGTTCCACTCGGCGATCTGCTGCTGCAATTGCTCGCGGCGCGCCTGCAGGCGGTTGCGCGAATCCACCACGTGGCGGATCTCGGCCTCCAGGCGGCTGACCTGGGCGTTGGCTTCGTAGAGCTGGCCCTGGGCGGAGTGGACCGCGTCGCTGGCGGCATAGTGCGCCTGGCGGCGCGATTCCAGCTCGGCCTCGCCGGCGCGCAGGCCGGCGATGGCGGCTTCCAGCTCGTTCTGCGCCTGCAGCATTTCCTGGGCCTTGCGGGCGCGTTCTTCGCGCGCGCCGGTTTCCTTCAGGAACCACAGCGAATGCTGCTTTTTTTCGCCGTCGGCCTGCAGCTCGCGGTAGCGCGTGGCGACTTCGGCCTGCGCCTCCAGCTTTTCGAGCTGGCTGTTCAGCTCGCGCAGGATATCCTCGACCCGGGTCAGGTTCTCGCGCGTGTCGGACAGGCGGTTTTCGGTTTCGCGGCGGCGCTCTTTATAGCGAGACACGCCGGCAGCCTCTTCCAGGAACACCCGCAGTTCTTCGGGGCGCGCCTCGATCAGGCGGTTGATCATGCCCTGGCCGATGATGGCGTAGCCGCGAGCGCCCAGGCCGGTGCCCAGGAAAATGTCGTGGATGTCGCGGCGGCGGACCTGCTGGTTGTTGACGAAATAGCTGCTGGTGCCGTCGCGGGTCAGCACCCGGCGCACCGCGATCTCGGCGTAGGTGCTCCACTGGCCGGCGGCGCGCCCTTCGCTGTTGTCGAACACCATTTCCACGGACGCGCGCGCGGCCGGCTTACGATTGCCCGAGCCGTTGAAAATGACGTCCTGCATGGACTCGCCACGCAGTTCCGAGGCCTTGGCCTCGCCCAGCACCCAGCGCACGGCGTCGATGATGTTCGACTTGCCGCAACCGTTGGGGCCCACCACGCCCACCAGTTGGCTGGGCACGGGGATCACGGTGGGATCGACGAAGGACTTGAAGCCGGCGAGTTTTAGCTGAGTAAGACGCACAGTACGATGACGGACCGGGTGGTGGGTTGAACGAAAGGCGTTAACAGACCGGGACCTGCCGCGCAGATTGCAAACCGGCCCAGGAGGGCCGGCGCGCATATGGCCCGTATGATACCGCAGGCGGTCTGTCCCCGAACGTGAACAAGCGTCAAGAGGCGTGACGCGCGCGCCATCCCGATACGGTCAAACCACGGGCAAACGCCGAGCCGGGCAGGACTGTGCCACCGGCTATACTCCCTGACACTTTTTGGAACGGCACACTATTCAACTAGCAGGCTGGCCGGCTCGGGCCAGGCATCGGGGACATTCTTGAAACGTGGTTTCTATCTGGTCATGGCCGCGCAGGCCTTCTCGTCATTGGCGGACAACGCGCTGTTCATCGCGGCGATCGCCCTGATACAGGAACTGCACGGGCCTGACTGGCTGGCGCCCATGATGAAATGGACCTTCGCCCTGGCCTACGTGGTGCTGGCCGCCTTCGTCGGCGCCTTCGCGGACTCCTTCCCCAAGGGCCGGGTGATGTTCAGCACCAATGCCCTGAAGGTCGCCGGCTGTCTGCTGATGTTCTCGTACGCCAGCCTGGGCATCGCCCCGGAATACCAGACGTATCTGGTGTGCGCGGCCTATGGCGTGGTCGGCATCGGCGCCGCCGCCTACTCGCCGGCCAAGTACGGCATCGTCACCGAAATGCTGCCGCCGTCCATGCTAGTCAAGGGCAACAGCTGGATCGAGGGCCTGACGGTGTTGTCCATCATCCTGGGCACCGTGCTGGGCGGCCTGCTGATCTCGTCGCACGTGTCCAACGCCTTGCTGCACCATTCCTTCATCGGCAAGCTGGTGCATTCGCCAGCCGAGGCGGCCATCCTGGTGATCGCCTTCGTCTACCTGCTGGCGGCCCTGTGCAACCTGATGATTCCGCAGACGCACGTGCGCTACCCGCCGCAGCAGAAGAACCCGATCAGGCTCATGGGCACCTTCTGGGGCTATGTCTGCGTGCTGTGGCGCGACAAGCTGGGCCAGATCTCGCTGGCCGTCACGACCCTGTTCTGGGGCGCCGGCGCCACGCTGCAGCTGATCGTCATCGAATGGGGCCGCAGCCACCTGGGCTACCAGCTGGACAAGGCCTCCATCCTGATGGGCGTGGCGGCGCTGGGCACCGTGGTGGGCTCGATCCTGGCCGGCCGCATTCCGCTGCGCCGCGCGCTGTCGGTGCTGCCGGTGGGCGCGGCCATGGGCCTGGTGGTGCTGCTGATGCCGCTGGTCTATGCCCCCTGGAGCGTCTACCTGCTGCTGCTGGTCACCGGCGGCCTGGCCGGCTTCTTCGTCGTGCCCATGAACGCCCTGCTGCAGCACCGCGGCCACGTGCTGCTGTCCGCCGGCCATTCCATCGCCGTGCAGAACTTCAACGAGCAGCTCAACATCCTGCTCATGGTCGCCATGTACACGCTGCTGCTGTGGCTGCAACTGCCGATCAACATCATCATCGTGATGTTCGGCACCGTGGTCGCCGTGCTGATGGTGGTCTTCATGCGCTGGTGCAAGCGCAACCTGCAGGCCAATCCTGAGCTGCAGGAACAGATCGGCCAGGAAGGTCACGGCCGGGCCCTGGGGGAGTAACCCACCCCCGAAGCGCCTTTGGCGCTTCCCCCTCAAGGGGGCGCCGCTGCGGACCGGCAGAGCCGGCTCCGCGCGGCCTCGATTGGGGCGGCAGTGTCGGAGGCCGTGCGTGTCTCTGGGGCGGCCCCTGTCACGCATACTGGCCAGCTCTGGCGCTTCAGCGCGGCAGCGCCCATTGGGCGCGCATGATGGCGGCGCGCCGTGCGCTCAGACTCAATCGCAGAAATCAGACGGCGCGCGGATGCGCGCGTCAGTTCAGGCTGGCGGCCAGCTTCAGGTCTTGCCAGGCGCGGGACTTTTCCACCGGGCTGCGCAGCAGGTAGGCGGGGTGGTAGCTGACGATCACGGGGATTTGCGGGCCGGCGTCGGTCTTGAGCTGGTGCACGCGGCCGCGCAGGCTGCCGATGGTGGCCTCGGTGCCCAGCAGCGTCTGGGCGGCGAAGCGGCCCAGCACCAGGATGCGCTCGGGCTTGAGCAGCTCGATCTGGCGCATCAGGTAGGGGCTGCAGGCGGCGATTTCCTCGGGCTTGGGGTTGCGGTTGCCGGGCGGGCGGCACTTGATCACGTTGGCGATGAACACGTCGCGCTCGCGGCTCATGCCCACGGCCGACAGCATGGCGTCGAGCAGCTGGCCCGAACGGCCGACGAAGGGTTGGCCCTGGCGGTCTTCCTGTTCGCCCGGCGCCTCGCCCACCACCAGCCAGCGCGCCGGCTGGCCGCCATGGCCGAAGACCGCGTGGCGGCGTCCCTGGCACAGGCCGCAGGCGGTGCAGGACACGACCTGCTCGCGCAGTTCGTCCAGGGTGGCGTTGCGCGCGCGCTCGGCCACGGGAATGAGCGGGGCCTCGGCGACTTCCGGCTCCTGCCTGGCGACCGGCTTGGGCGGCGGGCCGCTGCGCACGGCCGGGGCGACGCGCGCCGGCGCGTCCGGCCCGGGCGCGGCCTGCGCCTGCGGCGCCGCTGCAACGGGCAGCGCGACCGGCGAGGCCGGGTCCGAACGTTCGGCCCGAGCCGGACGGACGGACGCTTCCTTTTTCAAATCAACAACTTGTGCATCAACCTGGCGAGCGGCAGGCGCGGGCTTGAGCCACAACTTCTCCATGCCGATCTCGCGCAGCCAGATGCGCTGCAACGGGTTCACGCGTGGCGCGGCGGCGCCGGCCGGCGGGATGGCGGGCATGATGTCTTCGGGCGACCGGACGGCATTCATGCTCAGGCTCCGTTCGCGTCGAAACGCTTTTGCATGACCAGGGCGTCCTCGCGTCCGCCCTTGTCCGCCGGGTAATAGCCACGGCGCACGCCGATCTGCAGATAGCCGTGCTTCTTATAGAACGCGATGGCCGAGGCGTTGGATGGCCGCACTTCCAGCAGCACGCCCTCCAGGCCGCGCTCGCGTGCGCGCTGCTCGCACCAGTGCATCAGCTCACCGCCCAGCCCCTGCCGATGCAGGTCCCTGGCCACGGCGATCACCAGCAGATGGGCGACATCCGGCGCGAACATGAGGATACAGAAACCCGCCAGCCTGCCTTCCTGGCGCAAGGTCCAGGCGCCATAGCCGGCCGCCAGCGCATCGGAGAAATTGCCACGCGTCCAGGGGAAGGACTGCACATTGGCTTCCAGCGCGACCACCTCGTCCAGATCGGCGTCGGTCAGCGGTTGCGGCGTCGCCGGGATGGCCCGGCGCGCCTTGGGGTTGCCGCCTTCGCCGCGCATGCGCTCGGCGGTGGTGAAGGCGACCTTGTCTCTTACATAGAGCGGCGCGGCCAGCTCGGCCGGCACCGACTGCCCGCGCAGCCAGTCCTGCCGCGCCAGCCTGGCCACGCTGGCGGCTTCCGGACGCAGGACGTCGACCCGCTGCCAGGCAGGCGGCGGCGCCATGTCGGCCGCGTAGGCGTCCCAGGCATCACCGGCGATCAACAGCGGCGCGCCCAGGCGCCAGCCAGACTGATGATGTTGCGCCCAGGGCACGACTTCGGCGGCGGCGATCAGCATGGGCTCCTGGAGCGTCTCCCAGGAAGCCGGCTCGTCGCCTTCCGTTCCTGCCCGCCGGTAGACAGCCAGATAGACTTCATTCATGCGGGCGTCCAGCGCCACCAGCACGGCCTGGCCCGGCGCGGCTCCGGTCTGCGCGGCCACCGCCAAATGCGAAACCACCGGCAGCACCGGGATATCCAGTCCCAGGGCCATGCCCTGGGCCACGCCGCAGGCCACCCGCAAGCCGGTGAACCCGCCCGGCCCCTGGCCGAACGCCACGGCGTGCAGCGCGCCCGGGGCCAGTCCCACCTCGGCCAGCAGTTCGCCGGCCATGGGCAGCAGCTGCTCGGCGTGCTCCTGGGATCCTTCGTGCTCACGGACGGTGACGTCCAGCCGGCCGTCGGCCGCGCGCAACAGGGCGACGCCGCAGCGCGACGACGAGGTTTCCAGAGCCAGCAGGTTTAGTTCCATAGGTGCAGATTGTACGAAATTAGACGGCTTTGACCCGTCGAGAAGGGGGATTTCAACCAGGGCTCGCAATGTGTAATATCTTGTGAACGCCCTCTAGCCGCTGGTTCTTGTCACTGTTACATTTCCGGCCATGAACACTCAAAACACCACCCCCACCCGCAAAATCCTCGTCGTCGACGACGATCCGCGCTTGCGCGATCTGCTGCGCCGGTACTTGTCCGAGCAGGGATTCAACGTCTTCGTCGCCGAAGACGCCAAAGAGATGGGCAAACTCTGGCAACGCGAGCATTTCGACCTGCTCGTGCTGGATCTGATGCTGCCCGGCGAAGATGGCCTGTCCATCTGCCGCCGGCTGCGCGGTGGCCATGACAACACGCCCATCATCATGCTGACGGCCAAGGCGGAAGAAATCGACCGCATCGTCGGCCTGGAGATGGGCGCGGACGACTACCTGTCCAAGCCGTTCAATCCTCGCGAGCTGCTGGCCCGGATCAACGCGATCCTGCGCCGCCGCGGCACCGAGGAGCATCCCGGCGCCCCCAGCCAGGAAAACGAATCCATCGCCTTCGGCCCCTACGTGCTGAACCTGTCCACCCGCACGCTGACGCGCAACGGGGAACAGGTGCCCATCACCACGGGCGAATTCTCCGTGCTGAAGGTGTTCGCGCGTCATCCCAAGATTCCGCTGTCGCGCGACAAGCTGATGGAACTGGCCCGCGGCCGCGAGTACGAAGCCTTCGACCGCAGCCTGGACGTGCAGATTTCCCGCCTGCGCAAGCTGATCGAGCCGAACCCGTCCAAGCCCGTATTCATCCAGACCGTCTGGGGCCTGGGATACGTGTTCGTTCCGGACGGTGGCAGTTGATCGACAAGCCCGCCCCGGGCAGGAGCGCAGCCTCGTGCCCCGCTTGCGCAAAACCTTCAGGAACCTGACCTCGCGTCTGCGGCTGGGACTATTCGGCCGCACGTTCCTGTTGCTCGCCGCGCTGATGCTCGTCAGCCTGGGTGCGTGGCTACAAGTCTTCTTCAGCATGGAGCTGGGCCCGCGCGCCAACCAGATGGCGCAGCGGGTGATCACGGCCGTCAACATCACGCGCACCGCGCTGATCTACTCCCACGACGGCGAACGCAGCAAGCTCCTGCTCGACCTGGCCACCAATGAAGGCATCCAGGTCTATCCGCGCGAGGTCACCGACTACGCCGAGGCCCTGCCCGACGACGACTACTGGCAGCGCGTGGCGCAGCACATCCGCACGCGCTTCGGTCCCGAGACCCAGATCGCCTGGGGCGTGAACCAGGTGCCGGGCTTCTGGGTCAGCTTCCAGATCGAGAAAGAGCTGTACTGGCTAGTGTTCGAGCGCGAGCAGATCGGGCTGACCGGCGGCATCGAATGGCTGGGCTGGGGCGCGACCGCATTGCTGCTGTCGCTGGTGGGCGCGGCCGTCAGCGTGGGCTTCGTGAACCGGCCGCTGTCGCGGCTGGCGCGCGCCGCCCAGGTGCTGTCGCGCGGCGAGACGCCCGCGCCGCTGCCCGAGCAGGGGCCGCTCGAGATCCGCGACCTGAACGCCTCGTTCAACCGCATGGCCAAGGACCTGCGCCAGGCCGAGGCCGACCGAGAGCTGATGCTGGCGGGGATTTCCCATGACCTGCGCACGCCGCTGGCGCGCATGCGCCTGGAGATCGAGCTGAGCGGCGTGTCGGAAGACGCGCGCCAGGCCATCGACGAAGACCTGGGCCAGATCGACCACAGCATCGGCCAGCTCATGGAATACGCCCGCCCGGCGGGCACCCTGCCCCAACTGGCGACGGACATTTCCGCCGTGCTGGCCGAACTCTACGAGCGCGAGCGCAGCCATACCGCCTCGCTGGGCGGCGAACTGGATGCCTCGCTGGAACCCGGCCTGCGCGCGCGCATCACCGCGCTGGACCTCAAGCGCATCGTCAGCAACCTGATCGAGAACGCCCGTCGCTACGGCCGTTCAGAAGACGGCATGGCGCATCTGGTCATGACACTGCAAGCTGAGGGCGGCATCATCGCCATCGAGGTATGCGACCGCGGACCGGGCATCGCGCCCGAGGACGTGGAGCGCCTGCTGCGTCCCTTCTCGCGCGGCGAAGCGGCGCGCACCGGCGTCAGCGGCGCCGGCCTGGGTTTGGCCATTGTCGAGCGGCTGCTCAAGCATGTGGGTGGATCCCTGCGCATGCTCCCCCGCGAGGGGGGCGGTTTGACCGCGCGGATAGAGCTGCCCAAAGCCAAATTTAGGAATTATCAATTAGACAGTGAAAATCAATAGCGTAGAATTCATGGTTTGAGGCACAGGCTTCATTCCACCGACAACACCAGGAGTAAACATGAAAACTGTTGGCGACAAACTCGAGCCCTTCAAGGTTACCGGCGTCAAGCCCGGCTTCAACCAGCATGAAGAAAACGGCGTGTCCGCGTTCGAAGACATCACCGAAAGCTCCTTCCCCGGCAAGTGGAAGGTGATTTACTTCTACCCGAAGGACTTCACGTTCGTGTGCCCGACCGAAATCGTCGGCTTCAACAAGCTGGCCAAGGATTTCGAAGACCGCGACGCCGTCCTGCTGGGCGGTTCGAGCGACAACGAATTCGTCAAGCTGGCCTGGCGCCGTGAGCACCCGGACCTGAACAAGCTGGGTCACTACCAGTTCGGCGACACCACCGGCGCCCTGATCGACCAGCTGGGCGTGCGTGAAAAGGGTGCTGGCGTTGCGCTGCGCGCCACCTTCATCGTCGACCCGGACAACACGATCCAGCACGTTTCGGTGAACAACCTGAACGTCGGCCGTAACCCGGAAGAAGTTCTGCGTCTGCTCGACGGTCTGCAAACCGACGAGCTGTGCCCGTGCAACCGTACGGTTGGCGGCGCCACGCTGTAATTTCCAGCCCGGCCAGGGGTTTGCTCGTGCAAGCTCCTGCCGGGCTTTAACTGCGCTAGATTATAGGTAAAAACTATGGAATTCCTCTCCACCATCAAAGAACAGTTGCCGGATTGGGCCAAGGACATCCGCCTGAATCTGGACGCCGTGATCGCCCGTTCGACCCTGCCGGCCGAAGACGCCGTGGGCGCCGCCCTGTCGGCCGCCTATGCCGCGCGCAGCCCGCTGCTGGTCGAAGCCTTCAAGAGCGGCCTGTCCGAGACCGACGCCAACGCGGCGCTGACCGCTTCCGCTCTGATGGGCATGAACAACACCTGGTATCCCTACGTGGAAATGAGCGGCGACGCCCAGCTCAAGAGCCTGCCGGCCCAACTGCGCATGAACGCCTACGCCACGCACGGCGGCGTGGAGAAAAAACGCTTCGAGCTGTTCGCGCTGGTGGCCTCGATCATCGGCAAGTGCCATTTCTGCGTGCAATCGCACTACGAGAACCTGAAGAACGACGGCCTGTCGACCGAGCAGCTGCGCGACGCCGGCCGCATCGCCGCCGTGGTGAACGCCGCCGCGCTGGCGCTGACCGCTCAGGGCAAGTAAGCCGTAGCGCCCGCCGGCATGCGCTGGCCGGCGCCCGGGCTGCCGCCAAGAAAAAACCCGCCTGCATTGTGCTGGCGGGTTTTTTGTTGCGCGTGCGCCGATGCTGCACGGCGCCGTCGACGGATCACTGGTTCTTGGGCGGCATGGTCGAGGTGGTCGGCAGGCCGTAGGCCACCCAGGTCTCGACGCCGCCGCGATACCAGTAGGCGGTCCAGCCCAGCGTGCCGGCGCGCAGCGCCGCGTTGTAGGACGAGCGGTCATTCATGCCCGCGCCCAGGAACACGATGGGCTGGTCGCGCTTGCCGCCGGTCTTCTTCATCAGCCAGGCATCCAGATCGGCTTGCAGGCCGTCCGTCACGCTGCCGTCCGAACCGGCGTCGGGCAGCGAATAGCCGATGGGCAAGGTGTCCTTCAAGCCACTGGTGTCGACGAGGATGAGGTTCTTGTCCTTCTTCAAGAGCGACACCAGATCCCCGGTGGTGATGATCTGCGCGCGGTAGATCTTGTTGGGCGTCGGTCCCTTGTAGGGCGCCGTGAACAGCATGGTCGTGGGCGGCACGCCCATGTCCTTGAGTTCATCGATGGAACCCGGCGGCTGGCCCTGAACCTGGCCTTGGCCTTGGCCTTGGCCTTGGCCCTGCCCCGGCTGCCGCTGCGGCGCGCCCGGCGCCGAGCCGCCCTTGTTGGGCACGACCTCGCCGTTGACAGTGCCCATCTCGATGTCGGAAATCATCACCGCGATGTTCTCGATCAGCTCGTAGCACATCGTGATCGAGCCTTCGCGCGGGCTGTACCAGGCGTTCAGCTTGCCGCAGTCCTTGAAGACCACATTCACCGGCCGCGGCAGCACATAGGTCTGACCCAACGACTTGATGTTGTCGCCGATCGGCTGGGACAGCGCCTCGGCGAACAGGTTGCCGATCTTGCGACGCGACGGCTCGAACACCACGTTCACGGGCGCGCCGGGCGCGTTGGCCGGCTGCAGGCCCTCGGGCGACCAGGTGCCCACGCGGGTATGCGGCGCCAGGATCTTGTGCCAGGCGCGGTTCTGCTTGTTGAACTCGTCCGCGCAACGCGCCTTGGTGCGATCCTCCAGGCCGACGCTCTTGGTCACGGACTCGAACACGCCGGGGTTGCCGCCGTACATGATGCACAGCATGTTGCGAAAGCGCTTCAGGTCGCCCGTGTGCTCATCCTGCCAGGCCGAACCGGACGATGCGCCGCGGTTCTCGGCCAGCTTGCCGCTGTAGTACCACTGCAAGGCGGCGTAGATCGCGCCCTCCTTGACCATGGTGTTCACTTCCTGATTGTCCGACGGGTACATGGTCGGCTCGACGATCTTCAGCGCAGCATAGATGTCGACCGCGTCCTCTTCGGCGCCGGTCGAGGGCAGCTCCAGTTCGCCGATCAGCGCGTGGCCGAACTCGTGCAGGAAGATGCTGCGCATGATGCCGACGTACACCGACACGATGCGCATGTTGTCGCCGCCGAAGCGCGGATACGGGCCCTCGCCCCGCAAGGGCGAATCGGCGCCGCCTTGCTGCCTGGGCGGGTTGCCCGCCGCGCCGCCACCGCCACCGCCACCGCCGCTGCCGCCGCTCCCACCGCCACCACCGCGCGCGGGCAGGCCGCCCGCGGCCGGCGCCGGCTTGGCATCGGCCTCGCCCGCCGTGACGGCGAAGTCGGCAATGCCGAAGGTGCCGACGTCATAGGCCATGATGCCGATCTGAGAACCGGTCGCCGGTTCATCCCTGACGTCGCCGATCTTCTGGCCGTTGACGATGAAGCGCGCCGCGCCGGGCAGCTCGACCACGCGGATGCGGTCGGAGCCATCCAGCTTGGCCACATTCGGCACAGAGGCGATGTCGCGGCGCTTGTCGCCCTGCAGGCAGAACAGGAGCGTGTTCTTCTCGGCCGTCAGTTCAAGCAGACACAGGCTCTTGTTGGCGCGATTGTTCAGCACCACGCCGATCGAAGCCTTGGGGTTCGGCGACTTGACCACCACATTCACGTCGGTCACTCGGCCAGACTCCGGCGCCGGCCCGACGTTCATGTACAGCGTCTGTTCGCTGCCCGGCGTCGAAGTGTTGCGCAGTGTGAACCAGCCATCCTCCACGCCAGCGGTCCAGCCTTGCAGCATCTGCTGCTGGACCGCGCCGGCCAACGGGCCGAGCTGCTGCTGGTATTGGGCAAGGGCGGGCGCGCTGAAAACGCCCGCGATGGAAAGCAGAGCGATGCCGCGTAGACGCATCCGGATTCTCTATGTAGTCGAAATCGAGTAGCGCAGAATATTCCAGATTGATGCGACCCGCTTATTCATTTGTTAAAGATGTATCAAAACAAACGAAGTACGGGAACCGCGGCGAATGTCGCTTGTCGCGTGTGCCGCTATGCCGGGGAATCCGCGCGCGCCAGCAGCGCCACGACCGTCGCCGCGATGCCTTCCTTGCGGCCCAGATAGCCCAGGCCCTCGTTGGTCTTGGCCTTGATGTTGACCTCGGTAACGGCCAGGCCCGTATCGGCCGCGATGTTCGCCACCATGGCCGCGGCGTGCGGGCCGATCTTCGGCGCCTGCGCGTGCACGGTGGCGTCGATGTTCACCGGCGTCCAGCCGGCCTGGCGCACGCGCGCCATGGCCTCGCGCAGCAGCTTGCGGCTGTCGGCGCCCTTGAAAGCCGGATCGGTGTCCGGGAAGTGCCGGCCGATGTCGCCCAGCCCGGCCGCGCCCAGCAGCGCATCGGTCACGGCGTGCAGCAGCACGTCGGCGTCGGAATGCCCCAGCAGGCCGTGCGTGTGCGGGATCGTCACGCCGCCGATGATGAGGGGCCTGCCTTCGACCAGTGCATGCACGTCGAAGCCCTGGCCGACGCGGAAAGGAATGCTCATAACCATTTTTCCATCAGTTCGAAATCGTCCGGCCAGGTCACCTTGAAATTGCGCAGGGAACCCGGCACCAGCCTGGGCGCATAGCCCGCGGCCTCGATGGCCGACGCCTCGTCGGTCACCGCCACGCCCGCCACCGCCGCCGCCGTCAGGGCGTCGCGCAGCGCGCCGGCGCGGAACATCTGCGGCGTCTGGGCCAGCCACAGGCCGTTGCGGTCCAGCGTGCGCTCGACGCGCTCGTGGCCGCCCTTGACCGTGTCCGCCACCGGCAGGGCCAGCAGGCCGCCCACCGGATCTTTCAGGCAGGCGTCGATCAGTCGCGCCAGCGCCTCGGCCGGCAGACCAGGCCGTGCCGCGTCATGCACCAACACCCAGGCATCGTCGGCCGCGCCGCTGTCGGCCAGCGCGCCGGCCACCGTATCGGCACGCGTGGCGCCGCCGCAGGCGCGCCACACGGTGCGTGGCAGCCCCGTCAGCGCGTCGTCGACCCAGCCGTCGCCGGGCGTCACCGCCACGCGCACCTGGGCGATGCGCGCGTCGGCGAGCAGGGCGCTGACCGCCAGCCGCAGCATGGGCTGGCCGCCCAGCGGCCGGTATTGCTTGGGCACGGCGTCCTGCCCGGGCCGGCTGGCGCGGGCGCCGACGCCCGCGGCGGGCACGATGGCGATGATTGAGTCAGACATGGTGCGAAGATTTTATAATCTTCCGCCTGATGTCCGCTTCCAGCCAGATGCCCGCCTCCCCTACCTCCGCCACGGCGGCGCCGCCCGTGCCCGCGACCGCCACTACGCTATCCGCACTGAAGACCGGCGCACGCTATGCGCAGCCGCGCCCGCCCGGCTCGGGCGACGCCTGGCTGCTGGCTGACCTGGCACGCCAGGCTGGCGGCCCGCTGGTCATCCTGACGGCCGAGCCGCTGGAGGCACAGAGGCTGGCCGAGGAAATCCAGCTGTTCGCGCCCAACCTGTCGGTGCGTCAGCTGCCCGACTGGGAGACGCTGCCGTATGACGCCTTCTCGCCGCACCAGGACCTGATCTCCGAGCGCCTGCACACGCTGCACGCGCTGATGACGAAATCCGTGGACGTGCTGACGGTGCCGGTCACCACTGCCCTGTACCGTCTGGCGCCACCCTCCTTCCTGGCCGCCTACACCTTCTCGTTCAAGCAGAAGGACCGGCTGGACGAGGCCGCGCTGCGCGCGCAGCTGACGTTGGCGAACTACAACCACGTCACCCAGGTCACCGCGCCCGGCGAGTTCTGTCTGCGCGGCGGGCTGATCGACCTGTTCCCGATGGGCTCGGTCCTGCCCTACCGGCTGGACCTGTTCGACGACGAGATCGAGACCATCCGCAGCTTCGACGTCGATACCCAGCGCAGCCTGTATCCGGTGGGCGAGGTGCGCCTGTTGCCGGGCCGCGAGTTCCCCATGGATGAGGACGCCCGCAACCGCTTCCGCGCGCGCTTTCGCGAGGTGTTCGAAGGCGATCCCTCGCGCGCCCTGCCCTACAAGGACATCGGCAATGGCATTCCCTTCGCCGGCGTCGAATACTACCTGCCGCTGTTCTTCGACGAGACCGCGACGCTGTTCGACTATCTGGCCGACGACACGGTCACCGTCACCGTGGGCGACATCGACGACGCCATGCAGCGCTTCGGCCAGGATACGGCCAGCCGGTACGGCTTTCTCAAGAGCGACCGCGAGCGCCCGGTGCTGCCGCCGTCGGCGCTGTTCCTGGACCCTGAAACGCTGCACGGCAAGCTGAAGGATTTCCGCCGCCTGGCGCTCACCGCCGGCCAGCCGCATCCCGATTTCCGCGCCGCGCCCGACGTCAGCGTGGCGCGCCGCGCCGAGGATCCTGTCGCCAAGCTGCGCGCGCTGGTCCAGGGACGCCAGAGCCGCCTGCTGCTGTGCGCCGATTCCGCCGGCCGCCGCGAGACGCTGGTGCAGATGCTCAACGAGTTCGGCGTCACGCCCGACGCCCAGCCCGACAGCATCGAGGCCTTCCTGTCCTCGAACGCGCACTTCGGCATCGCCGCCGCTCCGCTGTCCGCGGGCTTCGGCCTGCCCGGCGCCGGCCTGGCCTTCCTGACCGAGAACGATCTGTACCCCGGGCTAGCCACGACCGGCCGGCGCGGCAAGCGCGACCAGGAGCGCGCCAGCAACGTCGAAGCCATGGTGCGCGACCTGTCCGAGCTGCGCGCCGGCGATCCGGTGGTGCACGCCCAGCACGGCATCGGCCGCTATCACGGCCTGGTCAACATGGACATGGGCGAAGGCGAGATGGAGTTCCTGCATCTCGAGTACGCCAACGGCAGCACGCTGTACGTGCCGGTGTCGCAGCTGCACGTGATCGCCCGCTACAGCGGCGCCGATCCCGAGGCCGCGCCGCTGCACCAGCTGGGCTCCGGCCAGTGGGACAAGGCCCGCCGCAAGGCCGCCAAGCAGGTGCGCGACACCGCCGCCGAGCTGCTGGCCCTGTACGCGCAGCGCGCCGCGCGCGAAGGCTATGCCTTCAAGCTGCCGCTCAACGACTATGAGGCCTTCGCCGAGGGCTTCGGTTTCGAGGAAACCGCCGACCAGGCCGCAGCCATCCAGGCGGTGATCGCCGACATGACCTCGGGCCGGCCCATGGACCGGCTGGTCTGCGGCGACGTGGGCTTCGGCAAGACCGAAGTGGCGCTGCGCGCCGCCTTCCTGGCCGTGGCCAACGGCAAGCAGGTCGCCCTGCTGTGCCCGACCACGCTGCTGGCCGAACAGCACGCCCAGACCTTCTCGGACCGCTTCGCCGACTGGCCGGTGCGCGTGGTGGAACTGTCGCGCTTCCGCTCGGCCAAGGAAGTCGCCACGGCCATCGAGGGCATCAACGACGGCCGCGTGGACATCGTCATCGGCACCCACAAGATCCTGTCCAAGGACGTGAAGTTCAAGCGCCTGGGCCTGGTCATCATCGACGAGGAACACCGCTTCGGCGTGCGCCAGAAGGAAGCGCTGAAGGCGCTGCGCGCCGAAGTCGACGTGCTGACGCTGACCGCCACGCCGATCCCGCGCACGCTGGGCATGTCGCTGGAAGGCATCCGCGATTTCTCCGTGATCGCCACCGCGCCGCAGAAGCGCCTGGCCATCAAGACCTTCGTGCGGCGCGAGGACGGCAGCACGCTGCGCGAGGCGCTCTTGCGCGAACTCAAGCGCGGCGGCCAGTGCTACTTCCTGCACAACGAGGTCGAGACCATCCACAACCGCCGTGCGCGGCTGGAAGAGCTGGTGCCCGAGGCCCGCATCGCCGTGGCCCATGGTCAGATGCCCGAGCGCGAGCTGGAGCAGGTGATGAAGGGCTTCTACCAGCAGCGCTACAACGTACTGCTGTGCACGACCATCATCGAGACCGGCATCGACGTGCCCAGCGCCAACACCATCGTGATCCACCGCGCCGACCGCTTCGGCCTGGCCCAGCTGCACCAGCTGCGCGGCCGCGTGGGCCGTTCGCACCACCAGGCCTACGCCTACCTGCTGACGCCAGGCGAGGACGCCATCACCAGCAATGCCAAGAAGCGCCTGGAAGCGATTCAGGCCATGGAAGAGCTGGGCTCGGGCTTCTACCTGGCCATGCACGACCTGGAAATCCGCGGCACCGGCGAGGTGCTGGGCGATTCGCAATCCGGCAACATCCAGGAAGTGGGCTTCTCCATGTACAACGAGATGCTCAACGAGGCCGTGCGCGCGCTGCGCGCGGGCGAGGAACCGGACCTGGACGCGCCCTTCAACCTGGCCTGCGAGGTCAATCTGCACGCGCCCGCCCTGCTGCCTTCGGACTATTGCGCCGACGTGCACGCGCGCCTGGCCATCTACAAGCGCCTGGCGCACGCGGCCGACGAAGACGACCTGATCCAGATCCAGGAAGAGCTGATCGACCGCTTCGGCAAGCTGCCGGACGCGGCGCAGACCCTGCTGACCACGCACCGCCTGCGGCTGGCGGCGCAGCCGCTGGGCATCATCAAGATCGATGCCAGCGAGACGCAGGCGCTGCTGCAGTTCGGCCCCAAGACGCCCGTGGATCCCGCCCGCATCATCGAGCTGGTCCAACGCCAGCGTCACATCAAGCTGGCGGGCCAGGACAAGCTGCGCGTCGAGATCAAGGCGCAGCAGATCCCGGCGCGCGCCGACGCCGTGCGTGCGGTGCTGCGCGCGCTGAAGTAAGCTGCCGCTACGCCGCGCGCAGACGCCACCGATCCTTATTCGCAAACTTATGACTACTCATCACCTCGTCGTCCAATCCCCTGCCCTGACCGTCGACCAGGCGGAGCAGCTGGCCGCGCTGGCCCAGGCCCAGGGCGTGGCCCGCATCAGCGCCACCGCCGCCCGCCTGCTCGACGTGCAGCACGACGACGCCACCCGCGCCGAGGTCCGCGCCTGGGGGGAAAGCAAGGGCCTCGATACCGCCTTCCTGCCCGCCGGCCTGAAACTGTCCAGCTGCAAGGTGCTGGCCATGGACATGGACTCCACGCTGATCAACATCGAGTGCATCGACGAGATCGCCGGCGTGGCGGGCGTCAAGGACAAGGTGTCGGAAATCACCGAAGCCGCCATGCGCGGCGAGATCAAGGACTTCTCCGAAAGCCTGCGCCGCCGCGTCGCGCTGCTCAAGGGCGTGCCGGCCGAGGCGCTGGAACAGGTCTACGCGGAAAAGCTGCGGCTGAATCCGGGCGCCGAACGGCTGATCGGCACCGCGCAGGCCGCCGGCATCAAGGTGCTGCTGGTGTCGGGCGGCTTCACCTTCTTCACCGACCGGCTGCGCGAGCGCCTGAAGCTGGACAGCGCGCACGCCAACACGCTGGAGATCGACAATGGCGTGCTGACCGGCCGCGTGCTGGGCGACATCCTGGACGCCGACGCCAAGGCCGTCTACCTGCGCGAGTTCGCGCGCCAACACGACGCCACCAAGGAACAGACCATCGCCATGGGCGACGGCGCCAATGACCTGAAGATGCTGGGCGCGGCCGGCTTCCCGGTGGCCTATCACGCCAAGCCGCTGGTGCGCGAGCAGACGCGCTATGCGCTGAACGTGTCGGGGCTGGATGGCGTGCTGAACTGGTTCGAGAGCTGAGCACGGAAACAGCCATCCGCGCTCGCGGCCTGTTCCCAACGCCGCAAAGCAAAAAGCCACCTTACGGTGGCTTTTTGCTTGCCGGGACACCCGGATCAGTAGCGCATGTTCACGCTCAGGATCGCCGAGCGGCCCGGCGCGACGCTGACGTAGTGTGCGGCGTAAGCCTTGTCGTAGTACGTCTTGTCGAACAGGTTGAACACGTTCAGCTGCATGTTCCAGTTCTTGTTGAAGCGGTAGCCGGCCATCGCGTCGAAGCGCCAGTACGACGGGATGTAGGCCGTGTTGGCCGTGTTGCCGTACTGCTTGTCCACGTAATAGGCGCCGCCGCCGACCGTGAAGTCCGGCGTCACCGCGTAGGTGCTCCAGATGTTGAAGGCGTTGCGCGGCGTGTTGGGGAAGTCGTTGCCCTTGTCCGTGGCGACGCCGTCGTCCTTGATCTTGCTCTTCAGGAAGGTGTAGCCGCCGAAGACCTGCCAGGCCGGCGTAATGCTGCCCGAGAAGCCGAGTTCGAAGCCGTCGACCTGCTTCTTGCCGGCCATCGCGTAGGTGTTGTCCGGCAGGGTCAGGCGCGCGTTGGTGGTCTCGGTGCGAAACACCGCGGCCGTCAGCGTCATGCGGCGATCCAGCACTTCCCACTTGGTGCCGAGTTCGTAGGTCTTGTTCTTTTCGGGAGCCATGTCGGCCGCATTCGCGCCGGCGCCGCCGCGTCCAGGAGCCAGGCCATTGCCCGCGCCTTCGCCCGAGTCGCTGTTCGACGGCGTGGACGAGGTGGCATACGACACATAGATGCTGCCATTGTCCGCCGGCTTGTACACCAGGCCCAGCTGGTAGTTCCACAGCGTGTCATTGCGCTTGATCACGGTGTAGTTGTTGGCGGGCGTGTTGGTGAACTTGGTCTCGTAGCGATCCAGGCGCAGGCCGCCGTTCACGAGCCACTGCGGCGACAGTTCCACCGTGTCGAAGGCGTAGAGCGACTTCGAAATCGTGCGCGAACGAGTCGGCTGGCCTACGCGTTCACCGTCCAGGGTATTGACCCAGGGATCATGCGGATCGGGATCGTACAGGCTGGTGCAGTTGTACTTGGACGCGGCGCCAAGGAAGTTGCAGGCATTGTCCTTGCCGGAGCCCGTGCCCCGATTCACGGCGATCGAATCCTTCTTGCCCTCTTCCTTCGACACTTCCAGGCCGACGTTGAAGCTGTGCTTGAACGAGCCGGTGTCGAACTTGCCCACCAGCTCGGTCTGGTTGGCAAGGCTGTCGACGCGGCTGTCACGGGTGTTGGCGCGACGCCAGACTCGGCCGTTCAGCACGTTGCCCTGGCTGTCGTCCGGCTGGGTCCACACGTATTTCTGCGTGGAGTAGGTGTAGCGCGTCATGTTGCGCAGCGTCAGGCGATCCGAGAAATCGTGCTCGATGCCGATCGTGCCCATGTCGGACGTGGTCTTGCGGTAGTCGCTGGCCAGGCCGTAGAAGTTCTTGCGGTTGACATCGGCGGGGCCCGTCCGGCTCACGCCCATGTAGCTGCCGTCGCGCTTGACCTTGGTGCTCGGATAGGCATACGGAATGCCGCTGTCCGGCAGGTCGTCCGTCTGCATATGGTAGTAGCTCAGGGTCACGCGGGTCGGCGAGTTCAGGCCGAACGTGATCGTGGGCGCCACGCCCCAGCGGCTGTTGTTGACCATGTCGCGGCCGGCCACATCGGCATCGTGGTACATGGCGTTCAGGCGGAACGCCGTCTTCTCGCCCAGCTGCCAGTTGCTGTCTATGGTGCCGCGATAGTAGCTGTCAGTGCCGATGCCCAGGCTGGCGGCGGTGAAGTCTTCCGCCTTGGCCGTCTTGCTGATCAGGTTGACGCTGCCGCCGGCGCCGCCACGGCCGCCGAAGGCGCCGTCCGAGCCCTTGACCACTTCGACCTGCTCCAGGTTGAAGACTTCGCGCGACGTCGCGCCGATGTCGCGCATGCCGTCCACATAGGTGCTGGCCTGGGCGTCATAGCCTCGGATGATCGGCCGGTCGCCCAGCGGATTGCCGCCCTCGCCCGCGCCGAAGGTGATGCCGGGCGAATTGCGCAGCACATCGGTCAGCGAGGACGCCGCCTGGTTCTGGATGACTTCCTGGGGAATCACCTGCACCGACTTGGGCGTGTCCAGCAGCGGCGCGGTGAACTTCTTGGAACCCGATTCCTTGACGTCATAGGGCGTATAGGCTTCGCCTTGCACCTGGACAGGCGCCAGCTGCGTCGCGCCCTGGCCCGACGACTGCGCGTGCGCGCCGGCCGTCAGGAACAGCGCGGGGGTCGCCAGCACTGCCGCCAGCGAGCCGCTGAGCGACGTGACGGCAAAGGAGTCTTCGGGCTTCACAAGGCTTCTCCAGAATATGAATAACAACGATTCTTGTTTTTCGATGGGTTGCGATTGTGAACTTCAAAGCTGAACGTTCGCTGAAAATTGAATATTTACCGGCTCGCAGGACGAAAAAACAACAAGAGTCAGCGTCTTTTCGTCATGTATGGAGGCTTATGACGCGCCCTCGCTCATCCTCTCGGAGCCATCCCTTCCTGACTGAAGCTTGAATGATCAGGAATGCCGCCACGGCTGCCGCAGGCGGCTTCGCGAAGGCAGGCAGCCCATCACGCCACCCATAACAAAAAACGCCCCGTAGGGCGTCTTTCGTCGGCGGGAGCCCTGCTAGGCAAGGGGATTCACTGGCTGCGCAGCCTGGGATGCCGCTTGAACAGATACCGGTACACAAACCCCGGATAGGCCAGTACCAGGAACAGGCTCAGCGTGATGGCGTAGAACTCCCAGGTCTGGGAGAAACGGTTGCCCAGCGTGGACTCGAAGGCGAAACCCAGCGCGCCCACGACCAGGTAGAACACCAGCACTTCCACCAGACGCAGCCAGAACGGCTTGACCGCGGCCTGCCCCGCCTGCTTCCAGGGCAGCACGGCGAACACGCGCTCCGTCAGGAAAGGCAGGTTCGCGCTGACCAGGGCCAGCGCGATCAGGAGCCATACCGCCAGGGTCTGGTTCATCCGGTCCGTCCGCTTACAGCAGGTTCAGCGAGCTGCGGATGGCCTGGACGCTCAGCGCCATCAAGCCGCCGGGCAGGATGCCCAGCACCAGGATCAACAGGCCGTTCACCGACAGCACCGCGCGTTGGCCGGCGGAAGCGACCATCGGGGCGGCGTCGGCCGCCGGCTCGTCGAAGTACACGACCTTGACCACGCGCAGGTAGTAGAACGCGCCGATCAGCGAGAACACCACGGCGATCACGGCCAGCGTGACGTGGCCCGCGCCCACCAGCGCCTGCAGCACGGCCAGCTTGGCATAGAAGCCGACCAGCGGCGGGATGCCGGCCAGCGAGAACATCAGCAACAGCACGATGGCGGCATGCCACGGGCTGCGGCGGTTCAGGCCCTTCAGGTCGTCGATGTGCTCGCACTCGAAACCCTGGCGCGACAGCAGCAGCACGATGCCGAAGCTGGCCAGCGTGGTCAGCACGTAGGTCAGCATGTAGAACAGCGAGGCGCCGTAGGCGGCGGCCGACGCGTCCGGCTTGCCGGCGACCGTGCCCGACATCAGGCCCAGCAGCACGAAGCCCATGTGCGAGATGGTCGAGTAGGCCAGCATGCGCTTGAAGTTGGTCTGCGCGATGGCGGTCAGGTTGCCGATGGCCAGCGACAGCACCGCCAGGATCATCAGCATCGGCTGCCAGTCGGCGGCCAGGCCGTGCAGGCCGTCGACCAGCAGGCGCAGCGTGATCGCGAAGGCGGCCAGCTTGGGCGCGCCGCCCAGGATCAGCGTGACGGCCGTGGGCGAACCCTGGTACACGTCCGGCACCCACATGTGGAACGGCACGGCGCCCAGCTTGAACGCCAGGCCCGACACCAGGAACACGATGCCGAACACCAGCGCCATCTTCTCGGCCTTGCCGGCGGCGACGACCTTGGCGACTTCGGCCAGGTCCAGGTGACCGGTGGCGCCGTAGACCATGGACATGCCGTACAGCAGGAAGCCAGAGGCCAGCGCGCCCAGCACGAAGTACTTCATGGCGGCTTCGGTGGCGACGACGTTGTCGCGGCGCAGCGCGATCAGCGCGTACAGGGCCAGCGACATCAGTTCCAGGCCCAGGTAGATGGAGATCAGGTTCCCGGAGGAAATCATGACCATCTGGCCCAGCAGCGCGAACAGCGTCAGGACGTAGAGTTCACCGCCCTTGAGCATGTCGCGGACCTGGGCGTAGACGCGGCCATAGACCAGCGTGACGGCCACGGCCACATAGGACGCGATCTTCAGCAGATGCGACAGTTCGTCGGTGACGTACAGGCCATTGAAGGTCTTGCCCTTGACGCCGGCGCTCCATTGCATGGCGGACACGACGGTCAACACGCCCAGCGCCAGCATGGTCAGCCAGAACGTCGGCTTGCGCTCGGGGTGATTGCTCACCGCGTCGACGAGCAGGATGGCCAGGCCGAAAACCAGCAGCAGGATTTCCGGTGTCGCCAGGGCGAAATCGATTTGGGATTGCATCATTGTCTTGTCTTACAGTTTCGAGACGCCAACGTGTTGCAGCAGGGCCTCGACCGACACGTGCATCACGTCGGTAAAGGGCTTGGGATAGATCCCCATGTACAACACGGCGATCGCCATCACGCCAAGAATCAGGAATTCGCGACGGTTGATATCGGTCAGCTCGCGCACGTGATCGTTGGCGACGTCGCCCAGCACCACGCGCTTGACCATCCACAACGAGTACGAAGCGCCCAGGATCAGGGCGGTGGCCGCCAGCAGGCCGATCCAGAAGTTGTGCTCGACCGCGCCCATGATCACCATGAACTCGCCGACGAAACCGCTGGTGGCCGGCAGGCCGCTGTTGGCCATCGAGAACAGGATGAAGAACGTGGCGAAGCGCGGCATCACGTTGACCACGCCGCCGTAGTCGGCGATGCGGCGCGAGTGCATGCGGTCATACAGCACGCCGATACACATGAACATGGCGCCCGAGACGAAGCCGTGCGAGATCATCTGCACGATGGCGCCTTCGATGCCGGCCGTGTTGAAGATGAAGAAGCCCAGCGTCACGAAGCCCATGTGGGCCACCGACGAATAGGCCACCAGCTTCTTCATGTCGTCCTGGACGATGGCGACCAGGCCGATGTAGATCACGGCGATCAGCGACAGCGCGATCATCAGGCCGGCCAGGCTGTGCGAGGCGTCAGGGGCGATCGGCAGCGAGAAGCGCAGGAAGCCGTAGGCGCCCAGCTTCAGCATGATCGCGGCCAGCACGATGGAGCCGCCCGTGGGCGCCTCGACGTGGGCGTCCGGCAGCCAGGTGTGCACCGGCCACATCGGCACCTTGACGGCGAAGGCCGCCAGCAGCGCCACGAAGATCAGGATCTGCGGCGTCTGGCCGAGCTTGAGCTGGTGCCAGGACAGGATGTCGAACGAGCCGCCCGAGGCGTTCCACAGGTAGATGAAGGCCACCAGCGTCAGCAGCGAGCCCATCAGCGTGTAGAGGAAGAACTTGAAGGCCGCGTAGACCCGGTTCGGTCCGCCCCACACGCCCACGATGATGTACATCGGGATCAGCGTGGCTTCGAAGAACACGTAGAACAGCATGCCGTCCAGCGCCGCGAACACGCCCACCATCAGGCCCGACAGGATCAGGAAGGCGGCCATGTACTGCGCCACGCGGCTGGTGATGACTTCCCAGCCCGCCAGCACCACGATGATGGTGATGAAGGCCGTCAGCAGCACGAACCACAGCGAAATGCCGTCCACGCCCAGGTGGTAGTTGACGTTGAAGGCTTCGATCCAGGACGTCTTCTCGACGAACTGCATCGCGGCCGTCTTGGTGTTGAAGCCGGTGTACAGCGGAATGGTGACGAGGAAGCCCGCGATCGAACCGATCAGCGACAGCCCGCGGGTGAGCCCGGGACGGTCGTCACGGCCCACCGCCAGCACCAGCAGGCCGAATACGATCGGTACGAAGATCGCAAGCGTGAGCCAGGGGAAAGTGTTGGATGCCATCTCGCTTGCCATCATTGGGGAATCAGCACAAAGAAAGTCACCAGCGCCATGATGCCGATGATCATCGCGAACGCGTAGTGATAGATGAAGCCGGACTGCAGGTGGCGGCTGATCGCGGAGACCCAGCCCACGACGCGGGCGCTGCCGTTGACCAGCAGGCCGTCGATCAGGCCGCGGTCACCGGTCTGCCACAGGCCACGGCCCAGGCAGCGCGCGCCGCGCGCGATGATCTGCTCGTTGATCCAATCCACGAAGTACTTGTTCTCGAGGATCTTGTTCACGCCCGACAGGCTGGACTTGATCGCGGCCGGAACCTTCGGGTTGATCAGGTAGCAGTACCAGGCGATGACGGCGCCAGCCACGACCAGCCAGAACGGCAGGGTCTGGAAGGCGTGCATGCCGAAGGCGACCCAGCCGTGCCACTCTTCGTGCAGCTCGTGCATGGCCGGATGCTGCGGCAGGACCTTGATCACGCCGTCGAAGAACTTGCCGAACAGCATGGGATCCACGACCCAGGCGCCGATCAGCACCGAGGGGATCGCCAGCAGCAGCAGCGGCAGGGTCACGACCCAGGGCGACTCATGCGGCGTGCCGCCATGATGGCCGTGGTCGTCGTGGCCATGATCGTCGTGGCCGTGGCCATGACCGTGACCGCTGGTGTCGAAGCGTTCCTTGCCGTGGAAGACCAGGAAGTACACGCGGAACGAGTACAGCGAGGTCACGAACACGCCGATCAGCGTCGCGTAGTAGGCGAAGCTCGCGCCCCACACCTTGGCGGCGCCGGCCGCTTCGATGATGTGTTCCTTCGAGTAGAAGCCCGAGAAGAACGGCGTGCCGACCAGGGCCAGCGTGCCCAGGAGGAACGTGATCCAGGTGATGGGCATGTACTTGCGCAGGCCGCCCATGTTGCGGATGTCCTGGTCGTGGTGCATGCCGATGATGACCGAGCCCGCGCCCAGGAACAGCAGCGCCTTGAAGAAGGCGTGGGTCATCAGGTGGAAGATCGCCACCGAGTAGGCCGAGGCGCCGAGCGCCACGGTCATGTAGCCCAGCTGCGACAGCGTGGAGTACGCGACCACGCGCTTGATGTCGTTCTGGATGATGCCCAGGATGCCCAGGAACAGCGCGCCGATGGCGCCGATCACGATGATGAAGGACAGCGCGACGTCGGACAGCTCGAACAGCGGCGAGAAGCGCGCGACCATGAAGATGCCGGCCGTCACCATGGTGGCGGCGTGGATCAGCGCGGAGATCGGGGTCGGGCCTTCCATCGAGTCGGGCAGCCAGGCGTGCAGCGGAACCTGGGCCGACTTGCCCATGGCGCCGATGAACAGGCAGATGCAGGCCACGGTCAGCAGCATCCAGTCCGAGCCGGGCAGCGTCAGCTTGGCCAGCTTGTCGGCCTGGGCGAAGACTTCGCCGTAGTGCATGGTGCCGGCGTAGGCGAACAGCAGGCCGATGCCCAGCACGAAGCCGAAGTCGCCGACGCGGTTGATCAGGAACGCCTTCATGTTGGCGAAGATCGCCGTGGGACGGGTGTACCAGAAACCGATCAGCAGGTACGACACCAGGCCCACCGCTTCCCAGCCGAAGAACAGCTGCACCATGTTGTTCGACATCACCAGCATCAGCATGGAGAACGTGAACAGCGAGATGTACGAGAAGAAGCGCTGGTAGCCTGGATCGTCGGCCATGTAGCCGATGGTGTAGATGTGCACCATCAGCGAGACCGAGGTCACCACGACCATCATCATGGCCGACAGCGGATCGATCAGGAAGCCGATTTCCAGCTTGGTCTGGCCGATCAGGCTCCAGGTGTAGACCGCGCCGTCGAAGCGCAGGCCGTTGAGGACGTCGCCCAGCACCACCACCGAACCGATGGCGGAGATGAGCACGCCCAGGATGGTGATGACGTGCGAGGCGCGGCGTCCGATCGGCCGGCCGAGAAAGCCGGTGCCGAACAGGCCCGCGAGGATTGCCCCGGCCAGCGGCGCCAGCGCGATGAGCAGGTAGAGATTGGGTGAGCTAGACATATTCTTCCAATACCCCGTCAGCCCTTCAGGCGATCGAGTTCGTCAACGTTGATCGTGTTCAGGTTGCGGAACAGCAGCACCAGGATGGCCAGGCCGATCGCCGCCTCGGCGGCGGCCACGGTCAGGATGAAGAACACGAACACCTGGCCGGCGGCGTCGCCGAACCAGCTGGAAAACGCCACGAAGTTCATGTTGACGGCCAGGAGCACCAGCTCGATGGACATCAGCAGGATGATGAGGTTGCGGCGGTTCAGGAAGATGCCGAAGATGCCGATGGCGAACAGGATCGCCCCGAGAATCAGGTAGTGGGCCAGCGTCAGCGTCATTGTTTTTCTCCTTGCGGCGCGGCAGCGTCGGCTTGCGTGCCGTTCTGCTTGGCCAGGGCGCGCTCGCTCTGGGCGGGCATGCTCACCAGGCGGAAGCGGTCCTTGGCGCGCACCCGGACGGCGGCGACGGGGTCGTTGTACTTGACGTCGCGGCGGCGACGCAGGGTCAGCGCGATGGCGGCGACCATGCCGACCAGCAGCAGCGCGGCGCCGACTTCAATGGCGTAGACGTACTGCGTGTACATCAGCTCGCCCAGCGCGCGGGCGTTGTTGTAGTCGCCGGCGACAGGCGCCTGCGGGCCCGCGCCGTACCAGGTCGAACCCAGCACGAAGGCCATCTCGACGACCATGACCAGGCCGATGACCAGGCCCAGCGGCAGGTAGGTCTTCAGGCCGCCGCGCAGGGCGTCGATGCGGATGTCCAGCATCATGACCACGAAGAGGAAGAGCACCATCACGGCGCCCACATACACCAGCACCAGCAGCAGCGCCAGGAACTCGGCGCCCAGCAGCATCCACAGCATCGCCGCGTTGGCGAAGGCCAGGATCAGGTGCATGACGGCGGTGACCGGGCTGCGCGCGGTGATCACGCGGAACGCCGCGATCACCAGCACGGCGGCCAGCAGGTAGAAAAGGACAGTGGTAAAAGTCATGGATCAGGACCCTGGGCTCAACGGTAGGGAGCGTCTTCGGCCCGGCGGCGGGCGATGTCGGCTTCGTAGCGGTCGCCCACGGCGAGCAGCATGTCTTTGGTGAAGTACAGGTCGCCGCGCTTTTCACCGTGGTATTCGTGGATGTGCGTTTCCACGATCGAGTCCACGGGGCAGCTTTCCTCACAGAAGCCGCAGAAAATGCACTTCGTCAGGTCGATGTCGTAGCGCGTGGTGCGGCGGGTGCCGTCCTCGCGCTGGTCCGATTCGATGGTGATGGCCATCGCCGGGCACACCGCTTCGCACAGCTTGCAGGCGATGCAGCGCTCTTCACCGTTGGGATAACGGCGCAGCGCGTGCAGGCCACGGAAACGCGCCGACATCGGCGTCTTTTCCTGGGGGTAGCGCAAGGTGACCTTGCGCTTGAAGAAATACTTGCCCGTCAGGCGCATGCCCTTGAGCAATTCGGTCAGCATCAGGCTGCCGAAGAAATCCTTGATCGCTTCCATATCGTGCCTCTGCCTGGCGGCTTAGCGCCAAATATTCCAGGGCGTCTGCATCCAGATCGCCACAACGACCAGCCACACGCCGGTCAGCGGGATGAAGATCTTCCAACCCAAACGCATGATCTGGTCGTAGCGGTAACGCGGGAACGACGCGCGGAACCAGACGAACAACGAGACCACCACGAACGTCTTCAGGCCAAGCCAGATCCAACCCGGAACCCAGGTCAGCGGGGCGATTTCGATCGGAGCGGTCCAGCCGCCCAGGAACATGATCGAGGCCATGCAGGACAGCAGGATCATGTTGGCGTATTCGCCCAGGAAGAACAGCGCGAAGGCCATGCCCGAGTATTCGACCATGTGGCCGGCCACGATTTCCGATTCGCCTTCGACCACGTCGAACGGGTGACGGTTGGTTTCGGCCACGGCCGAGATCACGTAGATCACGAACAGCGGCAACAGCGGCAGCCAGTTCCAGGACAGGAAGTTCAGGCCCTTGTCGGCGAACCAGCCGCGGGTCTGGCCCATCACGATCTCGGACATGTTCAGGCTGCCCGACACCAGCAGCACGGTGACCAGCACGAAACCGATGGCCAGTTCGTACGACACCATCTGCGCCGAGGCGCGCAGCGCGCCCAGGAAGGCGTACTTGGAGTTCGAGGCCCAGCCGGCCACGATCACGCCGTACACGCCGATGGACGTGATGGCCATGACGTACAGCAGGCCGGCGTTGACGTTGGCCAGCACCACGTCGGGGCCGAAGGGCACCACGGCCCAGGCCGCCAGCGCGGGCATCAGGGTGACGACCGGCGCCACCACGAACAGCACCTTGTTGGCTTCGCTGGGGACCACGACTTCCTTGGTCAGCAGCTTGAACACGTCGGCGAAAGGCTGCAGCAGCCCCTTGAAGCCCACGCGGTTCGGTCCCATGCGGACGTGCATGGCGCCGATCATCTTGCGTTCCCAGTACGTCAGGTACGCGACGCACAGGATGATGGGCACTGCGATCACGACGATCTTGATGATCGTCCACAGAACCAGCCAGACCGTCGGGCCGAGCAACGCCTGGCCGTGGCTCTGGAGAACATTAAGCCATTCCATCAGGCACGCTCCACGCTGATTTGACCGAATGCGCCACCCAGGGCCACGGTGCTTTCAAAGGCTGCGGAGATGCGCAGGGCGCGATCGGCCACGGCATCATCCTGCACGGTTTCGAGTTCGACGGCGCCCTGCCCGCCCGTCACGCGCACCTTGACGCCGGCCGTCAGGCCGAGGCTGGTGAGCGTGCGGCCGTTCATGCGCGCGGCGGGCTGCTTCGAGGCCGGCGCGGCCTGCAGCGGCTCGGAACGGCGCACCATGGCGTCGCTGCGATAGATCGGCACGTCGGCCACGCGCTCCAGGCCGCCCAGGACCTGGCCCAGGCCCGGCTGGGCCTTGATGGCGTTGGACAGGCGATTTTCCACGCCGCCGGCCAGCACGGTGTCGCGCACGGACTCGGAGGTCTCGTCGTCGAAGCCGGCCAGATGCAGGACATTGCCCAGCACTCGCAGGACCTTCCAGCCCGGACGGGTCTGGCCGAACGGCGAGACCGTGCCCTTGAAGCTTTGCGGCAGGCCCTGGGCGTTGACGTAGGTGCCCGAGGTTTCGGTGAACGGCGACACGGGCAGCATGACATCGGCCCAGTCGGCGGCGGCCGAGCGGTACGGGGTCAGCGCGACGGCGAACTGCGCGCCGCGCAGCGCGGCCACGGCCTGGCCGCCGTTGTCGGCGTCCAGCAACGGCTCGGCGTGCAGCACGACGTAGGCCTTCAGCGGCTCGGCCAGCATGGCGGCGGCGTTCTTGCCGCCCTGCCCCGGCACGGCGCCAGCCAGATAACCGCCGACGGTGTTGCCGCCGGAGGTCAGGAAGCCGAACTTGCCGCCGGCCAGCGCGGCCACGGCCTGGCCATTGGCGGCCAGGGTCGAGGCCTGGGCGCTGGCCACGGCCAGGTTGCCCATCAGCACGGCGCTGTTGGAACCCGAGGCCAGGCTGGCGGCGATGATCTTGGCTTGTTCACCCGGCGTGACCGAGGCGAACTCGGCCGGCACGGCCTGTTCCTTGGCCTGAGCCAGCGCGACGGCCACTTCGGCCAGCGCGCGCGCCAGCTCGGAGGGCGCCACGGTGATGCGCCCGGCGACCGGCATCAGCGGATCGTCGGCGGCGCTGTCGACCAGCAGGATCTGCGTGCCGCGCTTGGCGGCCTGGCGCAGGCGCTGGGCCATCAGCGGGTGGTCCTTGCGCAGGAACGAACCGACCACCAGCACGCGGTCCAGGTTGTCCAGCTCGGCGATGGGCATGCCCAGCCACGGCGCGCCCGACAGGGCGGCGTCGAAGGACGCGTCGGTCTGGCGCAGGCGGAAGTCGATGTTCTCGGAACCCAGCGCGCGGACCAGGCGGCCCAGCAGCGCGTACTCTTCAAGCGTGGCGTACTCGGAGGCCAGCGCGCCGATCTGGCCGGCGCCGAAGCTGTCGCGCACGCGCGACAGACCTTGGGCCACGGCCTGGAGCGCGTCGGCCCAGGAGGCTTCCTGCCACTTGCCGTCGGCGCCCTTGATCATGGGCGCGGACAGGCGGTCTTCGCTGTTCAGGCCTTCATACGAGAAGCGGTCGCGGTCGCTGATCCAGCATTCGTTGACGGCTTCGTCCTCGAACGGCACCACGCGCATGACGCGGTCGCCCTTGACCTGGATGACCAGGTTGGCGCCCAGGCTGTCGTGCGGGCTGACCGAGCGGCGGCGGGCCAGCTCCCAGGTGCGCGCGCTGTAGCGGAAGGGCTTGGAGGTCAGCGCGCCCACCGGACAGATGTCGATCATGTTGCCCGACAGTTCGGACTCGATCGAGCGGCCCACGAAGGACGTGATCTCGGAGTGTTCGCCACGGCCGAGCATGCCCAGTTCCATGACGCCGGCGATTTCCTGGCCGAAGCGCACGCAGCGGGTGCAGTGGATGCAGCGGCTCATTTCCTCGGCCGACACCAGCGGGCCCAGGTCCTTGTGGAACACCACGCGCTTCTCTTCCTGGTAACGCGAGGAAGAGCCGCCATAGCCCACGGCCAGATCCTGCAGCTGGCACTCGCCGCCCTGATCGCAGATCGGGCAATCCAGCGGGTGATTGATCAGCAGGAATTCCATCACCGACTGCTGAGCGGCGCGAGCCTTCTCGGAGCAGGTGTGCACGACCATGCCGTTGGTAACGGGGGTGGCGCAGGCGGGCAGCGCCTTGGGCGCCTTTTCCACTTCAACCAGGCACATGCGGCAGTTGGCCGCGATGGACAGTTTCTTGTGGTAGCAGAAATGCGGCACGTAAAGCCCGATCTTCTGGGCCGCATGCATCACCATGCTGCCTTCGGGCACTTCGACCTTATTGCCGTCGACGGTTAGTTCAACCATTGCTGTTCCTGAGACCTACAGATATTGCGGGACCACACAAGACTTGTGCTCGATGTGGTGCGCGAATTCGTCGCGAAAATGCTTGAGGAAGCCACGCACGGGCATGGCCGCGGCGTCGCCCAGGGCGCAGATGGTGCGGCCCATGATGTTGCCCGCCACGTTGTCCAGCATATCCAGATCTTCCGGACGGCCGTGGCCGGTTTCAATGCGGTGCACCATGCGGTACAGCCAGCCGGTGCCTTCACGGCACGGCGTGCACTGGCCGCAGCTTTCCTCGAAATAGAAGTACGACAGGCGCATGAGCGACTTGACCATGCAGCGCGTTTCGTCCATGACGATCACGGCGCCCGAACCCAGCATGGAGCCCGCCTTGGCGATGGCGTCGTAGTCCATGGTGGTGTCCATCATGATGTCGGCGGGCAGCACCGGAGCGCTGGAACCGCCGGGGATCACGGCCTTGAGCTTCTTGCCGCCGCGCATGCCGCCGGCCAGCTCGAGCAGCGTCGAGAACGGGGTGCCCAGCGGGATCTCGTAGTTGCCGGGACGCTCGACGTCGCCGGAGATCGAGAACAGCTTGGTGCCGCCGTTGTTGGGCTTGCCGACCTCGAGGTAGGCCTGGCCGCCGTTGCGGATGATCCAGGGCACCGCCGCGAAGGTCTCGGTGTTGTTGATGGTGGTGGGCTTGCCGTACAGGCCGAAGCTGGCCGGGAACGGCGGCTTGAAGCGCGGCTGGCCCTTCTTGCCTTCCAGCGATTCGAGCAGCGCGGTTTCTTCGCCGCAGATGTAGGCGCCGTAGCCATGGAACGCGTGCAGCTGGAAGTTGAATTCCGAGCCCAGGATCTTGTCGCCCAGGAAGCCGGCGGCGCGCGCCTCTTCCAGCGCCTCTTCGAAGCGTTGGTAGACCTCGAAGATTTCGCCGTGGATGTAGTTGTAGCCCACGCTGATGCCCATCGCGTAGGCGGCGATGGCCATGCCCTCGATCACGATGTGCGGGTTGAAGCGCAGGATGTCGCGGTCCTTGAACGTGCCCGGCTCGCCTTCGTCGGAGTTGCAGACGAGGTACTTCTGGCCCGGGAACGCGCGCGGCATGAAGCTCCACTTCAGGCCGGTCGGGAAGCCCGCGCCGCCACGGCCGCGCAGGCCCGAGGCCTTGACCTCGGCGATCACGTCCTCCGGCTTCATGCCGGTGGCCAGGATCTTCTTCAGGGCTTCGTAGCCGCCGCGTTTGACGTAGTCGGCCAGGCGCCAGTTGGCGCCGTCGACGTCGGCCATGATCTGCGGCTTGATGTGCCGGCCGTGCAGGCACATGGAATTGGCCAGGTCGTTCAGCGGATTGGGATCCAGACCTTGCGAGAACTGCTTGTAGATGTCGGGCGCGTTCATGCCGACTCTCCTTGCGCCTTCAGGGCCGCGACCAGCGCGTCCAGCTTTTCTTCCGTCATGCGCACGCACATGTGCTTGTTGTTGACCAGCAGCACGGGGGAATCGCCGCAGGCGCCCATACACTCGCCTTCCACCAGCGTGAACTGGCCGTCGGCGGTGGTTTCCTTCCAGTCGACGCCCAGCTTGCGCTTGAGGTAATCGCCGACGCGTTCGCCGTCGCGCAAGGCACAGGGCAAGTTCGTGCAGACCGAGATCTTGTTCTTGCCGACGGGCTTGACGTCGAACATGTTGTAGAAAGTGGCGACTTCCTGGACCGCGATGGGCGGAACGCCGATGTAGTTGGCCACATCCTCGATGATGTCGGTCGCCAACCAGCCCTTTTCTTCTTGCGCGATGGCAAGCGAGGCCATGATGGCGGACTGCCGCTGGTCGGCCGGGAACTTCGCGAGTTCTCGGTCGATTTTCTGGTAGGCCTGTTCGGAAAGCAGCATAGTTTGAATCCGGGTTATGCGGTCGTGCTCGTGACGGTCTCTGGGCGGATCAGCGGTCGATCTCGCCGAAAACGATGTCCTGCGTACCGATGATGGTGACGGCGTCGGCGATCATGTGACCGCGCGACATTTCATCCAGCGACTGCAGATGGGCGAAGCCGGGCGCGCGAATCTTCAGGCGGTACGGCTTGTTGGCGCCGTCGGACACCAGATAGATGCCGAACTCGCCCTTCGGGTGCTCGACCGAGGCGTAGGACTCGCCGGGCGGCACGTGGAAGCCTTCGGTGAAGAGCTTGAAGTGATGGATCAGCTCTTCCATGTTGGTCTTCATGGCGGTGCGCTTGGGCGGGGCGATCTTGTGATTCTCGATCATGACCGGGCCCGGGTTGTTGCGCAGCCATTCCACGCACTGGCGGATGATGCGGTTGCTCTGGCGCATTTCGGCCACGCGGACCAGGTAGCGGTCGTAGCAGTCGCCGTTCACGCCCACGGGGATGTCGAAATCGAGCAGATCGTAGACTTCGTAGGGCTGCGTCTTGCGCAGGTCCCAGGCCACGCCGGAACCACGCAGCATCGGGCCGGTGAAGCCCAGCGCCTTGGCGCGATCGGGATCGACCACGCCGATGCCCACCAGGCGCTGCTTCCAGATGCGGTTGTCGGTGAGCAGGGTTTCGTACTCGTCGACGCAACCGGGGAAGCGGTTGGTGAAGTCCTCGATGAAGTCCAGCAGCGAACCGGAGCGCGCATCGTTCATGGCGCGCACTTCCTTGTCGCCACGGTACTTGCTGGTGTCACCGTACTGCGGCATCGAATCCGGCAGGTCGCGATAGACGCCGCCCGGACGGTAGTAGGCCGCGTGCATGCGCGCGCCCGAGACCGCTTCGTAGCAGTCCATCAGGTCTTCGCGTTCACGGAAGGCGTACAGGAACACCGCCATGGCGCCCACGTCCAGCGCGTGCGAACCCAGCGACATCAGGTGATTCAGCAGACGCGTGATTTCGTCGAACATCACGCGGATGTACTGGGCGCGCAGCGGCGCTTCCACGCCCAGCAGCTTCTCGATGGCCATGACGTAGGCGTGTTCGTTGCACATCATGGACACGTAGTCCAGGCGGTCCATATAGGGCAGCGCCTGGATGTAGGTCTTGTGCTCGGCCAGCTTTTCGGTCGCGCGGTGCAGCAGGCCGATGTGCGGGTCGGCGCGCTGGATGACTTCGCCGTCCAGTTCCAGCACCAGGCGCAGCACGCCGTGCGCAGCCGGGTGCTGCGGGCCGAAGTTGAGCGTGTAGTTCTTGATTTCTGCCATGACTTAATGCCCCAAGCCGTAGTTGTCTTCGCGGACCACGCGCGGCGTGATTTCGCGCGGATCGATCGTGACCGGCTGGTAGATGACGCGGCGCTGTTCGGGGTCGTAGCGCATTTCGACGGTGCCCGACAGCGGGAAGTCCTTGCGGAACGGGTGGCCGATGAAGCCGTAGTCGGTGAGGATGCGGCGCAGGTCGGGATGGCCTTCGAAGACGATGCCGTACAGGTCGAACGCCTCGCGCTCGAACCAGCCCACGCCGGGCCAGCATTCCATCAGCGAGGCGACCATCGGGAACTCGTCATCGGACGCCCAGGTGCGCACGCGCAGGCGCCAGTTGTGCTCGATCGACAGCAGGTGCACCACCACGGCGAAGCGCGAGCGGTGGACGCGGGCGTTGGTTTCCTCGGGCAGCTGGCGCGTGCCGTTGCCCCAGGTCAGGTAGTCGACGCCACAGAGGTCGACACAGGTTTCAAAGCGCAGGCCGGCTTCGGTGCGCAGCTTGGTGCAGACGGAGAACCATTGTTCCGCAGGCACTTCGAGCGTCAGCTCGCCCAGCGCCTCGGTCAGCGCGATATCCGCGCCGAGGGTGGTCTGCAAATTGGTCTTCAGGGTTTCGAGCCTGGTCATCATCTTGTACGCTTAGGTGAACCGTTACGCTGCTTCGCGGGGCTGGCGGCTAGGCCTGCCGCCCTGCGCGAAAGCTCAGCGCGCAATCGTGTTGGTCAGACGGATCTTGTTCTGCATCTGCAGCAAGCCGTACACCAGCGCCTCGGCCGTGGGCGGGCAGCCCGGCACGTAGACGTCTACCGGTACGATGCGGTCGCAGCCGCGGACCACCGAATACGAGTAATGGTAGTAACCGCCGCCATTGGCACAGGAGCCCATCGACACCACCCAGCGGGGCTCGGGCATCTGGTCGTAGACCTTGCGCAGCGCCGGGCCCATCTTGTTGCACAGCGTGCCGGCCACGATCATCAGATCGGACTGGCGCGGGCTGGGGCGGAAGATGATGCCGAACTGGTCCAGGTCGTAGCGGGCCGCGCCCGCGTGCATCATTTCGACCGCGCAACAGGCCAGGCCGAATGTCATGGGCCACATCGAGCCAGTTTTCGCCCAGTTCAGGAACTTGTCGGCGCTGGTGGTGATGAACCCTTGCTTGAGAATGCCGTCTATAGCCATATTCGTCTCTGATAGCGTGCCCGGAAATTATTCCCAGTCCAGCGCGCCCTTTTTCCATTCGTAGATGAAGCCGACGGTCAACACGGCGAGGAAAACCATGACCGTCCAGAAGCCGAGGATTCCGACCGTGCCCTGGGCGATGGCCCACGGGAACAGGAACGCGATTTCCAGGTCGAAGAGGATGAACAGAATCGCCACGAGGTAATAGCGCACGTCGAACTTCATGCGCGCGTCTTCGAAGGCTTCGAAGCCGCACTCGTAGGGGGAGAGCTTTTCAGCGTAAGGCCGGCGCGGGCCGAGCAGGGAGCCGGCCGTCAGAAGCGCAAACCCGATAAGGGTGGCCACTCCGATAAACAGCAGGACGGGAAAATACTGTTGCAGGTTCATTCAGGCGTCCGTCAAATGCGCAAACCTTAGGATTGTAGCATTCGCGCGGTTACTTCTGGCTGAACTCTGTAGCCTGAACAGCGGGTGAAAGACTGCATTCCTTATTTGGAACAATCGCAGTTTTCACTAGTGAAATCGCAGGATACACCACATCATTCGCAAGCCGGCGAAAATGCTTCGCAATCACCGCATGCGAGTACGAACTCGCATAAAAAAAACCACCCCGAAGGGTGGTTTTAGGCGAACGGGCCGAAGCCCGTTCGCGAGCTTTAAATCCAGGCAGGACTTGCGCCCTGCTTAGGATTAGAAGCGGTGACGCAGGCCGACGCCGATGGCGGTCGACTTCAGGTCTTCGACCAGGGCGTAGTTCTTCGAGTACGAACCGTAGGCGTACAGGTTGGTACGCTTGGACAGGTCGTAGGTGTAGCCCAGCGAGAAGACGTGCATCTTCTTCAGGTCACGATCCTTGGCGTAGTCACCCTTGGGGTCAACCATTTGCCACGAACCGAACACGTTGCTGGCGCCACCGATCGGAGCCGACAGACCGACCAGGTACGAGTTGGCCTTGAAGTCCTTGCGGAAGGTGTTGGTGTAATCCTTGCCGTAGCTGTCGCTCAGCATCGAGTTACCGTTCACGCCCGGGCCAGCGAACCAGCCGTTCTGGGTGCGACTGACAGCCAGAGCCAGCTTGACCACTTCGAAGTCATACGAGCCGCCCAGGATGTACTGGCGCGGGGTCGTGTCATCAGCACCGGGACCACTCTTCAGCGCGTTCGAACGATTCAGCTGATCGTACGAGAACGCGACATTCAGCGGGCCGTTGACGTAACGCAAGCCAGTGGTGATGGCGCGGGTGTTGTCTGCGGTGCGGAAGCCAGTTTGGGCATCCTTCGTGTCGTCAGCATTGAACGAGTAGCCAATGCCGAACTGGAAGCCGCTGAACGACGGGGTTTGGTACATCACCATGTTGTCGTAGCGTTGCGTGTTGGCAGCGCTGAAGGCGGTACCGATGTTGGCTTGGCCGAAACCAGCGCCGAACGGATCGATCGAGCCGAAGTACTTCGAGGCAATGTTGGTTTGACGACCGAAGTCCAGTTGGCCCCAGCTGTCGCTGGCCAGACCGATGGTGGCTTGACGACCAAACAGACGCGAGCTTTGGCCCGACTTGCCGTTGCCCGAATCGAAGCCCGATTCCAGAGTGAACACAGCGCGCAGGCCGTCACCCAGATCTTCCGAACCGCGCAGGCCCCAACGCGAGCCGTTCTGCACGCCGTTGATCATGCCGAAGCGGCTGCCATTCTCGATCTTGGCGGCGTTGCCATCCTTGGCGCCGCTGATCTTGTTGTAGCCGATACCGGTATCGATGATGCCGTACAGGGTGACAGACGTTTCTGCCTGGGCGACACCGGCGAAACCGGCGAGCAGGGCGGCAGCGAGCAGAGTCTTTTTCATTTAAGAAATCTCCGTTGATTTGAGTGACAAGAGCAGCAATCCAGCAAACCAGCCTGCCGCCCCCCTAACTCCGCGAAGGGAAGTTGGTGCTATTGCATCAAAAATCGGGGGGGCTGGCTATGGTGAAGGCCAGAAAAGTGCAGGTTTGCGACAGGCTTGTTGGGATCTTGCAACATCACAACAAGGCGATGGCGCAGCTGCTAGGGCTAACCCTTGATCGCCAGGACGAGCACGTATTCATGCGACCTTCAGCCCTGGCCCCGATATTCACGGGGGTCGCCGAGGCGTTCTTTCGGAGCGCTTTCGGGTGCCGGCGCGTCTCCCGCATGGGTCCTGAGGACCGATACAGCGGACTTTATCGCCTTGATGGCCACCGTCCCATACTCGCTTTCCTTATGCCTTCAATACCTCAGCCAAATAACGTTGTTATCTATAAAAATCGTCGATATCATTTGATGCACAAATCCGACTTCGAAAGCCAATCATGAGCACCCCACCCGCCGCGCCTGCGCGCCCCGACCGGAATGAACAGCTGAACGCGCTGCGCCGCCAGCTGATCATGGACGCCGCCCAGCGGGTGTTCGAGCGCGACGGTCTGGAAAAAACCACCATCCGCGCCATCGCCAGCGAGGCGGGCTGCACCACCGGCGCGGTCTATCCGTGGTTCGCCGGCAAGGAGGCGATCTATGGCGCCTTGCTGGATGAATCGCTGCAACGGCTGCATGCGCACCTGATCGACACCGCGGCACGCAGCCTCCCCGGCTCGGCCGCGCGCGACGCTATCCGCGCCTTCTTCGGCTATTACGCAGACCGGCCCACCGACTTCTCGCTGGGCCTGTACCTGTTCCGCGGCCCGGGGCCGCGCGGGCTGGGGCGCGAAATGGACGAGCAGCTCAACGGCCGGCTGCGGGACAGCATCGACCTGCTCGGACAGGCGCTGGCCCGCACCAAGCCCTGGGACGCGGCGACGATCGCGACCGAGCAGATGAACACCTTCACCTATCTGATGGGCCTGCTGCTGCTATTGCACACCCACAGGCTGAAGTCCCTGGGCCAGCAGGCCGACGCGCTGCTGGACCAATATTGCCTCGTCCTGGAGCAACGATGACCGACCTCGCCGTTCCCCCCGCCCGCGCCGACGCCCCGCGCATCAGCCTGGCTGACTTCCATGCGCTGCTGACCGAGCAGCACCCCTTCTCCCTGCTGCTGGGCATAGAGATGACGCAAATCGGTTACGGCACCGCGCGCGCGGTGCTGCCGGCTCGCGACTCCCACCAACGATTGGGCGGCATCGTCGCCGGCCCCATGCTGATGGGGCTGGCCGACCTGGCGATGTACGCCGCCGTGGTTGGCGCGACCGGGCAGGCCCATGCGGTGACCGCCAGCCTCACCATCAATTTCCTGCGCAAGAGTCCGGCCGGCGCCATCGTGGCCGATGCCCGCCTGCTCAAGGTCGGCCGTCTGTCGGCGGGCGAAGTCATCCTGACCTCCGAGCATTCCGATGAACCGCTGGCGCACATCGTCAGCACTTGGTCGGTGCCCAAACCATGAACAGCCCCCGCATCAGCATCGTCGGCCTGGGATCGACCGGCACCCGCGCCGCCCGGCAGCTGCTCGAAGCCGACCCCGATCTGGCGCTTACGGTCTACGACATCGAACCGTCGCGCTGCGAGGAGTTCCGAGGCACCGCCACCCTGGCGACCTCCGCTCGCGAGGCGCTGGCCGAATCCGACACCGTGGTGCTGGCGCTGCCGCGCGAGCGCGAGATCGACCGTACGCTGGAACGCTTCAGCGACGGCGAAGTGACCGCCCCGGTACGCGGCAAGCTCATCGTCGACCTGGAACCGCCGGAAGCGGGACGCGCGCGCATCCTCGGGCAGGCAATCAGGAATGCGGGCGGCCGGTACGCCTGCCCGGCCCTGCTCGCCCAGGCGGGCCTGAGTCCGGCCGAGGCGCGGCTAGTGGACGCGCTGGCCCGCGTCGCGGCCTGAGGCGCGCAGGCCCTCGGCCAGTCCCACGCACAGGATCATCCAGGCCAGGCTGATGGCCCAGCCGGCCGCCACGTCGCTCGCGAAATGCACCTGCAGCAAGACGCGGCTCAGGCCGATGGCGGTCACCAGCGCCGCCGCCAGGGCCAGGCTGGGCCTGCGCCAGGGCGCCGGCGCCAATCTCCAGATCAGATAACAGGCCGTGCCGTAGACCGCCATCGCGGCCGAGGCATGGCCGCTGGGAAAACTCCAGCCGACGACCGCGGTGTAGTCATGGTTGAAATCCGGCCGCAAGCGTTGGAAACCATGCTTGAGCAGCCAGTTCAACGCGCCGCCCAGTCCGGTCGCGACGGCGCAGAACAAGGCCAGCCCCTTGTATCCGCGCCACAGCAGCCACAGCACTGCCAGCACGCAGGACAGCGCCAGCAAGTCGCGGTCGCCCAGGAACGTGAACCAGGACAGCAGCCAGAGAAAGGCGTCCGGCATGGCGCGGCCCAAGGCATTCGCCAGGGCGCCGTCGAACGCGACCACGGCGCCGGGCCGGCGCACCGCCACGGCCAGCGCCAGGAAGACCAGCAACGCCAGTCCGGCTCCGCCCGCGCCCAGCACAGTGCGGCCGCGCGCCTCGACCGCCAGCCAGGCGCGCGCCGCACCCAGGGCGAGCAGCGCCGCCAGGCAAGGCAGCAGAAGGAACAGCAGCAAGGCGTGCTCGGCGGCCCAGGCCGCGCTGGCGTCGATCATGTCGGAAAACGGCTAAACAGGAAATCCCGGGCCTGGAGCCAGGCAGGCCCGGCAAGCCGGCGGACGGCCGGCGCGCCTGCCCGAAACGCTACAGATCCACCCGCGTCTTGTCTACCGGCTCGAAAGCATGGGTGCCGGCGGCGTAGTCCCAACGCTCGACATGGCATGCGGATACCCCGTCGACCTCGTCGCGGACGATGAGGTTCACCGAATTGGGCACCTTGCCCCGCACGCGCCAGGAACACGTGGTGCCCGCCTGCGCCACCCAGCCGCCCGTCGGCCGGTCCGCCAGGATGGGCATGACATAAGGCAGATGGATATGGCCGCCCAGGATCAGGTCCACGCCGGCCTGGGTCCAGGCCGCCAGCGCGCGCTCGCGCCCGAACAGCAGGTTGTGCACGTCGGACTCGACCTTGGCCCGCACCGGATGATGCGCCACCACCACCCGCAGTTGCCCGGGCCGGGCCTGCCGCAGCCGCTGCGCGACGCGCGCGATCTGGGCCTCGGAGATTTCTCCGTCCTTGCGACGCCGCGGCCGGGTGGTGTTCACGCCGATGGCCAGCAGGCCGGGGTTCTCGAACACGGGCTCAAGCACCGCGCCCAGCGCCCGCTTGTAGTTGCCATACGGATTGAGCGCGCGGGCAAACACATTGAACAGGGGAATGTCGTGGTTGCCGGGCACCGCCAGCACCGGCAGCGACAGGCGCTCGATGAAGGCGCGCGCCGCGGCGAACTGGCGCCGGCGCGCGCGCTGGGTGATGTCGCCGCTCAGCACGACCAGGTCGGGCGCCTGGGCGGCGGCCAGGTCCAGCGCGGCCTCGACCACGGCCTTGCGCTCGGTGCCGAAATGCGTGTCGGAAAAATGCAGGATACGGGTCATGTAGATACGGTGTCGGAGTCTTGCTCGCCAGGCGTCACCAGCGGCAACGCGTCCTCGGCCACCTTGAACTCCAGCGGGGTGTTCATCCAGGAGATTTCGCCGTCCATCGCGACCTTCACGCGGCGACGGCCGCGGATGCGCACGACCAGGCGGTCGAATGCGAAATTGACGACCTGTTCGGCCTCGCCCAGCCGGCTGAACAGGCCGCGCAACAACAGCCCATACAAGGCCAGCGTGCCCACCGGATGCGCCGCCATGGCGATCAGGCGTTGCCGGTCCAGCTCGTCGGCCGGGATCCCCACGTGCTCGAGTTGCAGCTTGTTGTTGCCCACGACCAGCGTCGGCGTGCGCAGATCGCGGACGCGGCCTTCGTGCTCGAGCTGCAGGCCCAGCTGGCGCGGCGCGCGCATCAGCGTGACCAGCCCGGACCACAATGCCACCAGCCGGCTGCGGCCGAACTTCTGCTTGAAGGCCTCGCGGTCCTCGAGCAACTGCGGGTACAGGCCCAGGCTGGCATTGACCAGGAACGGCCTGTCATTGAGCAGCCCGACCTGCACCGGCCGGACCTGCCCTCGCAGCAGCCCGCGCAGGGCGACCTCGGTTTCCTGGGAAATGCCGTAGCGCCGGCCGAAATAATTGAAGGTGCCCTGCGGCAGGATGCCGAACGGCACGCCCTGCCCCAACACCGCGGCGGCCACCGTGTTGAGCGTGCCGTCGCCGCCCGCGCCCACGACAATGCCGTTTTCGGCGCGGGCGCGCCGGACTGCTGCGCGCGCCGTGTCGGCCAGGCGCGACGGGTCGTCCACCGGCATGAGTTCATGCCGCCGGCCGGCTTCGTCCAGCACGCGGCGGATGGTCTCTTGCAAGACCTGCGCGTCGCCGCGTCCCGAGCCGGTATTAAGGACGATGAATAGCGGTTCTTGTCCCGTCAGGGACTGAGCCCCTGCGGTCGGGCTCTCTGGGGGAGGCGTCATGCGGCAAAGATAGCGTATGGCGGCGAACCACCGCAACTCGCCTCCGGGCGCCCCCGCCGGATACGCGCCGGGCGCGCGTGGCGACACGCGCGGCAAGCGCGCCGCGCGCGCCGGCCCGCGATGCCTCCGCTCAGCGACCGATGGCGTAGGCCTGCATCAGGCGCGGCGTGGCCGCCGCATGCAGCAGGCCGTCCGGATCGCGCGAGGCCGCGGTCAGGCGGCCCACCGACCATTCCGCCGCCTCTTCCACGACATGGCCGCGCTGGCGCAACTGTTCGATCACCGCCGCGCCGATGCTGGCCTCGACCGCCAGATGGCCGGGCTTGCGGTCGCGCGGATAGAACGAGCTGGGGAAATGCGAGGTATGCGACATGGGCAGGTCGATGGACTCCTGCAGATTCAGGCCGTGATGGACGTGACGCAGGAAGAACAGCAGTTGCCATTGCTCCTGCTGGTCGCCGCCGGGCGTGCCGAAGGCCATGTAGGGCGCGCCGTCGCGCAGCGCCAGCGTCGGGGTCAGCGTGGTGCGCGGCCGCTTGCCCGGCGCCAGCGTGCCCGGCAGCCCTTCCTCCAGCCAGAACATCTGCGCCCGCGTGTTCAGCCCGAAACCCAGGGCGGGAATGACGGGCGAGGACTGGAACCAGCCGCCCGAAGGCGTGGCCGAGATCATGTTGCCCCAGCGGTCGATCACGTCCACGTGGGTGGTGTCGCCGCGCCGCGCCGACGCGGCCGCTCCCGCCGGCGCGACGACGGCCGGCGCCGCGCCCGGCTCCGTGACCTTGGACAGGCGCCGCAAGGTATCCATCACGCGGTCCACCTGGGCCTCGAAACCCGCCAGGCGGCCGGGCGACAGCTCATGCGACGCCTGCTCGCCGATCAGCCGTCGGCGCGCCGCGTTGTAGTCCTCCGACAGCAGGCGCTCCAGCGGCACATCGACGAACGCTGGATCGCCGTAATAGGCCTCGCGGTCAGCGAAGGCCAGCTTCATCGCCTCGGTGACGCGGTGGATGAACTCGGCGCTGGCCGGACCGGCGCCGGTCAGGTCCATGTCCTTGAGCAGCGCCAGCGTCTGCAGAAACACCGGCCCCTGGCTCCAGGCGCCGGCCTTGGCCACGGTGTAGCCGTGATAGTCGTACGTGGCCGGCGCGTCGTAGCTGGCCGACCAGCCGGCCAGGTCGTCCGCCGTCAGCACGCCGCGATGGCGCGCGCCGCTTTCGTCCATGACCTCGGTGCCCCGGGCAAAGGCGTCGATGGCCTCGGCCACGAAGCCCCGGTAGAACACGTCGCGCGCGGCTTCGATCTGGCGCTCGCGGTCCGCGCCCGCGCTTTCCGCTTCCGTCAGCAGCCGCGTCCAGGTGCGCGCCAGCGCCGGATTGCGGAACAGCTTGCGCGCCTCGGGCACCGCGCCGCCGGGCAGGTAGATCTCGGCGGTGGACGGCCAATGGGTCTGGAAGAAATCCTTGAGCCCCGCGATGGTGTTGGAGATGCGCGGCATCAGCGCATGGCCGTGCTCCGCGTAGTAGATGGCGGGCTCCAGCACGTCGCGCAATCGCATGGTGCCATGGTCGCGCAGCAACAGCATCCAGGCGTCGAACGCGCCCGGGATCACGGTGGCCAGCAGGCCATTGCCGGGAATCAGCGACAAGCCTTCGGCGCGGTAGCGTTCCAGCGTGGCGCCGGCGGGCGTGCAGCCCTGGCCGCACAGCACTTCAACCTTGCCCGTGCGGGCCGAATAGAACACGGCCGGCGTCTCGCCGGCGGGGCCGACCAGGTGAGGCTCGACCACCTGCAGCACGAAGGCGCTGGCGACGCAGGCGTCGAAGGCGTTGCCGCCGCGCTCCAGCAGGGACATGCCGGCGGCGCTGGCCAGCCAGTGGGTCGAGGTCACGACACCGAAGGTGCCGAGGATTTCAGGACGAGTCGTGAACATCATGATGGCATCGAAGAAAGAAAAAAGGCGGAACCCGGATCCGGGTTCCGCCGTGGCGGCTGCGCTTATTTTCCGGCGACGGACACGCCCTTAAGGCGGATCAGCCCGTCGGGATAGGGCACGAAGCCTTCCACCTTCTTCTGCACGCCGAAGGTCCAGGGCAGGTAGAAGAGATAGATGATGGGGCGCTGCTCTTCCAGCACGGCCAGCACCTGGTCGTACATGGCGCGGCGCTTGACCGGATCGGCCTCGGCCCGGGCGTCGTTCAGCAGCTTGTCGACGGCGGGGTCGCAGAACTTGCCGTCGTTCAGGTTGCCCTTGCAGCTCAGGTACTGGTGGATGTTGCCGCTGGGATCGACTCGGCCCGACCAGCCGCTCTGGCCGACCACGAAGTCGCCGCGCGCCAGCGACGACTGCAACGAGGCGAACTCCACCGGCCGCAGCGTGATGTCGAAGCCGGCCTCGGCGCCCATGGCCTGGATCAGCTCGAACACCTGCTGCATGGTGGTGTTGTTGCCGAAGGTGATCTCGAACCTGACGCGATCCAGCCCGGCTTCCTTCAGCAGCGCCTGCGCTTTCTTGGGATCGCGCCCGGTGTGTTCGACCGCCTTGTTGAAGGCGAAGCTGGCGGGCGGGAACGGCTGGTGGGCGGGCTGGAACATGCCTTCGCCGATCACCTGGTTCAGCACGTCGCGGTCGATGGCCAGGTCCAGCGCCTGACGCACGCGCTTGTCCTTGGCCAGCGGGTTGTCTGCGCGCGCGCCGTTGGCCAGATTGACCGAGATAGCCTGGAAGCCCAGGCCCGTCACCGGCGCCAGCCGCAGGCTGGCGTCATCCTTGACCGCCTTGGCGTCGCTCGGCGCCACGCGCTCGATGATGTCCAGGTCGCCGGCGCGCAGATTGTTCAGGCGCACCGTGTTGTCGGGAATCGGGATGAAGACCAGGCGATCGAAGTGGTAGCTGGCTGCGTCCCAATACTTGGGAAATTTCTCGAGCACGATGCGATCGTTCTGCACCCGCTCCTTGAACTGGTAGGGACCCGAGCACACCGGCTTGCCGCCGGGATCCTTGTCGAAGGCGGCCGGCGACATCATCATGCCGGCGCGGTCGGACAGCTGCGACAGCAGCGAGGCATCGGGCTCGGACAGGCGCAGCACCACGGTCTCGGCGTCCGGCGCCTCGACGCTGGCGACCGTGGCCAGCTCGCTCTTGCGGTTGCTGTCGGGCAGCGTGCGCGCACGTTCCAGATTGGCCTTGACCGCGGCCGCGTCCACCGGCGCGCCGTCATGGAACACCGCGTCCTTGCGCAGCTTGAAGGTCAGCGTCTTGTTGTCGTCGCTGGTGGTCCACGATTGCGCCAGCTGCGGCACGATCTTCAGGTCCGGGGTGATGTCGACCAGCTTGTCGCACAGCGACGCGAAGACGATGCGGCCGACGAAAGTGCGCGCGCGCACCGGGTCGAGCACATCGGGATCGTCCTGCAGGCCGATACGAAGGGTGGACTGGGCTTGCGCCAATCCGGTGGACATCATGGCCGCCAGGGCCGCCACGAGGCAAAGTTTACGCATCAAGAATCTCCGTTGTTTCTTATACGGGCCGCCCACCGGCGGGTTCCGGCATTCCGGTCCGGCCTGTGCAGGCAGCCCGAAGCGACGCCGCGACGCCAGGCCCATCCCCCCGTCGCGCACGCGCATGGCGGATTCTGCGCCATGCGCGCGGGGCTTGTATAGCGTGGCGAGCGCGAATGGCCTGGGCGCGGACACTGCCGCGCGCCGGACTCAGGGCAGGCGGCAGGGCGCGGAGAAGTCCGCCGCGCGCAGGACGGCATCGCGCATCTGCGTGATCAGCGCGCGCGCGTCATCGCGGCGGAATTGGAAGGAATACGGCAGCGCGGCCAGGGCCGGCTCGCCTTCAAGCACGCGCAGGCTGCCCTCGGCCTCGAGCGCGGCGGCCCAGTGGCTGGGCAGCAGGCCCACGCCGGTGCCCTCGATCAGCAAGCCGGCGATGGCGCCCCAGTTATTGCAGCAAAGCCGCTCGCCCGGCGCCTCGCGCCCGGCCAGCCAGTCGTCGATGATGCGGGTGGTGCCCGCGCCCTCCGGCAGCGTCACCAGCGGCAGCCGGGCCAGCAGCGCGGGACTCATGCGGGTTTCGCCTTGCAGCGCCGCAGGCGCCGCGACCCAGGAAAAGGCCGCCTGCCCGATGGGCGCGGATGCGATGCCGACGCGCGACGAACGGCCCGCGATCACGGCGAAATCCAGTTCACCGTCGGCCACGCGCTGCTCCAGCACCTGGCCGATGTCGACATAAGGTTCCAGCACCAGTCCGGGATGGGCGGCGCGCACCACGCCGATCAGGCGCGGCAGCCAGGTCAGCGCGGTCAGTTCACCCACGCCGAAGCGGCAGCGCCCGACGAGGCCGGCGCTTTGCGCCACGGACGCACGGATCCGCTCAGCCGACGCCAGCATGTCGCCGGCCTGGGGCAGCAGGCGCTGGCCGGCCTCCGTCAGCGCGGCCTTGTGCCCGCTGCGGTCGAACAGCGGCTGGCCCAGCGCCTCCTCCAGTTCGGCGATGCGCTTGGACAGCGACGATACCGACAGGTGCAGGCGCTCGGCGGCCACGGCGAAACTGGCGCAGGTGGCCGCCCAGTAGAAGGCTTCGAGTTGCTTGAGCGTCATGGCCGGATTGTAGGCTCGGGCCGGGCCTGACGGCGGCTGCTAGGCCGCTTGCGCCAGGCGCAGGTGCGGCGAGAACCGCAATGTGTCGATGGCGGCGCGGAGCATGCGCTCGACGCGCGGCCAGATATCGCCCTTCAGGCGATCGGACCAACAGATGCTGCCGAACACCCCCTCGATCAGGGAGTGCAGGTAGACGTTGGACAGGCGCACGTCCAGCGCGCCGGGCAGGTCTTCGTTGCGCACCGCGGCGCGCAGCAGTTTTTCGGAATTGCGCAGGGCATGGCGTTCCCAGATGTCCCGTCGTCGCAGCAGCGGCGCATTCTCGTCGCTCTGCTCGCACTTGTCGTAGAGGATTTCCAGCACACGCTGCATCGACCCCTCTTCCGAGTAGATGCGCACGTATTGCAGCATCGACGCGTACAGGGACTCCAGCGCCTTGCCGTCGGCGCGGACCCGGGTCAGCGCCACGGCCGCGGCCAGCGCGCGGTCGCTCATGGCGACGCAGACATCGATCTTGTTCTTGTAATGGCCGTAGACGGCACCCCTGGACACGCCGGCGTGGTCGGCGATGTCGCCCATGGTGGTGTTGGCCACCCCCTTGGACATGAACACGTGCTCGGCCGCATCCAGGATGCGGTCGCGGGTGCGTTGGGATTCTTCTTTCGTCTTGCGGGCCATTCGGATATCTCCTTGAAATGAAAGGTTGAGGGAAAAGGGACACGGGGCGGCGCCTGCGCGGCGCGGGCCTCTTCAAAAAAAAGCGGCGCCCGCTATGCGAACGCCGCCGATCCGCACTGTTAACAATTGTGCGAACGGGAGCATACTTTCGAACAAAACATTTAATCAAGCATGACGGATTAAATGATAGACTGCGATCCCCACCGGGAAAAGTGCGCACTTTCCCTCATCTGGCCCGCCCCGGGCGCCTACAACAATTTCTAAAAAATGAAGCAACGAGTCCTCCGCCGCACACTCGCATCCTTGTCAGTATTAATTCTTATTACGGCTTGTTCCAAATCCGAGCCCCAGGACGAAGCCAAGGCGCCCGCCGAGGTCGGGATCGTCATCGCCCGCGCCACCCCCACCGCCGTCGCCACCGAGCTACCCGGCCGGATGGAGCCCTACCGCGAAGCCGAAGTGCGCGCGCGGGTGGCCGGCATCGTCACCTCGCGCCTCTATGAGGAAGGCCAGGACGTCAAGCGCGGCGACGCGCTGTTCCAGATCGACCCGGCGCCGCTGCAGGCCGCCTACGATTCCGAGGCCGCCAACCTGGCGCGCGCCCAGGCCAGCCTGTCCGCCGCGGCCGACAAGCTGCGCCGCTATGCCGGCCTGGTCGGCGACCGCGCCATCAGCGAACGCGACCACGCCGAGGCCGCCGCCGACGAACGCCAGGCCCGCGCCCAGGTGGCGCTGGCGCGCGCCAACCTGCAAAGCGCCAAGCTGAAGCTGGACTATGCGCGCGTCACCTCGCCCATCGACGGCCGCGCCCGGCGCGCGCTGGTGACCGAGGGCGCGCTGGTGGGCGAAGGCCAGGCCACGCCGCTGACCGTGGTGCAGCAGATCGATCCGATCTACGTCAACTTCGCCCAGCCGGCCGCCGAGGTACTGCGCCTGCAGAAGCAGATCCGCGACGGCCAGCTGCAGGGCATCGAACCCGACAAGCTGCGCGTGCGCCTGCTGCTGCCCGACGGCACCGAGTACGCCCGCACCGGCGCGCTGTCCTTCGCCGACCTGGCGGTGGACCCCGGCACCGACAACGTGACCATGCGCGCCCTGTTCGACAACCCGCGGCGCGACCTGCTGCCCGGCATGTACGTGCGCGTGCGCCTGGAACAGGCCATCAACCGCGACGCCTACCTGGTGCCGCGCGACGCGCTGCTGCGCGACGCCTCCGGCGCGCATGTGCTTGTGGCCGGCAAGGACGGTGAATTGCAGGCCGTCGCCGTGACGGCGCGCAACATACAGGGGCCGAACTGGGTCGTCACCGATGGCCTGAAGGGCGGCGAGCGCGTCGTGGTCGAGAACGTCTCGCAGCTGGCGCCCGGCCAGAAGATCAAACCGGTGGAGCGGGCCGCGCCCAAGGCGCAGGCTCCCGCCGAAGGAAACTCCAACAAAGGTTAAACCGCCATGGCGCGTTTTTTCATCGATCGCCCCGTCTTCGCCTGGGTGATCTCGCTGCTCATCGTGCTGGCCGGCGTGCTGTCCCTGCGGGCCCTGCCCGTGGCGCAGTATCCGGACATCGCCCCGCCCGTCGTCAACGTGGGCGCCAGCTATCCCGGCGCTTCGGCCAAGGTGGTCGAGGAAGCCGTCACCGCCATCATCGAACGCGAGATGAACGGCGCTCCCGGCCTGCTCTACACCACGGCCAGCAGCGACTCCACCGGCTGGGCCAGCATCAACCTGGTGTTCAAGCAGGGCACCAACCCCGATCTGGCCGCCGTCGAAGTGCAGAACCGGCTCAAGGCCGTCGAACCGCGCCTGCCCGAGGCCGTGCGCCGCGACGGCGTGCGCGTGGAGAAGGCCGCCGACAACATCCAGCTGGTGGTGTCGCTGAAGTCCGACGGCCGCCTGGACGACATGCAGCTCGGCGAGCTGGCGGCGTCCAACGTGCTGCAGGCCCTGCGCCGCGTCGACGGCGTGGGCAAGGTGCAGCTGTGGGGCGCGGAAGCCGCCATGCGCATCTGGCCCGACCCGGCCAAGCTGACGGCCATGTCGCTCACGCCGGGCGACATCGTCAACGCGCTGCGCGCGCACAACGCCCGCGTCACCATCGGCGACCTGGGCAGCCAGGCCGTGCCGGCCAGCGCGCCGCTGAACGCCAGCATCGTCGCCACCGAAACGCTGCAGACGCCCGAACAGTTCGCCAACATCCCGCTGCGCGCGCAGCCTGACGGCGCCACGCTGCGCCTGAAGGACGTGGCGCGGGTCGAGCTGGGCGGCACCGACTATATGTACCTGTCGCGCGTCAATGGCCAGACGGCCACGGGCCTGGGCATCAAGCTGGCGCCCGGCTCGAACGCCGTGGACACCACCCGCAAGATCCGCCTGACGATGACCGAGCTGGCCCAGTATTTCCCGGCGGGCGTGACCTGGGACATCCCCTACGAGACCTCCACCTTCGTGGAGATCTCGATCAAGAAGGTGGTCACCACGCTGCTGGAGGCCATCGCCCTGGTGTTCTGCGTGATGTACCTGTTCATGCAGAACTTCCGCGCCACGCTGATCCCCACGCTGGTGGTGCCGGTGGCGCTGCTGGGCACGCTGGGCGTGATGCTGGGCCTGGGCTATTCGATCAACGTGCTGACCATGTTCGGCATGGTGCTGGCCATCGGCATCCTGGTGGACGACGCCATCGTGGTGGTCGAGAACGTCGAGCGCATCATGGCCGAGGAAGGCCTGTCGCCGCACGACGCCACGGTCAAGGCCATGGGCCAGATCAGCGGCGCCATCATCGGCATCACCGTGGTGCTGGTGTCCGTGTTCGTGCCGATGGCCTTCTTCGACGGCGCGGTGGGCAATATCTACCGTCAGTTCTCGGTCACGCTGGCGGTGTCGATCGCCTTCTCGGCCTTCCTGGCGCTGTCGCTCACGCCGGCGCTGTGCGCCACCATGCTGCGGCCCATCCCGGCCGGCCACCACGAGAAGCGCGGCTTCTTCGGCTGGTTCAACCGCGCCTTCGTCCGCCTGACCGCCGGCTACACCGCGCGCGTCGCCGGCGTGCTGTCGCGCCCGGTGCGCTTCGGCCTGGCCTACGCCGCCGTGATCGCGGCGGTGGCGCTGCTGTTCGTGCGCCTGCCCTCTTCCTTCCTGCCGGAAGAAGACCAGGGCAGCTTCAACGCCATGGTCATCCTGCCGCAGGGCGCGACCCAGGCCGAGACCCGCAAGCTGGTACTGGAAGTCGAGAATTACATGATGAAGCACGAACCCGTGCGATTCGTGTATTCCGTCAGCGGCTTCAGCGAATACGGCAGCGGCCCGAACTCGGCCATGTTCTTCGTCACGCTGAAGGACTGGAAGGAACGCCACGGCGCGGACATGCACGTGGACGCCGTGGTCGCGCGCGTCAATAAGGCCTTCGCGGACCACAAGAACGCCATGGTGCTGGCGCTGAACGCGCCGCCCCTGCCGGAGCTGGGCTCGACCTCGGGCTTCGATTTCCGGCTGCAGGACCGCGCCGGCCTGGGCTACCAGGCCCTGACGAAGGCCCGCCAGCAGCTGCTGGCGGCCGCCGCCGAACATCCGGCGCTGGCCGAGGTCACGCACGCAGGCCAGGGCGAAGCCCCGCAGCTGCAACTGCGCATCGACCGCGACAAGGCCCAGGCCATGCGCGTGTCGATGGAGGAAATCAACACCGCGCTGGCGGTGATGTTCGGCTCGGACTACATCGGCGACTTCATGCACAACGGCCAGGTGCGCCGCGTGACGGTGCAGGCCGACGGCAAGAACCGCGTCGACGTGGAGGACGTGTCGCGCCTGCACGTGCGCAATGCGCAGGGCCAGATGGTGCCCATGTCGGCCTTCGCCACGCTGGACTGGGCCATGGGACCGCCGCAGCTGAACCGCTACAACGGCTTCCCCGCGTTCAAGATCAACGGCTCGGCCGCGCCCGGCCACAGCAGCGGCGAGGCCATGCGCGCCATGGAACAGCTGGCTTCGGAACTGCCGCGCGGCATCGGCTTCGCCTGGTCGGGCCAGTCCTACGAGGAAAAGCTGTCCGGCAACCAGGCCAACGTGCTGTTCGCGCTGTCCATCCTGGTGGTGTTCCTGGCGCTGGCCGCGCTGTATGAAAGCTGGGCCATTCCGCTGGCGGTGATCCTGGTGGTGCCGCTGGGCGTGATCGGCGCGCTGCTGGGCGTGACGCTGCGCGGCATGCCCAACGACATCTACTTCAAGGTCGGCCTGATCGCCACCATCGGCCTGTCGGCCAAGAACGCGATCCTGATCGTGGAAGTCGCCAAGGACCTGGTGCGCGACGGCCAGGGTCTGCTGTCGGCCACGCTGGAAGCGGCGCGGCTGCGGCTGCGCCCCATCATCATGACCTCGCTGGCCTTCGGCGTCGGCGTGCTGCCCCTGGCCCTGGCCGGCGGCGCGGCCTCCGGCGCGCAGATCGCCATCGGCACAGGCGTGCTGGGCGGCATCATCACCGCCACCGTGCTCGCCATTTTCCTGGTGCCGCTCTTTTTCCTGGTCGTGGGCAGGCTGACGGGCATGGACGCCCGTCGCAAGCAGCCGGCCCCGCACCGCGAACCGCTGGAGAACACGCCATGAAACCCGTGGCCCTGACCCTGTTGGCCCTGGCGTTGACGGGCTGCTCGATGGCGCCGACCTACGAGCGTCCCGCCGCGCCCGTGCCGGCCGCCTATGACACCCCCACCCAGTCCGGCCAGGCCGAGATGCCGCAGGACTGGAAGGACTATTTCAACGACCCGGCGCTGCGGGCCTGGATCGCCGCCGCGCTGGCCAACAACCGCGACCTGCGCGTGGCGGCCCTGCGCATCGAGGAAGCGCGCGCGCTGTACGGCGTGCAGCGCGCCGACCGGCTGCCGTCCGTGGACGGCACGGCCGGCTACAGCCGCAGCCGCGCGTCCGATCCCGGCCCGTCACGCGATGCGATCAGCCAGCAGTACCGCGCCGGCGTCGGCATCACCGCCTTCGAGCTGGACTTCTTCGGCCGGATCAAGAGCCTCACCGACGCGGCGCTGGAGCGCTACCTGGCCAGCGCCGAGGCGCACCGCGCCGCCGCGCTGTCGCTGGTGGCCGAAACCGCCACGGCCTATTTCAACGAGCGTTCGCTGGCCGAGCAGCAGCGGCTGACCCGCAGCACGCTGGAATTGCGCGAGACCACACTGACGCTGACCCAGCGCCGCTACGACGCCGGCCTGGAAACCGCCATGGGCCTGCGCACCGCGCAGATGCTGGTGGAATCGTCGCGCGCCACGCTGGCCGAACTCAGCCGCGAGCACAGCCAGGCCGTGCATGCGCTGGGCCTGCTGGCGGGTGATTTCTCGCTGCCGCCCGACGCCGACCAGACGCCGTTGGAAAGCCAGAGCCTTACCCCGCTGGCGGCCGGCCTGCCGTCGGCGCTGCTGACGCGGCGTCCGGATCTGCGCCAGGCGGAGAACACGCTCAAGGCGGCCAACGCCGATATCGGCGCGGCGCGCGCGGCCTTTTTCCCGTCGGTGCAGCTGACCACGGACATCGGCAGCACCGCCAGCAGCTTCTCCGACCTGTTCGGCTCGGGCAGCGGCGTCTGGCAATTCGCGCCCAAGCTGACGCTGCCGATCTTCAACGCCGGCCGCAACAGCGCCAGCCTGTCGCTGGCCGAAACCCGCAAGCACATCGCGGTGGCCCAGTACGAAGGCAGCATCCAGACCTCCTTCCGCGAAGTGGCCGACGCGCTGTCGGCGCGCGATGCGCTGCGCCAGCAGATCGAGGCCCAGCGCAAGGTGCGCGACGCCGATCGCGAACGCCAGCGCCTGGCCGAGCGGCGCTATGCGCGCGGCGTGGCCAACTACCTGGAGATGCTGGACGCGCAGCGCAGCCTGTTCGAGTCGGAGCAGGAGTTCATCCGCCTGCAGCAGCGCCGGCTGGTCAATGCAGTGACGCTGTACAAGGCGCTGGGCGGCTGGGAACAGGGTTCGGGCGCGAGCTGAGCAGGGTCCGCGCTCGGCGGGTCCGGAGCGTCCGTCCCGGACCCGCCGCGTTCACGGTCGGCCCGGTTGCGGAAACGGCATCAGTCCGCCGCGCTGACCCGGTAGGCGCAACGCTGCGCATCCGCCAGGATGTGCTCGACGCGCTCGACGCGCGCGCCCTCGCCCAGCACGTCGCGGAACAGTTCCAGTTCGCTGCGGCAAAAGCCCATGCAGGCTTTTGCCGCCGAACAGATCGGACAGTGGTTTTCAATGAACAGGAAGCCGGCGCCGTCGCGGCGCAGCTCGGCCATGTAGCCCTCGGCGCTGCGCAGGTGCGCCAGCCGCTCAAGACGGTCGCGCAGCCCGCTCGCGCCCAGCATGGCCTGGTGATAGGTGGCGCGCATGGCGGCCTCGCGCACGCCGATCAGCCGGTCGATGCCCTCGTCGCCGAAGAGCTGGCGCACCGCGCCGATCATCTGCACCGTCATTTCGGCGTGCGTGTCCGGAAAGCGACCGTGGCCGGCGGCGGTGAGCCGCCAGATCTGCGTGGGACGGCCGCGCCCCGTGCTGTGGTTTTCCGCGTCCACCAGGCCCTCGGCATGCAAGCGGCTCATCTGCTGGCGCACCGCCTCGGCCGTCACGTCCATGGTCTGGGCGATGGCGGCGATGGACTGCGGCCCGCGCGTCTTGAGCGCCATCAGCACGCGGTCGGCGGGCTGATGCGGCGTCCAGGCGTGTTGGGAGGACAGGCTGTCTGACATGGGCGCGGCGAAACTCCGGAAATGTGCCTATGGTGCCACGAAGCGCCGCCGCGGTCAGCCGGCGGCGGCCGGCGCTCCAGCGGCCGTCCCGGTCCCAGCGGCCTTGCCGCCCCCTGCTGCGCCCCCTTCCCCGCCCGCGTCGCCCGGCGCCTGCCAGCCGCCGCCCAGCGCCTTATACAGCGCGATCAGGCTGGTGTAGGACGCCGTCTCGGCCACGGCCACCGCGTCCTGGGCGCGCAGCAAGGAACGTTGCGCGTCCAGCACCGTCAGGTAGGGCGTGGTGCCTTCCTTGTAGCGCAGCTGCGCCAGCTCGGCCGCGCGGCCGCTCTGGGCCGCGGCCTGCGCCAGGCTGCCCAGGCGCTGCTGGTTCTCACCGTAGCCGGTCAAAGCCGTTTCCAGCTCCTCCACCGCGCGCAGCACGGTCTGCTCGTAGCGCGCGACCTCGCCCTCTGAGCGGGCCTGGGCGGCCCGCTTGCGCGCCAGCGCCGTGGGCAGGTGCAGCGCCGGCCAGCTGAGGCCGGGCGACACGCTGAAGGCGCGGCTGGAGGCATTGCCGAAGTCGGCGCCGCGCAGCGCCACGAAACCGAGAAAGCCGCCCAGGTCGATGCGCGGATACAGCTCGGCGGTCGCCACGCCCACGTCGGCATTGGCGGCGGCCATATTGCGCTCGGCCGCCAGCACGTCGGGCCGCCGCGACAGCAGCGCGCCGACGTCGCCGATCGGCAGGCGGGCCGCCAGCGGCGCCTGCGGCCGCGCCGCGTCCAGTTCGCCCAGCTCGGCGGGACGCAGGCCGGCCAGCACCGCGATGCGGTACTGCGCCAGGCGCCGGGCGGCGGCCTGCTGCGGCACGCTGGCCTGCACCGTCGCCAGCTCGGCGCGGGCGCTGGCCAGGTCGCCCTCGTCGCCGCGCCCGGCCGACACCATGGCCTGGATCACGCGCAGGCTGTCCTCCTGGCTGCGCAGGTTGGCGCGCGCCACCGCCAGCCGCTGCTCGGCGCCACGCAGCTCGAAATAATTGCGCGCCACCTCGGCGGCGACCACGATGCGGGCATGCGCCAGATCGGCGGCCTGCGCCTGGCTGCGCGCGGCCGCGCCCTCGGCGGCCCGGCGCAGCCGGCCGAACAGGTCGATTTCCCAGGACGCGTCGAAGCCGGCGCGATAGCTCCTGGCCAGATTGCGCTCGCCCTCGGGGCCGGGATTGGCCTGCGACAGGCTGCGCTCGTAGCGGCCGCCGGCCGTGACGGTCGGCAGCTGGTCCAGCTCCTTTTCATCCAGCACGGCGCGCGACTCGGCCAGCCGGGCCTGGGCGATGCGGATGTCGTGGTTGCGCTCCAGCGCCAGGCCGATCAACCGATCCAGCTGCGGATCCTGCAGCTGCTTCCACCAGTCGCGTTGCAACTGGCCGTTGGAGAACAGCGCCTGCTCGGGGCTGGCCAGCGTCACCGGCGCGGACTGCGGCTTCTGGTAGTCCGGCCCCACGGCGCAACCCGCCGCGACCAGGGCCAGCGCCAGCGCGGCGGCCGTGGCGCGCAGGCGGGGATAGAGAGTCGAATGCTTCATGTCGTTTTCCTCAGGCGGACGCGCCATCTTCCGCGCGCGCCAGCGCCAGCTCGCGGGCGCGCGGCGTATCGCCGGCGGCGCGGTGGTCGCGCGCGAACACGGTGTACACGGTGGGCAGCACGAACAGCGTGAACAGGGTGCCCACCAGCATGCCCACCACGATCACCAGCCCCAGGCTGTAGCGGCTGTGCGCGCCGGCGCCGGTGGCGAACAGCAGCGGGATCAGCCCCACCACCATGGCGGCGGTCGTCATCAGGATGGGACGCAGCCGGATGCGGGCCGCCTGTTCCATCGCGCCGCGCCGGTCCAGGTTGTGGCTGATCTGCATTTCATTGGCGAACTCCACCATCAGGATGCCGTGCTTGCTGATCAGGCCGATCAGCGTCACCAGCCCGATCTGCGTATAGATGTTGATGGTGGCCATGCCCATCGCCAGCGGGATCAGCGCGCCGCAGATGGACATGGGCACGCTCACCAGGATGATGAAGGGATCGCGCAGGCTTTCGTACTGCGCGGCCAGCACCAGGTAGATCACGATGATGGCGAAGATGAAGGTGATCATCAGCGCCGAGCCTTCCTGGCTGAACTGGCGCGCGTCCGATTGCCAGTCATAGCTGAAGCCGGCCGGCAGGTTGCGCGCTTCCCTGGTCAGGAACTGCACCGCGTCGCCCATGGTCACGCCCGGCATGGGAATGGCCTGGAAGGTGGCAGCGTTGAGCTGGTTGAACTGGGTCAGCTTGTTGGGCTCCACGCCCATCGACACCGACACCATATTCGACAACGGCACCTGCGCGCCGCTGGCGCTCTTGACGTAGTAGCGCGCCAGCGCCTCCGGCGAAATGCGCTGCTCGCGCAGGCTCTGCGGGATCACGTCATACGAGCGGCCGTCCATGCCGAAGCGGTTGATGTAGTTCTCGCCCACCAGCACGGCCAGCGTGTCGCCGATGTCCTTCATGGTCACGCCCAGGCTGTTGGCCTTGGAACGGTCGACCCTCAGCTGCACCACCGGGTTGTTGTAGTTAAGGTCGCTGTCCACCACCATGAACAGGCCGCTGGCGCGGGCCGCCTTCTTCAGCCCTTCCATGGCCTCGTAGACCACCGGATAGTCGGCGGCGCTCATCACCACCATCTGCACCGGCAGGCCGCCGGTCGAGCCCGGCAGCGGCGGCAGCTGGAAGGCGAAGATGTTGCTGCCTTCGACCTGGTTGACCATGGACTGCATGTCGGCCTGGATGGCGTTGGCCGAGCGGTGGCGCTGATCCCATTGCACCAGGTCGACGCCGCCGATGCTGTTGGATACGCCGTCCGAGCCGTTGATCAGCCAGCGGCCGCGCTGCTCGGGCAACGTCGCCATGACGTCGTCCCACTTCTTGCCGAACTTCTCCACGTAGTCGATGTTGGCCTGCTGCGGCGACTTGACCGCGGTCAGCACGGTGGACTGGTCCTCGATCGGCGCCAGCTCGCGCTGAGCCGCGTTGTACAGGAACGGCAGGCTGGCCAGCACCACCACCGCCACCAGGCCAGTGACCCAGCGGTGATGCAGCGACACGTCCAGCATGCGGCCGTAGGCGTCGCCCAGCCGGCCGAAGAAGCCTTCGGCCAGATGCGCCATGCGGCCCTCGGACACCTTGCTGTTGAGCAGGAACGAACTCATCACCGGCGACAGCGTCAGCGCGATCACGCCCGACACCACCACCGCCCCCGCCAGCGTGAAGGCGAACTCCTTGAACAGCGAGCCGGTCAGCCCGCCCATCAGCCCGATGGGCGCGTACACGGCCGCCAGCGTGATGGTCATGGCGATCACCGGCCCGGCCACCTCGCGCGCGCCGATCAGCGCCGCGCGCACCGGCGACTTGCCTTCCTCGATATGCCGGTGCACGTTCTCGACCACCACGATGGCGTCGTCCACCACCAGGCCGATGGCCAGCACCATGGCAAGCAGCGTCAGCAGGTTCACGCTGAAGCCGAACAGCGCCATGATGGCCGCCCCGCCCAGCATGGACAGCGGGATCGTCACCACCGGGATCAGCACCGCGCGCAGCGAGCCCAGGCACAGGAAGATCACCGCCACCACGATGATGATGGCTTCCATCAGCGTGTGAATCACGCCGTCGATGGACGCGCTGATGAAGCGCGCCAGCTCGAACGGCACCTGCACCTGGGTGCCGGGCGGCAGGTTCTGCTTGATGCCGGGCAGCAGCTCGTTGAGCCGCTTGACGATCACCAGCGGGTTGCCGACGGGCGTGGCGTTCAGGCCGAAGTACACGGCGCGCTCGCCGTCCAGCAGGCCGCTGGAATCGGTCGAGGCCGCCCCCAGCTCAACCGTGGCCACGTCGCCCAGGCGCACGATGGCGTCGCCCTCGCGCTTGACCACCATGTCGCGGAATTCGGCCACGTTGACCAGGTCGGTGTTGACCTGAATGTTGGACACCACGTACAGGCCCTTGGCCTGCCCGGGCGCGGCCTGCACGTTGTTGGCGCGCAGCGCGTCGGCCAGCTGGCCGGCCGAGATGCCGCGCGCGGCCATGCGGTTCGGGTCCAGCCACACGCGCATGGCCAGCTTCTGGCCGCCGTACAGCTGCACGCTGGCCACGCCGTCGATGGAAGAAAACTGCGGCTGCACCACGCGCGACAGGTAATCGGTCAGCGCGGCCAGCGACAGCGTCGAGCTGGAAAAGCCCACGTAGGCCACCGCCGTCGCCTCGCCGGACGACTTGACCAGCACCGGGTCGTATGCGTCGCGCGGCAGGCGGTACTTGACCTCGTTGACCTTGGCCATCACCTCGGTCATGGCTTTGTTGGAATCGGCGTTCAGCTTCATGCGGACCGTGATCACGCTGCGGCCCTGCGTGGACGAGGACGACAGATAGTCGATGCCCTCCACGGTGGCCACGGACTGCGCGATCGGCTGCGTGACGAAGCCCTGCATCAGGTCCGGCGAGGCGCCGGGGTATTCGGTGGTGACGGTGATGGTGGTGCTTTCGGTCAGCGGATACTGGCGCACCGGCAGTCCGCTCAGGGCGCGCAGGCCCAGCAGCAGGATCAGGGTGCTGACCACCAGCGCCAGCACAGGCCGGCGCACGAACAGATCGGTGAATCTCATGTCGGCCTCCGCGCTACTGGGCCTGAGCCACGGCCTGGGCCGGCGCGGCGGCGTCCAGCGCCACCGTGTCCTGCTCGCTCAGCTCGACCGCCGCGCCGTTGTGCAGGCGCAACTGGCCCGACGTAACGACGCGGTCGCCGGCCTGCAAGCCTTCGCTGACGACCACGCGGCCCTGCATGCGCTCGGCGGTCTTGACGTAGGCCTGGCGCACCGTCAGGCCCTTGCCCTCCTGCGCCGGATTCACCACATAGACCGAATTGCCGTAGGCGGAGTAGCTGACGGCCGTCTCGGGCACGGTGATCACGCCTGGCCGCGCGGGCAGGTTGACCTGTCCCTGCGCGTACATGCCGGCGGCGAGCGCGCCGTCGGCGTTGTCCAGCGTGGCCTGCACGCGCACAGTGCGCGTGCCCGGATCGACCTGCGGCTCGATGGTGGTGACCTTGCCCGTGAAGGCGCGGCCCGGATGCGCGTCCACCGTCACCCTGACGCTCTGCCCCGGACGCAGCGCGCCCAGCGCCTGCTCCGGCAGGGTCAGGTTGGCGTACATGGTGGATGTGTTGGTCAGCGACACCAGCGGATCGCCGGCCCTGGCGAATTGGCCCAGGTTGACGCGGCGCACGCCCAGCACGCCGTCGAACGGCGCCTTGATGCGCTTCTGCTCGATCTGCGCCTGCACGCGCCTGAGATCGCCCTGGGCCTGGTCATAGTCGGCCTGGGCCTGGTCCAGCTGCTCGCGGGTCGCCGCCTGCAGGGGCAGCAGCCGGCGGCTGCGGTCCAGCTGCGCACGGGCGTTCTTCACCTGCGCCTGCAGCCGGGCCAGCTCGCCCTGCTCGGGCGCGTCGTTCAGCTGCACCAGCAACTGGCCGGCACGCGCGGATTCGCCCGGATTGAACAGGATCTGCGCCACCCGGCCGTCCACTTCGGCCGGCACCTGCACCTGGCGCGTCGCCTCCAGCGAGCCGATGCCGCTGAGCGACACCGGGAAATCGGCCTGCACGGCCGGCGCCACCGCCACCTTGGCGGGCGCCATGGCCCAGCCGCCCTTGTTTCCGCCTCCGCCGTACTTCCAGTACAGCCCCGTCCCTATCGCTGCCGCCAGCACGCATACGCCCGCGGCCCATGCTCCTGCTTTCACCGTCATGATGCTCTCGCCATTTATCAAAGAGTGTGCTTTGATAATCTGCGAAAGCCTGGGACAAGTCAAAATAGCTTAAGTAATGTTGAGGTTAGCAAAAAGCTATAGCCCCTTCTTGCGGCCTGGTTTCTTCTTCACGCGGTCGATGTAGTAGCAGGACTTGAGGCCGCCGTCCTCGGTCGGCGCGAGCGCGAAGCAGTACTCGGTCTGCCTGCGCCCGTCATCCAGCATCACGAGCACCCAGACGGTGGGTTCCGGGTGATGCTGGTAGAGCTTCATGATCGACCAGCGCGGTTCCTTGTACGGGCTGGCCGACCACGAGACGATGCGGTCGCCGCCCTCCATGAGCCCCTGGTTGTAGTCGAAGGTGTTGCGCTGGCCCGACTCGGACGCGCCCGCGTGCTGCATGGCTGCCAGCGCATGGGGATTCTTGTCTTCGAAGGCTTGCGCCGCGGCCTGCATGAAGCGCGTCACCGCCTGCTGCTGCCCGGCGTCCAGGCCGTCGAAGGTGATGGATATCTGCGGGGAAGTCGTCATGGGCGGGCGCAACCTTGCGTGCGAAAGACAGGGCCGCGCTCGAGAAACCAGAACGGGCCGGCCGCGGCGATACCGGCCGGGGGATTCTACGACGGCCGCCGATACACCGGATGCCGGCGGCACAACGCCGTCACCTGCTCCGCCACCCGCGCCAACACGCTTTCCAGCGTGCCCGCCGCCAACGCGTCCAGCACATCGCACAGCCAGCCCGCCAGCATCTCGCAATCGGTCTGTCCGAAGCCGCGCGTGGTCAGCGCCGGCGTGCCGATGCGCAGGCCCGAGGTGACGAAGGGCGAGCGCGGATCGTTCGGCACCGAGTTCTTGTTCGCCGTGATGCGGGCCGCGCTCAAGGCCGCGTCCGCGTCCTTGCCGGTGTAGGGCCGGTCGGACAGGTCGATCAGCATCAGGTGGTTGTCGGTGCCGCCGGACACGATGCGATAGCCGCGTCGCTGGATCACGGCCGCCATGGCGCGCGCGTTGGCCACCACCTGGCGCTGGTAGTCCTTGAAGGCCGGCGCCAGCGCTTCCTTGAATGCCACCGCCTTGGCGGCGATCACATGCATCAGCGGCCCGCCCTGGATGCCGGGGAAGACGGCGGAATCGAGCTTCCTGCAGAAGTCCTCGTCCTGCCCCCGGGCCAGGATGATGCCGCCGCGCGGGCCGCGCAGCGTCTTGTGCGTGGTGCTGGTGACCACGTGCGCGTGCGGCAGCGGGCTGGGATACACGCCCGCAGCGACCAGTCCGGCCACGTGCGCCATGTCCACCCAGAACACCGCGCCGACCTGATCGGCGATGGCGCGCATGCGCGCCCAGTCCTTGTGGCGCGAGTAGGCGGAGAAACCGCCGATCAGCATCCTGGGCCGGGTGCGCAGCGCGATGCGCTCCATCTCGTCGTAGTCGATCAGCCCGGTCTCGGGATCCAGGCCGTAGGGCACGATGTGATAGTGCCGGCCCGAGAAATTGGACGGATTGCCATGGGTCAGGTGGCCGCCCTGCGCCAGATTCATGCCCATGACGGTATCGCCGGGCCGCGTCAGCGCCAGGAACACGGCCGCGTTGGCCTGGGCGCCGGCATGCGGCTGGACGTTGGCGTAATCGCAGTCGAACAGCGCCTTGACCCGCTCCAGCGCCAGGCGTTCGGCCACGTCCACGTGCTCGCAACCGCTGTAGTAGCGGCGGCCCGGATAGCCTTCGGCGTACTTGTTGGTGAACACCGAATCCTGCACCGCCATCACCAGCGGACTGGCGTAGTTCTCGGAGGCGATCAATTCGGCGTGGTCTTCCTGGCGCATGGCTTCGGCGCGCATGGCTTGCGCCAGTTCCGGGTCGAAATCCTGCAGGGTCGGGGAGGCGATGGTCATGGCTTCAGGTCCTGGTTTCAGTCTGGCCGGCGGCGACAGGGCCGGCGGCATTCGATGGGGTGATGGCTTGGGCGCTGTCGCCGGACAGCAGACGGGCCAGGCGCGCGACGATCTCGTCGATCTGCGCCTCGTCGCAGACCAGCGGCGGCAGCAGGCGGATGGTGCGTTCGCGGGTCACGGTGATCAGCAGGCGCTGTTCGGCCAGCGCCCGGCCAACCAGTTCCTGGCAATTGCGGTCCAGCTCGATGCCGGCCATCAGGCCCTGGCCGCGCACCGCCACGACTTGCGGATGACCTTCCAGCGCCCGCCGCAGCCCGGCCAGCAGGCGCTGGCCCAGCGCGGCGGCGCGTTGCGGCATGCCGTCGCGCGCCATGATGTCCAGCACCGTGCAGGCCACGCGGCAGGCCAGCGGATTGCCGCCGAAGGTAGAGCCGTGCTGGCCTGGCGAAAACAGGTCAGCGGCCGGCCCGCGCGCCAGGCAGGCGCCGATGGGAAAGCCGTTGCCCAGGGCCTTGGCCAGCGTCATCACATCGGGCGCGATGCCCGCGTGCTGATGGCCGAACCAGGCGCCGGTGCGGCCCATGCCGGCCTGGATCTCGTCCAGCATCAGCAGCCAGCCATGCCGGTCGCACAGCGCGCGCAAGTCCCGCAAGTAATCGGCGCCGGCGACGCGGATGCCGCCCTCGCCCTGCACCGGCTCCAGCAGCACGGCGACGATGTCGTCGCGCTGTTCCGCCAGCTGGCGCACGGCGGCGATATCGTCATACGGCACCCGCAGGAATCCCGGCAGCAGGGGCTCGAAGCCCTGCTGCTTGGCCGGATTGCCGGTGGCCGACAGGGTCGCCAGCGTGCGGCCATGAAAGCCGTTCTCCATCACCACGATCTGCGGCTGCGCCACCTGGCGGCGGTGGCCGTGCAGGCGCGCCAGCTTGAGCGCGGCCTCGTTGGCCTCGGCGCCGGAATTGCAGAAGAACGCCTTTTCCATTCCGGCCAGCGCGCACAGGCGCTGGCCCAGCCGTTCCTGCCACTCGACGCGGAACACGTTGGACGTGTGCATCAGCAGCGCGGCCTGCTCGGCAATGGCCGCGGCGATCTCGGGATGGCCGTGGCCCAGGCTGGTCACCGCCACGCCGGCGATGGCATCCAGGTATTCCACCCCCTGCTCGTCCCACAGGCTCGCGCCGCTGCCGCGCGCGAAGGTGACCGGTTGACGGGCATAGGCACGCATCAGGTGCGTGGCGGCTTGCTGCATGTCGGGAAACTCCAGTTTTCAACCGACGCGCCCCTGTGGCGCGCCGACGATCGATAGGCGGGCGCTCAACGGCCCGGCGCGGGTTTGGCGGCGGCAGGCGCGGGATGCGCGGCCGCAGGCAAGGCGGCCCCCGCTTCGGCCCGCGCCTTGCGGCCCGGCCACCGGCCGTTCAGCGCCAGGTGCGCCAGCAGGCCGATGCACAGGCCCCAGAAGGCGCCGCCGATGCCGAACAGCTTGATGTTGGCGGCCGCCGCCAGGAAGGTGATCAGCGAAGCCTCGCGCGTCTTCGGATCGGCCAGCGCGCCGGCCAGGCTGCCGCCGATGGTGCCCAGCAGCGCCAGGCCCGCCAGCGTGGTGATGAAGGTCGCGGGAAAAGCCATGAAGACCGCCGCCAGCGTGACCCCGAACACGCCCACCAGGATGTAGAACACGCCCGCCGCGATGCCGGCGATCCAGCGTTTGGACGGATCCTCGTGCGACTCGCGGCCGGTGCAGATGGCGGCCGTGATGGCGGCGATGTTGAAGGCGTGCGAGCCGAACGGCGCCATCAGCAGCGAGCCCAGCCCGGTAATGGTCACGATGGGATTGGCGCTGGTCTTGAAGCCGTCGTTGCGCAGCACCAGCATGCCGGGCATGTACTGGCCGGTCAGCGTGATCAGGAACAGCGGCAGCGCCACGCTCAGCATGGCGTTGAGCGAGAACTCGGGCCGCGTGAACACCGGCGCCGCCAGGCGCAGCTCCAGCCCGCTCAGGTCGACGCGCTGCTGCAACAGCAGGAAGGCCAGGCCCAGCGCCAGGATGCCAACCACCGCATAGCGCGCGGTGACGCGCTTGAGGATCACATAGGCCGCGATCAACAGGCCGGCCAGCGCCGGATCCACGCTCACGCCGCCAAAAGCCTGGATGCCGAATTGCAGCAGGATGCCGGCCAGCAGCCCGGCCGCCACGCCCGGCGGGATCAGCCGGATCACGCGCTCGAACCAGCCCGACAGGCCCAGCAGCACGAAGGCCGCAGCCGACGCCAGGTAGGCGCCCACCGCCTCGGCGTAGGGCGTGGTGGCCAGTGCCGTCACCAGGAAGGCGGCGGCCGGGGTCGACCAGGCGGTGATGATGGGCTCGCGCGCGGCCCAGCTCAGGACCAGCCCGGTCACGCCCACCCCGATCGAGACCGACCAGACCCAGGAGGCCGTAAGCTCCGGGCTCAGGCCGGCAGCCTTGGCGGCCTGGAACACCAGGATGAAGGTGCCGCCGTAGTTGACGATGACCGAGATCAGCCCGGCGACGACGGGGTGGGCGAGATCGCTCCAGCGAGCGGGGGAATGCGGACGGACGGAAGACATGGCCTGAATGGGGTTCCTGGAGACGGCGCAGCCGGCATGAATCGATATCCGGATTTATAGTCCTGGAATGGCTGGCTGTTCCCCACCACTTTTTCACATAGATCCAGACCAATTGTGTTCAAGCACGCGCAACTCGAATCCGTCAAAGCCTGGGTCGGCGACCCCGCCCACGGCGCCCTGCCGCTGCACGCGCGCATCCACCGGGCCGTGCGCCAGCTGATCCTGGACGGCGCGCTGGAGGCCGGCCGCCCCCTGCCCGCCTCGCGCGCGCTGGCCCGGTCGCTGGGCGTGTCGCGCGACACGGTGGAGGCGGCCTACGGCCAGCTGCATGTGGAGGGCTTCATCCTGCGGCGCGTGGGCAGCGGCAGCTTCGTGTCCGAGCGGGCGCAGTACGCGCCCGGACGCGGCGCGGCCCGGCGCGCCAGCCCGCAGAAGGCGGCGCTGCGCCTGAGCCAGCGCGGCAGCGCCATGTTCCAGGACGGCGGCGTGCGCGAATTCCTGGCCCCGCGCGCCTTCGCGCCCGGCGTGCCGGAAACGCGCAGCTTTCCGCTGCCGACCTGGGAACGGCTGACGCGGCAGGTGCTCAAGGAATATGGCGCCCAGGCGCTGCTGCACAGCCCGCCGCAGGGCATGGAACCGCTGCGCCGGGCCATCGCCGACTACGTCAACCTGGAACGCGGCGCGCGCGCCACGCCCGAGCGCGTGCTGGTGCTGACCAGCTCGCAGCAGGCCTTGACGCTATGCGCCACGGTGCTGCTGGACGCCGGCGAGCAGATCTGCATCGAGGATCCGGTCTATCACGGGGCGCGCAAGGCCTTCGCCGCCGCCGGGCTGGAATGCGTGCCCGTGCCGCTGGATGCGGACGGCATGCGGGTGGAACGGCTGGACGATCCGGCCCTGTCGGCGCGGGCCGTGTATCTGACGCCCTCGCACCAGTTCCCCACCGGCGCCACGCTGGCGCTGGAACGCCGGCTGGCGGTGATCGACTGGGCGCGGCGGCGCCAGGCCTGGATCATCGAGGACGACTATGACAGCGAATTCCACTACGCCGGCAAGCCCACCGCCTGCGTGCAGGGCCTGGATCCGCAGGAACGGACGATCTATATCGGCACCTTCACCAAATCGCTGTTTCCCGGCCTGCGCATCGGCTACATGGTGCTGCCGGCGGCGCTGGTCGCGCCCATGACGGCGGCGCGCACGCTGCTGGACGGGCACAGCGCGCCGATCCCGCAGCTGACGCTGGCGCGCTTCATCGACGGCGGGCATTTCGGCGCGCACGTGCGCACCATGCGTGCCGTCTACGCCGAACGGCGCGACGTGCTGGCGCGGCTGGTGGACCGGCACCTGTCGCATTGGCTGCAGGCGCGCGTGCCGGCCGGCGGCATGCAGATGCCCTGCGTGCTGGCGCCGGGCCTGTCCGAGCGCCAGGCGCTGGACGCGGCGCGGCGGGAAGGGATAGACCTGCTGGGCCTCACGGGCCTGCACGCCTCGGCGCGGCACAAGGCCGGGTTCCTGATGGGATTCGCCGCCCATGCGCCGAACGAACAGGAAGTCGCCATCCGTAAGCTGGCCGGCGTGCTGCGCGCGCTGAAGCAACCCTGAAGGACGTCACGGGCGACCGCCCCATGTGAAAACGCCGGCGATTCCTTGCGGAACCGCCGGCGTCCTGGCCTGAACACGCCGTGGGCGCTCAGCGCACCATGTGCAGATAGTGACGGTGCCGCTCGTACTGGTCGAGGATGTCGCCGATGACCGCGTCGCGGCTCCAGCCCATGATGTCATAGTCCTGCCCGCCCTCGCGCAGATGCACCTCGGCGCGGAAGTACTTGCGCTCTTCCTCGTCGGCCGCCTCGTCGGGCGTGAGGCTGGGGCGCACGAAGGCTTCCGGCTTCACCGCGTAGGAGAAGTCCAGGTGTTCGCCGTGCGAGACCTCCAGCGCCACGCCGCCGTCGTCCTCGGCGTCCTTGACCTGCACCTCGTAGCCCTGCTTGCGCAGCTCGTCGGCCACATCCTCGAAGGCCGGACGCACCACGTCGGTGATGAAGCGCTGCACATGGGCGCGGCGCGGCATCATGACCATGTTGCGCAGGCGGCGTTCCCAGGACTGGCCGCCGCGCGCCGGGCGCGACAGCGTCAGCGACTGGTAGCGGATGCCGCGCTTGGTGGCGTCCAGTTTCAACGCCTTGAACAGCCCCCACAGCGACAGCAGCAGGATCACCGAGAACGGCAGCGCGCTGGCGATGGTGGCGGTCTGCAAGGCGGTCAGGCCGTCGGCCAGCAGCAGCGCGATGGCCACCGCGCCCATCAGCAGCGACCAGAAGATCCGCTGCAGCATGGGCGTGCGCTCGGCGCCGCCCGAGGCCAGCAGGTCCACCACCAGCGCGCCCGAGTCGGCCGAGGTGACGAAGAACACCGCCACCATGGCGATCGCCACGATGGACACCACGCCGCTCCAGGGCAGCTGCTCCAGGAAGGCGAACAGCGCCAGCGAACTGTCTCCCTGCACCGTCTCGGCGAAGCCCTTGATGCCGTCGACCAGGATGAAATGGATGGCCGTGTCGCCGAACACCGTCATCCAGAACAGCGTGAAGCCGGCCGGCACCAGCAGCACGCCGCTGACGAATTCGCGGATGGTGCGGCCGCGCGAGATGCGGGCGATGAACAGGCCCACGAAAGGCGACCACGCGATCCACCAGCCCCAGTAGAACAGCGTCCAGCCGCCGATCCAGTCGGTCGGCTCGTAGGCATACAGGTTGAAGGTCTTGTTGACGATGTCCGACAGGTAAGCGCCGGTGTTCTGCACGAAGGTCTGGAACAGGAACACGGTGGGGCCGGCCACCAGCACGAACAGCAGCAGCACCGCCGCCAGCACCAGGTTGGCCTCGGACAGGATGCGGATGCCCTTGTCCAGCCCGCTGGCCACCGACAACGTCGCCAGCCCGCAGGTGACGATGATGAGGATGATCTGCGTGGTCACGCCCACCGGCACGCCGAACAGATGGTTCAGGCCGCTGTTGATCTGCGCCACGCCCAGGCCCAGCGAGGTCGCCACGCCCAGCACCGTGCCGATGATGGCGAAGATGTCGACGGCATGGCCGATGGGGCCGTGGATGCGGTTGCCGATCAGCGGGTACAGCGCCGAGCGCAGCGTCAGCGGCAGGCCATGGCGATAGCAGAAGAACGCCAGCGTCAGCGCCACCACCGCGTAGATCGCCCAGGCGTGCAGGCCCCAGTGGAAGAAAGTGATCTTCATGGCTTCGCGCGCCGCGGTGGCGGTGCCGCCTTCGCCCACCGGCGGGGCCATGAAGTGCATGACCGGCTCGGCCACGCCGAAGAACATCAGGCCGATGCCCATGCCGGCCGAGAACAGCATGGCGAACCAGGTGAAGTTGCGGTAGTCCGGCTCGCTGTGGTCGGGCCCCAGCTTGATGTCGCCATACCGGCTCAGCGCCAGGAAGGCGACGGACAGCAGGATGATGGCGACCACCAGGATGTAGAACCAGCTGGCGTTGCCCAGGATCCAGCCCTGTATCGACTCGAACAGCGCCTGGGCGGTCTTGGGCACCGCTATCGCGAAGCCGACCAGCAACAGGATGAACACCGCCGCCGTGTAGAAGACAGGCCGGTTGATGGTGGACGGTCGGGTTTCTGAAGTCATGCAGCGCTCCTTTCGCCCGAGGGATGGAAAATGCGATGCGGCGCGGGCCCCCTCAGTCCAGCCTGCGCGCCACCTGCGTCGCGCGCCCGCCGGCGGACCGGCGGGCGGCGTGCTTATTCTGGCGTGGGTTCGCCGAAGACGATGCGGCGGAAGAACGCCGCCAGCACGGCCTCGGTGACTTCGTCGGTGATCGTCTGCGGATCAAAAGCGTAGCTGAACTGCATGCCGTCGGACAGGGCCAAGAGGCCCACCGCCAGTTTTTCCGGCGCCATGGGCAGCGGCGTGCCCACATGCTCGGAAAACTGCCGCACGTATTCGGCGACGACTTCGCGCAGCTCGCGCAGACAGGCGTTGAAGCCGACGCGGAACTGCGGATCCCGCGCCGCCTGCAGCTTGGCTTCCATCCACAACAGGAAACAGTCGTTCTCGCGGTAGTGGGTGCTGTAGTGGCGCAGCACGCATTCTTCCATCTGCGCGCGCGAGGCCCCCTCCTGCTCGAAGATGGCGCGCATCTCGGCCATGACGTGCTCATGGTCGCGCCTGAGCAGTTGCAGCAACAGTTCGGACTTGCTGCCGAAATTGGAATAGAAGGCGCCGCGGGTATAGCCGGCCTGTTCGGCGATGTCTTCCACGCTGGCGGCCACGAAGCCCTTGGTAATGAATATGGACTGGGCGGCGTCGAGCAGGCGCTGGCGCGTCTGATCGCGGCTCTGCTCTCGGGTTAGACGGACTTTGGACATGTAGGGATTTTAGCATTTGGCCTAAATTTCAAATACAGGATTGAATTTGGATTCATTAACGAATTAGAATCCATTCCGTATTTATTCAATCCGGTGTTTCCCCAAGCACCCCGCGAGGTATCCCGTGACTTTCCCTGGCTCTGACGCGCCCCCGGCGCGCGGTCCCGCCCTGGCGGCGGCCTCTTCTCCCCTGCGCGCCCGCGCCCGGCGCCTGCGCCGCGCGCTGCCGGCAGCGCTGGTCGTGGCGCTGGCCCTGGCGGGCTGCGGCCGCAAAGAGGCCGCGCCGCCCGCGCCCCGGCCCGTCGTCGCCATGCCCGTGCAGGCCGACGCCGCGCTGCCGGCCTGGACCCTGCCGGGCGAAGTGCAGGCGCGCTACAGCACGCCGCTGTCGTTCCGCGTCGGCGGCAAGATCGTCGAACGCCTGGTGCGCCTGGGCGATGCCGTGACGCCCGGCCAGATCGTGGCCCGGCTGGATCCGGCCGACGCCGCCAAGAACGCGGCCAGCGCCCGCGCCCAGCTCTCGGCCGCCCAGCACCAGCTGGACTACGCCAAGCAGCAGCTGGACCGCGACCGCGCCCAGGCGCGCGAGAACCTGATCGCCGCCACCCAGCTGGAACAGACCCGCAACGCCTACGCCTCGGCGCTGGCGCAGCGCGACCAGGCCGCGCAGCAATCGGCGCTGGCCGCCGACCAGCTCAAATACACCACCCTGCAGGCCGACCACGCCGGCGTGATCACCGCCGAGCGGGCCGACACGGGCCAGAACGTCTCGGCCGGCCAGGCGGTCTACAACCTGGCCTGGTCGGGCGACATCGACGCCATCTGCGACGTGCCCGAAAGCCTGCTGGCCAGCCTGGCGGTGGGCCAGCGCGCCAGCGTCACGCTCGGTCCGCTGCCCGGCCAGACTTTCGACGCCGTGCTGCGCGAGATCGCGCCCGCCGCCGACCCGCAGAGCCGCACCTACCGCGCCAAGCTCACGCTGGAAAATCCCAAGCCCGAGGTCCGCCTGGGCATGACGGCCAACATCAGCTTCAGCAACGCCAGCGCCAATGGCGCGGCGACCTACACGCTGCCGGCCACCGCGTTGTTCCATGACGGCAAGGACCCCGCCGTCTGGGTGGTCAAGCCGCAAGAGGACACGCTGGAACTGCGCCGCGTGCAGGTGCTGCGCTACGACGCCCGCACGGTCACGCTGACCCAGGGCCTGCAACCGGGCGAGCGCGTGGTCTGGCAGGGCGTGCATGCCGTGTCGGCCGGCCAGAAAGTGCGCGCCGTGCCGCCGCTGCACCCCGAGGACTTCGCATCATGAGCGGCGTGGATCAACAAGCCGGACAGGCCTCGCATCGCGACGAGGAAGGCAGCTTCAACCTGTCCGCCTGGGCGCTGCGCCACCAGTCGCTGGTGGTCTTCCTGATTTCGCTGGTCACGCTGTTCGGCGTGCTGTCGTACTCGCGGCTGGCGCAGTCCGAGGATCCGCCCTTCACCTTCCGCGTGATGGTCATCCGCACGCTATGGCCCGGCGCCACGGCCCAGCAGGTGCAGGAACAGGTCACCGACCGCATCGGCAAGAAGCTGCAGGAAACCCCGGCCACGGACTTCCTGCGCAGTTACTCGCGCCCCGGCGAATCGCTGATCTTCTTCACCATGAAGGATTCGGCGCCCGCGAGCAAGGTGCCGGAAGAGTGGTACCAGATCCGCAAGAAGGTCGGCGACATCGCGGCCACGCTACCGCAAGGCGTGCAGGGCCCGTTCTTCAATGACGAGTTCGGCGACGTCTACACCAACATCTACGCGCTGGAAGGCGACGGTTTTTCGTCCGCCCAGCTGCGCGACTACGCCGATTCGCTGCGCACCGTGCTGCTGCGCGTGCCCGGCGTGGCCAAGGTGGACTACTTCGGCGATCAGCCCGAACGCATCTACCTGGAAATCTCCAACACCCAGCTGACCCGGCTGGGCATCTCGCCGCGGCAGCTGGCCGAGGCCATCAACAGCCAGAACGCGGTCACGCACGCCGGCACGCTGACCACCGAGGACGACCGCATCTTCGTGCGCCCCAGCGGCCAGTTCGACGACGCCCGTGCGCTGGGCGACACGCTGATCCGCGTCAACGACAAGTCGATCCGCCTGGGCGATATCGCCGAGATCCGCCGCGGCTACCAGGACCCGCCGGTCGACCAGATGCGCCTGGCCGGCAAGCCGGTGCTGGGCATCGGCATCACCATGCAGCCCGGCCAGGACGTGGTGCACCTGGGCCGCGCACTGGCCGCCAGATTTGGCGAGCTGACCGCCCAGTTGCCCGCCGGCCTGACGCTGACCGAAGTCTCCAGCATGCCGCGCGCGGTATCGCACTCGGTGGATGATTTCCTGCGCTCGGTGGCCGAAGCCGTGGCCATCGTGCTGGCCGTCAGCCTGGTGTCGCTGGGCATGCGCACCGGCATGGTGGTGGTGATCTCCATCCCCGTGGTGCTGGCGGTGACGGCGCTGTTCATGGACATGTTCGACATCGGCCTGCACAAGGTCTCGCTGGGCACGCTGGTGCTGGCGCTGGGCCTGCTGGTGGACGACGCCATCATCGCCGTGGAAATGATGGCGGTGAAACTGGAACAGGGCTGGAGCCGCTCCCGCGCGGCCGCCTTCGCCTACACGAGCACCGCCTTCCCCATGCTGACCGGCACGCTGGTCACCGTGGCCGGCTTCCTGCCCATCGCGCTGGCCAAGTCCAGCACCGGCGAATACACGCGCTCGATCTTCGAGGTCTCGGCCATCGCGCTGATCACGTCCTGGTTCGCGGCCGTGGTGCTGATCCCTCTGCTGGGCTATCACATGCTGCCCGAGCGCAAACGCGAGGCGCACCTGCCCGACGACCACGAGCACGACATCTACGACACCCGCTTCTACCAGCACTTCCGCCGCTGGGTGGGCTGGTGCGTGGACCGGCGCTACCTGGTGCTGGGCGGCACGGTGATCGTCTTCATCGTGTCCATGACCGGCTTCAGCCTGATTCCCAAGCAGTTCTTCCCCAGCTCCGACCGCCCCGAGCTGCTGGTGGACGTGCGCCTGCAGGAAGGCGCGTCCTTCGCCGCCACGCTGCGCCAGGTCGAGCGCCTGGAAAGAGCCCTGGACGGCCGGCCCGAGATCGAGCACATGGTCAGTTTCGTGGGCAGCGGCGCGCCGCGCTTCTACCTGCCGCTGGACCAGCAGCTGGCCACGCCCAACTTCGCCCAGTTCGTCATCACCGCCCATTCGGTGGAGGACCGCGAGAAGCTGGCGCAATGGCTGAGCGGCAAGCTGCGCGAGGAATTCAGCGCCGTGCGCACGCGCCTGTCACGCCTGGAGAATGGGCCGCCGGTCGGCTTCCCGGTGCAGTTCCGCATCAGCGGCGACAAGATCGCCACCGTGCGCGCCACCGCCGAGAAGGTCGCCGCCCAGATCCGCGCCGACGCCCGCACGGTCAACGTGCAGTTCGACTGGGACGAGCCGTCCGAGCGCTCGGTGCGCTTCGAGATCGACCAGCAGAAGGCGCGCGAAGTCGGCGTCACGTCCAGCGACGTGTCCAGCTTCCTGGCCCTGACGCTGTCCGGCTACACCGTGACGCAGTACCGCGAGCGCGACAAGCTGATCAACGTGGAACTGCGCGCGCCGCGCGAGGAACGCGTCGACCCGGCCCGCCTGGCCACGCTGGCCATGCCCACGCCCAACGGCCCCGTGCCGCTGGGCAGCCTGGGGCAGCTGCGCTACGGCCTGGAATACGCGGTGATCTGGGAGCGCGACCGCCAGCCCACCATCACGGTGCAGGCCGACGTGGTCGCCGGCGCCCAGGGCATCGACGTGACCCACGCCCTCGACAAGCAGCTGGACGCGCTGCGCCAGGAGCTGCCTGTCGGCTATCGCATCCAGGTCGGCGGCAGCGTCGAGGAAAGCGCCAAGGGCCAGAACTCGATCAACGCCCAAATGCCGATCATGCTGGTGGTGGTGCTGACGCTGCTGATGGTGCAGCTGCAGAGCTTCTCGCGCGTCATGATGGTGGTGCTGACCGCGCCGCTCGGCCTGATCGGCGTGGTCGCCACGCTGCTGCTGTTCGGCCAGCCCTTCGGCTTCGTCGCCATGCTGGGCGTGATCGCCATGTTCGGCATCATCATGCGCAACTCGGTGATCCTGGTGGACCAGATCGAGCAGGACATCGGCGCCGGCCATCAACGCATCGACGCCATCGTCGGCGCCACCGTGCGGCGCTTCCGTCCCATCACGCTGACGGCCGCGGCCGCCGTGCTGGCCCTGATCCCGCTGCTGCGCAGCAACTTCTTCGGCCCCATGGCCACCGCGCTGATGGGCGGCATCACGAGCGCCACCGTGCTCACCCTGTTCTTCCTGCCGGCGCTCTATGCCGCCTGGTTCCGGGTGAAACACGACGAGCGCGCGGGAGCACAACAATGACCACCGTGAAATCCCCGCGCATCCCGGTACGCCTGACCATCCTGCCGCTGGTGCTGGCGCTGGGCGCCTGCGCCTTCGCCCCCGACCGCAAGCCGCCCGCCGCGCCGCAGCCGGCCCAGTACGGCGTGCAGACCCTGCCCGCCGCCGGCGCCACGGCGCAGGGCGTGGCCCAGCACTATGAACAGGGCGCCCAGCCGGTGCCGCAATGGTGGAAGCGCTATGGCTCGCCCGAGCTGGACGCGCTGGTCGAGGAAGGCCTGGCGAAAAACCCGGACCTGGCCGCCACCGGCCGCTCGCTGGCCGCGGCCCGCGAGCAGCTGCGCGGCCAGATCAACTCGTCCCTGATGCCCAGCGTGGACGCCGGCGGCGAGGTCTCGCGCAAGCGCGCGCTGACCATGCCCGGCCTGCCCGATCCCACCAAGCTCTACAACATCTACACCGGCCAGATCCAGGCGCGCTACGAGGTGGACATCTTCGGCGCCGCGCGCTTCGCCAACGAGGCCGAGAGCGCGCGCGTCGAGCAGCGCGCTTTCCAGCTGGACTCGGCGCGCCGCGCGCTGGCCGCCAACATCGTCACCGGCGCCATCCGTTCGGCCGCGCTGGCCGAGCGGGTCGCGCTGACGGAAAAGCAGGCCGTGCTGTCGCGCCAGGTCGCGCGCGACGCGCAGCGCCGTTACGAGCTGGGCTCGGCCTCGCAAAGCGAAGCGCTGGACGCCGACCGCGACGCCGCCAACCTGGAAGCCTCGCTGCCCGGGCTGTACGCCGAATGGCAGTCCACCCGCCACGCGCTGGCCGTGCTGCTGGGCCGCACGCCCGACCAGGCGCCGCCCGACCTGGCCTTCGGCGCGCTGACGCTGCCCGCTCATGTGCCGGTGCTGGTGCCGTCGGATCTGCTGGCCTCGCGCCCGGACATCCTCGCGGCGGAAACGGCGGTGCGTGCAGCCGCCGCCGATGTAGGGCTGGCCACCGCGAAGCTCTTTCCCAGGCTGAGCCTGACGGCCTCGATGGGCAAGGGCGGATTCAACTGGCCCGGCGCGCTGTCGAGCGCCGGCTCGATCTGGGGCATGGGCGCCTCGCTGACGCAGCCGATCTTCCATGGCGGCCAGCTGCTGGCCGAGCGGCGCGCGGCCAAGCTCATGTACGAGGCCTCGATCGAGCAATACAAGCAGGCGGTGCTGTCCGCGTTCCAGGACGTGGCCGACACGCTGGCGCGGCTGGAAGCCGGCAGCCAGGCGCTGGCCGCGGCCGAGTCCTCGCGCCGTTCCGCCGAACAGTCCTATCGCAATACCGCGAGCCGCGTGCGGCTGGGCGCGCTGGCGCCCTATGCCGGCCGCGCCAGCGAGCAGCGCTTCATCTCGGCGCGATTGGCCGAGGTGCAGTACGCCACGCAGCGGCTGACGGAAACGGCGGCGCTGTTCCAGGCCATGGGTTCGCCGGCGCAGGCGCCCGCCCAGGAACCCGCCAAGGAGGCCGCCGCCCCCGCCGCGCAGCCCTGAACCAGACCCCCGACACGTTCCTCGTGTCTTGGCCCCGCGTCTCCCCTGGCGCGGGGCTTTTTTTGTTTCACGATGACTCCAGTGCCGCGATTCGCTGGACTACGCCAAGGTTCGATACAGCAGGTTCATCAATCACTTAGGCGAGTTCAACATATGCCGGAGCTTTCCAAAAACGGCGGCGACCCGAGCACCGCCAGGAACGCCGCCCGTAAGGCACCGACCATGAAGGAGTTTTGCCACACCTTCATGGAGGACTACTCGAAGCAGCGCAACAAGCCCGGCACGCAGCGCGGCTCTATCAGGGCTTCATTGATCGTTGCATCATCCCGATGCACGCACGGTATCCGCCATCTGGCGACGACTGGCATTGCCAAGTCGGGAGTGCCGACCAAGGTGGACAGGAAGCTCACAGGCCACAAGACCATGGCGATGTTTATGCATTATGTTCACACCGAGGACAGGCCGCTGCGCGATGCGGCCGAGTTGGTGGCGAATCAGCGGCTGGCGATTACCGGGACATCCCGTTCTATGAAGGTGACAGCATGACAACAAGGAAGACGCCTGCGGCAGCGGGGAAACGCAGCGCCTTACCGGTTGGCTATGCCGGCATCCACGGTGGCATTGTGGAGTTACTGGATGCTGCGCGCCAGGCAGCGGCGCGCAGTGTCAATGCGCTGATGACGGCCAGCTATTGGGAGATTGGCCGCCGGATCGTCGAAGCCGAGCAGAAGGGCAAGCGGCGGGCCGGTTACGGTGAGCAGTTAATGGAACGCTTGTCCGCCGATCTAACGACCCGATTCGGGCGCGGGTTCAGCCCGGACAACCTGGAGAACATGCGGCGCTTCTTCGTTGCTTATCCCTTGTCTGCAATTTCCGAGACACTGTCTCGGAAATCTGGAGACGGACTGCCCATCGAGAATTCCGAGACGGTGTCTCGGAAATTCGACCTCTCAAAACTGGCCCAGGTCTTCACTTTGCCGTGGTCGGCCTATGTCCGGCTGTTGTCGGTCAAGGATGACCATGCCCGCCAGTTCTACGAGGCCGAGGCGTTGCGCGGCGGCTGGAGCGTGCGCCAACTCGACCGGCAGATTGGAAGCCAGTTCTACGAACGTACGGCCTTGTCCAAAGACAAGGCGGCGATGCTGGTCAAGGGGGCAGTGGCCAAGCCCGAGGATGCCGTCACGCCCAATGACGCCATCAAAGACCCGTATGTGCTGGAGTTCCTCGACCTTAAAGACGAGTATTCGGAATCCGACCTGGAAGCGGCCTTGATCCAGCGTCTGGAGTACTTCCTGCTGGAACTGGGTGAAGGGTTCACCTTCGTCGGGCGGCAGCGCCGGTTGCGCATCGACCAGACCTGGTATCGGGTCGATCTGCTGTTCTTCCATCGCAAGCTGCATTGCCTGGTCATTGTCGACCTGAAGCTGGGCAGCCTGACCCATGCCGATGTGGGGCAGATGCACATGTATTGCAACTATGCCAAGGAACATTGGGCCTACCCGGATGAGAATCCGCCGGTGGGCCTGATCCTGTGCGCGGACAAGGGCCATGCTCTTGCGCGGTATGCGCTGGACGGCTTGCCGAACAAGGTGATGGCGGCGAACTATCGGACGGTATTGCCAGATGCCGAGTTGCTGCAAAAAGAGCTGGAGAACACGCGGCGTCTGCTCGAATCTCGCGGAACGCTGTCTCTCAAAGACGACAAGCCGTAGTCGTGTGTCCCGGCGTACCGCCGTCGGGCTCGTGGACTTCACCCTGTGCTTCATGCCGAATCACAGCCATTCGGCGCTGATTCCTGACGCCTCCGGCCTGGATCGTTGATCCGGGCCTGCGCGTGCTGCGCACTTGCCAACGACGGGTGTGTGGCTAAGTGGGGGGTACCGGCCACTTCCATCGTCCCCATCAGCTGCGAGGGATTGGGCGCGGTGACCTGGTTCAGGATGGTGGTGGCGCGATGTTGACCACCGGCACGCCGTTGCTCGTGCCCACGGTTTGACGGCGCATCGAGCCGGATCACCTCTCCGTCGCACGCAACGACACGACATCGTTTGCCGAACGCAGCCTGAACCGATCGACAGGGCCCATGCCCCTTCCTCTTCCTGTCCCGCACCGGCCAGATCAGGCGCGCTCGAGCCCCGCCCGCATGCCCGCGACGATGAAGCGCACCAGGTACTCCGCCTTGTTCTTCAAGTCGCCGGCATGCGTCTGGCCCTCGGAGATGCGTTCGATGCGGCGGTCGAACACGCTCATCACCAGGGCGCCCACCGCGTACAGATAGGCCCAGTGCGCGTAGTCCGGATCCTGCCTGGGCAGCACGGTCCGGATCGCATGGACGAACTCCACGGCGAACGGATCGAAATACTCCGCCACGATGCCGCGCTCGGCTTCGCGCGGGTCCGACACTTCCCTGGCCACCAGCTTGGCGTAGGCCACGCCGGCCTCCCCGCCCTGCGCCTGCACCACTGGCAAAACCAGCGCGCGGACGATGTGCTCCAGCGGGTCCACGCCCGGCGCGACGGGCGCATGCAAGGCGGTCAAGCGGGCGTCGAGCAGCGTCCTGAAACGCTCGAACAGGGCGCGGTACAGATTCTGCTTGGTCTCGAAGTGATAGACGATCAGGGGCAGGCCCACGCCGGCCTGCGCCGCGATGTCGCGCATGGACACGCCGTCGAATCCTCCCTGTGCGAACAGCTGTTGCGCCGCGTCCAGGATCCGGTCGCGCTTGCTGACGGCGGCGGGCGCCTGGGTCCGGGCCGTGGCCGCTTTCGTGGGCACAGGCTTTGCTGGCATGCATCTCTCCTCTGGGATGGCCTGGAATTTTAAGGAGGTCATGGTAGCCCTGGTTTTCCCTAGGGGCTCGATGGATTGACCAAATAAACTGAACGATCGTACAGTCAGTTTTCCATAAGAGACGATCAAAAACGTCAGGAGACAAGCATGGCCCCTTCCCCATCCACTTTGAAATGGCGCGTGCTGGCCGGGTACTTCCTGAGCTACATGTTCGATGCCGTGGACATCCTCATCCTGGCGATCGCCATGCCGGCGATTTCGGCGTCGCTGCAGATCGGCCCGATGCAGGCCGGGCTGCTGGCCACGGCCACCCTGCTCGGCATCGGCATGAGCGGCCTGGTCATGGGGCCGCTGGCCGACCGCTGGGGCCGCCGCAAGGTGCTGCTGCTGTCGCTGGGCAGCTTCGGCGCGCTGACGATGGCGGTTGCCGGCGCCACCGACTGGCGCGAAGTGCTGGCGCTGCGATTTCTCTCGGGCCTGGGCCTGGGCAGCGTCTGGGGCATCGCCGCCGCCCACGTGAACGAAACCTGGCCGGCGCACCAGCGCGCGCGGGCCACCTCCTTCGTGCTCAGTTCCTTTTCCATCGGCGCGGCCATCGCCGCCGCGGCAGCCTCCTACCTGCTGCCCGCCCATGGCTGGCGCGCGCTGTTCTTCGTCTGTGGCGCGGCGGTCGTGATCGCCATGGTCTACGTCTGGCGCTACGTGCCCGAATCCGAGACCTGGCTGGCCGACCGCCAGCGCAAACGCGCCGGCGCGCCGCAAGGCGCGGGCGGGCAAGGCGTCGCCCCGCTGTTCGCGCCGGCCCTGCTGCGCGTGACGCTGCTGGGCACGATGGTCTCGGCGCTGACGCTGGCCGCGTACTGGGGCGCCAGCACCTGGCTGCCGACCTTCCTGCAAAAGGAACGCGGGCTGGAGACGGGCACCATGGCGCGCTTCCTGGTCCTGCTCAACATCGGCATGTTCGTCGGCTACAACGCCTTCGGCTATATCGCCGACCGCGTCGGCAAGAAAAAGGCCCTGATCCTGTCGCTGGTCTGCTCCGGCCTGCTGCTGCCGTTCTACGTGCAGGCCACGGATCACCTGCTGCTGCTGTGGCTGGGGCCGGTATTTGCTTTCTTCATGGCCTTCGCCGGACTGATGGGCTCGTACTTCGCGGAACTGTTTCCCACCCAGCTGCGCGCCACGGGCGCGGGCTTCTGCTTCAACGTGGGACGCGGCATCTCCGCCTTCGCGCCGCTGCTGCTGGGCTCGATGTCCGCCACCTTCGGCTTCGGCCCGAGCATCGCCGCCTGCGGCGGCGTGTTCGTGATCGCCGCCGCCGTGGTGCTGCTGCTGCCCGCCGGCAAGACAGCCGCCGCCGAAGAACCCGTCGCCGCGCACTGAGCCCGGCCGCAACCACACTCCCCAACACAAACAGGAATTCCGCCATGACGCGCCGCTTCGTCGATCTGTCCATCTACCTGGAGAACGATGTCGTCTCCGATCCGCCCGCCTTCAAGCCCGAGATCCAGTACTTCACCCACGAGCACACGATCGGCCAGATCGAGCCGTTCTTTCCCGGCCTGAAGAAGGAAGACCTGCCCGACGGCGAAGGCTGGGCCGTGGAGAAGGTCACGCTGTCCACCCACAATGGCACGCATCTGGATGCGCCGTTCCACTTCCACAGCACCATGGACAAGGCGCTGGGCGAGAAGAAGCGCGCCTGGACCATCGACGAAGTGCCGCTGGAATGGTGTTTTCAGCCTGGCGTGAAGCTGGACTTCCGTCATTTCGGCGACGGCTATGTCGTGACCGCCGCCGACGTCGAGGCCGAGCTCAAGCGCATCGGCCACACGTTGCAGCCGCTGGAAATCGTGGTGGTCAACACCCGCGCCGGCAGCCGCTACGGACATGATGATTTCGTGTCCGCCGGCTGCGGCATGGGCTACGACGCCACCATGTACCTGCTGGAGCGCGGCGTCCGGCTGACGGGCACCGACGCCTGGAGCTGGGACGCGCCCTTCGTCCATACCGCCGAAAAATATGCCCGCAGCCACGACGCCGGCCTGATCTGGGAAGGCCACAAGGCCGGCCGCGACATCGGCTACTGCCACCTGGAAAAGCTGCACAACCTGGAAGCGCTGCCGCCCGACGGCTTCTACATCAGCTGCTTCCCGCACAAGATCCGCAATGCCTCGGCCGGCTGGACGCGCGCCGTCGCCATCTTCGACGACGCGCTGATGCCCGCGGCCTGACGGCGCGCGCCGCCCGCTCATTCAACGCCCCCTGGAAGCACCCGCCATGACCAAGACCATCATCAGCTGCGCCATCACCGGCTCGGTCCACACGCCCACCATGTCGCCCTACCTGCCCTGCACGCCCGAGGAGATCGCCGCGCAGAGCATCGCCGCCGCGCAGGCCGGCGCGGCCATCATTCACCTGCACGCGCGCAATCCGGCCGACGGCAGCCCCTCGCCATCGGCCGACGTGTACATGCAGTTCCTGCCGCGCATCGCCGAGCAGACCGACGCCGTGCTCAACATCACCACCGGCGGCAGCGTGACGATGACGCTGGAGCAGCGCCTGGCGGGCGCGCTGCGCGCGTCCTCGGAAATGGCCTCGCTGAACATGGGTTCGATCAATTTCGCCATGTTCCGCATGGCCGAGAAACCACGTCAGTGGAAGCACGATTGGGAAGTGCCCTATCTGCAGGCCACCGAGGACGGCATCTTCCGCAATACCTTCCGCGACATCCGCTACATCCTCGAAACGCTGGGCAAGACGCACGGCACCCGCTTCGAATTCGAGTGCTATGACATCGGCCACCTCTACAACCTGGCCTACTTCGTCGAGCAGGGCCTGGTCAAGCCGCCGTTCCTGATCCAGTCGGTGTTCGGGGTGATGGGCGGCATCGGCGCCGATCCGGAGAACGTGCTGCTGATGAAGCAGACGGCGGACCGCCTGTTCGGCAAGGACTACGTCTGGTCGCTGTTCGCCGCCGGCAGGCAGCAGATGCCCTTCGTGACCATGGGCGCGGTGATGGGCGCCAACGTGCGCGTGGGCCTGGAGGACAACCTGTTCCTGGGACGCGGCCAGCTCGCCACGTCGAACGCCGAGCAGGTCGCCAAGATCCGCCGCATCCTGACCGAGCTGGGCATGGAGATCGCCACGCCCGACGAGGCCCGCCAGATCCTGCAGCTCAAGGGCCGCGCCAACGTCGCCTTCTGATACCGGCCGCGCAACAAGGAGCCCGCCCATGGCAGCGTCCAATCCCCTGGACGGATACACCGTCGATCCCTCGACCATCCGCTACGTCGGCCGCGAACTGCAGCGTCCCGAGTGCATCCTGGCCGAGCCCGACGGCACGCTGTGGGCCGCCGACGCGCGCGGCGGCGTCACCCGCATCGCGCCCGACGGCTCGCAGCGCTACATCGGCCAACGCGCGGACACGCGCTTTGGCGACGGCGCCGACGACGCCGGCGCTGCCGTGCAGGCCCGCTATACGCAAGGCACGCTGCCCAACGGCCTGGCCTTCGCCGCCGACGGCAGCATCCTGATCTCCAACTTCGGCACCGACCGGCTGGAAATCATGGACCGCGACGGGCGCACCCGCACGCTGATCGACAACATCGACGGCCAGCCCATCGGCAAGGTCAATTTCGTGCTGCGCGATACCAGGGACCGCGTCTGGCTCACCGTCTCGACGCGGGTGAACCCATGGACCCGGGCGCTGGCCGACCGCGTGCGCGACGGCTACGTAGCGGTGCTCGAAGATGGCCGCATCCGCGTGGTGGCCGACGGATTTCACTTCACCAACGAAATCCGGCTCGACGCCCGCGAGCAATGGCTGTACATCGTGGAAACCACCGGCCCGCGCATCACCCGCATGCGGCTGGACGAGTCCCGGCCAGGCGAAGTCAGGCTGGTCGACCGCGAGATCTTCGGCCCCGCCCACCTGGGCGGCCTGCCCGACGGCATCGCGTTCGACGCGCACGGCAATCTGTGGGCCACGCTGATCATGGTGGACCGGCTTATCGCGCTCACGCCCCAGGGCGACATGCGTTTGCTGCTGGACGACGGCGACGCCGAGGCCAGCGCCAACCTGATGCGGCGCTTCGACGCGGGCACGCTGCGCAGCGAGGACATGCAGCGCGCGCGCGGCGCCATCGCGCCGTGGATGGCCAGCATCACCTTCGGCGGCCCGGACCTGCGCACCGTGTATCTGGGCAGCCTGTTCGGCACGCGCATTCCCTGCTTCCGCTCGCCCGTTCCCGGTCTGCCGATGGCGCACTGGCCAAGGGCAGGCCGCTGAACGCGCGCCGGACTCAGCTGGCGCCTGCGCAACACCCGCCCGCCGGCGTGCTGACCGGCGCGCTCCGCGCGGCGGGCGCCATGGCGTTCTCGAACAGGATGTTGTTCTCCATGTGGATATGCGCCATCAGGTCTTCCTTGAAGGCGCGCAGCCCCAGGTAGAGCGCGCGCCAGGTATTGCAGGCGGCGCGCGGCAGCGTGATGTTGTTCGTCAGCGCCAGCAGCCGTTCCAGCGCCACGCCGTGATCGTCGTGCTCCATGCGCATCACCGTGATGGGCATGGCCGCCATCGCGCCATGGCCGCGCGCCAGCAGCGGGAACAGCACCTGCTCTTCCTTCTGCATGTGGCTCTCCAGCTCCTGGCTCATGGTGCGCAGGTGCTCGGCCAGCCCGGTGGGGCAGTCGGGGCTGTCGGCGTGCACCTGTTCCACCTTCAGCGACAGCCGGATCAGTTCGGGCAGCTGCTGGCGATGCACCTCGTGGTAGCGCGCCAGGATGTAATCGATCAGATCGGCGGGGCTGGCCGCGTTCCAGTCGGGCATGTCGGACGGCTGCCGCGCCAGCTCCATCAGGCGCGCCTCGATGCGGCGGGCGTCCAGCGCCCGCTCGGCGGCGGCATCGGCCAGGCTTTTCTTGCCGCCACAGCAGAAATCCAGCTCGTATTCGTGAAACACCTGCGTGGCGCCAGGGATGCTGCGGGCCAGCTGGCCCAGGGATTGCTCGACCAAACTCATTGCGTCTCTCCAAGGTACGTGACGGTGCTTCTTCCAAAGCGAATTCCGTGCCAGCAAAAAGTTTGAGCCGGATCAAGCACTTGCGATTCCAAGGGTAGCCATGACCCTGCCCGATGCGGGTAAATGGAACCCTGAACGGTACAAATCACCCCGCCATGCAAAACCTGCTCCTGGCCGACCTGGTCGTCGATCTGCCCCCCGCCGTGCGTCTGCAACGGCTCGTCTCCAGCGTGCGCGCGCACTTCTCCTGCGGCGCCGTGGCCCTGTTGCAACTGGAGGAAGACCATCTGCGCCCCGTGGCCGTGGACGGCCTGACCCAGGACGCGCTGGGCCGGCGCTTCGCGGTGCAGCAGCATCCCCGGCTGGCCGCCATCCTGGCGCGCCGGGGCGTCACCTGCTTCCATCACGACAGCACCCTGCCCGACCCCTACGACGGCCTGATCAACGGCATGGCCGGCGAGCCCCTGCCGGTGCACGACTGCATGGGCACCAGCCTGCATGTTGAGGGCCAGCCCTGGGGCGTGCTGACGCTGGACGCGCTGGAGGTCGGCACCTTCGGCGCCGAGGCCCAGTCCGAATTGCGCGGGCTGATCATGCTGGTGGAAGCGGCGCTGCGCACCACGCGGCTGGAGGCCGAGACGCGCGCGCTGCGCCTGACGCGGGGCCAGTCCCGGGCCGACGGTACGCCCGCCGACAACCACGAGATCCTGGGCCAGAGCGAGCCCATCGCCCGCCTGCTGCACGAGATCGACGTGGTGGCGGACTCGGAACTGCCCATCCTGCTGCTGGGCGAGACCGGCGTGGGCAAGGAACTGTTCGCGCACCGCGTGCACCGGCTGTCGCGACGCCGCGCCAAGCCGCTGGTGCACGTGAACTGCGCCGCCCTGCCCGAGTCGCTGGCCGAGAGCGAGCTGTTCGGCCACGCCAAGGGCGCGTTCTCGGGCGCGGTGGCCGACCGGCCCGGCCGCTTCGAGGCCGCCAACGGCGGCACCCTGTTCCTGGACGAAGTCGGCGAACTGCCGCTGCTGGTGCAGGCCAAGCTGCTGCGCGCGCTGCAGAACGGCGAGATCCAGCGCCTGGGCGACGACCGTCCCCGGCGCGTGGACGTGCGCATCGTGGCCGCCACCAACCGCAGCCTGAAGGACCTGGTGCGCGACGGCGACTTCCGCGCCGACCTGTACCACCGGCTGTCGGTCTATCCCATCGCCATCCCGCCGCTGCGCGAGCGCGGCAACGACGTGCTGCTGCTGGCCGGCCGCTACCTGGAACAGAACCGCGCCCGGCTGGGCCTGCGCAGCCTGCGGCTGGCGCTGGACGCCGAAGAGGCGCTGCGCCGCTACCGCTGGCCGGGCAATGTGCGCGAGCTGGAGCATGTCATCAGCCGCGCCGCCATCAAGGCGGTGAGCCGGGGCGCCAACCGCAACCACATCGTCACGCTGGAGGCCGGCCTGCTGGACCTGTCCGGCGCCGACCAGCGTCCCCTCGCGCCGGCGCCGGACGCGCCGCCCGCCACGACGCCGGACGGCGCGCTGCCTGCCTTGCGCGACGCCGTGGACGCCTGCCAGCGCCAGCACGTCCGGCTGGCGCTGCAAGCGCACGACGGCAACTGGGCCGCGGCCGCCCGCGTGTTGGAGGTGGACCCCAGCAACCTGCACAAGCTGGCGCGCCGGCTGGGCTTGAAGGGCTGAGGGCCGCGCGCTACCATCCCTGCCCCATGAAAAGAACGCTGATCCGCCTCGCCCTCTGCCTGCTCGCCGCGCCCGCCCTGGCGCAGGCCGGCGACCTCGACAAGGCCAATTGCACCTACAAGGGCATCCCGCTGCGCGGCAAGGTCCAGATCGTCAACGCCTTTCCCGACATCAAGATCGAGGTCGTGAACGCCTTCGAGGACATCCGCGTCGAGCGCGTGCGCGCCTTCGCCAGCAGCTGCGGCAAATGGGAGATCGTCACCGCCTTCCCGGACTTCAAGGTCCAAATCGTGCGCGCCTTTGGCGACATCAAGGTTTCCTGGGTGACGGCCTTTCCCGGCATGCGCTGATCGGGCGCCGCCCGCGCTCCCCGCCAGCGCCCCAGCCGCGTCGGCATCCGCGCCAGATGACGGCCGCCGCGCCTGCCGTCATCTGACTGCAACCAAAGCTTCATCTTCGCGCCCTACCATTGCGGCTCCCTTCCCGTCTGCCGGCCGCCCGCGCCGGGTGCCCGCGCGTATGAAGCTCCCCGCTGCCCTGCCCCTTGCGCCGTGTCCGACGTCCGCGTGTCCCGCGGCGTGAAGCGCCTGCCGCTGATGCTGGCCGCCGGCCTGCTGGGCGCCGCGCTGTCGGCCGCGCAGGCCCAGCCGGATCCCGTCCATGCCTTCGACTGGCCGCGCCAGCCGCTGCATGACGCCCTGCAGCGCTACAGCGAGCTGACCGGCGACTCGGTGCTCTACGACGCCGGCCATGTGGCCGACAAGACCGCGCCCGCCCTGTCGGGCCGCTACAGCTCGCGCGACGCGCTGCAAAAGCTGCTGGCCGGCAGCGGCCTGCAAGCCATCTACACCACCCCGCGCGCACTGATGCTGCGGCCCCTGCCCGCGCCCAAGGCCGCGCCGGACGCCGCCCGCCTGCGCTACTACGGCCAGATCCAGGCGCGCGTGCTGTCGGCCCTGTGCGCGCGCCCGGCGCTGCGCGTGGGCGAATACCGCGCCGCCTTGCGGATCACTCTGGACGCCTCCCACGCCATTGACGGCGTGCAGGTCCACGCGGACGGACGTCCGGACATGGAGCCCGGCCTGCGCAACGCGCTGGCCGGGCTGCCGATGGGCGCGCCGCCGCCCGGCTTCGGCCTGCCCGCCACGCTGCTGATCCTGCCCTCGGCCAACGGACGCGAGGCCTGCGCACGATGAGCGGAGCGGGGCTGGCCGCGCTGAGGCGGCTGATCGCGGAGCGCTACGACGCGCTCAGGAACCAGGTCTCGCGGCGCCTGGGCGGCGCCTCCGACCTGGCCGGCGACGCCTTGCACGATGCCTATCTGCGCCTGTCCGCGCGCGACGACCTGGACGGCGTGCGCCATCCGCAGACCTATCTGGTCAACACCGCCGTGCACGCGGCCATCGACCGCATTCGCCAGGACACCCGCCTGCTCAGCGAGAACGAGGTCAGCGAATTCTTCGAGCTGGAGGACGAGACCCCTGGCCCGGCCGAGATCGCCCAGTCGCGTTCGGACATGCAAGGCATGTTCAAGGCGCTGGACATGCTGACGCCGCGCCAGCGCGACATCCTGGTGGCGGCGCGCGTCGACGGCTTGTCGCGGCCCGAACTGGCGCAACGCTGGGGCATTTCGCTGCGGCTGGTCGGACGCGAACTGCAGACCGCGCACGAGCACTGCCTGCGCGCGATGCGGCGGGCGCAGGACGTCGCCACGCCCGGCCAGCCGCCCGTCGAACCGGGCCGGCGCGGACAGCGAGCGAAGAAATAATGCAAGCAAGTGTGTATTTCGCGCGTTTGGCGTGCCGTTTTGCCGTCGCCCAAACGTCTAAGCAAGAGAACGGCGCTTCCGCCCGCGCCGCCCGAACCCGCCCATGAACACCGCACACCGCCCCGGCTCTCCCGACGACGACGCGATCGAACGCGAGGCACACGCCTGGGCGCGCGTCCTGGGCGCGGGGTCGCCCACCGTCCAGGACGGCGAAGCCTTCAAGGCCTGGCGCGGCCAGAGCCCGGCGCACCAGCGCGCCTGGGCGCAAGCCAGCCGCGCCTGGCGCGAGCTGGGCGGCGTGGTGCAAGCCTATGCGGCCGAGCGCCCCGCCCAGGCGCGCCCGGACCGCCGGGCGCAGGCGCCATTCTCGCCCCGGCGGCGCTGGCTGCTGGCCGGCGGCGCCGGCGCCTTCGCCAGCCTGGCGGCCGTGGGGCTGCTGCGACCGCCGCTGGGCCTGTGGCCGTCCTATGCCGAAATGCAGGCGGATTACCGGACCGCCACCGGCGAGCAGCGCCGCTATGCGCTGGACGCGCAGCAACTGACGCTGGCGCTGAACACGCAGACCAGCCTGAACGTCGCCACGCGCGACGGCCGGCCGGAGATCGAGCTGGTGGCCGGCGAGGCGGCGATCCAGGCCCGGCGCGACCAGCCTTGCCTGGTGAAAGCCGGCGCGGCGCGCCTGTTGCTGGCCGACGGCGATATCGAGATCCGCCGGCTGCGCGGCCAGCAGGTGCAGCTGCGCTGCAACGCCGGTCAGCTCGAAGTGCGCCATCCGCAAGGCGCGCTGCGGCTCGCGGCCGGCATGCAGATCGCCTACGACGACGATGCCCTGGACGCCCCCGCGCCGCTGCCGGCGCGGCCCTCGGACTGGCGCGCGGGCGTGGTCAGCTTCCATGACCTGCCGCTGGAGCAGGCGATCGACGAGATCAACCGCTACCGCCCGGGGCGCGTGGTGCTGATGAATGGAGATTTGGCGCGGCGCCGCCTGAGCGCCCGCTACGAGGTGCAGGACCTGGACCAGGCCATCGCCCAGATCCAGCAACTGTACGGCGCGCAAGTGCGGCGCGTGGGCGATCTGGTCTTCCTTAGCTGAGACGGATGGCGCGCGGTCCGGATTGCGCATGTCATAAAAATTTCATGGGGATTGTTGTGCCGAGTCCCCGCGCGCCGTTCGACTAGATGAGTAAGCCGGCCCCGGCGGCCACGCCGCCGACGCCCCTCATCGACATACCAGAACGACGCCATGCCCACGTTTCAAGCGCCTTCCGTCCGTCCTTCCTCCTCCCCTCGCGCCTGGCGGCGCACGCCGGTTTCCCAGGCGGTGGCCGCGCTGCTGATCGCCGGCGGCGCGGCGGGCGCGGCGCAGGCGCAATCGCGGGCCTTCAGTCCCGGCTGGTTCGCCGACAAGGGCGCGGCGCAATCGGCCGTGCAGCGCTCGGGCCGCCTGCCGGACGGCAGCCTGGCCGGCGTCGGCAACGCCAGCCAGCAACAGGCGCAGTCGCGCCAGCAGTTGCAGCGCTCGCTCGACAACCTGAACCGCACGGCGGCGGCCGTGGCCGCGCAGCAGGCGGCGCAGGCCGCCGCGCGCGCGGCGGCGGCCGCCAATGGCGCCGGCGTGCCGGACGGACTGACGCCGGGCGGCCTGTGGGCGGCCGAGGGCGCGCAGGCCAAATGGGAAGGCGCCAAGGCGCCGCAGAAGAGCACGGCCGATGGCCGCCAGGTCGTGACCATCGAGCAGACGCAGTCGCGCGCCATCCTGAACTGGGACAGCTTCAACGTCGGCCGCAACACCACACTGCAATTCAAGCAGAACGCGTCCGACGCGGCGCTGAACCGCGTGGTGGGCGCGTCCGCGAAACCCAGCGAGATCCACGGCGCGATCAAGGCCGACGGCACCGTGCTGGTGGTCAACCAGAACGGCGTGATCTTCACCGGCACCAGCCAGGTCAACGCGCGCAACCTGGTGGCCGCCGCCGCCACCATCACCGACCAGCAGTTCCGCGACAAGGGCATCTATACCGATGCCAACGGCACGCTGCCCACCTTCAAGGACGCGCTGGGGCAGATACAGGTGCAGGCCGGCGCGCGCATCGACACCGCCGCGTCCACCACCGCGACCAAGGGCGGCGGCTACGTGCTGCTGCTGGGCCGCGAGGTCCACAACGCCGGCGCCATCGCCACGCCTGGCGGCCAGACCGCGCTGGCGGCCGGCGACGACTTCTACATCCGCAAGGGCTACGGCACCGACGGCAACCTCAAGTCCACCACGGCCGGCAATGAAGTCAGCGCCGCGCTCAAGCCCGCCAGCACGGCGGGCCTGGTGCGCAACAGCGGCCTGATCAGCGCCACCACCGGCGACATCACGCTGACCGGCCATCAGATCCGGCAGGACGGCGTGCTGGTCGCCAGCACCGACATCGGCGCGCGCGGCGCCATCCACCTGCTGAACCGCGCCAGCGACGCCAGCGGCAGCGTGACGCTGGGCGCGGGCAGCGTCACCGCCGTGCTGCTGGAGCCATCCGCCGTGACCGGCCTGGAGGGCCAGCGCACCGCCGCGCTCAAGACGCTGGACGGCCTCGCCAACAACAACACGGCCGGCGTCTTCGACAACCTGAGCACGGTGGCCGACCGCCCGGACCTGCCGCGCATCGAAGTGGTGAGCGGCAACCTGGCCTCGTTCCTGGACGGCTCGACCACGCTGGCCACCGGCGGCCAGATCGCCGTGTCGGCGCGCAGGCAGACCCTGCTCGACGCCGGCGCGCGGCTGGACGTGGCGGGTGCCATCGGCGTGCGCCTGGCCATGGAATCGAACAATCTGAAGATCGACGTCCAGGGCAATGAACAGCGCGACGCGCCGGTCAACCGGGACAGCAAGCTGCTGAACAACAGCGAGATCTGGATCGACCGGCGCACGCTGGTCAAGGTGCCCGGCGGCGCCAACGGCTATGCCGGCGAGCGCTGGTACACCGGCGGCGGCCTGCTGGAAGTGGGCGGCTACCTGGCCACCAGCGGGCGCACGGCAAGCGAATGGCTGGCCCAGGGCGGCACCGCCACCTTCACCGGCGGCGCGCTGGTCACCCACACCGGCTCGGACATCAACCTGTCCGGCGGCACGCTGGACGTGCAGGACGGGTACATCCGCCAGAGCTGGCTGCGCGGCGCCGACGGCCGCCTCTACGACGTGTCGCGCGCGCCCGGCGACCTGCTCTACACCGGCCTGTACAAGGGCTTCGAGCAGGTGCACCAGCGCTGGGGCGACAAGGCCACGCGGGTCTTCTACAACCCCTTGATCGGCCCCCGGACGCGGTTCGAGAACGGCTACACCGTCGGCCGCGACGCCGGCGCCCTGATCGTCTCGACCGGGCAGGCCCGGCTGGAAGGCGGCGTCACCGGCGAGGTCTACCAGGGCCCGCGCCAGACCGATGCGCCGCAATGGGACATGGACGGCTATCTGCAGTCGCAGACGACCGTGGCGCGCCGCGGCCGCCTGATCGTCGGCAGCTACCTGCCGCGCTACGACGCCGACAGCGGCCAGGTGAACTGGGCCCTGGCCGCGCTGGCCGGCAAGGTATCCATCGGCAGCGGTCCGGCCGCCGACGGCGAGATACGCCTGGACGCCGCCTGGCTGAACGCGGTCAATCCGGGTCAGCTGACCGTGGCCGCCAAGGAAAGGATCGCCGTCGAACAGGCGCTGGGGTTCGCCCCCGGCGCCGGCGTGCTGCTGTACGCGCCGCAGGTCGACATCCAGGCCGGCATCGCCGCGCAGGGCGGCCGCATCCAGGCCGGCAACGTGCTCAGGCAGGTCAATGACCGTGGCGCGATCGAGGACGTCCTCGTCCGGCCCGCGACCGGCAAGCCCGCCGGCGTCACGCTGGCGGCGGGCGCCACGCTCGATGTCAGCGGCCTGTGGACCAATGCCGCGCTCGATCCCGCCGCCTCGCCCGGCCTGGCGCGCCGCAACGGCGGACAGGTGGCGCTGCGCAGCAGCGGCAGCATCGCGCTCGGCCAGGGCAGCCTGGTGGACGTGAGCGGCGGGGCCGCCATCCAGAGCGGCGGCAAGGCCCTGGCCGGCCGGGGCGGCGATCTGCTGCTGGAGGCCGGATCGGCGGGGTCGCCCGGCGTGCTGGCGCTGGACGGCGCGCTGGCCGCGCGCGGCGTGGACGGCGGCGGCAAGCTGACCCTGCAGGCCAACCAGATCCGCGTGGTGCGCGCCGAGCAGCGCGGCCAGGCCGCGCCCGCCGGCGTGTCGGTGCTGGCGGACAGCGACTTCGCGCAGGGCTTCTCGCAATACGAACTGATCGGCACGCGCGGCCTGGAAGTCGTCGAAGGCGCGCAGCTGCGCGTCTCGATGCCGCTGCTGCGCCTGGCGCCGGACGCCGCCGCCGCGACGGACAAGACGCGGGCCCTGCAGGCCTGGACGCCGCCGCTCTACCAGGAAGACGCGGTCAAGAGCGTGCTGACGCAGCGCAAGGGCGCCAGCCTGACCCTGCAGAGCGGCACGCTGCGGACCGCGCAGAACGAGCTGTCCCGCGTCGGCCTGACGCTGGCGGAAGGTTCGCTGGTGGCGGTCGACCCGGGCCAGCGCATCAACCTGGCCGGCATCGGCCAGATCACGCTGAACGGCACGCTGCAGGCCTGGTCGGGCCGCATCGCGGTGACCGCGCTGCGCGACACGACCATGGACGAGATGATGGCGACCGGCTCCGGCCGCTCGCTCTGGGTCGGCGAACGCGCCGTGCTGGACGTGGCCGCGCGCGCGGCCACGGCGGTCAACCTCAAGGGCCAGTCCTACGGCCTGCTGCAGGATGGCGGCAGCATCACGCTGGGCGGCGTGGTCAACGTCGCCAAGGGCAACGTGGCCGCGCCGGACCTGTTCATCGTGCTGCGGCCGGGCAGCCGGCTGGACGCATCCGGCGCCTCCGCCAGCCTGCTGGCCAACGGCGCGCCGGTGGCCGCCGCCAGCGCCGGCGGGCTGATCGCCATCAGCTCGGCCAACGGCCTGTACCTGGACGGACAGATGATCGCGCGTTCGGGCGGCGCCGGCGCGGCCGGCGGCCGCCTGGCGCTGGGGCTGGACACGCCCGAATACAAGAGCAGCGCGATCCAGGACCGGGTCAAGGCGCCGCGCGACTTCGTGCTGTCGGACAAGGCGACGGCGGGCTTGCCTGCCGCGCTGGACAATCCCGCCACGGCCGCCGACAAGCTGGCCTATGGCCACGCCACGCTGGGCGCCGACCAGCTGGAGCAAGGCGGCTTCGGCGCGCTGGACCTGCTGTCCAATGGCCTGCTCAGCTTCGCCGGCGACGTCACGCTGAACCTGGGCCAGAGCCTGCGCCTGTTCAGCCGGACCCTCGCCATGACGCCCGATGCCGCGCCGACGGCGCGCGTTCGGCTGGCCGCGCCCTACATCATGCTGGCCGGCGCCACCGACGGCAATAGCCGCGAGGGCTACCAGCGGCCGCTGCCGGCGCCAATCACCAGCAATCGCGTCAGTGCATCCGTGCTGCGCGCCGAAGCCGGCCTGATCGACCTGCGCGACAACGTCACGCTCGGCCCCCTGGCCATCACGCATCCGGCCTCGGGACCGACGCGCTACACCGGCCTGGGCTTCCCCATGGCCGAACTGGTCAGCCGTGGCGACATCCGCATCCTGGGCGGCCTGGGCGCGCTGAACCGGGACTCGAGCGCCGTCCTCACCACGCAGTTCGCCACGCCCGGCGACCTGACGCTGACCGCCGCCCAGATCTATCCCGAGACCGGCGCCGTCGTGCGCGTGGTGGCGGGCGTGGGCGGCAAGCGCGACGGCCAACCGGGTTTCGAGGCCGGCAGCCGCCTCGTGATCCGGCGCGCCGCCGATCAGTTGCCAGACATGCCCTACAGCGCCTTCGGCACGTTGCGGCTCGCGGCCGACATCATCGAACAGGGCGGCGTGCTGCGCGCGCCGCTCGGCCTGCTGGAGATCGGCGAGGCGAGCACCAACGGCCTCACCTCGCGCGTGACGCTGCTGCCCGGCAGCGTCACCTCCGTCAGCGGACGCGGCCTGACGATGCCCTATGGCGGCACCGTCGACGGCGTCGGCTATCAATGGCTGGGGCAGGACGTGCGCCTGACCGGCCAGGGCGGCGGGGAATACCATGGCAGCCTGTCCGTGGGCCTGCAGCTCGCCGGCCAGACCGTGCAGGTCGGCGACAACGCACTGGTGGACCTGTCCGGCGGCGGACAGCTGCTGGGCGCGGGTTTCATCTCGGGCCGCGGCGGCTCCACCGACGCGCGCTTCAATCCGCTGGTGCAGACCAATCCTCAAGGCGGCTTCACCCTGCCCGGCCTGTCCACCAATCCCGTCTACGCGCTGGTGCCGGGTGCCCAGCCCATGGCCGCGCCGACCGCGCCGGACGCGGGCCAGAGCCAGCTGCAGATCGGCCAGCAGGTCACCATCGGCGCCGGCGTTCCCGGATTGCCGGCCGGCACCTACACGCTGATGCCGTCCACCTACGCCCTGATGCCCGGCGCCTTCCGCGTCGAGATCAACGGCGCGACGCCCGGCCTGGATGCTGCCGGCGCGCTGCGGCTGCGCAATGGCTCCTGGTCCATCGCCGGCCGCCTGGGCAATGCCTCGGCCGGTATCGCCGACGCCGTGCCGCGCCAGTTGCTGATCAGCTCGGGCCAGGTGCTGCGCCAGTACTCGCAGTACAACGAAATGGACTACGCCGCCTTCGTGGCGGCCGACGCGGCGCGCCGTGGACAGCCGCGCGCGCTGGCGCCGGCCGATGCCCGCACGCTGCGCCTGCTACTGGCCAAGGACGCGCCGGGCGAGTCCTTCAGCTTCGCCGGCCGGGCCGATTTCTCGGCCGCTCGCGGCGGCAACAGCGGCACGCTCGCGGTCGCTTCCATGAACAGCTGGCAGGACGCGTTGGAAATCACCGCGCCCGGCGCCGGCCGCAGCGCCGGATTCAACGGCCTCTCGCTGGACTCGGCCCAGCTCAACCGCCTGGGCGCGCCGCGCCTGATGGTGGGCGCCACGCCGGCCGTGGACTACCGGAACATCGGCAACATTGTCTATTTCGGCTACGGCACCACCCACTTCCAGAGCATCGCGCTGCGCGCGGGCGCCCAGCTGACGGGCGCCGAGGTCTTCCTGGTCGCCGGCGTGCCCTCGGGCAGCATCGTCATCGAACGCGGCGCATCCATCAACACCGTGGGACGCGGCGCGCCGGGCTTCGACTCGTCGACCGGCTTCACCTACAGGCCCGGCCCCGCCAGCGTGGTGGCGGTGTCCAACGGCTGGATCAACCTGCTGCCGCCCGATGCCGACCAGCCGCCCGTCGGCGCGGGCGCCATCCGCATCGGCGCCTGCGGTCCCGCCGCCTGCGCGGGCGAGGCGCAGCTCTATTCGGAAGGCACGATCGCCTTCGCCACCAACAAGGCCTTCGAACTGGACAACGCCGCCCGCTACGGCGCGCGCTACCTGACGCTGGCGGTCGGCAGCGTCAATGCCGGCAGCGAGCAGGCGCTGGCCGACGCGGCCGCGCGCGGCGGCCTGTCCAGCGGGCTGACGCTGAACCAGACGCTGCTCGACCGCCTGATGGCGGGCGACCGGCAGCACGGCGCGCCGGCGCTGGAAATGCTGACGCTGGCCGTCAGCGATTCCTTCAACTTCTTCAACAATGTCGTGCTGGACACGCTGGATCCGGCCACCGGCAAGTCGCGCCTGCGGACGCTGGCGCTGACCGCGCCGGCCATCTACGGCTACGGCCAGGCCGGCGATGCGGCCACCATCCGCGCCGGCAACCTGATCTGGAACGGCGCGGTCGGCGCGCCGGCCGGCGTGGTCAACAACGGCGCCGGCACCGGCCAGGGGTCGCTGAACATCGAGGCCGAGCGCATCGAGTTCGGCTACGGCCCGTACACCCAGCCCGTCGGCGGCCTGGACCAGGCGCGCCTGACGCTGGGTTTCGCCAACGTCAACCTGCGCGCCAGCGACCGCATCACCGCCAACCATCGCGGCAGCCTGAACGTGTACCAGACGCGCGGCGCCTACGACAGCGCCGGCGGCTGGCAATACAGCGGCGGCACGCTGAACCTGTTCACGCCGCTGCTCACGGGCGAGGCCGGCTCGGTCAACCGGATCAAGGCCGGCGACGCGATCAACCTGGCCATGCCCGCCGGCGCGCAGGCCGGCGCGATACGCGGCCTGGGCGCGGAACTTGGACTGGACGCGGGCCGGCTCAACATCGACGGCCGCATCGCCCTGCCTTCGGGAAAGGTGGCGCTGCGCGCCGACCGGGCGCTGGTCCTGACCGGCCAGGCGCAGCTGGACCTGGCGGGCCGCCCCGTGCCGTTCGAGGAGCTGACCAAATACAGCTGGGGCGGCGAGGCCATCCTGGAAAGCCGCCACGGCGACATCACCCAGGCCGCCGGCAGTGTCATCGACCTGTCTGCCCGCTACAACCGCGCCGGCCGCCTGACGGCCATCGCGCTGGATCCCGGCGCGGGCCGCGTCGACCTGCAAGGCCGCATCCTGGGCAGCGCCTCGGGCGACTACGAGACCGGCGGCTCGCGCGTGCCGTATGCCCAGGGCGCCGTCGACATCCGCGCCCAGCAGCTGGATTTCACCGCGCTGAACCAGCGCCTGAACGCGGGCTCGGTCTACGGCGCGCGCAGCTTCCAGATCAAGCGCGGCGACCTGACCATCGGCGACGAAGTCCGCGCCCGCGAAGTCAATATCTCGGTCGACGCCGGCAGCCTCACGGTGGCCGGCCGCATCGACGCCAGCGGCGTCAGCGTGGGCAGCATCCGCCTGTCGGCGCGCGACGGCCTGCGCCTCGCGTCCAACGCCGTGCTGGACGCGCACGGCACCACGCTGCGCGTCGACAGCTACGGCCAGATCATCGACGCGCCCAACCGCGCCATCGTCGAACTCAAGGCCGGCCAGGGCACGCTGCGCCTGGACGGCGGCGCGCGCATCGACCTGCGCGCCGGCAGCGACGACCCGCGCCAGGACGGCAAGCCGCGCGGCACGCTGGAACTGAACGCGCCGCGCCTGAACGGCGCGCGCGGCGGCGACATCGACATCGAGGCGCGCGGCCCGCTGGACATCCGCGGCGCGCGCAGCATCGCCGTCAACGGCGTGTGGGTGGACCGCAGCGCCACCCCCGGCACCGAAACCACTGCCGGCGGCAAGCCCTATCAGATCATCGACCAGGACTACCTGGACCGCCTGCACGACGACAGCCGCGCCTTCATCACCCAGGCGCTGGCCAACGCCAGCCTGGTCGACGGCAAGCTGGCCGGCCTGCGCCCCTATGCCGACGCGCTGCACCTGCGCCCCGGCATCGAGATCCGCAGCGCCACGCCCGACGGCGACCTGGTGGTGCAGGGCGACCTGGACCTGTCCCGCTACCGCTACGCCAGCCTCAACCCGCACACCCCGCTGACCGGCGTCTACGGCTCGGGCGAAGTCGGCAACCTGGTGATCCGCGCCGGCGGCGACCTGCAGATCCACGGCAGCATCAACGACGGCTTCGCGCCGCCCCCGGACGTGAAGCAGGACGCCAAGGGCTGGCGCCTGCTGCCGGGCGTGGACTACACCGGCGGCGACATGGTCACGCCACACGCCGGCGTGGAGCTGGCCGCCGGCACGCAGATCCCCGGCGGCGTGGTGCTGAACTACGGCGTGACGCTGTCGAGCTTCACGCTTGAGCCCGGCTCCGTGCTGCCCGTGACGGCGGCGCTGGCCCAGCCGCTGACGCTGCCGGCCGGCGCCATCCTGTCGGCCGCCGTGCTCAACGCGGACGGCAGCGTGGCGCTGGCCGCCGGCACCGTGCTGGCGCAGCCTCGCACGCTGGCCGCGGGCGCGAAACTGGCCGCCGGCTGGCGCATCACGGCCATGACCTTCCTGGCCACGACCGAATGGCCCGCAGGCATCGCGCTGCCCAACCTGCCGAACGTCCCCTATGGCTCCAACCTGCTGACGCTGGCGCGCAACGTCATCCTGCCGCGCGGCGCGCTGATTCCGTCCGGCGCCAACGTCAAGCTCAATCCCGGCGTGCAATACGTGGACCTGCGTCCTGTCGTCAACGACGCGCAGGGCAAGGTCTGGGCCGTGGCGCCCATGCTGCCGGAAGGCTCGCAGTCCTGGTCGATGCGCCTGGTCGGCGGCGCCGACCTGGACGGCGCCGACACGCGCGCCACGCAATATGGCGTCAAGCGCGGCAACCTGGTGCTGGCCGACAACCACTACGGCATGTACGGCTTCGACGCGCCCGGCAACTTCCTGTGGACCCAGCAGGGCGCCGACGACATCGGCATGCCCTGGCTGGCCGGCACGGTGATCGACGAGCAGTTCATCATCGACAACTTCGGCTACCCGTCAGCCGCGTTGATGTGCAAGGACGTGCCCGACTACTGCAAGGCCAAGGAGCCCAAGGATTATCTGGCGGCTCCCGCGACCGCGCGCTTCAGCGTGCTGCGCACCGGCACCGGCGACCTGGATCTGCTGGCCGGCGGCGACCTGCGCATGCATTCGCTGTACGGCGTCTATACCGCCGGCGCCTCGTCTACCGCCACCCAGGCCGGCGACCCGTACAACCAGCCGCGCCTGAGGGGCCTGGCCGGCAAGGTGACGAACGATCCCAGCCAGGGCTTCGAGCCCTACGTCAACGGCGGCGCGCAAAGCGTCTACCGCGCCTGGTATCCGGACGGCGGCGGCAACCTGACCGTGCGCGCCGGCGCCAACCTGATCGGCGACGTGATGCTCGCATCCCCGGCGTCCTATGGCCGGCCGGTGACATCCTCCATCGGCTACAACAGCGACACGCCAGGCAACTGGCTCTGGCGCCAGGGATCCGGCTCGGCGGCCATCGGCCAGGCGCAGCCCACCGCCTGGTGGATCAACTTCGGCACTTACGTGGCCGGCGACATCAACCAGCCCACCGACGAATTGCGCGGCTTCACCGGCTTCGGCACGCTGGGCGGCGGCAACCTGAGCATGGACGTGGGCGGCGATGCCGGCCGGCAGCAACCCCGCCTGGTCAGCGACGGCCTGCGCCAGATCAATCCGCGCAGCCAGGCCCTGGTGCTGGCGGTGGGCAGCACCGGCCGCATGCAGGCCGACGGCCGTCTGGCGCTGACCGGCGGCGGCGACATCGAGCTGCGCGTGGGCGGCGCCCTGAACCCGGCCTTGCCCACGCCTTACGAGTCCAGCGGCTCGGTCACCAACCTGCGCGGCCAGACCTCGCTGCAGGCCGCGTCCTTCGGCAGGCTCGATCCGCTGTACGGCGTGAAGGCGGCGCGCGACACACGCGCCCTGGACCTGTTCCGCGCGGCCGACGTCGTGACCACGGGCGGCATCGCCCTGTACGCCGGCGACAGCGCCTTCCGGCTGCGCAGCCTGGGCGACCTGGCCATCGAGAAGGCCGACGATCCGGGCCGCGCGCCCATGCCGCTGTCCATGCCGTATGTCCAGGCCAATGGCACGCCGGGCGTGTACGGCGCCAACACCTGGTTCTCGCTGTGGACCGCGAACACCGCCATCGACCTGTTCTCGGCCGGCGGCAACCTGACGCCCATCATGCCGGTGACGCCGCTGAACGACAGCGTCGTGACCTACCCGTCGCAGTTGTCGGCCGTGGCCGCCAACGGCAGCATCTACTACAAGACCCCCGTGCTGCTGGCGCCCGGCCCCGCCGGCCGCCTGGACCTGCTGGCGGGCGATTCGATCTACGGCGGCAACGCGCCGCTCATGCGCAGCGGCGCATCGCTGGACACGCTGGCCTCGCCCTACCGCCCCGCCTTCGTCGGCATGGTGAAGAACGGCAATTTCAACTCCGCCATCTGGGGCCCCAATACGCTGTCGCAGGACGGCTCCTACGGCGAGCGCGTGCTGTTCGCCTTCGGCTCGCCGGCGGCGGCGGCGGCCGGCCCCTGGGCGGCGTCGCGCTTCTACGCGATGGACGGCGACCTGGTCGGCGTCAGCAGCGGCCGCCTGCTGCGCTTCGGCCCGCCGGAAAACCTGACCGGCAGGCAGTGGCACCTGGGCGCGGGCGCCGTGCGCATGCTGGCCGGACGCGACATCGTCGGCAGCGGCAGCCCCCTGGGACCGCTGGAGTCGAGCCCCTTCCCGTTCAGCTACAGCTACACCAACAACCTGTTCATCCACGACCAGGCGAGCGACGTCTCGCTGGTGCGCGCCGGCCGCGACATCATCGCCGGCAGCTTCACCGTGGCCGGGCCCGGCACGCTGGAAATCAGCGCCGGCCGCAACATCCAGATGCTGGACCAGGCCGCCGTGCTGAGCTTGGGGCCGGTGGTGCCGGGCGACACCCGCCCGGGCGCCGGCATCGCCATGCAGGCCGGCCTGGGCGCGCAGGGCGCCGACTACGCCGGCTTCCTGCGCCGCTACCTGGACCCGTCCCGCGTCGCCGATCCGTCGCGGCCGTTGACCGACCAGGGCCTGCCGTTCAAGACCTACGAACACGAACTGCTGCTGTGGCTGACGCAGGTCTACGGCTTCGCCGGCACTACCAGCGACGCGCGCGCCTACTTCGACGCGCTGCCGCCCGAGCAGCAGCGCGTGTTCGCGCGCCAGGTCTACTTCGCCGAGCTGCGCGCCGGCGGCCGCGAGTACAACGCCAAGTCCAGCCCGCGCCTGGGCAGCTTCCTGCGCGGCCGCCAGGCCATCGCCGCACTGTTCCCGGCGCGCGATGCCGGCGCCGACTATGCCGGCGGCATCACCATGTATGGCGGCGCGGGAGTGCAGACGCGCGCCGGCGGCGACATCCAGGTGCTGACGCCCGGCGGCGCGCAGGTCTACGGCGTGGAAGGCGCGGTCCCGCCGGCCACGGCAGGCGTACTGACCCAGGGCAGCGGCGACATCCAGTTCTATGCGCGCGACAGCATCCTGCTGGGCCAGAGCCGCGTCATGACGACCTTCGGCGGCAGCATCCTGGCCTGGTCGGCGCAGGGCGACATCAACGCCGGTCGCGGCTCCAAGACCACCGTGGTCTACACCCCGCCGACCCGCCGCTACGACAGCATCGGCAACGTGGCGCTGTCGCCGTCGGCGCCCGCCACCGGCGCCGGCATCGCCACGCTGGCGCCGATCGCGGAAGTGCCGGCCGGCGACGTGGACCTGTACGCGCCGCTGGGTACCATCGACGCGGGCGAGGCCGGCATCCGCGTGTCGGGCAACATCAACATCCATGCCCAGCAGGTGCTCAACGCCGCCAACATCAAGGCGCAGGGCGAGAGCGTCGGCGTGCCGGTGGCCGCCTCGGTCAACACCGGTGCGCTGTCGTCGGCCAGCGCCGCCGCCAGCTCGGCCGTCGGCGCCGCCCAGGACTCGGCGCAGCGCGCGCAGAACCAGGCGCGCCAGAACCAGCCCTCGATCATCAGCGTGCAGATCCTGGGCTTTGGCGACGAGCCGACGGCGGGCGCGGCATCCAGCCCGGGGGCCGCGGCCCCCTCGCCCGAGCGCCAGGCGACGTACCGGCGCGACGGCGCCGTGCAGGTGGTGGGCGACGGTCCGCTGGACGCCACGCAGCTGGCCAGGCTGAGCGCCGACGAGCGCAAGGCCTTGGGCCTGTAGCAAAAGGCCGGGGCGCGGCAATAAACGGATAGCCGCGCCCCGACGCCTCGCCTACCTTGACGGCCTGACCCCGCAACCACAGGAGATCGGGCATGCAAGCATCAGGACAACTGGCCGGCAAGGTCGCCATCGTCACCGGCGCCAGTTCCGGCATCGGACTGGAAACGGCGAAACTCTATGCGCGCGAGGGCGCCAGCGTGGTGCTGGTGGCGCGCCGCGCGGCCGAGCTGGACAGGCTGGCCGCCGCCATCGAGGCCGCAGGCGGTCGGGCGCTGGCCGTGGCCGGCGACGTGCGCGACGAGGCACTGGCGCGCGACGCCGTCACGGCGGCCGTGGAACGCTTCGGCGGGCTGGACATCGCCTTCAACAACGCGGGAGCCATGGGCCCGTCGCGGCCGCTGCACGAGATCGAACCGCAGGAATGGCAGGACGTGCTGCAGGCCAACCTGACCAGCGCCTACCTCGGCGCGCGCCACCAGATTCCCGCCATGCTGGCGCGCGGCGGCGGCTCGCTGATCTTCACGTCCACCTTCGTCGGCTACACGGCGGGGTTTCCCGGCATGGGCGCCTATGCGGCCAGCAAGGCCGGCCTGATCGGCCTGACCCAGGTCATCGCCTCGGAATATGGCGCGCGCGGCATCCGCGCGAACGCGCTGCTGCCCGGCGGCACCGACACGCCGATGGGGCGCGACGCCATGGCCTCGCCCGAGGCCCGCGCCTACGTCGAGAACCTGCACGCGCTCAAGCGCCTGGCCACGCCCGCCGAGATCGCGCGCTCGGCGCTGTACCTGGCGTCGGACGCGTCCAGCTTCACCACCGGCACGGCGCTGCTGGTCGATGGCGGGGTCTCGGTGCACCGGGGCTGAAGCGGTTTTTGGTTATTAAGGGTTTACCCTTGATCCGCTTGGCTTTGTGACCGTCTGAAATGGAAACCTGGGGCGCGGCGGGCGCCCCGGGCCGTCAGGCTTCCTACAATCCCCCCATAGCGCCTGCAGCGCCCGGAATCCTCTGCCATGCCCGCCTCTCTCCGCTCCGCCTTCCCCATCGCCGTCGATGCCGACCTGATCGGCGAATATCCCGCCCAGACCAAGTCCGGCGGCGGCTATTTCTACGACGCCGTGCTGGAATACCGCGTCTGGGTGCACCCGCACGACGGCGGCGAGGACCTCTACGACGGCGACGACTATTACTGCGCCTTCGCCACCTTCGAGGAAGCCAGCGCCTACTCGCGCGAGACGGCCGGAGCCGAGCAACCGCTGGTGCTGGTGCGCCAGGACGAATGCATCAACGAGCCGGAGCCCGGCCGCTACGAGCACCACACCGGCGAACGTCTGACCGAGTGGCGCGTGGAATGGCTGGAGGGCAGCAAGCGCACGCCCTCGTCCATCCCGGACTTCCTGCGGCGCCACGGCAGCCCGGTCCTGAACAGCTAGGACCGGCGGGCGCGGCAAGCGACCCTGCCTCAGCTCATGTACACGCCGCCGTTGATGGCGTAGTTCGCCCCCGTCACGAAGGCCGCCTCGTCCGAGGCCAGCCAGGCGCACAGCCCCGCCAGGTCCTGCGGCGTGCCCAGGCGGCCGACCGGCACGCTTTCCACGATGCGATCCAGCAGCGCCGGCGGAAAGGCCTTGACCGTGTCGTCGGCGATGAAGCCGGGCGACACCAGGTTGACCGTCACGCCGCGCGCCGCGACTTCCTGCGCCAGCGAGCGCGTGAAGCCGATGGCCGCGCCCTTGGCCGTGGCGTAGTTGACCTGCCCGATCTGGCCCTTCTCGGCCGCCACCGAACCGATGTTGATGATGCGGCCCCAGCCCCGGTCGGCCATGCCGTCGACCACCTGCTTGGTGGTATTGAACAGCGTGTCCAGGTTGCTGCGCAGCACCGCCGACCACTCGGCATAGCCCATCTGCCGCAGCCGCATGTCCAGCATGGCGCCGGCGTTGTTGACCAGCACGTCGATCTCGCCGACCTCGCCGCGCACGCGCGCGAAGGCCGCGCGGGTCGATTCCCAGTCGGTGGCGTCGCCCTCGGACGCGGTGAAGTCATAGCCCAGCGCCTTCTGCGCCTTCAGCCAGTGATCCTTGCGGGACGACTTCGGCCCGCAGCCGGCCACCACGCGGTGGCCGGCGCGATGCAGCGCCTGACAGATGGCGGTGCCGGTATGGCCCATGCCGCTGGTGACGTAAGCAATGCGCAAAGCCATGGAAACTCCTATTTCAAGGGCGCGCCGGCTCAGCCGACGCTGCCGACCAGGGGAAACAAGCCGAACGCCAGCGCCGCCGCCAGCATCACCAGGCAGATCATCGTGGCCCACTTGAGCGCGTAGCGCTGGTGGTCGCCGAATTCCACGCCGGCCAGACCGACCAGCAGATAGGTGGACGGCACCAGCGGGCTCAGCAGGTGCACCGGCTGGCCGATCAGCGAGGCGCGCGCCATTTCCACGGCGCTGATGCCGTATCCCTGCGCCGCCTCGCTCAGGATCGGCAGCACGCCGAAATAGAACGCGTCGTTGGACATGAAGAAGGTGAAGGGCAGGCTCACCAGCGCGGTGATGCCGGCCAGGTACGGACCCATGGCGTCAGGGAGCACGGCCAGCAGGCTGCGCGACATGGCCTCGACCATGCCCGTGCCCGACAGGATGCCAGTGAAGATGCCGGCGGCGAAGATCAGCGACACCACCGACAGCACGTTGCCCGCGTGCTGCGCCACGCGGCGGCGCTGCTCGGCCAGGTCCGGGTAGTTGATGATCAGCGCGATGGCGAAGGCGATCATGAACAGCACCGGCAGCGGCAGCACGCCCATGACCAGGCTGACCATCAGCGCCAGCGTCAGGCCGGCGTTGACCCACAGCAGGCGCGGGCGGCGCAGGTCCTGGTCGACCTCGATCTCGGGCAGGTTCTTGGGGCCGTCCTCGTCGTAGCCCGCGTGCAGCGTGGCGCCGTCCGGCAGCGACAGCACGCCCAGGCGGCGGCGCTCCTTCAGGCCCAGCGCGAAGGCCAGCGCCAGCAGCGCCACGATGGCCACGCCCATCACCGGCACCAGCGGCACGAAGATGTCGCCCACGTCCACATGCAACGCGCTGGCGGCGCGCGCGGTCGGCCCGCCCCAGGGCGTCAGGTTCATGATGCCGCTGGCCAGCATGGCCAGACAGGTCATGGACAGCGGATTCATCTTCAGGCGGCGGTACAGCGGCAACATCGACGCCACCACGATCATGTAGGTGGTCGAGCCGTCGCCGTCCAGCGAGATCACCAGCGCCAGCACGGTGGTGCCCACCACGATCTTCAGCGGATCGCCCTTCACCGCGCGCAGGATGCGGCCGACGATGGGATCGAACAGGCCGGCGTCGATCATCACGCCGAAGTACAGGATGGCGAACATCAGCATCACGCCCGTGGGCGCGATCTTGCGGATGCCGTCCAGCATCATCTTGTCGATGCCGGCGCCGAAGCCCCCCATCAACGCGAACAGGATGGGCACCAGGATCAGCGCCACCAGGGGCGACAGTCGCTTGGTCATGATCAGCGTCATGAACGTGATCACCATGCCGAAGCCAAGCAGGGTCAGAAGCATGGGGTATCTCCACGGATCGTTGTTATTCGTAGCCGCCCCGGCAAGGGGAGACGGGCAGGACCGCAAGGCTAGGAATTAAAGCTGTCTGGAACCTGTCGTTTTTGCGAGGCACGCCCGGCGGAGGGAGCGGCCCGCCCCTGCGCCGGGCCGCCCCAAGGAAGGGCGCCCCCCTCGGGGGGGCAGCAAGCGCCCTTGGAGCGCGCAGCGTGGGGGCATCCACTATGCGAAAATTGGCCGCATGCGCATCCTGGTGATCGAAGACGACGAAGACCTGGCCGACGCCATCGTGCGCCGGCTGCGCCGGCTCGGCCATGCGGTCGACTGGCAGAACGACGGCCTGAGCGCCGACGGCGTGCTGCAATACGAAAGCTTCGACCTGGTGATCCTGGATATCGGCCTGCCGCGCATGTCGGGCTTCGACATCCTGCATCGCCTGCGCGACCGGGGCAGCAAGATCCCGGTGCTGGCGCTGACCGCCCGCATCGACATCGAGGACCGCGTCCACGCGCTCGACACCGGCGCCGACGACTACCTGGCCAAGCCCTTCGACTTCCGCGAACTGGAGGCGCGCTGCCGCGCCCTGTTGCGCCGGCCCAGCGCGCAGGCCGCCGGCGTGCAGCGTTTCGGCGATCTGGTCATCGACAGCGCCGCGCGCCTGCTCACGCTGGCCGGCCAGCGCATCGAGCTGCCCAAGCGCGAATACAGCCTGCTGGAGATCCTGCTGGCCGGCATGAACCGCGCCGTCAGCAAGGACGAGATCGCCAACAAGCTGTTCGCCTTCGACGACGACGCGGCGCCCAACGCCATCGAGGTCTACATCGCCCGGCTGCGGCGCAAGCTCGAAGGCTCGCCGCTGCGCATCGAGACCCGGCGCGGCACCGGCTACATCCTGACGTGCAGCGATGACGGCAAGCCCGACGCGCCAGCCGGCGGCTAAGGCTGCCGGCGCGCCGCGGCCCGATGCCGGCGCCGGCCGCATCTCGATCCGCCGCCGGCTGCTGGCCATGCTGCTGGCGCTATTCGTCGCCGGCGTGGGCGGGCTCTACCTGATGGTGCGCGGCTATGCGCAGCAGACCGCCGACACCGCCTACGACCAGCTGCTGCGCGCCTCGGCGCTGTCCATCGCCGACAGCCTGCAGCTGGTCGACGACGAATGGCGCATGGACATGCCCTATGCCGCGCTGGCCCTGCTGGAGCAGGCGCCGCGCGACCGCGTGTTCTACCAGGTGCGGGCCGGCGACGGCGCGCTGGTGTCCGGCTATCCCGACCTGCCCGCCCCGCCCGTGGATGGCGCGTCCGACGACGCGGCCTCATCGCGGCTGTTCGAGGCGCGCTACCAGGGCCAGCCGGTGCGCTTCGCCTGGATGGAGCGCAAGATCGCCGGTCCCGCCGGCACGCGCAGCGCACGCGTCCTGGTCGGCCAGACGAGCGAGGCGCGCGATGCGCTGGCCGCGCGGGTGCTGTGGCGCGGCACGCTGGCGCTGCTGGGCTTCACCGCCGCCGCGCTGGCGCTGGCCTGGTGGGGCCTGCGCCGTTCGCTGGCGCCGATCCGCCGCATCGAGCGCGAGCTGGCCGCACGCGGCGCGTCCGACCTGCAACCCATCAAGGCGCCCGTGCCGGAAGAGCTGGACACGCTGGTGCATACGCTGGACGGCTTCATGGCGCGGCTGGCGGAAAACCTGGACACGCTGCGCCTGTTCATCGCCGAGGCCGCGCATCAGCTGCGCACGCCGCTGGCCGCGCTGCACGCGCAGATGGAAGTGGCGCTGGACGAGGAAGACCCCGCCGAACAGCGCCGCAGCCTGCTGGCCGTGCTGCGAAACGCCGAGAAACTGTCGCGGCTGGTCAACCAGCTGCTCAGCGACGCCAGCGTGATCCACCGCAGCAATGTGCGGCAGTTCCAGCCGCTGGACCTGGCCGAGCTGCTGGACCAGGCCGTGTACGACTCGGTGCCGCAGGCCGAGCCCGCGCCCGACGTGCGCCTGGCCCTGCCCATCGACGGCGCGCCCGCGCCGGCCCTGGGCGACAGCCTGATGCTGCGCGAGGCCTTCAAGAACCTGATCGACAACGCGCTGCGCCACGGCGCCGCGCCCGGCGGCCATATCGACGTGCGGCTGGAACGCGACGGCGCGCGCTGGCGCGTCACCGTGTCCGACCAGGGACCGGGCATCCCGCCGGCCCTGGCCCATGCCGCCTTCGAGCGCTTCGTGCGCGGCCCCAATCCGCGCTCGGCCGGCGCCGGCCTGGGCCTGTCCATCGTGCGCCGCGCGGTCGACAGCCACCACGGCGAGCTGCGACTGAGCAACCGCGTGGGCGGCGGGCTGGACGCCGTCATCCTGCTGCCGGCGCTGCCCCATGAAAGCTGACACCCTCCCGCGCCGGCTGGCGCGCGCGCTGATCCTGCCGCTGCTGCTGCCGCTGGCCCTGACCCTGGCCCCGCCGGCGCGGGCCCAGGCCGAACCGCCCAACACGCTCGCGCTGGGCCCGGACGGATCCGCCAACGTGCTGGTGGTGCATGCATCCAACAGCCTGCCCGTGTTCCGTGGCGTGCTGGAGGACTTCCACCGCATCCATCCGGCCCTGCGCCTGGAATACACCGAACTGCCCACCCAGGCGCTGTACAACCAGATCATCACGCGGCGTCGCGACGCGGCAAGCGAAAAATCCGGCCCGGACCTGGTCATCAGCAGCGCCATGGACCTGCAGACCAAGCTGGCCAACGACGGCTACGCGCTGCCCCATGACTCGCCCGAGACCCGCGCCCTGCCCGCCTGGGCCAACTGGCGCGACGAAGTCTTCAGCACCGGCACCGATCCCATCGTCATGGTCTACGACACGCGCAGGCTGGACGCGGCGCGCGCGCCGCGCACCCGCCGCGCGCTGCTGTCGCTGCTGCAGGCGCCCGACCGGCCGCTGGCCGGCGCCGTGTCGACCTATGACGTCGGCGCCAGCGCCATCGGCTACCTGGCCGCCACCCAGGACACGCGCCTGGACAGCATGGCGCCGGCGCTGCTGGCGGCGCTGGGCCAGAACGACGCGGCGCTGTACGCCTCGTCGGACGACGCGCTGGACATGCTGGAGCGCGGCGACGCCACGCTGGCCTACAACGTGCTGGAGTCCTATACCCGCCACCGCATCGAACGCGGCGCGCCGCTGGCCGTCATCTACCCGCGCGACTACACGCTGATGCTGTCGCGCGCCGCGCTGATCCCGCGCCAGGCGCCGCGCCCGGACCTGGGCGCGATGTTCCTCGACTACCTGCTGTCGCCGCGCGGCCAGCACATGATCGCGCAGGCTTCCGGCATGCGCCCGGTGGGCGATTCGGTGGTGCCGGCCGCCGGCGTGCGGCCGCTGGGCCTGGGCGTGGGCCTGCTGGTGTACCAGGACGCGCTCAAGAAGCGCCATTTCCTGGACCTGTGGCGGGCGGCGGTCAGGCCCGCCGACGCGGGCGGCAAGCCCTAGCGTGCTGTCCCTCGGAAACGCCCGCGCAGAAGGAACGGCACACCAGGCCGCCCGCCCCCGCCGTCCGCTCAGGCGGCCAGCTCGTCGAACTGCACCTTGCCGTTCTGCATCACCAGCGGGATGTGCTCGCCCTGCCCCAGCAGGCAGGACACGTCGCGCAGCGGATTGCCGTCCACCACCAGCATGTCGGCGCAGGCGCCCGGCGCGATGACGCCCAGCTTGCCTTCCATGCCCAGCACCCGCGCGCCCACCTGCGTGGCGCTGGCGATCACCGCCGGCGCGCCCAACACCTCGGCGCGCAGGCGGAATTCCTCGCTTTGCAGGCGGTGCGACGGGCCCAGCAGGTCGGTGCCGAAGCCCATCGGCACGCCCGCGTCGCGATAGATCTCCAGCGAATGCAGGCCGGCGTTGCGCACCTGCGCCACCTTGGCCACGCTGTCGGCCGGCAGGCCCAGGTCCGCGCCTTCGTTGGCCAGGGCCTCGTAGGTGATCAGCGTAGGCACCACATAGGCGCCCTGCCCGGCCATCAGCCGCGCCGCCTCGGCGTCGACCAGGTTGCCGTGTTCGATGGTGCGCACGCCGCAGCGCACCGCGCGCGAGATCGCCTCGGCGGTGTAGGCGTGGGCCAGCACATAGGTCTGGCGGGCGCGCGCCTCGGCGACGATGGCGCGGATCTCGTCCTCGGAATAGCCCCAGGCGCCGACCGGATCGGTAGGCGAGGCCACGCCGCCGGACGCCATGATCTTGATCTGGTCCGCGCCCATCTGCAATTCCTGGCGCACCGCGCGGCGCACCTCGTCCACGCCGTCGGCCACGCGCGCCAGCGCGCCCACCCGCACGCAGCAGGGACACGGCGAATCGCCCGGCATGAAATCGCTGCGCGGACGGCCGTCGCCGTGGCCGCCGGTCTGGCTCAGCGCCCGGCCCGACACGAACAGGCGCGGCCCCTGCACCAGCCCCTGCTCCACCGCCACCTTGAAGGCATGGCCGGCGCCGCCGGCGTCGCGCACGGTGGTGTAGCCCCGGCGCAGCATGTCGCGCAGGATCGGCGCCGAGCGGAACGCCACCAGCACATTGGGCATGGCCATCTGCTGCGGCAGGTTCAGCTGCACCGCGATCACATGCACGTGCAGATCGATCAGGCCCGGCATCAGCGTCTTGCCCTTCAGGTCGATGACGCGCGCCGACGCGGCCGACAGCGGTCGGTCCGAGACTTCCTTGACCAGGCCGTTCTCGACCAGCACGTCGTGGTCCTCCAGCAGCTCGGGCCGGGCCGGATCCAGCAACGCGGCGTTCTTGAACAATGTGCTTTCCATGATGCTCCCGATATTGGCAAGTGAAGGGCCGGGCGTATCAGCCCGGCCTATGGACATATGAAGGCGCCGCGCTCAGGCGCAGCACAGCGCCGGCAGCACCAGCTGCGCATAGGGCCGGCAGGCGATGGCGTCGTCCGGACCGTACCAACGCTCGGCGTGCAGCAGGTTGAGCGATCCCCAGGTGCGGCCGCGCCAGCGGATCGGCACGTTCAGCACGCTCTGGCAGTCCAGCGAGGCGATCAATTCGTGATCGGCGAAGACGCTGCGCAGGTCGTCCGGCGTGTAGCCGATGTAGCACTCGCCGCGCGCCAGCACCGTGTCGGTCCACGGCCCTGGCATCACGGTCTTGCTGCCGCCCGCGGGGTAGGCGTCGGGCAGGTTCGAATACAGCCGCGTGGCCACGCCGCTGTCCGGGTCGTAGGACAGGATGGTGAACAGCCGGTGGCCGATCTCGCCGGCCAGCGCGTGGTCCACGGCGGCGAACACGGCCTGCGGCTGGGAGGGCGCCTCATGGGCGCGGGCCACGGCATTCAAGGCCGGCACCGCCACGGCGGGACGGAAGGGACGCGCGCCGCTCATTTCACCTCTCCCGCCGCGATGGCTTCCAGCGAGCGGCCGCGCGTGGGCACACCCATCACCAGCACCACCAGCGCGCCCAGCACCAGCGTCACCGTGGTGGTGCCGAACACGCCCAGGAAGCCAAACTTGGGATACAGATAGCCCACCAGCACGGGCGAGGCGATGGCGCCCAGCCGGCCGATGGCCGAGGCCAGCCCCGCGCCGGTGGTGCGCACCGCCGTCGGAAAGACCTCGGCGGTGTAGGCATAGACGCCGGCGTAGGTGCCGTTCATGAAGAAGGACATGATGATGCCGGCCAGCATGATCTGGCCGTCCGTCTTGGCCAGCGCCAGCCCCAGCGCGCCCGCGCCGCCCAGCAGCATGTAGCTGGCGATGGTGGCCTGGCGGCCGATCTTCTCGTTGAACCAGGCCGCGCTGAAATAGCCCGGCACCTGCGCGCAGTAGATCGCCAGCGAATAGCCGAAGCTCTTGGTCATGCTCATGCCGCTCTCGACCAGCAGGCCCGGGATCCACACGAAGAACGAGTAGTAGCTGAAGGTGATCGACAGCCACATGATCCAGGTCATCAGCGTGATGCGCGTCTGCCGGCCCTGCAGCAGCAGCGCGAAATTGGACCCGAGGCTGGCCGCGCCGCGCGGCGGCGCCTCGGGCTCGGGCCGGGGCTCGGCCAGCGTGGCGCCGCGCCGTCGGAAATCGGCTTCGATGCGGTCCAGCACGGCCTCGGCCTCGGCGGTCCGGCCACGGCTCTCCAGCCAGCGCGGCGATTCGGGCAGCGCGCGGCGCCACCACAGCAGCATCACCACCGGCAGCGCCGTGATCACCAGCACGATGCGCCAGCCGCTGGCATGCGCCGGCACGATGAAATAGCCCAGCAGCGCGGCGGCCACGAAGCCGAACGAGAAGAAGCCCGCCAGCGCGCCGGTGAAGCTGCCGCGAAAGCGCCGCGCCACGAACTCCGCCAGATAGGGCGCGATGATGGCGCTTTCCGCACCCGTGCCCATGCCGGCGATCACCCGCGCCGCGAAGAACGGCGGCCAGCTGTCGACCCAGGCGCTGACCAGCGAGGCCACGCAGTACAGCGCCAGCGCCCACATCATCACCGCGCGCCGGCCGATCAGGTCGCCCAGCGTGCCGGCCAGCAGCGCGCCAAAGAAAAATCCGATGAAGGTGCTGCTGCCCAGCAGCCCGATCTGCACGCTGGTCAGGCCCCATTCCACCCGCAGCACGGGCAGGATGAACGCCAGCACGGCGGCGTCCATGGCATCGAACATATAGCCCAGGCCGCCCATCAGCAGCAGGTGTTTGTGAAAATGCGCGAACGGCAGGCGCTCGATGCGCGCCGAGATCATGGACATGCGGAATTCCCCTTGCAATCGACGGCTTCAGCCGTACTGTTCTTGACCAGGAACCGCATGATAGGCATGCGCAAATCTATCTATCCAATTTATAGTTATGATGCCCCACATCACCAATGTGAATGACCTGCCATGAGCTTCCGCACGCTGGACCTGAACCTGCTGAAGGTCTTCGAGGCCTTGATGACCGAAGGCAGCGTGACGCGCGCGGCCAATGCACTTTGCATGACCCAGCCCGCCGTCAGCAATGCGCTGGCGCGGCTGCGCGACAGCCTGGACGACCCGCTGTTCGTGCGCGCCGGCAATGGCGTCATTCCCACCCAGCGCGCCGCCGTGCTGTGGAGCGAGCTGGGCGAGGCGCTGGACCGCATGCGCGGCGCGCTCGACGCCGAAGCCTTCGACCCGGCCCGCGCCACGATGGAGTTCAGCCTGTCGATGTCCGACTACATCGCGGGCATCGTGCTGCCGCCGCTGTTCGGGCGGCTGGAGCAGTCTGCGCCGCAGGCGCGCGTGCGCGCCGTGCCCAACACGCTGCTGGAAATCCCGGAACAGCTGGAAGAGAACCGCGCCGACTGCGTGCTCAGCGCCTACGTCAACGAAGCCCAGTACCCGGGCCATATCCGCTCGCGCTCGCTCTGGCTGGTGGAGTACGCCTGCTTCATGCGCCACGATCACCCGCTGGCCGGCATGAAGCGCCTGAGCACGCGCGCCTTTCTGTCGGCGCGCCACGTGGACGTGAGCCTGGGAGGCCAGACGCTGCCGTCCTACGACATGTACCTGTCGGCGCGCGGCCTGTCGCGCGACGTGGCCGCGCTGGTCAACCACTACAACGTGGCCTATGAAATGCTGCGCCACACCGACCTGATCGCCGTGCTGCCGCTGCACCTGGGCGCGTTGACGCCGCATGCGCCCTACCTGCGCGCCGTGCCGCTGCCCATGCACGCGCCGCCGCGCACCATCACGCTGTTCTGGCACCAGCGCAACGACACCGTGCCGGCCCAGCGCTGGCTGCGGCGCACGCTGGTGGACCTGTTCGCGACGGGCGAGAACATGGCGCAGGACGCGGGCTGAGGCCGTCGGCGCGGGCGCGCCCGGCGGCGGGGGCCGAGCCTGCCGATTCAGACGCGGCAGCGGTCCGGCCCCGCGCCGTGCCGCGTCAGTCGTCCTCGTCTATCGCCGGACCGTAGCCGATGCCCAGCAGCAGCCGTTCCAGCGCCTCGCCCAGCGACGCGCCCAGCCTATAGAGCTTGCCGTCCGGCACCGTATAGACATAAGCCGCGCCGGCGGCATCCAGCAGCACGATCATGTGGTTGTGATGCGCGTCGGCCACCGCCCGCAGCGGCCCGGTGCGGCCGCGCCAGGGCAGGCCTTCCAGCGATTCGTCCTCGTCCGGCTCGCAGGGCCGTTCATAGAACGCCACGTCGCTGGCGGCGGTTTCCCGTCCCGCGCCGGTCTTGCCCAGCGACAGGCCGGCCAGCGACGCCAGCAGGCGCTCGCCCGCCGGATCCCGCGCGCCGTCGTCGGGCGGCGCCTGCCAGCCGGCCTCGCGCAGCAGGGCGACGATGGAATCGGGCACGCCGCTCATCCGCGCGCCCCCGTTGTCCTGGCCGTCATGCGCCCGCTCATTGCAGGTACGACGCCACTTCCTCCGGCGTCAGGTAGCGCTTGAAGGCGACGTGCGGATTCTGCGCGTCATGGCAGGCGCCCAGGAAACCGGCCCAGCTGCGGCTGCACGCGTCGCCCTTGTCCAGGCCGATCAGCACGCGCTTGCCGTGCTTCTGCGCATTGGCGCGCAAGGGCGCCTCGCCCCAGGACCAGGCCAGCTCGTTGACCAGCTCACCGCCCGCGTAGGCCTGCGCCTGCAGCCACAGGAAATCCGCCGTGTCGCTGTCGTTGTCTTCCGACGGCGGCGCGCGGTCCACGATGGCCTGGCGCACGCCCAGCGCCTGGCCGTGTTCGCGGATCAGGTTCTGCAGCAGCGTGAAGGCATGGAACCCGTTGTTCACCGCGTGCGCCCGCGCCACGAAGCCCGTGCCCGACGCCGGCAGCACCACCACCAGCTCGTCCTCGTAGCTCATGTTCGCGGCCAGCCACAGGTAGTGCAGCTGCTCGAACGGCAGGCTGCCGTTGCGGTTCAGGCGGTAGATCCGCGCCTGCAAGGCGTCGTCCGCCAGGAAGGCCCGGTGGTTGCGCTCGTCGCGCAGCACCATCGCCATCATGGGCAGCACCAGCAGTTCAACGGCCTGCTGCAAGGTCTCGACCTCCCAGCGGCGCTCCTGCGGCACGGCCTTCATGCGCGCCTGCGCGTCGGCCCAGGCCTGCACTTCCTCGGGCTCGGCCTCGTCGTCGTCCTCGTCGACCTCCTCGGCGCAGTACGGCTCCAGCTCCTGCAGCCAGACGTCCAGCAAGGCATGGCAGGCGGGAAACAGGATGGCCGGGTCGGCGCCGTCCTCGACCAGCGCGCCGCCCATCAGCGCCAGCAGCGACGCGCGGTTGGGATGCACCTCGGGCAGCAGCGCGGCGCAGGCGGACAGCACCGCTTCCGTCTGCCCGGGTTCCTGCGCCTGGGCGTACAGGCGGCCGATCTCGGGCCGGTCGAAGAACACATCGGGCGTGTCGCGCTCGGCGGCCGAGGCCGGCGGGCTGCGCAGGAAGGCGAGCAGGTCGGGCGGAAGTTCGAAAGCGGATTGAGTCATGGTGGCGGAGTCACGGGACGGGAGCGGCGGCGCGCGCGGCGCCGGGCAAGGAAAGGAACGGGCAGGCACAAGCCCGGCTCGCCTGCGATCTTACCGGACGCCGCCCGTTGGGCGGGTCGGGCAGCGCCCGCCGGACGCGCCCCGCATGACCTGGCGCAAGCCGGCGCTGGCCATTCCCGCGCGGACGGCGTCATGCCCCGCTGGAATGTCGACAAGACGTCGCCCATCGGGATTTTCCCTGCCCCTAACGTCCGTCCGCATGCGGGTCGCCATGCCCGCGCTAGACTGCCATTCCCCATCCCGAGGAGCACTCGCATGAACCTGCCTGCCCGTGTCGTGGATCTGCATACCCATCTGTTCAATGCCCGGTATCTGCCGCTGGAAAGCGTGATCGCCAGCGCAATGAAGAAAGACGAAAGCAAGCTCGCGGACTACGTCGCGCAGCTGCTGTACGCACTGGCCGGTTCCTCGTATGCGGACGCCCAGGATCTGCGCGCGGACCATCCGCTGCCCTTCACGCCCGAGGACGCGGACGAGCACTATCTGGAGCAGATCTGGGACGTCGTCCGCGCCGGCCTGATGGAGCGGGTGCCGGCCGACATGATCGCCGGGCGCAGCCCCGCGGACCTGCTTGACCAGCCATGGGACGACGCGCCTGCCGAACCGGGGCTGTCGGAGGAACTCGTGGGGATCATTGATCAGCTGGCGAGCATCGACTACGCCGCCGAGGGCTGGATCGACCCGGACCCGTTGCCGCTGCACGAACCCGTGACCTCATTCAAGGAACTGGGCGCCGCGCCACGGATCGTCGACGTGCTTGGTTGGGCCCGGCGCGTGATTCGCAAGGCGCTGCGCGCGGCCACGGACCTGATGGACAAGTTCGCCTGGGGCAGCCACGTAGAGAACTACCTGGAGTTCTTCCTGACCATGCTGAAGTCGGAGAAGGCCGTGCTCAAGCAGCTGCTGTCCAGCTACGACAAGCTCGGCGCCGGCAACATCCAGGTGCTGCACATGATGATGGACATGCAGCTGGCCTATCCGGTGCCCAAGCCGCCGCGCTATCCCTTCCCCGAACAGCTGCGGAAGATGGAGCAGCTCAAGCAGGACAACCCGCAATCGATGTTCGGCTTTTCCGCCTTCGATCCCCGGCGCGACAATTGGCGGCAACTGGCCGACACCGCGATCGCGCACGGCTTCCTGGGCTTCAAGTTCTATCCGGCGCTGGGCTACCTGCCCATCGGCAACGCCGACCCCGTGCTGGAGAGCCGGGTGGCGGCGTTCTTCGACTACTGCATCGCCGGCGATATTCCGGTGTTCGTGCATTGCACGCCCATCGGCTTCCAGACGAAGGAAAAGAAAGGCCTGAACGCCCACCCCAAGCACTGGCGCGCGCTGCTCGAACACGAACGCTGGCGCGATCTGCGGCTCTGCCTGGGCCATGCCGGCGGCGGCCGGGCCAGCAACCTGGGCGTCTCCTCGGCCGGCTGGATGGCCGACAACGACGCCGAGTGGCGCGACGCCGACAACTTCGCCCGCATCGTCGCCGACCTGTGCGCGACCTACCCGAACGTGTATTGCGAGCTGGGCTACATCACCGAACTGCTGGACGACCCGACCGCACGCGAGCTGCTGGTCGCCAACATCGAGCGCGCGCGCGCCGAGGCCCAGCAGAACGGCCGCCCCCACGACTTCCTGGACAAGGTCGCCTACGGCTCGGACTGGCACATGCCCAGCATGGTCGACAACACGGCGCGCTACCTGGACGTGTTCGTCGACATCATGAACCGGCCCGCCTATGTCGCGCATCGCGACCTGTTCTTCCACGACACGGCGATGGCGTACCTGAAGCGCTGAACCGGAGCGGGCCCGGGCGCGTCCGGGACTGACGGCATGCCGGGCGCTAGCCCGCCGTCAGTTCCCCGGCCGCCGCCTGCCTGCCGCTTGCGGCGGCCCGCTCGAACAGGGCCGCCGCCTCGCCCGGCGGCAGGTCCAATCCGAAACGCTCGCGCAGGCAATCCGCCCAGGCCTGCGCATCGTCGTAGCGCCGCGTCTCGGGCGGCGCGCCCGTGTTGCCGCGCAGCGTCAACACATCGTTCACCAGCAGCTCGCGCAGGCCGGGCGCGGTGCGGCTGATGATCAGGTCGGACAGGAACACCGATTGCGGATGGCTGGACGTGTACCAGTTGCCGATCTCGAAATCGACGGCCGGCGCCGGCCGCAAGCCATACTGATAGACCGTGCTCCAGCCCTTGGCGGTCTGGAATTCCAGGCTGAATTCATCCGGGCCGGCCGGCGCGATGCGGAACACGCCGTGCGGCGTTTCCTGCGGCACGTTCAGCAGGAACTCCAGCGGCGCGGTCTGCGTGGTGGACCCGAAGGCCACGTCGGCGAACCAGCTGCGCCCGTCCAGATCCACGCGCAGCAGCATGTGCGTGAGCCCTGTGCGCACGTCCGCCGGCACCTGCCAGCGCACGCGCGCGATCAGCGGCGTGACACGAAAGCCCAGTTGCTCCAGCACGGCCTGGAACAGCCTGTTGTGCTCGAAGCAATAGCCGCCGCGACCGCGCGCCAGCATCTTGTCGGCGATGCGCGCCAGATCCAGGCTGACGCCCAGGCCGCTGTAGGCATCGATGTTCTCGAACGGGATGGCCTGCGGATGCAGCAGATGCAGCTGGCGCAGTACTTCCAGCGTGGGTTCGGCGGGGCCGTGATAGCCGATGCGCGTGAAATAGCGTGCGAGCGGAAAGGAGTCGAACATGGCGGTAACGGGCTGGCGCAGAAGTCGGAACGCCGGCGTGCAGGGACAGTAGTGAAGGCGTCAATCTACCACACATTCAATTAATTACTTGAATAATATTTCAGACCAACCTTCCTCCGAGCCGTCCGCCGGCGCGGATACCTTGTCATGCGAAGATGACGCGTCCGTACTCCCACAACCGCTGCTTATCGATCCGTACCGGACCCAGGAGCCCAGCGTGACAACCCGCCGCCGATTCCTCCAGCAATCCGCCCTGCTCATCGGGACGCAGGCCGCCGCCGCGCTCGGCGCGGGCCTGCACACCCCCGCCGCCCGCGCCGCCGTCAAGGGCTGGCACATGGCCGAAGAGAACGCGCCACAGGCGCGCGCCTTCATCGCCTTCGGCGCCCAGCAAGCCATCTGGGAGGATTACACGCCTGACGTGCAGGCCGCGCTGGGCCGCATCGCCCGCGCCATCGCCGCCTTCCAGCCCGTCACCGTGTACTGCCGGCCCGAAGAACGCCGCCTGGCCGAACACCATTGCGGCGCGGCCCGCGTCCGCTTCGAGGAAGCGCCGCTGGACGATATCTGGATACGCGACATCGGCCCCGTTTTCATAGCCGACGGCCAGGGCAGCGTGGCCGGCGTGGATTTCAACTTCAATGGCTGGGGCGACAAGCAGCGCCACGGCGCCGATTCCCGCCTGGCCAAGACCATGTGCGACGGCCTGGACATCGACCACCTGCGCAGCGACCTGGTCGGCGAAGGCGGCGGCATCGAGACCGACGGCCTGGGCACGGCCATCATGACCGAGAGCAGCTGGCTCAACGACAACCGCAATCCGCGCTGGACCAAGGCCGAGATCGAGCAAGCGCTGGCGCGCGACCTGGGCTTTCGCAAGATCATCTGGCTGCCCGGCATCAAGGGCCGGGACATCACCGACGCCCACGTCGACTTCTATGCCCGCTTTGCCCGCCCCGGCGTGGTCGTCGCCAACCTGGACATGGATCCGGATTCCTACGACTACGAACTGACGCGCAAGCACCTGGACATCCTCAAGCGCAGCACCGACGCCGACGGCAAGCCGCTGGACGTCCACACCCTGCCGCCGCCGCAGAACCCGCGCCGCAGCCGCTTCCTGCGCGACCACCCCGATTTCGCCGCCGGCTACATCAACTACTTCGTCATCAACGGCGCCGTCATCGCGCCCGAGTTCGGCGACGCCAAGGCCGACGCCCATGCGCGCGAACTGCTGGAACGGCTGTATCCGGGGCGCAAGGTGGTGCAGCTGAACATCGACGCCATCGCGTCGGGCGGCGGCGGGATCCATTGCGTGACGAATCAGATGCCGGCGGCGTAGATGCGCGAGCCGCGCTGGCCAACGGAACATGCGGCACGACGGCGGGCACGGCCGGGCTGAGCGTCCGGCCCCGCTGGAACCCTTTTCGGGTTGCGGCCACCCAGCGTTCCGATGCCCGTCATTCCCCGCCGCCACGCCGTCGACATCCGGGCGCCCCATTACCTTGCCACGTCCGGAGAAACACGCCTTGAGCATCGACGTCGCCCAGCGCCATCCGGCCTACTCCCTGAGTCCGTCGAGACTCGGACGCATTTTCCAGGCCAAGTCCGAACAAGACGCTTCGGCGATGAACCTGCTGGACAGGATCATCGACTACGTATTCCGGAGCAATGCAAAACGGGACAGCATCAGGAAGGTCTATGCCATCGTCGCTGCGCAGCGCGACGCCCCCATCGCTGACGCGGAGTGTGCCCGCATCGGCGCCTTCCTGCTGCTGCGGGGCATGGCGCAGCCCCGGTATCGGGACATGTTCGAACTGAATCTGACGGAACATCCCAACGGAACCTGCGACTACGCCTTGATCATCGACGGCCAGGCACTGCACGCGCGGCGCGATATCCATGATCAGCAAGAGATCGCCCGCCTGCGCCAGGCTTGCCAGCGCATGAAGGTGGACGACTACCTGCTGAGCCTGCAGCAGCACAAGGACGACGCCATGAGCCTCATCCCGGCCGGCGAACCGTTGTCCATCAAGCAAGGAAAAACGGGCGATTGCTACGCCTTGGTTGTCATGATCGGCGCCCTGTCCAGTCCGATCGTGCAGGAGAGCATTCTGAACTCGGCCGAAATCACCGAGCGCGGAGCGCTGCGACTGACGTTCAACGCCAATATCCATTCCCCCATGGGCAGGCAGAAGCTGCTGCGGGGCGAGTCTCCGGAAACCCTGGCAAAGGTACTGGCTGATCGGTTTGAGATACACAACCTGAAGAAGAAGGGATATGCACTGGCATTGGAGAACGGCCGGCTGCAGGTCGACATTTCCCCGTCCAGGCTGAGGCGGATCATCGACCATCCCCGCTCAGCCAGCACGAATTCGCTGATGGTCAAGATACTTGAGCATCTGGCGGGCAACCTGATGCAAAACGGACAAAGCCCGCTGCGTTCGAACCGTGACTCCATCGACGCGCACAACCAAAGAGCCGACAACTACGATCCCCTGATCGGCAACCTGCTGGGCTACGGCACCGCGCTCATGTATGGTCCGACAAATACCGAGGGCTTGTCGATGATCCTCGAACGAGCCGCCGCCAGGGGATGCTGCCTGGAAGACGGCAGCCCCAGATTCCTGTTCGTGGGCTGCGCATACGGTCAGCCTGATCCGTTTGGCAACATGCACTTCCATCACGCGTTCGTGCTGGATAGCGTCGGCTACGACATGACCGGCAAGGCCGTGTCGATGACCCTGGTCAACCCCTGGGACAACCTGGGCGAGAGATTCGTCCTGACGCTGGACGAGGCCATGAAGCGAGATGTCGCCTTCGCCGAATACGCACGGCGCGGCACGCCGCTAGACCCTCGCATACCCATGTTGCCTTGACGCGGTTTTGCGCTCGCGCGCGTGCGCCGGGATGGCGGTCGAGCCATCCGCCGACGCAAGAGCGGGCAAGGCTGATCAGACAGGCGCGTTGCGACGACGCCGCGCCCAGCGCAGGGGATCATTACTGGCGATCAGCGAAATCGTGTAAGACTCCGCTCACCATTCAAGCGGCATTGCGCTTGCCGCATCCGCCCCGCCCCTCTGGGACATAGACACACTCAAGCCCATCCCAAGACATGCAAAACGAAACAACCGACAAGAACGCGGAAAACTCCGGAAAGAAAAGCTGGCTTCGCCTGATTCCCATTCCATTCACCGTCTTCCTGACGGCGATGTTCTACCTGCAGGGCAAGGCGTATCACGCCGGCTATCTGGCGTATTTTCACCTCGACAACACACAGATGAGCATCTCCACGTCGGATGCGATGTGGCTTGCCTATCGCGCCTGGGGCAATGGCGCCGCCCATATCCTGCTGACCTCCGGCGATTGGTTTCTCGACATACTCATGTCGATGCTCTTGCCAGCGACGATCGGCTGCGTGATGCTCATCCTCCTCCTGGCGATCGAAAAACTCCGTAGGAAGGCCGCCAAGCCTCGCGTCTCGGCCACCGCGATCCCGTTTAAAGACCTCAGTCTGCCACGCCAGATTGCCTATATCGCGGCCGGGCTTGCTGGCTATGTCCTCGCGATCCCCGGTTCGATCCTCGTGATCGCGCTTCTCGTCGCTTGCAGCCTGATCGTGCTGGTTGAGCCGTTTGGAGTCATAGGCAAACGCGACGCACAGGATTATTGCCAGGAGGTTCCACTGGCCGCACTGCCCACGATTCCCCATCTTCCCGGTTTTGACCCGAACCAAGGGGTCATCCATCAACTCTGGTGCAACACCGACACCTGCGCCGTCTTGCAGGCGGGCGCAGCGTCCGCCGTGCCCAAATCGGCCATTGCCAGAACAATCAGCCCGCCGCTGTCGCAACGCCTGCCCGGCAAGCCGGATACCCCGCATCCCACCATGTGCTCGCCGGAGTCCGCGCCTGCGGACAACAAGCCGGAAGACGGAGGCAAGTAGCCCAAGGCGGCCAGATCGCGCGGCCATGCATGCGGTACGATTCCTGGCCGCTATCGCCCTGTCCGCCAGCCACCTTTCCGGCGACGCAGGCATCCTCCGTGAACTCACCAGAAAAGTGGAACCCCGGCATGGACCTGAACGCAAGCAGGAACGCCCTGACCCAGTTTCTTGAAAACGGCAAAGGCCAGGTGCTCGGCCTGAGTGGACGCTGGGGCGCGGGCAAGACGCATCTATGGCTTTCCCTGCGTGACACGCTGCCCGCCGCGAAGACCGCCCTGTACGCCTCCTGCTTCGGCCTGAAATCGCCGGACGAGATCGGCCGCGCGCTGTTGCAGGACGCCGCCAGCAACGCCTCCAAGTACGGCGAAGCCGGCGGCAAGGTCATCAAGGAAACCGGCAAAAAACTCACCGACGCGCTGCGCAACATCCCCTTCATCGGCGAGGCCGCCGACGCACTGCTGGCGACCGGCGCGCTGGCCGAATCCGTCATCACCGGCATGCTGGTGCGCGAGCGCATCATCGTGGTGGACGACCTGGAACGCCGCGACGCCGCGCTGTCGCTGGAGACGCTGTTCGGCTATGTGGACGCGCTCAAGGGCAAGGGCTGCACCGTGCTGCTGATCTACAACGAGGAAGAACTGAGCGCCAACCAGGGCAAGGAATGGCGCGCCGTGCGGGAGAAATGCCTGGACGCGGAGATCAACCTGCGGCCCACGCCGGCCGATGCCTGCGGATTGGGCTTGTCGCCTGCTTGCCCGGACCGCGAGCCTATCGTCGCCACGGCCGAGGCCGCCGGTCTGACCAACATCCGCATCATCCAGCGCATCGAGCGACTGACCGATGCGTTCAGGAAGGCGATTCCCGGCCGTGAGCCGCAACAGCCCCTGCCCGAATACATCCTGCGCAGCCTGGTCTTCCTGGCCGTCCTGCACTACGAGAACCGCTTTCCTGACAAACAGGTGGAGACCTTCCTGGAAGACTGGACCCGGGTCTGCGCCGATCAGCTGGGCAACACGCTGCCCGGCGACGCCGCCCTGCTGGCCGTGCGATGCAGCGTCATCAGCGACACCGAACTGCTGTCCCTGCTGTCGGACTTCGTGCGGCATCACCCGCTCGACGCGGCCCGCGTGACGGCCAGGATGCAGGCGCGAGATGAGCGGGCGCTGCACGCGACCGCCCAGATGGCCGCGCTGGACTATGTGGACCGCGCGCTCTACGACCCGGACGCCACCGACCAGACCTTCCAGCGCATGGTCCGCGACTGGGGCGCGAACGGCTGGCAAGCCCTGGCCCCGCAGATGGCCAGCACCATCATCCGCGACCTGGAACGGCGCGGCGGCCAGGACTGGGCGTCGCACATGGCCGAGGCCTGGGGTCGGCATTGGCGCAAGGCTTCGAAAGAATATGTGCAGGAAAGCGTCCTGCAAGGGTTGGCCGACCCCATCGCGCAGGCGATCCGGGAGGTCAACGAATCACGCCGCCCCATGCAGACCGTCATGGACGCGGTCGAGCAGATCGAGGCCGATCCGCCGTCGGCCTCGGAAGCGCTCATGCCCTTCCTGCAGAACATCTCGTCCGTGCAATTACGCAAGGCCATCGAGAGCTATGCGTTCGACGAGCTGAAGCGCTTCCTGACGTTCTACAGCGAGCGCCTGCCCGGAATGGAAGCAGACCACGACCGCTACAAACTGGCATGGAGCAAGTTCAAGAGCGCCGCCAACGCCATCATCGTGGCGAACCGCAAGCCTCGTTTGTCGGACATCCTGCTGCGCCATATCCGCATGCGCGACCCGGACTTCGAGCCCGCAGCGGACGAACACAGCGCCTAGCCCGGACAGGGCGTCCGGCGGCGCAAGGCAGCGCCTGACGCCCTTGCATCGACACGCGCCGCTAATTCACCTGCAACCCCGCCTTCGCCACCAGCTCCTCATAGATCGCGCTCCCGTCCCGCACATACCGCTCGGTGTCCTCCGGCGACAGCACATGCGGGATCCCGCCAAAATTTTCATTCCCCGCGATCCACTTCGGATCCCGCGCGATCTGCTTGAGCGCCGCCGCCCATCGCCGCACCGCCTCGGGCGCCATCTTCGGCGGCCCGAACAGCCCGCTCCAGCCGATCACCGCTTCCATCTGCGGCAGGCCCAGCTCGCGCGCCGTGGGAATGTCCGGAAACTGCGCCAGCCGCTCGGGCGTGGTCGTCAGCAGCGGACGCAGCTTGCCACCGGTCAGCAGGCCCGTCATGGAACTGAGGTTGTTGCACGCGAAATCCACGTCCCGGCTCAACACCGCCAGCGCCACCTCGTTGCCCCCCTTGTACGGCACGCTGACCACCGCGTCCGGCTTCAGGCCCAGCGTGCTGAGCAGCAGCTGCGGCGCCAGGTTCTGCACCGTGGCCGGGCCGGAGTGGCTGTAGTTCAGTTTGCCGGGCTTGGCCTTCACCGCCTTCGCCAGATCGTCCAGCGTCTCGTAGCCGCTGTCCGGATGCACCACGCAGACCACCGGGTTCAGCTCCAGCAACCCGATGTACGTGAAATCCCCCGCCGTGTAAGGCGTGGTCTTGGGCTGCAAGGCCGGCAGCAGCACCTGCGACCCGATCCGTCCCAGCAGCAGCGTGTAGCCATCGGGCGCGGCCTGCTTCACGGCGGCCGAGCCGATCGCGCCGTTGGCGCCCGCCTTGTTGACCACGACCACGGGCTGCCCCAGCAGCCCCTGCGCCGCGGCGGCCAGGTTGCGCGCCGCCATGTCGGCGTCGCCGCCCGCGCTGAAAGGAACGATGAGCTGTATCGGCTTGGCGGGATAAGCCTGGGCGGCGGCCAGCCCGGTACAGGCGCCCCATACACAAATCGCGGCGCGAGCAAAGGCAGCCGGCCGAAGGCCGGAGAGGCTGATCATGGGAAGTCTCCTGTCGAGCGGGGGAACGAAACTACGCGATGAAACGACGTGGCAACGGAACGGTGGGACTGCGTGGCGCGGCGAGGCTGCGTTGTGAAGCGGGACTGACAGTGCGCAGGCGCTGCGCTGAACGATGGGACTGCTAAACGAGACCGGACTGCGGCCGGCGTGATGCCCGCGGCTTACGCCTGCTGGTTCATCCCCATGCGGGCATGCGTCACGGACGGCGGATCAATGCCCGCCGGCGGACGGACCAGACGCGTTGAACACAGGCGCGGCCTCTCCCGCCATCGAGACATTGATGCATGCCGGCAAACCGCTGTCCGCCGCCCTCGCCAGCGCCGCGCCCAGGCTCTGCGCATCGTCCGCCGCGAAACCCGCCCCGCCCAAGGCCGACGCCACCTCGTCATACCTGGCCGTCGGCGACAGCTCGCAGCCGATCAACCGTTGCGGGCCATAACTGCGCAGCTGAATCAGATGCTCCGCGTTCCAGCGCAGGTCATTGCCGATCACCGCGATGAACGGCGCCTGCTCGCGCACCGCCGTGTCCAGCTCCATCAGGTGAAAACCCGCCGTGCCATCCCCCATCAGGACCAGCACCGTCGCCCCGGGCCGCGCGATCTTGGCCGCGATGGCGTAGCACACGCCCGCGCCGATGGCCCCCGACATGCCGTTGATGATGCGCACCGGCGCGCTGCAATAGGCCTGCGCCCACTGCCCGAACTCGCCGCCATCGCAGACCACCACGGGATCCGGCGCGGACGCCAGAAACGCCTGCACCGTCTCGCACAAGACGCGCGGTCCCAACGCCGCGCCCGCCGACGTGGCAGGCTCCGGCTTGCCGCGATAACGCAGCGCCTCATCTACCCGCGCCCGCCACGCCGCGCGCGCCGCCAACGGCTGCGCCGCCCGCAAGGCGGACAAGGCCGCGATGGCATCGCCCTGCACCGCCAGCGCTAGCCGCTCGCCCAACAAACGCTGCGCGCGTTCCAGCATCGCGGCATCCGGGTCGATCACCACGACCCGCGCCTGCCCGCCCAACGCCGCCGCGCCGCCAAAGCCCAAAGTGAAGTCCAGGCACTTGCCCGCCAGCACGATCAGATCCGCATCGGGAATGACCGCCGCCAGCGCACCCAGCGAAGGATCCTTCAGGCCGCGCGGACTTTCCATGGGGATGACGCGCAGGTCCTGCGCCTCCTCCAGCTGCCGGCAGGCGGCGCGCGCATGCCAGCGCGCGGCGCCCGGGCCGGCCAGCACCAGCGGACGCTGCGCCGCGTGCAGCAGTGCGGCCAGCCGGTCCAGCGCGCCCGTGGCGAACGGCGCGATCGGCTGCAGCGCTGCCGGCGGCAGTTCCTGCAAACCTGTCTCGGCCGTCAACAGATCGAACGGCAGCGCCAGATGCACCGGGCCACGCCTGGGCGCCAGCGCCTGCCCCACCGCGCGGTCCAGCGCGGGATGCAGTTCCGCCACGCTCATCGGACGCAGCGACAGCTTCGTCATCGCACGCGTGATTGCGACCTGGTCCAGCTCCTGGAACGCGCCCTTGCCGTCTTCCGCCACGGACGAATCGCCGGAGATCAGCAGCACGGGGCTTTCCGCTTGCAACGCCGAATACAGCGGCGCCAGCCCATTGGTCAGGCCCGGCCCCGCCGTCAGCATCGCCACGCCCAGCTCGCCGGTCATCTGCGCCCAGGCATCCGCCATGTACACCGCCGCCGCCTCGTGCCGCACGTGGACGATGCGGATGCCCGAGTCGATACAGGCGTCGTACAGCGGCATGATCTGGTTGCCAGACAGGCTGAAGATGGTCCTGACGCCCAGGCGATGCAGCGTACGGATGATCAACTGGGATCCAAGCACCTGAGTCTCCTGTAGCGTCGCCCGGGACATGGCCGAGCGCGGTTTGGCGGGGATGGGGAGCGGCCAGTGTAATGAGCAATGGCGCGGGTTTGGTTGGGGAATTTTGAAGCTAGGGGGTGGGCGTGGAAATGGAACGGGCCGCCTTGGGGGTGGCGGCCCGGGGTGTGCTGCGTTGCCTTGACGGGAGGCGGTTGTTGCGGCCTGTGGGTTGATTGGCCGGTTGATTTGTTGGGTTATGGACTTATTGGATTACCGGCGGCGCGTCGTGTGTTTCTGTGCAATGCGCCAGCGCCAGACCGGATTCGCGGGCCTGGTCCAGCATGGATTCGGTCAGCGTGCCGATGTGGTCGCACAGGCTTTCGACGCCGCCCAGCAGGGTGGCTACGGTCCAGGCGTCCAAAGGTTGCGAGCCGGTGGCGTCGGGTTCGGATGCGCTGTTGCCGACCATGCGGGCGATGGTTTCGATGGCGTAGCGGGTGCGGTCCAGGTGTTGGAGATGGGAGAGCGCGACCAGGCCGTGTTCGGGGTCGGTGTCCAGGGACCAGGGGTTTTGGGTTAGGGGGTGAGGGGTCATGGGAGCCTTGGGTGAGATTGGGTTGGTTCTCACGCCCCTGGGCAAGACGAGGTTGGAAGATCGGAATCACCGGGCCAGCGGGGGCTGGCTTGGCCTCGCCTTGGGCTTGCCTTCTTTTGGAAGATGGTTTGCTGGGGCGTGTGAATGCCGGGGATCCGTCTTGGGGACGGCGGTTCACTTGGTGAGATTTCCGGCTTCCAGACCGGGCTACCGTTGGTGCGGTAGTGGAGGGAATATATGGGGAAATGGGCTTCTTTCGTTGAAGGATTTCAACTTATGGGATGAATCCAGGACCGAATTACAGAAGCGATTCATATCCAATGACAGTTTTCGACCCTAAGCGGCCGTCAGCCTTGCCAATACCGGCCATTTGCGGTGCGATTAAACGTTGGAGTTGACCGGCGCTCAGTGGCATTGCCCCACATGGCGCAAGCTCACGTACGCGACACGTGGGGCAATGCCGCCGAGAGTCCGAGTCGAACGACGGGTTAGGGAGCACTTTCGGGAGTGTCAGAAATTCCGTGTTCAAGGCGGGCTTAGGAATTACACAGAAGGCCTGATGAACCGTTCCTGATAGAGGATAGCGAATTGGTTCATGGCCTGCTTCCAATCGCGAGCCGGCCGTCCCCAATCTGCGGTGATATTGCGCAAGGCCAGCCAGATCAGCTTTGTTGCCGCATCGTCGGACGGGAAATGGCCTCGCGTCTTGATGATCTTGCGCAACTGGGCATTGATGCTCTCGATGGCGTTGGTCGTATAAATCACTCGGCGCACCTCTGGCGGAAATGCGAAGAAGGGAATCACGCGATCCCAGGCGCTGCGCCACGCGGCGCGGATCGTAGGGAATTTCTGCCCCCAGGGGCCTTCGGAGAAGGCATCAAGCTCAGCCTCGGCTGTCTCGGCGCTCGTGGCGGTATAGATCGGCCGAATGGCTGCGGCAAGCGCCTTGCGGTCCTTCCAAGTCGCATAATCCAGGCTGTTGCGGATCAGATGCACGATGCAGGTTTGCAGCGTGGTCGCGGGAAAGACAGCGGCCAGGGCCTCGGGCATGCCCTTCAAGCCATCGTTCACGGCGATCAGGATATCGCCCACGCCTCGGGTCTTCAGATCATTGAAGACCTTCATCCAGAACTTGGCGCCTTCGGTGCCCTCGATCCAAAGGCCAAGAATATCGCGTGAACCATCGGGCAACACACCCAGCGCCAGGTAGATGGCCTTGTTGCGTACGACCGCATCCTGGCGGATCTTGACCCGCAGCGCGTCAAAGAAGACGACCGGGTACATCGGTTCCAGAGGCCGAGACTGCCAGGCAGTGACCTCGGCCATGACCTCATCGGTCACTGAACTGATGAACTCCGGTGAGACCTCGGTGGCATATTGCTCCAGCAGAAATCCCTGGATCTCGCGCACCGTCATGCCTCGGGCGTACATGGCGACGATCTTGTCGTCAAAACCTGTGAAACGCCGTTCGTGCTTGGGGATAAGCAGCGGCGCGAAGCTGCCGTCGCGGTCGCGCGGCACCTCGATACGCACAGGGCCTTCCTCGGTGAGCACCGTCTTGGCGCCCTTGCCATTGCGCTGGTTGGCGACATCGGCCGGCTTGGCCGCACCGCTCGGATAGCCTAGATGATGGTTCATCTCACCTGCGAGCGCTCGTTCGATCAAGGCCTTCTTGAAGGCCAGAGAGGCGGCGTTGATGGCTTCGGCCGTCATCGGGCCGTTACCGAACGACTCCAACAACTCACGGGGAATAGCCGGCAGATCCGCCAGCTTGGACTTCGGGGTGCGAGGCATACATGCTCCTTGGACGTATGTTATGCCTTGAACACGAAATTAATGACAGGCCCGCACTTTCCGCTGAGATTACCGCGTACTCGAGCCGATACCTTCCATGATTCTCGCCCTCAGGCGCGCGGACATGCTACAAGTCCTCAATTCACCTTGCCTAGTGCTTCTCTGTTCTCATCCCATTGGTTACCCAGGCATCCAAGGCGTCCACTCGGATGAACTTGGTGGGAACCTCATACGGCGGGTGCACCATCCAATAGTGAAGCTCGCGGCTGACATAAACCTCCACGTCTCTGGGAGGCACTTGCGCGGGCTTGGGCCACTTTAAGAGGGCAAACATCCTGTCTCGATTCTGGGCCAGGAACTCTCGACGGCCGCGAATTCGACTGTACTGGCCATCTCTGTCCACGTCGCTCACGCCGAACATGCGGTCTCGCAGCCGCCGCGAGTCCTTTATTGAGTGCGTCGTCTGGTTGTACTTGCATTCCGCATAGAGGACCGTGTTCGTGGCCGGCCAGTAGGCGAGGACGTCGTAGTCCCCGACGTCTGCGAATCCATCCTTGCGAAACCGACGGAAGAAATCCACGCCGCCTTCAACGTACGGGGTGTGGCGCTTGAGGATCTCCACGGCTCGGTCCTCGAGCGCATCCTCAATGGATTTCTTGATGGACTTGACGACTGCCTGGACGTTTGGCCACCGGAAGTCGGCTGGGAGAACGCCGTCTCGAACGGCTGACAGCCATATGAGCTGAGACCGACTAGCATGCTCGGCTCCCCAGACGACCTGCTTGCCGACAGGGGCAAGAGGCCGGATGGCATAGCGATGAAGACGCTTGCTGTGCTCCCAGAACGGGATATCGCTCTCGTCGATTGCCTTGCCGGGCAGGCGCCTGATGTCGGGTCCCGAAAGCGTCAGGAACGACACGATTGCGGCAGCCTCGGCCAGCGTGATTCCCTCAAAGCCCTGCACGATGGCATGAGCAAGGTGGTCCGGCTCTCCAAGATAGAACAACGCCAAGTCGTCCGCCAAGCCATGGCGCACCGGCTGGGTAAACACCGCCAGGGCCTGCAGGAGCTTCTGCAGCTCGAACCCCACGTCAGCCCGGAATGCCTTCTGGAGCTCTTCACTCACCAGAAGCTCCGCGGCTGCGCCCTCCACGGCGTCGGCATTCTTGATGCCCTCGCCTAGCCTGATTCTCGCTAACTCGTGCGCGTACTCTTCCTCTTGCTCCTGCCAAGTCTCAGAGTAGAAGACCTCGGGGACGAACTGGTCGTCGATGTCTACGCCGCCTACGTCAACCTGGTTGTGCAACACGTCGCTGGCTCCCGCAAGAACCATGTACCAGTCAACCAATCCAATGAGTTCTCGCAGGAGCTGCGGCGTGATTCGCTCCTGGCCACTCGTGGTGGAGTTGACTGACTTCTCCAACAGGTACCGGTAGTTGCGAGCGGTGTGTTCGAACTCCTTCCGAGCCTCGGAGAGAGCTTCCAAGCGGTCGTAGTCGACTTGGTGGACGCGGCTCTGATGCACTCGGGTCTCGCGGATGCGCCTGGCAAGAAGTAAGCCGTCGTGCTGCTCGACACAGGCCATGGCCAGCATCTCCCTATCCAGGGATGCAAGCCGCTTTTCGAGGTGAAGGCGAAAGCGTTCTCGAGCCGCGTCGATGCGAACCTTTGCCTCGTGCAGCTCGTAGCGACCAGGCTCGAGCCCACTTTCCTTCATCACGACGGCCAGTGCCTTGCGCGCGAGCTTGTACTCCGTTGGCGTTGGAATGACTGGGTCAGCAAAGTCGGGCACGTCTATCGTCCGCTCCACCATCTGCAGATGGTACCGTGCGGGTCTCGCCGCGAGGGCCGCCAGTCGGGTTGCAAGATTCTGCGGGGCAGGGATGCCGAGTGACGCTGTGCAGGCGGAAAATGCCTCTTGAAGGCAGCGGGTCTCGAAGGCTGCGTTCCGCGCCCCGTTCAGGCCAGCCTGTATGGCGGTTGCATGCAGTCTCAGTTCAACGCGTGCTGGGTTCGCCACGCTTCCGGTGGCAGACAGCACTATTTTCTCGAAGGTCTCCAGAGGCGCCGGAAACTGCTCTCGGTCAACTCGACCCTGATCGGCGACGCGGCAGGCGAAGACCAGCTGTTGTCGTTGAAATAGCGCTTCCGATTGGAAGTCGCCTGCGCACTCATGAAGCGTGTCGATAACCATCTGCGCGAACATGTCCGCCATCTTGACGTCTTCGACCTCCAGCCCGGGCTCCACCGTCACCGTTGTTTGGACGGTGCAGGAGCCGACCTGGGTGGAGTACGCCATCGCAGCATGGTGACGCGAGCGAAGTTCAACGACCCCCTTGGCGGTGCGCTTCACGTGCCATCCAGGCGACCCGTCCGGGAAGCGCGGCGGCGCCGACGCCCAGAACTCGGTCAGGCTACGGAAGCGCCACCCGCTGCCCCAATGCGGATCTAGGGTAATCATCATCGGGTTGATGGCTCCCTCTACGAGCACCCCGTGCGTGTCCTTGAACGTCCCGAAGAGGTCAGCAAGCGCGCGGGAGAAGGGCGACAGCGTTGCCCGCTGTGTGTCCGCAAAGCTCCAGAACTGCTCAAGCTCCTGCATGTCCTCGAGGCCATCGAAGATGCTGACGAAGTCAGCCAAGGGTATGACCCTCGTGGGCCGCTTGGGCGCCTCAAGCATGTTGAAACCAGTACCAGACTGCGTCAGGACGATAACTATCTGCACATCGTCAGCCCCGGGGCCGCCCTGCTCACCTCGGCCGAAAGTTAGACCCCGCCCATCGTCATTTCGCAGGTTCAGGACACCGCCGCTGCGAAGAGCTGCATAGACCGCGGAAGCCGCGGCGCCGGCAGCCTCAAGTGACCGATGGTCGCAGGTGCAGAACAGATGTACCTTTGAGCCTCCGGTGTTGGTGCAGCTGACCGTCAGGGCTGAGAATTCTTGTCGGCTGACCATTAGCTTCATCGGGCCGACGATCACATGTCGCAGTCGGGCGGCGATATAACGGCCGACTGCCTTGTGAGTTTGCGCGGTGATGCCTAGCGCCCCAACTTCAGCCCAGTGATCGATGATGACCCCCGGTCCACTCCGCAACGAGACTGGAACCCACGTTTCGCCTTGCGCTACGCCCAGGCACGGCAGGGCTCCGCCCGTGAGGACAGCGTCCCCAAACGCCGCCCAAGTCAGTGGCGCCTTGTATGCGCCCATGGAAGTGACCAGCTTGGCGCTTGCGTTGGCTCGCCATTTGGCGACCCGAGCGCCTGTACTAAGGAGCGCCGCACGGCACGAAGCCCAGAAATCCTCGGGCGGCACCTCCACGTGACCGTGATCAGGCTCCGGGAATGCAGCGTCGGCCGGGCTCGGAACTGCCCCAATCAGGTCAGCGTGCAGAGCGACAGCAAAGTCCATGTCGGCCAGTGCTGCCTGGTTGCCGGCATGCGTGATGCGGAATGCCTGCACAAAATCCGGAAGCCGCTCGACGCAGCTGCCGTAGAACATCGGCACGTAGCTATCGCCAAGGGGGACGCGAACTCGGCCCCAATCTGCTTCGATGGGGCAGTCCTCTAGCGTCGGGAACTCCGGCCAAGCCGCGTAGAGCTCCGCCAGAAAGCGGGCGAAGTCTTCGTGAGTCTGGATTGACTGCGCGTCGTTCGAGTCGCTCTGAAGACCCAGGAGCACTGCCCAGGCTAACAGGTGCTTGACAGGGCTAGCCACATTCGGCGGCCAAAGGTCTGATACGGCCACTGCTACAGCGGCATCTAAGCGCACGTATTTGCGCAGTACCGCCTCTACAGCCACTACGTCACGCTGGAAGTGCAGGTCGGCCTCCTCCTGTTGCTCTGATCTACCGTGGAACTCCTGCATCTGTTTGAGCAGCGACGTCGCCGCATTCCTCGCGTCAGCGCGCTCCCGACGTTCACGCTTCTCTCGCGACTTCTTTCCCATACATCCCTTGCGTCTTGCTTTAAGTTCCGCAGCACCGAAGACGAGGAAGTTTCTCCTAGCCTCCACAATTTAGTTTGACGGCTGTTTTCGTTATCAGCCCGACAGATACTCGAGTACTGCGGCAACCGCTGCATTGCGCATTCGACGCGCACGCACGTCTCCAACGTAATTTGCCTCTTTAAGCTTCTCCTCTGTTGCATTCAAAACGTCGCGCACAGTATTCAGCCCGAGCTCCGCCAATTTTTCTATCTGCCATGCTGTCAAATCCAGTACAGTGGCGGGCCTGTCCAGTTGAACATTGAGCGCCAATTCCATGCCGTCGTTAGTGATCAGCGCCGCTTGGTCAGTCAGCTTTTTATACAACGGAAAATTCGACCCGTATTCGGTCATCCTCTTTGGAGTCAATTGCTTTGCAATTTCAAAAGCCGAATTCGTTGGAGATGCCTCAAGTGCGAAAAGACACCCTAAATTAATCACGTAACGCTTTCCAATTTCGGCCCGGCTTGCCTTGATGCCGGTCGCATGCTCCACCACGATTCCAGTATAGGCAAGGACTCGCAATGCCTCTTTTACCAGTTCTGGTGCATCTCTATTAATCCAAAAGAAAGCCGACGTGGCTTTATCGGAAGCCAAATACTGATCATTCTTCGCTTTAATATCTGGAAGCACCTGGGTTTCAATAAACTCTCTACCCCAATCAATTAGAGCTTTGTGCCCCAGATATTTTTCGGATAGTGTAGAGTGTTCGGCCCATATATCTGTTCGATAAAACTCCCTAATTATCTCGTTTACTTGTTGAGAATTCATTTTCGGACAATGAGCGATCGTCTTCAACAATAGACGAGGATTACCATTCGCAGCGTACGCCAGAGTGGCAAAATTCTTTCCATACTGCGCAATTTGGGCGAGAAGATTGCTATCCGCCTGCTTTTGGACGATTTCCCGCATATTCTCTACATAGTCATCCGCGAGGATATCGCGATCAATGGTGAGCATCGTCGCGTCGTGAACCGGTTGAAAAGTCTCACCGAACGTCGTTACGCCTGGATAGACCGCAGCATTGCAAGTAATGCAGTGCGATCGCAGATCTCTAAACATCGTAAAGAATTGCCGCTGTTGTTCCGGCAAAAATATGTGCGCGGCCTCATCGAAGAGAAGGGCAAACCGAGAGATTTTGATTTCCTCGGCCAGATCTTCTAACGCTTCCTTGAAGTCATCGATGCTAGGAAGATCGTCTGCTTCCACCGGGATTTTCGGCGTTTTCCAAGAGGCTTCGTACGCGTCAGCAATTTCCTCAATCTTCGTGCGCCCAATCGATGTCGTCACCGCTCCACCAGCTAGCAGCCTTATTGTCTTGGGCATGCCACCGAGCAAGCCGGCTTTTGCCAAGCCTCTCATTACCGACGAGCAAATTCTTGCAAGCATCCAATGTTTGAACTGGTCTGGATCGGACGACTGCAGCAAGGAACTTCTGACGAAGCTGATGTAGATCGGGAACACGCGATCCGTCTCGAACGCATCCATGAGCTCCTTTTGTGCCACTCGAAGCAAGAATGACTTGCCGACGCCTCGACTCCCTACCAAAACAACAGGATTTCGATTTTTTAGCTCGTCAACGATCTGACGGTCTTTCGAGGTTTCAACAAAATAGTCAAGCACCTCTTCCGGCCGGATATCCTCAGTTCGAAAGAAAAAGTCTACCATGGTTATCCACCTGTCGCTGGTTTTGAGAACATTGCCTGAACCGGAGGCAAATTCCCTAGAGCATCCGTAATTATCGGTTCCATTCGATCCGCCGCCTCTCTAGTAACGTAATTCAGGTATCGAGCAGAGAAGGCAAAAATGATCGCCAATCGCATTGTCTTCGCTTTGTCATGCCAAGAAAAAAAAGCCTGTTCTTGAAATGCAATATCAGCTGGAAGGATCGCGTGGGTGCCTGCATTTCCGTGCACAAATTCCGAACATTCACGATATACCGCTTCAGCAACAGCCAAATATTGCTTGGCACATTCCGAAAATGCCGGATTAAACGCCTTGACAAAATTAGTCGAAAATACGCCACTTTGCGGATCTTTCAATGCGCTCCAGTGGATATCTTTCGAGTCTTTTGCCCACATTCTATAGTCAATTTCGTGCGCCGAAAACTGCACCGTAGCGAGCATGAGTTCGAAAAAAAGCCTGAGCCCACCAAAAGCGTGTCTATATTGCCCGGAAGTCAATGCAAAAAGAGCGAATTGATATTCTTTTACTGCTGATTCGAGGACCGTCGCTTCTGGCCGTTGCGCGATCGCCATTTTCAGTGAATCGTAATCAAGCAGATAATTGTGCGACGCTATCAGTGCCGCACTTGCTCCATTTGCGCCGACCATCGTATCCATGACGACGTCCGAGTTTTTCAAAAGAGCACGATAATACTCTATCACATCCATTAGGACCCCCTGTTTTGCAGTGAATATGGCGCGAAGACAACCAGAAAATAGCTATAGTGCTTAGCCCATACGCAATTATGACGCGCCCGCTGACAACTGCCAATTCTTGGGGAATATGAGGCGACTGTCGAATGGCGGCTTCTGGCCGAAAGGGGACATTGTCCATAAATAAGTTGAGCTTTTCATCCAACGACTTCTTAGCGGCGTTGGCCTCCAGTACAGGCCCCTCCAAGAGCCTTCGACTATATTGCAGCCTGACTCTCGGACAATCCAAGAAATGTCTCTGCTCATCCCCCATCGTCGCCAAATTTTCCTCCCCACGCTAACCCTGGCCGCCCTATCCCTACTCAGCACCCAAGCCCTCGCCACCCCCCGCACCATCTACACCGGCCCCCTCCAAGGCGCCGGCACCATCGTCCTAGAACTGGACGCCCCCCCCACCCCATCCAGCAGCCCCCTAACCGGCCGCTACTTCTACCCCGCCCACGGCACAGACATCCCCCTGACCGGCACCGCCGCCTCCCTGACCGAACCCTCCCCCTCCCCCAACACCTCCACCCCCGCCGCCACCTGGCAAGGCACCCTCACCCCCACGTCCTACAAAGGCACCTGGACCGACGCCAAAACCGGCAAGCAACGCCATTTCGACCTGAAACGCGTCGCCCAATACGACACCGCCCAGCTCGAACAAGACCGCAAGCAAGCCCGCGCCACCCAGGTCAACCTGGGCGACGTGGACCTGAACGCCGGCATCACTTCCACCCGCGCCCCCTACGACACACTGAAACTCGCCGGCCACGCCAAGCCCGTCGGCAAGGAAATCGGCAACGCCACGGTCGCCTATCAGATGTGGCAGGACCCGCGCACCAAATTCCCCTATCCCCGCCTGACCCGCCATCCCGACCCGCAGGTCATGCAGCGCATCAACTACCTGCTGGAGCAGCGCCATTGGCAAAAGAGCCTGGGCGCGCTGGACTGCAAGGCGACCGCGTACACCAGCACCAATCCCATGGCGGGCACGCTGGGCGGGTTTGATGAAGAGGATGTGAAAGTGACCTGGCTGTCGCGCGCGCTGATGACCGTGACGGAATCGGGCAGCCTGGATTGCGGCGGCGCGCATCCGTACAACCATTTCGATGCCTATACCTTCGACCTGCTGCGCGGCGAGTATCTGGACTGGAACCGGGTGTTTGACGCCTATGTGCCCGGCAAGCGCACGTTCGGCGGCGAGAAGAGCGCAGCGCTGCTGACGCTGGTGAAGCAGGCGGTGGACCAGGGGCCGGACGCCAGCAAGGCCGACCAGCATCCGAACCTGGAAGATTGCGCGGACCTGTGGCCGGAGTATCTGGCGCTGGGCGCGCAGGCGCCGGGCGCGTTGAGCCTGTCGGTGTCGGGCGTGGGGCATGCCTCGGGCGCGTGCTTGGGCACGCATGCCCAGGTGCCGTTCAAGGCGCTGACGCCGTATCTGAAACCGGGCGGCGAGGCGTATCTGGTGCGGGACTGACTCGGGCGGCGCTGACGGGCGTATAGTCGTGCGATCAATAAAAGCCAGATGCATGGCGCGCCGCTGGAAAACATGATTCGGGGAAATCGATGCGCACCGTCAGAGCAATCCTGTCCATCCTGATTCTTGCCGTGTGTTCGGTATCGCCGGCCCATTCGGAAGGGATTTGGCATACCGACTCGGCCGGCTGTCGCGTGATCAAGCGGGCGACCCAGCTCAGTCCAGGCTATTCGTATGGATGGAGCGGCGCGTGCAAGAACGGGTATGGCGAAGGCGCCGGGACCCTCACGAAGTACTTGAATGGACACGTGATGTCCACGGCGACAGGCGTGCTAGTGCATGGGGCCTGGCAAGGGAAGGTCGTGGCCCAGGAGCGCCAAGGGGAGGCCCAGGAGTACTTTTATGTCGATGGGGAACTCAGCAACAAGGCGGCTCCCGCCGGCGCCTCGCCGGAAAGCAAGGTAGCAAGCAGCCCAGGCAGCGGCAGTGTTCCCCCTAAAGCTGCCGCTGCGCCCGGCAGCGCCACACGGACGGCATCAACCCCTGCCGCCGCCAGTTCGAAAGAGCGATCGACGGCCTCCGCGAACTGCCCGGTCGAAACGACGATTTCAAGCCCCTCTCACGGGGCGATCACGCTGAAGTTCGCGGCCCTGCGCGAGAAAATGCTCCCGAAAGCAGAGTTGGATGCGTACTTCCAGGATCTGGTGGCACTCCAGCGTGAAGCCAGCACAAACGTTCAAAACAACGGACTGCGCATGTACTCCGCCTACGGCATGACGGACACGCCACGGCAACGCGCATTGCTCGGGTGCGAGGGGAATTCAGGTGGCGCCTGCGCCGACCTGGTCATCAACAGGGAGCCGCCGAACTTCGCTGACACCATCACGCCACGGCTGAAGGTGTATCAGTGCCATCGTGACGCGGGATGGCCCTCGGCCAGCGATTCCGCATCGCCGCGCGGCAAGACGCCGATATCAACAGCCGCGGCGCCTGCCGGTGCTCGGCCGCAGACGCCGGCACAGGAAAATGATCATGCGCCGTACATCTCGGGCAAATGCGTGCGCATCGTCCAAAGCGGCAAAGGCGTGTCGGACGCGTACAAGCGGATCCAGAACGATTGCACGAAACCCGTGGCCGTCACGTTCTGCCTTGAGGCGCCCGGGCCGATCAATCAATGCCTGAATCCCCTCAGGTATGGCCTCAGCGACGTCATACCGGCGAAAAAGTCCCAACTGACGGCGGACGCGATTCAAGGACCTTGGACTGCGTGGTTCTTTGTCTGCGATATGAGCAACCCGAAGAAGCACAGATGCCTGGTGCCCAAGGATATTGCGGGAGCCGGCGCGTTCAGGGATTGATGGATGATGGCGCTACGGCTCGACTCGCTCACGAGTCGAGCCGTGGCCGATCGACTGCGGATATCGGTACCGCTCGGCGTCAGGCTCCTTGCCTGTCCTCCAACGCAGCGCGATCCGCCAACGGCCAATACTCTCCAACCAGCCGCTCCCTCGGAAACGAAGTGATATCAGCAGTACTCAACCCCACGCTATCCACCGAGACGATCTGCGCGGCCAACCGCCGATAACCCGCCCGAAAGTGGTTGGCCCCCTTGATGGCGATGAGCTTGTACGCGTTGACGTCGATGCCGTGCAGAAAAAACGGTTCCTCGTCATAGATCTGTTCGGCGCGCGAGGCGACGATGACGTCCACGCCCTGGATGACCAGGCGGCACATCGCGCCCAGGTCGAAGCGCACGCCTTCGAACATGGAGCCGGCGCGGTTGATGAAACGGCCGTCGGTGATGGCCTTGACGTAGGCATTCACGCGCAGCGGTTCACCCTGGAAACGCCCCTGCTTGCCGCCCAGCGAGATGCTGATGGTGGCGCCCACGCCGGCCTGCCGGGCCTGTTCGACGACGGCGGCGTCGTTGATGGACGCGAAACAGCAGGTGCCGGGCGCGGGCTGGGCGTCGAGGACGGCGCGCAGCAAGTGGGTGCCGTCGCCGGGCGTGCCACCGCCGGGGTTGTCGGCGTATTCGTTGACGACGACCGGGCCGTGCGCGGCGGCCAGGGCCTGCGCCACGCCTTCGGCCGGGCTGGGGAAGGACGGGCGGAAGTCCTCGCGGCGCGTCCAGATCCATTGCGCGACTTCGTCAGCGCAGCGCTCGGCCAGCGCAAGGTCGCCGGCGCTGGTGCAGACCACGGCGGGGCACGGCGCGGCGATGTCCGCGTAGGGAAAGCCGTGGAACCATGAACAGTCGATGACGCCGGGCCGCTGGGCCAGTTCGGCGCAGACGGCGTTGACCTCGGCGGGAATGAAGCCTTCCTGCGTGGTGACGATGTAGGGCAGCATGGGCAGGCGGCGCATGACGGTCACGGGCCGCAGGCGGCCGGCGATGATCTCGCGCAGCAGCGCCACCGCCTCCACGCCCCGATCATGAAAATCCGTGTGCGGATAGAGCTTGCAAGGCAAGGTCAGTTCGCAGCTGTCGCGCATGGCCTCGGTCATGTTGCCGTGCAGGTCGTAGACGGCGGCGATGGGCGTGGCGGGGCCAACCAGTTCGCGCACGGCCACGCACAGGTCGCCCTCGATGTCTTCGACGCCGTCGGCGACGCCGGCGCCGTGCAGCGCCAGCAGCACGCCGTCCACCGGCAGCGCGGCGCGCAGGCCGTCGAGGATGCGGCGCTTCATCTGGGCATAGGCCTGGGCCTCGATGGTGCCGGATGGCGTGGCCTGGCCGACGTAGGCGCAGACCAGTTCCGCGCCGGCCTGCCGCGCGCCTTCGATGAAGCCGCCGACCTGGTGGTTGGATTTGTCGAAGGCTTGCAGGATCTGGTCCTGGCCGCTGTACTGCTCGAAGGCGCGCAGCGGGGTCTGGCCGGCGAATTCGGCGGCGTAGGTGTTGGTCTCGTGGATCAGGCCGGCGACGGCCAGACGCAGCGGTGTTGCGGGTGTGCTTGCCATGTTGCGGGCTCTTCAGCGATTGACTTTCTTGGGGTCGAAGCTCAGCGCGATCAGGGCGCTGACCAGCAGCGCGCCCGCGATCACGTAGATGGCCGGCGCGGTGCTGTGATAGATGTCGCGGATCCAGCCGATCAGGTAAGGGCTGACAAAGCCGCCCAGGTTGGCCAGGCTGTTGATGATGCCGATGGACGCGGCCGCCGTGGCGCCGCCCAGGAAGGCGGTGGGCAGCGTCCACATGATGGGCGAGAAGCTAATGATGCCAGCGGCGGCCACGGACAGCGCGATCACGGCCAGCGTCAGGTTGGTGCCGGCGAAGACGCTGGCGACCAGGCCCACGGCGCCCAGCACCAGGATGAAGACCAGGTGCCAGCGGCGCTCGCGGCGCAGGTCCGAACTGCGTCCGACCAGCACCATGGCCACCATGGCGACCAGGTACGGAATGGCGCTCAAGAGGCCGATGCGCACGCCGCCTTCGGCGCCGGCGTCCTTGATCAGCGTGGGCAGGTAGAAGCCCAGCGTGTACAGCGCCATCATCGCCGGGAAGGTCATGGCGATGATTTTCCAGATGCGCGCGTCGCGCAGCGCCCGCAGCAGCGGCATGTGCTCGCGGCCGGCGTTGTCTTCGGCGATGTCGCGGGTGATCAGGTCGCGCTGTTGCTGCGTGAGCCAGGTGGCGTCCTGCACGCGGTTGGACAGGATGAGCAGCACGCCGATGGCCAGCGGAATGGTCGGCAGCGCTTCCAGCACGAACAGCCATTGCCAGCCCGGATGGCCGCCGACCAGATGGAAGCGTTCCATGATCCAGCCCGACAGCGGGTTGCCGATCAGCCCGGCCACGGGGATGCCGGCCTGGAAAATGGCGGTCATCTTGGCGCGGCGGCGGTTCGGAAACCAGTACGTCAGATAAAGGATCACGCCCGGATAGAAACCGGCCTCGGCCACGCCGAGCAGGAAGCGCACGGTGTAGAACTGCCAGGGCGTGGTGACGAAGGCCATGACGCCCGACAGGATGCCCCAGGAAATCATGATGCGCGCGATCCACAGGCGCGCGCCGACGCGGTGCATGATGAGGTTGCTGGGCACCTCGAACACCATGTAGCCGATGAAGAACAGCCCGGCGCCCAGACCATAGGCCGCTTCGCTGAATTGCAGGTCCGCCAGCATGTTGAGCTTGGCGATGCCGATGTTGATGCGGTCCAGGTATGCGACCACGTAGCAGAGCATCAGGAAGGGGATGAACCGCAGCGCGACCTTTCTGTAGGTCGCGTTTTCAAAGGCTTGCTGGTCCGGGTTTGCGGCCCGGCCGGCGGGTAGGGAAGCGCTGGCGCTCACGGGTTGTCTCCTTGGAATGTCGTTGTTGGTATGGGGGTCTGCCTGGGATCGGCTGGGGATCTGCTGGGGCTCTGCCTGATATCCGCGGGATATCGGAACGTGGCGGCTCAGGCCGCGCGGCGCGGACGCAGCGTCCTGGCGTGTTCCTGGAAGCCGCGCAACGCATCACGCGGCACCAGCGATCCGCCAGTGGCCCAGATGACGTGCGTGGCGTTGGCCATGGCCAGGCCCTGGGCATAGGCGCGGCCGGCGGCCGAGCCCTGCAGCCAGCCCGGCCCCGAGACGGCGGCGGCGGCCGAGGGTTCGATCTCGGCGTCCAGGCTGTCCTTCAGGGCCAGCAGGTTCAGGTACAGCTCGTCGTCCGACACGGTGAAGACGCCGCCCAGTTGCGGCGTCATCAGCGACGCCACCAGCTCGGACGCCTGCCCGACCGCCAGGCCGTCGGCTTCGGTGCGGTTGTCCAGGCCCAGGTCGTAGACGGACGTGGGAGTCTGCATGCCGGCGGCCAGCTGCACCAGCATGCACGGCGAGGCCACCGGCTCGGCGAAGAAGCAATGCACGTGGTCGCCGTACAGCGCCTTGAGTCCATGGGTGATGCCGCCTGGCGCGCCGCCGACGCCGCAGGGGATGTAGACGAACAGCGGATGTTCGGCGTCGACCTTGCGGCCCGCCTCGGCCAGTTGCCGCGCCAGGCCGCGCGCGGCGGCGGCGTAGCCGAAGAACAGCAGCTCGGATTGCTCGTCGTCGACGAAGTGGCTGCGCGGCGCGGCCAGCGCCTGCGCCCGGCCGGCGGCGACGGCCTGGGCGTAGTCGCCGGCGTGCTCGATGACGCGCACGCCGCGCTGGCGCAGGCGGTCTTTCTTCCATGCCTTGGCGTCGGCGGACATGTGCACCACGGCGTCAAAGCCCAGCGCGGCCGCCATGACGCCGATGCTCATGCCCAGGTTGCCGGTGCTGCCCACGGTCACGGCGTACTGGCCGAACAGCGCGCGGGCCTGTGGCGTGGCCAGCAGGCGGCGGTCGGCGTCGGCGTGGGGCAGCAGGCCGTGCTCCAGCGCGATGGACTCTGCAAGGGCCAGCACTTCATGAAAACCGCCACGGGCCTTGATGGAGCCGGCCACGGGCAGTTCGTCATCACGCTTGAGATACCAGCTGCCGGACGCCGAAGCGCCGCCCAGTTGCTGCTGCAAGGCCTGGGCGGGCATCAGGCGGGACTCGATCTGCCCACCCGCATTCGCCAACTCGGGAAACAGCCCGGCCAGCAGCGGCGCGCAGCGCGCCAGGCGCTGCTGCGCGTCGTCGATCCGATCCAGGGACGGCGCGTCGTCGGGCAGCGGGCCGCCCCGGGCCGGGTTGAGCCACAGCAGCGGCGTGCGGGATTGAAGCTGGGCTAATAACTGGGGATCGAGATTGACGGTCATCTTGCGCGGGCATGGGAAGGAACAGGCGCAGATCGTAGAAGCCGGCGGCGTGCAAGAATAGCGATGATTTCTAATCCTGCCATTAGCCTGACTTATTTCTGCCCTCTTCATGCCAGTCCATTTCGATTCCACGCTGCTGGGCGCGCTGCGCTGCTTTGACATGGCGGGCCGCCATCTCAGCTTCACCCGGGCGGCCGAGGCCATGAGCCTGACGCAGAGCGCGGTCAGCCAGCAGATCCGCCAGCTGGAAGACCGGCTGGGCTATCCGCTGTTCGTGCGGCGGCAGCGCGGGCTGACGTTCACGCCCAAGGGCGAGCAGCTGCACGCCACCGTCAGCCGCGCGCTGGGCGACATCCAGCAAGAGATCGAGCGGCTGGGCCTGCCCGCGTCAGCCTTGCAGGTCAATTGCCTGCCCTCGTTCGCGCTGCAATGGCTGATGCCGCGCCTGACGGAATTCCATCGCCTGCAGCCGGACGTGTCGGTACGGCTGAAGGCGGAATTCCAGCCGCTGGACCGCAAGCGGATGGACGAGGAAGACATCGACATCGCCATCCGCTACGACCCGGACGACTACGGCCATTTACAGGCCGACGCGCTGATGGACGAGTACCTGCTGGTGGTGGCCACGCCCGAGTATCTGGCCGCGCATCCGCAGTTCCAGGCCGGCAAGTCGCTGGACGGCGTGGCGTTTCTGCACGACGCCTCGCCCTGGGTCGGCGCGGCGGAGTTCATCGAGTGGCGCACCTGGATGCAGGCGCACCAGCCGCGCTGGCTCAAGCATCTGGACGGCCCGCAGTTCAACCTGGCCAGCCTGGCCATCGGCGCGGCGCTGTATCACCAGGGCGTGGCGATCGGGCGCAGCGCGATGGTGCATGACGAGGTCCGTAGCGGGCGGCTGGTCGATGTGTTCGGCAAGCACGTCGCGGCGCCGGCGCGGTACGTGCTGCTGTCGCGACGACCGCAGGAACGGCGCACGCGGATATTCTCGGAATGGTTGAAGGCGGAGTGCCGGGCGTTTGACGCGTCGCGGACGTGATCAAAGACGTGTCGTGGGTGGCATGGGCAGACCTTCGGCCGTCGCGAGCTTTTCCATCGCGGCTTCCAGGATGGCGCGCGCCTGACCCGCGGCCCGCTGCAAATCGCTGTGCAACTGGGCATCGTCCGCACTGCGCGAGGCGCATTGGGCGCTATAGCGTTCGAAGCTACCCACCATCATCAACAGGTCCGCCAGATGTTTGGGGCATTCGCATGCCAGCCCGCTGCCGGAAGCCATGATGGTCAGCAGCGCGCTTTCGTCAAAACGGATGTCGGGCAGGTGGGATGGCGGTTGTGGCGGAAGACGTTCTCCGGTCAGGGCCGAGCGGCACAGCAGCGCAAGCTCGTTTACATCGGCTGGAACGCGCGCAACCAGGCAGTCCTGGGCGCGAAGCGCCCGAATGGTGGCGCTGGCGCAGAAGCGATAGAGCACCACGACAGCGACCGCGCCCCAACGATTCTTGATGCCGGCGATCAGCGAAACCGCGTTGTCGTGCAATTCTGATTGCTCGATGACCAGGACTTCCACGCTGGCGTTTGGCGCGTCCTGCGCGGCCTGCTCAAGCTGGGAACGGCTGTATTCCAGCACCAGATCGGCTCTGTCGCGCGCGCTGCCCGCAATGCGCTTCGCAAGGTTGCTGCCAATTACCCCGATTCGAATGGGTCCGACGGCATCAGGCTGCGTGTATGCCGCATTGGCGAGTTCTTGCAGTTGGGCGTCAGGCATCAGGGCAAGCACGCCGATCGCATGGCCCTGGTCCACCAACTGTTTCAACAGGCTCAATTTGCGGACCTGTTCTGCGGAATACAAGCGCTGCCCACGTTCGGAGCGCTCCGTGTTGGAAAGGTTGTAGCGCCGCTCCCAGACACGCAGTGTTTCCGGGGAAAGTCCTGCCAGCCGCGCCGCCGCGCCGCTGCGATAACTCACGTGCTGCGGTTCCGAAGAAGCCTGATGTTCCATGTCGACGCCCTCTTTATGACCCGATATTGACCCGTTTTGTTTGTATTTTAGCGGGTCATTTTATGGACTGTGAAGATTTCGGCGCGTAAATTTACTTTCAAGCGGTTCACATGACCCACTCGATACCGCGCAACCGGGGCGCCAACCTCATCGTGCAGCCCCCCCTCGTCTATGAAAGGAGTCGATTATGAAACGCGTCCTGACCACCCTGACGTTCGCCCTCGCGCTCGGCACCGCGCAAGCCGCCGACATCGTGGACACAGCGAAGTCAGCAGGTTCCTTCAATACCTTGGTGACCGCGGTGCAAGCCGCGGGATTGGTCGACACGCTGAAGGGCCCCGGGCCGTTCACCGTGTTCGCGCCGACCGATGACGCATTCGCCAAGATCCCCAAAGACAAACTCGATGCGCTGCTGAAAGACAAGGCGGCCTTGACCAAGGTGCTCACCTACCATGTCGTGCCCGGCAAGGTGATGGCGAAGGACGTCAAGGCGGGCCCGGTGAAGACGGTTGAAGGCGATTCGTTGACCGTGGCCGTGAATGGCGGACAAGTCAGCGTCGACAACGCCAAGGTCGTGAAGACGGACGTGGTGGCGGACAACGGCGTGATTCACGTCATCGATACGGTGGTGATGCCCAAGTGACACGCGTCTGGCCGGATTGCGCCAGTCGCATGGGACGATTGACTGGTTCATCGCGCCGTCCCCGGTAAGGTGCGATGAACCACTTTTTGTCTTTCCGCCACCGTGGTCCGCGCGCAGCGCATGGCGCGATGGCCGTGCTGATCCCCAGCGACAACATCGAGCCGGACGACTTCATCAACGAGCTGTACTGCCCGTTCTGCAAACGGGCCTGAAGCCCGCCAGCGGCCCTCGTCGTCAATTTCAGAATCCTCTGGTGGCGTGCGCCGCGCGGCCCCCGCATGATCTTCGAGCGCGCTTCATTGCGCGCCCTTTCTCCAGATCCTGCCAGGGCCACCATGACACTCCGCACATTGCTTCGCGCCGCCGCCTGCCTCCTGGCCATCCTTCCGTCGCCCGCGCCGGCCGACAGCACGGGCCGCCTGCAATTCCTCTATACCGCCTTCATGGACGTGCGCGGACTGGCCGCGAACACGCTCGAACACTGCGCGCGCGACGCCCCCGGAACGCAATCCATGCTGCAAGGGCTGTACCAGGACTGGGACCGCAACCATGGCCGCCATCAGACCGAACTGCAAATGCTGATCCGCGCGCAGCTGGTCGAAGCCATCGGGCCGGAACAGGCCGAAGCCTTCATCGACAATGCCAGGATGCAGGCGCACAAGCAGCTGGCGCCCCGGTACTTTCCGCAACGGCCGGTGGCGGACAGCGCATACTTCTGCGGCAAGCTGCTGCCCCAGACCTTGCGGGGCGAGGTGCCGATGCTGCGCTTTGGGCAGTACGTGCGGGAATACAGGAAAGAGACGGCGCCCCGCGCAGGGCCGTAGCAGTGCGCGCTTGCCGTTCAGGGCGTCGGGACGGCTTCTGTTAAAACAGACCATCCAACCGCCCATGCGCCCAGCCGGCGCATGCCTGAACCCGCGCCCCCCGCCCTGAACGAAACACCCATGACCCAATCCGACTACGAAGCCGAACTGCTGCGCATCCTGCGCGCCCACGACGCCACGGCCCGCGCCACGCTGACCGCGCTGATCGCCGCCCTGCCGCCCAAGGCGCGCGAAATCCACATCGTGGTGTTCCCCGACCAGGACGGCGAAGGCACGTTCTCGGTCGTGGCCAGCCTGGAAGGCCCGGACCTGTTCGTGCTCAACAAGGCCATCGAAGGCCACCGCTACCTGTTCGACGTGCGCCATACCGAAGACGGCATCGAGCCCGAGGTGCCCCTGTTCGGCTCGGACGAAGCCGGCTTCGACGTGCAGAACGTGATCGTCGACACGGCCATGCAGTGGGTCGGGGAATTGTGGGACGCCTGCGGACGCGGCCGTTCGCCGTTGCCGGGGCTGGTGTATGGCGAGGAAGGCTACGGCACGCGGGAACCGCTGGTCTTGCCCGTCTGACGCTTCGAGTATCGGGCGGCCCGGCGCGGCATCACGCCGCGCTCACCACGCCACATGGAACATCGCCTTGGCCAGCACCACGATCAGCACCATGTGACAGAACACGCTGACATGCATGCGCCGGCTCAGCGCCCCGCTCAGGCGCTGCCGCCGCGCCAGCGTCAACGCAGTGAGCACATGCGCCAGCACGCTAAGCGCCAGCGCGATCTTCAGCGACAGCAGGATGCCGAACGGCGAGCCCAACGGATCCGCCAGCGCGCCGCGATACTGCCAGGCCATTGCCAGCCCCGCCAGGTACAGCACCGCCACCGACCAGGGCAGCACCACCCGCACGCGCGGCCCGAGCTGACCGCCCAGCGCCTTGCGCACGTCAACGGGCAGGCGCTTGTGCACCGGTTCCAGGAACAAGACTTCGAATGTCACCGTGCCGACGAAGAGAAAGGCGGCCAACAGGTGCAGGATGAGGAACAGGGGATAGGCGTTCATGGCGTCATCGGATTCTGGCATCCGCGCGCCATCCGATGGCATGACAAAGATCAAGCCGCCCGACGCCGGCCGTGGATAGCCACGGCGCGCCGCCCAGAATGCCAAAGGCCGGACGTGGGGTTCCGTCCGGCCTTTGACGGGCCGCATGGCGGCCGGCGGCGAGTTTACTTCGGTTTCTTGCCAGACATGTCCTGCTCCACCACCATATCCAGCACATAGACCTTGGACGGCGCGTCGGCGGGCGGGTTCTTCCAGTCGTATTGCTTGACGCGCAGCACGGTGCGCACGCCGTCGCGGTGCTCGTAGCCGTCGATCGACTGGTACAGCGGATGCCACTTGTCGGTCGCGGGCTGCTGCACACCGGACTCGCTGTAGCGGCGCTCGCGCACCTGCAGGCACTGGTAGTTGGGGATCATCGGGTGGCTGCACTTGACGCGCTTGGCGGCCACTTCCAGGAACATGGTCTCGCCCTTGCTGCCGTAACGGGTCTCGGGCGTGGGCTCGCCGGTGAACTTGAGCACGGCGCCGTCCTGGGCGACCAGTTGCAGCACGGGTTCGGGCGCGTCGGTGGCGACCGAGGCGCGCAGGTCGCCCTTGATGCGCTGGCCCACTTCGGCGTCCAGCGCCATCAGGCTGGGTTCGCAGGCCTTCATGGTGGCGGCCAGCTGCGCCACCTGCAGCACGCCCTTGTCATAGCGATAGCCGCCGAACTGCGTGTTGCAGCCGCCGGTGATGCTCAGGCCTTGCTCGGTGAAGGACAGACGCAGGCGATTGTCGATGCCCTTTTGCAGCGCCGCGATGGGCTTGCCCGAGGCGTCGACGGCCGAGGCCAGGTGCCAGTAGTAGGCGGACAGCGTGGCCTGGGAGGCGGCGGACGAGGCGGTGGCGGACATGGAGGACGCTCCTTCGCGAGTGGAGTTGGACGCCGGGGCGCAGGCCTGGAGCAAGGCGGCGCAGACGGAAGCGAGAAGAATGGTTTTTTTCATGGTTCGCTCTTATTCAGCCGGGGGTTATTGATGGAGACGGCATTCTACGGACGCGTGGCGGACGAATCAGGTTGGCGGGCGGTCAGGTCGTTTCAGGATTTTTCCGTGATCCTGCTTTCCCACCACTATCATTCATAGGGGTAATTCTGCTCGCCCTGAGCGGCGCGCAAGCCTGGAGTTGGCGGAAAAGCATAAACCGTTGTCGTGAATATCGGTTGCAGTCTGACACGATACGCGCATGTACTGTTTCATTGGAAAAATGTTGCACCGGACCTCGACTGCACATTTCCGACGTCTGCGGCCGCAGATTTCTGGCCTGCCGCGTCATTGAGAAACCACCACACTCCTTGAACTCCGCGATAGGTCCACAAGTCCTTTCAGATCGCTCAAGCTGCGGCCGATCATCTCGAACGCTTCCTCGCCGTCATATCTCAACGACGATTCGTAGCGTGCGTAGCGCTGCCCTTCACCGCGCGTGGCGGACAGCCAGTTGAATGACCCAACCACCAACCACTCGAAATCGACCAACAGCAGCTTGCTATGCACGTGTTTCTCCCGAACCCGCGCTCCCGCCTCGGACAGGCACTCAACGCACCGCTGATAGACGTCTTCATTCTTGGAATCAAAGGACGGATCGCTGACGATCGTCACCACCACCCCTCTGGCCACCGCCTTCCGGATCATTTCCAATACACCGTCCGCCTGGATGGCACGCAGCGAGAGGAATGGCGAAGTAATCACCAGGCGCGCGCGGGCGACGCTGAACGCTTCCACCAGGGCGCGCCGGTGCCCCGCCAGATCCCGTATCAAGGCCGCCGGCGACATGTCGAAACCCGCCGCCAGCCATTCAGCGGGGATGGGAATCTCGCTCTCCGTGCCCTTGAAGAGTGCGCGCCCGACGATTGCGGACGGACGATCTCCATCTGGATGAAAGAGATGCATGTCGCCAAATACCAGAAAAGCGTCTTGGGCGCGCGATATTGCGACATTCAACATCGATGGATCCCGGTCCAGCATAGGCGCTCCCGCACCGATCCCCGCTCCGTAGACAGGCGAGAAAACAATTACTTTCCGCTCGGCGCCTTGCAACGAAAACACGGTTCCCACCGTAATACCATGGCTCTCTCCCAGCGTTTTCCTCAGTTCGCCGCGCAGGGTTTTGGCCTGCTCTGCAAATGGCGTGATGACTGCCACTAGCTGGTTGAAGGACTTGTTTTCCGCCTGATATGCCGCTTCGATTTCGTCCTTTTGTTGAGCCAGCCACTTCGCAATGACGGATGCCTCGAGCAAGTTTCTCCAGCTCCTGCCAACCTGCTGCGGCAAACCCGCAATATGCGCATAGCCAACAGAAGGCGTTAACAACCTGATGCCTTCATCGCGGCAAGGCTGCAATAGCCCCTGGTAGACAAGCCGGTTGCAAATATCGATGATTTCCGGCCAGCAACGCCGATGTTCGCTGAGAAACATACCGCGCCCTCGCGCGGCATGCTTGGAATATGGCGTCGCCCGCTTAGCCAGGGCCATCAGACTCCCTGCCGACGCCGAGATACCCTCATCGTAAAAGTTCTCCAGCCCGGACATATGAGGAATGACGCCGTGCAACTGCGCGTTTATCCTGTCCAGTGATTTGGGCACCGCCCATACAGGCTTGATCTGATCGACATCCCCCACCACCAGCGCTCGTTTCGCCAGCCCGAAAGATGGCACGCCGATTTCCGGCGAGGACTGACCCGCTTCGTCCACGATCAACAGATCGATTGCGTTGAACAGCGTTTCAGGATTTCCATTAAATGCCTCAAAGCGCTTGGGCAGCGTGTGAAACGTCGAGACAAAGCATGGAAAGAGCTTGGCCAGCCTCCGGTATTGCCGCATCAGCTTGTCCGGCCGCTTGCTGTCATCCATTTTCCCCATGCGAACGATCTGTTCCTGCACCTCTAGCAGATAGCGCGCCTCCCAATAGTGCGTCGCCAGCTTGAATGCGCGAAACCGCAAGCCCATGTCCAACGTCAGCAGCACTTTCTCTGCCGTAAGTTCATCCGGCGCGGGGACGATCCTTCTCAGTACTTCGAGCGCCTGCGTGAAAGATGCCTCGCTCGACCGGGCCCGCCCCAACTGATCGTCAGCTGCGCGCACCAATGACTCCTGAGACTCCAGCAGGCGTAGCAAGGCATGATCAGCCGCGTCCCTATCTCTCAAGCCACGCAAGAGCGTGCCCACCGGCCAACCCTGCTCAGCCTCTGCTTCCGCCAGGAAGGCAAGGTCCCTGCGCTGCCTCATGCCGCGAGCGCCCGCCACCGCCAAAAGTGCGATCCACCATGGCTCTGAGGCGCAGTGACGATGCCAGGAGCGGTACAAGCCATGCATGTCCTGCTTGTCACGTAAGGCTACATCCAGCGCCTCTTTACCAGCCACCACGGCGTCACCCAGGCGCGCCGCCACCGCCTCGGACCTCGAGATATCGAATGCGGAATCGCCGGCAAGCTCCCGAATCGTCTGCAGCGCAGCCATTACGGCGCGAACGGCCTCGACGGTGTGCCGCAGCTGCTGATGGATCACTCGGCAGGCGGCGTCCAGGCTTACCAACGGTTCGGCAGGAAACGCCTCCTGGGCTTTTTCCAGAAAATACCGACCTGCCGCCGCGCAGCCTTCCTCTGATTCGTGGACTTTCACATCGTAGTCCGCATCCCGGCCCATGCCGACTATTGCATGCACGGGAAAGTCCCGTTGCTCCTGGCCCCCTTGCTTGCCCTGGGCGGGCATATACAGACCGTAGCTGGCAAGTCCGGGCAACCAGCGCCCGGCCAAGGCCCCCTCCGGCTCCGTGACTTGTGCGAAAGCCCGCAGAATATTGAGCACGGCCTGGTTATTGGTCGATGCGGCGACAATCAGAGGCGGCTGTTCTCGATCCAGCGCCGCCTGCACCCACTGATTTGCGATGACACTCAACAGCAGGGTCGTCTTGCCGGTTCCCGGTGGCCCATCCACCGCCAGGACATCAGACGCGCTCGACGCAAGAAAATGTGCCAAGGATTCTCTCTGCGATGACGCCAGGCCATAACGGCATTCCATCTGACCGATGTGCAAGGCGCCCAAGGCCAATTGCCTGGAGGTCGTCAGCAGATCCTGCGCCGGCGCCGCCGTGATCAACTTGGTCAGCAGGGGGACATCCGGCGCATCGCTCGCCCTCAAGCGATCAACCAGCGTCTCAATGGCGGCGGTGGTCGCGCCTGAACCGCGCAACCAGACATGCGCTTGGTCTTGCGGGACATACCCTTCGATCTTGATGTCGGCCACGCCACCGCCCGTGACAGCGAACATCAACGCGTCCGCCAGCTTGATCAACGCCGGCCAGGCACCGGGATCATCGCTGCGCCGCGCATAGGCTGCGTCCGCATCGTCGAGGGTTCCCAAAACGATCTCTGAATCAGTGGGATCCAACAGATTGCGAGGCAAGACGACGGGAGAGGCGAGCCTTTCATCACCGATCAGTTGGCCATCCTCGCGCAACCTAGCATGAATTAATACCGGCAAGATCCTATCCGGCGTGCGACTGCTACGGAATCCGTGCCTACTCCGCGCCAGAAACGCCTGTGGGGCGACCGTTATGGGAAGCGGCCAGAGGCGAGCGGGGTCGAAGCGATTGCCAGCGCCCTTGCGAGCTTGTTCAAACAGCTTTTTTGTGACGTGCTCACTCACCTGCCCGTTCATCAGGGTTTCGACAGAGATGTTGTGCATGTCGAGGCTTTCGAGATCCGGAGCCAACCTGGATGCATCCGCCAGGCTCGCTTGCAGGTAGTCCAGATATGCCTTGCCTTGCGGTGTCATGTTGAAAGGCTCCTAGATGTTGGAAATACAGGGATGAGCGCCACGTGGAACTATGCCTCGGCAGCGGCGGCCCATCGAAAAATGTAACCAACACTATCACGCCCGACCCATTTCCCCCTGTTGCATAGTGATCAATTCTGGCGGAATAACTCGTTCGTTTCTGCCACCTACTTCGCCGCCCCCAGATGCTCGCGCAGCACCCGCCGGATCTCCAATATCGCCTCCGGCGCTTCCTGCACGCTGTGCGTGTACGGAATCACCGCTTCCGACGCCGCGCCGTCCAGGTGCGCGCTGTGATACGTAACGAAACCGTCGGTGGATTCCTCCAGCGGCGCGTCCGGCTTGTCGGTGGCGACGATGCTGTGGAACGTCACGGCGGGCGAGATCGGCATCTGCGGCAGCAGCCGGATGAACGGGTCCTTGGGGCTCAGGCTGTCCACGCCATTGGGGATGTAGTAGGGTTCGCCGCCGGGCATCTCGCCGCCTTCGGCGCGCTGGCTCATGCGGGCGAACTTGCGCAGCACGGTGGCCGGCAGCGTGATCAGGTTCGAGGCCCAGCGCGCCAGCCGGTGCTCGGCGAACTCGGTGCCGCGATGCGGCGTGGCGATGAAGACGGCGCGGGTGATGCCATGGAAGGGCTCGAAGCGCATCATGTCGCCGAATTCCGCTTCGGCCTCGGCCATTTCCTCGGGCGTGAACGAGCGGTATTCCTGCAATGCCTTCCACAGCACATCGCCCGACGAGGACACCATCAGGCGGCTCAGGATGCCGCCCATGCTGTGACCGATGACGACCATGTCGCGCGAGGCGCGCGCCGTGCCCATGGGGTCGAAGTGTTCCAGCGTGCGCCGCAGCGCCTTGCGGATCTCTGCGTTGTTGTAGGGCAAGGGCGCGTTGGTCGGGTAGTAGACCTGCCAGATCTGGTAGCCGCGCCGCAGTACCTCATCGCCCAACACTTCGTTGGCCGTGTTGATCCAGGCCTCGGGGCTGCTGGCCAGGCCGTGCAGCATGACGATGATGCGCCGATCGGGGTCGTAGGGTTGCAGCAGGTAGATGTGCGGCTCGGCCAGTCCGTCCGACGTGCCGATGGCGTTGCGCAGCGCCTGCGTGGCGAAGCCCGAGCGCGCCAGCCACAGGCCGTAGCCGGAAGTGAAGTTGGCGGCCAGCGGCACCGAGATGCCGCCCAGCGACACGTAGTAGCGCCGATACGGATCCGAGACGGTGAAGGCGGCGTCGTGCGTCTCCAGGATCTGGGTCAGCGTGCGGCCCTTGAAGGACAGGATCACCGACAGCGCCGGGAACGGGGTTTCGCTATAGGGCTGCTCGAAGGTGTCCTTGTCATTGACGCTGCGCGCCATGACGGCGACCAGCTCGGCGCCGAAGCCGTCGCGCCGGTACATGCTGCGCAGGCCACTGAAGGTCAGCGTGGACGCCGGGATCAGCTCGTAGGGCGTGGTCTTGCCGCCGGGCAGGCGCACCTCGTCCATCAGGAAGTGGATGTTCCAGTCGCCGATGCGGGCGCTTTCGCCGCTGCGCGCGGCATCGGCCTTGGGCGCGTCGCGGTAGTGCGAGAACAGACGCGTGACGGACTGCTGCACCGCATAGTTGTAATAGTCGCGCACCTGGGTCTGGCGGTCCTCGAAGGCGCGCTCGGCCGGCGGGCGCGGCGAGTGGAACAGGTAGGCGTAGGCGTAGCGCGCGCTTTGCAGGTAGGCGTCCAGCAGCTCGTCGCGGTCGGTCGCGGCGATGGGGCGCTGGCGTTCCAGCTCCACGGCGTGCAGCAGCCAGACCTCGGACAGCGTGGACAGCTGGCGCTCGGTGTCCAGGCCGTCGCTGCCGCGCAGCGCGCTGGTGCAGTTGAGCGCGGACGCGCGGCATTTGTCGGCGTCCAGGCCCAGCACGGCCAGCGCCTCGCTGGCGGCGGCGCTGAGCTTGCCGGTAGTGAGCACGTCGCCGCGTCGTTGGGCGATGTAGTCCTGCGTGCTGACGGACGCGACCTTGACGCCGGCGCAGCCGGCGGTCGCCAGGATCAGCAGCAGCGCGGCGCAGCGCGCGACGAGCCCGAGGGAATGCTTCATGGTCGGGGGGACAGGAAAGGTTCGCGTATGGCTTGCGAGAACGCCGGCGTGTTGCCCGCCCGGGCCGCGCGCTGGGTGATGTCGGCATCGCGCCGGATCGCGTCCAGCGGCCGGCTGGTGTCCAGGCCGCCGTGTTCGTACAGGTACTCGGGCAGGTAGCCGGACAGCAGAAGGCGGTAGTCGACCGGCAGGCCGGGCACGATGGCGCGCACCATCTGGTAGATGATGGTGGTGCAGTTGGCGGTGACCGTGTGATAGAAGCGCGGCTCGGCGCGCAGCGCGTTGGCCGTGTCCACATAGGACAGGAACAGCGCGCGCATCGCCTCGGGCGGCATGCGGATGGGGTAGATCGATACCGTTTCGCCGCGCATGGCGGTGCGCACCCGCACGATGTCGCGCTCGTCGGCGGCGATCACGCTCAGCTCGAACTGCTTGAAGAAGCCGCCCAGTTCCGAGAACTGCTCGCCGCGTTCCTTGCGGATCTCGACCGAGAACACCACGCGCTGGCCATCGTCGAAGCCAAAGGACACCAGGGTGTGGGCGATGGCGGGCATGCCCCAGGTGGACAGGATCATGTCCACGCTGCGCAGCCGGCTCAGGTCGTAGTCGCGGGTGTCCCAGCGGGCGTCGTAGTCGGCGTCGCCGCGCCAGTCGAAGTTGCGCACGTCCCGCAGGCGCACGTGGTCGCCCTGCACCGTGCCCTGCGGCATGCGGCTCACATCGTCGGCCCAGTCGCGGTCGTTGGACGGCCGCAGCGTGTGCCACCAGACCAGCAGCGCGACGAGGGCCAGCGCCCACCCCGCCCACCAGCGGCGGCCGGCGCGCCAGGGACGACCGACGATCAGCAGGCCCAGCAGCCAGAGATGCAGCGCGGCCCAGGCCGCCACGGCCACGCCGCGCGCCGCCGCGCCGCCGGGAAACTGGAACCACAGCGCGCCGGCGCCCCAGGCGGCCAGCGGCAGCAGGCAGACGCCGGCCAGCAGGCGCAACCAGGGGGAAGGACGGCGGTAAACGGCGTTCGGGGCTTGGAGCATAGGCAGGAGGATCAAGGCGCCGGGCCGGACGTTGCGCGCACGGCGGGCGCGGCGCCATCGTTCAGAACGTCACCTTGACCGAGGGCGCGCTGCGGCGGGCTTCGCCATGGAAGACCGCCTCGATATTGTTGCCGTCCGGGTCCAGCACGAAGGCGCCATAGTAGCCGGGATGATAGGGCCGGTAGCCGGGCGCGCCATTGTCCTTGCCGCAGTGGGCCAGCGCGGCCTGATGAAAGGCGTCCACCATGGCGGTGTCGCGGGCCTGGAAGGCAAGATGATGGCGGCCGGTCAGTTGCCCCTGCGCGGCCGGGCTGGCGGCGGTGGACACGAACAGTTCGTCCGCCCAGAAGAAGCTGTCGCTGACGCCGCCCATGGGCACGCCCAGCACGTCGAACACCGCCTGGTAGAAGCGCTGGCTGGCCGGCAGGTCTCGCACCACCAGATGAACGTGGTCGATGAGGCGGCCTCGGTGGATTTCGTTGGTCTCCATGCGGTGCTCCGGGAATGCGCTGAGGGTGGGCTGGAAGGGAAATCGGCGCTACGAATATAGCGCCATATCATGTCGGAGCGATGCGCGCCGCGCCCCTCTACAATCAGCGATCCGCGCACCTTCCTTGCCCTGTCGCCGGCCGAGATCGAACGTCGGTCCGGCAAGGGCCGCGCCCGCCTGCCTCTCATCGGATCCGTCCATCATGCGCCTGCGCCTTGCCGCCCTGCTGACCGCCCCCTTCGCGCTCGCCCTGCCCGCCGTCCATGCCCAGACCACGGTCAAATCGCTGGATCAGGTGCGCGACGTCATCCAGACCGACGCGGCCAGGCAGATGTTCGACCAGCAGATGTCGGGCAAGCCCGCGCCGGACGGTTTCGGCACGACGCTGCCGGCCGGCTTCACGGCGGACTTCCTGTTGCGGCAGCTGGCGCCCGGCCAGCCCGCCGACCGGCTGGTGCTGGCCGGCGCCAAGCCCTGGCCGCAGCGCGAGCGCGCCTACGTCGGCGTGGTCTGCCTGGCGGCCTCGGCCGAAGCGGCGGCGCAGTCGGCCAAGTATTCGCGCAACGAATGCGTGGCCTTGTCCGGCAGCGACGGCGATCAGAAGTCCGTGTGGTTCGGCGTATTCGAAACCGGGGCGGACGGCGCGCCCGCGCTGGTCGCGCGCACCGAAACCCCGGTGTCCGTAGAGACCGACTGGGAAGACTCCAATATCGATCCGCCCATCGACCTGGCGATGCAGGACGCGGGCAAGCCCATGCTGGCCGCGCCGCAAAGCTGGAAGCGCTTCGACCTGGCGCGCTACCAGATCCGTCCGGACGAAACCGCCTTCGGCGTGCGCGCCGGCTGGAGCGAGGGCTATTCCGGCGGCGGCGCCGATTTCGAGGCGCTGTACCTGTTCCGCATCGAGGGCCGCGCGCTGCGCGTGGTGTTCGCCCAGCCGATGGCGTTCTACAAGATGCTGGCCGGCGACTGGAACCCCGACGGCACACGCGAGCATATCGAGTCGGACGCGAGCAACACGCTGTCCCTGTTGCCCGGCAAGACCGATGGCTACTTCGACATCCAGCTGCGCCAGCAGAAGGGTGTCTGGAAGCAGACCTTGAAGTGGTCGGCGGCCCGCCAGCGCTACGAGTGAGCGGGCCGGCTGCCCGCGAGAGTCGGTTCCGCGCCTTGCGGCAGGCGAAGGCAGAACTTCGGGCGGACATGGCGAACCGGACGCGCAGCGTACTCAACACAATCCGTGGCGTGACGCGATGACGTCCGGCAAACTTCGCCGGCCCAGGCTATTTCGCAACAATCGCGACCGGTGACGACAATCCCCAATTGTGGAATTTGTTACTGCTGCCTTAGGATTCGTTCTCGCTGAACCGTTAACACCTTAGGGCTGTTCCAGGACTGCCGCGTCCTGCCAGCTTCGGACTCTCGGCAAACCCCGCTGTTGCTCCATGTTCTGCCGCCAGGGTATGGCTTTCGCACGTCTCAACCATACAAGTAACAAGAAACTACAAACAAGACGATGAATATTTCCATACAAGGCCGTTCCTTGCGCCTGCCCCCGCTGCGCCTGTGGGGCGTGATCGGCGCCGGCGCGCTGCTGTCGGGCTGCGCCAGCTTCACCGCCCAGCCGCTGAGCGCGGATGACATCAAGACCCAGGTGCAGGCCGACCGCCAGACCCTGGCCAGGGACGTGGCGCCGGTCAGCGGTCCGGTGCCGCTGGAAGAAGCGATCGCGCGCGCCATCAAGTACAACGCCGGCCAGCGCCTGCGGGCGATGGAGGAAGCGGTGGCGCAGGGCACCTATGATGTGTCCACCTTCGACATGCTGCCCAAGCTGGTGGCGTCGGCCGGCTACCGCTACCGCGACAAGGACCTGATCACCCGCAGCACGGACTCGGTGACGGGGCAGCCCTCGCTGGCGCATCCCTACATCTCGACCGACCGCGACTACACGCAGAGCGCCCTGACGCTGTCCTGGAGCCTGCTGGATTTCGGCCAGAGCTATTACGCCGCGCGCCAGAACGCCGACCGCGTGCGCATCGCCGCCGAGCGCCGCCGCAAGGCCATCTACACGCTGGTGCAGGATGTGCGCACCGCCTACTGGCGCGTGGTCGCCAGCCAGGCGCTGGAAAGCTCGCTGCGCTCGGCCCGTGACCAGGCGGAAAAAGCGCTGGCCGACGCCCGCAAGGCCGAGGCCGAGCAGCTGCGCTCGCCGCTGGAGCCGCTGCGCTACCAGCGCCAGCTGCTGGAGAACGTGCGCCTGCTGGAAGCCATCCAGGAAGAACTGTCGGCGTCCCGCATCGAGCTGGCGTCGCTGATGGGCCTGCCGCCTGGCATGGACACCCAGAACCTGCGCGTGGTGGAGCCCGCTTTCAACCCCCGTCCGCAATGGCTGGAACAGCCGGTCGAGGACCTGGAAGCGCGCGCGCTGATGCTGAATCCTGACCTGCGCGAAAGCCTGTACAACGCCCGCATCGCCCAGGAAGAGACCAAGCGCGTGCTGTTGCGCATGTTCCCCGGCCTGTCGTTCAACTACTCGCTGAACAAGAGCAACGACAGCTACCTGATCAACGACCATTGGCGCGAAGCCGGCGTGCAGGTCTCGTTCAACCTGTTGAGCCTGCTGTCCGCGCCGCAGCAATGGAAGCTGGCCAAGGACGGCGTGTCGCTGGCCGACCAGAAGCGGCTGGCCACGCAGATGGCCGTGCTGGCGCAGCTGCACATCGCCCGCCTGCAATTCGGCAACGCGATGAACCAATACCAGCGCGCCGACGAGATCGCCGGCGTGGACCAGCGCATCGCCCGCCATGTCGACAATCAGGTACGGGCGCAGAAGCAGGCCGGTCTGGAACAGGTCTCGCAACAGGCCGGCGCCATCCTGTCGTCGCTGCGCCGCTACCAGGCTCTGTCCAACATGCAGGCCGCCGCCGCGCGCCTGCAGGCCACGCTGGGATTGGAGCCCACGATCGACGGTTCGGACGCCATGCCGCTGCCCGAACTGACCGCCGCCGTCGCTCGCGGCCTGTCGCAATGGGAAAGCGGAAAACTGCCATGATTCTCCAGGACGCCGCGCGGCGCGGAACCGGCCTGGCCCGCCTGATCGGCCTGGCCTGGGCCCTGGGACTGGCCAACGTCGCGCCGGCAACGGCGCAGACGCAGATGCAGACACCGACGCAGGCGCAACCCGCATCGGCGTTGCCGGCCATCCCCGCGCCCGCGCCAAGCGGCGCGCTGGAGCCGCGCGACATTCGCGCCCAGCTCGCGCCCCGGCAATACACCACGCTGGCGGCCGAGATCGGCGCCAAGGTGCAGCGCCTGGCCGTGACCGAGGGCGGCGCGTTCAAGAAGGACCAGCTGCTGGTGCAATTCGATTGCAGCCTGCAACAGGCCCAGCTGAACAAGGCCCATGCCGGCCAGAACGCCGCCGACAAGACCTGGCGCGCAAACCAGCGCCTGGCGCAGCTCAATTCGGTGGGCAAGGTCGAACTGGAGACCTCGCAGGCGGAAGTGCAGAAGGCCGCCGCCGAGGTGGCCGCGAGCAAGGCGCTGCTGGACAAGTGCCGCGTGACCGCGCCCTACGCGGGCCGCGTGGCCGAGCAGAAGATCCGCGAACAGCAGTACGCGCAGCCGGGCCAGCCGCTGCTGGACATCATCGACGATACGGCGCTGGAACTGGAGTTCCTCGTGCCGTCGCGCTGGCTGGTCTGGCTCAAGCCGGGCGCGGCGTTCCAGGTGCGCATCGACGAAACCGGCAAGACCTATCCCGCCAAGGTGCAATGGCTGGCCGCCCGGGTCGACCCGGTGAGCCAGTCCATCAAGGTGAACGCCGGCATCGACGGGCATTTCGACGACCTGATCGCCGGCATGAGCGGACAGGTGCTGATGGAACCGCCGCCGGTCCGCTGACCCGTCCGGGCCGCCGGCCCGCTCCGAATTCCCTGCAAGACAGGACATACCATGACCTCGAACCAACGCTCCCTGTGGAATAAGGTCGCTCCGGCCATCAAGCGCGCGCTGCTTGGCGCGCGCCCGGATGCGGCGGGCCTGCCGGCGGCCGCGCGCCTGCCGGCCGCGCGCCCGCTGGCGCTGGAACAACGCTTCATGTTCGACGCCGCCGCCGTGGCCGCCACAGCCGACGCCGCTCATGCCGCCCGGCCGGAGGCCGCCCCGCCGGCCGAGGCGCAACGCCCCGATGCCGCGCGGCAGGCCGACGCCACGCCGGCCGGCGCCGACCTGGCCCGCGTGGCCATGGCCGCGGAAGCGCCGCGTCGCGAGATCGTGTTCGTGGACAACCAGGTCAAGGACTACCAGCAGCTGGTCGCGCAGGTCCGGCCCGGCACCGAAGTCATCGTGCTGGACAAGACCCGCGATGGCTTGCAGCAGATCGCCGACGCGCTGCGCGGCCGCAGCGGCATCGACGCGATCCACATCATCGGCCACGGCGCCGAAGGCAGCATGCGCCTGGGCTCGGTGGAGCTGAACGCCGCCGCGCTCGGCGGTCGCGAGAGCCAGCTGGCCGCCATCGGCGCGGCGCTGACCGCGCAGGGCGACATCCTGCTCTATGGCTGCGACATCGGCGCCAACGCCCGGGGCGCGGAATTGCTGTCGCGGCTGGCGCAGCTGACGCATGCCGACGTGGCCGCCTCCAATGACCGCACCGGCGCGGCCGCGCGCGGCGGCGACTGGGTGCTGGAAGCGGTCAGCGGCAGCGTGGAGACGGCGGCGCTGTCCTTCGCCTACAACGGCCTGTTGGCAGCCCCGCCCAGCCAGGACTTCGAAAACTGGCCGGGCACGGCGGGCAACAACACGAACACCCTGGAGATCGACGGTCTGCGTTACGCGACCAGCAGCACCGGCATCATCGACGTGATCAATGTGGCCGATATCTACGGCCAGACTTTCCCGGGCTTCTCCGGCCGGGCCATCTCGAACGACCCGGGAGGGGCCGGTCCCGGCAGCAATTTCTTTGAACTCAGCGCGATCGACCTCGCCAACAATTTCAAGCTGAAGTCGCTGGTTTTCAACGCGCTGGATTTCCAGGCCGGCCTGGCATCGTCGATGTACATGACGGCGTATGACGGCGGCTTCAACGCCACGCCACTGCAGCAGATCGTGATTGACCTGACCCGCAGCGGCACGTATGGCTCGGGCGACTGGAGCGTGACCTATACCCGGATAAGCGCCGACCTCAATGCCGGCCTCATCGTCTTCGGCAAGGGCTGGGGCAACATCGACGCGGTCCGCTTCACCTCGGCCCAGCCCGGCCGGCCCCTCAGCCTGGCGCTGGACAGCATCGTGCTGGATACGCCCGACGCGCCCAGCACGCTGCCCGTGGTCACGCCCTCGGCCGGTTCGTCGACCTACAGCAACGGCAACGGCCTTCCGGTGCAGGTGGACGCCAGCCTGACGCTGACCGATCCCGACAGCACCAGCCTGTCCCACGCCACGGTTTCCCTGACCGGCGGCAGCTTCCGCAGCGGCGAGGACGTGCTCGCCTTCGTCAACACCAACAGCGCGCTGTACGGCAACATCGTCAGCAGCTGGAACGCCAGCACCGGCGTGCTCACGCTCACCTCTTCAGGCAGCCTCGCCACGGTGGCCCAGTGGGAGGCTGCGCTGCGGGCGGTGACTTACCACGATAGCTCGACCATGCCGTACCAGGGCGACCGGACGATCACCTTCGTGGTCAATGACGGCACGTCCGACAGCTCGCCCGTCAGCAAGATCATGAAAATACTGCCCAACAGTCCGCCAGTCATCGGCAATCTGAGCGGCGACGCGGTGACCTATACCGAGAAAGGCGCCCCCGTGAGGCTGGACGCCGGCGCGCAGGTCACGGTGACCGACAGCGACACGCCCAACTTCAACAGCGGCAATCTCACCGTGCAGATGGTCAACAACGCCCGCGCCAACCAGGACGTTCTGGGCATAGACACCAGCGGCGCCATCAGCCTGTCCAATGGCGTGACCGTGGGTAGCGTGGTGAGCGTGTCCGGTGTGGCCATCGGCGTGATCGCTCCCAGTGGCGACGGCGCCAACGGAAACAAACTGATCGTGACCTTCAACGCCAACGCGACGCAGGCGCGCGTGGCCTTGCTGATGTCGGCGCTGACCTACAAGAACACCAGCAGCGATCCCTACACGGCCACCCGCAGCATCGTCTTCGGCATTTACGACGGGCGCGGCGGCAGCGCCTCGGCTGTCGTCAGCGTCGACATAGCGGCGGTGAACGATGCGCCAACGCTCTCGGCCACGCCGCTCAACCCTGTCCATGTGCCAGGCGGAACGGGCGTGGCGCTATTCAGCGGCGCCAGCATCGACCCGGGCGAAGCCGGGCAGAACATCAGGCTCATTACCTTCACCGTGTCGGGCCTGGCGGACGGCGCCAGCGAACGCCTGACGATCGACGGCTCCACCATCGCGCTGGTGAACAACACCACCGTCACCACCAGCGGCCTGGGCCTGAGCGTGACGGTCACCGTCATCGGCAACACGGCGACGATCACGGTCAGCTCGGCCGGCATCAGCGCCACCACGGCCAACGGCGTGCTCAACGGCATCACCTACCAGGACGCCAAGGCCTCGGCCTCCGGCGGCGCCCGCGTCGTGACGCTGACCGGCGTCACGGACAGCGGCGGCACCGCCAATGGCGGCGTGGACACCGCCGTCCTGTCGCTGGCGTCCACCATCACCCTGCCCTATGCGCCCGTGGTGACGCCCAGCGCCGGAAACCCGGAATTCACCATCAAGGGCTCCACGTCCGTGCCGGTGGCCGTGGACGGCGGCATCACGCTCAGCGACAGCGACAGCGCCACGCTGAGCCGGGCCGTCATCGCCATCGTCGGCAATCTCCAATCCAGCGACATGCTGCTGTTCACGGCCATGAACGGCATCTCCGGCAGCTACAGCGCCGGCGTGCTGACGCTGAGCGGCTCGGCCACGGTGGCGCAGTGGGAAGCCGCGCTGCGCTCGATCCGCTATACCAACAACGACGCCGGCGCCAGCACCGCCACGCGCACGATCTCCATCGTGGTCAGCGACGGCTCGCGCGACAGCGACAACGTCACGCGCTCCATCACGGTCAAGCAATTCGATCCCGCGCCCGTCGTGACGCCCTCCGCCGGGGCCACCGCCTTCCTGAGCAAGGGCGGCGGCTCGCATGCCGTCGCCGTCGACGCCGGCCTGACCTTGTCCGATCCGGACAGCACGACGCTGGCCAGCGCCCGGATCACCATCGGCAACCTGCAAGCGGGCGATGTGCTGGGTTTCGTCAACGACGGAGCCACCATGGGCAACGTCGTGGGATTCTATGATCCGACCACCGGCATCCTCACCCTGACGTCCGCCGGCGGCCTGGCCACGGTCGCGCAATGGCAGGCGGCGCTGCGCGCGATCACTTTCGTCAATACCCGCGAAAGCACGCCCGTGGCCTCGCGCTCGATCAGCTTCCAGGTGTCGGACGGCGTCAATAGCAGCGTCGTCGCGGCCAAGAGCATCGACGTGCAGGACGGCAATATCCCGCCGGTGCTGACGCTGCCGTCGACACTGAATTTCAGCGAGGACACGTCCGGCTTCATCACCGGCATCTCCGTGTCCGACGCGGACGCGGGCAGCGGCAGCGTCACCCTGACGCTGAGCGTGCCCGCCGGACGGCTTTACGCGCTCACCAGCGGCGGCGTCACCGTGCAGGGTTCGGGCACCGGCGTGCTGGTCCTGTCGGGCTCGGTGGCCAACCTGAATGCCTTCATCGCCGCCTTGGAAGTCAGCTTCCTGGCCGCGCCCAACGCCAATGGCGACATCACGCTCAGCGTCACGATCAACGACAACGGCAACACCGGCACGGACGGCGCGGAAACCGCCAGCGGCACGGTCACCCTGCGCGTCGCGGCGGTCAACGATGCGCCCGTCATCACCGTGCCGTCCGGCATCAGCCTGACCGAGGACATCGCCGGCGCCATCACCGGCATCTCGTTCAGCGACGTGGACGCCGGCGCCGGCCAGCTGACCGTCACCCTGTCCGTGCCGGCCGGCGCGCTGTCGGCCAGCAGCGGCTCGGGCATCGTCATCGGCGGCACGGCGACCGCCATGACGCTGACCGGCACGCTGGCAGACCTGAACGCCTTCATCGCGGCGAGCAAGGTGCTCTATACGCCCGCCGCCAATGCCACGGGCGTGGTCACACTGACCGTCAGCATCAACGACAACGGCAACACCGGCTCGGGCGGCAGCCTGAGCGACACCAAGACCGTCGACCTGAACATCGCGGCGGTCAATGACGCGCCGACGATCGCCGTGCCGGTACGGCTTGGTTTCAGCGAGGACACGGCCGGCGCCGTCACCGGCATCTCGATCGCCGACGTGGACGCGGGCGGCAGCGTCGTCACCCTGACCCTGGCCGTGCCCGCCGGCACGCTCGCGGCGCTCAACGCCAACGGCGTCACCGTCACCGGCTCCGGCAGCGGCACGCTGGTGCTGACCGGCTCGATCGCCGACATCAACGCCTTCATCGCCGCCAGCCGCGTCAGCTACCTGTCGGCGCCCAACGCCAACGGCGACGTCACGCTGACGGCCACCGTCAACGACCTGGGCAACACCGGCTCCGGCGGCGCCCTCTCCGCCAGCGACACGGTCGTCCTGCGCATCGCGGCGGTCAACGACGCGCCCGTCATCACGGTGCCGTCCAGCATCAGCCTGACCGAGGACACGGCCGGCGTCATCACCGGCATCACGGTGAGCGACGTGGACGCCGGCAGCGGCCTGCTGACCGTCACCCTGTCCGTGCCGTCCGGCACGCTGTCGGCCATCAGCGGCAACGGCGTCACCGTCGGCGGCAGCGCCGGCGCGCTGACCCTGACCGGCTCGCAGGCCGACCTGAACGCCTTCATCGCCGCCGGCGGCCTGCGCTATCTGCCCGGCGCCAACATCGCCGGCCAGGTCACGCTGAGCGTCAGCGTCAACGACAATGGCAACACCGGCTCCGGCGGCGGCCAGACCGCCAGCGCCAGCATCACGCTCGACATCGCGGCGGTCAATGATGCGCCCGTCAACATCGTGCCGGGTTCGCAGCAGACGGCCGGCGGTTCTCCGCTGGTGTTCGATGCCGCGCATGGCAATGCCATCCGTATCCAGGACGTGGACGCCGGCGGCGGCCAACTGCTGGTGACGCTGTCGGCGGACCACGGCCTGCTGCGCCTGTCGCGCGTCGCCGGTCTGACGTTCATGAACGGCACGGCCAATGGCTCGGCCACGCTGACGTTCACCGGCACGCTGGCCGACATCAACGCCGCGCTGGACGGGCTGGTCTACGAAGCCGCGGCCAACTATGTCGGCCCCGCGACCTTGCGGATCGTCACCGACGACCAGGGCAACAGCGGCAGCGGCGGCGCGCTCAGCGCCACCAGCAGCATCGCCATCGCCGTGACGCCCAGCGACGTCACGCCGCCCTCGGCGACGCTGACGCTGGCCGATGCGCTGCTGGCCGCCGGCCAGAGCACGCGGCTGACGATCCGTTTCAGCGAGGCGATCCAGTCGCTGGACGCCAGCGCCTTCACCCTGCCCGGCGGCACGCTCGCCGGGCTGTCCTCGGCCGACGGCGGCCTGACCTGGACCGCCACCTATACGCCGGCCGCCGGCGCGGATCTGTCCAACGCCGTCATCGCGCTGGACCTGCGCCAGGTGCGCGATCTGGCCGGCAACGCCGGCAGCGGCAGCGCGCTGTCCGGCGCCTTGCGCATCGACACGCAGCCGCCGGCCAGTCCGGCGCTCAACCTGGAACAGCGCGCGCTCGATCCGTCCGGCGGCCTGCTCAGCGGCAACGGCGTGCTGCGCGTCGACGACCTGGAAAGCGGCGGCCGCTGGCAGTATTCGCTGGATGGCGGCGCCAGCTGGCGCGATGGCCAGGGCAGCCAGCTGACGCTGGATGCGCCCGGCGCGCACGCGGTGCAAGTGCGGCAGTGGGACGCGGCCGGCAATGTCTCGGCCGTCTCGTCGCTGTCCTTCTCCGTCCAGGGCCAGGTGCCGCCCTACGTGCATCCCACGCCCCCGCCCGGAACGCTCCTGCCGCCGCTGGCCCCGCCCGTGGCAAGCCTGTCGCCGGTCGCCGATCCGCGCGACGAATTCCTGCCCTCGCTCGGCGGCGCGCAGGCCGGCTCGCGCTCTCCCGCGCACGCGTCGCCGCTGGCCTGGGCGATGGACGAGCACGGGGCCCGGCAGGCCCCCGCGCCGCGCGCCACGGACGAACGGCCGGCCGCCGCCGTCTATGCGCCGCAGCGCATCGGCGCCAGCGATGCGCCGGGCCAGGAACTCGTGGTCCTGCGCGGCCTGACCACGCTCGCGCTGGAGCCCGGCGCGGCGCTGGACCTGCGCATCCCGTCCTCGGTCTTTGGCCACACGCGGGCCGACGCCAGGATCCAGCTGTCGTTGACGCTGGAAGATGGCCGCGCCCTGCCCGCCTGGATCCGCTTCGATGCGCGCAGCGGCCGCCTGCAGGCGGAGCCGCCGCGCGGCTTCGCGGGCGAGATCGCGCTGCGCCTGACGGCGCGCGACGAACGCGGCAACGAGGCCTCGACCGTGTTCAAGCTGAGCGCGGGCCGCCATGCGGCCGAGCGCCAGGCGCCCGCCGGCCGCTCCGGCCTGGCCGAGCAGATGCAGCGCGCCACGCAGGCGCGCACGGCGGCCGGCGCGGCGCAGCGGCTGCGGGGATGAACCATGACGCATGACGGGGTCGCGCTTGAACATGCCTGAAGCGCCCGAGGCCGCCAGCCCGGCGGTGCTGCTGCTGGAGCTGGGCCACCGCGCCCGGCTCGCCGCCAGCCTGCCCGAGCTGGAATTCCTGCTGGTCAACGATACGCGGCTGCTGGCGCCCTACCGGCAGGCCGCCCTGTGGCGCGAAGCCGGCGGCGTGGCCGCGCTGTCGGGCGTGGTGCAGCCCGACCGCAACGCGCCCTATGCGCAATGGCTGGCGCGCGCCTGCGCACACCTGGCGCGGGCGGACGGCGATACGGCGCGCGCGGTCTCGGCCGCTGACCTGCCGGACGAACTCGGCGCGCAATGGCGCGAATGGCTGCCGCCGCAGGGCGTGTGGCTGCCGCTACGCATGCTTGAGGAACCGGATGCCCGCCCCGCAGGCGGCCTGCTGCTGGCCGGCGCCGATCCCGTCGCGCCGACGCTGCTGCCGCTGCTGACCGAGTGGAGCCGCATCTGGTGCCATGCATGGCGGGCCTTGCAGCGCGCCCGGCCCTGGTCCTGGGACGCCTGGCGCAACCGCGCCCGCTCGCGGCCCGCCGCGGCGGGGCGCGGCGGGCGCCGCCCCGGCCTGTGGGCCGCCTGCGCACTGCTGGCGGCTGGCGCGATTCCGGTGCGCCTGTCGGTGCTGGCGCCGGGCGAGCTGGTCGCCGCGCAACCCGCCGTGCTGCGCGCGCCGCTGGACGGCGTGGTCGCGCAGATCCACGTGCAGCCCAACCAGATCGTGAAGCAGGGCCAGCCCCTGTTCAGCCTGGACGAGGCCCAGATCGCCAGCCGCCTGCAGGTGGCGCAACAGGCGCTGAGCACGGCCGAAGCCGAATACCGGCAGTTCGCCCAGATGGCGCTGGGCGATCCGCGCTCCAAGGCGCAGCTGGCGGCGCTGGCCGGCAAGATCGGCGAGCGCCGGGCCGAGCAGGCCTTCCTGGCCGAGCAACTGGGCCGCGCCAGCGTGACAGCGCCCCGGGACGGCATGGTGCTGTTCGATTCGCCGTCGGAGTGGATAGGCAAACCGGTGCAGACCGGCGAACGCGTCATGCGCGTGGCCGATCCGGACGCGGTGGAGATCGAGGCCTGGGTGCCGGTGGGCGACGCCATTCCGCTGGCCGAGGGCGCGCCGCTGCGGCTGTATCTGGCCGCCGACCCGCTGACGGCCGTGCAGGGCCGCGTGCGCTACATGGCCTATGACGCCGTGGCGCGGCCCGACGGCAGCTACGCCTATCGCCTGCGCGCCTCGCTGGATCAGGCGCAGGGACCGCGCATCGGCCTGAAGGGCACCGCCAAGCTGCAAGGCGAGCGCGTGCCGCTGGCCTATTGGATCCTGCGCAAGCCCTGGGCGGCCATCCGCCAGTTCGTGGCGCTATGACGCCGGCCACGCCCCTGCCGCCGCTGCGCGACGAACTGGACCTGCTGCCCGGCCCGGCCCTGCCGGACGGCCAGCCCAGCTGGACGCTGCACGATCCGGTGCGCAACCTGTTCTTCCAGATCGACTGGGCCAGTTTCGAGATCCTGCAGCGCTGGCGGCTGCGCTGGCCCGGCGTGATCGCGCGGCGCATCCAGGCCGAGACCACGCTGCGCGCCGAACCGGACGATGTCGAGGCCATGCACCGCTTCCTGGCGCAGCATGAGCTGTTGCAGCCGGCCGCGCTGACCGCGGCTGAACTGGCCGAGCAGCGCCAGCGCCGCCGCGCCGGCTGGTCGCAATGGCTGCTGCACAACTATCTGTTCTTCCGCGTGCCGCTGCTGCGCCCGGACCGCTGGTTGACGCGCTGGACGCCAAGGCTGGCCTTCCTGTACGGGCCGGCCTTCCGCTGGCTGACGCTGGCCGCGCTGCTGGCCGGAATGTGGGGCGTGTCGCGTTCCTGGGACGCTTTCACCGCCACGCTGGTGGACATGCTGAGCTGGGAAGGGCTGGCCGCCTACGGCCTGACGCTGGCGGCGGTGAAGACGCTGCACGAGTTCGGCCATGGCGTGACGGCCAAGCGCTATGGCTGCCGCGTGCCGACCATGGGCGTGGCCTTCCTGGTGCTATGGCCCGTGGCCTATACCGACACCAACGAGGTATGGAAGCTGACGCGCCGCGACCAGCGCCTGAAGGTTGCGGCGGCGGGTATCGCCACCGAGCTGACCATCGCCGTCTGGGCCATGCTGGCCTGGGTCTGGCTGCCGGACGGCCCGCTGCGCGCGATGGCCTTCCTGCTGGCCACCACCACCTGGGTCAGCACCGTGCTGATCAACGCCAGCCCGTTCATGCGCTTCGACGGCTACTTCCTGCTGTCGGATTTCCTGCAGATGCCGAACCTGCATGCCCGCGCCTTCGCGCTGGCGCGCTGGGACCTGCGCGAACGGCTGTTCGCGCTGGGCGAGCCGGCGCCGGAGCACTTTCCCGCCGCGCGGCGGCGCGGACTGATCCTGTTCGCCTGGGCCACCTGGATCTACCGCCTGGTCCTGTTCCTGGGCATCGCGGCCCTGGTCTATCACTTCTTCATCAAGGCCCTGGGCATCTTTCTTTTCCTGGTGGAAATCGTGTGGTTCATCGCCCGTCCCCTGTGGTCCGAGATCGGCGCATGGCGGCAGCGCGGCGCGGCTATCGGCGGCAGCCGGCGCGCGCGCTGGAGCGCGCTGCTGCTGATCCTGATCGTGCTGGGTGCCTTCGCGCCCTGGCCCGTGCCGGTGCGCGGCAGCGGCCTGTTGCAAGCGCGCGAGCAATGGCCGCTGCATGCGCCGGAAGCGTCGCGACTGGCCTCGCCCCCGCCGGCCGAGGGGCACGCGCTGCAGGCCCATGAGGACGCTTTCGTGCTGGACACGCCTTCGCTGGCCGCCAGCGCCGCGCAAAGCCAGGCGCGCTCGCTGCAACTGGCGCGGCAGTCCGCCGCCGCCGGCTTCGATCCCGAATTGCGACGCGACTGGCAGGTGCTGCGCGAGCGCCAGGCCGAGGCGCAGGCGCAGCAGGTCGCGGTGGACAGCGAAGCGGCGCGCTACCGCCTGGAAGCGCCAGGCGCCGGCCGGCTGCGCGACCGTGATCCGGACCTGCGCCAGGGCGACTGGCTGGGCCGCCGCGAGCTGCTGGGACGTGTCGTGAGCGCGGGCCCGCTGCAGGTGGTGGCGTATGTGCCCGAGGATGCCTTGCCGCGCCTGCGCGCCGGCCAGACGGCGCGCTTCATCGCCGATGGCGGCGCCGGACCGGACCTGGATCTGCGCGTGCGCAGCATCGACCAGGACGCCACCCGCGTGCTGCAGGAAGCGGTGCTGTCCGCCCCCGCCGGCGGCGACGTACAGGTGCGCGCGTCGCAAAACCTGCTCTACCCGGAACGGCCGGTGTACCGGGTGATGCTGGACGTGGAAAGCGCCGATCCGCCCGCCCAGGCGCGCCAGCACAGCTGGCGCGGCCGGGTCAGCATCCATGGCGATTGGGAAGCTCCCGGCGCGCGCCTGCTGCGCACGGCGGCCAGCGTGTTCTGGCGGGAAGCGGGCTTCTAGGAACTGGCGCGTTGGCGCCGGGCGGTCACGCCGCCGGCCGCGCTCAGTGCATCACGCGCGCGCCCTTGCGCGCCCGCTTGACCACGTACATGCGCGTATCGGCCAGCCTGACCGCTTCCTCGGCGCTCAGGCCGCGCGGATCCAGCGCCACCACGCCGACGCTGGCGCCGTCGTAGGGCAGCGTGATCTCGCCCAGCTGGAAGTTGCCGAGCGTGGCCGCGGCCGTGCGGTCCTCCAGCGCGCGCGCGGCCTCTTCGGCCTCGCCGCGCAGGACCTCGTGGCCGATGGGACCGGCGTCGCCGCGCGCCAGGGCTGGCCCCGGGCCGATCAGCACGAACTCGTCGCCGCCCAGCCGGCCCAGCATGTCGGAGGCGCGCAGCGAGATAGCCAACCGGCGCGACATTTCCTGCAGGAAGATGTCGCCGTTCTGGTGCCCGTGGGCGTCATTGATGGACTTGAAGCCGTCCAGGTCGATCACGCCGACCAGGATGCTGCCGCCCTCGCGCAGCGCGCGGCCCTGCAGGCGTTCCAGCTCTTCGTAGATGGCGCGGCGATTGGGCAGGCCGGTGAGCGGATCGCTCAGCGCATATGACAGCAGCCGCACATTGGCCGAGCGCAGTTGCTCGACCAGCAGCTCGCGTTCCATGAAGTTGGCGAGCATGGCGGAGAACAGCTTGAGCACGGCCTCGGCCTGCGGCGCGACGGCCTGCTGGCTGGCGCTGGCGCCGCACAGCGTGCCCAGCAACGTGCCGTCGTCGGCGCGCACCGGCGCGCTGACATAGGTCTGGATGCCGAGCTTGCGCGCGGCCTCGGAGTCCGGCCAGCAGCTCGCGACATCGCTGGTGCTGGTGCGCCCCTCATCGAGCGCGCGCTTGCACAGCGTGTCGGCCCAGGGCACGTCCATGCCTTCGGGGATCTGCATGCCGCCGTCGTTGCGCGCATAGCGCACGTGCTGGATGCCGGCCTGCAGGTCGATCGAGGTCAGGTAGGTGGACTCCAGCCCGGTGATGGCCCCGAGCATGTCCAGCAGCGGGCGCGCCAGCTCCTCGACGCTCTTGGCGTTGGGCAGGGTCGTCGACAATTCCGAGAGTATCCGGTCCACGGCGGTTCCTTTGCGAGAGGCTGGGGAGGGACGGCCATCGGCCGCGTGCGCGGGCCGGCCATGCGTGATTATGCACGGCCGGCGGCGCGCGCCGCGCGGCGATTTCAGGCATCGGAACGCCCCAATTCCGCCAGCATCCAATCGCGCAGCGCCGCCACGCCCGGCGCCTTGGCGCCGGATTCGGGATAGGCCAGGTGATAGGCATGGTCGCCGCCCGCCGCCACGCCCACGTCGAACAGCTGGATCAGCCGGCCCTCGGCCAGTTCGCGCGCGACCAGCTCCCGCTCCACCAGGCCGACCGCGCCGCCGTCCATGACCGCCTGCGCCACATGGCTGGATTCTGTGAAGGCGACGCAGCCGCTGTCATCGAAATCCGGCACGCCGGCGGCGGCCATCCACAGCGCCCAGTTGGGCCAGACCACGCCGCCGGGCCGGCAATCCACGTAGCACAGCGTATGCGCGGCCAGGTCGCGCGGCTGGCGCGGCGCCGGACCGGCTTCGAGCAGGCGCGGGCTGCAGACCGGCACCACCACCGTGCTGAACAGCCGGTGCGTCACGACGCCGGGATAGCGGCCCGCGCCATATCGGATGGCCGCGTCCAGGTCATGGGCGTCGAAGTCGCGCAGTTCATCGCTGATGTCGAAGCTCAGCTCCCATTGCGGATGCGCGGCGCGAAAGCGCGGCAGGCGCGGCAGCAGCCAGTTCGTGGCGAAGCGCGCGCCCACCGACAGGCGCAGCGTCTGCTGGCCGCGCGCCAGCCGCCGCGCCCGGGCGGTGGCGCGGCGCAGGCCGTCCAGCGCATCGGCGGCGGCGCCGGCCAGCGCCTCGCCCGCCGGCGTCAGCCGGATGCTGCGGCTGGTGCGCGCGAACAGCGCCAGGCCGAGCTGCGCCTCGATGTCCTTGATCTGGTAGCTGACGGCGGCGGGCGTCAGGCCGAGTTCGTCGGCGGCGCGACTGAAGTTCAGATGGCGGGCGGCGGCCTCGAAGGTGCGCAAGGCCCGGCCGGCGGGAAAGACGCGGCTCATGATCTTCAAATTCTGCTTGATGGTGCTTCGAAAAATACTCGTTTCCCATGCCAGCATCAATAAGGGATATTGAACGCCATCTCATTCCGTTCAAACATCCCATGACGACAGATCCGCTTTCCCCGAATATCCGCTATGTCTCTCAGGTCGACGGCCAGGACGCAGACGCCGCCGCGCTGGCGCCGCTGGCCTTCGCCGGCTATGCCCACTTCACCGCCCTGCAGATCCGCGACGGCCGCGCGCGCGGCCTGGACCTGCATCTGGCCCGGCTGCGGGCTGGCTCGCAGGCGCTGTATGGGCAAGCGCTGCCCGACGAAGCAGTGCAGGCGCGCCTGCGCGCGGCGATCCAGGCCGGGCCGCCGGACCTGTCGCTGACGGCCACGGTGTACTCCCCCGCCGGTGAATTCACCATCGCCGGTCCCGGCGCGCGCCCGCGCCTGCTGGTCCGCACCGCGCCGCCGTCCAGCGGGCCCGCCGGCCCCTTGTCGCTGGCGCTGGTCGAGCACGAACGCATGCTGCCCGGGGTAAAGCATGTGGGCGAAGTGGCCAAGACCTATCTGCTGCGCGAGGCCGCCAGCCAGGGCCACGACGACGCGGCCTTTGTCGATCGGCGCGGACGGCTGAGCGAGGCCACGATCTGGAACCTGGCGTTCTGGGATGGCGAATACGTGGTGTGGCCACGGGCGGCGATGCTGGGCGGCACCATGATGGGCATCGTGCGCCGGCAGCTGGACCGGCTGGGCGCGCCGCAGCGCGAGCAGGAGCTGAAGGCTGAAGACCTGCGCGCGCTGAAAGGCGCCGTGGTGATGAATTCGTGGACGCCCGGCGTGCCCCTGCGGCGCATCGGCGCGATCGACGTGCCGCCGGCGCCCGGCTTCCTGGCGCTGCTGCATCGCGCCCACCAGGCCGAACCCCTGCTGCCGGTCTGAGGCCACGGCGGAGCGTAGGGGGATAATGCGGGCAGGTTTCCCCACGATTCATACAGAGAGATCCGCATGCATTACACGCAAGATCCCGCGTCCCCGCCCGCCGACGCCATCGGTTTCGACGATTTCATGAAGGTGGACATCCGCGTCGGCACGATCCAGACCGCCGAGGCCTTTCCCGAAGCGCGCAAGCCCGCCTACAAGCTGGCCATCGATTTCGGGCCGGGCGTGGGCGTGAAGAAAAGCTCGGCGCAGATCACCGCGCACTACACGCTGGAAGAACTGCCGGGCCGGCGCGTGATGGCCGTGGTGAATTTCCCGCCGCGCCAGATCGGCCCGGTGCGCTCGGAAGTGCTGGTGCTGGGCTTCGCCGACGCGGCCGGCGACATCGTGCTGGCCGCGCCGGACGCAGACGTGCCGAACGGCGCGCGGCTGACCTGAGCGCCGCGCGCCACCCAAAACAAAACCCGCGCCGTCTCCATGGAGACGGGCGCGGGTTTCGCGCAAAACCGGCGGGGCGCAGGCCCCACCAGGCTTAGCCGGCCACGCGGAAGCGCTCGGCGTCGTCCATGAAGGCCTTTTCGCCGAAGCCGGCTTCGTTCGAGCCGAACGGCATCTGCGCGCGCAGCTTCCAGCTGGCGGGAATGTTCCACTCGCGCGCCACGTCGGCGTCGACCAGCGGGTTGTAGTGCTGCAGGCTGGCGCCCACGCCGGCGTTGGCCAGCGCGGCCCAGACCGACAGCTGGGCCATGCCGCCAGCCTGTTCCGACCAGACCGGGAAGTTGTCGGCGTACAGCGCGAACTTCTCTTGCAGGCTGCGGACCACGTCCTGGTCTTCGAAGAACAGGATGGTGCCGGCGCCGGCGGCGAAGCTCTTGAGCTTGGCTTCGGTCTTGTCGAAGCCTTCGGCCGGGGCGACCTTGCGCACGGCTTCGATGGCCAGATCCCAGAGCTTCACGCTTTCGGCGCCGAACAGCACCAGCGCGCGCGAGCTTTGCGAGTTGAACGACGAGGGGCTGTGCTTGACCGCGTCCTTGACCAGGGCGACCAGCTCTTCCTTGGACAGGGACAGGTTGCGGCCCAGCGCGTACTGCGTGCGGCGCTTCTTCAGCGCGTCGATATAAGCGTTGCTCATGAGAATATTGCCTTTCGACTGGTAGATAGAGAGTTCGATGTGGACGAATTCTACCGTCGGGCACATGACATGAACCATCGGAAACGCATGTTCTGGTCGGAACAAACTGTTCTACCGATGGTGTTAATCCCGCCTCGCTTTCATCACCGACAGGACAGCGCGCCGGCGCTGACCGGACCTTGCCTGCGGACTTCCAGCGCCGTACAACCCCTGGGCGCGCCACCGGCGCGCGCCAGGGCATCGCCGCCGGCACGACGTTCCCGCCTAGATCCACACATCGTTTGGCGCGGTCCGCTCCCCTTCCCGGTCGCCGGTATTGCGCACCCCGCGCGGCTCGATCAGCAGGACGCAGGCTTCGCGCTCGGCATGGGGCCTGTGTTCGACGCCGCGCGGCACCACCGCCATTTCCCCTGCCGCCAGCGTCACGGCGCCGTCGCGCAGGTCGATGCGCAGCTCGCCGTCGATGACGATGAAGGTCTCGTCGGTATCGGCGTGCGAGTGCCAGACAAACTCGCCCTGGATCTTGACGAGCTTGAACTGGTAGTCGTTCATCTCGGCAATGACCTTGGGCGTCCATTGCTCCTTGATGAGGTTGAACTTGCGGGCGAAATTGATGGCGGCGGACATGCTGCGACTCCTGGAATGTGAAAACTCCAGGCTACCGGTCGACGGGATAGCGGTCTTGTAAGATCGTGCAGCTTGGGCGGCCCTGCCTGGCCGCACCGCTGCACGTCTCAGGCGCCCGCCCTCAGCATCGCCAGCCAGCGCCCCGGCGGCATGCCATAGGCTGCCGAGAAATGGCGGCTCATGTGGCTCTGATCGGTGAACCCCGCGGCCAGCGCGGCCTCGGCCAGGCCCTGCCCCGCCAGCATCAGCCGGCGGCACACATCCAGCCGACGCAGCGTGGCATAGCGATAGGGGCTGACGCCGTACAGCGCGCGGAAATCGCGCGACAGGCTCCAGCGGTCGCGACCGCTGGCTGCTTCCAGGTCCGCCAAGGTCAGCCGGCCGGCCAATCCATCATGGATGCGCTGGCGTGCCCGCTCGGCCGCGCCATAGTCGAACGCGCGGCGACCGCCACGCTGGCCGGCGACGGTGGCCAGCGCTTGCGCCAGATCGTAGAGCGCGTCCGCCTCTTCCAGCGGATCCAGGGGCTGGCTCATCGTCCGCAGCAGCGGCTCGGCAGCCGCGCGCAGGCGCGGATCGTCGGACAGACCGCCCGGCACGAAAGGCAGGGGCTGCCCGCCCAGCATGCGCTGCACCAGGGCGGGCTCGACATAGAGCATGCGATAGCGAAAACCCGCGTCGGTGCCGGCCTGACCGTCGTGCGCCTCGTCCGGATGAAGCACCAGCGTGCCGCCGGGCAGGCTGTGGCGCAGTCCGCGCCGGTAGTGAAAGCTCTGCACGCCGGACAAGGTGCGGCCGATGGCATAGGTGTCGTGGCGATGCATCTCATAGCCGCGACCGCCGAAATAGGCTTCGATCCGTTCCAGCCCGGCGGTCCGCGGGGCGCGCGCCACCCAATCCTTTCGCCTGTCTTTGCCGTCCATGCACTCGCCCCCGCCGTCCCCGGGCCGGCAACAAGCCGGCTCCGGCTTCATGGTAGCAAGCCCGCGAACCCTGCCCTTCCGCAAGCCGCCCCAGGCCCGCGCCCGCGCTTGGCGGCACCGGGGATTTCCCTTGGTTTTCCCCCGCGATGCCCCGAGCAGCCATCCGATTCCGCCGCAGTGAAAGCCAATCGGAAGTCTCGCTCCCTAGACTCGCGTTCAACTGAAATTCAGTTTCTTTTAAACCAAGCGTCAGCAAGGCGTGCGTCCGGCGCCTGCATGCCGCAAAAAGGGAGGATCGAACCATGCAGCAACAATCCCGCGCCGTGCGGCGCGAATGGTGGGCCGGAGGCGCGATGATCGCGCTGGGGCTGGGCACCGCCATCCACGCGGCCAGCTACAACGTCGGCTCGCTGGCCCGCATGGGCCCGGGCATGTTCCCGATGATCCTGGGCGTGCTGCTGGCGCTGCTGGGCGCGGCCATCGTGCGGGCCGGCTACGCGCCGCAGGCGGCAGACGAAGAGGCCGAGGTCGACGCGGCGCCGGACTGGCGCGGCTGGGGCTGCATCATCGGCGGACTGCTGGCCTTCATCGCGCTGGGCAAGTTCGGCGGCCTGGTGCCGGCCACGCTGGCGCTGGTGTTCATCTCGGCGCTGGGCGACCGCCAGCACACGGTCAAGAGCGCGGCGCTGCTGTCCGTGGGCGTGACGCTGCTGGGCCTGGCCGTGTTCTCCTGGGGGCTGCAGTTGCAGTTCCCGCTGTTCCGTTGGGGTTGATCGGCCATGGAAATCTTCAACAACCTGATGCACGGGTTCTCCATCGCCTTCGCGCTCGACAACCTGATGTGGGCGGCCTTCGGCGTGTTCATGGGCAACCTGATCGGCGTGCTGCCCGGCATGGGCGTGCTGGCCGCCATCTCCATTCTGCTGCCGCTGACCTACACCATGACGCCGACCGCGGCGCTGGTGATGCTGTCGGGCATCTACTACGGCTCGCAGTATGGCGGCGGCATCACCTCCATCATGCTGAACCTGCCCGGCACGGCCTCGCACGCGGTCGCCTGCCTGGACGGCAATCCGCTGGCGCGCAACGGCAAGGCCGGCTCGGCGCTGTTCATGCTGATGTTCTCGTCGTTCTTCGGCGCCTCGATCGGCATTCTGGCGATGATCCTGTTCTCGCCGCTGCTGGTGGACGTGGCCTTCAAGTTCGGCCCGGCCGAGTACTTCTCGATGATGATGCTGGGCCTGTTGGCCGGCGCCACGCTGGCCAAGGGCTCGGCCATCAAGGGCGTGGCCATGGTGGTGGTGGGACTGTTGCTGGGCGTGGTCGGCACCGACGTCAATACCGGCGTGATGCGCTTTCACTTCGGCGTGCTGGAACTGAGCGACGGGCTGCAGATCGTGGCGCTGGCGATGGGGCTGTTCGGCGTGGCCGACTTCCTGAAGAACATCAACCGGCTGGGCGGCGACGCCAAGGTCACCGCCGCCAAGATCAGCATGAAGTCCATGCGCCCCGAGGCCGGCGACATCAAGCAGTCGCGCGGCGCGCTGGTGCGCGGCACGGCCATCGGCGCGGCCTTCGGCATCCTGCCCGGCACCGGGCCGACCATCGCGTCCTTCATCTCGTATGCCACCGAGAAGAAGGTCGCGCGCGACCCGCGCCGCTTCGGCCGCGGCGCCATCGAAGGCATCGCCGCGCCCGAGGCCGCCACCAGCGCGTCCACGCAGACCGGCTTCATCCCGACCATGAGCCTGGGCATCCCCGGCGATCCGGTCATGGCGCTGATGCTGGGCGCGCTCATCATCCACGGCATCCAGCCCGGACCGCAGATGATGGTCGAGCACGCCGACATGTTCTGGGGGCTGATCGCCAGCTTCTGGGTCGGCAACATCCTGCTGCTGTTGCTGAACCTGCCACTGATCGGCATGTGGGTGCGGCTACTGACGGTGCCGTTCCGCTACCTGTTCCCGGCGGCGCTGTTCTTCGTCTGCGTGGGCGTGTACAGCACCAACAACAACCTGTTCGACGTGGGCATGGTGACGCTGTTCGGCGTGGCCGGCTACGCGCTGATGCGGCTGCGCTTCGAACCCGCGCCGCTGCTGCTGGGCTTCGTGCTGGGACCGATGGTGGAAGAGAACTTCCGCCGCGCGCTGCTGCTGTCGCGCGGCGAACTGTCGATCTTCGTGACGCGCCCCATCAGCCTGGGCTTCGTGGCCGCCTGCGTGCTGCTGATCTGCCTGTTGATGGTCTCGGCGGTGCGGCAGCGGCGGCGTCGGGAAGTGTCGTTGCTGGCGGCGCAAGACCGCTAGGGGATATGGCATCGCGCCGCACGCCAGCCGGTACGCGCCCGGCCTGGCGGCCGCGTTGCCGCACAGGCGGCGCAGCAGGGCCTTCTGCACCCGACCGATATAGCCGCTGAAATCCGCGTCGCCGCTGCGCGGGCAGCGCACAGGCATGGCGCTCTCCGGCCAGACGGTCCGCTTGCACGGCAGCGGACGGCGGCTCACCCCCGCCGTTCGCCAGGGTGGACGCCTCGGGGTACATCAGACACACTCCTGCCGGTGCCAACACACTGAGCAGTGCCGGGATGCAACTCATCGCGCGAAATCGGGCATGGGATGGGGCAAATGGCCCTGCCATGACAATTGCGGCAGAGGGGTGGCCGGGATCTCAGGGGGCTCGCCGGGATTCTCCCACGGGAGCCAGCATCCTTGCCGTTTCCCGGGAAAGATCGACGCTCTTCTCGTCGCGCTTCACGTCACCCCAGATATACGAACCCACGCGTGGCAGCTTGCCCACGCATTCCGCCACGCCATGCGTATCGCTCAGGTCCACGATATTGACCCGTAGCCGGGGCTTTTCCCGGATGATCTGCTTTACGTACGCGCAGATGTCCTGGCCGCACGCGTCCGTACCTCCCAGGAACAGGAAAACCAGGGCGTCGCGCTTGACGCCGTCCACGGATGCCGCCGCCATCTTGAGGCCTTCGACCAAGGCGGCTTTCCCGTCGTCCGGCGCTCCTTGCACCGTCTTCAACAGATCCGGGCGCTTCTGCGCCGGAAATACGCCATGGCCCACAGGCGATCTGCACTCACCAGCAGGAAACGTGAATAGTTGCGTATCGGTATCCTTGGGCAACCTGCCGACGATCCGCTGGATCTCACCGCGCCCGATAGCCGTGCGAGACAGACCGCCTCTCTTGTTCGGCTGCGAACTCATGCGATCCGACGTTTCCAGGACAAAGGCGAGCTCCGTAGGCCACTCGGAATCTCGTTTGGGCTCGGGCTTTGGCTCTGGCTTGGGTTCGGGTCTTGATTCTGGCACCGGCACAGGCACAGGCACCGGTACGGGCACGGGCACGGGAGCAACGGCCGCAACGGACGGCGGCGCCACGGGATGCCTGAACCACCACCACAGCACGGCAAGCATCGCCGCCAGAAGGAGCAGCGCGCCCAGCGCCACGCGCCACCAACGCACCGGCGGCGCGCTGGGCGCCACCGCGATGATGGGTGGGGGCTCAGGATCCTGTTGCAGGCGCACCAACAATCGCCCGTCGACGCTGTACAGTCTGTCCAGCGCCGGCGGCGTGCGCAGCGCCTCGATCTGTCCGGCCTGTTCGGCCAGTCCTCTCGCACGCATGGCCTCGATCAGGCCATCGAGCGTGGCAAGGTGGGCATCGTAAGCACGCAGCAGCGCCTGCTGAGCGTCGGCGCTCAAGGCTGCATAGGACGTCACCATTCCCTGCTGCGACGTCCACCATTCGAGCACGCCATCCGCGCCCAGCTGCGGGGTGGCGTATACCGCGGCAACCCCCGGCGGGAAGTGCTTGCGAATGAGCGCAATCCGCTGTCCGTAGGCGCTGGACAGCGCCGACTGGGACATGTTCCCTCCCAGGTCCCTAAAAAAGCGTTGCATGACGATGTCTCGAATGATGGGCGTTGCAGGGCGCGGGTATGCGATTTCGCTAGGGAACGAGCTCCATGCTCTTCTGCAGCTTGTAGACCTCGGCCTGCTTGGCCTTGATCTGCGCCTCCAGGGCGGCATCCGAGGCGTTGACGTTGACCGGCGTCTTCAACGCCTTTTCGGACTGGGCCAACTGCCGCTTGAGCTCCGCACTGTGCTGTGACTTGGCCCTGGCCTGATCCAGCAGCTTCTTCACTGAAGCCGACAACGCGTCGCGCGCCTTGGTTTTCTCCGCTACGGACTTGCCGATAGCCTCACGCTGAGCTTCCAGATCGGCCAGCACCTGCCTGGCCTGGGCGTTCTCGACCTGAGCCGCCCTCACCTCGTCCTCGCGCTGAGCGACGTGCTTGCCATAGCCTCCGCCCGCGTCGCAGTTCATCTTGGTCAGAAAACCCGCATTCCTGTTCGAGGGATCGCAATCGGCCGCCGTGGTGGCGCAGCCCGCCAACACGACCAGAGTCAGGACGGGCACGGCCCGCAGGATTCGAATTGACATGCGCGTCATGCCTTCTGCTCCCCGAGATCAATGGCGCTACGCAGGGCGAAGTAGCTGTCCGCTTCCTTGTTGAGTTGGGCAATCTTGGTCTCCAGCGCGGCGAGCTGCTGCTGCATTTCCCGGGTTTCCTTGGCGGAGCCTCGGGTCTGCGCGCCAGCCTGGCGATACTGGTCGGCCACATTCTTCATATTGCTCAGATCCTTCTTGATGACGCCGATGTTGGCGTCGATCTGCGCGAGTTCCTTCTTCGCGGCGGCCTGATCGCCGGTCTTGGCCGTAATGTCGGACTGGAGCCTCTCCAACTTCCTCTTGTCATCGGCCATCACGGCCTTGATGGAATTGCTGCGTGCCTGCACTTTCTGCGTATCGGTCTTGATGTCATCGCCCATCGCCTTGAGCTGGTCGGACGTGTTCTGGTACTGGCCGCGGCGGACATCCAGGTAGTAGTTGGCGCCCATCGCCACGCCGCAAGCCGCGACCGCGCCAACCACGGCGGCCGTCCCCTTGTTCTTTCCTCCCGCCAGCAGGCCTACCACCGCGCCCGCTGCCGCGCCCATCATGCAAGCCTCCAGGCCAGACTGACTGAAGAACTTTGCGTCGTTGCCCTGCGTCAGGCGGGGATCCGGCCTGACACCTTTGCCAAGCATGGAACTGCCCGTACTGGCGCATCCGCTGATCGCCACCGAGCAAGCCACCATGAGCGCGACGGGTATACGCTTCCACTTCTGTGCGAGAAAAGACATATGAACTCCTTGGTTTTTATTTATTGACGGCTATACACGAATCCAGCCACGCGGCGCGGTCGATTTTCCTGTTCCCCAGATATGCCTTCTGATGCGACCAATAGGCGACGAGGAACGGCCGCAGACCGTTGAGCTGCTTGTTCTGTTCGAACATCTTGTCCAAGACAGGCACCTGCCTGGCCAGGTTGTCCGCGCCATAGAGAATGGCGGAGTCGACCAGGCTGCTGGCGTAGTACTGGGTCACGCCTTCCACCCGGCGTTCATGGTTCGTGAGCAACTGCTTGCGGCGTTCGCAGGTGGCATCCGCATTTCCGCCCTCGCAGGTGGATTTGTAGACGTCACGCAGGAAATTGCGATGTTCGCCGTCATCCTTGAGCTTCGTGCACAGGAATGCGCCCAGGTTCAGGCTGGCCCGGATAGCCTGGTCGCGCGCTTCTTCCTGTTGCTGATTGCTGGCACGCAGCTTGCCTTCCAGGCTGGCCAGTTGCTCCTTCAATTTCTTGTCCGTGACCGTTCCGGCCAGCGTGTTCAGTTCCCTCACGGCCGAAGCGCCCTTCTCGGATGCATCCGACGACACCTGACCGTCGCCCAACTTGTTGTAGCTGTCTTCCAGGTCCTTGACGTGCTTGGCGGATGTCATCTCTCTGGACGCTATCACCCAGCGGAAACCCACGGTCTTCTCCTGGATCTCGCCGTTCTCATCATAGAGATTGCCCTCGCGGCGCAAGGCTGCGCGCAGGTCCGATTCCGGCTGCATGTAGTCCGAACCGCGGATCACGTAGCTGCCTGCGGAGCCGTACTGGCGATCGAACTTGTTGAGCCGGAACGCGTCCAGCGTCATTTCGGAAACGTTGCCCAGCATGTCGTGCAGCCCCAGCGGGTTGGGCAGTAGCACGCCGATGCGGTTGATCTTGCTGTTGGAGGACTGCGTCCCGCCAAACCACTCGTATTGGTTGATCTTCCCGTCCGGCATGGGATATCGTGGCTCGGCGAACTCGGCGGCATTGACCTTGATGCCGCCGCGCGCCGCAAACTCCCACTCGACCTCGGTGGGCAGCCGCACAAAGCCGGAAATCAGATCCTCCTTGGGCAGCACTCCCTTTGCATGCTGGCGCAGCCAGACGTTGTACTGGTGCGCCGTGCGCAAGGCGTCGAACCAATTTACGTTGGTGACGGGAAAGCGCCCATCCGAGGCCTCGGGATTTGGACACTGCGCAGCGCCACCATTGAGAGTATTCAAGGCCTGATACTGCGAGATCGTCAGTTCATACTTGGCCATCAGGTAATAGCTGGACTTCGACTTCTTGTCCGAGCTGCTTTCAGTGAATCCGCCGGCGATGAACGCCGGGCGGCTCTTTTCCACGAAAGAGTAGGCGCCGCCCTCCTGCCCCACCTGGATGGGCAGGTCGGCCAGCGGCCCGCCTACCGGGACGATCACTTTCCTGAAGACAATGCCGCCGTCGCACGGCAATGGCAGCACGATATCGCCGTCCGCCGGACGCGGATTGTAGAAGCGCGCATCCCATTTCGGCTTGGCGACCGGTGCATCCGCGGCCTGCACTGCGTGGCATGCCGGCAACGCCAGCAGCACTGAAACGCCCCATCGGGCAAGCAATCTATATTTCACGCAGACTCTCCGCGGGTTGAATACGTTTGGCGCTGGCCGCGCCGATCATTGACGCCAATACCGCTACTCCCAGGGCCAGCATGAACGCCAGCACGCCATGCGCCGGCGTGATCCGGCAGGCGAATTGCCCGGATGACCTGACCACACCGAGCACGCTGTTGAACACGGCGCTCCCCATGAAATACACGGTCAGTCCGGCCCCCATGGCCACGACCGTGAGCGCGATCGCCTGCGTCGCCAGCAGGGTTGCAATCTCACCTCCGCCCAGGCCCAACAGGCGCAGGGTTGCGATATCACGCCGCTTGCGCCTGACATTGGCCAGGAACGCACCCGCCAGCGCCGCCACGCAGCCGGCGATCGCAGTGAGGGAAATAATGCTGAACACCGTCGTCAACAGATGGTTGATCGCCTTTAGATTGCGTATGTCGGCCAGTCGACTGCTGGTCTCGATGCGCCGGTCGATCAGGCTCTGCTCCAGGCCTTCCACGGCATCTAGATCCGTTGCGTAGATGCGTGCGCGGGCAAACCGCTGCCGTGCGCCATTCACGGGCTGGCCGTCCTCGGCGCCCATGGAGGCGATCGCGAATCCGTCCCGATACCATTCCATGTCGCGCAACAGGGCCGGCTGGACGAATGCCGCCGGGCGTTCATAGGCATCGCCGGGCAGAACCGCGAACACGCCAAGCTCAACCACGGCTTGCTGATCCACTCCGTTCATGCGACGCGCGATCCGCATGCGCAGCGTATCCTTCGCCTTGACATCCAGGCGCTGCGCCGCCTGAGCGCTCAATACCACGCCCATGCCGCCCAATGCCGACACGTCCATGCCAGCCAGCAGGGGATCGCCTGCGGACGTAGGCAGCACTTCGACGTTCTCGAGGAATCTGGTCGCGGAGCGGATGAAATCGGCCTGCGTGTTCAGCGAGCGCGTCATGCCCACGACAAAACCAGCGCCCGGCCGCCGAGCCAGTTCATCCACCCACGCCTGGTCATAGCTGCCGCTGCTGAGCATACGGATCTCCAGGTTGCGCGGATCCCTGGCCAATTCATCCTGCATGGAACTCACCACGCCATGCTTTAAGCCAAGCAACAGGAGCAGCGGCGCGATCACCGCCACCAGCGTGGCAATCATGCACAGGGAGACGAGGCGGTCGTGCCAGAGATCCTGGCCTGCCAGTCGAGCGATCTGCCATGCGCGCATCACAATTCCCCGCGCATGCTGAAAGTGCTTAGTCCAGGCTGCAATGCGGGCTCCAAGCACGGCAGGCCGAACCGGCGCACCAGATCCCAATCATGCGACACGACCAGCGTGGCCAAGCCGCAGTCTCGCGCCAGGTCGATGAACAACTGGAACAGCTTGCCCGCATTGTCCGGATCCAGCGCCGAAGTCGGTTCATCGGCCAACAGCACGTCCGGATCGTGCGACAGCGCGCGCACCACCGCCACACGCTGCCGTTCGCCGATCGACAAGTGGGCGGGTCGCTTTTCCAGCAGCCGCCCCAGAGACAGCACCTCGATGGCATGGCGCACGCGCTCGCCATCCGCCGGCAAACTGAGCAGGCGGCGAGGCAGCAGAATATTCTCCCGCACAGACAGGTACGGCAGCAGGCCGCCGGTCTGCAACACAAAACCGATGCGCGATGCGCGCAAGGCTGCCAGGGCGGGCTCGTCATCGCGGCCCAGCAGCGCCGCGACATCGGCGTTTTCTCCCAGCGCATACGCGCGGACCCGCTCGGGCTTCAACAGCAAGCCGATGCCTTCCAACAGAGTGCTTTTGCCACAGCCGCTGCCGCCCACGACCGCCAACACGTCGCCGCGCGCCATGCGCAAGGCTGGCAGACGGACTTCGTAGGCAGAATCGCCCTGCCCGCGCAGCAGGCGCAAATCATCAATAGCAAGCATCGTCTTCCCGTCAGGGCATCATTTCCAGAGGGACGGGGTAGACGTGATCGCGCGGGTCGCTATTCGGCGCAAGAGACACCCAACGGTCTACATCAGCGTTGTAGACCTGGTAATGACGCAGTTTGGTCGACAGATTGCGGATGAATTTCTCCTGGGCCAGGCCATCCCAGCTTTTCCACGTCTGCTCATCCAGATTCAACACCTCGCTATGGTAGGGCAGGCCTTCCAGGTACTCGGCCATGAAACCCATCTCGGCCAACTTCTTGTCCGACTTCTGCAACTGGTTCGGGTCGGCCCCCATTGTCGCCGCCACGTTGCGCAATTGGTTGAACATTTCGGTCGGTGAAATCAGCCCTTGATTGGCGGCATCGACGATCTTCTTCATGATGTCGTTCAAATCGCTGAGCTGCCCCTTGGTCAAAAGCACCCGTACATCGGTCGTCGGCACGGTCTGCTTGATCGGATCGCGGTCGCTGATCCAGGCTTGGAACACGGGCGGCGCCTTGGCGCCAATGCGTTCGCCCAGATATGCCAACTTCATCGCATTGCCAACCAATGCAGCATCCGCCAGCATTTTTTCCTCAGCGGTGACGGGCTTCTTGCCAGGGTCCGCCGCGTTGGCCGCACTGCCGATGGCATCCTCGCCCTGGTAAGCCGCCTTCACCTGTTGAGTGATGGCTTCGGACAAAGCGTCCACCTTCTTGCCGAACTCGTTCACGTCGCCGGCGTTGACCGGGTAATAAAGCGACAGGTTGGTACCGCCATACGAGGACAAATTGCGATACTGGGCTTCCGCGTTCGCATGATTCTTTGCCCCTGCCGGCGTTTTCAGATGCAGCGTGTAGATGGCCACGCCCGGCTTGGCAGCCTCAAGCCGTACCTGGCTGGCACTCATGCCAGTGGAAGAAAGCTTGTCGCCCCCTTCAATGGCGCCCGCATCAGTGATCAACACCACGTAGCGCGCGCCATAAGGCCGCCAGTCGATACTATTGACCGCGTCCATCACGCCGGCATAGGCATCTTCGTCGAACGCACTGCTGGACACCTTGGCCTGCTTTAGCTCGGCCACCTTGGCCATGAAATCTGCGCCATCCTTGACCTTGTTTGGATCGGCGTAGATCTTGCTGACGTACTCCAGCGCAGGCACGGCCTTGGTGCTGGAACGGAAGGCCACCAGGCCGAACTTGACCTTGTCGCCCAGCTTCTCGGCCTCGACCTTGGCGTAGATCTTCCTGACCGCCTCGCGCGTGCGTTCGATGTAGGGGTCCATCGAAATGGTGGAATCGATGACGAACACCACCGCCGAACTGAACTCCTTGATCTGCTTGGTGCGTTCGTGCGCTGTGGACTGATCCTGACCCGCCTTGGCCGAGTCCACTGCGTCCGCGGCGCTGACGGATGCCACGTTCAGCACCCGCACCCGCATGTTCTGTTCCGTCATGACTTCTTCGCCACCGAGAATTGGCAGCAGGTAGAAGTTCTTGGCCATGTCCACAAACAACTCGGGCTCCTGAGCCACGATGCCCGGCGCCTGCCCCTTGGTCTTCAGCTGCTGGCGCACAGGCGCGATCTTTTCGACTGGGTCAATGGCGTTGAACACCGCGTCCAGGGCCGATCGGTCCTTGAAAAACAGCATGCGATCGCGCCCGGCGGGATTGGTGAACGCCAGGGACATCTGCATCCTCCAGTCCACCGTGCACGACCTGTCGAGCCAACCCAGCGTCTTGCCAAAAGAGTCCGGTCCGACCTGCACCCAGCTCTTGCCTGCTTCGTCCTTGCCTGCATAGACGTAGAAGCGGCTGAAAGTCGGCTGCACGGCGCCCGGCTTGCCACCCGGCGCCTCGTGCAATGCGCAACCTGGCGTAGTCAGCACTCGCTGATAGAGCGTTTTCTTGCCTTCCTGCAACAGCGGAGGCGCTGCGTGCGCAGCAGTGACCAGGCTGATAAGGCCCAGGGCCAGGGCAATGTTCCTCATTTCGGCAGATCCTTCAGGCGTGCCAGCGCCTGTGCGTTGTCCTTGTCCTTGTCCAACACGGCCTGATACCAGTACGCAGCTGTAGCGGCGTCCGCCTTGAAGCAAGCGTTTTCCTTGTAGCCCGCGGGGTCGTACTCCTGCGCATAGGCCAGGGCGATGGGCACGTCCCCAGCCTGCGCCCGATTGGCGTAAAGGCGCTGTGCGATCGAACATTTGCCCGCCTCGCGCGCCGCCTGGATGATGCCCAGCATGGCGGCGGCGTCCTTTACGTCACGCACGCAATCCTGCACAAAGGCCATTTCCGCGGCGGAAGCCAGATTCTCCTTCGAGCAGGCAGCGGCCGCAGGCACAGGCGCAGCGGCGGGTGCAGCGGGTTTGGCCGGCGGCTGCGGAGTCTCGTCCTTCTTCATCAAGAACCATGCCGCCACACCCGCGGCGACGAGCAGCGCCAACGCACCGCCGATGATGGCACCCATGCGTTTAGGTTTGGGCATCGTGGGAGCTTGGGGTTCGGCCGGCGCGACGGCCTCCTCCTTGACCACTGACGGTGCGAGCGGCTCCTCGGCGGGCGGCGAGACGGGCTCGGGCGACTTCGGCGCGATATCGACGACGGTGGCCTGCACCGGCGCCTCGCCGGCGGCAGTGGATGGCGTCACATCATTGGGGATCGGACGAACCGGGTACTGCCGCAGTTCACCCCCGGGCTTGCGCACCTCGATGCGGAAGGATGCGTTGCGCCTGACCTCGAGCAGGGCGTCGACGATCGCCGGGCCGACCTCGATGACCAGCCGGCTCTCGCGCGCCTGTCCGTCTCCAAATCGCAACCACTGCTGCTCACCGCTCCACTTGCCCATGGCATCAAGGTGGGCCGGCGACGAATTGCGCCGGATGCTGAGCTCGACGTCCTGCGCGCCGCCGTTCCAACCCTCGACGTGGAGTTCAGCGTAACCTGCGCGCTTGCTGGGCAGCGGATTGAAAGAAACGAATACAGCCATATATCAACCCTTTTTGATGTCGGCGATGATGACGCCCAATGCCTCGTTTTGATCGTCGCTGATTTCCTGCCCAGCCGTGAAGCCGGCATTCTTCATGATCATGTCGATCAGGCACGCCACCCAGTCCTTCAGGAACTCACGCCCCTTGCCCATGTCATTCTTCTCGGGCAGGTCGGGCAGGCCGGAAGCAGAATCCAGCGCCGTGGTCCTGGCGAACACCTTGCCGTTGGCAACCGACGCGCTTGCAGGCTTGGCGCCTTCATTCATATCCAGGTAGCCCAGCCAGGCGATGAAATCGCGCAGCACCATCTGCACGCGCAGCACCTGGCTCATGACCATCTGGTCGCGCTTGGACGCGCTGTCCGTCCGCGAAAGCAGGCTTTGCAACATCTGGGCCGGCAAGTTCAGGCCCAGGGCGTTCTCCCGGTAGGCGGCGTTGCGCAGCTCTTCGACGACGATCTCCAGGATGTCCTGGGGAATGTTCTTCAGCATCGAATGCTGGCGCGTGCGGCCCGGGATCTCGCTCAAGTGGTTCAACCACAGCTTGAACGCAGAATCGGCGAACCAGTGTTCATACGTATCCACTCGCGCGGCATCCGCCGTCGATCCGGCCTGTGCGCTGTCCTCCGCGCCGCCGCCCAACAGGCTGGCGAACAGGTCATCGGCATCGCCGCTGGCGCTGCTAGCAGCCTGCGCCCCGGTCTCGGCAGTCGCCGCCTGCTGCACATCGGCACCGCTCAGATACAGGTTGCGCAACGCCTCGCTCGGCAGCTCCAGCGCATGCATCAATTCCGACAGGATGAAGTAGGCCTTGGGATTGTCGGCGATGCTGCGCAACACCGGAGCGACCTTGTCGGCCAGCGCCCTCTTCTTTTGCCTGGCGCCTTCGGCGTCGCTGCCTTCACGATGAAACAAACCAACGCCCACGTCCACGATCTTGCGATGTGTCTCGTCGAGCTGCATTCCCAAGCGGGCCAGCTTGAACTCGATGTCACTGATATCCGAGATGGCCCCGGCCAGTCGACCCATGCCACCATCATCCAGCTGCATCATCGCATCCCAGGACTCCCCCGCTTGCGGGAAGCGGCCGCGCAGTACGTCCGATTCGACGAAGCTAGCGCGCATCAAACCCAGGATTTCCTTCTTGTCGGGCGACACTCCCACTTCCTTGTCACCCTGCTTGACCGTGAAATCGGTATAAGACGGGGTGCGCACCATGAAGGTATTGCTGAATGGCCTGCCGCCTCGCCAATCCCGCATGAACTCCAGGCTTTCGTAGATCTTGAAAGCGATGTCATTCAGGCCTTTCCACTCCTGATGCCATTTATCCTGCTTCTGCAGCATGTCCGTGACACGCGCATTGAACATGGTCACCGCCCACAGCAATCCCGAGCGTTCGGCGCGGTCTCGGGCGGTATCTCCCTGCGTACGCCTGACCCAGCGGTCGAGCACGGGCACCACCGCGCTCGTTTCGGGCTGCTTGTGCGCGGGCGTGCACAGCACGAGTCCGTTCATTTCCTGGTTCTCGGTGTACAGCTCGAACAGATAGGCAACCTTCCCGCGACGCAGCAGCTCCCCCACGGGGTTGTTCGGAATTTCACTCAGCCTGGCCTTGTCGTAGCGGCCACGGTAGCCCGGAAAATCCAGCAGATCCACAGTCTCCAGGCACTTTTCCCGGGGTGAATTCGCCAACGGAAAAACCAGCTCGGTCGTCAACGCGGCCAGGTGCGAGCGCCGAATGGCGACCGGCTCGCCCAGCTTTCCGTCCTTCACTCCGCGTATCTTGATCATTGCGCTGTCGCCGCCGATCTGATCAAGCATCGTGACATTCATGATGCTGGGCGGACCATCGCTGTGATCCTGCACCGCTTCCAACGGAATATGAGCGACACCGGCGTTGCCGATTTCCTGTAGGCTTTCGGCGATCTGCGCATAGGCTTGCGTTAGCTGCCGCTCCTCGCCCCACAGTATGGAAAAGAACTCCGCGCGGTCGCCGGGAGACAGATAGGGCGCCAGCGCGGCAGCCTGGGGCCAATAGCCGCCCTGCAAATCACCTTCCAATGCCTGGACATGGTTGCCGAACGATTCCACGACGTAGTCCCAAAGGGAAACGACGTCATCGGCGTCGACGCCAGGCTGGCGTTCGCCTCCGGCGCGGCCGGCGAACCGGTCCAGCATGGACTTGCAGCGATTGGCATCGATCTTGTATTCAACCTTGCCCTGGTCGAAGTCCTTGAACCACGCGTTGGCCAGTATCTTGGCCAGGTCGATTTCCCGGAACAACCGGACTTCTATCGGATAGCCGCTATCCTGGATCTCGGGTTTGACGCGCGTGAATCGCGTCACCAGTCCAGTCGCCTCACTGCCGCCCCCGGAGGGGTTGACCGAGGTAAGGAAGTCCACTCGCTGGCCGCCATATTCGGTTTCCAGGCGGCCGTTCTCACCCGCCGCCAGTGTGGAAATCAAATAGGACTTGCCCGCCTGGGACAAGCCGAAAAAGCCGATAGCCATGGGATGGCCAGCCGCCCGCTCCAGGCTGCGCGCCTTGTTGCTCGCCCGGCGCAAACCGTAGATCAGGCCGTCAGCCTTGTCTTCAAGTTTTCGGGAATTCCCGCGCACCGCATCTATCCATGCAATCGCGCGGCCCGCACCTTCATGAATCGCACGCCACTGGCGTGCAAGTTTTTCCTGAGATTCGCTCATGTCGCCATCAACCCTGAATCAACCTTTCACGCTGCCGCTGTCCAGCCAGTAAAAATTCGCCTTCCCGATCCGGAGCTGGGTATTCAATTGCAGCCTGACGCTGGGCTTTCCGCGGCCGTCATCGGTCAAGGGCGCCGTCTTCGCGACCAACAACCGGTCGCTGATCAGGCCTGCCTTGCGTTCCTGGTCAGTCGGCTTGGCCACTTTGAAATACACGCGCCCCGAAGCATGGGACTTGTTCGGATTGGATTCCTGGGAGCGCTTGTATTCCTGCTCCCATTCCCGATCGAAGCCCAGGACATACGTGGGCGTGGCGGGCCAACGTTCGGCCTTCAACTGCCGATAACCCAGGCGGGCGGTGTTTTCAATCTTGAAGGGGATGACCTCGCCATCCGCATCTACTGGCAACTCGATGCTCTGGTCCATGGATGTCTTGCCATCGTCCGACTGCTGCGTACGGATGTCGGAGAACAGCACGTTGCCATGCTTGAGCATGTTGTCATTGCCAATCTCGCCGAAGTAGCGGATCAGCGGTTTCGGCCGGAGCGTGCCGGTATTGATCTTGAAGGTCGGAATACGATTGTTTTCGCACAGCCAGATGACCATGGCGCCGACCGAGGCCGTCGTCTTGGGATCGTCGATGCAGCCCGCCTTGCGGAACGGGAACCAGTCGCCCGTGCGGTAGTTGTGCATGGGCACCAAACGGCCCGGCGGGAGCGGCACTGCCTTGCGTATGACGGCCTGCACGCCTGGCAGCACCGACGGCCTGCCAGTCAGCAACAGTACATCGCAATCGTAGTAGTTGACGATTTCGCACAGGTTCCGCAGGGTATTGCAGATGTCCAGGTTATCCGTCAGGAAGTCGAAATGCATCTTGAGCGGCTCGCAGGTCAGCAGCACGCCCTCTAGATCGAAATTCACCGGCCGGCCGGCAGACTCATTGAGCGCCTTGCCAACGAACCCGCGTACCGCGGCGCTCAAGGGCTGCCTGTCGCACAACCATTCACCTATCGTCTTTTCCTTGCGCTCCGTCGGCACTTCCGGATCGTAGCCCTCATACTCCTTGAGCAGGACCAGCGCCAGGGGATAGAAGCACTGCAGGGTAAGCTGCTGTCGCAGCAGACGTTGCCTTTCGTCATCACCCGTGCTGCCACACAGCACGTCCATCAGCGCGGCGGCATCCCTGGCGCCCGCCGCCTTCAGTGCAACCTCAAGATAGGGCAGCACATATTTTCGAATGACTTCCAGCACTATGTCGTCACCGGCCACCTTGAAACCATCGCGAAAGCGCTGCGTAGGCGTGATGGGAACGAAGCTGTTTGCCGATTGCCGCGCGCCTCGATCGAGCTTGTAGTCGGTAATGACCAGATCGGTCGTGCCACCGCCTATATCCAGCGAAGCCACAGTGATGCACTCACGATCCGCCTTTTCCCGGCGCGCCAGCGCGTCGAAGAACTCTTCGGCATAACCGCTGAAATTCGTCACGACCTCGGTGTACAGATACACCAGCTGTCCGCAGGTCGCCTCGTCCCACTTGATGACGATCTTGGGCAAGGGGAGGACGAAAAGATCAAGCTTCTCGTCCTCGTCGTCCTCGACGGGATCTCCTTCGCCAACATGCCAGCCCATGCTCTTCCATAGCAGGCTCAGGGCACGCTGCGCGTGCTGCTTGAAAATGCCGCGCTCGACTTGTGGCATGCTGGGCGGCACGGTCAGGATGACGGCGCGCAGGTAGCGCGGCAAGGTGCGGTCCTTCTTGCGCGAACGGTATAGCCAGCTGTTGATCTGCGAAACCGCTTGCGCAAACACCTCATTGAGCATGAATCCCATCAATGAACTGCGCGTGTAGTGCGCTTCGAACGCGGGAAAGCCCGAGGTTTCCTCGTCCTCGTAGAGCGGGCACGGCCCATACAGGGGAATGCCCTTTTCATCGATCAGATTCTTCAGGGGACCGAGCGTCGCCCATTCCGGCGATTCGCCCTTGATCGTCGACGAGTTGGGCCGCCATCCGGACTCATACGCATCCTCGGCATCCCACAAATAGCGTTTGGGGCTGGACAGTCCAGTGGATCCTTCTGTTCCTTCCTTGCGCGCGGCCAGGTTGCTTGCTTCGGTGCCGACGCGCGCCATCGAAACCCACACGAACGCGTCATCCCGCCCGCCCTGCATGGACAGATCGTCCTTGCCAAAGCTTACCGGCGCGAACTCCACGCGCGATTCGAACGGATGGTGATAAACATGCTCCGGCCTGGTCATGTCGCGCAAGGTCAGGAAGCTGTAGTCATTTAGCCCATTGTCGTTCTGCTTGTGCTCCTCGATCAGGATGCCGCAGGTACGCGAATTTCCCACGTCCAGCACCAGATCGACCGGGATGCTGCCACCCTTGATGACCTTGCGGCCATCGCTGTTGGGTGCCAACATGTTCAGCACCTTGATGCGCGGCAGCTTGATCTTGACCTTTTCCTTCAGTTCTTTGTTGGAACGCGTGGTAGGCGCAGCTTCGCGCATCAAGCTGAGCAAGTTGAGGTAATGGGCGAGATGTTCCTTCTTCGCCAGCGCCTTCTCGATTTCCCGGTTCTCAAGATCGTCGCGACGTTCGCGGAAAATGCTCTCCAACCATTTGACAACCCACTCCTGCTCGTCCAGGAACCACTCCATTTCGTGCAGATTGAAGGCAAGACGGAACAAGGCGCCGGTTTCCATGTCTTCATCGTAGGGCTCGATGTAGTCACGGGCGTCATCCCTGGCACGGGTACGCGTATCGAAAGCCAAGGTCAGGCGGTGCGTATTGCCATTGGCGTCGGCCTGCGCCAGCTTGACGAAGCGCAGGCGGGCCCAGTTCTTGGGGCCCCGATCGAACTGGCTGTCCGACTTATAGCGAAAGAACGGCACCGGCAACCAAAAGCCGTCGAAAAGCTCCAGGCTTTCCTGCATAGGCAATGAGAACGCAGCCTTGGTTTCGAAGAAGCTTCCTGGTTTGTCTTCATAGCCAGGCTTACCGTCAGCGGGCACATAAAGGCGAATGGGCATCCGGCCCGATGGATGCATGCAGAACTCGCCTTCCGGCTCGCGCTTGAGGTCTGGCAACGCGCACGCCAAATCCAGGAACTGGACGCCTGTATTGCCGAAAAGCTCGACGTTATCCTTGTCAGCATCGTAGGTATCAACAGGGGGCAACATGGCAAATACTCTCGACGATTAGGGTTGGACGCGGCGCATGGATATGGGAAAGCTCTCATTCCCATAATTGCCGGCGCATGAGGCGATGTTGGTCATGCCCGGCTTGCACTGGATCAAGGGCATGTCGTAAGTGCCACCATCCGTGCATCTAGCAGCCACGCTATTGCTGATCGATAGCGCGCCCTTGTCCACTGCAGCGCTGACCGGCGCCGCACATTGCACGCCGTTATGGCGATTGACCGTGACCTGCCCCTCGCCATTCTTGAACTGATAGTGCAAGCGCAACGGTTCACCCGTGTCGCGGTCCTGGATGCCGGCCCCTGCACGCCAGTTGCCGTTGAGGAAATCGGCATTGCCATCGCGGGCATCCGTCGGAATCCGCAGGTCATCCTGGCTGTCGGGCAAGGTAGGAGGCGCGACATAGCCATGCTCGCCAGCCCCTTGCGCAGCCTGCCGAGAGGGCAACGTTCCGGGGCCTTCAACCGCGGACTGCGCGGGCAGCTTTGCGTCACCGTTCGCCGCAACACCTGGAGGCAGTGTGCCGACAGCCGGAGCATCAACCGATGCCGGTGCGTTGGCCACAGAGGCTGCGCCACGCTGCGCGCCGGGTAATGCGAAATCGCCTCCCGTGCCGCTACCCGTCAGCGCTGCGCCACCGGGGATGCCCATACCCGAAGTGCCGGCATGCGGCAGCGACGGCGTGGACAGCTTGACATCTGGCAAGGTCGCGTCACGCGGAGCGGAACCCGGCAAGGATAGGCCCGGCACCAGATTCGGGGCGCAAGCGCGCAGGCCGAACAACAAGGCCAGCAACAGCAGCAGCAGTGCCAGCCAAAGCCACCAACGCTTCCACCATGGCCGGCGTTCGAGCGTCGCGTCAAGGAGGGTGGTAGTCGCCGCCGCCGTTTCAACTGCCGGCGCACGCACTGGCGCGGCCACGGGCACGGCGGGACGCAAGGCATGCAAGGGGTCGAGCGTGCGGTCGGCGCCGTTGTGGACGAATCCCCAGAATGTGATGACGGGCTGCCCGTCGACCAGGAAAACAAAGCTGGAGTCGGGATGATGCAGAATCCACTTCAGCAACTGCCCCAGCAGAGCCGCGTCGTTGCCGCTACCTTTGGCCAGAACGGAGTCGCGCAGTTGCGCAACGCCGGCGCGCACTGCGTCTAACCGGACCAGCGCACCGGCTTGCTCGGTTGCGGTCGCCGCATTCCAGGAGATCACCGAACCGGGAGTCGGCGCATACCAGTCTATGCGGCGACCATTTTCGCTCGGTTGAGGCACCGCGAAATTCACAAGCAAGTCGGGACGCTTGTTTTTCAAAACGGTGAGAATCTGGCTCGCGACCAGATGAATGGCTTGTCCCCGCTCGCCCAGAACATCGAATTGATCGATTTTCTCGCTACGTAATTTTACGCCCAGCATATTTTGTTACTTCTCTGCTACAGATGGCCAGAAATGGGGAACAAACGATGGACCTTGCCCAGCCCTTGAGCAAGACGATCGCCTCAAGCGTTAATTTGAGATAATGTTAGATTATAAGGAATATGTTAACAATGCGTCACAAAAATTTGCATCGTTACCTTCTTTGCCTATTGGTGCCATTCTTGCTGGCGGCCTGCTCGCGAGAACCCGAGTTCGACCGGAACTTCAAGAAAAGCTGCGAAGCGACGAGCTACGGCAAGACTAGCTATTGCGAGTGCGCATTAGGGATCGTGAAGCGGAATATCAAGGGAGACGCGCTATTGACCATGTCCACAAAGGACCTTGAGCCACTGGCCCCCGAAATTCTCGGAACCTGCCCGGCAAAATAATCAGGATGAGGCAATAAAAAACCCACATTTCCATACAAGAAATGCAGGCATTTAATCTAGCCAGACGACGGTTCGAAAAACCCTATTCCGACGGCAACCAGGATCAGGCCATACCCCTGTCGACAAAATGCCGTGGCGGCCAGCCCTTGCAGCAAAGCACATGCCCCATCGATATGGCGGACCAACAAACAAAAACAGCTCACCCACAGGCCCAGATAGCAGAAAACCCGCAATCTCGCGGCGGAGATGCGGGTTTTATACTCCCAGGACGGAGCCCGGACAAATTCTTGGTGCCGACGGCGAGACTCGAACTCGCACAGCTTTCGCCACTACCCCCTCAAGATAGCGTGTCTACCAATTTCACCACGTCGGCGGGGTCATGCGTCTTGCTCGTTGCCTCAAGCCCGAAGGCCGGCACCTGCTATTCGCATGCCATTCTGGCGCTTGTCATGAAGGCAATGCCAGAAAGTCGAGCATTCTAGCATGAAATTACGTAATCAACTCACGCTACTCACGGCCCAATGTGCTTGACGCCCACCAAGCAAAAAGCCGGCTCACGCCGGCTTCTCGCTGCGTAGCCACAGCCGCCCCCTGTGCACAGGGGCCGGCCGCGAGCGCATGCCTTACTTGGCAGGGGTTTGCGCCGGCTTGTCGCCCGAGGCGGGAGCCGCCGGAACCGAAGGCACCGAGGCGTCGGGCTTGGCCGGGGCGGAAGCCGCGCCGGGAACCGACGAAGCGCCAGGAACCGACGAAGCGCCCGGAACCGAGGATGCGCCCGGGACGGACGAGCCGCTGGGAACCGATGCGCCGCCCGGCACCTGGGGCACGGAACGGTCGGCCGGGAAGTTCTGCATCACGCCGCCGTCCAGGACCGAGGAGGAGCCCTTGTGGCTGACATAGGCCAGGCCGGCGGTGGTGGCAAAGAACACGACGGCGGACCACTTGGTCATGCGCGACAGGAAGTTGGCCGCGCCGGTGGCGCCGAACAGGCTGCCGGCCGAGCCGCTGCCAAACGCGGACCCCATGTCGGCGCCTTTGCCTTGCTGCAGCAGGACCAGGATGATGATGGCCAGCGCCGAGATCACTTGGACGGCCAGCAGAACTTTGAGAATCAGGGGCATTACGGACTCCGGAACGGAAACTTTTAGATGGCGGCGATGCGCAGGAATTCATCGGCCACGAGCGACGCGCCGCCGACCAGGGCGCCGTCGATGTCGGCCATGGCGAACAGGCTGGCGGCATTGGCCGCCTTGACGCTGCCGCCGTACAGCACTTGCACCTGGGCCGCGCCCAGCGCGCGCAGGGCGGCGCGGATGGCGCCGTGGACTTCCTGGGCCTGCTCGGGGCTGGCGCTGCGGCCGGTGCCGATGGCCCAGACCGGCTCATAGGCCAGGACCATGCGCGACACGGCTTCGGCGCCCAGGGCCAGCACGGGCTTGAGCTGGCGCTCGATGACGGCCAGCGTGTTGCCGGCGTCGCGATCGGCCAGCGATTCGCCCACGCAGACCACGGGAGTCAGGCCGGCGGCCAGCGCGGCGCGCGACTTGTCCGCCACGATCTGGTCGGTCTCGCCGTGCAGCACGCGACGCTCGGAGTGGCCGGCCAGGGCCCAGCGGCAGCCGAATTCCTTCAGCATCGCGCCGGAGACTTCGCCCGTGTAGGCGCCCTTTTCCTGAGCGCTGACATCCTGCGCGCCCCAGCTGACGCTGCTGCCGGTCAGGGCGGAAGCGGCCTGGGCCAGGTACGGGAACGGCACGCAGACGCCGATCTGGCAATGGCTGGCGGCATCCACGGCGCGCAGTTCGGTCAGCAGCGCGGCGTTCTCGGCCAGGTTGCCGTTCATCTTCCAGTTGCCCAGCACGAGGCGGGCGCGGTTTTCGACTGAAGTCATGGCGCAAAGGTCAGAAAGGGTGAGCCCGGGAGGCCGGCCGCCGGCCAGCCGCGAGGCCAGACCGCCGCCGGACGGGTGCCTCCGGGCCGGGGGGCTGCCGCTTGGGCGGCACCAGGAGTGCGCCGACGACGGCAGGCTGCGGCCCATGAAACATTCGCCCACGGGTCTGCCTGGAAAAAATTCCAGGCGAAACCTGCGATTGTATCCTGTTGTGCGCCGGCGTGCCGACGCACCCGAGTTTCCCTATACGGTCAGGATGATCTTGCCGATGTTCTCGCCGCTTTCCATCATGGCGTGGGCCTGGGCGGCCTGGGCCAGCGGGAAGGTGGCGTGGACGATCGGCTTGATGGCGCCCTGCTCCAGCAACGGCCAGGCGCGCTCGCGCAGCGCGCGGGCGATGGCGCCCTTGAAGGCCACTGGGCGCGGACGCAGCGTGGAACCGGTGATGGTGAGCCGGCGACGCATGACCTGCGCCGTGTCCACATTGGCATGGGCGCCGCCCAGCTGCGCGATGATGACAATGCGGCCGTCGTCGGCCAGGCACTGGATGTCGCGACCGATGTAGTCGCCCGCCACCATGTCCAGGACCACGTCCACGCCGCGTCCGCCGGTGGCGTCCAGCACTTCCTTCACGAAGTCCTGGGTCTTGTAGTTGATGCCGCGCGCGGCCCCCAGCGCTTCCACGGCGCGGGCGCGCTCATCGCTGCCGACGGTGGCGTAGACCGGGTTGCCCATCGCGCGGGCCAGCTGGATGGCCGTGGTGCCGATGCCGCTGGCGCCGCCATGGACCAGCAGCGCCTCGCCCTCGGCCAGACCGCCGCGGTCGAACACGTTGCTCCAGACGGTGAAGTAGGTTTCGGGCAGGCCGGCGGCTTCGATGTCGGAAAGGCCGCGCGGAATCGGCAGGCACTGGGCCGCGGGCGCGACGCAGTATTCGGCATAGCCGCCGCCCGCGACCAGCGCGCAGACCTTGTCGCCGATCGCCAGGCCGCCGGCAGCCGCGTCGCCGGACACGATTTCGCCGGCCACTTCCAGGCCGGGCAGGTCCGACGCGCCGCGCGGCGGCGGATAGGCGCCCTTGCGCTGGAATACGTCGGGACGGTTGATGCCGGCCGCGCTGACCTTGATCAGCACCTCGCCCGGACCGGGCTCCGGCATGGGTCGTTCCACCGGCACCAACACGTCCGGACCGCCGGGGCGGGAGATTTCAACAGCCTTCATCATGCCTCCTGGGTAGCAAATGGATTATTATTGCGCCCTTCGGATGGCATGCAAGCCATCGCCGGCAAAACGTTTGCCTGGCGATCGGCGCCGTCCCGACACCAGGAAGCGTGGCCGAGCGGTTGAAGGCACCGGTCTTGAAAACCGGCAAGGGTTTACGCCCTTCGTGGGTTCGAATCCCACCGCTTCCGCCAACACGATGCCGCGCATGGCCCTATCCCTAGCCTCCCTTCCGCTACCCGACGGCTTCGAACCGCGCGGGGAGCTTGCCGTCGAGCACGACGAAGAATCGGGCAAGGTCTACGAGATGTGGATGCTGGACACGGCGCTGCCGTTCGACGCGGCGGTCGCCGCGCTGTCTGAGTTCGCGCAGCGGCACTTTGGCGGCCAGAAAAGAGAAGCCGCCACCAAGCTGCCGGGCGTGCGCAGCTGGGCCGCGAACTGGACCCTGGGCGGCCAGGAAGTCTCGGCGCAACTCACCTGCGCGGACGCAGACAGCGCGGGCTATCTGCGCAATGCCTACCCCTACACGTCGTAGGATTGCTCGCCCAGCCGGAACCCCATGTCCGTGCCCCAGCGGTCGACATAGCGGATCCAGCGCGTCTGGCATGACACACAGCAATAGTGCTCATAGCGGTTGACCGGGTCGCCGTCGACCTCCACGCAATCCACCAGGCCTAGCCGCGGATGCGACTCCATGCTGACCGCCATGCCCAGCGGCAGGCTCAGACAGGACTCGCACATGGATGCGGCCCGCGCCTCGCCCGAGGCCGGCTCCCCCCTTCCGGTCCCGGCGCTCCCCCCGGCGCCGGGACCGGGCGCGCTCGCGCCGTCGGAATGCGCCTCGGCCTCGGCGCAGATCCGGATCAACAGATCGAGCACGGTCAGTTCGCTAAGACTCACCACGGCGCGCCCCTCGGATACATGGGCGACACGCTAGGCATAGGCTTTCTGGCTGGCGGCGAGCGCCATCACGGGCATCAGGCGGAATCCCTGCGCGTAGACGCTGCTGAGCTGGAGCCCGTTTTCAGGCTGCAACTGCAGCTTCACCCGCAAGCGGTAGACATGCGTGTCCAGCGTCTTGGAATCGAATTCCAGCGAGCGGCCCCAGATTGCTTTTTCCAGCACGATGCGCGGCACCAGACGACCAATATGCCGGAACAGGTACAGGCCCAGATCGAATTCGCGGCGCGACAGCTTCACCGGCTGGCCGCGCAACATGGCGGTCCGGCCCACGGGATCGATTTCATAGTCGCCGACCCGGATCAGATCGGCCGGCAACGCCTGATCGGGATACGCCCGGCGCAGCAGCGCGCCCACCCGCGCCGCCAGCTCGCCGGCGCGCACCGGCTTGCTCATGCAATCGTCCGCGCCGTCTTCCAACGAGGAGGTCACGCAGTTTTCCAGATCCGCCGCCTCCGCCAGCAGCAGGATGGGCTGGGCGCGCCCCGCCGCCGCGCGGACCTTGCCCACCAGCAGCGGATCCATGCCCCCCGTCGACAGGCCCGCATCCACGACAAAAAAGTCGTAGTCCTGCGCCTGCCCGGACTGCAGGAACACGCTGCCCTGTCCGTGGACGGAGCACTCGTGCCCAATCGCGTTCAACAAGATGGCCGTCACTTCGGCCTGTTCGCGCTTGCCACCCAACACTGCGATCTTCATGATTCACCTCAATGCGCCGCATGACCAACCGGCCCGTGCGCCTAATCCACAATTCGGGATAAACCCTGTACTGCCTAAAGCTGCGTTAATTGATATAAATTGAAAAATATTCAGCCGCCGCTTCGACACCCCCAACATCCAGGGCCCGGAACAAGCCCGACGCCCCTCCTGAAACCGCCTCGGACCCTCGATCACCCACTTCGAAACAAAACGACATAAAGTGACGATGCAAGGCATTCGAAGCAGATGCGTGCGTTTTCAATATCTGAATTACGCAACGGTTACTAATCTAAGCAGAGTCTCAGCGCGTAACAATCGACAATGCAGCTCCAACCTATGACCTAACGGAATACCTTTCGGGCTTTTTCCATGCGATTGCTGCTCCCTTCCATGCCCGAACTCCATGCCTTTCTCGCCGTCGCGCAGGTGGGCAGCTTCTCCGCCGCGGCACAGACCCTGTGCGTTACGCAAGGCGGCGTCAGCCGTTGTGTGCAGCGCCTTGAAAGCCGCCTCGGCATGCCCTTGTTCCTGCGCAACGGCCGTGGCGTTTCGCTGACACCGACAGGGCAACGGTTGTACGAACAGATCGAGCCCGCGATGCGCACGCTGGCGGACGCGGTCGCCAGCGTCCAGGCCCACGCATCGCCGCGCGGCGTGCTGCGCCTGCGCACCGTCTCCACGCTGTCGATGCGCTGGCTGGTGCCGCGCCTGCCCCAATTCCATGCGCGCATGCCAGGCGTGCGCGTGATCATCCAGCCCAACGTGCTGGACGACGATTTCCTCGAAAAGGACGTGGACTGCTGGCTCTACTGGCGCAAATCGGCCACCGGTCAATGGCCCCGGCATCTGCGCAGCACCTACATCATCGGCCGCGAGATCGTGCCCGTCTGCCACCCTTCGGTCCTGCCCGGCATCCATTCGCCCGCGGACCTGCTGCGCCAGCCACTGCTGTATCACGTGGAAGCGCCGGAGATGTGGCAGCAATGGTGCGAGGCCTACGGACAGCCCGCTCCCAAGATGCTGGATTCCGAGTTCAACATCATGGCCGCCGCCATTGACGCGGTGGCCAACAACTTCGGCGTCGTGCTGTCGCCGCGCTGCCTGGTGCAGATGGATGAGCAGGCTGGCCGCGTCGCGGTCCCCGCCGGCATGTCGATCTCGAGCCGCCGTGGCTACTTCCTGTGCACGCCGAAAACGCGCGACGGCGATCCGCTGATCGATGCATTCCGCAGCTGGCTGCTGGAATGCGCGGCCACCGACTTCGAACAAGACTGAAGCAAGGGTCCGCACGCGCGGGCAGGCCCGGCCATTCTCATGGCCGATAGAATTTGAATTTCAACGCGAATTGCCCGCCTACACTGACCAGGCCCTTAACCGCCGCGTGCCCGGCGCGCAGGCGTCCGTCCAGATTCCTGCAGGCGCATTGCCTGCACGCACAGGGCGCATGCCTGACGTCGTCCGACATACGCAATACGCCATGCGCCTGCAGCTTCCCCCCATGCCAGAATTGCACGCCTTCGTGTCCGTCGCGCGCTCCGGATGCATCACCGCGGCCGCGGACGGCCTGGAGATGACACAGGGCGGCGTCAGCCGCAGCATCAGGCGCCTGGAGTCACGGCTGGGCGTCATACTGTTCCTGCGCGGCGGCCGCGGCGTCACGCTGACCGAAGCCGGACGCCAGCTGTTCGATCGGGTCGAGCCGTCGCTGCGCGTGCTCAGCGACGCGATGATGGAGATCGATACGCAGGCCTCGCCGCGCAGCCGGCTCACGGTGCGATCCGTATCGACGCTGGCCACGCGCTGGCTGATCCCCAAGCTGCCGGAGTTCAACCAGCAGATTCCGAATGTGCGTGTCGTATTGCAGCCCTACGCGCCCGACGACGATTTCCTCGATACCCAAACGGATTGCTGGATCGTGCCTCGGCCGCCCAAGGGCAATCCCTGGCCGCGTCATGTCATGGCCACGTACCTGGCGGGGCAACACATCGTGCCGATCTGCCATCCCGATCTCGCGCCCCAGATCCTCAAGCCAGAAGACCTTTTGCGCCATCCGCTGCTTTATCACCTGGAGCAACCGGACGACTGGCGCATCTGGCTGGAGACGCAGAGCGGCGTGCAATCCTTCTCGGTGGATTCCGGCTTCAGCACGGTCGCAGGCATCATCGACGCGGTGGCCGACAATTTCGGCGTCGGCATCGTGCCGCGCTGCCTGCTGGACGCGGACCTGAAGACGCAGCGCGTGGCCTTGCCCTTCCCGCACCCGGTGCCCTCTCACGGCGGCTACTATTTCTGCATGCTGCGCTCGCGCGGCGACGATCCGGTCCTGGACGCGTTCTCGCAATGGCTGCAGCGCCGCGCGCAGCAGGATCTGAACGACTTCTGACTCCCGGCCCGGCAGCCGTCAAGGCCCCAACGCCAGCCCTTCCGCCAGGCTGTGTTCGTTCCTGCCCACGCTCAGGTGGCCGACGAACACATAGCCACGGCCTCGCACGCTCCTGATCGGCAATGTGACGCCCAGCATTTCGGCCCGGCGCTTCAGGCGGCTGATCACCACGTCGATCGAGCGCCCGGTAATGCTGGAGCCATCGGCGGCCGATATCGTGTCGTTGCGCCGCGCCTCCATTCCCTCATGGTGCGCGAACCATTGCAGCAGCGTGCGCTCCGACTTGCGCAGGTCTATGCGCGTGCCATCGGCGGCCGCCAGCATCCAGCCGCCGTCCGAAAGCACCCAGACGCCCTGCCTGCCGCCGTCCTCGTCGGCCCGCGCCACGGCGACCGCCTGGGCCATGTCGACACGCCGGGCATCCGCGCCACCCTTGCGCCGGATCGCCTGCAGGACCGCGGCCAGTTCTTCCGGGCCGGCCTGCGCGGACAGGCAATTGTCGGCACCCGCCATATAGGCGTGGATGCGCCGATCAATGGCGGAGAACTCGCCGACCGCCAGTACGGTCGCGTCCGGAAAGCTGCTGCGCACCTGACGCAGCAGAAGCAGGAAATTCAGTCCCACGGGCAGGATCAGGTGCGTGATCCCGCGCCCCAGGCGCCACTCGCCGGCCAGCGGCGCGGGGCCGACGTCGACATCCTGGAACGGCAGGCCCAGGCTGTTGAGCAGGAATGCCTGGCGCGTCCTGGCATCAGGCTCCTCGAAGATGACGAATATTTCGGCAGTGGCACGCATCATGGTTGGATTCATCCGATCTCGCACGGCCCGATCCAGGACGGGCCGCGGCTTGCTCAAGACAGCGTCACCACCTGGATCAGGCGAAAACCCTGCGCATACACGCTGGCCAGTTGCAGGCCGTTTTCCGGTTGCAATCTGAGCTTGACCCGCAGGCGGTAGATGTGCGTGTCCACCGTCTTGGAATCGACGCCCAGCTCCCTGCCCCAGATCGCCTTCTCCAGCGTCGAGCGACTGACCAGACGGCCGACGTTGCGGAACAGATACAAGGCCAGGTCGAACTCGCGACTCGACAGCTTGACGGGCTGCGCATTGAGATGGAGCCGGCGCGCGGCCACGTCGATGACATAGGCGCCTACCTTCAGCACGTCCGTCTGCAGCTCCTGGCTTGGATAGACACGCCGCGCCAGCGCCAGCACGCGCGCCGCGAACACGGCGATGCGCAAGGGCTTGAACATGACATCGTCGGCGCCCGCGTCGTACAGGTCCGCCAACTCGGATTCCGCCACCGCCGCCGTCAGGGCCAGGATGGGAGGCATGTTCCTGACCTGAGAACGGATGCGCGCGATCAGGTCCACGCCATCGCCAGCCATGGCGTCCCCCAGGTCCAGCACGATCAGATCCACGCCACCCGGGCTGACTCGCTCCGGCCAGGCATCGAATACGCCGACCTGGAAGCCTTGCTGTGTCAACAGGCGCGCCAGTTGGTCCGCCTGCTGCCGCTCATGTCCGACGAGCGCGACATACAGCGATGAGCCGGCCGTTCTGGCTCCGCCAGCATCCTCTGGTTTATGCCCGATGTGGGCTTCCTCGCGATCCTCGGGCAGATAGGAAGCGTGTGTCCCGGTGTGCATGCGCACATCAAGGGATTCCTGAACGGCATGGCGATTCCAATGCATATACCTTCCTGCAAATCTCGGACCTCACGGATCCCGCTTTCGTGGAACGCGCGCCGCGACCCGCGAGTCGCTTGCGGGCGGAATGCTCCGCCACGGCCCTTGTCGCTCCAACACCGCGTCGGGGTCTGCCGCCCCGTGAGCAGTGATATTTGAAACTTGTGGACACCGCGTACATGTCGAAATACTACTGACCGAAAGGGGTTGAAATTCGAACAATAGTCAAAGCAAGGAACTTTCCTTTCCACCTCGCCATAGGCGCGCACGGCGCATGCCGATCCATCTTGCAAGCATGTAGGACCAGGCTGATTCAAGCGCGCGAAGCGCGATGGAAGAATGCTCTCGACTCATAAGGCGGCCACCGCGCAAGCAAACCATGATCGAGACCATCCTCGTCGTCGATGAATACGACACGCACCGCGTGGGCCTGGCAAGCGTGCTGCGCAAGGCCACTGGCGCGGACGTCATCGCCGCGCGCAACGGCAGGATCGCGCTGGACGAGATCCGCCAGCAGCGATGGGACATCGTGGTGCTCGACCTCGACCTGCCCGACATGACCGGCCTGCAATTGATCGACGCATTGGCGCGGCACGGCGGCGCCGGCGGCATCATCCTGACCAGCGGGCATCCCGCCCGCCTGGTCCAGGCCGCGGCGGCCTACGCGCAATCGCGCGGCATCAGCGTCCTGGCCACGCTGGAAAAGCCGCTGAAGTCCGGCCGCGTGCGCGCCGTGGCCGCCACGCTGCAAGGCGAGCTGCGCATGCAGCGCGACGCCGCGCTCGTCAGCAAACCGCAAGCGGCTGTTTCAAGGCTGTCGCGCGACGACCTGCTGCTGGCGCTGGCCACCGGCCGCATCGAAGGCCACCTGCAGCCACAGCACCATGTCGACAGCGGCCGCCTGCGCGGCGCCGAGATACTGGCGCGCTGGCGCAACGACGACGGCACGCTGCTGGAGCCGGCCGTCTTCCTGCCGGCGTTCGAAGGCGCAGGCCTGATGCGACCGTTGACCGACTACATGATCGAGCAGGCGCTCGCCGCCCAGATCCGGCTGGCCTGGATACGCGACCTGAGCATCAGCATCAACATTCCCACCGGCATCGCCAGCTCCGTCGACTGGGCGCAACAGCTGGCCCAGCAGGCGAGGCTGGCTGGCGCCACGCCCAGCCGCCTGGTGATCGAAATCATCGAGGACGGCGACGCCTCGGCCATCCCCGCCCTGACCGGCGCGGTGACCCAATTGCGCCTGCGCGGCTTCAATTGCGCGATCGATGACTTCGGCACGGGCAGCTCATCGCTGGACCGCCTGCTGTGGGTGCCGTTCAACGAACTGAAGATCGATCGCCACATGATCAGCCAGGCGCGCCACCATCCGCACGCGCGGCGCATCCTGTCCAGCACGATAGGCATGGCGCGCGGGCTGGGCATCGCGGTCGTGATCGAAGGCATCGAGTCCGAAGACGACCTGAAGCTCGTGACCGGCCTGGGTGGACAGATCACCCAGGGCTATCTGCACGGCAAGGCCATGACGCTGGAAGCGTTTGAAATCTATGCCGCCACGCAGCGGACCCGGCAACGCCCGCCCGCCACGCTGGCCGCCATCGCGACCTGCTGATCTCGGGCGCAGCGCGGACCACCCGTGCCCCGGCGCGGGCCCGCGGCTAGGCGCGGAGTTCGTGCGGCCGCATCTGCAAGGCAGCGCCCTAGGCGTCGGCCAGACCCGTCTCTATGCCGTAACGCAACAGCTCGATATCGCTCTGCACGCCCAGCTTGAGCATGGCGGTGCCCTTCTGCGTGCTGATGGTCTTCTTGCTGCGGTCCAGCCGCTGCGCGATCTCGTTGACCGTCAGGCCAGCCAGAAACAGCCGGACCACTTCCATCTCGCGCAAGGTCAACGCCAGCAGGCCCGCCCGGCCATAACCCGCGGCCTGCGCCAGCGCCTCGATGCGCGGCGACAGATAGCGCCCGTCGCCGCGCGCGCGCAGGATCGCCGGCAGCAGATGGCTAAGCTCGTCGACCTTGCTAACGATGCAATGCACGCCCCGGCTCAACAGCATGTGCACGACGCCAGCGTTCTCCAGCCGCGTGAGGATGACAATGCGCAGGCCCGGATAACGCTGCCTGATCACCTCCAGACAAGGCGCTGAGCCGGCGCTCAAGCCGCCCAGCATCGCGTACTCGCATACGAGTACGTCATAGGCCGCGGCTTCGAGCGCCTGCTGCATGCCACCCGCGCTGCGCGGCGCACAGCTGACGTTGATGTTGGGGGATTGGATTAACGCATGCCGCACGCCGGCACAGACCGCGGGATGATCATCCGCGACCAGGACTTTCACGCTTTGTGGACTCATGATCCGACACTACGAATAAAACGCCATCGAGGCGCCCACTTGATACGGCCGCGGAACATTTGTGCTGGCGCGGCCCTCAAGACCTTACATAGACAAGACAACTCATGGAACTTGTCCGACGTGGGGCGCAGTGTAGGAGCGCGGGCAGGGTCAAAGATTGAACTTTGACAATTGTTCAATCTTCAATTCGGATGATCAAAAAGCGCGCACGGAAGTTCCACCGAACGGAATTCCGCGCATGCTTCAATGCGAGTGTTCGTCTTTGCTTGGTCCTCCGCAGCGCACGTCCACGATCGGCAACCACGGCTCGAAGCGCTCGCGGTTTTCTTGACGGAAGCGACCGGCGCGCAGCCGCGTTCAAACGGACAGGGTGCGCCAGAGATACTGCTCCAGCAGCGGCTGCAGACATCGCCGCAACGCAGACGCGGCCGGATCGCGCAAGGCATCGGCGCGCCAACCCAGCTCGATGGCATAGCCCGGCATGGCGACGGGACACGGCAGCAGCGCCAAGCCTGCCGCCCGCGCCAGGCCGCGCGCGGCATGCTCGGGCAGCGTGGCCAGCGCCGCGCCGCCGCGCAACAGGAAGGCCAGCGCGGAAAAATGCGAGGTCGAGGCCTGCACGCGACGCTTCAGGCCCATGCCGTGCAGCACCTCGTCCACCACGCCGATGAAGCCGCCCGACGACACCAGCACATGTTCCCGGCGCACGAACTCCTCGACCGACAGCGCTTTCTGGCCACGCCGCAGGCTGGCGGGATCCAGCAGACAGGCGTAGCCGCCATGACCGACCAGCGCCTTCTGCAAGGCGGCCGCGCTAAGTCCTCCGGACGCGATCACCAGATCGGCCTCGCGCGCCATCAGCATGTCCGCCGCCATCCGGCTGTGCGCCTGCCGGAAGATCACGCGCAGGCCCGGCGCCTCGATGGCCAGCCGGTCCATGAGGTCCCGTCCCAGCGCGATCTCGAAGTCATCGGACAGTCCCAGCGTGACCGAGCGGCCCGCCACGCCCGCGCGGCCTGGCCGCGCCAGCGCCAGGCTCTGGCGGCACTTGTCCAGCGCCTCGCCGATCACGGGCCGCAGTTCGCGCGCCCGCAGGCTCGGGGCCAGCCCGCGTCCGGTGCGCGTGAACAGCGGATCGCCGTAGAGCGCGCGCAACCGTGCCAGCGCCGCGCTGACCGCGGACTGCGTCACGCCCAGCCGCAAGGCGGCGCGGCCCGCGCCGCCTTCGTCGTAGATCGCCTCGAACACCTTGAGCAGATTCAGATCGGGCAGATTCCAGTCCGTCGGATCCCCAGCCGCCACGCGCGGGGCCGTCGATGCGATATCAGTTTTCTTCATATCAATTATCTTCAGACAGGATTGATTGATTTTAGGCAGGGCGGGAGACTGACGAACACATCCACCCCATTCCAGGAATCGCCATGACCATCAGCACCGTCGCCGCCCTGCAAATCGGCTCGTCCCCCGAAGGCAAAACCCGCACGCTGGAACACGTACTCGCATTCGAATCCGAGATCGCCGCCGCCGGCGCCGCGCTGGTCGTCATGCCCGAGGCGCTGCTGGGCGGCTATCCCAAGGGCGAGATCTTCGGCACCCGGCTGGGCTACCGCCTGCCCGAAGGCCGCGAGGCCTATGCGCGCTATCACGACAACGCCATCGACGTGCCGGGACCGGAAACCGAGGCGCTGGCGGGCCTGTCGCGGCGCACCGGCGCCAGCCTGGTGGTGGGCGTGATCGAGCGCGGCGGCAGCACGCTGTATTGCACTGCGCTGTACTTCGATCCCTCGGCCGGCCTGGTCGCCAAGCACCGCAAGCTGATGCCCACGGGCACCGAGCGCCTGATCTGGGGCCAGGGCGATGGCTCCACCCTGCCGGTGGTCGACACGCCGGCCGGCCGCGTCGGCGGCGCCATCTGCTGGGAAAACCACATGCCGCTGCTGCGCGCCGCCATGTATGCGAAAGGCGTGCAGATCTGGTGCGCGCCCACCGTGGACGAGCGCGACATCTGGCAATGCTCGATGCGCCATATCGCCCACGAAGGCCGCTGCTTCGTGATCAGCGCCTGCCAGGTGCAGCCCTCGCCCGCCGAGCTGGGCCTGGACGTGCCGGGCTGGGACAGCCAGCGTCCGCTGATCAATGGCGGCTCGGTCATCATCGGCCCGCTGGGCGACGTGCTGGCCGGCCCGCTGCATGGCCAGACGGGCCTGCTGACCGCCCGCATCGACACCGCCGAGCTGGTCCGCGCGCGCTACGACTTCGATGTATCCGGGCACTATGCCCGGCCCGACATCTTCAGCCTGACGGTGGACGAACGGGCCAGGCCGGCCGTCCGCTACCTCTCCTGAGTCGCCCGCGCGGGCGGCATGACCCTCACGGCAGTGATGGTATAGTCACGCCCTCTGGACGCCCCCTCGCGGACGCGTCCCGCCGCCGGCGCAGTCAGGCCGGCCGCGCCCGAGTGGTGAAATTGGTAGACACAAGGGACTTAAGACAATTTGAGCCCTCCGGGGGAAACCCCGAAGGTGTAGCCCGTCAAACTCGGCGAAGGCCCTGGACCCGTTCCGCGCTGACACCGAGCCAAGCCCGGCCCGCAAGGGGCGGGAAGGTGTAGAGAGCAGACGGCGGGCGCCTAAGGCCGCAAGGCTATGGCGAAGGCGTGCTCCAGACCACGAACGGCGCGTGACGCGCCGGCGGCGAAAGCCGAAGTGGTACGAAAATCCCTCGGCCGCAAGGCCGTACCGGTTCGATTCCGGTCTCGGGCACCACCTCCCGCCGGCACGGCATGCCTGCCGTGATGACGGCTCAAGCTGCTGCCGCCATGGCAGTCCTTCCGCTAGAAGGGCGGCAAACGCATGAGCATGCTGTCGCACGCCGAGGTCGACAGCGATGCGCTGTAGTCAGTCGCATAGATGATTCCCTGGTGGTCAAAGGAAAAGCTGATCGTGCACGAAGCCGTGCCCGCCGGTTCATAGGTGTAGCTCTTTCCCGAGAACGGCATTTTTCCCTTGTCCGTCTTGACCTCTCCCGTCAAGTACGTCGCTTTCTCCTGGTACAGATCGCGGCTGGCCCTCCAGGACCAGACCTCTGTCAGTTCTCCATTCTGCCGGGTCACAAGTCCTCGCTCTTGCGGCAGTCCCAGCCGATCAGCGATTCTGCCGATATGCCTGCCATGTGAGTACTTCAGCGCCGAATCCACCGGCATCAACCAAACGCACCCGCTCAACACGCTCGCCGCCGTCACGCCGATAAGCCACTTCATGTGAGATTTCCTGGTTGTTATTCAGCCTCCCGGAACACGCGGGACAAGCCTTGCTGAGGTCCCTCGCATCCGGGCCTATGGATTATCTCCAGCGCATTCTCGCGGGCCAACAGGAAGCCGCACGCCGCGCGCACGCTTCGATTTCACTGCATTACGAAGTACCTCGTACCAGCTATGGCGCGGTCCGCATCGGCACGCAGGCCTGGCGCGATGCCTTGCCTCGCCCGCATCGCGCGGATCCGAAGAAAAAGCACTATTCTTGCGCCTGCCCATCTTCTTATCGCCTTCCGGCCCCGCATCCGCCGGGCCCAGCCCATCTTGACCGCCAACCCGCTCCCCGCCCCCTTCATCGTCCTGGACGCCTGCGTCCTCATGTCCGGCATCGTCCGTCGACTGGTTCTCCGGCTGGCCGAGGCCGGCGTCTACCAGCCGGTCTGGACCGAACGCATCGGCGAGGAATGGCGACGCAACGCCTCGCGCATCTGGGAGATCCCGCCGGAAGTCATGGCGGAGCAATGGGCGGACATGAACGCGCGCTTTCCGCAGGCCCTGGAGCGTGACGCCCAGGCCTACGAAGCCTCGCTGCGCTACAGCGACCCCAAGGACTTCCACGTGATCGCGGCCGGGCTGGCCAGGCGCGCGCGCTGCGGCCTGCAGCAAGTGCCCGTGGTGCAGGTGATGACCTGGAACCTGAAGGACTTCAACCGCTCGGAACTGCGCCGCCAGGGACTGGACGTCTACAACCCCGACCGCATGCTGGCGCAATGGTGGCAGGAAGACGCCGGGCGCATGCGCGCCGCCGTGGCGCGGATACCCGCGGACTACGTGGCCCTGGGCCGCGAACCCGAGGCGCTTGCCGCGACGCTGCACCGCGAGCGCCTGTACCGCCTGAAATCCCTGGTCGCGCGCGATGCTGCCAGCGCCGAGGCCACGCAAGTCTGAACGGCGTTGATGCGCCGCGTGCCGCGAGGCGTATCGCAGGCGCAAGTCCTGTGACTAGGACAAAGGGAAATCTGCCTGTGCGTCCGCGCAACACCCAATCTCCACGAAAGCGCATCAAACGGAAACTATCCGCGGGTTTCCGTTGAATCATTTCAAAAAAGCGCGCATCGCTGCCCGGCGCCGTCGGTTGAATTCCGAACAATCGTCAAGCGATGATTTTCAACGCGTTTCCGCTGCCTAGACTGGCCTGCCATTTGGCAAATCCTTCAGTCCACGCACTCTCAGGAAACGCAGATGAAATCCCTCTCCCTCACCAAGGCCGCCGTGCTCATCGCGCTGGCCGCATCCGCCCAGGCTGCCCTCGCCGCCGACGGCACCGTGAACTTCGTTGGCAAGCTCATCGACACGCCGTGCTCGGTTTCGCCCAATAGCGCGAACCTGACCGTGCCGCTGGGCTCCGTGTCCACGACGTCGATGAACGGCGGCGTGGGCAAGCGCTCGACGCCCGCCAAGTTCACCATCGATCTGCTGAATTGCAGCCCCGCCGCTGGCGCCACCGCCACCGTGTCGTTCACGGGCACGGCCGACGCCAGCGGCAACAGGCTGCGCGTCGGCGTAGGTGAAGCGAGCGGCTTCGCCACCGGCGTCTCCATCGAAATCGCTGACTCGGCGGGCACGCCGATCAACCTGGGTGCGTCGTCGGTCGCCTATCCGCTGGTGGCGGGCAACAACCCCCTGCGATTCCAGGCCTCGTATTACTCCACGGCGGCCACGGTAACTGCCGGCACGGGTAACGCGGTCGCGCAATTCACTGTCGCTTACCAGTAAGCCGTGTTTTGAGCCTGGCTCTTCCCGGCGGCTCTCTCCCTCGCGCGGACGAAGCCGCCGGCGGCGATCCAGTGCGCCACCCTTGCATACGTATTCGCCACGCCGCGCTGGCGCCCCGGACTTATCGTGCATCAGAGAACCGCAATGTCCTTCATCACCACCACGCGAGCCGTCACCTGCGCCCTGACGGCTGCCAGCCTGTGCGCCGCGATAGCCGCGCCCGCGCATGCCGCGGTCCTGCTGGGCGGTACCCGCGTGATCCTGAACGAAAAAGACCGGGAAGCGTCGATCTCGATGAAAAACGAGGGCAAGGCGCCCTACGTGGTGCAGGCCTGGCTGGACGCCGGCGAAGGCAAGAACAAGACCCCTTTCCTGATCACGCCGCCCCTGTCGCGGCTGGATCCAGGCATGGAGAACCTGCTGCGCATCATGCGCGTGTCCTCCAACGACCTGCCGGCCGACCGCGAATCGGTCTTCTGGCTCAACGTCAAGGAAATTCCTGAAAAGGCCGAGGGCGAGAACGTGCTGCAGATCGCCGTGCGCACGCGCATCAAGCTGTACTACCGTCCTGCGGCGCTGCGCGGCGGCGACGCCTCGCTGGCGCGCAACAGCCTGAAGTGGGCCGTGGCGGCCGGCGCCAATGGCCAGGGCGCCGTGTTGAAAGTGGTCAATCCCACGCCTTATCACGTGACGTTCACGGGCTTCCGAATCAACAAGAATCAGCAGGAGATCCGCACGGAAATGCTGCCGCCCATGGCGGAGCAGAGCTATCCGCTGAAGGCGATCAAGACGCCCCAGGCGATCACGGTGACCTACACCACGATCAACGACTACGGCGGAGAAACCCCCGTGGAAATGGTGAACGTGCCCGCGGCCAGCGAGCCCGTGCCGCTCAAGCCCGAACCCGTGCCCGACAGCGCGGGGAAACCCTGATACATCGAGGGTACGCCGTGACTTCCGCTCCATGCTCCGCGCCGATTCGCAACTACGCCTTGCTGGCGCTCGCCCTGGCGCTGGCGCCGCAGGCTGGCAGGACCGCGCAGCCGGCGGCCAGCATCTTCAACGAAGGCTTCCTGGGCATCGGCGGCGATCAGCCCAACGCGGACCTGTCCGTGTTCAAGTTCGGCAACCAGGTACTGCCGGGCTCATACATGGTCGACGTGGTGCGCGACGGCAATGCGCTGGGCCAGTCCCAGCTGCGCTTCGAGGAAGCGCCGGGCAAGCGCGACGCGCAACCCTGCCTGACCCGGAGCATGCTGGAATCGTGGGGAGTGAACGCGGCCGCCATCGGCGGCCTGGCGACGCTGCCGCCGGAAAGCTGCGTGGATCTGGCGACCAGCCTGCCCGATGCCTCGTATACGTATGACGCGGGCCGCCAGCAACTGTCGCTGAGCATTCCGCAGGCGGCGCTCAAGCGCACGGCGCGCGGCGCGATCGACCCATCCAAATGGGACCGAGGCATCAATGCCGCCATGCTGGATTACCAATTCAACCTTACGCAGTACGACGGCACGCGTCCGAGCGCCGGTCCGGGCCCGACCATCAACGGCCCCTATGGTCCGCAGCCGGGCAGGGCCGCCAGGAACAACGCCGTGTTCGCCGGCCTGCGCGGCGGCTTCAATCTTGGCGATTGGCGCTTCCGCAACTACTCGACCTACAACCGCGACCAGTATGGCCAGGGCCGCTGGCAGGCGGTGCAGACCTATGCGCAGCGCGATCTGCGCTCGATCCGGGGCCAATTGCTGCTGGGCGACGGCAGCACGCCGGGCGAGCTGTTCGACAGCGTGCAATTCCGGGGCGTGCAGATCGCCTCGGACGATTCCATGCTGCCCGACAGCCTGAACGGCTATGCGCCGACCATACGCGGCGTGGCCCAGACCAATGCGCGCGTCACCGTGCGCCAGAACGGCTACATCATCTACAGCACCTATGTGCCGCCCGGCCCCTTCGCGCTGGACGACCTGTATCCCACCTCGGCCGGCGGCGACCTGGACGTGACCGTCACCGAGGCCGATGGCCGCGAGACGCATTTCGTGCAAGCCTATGCCGCCGTGCCCACGCTGCTGCGCGACGGCGCCTGGCGCTACAGCGCCACGGTCGGGCAGTATCGCAACGGCTACGTCTACAACCAGGGCGACATCCGCCGGCCTTACTTCCTGCAGGCCACGGCGGCCCGCGGCATGCCGATGGATTTCACGCTCTATGGCGGCACGACGCTGGCGCAGAATTACCAATCGCTGCTGGCGGGCGCGGGCAAGAACATGCGCAGCCTGGGCGCGGTGTCGCTGGATCTGACCCAGGCCCGCACGCAGCAGGACCAGGGCGGCACGCTGTCCGGCCAGTCGCTGCGCTTCCTGTACGCCAAATCGCTGGAACAGACCGGCACCAACTTCCGCATGGCCGGCTACCGCTATTCGACCAGCGGCTATCGCACGTTCCCTGAATCGGTGCAGATGCGCTATGCGCAGGAATACGGCCTGCCCTTCGCCAATCGTCGCAACGAGATCCGCCTCGACGTCTCGCAGCCGCTGGGAAACTGGGGATCCGTGTACGTGTCGGCGCGTCAGCAAAGCTATTGGAACAGCTCGCACACGGACAAGCTCGTCCAGCTCGGCTATTCCGGCAGCTATGGCCAGGTCAACTACAACCTGTTCTACAACCAATATTCGAACCAATATGGCCCATCGAACCGGCAGGTCATGCTGACGCTGTCGATCCCGCTGGGCAAGACCGGCGCGACGGCCATGTACTCAGCGTCTCACGACAGCAACGGCCGCGTGGCCCAGCAGGCCAGCCTGTTCGGCAGCGCGATGGACGACTACCGCCTGACCTACGGCATCACCGCGAACCAGTCGAACCAGGACAGCAGCAGCGGCAGCGCCAACCTCAATTACAAGGGTCGCTACGGCAATGTGACGCTGGGCCGCAGCCAGGGCTCGGGCTACGGCCAGACCAACCTGGGATTATCCGGCGGCGTCGTCGCCCACGGCGACGGCGTGACCCTGTCCCAGCCGTTGGGAGAAACCATCGCGCTGGTGCGCGCGCCCAAGGCCTCGGGCGTGGGCGTCGAGTCCCAGGCCGGCGTCAGCACGGACGGCGCGGGCAATGCGGTGGTTCCGAACGTCACCCCATACCGCAGCAACCGGTTGGCGCTGGTCACCCAGGACCTGGACGACTCGGTGGACGTGAAATACGCGGCCCGCGACGTGGTGCCCACGCGCGGCGCGGTGGTGCTGGCGCCGTTCGAGACGTCCGTGGGCTACCGCCTGATGCTGACGCTCAAGGGGCGTGACGGACGAGCGCTGCCCTTCGGCTCGCGCATCGAGAACGAAGCGGGCCAGGAAGTCGGCATCGTCGGCCCGGAGGGCCAGGCCTATGTGAGCGGCGCGCCCGAGGCCGGCACGCTGAAGGTGATCTGGGGCCAGGACGCGGCCGCGCAATGCGAGGTCAAGTACGCGCTGCCCCGCGAGGAAAAACCCTTGCCGATCCGCCAGTACGAAGGCAACTGCTCATGATGCCGCGCGTCCATCCCTGCATGCCGGAATGCTTGCGCCTTGAGGCCGCGCCCACGTCGCCCTGCTCTGGCCAGGTTCTCGTGGCTGAAAACGGAGTTTTCGAATGAAATGGCTACACACGCTCTTGCTGCGCGGTCTGTTGATCGCGGCGAGCCTGCTCTGCGCCGGGCAGGCCTGGGCCGTCTGCTCCTACTCGTCGCGCATGAATCTCGGCGACATCGTCATCAATCCCGGCTTGGTGCGGGTCGCCCAGGCTGCCGCCATCGGCGCCACCGTGGGAAGCCAGACCGTCACAATCCCCAACACCGGCGGTCTGATCTGGATCGGCCAATGCGCGGCCAACGGCTACGGCGGTTTCTACATCGCCCTGGATGTCAACCAGGGAACGGCCGTGGCGGGACTGAACAAAGTCTACAGCACCAACATCCAGGGCATCGGGTTTCGGATCAGCACGCTGGGCAGCAACGCGAACACCTGGCCGACCGGCACCGGCGTCTTCTACTCCTCCGCAGTCTCCGTGTATATAGGCTGGAGCCAGATTCAGTTCGAACTGGTGAAGACCGCCTCCATCGTCGGCAACGGCCAGCTGACGCCAGGGGAATACGGCCGGGTCAATGTCTCCGGCAACCCTTTCGATCAGTACTTCCGCGTCGTGGTGGCCGGCGGCAGCATCCTCACCCCCACCTGCAGCGTCGATGCCGGCTCGCAGAACATCACCGTGCCGCTCGGATCGGTCTACCGCAATGCGTTCGGAGGCGTGGGCTCCACCACGGCGCCCAGCGCTTTCTCGATCCGTCTCAACTGCAATTCGCTGCCGGCGGGGCAGGGCAACACGGTCATGATGACAATGGACGCGACCGCCGACCCGTCGGGCCAGCCCGGAACATTGCGCCTGGCCACCGCCGGGCCGGGTCCGATCGCGGGTGGCGTGGGCATACAGGTGCGCAATGCGCTCAACAACCCGGTCGTGTTCGGCCAGGCGGTCGACGTGGGGCCGTCGCAGTCTACGGGCTATGTCGTGTCCTTCACCGCGCGCTACATCCAGACCACCGGCACGGTGACGGCGGGCCAGGCCAATGGCCTGGCGACCGTGACCCTGACGTACAAATAAGACGGCTCGGCCGGCTTCAGTGGTCGTGGTTGCTGGCGGCGAAGCCTGCGTTGTTGAGCACCTCGATCACTTCCTGGATGTGATCGTGGCCCCGGGTCTGCAGCACGAAGTCCACTTCCACGTTGCGCACCGGCAGCGAGGTGAAGGCGCGCTGGTGGTGGACCTCGGTGATGTTGGCCTGGGCGTCGGCGATGAGCTTGGTGGCATGCGCCAGCGCGCCCGGCAGGTCGCGCAGGTCGACGCGGATGCGCGCCAGCCGGCCGGCGCGCACCATGCCGCGCTCGATCAGCTCGCCCAGCATCAGCGGGTCGATGTTGCCGCCGGTGAGCACCAGGCCGATGCGCTTGCCCCTGTAGCGATCGCTGCCCTCTTCCTGGGCGCGCAGCAGCGCGGCCAGGCCGGCCGCGCCGGCGCCTTCGACCACGGATTTCTCGATCTCCAGCAGCACCACGATGGCGTGCTCGATATCGCTCTCGCTGACCAGCTCGATGCGGTCGACCAGCCGGCCGGCAACCTCGCGCGTGATATCGCCGGGCGATTTCACGGCGATGCCCTCGGCGATGGTGTACGGCCCCTGCGGCATGGTCACGCCCTTGAGCGCGGCGTACATGGACGGGAAGCGCTCGGTCTGCACGCCCACGATCTCGATGCCGGGCTTGAGCGCCTTGGCCGCGGTGGCGATGCCCGAGATCAGGCCGCCGCCGCCGATGGCCACGACCAGCGTGTCCAGCTGCGGCTGGTCTTCCAGCATCTCCAGTCCCACCGTGCCCTGCCCCGCGATGACGGCCTCGTCGTCGTAGGGGTGGATCATGATCAGCCCGCGCTCCTGCGCCAGCTCGTAGCCGCGCGCCTTGGCATCGTCGAAGGTGTCGCCGGCCAGCACCACCTCGGCGCCGAAGCGGCGCGTGTTGGCGACCTTGACGGTGGGCGTGAAGCGCGGCATGACGATCACCGCCGGCACGCCCATGCGCTGCGCATGGTAGGCCACGCCCTGCGCGTGGTTGCCGGCGGACACGGCGATCACGCCCTTGGCGCGCTCGGCCTCGGACAGCGTCAGCATGCGGTTGAGCGCGCCGCGCTCCTTGAAGCTGGCGGTGAACTGCAGGTTCTCGAATTTCAGCCAGATCTCGGCCCCGAAGATGTCGGACAGCGTGCGCGACAGCGTGAACGGGGTCTTGAGCACCTGGCCGCGCAGGTTCTCGCGGGCGGTCTGGATGGAGGCGATGTCAATCACGGTGAACGGTCCTGTGGGCGCCTGCGTGGCGGTTGTCCTGTGGAACGCGGACGGCATCGAGAGGACTGCGCGCCGCGCCCTACCGCACCGGCAGGAAATTGAACAGCAGCAAGCCCTGCGCGTAGTTGATCCCGATGCGCCTGGAGTTTTCGCCCAGCAGGTTGGCGATCAGGTCCAGCCGGCCGATGATGGCGCCGAACTCGCGCTCGAAGCTGAGATTCGTGGCGTTCTGCGACATCTCGTTGGCCAGCAGCAAGGGCTCGCCCTGGCTGTTATGGCGCGACGCCAGCAGCCAGGCGGCGGCCTCGACGTTCCGAGCGGCATTGTAGACCCGCTGGCCGTCCAGCGCGTCGGACACGTACAGCCGGGTCTTGCCGTTGTGGGCGGCGATGATGGTGTCGGCCAGGCCGTAGATGAAGGCGGCGACACGGTCGCCCGAATAGTTGGGGTCCAGCGAGACGGCCAGGATCTGGATGTCGCGCAGGCCGGACAGGCCGGGCGGCGGGCGGCGCTCCTCGATGGCGCGCTTGACCCGCGCCACGGCGGCGGGCTGGTCGGCGGCGTCGGTCTTGCGCCATTCGCGGGGATTGCGGCGGTAGAGCTTGTCCAGCAGGACGTAGAGGCTGGCGAGGTTGTCGCGGACCTCGAGCGTGACCGTGCGATTGAAATCGGTCTGGCCGAACTGGTCCGCCGACATGCTTTCGCTGCGGGGACCCTTGCCGTCAGGCGGCGGACTGCCGGCGCAGCCGGCCAACAGCGCGGAAAACGCCACCGACATCAGCGCCGCGATGCTGGCGGCCATCAGTCGTTCCGTCATGCCCAGACCATCCGTTTCCCCCCGAATCCCGCGTCCGGACGCCTGGCTCGCAACGCGCCGCGTCCTGTCCTGTGCGCTGAACTTTACCGTAAGAAGCGCGAGGATGGGAACCGTAGCGATCGCCTCCGAGCCAGGGACGGGGGCATCAGAAGCGATGGGTGATGCCCATCGTCATCAGCGTCTGCCGACTGGAGTCCGAACTCATGCCCACCCCCGCGATTTCGGCTTGCGCGGCGCGCCCGATCACGGCGCCGGCGGCGCCGCGCAGCGGCGCGATGCCATCGCCCGCCGCCTTCTGGAAGATAAACACGCCATACAACTCCGTTCTTTTCGACAGCGAGTAGCTGGCGCCCAGGTTGATCTGATGAAACTTGGGCCGCAGGCCTTGATAGTCCGCCTTGCCGATGTTGTAAATGTAGGCCGCGCCGACAGACAGCGCGGAATTCAGCCGATAACTCGTCATCAACTCGTAGCTGTCCATCGTGAAGTCGCCGCCGCTGCCGGCTCCGGGAAAACCATTCACCACGAAATAGCGGCTGTTGCGCAGCAGGGTGTGGGCATAGGTGAATCCGATGGTCGCCGCCCCCACCGTGTAGGACGCTCCCGCCCCGATCACCTTCATCGCATCGGCATCCTGCAGGCCGACATACTGCCCCAGGGAGCCGACGTAGTTGCCGTTGGACTCATACACGCCGCCCGTGCCATTGGCGCGCGTCGCCGGCGGATGAATATCCAGGTAACCGATCGCCATGGAGAGCGGTCCGCTCGTATAGGCCGTTGCCAGCGCCCAGGAGCGATTGGCCGCGTAGTTGCCGAACTGCCCGCCGAAGCTGTACATGCCATGCATGCGCAGGCCGCCGAACTCCGGACTCACGTATTTGACGGCGTCATTGATGCGGATGGATTGATTCAGATTGTTCAGATCGCCGAAATGCGATCCATAGCCCGTCGCGAAATTGTTGCTCGACGGGAACATGCCGACCGTATCCGACAACGAATCGTACTGCCGCCCCAGCGTCAGCGTGCCATAGCGCTGATTGGCAAGGCCGACATAGGCCTGCCGGCCGAACATCAGGCCGCCCTGGCCGGACTTGCCATTCTGAAGATTGAAACCGCTTTCCAGCACGAACAGACTGGACAGGCCATCGCCCAGACTTTCCCTGCCCCGCAGCCCCCAGCGGTTGCAGCCCTGCGGACCGCAGCCGTCGGTCCGGACCGAACTGCCGCCCGCGCCATTGCTGATGTATGTCATTCCTGAATTCACCATCCCGTAAAGCTGGACGTTGTTTTCGTCGGCGGCAGCCTGCCTGGCACAGACGAGGAACAGCAGGAACAAGCCAATGTTCTTCATGGAAAATTCTCGAGCACAAATCATGGAAATCTCTCTAGCACTAGGTTTTCAGGGACGCAGCCGCCCCCACCAGGCAATGGCTGCCCGGACAACAGGAGCAACGGCGTATTCATGCTTCGGGAGGCGAACGCATCCCGAGGGCTTTACCGGGTCAGGTTGTTTGATTTCCGGCGCGGACTCGGGGCGACGTTGAATGAATGCCGATGGCCACCGCGGACGGTCGCGGCATCGGCGTCAGAAGACTCACGGCTATCAGGACCAGCGCATTGATGGCCATGGCGATCAATCCCGGCTCCCATTCGGGCACGGCGCGGGACCAATAGCTGGACGCGAACGGCGCCAGCAAGGCGACGAAACCCGCCACCAGCCCGGCCAGCACGCCGTATGCCGTCGCGCGCCGCCACAGGAATCCCAAGAACACCGGCGGCGCCAGCATGCCGATCGCCGCGTAGGCATTGAGCAGGATGCGCACCAGGGAGCTGCCGTCGGATATGGACAGGAACGCCGCCAGCGCGGCAAAGCACACCAGCGCCGCGCGCGACAGGCGCAGGGAAGCCGCTTCCGACAGGGCCCCGCAGATCGGCTGCGCGATATTGCGCGTGAAAATCGTGCCGGCCGACAGCAGCAACAGGGAGCCGGGCACCAGCGCCAACAGGAACCCCGTTCCGGCCACCAAGCCGATCACCCACGCCGGATAGGACGTGGCGACGAATTGCAGCAGCGCCGCGTTGAGATTGTTGTCGGGCGGCTGCACGCCCGCGAGCAGCGCGGCGAAGCCCAGCAGGATGATGAAGAAATACGCCAGCGAGTACAGCGGCTGCCACACGGCGTTGCGCCTGATGGCGGTGGCGCTTTGCGCCGAATAGCACATCTGGAACAGGTGCGGAAACACCCAATTGCCCAATGCGATGTTCACGGCGGAAGTCATGAGCCAGACGGACGTGGTCGGCGAGGCGGGATCCTTGCCCGGAAAGGCGCCGATGCCCGGGTAGGCCTGGTCGGCCATGTGGAAGATGTCCAGCAGGGACGCCGCGCCGACCTTGCCCGCCACGGTGGCGCTGAGCACGACCACGACCACGATCATCAGCACATCCTTGACGCCGGCGGCGAAGGCCGCCGAACGCAGGCCGGCGATGAAGACGAAGGCGATCATGAGCGCCGCGGCGATGAGCGTGGCGGCGACCGTGGACAGGTCCGAGCCCAGCGTGAGGCGAACGATGAGCCCCAGGCTGATGAGCTGGATCTGCACGTAGATCACCAGCGAGGCAATGCCGATCACGCCCGTCAGCACACCCAGCCAGGGCGCCTCGTAGCGCGCGGCGAAGTAGTCCGCCTGCGTCACGAAGCCTTCCTGGCGGCCCGCGCGCCAGATCCTGGGCATGAGCCAGTAACCGACCGCGTAGCTCAACGACACCGAACAGAAAGCCAGATAGGCAGGCGCGCCAAGCGCCCAGGCATAGCCTGAGATGCCGAGCACCGCGAAGGTCGTGTATACCTCGCCCGCGTTCATGAACCAGAAGATCAGCGTGCCCAGGCTGCGTCCGCCCACGGCCCATTCAGTCAGCGTGTTCTCGCCGCGCGCGCGCCGGCCGTAGCCCAGCGCCCCCGCGAGCGTCGCCAACAGGATGGCGCAAACAATAGCGAGCGTCATGAGTGTCCCCTTTCCTGCCCCGCCGTCGCGGCGAGAAGGCCCGCCTCCTCATCCCCGAGTCCGGCGCGCTGGTCGAGATGGAACACCAGCCCGATCACCAGGCTCGCGTACACGATGCCGGCCATTTGCCAGGCCATGGGAAAGGGCAGGCCCAGGGGCTGGTACCCGATGTCGTTCACCAGGGGCGCCAACGCCGCCTGCCAGATGAAGGGCGTCACTAACAGCCAGCGATACCAATGGCGCGGAGCATGGCCGGCCGTGGAGGTCGAATTTGTCATGAAGGTCTCACGTAAAGTGAAGCTATACAAACGTCGCGATCTTTGTGCAGTCAAACTGCACGAAAGTCTAATCTGAGAACACCAAACCCTGGCATAGGTGTTTTCGATAGGGTTTTAATTTCTGAAAAAGAGAGATCGACAACGTTGTATATGTAAAATTCAAGTGCACAACCCATGAAGTTTTTGTACATTAGTAGTGCACAAACATCCCATGATCCACGGAAACAAGCAGCATGATTGGTGAACGCCTGAAGGAACTTCGAACCGCGAGAAACCTGTCGCTACGCGACCTGGCGGCCCAGGCCGGGGTATCCGCCACCCTGCTCAGCCAGGTCGAACGCTCGGTCACGGACCCCAGTCTGGAAACAGTCCGCCGGCTGGCGGCCGTCTTCGGCGAATCGATCACATCGCTATTCGCCGAGCCCAACGCCCCGGCCGTCTGGATCAGCCGGCCGGGCAATCGCTCGAAGCTGACCGCGCCGGCCGGGCGGGTCAGCTATGAGCGACTCACCGCGGGCCAGAGCGACCTGGAAGTGCTGCGGGCCGTCCTGGCGCCCGGCCAGGTGTCCGCCGACGAGCCTCGCGGGCATCCGTCCACCGAGTGTGTCTACGTGATCCAGGGGGAATTGGTGGCGCAGATCGCGGGCGTCGACCATCTGGTCAAGAGCGGCGAGAGCATCTCCTTCGACGCGCGGCTCGCGCACCGCTACCGCAACGACTCATCCGGGACGGTGGAGATCATCCTGTCCATCACGCCGCCCAGTCCCTGAGTCCCCCCTCCCCGCGCCAGCGCCGCCAGTGCGGGACAAACGCAACCGTGTTCATCCTTTACCCTGTCCTGGAGCAACGCCGTGCAGACCAACCCCTTGGGCATACTCCGCCTCGATCACGTATCCTGGACCGTCAGGGAACTGGAGCCCGTCGTCGCCTTCTATGAGCGCGTGTTCGGCGCCACCGTGCAGTACCGGCTCGGTCCGGTTGACAGCGCGGCGCTGCCTCGCGCGCAGGACGGGCGCGACTGGACCGACGCTCATCTTGGCGTCGAAGGCGCCAGGCTCGAGCTTGCGATGCTGGCGCTGCCGGGCGGCGCCAGGATAGAGATCTTTGCCTATGACCAGCCCGCCAGCCACGCCACCCGACCCGCGCCCAGCCATCAGATCGGCAGCTATCACCTCGGCATAGAGGTGCAGGACCTGGAGGCGGCCGCGCAGATCCTGCAAGACAACGGCTGCCCCCTGTTCGACCGCATCGCGTTTTCCGAAGGCCCCACGGCCGGCTCGCGATTCCAGCGCTTTCTCGACCCCTGGCAGAACATCTTCGAGCTTTCCGTCCATACCCGGCCCAATTGAAACGCGGCCATCCACGCCCGCATGCCTTCCGGAGATCCCTCTCGTGACACGCCACGCCATCAACCCTGAATCGCTATACCCCAGCCTGCCGTTCGGCTTTTCCCATGCCACCGAGCACACGGGCACGCGCAGCCTGCACCTGGCCGGGCAGGTCGCCTGGGACAAGGACCGGAATCTGGTGGGCGCCGGCGATGTCGCGGCGCAGGCCCGCCAGGCCCTGGAAAACCTGCGCCAGGTCCTAGCCGAGGCCGGCGCGACGCCGGCGGACGTGCTGCGGCTGCGCACCTATGTCGTCAACCACAGGCCCGAGCTGCTCGAACCGATATGCGCGCAGATCAGCGCCTTCTATGGCGACGCGCTGCCGGGCGCCAACACTTTCATCGGCGTACAGGCGCTGGCCCTGCCGGAGTTCCTGATCGAAATCGAAGCCGACGCGGCGCTGAAGTGACACGGAGCGCTTGCCATGGATCGCAATGACATCGCCTGGACAGGCTACATTCCCGCCATCACGACGCCGTTCACCCGCGAGGGAAACCTGGATTGGCCCGCGCTGGCGCAGCAACTCGAGTGGTACGTGCAGGAGCGCATGCATGGCGTGATCCTGGCCGGCACCTCGGGCGAGTGGTTCAGCCTGAACGAAGCCGAGCGCGCGCAACTCTTCGCCGAGTCAGGCCGCAATATCGGCGGACGCATCACCGTCCTGGGCGGATGCAACGCCTACACCGCCGCGGAGGCCATCCGCCATGCGCGCGCCGCGCAACGCGCGGGGCTGGACGGCATCATCCTCACCCCGCCCCCTTACATCGTGCCCAGCCGCAGGGAACTGGTTCAGTTCTACCAGGACGTCTCCGACGCGACAGACATCCCCATCTGCATCTACAACTGGCCGCGCGGCTGCGTGGTGGACATGGACGTGGAGCTGCTGGAGGAACTGTCCGACATCGACCATGTCGTCGCCATCAAGAATTCCACGCCGGACTTCGGCATGTTCCTGCAAGGCGCATATCGGCTGCGCCACAAGGTCCGCTACTTCAACATGCCCACCTCGGCGCTGGGCGCCGATCTGGCGGCGTTGGGCGTCGGCGACGGCCTGATGGGCGCCGGCGGCGTGCTGGGCGCCGATCATCCGGACTTCTGGCGCCGGATCGCCGCCGGCGACAAGGCCGGCGCGGTCACGCTGGGCGAGCGCGACCGCGTCATCATGAAAGCCTGGTTCAACAAGGACTTCGCCGGCAACTTCGGCAGCGCCCAGGCCATCCTCAAGACAGCGCTGCGCCTGCGCGGCGTTCCGGCCGGCCATGTGCGGCGTCCGCTGCTGGACTTGAGCGCGGCTGAAATCGAGCGGGTGCGCGCCACGCTCGAAGGTCTCGGCATCGAGACCAGGCCCCTGGACCCCGCCTGATGGATACGTCCCGGCCCGTCGCCGGCGCGCACGCATCGCCCGCTGTCCTGGTCATCGGCGGCGGCCTGCTCGGCTGCGCCATCAGCTATTACCTGGCGCGCGCCGGCGTGGACGTGATGCTGGTCGAAAAGCGCCAGCTCAACAGCCAGGCCTCGGGACGCAATGCCGGCAGCCTGCACTTCCAGCTTGAGTACCGCATGATCGAGCATGGGCTGGACAGCGCGCGCAAGGCGGCCGAAGCCCTGCCGCTGCATCTGCATGCCCAGCATGCATGGAGCGATCTGGCGACCGAGCTGCAGGAAGATCTTGGCGTGATCCAGCACGGCGGCCTGATGGTCGCCGAGACGGCCGAACAAGTGACGCTCCTGGAGCAGAAGAGCGCGCTGGAACGCGAAGCGGGCCTGGAAGTCGAGATGCTGGACCGCGACGCGTTGCGGACCCTGGCGCCTTACCTGGGCCCGTCCATCCTGGCCGCCGCGTTCTGTCCCGGGGAAGGCAAGGCCGATCCCAGGCGCTGCACGCTGGCGTTCGCCAGGGCCGCGACGCGACGCGGCGCCTGCATCCGCAGCGGCGTCCGCGTGCAATCCCTGCGGCGCAACGGCCACGGATGGCGCGTCGGCATCGACGACGGCGCATCGATCCAGGCCGGCGCCGTCGTGCTGGCCGCGGGCATCTGGTCCGGCCGTATCGCGCAGATGGCCGGCGTGACGCTTCCCGTCAGCGCGGTGGGGCTGACGATGGCGGCGACCGCAAGAACCGCGCCCTTCATCAAGCATCTGGTTCAACACGCGGGACGCCGACTGTCGATGAAGCAAACCCAGGAAGGCAACGTGCTCATCGGCGGCGGCTGGCCAGCGGCGCTCGCTCAGACCGACGGCGTCATCGACCTGGAGAGTCAGCCCGAATTGCTGCTGCCGTCCCTGGCGGGCAGCATGAACGCCGCCGCGGCGGTCGCGCCCGACGTCGGCAAGCTGCAGGTCCTGCGGGCCTGGACGGGCGCCACCGCGCTGGTGGCCGACCAATTGCCCTTGATCGGCGCGGTCCCCAAAGCGGCCGGGCTATTCATCGCCACCGGCGGATCGGCCTTCACGCTCGGTCCCACCTACGCTCAAATCCTGGCCGACGACATCCTCAACCACCCCAGGATGTTCGATACCACGCCCTATGACCCCGGAAGATTCGGGAGCCTGACCTTTGCCTAACGCCACGCTTCGACTGCGGGATGGAGTCTCCAGGCCCGCTCCGATCACCATCCATATCAATGACGCACCGTCACAGGCCTACCCTGGAGAATCGGTCGCCACCGCGCTGCTGGCGGCCGGCGTCTCGGTTTTCCGTCGCTCTCACGGCCAGGCCGCCCATGCGCCGGTCTGCAACATGGGAGTCTGTTTCGAATGCCTGGTCACGATCGACGGACGGCAGGCCATACGCGGCTGCATGACGCAAGTGAAGGAAGGCATGCGCATAGAGGTACCCACCCATGAGGCCTGAAGCACTCGCCAGCGCCCCAGGCCGGCAAAGCGCGGGCTTTGACCTCATCATCATCGGCGCGGGCCCGGCCGGCGTATCGGCGGCGCTGACCGCCGCCGAACAAGGCCTGCGCGTGGTGGTCATCGATGAACAGCACGACCTCGGCGGCCAGATATTCAGACAGCCCCCGGCCGCGTTCCAAGGCCCGCCAAACAGCGCTTTTGAAAGCAATCCCTTCGGCAAGCCGATGCTCGACGCCGCCCGCCGGTCGAGCCAGGTGCAGTGGCGGTTCGGCACGACGGCCTGGGGAGTGTTTCGCACGACGGCGCATCCCGGCGTCCGGGTCGCCATCAGCCGCGACGACGGCGCCGCCTTGATCGACGGCGCCGCCCTGCTCATCGCCACCGGCGCCTATGACCTGCCGGTCGCCTTCCCGGGCTGGACGCTGCCGGGCGTGATGTCGGCCGGCGGCGTCCAGACCTTGATGAAGAGCCAGTTCCTGCGTCCCGGCCAGCGCTTCGTCCTGGCCGGCTCTCATCCCTTGCTGCTGCTGGTGGCCGATCTGCTGCTCAAGTCCGGCGCACAGGTGGCCGAAGTCGCCTTCGCCCGCCCGGCGCCAGGACTCGCCGACATGCTGTCGCACTGGCGCGCCCTGCCCGGACATTTCGCGCCGCTGAAAGAGGCCGCCCGCGCGCTGCTGAACCTGCGGCGCCAGCGCGTGTCGATACGCTTCGGCACGCTGATCACGCGCGCCGAGGGAGAGCAACAGGTGCAGCGCGTCACGCTGAGCCGCGTCACGCCAATGTGGGAACCCGTGGCGGGCAGCGAAAGATCGCTCGAGGCCGACACGCTGGTTGTCGGCTATGGCTTGCTGGCCTCCTCCGAGCTGGCCCGCCAGGCCGGTTGCGCCATGCAATGGAAGCCGGCCGAAGGCGGCTGGACCGTCGTGCATGATGAGCAGATGCGCACGAGCCAATCGCGCATTTTCGTGGCCGGCGAACCCGCCGGCGTCGGCGGCGCCGAACTGGCCGCGATCGAAGGCCGCATCGCCGCCTTGCAGGCCACGCTGGACCTGCGCGGCCCAGGCTCCGCTTCCCTGACCTCGCGCTTGCGCCAGGCACAGCGCGCCAGGCAACGCGCGCTGCATTTCAGCCACGCCGTGCAGCGGTTCTTCGAACCTCGCCTGGACGCGCTGGCCCGATTGGCGACGCCGGATACGACCCTTTGCCGCTGCGAGGAAGTCACGGCCGGCGCCATACACGCATTCCTGGCCGACAATCCGCACGCCTGCGACGTCAACAGCGTCAAGCTGGCCTGCCGCAGCGGAATGGGGTATTGCCAGGGGCGCTATTGCCAGCATGGCGTGGCGCAGCTGCTGGCGCAGACGCGCGGCAAGGACGTGGCGGAGCTGGGCGCATTCACGGCGCGGGCGCCCGTCAAGCCGGTAACGGTGGCGGCGCTGCGACAGCTGGACCCGTCAACGGACGAAACCCCATAAAAAACCCGGATCCGGTGTAATACCGGATCCGGGTTTTCGGCCCCGCGCCTCTGACGACTCAAGGATCTGATGTCGGTTCAGCGCGGCGCCATGCTCCAGCGTATGCGTAAGCCTTATTCGGGCTGCGCCTCGGCTTGCGGAGCGGCTTCGGCAGCGGCCTGCTGCTGCTCGATGCCACCGATGGCCTTGATGGACAGGCGCAGGCGGCCCTTGTCGTCGGCCTCGATGACCTTGACGCGGACTTGCTGGCCGACCTTCAGCACATCGTTGATGTTGGCGATGCGGTAGTTGGCGATCTCCGAGATGTGCAGCAGGCCGTCGCGGCCCGGCAGCACCTGGACGATGGCGCCGAAGTCCAGCAGGCGCAGCACGGCGCCTTCATAGACCTGGCCCACTTCCACGTCGGCGGTCAGCTCGACGATGCGGCGCTGGGCTTCCTTGGCCTGCGCTTCGTCGACGCTGGCGATCACGATCGTGCCGTCGTCGGAGATGTCGATCTGCGTGCCGGTCTCTTCGGTCAGCGCGCGGATGGTGGCGCCGCCCTTGCCGATCACGTCGCGGATCTTCTCGGGGTTGATCTTGATGGTCAGCATGCGCGGAGCGAAAGCCGACAGCTCGCCGCGCGAACCGTCCAGCGCTTCCTTCATCTTGCCCAGGATGTGCAGGCGGCCTTCGCGGGCCTGGGCCAGCGCCACCTGCATGATTTCCTTGGTGATGCCCTGGATCTTGATGTCCATCTGCAGGGCCGTGACGCCGTTCTCGGTGCCCGCGACCTTGAAGTCCATGTCGCCCAGATGATCTTCATCGCCCAGGATGTCGGTCAGCACGGCGAACTTGCCGCCGTCCAGGATCAGGCCCATCGCCACGCCGGCGACGTGGTCCTTGACCGGCACGCCGGCGTCCATCATGGCCAGCGAACCGCCGCAGACCGAAGCCATCGACGAGGAGCCGTTGGACTCGGTGATTTCCGAGACGAGGCGGATGGTGTACTGGAAGTCTTCCGGGGCCGGCAGCAGCGGGATCAGCGCGCGCTTGGCCAGGCGGCCGTGGCCGATTTCGCGGCGCTTGGGCACGCCGATGCGACCGGTTTCGCCGGTGGCGAACGGAGGCATGTTGTAGTGCATCATGAAGCGGTCGCGGTACTCGCCCATGAGCGCGTCGATGATCTGCTCGTCCTGCTTGGTGCCCAGCGTGGCCACGACCAGCGCCTGGGTTTCGCCGCGGGTGAACAGGGCGCTGCCGTGAGCGCGCGGCAGCACGCCCAGGCGCACGCTGATCGGGCGCACGGTGCGGGTGTCGCGGCCGTCGATGCGCGGCTCGCCGTTCAGGATCTGGCCGCGCACGATGGCGGATTCCAGCGAGAACAGGATGTTGTCGACGGTGACGGCGTCAGGCGCCGGCTCGCCCTTCTCGGCGGCGGCGGCGTTCAGCGTGGCCGACACGTTGGCGTAGACTTCGCGCAGCTGCGTCGTGCGGGCCTGCTTTTCGCGGACCTGGTAGGCGGCGTTCAGGCCGGGCTGGGCGGCGGCGGTGACGGCGGCGATCAGGGCCTCGTCCTTCGCCGGAGCCTGCCAGTCCCACTCGGGCTTGCCGGCGTCCTTGACCAGGTCATGGATGGCGTTGATGACGGCCTGCATCTGCTGGTGGCCGTAGACCACGCCGCCGAGCATGACTTCCTCGGACAGCTGGTCGGCTTCCGATTCCACCATCAGCACGGCGTTCTCGGTGCCGGCGACCACCAGGTCCAGCTTGGAGGACTTCAGCTGCGAGGCGGTCGGGTTGATGGCGTACTGGCCATCGATGTAGCCCACGCGCGCGGCGCCGATCGGGCCGTTGAACGGGATGCCCGAGATGGCCAGCGCGGCCGAGGCGCCGATCATGGCGGCGATGTCGGGGTCGATTTCAGGGTTGACCGACAGCGTGTGGATGACCACCTGGACTTCGTTGTAGAAGTCTTCGGGGAACAGCGGACGCAGGGGACGGTCGATCAGGCGGGAGGTCAGCGTTTCCTTTTCGGACGGCTTGCCTTCGCGCTTGAAGAAGCCGCCCGGGATGCGGCCGGCGGCGTAGGTTTTCTCGATGTAGTCGACGGTCAGCGGGAAGAAGGTCTGACCCGGCTTGGCCTTCTTGGAGGCCACGACGGTCGCCAGGACCACGGTGTCCTCGATCGACACCACGACGGCGCCGGAGGCCTGGCGAGCGATCTCGCCGGTTTCCAGGACGACCGTGTGCTGGCCGTACTGGAACGATTTAGTCACTTTATTGAACATGACGGTTATTCCTTACAAATGAAAAACCGTGGCCGCCGCGACAAGAGTCGCACCGGCCACGGTTGCGTCATGGGGAGCCAGCCCCGTCGATCACTTGCGCAGACCGAGTTTTTCGATCAGAGCGCGGTACGAATCGGGATTGCGGCCCTTGAGGTAGTCGAGCAGCTTGCGGCGGCGGCTGACCATACGCAGCAGACCACGGCGCGAGTGATGGTCCTTCATGTGTTCCTTGAAGTGACCAGTCAGTTCGTTGATACGGGCGGTGAGCAGAGCCACCTGAACTTCGGGGGAACCGGTGTCGCCTTGAGCGCGTTGGAATTGCGCAACGATATCGGCTTTCTTGATGTCAGCAACAGACATTTATGACCTCTTCGGACATGCGACAGGGCCGAGGCGCCCTGACGTGGTTGGGAAAAAAATCGCGGACCGGATTGGCGTATTCGCTTTCTCACTGCTGCCTGCAGAGGCTGGTGGAACCTGGCTCTTGGCCTGGCCCGCCGCCGCTGCCGCCGGCGCGATTCGGCATCATGCGAAACGGATGCCTGGATAAAGCCCGACGATTATAGCTGATTCGATAGAATTGCCCTACTGGCGCCCCAGGGGCGCCCTTCCGCCTTCGAGGGGAGCAAAATATGACACTTCATTACAAAACGGCCCGCATCGCCCTGGCGGCGGGCGCCCTGCTGGCCCTGTCGGCCTGCGCCAACCTGGCCCAGGTCGCGCCTGGCACGCCGCTGGCCGACGTGCAGGCCCAGTTCGGCCGGCCCAACTTCGAATGCCCGCAGGCCAACGGCGGCCGGCGTGTCATCTGGACGCAGCAGCCCATGGGCCAGTACGCCTGGGGCGCCAATGTCGGCGCCGACGGCCGGGTGGACAAGGTGCTGCCGCTGCTGACCGACCCGCACTTCAAAGTGCTGGAGACCGGAACCTGGAGTCCGGACCGGGTGCGCTGCGAATTCGGCCCGCCGGCCAGGATCGATGAAGCAGGCCTGGGCGAGAAGCGCGAAGTGGTCTGGTCCTATCGCTACAAGGAAAACAGCGTCTGGAATTCGCTGATGTACGTGTACATGGGCCGCGACGGTTCGGGCGTGACGCATTTCCATCCCGGGCCGGATCCGATGTACGACGAAGACAGGTTCATGTGGCGCTGAATGCCTCGGCCATGAAAAAACCCGCCCAACGGCGGGTTTTTCAATTGCATCCCAGCAATGATGTCACGACCCCTGCCCGCGCCGTTCCTGCTGCAAGCGACGCGCGCGGTTCCAGCGCAGCGCCCAGATGATCCAGCCCGACAGGCCGTACAGCACGAACAGGCCGAACAGCACCACCGGAGGATCGCTGGAGACGAACACGAACACGGCCACCACCAGCAGGATGCCCCAGAACGGCACGCTGCGGCCCAGGGCGAAGCTCTTGCCGCTGAAGAACGGCGCGTTCGACACCATCGAGATGCCGGCGTACATGGTCACGGTGAATGCGACCCAGGCCATCACGCTGTCATGGATGGGCAGCTTGTTGTCCACGGCCAGCCAGACGAAACCGGCCACCAGCGCGGCGGCGGCGGGGCTGGGCAGGCCCTGGAAGTAGCGCTTGTCGACCACGGCGATATTGGTGTTGAAGCGCGCCAGCCGCAGCGCGGCCCCCGCCACGTAGACGAACGCGGCCAGCCAGCCCCAGCGACCCAGGTCGTTCAGAATCCATTCGTACATGACCAGCGCCGGCGCCACGCCGAACGAGGTCATGTCGGACAGCGAGTCGTACTGCTCGCCGAAGGCGGACTGGGTATTGGTCAGGCGCGCCACGCGACCGTCCATGCCGTCCAGCACCATGGCCACGAAAATGGCGATGGCGGCGACCTCGAAGCGGTTGTTCATGGCCTGCACGACGGCGTAGAAGCCCGCGAACAGGGCCGCGGTGGTGAACGCGTTGGGCAGCAGGTAGATGCTGCGATGGCGGTTCTCGGAATCGCGCATGGAGAAATTGGGCATGGTCTGGAAAACTTGCGGCGGACAGATCGAAAGGTTAACCCATCTGGCCCCGCTTGCGGGCCGGACGGCCTTACGCGCCGGCGCGGCGCGGGGCGTGCTACGCCTGCGGGGAAAAGAAAAGCGGCATGCCCTCGCAGGCATGCCGCCGTGACGCAGCCTGGGGCGCCGGGCAGGCCCGGCGCCCTGGCGGGCATCAGTTCTTGGACTTGTCCACCAGCTTGTTGGCGGCGATCCAGGGCATCATGGCGCGCAGCTTGCCGCCCACCTGCTCGATCTGCGATTCCGCGTTGATGCGGCGGCGCGAGGTCAGCGTCGGGGCGCCGGCGGCGTTTTCCAGGATGAAGCGCTTGGCGTACTCGCCGTTCTGGATGTCCGTCAGGCACTGGCGCATGGCGGCGCGGGTGTCGTCCGTGACGATCTTCGGGCCGGTCTCGTATTCGCCGAATTCGGCGTTGTTCGAGATCGAGTAGTTCATGTTGGCGATGCCACCTTCGTAGATCAGGTCGACGATCAGCTTCAGCTCGTGCAGGCACTCGAAGTAGGCCATTTCGGGCGCGTAGCCGGCTTCCACCAGCGTATCGAAGCCGGCCTTGATCAGTTCGACGGTACCGCCGCACAGCACGGCCTGTTCGCCGAACAGGTCGGTTTCGGTTTCTTCGCGGAAGTTGGTCTCGATGATGCCGGCGCGGCCGCCGCCGTTGGCGCTGGCGTAGGACAGGGCCACGTCGCGCGCGGCGCCGGACTTGTCCTGGTACACGGCCACCAGGTGCGGCACGCCGCCGCCCTGCTTGTAGGTGTTGCGCACGGTGTGGCCCGGGGCCTTCGGCGCGATCATGATGACGTCGATGTCTTCGCGCGGCACGACCTGGCCGTAGTGCACGTTGAAGCCGTGGGCGAAGGCCAGCGCGGCGCCGGCCTTGATGTTGGCGTGCACTTCCTTGTTGTAGACCGAGGCGATGTTCTCGTCGGGCAGCAGCATCATGACGATGTCGGCGGACTTGACGGCGTCGGCGACTTCCTTGACGTCCAGGCCGGCGCTGGCGGCCTTGTTCCACGAGGCGCCGCCCTTGCGCAGGCCGACGACGACCTTCACGCCCGAGTCATGCAGGTTCTGCGCGTGCGCGTGGCCTTGCGAGCCGTAGCCGATGATGGCAACGGTCTTGCCTTTGACGAGGGAGAGATCGCAGTCTTTGTCGTAGAAAACTTTCATGTTGTGCTCCAGATTCCAGTATGTGGATATTCGATTGATTCAGTTGCAGGGTGCGGCCGGGAAATCCCGGCCTCAGATCTTCAAGATCCGTTCGCCGCGGCCGATGCCGGACACGCCGGTGCGCACGGTTTCCAGGATGGCGCTGCGGTCCAGGGCCTCGAGGAAGGCCTGTACCTTTTCCTGCACCCCGGTGAGTTCGATGGTGTAGGACTTGTCGGTCACGTCGATGATGCGGCCGCGGAAGATGTCGGCCATGCGCTTCATTTCCTCGCGTTCCTTGCCCACCGCCCGCACCTTGACCAGCATCAGCTCGCGCTCGATGTGCGAGCCTTCGGTCAGGTCGACCACCTTCACCACGTCCACCAGGCGGTTCAGGTGCTTGGTGATCTGCTCGATGATTTCATCCGAGCCGGTGGTGACGATGGTCATGCGCGACAGCGTGGCGTCCTCGGTCGGCGCGACGGTCAGCGTCTCGATGTTGTAGCCCCGCGCGGAGAACAGCCCCACCACGCGCGACAGCGCGCCGGGCTCGTTCTCGAGGAGGACGGAAATCACATGCTTCATGGTGGCCTCCTTACAGGTCTTCAGAGCCGAGCAGCATTTCGGTCAGCCCGCGGCCGGCCTTCACCATGGGCCACACGTTCTCGGTGCGGTCGGTGATGAAGTCCAGGAAGACCAGGCGGTCCTTGTGCTTCTTGAACGCTTCGCGCAGCGCCGGCTCGACGTCGGCCGGGCGCTCGATGCGCAGGCCTACGTGGCCATAGGCCTCGGCCACCTTGACGAAGTCGGGCAGCGAATCCATGTACGACTCGGAGTAGCGCGAGCCGTAGTCGATCTGCTGCCACTGCCGGACCATGCCCAGGAAGCGGTTGTTCAGGCAGACGATCTTGGGCGTCAGGCGGTACTGCGCGCAGGTCGACAGTTCCTGGATGTTCATCTGGATCGAGGCTTCGCCGGTGATGACGGCGATCTCCTGGCCCGGATTGGCCATCTGCACGCCCATGGCGTACGGCAGGCCCACGCCCATGGTGCCCAGGCCGCCGGAGTTGATCCAGCGACGCGGCTTGTCGAACTTGTAGTACTGCGCCGCCCACATCTGGTGCTGGCCCACATCGGAGGTGACGAAGGCGTCGCCGCCGGTCACTTCCCAGAGCTTTTCCACCACGTACTGCGGCTTGATGACTTCGTCCGAGCCCGCGTACTTCAGGCATTCCTTGCCGCGCCAGGTCTCGACCTGCTCCCACCATTTCGTGATGGAGGCCGGCTTGTGCTCGGCGGCTGCCGCCTCGTACTGAGCGCTCAGATCGGCCAGCACGTCCTTGACGTTGCCGACGATGGGCACGTCCACGCGCACGCGCTTGGAGATCGACGAGGGATCGATGTCGATATGGATGATCTTGCGGGCGTTCTGGGCGAAATGCTTGGGATTGCCGATCACGCGGTCGTCGAAGCGCGCGCCGATGGCCAGCAGCACGTCGCAGTGCTGCATCGCCATGTTGGCTTCATACGTGCCGTGCATGCCGGGCATGCCCACGAACTGGCCGCTGCTGGCGGGATAGCCGCCCAGGCCCATCAGCGTGCTGGTGCAGGGCGCGCCCAGCTGCGTCACGAGCCTGTTCAGCTCGGGCGCGGCGTTGGACAGGATCACGCCGCCGCCGGTGTAGATCATCGGACGTTCGGCGGCCAGCAGCATCTGCACGGCCTTCTTGATCTGCCCCTGGTGCCCCTTGTTGACGGGCGCGTAGGAGCGCATCGTGATCTCGCCCTTGGGCGGCGCGTACTTGCACTGCGCGACGGTGACGTCCTTGGGGATGTCGACCAGCACCGGGCCGGGACGGCCGGTGCGCGCGATGTAGAACGCGCGGCGCATGGTCTCGGCCAGATCCTTGACGTCGCGCACCAGGAAGTTGTGCTTGACGCAGGGACGCGTGATGCCGACGGTGTCGCATTCCTGGAAGGCGTCCTCGCCGATCGCCGCCGTGGGAACCTGACCGCTGATGATGACCATCGGGATCGAGTCCATGTAGGCAGTGGCGATGCCGGTGACCGCGTTGGTCACGCCGGGGCCGCTGGTCACGATGCAGACGCCGACCTTCTGCGACGAGCGCGAATACGCGTCGGCGGCATGCACGGCGGCCTGCTCATGGCGGACCAGGATATGCTGGAATTTGTCTTGCTTGAAAATCGCGTCGTAGATGTAAAGCACCGCGCCGCCGGGGTAGCCGAAAACGTGTTCCACGCCTTCTTCGGCCAGGCAGCGCACGACGATATCGGCGCCATTCAGTTCCATGTTGTCATTCCTTTCAAAACCGGCCCTGCTAACCCTGCCTGCTGCCCGCCCGGATACGGCGGCAACTGAACCCATACCGGCTGCGACAACATGATCCGGCGCTTTGCGGCTCACGGAGCCACGCCACCCGGACACCTTGCCGACCCGGCATACGTTCGACAGAACGCAGCGCGAACGCCCCTTGGGGACGCTGGAGGTCGAAATGGAAGCCTTGGCAACACACGCTTGTGGCGCGGCCAACGGCAGGTGTAACTGCTGCGGAAGATCCTGGAAGGTGGTCCAGAAAATCCGCCTCAACGCGCCGGCTTCGGATAGGCAGGCCAGCGCAAGGCAACGACTCTACCGCATTGCGTCATCCGTAGCAAATCATGCGTGGCGCGGTGTTGCGCCCAGGTATCGCGGAAGATCCGACCCCGGATTCTGCGGCGCGGGCGGGCCGCTGCCGCAGGTCCACATGCTGGTCCTTTGAGGTCCATATTGTGGTCCCGCATCATTTTGGAATCCGGCTCGGACTTGTCCTGCCTCGGCCCCCAAACCCGGACCAGGAACCAAATCCGAAGCGACGCCAAAGCGCCATCGCGGCAACAATCTGGCGCAGTAATCCGGCCCCGAAAAGCCCGCCGCTCTCTATACTTGTCGCATCAATCAGCCCGCACGCCGCTCGCCCATGGATTTGCGCATTGCCAGCATTCGCCGCTTCCTCTACAGCCACTACTTTTTCGGAGGGGTGCGCCAGGCGATAGGCATGCTGTTGCCGGTGCTGGTGCTGGGCGGACTGTTCGGCCACTACGCCACGGGACTGGTGGCCACCTTCGGCGCGCAGTGCCTGGCCATCATCGACCAGCCCGGCGGTCCGCAACGCCACCGCACCAACGAAATGCTCGGCGGCGCCTTGCTGGGCACGCTGACCGTCATCATCACCGGGCTGGCGTCCACGCACCCTGTGCTGATCTGGCTGGCGGTCATCGCCCAGTGCTTCGTCTTTTCCATGTTCACGGTCTTCGGCAAGCGCGGCGGCCTGATCGGCTTCGCCGCCCTGCTGCTCATGACGCTGACCATGCATTCGCCGCTGGAGCCCGATCAGGTCCTGGCCCATGCCGCCGCGACGCTGGGCGGCGCGCTGTTCTACGTGGCGTTCAGCCTGGGCTTTTCACGCCTGTTCTGGCTGCGCGAGGAACAGCAGGCCATGTCGGTGGCGCTGTTCGCCACCGCCGACTACGTGGCCGCGCGCGCGGCCTTCTATGACGCGACCGCCGACCTGGACGACGCCTACCGCGCGCTGATCCAGAGCCAGTCCGTCATGACGGAAAAACACCAGGCGGCGCGCGACATGGTGCTGCGCGCCCTGCCGCGCGGCAAGGGCCTGGGCGACCGCCAGCGCGTGATGATCTGGAACATGTTCGTGGACATGTTGCAGCTGCTGGATACGCTGGTAGCCACGCACACCGACTACGCCGCGCTGCGGCGCGCGCTGGCCGGCAACGACTGCCTGATCTTCATGCGCGACGCGCTGGTGAAGATGTCGCTGGAACTGAACCGCATCGCGCTGGACGTGTCGCGCGGACGCAAGGTGCAGTACCGCAGCAGCGCCAAGGCCAAGCTGCGCGCCATCGAATACGAGATCGAGCAACTCAAGCAACAGGGCTTCGGCGAACGCGAGCCCGAAATGCTGGCGCTGATCATCCAGGTGCTGCGCCGCCTGCGCAATTCCACCCGCATCGTCGACCGGCTGGCCGACCACACCGCCGCCTCGCCCGATGCCAAGCCCACCGACGTGCTGCGCATCAGCAAGTCGCTCACGCGTTTCATCTCGCGCCAGGAATTCCGCTTCGGCCTCTTGACCAGCAACCTGCGCCTGGATTCGCCGCACTTCCGCTACGCGCTGCGCGTGACGGCGGCGGCGGCGCTGGCGATGACGCTGGCCAGCCGCTGGCTGTCGCCGGCATTCTCGGCGCACAACTACTGGATCATGCTGACCATCGTGATCATCATGAAGCCCGGCTTCGCGCTGACCCGACAGCGCAATGGCTGGCGCCTGACTGGCACCGTCATCGGCTGCGTCTGCGCCCTGCTGCTGTTCAACCTGACCGACAGCCCCGAGATCCTGTTCGCCGTGCTGCTGGCCGCCTGCATCATGGGCAACAGCCTGGTGCAGCTGAACTACATGGCCAGCGCCATCTTCAACACGCTGTTCGTGGTGCTGGTGTTCCACTTCGTTTCTCCCGGCACGGTGTCCATGTCGGTGATCGGCGAACGCGCCATCGACACGCTGATCGGCTGCGCGCTGGCGCTGGTGTGCAGCTACATCCTGCCCTGGTGGGAGGCCCGCTACCTCAAGCCGCTGGCGGCGGCGGCCACGCGCGCCAACCGCGAGTACCTGCTTGCGGGCATGCGATACGCCGACGCGATGCAGGCGCCGGCCGATCCCGCGCCTGACGCGGCCAGGGACGGCCAGGCCCCGGCCATCGCCGACGCCGACCTCGCCTGGCGGCTGGCGCGCAAGAACGTGCACATCGCCTTCAGCAATTTCGCCGAGGCGTTCTATCGCATGATGAGCGAACCCACGTCGCATCAGGTCAACGTGCCCGAGCTGAACAACCTGCTGATCCAGAACCACGTGCTGGCCTCGCAGATCACCGCCACCATTCCGATCCTGGCGGCGCTGCCGCAGACGCCCGTGCCGGTGCGCGAGGCGCTGGACGGCATGGCCCGGTTGCTGGACGAAAACCGGATGCAAGGGCCCGCGCCGGTCCTGCCGAGCCAGTTCGACACCGACGGCGAGCAGGCGGCGCTCGTCTACCCGCTCAAGCAGATGATCAAGGCCACCCACATGATCCGCCAGGAACTGCTGGCGCTGGACGAGCCGGCGCACGCGCCGGGCGCGGCGGCGCCGGCCTGAGCGGGCGGCGCCGCCGCGCCGATATCGCGACGCCCCAAGAAAATGACCACCCCGAAGGCGGCCATTCTCGTTACAGCAAGCCGGAAGCTCAGAGCTTGCGGCGGAACACCAGCTTGTCGTCAGACGATGCCGACGCGTCGTAGGCATAGCCTTCAAGATCAAAGCCCTGCAGCCCTTCGGGCTTGGCGACCTTGTGCTGGATGGCATAGCGCGCCATCAGCCCGCGCGCCCGCTTGGCGTGGAAGCTGATGATCTTCCAGGCGCCGTTCTTCCAGTCCTGGAACACGCACTGCACCACCCGCGCCTTGAGCGCCTTCAGGTCCACGGACTTGAAGTATTCCTCGGACGCCAGGTTGACGATGACCGGCGACTTCTGGCCTTCCTGGCGTTCGTTCAGGTACTGCGCGATCGAACTGCCCCAGTAGTCGTACAGCGTCTTGCCCTTGGGCGTTTCCAGGCGCGTGCCCATTTCCAGGCGGTAGGGCTGCATCAGGTCCAGCGGACGCAGCACGCCGTACAGACCGCTGAGGATGGCCACGTGCTCCTGCGCCCAGTCCAGCTGCTTGGCCGACAGCGAGGACGCGTCCAGCCCCTCATACACATCGCCATTGAAAGCCAGCACCGCCTGGCGCGAATTGGCCTGGGTGAAGCTGCGCTTCCAGCTGGCGTAGCGCTGCACATTCAGCTCGGACAGCGCCGGGCTCAGGCTCATCAGCGCGGAAATGTCGTCGGCGGACTTGGTTTTGAGCACCTTGATCAGGCCGGCGGCCTGATCGACGAACAGGGGCTGGGTATGCGTCTCGACGTGCAGCGGCGAGTCATAGTCCAGTTTCTTGGCGGGGGAAAGCAAAAACAGCATGAGAGGGGTTCCTACCTGATGTCAGCGCGCGGTCCAGCCGCCGTCGACGGAAATGGTGGTGCCGGTGATCTGCGCGGCGGCGTCGGAAGCCAGGAAGACGGCGGTGCCGCCCAGCTGTTCCGGCGTGACGAATTGCAGCGAGGGCTGCTTTTCGCTGAGCAGCTCGCGAGCGGCGGCTTCCTGGTCCACGCCGTTCTTCTCGGCCAGCGCGGTGATCTGCTTCTCGACCAGCGGGGTGCGTACCCAGCCCGGGCAGATGGCGTTGGCCGTGATGCCCTGGCCGGCGGTTTCCAGCGCGGTGACCTTGGTGAAGCCGACCACGCCGTGCTTGGCGGCGACATAGGCGGACTTGTAGGCCGAGGCCACCAGCCCGTGGGCCGAGGCAATGTTGATGATGCGGCCGAAGCCCTGCTTCTTCATGTGCGGCAGCGCGGCGGCGGTGCCGTGGAACACGGCCGACAGGTTCAGCGCGATGATGGCGTCCCACTTCTCGACCGGGAAGTCCTCGATCGGCGCGGTGTGCTGGATGCCGGCGTTGTTGACCAGGATGTCGATGCGGCCGAGCTGGCGCACGGCGTTGTCGACCAGGCCGCGCACGGCCTCGCCCTTGGACAGGTCGGCGCCGTCGTACACGACGCGCACGCCATGCTGGCTGGCCAGCCCGGCGCGGATCTTCTCGATCTCGGCGGCGTCGCCGAAGCCGTTCAGAACGATATCGGCGCCCTGCTGGGCGAGCGCGCTGGCGATGCCGAGGCCGATGCCGCTGGTGGAACCGGTGACGACTGCGACTTTTCCTTTGAGCATGGGAATTCTCCTGTGATCTGGCGCGAGAGGCGGACGGTGAGGCGAAGCCTCGAGTGTAGCTGGCCCGGCATCACGGGCCTCACGGCCCTAGCCAGGCACGCAGCCCATCCGTGGCGCGGTCCATCGCGGCCGGCCTGGACATTGCCGGATTGTTGGCGCCGCCGGCGAATCCATCGGCAACGCCGGGAATAATGAAAGCGCTCTCAAAATAAACAGTCAACTTTATATATTCGACAATTTAATTTATTGACAAATTATTGATCGCTCGTTAATTTTTTCGCGCACCCTTTCATTCCGCTTTCACAAATAAAAAATGTCATGCATGCGGATATGGGTGAGACGGATGCTGGCGCTGCTATCTCAAGATGGTTGATCAACCAAGGATGCTTCACAAGCAATGAGACAGATTCTGCCCTATGCCCTATTGCTCGGAATATTGCTGGTGGTGCTCTATGCGGTCTACGACCTCTATCGGATATACCGCCACAAAAAGAAGCGCCCGGACACTCCGTATATCCCGAATCAGAAAATCTACAACTACATAGCCGTTTTTCTTGTGATTTGCGGGGTTATTGCGCTCTATCTCCGCCACTCTTGATCAAGGAGTTCGCATGAGTTGGGTCAACCTATTCGTCGTAACAGGTTCAGGCGCGGAAGGCATCTATTCCGCTCATGCCGATGGACGACCTGTTGCCATCATGTCCGGAGACGGACAAGCCCTGGTTGGCATCGTCAACGGCGTTGCCTCCGTCGCAGGCAACCGCATACCAGGCCTTGCCCAAGCGGTAGCCCTCGCCACCAACCCGATGGCAGCTACATGGACAGTCGCAAAGATCGGCATGGATATTCGCGACTTCAGGAAATTGTCCTTGTCGGATGCGATCTCAATTGTTGGCAACGGCTTTGCCATGGCGGCGGCAGTCATCAGCGTGAGTGCCGGAGGCGCGGCAGCAGCCATCCCGTTGCTCGCTATCGGAGCTGGCCTGACTATAGCGGGGACCCTAGCCAGCTTGACCGGCCATACATTTCCCCTCGGGGGACCCGGTCCCGGTCGCAGCCCCCAGGATCCAACCGACCCCTCTGACCCATCCAACCCCGACAACCCCGCCGCCGGCATGGGCGGTGCAAAAAAGGCGGTCAGCCCGCTCATCCTCGACCTGGACGGCGACGGCGTGGAAACGCTCTCGTATACGTCGGGCATATTCTTCGACCATGACGGCGATGGCTTCGCCGAGGAAACGGGCTGGGTGGGCAAGGACGACGGCCTGCTGGTCTGGGACAGAAACGGCAACGGCCAGATCGACGACGGCAGCGAGCTTTTCGGCAACAACGCCTACCTGCCCGGAGGCGGCCGCGCGTCCGACGGGTTTGCGGCGCTGGCGCTGTTCGACAGCAACGGCGACGGCAAAATCGACGCCAACGACGAACGCTTCCATGAACTGCGGGTCTGGCGGGACAGTAACAGCAGCGCCGGCGTGGACGCGGGCGAACTGATGACCCTGTCCGAGGCCAACGTGCGCTCGATCGACTTGGGCTACACCCGCAACCCCGGCGGCGTGGACGCGCAGGGCAACAACCATGCGCTCGCCAGCGGTTATACGCGCACCGACGGCTCGGTTCGCGGCATGAACGACGTCTGGTTCGCGATCGACCCCGCCATGACGATCGAGAAGGACACCGTGGCGATCAACAGCACCATCGCTGCCCTGCCGAACGTCAGGGGATCCGGCACGGTGCACAGCCTGCATCAGGCCATCGCCCGCGATGGCAGCGGCCAACTCCAGGCGCTGATCGCGGCGTTCGTCGCCGAGCAAAACCGCGATGCCCGCCTGCTGGCGTTCGATCAGTTGGTCTTCGCCTGGGCCGGCGTCGCCGGGATTGCCCCCACCAGCCGCGGCGAATACATGCACGACGCCCGGAAACTCTACGCGCTGGAAGCCTTTCTGGGCGACAAGTTCCTGCAAAGTGCCGGAACCAACGCCGGCACGCCCAATCCAGGGCCCAATTCGGCGGCCCTGCTGCTGGACGCCTACGAATCATTGCGCGAAATGCTGTATGGCCAATTGATGGCTGCATCGCACTTCTATTCCTTGATCGGCCAGGTCACGATCACCGACATCGTCGACAACAAAATCCTGTTCGATCTTTCCCAGGTGGCCGCCAGCCTGCGGAACTCCTATGCGGCGAACCCCGCCGAAGCCCAGCACCTGATCGAGGAATTCGGCCTGGCATTGCACGGCCTGGGCGAACGCGGCGCCGAATTCATGCGGGCCCTGCGCCAAATCGGAGCATCGGGCAGCGACGACTTCTCCCGGCTGCTGGCCGATATCGGTCAATCAGGCTCTGACGTACTCACCGGGGACGACCAGGACAACACGCTGTCCGGGGAAGGCGGCAACGACATCCTGCGCGGCGGCGGCGGCAACGATACGCTCCTGGGCGGCGCCGGCAAGGACCAGCTCTACGGCGACGCCGGCGATGACATCCTGGACGGCGGCGTCGGCCGCGATTTCCTGAGCGGCGGAACGGGCGCGGACACCTATCTGTTCGGCCTCGGCTCGGGCGTGGATACGATAGACAACTACGACGCGGACCCGTTGGGCGTCAATGCGGACACGATACAGTTCAAGCCGGGCATCGCACGCGCCGACGTGTCATTCCTGCGCTCGGAAAACGATCTGCACATCATGATCAAGGGCACGACGGATCTGCTTGTCGTGTCCAACTACTTCCTGCTGGACGCCACCACGTCCTATGCCGTCGAACGCATCAGATTCGACGACGGCACCGTCCTTTCAATTGGCGAGATAAAGAACATCGTCCTCGCCGGCACCGAACAGTCGGACCGGTTGACCGGCTATGGCAGCGACGACGTGCTGAACGGCGGCGGCGGCAACGACCATTTGCAGGGCATGGGCGGCAACGACATCCTGGATGGCGGAGCGGGCGACGACACGCTCGAGGGCGGCAGCGGCTCGGATACCTATCTGTTCGGCCGCGACTCCGGCAACGATCGCATCATTGAACTCAACGACGCGTCGCCCGCGGACCGGGTGCTGTTCGACGCCGACGTAATGTCGTTCGATGTGACGATCTTGCGCACAGGCGCCGATCTCCGAGTCACCATCACCGGCTCGGGCAACACCCTGCTGATCGAAGGATACTTCTCGCGCGACACCCTCCATGCCGGCATCGACACGCTGGAGTTCTCGGACCGCGTCCTGAACTTCGACGATGTCGCGAACCTGACCATGCAGGCTTCCGCCGCCAACGACGTCATCGACGGCACCTTCCGCGATGAGACAATCGCGGGGCTGGACGGCAACGACACACTCTACGGCCGGGCGGGCAGCGATACGCTGCTGGGCGGCGCCGGCAACGACATCCTCGACGGCGGTGAAGGCAACGACACGCTGGACGGCGGCAGCGGCGACGACATCCTGCGCGGCGGCATCGGCGATGACACGTACCTGTTCGGCCACAACGCCGGCCACGACACCATCCAGGACGAAGGAGGCCTGGACCGCATCGTGTTCGAGGCCGGCATCGCGCCTGCCGACCTGCGCATCGCGCGCGACGGATCCTCTTTCGACCTGCTCATCACGCTGCAAGGCGGCGGCAGCTCCCTGCGGATCAAGGACTACTTCTTCGGCACCAATGGGCGCTACGTCGTGGATCGGCTCGAATTCTCCGATGGCTCCGTCCTGACCTACGACGACATCGTGGCGGGGATCCTCGGCGCGACTTCCGGCGACGACATCATCTATGGCACCAATGCCGGCGAGACCATCCGCGGGCAGGAAGGCAACGACACGCTGTATGGCGAAGGCGGCGACGACATCCTGGACGGCGGCGCGGGCGACGACACGCTGTACGGCGGCGAAGGCTCCGACACCTACCTGTTCGGCCGACATTCGGGCAACGACACCATCAGGGAAACCGGCCTGTATGGCGATGCTGGTGACCGGGTGCTGTTCGATGCGGACATCCTGCCGTCGGACATCACCTTCACCCGCGCAGGCACGTCGAACGATCTGCTCATCACCGTCCAGGGTTCGGGCAATACCCTGCTCGTTCACGACTACTTCCAGCGGGCGTTGCAACGCTACGGCATCGATCTGTTCGAATTCGCCAACGGCACCGTGCTGACCTTCATCGACATCGCGGCAATCACGATGGGGGCCACCAACGGCGACGACGTGATCACCGGCACTGCCGCCGACGATGTCATCAACGGACTGGCCGGCAACGACATCCTGAACGGTGGTGACGGCAACGATACGCTGCTGGGCGGTGATGGCAACGACACCTTGAACGGCGAGGCCGGCAACGACACCCTGGACGGCGGCGCGGGCGACGACGTGCTGGATGGCGGCGTGGGAGACGATACCTATCTCTTCGGCCGCCATTCCGGCAACGACACCATCAAGGAAGGGCTGCTCATGTCCGGCAACGACAGGGTCCTGTTCGATGCCGACGTGCGGTTCACGGATGTCCAGTTCCAACGCGTGGGATCGAGTCCGGACCTGCTCATCACGATCTCCGGTTCAGGCAACACCCTGCTCATCAAGGACTATTTCGATCGTCTCGGCACGGACAGCGTACGCATCGAACGTCTCGAATTCGGCGACGGCGTGGTCCTGGGCTATGCCGACGTGGCGGCGATCGTCATGCGCCCCACGGAAGGCAACGATGTCATCTACGGCACCGACGGCAACGACCGCATCTTCGGCGAGGGCGGCGACGACATCCTGTACGGCGACCGGGGCGATGACATCCTGGACGGCGGCGCCGGCAACGATCTCCTGATCGGCGGAGAGGGTTCCGACTCGTACTGGTTCGGCCGCAACTCCGGCAATGACGTGATACAGGAAGAAGGCCTTTTTGGCGGCACCGACCGGGTTCAGTTCGACGACGACATCCAGCGCGCCGACCTGCGGTTCACGCGCGTCGGCACGTCCCAGGATCTGCTGGTCACCATTGCGGGCTCCAACAGCACGCTACTGTTGAAAAACTATTTCACCCGCGCCATCGCCAGCTATGGCATCGAGCTGTTCGAGTTCGCGAATGGCGACAGCCTGAACTTCGCAGACATCATCACCCTCACCATGACCGGCACGGCAGGCAATGATCAACTCATCGGTACCACGGACGACGACACGATATCAGGGCTGGACGGAGACGATACGATCTGGGGTCGCGATGGCAATGACCTGCTGCTCGGCGGCAATGGCAACGATGTGCTCTATGGCGAGACAGGCAACGATACGCTGGACGGCGGAGCCGGCGACGACACGCTGGACGGCGGCATCGGGAACGATACCTATCGGTTCGGCCGGAACTCCGGAAACGACACGATCCTCGAAGGCAAGCTGTTCTTCGGCAACGACCGCGTCGTCTTCGATGCCAGCATCACCCAGGCGGACCTGAGCTTGCAACGGATCGGATCTTCCTACGACCTGCTGATCACGCTCGCACCCACCGGCAACACGCTGCTCATCAAGGACTATTTCGACGGCGAGACGGCCGACGCCGGACGGGTGGAACGCCTGGAATTCTCTGACGGCAGCGCGCTGACGCTGCCGGACGTCGCGGCGATCACCATGCGCCCCACCGAAGGCAACGACACGATCTACGGCACCGCCGGCAACGACGTGCTGCGAGGCGCCGGCGGCAACGATGCGCTCTACGGCGGCGACGGCAATGACGCAATCTACGGCGACGACGGCAACGACACGCTGTACGGCGAACGCGGCGACGACACGCTGGATGGCGGCGCCGGCGACGACCTGCTGATCGGCGGCGAGGGCTCGGACACCTACCGCTACGGCCGCGGCTCGGGCAACGACACCATACGGGAAGACGGCCTGTTCGGCGGCACGGACGTCATCCAGTTCGACGCCGGCATCCTGGCCGGAGACATCAGCCTGCAACGCGTCGGCACGAGCAATGATCTGCTGATCACGCTGGACACCGGCAATACGCTCACCGTCCTGGACTTCTTCTTCCGTCCGCTGTCCGGCTACGGGATAGAAAACCTGGCTTTCACCGATGGCACGGTATTGAGCTACGCCGACATCGCGGCCCTCGTCTCGAACGCCAACGGCTCGCCCGTCACCCCGTCCGGCGCCGCTGCGACGTCCAGTGCGACCACAGCGCTGGGCAGCCCGGAAGAGGCCGCCGCGCAACGGCTGTGGCTGGGCAGCGCCAGCGGCTTTTCGGAAGCGGCTCCCGCCGCGGCCACGGCGTTCGGCCTGGCCATGGAAATCATGACCGGAACCCCGCCCGTCCCGGCCGGCCCAGCGGAACTCCAACAGGTGGATCAACGCATGTTGCAACTCATCGACGCCATGTCGGCATTCTCCCCCGAGGATTCCGTTGCGGGATTCCACAGCCCCGAACAGCAGCCCCTGGTCGCGCCGATGCTGGCCGCCTCGTCCCGCTAACCCGCCGCAGGGCCGGAGCCCGGCATCCGCCGGCTCCGGCCCGCCCGCGACGACACGCCGATGCGCGGCGTCCGCCGCATTGCTGACAGCAGGCCGGCATGGCCGATATGGAACCAGGTGCACCCCCGATGTCTTTGTCGTCCGGCCATATCGCAGTCGAAGAAAATTCCGATACCGCGCAAGCGCAACCCGCCGCCACAGCGCAACCCGAGCTTGACACGGGCATCGTCGCGTTGATGCTGCTTGCCAGATACCATCAGCTGCCGGTGGATCCAGCGCAAATCCGGCACCAGTACTCGGACGAGGGCAAGCCGCTATCGACCGAGCAGATCCTGCTCGCCTCCCGGCGGCTGGGCCTCAAGAGCCGCCTGGCGACGGTGGATATGAGCAGGCTGGGTACCACGCCGCTGCCCGCGATCGCGGTCATGGACAATGGCGACTTCGTCATCCTCGCCCGGCACGACGGCGACCGCGTCCTGATTCAACACCCCAGATCTGCCGGCCCGGAGATTCTGTCGATACAGGTTTTCGAAGCCTCGTGGTCCGGCAGGCTGATCCTGGCGACGTCGCGCGCGTCCGCCGCGGGCGCGCTGCAGAAGTTCGATTTCAGCTGGTTCGTCCCGGCCATCGTGAAGTACCGCAAGATGCTGGCGGAGGTATTCGTCGCCTCTTTCTCGCTGCAGCTCTTCGCCCTGGTAACCCCCCTGTTCTTCCAGGTGATCATGGACAAGGTGCTGGTGCACCGGGGGTTCACCACGCTGGACGTGATTGCGGTCGGGTTGTTCGCCGTCGTCACGTTCGAAGTGCTCATCACCGCGCTGCGCAGCTATCTGTTCACGCACACGTCCTGCCGCATCGACGTCGAGCTCGGATCGCGCCTATTCCGGCACCTGCTCCATCTGCCGCTCAACTATTTCCAGGCGCGCAGGGTCGGGGACTCCGTGGCCCGCGTGCGGGAACTGGAGCACATCCGCTCCTTTCTCACCGGCAACGCCATCACCCTGGTGCTCGACTTGTTTTTCTCGGTGCTGTTCCTGGCGGTGATGTTCTACTACAGCGCCAAGCTGAGCTGGATCGTCGTCGCCTCGCTGCCCTGCTACTTTCTGCTGTCGCTGGCGATCACCCCGTCATTGCGCCGCAAGCTTAACGAGAAGTTCTCGCGCGGCGCGGAAAACCAGGCCTTCCTGGTCGAGACCATCACCGGCATAGAGACCGTCAAGGCGTCCGCCGTGGAGCCGCAATGGATGCGGCGCTGGGACAATCAGCTCGCCGGCTATATCAAGGCGGGATTTCACGCCTCGCGCGTCGGCATCCTGGCCAACGGCGGCGTCACCTACATCAGCAAGCTCGTCACCGTGGCCACGATGTGGCTGGGGGCCAAGCTGGTGATAGACGGGGAACTGACGGTCGGACAGCTGATCGCCTTCAACATGCTGGCCGGCCACGTGGCGACGCCGGTCATGCGGATCGCCCAGCTCTGGACGGATTTCCAGCAGGTCGGCATCTCCGTCGAACGGCTGGGAGACATCCTGAACGCGCGGACCGAGCCGTCGACGCAGAAGAGCACGCTACCCACCCTGCAAGGCCGTATCGAGTTCGACAATGTCGCGTTCCGCTACCAGCCCGGCATGCCCGAAGTGCTGCGCGGCGTATCGCTCGACATCCGGCCGGGCGAGTCCATAGGCATCGTGGGCCGATCCGGCTCCGGGAAAAGCACGCTGACCAAATTGCTGCAACGGCTGTACACGCCGGAGCGCGGCCGGGTCCTGATCGATGGCGTCGATCTGTCGACGATAGATCCCAGTTCCCTGCGCCGCCAGATCGGCGTCGTGCTCCAGGACAACATCCTGTTCAACCGCAGCATACGGGAGAACATCGCCCTGGCGGACCCAGGCGTCGCCCTGCCCGACGTGATCCGCGCGGCCCGCCTGGCGGGGGCTCACGATTTCGTCGCGGAACTGCCCGAAGGCTATGACACGATGGTCGGAGAGCATGGCGCGACGCTCTCCGGCGGGCAACGCCAGCGGCTGGCGATTGCCCGGGCGCTGATCAGCAACCCTCGGATCCTGATCTTCGACGAGGCCACCAGCGCGCTGGATTACGAATCCGAGAGCATCATCCAGGGAAACATGAAAGAGATCTCACGCGGCCGTTCGGTCATCGTCATCGCGCATCGCCTGTCCGCCGTCAAGCACGCCGACCGGATCATCGTTCTGGACAAGGGACTGGTCGTCGAGCAAGGCGCGCCCGACGAACTGGCGCAGCGGGCTGACGGACATTACGGCGCGCTGCTGCGCATGCAGCAGGGTTGAGCATGCGCGACTCGACACGCTTGGGCGCCTTCAAGGAACTGCTGGCCAAATATCGGGATGCCTGGCGCACGGCGTGGGCCACTCGCAGCGAAACGGATCCCCGACGCTATCGTGATGAAGAGGCTGAATTCCTGCCCGCCGCGCTTGAGCTGCAATTGCGGGCGGCCTCTCCGCTTCCGCGCGTCCTGTTGTGGTCGCTGCTCGGCATCGCGGTCGCCACTCTGCTGTGGGCGACCCTCGGCAAGGTGGACATCGTCGCCGTCGCGCAAGGCAAGATCATTCCCAGTGACCGGACCAAGGTCATCCAGCCGGTGGGCACGGCGACGATAAAAGCCATCTTCGTCCAGGAAGGCGATACCGTGGCCGCCGGCGACATCCTGGTGGAGTTGGATGATGTTGCCGCCAAGGCCGATATCGCGCGCATCTCGAACGAGATCGCCGCCCTGTCCATCGAGGCCAACCGGGCGCAGGCCATGCTCGACGCGATCCAGACGAACACGGCGCCAACGGTGGCGCGGCCCGACGATGCGCCGTTGACGGCCTGGCAGGATGCTCAGAACCTGACGCGTGGCGAATTCGCCACCCATGCGGCCAAGCTACGCGCGATAGACGCGGAAATCCTGCAGCGCAAGGCGGAATGGACATCGGTCCAGGCCCAGGTCAAGAAGCTGGAGGCGACCCGCCCCATTGCCAGGCAACGGGCCGCGTCCTTGCGGGAACTGGCGCAAGAGCAGTATGTCCCCAGGAGCGCCTATCTCGAGCGCGAACAGCTGCGCCTTGAGCTGGAGGGCGACCTCGCCTCGCAGACAAGCCGCCTGCAAGAGCTGCAGGCTCAGATTGCCTCCGCCGAGGAACAAAAGTCGAGCCTCATCGCGGAATCCATCCAGGTCAATCTGGAACGCATCCGCGAAAGCCGGCAAAAGATCGAGTCATTGCGGCAGGAACAGATCAAGGCCGGGCAGGTCCTGTTGTACACGCGCCTGACGGCGCCCGTCTCCGGCACCGTCCAGCAACTGGCCGTGCATACCGTCGGCGGCGTGGTCATGGCGGCGGAAAAGCTGATGCTGGTCGTTCCCCACGAGGAAAATGTGCTGGTGGAGGCCTTCCTGCCTAACAAGGACGTGGGCTTCGTGAAGAAAGGCCAGACCGCGGAGATCAAGGTCGAGACCTTTCCCTATACGCGATACGGAACCTTGCCGGCCTTGATCGAGTCCGTGTCGGAGGATGCGATCGAAGACAAGGAACTGGGCCTCATCTATGCCTTGCGCGCCAGCATACCGAAACGGACGATACGGACGGAAAACCGGGAAGCCAGGCTGATGCCCGGCATGCAGGTCACCGTCGAGGTCAAGACCGGCAAGCGCAGGATCATCCAGTATTTCCTGGATCCCCTGACCCAGTACGCGCAAGAGAGCATCCGCGAACGATGAGCCCACGACACTGCGCCCGGCGACCTGAGCGCTCCGGGCATTGGCGCCGCCGCGCGGCCATCGCCTGGATGGCCGGACTCGTCATGCTGGGCGCCTCGCCGGCCCGCGCGCTCGACCTGATCGAACTGCACGCGCTGGCGGTGCGGAACGACCCCGCCTTCCAGGCCGCGCTCAAGGACCGGGATGCGGGCGTGGCCCAGAAGGATATCGGCCGCGCCGGACTGCTGCCCAGCATCAATTACCGATACTCCACCGGCCAGAACCGCTCCAGGGTGACGCAAAGCACGTTCCTGGGCGACATCACCGAACACCGGAACTATCGCAGCTACTCCTCTTCCGTGGAATTGCAGCAGCCGTTGCTGGACTACGAAGCGATCTCCGCGTATCGGCAGGGCGAGGCGCTGGCGCTCTTCTCCAACGAAACATACCGAGGAAAAAGCCAGGAACTGGTGGTCCGGGTATTCGAAGCCTATACGCAGGCGCTGTATGCCAAGGACCAGCTGTTGCTGGCTCAGGCGCAAAAGCGGAGTTTTTCGGAACGCATGCAACTGAACCAGCGTCTGCTCGACCTCGGCGAAGGCACGCGCACCGACATCCTGGAGACATCGGCCCGCTACAACCTGGCGCAAGCCCAGGAGATCGAGGCGCAGGACAATGAAGACGCCGCCAATCGCGAACTCAGCGCCCTCAGCGGCCTGCCGCTCAATGCCCTGACGCTGGCGCCGTTGCACGGGCCGTTCACGATCAAGCCCCTGCTGCCCGATGAGTACGAAGCCTGGCAGGCACTGGCGCTACGGCACAATGCAACGCTCCAGTCGCTGGCTCACTCGATCGACGCCGCCGCGGCCAATGTCGAAAAGAGCCGGGCGGGGCATCTTCCCAAGGTCGGCCTGTACGCCCGCGCGGGCAAGGACAGCTCGAACTCGGAGAGCAGCTACAACCAGACCTATTCCACCAACAGCGTGGGCCTGCAGGTCAGCATCCCCCTGTACGCGGGAGGACGGGTGTCCGCCCAGACCGGACAGGCGGTCGATTCGATGGAAAAGCTGCGGTACGAGCGCGACGCGCGGCGCGACGCATTGCTCAACGATCTGCGCAAGCAATACAACCTGTACAAGAGTTCCGTCGCGAAGATCCGGGCGTATGAGTTGGCGGTTGCGTCGGCCAACCAGTTGATCGTCGCCACCCGCAAGAGCGTGGCCGGAGGGGAACGCGTCAACGTGGATGTATTGAATGCCGAACAGCAGCTGTATGACGCGTTGCGCAACCTGGCCCAGGCCAGATATGGCTACCTGGGCGCCTGGGTCAAGCTCAAATACTACGCAGGGACGCTGGATCCGGCCGACCTGGAACAGGTAGCCAGCTACTTCGGCCGCTAGGCCTCGCATGCCGGGCCCGGCCCGATTCCGCGAATTTTCGGAAGGGGCTACACAAACCAAAAAATCTATGTATAATTGCGGGCTTCGCTGCTCCGACAACGTAGATCCTTCCGACCAGGGATCTAACTGCGGGAAGCCTGGATTTTTCAAGCCCCTTTCAAACCCGAAGCCTGGGTGTAAAAAGGAAAAGCAAAAACCAGGACAACCGCCGTTACGGAACCCAGCCACGGAGAGGTGGCAGAGTGGTCGAATGTACCTGACTCGAAATCAGGCGTACGGTATCCCCGTACCGTGGGTTCGAATCCCACCCTCTCCGCCAGTATTTGAAAGCCCCCTGACTCGTCAGGGGGCTAATGAGATGGTCAGCCCGATCCCCACGAAGCGGTACGCTGAGTGGGGATTGTTCTTTTTGGGAGACCTCTCATGAGCACCGTCACGCTGATTGGCATCGATCTGGGCAAACACAGCTTCCATCTGCATGGGCAGGACGCGGCCGGCAGGATGATGTTTCGCAAGAAGTGCTCGCGCCAGGATCTGTTCAAGTTACTGGGCAACACACCGCGCAGCACAGTGGTGATGGAGGCCTGCGCCGGCGCGCACTGGATGGCGCGCCGCATCGAAGAACTGGGCCACCAGGCCAAGCTCATTTCCCCCCAGTTCGTGCGCCCCTTCGTACAGGGCAACAAGAATGACTTCGCCGATGCCCAGGCGATCTGCGAGGCGGCCTCGCGCCCGAGCATGCGGTTCGTGAGCGTGCGCAATCAGGCTCAGCAGACCGTCTCTGCCCTGCATCGGGTGCGTGAATCACTGGTCGCTCAGCGCACGGGCGTGATCAACCAGGTGCACGCCTTTTTGCTGGAGTTTGGCATCAGCCTGCCTCGTGGTCAGGCGATCCTGCGACGCTTGCCAGCGGTTCTGGCCGAACACGCGCTGCCGCCCCAACTAGGCGCGCTGCTGGAGCGGCTGCGATCGCACTTTCAGTATCTGGATGAGCAGGTAGGCCAGATTGAGCGTGAGCTGTGTCTACAGCTGCGCGAGGATGAACGCAGCCAGCGGCTGCTTCAGATCCCCGGCATCGGGCCAATCACTGCTAGCGTGCTGATGACTGAGCTGGGCGATGCGCGGCAATTTGGTTCGGCGCGCCAGTTCGCCGCTTCGGTAGGCTTGGTGCCTCGCCAGTACAGCACGGGCGGCAAACCCACGCTCCTGGGCATCAGCAAACGGGGCGACAAGAACCTTAGACGATTGTTGGTACAGGGCGCTCGCGCGATCATGCGACACGTGGAGCGACGAACCGACCGGCTAGGCGCCTGGGTGCGCGAGCTGCAGGCCCGACGTCACTCGAACGTGGTCGCTTGTGCGCTGGCCAATAAATTGGCGAGGATCGCCTGGGCCATCCTCGCCAATGGAACGAACTACCGAAGTGAGCAGACTGTAGCGCCAGCCTGACCTTCATCACCGTTTTACGCAGTCACTTCCTGGTTTTGCGACGCGAGTACGTGAAGACATAAACGGCTCAACGGCCTGGCAAGAAACCTGACATGAAATCCAGCACCGCGATGCTGAGGGGCTTTTTAGGTTTGCCGGGCGCGACTCTCATCATGGAGCGGGGGGCCTAGCCCCAACTGACTCCGAATAGATTTGAGCAAGCCCAATTTACGCCTACACCGCCTCGCTTGCAAAAATCGGGCTGACCATAGATTTTTCTTTGGTTCGCGCCTCGCCGCCATCTGCCGCCCTGGCGCCGCTTGCCCAACCCGCTTGCCCAACCCACACCCCCTGCTAGCATGTGCCAGGCCGTCAGGCAGACGACCCGCTCATCCGCAGAGGACCGTGAAGCAATGGCTGAACCGCTTTTCATCGTGGCCGACATCGACCTCAGCGCCCCGGCGCTGCGCCGATGGCTGAAGTCCGCGCCGCAGTCCGTCGCGGCATTCGATGACTGGCCGGAGTCTGTCCGCCTTGGCGCTCCAGGCCTCACCGAGCTGGCCCCGCCCGTGGAACCCAGCGTCGCCGATGCGCTGGTGAGCTACTGCGTGGACAGTTTCGGACGGGAAGATGGGCATCTGCACTGCCAGCACGACGAGCAGGCGCATGCGCTCCGGTTCGCGGCGTGCTTCCAGTATGGCGACGAGGCCGGCGCCCTGGCGTCCGCGCTTTTTCTCTGCGCCCTGCTGCGGGGGCTGGCGCAGGCCTACACGGCAAGGCAGCCCTCATTCATCCGCCTGTTCAACGCCGACGACGATCTGGTCTGCATCGGGATCGGCAAGCAGTCCTCGCGCGTCTTGTCCGCTCCGGCTCATGCGCGGGTCTCGCCCCCATGGTTCGACGACTGGATCAGCCAGGACAACCTGGGCGACCCGGGCAGGCTCATGGCGGCGCTGTTCCCTCCCCTGGCCCGCGCCCTGAAGAAGCAGCTGGCGCTGGGCGCGCTGCAGGCCAGCCCGCAAGCGCCCCACCGCTACGACAGCTGCTTCTGGACCGACGGCGAGCGCGTGTATCGCTGGCCTGGCGACGCGCCAGTGCAAGACGCCGCCCCCCTGACTTTCCGACGGGTCACGCCCGCCAACGCCATGGACTCGGCGTTCTACACGGATGGACGCCAGGTCTGGTACCACCGGCCCATGGTGGGCGCCGTGCCCGTGCAGCCGCTTGAACCCGGAACCGCCATGCAAGGCTGGCGGCCGTTCGGCTCCGACGGCGAGCCGATACTGCGTTGCGGCGATACCGTGTGGGCCGTCGCATGCATGGACTATCCCGATGGCGGGAACGTGCCGGACGAGGCGAACTACCCGCTAGGCGGCAATACCCCCGCCAATGTCGAGCGCGTCCTGGGCGGCATTGCCTCGCAGGGCGGCATCCCCACGTGGGAAAAGGCCTACGACTACGAATACCTGCGCCCCACGCGGGTGCTGGGCCGGTCGTTCGCCCATCTGAAAGACAGCCTGTTCGAAGATGGCGAATCCGTCTATGTCCAGGCGGCCCAGGGCCTGCTCCGCCTGGAGGACGCGCGTCCCGGGATGACGACGGACCTGGGTGCGCTGAGCCTCAACAACGGGCGGCTCTTCCATCGCGGACAGGCCATCCGGCGCCAGCCCGATGCCGCCACGTTGCGCCATATCGGCCACGATCTGTACGCGGACGACAGGCGCGTCTACCTGCTGAGCCAAGAGATGGACGGCATCCATTCCCATCCGGTCCTGCGGATTCTGCAGGACGCGGATCCGGAGCGCTTCCGAATCACGCACGTCCTGCCGAATGCCATCCTCGGCGACGACGAACAGCAAGCCTGGCTCAACGGCGAACCCCTCCACGGCGTGACGCCCCGCGCCATCAAGCTCATGGGCCTGTTCTTCTGGACGGATGGCGTCCACGTCTATCACTGCGAAAAACGGATTGCGCAAGCCGATCCGGCAAGATTCGAAGTGCTGACCGACTCCGACTACGCGCGCCAGGACGAGGCCGTCTACTTCCGCGACCAACGGATTCCCGGCGCGGACGCGGCCAGCTTCGTCGCCGACGACATGAGCACGGCGCACGACCGGCTCCGGCGATATCTGTTCGAGGAGCCGGTCGCGAGCCAGGATGCCGCCACGGAATCCTAGCCGCGCGCGGCTGGCCAGGCTGGCGGACGAATTCAACATAAAATACGGCGGCGCACTCCATGCGCCCAACTCCGGAGCCCCACGGCTCCGCGTCGCCGATGCTCAAATTCATTCTTCGCGTCTTCGTCGTCGCCGTCATCAGCTTCGCCGTCGCGTACCAGATCGTGAACCGCGGCCTGGGCTATCTGGTCGAGCCCATGGTCGAAGACCTGGCCGTGCGCACCATGCGCGGCCAGGTGTACGCGCTGCACAAGGACCTGGACCCCGTCGCCCCCGCCGACCGCGCCACCTTCCTGCTGCAGCAGGTCCTGCCCCACTACGGCCTGGAGCTGCGGCTGCTGGCGGACGCCCAGGTCCAGCCCACCGAGAACGAATTCCGCCAGATCGACAGCGCCGGCTTCCTGATGCGCGACGACTTCGAGACCGTCGTCATGCCGCTGCCCGGCGAACCCCGGCAATGGCTGGAAGTGAAGCTGCCGGGCGATGACCCGATGGACAAGGCGCTGACCTGGGGCGCCTGGATCGTGCTGAGCCTGCTGCTGACGGCCACGTTGCTGCTGCTATGGGCGCTGCCGGTCTGGCGCGACATGGACGCGCTGCGCAACGCCGCGCTGCGCATGGGCCAGGGCGACCTGGGCATACGCGTGCGGCTCTCGCGCATCGCCGGCATCCGCCACATCGGTGAAACCTTCAACCAGATGGCTTCGCGAATCTCGGCGCTGATCGAGAACCAGCGCAGCATGACCAACGCCGTGTCCCACGAACTGCGCACGCCGCTGGCGCGGCTGTCCTTCGAACTCGACCTGCTGGCGCGCGAAGAGGCCGCGCCCAAGCGCGGCCTGATCATCCAGGACATGCACGCGGACATCGAGGAACTGCAGGGCATGGTGGCCGAGCTGCTGGTCTACGCCCGCCTGGAACGGCCCGCCGAGGAGTCCGTCAAGCTCGAGACCGTGGACACGCTCGACTGGCTGAAGGAAGCGCTGGCCCTGGTCGCCTTCCAGGCCGAGGCCCGCGACGTGCAATGCCACATCCAGGAAGGCTACCCGGACCACATCGACCTGCATCCGCGCTACATGAGCCGCGCGCTGCTGAACCTGGTGCAGAACGCCGTGCGCTATGCCGACGGGCATGTGTACGTCTCGGTCACCGCCTGCCCCGAGGGCGGCTTCCAGCTCATCGTCGACGACGACGGGCCCGGCATCCCGGCCGCCGAACGGGAGAGCATCTTCGAGCCCTTCATCCGCCTGGACGACAGCCGCGACCGGGGCACCGGCGGCGCGGGCCTGGGGCTGGCGATCGTCAAGCGGGTAGCGGCCAGCCACAATGGCAGCATCGAAGCCTGCGCCAGCCCGCTGGGCGGCGCGCGCTTCATATTGCGCTGGCCGGCCGGGACGAAAGCGGACTAGCGCCGGCGCTTGCCGCTCAGGACACGGACAGCCGCAAGGCCGAAGCCTGCGGCAGCGCGGCGGAAGCCTCGCCCTCCACATCCACCACCTGACCGCCGCCCGGCAGGCGGAAGGCGCTGACGGCGCGCTTCAGGTCGGCGGCCTGGTCCTGCATGGAACCGGCCGCGGCGGCGGCCTCTTCCACCAGCGCGGCGTTCTGCTGCGTCACTTCGTCCATCTGCGACACCGCGCGGTTGACCTGCTCGATGCCGTCGGCCTGCTCGGCCGAGGCGGCGGCGATCTCGCCCATGATGTCGGTTACGCGCTGCACCGAGGCCACGATGTCCTGCATGGTGACGCCGGCGCGCTGGGCGCTGTCCGAACCCTGGCCGATCTTGCCGACGGTGTCCTCGATCAGGCCCTTGATCTCCTTGGCCGCCTGCGCGCTGCGCTGCGCCAGCGTGCGGACCTCGGCGGCGACCACGGCGAAGCCCTTGCCCTGCTCGCCCGCGCGCGCCGCTTCCACGGCCGCGTTCAGCGCCAGGATGTTGGTCTGGAAGGCAATGCCGTCGATCACCGACACGATGTCGGCGATCTTCACCGAGCTGGCCGAGATCGCGCTCATGGCGCCCACCACTTCCGACACCGTGGCGCCGCCGCGCGACGCCGTGTCCGATGCCGCCGCCGCCAGCTGGTTGGCCTGGCGCGCGCTGTCGGCGTTCTGCTTGACGGTGGAGGACAGCTCTTCCATGGACGCCGCCGTCTGTTCCAGCGACGCGGCCTGCTGCTCGGTGCGCGACGACAGGTCGGTGTTGCCGGCGGCGATCTGGCCCGAGGCCGAGGCGATGTTGTCCACGCCGGCGCGGATCCGGGCGACCGTGGCGGCCAGGTTGCCGTTCATCGTCTGCAAGGCCCGCATCAGCTGGCCGATCTCGTCGCGCGAGCGCACGGCGATGTTGCTGGTCAGGTCATTGGCCGCCACGGTGCGCGCCACGGCCAGCGCGTCCGACAGCGGATGCGTGATGCTGCGGGTCAGCAGCACCGCCAGCAGCAGCCCGCTGAGCAGGCCGATGGCGCCGATCACGATCATCCACAGGTTGGCGCTGGCATATTCGCCCTGGATATCCTGGGCGCGGGCGTCGATATCGGCGCGCTGCACGCTGGACAGTTTCGAGATCAGGTCGATGAACTGCCGCGTCGCCGGCAGGAATTCCTGGGCGAATACGCGCTCGGCGGTGGCCACGTCGCCGTCCTTCTTGGCCTTGAAGATGGTATCGCGCGTGCTCAGGTAGGCCTGGCGCGCCTTGGCGATGCCGGCCCACAGCTCCTTTTCCTCGGGGCTTTCGATCAAGGGTTCGATCTGCTGCTGCAGCTGCGAGGAATTGCGCGTGGACGCGGCCGCCTCGTCGGCGAAGAAAGTCGCCAGGCTGGCGTCGGCGCTCTTGGCGATCGCCGTGGTGCGGGTCACGCCGGAATGGATGTTGCGAGCCCAGTCGTTGACCAGCCGTTCCTTGACCAGCGAGCGCTGCGTGACGGTTTCCACCGAGCGGTTGATTTCAGCCAGCCCCAGCAGGCCGACCACGCACATGATGATGATCATGGCGAGCAAGACGGAGAAACCGCCGGCCAGGCGGGTTCCCAATTTCAGGTTTTTCATAGCTTCCCCGGTTTTCCCGCCGGCACCAGGCCGCCGGCCGTCGGGAAAATCCGCCCCAAGATAAAAGTCGGTGTATCGGTAAATGTGCCAGCGGAGCGTTTGATTTCGTGGATTTCCGCAATGGCCCAGGAAATGCTAGCAGCGGCGATCCGGCCGGCATCGCGGGAAATGGAGAAGGTTTTGACTCAAGCTCCAGGCTTTGCACGGCCGGCGCGACGGCCGGCCAGGCAGTCTCCCGCCGTTGCGGGACGCCCGCCTTGACATCCCGCAAGCGGGGACGCGGCCAGCTCAGGCCGCCAGCGGCGCGCCTTCGCCCGGCATGCGCTGCGGCGGCGGCGTGTTCTCCACGTTGCGCAGGTAGTACTTGATGAACTCGGCCGCCGGCATGGGCTTGCCATAGAGCCAGCCCTGGCCGAAATCGACTTCGCGCGCCTTGAGATAGTCGGCCTGGTCCTGGCGCTCGATGCCTTCGGCCACGGTCAGCAGATTGAGCGACCGGGCCATGCCGATGATGTGCTCGGTGACCTTGTGCGTGGCCGAATCGGTGCCGATGGCATCGACGAAGGTCTTGTCGATCTTCAATGAATCGAGCGGCAGGCGCTGCAGGTAGGCCAGGCTGGAATAGCCCGTGCCGAAGTCGTCGATGGCCACGGCATGGCCCAGCCGGCGCGCCTCGGCGATGACGGGACCGGCCGTGTCCACGTCCATGAAACCGCGTTCGGTGGCTTCAAGCCAGATCTGGCGCGGCTCGATGGACGTGTGCAGCAGCATGCGCTCGAGCACCCGCAGCACTTCGCCGTCCTTCATGTCGCTGGCGCCCAGGTTGACCGAGATATGCACGCCGCGGTCGACGGCGAGCAGCTCCTCCATGTCCCGGATCACCAGCCGGAACACCTCGGCCGTGATGCGCGGCAGGATGCCGTTTTCCTCGGCGATGGCGATGAACACGTCCGGCCGCATCTGCTTACCGCCGGGACGTTGCCAGCGCACCAGCGCCTCGGCGCCCACGCAGCGGCCCGAACGCAGGTCGATGATGGGTTGGTAGTGCACCGCCAGCTCGCGCCGGCTGACCGCGGTGGCCAGCTCGCCCGCCAGCGACAGGCGCCGGCGCGACAGCCAGCACACCAGGCCGATCATGACCAGCGCGGTCATGCCGCCCATCGGCAGCCAGAGATTGCGTTCGCGCCGCAGGGAACTCAGGGCCTCGCTGGCGGGTTCGAGCAGGACCACGGTAATGTCGTCACCGCGCGCGACGGCGGTCAGGTAGTCCTCTTCCACGTCGAGCTTGCCGCCGTTGAGCGCCTGCGCCACCAGCATGAGGTCGGGATGGTTGTGGCTGCCCAGCATGCCCGAGCCCGGCAGCACCAGCGCCATCTGCACGCCATCGGTCGGCGTCAGCTGGGTGAACCGGCCGGGCTCGATCAACGCGCTGTAGTCGCCGTAGCGCACCGCCACCATGCGCAGGCCCGGACTCACCACCGGCACGGCGTCCAGCCGGTGCAGCACTTCCACCGTCTGGTCCAGCATGCCTTGCGTGTACTGGAGGATGCGCTGCGCCTGGTTGTCCAGGCTCTGCTGCTCCAGCGCCACCGCGCGCGACCACGACATTTGCAGCGCGAAGCCGATCGGCAGGAAGGCGCCCGCTGCGGCCAGCAACACGGCAATTCCGATCACATACTTGCGCGGCATCGGGGCGGGTCTCTAGAGTTCGCTTCTGCGGCGAGGTTTTAGGCTTTTACACGCTTTATACGTCAAGCGCGCGTCTTAGCTGCCGTACACGCAATAATGTCTCATCCTCGGAGGCCAGATTCGTGAATCCCAGCAACAGTCCCTGCCGCGTCGCTTCCCCTGCATAGCGCGCCGACAGGGGCTGGACGTTCAGGCCCGCCGCCTGGGCGCGTCGCGCCTGCGCGGCGTCGTCGCCATATTCCGGCAGCCGGACGATGAGGTGCATGCCGCCCTGCGCCAGCCCGATCTCGGCGCCGTCGCCGAACACCTGCCGCAGCGCCGCCGCCAGCAGACGCCGGCGGCGGCCGTACAGCTGGCGCATCTTCTTGAGATGACGGGAAAAATGCCCTTCGGCCATGAAATCGGCGACGATGGCCTGGACCAGCTTGGGGCAACCATTGGACCCGGTCGCGGCCGCCTGCCCGCAGGCCTGGACCAGCGGCGCGGGCGCCACCAGGTAGGCCAGCGCCAACCCGGGGTAAAGCACCTTCGAGAAACTGCCCGTGTAGATGACGCGGTCATACGCATCCAGGCTCTTGAGCGCAGGCAGCGGCGGGCCGGCGTAGTGGTATTCCCCATCGTAGTCGTCCTCGACCACCCAGGCGCCGGCCTGCGTCGCCCAGCCCAGCAGCTCGGCACGCCGGGCCAGGCTCATCGAGACGCCCAACGGCGCTTGATGCGACGGCGTGACGAGCGCCATGCGCGCCCCTGGCGCGCGCTGGCGTCCGGCCTCCACGATCAGACCCTCGCCATCGACCGGCACCGGCACGAGACGGCAGCCGTGGCGCTCCAGAACCTCGCAGGGCGGCGCGAAACCCGGTTCTTCCACCCAGACCGGATCGCCGGGCGCCAGCAGCGCGCGCGCCAGCAATGCCAGACTGGCCCGATGGCCCGCCGTGACGAAGACCTGCCCCGGTTCACAAGCCGCGCCGCGCGAAACCGACAGATAGGCCGCGATCGCCTGCCGCAAGGGCCAGTAGCCGGCCGGATCGCCATAAGCCATGTCGGCCGGACTCAGGGCGCGCAACCTCCTGGCCGCCAGCCGCAGCCACTGCTTGCGCGGAAAGGCATCCAGCGCCGGCATGCCCAGCTGAAACGGCGGCGGCGCGGCGTCAAAGCCATGCATGGCCGCCACGCCGGGCGCTGGCGCCATGGCGGCCTGTGCCGGCCGGCGGGGCATCCGCGCCGCGGCCGGCAGGCGCGGCGACACCACGGTGCCGGCCTGGCCCCTGGCCAGGAAGTAGCCCTCGCCCATGAGCTGGCTGTAGGCCAGGTCCACCGTGCCGCGCGCCACGCCCAGCTCGCTGGCCAGACTGCGCGCCGACGCCACCCGGTCGCCCGGCGCCAGCAGGCCCTGCTCGATGGCATCGCGAAAGCGCCGGTATATCTGGCGGTACAAGGGCTCGCCCTGGCGACGTTCCAGGTCCGGCAGCGGGGTACGGGGAGGGCTTTTCATGGACCAGTATTCTTGTACAGATATGGCTCTTTCAACTGAGCCATGGTAGCCCTATTCTGGCGGCATGAACAACGGATCCCATGGGGCCATCGCAATGCAAGACCGAATTTTCCTGGCGGGCGCCACGGGCGCCATTGGCACGGCGCTGATCCCCCTGCTGCGCGCGGCCGGCTACGAGGTGCATGGCGCCACCCGCAACGCCGATCGCTGCGCGGCCCTCGAAGCCGCCGGCGCGACGCCCGTCGTAGTGGATGTGTTCGACTCGGCCGCCTTGCGAACCACGCTCGCCCGCATCCGGCCGCGCCATGTCATGCACCAGCTGACCGATCTGGCGCTGCTGGGCGACCCCGCCCGCGCCGGCGAGGCCGCGCGGCGCAATGCGCGCATCCGCGACGAAGGCACGCGCAACCTGGTCGCTGCGGCGCTGGCCGCCGGCAGCGAAACGCTGGTGGCCCAGAGCATCGATTGGATATATGCACCGCAGGCGGCCCGCCCCTGCGACGAGGCACAAGCGCTGGACCTGGACGCTCAGGGCGACCGCCGCGTCAGCGTGATGGGCGTGGTTGCACTGGAACGACAGGTGCTGGGCGCGCCCGGCATCACGGGCACGGTGCTGCGTTACGGCCGGCTGTATGGTCCCGGCACCGGCGCGACCGCCCGGCCCGCGACGAACGCGCTGCATGTGGAAGGCGCCGCCTGGGCGGCGCTGCTGGCGCTGCGCCATGGCGGCGGCGTGTTCAATATCGCCGAGGACGAATCGGAAGTGAGCACGGCGCGCGCCCGCGCGACGCTGGGCTGGCGTCCCGGCATGAGCGGGCTGCCGGCCATCGCGGCCTGAGGCCGCGCGCCGCCGGTTCAGCTGGCGGCGTCCAGCCCGTAGCGGGCGACCACCACGCCACCGGTCAGCACCAGCCTGCGCGGCGCGCGCTGCGCCACGGCCTCGGCCGCGCAGCTCGCGTCCACCAGCGCCAGGTCGGCGCGCGCGCCCGGCGTCAGGCCGTAATCGGCGAAGCCGCAGGCGCGCGCGGAGGATGTCGTCACGCACTCCAGGGCCCAGCCGATTTCCTCGTCGCGGCGCAGGTCGTTGCGCATCCCGATCAGCATGGCGCGCGCCAGCATATCGGGTTCGCCATAAGGCGACCAGGTGTCGCGTATGCCGTCGTTGCCGCCGAAGATCGTCACGCCCGCCTCGCGGCAGGCGCGCACCGACGGCACCGGCCGCGACGGCGGCGCGGTGGTGAGCAGCGCCACGTCCAGCGCGGCCAGACGCGTCAGCAATCCGTCCAGCCGGCGCGCGTCCAGGGCGCCCAGGCAGAACGCGTGGCTGACCACGAGCCGGCCGGCCATGCCCAGCGCCTGGCAGCGATCCAGCATCAGGTCGAGCGTGAAGGCCCCCAGCTCGCCGGGCTCGTGCAAATGTATGTCCAGCGGCTTGCCGTGGCGCTCGGCCAGATCGAAAAGCAGATCCAGGGAACGCGCCGGATCGCGGTCGATGGCACAGGGATCCAGTCCGCCGAGCACATCGGCGCCAGCCGCCAGCGCGCGGTCCAGCAGTTCCGCCGTGCCCGGCCGGATGAGCAGCCCGGACTGCGGAAACGCCACGATCTGGATGTCGACCCGGCCCGCGAGCGCCTCGCGCGTGGCCAGCACGCCGTCAAGGTGCCGCAGGCCCGCTTCGGTATCCACGTCCACATGGGTGCGGATGCGCGTCGTGCCCAGCCGCAGGAAGGCCAGCGCCAAGGCCTGCGAATGCACATGGGCGTCGTGGCCGCTGGCGGCCCGCCAATCGCGCTCATTGTCGATGCGGTCCGTCAGCGCCGAACCCACGTCATTGACGTACCAGGACGATCCCCAGGTGGTCTTGTCCAGATGGGCATGGCCTTCGACCAGGCCAGGCAGCAGCAAGGCGCCGCCGCCCTCTTCCACCGGCAACGCGCGCCATTCGGGCGCCAAGCCGACGTTCTCGCCCAGGGCCGCGATACGGCCCTGCCGGATCGCGACGTCCACGCGCCTTCCATCCGGCGACCGGACATTCTTCAGCAGCAAATCGGTCATGGGGAATATCCCGCCGGCGGCATGCGCCGCCGGCCAGCCGGATCAGGCCTGGGGCGGTTCGATCCAGAAGAAGCGCTCGCCCTGGCGGACCATGTCGGCCACGCCTTCGGGCGTCAGGCGGTAATCGGTGCCCATGAGCGTGGCGCCGCCGTCGTCGTGGATGTGGATCACGGCCAGCGGATCATTGGCCATGGTGTACCAGTAGTAACCGGGCTTGAGATTGTGCAGGTTTGTGTTCATGGGTCCAGTATACAAACAAGCCCGCGAATACCCCATGACCCAACATCAAAGATAAAAAATGTCGCAACGCGCCTGACACCGGACGCGCCAGGCGGCATACTCTTTGCGTGCCCCGGCCGAGATGCACCCGACGCGCGATACGGAACGCCCGGCGGCGGCGCCATTCGCACACCAGCGTTGACTGCGAGGGGAAAAACAAACGTATGAAACGGCAGGTACTCCAATTCAGCGAGCCTCTCAAGCAAGCGATTCTGGACGGCTACAAAGTACAGACGCGACGCATCGTCAAACCCCAGCCCACCCAGCCCACCACGATCTGGTATGCCGACGCATCGGACTCCGGCAAGTGGGTGGCCATGGGACCGTCCCGCAAAGGATCGGCCGAACTGCGCAAGACCTCGTCCTGGATCAGCTGTCCCTACGGCAAGTCCGGCGAGAGCATCCTGCTTGCCGATGAATCGGGCACGCCCTTCGCCAGCGCGGTGGTCGTAGGCGTGCGCATCCAGCGCCTGCAAAGCCTGTCCGAAGCCGACGCCCGCGCCGAGGGCACGCTGGCGCTCTATCATTCGTCGTCGCTGCTGCCTGGCGTGCCCCTGCAGACCGCCTTCGCGCTCAATTGGTGCGAACGCTACGGCACCCATGCCTGGGCGGCCAACCCCTGGGTATGGGTAGTGGAATTCCGCCGCCGGCAGGACGGGCTGCAGGAAGACTGAGCGCGCTGCCCGCGCCTGCCGTCGCGACCGCTCTCCAGATGGTGACTGCCTGTAACTCACCGGCAGGAATCAGCGGTATTCCGCCGCATTTCAGTCGATTTCAGCTCAGGGTTTACCAGGGCGAAAAATGAATGCGGCAACGCAACACAGCCACGCCATAACACTGGGGGACGGTTGCGTATTGTCGCTATTGCGCAGGCTGCGCTTACCAATTCCGCGATGAAAGGCGGGAAAATAGCGTCGACAAATACTCAACTTTGCTGCGTCACGCAGCGGGCAGGTGCAACATGAACAAATGGCTTATCGCTGGCGCGACCGCCGCCGGCCTGGTGATATCCAGCGCGGCCATGGCTCGCGTGGACGTGGGCATATCCATCGGCGTGCCGGGCGTCGTCTACCCGGCCGCTCCCGTCTACGTGGCGCCGCCCCCACCCGTGTACGTGGCGCCGGCGCCCGTCTACGCGCCGCCCCCGCCTGTCTATTACCGGCCCGCGCCCGTCTATGTCGCGCCGCCCGTGATCTATCCCGCGCCGGTGTACTACCGCGGCGGCGGCCGCTACTGGCACGATCGTGGCGGCTATTACCGTCACGGCGATTGGGGGCACGGTCACGGCCACCGCCGCTGATCCGGCGCGCAGCCAAGCAAAAAGCCACTCTTTCGAGTGGCTTTTTTTCGAGCAGGGCGGCAACGCCGCTCGTGAGCTGATGCGCCGGGTGTCAGGGCGATGTCCGGTCGCCCGACGGTAGGGACGAATCAGACAGCAGGGACCGGCAGCGGCTTACCGGCAACGGCCGGCTTCGCCAAGGGCGCCTGCTGAACCTTGCCGCCTTCCCAACGCGACGGCTCCTGGACCAGATCGATCCACCGACGGGGCGCGCTCGACGCCCGCCACCAACCATTATGCGGACGCATGAGCAAACTCCGGTTCACCGTTGAAACGCACGCCGTTGATTTCTTCGAACAGATTGCGGCTTTCCTGCTCCGCCTCGTCCAAGGTCGCGAACGGCTCCTGTCCGGGCACCGTCCAGCATTTTTCCGGCGCACTGCCGCCGATGCGGCGAGTCCAGATCTCCACGCGGTAGCCCTGGTTCTCTTCCTGAGCCACCGAGCATCTCACGCGAAAATCTCCAATCATTCTTGAAGTCATGGATAACTCCTTTGTTATTTATAAGTGAATGATGCGTGTATACGCCTGCGTATTGTGCCGCAACTATCCGGCCCTTATATCGGATTACACAATTATTAACATTTGAACCAAGCACTTATCCACGCAGATTAATCAGCAAAAACGACAGGAATATGGCTGGCCCGCACATCGCACAAGCCGATATGGGTGAATAAAACCGGGCTTGTGTTCCGAGCATAAAAAAAACGGACTCCCGAGGGAGTCCGTCATTTTTCCCTGCGTCCGGACGATAGCCGGATGCAGGAGGCCGATGTCAGCCGCCCGCGCTCAAGGCTTGAGCACCGTCAGGCCGCCCATGTAGGGCTGCAGCGCCTTGGGCACGACCACACTGCCATCCGGCTGCTGGTGGTTTTCCAGCACGGCCACCAGCGCGCGGCCCACGGCCAGGCCGGAACCGTTCAACGTATGCACGTACTCGGGCTTGCCCTGGGCATTGCGGAAACGCGCCTGCATGCGGCGGGCCTGGAAGGTCTCGCAGTTGGACACCGAGGAAATCTCGCGCCAGGTGTTCTGCGCCGGCAGCCAGACTTCCAGATCGTAGGTCTTGGCCGCGCCGAAACCCATGTCGCCGGTGCACAGCAGCACCACGCGGTACGGCAGTTCCAGCAGCTGCAGTACGCGCTCGGCGTGGCCGACCATGTCTTCCAGCGCCTCGTAGGACTGGTCGGGCGCGGTGATCTGCACCATCTCGACCTTGTCGAACTGGTGCTGGCGGATCATGCCGCGCGTGTCGCGGCCGCCACTGCCGGCCTCGGAACGGAAGCACGGCGTATGGGCGGTGAGCTTGAGCGGCAGCTCGGCGGCGGCCAGGATGGAGTCGCGCGCCACGCTGGTCAGGGTGATCTCGGAGGTCGAGATCAGGTACTGGTCCTCGCGCACATAGGGCTTGCCCTGGTCGTCGACCTTGGGATCGTCATCGCCGCCGCCCTTGGACACGGCGAACATGTCGTCCTTGAACTTGGGCAGCTGGCCCGTGCCATACAGCGTCGAAGCATTGACGATATAGGGCGTGTAGCACTCGGTGTAGCCGTGCGTGCCGGTCTGCAGGTCCAGCATGAACTGGGCCAGCGCGCGGTGCAGGCGGGCGATCGGGCCGCGCATGAACGAGAAGCGCGCGCCAGACAGCTTGGCGGCCATATCGAAATCCAGGCCCAGCGGCTCGCCCACGGCGACGTGGTCGCGCGCTTCGAAGGCCAGCGGCTGCGGATTGCCGTCGGGGCCGGCGGCGGCCGGCAGCCAGCGGCGCACTTCGACGTTGTCGTCGGCCGACTCGCCCAGCGGGGCGCTGGCGTGCGGCAGGTTGGGCACCGACATGAGCAGCTCGTTCAGCGGCTGCTGCAGCGCAGCCAGCTCTTCTTCCAGCTGCTTCAGGCGCACCGGCACGGCCTGGGACTCGGCCATGACGGCGCTGGCGTCCTCGCCCTTGGCCTTGAGCTGGCCGATCTGCTTGGCCAGCGCGTTGCGGCGGGCTTGCAGGGATTCGGTCTCGGTCTGGACGGCCTTGCGGCGGGATTCCAGGTCGTTGAACCGTTCCGTGTCGAAGGACACGCCGCGTGTCTTGAGGCGGTCGACGACGGTTTGCAGGTCTTTGCGCAGCAGTATCGGGTCTAGCATGGTGATGTCGGTGAGGTTGCGGAGGGCAAGCGGGCCGGCGGCCCCTTACCGTTTCTTGGCGCGTTCCTGTGCGTCCAGCTCGCGCAGGAATGCCAGCTTTTGCTGGATTTTAGCCTCCAGGCCGCGGTCGGTCGGCCGGTAGAAGGAAGGATTCAATCCATCGGGGAAATACTGCTCGGCGGCGGCGTAGCCATGCGGCTCGTCGTGGGCGTAGCGATAGGCCTTGCCGTGGCCCAACTGCTTCATCAGCTTGGTCGGCGCATTGCGCAAGTGGATGGGCACCGGCGCGCTACCGTGCTCGGCCGCGAACTTGCGGGCCTGGTTGTAGGCGTTGTAGACGGCGTTGGACTTGGCGGCGCAGGCCATGTAGACCACCGCCTGGGCCAGCGCCAACTCGCCTTCGGGCGAGCCCAGCCGCTCGTAGATGTCGGCGCCGTTGACGGCCAGGTCGGTGGCGCGCGGATCGGCCAGGCCGATGTCCTCGACCGCCATGCGCACCAGCCGGCGCGACAGGTATTTGGGATCGGCGCCGCCATCGATCATGCGGCAGAACCAGTACAGCGCCGCGTCCGGATTCGAGCCGCGCACCGCCTTGTGCAGGGCGCTGATCTGGTCGTAGAAGGCGTCGCCGCCCTTGTCGAAGCGCCGCAGGTTCTGCGATAGCGCGATTTCCAGCCAGGCCGCGTCCACGCTGTCGCGTCCGGCGGACTGGGCCGATTCGGCCACCACTTCCACCGCGCTGATCAGCCGGCGCGCGTCGCCGTCGGCCCAGGCCGCCAGCTGCTCGCGCGCGTCCGGCTCGACGCGCATGGCGGCGCCGGCCTCCAGGCCGTCGTTGAAGGCCGCGATGGCGCGGTCGACCAGCAGTTGCAGTTCCTCGGGCGTGAGCGATTGCAGCACGTAGACCCGCGCCCGCGACAGCAAGGCCGAGTTGACCTCGAACGAGGGGTTCTCGGTGGTCGCGCCGATGAAGGTGAACAGGCCGCTTTCGACATAGGGCAGGAAGGCATCCTGCTGCGCCTTGTACGAACGGTGGAGAAAGCTTTGCACTCGTTGATTTATTTAAGTAAAAGCTGACCCAACGAGCCGAATCTGCACATAAGCGCCGATTTCTCGCACAACATTTCGCACAACTCTTCCACTTGTGCAGCGAAGCTATCCATGACGATTTCTACCTAGCGTTGCCGACCTCCGATCCCTACTGCCTGTTTGAAAAATCTAGCCCCATACTATACAGCCACACGCCACAGGACCTCAAGGTATGAGCGACTCTAAATTCGACCCCTATGAACAACAAGCTCTGATAGAACTTCTAAGAATCGGCGAGCAAGAAAAACGCAGTGGCCGCCTTCTGACTGCAGAGATCGTCTTCGCCGAAATCGAGAAGAAAGACAACGCTGCCGCAAATGGAAAAGAGAGAAACTTATACGATTCTGCCGAAGCAAAGGCAAACTAGTGGGCGCCTTCCTTTCCTCACGGTAGAGATTTGACCTCGGAATACAGGGTCTTCAAGTGAGCGATCCCCAAGTCTAGGATCGGCTCATACATGAATGAATTCAAATGAATGTTCTCAGGTGTCATCAGATTAACCTGCTCAAGCACCAAAACATCTTCCGCCCTGCCAACCCCCAGTTTCTTATACTCTTGAAGGAGCTTAACCGTTTGATTCTCCTTAATCGCGTCGACAAAAATAGGATTATTAATAGCCCTGATCATATGACGCTCCGCAAGAAGCCGAATAGCAATTGAAAGAACAATTTTTCCTTCAAGCTCTACCATCTCTTCCTGAGCATTAAAAACCGCCTCCGCTTCTTCATTGATCAGGTCAATTACGAGCCTTTCTTGTGGAACCAAAGTCAACTGTTGTCTATCAGCCAATATTCTCTTATAAATCGTACAAAGCTCATCAAGCGTCATCGTATCCGTATCTGGCTTAACATGAAGCAATGAAGTCAGCTTAAGAAACTCATCACCCCACCCACAGTATTCAGCCAGGTTTCGGACAAATGGAATCGCCGAAATGCAGAATGCGGATATTGTTAAATTATCCTTCCAATGATTGAAAGGATTTTTTTGATATTTCTCTTCGATGAGCCTCAGCTTTCGCCCTGTCTTGGCGGCATGTAGCTTGCATTCGCGTCGCAATCCAAGCCTTCCACTGATACTTCTATAAAAATCAAAATTGTGCGACAGGAACAGGCATAGAAACTTACCTGAAGACGAAATATCCTTCAGATACTCGATAATTGCATACTTATTCTTATAGTCAAAAGAATCAGCAATATCATCAATGACCAAAATTGTGGGCGCCTCTTGCTTTCTTCTCGTCTCAATTTCGAAGAGAATATTTAATATATAAAGGGCCCGTCTTTCCCCTTGACTTAGCACCTTCAGCAAGGATTCTCTAGCGACCTCTCCTTCACCATCACCATCCTTGAACCTGAATGCAATGGCTGGCTGTGAGCCTTTTAGAATTACATCATCCTGGTTTGAGACGCTTATCCTGAACGGGACAGAGAATCGTTTGTTGAATGCTTCAACGACGGCCTCCCATTCTGTCCTTTCACTCTTCGCTTGCTCAATGGCTTCTTCAATAGTGACCTTGCTGGTTCTGAAGGCTTCCAAAAACTGGCCATAGAGTTCTTTTTGGTCAATGAGGTAGCAAACCCATAGATCCTTTTGAAGCCGCCTGAAGTCTTTCAGATATGGAAGGATGTGCTGATTATCAAAGAGGTAATCCCTGAACCTTCTCAATTCAGTGTTCTGTATTTTCTTATCAATCGCATCAAATTTTGCAGCCAGATCCTTATCTGTCAGAATTTTTCTTCTTTCATCCTCAATCTTTTCCGCAAGCTCATCAGCAGTCGAAATCTCCTTAATTCCGTCCTTGGTTCTGAGATTTACTGTGTGTTTCGCCTCAAAAAATCCATTATCTTTAAGCTGTTTATTTACCGTAGATGCGCCGTGGTGATTGAATCGCCTGCTAAGAACATCGGACTTAGAAACTAGCTCATCGTATTTCTGGATGTATTCCTCTATCTGATCTTTGATCGAGCCAGATTCGAGAAGCCCGATGGTCTTGTCATTGAAAACTTCCGCATAAACTACAGTGGAAAGCTGCGAGGGAGTTCCAGCGTTAATCTGCCTCTCTAACGACTCCATCAAGTCTGCAAGCGACTTCTTGCCGAAGCATTTCAAAATCTCGGTTTCGAGAGTAAACGTTTTGCCTGTCAGACCGGACAACTGCTTAAGTTTCGCAAAAAGATCTGATTGCTTGTCTGCGATTTGTTTGAGCGCATCATCGTACTTTTGCTTCGAATCACTATTCACTAGAAGCAATGATGTTTTTTCAGACGAAAAATCGGCATTGTAGGGTTCAACGACGAAGACAGAATCAGGAGCGATGTCGTTGCCATCACCGTCTTTAATTGTTCTTCTCGGCTCCCTGTCTGGAAATATCAGGTCTTTAGTTTCTCTGCCCTTTGCCAGATCATCAAAGGTCTTTGAAAAAGAAGTCTTCATGAAGCCGTTTGGCGCATAAACAGCAAAGCCACCAGTGTTACCAAAATCAAACTCATGCACCAGCTCACTGATGCCATAGCAGTTCTTAAGGTCTACAGACAGCTTCATGGGTATTCCTTTTGATAGATTGCAAAAAAGCACCCAGAGGGTGCTTTTCATTCTCTAGCCTGCTAAACCAAGGCTAGATCAACTTCGTCAGTTTCCATAAATCTGATTGAGGATTTCAAACCATTTGTCGATTAGGGGCTTCTTCTTAAAGCGGACGTGCCAGGTAGGGTTAGAAATATCCTTTAACGACAGGAACAGACCAGTTCCATCGTCCTGCTGCCTTAGCTCTTGCGCAATAGTGGCAAGGTGTTTACCGTCTCCAATACCAGGCTCATATGTCGCCCATTTGTAGGACCGAACATCGTCCAGGGCATAGGCTTTAAGATTCGAGAGATTGCAAAGAACGATTTTTCCGGCATTGGTTATGGCAATTCCAGAAAGGTCCACAAAATCAGCATACTTAGCACCACCATTGGACTCCACTAACTCTTCGAACCGCCGCTTGTAGGCCTTGCTCAAATAGCTTTTCAGGATAATCACCGCGACTAGTGGCAGCATGAGCAAAAGCCCAAACTGAAGCGGACCAGAAGAGTCATGCACCGAACCTGTAGCGCCTATAGCAAAAACGATCACTCCCAGAAAGAAAGACAGGAAGGAGAAGAAGAACAATGCTCGAAATAAAACCCGCATAACAGATCCTTTCCAGTTAGGAAGCTGCTGCAACGGAAACCCGCCACAAACCGAACCGCAATTGAATTGGAAAAACCGAGAAGCCTGGGATTCACTTATAGGGCCAGTGACTAGTCTTTAGCAGCAAGTCGTCCGGCTGAACTGGCTTGTAGGTTTCTTTAGATATCGTGTAATCAAGTGCTATGGGCACCAACATTATTTTGTTCGAACCATCAACTCCTGCAATTTTTGAATACACCGTTACATCGAACCGGAGTTGCTGTCCGCTTACCCGCATCACCTCCAGTTGCTTCGCGACTGCCTGATCGGGAACCGGCAGATAGCAAAAGGGGCTATTGTTAGTATTAGCGAAACTCACCATGGCACCGGATCTCACGGAGTATGACATGTTAGAGTTACAGAAGGCGCTGACCAATTTGAATGATTTTTTATCAAAATCGTAGCCTGCGGACCCCTCAAGGAATACAGTGAAATTATCAATAGGAGTCTTTTTTCGTGCAGTTATTGCCAAGTATTCTACTTTCTTGACTTGTTCAAGTTTTTCTTCAATGCGAGCAAGCTCTTTCGTCTTGATTGCTTGACGTTCGAAGCTATCTTGATTCGAGTACCACGCTTTCGACAGTACTCCGAGCCGCGTATCGGAGTCTTGAGCATCCGCGTTCCAAGCCATCGCTATCCAGGTGGCCCAATCGCTGTTTTCGTCGCCAATGCTCTCTGCGGATACATAAGATGCGGGAGCGGACGGCGCTCCTTGAGGATCCATTCGTTTCTTTTGTTCTTGTTCCTTACGACCATCCTCTTGTAGCTTCGCGATCAGAGCGCTGTCGGCGTCCGTCTTCTCAGAAATCTCGAAGCGATTCCCGCTGTCGTAATAAGAATTCCCACTGCGTCGGAAGTTGAGTGATCGGGTTGAATCGAAATTGACTACAAGATCGTCGCCTGCCAGGGTGTACTTCAAATCGGAAACTTTGCCGGATTTAATGTCCGTGACCTTCACGTTCTCTTTGTCGGTGAAAGCAAACTCAGTGCCCATTTTATTAAAGTATGTCTTTCCGATGACTTCTACCGGACCCCGAGGATCGGGCTTGCATCCCGTCAGCAGGATCAGAGCGAGGAAAGTACTGCCAAGAAGCCGCTTCATACAATTAATTCCAATTAAATTTTTCGGATCTTGCGGTTCAAAAATATATTCTAAAATGTTCTATGGCGGTGGTCGGGTTCTTGGCCTATCTTCGCTCGAACCTGAAGCCGTACCACCTAAGCCGGAACCTTGGGTCCCGCAAAGCCTTCCCGTGCGGTGGAGCGCGCTCCTCGTCCTTTTCTTGCTAGTCAGCAATTCATTGATAATCGCGGTTACTGCAGCGTCAAAAATGGCCGACTTCTCATCACGAACAAAGACGTATCAGACCAGAAGACTATTATTTAAGCAGCGATAACCGTTTTACGGCCTCGCTTTCATCATAACTAGCAGGATGAAGACCAAGAGTTTTGTCAGCCGGGAGTCAATTAAAAGTCACCTTCACTTTGCTTAACCGCCAATATGAAGATGACCGTTAGTTGTAACACAAAACGCCAAAATGTCGCTCGATGCTATCATACATTTCTAAACTTGTCTATTCGATGACAAAGGAGATCGGACGGAAGAAAGACTTCCGACTACGGAACCCGCTTTCAGCTCTTCGACGCCTACCCTCAGCAAGAATGAGGATATGACCGCAGTCAAAGCTGGTAAATGTAGAACGCCATCCTGGTGCCCGTCTTCGAGTACAGCGCTGGCACCGCAAGACCCGCCTATATGCGCTCGATGGCCTCAATGATCTAGCTTTTAGAACGTATCGACGTCTTCATTCAGCACAACGGCCGGGGCGAGAGATTTTCCTTTTGACCCCGTAGCTTACGAAACCAATCAGCCCATGCAAAACTACGTGCAATATAAAAGCACCCAATTGGGTGCTCTTTATACCAGCCAGAATCACATATTTCTTACTTTAAGTTAATCGTTTTTGTCCCACAGTTCATCTCTATCTTGGAGAGAAACTTGTTTCCCCGGATCGCCCCTGACCCCCACATCCACCCCATCAAAAAACTCAGAAAGCCCCACCTAGACTAGCCGCTTTCCATCAGACCTCTTCGGAAAAATCAAAAACAGGATTTCTCAAGTGGTTCCGGGAACTTCGGCCTCAGCGAATACCTTAAATTGCCGGTGTTTCTCTATTTCCCAGTTTGGCATCGCAAAGCTTTCCCGTTATGGGTAGTCGCAAATTTCGCATCAACTACGACATCAGTGTCCGACTCTGTTTTAGCAATGCATTTTTCCCCATATTTCCCTGACTCGGCGGAACCACGCTTGGCAAAGGCGAGACGGAGCTCTTCTGGTGTTTTGGGCATAGCTTCCTATTTGGCGTAGCGACTAATACACAGGCCACACATCCATTCACCATCATCATAGATACCACCCGTCATATCGGCCTTCTGGTGGCACCATTCACACACCGCGTAAAGGGCAGTGCTTTCACGCCAAGTCCGTGCTGGCTCCCGGTAGCCTTTCTGATTGGAAGGCAGAAGCTTGGGATCTGGGGGAGAGGCAAATCTCCCGCAGTTTGTACACCACTGCCCACCATGATGCTCAATCGTGCTCGCCGCTTTGCAATGAGGGCAAACAACGAGATCAGGGGCAATGATTGGCGCCGCAGCAGCGGGCATCAGGTCCCCGATACTCTCCACCCTTTTGCAGCTCATACCGTTGGCGTTCAGATGGTTCAGCAAGGGATCAAACCCCTTATCGCCACTCAACACGAAGCATTGGGTATCTGGCGCGGTTTCAAATGTCCGACCAAGCTCAAAGGCTATGTGGAAGTCCAAGGCATTCTTTCCAGCACCCGAAATTTTCAGAAAATCTACTCGACTGAACCTATGGGCCGTTACAGGTTTCTTCGCAGCCTTGGGAGGGTTCTGATTAGCTCCCACAAAGATGATCGCTCGGAAGCTCTCGTCTAGCGAGGAAAGATCGACCTTCTGCTTGTTTTCAAAATCAATCAACAACAGCTTCTTGTCGTTCACTGGTTATCCTCAGAATTCTCTTGGACAGGAGATTCATCGTGATTGAACTACAATCCGAAGCAGATCTCAACTTCGTCTATTCGCCCTGCGCCTCATCATCGAGCTTTCTGAGGAATGCCAGTTTCTCGGCAATCTTCACTTCCAATCCCCTAGGGACTGGTACATACCAATATTGATGTCTCAGACCATCAGGAAAGTATGTCTCTCCTGCCGCATATCCATGTGGCTCATCATGAGCATATCGGTAAGCATGACCATGCCCCAATTCTTTCATTAGCTTGGTTGGAGCATTGCGAAGGTGGACAGGTACTTCCCGACTCTTATCTTGTCGAACAAATGCCTTGGCAGCATTGAAAGCGTTGTAGCCAGCATTGGACTTCGCCGCGATAGAAAGATAGATAACCGCCTGACCGAGAGCCAACTCACCTTCAGGGCTACCCAATCGTTCAAAAGTTGAAGCGGCATCGTTTGCTATCTGAAGAGCTCGTGGATCTGCAAGTCCAATGTCTTCCCATGCCATGCGGACAATTCGGCGGGATAAATATTTTGGATCTGCCCCACCATCTAGCATGCGAGTAAACCAATAAAGGGCAGCATCAGGATTGGAACCCCGCACAGATTTGTGAAGGGCACTTATCTGATCATAGAAATTGTCTCCACCTTTATCGAACCTGCGGGAGTTCAAAGTTAGGGCATTGGATACAAAATCTGCAGTGACCGTCTCAACATTGGAAACCTCAGCGGCAGCCTTAGTCTGCTCCAACAGATTGAGAAATCTGCGGGCATCACCATCGGCATAGCCAATCAAAGTGTTGAGGGCTAGCTCATCAAAGTCAAGCTCAGGGAATACGTTCTCCTTTGCCCGTTGAAAAAGCTCCTTAAGTTCATCCTCACTCAATGACTTCAACACATAGACTTGGGAGCGAGACAACAGAGCCGAATTAACCTCAAAAGATGGGTTTTCGGTAGTGGCTCCGATGAACGTCACCAGTCCTGATTCGGCATAAGGCAACAGAGCATCCTGTTGCGCTTTATTGAACCTATGGATTTCATCGATAAAAAGGATAGTGCGCTTGCTATTGGCTTGGTTTCGCTTTGCCTGCTCCATCGCGTCTCTGATGTCTTTGACACCAGAAAACACAGCAGACAGGGCAATGAACTCACAATCAAAAGCGTTTGCCGTCAATCTCGCAATGGTTGTTTTACCCACACCAGGCGGCCCCCACAAGATCATGGAGTGAGGTCTGCCAGAATCAAAAGCAAGGCGCAACGGCTTACCTTCACCCAGCAGATGAGACTGCCCAATAACCTCCTTCAAGGTTGCGGGCCTGAGTGCTTCCGCAAGTGGTTGGGGTGCCTTGGTGGCGAAGAGATCTGACATGGATTCGATTCAATATTTCAACAGGGCGCACGAAACCGTCCCACTCAGCGGCCCCAAATTTGGACGGCAAGGAAAACGGCGAGCACTTCCAAAGACGAACCGCAGATCCTAGCTGCCCCAACGAGCTAGTGCTCCAGGAACTGGTCCTAGCTCGCAGTGTGAGTATGGCTTAGAATGGACCAAACACCGATAGTCACCAAGAGTTTCATTTCTTGACCTTTCCTCGAGCGTAGATGCGCGGAAGAGGATGATTGGGATGTAGGCGCGCCCTTCACACTTTCTTCGGATCATCATGTCTCGCAGTAGATGTTTTCGATAAAGATGGCAAGCGGTTTACACCTCGGGAGTGGTTCATTGCTCCACTACACATCATCGAAGCAGCAGCCAACATGCTGATAAGTGGCGATATCGTCAACTATAAATACAATGCGGAATTGCAAAGCATAGAAGAGCGATAGAGCTTTCCTTTTTCGGAGTTTGCGATGGACGAGAAGAAAGTGGCGGAAGCCCGCAAATTTTTAACTGCCATTACGGACAACAGGGTCCGTGCCTTTATCGACTTAAAGAAGCTTTGTCAATCTGGTATCTACGAACATGTTGTGCAGATGGCTACTGAACATGCACAAAAGCATGGGGACTTCAGTTTTCTCAACAGCATATTCGGCCTAGTTGATGGGTCGATCTATAGCAACGCCTTTGTTGCCTCTCTTCGCCCAAAGCTCAGCTTTATCGTTACAACGGCGGCACCGCGCAAATTAAAAAAGGCCACACCAGCTCAGGTCGCAAAAGCAGCCGAAACCAAGCTTCCGCAACCCTCACCGCCCGTACATACCCCGACTGCGAAAAAAATGGTTCAGGCTTTGCCCCGCACCAAGAGCGAGGATTTATTGGATTCGCGGTTCATGATGCCCGGTAGTTACGGAACGGGCAGGCGAAGGTAACAACCGATAAGAACAATCATTTAAATACTGCGGTGGCGACTTCAACGAATTCTTCCTGAGAGACTTCCACAGGTTCCAAGAATTTTTTCAAAGCATCCTGTTGTTCTAACAGAAACGGAGCGTCCTTGACCTTGCTGTGAAGACTTAGCAATCTTTTTTCGGCTCGTACCAATATGGTGTCGTACAGCAGTGGAGAGATCTTGACCTCTTCACCATGGGTTGTCGGCTCGTTTTCACCGTACTCAATCTTGTCGCCCAAAACGAAACCGTCTACCCGTGTGTATCTTTTCAGATAGCCCTTTTCGCGCAGCTCCTTCACATACTTCCATATTTGGTCCTTTTCCTTGCTGCCCAAGACTAGACCCGTGGTCTTCAGATCAATGATGACCAGGTGTTCCACACCGTCTTCGTCGTGGTTATCGTCATACGACGCACGAGCATAAAAACCAACGCTACTGTCAGGCAACGCCACAAAATCCGGGCGATTTCTCGTACCCTTCCCACCTCCGTCCTTAAAAATCGTCTTGATGACGTTAGTCATGCCCTTATTGGATGTGAACTCAATGGATTCGAATTGAGCTCCAAACATCCATAATCCCCGTTCAAACAGCGGCTGTAACTCGTGGACCTCATCCACGCCGACTTGCTTAAGCTTGGTACGCAATTCACCGATCAGTCTCAAACGATTTTGGATCTCATCTAGCACCAGCTTTGCCATGCCAATGGTCCACTCTTTCAGTATGTCGTGGAGGGTGTCGTAATCGGTCGGCTCACATTTATGGAGAAGATCGAGCAGTCCATAGCGCGACTTGGACTGCTCCAACTTCGCGAGGATGCTGGATAACTGCACAATCTCAGCCTCGCCAAAATTCGGGCATGTATCAATGACCTCGTTAACGAAGCTTTCAACTCTATCTTTGCTTACGAGAGACAAGGCGTTCATCGTGCTGCCGATCTTCTCAATCACGGAGCTGCGGCGAGTCTCCCTTTCGGTCTTGCTAGCATGGAAGATGATTTGACGGACTCGGTCTTGCACTGCCTCACGCGTCTTCACCCACGCATCGTTTTCATCCTTGAAACCACTCCAATCACCCTGAACGGCATCGTACGCATTAAGGTAGTCTGCTTGGACGATAAAGGTGAAACGCTTCGCCTCAGATGTCCGACCGTCAAGGACCCGCTCGTAGTCACTTCGACTCCATCTGCACTGACCAACAGCTCTCCCCTGCACCCACCAAGCCAAGCCATGCTGCTTCGTCGTTTTATCTGCTTTTTTCGTATCGATATGAAGAATGATGGCCTTACCATACCCATCGACGGACACTTCGCTCTGGGAGAGGAGGTCGGGGATGTCATTGAAGGTGATCTCGCTCCCATTGAGCTTTACTTTAAACGACGGGTTGGCGAGAAATCGACTGCCAATTAATTCACGTGCTTTTTCGGCCGTGAACACAAATTGTGGGATAACACCGTTCCCGACGATCTCTGTCCCATGTCCGACAACACCCGTGTCTCTAAAAGAGATCTCTTCAAGCACGAGCGGATCAGTGGCGGTTCGATGGACACGACACACGAATTCTTGACCATCCTTCCGCGAGGTAATGAGGTATTCAGAGGCGAAGCAAAAACTAGCAAATCGCCCCTTTCCGTTCTTGCCAAACACAAGACGAGGGGCACCCTGAACGTCGTCAGGCGGAACAGTAGTAGCCGTGCCCGATGAAAGGCGGTTATAGGCAATCGTGCGCCAGATGTACTGGAACTCATCGCGAGTCATGCCATGACCGTTGTCGCTTATCTTGAACTGTCGTTCTATCGACGCGTCAGGCCAAGAGACATTCACTTCGGTAGCGTAGGCATCCCAGCAATTGGCTACCAGCTCAACAATGGCAGTGGCTGCGTCGGTAATGATGGATCCTGCATAGCTCTCCAGGAACCGCTCATCATAGAGAAGTGTTCTCTGCTCCATCTCAGCCTCTATCGTCACTAGTCAAAGTGTGAGAAGTCTAATCTAACCACCGCCTTCTCAATACCTATTTTTCCGAAGAAGAAATGACAAACATGAAGGCACCACTGACCTCCCAAATGGCAAATGCCTTAGGGAATTGAAAACCAAAATGTCCCGACCTTCTTGTGTGCTTCGGCTAGGGGCTGGGGTGCCTTCACGGCGAACAAATCGGACATGGTTTCAGCTCAAAATCCTTGTGGCAAGCACAAATAATCGCACAAACGACTACGTAAGCCGTTGATTTTAATGGAGGTTGACTGCATTGTTGAAGCGGTGCACCTCGTCCACGAACAGGATGGTGCGCCGTCCCTGCCCCTGCGCCACCTGCGCCACGGTGACGGCGTCGCGGATGTCCTTGACGCCGCCCAGCACGGCGGAAATGGCGATGAACTGGGCATCGAAGCCGTCGGCCATCAGGCGCGCCAGCGTGGTCTTGCCCACGCCGGGCGGCCCCCAGAAGATCATGGAGTGCGGCCGGCCCGATTCGAAGGCCACGCGCAGCGGCTTGTCCGGGCCCAGCAGGTGCGACTGCCCGACCACGTCGGCCAGCGTGCGCGGACGCAGGCGCTCGGCCAGGGGCACGTAAGGCCGATGGGCAGGATCGGCCGCGAAGAGATCGTTGCTCATTGGCAGCAGATGGGGGAATAAGGCAAGGGTTTCAAGACAGCATTACACCACGGCGGCCAATGGGAATCCGCCCGGCCGGGCGGACGCCGGCCCCCGCCCCGCCAGCGACGCTCAGGCCAGCTCCGGCGCCGCGAAGCGGCGGTTGGCCAGCACCGGCAGCACCTTGCGCGCGTGCGCCAGCCGCTCGGGATCGATCTCGGCGACCACCAGCGCCGGCCCCTCGCCCGCGCTGGCCGTCACCACGCCCAGCGGATCCACCACCATGCTGCGGCCGATGTTGCGCTCGCCGCACTCGCCGGTGGCGGCAACGTAGCAGGTGTTTTCCAGCGCCCGCGCCGTCACCAGCACTTCCCAGTGGTTTTCCTTGAGCGAACCGCGCACCCAGGCCGCCGGCAGCGCCAGCAGGTCGGCGCCGTCCAGCGCCAGGCGGCGGGCCATTTCCGGGAAGCGCACGTCGTAGCAGGTCATCAGTCCGATTTTCAGGCCGTCGATCTCCAGCAGCAGCGGGATCCGGTCGCCCGGCGTGACGTTGGTCGATTCCTTCATGTTGAAGGCGTCGTACAGGTGCAGCTTGCGGTACTCGGAAATGATCTCGCCGTCACGCAGCGTGACCAGGGTATTCCAGACGCGGCCGTCGCCCGTGGGCACGTGCACGCAGAACAGGGTGGCCAGCCGCGAGCCCCGGCTGGCGGCGAGCAGGCGGGACACGAAGGGGCCGTCCAGCGGCTGGGCCGCCTTGAGCACGATCTGCGGGTCGGTGATGTCGCGGGCCAGGATGCCTTCCGGCAGGATCAGCAGGCCGGCGCCGGCCTCGCGGGCGCGCCGCATCAGGTCCTCGCAGACCTGGGCGTTTTCTTCCCAGACGCGGCTGACGGCGAACTGGCCCAAGGCGACTTTCAGCATGGTTTTTCCTCGAAACGGAGTGGCGGCCGGGCGGTGACGCCCTGGCGGGCGATGCCTGCGCGGCTACGCGGCCCTCCATTGTCGCGCCTTCCGCCCCGAGACGGGCGTCTTAGGGAAACCCCCAGCTCCCGCTTGTAAATTTCTTTCACGATAATGAAAAAAAACGGATTTCCCGTAAATATTTTCCAAGACTGCCCACCAAGACCCGCCAGCGCCATGAGCATCTCCTCCTTCCCCGCAGCCCCCCTGGACGTGAACGGCAAAGGCCTCGGCGCCTTCCCGGCTTCCTGTACCACCGCCGGCGTGGCGGACCTGGGCTGGAATCTGCTGGCCGAGGACGTCAGCCTGCCGGCCGCCGTGCTGTACGAAGCCCGCGTGCGCCACAACCTGCAATGGATGCAGCGCTTCATGGAAGCCTACCGCGTCAAGCTGGCGCCGCACGGCAAGACCACCATGAGCCCGGCCCTGTTCCAGCGCCAGATCGACGGCGGCGCCTGGGGCATCACGCTGGCGAACGCGCCCCAGGTGCAGGCCGCACACAACCACGGCATCCGCCGCGTGCTGATGGCCAACCAGCTGGTGGGCCGCGCCAACATGGCCATCATCGCCCGCATCCTGCGCCAGGATCCGGACTTCACCTATTTCTGCATCATCGATTCGCCGGCCAATGCCGCCCACCTGGGCGCCTACTTCGGCGAACAGGGCCTGACGCTGCCCGTGCTGATCGAGCTGGGCCCGGCCGGCGGCCGCACCGGCGTGCGCGACGACGCGCAATTCCAGGCGGTGGCCGACGAGATCGCCCGCTGGCCCGCGCTGGCCCTGGCCGGCATCGAAGTCTACGAGGGCGTGCTGCAGGAAGAACAGGCCATCCGCGCCTTCCTGCGCCGCGCCACCGGCGCGCTGCGCGGCCTGGCCGAAGCGGGCCGCCTGCGCAAGAACGGCCCGGCACTGATCTCCGGCGCCGGCTCGGCCTGGTTCGACGTGGTGGCCGAGGAATTCTCGAACCTGGATATCGGCGCGCCGCTGGACGTGGTGCTGCGCCCCGGTTGCTACCTGTCGCACGACGTGGGCGTCTACCGCTCGGCCGCCGAGCGCATCAACGCGCACAACCCCGTGGCCCGCAAGATGGACCCGGGCCTGCAGCCCGCGCTGCAGGTCTGGGCCTATGTGCAATCGCTGCCCGAGCCGGGCCGCGCCATCATCGCGCTGGGCAAGCGCGACGCCGCTTTCGACGCCGGCCTGCCCACGCCGGCCCAGCGCTACCGTCCCGGCCAGGCCGCCCCCGGCGCCGCCCCGGCGCACTGGAAGCTGACGGCCATGATGGATCAGCATGCCTTCATGCAGATCAGCGAAGGCGACGACATCCAGGTCGGCGACATGATCGCCTTCGATATCTCCCATCCCTGCCTGACGTTCGACAAGTGGCGCCAGGTCCTGCTGGTGGACGAGCAGTACCGCGTCATCGACGTCGCGGAAACATTTTTCTAAGAAGCGCCCCCTGCGGTAATGCGCCAGGCCCCCAAGGGGGAAAAACTTGGGACGGCCCGGCGCTTTCCTGAATCACGCGACAACTGTTTTTGACCCTCTGGAGAGAGACATGAACTTCCGCACCTCCCGGCGCGGCGGGCTGCAACGCCTGCTGCTGGCCGGCGCCATCGGCTTGACCACCCTGTCCGCCCCTGCCTTCAGCGCCCCGACGCCGGTCAAGGGAGGCACGATCTCGGTCGCCACCATCGGCGAGCCGCCGACGCTGGATCCGATGAGCAGCACCGCCGATCTGGTCGGCATCCTGACGCAGCATTTCTTCGAAACGCTGTACACCTTCGACGCCCAGTGGAACCTGACCCCGCTGCTGGCCGACAAGATGCCCGAGATCAGCGCCGACGGCCTGGTCTACACGATTCCGCTGCGCCAGGGCATCACCTTCCACGACGGCTCGAAGATGGATTCGTCCGACGTGCTGGCCTCGCTCAAGCGTTGGACCGAAACCGCCACGCGCGGCAAGGGCGCGGCCAAGGTCATCTCCAGCATCGAGGCGCCCGACGCCAACACCATCCGCATCACGCTCAAGCAGCCCTACTCGCCGCTGACCGCGCTGCTGGCCATGAACAACGCCGCCGCCGTCATCATGCCCAAGGGCAAGATCGCCCCGGTCCTGACCGAGATCGTCGGCACCGGTCCTTACCAACTCAAGGCGCGCGTGCCGGACCAGTACATCCAGCTGGTGCGCTTCGACGGCTACAAGCAGCGCGAAGGCGAGCCCGACGGCTACGGCGGCGCCCGCAAGCAGTACCTGGACGAAATCCGCTTCGTGCCGGTGAGCAACGCCAACACCCGCACCGAAGCCGCCGTGGCCGGCCAGTTCGACTACGTCGACTCGCTGCCGGTGGAATCGCTGGACAAGCTCAAGGGCGGCCGCTCCGATCCGGTCATGCTCAAGCCTTTCGGCTGGCCGCGCCTGGTGCTCAACACCAAGCAGGGCATCATGTCCAACCTGGCCGTGCGCCAGGCCGTGCAGCTGGCGCTGAACGAAGAGGACATGCTGTTCGCCGCCTTCGGCAACAAGGAGTTCTACAAGCTCAACGGCGACCTGTACCCCGAGGGCTACCCCTGGGCCACGTCGCTGGGCGGCAAGGTCTACAACAAGGCCGACACCGCCGCCGCCAAGAAGCTGCTGGACGGCGCCAACGTCGCCGACAAGAAGATCCGCATCCTGACCAGCCAGCAGTACGAGTTCCACTACAAGATGGCGCTGGTCGCCGCCGAGTACCTGAAGGCCGCAGGCTTCACGGTGGACATGCAGGTGGTGGACTGGGCCACGCTGACGCAGCGCCGCCAGGATCCGGCCGTGTGGGACATCTTCATCACCCACAGCGTGTTCCTGCCCGAGCCCGCCCTGATCGACTTCCCGTCCAAGGACGCGCCGGGCTGGTGGGACACGCCGCGCCGCGCCCAGGTCATGGATGCGTACAACCAGGCGCGCACCCAGGAAGAACGCGTCAAGCGCTGGGCCGACGTGCAGCAGGCCGTGTATGACGAGATCCCCTTCATCAAGGTCGGGGACTTCAACGCCCAGGGCGCGCGCTCGTCGTCGCTGCAGGGCACCAAGCCGGCGCCATGGCCGTTCTTCTGGAATGCCTGGAAGAGCGCCAAGTAAGCGATGCGCGGGGCGGCGGGCCGATCGGGTCGCCGCCCCGCCCTTGCAGGAATGCCCCGAGTTTTCGCCTTGATCTAGGACACCATCGTGTTGCGTTATCTCTTGAACCGGCTGGTCGGGCTGGTGGCCGTGATGTTCATCGTCGCGACCATCGTGTTCGTGATCATCCGCATCACGCCGGGCGATCCGGCCGCCGTCATGCTGGGCCCCCAGGCCAGCCAGCAGGACATCGACGCGCTGCGCGCGCAGCTCGGACTGGACCAGCCCTTCGCCGTGCAGTACGTGAGCTGGCTGGGCAAGCTGGTCCAGGGCGACCTGGGGCAATCCATCTTCATGAACAAGCCGGTGCTGTCGGCGTTGGCCGACCGCGCCGAACCCACGCTGCTGCTGACGCTGATGTCACTCATCATCGCCAGCGCCATCGCGCTGCCGGTGGGCATCCTGTCCGCCGTCAAGCGCGGCACCACGCTGGACCAGTCGGTGCTGTCGTTCTCGATGTTCACCTCCAGCGTGCCCAGCTTCTGGCTGGGCCTGTTGCTGATGCAGGTCTTCTCGGTGAAGCTCGGCTGGCTGCCGGTGGCCGGCTACGGCGGCCCGGACGCCTCGCTGGCGACGCGGCTGTCGCACCTGATCCTGCCCGCGGTGGTGCTGGGCCTGGTGAACTCGGCGCTGATCACCCGTTTCATCCGCGCCAGCATGCTGGACGTGCTGCGCGACGACTACGTGCGCACCGCCCGCGCCAAGGGCCTGCCGGAAGGCCAGGTGATCCTCAAGCACGCGGTGCGCAACGCGCTCATCCCCATCCTGACGGTGCTGGGCCTGACCACGGCGCTGCTGATCAGCGGCGCGGTCGTGACCGAGACCGTGTTCGGCCTGCCCGGCGTGGGCAGCCTGGTGGTGTCGGCGGTGTTGCGGCGCGACTACCCGGTGATCCAGGGCGCGCTGCTGATCATCGCGGCGATCTACGTGCTGATCAATCTGTTCATCGACCTGCTGTACCTACTGGTGGACCCCCGCGTCCGCTATTGATGGAGGCCCACCCCCGATGGAGGCCCACCCCCGCAGCGCTGCGCGCTTCCCCCTCGAGGGGGCATGCCGGCGGACCGGCAAAGCCGGCTCCGCGGCATCCCGATGGGGCTGCATCCTCTCGTGCGTTGTCGGCAACGCGTGGCGTTTTGGAGCACTGATATGACGAATGCAATTACCGCAACTCCCGGCGGCGCGGACCGCTGGCAGGTGCTGCGCCTGCTGGTTTCGCGCAAGACCGTGCTGATCAGCCTGATCGTGCTGATCGTGCTGATCGGCGCCGCGCTGCTGGCCCCCTGGGTCAGCCCCTACGACCCCATGAAGCTGTCCATCATGAACCGGCTCAAGGCGCCCGGCGCCGCGCACTGGTTCGGCACCGACGATTTCGGCCGCGACGTATTCAGCCGCGTGATCCACGGCGGCCGGCTGTCGCTGACGGTGGGCTTCTCGGTGGTGGTGCTGTCCAGCGTGCTGGGCATCGCGCTGGGCCTGGTCGCCGGCTTCTTCCGCTCGGCCGACAAGATCGTCTCGCGCGTGATCGACGCCATGATGGCCTTCCCGGACATCCTGCTGGCGATCTCGCTGGTGGCCGCGCTGGGTCCGTCGCTGACCAACGTGGTGATCGCGCTGGGCATCGTGTACACGCCGCGCCTGGCCCGCATCGTGCGCGCCTCGACGCTGGTGATCCGCGAGCTGCCCTTCGTGGAGGCCGCGCGCGCGCTGGGTGTGCCGACCTGGCGCATCATCAGCGTGCACGTGCTGCGCAACCTGGTGTCGCCCATCCTGGTGCAGGGCACCTTCATCTTCGCCTACGCGATCCTGGCCGAAGCCGGCCTGTCGTTCCTGGGCGTGGGCGTATCGCCCGACATTCCCACCTGGGGCACCATGATCAACGCCGGCCAGCAGTACATGGGCTCGGCCGACTGGATCATGATCTTCCCCGGCATCGCCATCATTCTTTCGGTGCTGTCGCTGCAGCTGGTCGGCGACGGCCTGCGCGACGTGCTGGACCCGCGCCTGCGCAAGGAGCTTTGATCATGTCGGCAAGCACCCGAGACGTCGTGCTGTCCGTTGAAGGACTCAAGACCTGGTTCCACAGCCGCGACGGCGTGGCCAAATCCGTGGACGGCGTCACCTTCGACCTGGCCCGCGGCGAAACCCTGGCCATCGTGGGCGAGTCCGGTTCCGGCAAATCCGTGACCAGCCTGTCCATCATGGGCCTGCTGCCCAAGCCCGCGGGCCGCATCGAGGCCGGCAAGATCCGCTTCCGCGACCGCAAGGGCCAGGAGCATGACCTGGCGCGGGCCACGCCCGCCACGCTGCGGCGCATCCGTGGCGCCGAGATCGCCATGATCTTCCAGGAGCCCATGACCAGTCTGAACCCGCTGTACACGGTGGGCGACCAGATCGCCGAGGCCATTCTGCTGCATGAAGGCGGCTCGCGCGCCGACGCCCTGCGCCGCGCCCGCGAAATGCTGGAGCGCGTCGAGATTCCGGCGGCCGAGCGCCGCGTCAACGAGTACCCGCACCAGATGTCCGGCGGCATGCGCCAGCGCGTGATGATCGCGCTGGCCCTGGCCTGCAACCCGGCGGTGCTGATCGCCGACGAGCCGACCACCGCGCTGGACGTGACCGTGCAGGCGCAGATCCTGGACCTGCTGCGTCGCCTGCAGGCCGAGATGAACATGAGCATCCTGTTCATTACCCACAACCTGGGCGTGGTGGCCGAGATCGCGCACCGCGTGGCGGTGATGTACGCCGGCCGCGTGGTCGAGGACGCGGGCGTCTACGATCTGTTCGAGAAGCCCACGCATCCGTACACGCGCGGCCTGCTGTCCTGCCTGCCCACCGCCGCCCTGCTGGCCTCGGGCGAACGGCTGCGCGCGATTCCCGGCAACGTGCCCAGCGTGCTGTCGCTGCCGGCCGGCTGTACCTTCGCGCCGCGCTGCCCGCAGGCCGACGACAGCTGCCGCCGCGACGTGCCCGAACTGATTCCGGTGCAGCCCGAGCACCGTGCGCGCTGCATCAAGGTGACTCCGCTATGAACGCCCTCCCCCAGAACGAGATTCCCGCGACGCCGGCCCTGGAGCCGGCCGCCGCCGGCCGCTCGCGCCAGCCCGTCGTCCGCGCCGCGGATCCGCTGGTGCGCATCGAGGAACTGAAGGTCCATTTCCCGACCTCGCAGTCGCGCAACGCGCCCATGGTCAAGGCGGTGGACGGCGTCACCTTCGACGTGCCGCGCAACACCATCGTCGGCCTGGTCGGCGAGTCAGGCTCGGGCAAGACCACCACCGGCCGCGCGCTGCTGCGCCTGTTCGCGCCGACCGCCGGCCGCATCCTGTTCGACGGCCAGGACATCACGAACCTCAGTGAAAAGCAGATGCTGCCGTGGCGCCGCCGCATGCAGATCGTGTTCCAGGATCCCTACGCCAGCCTCAACCCGCGCATGACGGTCTCCGAGATCCTGGGCGAGGCGCTGGACACGCACAAGCTGGCGCAGAACCGCCGCGCGGCCCGCATCGGCGAACTGCTCGAACGCGTCGGCCTGAACGCCGACCACGCGCGCCGCTATCCGCACGAGTTCTCGGGCGGCCAGCGCCAGCGCATCGGCATCGCCCGCGCGCTGGCGGTGGAGCCGGACTTCATCGTGGCCGACGAGCCGGTCTCGGCGCTGGACGTGTCGGTCCAGGCGCAGGTGCTGAACCTGCTGCAGGACCTGCAGCGCGACCTGGGCCTGACCATGCTGTTCGTGGCCCACGACCTGGCGGTGGTGGACTACCTGTGCGACGAAGTCGTGGTGATGTACCTGGGCCGCGTGATGGAACGTGGCCCCACCAGCGAGGTATACGCCCGGCCGCGCCACCCCTATACTCGCGCCCTGCTGTCGGCCGCGCCGGTGCCGGACCCGCGCGCGCCGCGCTCGCGCATCCTGCTCAAGGGCGACATTCCCAGCCCGGTCAACCCGCCGTCGGGCTGCGTGTTCCGCACCCGCTGTCCGCACGCGACCGAGGCCTGCGCCGCGCCGCTGCCGCCGGCGGCCAATGTCGGCCCGGGGCATCATGTGGCCTGTATCCGCCTCGGAGATCCCGAGCTGGCGGCCTAGACTGCGCCCCCGATCCAGGACCCTTCCCATGAAGAACAACATCCGCGACATCGTTTTCCAGATACGCAGCCGGCGCGACGACCTGAGCGTCACCGAGCGCAAGGTCGCCGACGCCATCCTGGACAACATCATCTGGAGCGCCAGCGCCACGGTCGACCAGCTGGCCGCCAAGGCCAGCGTCAGCATCGCCACGATCTCGCGCTTCGCCCGCACGGTGGGCTGCGAAGACACCCGCGACCTGAAGATGAAGCTGGCCCAGGCCAGCACCGTGGGCAGCCGCTTCCTGGACCCCACCGCGCCGGCCGAGGAAAGCACGTTCTACGCGCGCATCTACGCCGACATCGAAAGCACGCTGCGCGCGCACCTGCCGACCTTCACCGAGCAACTGTTCGGCCAGGCCACGGCCATCGCGCACGAGGCGCGCATGATCTACGTGTTCGGCATGGGCGGCGCGTCCGCCGTGCTGGCGCAGGAAGTGCAGTCGCGGCTGGTGCGGCTGGGCTATCCCATCGCGGTCTACACCGACGCGGTGCTGCTGCGCATGGTCGCGGCCACGCTGGACGAGCGCGACGCGGTGCTGATCCTGTCGGCCTCGGGTCTGACGCCCGAGATCCTGGGCGCGGCGCGCATCGTCAAGCAGTACCGCGCCCGCATCGTCGCCATCACCGACGCGACCTCGCCGCTGGCTGAGATGGCCGACGTGGTGCTGCCGATCCGCACCGACGAGACCGACTTCATCTACAAGCCCTCGGCCTCGCGCTACGCCATGATGCTGGCGATCGACCTGCTGGCCACCGAACTGGCCATGCTGCATCAAGAAGAAAACCGTGAACGCCTGCGCCGCATCAAGCTGGCGCTGGACGGCTACCGCGGCGGCCCGAACCGGCTGCCGCTGGGCGATTGAACCTGGAACAGAAGATGTTTGACACTCTCATACGCGACGTGCGCGTGCTGGACGGCAGCGGCCAGGCCGAATACCGCGCCAGCGTGGCGCTGGAAGGCGGACGCATCGCGGCCATCGGCGAGCTGCCCGACGCCCAGGCGCGGCACGTGGTCGACGGCGACGGCCTGGCGCTGGCGCCGGGTTTCATCGACGTGCACACGCACGACGACACCAACGTCATCCGCACGCCGGGCATGCTGCCCAAGCTCTCGCAGGGCGTGACCACTGTGGTGGTGGGCAATTGCGGCATCAGCGCCTCGCCCGTCTCGCTGCGCGGCGAGCCGCCGGATCCCATGAACCTGCTGGGCGCGCGCGAGGATTTCAGCTATCCCAGCTTCGCCGACTACACGCGCGCCATCGAGGCCGCGCAGCCGGCGGTGAACGTGGCGGCGCTGGTGGGCCACACCGCCCTGCGCAACAACCACATGGACCGGCTGGACCGCAGCGCCACCCGCGACGAAGTCCTGGCCATGCGCGAGCAACTGCGCGAGGCGCTGGCGCACGGCGCCATCGGCCTGAGCACCGGCCTGGCCTACGGCTCGGCCATCGAGGCCGACACCGAAGAGGTCAAGCTGCTGGCCGAGGCGCTGGACGAGTTCGGCGCGCTCTACACCACGCACCTGCGCTCGGAGTTCGCCGCCATCCTGGAAGCCATGCAGGAAGCGTTCGACATCGCCCTGCACGCGCGCGTGCCGGTGGTGGTGTCGCACCTGAAATGCGCCGGCGCCGGCAACTGGGGCCGCACGAAGGAAGTGCTGTTCAAGCTGGAGAACGCCGGCAAGATGCAGCGCGTGGGCTGCGATTGCTATCCCTATTCCGCCAGCTCGTCCACGCTGGACCTGAAGCAGGTCACGGACGAGTTCGACATCATCATCAACTGGTCGGCGCCACATCCGGACCAGGCCGGGCGCAAGCTGGCCGAGATCGCCGCCGACTGGAACGTGACGCTGCTGGAAGCGGCCAGACGCCTGCAACCGGCCGGCGCCGTCTACCACAACATGCACGAAGACGACGTGCGGCGCGTGCTGTCGCATCCGCTCACGATGGTGGGCTCGGACGGCCTGCCCAACGATCCCAAGCCGCATCCCCGGCTGTGGGGCGCCTTCCCGCGCGTGCTCGGCCACTACAGCCGCGACGCCGGCCTGTTCCCGCTGAACCAGGCGGTGCACAAGATGACCGGCCTGTCGGCCGCGCGCTATGGCCTGGCCGGACGCGGCCTGATCCGCGAGGGCTATCACGCCGACGTAGTGCTGTTCAATCCGGACACCGTGATCGACCGCGCCACCTTCGCCGATCCCGTCCAGGCGGCGGCCGGCATCGAGGCGGTCTGGGTCAACGGCGCCCTGTCCTATCTACACGGGCAGCCCACCGGCGAACGCGCCGGCCGTTGGCTGCCGCGCAATGGCGACCTGCGCGCGAGCTTCGCGGCGGCGTCCTCTCCCACTCTCTAAGCAAGGAGCACATCATGAGCAATTCCTCCACCACCGACAGCAACGGCATCACCCGCTACGGCGTGGCCGGCGGCACCGGCCAGGGCGGCTCGCACATGCCCTTCGCCCGCGCCGTGGCAGCCGACGGCTGGCTGTACGTGTCGGGCCAGGTCCCCATGGAAAACGGCGAAGTCATCGAGGGCGGCACCGTGGCCCAGTCGCACAAGGCCATCCAGCAGGTGCTGGCCATCCTGAAGGAAGCCGGCTACGGCCCCGAGCACGTGGTCCGCTGCGGCGTGTGGCTGGACGACGCGCGCGACTTTCCGTCGTTCAACAAGGTGTTCAAGGAGTACTTCGGCGAAAACCCGCCGGCGCGCGCCTGCGTGCAGTCGCCGCTGATGGTGGACGCCAAGGTCGAGATCGATTGCGTGGCGTATAAGAGGTGACCCCCCCCGAAGCGCTGCGCGCTTCCCCCCCAGGGGGGCGCCGCTGCGGACCGGCGGAGCCGGATCCGCGCGGCCTGGCTAGCGACGCCAGCGCACGCGCCTCCACGCCTGTCGTACTCCAAAGCAAACGGCCCCACGAATCCTTCGTGGGGCCGTTTGTTTTTGGGGTGGCGTGGCGCTGCCTACGTCCGTCTACATCTTGACCACATCCACGCCCTTGGGCGCGGTGAACTGGAATTCCTTGGCGCCGATGGACGGATTCGGGGTGATGCCCGACAGGTCCACCCGCGTCGTCTGGCCGAAGGAATCCAGCAGCTCGACGCGCGCCGGCAGGTTGTCCTTCAAACCGATATCCACGCGCGAAAAACCGGCGTCGGCGTTGCGCGGCTTGGCGCGCAGCCAGTCCAGGCCGTCCTTGGACGGCAGCGCCGACACCTCGAACGACTGCTCCAGCGAGCCCGAGCCGAACAGGATCGCGGCGGGCGAGGTGCCGATGGCCGCGTCGACCTTGCGTTCGGTCACTTGCAGCAGGTCCGGATCGTACTGATAGACCTTGGCGCCATCCGAGATCACCAGCTGCTCGTAGGGCTTCTGCACCGCCCACTTGAACTTGCCGGGGCGCTGGAACGAGAACGTGCCGGTTTGCGCCGGCTGGGTGCGGCCCTGGGCGTTCACCGTGTATTGCGAGAACGAGCCGGTGGCCCCGTTCACCTTGCCGACGAAATCGCGCAGCTGCTCCTGCGCGCTGGCGGCCGCGGCGGGCGCGGATGCCAGGATCGAAGCCATGCACAGGGCCGCCGCGGCGGCCAGGCCTTGGAACATCTTCATCATGCTTCCTCTCGGGCTGCGGCCGGCACCAGGATGTCCCGGTTGCCATTGGACTGCATCGCCGACACCATACCCGATTGCTCCATCTGCTCCAGTAACCGGGCCGCGCGGTTGTAACCAATCCGCAGATGGCGCTGCACCAGCGAAATGGACGCGCGGCGGTGCTTGAGCACCACTTCGCAGGCCTGGTCGTACATGGGGTCCGACTCGGCGTCGCCGCCGATGCCGGTGACGCTGCCCGCGCCTTCCGCGCCGTCGCCATCCAGGCCGCCCTCGAGCAGGCCTTCGATGTAGTTCGGCTCGCCCTGGGCCTTCAGGCTCTCGACCACGCGGTGGACTTCATCGTCGCTGACAAAGGCGCCGTGCACGCGCACCGGCAGGCCGGTGCCCGGCGGCATGTAGAGCATGTCGCCCTGGCCCAGCAGGGTTTCCGCGCCCATCTGGTCGAGAATGGTGCGCGAGTCGATCTTGGACGAGACCTGAAAGGCGATGCGGGTCGGGATGTTGGCCTTGATCAGGCCGGTAATCACGTCCACGCTGGGGCGCTGGGTGGCCAGGATCAGGTGGATGCCAGCGGCGCGCGCCTTCTGCGCCAGGCGCGCGATCAGCTCTTCGATCTTCTTGCCCACCACCATCATCAGGTCGGCCAGCTCGTCGATGACCACCACGATGGTGGGCAGCGGCGCCAGCGGCTCGGGCTGGTCGGGCGTCAGCGAGAACGGATTGGGGATGGGTTCCTCGCGCTTGATGGCGTCGCGGATCTTGGTGTTGTAGCCGGCCAGGTTGCGCACGCCCATCTTGCTCATCAGGCGGTAGCGCTTTTCCATTTCGCCCACGCACCAGTTCAGCGCGTTGCCGGCCTGGCGCATGTCCGTGACCACCGGCGCCAGCAGGTGCGGAATGCCTTCGTAGACGCTCATTTCGAGCATCTTCGGATCGATCAGGATCAGACGGGTGTGCGAGGCGTCGGCCTTGTACAGGAGCGACAGGATCATGGCGTTGATCCCGACCGACTTGCCGGAGCCGGTGGTGCCGGCCACCAGCAGGTGAGGCATCTTGGCCAGGTCGGCCACCACCGGATTGCCGGCGATGTCCTTGCCCAGCGCCATCGTCACCACCGAGTGGCTGGCGTGGTAGGTCTGCGAACCCAGGATTTCCGACAGCTTGACCATCTGGCGGCGCGGGTTGGGCAGTTCCAGGCCCATCAGGTTCTTGCCGGGTATGGTTTCCACCACCCGGATGCTGACCAGGCTGAGCGCGCGCGCCAGGTCCTTGGCCAGGTTGACGATCTGGCTACCCTTGACGCCAGTGGCCGGCTCGATTTCGTAGCGCGTGATGACAGGGCCCGCCTGCGCCGCCACCACGGTGACGGACACGCCGAAGTCGGCCAGCTTCTTTTCGATCAGGCGCGAGGTGAATTCGATGGTCTCGGCCGACACGGTTTCCTGGTTGGGCGGCGGCGGGTCGAGCAGGCTGATGGCGGGCAGGTCGCCCTCGGCGCCCGGCGGCGGGGCGAAGAACAGCGACTGCTGCTTTTCCTTTTCCACGCGCTCGGACTTAGGCACCACGGTGATGGCGGGCTCGATGCGCACAGGCTGCTCGTGGACCAGCTTTTCCTGCTTGGCCACCACCTGCTCGGTGCGCACGGCCTTGGCCACTTCGCCGACCTTGCGGTCCTCGCGCGCGGCATAGGAGCTGCGCACGCGAAACACCATGCCTTCGATCCAGGCGCCGACCCGCTCGGCGATGTTCAGCCAGGAGAACGAGAAGAACAGGCTCAGGCCGATGGCCAGCATGACCAGGAAGGCCAGCGTGCTGCCGGTGAAGCCGATGCTGCGGCCGATCAGGTCGGCCAGCGTATGGCCGATGACGCCGCCCGCGCCGCTGGCGTGCTCGGACGCGCCGGGCAGGTGCATGCCACGGCTGGGCAGGCGCAGGGCCTCCATGCCGAGCGAACCGACCATCAGCAGGAAGAAGCCGATGCCCTCTTCCCAGTGAACGCGGGGCAGGACTTCGGGTTGCTTACTATTGGTAACTTTAAGTTGGCTGGCCAGGCGGCGATAACCGGCCCGGACGCGGTGCAAAAGCAACACCACCCACCACCAGGCGGAAAATCCGAACAGATAGAGCAGGATGTCGGCCAGATAGGCGCCCAACATGCCGCCGCGGTTGTGCACCGCGCCGGCGGGCACCGAGTGCGACCAGCCGGGGTCGGCGGCGTTCCAGGTGGCCAGCACCAGGGTCAGCCAGGCCGCCAGGGCGGCAAAGAGGATCCAACGGGCCTCGCGCAGCAGCGAGGATAGTCGTGTCTGCAGCGGGGAAGGTCCGTTGCGGGTATTGCGCGAGGCGCGTGGAGTGGCATTCGAGATACGCGGCATGCGGCTCATTATAATTGGGCGTCAATCTAAAGATACCTGCCCATGTCCACGCCTACCTCCACGCCCAAGCACGCTAAAGTTTTGATACTTGGTTCCGGCCCCGCCGGTTACACGGCCGCCGTCTATGCCGCGCGCGCCAATCTGAACCCCGTACTTGTTACAGGTCTGGCCCAGGGCGGCCAGCTCATGACGACGACCGACGTCGACAACTGGCCGGCGGACGCCGACGGCGTGCAGGGTCCGGACCTGATGCAGCGCTTCCAGAAGCACGCCGAACGCTTCAACACCGAAATGCTGTTCGACCACATCGCCAGCGTCGACCTGTCCAAGCGCCCGTTCACGCTGAACGGCGACGGCGGCAAGGTCTACACCTGCGACGCGCTCATCATCGCCACCGGCGCCTCGGCCAAGTACCTGGGCCTGCCGTCCGAAGCGTCCTTCATGGGCCGCGGCGTGTCGGGCTGCGCCACCTGCGACGGCTTCTTCTACCGCAACCAGGACGTGGTCGTGGTGGGCGGCGGCAACACCGCCGTCGAGGAAGCCCTGTACCTGTCGAACATCTGCCGCAAAGTCACCCTGATCCACCGCCGCGACAAGTTCCGCGCCGAGCCCATCCTGGTAGACAAGCTGATGTCCAAGGTCGAGAACGGCAACATGGAGCTCAAGGTCTTCCATACGCTGGAAGAAGTGCTGGGCGACGACAGCGGCGTGACCGGCGTGCGCGTGCGCCACGTCGACACCGGCGCCACCGAGGACCTGAAGGTCACCGGCGCTTTCATCGCCATCGGCCACCAGCCCAACACCAGCATCTTCCAGGGCCAGCTGGAAATGAAGGACGGCTACATCGTCACCAAGAGCGGCCTGTCCGGCATGGCCACCATGACCTCGGTGCCCGGCGTGTTCGCCGCCGGCGACGTGCAGGACCACGTCTACCGCCAGGCCATCACCAGCGCCGGCACCGGCTGCATGGCCGCGCTGGATGCCCAGCGCTGGCTGGAGAGCGAAGGCCAGTAATGAAAGGCAGCAAAGTCGGCCTGGCCGACCTAAAGCGCCTGAAGAAGGACCTGGAGGCCGAGCGCCAGCGCGCCACGCTGGCCCGCGCCTCGGCCGCGGCTGCCGCGCGCAAGCCGGCGGCCGAGTCCGCCAATCCCGCCGACGATGCCGAGGCGCTGCGGCGCAGCCTGCGGTCCGTCACCCCGATCAGGCGCGACGCCCGCGTCGAGCACAAGCCCGTGGCCACGCCCGCGCCGGCCCTGCGCCGCGCCAACGCGCTGGGCGAGACCCCGACCCGCGCCGACGCCGGCGTGTCCGACGGCGGCGAAGTCATCCACCTGCTGTCCGAAGGCGGCACCGCCTTCGTGCGCGGCGACGCCGCGCCCGACACGGCGCGCAACCTGCGTCGCGGCCAGTGGCGCGCGGGCGCCGAACTCGACCTGCACGGCCTGCGCGTGGAACAGGCCCGCCACGCCCTGCTGTCCTTCCTGGATGAATGCCAGGAACACGGCATCCGCTGCGTGCGCATCGTGCACGGCAAGGGCTACGGCTCGCAGGGGCTGGAGCCGGTGCTCAAGGACAAGGCCCGCACCTGGCTGGTGCAGAAGAACGAGGTGCTGGCGTTTTCCGAGGCGCCCGAGCGCGAAGGCGGCGCCGGCGCCCTGCTGGTGCTGCTGCGCCAGGCCGAAGGAGCCCGCAAATGAAATGGCTGTACCTGGCCGTGGCCATCCTGGCCGAGATCGTCGCCACCAGCGCCCTGAAAAGCTCCGATGGCTTCACGCGGCTGCTGCCGTCGGTGGTGACGACGCTCGGCTACGTGGTGTCGTTCTATTTTCTGTCGCTGACGCTGCGCGAGGTGCCGGTCGGCATCGCCTACGCGATCTGGTCGGGCGTGGGCATCGTGCTCATCTCCATCGTCAGCGCGCTGCTCTTCAAGCAGCACCTGGACGCGCCGGCGATGATCGGCATGGGCCTCATCATCGCCGGCGTGGTGGTGATGAACGTCTTCTCGAAGTCCGTTTCCCACTGAGCCCCACAGCAGCCTCCCCGAGCTAGCTGTTCGCGGCCGGCGGCGCGCCCCCGCCCGGCTGGCGCAGGTAATCGACCAGCGCCAGCGTGGCGCGGTCGGGCGGCGGGGTCAGCAGCGACACCACGATGATGGTCAGGAAGGCCACCGGCGCGCCGAACACGCCGGCGGCGATGGGCTGGATGCCCCACCACAGCGTGATCGGCTCGCTGCGCGAGATGCCCAGCACCCATTCGCGCAGCCAGGGCTGGGTGTGTGTCATGTAGGAGAACGTGACCAGCAGCCCCGCCGCCATGCCCAGCGTCGCCCCCCACTTGTTCGCTCGCCGCCAGAACACGCCCATGACCAATGCCGGGAAGAAAGACGAGGCGGCGAAGGAGAAGGCGGCGGACACCATGAACAGGATGTCGGCCGGCTTGCGCGCCGCGACCCAGGCCGCGCCGAACGCCACCGCCAGCAGCAGGATCTTGGACGCCATCACGCGCCGCGCCGCCGGCATGCGCGGCGACACCACCCGATACCACATGTCGTGCGACAGCGAGTTCGACAGGGTCAGCAGCAGGCCGTCGGCAGTGGACAGCGCGGCGGCCAGCCCGCCGGCGGCCACCAGCCCGGAAATCACATAGGGCAGCCCGCCGATCTCCGGCATGGCCAGCACCACCACATCCGCCCCCATGCTGATCTCGCCCAGCTGCACGATGCCGTCGCGGTTGATGTCGGTCACGTCCAGCAGGTTGCTGTCGACCGCGCTCCAGGCGTGCACCCAGTTGGGCAGGCTGAGGAAGTTGGAGCCGACCACCTGCGTGTAGACCTCGTATTTCACCAGCAGGGCCAGCGCCGGCGCCATGAAATACAGCAGCAGGATGAACAGCAGGGACCAGCACACGGAACGCCGCGCCTCGCTCACCGAGGGCGTGGTGTATGAGCGCATCAGGATGTGCGGCATGCCGGCGGTGCCCAGCATCAGGCACAGCACCAGCGCCAGGAAATTGGTGCGCATGTTGCTGCGCTCTTCCGCGTCCTTGGCCGGAAACGGCTCGGCATGCGGCGTGGGCGGCGCGGCGCGCGCCTCGAACAGGGCCTTGGACTGCGACCAGGCCGCGCGCGCCTCCTCGGCATTCGGCGGATAGGACGCCAGCTCACGCTCCAGCGAACGGATCTCCACCATGGGCGCGTCGGTGGCGTTGAGCTGGGCCAGCCGGCTGCGTAGCTTGTCCTTCTCCAGCGTCCAGGACTCGGGCAGCGCGGCGATGCGCTGGCCCATCTCGTCGGCCCGCTCCTGCCAGATGCGCCGCACCTCGATCTCGCCGGTGTCGTTCAGCAGATAGCTTTCCTTCTCGGCCACCTGCTGCAACACGATGCCGGCCGAGACCTGCGGCACGGGCGATCCGGTGTGCTTGACCGACAGCCACACCACCGGCACCAGATAGGCGATCACCAGGATGATGTACTGCCCGACCTGGGTCCAGGTCACCGCCCGCATGCCGCCCAGGAAGGAACAGACCAGCATGCCGCCCAGCGCCACGAAGATGCCCAGCTCGAACGAGATGCCGGTCATGCGGGTGGTGATGATGCCCACGCCGTAGATCTGCGCGACCAGATAGGTGAAGGAACACAGGATGGCGCAGGCCACGCCGGCCAGGCGCGGCAGGTTGCCGCCGTAGCGCGCGCCCATGAAATCGGGGATGGTGTACTGGCCGAAGCGGCGCAGGTAGGGCGCCAGCAGCATGGCCACCAGCACGTAGCCGCCGGTCCAGCCCATGATGTAGGCCAGCCCGCCGTAGCCGGTCAGGTAGAGCGTGCCCGCCACGCCGATGAAGGACGCCACCGACATCCAGTCGGCCGCCGTGGCCATGCCGTTGTAGATGGCCGGCACGCGCCGTCCGGCGACGTAGTACTCGACCTGGTCGGAGGTGCGACAGACGATGCCGATGCCGGCGTACAAGCTCACCGTCACCAGCAGGAAGACATAGCCGATCCAGTTGCGCGGCATGCCCAGGATCTCGGCCAGCGCCATCAGCAGGATCAGCAGCGCGAAACCGGCTGTGTACAGGACATAGATGCGCCGCAGCCGCAGGCTGAATTCCTGCGGGGTGTCCCCGCTGAAAAACGGCATCAGCGGTCCCCCTCAAGCTCGGCGCGCCGGTCGGCGCGGTTCATGACCCCGGCGTAGACCGCGATGATGATCAGGTAGGCCAGCGGCGCGCCATAGGCCGCCATCCAGTACGAGAACGGCCAGTTGAGGAAGTCGAAGGACAGGCCGCGGGCGAAATACGAGGGGATGAAGGTCAGCCCGGCCCAGAGCGCGAGCAATAGCGCGATCAGGCGCAAGTTGCGGCGCCAATAGGAACGGGAGGGGGATGCGGAGGGAACGCGGGATTCGGGCATAGCGATTTTTGACAACCTGGCCTGAATATCGCGAAACGCGGCGCCCGCCGCGCCGGAGCAAGCATTTCCGGACGCTTTAAGCGACAACGGCCGGCACTGCCTGGTGCCAGCCGTTGTGCGTTTTGCTTTTTTTGATACTGCTTTACTTTTTTTATGTACCGGTGCCGCCGGTCTCGTGCCCATGATGCAGGGCTTGTCTCCTCACCTGCATGGGACGAGATTCTGCACCAGACGCGGGATTGTCACACTAGGGGAATGCCCTAATTCGGCGCATTCATTTACATATAACTGGCACCACAATGGTGCAAATCACCCAACTCGTCCCAACCTTTGGGATTTTTCCCGGATGCCCGCGAGTCGGCGTCCATTTACGGCCTTGCCGCAAAACCCGATTTGCGCCGCCCTTCCCCATCCTGGCGCCACCGCGCCCGCATCCGGGCGCGCCTGGCCGCCACGCCCCGCCACGGGGCGGTCCGCGCCGTTTTTATATCCCGTTTACACCCGCCGGCCAAAGCTATACCCCGTTTTTACCCCCCGCTCCGTAACCTGCCGCTGTCCTGATTGGTCATTGCGCCTGCGCGGCCCGCATCCCCTCTGCCGCGCATGGCCCGACGCACGCAGGGAGCATCGCTCCCGGGAGGAAAGAACGTGGATGCCATCTATATCGCCATCTTCGCCGTCATGGCCGGGCTGACTTACGCCCTGCTGGGATTGTGCGCAGCCCTGTCATCGGGAGACCAATCATGAGCTGGCTCTACTGGCTCAGCGGCCTGACCGCGGCCGCCCTGTTCGTGTACCTGCTGGTCGCCCTGTTCAAACCGGAGAAGTTCTGATGAACGCCCAATACATCGGACTGCTCGTGCTCTATCTCGCAGTCCTGCTTGCCCTCGCGCCGTTTCTCGGGCGCTACATCCGCATCGCCATGGAGGACGGGCAGTCCCGCTGGACCGCCTGGGGCCGTCCGCTGGAACGCGTCATCTACCGGCTGTCCGGCATCGATCCGCAAGCCGAGATGGGCTGGAAGCGCTACGCGCTGGCGGTGCTGGCCTTCAACATCCTCGGCATCATCGCCGTCTACGCCCTGCAACGCCTGCAGGGCATGCTGCCGCTGAACCCGGCCGGCATGGGCCCGGTATCGCCCGATTCCGCGCTGAACACCGCCATCAGCTTCGTCGCCAACACCAACTGGCAGGGCTACGGCGGCGAATCGACCATGAGCTACCTGACGCAGATGCTGGCGCTCACGGTGCAGAACTTCGTGTCCGCCGCGACCGGCATCGCCGTGCTGTTCGCGTTGATCCGCGGGCTGGCGCGCCATTGCAGCGCCACGCTGGGCAACTTCTGGACCGACATGGTCCGCAGCACGCTGTATGTGCTGCTGCCGCTGTCGCTGATCCTGGCACTGGCGCTGGTCAGCCAGGGCGTGATCCAGAACTTCAGCCCCTATGTCGAGGCGCAGACCGTCGAGGCGCTGCACTACGCCCAGCCGCGCGTGGACGCGCAGGGCCAGCCGGTGCTGGACGCGGCCGGCCAGCCGGTCACCGACCCGGCGGTCACGCAGACCCAGACGCTGGCGATGGGTCCGGTGGCCTCGCAGGAAGCGATCAAGCTGCTGGGCACCAACGGCGGCGGCTTCTTCAACGCCAACTCGGCCCATCCCTATGAGAACGCCACGCCGCTGGCGAACTTCCTGGAAATGCTGGCCATCCTGATCATCCCGGCCGCACTGTGCTTCTCGTTCGGCGAGATGGTCGGCAGCCGCAAGCAGGGCATCGCGGTGCTGGCGGCGATGACGGCGCTGTTCGTCGCTTTCGCGATCAACGTCGGCTATTTCGAGCAACAGGCCAATCCGATGGCGGCGCAGGCCGGCGCGGACAGCTCCCTCTCGGCCTTCTCGCCCGGCGGCAACATGGAAGGCAAGGAAACCCGCTTCGGCATCGCCGCCACCTCGCTGTTCGCCACCGTGACCACGGCGGCGTCCTGCGGCGCGGTCAACGGCATGCACGACTCGTTCAACGCCATGGGCGGCGTGACGCCGATGCTGCAGATGCAGCTGGGCGAGGTGGTCTACGGAGGCGTCGGCTCCGGTCTGTACGGCATGCTGGCCTTCGCCGTCCTGGCGGTGTTCATCGCCGGCCTGATGATCGGCCGCACGCCGGAATACCTGGGCAAGAAGATCGAGGCCTACGACATGAAGATGGTGTCCATCGTCATCCTGGCCACTCCGCTGCTGGTGCTGGGCGGCACCGCGCTGGCCGTGTCGGTCAGCGCCGGCCAGGCGGGCGTGCTCAATCCTGGCATCCACGGTTTCTCGGAAATCCTGTACGCCCTGACCTCCGCGGCCAACAACAACGGCAGCGCCTTCGCCGGCCTGTCCGCCAACACGCCCTTCTACAACGTGCTGCTGGGGGCGGCGATGTGGTTCGGCCGCTTCGCCATCATCGTCGCCGTGCTGGCGATGGCCGGTTCGCTGGCCGCCAAGCGCCGCCTGCCCGCCGGCCCCGGCAGCATGCCGACCCACGGCCCGCTGTTCGTGGTGCTGCTGATCGGCGCCGTGCTGCTCGTGGGCGCGCTGACTTACGTGCCCGCGCTGGCGCTTGGCCCCGTCGCCGAGCACCTGCTCCGCTAATGATGAAGCCCACCCCCGAAGCGCTGCGCGCTTCCCCCTCAAGGGGGCGCCGCCGCGGACCGGCAAAGCCGGATCCGCGGGTGACGCCCACCCCCGAAGCGCTGTGCGCTCCCCCCTCAAGGGGGCGCCGCCGCGGACCGGCAAAGCCGGATCCGCGCGGCCCCGCGAGGCGGCGAGCTTCTCCATGCTGCGGATGGCTCGCCAGCGCCGCAGACAACTTGAACACCAACGGCTAGGAATGAAAATGGCCAAGATTGAAACTTCTACGACCGGCGCCGGAGGCGGCGCCGCCCGCGCCGCGTCCAGCGGCGTCCATGAACGCCAGTTCGGCATGTGGTCGAGCGCGCTGGTCGGCCCGGCGCTGCTGGACAGCCTGCGCAAGCTCTCGCCGGCCGCGCAGATGAAGAACCCCGTCATGTTCGTGGTCTACGCCGGCAGCATCCTCACCACGATCCTGTGGATCATGGCGCTGCGCGGCCAGGCCGAGGCCCCGGCGGGCTTCATCCTGGCGATCACGGTATGGCTCTGGTTCACCGTGCTGTTCGCCAACTTCGCCGAAGCCCTGGCCGAAGGCCGCGGCAAGCAGCAGGCGGCCACCTTGCGCGGCCTGCGCACCACCATCGACGCGCGCCTGCTCAAGGGATTCAAGGACGCCGACGCCAACCGCGCCACGCCCGACGCATGGCGCGGCCAGGCCGTCAGCCAGCCCTCCGGGCTGCTGCGCCGCGGCGACGTGGTGCTGGTCGAGGCCGGCGAAACCATCCCCGGCGATGGCCAGGTGATCGCCGGCGTGGCGTCCGTCGACGAAAGCGCCATCACCGGCGAATCCGCGCCCGTGATCCGCGAATCCGGCGGCGACTTCTCGTCCGTCACCGGCGGCACGCGGGTGCTGTCGGACTGGATCTTCGTACGCATCGCGGCCGATCCCGGCGAGAGCTTCCTGGACCGCATGATCTCCATGGTCGAAGGCGCCAAGCGCCAGAAGACGCCCAACGAACTGGCGCTGACCATCCTGCTGGTGGGCCTGACGGTGGTGTTCCTGCTGGTGGTGGTCACGCTGATGCCGTTCTCGATCTACGCGGTCTCGACCGCCGGCGGCGGCACGACGGTGACCGTGACGGTGCTGGTGGCGCTGCTGGTGTGCCTGATCCCGACCACCATCGGCGGCCTGCTCTCGGCCATCGGCGTGGCCGGCATGAGCCGCATGATGGGCGCCAATGTCATCGCCACCTCCGGCCGCGCGGTGGAAGCCGCCGGCGACGTGGACGTGCTGCTGCTGGACAAGACCGGCACCATCACCTTCGGCAACCGCCAGGCCTCCACCTTCCTGCCGGCGCCCGGCGTCTCGTCGCGCGAGCTGGCCGACGCCGCCCGCCTGGCCTCGCTGGCCGACGAAACGCCCGAGGGACGCAGCATCGTGGCGCTGGCCGACAAGACCATTCACGCGCCCGCGCCGCAGCTGGCCGCCGCCGAATTCGTGCCCTTCACCGCCCAGTCCCGCATGAGCGGCGTAAACGTCGGCGAACGCATGATCCGCAAAGGCGCGGTCGACGCCGTGGCCGCCTGGATCCAGGCGCAGGAAGCGTCCGTGCCCGACACGGTGCTGCGCCTGGCCGAGGATGTGGCGCGGCGCGGCAGCACGCCCCTGCTGGTCAGCGACGGCAACCGCGCGCTGGGCGTGGTCGAGCTCAAGGACATCGTCAAGCCCGGCATCCAGTCGCGCTTCGCCGAGCTGCGCCGCATGGGCATCAAGACCGTGATGATCACCGGCGACAACAAGCTCACAGCCGCCTCCATCGCGGCCGAGGCCGGCGTGGACGACTTCCTGGCCGAAGCCACGCCGGAAGCCAAGCTCAAGCTGATCCGCGCCTACCAGGGCGAAGGCCGGCTGGTGGCCATGACCGGCGACGGCACCAACGACGCGCCGGCGCTGGCTCAGGCCGACGTGGCCGTGGCCATGAACTCGGGCACGCAGGCCGCCAAGGAAGCCGGCAACATGGTGGACCTGGACTCCAATCCCACCAAGCTGATCGAAATCGTCGAGATCGGCAAGCAGATGCTGATGACGCGCGGCGCGCTGACCACCTTCAGCGTGGCCAACGACGTGGCCAAGTACTTCGCCATCATCCCGGCCGCCTTCGCCACCGTCTATCCGCAGCTGAATGTGCTGAACATCATGGCGCTGGCCACGCCGGCCTCGGCCATCCTGTCGGCCGTGATCTTCAACGCGTTGATCATCGTCGTGCTGATCCCGCTGGCCCTGAAAGGCGTGCGCTACCGGCCGCTGGGCGCCGCGGTGCTGCTGCGCCGCAACCTGCTGATCTATGGCCTGGGGGGCCTGCTGGTTCCCTTCGTCGGCATCAAGCTGGTCGACATGGTCCTGGCCGCGCTGGGCTGGGTCTGATCCGCGACACTAGGAGAATTTCATTATGAAGCAAGCCATCCATGCCCTGCCGCGCCAAGGCGGCATCCTGCGCCCGGCCCTGGTCGTGTTCGTCGCGCTGTCGCTGGTGACCGGCCTGGCCTATCCCTTCCTGACCAACGGCATCGCCGCCGCTGTCTTTCCGCACGAGGCCGCCGGCTCGCTGATCCGCGACGGCGACAAGGTGGTGGGATCGGAGCTGATCGGCCAGTCCTTCAGCTCGCCGCAGTATTTCTGGAGCCGGCCGTCGGCCACCGCGCCAATGCCGTACAACGCGGCCAACTCGGGCGGCTCGAACCTGGGTCCGCGCAACCCCGCGCTGGCCGAGGCGATCCAGGCCCGCATCGCCCTGCTCAAGGCCGCCGATCCGGAGAATCCGCTGCCTGTCCCGGTGGATCTGGTCACCGCCTCGGGCAGCGGTCTGGACCCGCACATCAGTCCGGCGGCGGCGGTTTACCAGGCCGCCCGCGTGGCGCGCGCGCGCAACCTGCCTCGCACCGAGGTCGATGCGCTGATCGCGGCGAACACCGAAAAGCCCTGGATCGGCCTGCTGGGCGACCCCGCGGTCAACGTGCTCAAGCTCAACCTGGCGCTGGACAAGCTGGCGCCCCGGCGCTGACGGCCATGCGCCTGGGTATAGTATTGCCAGCCCTGTTCTCCTTGAAGCCCCGCGCCCATGGCCGATACCGCTGACGAGCGTCCCGATCCGGACGCGCTCCTGAAAACGCTGGACGACGCCGCGCGCCAGGCTGTGCGCGGCAAGCTGCGCGTCTATTTCGGCGCATCGGCCGGCGTGGGCAAGACCTATGCCATGCTGGTCGCGGCGCGCGCCCAAGCGGCGCAGGGCGTGGACGTGCTGGCCGGCATCGTCGAAACCCACGGCCGCCGCGAGACCGCCGCCCTGCTGGACGGCATCCCGACGCTGCCGCTCAAGGACGTGGCCTATCGCGGCCATGTGCTCAAGGAGTTCGACCTGGACGGCGCGCTGACGCGCCATCCGGCGCTGGCGCTGGTGGACGAGCTGGCGCACTCGAACGCGCCCGGCTCGCGCCATGCCAAGCGCTGGCAGGACATCGAGGAAATGCTGGCCGCCGGCATCGATGTCTGGACCACGCTGAACGTGCAGCATCTGGACAGCCTGAACGAGGCGGTCGGCAGCATCACCGGCGTGCGGGTCTGGGAAACGGTGCCCGACGAGGTCTTCGACGGCGCCGACGAAGTCATCCTGGTGGACCTGTCGGCCGACGAGCTGCTGCGCCGATTGAAGGAAGGCAAGGTCTACCTGCCCGAGCAGGCGCGTCACGCCACCCGCAACTTCTTCCGCAAGGGCAACCTGATCGCGCTGCGCGAACTGGCGCTGCGCCGCACCGCCGACCACGTGGACGACGACGTGCAGGCCTATCGCCGCGACCGCGCGATCGAGCCGGTCTGGCGCACGCGCGAGGCCGTGGTCGCCTGCATCGGCGCCGACGAGGACGCCGAGTACGTCATCCGCAGCGCCCACCGCCTGAGCCAGCAGCTGGAATGCGATCTGCACGTGGTGACGGTCGACACGGCGCGCGCCGCGCCCGCGCCGCAAAGCGCCCAGGAGCGGCTGCAGCGCGCGATGGCGCTTGCCGACACGCTGGGCGCGCGCGCCGAGACGCTGGCCGGCGGCGACATGGTCGAAGCCATGGTCCGCTACGTGCGCCGCCACAACATCACCAAGGCCGTCGTCGGCCGCACCCGCGCCAGCGGCCTGCTGCGGTTGCGGCTGTCGGCGTCCGCCCTGCTCAACGCAGCCCTGTCGCCGGGCTGGCTGTGGCGCCGCCACAGCTTCGCCGACATGCTGGCCGCCGGCTGCCCGGAGATCGACGTGATCCGGCTGGGCGCGCCGCCGCTGCCCGCCAGCGCGGCGCCGGGACGCGATCCGCTGACCCTGGGCCAGCGCGCGCGCCAGGCGGCGGACGAACGCGGCGGCCGCCCCCTGGCCGGCTATGCCTGGGCGCTGTGCTACTGCGCCATCGCCACGGCGCTGTCGGCGCTGGCCTTTCCGGCGCTGCACCAGACCAATATCGTCATGCTGTTCCTGCTGGCGGTGGTGGCGGTGGCCGTCAGGCACGGCCGCGGGCCGGCGGCGCTGGCCTCGGTGGTCAGCGTGGGTCTGTTCGATTTTTTCTTCGTGCAGCCGCTGGCGTCCTTCGCGGTGTCGGACGTGCAGTACCTGCTGACCTTCGGCGTGCTGCTGGCGGTGGGCCTGTTGATCGGCCAACTCACCGCCGGGCTGCGCCTGCAGGCCCAGGTCTCGGTCAAGCGCGAGGCCGACGCCCGCAGCCTGTATGAATTCGCGCGCGAGCTGTCGTCGGCCCTGCTGCCCGAGCAGATCGTGGCCTCGGCCGGCCTGTTTGTCCACGCCACGTTCGGCTCGCGCTGCGCGCTGTACATCCTGGGATTGGACGACCGGCTCAAGCTGGCCTCGCCCGCCGCCGACGACATGCCACCGCTGGAGTCGGCGCTGGCGCAATGGGTCTATGACCATGGCCAGCCCGCCGGCGCCGGCACCGCCACCCTGTCCAACAGCGAGCTGCTCTACCTGCCGCTGAAGGCCCCCATGCGCACCCGCGGCGTCCTGGCGCTGGCCGCGCCGCGCCGCAGCCTGTTCTCCAATCCAGAGTCGCGGCGGCAGATCGAGGCCTACGCCACGCTGATCGCCATCGCGCTCGAGCGCCTGCATTATGTCGAGGTGGCGCAACAGGCGCTGGTCAGCATGGAATCCGAGAAGCTGCGCAACTCGCTGCTGGCCGCCGTGTCGCACGACCTGCGCACGCCGTTGACCAGCCTGGTCGGCATGACCGATACCCTGGCGCGCCAGCAGGCGGCGCTGCCGGCCGATGTGCAGGACACCATCCGCGCAATGCGCGACCAGGCCCAGCGCATGCATGCGCTGGTGGCCAACCTGCTGGACATGGCCCGGCTGCAAAGCGGCGACACGCCGCTGCGGCTGGAATGGCAGTCGGTAGAGGAACTGGTGGGCGCGGCGCTGGCGGCCATGCGCGAACCACTGGCCGCGCACCAGGTGACGGTGTCCAGCCTGTCCCAGCTGCCGCTGGTGGAATGCGACGGCGTGCTGATCGAGCGCGTGCTCTGCAACCTGCTGGAAAACGCGGCCAAGTACACGCCGGCTGGCAGCGCCATCCAGCTGGGCGCGACCGTGCAGGACAAGGAACTGCGCATCTCGGTCTGCGACAATGGCCCCGGCGTGGCCGCCGGCGCCGAACGCCGGATCTTCCAGAAATTCACTCGCGGCGAACGCGAATCCGCCACGCCGGGCGTGGGCCTGGGCCTGGCGGTGTGCGAAGCCATCGTCACCGCCCACCATGGCCGCATCTGGGTCGAGCACGCGCCGGGCCGGCCCAGCGGCGCGCAATTCGTCTTCACGCTGCCGCTGGGCGAACCGCCCGCCATCCAACCCGAAACTCCCTGAGTCCCGCCACGCATGTTCGACTACCAGCCCACCGTGCTCATCATCGAGGACGACGACTACATCCGGCGCTTCGTGCGCCAGGCCCTGGAAAGCGAGGGCTGCACGGTCCATGAGGCCGACACCGTCAAGCGCGGCCTGATCGAGGCCGGCACCCGCCAACCCGACGCCATTGTGCTGGACCTGGGCCTGCCCGACGAGGACGGCATGACGCTGATCCGCGAACTGCGCGGCTGGACCGAGGTGCCGGTGCTGGTGCTGTCGGCGCGCAGCGCCGAGGCCGACAAGGTGGCGGCGCTGGACGCCGGCGCGGATGACTACCTGACCAAGCCCTTCGGCGTCAGCGAGCTGCTGGCGCGGCTGCGCGTGCTGCTGCGGCGGCACGCCCGGGGCGGCGCGGGCAACGCGTCGGAGATCAGCTTCGGCGACGTGCGCGTGGATTTCGCCAAGCGCGTGGTCGAGCGCAACGGCCAGCATGTGCACCTGACGGCGATGGAGTATCGCCTGCTGGCCGCCCTGCTGGCGCATCGCGGCAAGGTCATGACGCACCGCGAACTGCTGCGCGAGGTCTGGGGCCCCTCGCATGTGGAGAGCAACCACTACCTGCGCATCTATATGGGGCACCTGCGCCAGAAGCTGGAAGCCGATCCCGCCCAGCCCGCGTACCTGCTCACCGAGATCGGCGTCGGCTACCGCTTCGCCGGCTGACCCTCGCCGGACTCGGCATTGACGGCGCGTTTACGCGCGCGGCGCCACTCTTGTCTCGGCGTTTATGCGGCTTCTCCTATCGTTGCGATCCGTTCAACGCATGGAGCATTCCGATGTCCCGCAACACCCTGGCCGCCCTGGCGCTGATCGCGCTGGCCGCGCCGTCGCATGCCGAGCAGGCGCCCGCCCCGCAATCCACGCAATCCGATTTCACGTTGAGCGCCAACGTGACGCTGGCCAGCCAGTACCGCTATCGCGGCCTGATGCAGACCAACAACAAGCCCGCGATCCAGGGCGGCTTCGACCTGGCGCATTCCAGCGGCCTGTACCTGGGCAACTGGAACTCCAGCATCAGCTGGCTGGGCGACAGCAACAGCGCCGTCTCCGCGCCCGTGGAAATGGACTTCTACGGCGGCTATAAGGGTGAACTGGCGCCCAGCGTGCCTTTCGATCTGGGCGTGATGCAGTACTACTATCCCGGCGACTACCCGTCCGGCTACACCAGTCCCGACACCACCGAGCTGTATGCCGGCCTGGGCTACGGCCCGGTGATGTTCAAGTACTCCATCGCCATGACCAATCTGTTCGGCGCCGTCGACAGCAAGTACAGCCAGTACTTCGACCTGTCCGGCAACTTCGACACCGGCGTCTGGGGCCTGACCGTCAATGCGCACGTGGGCCGGCAGACGGTGCGCAACGTGGACAAAGGTTCCTACACGGACTGGAAGCTGGGCCTGACCAAGGACTTCGGCCAGGGCTTTGCCGTGTCGCTGGCCTATCTGGACACCAACGCCGACCGTGGCGCCTACACCAACAGCAAGGGCCGCTACATGGGCCGCGCCACCGGGCTGCTGTCGTTGACCAAGACGTTCTGAGCCCGCCGGGCGTTGACGCGGTTTTTACGCGCCGCGCCCGCATTTATCGGCAGGATTTACGACGCGCTTCCTATAGTGGAAGCGTCGTCAACCACCCCAAGCCGGTACCCCGGAAACACGTTTTCCGGCCTCGCCCGGCCCCACGCCATGATTCCTCGACAAGCCAGCGCCGCCTCCCCAGCCTACAATCCCGCGTCACGGATTCCGCCGCGCCACGCGCCGGCGGACGTGTCGCTGACCATCCGGATCGACAGCCTGGACGCGCTGAACCTGCGGCTGGCGCTGCATCGGGCGCTGGGCGCGCGCATCGGCGTCTACGTGCTGGCGGTCGATCACCAGCATGGCCAGACCGCCGTCCAGTTGCAGTGCGCTCGCGACCAGGTCGACGCCATCATGCATGCGGTCATGTCCGGCCTGCCGCGCGCCGAATTCGGCCCGGTGCTGCTGGCCGGTTCCGCGCGGAGGCACTGAGCCATGGACATGCCCGCCCGCCCCGTCTTCGAAGGCATCTGGCTGCCCATGGTCACGCCCATGCGCGCCGGACACGTGGATTGCGAGGCCGCCCAGGCGCTGGCCCGCTACTATCGCAACGCCGGCATCGCCGGCCTGGTCCTGTTCGGCTCCACCGGCGAAGGCAACCTGCTGAGCCTGCCGGAGAAGATCGACATGATCGAAGCCATCCGCACCGATCCGCACGCGCTGCCGCTGGTGTTCGGCGCCGGCGGCGTGGACACGCGCGGCGTGGCGGCGGCCATCCGCCGCCTGGACAAGCTGAGCCCGGCCGGCTACCTGGTGCCGCCGCCGTACTACCTGTGCCCGTCGCAACAAGGCATCCTGTGGCACTACCGCCAGATCGCCTGGGCCACCGAACGCCCCGTCATCCTGTACAACATCCCCAAGCGCGCGGGCGTTGCGATGACGGTTGAGACCATGGAAACGCTGGCCGCGCTGCCGCAATTCGGCTCGGTCAAGGAATGCAATCCCTCACTGTTGTCCGCGCTCAACGCGCGCGGCAGGATGGACGTCCTGTGCGGCGAGGACATGGCCTTCCTGGATCACTTCCAGATGGGAGGTCGCGGCGCCATTCCCGCCGCGGCGCACCTGTATCCCGAGCGCTACGTCGAGGTCATGCAGCTGGCCCGCGACGGCCACGCCGAAGCAGCGCGCGAGCTGTTCGAACCGCTGCGCGGCTTGATCCGGCTGTTGTTCGCCGAACCCAATCCGGCGCCGATCAAGCGCGCGCTGGCCTTGCAAGGTTTGATCACGGACGAGCTGCGCCCGCCCATGACCAGCGCCAGCCGCGAACTTAGCGCGCGGCTGCAGCGCGCCATGAGCGTGGTCCAGTGCTCGCCTAGTAGGCTGCAGACAGCTTGAACACCGACACGGCGCGGGCCAGGTCGTCGGCCTGGTCGTGCAGCGTGGCGGCCGACGCGGCGAACTCCTCCACCAGCGAGGCGTTCTGCTGCGTCACGCTGTCCAGGTGCGTGACGGCCTGATTGATCTGCTCGATGCCCACGCTCTGCTCGGCCGAGGCCGTGGCGATCTCGCCCATCAGCGGCGCGCTGTTGCGGGCCGATTCCAGCACGCTGCCCATGGTGGCGCTGGCCTGTTCCACGCGCTGGCTGCCGCGCTCCACCGAATCGGAGGACGCCTCGATCAGGCCCTTGATTTCCTTGGCCGCGGTGGCCGAGCGCTGCGCCAGCGCCCGCACTTCGCCCGCCACCACGGCGAAGCCCCTGCCCTGTTCGCCCGCGCGCGCCGCCTCGACCGCGGCGTTGAGCGCCAGGATGTTGGTCTGGAACGCGATCTCGTCGATCAGGCGGATGATCTCGTCGATGCGCTGCGAGCTTTGCGAAATCTCGCGCATGGCGTCGATGGCGTGCTGGGTTTCCTCGCTGCCCTGACGCGCCAGCTGCGCCGACTGGCCCGCCAGCGCGCTCACTTCGCGCACATGGTCGGCGCTCTGCTTGGCGGTGGCCGTGATCTGCTCCACGCTGGCCGCCGTCTGCTCCAGCGCAGCCGCCTGCTTCTCGGTGCGGTCATGCAGGTCCATGCTGCCGGCGGCGATCTGACGCGAAGCGGCGGCGATCGAGCCCGTGGAATGCACGATGCTGCGCACGGCCACATCGAGGCGTTCCTGCATCAGCGCCATGGCGTCGAACAGCCGGCCGATCTCGCCCCGGTGATGACGCGACACGATGCTGGACAGATCGCCCTGCGCCACTCGCTCGCACACGACCACCGCCTCGTCCAGCGGACGGATGATGTGCGTCCGGAAAAAGCGCAATGCCGCCAGCAGCACCACCGCCAGCAAGCCCAGCGTCACGCCGCCCTGGCGCCACAGCGTGGCGCGGAATGCCGCGTCCACGTCATCGACGTACAGCCCGGTGAACAGCAGCCAGCCCCATTCGGGTTCATAGACCGCATAGCTGATCTTGTGCAGGGCTTCGTCCGATCCCGGGCGCGGAAACAGGTAATCGACATAGCCGCCGCCAGCCTTGCCCTGCGCATACAGGTCCTCGAAGATCGGTCTGCCCTCGGCGTCGCGCGTATCCCGCACATTGGTGCCGACCAGCTTGGAATCCGGATGCACCAGCAGTGAATAATCGTCGCGGAACGCGCCCACGTAGCCGTCGGCGCCATAGCGCAGCTGCGCCAGGCGCTGGGCGACATTGCGCTGCGCCTGCTCCAGCGTGAGCCCCTCCCTCACGCCCCGCTTGCCGTTCTGCACGATGCTGGACGCCAGGTCCAGCACGTGCCGCAGCTCGGTCTTGCGCTGCGCCACCATCTCGGCCCGCCGCTCCCAGGCGTCCCAGACGCCCAGGGCCAGCACGGCCGCGCCGATGGCGAATACGAACCACAGCAATTCCCTACGCAAACTGGAATTTTTCATAGAACCTCTCTTTCTATGCCCACCCTGCGCATGCAAGCAATAGCGGCAGAATGTGACGGTTTATATGTTGCGTTTCATCAGAATACGGGGATGAGCCAGGGTTTTCACCAGGAAGAGACCGGGCGATTGACGCAGGTCAATGCCACCTGGGTTTTGGTCGCGGACGAAAAAAAACGCAAGGATCAGACCTTGCGTTTTTTGACCGGAGCAGCGCGAAAAGCGCCACGGATTTCAGGCGCTGGCGGACGAGGCCTGGGAGCGGTTCCTGCGAACCGTGGTCAGCGCGTACAGCAGCACGACCGTCACCGCGTAGATCGGCACGCTGCGCATGTTGCGGAACATCATTTCGGACAGGCTGAAGACGCTGTAGCCCAGGCAAAACAGCAGGCCGAGCTGGGCGCCTACCCGCACCACCACGTCATCGCTGCGCATGCGGCGCATGAACACCGCCGCGGGGACAAAATAGAGGGCGAAGATGCTCAGGATGCCGAGCAGGCCGTAGCCCGCCAACGCGCCCAGATAATCATTATGCGGCTCGCCAAAGTCCGTGGAGACCAGCTTGGTCACAGTCCCCTGCTCCGCCATCTTGACCAGCTCGGGCCGGAAGTTGGGCACGCCCACGCCGACCAGCGGGCTTTGCTTGAACATCAGCCAGGACGCGTGCCAGAGCTGCATGCGTATGCCGACGGAGGTATCGCGTTCCTTGTTCTCGGTGAAGAGGCTCACGTCCGATGCCGCTTCAGTCCAGCGCGTGCCCTTGGCATGCCATGCCGCCACCGCTCCCAGGGCCAGGACCGCGGCAATGCAGGCCACGAAAATCGCCTTCTTGCGTACCGTCCAGCCACGTTTGGCCAGTAGAAACACCACACCGCACACCGGCAGCAAGCCCCAGCTGCTGCGGGTCTGGGACACCCAGACGGCAGCCAGCGTCAGCGGCAGGGCGAAGATCTTCAACGCCGCCTCAAACCTGGCCCAGCGCGTCAACGTCCAGGGCAGGGTCACGATCGACATCACGCCGAACAACAGGGTCAGGTCGGCGAAGGCAACGGCGTTGTAGCGCCCGCCGTAGTCCGATACAAATCCCCGTCCCAGGCCCGGGTGCAGCAGGATGACGAAAAGCATGATCGAGCCGGCATACGCGCCAAACAGCACACTCCATTGCACATGCTGCAGCCAGTGGCGCGGCGCCCGCAACAACATCCAGCACACGGGTACAGCCAGCGCGAACCTGAGCAGTTTTTCGATCTCGGATGCGCTCCATACACCCAGCCATATACTGCTGATCAACATCGCAGTGAAAGGCGCGAACAGCGCCACCGCCATCGGCATCAACTCCCTGAAATCGAACAGTTGCCGACGGGTGAAGGCATTCGACGCCAGAACGGCCAGTGAGATCAACGCGGTCAGATAAATGACTGCGGGACCGCCAACGGCGCTGGTCAGGGCCATCGCCGGTACAAGCATGACCAGCAAGGCAACACAACGGGAACTGATCATAGACATATCGATGGACTTGTCCACCAGGAGGTGGGCTGCAAATGGGAAAGAAGTAGGTGTGCGACGCCGTCGCTAAGCGGGCCACGCCGCGCTTCAGGCACGCAGACCGGGCTTATTCGAGATGGAATCTTTTCGAGGACGCCGCGGACCCCTCATACTCCCGGGCAAGGCGTCCAAAGGCAGCCATGACGCTGCCCGGCCACAACCAGTCACGCCAGAAACGATCGCGCCATCTGCCGCCAGGAATATATGCGGGATAGACGATATGCGACAAGGACCAGCCCGGTCGCCATGCCCTGGTTCGGGTGGGCCGCCCCGTGAGCGTCAGAGTCGGAACGCCCACGCTGGACGCCAGATGACCGACGCCCGATTCATTGCCGATGAACCAGCCGCATTCATGGATGAAGGCAGCGACATCGGCCAGCGACGGTGCTTGCTGGATCTGCAGGCCGGCTTCCGCTAGGCACGCCCATCGATCCCGCTCATGCGGCGCCAGGATATAGAACGGCTCATAGCCGTCGCGCTTCAAGCGCAGGCCCAATTCCACGAAATGCCTGGGCGCCCAGCAGCGCTCTATGCCGCTCGACGAAGGATGGACGGCGACCCGTCGCCGGTGCAGCCGATGTCGCCCGCCGACGGGAGGACACAGGCCGATGTCCGTCGTCGAAAGCGCCAAACCAAGCTGGTCGCGACAAAAATCGCTGATCTGATTGACCTTTACAAAGCCCTTCCCGGTGATCACGACATGGGCATCGTAGTAGAAGTACGAGCGCGCATGATCGTGCAAGGCATAGGGCCAACCCACATGCATCTGGGCGGCGCAGTCAAAACCGGCGAGCGCACCAGCCGCATCTGACTCCGACAACGAAGGACGGATGTCCACGCCGGGAAACCAGCTGCGTAAGGCATAGGCATAGTCGCCAAACACCGTCACGGCCCGGCCATGCTTGGCCAGGTTGCTGGCCATGGCCATCATCAGCAAGGTATCACCCAGCCGCGGCGCCATCAGCAACGCGACGCGCTCCGCCTCGCGCAAACTGCGCAGGCAGGATGATACGTCATAAGGCGGCATGTTCGGCGCGGGTTGTGCCATCGTTTCAGAGGTCGGCGGAATGCGCGGAAAACAACAGCACGATAGTGCTTAGTTCCGGTGAGGCGGGCATTATATTCCCCAAGTTTTAACAATTGAATACGATTAACTTCATTTTCATCGCATTAATAACAATTTTCAGCCCAAGCATTAACAAAAAACCCGCAGGCCAGCTCGACCTTGCGGGTTTTTACGTGAGGGTACGCGCCAACAGTATCACTCCCAGGCGCCGATGGAGCATCGGCTGGCAAATCGCGCCCCGGAAAATGAGTCTGAAAAGCTCGAACGCCTCGTGGCCAAGCGCCGTCTGGATTCCACTTTAGCGGATTTGCCCCCCTTGCGCATCAGCCAAACGCGGGGCCAGGAAAACCTCGCGGCCTCCAGGCAAACACGAACGTGATCCCAAGAAACACGCACGTCCGGCTCGCCCGTTGACAGTCAACCGCAGCACAATCGTATCGGCCCCCGGGCACGTGACCGCCGGACAACGAAAGCAGCAAGACGTCGTCCGCGGCGTTTCGCTGTCCAGCAATCGTTGGCCCATCCTACATATTGTCGATCATCACCTGCCCGAAGCCCGAGCAAGACACCTGGGTCGCGCCCTCCAGCAGGCGGGCGAAGTCGTAGGTGACCTTCTTGGACAGGATGGATTTCTCCATGCTGGCGATGATCAGGTCGGCGGCTTCGGTCCAGCCCATGTGACGCAGCATCATCTCGGCCGACAGGATTTCCGAACCCGGGTTCACGTAGTCCTTGCCCGCGTACTTGGGCGCGGTGCCGTGCGTGGCCTCGAACATGGCGACCGAGTCGGACAGGTTGGCGCCCGGCGCGATGCCGATGCCGCCCACCTGCGCCGCCAGCGCGTCGGAGACGTAGTCGCCGTTGAGGTTGAGCGTGGCGATCACGTCGTACTCGGCCGGGCGCAGCAGGATCTGCTGCAGGAAGGCGTCGGCGATCGAGTCCTTGACGATGATCTCGCGGCCCGTCTTCGGGTTCTTGAACTTGCACCACGGGCCGCCGTCGATCAGCTGCGCGCCGAATTCCTTCTGCGCCAGGGCGTAGCCCCAATCGCGGAAGCCGCCTTCGGTGAACTTCATGATGTTGCCCTTGTGCACCAGCGTGACCGAGGCGCGGTCATTGTCGATGGCGTACTGCAGGGCCTTGCGCACCAGCCGCTCGGTGCCTTCGCGCGACACCGGCTTGATGCCGATGGACGAGGTGGCCGGGAAGCGGATCTTCTTCACGCCGAGCTTGGTCTGCAGGAACTGGATCAGTTCCTTGGCCTGCTCGCTCTCGGCCATGTATTCGATGCCGGCATAGATGTCTTCCGAGTTTTCGCGGAAGATCACCATGTCGGTCTTTTCGGGTTCGCGCACCGGCGAGGGCACGCCCTTGAAGTAGCGCACCGGGCGCAGGCACACATACAGGTCCAGCTGCTGGCGCAGGGCCACGTTGAGCGAACGGATGCCGCCGCCCACCGGCGTGGTCAGCGGCCCCTTGATGGAGACCACGTAGTCCTTGACCACGTCCAGCGTTTCCTCGGGCAGCCAGACGTCGGGACCATAGACCTTGGTGGCCTTTTCGCCCGCATAGACTTCCATCCAGTGGATCTTGCGCTTGCCGCCGTAGGCCTTCTGCACGGCGGCGTCGACGACCTTGATCATCACCGGCGTGATGTCGGCGCCAGTGCCATCGCCTTCGATGAAAGGCACGATGGGCTGCTCAGGCACATTCAGCGAGAAATCGGCATTGACCGTGATCTTCTGGCCGCCGGCGGGAACCTTGATATGTTGATAGGACATGAATGCTCCATTTGCTCCGGGTGATTATTCTGCGCGCGCGCCGCGACGCCCGTCGTGCTTCCCGGCCGGGCGCGGCGGCCCGCTGGACGCACGAGGCAAGCGGATGGCAACCCATTCTATATCGCAATGGCCCGCCCGGCGGGGCCCGCCCGGCCGCGAGCGCTAAAATGTGGACATCTATCGCCAATTCACTTTTGCAGATGTTCAACCCATCACGCGACCAAGTCCGCGAATTCTTCATCGAAACCTGGCGCAAGCACCGCGCGTCCGAGGTGCTGACGCCGCTCGAGATCATGGCCCTGGACTGGATCATCGAACACCCCGAATACCATGGCGACCTGGAAAGCCCGGAAGCCATGACGGCCGAATACGCGGTGGAAAAGGGGCGCACCAACCCGTTCCTGCACCTGTCGATGCACCTGGCCATCGCCGAGCAGCTGTCCATCGACCACCCGCCCGGCATCCGCCGCGCCTATCAGAAGCTGGTCTCGCGCAGCGACGCCCACCACGCCGCCCACGAAATCATGGAATGCCTGGGCCAGGTGGTCTGGGAAGCGCAACGGCTGGGCAAGCCGCTGGACAGCGACAGCTACGTGGAACTGATCCGCCAGCGCGCCGAACGCTGAAGCCCGGCGCAAACAGCCAACGCAACGGGCGTTGCAATCCGACGCCTGCTCACACCCCACGAACGGGGTCCGATGCCCCAACATGGCAAGGCCGCCCTCTCAAGGCAACGCAAGACCAATCGTGTAGCCACAGCACAGCGCCCCCGCAAAACGCAGACGCCCCAAGAGCGCGATGCCACGGATCCGGCTCCGCCGGTCCGTAGGCATGCCCCCTAGAGGGGGAAGCGCGCAGCGCTTCGGGGGTGGACCTACTTCCGCACGCCCAGATCGCTGGGCTGGGACGAGAGCCAGGCGGCGACGTTGTTGATGTCCTGGTCGGAAAGCTGGGCGGCGAACGCGCCCATGATGGGATTCTTGCGCACGTTGGCCGTGGCCGCGCTGCCCGAGGCGCCGCGCTTGTAGGCCTTCAGCGCATGGACCAGGTAGTCGGCGTGCTGGCCAGCCAGCGTCGGATAGGCCGGATCCACCGCGCTCTTGGCGTCGGCGCCGTGGCAGGACGCGCAGTTGAACTTGTCGAACACGGCCTTGCCGGCCGCAAGGTCTTGCGCCTGGGCGGCGGCGCCCGCCATGGCCAGGGTTGCGCCCGCGAGGGCAAGCATGGTGCGATTCATGGTGTGGCCCCCTCTTATTTGAGATTCGAGTAGTAAGCGGCGAGGTCGGCGATGTCCTGGTCGGACAGGCTGCCGGCGACGGCGTCCATCGTGGGATGGCTGCGCGCGCCTTTCTTGTACTCGTTGAGGGCCGTTTCGATGTACTTGGCGTTCTGGCCAGCAATCTTGGGTACGTGGTACAGCTCGGGGAACGTCGCCTTGTAGCCTTCAATGCCATGGCAACCGATGCACATGGAGACTTTATCGCGGGCGTTCTGGATATTGCCGACCGGGGCTGCGTCGGCAGCGACTGCCTGACCGGCGATCGCACAGGATGCCATCGCGGCCAACACGGAAACCGTGCACTTCAGAGAGGTTCGCAACTTCATTGGAATGACTCTTCTTGATATGGCTAGGGACAGGGCAAACACTTCGCGGGGCGAACCCGGCTGCAAAACTGCCCGATTGTACGATAATTGCCATGAATGAATACCTTTGAAAGCGTATTGATCCCCGTCAATCCCATCCGGCAAAACCCCATGTCCGCAGCTCAATCCGCAACGCCCGCGCGCTTCGAGGGCACCGATACCTACGTCGCCACCGACGATCTCAAGCTGGCGGTCAACGCCGCGCTGACCCTGCAGCGCCCGCTGCTGATCAAGGGCGAGCCCGGCACCGGCAAGACCATGCTGGCCGAGGAAGTGGCCCGCGCGCTGGGCCGGCCGCTGCTGCAATGGCACGTGAAGTCCACCACCAAGGCGCACCAGGGCCTGTATGAGTACGACGCGGTGTCGCGCCTGCGCGACTCGCAGCTCGGCGACGAGAAGGTCCGCGACATCCGCAACTACATCGTGCAGGGCACGCTGTGGCAGGCCTTCGAAGCGCCGGAGCCCGTGGTGGTGCTGATCGACGAGATCGACAAGGCCGACATCGAATTCCCCAACGACCTGCTGCGCGAGCTGGACCGCATGGAATTCCATGTGTACGAAACGCGCCAGACCATCGCCGCGCGCCACCGCCCGCTGGTGATCATCACGTCGAACAACGAGAAGGACCTGCCTGACGCGTTCCTGCGCCGCTGCTTCTTCCATTACATCCGCTTCCCCGACCGCGAGACCATGCGCGAGATCGTGGCCGTGCATTTCCCCGAACTGAAGCAGGACGTGCTGCGCGCCGCGCTGGACAATTTCTTCGCGCTGCGCGAGGCGCCGGGCCTGAAGAAAAAGCCGTCGACGTCCGAGCTGCTGGACTGGCTGCGCCTGCTGCTGGCCGAAGACGCCACCGCCGCCGAGATCGACGCGCACGCCGCCGCGGCCGTACCGCTGATGGCCGGCGCGCTGCTCAAGAACGAGCAGGACATGCACCTGCTCGACCGCCTGGCCGCCATGACCCGCGGACAACGCCGCTAAGCCTTGCGCCGGCCCTGCCATGCTGATCGATTTCTTCTACCACCTGCGGGCGCACAAGCTGCCGGTCTCGGTCAACGAGTACCTGACGCTGGTGAACGCGCTGCGCCAGGACCTGATGCCGCCGACGCTGGACGATTTCTACTTCCTGGCGCGCGCCACGCTGGTGAAGGATGAATCGCTGTACGACCGCTACGACAAGGCCTTCGGCGCGTACTACAAGGGCATCGCGGCCGCGCTGCCCGAAGGCCGCGAAGTGCCGGCGGACTGGCTGATCAAACAGTTCGAAAAGAGCCTGACGCCAGAGGAAAAGGCCGCCATCCAGAAACACGGCTGGGACAAGCTGATGGAGCTGTTCAAGCAGCGGCTCGAAGAACAGAAGGAACGCCACGCCGGCGGCAACAAGTGGATCGGCACGGGCGGCACCTCGCCGTTCGGCAATGGCGGCTACCATCCCGAGGGCATCCGCGTGGGCGGCGACTCGGCCGGCAACCGCAGCGCGGTCAAAGTCTGGGACATGCGCCAGTTCCGCGACTACGACGACCAGGTCGAACTCGGCACCCGCAACTTCAAGGTGGCGCTGCGCCGGCTGCGGCGCTTCGCGCGCGAAGGCGCCGAGCTGGAGCTGGACCTGGACGACACCATCGCCAGCACCGCGCGCAACGCCGGCCACCTGGACCTGCGCATGGTGCCGGAACGCCACAACACTGTGAAGGTGCTGATGCTGCTGGACGTGGGCGGCAGCATGGACGACCACATCACACGCGTGGAGGAACTGTTTTCCGCCGCGCGCAGCGAGTTCCGCAACCTGGACGTCTACTACTTCCACAACTGCCCGTACGAAAGCCTGTGGCAGAGCAACCGGCGCCGCAACAACGAGCGCTTCGACACCTGGGACGTGCTGCGCAAGTACAACCCGGACTGGCGGCTCATCATCGTCGGCGACGCCACCATGAGCCCATACGAGATCCTGCAGCCGGGCGGCTCGGTCGAGCACTACAACGCCGAGCCCGGCGCGCTGTGGCTGCGGCGGCTGCTGGACGCCTGGCCCAAGTCGGTGTGGCTCAATCCGGAGCCGACCGCGTCCTGGCAATACCGCCAATCCATCGCGCTGCTGCGCGACATCATGCAGGACCGCATGTACCCCGTGACCGTCGCCGGCCTGGAACAGGCCATGCGCGTCCTGTCGAAGTAGTCCGCCCGCGCCGCGCGTCCGGGCGGGTCAACCCTTCAGCCGTCGACCGGGTTCGCGGGCGTATCCAGCGTCAACTGATAGAACGCCAGATCCAGCCAGCGGCCGAACTTGAAGCCCGCCTCGCGCAGCGTGCCCGCGTGCTTGAAGCCCAGCTTTTCGTGCAGGCGGATGCTCCCCTGGTTGGCCGCGTCGATGCCGCCGACCAGCACATGCACGTCGCGCTCGCGCGCGCGGGCGATCAGCGCGCGCATCAGCGCCTCGCCCAATCCCAGTCCGCGATGGCGGCCGTCCACATAGACCGAGTGCTCCACCGAATACTTGTACGCGGGCCAGGCGCGGAACGTGCCGTAGCTGGCGAAGCCCATCAGCTCGCCCGCCGCGTTCTCGAAGCCGATCACCGGAAATCCGCCCTTCTGCTTGGTCTGGAACCAGGTATCCATGGACTCGCGCGGCCGAGGCTTGTAGTCGTACAGCGCGGTGGACGTGGCGATGGCATCGTTGAAAATGGCGAGGATCTGGTCGGCATGGCGCTCGAGCGTGCAGTCGACCAGCGTGGCGCCCTCGGGCGCGGGGAATTCGGCGGACGGGTTCATGCGCTGATTGTAGCGATGGCCCACGCATCGCGACGCCAGCGCGGCGCGAAAAAAAAACCGGCGCGAGACGCCGGTTCAAGCAGATGCTGCCGCTTCTGGCCACTCTGTCAGGCGGCGCGGCTCTCCACTGATCCTCCCGCCGCGCCAGCGCAGCGCAGGCCCGGACAATTGCGCCAGGCCAGTTCGTCCGCGTCCATGTCCAGGTCGAACAGGTCGTTGGCGGCGGGCCAGGGATGCCGGCGCGCGGCCGATCCCTCCATTTCCAGCACATGGCCGGCGAATCCCCTGGGCGAGCCGCCGCATTCGGCGAAGTAGCGGCGCGCGCTCAGGTCGACCACGTAGGTCGTCATGTCATGGGTGAGTATGGCTACGAATTGGCCGTCGTCGCTGGCATAGGCGTATTGAAACTGTCCTTTGATCAGCTCGCCGCTCATGGGCCGGCCGGTCAGTTGGGACAAGGCACGCGTGACGATCTCGGTCAGCATGGGTCGTTCCTCCGAAAGATGCGCCGGCAGGATGCCGGCGGCGAAGGCGCGAACACAAGCACCGGCGCCGCGATGAACCAGCGGCGTCTGGCGTTGGACGGGAAACCTGCTAAGCGGCTGTCGCGCACCCCGTCTGCAACAGGTGATACGGTGCGGACAGCTTACACCCGTGACCGGGCGGTCTTCAAATCCACGGCTCCGCGCCTGCTTGTTGCGTCGCAACACGGCATGACCGCGTGCCGCGCGGGCCGTTATGCGGCCGCGACCGGCGTGCAGCGGTCCCCATCACCATCGCGACCGGACGCCGCGCGCCAGTCCTGCTGACGCAGCCGATACAGCACATGCAGGCTGAGCGTATGGTCCTCGGGCAAGGCGGGATGCCGGAACGGGACGGGATCCTCGCGCATGCCCAGCTTCGCCATCACCGCGCGCGAGCGCCGGTTTTCCGCCACCGTGAACGCGACGATCTCGGGCGCGCGCAACTGCTCGAAGCCCACCCTCAGCGCGGCCCGCGCGGCCTCGGCCGCATAGCCACGCCCCCAGTATGGGCGCGCCAGCCGCCAGGCGATCTCGATGCCAGGCGCGAAAGGCAGTGCGGACGACAGCGGCCGGATGCCGACGAAACCAATAAACGGCGCCACGCCTGGCGCTTCGACCGCCCAGACGCCCCAGCCATGCTCATCGATTTCGGCCGCCAGCCGGTCCGCCAGCGCATCGCTCTGCGCGGCGTCCAGTGGCACCAGGAATTCAGTGACTTGCGGATCGGCGTTCAGCTCGGCGAAAGGCCGGCGGTCGGCGGCGCGCCATTGCCGCAGCAGCAGACGCGGCGTTTCGATTTCCAAAGACAGGGACATGCGGGATTCCTTGGGTGCGCGGCCCGGAACAGCCTGAACCTATCACACCGTATACACTCCAACGGATTCTGCCATGACCAAGGAATGATTCGCCATGCGCCTGTCCCTGTCGAAGCTGCCGCGCCCATTGGGCACGCTGCTGTTCACCTCCTTCCTGGCCTTCCAGGCCGGCGCCGCCAGCCTGCCGGCAGGCGTCACGGAGGCCGCCTCGATCGAAGGCATCACCGAGTACCGCCTCGGCAACGGCCTGCGGGTGCTGCTGGTGCCGGACGAGTCCAAGCCGTCCACCACGGTCAACATGACCTACCTGGTCGGCTCGCGCAACGAGAACTACGGCCAGACCGGCATGGCCCACCTGCTGGAGCACATGCTGTTCAAGGGCACGTCCACCACGCGCAACGCGATGGGTGAATTCTCGCGCCGCGGCCTGCAGGCCAACGGCTCGACCTCTGGCGACCGCACCAACTACTTCGCCAGCTTCGCCGCCAACCCCGAGACGCTCAAGTGGTACCTGGGCTGGCAGGCTGACGCCATGGTCAATTCGCTGATCGCCAAGGAAGACCTGGACTCGGAAATGACCGTGGTCCGCAACGAAATGGAAAGCGGCGAGAACAGCCCGTCCCGCATCCTGATGCAGAAGATGCAGGCGGCCGCGTTCCAGTGGCACAGCTACGGCAAGAACACCATCGGCGCGCGCTCCGACGTGGAAAACGTCGACATCGGCCAGCTGCGCGCCTTCTATCATCAGTACTACCAGCCCGACAACGCCGTGCTGATCGTGGCCGGCAAGTTCGACCCGCAGGCCACGCTCGCCGACATCGAGGAAACGCTGGGCAAGCTGCCCAAGCCCGAACGCGCGCTACCGCGCGAGTACACGGTGGAACCGGTGCAGGACGGCGAACGCTCGGTGACGCTGCGCCGCGCGGGCGGCACGCCGCTGGTCGCTGCCATGTATCACATCCCCGCCGCCGGCAGCGCCGACTTCGTGCCGCTGGACCTGGCCGCCACCATCCTGGCCGATACGCCTTCCGGCCGCCTGTACCACGCGCTGGTGCCCACCAAGATGGCCTCGGGCGTGTTCGGCTTCACCATGGAGCAGCTCGATCCCGGCCTGGCCATGTTCGGCGCGCAGCTGTCGCCGGGCAAGAGCGTGGACGCGGCGCTCAAGACGCTGACCGGCACGCTCGAAACGCTGGACAAGAAGCCCTTCACCGCGCAGGAACTGGAACGCGCGCGCAGCAAGTGGCTGACCTCGTGGGAGCAGGTGTACAGCGATCCCGAGCAGGTCGGCGTGGCGCTGTCCGAAGCCATCGCCGCCGGCGATTGGCGCCTGTTCTTCCTGCAGCGCGACCGCGCCCGCAAGGCCACGCTGGGCGACGTGCAGAAGGCGGCCACGTCCTACCTGGTGCAGAGCAACCGCATCGAGGGCCGCTACCTGCCCACCGAAAAACCGCAGCGCGCGCCGCAGGCGCAGCGCGTGGACCTGAGCGAGGTGTTCAAGGACTACAAGGGCGACCCGGACTTCAAGAGCGCGTCGGCCTTCGACCCCTCGCCCGCCAACATCGACAAGCTGACGCTGCGCAAGAAGCTGGACCTGCCCAACGGCCCCGTGCAGCTGGCGCTGTTGCCCAAGGCCACGCGCGGCAACCGCGTGCAGGCACAGATGCAGATCCAGTTCGGCACCGCGCAGGACCTGCGCGGCCAGCGCGTCAATGCCGCCGCCGTGGCTGACCAGCTCAACCGCGGCACGGCCAAGCTCTCGCGCCAGGACATCCAGGATCGCCTGGACAAGCTGCAGGCCGAGCTGGGCTTCTCGGGCTCGGGCACCACGCTGCGCATCGCCATGTCCACCAAGGGCGAGAACCTGCCCGAGCTGACCACGCTGGCGCTGGACATCGTCCGCAACGCCAACTTCCCGAAGGACCAGTTGGAGGAGTACCAGCGCCAGCTCGAAACCTCGATCCGCAACGCCATGACCGAGCCCTCGGCGCTGGCCTCGCGCGCCCTGGCCCGCCAGGACAATCCGTGGCCCGCCGATGACCTGCGTTACGTGCCGACCTTCGACGAAGCGCTGGCCAGCGCCCGCGGCCTGAACCGCGACGCCCTGGCGAAGTTCCACGCCAGGTTTTACGGCGCCGGCAACATCGAGTACTCGGCCGTGGGCGACTTCCAGCCCGAGGCCATCGAGAAGGCCATCAAGGCCGGCCTGGCCGGCTGGAAACGCGCGCCCGCCTATGAGCGCGTGGCAAATCCGTACCGCGAGATCGCCGCGCAGCGCTTCGATATCGAGACGCCCGACAAGGCCAACGCCTTCTACCTGTCGCGCATGCCGCTGAAGCTGCAGGACAGCGACGCCGACTATGCGGCGCTGTACCTGGCCAACTACCTGTTCGGCGCCTCGGAAACCTCGCGCCTGTGGAACCGCGTGCGCGAAACCGAAGGGCTGTCCTACAACGTGCGCAGCTCGCTGTCGGTGTCGGCATTCGAGCCGAACGCCTCGTGGAGCATCTACGCCATCTATGCGCCGCAGAACCGCGAGCGCCTGGAAAAGGCCGTGGGCGAGGAACTGGCCCGTGTGCTGAAGGACGGCTTCTCGGACAAGGAGATCTCCGACGGCATCACCGCCCTGCTGAACTACCGCAACCTCGCCCGCGCGCAGGATGACGTGGTGGCCGGCGTGTGGCTGGACTACCTGGAGCGCGGACGCACCTTCGCCTGGTCGGCCGACATGGACAAGAAGATCTCCGCGCTGACGCCCGACGTGGTGAACGCGGCCATGCGCAAGTATCTGCGCCCGGACGCCTTCAGCACCGCCGTCGCCGGCGACTTCAAGAAAAAAGCGGCGCCCTGACGCCCAACAGGGGCGGCCTCGCCCGCCCCGCTGCTGCCCATCCAGCCCCTGCCTCGGCAGGGGCTTTTCTTTTGGCGCGCCGTCATGATGCGCCGCCCTGCCTGCCCGCACGGAGCTGCGCATGCCGCTACCCCACGCAGGTGCCTCCGCCCCCAGCCGGATCTCCCACGGCCGGCCAAGCCGCCCCGAAGGCATTCTCCCTTCCACCTGTGGGGCAATTCATAAGAAAGAAATTTATTACTCGGTTATTTGGAAAGATGTTTTCAACGAATGCGGGTTTATCCCAGGTGGGATAACGCGGAGAATTCAGTCATCGGGAACACATGACGAACCACGACGGAGACCCGCCGGATTCGCACCCTAAATCCAAGACACGGAGGTCTACCATGAAAACCCTGACTACCACCCTGCTGATTTCGCTGGCCCTGGTCGGCGCCGGCGCCCAAGCCGCCGATCTGTCGCAAGCCAAGAGCAGCGCCCAGGTCGCCACCGAACTGCAACAAGCCAAGGCCAGCGGCCAGTACACGTTCGGCGAGCTGGACTATCCGCCCGCCCTGCCCCAGGCAACCAGCCTGAGCTCGCAGCAAGTGAGCGATGAGCTGCAACAAGCCAAGATCAACGGCCAATACACCTTTGGCGAACTGCAATACCCGCCCGTCGCCGCCGCCCCCGCGGCCAAGGCCGCGAAGTCGCGCGCCGACGTGGAGGCCGAACTGGCGCAGGCCAAGGCCAGCGGCCAGTACACCTTCGGCGAGCTGGAATACCCGCCGATCGTGCGCTGAACCGGCCATCCGGTGAGCTGCTTGCTGTAGCCCGGCCGGCCTCGGACGGCATCATGGTCCGGGGCCGGTTTTTTCAGCTACGACAAGCGGATGCAGTGCAGCCGCGGCAGAGATGCCGCGGTTTTTTTTGCCCGTCGAAATAGGCCGCCAAGGCCGCGCGCCCTGCGGGCGCTAGCTGCCCCCAAAGGGGGCATTTCATCTTGGAGGCGGCCCTGCGATGAAAAATCCCCGCAAGGCATGACGCCCTTGCGGGGATACGCAAGCCGGGGCGCCAGATTGGCGCCCTATCCGGCGATTCAGCTGAAGAATTCCTTCACCCGGTCGGTCCAGGACTTGCTTTGCGGCGAATGGCGGTCGCCGCCGTCGTTCAGCGAGGCCTCGAACTGGCGCAGGATGTTCTTCTGCTCGTCGCTCAGGCGCACCGGCGTCTCGACCACCACGTGGCAGTACAGGTCGCCCGGATAGCTGCCGCGCACGCCGCGGATGCCCTTGCCGCGCAGGCGGAAGGTCTTGCCCGACTGCGTGCCTTCGGGGATCGAGATCTCGGCCTTGCCGCCCAGCGTCGGCACTTGCAGCTCGCCGCCCAGCGCCGCCGTGGTGAACGGGATGGTCAGCTCGCAATGCAGGTCGTCGCCGTCGCGCTGGAAGATCTGGTGCTTCTTGATGTGGATTTCCACATACAGGTCGCCCGGAGGACCGCCATTGATGCCCGGCTCGCCATTGCCGCTGGAGCGGATGCGCATGCCGTCGTCGATGCCGGCCGGAATCTTGACCTGCAGGGTCTTGTTGCGGCGGATGCGGCCCACGCCATCGCAAGCCTGGCAGGGATCGGTGATTTCCTTGCCGTTGCCGTGGCAGGTCGGGCAGGTCTGCTGCACGCTGAAGAAACCCTGCTGCATGCGGACCGCGCCCGAGCCGCCGCAGGTGCGGCAGGTCTTGGGCGAGGTGCCGGGCTTGGCGCCCGAGCCCTTGCAGGTGTCGCAGTTTTCCCAGCTGGGCACGCGGATCTCGGTGTCAAAACCGGCCGCGGCCTGCTCCAGCGTGATTTCCAGCGCGTATTTCAGATCGGCGCCGCGGTAGACCTGCGGGCCGCCGCCGCGACGGCCGCCACCGCCGCCGCCGAAGATCTCGCCGAAGATGTCGCCGAACGCATCGGCGAAGCCGCCGCCCATGCCGCCGCCCATGCCCGCGGCATTGGGATCGACGCCGGCGTGGCCATAGCGGTCGTAGGCGGCGCGCTTCTGCTCGTCGCCCAGGACTTCATAGGCCTCTTTGGCTTCCTTGAATTTCTCTTCGGCTTCCTTGCTATCCGGATTGCGGTCCGGATGGTACTTCATGGCCAGCTTACGATAGGCCTTCTTCAGTTCGTCGTCCGAGGCGTTCTTCGCCACGCCCAGGACTTCGTAATAGTCACGTTTTGCCATGATCGGTGGGCCCGGAAGCGAGCCTTCTTTTCAGTGCTACAGAATGAGTCCGCCCGGTAGGCGGAAAATCCGGCTACCGGGCGGCGCTGGGCAGGTCAGAGCCTGGCCATCAGTGGTCGCGCTTGACTTCCTTGAAGTCGGCGTCGACGACATTGTCGTCCACCGGCTTCGCGTTGTCCGCGGCCTGTTGCTGGCCCGCGGCCTGCTGCGCCTGCATGTCGGCGTACATCTTCTCGCCGAGCTTCTGCGAGGCGGTCGACAGCGCTTCCACCTTGGCGTCGATCGCGGCCTTGTCGCCGTCCTTCAGCACGGCTTCCAGGTCCTTGATCGCGGCCTCGATGCTTTCCTTCTCGGCGGCCTCGAGCTTGTCGCCGTATTCGGTCAGCGACTTGCGGGTGGCGTGCACCAGCGCGTCGGCCTGGTTGCGCGATTGCGCCAGCTCTGCCACGCGGTGATCTTCCTCGGCATTGGCCTCGGCATCCTTGACCATGCGCTGGATCTCGTCTTCCGACAGGCCCGAGTTCGCCTTGATGGTGATCTTGTTTTCCTTGCCGGTGCCCTTGTCCTTGGCGGACACGTGCAGGATGCCGTTGGCGTCGATGTCGAACGTGACTTCGATCTGCGGCACGCCACGGGGCGACGGCGGGATGCCTTCGAGGTTGAACTCGCCCAGCGCCTTGTTGCCGGCGGCGATTTCGCGCTCGCCCTGGAACACCTTGATGGTCACGGCGGGCTGGTTGTCGTCGGCGGTCGAGAAGGTCTGCGAGAAGCGGGTCGGGATCGTCGTGTTCTTCTGGATCATCTTGGTCATCACGCCGCCCAGGGTTTCAATGCCCAGGGACAGGGGGGTGACGTCCAGCAGCAGCACGTCCTTGCGCTCGCCCGACAGCACGGAACCCTGGATGGCTGCGCCGGCGGCGACGGCCTCGTCGGGATTAACGTCCTTGCGCGGATCCTTGCCGAAGAATTCCTTGACCTTCTCCTGCACCTTGGGCATGCGGGTCATGCCGCCGACCAGGATCACGTCGTCGATGTCCGAGACCTTGACGCCGGCGTCCTTGATGGCCACGCGGCAGGGCTCGATGGTGCGCTCGATCAGTTCCTCGACCAGCGCTTCCAGCTTGGCGCGCGTGATCTTCAGGTTCAGGTGCTTCGGACCCGAGGCGTCGGCCGTGATGTACGGCAGGTTGATCTCGGTCTGCTGACTGGAGGACAGCTCGATCTTGGCCTTTTCGGCGGCTTCCTTCAGGCGCTGCAGGGCCAGCACGTCCTTGGACAGATCAACGCCCTGTTCCTTCTTGAACTCGGAGATGATGTAGTCGATGATGCGCTGGTCGAAGTCTTCGCCGCCCAGGAAGGTGTCGCCGTTGGTCGACAGCACTTCGAACTGCTTCTCGCCGTCCACGTCGGCGATTTCGATGATGGACACGTCGAACGTGCCGCCGCCCAGGTCATAGACGGCGATCTTGCGGTCGCCCTTCTCGTTCTTGTCCAGGCCGAAGGCCAGCGCGGCCGCGGTCGGCTCGTTGATGATGCGCTTGACTTCCAGGCCGGCGATGCGGCCGGCGTCCTTGGTGGCCTGGCGCTGGCTGTCGTTGAAGTACGCGGGCACGGTGATGACGGCCTCGGTCACTTCCTCGCCCAGGTAGTCCTCGGCGGTCTTCTTCATCTTGCGCAGCACGTCGGCCGACACTTGGGGAGGCGCCATCTTGTTGCCGCGCACTTCCACCCAGGCGTCGCCATTGTCGGCCTTGACGATGGCATAGGGCATCAGATTGATGTCCTTCTGCACCGCCTTTTCGTCGAACTTGCGGCCGATCAGGCGCTTGACCGCGTACAGCGTGTTCTTGGGGTTGGTCACCGCCTGGCGCTTGGCCGGGGCGCCGACCAGGGTTTCGCCGTCGTCCATGTAGGCGACGATGGAAGGCGTGGTGCGGGCGCCTTCGGCGTTTTCGATGATCTTGACCTGCCCACCGTCCATGACAGCCACGCAGCTGTTGGTCGTGCCCAGGTCGATGCCGATGATTTTGCTCATGGTGGGTTTACCTTGAATGTATATCTATGAAAATAGAGAAAATTTACTGTCCCCGCATAACTGGGGCCGCCGGCAGGGTTTTTCAAGACGTCCCGGCGGAATTTTCCGGAGGCGGCTCACGCAGCCGGCGGATCGCCGCCGTGAACTGGGGCAGGCCCGGCCAGCCGGTGATGCGTCCCAGCCGCTTGCCCGCCCGGTACAGCACGAAGGTGGGCACGCCATGCAGCGAAAAGCGCCGGCCCAGCGGCTCGTCGGCGTAGACGTCGGCCTCGAACCACCTCAGATCCAATTCCAGCAGCGCATCCCGGTGCAGCAGGGCGGTCTGCTTGAAGATATTGCAGTTGTAGCAGTCCTGCCCCCACAGGAACACGCAGCGCAGATCGTCGCCCGGCGCCTGGACCACGGCCGCGTCGAAACCGGCGGAATCGACACGGCGCATGCCGAAGGCCTCGAAAAAGCTGGCCGGGTCGAATTGGGGCGCGCTCATGGCGGGGGGGATCGTCCGGTTTCAGCCCTGGCCGGCGGACACCACCACCAATGCGGGCCGCAGCGTGCGGTCGGCAATGGCGTAGCCCTTCTGCAGCAGCTGCAACACGGTGTTGGCGGGCTGATCGGCCGGCACCGACGAAATCGCCTGGTGCAGGTGCGGATCGAACTTGTCGCCCTGGGCCGGCGCGATTTCCTTGAGCAGGTTGCGCTCGAAGGCGGCGGCCAGCTGCTTCAGGGTCACTTCCACGCCTTCGCGCAGGGTGTCCACGGTCTGTTCGGGCTGGGCCAGCGCGGCTTCCAGGCTGTCCTTGACCGGAACCAGGCTCTCGGCGAACGACTCGATGCCGAACTTGCGGGCCTTGGACACGTCTTCCTGGGCGCGACGGCGCACGTTCTCGGCTTCCGCGCGCACGCGCAGCAGCTGGTCATGCTGTTCATTGACGGTGGCCTGGGCGGCGTCCAGTTGGGCGCGCAGCTCGTTCAGCTCGGCCAGCAGGTCGTCCTGGGCGGCGGGGGCCGCGTCGGCGGCGGCGCCGTGCTCGGGCGTCTGGTCTGCGGGCTCGTGGGGTGCCGTCATGGGGAATCCTCCAAAAAGAATGGCTTTCGCAGACATGAATGGGGGCCAATACCCCTATTTCAAGCCCGGGATAGCGAAATATTCCCCGGCGGCGGAACCTTTGCGAAAAATCGGGGTCGCCCTACTTTTTTCTGTGCGGCTGGGCGGGCGCGGCCGGATCACTGGCGGGAAAGCTGTCCTTCAGCGCCCGGTCGACCCGGGCCTCATCCGTTTCCGGCTCGGGATGGACGGCGATGGGGTCGCTGGCGGGAAAGGTCTCGGCCAGCGCCTCGTCCAGCTCATGCTCGACCTGATCCTCGTCCACCGGGGTAGCCACCGTCCCCTTTTTCACGGTCTTGCCAGTCTTGGGATCATGATGCATGAGCCTGCTCCTTCAAGTCGGTGAGTGCGCGCCCCACCCTTGCAGATGCCTGGCCGTCAAGCCTGCCAGGCCGGCGATCCAGGCCGGATCGTCGTTCAGGGCGGGAATGTAGCGGAACTGCCTGCCGCCGGCCTCGAGGAAGGCATGGCGGCATTCCTGGCTGATTTCCTCCAGGGTTTCCAGACAGTCTGCCACAAAACCCGGGCACACCACGTCCACGTCCGTCACGCCGGCGGCGGCCAGCATCTTGAGCGTGGGCTCGGTATAGGGCTCCAGCCAGCGGGCCGCGCCGAAGCGGCTCTGGAAGGTGACTTCGATCTGCTCGCGCGGCAGCGACAGACGCTGCGACAGCAGCCGCGCCGTTTCCATGCAATCGCGGTAGTAGGGGTCGCCCAGCTCGATCGAGTAGCGCGGCAGGCCGTGGAAACTCATCACCAGCTTCTGCGGACGACCATGCTCGCGCCAATAGGATTCGATGCGGCCGGCCAGCGCGTCCAGGTAGAACGCGTCTTCATGAAAACGCTTGATGAAGCGCAGCTCCGGCTGGTCGCGCAGACGCCCCGCGTGGCGGGTCACGGCGTCCACCACCGTGGCGGTGGTGCTGGCGGCGTACTGCGGATAGAGCGGCACGGTCAGGATGCGCTCGCAGCCCTGCGCGCGCAGCCGGCCGATCGCGTCCGGGATCGACGGGTTGCCATAGCGCATGCCCAGTTCCACCGTCGCGTCCACGCCCGCCTCGCGCAGCGCCGCGGCCACGCCCTCGGCCTGGCGGCGGCTGTAGACCATCAGCGGCGAGCCGTCCTGCAGCCAGATGCCGGCGTAGCGCGGCGCCAGCTTCTTCGGGCGCAGGGTCAGCACCAGGCCATGCAATATCGGCTTCCACAGATAGCGCGGAATTTCGATCACGCGCGGGTCGGACAGGAATTCGCCCAGGTACTTGCGGATATCCCTGGCCGTGGGAGCGTCCGGGGTGCCCAGGTTCACCAGCAGCACGCCGACCTTGCCCGGCGCGCGCGGCGGCGGATCCTCGTTGAAGGGATCGTCCTGCTCCGGTTCGGGCAGGTAGCGTTCGGGCCACAGGTACTTGAACAGGCGAAGAAACACAAAAACTCCCCTTCCTCCGCGAGGAGGATGCAGCTTTGACTGGGAACTACTGGTTGTGGCTGAGCGCGTTGGACAGCAGGCGCGCCGTGATGTCCACGATGGGAATGACGCGCTCGTAGGCCATGCGGGTCGGGCCGATCACGCCCAGGGTGCCGACCACCTTGCCGTCGACCCCGTACGGCGCGGTGATGACGGACACCTCTTCCATCGGCACCAGCTGGGAATCGCCGCCGATGTAGATCTGCACGCCCTGCGCGCGGCTGGAGACGTCCAGCAGCTGCAGCAGGTCGGTCTTTTTCTCGAACAGCGCGAACATCTTGCGCAGCCGGTCCATGTCGGAGGCGATGTCGGTCACGTCCAGCAGCTTGCGCTCGCCGGAGATCACCACGGCATCGCCGTCCTCGGCCGCTTCGGCGCTGGCCTCGACCGCGGCCTGCATCAGGCGCGAGATGTCCTCGCGCAGCTGGGCGAGTTCGGTGGACAGCGTGCGGCGCACGGCGTCGAAGGACTTGCCGGCGAAATGGACATTGAAGAAGTTGCCGGCCTCCAGCAGCTCGGACTCGGCGTAGTCGCGCTGCACGAACAGGATGCGGTTCTGCACGTCGCCATCCGGCGTGACGATGATGAGCAGCACGCGCTTGTCGGACAGGCGGATGAATTCGATCTGGCGGAATATCTGGGCGCGCTTGGGCGTGAGCACCACCCCGGCGAACTGGGTCAGGTTGGACAGCAGCGCGGCGGCGGCATTGACGGCCCGGGTGGGCTCGGCCGCCGACAGCATCTCGCCCATGTTGCGCGGTTCCAGCTGGTACGACTGCACCGCCAGCAGGGAATCGACGAACATGCGATAGCCGCGCGGCGTCGGCACGCGCCCGGCCGAGGTGTGGGGCCTGTGGATCAGGCCCAGCTCTTCGAGGTCCGACATGACGTTGCGGATCGTGGCCGGGGAAAGATCGAAGACTTTGGATAGCGTCCGCGAACCCACGGGCTGCCCATCGGCGATATAGCGTTCGATCAACGCCTTCAGTAACGCGCGTGCACGGTCGTCCATGGCGGGTATTTTAGGGAATCTTTTCCAATTGAGGCGATTTTTGTCCCGCAAGCGTATATGCGGCCCCATATAATCGGCAAACTGGCCCATTCCGGGCAAGTGTCGCGTTTTCCAGCGTCGCCTTTTCTGATCCGCTCGCAGCCATGCACTTTCCCACCGTCGCCCTGATCGGCAGATACCAGGACACCGGCCTGGACGCACCGTTGCGGGCGCTCGCGCTCGCGCTCAGGCAGGCCGGTCGGCAGCTGCTGGTCGACGCCGACACGGCGCGCAACACCGGGCTCACCGAATTCCCCGCCGCCTCGCTCGAAGAGATCGGCCAGAACGCCTCGCTGGCGGTGGTCATGGGCGGCGACGGCACCGTGCTGGGCGCGGCGCGCCACCTGGCGCCCTTCGGCGTGCCGCTGGTCGGCATCAACCATGGGCGGCTGGGCTTCATCACCGACATCCCGCTGCAGGACTCGCAGGCCGCGCTGGCGCGCGTGCTGGAAGGCAGCTTCCAGATCGAGGAACGCATGCTGCTCGAGGGCAGCGCCTGGCGCGGCGAACAGCAGCTGTATTCGGCCACCGCGCTGAACGACGTGGTGCTCAACCGCGCCGGCCGCGGAGGCATGATCGAAGTCCGCGTCGAGCTGGACGGCGCGTTCATGTACACGCAGCGCGCCGATGGCCTGATCATCGCCACGCCCACCGGCTCGACCGCCTACGCGCTGTCCGCCAACGGCCCCATCCTGCATCCGGGCATGAACGCCATGGTGCTGGTGCCGGTGGCGCCGCAAACGCTGTCCAACCGCCCCATCGTCATTCCCGACAGCGGCGTGCTCAACATGACCCTGACCGCCATGGGGCGCGTGGGCGTGGGCGCCAGCGTGCACTTCGACATGCAGACCTGGTCCGACCTGCAACCCGGCGACCGCATCGTGGTGCAACGCTCGCGCCACAATGTCCGCTTCGTGCACCCCGAAGGCTACAGTTTCTTCTCCACCCTGCGCCGCAAGCTGCACTGGAACCTGATGCCGCAGGCCACCGACAACGTAGAGTAGTTAGCGCCCCCCATGCTGCGCACCCTGCATATCCGCGACTTCGTCATCGTCGAACAGACCGAGATCCATTTCGGCCCGGGCTTCACCGTGTTTTCCGGCGAGACCGGCGCGGGCAAGTCCATCCTCGTCGACGCCCTGGCCCTGGCGCTGGGCGAGCGCGGCGACGCCAGCGTGCTGCGCGAGGGCGCCGCGCGCGCCGACATCTCCGCCGTCTTCGATACCCCCGCGACGCTGCGTCCCTGGCTGGCCGAGCGCGAATTCGACGCTGACGAAGAACTCGCCCTGCGCCGCGTGATCGACGCCCAGGGACGCAGCCGCGCGTATATCAACGGCACGCCCGCCACCGTCGCGCAACTGCGCGAGCTGGGCGACAGCCTGGTCGACATCCACGGCCAGCACGCGCACCAGAGCCTGATGCGCCCGGACGCGCAGCGCGACCTGCTGGACGCACACGGCGGCCATGGCGAACTGCGCCAGGCCGTCGGCCAGGCCTGGAAGCTCTGGCGCACGCTGGCCCGCCAGCTCGAAGCCGCCGAAAAAGACGCCGCCGGCCTGGCCGCCGAACGCGAACGCCTGCAATGGCAGGTGGAAGAACTCGACAGCCTGGACCTGGGCCAGGACGAATGGGACGCGCTGCAGTCCGAACATACGCGGCTGGCGCACGCACAATCGCTGCTGGACGGCGCCGGCCAGATCCTGGAAGCGCTGGACGGCGACGGCGACTCGGCCCATCACCGGCTCAACTCGGCCGGCCAACGGCTGCAGCAGATGCTGCGCCACGATCCCGGCTTGCAGGGCGTGGTCGATGAGATCGAATCGGCCCGCATCGCCGTCAGCGAAGCCGTGTCCGACCTGAACAACTATGTCAGCCGCGTCGATCTGGATCCGCAGCGGCTGGCCGACGTCGAGGCCCGCCTGAGCGCGGTGTTCGAGACGGCGCGCAAGTTCCGCGTCGAACCCGACGGGCTTTGCGGCCTGCGCGAAGACCTGCACACGCAGCTGTCCGCCCTGCAGGCGGCCGCCGACATCGACAGCCTGCGCGAACAGACCCAGGCCGCCCAATCACGTTACGACGCCGCCGCGGCCAAGCTCGGCACGGCCCGGCGCAAGGTCGCCAAGGATCTCGGCAAGCTGGTCACCCAGGCCATGCAGACGCTGGCCATGCAGGGGGGCCGCTTCGAGCCGACGCTGTCACCCGCGACGCCGTCCGCGCACGGCAACGAACAGGTCGAATTCCTGGTGGCCGGCCATGCCGGCACCTCGCCGCGCCCGCTGGCCAAGGTGGCCTCGGGCGGCGAGCTGTCGCGCATCTCGCTGGCCCTGTCGGTCATCGCCAGCCGCGCGGCGCGCGTGCCCACGCTGATCTTCGACGAAGTCGACAGCGGCGTCGGCGGCGCGGTGGCCGAAGTGGTCGGCAAGCTGCTGCGCGAATTGGGCGAGCGGCATCAGGTGCTGTGCGTGACCCACCTGCCCCAGGTCGCTGCCTGCGCCAACAGCCAGTTCCTGGTCAGCAAGGCGGAATCGCGCGGCACCACCCGGTCCAGCATCGAGGCGCTGGACGACGCGGCCCGCGTCGAGGAAATCGCCCGCATGCTGGGCGGCATCAAGCTCACCGCCACCACCCGCGAACACGCGCGCGAAATGCTGGAAGGCGCGGTCCAGGCCACGCGCTGACCCAGAAGACCGGTCGCCACGGGCGCCCGTCGCTCGGCGCCCCGCGCTGATGATAAAAAAAGCCCCTTTCATGGAAAGGGGCTTTTGATTTCACCGACCCGCGACGAGCGCGGCGCGAGTCGGGGGGAATCAGGCTTGCTGCGTCCGGACGCGGATCCCGGACACGGGGATCAACGCCCCTTCAGGCAGCTGCCGCAGATGCCGTACAGCACCATGGCGTGGCTTTCCAGCGCGAAGCCGTTGTCCTTGGCGACCTTCTGCTGACGCTTCTCGATGTCCGGATCCGAGAATTCCACGACCTTGCCGCAGTTGGTGCAGATCAGGTGGTCGTGATGGTCGCCGTCGTTCAGCTCGAACACGGCCTTGCCGCTGTCGAACTGGCTACGGGCCAGGATGCCGGCTTGCTCGAACTGGGTCAGCACGCGGTAGACGGTGGCCAGGCCGATCTCGACGTTCTCGCCGATCAGGGCGCGGTACACGTCTTCGGCGCTGAGGTGCCGTTGGTCGGATTTGCGAAAAATATCAAGAATCTTCAGGCGCGGGAACGTCGCCTTCAGCCCCATGTTTTTCAGTTCGCTTTGGTCGGTCATGGTGTAATCGCTCTCCGTCCGCGTTGGCATGGGCAAGGATCAGGGGAAAACCGCAAGCGGGCCGCCCGGAATTCATGCCGCCCCGCGGAACTATCCTTATGAAACCTTTATGATAACGGTTTTGTCTGCTTCCAAATAATAGGGGCGCGTAGTGTCCATGATTGCACGAATTCCCTCCCGTTCGCTGAAGACCGGCTTGGCCGTCGCCGCCCTGGCCTTCGCCCTCGCGGGCTGCTCGTCCGGCAAATGGGGTTTCCCGTACAAGGCGGGCGTCCAGCAAGGTAACTGGATCACCCAGGAACAAGTGGCCCTGCTGCAGCCCGGCATGTCCCGCGAGCAGGTGCGCTTCGCGCTGGGCAGCCCCACGCTGACCAGCGTGCTGCACGCCGACCGTTGGGACTACCCGTACTACTTCAAGCCCGGCTACGGCGACGCCCAGGAGCGCAAGTTCACGGTCTGGTTCGAGAACGACCGGCTGGTGCGCTGGGAAGGCGACAAGCAACCCGAGCTGCAGCCCTACCAGATCAACACGCCCAGCGCCCAGGGTGACGAAAAGGCCGAGAAGCGTCTGAACGAAGACGAAGCCCGCCTGAAGGAAGAGCAGGACGCCAAGAAGCGCGACAGCGCGGCCCCGGTCGACCCCGCCACCCAATACCCCGGCCAGCCGGGCAACGCGCCCGAGCCGCTGCGCTGACACCAAGGAATTCCCACATGCGTATTGCAATCGCAGGCGCCAGCGGCCGCATGGGCCAGATGCTGATCGAAGCCGTGCTCGCCGCCGACGGCCTGGAACTGGCGGTGGCGCTGGACCGCAAGGACTCGGCCTCGCTGGGCCAGGACGCCGGCGCCCCGCTGGGCAAGCAGACCGGCGTCGCCATCACCGACAACCTGGACGCGCTGTCCGGCGCCGACTGCCTGATCGACTTCACCCGTCCCGAGGGCACGCTGGAGCATCTGCAGGCCTGCGTGCGCCATGGCGTGAAAGCCGTCATCGGCACCACCGGCTTCGACGAGGCCGGCCGCGCCGCCATCGAGGTCGCCGCCCAGAAGACCGCCATCGTCTTCGCGCCCAACATGAGCGTGGGCGTGAACGCCACGCTCAAGCTGCTGGACATGGCCGCCCGCATCCTGAATTCGGGCTATGACGTCGAAGTGTTCGAGGCCCATCACCGCAACAAGGTCGACGCGCCCTCGGGCACCGCGCTGAAGATGGGCGAGACCATCGCCTCGGCCTGGGACGTGGCGCTGCCGGACGTCGCCACCTGGAGCCGCCACGGCGACACCGGCGTGCGCAAGCCCGGCACCATCGGCTTCTCGGTGCTGCGCGGCGGCGACATCGTGGGCGACCACACCGTGTCGTTCTGCGGCATCGGCGAACGCATCGAGATCACGCATCGTTCTTCCAGCCGCGTCACTTACGCGCAGGGCGCGCTGCGCGCCGCGAGCTTCCTGGAAGACAAGCACAACGGGCTGTACGACATGCAGTCGGTGCTGGGTCTCTAAGCGCGATCCGCCCATGCCGCCGCTGGCGGCATGGCGTCGGCCGACCGGCATGGCCGGCGCATGAAAAAGGCTCCCACGGGAGCCTTTTGCTTTTTCATGACCGCCACCGAGCATGCGCGATGCCGGTGCGCTCAGACCCGCACCGGCTCGGGCTCCAGCGCCACGCCATAACGCTCGGCCACCGCTTCCTGGATCGCCCCCGCCAGCGCCATGATGTCGGCCGCCGTGGCGCCGCCCCGGTTCACCAGCACCAGCGCCTGGCGGTCGTGCACGCCAGCCGCGCCCAGGCTGCGCCCCTTCCAGCCGCACTGGTCGATCAACCAGCCGGCGGCCAGCTTGTAGCCGCCATCGGGCTGCGCGTAGGAAACCAGGCCGGGAAAGCGCGCCAGCAGTTCGTCGCGCCGCGCCGCGGACACGATGGGGTTCTTGAAGAAGCTGCCGGCGTTCCCGGTCACGGCCGGATCGGGCAGCTTGGCGCGGCGGATCTCGCAGACCGCGTCGAAGATATCCCTGGCCGTCGGCGACGCCGTCCGCGACAGGCGTTCGTGGCGCTGCAGATCCGGATACGCCAGCACCGGCCGCCACGGCCGGGGCAAGACGAAGCGCACGCTGACGATGACCCAGCGGCCCGGCGCGTCGTGCTTGAAACGACTGTCCCGGTAAGAAAAACAGCAATCCGCCGCGGACATGTCCACCATGCGCGCCTGTTGCACATCCCAGGCCGTCAGGCTGTGAAAGCGCTGGTCCAGCTCGACGCCATAGGCGCCGATGTTCTGCACCGGCGACGCCCCCACCGTGCCCGGGATCAGCGCCAGGTTTTCCAGCCCGTCCCAGCCCTGCTCGACGCAGGCCGACACGAAGCCATGCCAGTTCTCGCCGCCCGCCGCCTCGATCAGCCAGGCATCGGCGCGCGCCTCAAGCAGCCGGACACCCTGGAAGCGCACCCGCGCCACCAGTCCCGGCACGGTCTCGGGCAGCACCACATTGCTGCCGCCGCCCAGCACCAGCAGCGGCGCGCGCTCGCGAGCCAGGGCCGACAGGGCCGGCAATTGCGACGGCTGATCCAGCGTCACGCAGGCCCCGGCGCGGGACGCCAGGCCCAGGGTGTTGAGGCCGGAAAGATCCTGGGCGACCGGGAACAGCGTGGTTTTCGCGTCAGGCATGACAGGGGAATTTGACATGGGTGCTGCGGGGTTGCTATAGTTTCTGTCTTCGCTCATATTACTTGATTGAGTTTTTCGGTTTTTCTGCCAGTTGTCTAAATCAACGAGACAACAAGAAAAGCAAATCCGGCGGAAGAAAAAACCGCTGGCAAGACAAGCTCAAAAAAATCATGTAAGATGCGCGCCTTCTGATCGATAACCAAGTTGATCAGCGCGACAGCCGACAGGATCACGATTCTTCGGCACGCAATAAAAAATGCGGTTTTCGCAAGCCGTTGGCGCAAGCCAGCCGCCCAGAGGAAACCAATGCGGGAGTAGCTCAGTTGGTAGAGCGCAACCTTGCCAAGGTTGAGGTCGCGAGTTCGAGACTCGTCTCCCGCTCCAATTTACGATCTACAGACATCCACTGACGTCTGTAAGTTGTTGAAAACAGGGGCTTCGGCCCCTTTTTTCATTCCAGGGCCGTCCACCGAAATCCACCGACAGCCAGCGTTTTTAAGGCCAGAATTGAGGCCAAAGAATGCGGGTGGATCCGGAACCGGATTGTTGCTGGGCCAGGAGTGGAGCCGTGACGAGCATTGAGCCTAAGTCTCAACTTAGGAGCTCGATGATGGCACTCTCTGATCTGATCGTCCGCCAGGCCAAGACCGCTGGCAAACTCTACAACCTCCCCGATCTTGATGGCCTCGGCCTGGTGGTCTCACCGGTCGGCGGCAAGTCGTGGCACTTCCGCTACTACTGGCTCGGCAAGCAAAAGCGCATCTCACTGGGGAACTATCCCGAGATCGGCTTGCGCGATGCCCGCATCCTGCGCGACGAAGCCAGGGCCCTGCTGGCCAAGGGCATCAACCCTCACACCGATCGCAAGCAAAAGCGGCACGCCATCCAGCTCGCCGCGGAGCACACCTTCAAGGCAGTTTTCGACGCCTGGGTGGAGCATCGCCGCAAGGAACTGAAGGAAGGTCGTCAGAGCACGCTTTCGCAGATCCTGCGTATCTTTGATCGCGATGTGCTGCCCAGCCTTGGCAAGATGTCGATCTTTGACATCCGGCGGCCTCAGCTTCTGGGGGTCTTGGCAAAGATCGAGGAACGCAAGGCTTTCACTACAGCGGAGAAGGTTCGGACGTGGTTCCGGCAGATGTTCCGCTATGCCTTGGTGATCGCCGAAGGAATGGAGGTCAATCCGGCCTCGGATCTTGACGTGGTTGCGGCCCCCAAGCCCCCGACGGCCCATAACCCCTACCTGCGTCTGCATGAACTGCCCGAGATGCTCCTGAAGCTGCGCGACTACCGTCGGCGGGGCCTGCAGACGCAGTTGGGCATCCGCCTTCTGTTTCTGACAGGCGTGCGCACCGGCGAGCTGCGCCTGGCGACTCCCGACCAGTTCGACCTGGATCGTGGCCTGTGGATCATCCCACCCGAGTTCGTCAAGCAATTGCAGGACGAGATGCGCAAGGCTGGCAAGCGGCCCCAGGACGTCCCGCCCTATGTCGTTCCGCTGTCCCTGCAGGCCATTGAGGTGGTGCGCTATCTCCTTGGCGAAATGAAGCCGGCCCAGCGCCATCTCCTTGCGCATCGCAGTGAGCTGAAGAAGCGCATCAGCGAAAACACGCTCAACAGCGCGCTGCGCCGGATGGGTTATGAAGACCAACTGACCGGCCATGGCATCCGTGGCACGTTGTCGACGGCGCTCAACGAGGTCGGTTATCCCAAGATTTGGGTGGACGCCCAGTTGTCCCATTCCGATCCGAACAAGGTCAGCTCTGCATACAACCATGCCAAGTACGTGGAGCCACGGCGTCGGATGATGCAGGACTGGGCCGACCGCCTGGATCTCCTGGAGCAGGGGCAAGTGGAGGCTGCGAGTGCGCACCTGACGATCCATATCGAAGGCGTGCCGGCAATGGCTGACGACGAGAAACTGGCCGAGGCAGCGATTGCTGCGGCAATGGGCGGTGTGCCATCCGCAGGTGGCGTGCCCATCGTTGTCAGCTCGGGGAGTCAGGGCGTTGCATTCCAGCGCCTATCTCCTGTGCCCATCGTGCCGGCCCCGGTGGCGCAGGAGCCGGAGGTGTCGGAGATCCAGCGCGAGCGAGAGGAGATGTTGGCGATCTACGAGGCGCCGAGCAGTTTGCCCGTGCCGCTGTTCGCCAAGCTGGCGGGCAAGTCCAAGGATCAGGTCAACCGCGAATTGAAGGCGGGCAAGCTGTTGTCCATCAGCATTGGCAACCGCGGACAGCGCGTGCCCGACTGGCAGTTGGTGCCGCTCAAGCTCAAGCTTGCGCAGGTGATGCTGAAGCACGCCTCTCACGATGAATCATGGGCGCTGTATCACCTGCTGACGAAACCTCAGCCCGGGCTGGACGATCGCGCAGCCATCGACGTGGTGACGCCGGCCAACCTGGACAAGGTCGTGCAGGCGTTGCTGATTGCAGCACAACCGGCACCGGAGGGTCTCAATGACTCGCCTGAGTTCCCGGATCCGGTTCGCGAAAGCGTGAGGCGTCTCGTGGGCAGTGCAGCCGTGCTCGAGACTGTGTAGGGTTGTGGTGAGCGAGGGGCGAAAACGCAGCGTTGCCCCTCGCCCAGCAATCTTCAATACGTAAGCCATCTTCTCAATCTGCTGGGCTATGCGCCTTTGCGAAAGTTGACCAAGCGGGGTCAGTTTTGCTGCCATGGTTCTCCGGCATCATCAAGGGCTTCACCTAGTTTGGGAAGAATCACGGCGCTGAGTTGGGACTTCGCCCATTCGCTTCTGGTGTGCGTCTCGAAAGCCGCCAGTACCCCGAGTGCCGTATGCACCCGGGAGAGCAAGGCCACTGAGCCCGAGCCGGCCGCTGTCGCTAACCAGGCATCCGCCTGGTCCTCGGCAGCGGAGAGATAGTCGAGGATGCCAAGGGTGACTGGCTCTATGACACCCGCCTCCGGATGCACGATCGATACCCCGCCGGCCATGTCCATGGTTGGGAGCATCCGCAGCGTTTGCGGCCCCCGATTGCCGCGCAGAGGCACAGGACAGGTCCCGATCTGCAGTAGCAGGTTCGGGGCTTCTCTTCTTGCCCCATGCTCGCCCATTACCTCGAAAGGCGTGCACGCCACATGCGACAGGATCAGCCAGGGGTGAATGTTCTTGTAGGTGACCTGTTCCTCGTCACCGAGGTCTATCTCGTGCTGCTCCCCATCGATGATCACGAAGCCCTTGCCATCGGGCTGGAACTTGATGTCTACCATGGTGCCGTTGGGTAGCACCATCGCGTAGTGGCCGCCCGCGTCGAGTACCTCGCGTTCGGGAGGAATCTCCACCAGGGCACTGATGAGGCCGACAGGCAGCCCATTTAGACGCTTGGCGGCATCGACAATGGCCTGCGCTGCCACCACCTCGCCAAGAGGAAGATTGCTTGCAGCGCCGGCGATCCAGGCAGCAGTTTCATGCAGATCCTCATTTAAGCGCTTCACGATCTCATCAGCCAGCGCGTATGCCATCTCGCTGGCCAGTAGCTCCGGCAGCCGGACCAGGATCGTCGCACCCGCGATGTCATGCATGCCAGGACGCACGAATCCATGGTCGATCAGCCATTGCAGGTCGTTGGGCTCAAGGTCTGTCTTGAGCGCATCGCGGCGGATGATTCCCAATTCAAGTTGCTGGAGCACGATCTCGGGTGGCCGCGATTGGTCCTGCGCATCGGCAATCATCGAGCGCGCCAGGCCCCTGAACATGCGACGTAGCTCGTGGTCGTGCGCGAAACGCTTGCGAACGAGCTCCAGCAACCGCGGCCCGAGCAACGAGGGCAGTGAAAGCGCTTGCGTTTCGGGCTTGCCTTTGAGCGCTGCATGACCAGAGCCACTGATCGCTCGCAGCACCCACGGCTCTCGATACTCAGGGGCCATGTCGGCGCCTGTCATCAGGTACAGACGGCGCTGTCCCAGCAAGGACCGAGCAAGCTTGAATTCGGTGTCGCGCAGGTGTCCCACGCTTACCACCTTGGATCGGCGTCCCAATGGGGAAAGAGAACGATGGTTTGGCGCCTTGAACACGCTCTGCGCGACTGCATCGTCCATCGCTACCACCACCGAGAGGGAGGGGCCGAACGCGCTGGAAGTGAGGTCTTCGAGCTCGCGCACAGATGCCGCGTCGACGGCACCCAAACCATCAAACGCCAGGACCAGTCGCACGCCATCGTGGTGTGACACACGAATCAGCCAGTCACGCGCTTCTTGAGGCGACACGGGCCAGCTCAGCGATCGTGAGATGGCGTCGGCCAGCGTTTGGAGCGCACCACCGCCAACACCGGCCTCGACGTACAGAGTGGCGAGGGTCTCGCTTCGCTCTGTTCGCGCACAGAGCTCGCGAAGCACGTTGCTCTTGCCGGCGAGAGGAGGCCCCTCCAGTACAAGCAGCTTCTCGCCCGCGACCAGGTGTCGCCACAGCTGATGGGTGGCAGCACGTGGAGCAAGGAAGTCAGCGGCGAACGGCAGCGCGGGTTCGTCCAAGGACGCCGTGAGCTCTGTGATCGTCTCGGCTGACACGAGGCGGACTGCCTGCATCCACACATTCGGTGTGGTCCCCATCAGGGTCTCAATGGCATGTCGGATATCGGCACCGGCGACGCGGCTTGCCTGTGTGACGAGATCATGGAACGCGTCTTCTGTCGCAGTTGCTGGGTGCCAAGGATTCCCCGTGAAGGTTTCCAAGATTCTGACGTCAACGCCATTCGTGACGACCACCAGTGGTGCCGGAGGCTGGACCAGTCGGGCATATGACAGCCCTTGCGCGCCATCGTCATCAGTCAGCTTGATGCCGGGTCTCTTCAACTCTATGATGGCCAGGGGCTTGTCGTCTTTCTCCAGCAGGATGTCGAGCCGAGCCTCGGCGCGAGACTTCGCTGCATCGACCTCCAGGGTCTGCCGTCCGAATTTGAAAGTGAATTTGATCTGATGCTTGATGGCGCCGTCGGGCATCCAGGGAAATGCCACTTTGATCGCCGCGCGGACGCGTGCCTCCAGATCGGCTTCCGTCTCTTCAGTTGTCGCTCGTTTGCTTGGCATATTGCTCCCTTGTGCGCGCGGATTCATTTCCCATATTAGCCCGTTCAACCAACTCCAGAGGCTGGCCGCCGCCGCCGCATCGCTACCTGGCAAGTGTCGAAGTTCTCCGAGGTTGGCGAGCGCATGTCATAGTTCTGTTAATTGATGGAATTGACAAACTGCTTTGGGGCTTCCGTATGGGTTTTATATGTGCTGATTGTGTTGGCGAGACTTATCTGCAGCGACTGGTGCTGGACTCCGCGACATCTGAGAATTCTTGCGAGTACTGCGATGGTGATGCGCCTGCAGCAGACCTTTGGGAGATGGCTCAACTCTGCGGGGAAGTCATCGATACGTTTTTTGAGGAATCCAGCCACACCATGGCGGTTATCCACTTCGGCCGAACGCCGGCCGGGAATGACCTGCAGACCACGGTTTCGGAGCTGACCGGCATTCCTCAGGAGGCAGTCGAGGTGGTCGTCGAACATCTCGGCACTCTATGGTACGACGCTAACTCGGGAGAGTCTCGCTACGGCGATGATGACCCCTGGTTTGTCCTCAGGTCTTCGATGGCGGAGCCGCTCGGGCACGCCTGGCGCGAGATGGAAGACAGTCTGCGCTCTGACGTACGCTACTTCAATCCTAAGGCGCTGACGTTGCTCGGCACGATCTTCGGCGAGCTCATCAATGATCGAGACAAAGAGGGCCAGCCGGTCGTTATCGATGCGGGACCAGATACATCATTGAAGACGCTCTACAGGGGGCGAGTGTTCCAAACTGACGATGCGCTTGTGGCCGCGCTTCGTTGGCCTGAGCGCTTTCTGGGGTCACCTGCAGCAGGCCTTGGCGCTGCTGGCCGAATGAACGGGCAGGGCCAGCCTGCGTTCTACGGCGCCACGGATCCTGATATTTGCATTGCCGAGGTACGCCCGCCAGTCGGTAGCCGGATTGCTATGGCGGCATTCGAGGTGATTCGCCCGTTGCGCCTATTGGATCTTCGGCGACTGGCTAACGTTGAGCTGCCACCCGGTACAAGCCTCTTCGATCCGGCAACACTTGCTGCAGCGCAGAGACGCGACTTTCTGAGAACGTTGGGCGAGCGCCTGTCGGCGCCTGTGGTCCCCGAACAGCAAGATCGAGACTATCTCGTGACGCAAGCCGTTGCTGACTATCTTGCTGCCCATCGCAACTTGGCTGTCGACGGCATCATCTATCCATCGGCACAAAGCCGTCAGCCGGATGAGCCGCCGGCAGGCGATAACGTCGTGTTGTTCCGCAAAGCTTGCGATGTGACCCTCTCTGATGGCGAGGGCGCGACGGCCCAAGTCGCGCTATGGGAGTACGAGGAGGAAGGGCCCGGACGCTGGTTTCGTCCCTCGATCCATTTCATGGACCGGAACGCATCGTGGCATGGGCACCATGCGGTACATCCGGCGCTATCGTTGAGGCGGGATTCGATTGTTATTCATGACATTTCTGCCGTGCGTTACTACAGCAAGCCGCATCCCGTGGAAAGTGTCACTTCACTCAATGACCGACATTATGGATGATAGGGTTTTGGCAAATCGAACTGTTTTAGCAGTCGCTAAGATCATCGCCCAACTCCCTAAGTGCGCGGTCGACGAATCCCGTCAGGCTCTCTGGCGTGTCCTTACGCATCTTTCGAAGTAGGAATGTTGTCAGCATTGGGCTTTGCATGGATATTGGGCGTGTGACGACGTCGGAGCATTTGCAAGCGTCCGATTGAGGGGTAGTCACAAACCCAACACCATATCCGGCAGCTACCAATGTCATGAGCATACTCAAGGATGTTGCTTGCTCTACAAAAGTGGGCTGAACGCTGGATCCACGCAGTAAGTTTTCGATGCTATGGAAATAGCCTTCACACACCTCCGGGTGGCACCCTACTAATGGGTATCGAAGTAGTTCCTCAAGTGGCACTCTTGCGTACGCAAGTAATGGATGTCGTCTAGGTATGGCCAGCACGAGCCTTTCTTGCCATAGAGGCACTGAAACGATGTCGTCCACGGCGCTGCTCATGCGAGAAAAACCAATATCAAAGGTGCCATCACGAAGTCCACGCAATTGCTCCGCTAGCGTCACCTCTGATATTCGCACCGAAATCTCAGGTTGCTCCTCTCTTAGATTTGCAAGAAATGCTGCAAGTCTCGGCTGGGTAAGTCCGTCGCAAATCGCAAGGTGATAAGAGTTAGCCTGCCCTGCCGCGGCAGCTTTTGCCTCTTCAATCGCATTTTCCAGCGCGAGGAAGACCCGCCTCGCTTCTCGCTGGAATGCCTCTCCAGCTGGCGTCAGATGCGTCCCTCGCCGGTTGCGTTCAAACAAGCGTGCACCAACGTGCTCCTCAAGCTCCTTGATGGTTCTGGACAGCGGGGACTGCTCGATGTGAAGCCTCGCTGCAGCCCTGCAAAAGTGCAGTTCTTCGGCCAATGCCATGAAGCAACGCAAATGTCGTAGTTCCATTCGTCTCCATTGAGCCCTTTTGGGCTTGATGAGCATGACCGTGCTTCCCGCTAGGCGGGGCTCGCCGTCTGCAGGGTCGCTCCGTGTCAGGCCTGTGTACTTGCGCTGCCCCCTTCGCAACCAAACATGTGTCAGGCGCCGCACAGTCAGGGGGCTCCACGAGTGGTGGAGCAACAAGCAGCACTCGGCACATGATTTATGCTTGTAACTATACAGGATGTAATGTACAGTCTCAACCTGCATGGACCGTAGATGCCTCGAAAAGGGTGCTGCGTCGGCTCAATCCGGAATGCAGATAAATGGAAATGGCAACCCTCTCAGCATCAAAACGATGGCTCCTACTGGTCACAGTTGCGACGGGCCTGCTGCTGGTCACGGTCGACTATTCGGTGCTGTACACCGCGCTGCCGATCCTCACGCGTGAGCTGCATGCATCGCCGACGGAGGGCTTGTGGATCATCAATGCCTATCCGTTGGTCATGGCAGGGTTGCTGTTGGGGGCCGGAACCCTTGGTGATCGGCTTGGCCATCGGCGGATGTTCCTTGTGGGGCTGGTCATTTTTGGCATCGCGTCGATAGCTGCCGCCTTCGCCCCAAGCTCTACCGTCTTGATCGGTGCCCGCGCTGTCTTGGCTGTAGGTGCGGCGGCAATGATGCCGGCCACGCTGGCGCTGATCCGTATCACCTTTGCCGACGAGCGAGAGCGCAACATTGCGATTTCCATCTGGGGCTGCATTGCCATCGTCGGTGCTGCACTAGGTCCGATCATTGGTGGGCTCCTTCTGGCGCGGTTTTGGTGGGGGTCGGTCTTCCTCATCAATGTCCCGGTGGTTGTACTGGCCATCATCGGAACGGTGATCTTTGCGCCGTCAGGCTCGATTGAGAGAGGCAAGCCTTGGGATCTGTTTTCCTCGGTTCTCGCGCTAGTCGCCCTGTCGGCGCTGACCCTAGGGATCAAGCATCTTGCGCAGGCGCATCCTGATTGGCTTTGGGGTGGCCTTGCTTGGCTGGTTGCAGTTGCCGCAGGGTTCGTTTTCGTTCGTCGGCAAGCTCAATTGCCTCATCCGCTGCTCGACTTCTCAATCTTCCGCAATCCAGCGTTCTCCGCGGGGGTCATCGCTGCGGCGATGACTATGTTCTCGGTGGGAGGTACCCAGTTGGCCACCACCCAGTATTTCCAGTTGGTCGCCGGCTTTACCCCTTTGCAGGCTGGCTTGCTTGTGTCTGTAGTCGTGCTCGGCACAATTCCGACAGCGCTGATGGGCGGAGCATTTCTGCACAAACTTGGCTTGCGAATGCTGATTTCCGGCGGCTTGGCCATTGCGGCCCTAGGGGCGGTCGCCACATCTGCAGGTCTTCACTATGGAATCGGTTGGCTTGTGGCCGGCATGGTTTTGAATGGTGCTGGGCTCGGTCTCGTGATGGCCGTGGCGTCCGCCGCTATCGTCGGCAACGCCCCTCCCGAGCGAGCTGGCATGGCCTCGTCAGTCGAAGAGGTTTCGTACGAGTTCGGCGGTCTCATCGCTGTGGCGCTGCTCGGTAGCCTATTGGGAATGCTGTACTCCACGGGCGTGGAGCTTCCGCCAGGTACGCCTGACATCGCTGCTTCGGGCGTCGCGCAGGCTTTTGAGCTCGCCACGCAAGGGGGGCACACGGATCAAACGATTATTGAAGCCGCTTCATCGGCATTTGCAAATGCCTACGTCGTGGTGCTCTGGGTTGTTGGGGCAATACTGGGTATTGGCGCAGTCGTCGCACGCCACATGCTGCGTACGTATGGGCCGGGCTCATCTGCGTCCTCAATTCATTAATGGAGTTTTCGGTATATGCGCTCAAGCAATCGTACAAAGATCCTCGACGCGGCAATTCGTGTCGTCAGTCGAGAAGGAATCACTGCTCTCACCTATGAGTCAATCTCCGTCGAAGCCGGTCTGACCCACGGTGGAATGTTGTATCACTTCCCTTCGCGTGAAGCATTGCTGTTGGGGCTTCACGAATATGTTTCCCAGCAATGGGAAAGCGCTCTGGAGGCCGCGGCCGGAAAAACTGCAGAGGAGGCGACGGCGCAGGAGCGTTTCGCTGCATATGTGAAGGTGGCCACCCAAATGAGTGCCACTCGCGTAGAGCTGCAGTTCATGCTTGAAGGCTCCACCAGTCCTGAGCTGGCGGCCCCTTGGACGGGCGTCATTTCTCGGTGGGCACCAGGCTTTGTCGGCGAGACACCGGATCATGATGCGATGCACTGGATTGTTCGCTTAGCCGCCGACGGTCTTTGGGCATATGAGTCAATCACGAACCAAACCATCCCTGCGGAGTTGCGTGAACGTATCAGCACGCAGCTGTTGAGCATGCTCCCTGGAGCGTCCGTCGCCGACAAAGACGAGAAGGGCTCCGTATGACTTACAAGCCTGGCGATCAAGGCGCTAGTACGCCACGCCTATGCGCCTCTCGGAGGTCTCCAGGCGCAACGCCTCTCGGCAGTGTTGCCGCTGGGGTTTTGATCAGTTTGCTTGCCGGCTGCACCTCGATGGCCCCGCCGGATGCGACTCCGCCGTTGCCTGTTCCCAATGCGTGGCTGGACGTCAGCACGCGAACAGGTAGCGAAGGCCGACAAGCAACTGAGCTTGCTTGGGAGCAGTATTTTGCCGACCCACTTCTGCGCCAACTTATTGCAACAGCGCTGGAAAACAACAAGGATCTGCGCTCCGCGGTGCTACGTGTCGAAGAAGCTCGTGCAGCTTTCCGCATCCAGCGCTCCGAGAGTTTCCCAGGGGTAGGTGTTGGAGGGAAAGCAGCACGGTCAAGAGTCCCGGCAGACCTCAACCCACCAGGTGTGCCTCAGGTGGGCGGGGAGTACCGAGCTGAGGTGGGCCTCAGCAGTTGGGAGCTTGATCTCTGGGGGCGAATCCGTAGCCTTAATCGGTCAGCGCTGGAAAGCTGGTTGGCCACGGATGCTGCGCATCAAGCTGTACGGATCGCCTTGATCACGCAAGTCGCAGATGGCTATCTAGGGCTGCGAGAACTGGACGATCGCGTCGCGATCGCCCAGCAAACAGTCGCCAGTCGCCAAGAGTCCTATCGCATTTTCGAACGCCGATATCAGGTTGGATCGACCTCCAAACTCGCTCTTACCCAAGTTCAGACGCTTCTGAACCAGGCCAAATCTCTGCAGGTGCAGCTCGCCAAGCAGCGGGCGAATCAATACCACGCCCTGGCGCAACTGCTTGGCAGCGGTACCGACCTCCAGTGGTCGGCAAAACAAATGCCTGAGCCTGCGGACTTCGTTGAGTTGACGCCCGGGCTTCCGTCGGAGTTGCTGGTGAGCCGCCCGGATGTTCTTTCAGCCGAACATCGCTTGCGTGCGGCGAATGCCAACATCGGTGCAGCGCGTGCCGCCTTCTTTCCTCGTATTGCCTTGACCGGCACCTGGGGCACTGCAAGCTCGCAGCTCAACGACCTGTTCGAGTCAGGTAGTCGAGCGTGGACATTCGTACCCACAGTTTCCCTGCCCATCTTCGACGGTGGACAAAGGCGGGCCAGTCTCGAGTTGTCCGAAGTCCGGCGTGACATGGCGATCACCAGCTATGAGCAGACTGTTCAGACAGCGTTCCGAGAAGTGGCTGATGCGCTATCCGATCAACTATGGCTCGCCGAGGAGCTGAGTGTTGCGCGCACCTCTTTGGATGTTCAGCAGGAACGTGCGCGCCTTGCACAACTGCTCTACGACAACGGCTCTGCAGCCTATCTGGAAGTGTTGGACGCACAGCGCGACCTACTTGACTCCCAGCAGTCACTCATCCAGGTACGTCGCTCGTTCCTATCCAGTCAGGTGGCGTTGTACGCCGCGCTTGGTGGTGGAGCAGATCTTGAATCTCGCTCCATGCCCGTACATCCCGCACGGGCAGAGACACCTTCCTCCATTCGGTGAATAACGCACATGAATATGTCTATTTCCATGAAAAACAAAGTTTTACCTGCCGTGCTGATAGCAGGCGCGCTTCTAGCTGGCTGGTGGTACTGGTCATCGCAGTCTGGCGATGCATATGGCGAAGGATTCGTCAGCGGCAACGGAAGAATCGAAGCGATTCAAACGGATATTTCCACAAAGCTCGGGGGACGCATCGAGCAGGTGTTGGTGCGCGAGGGGCACGTGGTCAAAGCGGGTGAACCGCTGGCACGGATGCAAGTGGACATCCTGCAGGCGCAGCGCGCAGAAGCCGACGCGGGGCGCCAGAGAGCTGAGCACGCTGTCAGCTCGGCAGAAGCCCAAGTGGCATTGAACAAGAGCAACTTGGTCGCTGCGCAAGCTGTGGTTGCACAGCGAGAAGCTGAACTGGACGCGGCACGTCGCCGCGTCGCTCGGTCAGAGATCTTGTCGAAAGAAGGCGCCTCGTCAGTTCAGGAGTTGGATGACAACAGAGCGGCTGTACGTGGTGCTCAAGCAGCTGTGGCGGCTAGCGTCGCGCAGGTATCGGCCGCGCAGGCCGCGGTCAAAGCGAGTGAGGCGGATGTGGTGGGCGCTCGATCCGCCGTTGTTGCAGCACTCGCCACGGTCACCCGCATTGATGCCGACATCAACGACAGCGAGCTGCGCGCTCCCCGAGACGGTCGCGTGCAGTTTCGCGTTGCCGAACCGGGTGAAGTACTAAGCCCTGGCGGGACGGTGCTGAACATCAGACCTGTCCGATGTTTACATGACCTTCTTTCTTCCAGAGAAAGCGGCCGGGCGTATCGAACTTGGCAGCGAAGTTCGTATTGTCCTGGATTCAGCACCTGACAATCCGATCAAGGCAACTGTCTCCTTTGTTGCCAGCAATGCTCAATTCACGCCCAAATCCGTAGAAACCGCCAGCGAACGCCAGAAACTGATGTTTCGGGTGCGCGCTCAGGTTTCTGAAGATTTCTTGCGTCGCCATGCCAAGGAGGTCAAGGCAGGCGTGCCAGGCGTTGCTTGGGTAAAACTCGATGCCGAGTCTTCTTGGCCCACTCCACTTGCCATTCGCGCGCAGGAGTGACCAATGAACGTTGGGGTGTCTAACAAGGCCGTTGCGCGGGTGGGTGGACTGAGCCTGCGCTATGGCTCCACGGTCGCGCTTTCCGCTCTGGATCTTGAAGTACCGTCCGGATGCATGGTCGGCTTGATCGGCCCCGACGGCGTCGGCAAATCCAGCTTGCTGTCTCTACTGGCCGGCGCACGTGCAATCCAGGACGGACAGATCGAGGTACTGGGCGGTGACATGCGCAGCAAGACGCACCGCGATCTCGTATGCCCTCGTATCGCTTACATGCCTCAGGGATTGGGCAAAAACCTCTATCCGACCTTGTCGGTGGAAGAGAACCTTCAGTTCTTTGCCAGGCTGTTTGGCCACTCAGAAGCTGAAAGGCGCAGGCGCATTGACGACCTGACGCAGAGCACAGGCTTGAATTCATTCTTGGACCGCCCTGCCGGCAAGCTTTCAGGCGGAATGAAGCAAAAGCTGGGACTGTGCTGCGCACTGATTCACGATCCCGACTTCCTGCTATTGGATGAGCCAACTACGGGCGTGGATCCGTTGGCGCGCGCACAGTTCTGGGATTTGATTGATCGGATTCGCAGTGAGCGCCCTTCCATGAGCGTCATTGTGGCCACCGCTTACATGGACGAGGCCCAGCGCTTCGACTGGCTGGTTGCAATGGACGACGGTGGTGTGCTGGCCACTGGTACGCCCAAGGAGATCTTGGAGCGCACAGGCAGTGCAAGCCTCGAAGAGGCATTCATCAGGTTGCTTCCAGAAGAGAAGAAACGTGGTCACAAACCGGTAGAGATCCCACCGCTTCAAACCGATGTGGACGACATCGCGATCGAAGCCAAGGATCTGACGATGCGATTCGGCGACTTCACCGCCGTAGACCACGTGTCCTTCCGTATTCGGCGTGGCGAGATATTTGGCTTCCTTGGCTCCAACGGCTGCGGAAAGTCCACGACGATGAAGATGCTGACCGGGTTGCTGGTGGCCACCGAAGGAAATGCTTGGCTGTTCGGACATGAAGTAGATCCCAAGGATATCGATACGCGACGGCGCGTCGGGTACATGTCGCAAGCGTTCTCTCTGTACAGCGAGTTGACTGTTCACCAGAACTTGGTGCTGCACGCGCAGCTATTCCACGTTCCTGCTGGCGAAATCGCCGGACGCGTCGATGAGATGGTGGAACGGTTTGGCCTCGCGCCTATTCTCGACAGCCTTCCAGACAGTGTTCCCCTCGGCATGCGCCAACGTCTGTCGCTGGCCGTGGCAATGGTGCACAAGCCGGAATTGCTGATTCTGGACGAGCCCACCTCTGGGGTGGATCCGGTCGCGCGCGACGGTTTCTGGCACCTGCTGGTTGAACTTTCGCGTCGCGATCACGTAACGATTTTTATCTCTACCCACTTCATGAACGAGGCAGCGCGCTGCGATCGCATGTCGATGATGCACGCCGGAAAAGTGCTCGACAGTGACGCACCAGCCCGGTTGGTGGAAAAGCGCGGCGCCAAGACGCTGGAAGAGGCGTTTATTGGATATCTGGTCGATGCCGACGGTAGTGCTCCAGCCAAAGAATCCGAGGTGGATGGCGGGGCTGAGAAGAGTTCCGAAAGCAAGCCTCACTTGGACCCAGTGAGCCCCAAATCCTTCAGCTTGCAGCGCCTCCTGAGCTACGCCTGGCGTGAGGTGCTGGAGTTGCGAAGGGATCCCATACGTGCGACGACGGCGCTGGTGGGCTCTTTGCTGCTCATGGTCATGATGGGCTTTGGCGTCAACATGGACGTCAACCATATGCGTTTCGCAGTTCTGGATGGCGACCAAAGCGCCGTCAGCCGGAGTTTCATACAGAGCTTGTCAGGCTCTCGCTATTTCTTGGAGCAGCCGCCAATCAGCTCTCAAGACGAATTGGATCGACGGATGCGGCGCGGCGAGCTGACAGTCGCCATTGAGATTCCTCCCAGTTTTGGCCGAGACCTGACCCGTGGTCGCAAGGTAGAAATCGCTGCCTGGATTGACGGTGCGATGCCATCCCGCGCAGAGACCGTAAAGGGCTATGTGAACGGCGTGTATGCCCATTGGATTGCCGAGCAGTCCGGTCTGCGCCCGAACTCTGCGGCTCCTGGACAGGCTTCTATACAGGCGCGTTATCGCTACAACCCAGATGTTGAGAGCATCAAGGCCATGGTGCCTGCGATCGTGGCTCTTCTGCTGCTGATGCTGCCGGCCATGCTGACTGCCCTGGCCGTGGTGCGTGAGAAAGAGTTGGGCTCCATCATCAATCTCTACGTCACACCGGTCACCCGCACGGAGTTTCTCATCGGTAAGCAGCTTCCGTATGTCGGCCTGGGCATGGTGAATTTTCTATGCATGTGTCTGTTGTCGGTCACCCTCTTTCAAGTTCCGATCAAGGGCAGTTTCATCACGCTCACGCTATCGGCCCTTCTGTTTTGCATCGTTTCAACGGGCATGGGTTTGTTGGCATCCGCCATCACGCGTAGTCAAATCGCGGCGCTCTTCATTGCCGTGATAGGCACGCTTATTCCGGCGATGCAGTACACCGGCCTCATCAACCCAGTGAGTTCTCTAGAAGGAAGCTCTCGAACTTTTGGGGAGATGTATCCAGCAACGCACATGGTCTTGATCAGTCGCGGTGTTTTTAGCAAAGCGCTCGGAATGAATGATTTGTACCTGACGGTGATCGCGATGGGCATTTCCATTCCGCTGATCATTGGGACCGCAATTTTCTTTCTGAAGAAGCAGGAGAGATGAGATGCGCAGCCTCATGAATATCCTCCGGCTTGGGCGTAAGGAGTTTTGGAGTTTGATACGGGACCCCATCATGCTCCTGCTGACAGCGTACATATTTACGCTCGACATCTATAGCGCAGCAACGCTTGTACCGGAGCCACTCCATAACGCATCCATTGCGATTGTCGATGAAGATCAATCGTTGCTTTCCGAGCGGATCATCTCGGCGTTTTATGCACCGCAATTCACGCAGCCAGAGCGGATTTCAGTGGCGGAAATGGATGGTGGCATGGATCGCGGAAAGTTCACCTTCGTCCTGAACATTCCACCCAGTTTTCAGCGCGATGTCCTCGCTGGAAGAGTTCCGGAGATCCAGCTCAATATCGATGCCACACAGATGAGTCAAGCCTTCATTGGGCATCAGCACGTTGAGCAGATTGTTTACGGGGAAATTGAAGAGTTCGTAAAACGCTTCCGCAATACGTCCGAGCAGCCGGTCGACTTGGTGGTGCGAGCACGCTTCAACACGATGCTGGAGGCGTCGTGGTTCGGCAGCGTCGCCGAACTGATCAACATGATAGCGATGCTCGCCATCATTCTGACAGGTGCCGCCCTGATTCGTGAGCGCGAACATGGAACGATCGAGCACCTGTTGGTGATGCCTGTCACGCCTGGCGAGATCATGATTTCGAAGATCTGGTCCATGGGGTCGGTGGTCTTGGTCTGCACGGGCCTGTCGCTCATCCTCGTGATCCATGGAGCGCTGCAAGTCCCTGTCCAAGGGTCATTGCTTCTGTTCTTTACCGGTGCAGCCTTGTGCATATTTGCCATGACTGCCTTGGGCATCTACATGGCAACCCTTGCGCGAAGCATGCCCCAGTTTGGATTGCTTTTGATGCTCACGCTTTTTCCGCTACAGATGCTGTCTGGCGGCATGACGCCTCGTGAGTCAATGCCTGAGCTCTTGCAGAACCTCATGCTACTTGCGCCGACAACTCACTTCTTTGAATTAGGCCAATCCATCCTCTTCCGCGGTGCTGGATTGGAGGTTGTCTGGAAGAACTTTCTGGCGTTGCTGGTGATAGGGGCAGCTCTTTTCGTCATGTCACTTCAGCGCTTTCGGAAGACGATCAGCCAAATGGGCTGATAGCCGCCCACACGGGCATAAACGTGGGAAAACCACAGAGGAAAAGACCATGAGCATCGAAGCACTTCCCTTGAATCTGTACAAGGCCAACACCGAACTTCAACTGCGGCTGACCCGGCTGCTGCAGGAGAGTGGCCATCGCTGGCTTGAAGCCACCCAGCAGGCAAGTAGCGAGAACATCTCTGAAACGACGGCGGAGATCGAAGGCCTGTTGCGATCGGCCAATTGGCAATCGTTGACTACTTTGCCAGCCGAGAGTTTCTGGAGGCTCTTCCAGTCGCGCATCACCGATACGCAGACGATCAACCAGATCGCAGTCAAGAATCAAGCCGCCTTCACCGCTGGTGTGCAGCAAGCGTTGGAAAGCTGGCAAAAGTCGGTGACGGAGGTGGTGGGAGCCACCACTTCTGCCCAGCCTTTCCCGGACATTTTCAAGCAATGGGGGGCCATTTGGCAGCCCGCCGCTGAAAACACCAAAGCCAAGGCTGAGAAGGCGGGTTGAGCCATGAGCGCGGAAAAACGTACCGCCCTTGTAACGGGGGGCATGGGGGGGCTTGGAGAGGAAATTGCGCGTTCATTGCATGACGCCGGGCACACCGTGTTAGTGACTTACTCGCCGCAGAACAGCCACGTTCAGGCGTGGCTCACACAGCAGTTGGCGCACGGTTATGCGTTCACTGCCTATGAGGCGGACATCAGCAACGATGTGGTATGCCAAGGCATGGCTGACAAGATCCACGCTGATGGCCATCAGGTCGACATCCTCATCAACAACGCCGGCATCACTCGCGACGGGACGTTTCGCAAGATGACCAAGGAGAGCTGGGACGCGGTTCTGCGAACCAACCTCGACTCGGTCTTCAATGTCACTCGTCCATTGCTCGACAGGATGTTGGACCGTGGCTGGGGCCGTATCGTCAACGTGTCCTCGATCAACGGTAACAAGGGGCAGTTCGGTCAAACGAACTACTCGGCTGCCAAGGCAGGCATACATGGATTCACCAAGGCCTTGGCCCAAGAGGTGGCGCGCAAGGGAGTAACCGTCAACACGGTCTCGCCTGGCTACTTGGAGACCAAGATGGTCACGGCGGTGGCTGAGGATGTTCTGAAGCAGATCGTCGCGGCAATTCCCATTGGGCGCCTGGGCAAGCCCAAGGAAATCGCCGCGTTGATCGCATTCATCGTGAGTGATGCCGCTGCTTTCATGACCGGCAGCAACGTATCGATGAACGGTGGACAGCACATGTATTGACTGATGGCTGCACTGCCAGGAAGGCGCAAGCGCAACCTGGCAGTGCTTTTACCAATTTGAACAAGGCTCGGAACATGACGGATATCGCAATCCTTGCAGCTACACGTACTGCCATTGGCAGTTTCCAAGGCAGTCTCTCTGGCATTCCTGCTCCACAACTTGGAGCTCTTTTGATTCAGGCCATCCTGCAACGCACCGGTGTGGCTGTCCAAGAGATCGACGAAGTCATTCTCGGGCAGGTGATTACCGCCGGCAGCGGCCAGAACCCGGCGCGCCAAGCTGCGCTTGCTGCCGGACTGCCGCATCAGGTATCAGCACTGACCATCAATAAGGTATGCGGTTCGGGCCTTAAGGCGGTTCAGTTGGCGGCGCAAGCCATCCAAGCGGGCGATGCCCAGTTGGTTCTGGCGGGCGGCCAGGAAAACATGAGCCTCGCACCCTATGTCTTGCCTAAAGCGCGAACAGGGCTGCGGCTTGGGCATGCGCCGTTGCAGGACAGCCTGATTCAAGACGGCCTGTGGGATGCATTCAACAACTACCACATGGGCATCACTGCGGAGAATCTCGCGGAGCAATTCAGCTTAACGCGCGCTCAACAGGATAGCTTCGCCGCCGCCTCACAAGACAAAGCTGCCGCCGCCATCGCTGCAGGCCGTTTCAAGGACGAGATCACGCCGGTGAGCCTCCCGCAGCACAAAGGCGATCCCATTGAGTTCGACACCGATGAGCAACCACGCGCAGGTACGACGGCGGAGGCTCTTGCCAAGCTGAAACCCGCTTTCATGAAGGACGGCACCGTTACCGCTGGCAATGCCTCGACGATCAACGACGGCGCAGCAATGCTGCTGCTGGCCAGCGCCGACAAAGCACAGTCTCTGGGGCTGCCGGTGCTGGCTTGGATCAAGGCATGGGGAACCGCAGGTGTCGATCCCGCCATCATGGGGATCGGACCTGTCCCGGCAACTCGGCGTGCGTTGGAAAAGGCCGGCTGGACTCTTGATGAACTGGACTTGATCGAAGCCAACGAGGCATTTGCCGCTCAAGCGCTTGCTGTGTCCCATGACCTGGAACTTGATGCGTCGAAAGTCAATGTCAATGGCGGAGCGATCGCATTGGGACACCCGATCGGAGCATCAGGCGCTCGCATCCTCGTAAGTCTGGTGCATGAGCTGATCCGTCGAGACGCCCACAAAGGATTGGCAACGCTGTGCATTGGCGGAGGCCAAGGTATCGCTTTGGCAATCGAACGGCACTGAACGCGCACTTTCCACCAACGGACCGGACCTAGGAAATTCTCATGAGCAATGAAACATTCAACACTCAGCAGTGGACCTCGCTCATGAGCAGTCCCTGGGCCCTGACGCAGGCCGCGGCAACGTATACGGTCGATGCATGGCAAAGGGCGATCCTGTACAGCGATGTTCGGCGACAACGGGGTGATCAGTACCGAGCGCATCTGCTCGAAGAAACTCCCAACGTTCTGGACTTTCCTAGCGAGTTCGTAATGTCCGGCCTGGATCTTCCGCGGCCGGTCAATTACGTGATGGTGCGCATCCTGCCAACCATCGACCAACCGACTGACGAGGGCAAGCGCCCTTTCGTAGTATTCGACCCGCGCGCGGGGCATGGCCCAGGCATCGGAGGTTTTAAACCCGACAGCGAAATTGGCGCGGCACTGAAGGCTGGTCATCCGTGCTACTTCGTCGGTTTCCTTCCAGATCCAGTACCGGGTCAAACCATCGAGGATGTCACTCGCGCTGATGCTGAGTTCGTGCGTAGGGCGAGCGAGTTGCATCCCGAGAGCGTAGGGAAGCCTGCTGTGATTGGCAATTGCCAGGCCGGCTGGCAGGTTCTCATGGCGGCCGCACTATGGCCGGACCTTTTCGGCCCCATCATCGTGGCAGGTACGCCACTTTCATACTGGGCGGGCAACAATCCGATGCGATATGCGGGTGGCTTGCTAGGTGGAAGCTGGCTGACGGCTCTGACAAGCGATCTGGGAGCTGGTCGGTTCGATGGTGCTTGGCTGGTGCGCAATTTCGAGAGCCTTAACCCCGCCAATACATGGTGGAGTAAGCAGTACAACCTGTACGCCAATGTAGATACCGAAGCATCGCGCTATCTGAGTTTTGAGAAATACTGGGGCGGGTACGTTTTTCTCAACGATGTGGAGATGCAATACATCGTGGACAACTTGTTCATTGGCAACAAGCTGTCTTCGGCAGAAATTATCACCTCAGACGGCATGCGCATTGATCTGCGCAACATCCGCTCACCCATTGTGGTTTTCTGCTCGTACGGGGACAACATAACCCCACCACCACAGGCGCTGGGTTGGATCACAGATCTTTATAGAGATGACTCCGACATACTGAGCCATGATCAGACCATTGTGTTCGCAACGCATGAGAGCATTGGTCATCTCGGCATCTTCGTCTCAGGCAGCGTGGGAAGAAAGGAACACCGCGAATTTACTGCAGGTATCGACATCATCGACCTGCTTCCTGCTGGGGTTTACCGTGCAGACGTGGTGGACACGGAGAAGTCAGATGTCGCTGCCGATGGCAACTTCACAATGCTCATCCGGCCCAGCAGCGTGGATGAGGTTCGGTCTGTCGTTAAACCAGATCCGCAAAGTGACCGCCGATTCGCTGCCGCAGAGCAGATATCCAATATCAATCTTGGTCTTTACCGGAATTTCCTTCAGCCCTGGGTAAAGGCATGTGCATCGAGTTATTCGGCACAGTGGATGCAAGCACTCCACCCACTGCGACTGTCCTACGGCTGGTGGTCTAGCGCCCATCCATTGGCTGGAACCATCCAGAAAACTGCGCAGCAGATTGAAGAACAGCGCCACCCAGTAGATGACGCCAACCCGTTCCTGGTCGCCGAACGGGAGATGTCGGGATCTATTGAATATATGCTGGATCGTTATAGAGACCATCGAGACCAGCTTCAGGCGTTGATCTTCGAAAGTATCTATGGTTCGTCATGGGTTCAAGCGCTTGCTGCACAGGGAAATTTAGATGACGAGAGCATTCGCCCACATCCTGGTGACTCGCCAGAACACCGTGATTTCACGGAGCATGAGCTAGCCCAAGCTCAGGTTCGTATGTCGCAAGGAGGTTTGCTGGAAGCCGGCTTGCGCGCTCTGTTCTACGTGTTGCGCAATCGCACCGAAGGCAACGCGACACGCTATCGCCATGCTGCACAGCTGAGCGACGAGCGACTTCAGAATGAACGCTACGACATGGCCGAATGGCGCCGCCTTGTGCGTGGCCAGGCGCTGCTGCTGGCATATGACATGGATGCGGCCATCGCCGCAATCCCAACACTGCTCGTAAGCGCCAACGCGAATGAAATCCATGCATTGGCTTCATCTGTTGAGCAGATGATTCATCTCGCTGAAACCGAACTCTCCGACGACGAACGAACATCGCTTGCACGCATGCTTGCGGTGTTTAACGTTGCGGCGGAACAACGCAACTCAAGTGTTACACCGTCTGAGAGTCCGATACCCAAGGCAATCGACGCCCCAGTGCTTGATGCATTGCGGAAGCCAAAGCAAAAGGCCGCTTCTCAACGAGTAATTACGCAACCTAAAGCGCCAAGATCGCCTGCTCAGCAAGAACCTAAGGCTCAGGTCAAACAACCATCCGCCAAGCGAGTGCCGGTAAATCGTAGAGGACGGTCGTGATGCAAGATGTCTCCGTATTGCGCAATCAGATTTTCGATGAGTTGGCTGTTGGTGATGTGGCCAGCATCGAACGCACCCTGACCGCTCAGGACGCTCAGCTCTTCGCGCTGCAGTCCGGTGGCTTCGAGCCGCCCAACGCTGATCCGAAGTCTGATATGTCTCTCCAGTTTCAAGGTGTTGTTGCTCATAGCATGTGGGCAGCATCACTGATCTCCGGAATCCTGGGCACTCGCCTTCCTGGCCTTGGTTCGACCTATCGACGTCAGAACTTACAGTTTCTGCAGCCCATCAGGATTGGAGACTCGCTACGAGTAACTGTAGAGATTCTTCGCCTTGATCCGACTGACCTAGGTGTCGTTCTTGACTGCCAATGCGTTAATCAGGATGGAGTCGTTGTGATCGAAGGCGAAGCCGAAATCACCGCTACGCGCGAACACATTGTGGTTGACCGCACAGCGCTGCCGGAAGTGCGTCTATTGACGAGCGCAAAGGCAGGCTCGAAGGCGCTTATCGACTATGCAAGGCCACTCGGTCCGATCCGGATAGCCGTTGTACATCCCTGCGATGCCTTGAGCTTATCTGCAGCATTGGACGCGCATAAGGCTGGTTTGATCGAGCCGGTTTTGGTGGCACCTGCGGCACGACTACATGCCATCGCCGCTGAAGCAGCGCTCGATCTGACGAGCCTGTCCATTGTTGACGTCCCCCATAGTCATGCCGCAGCGGCACAGGCAGTCAAGATGGCAGCACAGGGCGAAGTACAAGCCTTGATGAAGGGGAGCCTGCATACCGACGAGCTCATGGCTGCGGTGCTGACTTCATCAGCGGGGCTTCGTACTAAGCGCCGCGTGAGCCATTGCTTCTTGATGCAGACGCCATTCTACCCACGCCCGTTCATCATCACTGATGCAGCAATCAACATTGCGCCTAGTCTGCTGGATAAAGCCGACATCATCCGAAACGCGATTGATCTGGCGCATGTCATTGGTGTTGAGCGGCCTCGCGTCGCAATACTTGCTGCAGTGGAAACCATTAATCCATCAATGCCTGCCACGCTCGAAGCCGCCGCGCTGTGCAAGATGGCAGACCGAGGCCAAATCAGTGGCGCAGTGCTGGACGGCCCATTGGCTCTCGACAACGCCGTGTCGCCAGCTGCAGCACAAATCAAAGGGATTCGATCCGAAGTCGCTGGACAGGCAGACGTGTTGGTTGTCCCCGATTTGGAGAGCGGCAACATGCTCGCGAAACAAATCGAGTACATGGGGGATGCGGCCAGCGCCGGCATCGTTATTGGCGCGAAGGTGCCGATCGTGCTGACCAGCCGCGCGGACTCTCGCGAGGCAAGAATCTCCTCATGTGCCATCGCCGTGATGCTGGCCGCCTATTACGGCAACTCACCGCCGTGAGTGCGCCACTATCCAGCACAGCAAAGTCATGACACTGATGGTTCCATGCATCAGCAATAAGCTCTTCTTGTTCACCCATATTCTAGAGGCTTGATTTTTTATGAGTCAGATCGCAGACGCTCTAATTCTCGTCCTTAACTGCGGGTCATCGAGCATCAAATTCGCTGTATTCGATGCGTCGCTTCCGGTTATCCCTCGCAAACCACTTTGGAACGGGAAGGTTCAAGGTATAGGAGAGGAGCGTCCGGACTTTGGTGAGACAGGGACGGCACCGTATCGCATCAATCTCAGCACTGAGCACCCGTTTCGCGATGCGTTGGAACATATCCTTGAGCAGGTCTTTCATCGACTGAACGGACGAGGCTTATGCGGCATAGCGCATAGAGTGGTCCATGGTGGAAGCAAGTACTTTGCGCCGGTACGCATTGACGCTGATGTGTTGGCTGATTTGAAAAGTTTCATTCCATTAGCTCCCCTACATCAGCCAGTCACAGTTGAAGCCATAGAACATCTATTGCGTGAGCGCCCTGAGATTCCGCAAATAGCGTGCTTCGATACGGGGTTCCACCATTCCATACCAAAGCTCGAACAGGTGCTACCGCTCCCATATGAAGCTTGGCAGCGCGGTGTTCGCCGGTATGGTTTCCATGGTTTGTCGTACGAGTTCATGTCGACGACTTTGGCCGAGCAATATCCTCAGACAGCCCGGGGGCGCACGATTGTCGCGCACCTCGGAAATGGTGCAAGCCTATGCGCCATGCTAAATCTGGAGAGCATTGCGACCACCATGGGATTCTCCGCGCTTGACGGACTGATGATGGGGACGCGTACAGGTGCTGTCGATCCTGGTGCCGTTCTTTACTTGATGAGTAACGACAAGCTCTCGCTTGACCAAGTCAATGATGTCCTGTTTCGCAGGTCCGGCTTGCTAGGTCTTTCCGGCGTATCGGCAGAGCCACGAGTAATTCTTAAGCATGAGTCTGATCCCGGCGAGGCCGGTGAACGCGCACGCCTGGCGCTAGATCTCTATGTGCGACGGATTGTTCGCGAGATAGGCGCTTTAGTTGCCGTTCTGGGCGGGCTTGATCTATTGATCTTTACTGCTGGAGTTGGTGAGCACAACGACTTTATTCGTGATCGCGTCTGCCGTGACCTTGAGTACCTTGGGGTGAAGATTGATGAACAAGCAAACGCCCTCAATTCGCGAGTGATCTCATGCGCAGATAGCCGAGTCGTCGTAGGCGTCGAACCGACCAATGAAGAATGGGTGGCCGCACGCCATGTTCGCTGCCTGCTGCGTTTGCCATTTTATCGTCCTAACTCTTGGAAAAAAGCTATGTACTCGCGAATACTGGTTCCCCTAGATAGCAGTGAAACTTCTCATCACGCGATGGAGCATGCCGCCGATCTAGCCAAAACGAATGGTGCCATGGTCGTTCTTTTGCACGTGATCGAGGAACTGAGACTCAGCAGCGGCTTTGAGCCGCCAAAGGTCTACATCGACGAAGTATTTCCGGGGTTCTTGTCCAGAGGTCAGGCAATGCTTGACCAAGCTGCGACCCGCTTGCGGCAAGATGGGATCGCTGTCGAGACAACGTTGATTGTCAGTAAGGGCGAGCGCGTTTCTGATTTGATAGTGAAGCAGGTCGAGACCACACGTTGTGATGTCGTGGTCATTGGCACTCATGGCCGTAGAGGGCTGGACCGTGTCCTCATCGGCAGTGATGCAGAACAAGTCGCGCGCCTTGCACCTGTTCCAGTTCTGCTGGTTCGGCAGTCCCATCCGGCGATGGTAAATCCGCCAGCGCTGCAAGAACAATAAAAAATTCCACTGAGGTTTCAGAGAGTTTTCTGCCTAAACCCATCGGAATTCAGTGGGCCGGTGTGGCGATTTGTTAGTTACAAAATCATGATATCAAACGCGTCGCTAATTTAACCTCGGCGCGCTCTAGGTATTTATTTGTCAGCAGAACCGCAAGCGCGCGGAGATAATTTATGGCTCAAAACGACAAAGATGCGCATTCAAAAAAAGATGACGGTGAGTTCCATGCAGCATGGGCGAAAGCTTGGTCGAATTTTTCACCTGAATCAGGATTGCTTGCCTGGATGGACTGGTCTCTACATCTCGCATCAAGTCCGGCCAAGTTGAATGATTTGATTAAGTTGGGGGATGACCAGACCAGGCATCTGTCAGATTTAATCATGCAGTCTTGCATTCATGTGGCTCAAGGCGATCCGTTGCCTCAACTTCCCATCTCCAAAAACCAGCGCTTAACTGATCCCGCTTGGAATGAGTTTCCCTACAGCCTTTTTCGCGAAGCGTTTCAGCTACAGTCGAGCTGGTGGGCAGAGGCAACTCAGGGAATATGGGGAGTTGATCCGAAGTCACAACGTATTGTCGAATTTACAACGAAGCAATGGTTGGACGCCCTCTCGCCATTCAATGTTGGTTTTCTCAACCCAGTTGTCCAGGAGAGAACGCGCGCTGAAAATGGTGCAAACCTTTTGCGTGGACTCTCCAACTTAATGGACGACTTTAATCGCAGCGTTTCTGGAGGTCTCCCGCCTGGAGCTGAGAACTTTCAAGTCGGCCGAGACGTGGCCGTTTCGCCGGGGAAAGTAGTTCTTAGAAATCGTCTGATTGAATTAATACAGTACGAGCCTACTACCGAAAAGGTCAACTCAGAGCCGCTTCTGATAGTTCCAGCATGGATCATGAAGTACTACATCTTGGATCTGTCGCCACGTAACTCACTTATTAGATACCTGGTCGGTCAGGGATTCACGGTTTTCTGCATCTCTTGGCGAAATCCTTCATCGGAAGATAGAGAACTGAGCATGGAGGATTACCAAGTGCTAGGTATCCAAGCTGCTCTTTCGGCGATCAACGCCATAGTTCCGAAGCGCCAGGTTCATGCTGCAGGGTACTGTCTGGGGGGAACGCTTCTGTCTATCGCAGCTGCGGCCATGTCACGGGATGGGGACACACGCCTGGCTTCACTCACGCTTTTAGCGGCTCAGACCGACTTCAGTGAGCCTGGTGAGTTGGGGCTATTCATAAGCGAGGGCCAGTTGGCGCTTCTCGAAGCTCACATGGCTGTCGCAGGCTATCTCGATGCCCGTCAAATGAGTGGCGCATTTCAAATGCTGCGCTCCTACGAGCTTGTATGGTCGCGCATAGTCAATGAATACATGCTGGGAGATCGTCGGCCGATGAACGATTTGATGGCATGGAATGCCGACACCACCAACATGCCAGCACGTATGCATTCTGAGTATCTCCGGCGTTTGTATCTCAACAATGATCTGAGCGGAGGACGGTATTTGGTGGATGGGCGCCCTGTTTCGCTAGGAGACATCAACCTACCGACATTTTGTGTGGGTACGACATCTGACCACGTTGCTCCGTGGCAGTCCGTTTATAAGTTGCACCTGTTTTCCCAGGCAGAGATCACTTTTGTGCTCACCAACGGGGGGCACAATGCCGGTATTGTCAGTGAGCCGGGGCGTCCACGTCGCGAGTACCTGATACATAGACGCCTCGCACGTACTCCCTACCAAGCTCCAGACGAATGGCGTCAGATTGCGCAAAGCCGCACGGGCTCGTGGTGGCCCGCTTGGGTGGATTGGCTTAACAGTCAGGGAGGGACTCCCGTCAAGCCACCAAGGATTGGGACCGTAGGCAAAGGCTATCGTCCTTGCGGGGACGCTCCTGGAAATTATGTCAAGGAGCGTGCTTCCGAAGTGGAGCACCCAAAGGGCTATGGAGCCAATGACGTCAGTGCTTTCTCAGAGCCTCCACACAGTTAGGTCTTCGGTCATTCGTCGCACTTCAAGTATCTGCGCTTTTTCAAGATCAAACTGCGGCTGGCCGATTTCCTGGTATCAGGGTGTTTTTTTTGATGCTTTCTGTACTTTAGAAAACTGTCAAGAAAACGATCCTATACGACTATTCCGTTGATATTTTCGAAGGGGCTGCAGAGCATGAGTTCATTAAAGGGGCAGCGCGCTCTCGTGGTAGGCATTGCCAATCAAGATTCTATTGCGTGGGGCTGTGCCAAGGCGCTGCATCGTTGCGGAGCTAAGTTGGCAGTTACCTGGCTAAATGCAAAGGCGGAGGTGTACGTTCGGCCTCTTGCTGAGCAATTGGACGCGGAGATCATGCTGCCGTTGGATGTCACCAATCCCGATCAACTGGAAGAGGTTTTTTCTGAAATTGATACACGATGGGGGAAGCTTGACACTTTGGTGCATTCAATTGCCTTTGCACCAAAAGATGATTTAAATGGTCGATTAATCGACTGTTCTGCGATCGGTTTCTCGAAAGCAATGGACGTGTCCGTCCATTCTTTTCTACGCATGCTTCACATGGCAGAGTCACGGATGACCAACGGTGGAACTTGTCTCACAGTTTCTTTTCTTGGTGCGAATCGGGTAGTTGAAACCTACAACATGATGGGGCCTGTAAAGGCTGCGCTTGAATGCGCCATGCGTTACGCAGCTGCGGAACTTGGTGAAAAAGGTATCCGTGTGCACGCCCTTTCGCCAGGACCTATAGCAACAAGGGCCGCATCCGGCATAGATGATTTTCATGAGCTGATGGAGAGTGTTATCAGGCAAGCACCAACGCATCGCTTGGCCACAATTGAGGATGTGGGGGAGATGGCCGCGTTTCTGGCTTCACCCGCGGCAGGGAACCTCACAGGTGGAGTGCACTATATTGACGGCGGCTATTCCATCGTTACTTGAACCTTGGACAGAAGAATGGACATTCCTCGAATATTCAGCATTATGGAGAGTGCGCACCGCATTCATATTCCATTCACCCCCGACAAGTTCGCCACGTTGGGTTCGGCATTGAGTCTTGAAGCAGGGACGCAAGTGCTTGATCTAGGTAGCGGATCCGGTGAGATGTTGTGCACCTGGGCTCGTGATTATGGCATCGTGGGTACTGGCATTGATATGAGCCCGTTGTTCACTGAAAAAGCAAAGCTGCGCGCTCAAGACCTGGGCGTAGCTCAACAGGTTAAGTTCATCCATGGCGATGCAGCTGGCTATGTTTCCGAGGACAAGGTTGACGTGGCTGCTTGCATAGGAGCTACCTGGATAGGCGGAGGAGTCGCCGGCACTATCGAGCTTCTAGCGCGAAGCCTTAGGAGTGGAGGAGTCGTCCTGATAGGTGAGCCCTATTGGCGGCAGTTGCCGCCGACGGAGGACGTGGCCAAGGGATGTCTCGCCTACTCGATCTCCCACTTTCTTGTGCTTCCAAGGCTTATCGCCTCGTTCGGCGAGATTGGCTATGACGTTGTTGAAATGGTTCTGGCCAATCAAGATGGTTGGGATCGTTACGAGGCCGCCAAATGGCTCACCATGCGCCGATGGCTTGAAGCGAATCCTGAGGATGAGCTGACTGAGATGGTCCGCTCCAAACTGACCTCTGAGCCGGAGCGTCATGTCACATACTCCCGTGAGTATCTGGGCTGGGGGGTATTTGCATTGATGTCACGGCGTCCGTTCGATGCGGCTTGAGTGACCGCTTAGGTTCTCTGGCACAGCGACGGATTCGGCCTCGACCTCTACAGGGCAGCGCGCTGTGCTGGGACAGAAGGCTGTATTCGCGAATGCTGTGAATCCAACCGTTCGCAGCGACCAAAGTACATCTGTCACACCACTTGGAGGTACGGATTATTCGGGGGGCATTCGTTAAATATTTGCTTGGGGTCATCCAGTAGATAACCATGCAGTTTCCGTGACCGCCGTGGGCCAACTACCTCACATGTCCAAATATTCAATCCGCTTTGCTGCTTGCGGTGGATTTGAAGTTTCTCGAATTGTTTTTGAATCCATTGCCAATTCTGCTGTTCTTCTGCTTTTGCCATTGATGAAATCGCTGGATGCTCTTGTGCATAACGCTGAAATACACCTGGACTAACGAGATATGCGGTCTCAGCGACGGTATGCACAAGGGCCTTCGCGTCATTTATAAGAATTCTGTGCGACTGAAGGCCTTGCTTTAGCCAGAAAATAAAGTGCTTTGCTGAAGGCAGAGTGGCGGGGCTAGGAGGCTGTTGGAATGATCTCTCTTCAGATGACACTGACGGCTTATCGCATGAGGGAGACTGTTTTGGACGTGGTGACGAATTTTCTGCAGCCCCTTCTTCTTGGGAAGAGAAAATTGACAACAGATCATCCACCGCTTGTGTGTCGGGAAAGTTCTGCCCATCAATTGATTCAGTCTCCCCATCATCGGTTGCGGTCCAGTATGCGGTAGCGTTGGAATGGGCCGGTAGTGCTGTCATTGTGGACGGCAAAGGAATCGCTGCGTCGATGTCCTCCTGGTCATCGAGAGTAGTCACAGTTCCTGAAAATGATGCGGGGCGTTCGTTGGGTTGCCAAAACAATGCGGGCGAAATCTGCAGCAAAGTAAAGCTATGCGACCATCCAGCATTGTTATTGACTACTGCACGCCAGATTGCCCGATCATCTTTTGTAGGAACCAATAAGCCATGCTCTTGAAGTACGTTGAAGATGGCAGTGTTATTGGATGGAATGCCATCCATGCCTTGAGATAGCAGATGTGCGCGGAGCTTGTCGGAAACGGTCTTGCTTACGAGCCACAAGGCATTTTGAGTTATCCAGCCGTCAGAAGCCTCCGGCTGGTTCAGTTTTAGCTCGTGCTTGACTAGGTAACGCAATCCATCCAACAGCTTGCGCTGAAGGGCATGTTTCGGTGCTGTTATTGCTCGTGCAGGGTCGCCGCCCAGTTCTTGTGCCACTGAAGCGCGGTCTGCTTGTACGACTAGCTCACCTAAAACACCAGCATACTCATACTGTCCGGCCAGAACGTACAGCAACGCCGACCACAGCGCCGGATACCCACTGAGCCAATCGAGAATTTCTCGATTGAGAAGTTGGTTGTATAGCAGTCCTGTCGCAGCGCTATGTAAGCGGTACTCACGATTCTCGCGGTACCGAAATCGGTACGGTAACTGCAAAGGCCCATGCCAGGGATGCCACGTGGCGCCATCTGACTGCTCGACGCTCAGATCCACTGCAAGCTTACCTATGTCGTGCAATAGGGATGCATAGGCTGTCGCCGCAGTCCAGGCTTCGGCTTGCTCGGCTTGGTCTTCTGGTGTTGAACCGGTGGGCAGTAGATACGACTGTCGAAGTTTTAGGGCATATGCAACGATCTCAAGACCATGATCGAGCATGCCTCCCTGATAGGCATGATGATGACTTTCAGATGCAGGAAACTGCTGGACTAGTTCGGCGTAGCGTTCCAACGGTACTTGATAGAGCGAGGCGAATTTTCCCCGCGGCAATGAAGTACGTTGCCAGATGTGCTCGAGCAGCTTTTGGCGGCGTGGCGTGGCGAGCAGCACCGCTGCTCCCTTTGGATTCGTGAATCCGTTGACCGTTTCGGCCGTAACTGCCACTTCGGTGCGGGGTACTACTGGTGGCTTTCTCTGAAACAGTTTAAACATCGCGGACCTCAAGGGAGTGAGCTACAACGGGCCTTTTCCTTTTTCGGGTAGGCCCGTTCCCCTTGGCATCCATTCCATTCACCCTTTCGAACCCGTTTGTTAACAGGATCCTTCAGGGTGTGGAGGCAAGGCAAGGCTCTATACGCAATGCCTTTCCCCCTTTTTTCGGCATCTAAGGCGCCCGCTTTGCGGGACGAATACTTGCCGTAAGGCAATAATGTGAGGCCTGGGACCGCTACTTCCGAACAGTCTCAAATGCAGCATCAAGCATGTCGGCTTGAAGTAGTAAATCGCGTGGCCTGCTATCCATGAATTTCACCAAATTTGATAGTTTCCAGCGCAGCGCGGGGAGTTGCTCCGCATGCTGACACTGCAGCAGAGACCAGTCAGGTTGCGCACGCGCCAGCCCACGGAGAAAACTCTCGTGCTTGCTACTCAGGCGTTTAGGCAATTCATGTCTCAACCGAGCGCGAGTGCTTATTAGTTGCTCAAGCGGACAATCAAGTTCTGTCATACCGACGAACGCACGTTCAAACTCATTGGCGATGTCTTTGTCGTTGCCGAACAGCACTTCATGGATCGGACGGTTGTGGCCCGCAAGGTAGACAACGAAGCACTCGACCATCTCGTCGGTGATACCTCCCGTCTCGAACAAGCGCCAGACGTCAAATAGATCTCGCGGGTGCTGACGATCGAGAGCTGCGACCAGCTTGCCTGCGTAGAGTTCGGCCGTGTCCAACGTTGGCACGCTGAACTGCACCCCGAACAGGTCACTGGTTTTGCTGCTCAAGGGGCGTTGGGTAACAGGTAGGACGTTGCCTCGGAACACCACGTTGACCTCCACTTTCACCTGGCTGGTCTCGTCCTCGGCAATCAGCTTGGTGTCACCCAGCTCCTTGCTGCGAATCAAACGGGCTTGGATGCCCAGTGGCTCGACGCGTTGGGCGATCGCGGCTAGCTCTTCATTGATGGCCATGAGCGCCTCATCCCGAGGAACATGCCAGGGAAGATAGACGACATCGATGTCGACCGACAGGCGTGGCATATCCTGAACGAACAGATTGATGGCCGTTCCACCCTTCATCGCGAAGATGTCGTTGGCGAACACGTCGGGGGTGATGTTCAGTAGCAGGCGGACGGTGTCCGCGTATTGCTTATCCATGAGGCTTGAGGCTCAGTAGGGTGCCGTCGTCCATGCGGCTCATCCAACGTTTGCTGCTGCCGGTGCGCAGCGGGTATTGCTGTACCAGTGCATCTACATCAACCACGCCGGTCTCGCGAGCCCAGGTCAGGAACAGGCGTACGGTTTTGACACTGGTGCAACAGGACAGGAGCTGGCCCAGTAATTCCTTACGGGGCGAGCGCAAACCGTCGAAAAGGTTGCGAACCTCTTCCAGACTCTGTCGGGTTCCCGCTTCGTACAGCATCTCGAGTACGGCGCGTTCGGGCACCGCCACTTGCAGTTCCTTCGGCTGGCCCGGAGGCGTGTGCAGAGTCTTGTCGGCCACGCCTGTGTCAGGCCAGTCAAACAGCCGCGCGTTGACATACCTGGCAGGAAAGCGTGCACTGAACCAAGCCGGCAGGCTGAAGCGCGCCTCTCCCCACAGCACTAAGATTTCGCGTGTGCTCAGGTTGTGCCGCACCCCTTGCATGGCCAAAGCACTTTTGCCGCCTACGTGCAAGCCTGCGACGCGCTGTTGGAGGAAACGCAGCGCGCCGGTGACGTCAAAGTTGTCGTTGGGAAACGCGTATGTCCCGTGGCCAAGGCGCACCAGCCATCCGCTTTCTACGTAGCGGGCGGCAAGCTGGGGCGAAACGCCGAAGGTTTCGAGCTGCTGCAGATCGAACGGTGCCCCCCTGGGAAGGTCCGCTTGCAGATGCTTGATTACCTGATGTCTAGAAAATCCATTCATGAGCTAAATATACGTAAAAATCCAATCAGACTCTAGATCAAGACGCAGAAATGCTGCAAAAGTAGCCTCTTGGTTGAATTTGACGTATAAATCTAATCATTGGTGACATCTTGATGATCCCTATCGCCTTGGGCGCCTGAACCGCGCGGTGCCAAAATCGCATTGATGCTCTGCGCGCAACGGCGTGCAGGGCAACCTGGAGCAAACATATAGCGCACCACAGGTGACCGCCATGAACGCAAAGACACATCGCAGCTTCCCCGAACGCTTAGGCCACTGGCTCGGCCGCGCCTGGCGTGCGGGCGCGCGCATCGAACGGCAACTATCGTCTTGGCTGTTGGGCAAAGGAGTGCCCAAAGGTCTCGCTTTGGCGTTGCTGTGGGCGGTGAAGTTAGTTGCCGCGGGTGTCATGCTGTATGTCGCGACTGGGCTTGCTGTCATCCTGCTCTTCGCCATCGCCGCAGCATGGGTAGCGCGTAATTCGGAGGCTGCGTCGAGGCCCGAGGCGGAGTGGCGAAACGGCCCTGCCGGTTTCGGTCTTTACACATATGACGGGTTTCGAATCGATCCTCACGTTTCGGATGACGACTAAACGTCAGGCAAGGGTTACTTCTTGGTGACTGCGCCCATGGCCGCTCCGGCACCCTTGCCGCCCGCAGCTTTGGCATCTCCTGTTCCGCCGGCAAGCCCCTGAAGAACGTTTCCGGTGCGAATGCCAGCCCAGCCCAAGGCCATTACCCAAAAAGTGGGTAGCACGATGAACATCGACGCCATGACGAAATTCAACAGCATGTCGCCGAAGGCGTTGTTCAAGCCCATCACCGGATCGAAGTTCGAGTGCGGTCGGTTCCAGCCCCACCCCCATCCGTAAAGCGCGTCTAGGATGGTGCTGTCGATCCATCGGGCGAGCTGGAACCAGAAGTCCACGAAAAACAGAGAGAACTGCACCACGCTGACCGTCACCACCGTTTTCAGATCGTAGGTGCCGACCACGAGCACCAGCGGGATGCAGATGACCAGGGCCATCTTCAGCAGTGATAGCACCATCGGCAGCGCCTGCCGTACCACGTCCATAGCGGGGAAGAATCCCAGCGAGCCCACCGCCAGACCCACGTCGCCGGCCGCGCGGGTGACGATGTTCGGCAGCGTCTTGTCGATCTGACCGCCGTAGTCAGAGTAGACCGCTCCTTGGTTGAGCTTCTGCTGGCGCGGCGAGGCGATCGCACGGATCACCGAGTCATCGACCTGGGCGCGGCTCAGGAAACCGGCCCAGCCGGCCAGCCGATTCATGAGGGTTGGGTCAACTTCGGCAAGCAACCGCGCACGCAGGCCATTGCCGCCATCGCTCCACCACTGGCGGCAGGTCGGGTAGCCGGAACCGCTGGGCACCTGTGTCAGGCCCGCATCGCGGTTGCTGTCATAGGCCCAACCATCGCGAGGTGTGCTGGCACGGTAGGTGCCGTAGTAGCCGCCGGTGTTGACGAAGTAGTTGGAGCCGATCCAGGTGACATCGTGCATCTGGGACTCGTCCAGGCTCGGGCGATTCATGAAGAGCTTGGCCCGTGCTGGCCCGTAGCAGTCGTGGGTAAAGTCCGCCACCTCTTGGGCCAGCACTGGATCGTCAATGCGCGTGGCGTCAATCTCCATCCTCATCTGCCGAAGATCCGTGCCACACGGGATGGCGGCCACCGAGGCGCCAGTGACCGCGCGCGAAAGCGTATGGACGAAGGCCCACCAGACGGGCACCTTCGCACTCTGGTTGTTGAGTGTGCTAAAGGACTGGCCCCAGCCCGTCTCCAAAGGCTGGGGTACGCTGACCTGGCATTGCTGGGAGCGCGCTTCATCCAGCTGAATCATGTTGAGGTCCACGTCGATGAACGGAATGCCGGCAAACATCACCACGACGATCGCCACCCAGACGCGGTTCTCGATTCGCATGGATGACAGCACACCCTTGTTGCCCTCGTCTGCGCCCTCGGACCGAGCCTTCAGCCACTCCTGAATGATGATGGCCACAAAGGGAATGGCGAACACGCCGCTTGAGACCAGGACGGACCAAATCCCGTTGTGCACGATCCAGCCCACCAAGGTCAGGTAGTACTCGAGGTAGTCGGTGGTGAAAAGAGTCATGATCCGGATCCCTCGCTACGCCTGCAGCAGCAGGCTGGCTTCCAGAACAACGATGGCGATCACGCCTGCGACCTCCGCGCGCACCAGGCGGCGACGCGCGTCGGGAGAAGCCTCCCGTGCAAGCAGGCGCCTACGCATCCACAACCAGCCATAGAAAGTAGCGGCGTAGAGGCAAAGCCGCCACGCCAGGAAGTAGCCGGCCGACGCCGAAATCCAGAGTTCCCAGCCCGCCACGCTGCCGATCAGGTAAATGCCGGCCACATTGGCGGCCACCGTGAGGCCCAGCAGGAAGACGGCCCATGCCACTGCCTTCGCGTTGCGCCGGTTGAACAGCCACCTCATGCGCAGCCAATGAGCACTCATGGCGTGCCACTCGGTGCCGACCGCAGCAGACGGTTGAGCCGGTCGGGCGTGGGGTCACCCTCGAAGACCCCGCGCGAACCAGAGGCCCGGGTGCCATGGCGCTGGATGATGGCCATCGGCGAGTTGTTAGCCAGCTCGCGGCGCAGTTCGAGTTCGGTCTTGAGGTTTTGGATTTCCCGGTCCAACGTGTCGTTCTCGTGATTCACGGCGACCACCGCAAGTTCATTGGCCGCGACGTTGGGCTCCTTCTTGCCCGTCAGAAGAGTGCGCTGCAGCAGCAACGCCTTTTCCAGCACGGATGCCAGCGCCACCTCGGATGCGAGACGGCGTGAAAGGATGTCCTGGTCCGGTTCGTCGCGAAGAGCCTCGACCACCCCACGGGTGATCGGTAGCGACGTGCTGCCGGCCGCGCGCAGGTTTTCCACGGTGGTGTTGCGGGTGCGATTGATGAGCTCCTGCAGCACCACCAGCTTGGTCTCGTACTCTTCCTGGATCAGCGGCGTTAGTCCGACGCCCGGTACGGTCTGGGTCTTGGTGCAGCTCTCGCAGGTGCGCTGCTCCTTCTCACCCAGGACACGTGTCGCCCAGTCTGCCGCAGCTTGAGGCGTCGACCAGGTCGCGCAGGCCAGGCTGTTGCAGGTGGCCGCCGCGATCGAAGAGCTATCGGCCACTCCTCGGCCGTTGACGAGGTTGTAGCCTGCTCGCGTCACGTCGCCCACGACCTTGATGGACGGTTGGCCCGAGCCGCCAGCGTTATTGCCTCCCACCCACGGCACACCATCGTTGCCGCGGCTGCTCTCCGCCTGCTCGATGGCCGATACCGCGTCGGTGCTGGCCACCGCTTGACGCAGCGCCATGCCTTCGGCGATCTGGTTCCAGCCGAGCTGTCCACCAGCCGCGTCCGCCATCCGCTCTGCCATCGCGCGGCAAGTCAGCTTGGAGCGGTCGAAGTCCAGCCGGGCCTGTAGGACGCCATTGGTCAAGAGGTTGTAGAGGCCCGGGTCGGCACGCTGGATGATCAGTGCCGGCAGCGAGGCAACCGCGCTGGTCGCGCTCTGGATCACGTTGCTCATGATGTTCTGGAACCCGTTAGTGAGCCCGTTGAGCTGGTTCTGGATCGTTGTGCTGATGCTCATGTCACCGCAGATCAGGTTGCTGTTCCAACCCGCGCCTACGCCGATCGAGCGCATGCCGGCGGCACCGCTCATCGAGACGGCGTTGCCGCCCCCGATCGAGTACATGACCTCATCGCCGATCACGCTGCCGCTGTTCTGAAATCCGGCTTGTGCCCAAGCCAACCCGGTTGCCAGTACCAGGGCACTGGCGAGCAGCGAGGACGACCAGCGTGCTGACAGACGACGAGGCGGGGAGGCGTTGTCTTGACGGTTCATGGTGATGGCCTTAGTTGAAGTCGACGCTGCCAAGGAACACCTGGCCCCGACGCTGGCAGCAGCTGTAGGGGCGCCACAGCGCCCAGGCGTAATCGCCTTGCTGGGCTTGGGTAAGCGGACCGCTATTCGGGAACACCGCGCAAGACGAAGACAGGCGCGGCGTCAGTTCCTGCCACTTACCGGTCGAGGCGTCGCTTTCCACCAGTGCCCCGGCCGGCCAGTAGCCATCGCGGCTGTTGGCGAGGAGGGGTTGGTAGACGTGCAGTTGGCCGCGGCGGGTGACGACATCACCGGCGCGCTGTGCAACGACGGCGCCGGACTTATGGTCGTCGGTCTGGTGCAGGAAGCCGCCCCGGGGGTAGACCGCTCCCCAGAGGTTTAGGCTGGTGCGAGCTCCGATCTCGCGCATGCCGGGAATCAGCGCTTCGGGGTACACGGCTTCCGGCACGTTGTAACGCCACGCGATGGTGTCCAGCGTGCTGAGCAGGTAGGGCATGAATGCCGTGCCTGCGCCCTCGCACGCGTAGCCCGACAAGCTCGCGAACTGGCTGAATACCTGGCCGCCAGGATGGCCGATGACATCGGCGTTCTTGAACTTGGCCAGGTTGTTCTCGTTGTCGTGGTTGGTCGTGCCATCTCCGCCGGCCCGCGCAGTCGGGTTGGGCGTGCTCATCGCACGCATCTCGGTCCAGGGGTTCTCGCCCGTGTTGGAGTAGCTGGACACCACCGCGTCGGGAATGTAGTGCCGCACCTTGATCGAGGTGCGTACAGTGCATCCTGTCCAGGTGCAGTAGAGCCAGTAGCAGATGCCGACCACCCGGTACTCCAGGCAGTCGGGCGAGAGCGTCGAGGACACGATGGTCGCGGTGTTGAGCGCGAAGCTCGAAGTGGCGCCACAGAGCAGCGCAGCAGCGGCAGAGATCCGCAGTCGGCGGGGAATGCGGGTCTTCATGGCTTGTCCTTGCGGTGTTGTGCGACGCGTGCCAAGGCCTTGTCGAGGTCGGACTCGCCGTAGACCACGTAACGCTGGTCCACGACGACGGCCGGGAGTGTGGTAATTCCAAGGCTCCAGGCGTCGGCCACGCCTTGGTAGGCGTCACGCATGCGCTTCTGCAGGGGCTGGCCGCCCTGCTTTAGGCGCTGTTGGACCAGCACGGCGGCGCGCTGCGGATCGCTCGGCAACTGCGCGGCCAACTCAGCCTCGAAGTGCTGCGGCATGTCCAGCTCGATGAGGCGGTGGACGGTGGCCTTACCGGTCACGCGATGGCTCGAATCGGTGACAACCCAGACCTCCTGGGCGCTCGCCGCGCCTGAGACCAGTAGCGCAAGACCGAGCAGGAGAATGAGATTTCGCATGGTGTTCGGCTCTGGCAGTTGGAAACCCCAGTAGTCCAACGCAAGGTGCCGCCAAGTGCAATGAACAATGCGTACCGCGACGCACCCACATTTCCCGCGCTGCCGCGGCTGGAACGCCCGTTCCCTGGTCAGAGCTGAGGTAAGGTGATGGAAACGAATATTGGAGAGAAGAACCGATGCCCTATCTGATTCAGCCGTGGGAGGCTATCGCCCCAAACTACCGAGGAACCGCCATATTGGGGAATGGCGCCAGCATTTCAGTCAGCCCTAGCTTTTCCTACGGCTCGTTGCTGGAACATGCGCGAGCGAACGAACTGATTGCCCCGGACGTCGAGCGGCTGTTCGCGTTCTTCGGGACGACAGACTTTGAGTTGATCCTGCGCATCGTGTGGCAGGCCTCGAACGTCAATCAATCACTGCAGATCCCGGACCAACGAACGCATGAGGCATACCTGAGGGTTCGGGACTGCCTCATCCAAAGCGTCCAGGCGATCCATCCCGAGTTCGACCAAGTCAGCGGGCATTTGCCAGCAATCTATCGATTCCTCAAGCACTTCGATACGGTTGCTTCGCTGAACTACGACCTCATCGTCTATTGGGCCCTGATGCATGGCTATGACCACGATGAAGAGCACGCCATCAAGGACTGCTTCGGTGCGGGCGGAGTGTTCCAGGATGATTGGCGCAGGCTGAGAACGCCGATCCGGCGCCAGCGCTCGACCACGCTGGTGTTCTATCCGCATGGCAGCCTGGTTCTGTGCCGCAATCGTGTCGAGCAGGAGCACAAGATTCGCAACGCCGATGCCGGACTGCTAGAAGCCATCCTGACGCGCTGGCGCAGCGAAGAGGTTGTGCCGCTGTTCGTGAGCGAGGGAACTTGGCAGCAAAAGGTGAGTTCGATCCAGAACAGCTATTACCTTTCTACGGTATATCGAGAGGTGCTGGGCTCCGAGCGCGAGACGCTCGTCATCTATGGATGGGGGCTGGGAGAGCAGGACATCCACCTGCTGCAGCGGATGCGAGGTACGGGCATCCGCCGCGTGGCGGTCTCCGTATACGGCGCAGACCAGATCTACTGCAATCGGGTGCTGCCGATCATCCAGGGGGCTTTGGGTTTGGTGCCTGTGGAGTTCTTCGACAGTCAAAGCGCCGGGTGCTGGAATAACCAGGGCGCCTAGTATCAGGTGATGCTGCCCAGTTCGGCGCAAGCAGCCGGGATTCATGTCGAATCCCAGCAGAAAGCTCCGCCTGGCGAAGAAGTAGCGGCGTCCGGCGTGACGCTGGCCCGCCTGGGTAATCAGCTCGAGAAGATGGTCAGAAACCACCAAGTCTGATCGGGCGGAGGGATGGAGGATCGCTCATGCGGGCCGCTCTATGGAACGTGGCGTCGGACTGCGAACGTCCAGACTACTTTGCGTCGGCGCTTGGGGTCTCAGCGGGCATCTGGGTTGCCTGCGCCTCATCGAGTTGCTCGGAAGCCAGATAGTCAAGAGCGGACAATAGTGCGTCACCCACGATTGGCCCTGGGAGCGCCATCGAGCGATTCGTGCTGCGGTCGATCAGGCGAATCGACGGGGTGGCCTTGAGACCATCGTTGCGCGCCTGGTCAGCCTGTTGGCGCACCGTCAGCTCGGAACGCTCGCTGCTCAAGCAGGCTTGCACCGATGCATCGTCGGGAAAGGCCGTACCAGGCGGCAATCCTTGGCCGCCACCACGCGTATTCTGATACACCCAGGCGACTGCCTCCCAGAAGCGAGCGTGCCCGAATGTCTCTCCCACGCACTCCACCCAACGTGCTTCCTCGCTGGCTGCCGGCTCATGTGTCGCGAGCGGAAGGTGATGCCACTGCAGGCTGACGTCGCGATGTTCATCGATCCAGGTTCGTAGCACGGGAGTGTAGGACTGACAGAACGGGCATTCCAGATCGGCGTAGACGACGATAGTGAAGCGCGCCGAGGCGGGGCCGTAGCGCCAAGGCGGATCGGCCATCTGCTCGGCACCGGTCTGCTGAACGGCCACAGGACCTGCAGGCCGAGGCGATGCGAGGAATCCCCATAACGACGCAGAAAGCACCGCGCAGCCTGCAGCAAGCCACCAGGTGCGCTGGGATTTCTTGACAACGGAATGCGATGTGCTGGTCATGATGGCCTCTCAGGCGAACACGTCGTTGTATGGCAGCGGGTCGATACCGCGCGCGCGGTCGATCTTCTCGGCAACCTTGAAGGCCGCTTCGAGTTCACCGATGCCGTACTGCTGCATCAGCTGGAAGCGTTCGGCCTTCTCTTCGGGCTCCGTCTGGGCCAATGCCAAATAGAGGCTGGGCGGTACTGCGCGGAACAGCACCTCCATCGACTTGGACAGAATCACGCCCTCGCTGAACTTTCCTGCCTCCTTGCGGGCCGAGAGCATCAGCGCCTTCTGTGCGGGATTCAGTTCGCGAAAGCGCGCGATCTTCTCGACCTCGTCCGGCGGCATCGACAGGCAGATCCACCACTCGATCATGTTGAGCATCGGTTCGGCGGACTTGGGCAGGTCGTCCACGTTCTGCGTGGCGAGCCAGAACCAAGCGCCCAGCTTGCGCCACATCTTGGTGATCTTGACCACGTAGGGCGACAGCAATGGGTTCTTCGTGATGATGTGGCCCTCGTCAGTTACATTGACAATGGGCCGCCCCAGGAACTGGTCGCGCTCGGCGATGTTATTGACCGTGCTGATGAGGGAGATGTAGGCGATGGACAACTGGGCGTTGTAGCCCTCGCGGGCATAGGTGGCCAGGTCCACCACCGTGACGTCCGCCTCTGGCCATGGGGTTCCCGGTCTGTCGAACATCTCGCCGTCTGTGCCCTGGCAGAACATGTCCATGGCGTCGGCCATTTCGAGCAGCCGGGAACGCCGGGTTTCGGGCAACGTGGTGTCGCGGCCGCGTTCGCGCAGGGCGTCGCGAACGTCTCGGGTGAGTACGGTGCGGTTGGCCGCGACACAGCGCTGCGCGGCCTCGAGAATGCACTGGCGGATCAGCGAGCGGTCAGCGCGGGTCATGCGCGCTTCTTCCTTGTCCTCGCCGCCGGTGATCATCAGCCGTGCGGTGATCTCCAGTTCGCCGAGCACATCGCGTTGCTCGTCTGCCTCACTCGTATCAGTGGGTGCGGGCTGTTCTTCGTCAAGGGCGTCGGCGTCCAGGGTCTGTACGTCGCTGGGGGTCTCGATCAGGCGCCGGGCGTCCGCGAACGGTGCCAGGCTGACGCCGGAGCCCGGAGAGAGCTTGACCCGGTTTACCGTAAGACCCAGGCGCTTGGCGAAGTCGCCGAACAGGCCAAATGAGTTGCCTGCTTCGACGATGAACATGCGCGGACGGTAGATCGCTGCGACCTGGTTCAGGATGTTGTTCAGAGTTGCCGACTTTCCTGAGCCGGTCGGACCGAACAGGAACAGGTGGGCGTTCATCTGCCTGTCCAGGCGGTTGAAAGGGTCGAAGGTGATCACCCCGCCGCCACGGTTGAAGAACGTGATGCCGGGATGGCCCGTGCCCTGGCTGCGGCCCCAGACAGGCGACAGGTTGGCCGCGTGCTGGGCGAACATCAGTTGGGTGTACCACTGCCGGCGATCCGCGCCGGGGTTGTAGAGGCAGGGCAACCAGCGCAGGTAGCTGTTGAGCGGTGCCACCTCGTCTTCCTCGCGCACCGGCTGCAGGCCGGCGTTAAGCATGACATTGGCGAGCTGCAGGCCTCGCCGGTCCAACTCGGCTTCATCACGACCGCGCAGGTAGAACGCCAGCGTGCCGCGGTAGAGCTTGTGGGAACTCCCGATCAGCGAGCGGGCCTCGTGGACATCCTTGAGGGTCTGTTCCGATGCCAACGTTTCGCCCACGGCCTTCTTGGCGAGGTGGTTGAGGTGAGCTTCAAGAACGTCCTGCGGCGTGGCGACCAGCGTTAGGCACAGCGTGGTGTCTTCCGGCATCTGGTCGAACAGGGTATTGATCGCATCGCCCTTACGTGTCTCCCCTGTAAGGTGGCCTGTGACCGGTGGCGTGCGCAGCCGGTCAGTGACCATGACCCGGTGCGGCATGCCATCGAAGAACCACAGTCCCTGGTCCACGTCCGAGCGCGGCTGGCCGAAGAACAGGCGCTGGCTGAAGTCCGTGCCGCTGGCAAGCTCGATTTCGTCGGCCTCGGTGGTCTCGGGATAGGCCGCCAGTTGGTAGAAGCGCTCACGGTCTTGCGCATCGGGACCCAGTGTTGTGGGGTGGGGATTGAACCAACGCAGCAGCCAGGCATGGATCGCAGGCGCATCCAACCGGCGTGCCTGGATGCCAGCATTGTTGAGTCCACCGGCCAAGCGATCGCACACGGTGTTGAGGGCCTGTTCTGGCGTCTGACCACGTCGACTGCTCTGGCCCTGCGCGCGGCGGTACACCACCAGGCGCACGCGGCGGCTTTGGCCGCGCCAGCGCAGACGGGTCACCACGGTGTCCTCGAAAAGGCCTCCTGGGTTGGCGACGGCGCGCAGGTGGTGGGTGAAAAACTTCAGGTAGAACTCGCTGAAGCGTGAGCCCTGTGCGCGAGGCTGGACGTAGCGGCGCAGCATCTCCAGGTAGTGGTCGAAGCTTGCTTCGTCCTGGGCGTAGAGCTGGACAACCCAGGGGTTCTCGTCCAACTCGTCGAAGCTGTCTTGCAGTGCGTTCTCCAGTGCGTCACGCGCCTGAGCCAGCCAGGCCGCCTCACGGCCCTCGGTGCCCAGGGGCGTGAGCTCGAAGAACGCGGCAACCGATTGGCCGTCTTCGAGCAACATGCACTGGGACTCTGGCAGGTATTCCACCCACGGGAGCTGCGAGACGAACGACGGCGCTACGTCGTAGAGGGCTTGCTCATCGGCGGTCGTGGCGGCGCGCAGGCCTCGCACGGCCTCTCCCGGCATCCGCACGCCTGCGTCGCGCAGCGCCTGCACATGGCGCTGCCAGCCATCGGGCTGTGCATGCTCGGAGGATGAGGCGTCGTGCTGCGTCCGGCGGCGCCAAGGTAGCATCCAGGCCATCAGTAGTCCTCCACGCGCTCGCCCGGCATGGCGTACTGGATGCGTTGGTACAGCGGGAACACAGTGGTGTAGCCCGGCACAGGTACAGGATCCGTACCTGCTAGATGCGGGAAGACGTACATCACCAAGTCGGGGTTGGGCAGTCGATGGAATTGGCGGTAGATCTCGTTCACCGCTGTGCGGGTATAGCGGGCCTGTTCGGCGTGGGCCGCGGCGATGTCTACCTCGAGCAACGGCCGGCGCAGTGTCTGACGCGCATCGAGCAACTGGCGCTGGGCAACCTGACCGGAGCCACCGTCGCCAGCCTCCTGTTGCCAGATGTCCTGCATGGTCCGCCCACCATGGGTGAGTAGGTCTTCCTTGTTGGTGGCGCAGCCGGCGAGGGTGCCCACGGCGAGCGCGAGTACAAGGGCTTTAGTCCAGTTCGAGCGCATGGGCTTCTCCTGCACGGTGGTCGACCTTGCGGCCTTCGGGGTCGTAATCGATGGTAAGCGGCTTCTCCAGGTGGACGGCGACTTTGGCGCCTGGCTGCACATACACTGCAGCGAAGGCTTGGCCATAGAGCTTGTTTACCCAACTCGACATCTCTTGGACACCGCCGGCCAGGATCCGGCCGACCGCTTCCTGGCCAGTGATGCCAACGGTACCGATCGAACCATCGGCGCCGACGTAGGACGACCGACCGCTGTCGGATTCGATCAGCGAGGCAGCGCCAGCACCGGCGGCCGTGATCAGGGCCTGGGTGCCCAAATACTGTTGCGCATTGCTGCGACGTTCACCGCTGACGCAGGGAATTCCATGCGGGTCGCTGATCCAGCCCAAACCATCCTGCTGATTGTTGTTTTGCTGGTTTCCGTCGCGGTCTTCAGGGATGGTGCGGATCGTGCCGTCATTGAAGACAAAGGTGATGCTGCGCACCTGGCCGCGAACGCAAGAGAGTGTCCAATCGCCGGCTGCAGTGCCGCTGAACACAGCCCCGGCCACGTCCGGGATGTCGATGCCGTTGGCGGTCAGGTTGTCGTGACCGACCAGGACCTTGAACGGGTAAGGATCGTTCACGGTTCCATCGATGGGTACGCGGCCGATCAGGGCCGTCATTGCGACCGAGCCCATAAGCGTCGAGTTGGTCGGGACGGTGTAGACCGCGTTGGCTTTGGTGACTCCCGCGGCCTTGGCACCGGCATTGGCGACCGTGTCGGCGGTAGCTTCCAAGGTGCGTTGAGCCGGACCAAAGCTGGTGGGGAAGCTGAGTGCGCTGCTGCCGCTGCGATCCCGCCCATCCGTTTGCTTGGCATCGTCGGGTTCCACCCAATGCAGACCGCTGGACGTCCTCGCCATACCTTCTGCGTCGCCATCACCCAAACCCAATCCGACCGGTAGGTCGGCATGGCCATTGCCGCGGCTGCCAATGTTCTCCAAGCGGCGCTGCAAGTCTTGCAGTAGGCCTTCGGTCTGCTGGCGTTCGCTGGTGATCTGCTCCTGGTCGCGGCGCAAATTGGCTCGTTCGGACTCCAGGGCAGTGCCGATGCGCTGGTCGATCGCCGATTCCCGCTGACGCAGGCGTTGGTTCTCTTCGCGCTGCGTCTTGTTGTCCGTGGTGGCGGTCTGCAGCTCAGTACGCAGTTGTTTCACCTGGACGACTAGGGTAGCCACCGTGTCGCGTGGTGTGTCGCCGTCGATTCCAAGTGCCTTCATTTCTTCAGGCGAGAGCTGGGCGCTGGCGTCGACACTGGCGGGGGCTTTGCCGCCGCTACTGGAAAGCAGCCGCACACCAAAGAACAGCACGATCAGCGCAACCGGAATCATCAACCACTTGAGCAGACCGTTACTGCGCATGGTCGTCTCCATGCGCCGATGTGGTTGGCTCGGGCAGATTGACCGCTGGATCGAAACGTTGGATGGCTGGCAGCAGGGACTGCGACAGGCCATGGCGTCGTGTCACTAGGTAGACCACCGTGGTGTCTTCCGGCCGGCCTTGTGGCCCCAGTGCCGGGTGCTGAAAGGTCGCTGTCAGGATGTTGCCTTGCAGCGTGCGCGGATCCAGATCGACCCAGGCGCTGCTGACGTTGGTAACGCGGACCGCCGTGACCCAGTGGTCCTCTATGCGCCAGGCAGCAAGCGCGGTGGCTTTGACCGGCAAGGTGGGCAACAGCGTGTCGAGCGCCAGATTGCGCTTCAGGTTGACCGGCATGATGCCCGGCGCGGCTTCAACCGTGCGCAACGGCGCGTAGAGATTCTGGGCTGCATAGCGCGTGAGCACGACGGAAATCGGGGTCTCGCGCTTGGTCTGCGCGGGTTGAGCGTTGTCTGGGATGGCGGCGTCACTGTCGGCCGTTGGCTCGCCGTAACGCGTCGCTGCGTTGGTGCCGTCCACAATGCGCACCGGCTCCAGCGGCGATGCACCTTCGCGTGCGGGCTCGGCAGCAATGTCCAGCAGGATCAGCGAGCCGGTGTCGGCGTCCTGCAGCTGTAGCCGTGTCGGCTCGATGGACTCCCTAGCGCGCAGATACACCGCACCCCCAGCGCTCTGGATGCGCAGGCGCTCACCGACACTGGCCGGTACGCCGACGCGCACATTGCGATCAATGAAAACGATCCGCTCCTGGCCCACGACAAGGGGAACGGCCAGCGGCAGGCGTTCCCAGCGAAGAATCTCCACCGCCTGCACCATGGGCGTGACCGCGATGACCACGGCGGCACTCAGCCAAAGGACGACCTGCTTATTCATGGCGTTTCTCCTTGGACGCCCAGTCCGCTGCGGGCGGGAGGCTGAGGTGGTGCCTCGGGTGCGGCAATGCGCTGCGGCGCGCCGTCGTAGCAGTCGAGCGCAAGCCCGAACGGATTTCGAGCGGGATCCACATCCGCCCGAACCACCTTGATTGGATAGCGAACGAGCGCGCGCTTGATTTGCTCGGAGCTGTAGTACTCGTCAGCGCTGATGTCCAGGGTCACTACCCAGTCGCGGTCCGAGACGACCCGTACGCGTGCATTGGGGTTGTCGCCGTAGCCGCGTCCGGGAATTTCATAGATCCCGCGCACGCGTTGACGCAGTTCGCCTGCGTTGCGGCGATAGTCGTAGTCGGCTTGCAGAAAGGCTCGGCACGCGGGTGTGAAGTACGGCGAGAGCGCGTGCAGATTGCGCGCATAGTCGTCCTCGCCGTTGGTCGGCCAGCGGTTGAGCTGCTGGAACACGTAGAAGGTGAAGGCGTACACCGATTCAGGCGGCACCTCCCACCACTTGCGCGTGCTGCCTGAGCGCAGATCCGGCGGGACATGGACGGTGAGATCGCGCGGCGCACTCCACCAGCCCCCCCCCATGACCAGCGCAAGCAGCAACAGCGATGCGGCGCCCAGACGCAAGGTCTTGATGTGGGCCTGCAGGTGCGCGACCTCGTTCTTGAACCGGCTCATCGCGATGCCCTCCGTGCCGACCAGAAGCCGGAGCGCGTGATCAGCGCACGCCCGCCAATCCTGTCCGAGACGATGGGGTGATGCGTCGTCAGCCACCATTGCAGATGGCGGTATAGCCAGGTGTCGGGCCGCCCGCGCTTTTGGCGACGCAGGATACCGCCACCAATGAACACTCCAAAAGCCACGCCGGCGACGACAAAGGTCGGTGCCAGCGCGATGGTCGAGAACATCCACGACAGCGGCGCACCGATCACCAGCCCGGCAGCGCCGGACAGCCCGCAGCAGATCCACAGCTCGTCTGCGGTCAGGCCGCGCACCACCACCGGATGGCGGTTGAGCCGGTGCGGCAGGAAGGACACCGTGCCGTCCGCCCTCACATGCTGATCCTCGGACATAGCCAAGCCTCCTTACAGGATGCCGGTAGCTTCGGTGAGCAGCCAGATGCCGATCACGAGAAGTACCGCGCCGATGGCTACCGTGAGGCCAAATTGGCCCCAGGTCTTGCGGCCGGTGTGGATCTCGGCGTATGTGCCGTAGGCGTGATAGCAGACGCCGATGAACATGGAGGCGACCACGAGCAGCGCCACCAGCAGCACGATGTCGTAGCCGTAGTTTCGAATGGTCTGCATGATGCCATTGCCGGTGCCACGCGAGGGGTTCTCCAGTGTGGGCAGGCCCTGGGCAAACGACACTACAGGCAGCGTCAGCACGCCGAGGACGAGCGTCGAGCGCCGGAAGAATTGGGTGGGGGAACTGTTGGTCTTCATGATTGGCCCTTTCGAAGTCATGAGATAAGGAAAAACGTCAGCACGATGTACATGGCAAGAAAGCGCACGACGACGCCGAGGAATTGGCGCTGGTTGATTCGGCTTTCGGCCCAGCCCACATAGGCTGTACGGATCGCCCAGACCCCCCATAGCAGCAGCACCGCAAATACGGCCCCAATGAGCACGGTGGCCATCACTGCGGGCGTGAAACCGCTGTTGGCTTGAAATGCTGAGAGCTGAGCACCATTCATGGCTTGGGCTCGCTATCGATTGGATAACCGGAGGCTTCTTGTTCGGTGCGGTACTGGCCGGCCAACTCGGCGGGGTCTCGGGGTTGGGCACGAGGTGGCGTTAGGTAGTCTCGGAGACCGCTTCGCACGCGGGCTAGATCATTGCGTAGCCGGGTGTAGTCAAAGTGGTAGCGCTCGCCCGGCGTAAGCCTGGCGTTGGCAGCGCTGTGAGCTACGAGGTGTTCCAGAGTTTCAAGCTGGCGGGCAGCGGCGGCTAACTCCTGGCGCTGCGCCGGCGTGTCAGCGTTGGCGGCCAGGGGTAGTCCTGTCATCAGGAGGGTACTCAGCAGTAAGTAGGCGCCGCTGCGTGCAACGCCGGGACGGATTGGCAGCACCATCGCGCTATGTCCTAGTCAGATCAGCAATGGCGTGATCGTGGCGAGGCGCGCGTCCCTTGGCTGCAAACAATGCGAAATGCGGACTATCGGATTTGAGGTGCTAGGACGACACGATGGATAGATTGACCGGATCGTTTCCAGTTTCGCCGTCCGGACCGGGTGATAATCAACGGTGGGACTGAACTGAATGGGGTAAGTATGAGTTTTGTAGCGAAATCGCTCGCCCTCGATGGGCTGCTAGAAGAGTTTGATCTATTGATCGATAATTTTAGAAAATTAAGATTGAAGATTGGAAAAGGCGCAACGATTGAAACCACAAAATTGTGGGGCTATCGGAAAAAGCTGGACGACCTTGAGAAAATGGAAGAGATGGAGGTTGCAGCGCTCATTGGAATAGTCAACAAATATCGTTCGATCAATGCTCTATTCGATGTCGATAGTAAAATCATCGTCCCGCAACAGAAGTTGCTTGACTTGCTCGATGGGGGGCACACCCTTGCTGATGAGGATGAGAGATATAACGACGCATTCTTCGAGCTTGCCATGGCAATCAGATTCGCAGCAAGTATGGGTGACGGAGTGGAAATCGACCTCTCAACCGAATGCGATGTGGTCTTGTGTCGACAAAAAATAGCGATTGAGTGCAAGTACCTACACAGCGAAAAAAAATTCAGAAATGAGTTCTCCGATGCCATAAAACAGCTGGACAAACGCATACGCAACGGGCAGGCGGAAGTGGGGTATGTTGCATACGACCTGACTAATTTGGTTGACAAGGTCCGCATTTTTGAAATGGCGCGCTCTGTTTTTGATTCTTTCGTCGCTAACTACGAACGTCTAGAGCAGAGTCGAGGTGTATTTTCTCAAAGCATCAAGGAACAAGGTGTACTTCGTTCTATTCTCGTCAATCGAAACTTTCAAGCAATAATTAGCAACTTGACGTCCCACCATTTGGAGTCAGTTTTTTATAGCAACTTCAAAAAATCCGAGATGGAGAAGCTTGATTCTGAAAAGGTTGCCGTCATTTTTCAGTTGAGCCACTGCCTTATATTTGAATATGAAAATGAGGTTATTCCGGTGCCTGCCAGGGCTATGAATTACTACATCAACGATGGCCTTCCTGAGATACGCCAAGTAGAAATAAAGAAATTCATTCACTCCTTGGCTGTTGGGATCTAGAGTCGAGAGTCTGTCACAGGTACTTCTTGAAACTGCCCGCGGTGAGATTCATGGCTAGCCCAAGAAGAGCCGCACTCGGTAGCAGAATGATCAGCGGGTGAACCGAAACTGGTAAAGCCAGATAGATCACCCAAGGCAAGATTGCCAGTGGCATTAGCGAGGCTTTAGCGCGGTGGTAGAGAAAACCCGACTCCCGCCCTGCACCGAATTTGCGTACGTCGCGGCGAACCAATCCATCCACGAAGCCTACGAATGCCGCCGTTACGAACAAAGGCAGGGTCAGCACCAGCACAAGTAGACGAACTAGGTACGTGAGCGTCGTAAAGGCAGCGGCAATCAAGTAGCTTTCCGCCCACACGTAGGCCTGGCTGATGAAGTAGCGGAAGTCTCGTGTGGGGTGCTGACTGGGCGCGCGGGCGCGATCGGCCGTTTGCTCCATGCGCGCCAGCAGACCAGTGCGCACGAACATCAAGCGGTGGCCTGTATCCACGAGCTCATGCGCTGTGCGCGTGGGCTCCGTGACGATGGCGCTGCGAGTGAAGTGCCCAGACAGGTGGGTCAGCTCGTACTGCAACATAGCCTGAGAGTGACGCCAGCCCTGATCCTTCCAGAAGAAGTGCATCCCCACGCATTCGATCACGATCGAGATAAACAGCGAGCCAATCAAGACGCCGAACAGCCTGAACGGCGTGCTGATCAGGCCGACAAGCAGTCCTTCACGGCGAGTCTCTTGGCGCTTCGCGGTGCTGGCCGCATCACTCATGGCGACTGCTCGCTCCCTGCAGCTTCGGGCGGAATCGTGTCATCGGTCAGATCCTGCGGCAGACCTTCCTCCTGCAGGCCTGGTGATCCAGTGTTCTCCCACCACTGGGCTGCCTCGCTATAGCTCTGGCGCATATAGCCGGCTAACTGCTGTAGATCCTTGGGCATGACCTCATCAGGGTCGGGTGCCGGCAGCGGCATGCGGATCTTCCACAAGTTGCCACCTTGCAAGAGAGCAAAGCACTGCCCCTTGGGAAGTCCAACCACCTGCGATGGCTCGATCATCGGCACGCTGGACATACTGATGCGATCTTGGGTGTTCGATGTGAAGTCGGTGGCACCGCGGATGTCTGAACTGTCGGTGGCACCGCTGACGATGGTTGTGGAGTAAACCTCCACCTTCGGCAACTGGCGGGTCAGCAGTTCAGCAGTGGCCGTCTCCCGCACGCGCAGCATGAACAGGTTGTTGAAGTTGCCCACAACCTGGCCAGCCTTGGCACGATTGCCAATGCGCGCCTCGATGTCGCTCAGTGTCTGTGTGTATGCGGTGACCTGAATACCGGCACCACCGCCCTTGTTGACCATGGGGATGAATTCGTCGCCCATCAACTCGTTGAATTCGTCTGCATGGACATTGATAGGGACCTTCGCTCCCGGATCTGCGTCTGGCAAGCCATCATCGACGCCAAATTTGTAGATGTGACCTGCCACCGAGACCATGTCGGAGAACATCGAGTTTCCCACTGCGGCAGCAACCTCCGCATCCGACAAGGCATCCAGACCGACATAAACGACTGCGCGCTTGCGGATGATCTGCATCCAGTCGAAGATCGGACGCGGATCTTCGAGATCGGAATAGTTCGGCGCCAGCAATTGAGCGATCTTGCCGCTGGTCAGCTTTTCCAGCAGCGGCAACAATGACGCAACAATTTTGTCGAAATAGGTCTTGTCATAGCGCACCGCGCTGCGCAGTCCGTCCAGAACCGGATCGTAGTTGCGCACCTGACTCAGATACTGCTCTAAGGCCACTACACGCTTCTCACGGCCAATCATGTTGCGTGGAATATTCTTGTCGTTCAGGCGACCCTCAAGTTGGACGATAATCTCCCAAGCCTTGGGCTCGTGCTTGGCGAAGTAGTGCTGTGCGTACTCGATGAACAAGGCATCAATATTGATGACGTGTCGCTGGATCAGTAGGTAGTCGGGGCGCTGGCCCAACTCGATGAGTGCTCTGGCAATGATGTTTACGAAACGCCATGCGAATTCTCGGAAGGCGGCGCTGTTGCCTTCGCCCGAGAGTTGCCCTGCGATTCGAGTAGCAACTTCGGAGATGCGCCCGAAACGTCCCACTGCGTTGTAGCGCGAGCTGATCTCGGGCCAGCCTAGGTGGAAGAGGTAAAACTCACCTTCGCGCCCAGCCCGCTTAGCTTCCACGTACATGCGTTTGAGTAGATCGGCATCGCCTTTTGGGTCGAAGACGATAACCACCTCATGTTCACCGGCAGCGCTCTTTCGCCGTATGTCCTGGGTGATGAATAGCTCGGCCAACCGCGTCTTGCCGACGCGGGTGGTTCCCAGCACCAGCGAGTGACCAACACGCTCGCCAAGCGGCAAGCTGACGTCGACCTCATCTGGCTCAATGCCGTGTAGGCGCGGTAACCCGCCAACCGGTGGCAATGGGCGAAAAGGATTGAGCGGGATGTCCCAGGCAGTGAGCCTGACCAAACGCGAGAGCGGGAACGGCGCAAACTCCAGGCGCTCTTCCAAACGGCGGACCATCATGTAGGCTGGCGTGGGTTCGACATGGCGTCGGAACTCCGGACGATAGGTTTGCATCAGCCGGTGCGTGTGCTTCTGCTCCCAGAGAAAGCCTCTGCCTATAAACAACCGCTGCTGGCTGACTGGTACGTTGCGGCTGATCATCACGTAGCGGGGAAGGCGTCGGATGTTGCGGCGGTATCGGAGGATCGCGTGGGCCTGTCTCAGGCGGAGCGCGCCGAAGGTCAGAAATGCCAGCGCACTGCCAATCCCCATTGCCGGACTTAGCGCGAGCGACCACGGGGCCACCAAAGACAGAAATGCGGCGCCGGCGCAAGCCGCCACGGTGTAAAGCTCCACCGCTGGGCGCAGCAGGACTTCGACAGGCTGGGTCTGGCCCATGGCGTCATTGCTCGATGCCTGTGCTGGTGATCAGCACAGGGTAGTTCCGAACGCCAAGCCGGTCAGCCAGATCGTCGGCAGCTACCGGTGCGAGCTGGATACCGGGCGCGAGAGCCCGCAGACGGGCTAGCCCTTGCATCGAATCTACATTGACCACGAGACCCACGGCGTTGCGCTCACGCAGGGAGACTGCATGGCGGCGCAACCAGGCATGTGAAGCTTCATCATCTCCGATCAAGAAGAACGGCTGCAGCCCTGGTGCCTCGATGACACGGCGAATGACCGTGCCTGGAGTCAACTTGGTACTGCGCACCGGCAGCATGTTCGCTTCACCGTCAGCCTTTGATGGTGGCACGGGCATTGCCATGAGAGGCTTTGGCGTACCCGGCGTACCCGGCGTACGCGGCAGCAGGTTGAGTGCCTCGTAGTAAGGCAGCGCCGACGTGCCACCAAGGTCTTGGACAACGACCAAAGGCTTGGCCGCATGTAATGGGGTAGCCACTACGGTCAGCAGAACGACCAGCCCGTGTGCGGCCGAGAGGTGGGAGAGCTTCATGGTGGGGTCTCCTTGCGGACATCAGATGTTGCGCGTGACGAGGCTTGCACGCGCTCCAGATGCTGGGCGACGCTGCGCCGGTAGCGGGCGGCAGGCGCACCACCGGCCGGTCTGTGGTAACGACCAATTGCCAGTAGCCAGTCCTCGCCCGGTGTGTGCTGCTCACGCAAGATCTGCGCGGCGATCGCCAAATTGACGTAAGGATCGAGCAAATCGCAAGGGTGGCCATAGCGGTGCTTCTGATAACCAAGATTGATCTGGCCCAGGCCTGCGTCCACGCGTGTTGGCGGAGCTTGGCGCAAGGCCAGTTGCAGGCCTGCGCATGCTTCGACACGGGTGGCGAACCGCTGAGACTCGCCCGCGACGTTCAGGGACCAGGGCCAGGGTACAACGCGTCCATTGCGGCGCATGCCGCTTTCCTGTAGCGCGACGGCGTACAGCACAGCGGAGGGAATTTCAGCCTGCCTGGCGGCCAATTGGTAGGCCGGCGGCGGAATCTCTTGGGCCAAGGCGGTCTCGCTGATCACCCCACTGACCAGCCAGAGCATCAGGGCTTGCCGGGCCAGACCTAGGGCTGCCGTTGCCATTGGCCATTTACCTGCCGCACGACAGCGGGCAGCTCACCTGGCAGCCCAAGGGCCAACCAGCGACCCGCATCGTGATTGAGGGTGATCGTGCGGGCACGAACGCGGGATGGGTCGATCTTGGTCCGGCGTGCCCAGTCGCGAATGCGGGCATCGTCGGCGCGGCTACCTACAACGTATACGTCGAATGCCGAGCCTGACGCTTGCAGCCGCTCGATGGCCTGGTCACAAGGGGCGCAGTTGTCGCGCACGAAAACGGCGGTGCGTCCGCTTCCCTGAACTGAGGCGTTAGTTTGACGCGGGCCAGCGTCTGGCAGGTTGACGCGCTGGGCATTGGGCTGCAACCGTTGCCAAGCTTCGTCATAAGCGCGCTGGTAGGCCAGTAGTTTTTCTACGCGGCGTGCTTCAGCTTGGACCTGAAGCTCGGCATAGCGCCGTCTCTCCTCGTCGGAACGTGCTTCTGTTCCAAGGGCGGAAAGGGGATCCAGATTGGGCGAGTAAATGCCAAGCGGACCGGCCATCAGCTCCCGGTAGCGCGTCCACTCTTCCCGGAGCAGCCCCCAGTCTCGGGCCAACTTGTTGTCCTGACTGTGCTCGATCTGGCTCTGGGTAATATGCGACGGTGTGGCCGGTGTTTGCTGTGCCCAGGATGGTCCGTTAAGGGCTGCCAGAAGCATTGCGGTGAGCAGGAGTGGCTGCTTCATGGGATGGTCCCTCAGGGAATGGCCACGCGACGGGTCTGCTCCCCGGCACGAAACACGGCAGTGTTTCGGTCGATATCTTGCAGACGCCAATGGCCGATGCTTTCGCCAGGCAGTAGCACCTGGATTTGAGAAGCGGAGAGATCGCCACTTACCGGTGCGATCGATACCGTGTGCTGGCCTGCACGCAGTTCTGAGCCAATCAACCGAAATGGCATGGGAGCCTCCGCTGGCTTTACTACCGCCTGCTGCACGGGATGGGGCTTGCTCGCTACGGTGCTGCTGCGTACTGTTGCTTGGCGCGATTTGATTTGTTCCAGATCCGCCCGCAGTACAACCAGATCCTCTTGGCTGGCAAGCGTGACCAATGCCTGGTCCAGAGAATCAGCGCGGGATTTCAATGACTGGTGCACCTCCTGTAGTGCCGTAGCGGTCGCCGGCGCAGGTCGCTCTTGCAGAGCACGATTGGCCTGCACAATCTCACCCACGCGTGACTCCAGTGCTTGCAGACGCTGCACGGAGCTATCGAGCTGAGACTGTCCAGCAAGCTCACTGGTTATCTGGAGCGCGACCAATACCAACGCCGTCAGGCCCACAAGCCACGCCCACAGCAAGATGTGGGCGAGAGATGGGGCGCGCGATGACTTCGCCGCGGGAAGGGGGTGTGATGTGGTCATGGCTGGGAACCCTCTTCAACCTGGATAGGCGGGATTGCCCCGGTGGCCGGTAGTTCTTCGATGGGTAGAGCCCCCTGGGCTCTTGGCTGGACGAAACACACCTGCCGTGAGCGGTCATCCACTTCCAGATCCCAGGCCGGCCCGATAAGGGTGAGCAGCGCGTCACGCAGCGTCATGGGGCCCAACTGCAGATGGGCGGCGGGCATTGGGAGCGAATACAGCTGGATGACCGCGTGTGCCGTCTCGCACATCTGGTAGCCGCTGCGTTTGAGGACGTGGCGCAGACCATCGCCTACGCTGGCTCTGGCCTCTTCCGGCATCCGCACGTCAATCACCTGCTGAAGCAGGTCACGCTGCGCTGTGGGTGGCGCCAGTTCGACGAGGGTGTAGCGGCCGTAGCGCACCACCGGAACGAACTCCGGCTCCAGTTGCACGTGGGCAGAGATCGCCGCTTCGTTCGGAAGCGACTCGATGACAGCAGGTGCTGACGCGGTGGCGCAGCCGCCAAGCAGTGTGGCGATGCTCAACAAGCCACACGCGACCGCGCGGGGGACGAGACTGATTGTTTGCATGGATCGGCTTCCTGTTGCAGTAAGCCGATACCTTCGCCGGGCACCTCGACCCAGTCAGCAAAGAATGCGCAATGGCGCGCGTCCAGTTTTTCCGGGATGCCGGTCGGCTACCTCAGGCAGCCGACCCGGAGGTGGGCTTGCTGGAGCTCGTTACGCTGGGATCTGCGTACGACTCCTTCTTGACCCGTTCCCATTCGTCCTTGAGGATCTTCTGAGACTTGGCGATCAGCTGTTGCTTGATCGTTCCGAAGACCTTCTGAATGTCTGCAGGCGGAAGCGAACTCGCGGTACGTTGGAACAGGATGGTGGATGTTTCCAGCTTCTTCATGAGGTTTTTTAGTTCCTGGTGATCCACTTCTGTCATATTCAATCGCAACTCGATACGCAACTGCAGTTCCAAGGCTTCCAGGCGCATTTCGGCGATAGGCTGCTTGAACGCGTTGAGCGCTTGGTCGGAGATCTCTTCGGTCCGGGGTTCGCTCACGATGGCATCCCACCGATAAGAGATCTCCTGCCATAGCGACAGATATCTGGCGATGTCTTTTCGCAACTCGTCAATCCAGATCTGCCGCTTTGCAGAGACGTTGGCGTTTGCGATTCGACGCGATGCGAGTTCCTGCATGGACAGTTGTTCGCTCAGTGCTTGCTTCTGCTGAAGCTCTAGCTGAGCGGCCAACCTTAGCTGTGTCTTACGCTGCGAGCGAGCTACCAGCATTTGCGTGAACGAGGCGACAAGAGCGGCAAAAACGGACACAACGACGGCAGCGCCCGCGATCCAAACCTTGTTGATGAACTCGGTGTTTTGCATCGCATCGTGCACGATTCTCTGGATCGCGGCGACATCATCTGGACTCATCTTCTTTTCCTACGATATGAACGTTTTTCTAATCCGAGACAGCGCTTGGCCTAAGCAGCAGTCCAGCGGCTCCCAGCGCGTTGTCAGTGATGCCGTACTCAACTTGTTCGTGATCATCACCTTGGTAATCACAGCAGATTGCCTTCTGCGAGTAACCTAATCGACTCATTTTACCTATCGCCGACAGGGTTAAGTGATTAGGAGATTCGTGCACGAAAAAATGCCGGCACCCGAGGGTGCCGGCATGCAAAGACCATCAAGCACCAACAAGCTGTCTGGCCAAGGCGACCTCTATCGAGTCGCCGTCTTGGTTGAGCACGTCGAGCCCGGATTCCGGGACATCGCCCGATGTGCTTTGAGACACCAGGATCTTCTTGGCCATTAACGCCAAACACGTCATCTGCGACGTGGCCGCATACCCCAGGTAGATCACCCGCACGTGCAGCTTCTGGCCAATGCGCCACGAACGGCGTGCGGCCTGCTGCAACGTGTAGATGTTCCAGCCCGACTGCATGAACACAATCGTGGGGAATTCCAGCAGATCCAGCCCCGTCTTGACGAGCTCAGGGTTGGTGATGAGGACATCGATCCCGCGGTCGAGCTGCTCGGCAATCCAGTCTTCACGGCGGCTCGCATCCACGCTCGCGCGAAGCACGGCCACCTTGAAGCCTTCTTGCTCCAGCAGTCCCTTCAAGCGCGACGTGGTGTCGCGCGTGCCGGTGTAGACCGAATAGACCAGGGTCTTGCGACCCGCTGCCTTCTCCTCGCGGCAGATGTCGATCAGCTCACGCTCTTTCGGCATGAGCTCCAGCTCGTTGAACTGAGCCGGTGTGAACGCCAGAACCTGGCGCGTGCGTGGGTGACGCACGGTTTCTGCGCGGAAGCAGCAGTCGGACCAGGCCAACAGCACGTTGAGCACCACACCCAACAAGGTGGTATCCCGCTTGCGCAGGGCCTCCTTGAGTTCCGCGGTCAGGCGCGTGGCCAGGTCGCGGTAGGCGTGGGCCTGTTCGGCATCCATCGCGATTTCCCGGAACTCCTCGTCATACGGCGGCAGCATGCCCCCGATGTCGCGCAGCTTCAGGAAGATCGTGTAAGGCAGGACGCAGCGCAGGACACCTTTCGGGCCAAAGCCCGGTGCCTTTACCGTTCGGACTGTGATCTTCGAGCCCTTGGCGGTCTTGTGGGCCGGCCCGTCGCTCTCGGAGTAAATGTCCTTCAGGACGCCGTGGTCCCGCATGAACGCCATGGCGGCCGCGTTCATGCTGCCGCTGCTGCTGGGACGATAGCCGTCCTCGATCATGCGCTTGGGCAAAGCCCGGAACAGCAGATGAAATAGGTCGTCTGCATAGCCCCCCATGAGGGTGCCTGTGAGCAGCACGGTCTTGCGGACCTTGGCTGCAATGACGCCCATCGCCTGGCCCTGCGCGGAGCCCCCCGTCTTGTACTCATGTGCCTCGTCGGCGATGAGCAGGTCGAAGGTGCCCTGCGGGAGATAGCGTTTGACGTATTCGGAGGCCTGGTAGCCCCCTTCGCCGAAGCCAAACTCCATGCTGGACATCGCGCGTTCCATGCGCTGTGCCTGACGATCGGAAAAGACCAGTTCACCCCGGTCGTCCATCAGGTTGATGAAGTTGTGGAGGTTGTCGCCGAGCATCGAGGCCAGGAAGCCATCTCCGAACGTCTTCATCAGCTTCTGCGCAGTGGCTTCGCCGATCGTCGGGATACGCTTCAAGGCCCGCAGCACGGCCGAGGACTGATCACTGCCGGACAGGGTTCGCGGGCGAACCAGTGTCCACATAGCGGTGTCGCAGACGCCGCACCTGCGGCGGACTTCCTCCGCCTCCAGCTCCAGAGCATTGATCGGTTCGCCGTCCAGGTTGTTGACGACCGTCCCGCAGTGCGGGCAGGCCCCCATGACGCCGTACCGGGTGTGCTTGCGCGTGAATGAAGGCCTCCAATGGAAGCCCATGCGCATGCGCACCCTGCCGATGATGAAAAACTCCTGGCCAACTGCCGGCACACCCAACTGCTCGCGCAATTTGATGAGCTTGAGCAGCGTGTCAGGGCCGTTGAGCACCCAGACCTTCGCGCCTGCGACAGTTTCAAGAATCTCGCGTCGCCACTTGTAGACAAGGTGTGGCGGACTGAGGACGAGTGTGCGGCGATAGCCTTCGGCGTGGAGAACGGCCGCCAGCGCGATGCCGACGGTGGTTTTGCCCGTGCCCATTTCGCCATTGACGATCGCCGCCCGCTCGCTATGGTTGGCGAGCAGCTCGGCGGCGGCATGGACGACTTCGGCCTGGGCAGGGAACAGCTTGCGCTTGAGACCGGCCAGCACGAGCTGACGGGGGGCGCGCGGCGTACCGCTGTAGACGGGTGGATTGGCCCGGTTGAGCGAGTCCAGCAATTCGTCGCCGAACTCGGCGACGAAGTCTTGCAGGCTCAGGGAGAGCTCGCTGGATGCGGGATCGAAAAGGTCGCCAGTCGTGGGCGAGGTGGCTGCGGCGGGCGCCGCTTCGAGTTGCATGGTCATGGTGATGCTCCAAATGAAAAGGGGCACGCACCGTCCCTGAGGGCCGATGAATGCCCCAGGGGGATGAAAACGAAGTTGCGACCTATGGCCGCCGTGGTTGGTTCAGTACTCGCTGGGCAGCAGCAGCGTGGTGACGCTGCGATCCCACTCGGTGATGACCCAGATCTTCAGTTCGGCGGTGACCTGGTAGGAAGAGAACAGGCGATCTTCACCCGATTGCAGCGCGGCGTCGTTCTGTTGCCGGTCGCTGTCATCGAGATCGCCCCAGTCACCGCTGAGATGGCGGCGCAGGTACGGGGTGGGATTGAGCCGACCCTGGCGGATCAGCGCATCCACGCCTGAGGTCACGACCATCTGGCCGGGGTTGAAACGCCGCGTGGGACTGGCGCTGAGGAAAACTGCTTCGGTTGCCATGGGGCCTCCTGGATAGGGAAAGCGGGGCCATGGCGCCCCATCGGGGCGACATGGCCCCAGTGGGTTGATGAATGGTGCGGGTCTACCGAGTCAGTTCTCGGAAGCCAGCACGATGTGGGTGGCACTGCGATCCGCTTCGGTGAAGATGCGGATGCGCTGGCCGTTGGTTGCAACATAGAACGATTCGAGCTTGACCTCGGATTGGATTCCCGCGATGTTCGCTTCCCATTGGTCAGCGGGGACATCACCCCAATCGCCGCGTGCGTGACGCCGCAGGAACTGGAACGGTTCTTCGGTGCCGGCACGAATCAGGCGGTCAACGCCTTCGCTGATGATCAGCGCCCCGATGGGGAACTGCAGTTGGTGGATGTAGGTGTCAATCCTGATCGACGCCATCGATAGTCCTCCTTGCTGATTTCATTGGGCCACAGCCGCGCGAGCGATGTGAAGCGCGCCCGCCTTCGAGCGCGCTACAGCCTTGTGCTCAGTGGATGGTGATGACTTGTCCCAGTGAGGCCGAGTCGGGAGACAGGTCCCATGCGCGGATGACCGGCACGAACTTGTCCGTGAGGATGCGTGTCTCTGCGATGGAGCCATCGTCGCGCTCGCGGTGCTCGACGGCGGTGGCCTTGCGCTTGTAGGTATCGCCCTTGACGGCCAGGATGCGGCCGCTTTTGGACTGCACGACACCCGAGATGGCGCCAGCCGCAAGGGCCAGTGCCAGGTGCCAGTGGGACAGAGCACGTGCCGGGGCACGCAGGGATTGCTGGGCAGCACCAAGGTGTGTCTCGAATGCGGGCCAGAGGCCCTGCAGCCGGTTCACTTCCTCGGCGAACTGCGCCGGCTCCATGCTGATCCGGTAGAAATGCTCCGGCTCGACCGAGGTCGTGGGAACCACATACGGCAGCGATGTCCACTCGGACGGAAGTTCATCCGCCTCGACTTCGCCTTGCCCGATCTGTAGCAATCGGGCCCGGACTGCCTTGGTGTCGTCACCGACCAGCTCGCGCTGGCGGATCCGACGTCCGAATACGACCACCTGCTTGAACTGCGTATCCACCGCACGGTGGATGCTCAGATCGGTGAAGTGTCGCGTCAGCCACCCGACCAGTTCTGCGTCGAGCACATAGGACGGCACGATGAAAACCAGGATGCCTTCGTACTGCAGCAGCTGCAGCGTCTTCTGGTAGAACAGCTTCTCCAGCCTGGCGCGGCCCTTGCCTTCGTAGCCGATGTTGCCATTGGCATCCTTGGACAGGTCGCCGTAAGGCGGGTTGAGCCACAGCAGGCTGAACGACTGGCGCGAGACCAGCGTGTCCATGAGGTCGCCGTGGATGCAGTGATCGACCAGCAGCCGTGCGTGATTGGCACGTTCCTGGTCGTACTCCACGGCGTACGCGCAAACCTGCTCATGCCCGAGGGCATGCGCGGCTTCCGCGATGGCCACGCCTTCGCCGGCGCAGGGATCAAGGATGCACATTGGCCCATCGCTGGGCGCCAGTGCGCGGAGCGCTCGTTCGAGCGTGGATTCATCGGTCGGGTAATACCCGTTTTTGGCGAAATTGCGGGCAAGCCGCGGGAACATCAGTGCCATGGCAGTCTCCTGATTGGCGGGGGATAAAGGTCGGATGCGCGCGCAGAGCGCACATCCGTGACGGGCGGATCAGGCCACCGCTTCCACTGGCAGCTCGGCGTGAGCCGGTACCGGGTAGGCGGTCAGGACGCCGCGGCGGATCAGTTCGCCCAAGGCATCGGTGAGGACCGGGACATCGAGCCCGATCCGGAAGCTTTGTAGCGGACCAAGGGCCACCGGCAGGGTTTGGAGCATGTCGCGCTCACGCAGCAGTGCCAGTACCGGCGCTTGCCAGTGGTCCAGCAGCGGCAGTGGACATGTGTCCTTGACCAGGTGCCACAGGCGCAAGGTGGGATCGACCGAGGCGCGCGGCAGCAGCGCGAGCGCGCTGGCCGTGGCTTTGTCCGGACGGGTGCAGCGCCGGTCGAACAGCCATAGATTGACCATCGAGCCGAACAGCGTGCGGCGATAGGAACGGGTTAGGCGCTTTTCCAGGCGATCGACCGATCCGACGAACACGGGGATGGAGCCCCCTTGATCGGTGATGAGGTGGAATTGCTCCAGTCCATCTTCGTCGCGGCCCAGCGTCAGCCGGGCCAGGAACTGCTGGATCGCGGTATCCCGCGCCCAGATTGAGAGAAAGATCAGATCGCCCTGATCGCTGCAAACGCATGCATCGGCCATGAGGTCGCTGCATTCATCGATGCGGTACAGGGGGTTGGGTGATGAAGGTTCAGGCATGGTGGTGTCCTCGATGAAATGAGGGGCAGCACCGCCCGCAGGGGCAGTGATGCCCCGGAAGGGATGAAGGAATGCGGACTACTCCGGCTCGAAGTCCCTGGCGTGCGGGTTGAAACGCAATGCACGTCCTGGGGTACGAATCGGCGTGAAGTCCTGGTGGTACACGTTGATGAGATAGCAGTCGCGGTAGCCGATGGCTTCCCGCGCCTGTGCCTCGGTCAGGCCGGCCTGGATGAAGTCCTCAACGAGTTCCTCATCCGAGGAAACCTCGTTGTTGGAGAGCTGGTCTTCGACCTGGCGCAGAAGCTCGGGCGAGAGGGATTGCAGCGAAGTGTCCATCGCGTCCTCCTTCAGGCCGTGGCCAGTTGCGAAGAAGCCACCGGCCGGCGCCGCTGCGCGTGATAGGCCCTAACCTTCTCGCGCCAATCGGGCGAGATTTCTTTGGCCATCGCGAGATAGCGCAGCGGGCAGGTGTAGTAGTACGGCGACATGGACTCGTCCATGCCCTTGTACCCCCACTGACCGCCACTGTGCTGGAGCAGGTCGCAGCAGATGTAGCACATGGACTCGCCGGGCGCGAGATCCTGGTGAACGCCTTCGGCCTTGGCCGTGATCTCGACAACGGACCACAGCACATTGCCACGCAGCGTGTGCGCGATGACACGGACGCTGGCGCGTTCGCGGTCTTCGGGTTGGATCAGGTCCAGGATCAGTTCCGACCGGGTGCGGGATGAGAAAAGCCAGCCCATGATGAAGTACTCCTGCAAGAAAATGCCGGAGTCCTCCCTGGCGGGACGGAGCCCCGGCGGGTGGATGAAGATGCCGCGGATGCGGCGAGGCAGATCAGGCGGCCTGTTGTTCGGGCCGGTTCCACTGCTGTGACTTGAAGTCGAGGGCGTAGCCCAGTTCGCCCAGCCGGGCGATCTGGGCACGCAGGGTGCGGCGGTCGATGGTCGAATCCAGTTTCACGGATTCGCTCAGCGGCCACAGCAGGCCGAACAATGCGGCATCGTCACTGTCGGGGCCGCCGGAGGCAGCCACGGTCGCAGATGGCGCATCCACACCAAAGGGCGTGGTATCGATCAGCGGATCGGCCGAGGCCTGTACAGGATCGGCAGCAGGCTTGACCGCCGGCGTAGCCGATGGCTGAGCCACGTCCTCGTCCAGCGGATCGACCTCTTGCGTGGCGAAGCTGCGAGCCTCGTCCTTGCTCAGCCGGTCCAGGCCCGAGAGGGTCATGCCGTCCAGGTTGGCGCGGATCTCGAAACGCATTCCACCGGCCGTGGGATAGGCCTTGGGATAGATGAAGCGGATGTGGAACTCCCCGTCGTACTTGCCTTCGGGGTACTGCTCCAGCTCTGCATCCTTGACCGCGAACTCACCGATGGCGGTGACCAGCCGGCCGACATTGAACCGGCCATTGCGGCCGTTGATGGTGCGCAGCGTGAGCTGCCCGGGGACGATGAGGGGGGCGCTGGACTTCGGGGCTGATTTGGCCGCCATGGTGTGCTCCTTCGATGATTGGGGGATCGTGAGATCCAAGGGAAAAAGGAAACGGACCGCGCCCGCGAGGGGCGTGGTCCGTGCGGCGCTTAGGCCTTCAGTTGGCGCATGCCATCGGCCAGCATCCACAACGCCCGGTTCAGGCGCAGGTTCTGGTCGATGCCTTGCACTTCGCGGGTGCGCTGCCGACGCCCATTGGACGTACGTGCCGACAGGCCACCCTTGACCATGTTTTCCTGGATGCGGTTGAACACCGACCACAGGTCCGGTCGTCGATCGTCGAAGCGACGGGGCGCAAGCAGTTGAGTCTCCGTGACAGGCGCAGGCCTGGTCGGATCGTCATACTTGAGCGCCAGTGCGGAGCGCGCGAGGATTTCTTCTTCCCCTGTTTCAAGGGTGATGACGCGCATGGCGTCTCGCGACGCCTGCACCTGCTCGAAGCCCTGGAGGACCTCGTATGCGCCTTCGATCACCTCACCGGCCACGTCTCCCTTGTGGGGGACGCGGATGTCGGCAGTGGTTTCACCGCAGACCAGGCCGTTGTGGCAAACGAAGCGGAACATGCCAGCCAACATCTGATAGCTGCTGGTACCGTCATGGCTGTTCAAGAGAATGATCTCGTTGGCTTCCGAGCCGTTGATCTGGCTCGCATGGCGCATGCGGATCATGTGCTTGGTGAACTCGCGCCGGTCCTCGTTGCGGACACGGGTCTGGCACACCATGAAGGGCTCGAAGCCCTCCTGACGCAGCTTGGTCAGCACGGTCGCGGTCGGTATGTAGGCATACCGCTCGGATCGGCTTTCGTGGGGAGCGTCAGCGAAGATGGAAGGGGCAACAGCGCGTATCTGGTCATCCGACAACGGACGATCCGCGCGCAGCACTGGGGAACGATGGGCAAAGCGGGTTGCGAGAGACATGGCAATTCTCCTGGGACAAAACGTGCATCTGCCCGGGCCGGAGGGCCAGGCTTGACGCTAGAGATAAAAGAGCGCGAACGCGTGCACCTCCCCGAAGGGAGGGCACGGATCAGGTGGGAGAAACGGTCAGGCCCCGGAGTGGAGCCTGGCGTGGGTCAGAACGAAGCCGCCATTGCCGGTTCGTGCTCGACCGCTTCAGCTTCGGGCTCGCGCGGGGCGGGCTCGGTGGGCTGGGCGGCGTCGCCGCTTTCGGCAGTGCCCTTGGCCTCGGTCGCTTGCGCGTCCGGGGTTGCAGGTGCTTCGGCATTGACTGCAGCAGCCGGATAGACCTGCTGGCCATCGACCTTGATCAGACCGATGTGGACCAGCGTGGACTCCAGGCTCACGCCCGGCTCGCCGGCTCGTTCGCCCTTGGTGCGCACGTACGGGTCAGCCCGCATGTCGTTCAGTCGGAAGGCGATCAGGACCTTGCGTTCAGCCTCGATGGCCTGAACGCAGCGACGGACCAGATGCTGGGCGTCGGTGGTAGCGACGATGGTGTCGAAGTAGCGATACTCCGGTTCACCGACCGGGCCGGTCAGCGCTCCGATGGAGCACGACAGGAACGGATCGCGATCCTTGGGAGTGACCTCCTTCGGACGGCTCAGGTAGCCGATGCCGCGGGTGATGAGCTCGTGCTGCTCGATCGTTGCCAGTTCGGCGCGATCGATCACCTCGGCTTTCAGCAGGCGCCCCTTGAGGCTCGCTGCCACTTCACCCTGACGTTCACCGCTGGGGCGGATGAACGCATCGCCCCACAGGTCGCCGAGCCGGAAACGGACCAGCGGACGCTGCTTGGGATCATCGATGCCGACGTAGGACTGAACCAGCTTCTTGGCCTCGGTGCCGGACACCTTGACGTCGAAGTAGCGGATGGACGGCTCCTTGGCGGAACCAACTAGGGCGGCGATCGTGCAAGCCAGGAACGGCTGTGCGCGGCGGCCTCCCTTGACGGGAACCTCACGGGCACGCTGCAGGTAGCCGATGCCGGAGGTGTGGAGGTCGAAATAGGATTTCTCGTTGGACGTGGTGGTCATGGTGAATCTCCATAGGAAAAGAGCGGAGACACACCAACCCCACGATGCGGGGAGAGGTGCGTAACCCCGCGATGGGTTGAGAACGGCAATTGCATCCACCACCGGAGAACCGATGGCCGTTCGAGTAAGGATGCGGTGCGAACTGGTGTGGTCGCGCAGCGGGAGCTGCGCCGCAACCTCGAAGACCGATGGTTGCCTGGCATGTCGCTGACTACGTCAGCAAGCATGGACGCAGCGTCACACCATGGGCGACGGACCGCCACGGCAAATAGGAAATACCCCGCGACCGCTTTGCGCAGGCCCAAAAGAAAGAGCCTTCGACTGGCGAAGGCTCTTTGGGATGCAGGGTCAGTGGTCTTGTGCGGTGGGCGGCACGGCCTGCAGCGACAGGTGCGTGAGCGAGGCAGACAGCACCAGGTCATCGGTGCTGTTCAGGATGCGTGTGAGTACGCCTTCGTTCGGGTCGAAGAACTCGCCGAAGTCGTCGCCACCCAACTCGATGCGCGCCAGTTCCCACCAGTCATCGAACGGATCGACATCCGGATCGCAGCCAACTGCATAGGCAATCAGCTTCTGGCGTTTATCGGGCCTACGCTCGCCATGCTCGGCGAGCCAGTACACGCCCTGATCCTTGACCAGGATGACGCGGCATTGGTTGGCTATGGCCTCGGCCAGGACAGGTCGAAGCGCACTGCCTTTGAAGAGCAGAGTCATGAGATATTCCTTGACGGGATTGGATGAGGTGCGAGCACGAGCCAATCCCTGGGCGGTTGGCTCGGTCGCGGTCCAGCAGTTAATGGGAGGTGGCCTTGCGGCCGGAGATAGGCTGGACCTGAATGCGACGCCAGGAGCCGTCGTCGATCAGGTGTGCCAAGGTGTCGCCGAGCATGTCGAAGTACACCTCGTCGCGCCGCTCGACACATTTGCCATCGCGGTGCAGCTCGATGGCATAGACGTCGTCGCCGCGCAGATACAGCACGCTTACGCGACCATCAAACTTGCCGGTGACCACGTTGAAGCTGATCGTCGGCGGAGTGCGGATGATGTCCTTCGGTGACGGATCGACCAGTGTGAATTCGCTGGCGTGGGCATCGACCAGCATGTGGCTGATGGTGCGGTGCTGATCCGGTGCGGGCATGGACTCCAATTGCTCGATGAGCTGCTGCAGTTCAAGGCACACCGGCTTTGCAACCGGCAAGTGCGCCGGCGCCGAGCCGAGAATCAGTCGGGTGACCTTATACGGCGTGCCGTCCGAGGTATGTTCCACGACGTCTTCCGGAGTGTCGGCGCGCAAGCCATCGAAACGTCGGCGTGCGTAAGGTTGGACAGTGACCTTGGCCCCTTCGACAGGGATGTCAGTGACCAGTTCGCGGTCCAGCACGGCGAACTGTGTGCGGCCGATCTTGACGACTATGGCTTCGTCGGTGGTCGCAACGACCTTGCCGTCGAAGGGCTGGGGGTCGATGCGAAAGCCCAGGGCGGATTCCTTGGGCTGACCGTCAAAGATGTTGAACTGAAAGCTACGCGCGTTGCCTGGCAGGTGGCCGGCGACCAACAAGGGAAGCTGCTGGCGAATGGCTTGGTGATCCATGGTGGAGTCTCCTGAAACGAAAACGGGACTCACCAGCCCTAAGGGACAGTTTGTCCCTTAGGGTGGATTTGTAGAACAAAGAACGTTCAAAGGATTGATACTGCCAGAACGCCGATGGCGCACCGCGGTCTTGATGGCCTTGACCGCCTGGGATGTTGCCGGCTACGCCGACTAACATATACGCAGCGTGAACCCAGACACCTCCAACGTCACTCGAAAAGCGAACCTCACGTCTTCGCATTGTTGGCAGCCCTTCGAGGTGTATGGGGAGAATGGTCTCTAGTGGTGGAGCCCCGGCCTAGGCATGCATAACGGATCATCAGAGGGCTCGCCGGTATTTCCTGCGGGTTGTGCCTGACATATCATAAATATGATGACCATCTGGGGAATGTGCCAGTAATCACGGGGTTTCAAAAGGCTGTCGAAAGAGGATGATGAATGCTGCGCCTTGCTTCTTTGTTGGTTTTCTCTAATGTGGCTGTTGCCTCTATTCTAATTTTTGGGGTCTCGCTAAGTCTAAAAAACAGCCGCAATGCGGATATATACGAGGCGCAACAGGCTGCGGCGAATCTTGCGAACAGTTTGAGTATTGAGATTGGCGCGCAAATGCACTTGATCGAGAACTCTTTGTCGACAATTGCATTTAGGGTGAGTGATGCAAACTCAGAGGATGAGCGAAATAAGATTGTGACGAAAGAGCTGGCGGAGCAAGGGATGCTGCTGTCACAAGTATCTAATCTCAGATTTGCCGACGCTTCGGGAGCAGTAGGAATCAAGATAAACGGAAAGACAACGGATGTCTCTGAATTCTCACACTTTATATCAGCTGCGCATGCGGAAAGGATGGTTTTTTCTGAGCCAGTTGTGTGTGATGACTCGAATGAATGGTGCATTGTTTTGGCTCGAGGGCTCCGGACCAAAAATGGGGATTTCTACGGCCTCATTTATGCTGAGGTCGAGTCGGATGCACTGATGACGAGATTCTCCCGACTGGATATGGGGGCTGCTGGTGCGATCGCTTTGCGAACAAGCGCTCTAAATCTAGTTGCTAGATTTTCTAGGTCTGATCCGTGGTCAAAAAAAGGACTTGGTGAAAAAATCGTTTCAGACGAGCTTTTGGATCAATTGGCCAAGGGAGACGAAAGGGGCTGGTATATCACGCCAACGGCGCTTGATCATATCGAGCGAATCACCGCGTACTCTCGAATTGAGGGCTATCCGCTTATCGCTCTTACGGGTTTGGCTACGGATGAGTTTCTTAAAAACTGGAGGGCTGAGGTTTTTCGTCAGGCTCTTCTTGTACTTATGGTTCTAGGGATCACCGCAGCATACTCCTACTATCTTTTCCGTACGCAGAGAGCAGAAAGAAAAGCCCGGCTTGAGGCTGTTAGTGTTGTCCAACAACAGAGCCTGATGCTTGAGAATAATCTCGTTGGAATGATGAAAGTGCGCGAGAGGAAAATAGCCTGGGCGAATATGGCGACATCGCGAATATTCGGGTATGAAAGCGGGCAGCTGGATGGGCGGCCATCACGGCATCTGTACTTGAGCGATGAAGATCATCAGCGTATTGGAATGGCTGGATATGCGGCGCTCCGTAATGATGGTCGATATTCAGTACAGCTGCAAATGCAACGAAAGAGTGGTGAGGTTATTTGGATTGATCTAAGCGGCGCAGCAGTGTCTGAAAAAGAAAGTTTGTGGATGATGGTGGATATTGACTCAATAAAGCGTAGCGAAAAGAATGCCCAGGATTTGGCATTAAGCGACTCGCTTACCGGAATTGCAAATCGGAGATTGTTCGACCTACGCCTTGAGGGCGCTTTGTCTAATGCGCGTCGCAACAACCATCTTATTGCAGTTTGCTACATGGATCTTGATGGGTTCAAGAAAATCAATGATGCCTACGGCCATGATGCCGGTGATACGGTACTGTGCCAGACGGCCAAGCGGTTAGCGGAGGCCGTCCGCGGTAACGATGTAGTCGCACGGCTTGGAGGGGACGAGTTTGCTGTCCTGCTGAACTCTGTCGAAGGCACTGCCGGAGCAACGCTAGTAATGCAGCGCTGCCTTGAGCAGATTCGCGAGAGCATTGAGATTGCGCCTGGTAAGTATGTGCAAATCGACGCAAGTATCGGAATCGTTGTCGGATCCGGGGACTCTGCTCCGCAAGACTTGCTGCGAAGAGCAGACGAAATGATGTATGCAGTAAAAAAAGGAGGCAAAGGCCGGATCCAGGCGGTTGCGATCAAGTCTGTTTCCAAAAACACGGAAGAGGTTAAGTGACTACTTGCAACGGAGGCCCCGGCGATAAGATGACGTGTGCGCAATGGGAAGTACAGCGCTTGCTGGGGCGATGTCTGCTGCGGATTCAGCAGTACGAACGTCTGATGAAAGCCATCGTGGCGCATCACGATCTCTCAGGCCCGGCCACAGCGTTGGAGGCTATCCGCGCGGCCCGAGTGGAGGATGCCGCGACGAAGACGCTAGGCACCATGGTTGGTCAGTTGTTCGGCTCTTACGTCGTGACCGATTCGGGTCTAGAGGAGGAACTGGCTGATCCTGTCGTTGGTAAGGTCGCGACGGTGCGCATGCGCCTTCAACTGAGTATGGGCGCCGAAGATTATCAACGCACACAGGCGGAGCTGCGTGACTTGGTGGCGCTGCGCAATGGCCTGGTACATCACTTCATTGATCACCACGACCTGTGGTCAGTGCAGGGCTGTCGTAGTGCGCAGGAAGCGCTTGTCGGTGCCTACAGCCGCATCGATCAGCATTTTGAGCAACTGCGCGGGTGGGCCGAGCACATGGATCAAGCACGTCGCTTGGCGGCCGAATTCGTACAGTCCAGCGCTTTTCATGAGTTGGTGGTCAATGGCATCGCGCCAGATGGCTCCATTGATTGGGCGGCGTCAGGGATCGTTCGAGGCTTGCGCGAAGCAATTGGTGAGCTTGCGGAAGACGGTTGGACACCCGCTGCGAAGGCAGGTCGCTGGATACTGGCCAAGTATCCGGACCAAGTGCCATCCAAGTATGGCTGCAGCAGTTGGCGGCAGGTGGTGCATGAGTCACGCCTGTTCGAGCTTCGCTACCGGGAGGTCGATGGCCAGCGCGCGGGGTACTACAGGGAGCGCGGCGCCTGACGGTGACCCCGACGGGTGACCGATTCAAACCCGGCCAAAAGAAAAGCCCCTCGTTGGAGGGGCTCGGAATGGGCTGATGGTTGACGCGTTTGCAAGGACCTACGCTTCTTCCTCAATCACCGGCAGGCCCTCCAGAATGGAGGCGTCCGCATCGAGGACCAGCATGCGCACGTCAGCCTGGCCAGCCAGGTGCAACACGTCGATCAGTTCCTCTGGTACACCCTTGGCACGGTGTTCCGCACGAAGGTCGGTAGCTGTGGTGCCTTCTACCTGCTGCAGATTTATATCCGTCCAGGGAGTGGCGATCAGCTTGATGCCTATGGCCGGGCTGTATGGGATACGAAATGCCACGAAGAGAAACGCTGTCGGTGTCGCGATGTCGGCGAGCTCGCAGAGGAATCGGCCTGCTTCGTCGGTGATGTGGGCAGTGCTGATCTCCCAGCACCGGCTGTAGAAGCCGGTCTCGAATGTCAGCGTGCGCACGACTTCCTGCGCAAACTCCCGGGTCTGGCTGTCTCCAAGATGAATCAGCGCGCCTTCGACGTCCTTGCCGTAGATGCTATAGAAAACCGCCAGAATGGTTCCACTGCCACTACAACTGACATCCAAGTCTCCGGGTATCACTTGATGCTCCGTGACCAGGGCGTACCCTTCATTGAATATGCAGGCGTGCAAGGCCATCTGGTCATCAGGCAGGTGATGCTGCGTGGGATGCAGTGGAACAAAGGTTTGCGGATGGCGATCGTCATAGCTGATCACCGCCACGCGTCGAATCTCGAAGCCGTAGTAGCCGCGAGCAAAGGGATTGATCTGCTGGATCATGGTGACATTCTCCTATGAGGGTTGAAGTGGAGCCAACCCCTACCAGGGCTTGGCCCCGAGGGGGAGGAAATTCACCGCACTCAGGCGATGAGTGAGGTGGATGTTCAGTGCGGAATAACTTCGGCTTCAGTGCAGCAGTGAGGACAGCCGCTTTTGCGTTTGAACGCGTACCGATTCGTCCTGAATGCCTGCAAGCAAGCGTTGAACTTCGCGCGTGAAGTGGCTGGCGACCGCTTCCAGGTCTTGTCTGAGTAGTGCCTGGCGAACCGAATCGCCAAGCTGCAGCGCCTGTCCGGAAGTGCAGTACGCCACGAACTCTCGGCTGAAAAACTGCGCGTCGCCTCCGAAGTTGAAGAGGCGCGGCTTGCTGCAGTGCCAGCAGCCCTCGAAACGGATTTCCTGAAGTCCGTGGCCATCATCGAATCGGGTCGCGATCAGAAACAGTGCATCAAGGTCCGCGGCATCCTCGAATAGATGGTGCTCGATGAGATGCGCCAGTGCTTCGTCCTGGTCGGCGCCGAAATGCAGGGACAGGCTCGCCAGCAGCGGTTCGACTGTCTGGGAATCGTCGGGTAACGGGAGGCCAAGCGAGGTAGCCAGCTCCGAAAGCCCTGCGCAGAGGTCTACCCAGCTCGGGTTGTTGTCCTCGGCAACGAGGGCGATGTAGGCCTGCCCGTCGCCGGGGTGCGACGCGTCAAGCTTGAAGCCGCCGAACAAGGCGGTTATCACAGGGGTGACCCGATCGAGAACGAGAACGCCGGTGGCGTCGTAGTAGTTGTTTGCCATGACTGGCTCCTTGAGGTTGGAGCGGAGCCAGCCCTCGCGGACATGGCATCCGCGAGGAAGGGCCTGATGCGTGCTGCATCGGGCCAAGGTGGAAGGCGAGTCAGTCGCCGAAGTCAGTGGTGTCGCCCAGTGCCTTCTGCACCTCGATGAGGCCGCAGTTGGCAAGGACGTACAGCTGGTTGTAGTCGTCGCCCGTCGGTGCCTGTTCGGCGTCGTTCAGGCGGGTGTCCAGATCGACGATTTCCTGGCGTACCGAGCGGGCCAAGGCCAGAGGCTCGGGCGCTTCGTCGGTGATCGACTCGCCCAGCGCCGTGAGCACGATGCGGGGAGACAGCGCATCCGAAAGAGACTCGAAGACGGTCGGCGTATCGCCGCGGCAGATGGCCTCGGCTGTACTCTGACCGATGGAAAACCGCGTGATTTCGTCATCGTCGGCACCTTCGGTGTCGTAGTCCACGACAACAAATGGTGGCATCGGAAGATGGCGGGGCCAGTCTTGAACGACGATGGCCTGGACCAGGCCACCTTCGAGGACGACCGCAAAGGAGGGAGTTCGGGACATGGTGTGGCTCCTGTGAGAAGAAGGAGGGACACCGCCCCGAAGGAACTGATGTCCCTCATGGGTGTGAAAAAATGCGGAGGTTGCCCTGGTGGGGCTTACCAGCCGCTGTAGTTCAGCACCAGGTCGGCGATGACCTGACGACGTTCCAGATCCAGGCCGCCGAGATCGGCAAGCCCTTCAAATCCACAACGGCGCAGCATCGCAGCACCCTCACGGGCGTTGTAGAAGCTGACCATCGCGGACAGGAACATGCGTTGACCGCTGCTCAGAACGCCGAGGGCATCGTTGAGCGTCAGCATGTTGGGACGGAGATCCCACTTGCTGGTGGCGTGCTGCAGGCCTTCGTGGGTACCGTTGCCGAACCACTCGGGTCCTGCGATTTCGGCACCGCGCTTCCAAGCTTGAAAGAATGCGTCCGGAGCACATGCGAAATGCTGCTCTTCCCGCATGATCTGTTCAACGACTTCCGGAGGCAGAAGCTGGTTCATGGTGTATCTCCTTGCTGAGGGATCAGGGGTTGGGCAACTGGGTCCAGCCGCCTCTTTCGAGGGCTCGCTGGGCACTGGCTGCGCTTCGGAAGTACTCGTTCGATTCGCGAGACACGGGGCCTTCGCTGTCGCGGGTGCCGATGTAGTGGCCCGCTGCGCTTTGCATGACTTCAAGCGACAGGTATTTGCCGACGTAGACCAAGGCCAGATGGCCGAAAGAGGCGCGGTGAGACATGGACGACTCCTAGGTGACAGCGAGACGGCCGTGCCCCTGTCGGGATGGCAGTTCCCGCGAGGGTTGAAGAAAGATGCATCGACGCCTGAATGGCGTTCATCCGCGGACCGATGCGATGGCGGACTGGTGGATCTCAGGGAGGGGATTCCCTGCGCAGCCGGAGGATCCTTGCTGCTGGCATGGTGCTGACAACGTCAGCGACACATGCGGGCAGCTTTGCCCATGCAGCGGTTGGCGTCAGGGAGAAATGGGAACCCAGGCTGGACCGGATTAATGCCATGCCGATGCTCGATGTGCCTCTTTTCGCAACAAAAAGCCCCCGGAAATCCCGGGGGCGCAGTGGTTGGTGGACAGCAGTGTCAGGCGGTGACTGCTGCCAGCTTTCCTTCAGCATCGAAGGTCAGATGAACAACCGCACCTGCTAACCTTGGTTGCGTTGCATACCGCAAGGTGAAGGGCAGCAGGGCCTGCACAACCCCGGCCGGAGACTGCGAACAGCCTACGGCGATGAAGGTGTCGATGGTCCGGCCGTCTTCGTCCTCGCGATCCTCGTCATAGCGATCATCGAAGATGTAGTCGGAGACCAGCGCCGTCGCACCGCCTGCATCGGCGGTGAGGAACAACGTGACGCCTTTGCGAATGGCGCCGACCGCAACTTCCGGCTCGCCTTCGATGCTGACGTTCAGGCAGTCGGCCAAGGTCAACTCGACCTCGTAGTCGGCCAGACACAGGCTGGCGTCATGATGCAGGATGGCGCCTGGGCGGACCTGTACTTCCTCCGGCGTGATGGGCCTTACAAGCCCCAGTAACCAGTGCCCGCCGTCGATCCCGCTCTCATCGAGCAAGAACGCTTTGCGAGCCTCCAGGTACACCTCAGCCGTAGGCGCATCATTGCCATCCGATTCGATCAGCCAAGCACCAGTTTCTTCCAGTACCTCCCGAGCCACGATGCCCTCGGCCACGTGCCGGTCCCAGTAACGGCGGAATCCGGACGGGTCAAGGGCCCAGGATCGGAACCAGGCTTGTGGAACGAAAGGAACGTCGTTGAGCAAATCGGCGTTAGATGAGTCCATGCAGATGCGCGCGTAGTTCACGATGAAGTCGCTGGCCGAGAGGCGCTCCTTGGTCTCGATCAATGCCTGGCGAAAGGCGCTGTCGATCGCGACTTGGATGCGCTTGTGGTCTTCCGCTTCGTTCAGCAGATGCTGGCGATCGGGAAGCCTGGCGAGCGTTGCAGTTGGCAGCTGTACAACGTGGTGCCTGCAGATCGACGGTGATCGACCAATCGGAAGGCCTTGAAGGAAGCACCGCCACTGCGTGCGTGAAGCGGAGAGGTCGAGCAGGATCTTGCCCATGGGTGTCTCGCGCCATTGCAGCGCAAGGTCCGCCAGGGGGCGAAGCACTGCGTCGCCATTGAGCCAGACTGGAACTGGAAAGGCTTCGCACAGGGCGCGCAGAAGACGGTCAGCCCAAACAGGAAGGGTCTCTCCCGGCTGCGTCGGCTGGATGCCATCCAAGCGGATTTCCGTGCCTTCAAAAAGATCGCAGGAAACCAATTCAATCGGCTCGCCGCGGATGATAGCCGCCGTCGCGGCACTGAATGCCTTGCCACCGGAGCGGACGGCCAGGCGTTCGGCGAAGTACAACGTGGACAACACACCCATGCCGAAAGCGTTCTCGCGCGTCTGGGTCTGTTCGTCCCAGCTGGACTCGGCAATGTGGATGAGGGTCTGCAGGTTGGCTATGCCGCTGCCGTTGTCACGGATGGTGAGGCTGCTGTCATCTACGGTGAAGTGGATGGCGCTGGCTTGAGCACGCCTGGCGTTCTGCAGCAGTTCCCCGAGCATCGAGCTCTGGTTGAAAGCATGGCGAAGGTTGGCGATAAGACGGTTCTGGTTCGTCTGAAGACGGATGGTGTTCATGAAAAACTCCTTGGAGGGTTCTGCGTCATTGGACGTTTGGGTGGGTTGGTCGCCAGAAGGCGAACGAAAGCGCCGCGCACACAGGGAGGTGGTCGGCTTGAGCTTGAAATGGGCAGGAGCGCCCGAGGGATTGCGATGCATCTCCGCCCTGGCGGGCGGGCATCCGCGGCACGACGCGATGCGGATGGGGATGGTCGACACGCCGGGGGCGTGGCGCAGCCTGGGGCGACCGTGGCTGCTGGCGGTTGCTGATGAATCAGCGACCCAGTGCCAAGGATCTTGGTCGGGGTTGGTCCTGTCGTCAGGAAATGGGAACCGAGACGTTCCGCGATGGTGCGTGATTATTCGGGGTGCGCTACACGCCCTGGTACGGCGTGAGGAGGTGCCGGAGGCCGTCTGGCCTCCGACTCAAGACAAGGTCACCACCCATGGGCTGCACAGGGTTCGGTCGTCGGTAGAACCGTCCGCTGTTTCAGCATTCACATCCGACCCATATCGTGGCTGGGGTCGGTATTGCCTGGCACACATCCGCGCACAAAGGGCGCCCGTTGATTCGCCGGCGGGCTCCGGCGCTGAATACCATCGACCTTGAGGGGTCTCCTGGTGGCTCGCGTAGCGCCATGCTTGCGAGGCACCAGGAGACCCCTCTCTGCGGACGGAAGAAATGCCGATCAGGAGAATGCGCAGGCGCGCGATTCGGGTAAAAGTGGCCTTCTCGCCTCGTGGACCAAAGGCGGTCCGCAGAGGCGCGCACACCGTTGCAGAAGGAGTCGCGCGCTGGTTGTCCCGCTGGGAGGCGGGACGGACTGCCATGTCGCCGGCTGCGGGCCGACATGGTGGTGGGATTCAGGGCACTTCAGGGTGCCTTCGGCTTGCTGCGCTTGCGCGTGCTGCCACGTGCGCCTTTGCCGGTCTCGACAGGCAGCGTGCCCTTGCAATCCGGATACCGGCTGCAGGACCAGAACGGCCCGCTCTTGCCGGTGCGTTGGCGCGTGGGGGCGCCGCAGTCGGGACACGCGGGCCCCTGCGGGATCTTGATTGCCAAGCTGGTGCCGCGATACTGCTGGATCAACTGTGCGATCCAGGACGACTGCTTTTCTATGAACGCATCGAGGCTGAGTTGCCCCGACTCGATCATGTCCAGCGCCTGTTCCCAGATTGCTGTGGTTCCTGGATCCGCAATAGCGGCGGGCACGGTATCGATCAGGGTAAACGCCGCATCCGATGCGCGGATGGCGCGGCCTTTCTTCAGCAGATATCCGCGCCCGAGCAGCCCTCCGATGATGTTGGCGCGGGTGGCTTCGGTGCCAATGCCCACGGTGTCCTTGAGCTTCTGCTTCAGCCTTGGATCGGAGACCAACTTGGCCACGCCCTTCATCGCCTTGACCAACTCGCCTTGCGTATAGGGTTTGGGCGGCAATGTTTTCATGGCCTTGAGTTCGGCCTGTGCGATCCGGCACTGCATGCCGTTTGATAGTGTCGGCAGGATCTGTGCGCGCTGGGAAGGCTCGTCGTCCGGGGCGTCCGGGCCACAGTTGATCAATGCCAGACGCCAACCCAGCACCACGACCTGCTTGCCCGTGGCCTGCATCGATTCACCGGCCGACGACAAGAGTGCGACGGTGCGGTCATATTCATGGTGAGGCATGAACTGGGCGAGGTAGTGGGCGCGAATCAGGCCATACACTGCTTGCTCCTTCTCCGACATGGCCGACAGCTTGGCTGGCTCCATGGTGGGAATGATGCCGTGGTGGGCAGTGACCTTGCCGTCGTTCCAGGCGCGGGAGACCTGGACAGGATCGAGCTTGGCCACCATCGCGCCGAGAGTCGGGTCGGTCGCGACCAGCGCGCTCAGGACAGCGGGTACTTCGGCCAGCATGGATTCGGGCAGGTAGCCTGAATCCGAACGAGGGTAGGTGGTAGCCTTGTGGGTCTCGTAGAGCGCTTGCGCGATATCCAGCGTTTCCTGCACATCAAGCCCGAACTGGCGAGAGCAGACCTCCTGCAGCGTGCCTAGGTCGAACGGAAGCGGCGGAGCCTCCCGGACGCGCTCGGTTTCCACAGAACTGACCTGAGCCGAGCCGGCCGAGCGGATGCGCTCCAGTGCTTTGCGGGCAACCGCCTCTTGAAGGCAGCGGCCGTTCTGATCACAGTCTACGGGCGGTGCCTGCCAATTGGCCGTGAAGGCGGCCGATGCAGCGTTGAGAGCTACCTCGACAACCCAATAGGGTATGGAGACGAAGCGCGCGATCTCACGATCGCGATCCACGACCAGTTTCAACGTGGGCGTCTGCACGCGCCCCACGGAAAGCACACCCTCGTAACCGGCTTGCCGACCCAGGACGGTGAACAGTCGGCTGAGATTCATGCCGATCAGCCAGTCCGCACGAGATCGTGCCAGTGCTGAGAAGTACATCGGCAATGTGTCTGCCGATGTTTTGAGGGAGGTAAGCGCCTTCCGGATAGATGCATCATTGAGCGCCGACAGCCACAGTCGCTGGATGGGCCCGCGGTAGCCGCAGAGCTCGATAATTTCGCGGGCGATCAATTCGCCTTCGCGATCCGCGTCGGTCGCAATGACCAACTCGGTGGCCTGTGCAAGCAGTTGCTTGACTGCCTTGAACTGCGTCCCCGTCTTGGGTTTGACTTCGACGCGCCAACGCTCGGGAATGATGGGCAACTGCTCGATAGACCAGCGCTTGTACTGTTCGCCGTAAGACTCGGGTGGCGCGGCTTCCACAAGATGGCCAATGCACCAGGTGACGGTGACGCCGGGGCCGCTCAGACAGCCGTTGCCACGCTGTGTGGCGCCCAGGATGCGCCCGATGTCCTTACCCTGAGATGGCTTCTCGCAGAGAAATAGCCGCATGCTGCCTCACCCGCACGATGTTGTTCATGGGCGCAAGCATGTCGGGAGCTTGAGGGTCAGGCAGCAAACAACGTGGATTCCGAGCGATCGCGTTGTGTCTGAGGCTCGATGGGTGAATTCGCGCTCTAACTGCACGGCGACGAAGTCGCCGTGGCGCGGGTCAACTGCTGCGGCGGGCGATCCGATTCTGCAGCAAGAACCAGCACATGTTGAGGGCAAAGGAGCGTCCCAGGCGGGCCATCTGGTTTTCGGGAATGCCGACCGGCCGGTGAGCGCCAGGGCTGAGGAAACCAAAGACGCCGGCCAAGCCTTTTTCCTCTTCGAGCGTGATCTCTCCGCTGTTGCGCAAGAAGCCAATGACCTCACCCCATTTGGCGGGATTGTAGGAGGCGGTTATCTGCTGCTGCTGAACGACTTCTGCTGCGACATCCACCGCGAGCGCTTCGAGGGCGACGCGTGCATTGGTCAGCGCTGCGTTGTAGTCGGGCGGCGCGGCCCGGAATGCTTCGGCCGAGTCGTTGATCTTGTCGATGATCGCGTCCCGTTGTGGCGTGCCGAATCCACGCAATGCGGTGATCAGATCGTCTTCGACAGGTGCCGCGTCGGCGATGGACGGGTCCGCCTGCAGCAGCTTCTTGTCTTGCGCAATGTAGCCGTCGATCAGCAGGCATTGGGTCAGGTCATGCATGCGCTCCTCGAAAAGTGTTTTCGGGGATACTTTGGCGCGAAGATTACCAGGGGTTGCAACAATCTCCTGGAGTACCTTTAGCAAGGTTCGATCGTCCTGGTCACGGACGATACTCATGATGCCAGGCAGCAACTGGGCTGGATGCAGCGCGAGATGCTCAACGCCGTACTTGCTGAACAGTGCGATGGAGACGGAGGTTTCTTGGATCGAGAGAAACTGGGCAAGCGAGTAGCGGGTTCTATGGCTGATCATGGATGGCATCTCTTGAATGAACTTCCATCAGTATGCCAATGAAGCCGAGTCCTACCTAACGGCGTGATCGCCACGAGGGATTGATCCAACGCTAGTGTTATAAGGCCGAAAGCTCTGCGGCGTTCACAGGAGCTTCTGCTGGACCACCAAAAAATCCTCAGTGGACGTTGGTGGATTGATCCCCAGGGGATGGCATTGCCCCTAGGGATCCGACGCGCGGGAGCAGGACTCACGGAACTGCTCCGGGGTGATCACGGGGCGTCGTTGTCCTGCTCGTTGGCAGGCCTGGCGCTGAGCTGTACCGACTCGATACGGAACGGAAGAATGCCTACGCGCCGGGCCTCGATCTTGAACGTGGTGCGCTCGTTCTCATCGGCATCCTCCCATTCGTCCTTGACCGTACGTCCCTCGACCATGACACGCATGCCCTTCTGATACAGGTCCTTCCAGTGGCCGGCGTCGCGGTGCCAGATTTCCACCGGCGCCCAGAATCCACCGCGGTCCTCAAAGGAGCCGTCCTTCTTCGGCACTGGGTTGTCGAAATAGACGTTCAGCCGCAGCAGGCGGTTGGGTTCATCGTTGCCGTTGGCGAATTCGCGGAAGTCGGGGGCGGAACCGATGTTGCCTTCGCCGTAGAAATGGGTACTCATGTCGAAATCTCCTTGGTGGGTGAAGTGCCCGCCTGGCCCACGGCCAATGCGAGAGGGGCGCGATTGGCGGTCAGGGAGGCAGCATATGTCCTGACCGTGCGGTGGTACTTGTGCCCTGTACCCGGCGCAGGTACGCGAGTTCGGCCTGGGCCATCTTGCTGGCGCACTCCTGTGCCTGGCGGCCCAGCGTGTGCAAGAGGCTGATCTGCATGTTCAGCACGATGCGCTGCTGTTCCAGGGCATACAAGTCGTCGAGCAGGCTGACTGGGGTGGTGGCGCTGGCGATGAGCTCCTGCCACAGCGTTACGCCCATGGCCGATCGGTCCGGCCTGCGCCAGCGCAGAAAGGTCGTCCCAGCGCCAGTTTTCTGCTGGGCCAGTTCCGCGGGCAGCAGGTGGAACGGGTGCCCTGCTGCTTGCCGCAGCACGCGACGTTGCGCCAGGGCGATAAGTTGGTCCCTTTGCGCGTGGCAATGGCCGGCCCAGTCCTCAAGAGCCCCCTTACCTTTAAAAGGTCTTAAAAGGCCTTTTAGATAGGCTGCCTGTTCCAGCTTGATAAATTCCGCCTGTTCCAGTGGACGGAAGTGGGCGTATTGCCCCAGGTCTGGGTCCGTCATGCTGGCTCGTCCTCTGCATCTGCGCCGGACACGGGCGGCACTGGCGCTGCGCGGGTGGTCTCGACTGCGGCGGGCTCCGTGGACTCGGAAGTCTCGCGCTGCTGCAGGCCACGGCGCGAAATCGGTGGCGCGAAGCGCGAACGGCGGGTGCCTTCCAGCACGTCCTGCGGCAGCTCCCCTAGCTTTTCCAGTGCCGCGCGGGCTGCAGCATTCTTCGCGGCAAAGTCATCGCGCGTCGTGCCTGAGTACCGGAACTGCTGCGCCAGCGAGAAGAGGCTGCGCAAGGCATGGGCGCCGTCATTCAGCCAGCGCTCGAGCGTGCTGCGATCAATCAGCGCAGTGTGATGGGCCAAGATCAATTTGCGGGCGATGTCGTCGTAGTCGGCCAGCAGATAGACCGCGGCGAAGCCCAATTGGGCATTGACGAACAGTGGAAGCTTGACGGGCTGCACATTGAGGTTCTCGCCGAGTGTCAGTGCTGTCGGCACACCAGCCAGGGCCTGATCAACCTGCTCGCGCAATGTCTGCAGGGTCGACTTCGTCTGGTCGAGCTTCTCTTCGATGCGCAGCATCCACCAGTCGGAGTACGGGTCATCCTGCTCGGCGCCGCGTTTCATCTTGTTCATGACCGAGACGTAGCCGTTGAGGCCAACGATGGCCGCTCGGCCTTCACCTGCGGCACGCCCATGCCAGATGCGAGAGGCGTGATGGGTGTGCAGCGTCAATGACATTGCGCTGCGAAGTGACCCGAGATTCAACTGCAAGGGTTCATTAGTTGCCATGGTGTGGACTCGCTGTTGAGGAAACAAGGCGACAGCTTCGCGCTGACGAAGAAGGCCGTCTGTCAACAAACGGAATCTCGTGCTTGCCGGCTTTGCGATGCGCACCCTCGCACCCCGAGCTATCCCCAGGGGATAACTCCAAGGACATCCAACAACGTGCCCCAGCTCGTTATCTAGGCTGTTGGGGGCTCAGTGCAAAAAAGCTCGCAAGCCTCAACCCTTGCTACTGCAACGGCAAGAAGGAGTAGGAGCAACGTTTGGACAGTCGTGATCGCAATCTGATAGCATACCGTCCAGACGGTACTAATTCTAATTGTGGGAGTGCGATTTTGGCCGACAAAAAAAATGCAGAACCTAGTGATGCTGCTGCTCCGTATTCAGCTCGAGCTAAACAAACACGTGAGCGCATCCTTCAGGCCGCGCGTGATGTGGTCGTCCAAGAGGGAGCGAATCGCCTGACGATCGACGCGGTTGTTGCGCGGGCAGGTCTAAGCAAAGGGGCATTCCTCTATCACTTCAAAACAAAGCGGGACTTGCTCCTTACTCTGATCGACGACCAGGTGCATGCTTTTGACTCCTCGCAAGAAGAGCGCGAGCGGAAATTTGCCGGTGACCCGGACCCTTGGCTATCCAGTCAGGTTGCGTCAATGCCCAACAATGAAATGGAAAAATTGGGTGCAGCGCTGTTAGCGGCTGTGGCAGAAGACCCGACATTGCTTGAGCCCATTCGCGCTTGGTATACGCGGCAATATGCGAGAGCGCGCATTTCCGCGCGGAGTGCTGAAGTGGCTGCAATTGTCCTGCTTGCTCTGGATGGCGCCTTCTTCGCGGAGATGATGGGTTTTCCAACACTTGAGCTTAATGAGCGCCAACGTCTACTGCGAACTCTTCAAGAGCTGGCTTCAGGTGAGCTCGAACTGACACCGTCCAAGCAGTGCTGACAGTAGAGGCTAAGCAATGAGTCAACTTTGCAGATTGATCCGTGCGGGATCAACGCTATGCGTCGTCGGCCTGATCTCCGGCTGCGCAACTAACGGCATGACGCGCTCCCCGTTTCTCGGCGACCACGAGATGCTCGTTCCAACGCAGTTTGAAAATGTCTTGCTATACAGGGCGCCTGGATTCAACTGGGGGTGTTGCACGGAAGTAGTCGTAGAGGACGCCCTGGTCGCAACAAACTTGGGTGTCATAAAGGGGCTAGATGCGGAGCAGCAGCGAGAGATCCTTCTCTATACCACTGCAGAACTGCGATCACATATCGCGACACCCCGTGTTACGAGTGCGTCAGATCGAGTCCGAGTCCGAGTGGCGATCACTGAACTGCAGACGCCTAACCGAGCAGTCAATGCGCTCACAACACTACTCGTTGGGCCTGTGACAACGGGTGGTGCGAGCCTGGAGTTTTCGGCAGAGGACGAGAGAACAGGTCGCCGTGTATTGGCCGCCAGTTGCTTTCAGCATGGCAACCCAATTGCTGATTTTGCTTCTTCCTACTCGTTGTTGGGACATGCGAAGAATTCAATTCGTGCATGTATCGAACAGGTCAATAGCGTGTGGCGCGAGAAGAACCCTTGAACATGGGCAATAAGCTAAATTTCTTCCGCAGTTTCGAAAAACCTTGTTTCTGCACGCTCTACGTGAGAATCCTGATTCTTGCTGCCCTGGCGACGCTGAGTGGCTGCTCTAGCTTTCGTCCCTGGGTCAATGTGGCACAGAAAACTGAGGTGCAGCAGGAGGATGACTACAGAACAGGGCCTGTGCTGGTTGCGGTCACTCTGTCGGGAGGCGGAGCTCGCGCGGCTGCATTTGGTTTGGGTGTGCTCAAGGAATTGAAGCGCACTGAGTTTACGCTCGACGGGCGACCAACGACGCTCCTCGATGAGGTCGCACTCGTCAGCGGCGTCTCGGGCGGAAGTATTCTCGCAGCGCACTACGCTGCCTTTGGTGATCAGACGTTAGAGCGATTTGAACCAGAATTTCTGCTTAAGCCCTTCGAGTCGACGCTGCTGAAACAAGTCTTCTATCCGAATCACCTGTTCGACCTCACCTCTCCTTGGTTCGGCCGTACGCACATATTGGCGCAGCGGCTCGACGAACTATACGAAGGCATGACATTTGGGGATGTTCGCAAAAATTCGAAAGCGCCAAGCCTAATGATCACGGCGACAGACCTCACTACAGGCGCGCCTTTCGACTTCACCCCAGAGCAGTTTGCATTGATCTGTTCGGATCTGAATAGTGTGCCATTGTCTTTTGCAGTGGCGTCGTCGTCAGCCGTTCCGATCATCCTGTCCCCTATGACGCTACACAATTTTTCCGACCGATGCGGCAAAGCACTTTTTCCACCGGATCGCAGCGCATCCGGTAGCCCGGATTTTCGTATTCAGATGCTGCAGCAAAGCTCCGAGGGCTACCTAGATGCGAATGCGCGTCCATACATCCATTTGGTAGATGGCGGTGTCAGTGACAACCTAGGCATACGACTGATGATCGATAGGTTGATGGCTAATGGCTCCGTCTATAATTCTTTTCCAGGAGTGCTTCGACATTCGATTCGTCGCATTGTCCTGGTTGCGGTCAACTCAGCCCGCGATCTGGCAACAAGAGTTGACCTCAGTGACGAAGTACCTTCGACCGGAGAAGTCCTAGAGACACTTCTCTATGGTGCTGGCGCGCGCGAGACACAGATGACGCTAGCCCTGTTGGAAAACGACATTAAGCGAATGGCAGCAGAGCTTGATGAGGCCCGAAGCCGGGAAGACAGTCCATTCTCGGCCGACGTCGAGATCCATCTGATCAATGTCAGCCTGCGTGATCTCGAGGAGCCAGACATACGCACTTCGCTGCTTCGTGTACCAACAGCTTTTACGATCGAAGCGTTTGACGTACGTGCTCTTCAAGATGCGGGCTCTGCCGCTCTACGTTCGTCAAACGCATTCCAGAGGCTGAAGCAATCGTTGGACCATTTGGACAAGCACTGAGGCATGCACGTTGAGATGTCGGCATCTCTGAGCTATCCCCTGGGGATAGCTTAAAAGCACTTTGCTGCACGCCCTTAATTCTTCTTGAGCAGGTCACGCAATCGTTCGATATGCTTACGGACCAGTTCTGGTGGCACGACATTTCGTGGCTCTGCCGGCTGAGGTAACGCCGGAGACGGGGCTGGCTTGACCTGACCAGCCCACGCATTGAACTCGCCTCGAATAGCGCGCTGAACAATGCCAAACAGATAGCCGGCCGGATTACGGATTGAGGTGCCTTTACAGCGTGCTTCCCATTCGTCAAGGACGGCTTGGCGCATGGGCTCTTCGACCTGTTGAAGCGCAACCATTACACCTGCTTGTTGTTCGGGCTTGAGGTCGGAGAAGCGTTTGGGCAATTGCAGGCTGTTCAGCGCATGCGCCCGCGCGGTAGTACGTACTTCATTAATACTTTCCTTACGTACTGTACGGTCCTCCTTCGGATTCCGAAGGGAGGCGTTTTGCGCGGGTTTCGCTCCTGCTTCGGATTCCGTAGCCGGTGCATCGACATTCCGAAGAAAGCGATCCGACCCTTCTTCGGAATCGGGGCTGGTGGCGTCCTGTGAATAACTTTCGGAAAGCCAGCCGCCCTTGGCCATGCGTTGTGCAAGCAGCTGCAGGCGCGTCGGCAGCGCTCGATCGCTGAGCATCGGGTCTTCGGCAATATCCTTGAGCGTCTGGACACCAACGGCCTGAACCGCCTTGGCTGAATGGCCCAGCGCCTGGCTGACCAAGCCCAGGTAGTCAGGATCCAGTTGCATGGCCTCGAATGGCGTCAAGGGTTCGTCGTGTAACACGTAGAGGTTCCCCTGGATGCGACCTGTCTTGGCATCGCGTCGCCGACGGACGAGGCTAAGCCAGCGTGTCAGGCGTAGCAAGGTCAGAGCCCGTGCGACGGTTTCATGCGAGGCTTGCGGGCCGCAAGGCATGGACGCCAGCCATGGACGCAGTTTCTCGTAGGTAGGGAATGCGGTAAGTCCATCGTCGTTTAGCAGCAAACGAAACACTTGCCAGGCGTTTCGTTCCAATGGTGTGAGCCGTCGATCAAGAAACAGCGAACGGGGTACGCTTTCGTGGCGGTTGCCGCTGTACAGAAGCCCGTCTGTGGAGGTGGGCGCGGGCGCGGCCTGCTGTTGGGCCGCAAGAGTTTTCAATGCGCCATCGAACAGGTCCGACAGCGGAACAGGGCCACGGCGTTGAGACCCATCTTCCACTGACATGAGCTAAACCAGTCCCTGGTCGATCCAGGACTTGATGGCGGCCCAGATCACCGACAGGGGTAACGCCATACCTTCGGCAAGATCCATGGCGACTGACAGAAGCGAAACCTCACTGTCGCGGTCGACAGTCTGCCGCGCAGTTAGCTCCTTCCAGCGCCGCCACAGCTCTGTGTCTTGTGTCTCGTCCAGTACAGGATGCCGGCCTTTGCGCTTCGGCAGGTTGAGTATCTCGCGGCGCAAGGCGACTTCCTGATGGGTCAGTCCGTAGAAGCGGCTGACCATCTCGGTGCTCGCGCCCAGACGCAGCATACGGTCAATGGTCGCGATTTCCTTCTCTACGTCCAGCGCCTGAGTGAGCAGGCGACGTAGCACCTCGCGATTGATGGAGACGGAGCACCAAGACACGGATGCATTGGCCAAAACGCTGATGAGGGCCGGATGCTTGAGTGCGTCCAAGTCGTCATCGCCAAACCCCATCGCCTTGCAACGACGCAACTGCCCATTGCGCAGGTCATGGAGGGCCTGAGCTATGACGGCTTGGTTGAGCGGATGGGGGGTCGACATGGCTAGCCTCCTTTGCTCATGAGCCGTGATCGTCGCCACCGGACTCAAGATCCAGCAGGCGGCGAGCCAGGCGCAGCACTCGGAACAGCTTGACCAGCGCGGTGTCACTCAACCGCTTGGCCGGGTCTCCCTCGCCGTGCAGAAGCTGCGGCAGGGACAGAGGGAGACGATCCAACTCCGCAGCAGATCCTTGCCCGCAAAGGGATGCCAAAAGCATCCAGGCCCCCGAGGCGGTTTCAGTTTCACCGGCTTTTTCCGGCAGGCATCGGAATCCAATGCCGTAGTCGCATGGTGCGATACAGTCGGCAAGCGAAGCCTCGTTCGCAATTTCGCGCGCAAACTGAGCAATGTGGACGCGAAGGTGCTCGGGGGCGTCGAGGCCGGGATCGATATACCAGACATCTGAAATCGGATAGAGCCCACCCGCCTGGACGGGAATCGCCTGCAATACGTTTTGCTCGAAGTCTGGAGGAAGCGCATCGCCCAACTGCCCCGCGACGAGGCGCTGGATCGATTGCAAACGTTCAGTCGTCGGTGCGCGGGAGACAATGTGATCTTGTAAAAATGCTCCTGCAGCATTGTTTCCGGTCGAAGTCTCGTCATCGGCTGATTTCTGATCGGAGGCGGCCGTGGCAGGTGGTGTCGTATTTGCGGGCGACCGAACTGCAGGACGAGGAACTGTATCGGGAGCCCTTATCGGGATTTCAATCGGATGGTCAGTTGAGCCGGAGAGCGAAGTTTGTCTTGTCCCACTTGCTTCACTAGGCACTCCTGTCTCATGCTGTGGGGAAGAGGACGGCTCGCTGATCAAAGCACGATGGCGGCTTTCGTTCTCATTGAGATCCAGGCTCAGCGTGTCATAGTCGACGCCTAGAAGCTCCGCCATTTGACCGATGAGCTCGTCATGCACGCGTTGGGCGGAAAACTCGTCCGGCTGAACGTCAAACTGTGCCAGCGCGTCTTGAAAGAAATCCTCAAATCCCAAGGTTGGTTTTCGATCGGCGGCGTAGCGATCCCAGATGCGCTCACTGGCCTTGCGCATTACCGCGATGCGCTCCACCTGATGGCGGCCCAAGCCGCCGTAAAGAACGTTCGGGATGGCTGGAAGGAGATAGTGAACCGCATCTCGCATGCGGCTGATGTGCGATTGCTGTACGGGGTAACCGTCGGCTGAAAGCCGCCTTGCTAGCTCCGACTGGCTCAACGTGCTGCCAGCCTCCTGTTCGTAGAACTCGCGCGCCTTCTCGATGCCGAGGGCTCGTTCGATGAACGTCAGACCGCCGCGCAGCTCGTTCTCCGCCAAGTGCCCGGTGAGGGCGACTATTTCACCACGCTTCGGCCAAGGGCGGAATTGGCAGGAGATGCGATAGAAGCGCTCTTGCTTGGTTTCGGACCACAACTCGCGCAGAATCGCCAGCCGAGTGTTGCCGCCGTTGCGGATGACATAGTGCTCTTCGCCAGGTCTACGGGTAATCGCAGGTGGTGCATCGAGGCCGCGTTCGCGGATGGATGCCTTGATGTCCTCGTAGGCCGGGTTGCGTTTGACGCGAGGGTCATGGTCGTACGAGCGCAGTTGGTCTAACGTCACGACCATGGGCGTGTCGGCGATTGGGTCGCTCAGCGCAGTGGCGATCGGGCCGTTGCGTGGAAAGCCCGCAGCGAGCAATTTGTCAGCCATGTCCTGCTGGGTCATGTCAGCCATGGCTGGCTCCCGAAACTGCGGCCCGTGCGTGGTCTACTGCCTCTCGTTCGGCGCGGCGGATTTGAGCTCGCGCATTCAATCCCGCGCGATGGTCGCTTGCGGTCGAGCTGGTGTAGATCGACGAGCAGCCGCTCTTGGTGAATTTCAAGTGGCCACCGGCTGTGCGTTTGACATGCCAGCCTTCAGCCAGTGCAAACTCGATCAACGTTTTCAGCCTCTTGTGACCGCGGGCCAACTCATGCGCGTTAGCCATTACCGGCCCCCTTGCTCTCAGGAGTCTTGCCGGTGACCAATGCGAAGTGCTCTTGCCAAGTTGGTAGCAACTCGCTGGCTAGCGCTCGCATGGTGTCCAGTGCAGCGGGTGCGACGCGGCCCAAAGGTTGCCGATACTCGATTCGATGCACCGGCAGGCCCCGCGTTGACGCACGCGGATAGGCCTCGATAGCCGGGACATTGGTATCCAGAACACGTACACCAGCGTGTCCCAGGAATACATCGCGCAAGGCCTGCTGGATCAGCCTGGCATTCGATGACACGGGGTGAACGCGGTTGATCAGCAGATGCAGCGTAGGCGGCTCTATGCCTAGATGACGATACGGCGCAATATCCTCTATCAGTTGCAGAGTACCCCGACGCAACTCTCGCGCCGCCAGGATCTCGGGTGTGACGGGCGACAGCGCCATGTTTGAGGCGAGAATCGCCATCTCCAGCATGACGCTTCGGGCCCCCTGGGTGTCGATAAGCACAAGGTCATACCGAGTGGCAAGCGTTGGTAGCAGATGACGTAGGCGTAATCGGCCATCTGGCGCATGCAGCAACAAGGTGCTGAGTTCGCCGCGATCATCGTTGGACAGCACCAAGTCCAGTCCGTCAATTACGGTGCGGGAGATCAACCGCTCTGGACGGCGCTCGTTGAAGGCGAGTAGCTCATAGATACCTCCGACCGCTCGGTGCGCTAGTTCGAAGTAAGATGATAGGGTCGGCTGTACATCAAGATCGATCAGCAGCACGCGCAACCCTGCGTCTGCGACCAATCCACCGAGATTGGCTGCGGTGGTTGTCTTGCCGACTCCGCCTTTGGTTGAAATGATGGAGACAACCTGCATGGCTCTCTCCTCAGGCGTTGTGTGTATGCGGAGACGGGTGCACACGGTTCTTCAGACGATCGCTGATCCAGATATCCACTTCGACCGAGTCCCAGCCGACAGCCCGTACGCCAAGGCGCAAGGCTTGCGGAAACTGGCCCTTCTTCATCAGGGCATAGATGTGCGCGCGCTTGAAGCCCGACTTGGCTTCGACCTCATCGAGCCGCAAGATGCGGCGTTCGCTTGGCTGCAGTACCGGTGTCTGCGACATGTTGGTCACTCCTTAACGCTCAGTGGCGTTTGTTGGCGTGACCTCTATTCAATAGACATGGCGGCTGAAGTACATTGCAAATGCAATTTCCGGAATTGCAGATACAAGCTTGCCTAACTGCCAGGAACGCGGTTTCGGTGAGGGGGCCGCGTTCTACTAGCTGGAATCGCGAAGCTTTCTGCGCGCCAGAGCGAACTTGCCATTCAGCGTACGCTCGGTGATACCCATAGCCCCGCTGTGATGAGCAATCAGGGCTGAGACGACTGCCTCTTGCGTCCTGAAGCTCGAGTAGGCCATTCCTGCTGGCGATTGACCCAGCATCAGATCGAGCATGCCTCCAACTATGTTGAGGTATGTAGACTCAGCTCGTTCGGTGATTGGACATTGGCTGCAAGCAGGAATGTGAGATGCTTGTTTCAGTAGCCCATCATGGCTTTCTTGTAGCGCCTGCAACTTACGATGGCAGTGTTCTAACTCGGCCTTCAGCGCTTGACGCTCGATCAGCATCGCCTGTCCTGTTTCTAGTGTGATAACGGGGTGAACGATTCGCTCAGCACGGCTGAACAGAAAGCCCGGACGGTGCTCCGGGTAGTGCATCTGCATCCACCGTTTGAGGTCGACGTGTCTGATTGTCAAATCGCAGGTGTCAAGCAGCGACTCGTCATTGAGTGTGATGCCCTCTCGGCCGTACGGAAGATCGCCGTTGACGATCGCGTCATAGATGCGATCGTTGCACAGCATTAGCTCTTCCCAGCGCGGGCATTCGAGCCTCGTGGGCAGACATTGCAGCGACGAAATCGCGGACAAAATAGCTTGCTTGTATCTCAGAAGACCTGCCCATCGGATGGCTGCTTCGATGGGACGATAGAACACCTTAGACCTTGGCGGATCCTTATGCATGCATCAAGCTCCTTTTGGGAGTGCTACATCACTTACTCCTCTGCTACCGACAACGCGTCGGTCCGATGATGTTGCTGAGTTAATTTTTCCAGGGTCCTGCTCTCGATGCCTGAGTGCAGGGCTGCGTTGCATTCGACGAATGGGCAAGCCAGTGATTAATGAAAAGACGATGCCCTGGAGTCGGCGAACGGTGTGTTTTCACAACTGGCACGCGTCCGCACATGTAAGCGTTATGGAAGGCGTCTGCTTCAGCAAGACCCGTTTGGCATCTCCTGTTCGCTGTCAGGTCTAAGCAGGCCGTATCTCAGCTGCAATCTGGTGGCTCAGTGGCCTGAGGCGCTCGGGTGAGACCACGGAAGAATGCTGATAGACCGAAATCGACACAGCAACCTTTTACAATGAAGGGGTGGCCGTCAACGCGACTGATCGCCTGTGCGCGAAACGCCACTGGAGCTTTCCCCGCTTCGTGCGAGGCGGTTCACTGCTTTGCGTGTAGGCGAGCAGACGCAGGCTTCAACGACCACGGAGACGTGTGTCGAAATCCAGGTTTTCCGTGCTCAGTGCTTTCACTCGCGGATCGATTTCGCAGCCACCAACCTTTCAGATGCCTGTTTTTGGCAAGGCAGCGTGCGAGGATAGTTCTTCGACCGGCTTCGATATAGCATGCATATTGCAATCTCAGGAGGGGGCGATTGATTTCGCCTTGGATATCTCGCACACATGGAGGAGGCAGATGACAATAATTCAAGAAATCCACGCATGGTCCAAAGGACTTGCAGCTTGGCAACAAGATGCCATCGCTCGGCTTTACGAAGATCGAGTGCTTGGAGATGATGACCTGGTCGAACTCTTTGCCCTGGCTAAGGCCGAGGCGGGCATCCCGGATCCTGCCGGACGGCAACCCCGAGCACTGCAGGACGCGGAGGTGGCACTGCCGGCAGATCCAGCACGCGTCGTGCAACTCCTTCTCATCAAGGATCTTGCTCATGTGAACGCGTTGGCCCACGGTGGTCGCTTACCGATCGCCCAAGATGGGTTGACCGTGATCTACGGTGAAAATGGGGCGGGTAAGTCGGGGTATTCGAGAGTCTTCAAGCATGCCTGTCGTGCGCGGGATCGACGCGAGCCCATCCTTCCCAACGCGAATCTGGACCCGCAGGCTGCTGGAAAGGCCCAGGCGGCATTCGAGGTCTTAATTGATGGGGAGGCAGCGGATCTTCCTTGGCACTATGGGCAACCTGCACCCGAACCGCTGTCGGATATTTCAATTTTCGATACGCATTGTGCTCGTGCCTATATCGACAACCATGGCGACTTTGCCTATGCGCCCTATGGTCTGGATATCCTCGAAGGATTAGTCGGTGCCTGCAACAAGCTCAAGGTGCGCGCCACGCAAGAGAAGGCGGCCAATGCACCGAGCGATGCCGCTTACGTTGCCCTGACCAAAGAGAAAACTGCGGTAGCTGCACTGCTTCTCGGCATCCCAGCGAAAACCAGAGGGGAGCAGGTCGAGGTGCTGTGTGTGCTTACAGCTGCAGAAAAGGACAGACTTGTTCTGCTCACCAGGACTCTAGCCGAAGCCGATCCCAAGCAAAAAGCCCAAACCTTACGCCAGAAAGCGACGCGCTTCACTGGTCTGAAGGATCGTCTCGTGACGGCAGCCTCTGTTGTCAGTGATGAGAAGATCACTCAGCTTCGGTCGCTTATTCAGAAGTCAAAGGATGCCAAGGCGGCTGCTGAGGTGGCCGCGACTGAGTTCCGACAGACCCCTGGCCAATTGGCAGGGACAGGTGGCGAAGAATGGAAGATCCTCTTCGAGGCTGCCCGAGCGTTTGCAGAGGTTTCACATGCGGAACATGAATTTCCTGCGCTCTCGGAGGCTTCCCTATGTCCGCTTTGTCAGAACGTGCTGGGTCCAGTTGGGGCTCAGCGGCTTGTCCGATTTGACACTTTCATCAAACACGCAGCAGAGAAGTCAGCGAAAGACGCCCGGGATCATGCGACAACGGCGTACCGGACGTTGCAGCAGGCATCTGTCGACCTGATGTTCACCGATGCACTGGTCGAAGAGCTGAATGAAGTCGATCCGCAACTTGCCACCGCCATCAATGTGATGCAAGAGACCTTGGGCGCACGCAAGGCGTCCGCGCTGAAGGCCGCTGCCTCGGAGGTTTTGTGGGAGGAGGTGAGCGCCCTTGCAGATGACCCTCAGGGGCAAATTCTTGGAGTGATTGATGGCTTGCAGCAGCAGGCCAAAGCTCTCGACGCTACCGCGGATGAGAAGGTTCGCGCTGGCATGGTAGCGGAGAAGTTGGAACTCGATGCCCGCGTACGCTTGGGCGAGGTTAAGGGGGCAGTTCTGGAGGCACTCGACAAGCACGAGATTTGTCGGAAGCTGCAGATTTGCATCGATGGCCTAGATGCCAGGGGCATATCGAGGAAGTCAACCGAGCTCTCTCGCACCACCGCCAGCCAAGATCTTGCGGACGCACTCAATGAAGAATTGAGGCGGCTGAAGGTTCATCATTTGCAGGTGGTCATGAAGCCCGAGTCACCTGGAGGGAAAACTCAGTTCAAGTTGGTCCTGCAGTTGCCTGGGGGCGGTAGCCCGGCGGCAATCTTGAGCGAAGGGGAGCAGCGGGCCATTGCTATCGCTTCATTTCTTGCTGAGATTAAGCTCGGCAAGGGCCGTGGCGGCATCGTGTTCGATGACCCGGTGTCTTCGCTGGACCATCGACGTCGCTGGGAAGTGGCGGAGCGTCTGGCGGAGGAGTGCTTGACTCGGCAGGTGATCGTGTTTACGCACGACATTTATTTCCTGTGCATTCTGGAGCAGAAGACGGAGGAGCTTGGTGCAGCCCTGACCAAAAACTATATTCGCAGGACGGCTCAGGGCTTTGGCGTTCATTCCCAGGATCTTCCTTTTGACGTTCTTGGCACCAAGGATCGACTGGGGCGGCTCAAACAAATGTCTGTCGAGGTACGAAGGGCTCAGAAGGACGGCAACGACGACGAACATCGTCGGTTGACTTCCTTGTGCTACGGGAGGCTTCGGCTTGCTTGGGAGCGATGCATTGAGGAGGTTCTTCTCAACGGAGCAGTGCAGCGATTTGGCGAAGGCGTCTCGACCCAGAAGCTGAAGTCCGTTGTGGTGACCGATGACGACTATCGGGAAGTCGACGCTGGAATGACGAAGAGCTCCAAGTTCGAGCATGATGCCGCGATGGCTACAGGAAGACTTCCTATCCCGGATCCGGATGAACTGGATCAGGACATCGCGAAACTTTCAGCTTGGCGGGACGCCGTCAACAAGCGCTTGGGTGAAACGGCCAAGTCGAGAGGCTGACGGTCATAGGCTTGAGCCGTCATCAGCCACCTCGGTGATCGGGTGTCGCAGCAGTTTTCGTGTGCGTCGTGCGTCTCCTCGGTGGCAGTCTCTGGATGTTGATGGAAGTTTTTGGACTGACTTCGTTGACGATGTGTGAAAACAAGGCTAGAATCGTGGCTTCACTGATTCATGCAGTGGAATAAAAGCGTTGGAAATCAAAGACTTGGTGCTCTAGTGCTTGTCTCGTCTCCCGCTCCAAATTTTGATCCGCAGGTTTTCATGCCTGCGGATATCGAGAAAGGGCCGAAAGGCCCTTTTTTCATTTCCGCCCCCCTTCCCCACGACACTGGTCGCCGTTCAGAGCCAAGCCTAGAATACAAAAAACAAAGGCTGGAATTTCCTGGGGGGAACATGCCATGACCGTAATCAGCCTGTCGACTGATGTCATGCCGCCATCCGAACGCGCTGAATCCTGGCGAGACTTCATCTCCAGAACGATTCACAACGTCTCCGTCGAAAGGATATCGGCCAAGGACTTTTCCGCCAGGATCAGCGCCAGGCAACACGATGGCATCCGCTGCGCATCGTTCTGGACCAAGGCGCACGATGTCTGCGGCAAGCGTGAGACGCTGGGCAATGCCGGCGCATCCGGCTATCTCGTCAGCTGGCAGATGGAAGGCACGGCGGAGATCACCCACGACGAACAACGCCGGATCCTGGTTCGTCCGGGAGATGTCACCATCATAGACAGCCGCCGCCCGATGAAAGTCTGCTTTCCTGGAAGCGTGCGCAGAATCGTCGCCAACCTGCCTGCGGCCGCGGTCGAAAAGTCGCTGCCCGTCTTGCAGCACATCCACAGCATGCCCCTTGCGCCCGCTGAACCATTCGCCGCCATCCTGCGGTCCTATCTGGTCGAATTGTCCACGGGAAACCATGCGCTGAAACTCGGCGACGGCGATCTGCTCGTGGAGAACATCTGCAATCTGCTGCGGGTGATCGCGCATCGCCAGGATGTCTACATGACGCCTCGCGAGCTTCAGCGCGCGGCGATTGCGCGGTTTGTTTCCCGCCACGCGAGTAACCCCGATCTCTCACTGGACGACGCCGCCGCTCACCTGAAGATGTCCAGCCGCTTGATCCAGAAGGTGCTGCATGAGCAGGGCACCAGTTTCTCGAACATGCTGCTGCAGGAAAGGCTGGAACTGGCTCGGACACAACTTCTCGCCTGCCACGACCGGATATCCGGCATCGCCTACGCATGTGGCTTCAATGACATATCCCACTTCAATCACGCCTTCAGGAAACGATTCGGCATGACGCCGTCCGACGTCCGTTCGGCCGAACCCGCCGGTCGGCGCGACGCCTAGCATTTCCCCTGCCCTCCAGCGCCTTTCAGGCGCGACTGCCCCTGAACACCTGTTCATGGAGCGCATGACCCAGGGGATGGGAAAAATCAAGGAATGCATCCAGGATGTTGTAGTGATTCTTCCCCTGGACCTGCAGATAGCTCACGTCATAGCTTTTGCCCTGGAGCGCCTGGGCGTAGTCCCTGGATTGCCGGATGTACTCGCCCGTTTCGTGTTCCGCCACGGCGATCACATAGGGCACCCGCCGTCTTGGCGTGCGGAACATGCTCGAATTCCTCAAGGACTGGGCCTGATCCAGCCGCAGATATTGATTGAGGAAAGAAAGCCGCCGCGCCTCCTGGTCATAGATTCCGCTTAGCGAGATGGCCGCCTTGATGACGTCATCCGGCGCGCCATGATCATCCCAGCAGGCTTCCAGCGCGCGCGCGACGATATGCGCGCCGGCGGAGTGGCCGGAGATCGTGATCGCATTGGGATCGCCTCCCATGATGCGGGCGTGCCGATACACCCAGGCAATGCTGCGGCGGGTCTGCGCCACGATGTCGTCCAGGCCGACCGCGGGACACAGGCCGTAATTCGGGATGACAACGACCGCGCCCCGCTCGACCAGCGGCCCGGCCACGAAGCTGAAGTTGTACTTGTCCTGCGAGCGATAGCCCCCGCCATGGAAGAAGATATGCACGGGCGCCCCGCAAGACCTGGACTGGAAAAAGATATCCAGCGTCTCGCCTTCCTCGCCGCCATATGGGACATCCGGCGAAAACAGCAGGCTGGCCCTGGCCGCCGCGCTTCTGGCGTTGTAGTCGTCGAAGTACGGCCTGGTGTCGCCCACATGAGCCGCGGCGTTGTACTCGCGATCGAGTTCCGCCTGATCCAGATTCCGATAGACATGTTGCGGCATTCCGTGCCCCTTGAAGTTCATCGAGCGCCTACTGCGGCTCGATACCCGAAGACTTGATGAGTTCCCCCCAACGGCGGGTGTCCGACGCGATGTCGGCCGCGAACGCCGCCGGCGCATTGGCCGCCGCGGAGATTCCCAACTTCTCGAACTGTGCCCGGACCTGTGGATCGTCAAGCGCCTGAGCAACCGCCGCCGCCAATTTCTCGCGAACGGCGAGCGGCGTTCCGGATGGCGCGCCCAGGCCCCACCAGTTCGATACGTTCAGGCCGGGCACGCCCGACTCCGCCGCCGACGGCGCATCGGGATAGCCCGGCAGGCGCGAGGGCCAGGCAGTCGTCAATACATGAATCCCCTTGGCCCCGCTGGCCACCTGCTCCAGCCCGGCCGATACGCTGGCGAAATAGACCTGCACCTCGTTGGCAAGCAAGGCGCGCACCGACTCCGCATTGCCCTTGTATGGCACGTGCTCCATCCGCACGCCGGCCAGGCGCGCGAACAACAGCCCCGCCAGGTGGGGCGCCGTGCCCACTCCCGAAGAGGCATAGAAGAACGTGCCCGGCCGTTCCCTGGCCAGCGCGATGAAGGCCTGCACATCCTTGACCTGCACGGCGCCGCTTGCATACATGACATACGGCGTTTCAATGACCTTGGACACCGGCGCCAGCGGCTTGATCGGCCTTTCGATCAAGGATCGATACACGAACTGGTTGATCGCGTAGTTGTTGACCGCGGCCATCAGCAGCGTATGGCCGTCAGGCGCGGCGTTGGCGACGAAATTCGTGCCGATGTTCCCGCCCGCGCCCGGACGATTCTCAATGATGATCTTTCCCTTCAGCGCCTGCTCCATTCCTGGCGCGATCAGCCTCACGACCATGTCTCCGGTGCTGCCCGCCGCGTAGGGCACGATGATGTGAATGGGCTGGGACGGGTACGCGCTGTCGGCCGCCAGGGCGGCGGTGGACAGCATCGCGGCGATGCAGAAGATGATTCGACCGATGATGAACCTGAGCATGGCGTCCCCCTTGGAATATGGCGCACGGTGAGCGGGCCAGGAAACCTTACCGTAGCCAGGAAACGGCGCTTGGTCTGTCGCGCATCTTGAATGGTCGCAAGCGCCCGGCACTACCCATGGGGCGGCGCGGTCGCCCCGGCATGGCCCGGAAAGACAAGCCCGGTGCGCAGACATCGCGCTGGCACAAGCTATCTGCGCTTCGCGCCAAGACTTGTTTCACGGCCGGCCTTCAGAATCATTCCATCGGAGACCATACCGTCGCGGACATGAAGACCAGCCTGACAGATGAGCAGCTCGCCGATCCCGCGATCGCGGAAGCGGACAGAATCCTGAATACGTGCCAGCACTTCGGCTTTTGCACGGCGGGATGCCCCACTTACGTTCTGCTGCACGACGAGAACGATGGCCCGCGCGGCCGCATCGATCTGATCAAGGAAATGCTGGAAAGCCAGCGCGCACCGACGCCGCGGACCGTTGCGCACATAGACCGGTGTCTTTCCTGCATGTCGTGCATGACCACCTGCGCGGTGAAAGTCGACTACATGCATCTGGTCGATACGGCGCGCGCGCACATAGAGGACAACTACCGGCGTCCGCCTGGACAGCGCATCGCCCGAGCCTTGCTCGGCCGCGTTTTGCCGCGCCCCGCCCTGTTCCGGATGGCGCTAGGTCTGGGCCGCCTGGTCAGGCCCTTCTCGGCGGCGCTGCCGCCCTTCCTGCGCAGCGCATTGCGCCTGATTCCCGAACGACGCCAGGCAGGCCTGCGCCAATACCGCTACCCCGCCTGCGGCGAACGGAAGTGGCGCGTCGCCTTGCTGGCGGGTTGCGTGCAGCCCGTGCTCTCGCCGCACATCAACGACGCGACGATACGCCTGCTGACGCGCCTGGGTTGCGAAGTGGTCGTACCGGCCTCGGCGGCCTGCTGCGGCTCGTTGAATCTGCACATGGGCAACCGCAAGCAGGCCCGAGAATTCGCCAAGGCCAACGTGCGGGCCTGGATCGCGGAAATCGACGGCGAGGGCCTGGACGCCATCCTGGTCAATGCATCGGGCTGCGGCACAACCGTCAAGGACTACGTCCATCTGTTGCAGGACAGCGACCACGCCGTCGCGGCCGCGCGCGTATCCGCGCTGGCGCTCGACATCACCGAATGGCTGATGCGCATGAATCCGCCCGACCCGCCCGCTCCCCGGCGGCACCACGTTGCCTACCATGACGCGTGTTCCCTGCGCAACGCGCAGAAGGTCACTGACCCGCCGCGCGCGCTGCTGCGCAAGGCAGGCTACCTCGTGCAGGACATACCGGAAGCGCACTTCTGCTGTGGTTCCGCGGGAACCTACAACCTGCTGCAGCCCGACCTTGCCCGGCAGCTGGGACAAAGGAAAGCAATGAACATCGCGGGCCTGGCGCCACAGATCATTGCCGCGGGCAATATCGGATGCATCACGCAAATCGGCCAGTACAGCGACGCGCCCATCGTACACACCGTCGAGCTGCTCGATTGGGCCTACGGCGGCCAGCGGCCGTCGGCGCTGGAGGACATCACGCTCGAAGAACTGCCCGCGCCGACCACAGCCGAGGACAGCGCTCCCGGGACGCAAGCCTCAGCCGTCGTCAGGCTGCACAAGAAGACCAAGCCCGACGGCGACGACGTCGGGATCTGGTGATCCACGCCTATCCACAGGAGACATCATGAACGAGGGAATGCAGGGCTTCCTGCGGGAAGTCGCCGCCGGCATCGGCGAACAGTGGGTGGACACGCGGCGGGAAACGCTCGCCCGCTACGGCGAACATACCCTGCCGGCGCCGGTCCGGGAACCATCGGCCGTGCTGTTTCCAGCGTCAACGGAACACGTGCGCGCCATCGTCCTTGCGGCCAATCGGTGGCGCATCGAGCTCTACCCCATCAGCACGGGCAACAACATCGGGCTGGGCTCCCGGGCGCCGACCAGCGCCGGCCAGGTTGTGGTGGATCTGGGATACCGCATGAACCGCATCCTCCAGGTCAACGAGGAAACGTGCTACGCCGAACTCGAGCCGGGCGTCAGCTTTCAGATGCTCCATGACGAACTCGCGCGGCGCGGCAACAAGCTGATGGTCTCCGCGACCTCCGGCCCGCCGCATGGCGGCATCATCGGCAACGCGCTGGACCGAGGAGCCGGCTACGGCCCCTACTTCGACCACTTCGGCATGCTCTGCGGCATGGAGATCGTCCTGGGCAATGGCGACGTCATCCGCACCGGCGACGGCGGTCTGGATACCGAGGATCCGATCAACTGGCACGTCTCGCGGTTCTCATCGGGGCCGGCGCTGGACGGGCTGTTCGCGCAGTCCAATTTCGGGATCGTGACGCGCGTGGGCATCTGGCTCATGCCCCGGCCGCCCGTCTCGCGCTCCTTTCACTTCGTCTTTCCGGACGACGAGGACATAGAACAGATCATCGATCTCTGCCGCCCCCTGAAGCTCTCCAATTTCGTGCCGAGCCTGTTCCGCGTGGCGAATGATCTGTACGCGCTGGCGCCGGAGGAACGCAATCCCGAGTACATGGCCGGATCGAAGGATGGCATCTCGGACGCAGGCCGCGCCGCGCTGCAGCGCAAGCATGGGCTGGGCGCCTGGCAGGTGTCCGGCATGTTCTATGGCCCGTCCGACGCCGCGCTTGAGCCGCAGATCCAGCGCGTGCGGGCGCATTTCGAGCGCAGCGGCAAGGCCCGCTACATCAGCCATGAAGAGGCGCTGGGCATGGCGCCGCTGCGCGTGGCGATCGATTCCATGGACGGCCGCCCCAGCGCCAACGAATTGGGCATGCTGCAGTGGCGGCCCGGCAGCGGCAACTCATGGTTCCTGCCCGGCACGCCCATGGTGGGCAAACAGGCGCTGGCGCTCGATCGTCTCGGGCGCGCCATTTTCGCCAAGCACGGGATGGATTACATCGTCATGCACGTCGCGTCCGCGCGATTCGCGCGGGGCCTGCATGTCCTGGTCTGGAACAAGGACGACAAGAACGAAAACGCGCGGGCCGATGCCTGCTATCGGGAGCTGGCCGAAACATTCGCCAGGCACGGCGTCGGCGTTGGCCGCGCCCCGGCGGACTACCACGACCTGCACATGCGGCAGATGATCCCGGAACTGCGCGACGCCTGCGCCGCCATCAAGAAGGCGCTTGACCCCAATGGCGTCATCAGCCCCGGAAAGTACGGGATTCTCACGGAGAAATGATGATGGCGCATGACGACAACTGGCTGGGTCCGAAAACGGGCTCGCACATGGTGGTCGCCGGCGGCTGCGGCGGCATCGGACGCGAACTCGTCGCCCAGGCGCTGGCCCATGGCGTGAACGTCACCGTGCTGGACCTGCCCAAGGCCATCCGCCCCGACTGCCGCGTTGCCGGCGCCCGCTACGTCGGCTTTGACGCGCTTGAAGAGCAATCCATCATCGAGGCGGTCGGACAGATCCGGAGCGCCTGGCGGAACGTCGATGCATTCGTGTTCCTCTGCGGCTATCCGATACTGCCGCGCCGTCCCTTGGCCGAGGTCGCGCTGTCGGCATGGAATGACCTGATGTCGGTGAACCTGACATCCGCGCATATCCTGGTACGCGAGCTGCTGCCGCTGTTGCGTGCCAGCGAAACGCCCTCGATAACGACCGTGGCATCGAGCCTGGGCTACCAGGTCATGCCGGGCATGGGCGCCTACGCCGCGTCCAAGGGCGCCCTGGTCAGCCTGACCAAGGCATTCGCCATGGAACTGGCTCCTCATGTGCGCGCCAATGTGGTGGCGCCTGGGGCCGTCGAGACGGCCTTTCTGGGGGGCGGCACCGGACGCGAGGACATCGTGAGCGACCGAGGCTGGTTCGACCAGCTGAGCGACAAGTATGTATCCTCCATCCCGCTGGGCCGCGTTGCCAGCCCCGCCGACATCGTCGGGCCCATCCTGTTTCTTTCCGGACCGGGTGCCGGCTACATCACGGGGCAGGTCCTGCATCTGAACGGCGGCAGGTTGACCCCTTGAAGGTTGAAGATGGATATGCGGCAGCTCGAGCATCAGTATTTGACGGGACAACTGCGCACGGCGTTCCTGCGGCAAAGCCGGGAAATGGCGGAATGCTGGGCCGGGAATGGCGATCCCGCCGTCTGCCAGGCGCTTGACGGAGACGATCACTTCAGCGCGCTCAAGATGGCGACCGACGATCCTGGCCCGATCGTGGAACAGGCGCTCGCGTTCATCTCGCGACCCGGCTAGCGGCGCGGGCCACCCGGACACGGGCGTGCCTACTGCGCAACCGCCACGGCCAGCCCTTGTCCGCTACTGCCGCAGCAACTCTCCGATCTCGCGCGCCGCGCGGCGCAACACAGGCAGCACCTCGCGCACCCTTGCGTCGGTCATGCGGCCGTGCGTGGTCGCCACGGTCACGGCCGCCAGCAGCAGGCCGCTGTCGCTGTGCACCGGCAGGCCGACCGCACTGATGCCCGGAACCGCGCGATTGGCGATCAACGCGTAGCCGACCTTGGCGGCCTGCGCGCAATGCGTCCGCACGTCGCGCGCGTCCAGGTCGCCGTAGGCGCCCAGGCGCGGCGCGATGGCATCGATGATCCCTTCCTGCTCCGCCGGCGTCAGATTGGCCAGCAGCGCCAGGCCGCCGGCGCTCACACCCAAGGGCTGGCGGCTGCCCATCGGCAAGGCCGGCGTCTGGATCGGATAGCCGCCCTGGACGCGATTGATGCATACCGCATCGTTACCGCTGCGCACGAACAGGAAGCTGGTATCGCCAGTCTCAACGGCCAGACGAGTCAGGGCGGACATGCTCAGATCGCGTAGGTTGAACCGATGCGCGGCGGCCAGGCCCAACTCGAAGACCAGCGCGCCGAGCCGATAGCGGCGCGTCGCCGTGTCCTGCACCGCCATGCCTTGCGCGACCAGCGCCCTGAGCAGCCGATGCATGGTCGGCCGCGCCAGGCCGGCGGCGCTGGCGAGATCAACCAGTCTCATGCCGGCGTCGGCCTCGCGCGCCAACAACTTCAACACCTGAATGGCCCGGGTGATGCCCTGGGCGCCGTTCACGGTTTCTATGGCTAGGCTCATCGTCAGTCCAATTGATGGAATTTAATTTATTTCACTTGGTGGGCCTGCATTCAGCAACCTAGCATGTCTTCGCGATGTATCCGGGTCAAACCATTCCAACATCTTTTCCACTATTTGGAATAGTTGGCCCACCGCAATGATTCCTTGCTGGAGCGAAGCCGATGCAGCCGTCCCCTCCCCCCTGGTCCGCGCGCGACCGCGTGCCCTACGAACCGATCACCCACCGCGCGCCCTTCACGCTGCCGGGCAATGCCCGCGTCGCCGTATGGACCATCGTCAACGTGGAAAACTGGCAGCCCGGGCTGGCGATGCCCCGTGCGGTGCTGCCGCCGCCCATGGGTCAGCCGCTGCTGCCCGACATCCCCAACTGGTGCTGGCACGAATACGGCATGCGCGTCGGCTTCTGGCGTTTCCTGGATGTGTTGAACGCGCGCCGGCTCAAGGCCACGCTCGCAGTGAACGGCACGGCTTGCCAGCTATACGCCCCGGCCTGCCAGGCCGCGCTCGACGCCGGCTGGGAATTCATGGGCCACGGGCATGTGCAGCAGCCCATGCATCGCGTGGCCGACCAGGCCACGGCGATCCGCGACACCATCGCCGCCATCAAGGCCTTCACCGGCCGCGCGCCGCGCGGCTGGGAAAGCCCCGGCCTGACGGAAACCGACGACACCATCGACCTGCTGGCCGAGGCGGGCATCGAGTATGTGGCCGACTGGGTGCTGGACGACCAGCCCGTGCCCATCAGGACGCGCTCGGGCGATATCGTGTCGGTGCCCTATACCGTGGAGCTCAACGACGTGGTGATATCGGCCGTGCAATTGCACGGTTCCGATGAACTGCTGCGGCGCGGCCGCGACCAGTTCGACCAGCTGTACCGCGAGGGGGCCGACATTCCCCGCGTGATGGCCATCTCCATCCACCCCTATCTCACCGGCGCGCCGCACCGGATCCGCTACCTGGCGGAACTCTACGACCACATCCTGTCGCATCCCGACGTGCTGATGTGCACGGGCGAAGAGATCCTCGACATCTACCGCGCGCAATCGCAAGGAAACCGGCCATGAACGGCGTGCCCGGCCTGACCCCGCCCCGCATCCTGCTGCTCGGCACCGGCGGCACCATCGCGATGGCCTCGGACGCCGGTGGCGCCATCAAGCCCGCCCTGCAGGCCGACGAGCTGGTCCGCGCCGTCCCGGCGCTGGAGCGGATCGCCGCGCTGGAAACCGTCGCCTACTCGAACAAGCCTGGCGCCACGCTGACGCTGCGCGATCTCGCCAGCCTGTCCGACGTGATCGCGGACGGCTTCGACCGTGGCTGCCAGGGCGCCGTCGTGGTGCAGGGCACGGACACCATCGAGGAAACCGCTTTCGCCCTGGAACTGCTGGCGCGGAGCACGCTGCCCGTGGTCGTGACGGGCGCCATGCGCGGCGCCCAGGCGCCGGGCGCGGACGGTCCGTCCAACCTGCTCGCGGCCGTGACCGTGGCCGCCTCGCCGGACGCCGCCGGACTCGGCACGCTGGTGGTCCTGGGCGACGAGGCCCATGCCGCGCGGCACGTGCAGAAGACCCACACCACCCTGCCGTCGGCCTTCCGCTCGCCCGGCGCGGGACCGCTGGGAACGATCCAGGAAGGCCAGTTCCGCCTGTTCGGCTGGCAGGCGCCGCTGCCGGCCCTGCGCGTCGCGGCCGCGCGACTGGACGAAACCCCGGTCGCCTTGCTGCGCATCGGGCTGGACGACGACGGGCGCATGCTGCGCGCGCTGCCGCAACTGGGCTATCAGGGCGCGGTCATCGAAGCCATGGGCGCGGGCCACGTGCCGGCGTGGCTGGCGCCGGACATCGGCGAACTGGCGGCGCGAATGCCGGTCGTGCTGAGCACGCGCGTGGCGGCAGGTCCGGTGCTGCGCATCACTTACGGCTTCCCCGGATCCGAGAGCGACCTGCTGTCGCGCGGCGCCATCCACGGCGGCAGCCTGGGCGGACTCAAGGCCCGGCTGCTGTTGCGCCTGCTGCTGGCGGCGGGCTATCAGGGCGCCTCGCTGCGCGCCGAGTTTGCCTGCCGCAGCCTGGCCGACGCCTGAGCGCGGCCACGTCATCCCCATCAACGCCCACACAGGAGTTCCCCAAATGCAAAAGCGCCATGCCGCACTCGGGATGTTCGCCGTGCTGTTGTTCTCGTATGTCATCAACGCCATAGACCGGCAACTGTTCTCGGTGCTGGCGGCCGATGTCCGCAATGCGCTGGATCTGAGCCTGCCGCAGGTGGGGCTGGCGTCCACGGTCTTCACGCTGGGCATGGGCGTGGCGGGCATTCCGACCGGCTACCTGCTGGGCAAGATGTCGCGCAAGTCGGTCACGCTGGTCGGCCTGGTGATCTTCTCGGCCGCGACCTACCTGACCGCCTACTCGCGCGGCCTGCCCGACCTGCTGCTCTACCGTTTCGTCTCGGGCCTGGGCGAGGCCATGCAGCTGACCGCCCTGCTGGCCATCGGCACGAGCTACTTCTTCCAGCACCGCGCGGTCGCCGCCAGCTCGTTGAACTTCACCTTCGGCATCGGCGCCATCATCGGCCCCAACCTGGGCGCCGCCATCCTCGGCGCCACGCACTGGAAAATGCCCTTCATCGTGTTCGGCCTGTCCGGCATCGTCGCCTTCGTACTGATCGTGCCGCTGGTCAAGCCCTGGTTCAGCGAAGCGCGTCCGCAACCCGATCCGGCCGCGAACCGCGCCGGCGCGCCGGCCGATCCCGCGCTGGACAGCCTGTGGGCCCCGACGCCGCTCATGCTGGCCGTCGCCACCGCCTTCGCCGGCCTGTCCATCTACGGTTATCTGGGCCTGTACCCGACCTATCTGCGCGACGCGCTGGGCTTCACGCCCAAGCAGGCGGCGGGCGCGGTCAGCTTCTACGGCCTGGGGGCCCTGCTGTCGCTGCTGGGCGGCTGGCTGGGCGACCGCTACGACTACCGCAAGCTGCTGTTCTTCTCGCTGCTGATCTCGGCCGTGGCCGGCGGCCTGCTGTTCACCGAACTTGGCCGTTCCCTGGCGCTGCACGCGACGCTGTCCTTTGTCTTTGGCGCGGCCATCAGCGGCATGGTCTACGCCAATCTGTCGGCGGGCATCATCAAATCGGTCAGCAGCGCCAAGGCCGCGCAGGCGTCCGGCCTGTTCGTGGCCAGCCTCTACATCCCCGCCGCTTTCGCGGGCTACCTGCTCGGCCACCTGAAAGGCGGAATGGGCTGGACCCTGGCCGGCATCCTGCAGGTGTCGGGCTGCGCGCTGCTGGCGGCGCTGCTGGCCATCATGGCGGGCGCGCGGCGCGCGGATTGAGCGCCCTTGAAGCGACCGCCAGCCTCATGCGCCGGCGCAAGCTGCCTGCCCTGAAAAAGGCAGGGCCCGGCGCAATGCCGGGCCCCGCTCCACAGACTCCGGACTCCCCTGCCCGTCCCATGGGACTGGCCGACGGGAAGCCGGATCCGCTACCGCCTTACTTCACGGCGGTCCAGGCTTCCGACCAGTTCAGGCCCGTGCCCGGCGCGTAGTACTGCGCCGACTGGCCGCACCAGTTGGTGTAGGGCCACGGCTTGCACTCGAAGTCCTGGCCAGCGTTGCTGACGCGTTCGCCGGCCTTGTAGGCCGTGCCTTCCTTGTAGGCCGGGTACTTGCCGCCGCCGGTGCCGCCGCCGCCCTGGTCCTGCTTCTTGACCGTGACGGTGTGCTCGGCCGAGGACGAGCCCTTTTCATTGGTCACGGTCAGACCGAACGTGTAAGCCTTGTCCTGCGACAGCTTGGGCGCGACGAAGCTCAGGTCGGCCTGGTTCACCGGGGCGGTGATACCGGCCGGCAGCTTCCACAGATACGTCAGCTTGCCGCCGCCGTTGTTCGAGTTCTTGCCCGACAGCAGCACGGTGGCGCCGCCCTCGGCGGTGGCCGGGCCGGTCAGCTTGGCCGTCGGCGGCACGATGCCGGTGGGGGGATCGACGGGCTCCGGACCGCGCTGGTCGACGGCGAAGCTGTAGACCTTGTTCAGGCCGTAGACTTCGTTGCCGTTGGCAACCGGCTGCGGCACGACCTTGCCGTCGGCGCCGAGCTTGCCCAGGCGGACGATGCCGGACGCATTGTTGGTCTTCTGGGACAGCACATACTGCCACTGCTCGGGCTTTTCCTGGCCCTTGGACACGATGATCGAGTGGCTTTCCAGATCGCCGCCGCGCACCTTGTCGAACACGCGCAGGGTCATGGTCGAGCCGGTCTCGACCTGGCCGCCCTCCAGCGTGCCGCTGGCCTTCCACTGCATGTCGACGGGCATCACGTCCACGTTCGAGCACGAGTAGAAGCCTTCCTTGGCATCCCCCGGATCACGCTGCCAGACCGTGTAGATGACGCGCTTGCCGGTGTACTGGGCCGGGATCTTCACGTCCAGCTTGGTAATCTTGTCGTCGCCGGGACGGTCCAGCCAGCCCGAATCGCCGATCAGTTCCAGATCGGACCAGCGCAGGCCCGCCTTGGGATCGTAGCTGTCCTTGCTGATGTAGGTGCGGAAGTACTTGGTGATGTGCGGAGCGGTCTGCTGGTACTTGAACGTCAGCTTGCCGTCCGCGCCCGGCGTCAGGACCGTGGTGGGCCAATCATAATTGCCGTCGATTTCCTTCCAGTCTTCCTTGCCGCCAGCGCACAGCAGGCCGTCGGGAATGTAGTCCTGATGATTGTCCAGCACGCCGCCCACCGCATTGGACATCCAGCTGGACGACTGCGAGGCGATCTTGCCGCAGCCGCTGTGCTTGGGATTGCTCCAGGGGGTATCGAACTTGTTGCACGCGTATTCGCGGCTGGGCGGGTCGATCAGGGAACCGTGGGCGTTGGCGGAGGTCGGAGCCATGGCCATCAGCACGGCCTGGGTCAGGGCCGCGACGGGCAGCGCCATCTTGACCGCGTTGCGCAGGGAAGCACGCATCTCTGTTGAGTCCTTTGAATGTGAGAATGAAGGTGAGCGCCAACGCGAATCCGGATGAAGCCGCGAATCGCGAAAGCGGGCGCATTATGTGGACCGCCCTTCATTCGAAAAACCATTCTCAAGAGAGCCTGAATATCGGAGCGCCAGCTGGCCTGAACCTGCGCTGCGCGCACCTCGTCCCGCGCCTCGCCCGCCGCTCCAGCCGCGCCGAGGCCGGCATTGCCCCTTCGATAAAAAAAGGCGCCGTCAAGGCACCTTACTCCAACCGGACCGCCGCGCCTTGCGCGGCTTCGCCGGGTTCTGGAGGATCTTCGTTTTCAAGCGCGCCGCCGCGCGGCAACAGCGGCATGGTCAGGATGAACGTGCTGCCCTGGCTCGGCCGCGATTTCACCATCACTTCCGCGCCATGCCCCTTGGCCACGGCGGCCACGATGGCCAGGCCCATGCCCACGCCGTCCTGGCAGTGCCTGCGCGCTCCGGCGGCCCGATAGAACGCCTGGCACAGCCGGGGCAAGGCCTCGGCCGCGATGCCCACGCCCTGGTCCGCCACGTACAGACGCGCGGCATTGCCCATCCGCTGCGCGCCCAGCGTGACCCGCGTGCCGGAAGCCGAATACTTGACGGCGTTCTCCAGCAGATTGACGACGGCGCGCAACAGCATGCAATAGTCGCCGGCGACCCACAGCGTTTCATCGCCGTCCCGCACGTCGATCGACACGCCCTTCTTGTCGGCCAGGGGCAGCACCTGGTCCGCCGCGCTGTGCGCCAGGTCTTGCAGCGACACCGGCAGGAAACGCGACCGGTCCAGCCGTTCCGCGCGCGACCTCTGCATGAAGTGCTGCGCGACCGACAAGCCGTATTGCACCTGGTCCCGCACCGAACGCAGAAAGTCATGATGCACCACCTCGGCCTTGTCCGCGCCCTGCTTGTCGACCAGCGCCAGAACGGCCGACAGGGGACTGCGCAGGTCGTGCACCATCTGCGCGACGGCGTCGCGGTCGGGCGCGGCGGGCGCGAGCTTCGGCGGTTCGGATGGCGTCGCGGCCGCCTGGGGCACAGCCTCGCGCGACACCAACGCCTGGATCCGTGAAGCGCCGACGCGCCAGTGGACCACGCAGCCCAGCATGAACAACACCGCCATCGCCGGCGACCCCGCCGGCGTCACGCGCCGCGCGATGATCAGCGTCAGCACCACGGCGGTCCAGAAGACCGCCAGGCGCAGCGCGGCTCGTCCACGCTGATGGAACAGGCCCAGGGCCACGATGAACAAGGCAACGCAGGCGATGACCAGCACATCCGCCGCGCTGAAAGGCCGGGGCGGCGAACCCACGCGGCCCCCGGGCAGAACCAGCGCCAGGGCGACGATGCTCAGGTGACAGCACAGCCAGGCGTTACGGCAAGGCGCAAGCGCCGTGTCGTTGGCTCGCGAACCCGGAAAATTCGACAGTTCCATATCCCACCATCCCAGAAAAATCAGGCCACGCGCTCCAGGCGGTATCCGTAGTTGTAGACCGTGGAGACCACATAGCCGTTGCGCGCGCGCAGGCCCAGCGCCGAGCGCAGGTTGCTGATGTACGTGGCCAGGCTGGCGTCGTACTTCCGGTCCACGGTGCCCCAGATGTGCTGGCACAGCGCGTCCTTGGTCAGGATCCGGCCTGGGTTGCGGAACAGCAATGCCGCCAGCTCGAACTCGCGCGCGGGCAGGCTGACGGGCCGCCCTTGCACGGTCAGCCTGCGCGATTGCAGGTCGAACGCATAGGGGCCGACCTGCAGCTCCTGCCCCGGCGCATCGGCATGGCGGGAACGCCTGGCCTGCGCGGCCACGCGCGCCAGCAGCTCGCGCTCGCGCAGCGGCTTGTGCAGGTAATCGTCCGCGCCCGCGTTCAGCGCGGTGACGACGTCGTCCTCGTCGTCGCGCTGCGTCAGCATCAGGATGGGCATGGAGCGGTTCAGATTGGACCGCGCCCAGGACAGCACGGACAGGCCGGACGCGCCGGGCACTTCCCAGTCCAGCAAGGCCGCGTCCACGACCTGGCTGCGCAACAGCGCGATGAAGCTGTCGCCGTCGCCGCGCGCCACCACCTGATGGCCGCGATCGTGCAGCAGCTTGGTGACCCAATCCCGCTGGGCCGGACAGTCCTCGAGAACGGCGACGATCATGCTGCGCCTCCCCGGGTCGTCGCAGGTACTTTGAACATGCGCATGCCTCCGGTCAGTTATGTGTCAGGGACGCATCATTCCATAACAAATTTGCCCACCCAATCAGAAAATTCTCAAAGAAAAGGTGTGGTAGGTTTTGCTAACCAAATTCATTTTCCGTGGCAGAAACCGGCCTCTCAACGCCGCTCGTCGTACAGGAAGATCCAGTCCGCGTAGCGGCTCTTGCCCGCGAAATCCCCCAAGCTGGCGGGGAATCCGTCCTGCTTGAGCGGCTTGCCCGGCGCCTGGCTGTAGACGCCGATGACGCCTCCGTCGGGCCCCTTCACCACGCCCCAATCGGCGCTGCCCGTGAGCGGATCCCGGTACAGGCGGCGCAGATGCCGCAACATGAACGGCACGCGGCTGTCCTTGAGCAAGGCGTCGAGGGATCTTGGAAACGCCGGCGACGGGCCGGCCCGGTAGTAGGATGCGATGGCTCGCTGGAACTGCTGGCCGATGAACAGCAGCTCGGCCTCGCGCGCGCGCTGCTGCTGCATGCTCCAGGGTCGCGCCGTGGCGGCCAGGCCCGCGGCGATGGCGGCCGCCAGCATCAGCACGCCCAGGTACGCCAGGCCGGACTGCGCGCGCGCCGGCGCGCTACCACGCCTCATAGCTGCTTCCGTCCAGGCCCTTGCCCGGCGCGCCGCTCTTCACGTCCGCCACGCCGCCTTCTTCGGCGGCCTGCGTCTTCCAGGAATCGCGCTTGCCCGTCAGCGGGTCCAGCGGCAACTCGCGCAGGTACTTGCCGGACACCAGCTTTTCCAGCCCTTCCGGATTGACGCCATGATCGGCGCGGTAGTCGTCGATGGCCAGCCGGATCGCGCGCAGATTGTGTCGCAGCACCGTCTCTCGCGCGCGGTCGTTGCTCTTGAAGAAAGAAGGCGCCACCAGCGCCGTCAGCACGCCGACGATGGCCATCACGGCCAGCAGCTCGATCAGCGTGAAACCGGCGCAGGCGCGCCTACCATTCGTTGTACGGGATGCCATTGGTTCCTTTTCTTTCGCTGCGGGAGCGCAGGTCGAACACGTCGCGGCCGGACGAGAATGACTCGGCCGAACTGTCGTAGCTGCGGGTCTCCCAGGTGTCGGCCGCGTCCGTGCCCTCGCAGGACTCGCACATCGGATCCGCCGGCAGGCGCCGCAGGAAGTACAGCTTGCCCCCGTTCGGATCGGTCTTGTCCGTCACGCCCCGCGTCAGGCTGTCCAGATCCGGCGGATAGCCGCTGCGATCCAGGGACTTGTCGATCTTCCCCTCCAGGCTGGCCGCGTGATAGGCGTCGATCGCATCGCGCACGATGCGCAGGCTGTGCCGCAGGTCCTCTTCCTGATTGCGGCGGCGGACCAGATCGGCGTAGGGCAGCGCCACGCTCAGCAACAGCGCCAGCAGCGTGAGCGCGGCCAGCATTTCGATCAGGGTGAAGCCTTGTTGCCTGCGCATGGACATCCTCAATACGGCCGCGCCAGCGGCGCGTCCAGCCCGGGCCGGGCCGGCGCGGTCGTCAAGGGCAGCACGGTCACGCTGGCTTCGGTGCCGGACGGGAAATAGCTGTTGGACGCCGCCGGCAGCTCTAGCGAACGCTCCACGTGCGGCGTCAGCAGCAGCACGATCTCGGTCGACTCCTCGCTGTCCTTGGTGCTGCCGAACAGACTGCCCAGCCATTCCAGCGTGCTCAGCCCCGGCAGGCCGCTGGTGTTGCCGGATTGCTTCTGATTGACCAGCCCGGCCAGCACCTGCGTTTCGCCGTCCCTCGCGGTCATGACGGTCTCGGCGTTGCGGGTGCTCATGGGATAGACCACGCCGCCGCCGGCCGTCTTCACCTCGCCCTTCAGGTTGCTGACTTCCATGCTGACCTTGACGGACACGTCGTTACCCAGCGTGACCTGCGGCTCGACCTGCAGGCTCAGGCCGACGTCCTGATAATTCACCGACTCGGTCACCACGCCATTGGCGTTGGTGGTGGTCACCACCGGCACCTTCTCGCCAATCTTGATGCTGGCCTTTTCCATGTTGCGCACGCGGATCTTGGGATTGGCAAGCACGCGGGTCTTGCCGCGCTTCTGCAACAGGTTCAGGGCCATGGACAGCTCGTTGCGGCTGGAAACGCCCAGCATTTCGCTGTTCAGGCCGAGGATGTCGCCCACGGTCACCTTGCCGCTCTCGCCTTGCGGCAGGATAGACAGGCGCAGGTCGCTGGGATAATCCACGCCGACTTCCAGCTCGTCATTGGTGTTCACCTCCAGCACGCGCACGTCCATGGTCACTTCCGATTGCGCCAGGTCCAGGGCGGCGACGATGCGCTCGGCCACCGCGATGACCTCGGGTGTATCGCGCACGATCAGCGCGTTGGCGCGTTCGTCCAGGTGCACGTTCTTGATCGTGCCCACCTGCCGCAGCGCGGGCACCACCTTGGCGGCCTGGGCATTGCTCAGGTAGAACACGCGCACCATCAGCTCGCGGTATTCCTTGGACTTTTCCGCGCTGGCCGGATAGATCAGCAGGCTGCGCTCGCTCAGCACCTTCTTCTCGAGCTTGCTGGTGCGCAACAGCAGATTGATGGCGTCCTCGGCGGTCGTCTGGTCGGCGATGATGGTGGCCGGCGCCGACGAGGCCACCTCCGGATCCAGCACGAAGTCCACGCCGGCGATCTTCGAAATGGCCTCCAGGATCTGCACCACCGGCTGCGACTTGAAATTCAGCGAGACGGGCTTGCGCAGCGCGTCGGCCAACTTGGGCCGTGCCGAGGCGCGCTGCGCCTGGGCGCGCATCAGGGTGGCGCGCAGCGCCCTGGCCGGTTCGTAGTCCGGCTGTTCCTGCAGGATGCGGTTGACGATGTCCAACGCCTCGGCCGGATGGTCGGCCTGCCGCTTGCCGGCCTCGGCCAGGTCCCGCTTGAGCAGCAGGCGACGCTCCAGCTGCGCTTGCAGCTGGCGGGCGCGCATATTGCCGGGCTGGACGGCCAGCAAGGCGGACAGTTCAGCCTGCGCGCCGGCTTCGTCGCCAGCAGCCATCTTGCCGCGCACGCGCTGCAGCAGGTCCAGCGCGGCCTGCGCGCCATCGCGCGCCAGGTTCTTGCCGTTCTCGATATCGTCGGGCGCCTGCTCCTGGCGGGCCAGCGCCTGCGCGTAGCGTCCGGCGGCGTCGGACGACGGCGCATCGCCAGCGCCCTGCCTGAACATTCCCGGCGCCGAGCAGCCGCCCAGGACGAGACCGAGTAGCGCCGCCGTGGCGGCATATCTGGAAATCATGATGATCCTGTTCATTGAGGAAATTCGGTAGAGGACGGCAGGTCCACGCTCACCTCCTGGCCGTCCGGCGCCAACAGCACCGCGCGTCCGGGTTCCAGGGACTTCAGGCGGTACCCGTCCCTGGGTGCGCCGCCGGGCCGCAGCGCGGACGGCGCGGCGCAGCGCTGGCACAGCAGATACAGGCGGTCCTCGGAGCGCAACACCACGATCCGCTGCCCCGCTTCGCGCCACTCGCCCACGCGGGCAAACAGCGGCGCGGCGACGGCATCCGCCGCCGGGGCGGACCTGGACCGCTGCGCGGCGGCGGACGCCGCGTCCGCATCCGCGTCCTGTCCTTGTCCGTCCTGCGCTTCCCGCGTCGCGCGCGACAGCGAGTCCCAGCTTTGCGACGGAAAGATATCGACGTTGCCCGCCCGCGCGACGCCCGCGACGCCACAGGCCGCCAGCAATGCGGCCATCATGCCCACGCGCGCCCGGCTCATCGCGGCGCTCCCAGCATGCTCAGCTTCATCTTCACCTCGATCAGCCGGTTCTCCGGGCGCTGGCGATCCAGCGCCAGCGTCTCCATGCGCAGCAGCGGCTGCGCGGCCAGCAGCTCCAGCGCCGCGGTCAGGTCCTTGTAGGAGCCCACCGCCGACACATCCATCGACGTGCGCCGCAGGCTGCCGCGCACGGCGTCCTCGCCGCGATAGCGGATGTCGATCAGCAGCAGCCCGGCCCCGCCCAGCTGCTCCATCACGGCGAGCTTGCGCTGGTCCAGCGCCAGGCGCAGCTGCGCGCGCACCTGCTCCATGGCAGCGGCCGGCGCCGACGCGGATGTGTGGCAGGCCTGCAATTGCGCGATCAGCTCGATGCGCTGGCGGCGCAGCTCGCCCTGCTCGGGCCACAGCACGAAGGCGCCGTGGACGGCCAGCACGATGGCGCTTGCCAGCGCGAGCAGGCCGCCCCGGCCCAGCGCCGCGCGCCAGCGCTGCAGATGCCAGCGGCAGCACGCCAGCAATGGAACATTGCCCAACGCCTCGCGGCGCTTGACCAACACAGCACGCAGGTTCATCGGACCTCCACCAGGATCGACACGACGGTGGCCTGGTTCGGATCGCCCGGCCGCAGGCCGTGACGCTCGACCACGGCGTAAAAGCCCGGCTGCGCCGCGTTCAGGCGCTGGACGAAGGCGAAAGCCTCTTTCAGGCTGGCGACCAGCATTTCCACGCGAGCGGACTTGCCGCCCGACTCCAGCTTCAGTCCCAGCATGGCCACGCGCGGCGACCAGGCCTTCTCGACCGCGCGCAGGATGGCCGGCCGCAGCCGGTCCTCGGCTCGCTGGCGCGACAGCAGGGCCTCGATCTCACGCTCCTCGGGCGATTGCGCCAGCCTGCGGCGCTGCTCGCGTTCCTGCTGGAGGCGGCGCTGCGCCAGGCTGTCCTCCATGGACGCGACCTCGCGGCGCAGGGCCAGGACGCTCCATTCGCGCCAGGCCGTCAGGCCAACCACGACCAGCAGCAGCAGGCCGGCGACCAGGCAGGCGCCATTGAGCCCGGCGCGCCGCGCGAAGTCCGCCATCCCTCTCGTCCGGGCCTTCATGCCGCCGCCGCCAGCATGGGATGCGGCGCGCCCAGCCAGCGCGAGGCGTCCGGCAAGGGCAGCGCATCCGGCGCGCACAAGGACGACCAGCGATAGCCGTTCCCGCCCGCGCGGCCGCACAGCAGTTCGGCCGCGGATAACAAGGTCTCCAACGACTGCCCCGGATCGCGGCGCAGCGTGATCAGATCTTCCCAGCCCTTTGCGGACCGCCACAGGCAGCTCAGCGCACCGGTCTCGGCCAGCACCAGGCCGCCGCTGTCGCGCAGCGCGGCGCGATGCCGCGCCAGGCAGGAAGACAGCAGATCGTGGCAGGACCACAACCGCCAGCCGCCAGCCGAGGCCGTGCGCTCCAGCGCGTCGAGCAGGCCGTCGTCGATGCCGAAAGCCAGCCGCGCGCGGCCATGGCGACCCGCGTCCAGCCGCAGGCGCAGCGGTCCGGCGACCCCGCGCTCGCGCATCAGCGCCCGCGCATAGGCCTCCCATTGACGATCGCCGCCGCCCAGCGTGGCTTGCCAGGGCAGCACCTGCGCATGCGCCCACGGATAGCCGATCCACACGCGCAGCCGGTTGCGCCACGCGCCGCGCCGGCGCCGCAGGCCGGCCAGCAATTCGCCGGCCGCGCCTGCCGGATCGCCGCCATGCGGCTGGCTGCGGCCATGCTCCAGCGGCGCCAGCACCGTCACCTTCTCGGCGTCGATCAGCATGGCGCGTTCATTCCATAGCGACGGCACGGCACACCTCCTGATAAGTCGTCAGCCCGCGCGCGACCGCCTCGCCGGCGGCATCGCGCATCGATTGATAGTCGGCGCAGGCGGCCAGGGCCGCTTGCCTGCGTTCCGGGGACCGTTCCAGCAGCGCCGATTTCATGCGGCTGTCCAGGCGCAATACCTCGGCCAGCGCGATGCGCCCCAGGAAGCCGGTGCCGCGACATGCCTCGCATGCCGCAGCCGGCGCGACCGGCCCGCCGCCGCAATGGGGACACAGGCGCCGCACCAGCCGCTGCGACACCACGCCATTGAGCGATTCCAGGAACGTGGCCGCCTCCACATCCATATAGAGAAAGCGGTCGATCACGCTGAACGCGTCATTGGCATGCACCGAAGACAGCACGCGGTGCCCGGTCAGCGCCGACTGCACCGCGATGGCGGCGGTTTCCGCATCGCGGATCTCGCCCACCAGGATCGTGTCCGGGTCGTGACGCAGGATGGAGCGCAGCCCCCGCGCGAAGGTCAGTCCCTTCTTTTCGTTGACGGGAATCTGCAGCACGCCGGCCATTTCGTACTCCACCGGATCCTCGATGGTGATGATCTTCTCGTCGCCGGTGTTCAGCTCGGACAGCGCGCCATACAGCGTCGTCGACTTGCCGCTGCCCGTCGGACCCGTGATCAGCGTCAGGCCATAGGGCAGCTGCGCCAGCGCGCGGATGCGCGCGGCGGTCTGCGCCGGAAAGCCCAGGCCATCCAGGCTGAGGCGCTCGTCCTTCTGCGAGCGGTCCAGCAGGCGCAGCACCGCGTTCTCGCCATGGTTGCCCGGCATGATGGACACGCGGAAATCCACCTCTCGGCCCTGCAGCTCGACCTTGAAGCGCCCGTCCTGTGGCACGCGCTTCTCGGCGATATCCAGGCTGGACAGCACCTTCAGGCGCGACATCACCTGATTCGCGGTCAGCTGGCCAGGCACCTTGCGGATGGTGAGCATCGCGCCGTCGATGCGGTAGCGGATCAGCAGCCCTTCCTCGTCCGACTCCAGGTGGATATCGCTGGCGCGGCTCTGCAGGCCGTCATAGAGCGTCATGTTCACCAGCCGGATCACCGGGCTTTCGTCCTTGGCGAGCGAGGCGATGGAAATGGACTCCACCGCCTTGGCCAGCGTGTCCTCGGCAACGTCCACGGCAACGCCGTCGAGCACGCGTTCGCTGGCCTCGGCCTGCTTGAGCCAGGCGTCGACCGCGCCCGGCAGGGCCAGCGCGAACCACACCGGCCGGCCCTCGAAGCGCGTCTGCAACCACAGCCGCACGCGCCGGTCCAGCGGCGCGCTCATGACCGCCAGCAGCTCGCCGTCCCGCTCCACCATCGCGACGCGGCAGTGCAGGGCGTCGGCCAGCGGCAGCACGTCGTGCCTGGCGACGGCCCTGGCCCAGTCGGCCGGCTCCATATGCTGCATGCCCAGCGCCATGGCGACCATGGGCAGCAGCTGTGGCGCGCGCGCGAGTTCCTGCTCAAGCAGGCCGGGCCGCGCGATCCACGCCTGCGTCTGCGTCGTCCCGGATTCGGGCATCGATTCCGTCATGTTCATCTCCTGGCCGGACGGCGCGGGCGCCTGTCCGCGCGCCTATCCCATGCTGCTGGCCAATTCGAAGATCGGCATGTACAGCAGCACCACGATGGTCCCCACCATTGCGCCGACCACCAGCATCAGCAATGGCTCGAAGACCTTTCCGAAAACCTCGACCGCATGGTCCAGGGTGCTATCGTGAAACAGCGCGATCCGTTCGCACATGCCGCCCAGGTCGCCGCTGTGCTCGCCCACCCGCAGCAGGCGGCGGGCCACCGGCGTGGTCAGTCCGTGCGCGGCCAGCGTCTCGCTCACCGCCTTGCCGGCGCGCAGCTCGGCCAGAGCCTGTTCCAGCCTCGCGGCCAGCCGTTGCGGCAACAGGCGCCGCGACAACTCCAGCGCCTGCAGCACCGGCGTGCCGCCTTCGACCAGCAGCCCCACCGTCCGATAGAAGCGCGCCAGCACGAACAGAAAGGCCACGTCGCGCAGCTTGGGCAGCCGCCAGATCAACGCGGCCAGCGCCGCGCGGATGCGCGCCGTGCGCAACGCCAGCACGGCAGCTGCGATCACGCCGGCGATGCCCGCGCCCAGCGCCATGCCGTGTTCCCGCACCAGCCGCGCCCACCACAGCAGGGCCTGCGCCGTGGCCGGCAGGGCCTGCAGGCTTTCGAACACCACGGCGAAGCGCGGGATCACGAAGAACAGCATGAACATCAGGACGCCGAAGCCGACCGCGACCACGGCGGCCGGATACAGCAACGCGCCCACGACCCTCTTGCGGATGTTCTCGATCCGCAGCTCGTAGTGCTGATAACGCCGCAGCGCCTGTGGCAGCTGCCCGCTGCCCTCGGCCGACGCCACGGTGGCCACCAGCAACTCCGGGAATACGTCCGGCTGCGCCTGCATGGCCTTCGACAGGGGTTGCCCCTGGTACAGCTCCTTGAGCAGGGCCGCGAGCACGGCCTGCACCTGGCGGCTGCCGGCGCCGGCCTTGTCGCTCAGAGCCTCAAGGGCTTCGATCAGGGCCAGCCCCGCCTCCAGCAGCGCCGACAGCTCCTGCAGCAGCAGGCCCAGCGAGATGCGGCGGCGCTTGCCGGCGGCGCCCGCGATGCGCGCGGGCCTGACGCGCTGCACGTCCAGGACCACGCCCTCATCCGGGCCGATCTGCGCGACGGCGGCGTCCTTGCTGCCGGCGCGGCATACGCGCTCGCAGACCTGGTCCCGCCGCAACAGCCGGACCCTGTATTCGCCGCCCATGTCAGCCGCCAACCCGGCGGCGCCGTTCGCGCTCGCCCGCCAATTCCAGGTACAGCGGCCATACCCGCTCGACATAGCGCGTCCTGGCGGCCTCTCGGTTCGCCGCGCTGCCGGCGTTGTACGCGCCGACGGCGCGCCAGGTGCGGCCATGCCGCCTGATAAAACCGGACAGGATGGACGCGCCCACGTCGATCGACAGGCAGGGCTCGTCCAGCAGGCGCTGGCGCGTGATGCCCTGGCGCGCGAGGTCGGGCAGGTGCATGCTGTTGATCTGCATCAGGCCGATGTCATGGCTGCCGTCGCGATTGCGGTTGATGGCCCGGGCATCGAGCGACGACTCCGCGCTGGCGATGGCATAGAGCAGCAAGGGATCGATGCCGTGGCGCTGGCCGGCGGCGCGCCAGCAATCGGGCGCCGCGCTCGCGGCGGAAGCCGACAACAGGCAGGCGACCGCCAGCGCGGCGCGCGCCCTAGAGGCCATAAACCAGTTCCCCATTGCCGCCCGCCCGGCCTTCCTCGCCCAGCGAAACGATCTCTGCCTCGCCGCCGCGCCCCGGCACGTTCAGCTGATAGGGCCGCCCCCACGCATCGGCGGGCACGTCCTTCGCCAGGTAGGGGCCGTACCAATTCGATATGCCCTGCGGCGCCTTGACCAGCGCCTGCAATCCCTGGTCGGACGAGGGATAGCTGCCCACGTCCAGCCGGTACTGCACCAGCGCATCGCCCAGCGTCTTCATCTGCGCCTGGGTGGCGCGCACCTTGGCGCGGTCGACCTGGGAAAAGAGCTTGGGCCCGACGTAGCCCGCCAGCAAGGCGATGATCAGCAACACGACCAGCAGTTCCAGCAAGGTGAAGCCCTGCTGCGCGGCGCGGCCACGCCGCAGATTGAAAGTCTTCATGATTGCGCTTGGTATCCAAAGAGCGCCGCGCTCGCGGCGGATCCCTCGCGCGGCACGGCGCGCGGGCGGCGGATCGGCGTGCCGCCTTCGGGGAAAGGCCGGCATCTTGGCACCGCGCATGCGCGGCCTCAACGTTTCCAAAACGAATCTAAATTGCGCGGTCCGTCGACGCGACGCAATCGCGCGCACTTCTATTTAGAAAACCCTGAGAAGCGTGGCGTCCGCTACGCCGCGCCGCTTCAATGGCGCTTTTTTTTCGGCGCCGACAGGCGCGCAACCCAGGAACGACGAAGCATGAACCCGCCTATTCATGCCGCCCACGGCGGCTATTCCCGAGCCCAGATCGCCTTGCATTGGCTGAGCGTGGCCCTGATGTGTTCGCTGGTGCTGGCCGGCGAACTGCGCCATCTGCTGGTAGAGCACGCCGACCTGCGGATGCGGCCGATCATGATCGTGCACATCGGCAGCGGCATGGCGCTGCTGGTCGTGATGCTGATGCGCAGCGCGCTGCGCGCGAGCCGCGCCAAACCCATCGGCGCGACCACCCTGCAGCAGTGGTGCGCCCACATCGTCCACCTGGCCATGTATGTCTTCGTGCTGGGCGAATGCCTGGCCGGCTGGGTCATCGTCAACGCCAAGGGCCTGGTCATTCCGATGCCCGGCATGGGCTGGGACTTCCCCCGGCTGGTGGACGCCGATCCGCAGCTGGTCCGCTACATGGTCCAGGCCCACGAATGGCTCGGCTTCCTGCTCTACGCCCTGCTGGCCGCGCACATCGGCGCCGCGCTGTGGCATCACTGGGTCGTCAAGGACGGCACGCTGGGCCACATGGGCGGTCCGGGCTGGCGCCTGGCGCGGCGCGGACAGCGCCTGCAGAACGCGTCCTGAGCGACACCCCGGACGCTGGCGCATCGCGGTTTTGCGCAAATCCGGAATTCGGGTAGAATTCGCTCCCGCCTTGGTTCCGGTTGATTGACCCGAAAGCCAGGCGCAGGCAACGGCGCTGTCGGCATGACGGCGACGCCAGCCAAAAACGCGGGAGTAGCTCAGTTGGTAGAGCGCAACCTTGCCAAGGTTGAGGTCGCGAGTTCGAGACTCGTCTCCCGCTCCAGATAGTGATCTACAGACTTCTACTGACGTCTGTAAGTCGTTGAAAAGAGGGGCTTCGGCCCCTTTTTTCATTCCAGCGAGCGCCACGGAAATCCACCCACAGCTACCGTTTTTGAGTGACCAATTGAGGCACAAGAATACGGTTGGGACGGCTACCGGATAGTTGCTGGGGCTGAGCGGGAACCATGACGAGCATTAGGCCTAAGTCATAACTTAGGAGCCTCGAAATGGCACTCTCTGATCTGACCGTCCGGCAGGCAAGGACCACCGGCAAACGCTACACCCTCTCCGACAACGACTGCCTGGGCCTGATGGTCTCTGCCGCAGGCGGCAAGTCGTGGATCTTCCGCTACTACTGGCTGGGCAAGCAAAAGCGCATGTCCCTGGGCGGCTATCCCGCCCTCAGCCTGCGTGAGGCCCGCACCGAGCGGGACAAGGCCCAAGCCCTGCTCGCCAGGGGGATCGATCCCCAAATCGAACGCGACCAGCGCCGGCACGCGGCCAAGCTGGCGGGCGAATACACCTTCAAGAACGTCTTCGATGCCTGGGTCGAGCATCGCCGCAAGGAACTCAAGGAAGGCCGCCAGAGCACGCTGTCGCAGATCCTGCGCATTTTCAACAAGGACGTGCTGCCTACTCTGGGGAAGATGTCGATCTACGACATTCGTCGCCCCCAACTCGTGGGCGTCGTGGCGGCAATCGAGAAGCGCAAGGCGTTCACCACCGCCGAGAAAGTCCGCACCTGGTTCAACCAGATGTTCCGCTATGCCCTGGTCATCGCCGAGGGGCTGGAAGTCAACCCGGCCGCGGACCTGGACGTGGTGGCTGAGCCCAAGCCCCCGGTGGCTCACAACCCCTACTTGCACCTGCCCGAGCTGCCCGAGTTCCTTCAGAAGCTCCGGCTCTACAACCCCCGCGGCTGGCAGACCCAGCTTGGCGTCCGGCTGCTGTTCCTGACGGGGGTGCGCACGGGCGAGCTACGGCTGGCCGAGCCTGAGCAATTCGACCTCGACCGCGGTTTGTGGATCATTCCGCCGCAGGTCGTCAAGCAGCTCCAGGACGAAATGCGCAAGGCCGGGAAGCGCCCGCAGGACGTGCCGCCCTACATCGTGCCCCTGTCCCTGCAGGCCATCGAGATCGTGCGCTATCTCCTGGGCGTGATGCGGCCGGCGCAGAAGTACCTGCTGTCGCACCGCAGCGAACTCAAGAAGCGCATCAGCGAGAACACCCTCAACAAGGCCGTGCAGCTCATGGGGTATGAGGGGCGCCTGACCGGCCACGGCATCCGCGGCACCATTTCGACGGCACTCAACGAAATCGGCTATCCGAAGATTTGGGTGGACGCGCAGCTTTCGCACTCCGACCCGAACAAGGTCAGCTCGGCCTACAACCATGCCAAGTACGTAGAGCCGCGACGCCGCATGATGCAGGACTGGGCAGACCGTCTCGACCTGCTCGAACAGGGCGAAGTGGAAGCCGCGAGCGCGCACCTGACCATCCGTATCGACGGGGTACCGGCGATGGCGGAAGTAGAGGAAGCGGTGGGCGCGGTCCCTCCGGTGGCCGAGCCCGCAGTCGCTGGTTTGCCGCCCGTGGTGGCCACGCCCATCGTCGTGACCCCTAACAGCGGTGGAATCACGTTCCAGAGGCTGTCGCAGGTGCCGCCGCCTCCGGTGCATGCCCCGGAGCCGGAAGTGTCCGCCATCCAGCGCGAGCGCGAGGAAATGCTGGCCATCTACGAGTCGCCGAACAATCTGCCGGTCCCGCTATTCGGCAAGCTGGCCGGGAAGTCCAAGGACCAGATCAACCGCGAGCTGAAGGCGGGCAAGCTGCTGTCGATCAGCCTGGGCAACCGGGGGCAGCGGGTTCCCGACTGGCAACTGGTGCCGCTCAAGCACAAGCTGGCCCAAGTGCTCATGAACCAGTGCCCGCACGCCGATTCGTGGGACCTGTACCGCATGCTGACCCAGCCTCACCCCGACCTAGGTGATCGTGCGGCCATTGACGCGGTGACGCCGACCAACGTGCCCGCGATCATCCGGGTCATCATGGGCGACTACCAGCACGACGCGGCTGTGCCAGAGGCTCTCATGCCGCGGTCCGTCACCGAGGATGTGCGGCAGAGCGTTCGCCAGCTTGTAGATCGCGTAGCGGTGCTTGCGGAGGTCTAATCCTCGCGTTGCAACCTATGGCTGGGGTGATAATCACTTCGCCATAGTGGTATCACTGCGCTCAGCCTAGCTTGGCAACTTGCAGCGCCCTACGTTCAAACCGATCGGTGGCCTCAGCTTGTACGTAGGGCCGTTGCAAATACGTCACGACCTCGTAAGGGCCGTCGGCGAGTGGCCGCATGCTGAGACCCCACTCATGAGCACGCACGATGCGCGAGTGCGCGGCTATCCCGATCCCGTAACCAGCCGCGACCCATAGCGCCATCATCTCAAAGGAAGTCACCCGCTGGACGTTTTGCTGGTCAAGAGGCATGAGAGCCGTCAACTCCTCATCCAAGAGGGGGCAAACCTCCTCCTGCCAACGATAGACCGGATAGTCTTGGAGATCGGAGAGAGTGAGCTTCCCTCGTTCGAGCAAGCGGAATCGCGGCGGCAAGGCAGCGGCCATGATCTCCGTCCACAACGGCTGAGTTTGGAGGGCTGGGTCGCCGGACACCTGAAGTGACACCCCGACGTCGTAGCGGCCTTCACGAAGGCCTGCCTGCAGTTCTTCACCCGTGACCTCAAAAAACGAGACAGAGACGTCCGGCTCTTCCGCGCGATGCAACGCGAGAAGCGCTGAAAGCTGCGAGGAAGAAACACCCGGCGTTACCGCAAGCCTGAGACAGAAGGGGTGACTGGTGGCGTTGTGCATGGAAGCCCCACAGAAGCGACAAAGCAGGTCAAGGGCAAGCCAACATGATAGTAAAGAGAGAACTTTAACGTCTAGAACTTTAACGTGGTTAATTTCAGTGGATTGTTCGACGCTTCTGCTAATGCAGAAGACGACTATTCAGCCAGGGCGCCCCTCTGGAACATCCACGTATGAATCCAAACCAGCGTTGGCCTTCGGACAGGCCGTGCGAGCTGCTCGCGTCGCTCAGGGGGTTGCCCAAGACGAGTTCGCGGCTCGGGCAGGCGTAGCACGTTCTCACATGGGCAAGATCGAGCGTGGGCAACATGTGCCCACGCTTCCGCTCATCCTCAAAATCGCCGCAGCGCTCAAGATAAGTGCAGCGGAACTGATGGCAGCGACTGAACGCAATCTTCGTGCCGAGATCGATTCATGAGCCATCGCTGGGTCAAACCATACATACTCACCCCTCAGCCTGTGAGCGCAAGCGCATGACAAACCGATCCAAGGGAGGCGACAGGATCGTACTTTGAGGCCGAAGCAGATAGGTCGTGATGACGGCTTCCTCCAAAGCCAAAGGGCGGCCGACGACATCAGGACGTTGATTAACTGCCATTCTGGCTGCTGTGGTGAAGCCGACGCCGTAGCCAGCCCCAACCAAGGTAAGCATCATGTGCAGTGAAGCTACGTGCGCAACAACATTCGGCTCCCGTTCCATCGGTCGAAGAACACGGGCCAGCTCGCGGCAATAGCCTTCGCATACCTGAGGGTCGCAAAAGACCAGAGGATGGGTCGCAAGTTCCTGTAACGGCACTTCCTTGTGGGCAAGTAGCGGATGGCGAATGGGGACCGCCACGACCAAGGGATCTTGCCAGACCGGTTCGGCAACGACGTCGTCGCCCACGTCGCCTGTGTGTGCGAAGCCGATCAGAAAGTCGCCTGATCGCAGCCCTCGCAATTGTTCGGCAAGCGGAACCTCCGAAAGCCGTATCTCGATCTCCGGCTCTTCCTCCCGGCAACGGGCCAGAAACGCCGATAGACGAGGATCGATTGCGCCATCGGAGATCGCAACCCGCAGGCAACCACGCAGACCTGCTGCGATGGCACTCACATTTTCTCGCGCGTGCTCCAAGACCGTAAATAGCCTACGAATGTCCCGCAAGAAAACGGTGCCGGCTGGAGTTAGGACTGTTCCTCGCCGATTCCGATCAAAGAGAATCACGCCCAGTTCCTCCTCCAACTCCTTGATGGCTCGCGACAACGGTGGTTGCTCTATATGCAGGCGCTCAGCGGCCCGGCTGAAGTGCAGTTCCTCAGCCAAGGCGACAAAGCAGCGTAAGTGCCTGAGTTCCATCGGTGCTCCCGGCATTGCTCTTGTCGCGTCCCTTGGCACCGTTTCGGCAGCTACTCGGCTGCGGCATCCGTTCCCTGGTGTGGAGCTTCTTTGCGTTCTGCAGCAGGTGATACCGGGACGCGACGACTATGTGTCTTCGTACAAAAGGGCTGCAGAGCCATGGACTTGCCTCAACGCACCCTGTTCTGGTGCGCGCCGTTTATGCGATTGCGGTGCCCCGAGCGGCATTGCGGGCACCATGTTGTTCGTGCCGCAATGCCGTGGTCACCTGTCAATCACTTGCGGGAGCTAATTGCCAGACACCAGCGGCCCGCTCCCAGGCCTTGATCTCCGGCACGTCCTCCTGTTGGCCGGCGGCTCTTGTCGAAAGCAGCTCGACGAATTCTTCGAGATGGTTGTCGGCCGAATGCGTTGAGCCACCGCTGACCATCCCCTCGACGTACTGATCCCTCGAACTACTGAAGGTCAACCCATATTGCGGTGCCATCTGTGAGACCTCTTCCGGCGTGAGTCCGATTTGCGCTTGGAAGAAGTTTTCGATGCCGGCGGGTGCCCATACAGCGTACATGCGAGCTTGTGTTAGGCCTTGGTTCCCGAACGTGTGCACGTGATAGCGCGGCAGATAAATCAGTGTGCCAGGCCCGGCGACCTCGGTGTGGAGCACATCCTTGGGCGAGTTGACGCCCGGGACGTCGTCAATATCGGGATGGTGCTTTTCCCCCATCGCAACAAGAACGGCGCCTTCTGCGATGTACAGCCATTCGTTCTCGTAATGGTGGATGTGGGGAAATGGACCGGGCCCTGCCTCGAATGTGATCTCGGCCAAGGTGTACCTCTGTCCGGTAGTTGCTCCTACCTTGTGGAAGGTAAAGATCTCGCCGCCTGGTCCCTCCAGCACCAGCGGGTTTCTGTCCGGCTTGATGTGGAAAATCTTCAACAGGTCGTAAGGACTGTCCCGATGCTTGTGCTTGGCGCTGCCAGAACGATTGAATGCATAGTTCTTCATCATTAACTCCTTCCTCTTTCCTTGCATGCGATGTCTGCGGCGAAACTCGCTGGAACAACGTGAGCCAGGCCGTTATTCGCCTCCTACCTGTCCAGTTACTTTCTTGGCGATCCACCTCCCTATCGGTCTTAACCAAAGATGCTGATGAAATTCCAATCCATATCGCCGATCAATGTCGAAGCGATGCCGTCGGTGAGAACCTGGTCTTTCCAAACGAGCGTGACCAAGGCGATCTTGTTTTTCAAACGGCTCATGTTTATCCCCCGTGGGGAAAGCGCCACGCTTGAACTCGCGCGGCCAGCCACCAGATGCCGAGGCCGGCCAACGCGGTCGCCGCGCCCACGGGGCCGATGACGCTCCAGCTCGCGCCTGCCGCCACCGCCATCCCGCCTAGCCACGGGCCGAGCGCATTGGCGAAATTGAACGCCGAATGGTTGCATGCCGCGGCCAAGGTCTGCGCTTCGCCGGCCACGTCCATCAGATGCAACTGCAGTGCCGGCGACATCGCCATCATCGTGCCGACCAGCGCCGCCGCCGGCAGCACCAGCCATGGCGAATGCGCAGCCCAACCGAACGCCAGCAGCACCAGCAGCGACCAACCGAGGATGATCGCGATGGCGCGCAAACCGAACTTGTCGAACAGCCAGCCGCCGGCCTGCGCGCCGATAAAGGCGCCGACACCGAACGCGACCATGCCGAACGGAATCCAGCGTTCGGACAACCCGGCCACCTCGGTCATCGCAGGCGCCAGGTAGCTGAAGACGCAGAACATACCGGCGAAGCCGATTGCACCGATTGCCAGCGCCAGCCACACCGGCGCACGGTTGAACGCCTTCAGTTCCGCCAGCGGCCGCGCCGGGTTCTCGCTGCGGTCGTCCGGCAACAGCCAGGCGATCAACGCCATGGTCAGCACCAGCACCAGCGCGACGAACCAGAATGCCAGCCGCCAGCTCAGGGCCTGGCCGAGCCAGGTCGCGAGCGGGTTGCCGAGCAGCAAGGCCACGGTCAGCCCAGAGAACACCTGCCCGACCACCTTGCCGCGATTCTGCGCCGGGGTGATCGTCGCTGCCACCAGCGCCGCCACGCCGAAGAATGCGCCATGCGGCAGGCCGACGACGAAACGCGCCACGACCATGCTGTGGTAACCCGGCGCCAATGCGGTAGCGACGCTGCCGGCCACGTACAGCGCCAGCAACGCCAGCAACATCGGCTTGCGCCGCAACCGCGCGCAGGTGATCGCCAGCAGCGGCGCACCGACCACCACGCCCAACGCATAGGCGCTGATGATGTGGCCGACTTGCTGCTCGCTGATCGCCAGCCCGGCGGTCAGGCTCGGTAGCAGCCCGATCGGTGCGAACTCGCTGGTGCCGATCGCGAAAAAGCCTAACGCCAGCGCGAGTAGCACCAGGGTGTAATGGCCGCGACTGAGCGCGGGCGTGGCGACAGCGGGCGAAGCAGTCATCGCTCATCCTCGGATTTCGGGGGAAAGGCCTTAGCGGGTTTATGAAACATCCGGGTTAGCTCAGCCAAAGATGTTGATGAAGTTCCCATCCATATCTCGGATCAATGTCGAGGCGATGCCGTCGGTGATAACCTGCTCTTTCCAAACGAGCGTGACACCCTTGCGTTCCAGTTCCTGGGTGACTTGCGCCAGGTCGTCGGTTCGCAGAACGATGGCCTTGAAGCCAACGCTTTCCAGATGGTGCGGAGGCTCGACCAGTGAAGACGGGCGCGGCGCTTTCCCTGTGCTGATCAACTCGATCAACATGCCCTTGCCCTCCAGGAAGGCGAAGTGGGCTCCTACGATAGCGAACTCGCCGGAGCGAACCTCACGGAAACCTAGCACGTCGCGATACCACGCGATGGCCTGATCGAGGTTGGACACGGAAATGGCGATGTTCTCGAAGCGCAGCTTGTCGATGGCCGATGTGGTCGTGTTGCTCATGGGATCACCTGCGTCCAGCCGCCATCAGCGACAAACTCACCACCAGTGAAATAGGACGACTCTGCAGATGCCAGGAACAGCGCCGCGTTGGCAATTTCCTCGGGCGTACCGAACCGTCCCAGCGGGATGTGCGTGGCCATCTGAGCCGCGCGCTCTTCCAACTGCTGCGCGCTCATCCCGAGCTTGTCGTACAGCGGCGTCGTGACGGGGCCGGGACTGATCGCGTTGACCCGTATGCCGCGCTTGGCCAGCTCGCCGGCCAGCACGCGCACCAGCGAGCGCGCCGCAGCCTTCGAGGAGGCGTAGGCCAGCGTGCCGGGCATGCCCAGGCGAGCATTGATGGACGTGTTCACGACGATGCTGGAACCCTTGCCCAGCAGGGGGAGCAGTTGCTGCACGGTGAACACCACGCCCTTGACGTTGATTGCGTGGATTTCATCGAACAGGTCCTCGGTCAGTTCTTCCAGTGGAGCGAACTTGGCGATCCCGGCGTTGATGAACAGCACATCCAGGTGGTCGACGTGCTGCTTCACCTGTGCCGCGAGTTGCGGCAGCTCGGCGATCTTGGAGGCATCGGAGCGGATGGCAACCACATCGTCACCGAGGTCCTTCTGTGCGGCAGCGAGGCGCTGAGTGTCCTGGCCTGTGATGAGGACGCGCGCGCCCTCATTCCGAAACAGGTGGGCGGAAGCCAGGCCGATGCCTGTGGTTCCGCCGGTGATCAAGGCAATCTTGTCTTTCAAACGGCTCATGTTTATCTACCTTTGGGGGAGTGAGGTGACGACGCACGCTACCGTCGTCACGAGGGTGTGTCGGGTGGCGTTTCAGGCAGCTTTGCCCTTGGCAAGTTGCAGGGTCACTTCAGCCACACGCTGACCGAGGTGCCGGGCAGTTGCCAGGTCGGCCTCGGGAGGTGCCACATCGGACCCTTGGTCGGCGTTGGACTGGGCACCGGCGCCGAGCCAGATCCCGAGACGGTTCAGATCCTGCTCGGAGCCCGTGCTTGAATTGTTGGCCGGCGGCAGGCCAAGGCTGACCCAGTGCATGCCTTGCTGCGCCGCGAAGAGCGCAATCTGGACCAGCGTGGCGAGCTTGTCGCCCGAGCGTGAGGCCGAATTGCTGAAGCCTGCGGCCACCTTGTCCTTCCACTTGAAGCCTGCCGCGAACACCTTCTGTGACGTTGCATCCAGGAAGGCTTTGAACTGCGCCGAAGGGCCGCCCATGTAAGTCGGGGCTCCGAAGATGATGGCGTCGGCGCGTTCGAGTTCTTCCCACGGTGCTTTTGCGCCATCGACGTGCACCAACAGCACATCGACGCCCGCCACTGCACCAGCGCCCGCCGCCACCGCTTCGGCCTGTTTGGCGGTGTGCCCATAACCGCTGTGATAGACGACGGCCACTTGAATCCTGATATCGCTCATTGACGTACTCCTGGGGTGTTAAAGAATTAATGTAGCATACATAGATACACTAAGGCGCACAATGTTCCGCACGAGGATCAGGATCGCGTCATCGGAATGGTCTGTTGCGCGCTGTGTGTCGTGCGCCGTTGATGACGCGCTGCCTGGCTGGCCTGTGTGCGGACTTCGAAGAGCGATGAACGGGCTCGCCGATGAAGCAAGACGATGTGGTCGCTATCAGGCCGGAGCGCGATACTTGGCTCGGCTGATTCGAGACTCAGGCCATCAAGGTCTGGGGCGGAAGGGGGGCCAACGGCAAGCCGTGCAACACAGGAGATTGGCGTTCGGCTCGCAGACCTCCCGCCTGCCTGACAGCAGGTGTGGCGACGGTCGCCGCCTTTGGATGGTCGGCTTCAGATCGGCCCGGTAGCGCCGTCAAGGCCCGGGGGAACGAAGGCAAAGCCGGCATGTGCCTCGACCTTCTTCACGATGTCCGCCAAGGTCGTTTTCGACAGGATCTTCTCCATCGCCTTGGTGAACTCATCGAACTGCTCCTCCAGGACCGGGATGATGTAGCGGCCGACGTAGCATGAGGGATCAGGCTTGGATCGGTGCAGCGCGAAGTACTGCGGCTCTTCCACGGCCTTGTAGATGTCCAGCAAGGTGATCTTGCTGGCCGGCTTGGCCAACAGGGCGCCCCCGCCTTGCCCCATCTGACCGCGCGTCAAGCCGGCATCGGACAGTGCGCCGAGAATGCGGCGCACTGTGGTGGGGTTGGTATTGACGCTGCGGGCCAAGTCCTCGGAACGAACGACCTGCCCCTGGTGCAGGGCGATGCCGGAGAGGATGTGAATGGCGACAGCAAAACGTGTGGACGTCGGCAATGGGTTTCCGGTAACCAGATATCGTGGTAGCCCGAAATTGTAGCCGGAGTGCATACACATGTAAATCCGAGCCGGCCTAGATCGCTGGCAGGGTTCGGCGCTGAAGCTTGAGCAACCAACGCCGGAGCGTCCGTGCGGCGCCCAGTTCATTCAATGCCTCTTGGCGCGGTTCTGTTATCCAATCGTCACGCCGATCTTGCCGAAATGCTTGCCGTCTTTTTGAAACGAAAACGCATCGCGCAGTTCGGTCAGATCAAATGAGCGGTCTATGACCGGCTGAATGGCACCGGCATCGATCGCACGGACCAGGTCGATCTGATGGCGGCGACTGCCGACGATCAGGCCCTGCAGGCGAATCTGCTTTGCCATCAATGCAGCAGTCGGAACGGGGCCGGCGGCCCCTGTGAGCACGCCGATCAGGGCAATGTGGCCCCCGACTTTCGCCGCCCCAATGGATTGGGCGAGCGTGCCTGCGCCGCCGACCTCGACGACGTGATCAACCCCACGTCCGTTGGTGATCTCCAGCACGGTTTTCGACCACTCGGGGGTGTGACGGTAATTGATCGTGTGGTCGGCGCCCAGTTCCCTGGCTTTGGCGAGCTTTTCATCGGATGAGGAAGTGAGGATCACCGTGGCGCCCATCGATTTCGCCAATTGCAAGGCGAAGATGGATACGCCGCCTGTGCCAAGCAGAAGCACGGTGTCGCCTGCCTTGAGATGGCCATCGACAACCAGCGCACGCCATGCCGTGACGCCCGCAGTGGTCAGCGTCGCCGCCTGCGCATGGCTATAGCCGCGCGGAGCATGTGTGAACGCGCTAGCGGGGGCCACCACGTATTCCCTCGCATAGCCATCGATGCCATCACCTGGTGTCGTTGAGAAATCTGCCACCAGAGGCACTCCGTCCAGCCACCCGGGGAAGAATGTCGAAACCACAGAGTCGCCCGGTGCGAACTCGGTGACACCAGGTCCTACCGCTTCGACGACACCGGCGCCATCCGACAAGGGGATACGTCCATCGGCCGTCCGCATATGGCCAAGAACCACGGCGAGGTCATGGAAGTTCAGTGAACTGGCTTTGACCTTCACCCGCACTTCGCCCAGTCTGGGAGCGCCAGGGTCTGGCAGGTCTACCGCTTCAAGGTGTTCGAGGCCCGCGGGCTGGTTCAGTCGGATTGCTTTCATGACGATTACCTCTCATTGGATGTGTTGGAAAAAAACTGGGCGGATGACCACGTTGGCGACCTCGTTGTGAAGCGCTGCGCCAGCCGTGCAGCGTTGGCGGAATTCGCGTCTACGGCTTCTCCTGCTCTGGCCTTGCCGGTTCGCCGAACGCCTTGACGAAAGCCCTTAGCGCGGGTGATTGGTTTTCAGGATGCCAGGCCATTGCCAGTTCCAGCGTCGGGCCGGTTTCGGCAAGCTCCACCGCGACTACGCCCTGCGGGAGCATCGCGATATACGATTCAGGCAGCAGGCACACCGCACCGGCCGAGCGGATGAGTGACATTGCCATCAGGACATTCTCGGCCTCGTAAGCCCACTTAAGAGAGAGCCCCAGGCTTCGAAGCAGTGCCTGCACCGCATCGACAAGCACGGGGGCGAATTCGTAGGGAATGCCAATGAAAGGCTCGTGACGCAGTTGTCCGAGCTTCACGGTGCGCCGGCTGGCGAACTTGTGCCCTTTGGGTAGAGCCACAACGAGCTTCTCCTGTCGAACGGTGCGCAAGTGCAGTCCCTTACTCTGCGCTGATGGGCGGATGAAGGCCAGATCGACTTTGCGCTCAATGACTTCATCGATCAGTTCGGGTGAGGACCGGCTTTGCAATGTCAGTTCGATCTTGGGAGACGTGATGTGGAGCGTGTTGATGACGCTCACCAGCTTGCCAAGTTCAACGCCTTGCAGCACTCCCACGGTCAGGTGAAATTGCTGGGCCCCTGCGGCTCGTCGGGCTGTGTCGATGGCCCGCTCAGCCTGAGCGAGCACCAGGCGAGCCTCATTCAGGAAGACTGTGCCTGCCTCGGTGAGTTTGACGCTTCGGGTGGATCGCTCGAAAAGAGCAACCTGAAGGAAATCTTCAAGGTCGCGAATCTGCCGGCTCAGGGAGGGTTGCGCGGTGTGAAGACGCTCCGCCGCACGGGTGAAGGTTCCGGCCTCGACGATCGCTATGAAATAGCGCAGGTGACGCAGCTCCAAGGTCTTCGGCCTCCACTTTATTAAGACTTGAAAAGCATGGATTAAGAGAAAGCAAGTCTTTCTCATCTCACTTTCAGAAGACTAACATGCGAATGATTTCTGTGTCGCAACCTGCTGATTTAAAGGCGTACAAGGCGAAAGATCATGACTGAGAATTTTGAATCCACCAAACCCGAGCAACTCAAGAACTTCGTGGGTAAGCACTTCATTTATACCTACGACAATGGTTGGCAGTACGAGATGTACATCAAGAATGATCGCACGATCGACTACCGCATCCACAGCGGCATGGTGGGTGGGCGTTGGGTGCGCGATCAGTTGGTACACCTGGTGCGGTTGTCCGACGACATCTGCAAGGTCTCCTGGGACGAACCGACGGGGACGACGGTGAGCGTTGCCGTCAATTTTTCCGAGCGCTTTGTCCACGGCGTGATCTTCTTCCCGCAGTGGATCGCGCGCGAACCCGAGAAGACCGTCTGCTTCCAGAACGACCACCTGGACCAAATCAAGCAATACCGCGACAACGGGCCGACCTACCCGAAACTGGTCATCGACGAGTTCGCCACCTTGACCTTCGTCGAGGATGCCGGTGTGGATGACGAGACGGTGGTGGCCTGCGGCCCGGCCGAGCTTCCTGAAGGGTACGCCTCGCGGCGCAACTGACCACGGCCTGCCATCACGCTGCCTGTTACTCCAACCGTCATAGCAGGGACCTACGGATATGACAAATAAGAATCTTCTGGACTACTCCGGCAAGATCGTGCTGATTACCGGCGCGTCCACAGGGATCGGGCGAGCCACCGCGCTGGCGTTCGCCGAGCAAGGTGCAACGCTGGTGCTGGGCGACGTTGATCAGCGTGCAGCCGAGACAGCGCAGCTTGTCGCTGACGCAGGTGGCAGCGCCACGTTCATCGAAACCGACGTGTCCAAGGCGGCATCTGTCGAGGCGCTCGTCGCTGCCACCGTGGCCAAGCATGGGCGACTCGATGTCGCTTTCAACAATGCGGGGCTCCTGCCGCCGACCAAGCCCCTGGCCGAGCAGAGCGAGCAGGACTTCGACCGCATCCTCGGCGTCGATCTGAAAGGCGTATTCCTATGCCTCAAGTACGAGATCCCGGCCATGCTCGCCGGTGGCGGCGGCGCTATCGTCAATACCGCCTCGGTGGCCGGTGTCGTAGCCGATCCGGGAATGGCGCCGTATGTAGCGGCCAAGCACGGTGTCATCGGACTGACCCGGGCGGCGGCGCTGGACTATGCCGCCCAGGGAATAAGAGTGAATGCCCTGGCCCCTGGTTTGGTTGCGACGCCAATGACCAAGCGCTGGCTCGATGATCCGCAGTTCAAGCGCAACCTGATGGCCAACAGCCCGATCGGTCGCCCTGCAGAGCCTGAAGAACTCGCAGGCATGGTGCTCTTCCTGTGCTCGCCAGCAGCGAGCTTCGCCACGGGCCAGGTGTACCTGGTTGACGGTGGTCAGACGGCCCATTGACCGCGAGACGTGCAATTCGGGCCGGTGGCCCGCGATGACGGGCAGGACTATCTGCCCGCTCTTTTCGCTTCGAACCACCTGTTTTCAATTCTCTGCTGATCTATGAAGGACGTGATCCATGTCCAGGAAAAACTGGCTACGCAGTCTCGCATTTTGCGTTCTGATTCTCCCCTTGGCCGCAGGTGCCCAGTCGTTGAGCCTGCCCACAGCCGCCACGGTGCAGGCGCCCGAGAATGCGCCACTTCACGTGAGGGTGTTCAACGGCGGCGATGCCAATATGGGCTTCGGCGTCAACTCTGCCATCGTCTATGGCAAGCATGACGCGGTCCTGATCGATTCGCAGTTCACGCTCTCGAATGCCCATCGACTGGTGGCAGAGATTCTCGAAACCGGCCGTGACCTGAAATTCATCTACATCAGCCACATGCACCCCGATCATTTCATGGGTCTGTCGGCGGTCCATGAGGCTTTCCCCAAGGCCCAGGTGGTGGCCTTGCCTGAGGTTGCGGCGATGGTCAACAAGGCCTATCCGTTCAAGATCGGCTATTGGACCCAGCAGATCCTGCACCAGAACGGCAGCGCGACAGCGGTGAATGTTCAGGGCCTGACCGAGCCGTTTATTGAACTCGAAGGTCAACGGCTCGAAGTGCTTGGGCCGACCCGCGGTGATTCCGATCTGGCGACGGGCGTCTGGATACCTTCGATCAAGACCCTGGTCGCGGCCGACATCGTGTTTTCCCATGCGCATGTCTGGATCGCGGATGCGAAGACACCGCCCATGCGCAAGGCGTGGCTTGATGAACTGGACAAGCTGCAGGCCCTGGGCCCTGAGGTCGTTGTTCCCGGCCACGCGATCTCGGCCGCCGATGTTTCCCCTGACGCAATCGCCTTCACCCGCGAATACATCAAGGCATTCCAGGACGCCATGTACAAGGCTCACGACAGCCAGGAAATCATCGATGCGATGAACCGCCAGTACCCGGGCCTCGCCACACAGATTTGCCTCGAATACAGCGCCCGCATCATGAAGGACCACTACAAGTGGCCCGGAGAATGGCCGCCGGAACTGCGGCAGATCCAGGCTTACTGACGGTTGAGCCTGACAACGGGCTCCCCCAAAAACAGAAATTGGAGTGACACCATGAAACAAGACTCGTCCTACCGCCTGACCGACAGCTCGCATTGGAGCGGGAAAATATTCAACGGCGATTGGGTGCCCGCACGCGGCGGCGTCCTGAAGGTGGCGGAGCCGGCCAGCGGCGAATTTCTCTACGAAGTGGGCCAGGCCAATACCGAAGACGCGGTTGCCGCCATTGAGCAAGCCAGCAAGGCGCAAAAAGCCTGGGCCTCGATGCCACCCCGAGATCGGGCGGCGGTCCTGCGTCGCGCCGGGCAGATTCTGGAGGAGGAGGCGGAGCAGGCCGCGCTGCTGGTTGCCCGTGAAACTGGAGGCATCGAGGCCAAGGGGCGTCATGAGATCAACGAGGCGATCGTCCTGTTTTATCAAGCCGCCGCCATGCCCCTGCAGGCGCAGGGCCAAGTGCTGCCAAGCAAGACCGGCCGACTCAGCTTCGCCCGCCGCCGCCCCTTGGGCGTGGTCGGCGTGATCTCTCCGTTCAACTTCCCCCTTGTTCTCGGGTTGCGTTCGGTGGCGCCCGCGTTGGCTGTTGGCAACGCCGTGGTGCTCAAGCCCGATCCGCGCACGCCTTTCGCCGGCGGCATCGTTGTCGCGGCGGCCCTGGAGCGAGCCGGCCTGCCCAAGGGCGTGCTGCATGTGCTACCCGGCTTTGCCGAACCCGGACAGACGCTGGTGGAGCACCCGGGGGTGCAGATGATCGCCTTCACCGGCTCTACGGCTGCCGGACGCAAGATCGGAGAAATCGCCGGCAAGCACCTCAAGAAGGTGTCGCTGGAGCTGGGAGGAAAGAATCCGCTCATCGTGCTCGACGACGCGGATCTCGACAAAGCCGCCTCGGCCGTCGCATTCGGCGCCTATTTCCACCAGGGTCAAATCTGCATGGCCACAGGGCGTGTGCTGGTGCAGCGCTCGATCGCCGAGTCGTTCACCCAGCGCCTGGTAGCAAAGGCTCGCGCGCTGAAGGCCGGCAATCCGGCGAAGGAGGCCGTGGCGCTGGGCCCCATCATCGACCAACGCCAGATCAAGAACGTCATCGACATTGTAGATGCCTCCGTGGCGGCAGGTGCCAAACTGGAAGCAGGCGGAACGTATGAAGGGTTGTTTTACGCCCCCACGGTCCTCTCCAATGTCCAACCGGGCATGCGCGCCTACGACGAAGAGGTGTTCGGTCCGGTCATCAACATCATCACCTTCGGCAGTGACGACGAGGCCGCCGAAATAGCCAATGCCACCGAGTACGGTCTGTCTGCAGGCGTGCTGTCCGGTTCGACAGGCCGTGCGATAGCACTGGCCCAGCAACTCGACGCCGGCATGGTGCACATCAATGACCAGACTGTTGGCGACGAGGTGGTCAATCCGTTCGGTGGCACCGGCGCATCTGGCAACGGCACGAGCGTGGGCGGACCTGCGGACTGGGAGGAGTACACCCACTGGCAGTGGCTGACGATCGACAACGACGTCCCGGCCTATCCGTTCTGATCGTGTCTCTGGGAGAAAACACATGAAAGCTGCAGTGGTCAAACGCGTCGGGGACAAGTTCGAGATCGAGACCGTACAAATTGCCAAGCCTGAAGGCCGGGAGGTGCTGGTCGAGGTCAAGGCTTCGGGCTTGTGCCACACCGACCTTCATTTCGCCAGTCATGAATTCGGTGTCCCCATGCCTGCAGTGTTCGGACATGAGGTCGCGGGCGTGGTGGTCGAGGTCGGACCGCAGGTGCGCGAATTTGCCGTGGGCGACCATGTCGTCGCCTGCCTCATCCAGTACTGTGGGCATTGCGAATCCTGCCTGGCCGGCCGTACGTATCAGTGCAAGCATCCTGAAGAGACCGTGCGCTCCGCTGATCAGTCATCGCGCCTGACGCTTGAAGGCCAGCCTTTGACATCGGTGTTCGGAACGGCTGGATTCGCCGAGAAGACCCTGGTCCACGAAAACCAACTGGCCAAAGTGCCCAACAGCATCCCGTTCCCGCAGGCCTGCGTGCTGGGTTGCGGGACGGTGACCGGGGCCGGCGCCGCCATCAATACCGCAGCGGTCAAGCCGGGGGACACGGTGGCGGTGATCGGTATTGGTGGGGTGGGTTTGAATGTGATTTCCGGAGCGAAACTTGCTGGCGCGACACGCATCATTGCGATCGACGTGCAACCCGGAAAATTCGATCTGGCCAAGAAGTTCGGCGCTACGGACGTGATCGATTCGTCGACTGTCGATCCTGTGGAGCAAGTGGTGGCGTTGACCAAAGGCGGCGTCGATCACGCCTTTGAAGTCGTGGGGCTCAAGCAGACCTCGGAACAGGCGCTGCGCATGACCCGCGTGGGTGGTGGCGCGTATCTGATCGGTGTGCACAAGCCTAACTCCCGGATCGAGATCTCGGTGATGGAAGAGTTCATCGCTTCGCAGCGACGTATCCAGGGTGTTTTGATGGGGTCTTCCAATATCAAGCACGACATCCCGATGTATGCCGAGCTGTATCTGCAAGGCAAGCTAAATCTGGATGACCTGATCTCGCAAGAGATCAATATTTCGGAAATCAACGAGGCGTACGAAGAACTCAAGCACGGCAAGATCGCGCGCAGCGTCATCACGTCGTTCTGATTTCTCCCGGCGTTCGGTCGTTCCATCCTGTTCAGGAGAATCTGCCGTGCAATCCGCGTTCGTCGTTGCAGCCCCATCGCCACGCCGCCATCGTGTCGCGTTCGCCCTCTTGCTTGGGCTCGCCGCCATGCCGGCGTGGGCGGCGAACGTGCCGCAAACCGTTCAATTGACTTCCGGCCTCAATACCGGAGGCACGAGCTTTCTGGATGGGTTCACCCGCACCACGCCCGGCTGGGCCCTTGTCCAATACCTGGACTACTCCGACCTGGATTCCATCAAGGATGCCAACGGCCATGACAGCCCGGCGTTTCGCAAGCCGCGCATCCAGACCACCTCGTTGCTGAATCAAATTGTCTATGTCACGCCCTACAAGCCGTTCGGTGGAGTGCTGGGCTTCAACACCATCGTCCCGGTCATAAACATGAACTCGTCGTTCGGTAACGGCAGTCCGGCGACGTTGAGCGACAACGGTCTGGGCCTGGGCGATGTCACCTTCGGTCCCTACGTCCAGATGCTCCCCGTGATGAGGAATGGCCGTCCGGTGTTTTCACAACGTTTCGAATTCGACGTTATCGTTCCGGTTGGCAAGTTCGATCGTGACCGTGACTTGAATCAGGGCGCCGGGTACTGGTCGACGATTGCAAACTGGGCGTTCACCGTACTGCCCACCCGAAACTGGGAAATCAGTGCGCGGCTCAACTACATCTATAACTTCCGGGCAGACAAGGCGGCCAACGTGCCAGAGTTGGAGGGCTTCAATTTCCGCAACGGCAAGGCCGGCGATGCCGCCTGGATCAATTTCGCCAGTTCGGTGGCGGTGGCACCGAACTTCCGCGTGGGCATCAATGGCTACTATCTGCAGCAATTGCATGACAACCGAACCAACGGGCAGCGTGTGGCGAACACGCGCCAGAAGAAGTTCTATCTGGGTCCTGGTGTTTCCTGGACGCTGGACCCGCGCAACTTCGTCAACGTGAACCTGTATCTGCCGGTGAAGGTGGAGAATGCCGCCGCGGGCAATGTTGTCAATCTGTTCTACGTCCACCAGTTTTGAGTGGTGGTCGGTTCCGCTTTCGCGCGCGCTGGTGCGCGCAACGTCCTGCATCATATGGCTGATAGGTGCTATATTGGAAATCGATTGATTCCGAATTGCGCGCCACTGCCACAGCATGCCAATATCCAGAAGACCTGAACCCACCACTGCTCGCAGCAGGGGCCGCCCACGTGAATTCAGCGTCGATCAGGCGCTGGATCGTGCCGTGCATGTGTTCAGCGAACGGGGTTACCACGGCGCCTCCATCAGCGACCTGACCCGAGCCATGCATCTTGCCCAGGGCAGCCTCTACAAGGCTTTCAAGGACAAGCAGTCGCTCTTCCTGGCCGCGTTCGAGCGCTACCGCAGCAGACGCACCGAGAAGATGCGTCTGGCCATGGGCGATGGCGGCACGGGCTTGGAACGCTTGCGCGGCTTGCTGACGTTCTATGTCGAGTCTTCCCAGGGCGCGGTGGGCCGGCGGGGCTGCCTGGTCGTGGGCAGCGCGGTGGAGCTGTCGGCGTTTGACAAGACCGTGGCCGGTCACATCGCAGCGGCATTGGCGCGCAATGAAGCCATGGTGGCTGACCTCGTCCGCCAGGGGCAGGAGGACGGATCGATCCCCGCTCGCATTGATCCTGTGGCGGCAGCGCGGATGCTGCTCTGCCTGACCCAAGGCATGCGGGTTGTTGGCAAGACCGGCCGTAGTCGTGAGGAGATGCAGGCCGTGGTTGATGTTGCGTTAGCGGCATTGAGTTGATTTTTTTTATCTATTTAGGAAATGATCGTTTCCATTAAATCAAGGAGTGTGGACATGCAGATCGCCTTTCTTGGCCTCGGTACGATGGGATTGCCGATGGCCTCCAATTTGCTCAAGGCCGGCTATACCGTGCGCGGTTGGAACCGCTCGTCGCAGCCTGCATCGAAGTTGGCCGCCCTCGGCGGACTCTCTGCAGCCACACCTGGCGAGGCCGCAGCCGATGCTGATGTGTTGATATCGATGCTGGCCGATGACGCCGCCACGCGCGAGACGGTGCTGGACGGAAAGGTCCTGGCTGCGCTGAGGCCGGGCGCGATACATGTCAACATGGCCACGGTGTCGGTCGAGTTGGCTGTCGAACTGGCGGATCTGCACCGGGCGCGTGGCGTGGGCTATGTCGCCGCACCTGTGCTCGGACGGGGGAACGTCGCAGAAGCTGGGCAGCTCAACATCCTGGCGGCGGGCGAGACGCCGGCGCTGGTCCGCGTGCAGCCGCTGTTCGACGTGCTTGGTCAGAAGACCTGGAATCTGGGCGATAAACCCGAACAGGCCAATGCAGCCAAGCTGGCCGCAAACTTCATGATTGCCACCGCCATCGGTGCCATGAGCGAAGCGGTCGCCCTTGTGCGCGGCCACGGCATCGACAAGGGGGAGTTCCTGAACCTGGTCACGTCCACGATGTTCTCCTCGCCCGTCTACAAGGGTTACGGGCAGGCCATAGCCGCTGACCGCTTCGAGCCGGCGGGTTTCAAGCTGGCGCTGGGTTTGAAGGACGTGAAGCTGGCGATGGCGGCGGCCGAACAGGTGAATGTGCCGCTGCATCTGGCCAGCGTGCTGCGCGACGCCCATATCGAGAGCTTGGCGCACGATGAAGGCCAACTGGACTGGGCTGCCCTGTCGCGCACCAGCGCTCGACGCGCCGGGCAATCATGAGCGGCGCCTCGGTTGGCGCGCCGGCGCGGCTACCGTTGGTGCTGGCCACCGCCTGTGGCCTGACTGCGGCCAATCTCTATTACGTCCAACCCCTGGCAGGCCCCATCAGCGCCTCCCTAGGCCTAAGCCCGCAGATAGCGGGGCTGACCGTGACCCTGACCCAGCTCGGCTACGGGCTGGGGCTGCTGTTCCTCGTGCCGCTGGGCGACCGCGTTGAGAATCGCAGCTTGGTCCTTGCGCTGCTGGGGCTGGCGGCCGTGGCACTCACGGCCGCCAGCCTGGCGCGGCATGCCACCTTGTTTCTGCTGGCGACGCTCGGCATCGGCCTGGGCACGGTTGCGGTGCAGGTGCTCGTGCCCTACGCCGCACATATGGCGCCAGCAGCGTCGAGGGGCCGAGTAGTCGGCAATGTGATGAGTGGACTGATGCTGGGCATCATGCTGGCCCGTCCTGTCGCAGGCTTCGTCACTCAGCTATCGACATGGCCGGTCGTGTTTCTGCTGTCGGCTGCTCTGATGGTCGGCTTGATTGCGGTGTTGGCCCGGGTGTTGCCGCCGCGCCAGCCGGAGAGCGAACTGGCTTATGGCGCCTTGCTGGCCTCGATGGGGCGGCTGGTGGTCGATACGCCCGTGCTACGCCGCCGTGCGCTCTACCATGCTGCGTTGTTCGCTGCCTTCAGCGCGTTCTGGACGACGGTCCCGCTATTGCTGGCGAGTCCCGCCTTCGGGCTGTCGCAGGGCGGCATTGGCCTGTTCGCGTTGGCGGGTGCTGCCGGTGCGGTTGCGACGCCCCTTGCCGGGCGCATCGCCGACCGGGGTCACGGCTATCTGGCCACCGCGCTGGCGATGGGGCTTGTGCTGCTGGCGTTCGCGCTGACCGACTTGGCGCAGAACGGCTCGCATGCGGCGCTCGGGCTACTCGTCGTGGCCGCCATCCTCCTGGATTTCGGCGTCGCGGCCAACCTGACCTTGGGACAGCGCGCGATTTATGCGCTGGGTGCGCAAGTGCGATCCCGGCTCAACGGACTGTACATGGCCACCTTCTTCTTGGGCGGCGCAGTCGGCTCGGCGTTGGGCGCCTCGGTCTATGTCCGCGGCGGATGGATGTGGACGTCCGTCCTCGGGATGGCTCTGCCGGCGATGGCCTTGATGTACTGGTTGACGGAACAGCGATGTGCTCAACAAGGCAATACCTTGGCCTGAATGCTTGTCCGGCTGTGGCTGGCGCTATTGCGGCGCGATCGCTTCGCGATGGCTCAATACCTCGCCGTAATGAGCTTCCACCCAATCCGCCAGCTCGCGCACCCGTGCTGCCGCTTCTTTGCCCAGGGGCGTCAGCGCGTATTCGACGTGGGGCGGCACGACCTCGTAGGCGTGGCGCTCGACCATGCCATCGCTTTCCAGGAGTTGAAGCGTTTGCGCAAGCATCCGTTCGCTCACGCCGCCGATCTTGCGGCGCAGTTGGCTGAAACGCTGTGTGCCAGCCAGCAGTGCGATCAGGACCAGAACTCCCCAGCGGCTGGTCAAGTGGTTCAGGATTTCGCGGGAAGGGCATAGCGGCGTCAGCACGTCGCCACGCCTTAGCTTTTCCGACAACGGCGTCGCCGGGGGTGTGTTCCTTGGCTTCGATCGTGAGGCGCCGACCATACACTTACCTTTTTGTTCGTACTTACGAAAAGTAATTTTAACTTTTATAGTTGCTCATGGCCATATTTTCTTCAACCCCCTCATTCACCAAGGAGTGACACCCATGAGCATTGCCATCACTGGAGCCGCCGGCCAACTGGGCCACCTCGTCATCGAACACCTCAAGCAGAAGGTTCCTGCAAACAACATCCTTGCCCTGGTGCGCAAGCCGGAGCAAACCGAAGTGCTGGGCGTCGCCGCCAAGGCGATCGACTACACCAAGCCGGAAACACTGGATGCCGCGCTTCCGGGCGTAGAGACCCTGCTGCTGATCTCCTCCAGCGAGGTCGGCCAGCGTGTCGCTCAGCATGCCAATGTCATCGCGGCGGCGAAGAAGGCCGGCGTCAAGCGCATCGTCTATACCAGCGTGCTGCACGCCGACACGTCCGTGCTGCCTCTTGCAGATGAACACCGCGCGACCGAGGCCGATCTCAAGGCTTCCGGGCTGGCTTACACCCTGCTGCGCAACGGCTGGTACACCGAGAACTACACCGGCTTCGTCGGTGCGGCGCTGGCCAATGGTGCGCTGTTTGGCAGTGCGGGTGAGGGCCGCATTTCGTCGGCCGCGCGCGAGGACCTTGCCGAAGCGGCGGTGGCGGTGCTGAGCAGCGACGGCCATGACAATGCCACCTACGAGCTGGCCGGCGATACGGCCTGGACGCTGCCGGATCTGGCTGCGGAGATCTCCAAGCAGACCGGCAAGGACATCCCCTATCGCAACCTCCCGGAAGCCGACTATGCCGCCGCACTCGAAGGTGCCGGCTTGCCGAAGGGGCTTGCCGCAGCGCTGGCCTCGTATGACGTCAGCGCCTCCCAGGGCGCACTCTATGGCACCGAGCGAACCCTGTCCGAATTGATCGGCCGGCCGACCACGCCGCTGGCCGTCAGCGTCGAACGGGCGCTGAAGGCGCTTTGACCTCGTCACCTACCAGCAAAGTGGCGCCTCCCGGGGCGCCCTCTTTCCCGATGCAGTGAAAAGGAGTTGACCGACATGCAAGCACAACCTTTCGATCCGGCCCGACTGGCGCCTGAGGTGCTTCGGGTGATGGAAGCGATGGCCGCAAACAATGCACCGGCGCTCGAATCGTTGCCAATTCCGCAGATGCGCGAGGCTTACAGGCAGATCAGCGCCAACCTCGGTGGCGAGCCCCTGCCGGTAGGCAGCGTGCGCGAGGCGCAGGCCGAAGGGCCGTTGGGGCCGATTCCGTTGCGGTTGTACCTGCCGGATCACGACGACGCCGCCCGCGCAGCGACGATCTACCTGCATGGCGGCGGCTGGTCGATCGGCGACATCGACACCCACGACAAGGTCTGCCGTCGGCTGGTTCATACCAGTGGCCATGCGGTCGTCTCGGTCGGCTACCGGCTGGCACCGGAACACCCCGCGCCGGCAGGGCCCGACGATGTGGTGGCCGCAGTGCGCTGGCTGTTCCGACATGCCGGCGAACTAGGCCTGGACCCGCAGCGATTGGCCGTCGCAGGCGACAGTGCCGGCGGCAGCCTCTCCGCCGTCGCGACCCAGCAGTTGCGCGGCGAGGTGCCGTTGCGTGCCCAGGTGCTGTTCTATCCCGCCACCGACCTGTCGCCGACCGCCGAGGGGTTCTCGTCTCGGTTCGAGAACGGCAACGTGCCGCCGCTGACGCTGGCCGCCATGCATGCCCTGTCTGATCCCTTCGTGCGCGACTTCGACACCACCGATCCGAGGCTGTCGCCGCTGAGGGCGTCGGATTTTCACGGGCTGCCCCCGGCCTTGATCTTTGCCGGCGAGTGCGACGTGCTGCGCGACGATGGACGGCACTACCGAGACGCATTGCAGAAGGCTGGGGTCGAGGTGGACTATGTCGAGGTGCCGGGCATGGTGCACGGTTTCATCGAGATGGCGGGCGTGCTGCCTGCCGCCGTGCAGGCATTCGAGCGGGCAGGCGAATTCCTGCGCAAGCGGCTTGGCTAAGGTGCAGGCGCGCTTTAGACAGGCGCCCGAGCAAACGCGGAGCGGACCTGCCTGGTCGAGGATGGGACGGTTTCGCGACGCCATATAGAGGCCAACGGCGGCGTTGGAGAGACGCCGCCGTCGGCAGACACTCCCGGAGCAAACAAGTGAAGAAAATCGGATTTCTGTCCTTCGGTCATTGGCAAAATGCGAGAGGATCGCAGACGCTGACCGCCCAGGATGCCTTGTTGCAGACTATCGACCTGGCTGTTGCAGCCGAGGAGATTGGCATCGATGGAGCCTATGTGCGCGTCCATCACTTTGCCCAACAACTGGCTTCGCCGTTTCCACTGCTTTCGGCCATTGCGGCTCGAACAAAGCGGATTGAATTCGGGACGGGTGTTATCGACATGCGTTACGAGAACCCGCTCTACCTGGCAGAGGAAGCGGCTGTAACCGACTTGATCTCGAACGGGCGTCTCCAACTCGGGATCAGTCGAGGATCGCCCGAACCTGCACTGAGAGGCTGGGAAGCGTTTGGCTATCCATCGAGTGCCGATCCACGCAGCGCCGAGATGGCCCGCAGCAAGACCGATGTGTTTCTCCATGCTGTCACCGGCGCCGATGTCGTCGATGCAAACCCGGAGATGACGGGCAACCCGGGACGGCTCTCCATTCAGCCTCAGTCGCCAACCCTTACGCAGCGTATCTGGTGGGGCGCGGGGACTCGCCAAACCGCGGTCTGGGCGGCACAGAAGGGCATGAACCTGATGAGTTCCACCTTGTTGACGGAAGAGACGGGGCTGTCCTTCAGCGAGCTGCAGGCCGAACAGATCAGGCTTTATCGCCAGGCGTTCGCGGAGGCCGGCTGGGGCCGACAACCGAGGGTGTCGGTATCGCGGTCGGTATTGCCCATCGTGGACGACGTCGATCGGCAGTATTTTGGAGCAGGTGCCGGGCGCAACAGTCAAGACCAGGTCGGCTACATCGATGGCTTTCTCAGCCGTTTCGGAAAAACCTATGTCGGTGCGCCTGACGCCATTGCACGTGAACTCGCGCAGGACGAAGCGGTTGCGATGGCCGACACCCTGTTGGTGACCGTACCCAATCAACTCGGTGTGCAGTACAACGCCAAACTGCTCAGAACCATCGCTGAGCACATTGCGCCGGCGATTGGCTGGCGGCGTGCTGGCGAGACGGCCTAAACTATCAGGCTGCAGGGCAAAGTATCCTCCCGTACCGTTTCGGCGGACGTTCCTACTGACCGGGAAGATGTCCGCTGCAGGACATCGCCTTGCCAATAGATGTCGCTCGGGCGAGAGCATGCTGGCATTGCCTCCCGGTGTTGCCGGGAGGTTCACCGCCGACCTGGACCGCAGCGAGAGAGGACGACCAAGAGAAGGCTTGCAGCGTTGGCGATCGCACCGGCGCCCGCAACCCAGGGGTATCCAGCCCCCGCATCGATCACGGCTCCGCCGACCAGCGCGCCGAACGCATTACCGAGGTTGAATGCGCCGATATTGACTGCCGATGATAGATTAGGCGCGTCGGCTGCTTGCGTCACGATGCGGGTCTGTAATGGAGGCAGCGTTGCGAACCAGATGACCCCCCAGATGAAAAGGGTGATACCTGCCGCGATCGGTGCGCGCATGGTGTAGGCAAACACTGCCAGGATGACCGTAGCGAAAAAGAGGATGACGGCAAGACTACGATCCACCTGCTCGTCGCGAATACGCCCCCCCAGCCATCCGCCAAGCGTAAAACCGAGCCCCAGCAAAACCAGGAGCGGGCCAATGGCCTTCGATTGAATTCCACCGGCATGTTCGAGGATCGGCGCGATATAGGTCATGACCGTGAACATCCCGCCGGAGCTGAGTACCGTGACCAGCAGGGCAAGCAGAACAGCCGGCCTGCGCAGAACCGTCAATTCATGGACGATCTTTGCTGCGCCGTCGCGCGGCTGCTTCGGTAAGGCAGCCCATAGCAGCACCATTGCCACCAGGCCGATAAAACTGGTAAGCCAGAACGTGGACCGCCACCCAGTGATTTGTCCGAACCAGGTCTGAAATGGCACGCCGACGACATTGGCAAGGGCGAGGCCACCAAACATCGTGGCAATGGCGGATGCTTGTTTCCCGGGTGGCACCAGTCGGCCTGCCACCACGGCACCAACACCGAGGAACGGGCCTTGGATCAGCGCGGTAATGACCCTGGCCGACAGCAGCATTTCGTAGGTCGAGGACAAGGCGGCAAAAATATTGCCAACCACGAAGATGCACATCATGCCGAGCAGGAATGCCTTTCGGGGCAGGCGCGATCCGCTGAGGGTGAGAACTGGGGCGCCGACAAAAACGCCAATCGCATAGGCGCTGATGAGGAAGCCTGCGACAGGAATCGAAATATGCAAATCACTTGCGATCTCGGACAGCAGCCCCATCGGGGCAAATTCAGTGGTTCCAATTCCAAAGGCGCAAAGGGCGAGCGCCAACAGTGCCAAGCGATGGCTCATTCGATCATTCCTGGGCGGAGGCGCACCAACCGCACGATTGTGGGAAGGAGCGCTATTCGTGGGAAACCGGCATGTTGGAAGATTCCCAGTCGTTCCGAAAGGTGTACGATGGAACAATATTTGTGGCGGATTGGAATAAATGGCGCTACGCAATCTTGATGATCTTGTCGTCTTTTTGAAGGTGATCGACTGCCAGAGCTTCTCGGCTTCTGCCCGTGCGCTGGATCTCGCGCCAGCGACGATCTCCAAGCAGATTGCTCGTCTGGAAAAGGCCTTGGGCGCGAGCCTCTTCGAGCGCAATACCCGTCGTCTGAAGATTACGGAAGAAGGCCGGGCCGTTGCCGAGCGAGCCCGACAGGCGCTCTCTTTGCTGGATGAGGCATGCGACATCGCGCGCCAGGGCTCAGACGATATCCGGGGCCTGTTGCGGATTACCGCGCCCGTCCCATTTGGCGGTCGGTATGTTGCCCCGGCTATCGCGGCATTTCGGGAGCGGTACCCGCATGTCAATTTCGAGCTTCAGCTCAGCGACCATGTCGTGGACCTTTACAGTGAGGACATCGACCTGGCCATTCGCTGGGGCCGGCTTACAGATTCGCGGTTAGTCGCTCGGCGATTGGCGACCAGCCGACGCATTCTGGTGGCTTCCGCCCAGTACCTGCGCCGCCACGGATCGCCCGAGCACCCCCAGGAGCTCGCTGGTCATCCGTGTTTGCTCTTCGCCTACCCCGGCGTTCGTCAGAACCGCTGGTCTCTCCTGAAGCGCGCAAGCAGGGGGCGACCTGTTGAGGTGGAGGTCTCCGGCCCTCTCAGCAGCGACAACGGTGAAGCGCTGCGCTCCTGGTGCCTTGCCGGTCTAGGTATCTCCCTGCGCGAGAGTTGGGATGTCGCGGAGGATTTGCGTGCCGGGCATCTGGTTCGGGTGCTGCCAGACTGGGAAGAACCAGGTTCGCCGATCAGTGCGGTTCACGCTCGACGGGAACCATCCCCCCGGCGTCTTTCCGCCTTCATCGACTTTATCGTGGACACGTGGCGCACTGGTCCGTGGGATGAAATCTGATGATGGGTTTGTGCCGGTCAGGTTCATGCCGCCGACCGTTGCAGAAGGGAAAAATGCGCTCGCATCGGATAGGCCCCGCTCAATTCCGCGGCTGCAGAAAATCCAATCCGCAGCAGCGTGGCAGGCGACCCATGGCAATGTGATGCCTCCTAGCGCAGTGCAGCGAAATACTGCGCCGGAGGCTGCCCCAGCGCCTTTTTGAACATGGTGATGAAGGCCGTCACCGAGTCATAGCCGAGATTGCCCGCGACTTGTTGCACCGTTGCCCCGCCGCGAGCTGCCGCAAGGCAACCATGAGGTGCAATTGCTGACGCCAGCGGCCAAAGGTCAGCCCGGTTTCCCGCTGCACCAGTCTTGCCAGCGACCGCTCGCTCATCGCTAGCACGTGCCCCCATTCGGTGAGCGTGCGCCTGTCAGCCGGGGCCGCGCCTTCAGCGGCGTGCGATCAACGTCCGTGGGAGGTGGGCTTCGGCAAATCGGCTTTCGGAAAAATGTTGTGCTCCACGTCCAGCCAAGCCGGCTTTTCCGCATACATGTCGGCCACCACTTGCTTGACAGCGTCGATGTACCAGCCGTTGTCGTTGATCCGGTGGGTCAGAATGATCGGCGAGGTCGCCCGCGTGTCGTCGATCAGGCGGTAGTGCAGGTCGTTGCGCAGTCGCGCGGAGGCGGGGATGAGGCAGATCCCCGACTCGGCAGCGACCAGACCCAGCGCGGTCTGGATCTCGCGCACCTCGTGAATCTCTGAGGGGCGGATGGCCTGGTCATTGAGCAGGCTCAGAATGTGGTCGGCAAAGCTCGGGCGCGGCTCCTTGGGATACACGATGAGCTTCTGCCCCTCCAGGGCCTTGAGGGTGACCTGCTCGTCACCTTCGGTCAGTGGCGACCCCGGCGGAAGCGCCAGGACCAACCGCTCTTCGCGCAGGACGATGCGTTCCACCGACGAGTCGTTGCTGCGAATGCGCCCGAAACCCACATCGATGCGCCCCGACTTCAGCGCGGCGAACTGCTGCATCGAAGTCAGTTCCACCAGTTGGATGTCCACGTCGGGATAGCGCTGCCGCAGTTTGCGCACCAGCATGGGCAGGCCGCCGTACAGGGTGGAGGCGACAAATCCGATGGACAAGGTTTGGCGCTGATTGAGGCCGATCTGCCGGGTGGTGTTCTTGAGCTGGTCGAGGCGGTTGATGATCTGGAGCGCTTGTTCGTAGAAACTGCGTCCAGCCTCGGTCAGGCGCAGCGGTCGGCTGTTGCGCAGCAGGAGCTGCACGCCCAGCTCCTCTTCGAGCAGTTGAATCTGCCGGCTCAGCGGGGGCTGGGCGATGTGGAGCTGTTCGGAGGCGCGAGTGAAGTTGCGCGTGTTGGCTACGGCGACGAAGTATCTGAGCTGGCGGACATCCATAAGGGAAAACCATATATAGGCATGGATAGGGATTTATAAGTCATTGATTTATATGTATCCGACCAGAAATTATACCTTCTAGGTATCGAATTAGACAAATTTAGTGTTGGGCGGAACGCATGGCCTGGCGTCCAATCGGGGCCATGGAAAACACACAACGCTTTCAAGTTTGCGCGGCTCCGGCGCTCATCGAGCGGGTGGAGACCTTCTTACTGGATCTGCCTACGATCCGTCCCCATCAGTTGTCCATGGCGACGATGAACGGCCAGACCCTGATGCTCGTTCGTCTCTACTGTTCGGACGGCACCGTGGGGGTGGGCGAAGGGACGACGATCGGCGGGCTGGCCTACGGCGCCGAATCGCCCGAGGGCATGAAGCTGGCCGTCGATACCTATTTCGCGCCTCTGCTGATCGGCGCGGATGCCAGCCACGTGCCCGCCATCATGGCCAAGCTCAACAAGGCCATCCACGACAACCGCTTTGCCAAGTGCGCCGTAGAGACGGCGCTGTTCGACGCGCTGGGGCAGCGCACGGGTCTGCCGGTGTCCCAACTGCTGGGCGGCCGGGTACGCGACAGCCTGCCGGTGGCCTGGACGCTGGCTTCGGGCGATACGGCCAAGGACATTGATGAGGCCGAGCGCATGCTGGCGCAGCGCCGCCACAACATCTTCAAGCTCAAGATCGGCCGCCGTGCCGTGGATGCCGACGTGGCTCACGTCGCCGCCATCAAGAAAGCGCTGGGCAATCGCGGCGCCGTTCGGGTGGACGTGAACATGGCCTGGAGCGAACTCGAAGCCCAGCGCGGCTTGGCCGGGCTGGTCGACGCGGGATGCGAGCTGGTCGAACAGCCCGTGGCCTCTGCCGACGCGCTGGCGCGCCTGAAAGGCCGCTTTGCCATTGCCGTGATGGCCGACGAATCGCTGACCGGCCCGACCTCGGCATTCGCCCTGGCGCGCGTCGCGGGTGCCGATGTATTCGCGGTCAAGACCGAACAGTCCGGCGGCCTGCGGGCAGCCCAGCAGGTGGCGGCGATCGCCGACGCGGCCGGCATCGAACTCTATGGCGGAACCATGCTGGAGGGCGCGATCGGCACGATCGCCTCGGCGCATGCATTCGCCACCTTCCGCGATCTGCAATGGGGCACCGAACTGTTCGGCCCCTTGCTGCTGACCGAAGAAATCCTTGCCCAACCCCTGCAGTACAGGGACTTCCAGCTCGCCGTGCCGACGGGGCCGGGCCTGGGCATCGCACTGGACGAAGACCGCGTCCAGTTCTTCCGCCGCGACAGGAAGCAGGGCGCCGCTGTGGCGGCAGCCCAGCCCGCCGCGACCTTCAATTGACCCACGTTTTAACCCACGATCCGAAGAAGGAGACAGCGATGAGCGTCCAAATTTTCAATACTCCCGAGGTGCAGGACTTCCTGCGATTGGCCAGTGGCCTGGACCAGAGCGGTGGCAATCCGCGCGTCAAGCAGATCGTCCACCGCATCCTGTCCGATCTCTACAAGACCATCGAAGATCTGGAGGTCACCTCTGACGAGTACTGGGCGGGCATTGCCTATCTGAACCGGCTCGGCGCCAGCGGCGAGGCGGGCCTGCTCTCGCCCGGCCTGGGCTTCGACCGCTACCTGGACATGCGCATGGATGCCGAGGACGCCGCCCTCGGGATCTCGGACGCAACGCCGCGCACCATCGAGGGCCCTCTGTACGTGGCTGGCGCTCCTGTCGAGCACGGCTATGCGCGGCTGGACGATGGCAGCGACAAGGAAGGCCATACCCTGATCATGCACGGCACGGTCCGCGGCGCGGATGGCCAGCCGCTGCCCGGCGCACAGGTCGAGGTGTGGCACGCCAATACCAAGGGCTTCTACTCCCACTATGACCCCACGGGCGAGCAAAAGCCGTTCAACATGCGTCGCACCATCATCACCGACGCCCAGGGCCGCTACAAGTTCCAGAGCATCGTGCCCAAGGGTTATGGCTGTCCGCCCGACGGCCCCACGCAAGGCCTGCTCAACGAGCTGGGACGCCACGGCAACCGCCCCGCTCACATCCACTTCTTCGTCACTGCCGATGGCCACCGCAAGCTGACGACGCAGATCAACATCGACGGCGACCCGCTGGTCTTCGACGACTTCGCCTATGCCACCCGCGAAGGGCTCGTGCCCCCGCTGGTCGAGCACACCGACCAGGCCAGCATACAGGCCGAAGGGCTCAATGGTCCTTTCGCCGAGATCGTCTTCGACATCTCGCTGACCGCCCTGGTCAACGGCGTTGACAACCAGGTCGTCAACCGCCCCCGCCTGGCGGCCTGATCGGGCCCGCCTGACACCCTGACCGCCGTGGCGCTGCGTGCGCCATGGTCGGGTGGTCGATTTCTCTCTCCCCTACAGAACCGCGACGTGGATCGCGGGGGATGGCTGCACACCAAGGAGACCCATCATGAACACCGCCGTATGCGCAGACAAGTATCAAGACGTCGATAAGCTGCTCGAAGACGCGCTGCAGGACGACAAGGAAAAAGGCATTTTCAGGTGCCGTCGAGACATCTTCACCAATCCTGAGCTGTTCGAGCTGGAGATGAAGCACATCTTCGAGGCGAACTGGGTGTACCTGGCGCATGAGAGCCAGATCCCCAACGTCAACGACTACTACACCACCTCGATCGGCCGCCAGCCCATCATCATCACCCGCGACAAGGCGGGCCAGCTCCACGCCGTCATCAACGCCTGCGCGCACAAGGGCGCCATGCTGTGCCGTCGCAAGCACGGCAACAAAGGCAGCTTCACCTGCCCGTTCCACGGCTGGACGTTCGGCAACAGCGGCAAGCTGCTCAAGGTCAAGGACGAGAAGACCACCGAGTACCCGGTGGCTTTCAACAAAGACGGCTCGCACGACCTGACCAAGGTGGCGCGTTTCGAGAGCTACCGGGGCTTCCTCTTCGGCAGCCTCAATGCCGATGTGCAGCCGCTGGAAGACTACCTGGGCGAAACCCGCGTCATCATCGACCAGATCGTGGACCAGGCAGCCGATGGCCTGGAAGTGCTGCGTGGCAACTCCAGCTACATCTACGACGGCAACTGGAAGATGCAGATGGAAAACGGCTGCGACGGATACCACGTCAGCACCGTCCACTGGAACTACGCGGCCACCATGGGCCGCCGCGCCGAAGGCGGTGTCAAGGCCACCGATGCCAACAACTGGAGCAAGGCCAAGGCGGGCGTCTACGGTTTCGAGAACGGCCACATCCTGCTGTGGACCAACACGCTCAACCCCGAGGTGCGCCCGATCTGGAATCAGCGCGAGGCGCTGGCCGAGCGCGTGGGCCAACAGCGCGCCGACTTCATCGTCGGCCAGACGCGCAACCTGTGCCTGTACCCCAACGTGTTCCTGATGGACCAGTTCGGCACGCAGATCCGCGTCGTGCGGCCCCTGAGCGTGGGCCAGACCGAAGTCAGCATCTTCTGCTTTGGCCCCAAGGGCGAAAGCGCCGAAGACCGCGCCATCCGCATCCGCCAGTACGAGGACTTCTTCAACGTCTCGGGCATGGGCACGGCCGACGACCTGGAGGAGTTCCGTGCCTGCCAGGCCGGTTATGCCGGATCGGCCGTGCGCTGGAACGACCTGAGCCGCGGCGCACCGCTGTGGATCGAAGGGCCGGATGAGAACGCCAAGAAGATGGGCATGAACCCCTTACTGTCTGGCGAGCGCAGCGAGGACGAGGGCTTGTTCATCTGCCAGCACCACTACTGGGCGCAAGAGATGCGCAAAGCCGTACAGCAAGAGCGCGAAGGAGCACGGCCATGAGCACGGGAAACCAAGCCGACTACGGCGCGATCTGCGCCTTCCTCTACCGCGAGGCACGCCACCTGGACGAGCGTGAGTGGGAGCCCTGGCTGGAACTGTACGCCCCCGATGCCGAGTACTGGATGCCGGCCTGGGACGACGACGACCAGTTGACCGAGGACCCGCAAAGCCAGATCTCGCTGATCTACTACCCCAACCGAAACGGGTTGGAAGACCGGATCTTCCGTATCAAGACCGAACGCTCCAGCGCCTCCATGCCCGAGCCGCGCACCAACCACATGCTCACCAATGTGGAGGTGCTGGGCGAGCGCGACGACGCCGTGGACGTTCGCTACAACTTTCACACCCTCAGCCATCGCTACAAGCTCACCGATCACTTCTTCGGCACGATTTACGTGACGCTGCGCAAGGTGGAGAGGGGCTTTCTGATTGCTCGCAAAAAGATCGTTCTCAAGAACGACTACATCCGCCAGGTGATCGACATCTATCACATCTGACGGGCAAGGAGACCACGATGAGCAGCTATCGAATAGCCCTGAATTTCGAGGACGGTGTCACCCGTTTCGTGGACTGCGGCGCCAATGAAAAAGTGCTGGATGCCGCATTCCGCAACCGCATCAATCTGCCTATGGACTGTTCCGACGGCGTGTGCGGCACCTGCAAATGCCGCGCCGAAAGCGGCACCTACGACTTGGGCGACGACTACATCGAGGACGCGCTGACCGAGGACGAGGCCGCCGAGGGGCTGGTGCTGACGTGCCAGATGGTGCCCAAATCGGACTGCGTGATTGCGATTCCTGTGCCATCCACCGCATGCAAGACCGGCACGGCCCAGTTCAGCGGAGCGGTCGCGGCCATCACGCCGTTCAGCGACGCGGCCTACGAACTCGCGCTTGACGTGCCGGAGGATGCGCCGGCGTTCCTGCCGGGGCAGTACGTCAACATCAACGTGCCGGGTAGCGGGCAGCACCGCTCCTATTCGTTCAGCTCTGCGCCGGGCGCGCGCCGCATGACGTTTCTGATCAAGCACGTGCCCGGCGGCCTGATGAGCGGGTGGCTCGCAGGTGCCGCATCCGGTGCGTCCGGCGGCGCGCTGGAGATGACCGGCCCGCTGGGCAGCTTCTACCTGCGCGCCGTGACCCGCCCGTTGCTGTTCCTTGCGGGCGGCACGGGACTGGCGCCTTTCCTCGCGATGCTGGAGGTGCTGGCCAACCAGGATGCGACGCAGCCCGTGCACATGATCTATGGCGTGACACGCGACCAGGATCTGGTACTGGTGGAGCGGCTGCAGGAGTACGCCCAGCGCATTCCCGGCTTCACGTTCACCACCTGCGTGGCAGACCCCGCGACGTCGCACGAACGCCAGGGCTATGTCACCAACCACATGCCCGCGCAAGCGCTGCATGGCGGCAACGTCGACGTGTACCTGTGCGGCCCGCCGCCCATGGTGGAGGCCGTGCAAAAGCACTTCAAGGCCGAAGGCATCACACCCGCGAACTTCCACTACGAGAAGTTCACCCCCAACCAGCCAGCGGCTTGAACGGAGCGAAGCATGACAAAACGCTTTGAAGGCAAGGTCGTGATCGTGACCGGCGCGGCCCAGGGTATCGGTCGCGGCGTGGCGCTGCGCGCCGCGGCCGAAGGCGGCCGGGTTCTGTTTGTCGATCGCGCCGAATTCGTCACCGAAGTGGCGGCCGAGGCACCGGGCGGCAACACCGCGGGGCTCATTGCCGATCTCGAAACCTACGAGGGCGCTCGATCGGTCATGGCCTTTGCCGCAGAGAAATTCGGCGGCATCGACATCCTGATCAATGGCGTGGGCGGTGCCATCCGCATGCGTCCGTATGCCGAATTCGAGCCCGAGCAGATCGACGCCGAGATCCGCCGATCGCTGATGCCCACCCTCTACGCCTGCCACGCCGTGCTGCCGCACCTGTTGGCGCGCGGAGGCGGGACCATCGTCAACGTCTCTTCCAACGCCACGCGCGGCATCCGCCGCGTGCCGTATTCGGCGGCCAAGGGGGGCGTCAATGCGCTGACGCAGTCTCTGGCGATGGAGTACGCGCCGTACAACATCCGCGTTGTGGCCACCGCGCCAGGCGGCACCAACGCGCCGCCGCGGCGCGTGCCGCGCAACGCGGCCGGCGACAGCCAGCAGGAACAGGCGTGGATGCGCGAGGCGGTCCAGCAGGTGACCGAATCGAACTTCTTCAAGCGCTACGGCAGCCTGGACGAGCAGGTCGGGCCGATCCTGTTCATGGCCTCGGACGAGGCTGCCTACATCACGGGCACGGTACTGCCAGTGGCCGGGGGCGACAACGGCTGACCACCTGCTCACGCACACAGAACACATACAGGCGCCGCCACGCCGACAAGGAGACTCCATGAATGACCGCCAAGCCATCGTTCCGCCCGGAATGGAATCGGTGTACGAAAAGATCGGCTATGCACCGGCGCTGAAGGTCGGCCGGACGATCTACGTCTCCGGCCAGATCGGGCGCGATGCGTCCATGAAGCTGGTCGAGGGCCGCGAAGCGCAGATCACGCAGGCATTCGAGAACCTGCGGCTGGTGCTGGAGGCGGCAGGCGCGTCGCTGGCCGACGTGGTCGACCTCACGAGCTACCACACCGACCTGCGCGACCAGCCTTTGTTCATGCAGGTACGCGACCGCTACTTCACCACCCACCCCAAGCCCGCATGGACCGCGATCGGCGCGCACATGCTCTGCGGAACGCCCGGCTACATCGTGGAGATCAAGGCGGTGGCCGTGCTGCGCGATCCGGCAGCGCAAAACGGCTGAGACATTCGCCCCTTACGGCTACAACAAGGAGAGAGACATGACAACGCTGGAAGTCAATCAGATCATCGACAACGCGCGCTTCACCCGATTCCACTGGATGGTGATGTGCCTATGCGGCCTGCTGCTGATTTTTGACGGATATGACCTGTTCATCTACGGCGCGGTGTTGCCTGTGCTGATGAAGGAATGGGGGCTGACGCCGGTGCAGGCCGGCGCACTGGGCAGCTACGCGCTGTTCGGCATGATGTTCGGCGCCTTCGTGTTCGGCCCGCTGGCCGACCGGATCGGGCGCAAGAAGGGGGTGGCGCTCAGCTTCGTGCTGTTCAGCGCCGCCACGTTCCTGAGCGGCTTTGCGACCACGCCGACCGAGTTCGGCATCTATCGCTTCATCGCGGGCCTGGGCTGCGGTGGCCTGATGCCCAATGCCGTGGCACTGATGAATGAATACGCGCCCAAACGCGCCCGCAGTACCCTGGTCGCCATCATGTTCAGTGGCTATTCGCTGGGTGGCGTGCTGTGCGCGGGCATGGGCATCTACATGCTGCCGCGCTATGGCTGGCAGTCCATGTTCTTCGCCGCGGCCGTGCCCTTGGTGCTGCTGCCCGTCATCGTGTGGAAACTGCCTGAATCCGTGGGTTTCCTGCTGCGCAAGGGGCAGGACGCCAAGGCGCGCGAGATGCTGGGCAAGGTGGCACCGGGCGTTCCGCTGCCTGCCGGTGCGCAATTGGTCATGGCCGACGCCAAGGGCGCCGGCGTGCCGATGTTCGATCTGTTCAAGCAGGGCCGCACGGTCGGCACCCTCATGATCTGGGTGTCGTTCTTCTGCTGCCTGCTGATGGTGTACGCGCTGGGCTCGTGGCTGCCGAAGCTGATGGCCAACGCGGGATACAGCCTGGGATCGAGCCTGTCGTTCCTGCTGATGCTGAACTTCGGCGGTGTGGTGGGGGCCATCCTGGGCGGCTGGCTGGGGGACCGTTTCAGCCTGCCCAAAGTGGTGGTCGCTTTCTTCGCGCTGGGCACGGTGTCCATCGCGCTGCTCGGTTTCAACAGCCCGATGCCCGTGCTGTACCTGCTGATCGCCATCGCAGGCGCCACCACCATCGGCACCCAGATTCTGTTGTACGCCAACACAGCGCAGTTCTATCCGCTGTCCATGCGCTCGACCGGGCTGGGCTGGGCATCCGGGATCGGCCGCACGGGGGCCATCGTCGGCCCGCTGCTGGGCGGCTCGCTGATGGCCGCGGCCTTGCCGCTGAAGATGAACTTCCTGGTGTTTGCCGTGCCAGGCTTGGTGGCGGCGCTCGCCATCGGCGTTTTCATTCTCTGGTACGGCCGCAACCCGGCAAGTGCCCATGCAACAGCCCCGGCTCCACATCCTGCCGCTTCTGGCTCGGTGTGAGGAAAAGAAGAAAGAGGAAGCCCATGATTGATAAGCGTATTCGCAGCGTGGCCCAGGCGCTGCACGACGTGCAGGACGGCGCCACGGTTTTGGTGGGCGGGTTTGGCACTGCCGGCATTCCGGGCGAACTGATCGACGGCCTGATCGAGCAAGGCGCCAAAGACCTGACCATCGTCAACAACAACGCCGGCAATGGAGACCATGGCCTGGCGGCGCTGCTCAAGACGGGGCGAGTACGCAAGATCATCTGCAGCTTCCCGCGACAGGCCGATTCATGGGTCTTCGACGAGCTGTACCGCGCCGGCAAGATCGAACTGGAGCTGGTGCCGCAGGGCAACCTGGCCGAGCGCCTGAGGGCGGCCGGGGCCGGCATCGGCGGTTTCTTCTGCCCGACCGGCTACGGCACCGAGCTGGCCAAGGGCAAGGAGACCCGTCAGATCAATGGCCGCTGGTATGTCTTCGAGCAGCCCATCCACGGCGACGTGGCCTTGATCAAGGCCGAGCGCGGCGACCGCTGGGGCAACCTGACGTACCGCAAGGCCGCGCGCAACTTCGGCCCCGTGATGGCCACGGCCGCACGGACCACCATCGCAAGCGTCTTCGAGCTGGTGGACCTGGGCCAACTGGACCCCGAGACCATCGTCACGCCTGGCATCCATGTGCAGCGCGTGGTGCAGGTGCCGCGCGTGAAGACCGAAGCCGGCGGCTTCAAGGCCTGACCCAGAAAGGACCATGGCATGACAAGCTATCAACGACGCACCAAGGACGAACTGGCGCAGCGGATCGCGCAGGACATTCACGATGGCGCCTATGTGAATCTGGGCATCGGCATGCCCACGCTCGTGGCCAACCATTTGCCCGAAGGCGTGGAGGTGGTGCTGCACAGCGAAAACGGCATCCTCGGCATGGGGCCGGCGCCTGAAGCCGGTCACGAGGACTACGACCTCATCAACGCGGGCAAGCAGCCGGTGACGCTGTTGCCCGGTGGCGCATTCTTCCACCACTCGGACAGCTTCGCGATGATGCGCGGCGGCCACTTGGACATCTGCGTGTTGGGCGCGTTCCAGGTTTCCGCCACGGGCGATCTGGCGAACTGGAGCACGGGCGAATCCGGGTCCATCCCCGCCGTGGGCGGCGCGATGGATCTGGCCATCGGCGCCAAGCAGACCTGGGTCATGATGGATCTGCTGACCAAAAAGGGCGAAAGCAAGCTGGTGCAGCAGTGCAGCTACCCGCTCACCGGGCTGGCCTGCGTCAAGCGCGTCTATACGGACCTCGCGACCTTTGCCTGCACGGCGGATGGCCTGCAACTGATCGACGCCGTGCCCGGTCTCAGCCGGGAGACGCTGGAAGGCATCGTCGGACTGCCGATCGCGGCCGCAAAGGGGGCTGAGTGATGTCTACGGTATTCATCTGCGATGCCATCCGCACACCGTTCGGCCGCTATGGCGGAAGCCTGTCTTCCATTCGCCCCGATGATCTGGGGGCGGTGGTGCTGCGGGCGCTGGTGCAGCGCAATCCCGGGGCAGACTGGGGTTCCGTGGATGACGTCATCTTCGGCTGCGCCAACCAGGCGGGCGAGGACAACCGCAACGTGGCGCGCATGGCAGCGCTGCTGGCGGGCCTGCCGCTGGAGGTGCCAGGCGCCACCATCAACCGACTGTGCGGCTCCGGGCTGGATGCCATCGGCACCGCGGCGCGTGCCATCAAGTCAGGCGAGACAGGCCTGATGATCGCCGGTGGCGTTGAAAGCATGAGCCGCGCGCCGTTCGTCCTGCCCAAGGCCGAATCCGCGTTTTCCCGCGCCAACTCGATCCAGGACACCACCATCGGGTGGCGCTTCATCAACCCGGTCATGAAGGCCTTGCATGGCGTGGACTCCATGCCGGAGACCGCGGAAAACGTCGCGGTGGACTTCGCGATTTCCCGCGAAGACCAGGATCGCTTCGCCCTGCGCAGCCAGGCCAAGGCCGCCGCGGCGCAGAAGGCAGGCTTCTTCGCTGCCGAAATCGTTCCGGTCGCCGTGCCTCAGCGCAAGGGCGACGCGCTGCAGGTCGCCGTGGACGAGCATCCGCGCGAGACCACGCTGGAGGCGCTCGCGAAGCTCAAGCCGGTGGTCAGGCCCGATGGCTCGGTCACAGCCGGCAACGCCAGTGGCGTCAATGACGGCGCCTGCGCTCTGCTGCTGGCCAGCGAATCTCAGGCCGCCCGCCACCATTTGACCCCGAAGGCCCGCGTGCTCGGCATGGCGACCGCAGGGGTTCCCCCTCGCGTCATGGGCATCGGCCCCGCGCCTGCCACGCGCAAGGTGCTGGAGCAGACCGGCTTGCGGCTGGAGCAGATGGAAGTGATCGAGCTGAACGAGGCGTTTGCGTCCCAGGGGCTGGCCGTGCTGCGCCAATTGGGCTTGCCCGACGACGATCCGCGGGTCAATCCCAACGGTGGCGCAATTGCATTGGGGCATCCGCTGGGTGCCAGCGGCGCGCGCCTGGTCACGACGGCCATCAGCCAACTGCACCGCAGCGGCGGCCGTTATGCGCTGTGCACCATGTGCATTGGCGTGGGCCAGGGCATTGCCCTGGTCATCGAGCGCGTTTGAGGAAAGTACCGTGAGCAATAAAGCCTTTCAGTTGAAAACCCCCCGCGGTGAATTCAGAGTGGCCGTCGATGGCGATGAAGCCGCCCCGGCGCTGATTCTGAGCAACTCCCTGGGCACGACGTTGGAGATGTGGGAGCCGCAGGTCGCGGCGTTCTCCGCTGGCTACCGTCTGATCCGATACGACACCCGCGGCCACGGCGGCAGCCCGGTCACGGCCGGCCCCTACAGCTTCGATGAACTGGGCCAGGACGTGCTGGCCGTGCTGGATGCGCTGCGCATCGAGCGGGCCGCGTTCTGCGGCATATCGATGGGCGGCCATACCGGACTGTGGCTGGGCATTCATGCCGGCCCGCGCCTGAGCGCCATCGCGGTCTGCAACAGCGCCGCGAAGATCGGCGCCGAAGCGGCCTGGCGCAAGCGCGCTTCCATGGTGCGCAGCGGCGGCACGGTTGGCATGCGGACGCTGGCCGATTCCGCACCGGGCCGCTGGTTCACCGACGGCTTCATCCAGGCTCAGCCCGCGACCGTGCAGCGCGCGCAGGAGGGGATCGCCGGCATCGATCCCGAAGGTTATGCGGCGTGCTGCGAGGCGTTGGCGACGTCGGACCTGCGGGCCGATATCGGCCACATTGCCGTGCCCACGCTGCTGCTGGCAGGCGCCTCCGATCCGGTGACGACGGTGGCCGACGCCCAGGCCATGCAAGCCAGCATTCCTGGCGCGCGCGTGGCGGTGGTGCAGGCCTCCCACCTCTCGAATCTGGAAGCGCCTCAGGCGTTCAACCAGGCGGTGCTGGATTTCATCTCCGGCACCGCGGCGGCCTGATTCCACGAGTACTTCATACAGAAAGGAAATCCCATGCTTTACCTGGTTCACATGATCGTCGACATCCCGTCCACCGTGCCGGCCGAAGAAGCCGCTCGCATCAAGGCCGAGGAAAAGGCTTACTCGCAAGAGCTGCAGCGCTCTGGCAAGTGGCCCCACCTGTGGCGCGTGGTGGGCGAGTACGCCAACTACAGCGTGTTCGATGTGGAGAGCAACGACGAACTGCACGATACGCTCAGCAAGCTGCCGCTGTTCCCGTTCATGAAGATTTCGGTGACGCCGCTGGCCAAGCACCCATCCTCCATCAAGTGAAGTGGACGCGGGATGTTTCTGAACCGGCGAACGCTTGCTCTGCTGGCCGCGGCCCTGGCGTTGCCTGCTGCGGCGATGGCCCAACCGGCGGCCCCTTGGCCCGTCAAACCCGTCAGGTGGGTGGTTCCCTTTCCACCGGGTGGTGCCATGGACGTGATCGCGCGCACCCTGGGAGACCGGGCGGCGCGCGAACTGGGCCAACCCTTCGTGATCGAGAACCGGCCCGGCGCGGGCGGCAACATCGGCGCGGACTATGTGGCCAAGCAACCTGCTGATGGCCACACGATCATGATCACCTCCATCGGCATGGCGACCAACAAGGCGTTGTACGCCAAGCTGAGCTACGACCCGGTCAAGGACTTCGCCCCCATCAGCCTGTTGGCCGTGGTGCCGAATGTACTGGTAGTCAATGCGGCCAGGACCCCCGACAAATCCGACAAGGACGTGGTCGACCATGCCAGACGCGAGCCGGGCAAGCTGACCTATGCGTCGGCGGGCAATGGCACGTCGATCCATCTGGCGGGCGAAGTATTCGCGTCCCTGGCCGGACTGGACATCGTGCATGTGCCTTACAAGGGCAGTGGTCCGGCGATGACCGACATGCTCGGCGGTCAGGTGGACCTGATGTTCGACAGCATCACATCGGCGCGACCGCACATCCAGTCGGGCAAGTTGCGCCCCTTGGGCGTGACCACGGCCAGACGTTCGTCTGCACTGCCCGATGTGCCGACCATTGCCGAGGCCGGTGTGCCTGGCTATGAGGTCTCGCCTTGGTTCGCGGTGTTCGCGCCAGCGGGGACGCCGGCCGATGTGGTCGCAAAGCTGAACAAGGTGCTCAACGACGCCATGAGGCAGCCCGAGACACTGAAGAAGCTCGAAGGTGTGGGGGCCGAACCCATAGGCAGCACACCGCAGGAGCTGGCAACGCATCTGCACAAGGAAATGGATCGCTGGGGCCAGCTCATCAAGGAGCGCGGCATCCGCATGGATTGAAGCCCTGTTTCACCCGCAAGGTCGTCCGAACCCGCACTGCTCGCATACCCGAGCACCCGATTGAAAGGAGATAGCCGTGAGTCAGTCACAGACATTCCTGCCCGCCGAACTCTGGAGTAGCCGCCTGTTTGCCGGCCGGTGGCGAGAAGGCGCCACGACGGCCGCCGTGCTGGAACCGGCCACCGGCACCGAGTTGGGCCGCGTTGCGCTGGCCGACCCGGCGCTGATCGCCAGCCAGGCCGCCGAGGCCGCGCAGGCGCAGAGGACCTGGGCGGCACTGCCCTACGATGAACGGGCTCAGGTTCTTCGCAAGGCGGCACGGCTTGCCGAAGAGCACGCGGACGAGATCGCCGGCTGGGTGGTGCGCGAGAGCGGTTCCATTCAGATGAAGGCCGGCTTTGAAGTCGCCGTGACGATCAAGGCGCTGCACGAGGCCTCGGGCCTGCCCTCGCGCAGCGCCGGTGAGGTCTTGCCCTCCGAGCCGGGGCGGTTGAGCCTGGCGCGTCGCCGTCCGCTCGGGGTGGTGGGCGTGATTCCACCGTTCAATTTCCCGCTGTACCTGGCCATGCGCGCGGTGGCGCCCGCGCTGGCGCTGGGCAATGCCGTCATCCTCAAGCCCGACCCCCGCACGGCCGTGTGTGGCGGTATGGTGATCGCGCGCCTGTTCGAACTCGCCGGGTTGCCCGCTGGGGTGCTGCAGGTGCTGCCGGGCGATGGCGCGGCCGGTGCGGCGATGACCAGCGACCCGAGCATTGCCATGATCCAGTTCACCGGCTCAACCGCCGCCGGGCGCAAGGTCGGCGAGGCAGCCAGTCGCCACCTCAAGAAGGTCTCGCTGGAACTGGGCGGCAAGAACTCGCTGATCGTGCTCGACGACGCCGATTTGGACCTGGCCATCGCCAACACCGCCTGGGGCGTCTATCTACATCAAGGGCAGATCTGCATGTCCGCCGGGCGGGTGCTGGTGCAGCGCGGCATCTACGAGAGCTTCGTGCAGAAGCTCATCGCCAAGGCCGGCAGTCTCAAGGTGGGCGACCCCGTCCAGGGCGACGTGCACATCGGCCCGCTGATCAATGCCGTCCAGCGCGACAACGCCCTGCGCATCATCGACGCGGCCACCCAGGCGGGCGCCGTGGTGGAAACCGGCGGCACGCATGAAGGGCTGTTCCTCGCACCGACGGTGCTCAGCGGCGTGACGCCGGACAACCCCGCCTTCCACGAGGAGATCTTCGGCCCCGTCGCGGTGGTGATCCCGTTCGACAGCGACGAGGACGCAATCCGGCTGGCCAACGACACCGAGTATGGGCTGTCGATGGCAGTGCTTTCGCGCGACGTCGGGCGCGCGCTCAAGCTGGGCGAATCCTTGCGCACCGGCTTGCTGCACATCAACGACCAGACCGTCAACGACGAGGTGGTCAATCCGTTCGGTGGCGTCGGCGCCTCCGGCAACGGTAGCAGCATCGGCGGCGCGGCCAACTGGGAGGAGTTCACCCAGTGGCAGTGGCTCACGGTCAAGGGACAGGCACCCGCCTACCCGTTTTGAGGAGGAAGACACCATGAATGCAAAGACAGAATTGCGCAGCATCACGGCGGCCGTGGTGCGCGCCCCGCAGCAGCCTTTCACTATCGAGCCGGCACGCATCCGTGCCCCGCGGAAAGACGAGGTGCTGGTGCGCGTGGTGGCCACCGGCCTGTGCCACACCGACCTGATCGTGCGCGATCAGTACTATCCGGTGCCCCTTCCCGCAGTGCTGGGCCACGAGGGCGCGGGTGTCGTCGAGGAAGTTGGCCCCAACGTCAAGAACCTGAAGGTCGGCGACCACGTCGTACTGACCTATGGTGCCTGCGGCCATTGCGACCCGTGCGCCAGTGGCCACGAAGCCTATTGCAAGGACTTCTATCCGCTCAACTTCGGCGGTTGCGATGCTCACGGCCATACAGCGCTGCAAACCGCTGATGGAGAGCCGCTCCACGATCACTTTTTTGCGCAATCCTCGTTCGCCACGTACGCATTGGCGAGCGAAAACAATGCGATCCAGGTTCCGGCCGATGCGCCACTGGAACTGCTTGGTCCCTTGGGCTGCGGCATCCAGACCGGCGCGGGCGCCGTGATCAATTCGCTCAAGGTGCGCGCGGGCAGCAGCTTCGCCGCTTATGGCGCCGGGGCGGTCGGCCTGAGCGCGGTCATGGCGGCGCGCGTGGCCGGTGCGACCACCATCATCGCGATCGACGTCGTGCCGTCACGGCTGGAACTGGCAAAGGAACTGGGCGCCACCCACACGGTGAACAGCAAAGAGGTCGATGTCATCGAGGCCGTGCGCGAAATCACCAATGGGGGTGCCGATTTCGCGCTCGAATCCACCGGGCGGCCGGAAGTGCTCGAAGCCGGCATCGATGCGCTGGGCGGGCTGGGAACCATGGGCATCGTCGGCGCGCCCAAACTGGGCACCCGGGCCAGCTTCGACATCAACAGCCTGCTGCTGGGCGGTCGCAGCATCCGCGGCATCGTCGAGGGCGACAGCGTTCCCCAGGTCTTCATCCCGCAACTGGTCAAGCTCTACCAGCAGGGCCGCTTCCCATTCGACCGTCTGGTGAAGTTCTATCCGCTGGAGCAGATCAACCAGGCCGCCGAAGACAGCACCAAGGGCATCACGCTCAAGCCCATTCTGCGCATCGCCGACGCCTGACCGGGAGCGCAGCCAACGCCGGCGTATCGGCTTGTTTCATTCGCACAGGCATGGCGGCGGCCAGGTTCCCCTGCGCCGCACGCCATGGGCACAACGATGACTTCTGATTCTCAATGGTCGATTCCAACATTGATCGACAACGAACGGCTGGGTGCATTCCAGTGGCGGGTATTGATTCTCTGCTTCGCCATCGCCTTGTTCGATGGCTTTGACACGCAGGCCATCGCGTTCACCGGCCCGGCCATCCTCTCGGCCTTCGGTCTGCCGGCTGGCTCACTGGCCCCGATCCTCACGGCCGGGATCGTCGGGATGACGATCGGGGCGATGACATTGGGCATGGTCGGGGACCGGATCGGGCGCAGGCCGACCATCATGCTGAGCCTGGCAATCTTCGGCGCAGCCACACTGGCGACGGCCTGGGCCGCCGACACCCGGCAAATCCTGGTGCTGCGCTTCATCGCAGGCCTGGGCATGGGCGGATGCACGCCGGTATTGCTTGCGCTGGCGGCCGAATACGGGCCCGCCCGGCTGCGGGGCGCGATCATGACCGGCGTGCTGCTGGGCTTGCCTGCCGGTGCGATGCTGGGCGGCTTGCTGGCTGCGCGCATGCTGCCCCTGATCGGATGGGAAGGAATCTTCATCGTTGGCGGTGCCGTGCCGCTTGCGATGCTGGTGCTGATCGCGCTTGTGCTGCCTGAATCGCTGTACTACCGGGCCACGCGCGGCGATGCCCAGGGGCAGCGGTATATCTCCAAGGTGCTGTCCAAGATCGTGACCCGCACTTTGCCACCCGAAGCGCATTTCACGGTGCCGGAGTCCGCGGTCGCGCGCGCGAGCGTTCGTGCCCTGTTTGCCGATGGCAATGCGGGCAAGACCGTCGCGATCTGGGCCGTCTACCTGCTGAACTGGGTGGCGTGGTTCATGCTGCTGTCGTGGCTTCCCACCGTGCTCAGGGCAGCAGGTTTGCCCGCAGAGGACGCGCCGCTGGGAACGGTGATCGTCAACGCGGTGTTCATCATCTGCGCGATACCGCTGTCATTGCTGTTGCCGCGTGTCGATACGCGCCGCCTGTTGGCCGCGATGTTCGCGGTCGGCATCGTCGTGGCGCTGGGATTGGGCTTTGCCGGCCAGAACTGGACGCTGGTGTTCGTGCTGGTGGGTACGGCGGGCTTCGGCGTCGGCGGGCAGCAGATTGCCCTGAACTACCTCATCGTGGGCGCCTATCCCACTGCGTTGCGCGCGACGGCCGCTGGGTGGTCCATCGGAATGGGGCGTGCGGGCGCCATCGTGGGCTCCGCCATCGGTGGCAGCTTCCTGGCCTGGGGCGGTCCGCAGGGCTTTTTCATCGCCTTGGCCGTGCCCTTGACCGTTGCGGGGCTTGCCGTCCTGAGCCTCAAGCTCAAACCAGCAGAGGGAGGAGCCCGGCCTTTGGCGTCTCACTGAACGCCTGTTCTCGGTCGGCACCATTCATGGAGTTCAAGCATGGTTCTCTCACCGCCTGGGTAGCCGGATTTCTGGCGGTTCTGATTTCCTACGCGGGGCCGCTGGTCATCTTCATCCAGGCGGCACAAGCGGGTCACATCTCGAATGCGGAACTGACGTCCTGGATCTGGGCCATCTCGATCGGAGCGGGCGTCAGTGGCCTGCTGTTGAGCTGGTGGCTCAAGCTGCCTGTCATCACGGCGTGGTCCGCTCCCGGAACCGCCTTGCTGCTCAGCCTGTTTCCCGACATCTCGATGCCGGAAGTGGTGGGCGCCTATCTCACGGCCGCGGCCATCGTCATCGCGATTGGCGTCACGGGGTACTTCGAAAAGATCGTTGCGTTCATCCCCAAGGGCATTGCGGCGGGAATGATGGCAGGCATCCTGTTCCAGTTCGGCGTGCAAGCCTTCCGCGCCAGCGTGGACATGCCTGTCGTCGTCTTCGCCATGCTGGCGGCGTACCTGATCAGCAAGCGGCTGTGGCCACGCTACGCCATCGTCATCGTGGCACTGACCGGCTTTGCCGTCGCATTCGCCATGGGCACGACCCATCTGCAGGCGCTCGGACTGGAGCTGGCAAGGCCGGTGTTCGTTGTCCCGCAATTCAATATCGGTGTGTTCCTGAGCTTCACCGTGCCGCTGGTGCTGGTAAGCCTGACCGGGCAGTACCTGCCCGGCATGGCCGTGCTGCAGCTTGCCGGCTATCGCGTGCCGTCCCGCGCCGTGGTGGCAGGTACGGGTCTGGCATCGCTGCTGACGGCGTGCTTTGGCGGCATCACCATCGTCCTGGCCGCCATTACCGCCGCGCTGTGCACTGGTCGGGACGCGCACGCGGACCCTGGAAAACGCTATATCGCGGGCATTGCCAACGGGGTGTTCTACCTCGTCGGCGGCGCCTTCGCGGGGACGATCGTGCAGGTGTTCACCGCATTCCCGTCGGCGCTGATCGCAGCATTGGCGGGCTTGGCGCTGATCGGTGCGATCGTCTCCAACATCCGCATTCTCGTGAGCGAGGACGCCTATGTGGAGCCATCGGTCATCACGTTTTTGGCAACAGCCTCGGGAATGACGCTGTTCGGCCTCGGTGCGGCTTTCTGGGGCGTGGTGTTCGGCATGGCCTCGTATTGGCTGTTCGCTCAACCACAGGGTGCGAAAAGGAAAGAACAATGACGAAGGTGGCAACGATGGATACGGAGACTTTTGATATTGCCGAGCGTGATGTGCTGGCAGTTCTTCCCGCACGATCACAGGACTTGGCGCGTTTGCGCGTGCTGGTCCAGCAGCGACCGCAGGCCACGGTAACGGTGATGGGCAAGTACAACCACGGCAAAAGCCGCTTGCTCAACGAACTCCTGGGAAGCGATGCCTTTGCCGTGGCGGACAAGCGAGAGACTGTGGCATTGGCCGAGCACGTCCAGCCGGACGTGCGCTGGTTGGATGCGCCAGGCCTGGATGCCGATGTCGGATTGGCCGATGACGGTCATGCGTACCACGCCGCCTGGCTTCAGGCCGACATTCGCCTGTTCGTCCATGCGGCCAAGGAAGGCGAACTCGATGCTGCGGAACGCACGCTGCTGCATGCCCTCGACGCGGATCAGCAACGCACGCGGCGACGGGCGCTGTTCGTGCTGACCCAGGTGGATCAGATGGCCGACGACGCACATCTGGACAAGGTTGTGACAGCCATCCACGCGCAGGCACCGGAATTGCCGCTGCACCAGGTTTCCTCCACACGCCACCGTCAAGGCGTGGAGGGAGGCAAGAAGCTGCTGATCGAGAAAAGCGGGATTCCCGCTCTTCAAGCGGTGCTGCATGAGGCAATCGCCGAAGTGCCGGCGGCAAGGGTGCACGAGACAGCACTGCTTCTCGGTGAAATCCGGGGCGAGTTGCAATCGGCAAAGTCCGATGCGCAGTCGCGCCTGCAATCGCTGCAAGACACCCAGCACCAGCAGCGTCAAGCGTTCGAACAAGGGTTGATCGAGGTGCTCGACAAGGTGCAGATCGACCTGCAGCCCGTGTTGGAGGTCAGCGGTCCCGACCAGGCGCTGGTGCCCGACTCCTTCGAGAACGCATTCAAGCTCACGGCCGGCAAGCAGGAGCGTGCGCGCATCCAGATCGCCTATTCACGCGCCTGCATTGCCATCAATGCCCACCTGGTCAAGCACGGTGTGGTGGGGCTGCCGCAGGCGCAGCAGACCTCGGTCACCAGCCTGGACACGGTCATGGTCGCGGTGATGGGGGTGTCGGTCAAATACCGCGAGGATCTGCGAAAAATCTTCTGCGAACCGGAGGGACGCGACAGATTGGGCCGCGATTTCGCCCGCTATTTCGAGTTGTCGGACGATCGGCAGGCATTGGCATCTCAGATCGCCCAGTGCGAGGCGGAACGGGTTGCGGCCGATAAGGCGCTGCAAGCGTTGGCCACGCTGGAGGCAGTATGAGTACTGCCGAGCAGCGATTCATGGATGCAGCGGATGCGTTCGGCATCGGCGAGCGCAATCTGCAACCTGCTTTGCAGCAGATGCATGATTGGCTTTCCGGGCTGGTGCAAGCCTTGCACGATGGTTCGCTGAAGCAGGATGGCCTGCAACCCGACGGTGCCCTGGCACGCCAGGTGCAAGCCATCAACGCGAATGTGAAGGCGAGCGAGCGCCGTTGGGCCGACCAATGGGAGAGGCTGCGGCCCGCTCAAGCGCTGGCGCAGACGTTCGACGAAAAGGCCATGCTGCTGGTCTTTGGCAAGTTCAACGCCGGCAAGAGTTCGCTGTGCAATTTCCTGGCCGAGCGATTTCAGCGGCAGGGGCGCAGCGTGCGGTACTTCCACCTGGAAGCCGGGCAGATCGTGGAGACCGCGCAGCGCTTTCGCGAGGGAGCCGTTGAGACCACGGCGCGGCTCCAGGGCGTGTGCCTGGGGGAGAAGCTGGTGCTGCTGGACACCCCCGGCCTGCACTCCGGCACCGATAAAAATGCGGCGCTGACGCAGCGCTTTCTGGACAGCGCCGATGGCGTCCTGTGGTTGTCCAGTTCGACATCGCCTGGCCAGGTACAGGAACTCGACGAGCTGGCGCGCGAACTGCGCCGCAGCAAACCCCTGTTGCCCGTCGTGACGCGCAGCGACTTCATCGAGGAGGACGAAGTCGATGGTGCCATCGTCAAGTGTCTGCGCAACAAGACGGGGGCCAACCGTGCATTGCAAGAAGCGGATGTGTACGAGCGGGCGAAGGAGAAGCTGTTGTCTCTGGGAGTGGCACCGCAACTGCTGAGAGCCCCGGTGTCCGTGTCGGTGCATGTAGCACGCGAGCAGGAGGAAACGGATGCAGCCATGGCCGACGCAGGCTTTGAGAGGCTCTATGGTGCGCTGCTGGACATCACTGGGCCGGCGCTTGCCTACAAGCAGCGCAAGCCGGCCGAGGTGCTGCTGCACCATCTACAGGAGCATGTGCTGGGCGAACTGAATGCCGAAACCGTGCCCGCCCTGGAAGACCTGGGGCAGGCGGTGAAGGCGGAGGATGCAAAGCTTGCACGGCGCCAGGCGCGCATGGTGCAGTCAGCCTGGCGTGAGATCATTCCAGAGCTACCAGCATTGCTGGAACGCCATGCCAGTATGGGCGAGATTCAGAAAGTGTGCGACGAGGTGACTGCTCGGCTTGAAGCCGCGTTTGTGCGGCAGGTCAATGAACAACTATCCGACTACGTGCTGTCTGTCCCAACGTCTCCAAGCATTACGCCTGCTGAATGCATCGGCGGGGAACCTCTTTCCGTCGCAAACCAAGCTTCCTATGCAGGCAAGACAGACGAGGCGATCCGGCAGACAGTCGCCATGGAGGATCTGGATCACGAGGGGCTGTACAACGCGCTGGAGCGCGCGGTTCGTACCCGTCTGATGGACATGGCGGCTGGCGCTGTGCATCCGTGTAGTGCGGCGCTGCGGAGGCTGGAGGAGAGTGCCCGACGCATGCAGGAGTTGTTGGAGTCCAGCGGGCAAAAACTGCACGGGATTCAAGAGGCCCTGCGTGTATAAAACTGGCAAACATCGCCTACACTGTGGCGACTAGACAACTTTGTCCGAGGGCACTTGGCGCCATCCCTCGGACAAAGCAACGACTTTTGGACTAGCTTTGCATAAAACTAAAACTACGGCGCGATTCGGATGGACTTCCTATGTGTGAACGCCAGAAAACTATAGTGGCCGTGGTATTCACCCATACCCGAAGCCCCGATGCCACCGAACGGCAAATAGGGTGAGAATGCGTGCAGCATGACGCCATTGACTTGGGCGTCGCCAGACTGGATGCATGAAATAATGGGTTTTGCATTTTCGGTTTGGCGTGTAAACACATAGACTGCCAATGGCTTGGGATGATGCAGGTTAACCAGATTGACCGCCTGGTCAACCCGTTCGAAGGTCAATACCGGCAGGATTGGGCCGAACAATTCCTCTGACATCAGTGCATCGTCCCATGCAACTCCGTCGACGACCGTGGCGCTGAAGGCACGTTTTTCGACGTCGAAGTGGCCCCCCACAAGGGCCTGGCCTCGGCTTTTGTCCAGCAAATCTTTGAGTCGTGACACTTGGCGCTGCGTCACGAGTTTTCCTGTGGAGTCCACGTTCGGGAGATTTTCCTTAATTTGCTGAATTAATTTTTCCAGAAGAGCTGTCTTCACTTCTTCATGGACGTACAGGTAGTCGGGGGCGATACAGGTCTGTCCGCTATTAATGAATTTTCCAAAAAGCACTTGCGCAACTACCTGATCGAGGTCTGCATCGGGTAATACGATCAGCGGACATTTGCCTCCGAGTTCGAGTACGACGGGCGTCAGGTGTTCAGCAGCAGCGCGCATGACTACCTTGCCCACGCTGGGGCTACCAGTGAAGAAAATGAAGTCGAAAGGCAGACTAAGTAGGTACGAGTTCTCGTCCCGACCGCCTTGTACGACGGCGATATACTCCCTCGGGAAAGTTTCGACAATGATCTTCTCAAGTACTGCGGAGGTTTCCGGCGTGGTTTCCGACGGTTTGAGAATGCAGGTATTACCGCCTATGATGGCACCAACCAGCGGCGTGAGCGTCAGATTCACCGGATAGTTGAATGGACCGATGATGTAAGCGACGCCAAAAGGTTCCTGCGTCACATAACATTTCGAGGGCGCGATGATATCGACAGTGGGGACTTCTTCCGGTTCTACCCACTCGTCTAGGTGCTCCAAGGCAAAGTCGATCTCATTGACAACCTCACCAATCTCGGCCAAGTCGACCGCCTCGCGAGTTTTTCCCAGGTCCGCCATCAGTGCGCCGTATAGGAGTTCCTTGTTGGCTAGCAAGGCTTGCTTCAGACGTAAGAGGCTGGTTTTGCGGAACTCAATATCCAGCGTTTGACGCGAGGCGAAGAATTTCTTCTGTCGAACAAAGATGGCTTCGATATCTTCGGGGTTTGTATAGATCATTGGGTTCTACTCTCTATTACTTCAAAAGACTTGCGCGATCCTGAAATTAATCTGGCTTGAAGTCTTGAAACCGTTATCGATGCTGGTATCACGGCCCCAGCCAAGGATGAGCTGGGTTTTGCTGGGTAGCATGTAAGCCGTGCCGATGGTGTACTTGCTTTCGTTGGGTCGGCCCTGACTCACGCCATCAACGAACTGCTCACCGCCCCACTGACGGGAGTAGGAAGTACGGATGTCGAGGTTGGCAGTGAGGTTGTAACGGAAGATCACCTGACCTTGGTACAGCGTGCGCTGGGATAACGTGGCTTTGCCGCTGCCGTAGCGATCGTTGTCTCCGAAATGCGTCCCGTCGAAGGCCGCATCCAGCGTCAATCGGTCTACCAATTCCTGGCTATACCCTAATTGCAGGGTGTATTTGTGTCGGTTCTCGCCTATGTTCAGTGGATCATCCTTGTCGTAACTGCCTGTGGGTAAGGTGATCATTGGCGTAACGCCGAAATAAGTCTTGGTCACAGGGTTGTTCACGAGCCATACCGTGTTGGCGAGGATGAGATCCCCAACGCCATTGCCAGTGCCCAGATCCGCACCCGCCTGCTTCCCGCTCACGTGACCGAAGGGCAAAAGGAATTGTGGGTCCATTATGAAGCCACCCACCTCCATAAAATGGATCATCCTCAGAATACCGATATCTTGGGTCAGATGACTTCCGCCCCCGACATTGTTGCCGTGAGAGTAAGCGCTATGGCTGTAGCCATGGTTGTAATAAAGCAATGCCATATTGGAGCCATCAGGCAGAGGCGTATAATCACCGCCATCGATATCCAAGGCTAGGCACGTTGTGGGAAAAGTGGGCAGCAAACCAGCAAACAATAGCGTCGAAAAAGATAATTTATCGAAATTGTTTTTCATCGATTAGTCCTTGGCATTTTGAGACCAGCAATCGGTTGCTTGATCAGCGTTTGAAGTAATCGGCTACCAATAATTTGGCTGCATGACGGGCCAGAGCCTGAGTGGGAGCATTGGTATTGCCACTGGTGATATTAGGCATGATCGACGCATCGATGACGTGCAATTGATCTACCCCTTTTACGCGGAGCCTCGCGTCTACCACTGCTCGTTCATCGTTGCCCATGCGGCAAGACCCTACTGGGTGCCACATGGTGGTGGCCACTTTCCTGACCCATTCGCCGATCTGTTCGTCGGATTTGATGGCGCTACCTGGTGAAACCTCTTCATCGATGACATGCGCTAGAGATTCCTGCTGCAGGACTTCTCGCATGGCCTTGACCGATTCGACAGCCACTTTCAGATCGTATTCATGCCCGATGAAGTTGGGATTGATGAGGGGCCTAGAAGTGGGGTCCCCATCGGCCAGGCGAATCCATCCGCGGCTCTTGGGCTGAAGGACAACCAACTCGAAGGTAATGCCCGAGCGTGTGCCGGTTGGGCTCAGGCCGTCTTGGGAAATGATCGGGACGTGGTAGCACTGGACTGTCGGCTCGGCCGTGAAGTCGAGCGGGTCCCAGTACGAAACGGTTTCAATGCCGTTGCCCGAGGCGGGGCCGTCCTTGGTGAGGATATAGCGCACGCCGGCCTTGAGCGTGCCCAAACCCTGGGCAACATTCTGATAGCCCAGGTCACCTTTGACATATGCGCTCAGCGGAATGATGGGGTGGTCGTGGAGGTTTTCTCCGACCCCAGGCGCGTCGACTTTAACCTTGATGCCAACATCCGATAGATGCGCGCTTGGTCCCACCCCTGAATGCATCAGAATTTTGGGACTGTGTACCGCGCCAGCACTGAGCACGACTAAGCCGGCGTGGATCTCGGATCGGCTGGTAGATGTCAGCACTTCAGCGCCGACAGCTCGTTGGCCTTCGATCAATACACGAGTCACTGTAGTGTCGCAGAGAAGGGTAACGCGCCCACTTTCGATATGACGCCGAAGATGAGCTTCTACCGCACTGCAGCGACGTTTGTTCTGGATGTTCGATTGAACAGGGGAAACCCCGATTTGACTGGTGCCGTTATAGTCAGGGTTATAAGGAAGGCCGTACTCCTGAAACGCTTTTAGACAATACTGATTGAGTTCGTTAATACCCTTGGGCAGTTGAACTGAGAGCGTACCGCTAATGCCGTGATGCTCATTGTGAAATGTGTCGTTCGTTTCCTGCTCGATGAAGGTTTTCCACATGGTTTCATAGGACCATCCGGCTTCACCATTGACAGCTTTTTCCCATCCGTCGAAATCTCTGCGCTGTCCGCGCACATAGCACATCGCATTAACTGATGTGCCGCCACCTAGCACCTTCCCAGAGCGGAAGCGACGTTGACTCCCATGCTGCGGAACCGTGAAATCGGGCCAGACATGCTTGTCCTCGGCTAGTATTTTTCCGAACCCCGCTGGTATATGAATGAGGGGATCTTTATCTTTAGAGCCAGCCTCAATAACGGCAATGCTGGCATCTGTATTTTCCGCAAGATATCCAGCAACCACGCAGCCGGCGGCACCACTGCCAATGACTAAAACGTCAAAACTCTTGTTATTCATGGTTTTTCCTATTTTGATGGCGCTATTGTGTTCGGTGACATGAATATCGCATCCTGCTTTGGGTGGGGCACTTACCGATAAGTAGCAGGAAAAAATTCATGCAGGCACGTTTTGGTGGATTTTTTCTGGCCTCGTGTTACAAAAGTGAACACTCAGGCACGCAAGGGGGCGATGATGAATGCAGTGCACCAGTATGGGGCGCCCTACGCGAGCTCACTTATGGCGGTCAAGCGAGCGATTGAGGCAGGTAATGCACCCGACGATTCCGCAATCCCGAGTTGGCTGGTCCAATCTTGGTTGCGAAGCCGCTCTCACGGCCTGCGCTTGGGCGATCACCGATTGGTGGATAGGGGCTACTCCCCACACCTCTTGAATGAGCAGGATCGTGATCTATCGGCCATCGTCGGCGAGGAGATCGAGGCAATCTGGGATTCGTTCGGCGGTGAGAATTGGGTGGCTTACTGTACCAATGCCCAAGGCGTCATCATCCGTGCAAAGCACGGCTCCAATCCTGCGTCTCGTGGATTCGCACTTCACGTCGGTAGACGTATTTTGGAGAGCGACACCGGTACGACAGCGCCGTCTTGCGCATTGAAGGAGAAAAAGCCAATCACTCTAATTGGCGCAGAACACTACCTTGATGAGTTTCTTAACATGTTCTGCTGTGCTGTACCCATCTGGGGAGGATGGGGAAAGGTCGTCGGAATTCTCAATGTGACAGGTAGCGAGGAGTTCAAATCTCGCTTGGTTGAGCGGAAACTGCTGAGTGCAGCCATCAAGATTGAAAATAGGTTATTCCTTGACGCACATAAAGAAAATAGTGTTTTTAGAATTCACTATGACGCAGATTTTATCGATACGCACTTGGCAGGTTTGGTGTCGGTAAATAAGTTTGGAGATGTCTTGTCTGTGACGAGAAATGCGTTAGAGATGTTCGATCAGGCCGACGTGCTGCATAAGCGTTACAGCGTCAGTGACTTGTTTTATGGCGATTTCGTTGTCGCTGGTGATTTCTGTCTGAAGTCTCACATGAAGAACGGAATCGTTCTGTATACGAAGTCTTGTAATGAACATTCAGCTTCCGTTCTGAACGATAGTGCGGCGGTGCGCGCGAACGGCTCACTCCGAGAGTTGTCAGATCTCCACATATTGGAGGTCATGCGCAAGTCTGGAGGGAATGTAAGTAAGGCCGCCGAAATTTTGAATTTATCCAGGACCACAATTTATAGGGTTTTGAGTCGAAATAGTGAAAAATAACATTGGAATCCAAGTATTCAGCAGTTAGTCCGTCAAATTAAGTCGAATAACTGGGAACTATGAGCCACCCTTAAGGGAAAGATAGGGATTATTGGGCGGCATCTCACTGAATAAGGAATGCGGTTCACGAAGCAGATAGCCGTGCAACTGACGGGACTTGCGAGGCCCTGTCACTTCGCACGTCCAGATGTTCAAGCCGTTGGGCTGCTTGCGATGGTGTTGCAGCCGCTCGAAACGTTTCTGGACCCATTGCCAATCCTGCAGGTTTTCCAGCTTCGCCAGCGTGCCAACCTGCGGGTGTTCCTGCGCGTAACGCTGGAAGACGCCGGGGCTGACCAGGTACGCGGTGTCGCCCACGGTATGCACGAGCGCCTTGGCGTCGTTAATGATGAGCCGCCGCGAGGCGACGCGCTGTTGCAGCCATGCCATGAAGTGTTCACCGGATGGTTGCGCGGCCGTGGGCGCGGGCCCTGGTGATGGAGGCATAGGCTTCGCCAGGGACGGTGCAAGCGCTTCGATCGAGACGGCTTCTACATCCTGCCGGGTAGCAGGCAAATCACCCATTCCCACCATCGCGAGCATGTCTTCCATGACATCGGGCACGGCCTGGGCAGCGAACGGGTGAACCGGGGCAGCGGCGCCGTCAGCGTCCGTCCATGGAGCGGACTGCTGCTCTTCGGCAGGAGGCGTTGCCGCGATTGCCACCGATTGCACCGAGGCATCGGCATCTTTGTCGGCCGCTGTCGTGTCGATCGCCACCGTCCCCCCGAACGGCGCTGGCCGCTCGCCAGGCTCCCAAATCAGCGCAGGTGCCAGCCGCAACAGGGTGAATGAGTGGGACCAGCCGGTCGAACTGGTCACGGTCGCGCGCCAGATCGCCTTGCCGTCGGCCGTCGGCTGCAACATGCCATGGTCCTGGAGCACATTGAACACCGCGGTGTTGTTCGCAGGGATGCCATCGACGCCCTGAGACAGCAGATGCGCGCGTAGCTTGTCGGAAACGGTCTTGCTCACCAGCCAAAGCGCATCGTCCGTGAGCCAGCCATCGGAGGCTTCGGGCTGGTTCAGTTTCAGCTCTTCCTTGAGCAGGTAGCGCAGCCCGTTGACCAGCTTGCGCTGGAGCGAGTGCTTGGGCGCGGCCATGGCGCGCGCGGGATCGCCGCCCAGCTCCTGGGCGACGGAGGCGCGGTCGGCCTGCACAACCAGCTCGCCCAGTACCCCGGCGTGCTCGTACTGCCCGGCCAGGACGTAGAGCAGCGGCGCCCACAGGGAGGGATAGCCACTGAGCCAGTCCAGCAGATCGCGGTCGAGCAGTTGCCGGTAGAGCAAGCCTGTCGCGGCGCTGTGGAGCCGGTACTCGCGATCGTCGCGGTAGCGGAAGCGGTACGGCTGACGCAGGGGGCCGTGCCACGGGTGCCAGGTGCTGCCGTCGGCCAGCTCGACGTGCAGATCGACCGCCACCTTGCCGATGTCATGGAGCAACGCGGCATAGGCGACGGCCGCAGTCCAGGCTTCGGCCTGCGCCGCCTGGTCTTCGGGACTGGCGCCGATGGGCAGCAGATGGGACTGCCGCAGCTTCAGGCTGTAGGCGACGATTTCGAGGCCATGGTCGAGCATGCCGCCCGGGTATGCGTGGTGGTGCGCTTCGGAGGCCGGGAAGACCTGGACCAGCTCGGCGTATCGCTCCAGTGGCGCGCGGTACAGGGTGGCGAACTGCCTGCGCGAGAGTGAGGTGCGCTGCCAGATGTGTTCCAGCAGCTTCTGCCGGCGCGGGGTGCCCAGCAGCGATGCGGCCGACTCCGGCCGCATCAGCCCTTTCGGAAGGTCGGTGGCGAGGGCTGGCGACGGCGCGGCAGCGACCGGGGGCCGTTTTCGCTGGAACAGGGAGAGCATGTCGGTGTCCTGATGGCGGGCCGGGCGGGAGGTCTTTTTGCCTTTTCGAGGTAGGGCCTTTCCCCTTGCACCCCATTCCCTTGCCGTTTCGACCCTTTGGCCTTTAACCGTTTCGGTATAGCGGGGCTTGGGCTGCGGCTCCAGCGTCAATGTGGAACCCGCACGAATGGATTGGACGGCGACCTGGCGCTGGCCCCGACCTATGCTGCCGGGACGCTAGACCGCCAGGTAGCCTCCCACTCGGGCGACTAAGTTGACAAACGCGACAAAGGAGACTAGAGTGAATCCTGTCTCAAACCTACCTGGGAGATGACCATGCCCACTGCCATCGAATTCATTGCCGATCGTCTGCCGCGCGTCACGGTGGAGGATGTGCGCCGATTTGCGGATACCGTCGAAATCCGGGATGCCCCGGCGTTCGCGGCCGAGTTGCAGGCGTTCATCCATGAGCGCGTGGAGGCGGTGAAGCTGCCCGCCAACCTGGAAGGTGAAACGGTGGCGCAGGCCTTGGAGCGCAAGGCGGCCACGCTGCGCGCCGACACGCGCTGGGCACCGAATGAAACCGATGTCCAGCGAGGCCGCGCCGTGCTGCTGGAAGCCTTCAACCAGCCGGACAACCTGCCGCCTGCCGAGTTCGCCAAGCTGGCGGACAAGTCGCGCCAGCAAATCTACAAGGACATCCTCGCCCGTCGGCTGCTGGCGCTGAACGTGGGGCCGCGCGGCCAGAAGCTGCCCGACTGGCAGCTCGACCCGGTGAAGCAGCAGTTGACCCAAACCGTGCTCCAGGAGGTCGAGGGCATCGACCACTGGACGATCTACCGCGCGCTGTCCGAACCCCTCGAAGGCCTGGGTGGTCGCTCGCCGGTGGATGCGGTGACGCATGGCACGATCGATGACGTGGCCGAGGCCGTGTTCAACGTGCTGGGCGTCCAGGTGCATTGAAGCGAGATCGCCATGAGCCACGAGCTGCCTTCGTTCCTGATCGATGCCGGTGAACTGCTCCAGCATGTGAGCCGCGTCGTCTATCGGGGCAGCCCGCTGTACTATGGCCGCAGCAGCACGAATCGCTACGATGACCCAGCGGGGGCCTACGGCGTGCTCTACCTGGGGTGCGACCTGCCCACGGTGCTGATGGAGTCGGTGTTCCATAAGCATCAATGGCTTGAAGACACGAGGCGCTCCATCGCCCTGAAGGAGGTCAACGCCCGGATGGTGCGCGCAGTAGGCGTGCTGGATGACGTGCTTCTGGCCGATCTCACGGCGCCGGGCGTCATGGCGGGCTACTTCGGCCTGAACCTGGAGCAGTTGGCCAGCCGCGACTACACGCACACGCAGCGGGTGTCCGCCCAGGTGCATGCGATGCTCGGAGATGACGGCCAGGCGCTGTTCGACGGGGTGCTCTATCCGTCGCGCAACAACTATCCCGCCGCGAGCATCGCCCTGTTCGAGCGGGCGGGAGCCAAGGTCCGCGTTGTCGAGGACATCGACCTGGTTGACCATGTGGACTGGCCGCGCTTCGTCGCCACCTACCGCGTCGGCGTAGAACCCGATCCAGGCCCGTTGGGGCCAGACGACGAAACGTCCTGAAGCAGCAAGAAAGCACATTGAAGCCGCAAACCGAATGAAGTGGAGCAAACTGGAATAGGCATTCCTCAGCAGCAGGAGACGACCATGAACACGACGACCCGCACCAGCACCGCAGAACGCCTCGGCCGCGCCTTTGGCCGCGGATGGCGTGCCTGTGCGCGCGGCGAACGGCGGGCGTCGAACTGGTTGGTATCCAAGGGGATGCCGCGAGCTGGCGCGACCGTGTGCGTGTGGGTGGTCAAGCTGGCTGTACTGGGAGTGCTGCTCTACGTTGCGTTTTGGTTCGCACTCGTGCTGCTGGGCGTTGCGGCGGCGGGATGGGCTGCTGCTGCCAATACCTCGGATGAAGACGAGTGGCCTTTCACCGACCTCACCGAGCTGCGCAAGACGCCGGGCTACGATCCCAACCTGCACAACGACACGTCGCACGAGTTGTACACCGACGACTGACCGGCCTCGGGCTATTTCAGCTTTCCTCCGGTGAGCGCCCCGGCACCCTTGCCGCCAGCTTGCCCGGCGCTCTTGCTGCCATCGGAGAGCCCTTGGATGACGTGCCCGGCCCGAATCCCAACCCAGGTAAGGCTCGCCAGCCAGAATCCCGGCAGAACCAGGAACATCGTGCCCATGACGAACATCAGGAGCATGTCGCCGAAGGCGTTGTTCAGCCCCACCAGCGGATCGAAGTTGGTGTGCGGCCGGTTCCAGCCGAAGCCCCACCCGTAGAGCGCGTCCAGGATCGTTGAATCGATCCAGCGTGCGAGCTGGAACCAGAAGTCCGTGAAGAACAGCGCGAATTGCACGACGCTGACGGTGATGACCGTCTTCAGGTCATAGGTGCCCACAACCAGCACGAGCGGGATGCAGATGACCAGCGCCATCTTCAGTAAGGCGAGGATCATGGGCAGGGATTGGCGCACGACATCCATGGCGGGAAACGCGGCAATCGCGCCTACTGCCATCCCGACGTCGCCTGTGGCGCGCGTCACGATGTTCGGCAGGGTCTTGTCGATCTGGCCGCCGTAGTCCGTATAGACGCTGCCCTGGTTCAATTTCTGCTGCCGGGGTGACGCGATGGCGCGGATCACCGAATCGTCCACCTCGGCCCGGCTCAGGAACCCGGCCCAGCCCGCCAGGCGATTCAGCAGGCTCGGGTCCACTTGCCCCAGCAGCCGCGCGCGCAGTCCGTTGCTGCCGTCTGACCACCACTGCCTGCAGGTCGGGTAGCCGCCACCATTGGCAACCTGCGCGAGGCCTGCATCGCGGCTGTCGTCATAGGGCCATGCCTCGCGCGCCGTGCTGGAGCGGTAGCTGTCGTAGTAGCCACCCGTGTCCGTGAAAAAGCGCGAGCCGATCCAGGTCACGTCGTGCATCTGCTGCTCATCGAGATCCGGGCGCTGCATGAACAGTTTGGCCCGCGCAGGCCCATAGCAATCCCGCGAGAAGTCCGCGACCTCTTGAGCGAGTACCGGGTCGTCAATGCGGGTCGCGTCGATCTCCATCCTCATCTGCCGCAGGTCCGTACCGCACGGGATCGCAGCCACCGAGGCGCTCGTGACCGCGCGCGAGAGCGCGTGCATGAAGGCCCACCAGACCGGCACCTTCGCCGACTGGTTGTTGATGGTGCTGAAGGACTGCGACCAGCCGGTTTCTGTGGGCTGCGGCACGCTGACTTGGCACTGCGCCGAGCGCGAGCTGTCGTACTGGATGGTGCTGAGGTCCACGTCGATAAACGGAATGCCCGCGAACATCACCACCACGATCGCGACGAACACCCGGTTCTCGATACGGGCGGCACTCAGAACGCCTTTGTTGCCCTCGTCAGCGCCTTCCGCACGGGCCTTCAGCCACTCCTGCACGACGATGGCGACGAAAGGCAGCGCGAACACCCCGCTGGACACCAGCACGGCCCAGATGCCGTTGTTGACGATCCAGGACACGAGGGTGAGGTAGTACTCCAGATAGTCGGTCGTGAAGAGCGTCATGGCCCCGATCTCCCCTCAAGCGGCCTGCATCAACAGGCTGGCTTCCAGCGCGACGATGGCGACGACGCCGGCGACCTCGGTGCGATTCAGCCGGCGCCGCGCCTGGCCATCTGTCCCGCTTTGGTCTTCGCGGGCCAGCACCCGGCGGCGCATCCAGAACCATCCATAGGCCGTTGCCGCGTACACGCACAGCCGCCAGATGAAGAAATACCCTGCGGAGGCCGCCAGCCACCGTTCCCAGCCTGCAACGCTGCCGACCAAGTAGATGCCCGCGACGTTGGCCCCCACGGCAGCGGCAACGATCAGTACCAGCCACAGCAGCGTCTTCGCCGCGCGCCGGCTGAACAACCAGCGCACGGGCCACCAGGCCATGCGCGCCGGGCTCATGGCCGACTCCCCGGATTGCCCTTCTGGAGCTGGTCGAGACGGTCCGGCACAGGATCGCCCTCGTAGATGCCGCGCGAGCCGGCCGCGCGCGTGCCGTGGCGCTGGATGATCGCCATGGGAGAGTTGTTCGCCAGCTCGCGCCGCAGCTCCAGTTCGGTCTTGAGGTTGCGAATCTCGCGGTCGAGCGTGTCGCTCTCGTGGTTCACGGCCTCCACGGCAAGCTCGTTCGCCGCGACGTTGGGCTCCTTCTTGCCCGTGAGCAGCGTGCGCTGCAGCAGCAGCGCTTTCTCCAGCACGGACGCCAGCGCGACCTCGGACGCCAGGCGCTGCGACAGCAGGTGCTGGTCGGGCTCGTCGCGCAGCGCCTCGATCACGCCGCGCGTAATGGGCAGCGACGCGCTGCCGGCTTCGCGCAGGTTCTCGGGCGTCGTGTTCTTCGCCTTGGAGACGAGATCCTGGAGCGCCTGCAGCTTGGTGTCGTATTCCTCCTGGATCAGCGGCGTGAGCCCGACGCCGGGCGTCGTCTCGGTCTTGGTGCAGGCATCGCACGTGCGCTGCTCCTTCTCGCCGAGCACGCGCGTAGCCCACTCGACGGCGGCCTGTGGCGAGGTCCAGGTCTGGCACGAGAGGCTGGCACAACTGGCCGGGGCGATCGAAGACGTGTCGGTTACGCCGCGGCCGTTGACCAGGTTGTAGCCGGCGCGGGTGACATCGCCGACGACCCTGACCGCGGGCTGGCCGGAGCCGCCCGCGTTGCTGCCCCCGACCCACGGCACGCCGTCATTGCCGCGGCGCGTCTCGGCTTGCTCGATGGCCGAGACCGCATCCGTGCTCGACACGGCATCGCGCAGCGCCAGGCCTTCGGCCATCTGGCTCCAGCCGAGCTGGCCGCCCGCCGTTTCGGCCATCTTCTCTGCCATGGCACGGCACGTGAGCTTGGAGCGGTCGAAATCCAGCCGGGCCTGCAGTACGCCATTGGTGAGCAGGTTGTACAGGCCGGGATCGGCCCGCTGGATGATCAGCGCGGGCAACGATGCCACCGCACTGGTGGCGCTCTGGATCACCGACGACATGATTTGCTGGAAACCGTTGGTGATGCCGTTGAGTTGATTCCTCAAGGTGGTCTGGATGCTCATGTCACCGCAGATCAAGTTGCTGTTCCAGCCCACGCCAACACCGAGGGAGCGCATGCCAGCCGCACGTCCCATCGACACGGCGTTGCCGCCGCCGATCGAGTACATGACGTCATCGCCGATGACGCTGCCGGTGGTCTGGTATCCCAGTTGACCCCAGGCCACGCCGCTGCCCAGCGCGAGCGCGCCGGCCAGCGCCAGGACGATCTCCGTGCGGCGTGCCCGGCGGGAGAACAGATTGAATGCGGGACGGAACTTCATGGCACCACCTCAGAGGAAATCGACGCTGCCCAGGAACACCTGGCCCCGGCGTTCGCAGCAGGCATACGGCCGCCACAGCGCCCATGCGTAGTCGCCTTGCTGCGCCTGGGTAAGGAAGCCGCTGCGCGGAAAGACCGTGCAGGACGAGGACAGGACGGGTGTGAGTTCTTGCCACTTGCCGGTGGAGGCATCGCCCTCCATCAGCGCGCCGGCCGGCCAGTAGCCGTCGCGGGAGTTGGCCAGCAACGGCTGATAGACGTGGATCTGCCCCCGGCGCGTGACCACATCGCCTGCACGCTGGGCCACCACTGCGCCGGCCTTGAAGTCGTCGGTCTGGTGAAGGAAGCCGCCACGGGGATACACGTTGCCCCACAGGTTCATCGTGGTGCGTGCGCCGACCTCACGCCGGCCCGGAATCAGTGCTTCCGGGTAGGCCATCTCGGGCACGTTGTAGCGCCAGGCCAGCGTGTCCAAGGTGCTGAGCAAGTACGGCATGAATGCCGTGCCCGCGCCCTCGCAGAAGTAGCCCGAGGACGAGACGAACTGGTTGAACACCTCGGCGCCAGGGTGGCCGATGACGTCCGCGTTCTTGAATTTGGCGAGGTTGTTTTCGTGGTCCTCGTTCGTCGTCCCGTCGCCGCCAGCCTGGGCGGACGGGTTGGGCGTGCTCATCGCCCGGACTTCGACCCAGGGGTTTTCGCCGGTATTCGAATACGACGACACCACCGCATCGGGGATGTAGTGGCGAACCTTGACGGACGTGCGCACCGTGCAGCCCGTCCAGGTGCAGTAGAGCCAGTAGCAGATGCCGACGACACGGTATTCGAGGCAATCGGGCGATGCCACCGAGCCGATGATGGTCGCTGTATTGAGGGCGTAGCTGCCCGTGGCGCTGAGCAGCAGCAACGAAGCCACGCCAGCGCGCAGGCGGCGCATCAGGTCGAATAGTCGGGTCACGGCTGGGTCCTCCGGTGCTGCTCGATGCGCGCGACAGCGCGAGCCACATCCGGCTCGCTATAGACGACGTAGCGCTGATCCACCACGATGGCTGGGATGCTCGTGATGCCCAGGCTCCATGCGTCGGTGACGCCTTGGTATGCGGAGGCAATGCGGCGTTGGAGGTCGGCACCGCCCTGGCTCAGGCGATCGCGAGCGATGTGTTCTGCGCGCGCCGGGTCAGCCGGCAGGCCAGATGCCAGTTCGGCCTCGATGCGGGAGGGCGCATCCAGCAGGATCAGCCGATCCGCCTTGCCGGAGACTGGATGTGCCTGGTCGGTGACGACCCAGGTTTCAGCGTAGAGCGCGCTGGTCGCGAGGAGCGCAGCCAAGCCGCTGGCCGTTAGCCAGGTTCGCTTGGAGGGAAGAAACGAAGGAAAACGGCGCATGGCGTGCCACCCCGGAGTTCACGATTCCGGTAGTGCAACGCATACGGCGGTGAGGGACAGCAGGAAATAGGAACTCGGCTCCACCCGGTTTCATAGGGGCGAGATCGAGCCGTGATGGTTACTCCGGTCTGCGGTTGGATTCAGCGTCAACCAATTGCCGCGCATAGACCGTCAGCCGCAGGTGTCGATCCTCGTCAACTGTCAGCGAGGTGTGTTCGAACGGCTCCGCCTTGCTGTCGATCACTAGTTTGCGCACGCCATTGCAAGGCGCATGGACGTCGTGCTGCCGCCACCATGCCTTGAACTCGGGCGAAACCCGTTCCAGTTCGTCCACCAGTTCATGAATGTTCGCTTCCTGCGTGGCGCGGGCAAAGTCGCGTCGGAAGCTGGACAGCATCAGCGGAGCTTGTTCTTCCCAGGCATCCACGCGCTCGCGCAGGATGGGATCGGTGAACAGCAGCCAGAGCAGATTGCGCCGCTCGGGCGCGTGCGTATCAAATCCGAAAAGCGCATCCGCAGGCGCATTGAAGCCCAGCACGTCCCAGCGCAGGTTGAGCACGAAGGCCGGGTGCGGCAGGTCGTGCATCAAGCGCCGTACCAGCGGCGGCAGCACGCACCATGTCTTGCCCGGCTCGGCCGGTGGCCTCTCGTGCGCCAGCAGGAACAGGTGCCGCCGCTCGGCAGCATCCAGTTTCAGCACTCGCGCCAGGTTGTCCAGAAAGGTGGCCGAAACACCAATATCGCGGCCCTGTTCCAGCCATGTGTACCAGGTCAAGCCGACACCAGCGAGCGCGGCGACTTCCTCGCGCCGAAGTCCTGGCGTGCGCCGGCGGCCACCGCTGGGCAAGCCCACGTCGGCGGGCGACAGCCGTTCGCGCCGTGCGCGCAGAAAGGCGGCCAGATCGGCGCGCGTTCGTTCCAGCGTTCTCATCGCCTTATGGGATTGCTTTAAGTAATAGCATAAATTGTTAAATTGTAATTGTTTAAGAAGGGTTTGAGAATGATCGCGTCTTTACCCTGGATACGCAAGATGAACTCAAATCCCTGCTTTGCGACGCCGCCCGAGCGCGCCGTCAGTGGCCCGCCGTGGCTCGGGTTGTCCGTGCTGCTACTGGCCGGCTTCGTCACGATCTTCGACCTGTTCGTGGTCAACGTGGCCATCCCCAGCATGCAGGCCGGGCTGGGCGCGAGCTTCGCGCAGATCGGTTTCATCGTGGCCGGTTACGAGCTGGCGTTCGGCGTGCTGCTGATTACCGGCGGGCGGCTGGGCGACCTGTTCGGCCGCCGTCGGTTGTTCGTCGTCGGCATGGCGGGCTTCACCGTGGCCTCGGCCTTGTGCGGGCTGGCGCCCAAGGCCGGCTTCCTGATCGGTGCCAGGGTGTTGCAGGGGCTGGCGGCCGCCTTGCTGTTCCCGCAGGTCTATGCGTCCATCCGCGTCAACTTCGACGGCGACGACAGCCGCCGTGCCTTCGGCCTGCTGGGCATGACGCTGGGCCTGGCCGCCATCGCTGGGCAGGTGCTGGGCGGCTGGCTGGTGCATGCCGACCTGTTCGGGCTGGGCTGGCGCAGCATCTTCCTCATCAACGTGCCCATCGGGCTGTTCGCCATCGCCGCCGCACGGTGCATTCCCGAATCGCGCGCGCCGCAGCGCCCGGCCCTGGACTGGACGGGCGTGGTACTGGTCAGCGCCGGCCTGGCGTTGCTGCTGGTGCCGCTGATCGAGGGGCCGGGCCAAGGCTGGCCGGCCTGGAGCCTGGGGTCGCTGGGGGTGGCGGCGGCGCTGCTCGCGCTGTTCTACCGGCAGCAGGAGCAGCGGCGGATTGCCGGTGGTTTGCCGCTGGTGGACATGCGATTGCTGGGACAGCGTCGTTTCGCGCTGGGCGCGGTGCTGGTGCTGCTGGTCTATTCCACGTCCAGTTCGTTCTTCTTGTGCTTCGCCTTGCTGGTGCAGACGGGGCTGGGCCTCGATCCCTTCGTGGCTGGCAGCATCTTCGCGCCATGCAGCGTGGGCTTTGTCGCGGCATCGCTGGCTGCGCCACGGCTGGTTGCCCGCTGGGGAACCGCCGCCATCGTCAGCGGGGCGCTGGTCTATGCCGTTTCGATCGGCCTGCTGATCGCCCAGGTGCAAGCCGCTGGTGCGGAACTGGTGCCCATGCGGCTGATCCCCGTTCTGGTCGTGGTCGGTGCCGGGCAAGGCTTCATCATGACGCCGCTGCTGAACCTGGTACTGGGCTTTGTCGCTGAAGCGCAGGCTGGCATGGCGTCGGGCGTGATCTCGACCGTTCAGCAGGTCGGCGCCGCGCTGGGCGTGGCCGCGGTCGGCATCCTGTTCGGTGCGGCGCTTGCCGCAGGCGATGGCGCGGCGGCGCAAGCAGGCCAATACGCTTCAGCTTTCGTCGCGGGAATGCTCTACAACCTGGGCGCTGCTTTGCTGGTCTGCATCCTCTTAGCGATGCTGGCAAAAACGCAGCGGTCTGCAAGCTGACAAGGAAAGCGAGATGGAGCTTCGGCATCTTGGCTGCTTCCTAGCCGTTGCAGAACTCCATTTCGCCCGTGCAGCGGAGAGGTTGCACATTGAAAAATCGGAGGCCGAAGCCTCCGTGTGGATCAAGAAGCCGACACCGTCGCTACAGCAGGCCGGATTCCGCGAACGAGTACGGCGTGCCCTGGCCGACGATGAGGTGATCCAGCACCCTCACGTCGATCAGCGACAACGCGGCCCTCAGCGTTTGGGTCAAAGCGCGGTCCGCGCTTGACGGCTCCGTGCAGCCCGAAGGGTGTTGGTGCGAAAAAATGACCGCAGCGGCGTTAAGTTCCAGGGCGCGCTGCACGATTGGGCGCGCATGCACCGTGGTCGAATGGACCGTACCCTTGAACATCGGCTCATAGGCCAGCACCACGTGCATGCTGTTGAGAAACACGACGGCGAAGATTTCGTTCGGCTCGGCGGCCAGTTTCAGGCGCAGATAGTCCTTGACGACGGCTGGCTGATTCAGGGCTGGCCCCTTCTTGAAGACCCGCTGCTCCAGCAACGCGATGGCTTGCCGGATGATCCAGTCATCGGATTGGGACGCTGGGGCAAAACGTGGCTCCACGCAGGAGTCGTTGATGACGAGAGACATGGCGAACCTCCAGAATGTGAACGGAGGGCGCCACCCTGGGAGGGCAAGCCCTCCTGGGGATGAAACAGCGGAACAAGGTGCATCCACCACCGCGCAGCGGTGATTGTTCGCAGCCAGGATGCGAAGCGAACGGGTCGCGGTCAGCACGGCGAACCGCGCCGTAGCCTCTAAGACCGAGGGCTACCTGGGCATGTCGCCGACAACGTCGGCAGGCATTTCGGATGTGGCGGTGGCGGGGGAAGCCGCCGCGTCGCTGGCCATGTCCCCGGCCGCCAGCATGTCCATGGCCGACAGCAAGGCATCGCCCTCGATCGGCCCCTGCAGCAGGATGGCCTGGCCCGTCTGGCGATCGAGCAGTCGCAGCGACGGCGTGGCGGTCACGCCGCTCTTGGTGGCTTCTGCGGCCTGGGCGCGGATGGCCGCGTTGGGCCGCTCGCTCGCCATGCACTGCTCGATGGCCGACGTTGTTTCGGGGTAACGCAAGCCATCGGGCAAGCCCTGGCCGTCGCTGCGCGTGTGGGCATAGACCCATTCGACCGCCTGCCAGAACGCCGCATGACCGCCCGCTTCGGCGGCGCACTCGGCCAGACGTGCCTCGGCCGACGCGGCTGGCTCGTGTGCGGCCAGCGGCTGGTGGTGCCATTGCAGTGCGACGTCGGTGTTGTTGCCGACCCACCGCTTGAGCTGCGGGAAGTACTCCCGGCAGAACGGGCATTCCAGGTCGGCATAGAGCGTCAGCGTGAAGCGGCCTTCCGGGTTGCCCATCTGCCAGGGTGGCCCAGCGACCTGCGCCGTGCTGGCCGGCGCGGGCGACGAGGCTGAGGATTCGCCGGGCGTCCGGGACACCAGCCAGATCAGCAGCAGCGCGACCAGCACAGCAGCCAATACCCAGGGCCAGCGAGGCCGCCAGCGGCGACGGCGGAACGCCTGGACCTGCATCGGAATGGAAGGACGTTTCTGTTCCATGGCGTTCTCCGGTTTACGACAGTTCCAGGGCCGGCGACTCGATGCCGCGGGCCTGGTCGATCTTCTCGGCCACCTTGAAAGCCGCTTCCAGTTCGGTGCAGCCGTACTGCTGCATGAGCTGGTAGCGTTCGGCTTTCTCCTCGGGTTCTGTCTGCGCGAGGGCGAGGTACAGGCTCGGTGGCACAGCGCGGAACAGCACTTCCATGCTCTTGGAGAGGATGACGCCTTCTGTGAATTTCCCCGCCTCTTTGCGCGCCGAAAGCATCAGCGCCTTCTGCGCGGGCGAGAGTTCGCGGAACCGCGCGATCTTCTCGACTTCATCGGGCGGCATGCTGAGACAGATCCACCACTCGATCATGTTGAGCATGGGCTCCGCGGCGCGCGGCAAGTCGTCGATGTTCTGCGTCGCGAGCCAGAACCAGGCCCCCAACTTTCTCCACATTTTTGTAATTTTCACGACATAGGGCGCGAGCAGCGGGTTCTTCGTGATGATGTGCCCTTCGTCGGTGACGTTGATGATCGGGCGTCCCAGGTACTGATCACGCTCGGCGATGTTGTTCACCGTGCTGATCAGGCTGATGTAGGCGATGGAGAGCTGGGCGTTGTAGCCCTCGCGGGCGTAGGTTGCGAGGTCCACCAGGGTGATGTCCGCCTCGGGCCACGGCGTGCCGTCGCGGTCGAACATCTCGCCGTCCGTGCCTTGGCAGAACATGTCCATCGCGTCCGCCATCTCCAGCAGCCGCACACGCCGCATCTCGGGCAGCGTCGGGTCCTGGCCGCGGGTGCGCAGCGCGTTGCGCACATCGCGCGTGAGCACCGTGCGCTTCTCGGCCACGCAGTGCTCGGCGGCGTCGAGGATGCACTGGCGGATCAGCGAGCGGTCGGCCCGCGTCATCCGGGCTTCTTCCTTGTCCTCGCCGCCGGTGATCATCAGCCGCGCCGTGATCTCCAATTCGCCGAGCACGTCGCGCTGCTCGTCCGCCTCCATGGCCGAGGCATCCGGGGGAAGGTCCTCGTCCAGCGCGTCGGCATCGAGCGTCTGCACGTCGCTCGGCGTTTCGATCAGCCGGCGCGCATCGGCGAACGGTGCGAGGCTGATACCGGAGCCTGGGGCCAGCTTTACCCGGTTCACCGTTAGCCCGAGCCTGCGTGCGAAATCGCTGAACAGGCCGAAGCTGTTGCCGGCCTCAACGATGAACAGCCGCGGCCGATAGATGGCCGTGACCTGGTTCAAGAGGTTGTTGAGCGTCGCGGACTTGCCCGAGCCGGTAGGGCCGAACAGGAACAGGTGGGCGTTCATCTGCCGATCCAGGCGATTGAGCGGATCGAAGGTGATCGGGCCGCCACCACGGTTGAACATCGTGATGCCGGGGTGCCCCGTGCCCTGGGCGCGGCCCCACACCGGCGACACGTTCGCGATGTGCTGCGCGAACATCAGTTGGGTGTACCACCTGCGCCGATCCTGGCCGGGGTTGTAGCAGCACGGCAGCCAGCGCAAGTAGCTGTTGAGCGGTGCCACCTCGTCGTCTTCGCGCACCGGCTGCAAGCCGGCGTTGAGCATCACGTTCGCCAGGTCCAGGCCGCGCCGGTCCAGTTCCGCCTCGTCGCGTCCGCGCAGGTAGAACGCCAGCGTTCCGCGGTAGAGCTTGTGCGCGCTGCCGATGAGGGAGCGGGCTTCCTGCACGTCCTTCAACGTCTGCTCCGACGCCAGCGTCTCGCCCACCGCCTTCTTAGCCAGGTGGTTGAGATCCGCTTCCAGGACATCCTGCGGCGTGGCGACCATCGTGAGACAAAGCAAGGTGTCTTCCGGCATCTGGTCGAACAGCGTGTTGATGGCATCCCCTTTGCGGGTCTCGCCGGTCAGGTGTCCGGTGCCGGGCGGCATGCGCAGGCGGTCGGTGATCAGCACGCGGTGCGGCATGCCATCGAAGTACCAAGTGCCATGCTCCACGTCGGAGCGTGGCTGGCCGAAGAACAACCGCTGGCTGAAATCCCGCCCGCTCGCCAGCTCGATTTCGCCGTCCTCGGCCTCGTCGGGGTAGCGCGCCAGCGCGTAGAAGCGCTCCCGGTCCTCTGCACTCGGCCCGAGCATCGCCGGGCGCGGATTGAACCAGCGCAGCAGCCAGTCGTGGACGTCGGCTGCGACCATGCGCCGTGCCTGGATGCCGGCGTTCGCCAGGCCGCCGCACAGGCGGTCGCAAACGATGTTCAGCATCTGCTCGGGCGTCTGGCCGCGGCGGCTTGCCTGCCCGGTGGCACGGCGATAGATCACCATGCGCACCCGCCGCGTCTGGCCGCGCCAGCGCAGCCGCGTGACCACCGTGTCCTCGAACAGGCCGCCCGGCTTGGCGACCGCGCGTAGGTGGTGGCCGAAGAAGCGCAGGTAGAACTCGGTGAACGCGGTATCGCGGGCGCGCGGCTGCACGTAGTCGCGCAGGGTCTGCATGTACTGGTCGAAGCTGGGCTCGTCCTGGGCGTAGAGCTGGAGCACCCAGGGGTTTTCGTCCAGCTCATCGAACGAGTCCTGGAGCGCGTTTTCCAAGGCATCGCGGGCATGCGCGAGCCAGCCGGGTTCCCGGCCCTCGGTGCCCAGCGGCACCAGCTCGTAGAAGGCAGCGACCGACTGCCCATCCTCCAGCAGCATGGACTTCGACTGCGGCAGGAACTCCACCCAAGGCAGCAGTTCCGCGAACGACGGTGCGACGTCGTACAGCGCCTGCTCGTCGGCTACCGTCGCCGGCCTGCGGCCCTGTACCGCTGCACCAGGTTCGGGGATGCCGGCCTGGCGCAAGGCATCGACGTGGCGCTGCCAACCGTCCGGCTGCTCGTCGTCGCTGGCGCTGGATGCGGCCAGCTTCGGCCAGGGAAGTTTCCAGCGCATCAGTAGTCCTCCACGCGCTCGCCCGGCATGGCGTACTGCACGCGCTGGTACAGGGGGAAGACCGTCGTGTAGCCCGGCACAGGTACAGGGTCCGAGCCCGCCAAGTGTGGATACACGTACATGACGAGATCGGGATTCGGCAGCCGGTGGAACTGGCGATAGACCTCGTTGCGTGCGGTGCGCGTGTAGCGCATCTGCTCGGCGGGCGCGGCCTGCACGTCGGCCTCGGTCAACGGCCGGCGCAGGCTCTGGCGGGCATCGAGCAGCTGCCGGCGTGCCGCCTGGCCGGCGCTCCCGCCGCCGTCGCCGGCGTTCTGCTGCCAGATGTCCATCATCGTGCTGTCGCCGTGGGGCAGCAGCTTTTCCTTGCTGGTGGCGCAGCCGCCGAGCACCGCGACGGCGAGGGCCAGCGCCAGGCCCCTATTCAAGTTCGAGAGCATGGCTTTCTCCTGCGCGGTGATCGACCTTGCGGCCTTCGGGATCGAAGTCGATGGCGAGCGGCTTTTCGAGGTGGACGGCGACCTTCGCGCCAGGCTGGACATAGACGGCCGCGAACGCCTGCCCGTACAGCTTGTTCACCCAGTCCGCCATGTCGCGCACGCCACCGGCCAGGATGCGGCCCACGGCCTCGTTGCCCGAGATGCCGACGCTGCCGATGGAGCCGTCTGCGCCGACGTAGGACATCTGGCCGCTGTCGCTGTCGATCAGCGAGGCCACGCCGGCGCCGGCCGCGGTGATCAGGGCCTGCGAGCCGAGGTACTGCTGGGCGTTGCTGCGCCGCTCGCCGCTGACGCAAGGGATGCCATAGGGATCGCTGATCCAGCCCAGGCCGTCGCGCTGCTGGTTGTTCTGCTGGTTGCCGTCGCGGTCTTCGGGGATGGTGCGGATCGTGCCGTCGTGGAAAACGAAGGTGATGCTGCGCACCTGACCGCGCACGCACGAAAGCGTCCAGTCGCCCGATGCGGTTCCGCTGAACACAGCGCCGGCCACGTCGGGAATGTCGATGCCATTGGCGGTCAGGTTGTCCGGCCCGACCAGTACCTTGAAGGGGTACGGATCGTTCACCGTCCCGTCGATCGGCACACGACCGATCAGCGCCGTCATCGCGACCGACCCCATCAGCGTCGAGTTGGTTGGCACGGTATAGACCGGCTTGGCGCTCTTGACGCCTGCCGCACGTGCGCCGGCGTTCGCCACGGTTTCCGCGGTCGTTTCCAGCGTGCTTTGCGCCGGGCCGAAGCTCGTCGGGAAGCTCATGCCGCTGCCCGTGCCACGACTGCCGTTGCGGCCCTCGGCCTTCTTCGCGTCGTCCGGCTCGATCCAGCGCATGCCGCCTTCCATGCCGGCCTCGTCGCCATCGCGCAGCCCCAGGCCCACGGGCAGATCGGCATGGCCGCCGCCGCGCCCGCCGATGCTGTCCAGGCGCCGCTGCAGGTCGGCGAGCAGCCCCTCGGTCTGCTGGCGCGCGCTGGCCGCCTGTTCCTGGTCGCGGCGAAGGTTCGAGCGTTCGGATTCGAGGGCCGAATTGATGCGCTGATCGATGGAGTTCTCGCGCTGGCGCAGCCGCTGGTTTTCCTCGCGCTGCGACTTGTTGTCGGTCAGCGCGGTCTGAAGCTCGGTGCGCAACTGTTTCACCTGGGCCACCAGGGTTGCAACGGTGTCGCGAGGGGTATCGCCTTCGATGCCCAACGCCTTCATTTCCTCGGGCGTGAGCTTGGAGCCGGCATCCGCGGCGGGCGGTGCCGACGTGCTTCCGCCGGAGAACAGCCGGATGGCGACGAACAGCACCAGCAAGGCGACTGGGATCATCAGCCACTTGAGCAAGCCGTTACTGCGCATGGCGGGCCTCCTTGCCGTCGTCGGCTACCGCTTCCGGCTGCGGCAGATGCACGACCGGGTCGAAGCGGTGGATCGCCGGCAGCAGCGATTGCGCGAGGCCGTGCCCGCGCGTCACCAGGTACAGGACGGTCGTGTCCTCGGGCGTACCGCGAGGGCCGAGCGCTTCGTGCTGGAAGGTAGCGGTGAGGAAATCGCCTTGCAGCACGCGCGGGTCGAGCGTGACCCAGCCGCTGCTGCTGTTTGTCAGGCGCACGGCAGTGACCCACTGGTCTTCCAGACGCCACGACGCGAGTGCGATCGCGCGCAGGGGCAGCGTCGGCATCAGCGTGCCGAGGTCGAGGTCACGACGCAGGTTCACCCGCATGACGCCAGGCAGCGGCTCCACGGTGCGCAGCGGCGCGTAGAGGTTCTGTGCGGCGAAGCGCGTCAGGACGACCGGAACCGGGGTTTCGCGCCGGGTCACCCGCGTACCTGCCTGGTCCTGGGCGCGTGCCGTGGCCTCATCGGCACCGCCTGCCAGATCGCCGTAGCGCGCAGGGGTGCTGCTGCCCTCGACGATGCGCACCGGCTCCAGCTCGGCTTCGCCGTCCTTGGGCGGCTCGGCCGCAATGTCGAGCAGGATCAGCGCGCCCGTGTCGGCGTCCTGCAATTGCAGCCGCGTGGGCTCGATCGGTTCGCTGGCGCGCAGGTACACCGCGCCGCCTGCGCTCTGCACGCGCAGGCGTTCGCCCACGCCTGCGGGTACGCCCACGCGGACGTTCCGGTCGATGAACACGATGCGCTCCTGGCCCACCTTCAGCGGCACCGCGAGCGGCATGCGTTCCCACCGCAGAATCTCCACAGCATGGGAGACGGGTGCCGCGGCCACGGCCAGCAGCCCCAGCAGCACGAGTACAGGATGCTTCATGGGGTGTTTCCTCCTTGGGGCGCTTGCGGAGACAGGCCGCCAGGCGCCGGGCGCGTCGGCTCCGGTGCGCTGATGCGCTGGGGCGCACCGTCGTAGCAGTCCAGCGCCAAGCCGAACGGGTTGCGGGCGGGATCGACGTCCACCCGCGTGACCTTCACCGGGTAGCGCACGAGCGCGCGCTTGACCTGCTCGGCGCCGTAGTACTCGTCGGCGGTGATGTCGAGCGTCACCACCCAGTCGCGGTCGGAGACCACGCGCACGCGCGCCGTGGGATCGTCGCCGTAGCCGCGCCCGGGGATTTCGTAGATGCCGCGCACGCGCTGGCGCAGCTCGCCCGTGCTGCGGCGGTAGTCGTAGTCCGCGCGCAGGAATGCCTGGCAGGACGGAGTGAGGTACGGCGAGAGCGTGTGGAGGTTGCGCGGGTAGTCCTCTTCGCCGCTCGTCGGCCAGCGGTTGAGGGTCTGGAACACGTAGAACGTGAACGCATAGACTGATTCGGGCGGCACTTCCCACCACTTGCGGGTACTGCCGGAGCGCAGGTCGGGCGGGACGTGGATGGTCAGGTCGCGCGGCGCGCTCCACCAGCCACCGCCCATGACCAGGGCGACGATGACCAGCGCGCCAGCCCCCAGGCGAAGCGTCTTGATGTGCGCCTGCAGGTGGGTGATCTCGTTCTTGAAACGGCTCATCGTGCCCCCCTTGCAACGGACCTTCGGGTGGACCAGAAGCCGGAGCGCGAGATCAACACGTGCCCGCCCACCCATCCCGCCATCAGCGGATGGCGCGTGGCGATGCGCCATTGCAGTTGCCGGTACAGCCAGGTGTCGGGACGCCCGCGCTTGAGCCGGCGCAGGATGCCGCCGCCGATGAAGACGCCCAGGGCCACGCCCAGGACGACGAACGTCGGCGCGATGGCGATCGTGCGGAACACCCAGGACAGCGGCGCACCGACCAGCAGGCCGGCGGCGCCGGACAGGCCGCAGCAGATCCACAGTTCGTCGGCGGTGAGGCCGCGCACGACAACCGGATGGCGGTTGAGCCGGTGCGGAAGGAACGTGACCGTCCCGTCCGCACGGACGTGCTGCTGCTCGGACATACCGGCCTCGCCTTACAGGATGCCGGTGGCTTCGGTGAGCAGCCAGATGCCGATCACCAGCAGCACGGCACCGATCGCGACGGTGAGGCCGAACTGGCCCCAGGTCTTGCGGCCGGTGTGGATTTCCGCGTAGGTGCCGTAGGCGTGGTAGCAGACGCCGATGAACATCGACGCCACGACCAGGAGCGCCACGAGCATGATGATGTCGTAGCCGTAGTTCCTGATCGTTTCCATGATGCCGTTGCCGGTGCCGCGGGTCGGGTTCTCCAACTGCGGCAAGCCTTGCGCGAACGACAGCGCGGGAAGCGCGGCGGCGCCCAGTGCCACAGCGGCGCGCTGGGCAAGACGGGAATGGAGGATGCGGTTTTGCATGGTCGTGCCTTTCAGGTCAGGAGAGGAGGAAGAAGCTCAGGACGAGGTACATCGCGACGAAGCGGATGCAGACGCCGAGGAACTGGCGCTGGTTGAGGCGGCTCTCGGACCACCCCACGTAGGCCGTTCGGATGGCCCAGACGCCCCACACGAGCAAGACCGCGAACACGAGGCCGACCAGGACGGTCGCCATCGCCGAAGGCGCGATGCCGCTGTTGGCTTGAAATGCCGAGACCTGGGCGCCGTTCATTGCTTGGCTTCCGTAGTCGTCGGCGATGGCGAAGCGGGCCGCTCGGTGCGGTAGTCGCCGGCCAGTTCGGAGGGGTCGCGCGGCTGGGCACGCGACGGTGTGAGATGGGCCTGGATGCCGGCGCGCACGCGCGCCAGGTCAGCCAGCAACCGCGGGTAATCGAAGTGATAGCGCTCGCCCGGCTGGATGGGGGCATGCGCGGCGCTGTCGGCGACGGTGCGCTCCAGGGCGTCGAGCTGGCGCAGCGCGGCGACCAGCTCCTGGCGTTGTGCCGGGGACTCGGCCGCCGCCATCGGGGACTGACCCAGCAGGAGGGCCGTCACGAGAAAAGTGGGCACGCCGCGATGCGCGGCGCGCTGCCAGATCGGAGCCAACATCGCGCCATTCCTGTGTGATCAGCAATGGCTTGATCGTGGACAGCGAGGGGCTTTCAGGCCGCAAACAATAGGAACTCGCGCATTCCCGGATTGATGGGCCTACACGCGGATTCAGGGAGGGAAAAGCCAGGCTGCGCTACAACCTAAGCACAGGTCTTGACGGGGGTAGAAGTGTGCGGAACGGCGCGTTGGGTTACTCTTTCACTGTCACCAACTACTTGCCACGTGCCATATGCAGTACAAACTTGTCGATCGTCGCCCTGTGCCGTGCGCAGACAGAAAGGAATGGTGGGACTGGTTTAGGATCGCGGACCGCCACGTAGCGGACACACGTCTCAATGACATCAGAGTTTCGACGGTATTCCTGGGCCTAGAGCACAACCCACTACCTGACGGGAGGCCTGCGCTGTTCGAGACAGAAGTGAATGTCAATGGCGAGGCGAGTCCGCTAGGGCGATACGCCGCATGGGAGGATGCCGAAGCCGGACATGCCGAGATCGTGAGAAGGATCAAGGCCGAGATCGCAGAAGTGGGCGGATCGTTGGGTGAAGCAGCGAAGACGGTTTGGGAAGGGGTAGCTCAGCGGATGCAGACCGCGGAGATGGACTCGGAGCAGATAATCAAACGGCTCAAGCCTGATCAGTCCGATAGCTAAATCAGGCTATCTACAAGTACTTCTTGAAGCTCCCTGCGGTAAGAGATACTGCCAACCCCAATAGGGCAGCACTCGGCAGCAGGATCAGCAGCGGATGCACCGAAATCGGGAGCGCCAGATACGTGACCCACGGCAGCACCGCCAGCGGCATCAAGCTCGCCTTAGCACGGTGATAAATGAAGCCGCTTTCTCTTCCCGCGCCGAACCGGCGCACGTCGCGCCGCACCAGGCCGTCGATCAGGCCAACGAACGCCGCGGTGAAGATCAGTGGCAACGTGAGCACCAGAACCAGCAGGCGCACCAGGAACGTGAGCGTGGTGAAGGCCGCGGCGATCAGGTAGCTCTCGGTCCAGACATAGACCTGGCTGATGTAGTAACGGAAGTTGCGGCCGCCGTCCTGGTCCTTCCCGTGGCTGGGCGCGCGGGCGCGCTCGGCGGCCTGGCTCATGCGCTCCAGAAGCCCGGAGCGAACGAATACCCATTCGTAGCCGGTATCCACCAGTTCGTGAGCGGTGCGCCCCGGCTCCTGCACGACAACGCTGCGCGTGAAGTGGCTGGACAGGTGCCCCAGTTCGTACTGCAACATCTGCTGCGAGTGCCGCCATCCCTGGTCCTTCCAGAACAGGTGCATGCCGACGCACTCCACGACGATCGAGAACAGCAGCGAGCCGATCAGCACCCCGAGCAGCCGGAACGGCAAGGTGATGGTGCCGACGATCAGGCCCTGGCGCTGGTTCTGCTCCCGTTGCGCAGTCGAGGCGGCGTCCTTCATGGCGAGGCCTCGTTGCCGGTGTCCTCGTCGGCGCCGGTAGCCACCGCGGGCGGTTTGGCCGCAGCGGCGTCATCCAGCAGGTCGTCGGGCAGGCCCGTGTCCTGCAAGGCGGGGGAACTGGTGAACTCCCACCACTGCGTCGCTTCGCTGTAGCTCTGGCGCATGTACCTGGCCAGTTGCTGCAAGTCTGCCGGCATCACCTCGTCCGGGTCGGGCGCCGGCAGCGGCATGCGCACTTTCCAAAGCTGGCCACCCTGCAACAACGCGAAACACTGGCCCTTGGGCAAGCCGACGATATGCGACGGCTCGATCATCGGCACGCTGGACATGCTGATGCGGTCCTGGGTGTTCGACGTGAAGTCGGTCGCGCCGCGGATGTCCGAGCTGTCCGTTGCACCGGAGACGATGGTGGTGGTATAGACCTCGACCTTCGGCAGTTGCCGCGTCAGCAGTTCGGCGGTCGCCGTCTCCCTGACCCTCAACATGAACAAGTTGTTGAAGTTGCCGATGACTTGACCGGCCTTGGCGCGGTTGCCGATGCGGGCCTCGATGTCCGAGAGGGTCTGCGTGTACGCAGTGACTTGCAGGCCGGCACCGCCACCCTTGTTGATCAGCGGGATGAACTCGTCGCCCATCAATTCGTTGAACTCGTCGGCGTGGACGTTGATCGGCACACGCGCACCAGCCGAGGCGCCCGGCAGGCCATCGTCCACGCCATATTTGTAGATATGGCCTGCTACCGAAACCAGGTCGGAGAACATGGAATTGCCGACCGCTGCGGCGACCTCGGCGTCGGAGAGCGCATCCAGGCCCACATAGACGATGGCCCTCTTACGGATGATCTGCATCCAGTCGAAGATCGGGCGCGGGTCAGCCAGGTCGGAGTAGTTCGGGGCCAGGAGCTGCGCGATCTTGCCGCTGGTGAGCTTCTCCAGCAGCGGCAAGAGGCTGGCGACGATCTTGTCGAAGTACGTCTTGTCGTAGCGAACCGCCGAGCGCAGGCCATCCAGCACCGGGTCGTAGTTGCGCGCCTGCGAGAGGTACTGCTCCAGCGCCACCACGCGCTTCTCGCGCCCGATCATGTTGCGCGGGATGTTCTTCTCGTTGAGCTTGGCCTCGATCTGGACGATCACCTCCCAGGCCTTGGGCTCGGTCTTGGCGAAATAGTGCTGGGCGTACTCGATGAACAGCGCGTCGATGTTGATGACGTGCCGCTGGATCAGCATGTAGTCGGGCCGCTGCCCCAGCTCCACCAACGCGCGCGCGATGATGTTGACGAAGCGCCAGGCGAACTCGCGGAACGCCGCGCTGTTGCCTTCGCCGGAAAGCTGCCCCGCGACGCGGGTGGCCACCTCGCTGATGCGGCCGAAGCGGCCCACGGCGTTGTAGCGCGCGGAGATGTCCGGCCAGCCCAGGTGGAACACATAGAACTCGCCTTCGCGGCCCGCGCGCTTGGCCTCGACGTACATCCGCTTCAGGAGATCGGCATCGCCCTTGGGGTCAATGACGATCACCACCTCGTGCTCGCCCGCGGCGTTCACGCGCCGAATGTCCTGGGTCACGAACAGTTCGGCCAGCCGGGTCTTGCCGACGCGCGTGGTGCCCAGTACCAGTGAGTGGCCGACGCGCTCGCCCAGCGGCAGGCTGACGTCCACCTCCTCGGGTTCGATGCCGTGCAGGCGCGGCAGGCCACCCACAGGCGGCAGCGGCCGCACCGGGTTGAAAGGCACGTCCCAGCCGGTGAGTTTCGACAGCCGGGACAGCGGGAACGGCGCGAACTCCAGCCGTTCTTCCAGGCGCCGCGCCAGACGGTAGGCAGGCGTCGGCTCGACGTAGCGGCGGAACTCCGGCCGGTACGTCTGCATGAGCCTATGGGTGTGCTTCTGCTCCCACAGGAATCCGCGCCCCACGAATAGCCGTTGCTGGCTGACCGGCACGTCCTTGCTGGTCATCACGTAGCGCGGCAGCCTGCGGATGTTGCGCCGGTAGCGCAGGATGACGCGGGCATCGCGGTAGCGGATGGCGCCGTAGGCGCCGAACGCCAGCGCACCGCCGACGCCCATGGCGGGGCTCAGCGCGAGCGACCACGGGGCCACCAGGGACAGAAACGCGGCGCCTGCACACGCCGCGACGGTATATAGCTCCACCGCTGGGCGAAGCAGTACCTCGACTGGCTGTTTCCCCGACATGGCTTCATTGCTCGATGCCGGTGGCCGTGATCAGCACCGGGTAGTGCCGCAGGCCCAGGCGCTCGGCCAGGTCGTCGCCGGACACAGGCGCGAGCGGCACACCGGGCACCAGGGCGCGCAGCCCCGCCAGGCCCTGCACGGTCTCGACGTTGACCACCAGGCCGACCGCGCCGCGCTCGCGCAGCGCGGCCGCCTGGCGGCGCAGCCAGGCCCGGGACGCCTCGTCGTCGCCGACGACCACGAAAGGCCGCAGACCAGGAGCCTCGATGACCCGCCGCGCGACGGTGCCGGGCGTGAGCTTGGCGCTGCGTACCGGCAGCATCGCGGCCTCGTCTGCCGGCGTGGCGGGAACCTGGGGCGTCGGGATTGGCGGCCGGGCCGGCGCCTTGGCGCGCGGCTGGAGGTTCAGGGCTTCGTAGTACGGCAGCGCCGACGCGCCGCCACGGTCTTCGACTACGATCAGCGGCTCGCCGGCAAGCGAGGCCAGCGGCAGACCCGCCAGCAACACGAGCAGGCCCCGTAAGGCCAGATGGGATGTCGTCATGGGGAACTCTCCTGGCGCGCGGCGAGGACCGCGGCGGTTGGGCGCGTACCCTGCACGCGGGCAAGGTGGCGGGATACGCTGCGCCGGTAGCGGGCGGCAGGCTCGCCCCCGGCAGGACGGTGGTAGCGGCCGATCGCCAGCAACCAGTCCTCGCCGGGGGCGTACTGCTCGCGCAGGATCTCGGCGGCGATGGCAAGGTTCCGGTACGGGTCGAGCAAGTCGCAGGCGCTGGCGTAGCGCTGCTGGTGATAGCCGAGGTTGATCTGGCCCAGGCCCGCGTCGATGCGCGTGTGCGGCGTGGAGCGCATCGCCCGCTGCAAGCCCGCGCAGGCATCTGCACGGGTCGCATAGTGGCGCGACTGGCCGGCGACGTTGAGCGACCACGGCCACGGGACGATGCGCCCGTTGCGCCGGATGCCGCTCTCCTGCAAGGCCACGGCGTAGAGCACCGTCGAGGGGATGCCTGCGCGCTGTGCGGCGAGCTGGTAGGCCGGTGGCGGCACCTCCTGGGCCTGCGCGACGCAGGCGCACAGGCCAGCGGCGAGCACCAGAGTGCGCAGGGATGCGGCTACGGCTGGCGCTGCCATTGGCCGTTCACCTCGCGCACGACCGCCGGCAGGTCGCCGGGCACCCCCAAGGTCAACCAGCGCCCACCGTCGTGGTTGAGCGTGATGCTGCCGCTGCGCACGCGCGCTGGATCGACGTTCGCGCGCTTGGCCCAGTCGCGGATGCGCGCGTCGTCCTGGCGGCTGCCGACCATGTACAGGTCGAATTCGGCGCCCGAGGATTGCAGGCGCTGCACGAGCTGGCCGCAGGCCATGCAGCCGTCCTTGACGAACACCGCCGTGCGGCCGGAGCCGCGCGTGGCTCCCGCGACCGGCTTGTCGTCCGGCAGGTTCACCCGCTGCATGCCGGGGTTCAGGCGCTGCCAGGCGTCGTCGTAGGCACGCTGGTAGGCGATCAGCTTCTCGACGCGGCGCGCCTCGGCCTGCACCTGCAGTTCTGCGTAGCGGCGCCGTTCCTCGTCGGTGCGCGCTTCGATGCCCAGGGCCGACAGCGGGTCCAGATTGGGGGAGTAGATGCCCAGCGGCCCGTCCATCAGTTCGCGGTAGCGCGCCCACTCCTGCGGTTGCAGGCCCCAGTCGCTCGCCACCCGGTCGTCCAGGATGCGGGCGGCCAGCGGGCGCTCCTGGCTTTGCGCATTGCGGGCGGGAGCCGTAGCGGGCTGCTGCGCCCAGGCAGGCCACTGGGTAAACGCCAGCAGGAGCGCGGAAAGGATGATCGATGGCTTCATGCGATCTGCTCCGATCAGGGAATCGCTAAGCGGCGGATCTGGTCGCCGGCCTGGAACACCGCGGTGTTGCCCTCGACGGCCTGCAAGCGCCACGGGCCAACCGCATCGCCGGGTAGCAGCACCTGAAGCTGGTCGGGCGTGAAGTCGCCATTGCTTGGTGCGACGGACACGCTGCGCTCGCCAGCACGCAGTTCGGCACCGACGATGCGGAACGGGAGCGGCGGTGGTTCGGGCTTGGCGGTGGGCTTGTTCCTGGTGCGCGGCTGGGCGGGTGCAGCGGCGCGCGCAGCGGTCTGCCGCGCCTTGATTTGCTCGACTTCGGCGCGCAGCGCCTGAAGGTCGTCGGCGGCGGCATAGGCGCTCAGCGATTTCTCGACCTGGGCCGCGCGTGCTTCCAGGATTTGGCGGGTGTCTTTGAGGTCTGCCGCCGTGGCGACGGCCGGACGCTGCTGAATGGCCTCGACGGTCTCGGCCAGGCCTGTTGCCTGCGCTTCGAGGCGTTGCAGGCGGGAATCGAGGCGCTCCTGGTCGGCCTGGTCGTTCATCGCCTGGTAGCCGAGGGCAACGAGGACACTGAGGCCGATCAGCCAGAGCCACATCAGGCTCTGCACCACCACGGTGGCCGTTGAACGCTGGGCGGGCTGCGGGGCGTTCATGGCTGGCCTCCCGATGCCGCGGGCACCAGCGGGAACGTCTGCACCGCCTCGGTGGCGGGCGGCGCGGGTACGTTGTCGGCGGTCATGCTGTCGCCGGGCCGCTCGAAGCAGATTTGCCGCGCGCGGTCATCCGCGTGCAGTTCCCAGGCCGGACCAGCCAGCGTGAGCAGCGCATCGCGCAGGGTCATGGGGCCGAGGTGCACGTGCGCCGCCGGCAGCGGCAGTGCGTACAGCTCGATCACCGCGTGCGCCGTCTGGCACAGGCCGTAACCGCTGCGCTTGAGCACATGCCGTAGCCCGTCGCCGACCGTGGCGCGTGCATCCTCGGGCATCGACACGTCGATGGTCTGCAACAGCAGGTCGCGCTGCGCTGCTGTCGGTGCCAGTTCCACGAGGGTGTAGCGGCCGTAGCGCACGACGGGGATGTACTCGGGCGCCTTGGGTACGGGCGCGGCCGAGACTTCCTCGATGGTGTCGGGCGCGACCGGCTTGCTCGTCGTCGCGCACCCGCCAGCCAGCACCGACCAAAGCAGGCCGAGAAAACCCGCCAGCAGGCGGCGTTCTGGATGGTGAAACCAGGGTGGAGAGGGGCACATGGCATCGGCTCATCTGTTTCGATGCCGATACCTTGGCTGCGCGCTGTCGCGCGGTCAGCCAGGAATGCGAACTGGGGCTCGCCCGCTTTTTTTTGCCTGGATGAGCGATAAGTGACAACGGAAACAGGCCGGATACCTGACTCCCAGCTTCCGGTTATGTCCGTCTTAGTTCGATGGCGAGGTGCGGTAGATGATGACTATCGGTGTGCAAGGCCTACGGTGATCTCCGCAGACCTTGGTTGTAGTACTGATAGGTGTCAAATCAGCTTCTTGAGGCGATCACGGCTGCCGCTCCCGCCATCAACCCGGCAGAGGAGCGGTTGACTACCCTCATGTGGCGTTCGGACTGGACGAATCTACGAGCACGGGAGGCGGCAAAAAGATAGGCGAGCTGAATGCACAGATCAATCAGAAAGCCCAAGACCAGAATCAGGCCCATGTAAGCATACGACAAAGAGGTCATATCGAAGGCATGTGGAAGTACTGCACCGAAGAACACGACTGCCTTCGGGTTGCCGAGCGTCAGCAACATACCGGGCACCATTCCGCTGGTATCCACCTTCTGCGTCGTGGGCATGGCAGCAGGTGCGTTCCAGAGCCTCCACGCAATGAAAAGCAGGTAGGCAACGCCGAGCCACTTGATGACGACGAACAGCAGCTCGTAGCGTAAGGCCACAGCCGACAAACCGAACATGGCGGCAGCGAGCCAGATCAGGTTGCCTGTCACCATGCCCAGGACGAAAGGAAGGCCTGAAGTACTGCCGCGCGAAACCACCCGTGCGATCAACGCTCCCTGTGCTGGTCCTGGCAACGCAGCAGCGATGGCGAAAGGGATGATGAAAAAAAGGAGATTCTCTGTCATTTGATTTTCCAAGCCATATTGCCTCGAACAATATGGCGCAATAGATTCGGTACGTTTTCTTGAATGGAAAATCATACTGGGCAGGCGTATAGGTTGCGAGTAGTTTTGGCAGCCAAAGGAGGTAACTCCCGGGCTGTCCAGCCTGATCCAACAATTACCGAATGCAACAAGAAGGCCCCTAACGGGGCCAATGAAAACACAAATCGACCTCGCCGCATCAATCCCGAGCCAGCTTCAGGCCGGGATCGACCTGTGCCAGTTGGGTGTGCGACCAGCAGCGCACGAACTGCCCGTTCTCACCGAGCGGCCGGTTCGCCACCGCCGCCGAATACTCTTCGGTGTCGCTGGTGTCGTAGCAGATGACCTTGATCTCGCCGCTGTCGCAGCGGATGGAGTGGATCTGGCCGTCGGTCATATCGACCACGACGACCTGCGGAACGAGGCCAAGTTCGCGGGCGGCCGACAGGATGGGGCCGTATTCGGCAGCGTCGAAGCAGATGAACGGCCCTTCGTAGCGGGCGTCCTCGGCCAAGTCCCTGGCCTTGTCGTAGTGGATACCCAGGTCGTATTCCTCCTGGGTGATCCTGACCTTGAAGATCGGCACGTCGGGGCTGCCGGAGGCACCGATGCAGGCGACCGCGACTTGCATCTCGATCTCGCTGCCGTCGGCAGGTTCGGTCGAGGGGATGACGGCTTGGCCCGTGGGGGCGTCGTCGTCCATGCCCATGCGCTCGCGCATCTCGTCGGCGAATGCCTCGGGGGCCATCAGGCCATAGCGCGCCAGGCGCAAGGGAATGTCCTCGGCACCGAGGTTGCCGTCCTCGATGCGCTGCTGCATGAAGGCGGCGATCTCGGCTTCGAGCGTTTCGCGGTCGGCCGTCGAAGGCACCTCGGATACATCGATCGACCAGGTGTCCACTTCCGCGGCGGTCTCGCCGGTCAGCAGTCCCTCGCCGATGGCGAGTTCGCACATGCGTTCCAGCCGTGCCAGCAATTCCGGCGCGGCCTCGCCGTTGAGCAGATAGGTCACGTCCAGCGTCAGGCGCGCATTGACGGTTTCGGGCGTGTCTTGGGTATGGGTGTTCATGGAAATCTCCTTGGAATGAAAAATGCGCAGCCACGTCCACGGAGACCGTGGGCGTGGCTGCAAGGTGGGAACAATGGAAAGCCGGCGGCGCGAGGCCGGCGTTGGCGTGGGGATCAGGCGGCGACCAGTTGCCGGGCCAGTGCGACCTCGACGGAATCACCGTCTTGGTTGAGCACATCCAGGCCCGATTCGGGCACGTCGCCCGAGGTGGACTGCGAAACCATGATCTTCTTGGCCATCAGCTCCAGGCAGGTCATCTGCGAGGAACCGGCGTAGCCGAGGTAGATCACGCGCACCGGCTGCTTCTGTCCGATGCGCCAGGAGCGGCGTGCCGCCTGCTGGAGCGAGTACACGTTGTAGCCCGACTGCATGAAAACGATCGTCGGGAAGTCCAACAGGTCCAAGCCCGTCTTGACCAGCTCGGGGTTGGTGATGAGCACGTCGATGCCACGGTCCAGTTGCTCGGCGATCCAGTCCTCGCGGCGGCTGGCGTCCACGCTCGCGCGCAGCACCGCCACCCGAAAACCTTCTTGCTCCAGCAATACCTTCAAGCGCGACGTGGTGTCGCGCGTGCCGGTATAGACCGTGTAGGCCAGAACCTTGCGGCCCTGCGCCTTCTCCTCTTTGCAGATGTCGATCAGCTCGCGCTCTTTCGGCGTCACCTCGAACTCGTTGAACTGAGCCGGGACGAACGCTAAGGTGTTGCGCGTGCGCGGATGCACCACGGTTTCCGACCGGAAGCAGCAGTCCGGCCAGGCCAGCAGCACGTTGAGCACCACACCCAGCAGCGTCGTATCGCGTCGCGCCAGAGCCTGTTTCAGCTCCGCGGTCAGCCGACCCGCCAGGTCACGGTAGGCCGCGGCTTGCGCCGTGTCCATTGCGACTTCACGGAACTCCTCGTCATACGGCGGCAGGACGTTGCCGCCGATGTCCTTGAGCTTGAGGAAGATCGTGAACGGCAGGATGCACCGCAAGACCCCCTTCGGCCCGAAGCCGGGAGCCTTGACCGTGCGCACCGATACCTTGGTGCCCCTGGCCGTCTTGTGCGCCGTGCCGGTGCTTTCGGAGTAGATGTCCTTGAGGACCCCGTGGTCCCTCATGAACGCCATGGCCGCCGAGGTCATGCTCCCACTCGTGGTCGGGCGGTAGCCGTCTTCGATCATCCGCCCAGGCAGGGCTCGGAACAGCAGGTAGAACAGGTCGTCTCCGTAGCCGCCCATCAGCGTGCCGGTCAGCAGCAAGGTCTTGCGAGCCTTCGCCGCCAGCACGCCCATAGCCTGGCCCTGGGCACTGCCACCGTTCTTGTACTCGTGTGCCTCGTCCGCGATGCACAGGTCGAACGTGCCTTGCGGCAGGTAGCGCTTGATGAACTCGGACGGCTGGTAGCCGCCTTCGCCGAAGCCGAACTCCATGTTCGCCATCGCTCTTTCCATGCGATGCGCCTGGCGGTCGGAAAACACCAGCTCGCCGTTGCCGTCCATGAGGTTGATGAACTCGTGGATGTTGTCGCCCAGCATCGACGCCAGGAACCCGTCGCCGAACTTCTGCATCAGCTTCTGCGCGGTGACTTCCCCGATGGTCGGGATACGCTTGAGGGCTTTCAGCACGGCCGAGGACTGGTCGCTGCCGGACAGGCTGCGCGGGCGGATCAGCGTCCACAGGGGCGCGGCGCAATGGCTGCACTTCCTGCGGTATTCCTCGGCTTGGAGCGCGACCGGGTTGACCGGCTCGCCGTCGAGGTCGGTGATGACCGTGCCGCAGTCCGGGCACGCCGCCACGTTGCCATGGCGGGTACGCCGCTGGGTGAAGACAGGCTTCCAGTGGAACCCCATCCGCATCCTGACCCGGCCCAGGACAAAGAACTCCTGGCCCGTGGGCTGGACATTCAACTGCTCGCGCAGCTTGATGAGCTTGACGAGCGTGTCCGGCCCGTTGAGCACCCACACCTTGGCGCCTGCCACCGTCTCCTGGATCTCGCGCCGCCACTTGTAAACAAGGTGCGGCGGCGAAAGAACCAGGGTGCGGCGGTAGCCTTCGGCGTTGAGCATGGCGGCCGTGGCGATGCCGACGGTCGTCTTGCCGCAGCCCATTTCGCCATTGATGATCGCGGCGCGTTCGCCACGGTCGATCAGCAGCTCGGCGGCGGCGTGGACGACTTCGGCCTGGGCCGGGAACAGCTTGCGCTTGAGGCTGGCGACGACGAGTTGCCGGTGCGCCTGCGGCTGGCCGTTATAGACCGGCGGGTTCGCGCTATTGAGGGCGTCGAGCAGTTCGTCGCCGAACTCGCCGACGAAATCCTGAAGGCTCAGGGTCAGAGGGGAAGATTCCGCATCGAGCAGTTCGCCCTGTACGGGCGCGGCTTCAGCGGCAGTGGTTTCGAGATCGAGGGACATGGTGATGCTCCAATGAAAAATGGGGCATGCACCACCCCCAGCGGGGCAATGGCATGCCCCGCAGTGGGAAGGAAATCGGCGCTTGGCCGAGGTGGTCGAAGTTGCCGGCCGTGGTGGCCTGCTGGTGAATCGTGCTCAGTCTTCGGACGGCAGCACGATGACAGTGGCGCTGCGCTGCGCATCGGTGACGATGCGGATGGCCAGCCCCGAATGGATCACGTAGCGGGATTCCAGCGATGCACCTGATTGCAGTGCAGTGCTGTTGGCCTGCCATTGCTGGAGGTTGACGTCGCCCCAGTCGCCACGGGTGTGGCGCCTGAAGTACGGGATCGGATCGAGGCGACCCGTGCGGACCAGGCGATCGATGCCTCTGCTGAAGATGAGCGCACCGATTGGAAACGCCAGCCTGTGGCAGTAGGTTTCAATGCGATGTGATGCCATGGGCTCCTCCTTGATGAGTCATTGAGCCACGACACCCCTGGCGGAGTGAAGTGGCTCCGGCAGGTGGATGAACGCGACGATGGTGCTGTCAGATCATGTCCCGCTCTTCGGGAAGCTGGATCACCGTGGTCTGGTGGTCCTCGCTGGTTTTGACGATCAACACCAGTTCGGGCGTGATCCTGAAGTGGGAGATCATCGGATCGTCCCCACGGATTGCGACATCGTTGGCTTGACGGGAGGCCTCATCGGTCTCGCCCCAGTCACCGCGCACATGGCGCTGGACAAGAGCCAAGGGGTCGATCAGGCCTTTGCGGGCCAGCCAATGCACCTTCTCGCTCAACTGCAACGTACCTGGTGCGAACAACGGTTGCTTCTGCGGCGCGGGCCGCTTGAACAGGCTTGAGAACATGGGTGTTTCTCCTTCGAGGTGGTACAGCAGGACGGCAGCGCGTCCGATGGATTAACGGATGGTCAGGACCTCGCCCCGTGTAGCGGAGCCGGGCGTCATGTCCCACGCGCGGATGACGGGCACGAACTTGTCGGTGAGGATGCGGGTCTCGGCGATGGAGCCGTCTTCGCGTTCGGTGAATTCCCGCTGGAGCGTCTTGTCCTTGTGGGTGTCACCTTTGACGACGAGCACGCGCCCCGTCTTGGAGCGCACAACCCCCGAGATCGCGCCCGCGGCCAGGGCCAGGGCGAGATGCCAGTGGGACAAGGCACGCGCCGGTGGACGCAGCGGCTGCTGCGCGGCCCCCAGGTACGTGTCCTGCGACGGCCAGAGGCCTTGCAGCCGGCCGACTTCATCGGCGAACTGCTCCGGCTCCATCGTCACGCGGAAGAAGTGCTCCGGCTCGGCCGGACTGGCGGGGACGATGTACGGCAGGAACGGCCATTCGCTCGGCAGCTCCTCGGCTTCGACTTCACCAAGCCCGACCTGCAGCAGCAGATTGCGCACGGCCTTGAGACCATCGGGTGCCAGCTCGCGCTGACGCACCCTGCGGCCGAAGATCACCACCTGCTTGAACTGCGTCTCCACCGCTCGGTAGATCCGCAGGTCCGTGTAGTGGCGCGTCAGCCAGCCGACCAGTTCCGCGTCGAGCACATAGCTGGGGACGATGAAGACCAGCACACCGCCGTACTGCAACAGCGACAGGCTGCGCTGATAGAACAGCTTCTCGAAGCGGGCGCGGCCTTGGCCTTGATAGCCGATGTTGCCGTTGACGTCCTTGGACAGATCGCCATACGGCGGGTTGAGCCAGAGCAGCCCGAACGACTGCTTGGAGATCATCGTGTCCATGAGGTCCGCGTGCAGGCAGTGATCGACTAGGCCGCGGGCATGGCGTGCCCGTTCCGCATCGAACTCGACGGCGAACGCCTTGGCCTGCTCGCGCCCGAGGGCATGAGCGGCTTCGGTGATCGCCACGCCTTCGCCGGCGCAGGGATCGAGGATGCACATCGGGCCATCGCTGGGCATCAGTGCGTTGAGGGCTCTTTCGAGCGTGGGTTCGTCGGTCGGGTAATACCCGTTCTTGGCGAAATTGCGGGCGAGCCGCGGGAACATGAGGGCCATGGAAGTCTCCTGGTTGGCGGGGATAAAGTGCGAAAGCACGCCTTGGCGTGCTCTCGCGGGTGGGTCAAGCCGCTACCGCTTCCGGCGTCCAAATCTTGGCCGGATACGGATAGGCGGTGAGCACGTCACTGCGGATCAAGGAGCCCAGCGCCAGGGTCAGCGCCGGCACGTCGATGGCGAGCCGATGGCCTTCCAGCGGCCCGAGGGCGAACGGAAGGCGAGCCAGCATCTCGCGGGTCTGCAGCAGTTCCAGCACGGGTTCGCGCCAGTGGTCGAGCAGCGGAAGTGGGCAGGTGTCCCGTACCAGCATCCACAGGCGGTCAAGCCGATGGGCGCTGCCCTTGGGTAGCAATGCCAGTGCGCTGGCGTTGGCCTTGTCGGGCTTGACGCAGCGGCGGTCGAACAGCCACACGTTGGACAGCGAACCGAACAGCGTCCGCCGGTAGGCGCGGGTCATGCGCTTTTCCAGACGATCGACGTTGCTGACGAACACCGGGACGCTGCCGCCCTGGTCGGTGATGACGTGGAACTGGTCCAGTCCCTGTTCGTCGCGCCCGAGGGTCAGGCGAGCGAGGAACTGCTGGACGGCGGTGTCGCGCGCCCAGATCGACAGGAAGATCAGATTGCCCTGGTCATCGCCGACGCAAGCGTCGGCCATCACGTCGGAGCATTCGTCGATGTGATACAGCGTGGTGGAAGAAGTGTTTGCGGGCATGGTGGTGTCCTCGGAAGAGCGGGAACAGCACCGCCCGCTGGGGCAAGTACTGCCCCAGGGGGTGGAAGAAAGCCGCTCAGTCCGGCTCGAACTGCCGGGTGTGCGGGTTGAAGTGCAGCGCCTCATCTACCGAAGTGATTGGCGTGAAGCCCTCCAGGTAGATGTTGTTGAGGTACTGGTCGCGGTAGGTCAGTGCCTGCCGTGCCTGTTCCTCGGTGAGGCCGTTGCTGATGAAGTACTCCAGCATTTCCTCGTCGGACGAAACTTCGTCGTTGGACAAACTCCCTTCAACGAGCTTCAGCAGCGAGGGCGGGAGCGCAGCCAGGATCGAATCCATGTCGGTTCCTCCTGGCTCAGGCCATCAGCGCTGCGGTGGGTGCCGCAGGTGCCGTGGGTGTGCGCCGCCGCGCGTGGTAGGCGCGAACGCCTGCACGCCAGTCGGCGGACTGCTCTGGTGCGAGGTCCAGATAGGACAGCGGGCACGAGTAGTAGTACGGGTGCATGGACTCGTCCAGCGGCTTGTAGCCCCACTGGCCGCCGCTGCGTTCGAGCAGATCGCAACGGATGTAGCGCAGGGATTGACCCGGCGCCAGATGACGATGCACGCCTTCGACCTTGGCCGTCACTTCCGCGACGGACCAGAGGACGTTGCCGCGCAGCGCGTGGGCGATGACCTTGACGCTGGCGCGCTCGGTCTCCTGCGGTGCGATCAGTTCCGCGATCAGTTCAGACCGCGATTGGGGGGAGAAATACCAGCCCATGAAAGGCCTCCTAAAGAATCGAGCCGGAGGCCTCCCCGTGGGGGCGAGCCCCCAGCGGGTGATGGAATGCCGCGCGTGCGGCGATGGAGTCCGGTGCGGGCTAGGAACCGCAACCGGCTGGGCAGTAGCCCAGTTCGATGCCATGGGAGCAGTAGCCGTTTGCAGCGTTCCACTCCTGGGTTTCCTGCCGTTCGGCAGGCGTTGCGTAGTCCCATTCCTGGGTCGCGATTTCCAGGGCCTGAGCCCGCTGGCTTTCCGGCAACCGACTGGCTTGCGCGTCGATCTCCGAACTGAAAAGCGTGACCCAGTGATCCCAGGACAGGCCGCAACCACGCTGGGCGTGCTCGGCGGCCGTCTTGCAGACAGCGCGCCACGTGGGTTCGTCCAGCGTGGAATGAGGCGCATCGCAAGCGATGGTGGACATGATGGAGACCTCCAGAAGAAAGCCGGAGCCTCCCCCGCATGGGAAGGAACCCCGGCGGGTGGATGTAGAACACCGCGGATGCGGCGTCTGCGATCACGCAGGTTGCAGTTCGGCCTGGCGGCTCCACTCCTGCGTCTTGAAGTCCAGCGCGTAGCCCAGTTCACCCAAGCGGGCGATCTGCGCGCGCAGGGTGCGGCGGTCGATGGTCGAATCCAGTTTCACGGACTCTCCCAGCGGCCAGAGCAGCCCGAATAGCGCGGCGTCGCCATCTTCGGTGCTGCCGAGGGCAGCAGCCGCAGCGGGCGGCGGGGCATCCACACCAAAAGGCGTGGTATCGATCAGCGGGTCCGCGGACGCCTGCACGGATGCGGGCTTGGCGGGTCTGGATGCCTTGGCGGGCTTGGTCGGCGTTGCCGCAGGCTGCGTGCCCAGTTCTTCATCGAGCGGATCGACTTCCTGGGTGGTGAAGCTGCGTGCCTCGTCACGGCTCAGTTTGTCGATGCCGTTGAGCGTCATCCCGTCCAGGTTGGCACGGATCTCGAACCGCATGCCGTCGCCGACGGGATAGGACTTCGGGAAGATGTAGCGGATGACGAACTCCCCGTCGTACTTGCCTTCGGGGTACTGCTCCAGCTCCGCATCCTTCACCGCGAACTTGCCGATGGGGGTGACAAGTCGGCCGACGTTGAAAGGGCCGTTTCTTCCGCGGATCGTGCGCAACGTGAGTTGGCCTGGGACGGTGATGGGCGAACCCGATTGCTCGGGCGCCGATGTGACTGCCATGATGGTTCTCCTTGGGGAATAGGAAAAAGGCAAGGCCCCGTGAGGGGCCATGCCTGATCAGAACGAAGCAGCCAATGCCGGCTCCTGCTCTTCGACCTCACCTGCGGGCTCGCGCTCGGCGGGCTCGACAGGCTGGTCGGCAGCGGTGTCGGCGGCAACCTCGGCTTCGGGCGCGGGTGCGTCCTCGGCTTGCGGCGCCTCGGCTTGCGCCTGGCTCGTCGGATAGACCTGGGTGCCGTCGATCTTGATGAGACCGATGTGGACCAGTGTCGATTCCAGGCTCGCTCCCGGTTCCCCGGCGCGCTCGCCCTTGGTGCGGATGTACGGATCGATCTTCATGTCGTTCAGACGGAAGGCGATCAACACCTTGCGGTCCCCTTCGATGGCCTGCACGCACCGGCGAACCAGGTGCTCGGCTTCAGGGGTGGCGACGATGGTGTCGAAGTACCGATATTCCGGTTCACCGACAGGTCCGGCCAGCGCCGCGACGCAGCACGACAGGAACGGATCGCCATCCTTGGGGGAGACGTCCTTCGGACGGCTGAGGTAGCCGATGCCGCGGGTGATCAGCTCGTGCTGCTTGATCGAAGCCAGTTCGGCCCGGTCAAGCGGCTCGGCCTTCAGCAGTCGCGCCTTCAGAGACGCGGCGGCTTGGCCCTTGTGCTCACCCTTGTCGCGGATGTACGCATCGCCCCAGAGGTCGCCGAGGCGGAAGCGCACCAGCGGCCGCTGCTTGGGATCGTCAACGCCGATGTAGCGCTCGACCAGTTTCTTGGCCTCGGCACCCGAGACCTTGACGTCGAAGTAGCGGTAGCTAGGGTCCTTGGCGGAACCGATCAGTGCGGCGATGGTGCATGCCAGGAAGGGCTGCGCACGGCGGCCGCCCCGGACGGGAACCTCGCGGGCACGCTGGATGTAGCCGATGCCCGAGGTGTGGAGGTCGAAATACGATTTCTCGTTGGACGTGGTGCTCATGGTGAATCTCCATTGGGATGAAGCGGAGACACACCGGCCCCACGCATGCGGGGAAAGGTGCGTAACCCCGCGGTGGGTTGATAAGGCGAAAGCATCCGCCACCAGGACTGGTGGCCGCTCGCGGATGGATGCGGTGCGAGCTGGCTCGGTCACGCAGTCGGAACTGCGCGGCAACCTCGAAGACCAATGGTTGCCTGGCATGTCGCTGACAACGTCAGCAGGCATGGGGACAGCATGTCCGGAGCTCGCGCACGCGGCAGCAATCAATCGGAATCTGGGGCTATCCCTATTCGTCATCGCCGCAGAAGCAGGCGATCGACTCATCGGCAATGTCGAACAGGTCACCCTGGTCGGCGGTAGAGCGCTAGGTCGGCATAACTGGAGTCGTCGGCACCGAAGAGTGCACCACAGGGCTTGCTGGCCAAAGTTAGCAATTCCAAGAGTGCCGAACGAGTGGCGTACCACGACATGCTGATGACGTTGGTGGTAGCGGGCTACAATCCTTCGGATCACGACTTGTGGCGGCACCTGGACGTCGCTTCGCGTCCGCTGGCCAGTGAGGTGCCAACACTGACGGACTACCTGCTGCGCAGGGATGCCGAGGATTCGGAGCAACTGCCCAGCTTCGTCGAAAGGTTGCAACGACCCAGGAGGCAGGTGCCCGACAAGGAGTAGACCGCCTGTTTACATTTCCAGCAGTAGATCGGCCAAGGCCTGCGGATGGCTGATCATCGCATCATGCGGGGCATCCAGTTCCAGATAGTTCCAGCCGTCGTTCCTGGCCCGTGAGACGGAGCGTGCGAGAAGCTCACCGGGCGCCTGGCTGCAACGGACATAGGTCTTGCGGCAGCCGGACAACGGGCTTTGCAGGCGGATGGATTCAAAGTAAGTCTGTGCGGGTTGGCCCCTCAGCCGCATGTCCACCCATGCTTGGTCGGCCGGGGAGATGCCGAACTGCGCGGCGGGCAAGGGAGGGATCCGCCAGTCAGGATCGGCGGCCATGGCACTGGCGTAGCGGTCGATGAGATGAGGGGCGTGATCGAGCAACTTCTCTCCGTCGACGGGAAGGAACGCGTCGAGCAGCACCAGATGGTCGATCCTTTCTCCCAGGCGTGATGCAGCGGCGCAAGCCGGGAATCCGGCATAGCTGTGGCCGACCAGCGTGATCGATCCGAGGTTCCCGGCATGGGCCAGGATGTCGTCGACGTGGTGGCTCAGCCCGAAGCGTCCCGGGGTGCCATCCAGGCCGCTCAGCGTCGGTGTCACCACGCGCCGTCCCGCTGCAGCCAGCAGTGGGGCCACGCGTTCCCAGCACCAGTCGCCGTGCCAGGCGCCATGCACGAGGAGAAGGTCGCTCGCATGGGGGGATCGCGTCATTGCGTGGCCTGGCTGGACAGCAGGGGATACAACGACAGCACGAGCAGGATGGCCATCGCGATGTTGAAGATGCGCAAATGGCGCCTGTCCATCAGCCAACGACGCAGCGTCGTGCCGAAGGCCGCCCAGACGGCAACGCTCGGCGCATTGACGAGGGCATAGAGCGCGGCGATGACGATCACCGCCAGCACGCCGCCCTCGGCGGGTGCGTAGGTGGCAATGGCCCCGATGGCCATGATCCATGCCTTGGGATTGACCCATTGGAAGGCGGCAGCCTTCCAGAAGCCGAATGGCCGGCCGGGCGCGGAGGTCTCCTGCAGCGGCTGGGCCGTGGCGATCTGCCAGGCGAGCCAGAGCAGGTAGACCGCACCGACCACGCGCAGGGTGGTGTACAGGGAGGGATAGGCGAGGAACAGGCGTCCGAGCCCCGCCCCCACGCCGAACACCATCGCCGCGAAGCCGATGCTGATGCCGAGGATGTGTGGCACGCTGCGGACAAACCCATGGTTGAGCCCCGACGCGAGCAGCATGGTGTTGTTGGGGCCCGGCGTGATGGAAGTCACGAACGCATAGGTCATGAAGGCAAGGAGCAAGTCTGGTCGCATGGACGTATGGGCATCGCAGTAGCGGGAAAGGAAGGGAAAGCGAGGTCGATCGCGGTGGGCCGGATCACGGCACGCCGATGCAATGCGTGATGAACGCATTGCGCTGTCCGATGCGCCTGTAGTAGCCGTCCACTGCCTCCAGGCGAGGGTGTTCGAATGGCGTCTGGTACCAGCGATGCACGGACAGCCCAATGGCGATGTCCGCCAGGCTGAACGTGTCGCCCGCGGCGTAGGCACCCGTCTCCACCAGCCGGCCGTCCAGCACACGCATGAACCGGTGCCAGGCTTCCAGGGACCGCTGAACCTCGGCGGGATCCGCGTGCTCCGGCGAGCGTCTGGCCAGCGCCATGAAAGCGTAGCTCCACGCACGGTTGAGGTCGGACGCCTGCCAGTCCAGCCACTGGTCGACGCGGGCGCGCGCCATGGCGTCCTGGGGGTACAGCGCTGCACCGCCATGGCGATTGGCGAGGTAGCGCAGGATCGTGTTCGACTCCCACAGCACGAAATCGCCGTCGATCAGCACGGGCACCATCGCGTTCGGATTGAGCGCCCTGAAGGCGTCCTCGGTCACGTCACGAAAGCCGCTGCCCCAGTCTTCCTGCTGGAACGGCAGGCCAAGCTCGGCACATGTCCACAGGACCTTGCGGACGTTGATGGAGGATCGCTTTCCGAGGATCTTGAGCATGTGTCGCTCCGGTGGCGCTTGTGGGAGTGATGGTCTTCGATGTGTCGAGGAGTCAGGTCTGGTGCACTTCACGCGGCCATGAGTTCGTCGCGGCGCTGGATGATGCGCGACACGAGCCCGTAGGAAACCGCTTCCTCGGCCGGCATCCACAGGTCGCGCTCGATGTCCTTCAGTACGCGTTCGAGGGGCTGTCCGGTCTCTCGGGCAATGACCTGGGCAATGCGCTCCCGGGCCTTGATGATTTCCTTGGCCTGGATCGCGATGTCGCTTGCGGGTCCGCCGGCCCCGCCGCTCGGCTGGTGGATCAGGAAACGCGTCTGTGGCAGGCAGAAGCGCCGCTCGCGTGGCGCCCCCAGGTAGAGATGGGTGGCCGCGCTGCCGACCCACCCCGTGCCCACCATGTTGACGGGCGAGGAAACGAAGCGCACGACATCATGGATCGCATCGCCCGATTCGAGGTGGCCTCCCGGTGAGGAGACGATCATGGTGATTGGCGCACTGGACTCCGCGTCCAGTGCCAGGAGCTTGCGCACGGTCTCCGAGGCCAGCGCATCCGTCACGGTCCCGAACACGAGTACCGTGCGTGCGCGAAAGGCTTTTTCTTCGAGAAAGGTGCTGGCGCCTCCTGGTTGGGCGACTGGTTGAGAGTCTGTATTGCCAACAATAAACATGGATTTGAACTCCTGCATCTGTTCCAAGGCATCCAATCTCAACGCGGTGAGACGCCGCAGTAAAGCTCAAGCGCGACTTGCAATCGCTTCCTAGAGCGGCTTGCAATCGCCGTCGCCACCAGACCACCGACAAGCGATAAATGCGTCAAACTCCAGTACATGGCATTGACACCCCCGGGGCGCTGGAACACGCCGAATTGATGCGCAAACAGAATGGTCAGCATCGAAAACGCGGCCAACATAGCGGAGCCCAACCAAAGAGCCCTGTCCAGGAGTATCAGTGCCGCACCGCTGGTCAGCACTGTGGCCGTTGCGACATTGAAGAGCCATGCAGGCTCCAAACCGGCGGCTCGCATTCCGAGTAGACCGCCCCGAAAATCGACCAGTCTGGTTAGCCCCAGGAAAATAAACACGGTGGACAAGAATATGCGGGCGGTAACCCAAAGCCCCCGGCTATCCAATGCAAGCCCGATGCGTTCACGCATGTACTTCACTCCAGATCCATGGAGCCATGGCTCCTGAGAAACGGCACAACGAGCAATTGCACGCGCGTGCAGGAAAGTGTGCTCGACCGACGTTTCACACTATAAGCGCCAAATACCAGTACAATCAAAAAATTGTCATGGATACATCGCAAGATGCCAATTGCACGTTACAAGCGGTTAGTCGACAAGTTTTCTGCAGAGATTCGCTCGGGGCAGTTGCCGCCGGGTACACGCTTGCCTACACATCGGAAGTTGGCTGCAAAAGAGAAGATCGCGCTGGTAACCGCTAGCCGCGTCTACGCCGAGTTGGAGGAAATGGGGCTGGCCATAGGCGAAGCCGGGCGCGGTACCTTCGTGCGGGAGATCGCGCTCCCGGCGGGTCTCGGCATGGATCAGCAGGCGATCGCAGCGGACATGGTTGACCTGAACTTCAACTACCCCACCTTGCAGGGCCAAACAGAGCTACTACGTGTCGCACTGCGGCAACTGGCAAACGCTGGTGATTTGGACGCGTTTCTGCGTTGTCATCCGCATGGTGGCCGGCTGCACGAGCGAGCGGTCTTCGCGAACTATTTGGCGCTATCGGGCGTGGTGGTGGCACCAGAGCAGGTACTGGTGGTCAATGGTGCTCAGCATGGCCTGGCCGTGGTCGTTATGGCGTTGCTGCAGCCTGGCGATGTAGTGGCCATAGATGCGCTGACCTATCCAGGCTTCAAGGCTTTGGCAGACCAATGCAGACTGGATCTCGCCGCGCTCCCTGTTTCAAGCCTTGGGCCTGACTTGGACGAATTGGAGAGGTTGTGCAAGAAAAGACCGGTACGCGCGCTCTACTCGATGCCAACTATCCACAATCCCCTAGGATGGGTACAGGATATCGAAAGTCGCACACGTTTAGTGGGACTCGCTCGGAAATATGATTTTATCCTCATTGAGGATGCTCCCTACGCCTTCCTTGAGTCGGATCCACCTGCGCCGCTGGCGGCTTTGGCGCCCGAGCGATGTGTTCATATAACGGCCTTGTCCAAGAGTGTGGCGGCCGGCTTGCGCGTTGGCCTGGTGGCATCCCCAGAAAACTGGATTCCCCGACTCGAACGCGCAATCCGAGCAACGATCTGGAACACGCCTGCAGCGATGACTGCCCTGGCCTGCGCATGGTTGACAGATGGCACTGTGGACAGATTGGTTGCCGAAAAACGCGAGGATGCCAGGATTCGACAATCCTTGGCAGCAGAGGCACTCGGCGACTTGAATCCAGTCAGCCATCCCGCCTCGTACTTCCTGTGGCTGCCATTGGCCGAAGACGTTCGTGCCGAGTCGGTCGCCATGTCACTTCTCGAACGACGGATCTCGGTATCGACCGCCGAGCCATTCTCCGTGGGACAGCACGTTCCCCATGCTTTACGCATCGCATTGGGATCTGTTGACCTTGCCACACTGAAGCATGCTCTAAGCATTGTGCGGGAGGTCGTGAAATTTGCCTGAATCGATCTCATGCTTAAGTAGCTCGAGAGGCCGATCAGATGAAAGGCAAGACTCGGCCTCGGCATCCGAGGCCTTAACGTCGAACTAGCGGTAGGTCGGCGGGCGAGCCGATGCGGCGGGCCATGGCAGCCGGAAACGAATACGCGCGCGGCGAAGATCGCAGTGCGGAAAAAAGGAAGCCCCCAAGAAGGGGGCCGTTAGGGGGTGATGGGAGTCATTGCGCTACACCGATGGCATCACCTCCAACGACAGGTGTGTCGTGGTGGCGGACAGCATCAGATCGTCCGTGCCGTGCAGGATGCGTGCGAAGACGCGTTCCTTCGGGTCGAAGAATTCGCCGAAGTCGTCGCCACCCAGCTCGGCGCGCGCCAGCTCCCACCAGTCGTCAAACGGGTCGGTATCCGGGTTGCAGCCGACGGCATAGGCCAGCAGCTTCACGCGACCATCGGGACGGCGCTCTCCCTGCTCGGCGAGGAAGTACACGCCCTGGTCCTTGGCAAGGACGACGCGGCATTGGTTGGCAACGGCCTCGGCCAGCACGGGGCGCATGTCGGAACCTTTGAATCGCAGTGACATGGTTGATCTCCTGAAGAAAAAGGCCCTCCACCCGAATGGATGGAAGGCCTATGGGGGCAAGTCGCCGGTAGGCTGAGATCAGCCGTAGCGCCGCCTGGTTGCCTTGGCGTCGATGACGCTCACGTCGATCAGGCGCCAGTGCCCGTCGTCGATAAGCCGCTCCAGCACTTCACCGAGCATGTCGAAATACACCTCGTCGTGCCGATCGACCAGTTCGCCGTCGCGGCGCAGCTCCACCACGTAGGTGTCGCCGCCGCGGTCGTAGAGGATCGTCACCTGGCCCTCGAACTTCGCGGTCGAAACCGCGAAGCTGATCGCCGGGGGCGTCTCGATGATCTTGGACGGCTTCGGATCGACCCAGGTGAAGTCGCGAGCGCCCGCATCGACCAGCATGTGGGTGATGCGCCGGAACCCGTCGGGAGCCGGCATTTCCTCCAACTGCTGGATGAGCTGCCCCAGTTCCATGCACTGCGGCTCGGGGATGGGCAGCTTGGCAGGCGCGGAGCCGAGGATGTGCCTGGTGATGGTGTAGGGAACACCGTCCGCGGTCTTCTCGGTGATCACTTCCGGGGTGTCCGCGCGCAGGCCGTCGAAGCGGCGGCGGGCATACGGTTGGACATGCACCTTGGCGCCTTCGCTGGGAACGGTGGTCACCAGGTGGGGATCGAGCACCGCGAACTCGCTGGGCTTGAGCTTGACGACGATGGCGTCATCGTTGGCCGCGACCACCTTGCCGTCGAAGGGCTGGGGGTCTATGGCGAAGCCCAGCGTCGAGGACTGCGGCTGATCATCGAACACGCGGTACTTGAACGACCGCACGTTGCGGGGCACATGGCCTGCGACAAGCGAAGGCATCATGGATTTGATGAGGGAACGGTCCATGGGAATCTCCTTGAGGAAGAACAAGGGATTCCCCGCCCGCAAGGGAGAGGTCCCTTGTGGGTGGATGGACGCGGTGCATCCGTAGGAAGAAACGACCAGCGCGGTTTCCCGTGCTTGCAGCCTCGAAGGTCTCGGCTGCCTGGGCATGTGTCGGCAACGCCGACGAACATGGGGGCAAGGATGGCCCTGGGCCGGGCTACCCGCCCGCATGAAACGGCACTGCGTCGCACCCGTTTTCCTGCGCTGCGGGCAAGAAAAAGCCCCTCGAAAGGGGCTAGTCGGGTCAGGCTTCGTACACGAAATAGTGCTCGCGCTGACGCGGGAAGAAGACATGCTTCCACGTGTCGCCGCTGGTGTTGCCACCGTCGAAGACGACCATTTCGTAGTCGTCAATGTCGGTGTCCACTAGGGCGGCGCTGGCGATGTGGCGCATGTGCAGCGTGCCGTGCGTGCGCTCGAATAGCAGGATCTGGCCGATGGCGTCGTCCTGGCTCATGGCGTTGACGCAGGCTCCAAGCTGGTGCTCGAAATCGGCTGCGGGCGAGATGAGGTCGGGGAACATGAGGTTGCTCCTATGAAAATGGACCAGCCCGGCTCCTGGGGGAGACGGGCTGGCATGGGGGGACAAAGAGGAAGGACGGCGCGTCGCGCGGCTGCTAGGACTCGGCCAGCGGCAGGCCCAGCAGCGCGGGTGCATCGGCATCGAGGATGAGGATGCGCACATCGGCCTGGCCAGCCAGTTCAAGGATGTTCGCCAGGTCGTCCGGCATGCCCTTGCTCCGGTGCTCCTGCCGAAGCTGCTCGGCGGTGATGCCCTCGGCGTGCTCCAGGTTCTGGTCCGTCCAGGGCGTGGAGATCAGCTTGACGCCGATCGCCGGGCTATACGGCACCCGGAAGGCGATGAACAGCATGGCCTCCGGCGTGGCGAGGTCCGCCAGGTTGGCGAGGTAGTGCCAGGTATCGATCGTGATGTGCTCACGGCTGATTTCCCAGGCCCGGCTGAAATACCCGGTCTCGAAACTCAGGCGCTGCACGGTTTCCCGCGCGGCCTCGGCCGAATAGGTATCACCGACATGGACGGGGCGGCCGTCGAAGTCTTCGCCATGAATGGCATAGACCACGGCACCGACTACGCCCTCGTCGCTGCTGCCTTCACCGGCATCGCATTCGGCAAGCACCTCGGCGCTCACGGCTTCGCGGCCATTGCTGACCACGGCGAAATCGCTGGCGACGAAGCAGGACGATGAAACCAGTTCCTCGTCGGAGAGGTGTTGCTGGCTCGCGTGGATGTTGCGCCAGACATGCGGGCTTCCGTCCTCGTAGCTGATGCACAGCGTGCGGACGATTTTCAGATTCCAGTAGCCGCGAAGAAAGGGATTAGGTTTCTGAGACATGGGAACTCTCCAGATTGAATAATGGAGCCAATTCCCGCCACCGGGAACTGGACCCGGTGGGTTGAAAATTGAAAATCCGTCAGGAAACGCTGACCTTGGCGGTGTCAGCACTGCGCTGGACGACGGGAAATGAATCGAGGGACATGGCCTCGTGGGCGCATGTCCCTCGTGGGGCGTGAACGGAATCGCGGTGATGTGCCGGAGAGCGGCTCACCAGCCGTTGTAGTTCACCAGCAGGTCGGCGATGATCTTGCGGCGTTGCAGATCGAGACCGTCGAAATCCGACAGTCCGTGGAAGTGGCAGCGCTTGAGCATGGCACCGCCCTCGCGCGCGTTGTAGAAGCTGACCATGGCGGACAGGAACATGCGTTCCTCGCTGCTCAGGACGCCGAGGGCATCGTTGAGCCGCAGCATGTTGGGACGCAGATCCCACTTGCTCTTGGCCTGGTTCAGACCTTCACGGGTGCCGTCGCCGAACCATTCGGGGCCAGCGATCTCGACGCCGCGCTTCCATGCCTCGAAAAAGGCTTGGGGCGCGGCAGCGAAATGCTGCTCTTCCCGCATGATTTGATCGACGACTTCCCGTGGCAGTAGCTGGTTCATGACGTGATTCCTCCAGTTGGATCAGGGAATGGCGAGCTGGGACCAGCCGCCTCTTTCGAGGGCACGTTGAGCCGCGGCGTAGCTGCGGAAGTACTCGCGTGATTCCCGCGAAACGGGACCTTCGGTATCGCGCGTGCCGATGTAGTGACCGGCGGCGCTTTGCAGGACTTCGAGCGGCAGGAACTTGCCGCAGTAGGTCGAGGCCAATTGGCCGAAAGAGGCTTGCTGGGACATGGACGGGCTCCTTGGGAAAAAGCGGGGCCTCGTCCCTCACGGGATGGCAGCTCCCGCACGCGGTTGATAAAAAGCATCGACGTCACGGAGACGCGCGTCCGCAGACCTGATGCGATGCGGACTGGTGGGCAACGCGGGAGAGACCCGCGGCAGCCTGAAACCCTGGCTGCTGGCATGTGCTGACGAATCAGCGAACATGCGGGCAGCTTCGTGCGCGGGCCGTGCCGCGTCAGTTGGAAAACGGCATCCGGCGCAGTCCCGATTGATGCGCGCAGAAAAAAAGAAGCCCCGCATCGAGTGTGGGGCTGTCAGGAAGGTGCGTCGGTACTGGATCAGTCGGGCTTGTCGCCCAGGACATGCTGCTTCCACAGGTCGAATGCCTGCTCGGGCGCAAGCTCGGCGAGGATGACGATGGGCTGGGCCTGCCTGGCGCGCAGCGAAGCGAAGTACGCTTTGCGGTCGGCGATGGCCTTGAGCTTGATGCCCTTGATGAACAGCAGTTTGCCGCCCTTGATGAACAGCACCTTGTTGCCGATGTCGCGGTTGAACGCGGCTCGCACCTTGCGTTCGGCGTGCATGGCATCGGCCAGTTCATCGACCAGGAAGTCGAGCGTCATGTCGATGTAGTGAGGGTCTTCGCCCTCCTGGCCGAGGTCGAGTGGCGCAGGCGGCAGACCCTTGGCGAAGGCCTCGGCCTGGGCCAGGAGCGCCGCCTTGCCATCGAGCGCGCGCAGGAACGTCGAGCCGCCGTGGCCGTCGTTGCGGGCCTCGGCGATGGGAGTGCCGTCGAACGCGACAGTGGCGGTGAAGCACAGCGTTTCCTCGCTGGTGAAGTCGGCCACCTTGAGGTTCTTCAGCGTGATGCGGTCTTGATTGGTGATGGTTTCCATGGGAGTCCTGAGATCGACCGGGTAGCGACATGCCCCTGACGGGACGTGGCGACCATCCCGTGGGTTGGAGAAAAGAGGCATCGATGCCCCGGTGGGCAGCGTTCGCCGGTGAGATGCCGAGGCGAACTGGCGGGTGGCGCGGGTGAAAACCGCGGCAGCCTTGACACCCTGGCTGCGGGCTGCTGCCGATACGTCGGCAATGCAGGAGGGAGAATGGCGCGGCCCGCAGGCTGCGTCGCCGATCAATCCGAAGCGATCGAGCCCGTCTTGTGCAGGCACTGCACGAGCCGCTGCCCCAGCCATGCCATGCACGGGACGGCCATGGAGTTGCCGATTGCTTTGTAGCGCGGAGCATCCGCGGCGGGCTTGCCGCGGTACGGGATCAGCGTGTAGTCGTCGGGCATGCCTTGCAGCCGCTCGCACTCCACGGGCATCAACCGCCGCACCCGCCAGTGCGACCAGTCGCCGGGGCCAGGGTCGTTCCAGTCGTAGCGGAAATGCGCCTCGAAGTCGGGAGCCAGGACATAGGGCTTGTCCGCGCCGCCGCCGCTGGTGCGCAGTGCGCCCGCTACGCTGCCGCCCAGCTCGGCGGCAAGACCCTGCTCGCGGCCGGGCAGAGACACGCAGGCCACCATAGGCACGCCGTAGCCCGGCTTGCCGTTGGACAGCACGGTGCAAGCGACCTGGCCATGGCCCGACTCGAAGCGCACTTCACCGCGGTTGTTCTGCGCGAACGCGATGGCGGGCACGACCCCGGCGTTCGCATGGCTGTTGCGATGGCCGCCAGCGCGCAGCGTCGGCGTCAGGTCGAGCGTGGCATCCGCGCCGCTGCCCTGGGCGGTAAAGGCGATGATCGGAACGCCCTTGCCGGTGCCGTCCTCGCTGCTGCCCTTGCCGTTGTTGGCGGTGTCGAGGGTGTGGGCGATGCTGCCGGCGACCGACTGCACCATGAACGTCTCGGTGCGGATGTCGTGCTTGGGGCCAGCGGCCATCAGGCATGCCGCCACATCGACGGGGCCAATGCCGCCGCTGAATCCGAACGTCGTCGTGACCTTGCCGTAGGGTTGCTTCAGTCCTGCGAATCCTGCGTATCCGCCTGCTGCCTCAGCACCCGGTCCAGCATCGTGGGCAGCTTCTTGCCACGGCGCGCGGCCCGCACAAGAATCCCCGAGCAGGCCTGCGCGCTCAAAAAGTACTTCTGCGGGATCGAGGTCATCTCCACCACTTGCCACAAGAAACACGCGCTTGCGGCGTTGGGCGACACCGAAATATTGAGCGTCGAGCACACGCCAGGCGATGCGGCGGCGGGGTCCAGACACACAACCAGCGTGCGCCCATTTTTCCCCTGGCGGCTGGAGCGCACGGCTTTCTCCGGCCAGTGCCCCCAGGAAATGCCCGAAGGCATTGCTGCGGTCGTTGAGGACGCCGGGGACGTTTTCCCAGACGAGCGTGGCCGCCGGGCGGCGGTCTTGTTGGCGGGTTTGATCGATGGCATTGGCAAGCTCCACATAGGCAAGGGAAAGGGCTCCGCGCGGGTCATCCAGCCCGCGCCGGCTACCTGCAACGCTGAACGACTGGCACGGCGTACCGCCGACCAGGATGTCGGGCGCCGGCACGGTGCCGGCGCGCACCTGGCGGGCGATCGTGGTCATGTCGCCCAGGTTGGGCACGCGGGGGTAGCGGTGGGCGAGCACGGCGCTCGGGAACGGCTCGATCTCGGCGAACCACGCGGCTTCGAGGCCGAGGGGTTGCCAGGCGAGGCTCACGGCCTCGATGCCGCTGCACACGCTGCCGTACAGCAGTGGCGCGGCCTGGGGCGCACCGCGTGGGGTGCGAGGTTGCGGGTTCATGGCGGGTCTCCTGTTCGTGTGGCCCTGGACCGTGTGGCCTGGCCGGACGTTGATTGGCAGGAGAAAGGCGCCGAAGGCCTTGCGGCCTCCGGCTCGGGAGGACGGAACCACCCGTGGGCTGATTGGCAGGCCCGGTCGTCGCTAGAACCGTCCGCTGTCAGCAATCGCACCCGGCGCATGTCGTGGTTGGCGCCGGCATCTTCTGGCGCACATCCGCGCACAAAAGGAGCCCAGTTTTTCGCCGTTGGGCACGGCATCGAATACCGCTGACCACGAAGGGTCTCCGGGTGGCTCGCAGCCTGGCAAGCCATCGGGGGACCCTTCGCAGAGGCGGAAAAATGCAGATCAGCAGAACGCGCGGTAGGCGGTTCGCGGAGAAGTTACCTTCAGGCCCCGCGGCCGGGGACGGCCGGGCGGGACGCGCACACGGACAGGAGAAGGCGTTGCGCGCTGGACGTCCCGCAGGGCGTGCGGGACATGGGCCACGCCGCCGATGGCGGGCACGGCTCTCGGGGAACGGGGTCGGTCAAGAGCCTTTGCGGCCGCTACTGCGCGGGCGCGAGGCACCGCGCTTGGACGCGCCGGAATCGACCGGCAGCGTGCCTTTGCAGTCGGGGTAGCGACTGCACGACCAGAAGGGGCCGGTCTTGCCGGTGCGCTGGCGCGTCGGTGCGCCGCACTGCGGGCAAGCAGGCCCCTGGGGAACCTTGATGGACAGCGAGGTGCTGCCGTACTGCGCGATCAGTTGCGAAATCCATGCGGCCTGCTTGCCGATGAACACGTCCAGGGTGAGTTGTCCGGCCTCGATCATGTCGAGCGCCTGTTCCCACACGGCGGTGGTTCCGGGGTCGGCAATCGCCGCGGGTACGGCATCGATCAAGGTGAACGCCGCATCCGATGCGCGAATGGAGCGCCCCTTCTTCACGATGTAGCCGCGGGTGATCAGCCCGCTGATGATGTTGGCCCGTGTCGCCTCGGTGCCGATGCCGACCGTATCCTTGAGCTTCTGCTTCAGGCGCGGGTCTGTCACCAGCTTGGCGACCCCCTTCATGGATTTGACCAGTTCGCCCTGCGTGTACGGCTTGGGCGGCATCGTCTTGAGCGCTTTGATCTCGGCCTCGGCCACCTGGCACGCCATGCCCTGGCGCAGCGGGGGGAGTACCTGGCTGCGCGCGGCGGCGTCGCCGTCCTCGTCCGCTTGCCGCTCCGCCAGCACCAGGCGCCAGCCCTTGACGACCACCTGCTTTCCGGTGGCCGCCAGCTTCTGCTGGCCGCAGGACAGCTCGGCGACAGTGCGGTCGAACTCGTGGTGAGGGAGGAACTGCGCGAGGTAATGCGCGCGGATCAGGCGGTACACCGCCAGCTCCTTCTCGCTCATCGCAGAGAGATTCGCGGGTTCGAGCGTCGGGATGATGCCGTGGTGGGCCGTCACCTTGCCGTCGTTCCAGGCGCGCGAGCGCTGCGAGCGGTCGAGTTGGCCCATGATCGGGCGCAGCGAGGGATCGGTCTTGAGCAAGCTGTCCAGGACAGTCGGCACTTCCGCGAACATGCTTTCGGGAAGGTAGCCGGAATCCGAACGCGGGTACGTCGTGGCCTTGTGCGTTTCGTACAGGGCCTGGGCGATCTCCAGTGTCTCCTGCACATCCAGTCCAAGCTGCTTGGAACAAACCTCCTGAAGCGTTCCCAGGTCGAACAGCAGCGGCGGACCTTCGCGCACGCGCTCGGTCTCGACCAATACGACCTGGGCGCTGCCCGCAGCGCGGATCTGCTGCGCGGCCTGCTGGGCGATAGGCTGCTGCAGGCAGCGGCCGGCGTCGTCGGTGCAGCCATCGGGCGGAACCCACTGCGCGCTGAAAGCCTGACCGCCCGCGGACAGGGACACGTCGATGGCCCAGAACGGCACCGACTTGAAGGCCGCGATCTCGCGGTCGCGGTCCACGACGAGCTTCAAGGTCGGCGTCTGGACGCGACCGACGGACAGCACGCCGTCGTAGCCGGCCTGACGCCCGAGCACCGTGAACAACCGGCTGAGGTTCATGCCCACGAGCCAGTCGGCGCGTGAGCGCGCAAGCGCCGAGTAGTACATCGGCAGCGTGTCGGATGAGGGCCGCAACTTGCCGAGCGCGGTGCGGATCGACGCATCGTTGAGCGCCGACAGCCATAGCCGCTCGATGGGGCCGCGGTAGCCGCACAGGTCGATGATCTCGCGGGCGATCAGCTCGCCCTCACGGTCGGCATCGGTGGCGATGACCAGATGGGTCGCCTTCGCCAGAAGCGCCTTGACGACCTTGAATTGCGTGGCGGTCTTCGGTTTGACCTCGACCCGCCACTGCTGCGGAACAATGGGCAACTGCTCCAGCGACCAGCGCTTGAGCGTCGCGTCATAGACCTCGGGATCTGCCGCTTCTACGAGATGGCCGATGCACCAGGTAACGGTGACGCCGGAGCCGCTGAGGCAGCCTTCACCGCGCTGCGTCGCGCCGAGAATCCGGCCAATGTCTTTGCCCTGGGAGGGCTTCTCGCACAAAAACAGCCGCATGTCCGTCCATCCGAATTCCGTGGTTCATTGAGTTGCTGGAATCGAGGATGCCGAGCACCACCAGGGGCAGCAGCAAACAAGCCGCATGCGGTGGCGACCACTTTCACGGGATGGAATGGCTGGTACGGGAGTGGCGTGCGGCCGGGAGGGTGCGGTTCGGGAGCCGCGGTTTTCGGGAGCGCGTGGAAGCCGGTGGACGTTGATGGAGCTATCCCCTGGGGATAGCTCGCGAGGGCATGGGGCGACGGACGACTGCCGCCGCCCCATGCTGCATCACTTCCTGCGCTTCGGCTCCTTCGGCGCGGCCGGTTCCTGGGCGGCCAGGGGATTCGGCTGCGTGTCCTGCGTGGTCTCCTGCTGCCTGGGGCTGAGGGTCACGGACTCGATGCGGAACGGCAGGATGCCGACACTGCGCGCGTTGATCTGCCAGGTCTCGCGCGGCTGATCCTCGTTGTCCGTCCAAGGTTCGCGCTCCATCCGGCCGACGACCAGCACGCGCATGCCCTTCTGGTAGAGGTCCTTCCAGTGCGCGGCGTCGCGGTGCCAGATTTCCACCGGCGCCCAGAAGCCGCCGCGATCCTCGAAGTCGCCGCCCTTGGTGGGGACGGGGTTGTCGAAATACACGTTCAGCCGCAGCAGGCGCCGCGGCTCGTCGTTGCCGTTGGGGAACTCCCGGTACTCGGGGGGCGAACCGATGTTGCCCTCGCCAGAAAAATGCGTGCTCATGTTGCAATCTCCGTGGTGGTTGAAATACCCGCACCTGGTCGGTGGCGGGCGCGTGCTGGGTTGCCCGGCGCGATCACCGATCGCGCAGTGCGGGTGGGGTGGACTTGAGCCGGCGCAGGTAGGCGGCTTCCGCCGCGGCGGCCTTGCTGGCGCACTCCTGGGCCTGCCTGCCCAAGGTGTGCAACAGGCTGATCTGCATGTTCAGCGTGATGCGCTGAAGCTCGATGGCGTGCAGGTCGGCCAGCAGGTTGACCGGCGTACTGGTGCTCGCCATCAGCTCCTGCCACAAGGCGACGCCCATGGCCGAGCGGTCGTGCTTGCGCCAGCGAAGAAACGCCGTGCCTGCGCCAGTGGTCTGCTGGGCCAGCTCGATGGAGAGCAGGTGGAAGGGATGCCCGACGGCCTGTGGCAGCACCTGTCGCTGCGCCAAGCCAATCAACTCGTCGCGCATGGCAAAGCACTGGCTGGCCCAATCCTCCAGACTCCCCTTACCTTTAAAAGGAAAAGGTCTTAAAAAGCCTTTTAGAGAGCCTGCGTGTTCCAGCCGCATGAAGGCTGTCTGTTGCAGCGGGCGGAAGTAGCGGGTGTCGGAGGTCGGGTTGCTCATGCCTGCTCGTCCTCGCCGGCCGTCGCTTCGGGAGCCTCGGGGGCGGCAGCCTCGTCGGTGGGCGATGCGGCTGCGGCAGGACCGTCACCGCGCTGCTGCAGGCCACGGCGCACGATGGGCGGCGCGAACTTCGAGCGGCGCGTGCCTTCGAGCACGTCCTGCGGCAACTCGCCGAATTTCTCCAGCGCTGCGCGTGCTGCGGCATTCTTGGCGGCGAAGTCGTCGCGGGTGCAGCCCGAGTAGCGGTACTGCTGCGCCAGGCTGAAAAGACTGCGCAGTGCATGCGCGCCTTCGTTGAGCCAGCGTTCGAGCGTCGAGCGATCGATCAGCGCGGTGTGGTGCGCGAGGATCAGCTTGCGGGCGATGTCGTCGTAGTCGGCGAGCAGATACACCGCGGCAAAGCCGAGCTGCGCATTGACGAACAGCGGCAGCTTGACGGGCTGGACGTTGAGGTTTTCGCCCAGGGTGAGTGCCGGCGGCACGCTCGCCAGGGCCTGGTCCACCTGCTCGCGCAGCGATTGCAGCGTGGTCTTCGTCTGGTCGAGCTTGTCCTCGATGCGCAGCATCCAGAAGTCGCTGTACGGGTCGTCCTGCTCCGAGCCGCGCCGCATCTTGTTCATCTGGGCGATGTAGCCGTTCAGGCCGACGATGCCCGGTCGCCCCTCAGCGGCGGCGCGGCCATGCCAGATGCGCGAGGCGTGGTGCGTGTGCAGCGTCAGCGACATCGCGCTGCGCAAGGAGCCGAGATTCAGTTGCAGAGGTTCGTTGGTCGTTGCCATGGTGTCCGCTCGTTGTTGGAAAAAGAGCGGCCAGCTTCGGCAGGAAGCGGAAGGCAGTCAGTCAACAAACCGAAACCCGCCCGTCCCCGGTTCAGGGCGCGGTGGGTGCATGCGGCGCGAGCTATCCCCAGGGGATAGCTCCATGGAGCGCCAAGGAACGCTGCATGCCCGGATCAAGCGCGGACAAGGCCGATCCCGCGGCGGGCGATCGGGGCTTGGCGTACAGCGGTTCGACGTGTAGCTGTCAGTGGAACTATCCCCTGGGGATAGCTCTACTGGAAGCCACCGGCATCCACTTCACCGCCTTGCAGGCCCGCTCACTTGCTGGCGAGCAGATTGCGCAGTCGCTCGATGTGCTGCTTGGCGACTTCTGGCGGCACAGGCTTGCCCTTCGGCTGGGATGGTGGCGGTGCTGGTGGTGGCCGCTCATTGGGGGGAGCAGGTGCCGACGGCGCGTCTTTCTTGGCCCAGGCGTTGAACTCGCCATGGATGGCCCGCTGGATGATGCCGAACAGATACCCCGCGGGATTACGGATGCCGTGGCTGCTGCATCGCGTGGCCCATTCGTCCAGCACGGCCTGCCTCAGCGAGGCATCGACCTGCTGCAACGCCACCCGCGCACCTGTCTGCTGCTCTGCCTTCAGTTCCGCGAAGCGTTTGGGCCATTGCAGGTCGCCCAGCGCGCGCGCCTGCGCCTGTGCCTGCGCGGTAGTACGTACTTCATTCATACGACTACTACGTACTGTACGGGCCTGCTTCGGATTCCGAAGAGAGGCGTCTGGCGCGGGTTTCGACCCTGCTTCGGATTCCGAAGTGGGGTCATCGGGATTCCGAAGAAAGCTCGTCGGCCCTTCTTCGGAATCGTGAGTGGCATCCTCTTGTGGATAACTTTCGGTCGCCGTGATGCCTTGGGTGGCGAGGCGTTCGGCCAGGACCTGCAGCCGTGACGGCAGCGTGCGGCCGGACAGCAGCGGGTCTTCCTCGATTTCCTTGAGCGTGTTCAGGCCGACCATCTGGACGGCCTTGGCCGAGTGGCCGAGGGACTGGCTGACCAGCGCCAGGTAATCGGCGTCGAGCTGCATCGCTTCAAAGGGCGTCAGCGGCTCGTCGTGCAGGACATAGAGGTTGCCGAGGATGCGGCCGGTCTTGGGGTCGCGGCGGCGCCGCACCAGGCTCAACCATCGGGTGAGGCGCAGCAGCGTCAGGGCTCGCGCCACGGTTTCGTGTGAGGCCTGCCCGGCGCAGGGCATCGACGCCAGCCAGGGCCGAAGCTGTTCATACGTCGGGAACGCCGTCACGCCATCGTCGTTGAGCATCAGCCGGAAGACCTGCCAGGCGTTGCGCTCCAATGGCGTCAGCCGACGGTCGAGGAAGAGCCGCCGCGGTACGGTCTCGTGCCGGTTGCCGCTGAACAGGAAGGCATCGCCAGACGCCGCGCTCGTGGGCATGGCGACAGGCGTGGGTGTGGGCGGGGGCGCATCGGCGTTGGGCTTGGGCACAAGGTCTTTCAGCGCAGCGTCGAACAGGTCTGCGAGTGCGATCGGGCCACGACGTGGTGCGGTGTCGTCCACGGCCATGGTCAACCCAATCCTTGATCGACCCAGCTCTTGATCGAGGCCCAGACCACCGACAAAGGCAGCGACATGCCTTCGGCCAAGTCCATGGCGGCATCGAGGATGGAGGTTTCGTCTTCGAGATCGACGTTCCTGCTGCTGGTCACGGCCTTCCATTGCCGCCACAGCTCCGTGTCCTGCTTCTCGTCCAGCACGGGGTGGCGGCCCTTGCGCTTGGGCAGGCCGAGGATTTCGCGGCGAAGCGCCACTTCCTGGTGGGTCAGTCCGTAGAAGCGGCTGACCATTTCGGTGCTCGCGCCGAGGCGCAGCATGCGATCGACCGTGGCGATCTCCTTCTCCACATCCTGCGCCTGCCTGAGCAGACGCCGGAGCACTTCGCGGTTGACCGTCACCGAGCACCACGAGACGTTGGCGTTGGCCAGCACGCTGATCAGCGCGGGATGCTTGAGGGCGTCCAGCTCTTCCTCGCCAAACCCCATCAGCTTGCAGCGGCGCAGTTGCCCATTGCGCAGGTCATAGAGGGCCTGGGCGATGACGGCCTGGTTGAGTGGGTGTGGTGCGGACATGCTGGTCTCCCTCGGTCACGTTCCAGGGTCCGCAGCGCCGGCGCCCAGTTCGAGCAGACGGCGGGCCAGCCGCAGCAGCCGGAACAGCTTGACCAGTGCGGTGTCGCTCAGTCGCCGGGTTGCGTCGCCTTGTCCGTGCAGCAGCGCCGACAGGTCGATGACGAGTTGCCTGTTATCCAAGCCGACGTCGGCGGGCTGCTGACCGGCCAGGCATGCCAGCAGCGCCAGAACGGCACGGCCCAGCGGCCCCGGGTCTTGGGCGTAGGCACGGCAGGCGAAACCGATGCCGTCTGGACGGTCATCGATGCACTCGTCCAGGCGGGCCTCGCCGGCGATCTCGCGGGCGAATTGCGCGACGTGGATGCGCAGGCGCTCGGGCGTATCCAGGCTCGCGTCGATGTACCAGACATCAGAGATCGGATAGAGCCCGCCTGCCTGTACGGGGATGGACTGCAAGACGTTCGCCGAGAAGTCGGGCGGCAGCTCATCGCCCAACTGGTCGGCGACCATGCGCTGGATGGATTGGAGCCGTTCGGTCGTTGGCGCCGGTGAGACGATGTGATTCTGAAGCAGGTGGTCTTCCGCTGTCGGGCTGGCCGTGCCCGCCTCGTTGGCATCTGCGTCGCTCTCGCGCGTTGAGGTGGGAGACGCAGGGCCTGCAGGCTGCGCTGCCGGTGCAGGCCTTGTGGGCGGCGAGGCGCCGGCAGGTGGGCGCGTGATAACCCCAGGCTCCGGCAAGGCGGGCGGTGTCGAGGATGGCGTCGGATCGCTGACCAGAGCGCGCTGGCGGCTCTCGGATTCGGTCATGTCCAGCGCGAGCACGTCGTAATCGACGCCCAGCAGCTCGGCCATCTGTCCGATCAGCTCGTCCTGTACGCGCTGCGCGGAGAACTCCTCGGCCTGCACATCGAACTGCGACAAGACTTCCTGGAAGAACTCGTCGAAGTCGTGGACCAGCGTGCGGCCCTTGGCGTAGCGCTCCCACGCGAACATGCAGGCCTTGCGCATGACCGACAGGCGTTCGACCTGGTGGCGGCCGAGCCCGCCATAGAGCACGGTCGGGATCGCCGGCAGGAGGTAGCGCACCGCGTCGTTCATCCGGCTGATGTGCGACTGCTGGACCGGGAAGCCATCAGCGGCGAGGCGGCGGGCCAGTTCGGATTGGCTCAGGGCGGCGCCGCTTTCCTGCTCGTAGAACTCGCGCGCCTTCTCGACGCCGAGGGCGCGCTCGATGAACGTCAGGCCCCCACGCAATTCGTTCTCGGCCAGGTGGCCGGTCAGCATCACGACTTCGCCGCGGCTGGGCCACGGCCGGAACAGGCACGATATGCGGAAGAACCGCTCGTCCTTGGTCTCCGACCACAGTTCGCGCAGGATCGCCAGGCGCGTGTTGCCGCCGTTGCGGATGATGTAGTGGTTCTCGCCCGGGCGCCGGGTGATGGCCGGCGCCGCGTCCAGGCCGCGCTCGCGGATCGACGCCTTGATGTCCTCGTAGGCTGGATTGCGCTTCTTCCTGGGATCGTGGTCATAGGGACGCAACTGGTCCAGGGTCACGACCATGGGCGTGTCGGCGATCGGGTCGCTCAAGGCCGACGCGGCCGGGCCGCTGCGCTCGAACCCGGCCGCGAGCAGCTTGCCGGCCATTTGCTGGGAGGTGATCTCAGCCATGGCTGCCTCCCTGCGCTTGGGACCGGGCCTCGCGCTCGGCGCGACGGATCTGCGCCCGGGCATTGAGGGCCGCCCGGTGGTCGCTGGCGGTCGAACTGGTGTAGATCGCAGCGCAGCCGGCCTTGGTGAATTTGAGGTGGCCGCCTGGCGTGCGCTTGACGTGCCAGCCCTCGCCAACGGCGAACTCGATCAGGGCGCGCAGCCGCTTGTGGCCTCGGGCCAACTCATGGGCGTTCGCCATGGGGCCTCCCGGCATCAAGAGGAAATGGCGGGCGGCCGGACAGCGTGACAAATCGGTGCTGCCATTGCGGGAACAGTTCACCAGCGAGGCCGCGCATGGTGTCGAGCGCGGCGGGGGCGACTCTGCCCGGCGGCTGGCGGTACTCGACCCGATGGACCGGCAAACCGCGCGTCGCGGCGCGTGGATAGGCTTCGATGGCCGGCACGTCGGTGGTCAGCACGCGGATGCCGGCGTGGTCCTGGAACAGGTCGCGCAAGGCCTGCTGGATCAGCCGGGCGTTCGCCGACACCGGGTGGACGCGGTTGATGAGCAGGTGCAGCGGTGGCGGCTCGATGCCGAGGTGCCGGTACGGCGCGATGTCTTCAAGCAACTGCATGGTGCCGCGCCGCAGCTCGCGCGCCGCGAGGATTTCCGGGGTCACGGGCGACAGCGCAACGTCGGAGGCGAGCACCGCCATCTCCAGCAGCACCGAGCGCGCGCCCTGGGTGTCGATCAGCACCAGGTCATAGAGGGGAGCCAGGACCGGCAGCAGGTGCCGTAGCCGCAGGCGCCCATCCGGCGCGTGCAGCAGCAAGGTGTTCAACTCGCCCCGGTGGTCGTTGGACAGCACCAGGTCCAGGCCCGAAATGATTGTGCGGGACACGAGCTGGCCGAGGTCGCGCTCGTTGAAGGCCAGCAGCTCATAGATGCCACCAGGCGCACGGTGTCCCAGTTCGTAGTAGGACGACAAGGTGGGCTGCACGTCGAGATCGAGCAGCAGCACGCGCAGCCCCGCGTCGGCGACGAGCCCGCCCAGGTTCGCGGCCGTGGTGGTCTTGCCGACGCCACCTTTCGTTGAAATGATGGATACAACCTGCATGGCGTTCTCCGTGTGAGGATGGAAGGTCCGCGGGAGAACGGGTCAGGCCCGGTTGTTGACGCGCTCGGCGATCCACTGATCGATTTCGATGGAATCCCAGCCGACGGCGCGCACACCCAGGCGCAGCGCCTGCGGGAACTGGCGCTTCTTCATCAGGTTGTAGATGTGGGCACGCTTGAAGCCGGACTTCGCTTCGACTTCTTCCAGACGCAGAATGCGGCGCTCGTTGGGTGGCAGTACAGGTGTTTGCGACATGGCGGTCACTCCTGAACGCTCAGTGGCGTTTGTTGGCGTGACCTCTATTCAATAGACACGGCTGCGGAAAGACATTGCAAATGCAATCTCCGCGACTGCACATACAAGCTGGCAATCCTCAGAGCGTGGCGCTATGCAGCCTGCGCCTGGCCGTGGCGAACTTGCCGTTCAACGTCCGCTCGGCGATCCCCATGACGCCGTGGTGATGGGCGACCAGTGCGCTGACCACAGCCTCCTGCGTCTTGAAGCTGGAGTACGGCGTGCCCGAGGGCGACTGGCCGAGCATCAGCTCCAGCATGCCCCCGATGATGTTCAGGTAGGTGGCCTCGGCCCGATCGCTGATCGGGCACTGCGCGCAGGCGGGAATCACCGTGGACTGCTTGAGCAGCGCGTCGTGCTTGTCCTGCAGCTCGCGAAGTTGGCGCTTGGACTGTTCCAAGGCGGATTTCAGGGCGAGCTGCTCAACCAGCATGGCTTGCCCAGTCTCCAGCGAGATGAAGGGATGGGTGATGCGCTCGCTGCGGGAGAAGAGAAAGCCTGGTCGCTGTTCGGGGTAGTGCTGTCGCATCCAGCGCTTCAGATCGACATGGCGGACGGTGAGATCGAGAGAGTCGATCAGTTCGGTGTCGTGCGTCGTGATGCCGTCCCGCCCGAAGGGCAGCTCCCCATTGAGGATGCCGTCATAGATGCGTTCGGTGTACAGCCGCAGTTCGCCCCAGCGTGGGCAGTCCAGCGAAAGTGGCAGGTTCCGGGGCGACGAAATCGAGGCCAGGATCACCTGCTCGTACCGCAGCAGCCCGGCCCAGCGGATGGACGCTTCGATCGGGCGATAGAACACCTTTGATGTAGGTGCATCATTCTTGTTCTCGTGCATGCTCCGTCTCCTTCCAGGAGAAGAACTACATGGCCGACTCCTTTGCCACCGACCTCATGGCCGGCGTGTTGTCTGTGCAGGAAGCGCCCCCCGAGGGCGGCTTCGTCATTGGGCTTGAGTACCTCTTACGAGTCGGCGCTACTGGTAGCCCTTGTGTGCTCGATGTGTAAAAATTCATCGACTAGAAGGTCGAGCATCAGGACGCAGGCTCGACAGTGACGCTCACGCTATCAGGGTCGTAAGAAGTTGCGGCCCCTGCAAAACCGTCTGGGTATGGCCTGATATGCCAACGGTCTCAAGGGGCACGAAGCGGATGGCAATCGTCATCCAACGTCCAGCCGGACGCAGCGAATGCGCTCCCGTCATGCTCATCCCGGCATCCTGATATATCCATAAAGAATCGCGCGCCGACGCACCATGGCTAGGGTGTGCGTTCTTCCGGCGTGGCTTGCGCAGATGGGCGCCGCGATGCGCGGTGCGCGCCTTACCACGGTGGCATCCGAACTGCCCCGACATCGGAAACCTGCTGCCTAGTCGGCATCGCGGTGAAGATGCGGAAGCAGAGAACGGGATATGGATGGCTAGTTCGAGTCCACGCGGATGGTGATGTGCGGGGTGCGGGTCTGGTGCGCGGAGTGTGCGTCTTTGGACGTCGATGGATTTCTTTGGACGAACTTGTTGCCGGGGACGAAAAACAAGGCTACAATTGAGGTCTTCGCTGGCCACCTCGGCGAAGAAAGTGTTCGGGAAACAACGACTTACGCGCTTAGTAAACGTCTCGTCTCCCGCTCCAACATCCGATCCGCAGATTTCCACCGGAGTCTGCGCATCATTGAAAAAAGGGCCTGCCGGCCCTTTTTTCATTTCCGCGCGATCCCTCTTCACGCGAGATAAGGCAGCCTCGGCGCGGGCACGCGCTCCTGGACCAGGCGCACGCGTTCGACGATCTTCAGGCACGACGCTTCCAGGTGGCGCCGCAAGGCCTCTTGCGCCTGCCCCGTTTCCCCACGCGCCAGCGCTTCCAGCACGTCCAGGTGCTCCTGCATGAACGGATCTTCATTGGGCATGGGCGCGGCGGCGCCCAGCACGTGCTTGCTCAGCGTCAGGACGCAGCGCGTGCGCTGCAGGCTTTCGACAATGCTGTCGTTGGGGCAGCGGCCGATCAGCGCGACATGCAAATCATGTTCCAGCCCGTCCAGCTCGGCTCGGGTCAGGCGCGGATAGCGCGCCTTGGCGCGTCGCAGCCGTTGCGCCATCACGGCAATCTCTTCGGCGGACGCGTCGGCGGCCGCGGCGGCCAGCGCGGCGGGCTCCAGCAGCCAGCGCAGCTGATAAAGGTTGCGGATGCGCCGCTCGTCCAGCGGCGTGACGATCCAGCGCTGGCGCTCGTCCTTGCCCACCAGACCCAGCCCTTCAAGCCGCAGCAGCACATCGCGCGCGGCGGTCCGACCGACCCCGAAGTGCCGCGCTAGCTCGACTTCGTTGAGCCGATAGGCGCCGAACACCGACAGATGGACCACGTCGTGCTCGACCGCGTGGTAGATGTGTTCCCAGCCCTGCGCCTTGCGCACGGGTTCGCTCTCATCGCCCATTCCCAGCATCCCGGGCGTCAGCGGCTGCCGCAAGGGCGTCTCGGATGCGCCGCCCGCCAGCATGCCCCGGCCGTCGAACCGCGCAACCAATCCTTCGTTTTCCAACTCGCGCAGCGCCTGGCGCACGGGGTTGCGCGTGACCCCCAGCAATTCGGACAACGGTCCCTCTAGCAACACCATGCCCGGCGGCAGCGCGCCGCCGGCCAGCGCCTGGCGCAACAGGTCCGCGATACGGGCATAGAGAGGCGTGCTGGCGGGCGTTCCGGGCAAGGAGGATTCGGTGGACATGAACGTATTCGTGGACGGCTTCACTGGTATGCATCGGTTGTGCATCAGACCAAATCGTAAGACAAGCACGCACCCGATATGAAGCAGCTAGGGAAAACGATAGCGCTTATTGCCGACATTGATCGTTTATATTTTTGATCATTGCCGGCAACAACCCTTTATCGACTCCGAGCGCGAGCCTTCCGGGCGGGAAATCATGGACTACGACTTCGACTTCAGCTTCCTGTCCACGCATTGGGATGCCTTCCTGGCCGGCGCGCGCTCGACGGCGCTCATGTCGCTGGCGACGATCGCGCTGGGATTCCTGGCGGGCGCGCTGTTGGCCGTGATCCGCACACAAGGGCCGCCGGCGGCGCGCCGGATCGTCACGGCCTACGTGGATGTGATCCGCAACACGCCGCTGGTGATTCAGGCCTTCTGGCTGTTCTTCGGCCTGGCCTCCCTGCAGGTGCGCATTCCGGCGGTTGCAGCCGCGGTCATCGCCCTGGTGATCAACGTATCCGCGTACACCACGGAAATCCTGCGGGCGGGCATCGAGTCGATTCCCCGCGGCCAGATCGAGGCCGCGTCCTGTCTGGGCATGAACCGCTGGAAGGTCCTGCGCCTGGTGGTCCTGCCCCAGGCGGTGGAACGCATGTACCCGGCGCTCGTCAGCCAGTTCGTGCTGATGCTGCTGGCGACCTCGATCATGTCCCAGATCTCCGTCGAGGAATTGACGTCGGCCGGCTACAGCGTCCAATCCGAGACATTTCGCGGGTTCGAGATCTACCTGGTCATCGCCCTGGTCTATCTCTGCCTGTCCTGGCTGCTGCGCCTGCTGATGGCCAGCCTGGCCCGCGCGGCGTTCACCCGGCAACGCCGGCTTGGCACGCCCCTGTAGCGCCCCACGGCAGTCATCCATCCCCCTCCTGCGGAGTCGGCACATGCTGGGCATTTCCTTCGAACAATTGCGCTTCATCCTCCATGGCGCGGGCTGGACGCTGCTGCTTTCGCTCATCGGCTTCGCCGGCGGCGCGCTGCTGGGACTGCCGCTGGCGCTGTTGCGCAGCCGCGGCGCGCGCCTGTGGCGCGCCGCGACGGGCGCGCTCATCCAGCTGGTGCAGGGCATTCCGCTGCCCGTCCTGATGTTCCTCTGCTATTTCGGCATCAGCATCGCCGGCTATGACCTGCCCAGCCTGGCGGCGGCGGGCCTGGCGATGACGCTGTATTCGGCCGCTTTCCTGGCGGAAATCTGGAAAGCCTGTATCCAGGCCGTCTCGAAGACGCAGTGGGAAGCCGCCGAATGCCTGGCGCTGCGCCCGCTGCAATGCGTCCGGCATGTGGTGCTGCCGCAGGCGGCGCGCATCGCGGTGGCGCCCACGGTGGGGTTCCTGGTGCAGATCGTGAAGAACTCTTCCTACGCGGTGGTGATCGGCTTCTTCGACCTGACCTACTCCGCGCGCGTCATCAACAACTCGACCTTCGAGCCCTTCGCGGTGTTCAGCATCGCGGCCATCCTGTACTTCGCCATCTGCTACCCCCTGTCGGCGCTCTCGTACCGGCTCGAGAAACGCCTGCGCCGCGCCTAGGCGTCGGACTGAAAAAAATCAGGAGACAGATCCCATGAGCGACATTGTTTGCTTCAAGCAGGTCCGGAAGTCCTTCGGCGATGCCCAGGTATTGAAGGGCGTCAGCTTTTCCGTCGCCCCGGGCCAGGTCGTGGCGCTGATCGGCCGCAGCGGCTCGGGCAAGACCACAGCGCTGCGCTGTATTAACGGGCTGGAAACAATCCAGGACGGCCAGCTGCATGTCTGTGGCCGGGCGCTGGAGCGTGGCGGCCATGACCTACTGGCGCTGCGCCAGGAAGTCGGCATCGTCTTCCAGGCCTACAACCTCTTTCCCCACCTGACCGTGCTGCAGAACGTCAAGCTGGCGCCCTGCAAGGTCAAGGGCCTGCCGGACGCGCAGGCCGATGCGCTGGCCGTGCAGGTCCTGGACAAGGTAGGCATGCGGGACCGCGCCCACTACTACCCAGAGCAATTGTCCGGCGGACAGCAGCAACGCGCGGCGATCGCCCGCTCGCTGGCCATGCAGCCCAAGCTGATGCTGTTCGACGAGGTCACCTCGGCGCTGGATCCGGAGCTCACCGGCGAAGTCCTGCGCGTGATCGAGTCGCTCGCCGCCGAGGGCATGACCATGGTGCTCGTGACCCATGAAATGGCGTTCGCCAGATCTGTGGCCGACCAGATCCTGTTCATGCACGACGGCGTCGTCTGGGAGCACGGAGACGGCCGCATGCTCGATCAGCCTCGCACCCCCGAATTACGGCAGTTCATTTCCAGCGGCCTCTAGCCCCGCCACCCATCCCGCCATATCCATAGGGAGAATCCCATGAAAATCCTGTCCCGGCTGCTTTCCGCGCTCGTCGCATCCAGCCTGCTCCTGGCCAGCGCCGGCGCCTGGTCCAACACGCTCGAAACCATCAGGCAACGCCAGAAGATCCTGGTCGGCGTCGACATCAGCGCGCCGCCCTACGGCATGCTCGATGAGCAGGCGCGTCAGACGGGGTCGGACGTCGAGGCGGCGCGCTTGCTCGCCAAGGATCTGGGCGTGGCCCTGGAGATCGTGCCGGTGAACGGCCCGAACCGGGTGCCCTATCTGCTGAGCCGCAAGGTCGACGTGGTGCTGGCCTCTTTCTCGATCACCGAAGAGCGCAAGAAGGTCGTGGCGTACTCGGAGCCCTACGGCGTCGTGCCCGTGCTGGTGGCCGGCCCCGCCTCGGTTTCCGTCGCCAGCTTTGCCGACCTGCGCGGCAAGACCATCGCGGTGACGCGCGGCACCACCAGCGACCAGGAGCTGAGCCGCGGACTGAAGGATGTGTCCGGCGCGAGAATCGTCCGCTACGAGGACGATGCCACCACCAATACCGCCGTGGCCACGGGCCAGCAGGACTTCCTGGTCGGCGCTCCCAGCGTGCTGCTCGCGATCAGGCAGGCCAACCCGGCGCGCGACATCGTGCCCAAGTTCACCGCCACGGCCTATCCCTATGCGGTGGGTCTGCGCAAGAACGAGCCCGAGCTGAAAGCCTGGCTGGACGGCTGGGTTGCCGCGAACCTGAAGAACGGCGCGTTCAACGAGATCTATCAACGCTACTTCGGCATGCCCTTGCCTGCGGACATGCAGCGCTGAGCCACCCCGGGGAAACACAACATGCCCAGCAACGATACCGCCCCCTTGAAACCGGCGCGCGTCATCCGCCTGCATCCGCGCGACGACGTGGTCGTGGCCCTGGACCAGCTGATCGCGGGCGTCTACGTCGCCAGCGAAGCGGTGACCGTTTCCGGATTGGTTCCGCCCGGCCACAAGATGGCGACGCGGACGCTGGCCGCCGGCGAGCCGGTCCGGCGCTATGGCCAGATCATCGGCTTCGCCAGCCAGCCGATCAGTCCGGGGCAGCACGTGCACAGCCACAATTTGAGCATCGGCGATTTCGTGCGCGACTACGCCCACTCCGCCGAAGCGCGCGCCACGACGATGGCGGCCGAGCCCGCCACGTTCCTGGGCATCCCCCGGGCCGACGGCAGGATCGCCACGCGCAACTACATCGGCATCCTGACCAGCGTGAATTGCTCGGCCACGGTGGCGCGCGCGATCGCCGATCACTTCCGGCGCGACATCCATCCCGAGGCCCTGGCCGACTACCCCCATGTCGATGGCGTGGTCGCGCTGACCCATCACAGCGGCTGTGCGATGGACGCGCAGGGCGACGGCCTGAAGATGCTCCAGCGCACGCTGGGCGGCTACGCCTGCCATCCCAACTTCGCCGGCGTGCTGATCATCGGGCTGGGTTGCGAAACCAATCAGATCCCGCGCCTGCTGGCCACGCAGGGTCTCGCCGAGAGTCCGGGCCTGCGGACCTTCACCATCCAGGACAGCGGGGGAACCGTCCACACGATCCGCAAGGGAATCGAGCAGGTCCGGGAGATGCTGCCCCAAGCCAATGCCGTGCGCCGGCAGGCCGTGCCGGCCAGCCACCTGCGGCTGGGCCTGCAATGCGGCGGATCGGACGGTTATTCGGGCATCTCGGCCAACCCGGTCCTGGGCGCTGCGGTGGACCTGCTCGTCCAGCATGGCGGCACGGCGATTCTTTCCGAGACGCCGGAGATCTATGGCGCCGAACACCTGCTGACCCGGCGCGCGCAGACGCCGGACATCGGGCGCAAGCTCATCGAACGGATCCGTTGGTGGGAGGACTACTGCGCCCGCAACGGCGCCTCGATGGACAACAATCCCTCGTCCGGCAACAAGGCCGGCGGCCTGACCACGGTGCTGGAAAAATCGCTGGGCGGCATCGCCAAGGCCGGCTCCACCAACCTGGTCGAGGTCTACCAATACGCCGAACCCGTGCGCGCGCAGGGCCTGGTCTTCATGGATACGCCGGGCTATGACCCGGTCTCCGCCACCGGCCAGGTCGCGGGCGGCGCCAATCTGATCTGCTTCACCACCGGACGCGGCTCCGCCTATGGCTGCGCGCCGGCGCCCTCTTACAAGCTGGCCACCAACACCGCCCTGTGGCGCCGGCAGGCCGACGACATGGACCTGAACTGCGGCGATGTGCTGGACGGCACCCGCGGCATCGCCGAGCTGGGCGCGATTCTGTTCGAACAACTGCTGGCCACCGCTTCCGGCGCGCCGTCGCGCAGCGAACGCCATGGGTATGGGCAACAGGAATTCGTGCCCTGGCAGACCAGCGTGATCACCTGACCCTCTCCATCCTCCCTGATTGGAATCCCATGAGCCTCTCCCATCCTCCCCGCCATCGCGGCCTCTACCCCGTCGTGCCGACGATCTTCAACGAAGACGGCAGCCTGGACCTGGACAGTCAGCGCCGCTGCGTGCAGTTCATGATCGACTCCGGCGTCGATGGCCTGTGCGCGCTGGCGAACTATTCGGAGCAATTCCTGCTGGCCGACGACGAACGCGAGATCCTGACGCGGCAGATCCTGCAATGCGTGGACGGCCGCGTGCCCGTCATCGTCACCACCAGCCACTTCAGCTCGACGGTCTGCGTCGAGCGCAGCCGGCGCGCCCAGGACATGGGCGCCGCCATGGTGATGGTCATGCCGCCCTATCATGGCGCGACGTTCCGGGTCGGCGAAGCGCGGATTTACGATTTCTACGCGGTCCTGTCCGATGCGCTGCGCATTCCCATCATGATCCAGGATGCGCCCGTGGCGGGAACGCCGATGTCGCCCGCCTTCCTGGCGCGCATGGCCCGCGAAATCGAGCAGGTGTCGTATTTCAAGATGGAAACGGCGGGCGCGGCGGCGAAACTGCGCGAACTCATCCAGCTGGGCGGCGAGGCCATCGAAGGCCCCTGGGACGGCGAGGAAGGGATCACGCTGCTGGCCGACCTGGACGCCGGCGCCACCGGATCCATGACGGGCGGCGGCTACGCCGACGGCATTCGCCCGATCATCGACGCCTATCGCGCGGGGGACCGGGACCAGGCCTATGCCCATTACCAGGCCTGGCTTCCCCTGATCAACCATGAGAACCGGCAGGCGGGCTTTCTGGCGGCCAAGGCCCTCATGAAGGAAGGCGGCATCATCCGCTGCGACGCGCCCAGGCATCCCTGGCCCGCCCTGCATCCCGAAACGCGCAGGGGCCTGCTGGACATCGCCCGTCGGCTGGACCCGCTCGTGCTGCGCTGGGCCTGATAGCGGGCTGGGCGATCTCGGGGATCATCCTGTGGACGGCAAGCGTCCTCGGGAGGCTACGCGGCGCCTGGCTCATATATTTCCTTCACGAATAGGACTTATCCGATTGCAACGCAGGGCTTGATAAATCTTTAATAGAAATGGAAACCATTCCTATTCAAAGGATTTCATCATGACCTCGCCGCACATCCGTTCCCGCGCCCTGCCGCCCCGCGCCAGCCTCTATTCCGCCTTCGCTGCCGCGACCGCCGCCACCCTGGCCGCGCCGGCCTATGCCCAGGGCGCCGCCGACGGCGGCACGAGCGTGCAGTTGGCGCCGGTCACGGTCAGCGGGCAGGCGGTCACGGGTTCCAAGACCGACGTTTCCGGATCGGCCAAGTACGCCGTTCCGCTGCTGGACGTGCCACAGACCATCACCGTGGTGCCGCGCCAGGTGCTCGACGAGCAGAACGCGCTCAGCCTGAAGCAAGCCCTGTCCAATGTCTCGGGCATCACCTTCAACGCGGGCGAAGGCGGCGGCGGTTCCGGCGACTCGATCAACATCCGCGGTTTCAGCGCCAACGCGAACATGCAGGTGGACGGCCTGCGCGACAGCGCGCAGACCAGCCGCAGCGACCTCTTCAACCTCGAATCGGTGGAAGTCATCAAGGGGCCCAACTCGGTCTTCGGCGGCTCGGGCACCACCGGCGGCAGCATCAACATGATCAGCAAGCTGCCCAAGTCCACGGACGCCACCGAAATCGCCGCGCGCCTGGGCACCGACCGCTACAAGCGGCTCACGGTCGACACCAACCAGACGCTGGGCAGCGAAGGCTTCGCCGCCTTCCGCCTGAACCTGATGGCCCATGGCAACGACGTGCCCGGCCGCGATCAAATCTACAAGCGCCGCTGGGGCGTGGCGCCTTCGCTGACGCTGGGCATGAACGGACCGACGCGGCTGACGCTGAGCTTCCTGCACCAGACCGACGACAACCTGCCCGATTTCGGCGTGCCGGCGCTCTATGGCAAGCGACTCGACGGCGTCTCGCGGGAGTCCTATTTCGGCTGGCGCAACCTGGACAAGGAGAAGATCCAGTCCAACGCGCTCACCGCCAAGCTCGAGCACGACTTCTCGGCGGACCTCAAGCTGCAGAACCTGACCCGCTATTCCAGCCTGAGCCGTGACACGACCGTATCGGCCTCGCACGTGGATCTGCGCGGCATGCGGCCGGGCTACTACAAGCCGGCGGGCCCGCAGGGCTATGGCCGCGATTCCACCACCGAAATGTGGGTCAACCAGACCAACCTGACCAGCAAGTTCGACACCTTCGGGCTGGGCCATACGCTGGTGACGGGTTTCGAGATCTCGCGCGAAACCTATGACCGCACGACCTACTCCTACAACATCAACCGCTACTATCCCGCGGGCGGCTTCGAGCTGTCCCGGCCGCCCGGCCGCTGGGACGGCCCCACCAGCAGGAGCGATTCCGCCCGCAACAAGACCAGCCTGGACACCAAGGCGCTCTATGCGATGGACACCATCGCGCTGGGCCGGATGTTCGATGTCAGCCTGGGCCTGCGCTACGACTGGATCGACGCCGCATCGTCCAGCCGCCCCGTCGGCGGCGCGCGCCTGGACGTCGACAGCGCCGACCGCAAGCTCAGCACGCGCGTCGGCCTGACGTTCAAGCCCGCCGAGAACGGCCGCATCTATGTGGCCTACGGCACGTCCTTCAACCCGTCGGCGGAATTCCTGGTCACCACGGGCGGCGGCCTGGATGCCAGGAACAACAGCCTGGCGCCGGAAAAGAACCGCACGGTCGAGTTGGGCACCAAATGGGAGCTGCTGGACCAGCGCCTGGCGCTGGGCGGCGCGCTGTTCCAGGTGGACAAGACCAATGCCCGCGAAACGCTGGCCGACGGCAGCTACCTGCTCGCCGGCGCCCAGCGCGTGAAGGGCCTGGAGCTGAACCTGTCCGGCAAGGTCACGCCGCAGTGGGACGTGTACGCCAACTACACCTACATGGACAGCGAAACGCGCAAGTCGACCACGCAGCCGCTGCGCGTGGGCCGCGCCCTGGGCAACACGCCGCGCAACTCCTTCAGCCTGTGGACCACCTATGCCCTGCCCGGCGGCTGGACGGTCGGCTACGGCGCGCGCGCCGTGGGCACGCGCAACGTCACCTCGCAGGGCGACGGCAAGCTCGACGCCTACTGGATCCACAGCGTGATGGCGTCCTACGACGTGAACCGCAACCTCAAGCTGCAGCTCAACGTCGAGAACCTGGCCGACAAGGCCTATGTCGAACGCGTGCGCCAGGTGGCAGGCAGCGAGTCGCGCTCGTCCGCCATCGAGTACGGCGACGGCCGCTCGGCCATGCTGTCGGCGATCTACAAGTTCTAGGCAGCACACGGGAAGCCGCGACGATGATCGTCCATGTACCCGGCGTGCTGGACGCCGGCCAGCTCGCAAGCTGCCAGCAACTGCTGCTGCGGGCGGACTGGCAGGACGGCCGCGGCACGGCCGGCTTCCAGTCCGCCCTGGTGAAGAACAACCTGCAGCTGCCGGCCGATTCCGCACTGGGGCTGCAGGCCGCCGCGCTGATCGACCAGGGTCTGGCCCGCAACCCGCTCTTCATGTCGGCCGCGCTGCCGGCGCGCATCTTTCCGAAGCTGTTCAACGTCTACGGCGAAGGCCAGTCCTTCGGCCTGCATGTGGACAACGCCATCCGCTATCCGCCCGGCGCGGCCTCCGGCATCCGCACCGACCTGTCGGCCACGCTGTTCCTGTCCGAGCCGGACAGCTACGACGGCGGCGAGCTGCTCATCCAGGACACCTATGGCGAACATGCGGTCAAGCTGCCGGCGGGAGACATGGTGCTGTATCCCGCCGGCAGCCTGCATCGGGTCACGCCGGTGACGCGCGGCATGCGCCTGTGCTCGTTCTTCTGGATCCAGAGCATGATCCGCGACGATGGCCAGCGCGGGCTGCTGTTCGACCTGGACGGCGCCATCCAGGATGCCGGCCAGCAGCTGGGCGCAGGCCACGGCGTGGTGGTCCGCCTGACCGGCGCGTACCACAACCTGCTGCGCCGCTGGGCGCATCCCTAGCGCCCAGCATAGACCTCTCCAAAGCCCCCGGGCGCCGCCGACGCCGGCCACGCAGGTCGGCATTAGGCGGCGCCCACGCTCCGGCTGACCGCCATCTTGCGCCCGCCTTGCCACTTTCACGCACACGTCCCGAAATCTGTGTATAATCGCTGTCTTTGGTGAATGCCAGTGCGCAGCAAATCGCGAATAGCGGCCTGCGAACAATGAACGGCAAGCATCAAAATGCAGCAATGCAAACGCGGGAGTAGCTCAGTTGGTAGAGCGCAACCTTGCCAAGGTTGAGGTCGCGAGTTCGAGACTCGTCTCCCGCTCCAAATACAAAAAGGAAGCAACGGCCATCCCGAGCTTCCTTTTTTCTTGCAAGTGCTGGCGCAATGGCAGAGTGGTTATGCAGCGGATTGCAAATCCGTGTACGTCGGTTCGATTCCGGCTTGCGCCTCCAGCATCTTTCCCCCTTCCCCCCGAGCATCTGGTTACCCATCCCTACCTCCGGTCAGGCGGATGATTGCTATGGTGTCGCCGTTTTCCACTGACGACACGACCATGCACAAGCACACGGATCCCCGCTCGCCGAATGAGCGCCGCCCCACCGCATCGATCTGGGCGCTGTCGGCCGCCGCGCTGATCGCCCTCTCGCCTCTGTCGGCCGAAGCCGGCGACAAGCATCATCACCGCTACAAGCGCGGGGAATACAAAGAGAAGTACTGGGACGGCGCCTGCAAGGTCGAGCGCAAATGGAAGCGCAACGGCGACTACAGCGAAAAGCGCAAGTGCCGGGACGACTATGCTTATGGCTACGCGCCGCAGCCAGCCATAGTTCCCATGATGCCGGTCGCGCCCGCGATCGTGATCAACCCGCCCCCCATCGTGATCAGGCCCTGAGATGGATCAATCGGTGAAAGACGCCATCGTCCGCTGGCCCGACGTGCCGGCGGCGTACGGCTGGCTGTCGCTGGACGCGCGCGGCCGCTGGCGCTTTCACCCGCAGGGACTGTCCGCGCAGGGCGGACCCGGCGAATCCATCACCAATTCCCAGATCCTGGATTTCATCGGCCGCAACTACGCGCACGACGACGCCGGCCGCTGGTTCTTCCAGAACGGGCCGCAACGCGTCTACCTGCGGCTGGACGCGGCGCCATACGTGCTGCGCCTGGACGATGCGGGCCGGGCCCTGCTGACGCATACGAACCAGCCGGTCACGGCAATCAGCGCCTGGTGGCTGGATGACGCGGGCAGCCTGTATGCCGTGACGCCCGCGGGCCCCGGCATCGTGCTGGACCGTGATCTGCCGGCGCTGCTGGACCAATTGCGCGCGCAAGACGGCGCCCTGCTGCTGGACGCCCTGGCCGAACTGACACCTGGACAGCCGCCCCTGATGGTTGAATGCGCGGCTTATGGTCGGGCGCTGCTACGCATGGCGGCGCGAGCGGACCTGCCGCCGATCCTCGGTTTCGAACCCGCCGCGCCCGCAGCGGCAACCGCACGCTCACCCGGCGACAACTCCACATGACCAGCCTGCGCGATATTGGCCTGTCCCAAGGACTGGTCGACCATCTTGCCGCCGATGACCAAAGCGGCCCGTTTGGATATCGATGCCAGCCCGCCCACTACTGGAAATCCTCGCCCATCGCCGAGCGCGATATCGTCGCCTTATGGGAAAGCGGCACCGTTCTCAACTATTTCGATCAGGCCAGGCGCCGCTTCGAGCAGTGCTCGCTTGAGGACATCGACGCGCCCTGGCATTCCTTCACATCCCTGCAGGGCGCCCTGGCCGTTCTGTTCATCACCGGGTACGAGGATGAGCTGAGCGACGAGGTCCTGCGCGACTACGCCCGCAGCTTCGATTTCCGACATATCGAACGGATGCTGGCCGAGGTGCCGCAAGCCCCGGAAGCGTACGAACACTGGCGCCAGACATTCCCGGTCAGTTGCGCCTGACACTCAGCCTCGGCGGCCCGGCTTGAGCGCGAGCTTGCCATCACCCAGCAGCGCCAGCACGGCCGCCGCCACGGTCAGGAAGATCGGGTATTCCCAGCCGCCGCCCGGATTGCCGAAACCCCAGCCGTTGCCGAAGTGCACGGTCGACGCGACGAACAGCTGCACCACCGCGATGGCGGCGACCCAGCGCGGCCACACGCCCAGGATCAGCAGCACGCCCGCGGCGACTTCGAAAATGGTCACGGGATAGGCCAGCCAGCCGGCGAAACCGATCTTGGCGAAGAACTGCGCCGTGCCCGGCAGCGTGTACACCAGCAGCTTGGTCAGGCCGTGGGCCAGGAACATGACGCCCAGCGCCACGCGCAGCAGCAGCGCCGCATAGGGCGCGGTACGGTTATCGATCATTGCGTTCTCCTTGTCTGGAACATGAATCGCCCAGGACGGGAAGATTCTTGATGGGCGCCATTTTTGCGATTCCTAAAACAAAGATAAACATGCAAAATCGCAAATTATTGTTCCCAAAAAGGAAACAATCTTGGATACGCATACCGCCATGCAGACCTACGCCAAGGTCGTGGAACTGGGCTCATTCGCCGCCGCCGCGGACAAGATGGGCCAGGCCCGCTCCGTGGTGACGCGTCAGATCGCCTATCTGGAACAGAAGTACGGCGTGCGGCTGCTCAACCGCACCACCCGCAAGCTCAGCATGACGGACGCCGGACGCGCCTTCTATGAACGCGTGCGCCCGATACTGGCCGAGGTGGCGGACCTGGAGCAGGCCCTGCAGGCCGAAGGCCAGCGTCCCAGCGGCCGGCTGCGCATCAGCGCCCCGGTATCCTTCGGCATCCTGCACCTGGGGCCGGCCATCGCCGAGTACCTGCAGCAGTACCCGGACGTGGTCATCGACCTGGACCTGAACGACCGCGTGGTGGACCTGGTGGAAGACGGCTACGACGTGGCCGTGCGCATCGGCCCATTGCAGGACTCGTCGCTGGTGGCGCGGCCACTGGCGCCACAGCGGCTGCTGGTCTGCGCCTCGCCCGACTATCTGCGCCGCCACGGCACGCCGGCCACGCCCGAGGACCTGAAGCAGCACCGCTGCCTGCACTATGCCTACGCCAGCACCGGCAATGAATGGCATTTCGAGAAGGACGGACAGCTGCGGCTGCTGCGCGTGAACGCGGCGCTGCGGGCCAACAACGGCGACGTGTTGCGCACCGCCGCGCTGGCCGGGCATGGCGTCATCCTGCAACCCGATTTCCTGGTTGGCGACGACGTGCGCGCCGGGCGGCTCACCGAGATCTTGACCGACTACGTCAATACCTCGATCACCATGTACGCCGTCTATCCGCACCGCCGCTTTCTGTCCCCGAAAGTCCGTTCCTTCGTCGAGCATCTGGAGGCGCGTTTCGCCGCGCCCCGACCAGTGCCTGCCCCGGGCGCAGCGAAGCGCCGCAGCCGGTAGAATCCTGTCCATGACCGCAAAATCGCCCATCGAATATTTCCCCGCGCCGCGCCGGGCGCGCTTCTGCAGCCAATGCGGTTCGCCGGTGAACCGCCGCGTGCCCGAAGGCGACAACCGCGAGCGCGACATCTGCGACCATTGCGGCGCGATTCACTACCAGAATCCCCGGCTGGTGGTCGGCACGGTTCCGGTCTGGGAAAACCGCGTGCTGCTGTGCCGGCGCGCGATCGAGCCGCGCTACAACACCTGGACGCTGCCGGCGGGCTTCATGGAACTCGGCGAAAGCACCGCGCAGGGCGCGGCGCGCGAAACGCTGGAGGAATCCGGCGCCCGCATCGAACTGGGCGAGATCTACACCATCATCGACGTGCCGCAGATCGAGCAGGTGCATGTGTTCTACCTGGCGCAGGCGCTGGGCCCCGAGCTGGATCCCGGCCCCGAAAGCCTGGAAGCGCGCTACTACGACGAGGCCGAGATCCCGTGGGACGATCTGGCCTTCCGCACGGTGTCCAGCACCCTGCGCCGCTACTTCGAAGACCGCAAGCATGGCGCCTTCGGCCCGCATCACTACACCCTAGAATCGCACCGTTGAAGCTGCCCTGGCTCGCCGCAGACACGCCGTTTCCGCCCGCGGAGTTCGCGCTGACGGAACCGGACGGCCTGCTCGCGGCCGGCGCCGACCTGTCGGTGCAGCGCCTGACCCAGGCCTATTCCAGCGGCATCTTCCCCTGGTACTCGGAAGGCGAGCCCGTGCTGTGGTGGAGCCCGGATCCGCGCATGGTGCTGGAGTGCGCGCATTTCTCGCCCTCGCACTCGCTGCGCAAGCTGCTGCGCCAGATCGCGCGCGACGAGCACGCGGCCACGCCGCGCGTGCAGGTGCGCGTGGACACGGCCTTCGCCGAGGTCATGCGCCAATGCGCGGCGCCGCGCGACGGGCAGCCCGGCACCTGGATCACCGCCGCGATGCAGGAAGCCTACCTGGCCTGGCATCAGGCCGGCGTCGTACACAGCATCGAAACCTGGATCGACGGCGAACTGGCCGGCGGCCTGTACGGGATCAGCCTGGGGCGCATGTTCTACGGCGAATCCATGTTCACCCGCAGCACCGACGCCTCCAAGATCGCCCTGGCCTACCTGGTGCGACACCTGACGGCGCAAGGCGTGGCGCTGATCGACTGCCAGCAGCAGACCCACCACCTGGCCAGCCTGGGCGCCCGCCCGATCGCGCGTTCGAAGTTCCTGCAACACGTGCGCGCCGCCACCGCGCAGCCGTCGCTGGCCTGGACGCCCGGCTGGCTGGACAGCGCCGGCATGCTGCATCCGCTCGCCCGCAAGGACGAGCCGGAATCCGCCGCTTAAGCGTTAATATGTAGCCGTCCCACGCGGGCCCGCCCGCGCATCCCGGGCATCCCATGAGCCAGCTAAAAGAATTACCCTTCTCCACGCTGCAGTTCTACGCGACCGCTCCCTACCCTTGCAGCTATCTGCCGGGTCGCCAGGCCCGGTCGCAAGTGGCTGCGCCCGGCCACCTGATCAACGCCGGCACGTATTCCCAGCTCGTCGAGCAGGGCTTTCGCCGCAGCGGCCTGTTCACCTACCGTCCCCATTGCGACAACTGCCAGGCCTGTGTGCCGGTGCGCGTGGACGCCGCGGCCTTCGCACCCAACCGCAGCCAGCGCCGCGCCTGGCGCGACCACCAGCCGCTGCAGTCCTTCGTGGCCGAGCTGGCCTGGTCGCCCGAGCATTACCGCCTGTACACGCGCTACCAGCAGGGCCGCCATCCCGGCGGCGGCATGGACGAGGACAGCCGCACCCAGTATGCACAGTTCCTGCTCACCAGCCGCGTCAACACGCGGCTGGTGGAATTCCGCGATCCCGCGGGCGCGCTGGTGATGGTGTCCATCATTGACGTGCTGGACGACGGCCTGTCCTCGGTCTACACCTTCTACGATCCGGACGTGCCCGGCAGCCTCGGCACCTACAGCATCCTTTGGCAGATCGAGCAGTGCCGCACGCTCAACCTGCCCTGGCTGTACCTGGGCTATTGGATCGCCGAAAGCCGCAAGATGTCCTACAAGGCCAGCTTCCACCCCGCGCAGTTCCTGGTGGACGGGCAATGGCGGGACGGCCCGCCGGCGCCGACGGCCTGAGCGGCGGCGGCGGACGGGCCGCCTCAAGACAAATTACAATCCCGCCTCATGTCTATCCTCTTCCACGCCTATCCCCTGGCCCGCCCGGCGCTGTTTGCCATGGACGCGGAAACCGCCCACGAAGTCACCTTGTCCGGGCTGCAACGCGCCTATGAGTGCGGTGCCACGCGCAAGCTGCTGCACGCGCAGCCGCAGGCGCCGACCACGCTGATGGGCATGCGGCTGGCCAATCCCATCGGCCTGGCCGCGGGGCTGGACAAGAACGGCGCCTACATCGACGCGCTCGGCAACCTGGGTTTCGGCTTCATCGAGGTCGGCACCGTGACCCCGCGCGCGCAGCCCGGCAACCCCAAGCCGCGCATGTTCCGCCTGCCGCGCGCCAATGCGCTGATCAACCGGTTGGGCTTCAACAACCAGGGCCTGGACGCCTTTCTCGCCAACGTACAGCGCAGCCAGTGGCGCAAACAGGGCGGCATCCTGGGGCTGAACATCGGCAAGAACGCCGACACGCCCATCGAGCGCGCCGCCGACGATTACCTGATCGGCCTGGCAGGCGTGTATCCGCACGCCGACTACGTGACGGTCAATATTTCCTCGCCCAACACCAAGAACCTGCGCGCGCTGCAGGGCGGCGACGAGCTGTCAGCGCTGCTGGCCCAGCTGGCCGACAAGCGCAAGGCGCTCGAGGACCAGCATCAGCGCCGCGTGCCGATGGCCGTGAAGATCGCCCCGGACCTGACCCAGGAGCAGATCGACGCCATCGCCGACACGCTGCCGCGCCACGGCATCGATGGCGTCATCGCCACCAACACCACGCTGTCGCGCGATGCGGTCGCGGGCATGGCCCACGCCGAGGAAGCGGGCGGCCTGTCGGGTGCGCCCGTGCACGAGCTGTCGCTGGCGGTGATCCGGCGCCTGAAGGAACAGTTGGGAAGCCGCATGGCCATCATCGGCGTGGGCGGCGTGCTGTCCGGCAAAGCGGCCCAGGAAAAGATGCAGGCCGGCGCCGACGCGGTGCAGCTCTACACCGGCCTGATCTATCGCGGCCCGGCGCTGGTGGGCGAATGCGTCAAGGCGGTCGCCGGCGCGCGCTGAGCGACCCGCGATCCCGGCCTGCACGGGCCGGGGCCTCGCCCCTCTCTTGGGCCGAAGGCACGCAAATCGCAGGCAAAAAAAGGGGCCACCCGATGGGTGGCCCTAATTCCAGCTCTGCTCTGTCACTCAACAGTACTACATTACTGCGGTTTGCGCACCAGGCGCGCGCCTGAAAAGACTCAGGCGCTGCGACGGCTGCGGCTGGCAACCTTGGTGGCGGCATCGGCGGCATCCGAGGCAGCCTTGAAGGTCGCGTTGGCGGCGGCATTCAGGTTCGACTCGGCGACTTCGGCGGCCTGCTTGGCGGCCTTGGTCAGCGAATCGTAGGCGCTGGTCGCGGTGGCCAGCGAGGACTTGATCAGGGCGACGGCGCTTTCCGAGCCGGTCGGGGCGTTCTTCGAGAAGTGCTCGACGGCTTCGCTCAGCTGCTGCTGGCCTTCGGCGATCTGCTCTTCGGTCAGCTTGACCAGCTTGCCTTGCACGCCGGCGACGATATCGTACACGTGCTTGCTGTAGGCCAGGGCCTTTTCGGCGCCCGGTTGCAGCAGGCCGGTGGCGAACGCGGCGGCTTCCTGCGGATCCTTGACTTCAGCGGCTTGCTGCGACTTCTGGGCGACTTCGTCCAGGGTGGCCTTGACGACCTTCAGGTTCAGCTCGACCAGCTTTTCGAAGCCGGAGAAAACGACGGCCTGGGCGGCGACGAAAGTATTGACGCTGGCCTTTTGGCGGTCCAGAACTTGTTGCGGAATGGCGCTCATAGAATGCTCCTAGGTGTTCAGCCGGAATACCCGGCAAATCAGGATGGTGTCTGCGACGAGATGGAACGTGCGCGGAAACTGGTACTACAAGCTACCGCCGGCGCGTTTGATGCACTGCACAATTGACATTCTAGAGACCGAAAAAAACTTGTCAAGCAAATTTTGTGCAACGCAACAACCATTTGCACTTTAACAGTGCACGCCTGTGTCCCGGTTTGATCCAGCACAAGCTTTTCCCATGACTCGGGAAATACCGGACATGACGGCGTATCAATTCTTTTCTACACTGTTTGCACGCTGATGACATACAGAACCCTACTAATAGTCAGCGACTTATAAAGAAATACGCAGCAAGAAAAAACCTGCAACGGAGACTCCATGACCCTCATCCCCCGCACGCTTTCGGCCCTGCTCGCGGCCGCTGCCATGGTTACGGCCGGCGCCGCCCAGGCGGAATATCCGGAACGCGCCATCAACATGGTGGTGCCTTTCGCCGCAGGCGGGCCGACGGACAACGTGGCGCGCTCGCTCGCCGAAGCCATGCGTCCGACGCTGGGCCAGACTGTCGTGGTCGAAAACAAGGGCGGGGCCGGTGGCACCATCGGCACCACCCAGGTGGCGCGCGCCCAGCCTGACGGCTACTCGGTGCTGCTGATGCACGCGGGCTTCTCGACCGCCCCCTCGCTGTACAAGAACCCCGGCTACGATCCTTACAAGAGCTTCGAGCCCATCGGCCTGGTGGTCGATGTGCCGATGACCATCATCGCCCGTTCCGACTTCCCGCCCAACAACATCCAGGAGCTGGCCGAGTACGTCAAAAAGAACAAGGACAAGGTCTCGCTGGCCAACGCCGGCATCGGCGCCGCCAGCCATCTGTGCGGCACCATGCTGGTCGAAGCCCTGGGCGTGCAACTGCTGACCATCCCCTACAAGGGCACGGCCCCGGCGATGAACGATCTGCTCGGCAAACAGGTGGATCTGCTCTGCGACCAGACCACCAACACCACCCAGCAGATCAATGCCGGCTCGGTCAAGGCCTACGCCGTCACCAGCCTGCAACGCGTGCCCACGCTGTCCAAGCTGCCCACCATGGACGAATCCGGCTTCAAGGGATTCGAGGTCGGCATCTGGCATGGCATGTGGGTGCCGAAGGGCACGCCCAAGCCCGTGGTCGACAAGCTCATCAAAAGCCTGCAGGCCGGTCTGGCCGACCCCAAGTTCCAGGACCGCATGAAGCAGCTGGGCGCCACGGTGCTGACCAGCGACGCCACCCCGCAGGCGCTGGACGCCAAGGTCAAGCAGCAGGTGCCGCAGTGGGCCGAGCTGTTCAAGAAGGCGGGCGTCGAGCAGCAATAAGCCGCGTCACCCGCCAAAAGAAAGCCCCCTTTCGCAGGAAAGGGGGCTTTTTTGCAGGCCGCTGATTCGCGCCGGGGCAGACGCTCTTGAAGGCGCGGCAAGCCTGCCGCGCAGGCTCAGCCGCGCAATGTCTCGGCCTGCAGACTCAGTCCATTGGCGCCGCCCGAGACCGGCGGTTCGTAGCCCAGCGCCTCGGAAATGCTGGCGGCGGTATCCACCAGCGACTTGATCCATTCATCCTGCAGGCGCTCGGCCGGCGCCGAGATCGACAGCCCCGCCACCAGCTTGCCGGTATCGTCGAAGATGCCGGCGGCGATGCAGCGCACGCCCAGCTCCAGTTCCTCGTTGTCGCGCGCGTAACCGTGGCGACGCACCAGGGCCAGTTCGCGCTCCAGGCGCTCCAGGTCGGTCAGGCTGTTGCGCGTGTGCCCGGCCAATCCGGTGCGCAGCGCGTAGGCGCGGACCTGGCGGGTGTCGCCGGTGGACAGGAACAGCTTGCCGGTGGACGTCAGGTGCAGCGGCGCGCGGCCGCCGATGGCGCGCACCACCTGCATGCCGGAACGCTCGCTCCAGGCCCGCTCGATGTAGACGATCTCGTCGCCCTGCTGCACCGACAGGTTGATGGTCTGGCCCGTGAGCTTGTGCAGCGAGCGCATCGCCGACACCGCCGCCTCGCGCACGTTGAGCCGTCCCTTGACCAGCGACCCCAGTTCCAGCAGGCGCATGCCCAGCTGGTACAGGCCGTTGTCCACCCGCTCGACGTAGCGGCCCACCACCAGGTCGTTGAGGATCCGGTGCGCCGTGGACGCGTGCAGCCCGGTCGTGGCCGACAGCTCTTTCAGCGTGACGGGGTCGGGCTGGGCGGCCAGCGCATCAAGCAGCCGCATGGCGCGGTCGATGACTTGTATGGCGATGGGATGGCTAGCGGCGCCGTCACTATCGGCGTCCAGGGCGTTGCGGGGTGTCGGGAGACGGGACATAGGAAGGAGTTGGTGGCTTATGGCCGCGCCGCCGAAAGAGACCGGCCTTGCGGCAACGCAGCAAACAGTTCTTTCCCGTATTGTGAAATTTACCGGGGCATTTGGCAATGGGTTTTTTGAACTGAATAAAAAGGGTCGCCCCCATTTTATTCAGCCCTTCGTCAAGCTCAGGCCGCGGCCGGCGGCTCCAGCTTGCCGCCCAGCCGCAAGACCTCGGCCCTGAGGAAAGCCAAGGCTTGCGCGGCGGCCTCGGGTTCGCCCTTCACGCCCAGGTCGATATGCGGCGCGCCGCCAGCCTCGCCCACGCTGGGCAGGCTGAACGCCCGTACACCCGGCCAGCGCGATTCGACGGTCTGCATCGCCGGCGTGATGCGAGACTCCGGCATGCGGAAAACCAGGAAGGAATGCTCGACATGGCTGCGCTGATGCTGCATTGCACGATAGCGCGTGTCCAGCGTCCATTCGAGCATGGGCCAGGCCATGACGGGAAAGCCCGGAACGAACGAGTGGTCGCGGATGAAGAAGCCGGGAATGCGGTTGTAGGGATTCGGCACGATCTCGCAGCCTTGCGGGAACACGCCCATCTGCAGGCGCTGCTGGTTCTCGGGCGTGCTCATGTCGGCCGTGCCCTGCCCCTTGGCCGCCATCTCGGCGGTGCGCAGCGCAATGGCTTCCTCCGCTTCGGGATGCAGCGCCAGCGGCAGGTCCAGCGCGGCCGCCGCCGCCTGGCGGGTATGGTCGTCCGGCGTGCCGCCGATGCCGCCGCAGGACAGCACCACATCGCCGGAGGCGAAGCTGCGTCGATAGGCGGCCGTCAGCGCATCGCGATCATCGGGCAGGAACTCCGCCCAGCCCAGCTGCATGCCACGCGCGGACAGCAGTTCGACGACTTTGGAGAAGTGCTTGTCCTGTCGGCGCCCCGACAGGATTTCGTCTCCGACGATGATCAGGCCAATACGGCGGGCGGCGGGTTCTGCGGCCATGTCCAGTTCCAGGTGTGAGGATCGAATGATGTGAAGATCGCGCGCCGCGCTCAGACGTCGATGACGCGCTCTTCGCGCAGGCGTTTGAGCGCCTCGAGCCCGTAGTGCGCATTGACCAGGGCCGAGAACACCGGCAGGATGATCCACGCCGGCGGCAGCAGGTTCAGCAGCGAACAAATCAGGCCGATGACCCAGAAACCGCCGTTGTGGCGCTGGATCAGCAGGCGGCGCTCGGCCGGGCTGGCATGCTCGACGATGGCGTCCACGCGCATCATGCGCGAAAACGCGAAGGCCCACCAGAAAACCGGCAGGATCAAGGCCATGGGCGGCACCAGCCACAGCGGCAGCGTCAGCAACCAGCCGGCGGCGAAGGCGGCCGACACCCACACGGCGTTCCAGACGCTGACCGCCGTGGAATGCCTGCCTTGCAAGGCGAGTCCGGCGTATTCCCGATGCCCCACGTGGCGCAGCACCAGCGGCATCACGAACACGGCGGCGATGGCCAGGCCCAGGATGCCTGAAACGGGCAGCAGGATGGCCGCGGCAACCACCGGAGCCAGGTAGATCTTCAGCGAGAACAGCCCCATCGCCACCAGCCACTCGTCGGTGCGGTTGACGAAGTCCCAGTGCGACGCCTCCATGCGCAGCCAGTCCGTGAGCGGCGTCCAGAACAGCCAGAGCAGCAACAGGGCGCCGACCAGGGCGATCAGGAATGGCAGCAGCACCGCGAACAGCATGGTCGGATGGCACTGCGACACGAGCGCCCGCTTGAAGGCCAGTCCAACTCCAGCGGCGCTGCGGGAAAAGCGGCCAGGCTGAGGCGTGTCAAAGTCGGTGCGCAAGGCGGTCATGAGGCGGGCAAATGGTGATGAGCATCCCGGGTATGATAGGTCAAACCCGCCTAGCTTCGCTCGTATGCCCCTACTCGTTCCCGGTACCGATCTTGCCGCTCTGCGCACGCGCCTGGGCGCGGCGCCCGACACCTGGCTCATCGCCTGTTTCTGCGCCGCCTGGTGCGACACCTGCGAGCAGTACAAGCCCAAGCTGCTGGCGCTGGCCGAGGCCATGCCCGAGCGCGTGTTCGCCTGGATCGATATCGAGGAGCACGCCGAACTGCTCGGCGACGAGGAAGTCGAGAACTTCCCCACCCTGCTGGTCCAGCTCGGCGACCGCGTGCTGTTCTACGGTCCGATGCTGCCGCACATCGGCCATCTCGAACGCCTGCTTGCCAGCCTGGACGCAGGCAGCGCCGCCATCACGACCGGCCTGCCCGACCTGCCAGCGCTGCTGACGGCCTGAACTGACGGCCTGAGACCGGCCACATGAAAAAGGCGCCCGCGAGGCGCCTTTTCTTGTGGCCAGCCCGATCAACCGCGCGGGTCGCAAGCTGAACCGGCTGACGGACGTCGGAATCCGCCGACGCCCCGCCTCAGGGCTTGCGGCTGCCGCCGAGCAGCACGGCGACCTGGCGCTTGGCGCCGTTCGACTTGACTGGCGCGTCCTTTTCGGGGGCGGGCCCGGCGGCCGACGGCTCGTAGGGCTTGAGGAAGAAATCGTCCACGGGCTGGCGCGGCGCGGAATACGACGAGCGGCGCTCGGATCCACGCTCGGACGAACGGCCGCGATCGCCACGATCGCGTCCTTCGCGACCCTCGCGCGGCGAGCCGCGCTCCTCGCCACGGCCATGGCTGCGGGCGATCAGGTCGGCGGGCACGTCCAGCGTACCGCGCGGCACTTCGCGCTTGATCAGCTTCTCGATGTCGAGCAGGAAGCGCTCTTCTTCCGCCGTGAACAGCGCGATGGCTTCGCCCGACGCGCCCGCGCGGCCGGTACGGCCGATACGGTGCACGTAGTCTTCGGCGTTGTACGGCAGGTCGTAGTTGATGACGCAAGGCACGCCGGCCACGTCCAGGCCGCGCGCGGCCACGTCGGTGGCCACCAGCACTTCCAGATCGCCGGCCTTGAAGGCTTCCAGCGCCTTCATGCGGTCAGCCTGGGTCTTGTCGCCGTGGATGGATTCGGCCTTCACACCATCGCGTTCGAGCTGGCGGGCCAGGCGGGCGGTGCCGATCTTGGTGTTGGAGAACACGATGACCTGCTTCAGGCCGCGCGACTTCACCAGGTGCACCACGGCCGCGCGCTTGTTGTCGCCCGACATCTTGTAGGCGATCTGCGTGATGGTGTTGGCGGTGGCGTTGCGGGCGGCGACCTCGATCTCGACCGGCTGGTTCAGGTACGAGCGGCCCAGCTTGCGGATTTCGTTGCTGAAGGTGGCCGAGAACAGCAGGCCCTGGCGCTGCGCGGGCAGCAGGCGGATGATGCGCTCCAGGTCGGGCAGGAAGCCCATGTCCAGCATGCGATCGGCCTCGTCCAGCACCAGGATGCCGACCTGACCCAGGTTCACGTTCTTCTGTTCCACGTGATCCAGCAGGCGGCCCGGCGTGGCGACCAGGATTTCGCAGCCACGGCGCAGCGCTTCGCGCTGCGGACCGATGTCCACGCCGCCGAACACCACGGCCGAACGCAGCGGCGTCTGCTTGCTGTAGCGCTTGACGCTTTCGTACACCTGGTCCGCCAGTTCGCGCGTGGGCGTGAGGATCAGCGCGCGCACCGGGTGCCGCGCGGGCGAAGCGCTGGCGTTGGCCAGCGGCATCAGGCGGTGCAGGATGGGCACGGTGAACGCGGCGGTCTTGCCGGTGCCGGTTTGAGCGGCGCCCATGACGTCGCGCCCCTCGACCACGACCGGAATCGCTTGCGCCTGGATCGGCGTGGGCTTGGTGTAGCCGGTTTCGGCGATGGACTGCAGCAGCAGGGGATGCAGGCCGAAATCGGCAAACGAAGGCGCGGGGGCCTCGGCGGCGGGTGCTACGGATTGAGTGGAGTCAGTCATCAGGGTTAGGCAGATACCGGGACCAGTGAAAAAGAACAAAACGAGAGTGCATGGGCACTGCCGTGCATACGCATCGGGACAACCGGAACACGCGCCACGCTCGCGCGGCCACGCGCGAATTGCCGCGGCGCGCAAGGCGCCGCGAGCGATCCGCATCCTGCCTTGCAGGCCAGGCGGCGCATTCTGGTTTCGATACTTATGAGGGCAGTACCAGGCCCGGATTGCTGTGGATAACTCGAATTTTAGCGCAGCCGGCCCGGCGCACGCGCAAAGCAGGTCGCCGAATGCCCGGAGCGACTGGAAAACCGGCGCGGCGGGTAGCTCCGATCAGGCAAAATCGTCCACCTGATGGACAGTAAGCGACCAATCGGACGAATTCCGCTTCGGAGGACTCAGCCCGCCAGCCAGCGCAGCCCCCAAAGGACCAGCATGCCGACGATGATGACCAGCACCGCGCTGCGCGTGCGCAGGAACACCAGCACCGCCAGCACGCCCGCCACCAGCTTGTAATCGAACACCGGCCCCAGCCCTGCTTTCCAGGGCAGCAGGTCGGGCACCACGATGGCCGTCAAGGCGGCCGCCGGCGCATAGCGCAGGGCCCGCCGCACGTTGTCGGACAGCGGAACATAATCGCCGAACAGCATGAAGCCGGCGCGCGTGATCACGCTGCACACGGTCAGCAGCAGGATCGCGCAATAGACATAGATCTCGGAGGGCCAGAGCGTCATGTGCGCGCCTTGAAGAAACGTTCGGCCCACATGCCGGCGACCACGCCGGTGATCACGGCCGCTGCCAGGCCCAGCCGCAGCGGCAGGGTCTGCCCGACCCAGGCGACCAGTCCGGCCGCCAGCATCGACACCAGCATGGGCTTGGAATTGGCCAACGGCACGGTGATGGCCAGCAGCGCCAGCACGGCGGCGAAATCCAGCGACCAGGTCGCGGGCACCATGGTGCCCAGGTAAATGCCCACGATGGACGAGGTCTGCCACACCAGCCAGCCCGGCGCCACGGTGCCGATGAAGTACCAGAGCTGCTCGCGGGTGCCGCGTTCGGCCGCGTCGCCGAAACGCGGCATGAACAGCACGAAGCCCATGTCGGTGGTGAAGTAACCCAGCCCCAGGCGCTTGGGCCAGGACAGGTGGCGGAAATAGGGCTGCAGCGCGGCGCCAAAAATGAGGAAGCGCAGGTTGACCACGCAGCCGGCGGCGAAGATCAGCCACAACGGCGCGCCGGTGGCGATAAGCGGCAGCGAGGTCAGCTGCGCCGAACCGGCGTACAGCAGCAGCGTCATGGCCAGGGCCATGGATTCGGTGAGGCCCGACTTGACCATGGCCACCCCGGTGACCAGGCCCCAGGTCGCGGTGGCGATCAGGGCCGGCACGATGGCCTGGACGCCGGCGCGGAAGGCGGCGACGCGTTCTTGCCGCACGAGGCGGGGGTCTTCAGTTTGCGCTGAAGGAAGCGCTGGTTCAGAGGACAATGGCTGGCCCCTGGCGATTCGGACAGGACGACATGACTGCTCTAAGGGATGGAAAGCGGCGGCGGCCCGCCTGAAGTCGCGTCCGCGCGGCGGCGGATCCAGGCGCGAACGAGGCGTATTGTAACCTCGCTGCTTGATACAATGACGCACTTCCGCGAGCGCCGCTTGCGGCCTCCCGTCATCGCGCGGGACGCCCGCCGGCCCAAGTCGGAGCTATCGTGCGGCGCCGACCGCCGCGCGGCGTCAAAAGCGCTTCCGGGCGAAAACGGCGCGCACTAAGATGGGAGCAGACCATGTCGATGGCGGATCGTGACGGTTTCATCTGGTACGACGGCAAGCTGGTGCCGTGGCGTGACGCGACGACGCACGTCCTGACGCACTCCCTGCACTACGGCCTGTCGGTATTCGAGGGCGTGCGCGCCTACGACGGCGAGCTCGGCACGGCCATCTTCCGCCTGCAGGACCACACCAGGCGCCTGTTCAACTCGGCGCACATCTACCAGATCCCCATGCCCTTCGACCCGGACACGGTCAACGAGGCGCAGCGCCAGGTCGTGCGCGAGAACCAGCTCAAGTCCTGCTACCTGCGCCCCCTGGTCTTCTACGGCCCCGAGAAGATGGGCGTGTCGCCCAAGGGTGCCCGCGTGCACGTGGCCATCGCCGCCTGGCCCTGGGGCGCCTACCTGGGCGAGGAAGCGCTGTCCCAGGGCATCCGCGTCAAGGTTTCCTCCTTTGCCCGCCAGCACGTCAACGTGACGATGCCGCGCGCCAAGGTCGCGACCACCTACGCCAACTCGATCCTGGCCAATACCGAGGCCCTGCAGGACGGCTACGACGAAGCCCTGCTGCTGGACACCGACGGCTTCGTGGCCGAGGGCTCGGGCGAAAACCTGTTCCTGGTCAAGGACGGCGTGCTCTGCGAGCCGGAAATCGCCTCGGCCCTGACCGGCATCACCCGCTCCACCATCCATGCGCTGGCCGCCGACCTGGGCCTGCGCGTCGTGACCAAGCGGCTGACCCGGGACGACGTCTACATCGCCGACGAGGCTTTCTTCACCGGCACCGCCGCGGAAGTCACCCCGATCCGCGAGGTCGACAACCGCAAGATCGGCGCCGGCAGCCGCGGCCCGGTTACCGAAGCGCTGCAGAAGGCCTACTTCGACGTGGTGCATGGCCGCAACCCGAAGTACCATCACTGGCTGAGCAAAATCTGATTCGCGCGGCCTTGTTAATTTCCCGCAAGGCCGCATCATTACCACCCACCCAGCCGTCCCACGGTTCTTTTATTTCAGGAATACCCATGACCGCCGCTTCCCCGGCCGCCGTCTCCAGCGCACAACACGAAGTGATCGAAGTCGGCGCCGAAGACCTGCCCGTCTTCTGTCCCGGCCCCAAGGCTCCGCTGTGGAGCATGCACCCCCGCGTCTTCCTCGACGTGGCCCGCACCGGTTCGGCCCGCTGCGCCTACTGTGGCGCCGAATACCGTCTGAAGCCGGGCACGGTGCTGCACGGCCACCACTGAGAGCCGGCCGCGCCCTTCTTCCTCACGCCAACCGCCACGACCTATGTTCGCCACGCCAGACGAAGCCGAGCACGCGTTCTACGAAGCCCTGGAACAGGCGGACTGCGTCCGCTTGATGCAAGTCTGGGCGGACGACGAGGAAATCGTCTGCATCCATCCGGGCGGCCTGCGCATCGTGGGCCACTCGGCGGTGCACGAATCCTGGCAGCAGGTGCTGGCCAACGGCCCGCTGCACATCCGCCCTCTGCGCCCGCTGGTCATGCAGAGCATGATGTGCGCGGTGCACGTGCTGGTGGAACAGGTGGCGGTGCGCACGCGCGAAGGCACGCAGTTCGCCAACTGCTACGCGACGAACATCTATCACAAGGGGCCCACCGGCTGGCGCATGGTCATGCACCATGCCTCGCCCGCCCCCACCGAAGCGGGTGTGCTCGACTTGCACGACGTACCCGACATGCTGCACTAGAGACCGGGTGGATTTTTGTTGGCCGCTGCTCGTTTTGACACAACGCCCTGCCCTGTTCCCTCGTGGCTGCCCGGAGGCGACAGCCAAACCGTCTACGCCGCCCTGTTCGCGCAATACCATCGCATCGCCTTCGTGCGCGACCGCGTGGAAACGCCGGACACGGACTTCGTGGACTTCGACTGGACCGGGCCGGGCCTCTTTCCGCACAAGGCCGCCGACGGCGCGCCCGTGAGCGGCCAGCGTCCGGTCGCCAACGGCAGGACCGCCGCCGCCCGCTGGATGACCGACGCGGACTGGAAATCCCTGCCGCACACACCTGACACGCCGGCGCTAGTGCTGTTCCACGGACTGGAAGGCGGCAGCAACAGCCGCTACGCGCAGTCGATCGCGCATCATTTCCGGGCGCGCGGCTGGATCGTGGCCATCGCCCATTTTCGCGGCTGCTCCGGCACGCCCAACCGCCTGGCGCGCGCCTACTATTCCGGCGACTCGGCCGAGGTCGGTTTCCTGCTGGAGACCGTGCGCAGCCGCATCCCGCACGCCCGCTGGCATGCCGTGGGCGTGTCGCTGGGCGGCAACGCGCTGCTCAAGTACCTGGGCGAGCACCATGAGGACACGTCCTGGCTGACGGCCTGCGCCGGCGTCTCGGTGCCGCTGGACCTGGTGGCCTGCGGCAAGACCCTGTCCACCGGCCTCTTCAACCGGAAGATCTACACCGGGCATTTCCTCAAGACGCTCAAGAACAAGGTGCTTGAAAAGGCGCATCGCTACCCGGGCGCCATCGACGTGATGCGCATCGCGCACGCGCGCGACCTGCGCGACTTCGACGACGCCTATACCGCGCCCATGCATGGGTTCCGCAACGCGCTGGACTACTGGACGCGCGCCTCCAGCAAGCCCTGGCTGCCGCGGATCACCGCGCCCACGCTGGTGCTGAACGCGCTGAACGATCCGTTCATCCCGGCCAGCGCCCTGCCCAAGCCCGAGGAATGCTCGGCCAACGTGCTGCTGCACCAGCCCGCCGACGGCGGCCACGCCGGTTTCCCGACCGGCGCCTTTCCGGCGCACCTGAACTGGCTGCCCCAGCGCCTGGGCCGCTTCTTCGAAACCGGCCTCTAGCCGGATTTGAATCGCTCCAGCAGCTGCCGTTCTTCGGCGAGCTTGTCCCTGACTTCCTTGATCTGCACGTCGATCTGCGACTGCTCGTAGAAGTCGGAAGACATCCCGCGCGCCTGCTGCAACTGAGACTCCGCCGCGGCGAAAGCGCCGATCTGCGTGTAGTAGCGGGCCATGTCGCGGCGCGCCTGCACCGGCTTGCCGGTGCGTTCCTGGCTCTGCGCCAGCATCTGATAGAGGCTGGGTTCGTCCGCGCCCCATTGCCGGATCTTGCCGCGCAGGTAGTCCTGGGCCTCGGCGTGGCGGCCACTATTCTGCAGCGCCTGGGCATAGGCGATGCCCAGCGCGCGCCGGTCAGGCCAGCGCTTGGACGCGGCCTGCGCCAGCTCCAGCGCGCGGGCATTGTCCTTGCGGGCCAGCGCGATATCCACGCTCAGCTTGGCCAGCTGCGGCGACGACCGTCCGTCTTCCGAGGCCAGGGTCCAGTTGCGCTCCGCCTCGGCCAGGCTGTTGCGCTGCAGGGCCTGCAAGGCCAGGCCATAGTAGGCCGCCGACTTGCGCACGCCGGACAGCGCCCGGGCCTCGTCCTGCAGCTGCTGCGCGGCCGAGCGCAGGCTGACCGCGTCGCGCCCCTGCACCACGCGCATCTTGGCGCGGATGTACCAGAAATCATCGCTGTCCACGTGCCGCGTCGGCGGCTGCGAGCGCGCCCGATTTTGCACGTCGGACATGCGCTCGATGGACAGCGGGTGCGTGCTGGCCCAGGAACCGCCGCCCATGCCCTCGTTCAGGCGCGAGGCGTTCATCAGCCGTCCGAACATGTCGGACATGCCCTGCGGGTCGTAGCCCGCCTTGGTCAGCATCTGGAAACCGGCGCGGTCGGCCTCGCGCTCGGCATCGCGCGAAAAACCCAGCTGGCGGTTGATGGCGGCGGCCTGGCCGAACGCGGCCACGCCCATCGCCAGATTGCCGCCACCGCCAGCCAGCGCCGCCAGCAGCGCGCCGGCCAGGCTGGCCAGCATCACCATGCTGTTCTGGTTCTGCTGGGTCATGCCACGGGCGATATGGCGCTGCACCACGTGGCCGATTTCGTGCGCCAGCACGGCGGCCAGCTCGGACTCGCTGGCCGAGGCGACGATCAGTCCGGTATTCACGCCGATGAAGCCGCCAGGCATGGCGAACGCATTGATCTCGGGATCCCGCACGCCGAACATTTCCACTTCGGGCACGGCGCCCGGCGAATACGCGGCCAGCTTGCGTCCCATGGTGGTCAGGTACTGGCTCAGCTCGGTGTCGTCCACATAGGTGGGGTCGCGCCGCCCTTGCGACATGATGGCCTCGCCCAGGCTGCGTTCCAGCATCGGGGAAAGCTCGGCCGACGACGCCGCGCCCATGGAAGGCAGCCCGACGGGCTGGGCATGGGCCGCCAGCGGCAGGGCCTGTAAGACCAGCGCAGCGCTGAGCGCCGCGCTGACGCCTTGTTTCGCAATCGAGCAAATGGAGGACATGTTCCTGCGTTTCATAAGCCTATGATAGCGATCAGCTTAAAATGTTTCACCGTTTCCCCATGCGAGGTTTCAATGCGTCCCGTCCGTAAAGCCGTTTTTCCCGTTGCCGGCATGGGCACCCGTTTTCTGCCCGCGACCAAGGCGATGCCCAAGGAAATGCTGCCCGTCGTCGACAAGCCCCTGATCCAGTACGCGGTGGAAGAAGCCGTGGCCGCCGGCATCACGGACCTGATTTTCGTCACCGGGCGCAACAAGCGGGCCATCGAGGATCATTTCGATTCCGCCCCTGAACTCGAATCCGACCTGGAAAGCAAGGGCAAGCACGAGCTGCTGGCCATGGTGCGTGGCATTCTACCCGCCCATGTGAACTGCCTTTACATTCGCCAATCGGCCCCGCTGGGCCTGGGACACGCCGTGCTGTCGGCGGCGCCGGCCGTGGGCGACGAGCCCTTCGCCGTGCTGCTGGCCGACGACCTGATCGACGCCGACACGCCCGCCATGAAGCAGCTGGTCGACATCGCCGTCGCGCAGAACGCCAGCGTGCTGGGGGTGCAGGACGTGCCGCGCGAAGACACCCGCAAGTACGGCATCGTCGCGACCCAGGACGGCGACGCCCGCGCCAACGGCCGCACCGAGCGCGTCACGCATATCGTTGAAAAACCCGATCCGGCGGCCGCCCCATCCACGCTGGCGGTGGTGGGCCGCTATGTGCTGGAAGCGGCCATTTTCGATCACCTGCGCTCGACCAAGATGGGCGCCGGCAACGAAATCCAGCTGACCGACGGCATCGCGTCGCTGATGCGCGAGCGCGCGGTCTATGCGCACCGCTACGACGGCACGCGCTACGACTGCGGCAGCAAGGCCGGCATGTTCCAGGCCACCGTGGCGCTGGGACGCAAGTACCACGGGCTGATTCCGGAGTAGGCCACCGCCGGTTCGGGACGAAACGGACTGATTCCGCTGAATGGCCGGATCAGGCCGAGACGGCGCGGGCCTTGGCCCGCGCCCGCGCATCGCGATCGGCCTTGCGCAGCCGACCCTTGGCGGACAGGCGCATCAGGGTGCCCAGCGCCACCATCAAGCCCACCACCTCCACCAGCGCGGCCGGAATCCACATGGTCAGGCCGCCGATGGTCTGGTCGGTCTGCGCCGACATGGCGACGGCGCGGCCGCACAGTTCGAACAAGGGATAGAGGTCGCTTTCGGAGAAGGCGATGACGGCCCCCGCCACCATCTGCGGCGCCATGGTGATGATGGGCGAAATCACGCGGCCGCCTGGCGACATGGCCGCCGGCGGGCTGGGACGCCGGTCCAGGATCAGGTTCCAGTACATGAAACCGCTGATCACCACCGACCAGTTCATCAGCCGGTACAGGCGCCAGTCCAGCATGGAATAGAACTGCACCGACGGCAGCAGCCAGACCAGCACCAGGAACACGAACAGCGCGGGCACGAAGATCTTGTTGGTCAGCACCGCCACCGTGGCGCGGCCCAGGCCGGTGCGCAGGAAGTCGCGCAGCCGCAGGCGCCAGGCCATCGGCAGCCCGGCGCGCATGACCTGTCCGGGAAAGGCCGCCATCACCAGTAGCGGCCCCAGGTGATGCAGCACCAGGTGCTGGGCGCGATGGATGAAGAACATGCGCTCGGCGTAGTAGTCGAGCCGGGTATGCATGGACAGGTACAGCAGCACCATCCCCGACCAGAAGTACACCTGGCGCGCCAGCGTCACGTGATGCACCCGTTGGCCGCGCACGAACAGCACGATGGCCACGATGAACGAAGCCACCAGCGTGGGAGAGAACTCCCAGGGTACGAGCCACTCAAGACTGTCCATGCATGCCATCCGGAAGACCGCGGGGAAAGGCCGGCCCGGCGCCAGGCGCCGGGCCGCTGCTCACCGCCGATTGTAGTGGACGCCCGAAGGAGCGTCCCTCCCGGCATCAGAAACGGTGCGTCACGCCCATGGCGTAGCGGGTGGTATGGGAATTGCCGGGGTCGAACTGGTTGTCCAGCGTGTAGTTCGACGCATAGCCGGCGAATGCATAGACCGTGGTGCGCTTCGACAACGCGTAGGTATACCCCAGCGTCATCAGCTGCGCCTTGCGCGCGGTCATGCCATCGGCCCATTGCCAGTCCGGCTTGGCCAGCGACCATTGGGCCAGCACGGTGCCTCGCCCAAGCGGCACGCTCACGCCAAGCAGCCAGGCGTTGACCGTGCCGCCGGCCGCGAAGGCGGCGGGCCCGAGGTTCTGTCCCAGGTTGTCCGGATCGCCGCCGTCCAGGCCGACGTAGCCGTTGCGCTGGCGCGACCAGGCCGCCGACACCTTCAGCACCTCGAAGTCATAGGAGGCGCCCAGCTGCAGCGCCTGCGGCCGGCCCTGAACGCCCTGGAGCGGCTGGGCCAGTCTCATCTGGTCCCAGGTCGCCACGGCAAGCAGCGGGCCATCCTCGTACTTCAGGCCCAGGCTCAGCGCGCGGTTGTTGGCGTTGGTGCGGAATTTCCCCTGCGCGTCGGCATCGAAGGAATAGCCGATCCCGGCCTGCCAGCCCTGCCACTCCGGCGTGTAGTAGTTCACCAGGTTGCTGAACTGGTAGTTGTCCGAGGCCTTGAAGGTGGCGCCCATGCCCATTTCCTTCCAGGACGCGATCTCCAGCGCGTTGCCATAGGTCTTGCCCACGGTGTACTGGCGGCCCAGGCGCAGCTCGCCCAGATCGTCATGCCCCAGCCCGACCCAGGCGCCATAGTTGAACAGGCTGCGGTCATCGGCCTGCCGTCCCGTGGATGGATCGAAGCCGTTTTCCAGCTGGAAGCGCGCGCTCCAGCCGTCTCCCAGGTCTTCCCTGCCCCGCAGGCCCCACAGCGAATCCGTCAGGCCGCCATTGAGCATGCCGCTGCGGCTGCCCACGCCGGACACGTTCGTGACGGCCACGCCGGCGTCGACCACGCCGTAGATCTGGACCTCGGTGCCGGACAAGGCGGCTACGTCGGCCCGGGCGGCCAGGGGGCTGGCCAGGCCGGCCGCCGTCAACGCCGCGCAAATGTAGTACTTCTTCATGCATTTCTCCCGACTGCGCCGCGGGCCTTGCCCGCGGCATCGAACCGACTCATTGCCACCCGTACTTGCGGACCCAGATACCCTTGAGCAGCTGCGTCAGCACGCAGTAGCTCAGCAGGATCCCGGCCAGCCAGGGGAAATAGCTCCACGGCAGCGCCTGCAGCTGGAAGTATCCGGCCAGCGGCGAGAACGGCAGGAACAGGCCCAGGCAAACCACCGCCAGCGTCATGACCATCAAGGGCCAGGCGGCGCGGCTCTGCAGGAACGGAATCCGGCGCGTGCGGATCATATGCACGATCAGCGTCTGCGACAACAGGCCCTCCACGAACCAGCCCGACTGGAACAGCGTTTGATGCTCGGGCGCATTGGCCTGGAATACATACCACATCAAGGCATACGTGGCGATGTCGAAGACCGAGCTGATCGGGCCGAAGAACACCATGAAGCGGCCCAGGCCGTCCGGATCCCATTGCTGGGGCTTCTTCAGCAATTCCTCGTCGACATTGTCGAACGGGATAGCGGTCTGCGAGATGTCGTACATCAAGTTCTGCAGCAGCAGATGGATCGGCAGCATGGGCAGGAACGGCAGGAAGGCGCTCGCCACCAGCACCGAGAAGACGTTGCCGAAGTTCGAGCTGGCCGTCATTTTCAGGTACTTGAGCATGTTGCAGAAGGTCTTGCGGCCTTCGATGACCCCATCTTCCAGCACCATCAGGCTCTTTTCGAGCAGGATGATGTCGGCGGCCTCCTTCGAGATATCCACGGCCGAATCGACCGAAATGCCCACGTCGGCCGCGCGCAGGGCGGGCGCATCGTTGATGCCGTCGCCCATGAAGCCCACGGTATTGCCCTGCGCCCGCAGGCTGCGCACGATGCGTTCCTTGTGCGCCGGCGTCAGGCGGGCAAAGACGTTGGCCTCGCGCACCGCCACGGCCAGCTGCGCATCGGACATGGCCTCGACCTCCGCGCCCAGCACCACCTTGCGGACCTCGAAACCGACTTCGCGGCAGACTTTCTGCGTCACCAGCTCCACGTCGCCGGTCAGCACCTTGACCTCGATGCCCGATTCCTTCAGCGCAGCCAGGGCGGGCGCGGTGGATTCCTTGGGGGGATCCAGGAAGGCGATGTAGCCGACCAGGATCAGGTCGGACTCATCGGCCACCCCGTAGGCCTGCTGAGTGGGCGGCAGCTCTTTCACGCCGACGGCGATCACGCGCAGGCCGTCGCGGTTCAGGTCGGCCGTGACCTTGCGGATGTCGGCGCGGCGCGCATCGGTCAACAGCTGCACCTCTTCGCCCACGCGCAGGCGGGTGCAGGCCGACAACACCTCCTCCAGCGCGCCCTTGCAGATCAGCTCATGGTGTTCGCGGCCGTTCTCGACCTCGTTCACCACCACCGACATGCGGCGACGCGCGAAGTCGAAGGGAATCTCGTCGACCTTGCGGTAGCTCGCCGCCAGATTCAGCTTGCGCTCCACCTCGGCGTGCCGCAGCACCGCCACGTCCAGCAGGTTCTTCAATCCGGTCTGGTAGTAGCTGTTCAGGTAGGCGTAGGCCAGCACGTCGTCGCTGACGGCGCCGTACACATCGGTATGGCGTTCCAGCACGATGCGGTCCTGCGTCAGCGTGCCGGTCTTGTCGGTGCACAGCACGTTCATGGCGCCCAGGTTCTGGATGGCGTCCAGGCGCTTGACCACGACCTTGCGCCGCGACATCCGCACCGCCCCCTTGGCCAGGGTGGCGGTGACGATCATGGGCAGCATCTCGGGCGTCAGCCCCACGGCGATCGCCAGCGCGAACAGCAGCGCCTCGAGCCAGTCGCCCTTGGTGAAGCCGTTGATCAGCATGACGATGGGCGCCATCACCAGCATGAAGCGGATCAGCACCCAGCTGACGCGGTTGATGCCCTGCTGGAACTGGGTTGGCACGCGCGCGGTCTGCGTGACGCGTCCGGCGAGCTGGCCGAAGTAGGTGTCGGCGCCGGTGGCCACGATCAGGGCGGTGCCCGAGCCGCTGACCACGTTGGTGCCCATGTAGGCCATGTTCTCCAGTTCCAGCGAATTGGCCGTCTCGACGCGCTGCGTGGCGCTCTTCTCGACCGGCAGCGATTCGCCCGTCAAGGCCGCCTGCGCCACGAACAGGTCCTTGGCGGTCAGGATGCGGCAATCGGCAGGGATCATGTCGCCCGCGGACAGCAGCACCACGTCGCCGGGCACCAGGTCGGCCAGCGGCAGCTCCATGCGGCGCGAGCCGCTGGCGTGCGGCGCCACGCCCAGCGCGCGCCGGACCTCGCTCTCGGAGGGATCGCCGGCGTCGCTGCGCAGCACGGTCGCCGTGTTCTGCACCATCGCCTTGAGCGCCTCGGCGGCGCGGTTGGAGCGACGCTCCTGCGCGAAGCGCAGCAGCGTGGAAATGACCACCATCGAACCGATGATGATGACGCCGCGCCAGGACTGGTCGTCAGGCTCGGCCATCCAGACATCGGTGACCCACGACAGCGAGGCCAGCGCGGTCAGCAGCAGGTTGAAGGGGTTGCGGTACGAGTACCACAGGTGGACATACCAGCGCAGCGGCGCTTCGTGGTCGACCTCGTTGCGGCCATGCCGTTCACGCGCGGCGCTGGCCTGGGCTTCGCTCAGGCCGCCGGCGCGGCTGCCGAAACGCTGGAACAGCGTCTCCGTATCCTGACCGGACAGTTCCAGCATGCGGCGGTTGGCGTGGCGGGCCGCGTCGGGCGGCACGGCGGCCACATCGCCGCCGCGCTCCAGCATGGGCGAGCGGCGGAAATGGCGCCCGGTACGTCGCGCTCGGGCGGCGGATGAGAAGAATGACTTCAGGAACGTCAACATCGGAGTGCTCCGGTTGTTTGTTTTCTTGTCCCGCGCAGCGTCCGGGGAAGAATCCCCGGGGAACGGCGCAACCGCGAAGAAGGACGCGGCGCGGGAGCTTTTTCTGGGAGACACGGACGACAGGCTGCGTGCCTGGCACGGGCGTGCGCGGCCGCGGCCAGCGGGCGCAGGCCGTCGATCCGCCGCGTACGGGCGTGTTCAAGCACCGGAGCAATGTGGCCGGTGTCCGGATCGCGTCAAGAAGCGCGCCGGGTGCGGAAAACGGAAAGGGAAGCGAGCGGAAGAATCGGTGCCGGCGGATCGGGCGGACGCTGGGTAAGCCAGGCCGGGGATTCAGTGCTGCGGGTTCCGTACGGACCAGGATGCGTCTGGCCGGTCGGCTCGCAGGGAGTGGACGGGTCAGACAGGCATGCCGGCGCCGCGCGCGGGGCGCAATCGAGGCTCGGGGTCTAAGGCACTAGGCATGATTTCTCCTGTGGGTTGACGGGCAGCCGCGGGCGTTCAGGCCGCCAGCGGCTGGACGCCGAAATGCACGTGGCGCACGGCGGGGTTGGCGCTCAGGCGACGGGCCTGGGACATCAGTTCGCCGCGCAATTCGGGGGGGCAGTTGACGGTGATGCAGGCCGACGCCATGCCGGGATCCGAGCCCTGGTCGATCTGCACTTGCGAAACATCCAGGCCGGCGGCGCTGAAGTCCAGGCAGATCTGCTTGCGCAGGGAACCCAGTTCATCGCGCGGACAAATGACCGTCAGCCGCGACGTGCCGCGGCGGCGGCCCTGGGCGGTGGCGCGGTCCACGCCGGCGCGGCGCAGGAACAAGTCGAAGAAACGCATGGCGACCTCCATTGCAAGAACGGCGGAGCGGCTTCGCGAACATGCGCGCACGCGCCGCGCTCGGCGGCCGGACACGATGGACGTGCGCGAACGCGGGCGCTGCGGACGAGCGACGGTTCTGGCGGTTTACGTTGGGGAGATGCCCGGCAAGCCGTGGGCTTGCGCGTTGGTCCGGGCGGACGCCTGGACCTTGGGATACGCCGCAACCTGTTCAACAGGCGCGGCAGACGGAGTGCTGCGTGATCCTGTTAAACAGCGGTGTCGATGCAAGATCGACTTTCGCCGGAATCGGTATTCACGAAGACTGCTCCTGGGATGGATAACGGGCGCAATTTTACGCGGGTTTCCACTGATGGACAACACTTTGGTCGCGTAAAGGGCACAAAAAAGTGGAATCCGCGCGCATTCCACCGCAGCGCGCCGCGGCCTCGATCACGGGCATGGCTGCCGCGCCATGATGGCGCGGCAGCCACCGTCCTCCGACAGAAGCGCGCTGCGCCGTCCTCACGCGTAGAAGTGCCAGCCCAGGTAGATGGCGAACAAGGCGTAGAAGCCACCCGCCGCCGACAGCACCGGCACGGTGATGCCGGAAGAGCGGAAGCGCAGCCACAGCAGGCCGATGGACAGCATGGTGAACAGGCCGGCCGCGAGCAAGGGGGCGTCCAGCAGCCAAGGCGTCATGAAGATGCCCAGCGCGCTGGGAATGGTGGCCTGGATCATCATGGCGCCCGAGATGTTGGCCAAGGCCAGCCGCTCTTTACCCTGGCGCACCCAGATCAGCGCGTTCATGATTTCCGGCAGCTCGGTGGCGACCGGCGCCAGCAGCAGCGCCGCCAGGTGCGGCGAAGCGCCCATGGCCACGCCCAGCGTCTCGATCTGGTTGACGAACACATGCGACGCGCCGGCGATCACCACCAGCGCCAGCACCGTCTGCGTGATGGCCCAGGACAGCGCGGGATCCGTGTCGCGGGGGCGCAGCTTGAGCGGCTCCAGGTCTTCGCTGGCCAGGCTTTCCTCGTCATTGCTCAGCTCGCGCTTCACATAGAGGCCGTAGGTGACCAGGAACAGGATGCCCAGCCAGGGCTTCCAGGCGAAGGCCAGCAGCCCCAGCCCGACCTTGAAGACGAAGATGCCCATGAACCAGGCCTGGTCGCGGGCCAGTCTGCGCTGGTCCGCGTTGATACAGTCCAATTGCGTCGCGCGGCCACGGTGGGCGCGCCACAGGGCCAGGCCGACGACCGCGTAGGCCAGCGTCGCCAGTACCAGCGGACCGCCCATCGCGGCGCCCACGCCGATGTCCTTCTGCTCTGGGGTATCGCCGAACACGACGGCCATGAAGGTCACGGCGCTTTCCGGCAGCGCGGTGCCGAAGGCGGCGAGCACGGTGCCCGTCGCGGTGGCGCCCAGCTCGAACCGGTGGCCGACCCACTCGACGCCATTGACGAAGTACTCGCAGGCGAAATAGATGACCGCCGCGGACAGGAAAAACAGGAACAGGGTGAGCAACATGGGAGCGAATGCGGCCGGACGAGCGGATACCGATGGCACGACGCTGCCGCTCGCCCGGCCAGGGGTGAACGCAACGCGGCCAAAGGTCTCGCCTGGCAGTTCCATGTGGCGGGCGCGCCGCGAGCATGGAAACCGTCAGCGCCATGGGGTTCCAGCGGTTGCTCCGCAACCTGAACCACCAAGTTTGTTGACGCTGACTCCTTTGGGGAACAAAGGATGGCTACTCCCCAATGACTGAGCCGCGATTGTAGCAGCCCGCCGGCCGCGCGGGCGGGAATTTCCGCACAGGCGGCGCGGACGCTCCGCGCGACCGCGCGAGCGCCGCCCAGCCGCGTTAAAGTGGAAGTCAACGCAGCCTGCGTCCAGGCATCCGAGCCGCCCGCCGCCGCATGCCGCTTCCCGACAAACGCCACCCGCGGGGCAGTGCGCCCCGGCCGCCCATGAGCCTGCCGCCCGACGATATCGCCCCCTATGCCGCCCGCCGCCACCGCCTGATGGAACGCATGCGCGCGGCCGGCGGCGGCATCGCCGTGCTCGCCACCGCGCCCGAGGCCATCCGCAACCGCGACGCCGAATATCCCTACCGGCACGACAGCGACTTCTTCTACCTCACCGGCTTCACCGAGCCGGAGGCCTGGCTGGTGCTGATCGCCGGCGCCACCGACCGCGCGCTGCTGTTCTGCCGTCCGCGACATGTCGAGCACGAGATCTGGGAAGGCAAGCGCTTCGGCCCGGAAGCCGCCGCCGAACGCTTCGGCTTTGACGACGCCCATCCGATCGACGCGCTCGACGAACTGATGCCCACGCTGCTGATGGACCAGCCCACGCTGTACGCGCCGCTGGCGGGCAACCGGCGCGCCGACGGCCGGCTGCGGCGCTGGCTGGCCGCCGCCCGCGAATCCGGACGCGGCGGCCGCCTGCCGCCCGAACGGCAGCAGGACGTGGCCCCCATTCTGGCGGAGATGCGGCTGATCAAGGACGCCACGGAGATCGCCGCCATGCGCCGCGCCGCCAAGATCTCCGCCGGCGCTCACGCCCGCGCCATGCGGGCCGCCCGCGCCGGCATGCGCGAGTACGAGCTGGAAGCCGAGCTGTTGTATGAATTCCGGCGCCAGGGCGCGCAGTCGGTGGCCTACAACAGCATCGTGGCGGCCGGCGCCAACGCCTGCGTGCTGCACTACCCGGCGGGTGACGCCGTGCTGCGCGACGGCGACCTGGTGCTGATCGACGCCGGCTGCGAGGTCGACAGCTATGCCAGCGACATCACGCGCACCTTTCCCGTGAACGGACGCTACAGCGGTCCGCAGCGGGCGCTGTACGACCTGACGGCCGCCGCGCAGGACGCCGCCGTGCAGGCCACGGCGCCGGGCCGATCCTGCAACGATTCGCACGACGCCGCCGTCCGGGTATTGGCCCAGGGCATGCTGGACCTGAAGCTGCTGAAGGGATCGCTGGACGGCGTGATCGAATCCGGCGCCTACAGCCGCTACTACATGCACCGCACCGGCCATTGGCTGGGCCTGGACGTCCATGACGTGGGCGACTACCGCCAGCCCGGCCCCGCGCAGGGCGGCGAGCGTCCCTGGCGCGCGCTGCAGGCCGGCATGATGCTGACCATCGAGCCCGGCATCTATGTGCGCCCCGCCGACGACGTGCCCGAGGCCTACTGGAACATCGGCATCCGCATCGAGGACGACGCGCTGGTCACGGACGAGGGCTGCGAACTGATCACCCGCGGCGTGCCGGTGCAGGCCGGCGAGATCGAGGCGCTGATGCGTGAATAGGCGCGGCGGCTACAGCACGTAGCCGTCCAGCCAGCCCATCGCCACCCAGACGTACACCACCACCATGGCGATGGCGAACATGGCCACGATCGAGCCGATCAGGCAGGCGCTCAGCGCCACCAGGACCGGCCCCCAGCCCGTCGCCGACGGGCGGCCCAGATCGGGGTTGTAGCGCCGGTCGAATTTCTCGTCGGACATGAGCGAGAAGACCACGCTCTCGACGAAGCCGTCGATCATGGGAATGAACAACAGGAAGAAAGCCGGGTTGTCGTACCAGACCGGATAAAGACTGAAGGCGCCGGCCAGCGCCAGCGCGGCGTACAGGCTCACCGCCCAGGCATGGCGGCGGCCGAGATACCACCAGTGCGCGCCCGCCCAGCCCAGGAAGCAGGCCAGCAGGCCGACCGCGACCTTGCCCCGCGGCCGGCGCGGGATTGCAGCGGAAATCGAAGAAGTAGCCTGAGCCTGCGTCATGTCATCGCTCCTGTGGCGTGACCGCGCACGCCGCCTGCCGGCGATTGTAGTGGACGGTTAAACTTCCGCACATGACTGCTTCCGCCTTCGACATTGCGATTCTCGGCGCCGGCCCCGTCGGCCGCGTCCTGGCCCTGATGCTGGCTCGGGTGGCGCCGGATCCGGCCCGCATCGCGCTGCTGCAAGGCACGGCCCCCGCCTCCACGGCGGACGCCGCGCCCGCGGCCGATCCTCGCGTGCTGGCCATGAACCACGGCAGCCGCGTGCTGCTCGAATCGCTGGACGCCTGGCCGGAACGCTCGGCCGACATCCGCAGCATCCATGTCTCGCAGCGCGGCCGCCTGGGCCGCAGCCTGATCCGCCATACCGACTTCGACGTGCCGCAACTGGGCAGCGTGGTCGGCTATTCGGGCCTCTACGCCCGGCTCGAAGCCCGCGTCGCCCAGTGCGGCGTGACCCTGCTGTCGGGACCGCCCGCCCGGATCCTGGAGCAGGACGCCGACGGCGTGCGCGTCGCCCAGGGCGACACCGAATTGCGCTGCCGGGTGGTGGTGCAGTCCGACGGCGCGGGCGGCGAGGACCTGCGCCGCGACTACGGCCAGCACGCCGTGCTGACCACGGCGCACGCCGCCCTGCCGCGCCCCGGCTGGGCCTGGGAGCGCTTCACGTCCGAGGGGCCGCTGGCCCTGCTGCCCCATCCGCACACGCCCGAAGCCCATTCCGTGGTCTGGTGCAGCACGCCGCAACGCGCCGCCGAACTGGCCGCGCTGGACAACGCGGCCTTCTCGCGCGCGCTGAGCGCCGCCTTCGGCGACCGCCTCGGCCGCCTGTCCAGCCAGGCGCCGCGTCACGTTTTCCCGCTGGCGCTGAGCGCCCGCCGCGCCCAGGTGCAAGGGCGCGTGGCGGCCATCGGCAATGCCGCCCAGACCCTGCACCCGGTGGCGGGCCAGGGCCTGAACCTGGGCCTGCGCGACGCCGCCCGGCTGGCGCAGGCGCTGGGCGCCTGGCTGCCAGGCCCGGACGCCAGCCCTGCCCCGGCGCTGGCCGAGTTCGCCGGCGCGCGCCAGTTCGACCGCCTGATCACCGCCGGCCTGACCGACCTGATGCCGCGCGTGTTCGCCACCGGCCTGGCGCCGGTGGAACATGCCTGCGGCCTGGCGCTGCTGGGCCTGGACCTGGCGGCGCCGCTGCGCGCGCCGCTGGCCCGGCATCTGCTGCAGGGATTCCGGGCCTAGCCCGGCGCCGGCCGCCACGATCCGGCCCTGGAAAGGGGCCGCGCTCTGCCTCGTCCGCCCAGGCTTGTTACCAAGCCGTTGCCGGACAAAAAAGAGGGTTCGATCAGGCCGGTTAAAATGTGACCATGCGCATCGGTCCCTGGACTCTCCCCAACAACGTACTGGTCGCGCCCATGGCGGGCGTGACCGATCGGCCTTTCCGGCAGCTTTGCAAGAAGCTGGGGGCCGGCTATGCCGTGTCCGAAATGGCGGCCAGCAACCCCAAGCTGTGGGACAGCGTCAAGACCTCGCGCCGCCTGAACCACGACGGCGAGATCGCCCCCATTTCGGTCCAGATCGCCGGCGCCGACCCGGCCATGATGGCCGAGGCCGCCGCTTTCAACGCGGCCCGGGGCGCCAAGATCATCGACATCAACATGGGCTGCCCGGTCAAGAAGGTCTGCAACGTGGCCTCCGGCTCGGCGCTGCTGCGCCACGAAGACCTGATCGTCCGCATCCTGGACGCCGTGGTGGCCGCCTGCGCGCCGCTGGGCGTGCCCGTCACGCTCAAGACCCGCACCGGCTGGGACCGCGAGAGCCGCAACGCGCTGCGCGTGGCCCGGCTGGCCGAGAACGCCGGCATCGCCGCCCTGACCCTGCACGGCCGCACCCGCGCCGACCTGTACACCGGCCATGCCGAATACGACACCATCCGCGCGGTCCGCGCGGAGCTGAAGATCCCGCTCATCGCCAACGGCGACATCGACTCGCCCGAGAAAGCGAAACACGTCCTGGATTACACTGGCGCCGACGCGGTGATGATCGGACGGGCGGCCCAGGGCCGTCCCTGGATCTTCCGCGAAATCGACCACTACCTGCGCACGGGCGAAAAACTCGCCCCGCCCTCCTATGGGGAAATGCGCGAGCTGCTGCTCGAACACCTCGACGACCACTACCGCTTCTATGGCGAGCACACCGGCGTACGCACGGCGCGCAAGCATATCGGCTGGTATCTGGAAGGCCTGCCGGACGCGGACTCGTTCCGCGACCGCATGAACCTCATCGACAACACCCGCGACCAATGGCGGGCGGTGTCGGAATGGTTCCTCGCACTATCGAACGACGGCGACCGCAATCCGGCGCCGGCCGTTCAAGCCCTGCTGGCGGCATGACCGCCTCAACACCAACATAAAAATATCTGTACTCCGATGAGCAAGAAAGATGTCCTGGAAGAATGCGTGCGCGCCAGCCTGGAGCGCTATTTCGAAGACCTGGGTGAATCCGAGCCTCACGACATGTGGGACATGGTGATGCGCTGCGTTGAGCGCCCGGTGCTTGAAGTGGCGCTGGAACGGTCCGGCGGCAACCAGTCGCGGGCATCCGAAATGCTGGGCATCACGCGCAACACGCTGCGCAAGAAGCTGCTCGCCCACAACATCCAGGTATAGATCCCCACGCCAGCGGACGGCCCGCCCGGCACGGGCCGCCCCCTTCCAGATTTCCCATCCAGTACCCGAACGAGAAAGGCGCCCGCGCCCCACTCCGCCCTCACCATGAAAATCGAAACCGCCCTGCTTTCGGTGTCCGACAAGACCGGCATCGTTGAATTTGCCCGCGCCCTGGCCGCGCGCGGCGTGCGCCTGCTCTCGACCGGCGGCACCGCCAAGCTGCTGGCCGAATCCGGCCTGAACGTCACCGAGGTCGCCGCCCACACCGGTTCGCCCGAGATCCTGGACGGCCGCGTCAAGACGCTGCATCCGAAGATCCACGGCGGCCTGCTGGCGCGCCGCGACAGCGCCGAGCACATGGACACCATCAAGGCGGCGGGCATCGACCGCATCGACATGCTGGTGGTCAACCTCTACCCGTTCCGCGAAACGGTCGCCAAGCCCGGCTGCACCTTCGCCGACGCGGTCGAGAACATCGACATCGGCGGCCCGGCCATGCTGCGCGCCGCCGCCAAGAACCACGGCACCGAAGCCGGCGGCGTGACCGTGGTCATCGACCCGGTGGACTACTCGCGCGTGCTGGGCGAAATGGACAAGGGCGGCAACACCTCCTACGGCCTGCGCCTGGAACTGGCCGGCAAGGTCTACGCCCACACCGCCGCCTATGACGGCGCCATCGCCGCCTACCTGAGCAGCCTGGCCGAAGCCGAACCCAAGCAGGACGCCGCCCCGGCCCGCAACGAATGGCCGGGCACGCTGACGCTGCAGGTCAAGCAGCAGCAGGCCCTGCGCTACGGCGAGAACCCGCACCAGACGGCGGCCTTCTACGTCGATCCGCAACGTCCGGCCGGCCTGCTTGGCAATTACCGCCAGCTGCAAGGCAAGGAACTGTCGTACAACAACATCGCCGACGCCGACGCGGCCTGGGAATGCGCGCGCAGCTTCGAGGCGCCCGCCTGCGTCATCGTCAAGCACGCCAACCCCTGCGGCGTGGCCGTCGCGGCCAACACGCTGGGCGCCTACCAGCAGGCGTTCAAGACCGACCCGACCTCGGCCTTCGGCGGCATCATCGCCTTCAACCGCCCGGTCGACGCCGCCACGGCCGAAGCCGTCAGCGCGCAGTTCCTGGAAGTGCTGCTGGCGCCGGCCTATGACGGCGCGGCGCTGGCCATCCTGGCCGCCAAGAAGAACGTGCGCGTGCTGGAAGTGCCGATGGGCGCCGGCCAGAACGCCTTCGACGTCAAGCGCGTGGGCGGCGGCTGGCTGGTGCAGACCCCGGACGCCTATAACGTGCCGCGCGACGCGCTCAAGGTCGTGACCAAGCGCCAGCCCACCGAACAGGAAATGGACGACCTGGCCTTCGCCTGGAAGGTCGCCAAGTACGTCAAGTCCAACGCCATCGTGTTCGTGGGCGGCGGCATGACGCTGGGCGTGGGCGCCGGCCAGATGAGCCGCATCGACTCGGCCCGCATCGCCTCGATCAAGGCCGAGAACGCCGGCCTGACGCTCAAGGGCTCGGCCGTGGCGTCGGACGCGTTCTTCCCGTTCCGCGATGGCCTGGACGTGGTGGTGGCGGCGGGCGCGACCTGCGTGATCCAGCCCGGCGGCAGCGTGCGTGACGATGAAGTCATCGCGGCGGCCGACGAGCACGGCATCGCCATGGTGCTGACCGGCACCCGCCACTTCCGCCACTGATGCGCATCCTCGGCATCGATCCCGGCCTGCGCCGCACCGGCTTCGGCGTGGTCGATGCCGACGGCATGCGCCTGCGCTACGTCGCCAGCGGGACCATCGTGGTCCCGCCGTCGCTGGCGCTGTCCGAACGCCTGAAGGTCATCCTGGACAACCTGCGCCAGGTGGCGCAGGAAACCCGGCCGGACGTGGCCGCGCTGGAAATCGTCTTCCTGAACACCAACCCCGCCTCGACCCTGCTGCTGGGCCAGGCGCGGGGCGCGGCGCTGTGCGCGCTGGCCGACAGCGCGCTGGCCGTGCACGAATATACCGCGCTGCAGATCAAGAAAGCCGTGGTCGGCACCGGCCGCGCCGCCAAGGAGCAGGTGCAGATGATGGTCCAGCACCTGCTGTCCCTGGACGGCACGCCGGCCCCCGACTCGGCCGACGCGCTGGCCTGCGCCATCTGCCACGCGCACGCCGGGCCGCTGCAGGACAAGCTCGGCCGCCTGGGCGCGACGCTGGGCGGCGGCCAGACCCGGCTGCGCAACGGCCGCCTGGTCGGCTGAGCCGCCCCGCCCTCCCGCGGCCCGCGCCGCGCGTATAGAATCCCCGCATCCCGCCGCGCATCCGCGCGGCTCCACTTTTCACGCCATCTTCCCGCCATGATCGGACGCATCACCGGAACCCTGATCGAGAAACTGCCGCCCACCGTCTGCGTGGACGTCAACGGACTGGGCTACGACATCGACGTGCCCATGAGCACGCTGTACGCGCTGCCCGAGAACGGCGCGCGCGTCACGCTCTACACGCACCTGACGGTGCGCGAGGACGCCCACATCCTGTATGGCTTCGCCACGGCCGGCGAACGCAGCGCCTTCCGCGAGCTGATCAAGGTCAGCGGCATCGGCGCGCGCACCGCGCTGTCGGTGCTGTCCGGCCTGTCGGTGGCCGACCTGGCCCAGGCCATCACGCTGCAGGAATCCGGCCGCCTGACCCGCGTGCCGGGCATCGGCAAGAAAACGGCGGAACGCCTGCTGCTGGAAATGCGCGGCAAGCTCGGCGCCGACATCGGCGCCCAGGCGCATGCCACGCCCGACAATCAATCGGACATCCTGAACGCGCTGCTGGCGCTGGGCTACTCGGAGAAGGAGTCGCTGTCGGCGCTGAAGACGCTGCCCGAAGGCGTGGGCGTGTCCGACGGCATCAAGCTGGCGCTCAAGGCGCTGGTGCGCTGACATCGCGACCCGCGCCGGCGGCGGGCGCTACAGATAGCTGGGCGCCACCGTTTCCAGCCCGGTCGGCACCACTCGCAGCTCGGGCGCCATCGGTCCGGAACAGACGTTATCGCTGCGCAACGAATCCAGGTTGTCGCGCGACATCAGCGGCTCGCCGGGCAGGCATTCGAAAAACAGCGCCTGCAGGCGGCCCAGGCCCATCGGCATGGGCCAGACCTGACGCGGATGCCCGCTCCAGGCGGCGCACAGGCGCACGATCTCGCCCAGCGTATAGACCTGCGGTCCGCCCAGCTCATAGGTCTTGCCGCAGGCGTGCGTGTCGTCCAGCGCCGCCGTCATCGCGGCCACCACGTCGCCCACATAGACCGGCTGCATGCGCGCGTGCGCGCCCGCCAGCGGCAGCACGGGCAGCCAGCGCGCCAGGCGGGCGAAAAGGTTGGTGAAATTGTCATCCGGGCCGAACACCACGGACGGACGGAAGATGGTCCAGCCGCCGTCGCGCCAGCCTTCGAGCTCCTTGCGCACGGCGGCCTCGCCATCGCCCTTGGAGCGCTGGTACATGCTGGCGCCGGCGGAATCGGCGCCCAGCGCGCTCATGTGCAGCAGGCGTCGCACGCCCTGCCGCCGGCAGGCCTGCGCCACCCGCTGCGGCAACGTCACGTGCGCACGGGCGAAATCGGAGCCATAAGGCTTGCCGGCCTTGCCGTGCAGGATGCCGACCAGGTTGACGGCGGCGTCACAGCCGCGCAGCAGACGGTCCAGCGTGGCGTCGTCGTGGACGTCGTCGGCCGTGAGCGTGACGCCGGGCAGGATCTGCAGATCCCGCCCGCGGCCATAGCTACGGGTGGGCACCAGGATCTGGTGCTGTCCGCCGCCGGAAAGCCGGGCGACCAGGCGACGGCCGATGAAGCCGGTGCCGCCGATGACAAGGATACGCATGAGCAGCCCCTGTTCGTCAGGATTCAGCCCGATTCTGCCTTGCGGTCAACGCATCCGCAAGGGCGCGCCGGCGTTGAAAAATCAAATGGAGAGCAGTTTGGCGTAGGCCGGCAGGTCGACGTTGCCGCCGCTGATGACGATCCCCACGCGCGCGCCGCGCACCGGCACCACGTTCTGCAGCACGGCCGCGGTGGACAGGCAGCCGGTCGGCTCCACCACCATCTTCATCCTTTCGGCGAAGAACTTCATGGTCGCCACCAGCTGATCGTCGGTCACGGTGACGATGTCGCGCACGTACTTCTGGATGAGCGGGAAGGTCAGGTTGCCCAGGTGGGTCGTGGCGGCGCCGTCGGCCAGGGTCTTGGGCGCGGGAATTCGGACCACTTCACCCTTGCGCAGCGATTGCTGGCCGTCGTTGCCGGCCTCGGGCTCCACGCCGTAGACCAGGCAGCGCGGGCTCAGCGCATAGGCGGCCAGCGCCGATCCGCTCAGCAACCCGCCGCCGCCCAGGCAGACGAACAGGTAATCCAGCTCGCCCACTTCCTCAAACAGTTCCTTGGCCGCCGTGCCCTGCCCCGCGATCACGTCCTCGTGGTCATAAGGCGGGATCAGCGTGGCGCCGGTCTCGGCCTGGATGCGGCGGGCGATTTCCTCGCGGTCCTCGGTGTAGCGGTCGTAGGTCACGATCTTGCCGCCGTAGCCCTCGGTGGCGGCGCGCTTGGCCGCGGGAGCGTCCAGCGGCATGATGATGGTGGCCTGCACGCCCTGCATGCGCGAAGCCAGCGCGATGGCCTGGGCGTGGTTGCCGGACGAGAACGTCACCACGCCGGCGGCGCGCTGCGCCGGGGTCAGGCGCGCGATGGCGTTGTAGCCGCCGCGAAACTTGAACGCGCCCATGCGCTGGAAATTCTCGCACTTGAAGAACAGCGAGGCCCCGGCGATCGCGTCGGCGGTGGCCGAGGTCAGCACGGGCGTGCGGTGCGCGTGGCCGGCCAGGCGCTCGCTGGCGCGGACGATATCGTCGTAGCTGGGGAGATTCGTGGGCAAATCAGGCTGCATGGGACGGGTCCTCAGATCGCGGGGGTCGAAACCCTGGGATCATATACCTGCCCGGACCGTCCCGCCGCGCGGCCGGCCCGCCACGGCTACTTGCCGAACAGATCCCCGCTACCGCTGGCCGCGCCGGCAGGCGGCGTCAGCCCGAGATGACGCCAGGTGGTCAGCGTGGCGGTGCGGCCGCGCGGCGTGCGCTGCAGATAGCCGTGCTGGATCAGGTAGGGCTCGATCACGTCCTCGATGGTGTCGCGCTCTTCGCCGATGGCCGCCGCCAGGCTGTCCACGCCCACCGGTCCGCCGTCGAACTTGTGGATGATGGCTTCCAGCAGCTTGCGGTCCATCAGGTCCAGCCCTTGCGGATCGACTTCCAGCATGGCCAGGGCGCGGCCCGCCACGTCGGCGTCGATGGTGCCGCGCGCCTTGACCTCGGCGTAATCGCGCACGCGCCGCAGCAGGCGGTTGGCGATGCGGGGCGTGCCCCGGGCGCGGCGCGCGACCTCGGCGGCGCCGTCCGGCGTGATTTCGGCGTTGAGCAGGCCCGCGCTGCGCGTGACGATGTGGCCCAGGTCGGCGGCGTTGTAGAACTCCAGCCGCGAGACGATGCCGAAGCGGTCACGCAACGGATTGGTCAGCATGCCGGCGCGGGTGGTGGCGCCCACCAGCGTGAAGGGCTGCAGGTCCAGCTTGACGCTGCGCGCGGCGGGGCCCTCGCCGATCATGATGTCGATCTGGAAATCCTCCAGCGCCGGGTACAGGATTTCCTCGACCACGGGCGACAGGCGGTGGATCTCGTCGATGAACAGGACGTCGTTCTTTTCCAGGTTGGTCAGCAGCGCGGCCAGGTCGCCGGGACGCTCCAGCACCGGGCCGGAGGTCTGGCGCAGCTGCACTCCCATTTCATGCGCGATGATGTGGGCCAGCGTGGTCTTGCCCAGGCCCGGCGGGCCGAACAGCAGCACGTGGTCCAGCGCCTCGCCGCGCTTGCGAGCGGCGGCGATGAAGATCTCGAGCTGTTCGCGCGCGCGCTGCTGGCCGACGTACTCCTGCAGCGCCTTGGGCCGCAGGGCGCGCTCGATGGATTCCTCGTTGGGCGACGCGGGCTGGGGCGCCACGATGCGGGCGGCGTCGGGACGGGAGGAGAGCGAATCGGACTGGATGGCCATGGTGCGGAAACGGCTAGGGACAATGCAACGAGCATCGTACCGTAGATGGCCCGGCCGGGCGCGCCACCCCGTGGACGGATCCGCCCACTAGGCGGCTTCCGACAGGGGCAGGCGCACGCGCACGCACAAGCCGCCCGAGTCGGCCTGACGCAATTCCAGCGAGCCGCCGTGGGCGCGGGCGATGGCCTCGGCCAGCGCCAGCCCCAGGCCCACGCTGCCGGTGCGGGTGCGGGCGTCATCCAGGCGGCTGAAGGGCCGCAGTGCCTCGCGGCGGCGCTCGGGCGCGATGCCCGGCCCGTGGTCGGCCACGTCCAGCACCGCGTGGCGCCCCTCCCGGTGCAGGCTGACGTCGACCGGGGGTGCGCCGTGGTTCAGCGCATTACCGATCAGGTTGTCCAGCAGGCGGCCCAGCGCGACGGCGTCCGCCTGCACCACCAGGGCCGGATCCTCGACGCCGTGCAGCCGGATGTCGGTGCCCGCGCCCTGCCAGGCGCGCACGCGCTCGCCCAGCCAGTCCTGCAGCGCCATGGACGCATACCGGTAGGCCGCCGGATCGGTGCCGCGCACGAAGCCGATGAACTGGTCGACCATGTGCTGCATGTCCTGGAGATCCGCGCGCAGGCCGTCCTTGAGCTTGGAATCGTCGGCCAGCTCGATGCGCAGCCACATGCGGGACAAGGGCCCCTTCAGGTCATGCGGCAGTCCGGCCAGCAACGTGCGCCGCACGGAATCCGATTCGGCCAGCGCGTCCAGCATGGCGTTGAAACGCTCGCCCAGCGCCCGGGTCTCGGTCGGACCGGCGGGATCCACGCGTTGCGGCTGTCCGGCGGCCAGGCGGTCGGCGGCGTCGGCCAGGCGCGTGAGCGGACGCGTGATGTGCCAGGAAAACCCGACTGCCAGCAACAGCAGCAGGCCCAGGCCGCCCAGCCAGGCCGCGGCCAGCGGCGTCGACACGGGCGGGTCCAGCCGCTCCAGCGGGATCACCAGCCATTCGCGCAGGCGCGGCACGTCCTCGCTGTCGGAATTGGGCGCCAGCGAAATGAAGATCTCGGGCGTGGGGCCGCGCGACAGGGCCACGCGCGTGCCGTCGTTCAGGCGTTCATTGAGCTGCTGCACCAGTCCACGCAGGTCGCGGCGGACATCATCGACCTCGGACCGATAGGGCGAGCCGCCTTCGCGGCGGTCGAGCATGCGCTCGGCCGCGCGGGCGGCGGAGCGTTCCTCGTCTTCCTCGCGGGTCATGTCCCCCGGCGCGCGCGGCACGGGCGTGGCGTTGACCGGCGGCGGCCTCGGCCCGCCCCGGGGCGGCGGCGGATGGCGGCCGCCGAAGCGCTGCAGCCGCGCCTCGACCGGCAGCACCCGCGACCACAGCCGCCACTGGTTCTGCGAGGCCGCGCGCACGAATTCCGCGCGCTCCTCGGCCGGCACCTGCGAAACGGCCGCGCGCAAGGTGCGGATCGTGGTCACGATATAGCCGATGGCCACGTCTTCCATGAACTTGTGGCGGAAGTACGTGACCGTGACCAGCGTGGCGGCCTGCGTCAGCAGCACCGCCCCCAGGATCAGCAGAATCAGCCGCGCACGCAAGGAGCGCGGCACCAGGAACCCAAGAGAGAATCGCATCACTTATCCAAACCGCCGCCACACCAAATACTACCCAACCAGGCAATGCCGCCCCCCCGACCAGGGCAGCGCGGATCCGGCTCCGCCGGTCCGCAGCTGCGCCCCCTAGAGGGGGAAGCGCGCAGCGCTTCGGGGGTGGGCTTCATCCACTATGGGGAAAAGCGGTAGCCGATGCCCCAGACCGTCTGTATCCAGCGCGGCTGCTTGGGATCGGTCTCGATCACGCGGCGCAGCCGCAGGATGGCGATGTCGATGGCCCGGTCGTTGCGCTCGCCGCCATCGTCGTCGCGCGCCAGCGCCAGCAGGCGCTCGCGCGACAGCGGCTTGCCGGCGTTGCGCACCAGCGCCTCGAGCAGATTGATTTCGCCACCGGTCAGCTTGACCACCACCTGCTCGCGCGACAGCTGGCGGGTGGCGGGATCGAACACGAAGGGGCCGAAAGCGACCGGCGCATCCTTGGTCAATGCGGACGGACCGCGCTTGCGGCGCAGCACGGCCTCGATGCGCGCCAGCAATTCGCGCGGATCGAAGGGCTTGCCGACATAATCATCGGCGCCGGCCTCCAGGCCGATGATCCGGTCCACCGCCTCGTCGCGCGCGGTCAGCAGGATGACGGGGATGTCTTCGCCCTGCTCGCGCAGCCGGCGGCAGGCGTCGGCGCCGTCGCCGCCGGGCAGCATCCGGTCCAGGACCAGCAGGTCGGGCGCATAACGGGTGATGCGATTGGCCAGGTCGCTGGCGTCCGGCGCCAGCAAGGTGTCGTAGCCGTGCCGGTTCAGGTAATCGGCCAGCAATTGCCGCAACGCCGGGTCGTCATCGACAACCAGCAATTTGGTGTGGGGATTTTCCATGGATGCCATAGTGGGCCGCTCCGCGCCCGGCCGCAAGAGCCAGGAAATCATCTGAAATATACCCGTTGCACGACGTTTGCCGAATTTACCTGGTCTTTCCATGCGCCGGCAGCGCCGGCCGGACAGGCGCAGCCCCGGACGTAAAATAGGTTCCGCTTGCAGCCGCTGGTCCGGTTTTATAAGAATCGTTTACAGATATGGCGGCGCGCATTTTCTACACTGCATGTCTATGGCCGTTCCCGCACCCTGGCGCGGGCGGCTGTCGTGTGTCGCGCTGACGGCGGCTTGCGCCTGCCCGCTGGCGCCGGCCGTCGGCGGTCCGCTCGAAGCGCCCTCAACCTATCCGCCCTACGCCGGCGCCCCGCAATATGCCGCCCGCGGCATCGGCGCGCTGTCGCCCGTGCAGCCGGTGCCGGTGCGTCCGGCTCCGTCCTTCGACAATCGCGCCGTGCCGCTGGACCCCACGCCCTGCGACCTTCGGCCGGCCGAACCCGGTCAGGACAGCGCCGTGCAGCCGCCCCCTGGCCAGGCCCCGGAAGACGGCGCCGCGATCCCCGGCCTGGGCGCCTCGCTGTCCGGCGATGGCAGCGGTGACGCCGCGCCCCCCGCCGCTCCGCTAGGCTGCGGCCAGGAGGCGCCGCCCGAACCGCCGCCGGAATATGCGCTGGACCTGGAGAGCGCCGACATCCCCCGCGGCCCGGTGATGGTGTACTCCGGCGTCTCGCGGCGCTCGCGCGCCTGGTTTTCCTCGGTCGGCGGACAAGGCGGGCTGCGCTACGGCGACCAGAACTGGATCTACCGCGACACCAGCGGCCCGGCCGTGGCGGTCGGCAACCTGAATACCAACGCCCCGTTCTGGGGCAGCGCGGCGCCGGTCGGCGGCCTGCAGATCTCGAACTGGACAGGTTCAGGCGCCGCCTTGCCGGAAGGCCGCTTCGGCTACTCCTCGTCGGTCGGCCGGCTCAACCGCATGGACCCCGGCGCCAGTTCCGGCGCCGTCGACTACGGCGCCTCGGTGGGCAGCGGCACGGTACGCTACGGCCTGACGCCGGCGCTCACCGTCGAGGGCCAGATGCAGAGCGCGCCCACCCTGACCACCCGCGGCATGGGCACCACCTACCAGGCTGGCGACTACGGCACGATCCAGGCCGGCGCCACGCAAAGCTCCTTCGACGCGGTCAACGCCTGGCGCTACCGCTTCGGCTACAACGTCGACGTGTCCGAGAACCTGAACCTGGGCTATACCAACGAGCAGATCGGCGCCGGCTTCGGCGACCTGTCCAACTACGGCGGCGGCGGCGTGGGCACCGCGCAGACCCGCAACACGCTGTCCGCCGGCGTGCCCATCCATGGCTGGGGCACGCTCAGCGGCACCTATTCCGGCTTGCGCGAAGGCACCACGCTGTCATCGCAGCGCGTCGGCCTGGCGCACAGCATGTTCGTGGCGCCGACCGTGAAGCTGGCGGTGGGAGCGGACCGCGACATCCTTACCGGCAATTACGAATGGCGCGCCAACCTGAGCATGCCGGTGGACACCTTCATGCGCGGCACCTGGCTGCAGTGGTAGCCCCGGCCTCGCGGCGGACGGAAAAGTCATCCCCGGCCGCCGCCCGCCGGATTGGGGCTTAAAATCCCCGCCATGATGCTTCCGACCTACCCCCATGTCTGACGCGCGCGCCCTTGAAATCCTGCAGCGCGTCTTCGGTTACGAATCCTTCCGCGGCGACCAGCAAGCCATCGTCGACCAGGTGATCGGCGGCGGCGACGCGCTCGTGCTCATGCCCACCGGCGGCGGCAAGTCGCTGTGCTACCAGATCCCCTCGCTGGTGCGCGAAGGCACCGGCATCGTCGTATCGCCGCTGATCGCGCTGATGCAGGATCAGGTCGACGCGCTGACCGAACTCGGCGTGCGCGCCGCGTTCCTGAACTCGACCCAGGAATGGCAGGTCGCCCGCGACGTGGAACGCGCCTTCCTGGCGGGCGAGCTGGACCTGCTGTACGTCGCGCCGGAACGCCTCTTGACCGACCGCTGCCTGCAGCTGCTGGAACGCGGCCGCATCGCGCTGTTCGCCATCGACGAGGCGCACTGCGTATCCCAATGGGGCCATGACTTCCGGCCGGAATACCTGGGCCTGTCCATGCTGCACGAGCGCTGGCCCGATGTGCCGCGCATCGCGCTGACGGCCACCGCCACCGCGGCCACCCGAAGCGAAATCGCGCAGCGCCTGTCGCTGGACGAGGCGCGCCATTTCGTCTCCAGCTTCGACCGCCCCAACATCCGCTACCGCATCGTCGAGAAGAACGAGGTGCGCAAGCAGCTGCTGGACATGATCCAGAACGAACACGAAGGCGAATCGGGCGTGGTCTATTGCCTGTCGCGCGCCCGGGTCGAGGAAACCGCCGAATTCCTGTGCAACCAGGGCATCGACGCCATGCCCTACCACGCCGGCCTGAGCGCCCAGGTGCGCGCCACCAACCAGTCGCGCTTTCTGCGCGAGGACGGCGTGGTCATGGTGGCCACCATCGCCTTCGGCATGGGCATCGACAAGCCCGACGTGCGCTTCGTGGCCCACATCGACCTGCCCAAGTCGGTCGAAGGCTACTACCAGGAAACCGGCCGCGCCGGCCGCGACGGCCTGCCCGCCACCGCCTGGTTGGCCTACGGCCTGCAGGACGTGGTGCAGCAGCGCCGCATGATCGACGAATCGCCTGGCGATGAAGCCTATCGCCGGCGCCTGGGCCAGCAGCTCGACGCCATGCTGGGCCTGTGCGAGACGGTCGAATGCCGCCGCGTGCGGCTGCTGGCCTACTTCGGCCAGCACATCAGCGCCTGCGGCAACTGCGACGTCTGCCTGGACCCGCCGCAGGCCTGGGACGGCACGGTGGCGGCGCAGAAAGTGCTGTCGGCCGTGTACCGTCTATGGAAGGAACGCGGCCAGCGCTACGGCGCCGGCCACATCATCGATATCCTGCGCGGCAAGTCCACCGAGCGCACCAAGCAGCACGGCCACGAGACGCTGAGCGTCTTCGGCGTCGGCGCCGACCTGAGCGACACCGCCTGGCGCGGCGTGCTGCGCCAACTGCTGGCGCAGGGCCTGCTGACCGTGGACAACGAGGGGTACGGCACGCTGGCGCTGACCGAAGGCAGCCGCGCCGTGCTCAAGGGCGAGCACCAGCTCATGCTACGTCGCGAATCCGAAAAGAAGGGCCGCGCGAGCAAGACCGGCAGCGGACGCGCCAAGGCCGCCGCCGTGGACCTGCCGCCGGAACTGCAACCGCTGTTCGAGGCGCTGCGCGCCTGGCGCGGCGAAGTGGCCAAGAGCCACGGCGTGCCGGCCTACGTCATCTTCCACGACGCCACGCTGCGCGAGATCGCGCTGGCCCAGCCCGAGACGCTGGACGCGCTCAGCCACATCAGCGGCGTGGGCGCGCGCAAGCTCGAAGCCTACGGCGAGGAAATCCTGCAGCGGGTGGCTCGGCCCATCGTCTGAGGCCGTCAAAACGCAAGCGCGGCGCCCGGGCGCCGCGCACAGGTTCCGCGCCCCGGGTCAGGGCGACGGCGGCGGCAGCAGCGGCACGGGCGGGCGCTCCTTGCCGAACACCGAGCGGTACGCCAGGATGTTGAACACCAGCACCACCGGAATCCCGATCACCGCGCCCGCCATGACCAGCCGCATCGAGCCCAGCGCGCCGGCGCCGTCCCACAGCGTCATGTCGTCCAGGATCAGGTAGGGGAACAGGCTGTAGGCCAGCCCGCACAGCATCAGCAGGAACAGCGCCACGCACAGCACGAAAGGCAGCCAGCTGAAACGGTCGGCCTGCCCCGGCAGTCGCGCCAGCAGCATTTCCGCCGCGACGAAGCCGCCCAGCATCAGCACCCAGACCGTGGCCGCGAGGCTCAGATGGGCGATGTTGCTCCACTTGTAGAAGATGCCCGCGTTGGCCAGGCCCAGCGTCACCGCGATCGCCACCATGCCCACGGCCGTCCAGCGGATGGCGTGGCGGGCCCAGTTCGCGGCCCGGCGCTGCAGGTCGCCATCGACCCGCATCACCAGCCATGACGCGCCCAGCAGCACATAGGCCGCCACCGCGCACAGACCCACGAACAACGCGAACCAGCCATAGCCGGCGTCGGATTGGTAGCCGGTGGCGATACGGCCCAGCAGCATGCCCTGGCCGAAGGCCGTCATCAGCGACCCCGCCCAGAAGGCGAAGATCCAGCGCGGCTTGTGCTCGTTGCGGGCGCGGATGCGGAACTCGAACGCCACGCTGCGCAGCACCACGCCCAGCACCATGAAGGTCAGCGGGCCATACAGCTTGCCCAGCACCGCGCCCCAGGCGAAGGGAAAGGCCGAGGCGAACAGGCCCATGCCCAGCAGCAGCCAGAACTCGTTGGCGTCGCGCCAGGGGCTGAGCAGGCTCATCATGCGGCCGCGCTCTTCGGCCGGCGCCAGTTGCAGCAGGATGCCCACGCCCAGGTCGAAGCCGTCCAGCACCACGCCGGCGGCGATCACCACGAACAGCAACGCCATGAAGGCCAGCGGCATCCAGAACGAGGGATCGTCGGGATTGAGCCCTTGCGAAGCGGCCAGCATCGCGATCATTGCGCACCTCCGCCCAGTTTGCGCACCGGCACCACGCCGTAGCGCGCCGCGTGGAACAGCATCCCGGCGAACGCGGCCAGCAACAGCGCGTACAGCAGGCCGTAGCCGATCAGGCCGTACAGCACCGCGCCGGACGAGGCCGTGCCCAGCACCTCCGTCTGCGTGATGGTGCCGTTCACCACGAAGGGCTGCAGACCGATGATCGACACCCACCAGCCCGCCACCACCGCGATGCCGCCCGAGAACATCATGCCGCACAGCATCCGCAGCCATCCGCGCGGCAGGCCGGACGGATCCAGCTCGCGCCGCCAGGTCCACATCAGCGTGACGCAGGACGCGACCAGCATCAGCAGTCCCAGCCCGACCGCCACGCGCAGGGACCAGAAGGTCAGCGCCACGGGCGGCAGCATGCCGGAATACTTGTCCAGCCCTTGATAGGAGCCATCGTCATTGCGATGCAGCCAGCGGCCGCCGGCATTGGAGATGGCCAGTTCGGCCTGATTCTGGTGCGACAGCGCGTCCGGCCAGGCGAACAGCACCAGGTTGGGCCTGGCGCCGCTTTCCCAGTAGCCCGCGGCGGCGGCGGCCTTGGCCGGCTGGTACTTGGCCATCACCTGCGCCGCGCCCACCACCGCCGGCCCTTGCAGCAAGGCGGCGGCCGCGGCGATGACCAGCGCGGCCTTGAAGGCGCAGCGCTCGCCGTCGCCCAGCGGCCGGCGCAGCGCCTGCAGCGCCGTCACGCCGATGATGAGAAACGCGGCCGCCAGGGCCGAGCCGAGCGCCACCTGCGCCATGCGCCAGCCGATCGACGGATTGAACACCACGGCAGCCCAGTCATAGACCTGATAGCGGCCATCCACCAGCAGCGCGCCGTCGGGCGTCTGCATCCACGATTGCAGGGCCAGCACCCAGAACACCGCCACCAGCTGGCCCACCGCCACCATCAGCACCGCCAGCGTATGGGCGCCGTCGGACACGCGGCGCTGGCCGAACAGCATGACGCCCAGGAAGCAGGACTTGAGAATGAAGACCGACAGGATGCCGTAGCCCAGCAAGGGGCCGGCCACATTGCCGATCTTGTCCATCAGGCCCGCCCACAGGCTGCCAAGCTGGATCAGCACCGGCACGCTGGCCGCCAGCGTCAGCACGAAGGACAGGGCGAAGATGCGAACCCAGAAGCGATAGGCGGCGGTCCAGCCGCCGTTGCCGCTCATGCGGGCGCGCAGCTTGAAGAACAGCAGGATCCAGGCCAGCGCCAGGGCGACGGACAGGAACAGCGCCAGGAAACTCAGACTGGTCACGAACTGCGCACGGGCCAGTGATAGAGTGGATATATCCATGATGCCAACAGGGTAGACAGGCCCATAAGTGTAGAGCCTGTCCCCGGAAGATGGGAGCCATTTGCAACCCGGCTTGACCAGCCCCCGGAGGCCCTCCTTGCGGATCATGGCAAAATTGACGCTTTGTCGCCGCTTTTTCCTATTCTTTCAAGAATGACTTCCGCCCCGACGCCGCCTTCCTCGCCGACTCCGGCCGCCGCCGCCCCCGCGGCCGCGTCCAATTTCCTGCTGAACATCGTCACGGACGATCTCCAGGCCAACCGCTACCAGGACAAGCGCTGGGCGGGCAAGCCCGGCCCGGCGGCGGTGCAGCAGCAGGGTCAGCCCGACCCGGCCCGGATCCGCACGCGCTTCCCGCCGGAGCCCAACGGCTACCTGCACATCGGCCACGCCAAGAGCATCTGCGTGAACTTCGGCCTGGCGCGCGACTTCGGCGGCGTCTGCCACCTGCGCTTCGACGACACCAATCCCGAGAAGGAAGACCAGGAGTACGTCGACGCCATCATCGAGGCCGTGCACTGGCTGGGCTTCGACTGGAAGGCCGACGGCAACGACAACCTGTATTTCGCCAGCGACTACTTCGGCTACATGTACGAGTTCGCCGAAGCGCTGATCGAGGCCGGCCACGCCTACGTGGACGCGCAGAGCGCCGACGAGATCCGCGCCAACCGCGGCACGCTGACCGAACCGGGCGTCAACTCGCCCTGGCGCGACCGCCCGGCCGCCGAATCGCTCGCGCTGCTGCGCGAGATGCGCGACGGCAAGCATCCTGACGGCAGCCTGGTGCTGCGCGCCAAGATCAACATGGCCTCGCCCAACATCAACCTGCGCGACCCGGTCATGTACCGCGTGCGCCACGCCCACCATCACCGCACCGGCGACAAGTGGTGCATCTACCCGATGTACAGCTGGGCGCATCCGGTCGAGGACGCGCTCGAAGGCATCACGCACAGCGTCTGCACGCTGGAATTCGAAGACCAGCGCCCGTTCTACGACTGGATCCTGGCGCGCCTGGCCGAACTGGGCAAGCTGGCGCAGCCGCTGCCGCGCCAGTACGAATTCGCCCGCCTGAACCTGAGCTACATCGTCACCAGCAAGCGCAAGCTGCTGCAACTGGTGCGCGAAGGCCACGTCGACGGCTGGGACGACCCCCGCATGCCGACCATCTTCGGCCTGCGCCGCCGCGGCTACACCGCGTCGTCGATCCGCCTGTTCTGCGACCGCACCGCCGTGTCCAAGTCCGACTCGCGCATCGACTACAGCCTGCTGGAGCAGGCCGTGCGCGACGACCTGGATCCGGTGGCCGCGCGCTCGGTGGCGGTGCTGGACCCGCTCAAGCTGGTCATCACCAACTACCCCGAAGGCCAGAGCGAAATCTGCACGGCGCCGCGCAATCCGCACGACCCCGAGGCCGGCCAGCGCGAATTCCCGCTGACGCGCGAGCTCTGGATCGAGCGCGACGACTTCCGCGAGGAAGCGCCGAAGAAGTACTTCCGCCTGTTCCCCGGCAACACCGTGCGCCTGAAGTACGGCTACGTGGTGCGCTGCACCGGCTTCACCAAGAACGAGGCCGGCGAGGTCGTGGAAGTCCAGGCCGAATACCTGCCGGACACCAAGAGCGGCACGCCGGGCGCCGACAGCGTCAAGGTCAAGGGCAACATCACCTGGGTCAGCGCCGCGCATGCCGTGCCCGCGCAGATCCATCTGTATGACCGCCTGTTCGCCGACCCGCGTCCGGACGGCGGCGACAAGGATTTCCTGACCTGCCTGAACCCGAACTCCAAACAGACCGTGACGGCCTGGCTGGAACCGGGCACCGTGGCGACGCCTGGCGCGACCTGGCAGTTCGAGCGCCTGGGCTACTTCACGGCGGACCTGAAGGAATCGACGGCGGAAAACCCCGTCCTGAACCGCGTCGTCACCCTGCGCGACTCTTGGGCGCAGGGCTGATTCCGGTTGCTTCGGCCAAAGGGCGCCTCCGGGCGCCCTTTTTGCATCTCCGAGGCCCGACCGGGCCGTCGAGGCAAGCGTCCGGGCCGGTGGCAAAAGGCGGAAAACACCCCGATTTCCCCTGAGCCAAACCGGAAGAAACCTCCCCCGGCGGGTTATCATGCCCGACATCCGCGCGCCGGCGGAACGGGCCCTTTTTCCCGTGCCCGGCCGCCATCCCACACCAAGATGAACACTGAATCCCTAGCCCTGGACTTCAAGAGCGCCACCCTGTATGCGATCCGGGTGGTCCTGCACAGCGCCGATCCCGAGCGCCTGAGCGCCGCGCTGGCCAAGCGCATGGCCGACGCCGGCAGCTTCTTCGAGAACGAACCCGTGGTGGTCGATGCCAGCCGCGTCGAGGAAACCATCGACTGGCCGGCGCTGATCGCCGCGCTGCGCGGGCACAACCTGCCGCCCATCGGCGTGGTGGCCGAAGGCGCCAACCTGGAAGCGGCCCGCAAGGCGGGCCTGACGCCCGTGGAACTGTCCACGCCGGCCCCGCGTCCCGCCCAGGCGGTGGACATGGCCCCGGCCAATGACGTCTCCACGCCGGTTCCCTCGATCCAGGCCGCCGCCGTGACGACCGCGCCCGCGCCCAGCGACATCGCCGAACCCGCGTCCTCCGGCAAGGCCGCGCCCTCGCCCAACCCCATGCCGGAACGCGAGGCCGCCAGCGCCACCTCGGCGCCTGCCCCGACCGCCTTCGCGCCGCACTCCTCGTCGGCGCTGGTCATCACCAAGCCGCTGCGCTCGGGCCAGCGCGTCTATGCGCGCCACACCGACCTGGTGGTCATCGGCATGGTCAGCCAGGGCGCCGAGGTCATCGCCGACGGCAACGTGCATGTGTACGGCCCGCTGCGCGGCAAGGCCATGGCGGGCGCGCGCGGCGATGCCACGGCCCGCATCTTCACCACGCACCTGGACGCCGAGCTGCTGGCCGTTGCCGGCGTGTATCGCGTGGTCGAGGACAAGCTCGACCGCTCGCTGCACAACCAACCGGCGCTGGTCCGACTGGACGGCGACACGCTGCGCATCGAGGCCCTGAAGGCCTGACGCAACACCCGATTCGCGCAAGGGCGCAAATCAACTACACACATTCTGTAAGAAGCCTTACAAGGGCTTTTTGCTTTACGATAACGCGATTTATTCGAACATAAGGGTTTGATCGTCATGACACGCATCGTTGTGGTGACTTCCGGCAAAGGCGGCGTGGGCAAGACCACGACCAGCGCCAGTTTTTCCGCGGGACTCGCGATGCGGGGCCACAAGACCGCTGTCATCGACTTCGACGTCGGCCTGCGCAACCTGGACCTCATCATGGGCTGCGAACGGCGCGTGGTGTACGACTTCGTCAACGTGATCCAGGGCGAAGCCACGCTGAACCAGGCCCTGATCAAGGACAAGCAGCTCGAGAACCTCTTCATCCTGCCCGCGTCGCAGACCCGCGACAAGGACGCGCTGACCCAGGAAGGCGTGGAAAAGGTCATCAACGACCTGAAGGAAATGGGCTTCGAGTACATCGTCTGCGATTCGCCGGCCGGCATCGAGACCGGCGCGCTGATGGCCGCCTACTTCGCCGATGACGCCATCGTCGTGACCAACCCCGAAGTCTCCTCGGTGCGCGACTCCGACCGTATCCTGGGCATCCTGGCCGCCAAGTCCAAGCGCGCCGTGGAAGGCAACGAGCCGGTCAAGGAATTCCTGCTGCTCACGCGCTACAACCCCAAGCGCGTAGTCGACGGCGAGATGCTGTCGCTGACCGACATCGAGGACATCCTGCGCATCAAGCTGATCGGCGTGATCCCCGAATCCGAAGCCGTGCTGCAGGCGTCCAACCAGGGCCTGCCGGCCATCCACCTGAAAGACACCGACGTGTCCGAAGCCTACAAGGACGTCGTCGCCCGCTACCTGGGCGAAGACAAGGCCCTGCGCTTCACCGACTACGAAAAGCCCGGTTTCCTGAAACGCCTGTTCGGAGGCAAGTAAGCAATGTCCTTCCTGTCGTTTCTGCTCGGTCAAAAGAAAACGTCCGCCTCCGTCGCCAAGGAGCGGCTGCAGATCATCCTGGCCCACGAGCGGGGCCGTGGCGATTCGCCCGACTACCTGCCGCAGCTGCAGCAGGAACTCATCGCCGTGATCTCCAAGTACGTCAAGATCAACCCCGAGGACATCAAGGTGCACCTGGAACGCCAGGACACGCTGGAAGTCCTGGAGGTGAAGATCGAGATGCCGCAAGGCGAGACCTCGAGCCCCAACGCCTGACGCCCGCCGGCGGGATCGCAAGTTCCCGCCCGCGCGCAACGGAGCACGGCCGCCACGCGGCGGCCGGCCAAAGCAAAACGCCCGGCATCGCGCCGGGCGTTTTTTCATGGGTGGCCGGAATGCAGCCGCCGCGTCAGCGCCGCTTGCCGACCTGGTCGCCGATCACGCCGCCGATGGCCGCGCCGCCGACCGTGCCGAGGATGCCGCCGTTGGTGATCACCGCGCCGGCCACGCCGCCCAACGCGGCGCCGCCCACGGTGCTTTTCTGGCGATGGCTCATGCTGTCCCACGACGAGCAGCCCGCCATGGTGACAGCCAGCGCGGTCGCCGCGCAGATCTTGGTGATGGATGCGATTTTCATGATGGGACTCCTGTTCTTGTTCCCGGAAAAGCGCTGGATCCTGCTGGTTGCGAGCGCGCGCTTCCCTCTTGGGTTGGAGCCTTCAGGATCGCAAAATATTCGCCTGCGCGCTGTGAAGTTTGCCCAGGAATTGTGTCAAACAGCGAGATAATCTTTGCGTTCCCTGGGGACAATGTTGCAGCCGGGGCCGCTATTTGACCAGACGTAACACGTCGCGAAAGCGCGGGTGCTCGCAGGTTTCCATCCACTCGAAGATCGCCATTTCGGTGGTGACGATATCCGCGCCATGCGCCCGCGCGCGGCGCAGCGCCGCATGATGGTCGGACGGCTTGCGCGAACCCGCCGCATCGGACACCAGCACGGCGCGATAGCCCATCTCGGTCAGCCCGATCACGGTCTGCAGCACGCAGATGTGCGCCTCGCAGCCCGTCACCAGCACGGTCTTGCGCGCGGCCGGCAGCCAGCCCTCGAAGCCCGGCTCGCGCGCCGACGAGAAGTGCATTTTCTGGAAGGTCGATTGCACCAGTTCGGCCAGCGGCGCCACGGTCACGCCCAGCATCTTGCTGTGATGCTCGGTGGCGACCACCGGCACCTCCAGCAGCCGCGCGGCCTGGGCCAGCTTGACGTTGGCCGCCAGGACCGCATCGCCGTCGTGGATCACGGGCATCAGGCGGCCCTGCATGTCGACGATGAGCAGCGTGGAATCGGAGGCTGGCAGCAGCATGGGGGATCTCCAGGAAAGCGGGCGCGGCAGCGAGCGCCGCACGGTTGACTCAATGATATCGCGGCGCCCGGCGATGGCCGAGTGAATGGCTACAGGTGAAAACTGAAAGATCACTCGGGATCATCGCGGATTGCCCCTGGCCGTCTCGGGATGGCATTCAGGGTGGGCGAACTTTCTCCCAAGCCGGCGAGGCGTTTGGCGGCCTCTCTCTGCACGAGTTGCCTCAACGCGCTTTGCACAAGCGCTGACGTAGCCTGGATTCCCGTGTATGAACGCACCAATTCAAGCAACTCGTCGTCCAGCGTCACGGTGGCGCGCATGTCGATCTCCTGCATGGCGAGTGAATAGGGATGCACCTCAAACGAGGCGGGCCTTCATTCCACCATCCAAAAAAAACCCGGCACGAACGGGCCGGGATTTTCGGACTGCCTAACAGGACGCCTTAATTCAAGGACACCCTGCTTCAAGAACGCCTTACTTCAGCGCCTTGTACCGCAGGCGCTTGGGCTTGGCGCCCTCGTCGCCCAGGCGGCGCTTCTTGTCGGCTTCGTATTCCTGGTAGTTGCCGTCGAAGAACACGACTTGCGAGTCGCCTTCGAACGCCAGGATGTGCGTGGCGATGCGGTCCAGGAACCAGCGATCGTGGCTGATGACCATGACGCTGCCAGGGAACTCCAGCAGCGCGTCTTCCAGGGCGCGCAGCGTTTCGACGTCCAGGTCGTTGGACGGCTCGTCCAGCAGCAGCACGTTGCCGCCGGCGATCAGCGTCTTGGCCATGTGCAGGCGGCCGCGTTCGCCGCCGGACAGCTGGCCCACGACCTTGTTCTGGTCGCCGCCCTTGAAGTTGAAGCGGCCCAGGTAGGCGCGCGAGGACATCTCGAACTTGCCCACCGTCAGCAGGTCGGCGCCGTCGGCCACGGCGTCGAACACGGTCTTCTTGTCTTCCAGCGCGTCGCGCGACTGGTCGACGTAGGCCAGCTTGACGGTCTGGCCGATCTTGACCTCGCCCGAATCCGGCTGCTCGCGGCCCGCGATCATGCGGAACAGCGTCGATTTACCGGCGCCGTTGGCGCCGATGATGCCGACGATGGCGCCCGGCGGGATCTTGAAGCTGAGGTTGTCGATCAGCAGGCGGTCGCCATAGGCCTTGCTGACGTTGTTGAATTCGATGACCTCGTTGCCCAGGCGCTCGCCCACCGGAATGAAGATTTCCTGGGTTTCGTTGCGCTTCTGGTATTCGTAGGACGACAGTTCCTCGAAGCGGGCCAGGCGCGCCTTGGCCTTGGCCTGGCGGCCCTTCGGGTTCTGGCGCACCCACTCCAGTTCCTTCTTGATGGTCTTCTGGCGGGCCGACTCGGAGGCCTCTTCCTGCTTGAGGCGGTCTTCCTTCTGCTCCAGCCAGGAGCTGTAGTTGCCCTTCCACGGAATACCGTAGCCGCGATCCAGTTCCAGGATCCATTCGGCGGCATTGTCCAGGAAGTAGCGATCGTGGGTCACGCCGACGACAGTGCCGGGGAACTTGTGCAGGAACTGCTCCAGCCACTCCACGCTTTCGGCGTCCAGGTGGTTGGTGGGCTCGTCCAGCAGCAGCATGTCGGGCTTGGACAGCAGCAGGCGGCACAGCGCCACGCGGCGCTTCTCGCCGCCGGACAGCTTGCCGACGATGGCGTCCCAGGGCGGCAGGCGCAGCGCGTCGGCGGCGATTTCCATCTGGTGCTCGATGTCGTCGGCGCCGCTGGAGGCGGCGGCGGCGATGATGGCTTCAAGCTCGGCCTGCTCGGCGGCCAGCGCGTCGAAATCGGCGTCCGGCTCGGCGTAGGCCGCATAGACCTCGTCCAGGCGCTTCTTGGCCGTGACCACCGCGCCCAGGCCTTCCTCGACGGCCTGGCGCACCGTGTGCTCGGGGTTGAGCTGCGGCTCCTGCGGCAGGTAGCCGATGTTCAGGCCCGGCATGGGGATGGCTTCGCCTTCGATCTCGCGGTCCACGCCCGCCATGATCTTCAGCAGCGTCGACTTGCCCGAGCCGTTCAGGCCCAGCACGCCGATCTTGGCGCCAGGAAAAAACGAAAGGGAGATGTCGCGCAGGATCTGCCGCTTCGGCGGCACGATCTTGCCGACGCGGTTCATGGTGTAGACGTATTGGGCCATGGGCTCGTATCGGATATGAGACTGGGAAACCGTCGATTGTAGGCCGGAACCCTTGCGGGCGCGCGACAGCGGCCGCGCGCCCTTGAGTGCCTCCCCGAGCGCGCCCGTCTCAGGACGATTTGCACAGGGACGGATCCTGCTCCGCCGCCTTGCGCCGCGCCTTCGCGGGCCGCCCCACGCGCATCTGCGCCAGCATCACGCCAGCCAGCGCCATGGCGCCGCCGACCAGGTGGAACAGATGCGGCTTTTCGCCCAGGAAGGTGGCGGCGATCGCCACGGTGACCACCGGCATCACGTTCAGGAAGATGCTGGCGCGGTTCGGCCCCAGGTGACGCACGCCCTGGATCCACAGGAACGGCGCGAACAGCGACGGGAATACGCCGGCGTAGAGCACCAGCGGCAGGTTGTCGGCATTGAGCGGCGACGGCGGCGCCAGCAGGAAGGTCGGCAGCAGGAACAGCGTGCCGAAGGCGATCTGCGCGTACAGCGATTGCCACGGCCCCAGCGGCAGCGCCCACAGGCGCAGCAGCACGCCATACAGCGCATAGGCCAGCGCGGCCACGCCCATCAGCAGGTCGCCCGGATTGGCGCCCACCTGCAGCAGCCGGGCCGGATCGCCCTCGCCGATCAGCAGCGACAGGCCGGCCAGCGACACCAGGCCGCCCAGCAGCGCCATCAGCGTGGGCCGCTCGCGCAGCACCAGCGCGCTGACCACGATGGTGAGCAGCGGGATCATGGCGGTGATGATGCCCATGTTGGTGGCGGTGGTGGTCGACGCGGCCACATAGGCCAGCCCCTGGTACAGCGCCATCGCCAGGCCGCCCAGCACGGCCAGCTTGGGCCAATGGCGCAGGATCTGGGCGCGCTGCGCCCAGGCGCCCGGCAGGGCGAAGGGCGTGAGCAGCGCGCCGGCCAGCGCCCAGCGATAGAAGCCGATGGCGGCGGGCGCGATGAGGCCGGCGGACATCTTGGTGACGATCATGTTGACCGACCAGATCAGGGCCGCCAACAGCGGGAAGAACAGGTAACGGGCGGGAGGATGGGAAACGGAAGCTTGCTGCATGATGCGCTCTTGCGGGAACGAGCGCTCAGTGTAGGACTTGTCTGACTCCAGGCATATAATGAATTTCAGACAAAGCACGCTCGAATCCGGACATGGACCCCGCTTCCTCCGCCCAACTGGCCAGCCACCTGCCCTACCCGCTGGCCTGCCGCATCCTGCATTTCACGCCGCATTCCAGCATGGCGCGCCACCGCTCCGATTGGGGCGAATTGAACTTCGCCATCTCCGGCATCATGGAGATCGGCATCGAAGGCGTGCTGTACCTGTCGCCGCCGCAGTACGCCATCTGGATACCGCCGGGCGTGTCCCACTGCTGCCAGAACGAGGGCGAAGTCCACTACGCCTGCATCGACATCCCGGCGGCGGCCTGCGCCGGCCTGCCGGCCGCTCCCTGCACGCTGGAGATCAGCCCCGTCATGCGCGCCGTGCTGGCCGATTTCGAGCGGCGCGGCATCACCTATCCGGATACGCCGGAAGACCGGCGCATGGCGCAGGTGGTGATCGACCAGACGCGCCAGGCGCGCGCCTACGCCAGCTATCTGCCGTCCACCACCGAGCTGCCGCTGGCCCCGATCCTGGCGGCGCTGCAGCGCGAGCCCGGCGACAAGCGCGGCGCGGCGCACTGGGCCGCCACCGCCGGCATCACCGAGCGCACGCTGCTGCGCCACTGCCAGCAGCATCTGGGCATGTCGTTCAACGACTGGCGCCAGCGGCTGCGCGTGGTCAGCGCGCTGGGCATGCTGGACGCGGGATTGCCGGTGCAGGATGTCGCGCGCCGGCTCGGCTACAGCACGCCCTCGGCGTTCATCGCCATGTTCCAACGACTGACCGGGGAATCGCCCGACAGCGCGCGGCGGCGCAGCGGCGACGCGCCGCGGGCATCGGCGTAGGACATTGCGGGCGATCCGCCGCCCCCGGCTGGCGGCGCGCGCCCTGCGAACCGCGTCATCCACGCGTCCGATGCAAGGCACGGCCGAACGCGCGACAATAGCGCCTGACCCGAATCCCCAAGCTACTCAATCTCATGCAGCGCCGCGCCATCAGAGCGCGGGCGCGCCCAGGAATCCTCATGTCCGCCTCCGCCACGCCTCCCGCCTCCTTGACCCGTTTCAGCTCGGCCGAGCTGGACATGCTGGCCAAGACGGCCGACGCCCTCAGCGCCTTCCTGGGCAAGCCCGTGCTGGCTGAAGTCGTGTTGGGCGAGGAAGGCACCGAATGGGTGACTTTCGGCGTGCCGCTGGACGAGAAGGCCGAAGCCGACGAATCCCAGGTCCATGTGCAGCTGGGCGGCCCCGGCGCGCGCCTGCTGGGCAATCGCGGCGGCCTGCCGCCGGCCGACGACGACACCTACGACTGCCTGTACCTGTGGGCCATCCAGATCACGCTCGGCGAGGGCGAGCGCTTCGTCAAGCTCGACCATGATGGCGAAGAGTCCGCCTGGTCGGACAGCCTGGAAGACGTGCTGCCCTTCGCGCTGAGCGAGGATCCGGACCTGGCGCAGGACGACGAGGATGAGGAGGACGAAGACGATGAAGACGACGACGCGGCCGATGGCGAACATCGGCACTGAGCCACGCGGCCACGAGGCGCCGCCTGCCCGCGCTTGAAATCGTGGCGTCCGCCGCCACGGACGGACGCCACGGACCACGCCTCAGGCCGTGATCCGCCCCTCCTGCACCGCATGACAAGCCACCACCGCCGGCCCGGCCGCGAGTGCCTGCGGCGCCTCGGTCTTGCAGCGCTCGTTGGCGTGCGGGCAACGCGGATGGAAGGTGCAGCCCGACGGCGGGTTCAGCGGATTGGGCACCTCGCCCGCCACCGCCGTGCGCGGCTTGCCGGCGCCGTTGATGTCGGGAATCGCCTCCAGCAGCATGCGCGTGTACGGATGACGCGGCCGCGCGAACAGCTCGTCGCGCGGCGCGACCTCCACCATGCGGCCCAGGTACATCACGCCGACGCGGTCGGCCACGTGATGCACCACCGCCAGGTTGTGCGAAATGAACAGATAGGTCAGGCCCAGCTCGCGCTGCAGATCCTTCATCAGGTTCAGCACCTGCGCCTGCACCGACACGTCCAGCGCCGAGGTCGGCTCGTCGCAGACCAGGAACTCCGGATTGACCGCCAGCGCGCGCGCGATCGAGATGCGCTGGCGCTGGCCGCCCGAGAACTGGTGCGGATAGCGGCCCTGGTCGGCCGGATCCAGCCCCACCTGCTTGAGCAGCTGGCCCACGCGCGCCGTGCGCTCGGCCGGCGTCATGGTGGTGTGGGTCAGCATGGGCTCGGCGATGATGCGGCCCACGCGCCAGCGCGGATTCAGGCTGGCATACGGGTCCTGGAAGATCATCTGCAGGCGCTTGCGCATGGCCCGGCCGCCGGATTCGGCCATGCCGGCCAGGGGCTGGCCGTCGAAGCGGATATCGCCGCGCGTCAGGCCGTACAGCCCGACCAGCATGCGCGCCACGGTGGACTTGCCGCAGCCCGACTCGCCCACCAGCGCCAGCGTCTCGCCGCGCGCGATGTCGAAGGACACGCCGTCGACGGCGCGCAGCATGACCTTGGGCTTGCCGGACAACTTGCGCTCCAGCCACGGCGGCGACACGTCGAACCAGCGGGCCGCGTCCCGGACTTCTACCAACGGGTGAGTGCCGCTCATGCCGCCACCTTTTCTTCATGCAACCAACAGGCGGCGCGGGAAGTGCCGGCCGCCATCAATTCAGGACGATCCTGCGTGCAGCGCGGCAGCTTCTGGCCGCAACGCGGATTGAACGCACAGCCCGTCGGGATGGCGTTCAAGCGCGGCATGCTGCCGTCGATCTGCACCAGCCGCTGGGCGTGGCTATCCAGCGCCGGGATCGAGCCCATCAGGCCGGCCGTGTAAGGGTGACGCGGCTTGTGGATCACGTCGGCCACCGGGCCGATCTCGGCCACGCGGCCCGCGTACATCACGGCGACGCGGTCGGCGGTCTCGGCGATCACGCCCATGTCGTGGGTGATCAGCATGACGGCCGTGCCCTGCTCGCGGCACAGGCGCTTGAGCAGTTCGATGATCTGCGCCTGGATCGACACGTCCAGCGCGGTGGTGGGCTCGTCGGCCACCACCAGGCGCGGTTCGGCGGCCAGGGCCAGCGCGATCACCACGCGCTGGCGCATGCCGCCGGAGAACTGGTGCGGATAGTGGTCGATGCGCTCGCGCGCCGCCGGGATGCCGGTGGCCGCCAGCAGCTCAACCGCGCGCGTGCGCGCCTGCGACCAGCTCAGGTCCAGGTGCGTGACGATGGTCTCGGCCAGCTGCCGACCCACGGTGTACAGCGGATTCAGCGAGGTCAGCGGATCCTGGAACACGGCGCCGATCTCGCGGCCGCGCACGCGGCGCATCTGCTCGTCGGGCAGGTTGTCGATGCGGCGACCGCCCAGCAGGATCTCGCCGGCGGCCACGCGCCCGGGCGGCTCCAGCAGGCCGATGATGGCCGCGCCGGTCAGCGACTTGCCGGCGCCGGATTCGCCGACCACGCCCAGGACCTCGCCCGCCTCGATCGAGAAGGACACGTCGTCCAGCGCGCGCAGCGTGCCGCGGCGCGTGGGGAACTCCACGCGCAGGTTGCGGACTTCAAGTAATGCGCTCATGGAAAAACCTCAATTCAGTCGCGGGTTGAGCGCGTCGCGCAGCCAGTCACCCAGGAGGTTGACCGACAGCACCAACAGCACCAGCGCCAGTCCGGGGAAGATGACGATCCACCATTCGCCGGAGAACAGGAAATCGTTGCCGATGCGGATCAACGTGCCCAGCGACGGCGACGTCGGCGGCACGCCCACGCCCAGGAACGACAGCGTCGCCTCGGTGATGATGGCGGTGGCCAGGTGCACCGTGGCCAGCACCAGCACCGGTCCCAGCACATTGGGCAGCACGTGGCGGAACATGATGACGGGCGAGGCCACGCCGATCACGCGCGCGGCCTGCACGTATTCGCGGTTCTTCTCCACCAGGGTGGAGCCGCGCACCGTGCGGGCGTACTGCGGCCAGCCGGCAAGCGCGATCGCGCCGACCAGCACCGGGAAGGCGATCACCTCGTGCAGCTCGCGCGGCACTGCGGCGCGCGCCACGCCGTCGATCAGCAGCGCGATCAGGATGGCCGGGAACGACAGCTGCACGTCGGCCACGCGCATGATGAAGGCGTCGATGCGCCCGCCCGCGTAGCCCGAGACCAGGCCCAGCACGATGCCGATGACCATGGACAGCGCCACCGCGGCCAGGCCGATCAGCAGGGACACCCGCGTGCCGTACAGAATGGCCGAGTACAGGTCGCGGCCCTGGCTGTCGGTGCCCAGCAGGTAGGTCGGCTGGCCATTGGCCTGCCATGCCGGCGGCAGCAGCGCGTCCAGCAGTTCCACCTTGGTCAGGTCGAAGGGATTGTGCGGCGCCACCCAGCCGGCGCCAAAGGAACCGATCAGCAGCAGCGCCAGCAGGATGGTGGCGGCGATGGCGACCGGGGCGCGGCGCCAGGCCCAGGCCAGGTCGCTGTCCCACCAGCGTTTGAGTACGGCGCGCATCAGTGAGCCCCCCCGGCGCGGGTCATCCCGGCGCGCAGGCGCGGGTCCACGACGAAATACAGAAGATCGACGATCAGGTTGATCACCACGAAGACCAGCGCGATCAGGCACAGATAGGCGGCCATGACCGGCACGTCGGCGAATTGCACGGCCTGGATGAACAGCAGGCCCATGCCCGGCCACTGGAACACGGTTTCCGTGACGATGGCGAAGGCGATGATGCCGCCCAGCTGCAGGCCGGTGATGGTGATGACGGGCACCATCGTGTTCTTGAGCGCGTGGCCGAAGTGGATGGCGCGGCGCTTGAGCCCGCGCGCACGGGCGAACTTGATGTAGTCCGAGCGCAGCACTTCCAGCATTTCCGAGCGCACCAGGCGCAGCACCAGCGTCATCTGGAACAGCGACAGCGTGATCGACGGCAGGATCAGGTGCTTCCAGCCATCGGCCGTGAACAGGCCCGACGACCACCAGCCCAGGCTGACGGTCTCGCCGCGTCCGTAGCTGGGCAGCCAGCCCAGCTGCACCGAGAACACCAGGATCAGCAGGATGCCGATGAGGAAAGTAGGCAGCGACACGCCCAGCAGCGAGCCGGCCAGCAGCAGCTGCGACAGCATGCTGTTGCGCTTGAGCGCGGTATACACGCCCAGCGGCACGCCGACCACCAGCGCCAGCACCGCCGCGACCAGCGACAGTTCCAGCGTGGCCGGCAGGCGCGACTTCAGCAGCGAGGAAACGGGTTCGCTCTGGCGCAGGGAGATGCCGAAATTGCCCTGCGCGGCGTTGGCGACGAAGTGGCCGAACTGGACGACGGCGGGCTCGTTCAGGCCCAGGCGCTCACGCAGCTCGACGCGTTCGGCGTCGGTGGCGTCCTGGCCCAGCATGATGGTGACGGGATCGCCGACGTATTGAAATAGCACGAATGCCAGCAGCGCGACGGTGAGCATCACCGCCACAGCCTGCAGCAGGCGGCGGAGTATGAAAGCGAACATAGGCGGAAAAAGGCAGGCAGGCGGCGCGCCTCAGCGCGCCGCCTGCGGGTTGGCCTGAATCAGTCGACCTTGACCCAATCGGCGACCAGACGGTTGTCGGCGCGATGGATGACGGTGACGTTCTTGCGCATGGCCCAGGGAATGACCTGGTCATGCAGGGGGATGTGACCGAAGTCCTTGGCGTGGCCTTCCAGCACCTTGATGATGTCGGCGTCGCGCTTGGCGGCGTCGGTCTGGGTCTTGATGCTGTCGATGACGGCGTCAAGCTCCTTGTTGCTGTAGTTGCCCAGGTTGTACATGCCGTCCGCGCCCTCGCCCTTGGTGCGGATCAGGTTCTGCAGCGTGTACATGGCGTCGAAGGTCGGCACGCCCCAGCCGAACAGATAGGCGCTGGTGTCGAACGACTGCACCTTGGGGAAGTAGGTCGAGCGCGGCATCGCGTTCAGCGTGGCCTTCACGCCGACCTTGGCCCACATGCCCACCACCGCCTGACAGATCGCCTCGTCGTTGATGTAGCGATTGTTCGGGCAGTCCAGCGTGAAGTTCAGCGTGCCGTCATAGCCGGCTTCCTTCAGCAGGGCGCGCGACTTCTCGGGATCGTAGGGCACGCGCTTGTGGACCGATTCGGCCCAGCCGTGCACCTGCGGCGCGATCATGGTGCCGGTGGGCGCCGACAGGCCGCGCATCACGGCGCGCTTGATGGCGTCCACGTCGATGGCGCGGTACAGCGCCTCGCGCACGCGGATGTCCTGGAACGGGTTCTTGCCCTTGATGTTCGAGTACTGCAGCTCGGGACGCTTCTGGTCCAGGCCCAGGTAGATGGTGCGGTATTCGTTGCCCTCGACCACCTTGGCCGACTGGCGCAGGCGGTCCAGGTCCTGGGCGGCCGGGTCCAGCACGAAGTCGATCTCGCCGGACAGCAGGGCCGCGGTGCGGGTGGCGTTCTGCTTGATCGGGGTGAACACCACCTCGGTCACGTTGCCGACCTTGCCGGCCTTGTTCCACCAGTCCTTGTTCTCTTCGAACACGGTGCGCACGTCGACTTCGCGCGTCTTCAGCTTGTAGGGGCCGGTGCCGTTGGTGTTGCGGGCGCCGTAGGTCTCTTCCTTGTTGACGTAATCCTGCGGCTTGGCGATGTTGTGCTTTTCCGCCCAGGCCTTGTTCATGATGAACACGTTGGTCAGCTGGCGCAGCAGCACCGGGTTCGGCGCCGACGTTTCGACCTCGAGGGTCAGGTCGTCGATCTTGCGCGCTTCCTTGATGCCGGTCGTGTAGGCCTTGTAGTTCGAGGTCGGCGCCATGGCGCGGTGGATCGAGAACACCGCGTCGTCGGCGGTGAAGGCCGCGCCGTCGTGGAACTTGACGCCGGGGCGCAGCTTGAAACGGTACAGCGTGGGCGAGACCTGCTCCCACTCCGTGGCCAGGCGCGGCACCACCTTGAAGGACTTGTCGTAGTCCACCAGCGGTTCGTACACATAGCTGTTGGCGGCGATGGTCATGCCTTCGTTCTGCGAGTGCGGGTCGAAGGTGAGGATGTCGCCCTGGGCGGCCCAGCGGAAAGTCTTGGCCTGTCCGATCGAGGGCACGGCCACGGCGGCGGCGATCGCGATAGCAATCAAAGTGCGGCGCATAGGTTCAACTCCTGACTGTAGTCTGAAAATACCGGCGCGATATTGCCTAGCGCCGGAACCCGCGTCAATTCAGGGTTTATGCGTACCGGAGACGGTTTTCAGAGAGAGGAACAAAACAGGGACGCATATGCTCGTAACAAAATAATTGAAGCGAACAGCGTTCGATCAAACACGCGACGCGCGACATTCCCGGAAAGCGGAACTCGGCCGGCATCCGGACGCTCAATCCTCGTCCGTTTCGGCCGTCGCCATCTCCAGCGGCACGTGCTCGGTCATCAACACTTCCAGCATCTCTATCAGCAACGTCGCCCGTTCTTCGCCGAACGGCGCCAGCACGGCCTTCTGATGCTGCAAGGCCTGTTCGCACAGGCCCGCGATCAGATTGCGGCCCTTGGTGGTGATGCACACGCGCGTCTGGCGCCGGTCGGCGCGCACGCCGGTGCGCTCGACCAGGCCATCAGCCTCCATCCGTTGCACCACCTTGCTCAGCGTGGGCTGCTTGGTGATGGCCAGCACGGCCAGCGTGCCGATGGTCTCGCCGGCGCTGCCTTCCAGGCTGGCCAGCACCCGCCATTCCGTGACCGACAGGCCGGCCGCGCGCACCTGCAGATGAAACTCGGCGGAAATGCGCTGGCTGGCCTGCGCCAGCAGATAGGCCAGATAACCGTCGACGAAACGCCCGCCGCCGGCGCCGGCCTGAATGCTCTTCTGCTTCTGCCACGCCATGTCTGTACGCTCCCGCGCCCGGTTGTTCGAGATTGTCATGCCCGTCCCGCATGCTTGCCGCGGACCATCGGCACGCGCATTGCACCACGGCGATGCGCGGCCGCGCCATGATGTGCCGCAATGCTGTTGCGCAGCACAGGGTATACCCGGAATCGCAACCCGTTTTTGCACAGTATTAGGGCGGATTGGCGGGTCAACACCTAAAGGATAGCCAGTATATACACCCTTGTTTTAGCGTGATATTTTTTTGATTCCATGAAATTTCATCTTTTTTGTTGACAGCTAAAAAGTTGACTTCTAAAGTATTTTTTAGAGCATGGATCCGCGACCATTCGATGTTGCGGAGCAGCAAGGCGCAAGGACCCGCGCAGCGGTCCGCGACTAGGGGTTCGAGATGGCTGAAAGGTCCTTCAAAAAAGAAGTCCAGCAATTGCGCATCGGCGCGGGCGAAGAGTTCCGCGGCGAAGGCATCCTCGCGGTCACCAAGGCCCTGCTGCAGTCCGGCGTGGGCTATGTGGCCGGCTACCAGGGTTCGCCCATCTCGCACCTGATGGACGTGCTGGCCGACGCCAACGAGATCCTGCAGGAACTCGGCGTGCACTTCGAGGCCAGCGCCTCGGAAGCCACCGCCGCCGCCACGCTGGCGGCCTCGGTCATGTATCCGATCCGTGGCGCCGTCACCTGGAAATCCACGGTCGGCACCAACGTCGCCTCGGACGCGCTGGCCAACCTGGCATCCGGCGGCGTCACCGGCGGCGCGCTGGTGATCGTGGGCGAGGACTACGGCGAAGGCTCGTCCATCATGCAGGAACGCTCGCACGCGTTCGCCATGAAATCGCAGATCTGGCTGCTGGACCCGCGCCCCAATCTCGAAAGCATGGTCAAGGCGGTGGAAGACGGCTTTTCGCTGTCCGAGGCCAGCAAGACGCCGGTGATGCTGCAATTGCGCATTCGCGGCTGCCATGTGCATGGCCGCTTCATCGCCAAGGAAAACAAGCGTCCCGCCTTCAGCCTGGCGCAGGCGCTGGAAAGCCCGGCGCGCGACACCAGCCGCATCGTGCTGCCGCCCGCGTCCTTCCTGCACGAGCAGGAAAAGATCAAGGACCGCTGGCCCGCCGCCATCCGCTATATCAAGGAACACAAGCTCAACGAGCATTTCGACGGCGACCAGTCCGACATCGGCCTGATCCTGCAGGGCGGCCTGTACAACGGCGTCATCCGCGCGTTGCAGCTGCTGGGCCTGGCCGACCACTTCGGCAACAGCCGCATCCCGCTGTACGTCATGAACGTGACCTACCCCGTCATCGAGGACGAGGTCATCGACTTCTGCCGCGACAAGCGCGCCGTGCTGCTGCTCGAGGAAGGCCAGCCCGACTACATCGAGCAGAACCTGCACGCGGTGCTGCGCAAGGCCGGCATCGCCACGCAGCTCTCGGGCAAGGACGTGCTGCCCATGGCCGGCGAGTACACCACCCAGGTCATGCGCGAGGGCCTGCGCGAATTCCTGCGCCGCAACCGACCCGAATCGCTGCAGACGCATCCGGCCGTGGCCGCCGACGCAGCCGCCGTCAGCGCCGCCCAGCCCGAGATCGTCGAGATCGCGCGCGCGCGGCCCGCCAGGCCCGTCGAGCAGCCCATCACCTTCCACAAGCATGTCGAGGGGCTGGCGGCGGTGGTGCCGCCGCGCCCGGCCGGCTTCTGTACCGGCTGCCCCGAGCGCCCGATCTTCTCGGCGCTGACGCTGGCGCAGGAAACGCTGGGCCAGCACCATATTTCCTGCGACATCGGCTGCCACCTGTTCTCGATCCTGCCGCCCTTCAACCTGGGCGCCACCACCATGGGCTACGGCCTGGGCGCGTCCAGCGCGGCGGCCTTCAACGTGCCGGCGGCCAAGCGCCCGATCTCCATCATGGGCGACGGCGGCTTCTGGCACAACGGCCTGTCCTCGGGCATCGGCAACGCCGTGTTCAACAAGTACGACGGCGTCATCGTCATCGTCGACAACTACTACGCGTCGGCAACCGGCGGCCAGGACATCCTGTCCTCGCGCGCCGAGAACCCCGACCGCTCCACCAACAACCCCATCGACCGCGCCGTGCGCGGCGTGGGCGTGCAATGGGTGCGCACGCTGGATCGCACCTACGACGTGGCCAAGGTGCGCGCCACCATCGAGGAAGCGCTCACCACCGACGTCAAGGGCCCCAAGGTCATCATCGCGCAGTCCGAGTGCATGCTGAACAAGCAGCGCCGCATCAAGCCGCTGTTCAACAAGGCGGTCAAGGAAGGCAAGCGCGCGGTCAAGGAACGCTTCGGCGTCGACCCCGACGTCTGCACCGGCGACCACGCCTGTATCCGGCTGTCCGGCTGCCCCTCGCTGACCGTCAAGGACAGTGGCGATCCGCTAAAGGAAGACCCGGTCGCGCATGTGGAAAGCAGCTGCGTGGGCTGCGGCAACTGCGGTGAAGTGGCCCATGCCGCCGTGCTGTGCCCCTCGTTCTATCGCGCCGACATCGTCCACAACCCCACCGGCGGCGACAGGTTCTTGGCCCGCGTGCGCGGGGCGGTGATCGGTTTCCTGCAGCGCCGCCGCGCGGCGCGCCTGGCGCAACTCGCACTCTGAGGCTCGGACATGGACAGCAGCATCAACACTTCCGCCGCCCCGCGCGCCGCCTCGCCGATCAAGATCGCCGTCCTGGCCATGGGCGGCCAGGGCGGCGGCGTGCTCGCCGACTGGATCGTCGACATGGCCGAGCACGCCGGCTGGTGGGCGCAGACCACCTCGGTGCCGGGCGTGGCCCAGCGCACCGGCGCCACCATCTATTACCTGGAACTGCTGCCCGAGGCCGACGTCGAACGCGCCGGCCGCGCGCCCGCGCTGGCGCTGATGCCCACGCCGGGCGACGTGGACCTGGTGGTGGCGGCCGAACTGATGGAAGGCGGCCGCGCCATCCAGCGCGGCCTGGTCACGCCCGACCGCAGCGTGCTGATCACGTCCTCGCACCGCAGCTACGCGGTCAGCGAGAAATCCGCGCCCGGCAACGGCATCGCCGATCCGAACAAGGTGCTGGAGGCCGGCCGCGCCGCCGCCAAGCGCTTCATGTGCTTCGACCTGCAGGACCTGGCCGACCGCGCCGGCAGCGTCATCAGCGCCAGCCTGTTCGGCGCGGTCGCCGGCAGCGGCGCCTTGCCCTTCTCGCGCGATGATTTCGAGGCCACCGTGCGCCGCGCCGGCCTGGGCGTGGACGCCAGCCTGCGCGCCTTCGCGCTGGGCTTCGACGCCGCCGCCCAGGCGCCCGAGCAGCCCGCGCCCATCGACCTGTCGCGTCCCGTGCCGGCCGCGCCGGAACAGGCCGCCAGCGCGCGCACCCAGCCGCTGCTGGACATGATCCGGCGCGACTTTCCCGCCTGTGCCCAGCCCATGCTGACGGCCGGCGTGCGCCGTCAGCTCGAGTTCCAGGACCTGGCCTATGCCCGCGAATACCTGGAGCGCATGAAGGCGCTGCGCGACCTGGACGCGCGCCACGGCGGCGAGGCGCGGCAATGGGAACTGACCTGCGCCGCCGCTCGCTACCTGGCGACCGCCATGGCCTACGACGACGTGATCCGCGTGGCCGACCTGAAGACCCGCGCCACGCGCTTCGAGCGCGTGCGCCAGGAAGTCGGCGCGCGCCCGGACCAGCTGGTCTACACCACCGAATTCATGCACCCGCGCCTGGAGGAAATCTGCGGCACCCTGCCCGCCGGGCTGGGCCGCTGGCTGGAAAACTCCAAGGCCTTCGGCGGCTTCGTCGAGCGCCGCCTGGGCAAGGGCCGCCGCATGCGCAGCGGCACGCTGAGCGGCTTCCTGATGCTGTACGCGCTGGCCGGCATGCGACGCTTCCGCCGCGCCACGCTGCGCCACCAGATCGAGAAGGCCGGCCTGGAGCAATGGCTGGATCTGGTCGCGCGGCTCGCGCCGCAGGACTATGCGCTGGCCGTGGAAACGGTCAACTGCCGTCGCCTGGTGAAGGGCTACAGCGACACCCACGTGCGCGGCGGCGGCAAATACCGCCAGCTGCTCGCGGCCGCCGAGAAACTGGCCGGCCGCCCCGACGCGGCCGCCAGCCTGCGCGCGCTGCGCGAAACGGCCCTGGCCAACGAGAAATGCGGCCCCATGGAACGCCAGCTGGCCGACCAGCTGGCGGCCTGAGACTCCCCGACGAATCACGCAAGAGGCAAGCGCCGTGCAAACCCTGAAACTCATCGTCCGCGAAGTCCGGCAGGAATCGCCGCTGATCCGTTCCTTCCGCCTGGCGCGCGAGGACGGCGGCGCGCTGCCCGCCTTCGGTCCGGGCGCGCACCTGAAGATCTCCGTCCCCGGCCTGCGCGAGCCGCGCAGCTATTCGCTGGTGCAGCTGACGCCGGACGCCGGCTGTTTCGCCGCGCCCGGCGAATACCGCCTGGGCGTGCGCCTGGAGGAAGACAGCCAGGGCGGCTCGCGCCACATGCACGCGCTGGTCGAGGGCGACACGCTGGCCGCCGAGGGCCCGCGCAACGACTTTCCGCTGCACGAAGCGCCGGCCGGCGACGATCCGGTGCTGCTGATCGCCGGCGGCATCGGCATCACGCCGGTGGCCTCGATGGCCGCCGCGCTGCGGGCCGCCGGCCGCGCCTTCCACCTGCATTACTGCGGCCGCAGCAAGGACCAGCTGGCCTTCGTGCCCGAGCTGCAGGCGCTGGCCGGCGACAGCCTGTCGCTGCACGGCGACGACGATCCCGCCAGCCGCTTCGACCTGCAGGCGCTGCTGGACGCCGCCTCGCCGCGCCAGCACCTGTACGTCTGCGGCCCCAAGGGGCTGATCGACGCCGTCATCGCCGGCGCCAAGGCCCGCCACTGGCCCGACGCCCACGTGCATTTCGAGCTGTTCGCCACGGCCGCGCCGCAGGCGGGCGACCAGCCCTTCGAGGTCGAGCTGCGCCAGTCCGGCCGCGTGCTGACCATTCCCGCCGACAAGACCATCGTCGACGTCATGGAAGAGGAAGGCTGCGATCCCATGTACGACTGCAAGCGCGGCGAGTGCGGCGTCTGCCAGGCCACCGTGCTGGAAGGCGAGCCCGACCACCGCGACTACTACCTCTCGGACACCGAGAAGGCCAGCGGCAAGGTCATCCAGATCTGCATCTCGCGCGCCAAGTCCGCGCGCCTGGTGCTGGATCTCTAGGAACACCCAGCCGCCGCCCCAACCAAGGAAGCGAACCGACATGGCCAAATACCGCGACAACCCCGACGCCATCCGCGCCCTGCTGCGCGAGACCGAGGTGCACCGTGACCTGTTCATCGACCAGGAGCTGTTCGAACTGGAGATGGAACGGCTGTATGCCAACACCTGGGTCTATGTCGGCCACGACAGCCAGGTGCCCAATCCCGGCGACTACATCACCACCACCGTCGGCAATCAGCCCGTGGTCATGGTGCGCCACGGCGATCGCTCGGTGCGGGTGCTGCACAACCGCTGCCCGCACAAGGGCACCATGGTGGCCGGCGAGGCCTGCGGCAATACCGGCAAGTTCTTCCGCTGCCCCTATCACGCCTGGACCTTCAAGACCGACGGCAGCCTGCTGTCCATCCCGCTGAAGAAAGGCTACGAGAACACCGGCCTGGAGCAGTGCGAGGCCAGCCAGGGCATGGCCGCCGTCAAAGACGTGCGCAACCACCGAGGCTTCGTGTTCTGCCGCCTGAATCCCGAGGGTCAGTCCTTCGAGGACTTCTTCGGCGAATCGCTGACCACGCTGGACAACATGGCCGACCGCTCGCCCGAGGGCCGGCTGGAGGTCGCCGGCGGCGTGATGCGCTACATGCACCGCTGCAACTGGAAGATGCTGGTCGACAACCAGACGGACACCTGTCACCCCATGGTCGCGCACGAGTCCTCGGCCGGCACCGCCGTCAAGGTCTGGGAGCAGGCGCCCGCCGGCACGCCCAAGCCCATGGCGGTGGAGTTGTTCGCGCCCTTCATCTCGCCCTATGAGTTCTTCGAGAACATGGGCATCCGCGTATGGGAAAACGGCCACGGCCACACCGGCGTGGCCGACTCGATCCACGCCGCCTACTCCGGCGTGCCCGGCTACTGGGAAGCCATGACGGCGGCCTATGGCGAGGAACGCGCCAAGCAGATCCTGGGCGATGTGCGCCACAACACCGTCTATTTCCCCAACATCATGGTGAAGGGCCCGATCCAGACGCTGCGCGTCTTCAAGCCCATCGCCGCCGACCGCACGCTGGTCGAGTCCTGGACCTTCCGCCTGGTCGGCGCGCCCGACCTGCTGCTGGAACGCACGCTGATGTACAACCGGCTCATCAACGCGCCCACCTCCGTGGTCGGACACGATGACCTGGAAATGTACGAGCGCGCCCAGGACGGGCTGCAATCGCGCGCCCGCGAATGGGTCAACGTCGGTCGCCTCTACTCGCCCGACGAACTGGGCCGGAAAAACGTCGTCACCAACGGCACCAACGAATGGCAGATGCGCAACCAGTACCGCGCATGGGGCCGCTACATGACCGGACAGGAGGCTTGAATGGCCGTCAGCGACCGCGAACTGATCGATTTCGTCTACGCCGAGGCGCGCATGCTCGATGAGCTGCGCTTCGAGGACTGGCTGGACCTGTACACCGAGGACGGCCATTACTGGATGCCGCTGGCCCACGGCCAGACCGACGCCAAGCTGCACGCCTCGCTGATGTACGAGGACAAGCTGCTGCTGCGCGTGCGCGTCGAGCGGCTGGCCGGCCAGCGCACCTTCTCGCAGCAACCCAAGAGCCGCTGCCACCATCTGCTGCAGGCGCCAACTGTCGAGCACGGCCATCCCGAATCCGCGCCGGCCGAAGGCCGCCACGTGGTGCGCACCGCCTTCCACTACGTCGAGACGCGCCAGGACGCGCAGACCCTGTATGCCGGCTGGACCACGCATCACCTGGTCGAACAGGACGGCGCGCTGCGCATCCGCCTGAAACGCGTCGACCTGGTGAACTGCGACGCCGCCTTCGGCAACATCCAATTGTTCATGTAGGAGCCGGTCGTGAGCGCGACAGTCCATCAAGCCTTCCGCGACAGCGCGGCCCGCCACGGCGCCCAGCCTTTCCTGTGCATCCTGCCCGAAACGGCCGAGGCCTACGGCATCGCCGCCGGCGAGCTGGCCTATGGCGCGGCCGCCGAGGCCATCGAGACGCTGCGCGCCGCCTATGCGCGCGCCGGCTATGGCCACGGCCACCGCGCCGGCCTGCTGCTTGAAAACCGCCCCGCATTCTTCCTGCACTGGTTCGCGCTCAACGCGCTGGGCGTGTCGGTGGTGCCCATCAATCCCGACCTGCGCGCCGCCGAACTCGAATACCTGACCGGCCACTCCGAAATCGCGCTGGCCGTGGCCCTGCCCGGCCGCCATGCCGAGCTGCTGGCCGCCGCCGCGCGCGCCGGCCGCGAACTGCGCGTGATGGGGCCCGACGACGCGCCCCCCGCCGCGCCCTTCGCCGCGCCGCTGGCCGGCAGCGAGCCGGGCGAGCTGAGCGAATGCGCGCTGCTGTACACGTCCGGCACCACCGGCCGGCCCAAGGGCTGCATCCTGCCCAACCGCTATTTCCTGCACGCCGGCGGCTGGTACGCGCGCATAGGCGGCCTGGCCGCGCTGCGCCCCGGCCAGGAACGCATGCTGACCCCGCTGCCGCTGGTGCACATGAACGCCATGGCCTATTCCGCCATGGCCATGGTGCTGACGGGCGGCTGCCTGATCCCGCTGGACCGCTTCCACCCGCGCAGCTGGTGGGACAGCGTGCGCGACTCGCGCGCCACGGTGCTGCACTACCTGGGCGTGATGCCCGCCATCCTGATGAAGGCCGAGCCCTCGCCCAAGGACGCGCAGCCGGGCATCCGCTTCGGCTTCGGCGCGGGCGTGGACCGCAAGCTGCACGCGCCCTTCGAGGCGCGCTTCGGCTTCCCGCTGCTGGAAGCCTGGGCCATGACCGAGACCGGCGCGGGCGCCGTCATCATCGCCAACAAGGAGCCGCGCCACATCGGCAGCAGCTGCTTCGGCGCCGAGGAAGACGACGTGCAGGTACGCATCGTCACTGACGCGGGCGTCGAGGCCGCCACGGGCGAACCCGGCGAGCTGCTGGTGCGCCACGCCGGCGACGATCCGCGCTACGGTTTCTTCGCCGGCTACCTGAAGGACGCCGCGGCGACGGACGAGGCCTGGGAAGGCGGCTGGTTCCACACCGGCGACATCGTGCGCCGCGAGGCCGACGGCGCACTGCGCTTCGTCGACCGCAAGAAGAACGTGATCCGCCGCAGCGGCGAGAACATCTCGGCCGTGGAAGTCGAAAGCGTGCTGATGCAGCACCCGCTGGTCAAGGCCGTGGCCGTGGCCGCCGTGCCGGACGCGGTGCGCGGCGACGAAGTGCTGGCCTGCGTGGTGCCGGCCGATCCGCTCGCTACCGACGCGGACCGGCAGGAAGCCGCCCGCGCCATCGTGCAATGGAGCCTGGAGCAGCTGGCCTACTACAAGGCGCCCGGCTACGTGGCCTTCGTCGACAGCCTGCCGCTGACCACCACCAACAAGATCCAGCGCGGCGAAATGAAGGCGCTGGCGCCCACGCTGCCCGGCACCGCGCACTGCGTGGACACCTGCGCGATGAAGAAGAAAAGCCCCGAGAATGCCCACGCCGGAGCCGCGCGATGAGCCGCCTCGGCTATGACGGCGTGGTAGCGGCGCTGCCCGTCACCATTCCCTACGAACGCTACAGCACGCATGCCGCGCACTGGTGGCTGGGCCGCGCCCTCGGCGCGCTGATCCGCCAGGCCGGCCTGGCCAAGACCGACGTGGACGGGCTGTGCGTGTCCAGCTTCACGCTGGCGCCCGACAGCGCCGTGGGCCTGGTCCAGCACCTGGGCATGAGCCCGCGCTGGCTGGACCACATTCCCATGGGCGGCGCCAGCGGCGTGGCCGCGCTGCGGCGCGCCGCGCGCGCCGTGCAGGCCGGCGACGCCGAGATCGTGGCCTGCATCGCGGGCGACACCAATCACGTGGACTCGTTCCGCAACACCGTCAGCCAGTTCTCGCGCTTCGCCCAGGACGCCGTGTATCCCTACGGCGCCGGCGGCCCGAACGCCAGCTTCGCGCTGCTGACCGCGCACTACATGCGCGAGTCCGGCGCCACCCGCGAGGACTTCGGCAAGCTCTGCGTGGCTCAGCGCGACAACGCGCTGCGCTACCCGCATGCGCTGATGAAGAAGCCGCTGACGCTGGAACAGTACCTGGGCGCGCGCGTCATCACCGATCCCATCCACCTGTTCGACTGCGTCATGCCCTGCGCCGGCGCCGACGCCTTCCTGGTGATGAGCGAATCGCGCGCGCGGGCGCTCAAGCTGCCCCATGCCCGCATCCTGTCCACCATCGAGCGCCACAACGCCTGGATCGACGACCCGATCCAGACGCGCGGCGGCTGGACCATGGACGTGGACGAGCTGTACGGCATGGCCGGCTGCGCGCCCGCCGACATGGACTTCCTGCAGGCCTATGACGATTACCCGGTCATCAACCTGATGCAGCTGGAAGACCTGGGCTTCTGCGCCAAGAACGAGGGACCGGAATTCGTGCGCCGCCACAGCTTCACCATCGACGGCAGCTTCCCGTTCAACACCAACGGCGGCCAGCTGTCGGTCGGCCAGGCCGGCGCCGCCGGCGGCTACCTGGGCCTGACCGAAGCGCTGCGCCAGCTGACCGGCACGGCCGGCGGCACCCAGGTGGCCGACGCCCGCATCGGCATGGTGAGCGGTTTCGGCATGATCAACTACGACCGCGGGCTGTGCACCGCCGCGGCCATCCTGGCGCGGAGCGACGCATGACCCAGCCCCTGGCCAAGCCTCCCAAGAAAGATCCGGTCGCGCGCACGCGCCAGCCCACGCTGCCGCCCGGCTGGCGCAGCCGCGCCGCGCTGGGCCTGACCGCCGCCGCGGCCGAGGGCCGCTTCGAATTGCAGGTCTGCGCCGATTGCGGCGCGGTCCAGTATCCGCCGCGCGAAGTCTGCGGCGGCTGCCTGTCCGAACAACTGTCCTGGCGCGCGGTGGATCCGTCCGGCACGCTGCTGGTCAGCACCACGCTGCACCATAGCAACGACCTGTATTTCCGTGAGCGCCTGCCCTGGCGCGTGGGCACGGTGCGCATGAGCGCCGGCCCCTCGGTGGTGGCGCACGTGCACCAGGATTGCGCCGACGGCGCGCCGGTGCGGCTGGCGCTCAAGCTCGACCGCAGCGGCCAGGCCGTGATGATCGCCCTGCCAGAAAGGAACACGCCGAACATGGAAGACGACAAGACCCTGCGCGAAACCTCCTGCGACCCCAAGTTCCGCCGCGCCCTGATCACCGACGGCAAGTCGGCGGTCGGCCTGGCGGTGGCGCGCGCGCTGCTGGACGCCGGCTGCCCGATGGTGTTCCTGGGCGACCCGCAGACCTGGCGCCGCGACCCGGCCTACGACGGGCTCGCGGCCGACGGCCGGGTGCAGACGCTGGCGCTGGACGTGACCGACACCGACTCGGTGGACCGCGCGGCGGCCTCCATCGGCGGCAAGGTCGAGATCCTGGTCAACACCGCCGACCTGGAGCGCGAAGGCGGGCTGATGCAGCGCAAGGACGTCAACACCGCACGCGACGCGCTGGACGTGAACGTGCTGGGCATGATGCGCCTGGCGCAGGCCTTCGGCCCCGGCCTGTGCGCGCGCGCCGCCGACGGCGTCAACAGCGCCGCCGCCTGGGTCAACGTGCTGTCCATCTACGCCCACATGAACCTGCCCGCGCGCGGCATGTGGTCCGCCTCGAAGGCGGCCGCGCTGTCGCTGGCCCAGTGCCTGCGCGCCGAGATGCGCGGCGCCGGCGTGCGCGTGCTGAACGTGTTTCCCGGTCCGCTGGACCATGAGTGGGAACAGCGCACCCCGCCACCGCGCGTGGCCCCGGTCACCGTCGCCGCCGCCATCGTCAAGGCCCTGCGCGACGGCGTGGAAGACGTGTACGTGGGCGACGTGGCGCAGGAATTCCGCGCCCGCATGGCCGAGAACCCCAAGGGACTGGAGCGCGAGCTGGGCGCCTGACGCCCGGCCACGCCCCTAAACGCCTCGCGCCCCGCGCGGGACCGAGCAGCAAACAACAAGGAGACGCAGCATGAGCCAGAACATCCTCGCCCAATTCATGACCGAACTGGTCTCCGGCCGCATCCGGCTGGTGGACCTGACCGAGACGCTGACGCCGGAATTCCCCACCATCGTGCTGCCGCCGGAATTCGGCCAGGCCTGGCCGTTCCGCATCGAGGAGATCTCGCGCTACGACGAGCGCGGCCCGGCCTGGTACTGGAACAACTTCTCCTGCTCCGAGCACACCGGCACGCACTTCGACGCGCCGGCGCACTGGATCTCCGGCAAGGACCAGCCCGACAACACGGTCGACACGATTCCGGTGGAGGCCTTCATCGCCAGCGCCTGCGTGATCGACTGTTCGGCCGAGGCGCGCGACAACCCCGACTTCCTGCTGACGATCGATTTCGTCAAGCAATGGGAAGCGAAGCATGGCCGCATCCCGGCGCGCTCCTGGGTGCTGATGCGCACCGACTGGTCCAAGCGCGCCAAGCCCGCCGAGTACCTGAACATGAAGGAAGACGGCGCGCATTCGCCCGGCCCGGACGCGGACGTGGTGCCCTGGCTGATCAAGGAGCGCGACGTGCACGGCTTCGGCACCGAATCGGTCGGCACGGACGCGGGGCAGGCCCAGCACCTGGATCCGCCGTACCCCTGCCACTACTACATGCACGGCAACAACCGCTACGGCCTGCAATGCCTGACCAACCTGGACCAGCTGCCGCCCACGGGCGCCGTGATTTTCTCGGCGCCGCTGAAGATCCGCAGCGGCTCGGGCAGCCCATTGCGCGTCCTGGCCATGGTGGCATGACCCACCCCCGAAGCGCCTGCGGCGCTTCCCCCTCCAGGGGGCGGCGCTGCGGACCGGCAAAGCCGGCTCCGCGCGCCCCCGCTCGCAGCGTCTCAAGACTGAATGAACTCGCTGCCAACACACAGCGCGATCAACAACCGACATGACAGGCAGGAACAACGCCATGAACCAACCTCAAGCAGCCATCGTCACCGGCGGCAGCGCCGGGATCGGCGCCGAGATCTGCCGCGCCATGCTGGACGCCGGCTATGACGTGATTTCCATGGCGCGGCGCGCGGGCGAGATGAGCCATCCGCGCCTGACCCACATGCAGGTGGACCTGCTGGACGAGCAGGCCACGGCCCAGGCCGCCGCCGAGGCGGTGGCGCGCCATCCGGTCAGCCACGTGATCCACAACGCCGGCGTGATCTGGCCCAACCTGCTGCCCGACGTCACGCAACAGGAACTGCACGGACTGACGCAGATCCACCTGGGCGCGGCCATCAGCCTGGTGCAGGCCGCCCTGCCCGGCATGCGCGAACGCGGTTTCGGCCGCATCGTGATGATGTCCTCGCGCGGCGCGCTGGGCCTGCCCACCCGCACCGCCTATTCCGCCACCAAGGCCGGCATGATCGGCATGGCGCGCACCTGGGCGCTGGAGCTGGCGCCGCATGGCATCACCGTCAACGTGGTCGCGCCCGGCCCCATCCAGACCGACATGTTCTACGACGTGATCGAGGCCGGCAGCGAGCGCGAGAAGCAGATCGCCAACGGCATTCCGGTCAAGCGCCTGGGCCGCTCGGACGACGTGGCGCGCGCGGTCATGTTCTTTTCCGATCCGGCCAACAGTTTCATCACCGGACAGACGCTGTACGTCTGCGGCGGCGCCAGCGTCAGTTCGATCACGATCTGAGGCTCGTCGCGCTACGGGTTTTGACGGATAGGTAAGCGCATGCGCCGCGTCTACAGTGCATTGCCTTGCCGTTCGTCCGCCGGCGGCCCGCCGCCGGCGCTGCGCCACCCGCCGCAGTCTCCGCAACACCGGCTGTCCCCAACGGTCAGCCGCAACAAACTCTGCTCCCACTCCGGAGGTTTTGCCATGCTGTCGAAGAAGCTCCCCCTGGCCGCCGCCCTCGCCGCCGCAGCGCTGTTCTCCCTGCCCGCGCTGGCGCAAGTCAAGGTCGGCGTCGTGTCCTCGTCGACCGGCCCCACCGCCCTGGTCGGCATCCCCCAGAAGAACACCGTGCCGCTGCTGCCCAAGAAGATTGGCGACCTGACGGTGGAATACATCTCGCTGGACGACGCCAGCGATTCCACCAACTCGGTCACCGCCTTCAAGAAGCTGATCTCCGAGCAGAACGTGGACGCGCTGATCGGCCCCTCGGGCTCGCCCAACGCCATGGGCGTGATCCAGTTCGCCGCCGAGGCCGGCGTGCCGATGCTGGCGCCGGTGGGCACGGCGGCCGTGGTGCTGCCGATGAATGAACAGAAGAAGTGGGTCTTCAAGACCACGCAGAACGACGACATCATCGCGCGCGCGCTGGTCGACCACATGGCCAAGACCGGCATCAAGACCGTCGGCTTCATCGGCCTGAACGATCCCTATGGCGAAAACTGGCACAAGGTGTTCTCGGCGCTGGCCGCCGAGAAGGGCATCAAGATCACCGCCAACGAACGCTACCTGCGCTTCGACAGCTCGGTCACCGGCCAGGCGCTGAAGATCCTGGCAGCCAAGCCCGACGCGGTGCTGGTGGCCGCCCCCGGCGCGGCCAGCGTGCTACCGCAGACGACGCTGTTCGACCAGGGCTACAAGGGCAAGTTCTACCAGACCCACGGCGCGGCGCTGCCGGACTTCCTGAAGCTGGGCGGCAAGAAGGTGGAAGGCACGATCCTGGCCGCCAGCCTGATGCTGGTGCTGCCGGAAATGCCCGACAACAATCCGTCCAAGAAGGTCGCGGCCGACTACATCGCCGCCTACGAGAAGCTCAACGGCTCCAAGCCCGCCACCTTCGGCGCCAACGTCTACGACGCCGGCCTGCTGCTGGAGAAGGCCATCCCGCAGGCCGAGAAGGCCGGCAAGCCGGGCACCAAGGAGTTCCGTAACGCGCTGCGCGACGCGCTGGAGCAGACCAAGGAGCTGGTGGGCACGCAGGGCGTCTACAACATGACGGCCGCTGACCACAGCGGTTTCGATGATCGCGGCCGCGAGCTGATCACCGTGAAGGACGGTAACTGGACGCTGGTGAAGTAGAAGGCCCCCCCGAAGCGCTCACGCGCTTCCCCCCAGGGGCATGCCTACGGACCGGCGGAGCCGGATCCGTGGCATCCCGATGGGGGGGCACCGTTTTTTTGGTACGAGGGTGGCGTGCCTGCGTGCTTTGTCTTACCCGGAATTCTGCATGAATGCTCAGATCGCCCTGATACTCGGGCAGGACGGCATCACCAATGGCGCGATCTATGCGCTGCTGGCCTTGTCCATCCTGCTGGTGTTTACCGTTACCCGCGTCCTATTCATTCCGCAAGGCGAGTTCGTCGCCTTCGGCGCGCTGACCATGGCCTCGCTGCAGGCCGGCAAGCCGGTGGCGCTGGTGTGGCTGCTGCTGGCCTTCGCGCTGGCCGAAGCCGTCTGTGACCTGCTGGCCTGGCGCAAGCGGCCGGCGCGCATGCGCGTCTGGCGCATCGCCGCCAAGGCGGTCTACCCCCTGATCCTGGCCGCCCTGCTCTACCGGCTGCCGCTGGCGCAGCTGCCGATGGCGGCGCAGGCGCTGCTGACGCTGCTGCTGGTGGTGCCGATGGGGCCGCAGCTGTACCGCCTGTTCTATCAGCCGATCGCGGCCGCCTCCACGCTGGTGCTGCTGATCGTCTCGATCGCCGTGCACCTGGCGCTGGTCGGGCTGGGCCTGCTGGCCTTCGGCGCCGAAGGCGCGCGCACCGCGCCGTTCAGCGACGCCGGGCTGACGCTGGGACCGGTCAACGTCAACAGCCAGGCGCTGTGGGTGGTGGCGGTGTCGGCGCTGCTGATCGTCGTGCTGTACCAGTTCTTCGAGCGTTCCATGTACGGCAAGGCCCTGCGCGCGGCGGCCTTCAACCGGCTGGGCGCGCGCCTGATGGGTATCTCGCCGGTGTTCGCCGGCCGCGCCACCTTCTTCCTGGCGGCGCTGATCGGCACGGTGTCGGGCATCCTGATCGCGCCCATCACCACCATGTATTTCGATTCCGGCTTCATGGTCAGCCTGAAAGGCTTCGTCGGCGCCATCATCGGCGGACTGGTCAGCTATCCGCTGGCCGCCGCGGGCGCGGTGCTGGTGGGCCTGATCGAGGCTTTCTCCTCGTTCTGGGCCAGCGCCTACAAGGAAATCGTCGTGTTCACCCTGATCATTCCCGTGCTGCTCTGGCGCTCGCTCAAGAGCCATCACGTCGAAGAGGAAGAAGAATGAATCCCCGCTTCGTCCTCCTGGCCTTCCTGGCCCTGCTGGCGCTGGCGCCGCCATTCCTGCCGCCGTTCTATGTCACGCTGCTGAACTACATCGGCCTGTACGCGCTGGTGGCGCTGGGCCTGGTGCTGCTGACCGGCGTGGGCGGGCTGACCAGCTTCGGCCAGGCCGCCTTCGTGGGCCTGGGCGCCTACACCACGGCCATCCTGACCACGCGCGCCGACAGCCTGCCGTCCTGGCTGGGCTGGCTTGGCGCCTCGCCCTGGCTGACGCTGCTGGCCGGCCTGCTGCTGACGCTGGTGGTGGCCTGGCTGCTAGGCGCGATCACGCTCAAGCTGTCCGGCCATTTCCTGCCGCTGGGCACCATCGCCTGGGGGCTGTCGCTGTACTTCGCCTTTGGTTCGATGGAAGGCCTGGGCGGACATACCGGCATTCCGGACATTCCCGCCATCTCGCTGTTCGGCAAGGCGCTGGACCAGGGCGAGACCATCTACTACCTGATCTGGGCCTTCCTGCTGCTGGCGGTCTGGTCCACCCGCAATCTGCTGGACTCGCGCGAGGGCCGCGCGATCCGCGCGCTCAAGGGCGGCCGCGTCATGGCCGAGTCGATGGGCGTGGACACGGCCCGCTCGCGCATGGTGATCTTCATCATCGCCGCGCTGCAGGCCTGCGCCTCGGGCTGGCTGTACGCGCACATGCAGCGCTTCGTCAATCCGAATCCGTTCGGCCTGCAGATGGGCATCGAGTACCTGTTCATGACCGTCATCGGCGGCGCGGGCCAGGTATGGGGCGCGCTGGTGGGCGCGGGCGTGTTCACCGTGCTCAAGCAGTGGCTGCAGGACCTGCTGCCCAAGGTGCTGGGCCAGACCGGCAATTTCGAGGTCATCGTGTTCGGCTTCGGCATGGTGCTGCTGCTGCACCGCGCGCGCAGCGGCCTGTGGCCCTTGCTGACGCGCTGGGTGCCGGTGCGCAAGGTCGAGCGCAAGCTGGACCTGGACGCCGCGCCGCTGCCGCGCAAGCCCATGCCGCCGCGCGGCGAGGTGGTGCTCAAGGCGGTGGACGTGACCCGCAAGTTCGGCGGGCTGGTGGCCAACAACGCCATGAACCTGGAGATCCGCGCGGGCGAGATCCTGGCGCTGATCGGCCCCAACGGCGCAGGCAAGAGCACCATGTTCAACCAGATATCCGGCGTGGACACGCCCACCTCGGGCCAGGTCACGCTGCTGGGCCAGCAGGTGGCCGGCGCCGGCGCGCGTCGCATCGCGCGGCTGGGTCTGTCGCGCACCTTCCAGCACGTGCGCCTGCTGGGCCGCATGAGCGTGCTGGAGAACGTGGCGATCGGCGCGCACCTGCGCGGCCATCGCGGCGTCATGCCGGCCGCCTGGCGGCTGGACCGCGCCGAGGAATCGCGCCTCCTGGCCGAGGCCGCGCGCCAGGTCGAACGCGTGGGCCTGGGCCGGCACCTGCATGACGAGGCCGGCTCGCTGGCGCTGGGTCAGCAGCGCATCCTGGAGATCGCGCGGGCGCTGGCTTCGGATCCCTGCATTCTGCTGCTGGACGAACCGGCCGCCGGGCTGCGCTACCAGGAAAAGCGCGAGCTGGCCGAGCTGCTGCGCAAGCTGCGCGCCGAAGGCATGGCGATCCTGCTGGTCGAGCACGACATGGATTTCGTGATGGGCCTGGTGGACCGCGTGGTCGTGATGGACTTCGGCGAGAAGATCGCCGAGGGCCTGCCCGCCGAAATCCAGCACAATCCGGCGGTGCTTGAAGCCTATCTGGGCGGAGTGGAATAAATGGCGGCGAAACTGCTGGAAGTGCAAGGCCTGCGCGTGGCCTACGACAAGATCGAGGCCGTCACGGGCGTGGACCTGGCGGTCGGCCAGGGCCAGATCGTGACCGTGATCGGCCCCAACGGCGCTGGCAAGACCACGCTGCTGTCGGCCATCATGGGCGTGCTGCCCTCGAGCGGACGCATCGTGTTCGACGGCAAGCCGCGCGAGCACGCCGAAATCGAGGAAATGGTCGCGGCCGGCATGAACCTGGTGCCGGAAAAGCGCGAGCTGTTCTCCGAGATGACGGTGGAGGACAACCTGATGCTGGGCGCCTTCGATCGCTACCGGCGCGGCCAGCGCGACCACGACGGCACGCTGGCCGAGGTCTATGACCTGTTCCCGCGCCTGCGCGAACGGCGCGGCCAGCTATCCGGCACGCTGTCCGGCGGCGAACGGCAGATGCTGGCGGTGGGCCGCGCGCTGATGGCCAAGCCCAAGCTGCTGATGCTGGACGAACCCAGCCTGGGCCTGGCGCCGCGCATCGTGCGCGAGGTCTTTCACATCGTCGCGCGCCTGCGCGACATGGGCGTGTCCATCCTGCTCATCGAGCAGAACGCGCGCGCCGCGCTGCAGGTGGCGGACTATGCCTATGTGCTGGAAACCGGCGCGGTGACGCTGGAAGGCCCGGCGGCGCAGGTGGCGCAGGATCCGCGCGTGGTCGAGGTCTATCTGGGGCTGGGGCACGGCGCGGCGGCGCAGGCGCCGGCCTGAAGCGGCGATCCTGGCATCCGCGCGCATGGGTCCCGGCGCCGGCCGCCGGGGAAACGGCTGGCGCTAGGCGATGCCCCGGCGCCGGTCGCGGCGGTACAGCGCGTAACCGAGCGGCCACATCAGCCCCACCATCAGCCGGCCCAGCGGCCGCGTCAGGCGGTAGGCTTGCACGGCCGTGGCCACGCCGGAGTGCTCCAGGTGCAGGCGGAACCGGGTGTAGCGCGCCGCCGCCATGATGAACTCGCGCGGCCGGTAGCGGAAGTATTCAAGATGGTGCTGCAGCATGTCCCAGGCCAGCAGGTACAGGCCCTGGGCATTGCTGCCCACCGCGACCGTGCCGCGGCTCAGGCTGTCCGTGCTGTCGTGGTAGACCCGCACCACCTGGTTGATGAAGCGGCTCAGATAGCCGGCGCGCGAGATCGCCCACCACACCAGGCTTTCCGGCACGAAACCGGCCACGTCCTCGGGGAAGGGAAACTTGCGCAGCACGCTGGTGCGCATGCAGCCGAACTTCTCGCCCTTGATGCGGTGGCGGAAATACACGTCGACGGCGGTGCTGTCGAACACGTCCTGCGGATAGCGGTCGCCGACGACGGAGCCATCGGGCCGGGCGCACAGGCCGGTCACGGCCACGTAGGAGTCGCGGCGCGCGGGCGGGATCGAGTCCCAGACCGACTTGAAGATCTGCAACGCGTCCGGCGGCATTTCGTCGTCGCTGTCCAGCCCGACGATCAGCTCGCCGCGCGCCTCGCGCACGCCGCGGTTGAACGCCGTTTTCTTGTGCTGGTTGTTTTGCCAGACATAGCGGATGGGAAACGCCGCGCGCGCCTGCCAGGCCAGCACCGAGGCGTGCGTGTTGTCCGTGGAGCCATCATCCACCACAACCCATTCGAAGTCCTTGAAGGTCTGCTGACAGAGCGACTCGTACACCCGGTGCAGCGTGCCCGCCCGGTTGTAGGTTGGGGTCAGAATGGTAAAGAACGGTGGTGTGTCGGCCATGCCTGCTATGCCCCTTTGCGATCGTCTGGGAACCGCTGCGGTCTTGATTTTGGTGTCTTCGTTGGTGTTTTCGCCTGAAGTTTAGGGGATATGCGCGTGCCCGCCCATGCCGCGGCATTTGAATTTGCAATCAAATCTGACAAGACGTCGTCTGATCTCCGGCGATCAACCAGGGCTCTCCGATCCGGGCAGCCGGAGTGGCGTAAACTCGGGCGGCAAAAACCGGAACGCCCATGGAAGCCCCGACCGTCCAGCTCAACGACATCGCCCTGTTTGTGGAAGTTGCCAAGCGCAAGAGTTTCAGCCTGGCCGCGCGCGCGCTGGACATGCCCACGTCCACCTTATCCCGCCGCATCAACGAGCTGGAGCGGGCCATCGGGCTGCGCCTGATCAACCGCAACACCCGCCGCCTGGACCTGACCGAGGCCGGCGCGGCCTACATGCGCCGCTGCCAGGGCCTGATCGACGAGGCCCGCCTGGCCCACGAGCAGCTGCTGGCGCTGGCCGGCGGCCCGTCCGGCAACCTGCGCGTGTCCATGCCTTACAGCCTGGCGATCTGGCTGCTGCCCGAGATCATCAACGATTTCACCGAGCGCTATCCGGACATCGAATGCGAGTTCGACCTCAGCATGCTGACCGCCTCGGATACGCAGGGTACGCCCTTCGACATCATGCTGCGCTTCGGCCGCAACTCCGACTACAACCTGCCGCCCACGGGCGAGCAGGGCAATGGCGGCCATAGCGGCGCCGTGGTGCAGGAGCTGGTGCGGCTGGACAACTACCTGTATGCGTCCGACCGCTACCTGGAGCGCCACGGCGAGCCGCTGACGCCGCAGGACCTGAGCGCGCACCAGTGCCTGCGCACCACCATCGACGACGAGCATTCGCACTGGATGCTGCACAACGGCAGCATCAGCGAGATGGTGCCGGTCAGCGGCCACCTGGCCGCCAACAACATGAGCATCGCCGGCACGCTGGCCGGCCTGGACCTGGCCATCACCCGCATGCCCCACTGCCGCGCGCTCGATCCCATCATCAAGCGCAACTCGCTCAAGCGCCTGCTGCCGGGCTGGTCGGTGGACCCGATTTCCATCTACGTCACCTACCCGTCCAGCATCCAGCCGGCCAAGACGCGGGCGTTCATGGATTTCATCCTGCCGATGCTGGGCCCGGCGCAGTAAGCGCTGCGGGCGAGCCCGCTTGCCGGCGGCGCGCCGTCAGCGAGCGCTTACCCTGACCACCGGCCCCTGGCCGGATTGGCGACGCAGAGCGGAAACGACAAAAAACCCGCATGGCTCGCGCCAGGCGGGTTTTTTCAGATCAGGACGCGGACCTAGTCGGCCCCGCGTCTCGCGTCAGAGCTTAGACGCGCTTGATCTTTTCCAGCATCTTGAAGACGCCCTTGGGCGACTTGACGAAGAGGCGCTTGAAAGCCTTGCCCAGGCAACGGCGTTCCAGGGTGTTGCGACGGACGCGCTTGCGTTCTGCCATGTTGATTCTCCTGCGTAGTAGGTTGGCGGGTAGCCGGATTTGCGGGTATCGGATTTGCGAATCAGGCTGCGGCAACCGCAATTGGCACCCAGCCCATCGCCCGCACAACCCAGTCACCATCTAACGACAGGCTGGCGGAAAATTCGGATAACTTGGCATTTTAGCCTGAAATCCGAAAAACACGCCAACCGGCCCTAAAAGAGCCCAAATCCAGGGCGGATCCTACAGTTTCGCCTGGACCTGCTCCGCGCTGGGCAGGGGCTCGACCGCGCCATACCCCAGCGTGGACAGGGCCGCCGCCACATTGGCATAGCGCACCGCGTCCTCCCAGGAATCGCCCTTGCAGCGGCGGGCCAGCAGGCTGCCGGCGAAGCAGTCGCCCGCGCCGGTGGCGTCGACCGCCTCCACCCGCAGCGCCGCCACCGGCTTGCGCCCGTGGCCGTCGTCGATGATGGAGCCGTCCTTGCCCAGCTTGAGCACCACCACCCCGGTGGCGCCGGCGTCGCGGATCCAGTCCAGCGTGCGTTCCGGGTCGTCATTGCCGGTCAGGTGCTGCATGTCGTCCATGCTGGGCAGGAACAGGTCGGCCTGGCGCAGCGCCTCGCGCAGGATGGCGCGGGCGCGGTCCACCGGCCACAGGCGCAGCCGCAGGTTGGAATCCAGGCTGACCTGGACGCCGGCGGCATGGGCGCGCTCGATGGCGGCGAACACGGTATCGCAGGCCGAGGTGCTGATGGCCAGGCTGATGCCCGAGACATGCAGGTAGCGGGCGCGCTCGATCAGCTGGCCCTTGAGACTGGCCGGCGTCATGCGGCTGGCGGCGGAATCGCGCCGCAGGTAGCTGAAGGAATGGCCCTGCGGGCCGTGCTGCACGAAGTACAGGCCGGTATGGGCGTCCGGGTCCACTTCCACGCCGGACGTGTCCACGCCCTCGGCCTTCCACAGTTCCAGCAGCTGGGCGCCGAAGCTGTCCCCGCCCACCCGCGTCAGGTAGGCGCAGCGCGCGCCCTGGCGGGCGGCGGCGATGACGGCGTTGGAGGTGTCGCCGCCGAAGCCCTGCTGGTATTGCGGCTCGCCGGCGCGGGTCTGGTTGAGTTCGACCAGGGGTTCGCCCAGGGCGACGATATCGATATCAGGCATGGGCGGCCTCGCGGGTCTGGATGATCTGCTTGACCAGCGCGGCGGTGTCGCGCGCGGCGAAGGCGGCTTTGTCATAGAGATTGCTGCCGATGCCGACGATGCTGGCCCCGGCGGCGAAATAGGCGCCCATGTTGTCCACCGTCACGCCGCCCGTGGGGCAGAACACCGTGTCCGGGTAGACCGACTTGAGCGCGGCCAGGTGCTTGGGGCCACCTGTGTCGGCGGGGAAGATCTTCACCATATCCACGCCCGCGCGCCGCGCGGCCAGCACCTCGGTGGGCGTGAAGGCGCCCAGCAGGCACAGGGCGCCGGCGGCATGGGCCATGTCCACGGCCTCGGTCGCCAGGGCCGGCGAGACCAGGAAGTCGGCGCCGGCCACCAGCGCCTCGCGCGCCTGGCTTTCGTCCAGCACGGTGCCCACGCCCAGCAGCAGCGCGTCGCCGTGCTTGTCGCGCAGCGCGCGCAGCAGGTCGGTCACGCCCGGGATGGTCCAGGTGAGTTCCAGCGTGGTGCAGCCGGCGGCCACCGCGACCTCGGCCGCATAGGCGGCGGCGGACGCGTCGGTGTAGCGCAGCACGGGCACCACCCTGGCGGCCAGCAGGGCGGCCAGCTTGGAGGCGCGGGAATCGACGGAGGCGTTCATGGGGTTCCTTTGGTGGGAGTTCGGACGGACGCGGCGCTCAGACGGCGCCGGAAGCCGCCGGCAGCATGGCGAGTTTGGCGGCGGCCGCATCGCGCAGCCGCAGCAGGGGATCGATATAGGCGGATTGCGGATCGTCGCGGCGGCGGAACAGCAGCGTGCTGACGCTGACACCGGCCACCGGCCGGCCGCCCGCGTCGCGCAGCGCCACGCCGTAGCAGACGATGCCGGGCTCGTTTTCCTCGTCGTCGACGGCATAGCCGCGCGCGGCGGTCTCGGCCAGCGCGACGCGCAGGGCCGGCAGGCTGGCCAGCGTGGACGGCATGCGCGCTTCCAGCGGCAGTCCGTCCAGCAGCCGTTCGCGCTCGGCCTCGCCCAGCGCGGCAAGATAAGCCTTGCCCACGGCGCTGGAATGCAGGGCCACGCCCGCGCCCACGCGCGACACCATGCGCACCGGACCGGGACTTTCCAGCTTGTCGATATAGACCATCTCGGCGCCGGCGGGCACCGCCAGGTGCACGGTCTCGCCGGTGGCGTCGCGCAGCGCCTGCAGCTCGGGCGCCAGCGCGGCGCGCAGGTCGAACTGGGACCAGGAGCGGCTGGCCAGCTGTAGCAGGCGCGGCCCGAGACGATAGCCGCCGCCGCTTTCCATCAGCATGCCCTGCTCGGCCAGCGCGGCCAGGATCCGGTAGACCGTGGGCCTGGGATAGCCGCAGGCGCGCGCCAGCGCCGCCGCGGTGGGCGGCTGCTGCGCATCGGCCACGGCCTGCAGCACGGTCATGAACTTGGCGAACGCCGCGGCGCCCGCCACCTTGGTCTCCAGCAAGGAATTCCCCATCCATTATCGGGTTATTCGCGTATGCCCAACGCATGACGCACGATTTTCAGACGAATCTGCGATACTGTTTATTTGTACAGTTTGGCGCAGCATGCTGTCCATAATATAGACAGCGTGCTCACGATATAGGCAATTATTCCATATCGCCGCGCCCGGAACCAGCGGCGCCGAGGCCGCCCGGACCAGCCCATTCCTTCAGGCTACGATACCGCCCCATGAGCTCAGAAATCCGCATCGTTGGCGCACGCCAGAACAACCTCAAGAACCTGGACCTGACCATCGCCACGGGCGAACTCGTGGTCGTGACCGGGGTATCCGGCTCGGGCAAAAGCTCGCTGGCCTTCGACACCCTGTACGCCGAGGGCCAGCGCCGCTACGTGGAAACCTTCTCGCCCTATGCGCGCCAGTTCCTGGATCGCATGGACAAGCCGCAGGTGGACCGCATCGAGGGCATCCTGCCGGCCATCGCCATCGACCAGACCAACCCGGTGCGCAGCTCGCGCAGCACGGTCGGCACGATGACCGAGCTGAACGACCACCTGAAGCTGCTGTTCGCGCGCGGCGCGCGCCTGTTCTGCCGGGGTTGCGGCAAGCTGGTGCGGCGCGACACGCCCGACTCGATCTTCCACGCGCTGGCCGAACGCTCGGCCGCCGCCGGCGATCCGCGCCTGGTCGTGACCTTCCCGATCGCGGTGCCGGCCAACTTCACCGAAGAAGAAGTCCGCGGCTTCCTGGAGCAACAGGGCTACACCCGCGTGCACGCCGAGGAAAACGCCGTGCCGCGCGCCGCCGCGCCGGCGAAGAAGGGCAAGGAAAAAGGCAAGGCCGCCAAGGCCGGCGCCGAGGCCCGCCGCATCCTGCACGTGGTGCAGGACCGCTTCCGCTTTTCCGGCGCCGAGCGTGAGCGCGTGATGGAAGCGCTGGACACGGCCCTGCGCATGGGCGCCGGCCACCTGGCCGTGCACGTCATGGACGACGAGGGCCAGGACGCCCAGGTCTGGAAGTACAGCGACCGCCTGCACTGCGCCGACTGCGATATCGAATACACCGATCCGCTGCCCAGCAGCTTCTCGTTCAATTCGCCGCTGGGCGCCTGCGAATCCTGCCGTGGCTTCGGCCGCGTCATCGGCATCGACTTCGGCCTGGTGATCCCGGACGAGACCAAGACCCTGCTCGAAGGCGCCATCAAGCCCTGGACCACGCCGTCCTACAAGGAATGCCAGGACGACCTGCAGAAGTACGCGCCGCGCGCCGGCGTGCCGCTGGGCGTGCCCTGGAAGGACATGAAGCCCGAGCACAAGCACTGGGTGCTGCACGGCACGCCCGACTGGAAGGGCGGCAACGACGCCTGGAAGCACCAGTGGTACGGCGTGCAGCGCTTCTTCGACTGGCTCGAAACCAAGGCCTACAAGATGCACGTGCGCGTGCTGCTGTCCAAGTACCGCAGCTACACGCCCTGCCCCGCCTGCAATGGCGCGCGCCTGAAGCCGGACGCGCTGCTCTGGCGCCTGGGCACGAAGGAAGAAGCCGACGCCGTGCTGCCGCCCGACGATGGCCGCTACCGCCGCTTCATGCCGGTGGGCGCGAGCTGGACGCGCGAACAGCTGGACGCGCTGGACGGCCTGTCGGTGCATGACGTGATGCTGCTGCCGATCGAGCGCGTGCGCCTGTTCTTCGACAAGCTGTCCTTCACCGGCGCGCTGGACGCCGCCACCGACCTGCTCATGACCGAGGTGCGCGCGCGCCTGAAGTTCCTGTGCGACGTGGGCCTGGGCTACCTGACGCTGGACCGCCAGAGCCGCACGCTGTCCGGCGGCGAGGTGCAGCGCATCAACCTGACCACGGCGCTGGGCACCTCGCTGGTGAACACGCTGTTCGTACTGGACGAGCCGTCCATCGGCCTGCACCCGCGCGACATGCACCGCGTGGTCGAGGTCATGCACCGGCTGCGCAACGCCGGCAACACGCTGGTGGTGGTCGAGCACGACCCGCAGGTCATGGTGGCCGCCGACCGCGTCATCGACATCGGCCCCGGCCCCGGCGAACGCGGCGGCCGCATCGTCTTCGACGGCACGCCCGCCGCGCTGCGCGCCGCGCCCACCCTGACCGGCGACTATCTCGGCAGCCGCCTGCGCGTCGAGGCGCCGCGCCCCATGCCGGTGGCGGCCAACACGCCGCGCCTGATCCTGGAAGGCGTCAGCGCGCACAACCTGAAGAACGTCTCGGTCGAGCTGCCGCTGGGCCGGCTGGTCTGCGTGACCGGCGTGTCCGGATCGGGCAAGTCCACGCTGGTGCAGGACGTGCTCTACCCCGCCCTGCTCAAGCAGAAGGGCAAGCCGACCGAGGCGCCCGGCGCCTTCCAGCGCCTGCTGGGCGCCGAGCAGATCGCCGACGTGGTCATGGTGGACCAGACCCCCATCGGCAAGACCGCCCGCTCCAACCCGGCCAGCTATGTCGGCGCCTTCGACGCGATCCGCAAGCTGTTCGCGCAGGCGCCGCTGGCGCGCGAGCGCGGCTACACCGCCGGCACCTTCAGCTTCAACGGCGGCGACGGCCGCTGCCCGACCTGCGGCGGCACCGGCTTCGAGCACGTGGAAATGCAGTTCCTGTCGGACGTCTACCTGCGCTGCCCCGACTGCGACGGCAAGCGCTTCCGCCCCGAGGTGCTGGAAGTGCGCGTCGAGCACCTGGGCAAGAGCGCGTCCATCGACGAAGTGCTGGAAATGACGGTCAGCGAGGCGCTGGACTTCTTCAAGGGCCTGCGCGACGTGCAGACCGGGCTGGCGCCGCTGGGCGACGTGGGCCTGGAATACGTGCGCCTGGGCCAGCCCGTGCCGACGCTGTCCGGCGGCGAGGCGCAGCGCCTGAAGCTGGCCGGCCACCTGGCCGAGGCCGCGCGCAGCGGCATCTCCACCGCCAAGGTCGCCAAGAAGGGCAGCCTGTTCCTGTTCGACGAACCCACCACCGGCCTGCACTTCGATGACGTGGCGCGGCTGATGCGCGCCTTCCGCAAGCTGCTGGCCGCCGGCCACACGCTGCTGGTGATCGAGCACAACCTGGACGTGATCCGCGCAGCCGACTGGCTGATCGACCTGGGCCCCGAAGGCGGCGACGCCGGCGGCCTGGTGATCGGCGCCGGCACGCCGCAGGACCTGATGGACAACCCCAAGTCGCATACCGGCGCGGCGCTGCGCGACTATGAAACCAGCATCCTGCCGACCCCGGTCGCCGACGTGGTCGTGTCCAGCGACATCGACGCGCAGGAAGCCGAACAAGCCGGCCTGAGCGCGCGCATCGCCGAGCCGGATGCGCCCTATGGCGCCGGCGACGGCACGCCGCTGCAATCGCTGATGCGCGCGCGCCGCCAGAGCGCCATGTCCATCGAGATCCGCAACGCGCGCGAGCACAACCTGAAGAACGTCAACGTCGAGATCCCGCGCGACAAGTTCACCGTGATCACCGGCGTGTCCGGCTCGGGCAAGTCCACGCTGGCCTTCGACATCCTCTTCAACGAAGGCCAGCGCCGCTACCTGGAATCGCTCAACGCCTACGCCCGCGCCATCGTGCAGCCTGCCGGCAAGCCCGACGTGGACGCCATCTTCGGCATCCCGCCCACGGTCGCCATCGAGCAGCGCACCAGCCGCGGCGGACGCAAGTCCACCGTGGCCACGATGACCGAGATCCATCACTTCCTGCGCCTGCTCTACGTCAAGCTCGGCACGCAGTACTGCCCCGACTGCAATGTCGCCGTCGAGCCCCAGAACACCGACCAGATCGTGGCCCGCCTGCTGCGCGAGCGCAAGGGCGAGCACATCGGCCTCCTGGCCCCGCTGGTCACCGCGCGCAAGGGCTACTACACCGACCTGGCCAAGTGGGCCGGCGCGCGCGGCCACTCGCACCTGCGCGTCGACGGTCAGTTCATTCCCGTGGCGCCGTGGCCGCGCCTGGATCGTTACAAGGAACACACCATCGAGCTGCCGGTGGCGGACGTGGTGGTCGATCCGGCCAACGAGGCCGAGCTGCGCGCCGCGGTCAAGAGCGCGCTGGAGAACGGCCAGGGCGTGATGTCCGTGGTCTGGCCGGTGAACAAGCTGCACGAGGCGCTGGACAGCGACCTGCAGCAACAGCACTTCTCGGTCAAGCGCGCCTGCCCGTCCTGCGGCATCAGCTTCCCCGAACCCGATCCGCGCCTGTTCTCGTACAACTCCAAGCACGGCTGGTGCACCGGCTGCTTCGGCACCGGCCTGCAACTGCAGGGCTTTGACGAGGAACAGACCGGCGAGGAAACCGCCTGGAACGCCTGGTACGAAGGCGAGGCCAAGGTCTGCACGCAGTGCGATGGCCAGCGCCTGAACCGCGTCGCCCGCGCCGTGCGCTGGCGCGACAAGTCGATCGCCGAACTGGCCTCGCTGCCGGTGTCGGACGCGCACACCTTCTTCACCGGGCTGGTGGCGCGCGGCCGCGAGGGCGAGATCGCCCGCGACATCCTCACCGAGATCCGCGGCCGCCTGAACTTCATGCAGGAAGTCGGCCTGAACTACCTGGCGCTGGACCGCGCCGCACCCACGCTGTCCGGCGGCGAGGCGCAGCGCATCCGGCTGGCCGCGCAGCTGGGCTCGAACCTGCAGGGCGTGTGCTATGTGCTGGACGAGCCCACCATCGGCCTGCACCCGCGCGACAACCGCATCCTGCTGGACGCGCTGGCGCGGCTGGAAGGCAACGGCAACACGCTGGTGGTGGTCGAGCATGACGACGACACCATCCGCCGCGCCTCGCACATCATCGACATCGGCCCCGGCGCCGGCGTGCGCGGCGGCCGCGTGGTGGCCCAGGGCAGCGCCCAGGACCTGATCGACGCCCCCGAATCCGTCACCGGCCGCTACCTGGCCCAGCCGCTCAAGCACCCGCTGCAGGGCCGCCGCCCGGTCGAGGCCGACACGCCCATGATCCAGATCCGCGGCGCGCGCCTGCACAACCTGCGCCATGTCGACGCGCAGATCCCGGTGGGCCGGCTGAGCGTGGTGACGGGCGTGTCCGGCTCGGGCAAGTCCACGCTGGCGCGCGAAGTGCTGCTGGACAACCTGATGCAGGCCGTCTCGCAGGGCAAGGCGCCCGGCTGGGCCGGCTGCGACAGCATCACCGGCTGGGAAGCCATCGACCGCGTGCTGGAAGTGGACCAGACGCCTATCGGCAAGACGCCGCGCTCCTGCCCCGCCACCTACGTGGGCTTCTGGGACGACGTGCGCAAGCAGTTCGCCGACACGCGCGAGGCCCGCATGCGCGGCTGGACCTCGGCGCGCTTCTCTTTCAACACCGGCGACGGCCGCTGCCCGATCTGCGAGGGCCAGGGCATGCGCACCATCGAGATGAACTTCCTGCCGGACGTGAAGGTACCCTGCGACGCCTGCAACGGCGCGCGCTTCAACCAGGACACGCTGAGCGTGCAGATGCGCGGCAAGAACGCCGGCGAACTGCTGTCCATGGAAGTGGACGACGCCATCGGCTACTTCGCCGCCCATCCCAAGATCCACCGACCGCTGCAGCTGATGCAGGACGTGGGCCTGGGCTACCTGACGCTGGGCCAGCCCTCGCCCACGCTGTCCGGCGGTGAGGCGCAGCGCATCAAGCTGGTGACCGAGCTGTCCAAGGCCCGCCTGACCGACGGCCTGATCAAGACCGGCCGCGCCTCGCGCATCCCGCACACGCTGTACGTGCTGGACGAGCCGACGGTCGGCCTGTCGATGGCGGACGTGGAGAAACTGATCCACGTGCTGCACCGGCTGGTCGAGGCGGGCAACACCGTGGTCGTGATCGAGCACAACCTGGACGTGATCGCCGAGGCCGACTGGCTGCTGGACCTGGGCCCCGAGGGCGGCACCGGCGGCGGCCAGCTGGTCGCCCAGGGTTCGCCGGAACACGTGATGACCCTGAAGGACAAGTCCCACACCGGCCGCGTCCTGACGGAATTCCTGGCTCATCAGCAATAGGCAAGCATGCTTTGTCGCTTTGAAGACCGGCTGGCCGGCCGCGCCCTGCGGCTGGACGGCTTGCGCCGCCGCATCGAGGCGCGCGCCGCCGCCGAGGTCGGCCCGGCGCTCCAGGCCATCGAGGCCGAGCGCCGCCAGGGCCGCTGGGTCGCGCTGATGCTGGACTACGAGCTGGGCGAATGGCTGCTGCCCGAGGCCGCGCGGGCCGCGCCCGGCGGCCCCTGGACGCCGCCGGCCGACGACGGCCGGCCACGGCTGCGCGCGCTGGTCTTCGACGGCAAGACCGACGAAGCGCCCTGGGACTCGCCCGGCCCGGACGCGCCCGCCGCCACGCTCACGCCCGCCGCGCCACGCATGGCCGAGGCCGACTACCTGCGCCGCATCGACGAGATCCGCGACCTGATCGGCGCCGGCGAGCTGTACCAGGTCAACTACACCCAGCCGCTGGACCTGCGCCTGGCCGGCGATCCGGCCACGCTTTACCGCCGCATCGCCGCGCGCAATCCGGTGGCGCACGCCGCCTTCATCCAGGACGGCGAGCGCAGCGTGCTGTCCTTCTCGCCCGAACTGTTCATCCGGCGCGACGGCGAGCGCCTGACCACCCGGCCCATGAAGGGCACGGCGCCGCGCCATCCCGACCGGACCGAGGACGAGCGCCTGGGCCGCGAGCTGCTGGCCAGCGAGAAGAACCGCGCCGAGAACCTGATGATCGTGGACCTGCTGCGCAACGACCTGGGCCGGCTGGCCGAGCCCGGCTCGGTGACGGTGGACGCGCTGTTCTCGCTGGAACGCTATCCCACGGTCTGGACCATGACGTCCACCGTCTCGGCGCGCGCCCCCCGCGCCTCGCTGGAAGACGTGCTGCGCGCGCTGTTCCCCTGCGGCTCCATCACCGGCGCGCCCAAGATCGCCGCCATGCGCCGCATCCGCCAGATGGAGATCGCGCCGCGCGGCCTGTACTGCGGCAGCATCGGCTGGCTGGCGCCGGACGGCGATTTCTCGCTGAACGTGGCGATCCGCACGCTGGTCGTGGACGCGGCGGGCGCCGGCGTCTACGGCGTGGGCGGCGGCATCGTCCATGACTCCGATCCGGCCTCCGAATGGCAGGAATGCCACTGGAAAGCCCGCATTCTCAAGGCCTGAGGGCCCAAATTCCCCGGGCCGGTAGTAGGATAGAACGCGGCCCGCGCCCGTCCCCCCTTCCCCAGGAGCGTCCCATGCAACCCGAACTGATCGAGACCATCCTGGTCGATGCCCAGCGCCGCATGCCGCTGCTGGCGCGGCACCTGAAGCGGCTGGAAGCCTCCTGCAAGGCGCTGGACTATGCCTGGGCCGGCCCCCCCGTCGAGGCCGACATCCTGGTCGCCGCCCTGGCCCTGTCCGCGCCCGGCCCGCACCGGCTGCGCCTGCTGGTGGCGCGCGACGGCGGCCGCAGCATCCAGACCGCCCCCCTGCCGCCGCTGCCGGCCGTGCAGGAAGTGATGCTGGCGCCCGAGGCGCTGCGTTCGTCCGAACCGCTGCTGCGCTACAAGACCACCCACCGCCCCTGGTACACCAAGACCATCGAGTGGCTGCCGTCCCACCCGCACCTGTTCGACCTGCTCTACCTGAACGAGCGCGGCGAGCTGTGCGAAGGCAGCCGCAGCAACGTCTACCTGCGCCTGGGCGCGCACTGGTACACGCCGCCGGTCGATTGCGGCTGCCTGCCGGGGGTGCAGCGCGCCGAGCTGCTGGAAACCGGCCAGGCGAAGGAAAAGGTGCTGACCCTGGCCGACCTGCACGCGGCGGACGGAATCCGCCTGTCCAACGCCTTGCGCGGCTGGATCGACGTGACGCTGCGCGCGGCCTGAGCCGACGCCGGCGCCAGTCGTCCACCCGGACGGCACACTAGACCGCCTCGCCCACGCCGCGCCGCTGGCCCAGCTGCTCGCGCGCCATGGCCAGCGCGATGCGCGGCGCATCCCACAAGGCCGGCAGGATCAGCAGCGAGACCGGCACGGCGGTGATCACGATGAACGATTGCAGCGCGCTCACGCCTCCCGCTCCGATCGTGATCAACACCACGGCGGCCAGTCCCATGCCGACGCACCAGAAGGCGCGCAGCCATTTCCTGGGCGTGTCGTTGCCGGACATGGCCATGGCCACGGTATAGGCCATGGCGTCGCCATTGGTGGCGACCGAGATGAAGCTCAGGAAGATGAACAGCGCGGACACCAGCCCGGCCCAGGGCAGATTCTGCGTGATGCCCAGCAGCATCGCCTCGGGTTCGTTGCCATGGGCCGTGACGCTGCCCGGATTCTGCAATTCGAGCCCGATGCCGGCGCCCCCCACCACCGTGAACCAGAACATGGTCACCAGCGGCGCGACGATGGACAGCGTGCCGATGATCTGGCGTATGCTGCGGCCGCGCGACACCTTGGCGACGTACAGGCCCATCATCGGCGCATAGCCGATGAACCAGCCCCAGTAGAAGATGGTCCACCAGTCCAGCCACTTCGGATCCGCGCGATACGTCGTCATCGGCAGGAAGTACTCCAGCTGCAAGCCGAACGCCGTGGGAAAGGCCGACAGGATGAACAGCGTCGGCCCGGCCACGATCATGAACAGCGCCAACCCGATCATGAGCCAGACATTGATCTCGCTGACCACGCGGATGCCGTTCAACCCCACCAGGCAGGACGTGGTGTACATGGCCGTCACCAGGACGATGGTGATGGACTGCGTGGTCAGGTCGTTCGGCAGGCCCCACACGGCGTGCAGCGCATTGCTGATCTGCAGGCCCAGGAAGCCGATCGGGCCGATGGTGCCGGCCACCACCGCGATGATGCAGGCGGCGTCGACCAGGCTGCCGATCATCCCCTTGAGCGCGCGCTCGCCCAGCAGCGGATACAGCAGCGTGCGAGGCGCCAGCGGCAGGCCCTTGTCGTAGTGCAGGTGCATCAGCACGATGGCCAGCAGGCTGCCGAGCACGGCCCAGGCCAGGAAGCCCCAGTGCACGAAGGACTGCGCCAGCGCCACGTGCGCCGCCATTTCGGTCTTCGGCTGCACCTGGGCAAACAGGGGCGGCGGACTGGCGAAGTGCATCAAGGGCTCGGCGGCGGCCCAGAACGCGCCGCCGCCCGCCAGCAGCGCGCACATGATCACGGCGATCCAGTTGAAGGTGCTGATGTCGGGCCGTCTGTCCACGCCGCCCAGGCGCACGCGGCCGCAGCGGCTGAAGCCGATGCCCAGGCTGATAACGAAGGTCGCCAGCATCAGGATCTGCCAGTACAGGCCGAACACCTTCGTCGACCAGGCGAACAAGGCGCTGACCAGCGCCGACACGGCGTCGATGTCCACCAGGGCCGCCGCCAGGAAGCACAGCAGGAAGCCGCCGCTGACGGCCAGCAGCGGCCAGTCCATGCCCTGCATAAGCGCGGGCCGCGCCTGCTCGCCGCCCGCTGCGCGGGCCGGAATCTCGTTCATGATTGTCTCCTCGTTATTTTTCCCCAAAGCCGCCCCAGACCTCATCGGAGGGCTGCCAGCCCGCGTGAACGGGCGTGGCGTGGGGTTTTCTTCATGGCCCCGCCGGCTCTCAAGGCCGTGGCGCGGTGCCCTGCTCCAGCTGATGCAGCCAGTTCAGCCCCATGATCCTGCGCAGTTCATCATCGACGAAGCCCCGCTCGCGCAGGCCCGCCGCGATCACGGGAAAGTCCCGGCTGTCGCGGAACCACGGCAGGGGCGCCGGCCAGTCCGCGTTGGCGGCCGATCCCTCGCCATAATCCTTGGCCTTGCTCCAGCGGCCGTTGCGCATCCATTCCAACACCTGCAGCGGCTGCTGCTGGCACAGGTCGGTGCCGATGCCGATGTGGTCCACGCCCATCAGGTCCGCCGTGCGCGCCACCATGTCGCAGAACTCGTCCAGGCGGCAGGCCGGGCCGCCGCGCAGATGGAAGGGATAGGTGCTGAAGCCCAGCAGCCCCCCGGATTGCGCGATCGCGCGCAACACGGCATCGGACTTGTTGCGCCGGGCAGGATGGAAGCTGCTGGGGTTGGCGTGGGAAATGATCACCGGCCGCGCGGACAGTTCAATGGCCTGCAGGGTGCTGCGCTCGGCGCTGTGCGACATGTCGATCAGCATGCCGACGCGATTCATCTCGCCGATCACCTGCCTGCCGAAGCGCGAAATGCCGTTGTCCTCGCTTTCGTAGCAGCCCGAGGCCAGCAGGCTCTGGTTGTTGTAGGTCAGCTGCATGACGAAGACCCCCAGCTGGCGAAACACCTCGACCAGGTCGATATCGTCCTCGATGGGCGAGCAGTTCTGGAAGCCGAAGAATACGCCTACCCGCCCCTCCCGTTGCGCCAGCGTAATGTCCGACGCCTGCCGCACGGGGCGGATCAGCCCGGGCCAGGCCTCGAAGCGGCGATTCCATTCCCCGATGCGCGACAGCGTCTCGCGCGCGGTCTCATGGTAGGCGATCGTCGCGTGCACGGCGCTCAGGCCGCCCTCGCGCATCTGGCGGAACAGCGCCTCGCTCCAGTTGGAATATTGCAGGCCGTCGATCACCAGCATGTCTTGCATGATCATGTTTCCTCAAGGACGGATGTAGACGGTCTTGACCGCCGTATAGAAATCGCGGGCGTACTGCCCCTGCTCCCTGGGGCCGAAGCTGGAATCGCCACGGCCGCCGAACGGCACGTGATAGTCGGTGCCGGCGGTGGGCAGGTTGACCATGACGCAGCCGGTGCGGGCGCGCCGCTTGAAATCGCTGGCATGCCGCAGCGACCGGGTGACGATGCCGGCCGTAAGGCCGAAACGCGTGTCGTTGAGCAAGGTCAGCGCATCCTCGTAGTCGCGCGCCTTGATGACGCAGGCGATCGGACCGAAGACTTCATCGCGGTTGATGCGCATGTCATTGCGCGTGTCGACGAACAGCGCGGGACGCATGTAGTACCCGGGGCGCTCATCCTCGATGCGCTCGCCGCCGCAGGCCAGTCGCGCGCCCTCGGCCCGCGCCAGCTCGATGTAACGCAGGTTCCGCGCCAGCTGGCCCTCGTCGATCACCGGACCGATGTGCACGCCCTCGCGCAAGGGATGGCCGACCTTCAGCTGCCCGATGCGTTCCACCAGCGCCTGCACGTAGCGGTCGTGTATGCCCTCGGTCACGATCAGTCGGGATGAGGCGGTGCACTTCTGCCCGGTGCCGAAGAACGCGCCATTCACCGCGCATTCCACCGCCAGGGGCAGATCGGCGTCGTCCAGCACCACCAAGGCATTCTTGCTGCCCATTTCCAGTTGACAGCGCACGAAATTGGCGGCCGTCGCGGCCGCGACCCGGCGGCCGGTCTCGACCGAGCCCGTGAAGCTCAGCGCCTGGATCGCCGCCGACTGGATCAGCCGCTCCCCGACCTCGGCGCCGCTGCCCATGACCAGGTTGAAGGCGCCTGCGGGCAGGGGCTGGCGCGCGATGATCTCGGTCAGCGCCCAGGCGCTGGCAGGCACGGCGTTGGCGGGCTTGAACACGACCGCGTTGCCAAAGGCCAGCGCCGGCGCGATCTTCCAGGCCGCCGTGGCCATCGGGAAATTCCACGGCGTGATGATGGCGACCACGCCGACCGGCTCGCGGCGCACCTCGATTTCCACGCCCGGACGCACGGAGTCCGCCGTCTCGCCCAGCTGCCGCAACACTTCGGCCGCGTAGTAGTGGAAAAACTGGCCCGAACGATGCACTTCGCCCACGCCCTCGGCCAGCGTCTTGCCTTCTTCGCGCGACAACTGCTCGCCCAGTTCTGCCTTGCGCGCGATCAGCTCGTCACCGATCGCCATGAGCACGCGCCAGCGTTCCTCCAGCCCGCTGCGCGCCCAGGCGGGCTGGGCGGCGGCCGCCGCCGCGATGGCCCGGTCGACCTGATCGGCGTCCGCCTGCGCATAGCGTCCCACCACGTCTTCGGTGTCGGCGGGGCTGCGATTGACGATGCTGGAAGCGCCCTCGACCCAGGCGCCGTTGATGTAGTTGCTGAATATGCTGCTGGCCATGCCTGCCTCCCTATGCTGTTGATCGCATGGTAGGAGCCGGCACATATAAAATAAAGTTAGTTCCAACTATTGTTTGATAAGTGAAACTTACCATGCTGCCAGACCTCAGGATCGTCCAGTTGCGCCATTTCGTCTGGGTCGTGGAACTGCAGGGGTTCCATGCCGCCGCGGAACGGGCGCATCGCACCCAGCCCGCCATATCCCTGTCCATCCGCGACCTGGAAGACAAGCTGGGCCAGCCCCTGTTCGAAAAACGCAATGCGCGCGTCGTCAAGCCGGACCTGACGCCCTTCGGCCAGCAGTTCCTCGCCTACGCCAGGGAATTGATCGACCATCACGACCGCGTGATGCGCGAGATGAACCTGGTGGCGCAGAACAAGTCCGGACATCTGCGCATCGCCTCGGTGCCATCGGTCGCCAGCCGCCTGCTGCCGGATATCCTCACGCGCTTCATCGGCCAGGATGCCGGCCTGCATGTCAGCCTGTTCGACGACAGCTCCGAGGCGGTGCTGGCCATGGTGAAGAACCGCCAGGTGGATTTCGGCATTTCCAGCGTCTGGGAGCCGGAAAGCGATCTGCGCTTCACGCCGATCTGGAAGGACAGCATCGGCGTGGTCTGCCACCGGGACCATCCGCTGGCGGCCAGGAAAAAGCTCGACTGGCAGCAGCTGCGCGGCCACCGGCTGATCGCCAACGGCACGTCCCGGCTGCTCGCGGGGACCAGCGCCGGCGAGCTGATCGCCGAATCGCAGATCTACATCTCGAACATGATTTCACTGCTGGCCATGATCGAGGCCGGCATGGGCATCACCACCCTGCCCCGCCTGGCGTTTCCCGCCGAGCCCGGCGCATTGCGCTTCATTCCGCTGGCCGCGCCCCTCGCCAGCCGCGACATCGGCCTGGTGCGCCTGGCCAATCGCTCGCTGCCGGTGGCCGCTCAGGCGCTGTTCGACTTCATCCTGCGCGACAACGGCCTCGCCTCCCGGAACTGAGCAGCCCCACTCATCAAAAACAGTCTCTCCATAAATTCCGCTTATCAAGCAATAGACCGATCTGAATTGCGCCGCCGGTCAGCCTGTCCCAATATCGACGGCACATCGACGCCTCGCATCCTGCTGTCCGCCATGCTGTCGCGGACGCACGGCGCCATTCCATTGAGAGTCCGAGTATGAACACGCTTAGCACCGGGGAAGCCAGCCAGGCCGAAGCCGCGACCCTGCCCATGCGCCCGGCCGGCCAGGTCATGGATCTGGAACGGCTGGGCAGCCTGCATCAGAGCCGCCTGAGCTTCATGCGCGCCCTGGTGCGCCGGATCATGCGCGAGCGCTGGCGGATCGACGCCTCGCGCTTCGAGCTGGACGCCGATGGCCACGGCACCGCGATCTACCGCATCCACACACCCAACGGCCTGTTCAGCTTCGTGCTGTTCTCCCAATACCTGGCGCCGGAAAAGCGCAACGACCGCGTCATCGCCAGCGAATGGGACCTGACCATGGCGCTGTGCGAAGGCGAGGTCGATCCGGACCAGTTGGACAGCCTGCGCCGCAACGTGCCCTTGCAGGAAGCCGGCAGGCTGGACGCCCGCACGATGGTGCTGTCGCGCGCCAACCGGAGCGTGCGCAACTTCGACTATGTCGTGGACGCGCTGGCCCGAGGGCGGCAGCCCGACGCGGCCCGGATCACGCGCGTCGGCTACCTGTACCGCACCACGGCGGTCTACGGCAGCGGCAAGCTGGGCATGGCCGACTGGGAAAAGATCCGGGACAGGCATCCTGATTTCGCCCGCCCCTTCGCCGCGGAAATGTTCACCTGTTTCATGCTGCGCAACTTCAGCCTGCGGCAGGCCGAGCATATCGCCCGCCATCGCGCGCCCGCCACGGCGGTGGCGCTCGAACCGGCGCTCAAGCGCTACTTCGGCATCGGCAATTCGACGGGCCTGGGCATGGCGCCCTACCTGATCAACCATCCGCAGCTCATCAGCCGCTGGGTCGAGATGCGCGAACTGGCGCTCGCCCGCATCGTCGCCGCGCCCGCCCCCGCCGCCGCGCGCGCACGACTGCCGCAGCTGCTGGACCGCGCCATCCGCCATCTCCGGGAGACCCATACCGAGGACGAATGGCAGACCGGCAACAACCAGCGCACCCTCGCGGACATGCAGGCCCTGTCCGGCTGGCTGGAAGGCGCGCGGCTGGAATCCTGGAATCCGCTGCTGGAGTGGGCGACGCGCCATTGCAGCCTGCAGGGCCAGGAACTGCTCAACTGCATCCTGCTGGAACTGCACCCGGAGCGGGTGGATGACCTGGATGAACGCCTGGCGCTGCCCGAACGCCTGGAACTGAGGCCGGACATGCCGTCCGCCGAGCTGCGCGCGCTGATCGAATCCGCCTACCGCTGGGCCCTGGAGATCGACTTCGACGCCGACGGCGCGCAGGCGACATTCTGGTACCGGTCGCAGGAAAAGCAGGAACCCCGGCTCGGCCTGTGCGGCATCGACGCGGGCCGCGAAAAACAGATGCCGCTGGGCATCGCCCTCTTGGCGCAGCAATGCCACCGGCGGCTGGTCCGTGACCTGGCCACGCATCCTCACGACCGGGTCGCGGATTTTCTCTTCCGCCATCCCGAGGATCGCGGGATCGTTCGCCGCATCCAGACCATGGCGGCGACGCGCTACGGCGAAATCCGCGCCAACCTGCTGGACCGCGACGTGCTGCCCATGCACCTGCTGCGCTGCAAGCTGTCCTTCTTCGGAGTGAGCAAGTTCGACCCGCGCTCGCGCCTGTGGGTCCGCAACACCATGTTCCAGGGGGCTCCCTTGCTGGAAGATATCGGACACCCCTTTGACGACGACTGGTTCCTGCCACTCGCACCCGCCCAGGAAACCGCCTGATGCTGATCTCCGCCAACGAACTGGCCGCCCTGCTCAAACGCGTCTTCGAAGGGCTGGGCTACCCGCAAGGCCAATACGAGGATGCCGCCGCCATGGCCGGCTGGCTGCCGCTGCATGGCGAAGACGGCCTGGACGCGCTGGCGTGGCAGGCCGACCCCGCGCTGCCCGCCACCGAACTGAGCGTCCCGGCCCCCGGCCGCCTGGTCGCACGATGCCATGGTCGCAGCGCGCTGGACGCCCTGCCGTCCCTGCTGGACCTGGCCTGCCTGCGCGCGTCCCGGCAAGGCCGGATCCAGCTGGAAATCCTGGACTGCCGCGATCGCAAGTGCGTCCTCAAGCTGCTGGCGGATTGCGCCCGCAAGGGCTGCTGGGCCCAGGCGCGATGGGACGACGGCGATGCGCCAGCGCATCGCCACACCGCCTGGATCGAAAGCGGCGCCGATTATCCGAGCTACCAGACGGCGGCCCTGCCGGAACGCGGCGCTGCGGAATCGCCACGCTCCCTGACGCTGACGCTGGATATCGAGCCCCTGCCTGCTCCCGCCCTCGAGGCCGACGCCGCCCGGATCGCCCGACGGGTCACGCCGGCGGACTACGCACAGGCCGGCCGGCGCGCGCTGGAACACGGTACAGAGGTGTCCCCGACGCTGTGGCAACGCCTGAACCGGCTCGCCGAAGCGGTCTTGGTGGAGAACTCGGAACAGTCGCGCAGCGGCGCGGGCGGTCGATGAGCCTGTAGGCCGGGGAGCGCGAAGCCTTCCTGGTTCTCAGAACCGGATCGAGCAGCGTATCCCCGCCGGGATGGCGTTGCCTTTGTTCTCGACCTTGAGCAGCACGGTGAAGGTGCCGCTGGCGGCGTCCATCACCCGGTCGATGCGCCAGACCTTGGCCTGAAGCGGCTTGTCGCTGATGGCCGCGTTGACCGTGACCTGGGCGCCGGCATCGGCCTTGATCTGACCGTAAAGGCCGTCGGGCACGACCACCTTGACCACCAGCGGATCGATCTGCGCGAGCTTGACGATCTTGTTGTCGTTGATGCGGTCGCCGGGGCCGGCATAGCGCTCGGCCACCACGCCGTCGAACGGGCTCTTGATGCTGCGCTCGGCCAGGATGGCCTGCTGCAGGGCGACCTGCAGCTGCGCCTGACGGCTGCGCGACGTCATCTCGTCGTAGTCGCCGGCGGGCAGCAGCTTGCGCTGGTACAGGTCGGCGTTGCGCTCCACCACGCGGCCCAGGTAGGCGGCCTCGGCGCGGCGCAGTTGCAGCGTGGCCTCGTCCACATTGGTGTTCAGCTCGGCCACCACCTGCCCCTTCCTGACCTCGTCGCCGCGCTGCACCAGCACCTTGTTCAGCACGCCGGCCGAGGGACTGCCCAGCTCCGACACCTGGAACGGCTCGATCAGGCAGGCCATGGGATGGCCCAGGCTGTCCGCCGGCGCGCCCAGGCCGGTCAGCGGCGGCAAGGCGGCATCGGGCGGCAGGCCCTGGGCCTGCGCGGCGCAGGCCAGCGCGGCGGCAAGGCCAAGGCAGGCGGGACGGAATGCGGCGGAAATCTTCATCTTCGACGGACCTCAGTCTCCCTGTCCGGAAAATGACAGGGAATTCTCCAATTCTTCGTCCGCGGACACCATGCTGCGGCGTTCGCGGGCCAGTTTTCTTTCGGTGCGCGCCTGCGCGTGGCGCAGCCAGCGCGCCGCGACGGCGCGCCAGCCGGGGAAGCTCATCGCCAGCAGCGCATCCATCGGCCGCGACCAGAGGCTGTTCCTGACGCTGTCCAGCACGGCGTCCTCCAGCGACAGGATGGCCTCGGCATGGCCGGGATCGCCCTGGCGGCCGCTGCGGCCTTCGAGCTGGCGGTCGATGCGGGCGGACTCGTGCCGCTCGGTCAGGATGACGTGCAGGCCGCCGGCCTCGCGCGCGGCGTCCGACAAGGGAATGTCGGTGCCGCGCCCGGCCATGTTGGTGGCGATCATGATGCTGCCGATCTCCCCGGCGCGCCCGACCAGCGCGGCCTCGTCGGCGTCCTGCTTGGCGTTGAGCACGACCGCCGGCAGCGCCGCCTCGGCCAGCACCCGGGCCACCTCCTCCGACGCCGCCACCGAGCGCGTGCCGATCAGCACCGGCACGCCGCGCGCATGCAGCGCGCGACAGCGTTCGCGCACGGCCGCCCATTTGTCCGCCATGGTTCGGTGCACGCTGTCCGGCGCGTGGATCCGGCGCGACTTGCGATGCGTGGGGATGCGGACCACGGGCAGGTTGTATACGCGGCCCAGCTCCGCCCGGATCTCGGCGGCGGTGCCCGTCATGCCGGCCAGCAACAGGTAGTGCTTGAAGAAGCGCTGGTAGCTGATGCTCTTGAGCGTGGCGCGCGGATCGCTGAGTTCCAGGCCTTCCTTGTGCTCGATCATCTGGTGCAGGCCCTGGCCCCAGGAACGGTCGGGCATGACGCGTCCGGTGAACTCGTCCACCACCATGACCTTGCCGTCGCGCACGATGTACTGCTCATCGAGCCGATACAGGTGCAGCACGGTCAGCGCGCTCAGGATCAGCTCTTCGCGCCGGAACGGAATGCCCCAGGGCGCGGGCAGGGCCGCGCAGGCCAGGCGCAGATGCTCGCGGCCGGACTCGGTGAGCGCGGCCCGCCGATGCTCCCGCTGGATCAGGTAATGTTCCTCCCGCATGCCCGCCGCCAGTTCCATGGCCTGGGCGGTGACGGCGCCGCCGTCCTCTTCCTGCACGCCCGAAATGATGAGCGGCGTGCGCGCCTCGTCGACCAGCACGCTGTCGGCCTCGTCCACGATGGCGAAGCACAAGCCGCGCAGGAACAGCTCGCCGACGCGCCCCTCGCCGCCGCGCAGCCGTTCCAGCCGCAGCCGGTCCTCGTCCTTGTCGTCGTCCAGCACGATCAGGTCGCGCAGATAGTCGAAGACCAGGGTCTTGTTCGAGCAGTACACGATGTCGGCCCGATAGGCCCGCCGCCGCTCGGCCGGATCCATTTCCATGCTGACCCAGGCCACGCTCAGGCCCAGCGCCTGATACAGCGGCGTCATGATCTGCGCGTCGCGCTCGACCAGATAATCGTTGGTGGTGATGACATGCACCGGCAGCCCGGCCAGCGCCGCCGTGGCGGCCGGCAGCGTGGCGGTCAGCGTCTTGCCCTCGCCCGTGTTCATCTCGGCCACCATGCCCTGCAGCATGGCCCAGCCGCCCAGCAGCTGCACATCGAAATGCGCCTTGCCCAGCGCCAGCCGGCCCGCCTGCCGCACCAGCGCGAAGGCGCGCGCGGCGCCGGCCTGGGTGATGCCGTTGCAGCGCAGGTCGAACGCCACCTCGTCGGCGCGCGCGCGCACGCCGGCCAGATCCAGCCCGGCCAGCCGGCCGGCCTCGCGATGCACCTGCGCCAGGATGCGGCGGGTGCGCCACAGCGGCTGACGCCGCTTGCGCGCCAGCCAGCGCAGCGCCGCCGTGCCCCAGGCCTCCAGCTTGTTGGCGTGCCGCTCGCTCTCCCTTTCGGGATAGAGCGGGTCGGGCGCCAAAGCAGCACAAATATCCATTTCAGTCATATCCACGAAGTGGAACGTCACAACTTGGCAAAACCGTCACGACCAGGGCCACACGGATCCGGCTATGCCGGTCCGTAGTGGCGCCCCCTTGAGGGGGGCCGCCCAGGTGGGAAGCGCGCAGCGCTGCGGGGGTGGGTTTCCTCCATTAGAGTTTTAGCTGGCGCAGCACCATCTGGCGCACCGCATCGTAGGCTCGCAGCGCGATCGGCCGGGGCTCGTGGGAGAACTTCACATAGACGCGCGCGCCCACGTAGCCGAGCGGCGCGTCCGGCGGCAATTGCAGGTCCATGACGAACAGGTTCTCCGCCGACTTGGCCCGCCCTTCCTGCGACTTGCGCGGATCCACGCCGATGCTGCCGCCGCCCTGCAGGCTCAGCGCCATGCTGGGCAGCTCGTCGGTGGCCGACGGCACTTCGCGCAGCACGCGCGCCTCGAACACGCGGCCCGCGTCCTGCACCAGCCGCACGCGCACGCCTTCCAGCGAGCGATGGATCCGCTCCAGGCTGGACTGCGGCACCACCACGCGCACCGTCTCGGCCTCGGTCAGCACATAGCCCAGCAGCTCGCCGCGCTGGACGTAGCGGCCGGTCATGTCCTCGGGCTGGGCCGAGACGTAGCGGCCGGCGTGCCGGCTGCGCACCTGTTGCGACTGCACCTGTTCATCGACCGCGCGCTTCTCGGTCAGCAGGCTCTGCCATTGATGGCGCGTGATGGCGGCCTGCACCGGATTCTGGGCATGGGCCTGCACGTAGCGCGCCTGGTACTCGTCGACCTGGGCGGCCAGCATGGCGTCGCGCCGCTGCAGTTCGTCGTTCTCCAGCGCCAGCAGCGGCGCGCCCGCCGCCACGAGCGCATCGTCCGCCGCCTGGCGCTCGCGGACGAAGCCGGCCACCGGCGCGCGCACCTGGGCCGACGGCGGCACCCAGACCACGCCCTCGGTATCGGTCGAGGACGGCATGGGCACGGCGCCCGCCAGTCCGGCCGCCGCCAGCACGCAGAGCGCGGTGATGGCATAGGACCGCCCCCGGCGCGCCTGGATCTGCGGGTCGGTGAACAGCTGCCGCGCCAGCCGCCACAGCGGCATGACGATGGTGTTCAGGATGGCCCAGCAGGCCAGCAGGACGCCGAAGAAAAAGAACTGCCCCGCCACCAGGAAGATGGCCAGGAACATGATGAACATGCGGTAGACAAAGGACAGCAGCGCATAGCCCACGAACCACCACTGCTCGCCCCGGCTGGCGCGCGGCGCCTCGACGGCGGCCAGGCCCAGCACGTAGCGCTTGAACAGATACCCGAGCCAGGCATTGGCGCGCTGCCCCAGGTTGGGAATCTCGATGGCGTCCGACAGCACGTAGTAGCCGTCATAGCGCAGCAGGGGATTGCCGTTCATGAAGAGCGTGGACACGCCGCACAGGATGATGACGTTGTAGGCCACGGACCGGCCCAGGCCCGGCTCCAGCTGCGTCCAGGCGATCATGGCCAGCGCCGCCAGGAACAGCTCCACCAGGATGCCCGCCCCCCCCACCAGCATGCGCCAGCGCTTGTCGGCGAAGCCGGCCGCCGCCGACGCGTCCACATAGGGAATGGGCACCAGCAGCAGGAACATCAGCCCGATCTCGTGGACCTCGCCGCCGCGCGCCTTGACCGCGCAGGCGTGGCCCAGCTCGTGGACGGCCTTGACCAGCGGATACACCAGCGCCATGGCCAGCACATTGCCGGCCGAGAACACCTGGTCCCAGACGTTGTGCGTCAGCGCCTTCCAGTGCATGGCGCCCAGCGCAGCGCCGTAGAGCACCACGGCCAGCCACAGCAGCCCGCCCACCCAGGTGAACAGCCAGCGGTAGTACGGCAGCGCGGCGCTCAGCCAGCGGTCGGGATCGAGCAGCGGCAGCTTGAGCGCGCTGGGATTGCCGACGTACTGCTTGATCTTCTGCGCGCGCTGGCGGCGGCGGCGCTGCACCAGGTCGCGCACGTCCGGCGCGCGATCGGTCATCAGCACGTCGGCGCGGTGCAGCTGGGACATCAGGCGGATGACCTCGTCCTGCGGCATGGCGTCGTCATCCAGCTGAGCGCAGGCGATCTCCCAGATCTGCTGCACGCTGCGGCGTCCATCCATCAGGCTGATCAGCAGGTTGGCCTCGGGCGTGTAGCGGTGGAATTCGCCGTTGCTCTGGTCCTGCATCACATACCAGACCTGCCCCCGGTAGGTGTGGCGCTGGATGTGGATGTGCGAGCGCAGGCGCGGCCGCAGCGCGCTGACGCGGTGCCAGGAATTGCTGTAGAGGGCGGTGGCCGTCATGTTCCGCTTCCTACCCGAACCAGGCCCACCACTTCAGGCGCAGCCAGTCCATGAAGCCGTGGGTCCAGATCCAGGCGTAGCGGCGCTCGCCGATGTCGATGCGCCCCACGCCCTCCATGCCCGGGCGCAGCGTGGCGCTCTCGCCCGGCGTCAGGCTGGCCTCCAGGCGGAACACCGTCTTGCCTTCCTGGACCTGGGCCAGCGGCACGATGCGCGTGACCGTGAAGGGGATCTGCCGGTCGGGCATGGCGGCCAGCGCCACCCTGCCGGTCTGCCCCACCGCCACGTCGTCGATCTGGCGATCCTCCACGTCCAGCCACAGGCGGTAGCCGTCCAGCGGCGAGAGCTTGAACAGCTCCTGACCGCGCTTGACCGCCTCGCCCAGCTGCTGGCTCAGGTCGCCGCTGACCAGCACGCCGTCGAACGGCGCGCGCAGGCTGGAACGCTGGATCTGCTGCCGGTAGAACTGGATCTGGGCCATGGCCTGGCGCGCCTGCGCCTGGGCGATGGCGGCGGCGGCGCTGTCGCCGCGCGCCATGGCCTCCTCGCCCTGGCGGCGGTACTGCACCTCCAGGTTGCCGGCGCGCAGCAGCTCCAGCTCGGTCTCGCGGGTATCCAGCACGGCCAGCACATCGCCCTGCCTGACCTCGTCGCCGGCGCGGCGGGTGGCCTCGGCGATATAGCCCTCGAACGGCGCCGCGACCACGCGCTGCACCACGCCCTGCACGGTGGCGAACGCGCCGACGCGATAGGGCCCGTGGGCCAGCGCGGCGAACAGCGCCAGCGCCGCCACCGCCAGCACCAGCAGCTTGCGGCCGATGTAGCGCGCGCCGAACAAGCGGCCCGCTTCGCGCAGCAGCGCGTCGCGGCCCTTGCGCCACAGGGGCCGTTCCTGGCGCAGCCGCTGGTACAGCACCCGGCCCGCCAGCAGCGCCACGCTCTGGCACAGCTCGATGTCCTGGCGGTCGAAACCGCGCCCGTCCGGCCGCTCGAACAGCAAGGCGCCGCGCGCCTCGGCGTCGGGCGCGAAGGGCACGGTCAGCACGTGGCGGTTGCCGAACTCGCGCGCCAGCTTGTGGTGGGCGCGCAGCTGGATGGTGCGGCCCTCGTCCTGGGGCAGGCAGAGCGTGGTGTTCTGGTCCACGGCCTCGTCCATGGCCTCGGCCACCGCCTGCACCAGGTTCATGTTCTGCACCAGGCGGCTGCTGTGCGACAGCGCCTGCACCTTGATGCGCCCGTCCTGGCGAAAGCCGATGCTCACGCGGTCGCATTCCAGGCGGGTCGCCAGGTCGGTCACCAGCGTCAGCGCCACGTCCTTGAAGCGGCCCTCCTTCAAGGCGCGCGCGACGCTGTTGACGACGTACATCAGCCGCTCGATGGTCAGCGCGCTGTCGTTGCGCTCGCCCTGCAGCAGCCAGGCCTCCAGCACGCCCGCGCCCCAGCGCAGGGCCTGCACCACGGGCTCGGGCGGCTGCGGCGCGGTCTCGAAGGCGGCCACGCCATGCAGGCGGCCGCCCAGCACGATGGGATAGGCCACGGTCAGGGCGCGGCCGTCGGCGGCCACGGCCGTCTCGCGGCCCTGCAGGCAATCATCCACCAGGTTGTAGAAACCCGGCCCGGGACGGCTGCCGGCGGGCGTGGCGGCCGCCACCTCGAACGGCCCGGTGTCCGGCTCGCCCAGGATCAGCGCGCCATGGCGCAGGTCCGCGAGCTGGCTGGCCTGCAGGGCCACCCAGGCTTGCAAGAACGCCTGCCGGTCGGCGCTGGAAGACAGCGCCGACCACCAGGCCAGGTCCGCGCGCTTCACCTGCGCGGCGACGATCGGATCATTCATCCTCGCTCAGGGCCTGCGCCTCCTCCAGCGGCATGTCCTGGCGGATCATGCGCACACCGGTCTTGCGACGGGCCTTGTTCTCCCATGTATTGGTTTTGGAATTGAACACCACCGAGCCGGTCGCGCCCAGCGCGCCGGACAGGCCCAGCACGCCCACGCCGGCCGCCAGGGCCGCGCGCTCGTCAGGCGCCCGATCCGGCGCGGCGGACGGCTGGAGCGCCGCCTCGCCGGCGGACGCCCGCGGACGCGGATCCTGCTCCTGCCCGTCGGCCTGCCGCCCTTGCTGCTGCTCCTCCTGATCCTGTTCCTGATGCGCGCCGTCCCCCGGCGCTTCCGTCCCGGCCGGGCCGGACAGCGCCATGCTTCGGCCCGCGTCCGACGCGTCCGCGCCACCACGCATGCTGACTACGCCAGGCGCGGCATCGCCGGCAGCATAGATCGAAATGCCGCCGTCGTGGCGTTCGATGACGATATCCGGACGCTCCGGCGCCACGCTGACGCGGCCACCATCCTGCGCGGCGTGGCCGGCGGACAGGAAGGCCACGCTGCGTTGCGTCCAGGCGCGTTCGAAAACCGGATGCGGCGCATGCCCCAGCGTGCCGGGCCAGGAATACAGCGCTTCCAGCGAGCGGGTGATCAGGTCGGGCGAGTTGCCGCCCGGGCCGAATCGCGTCAGGTTGACGACGCGGCTGCCCGACAGATCGAAGTAGATGGCCGCGAAATCGCCCACCATCACGTCCTTGGAGAAGCTGCCCCGGAACATGTCGGAACCGCTGCCGCCCAGCATGAAATTGCCGCCGGTGCCCGCCAGCAGGATGTCGTTGCCGCCGTAGGCGATGTCCAGCGTCTCGGCGACGCTGAAGCGATCGTTGACGAAGGTCACCCTGCCGTTGTCGCCGAACATGACGTTGGATCCGGCGCCGCTTTCCAGCACGTCGTTGCCGACGCCGCCGATCATCACGCCTTCGCCATTGTTGTAGAGCGAATTGTTGCCGCCCTGCGATGGGAAGGTGGAAGCGAAGGACAGGATGCGCCCCGCCGCCGTGTACAGCGCCTGCGCCGCGTTGCCGGCCATCAGGTTGAAGCCGCCGGCCGCCCGGATGCTGTCGTCGCCCATGCCGCCGAACAGCACGTTGCGCCCGCTGCCGACCGAGATGGCATTGCGGCCCGCCGTCGGCACATTGATGGTTTCCAGCGCGAGCAGGCCGGCGCCCGCCAGGTAACGGGCCTCGCCGCCCGGCGCGGCGGGATCGATGAAATCACCCCGATCGCGCAGGTAGTTGACCGGCGTCACCGTCACGATGCGGCCGAAGTTGGCGAACACGATGTTGTTGCCGTCGCCCGCGGTGATGGTGTTGCCGCCGACGGCCAGCCGGTCCGCCGCCGCGCCCACCGCCTGTCCGGCGGCCTGATCCGGACTCAGCACCAGCGTCAGCGCGTACAGCGAACGCAGGTCCGGCGAGCTGCGCATGTCCATGGGCGTCCCCAGGTCGATGTTCAGGCCGGCATTGCCGAACACGATGTTGTTGCCCTGGCCGGCATGGATCGTGTTGTTGCCGCCGCCGCCGGCGATCAGGTCGTTGCCCGAGCCGCCGTAGATCAGGTCGTCGCCGGCGCCGCCGTACAGGATCACGCCCTGGGTCGCCCCGCGCGCGTCCAGCACATTGTTGCCCGCCCTGCCGAAGGCCAGCGCCTGGCCCGCCACCCGGTGGCCGGGCGTGGCGGTGTAGTAGCGGTCGTCCTGGCTGGTGGAGCCGAACAGCAGCACCGGCCGGCTGGCGCCGCCCACGGTATCTCCCTGGACCACCAGCGTGTTGTTGCCGCCGCCGCCCTGCCCCAGGGTCACGGTGCCCACGGGCGCATGGCGCACGGTGTAGGTATCGTCGCCCTGACCCAGCATGGTGTTGACCGACTGCACGCCGTGGAAGACGATGCCGCGGTCATAGCCATGGATGCCGGCTTCGCTGGCCTGGAAGATGCTGCCCGCCGCCACGCCCACGCCCGGCGTCATGCCCAGTCCGGTGATGCGGCCGAAGTCGCCCGCCTGCGGGTTGTTATACAGCCTGCCCAGGCCGCTCAGCTGCGCGGCCATGTCCTGCATGCCCACCTGGCCGGTGAGCGAGCCGTCGTCGAACAGGCGGATGCGGTTGTTGGCCGCGGCCGTCGGCGCCTGGCCGGTATTGCGCGCGCCCAGCGGCGCGTCGGTCTCGCCGGGCAGGCCCACGCCGGCGCGCAGCGCGCCGTCGTAGTCCGGCTTGTCCAGCGCGCCGCCCTCGATCAGCAGGCTGCCCTGGATGCCGGACACGTCGTGCGGCTGGTCGGGATAGTTGGCATAGCTCACGCCCGTGACCGGATCCACGACGATCGTTGGCTGGTCGGTGGCGCGCGGCGCGCGCACCTTGCCCGGATCGTTGGGCGGTCCGGCGTGACCCGGATCGGCCACCGGCACGACGATGGATGGCAGGGCCACATCGTGCATGCCGGGCAGCGTGGTGAACAGCGTGGCCGACAGCCGCAGGTCGCGGCCGGCCAGGCTCACCGGCGGCAGGCCGATGCCCGGGCCGTCCTCCAGCTTGACCAGCACCTGCCGGGTCGTATCCCAGCCCTGCCCGCCGACGCCATTGGCGTCGAACGCCAGCACCACGCTTTCATGCCAGGTCTGACCGCCGTCGGTCGACAGCAGCAGGCCACGGCCCTGCAGGCCCTGGCGCACGGCCGCCAGCCCATCGCCGGCGGACAGGCCCGTGCCTTGCGTCAGCGAGCCGTAGAGCGCGGACGCCAGCATGGCGCTGGTCAGCGACACATAAGCCTGGCCGCTGGCCGGACGCGGCAGGATGCCCATGTCCAGGCTCACCGACAACGCCAACGGCGCGCCGCCGCTGCCGTTCAGCGCGCCCGGCTGGGCGGTGACGACGACGGGCTGCTTGCCGTCCAGCACGCCGCGCGAGCCGTCGCGGCCGCTGACGATGGTATTGCCCGCCGCATCGCCCGACAGGTCGAAGGTATTGCTGCCGCTGCCGCCGATCAGGGTGGTGATCACGTTGCTGCGCGTGGACAGCACATAGATGTGGTCGTTGCCCTCGCGCGCGTCCAGGTTCACCCTCTGGATATTCTGGTAGCGGGTGTTCAGCCCGGCGCCGCGCAGCCCTTCCTGCGTCAGCACGAAGGCATCATCCTCCTCCGTGCCCAGCGTGGTGTAGGTGTTCACGCCCGCGCCGCCGTCGATGGACAGTTCGCCGTTGACCACATAGCCGCGCGCGCCGCCGGCCTGCGCCTGATCCTGCTTGAAGGCGTAGACCATGAAGGCGTCGTCGCGCTTGCCGCCATGCAGCGCCAGCGGCGCGGCATTGCTGTAGACGCGGAACACGTTGACGCTGTTCTCGGCGCCGTAGATCGTCATGCCATGGCTGTTGCCGCGCGACAGATAGCCCTGCGTGGTGCGCACGGTATCAATCCCGTCGCCCGCCGCCACGCTCGGCGGCAGCCGGTCCAGCCCGTACAGCTGGCCGATCTGGAACTCGTTGCGCTTGGCCGGATCGCTGCCGAGGCCGCCGTCGATGACGACCTGCGTGCCGGTGTCGTCAATATAGAAACGGTTGCCGCCGTCCACCGCGTTCAGGCGCAGCCCGCCCGTGCTGGTGCGGTCATAGTTCACGCGCTGCACCGCGTCGGCGTAGCCCGCGCCCTGCGGCGTCAGCTTGGCCAGATAGCCGGCGCGCAGCAGGAAGGTCTCGTCCTGCGCGGTGCCATTGATGGTCAGCTGATTGACGCCCGCCAGGTTCTCGCGGCCCTGGCCGTCGGAATGATGGACATCGATCAGCACGGAGGTCAGCGTCTCGGCCAGATTGACGATGACGCGGTTGGAGCCCGCGCCGCCGTCGACGTCGACGCGATCGACCTGGCCGGGAACGGTCTGCCGGCTGCTCAGCGACGGCAGCTGGTCCAGCACGATGAGGTCGTTGCCCGCTCCCCCGGAAATCGACACGCCGCCCGCCAGCGCCCGCGCCGACAGATAGATGTAATCGTCGCCATCGCCGCCCAGCACCGTCGCGCCGGCTGCCAGCAGGATCCGGGACATCCAGATCTTGTCGTCGCCGGCGCCGGATTCGACGTGCAAACGGCCCAGGAAGTCCGCCATCGACAGGCTGACGAGATCCTGGCCCTTGCCGGTCAGGATCGTCGTCGCGCCATGCTGCACGGTCTCGGACAGCAACGCGCGGTTGTCGCCGTCGCCGGCGTCGATCCGCAGCATGCCCTGGCCGATTGTCCGCGTCAGCGTGATCTGGTCGGCATCCCTGCCGGTGATGATGGACGTATCGCCGCCCATCCTGACCGTGTCCAGCGCGACGACATTGCCGCCGTCGCCAGCGTCGATCGTCAGGTCGCCGGTCAGGCCGCTGTTCACCAGCGCGATCTGGTCCGCATCCTTGCCGGTCGTGACGGACGTATCGCCGCCCACCGTCGTGGTGTCCAGCTTGACGACGTTGCCGCCGTCGCCGGCATCGATCGTCAGGCCGCCGGCCAGGCCGCTGTTGACCAGCGTGATCTGATCTACGTCCTTGCCGCTCGTGATGCGCGTGTCGCCGCCCACCGTCACCGTCTCCAGCTTGACGACGTTGCCGCCGTCGCCGGCGTCGATCGTCAGGCCGCCGGTCAGGCCGCTGTTGACCAGCGTGATCTGATCCGCGTCCTTGCCGGTCGTGATGCGTGTAGCGCCGCCCACCGTCGTGGTATCCAGCCTGACGACATTGCCGCCGTCGCCGGCGTCGATCGTCAGACCGCCGGTCAGACCGCTGTTGACCAGCGTGATCTGGTCCGCGTCCTTGCCGCTCGTGATGGACGTGTCGCCGCCGACCGTCGCCGTGTCCAGCGTGACGACATTGCCGCCGTCGCCGGTCAAGATGGACAATCCGCCGCCGACGCGCGTGCCGATCACGGATACCGTGTCGTTGCCCGCGCCCGTCTCGATGCGCACGCCGCCCGAGGTTTCGGTCGACTGCAGCACCACGCGGTCATCACCGTCCTGCGTGGACACCGTCAGCAGCTGCTGCGCGATCAGGCGCGCGCGGATCTCGATATCGTCCTGGCCGGACCCGCCCAGGATCCGCATCGTGTTGCCCTGGGTCAGCAAGCCGTTGCCGTCCAGCGCGCCGCCAGCGTCGGCGGTCGCCCCGAAGCGGACGGTGTTGGCGCCGGTCTCGCTGCCGTGGATGACGATTTCCGGCGCCAGCAGGCGGCCGTCTATCGTGATGGCCGAGGCCTTGCCGTAGGCGCCGCGGTCATCGCGGTCCACGCGCAGGTTCATGCGCTGTCCGGCCGAGATCAGGCCGCCGGGCTGACCATTGGACGGAGCGGCGACATACAGGTTGTTGCCGGCCAGCAGGCTCGCCACGCCCACGGCGCTGAGCGCCGAGCCGGCCGCCACATGAATGTCCCCGCCCACGCCAGCCGCGCTGGAACGCGCCGCCAGCCAGACGTTGCGCGCCTCGATCCGGCCCACGTTGAGCGCCAGCGTCTGCGTGGCGCCCTGCGCATCGTCAGCCTGGGCCACCTGCGCCAGCGCGACGTCGCCGCCGGCCGTGGCGTTGAGCGTGGCCTGCGGCCCGATGGCCGCCACGATCAGCGCGTCGTTGACCGCCGCGCCGGCGGCGTCGGATTGGCCGTAGCCGCCGACCGAGCCGGCCGCCGTGAAATACAGGCTGCCGCCGATGACGACCGGATCGGCGCGGCCGGCGGACAGGCCCGGATGCGCGGTCTTGTCGTTGACGATACTGGCCTGGCTGCTCAGGCGGATCTCGTCGCGGTTGCGCGATTCCACGTGCGCCAGCGCCAGGTCATGCGCGCCCAGCTGGCTGATCGCCACGGCCCCCTGGGCCAGCGCGATCAGATAGCCGGACAGATCGGTCAACAGCGGCTGCGCCGCCACGCCGATGCCGCCGGACAGGGTGCCCAGCCAGGCATTGCGCGCGGTCAGCGCGGCCTGGCCCGGCGCCGTGCCGTTCAGGATGTCTTCCAGCGCGTAGATCCGCGCGTCGCCGCGCAGGCCATTGCCGTCCGCCACCGTCACGCCGCCCAGCCGCAGGCCATGCAGGCCATAGACGTTCAGGCTGGTTCCGGCCTGCGCCTTCAGCACGGCCTGACTATCGCTGGCCGACAGATTGACCAGCACGGGCGACCCGTCCGCCGACAGGTCCGCGCCCAGCTGGCCGACGGACTGCCCCGCGATCAGGACCACCTCCCGCGCATAGCCCAGCGCCGCAAGCGCCTGCGCGCTCAGTTCGCTGAGCGTGACGTTGGCGTATTGGCGCTGGCCCGCCGCCGTGGCGTTCAGGATCGACTGCCCCGCCTGCAGCGTGACGTTGCCGGCGGCGATCACCTGGCCCACGCGCAGGTTGGCGTCGGCCTGGTAGCTGGAGCCGGCCTGGGCCGTGCCCTTGGTATTGGCCAGCACCAGGTTCAGGTCGACGCCGCCCTGCTGCGCCACCCGCGCCACGCCGCCCGCCTCGACATAGAGCGCATGGCCCGCGCCCAGATTGAGTTGCAGCGCCTTGGCGCCGTCGTACTGGTAGATGCCGTTGGCGTCGCGGGTGCCCCCCACGATGTCGCGATTGGCGACCAGGCTGACCTGGCCCTGGCTCTCCAGCGTGCCCGCGTCGGTGCCGATGATGGAACCGCCCTGGGCGCTGACCGTGATGGTGATGCCCTTGGCGGCATGGATGTCGCCCAGGCGGATGCTGCCCTTGGGCGAGTCCAGGCCCACCGTGGTGTCGCTATAGGCCGACACCACGCCGTCGACCGCCTGCACCGCCAGCGAGCGGGTCAGGTTGATGGTGAGATAGCGCGGATCGCGCATGTCGCCCACCAGCGCGCCCGTCTTCAGCTGCTGCGCGCTGGCGCCGTCCTGCGCCACGAATGGCACGTCGACGGCCTTCCAGACCGGGTCCAGGAAGCCGCTGCCGATGTCCACCACCTGCAGGCCGGCGGTCCGGGCCGCGGCGATGTTCGCCTGCAGCTGCGCCAGCTGTCCGCCGGTCGCGCCTTCCAGCATCCGGCTGTTGTAGACGAAGACCTCGCGGCTGTTCTCGAACAGGCCGAAGCGGTCGGCGAACAGGAATTGCAGTTCGGTGCCCGCCGCCAGCCTGGCGCCGAGCTGCAGCGCGGCATCGTTCGAGAACATGGGATTGACCGCCCGCCACAGGCTGGCGTCGGTGAAGTCCACGTGGGCGCGGTCCAGCGAGACCGTGCCGGCGGGCCCGATATAGCGGTACAGCGTGTGATAGACGCCCGCCAGGTTGGCGGCATTGGCGCGCGACAGGATGGCCTTGTCGGCCTCCGGCAGCGCGTCGAAGATGTTGGCGCGCTGGTCGCCGCTGATCGTGCTCAGGTCGGGCAGCTTCAGCGTGTATTCGCCCAGCTGCGCGCCGATCGAGCCCTGCCCCGAGGTGCGCAGCGTAATGCCCTGCCCCGCCTTCACATTCAGGAAGCGATCCGCCGGCGGCACGCCTTCGGACTGGCTGTCGATATCGAAGACCTTTTCGTTGATGGTGGCGGACACCGGATACAGCAGGTTGTTCTCGATATTGCGCAGCGTCGCCGCCGAGAAGTAGAAGAAGTACCCGGTCCGGTAGCTGCTGCCGTACAACGCGATCTCGTCGGCCGTCTGCGCCGGCGCGTCGGTCTTCTGGACATAGTTGCGCACATAGGCCTGCGCGCTCGCCAGGTCAGCGGCCTTGAAGTCCACCGTGACAGCCTTGCCCATGCCGGGATACAGGGCCAGCAGGGCATCGTTCTGGCCCGCGCCCGTCTGGTAGAGCATGGCGTCGGCCAGCGTGGCCGCCAGGCGGATGCTGCCGTCGGCGCCGACGATGGCGTAGTACGCGGTGTCGGCCCGCAGTCCGCCGACCGCGTCGCGGAAGTAGATCTCGTCGCCGGTCGCCAGCGCGCGCAAGCCGCCCTTGCCGTCATCCACGATGAACATGTTGGCGAGCTTGAAGCTGCCGTCGGCCAGCCCCGTCAGCGCCGAAGACGCGCCCACGGTCGAGGTCAGGCGCTCGCGCCAATAGTTGTGGTACTCGGCCGTCTGCGCCAGTTCCTTGTTCACGGCGTAGTCATAGACCACCTGGTTGCGCACCGACTTCACCAGGTCCTGGACGCCCGCCAGGTTCAGGCTGGACGGCAGGTGATTGGGGTCGTAGGCCTGGTTCTTGAACTGCTCGTGCAGGGCCTGCATCTGCGCGCTCAGGCTCGCCGGATCCGCCATGGCCTGGGCCTGGAACAGATGCGTGCTGACCGTGAACATGCCGCGCAGATTGGCAGCGGCGAATCCCGTCAGCAACTGCGGCATGATGCCCGCGTCGGTGAACAGCGATTTAATCAGGGCCTGCCCGTCCGGCGTCTGCCTGAGCTGCTCGAACTGCTGGTACAGCATGGCCTGTTCCTTGGACGCGAACAGGCGAACGCGGTTGCCGCTCTCGACCAGCACGTAGTAGGCCACGTTGTTCTGCAGGCTGATGGTCTTGCCATCCTTGGCCAGCGCGTCGTTCAGGTAGACCCGGTCGTAGTTCTGCAGATTGCGGTAGCCGGTCACGTTGCCGGCGGCATCGAGCACCGGCACGATGTCGGTCTTGGTCAGGGTGATGACGTCGTCCGTGGCGACGGACGCGCCGCTGGCCGAGGCGTCCAGCAGCCTGACCGAGATGGCGCCGGGCGTGGCGCCCACGGCCTTCAGGATCTGCTCCAGCGTCAGCGCCTCGCCATTGGGCAGGAAGGCGTTGTCCGCCGTGTCGGCCAGCGTCACCACGCGGCCGTTCACGCTCTTGATGTAGTAGACCAGCGTCTGGCTGGAGCCGGCGAAGCTCAGCTCCACGCGCTGGCCGCGCGTCAGCGCGTCGTTGCCGGCCAGCGTCAGCGAGGCCGCGCCCTTGGCGGCCAGCGACTGCTGCGCGAAACCGGAATCGACCAGCCGGATGCCCGCGTTGACCACCATGCCGCCCAGATCGATCGGCTTCTGGCTCCAGTTCGGATCATTGGTGTCCAGATTGCGGTAGGCGTACAGCGCCTTGAGCTGCGATTCCTCGGCGTAGACATCGCCGGCGAACACGATCCGGCCCTTGAGCCAGGCGCTGTCCGGGCTCTGGGCCGTCAGCGGATTGCCGAACTCGTCCACCACGGATACGATCTTGAGCTTGCCGTTGTCGTAGACGCCCAGCTGATGGCCCGTGCGCGTCGTGCCGTCGTTGGTCATGAACAGGTCCAGGCCGGTCAGCGAAATGTTCTGGCCGCTGGCGAGCAGGGACTTGATCGCGTTGAGCATCTGGATGCGCGCGCCGTCGCTCAGGTTGGACGCGCTCAGGTCCCAGCTGAAGCCGTTGCCCAGGCTCACATAGTTGCCATACCTGGCCGCGCCGCCCGTTGTCGTCTCGGTGTACTGGTAGAAGGTGAGGTTCTGATTGCCCCACCAGCCCCAGGCCGAGCGGCTGTCCACCGCGAGCGAGCCCTGCATGAGCGCGGTCGCGCCCAGGCCGCGCCGGATCGCATAGGCGATCTCGCCCTTGTTGTCGCCCTTGCCCAGGCCCGTCAGGCCGAAGGTCAGTTCGGACGGCAGCTGCTGGGCGACGACGGTGTCGCTGCCGTCGCGCACGTAGTAGTGCTTCAGCGTGACGGTATCGTCCAGCACCAGCGACAGATAGTTGTCCGGGTGGTAGATGCCCATGGACACCGAACCGTCCGCGCGCTTCAGGTCGAAGGACTGGATCCGGCGCGTGACCTCGACGCCGTCGATGGTCAGCTTGATCTCGCTGCCCACCAGGCCATTGGCCGGGTCGTTGAGCCAGGCGACGTATTCCTGCACCGACGAGACAGTGGCCGGAATCTGCCAGCCGAGGGCAGCACCGGCCAGCGCGATGGTATTGCTGGTGACGCTGCGCTGGATCACCGAGCCGGCCTTGCCCAGCGCGGTGTTGGTCAGCAGGTCGTACAGCGAACCCGGGCCGGTCGGGATCTTGGCCGAGGGATGGGCGGTGTTGTAGGCGTTGATCGCCGCGATGACCGCATTCGTGATGTCGCTGTCGCCAGCCGGCGGGTTCTTGACCTGCGTTCCGTTGGCCGGCACCCCGGGCCGCGCGGCCTGGACCTTGTCGGCGTAGTTCTCGCCGCCATACTCGCCGCTGCCGCCGCCCAGCACCACATTGAGCGACACGTGGCCGTTGGTCGACGCGGAGATGCCCACATAGGGCGTCTTCAGCGTGATCAGCACCGTGTCGAAGTCCTGCGATCCCCAGTACCCGCCATTCTTCATGACCGGCAGGATCAGGTCGATCAGCAGCTTCTGGCCGCCGATCTCGACATAGGTGTACTTGCGCAGCGCGGCCAGCACGTCGGCGCCATTGCCGCTGGCGGCCAGCTGGTTCAGCTGCGCCTGCGTGAACGTCATCTGCAGGACGCCGGACCCCAGGGTCGACGCGGGCAACGTCGCCGGCAGGGTGAAGCGGATCGGCAGGTTGGCGTTGGACGTGTCGGTGGCGCCGGCCAGGCCATAGGCCGGGCCGAACAGCACGCCCTGGCTGCCGGCGGTGTAGCCGAGCGAGGCCATCGACACCGGCGCGGCAAACAGGCCGGTCGCCGAATCGTAGACCGAGAACTGGAAGCGGTAGTTCAGGCCGTCGTTCGACACCGCGATCAGCTTGCCCAGGATTTCCTGGCGCGCGTTGCCGTTCAGGCTGTTGTTGTACGCCAGGCGCACCAGGCGCCCGCCGTCCACCGCCGCCTTCAGCAGGACCTCGTAGTCGCCGGCGCGCTCGAAAGCCACGGCCAGGTAGCGCCCATCGCCTTCGAGCTGGGTGCTCAGGAAGGTCCCGGCGCCGCCCAGCGTGATGCTGGCCACCTGCAATGCCCGCACGCCCGACCAATAGCCTTCGTACCGCGCGATCTGCGCGTTCAGATCCGCCAGGATCCTGGCCGTGACCGTGGGATAGGCCTTCTCGGTCGCGGTGCGGGTATCGGCCTTCTCGCCGTCCAGCAGCGAGCCGCCGTTGAGCGTGATGCTGACACTGCCCAGCTGCGAGTACACCGAGGCCTGCGGATTGACCCAGTTCACCGGCTTGACCAGCACCAGGTCGGCGTTGGCCACGTTCTGCGCGATGTAAATGCTCTTGTCGGCGCCGGCCACGCCGCCGGCCAGTCCGGCCTGGGCCGCGAAGCCCTGGCGCGCATGGATGGACAGCGCCTTGGCGGCCGAGCCGATGGCGCCATAGCCGGCGTTCAGCTCGACGCGATTGCCCAGCACCACGGTGTCGTTGCCGGCCGAGGCGTGCGCGTAGATGCCGTTGAGCGCCTCGATATAGACGGTCCCGGCCGACGAGGCCACCTTCTGCAGCATGGCCCGGGAGCTGGTGCCGCCCTCGGAGAAATATGTCAGCCGGATATCGTTGCGCGCCTCGGCCCGGGTATAGCCCGCCGAACCCATGACGTTCAACTGGATGGAACCGCCCAGCGCGTAGGCCTCGACATTCACCGAGGCGGTGCCCGGCTGGATCTGCCCATTGGGATCGCGCGCCAGGATGCCGACCTCGCCGCGAGTCGTGATGGACGTCGACTTCGACGACGACACGGCCTCGATGCGCACGGTCTTGCCATTGCCGACGATCACGTTGCCGCCCAGCGTCACGTCGCCGTTGCTGCGGATATAGACCGCGTTCGGCTGCGAGCTGGAGCCCAGGAACGTCAGGTTGATGTCCTGCGAGGCCGGCACGTAGAAGGTATAAAGCTCCTGCTGCTTCTTCTCGACCACCTGCGTCAGCGTGGTGGTCTTGGTGCGCAGCCAGCCGCCGCCGCTGGAATGCGGCCCGTCGTTGCGCACGATGACGCTGGTGTTGTACTTGCGGTAGGTGACGACGAAGTCGGAACTCTCCAGCTGCTGGCCGCCCACCGTCACCACGCTGAAGCGGCCCAGGCCCGGGATGTAGATCGGCCCGTTCGGGTCCGCCCGCAGCTCCTGCTTGCCGCTGCCTTCCACGTAGTTCGGCAGGACCACGTCTTTCAGCTTGCCGCTGGCCGCGAGCTGGTCCCGCAGCACGCCAGGCACGGAAGATTCACTGGTATAGGCCACCACGGTCGACACCAGCACCGGGCGCGACTGCGCATAGGTGACGTAGGGGCCCTTCTTGGTGGTGTTCTTGTTGGTCAGCCAGCCCAGCGGATCGACGCCGTCGCCGATCAGGTTGAGCTGCTTGGTGACGTAGGTGGTCGTGGTCGTTTCGCTGGATTCCCAGCCCATGACCCAGACCATCACCTGGCCTTGGGCCGGCTTGTAGGTCGTGGTCAGCTGGCCGCCCAGGTTCCCCACCACGGCGCTGGAGCCGGCCGTGTTGCCCGGGCCACTGCCGTTGTCGTAGACCCAGACCCAGCCCGGCTGCCCCACGCCGGCGTTCGTCACCTGGACGAACTTGTTCCAGACCGTGTGCACCACCTGGTCCGCGCCGTTGAGCTCGTACAGGTCGCGCTGGCCGCGCGCGGTGTCGATGATCTCGATGCGGCCCTTGCGGTAGGTGCTGACGTCGATGTCGCCGGTCACCAGCGCATAGGTGGTCTGGTTGTCGATGCGCACCGAGGCATAACCGTTGGCGACGATCAGGTTGCCGTTGCCCACCGAGATGATCTGGCCCGTCAGCGTGATGCTGCCGCCCGCCAGCCGGATCGGATCCAGGATGATGGTCTGCGTGGCGTAGTCGAAGCGGCCCGTGATCGCGCCAAAGCGATTCATGGATCCGTCGGCGCTGTACGACACGCCGCTGCTCGCGTAGCCATTGTTGTCCTGCAACGACTTGTTCTTGTCGCCCCGGAAGGACGAATCGATGCGGATATAGGCGTCCGTGACCCCGCTCTGGATCTTGCCGTCGATGTTCAGCGTCAGGGCCGATATGTTCACCGCGCCCAGCGCGAAGATGCGCGAATCGCTGGCCGCCTTGTCTCTGGCGATGTAGGAGGAGAAGGAACCGAGGTTGCGGTAGCCCCACTTCAGCAGCACGTCCGAGGCCGTTTCACTGGCGCCCGTGCTGGCGGCATTGTTCTTGAAATAGTCGACGATGAACTTCCAGCTGTTCTCCAGCACCGTGGGATCGGCGCCGGTATTGAACCAGCCGTCGCTCTGCAGGCTGAAGTTGCCCTTGGCCTGGATGTCCAGGCTCAGCGCCGAGATCGTGCCGGTGACGTTGATGCTGCCCAGCGTGTTGACCACCGAGACCTTGCCCAGCGGATTGACCACCGCGCCCAGCAGGTTCAGGTCCACCGGCGCGTTGCCCACCAGCGCCATCATCTCGGCGTCCAGCGCGCCGCCGAATGGATCGGCGGCCCAGCCGTTCTTCAGCTGCAACACGCGCACTTCCGCCACGTCGGAACCGGTCGCGCCCTTGACCGACGCGTCGTTGATGTACAGATGACCGGACCTGAAGATCTTCATCTCGCCGTCGGAGCCCGGGCGGATGATGGTGCCGTCCATGACGACGGCGTCGTTCACGTTCATCAGCATCGGCGAATCGTTGACGATGTTGATCTGTGTGTTGGCGCGCGCGTCGATGCCGCCCGTCTTCACCCCGCTGGTATCGGCCGCGCTCACATAGACCGAGCCGCCGGACGCATACAGGTTGGGGATATCGACGTAGAAGGTGTAGAACGAATCCAGGTAACGGCCCTTGCTGTCCGTCAGCTGCAGGCTCTTGAGCTGCTGCTGCAGCGCCGCGATGTTGGCCTGGTAGCGCGCCACCGCCTGCGGGTCGGAGGCGTGCTCGGACTGCATCTTGGTCAGCGTGCGGATCTGCTGGCTGATGATGTTCTGCTGGCTGGCGTAGCGCAGCACCGGCTGGCCCAGGTCCACCGTCTTCAGCACGTAGTAGATGCTGCCCACCTTGTCGGCCGCGAAGCTGCCGAAGTCCCAGTCCAGCGCGCCGTCCTTGTCGTCCTGCGTCAGCGAGGGCGGGTTCTTCTTCCAGTAGCTGTTGCCGTAGTTTTCCGTGGCCAGGTTCAGGTTGCGGCTGTCCAGGCTGTCGTAGTAGTAATAGTCGTTGCCCTTCTTGATGATCATGCCGGTCGTGACGTTGACCTCGATGTCCTGCGCGCGGAACGCCGTCAGCTCATAGCGCACGTCGATGTTGACCGTGCCGCCGGCGCCGTTCAGGCTGGTCGAGTTGGCGCCCAGCAGCTTTTCCAGGATGGCCTTGACGGCGGGCGAATTCGGGTCGAACGAGACCGTCGGGTTGGCCTGCGTGGGCAGCACCAGCACGCCCGCCTGGGCCAGCGCCTTGAGCAGCTCGGCCGGGATCACGAATACATTCGCCGCGTTATTCACGCCGGCGATGATGCGCGTGGCGGACGAGGTCGCGACCTTGCTCGATGCCTTGTCGACCACGCCGGCGGCCAGCTTGACCGTCGGGTTCAGGTTCAGGCCGATCACCTGCACCGAACCGTTCACCTTGGCCTGGTCCAGCATCGACGGGTTGGTTTCCAGGCGCACGTTGCGCTGCGCCTTGATCAGCGAGCCATTCGTCGCCACGCCGTCGATCAGGATGGTGTTGATCTGGCGCGCCTTGGCGCCGCTGTTGACCAGCGGGATCTGCGCCACGCCCACCATCGTGAACGAGACGTTGTCGTTGGCCAGCAGATAGCCCGTGGACAGCGGATCCGAGACCTTGCTGTTGCCGGCCAGCGCCAGGATGTTGTCGCCCTCGATCGACGAATTGTCGATCTGGATGCTGTTGCGCACGGTCAGGTCGTTGTTGCTGTCGGTCTTGCTCGCGCTGGCCACCGAGATGATCAGCATGTCGCTGATCGTCGTGGTCACGCCGCGCGTATTGGCCGCCAGCGTCACGTCGCCGAAGGTGTTGCGCACGAAGGCGCCGTTGATCTTGACCTGGGCCAGCGCGCCGTCGGTGCTCAGGTGGTTGGTCGACAGCGTGACGGTGAATCCCGCCACGCCGGTGATCTTGTTGCGCTGGGTGTAGATGATGTCGTTGGTCGCCACCATGTCCAGCATGCCCGGAGTGCCGTAGTTCCCCCTGGCCTGCACCACCGTCGCGCCGGCCGTGTCGATGGTGTCGCCGGCCGCGCGCGCGCCGCTCACCTCGATGACGGACTGCGGACGGATCTTGACGTCATGCTTGCTGACGTCGGCGCCCACCAGCTTGACCGAATAGGCGCTGAGCGCGGATTCGCCGCGCACCGTGTTGCTGGCGCGGATGTCGACCTTGTTGCCGATGACCCGCGCCCCGCCGCTGATGCCGACATAGGACGAGCCGCCGATGTCGGCCTCGATCTTGCCCTGCCGGCCCGCCACCAGGGCGATGGTGCCGGCGTCCATGCTGACGCCCACCGACTGCGCCTGGCTGGCCGAGATGTTCAGCAGCGTGCCCTCGATCTGCGCGCGGTTGGAGATTTCCACGCGCGCGTCCAGGCTGGTGCTCAGCCTGGCGCTGTCCACCGAAATGGTGAGGCCGCCCACTTCCAGCGAGCGCGCCTCGGCCAGCAGGCCGGCCTCGCCGTTGCGGTCGGTCGTCGCCCTGGCCGTGACGCCGATCACGTCGCCGCGCAGGCTGGCGTTGTCGACCACGGCCTTGAGCGAGCCCTGCAGCACGGTTTCGGCGCTCATCACGCCGACGCCGATCACGCCGCCGGTGATCGCCTTGGAATAGGCCTTGCCATAGTACGTGCCTTGCGCGTTGACGCTGACCAGGCCGGGCGTGCGGCCGGACGCCGTGGTCACGCCCACGCCGTTCAGCACGGCGCCGTTGCGCGCCTCGGCCAGCGTGGTCGCGCCGATATCCACCTTCGCCTTGTTGACGTTCACGGCCAGGCCCGTCGTGGCGGCCACGCCGGCGGTCTGGGTGCGGCTGAAGTCCACCGCCACCAGCGCGTCCACGCTGACGCTCGGCGCCGACACCTGCGCCTCGGACACCGAGGCCGTGGTGGTGTCGCGGGAGATGTTCTCCGCGATGCCCACGCCCACCGCCGCGCCGATCACGCCCACGGCCACGCTGACCTGGGTCAGGTCGATTTCCGTCAACACATTGGTGTCGGCCTTCACGGCCAGCGCGCCCAAGGCGCCGACCTTGCCATTGCCGGTGATGCGGGCGCTGACGTTGTTGCGCGTGTTGTTGGTGACGCGCACGCCTGCGCCCGCGCCGGCCACGCCGGCGCTGGCCGCGACCGAGGCCGTCACCGCCTCCAGGTTCTTGAACTGCGTTTTCTCCAGCGCCAGCACCGACAGATTGTCATAGGCGCCCACCTCCTTGCCACCGGCCGTGCCGATGTAGGCCGACACGGTGTTTTCCGCCGTGGTGTCGACCAGCGACACCACCAGCGACACGCTGGCGCCGGGCGCCAGGCCCAGCGACGCCGCCACGCCATAGGCAGCCGAGCGTTCAATGATGCTGTCGTCCTTGGCCCGCACCGTCAGCGAGCCGCGCTCGCCGTCGATGCCGACGGTGATCGTCGAGCCGTCTATGTAGGCCGAGGTGTTGCTGGCATAGCGGTTACTGACCTGCACGCCCGAGCCGGCCACCGCCACGCCCGCGCCGACCACGGCCAGCGCGCCGGCGAAGTTGACGCTGTTCAGGGTCTCGCTGGACGTCGCCAGCACATCGAGATTGCCCTTGGCCACGGTGACGGTGCTGTTGGCGATGTAGGCCTGCGCGCCGTTGGTGCGCGTCACGCCGTCACCCGAATAGGCGCCGAAGGTATTGCTGGCGATGGACACGCCCATGCTGGCGCCCAGGCCGGCGCCGGTGACGCTGGCCGCCACCGCGCCGGTCACGGCGGTGATGGTCGACGTATTCTCGGCCGTGACCGACACGCCGGTGCCGGCTGTCACGGTCGAGCCCGTGAGGCGGCTGCCCGTCTCGTTCGCCACGACCTGGGAACTGCCCGCGCCCGCGCCGGAAACCGCCACGCCCGTCAGCGCGACCGCCGCCGAGGCCGCCACGGAGACACTGTCCACCGTGGCGGTTTGCCTGGCCGTGACCGATACGCCGTCGGACACCGTGATCGTGGCGCCGCTGACGCGCGCCTGCACGCTGGCCGCCGCCACATTCTTGACATCGGTGGCGCCCACCGCCACCGAACCGCCCTGCATGGAGAAGGCCAGCGAGGCGCCGACGGCCTTGGCCTTCAGGGTGCTGCCGTCCTGCGCAGCGACGCTCAGGCGCGCCATCTGCGCGCCCGTGCCCGTCACCGACAACACGCTGTTGTCGACATAGGCCTCGACGGCTCCCAGGGTCTTGTTGCCGGCCACGGCCGCGCCCACCGACAGGGCCAGGCCGGAACCCGTTCCCGCCGCGCTGGCGCCGACCGCCGTCGCCTCCAGCGTCGAGGTATTGGTCGCCTTGACCGTCAGGCTCTCGGCCGCGCGCACGGCGGTGTCGACCTGGGTCAGGCCATCCACATAGGCACGGGTGACCGCCTTGCTCGTGTTGAAGGCCGCCGCGCCGGCGCCGGCCAGCGCCACGCCGCCCATGGCCACCGCCACCGCGCCGGCCCCGACCTTGGCTTCCAGCCGCTGCACGCTGTCGGCCGTGACCGACACCGCGCCCAGGTTGGACAGCTTGCTGCCGGTCAGTCCGGCGCGCGCGCCGGCCGTTTCCGTGATGCTGTTCTCGGCCAGCGCCGAGCCAATGGCCAGCGAGGCGCCGGCCGCCGTGAAGCCCACGCTGGCGACCACCACGGTCGCCTTGATGGTGCCGCTCATGTCGGCATCGATATTCAAGGCATTGCCGGCATTGCCGTCGATGCGCGAGCCGTTGACCAGCGCCGTCGCGGACGAGCCGATCAGGTTGCGCGCATTGGCGCCGCCGCCCGCGAGCGAGACGCCGCCCAGGCCCGCGCCCACGCTCACCGACACCGCGACCGACACGGTCGTGATGGCGGCCTGGCTGTCGGCCTTGACCGTGATCGCCGGCGCGCCGGCGATCCGCAAGCCGTCCATGGTCGCCAGCGTGGTGTTGCCGATCTCGTTCTGCGCCAGCGAGGCGGCCACCGACAAGGCGGCGGTCGCGCCCAGCGACACCGCCACGGCGATCGCCACCGCGGCGATGGTGCTGTTGATCTCGGCCTGGTCCAGCGCCCTGACGGTCACGCTGCCCGCCTCGAAGCGGTTCTGCTGGTTCTGGTCGCTGATGCGCGCCGTGATGCCGGTCTGGATCTTGTTGACCGCGCGCGCGCCAGCGCCGGCGCCGGAGACGGCCAGGCTGGCGCCGTCGACGACGGGCGGCGCATAGGCCACCGACACCGCCACCGCGCCGGCCACCACGACCGCGTCGATGCTCTGCTTGCGGTCCACGTCGCCGTTGGCTTTGAACGAGACGTTGCGCGCATCCACGCTGACCGCGCCCGCCGTGACGGCGCTGCGGTCGATGAAGGCCACGATCTCATTGGCCGGACGGCCCGCGCCCAGCGCGACCACCTGGCCAGCGCTGTTGACGTCGTAGCCGATGACGTTCTCGGCCATAGCCACGCCGATCGAGGCCGAGGCCGCGGCGTACTGGCTGACCGAGACCGAGGCCGACATGCCCAACACCACCGCGTTGATGCGCGACAGGCCCAAGGCCAGCACGTCCACCGCGCCCGCCGCGCCGCCCGAGGCGCGGGTGTCGATGATGGCGCCGCTGATGCCGGCGCGCACGCTGGCCGAAATCACGTTGCGCGCCAGCGCGCCGCCGCCGCCGATGGCGGCGTTGGCGCTGCTGCCCGCCGACACCGCGACGGATGCGCCCAGGACCACCGACAGGATATCCGCCTGCTGGGTGGCGCTGAGCGTCAGCTTGCCGCCGCCCGTCTCGATGCGGCCGCCCGAGACCGTGGCCTCGACCGTGTTGAATACCTTGTTGACCGCGACGCTGGTGCCGACCGCGATGGCCACGCCGGCCGCGCCGGCCTGCACCGCGACCGCGCCGCCGATGGCGATCGCCGTGATGCTGGCCTCGTCGCTGGCCTTGACGGTGACGCCGGCATTGGCCACGCGCAGGACGGAATCCTCCACCCGCGCGCGCACCGTGGTGGCGATGCTGCTGATCGCCACCGACACGCCGATGGACGCGCCCACGCCGGCGCTGCCGGCCGATACCGCCACGCCCAGCGCGCCGGCCACGGTCACGATGCTGCCCGTGTTCGCGGCCGAGACGCGCACCGCGCCTTGATTCAGCGTGCCGCCGGACGGCGTGTCGACCCGCGTCAGGCGCGCCTCGACCGAGCCTTCGATGGTGTTGCCGCTGCCGGCGCCGGCGCCCGCGCCGGCAAAGCCCTGCCCCGCGGCCACCGCCGCCGCCACGCCGATGGAGACGGAGACGATGCGCGAATTGTTGACCGCATCGACCGAAATGCCGGTCTGCGTGCGCACCAGGGTGGTGGAGCCCGCATTGGTCTCGCTGGTGCCGTCGATGTAGGCCAGCGTCTGGTTGCCGATCCGGTTGTCGGTCGCCGCGACCCCGGCCGCGATGCCCGCGCCGCTGCCCGGCGACACCGCCACGCCCAGCCCGCCGGCCACGGCCAGCACATAGCCGTCGTCGCGCGCCTGCACCGCCACGCCCGCCAGCGAGCCGCCGGTCGCGCGCGATTCGATCTGGCGGGCATTGCGGATGCCTGCCTCGTTGCGGCTGTTGACCCGGTTGATGGACACGGAGCCGCCCACCGCCACCGCCACGGTGCCCACGGCCACGCTGCCTGCGACGGTGATGTTGTTGATCGCGCCCTCGAAGCGCGAGGACACCTGCACGTGTCCGCCGCTCACCAGGCCTTCGGTGTCGCGGATCAGCGCCTTCACGGAATGCGAGCGCGAGATGCCCAGCGGCGCGCCGCCCACGTAGTTGTACGACAGGCTGGCGCCCACGGCGACGCTGGCGCCCTGGCTGCCCAGGCCCAGCGCCACCGCGCCGGCCAGGCTGTTGATGGTGGAGGCGTCGCGCGCCTGGACCAGCAGGTCGCCGCCCGCCGTCACGGCCTGGCCGCTGGCGGTGCCGGCGATCTCGGCCGTGATGGTGTTGGCGATCCAGTTGAGCACCGCCGAGCCGCCGAAGCCCACGTTGGCGCCGGACCCGCCGGCCGCGACCGCGCCGCTGACCGCCATGGTGGATATCTGGGCGTCCAATCCCGGCGGCATGTCGTCGGGCCGGGCGAAGGTCGCCTGGACCACGATGTCGCCCGCGGCGGACAGCGCCGATCCCACCGCGCCCGCGTAGACGGTGTCGAACACCCGGTTGACCGCGAAGGCCATGCCGGCCGCCACGCGGCCGCCGATGGACACGGACACGTTGCCGGCCAGCGCCGAAATGCTGGCCGTGTCGCGGGCGGTGATGCGGATGTCGCCCGTGGTGGCCGTGATTGTCGATCCGTCCGTGACGCCCGCGTACACCGTGTTCTGGATGGTGTTGACCGCCAGCGAGCCGCTCACGGCCACGCCGGCGCCGCCGGCCAGGCCGACGGAGACGTTGTAGATGCTGGCGCGTTCTTCCGCGCTCACCTGCACGGCCTGCGCCGTCACCTGCGCGCCGCGGATGAGGGCGCGCACGCCGTTCTGCATGTCAGCCACGCCGACCGAGGCGCCGATAGCCGCCGAGGCGCCCTGCGTGGTGGAGATGCCCAGCGCGCCCGTGGCCGTGACGATGCGGCTGCTGTCCTGGGCCGAGACCGAGACGCGCCCGGCATCGGCGCGCAGCTGCGTGCCGGCGGCCGCGCCGCTGTTGTCGATGACCGCCTGCACTTCGGTGCGCGACAGGTTCACGCCGATGGCGCCCGCGCCGCCCAGGGACTTGCCGCCCGCGCCGGCCACGGTGATGCTGAGCATGCTGTTGGTCAGGCCGTGGCCCTGCGTCAGCGCGCCGATGTCCAGCGAAATCATGCCGCCGCCGCTGTCGAGCTTGTCGACCACCTTGCGCAGCGTGACGCCGCCCGAGCCGCTGGTCGCGCCCAGCTGGATGGCGATGCCGTCCTTGGCGTTCTGCAGCGAGGTGGCCAGCTGATAGCGGTAGCTGCCGTTCTCGGACACATTGATGACGTAGTAGCGCAGGCCGTCCACCAGGCCGGCAATGGCCGTGCCCTGGCTTTGGTAGACCACCAGGTCGCCGGTGGCCAGTCCGCCGTCGGTGGCCAGGCCCAGGCTGTTCTCGGCCGGATTGCGCGCATTGCCCGAGGCGGCGCTCAGCGTCGCGTCCTGGGCCGGGCCCTGGCTGATGACGGTCTGCTGGGTGCCATCGGGCTTGGTCGTGGTGGTGGACTGCGAGGTCTGCTGGTCGAGCTTGACCCGCGTGATGCCGATCATTGCATCCGGATTGACGGCGCTGGGCTTGCCCTGGCCGTCGAGCAGCTTGTTGCCCGCGGCATCGGCCAGGTAGTACTGGTAGCGTCCCGTGGCGGCGTTGAATTCGGACACATAGCCCAGCTGGGCCAGCGTCACGGCGCTGCCGTCGACCTGCTTGAAGCGCAGCGTGTTGCTGTCGATCACCTCGACCACGTAGACGTGGTTGTCGGTCAGCCCGGTCAGCACGCCCTGGGCGCCCAGGTTGACCACCACCTTGTCGCCCGTCGCCAGACCATGCGCCTTGGGCAGCGTCAGGCTGCCATTGGCGTTGAGCAAGGCGCCGGCGGGATTGTCCACGCTGAAGCGCTGCATCGCGCCGCCCGTCGTGGCGCCGCTGAAGTTCACCAGATTGCCCTGGCCGTCGCGCAGCTGGAACGACACCTGGCCGTTGACGGACCGGTCCAGATTGACCACGTAGTAGGTCACGCCGACCTTGAGCACGTCCTGGCCCTGGCGCAGGATGCGGTTGGCCAGCACGTTCTCGATCTGGCCATTGGCCAGCGAACCGCTGTAGACGATGGCCGAGCCTTCCTGCACGCCATCGAACGGGGCGTTGACCACCAGCCGGTTGTTGGCGCTGTCCACGCCCACCGTCGCGTCCGCGCCGTGGTACGGCTGCAGGTTGACGCGCGTGGCCTCTTGCATGCGCACGTGGGCGAAGCGGATGCCGGCGATGTTGCTCACCGCGCCGAACGCCAGCGCCTTGCCGCGCAGCGCGTCCTCCTGGGTGTCGGCCAGCTGGATGATGGCCTGGCCGTCCGGCGCCGCGCGCCGGATGATGTAGTAGATGCGGTCGCCGCGCAGGCTGCTGCCGTCGGCCAGCGTGATATTGCCGGCGCCGGCGCTCAGGTAGATGCCGTCGCCGGTCTGCCAGCCCGAGAACTCCTTGCCGGAACTGCCTTGCGGCGCGCTCATGCCGGCGTTGCCGGTCGTGTCCTTGCCGTTGATGATCTCGGCGGCCGCGCCGGTGAAGGTCAGCGAGCTGCCGCCCTGATTCACCGTGATGGCGCCGTCGTTCACCGCCAGCACGCTGCCGCCGTTCAACTGGGCGTTGCCGCCCGCCGCCAGCGGATCCACCAGGCCGGCGTACACGTTGATGTCGCCGCGAGTGACGCGCACGTCGCTGGCCACGATGGCGGCGGTCACCTTGGGATTGGTCGCCGGCGAGCCGTTGCCGGCCACCTCGGCGATCTGCACCTGCGCGCCCGAATCGGCCAGCTGCTTGCTGTCGAAGCTCAGCAGGTTGCGGTCGAAGGCGGTATTGCCGCCCATGATGTTGACGGCCACGGCCAGGCCCACGGCCGCTCCCTCGGTCGCCACCGCGCCCGCCACCGTGATGGCGTACAGCGCCGACGCATCCGAGGCATTGACGCGCACGGCCTGCCCCGAGAAGCCGGCCGCCTGGCCCGCCTTGACGGTGCTGTTCGAGATGCGCGCCTCGGTGGCGCCCCGCATCATGTTGACGTTGACCGCGCCGGCCAGCGCGAACTTCTTGGACAGCGCGCCTGCCGCGCCCACCGACACCATCAGCGGCGAGGAATGCGCCGACAGATCCAGCTTGCCCTGCACATCGATCGCGCTGTTCTCGATCAGCGCGCTGGTGCGCGAGCTGAATTCGTTGACGCTCACCGAGGCCCCCACGGCCACGGATCCGCCCAGCGTCACCGCCACGCCGCCGGTCACGGCCACCAGCGTATTGTTCTCGGTGGCCTTTACCGTCAGCGCGTTGGCCGTGATGGCGCTGCTGCCGGCCACGGCCGCGTTGTTGACATAGCGCGGCAGCACATAGGCCGCCACCGCCGAATGCACGCGGTTGACCTGGATCGAGCCCGCGCCCGCGAACATGGCCTCGCCCATGCCCACGCCGACGCCCACGGCGCCGCCGCCCAGGGCCGAGTTGTCCTCGGCGGTCACGCTGACCGAGCCGCCCTTGTTGTTCACGACCGAGCCCTGGATGCCGGCCAGCACCGCGTTGCCGATCTCGTTGTAGCTGATGGCGATGCCCACGCCGGCCTTCTTGCCCACGCCGGCGGCGCCGGTGATGGCGATCAGCGTGGTCTTGTCCAGCGCGCTGACGTTGATGTCGTGGCCGCTGCTGTCCGTGCCGTCATAGCGGACCTGGCTGTTCAGGATATAGCTCTCGATGCGGTTGGCGATCACGTTGACCGTCACCGAGCCGCCCACGCCGGCGCCGTCGCGCGCCACGCCCAGCGCGCCGGCGAAGCCCACCGCCACCTGGCTGGATTCGGCCGACACGTCGAGCTTGCCGGTATAGAGCAGTTCGATGGCCTGGCGGATGCCGGCCTCGACCCGGGTGCTGCTGATGTTCACCGCGACCGCCGCGCCCACGCCGGCCTTGCCGTCCGTCACCGCGCCGGATCCGGCCACCGTGGCCAGCACGCTGCCGTCGCGCGCCTCGACCTTCACGCCGCGCGCGCTGATCTTGGTGGCGTTGCCCAGCAGGGCGATATTGCCGTAGTTGGCCGTCGTCACCGCGGCCGAGCCGGCCAGGGCCACGCCCTTCTGGCCCTTGGCGCCGGCCATGCCGGCCGCCAGCGTCACCGCCACGCCCGTGCGGCGGGCCGACAGGGCCAGGTCGCCGGCCACCAGCAGGCTGCCCACCAGGGCAACCTCGGCGCGCGCCTCGCCGCCCAGCCCGTTCATGCTGTAGGCGCCGGCGATGCCGACGTTGGTCTTGGCATTGTCGGACTGCGCCAGCGCCACCGCGCCGGAAAGCGCCAGCGCATGGGTGCCGTTGGTCGCGCTGATGGTGGCGTCGCCGCCGATGGTGATCGTCAGACCGGCCGCGTTGATGTAGGCCTGGGCGAAGTCGTTGACCATGTTCACGGCGACCGCGCCGGATATCGCCACGCCCGCCTTGGACTGCTGCTGGCTGCCGCCGCCGCCCGAACCCGAGCCCGAGCCGCTGTCCTGCGTCAGCGTCGAGGTCGAGTTGCTCAGTTCCTTCAGGATGTCCGACAGCGACAGCAGCTCGTCGGGATCCGGCGCCGCGCTGTCCTTGCCCGGCGTCGCGCCGCCCTGGCTGGCCGGCGCCTTGGTGCCCAGCACATCGGTGCCGCCGCCGGCCGTGCCGCCCGCGCCGCCCGCGCCGGTCCCGTCGCCCGCGCCCGCCACCGGGCTGGATACCCGCGAGCCGGAGACGGCCAGATTGCCGACAAAGCCCTTGTTCTCGCTGCCGATGAGCAGCTTGCCCGCCGAGAACGAACCGGCGGCGCCCGACACCGGCGTGGCGTCGTCGCGCCGCTGGCCGATCAGGGCCTGGGTATCGCGGTTGACGTCATTGATGGCCACGCTCATGCCCACGCCCACGGTCTGGGAGCCGGCGGCGGCGCCGGCCACGGTGCCGACCCAGGTCGCGTCGCGCGCCTGGATCGACGCCGTGCCCGTGGCCGCCACGGTGGCGCCGCGCGCCACCTGGGCGACGGTAGTGGCGCTGGTCACGTTGACCAGCACCACGCCGTTCACGGCCACCGTCTTGGCCTGCCCGCCCGATGCGCCCAGCGTCACCGACACCAGCTCGTTGCCGGCCTCGACGTTCAAGTCCTTCGAGTAGATCCTGGCCGTGTCGGCGACGACGGCCTGGGTGTCGTGGGTCGCCACGTTGACATAGACCGACACGCCGATGGCCGAGCCGTCCTTGGATTGGCTGCCGTAGTCGAAGCCGTCCACCTTGGGCGTGAGAAAACCCTTGGCCAGATCCTTGCCGTAGGCCAGCCGGCCCTGCGTCTTTTCGCGGTCGGGCGCCTGCTTCAGCGATTTCTCGCCGCCGATCGACATCGACGGCAGGATGATGTTGCCCACCAGGTTCATGCGCTGGGTCGAATTCAGCGCCTTGATGTCGACATTGCCGGCCGCGCCGCCCGTGCCGCCGCGCGTGTCGATGAGGCCCGCCACGGTCGTGCGGGTCTGGGTCGATTGCACGTCGATGGAAAAAGCCCCCGACAGCGCCAGCTTCTTGCTCTTGGCGGTCGCGCTGACCCAGCTGCTGAAGCTGGACGAGATGCCGCCCGTGCTGCTCAGCGTGGCCTGGAGATTGTTCAGGAAGGCCTTGGCCGCGCCGGTCGCCACGCCCATCTTGGCCGAAGTGCCGTCGGCCGCCTTCCACTTGGCCTCGATGCCGTCGAACGGCGCGTACAGGTTGACCAGCCAGAGCTTGTTCGGGTCGATCTGGTTCAGGCTCTGCGCCGACACGGAGACGGCGCCGCCCTTGGTGGAAATGCTGGCGTTGGCGGCCACGCTCGCCGTCGTCTTGATGTCGTCGATGCTGACCACCACCGCCGCCGCCGCGCCCAGGTCGGAACCGTCCGGTCCGACATTGCGCTTGACCTGGTCGGTGGTGACGTCGTTCTTCTTTTTCAGGAACGATTGCTTGTCGGCGACAACCTTGTCGTCGACGCCGCTCATCACCGTGAATTTGGTGTTGTAGTTGCTGCGCGCCTCGACCTGCACGGCGCCGCCCGCGGTCGTGATCTGCGCGGCGTTCTGGCCATCGCCGATGCGCACCGTGGTGCTGAAGTTGTTGATCGCCATGCCCAGCGCGGCGCCGACCTGGAACTCGGTCGACGGCTTGTCGATCTCCTTCTGGATATCCTTGTCGTAGTCGATGATCTTCTGCGCGTCCTTCTTGGCCTTGACGTCGCGCAGCTTCTCCTTGAAGGTCCGGCTGTTGCTGTCCTCGACCAGCGCGCCGAAGAATGACTTCACGTACTGCGTGCCGGTGCCCAGGCCCTTGGTCACCGCGCCGGAAATGGGCGTGGCGACCTTGCCGATGACGGCCGACTTGGCTTCATACTGCACCTTGCTGGCATAGTCGCCGCCCGTGGCGGCGCGGCCGCCCAGGATGGTCTTGACCGAGATCGCGCTGCCGCCATCCAGCGTCAGCGCCTGCACCAGCACCTTGCCCGCGTCGCGCGCGACGATGACGCCGTCCATGAAGACTTCGGTGTTGACCTGGCTGTAGGCGAAGCCCACCGCCGCGCCAACCTTGGCGTACTTGGCGTCGTACTTGCCCGACTCCTGGGCGGGGCCGGTCGACGTGCTGCCCGACGCCGGCGGCACGACCTTGGTGTCGTCGCTCTCGGCCATGCTGCCCGAGACAGAGATGCTGATGCCGACCTTGTGCTTGGTCTGGGCCGCGACGGTCACGTCGCCGCCCATGCCGCTCGCGACGTAGGTGTAGGGATCGACGGTGGCGCGCAGCCCCGTCTCCAGCCTGGCGCCGCTGCCGATATGCACGGAGGCGTCGCTCAGCACCACGCTCACGCCCACGCCGATCACGGCCGGCACGGCGCCGATCTGGCCCGGCGTCAGCGAGATGGTCAGCGACTGGTCGCTGTCGGCCCGCACGGTGATGCTCTTGGCCGCCACCAGCCTGCCGTCGATGGTCACGCGGGAATAGCTCTCCAGCACGCCGACGGCGATGCCGGCGATCTTGGCCACCAGCGGGCTCAGCTCCACCTTGACGGTGTTGCTGGCCTTGACCGAGATGTCGCTGTTGGACACCAGCCTGGCATTGCTGCCGACATTGATGGACGTGCTGTACTTGATGCCGGCCCAGGCGGCCATGGCGCCGGCCGTGTCGGTGAAGGCCTTCACCGCCTCCAGCGCCTTGCTCGCGCCGCCGGTGATCTTGCCCCAGATGCCGCTCGACGCCGGACCGTTGTCGGGCTGCTTGTACAGGGCGCTGTCCAGCTTGGCGTCCAGGCTGATGCCGCCGCCGTTGGCGTTGGTCGCCCAGAGCGTGGCGTTCCTGACCGTGATGGCGGCCTCGACCGTGTAGATCTGCGCGACCGTGCTGCGCCACGGGCGATAGCTCTGCGCCACCACCTGGATCGCGCCGGCCGTCAGCAGGATGTTGGCGCCCGTGTCCTTGCCGATCGTGATCTGCTGGCCTTCCAGGCGCAGCGTGTGCTGGTTGTCGACGGTGATGTCATGCTCGACCGTGTAGGTCCCGCCCTTGACGGTCACGTTGCGCCCGGCGGCGGCCTTGCCGGGGTCGATGTCGACCACGCCCTTGTCGCCCAGGTCCAGCACGTAACCGACGTTGTCGGTGTTGGTGTCCATCTTGACGCCGACCAGCGCGCCGTTGGCCTGCAGCAGTTCGGACAGCGAGGTCGAGACGGCCGGAGCCGAGCCGGTCGCCTCGGCGGCGTACTTGAAGATCTGCACCGTGTTGTTGCTGCCGCCGGCCTGCGCCAGCGACAGGACGACCTGCGCGCCGCCGGTGACGGCCGGCTGCTGCACCACGAAGCTGACGTTGCTGGTGTTGCCCTTCAGGATGTTGAAGCCGCCGTGGCTGGCCAGCGTGACGGGCGCGTTCCAGGCCGTGGCGTCCAGTGTCACCGATCCGGTTTCGTTGCGGGCGTACAGCGCGGCGTCGTTCATGGCGCCGGCGGTGAACAGCACCTTGCCAAGCTGAGTGGCGCCGCTCAGGTAATAGACACTGTCCGTCGCGCCGGCGCCGGACGCTAGCACCACGCTCTGCTTTGTGTTGACCACCAGATGATGGGTGCCGGTTCCGGCCTGTGTCTGGATGCGGTTGCCTTCGCCTGTATCGCTGGCGCCCATGCCGTAGTTGACGATATAGGTGTTGTCGCCGCCGCCCGAGCGCACCAGGGCATTGCCGCCGGCCAGCGTGAACTCGGTGCGGTGGCCGACGGCCAGCGCGTCGCCCCGCAGCACGCCGTTGGCGTCGGAACCGCGCTGCAGCGCGCCTTGCGCGATCAGGCCCAGCTGCCAGGCGGCCTGCGACACGAGCACCGTGGAACTGGATGTGGTGCCGTCGGGGTTGAGCTGCGCCTGCATGCCGGGCAGCAGCGTATAGGCACCCGACAGGCCGGCGTTCAGCGCATCCTGGCTGTAGCGGATCTCCAGCTGTCCCTGGGCATTCAGGCTGGCGTCCAGCGCATACAGATAATCCCAGCGCGTGCTGGTGTCGGAGGCGGCCAGCAGCTTGCCGGCATTGGGGCCTTCCACGGCGACGCGCAGCGGCGCGCCGGCGGCGTCCACCATCACGCTGGCCTTGATCGCGTCGATCAGGTCCTGGATCGTGCGTATGCCTTCCAGGCCCACGTCCACGCGGGCGTTGCCGGCGGTGGGAAAGAGCAGGCTCAGCGCGGGACCGTTGCTGGCCTGGTAGCCGCTCTTCAGGTCGCTGAGATAGGTCTTGGTGGTGACGCCGGTGAAACCGGTGGTGTCGACGACGCGGCCATTGTCCTGCACGGTGATGGCGAAATCGTTGACGTTGGTGAAGGTCGAGACCAGCGTCTGCCCGCCGCTCGCGGCGAAGGTCAGGCGGCCGTTGGTGACGGTCAGGCTGTTGGCGCCCGTAGCGACGCGGATGGTGTTGTCGCCGGCCGAGCCAATGACGTCGCTGACGTAGGCGTTGCCGATGATGAAGGTGTTCGCCCGGCCGGCGCTGCCGTCGATGCTGACCCGCCCCCTGAATTCAGAGGTGTCGATCCAGTTGCTGTAGTCCCCGCCCACCACCTTGGCGGACGTGATGTTGCGGAACTTCGATCCGGTGATGTCGGTGGCGCCGCGCTGGATCCAGCCGTCCCAGCCCGCGCTGGCATTGCTGGTGCGCAGGGCCAGCCAGCCCGCGCCCTTGCGGGCGTCGGCATCGGCCTTCAGCTCGGCCGCCGTCGCGCCCGTCAGGCCATCGGCCATGGCCACCAGCTCGGTGCTGGCGTTCAGGCCGGTGCCGCCGGTGATGTCGTAGACGCCGCCCAGCAGGATGATCTGGTGCTGGCGGTTGGCGCCGTTGCCGGCCTTGATCACGCCGCCGGCCATCAGGCCGCTCACCAGCACGGTGTTGCCCGAGAAGGCCGAGGCATCGATCAGGGTGGCGTTCAGGCCGCCGTTCAGCATGGCGTCCGTGAACGTGCCATGCAGCGTATTGCTCAGGACCGCGCCGGCGCCGCCATTGGTGCCCAGGCCGTCGTCCACATGGGTGGCCTGCAGGCCCGTGTTGGTCAGGACGAAGTTCCAGCTGCCGTTCTCGGACAGCTTGTTGCTCAGCGCGCCCGCCTGGGCCCAGAGATCGTTGTTCCCTTGATAGCCGGTGAACGTGTTGTTGCCCAGGCCGCCGCGCAGCACGTTGGCGCCGGCGCTGCCGATCAGGGTCAGGTCGCCCGAATAGCCCGAGCCGTCCAGCGTGACAAGGGTGGCGGCGTGATAGGCGCTGCCCGGCGCCGCCGCGCTGTCGATGGTGCGATAGTCCTGCAGGGTCACGGCGGCCACGCCGTGCAGATCGACCCGGGTGGACGCCGTCGCGCCCGGCGGCGTGTTGGTCAGCACCGCCGTGGTCCTGTCGCCCGTCAGCGTCGCGTCGCTCTCGACGCCGCCAATGTACTCGGTGGTGCCGCCGTTCAGATTGCCGTTGCCGTAGATGACGTCGTTGCCGCCGCCGCCGCTGATGCGGTTGACGCCTCGACTGTTGGCCACGGTGATGATGTTGTCGCCCAGGCCGCCGACGATGTCGTTGCCATACTTGCCGCCCGCGCCGATCACGTTGGCGATGTTCAGCACGCCGCTCAGGCCGCTGGCGTCGTACAGGGCGGTGGCCTCGTCCTGGTAGTTCAGGTTGACGCTGACGTTGTCTTCGTAGGCCGAGTAGTCCAGCGTGGTCTTGCCCGCCACGCCGACGAAAATCTGGATGTCGAGATTGCTGACGAGCGCGGTCGCGCCCGCGAAGCTGTTGATGCTGCCGTCGCGCGCCACGCCGGCGCCCAGGTAGACGCTCACGCCGCCCTGCGTCTGCACGCGGGCGGTGATGTCGGCGCCGAATTGGGAGAGGTCCAGTGTGTTGCCGCTTTGGCCAGCCTGCTGGGTCAGGGTGAATCCGCTGATGCCGGCGCCGACGATGTAGGTGTTGCCGCCGCCGCTGCCCTTGATGATGTCCTGCGCGTTGCTGATGGTGACGGTGGTGTCGCCCACCACGGTGATGCGGTTGCCGCCTTGGGCCGAGCCCTTCACCGCGCTGATCGCCCGCACGTAGCCGAATCCGGTCGGCGGCGGCGGCGGCACGGCTTCGCCGTTGCCGCTGGCCGTGGGACCGGACAGGTCCACCGTCACGCCGGTCGCATAGCCGCTGTAGTCCAGCAGCGTCTTGCCGTTCTGCGAGGTGCCGACCAGGTTGAAGGTCTTGTCGCCGATCTTCAGGCTCTGGCTGCCGTCGGCCGACTTGAACACCACGTTGACCGTGCGCTCGGTCCAGTTGTTGTTGGCGTCGACCGTGGTGTAGCGGATCTGGTAGCTGTCGTTGTTGCTGATGATGGCGGTGACGTTGCCCTTGATCGCCGAGAAGTCCAGCGTGTTGTTGTCGTTGGCGTCGTCCTGGTTGCGCACCCAGACCCCATTCTCCTGCTTCATGCCCTGGCGCAGTTCGATGGTCGTGGTCGCGGCGGTGGAACTGTTGTTGAACACGAAGGTGTTGCCGCTGCCGTAGGCCACCAGCTTGTCGTTGGTCGCCACGCCGACCAGCGTGGAGCCGCCGGTCTGCACGCCGGTGGACGTCGCCATCACGCCATCCCAGCGCGCCACGGTCAGCGTGGTGGCCTCGATGGCGCCGTGACGGTAGTCCAGCACCCAGTCGCCGCCCAGCGCGGCGCTGCCGACGGTATGCGTGGCCGCGGCCACGTCGGCGCGCGTGATGGCGGACAGGCTGTCCACGAAGGCCACGCCGCCCTTGCCGGCGGCCACGTTGCAGCCGTAGAGCAGGATGTCACCGTGTTCGGCCATCGCGTCGCCCCAGGCGCGCAACTGGTCCTTGTAGGAATCGAGCTGGCCCTGGCCCAGCGTCGCCGAACCGAGCGTGAGCGAGCCGGCGCTGCCGTGGCTCATGATCTGCACGGCCGCCAGGTCCTTGTGCTGCCCCAGGATGCGGGTGATCTGGTCGACGCCGTCATAGCGGCCGTCCAGCACGATGATCTCGGTGTCATGGCTGCGCAGCACCTGCAGCTGCGGGCCCTCGCCCGTGGGCCGGGCCAGTCCGCCCAGTCCTTCGGTCTTGCCGCTGACCAGGCTGTACAGCCCCTGGACCATCTGCTCGGCGTTGTCGATGGACGGATCCACGAAGATGATCTGGCGCACCGGCGTGCGCTCGGACTGCGTGGTGTAGCCCTCGATGGCGGTCAGGGGCGCGGGCTGGCCGGCCGCCTGGCCCGGCAGCCAGGCCTTGGCGTCGCCCTGGCGCGCGGCGTTGGCCTTGGCGTACTGATCCAGCGAAATCTGTTCGCCCAGCACGCCCTGCTTCTGGAAGGCGGCGCGCTCGACCAGGTAGGGATGCGCGCCCGGCGCGCTGGTCTTCTTGGCCTGCGAGCCGGCCTGCCCGGGCTGGGCCGGCATGGTCACGGGCGCCTGCTCGCCAGCCGGCGGCGGAGGCGGCGGCACCAGTTCGGCCGACATCAGGTAGCGGCGCTCCAGCGCCTCGAACAGCGGCCGTCGCCGGAACAGGGATTGCTGCACCTCGCGGGAGGAACGGCCGGTCCAGAGTTTGCGCGCCAGTTTCTTGATGCTCATATCGCTACCCGATGTTCAATGTCGCCGGATCCGTTCCGGCCTAGATCGGAAATGGCCATCCCGCCGGGATGGCCCTGTCTGTTCATGCCGCCAGGCAGGACTACAGGATCTGCTGGCTGATCGCCGCGATGTCCGCCGCGTTCAAGGTTCCCGCCGCCTGCTTGAGCTTCAGCCCGTCCAGCACGAAGTTGTATCCCGCCTCGGCCTGCTGCCGCTTGGCGTTGTAAAGATTGCGCGTCGCGTCCAGCACGCTGACGACGTCGTTCAGGCCGGCCTTGAAGCCTTCTTCCTTTTGCCTGAGCGCCAGCTCGAACGACTGCACCGAGCTGTTCAGCGCCTTGATGCGGTCCATGCCGATGACGATGTTCTGGAACGAGGAAAACACCTGGCGCTGCACCTTGCGGCGCGCCAGGCTGAGTTCGGACGAGGCCGCGCCCAGCCGGCTGGCGGCGGCATGGCTCATGCCGTAGGTGTAGCCGCTCTGGAAGATGGGCACGCTCAGGTTCAGCGTGACGCGGGTGTCGCCGACGGTGCTGCCGCCGCCGAACAGGCTGCCGCCGGTCTCGTTGCGGCCGGTCGAGGCGCGCAGCGCCATGCTCGGGTAGTAGCCGGCGCGCTGCACCGATACTTCCTTCTCGGCCACGGCCACGGCGGCCGAGGCCGCGCGGATCGACCAGTTCTGCTCCAGCGCGGTGCGCAGCCAGACCTGCACGTCGTTGGGCTGTGGCACGGCCATGGGCAGGTCCTTGCGCACGCGGTGCAGCCTGACGTTGCCGTAGCCGATGATTTCCTGCAGGCCCTGTTGCTTGTCCAGGTAGTCGTGGCGGGCCAGCAGCGTGTTGGCCTCCTGCAGGTCCAGGCGGGCCTGCACCTCGCTCACGCCCACCTCGGTTTCCTGGCCGCTGCGGTAGCGCGCGCGCACCAGCTCCATCTGTTTCTGGGTGGTGTTGCGCTCGGCCTCGGTCAGCTCGATCTGGTCCTGGGCGGCCAGGATGCTCAGGTAGGCGGTGGCCGTGCGCAGCATCAGGTCCTGCTGGGCATAGGCGTAGCTGGCCACTTCCTTGCGCTCGGCTTCCTGCGACTGGCGCCACTTGTGGAAGGCGCCCAGGTCCAGGATGGGCTGGGTCAGGGTCAGCGCCCAGCCGTTCTCGTTCCAGTTGGCCTGGCCGGTCTGGTAGACGGCGTTCTGGCTGTTGATCACGTTCTGCTTGACGCGCGAGCGGTTGGCCTCGCCCGTCACGCTGGGCAGCAGCCCGGCGCGGGCCGCCATCACGCCATAGCCCACCGCCTGCAGTTCCTGGTAGGCGCCGCGCAGCTGCGGATCGTTCTGCAGCGCCATCATGTAGACCTGATCCAGCGTCATGGGATCCGCCTGCGCCGGCAGCTCGGCGGCGTTGTAGGCAGGCATCTCGTCGGCCCGGTACGCGGCCGGCGCGGGCAGCTGCGTCTTGTCGTCGAAGCGCGGCGCCGGCAAGGCCGCCACCTGGTCCATGCGGGCGCTGGGCGCGGGCAGCGCGTGGTCGCGCTCCTGCGGCCCCACCGGATCGGTGCGCAGCAGGCCCGCGTCGGTCTGTATCTGCGCGGGGGTGGCTTCGGTCTGCTGCGGCGCGCGCGCGGCGCAGGCCGTCAGCCCCAGCATGGCGGCCAGGGCTGCCGGCGTCATCCAGCGCCGGCGGCGCATGGTGTATCGATGGAGATCAGTCATAGTAAACAGTGAGGAACTCATGTCCGTCCCGCGCCGTGCCGGCCGCCAGGCTGTAGAGGCTGCGCGGCTCGTCGGGCACCAGCAGGGCCAGCACCTCGCTCTCGGGCAAGGCGAGGCTCCCGGCCAGGCGCAACAGATCGGGAATGAAATCGCGCAGCGGCAGATGCGCGCCACGGAAAGTCACGGTGAAGGAGTCGCGCCGGGTGTCGGCCTCGTCCACTTCCAGGAACATGAAGCCCGCCGGATCGGCGGCCTCGGCGGCGCGGGCGATGACGTCCCGGGCCGTTCCTCGGAGCACCGGCAGGGCCAGCCGCTCCAGATAAGCTTGCAGATGCCCTTCGAAGGCGGCGCGGCTGTCGAGATGCCGCATGCGATAGGCCGTGACGGCCGCCACGCTCTCATCTTCCGGATGCCACTTGTAGCCGCAGCCCAGCGGCAACACGCCGTGCTGGCGCAACGCCTCGGGCGCGGGCATGAATTCCAGGTAGATGCGATAGGTGCCGCCGTCGCCGATGTCCGGCTCGTAGGCGAAGAACATGGCGCGCGCCTGCTCCATGTCCTGCATCACCCGCAGCCACAGGGACTGCGGAATGGCCAGCTGGCGCGACAGCGTCGAGAAATCCAGCTGGCGCCAATGCTCGCGACGCACGCCGAGCAGGAAGCGGTTGCCGACCAGGCCGGCGGCCGAGAACTTCATCGACCATTCGACGCCGTCGATCTGCTTGTCCTTGAACAGCGACAACAGGCGGTCCGCCCAGAGGCGGCGCTCCCCCCGCAAGGTATGCAGGGGGATGTGCACCTGTTCGTCGCCGGCGCCGGGCGCCGGTGTCAGCGTCGCGGTCGTCATGCCAGCCGCCAGGCTCAGGCCGCCGCTTGCCGCGGCGCGGCGTCGGTGGAGGACGAGACTTCCTCCTGCTGCTGGGCGCGCTGGCGACGCTGGTCGTCCAGCATCGCCGCCAGGCGCGGCACGTTGCCGAGCGAAGCTCGGTGCAGCTCGATCAGACGCAGGATGCCGGCGCGCTGCAGCTCGACCACGCGCACGTCGTCCAGGCCGGCGAACTTCTGGTCGTCCACGACCCAGAAGCCGCTCAGGTAGCGCTCGCCGTCGGCCTGCGAGATGGTGATGGTCTTGGCCGTCAGCAGGCCCAGTTCGTTCAGGCGCTGCGCCATCTGCTTGGTCAGCTCCATCTCGCCCTGGAAGACGCGCAGGAATTCCATCATCTGCGTCAGGTAGCCGGTTTCCTTGCCGTCCTCGAACAGCGCCACGCCCTCGGCGCTGTTGATGCCGGGATAGGACTCGTCGATGCACACCGCCAGGCGTTCGGCCTCGGACGTGGTGCCCAGCACGAAGGGATAGCGGCGCGCGAAGGCCGGCACATAGGTGTCCGCCTGCCACATGCCGTCCGGCGTCACGAAGAGATTGGAGCGATCTTCCAGGCCCAGCAGCACGGCGACGTGGAAATTGTTGTGCTCGTCGCCCACGAAGACGATGGGATAGTGGCGGCCGGCGTCGGCGAACTCGCTGGCGGCGATGGGCAGCGCGTTGGTGTCGCGGGCGAAGGCATAGTGATCCGGCTGGATCTGGATCTTCGTGTCTTGGTGCGCGGCGCGGTCCAGCGCCACGGCGCGTTCGTAAAAAGCGGTTGCGGACATTTGGTAAACCCCCTGTAAAACTGTTACGTGTCTTTTCGCCGACATGAATGTGGCGCGCGCCGCGCGATTATTGGAAACCCCCGGATTTCCGCCATTCCCACGCGCAAGACTGCCGCCCGAATCTCACCGGGCCTCATTAAGATTAGAAACAATTAGAACGAATCCTGTCGCCAGCCGTCTATGCCTGAAATTGGGTATTTCTGCTCAGACTGGTCTTTAAATTCGAATAGGGAATGTGCTTAATCCAACCAGCCGTGCGCGCGTGCGGCGTGCACGGCTTTCGTGCGGGACGACACCAGCAGCTTGCGGTAGATGTGCTTGATATGGCGCTCGACGGTGTAGCGCGACAGATGCAGCTGTTCGGCGATCTCGCGGTTGCCCAGGCCCGCGGCCACCAGGCTCAGGATCTGGCTCTCGCGCGGACTCAGGGGCCCCGCCGCGTCGGGCAGTTCCACCGGCGGGCCCCGGAATTCCTGGATCAGGCGGCGCGTCACGAAGGGATCCAGCGGCGCCCCGCCGCTCAGCGCGCTGCGGATGGCGGCGCCGACCTCGATGTCGTCGCGCTCCTTGAACACATAGCCCGAGGCGCCGGCGCGCAGCGCGGCCAGCACGTCTTCCTCGAAACGCCAGGCCGACACCACCACGATCGTCATGTCGGGATTGGCCGCGTACATCTCGGAGATCAGGTCCATGCCGTTGCCGTCCGGCAGGTCCGGGTCCACCAGCGCCACGGACGCGGGCTGCCGGGATAAGCTGGCCCGGGCCTCGGCCATCGACCCGGCGGAACATAGCGATTCCGGCTCGTAGCCGAACTGCAGCAGGAGGCCTTCCAGCCGGCGCCGCGCCAGCGGCTCCGCACCGATCAACAGTACGGGCTGGCGCAGCACGAAGTCGAAGGTGGGCGGTTGCATGGACATGGAATCAAGACGCAAACGACAAGACCATATGGCGCCGCGCATGGACCATGACAATCCGTGGCGGATCAGATTCGTACTAAAGGCTGCATATCGGTGCTGCAAATTCCGGGAGCGGAGCATAGCACCGGGTATTTTCAGGAACACTCGAATCCCAGCCGGTGTTTACCCTGCATTTCATGGAAAACCCCAAGGCCGAAATTAATTCAATTTATATAGGCACAAATTCGATATATATTGAAATCTGCGATGAAATTAATTTCGCAATTTCTTTTTCATGATGCGGCCGCGCATCCACCGCGCGCACAGACCCTAGTCCGTGGCGGACGCACAATAGCAGCATTGCCAGCCCGCGACATCAGACTTTAGTCGTAGGACAGATCTTGGTCGCAACCTTATTGGTATTGACCCTAGCCCCGAATTGGTCCGCGTGGATTCAGACGGTCAGTGCAACATTGCGTCCAGCGCTTCGGCCGGGGTCTTGAACCCCAACGTTTTTCTGGGGCGGGAGTTTAGCTTGGCGGCAACGTCATCAAGCTCGCACTGCGTATAGTTGGCCAAGCCTGCTTTTTTGGTAAGTATTGGCGTAGCAGGTCATTTGTATTTTCGTTGTTGCCTAGCTGCCACGGGCTGCACGGATCGCAGAAGTAGACGGCCATATTCGTAGCAGTACTAAAGTGCCTGTGCGCAGACAACTCAACCCCGCGGTCCCAGATCAGGCTTCTCCTTGGTTGAACAGGAAGCTGGCGCATCTGCTCAACAAGGGCTCGAGTGACGGTTTCGGCCCGCTTGTCCTTGATCTTGCAAAGCACGGTGAACCGCGTACTTCTGTCGACGATCGTGGCGATAGCGCTCTGATTTGCTCCCACAATAAGATCGCCTTCCCAATGCCCTGGCAATGCGCGGTCTTCGATCTGCGCAGGACGAGAACGAATTGAGATACCGTGGGGAATTCCACCTGACCTGGCTGCCTGATGGGGTCTGGCATGGCGAAACGTTCGCTGGGTTCGCTGGTGCTTTTTTTTTCTTCTCGAAGGACGCCGCGAGCTTGAACAAACAGGGATCGATAGCTTGTTTCGTGAGAAATTCACATCGTCTTTCCGTCAGGAGATTGGCGTTTCAGCCATCCTGAAATCTGTTCGGGCGAACAGTCAGCTTCCAACAAACGTGTCACGATATCGCGCAGCTCAGGCTCACTGGATAGCAAGTAAGGCTTCGGGCGCCGACCACGCTTCAAAAATTGCTTTTCAGCATCGTACGCCCGGTACTTCGCCGGCCCGCCGTTGCGACGCACCTCTCTCGAGATCGTCGATGCTGACCGGCTCAACTCGCGACCAATAGCTCGACAACTCGCACCACCGGCCAGTCCCCGAGAGATCGACTCTCGCTCTTCTGTGGATAGGCATTCGGCACGGCGCGTCCTAGTCCGAGACATGATGCCTCCGAGGTACAGAAGATATGAAAAAACGGTCGCGGGAGGCTTGGCAACGTCGCGTGCAATGGAGCTCATCGGGGTCCCCTTGCGCCACAGATCCCAGACCCGAGACTTCCTCTCTGCGGTCATGGCACCGTAAATACGGACCATTGCACACCTCTACTCATCAGACTTTCAAGAGGGTGTTGCACTGACCGTCTGAATTCACAGCACCAAGATATCCCGCAATGTTCGATGTCCTTCACCTAACGAGTTGCACGCCTCCGCAGTTGACAGCTGGAAATGGGGCTGCGCTGCCAGCGTCGGGCAGCGAAGTCACATCTTTGCTTCGCAAACGGTCACAACTTTGTTTTGATCTACGGCTTTCGAACAACCTGACAAGACGCACTAGGACGTGTCGGTGGGATCAGCTTCTCAATAGGCCACCGGACCTCTCGGATCATTCAGCGCACGCGCTACCGTCATGATCGTGGTTGATTTGAGAGCCACGAAGCTCTGGACCTCTGTATACGCCGCCGATTGATCTCCCCTACCTTCGTTTCCATGTCCGGCATGTCATGCAGCGGCGTCTAGGGTTTCCTGACGTGCACCATACGGAGAAATTGCCACGCATCCATATTCAGCGGCTTTCCGGTTGCCAAATTGTCTTTCATGTGCCGACAAACGCGCTCAGCACGTTCCTGTGCGAGTTCGGAAGTATCGAACAGAATTACATCATCTTCTTCGGGACGCGCCTCAATTTCCCAGCCTTGGAAACCGGGCAAATGGACGTATAACTCTCCGCTTTCCAACTCGGCGACCACGAAGAATTTCTTGACCAGCATTCCCTCGTAGTCTTTTGTATGACCGATACGGAACACTTCATGAGCGACTTCAACTTTAACAACGTTCTGCATCATTTCGACCTATTTCGGACAAACACAAAAAACGCAGCTGGGGACACTTGATCCGGGCGCGGGATGATCGCCGAGATCAAAAAAGGATCACGAAGAGCCAGAGGTTCGATGAGCTCACCGAATTTCTTCAAGCGACTTTAACCACGAAGCATCCCCCTTTTCCACTCCCACATCTCCATTCCGAGCAGATGTCCATATTCATCAAAGCCGATCCGCTCGAAATGGTGTTGGATCGACGAGCGCGGTTTCGCCAGGAATCATTTCAGCAATCAATCCGCCGGTGACGGAATCGAGCGTCAAACCGTGATATGCGTGCATGCCCGAATGCGAACCACATGCCTTTGTGCTTCGGGGCAGGCCCAATAATCGGCATCATATTCGGCGTACACCGGCGACATCCCGTCCATGACTCCGGCCCGACCGGCTCCTAAAGCGGGAGCATGCGGCGCGCCACTGGCTCGACCGCAGCGAGCTGAACCAGTGTGCATGGCGCATCGCGCACACCGAGCTCCACCGCTGTCGTGAGCCGCATGCCTCGGGTCATGGGCGCAAGGAAAAATCCATACTCCGGATCCAGTACCGCTTGATGCAGAAGCGCACCATCGACCTTCATCAGCGCATCAGCATCGCAAAGACGATTGCGGCGATGTAGAGCGCAATGCCGTAGTACAGGTGCGAGATTACGCCCCGGCGACATGCCGCCCAGGGATCCGGCGTGCGCAAGCACAGGACTCCCATGCCGAATGCGGGAACGACGATGAAAAACGGTACCGCGAGCGTGAGAAGACCTGCTGCGATTGCCACTGCCCACGTCGGATCGGCAATCCAGTCCGTGCCGCCACCGAGCAGAATTGGCAGGAAACCAAACGCAGCGCCTAATGCGTAATGTGCGATCCAGCCGATCGCTTTTTCGCCGGGAATCGGAGGCGACGCGAAGATCGGCTTGTGGAAGAATCGTCCGCGAGTCATGTGCCCAATCCAGCGGCCCACGGCATCGAAGCCGTAATTCGGTACCTTGAACACCTTTTCGAGAAACACGGCCCACAAATCCGACAGCGCAGTGGCAGTCAGACCGATAAATAAGCCTGCGATGATGATGTCACTCATGGTTTTTCTCTCTGCTTTCTAGACAGGAAGCGCGTCGACGCCACCTATATCGAGTCGGGTTTTCCATGCATCAGGACGAAGCCACCGCCGAAGGATCGAGCGATGCGGCTCATGTCGCTCCGCCATCGCTGAAACGCCCTGCTCGCTGGGAATCTACTGTGCATTCAGGATCATGTTCAGCACGCGCCGCAGGGGTTCAGCAGCTCCCCATAGCAATTGATCACCCGTGGTCAACACGCTGTACATCCGCGGCTCGACGTTGAGGCGACGCAGTCTGCCCACACCGATCTTCAGCGATCCGCTGACGGCGGCAGGCGACAGCCGTTGAATCGTTTCCTGTCGGGTGTTCGGCACAAAACCTACCCACTTGTGCGCCTCGCGAATCAGCCTTTCGAGATGATGGAGTTCGACGTTCTCCTTCAGCTTCAGCGTGATCGCGGCCGAGTGACTCTGCAGCGCGGCGACACGAACGCAGAGCCCGTCAACCCCAATCGTTCCGGGTGGCAGACCAAGGATCTTGTTAGTCTCGACTTCCCCCTTCCATTCCTCGCGGCTCATACCGTTGCCGAGGTCGCTGTCGATCCACGGAATAATGCTGCCCGCGAGGGGCGCGCCGAACGCTTCGATTGGGTAATCACTCGCGCGTGGCGCTGCGTGTGCTTTCGCCAGCAAGTCGAGCACCGGCGTGTCGGAATCGGCAAGATTGTCGTTGTTGACACGCTTGGCGACGGCCGACATCTGGCCGAGCAGTTCCTTCACATGCTGTGCGCCGGCGCCCGACGCCGCCTGGTAGGTCATCATGCTCATCCATTCGACGAGCCCGGCGCGAAACAGCCCGGTCAGGCCGATGAGCGAGAGCGTGATCGAGCAGTTGCCGCCGATGTAGTTACGCACGCCTGCAGCGATGCCGGCCTCGACCTGTTCGTGGTTGACCGGGTCGAGCGCGATGATCGAATCGTCATCCATCCGCTTCGCGGACGCCGCATCGATCCAGAAGCCACGCCAGCCTGAAGCGCGCAGCACTGGATATGCAGCTTTCGTATAGTCGCCGCCCTGGCAGGTAATGATGATATCCATCTCGCCAAGTCTGTCGACTGAGTTCGCGTCGAGCAGACGGTGCTCAACACCAAGCGGGTCACGATACGAGCGCCCTGCCGCAGACGTGCTGAAATACGTCGGCAATATTCTCGAAAAATCGCCCTCTTCGCGCATCCGCTTCAGCAGCATGGAGCCAACCATACCGCGCCACCCCACCAGGCCGACCCTCATCATTGCTTCCCCTGCCTTATCGAAATCATTTCTATCTTGCTCAGCCTTGGTATTCAAGATGAACAAGCGGGTACGGCCTGCCTTGATCGTCGACAGGTGAATGGCCAATGCGCTTGAAGCCCATTTTTTCGTAGAAACCCACTGCTTGACTGTTCTGCTCATTAACGTCAGTCGTCATGTTGGGGTGAAGCGTCAGGCCGTGGCGAACCAGCGCCGCGCCAATGCCAGTACCTCGACAAGCCGGATCAACGAATAGCGCCTGCATGTGCCTGTTTTCGACGAACATAAAGGCCACCGGATAATCATTGGTATCGACCGCCAGCCATAGCGGCACTTGAGGCAAAAAGCCGCACACCATCTCGTCAATCGCGCGACGATCCTCCGGTGACAAAAAATCATGCGTCGCATCAACCGCATCTCGCCAGATTTCAATTGCGCGCGCGCCGTCTTCGGGCCGAGAGGCCCTAATCTCGATCGTTTTCGTATTTACAGTCATTGAATACCCCCCCACGAAGGAGGCTTCCATTCTCGATTAATCCACGCCCCAAACCTCGATCGAATTGGAGTGATAACCATTTCATTGAAAACGTGACGCTCTTCAAGTCCGCCCGCGCGCAAGCTGCAAGGCAACCTCTGCCACGCGCTGACCCAAATGGCGAGCCGTCGCCAGATCCGATTCCGGCGGCACAATCTCGGCCGCCTGATCGACATTGGATTGAGCCCCAGCACCGAGCCAGAATCCCAGGCGATTCAAGTCCTGGTCCGAGCCCGTGGTGGAGTTATTCGCAGGCGGCAGGGCGAGGTTGACCCAGTGCATGCCGTGTTGGGCGGCAAACAGCGCGATCTGGATCAAGGTGGCAAGTTTGTCGCCCGCGTGAGCGCCCGAGTTTGTAAACCCTGCGGCGACCTTGTCTTTCCATGCGCCTTTGGCGAGGACAGCATTCGAGGTCGCCTCCTGAAAAGTCTTGAATGCTGCCGACACGCTGGCCATGTAGGTGGGCGAGCCGAAGATGATGCCCTCCGCCAATGCTAAGTCGTCCCAGCGAGACAGCGCCTCCTCGGTGGTCAAGAGAAGCGCTTCCGCACCGTGAATGCGTTCTACACCGGCGCGCACCGCAGCAGCCTGCCTGGCAGTGTGGCCATACATGCTGTGATAGACGATTGCGATTCGGACAGTTGACATACCTGCTATTCCTTTGGCCGTGCGGCCGAAACCGATGGCTTGCGCCGGGCAAGCATTACCCGTGGGGTCGGCCGTCCAGCAGGCCCCATTGGGAAGAAGAAAGGTCAATGTTCAGCCGCCGGAACTAGCCGATGAGCCGATCCAGTTTGTCCAGAAAACGAGGCCAGGCCGAGCCGAGGCGCACGTAGCTGAGCGCGGTCGGAGACGGAAAGCCCGACTGCTCCATCTGCAGCAAAGTGCCTCCCTCATGCGGCGTCAAGGTCCAGGTGACAATCGTCTTCAGCCCGTTCGAGGATTCCGTGCCATCACCCCAGCGATAGCGGAGCAGTCGTTCCGGCTCCACATCGATGACCTGGCAATTCGTGATACCCGACCACCCGGGCAACGGCTTCGCGCGCAATGTAAAGCGGTGACCGACCTCAGGCACAAAGTCGTTGGCCAACAGCCACTCCTCGATCAACCACGATTGAGTGAGTGCACGCCACACTTTTTCGGGCGGATGCCGAAGGTTCCGCTCCACGACCAGGCTGTGCAACTCTCGCGGTGTAGTCATGTGTCCATCCTGTTCAGCAGGTCCGACAACGCGTCGATTCGATCCCGCCAGAACACGCCGTAGACACCGAGCCAGTCAATCAAGGGCGCGAGCCCCTCCGATCGAACGCGGTAATAGGTTTCTCGTCCATCAGGGCGCCCTTCCACCAACCCGGCCTGTCGCAAGACGGCCACATGCTTGGACACGGCGGGCTGCGATACGCCTGCATGCGCGGTCAGTCGTCCGACGGTCTGCTCGCCCTCATGGGAAAGCCGTTGAAAGATTGCCCGGCGGGTCGGGTCGCCCAACGCGGCGAACAGATCGTTGGCAGTAGGTTCCAATCAATAGCTCAAAAGTTATGATTCCGAATCATAACCGTAGAGTTCTGGATTTTCAACCCTGCCGCCCGCCATATTGACTCAGCAGAACCTGCTCAGGGTATGCGGCTAGTGCAAACGCTTCAGCCGGGGTCTTCATGTCGAGCGCCTGGTGCGGGCGTCGATGATTGTAAAAACGTATCCGGTCGCCTACAACGCGGCTGGCGTGCTGGATGGTCGCGAAGCGATGCCGATGCGCGCATTGTTCTTTGAGCGTACGGATCACGCGCTCAAGCGCAAGAGCGCGCTGGTGTTGGACATCATTCAAGGCAAGACCACCGTCGCCGAGGCGAGCCGCCAATACGACCCGTCGCCTTCAGAGGTCGAACAGTGGGTCGACGATGGCAAGCGGGGCATGGAGAATGCCTTGCGGGCCAATCCCCAGGACGTGCGCGAGCAGTACGAGCGTCAGTTCAAGGACCTTCAAGAGGCGTATGGCGAGGCGATGCTGAGCTGGCCGTCCAGCGTTTGATGTCGTCTTCCATCTTCATGCTCATCGTCAACTACCTCGATCATGACGTGAGCAGGTTTTCACTGGGTCAATACAAGCGTGCCTTCGCCCGACTTGGTCAGAAGTCCGATGCCCAGCAAAGGCTTTGCGACGGTCAGGGTGTTTGCGGCATCGTCAATGTCCAAGCCGACTCCGGCCGCGTCCACCGTGATGACGCGAGCCATCGACGTCATTGTCTTGCCCGTCACCTGCAACGTGCCACCGTTGAAGGCCAACCCGCCGACCGCCTCGCCCAGGCTCTCGTCCTTCGAGACCGAGAGCGTGCCGCGGGTCATGGTCGTACCGCCGGAATAGCTATTGGTGGCCGTCAGGATCATCGTGCCCGATATCTGCTTGACGACGCCACTCGAGGCCACCCCTGCGTTGTTCAAGGCGGCCCCCCAGCAATTAGTTCGATGCCGTGTGGTTGAAGTTGATCGTGCCCGTGCTAGAAACCGTGATACCGTCAGGCACCTGCACATCTCCGGGGGCACGTCAGACGGCCCATCCCCAACACCCGGAGCAAGGCGTAGAAAAGCCTCAGCCGGCGCAGCAGCCGCCGGATGTTGTGGCCGGCACCACATAGCACTGCGTGGATCGCATCGCCCAGCGCGCCCGTGAGCCAGTTCCGGCCATGCTTGCCGTCGGCCTTCATGTGCCCGATCGTCGGTTCGATGGCTCTGCGCCGCTTGATCATCGCCTTGAGCCCTCTCGGGTCAAACCGCGTCGCTGACCTGAGCGCAGGAGCCGAAAGCCCGACACCTCGACGCCACGGTAGCCGCGATCCACGACCGCCGTGGTGATCGGGCTTTTGGCAATGATACCCGCCCGCTCCAGCGCGTCGGCTAGCGCGTGCCCATCATACGGATTGCCCGGCATCGCGCGCGCCCCCAACCACGAACCCTTCCTTGAGCGTGGTCGCGATCGACACTTTCACCCCAAACTCGTACGGCGTTCTGGCCTTGCCCTTGCTGATGCACTACTCGACCTCTGGCGCATGCAGCGCGTACACGCAGCTTCAATCCGTGCTCGGCCGCGGCCTTGACCAGATGCTGGCGACTATGCTCGAGCACGCGCGAGTCCGTCGGATGCGCCACCGACTCGGGCGCGACCGTCGTGCCCACCACAATCACCGTCTTGACAATGGCCGCGCGCAACAGCCCGCCATCCTTGGCTGCGGCCACCGGGACGGGCTGCAACTCTTCCATGCTCGCCTCGCCCAGTCTCTGGCGCCATCTCGCCAGGATCGACGGAATGATCGGCGGCCCAGTCTGCAAATAGGTCTCGCCGGGGAATACCTGCCAATACGGATTTTCCACCCAGCCCCCCCACACAACCTCTTCGTCCGACAGGTCGAAGGCGTGTTGCAAATACAGCAGCCCGGCGATCGGCCTGGGCGCCGTCGCCGGGCGGCCTCGGCTCGATGTGAAACTCGACGAGCACACCGCCTCGATGCGCTGCCAGTCGAGCAGCTCGCCCAATCGCACGATCGGATACTTCAGGTTGATATGATCATGCAACGGGTATTCAAACAGCTTCCCACTCTGAGCTACCGGCGTCTACTAACTCATCTACACCTTGGCTAGATTTGCAGGAAATCGGGCTTCTAGCATCTCGAATCCGGCAAATTCACGCCATCTCTTCTACCAGAAGAGCCGCACGAAATAGGGCTCCGAAGGATTGTTCAGGGTTGACTAATTGACAATTTTGTCGAGACGGCGGATATGCCCGCCGTCGTACACGGCCCGCCTCGGTCCACCGGCCCCGGCATCAGGCCGCGCCGCCCTGGTCCGCGAACTCGTCCACCACCACCTGCCGCAGCCACTGGTTGGCCGGATCGCGGTGATTGCGCGCGTGCCAGAACACATTGATGACCGACTCCGGGATCTTCACGGGACAGGGCGCGGTGGCCAGCCCGAAGGGCTTGCAGGCGCAGTCGGCGAAGCGCCGGGGCACGACGGCGATCATGTCGGTGGCCTGCAGCACCGGTCCCACCGCCATGAAATGCGGCACCGTCAGCCGCAACCGCCGCCGGATGCCGGCGCGCTCGATGACCTCATCCACCACGCCATGGCCGGTGCCCTCGGACACGATGGCCACATGCTCGGCGGCGCGGAACTGGCGGATCGACACGCCCGAGCGGGCCAGCAGATGATCGTGACGAAAGATGCAGACATAGGGCTGTCGAAACAGCCGGCGCTGGAAGAAGCCAGCCTTCAAGGCCGGCAGGAAGCCCATCGCCAGGTCCACCCGGCCGCGCTCCATCTCGTCCTTCACATCCATCGAGGTGGTGCGCACCGTGCGGATGGTGACGCCCGGCGCCATGCCTTCCAGCGTCCGCATCAGCCTGGGCAGGAAATAGGATTCACCCACGTCGTTGACGCCGATCACGAAGCCGCGCTCGCTGCCGCGCGGGTCGAATGACGCGCGCGCGTTCAGCGTGCTGTGCAGCGCGCCCAGCGCGTCGGCGATGGGCCGGGCCAGCAATTGCGCGTAGGGCGTGGGCACCATGCCGCGCGCGGTGCGCAGGAACAGCTCGTCGCCCAGCAGCTTGCGCAGCCGGCCCAGCGCGTTGCTGACGCCGGGCTGCGAGATGCCCAGGCTTTGCGCCACAGCCGCCACCCGGCCGTGCTTCTGCAGCTCGTTGAAGACGACCAGCAGGTTCAGGTCCAGGTCTTTCAGGTCCATGCGCATGTCTCCACCAATATTCATTCTGGTGATCTGTTTAATTTTCCAGATTCTATTTATTAATTTGCCGGACTGCCGGATCATGCCCGGATAACAAGCCGGCGGCCACGACGCGCCGGCGCCGCCCGGCCGCGCCATGGCCGGCGACAACCTGGAGACAAGCATGTCCACGCCATCGATCGCCGCGCCCCGCGGCCGGAGGCGCCCATGAGCGCCGCCATCCCCGCCCGCCCCGAGGCGGCCGCCTGTCCAGGCGGCGACGCGCCGGCCGGCGCGTCGCCGTCCTGGCCCGAAGAGGGAGCCCACCGCATTCCCTTCGCCGTCTACACCGACGCGGCCCTGCACCAGCGCGAGCTGGAGCGTTTTTTCTATCAGGGCCATTGGAGTTATGTCGGCCTGGAAGCCGAGATCCCCAAGCCCGGCGATTTCAAGCGCACCGCCGTGGGCGAACGCTCAGTCATCCTGCTGCGCGACCAGGATGGACAGGTGCGCGTGGTGGAGAACGTCTGCGCGCATCGCGGCGTGCAGTTCTGCCGCGAGCGCCACGGCAACCGCAGCGAGTTCGTCTGCCCGTATCACCAATGGAACTACGACCTGCAGGGCAACCTGATCGGCGTGCCGTTCCGGCGCGGCGTCAAGCAGGACGGCAAGGTCAACGGCGGCATGCCGCCGGACTTCAAGCCCGAGGAACACGGCCTGACCAAGCTGGCGGTGGCCTGCCGCAACGGCGTGGTGTTCGCGTCATTCGACCATGAGGTCGAGCCGCTGGAGGACTACCTGGGACCCGACATCCTGCATTACTTCGACCGCGTCTTCGATGGCCGCGAGCTGGTGATCCATGGCTACAGCCGCCAGCGCATCCCGGGCAACTGGAAGCTGATGCAGGAGAACATCAAGGATCCCTATCACCCCGGCCTGCTGCACACCTGGTTCGTCACCTTCGGTCTGTGGCGCGCCGACAACCGCTCGGAACTGAAGATGGACCGGCATTTTCGGCACGCCGCGATGATCTCCACGCGCGGCCAGGGCGGCAAGGGCAGCGTCACCAGCGGCGTGTCGAGCTTCAAGGAACAGATGTCGCTGAACGACGACCGCTTCCTGGACATCGTGCCCGAGCCCTGGTGGAACGGGCCGACCGCCGTGCTGATGACGCTGTTCCCCAGCGTCATCATCCAGCAGCAGGTCAATTCCCTGTCGACCCGCCACATCCAGCCCGTCGGCCATGATGCCTTCGACTTCGTCTGGACGCATTTCGGCTTCGCCGAGGACAGTCCGGAAATGACGCGGCGGCGCCTGCGTCAGGCCAATCTGTTCGGCCCGGCCGGCTTCGTGTCTGCCGACGACGGCGAGGTGATCGAGTTCTCGCAGGCCGGCTTCGCGCAGAAGCCCTGGCACCGCAGCGTGGCGGAGTTGGGCGGCAAGACCGCCGAGAACACGGAGCACATGGTCACCGAGACGCTGATACGCGGCATGTACCAATACTGGAAAAAAAGGATGGCCCCCCCGAGCGCTGCGCGCTTCCCCCAGGGGCGCAGCTGCGGACCGGCGGAGCCGGATCCGCGCTGCCCGGATGAGGACGGTATTGCCTGAGTGGGGCGCGTTTCTTCTTGCCTTGTGGCGCTTTGCGCCGGGGATGACTGAACATGATTGACTTTGGCTTGTACTGGCAGATCGGCCAGCTTTATGCCGACTATGCAGCGGCGCTGGACGCGGGGGAATGGGACAAGTGGCCCGACTTCTTTGTCGAGGACTGCGTCTACAAAGTGGTGCCGCGCGAGAATCACGAACGGGGTTTTCCGCTGGCGACGATGTCCTTCGAGAGCCGCGGCATGCTCAAGGACCGCGTCTACGGCGCGACCGACACCATCTTCCATGACCCGTACTACCAGCGCCATGTGGTCGGCGCGCCGCGCGTGCTGTCGGTGGATGCCGGGCGCATCGTGTCCGAAGCCAGCTATGCCGTGTTCCGCACCAAGCCGAACCAGCTGACCACGGTCTACAACGTGGGGCGCTACGAGGACGTGATCCGGCGCACGCCGGACGGCCTGAAATTCGAATCGCGCCTGTGCATCTTCGACAGCGAGCTGATTCCGAACTCCCTCATCTATCCGATCTGACCAGGAGCCAGAACGCATGAGCACAGAATGGACCAGGGCCCTCGCGCGGGCCGACGTGCCGGACGAAGACGTCATCGCCGTGACGGCCGGCGGCAGGGAAATCGCGCTGTACGGCGTGGACGGCGAGGTCTACGCCACCGACAACCTCTGTACGCACGGCAATGCCAGGCTGTGCGACGGCTTTCTCATGGGCCACGAGATCGAATGCCCGCTGCACCAGGGCCGCTTCGACGTGCGCGACGGGCGCGCGCTGTGTTCGCCGCTGAGGGAAAACCTGGTCACCTACCCCGTCCGGATCGAGGACGGGATCGTGTTCGTGGCCTTGTAGGCTAGGCCGACGCCGGCGCGCTCAGCGCCAGGCGCAGCGCCTCGTTGGCGGCGGCCATGCCCATGGCCGCCGTCACCGTGACCACCGAGCCGTAGCCGGCGCAGGACAGGCCCTGCGGCGCGATGGCCTGGCCGGCGGCGCCCACCGCGTCCTCGCCTTCGGTCGGACGGGTCCAGGCGTCGGGCAGGATGGCGGGCTGGTCGAACCACAGCGCATGCACACCCATCTTCGGCACCCGCTTGAGCGCCTTGCCGTTGCGATCGGACGCGCGCGCAAAGCCGTGCTCCTTGCGCAGCTTGTTGCGCAGCTTGGACAGCAGCGCGTCGTTCACCGCCGCCGACAGGTCGCCGGCGCGCAGCGCCAGCGGATCGGTCTTGCCGCCCGCGCCGCCGCACAGCAGCATGGGCGCGCCCAGCGCGCGCGCTTGCAGGATCATGGCGATCTTCGCCGCAGCCTGGTCGGTGCAATCGATGATGACGGTATAGGGGCCGGGCAGCACCTGCGCCACATTCTCGGGCGAGACGAAATCGTCGACCAGGGTCAGCACGCATTGCGGATTGATGGCCTGAACCCGCTCGGCCATGGCCTGGACCTTGGACTGGCCCAACGTCTGCGTCAATGCATGGATCTGCCGGTTGACGTTGGATTCGGCGATGTGGTCCAGGTCGATCAGCGTCAGCGCGCCGACGCCGCAGCGCGCCAGCGCCTCCACCGTCCACGAGCCGACGCCGCCCAGGCCGGCCACGGCGACGTGGGCGGCGCGCAGGCGGGCGGGCGCGTCCGGCCCGTACAGGCGGGAAAGGCCGCCGAAGCGGCGGTCGGCGTCGGCCTGCTCGATATCGCAGGCGGCGGGAAATTGCGGCGTGTTCATGGGCGGTATTTTAGGGCAGGCCAGCGCCCCGCCGCCGGACCCGCGTCGCGCTAGCCGCCCGGCGCCGGCGCCGTCTTGGAAGAAGCCGGCGCAATGGCGGCATCCACCGCCGGCGCGTCGTCGCCGCCCAGCGCCTGGTACACCTTGACCTGGTTGACCAGCCGGTCCAGCCGGTTCTCGTCCCGGGCGATTTCCGCCGTCCGGCGCCGCTCCTGGGCATCCAGCCAGGCCCGCAAGGCCACCGAGCCCGCGCGATAGCGCACCTCGTACAGGCGCTCGGCCTCGCGCGCGGCGCTCAGCGCGGCTTCCAGCTGCTCACCGCGCTGACGCAGCTGGCCTCGATTGGACAAGGCGTTTTCCACATCCGCCATCGCCTGATACAGCGACTTGCGAAAGCCCACCACACGTTCCTCGTAATCGGTCCGGGAAATCTTCAGGTTCAACTGGCGCTGGTTCCATTGCAGGAATGGCAAGGTCAGGCTGCCGGCCAGCGAGGCCACCGGATTCTGCAACACCATGCCCAACGCGTCGCTGGAACCGCCCAGCGTCCCGGTCAGCGACAACGAGGGATAGAAGCTGGCGCGGGCCGCGTCCACATTGGACAGGGCCTGGCGCAGCCGCAACTCGGCCGCGCGCAGGTCGGGTCGGCGTCCCAGCAGCTCGGCCGGCACGCCGGCGCGCGCCATCGGCAAGGGTGCTTGCGGCAGGCGCGGCGGATCGCTCATCGTCCGGTCCGGCGGACCGTCGAACAGAATGGCCAGCGCATTCACATACTCCACCCGTTGTTGCACCAGCACGGCATGGGCCGCGACCTGGCTGGCCACGGTCTGCGCGGCCTCGGCCACTTCCAGCGCCGAGGCGCCGCCCGCCGCGTACTGGGCACGCACCAGCTCCTGCGTCTTGCGCGCGGCCGCGATGCTCTCCAGGCTGGTGGCGATGCGCTGATTGATGAAGCCGGTCTGCCAGTACAGGGTGGCGGTAGTGCCGACCAGGGACAGCGCCGCACTCTGGCGGTCCTGCTCGGTCGCCAGCGCTTCCCACTGGGCCGCATCGCTCTGGCGCGACAGCTTGCCCCACAGGTCCACTTCATACTGGACATTGAGCTCGACGCCGTACTTGCTGGCGCTGCCGCGGTCGCCGCGCAGGTTGCGCAGGTTGCGCAGGCGCGAGGTGTTGGCGGTCAGGCCCGGCTGCGGAATCAGTTTGTCGTCAGCCAGGCCAGCCTGGTACTGCGCGCGCTGCAACTTGATGGCCGCCACCGCCAGGTCGTTGTTGCGCGCCAGCGCCAGCTCGACCAGCCGGTTCAGTTCGGGATCGTTGAAATTGCGCCACCAGGCGCCGCCCTCGGCCAGCGCGCCAGCGGCGGACTCACCCGACGCCCGCGTCCAGGCCGCGGGTTCCCGGACCTCGGGTCGCTGGTAGTCGGTGCGCAGCAGGCCGCCACAACCCGACAGGGCCAGCAGCAGCGCCAACGCCGCCGGTTTGTGCATCATGGAAACTCTCATCGTCCTCATTCCCGGGCCAGGGCCTCTACGGGGTCCAGGCGCGCCGCGTTGCGCGCCGGCAGGTAGCCGAACAACACGCCGATCAGGGTGGAGCAGGTGAACGCCGCCACCATCGACGCCGAGGAATAAATCATGCGGAACGAGCCGCCCGTGGCCTTGGACACCAGCACGCCCAGCCCCAGCGACAGCGCGATGCCGACCATGCCGCCGATCAGGCAGACCAGCACGGCCTCGATCAGGAACTGCTGCATGATGTCGCCGCGCCGCGCGCCGACCGCCATGCGCACGCCGATCTCGCGGGTGCGCTCGGTAACGGACACCAGCATGATGTTCATGACGCCGATGCCGCCGACCATCAGCGAAATCAGCGCGATCATGGACACCAGCAGCGTCATGGTCGCCGTGGTGCGCTCGATGGTCTTGCGCACGGCGTCCGTGTTGAACACGAAGAAATCCTTGGTCACGTGCCGGCGCGTCAGCACCTGCACGATGGCCTTCTCGGCGGCGACCGGCGGCACGTCGTCCTTGACCCGCACCGTGATGCTGCGCAGATGGCGCTGGCCCAGCACGCGCGACAGCGCCGTGGTGTAGGGAATCCAGACGTTCAGCGTCTCGTTGCTGCCGAATACCGTGTCCTTTTTCTGCGTCACGCCGATCACGCGCGCCGGCATCGAGCCCAGGAAGATCACCTGGCCGATCGGGTCGGTATGCGAGCCGAACAGCTTGCGGCGCGTGCTGTCGTCGATCACGACCTCCTGGGCGCGGCGCGCCACGGCGGTCTCGTCGAAGAACTTGCCCTGGGCCAGCTTGAATGCGCGCACGCGGAAGAACTGCTCGCCCACGCCCTGGATCGAGCCGTTGACCGAGACATTGCGATAGCGCACCGTGCTGGTGGTGCCGACTTCCGGCGTCACGCTGTCGACGTAGCTCTCGCGCGCCAGCGCATCGGCGTCCGACGGCAGCAGGGTATGGATCTGCGCCGCCTTCTCGTCGCCGAAGTCCTTGCCGGGGAAGACCTCGACGGTGTTGGTGCCGATCTCGGCGATGTCGTCCATGATCTTGCGCCGCGAACCCTCGCCCAGCGCCACCACCGACACCACGGCGGCGATGCCGATGATGATGCCCAGCATGGTCAGCGAGGTGCGCAGACGGTGCGCGTTCATGGCCAGCAGCGCCATGCGCAGCGCTTCGCCGCAGCGATCCAGATAGGCCTGCCAGCCGGGCCGGCGCGGCATGGCCGCCGGCGCCTCGCGCTCGGCCTCGCGCCGCGGGGCATCGGGATTGCGGCGGTCGGACACGATCTCGCCGTCGCTGATCTCGATGATGCGCTGGGCATGGCGGGCCACGTTCATGTCGTGCGTGACCAGAATGATGGTGTGGCCGGCGGCATTCAGCTCTTCCAGGATGCGCAGCACTTCCTGGCCGGTGTGCGTGTCCAGCGCGCCGGTCGGCTCGTCGGCCAGGATGATCTCGCCGCCGTTCATCAGCGCCCGCGCGATGCTGACGCGCTGCTGCTGGCCGCCCGACAGCTGGCCGGGGCGGTGATCGGTACGGTCGCCCAGGCCCAGGCGCCCGAGCAATTCGCCGGCGCGCTGGTGGCGCGCCTCGCGCCGCTTGCCGGCGTAGACCGCCGGCACTTCCACGTTGCCCGTCGCGCTCAGGTCCGCCAGCAGGTGGTAGCGCTGGAAGATGAAGCCGAAGTGCTCGCGGCGCAATTCGGCCAGCTCGTCGGGGTCGAGTTCGCCGGTGCTGCGCCCGCTCACGCGGTAGTCGCCGCTGGTGGGGCGGTCCAGGCAGCCCAGGATATTCATCAGCGTGGACTTGCCCGAGCCGGACGCGCCAACGATGGCCACCATCTCGCCGGCCTCGATGGTCAGGTCGACGTTCTTGAGCACCGCGATGGTCTGCTCACCCGCCGGGAACTCCCGGCGCACGCCAGACAGGGAAATCAGGGGACTGCCCATGATCAATGGCCCGCGGCCGCCGGATCGGCCGCCGCGACCGAATCGACCGTGACCACGCGCTCGCCGGGCTGCAGCCCTTCCAGCACCTCGGCGCGCACATTGTTGTTCATGCCGATGCGCACCTGGCGCTCCTCGGTCTTGTTGTCCTTGCCGACCACGCGCACGGCGTAGCGCCCGTCCTGGCCGCGCTTGCCCAGCGCCGAGGACGGCACCACGATGGCGTCCTTGGCCTCGCCGCGCACGATGAAGACCTGCGCCGTCATGGAGATGCGCAGCCGCTCGTCGGGATTGGGCACGTCGAACAGGCCGTTGTAGTAGATCGCCGCGCTGGTCGCGCTGCCGGAGGCGGACGTCAGTGACGCCGTCGTCTCGTCCTTCTGGATCGAGTCCGGCGCCGGCTCCACCGCGCGCAGCGTGGCGTGATAGCGCTCGTCCGGCTCGCCCAGAATGGTGAAGTACACCGGCAGGCCGGGCTTGACGCGGGTGACGTCGGCTTCGGATATCTGCGCCTTGATGGTCATGGTGGCCACGTTGGCGACCTTGATGATCGTGGGCGCGCTCTGCATGGAGTTGACGGTCTGCCCCTGCTTGGTGATCACGGCCACCACCACCCCGTCGATGGGCGAGACGATGCGCGTATAGCCCAGGTTGACCTTGGCGATGTCCACGTCGACCTCGGCCTGCACGATCTGGGCGTCCAGCGAGGCGATCTCGGCGCGCGTCACGGCCAGCGTGGCCTCGGCCGACTCGAAGGACTCGCGCGAGCTGGCGTCGGCCGCCAGCATCTGGCGCTGGCGGCGATAGGCCAGCTCGGACTGCTTGAGCGTGGCGACCTTGGCCGTGCGGGCGGCGCGGCGCATTTCCAGCGCGGCCTGCTTGTTGCGCAGCTCGTTCTGCTGGGTCATGTCGTCGATTTCGGCCACCAGCTGGCCCTTCTGGACGCGATCGCCCAGCGCGACCTTCAGCGACTTGAGCTGGCCGGACACCTGGGCGCCGACGCTGACTCGCTCGATGGCGTCGATGGTGCCGCTGGCCAGCACGCTGTCCTCCAGGTCGGCGCGTGTGACCTCGGCGGACGCGAAGGTCGGCGGCGGGGGAGACGACAGGAATGCCGCATGCACGCCGTAGGCCACGACCAGCAGGACGCCGGCGATCAGGCCGTAGCGCGCGAGCTTGCTGCGAGGCTGCTTCATCTTCATATTGCCGCCGTCCCGGAACGGAGGGCGCGCCCCGGCAGGGAACGGCAGGCGCATGCGGTGCGCAGGGCGGATGATACGTGGGCGTTGCGGTTCATTGATCCTGGCTTCCTTATGTCCCCCACATCCTAAACACATCGGGCATCCAAAGAACCGGCAATGTGTCTCAAAAGGGTGAAGATCGGTAAAGCCGTCCGCCCGGCCTGTTTTGCGGGGCCGCCGGCCCCGCCGGATTGTTCCGTTGCGAGAACGATACAGCCTGGACGGCGCGCCCGGCGGCCCGGCGGCCCATGGCCTTGCCGCGAACGTGCCGCCATCTTGCGCGCACCTGCCGCCTAACGGCGCGACTTGGCCGCTAGATGGCTCCTATCTTGTTACGCATCTGACAAAGTATTTGCGGCAGCGCAAAACATCCTCGCCTCGACATAGCGCGACGATGCCGACAGAATGAATCCAAGTTACGCCGTGTCTACCTCTCATCGCTCCCCCTCCTCCAAGCCTGTTTCCCCGGAATTTTCCGGGGCGGCGCTGCTTTGCCTGCTGGCCATGATGAACCATGTGGCCCTGACCGGCGGGCGCATCACCGTGTCCCTGACCGCGCTGCAGATGGGCTTGTCGACCTTCAAGGTCGGCACGCTGGTGGCGGTGTTCGCCGTGCTGCCCATGCTGTTCTCGGTACGCGCCGGCCGCTGGGTGGACCGGGTCGGCGTGCAGCGCCCGCTGATCATCGGCACGGCGCTGGTCGCCGTCGGCACGGCGCTGCCCTTCATTTCCCAGACCCAGGCGGCGCTGCTGATCGCCTCCTGTTCGATTGGCATCGGCTTCATGCTGCACCAGGTCGCCACCCAGGACCTGCTCGGCCACGCCGAACCCACGCAACGGCTGCGCAACTTCTCCCTGATGTCGCTGGCGCTGGCCGGCTCGGGTTTTTCCGGGCCGCTGATCGCGGGGCTGGCGATCGACCATCTGGGCACGCGGCTGGCCTTCGGGCTGCTGACGCTGGGTCCGCTGCTGTCGGCTGGCGGCCTGTACCTGCTGCGGCGCCAGCTCGCCGCGATCAACTCCCAGCTGCTGGCCGGCGCCAAGGAAGCCGAGCGCCGCCGCGTGACCGAACTGTTGGCGGTGCCGGCCCTGCGCCGCATCCTGATGGTCAACACCATCCTGTCCGGCGCCTGGGACACGCATCTGTTCGTGGTGCCCATCTTCGGCGTGGCGATCGGTCTGTCGGCCACCACCATCGGCATCATATTGGCGTCGTTCGCGGCGGCAACCTTCGTCATCCGGCTGGTATTGCCGCTGATCCAGCGCCGGGTCCGTTCCTGGACCCTGGTGCGCGCGGCCATGGCCACGGCGGCCGTGGACTTCCTGCTTTACCCGCTGTTCAGCGACGTTAGCGTGCTGATCGTGCTGTCATTCATCCTGGGGCTTGCGCTGGGATGCTGCCAACCGAGTATGCTTGCATTGCTGCACCAGCACTCCCCGCCCGGCCGCGCGGCCGAAGCCGTGGGCCTGCGCATGGCGCTGATCAACGGATCCCAGGTGTCGCTGCCGCTCACGTTCGGCGCGCTCGGCTCGGTGATCGGGGTCGCGCCGCTGTTCTGGGCCTATTCGGTGGCCCTGATGGCGGGAGGCTGGGCGAACCGCAATCCGCCGCTCGAAACCGACGCCAAACCGTAACCATGCAGTCCCCTGCCACCCAAGACGCCGGCGTTTCCGGCGCCAGCCTGCCTTTCCGGCTCTGGACCCGTGAAGAGCGCCAGGCCTCGCTGGACGAGGCGTTGCGCCACTGGCGCAAGGGCGAGGACGTGTGGGTCTATGGCTACGGCTCGCTGATCTGGCGCCCGGATTTCGCCTTCGAGGAACGGCGGCTGGCCACGCTGCACGGCCATCACCGGGCGCTGTGCCTGTGGTCCCGGGTCAATCGGGGCACGCCGGAATGCCCCGGACTAGTGTTCGGCCTGGACCGGGGCGGCTCCTGCCGCGGCGTGGCCTACCGGCTGGCCGGCGACCAGGTGCCCGACTATTTCCCGGCGCTGTGGGACCGCGAGATGTCCACCGGCGCCTATCTGCCGCGCTGGATCAACTGCAGCACCGAGGCCGGACAGGTCCGTGCCCTGGTCTTCGTCATGAACCGCGACAACCCGGCCTACATCCGCGCCCTGCCCGAGCCGGAGCTGCTGGCCATCGTGCGCCGGGCCTCCGGCCGCTACGGCCCCTGCACCGAATACGTGGTGCAGACCGCCCAGGCGCTGCGCGCGGCGGGCATCCATGATTCCCGGCTGGACGCCATCGCCCGCCGCCTGGAAGCCGACAGCCACGCGCTGCCCGAGACGGCCTGACGGCGGCCCGGACACGCCGGCGCGACGCAATCCGGCAACAGGCGCCGGACAGGCCGGCTCCCGCCTGCGCCCGATATGAGCAAGCCCTGCGCAGGGTCAATAGGGGAGCGCCCGCCCGGGCGGTATAAACTCCCTGTCATCAACGCTGAATCAAAGTCCCATGTCCGTCTCCGATCTGCGTCAAAGCTACGAAAAGAACGTCTTGCTGGAAAGCCAGGCCAGCGCTTCGCCGCTGGAACAGTTTTCCCGCTGGTTCGACGAGGCCCAGGCCGCCAAGGTGCCCGAACCCAATGCCATGACGCTGGCCACGGTCGACGCCAGCGGCCAGCCCAGCGCGCGCATCGTCCTGATCAAGGGCTACGATGAGCGCGGCTTCACCTTCTTCACCAACTACGAATCGCGCAAGGGCACGGACCTGCTGGCCGAGCCGCGCGCCTGCCTGCTGTTCTTCTGGCAGCCGCTGGAACGCCAGGTGCGCATCGAGGGCGTGGTGGAAAAGGTCGCGGCCGAGGAATCCGACGCCTACTACCACAGCCGGCCCGCCGGCTCGCGGATCGGCGCCTGGGCCTCGCGCCAGAGCCAGCCCATCACGCGCGAAGAACTGGAAGCCCGCGAGCAGGAATTCCGCGCCCGCTACGGCGACCAGCCGCCGCGCCCGCCGCACTGGGGCGGCTACCGCCTGAAACCCACCGCCTTCGAATTCTGGCAGGGCCGCCCGTCGCGCCTGCACGACCGCCTGCGCTACGTCCCCGACGGCGCCGGCTGGAAGATCGAACGCCTATCGCCGTAGAGGCCCCCCCGAGCGCTGCGCGCTTCCCCCAGGGGCGCAGCTGCGGACCGGCGGAGCCGGATCCGCGCTGCCCCGATAAGGGTGGCGCCGCCGTGAACTTACATGACTGTTTCCAAGCCTGACTTCGACGCCGCCTTCTTCCGCACCGCATTGGGACGCTACGCCACCGGCGTGACGGTGGTCACCGCCGCCGACGCCGATGGCGCGCCCATCGGGCTGACGGTCAGCTCCTTCAATTCGGTGTCGCTGAATCCGCCGCTGGTGCTGTGGAGCCTGTCCGGCGGCTCGTCGTCGCGGGAGGCCTTCGAGCGCTGCGATCGCTACGTCGTCAATGTGCTGAGCGCCCACCAGATCGCGCTGGCGCGCCGCTTCGCCACCGGCAGGACACCCGACCGCTTCAACGGCCTGACCGTGGCGCGGGCGCCGGGCGGCACGCCGATGCTGGACGGCGGCTGCGCCGCCTGGTTCGAATGCCACAACCGCAGCCGCTACGTCGAAGGCGATCACGTCATCATGGTCGGCGAAGTCGAGCGCTGCGGCCACAGCGGCGAGCCGCCGCTGGTCTTCCATGCCGGCGGCTTCGACCTCACCCCCGCCGGCGCCCACGCCGCCAGGAAAACGCCATGACGACCCGCCGCTCTCGCGCACAGGCATTGTCCGCCGCCGGAGCCCGCCGATGAGCGCCGACATCGACTGCGTCGTGATCGGCGCGGGCGTGGTCGGCCTGGCGATCGCGCGGGCCCTGGCGCTGCGCGGACGCGAGGTGCTGGTGGCAGAAGCCACCGAGGCCATCGGCACCGGCACCAGCTCGCGCAACTCCGAAGTCATACACGCCGGCATCTATTACCCGGCCGGCAGCCTGAAAGCCCGGCTGTGCGTGCGCGGCAAGCATCTGCTCTACGCCTATTGCGCCGAGCGCGGCGTGCCGCACAAGCGCCTGGGCAAGCTGATCGTGGCCACCGACACGGCCCAGGCGGCCCAGCTGGAGGACATCGCCCGACGCGCGCGCGCCAACGGCGTGGACGACCTGCAATACATTTCCGGCGAAGAGGCCATGCGGCTGGAACCGGCGCTGCGCTGCACCGCCGCGCTGCTGTCGCCATCCACCGGCATCGTCGACAGCCATGCCCTGATGCTGTCCTACCAGGGCGACGCCGAGAACGCCGGCGCGCAGTGCGTGTTCCACACGCCGCTGGAATCCGGGCGCGTGCGGCCCGAGGGCGGCTTCGAGCTGCGATTCGGCGGCGCCGACGCGATGCGCCTGAGCTGCAACATCCTGATCAACGCGGCCGGCCTGCGGGCGCCGGCGCTGGCGCGCCGCATCGACGGCGTGCCGGCCGCCAGCATCCCCGCCAGCTACCTGTGCAAGGGCAGCTATTTCACGCTATCCGGCCGCGCGCCGTTCTCGCGGCTGATCTACCCCGTTCCGCAGCACGCCGGCCTGGGCGTGCACCTGACGCTGGACCTGGGCGGTCAGGCCAAGTTCGGTCCCGACACCGAGTGGGTCGACAGCGAGGACTACACCCTGGACCCGGCCCGCGCCGACGTGTTCTACGAGGCGGTGCGCAGCTACTGGCCCGCCCTGCCCGACCACGCGCTGGCGCCCGGCTACACTGGCATCCGCCCGAAGATCTCCGGCCCGCGCGAGCCGGCCGCCGATTTCATGATCGCCGGCCCCGCCGACCACGGCGTGCCCGGCCTGGTCAATCTATTCGGCATAGAATCCCCCGGCCTGACGTCCAGCCTGGCCCTGGCCGACGAAACCCTGGCGCGCCTGGCCGCCGCCTGATCCGACCTTCCTTTCATCCACGCATCCTCCAGACCATGCAGCACAACGACTACATCCTGACCCTGTCCTGCCCCGACCGCACGGGCATCGTGTATCGCGTCAGCGGTTTGTTGTTCGAACTGGGCTGCAACATCCTGGATTCCCAGCAATTCGGCGACGACGAAACCGGCCGCTTCTTCCTGCGCGTGCACTTCGACCTGCCGTCGGACATCCAGCCCGATGCGCTGCGCGCGCGCCTGGACACGCTGTCGGCCGAGTTCGGCATGGACCTGCAACTGCACGACGCCCGCCGCAAGGCGCGCCTGCTGATCATGGTCAGCAAGCAGGGCCACTGCCTGAACGACCTGCTGTTCCGCGTGCACAGCGGCCAGCTGCGCGCCGAAGTCGCGGCCATCGTCTCCAACCACAACGACTACGCGCCGCTGGCGGCCACCTACGGCATCCCCTTCCACCACCTGCCCGTCACGCCCGACACCAAGGCGCAGCAAGAACAGCAGGTGCTGGACCTGGCGGCCCGCGAGCACATCGACCTGGTGGTGCTGGCCCGCTACATGCAGATCCTGTCGGCGGACATGTGCCGCGCGCTGAACGGCCGCGCCATCAACATCCACCACAGCTTCCTGCCCAGCTTCAAGGGCGCGCGCCCCTATCACCAGGCGCACGCGCGCGGCGTGAAGATCATCGGCGCGACGGCCCACTACGTGACCTCGGACCTGGACGAAGGCCCCATCATCGACCAGGACATCGAACGCGTGGACCACACCATGACGGCCGCCGATCTGACCCAGGTGGGCAGCGACATCGAATCGCTGGTGCTGTCGCGCGCGGTGCGCAGCCACGTCGAGCACCGCATCCTGCTGAACCGCAACAAGACCGTCGTCTTCCGCTGATCGCGCGGATCCGGCCGGCGGCGGCCTTGCCCTTCCGGCCCTGCCCTAGCCCGCTTCAGGCCGCAACGTCGGCATGCGCGCCATCACCAGCCGCATCGCGCTTTCCTGCAACGGCGTGCGGCCCCCGGCCGGCCAGATCGCCTGACTGACCGAGCGCGCCTCGTGCTCGAAGCCGATGAAGCGCGTGCCGGCCAGCCCGCTGCGCGACAGGCAGGCCGGCACGATCGCCACCCCCAGCCCCTGCGACACCAGCGCGGCCACGCTCAGCCAGTGACGCACCTCGTGCCGCACCAGCGGCGTGAAGCCGGCCGTCACGCACAGCGACAGCACCGTCTCGTAATAGCTGGGCGAGGCCGCGCGCGCGAAGAACACGAAGTCCTCGCCGGCCAGCTCGACCAGCGCCAGGCTGCCGCGCCGCGCCAGCGCATGGCCGGACGGCAGGCAGACGACGAAGGGTTCCGCCACCAGGTCCTGCGCCTGCACGCCTTCGGGTAACGGGTTGGCGTGGATGAAGCCCAGGTCCAGCTCGCCGCGATGCACGGCCTCGATCTGGTCATGGGAATTCAGCTCGGCCAGCACGTGCTCCACCTCCGGCAGCTCGGCCCGCATGGCCGCCGACAGCGCCGGCAGGCCCCGGTACAGCATCGAACCGACGAAGCCGATGCGCAGCCGCCCGCGCAGCCCGGCATCGACGCGCCGCACCAGCACGCGCACGTCCTCGGCCTGCCGCAGCAGCGCCTGAGCCTCGCGGAACAGCACCTTGCCCGCCTCGGTCAGCGCCACCTGGCGGCTGGTGCGCTCCAGCAGGCGCGCCCCCACGCCCTGCTCCAGCTGGCGGATGGCATAGCTGAGCGGCGGCTGGGAAATATGCAGCCGCGCCGCCGCACGGCCGAAATGCCGCTCCTCGGCCACGGCGATGAAATAGCGCAAGAGGCGCGGTTCCAGGTCCATCGCCTGTCTCCCATCATCAATATTTTTTTTGGATCAATCCAGACAAATCAAGTATTTGCATAGATTAATCCAGCCGCGCACCATGCAGCATCCCTCCGCTGCCCAGGACCGCCCCATGGACACCGCCATGCCTGCCCCGCCGACCGCCGCCACGCCCGTGCCCGATTCGCGCGGCCTGAACCTGTTTCGCGCCGATCCCTACGCGGCCGCGCTCAGCCGCCTGTACCTGCCTGCGGCGCTGCACGCGCACCTGCTGCCGCACCTGGACCGGCTGGGCGCGCTGGCCGGCGGCCGCATGGACGCGCTGGCGGCCGACGCCGACAGGCATCCGCCCACGCTGTCGGTGCGCAACCGCGCCGGGGCCGACGAATCCCGCATCGACAAGCACCCGGCCTACGTCGAGCTGGAGCGCCTGGCCTACAGCGAATTCGGCCTGGCCGCGCTGTCGCATCGCGGCGGCGCGCTGGGCTGGCCCGAGCCCATGCCGGCAGCGGCCAAGTACGCGCTCAGCCATCTGTTCGTGCAGGCCGAGTTCGGCCTGTGCTGCCCGGTCAGCATGACCGATTCGCTGGCGCGCACGCTGCGCAAGTTCGGCGCGCCGGAACTCGTCGACAAGGTGCTGCCGCAGGTCACGAGCCTGGACTTCGACAGCCTGCGCCAGGGCGCCATGTTCATGACCGAGCAGGGCGCGGGCTCCGATGTCAGCGCCACCGAGGTCGTGGCCGAGGCGCGGCCGGACGGCAGCTGGCGTCTTAGCGGCGACAAGTGGTTCTGCTCCAACCCCGACGCCGGCTTCGCCATGGTGCTGGCGCGCAGCGAGACGCAGCCCGGCCTGAAGGGCGTGTCGCTGTTCCTGCTGCCGCGCGAGCTGGACGACGGCAGCCGCAACCGCTACCGCATCCTGCGGTTGAAGGACAAGCTCGGCACCCGCTCAATGGCCAGCGGCGAGATCCGTCTGGAAGGCGCCACCGCCTGGCTGGTGGGCGAGCGCGGCCGCGGCTTCAAGCAGATGGCCGACATGATCAACAACTCGCGCCTGTCCAACGGCATGCGCGCGGCCGGCCTGATGCGCCGCGCCGTCACCGAGGCGGTCTACTTCTCGCAGCAGCGCCGCGCCTTCGGCCAGCGCCTGATCGACATGCCGCTGATGCGCCGCCAGCTGGCCAAGATGACGGTCTGGGCCGAGCAGGCCCGCAGCGTGATGTTCCAGACGGCGCGCGCGCTGGCCGAGGCCGACCAGGGCCGCGCGGACCCGGCGCTAGCGCGCATCCTGACGCCGCTGATCAAGTTCCGCGCCTGCCGCGACGCCCGCAAGGTCACCGGCGACGCGATGGAGGTGCGCGGCGGCTGCGGCTACATCGAGGAATGGACCGAGCCGCGCCTGGTGCGCGACGCGCACCTGGGCTCGATCTGGGAAGGCACCAGCAACATCGTCGCGCTGGACGTACTGCGCGCCATCAACCGCGAAAACTCGCTGCCGGCCCTGCGCCGCCACGTCGACCAGCTGCTGGCCGAAGGCGTGCCTTGCACGGACGCGCTGGCCGCCACGCAGCAGGACGCCATCGAGCGCAGCTTCGCGTTCGCCGCCATGGCGGCCGAGGGCAACCGCGCGGAACTGGCGCGGCAGGCGGCGACGCTGCTGTATCACGCCGTGTCCATCGCCGCCCTGCGCCGGGAAGCCCGCGAGCCGGGCCTGGAAACGCGCGCGGTCCTGGCCGACCTGGTGTTGCGGCATCGCCTGGCCGCGCGCGACCCGTATTCGGCGCCCGCGAACGAAAGCGCCGACTGCGCCGCCATCCTGCAATACGCGCTGTAGCACCGCGCGCCCACGACGCCGGCGGCACAGCCGGCGCGCCACCACAATGGAGACAACCATGAAACGCCTGCTCATCCCGCTGCTGCTGGCCACCGCCACGCTCACCGCCGCCGCGCCAGCGTCCGCCGCCGACGCCTACCCCTCGCGTCCCGTCACGCTGGTCGTGCCCTTCCCGCCCGGCGGCCCGACCGACGCGATGGCGCGCCGCCTGGCCGAAAAGCTCAGGCAGCCGCTGAACCAGAACGTCATCGTCGAGAACCGCGCCGGCGCCGGCGGCAACATCGGCTCGGAATATGTGGCGCACGCCAAGCCCGACGGCTACACCATCCTGTTCGGCACCTCCGGCCCGCTGGCGATCAACATCAGCCTGTACAAGAACCAGGGCTATGACCCCGAGAAAAGCTTCGCGCCCGTCATCCGCATCGGCCACCTGCCCAACATCCTGGTGGTCCACCCCTCGGTGCCGGCGACCAACGTGCAGGAGCTGATCGCCTACGCCAAGCAGCACCCGGACAAGCTCAGCTACGCCTCGTCGGGCAATGGCGCGTCCTCGCACCTGGCCGGCATCCTGTTCAACCAGATGGCCGGCACGCAGATCATGCACATCCCGTACAAGGGCACCGGCCCGGCGCTGAACGACCTGCTTGGCGGCCAGGTATCCATGTCCTTCACCGACATCCTGACCGCGCTGCCGCACATCAAGGCCGGCAAGCTGCGCGCCATCGGCCTGGCCAGCGCGCAGCGCTCGGACGCGCTGCCCGACCTGCCCACCATTTCGGAACAGGGGCTGAATGGCTATGACGTCAGCGTGTTCTTCGGCATCGTGGCGCCCAAGGACACGCCGGCCGCGACGGTGAACCAGCTCAACCAGGCGTTCCGCGCGGCGCTGGCGGACCCCGACGTGAAACAGGCGCTGCAAAGCCAGGGCATCGTTGCGGCGCAGGACCAGAGTCCGGCCGCGCTGACGGGCTTCATCGCCGAGGAAGTGCCCAAATGGCGCGCGCTGATCAAAAGCGCCAACGTCTCTATAGATTGAGCCCCCCCGAGCGCTGCGCGCTTCCCCCCAGGGGGCGCAGCTGCGGACCGGCGGAGCCGGATCCGCGCTGCCCCGATCTTGGGACAGCCGTTGGGTGCGGAGCGCCGGGGGTGTGGCGGCAAGCGCATGACGCATCTGCTCCCCAGGGAAGCAACACTGACCACGAACCAGCGAGTACCTATGTTCCCCAAGCTTTCCGACGCCGGCGCGCTTGCCGGCTGCACGGTGATCGACCTGTCCCGCGTGCTGGGCGGTCCGTATTGCACGCAGATTCTTGCCGACCACGGCGCCGACGTGCTCAAGATCGAGCCGCCGGGCGGCGACGAAACTCGGGGCTGGGGGCCGCCGTTCCTGGGCGAGACGGCGTCCTACTTCATCGGCGTGAACCGCAACAAGCGCGGCATGGCGCTGGATCTGTCGCTGCCGGCGGGCCAGGAGCTGCTGCGCGCGCTGCTGGCCGACGCCGACGTGCTGGTCGAGAACTTCAAGCCCGGCACGCTGGAGAAATGGGGCTTGGGCTACGAGACGCTGAGCCAGGCGTTCCCGAAGCTGATCCATTGCCGCGTCAGCGGCTTCGGCGCCGACGGGCCGCTGGGCGGCCTGCCGGGCTACGACGCCTGCGCCCAGGCCATGTGCGGCCTGATGAGCGTGAATGGCGAGGCCGATGGCGAAGCCACCCGCGTCGGCCTGCCCGTGGTGGACATGGTCACCGGCCTGAACGCGGCCGTGGCGGTGCTGCTGGCGCTGAACGAGCGCGCGCGCAGCGGCCTGGGGCAGTTCCTGGACATCACGCTGTACGACTGCGCGCTGTCGCTGCTGCACCCGCACGCGCCCAACTATTTCTACAGCGGCAAGACGCCGGCCCGCAGCGGCAATGCGCATCCCAACATCGCGCCCTATGAAACGCTGCCCACCGCCAGCGGCCCGATCTTCCTGGCCGTGGGCAACAACCGCCAGTTCGCGCAGTTGGCCACCGCGCTGGGCGCGCCCGAACTGGCGCGAGACCCGCGCTACGCGGCCAACGCCGACCGGCTGGCCAACCGCCAGTCCTTGCGCGACGCCCTGTCGGCGCTGCTGGCGACGCACGAGGCCGCTGCGCTGGCGGACCGGCTGCTGCGCGCGGGCGTGCCCGCCGCCGCCGTGCAGACCGTGGACCAGGCCCTGGCCCATCCGCATACCCGCCATCGCGGCATGCTGCTGGAACAGGGCGACTACCGGGGCGTGGGCTCGCCGATCAAGCTGTCGCGCACGCCCGCCAGGCTGCGCAGGCTGCCGCCGGCGCTGGGCGGCCTGGAACCAGAGGCCGGCTAGCGGATCGAGCTGGCGACACGGCGTAGGGCCGCGTGCGCGGCTCGCCTAGCCGCCCTGCGCCAGGCCTTCGCGGCGCGGATCCGCGCCGCCCTGCAAGCCGTCCGGTCCGATCACGATGCCGTGGATGCCGCTGGGAAACTCGGTGATGCGCAGCGGATGCCCCATCGCTTCCAGCGCGGGCGCCAACGCCTCCAGCGCCGTGCCCTTTTCCAGCTCGGTGTCCTTGTTGCGGCTGCCCATGTTGGGCAGCGAGATCGCGGCCTGGATGTCCAGGCCCCAATCCAGCACGCCCACCAGCGTCTTGGCCACGTAGTTGATGATGGCACTGCCGCCCGGCGAGCCGACCACCATGTAAGGCTTGCCGTCGCGCAGCACGATCATGGGCGCCATGGCGCTGCGCGGGCGCTTGCCCGGTTCGATGCGGTTGGCCACGAGCCGGCCCTCGGGATCCTTGAACGCCGACGAGAAATCGGTCATCTCGTTGTTGAGCAGGAAGCCGCGCACGAAGATCTTGCTGCCGAACTCGTTCTCGATGGTGGTGGTCATGCTGATCGCGTCGCCGCGCGCGTCGACCGCCACCAGGTGGCTGGTGGATGGCTGCTCCAGCGCCGCGTCGCGACCCAGGCCCAGCAGCTTGCCCTCTGGGTCGCCGGGCAGCGCGACCTTCATGCTGCGGTCCGGCTGGATCAGCGCGCCGCGCCCGCGCAGATAGGCGGGATCGAGCAGCGCGCGCACCGGCACCTTCACGAAGTCGGGATCCGCCACGTAGAAATCGCGGTCCGCGAAGGCCAGCCTGCCGGCCTCCGCGAAGTAGTGCACGGCCTGCGCGCTATTGGGCGCGTAGCGGGACATGGGGTACTGCTCCAGCTCGCCCAGCATCTGCAACACCGCCAGCGGACCGCTGCTGGGCGGCCCCATGCCGCACAGCTCGTAGCCCCGGTACGCGCCGCAGACCGGCTCGCGACGCTTGGCCTGATAGCCCGCCAGGTCGTCCAGGCTCAGATCGCCGGGCTTGGCGTGACCGTGCACGGCCGCGACGATATCGCGCGCGATCGCGCCACGGTAGAAGGCGTCGGCGCCGCGCGCCGCGATCTCGCGCAGCGTTTGGGCGAACTCGGGATTCTTCAGCACATGCCCCACCGGCCAGGGCTGGCCGTCGGGCGCGTAGAAATAGGCCGCGGCGGCCGGCTGCTTCGGCAGCGCCTTGTTGCCGGCCAGCAGCGCGTGCAAGCGAGGCGATACCGGAAAGCCCTGCTCGGCCAGGCGGATGGCCGGCGCGAACAGGTCCGCCCAGGGCAGCTTGCCGTGCTCCTTGTGCGCCAGCTCCAGCCCGCGCAGCAGTCCCGGCGTGGCCACGGCCATGCCGTTGTTGACGGACTGCGCGAAGGACAAGGGCTTGCCGTCGGCATCAAGGAAGCGGTCCTGGCGAGCGGCCGCCGGCGCGGTTTCACGGGCATCGTAGGTCAGGACGCGCTTTTGCCCCGCCGAGTACAGCACCAGGAAAGCGCCGCCGCCGATGCCGGAGGACTGCGGCTCGACCAGATTCAGCACCAGCTGCGCGGCGATGGCCGCATCCACGGCGCTGCCGCCAGCCCGCAGCATTTCGTCGCCCGCGCGCGTGGCCCAGGGATTGGCCGACACCATCATGAAATGCGGCGCGCGCACCAGCTCGCGTTCGGCATAGCCCGTCGCCGCCTCGGGATTCCGGTCCGCCGCCTGCGGGCCGCGCGCCCACGCGGCGGGCGGGGCTGACGCGCCGGCGGCGATCAGGACGGCGGCAAGAACGGCGCGAACGGGCAAGGGCATGGCGGACTCCGGCGGGTAACGGTGAGCGTGGCAGCCCCCAATGATATTCAAATCCGCCAAGGGCGCGGCCGGGGCGCCCTGCAGGCATCCGGCATAGAATCCCGGTTCCGGCACTGCCCGCTCTTCCCGCTTTTCGCGTCATGCGCCTGCGTCACATCGAGATTTTCGAAGCCATCCGCCGCACCGGTTCACTGACCGAGGCCGCGGCCGCGCTGCACATTTCCCAGCCCGCCGCCAGCAAGCTGCTGGCGCATGCCGAGGCCCAGCTGGGTTTCAAGCTGTTCGAGCGCGTCAAGGGCAGGCTGGTGGCCACGCGCGAGGCCGAGATCCTGACGCCCGAGGTGGCGCGGCTGAACCAGGACCTGAACAGCGTGCGCCGGCTGGCGGCCAGCCTGCGCGACCGGCCGCACGGCCATCTGCGGCTGGGCAGCGCGCCGGCGCTGGGGCTGGGCCTGTTGCCCGGCGTGGTGCGCGCCAGCCGCGACGCGCATCCCGGCGTCACCTTCGACCTGCATACCTACCATAGCGCCGAGCTGGTCCAGGGGCTGCTGACGCGCGAGCTGGACGCCATCGTCACCTTCGACACCAATGACTATCCCGGCCTGACCCGCATCGGCCTGGGCCAGACCGAACTGGTGCACCTGAGCCTGGATCCGGGAACGGGTCCGCTGCGCCTGGCCGACCTGCCGCCGGACCACGCGCTGATCGTGCTGGACGCGCGCGACGCCGCCGGCGCGCTGCTGCAGCTGGCGCTGGACGCGCAAGGCGTGGAGGTGAACCCCGCGATCCAGGTGAAGACGCACTACATGGCCTGCGCGCTGGTGGAGGCCGGCTGCGGCGATGCGATCGTCGACGCCATCACCGCCAGTGCGCTGCTGCGGCCGGGCATGCACCTGCGCCGGCTGGAACCCGCGCTGCGCGTGCCCATCAGCATCATGATGCGCAACCAGGACCCGATGTCGGCCCTGCACCGCGACCTGATCGAACGGTTGCGCGCGGCCTGCGACACGCAGCTGGCGCGCCTGACCGAAGCCTGATCGCGGGCGCGCCGCCATCGCGACGCCAGGACTGGCCGCAATGAAAACGGGCGCCCCAGGGCGCCCGTGCAAACCCGGGACCGGCCCGGCCGGTCCCTGCGTCAAGCCGTCAGTCCAGCTTGATGTTCTGCTTCTTCACGACGTCCTTCGCCCAGTCGTACTGTTCCTTGATTTCCTTGGCGAACTCTTCCGGCGTATTGCCCGACGGCGCCGAGCCCTGGTCGTCCAGCGCCTTGATGACCTTCGGGTCCTTCAGCGCCACGACGGCGGCGTCGCGCAGCTTGTTCACGACTTCCATCGACGTGCCCTTGGGCGCCAGCAGGCCGTACCAGACCGGCTGGTTCAGCACCGGGAAGCCGGCGTCCTTGAAGGTCGGCACGTCCTTGATGGCATCGATGTTGCCCGGCCACGCGATGGCCATGGCGCGCAGCTTGCCCGCCTGGATCTGCGGCATGGAGGACGGCAGGTTGTCGAAGATGATTTCGATCTGGCCGCCGACGGCGTCGGCCACGGCCGGGCCCGAGCCCTTGTACGGCACGTGCACGATGTCGGTGCCCGTGGCCATCTTGAACGACTCACCCATCAGATGCAGCACGCCGCAGGTGCCCGAGCTGCCGTAGGAATACTTGCCGGGGTTCTTCTTCAGCTCTTCCAGGAAGCCCTTGAAGTCCTTGGCCGGGAACTTCGGATTCACGGCGACCACATTGGCCGTGTTGGCGAAGTTGGTGACCGGCTGGAAGTCCTTGATCGGATCGTAGGGCAGGTCGTTCGGACGGCAGGCCGGGTTCACTGCCATGGTCGACACGGTGGCGATCGACAGCGTGTAGCCGTCCGGCTCGGCGCGCGCGGCCTCGGATGCACCGATGGCGCCGCCAGCGCCGCCCTTGTTTTCCACGACCATGGGCTGACCCAGTTCCTGGCTCATGCGCTGCGTCACGAGGCGCGCGATGATGTCGGTGGAACCGCCCGGGGCGAACGGGACGATGACGCGGATGGCCTTGCTGGGATACTTGTCGGCGGCGTGCGCGGCCGAGACGCCCAGCGTGCCGGCGGCGCCGGTGGCCAGCGCGATGGCCACGGCCAGGGTGCGAGCTTTATTCATTGGTGTGTTTCCTCCAAGATAGCGAATCCGCCTGTGTGCGGATTGTGTAGCGGGCCGGCCGTCTGTGGACGGACGACGATTGGCGATGGGGGCGCTTAGTTATGCGCGCCGCCGCGTTGTGCGGCGCTGATTATGCGTTGCTGATGGAACACGCGCCCGCCAGAATGTCGGAGAATAGCAGCAAATGCTTACACCCGCCTAGGCAGAAAATCCCCTGCTGGCGCAACGAAAAAAGCCATTCCCCATGTCGGTCGCACTGCTGGTTTTCCCCGATTTCATGCTGGTCGCGCTGGGCTGGGCGCTGCGCCACAAGCTGGGCTTTTCGCGCGAATTCTTCGCCGGCGCCGAGCGTCTCGTCTACTTCGTGCTGTTCCCCGCGCTGCTGTTCCAGGCGATCCTGCGCACCCCCATCAGCGCCGGCAACGCCGCCCTGCTGCTGCAGGCCACGGCCGCCATGATCGCTGTCGGCGTCGCGCTGTCGTGGCTGGCCGGTCCGGTGCTGCGACCCTCGTCGATCGGGCTGGCGTCCGCCGCGCAATGCGGCTACCGCTTCAACACCTATATCGGCCTGGCGCTGTCGGCCAGCGTCGGCGGCGCGCAGGGGCAGACCATCATGGCGCTGATCATCGGCTTCGCCGTGCCCATGGCCAACGTGGTCGCGGTCTATGGCCTGGCGCGCCACAGCGGCGCCAACCTGCTGCGCGAGCTGGCGCGCAATCCGCTGGTGGTCTCGACGCTGGCGGGCCTGGCCTGCAACCTGGCGGGCCTGCAGCTGCCCGGCCCGGTCGACACGGTGCTGGCGCGGCTGGGCGCGGCGGCGATCGCGCTGGGCATCCTGTGCGTGGGCGCCAGCCTGGCCTGGGAAGGCGGCAAGGGCTATGGCGCACTGATCGCCTGGATGCTGGCCGTGAAACTGGCCGCGCTGCCGCTGGTGGCCTTGCTGGTGGCGCATCTGCTGGGCATGCCACCGCTGGAATCGCGCATGCTGCTGCTGTTCGGCGCGCTGCCCACGGCATCGGCCGCCTATGTGCTGGCCATGCGCATGGGCGGCGACGGGCGCATGGTGGCCCTGCTGCTATCGCTGGGCACGCTGGCCTCGGCGCTGACCATTCCGCTGTGGCTGATGCTGACGCAATAATCGCGGCAAGTCCTTCCAACCATTGCAAGATAACGGACGCCCGCGCCACGCGCGTCGTGGCGCCGGCTGTCCTGGCAACGGCGCGCCTTCCGCCTGTTGCGTCCGCGCAAAAAAATGCCGCCCCGACGGGGCGGCATTCGTGCTTTCAGCCTCTGCGCGTCGACCGCGCCTTTGGCCTCAGGGCTTCTTGGCGTTGGTCATGTCGGCCGGCACCACCCACTGGGCGAACTGTTCCTCGTTAAGGAAGCCCAGCGCCAGCGCCGACTCCTTCAGCGACAACCCTTCCTTGTGCGCCTTCTTGGCGATCTGCGCGGCCTTGTCATAGCCGATGTGCGGGTTCAGCGCAGTCACCAGCATCAGCGAGCGGTCGACCAGTTCGGCGATGCGCGCGTGGTTGGGCTCGATGCCCTGGGCGCAGTGCTGGTCGAAGCTGGCCATGCCGTCGGTCAACAGGCGCACCGACTGCAGGAAGTTGTGGATGACCAGGGGCTTGAAGACGTTGAGCTCGAAGTTGCCGCTGGCGCCGCCGATGTTGATGGCGACGTCGTTGCCCAGCACCTGCGCGGCCAGCATGGTCACGGCTTCGCACTGCGTCGGATTGACCTTGCCCGGCATGATGGAGCTGCCCGGCTCGTTCTCGGGAATGCTGATCTCGCCCAGGCCGGAACGCGGACCGCTGGCCAGCCAGCGCACGTCATTGGCGATCTTCATCAGGCCGGCGGCCAGCGACTTCAGCGCGCCGTGCGCGAACAGCAGCGCTTCGTGCGAGGCCAGGGCCTGGAACTTGTTGGGCGCCGACACAAAGGCCGTGCCGGTGGCGTGCGCCAGGTCGGCCGAGACCTTGGCGCTGAACTGCGGATGCGCGTTCAGGCCCGTGCCCACGGCGGTGCCGCCGATAGCCAGCTGGTGCAGGCCCGGCAGCGTGGCGCGGATCTGTTGCTCGGCCAGGTCCAGCTGGGCCACGTAGCCCGAGATTTCCTGACCCAGCGTCAGCGGCGTGGCGTCCTGCAGGTGGGTGCGGCCGATCTTGACGATGTCGTAGAACTCGGCGCTCTTGGCGGCCAGCGTGGCGCGCAAGGCCTTCAACGAAGGCAGCAGATGGTGCTCGACCTGAACGGCGGCGGCCACGTGCATGGCGGTGGGGAAGGTATCGTTGGACGATTGGCCGCGATTGACGTGGTCGTTCGGATGGACCTTGCGCGCTTCGCCGCGCTCGCCGCCCAGCAGCTCGGAGGCGCGGTTGGCCAGCACCTCGTTCATGTTCATATTGCTCTGCGTGCCCGAGCCGGTCTGCCACACGGACAGCGGGAATTCGTCAGGCCACTTGCCGGCGATCACTTCGTCGGCGGCGCGCGAGATGGCATCGGCGATCTTCGGATCCAGCTCGCCCAGGTCGGCGTTCACCTTGGCGGCGGCGCGCTTGAGCTGCGCCATCGCGGTGACCAGCGGCGCGGGCATCTTCTCGGTCGAGATCGCGAAGAAATGCAGCGAGCGCTGGGTCTGGGCGCCCCACAGGTGGTCCTGGGGGACCTCGATGGGGCCGAAGGTATCTTTTTCGATGCGGGTCTTCATGGCGCGTACAGCTCCGTAGCGGCGTCGTTCGCGGGCGGATTCACCCCGACGCATTTGAGAATAGCAATCAATTATGGATAACGTTATAGGTTAGCAGAAACCCGCATTCCTATAATCGCTGACATTCGATATATCCCTGTACCGCTTTTTACCACCTCTGGCCCTGTCCCATGTCCGCGCCCAAGCCTGTCCCCCTGAGCAGCCTGACCCTGCACCTGCCCGACGAATCCGCCACGGAATCGCTGGCGCGGCAGCTTGCGCCGCTGGTGTCCGGCCAGGCCGGCGCTCCGGCGGGCGGCGCCATCCACCTGCAGGGCGACCTGGGTGCGGGCAAGACGGCCTTCACCCGCGCGCTGTTGCGCGAATGCGGCATCAAGGGCCGGATCAAAAGCCCAAGCTACGCGCTGCTTGAATCCTATAAAGTTTCTAACTTATACTTCTATCACCTTGATTTTTATAGATTTAGTGATTCGCGCGAATGGTTGGACGCAGGATTCCGGGATTTACTGCGTGACGATGCGGTCGTTTTGATCGAATGGCCGGAGCGGGCAGAGGGTCTCTTGCCCCCGCCCGACCTGCAGATTTCCCTCGCCTACGCGGGCGAAGGACGCGACGCCAGCCTGACCGCGTACACCGCCCGAGGACAAACATGGTTGAACGCGATTGTCCCCCCGCCGCCAGCGCCCTGCCCAAGGCAGGCGCCGCCCGACGCCGCCTGATCAGCGTCGCCGCCACGCTGCTCGTCCTCCCCGTATTGCCACGCCTGGCCCAGGCCGCCACCATCCTCGCGGTGCGGACCTGGCCGGCCGACGAATACACCCGCGTCACGCTGGAGCTGGACAGCGAGCTCAAGGCGGAACAATTCACGCTGGAAAATCCCCACCGCCTGGTGGTGGACATCGAGGGCCTGACCATCAATGCGGCCCTCAATGATCTGGTGTCCAAGGTCCGGCCCGACGACCCCTATATCCAGAGCCTGCGCGTGGCGCAGAACCGGCCCAACGTGGTGCGGATGGTGTTCGACCTGAAGCAGGCGGTGGCGCCGCAGGTGTTCACGCTCAAGCCCGTTGCCGACTATCAGTACCGCCTGGTGCTGGACCTGTATCCCAAGGTCGCGCAGGATCCGCTGATCGCGGTGATCAACAAGCAGGGCGGTCCCGACGTCGACGATCCGCTGGCCCGCATCCTGGAAGACATCCAGCGCAATCCAGGCAGCAAGAACAACCCGCCGCCCGAGCCGCCGCTGGCGCGCGGCCAGCAGCCCGCCGCGCCGATTCCGACGCCCAAGCCGCCGCCCGCCTCCGCCGGACGCGGCAAGCAGCGCATGCTGACCATCGCGCTGGACCCCGGCCACGGCGGCGAGGATCCGGGCGCGATCGGCAGCAGCGGCCTGCGCGAGAAGGACGTGGTGCTGCGCATCGCGCGCCGGCTCAAGGCGCTGATCGACAGCCAGCCGAACATGCGCGCCTACCTGACGCGCGACGACGACTACTTCGTACCGCTGCACGTGCGCGTGCAGAAGGCGCGCCGCGCGCACGCAGACCTGTTCGTGTCCATCCACGCCGACGCCTGGATCAAGCCGTCCGCCAACGGTTCGTCGGTGTTCGCGCTGTCCCAGCGCGGCGCCACCAGCGCGCAGGCGCGCTGGATGGCCGACAAGGAAAACGCGGCCGACCTGATCGGCGGCGTGAACCTGGGCAGCCACGACCGTCAGGTCGCCAAGGTGCTGCTGGACCTGTCCACCACCGCGCAGATCAACGACTCGCTCAAGGTGGGCAATTCCTTCCTGGACGAGATCAAGAAGATCAACCGGCTGCACAAGAACAGCGTCGAACAGGCCGGCTTCGCCGTGCTCAAGGCGCCGGACATTCCGTCCATCCTGGTCGAGACGGCCTTCATCAGCAATCCGCAGGAAGAAGCGCTGCTGCGCAGCGCCTCGCACCAGGACAAGCTGGCGCAGGCCATGATGACGGGGATCCAGCGTTACTTCACCGCGAATCCTCCGCTGGCAAGGCTGGGCGATGTGAGCTGACCGGAACGTCCCATTCCCGCGTCCTGAAAAGAACAGGGCCATGCGCTGACGGCGCATGGCCCTGTTCTTTTGCGCGGCGCGTCTATTGGCGGCGCGAACGGATCAGCTTGAACAGGCCCGCGCCGACCACCGGCACGATGGCGGCGGCCAGGCCCAGCAGCACGATGGTGTTCAGGTGGTCCTTGATGAACGGAATGTTGCCGAAGAAGTAGCCGGCCGCCACCAGACCGCCCACCCAGGCCAGCGCGCCGGCGACGTTGAACAGCTGGAAGCGCCCGAACGGCATCTCGGCCACGCCGGCCACGAAAGGCGCGAAGGTCCTCACCACGGGGATGAAGCGCGACAGCACGATGGTCTTGCCGCCGTGCTTTTCATAGAAGGCATGCGTGCGCATCAGCGCGCCCCGGTCCAGGAAGCGCAGGTTCATCGAGAACACGCGCGGACCGATATAGCGGCCGATCGTGTAATTCAAGGTATTGCCCGTCACCGCCGCGATCAGCAGCAGCACCGACAGCATGACCGGATCGATCTTGCCCGTCGCGCCCAGCGCCCCGGCGATGAAGAGCAGCGAATCGCCAGGCAGAAAGGGCAGCACCACCAGCCCGGTCTCGGCGAACACGATCAGGAACAGCACGGGATACACCCAGGCGCCGTACTGGTCGACCCAGACGCTCAAGGTCTGGTCGATATGCAACACCATATTGAAAAAATCCAGCATCGACGCCATCCTGCCATGCGGTAGTGAAATCCGTCACCGACTATAGCCCAGGCGGTCCTGAGGCTAAAATCGTCACCATGGCCACCCCCGATACCCGTCCCCCGACCGACCGCCGTTCCATCCTCGCGCTGCCCGACCTGCTGATCAGTCAGATCGCGGCCGGCGAGGTCATCGAGCGGCCGGCATCCGTGCTCAAGGAAGTGCTGGAGAACGCGATCGACGCCGGCGCGCGCGCCATCGAAGTGCGGCTGGAAGGCGGCGGCATCCGCCGCATCGCCGTGACCGACGATGGCGGCGGCATTCCGCCCGAGGAACTGCCGCTGGCGCTGGCGCGCCACGCCACCAGCAAGATCCGCTCGCTGACCGAACTGGAATCGGTGGCGTCGATGGGATTTCGCGGCGAGGCGCTGGCCTCCATCGCCTCGGTCGCGCAGGTGTCCATCATCTCGCGCACGCGCGACGGCGAGCACGCCTGGCAGATCGACGGCGGCAGCCTGCAGGTCAGCCCCGCCTCGGGCCCGCCCGGCACCACCGTGGACGTGCGCCAGCTGTTCGACGCGGTGCCGGCGCGCCGCAAGTTCCTGCGCTCGGAAGCCACCGAATTCGGGCATTGCGTGGACGCGATGGAACGCATCGCGCTGGCGCATCCGCACATCGCGTTCCGCCTGTTCCACCACGACCGCGCGCAGCGCCAATGGCTGCCCGCCGATCCGCCGCAGCGCATCCGCGACGTGCTGGGCGCGGAGTTCGCCGAGCACGGCCTGCTGCTGTCGCATGCCGTCGGCACGGTGAGCCTGGCCGGCATGATCACCCGCCCGACCGCGGCCCGCGCGCGCGCCGACCGGCAATACCTGTACGTCAACGGCCGTTTCGTGCGCGACCGCACGGTCAGCCACGCGCTGCGCGCCGCCTACGCCGACGTGCTGCATGGCGACCGCCAGCCGGCCTATGTGCTGTTCCTGGACATCGATCCCGCCGCGGTGGACGTCAACGTCCATCCCGCCAAGCATGAGGTGCGCTTCCGCGACAGCGGCGCCGTGCACCGCTTCGTCTCGCACGCGGTCGGCCAGACGCTGGCGCAGACCGGCGGCGCGTCCGCCGTCACGCCGCAAGCCCATGACGCGGAACCCGGCGCTCTGCCGGCGCAGGACGCTGGCGCAAGCGCCACGGACGCCGCACGGAACGCATCCATCTCCCCGGACGCGGATGCCTCGCGGGCCTCGTGGCATGCGCCGGCCTCGGGCGCGTCCGCCGCCGGCATGCCCGCCGCCGGTACGCCCGCATCCGGGATGCACGCATCGGGTCACGCCTCGCAGCCGTCATCCGCGCGCCCGGGCTACACCAGCAGCGGCAACGCCGCGCCCTACGGCCTGCGTCCCTCGCCCGCGCCGCAACGGCCGCATACGCAGGTGCCGTTCCGCCTGCACGCCGAACCCGCCGGCATTCCGGCGGCCGACTGGCAGTCGCTGTACCGTCCGCTGAACGAAGACGCCGCGCCGCGCACGACGCCGCTGCGCGACTCGGCCGCCCTGCCCGCCGACGAGGAACACCCGCTAGGCATGGCCCTGGCCCAGGTCCACGGCATCTACATCCTGGCGCAGAACAAGCGCGGCATGGTGCTGGTGGACATGCACGCGGCCCATGAGCGCGTGGTCTACGAACAGCTCAAGCAGGCGCTGGACGCGCGCAGCCTGCCGCGCCAGGACCTGCTGGTGCCAGTGGTGTTCCACGCCCAGGAAAAGGACGTGGCCGTCGCCGAGGAATTCGAGGAACAGCTCGCCGAGCTGGGCTTCGAGCTGCGCCCGTCCGGCCCCACCTCGATCGCGGTGCGCTCGGTGCCCGCCATGCTGGCGCGCGGCGACATCGAAACGCTGGCCCGCGCCGTGCTGCGCGACCTGGGCGGCGTGGGCGTGTCGCGCCTGTTGACCGAGCAGCGCAACGAGCTGCTGTCCACCATGGCCTGCCACGGCTCGGTGCGCGCCAACCGCAAGCTCACCATCGAAGAGATGAACGGGCTGCTGCGGCAGATGGAAGCCACCGAACGCGCGGATCAGTGCAACCACGGCCGCCCGACCTGGGTGCAGTGGTCGGTGTCCGACCTGGACAAGCTCTTCCTGCGCGGACAATAGCCTTGCCTTCTTCTTCCGCATCCGGCCTGCCGCCGGTCATCTGTCTGGCCGGCCCGACCGCGGCCGGCAAGAGCGCGTCCACGCTGGCGCTGGCAGAACGCTGGCCGATGGAGATCGTCAACGTCGATTCGGCCACGATCTACCGAGGCATGGACATCGGCACCGCCAAACCCTCGCCCGCCGAGCAGGCGCGCGTGCCTCAGCATCTGCTGGACATCCTGGACCCCGCGCAGTCGTACTCGGCGGCCGAATTCCGCGCCGACGCGCTGCGCCTGATCGACGAGATCCGCGCGCGCGGCCGCGTGCCGCTGCTGGCCGGCGGCACCATGATGTACTACAAGGCGCTGCGCGACGGGCTGGACGACCTGCCGCAGGCCGACCCGGCGCTACGCGCCGAACTGGAAGCGCGCGCCGCCCGCGAAGGCTGGCCCGCGCTGCATGCCGAACTGGCCACGCTGGACCCCATCACCGCCGCGCGGCTGGCGCCCAACGACAGCCAGCGGATCCAGCGCGCGCTGGAAATCTGCCGCCTGTCCGGCCAGCCCATGTCCGCGCTGCTGCTGCGCGCGCAGCGCAAGCCGGACGAGGACGCCAACCAGTACCTGACGATCAGCCTGGAACCCTCGGACCGCGCCGCGCTGCACGCGCGCATCGAACAGCGCTTCGACGCCATGCTGGCGCAAGGCCTGATCGATGAAGTACGCGCCCTGCGCGCGCGCGGCGACCTGCATCCCGGCCTGCCCTCGGTGCGCTGCGTGGGCTACCGCCAGATGTGGGCGCACCTGGACGTCGAGATCGACCTGGCCGGCGCGCGCGAGCAAGGCATCGCCGCCACGCGCCAGCTGGCCAAGCGCCAGATCACCTGGCTGCGGGCGCAGCCTGAGCGTGTCATCGTCGATTGCCTGGCGCGGGACGCGGTGGCGCGCACGATCGACGCGGTGGCCGCCGCGCTGGGCGAACGCGCCTGACACGTCCACGGGGCCTGCTCCCCGTCACAGACGCGTCGCCCTCCGTCTGCCTCCCAAAATGAAAAAGCCCGCCGTAGCGGGCTTTTTCCTGCCGGCCGCTCAACGGCCGGGCGCGCTCAGACCACGAAGGTCTGCGCCATGCCGTCCTGCTGCTCGACGATCTCGCCGATGCGGTTGACGGTCTCGCCCTGCTCGCGCAGGGTCGCGGCGATGGCGTCGGCCTGGGCGGCATCGACCACCAGCACCATGCCGATGCCGCAGTTGAAGACGCGGTGCATTTCGGTGTCTTCCACGCCGCCCTGCTGCTGCAGCCACTGGAACAGCTTGGGCATTTCCCAGCCGTCGCGGTGCAGCTTGGCCGACAGGCCGGGCTGCAGGATGCGCGGCACGTTGTCCAGCAGGCCGCCGCCGGTGATGTGAGCCAGGCCCTTGATGGCGGTGCCGTGCTTGGCCAGCGCGGCCAGCACCTGCTTGACGTAGATGCGGGTAGGCGCCATGACCACGTCGACCAGCGGCTGGCCATGGAAGTCCTGGTCGGGACGGGCGTTGGCACGCTCGAGGATCTTGCGGACCAGCGAATAGCCGTTGGAGTGCGCGCCGCTGGACGCCAGGCCCAGCACCACGTCGCCGGTCTTGATCGACTTGCCGTCGATGATGGCCGACTTTTCCACCGCGCCCACCGCGAAGCCGGCCAGGTCGTATTCGCCGTCCGGGTACATGCCGGGCATTTCGGCGGTCTCACCGCCGATCAGCGCGCATCCCGACAGCTCGCAACCCTTGGCGATGCCGCCCACCACGGACGCCGCCGTATCCACGGACAGCTTGCCGCAGGCGAAGTAGTCCAGGAAGAACAGCGGCTCGGCGCCCTGCACCAGGATGTCGTTGACGCTCATGGCGACCAGGTCGATGCCCACGGTGTCGTGACGGTTCCACTCGAACGCCAGGCGCAGCTTGGTGCCCACGCCGTCGGTGCCCGACACCAGCACCGGCTCCTTGAACTGCTTCGGCACTTCGAACAGGGCGCCAAAGCCGCCGATACCGGCCAGGACCCCGGGACGCATGGTGCGGGCCGCGAGCGGCTTGATACGGTCGACCAGGGCGTCGCCCGCATCGATATCGACGCCAGCGTCGCGGTAGGTCAGGGGAGCGGAGGGTTGATTCGTCATGAGAAATGCCGTGGGATATGTAACAATTGCTGGGAATTGGGGTGGGTTGCCCGGCATTTTACGACGCCGCGGCCCGAAGCTGGCCACAAGCCGGTGCCGACGCCCCCCAAACGCCCGGAATCCGCCGGGAGCCAGGGCCTGAACGGCGGACTGGCGCGACACCGCCCCTCAGGTGGTTTAAAGTGTAGGGTTGGCCGATATCGGTTTTGGCCAGCCGTTTTGGTCAACCGATTGACCCGATTCTTGACCCATTCTGTTTGACCTGATTTTTACTGCGGGAATCCGTTGCCGGATCCTGCCGCCAGCGTGGCCTGGCGGCGCCGGCGACGGGCCTGGCGACACGGCGCGCGGCCTGGCCGCAGCCGGGCAGCCCGCGCGAGTCCCGTGGCGCGGATCCGGATGTCCGGACCGCTCCGCAAGCAAGCCTGATTGAATAGCTTCCCATGAACCGCCAGCTGCTGCTCGACGTTCTTCCTGCGCCAGCGCCTTCGCTGAACAATTTCATCGCCGGCCCCAACGGGGAAGCGCTCGCGGCGGTGCGCACGCTCGCCCCCGGCCGGGCGCTCTACATATGGGGCTCGGCCGGCTGCGGCCGCAGCCATCTGCTGCGCGCGCTCACCGCGCGCCCCGACGCCGTCTACATCCACGCCGCCAACGGCGAGAACATGCTGCGCGTGCTGGCCGGCGCCGACTCCAAGTCGCCGATGCCGAAGTTCGTCGCGGTGGACGATGTGCATCGCATGGACGACAACCGGCAGGCCGGCCTGTTCGCCCTGTACAACCGCTGGCGCGAATCCGCCGCCACCGGCCGCGCCTTCGCACTGGCCGTGGCCGGCGACCGCGCCCCGCTGTCGATGCCGCTGCGCGAGGACCTGCGCACCCGCCTGGGCTGGGACCTGGTGTTCCGCCTGGATCCGCTGTCCGACGCCGACAAGCTGGCCGCCCTGTCCGCCCAGGCGGCCGAGCGCGGCATGCACCTGGCGCCCGAGATCATCAACTGGATGCTGACGCACCATGAGCGCGACATCCGCAAGCTGGCAGCGCTGATCGACGCGCTGGACCGCTATTCCCTGGCCAACGGCCGCCCCATCACCCTGCCCCTGCTGCGCGCCATGCTCGCGGACCCCGACTCGCAACCCAAATGACCTCCCCACGTCTCGCCCTGTTCGACCTGGACCACACCCTGTTGCCGCTGGACAGCGACTATCAATGGGCCGACTACCTGGCGCGCACCGGCCGCGCCGGCGATCCGGACGAGGCCCGGCGCCGCAACGACGAGCTGATGGAGCGCTACAACCGGGGAGAGCTGACCGCCGAACAGGCGGCCGAATTCATGCTGGGCCTGTTGGCCGCGCATCCGCCCTATGAGCTGGCCGCCTGGCACGAGGCCTTCATGGCCGAAGTGATCCGCCCGTCGATCACGTCCGCCGCGCGCGCGCTGGTCGACGAGCACCTGCAGGCCGGCGACCTGTGCGCGGTGGTCACGGCCACCAACGGCTTCGTCACCGCTCCCATCGCCCGCGCCTTCGGCATCCCCCACCTGATCGCCACCGACGCCGAATACCGCCATGGCCGCTACACCGGCCGCATCCACGGCACGCCCAGCTTCAAGGAAGGCAAGGTGGTGCGGGTGGACCAATGGCTGGCCGGCATGGGCACGGCACTTACGGATTTCCCCGAATCGTTTTTCTATAGCGATTCGGTCAATGATGTGCCCTTGCTCGAAAAGGTGAGCCAGCCGGTCGCCGCCAACCCCAGCCCCGCCCTGCGCAAGATCGCCCAGGAACGCGGCTGGCGCGTGATCGATCTGTTCGATCACATGGAAGACTCCAAGTCCTGAACCCTGATGATTACCGAAACCATAAAAAAATTCGTCGGCCGCCTGTTCGCGCCTGCCAATCGCGGACCGCTGCGCATCGCCCGCGACAAGCACGGCATCGACCGCCGCAACGTCTCGCGCCATGCCATCAAGGTCTGCGAGGTGCTGCGCCAGCACGGCTATGACGCGTATATCGTCGGCGGCGCCGTGCGCGACCTGATCGTCGGGCTGGAGCCCAAGGACTTCGACGTGGCCACCAACGCCACGCCCGAGCAGATCCGCCCGCTGTTCCGCCGCGCCCGCATCATCGGCCGCCGCTTCCAGCTGGTGCACGTGGTGTTCGGCCAGGAGATCATCGAGACCTCCACCTTCCGCGCGCCCGCCTCGGAAGACCAGGAAACCGACGAGCACGGCCGCATCCTGCGCGACAACGTGTTCGGCTCGCAGGCCGAGGACGCGGCGCGCCGCGACTTCACCATGAACGCGCTCTACTACGATCCGCACACCGAGGAAGTCATCGACTACCACCACGGCGTGTCCGACCTGAAGAAGCGCCAGATCCGCATGATCGGCGACCCGGCCAAGCGCTACCGCGAAGACCCTGTGCGCATGCTGCGCGCGGTGCGCTTCGCCGCCAAGCTCAACGGCACCATCGACCCGGCCACGCGCCAGCCCATCGGCACCATGGCGGACCTGATCGAGAACGTGCCGGCCTCGCGCCTGTTCGACGAAATGCTCAAGCTGCTGACCTGCGGCCATGCCATGGACTGCCTGCGCCAGCTGCGCGCCGACGGCCTGCACAAGGGTCTGCTGCCGCTGCTGGACGTGGTGCTGGAACAGCCCGGCGGCGAACACTTCGTGGAGCTGGCGCTGGAGCGCACCGACGCCCGCGTGCGCGCCGGCAAGACCATCAGCCCCAGCTTCCTGTTCGCCGCGCTGCTGTGGCAACAGGTCGAGGTGCGCTGGAAGCAGCTGCGCGCCCAGGGCGAACACACCATCCCGGCGCTGTCGCAGGCCGCTGACTCGGTGCTCGACGAGCAGACCGAAAAGCTGGCCATCCAGCGCCGCTTCTCGTCGGACATGCGCGAGATCTGGTTCATGCAGCCGCGCTTCGAGCGCCGCATGGGCAAGACCATCTACCGCATGATCGAACAGCCGCGCTTCCGCGCCGCCTGCGATTTCCTGCAGCTGCGCGCCGCCGCCGGCGAGTTCGACAGCGTGCTGGCGCAATGGTGGATGGACCTGGCCAATGCCGACGACGACCTGCGCGGCGAAATGATCGAGGAAGTGTCGCGCCTGCCGCGCGATCCCGCCGACGCGCCGGCCTCGACCTCGGCCAACCGTCGCCGCCGCCGTCCCCGCCGCTCGCCGCGTAGCGGCTCGGCGTCGGAGTAAGCGATGAGCGCGGATCGCGTGCGCGCCTATATCGCGCTCGGCGCCAACCTGGGCGACAGCGCGGCCACCCTCAAGACGGTGCTGGACGAACTGCGCCAGACGCCTGGCATCGCCGCCGTGACCGCCTCGCGCTTCTACCGCACCGCTCCGGTCGAGGCCACCGGCCCCGACTTCGTCAACGCCGCCGCGGCGCTGGACACCACGCTGGCGCCGCTGGAACTGCTGGACGTGCTGCAGGCCCTGGAACTGCGCCACGGCCGCGAGCGCCCCTACAAGAACGCGCCGCGCACGCTGGACCTGGACATGCTGCTCCACGGCGACCAGTCCCTCGAAGACCCGCGCCTGGTCCTGCCCCATCCCCGCATGCACCTGCGCGCCTTCGTGCTGCGTCCGCTGCTGGACTTGGCCCCCACCCTGCGCGTCGCCGGCCGCCCGGCCGCCGACTGGCTGGCCGACATCCACGACCAGCCCATCTCCCCGCTGTAAAGGCGCCGCGAGACAACCGCCTCCCCATCCCGACATCCAAGCCAGGCACCACGCCCGGCCCCACACCGGCCTCCCGAATCGAGGCCGCACGGTGCCGGCTCGGCCGGTCCGTAGCGGCGCCCTGTTGAAGCGGGAGGCGCGCAGCGCTCGGTGGGGTCCTCTATTTGAATTCCATCATCGCGCGTTCAACATCTTCCACGCCGGGCAGTCCCGCCTCGTTGCCCAGATGCTGGATCTTGTGCGCCGACGCCGCGCGGGCAAACGTGAAGTGCTCCGACCACGGCAGTTCAGGACGATTCAGGTACGACCAGACATAGGCGCCGTGGAACACGTCGCCCGCGCCCGAAGTGTCCACGATGCGCTCGGCCGGCACACCCAGTGAAGCCAGTTCGCGGATCTTGCCGTCCTCGCCATACCAGAGCATGCCGCGCTCGCCCAGCGTGACGGCGCCGACGCGGCAACCCCGGGCCTGCAGGAATTCCAGCAGGCCTTGCGGCGACAGTCCCATCTGCTCGCACATGCGCTCGGCGCATACGGCCACGTCGATGTAGCGCAACAGCTCGTCGGTGTTCTCGCGCACGCCGCCGCCGTCCAGCGAGGTCAGGATGCCGGCCTGGCGGAAGGCGCGCGCGTAGTGCAGCGCCGCGTCGGGCTGATGGCCGTCCAGGTGCAGCGCGCGGTAGCCGCTGATGTCCAGGCGGGGGAAATCGTTCAGATAGTCGGCATCGCGGGCGCGCACGATGGCGCGCTTGCCGTGGTTGGGCATGATGCAGGACAGCGAGGACCGGCGCACCTGGCGCGTGTGCAGCGCCACGCCGTGGGCGGCCGCCATGTCGGCATACATGTGGCCCAGCCAGTCCGGCGCCATGGAGCAGATCAGATCGGGCGCGGAGCCCAGCTTGGCGCAGGCGAAAGCCGCCGTCACGGCATTGCCGCCGAAGGACACCGCGTAGTCGCTGGCCACGCTCTTCTCGTCCCCGGTCGGCCAATGATCGGCCAGCAGGGTGACGTCGATATAGGTATGTCCGATGAATAGGGACGTGCAGCTCATGTTCCTGCCTTGTAGGTCGCGCCGCCACAAGGCGGCGATCGCGTTGCAAAGGGATGATGGTCGTGGCGCTGGCCCGCCTAGCGGAGGCTGGCCGCCCGTGCAAGGGTCGCCTCCCGCGCGAACCACCCATCTTCGGGCCGCACCATGCTACGCCATTCCCCGCGCCCGCGCCGTCGCGATGCCGGCCCGGCATGATGCCAGTCTGGAACCGGCGGAATCGGGCATCGCTTTCGGGCGCTTTCTTTAATACTCAATATGAGTATAATTTTCCCGAACCCATTCCGGAACCGGAGACAGCCATGTCCATCAAGTCCGTCGCGTTCGACCACCCGACTTCCGCCGGCGCCTGCGGCGTTGGCCAGGCCTGGGCCCGCGTGCCCGCGCCGCAAAGCCCCGACCAGCAGCGCCAGGCCGCCGACCGGCTGCGCCGCCTGCTGCGTGAGCGCGACGCGGTGATGATCGCCCACTACTACGTGGATGGCCCGCTGCAGGACCTGGCGCGCGAAACCGGCGGCTGCGTCGGCGATTCGCTGGAAATGGCGCGCTTCGGCGCCAACCATCCCGCGTCCACCCTGGTGGTGGCCGGCGTGCGTTTCATGGGCGAGACCGCCAAGATCCTCAGCCCGCGCAAGCGCGTGTTGATGCCGGACGGCGAGGCCACCTGCTCGCTGGACCTGGGCTGTCCCGCCGACGCGTTCAGCCGCTATTGCGACGCCCATCCCGACCGCACCGTGGTGGTCTACGCCAACACCAGCGCCGCGGTGAAGGCGCGGGCCGACTGGGTTGTGACGTCCTCGGTAGGACAGGACATCGTGGCGCACCTGCACGCCCGCGGCGAAAAGATCCTGTGGGCCCCCGACCGCCACCTGGGCGCCTACATCCAGGCGCAGACCGGCGCCGACATGCTGCTGTGGCAAGGCTCCTGCGTGGTGCATGACGAGTTCAAGGCCGACGAATTGGCCGCGCTGTCGCGCGAGCACCCGCAAGCGGCCATCCTGGTCCATCCCGAATCGCCGGCCGGCGTCGCCGCGCTGGCCGATGTGGTCGGCTCCACGACGCAGCTGATCGCCGCCGCCGGCCGGCTCGATGCCGACACCTTCATCGTCGCCACCGACCAGGGCATCCTCCACGACATGCGGCAACGCCATCCGGGCAAGACCTTCCTGGCCGCGCCCACCGCCGGCCATGGCGCGACCTGCAAGAGCTGCGCGCTGTGTCCCTGGATGGCGATGAACGCGCTGGACGGCGTGGAGCAGGCCCTGACCTCGGGCCGAGGCGAAATCGCGCTGGATCCGGCCATCGCGCTGGCCGCGCGCCGGCCCATCGAACGCATGCTGGATTTCGCCGCCGCGGCTCGCCAGCCGGTGCGCAGCAGCGGCGACTTCGCGCGCGACGGCGCGCTGTACCGCCACTTCGGCCCGGCCTGAGGACAGGTCCATGCATCCGGAATCGACAGACGTGCTCGTCATCGGCGCTGGCCTGGCCGGCATGGCCACCGCCCTGTCGCTGCCGCCGCATCTGCGCGTGGTCATGCTGAGCAAGGGCCCGGCGGACGATTGCGCCAGCGCCTGGGCGCAAGGCGGCATCGCGGCGGCGCAGGCGCCGGACGACAGCATCGAGGCGCACGTCCAGGACACGCTGGTCGCCGGCGCCGGGCTGTGCGACGCCGACGCCGTGCGCGGCATCCTGGCGCAAGGCCCCGCGGCGATCGACTGGCTGCTCGGACTCGGCGTGCCCTTCACGCGGGAAGAGGATGGCCGCTCGCTGCACCTGACGCGCGAGGGCGGCCACGGCGCGCGCCGCATCGCCCACGCGGCCGACGCCACCGGGCGGGCCGTGCACGCCGCGCTGCTGCGGCAATGCCGCGCACGGCCCAACATCAGGCTGATCGAACATGCGGCCGCGCTGGATCTGCTGCTGGCCGAACCCGCCGATGCCGGCGCGACCCGGCGCTGCCTCGGCGCACGGGTGCGCGTCGGCGACGGCGATATCACGCCCTGGCTGGCCAGTCATACGGTGCTGGCGACGGGCGGACTGGGACAGGTCTATGCCCAGACCACCAACCCCGATGCCGCGACCGGCGACGGCGTGGCCATGGCCTGGCGCGCGGGCTGCCAGGTGGCGGACATGGAATTCGTGCAGTTCCACCCCACCGCGCTGCAGGTGGATGGCCGCGCGGCCGGCCTGGTGACCGAGGCGCTGCGCGGCGAAGGCGCCGTGTTGCGCCTGCCGGGCGGCGAGCGCTTCATGCCCGCGCACGACCCGCGCGCGGAACTGGCGCCGCGCGACATCGTGGCGCGCGCGATCTGGGCCGAGATGTCGCGTCTCGATCTGCCCTATGTGCACCTGGACATCTCGCACCGGCCGCGCGCCTGGCTGGAGCGGCACTTTCCCGCCGTGACGGCGCTGTGCGCCGCGCATGGCATCGACATCGCCACGCAGCCCATGCCGGTCGCGCCCTGCGCGCACTATGCCTGCGGCGGCGTCCGCGCGGACGTGGACGGCGCCACCGGCATCGCCAGCCTGCACGCCGTGGGCGAAGTCGCGCGCACCGGCCTGCATGGCGCCAACCGGCTGGCCAGCAATTCGCTGCTGGAATGCGTGGTGATGGGGCGGGCGGCGGCAAGCGCCATCGCCGCATCGGGCGATGCAGTAAACGCGGGAGCCTTGGCGGCGTCATCGCCGGCGCGGGCGCAACTGCCTGCTCGCCCAGCCACGCGGCCTGCCCCGGAAGTGCCCGGCGCGCCCGACACGATACGCGCTGCACTGCGACGCCTGATGCAGCAGCAAGCGGGCATCATCCGCAGCGATGAGGGGCTGGCCGACGCGGCCAGACGGATAGCAGCATGGCGCCGCGAATTGCCGCCCGATGCGGATCCCGGACGGGACGCCCGCTGGCTGGCGCTGCGCAACCAGCTGGATGTGTGCGGCCTGATCGTCGACGCGGCGGCGCGGCGGCGGGAAAGCCGGGGCGCGCACGCCAGCAGCGACTGGCCCGCCCTCAGCGACGCGCCGGGCGGCCCCTAGCTCTAGTTCCAGGCGCGGTGGCGGGATACGCGAAGTCGGGACGCGGCTCCCGGTCGCCAGGCCGCGCAGCCTCCCCTCCTGGTCTCGCCCCCCCAAATGCGCACGCCGAGTGGCCGGCAAGCCCGCGCGCTATACCGACTCGCCCGCTTGCGCCAGCACCTGCCTGGCCCGCGCGATGACCGGCGCGTCCACCATGCGCCCGTCCAGCATGAACGCGCCCGGCCCGCCATCGCGATGCGCGGCAAGCACGCGCCGCGCCCAGTCCAGCTCGGCGGCGGCCGGCGCGAAAGCCTGATGGATCAGCGGCACCTGGGCCGGATGGATGCAGAGCATGCCGCCAAAGCCCATCTGCTGCGCCCTGGACGCTGCGCGCGCCAGACCGGCGGTGTCCTGCACGCCGGGAAACACCCCGTCCAGCGCCGGCGGCAACCCGGCCGCGCGGGTCTGCAACAGCACCTGGATGCGGGCATGGTCGAGCACGATCCCGGCGCCCGGCGAGTCAGGCGACAACCCCAGGTCCAGCGCGTAATCCAGGCTGCCAAAGGCCAGCCGCGCCACGCCGGGCGTGGCCGCGACTTCCGCAAGATTGAGCACGCCGCGCGCCGTTTCGATGATGGGAATGACCGGCAGCCCCGTCTGTGCCGCATGACGCGCCTGCGCCAGGCTTTCGGCCTTGGGCAGCAGGATGGCGGTCACGCCGGCCTTGCCGCGCAGCGCCTTGAGATCGTCCTCGTGCCAGGGCGTGGCGGCGTCGTTGATGCGCACCCACAGGCGCGCCTGAGGATGCGTGCCCAGGAAGTCGCACAGCGCTTCGCGCGCGCTGTCCTTGGCTAGATGCTCGACGGCGTCTTCCAGGTCCACGATCACGGCGTCCGCGCCGCTGGCCAGCGCCTTGGGGATGCGCTCGGGCCGGGAAGCCGGCACGAACAGCGCGGTACGAACGATGGGATGGGTCATACGACCTCCGCGGCGTGCAGTCGCGCCACCTCGTCGGGCGCGTACCCCAATGATGCTAGCACTGCGTCGGTGTTTTCGCCCACGGCCGGCACGGGATCCATGCGCGGCGCGTAGGCGCTGTTGGTGGCGGGCGGCAACAGCGCCGGCAGCGCGCCGGCCGGGCTGCCGACCTCGCGCCAGCGCTGACGCGCCTGGAGCTGCGGATGCGCCCAGACCCCGGCCATGTCGTTGACGCGGGCATTGGCGATCTGTGCATCCTCCAGCCGCTGCGTGACCTGATCGATGTCCAGGCCGGCGAAGACGTCGACGATCAGCGTGCGCAGCGCCTCGCGATTGGCGGTGCGCTGCGAGTTGGACAGGAAGCGCGGATCCTCGGCCAGTTCGGCCTGGCGCAGCACCTGGGCGCAGAACACGCGCCACTCGCGTTCGTTCTGCAGGCCCAGCATGATGGTGGCCCCGCCGCCCACGGGAAACGGCCCGTAGGGATAGATGGTGGCGTGGGCCGCGCCCGCGCGCAGCGGCGGCGGCGCGCCGTCAAAGGCGTAATACATGGGATAGCCCATCCACTCGACCATGCTTTCCAGCATGGACACGTCGATGCGGCTGCCCTCGCCGGTCCTGCCGCGCAGCAGCAGCGCGTTCAGGATGGCCGAATAGGCATACATGCCGGCGGCGATGTCGGCGATGGAACAGCCGGCCTTGGACGGGCCGTCGGCCGTGCCGGTGACGGACACGAAACCGCTTTCGCTCTGGATCAGCAGGTCGTAGGCCTTCTTGTCCTGGTACGGGCCGCCTTCGCCATAGCCGGAGATATCGCAGACGATCAGGCGCGGGTGCTTCGCATGCAGCGCCTCGAACGACAGCCCCAGCCGCGCGGCCGCGCCCGGCGCCAGATTCTGCACCAGCACGTCGGCGCCGGCCAGCAGACGTTCCATCACGTCGCCGGCCTCGTCACGCTTGAGGTCCAGCGTCAGGCTTTCCTTGGAGCGGTTGGTCCAGACGAAGTGCGAGGACAGGCCGCGCACGCGCTCGTCATAGCCACGGGCGAAATCACCCGCGCCGGGGCGCTCGATCTTGATCACGCGCGCGCCCATGTCGGCCAGCTGGCGGGTGCAGAACGGCGCGGCGATGGCGTGCTCCAGGCTGACGACGGTGATGCCGTCCAGCGGGCGGGGGGCGGGCGCGCTCATGCCTCGAACCTCAGTTCGGCCTGGTGCGCCAGGGTGCCGTCCTGCTCGGCCCACAGCCTGGCCAGCCCCGAACCCTCCAGCCGGCCCGCGACATGGAAGGGCGTGGGCGAGATCAACGGCCGCAGGCCGCGATACGACAGATGCTTCAGCCTGGCCTGGGGATGGGCGCGGACGAAGGCGGCGACCATCTCGGTGGCGATCAGCGGCCCGTGCACCACCAGGCCGGGATAGCCCTCGACAGTGGTGACATAGGGATGATCGTAGTGGATGCGGTGGCCGTTGAAGGTCACCGCCGAATAGCGGAACAGCAGCACGGAAGTCGGCTCGACCGGGTCGCGCCACTGCGCCTCGGGCGCCGGCTCGGACCCGGACAACTTGGGCGGCGTGGGCTGGCGGTAGACGATGTCCTGTTCCTCCAGGATCGCGGCCTCGCCGTCCTGGCGGTATTCGTGGCGCACGGTGACGAACAGCAGCGCACCCGTGCGGCCGGTCTTTTCCTTGACGTCGGCCACCGTGGACACGCGCTCGGCCGGCACGCCGACCCTGAGCGGCCGGACGAATTCGACCCGGCCGCCGGCCCACATGCGGTTGCGGTCATGCGCCGGCGGCAGGAAACCGCCGCGCGAGGGATGGCCATCCGTCCCCAGCCCATCCTGGCTCACGGCGCTGATGAAGAAGGCCCATTGCCACAGCGGCGGCAACGCGTCGCCGCGGGCCGGCGCCGGCCCGCCCAGGGCGGCGGCGATGCGCGCGGCATGGCCGGGATCGAGCGCGTCGGCCAGGCGCTCGCTGCTGCCGATCCAGGCGGCGGGGTCGTTGGAGGTCATGCCGGTATCCTTGGTCGAGGGTTGCATGGCGGGAGCATGCCTGGAATGCGCGCTCCCTGTGAATTCATTTTTGCTCAAGCCCGCCTTTAGGGGGACCACCCCCGAGCGCTGCGCGCGCCCCCTCAAGGGGGCGCAGCCGCGGACCGGCAAAGCCGGCTCCGCGCTGCCCCGCTCGGGAGCGTCTGCGCCAGACAGATTCCGAGGATCGCACGGGTGGCGCGTCGCGCCACGGATCACTAATATGGCGCATGCACTTTGATCTTCCCGACCTCCGCCTGTTCATCCACATCGCCGAATCCCCCAGCCTGACGCAGGCGGCCAAGCGCGCCCACCTGTCGCTGGCCGCGGTCAGCGTGCGCATCAAGGCGCTGGAGAACCAGCTCAATACCCGCCTGCTGTACCGCGACAGCCGGGGCGTGGAGATCACGCCCGCCGGCCAGCGCCTGCTGCAGCATGCGCGCGTGATCCTGCGCCAGGTGGACCACCTGAAGCACGACTTCCAGGAACAGGCCGACGGCGACGCCGGCCATATCCGCATCTTCGCCAACACCACGGCGGTCACCGAGTTCATGCCCGACCTGCTGGCCCGCTACCTGGCCGGGCATCCGGGCGTGACCGTGGACCTGCAGGAGCGGCTGACGCGCGACATCGTGCGCGGCGTGCGCGACGGCACCACCGACCTGGGCATCGTGGCCGGCCCGGTGGACGCGCCTGAATTGCAGGCCATCCACTTCAGCACCGACCGCCTGGTGCTGGTGACGCCCAACGGCCACCCCTTGCAGGACCGCGCCAAGGTCAAGCTGACCGAGGCCGTCCGCTATCCCTTCATCACCATGCACGAAGGCTCCACGCTGGTGGCCTTCCTGCGCGAACAGCTGGAAATGGCCGGCCAGCGCCTGCCCCAGCGCATCCAGCTCTACAGCTTCGATTCCATCTGCCGCATGGTGCAGGCAGGCGTCGGCGTGGGCGTGATTCCGGATTCGGCCGCACGGCGCTACGGCGCCAGCCAGGGCCTGCGCGTGGTCGAGCTGGACGAACCCTGGGTGGTGCGCGAGCGCAAGCTGCTGCTGCGCGACATCGACGCCCTGCCCGGCTGCGCGCGCGAGCTGATCGCGCAGATACAGGAGTCGCGCGACGAGTCCGGCGACACGGCGCGGCCGGACGAAGCCGTGCGGGCTTCAGCCAAGCCGCGCGCTGCCGCCAAGACGCCGGCTGCAAGGACTCCGGCGGCAAGGACGCAGGCTGCCGAGACTCGGGCTGCGGAGACTCAGGCAGCCAGGCCGCAAGCGGCAAGATCCCCCCGCAGCGCGAAGGCCCCGCTCAAGTCCCGGTGAACGCCGGCGGACGCTTTTCGGCGAAGGCGCGCATGCCTTCCAGGTAGTCGTCGGTGTATCCCAGCTCGCGCTGCAACCGGGTTTCCAGGTCGAACTGCTGCGCCAGCGTATTGCCGCTGGACGCGTGCAACGCCTGCTTGGCCGCCGCGTAGGCACGCGTCGGCCCCGCCGCCAGCGTGGCTTCGATCTCGGCCAGCGTCGCCGCCAGCGCCTCGTCGGGCACCGCGCGCCAGATCAGGCCCCAGGCCTCAGCCTGCCGCGCGCTGACAGACTCGCCGAACAACGCCGCGCCCATCGCGCGGGCGGAGCCGACCAATCGCGGCAGGAACCAGGTGCCGCCCGCGTCGGGCAACAGGCCGATCTTGCTGAAGGCCTGCACGAAGCGGGCCGATTCCACCGCGTAGATCACGTCGCAGGCCAGCGCCAGGCTGGCGCCCGCTCCGGCGGCCACGCCGTTGAGCATGCACACCACCGGCACCGGCAACGCGCGCAGCCGCAGGATCAGCGGCCGGTAGCGCGTCTCCAGCCCCACGCTCAGGTCGCGACGCTCGCCGGCAGCGGGCGGCTTGCGTTCGGAGAGGTCCTGGCCGGCGCAAAAGCCCCGGCCCGCGCCGGTCACGATCAATCCGCGCAGGCCCTCGCAGGCCTCCAGCGCGTCCAGCGCGCGGGCCAGTTCGGCATGCATGGCCTCGGTGAAGCTGTTCAGCCGCTCGGGCCGGTTCAGCGTGATGCGGCCCACGCCCTGGCGCAACGAAAAACGGATCTGCGCATATCCGGCCTCGTCGTTGCCAACGTCCGCCACATCGTTCATGTTCCCTCCTCCTCCCGCGCCAGCGCTTCCAGCACCGCCAGCTGCTCGGCGCTATCGCCCAGCAGCTGGTCGGCGACGGTCAGCCGCTTGAAGTAGTCGCCCACCTCCAGCTCGTCGGTCATGCCCATGCCGCCATGCAGCTGCACCGCCGCCTGCGCCAGCTGCCGGCCGGCGCGCGCCGTTTCCAGCTTGGCCGACGCCAGCATGCGGCGGCGCCGTAGCGGGTCGTCCTCGGTCAGCGCGGCCGCCGCCACATAGGCCATGGACAGCGCCAGCTCCTTGGCCACGTACATCTCGGCGACGCGATGCTGCAGCGCCTGGAAGCTTGCCAAGGGCTGGCCGAACTGCTTGCGGGTCTTGATATAGTCGACGGTGATCTCCAGCAGGCGCTCCATCGCCCCGGCCGCATGCGCGCACAGCGCGGCCGTGCCCCAATGCAGGGACTCGGCCAGCGCCTGTCGCGCCGGCTCGCCCTGCGCCAATAGCGCTTCCGCGTCCAGCCGGACGCCGTCGAAGTCCAGCCGCGCGCAACGCGCGCCGTCCAGCGTGGGCGTGTCGGTCACGCGCGCGCCGGCGATACCCGCCGGCACGGCCAGGAGCAGCGGCGCGCCATCCTCGCCACGCGCGCAGACCAGCCAGACGGCGGCGGCCGCGCCGTGCCAGACCAGATGCTTGGCGCCGTCCAGCCGCCAGCCCAGGCCGTCGCGCGACGCGCGGCAATTCGCGGGATCGGGGTCATAGCGCCGGCCAGGCTCCTGCCAGGCCACGCTGGCGATGCACTCGCCCGAGGCGATGCCCGGCAGCCAGCGCCGGCGCGCGCCCTCGCCGCAAGCCGCCACCAGGGCCGCGCCCATCACGGCGCTGGGAATGACCGGCTCGGACACCAGTCCGCGCCCCAGTTCAAGATGCACCGGCAGCAGGCTGGCTGGCGGCTCGCCGAAACCGCCGCAATTCTCGGCGATGTTCAGGCCCAGCACGCCCAGGCCGGCCAGCGCATCCCAGGCTCCGGCGTCGAGCGTACCAGCCGCCTGGCGCTTGCGGCGCCGCGCCTGCGTCCAGTCCTGCGCCACCAGGCGCCGCAGGCTGTCGGCCAGCATGCGCTGTTCTTCGGTATAGATGAAATCCATGCGTGGTTTTCCTTGTGGGAGGGGGGCGCCGGGCTTCCGTCGACGGGCTGCCGCTGACGAGCATCCGGCGACCAGCATCCGGATGTCACAGCCCCAGCGCGTGGCGCGCGATGATGCCCTTCTGCACTTCCGTGGTGCCGCCGTAGATCGAGGTCTTGCGCATGTCGGCGTAGCCCGCGCCGGCGGCAGCCGCCATCTCCGGCCCCGGCCCGTGCCAGTCCGCGCCCGCCAGCATCCAGTCCGGGTCGTAGGGCCAGCAGTCCGGGCCGGCCACCTCCATCTGCAGCATGGCCAGGTCCTGCTGGATTTCGGAGCCGCGTATCTTCAGCACCGACGCCTCGGCGCCCGGCGCGCCGCCGTCGCCGGCGGCCACGCGCAGCAGCAGCATCTCCAGCGCCATGATGTCGGCCTCGATGCGCGAAATGCGGTCGCGCATGCGGCTGTCTTCCAGCAGCGGACGGCCCCGTGAAGTCGCCTGCCACGCCATGCGCTTGAGGATGCCCAGCTCGCGGTGGCAATGCCCGAGCCCGGCGATGCCGGTACGCTCGTGGCCGAGCAGGTACTTGGCGTAGGTCCAGCCCTGGTTCTCTTCCCCCACCAGGTTGACGGCCGGCACGCGCACGTTTTCCAGCCAGACTTCGTTGACGTCGCAGCCACCGTCCAGCGTCCGGATCGGACGCACGCTGACGCCGGGCGCTCGCATGTCCAGCAGCAGCATGGAAATGCCGCGCTGGGCGCGCGCGCCGTGATCGGTGCGGACCAGGCAGAACATGCGGTCGGCGTATTGCGCCAGCGTGGTCCAGGTCTTCTGGCCGTTGACCACGTACTCGCCGCCGTCGCGCTCGGCGCGGGTCGACAGCGAGGCCAGGTCCGAACCCGAACCCGGCTCCGAATAACCCTGGCACCACCAGTCCTGCACGCGGATGATGCGCGGCAGCAGCTCGGCCTGCTGCGCGGCGCTGCCGTACTTCATCAGCACCGGTCCGATCATGGACAGGCCGAAGGGCAGCAGCCTCGGCGCGCCCGCCTTGAAGCACTCGACCTCGAAGATCAGCCGTTGCAGCGCGTTCCAGCCGGTGCCGCCGTGCTCGACGGGCCAGGTGGGCGCGCCCCAGCCGCGGTCGGCCAGGACCAGGTGCCAGCGCACATAGTCGTCGCGTTCCAACCGCTGATGTCGCAGCACCTTGTCGCGGATATCCGGCGGCAGGCTGGCGGCGGCGAAGGCCGCGACCTCCTCGCGGAAGCGGCGCAGCTCGGGCGTCCAGGTCAGGTTCATATCTGTCTCCTTTTCCGGTATCTAGCCACGCGCGCTGGCGACCCGGCAATCTGCCTCTGCCGAAGACGGCCTTCCGCGCAGGCAGAGAGGGTCGCCCTACGGACGCGCAAAAGACCAGCTTCAGCAATGAAGAATGGCCGAAGCGCGTCACGCTGCGGACACTAGCAGCCATGTCCAACGCTCCCGTCCCGACCCCATGACCTCCCTCGACAGCCCGCCCGCCAACTGCGGCGCCGACGCCCTCTACCGCCGGGCGCTGGACCGGGGCATCTTCCTCATCCAGCGTTGCGGCGGCTGCGAGCGGGCCGTGTTCCATCCCCGCATGATCTGCCCCCATTGCGGCGCCGACCGTCTGTCCTGGTTCGAGCCGGACGGCGCCGGCGTGGTCTATTCGACCACCGTGGTGCGGCGCAAGCCCGAAGCCGGCGGCGACTACAACGTCGCGCTGGTCGACCTGAAGGAAGGCGTGCGGCTGATGAGCCGCGTCGAGGGCGTGCCACCGGAGGCGGTACGCATCGGCATGTCCGTGCGCGCCCGGATTGCGTCCGAGAACGGCCAGGGCCTGCTGGTGTTCGCGCCGCAACAGGAGGCAGCATGAAACTGCACGATCTGCGAGGCGCGGTGGCCGTGGCAGGCGTGGGCCACGCCGGCCTGGGGCAGGCCCAGGGCTATACCGAAATGGAAATCCTGGTGCAGGCGGCGCAGCGCGCCGTGGCCGATGCCGGCCTGTCCATGCGCGATATCGACGGCATCTGCACCGCCAGCGTGGCCGCGCCGATGTGGGCCATGCCCGTGATCGAGCACCTGGGCATACGGCCCACCTTCATCGACAGCACCATGCTGGGCGGCTCCAGCTTCGTGGCCCATCTGCTGCCGGCGCTGCACGCGCTGGCCTCGGGCCAGTGCCAGGCAGTGCTGGTCTGCTACGGCAGCACGCAGCGCACGTCGGCGCTGTCGCGCGCGGAGATCGGCCGGGTACGCAGGCAGTTCGATCCCCAACCCTACGAGACGCCCTACGAGCCGCTGAGCCCGCTGTCGTCCTACGCGTTGGCGGCTGCCCGCCACATGCACCAGTACGGCACGCGCCGCGAAGACCTGGCGCAGGTGGCGCTGGCCGCCAATCAATGGGCCCAGCTCAACCCCGAGGCCCAACTGCGCGAACCGGCCACGCTGGAACAGATCCTGTCCGCCCGCATGATGTCCGATCCGCTCAGCGCGCGCGACTGCTGCCTGGTGACCGACGGCGCCGGCGCCTACGTGCTGGTGCGCGCCGAACGCGCGCGCGACCTGCCTCGGCCGCCGGTGTATGTGCTGGGCAACGCCACCTCGGTCTGGAATCGCCAGATCTCGTCGATGGAAGACCTGACCATCACCGCCGCCACCGAGTCGGGCCGGCGCGCCTTCGAGATGGCCGGACTGAAGCCCGCCGACATCGATGTGGTCGAGCTGTACGACGCCTTCACCATCAATACCCTGCTGTTCCTGGAAGACCTGGGATTCTGCGCCAAGGGCGAGGCGCGCGACTTCATCGCCGGCGGCGCCATCGCGCCGGGCGGCCGGCTGCCGGTCAACACCAACGGCGGCGGGCTGTGCTGCGTGCATCCCGGCATGTACGGCGTATTCATCATGATCGAGGCGGTGCGCCAGCTGCGCGGCGAATGCGGCGCGCGCCAGGTGTCCGGCGCCGCGCTGGCGCTGGTGCATGGCAACGGCGGCACGCTGTCCAGCCAATCCACCGCCATTCTCGGCATCCAGGCCACGCTTTGAACCCGCGACATTCCATGCCTCATTCCGATTCCCCCGACCGCATCCACGACATCCTTGCCCGGCAGGCGCAGCGCCAGCCCGACGCCGTCTGCCTGTACGAAGAAGGCGGCGGCGTGGTCCGCTACGGCCAGCTGTGGCAGCGCGCGCAAGAGGCCGCGGCCTGGCTGGCCGGCCAGGGCGTGGCGCGCGGCGACCGCGTCATGCTGGTGGGCGAGAACTGCGCCGCCATGGTCGTGTCGCTGTTCGCCTGCAGCCTGGCCGGCGCCTGGCAGGTGGGCGTGAACGCGCGGCTGTCGGCGCGCGAAGTCGCCAGCATCCGCCAGCACGCGCGGCCCCGGCTCACGCTGTACACCAGCGGGGTTTCGTCCGCCGCGCGCGAACATGCCGAGACCGCCGGCGCCACGCCCGCCGCGCTGCCCGCCTGGGGCGGCGGCGTGGATGCCAGCCTCGCGTCCGAACCGCCCGCGGCGGAAACCGGCGAGCTGGCCGACGCCGTCGCCACCCTAATCTACACCTCGGGCACCACCGGCACGCCCAAGGGCGTGATGGTGCCGCACCGGGGCCTGCTGCATTTCGCGCGGATATCGGCGGCATCGCGGCGGCTGACGCCGCATGACATCGGCTACGCCGCGCTGCCGCTGTCGCACATCTTCGGCATCGCCACGGTGCTGCTGGCCACGCAGCACGCCGGCGCCAGCCTGGTGGTGCGCAGCCGCTTCGATACCGAGGACGTGTACCGCGCGCTGCGCCAGCCCGGCATCAGCATCCTGCAGGGCGTGCCCACCATGTTCAGCCGCCTGCTGGCGTCCGCGCCGCCGCGCGGCGAGCTGCGCGCGCCGAACCTGCGATATCTCTATACCGGCGGCGCCGCGCTGGACCCCACGCTCAAGCGCGACGCGGAACGCTATTTCGGACTGCCCATGCATCACGGCTACGGCATCACCGAATATGCCGGCTCCATGTTCATCACCGACATGGACCGCCCGCGCGGCGACTGCTCGTCCGGCTACGCGGTGGACGGCGTCGAATGGCGCATCGGCAGCCCGGACCGCGCCACGCCGGAGCCTGGCGAGCGCGGCACCATCCTGATCCGGGGGCCCGGCGTCATGCTGGGCTATTACCGCGATCCCGAGCAGACGGCGCGCGCGCTGTTGCCCGGCGGTTGGCTGGATACCGGCGATATCGGCTACGTGGATGCCGACGGCGCGCTGTTCATCGCCGGACGCAGCAAGGATCTGATCATCCGTTCCGGCTTCAACGTCTATCCCATCGAGGTGGAATCGGTCATCAACGCCTTTCCCGGCGTGCGGCTGTCGGCCGTGGTGGGGCGCCAGACCGAAGACCACAACGAAGAGGTCGTCGCCTTCGTCGAGCCGCTGCCCGGCGCCGCGCTGGACACCCGCCTGCTGATGCTGCACCTGCGCGCGCAGCTCGCGCCGTACAAGCGGCCCGCGCAGATCATTCCCATCGACGCCATACCCACCACGGTCAGCGGAAAAATCCTGAAGCAGCCGCTGAAAGACCGGTTGGCGTAGCCGCGGAGCCTGTTCCGCGGCGCGACCGGCCGGCGCACACAAGGAGACACAGCGTGAACCTCAAGACCCTGTTCGCCGCCGCGGCCACCGTCGCGGCCTTGGCCGCGACGCCGGCCTGGAGCGCCTATCCCGACCGGCCCATCCGCCTGCTGGTGGGCTATGCCCCTGGCGGTCCCGTGGACACCACGGCGCGCGTCTTCGCCAAATACCTGGGCGACAAGCTGGGACAGCCCGTGATCGTGGAAAACCGCGCCGGCGCCAGCGGCATGATCGCCTCGGACGCCACCGCCAAGGCCACGCCCGACGGCTACGTGCTGGGCTTCGCCGCCAGCCCGACGCTGACCATGTCGCCGCTGGTCCAGCGCAGCACGCTGTTCGATCCGCGCAAGGACTTCTCGCTGGTCGGCCTGGTGGTGGACTACGCCAACGTGCTGCTGATCGGCCCGCAAGTGCCCGCGACCAGCGTGCCTGAACTGGTCGACTACGCGCGCAAGCATCCGGACGCGGTGTCGTTCGGCTCGGCCGGCATCGGCGCCTCGAACCACCTGTCGGCCGAGCTGTTGAAGAAGCAGGCCGACGCGCCCATGCTGCACGTGCCCTATCGCGGCAATTCGCCCGCCATGGTGGATGTGATCAGCGGCAAGATCACCTTCATGTTCGACATCACCAGCACCGCGATCCCCTTCATCAAGAGCGGCAAGGCGCGCGCGCTGGCCGTCACGTCTCGCACTCGCAATCCCGAGCTGCCCGACGTGCCCACGATGATCGAGGCCGGCCTGAAGGACTATGAAGTGGTGGGCTGGTATGCGCTGGTCGGCCCGAAGCAGCTGCCGGACCCGGTGCACCAGCGGCTGACCAAGGCGCTGGCCCAGGTCTCGAGCGATTCCGCGTTCCGCCAGGCCATGACAGACGGCGGCTACACCATCAACGCCGGCGATTCGCGCGCCTTGCAGGAGCGCATCGACAAGGAATATGCCTTGTGGGCCGACGTGATACGCAGCGCCAACATCCAGGCCAACTGATGCGCGCTGCCCGTTCCTGAACCACCGCCGCGCCGCCCGGGCCGCGAGCCTCGCCCATCCTGGACGCGGCTCGCGGCGCATTCATTCCACGCGAATGTCCGCCTTGCGGATCACCTCGCGCCACTTTCCGATCTCGGCCGCGACGAAATCGCCGAACGCCCGCGGCGTGCCCGGCTTGGGCTCGGCGCCCGCGGCGATCATGCTGCTGGCGGTGGCGGGATCCGACAACACCTGTACCAGGTCCGCGTTCACCTTGGCGACGATGGCCGCCGGCGTGCCGCGCGGCGCCATCATGCCGCTCCACGAATAAGCCTCGTAGTCCGGCAAGCCGGATTCCGCGATGGTGGGCACGTCCGGCAGCAACGCCGAACGCCGCGGATTGCCCACGCCCAGCGCGCGCACCTTGCCGGCCTTGAGCTGCGGCACCGCCGAAGGTCCGTCAGCGAACATCAGCTGCACCTGTCCGCCCACCAGGTCCTGCATGGCGGGCGCGCTGCCGCGATACGGCACGTGCTGGATCCTGGTTCCGGCCATGGCATTGAACAGTTCGCCGGCCAGATGCGTGCCGCCGCCCGTGCCCGACGAGCTGAACGACAGCTTGCCGGGCTGAGCCTTGGCATAGGCGATCAGCTCGCTCACGCTGTTCACCGGCATTGACGGATTGACCACCAGCACGATGGGGAACACCGCCGCCATGCCCACAGGCTCGAAATCACGCAGGATGTCGTAGCTGAGGTTGTCACGCAGGCTGGGCAGCACCGCATGGTGGATGGAGGCGAAGAAAAGGCTGTAGCCATCGGGCTCCGCCTTCGCGGCGAACTGCGCGCCCACGATGCCGCCAGCGCCGGATTTGTTGTCCACCACGGTAGGCACGGACCAGAGACGGCCCAGCGGCTGGGTGGCGAAGCGCGCCGTGGTGTCGACCGGCCCGCCCGGCGGAAACGGCACGATGAACGTCACGGCATGGCCGGGCCAGGCGGATGCGGCGCGGACGGCAGGGAATGCGGCGGCGGCGCCCAGCCCCGCGACGACGCGGCGGCGTTGAGGATTGAACACGGCAGTCTCCAGAGTCTCGTTCTTGTCACCGGGCTGGCCGGCGCGACTTTCATTATTTGCCGAGACACGGAGATTGCCGCTACGCATTTTCGGAAGCCCCTCTTCGTTCGCACGCGCAGTCCGCTCGGCGGACACTTTCAGCGCGCTCCCCGAAAATCGGACTCTTACACGCCCAGCGGTCTCCCTGCCGGCGCTACTGCGCCTGCGCCGCCCGCTGCAGGTGGCCGATGAAACACTCGGCGAAGCTGGGCAGGTCGCGGCCGCGCTGGCGGCACAGCAAGCGGTCGCGCAGCGCCCACGGATCGTCGAGCTTGAGCACGTGCAACGCGCCCGGCCGGCTGTAGCGCGCGGCGCAGGCGCGCGGCACCACGGCGATGCCGGCGCCGGCCTCGACCATGCGGCACACGGCCTCGAAGCTGCCCACGTGCACGCGCTGGCAGATACGCTTGCCCAGGCCGCTGGCGATGTCCTCCAGGAAGGTCTGGATGGCGCTGTTGGGATGAATGCCGACGAACTGGTAGGCGTCGATCAGATCGGCGAAATGCGCGGACTCCAGGCTGGCCAGCGGATGATCCAGCGCGGCCACGACCGTGAGTTCGTCGCGGAACAGCGGCGTCACGTCCAGCCCTTCGACGTCGATGTTGCCGGCCACGATGCCCAGGTCGCCCGCGCCGGCGCGGATCGCAATCACGATATCGCCGGAGATCTTTTCCTCGAGCTCGACGTCCACGTCGGGATTCTCGGCCAGGAAGGTCGACAGCGCATCGGCCAGGAAGGAATTGGTGGCGGTCGTGTTGGCCAGCAGGCGCAGGCGGCCCTTCAGCCCGCTGGCGTAGGGCTGCAGGTCGGCGTTCAGGCATTCCAGCTGCCGGAAGACCGCGTTGGCATGCTTGAGCAGCACTTCGCCCGCCGGCGTCAGCGCCACGCCGGTGGCCATGCGCACCAGCAGCCGGGCCTTGAACGCTTCTTCCATGTTCTTGACGCGCGCGCTGGCAGCGGGCAGCGACAGGAAGGTGCGTTCTGCGGCGCGCGTCAGGTTGAGGGTTTCGCCCACGTTCACGAATAAACGCAGGTCGGTCAGGTCATGTCTCATGTTCCACCACGCGGAAGGGGGGCATCTCTAATTTTGAATTCTGTGTATGCCCGGCCGAATCTACCATGATGAAAACCCGCGAACCAGACTGGAAACCCGGGCTGGGATGCGGAACTGTTTTCCACGAATAGGGGAAGTCCAGTGAGCGGCATCGTGTCAGGCAAGGTGGTGGTGGTGACGGGCGCGGGCGGCGGCATCGGCCGCGAGATCGCGCTGGCGATGGCGCAGGCCGGCGCCAGGGTCGTGGTCAACGACATCGGCGTCTCGCTCGCCGGCGAAGGCGGCGGCGACGGCCCGGCCCAGGCCGTGGCGCGCGAGATCGCGGCGGCCGGCGGACAGGTCGTGGCCAGCACCGACAGCGTGGCCGCCTACGACAGCGCCAGCCGCGTGGTGCGCGCCGCCGTCGACGCGTTCGGCCGCATCGACGCGGTGATCAACAATGCCGGCAACCTGCGCGACCGGGTGTTCCACAAGATGAGCGAGGACGAGTGGGCGCAGGTCATCGCGGTGCACCTGAACGGCTCGTTCTACATGAGCCGCGCGGCCGCGCCTTACTTCCGCGAGCAGGAATCCGGCGCCTTCGTGCACATGACGTCCACCTCGGGCCTGATCGGCAATTTCGGCCAGGCCAACTACGCGGCGGCCAAGCTCGGCGTGGTGGCGCTGTCCAAGTCCATCGCGCTGGACATGGCGCGCTACAACGTGCGCTCGAACTGCATCGCGCCCTTCGCCTGGAGCCGCATGACCAGCTCCATCCCCGCCGAGACCGACGACGAGAAGGCGCGCGTGGCAAAACTCAAGAAGATGGAGGCCGGCAAGGTCGCGCCGCTGGCGGTGTACCTGGCCAGCGACGCCGCTGCCGCCGTCAACGCGCAGGTCTTCGCCGTGCGCGCCAACGAGATCATGCTGATGAGCCAGCCCAGGCCGCTGCGCAGCGTGCACCACGGCGAGGGCTGGACGCCGGAGCGCATCGGCGAGATCGCCATGCCCGCGATGCGCAAGCATTTCTATGCGCTGGAACGCTCGCCCGACGTGATCGACTGGGACCCCATCTGAGAGACGCCATGCCGCTGGACTACGCAACCGTGAAGGACTGGCGCTTCGACGAGGTGCGCCAGCGCTATGACGAGAAGGACGCCATGTTGTATGCCCTGGGCATCGGCCTGGGCCAGGACCCCGAGGACGAACGCCAGCTGCGCTATGTGTACGAGCGCGACTTGCTGGCCTTTCCCACCATGAGCGTGGTGCTGGGCTATCCCGGCTTCTGGGTCCGCGACCCGCGCACCGGCATCGACTGGATCAAGGTCGTGCACGGCGAGCAGCGCCTGGCCATGCACGCGCCGCTGCCGGCCTCCGGCGTGATCATCGGCCGCAGCCGCAACACGCATGTGGTCGACAAGGGCGCGGACAAGGGCGCGCTGGTGATCACCGAGCGCACGCTGCACGACGAGGCCGGCGCCTGCCTGGCCACGCTGACGCAGACCACCTTCTGCCGGGGCGACGGCGGCTTCGGCGGCGGCGACGACGGCCCCGCTCCCCTGCCCGCCACGCCGCAAGGCGTGCCGGACCTCCGCTGCGAACTGCGCATCGCGCCGCAGGCGGCGCTGCTCTACCGGCTCAACGCGGACCGCAATCCGCTGCACGCCGATCCCGAGGTGGCGCGGCGTGCGGGTTATCCGCGCCCAATCCTGCACGGGCTCTGCACTTACGGCGTCGCCGCGCACGCCATCGTCCGCGCCTGCTGCGGCTACGACGCCTCGCGCCTGGCCAGCCTGAACGCGCGCTTCTCGGCGCCGGTCTATCCCGGCGAGACGCTGCAATGCGACATCTGGCGCCTGCCCGACGGCCAGGTCCGCTTCCTGGCGCGCGCGCTGGAACGCGGCGTCGTGGTCATGAGCAATGGCACCGCCGAGGTGCGCGCATGAGCCGGCGCATGGATTCTGAAACACACGACGCATCCGCCGACGGCCAGGCCGCACGCCGCGCGCCGCTGGACGGCATCCGCGTGCTGGACCTGTCGCGCATCCTGGCCGGCCCCTGGTGCACCCAGAACCTTGCCGACCTGGGCGCGGACGTGATCAAGATCGAGCGCCCAGCCTCCGGCGACGACACGCGCGCCTGGGGACCGCCCTTCCTGAAGGACGGCCAGGGCCGCGACACCGAGGAATCGGCCTATTACCTGAGCGCCAACCGCAACAAGCGCTCGGTCGAGGCGGACATGGCAACGCCCGCGGGCGCCGCGCTGATCCGCGAGCTGGCCACGGCCAGCGACATCCTGGTCGAGAACTTCAAGGTGGGCGGTCTGGCCAAGTACGGGCTGGACTACGCCAGCCTGAAGGCGCTGAATCCGCGCCTCATCTATTGCTCGATCACCGGCTTCGGCCAGGACGGTCCCTACGCCGCGAGGCCCGGCTACGACTTCATGATCCAGGGGCTGGGCGGACTGATGAGCATCACCGGCGAGCGCGACGACCTGCCCGGCGGCGGACCGCAGAAGGCCGGCGTGGCCGTCACCGACATCGTCACCGGCATGTACGCCACCGTGGCGATCCTGGCCGCGCTGCAGGAGCGCCAGCGCAGCGGCCTGGGCCAGCATCTGGATATCGCGCTGCTGGACAGCCACGTGGCGCTGCTGGCCAACCAGAACTCCAACTATTTCCACAGCGGCGTCGCGCCCAGGCGCGCGGGCAACGCGCACCAGAACGTGGTGCCCTACCAGGTGTTCGCCGCCCGCGACGGCCATCTGATCGTGGCCACCGGCAACGAATCGCAGTACCGCGCCTACTGCGCCGCCATCGGCGCGCCGGAACTGGGCGACGATCCGCGCTTTGCCACCAACCGCCTGCGCATCCGCAACCGGGACGAGCTGGTCGGGCTGCTGTCGGCCATCATGCTGCAGGGCCGGCGCGACGACTGGATCGACAAGCTGGAAGCGGCGGGCGTGCCTTGCGGTCCGATCAACGACATCGCCCAGGCCTTCGCGCATCCGCAGGCGGTGGCTCGGCAGCTGCGCCGCGACCTGCCGCATCCGGCGGGCGGCGTCGCGGCGGTCACCGCCAGCCCGCTGCGCTTCTCCGACACGCCGGTGGCCTACCGCCGCGCGCCGCCGCTGCTGGGCCAGCACACCGAGGAAGTGCTGCGCGAGGTGCTGGGCAAGTCCGTGGATGAGATCGCGGCCTTCAAGCAGGCGCTGGCCTCGCGCTGACCAAGCGACGCTGCGGAGCGAGGATGCCGGCGTCGCATGATGGGCGGCTCGCGCGCGACTCACGATTCGCGCGCGACGCAATCCATGAATGAAAAATCCCCGCGCGGCATGACGCCATGCGGGGATCGGGTAACGCACACGGCCCCGGATGCCGGGCCGTGCGGGATCAGGAAGGATCAGGCCACAGCGACCGGGATCTTGCCGATCCTGGCCTGCCATTCCTTCGGTCCGGTGTTGTGGACCGAAATGCCCTGGGCGTCCACCGCCACGGTCACCGGCATGTCCTTCACATCGAACTCGTAGATGGCTTCCATGCCCAGGTCCTCGAAGGCCAGCACGCGGGCTTCGCGGATCGCCTTGGACACCAGGTAGGCCGCGCCGCCCACCGCCATGAGATAGGCCGAGCCGTGCTTGCGGATCGCCTCGATGGCGACCGGGCCGCGCTCGGACTTGCCGATCATGGAGATCAGGCCGGTCTGCGCCAGCATCATCTCGGTGAACTTGTCCATGCGGGTGGCGGTGGTGGGACCGGCCGGGCCGACCACTTCGTCGCGCACCGGATCGACCGGGCCCACGTAGTAGATGACGCGGTTGGTGAAGTCCACCGGCAGTTGCTCGCCCTTGGCCAGCATGTCCTGGATGCGCTTGTGCGCGGCGTCGCGGCCGGTGAGCATCTTGCCCGACAGCAGCAGGGTCTGGCCCGGCTTCCAGCTGGCGACTTCTTCCTTGGTCAGCGTGTTCAGGTCCACCTGCTTGGACTTGTTGTAGTCCGGCGCCCAGTGCACTTCCGGCCACTCGGACAGCGAGGGCGGATCCAGGCGCGCCGGGCCCGAGCCATCCAGCACGAAGTGGGCGTGACGGGTGGCGGCGCAGTTCGGGATCATGGCCACGGGCTTCGAAGCCGCGTGGGTCGGGAAGGTGTTGATCTTGACGTCCAGCACCGTGGTCAGGCCGCCCAGGCCCTGGGCGCCGATGCCCAGCGCGTTGACCTTTTCGTACAGCTCGATGCGCAGCTCTTCCAGCTTGTTCTGCGGGCCGCGCGCCAGCAGTTCGTACATGTCGATGTCTTCCATCAACGACTGCTTGGCCATCAGCATGGCTTTTTCAGCGGTGCCGCCGACGCCGATGCCCAGCATGCCGGGCGGGCACCAGCCCGCGCCCATGGTCGGCACGGTCTTGAGCACCCAGTCCACCAGCGAGTCGCTGGGGTTGAGCATGACGAACTTGGTCTTGTTCTCGGAACCGCCGCCCTTGGACGCGATCTGCACGTCGACCTTGTCACCGGGGACCAGGTCGACGTGCAGGATACAGGGCGTGTTGTCGCGGGTGTTCTTGCGGGCGAACAGCGGATCGTCCAGCACCGAAGCGCGCAGCGGATTGTCCGGGTTCAGGTAGCCGCGGCGCACGCCTTCGTCACAGAGTTCCTGCAGGCTGCGCTTGGTGTCGAAGCGCACGTCCATGCCGACCTTCAGGAACACGTTGACGATGCCGGTGTCCTGGCACAGCGGACGCTTGCCTTCGGCGCACATGCGCGAGTTGGTCAGGATCTGCGCCATCGCGTCGCGCGCGGCGGGGCTTTCCTCGCGCTCGTAGGCGCGGGCCAGGTGGCGGATGTAGTCCACCGGATGGTAGTAGCTGATGAACTGGATCCCGTCGGCGATCGACTGGACCAGGTCTTCTTCCTTGATGATGACGGACATGGCGAATTTGCTGTCTAGAGGGAAAACGTGAAAACGCGGCCGGGGCGACCGGCTGCACGGAAAGGGGAAAGCACTATTTTTGCCGCTGGGCCGCCCCGAGGCAAAAAGCCCCCTCGGGGGGCAGCAAGCTCGCGTAGCGAGTGCGGCGTGGGGGCATGTCCTATTTACCTTGCCAAACCGGCTTGCGCTTCTCGGCGAAGGCGGTGGCGCCTTCCTTGGCGTCGGCCGAGGTGAAAATGTGCGCGGTCAGCGGACGCTGGCGGTCGAACATCTCGTCCTGCGACCAGTCGCCCGATTGAGCCACGATGCTCTTGGCGGTCTGCACCGACAGCGGGCCGTTCTCGACGATGGCGCGGGCCAGCTCCAGCGCGCCGGCCAGGGCGCCGCCCGGCTCGGTCAGGCGGTTGACCAGTCCGAAGGCATGGGCGCGCTCGGCGGGCAGCATATCGCCGGTCAGGATCACTTCCATGGCGATGTGGTACGGCAGGCGGCGCGGCAGGCGCAGCATGCCGCCGGCGCCGGCCACCAGGCCGCGCTTGACCTCGGGCAGGCCGAACTTGGCGTTGCTGGCGGCCACGATCAGGTCGGACGCCAGCGCCATTTCGCAGCCGCCAGCCAGGGCGTAGCCTTCCACGGCCGCGATCAGCGGCTTCTTGGGAGGGCGCTCGGTCAGGCCGGCGAAGCCGCGGCCCTCGACGTAGGGACGCTGGCCGGACTTGGCGAAAGCCTTGAGGTCCATGCCCGACGAGAAGGTGCCGCCGCCGCCCGTCAGGATGCCGATGCGCACGTCGTCGCGGCTATCGAGCTGATCCAGCGCCGCCGCCATGGCCTGCGCCGTTTCCAGGTTGATGGCGTTCTTGGCCTCGGGACGGTTGATCGTGATGATCTGGATGCCGTCGGTGACTTCCACCGTGATCAGGTCGGACATGGGACAACTCCTTTTTTCGGGTCTGCCGGAATCGAGTTCCAGTTTTATATAAGACTTGGGTACAAGCCGGAATCATACGACCATTGGTTTGCCGGCGCAGGCGTACCCGGCCGGGGTGTCCGCCAGGCGCGCGCCGGCCCCGGCGGCCAGCGGGCGGCGCCTGATCCGGCCCCATTCCCGCCCACGCGCCCGGCCCTGCCCCGGGGCCAGTTAAAATGCCCGGTTTGCCACGCCATGGGCAGGCCCTGCCCCGCGGCCGATTTCCTAGAATCCTATGCTCACTTTTCAGCAAATCATCCTTACGCTCCAGGAATACTGGGACAAGCAGGGTTGCGCCCTGCTGCAACCCTACGACATGGAAGTCGGCGCCGGCACCTCGCACACCGCCACCTTCCTGCGCGCCATCGGTCCGGAGCCCTGGCGCGCTGCCTATGTGCAGCCCTCGCGCCGCCCCAAGGACGGCCGCTACGGCGAGAACCCCAACCGCCTGCAGCACTATTACCAATACCAGGTGGTGCTCAAGCCCGCGCCCCCGGAAATCCTGGACCTGTACATCGGCTCGCTGAAGGCGCTGGGCATCGACCCGGCCGAGCACGACATCCGCTTCGTCGAGGACGACTGGGAAAATCCCACGCTCGGCGCCTGGGGCCTGGGCTGGGAAGTCTGGCTCAACGGCATGGAAGTGACCCAGTTCACCTACTTCCAGCAGGTCGGCGGCCTGGATTGCACGCCGACCACGGGCGAGATCACCTATGGCCTGGAACGCCTGGCCATGTACCTGCAGGACGTGCAGAGCGTGTACGACCTGGTCTGGACCGAAGGCGCCAACGGCCGCCGCGTGCTGTACCGCGACGTGTTCCACCAGAATGAAGTGGAGCAGTCCACCTACAACTTCGAGCATTCCTCGGCCCAGATGCTGTTCGCGCATTTCAACGACTACGAAGCCGAGGCCAAGCGCCTGATGGACGTGCCGCTGGCCCTGCCTGCCTACGAGGCCACGCTGAAGGCCGCGCACACCTTCAACATGCTGGACGCGCGCGGCGCGATCAGCGTGACCGAACGCGCCGCCTACATCGGCCGCATCCGCAACCTGTCGCGCGCCGTCGCCCAGGCTTACTACGACTCCCGCGAGCGGCTGGGCTTTCCCATGCTGGATCGCGACCAGGCCGCCGGGGAGACTGCATAAATGACGACGAACATCCGCCCCCTGCTGGTCGAGCTGCTGACCGAAGAACTCCCGCCCAAGGCCCTGCAGAAGCTGGGCCAGGCTTACGCCGAAGGCGTGCGCGCCACGCTGGCGCGCCATGGCCTGCTGGCCGATGGCTGCACGACAGAGGCCTATGCCACGCCGCGCCGCCTGGCGGTGCGCCTGTCGGCCGTGCTGGCCCAGGCCCCTGACCAGGCCTACGCCGAAAAGCTGATGCCGGTGAAGATCGGCCTGACCGAAGACGGCCAGGCCACGCCCGCGCTGCAAAAGAAGCTGGCCGCCAAGGGCCTGGAAAACATCGACCTGGCCACGCTGGAACGCGAATCCGACGGCAAGCAGGACTACCTGGTCGCCCGCGGCACCGCCCCCGGCGCCGCGCTGGCCACGGGCCTGCAGGAAGGCATCGCCGCCGCCATCGACGGCCTGCCCATTCCCAAGGTCATGCGCTACCAGCTGGCCGACGGCGTGACCACCGTCAAGTTCGTGCGTCCGGCCCACGGCCTGATCGCGCTGCACGGCGCCGACGTGGTGCCCGTGACCGCGCTGGGCCTGGCCGCCGGCCGCGAAACGCTGGGCCACCGCTTCATGAGCAATGGCCCGGTGGCGATACCCGACGCCGACGCCTATGCCGCCACGCTGGCCGACAAGGGCCGCGTCATGGCCTCGTTCGAGGGCCGCCGCGCCGATATCGAGCGCCAGTTGCTGGACCACGCCGGCCGCCTGTCCGCCACGCTGGGCGACGATCCGGAAGTCGCCGCGCTGCTGGACGAAGTCACCGCGCTGGTCGAGCATCCCACCGTCTACGTGGGCGAGTTCGAGGAACAATTCCTGCAAGTGCCGCAGGAATGCCTGATCCTGACGATGCGCCTGAACCAGAAGTACTTCCCGCTGTTCGACCCGGCGAGCGGCCGCCTGACGCACCGCTTCCTGATCGTGAGCAACATGCACACGGCCAATCCGGTGAACATCGTCGAAGGCAACCAGCGCGTGGTGCGCCCGCGCCTGGCCGACGCGCAGTTCTTCTTCAACACCGACCGCAAGACGCCGCTGGCCGCGCGCGTCGAGCAGCTGGGCGCTATCGTCTACCACAACAAGCTGGGCACCCAGCTCGAACGCGTCGAGCGCGTGCGCGCCATCGCCCGGGGCGTGGCGCAGCAGCTGGGCGGCGACGTCTCGGCCGCCGACCGCGCCGCCCTGCTGGCCAAGGCCGACCTGGGCTCGAACATGGTGGGCGAGTTCCCCGAGCTGCAAGGCATCATGGGCGCGTACTACGCGGCCGGCGACGGCGAACCGGCCAGCGTGGTCGAGGCGCTGCGCACCCAGTACCGCAACCGCTGCGACGCCCCGGTCAACGCCGACACGCTGACCGCCGCCACGCTGTTCATCGCCGAACGCGCCGAAACCCTGGTCGGCATCTGGGCCATCGGCCTGGCGCCCACCGGCGAGCGCGATCCCTTCGGCCTGCGCCGCGCCGCGCTGGGCCTGATCAGCGCCTTCGAGCAGCTGGCCGCCGGCGGCTGGCTGAAGATCAACCAGGACGGCCCGCTGTCGCTGGACGATCTGCTCGACCTGGCCGCTGGCACCTTCCCTGCCGGCAAGATCCCCGCCGACACGCTGGCCGAGGTGCGCGCCTTCATTTACGAACGCTACCGCAACCAGCTGATCGCCGATTCCGACCGCAACGCGGTCGAAGCCGTGATCGCGCTGACGCCGCCGCTGCATCAGGTGGGCGAGCGCGTGCGCGCCGTGGCCGCCTTCGCGCAAATGCCCGAAGCCGCCAGCCTGGCCGCCGCCAACAAGCGCATCGGCAACCTGCTCAAGAAGGCCGAGGGCGAGATCGGCCAGGTGAACGACGCCGCGCTGGTCGAGCCCGCCGAAAAGGCGCTGGCCGCCTCGGTCGCGACGCTGCGCCCGCAGGCCGAGGCGCAGTTCGCGACCGGCGACTTCGCCGCCAGCCTGCGCACGCTGGCCCAGGCGCGCGAGCCGGTGGACGCCTTCTTCGCCGACGTCATGGTCATGGCCGAGGACCCGGCCGTGCGCGCCAACCGGCTGGCCCTGCTGGGCCAGCTGCATGGCCTGATGAACCAGGTCGCCGACATTTCCAGGCTGGCACAGTGAAACTGATCATCCTCGACCGCGACGGCGTCATCAATCAGGACAGCGACGCCTTCGTCAAAAGTCCCGACGAATGGATCGCCCTGCCCGGCAGCCTGCAGGCCATCGCCCGGCTGACCCAGGCCGGCTGGAAGGTGGTGGTTGCCACCAACCAGTCGGGACTGGCGCGCGGCCTGTTCGACATGGACACGCTCAACGCCATCCACGCCAAGATGCGGCGCGAGCTGGCCGCCGCCGGCGGCAGCATCGACGCCGTCTTCCTGTGCCCGCACGGGCCGGACGACAACTGCGTCTGCCGCAAGCCGCTGCCCGGCATGTTCGAGCAGATCGGCGCGCGCTACGACGCCGACCTGAACGACGTGCCGGCGGTGGGCGATTCGCTGCGCGACCTGCAGGCCTCGTCGGCCGCCGGCTGCGCGCCCTGGCTGGTGCTGACCGGCAACGGCGCGAAGACGCAGGCCAAGGGCGGCCTGCCGCCCGGCACGCGCATCTGCGACGACCTGTCGGCCGTGGTCGACCTGCTGTTGCAAGACAAAGAGGCCTGACCCGATGGCCCGGCTCCGTTCGCTGCTTTACGCCATTTTCCTGATCGTCACGGTCATTCCCTACGCCTTCGCCTGCGTCCTGTGGGCGCCGCTGCCGCTGCACCTGCGCTACAAGCTCACCGTGGGCTGGCCGCGCCTGGCGATCTGGGGCGCGCGCGTGATCTGCGGCATCCGCTGGCAGGTGAAGGGCTGGGAAAACCTGCCCGACGGCCCGGCCGTGATCCTGTCCAAGCACCAGTCCGCGTGGGAAACGCTGTTCTTTCCCGCCTACATGCCGCGCGAAGTCTGCTTCGTCTACAAGAAGGAACTGCACATGGTGCCGTTCTTCGGCTGGGGCCTGGCGCTGCTGCGCATGATCGCCATCGACCGCAGCAAGGGCCGCGACGCCTTCGAGCAGGTCGTCGCCCAGGGTCGCAAGCGCATGGACGAGGGCCGCTGGCCCCTGCTCTTTCCGGAAGGCACGCGCGTGCCCCCGGGCCAGGCCGGCCGGTTCAAGATGGGCGGCGCGCTGCTGGCCTCGCGCACCGGCGCCAAGGTCATCCCAGTGGCGCACAACGCAGGCGAATGCTGGCGACGCAACGCCTTCGTGAAGCGCCCGGGACTGGTTACGCTGTCCATCGGACCCGCGATAGAATCTCAGGGACTCCCCCCCGAGGAACTGAACCAGAAGGTCCAGGACTGGATCGAAGGGGAAATGCGGCGTCTCAACCCTGAAAGGTATGTCTAGCAGCGCTCAGCTCGAACTCCTGTTCGACTCGCGGGAAACCGGCGCGCCGGAAGGCGTGCCGCCGGCGGACGCCGCGCCGCGCGCGACGCCCGGACCGCGCCCCGCGCCTGACGCGCCGTCCCCGGCGCGTCTGCCGGATCCGTCCCCCGCCCACTCGGGCGAACCGCTGCTGACGCTGTCCCCGAATGCCTCGGCCCGCGTGCCGACGCCCTGCCCCGACCCGCTGCCGCCCGGCGCCCGCTGGCGCGAGGTGAACACCGACGAACAGCCCATCGGCTTCGTGCTGCTGCGTTCGCGCCGCCGCAGCATCGGCTTCGTCATCACCGACGACGGCCTGCGCGTCACCGCGCCCAACTGGGTCACGCTGGGCCAGATCGACGACGCGGTGCGCGAGAAAGCCCGCTGGATCCTGAACAAGCTGCGCGAATGGCACGCCCGCAAGCGGCAGCTGGCCATGGCGCACACGCGCTGGCAGGCCGGCGGCGAGCTGCCTTATCTGGGCCGGCGCATCGTCATCGGCGTGGGCGGCGACAGCCGCCAGGCTGCGCTCTCGGGCGACGCCGACGCCCCGCGGGACGGCGACACGCTGTGGCTGGCCCTGCCCGCCAACGCCGACCAGGGCCGCATCCGCGACGCCGCCCAGGCCTGGCTGCAACAGCGCGCCGGCGCCTGGTTCGGCGCGCGCCTGGCGCATTTCCTGCAGATCAGCGGCCTGAAGATCCGCCGCTGGCGGCTGTCTTCCGCCGCGACCCGCTGGGGCTCGTGCACCAGCGACGGCAACATCATGCTGAACTGGCGCCTGATCCACTTCGCGCCGGCCATCATCGACTACGTGATCGCGCACGAGCTGGCCCACCTGCGCGAAATGAACCACAGCCAGGACTTCTGGCGCGAAGTGGGCCAGATCCTGCCCGATTTCGAGGACGCCAAGAACATCCTGCGGCGCCACGATCCGGCATCCCTGCCTCAATTCTGAGGCGCCTTGGAGACACGACGATGCTGCTGCTGATTCCCGGCCCGGTGACCACCGACGCACGGGTGAGGGCCGCCGCGGCGCAGGACTATGCGCCCTGGGACAACGATTTCCGCGAACTCTACCGCCAGGTCTGCGCCGGCGTGCTGCGCGCCGCCTGCGCGCGGCCCGACGAACATGTCGCGCTGGCCTTGCCCGGCTGCGGTCACTTCGCTGTCGAGGCCGCGATCCGCACGCTGGTGCCGCCAGGCGGACGCCTGCTGGTGCCGTCCACCGGCGCCTATGCCAGCCGCCTGCAGCGGCTCGCCGCCGAGGCCGGCCGCGTGGCCGTGCCGCTGTACGTGGGCGTGCGCGACCGCATCGATCCGCAGGCCGTGGCCCAGGCCCTGGAACAGGACCCGACGATCAGCCACGTGGCCCTGGTCTACAGCGAAACCAGCAGCGGCATCTGCCACGATGCGCCCGCCATCGCCCGCGTCGCGCAGGCGCTGGGACGGCGCGTCATCATCGATGCGGTCTCGGCCTTCGGCGCGCTGCCGCTGGATCTGTCGGACCTGCCGGCCGTGGACGCGGTGGCCCTGACCGCCAACAAATGCCTGGAGGGCCTGCCCGGCGCCGCCTTCGTGGTGGCGCGGCGCGACAGCCTGGACGCCGCGCAGGGCCGCGCCGGCAGCTGGTCGCTGGACCTGGCCGACATCTATCAGCAAAGCCTGCAGCCCAACGCCGGGCCGCGCTTCACCCCGCCCGCGCCCACGCTGGCCGCCTTCGCCGTCGCGCTGGCGCGCTATCATGAGGAAGGCCGCGAGGCGCGCCTGGCGCGCTACACGGCCAATATGCGCGCGCTGTACCAAGGCGTCGGCGAGATCGGCCTGACGCCCTGGCTGCCGCCGGCGCTGCAGGGCCCCATCGTCGTCAATGTACTGGCCCCGGACACGCCGGCCTGGGACCTGCAGGCCTTCGTCGACGCGCTCAAGCGCCGAGGCTACGTGCTCAGCAATTTCAAGAACACCGAACAGCCTTCCTTCCGTGTCGGCTGCATCGGCGCCTTCGCAGCCGACCAGATGCGGCAAGCCGTCCAGGCCATGGGCGAGGCGCTGTCCGAACTCGGCATCCGCGGGACCGCCGCCGGCCAGAAGCCGGCGCTCCCTTCCACCCTGACCGCATAGGAAACACCAACATGCGCCTGCTACACACCATGCTGCGAGTCGGCAACCTCGACAAATCCATCGACTTCTACACCAACGTGCTCGGCATGCGCGTCCTGCGCCGCAACGACTATCCGGACGGCAAGTTCACGCTGGCCTTTGTCGGCTACCAGGACGAGGCCGAAGGCGCCGTCATCGAGCTGACCCACAACTGGGACACCGACAAGTACGACCTGGGCAGCGGCTACGGCCACATCGCCCTGGAAGTCGACAATGCCTACGAAGCCTGTGACAAGGTCAAGGAACGCGGCGGCAAGGTCACTCGCGAAGCCGGCCCGATGAAGCACGGCACCACCGTCATCGCCTTCGTCGAAGACCCCGACGGCTACAAGATCGAGTTCATCCAGAAAAAAGGCCGAGTGGACTGACACCCATGATCCACACCATCCTGAAGATGGGCGACCCTCGGCTGCTGCGCGTGGCCGCGCCCGTGGCGCATTTCGGCACGCCCGAGCTGCGCGCGCTGGTCGCGGACATGTTCGAGACCATGGCCGCCGCCCAGGGCGTGGGACTGGCCGCGCCGCAGATCGGCGTGGACCTGCAACTGGTGATCTTCGGCTTCGACCGCAACGAGCGCTATCCCGACGCGCCGGCGGTGCCGCAGACCATCCTGTGCAATCCGGTCATCACGCCGCTGTCCGACGAGATGGAAGACGGCTGGGAAGGCTGCCTGTCGGTGCCCGGCCTGCGCGGCCTGGTGCCGCGCTATCGCCATATCCGCTACACCGGCCTGGATCCGCAGGGCCAGCCGATCGAGCGCGAGGCCGAGGGCTTTCACGCCCGCGTGGTGCAGCATGAATGCGACCACCTCATCGGGCGCCTGTATCCGTCCCGCATCCAGGACTTCAGCAAGTTCGGCTACACCGAGATCCTGTTCCCCGGCATGGATCCGAACCAGGACGATTGAGGCCGCCGCGACACGGCGGCCTCAATCGCCGCTGGGTTGCGCATTGTCGCGGCCCGCGCCGGGCGACAGTTCCTCCGGCGCGAAATCATCCACCTGCAGCACCTCGGCCGCCGATGCCTCGGCGGCCTCCAGCTGCGCCGCCTGCGCATCGGTGATGGCGCCCTGCCGATGGGCCTCGCGCCAGTCGCGCAGGCCGGACTGGCGTAGCCGGTCGCGTAGCGGCTGCACCGCTTCCGCCAGCGCGAACGCGCGCGTCAGCTGCCCCAGCGGGTCCGGCCCGGGCTCGCGCTGCAATTCCGCCGCCAGGCGGTCATGCGTGGGCGAGGGCTTGAGCAACAGCTCGGCGCATTCGCGCGTCAAGGCGTCGTCCGGCCCCTTGGCGAGCCGCAGCGGCAGGATGGCGGCGCGCAGGCCCCAGGCCAGCACCCGGCCCGGCAGGTTGGACAGCACCTGGTCCATGGCGCCCTCGATGCGAGCCGCGCCCTGCTCCATGCACCAGCGCACCAGCGGCAGGTCGTCGTGCTTGCGGCCTTCGTCTTCCCAGCGCTTGAGCACGGCCGACAACAGATACAGCTCGGACAGAATGTCGCCCAATCTTGCGGAGAGCAGCTCGCGGCGCTTGAGCGCGCCGCCCAGGCTGGCCAGCGAGGCGTCGGCCAGCAGCGCGAAGCCGGCGGCGTAGCGGCCCAGCCTGCGGTAGTGGCGGGCCGTCGGCCCCGATGTGGGCGTGGGCGCCAGCATGCCGCCGGTCCAGGCCCGCCCGATGGCGCGCAGGGACGTCATGCCGACGTGCCGCAGATGACGCCAGAACACGTCGTGGAAGACCTCCATGCCGCGCTCTTCGTCCGGATTGCCCAGCGCCAGCATCTCGGGCATCAGGTACGGATGCGCGCGGATGGCGCCCTGGCCGAAGATGATCAGGTTGCGCGTCAGGATGTTGGCGCCTTCGACCGTGATGGCGATGGGCACGGCGCGGTACAGCGAACCCAGGTAGTTGCGCGGCCCGTCGATCACGCCCCGGCCCGCGTGCACGTCCATGGCGTCGTTGACCGACTGGCGCATGCGCTCGGTCGCGTGATATTTCATGATGCCGGATACCACGGCCGGCTTGACGCCCTGGTTCAGCGCCGCGCAGGTCAGGCGGCGCGCGGCCTCGACCAGGTAGGCGTTGCCGGCCAGGTTGGCCAGCTTTTCCTGCACGCCCTCGAAGCGCCCCACCGGCAGGCCGAACTGCTCGCGCACACGCGCGTACATGCCGGTGGCGTGAGCCCCCAGCGCGGCCGCCGCCGCCGACAGCGAGGGCAGCGAAATGCCACGCCCGGCCGCCAGCGCGCTCATCAGCATCTGCCAGCCGTGGCCGGCGCGCTCCTCGCCGCCGATCAGCGCGTCCAGCGGCACGAACACGTCGCGGCCGCGATTGGGGCCGTTCTGGAAGGCCTGCATGGCGGGCAGATGGCGCCGGCCGATCTCCACGCCCGGCGCATCGACCGGCACCAGCGCCACCGAGATGCCGATGTCGCGCGGCTCGCCCAGGATGCCGTCGGGATCGGACAGCTTGAAGGCCAGCCCCAGCACCGTGGCCACCGGCCCCAGCGTGATGTAGCGCTTGTGCCAGTTCAGCCGGATGCCGATCAGCTCGCGCCCATCCACCACCTGGCGGCAGACCACGCCGGTGTCGGTCATGGAGGCCGCGTCCGAGCCGGCCTCGGGGCTGGTCAGGCCGAAGCAGGGAATCTCGCGCCCGTCGGCCAGGCGCGGCAGCCAGTAGTCGCGTTGCGCCGGCGTGCCGAACTGCATCAGCAGCTCGCCCGGTCCGAGCGAGTTGGGCACCATCACGGTGACGCCGGCGGTGACCGAGTAGGCGGAGATGCGGCGCACCACCTCGGAATGCGCGTAAGGCGAGAAGCCCAGGCCACCGTAGCGGCGCGGGATGATCATGCCGAAGAAGCGCTGCGCCTTCAGGAAGGCCCAGACCTCGGGCGGCAGGTCGCGGCGGTTCCAGCTGATATCCCATTCGTCCAGCATGGCGCACAGCTGCGCCACGGGCCCGTCGATGAACTTCCGCTCGTCCGGCGTCAGCGTGGCGGCCGGCACGTCCAGCAGCTTGCGCCAGTCCGGATTGCCGCTGAAGAGATCGGCCTCCCACCAGGTGTCGCCGGCCTCGATGGCCTCGCGTTCGGTCGCGGACATGGGCGGCAGCGCGCGGCGCGCCCAACGGTAGGCAGGTTCGGAAACGCGGCGCCGGCGCCAGGCGTTGAAATCCATGGGCTCCCCTTTTGCTGTCGTCGTCCCCGGGCCGTCGGCCCTGGGACGCATCGGGTCAAAGTACCAGAATTGCGGACGCGCGACCACGCGGGGGCCGCCCGACTCTGCGACAATGCCCGGGCGCCCAGTCGAACCGCGCCCCGCGCCCAGGCGCGCAGGGCCGACGCCGCGCGGCCCATTTTTCGTACCATCAGGCCCAAGACATGCTGAACAAACTCTGGCTGAGTTTCTTTCTCGCCGCCGCGGCAGCCGCGTTCTACCGCTGGCTCGCCATCGGCGACGCCGAGGTCTTCCGCGCCATGATCGCCAGCCTGTTCGACATGGCCCGCGTGTCGGTTGAAGTCATGGTGCTGCTGTTCGGCACGCTGACGATGTGGCTGGGATTCCTGCGCATCGCCGAGGGCGCGGGCCTGGTGGAACGGCTGGCGCGGCTGCTCGGCCCGCTGTTCGCGCGCCTGATGCCCGAGGTGCCGCGCAACCATCCCGCCATCGGCCTGATCACGCTGAACTTCGCCGCCAACGGCCTGGGCCTGGACAACGCGGCCACGCCCATCGGCCTGCGCGCCATGCGCGAGCTGCAGTCGCTCAATCCCAAGCCCGACACCGCCAGCAACGCGCAGATCCTGTTCCTGGTGCTCAATGCCTCGTCGCTGACGCTGCTGCCGGTGTCGCTGTTCATGTTCCGCGCGCAACAGGGCGCGGCCGATCCGACGCTGGTGTTCCTGCCCATTCTGCTGGCCACTTGCGCCTCCACGCTGGCCGGCTTCCTGGCGGTGGCGTTCTGCCAGCGCCTGAAACTGACGGATCCGGTGGTGCTGGCCTGGCTGGGCGGCGGCGCGCTGGCGCTGGGCGGCTTCATGGCACTGCTGGCCAGCATGACGGCCACCGCCATCGCCGCGCTGTCCTCGCTGCTGGGCAACCTGACGCTGTTCTGCATCCTGCTGCTGTTCCTGCTGGCCGGCGCCTGGAAAAAGGTGCCGGTGTACGAGGCCTTCGTCGAGGGCGCCAAGGAAGGCTTCGACATCGCCAAGAACCTGCTGCCCTACCTGGTGGCCATGCTTTGCGCGGTGGGTATGCTGCGGGCCTCGGGCGCGCTCGACTTCCTGCTTGACGGAATCCGCTGGCTGGCCGCCCAGGCGGGCTGGGACGCGCGCTTCGTGGACGCCCTGCCCACCGCCCTGGTCAAGCCCTTTTCCGGCAGCGCGGCGCGCGCGCTGATGCTGGAGACCATGACGCACTTCGGCGTGGACAGCTTCCCCGCGCTGCTGGCCACCGTGGTGCAGGGCAGCACCGAGACCACCTTCTACGTGCTGGCGGTGTACTTCGGCTCGGTGGGCATCCTGCGCGCGCGCCACGCCGTGGCCTGCGCGCTGGTGGCCGACGCGGCCGGCGTGCTGGCCGCGATCGGCGTGTGCTACTGGTTCTTCGGTTGAACGCCGCGCCTTCGAGCCGGCGACGGCGTTGTCGGGCCAGGCAGGGCCCGGCCTTGCGCGGCCGCGCCTGACTCGGCCCGACCTGACGCGGCCCGACCCACCCGCATCAATCCACCAGCAGGATCTTCATGCCATTGGTGCCGCCGCTGTCACGATAGAAATCGCCCTTGGTCAGGATGACCCAGTCGCCGCTCTGCACCAGGTTGCGCTTGCGCAGTTCGTCGATGGCCGCGTTGCTCAGGTCGGCGGGCTCGTAGTCGGACGGCGCGAAGGGAATCGTGTAGACCCCGCGGAACATCGTCACACGATTCTGCGTGACACTGTGCGGGCTGTAGCAGTAGATCGGCACGCCCGAACGGATGCGCGACATGATCAGCGGCGTGTGGCCGCTTTCGGTCAGCGCGATGATGGCCTTGACGCCGGGGAAGTGGTTGGCCGCGTACATGGCGGCCAACGCGATGGTCTCGTCGCAACGCGTGAAGGTCTCGCCCAGGCGATGGTGCGACTGGGTCGAGGTCGGGTGCTTTTCCGCGCCCAGGCAGACGCGCGCCATGGCCTGCACCGTCTCGACCGGGTATTGGCCCGAGGCGCTCTCGGCCGACAGCATGACGGCGTCGGTGTAGTCGAGCACGGCGTTGGCCACGTCGGAGACTTCGGCGCGCGTGGGCATGGGGCTGGAGATCATGGACTCCATCATCTGCGTGGCCGTGATCACGACCTTGTTCAGCGTGCGCGCGTGCTGGATGATGCGCTTCTGGATGCCCACCAGCTCGGCGTCGCCCACTTCCACGCCCAGGTCGCCACGCGCCACCATGACGCCGTCGCTGGCGCGGATCAGCGCATCCAGCGCCTCGTCGTCGGCCACGGCCTCGGCGCGCTCGATCTTGGCGATGATCCAGGCATCGCTGCCGGCCGCGTGCAGCAGGGTCCGCGCCTCGTCGATGTCGCTGCCGTAACGCGGAAACGAGACCGCCACGTAATCCAGTTCCATCTCGGCGGCGAGCTTGATGTCGACGCGATCCTTGTCGGTCAGGCTGGGCGCGGACAGGCCGCCGCCGCGGCGGTTGATGCCCTTGTTGTTGGACAGCGGGCCGCCGACAGTTACGGTGGTGCGGACCTCGTCGCCCTCGACGCTATCCACCACCAGCACCACGCGGCCGTCGTCGAGCAGCAGCTCGTCGCCCACGCGGCAGTCCTGCACCAACTCTGGGTAATCAATGCCGACGATGCTGGCCGTGCCCGCTTCCTTGGGATGGACGCGCGACAGGGTGAAGGGCTGGCCCACCTGCAGTTGCACCAGCTTGTCGGTGAAGCGCGCGATGCGGATCTTCGGTCCTTGCAGGTCGCCCATGATCGCGACGTATCGGCCCTGCCGCGCCGCGATCTCGCGCACCAGGCGCGCGCGTTCGCGGTGGTCGTCGGCGCTGCCGTGCGAGAAGTTCAGTCGAGCCACATCCAGCCCGGCCCGGATCAGGGCCTCGATGCGCTCGGGCGTCGACGTCGACGGTCCCAGGGTGGCGACAATTTTGGTGCGGCGCAGTACGGGCATGGGAATCCTATCTCGCAAGAAACAACGGAAACGCTATGGTACGACGCGATGCGAGCGCGCGGGTATCATGAACGCCACCTATCCTGACCAGGCTTGTCCGCATCGTGAAAATCGTCATCGCACCCGACTCCTTCAAGGAAAGCATTTCCGCGCCAGCCGCGGCCGAGGCCATCGCCCGCGGCGTGAAAGCCGCTATTCCCGGCGCGCAGACCGTCTGCGTGCCCATGGCCGATGGCGGCGAGGGCACGGTCGAGGCGGTGCTCGCCGCCGCTTCGGGCGAAGCGCGCATGCAGACCGTGAACGATGCGCTGGGCCACAAGGTCGACGCGGTCTGGGGCATGCTGGCGGACGGCACGGCCGTCATCGAAATGGCCGCCGCTTCCGGCCTGGAGCTGATCGCGCCGGCGCGCCGAGATCCGATGCGCGCCAGCAGCCACGGCGTGGGCGAGCTGATCCTGGCCGCGCTCGACGCCGGCGCGCGCCACATCATCCTGGGCCTGGGCGGCTCCGCCACCAACGACGCCGGCGCAGGCATGCTGACCGCGCTGGGCGCGCGGCTGCTGGACGCCGAAGGACACAGCCTGCCGCCCGGCGGCGGCGCGCTGGCGCGGATCGCCTCCATCGATATCCATGGACTCGACCCCAGGCTGGCCGGCGCGCGCATCGACGTGGCCAGCGACGTGGACAATCCGCTCTGCGGTCCGCAGGGCGCGTCGCACGTATTCGGTCCGCAGAAAGGCGCGACGCCCGCACAGGTGCATGAGCTGGACCAGGCGCTGGAACGTTTTGCCGACATCTGCGCGCGCAGCCTGGGGGTCGACCATCGCGATGCGCCCGGCGCGGGCGCCGCGGGCGGCCTGGGCTTCGCGGCCAAGGCATTCCTGGACGCGCGCTTTCGCCCCGGCGTGGACATCGTGGCCGAGCTGGGCGGACTGGCGCAAGCCGTGGAAGGCGCCACGCTGGTGTTCACCGGCGAAGGCCGGATGGATGCGCAGACGCTGCGCGGCAAGACGCCGGCCGGCGTCGCCCGGATCGCCCGGCAGGCAGGCGTGCCCGTGGTGGCCCTGGCCGGCTCGCTGGGCGAAGGCTACGAGGCCCTGCACGCCTGCGGCATCAGCGCGGCGTTCAGCCTCGCGCCCGGCCCCATCACGCTGCAGCAGGCGCTCAACGACGCCGAACGCCTGCTGCACGATCGCGCGCGCGACGTGATGCAGCTATGGATGGCCGCGCAGAAACGCATGCTGTAGCGCAGGGCGCCGGCTGCCGCGCTTGCGGCAGGCCGGCAATCAAGGGGGCCCGTATGGTGAAGAAAGGGTCAGGCGCTCAGCCGGCCTGCAGCACGCCCGCCGCGACCAGCGCGTCGGACAGGCGGATATACCGGTCCACCGACACGTCCTCGGCGCGCGCCGTGGGCGCGATGTCCAGCGCTTCCCAGGGCACCTGGGGCGCCCAGTCCGCCAGCACGCGGCGCAGCATCTTGCGACGCTGGGAAAACGCCCGCGCCACCACCGTCTCGAACGCCCTGGCGCTGACGGGACGCAGGCGGTCCCCGGGCAGGGGCATCATGCGCACGACCGCCGACACCACCTTGGGCGGCGGGTCGAAGGCCTCGGGCGGCACGTCGAACAGCTTGTGCATGCGGTAGCGCGATTGCAGCATCACCGACAGGCGGCTGTAGTCGCTGGAGCCGGGCTCGGCCACCATGCGGTCGATCACTTCCCGTTGCAGCATGAAATGCTGGTCGCGGATGTGGTCGGCCGAGGCCATGAGGTGGAACAGCAGCGGGCTGGAGATGTTGTACGGCAGATTGCCGACCACGCGCAGTCCGGGGCCGAACTGCGCGAAATCCACGGTCAGCGCGTCGGCCTCGACCACCGTCAGGCGGTCGGCCTCGAACTGCTTGCGCAGCCGCGCGGCCAGATCGCGATCGATCTCGACCACCGTGAGACGATCCAGCCGCTCCAGCAGCGGCCGGGTGAGCGCGGACAGGCCGGGCCCGATTTCAACCACCGCATCGCCACGGGCGGGCGCGACCGCCCGGACGATGGACTCGACGACGCTGTCGTCGGTCAGGAAGTTCTGGCCAAAGCGCTTGCGCGCCTGGTGTTGAGACATGAGCGGCCTAGCGGTTGTTCTGTTGGATGCGCTGTTGCTTTTCCAGGCGGTTATCCACGTAGGCCTGGGCGCGCAACTGGTCCAGCCAATCCTCGAAGGCGGGCTGGGCGCGACGCTCGAACAGGATCTGGCGGGCCTTCATGCGCGCCATTTCGTCGGTCGCGTCATGCTGGCGGCGCTCCTCGACCTGGATCAGGTGCCAGCCGAACGGCGATTGCACCGGCTGGCTGATTTCGCCAGGCTGCAACGCATTCATCGCCGATTCGAACGGCGGCACGGTTTCGCCGGGATTCAGCCAACCCAGCTCACCGCCCTGCGGCGCGGTCGAGTCCTGCGAATATTGACGCGCCATGTCTTCGAACTTGGCATCGCCCGCCACCAGGCGTTGGCGCACCTGTTCCAGGCGTTGACGCGCCAGCTGGTCGCTCATGACCGTGGACGTCTTGATCAGGATGTGGCGCGCGCGGGTTTGCGTGACCTGCGTGGATGCCGGCTGCCGCTGCGGCTGGGACTTCGGCTGCGGCGCTTGGGCAGGCGCGGGCGCGCGGGCGGTGCGGGCCGGAGCCGGCTGCGCGGTGCCGCGGTCCAGCACCTTGATGATGTGGAAGCCGTTGCCACTCTGGATCAGGGCGCTGACCTGGCCCTTCTGCAGATTGCCGACCGCCTTGACGAACAGGTCGGGCCAGCCGTCCAGCGGACGCACGCCCATGACGCCGCCCTGCAGCGCCTCGGGACCGTCGGAGGACGCGGCCGCGAGGCTGGCGAAATCGTCGCCGCGCTTGGCGCGGGCCAGCAGGCCCTCGGCCTTCTTGCGCAACGCGGTCAACTGCTCAGGCGATGAACCTTCAGGCACACGCACCAGGATCTGCGCGAGCGCATACAGCATCGGCCCGCTGGGCACCGCCGCCTGCTCCGGCGCGGGTTCCGGCTGCGCCTGCGGCTGAGGCTGGGGTTCGGCCTGCGTCTGCGCGGCGAACGCCGGGTTGCGGCGCTGGTCGCGCAGGAAGGCATCGACTTCCGCATCCGAAATCACGATGTTGGAATCGACGGCGCGCTGGCGCAGGCGGTCCATGCGGATCTCGTCGCGCAGGGACTTGCGATAGCTATCCCAGGACACGCCCGATTTTTCGATTTCCTTGCGCAGCTGGTCCACGCCGATCTTGTTGCGCGCCGCGATGGCTTGGGTGGCCTGGTCCACCTGCGCGTCATCCACGCGGATGCCCATGCGGTCGGCCTCGTGGCGCTGCACGCGTTCCATGATGAGACGCTGCAGCACCTGGTGCTGCAACGTCTGGCCGTCAGGCACCTGGATGCCGCGCGCCTTCAGGTCGCCGGCGATGCGCAGCGACGCTTCATGCAGTTCGCGCAGCGTGATCACGTCCTTGTCGACGACGGCGGCAATGCCATCGACGAACTGCTCGGACTGCGCGGGCGCCGCGCTTTTTTGCGCGGCGGCGGGCTTGCCGCCGCCCTTGCCAGCGGACTCCGCCGCATGAGCAGCCGGCAAGCCGGCGCAAAGGGCCAACAGCAAGGCGCTGCCGGACAGGCGGCGCAAGGAGTGCAACCTACGCATCATTCATACCTTTCAAATGTGGTCCCGTTCGGCACAGGCGGGGTAATGCGGCTGTAGCCGGGGATACTTCTGTTCAGCAGGGTCATCGGGTCGGTTCCGAGGGAACCCAGGCCTGTCAACTCAAGCTGGAAGAACACGGCGGAGTTGGCGTCCTTGGCCGACACCGCGTAACGCTGATAGACCACGCGGCCCACCCAGCAGCAATCACCCTTGTATTCCAGGCCGGCGATGGCCTGGGTGACGCGGGGAGAGTCGTTCAGGTTCGCCACGGTCGAGCTCGGCCCGGAGCGCAGGGAATAATCGACCCGGCCCACGCCATACCAGCGCTTAGTGAACGGCCACTGCACGGCCAAGCTGACCTGGTTCTGACCCTGCGGCTGGTAATAGACCCCGGGCTGCGGGTCGCGCTGGTAACGATAGGACAACGCGACCGTCGTCAGCCGCTGAGGCGACCAGCGCGTGCTCACCAAGGCGCGCGACCAGCGGTTGTCATAGGGATTGTATTGAGCGGCCAAGTCGGTGCTCAACGTGTCGGTCAGGGCAGCGCTGGCGGCCACCAGGAAGTCCGACCGCACGTTGCTGCGCGGCGTCTCATTGGGCAGCGTGACTTTCTGGTTCTCGAAATAGATGCGTTGAGCCGCCGACAGGGACAGGCGCTCGAACCCGGTGTTCGCATCCAGCCAGCGCGTCGTCAATGCCGCGGTCACCTGATCCGCGTTCGCGATGCGGTCCCAGCCGCCGGTGTACGTATTCTCTTCGAACGCCTGCGAGAAACTGAAATCGGCCAGCGATGTGTCGAACACCGGCAAGCGGCTTTGATCCCGGTACGGCACCCTGAGATAGTACAGCCGCGGCTCCAGCGTCTGAATGGACGATTTGCCGAACAGCGTGGTTTCACGGTCGAACACCAGACCGGCATCCACCGAGAAGATCGGCACCGTGCGCGACGCGCCGCGCGGGAAATTCGACGACCCGGGCATGCCGGGCCAATCGGTGCGATACCAATTCGTCTGGTACTGCGTGAAATTCACGCCTGCCTTAGGCACGATGAACCAGCCCGGCCGGACGATCGGATAGGAAATCGTGGGATAGGACTGCAGGCGATCGCCATCCGGACCATAGCGCACCGAGCTGACCAGGGGCTGGCGGAAACGCACGGCGGTGGACGTCCAGTCGACGTCAAAGCCGCCCCAATCGTAGCGTGCGCCGCGCAGATAGAGTTCAGGCACCTTGTCGTAGGGCGGAATCAGCGGCGCGTCCGGATCCTGCAAGGTCTGATACTTGTAGACCTGGACGTAGGTACTCCAGTAATTCGAACTCCAACCGACCCGGCCGCGCTGCGGCAGGTAGGTCGTGGAAGCCTGGTTCAGGCCCAGTTGGGAAATATCGCGGAAGTAGTTGTTGTCCGATACCTTGGCGTAATCCCAATCGGTATAGAAGCCATTGCCCAATACCTGCTGATGCGTCCAACGGAACATCCAGCGATCCCGGTCGCGGATCTGGTCGTTCGGCAGATAGGTGCCGACCAGCGTGCCGTTATAGGCCCACCCCATATAGCGGAACTCGCCGCCCAGCTGTGTACCGCGCTTGGAAAAATACCGCGGCTGCAAGGTCAGGTCGTAATTCGGCGCCAGGTTGAAGTAGTACGGAATCGAGATGTCCAGGCCACCCTGGCTGGTCGTCCCGTAGGTCGGCACCAGGAAGCCCGACTTGCGCTCCTTCTTGACCGGGAAGGTCATGTAGGGCGAGGCCAGGATCGGCACGTCCTTGAAATACAGCACGCCGTTGCGCGCCACGCCTTCGTTCTCGTCGAAATCGACGTCGACCGTGGTGGCCTTGATGTACCACGACGGCTTCTCGCAGTTGCAGCCGCTGTAGGTCACGGTGTGCAGCCGCATCTGCGACTTGCTGAAGATATCCGCGTGCTCGGCGACGGCGAAGCCGCCGGTGGCGCCCATCCAGAAATTCGGCTTCTCGATCTCGCCCGTGTACTTGTCGACGTTGAACTTGGCCCGCGGACCGGTCACCAGGGTGCCGTCGCGCATCATGCGCGCGCTGCCCTCGACGTCGACCTCGCCGCTGTCCTTGCGGTAATTGATGCGGTCGCCCTTGATGACGCCGTCGATACGGCGCACCTGCGCGTTGCCGGTCAGGGTCAGGTCGGAGTCCGGATCGCCGTCGATTGAATCGGCTTCGAGATAAGCGGGAATATTGCCGTCCGGCAGGCTGTGCAGCCTCAGGCCGGGGGACGTGCGCAGCACGGGCGCCGAAGCGGCGGGCGTTGCTGACGCGGCCGTCCCTTGGCTGCCCTGGGCCTGAGCGGCCCCGGCAACGCTGACAGCAGATAGGATCAACCACCGAACCTTGCGCACGAGTGAAAAAAGCCCTTATCGACGATGGAAGAAGCCGGCACTGGCGCTCGCAGGGAGCCAAAGCCAACGGAAATGACCCGGTATTATAGAGAAGCCGCGCCACGCGCCCAGACTTATGTGCGCCGGGCGCAAAATTCCGCAATATCGTCCTTCCCACACGGATCTTTCTTGAAAACCCCTCTAGACCCCCGCCTGACGCAGATCCGCAACTGGCTGACCGGCCTGCCCGCCTCCCTGAACCTGGCCGTGGACACCCTGCGCCCGGCTTCCGCCGACGCAAGCTTCCGCCGTTATTTCAGGCTGGACGCGGGCGACCGGACGCTGATCGTCATGGATGCCCCGCCCGAGCACGAAGACTGCCGCCCATTCCTGCATGTGGGCGGGCTGCTGCGCGGCGTCGGCCTGAATGTGCCTGCCGTGCTGGAGCAGGACCTCGGCCAGGGGCTGCTGCTGCTGTCCGACCTGGGCCAGCAGAACTACGTCGAGCGCATCCGCGCCGGCATCGGCGACCGCGAGCTGCAGACCCTGTACCGCGAAGCCCTGGCCGCCCTGGTCAAGATGCAGCAGGCGCCGGTCACCGGCCTGGCGCCCTACGATACGGCCCGACTGGCGCAGGAGCTCACGCTCTTCCCGGAATGGTACGTGAGCCGGCATCACGGCGTGACGCTGGACGACAAGATGAGCAGCGCACTGGAGAAGATCTTCGCGCTGCTGTCCGCCAGCAACGGCGGACAGCCCACGGTCCTGGTCCATCGCGACTACCATTCGCCCAATCTCATGGTCTGCGACCAGCCTCAATATGGCCCCAATCCCGGCATCATCGATTTCCAGGATGCGCTGGCGGGCCCCATCACCTATGATCTGGCCTCGCTGGTGACCGACGCCCGCACCACCTGGGAAGAGCCCCAGCAGCTGGACTGGGCGATCCGCTACTGGGAAATGGCGCGCGCCGCCGGCCTGCCGGTGGATGCCGACTTCGCCGAATTCCACCGCGCCTATGAATGGATGGGCCTGCAGCGCAACCTGCGCATCCTGGGCGTGTTCGCACGCCTGAACCACCGCGACGGCAAGAAGCACTACCTGGACCACATGCCCCGCGTGAATGGCTATGTGCGGCAGGTGGCGCAGCGCTACGGCGTGTTCACTCCCCTGCTGCGCCTGCTGGACTCGCTGGACGGCCGCGAAACCAAAGTCGGGTACACGTTCTGATGCGGGCCATGATCCTGGCCGCGGGCCGCGGCGAGCGCATGCGCCCGCTGACCGACCGGCTGCCCAAGCCCCTGCTGCCGGCGGGCGGCCAGCCCCTGATCGTCTGGCACCTGCGGCGCCTGGCCGCAGCCGGCATCCGGGACATCGTCATCAACCACGCCTGGCTGGGCCACGAAATCGAACAGGCCCTGGGCGACGGATCGAACCACGGCGTGCGCATACGCTATTCGCCCGAACAGACGGCGCTGGAAACCGCCGGCGGCATCGTCCAGGCGCTGCCTCTGCTGGGCGACGCGCCCTTCCTGGTGGTCAACGGCGACGTCTGGTGCGACTGGCAGCCGGACGCCGCCCACGCCCTGGCCGCCGACCTGAAGCCGGACAGCGCCTGGCTGCTGCTGGTGAACAACCCCCAGCACCACCCAGACGGCGATTTCGTGCTGGAACCGGACGGACGGGTCCATGATGGCGACGGCCCGCGTTTGACCTTCTCCGGCATCGGCGTCTACCATCCTGGCTTGTTCGCGGGCCTGGCCCGAGGCACGGCGGCCCGGATGGCCCCCCTGCTGCGCCAGGCCATGGCGCGCAACGCAGTGCGGGGCGCGCGCCACACGGGCAGGTGGACCGACGTCGGCACGCCGGAACGGCTGGCCGAGCTGGACGCCGAACTCGGCGGCAAGCCCTGCTGACGTCCACATATTTCACAATATCAAGGTGCGCAACCAGGCTTGTCCGCGCGCCCAACCACCCTCGCTGGCGGGGTATCCTCTGACGCTTTGGCGCGCCTCAGGCGCGCCTGCCGCATACGTCGCAGAGTTTTTCTAGGAATTTGGGGATGTTTGGAAAATCGCAACGGGCCGTATTCAAGCCCTCCGTCTATCAGCCGGGCCAACGCACGCGGCGCATGCCGCGCTGGCTGGTGCTGCTTCTGGTGGGCATCGGGCTGGGCGCCGGCGGCGTGCTTTTCCTGCAGACCAATTACGGCCCGCAGCGCCTGACGGTGGAGCAATCCGAACAGCTGCACAGCGAACTCAGCGCCGCCAACCTGGAACGCCAGCGCCTGCAGTCCCAGCTGGAAGAAACCACCCAGCAGCGCGACGCCAACAAGACCGGCCATGAAAAGCTCACGTCCGACCTGGCCGAGGCCCGCAGCAAGATCGACGCGCTGAACAAGGAACTGGTGCTGTTCCAGGACGCCATGCCGCCCGACCCGCGCGGCGGCAACCTGGGCATCCGCTCGGCCACGTTCAAGCGCGCGCCCGGCCTGCTCGACTTCCAGGTGCTGGTGATGCGCGAAGAGCGCCAGGGCGCGCCGTTCAAGGGCACGCTGACCTTCTCCATCGACGGCAGCTATCCCAATGGCCGCGTCGCCACCATCACGCCGGAAGGCCCGACGCTGAACGTGGACCGCTACGACTACGCGCTCGGCCAGCTCAAGCTGCCCGAGGGCTTCACGCCCAAGGTCGTGGTGCTGCGCGTGATGGACGGCGCGCAGAAGCAGCAGGCCATGCGCATCTATTACGTGCGCAACTGATCGCCCCCGCCGGGCGCGGCCCCCGCGCCCATTCCGGCCCCGCCTGGAGCCGGCCCTTCACGCCGCCTTCGGCGCCGTGGCGCCCAGCTGCTGCGCCGCCTCGTCCATGAACTGCGCCATGCGCACATCCAGCTCGGTGACACCGCCCGCGTCATGCGTGGTCAGCAGCACATCCACCCGGTTGTAGACGTTGGTCCATTCAGGATGATGGTCCAGCTTTTCCGCGAACATGGCGGCGCGCGCCATGAAGGCGAAGGCGGCATTGAAGTTGGCGAAGCGGTAGCGTTTCTCGATGGCGTCGCGCTCGGCAACGGCCTGCCAGCCGCTCAACGCGGCCACCGCGATCTGGGCGCCGATGCGCGCGGGCGGAAACATGCTCATGATGGACTCCTGGCTATCAAATGGCTCAAGGCGGCGGCGCCCCGCGCCCGCCGCCTCGCTCGCCGGACCGCGGTCGCGCCTATTGCTTGACGGCGTACAGGTAGATCTCCACCCGCCGGTTCGCCGCGCGCCCCTCGGCGGTGGCATTGTCGCCGATCGGATCGTTCGGCCCGCGCCCCTCGACCGACAGACGGCCGGCGGCCACGCCCTGGCGCGCCAGGTAGTCCGTCACGCTCTTGGCCCGATTAACCGACAGGGCCTGGTTATGCGCCATCGCCCCGGTGCTGTCGGTATGGCCGACGACCTTGGCGCGCAGCTCCTGATGCTGATTGAGCGAGCGCGCCACGGAATCCAGCACGGGCAGCAGCGCCGGCTTGAGCTGGGTCTTGTCGGTATCGAACGAGACATTGCTGGGGATATTGACCTTGAGGCTGCCGTCGGGCATTTCGACCACGTCGATCCCCAGCGAGGACGCGCCGGACTTCTGCACATCGTCCTTCACGACCTTCCAGTTGTAGCCGACCAGGCCGCCCGCCACGGCGCCGATGCCCGCGCCGATCGCGGCGCCCTTGCCATTGCCGATCAGAGCGCCCAGGCCCGCGCCCACCGCCGCGCCCGCGCCCGCGCCTATGGCGGTATTGTTCTGCTGCTGCGTGGCGCAGCCCGCCAGCAGCCCTCCCGAAACAACGACCACAGCGATACGGTTGAACATTGTTCTTGAGTTCATGACAACCTCCACTTACCCGTCGGATCAGCCGGGAGATTCCGGCTGATCCATGCTAGCAAGCGCGCCGGAGCCGCGCGCAACATTTTGTAGAGGCCGCTCTCGTCCTTGCGACCGACTGCGGCCGGCCGATGCCGAGCGCCGGCAGGCTTTCAGGCGCCAAAGCGCGCCAGCCACGGCAGCGCCTCGGCCAGGCCCGGCGATTGGCGTTCCGGCTCGGGCGCGCCGGGCGGCAGCGCCAGGCCGACGCGGTTGTGCCAATAGGTCCGCAGGCCCACGCGGCTGGTGCCGAACAGATCGTAGCCGGAGCCCGCGACGAAGGCTGCGCGCCCGGGCTGCACGTCCAGCCGCGCCAGCGCCAGCTGGTAAGGCTGCGGGTCCGGCTTGTAGTAGCCCGCCTCTTCCGACGTCACGACCACGTCCCAGTCCACGCCCAGCAGCGCGGCGGCGCGATGTCCCAGCGCCCTGGAGCAGTTGGTGACCACGCCCAGCCGGCAATGCGGACGCAGCGCCGCCAGCAGCTCGCGCGCGCCGTCCCAGGCCGGCAGCAGCCCCCAGTTCGCCTCCAGCGCGGCAGGCGCGGAAGCGGGCAGGCCGACCGCCTCGGCGGCCTCGGCCACCAATTGCTCATAGGGCAGGTAGGCGCCGCAACCATAGGTGCGGCGCAGGTACTCCGCGCGCCACGCGCGTCCCTGCGGCTCCGAACCGGCGGCGGCGTTCCAGACCGTCCAGGAATCGAGCAAGGCGGTCAGCAGGTCGAACAGCACCGCCTGGGGAAAACCGTTCCCGGCATCGGGACGAGGATGGACGGGGCTGGCGCCGGTGTTCGTAACAGACATGGAATGGACACTCCGGAAAACTGCGGAAGCAATCACTATAAGAAGCCGCGCCCCCGCTGTGATTCAGTCTCCATGCAACCGACATTTAGGTTGGACTTAACGGCAGCGCGCCCTCCCGGCCAACCGCCGGGCCGGCAGGACGCGGCCTCGCCGCCGTGTCGCCATGGTAAAAATGCCCGGACGACTGCTCCGGTCGAACTACCAAGGTGATGCCATGAACCCGACTTCTCCGTCCCGTATCCCCGCAACCCTGATACCCGGAGACGGCATCGGCCCGGAAGTCGTCGAAGCCACCGTGCAGGTGCTGGACGCCCTGGGCAGCCCGTTCGACTGGGACGTGCAGCAGGCCGGCATGGCCGGCGTCGCCAGCGCGGGCGATCCACTGCCGGCCGCCACGCTGGCCAGCATCCGCGAGCGCCGGCTGGCGCTGAAGGGGCCGCTGACCACGCCCGTCGGCACGGGCTTCCGCTCATCCAATGTGCGCCTGCGCGAAGAATTCGAGCTGTTCGGCAACGTCCGCCCGGTCAACACCATCGTGCCCGGCCGCTACGAGAATATCGACCTGGTGCTGATCCGGGAAAACCTGGGCGGCTTCTATGTCGCGCACGAGTTCTACATCCCGCAGGGCAACGATCCGCACGCGGCGGCCGTCTGCACCGGCATGAATACGCGCGAAGGCAGCGAGCGCATTGCCCGCTTCGCGTTCGAGTACGCGATCCGGCATGGCCGCAAGAAAATCACCGTGGTCCATAAGGCCAACATTCTCAAGGCGCTCACCGGCCTGTTCCTCGAGGCCTGCAAGCATGTCGCCAAGGAGTACGAGGGCCGGGTCGAGGTGGACGACATGATCGTGGACGCCTGCGCCATGCAGCTCGTGCTCAATCCCTGGCGCTTCGACATGCTGTTGTGCACCAACCTGTTCGGCGACATCCTGTCCGACCAGCTGGCCGGCCTGGTCGGCGGCCTGGGCATGGCGCCGGGCTCGAACTTCGGCAGGGACGCGGCCATCTTCGAGGCGGTGCATGGCTCGGCCCCCGACATCGCGGGCAAGGGCGTGGCCAATCCGATTTCGCTGATGCTGGCCGCCGCCATGATGCTGGAGCATGTGGGCCGTGCCGGCGACGCCCAGCGGCTGAAGCAGGCCATCTCCGCCACCATCAACGCCGACAAGGTGGCCACGCGCGACCTCGGCGGCACGGCCGGCACGCGCCAGTTCGCCGAGGCGGTCTGCCGGCGGCTCTAGCGGGCCGTCAGCGCAGGCGTCGGCGGTGCGCCACCCAGGCCACCGCCGCGGTGAACACCGCCACCAGCGCGCAGATGATCCAGAAGCCGCCACGGTCCTCCGCCAGCGGGATGCCGCCCACGTTCATGCCGAACAGGCCGGCCATGATGTTGATGGGCAGGGCCAGCACCGTGACCAGGGTCAACGTGAACAGCGTGCGGTTGTTCTGTTCCTGCAGGCGCGCCGCGATCTCTTCCTGCAGCAACCTGATGCGCTCGATCAGGCCCGCCATGTCGCCCAGCACGACGGAGAATTCTTCCGTCGATTCGCGCAGCTCCTGCACGTCGCGTGGCTGCAGCCAGGCCGGCGGACGCGCCAGCAGGCGGAACACCGAGCCCGGCTCGGGGGCCAGCGTGCGCTGCAACCGCACCAGCACCCGGCGCGTTGCCGCCAGGTCCACCCGCGCCGGTCCCGCATGCGCGGCCAGGAAGCGGTCCTCGATCCCGTCCACATCCAGGCTGGCCTTGCGCACGATCTCGGTCATCAGGTCGGCCTGATCCCGCATCAGGTGCGCCAGCAGCTCGGCCGGAGAACGGAAGCGCTCGCCCCGGCGCACATGCTCGCGCAGCCGGTCCAGCGAGCGCAACGGCTTGTGGCGCAGCGTGACCAGCAGCTTGCGCCTCGCGCAGACCCACAGCGTGGCCACCTGGGCCGGCGTGCGCTCGAAATCGAAGATCACGTCGTTGAACACGGCGACCAGCGCGCGCTCCTGCTGCTCGATGCGCGTCGAATGGGCCGCCTCGCCCAGCATGGCGATGAAGGCATCCGGCAGTTCCAGATGCGCCCGCAGCCAGCGCACGCAACCGGCCTGGGACAGGTTCATGTGCAGCCAGAGGAAATCGCCCTCTTCCGATTCGCTCGCGCTATCCGCCAGCCGCTGCTCCAGCGCCTGCGAATCGAGTTCGGCGCCGGGACCGTCCGGCGTGAATCGGAAGGCGCAGATCAGGCCCGAGATGTCGGATTCATAGCCGGCTGCCGTCGATGTCGTCATCATGATCCGCGCTCATGGCGTAGCGATGGCGGGCCGTTGCGGCCCGCCCTGGGATCGGGATGGTGACGCCGGAATGTGACAGTCGGAAGACAGGCGCCGGCCAGTTCAATAGCGGTCAGGCACGAACATGTGCTCGGGCACGGGATGGCGCAGGTAGTCCTCGTGATGCACGCGCTCCGGCAACTGCACTTCCGGGTGATCCACCGGCAGATAGGGCACCTGGTCCAGCAGGTGGGTGATGCAGTTCAGGCGGGCCTTTTTCTTGTCGTCGGCCCGCACGATCCACCAGTGCGACTCAGGGATGTGAGTGCGCTCCAGCATGACTTCCTTGGCCTGCGTGTATGCCTCCCAGCGGCGGCGGCTCTCCAGGTCCATCGGGCTCAGCTTCCATTGCTTGAGCGGATCGTTGATGCGGCTCTCGAAGCGGGCTTCCTGTTCGTTGTCCGACACCGAGAACCAGTACTTGATGATCTGGATGCCACTGCGGGCCAGCATCTTCTCGAACTCGGGCGCGGAGCGGAAGAACTCCTCGTACTCGGCATCATTACAAAAGCCCATGACCCGTTCCACGCCCGCGCGGTTGTACCAACTGCGGTCGAACAGCACGATCTCGCCCGCGGCGGGCAGATGCGCCGAATAGCGCTGGAAGTACCATTGCGTGCGCTCGCGCGAGGTCGGCGCCGGTAGCGCGGCCACGCGGCATACGCGCGGATTCAGGCGCTGCGTGATGCGCTTGATGACGCCGCCCTTGCCGGCGGCATCGCGCCCCTCGAACAGCACGACCAGGCGATGGCCGGAGTGCACCACCCAGTCCTGCAGCTTGACCAGCTCGCCCTGCAGGCGCAGCAGTTCACGGAAATAGCGCTGGCGATTGGCGCGCCAGTCTTCGTCGGAGGTATCTTCGCCGTCCAGCCGGCGATCGTCCAGTTCCAGCTCCAGCTCTTCGTCCAGGCTGTCGATCAGATCCGCCTGCAGGCGCAGTTGCCGCTCCAGCGCGGCCACGCCGTCGCGTTCGAGTGCGTTATCCATGTAGCCCCCCATGGCGCGCCGGGCGCGCTGTTGTCTTGCAGGCACATACCTGTCCCGCCCGATTCTGGACGATGAATATGACAGGCGCTTGTCCCGGGCCAATGCGGCCCTCTGTCACGCCCATGCACGCCCGCTGTGGGAATAGCGGCAGCCCCCATCGTCGCAATTGCCATTGCCATTGCCGACGACGTTGACCGTGACGGTTGAAATGCCGGAAATGAACGTGGGGGTATAGGTGGGAATGCTGACGGGTGGCGCAGGCTACGCCAGCCTGGGTAGGCCGCGAAAACAAAAAGGCCGTTGACGGATTCGTCAACGGCCTTCGGTATTCTGGTGGGCTGTGAGTGGCTCGAACACTCGACCTACGGATTAAGAGTCCGCTGCTCTACCAACTGAGCTAACAGCCCGACGCAAACTCACTCATCAATCACTCAGCCCCTTGCGGTTTCTGCTGCGATTCGCTGTCGCTGATGTGTGAGTAGCGAAGAAGAAAGATTATAGAGAGCTTTTTTGAATCGTGCAAGTCGCTCCCAAGAAAATTTCCTCTCAGGCCGCGAATCCCCCGTCCACCGCGAGGCTCGCGCCCGTGACATAGCGCCCATCAGGGCCGGCCAGGAAGGCGACCATACCGGCGATGTCCCGGGTTTCACCATAGTGCGGCAAGGACAGCACCGCCACCATGTCGCCGGCGCGCTCGCCGTCGGCCGGGTTCATGTCGGTGTCGATCGGCCCCGGGTGCACCACATTGACGGTGATGCCGCGCGGTCCCAGGTCGCGCGCCAGCCCGCGCGTCAGGCCGAGCAAGGCGGACTTGCTGGCGGCATAGATCGTCACGCCGGCGCGGCCGGCGCGCTCGGCCAGGCAACTGCCGATGTTGATAATGCGGCCGCCGTTGGGCATGGACGGCTGCAGCGCCTGCACGGCGACGAAGGGCGCGCGGACGTTGACGGCCATGGTGCGCTCGTAGTCGTCCAGGCTGGCCTGCGCCAGATCGCCGGCGATGAACACGCCGGCGTTATTGACCAGCACGTCGACCGGCCCCAGCTCATCCAGCGCTCGTTCGGCGGCGCGGCGCAGCTGATCCGCGTCTGCCGCATCCGCCTGGATGGCCAGCGCCCTGCCGCCGCCGGCCTGGATTTCGGCGACCAATTCGCCGGCCTTGCCGGCCGACGATGCGCTGACATAGGTGAAGGCCACGTCCGCGCCGTCGGCCGCCAGCCGCCGGACGATGGCGGCGCCGATGCCGCGGCTGCCGCCGGTCACGAACGCCACTTTGCCCTGGAGATTTCGCATGGAGACACCTTAATTTGTAGTGATTAATACAAATATCATCGCCGCCCCGCCTCGGCGGCGTCAATGATTTTCTTATCGATCAACACAAAATACTGCGCCAGCTTAAAATCACACGCATGGCAGAACGAGGACGCCCCCGCAACTTCGACCGCGACCAGGCCTTGCGCAAGGCCATGGAGGTCTTCTGGTCGAAAGGATATGAAGGCGCATCGCTGACCGACCTCACGGCGGCGATGGGCATCAACTCGCCCAGTCTCTATGGCGCGTTCGGCTCGAAGGAAGCGCTGTTCCGCGAGGCCGTCGAGCTGTACCGCCAGACCGACGGCGGCGCCGCGCGCCAGGCGCTGCAGAACGCGCCCAGCGCCCGCGACGCCATGCAGGGCATGCTGCTGGCAGCGGCCGAGCGTTTCACCACGCCCGGCCTGCCTCCCGGTTGCATGATCGTGCTGGGCGCGCCGGCGGGCACGGTCAGCCCGCCCGGCATCGGCGAGTTCCTGTGTGAAGGCCGGCGCGAGATGCAGGCCCGCATCCTGGCGCGGCTGAACCAGGGCGCGGCCGGCGGCGAACTGCCTGACGACGCGGACTTGAAAGGACTGGCCGCGTTCTACACCACGGTGCTGCACGGCATGTCCATCCAGGCGCGCGACGGCGCCAGCCGCAAGACGCTGCAGGCCGTGGCGCGGCAGGCCATGTGCTCCTGGGACGCGCTGGCCGGCGTCCCGCCTCCGGACCACGCCCCCTATTGAAGAACGGCGCCATGATCCGCATCGACCTGCGGCGCCTCATCCTCTGGATCAGCCTGCTGTCGATCATGCTGGTGCTGGCGGGCGGCCTGCACGCCAGCTATCTCGTGCAGCGCGACCTGCTGCTGCATAACGCGCAGGAAGACAACCGCGCCTACGCATCCAAGCTGGCCGCGACCACCGAGTATTTCCTGAACGACCTGCGCCGCTATCTGGCGTTCAGCGCCGAGATGCTGGCGGACATGCAGGCGCATCCGGAACTGATGGCCGAGGAAACCCGCCGCCAGGAAACGCAGCTCGGCCATTTCAACTCCAGCTTCATCGTGTCGCCGCAGGGCAAGGTGCTGTCAGCCTCGGCTTCCGTGCCGGACCTGCTGGGCCGGCAGATGCACAGCACGGCCGCGCAGGACGCGATACAGACCCAGCGCCCCACCATCAGCGAACCGTTCCAGGGCCGCAGCGGCCGCTGGCTCATTCTCTACACGCATCCGATCTTCTCGGCCGACAAGCGCTACATCGGCTATATCGCCGGCACGCTGTATCTGCACCAGGACAACGTGCTGGACCGCCTGCTGGGCCAGCACTTCCACCGCGACGACTCGGTCCTGCGCGTCATGGACCGCAACGGCACACTGATCTATGACCGCGACCGCAGCATGCTGGGCAAGCCGGCGGCCGAACTGCAGGCGCTGGCGCCCGCGCTGCGCGGCGAGACGGGAGAATTGCGCTTCGTCGACGCTCACGGCCGCGAGATGCTGGCCGGCTATGCGCCGGTGCCGAGCACGGGCTGGAGCCTCATCGCACAGCGACCGGTGGCGGGCACGCTGCAGCCCCTGAGCGACCTGCTGCTCGCCACCGCCCGCAACACCCTGCCCCTGCTGCTGTTGTCCATCGCGTCGCTCTGGCTGCTGTCCAGGCTGATCGCCAAGCCGCTGGGCGAACTTGCCGGCTTCGCCAAGCGCATGCAGGACCTGGATTCCGCCGACGGCATACGCGGCGTGCGCTCCTGGTACTTCGAGGCGACCCAGCTCAAGCGCGCACTGCTGATGGGCCTGGCGTCCATGCACCACAAGATGCGCGACCTGCGCCGCAAGAGCGCCACCGACACGCTGACCGGCCTGCTCAACCGCCGCGGCCTGGAAGAAGCCATGGCGATGTTGCAGGCCGAGGACACGCCGGTCGCCATCGTGGTCATCGACATCGATCACTTCAAGAACATCAATGACCGCTATGGCCACGCCGCTGGCGACCGGGCGCTACAGAGGCTGGCCAGGCAGATGGCGGACAGCGCCCGCGCCAGCGATACGCTGGCCCGCGCGGGCGGCGAAGAATTCGTGATGCTGCTGCCGGGCGTGCCCATGGCCGCCGCGGTAGCCGCGGCGCACCGGCTGCGCCTGAAAGTCGCGACCTCGCCCGATCCCGACCTGTCGGCCCATCCGATCACGCTGTCGGCCGGCGTGGCGCACTATCCCACGCACGGCGCCACGCTGGAGGCGGTATACCAGCGCGCGGACCAGGCGCTCTATTACGCCAAGAACCATGGCCGCAACGCCGTGGCCGCCGCCGACGACCTCGTGCGCGGCGGCCTGCGCAGCACCCTGCCCTGAAGACGGATTCCCGCCGCCGCTACTTGCCCTTGCCAGCCGCCGACGCGCCTTTCGCCTGTTTGAGCAGCGCGCCGCAGGAATTGCCCTCGTCGGCGCTGGGACCGATCAAGGCCAGCAGGCCCGCGGCCGGCGTCAGCAGCACGCCCAGCGCCACCATGCCGGCGCCGCGCGCCGCCAGCGGCAAGGCCTTCACGCCCACGTCCGGCTTGCCGAACGTGCCCTGCACGTATAGCGGGGATCGCAGGGAAAAGAGACGGAAGCCCTTGCTGTCTGGCGTGATATCCAGGTTCAGTTTCTCGTTCTTGAAGTCGGCGGTTCCCGTGATGCCGATCAGCGCGTTCTCGGTATCGAACACGAACACGCGCGGCGTCATCGTGCCGCTCTTCATCTGCAGGTCGGCCACGCCGCAATTGATCTTCACCTCGTCGTCGCCGAACAGCTTGGAGACGACGTAGTTGCCCACGTTCAGGCCGGCGATCTCCATCAGGCTGCGGCTGATCACGCCGTCGTTGACCAGCATCTTCACGTCGCCGGTCGCGGAGCCCAGCAGGGCCGCCACGGAATTGCCGGAGCCCGTCAGCGCCAGGTCGCCATGAAGCTCGCCCAGCGTCTTCTGCATGGACGGCGAAGCCGGGAAGAGCTGTTTCAGGCGCAGGCGCCGCGCATGCACCTCGATCCGCCCGGACAGCGGCGCTCCGGAGCCGTCCAGGCGCGCCGTCGCGGCCATGCTGCCGCCCGCCATGCCGAACTTCAATGGATCCAGCGTCAGCACGCCGTCCTGCAGGACCACGTGGACGCTGAGATCGGACAGGGGCAGCTTGCTGTCGTGGATGATGCTGGCCGCTTCCAGCGCCACATCGGCATCCATGTCGCGCCAACGATCGGTGCGGAATGCCTGCGTCGGCAGGACCTTGCCGCCGGGCGGCCGGGCGGGCGCGCTCTTGTCCTTGTCCTGGGCCGGCGCCGCCTTGCCCGAGGGCACGCCGATCAACGGCCCCAGGTCGGCCATGCGCAGCAGCTTGGACGAGAGCTTGCCGGTCAGCCTGGGGCGCGGCGCGCCCAGCGCGAAGGACACATCGCCATGCAGGTCGCTATTGCCGACCTTGCCGTTGAAGTCCTTGTAGTCGAACACCGCGCCGCCCTGGCGCCGCAGCCGCGCCACCAGATGGCCGTCGGTGGAGTAAGGCGGCGTGTCGGGCAGCGTGACGCCGGTCAGCGGATAGAGCTGCGCCATCGATCCGCCCGACAGCTTGAGCCGCAGGTCCAGCGCGGCCAGGCTGGCCGGATCGCGCAGCGTGCCCACCACCGCCGCGCGCGTGCCGCCCACGCTCAGATCCGCCTGCACCGGGAACGGCTGGCTCGCATCCTGCATGGCCAGCATGCCGCCGACCTTGCCCTCGCCCTTGACCGGCAGGTCCTTGTACTTGCCCGAGACCTTCCAGCCGAACACATAGTCGCGCGGCGCGGGCGCGGACTCGCCGGACGGCGCTCGCGCGGCGGGGCTGGCGGCGACGTCGGGGGACCCGGCGGCGGGCGCGCCATCAGCCGGCGCCTGCGGCGCGAAATCCGCGCCGGCCACGTCGGCGAAAGGAACAGGCTTGCCCAGCGGATCCACCTGCAGCGTCAGATCCGCCTTGAGGATCTCGTCGCGCAAGCCGACCTGGCCCTTGTCGAAGCCGATCTCGTTGATGTCCAGCACCCACGGCGACGGCTCGCCGGTGTCGGGCATGGTGAACTGCCAATTGGCCCGGCCATCGGCCAGACGCTCCAGGTCGGCGGCAGGCTCGGTGAGTTGTATGCGCCGGATGACCACGCGCTGGCTCAGCAGCGGCAGCGGCGACAGGCTGAACTCGCCGCGCTTGAGCGTGGCGAAGGCCGGCGCCTTGGCCCAGGGCGCGTTGCCGACGGAGATATCCTGCGCGCTCACGTGCGGCCACGGCACCCAGCCGCGCCATCCACCCTCATCCGGCTCGCGCGCCCAGCGCACGCTCAGGTCGCCGTTGATGGCGAAGGGCCGCCCGATGGCGGCGCTGACGCGCTCGTTGATCATCGGCCTGGCGCGGTTCCAGTCGAACAGCGCCACGACGGCCACCAGGGCCGCGATGGCCACGCCGATCACGGCGAAAACCCCGATCGCTACTTTTCTTGTGCGTGTCATGGTTATTATCCTTGGCGTCGCGACGATGGCAGGCCGTCGCCGCTCCTGTGCCCCGTTCAGTCCCCTATAGGGTAGCCCGACCCGCCGGACGGGTTAAGCTTGCCGGCCCGAGAATGTGTATGGATTTTTCCGGCCTGGCACGCGTCAAGGGCTCGCCGTAACCGGCGCGGCAGCCCGGCCGGCGCCGCCGCGCTTGCTGCGGCGCCTGATTCGGGCAGACGGCGCGTGCCGGAAGGCGCATGGAGCGCGGAGTTACAAAAAGACAGGACTACGCGACCCGGATGGACCCGTTCCGCGAGGAACGGATGGCAGAACTACCTGGAGGCCCGATGCGGCATTCAACCTTGATTTTCGTGGCAGCGGCGTTCGCGCTGCTGACTTTCAGCCGCCTGGCCCTGGCCGCGTGGCAATGGCAGCGCGTGCGCAATGCCGGCGGACTGCTGCCGCTGATGCTGGGCGGCCTGCGCATCGACGCGCACCAGATCGCCGTCATGGCGGCCCTGCCCGCCGTGCTGTCGCCCTGGTTCGGCCATTTTTCGTTCGCCGCCGACGCGGCGGCCGTGTGGTACCTGGCCAGCTTCATCCTGCTGGCCTTCCTGGAAATCGCCTCGCCCGCCTTCATTCTGGAATACGACTCCCGCCCCAACCGCCTGTTCGTCGAATACCTGAAGCATCCGCGCGAGGTCTCCGGCATGCTCTGGCGCGGCTACAAGGCCGCGCTGGTCGGCGGCCTGGCCCTGGTGGCGCTGATCGGCTGGGGCGCGCTGCGCCTGTTCTGGCCGGCCGCGCCCGACGCGCCGCTCAGCTGGTGGCAGATGCCGCTGGCCAGCCTGGCGATCCTGGCCGTGGTGATCCTGTCCATCCGCGGCACGCTGGGCCACCGCCCCATGAACCCGTCCTCGGTGGCCTACAGCTCCGACGGCATGCTCAACACGCTGGCGCTGAACTCGCTCTACAACGTCTTCTATGCCGTCTACAGCATGAAGAACGAGAAATCCGCGTCGGCCGTCTACGGCAACATGGACGAAGCCGAGATGCATGAACGCGTGCTCAGGCAGGCGGGCCTGCCCGTCCCGCCCGCCAACGCCGACTATCCCAGCCTGCACGCGCAACCCGCGACCCGCAAGACGAAGCGTCCGCTCAACGTGGTGATCATCCTGGAGGAAAGCCTGGGTGCCCAGTACAGCGCGGCGCTGGGCGGCGCCAACCTGACGCCCGAACTCGACGCCCTGGCCCGCGAGTCCTGGGCCTTCACCCGCGCCTACGCGACCGGCACCCGCTCGGTGCGCGGGCTGGAAGCGGTCGTCACCGGATTCCTGCCCACGCCGGCGCAAGCCGTGCTGAAGCTGCCGCGCTCGCAGCGCGGTTTCTTCTCGCTGGCCGACCTGCTGGGCCGGCACGGCTATCACTCGCGCTTCATCTACGGCGGCGAATCGCACTTCGACAACATGAAGGGCTTTTTCCTGGGCAATGGTTTCAAGCAGGTCGTGGACCGCGCGGATTTCGTGGATCCGGCCTTCGTCGGCACCTGGGGCGCATCGGACGAAGACATGTTCAACCAGCTGGACCGGCTGCTGCGCGCAGACAGCGACCAGCCCACTTTCACGCTGGCCTTCAGCGTCTCCAACCATTCGCCCTGGGAGTACCCGGCCGGCCGCATCCAGGTCGACGGCAATCCGGCCACCGTGGAGAACACCGTGCGCTATGCCGATTGGGCGCTGGGGCGCTTCTTCGAGCGCGCCAAGGCCTCGCCGTATTGGGAAAACACGGTATTCCTGGTCGCGGCGGACCATGACTCGCGCGTGTTCGGCGCCAGCCTGGTGCCGGTGCGGCACTTCCATATCCCCGCCGTGATCCTGGGCGCCGGCATCGAGCCTCGGCGCGACGAGCGCCTGATCAGCCAGATCGACCTGGCGCCGACCCTGCTGTCGCTGACCGGCGTCGACACCGAGCACCCCATGATCGGCCACGACCTCACCCGCAGCACGCCGGGCCGCGCCATCATGCAGTACGACAACACTTATGGGTACCTGAAGGAAGACCGGCTGCTGGTGATGGCGCCCAGCAAGACGCCGGTGCAATACCGCTACACCGCCCCCGAGGACTACACGCCCGAGGCGCTGGATCCCGAGCTGGCGCGCGAGGCACTGGCGCACGCGCTGTGGCCGAGCTGGGCCTACCGAGAAGGCCGCTATGCCCTGCCCGGCCAGGCCGGGCCCGCGAACCCGGTCTGATCAGCCGGTCTGCCCCGGACGCGCGAACTCCCGCCGCGCGCGTTCCGAGGCGGCATGGCAATGGCAGCCGGGGTCATGGTCGTTGACCATGCCCACGGACTGCATGAAGGCATAGACCGTGGTCGGCCCCACGAACTTCCAGCCCAGCTTCTTGAGCGCCTTGGAAAGGGCCTGCGACTGCTCGGACACCGACGCGCCGCGATTGGACGGCGCCTTGCGCGGCGCTTCGTAGCGCCACAGGAATGCCGCCAGGGAGCCCTCGCGCTCGATCATTTCCAGCGCCCGGCCCGCGTTGTTGATCACGGCTTCTATCTTGCCCCGGTGGCGCACGATGCCGGCATCGGCCAGCAGCACCTGGATCTCTTTTTCACCGTAGCGGGCCACGCGCGCCGGATCGAAACCGGAAAAGCCGCGGCGAAAGGCCTCGCGCTTGTTCAGGATGGTCCGCCAGCTCAGGCCCGACTGGAAACCCTCCAGGCTCAGCTGTTCGAACAGGGCGCGGTCGTCGGCCACGGGACGGCCCCATTCCAGATCGTGATAGGCCGTGTAATCGGCGGAGCCGTCGAGCCAGCCGCAGCGGGCCAGCCCATCGGGGAAATCGGTCTTGAGGCTCATTGGTGGCGCTCCCGGCGCATTCTCAGAACGAGATGCTAACCCAGGCAGGCGCCCGTCCCCGCGCGCAGCGCCGCATTTATCCCATGGCCGCCCGGGTCCGCAGGCGCGCTTTCGCCGGCATCGCCCGGTGACAAAAAAATCGTGGATCGCGCGACGGAAATCCCGCTACTATCCATTTCCCTGATCCCGCGCGGGCGATCCCGCGCCTCCCGGATCGACCCGCCGGGCTTGCGCGACGCAAGCCCGTTTTGCGTCCACGCCGGGACCGGACAGGCTTACGGACTTTCCGCCATGTCCTTGCTAGAAACCTCGCCCATCACTTTCGTTTCGCCCGCCGTCCTGGCTGGCGACGACCCCGCCGCCAATCCCTGCCTGGACTGTGGCGCGTGCTGTTCGCACTTCCGGGTCTCGTTCTATTGCGGCGAGCTGGCGGGCGAGAACGGCGGCCAGGTGCCCGTGGAACTGGTCACCCAGCTCAGCCCGCTGCGCGCCTGCATGAAAGGCACGGAAATGGGCGGCGGGCGCTGCATCTCGCTGCGCGGGGAACTGGGCAAGCCGAGCATCCACTGCGCCATCTACGAAAACCGCCCCACGCCCTGCCGCGAGTTCGATATCTGGCTGCCGGACGGCACGCCCAACCCGGATTGCCAGCGCCTGCGCCTGGCCCTGGGCCTGCCGGCGGTGCCGCCGCGCCCCGACGCGGAAAACGATCCGCTCGGCCCGCAGCCGCAGCATCCCGACCAGCCCGCCGCCGCCTGAGACGCCGCTCTATGACTTGTCGGCCGGCGCGCCGTCGAGCTGCCAGGCGCTGCGCGTCGACGCGAGGATCTTGCACAGGATAGCCGGAAAGGCAGGCACGCCGACAGGCGGACGAACGCCGGCATGCGCGGCGGGCACGGCGCGCGCGATGACGCCGCCGCTGCCAGCCCTGGAAAGAATCTGGATCGTCTGAACAGACATGAGTACACCCCTGAAGCATCGCGGGCGGACGGCCAGACCTGCCTGTCCTACCCTGACGCCATCGTAGACAGCGGGCATTTCAGAAGATCGGCGATTCTGTCGAAAAAGGGTAAAGAACGGTAAATGCGGACGCCGGCAACGCCCCCGGAACGCCCCCGGAACGCGCTCGGCCGGCGAGCTAGTCGCGGCCAGCCACGTAACGCGACGGCGTGACGCCGAACGCCGCCCGAAAGCTGCCGATGAAGGCACTGGTGCTCTCGTAGCCCACGGCCAGCGCAGCCTCGGTGACGGATCCGCCACGGCCCAGCATCTCCAGCGCGCGCAGCAGGCGCGCCCGCTGCCGCCACTGGCCGAGCGTCACGCCGGTTTCCTGGCGGAAGCGGCGCATCAGCGTGCGCGACGACATGTTCAGGCGCTGCGCCCAGTCATCGATGCCGGAAGGATCGTCCGGCGTGCTCAGGAGCGAGTTGGCCAGATCCTGCAGGCGCGGGTCCTCGGGCATGGGCAAGGGCATGGGATCGTGCTCGCGCAGGCGGACCTCCTCGAGCAGCACCTCGAACAACTGCGCCAGATACGCCTCCGACAGCATGCCGGGCGGACCACTGGCGATGCGCTCGACCACGGCCTCGATCAGCCGCGACGACGGCCAGGACCGGCAGACAGAGGGCAACTGCGCGCAGGCGTCCGGCCGCACGAACAGGAAAGAACCATGGGCATCGCCGAACCAGCGCGCGCCGTGCATCACGCCCGGCGGAATCCAGCCCAGGCTGCCCGGCATCACCGTCCAGACCTCATTGCCCGCCTGGACCAGCACCAGGCCCTCGTGCACCAGCGCCAGCATGCCCTCGTCGTGACGGTGCTGCGGCACGTATATGCCCTTGGTCTCGCGCCGGCCGCGTACGCTGTGCGGGGTCAGCAGGAGATTGCCGGAAAAAAGCGCGGATTCCTCGCGGTACATGATCGTAAAAACGTGGGCAGGGACATGAAGCCCCGGTCTGCGGATGATATGCAAATGTACATCATTCTCATCTTCTCGGCATTCCACGCAAGCCGTCATGTGCCCACGCCCGGATGGCGCCTGGCGGGCACGGCCCAGGGCCTTGCGCATGCGCAGACATCGCGTGGTCCATCCGCTGCGACATGCTTGACCTGAAGTTCGCTTGAGTTCCGATACTGTCCCCCGATTCACGCGCCACCCCTCCGCATACGCTCGCAATCGAGATTGGCAGGTTTGCGCTACTGATTGACGGGATCCCGTTAGCGGGAAATTTTGAAAATAGACATCATTCTCATCAGGCCGGCCCTACCCTGACTGGAGAACCCACATGGACCACACCCGATTGCGCGATGCAGGCATCAAGGCCACCTATCCGCGCCTGAAGATCCTGGACATCTTCCATCAACACGCGGGCGAGCACATGAGCGCGGCGGACCTCTACCGCAGCCTGATCGCCGACCGCAGCAACATCGGCCTGGCCACGGTGTACCGGGTGATCACGCAACTCGAGGAAGCCGGGCTGCTCAAGCGCACGCAGCTCGACGCGCACACCACCGTGTACGAAATAAACGACAAGGGGCACCACGACCACATGGTCTGCACGCATTGCGGCCGGATCCTGGAATCCAGCGATCCCTCGATGTCGCGGCTGGTCGGAGACATCGCCAGGCGCAGCGGCTTCGCGCTGGAGTCCTACAGCCTGGTGCTCTACGGCGGTTGCGGATGCCGCAAGGGCGCCGCCGCCCACCTTCACGGAGAATTCGAATGAACCGAGATCAGTTTTTCTTTCACGACCTGTCCCACTTCCCCATCGTGACCGCCAAGCACGGCGGCGCCCCGGATGGCTATTCCGCCAGCTGGATACGCGAAATGGAGATGCTGGTGAACAACCCTCAGCCTTTCGTCTTGGTGGTGCCCGACATGCGGCAGGAAGCCGGACACGAAGACCGCAAGGCGATGGTGGAATGGCAGACGACGAACATGCCGCGACTGCGCGCGCGCTGCCGCGCTTTCATCGCGGTGGAGCGGGACGCTGAGGCGCTGGAGAAGATCCGCAAGCGCGCCGAGAAGATGGCGCGTGCCTTCGACATGCCGTTCCTGGCGGTCGCCAGTGCCACCGAAGCCATGCAGTGCGCCCGCGAAGTGCTGGGCCAGGCCGGCCCGGGCGGCTTCAACCTGAGCTGAAGCGTCCGGCTCAACCCAACCCCCTGGCCGGGCCACAGGCCCGGCATTTGCAACGCGTCCTTCGGGGCGCGTTTTTTTGCCCGTCTCGCGCGTGCGACTCGCACAATCGCCCGGGAATTGCCAAAACCTGGCAAAGCCGCGCTGGGGCACAGGAGCAAGTCATCCTCGTCTTCCCGGCCTTAAGAGTCGGCGGCCCGCGCCGTTGTTGGTAAGTGCCCTGGCCGCAGGGCACTTCCGACAACCCATTTCACGAGCCGTTCAACGCATGAGCCGCGCCCTCGCCTGTGCCTTCTGCCTATCGACGCTTGCGCAAGGCGCTCCGCTGCTGGAGAAAAACGGCACCGCGATCTGCAGGACCTGCGCCGAAGGCTTCTTTTCCCAGTTCGCCGAACACGCCTGGACCATGGCCGCCACGCTGGAAGAACAGTTGGACGTACTGCTGGCCGAGAGCCAGCGCGCGCTCGAGCACAGCGCCGCACTGTCCGAACGCGCGCGCAGCTGCGGGCTGAGCCTGCATGACCTGACGGCGGCGATGCGGCCTCGGCTGTTGTCCTGAAGCGCTTGACCTGGCTCCGCCATGCCGGGGGTTGTTACCTCGAATTTGCCCCTGGATTTGCCCCCGACCAGCGCGCTCCAAAAAGAAAACGCCGCTCTCAAAGAGAGCGGCGTCATCGTCAACCTCACCAGTGCATCGCCCAGGAACAGAGCCCGGCATACGCTGAAATTCGGGGTGGTGGGTTGTGCGAGACTCGAACTCGCGACCAACGGATTAAAAGTCCGCTGCTCTACCGACTGAGCTAACAACCCGACCGAAGCCAGAAATTATGGCCGATTTGCCCGATCTTGTCAAAGAATCCGGCGACCGTAAGATCAGCGCAACATGCCAGGCCAGCGCCAGGAGGCGCTCTCCCGCCCAGTCATGAAAAACGCCCCCAGGACCAGGCTTGCCGCCTGTGCCTTGGGGGCGCAGTCGAATCGGCGGCCAGGCAATCCCGGCCGCGAGACCCGTTCTGGACTTACCAGGCCGCCACCACGGCGCCCTTGTACTTGGTCTCGATGAACTGCTTGACCGCGGCGCTGTGATAGACCGACACCAGCTTGGCGAACTCCGGACGGTCCTTGTCCTTCTCGCGCACCACCAGCACGTTGGCGTAAGGTGAGTCCGGCGACTCCTGGGCGATCGCGTCCTTGGCCGGGTTCAGGCCGGCTTCGAGCGCGAAGTTGGTGTTGACAGCCGAGGCGTCGGTGTCGTCCAGCGAGCGCGGCAGCTGGGCGGCGTCCAGTTCGATGAAGCGCAGCTTCCTGGGATTCTCGATCACGTCGATCGGCGTCGCCTTCAGGCCGGCTTCCGGACGCAGCTTGATCAGGCCGTTGGCCTGCAGCAGCAGGAGCGCGCGGCCGCCATTGGTCGGATCGTTGGGCAGGCCGATGCGCGCGCCTTCCTTCAGCTCGGACAGCGACTTGATCTTCTTGCTGTAGATGCCGATCGGGAAGATCACGGTCTTGGCGATGCTGACCAGCTTGTAGCCCCGGTCGGCATTGGCGTTGTCCAGGTAAGGCTGGTGCTGGTAGCTGTTCAGGTCCAGGTCGCCCGAGGATAGCGCCACGTTGGGCTGCACGTAGTCGGAGAACTCGATGATCTGGATGTTCAGGCCCTGCTTGGCGGCTTCCTGCTGCACCACTTCGAAGATCTGCGCATGCGGGCCGGCGGTCACGCCGACTTTCAGCGGTTTGTCCTGCGCCAGCGCGGGCTGGGCAAACACGGCGGCGCCCAGGGCGAACGCGGCCAACGACTTCAAAACCTTGATGCTCATGTTGCGAATATCCCGAATGTCGGAAGTAGGAAAGAATGGGCTCAGCGGTGCGAGAGCCGGCGCACGAGACGGTCGCCGAAGCTCTGGATGGCCTGCACCAGCACGATCAGCACCACCACCACCGCCGCCATGACCTCGGTCTGGAAACGCTGGTAGCCGTAGCGGATGGCCAGGTCGCCCAGGCCGCCGCCGCCGATCGCGCCCGCCATGGCGGAATAGCCGATCAGGCTGACGATGGTGACGATGGTGGCGGCGATCAGGCCGGGCAGCGCCTCGGGCAGCAGCACCTTGACGATGATCTGCATGGGCGAGGCGCCCATGGCGCGCGCCGCCGTGACCAGGCCCGGATCGACTTCGCGCATGGCGTTCTCGGCGATGCGGGCCATGAAGGGAATGGCCGCGACCGACAGCGGCACGATGGCGGCGGTGGTGCCGATCGAGGTCTGCGCCACCAGCCGCGTGAACGGAATGATGGCGACCATCAGGATCACGAAGGGCACCGAGCGCGTGGCGTTGATGATGGCGCCCAGCACGTGGTTGACCGGCTGGTTTTCCAGCATGGCGCCACGCGCCGTGACGGTCAGCGTCACGCCGAGCGGGATGCCGATCAACACCGCGATGGCGCTGGCCACCCCCACCATCAGCAGGGTGTCAAGCAGCGACGTAATAAGCAGGTCGATCAGTTGCGGGCTCATGAGCAATTTCTTCAACGGTAATGTCACGGGCGGCCAGCGCCGCGACGGCGTCCTTGACCGCGGCGGGCGCGCCTTGGACCAGCACGAACATCGTGCCCACGGCCACGCCCTGGATATCTTCTACACGGGCCTGCACCAATCCCACGTCCAGCGAGAACTGGCGGGACAGATCGGATAGGAAGGCGCCCGAGGCGTCATTGCCGGTCAGCGACAGGCGCAGCAGGCGCACGGCCTGGCCAGGCTGGGCGGCGGCCAGTGTTTCGATGCGCTGCTTGGCGGCGGCCAGCGTAGCGTCGGTCAGATCGGACGCGGTGGCCGCCGACACCATGGCGCGGGTGACTTCGTGGCGCGGCTGCGCGAACACTTCGCGCGTGCTGCCCATCTCCACCACTTCGCCTTGCGACAGCACGGCCACGCGGTCGCAGACCTCGCGCACCACTTCCATCTGGTGCGTGATCATGACCACGGTCACGCCGGTCTTGCGATTGATGTCGCGCAGCAAGGCCAGGATGTTGTGCGTGGTTTCGGGATCCAGCGCCGAGGTGGCCTCGTCGCTGAGCAGCACGTCCGGGTCATTGGCCAGCGCGCGCGCGATGCCCACGCGCTGCTTCTGGCCGCCGCTGATCTGGCTGGGATAGCGGTCGCGCAGGTGCTCCAGGCCGACCAGGGCCAGCAGGCGCTCCACGCGCGCCGGGATCTCGCTCTTGGGCACGCCGGCGATTTCCAGCGGCAGCGCGACGTTGCCGTACACAGTACGGCGCGACAGCAGGTTGAACCCCTGGAACACCATGCCGATGCGACGGCGCTGCGCGCGCAGCTGCGCTTCGCCCAGGCCGGTCAACGGCTGGCCGCCGATGGCGATCGAGCCCTCATTCGGCCGCTCCAGCAAATTGATGCACTGGACCAGCGTGCTCTTGCCAGCGCCGCTGGGACCAATGATGCCGAAGACCTCGCCCTGCTCGATGTGCAGGTTGATGCCGCGCAGGGCCTGGAACAGGCCATGCGGCGTGGCGTAGGTCTTGGAAAGGTTCTCGATGTGAATCATGGCAGGCGATTCTGTATCTTTTCTCTTCTAAAGAGAACGACCGTATTTTTCATTTTTTATAACTACAAGAAATATAGAATTTGCCAGCAGCGCTAGCAAACATGAGCGCGACGTCCGCGCATCAAGGGCAAAGGGCAGTCGGGAAGGAAAGCCTTCCTGACTGCCCTTGTTCAGCGCGGCTTGCGTTGCGCGGAAAACCGGGGGCGCCGACCTGTCCGGCCGCAGCCCCTGTCGCTCAGCGCGCCCGCGAGATACGGACCTCGGCGCCGCGGCGCTTGACCTCCAGCCCCTCGGACGGCGAGATGCGCAAGCCTTCCAGGCCCTTGATGTAGCTCGAGCCCTGCATCTGCATGACACGGATCTTGTTGCGCATGACAACGGGGTTGTGCACCGGCATGCCGAACATCCAGACCTCGTCCAGGATGCGGGCCGAGTTGAACTCGCCCGTATGCTGGGCGGCGGGGCCGAGACAGAGCATGTGGCCTTCGCGGCCGAACACCGGGAACTGGCCCAGTTCGCACTCCAGCGTCCAGGTGGTGCCGCCTTCGTAGCGATGGCCCGTGTTCAGGTCCCACCAGGCGTCGCCCTTGGGCAGGTACACCCGCACGCTCTTGCCGGGCTCGGTGATCGGCGCCACCAGCAGGGCCGGGCCCAGCAGGTATTGCAGATCCCAATCGTGGGCATGCTCGTCGTTGGGGAAGGACAGCGCCATCGAGCGCTGCACCGGCAGGCCCGTGCGCGCGGAATCCTCGATCGCGCCCAGCACATAGGGCACCAGGCGATAACGCCACTGCATCCAGGTGCGGACATGCGCCAGGACCTCGTCGCCGAAATCCCAGGGCATCAGGCCGTTCACGCCCTGGAACGAGAAGTTCGCGGAGAACACACCCATGGCCAGCCAGCGCAGGTACAGCTCGGGCGTCATGCCCGCCAGATCGCGCGAGGCCGAACCGATGCCGTGCACCTGCACGGGCACGCCGCTGGCGCCGATCGACAAGGCGGTGCGCAACGTGTGGCGCAGGCCGTCCCAGCTGTTTTCAGCCTGCGGGCCCGTCTGCCAGGGCAGGCGCTGCGCCGCGGGGAACAGATCGGAACTGGGCACCACGCCCTCGGGCGGCACCTTCAGGCCGGCCACGGCATCGAACAGCGCGCGCCGCACCAGCAGGGGATACATGCTGCGCAGCGCCGCGCCGGTCTCGCCGTTGCGCGCATTCACGCCGTCGGGAATGGCGATCTGCGCGTCGCAGGCGGGCGCGTCGAGCCCGTCCTCGATCAGCTGGCGATGACGTTCGACCCAGAGGTTATAGATGTCGCGGTAGGTCAGGTCCAGCAGGCCGTAAGGCTGGCCGGACGTCGCGGGAATACCGTCGAACACCTGCGCCGAGCCGTCGTCCTTCGACAGCAGCCAGCCCCGGTCTTCCAGTTCCTCGAACAGCGGGCTGCTCTTGAGCACGCCCGGAAAGCCGGAGGCCGCCACATGCACGTTGTGCTTGTGGAACAGGGCCAGCATCTGCTTGGCATCCGGGAAGCGCTGGGCGTCCCATTCGAACACGGTCTTGTCGGACAGGAAGCCCCAGGCCGCCGGCTGGGCCAGCGTCACGGCGTCGACCGGAATCTGGTTCTCGCGCATGCGCGCCAGCAAGGCCACCGTCTGCGTGGGCATCTCGCCGCTGGCCTGCTGCAGCCAGGCGCCCATCGCCCAGAGCACGGGCTGGCCGGCGCGGCCGGTCAGCGCGGTGTACTGGTTCAGGATCTCGCCCGGCTCGCCGGCGAACAGGAACAGGTCCAGCACGGCGTCGTCGACGGTCAGCACATAGGCCGACTCCGCCGGCGCGGCGCCCACCGCGTGCTCGACGCGGCGCATGGTGTTCACATAGACGCCCCAGCCTTGCGGGCTCCAGGCCAGGGGCAGCGCGCGGTGCTCGGGATCGTCGGACACGACGGATTCTTCGCGCCGGTTCAGGTCGCCCGGGGTTTCGCCCAGGCCGTAGACGCGCTCGTTGGCGCCCAGCGTGAAACCGGCGGTCCAGGCGGCCGCCTCGGTGTCATCCAGCGCATTGTGGCCGAATGCGGGCGTATGCGCGGACACCTCGGACTCGAAGACCTTGGTCTCGCCGCGGTACAGCGCCACGCGCACCGGATTGGAGCGGACCTCGAGTGTCACGTCTCCTTGCGCGATACGCCAGCCGTCGCCGTCGTCGCGCGGACTGATCGTGGACTCGCCCACGGCCTCCTGGCGCGCGAGCAGCATTTCCGCGACGGCGCGCGCACGCGCGCCCGGCTTGTCATCATTGAGCAGACTCGCCTCGCCGAAGCGCAGGCGGAAAACTCCAGGCGCATGCGCCTCGACTACCAGATGCAACCCATCGCCCGCGTCGAAATCGATGCGACTGGGGCGAGACGTCAACAGCTCGATGGTATCGAGCTGGGTAGTATGGGCAAAGTCGAACTTGGGCGGCACAGAGCATCCCCCGGCTTAAGCCAAAAACCATCAAAAGTCGTTATTTTGACGGATTTGGGCTTTGAAATAAACTCGGTCCCTCTTTTGGGCGACCAATTCATACAAAAAAAGGGCCGTAAAAGCCTGACATCGGTCCCCGGCCCGGCACGTCCGGGCACCTCGCAAACGCTGCCACGCCCTATGAAACCGGGCCCATCTTGCGGCAAATCCACGCAATTTTCGTGACTGGCCGTCAATAACGGCCTGTCACAATAGGAATTACCCCTCTTTTGCATCGCCCTTCATCGAGGCGTCACCAATCCGGCCAGATCCCGCTCCAGCGGCGAAGGTTCGCCCATCAGGCGGGCGCCGATCAGGTCTCCCATGAGCGCGGACCAGGACAGGCCGCGCGAGGCATAGCCCGCGGCCATCCATAGTCCCGGGGCATGGGCCAATTCCCCCACGGCGGGCAGGCGGCCGGGCAGAACCGCCCGCCACCCCGCCCAACCGGGCAGGCTGCCGGGCGTCAGCGCATTCCAGGCCGGACCGACGGCGCCCAGCAAGCCGGCGGCCTTGCCCAACGTGACCTGCTGCCCCTCTGCGCTGATCAGCGCCTGTTCCGCGCCATGGACATAGGTGCTGCCGGCCACGCAGCCCTCGCCGGTATCGGGCAACAGATAGCCCTCGCCGCCAATGATGCAACGCGGTCCGCCCTCCAGCGCCGCGGCGGGCAGCAGCGTGACCTCGCCGGCCAGCGCGTGCATCTGCGCCACGCGCGGCAGCCAGGGCTCCAGCAGTCCGCTGGCGTCCAACACACCGCGGGCGCCGGCCGCGTTGGCCAGGATCATCGTGTCCGCGCGCGCCAGTTCCCGGCCCGCCGCGTCCAGCGCCTGCCATTGCCCGCCATCCTGATGGACGCGCGCGACCTGCGCCGGCAGCACCGTCACGCCGGGCAAGGCCAGCAGGGTTTCGATCAGGCGGCCCGGCTGCATCAGCATGCCCTGCGCGAAATACGCGCCGCCGCGCGCCACCGGCATGCCGGCCAGCGCGCCGGCTTCATCGCGATCAACCTGCCGCACCCACTCGGCGGGAAACGCCAACGTTTCCAAGGTGCCCGCCAGCGCCGCCGCGCGCCCTTCGTCGCGCTCCAATTGCACCGTGCCGCAGACGCGCGGTGCGGCGCCCTCGGGCAAGTCGCGCCAACGCGCCAGCGCCCGCGCGCTGCCCGCGCGCGACAGCCGGGCGCGCGCATTGTCGTCACGCGCCACCACCGGCGTCAGCGCCGCCGCCATGTGACCGGCATGCGCTGCCACGCCACCGGCACGAGCGGCGTCCAGCACGGTCACGCGCCAACCGCGTAGCGCCAACCCCTGCGCGATGCCGGCGCCGGCCAGGCCTGCGCCCACCACGACGGCGTGGCCGCGCGGCCGGATGCGGGCGCGCGCCTGCGCGGCCCGCGCGCCCTCTGCCCTGGCGGTGGCGACCGTCATGTGCCACTTGCCGCCATAGCCGGTTTCACGGCGCGCGTCGAAACCGGATTCGGACAATGCCCGACGCAGCTCGCCGGTGCAGGCCCAGGTGGCCAGGGTCGCGCCCGGCGCTGCCATGGCGGCCAGTTCGCGCAGCAGCGCCGGTTCCCACATGCGCGGGTTGCGCCCGGGCGCAAAACCATCCAGGAAATACGCATCCACGCAGGCGTCCAAACGCGGCGCCACCGTTTGCGCCTCGCCAAAGGCCAAGGTCAGCGTGACGGCCCCGCCGTCGAATTCGAGCCGATGCAAGCCAGGCAGCGGCAGCGGCCATTGGGCCGCCAGCTCGCGCGCCAGGCCGGCCAGCGGCCCGGGCGCGTGGCGCGCCAACAGCGCGGCCAGATCCGCCGGAGCGAAGGGATGGCCTTCGACCGCCAGCACGTGCAGCGCCGCGCTGCGCGCCGGGTCGTCGCGCCATGCCCGCCACAGCGCCAGGAAATTCAGGCCCAGCCCGAACCCGGTCTCGCAGACCGTGAAGGCATCCCTGCCGCGCCAGCGTTCCGGCAGGCCATTGCCCCGCAGGAATACATGCTCGGCCTGGCCCAGCGCCCCCGCCGGCGAATGGTAGACGTCGCCATAGGCCGGACTGTAGAGCCGGCCTTCGGCATCGAGGGCAACCGTCGCCGGCGCCAGGGGAACATAGGACGAAGACATGAGGGACCAGGATTCAAGCAGATTCGGGAATGACGCGAATTATCGGACGGCGCGACGGCCCCGCGCGGCCCGGCCACGCGGCGCAGACGTTGGATGCGCGCCACGCGCGGCGCGGTTTTGGGGCCGGACGCAACAAGGCTGACGCATGCGGGGCGTAAACTGGCCGCATGGATACCTACGATCAGCCCCGCTCGATGGGTTCGCCCATAGACCTGTGCGCCACGATCGACGCGGCGGTCACCGCCGCGCACGCCGGCGCCGCCATCCTGCAATCCTACGCGCATCACCGCGCCGATCTCGTGATCGATCGCAAGGCGCGCAACGATCTGGTGTCACAGGCGGACCGCGAAGCCGAAGCCGCCATTATCCAGGAGCTGCGCGCGCGCACGCCGCAATTCGGCATCGTGGCCGAGGAAACCGGCGGACAGGCCCAAGGCAGCGCCACCTGGTACATCGACCCGCTGGATGGCACCACCAATTTCCTGCATGACATCCCCCACTACGCAGTTTCCATCGCATTGATCGCGCACGCCGGCGCATCGGTGTCTGCCGGCCAGCCGCTGGCCGAGGACGCGCCGGTGGTTGGCGTGGTCTACGACCCCTGCCGCGAAGAACTGTTCACCGCCGTCTACGGCCTGGGTGCATGGCTCAACGGCCGGCGCATCTCGTGCTCGCGCACGCAGACGCTGGATGACGCGGTGCTGGCCACCGGCTTCCCTTTCCGCGACTTTTCCTTCGCCGGGCAATACATGCCCATGCTGCATGACGCCATCAATCGCGCGCGCGGCGTGCGCCGCATGGGCGCGGCCGCGCTGGACCTGGCCTGGACGGCCTGCGGCCGCTATGACGGCTACTGGGAAATGGGGCTGGCGCCCTGGGATGTGGCCGCCGGCACGCTGCTGGTGCGCGAATCCGGCGGCATGTGCTCAGACATGCACAAGCGCGACTCCTGGCCGATCGGCGGCCGGGTCGTGGCGGGCAACGCCGCCATCGGCCAGGCCCTGCATGAAATGATCGCCCCGCACCTGGACAAGCCAGACTGAACCTGCGCCCGGCTCAGGCCGCGGGCCTGGCCGCCGCCTCGACGTCGGGCCGCAGCTCGCGGCGCAGGATCTTGCCCACGTTGCTCTTGGGCAGCTCATCGCGGAACTCCACATAGCGCGGCCGCTTGTAGCCCGTGAGCTTGTCCTTGCACCACTGCTGCACCTGCTCCTCGGTCAGCGACGGATCCTTCTTCACGACGAAGACCTTCACGGCCTCGCCCGAGTGTTCGTCCGGCACGCCGATGGCCGCGCATTCCAGCACGCCCGGATGCTGGGCCACGGCAGCCTCGACTTCGTTCGGATAGACCTTGAAACCGGACACCGCGATCATGTCCTTCTTGCGATCGACGATGCGCGTGTAGCCCTGCTCGTCCATGATGCCGATGTCGCCGGTGCGGAAGTAGCCGTCGGCCGTCATGGACTGGCGCGTCTCTTCCGGCTTGCGCCAGTAGCCCAGCATGACCTGCGGCCCGCGGATGCCGACCTCGCCGCGCTCGCCCAGCGGCACCTCGTTGCCCGCGTCGTCCAGGATGGCCACGTCGGTGGACGGCAGCGGCAGGCCGATGGACCCGGAATAGGCGGTGGCGTCGGTGGGATTCACCGTGGCCACCGGCGAGGTCTCGGACAGGCCGTAGCCTTCGATCAGGGGCCGTCCGGTGATCTTCAGCCAGCGCTCGGCCACCGCCTGCTGCACCGCCATGCCGCCGCCCAGCGTCAGCCGCAGCACGGAAAAGTCCAGCTTGGCGAAGTCCTCGTTGTGCGCCAGCGCGTTAAACAGCGTATTGACGCCGGGGAACAGATTGATGGGCACCTTGCGCCAGGCATTGATCAGCGAAGGCTGGTCGCGCGGATTGATGATGAGCACGTTGCGCATGCCCGCATGCAGGCCGTAAAGACCGCAAACCGTCATCGCGAACACGTGATACAGCGGCAGCGCGCTCAGGATGGTGAGCTGGCGGTCCGCCAGGTCGTGGATCACGGGCTGGGCCACGGCCTCGGTCTGCAGCACATTGGCGGTCAGGTTGCGATGCGACAGCATGGCGCCCTTGGGCACGCCGGTGGTGCCGCCGGTGTATTGCAACACGGCCACGTCGTCCATCGACAGCGCCGGAGGCGTGAACGGCCGCCGCGCGCCGTCGGCCAGGACCGCCGGCAGCATGCGCGCGCCGTCGATCTGCCAAGCCGGCACGATCTTCTTGATATAGCGCGCCACGAAGTTGACCAGCGGCGCCTTGAGTCCGCCCAGCAGGTCGCCGGGACCGGTCACGACGATGTGCTTGAGCTCGCCGCGAGCGCGCACGTTCTGCAGCGTGCGCGCGAAGTTCTCCAGGATCACGATGACCGAGGCGCCGCTGTCCAGCAGCTGGCGCTGCAGCTCTTCGGCCGTGTACAGCGGATTGACGTTGACGACGATATGGCCGGCCCGCAGCGCGCCCAGCATGCTCACCAGGTAGGCCGGCACGTTGGGCATCATCAGCGCGACGCGCGACCCCTTGGGCAGGTTCAACGACTGCAGCCACGCGGCGAAGGCGCGGGCATGCGCGTCGAGCTGGGCGTAGCTGATGTCGGTGCCCATCGCCGTGCAGGCGGTTCGGGCCGCATGGCGCTGGCAGGCCCTGTCCAGCAAATCGACCAGCGAGGCATAGCCCTCGGTGGAAATCTCTTGGGGAACACCTTGCGGATAGTGCGCGAGCCACGGACGAGCCATAGTGTTTGCCTCCATTAATTCGATTTTCGAATGATGATACCCTTGTTGAGTTCCCTTTCGTCCCCCGAATTTTCCCCATGAAACTGCTCGAACCCATCGTCGCCTGGCACAACGATATCGCCGGCATCCGGCGCGACATCCACGCGCATCCCGAACTGGCTTTTGAAGAGTTCCGCACCGCCGACGTCGTCGCGGCCAAGCTTGAGGAATGGGGCATCGAGATCGATCGCGGCCTGGGCGGCACCGGCGTGGTCGGCATCATCCGCGGCAAGCTCCCCGGCGAGCGCGCGGTCGGCCTGCGCGCCGACATGGACGCGCTGCCCATGCAGGAAGCGAACACCTTCGCCCACGCCAGCCAGCACGAAGGCAAGATGCACGCCTGCGGCCACGACGGCCACACGGCCATGCTGCTGGCCGCGGCCCGCTACCTGTCGCAGCACCGCGATTTCGCCGGCACGGTCTACGTGATCTTCCAGCCGGCCGAGGAAGGCGGCGGCGGCGCCAAGCGCATGATCGACGACGGGCTGTTCACGCGCTTCCCGATGGAAGCCGTGTTCGGCATGCACAACTGGCCCGGCATGCCGCCCGGCAAGTTCGGCCTGACGCCCGGCCCCATCATGGCGTCCAGCAACGAGTTCTCGATCGTCATCAAGGGCAAGGGCACGCACGCCGGCATGCCCAACCTGGGCATCGACCCGGTCATGGCGGCGGTGCAGATGGCGCAATCGCTGCAGACCATCATCACGCGCAACCGCAACCCGCTCGACGCCGCGGTGCTGAGCATCACCCAGATTCACGCCGGCAGCGCCGACAATGTGGTGCCCAACCACGCCGAGCTGCGCGGCACGGTGCGCACCTTCACGCTGGACGTGCTGGATCTGATCGAACGCCGTATGGAAGAGATCGCCCGCCACACCTGCGCGGCGATGGACTGCGAAGTGGAATTCAAGTTCCAGCGCAACTACCCGCCCACCATCAACCATCCCGACGAAGCCGCCTTCTGCGCCGAGGTGCTGCGCGGCATCGTCGGCGAGGACATGGTCGACGACCACGTCCAGCCCACCATGGGCGCCGAGGACTTCGCCTTCATGCTGCAGGAACTGCCCGGCTGCTACGTCTGGATCGGCAACGGCATGGGCGAGCATCGCGCCCACGGCCACGGACTGGGGCCGTGCATGCTGCACAACGGCAGCTACGACTTCAACGACGAACTGCTGCCGCTGGGCGGCACCTATTGGGTCCAGCTGGCGCTGCAGCGCCTGGCCAAGCCGCAGGCCTGAAATCAGGTCCGTCAGGCGGCCCGGCTGGGACCGGGCCCCTGATGCAGCGCGCGGCGCGCAGTCCTAGGCGCCGTCCGCCGGCCCGATCGCCATGCACATCGCCAGGAAGCGCCCGGCGGCACGTGCCGCGGCATCCGCGTGCGGCACCAGGATGCTCAGCGTGCGGGTCAACGGCCGGGGCAGCAGCCGCAACGCGGCCAGCGCGCCGTCCTCGTGCCGCATCGACATCACCGACACGAAGCCCACGCCCAATCCGGCGCGCACCGCCTGCTTCACCCCTTCCACGCCCGCCAGTTCCAACCCCACCGACGGCGTAAGGCCGGCATCGGCGAAAGCGCGCTCGACCAGCCGCCGCACCCCCGAACCCGGTTCGCGCATGACCAGCGGCGACGCGGCCAGGTCGCGCAGGGTCACGGCGCCCTTGCCCGACAACGCATGGTCGGCGCGCACGATCGCCACCACTTCATCCTGGCGCCAGGCATGCACGGCCGTGTCTGCCGGCAGTCCGGCGGGCACGTCGCCCTCGATGAAAGCCAGGTCCAGAACGGGCAGCCGCTCGACGATTTCGCGCGTGTTGCCATCCGACAAGTGCAGGCTCACGGCCGGAAACGCCTGCCGGAATTCGGCCACCAGTCGCGGCAGCAGGTAGCTGGCCGGCGTGGTGCTGGCGCCCAGGCGCAGCACGCCCGTCTCCAGCCCGCGCCAGGATTCGCGCACGGCCTGCGCCTGCCGGTACACCTGGCGCAATTGGCGGGCCTGCTCGGCCAGTCGCTCGCCGGCCTCGGTCAGCGCGATGCCATGGCCGCTGCGGCGGTATAGCGGCTCGCCGAACCACTCCTGCAGCATGCGCAACTGGCCCGACACCGCCGGCTGCGACAGGTGCAGCGTCTGCGCCGCGCGACTGATGTTGCCGGTGTCGGCCACACAGGCGAAGGTGAGCAGCTGGTCTGGGGTCATAAGAGCATGGCCGCTTAAATATCAGAATTTCCGATATTAAATATTCAAAATAAAGATTTTTCAAATAATAGTGGCAAATCTAATATTCCACCCAGTTATTTAGATATTCCAGAAGGCCCGCCATGAGCGCTTCGACCAGCACCGCCGCCCCGCTTCCCGCCTCGCCCGCCGCCCACGCGGCCGCCCCCGCCGCCACGCCCTGGCGCGACAAACTCAACGGCGTCCTGTTCGTCGGCCTGATGGCCGCCGCCGTGATGCAGCTGGCGGACCTGCCCGCCATCCGGCACATGGGTTTCTCGCCGCTGGTGGTCGGCATCGTCTGCGGCATGCTCTACGGCAATTTCTTGCGCGGCACCATGCCGGCGGACTGGGGCGTGGGCGTGAACTTCACCGCCCGCCGGCTGCTGCGCATCGCCGTGGCCTTTTATGGCCTGAACATCAGCATCCAGCAGATCGTGGCCGTGGGCCTGCCCGGCCTGGCGGTTTCCGTGGCCGTGGTGCTGGGCACCCTGCTGATCGGCACCGTGGTCGGCCAGCGCCTGCTGGGCCTGGACCGCGACACCGCCATGCTGACCTCTGCCGGCAGCGCCATCTGCGGCGCGGCCGCCGTGCTGGCCTTCGAGCCCACCCTGCGCTCGGCGCCCCACAAGAGCGCGGTCGCCGTTGCCACCGTGGTGCTGTTCGGCACGCTGTCCATGTTCCTGTACCCGGTGCTCTACCACGCCGGCTGGCTCAACCTGGACACCCAGGCGCTGGGCATCTACATCGGCGGCACCATCCATGAAGTCGCCCAAGTCGTGGGCGCGGCCAGCAACGTGGACCCGGCCACCACCGAAGTCGCCACCATCGTCAAGATGACCCGCGTGGCCCTGCTGGTGCCGGTGCTGCTGGTGCTGGGCATGTACCTGCGCAACGCCGCCAGCCACGCCGGCGGCCAGGGCAAGGGCGCCAAGCTGCCCATCCCCTGGTTCGCCATCGGTTTCCTGGCGCTGGCCATCATCAATTCGCTGAACATCCTGCCGGCGGACGCCGTGGCCGCGCTGCGCCGCCTGGACGTGTTCGCGCTGACCATGGCCATGACGGCGCTGGGCATCGAAACCCGCTTCGCGCAGATCAAGAAGGCCGGCCCCCGCGTCATGGCCCTGGGCCTGATCCTGTACGTCTGGCTGCTGGTCGGCGGCTACGGCATCGTCAAGCTGGCGTCCTGAGCCGGGCCCGGCCCGCAACGACCGCGGCGCGCGCGCCGCGGTCTTGTTTTTCCTGCATAATCGGCTGGTTTCCAGGCATTGGAGCCAGCCGCATGTCCTCCAGCACCCCCACCCCCTTCACCACCCTGCCCGCCAATCGCGACGCCGTGCTGCGCGTCATGCCGATGCCGGCGGACGCCAATATCCACGGGGACGTGTTCGGCGGCTGGATCATGTCGCAAGTGGACATCGCCGGTTCGATCCCGGCGGCGCGCCGCGCCGCGGGCCGCGTGGCCACGGTGGCGGTCAACGCCTTCCAGTTCAAGGAGCCCGTGTTCGTGGGCGACCTGCTCAGCTTCTACGCCGCCATCGTCAAGACCGGCAACACCTCGATCACGGTGTCCGTCGAAGTCTATGCCGAGCGCCAGCGGCTGGACGCCGAAGTCGTCAAGGTCACCGAGGCCGTCCTGACCTACGTCGCCACCGACGAAGCCCGCCGCAGCCGCCCCCTACCCAAACTTTGAGCCGTAACGCATGACGCCATCCGCCGCCGCGCACAAGCTGCCCGCGACGCCCCGCCGCCTCGACCCGGAAGACGCCCAGCACGCCCTGGCCGAAGTGCAGGAACGCCTGCGTCGCCAGCAGCTGGTCGCCGACCTGGTGCATCGCCAGGAAGAAGGCGACGCCAAGGCCAACCTGGTCGAGGACCTGGTTCACCGGCAGCACGAAGCCGAGCTCAAGACGCTGCTGGACGGCCTGCATCCGGCCGACATCGCCTTCATCCTCGAATCGCTGCCCAAGGACGAACGGCAGACGATCTGGAAGCTGGTCAGCCCCGAACACGACGCCGACGTGCTGCTCGAGGTCGAGGACTGGGTCCGCGAATCGCTGATCGAGGCGATGGACCGCCAGGACCTGGTGGCGGCGACCGGCAACATGGACGCCGACGAGCTGGCCGACCTGGCGCCGGACCTGCCGCCCGACGTGGTGGCGGAAGTCCAGAAGGGCCTGACCGAGGAAGAACGGGCGCAGCTGCTGGAAGCCATGGGCTATCCGGAGGACAGCGTGGGCGCCATCATGGACTTCGAGATGGTCCGGGTGCGCGAGGACGTGACGCTGGAGGTCGTGCTGCGCTACCTGCGCCGCCTGCACGAACTGCCCGACCATACCGACCAGATCTTCGTGGTCGATCGCCAGGACAAGCTGCAGGGCATCCTGCCGCTGTCGCGCCTGCTGGTCAGCGAACCGGAAACCGAGGTGCGGGCGGTCATGAATTCCGACTTCCTGACGCTCAATCCGCTGGATTCGGACGCCGACGCGGCCGGCGCCTTCGAACGCTATGACCTGGTTTCGGCTCCCGTGATGGACGACCAGGGCCGTCTGATCGGCCGCGTCACCATCGCCGACGTGGTGGATGTGATGCGCGAAGACTCGCAGGAGCAGGCGCTGTCGCGCGCCGGTCTGCAGGAAGAGGACATCTTCGCCCCCGTGTCCACCGCGTTGCGCAACCGCGCGCCCTGGCTGCTGTTCAATCTCTGTACCGCCGCCACGGCTTCGTTCGTGGCGTCGCAGTTCGAGGGCACGGTCAGCCAGATCGTGATCCTGGCCTTCCTGATGTCCATCGTCGCCGGCATCGGCGGCAACTCGGGCAACCAGACCATGACCCTGATCATCCGGGCGCTGGCGATGGGCCGGATCACCGGACGCAACCTCTGGCAGCTGGTCAAGCGCGAGCTGTTCGTCACGCTGATGGTAGGACTGTGCGGCAGTCTGGTGGCGGCGCTGTTCGCCTGGGCGATTTCGCATTCCTTCGCCATCGCCTTCGTGATGATGGCCGCAATGATCTGCAACATGCTGGTCGGCGCCTCGGTCGGCGTGCTGGTGCCCATGGTGCGCGCGCGTTTCGGCAAGGATCCCGCCATGGGCTCGTCAGTGCTGCTGACCTTCGCCACCGACTCGCTGGGCTTCTTTATTTTCCTGGGGCTGGCCACGCTTTTCCTGCTGTAGCGCCAGCCCAACAGACTTGGCTGAAAACAGCTGCACTGCACACTTATTGACCAATCTTGACAGAAAACCGACAGGGAAAACCCTAGATCATCAAGTACAGTAATAGGCTTGTCATTTTCTTCGCCTATCCCTGCAATGATCGCCAGACTCCGGATTGCCTTGCTTGGCTTGGCGCTCTCGGTTTTCACCGTCAGCGCCCAGGCTTGTGACAACCTGCCCTCCTGGGCGCAATCGGCCTGTGCCCGGCTAGACCAGATCTGGTCCGAAGGCAACAACGACCTCTATATCAGCGGCTATTCCTGGCACAACCGCTCCATGTACAGCGCGGAGAAGATCCGCAGCTTCAACGAGCGCGCCTGGGGCGGCGGCTACGGCCGCAGCATCTACGACGAGGACGGAGACTGGCAGGGCCTGTATGGCATGGCCTTCCTGGACTCACACAGCAAGGTCCAGCCGATCGCCGGCTACGGCTTCCTGAAGATCGGCCGGGTCAGCGAGAATTTCCGCCTGGGCGCCGGCTACACCGTGTTCCTGACCTCGCGCCAGGACATCATGCATTACATCCCCTTCCCCGGCGTGTTGCCGCTGGTCTCGGCCGGCTACAAGGACGCCATGCTCTACGCCACCTACATTCCCGGCGGCAAGGGCAACGGCAACGTGCTGTTCATGTTCGGCCGCTGGTCCTTCTGACGGCCAGAGACAGGGGGTTTCAGCAAGGCTGGCCCAGGCGTCGCACCAGCTCGCCCAGGCGCATATCGTCGATGCCGTGCGCGCGCAATGCGCGCTCGGTTTCGATCACATAGTCCAGGCACGGGCCGGAATGGCCCACCGCGTTGCGCACCGACGCCAGCAGGCGGTCGTCGCTGACGTCGGCCGCGTATTCCTGGCAGGCGCGGTTGAGCAGGAACACCAGCCCGCGCACGGGCGCTTCCTTGGTATGGCAGGTCAGCCAGCGCGGGCAATAGGCGCCCGTCACCATCTCGCGGCGCCAGAGCATCTCGAAGACCGTCCGCACGTCGCTGGCGGCGATCTGGAAGGCCACCCCACGGCAACAGCCGCCTCGATCCAGGCCGAACACCAGGCCGGGATTGTCCGGCGAGCCGCGATGATCGTGCGACCACAGGCAAAGGGACCGGTGATAGCCGCGCACCGTCGCCAGCCGCCGCTCGCGCCAGGCAAAGCCGGGATGCCAGATCAGGGAACCGTAGGCAAAGACCCAGAGATCCTCGCTGCCGTTCCAATCGGTCAGGAGATCGTCCACCGACGCCGCGCGCCGGGCCGGGGATTGCTGCGACTGAGCCAGACCGGCGCAATCGCCGGCGGCGGGTACTGCCAAAGCCATGAGGACCCTTTGATATCCCGATTCATTCCCATCCGGGGAATGGGCGATATCCTACGCCGGGCCGTGCGCAAAAGCATTGCGAGATAAGGCTTAAGCAACGCACCGAAAGAAATTTGTGTTTCGCGGACGGGGCCCTGAGAGAAAAAAAATTGCGCGAACGGATTTCAGCCCCTTTCCGGGCGCGAAACCGGCCGTCAGACCGCGTCCAGCGGCAGCTCGGTCGTGCTCTTGATGACTTCCATCGAGAAGCTGGCGCTCACGTCCAGCAGGTCCACCGCGTCGATGAGGCGGCGATAGAAGCGGTCGTAGGCAGCCATGTCCTCGACCACGACCTTGAGCAGGTAATCGATATCGCCCGCCATGCGGTGGAACTCGACCACATTGGGCAGCGCCATCACCGCGTTGATCAGGCTCTGCGTCCACTTGGCGTTGTGCTGGCTGGTCTTGATGGACACGAACACGGTCAGGTTCAGGCCCAGCGCCTTCGGGTCCAGCAGGATCGTGTTGCGCGCGATGACGCCGTCGTCCTTGAGCTTCTGGATGCGCCGCCAGCACGGCGTGACGGACAGGTTCACCTGCTCGGCGATCTCGGCCACGGAACAGGTCGCGTCCTTTTGCAGCAGCGCGAGAATCTTGATGTCTGTCTGGTCCATGCCCTTTCCTCGACTTTCCAACGCACCGGCGGACCGGGTCATGACGCGTAGCGCTCCGCCGTCAGGCCTTCCATGTCCACCTCCGGCGGCCGGCCGGCGACGATGTCGGCCACAATCTTGCCCGTTCCGCATGCCTGCGTCCAGCCATTGGAGCCGTGGCCGCAGTCCAGGAACAGGTTGTCGTAGCGCGTCCGGCCCAGGATGGCCGGGCCGTCCGGTGTCATCGGCCGCAACCCGGCCCAGGGCTGGGCCCGGTCCAGCGCGATGCCCTGTGGAAACCACTCGCGCACCACGGACGTCAGGAACGCCACCCGCCCCGCGTCCACCTCCAAGCCATAACCCTTCAATTCGGCCATGCCCGCGGCCCGGATCCGCGAGCCCAGCCGCGAGATCATCACCTTGTTGTGCTCATCCATGATGGCGGCCTGCGGCGCGCGACCCGCATCGGTCACGTCGGCGGTAATGGAATAGCCCTTGAGCGGATAGATGGGCAGCGTCATCCCCAGCGGTCGCAGCAGGAAGGGGCTTTGACCGCCCAGCGCCACCACATAGGCATCGGCCGTCAGCGTGCCCTGATCCGTCTCGACGCCGGCAATGCGTCCTCCCTGCCCGGCCAGGCGCCGGATCTGGACCCCATAGCGGAAGTCCACGCCCTGACCTTGCAGGTAGGCGCTCATCCCGGTGGCGAACTTGTAGCTGTCGCCGGAGCCGTCCGCCGGCAGGAACAGCGCGCCCGCGATGGACGCGCGCGTGTGCGCCAGCGCCGGCTCGACGCTGGCCGCGTCGGCCCCCTCGAGGAAACGCCACGGCACTTCGAATTCATCCAGCGCGCGGGTGATGCCGGGAACCGCCTTCAGGCCGGCCTCGTCGCGGAACAGTTGCAGCGTGCCATCCTGATGGAAATCGAAATCGATGGGCAGTCCCGCGCCGGCGATCTCCTTCAGGCAGGCAAAGCTGTAGTGCGCCACCCGCTGCATGCGCAGCTTGTTGACGCGAAATCGCTCGGCATTGCACTGCCCCATCCAGCGCGCCAGCCAGGCCAGCTTGCGCGGCTCGGGCGACAGCGAGAAACGGATGGCAGAATTGCGCTGCAGGGACATCTTCAGCACCTTGCCGATCATGCCCGGTGCGGCCCAGGGCCCGGCGAAGCTGGGGCACAGCCCGCCCGCGTTGCCGAAGCTGGTCTCGCGCGCGGCGGCCGGCTGGCGGTCCGCCACGACGACCTCATGCCCGTCCCGCCACAGATAGTAGGCCGCCGCCACACCCGCGACGCCAGCGCCCAACACCAGCACTTTCATGAATGTCCTTTCCTCGTCCTCAATGTCGCACCATCATCCTCGGCACGGTGTCCGCCCCGATCCTGCCAAGAAAACGGCAATGCTGGCGCCACCGGGCACTGCGCCCCCCCGGCACGGCCGCCCCCAATCGGGGCCGCGCGGATCCGGCTCCGCCGGTCCGCCACCGGCGCCCCCTGGGGGGAAGCGCGCAGCGCTTCGGGGGGGACCTAGACCTAATACACTCCGGGATAGCCACCGCCGTCGAGCAGGATGTTCTGCGCGGTCAGATAGCCGGCCTGGGCGGAACAAACATAGGCGCACAAAGCGCCCAGCTCTTCGGGCTCGCCATAGCGGCCCGCCGGATTGGAACGCCCGCGCTCGTCCCAGACCTGCTCGAAGCTCTTGCCCGGGAACTGGTCCATCATGCCCCGGATGTGGCGGGCCTGCGCGTCGGTGGCGAAAACGCCCGGCAGCAGGTTGTTGATGGTGACGTTGTGCCGCACGGTCTGGCGCGCGACGCCGCCGACGAAACCGATCAAGCCGGAGCGCGCGCCATTGGACAGACCCAGCTCGGCGTGCGGCGCCTTGACGCTGCGCGACACGATGTTGACGATGCGCCCGAAGCGGCGCTCGACCATGCCGTCGACCACGCGCCGGATCATGTCGATGGGACCGAGCATCATGGCGTCCAGGGCGGCGACCCAGTCCTCGTGCGACCAGTCGCGGAAATCTCCGGGCAGCGGCCCATCGGCGTTGTTGATCAGGATGTCCGGATGCGGGCAGGCGGCGATGGCCGCGTCGCGTCCGGCCGGCTGCGTCAGGTCGGCCGAGACCCAGCCCACGCCAATGCCGGTTTCGCGCGCGATCTCGGCGGCGGCCTGTTCCAGCCGCTCGGGATTGCGCGCCGCGATCGTCACGGACACGCCCTCGCGCGCCAGTTGCTGCGCGCAGGCGCGCCCCATGCCACGGCTGCCGCCGAACACCAGCGCCGTCCTGCCCTTGATTCCCAGATCCATGCTTTCCCCTTGCCGGTCCATGCCGCATCGCCTGTCTGGCGGGCTTGCTGCATGGCCGGCTGTCTGCGGCCGAAGCCAATCAGTATAGGAGCGCGCCCCCGCGGACGGCGTGGAATTTTTTTCTAATCTTCGCCGCCTCATCCGCCGATTTGGCAAAGGCATTCCAGCCCGAATCCCTAAGATGAAGGTCTGTCCACACCGCGACCGATCCCATGTCCGACGTCCAAACTGCCTGCCCCGATCTGCGCACGCTGTGCGAGTCGGTTCAAACCGCGCAGATGAACGCGGCCCGCGCGCTGCTGCGCGACCTGGCCTCCAGCGTCGCCAGCGCCAATGGCATCCTGCAGGGCCTGCCCGACGCGCTGCGCGCCGGCCGTGCCGAATCCTACATGCGGCACATCGCCTACGCGGATCCGCACGGCGCCTTCACCATCGCCTACCTGGTCTGGCGCCAGGGGCAGTTCAGTCCCGTGCATGGCCACAAGACCTGGTGCACCTATCAGGTTTTGCAGGGCGAGCTGTCCGAAACCCACTACCGCTGGGACGCGGAGGCATCCGCCGCCATTGCTTGCGGCGGAACCACGCGCCGGCCGGGCGACATCGTCACGGCCACGCAGGGCCTGCACCAGATCCACAGGCTGGGCAACGCCAGTCCCGAAGTCGCCATCTCGCTGCACATCTACGGCGTCGATCAGGCCGATATCTGCAGCGGCGTGAATCATCTGATCGACAAGGTGCTGGACGCGTCGCCCAGGCGCTGATTCCGCCGAACGCCTTCCTCGCACGCAGGCGGTCTTGCCGCCTGGCCCATGCCCGCAAGGCGCCACGCCCGGGCAGGACGTTCCCGCCCAGCCCGATGTCCGCGCATCACCCCATCCACTGACTGACCGGCGCCGCCGCATCCTGCAGCGGCTGTGCCAGCACGTCGATCAGGGCCGGGCCATCATGCGCCAGCGCGGCCTTGATCGCCGCGTCCAGCTTGGCCGGATCTTCCACCCGCCATGCCTTCACGCCATAGGCTTCGGCAATGCGGGCGTGGTCGGTGCGATCGAAATCCACGCTGTAGTAGCGCTTGTCGTAGCCGGCCTTCTGGCTGGCCTTGATCCAGCCATAGACCGAATTCGAGAACACCACCATCAGCAGCGGCGCCTTGTGTCGCACGATGGTTTCCAGTTCACCGACCGTGAAGCCAAAGCTGCCGTCGCCCATGACCGCGACGCACTTGGACTGCGGCCGCCCCACCCACGCGCCCATGGCGGCCGACATGGAAAAGCCCAGCGCCCCGTGCGCGCGGTTGGTGATGAAGTGACGGCCGGGACGCGACACGTCGTAGTACGCCGAGAAATACGGGCACGGCGTGCCAGGATCGGCGCAGACCACCGCGTCGTCCGGCAGCAGGCGGTTCAGCGACTGCACCACGCGCTCGGGACGGATCGGCGTATCCAGGCTGGCGGCCAGCGTCTCCAGCTGTTCGCGCCGCGCCTGCTTCGCCCGGCCGGCCAGCACCGAGCCGTCGACCGCGTCGGCGGGTCGATGCGCCAGGCGTTCACGCACCTCGACGGCCAGGGCCTCCAGTGCCAGCCGGGCATCGCCCACCATGCCGACTTCGGTGCGGTAGTTGGCGCCGATCACCGAGGGATCCACGTCGATGTGCAGGATCGGCACGTCACGACTCGGAAAGCGCCAGTGCTCGGTGGACGTGGAGCCCGCGCGGCAACCCACGAACAGCACGGCGTCGGCGGCGGCCACCACATCGCGCGTGGCCATGACGCCGCCGTTGGAACCGACCACGCCGGCGTTGAGCGGATGCGTGTCGGCCAGGCTGCCCTGCCCGCTGACCGTCAGGCAGACGGCCGCCTTCAGCATCTCCGCCAGATCCTGCAAGGCGGCGCTGGCGCCGGCTATGACCACGCCGCCGCCGCAGATGATGACGGGCGAACGCGCGCCGGCCAGCCGCTGCGCGGCCCGCACCACGTCGGCGGGGTCCGGCGCGCAACGCATGGCCGGATAGCTGCCGTGCTCGGGCTGCGCCCAGATGTCGGCCGCATCCACCTGCTGCTTCATCACGTCATAGGGAAAGCAAAGGTGGGCCGCGCCCGGCTTGCCGGAGGTCATGTGGCGGAAGGCCGCGCGCACCATGCCCGGGATCTGGTCGGCGCGGTCGATCGTGCGGTTCCATTTGGTCAACGGACGGTACAGCGCCTCCTGGTCCAGCTCGGTCAGCGGATACTTGCCGCGCGAGCCGACCGCCACGTCCGACGTGATGCCCAGCACGGGCACCGACGACTCGTTGGCCTCCACCAGGCCGGGCAGCAGATAGGTCGCGCCGCCGCCGCTGGGGCCTTCGCATACGCCCACCTTGCCGGTCACCCGGGCGTAGGCGTCGGCCATGTAGCCGGCGCTGCGTTCGTCGCGCGTGAGGATGTGGCGCATGCCGTGGTCGAGCCGGTACAAGGCGTCATAGAACGGCAGGCTGGTATCGCCGCACAGGCCAAAAATATGCTGGACGCCGTTGTGCTGCAGCATGCGCACCATCGCTTCCGCGCCGGTCAGGGTATTCATATCGTCTCCGTGCTTGCTTGACGCTGGGGGGCGGCCCGCCGGGCCGCCGGCGCGTCAGTTTTCGAGGTTGATGTTGCTGGTCTTGATGAAGGCGTTCCAACGTTCGTACTCGGCCTTCACATAGGCATCCAGCGCAGGGCCGTCGGAGGCCACGATCTCGAAGCCCGCCTCGCCCAATTTCCTGCGGACGTCCGGGTCGGCCAGCACGGCCTTGAAATCGCGGGTCAGCTTCTTGATCGTGGCATCGGGCGTGCCCTTGGGCGCGAACATGCCGCTCCATGAGTAGGCGACAAATCCGGGAAAACCGGACTCCGCCACGGTAGGGACGCTGGGCAGGTCGGCCAGCCTTTTTTCGCCGGCGACCGCCAGCGGCTTGATCTTGCCCGCCTGAATCTGGCCACGCAGCGCGGCGAAGCTGAGCCAGGTCATGTTGGCCTGACCGCCCACCACGGCCTGGATCGCTGGTCCGCCGCCGCCATAAGGCACGTGCAACAGTTCCACCTTGGACAGGCGCTTGAGCTCTTCGGGGGCCAGGTGATTGAGCGACCCCACGCCGGTCGACGCGTAGTTGTAGCGATTGGCCGGCTGCCTGGCTGCGGCGGCCAGGAAGTCCTTCAGGTTGTCGCCGGGCACGGACGGATTGGCGCCCAGCACCAGCGGGAAGCGCACGGTCTGTGTGATGGCGACGAAGTCCTTGAAGGTGTCATAGGGCAGCTTGGGTTTCACGGCGGGATTGATGCCGTGATTGTCGAAGCTCACCAGCAGCGTGTTGCCATCGGGTTCGGCCCGGGCCACGAAGGCCGTGGCGATCTGACTGGCGGCGCCCGGTCGATTTTCGACCACGACCGCACGCCCGCCCAGTTCCTGCGACAGGCGCGGCTGCAGGATGCGCGCCAGGATATCGGTGCTGCCGCCCGGCGGATACGGCACCACCAGGATCAACGGCCGCTCTTCGGCCGCCGCGTCGGCCGCCATCCCCAGGCCGCCTATCGCCGCCACCGCGCAGGCCATGGCCAGCGCGCGTCTGTACAACGTATGGATCATCGGTGTTCCCCTGTTGTGGTGTCGGCCTGCGCTGCCTGCGCGGGGTCGGCCTGGTCCCGCATGTAGATGTTGGAAAAACCCGTGCGTATCACGTCGGTGATCTGGTCCAGGCGGCGGCCGATGTGCGCCCCCATCATCGCGGGCAAGGCCTCGATGTCGCGGCGTTCCAGCGCCTGCACGATGCGCATGTGCTCGGCCTGCGTGTGCGCGCGGCGCCCTTGCTGCATGTCGATCCAGCGTACGAAATGGATGCGGGCATTCACGCTTTCCAGCGCGCGCACGAATTCCTCGTTGCGCGAGTAACGCGCCAGCATCAGGTGGAAGGCCTCGTCCAGCTCCAGCAGGCGCGTGGCCTCGCTGTCTTCCGGCACGTCGCGCGAACGCTCGACGAAGGCCCGCAGTTCGGCCAGCTCCGCATCGCTGGCGCGTTCGCAGGCCGCGCGCACGATGCCGGACTCCAGCACGGCGCGGTACTCATACAGCGAATGGATCTGCTTGGCGTCCAGCAGCCGGGCGATGAAGCCCCGGTTGACCGCCCGGGTCAGGAAGCCTTCCACCATCAACTGGTTGAGCACCTCGCGCAAGGGCGTGCGGCTGACGTTCAGGCGCCGGGCCAGTTCAACCTCGTTGATGCGCTCGCCGGGCTTGAAGTCGAAACGCACCGCCATCGCCTTGACGGTGTTGTAAAGCTCTGCCTGGCCTTCGGAGGTGCGGGACGCGAGGCGGGTCTGCGTCATGGTCGGGTCTCCGGCGCCGCGCGCCTTGGGATCAAAGTGCATACTAAAGTGCATACACTTTGACCGACAACCCGGGTTTGCCCGGACGGTAGCGCACAGGAATGCGGCCGGATCACCCGGCGTGCGGTGGCCAGAACGATCCGACGGCCGAAGGCTGGCCGATCAGAGAGAAAACATGCGGGAAGGAAATGCAGTTGGACGCCAACGGCGCCCGGGGATCAGAGCCCGGTATCCAACGCGTAATGCGCGCCGTCCCGGTTCTCCAGGGTCAAGGCCGACAGAGTCGGCTGCGCGGCTTGCGGGTCCTCGCTGACATGGATCCGCAGATTGGCCAGCGGCACGTCCCAGCCGCCGTCCTTGCCAGCTTGCGCGGTCACGCCGGCGACCAGCGCCAGGCGTTGCGCGGCGGCATGGGCGTCGGCCGCGCGGGCATCGATGCGCAGCAGGCTGCGCGCGCCATTGGGGTGGGACATCAAGGCCGGCGACCAGACGCATTCGGGCGTCAGGTGACGACAGAAATACATGCGGATGCCGGGCAAGGGCTGCTCGGCGAAGCGCACGGTATGGAAGCGCGCGGTGACTTCACGTCCGTCCAACAGAGCGGGACGGCTGAGTTCCTGCACCGGATTGACGGCAAAGCCGGCGGCGCGCAGCCGCTCGTAGGTGGCTTCGGCGTCGTGTGTGCGGAAGACCAGGGCTTCCAGCCCAAACGGCGAACCGGCGATTTCCTTGCGCGCCGGCGGCGCGCCGGGCGGCCAGCCCAGCAACTCGATGTACGTGCCCTCGAGCACGATCAGGCGGTTGCACGACCCCAGGTTGTGCACCCCCTTGTCGCTCAGGTGAAAGCCCTGGCGCTCGAAATGCGGCGCCAGCGCATCCAGCCGGTCGCGCACCATGACCACGGCGTGGTCGAATTCGGTGCGGCCGACTGCATGCAGCATGGTCTCAGGCTCCGCTCAGACCAGCTTGCCGTGGCACTGCTTGTACTTCTTGCCGCTGCCGCAGGGGCAGGGATCGTTGCGGCCGACCTTCGGCAGCACGTTGCGCACCGGCTGGGCGCCGCTGTCGTCGGCGGAACTGGCCAGCGCCTCGTCGTAGTCGGAGTGGTGGTACTGCACGTTCTGCACGTGCGGCTGCGCCGCTTCGGCCTCGGCCTGCTCAACCTGCTCCTGCGACTGCACCCGCACCGTCATCAGCACCCGCACCACATCGTCGCGGATGCGGTCCAGCATGCCGGAGAACAGCTCGAAGGCTTCGCGCTTGTATTCCTGCTTGGGGTTCTTCTGTGCGTAGCCGCGCAGATGGATGCCCTGGCGCAGGTAATCCAGCGAGGACAGGTGCTCGCGCCAGTGCGTGTCGATGGCCTGCAGCATGATCGAGCGCTCGAACTGCGACCACGATTCCGTGCCCACCTGCTCGACCTTAGCCGTGTAGTTCTGGCGCGCGGCGGCGACCACGCGTTCGCGCAGGTCCTCGTCGGTGATGTTCGGCTCTTTCTCGAGCATCTCGGTCAGCGGCAGCTGGATCTGCCAGTCGGCTTCCAGCGCCTTCTGCAGGGCCGGCACGTCCCACTGCTCTTCCACCGATTCCGGCGGCACGAAGGTGTTGAACATCTCCGTGACGGCGGCGTCGCGCAGGTTCTCGACCATCGCGCCCACGCTGGCGGCTTCGAGCACTTCGTTGCGCTGCGAGTACAGCACCTTGCGCTGGTCGTTGGCGACGTCGTCGTACTCGAGCAGCTGCTTGCGGATGTCGAAGTTGCGGCCTTCGACCTTGCGCTGCGCGGTCTCGATGGAACGCGTCACCATGCCGGCCTCGATGGGCTCGCCCTCGGGCAGCTTCAGGCGTTCCATGATGGCGCGCACGCGATCGCCGGCGAAGATGCGCATCAGCGGATCTTCCAGCGACAGGTAGAAACGCGAAGAACCCGGGTCGCCCTGGCGACCGGCGCGGCCGCGCAGCTGGTTGTCGATGCGGCGCGACTCATGGCGCTCGGTGCCGATGATGCGCAGGCCGCCGGCAGCCTTGACCTGCTCGTTCAGCGGCTTCCACTCGGAACGCACCTTCTCGATGCGCAGCGTCTTCTCGGTTTCCGTCAGCGACTCGTCGGCGCGGATCAGGTCGATCTGCTTGTCCGCGCTGCCGCCCAGCACGATGTCGGTGCCGCGGCCCGCCATGTTCGTGGCGATGGTGATGTGGCCCGGCTTGCCGGCCTCGGCGACGATCTCGGCTTCGCGCGCGTGCTGCTTGGCGTTGAGCACTTCGTGCTTGAGCTTGGCCTTCTGCAGCAGGCCGGCCAGCAGCTCGGAATTCTCGATGCTGGTCGTACCCACCAGCACGGGCTGGCCGCGCTCGTGGCAGTCGCGGATGTCGTTGAGGATGGCGTTGTACTTTTCCTCGTTGGTCTTGAAGACCTGATCGTTCTGGTCCTTGCGGACCATGGGCTTGTTGGTCGGGATGATGACCGTTTCGAGCCCGTAGATTTCCTGGAATTCGTACGCTTCCGTGTCGGCCGTGCCGGTCATGCCGGACAGCTTCTCGTACATGCGGAAATAGTTCTGGAAGGTGATCGAGGCCAGCGTCTGGTTCTCGTGCTGGATCTTCACGCCTTCCTTGGCCTCGACGGCCTGGTGCAGGCCGTCCGACCAGCGGCGGCCGACCATCAGGCGGCCGGTGAATTCGTCGACGATGACCACTTCGCCGTCCTGGACCACGTACTGCTGGTCGCGGAAGAACAGCGTGTTGGCGCGCAGCGCCACCATCAGGTGATGCATCAGCGCGATATGGCGCGGATCGTACAGCGACTCGCCCTCGGGCAGGATGCCCAGGCGCGCCAGGATGCCCTCGGCATTGACGTGGCCGGCTTCCGACAGGTAGACCTGCTGGCTCTTTTCATCGACCCAGTAGTCGCCTTCGGGTTCCGGCTCCTGCGGCTTGGGCTCGGTGGCCATGCGCTTGAGCAGCGGCGGCACCGCGTTCATGCGGATGTAGAGCTCGGTGTGGTCTTCGGCCTGGCCGGAGATGATCAGCGGCGTGCGCGCCTCGTCGATCAGGATGGAGTCCACTTCGTCGACGATCGCGTAGGCCAGCGCGCGCTGGCGGCGGTCCTCGACGCGGTACTCCATGTTGTCGCGCAGATAGTCGAAGCCGAATTCGTTATTGGTGCCGTAGGTGATGTCGGCGGCGTAGGCGGCCTTCTTTTCCTCGTTCGGCTGCTGCGGCACGACCACGCCCGTGGACATGCCCAGGAAGCGGTACAGGCGTCCCATCCAGTCAGCGTCGCGGCGGGCCAGGTAGTCGTTGACCGTGACCACGTGCACGCCCTTGCCGGCGATCGCGTTCAGGTAGACCGGCAGCGTGGCCATCAGCGTCTTGCCTTCGCCCGTGCGCATTTCGGCGATCTTGCCGCTGTGCAGGACGATGCCGCCCAGCATCTGCACGTCGAAATGACGCATGCCGAACACCCGCTTGCCGGCTTCGCGTACCACGGCGAAGGCTTCGGGCAGCAGGTCGTCCAGCGACGTGCCCTGGGCATGGCGGGAACGGAATTCGTCGGTCTTGGCCGCCAGTTCCGCGTCGGAAAGCGCGGCGATCTTGGACTCCAGTCCATTGATCTGGGTTACCAGCTTGCGATACTGCTTAAGCAGCCGATCGTTGCGGCTACCTATGAGTTTTTTGAGCAGAGAAACCATGCGTGTGTCGGCCGCACAGGCCACGCCGCGGCCATGCAGGCCTGGGCAGCGTCACCCGTGACTTTATGTTATTGGTTGAGCGGGGGTCCGCCGGGAAACGAACCAGTTTAACGCACCTGCGGCGTAATAGCCTGGAACTATGATCAGGCCATCACGCTTGCAGCCAGCGGCGGGATCAGCGCGTGGCGCTGTCCGTGCCGGCCGCGCGGGCCATGGCCGGCGGAGCGTTCTGCTGCGGCCCCAGGAACAGGCGCGGATCCAGCGGCTGGCCGGCCAGCCGCACCTCGAAGTGCAGGTGCGGACCGGTGGAACGTCCGGTGCTGCCGACGCGGGCGATCTGCTGGCCGCGATCGACCAGCTGCCCCTGCTTGACCAGCAGCGACGAGGCGTGCGCGTAGCGGGTGATCAGGCCGTCGCCATGGTCGATCTCGACCATGTTGCCGTAGCCCGGATGGAACTTGGACTCCAGCACCACGCCACCCGACGCGGCAAGAATGGGCGTGCCCGGCGGCGCGGAGAAGTCCAGCCCTTCGTGCAGCGCCGAGCGGCCCGTGACCGGGTTGCGGCGCCAACCGTAGGACGAACTCAAATAAGGATAGTCGGTGATGGGCATGGCGGTCGGCATGCGCGCCTGGTCCGCCGAACGCTGCGTCAACGCGGCGTCCAGCAGCTTCAGGTTGTCGGACTGCTGCGCCAGCCTGACCTGGATGTCGTCCAGCTGCCGGCCCAGTTCCTCGGCCGAGGCGGCCGTGGGCGGCGTCTGGTCGGTGAACAGCTCGTCCATGACGCCCGAGGCCTCGGGCTGGGTCGACACGCTCGGCTGCGCCGAGGCAAGCTGCTTGGCCAGCTCGGGATCGGTATAGGCCACGCCCGCCACCTTGGCCACGCGCTGGCCCAATCCGTCGATGCTGACCAGCTTGGCCTGGAGCGTTCCGATCTTCGCCGCCAGCAGATTCATGTTGCCGCGCAGGAAATCGGCATCGCGCCCGGTGTCCTCGGCCAGCGGCCAGCCCACGGCGCGCACGGCCGGCATGTCGGAAGTGAAGTATCGTTGGATGGCGGCGCCGAAAATGGCCGCCGTGACCAGCGCGCCCCCAAGAAACAAGGCCAGGTGCGCCCCGCCGAGGGTGAAATGCCCGTCCCGCCCGTCGCGGGCGTGCATAATCACGATTTTCAAGGTTGTGCTTCCTAATTCTAGAGACGGCATGAATAGACCCACTTCATTCCGCCAACGTTCCAATTCCAGCCGGCGAGGGGAAAATACCGCCCTGGGATGGCTGGGTCATGACATGCGGGGCGCCGGCGTCCTGGCGACTGCCCGCAAGCACTTGCAAATTCAGTACGCGGTGGCGGCGCTGTTGCCGGCCCCGCTGGGCTCCGTCTGCCAGGTAGGCAAGCTGGAAAACCAGCGCCTGCTGCTGGTTGTGCCCGGTCCCGCCCATGCCGCGAAGCTGCGTCAATTGGCTCCGCGCATCGCGCAAAGCCTGGCGGACCAAGGCTGGAACCTTAACGAAATTGCCGTGAAGGTACAAGCCGGCCTGCCCAAGCCCGGCGCCCGTCAACCGAAGCCGCCGAAAGAAGCGCAACCCCTGGGCGATACCGCCCTGGGCGCGTTCGAGACCTTGCACCACAATTTGCGGCCCGGCCCGCTGGCCGATGCCGTGGCGAAGCTGCTGAAGCACCACAAAGAGTAGCCGAAACCCGCGGGCTTTGCCCGCCCCGTCCCCGCACCATGGAACCCGGCGGTCCTGATAATCGGGGACAGCCTTCTCGCGTTGATGCCGGGCAAACAATGCAGGGACCCGTCGCGCCAGCGCCGCGCAAGTCTGCGCGTCACCCGCCCAGGCGCGCGGCGCCTTTCATAAGTGCATCCAGCCACGGAAAGGTTCCCGGTTGGGATGCACGCAATGCAGTGGCTGGCCAGACCTCAGGGAATGATCAGCGCCGGCCAGGCCATGCGAGTAGGGGCGGCTCGAATGCGGACGGCCTAAATGACAAGGCCGTCCCTGGGACGGCCCGCATCGGATTGGTCCGAGAAAACCAGCCTCAGGCCAGCTTCCACTCGTGACGGAAGGCCTGCGGCGCCTCAGCCTGGGATTCGTAGGTGATCAATTCCCACGCGTCCTGCTGCGCCAGCAGCGCGCGCGCCAGCTGGTTATTCAGTCCGTGTCCGGACTTGCAAGCCACGTAGCGGGCCACCAGCGGCTTGCCCAGCAGATACAGGTCGCCGATGGCGTCCAGGATCTTGTGCTTCACGAATTCGTCGTCGTAACGCAGCCCGTCGCTGTTGAGCACGCGGTACTCGTCCATAACGATGGCATTGTCCAGGCTGCCGCCGCGGGCCAGGCCCATCGAGCGCAGCGCCTCGACTTCGTTGACGAAGCCGAAGGTGCGTGCGCGAGCGATCTCGCGCACGTAGGAATGGGTGGCGAAGTCGATCTCGGCGAAATTGGCCGTGGAGTCGATCGCGGGATGGCGAAAATCGATCGAGAACGCCAGCGCGAAGCCGTCATGCGGTTCGAGGCGGGCCCATTTCTCGTTGCGGCCTTCACCCTCGCGGACTTCGACGGGCTTGAGCACGCGGATGAATTGCTTGGGCGCGTTCTGTTCGACGATGCCGGCCGAGCGCAGCAGGTAGACGAACGTGGCCGCGCTGCCGTCCATGATGGGGACTTCTTCGGCGGTCAGGTCGACATGCAGGTTGTCGATGCCCAGGCCGGCCAGCGCCGACATGAGATGCTCCACCGTGGAAACGCGGACATTGCCTTGTTGCAGCACCGACGCCATGCGAGTGTCGCCCACGCCGGCGGCTTGCGCGGGCAGGTCCACGACCTCGGGCAGGTCGACGCGGTGAAATACGATCCCGGTGTTGGGTTGTGCCGGGCGCAGGGTGAGCTCTACCCGCCGTCCGGAGTGGACGCCGACGCCTGTCGTGCGGACGAGATTCTGAATGCTGCGCTGTCGGAACATGACAATAAGGGATATTTAAGCCAGGAAGCTAGCAAGATGACACGCATATTGCCGGCATAACCGACGTATTGTAACTCTGTCCGATCCTTGACGCCAACGGCGGCGTCCGAATCGACCGGTAAAACCGTCCCTTTTTGATGCCGCGCAAAGGAAACGCGGACCGCTCCGCCTCCGGCCCACCCGCGGGGACAGGCGGGCCGGAGATGAGGGAGTGCGGATGAGCTGCCAGGCCGCTCTTCAGACTGATGCCGCGGCGCCAGGCGCCGGGCTCAGTCTATGGAGCGTCCAGGCGGCTCCAGGTTCAATCCGCTTGCTTGCGCAGGAAGGCCGGGATGTCGAAGTGATCCATGCCCGAGCTTTCCAGCGCACGCACCTGGGCCGACGCCTGGCTGCGCGGGTTGCGCATGACAGACGGCATGTCCAGGTTGCGGTAATCGCCCTGGCCGGCGGCCGGCATCCCGCCCAGGGGCAGGTTGTCGGTGCCGGTGCGCAGCGCCTCGGCGGTGGTCTGCACCAGTTGCGGACGAGCCTGCGCACGGCCCAGGCCGGTCGCAACCACGGTCACGCGCAGGTTCTCGCCCATCGACTCGTCATAGGCCGTGCCGAAGATCACGGTCGCGTCTTCCGAAGCGTAGCTCCGGATCGTTTCCATGATTTCGCGCGTTTCGCGCATCTTCAGCGTGCGGCTGGCGGTGATGTTGACCAGCACGCCGCGAGCGCCGTTCAGGTCCACGCCTTCCAGCAGCGGGCAGGCGATGGCCTGCTCGGCGGCGACGCGGGCGCGGTCAGCGCCCGATGCCGAAGCCGTGCCCATCATGGCCTGGCCCTGCTCGCCCATGATCGTCTTGACGTCTTCGAAGTCGACGTTCACGTTGCCTTCGACGTTGATGATCTCGGCGATGCCCGCGCAAGCGTTGTGCAGGATGTCGTCGGCCGAGCGGAAGCAGTCTTCCTGGGTGGCGTCCTCGTCCATCAGCTCATACAGGTTCTCGTTGAGCACCACGATAAGCGAATGCACATGCTTGGCCAGCTCGGAGATGCCATCCTCGGCCATCTTCATGCGCTTGTTGCCTTCGAAGGAGAAAGGCTTCGTGACCACCCCAACGGTCAGGATGCCCAGCTCCTTCGCCACTTCGGCCACGACCGGGCCCGCGCCCGTGCCGGTGCCGCCGCCCATGCCGGCGGTGATGAAGACCATGTGCGCGCCGTTCAGGGCGGCACGGATCTCCTCGCGCGCGGTTTCGGCCGAAGCGCGGCCCTGCTCCGGCTTGGCGCCGGCGCCCAGGCCGGTGCGGCCCAGGCGAATCTGCACCGGGGCGTTGGTCGCCGCCAGCGCTTGCGCATCGGTGTTGGCGCAGATGAAATCCACGCCGTTCACGCCGTTGCGAATCATGTGCGACACGGCATTGCCGCCCGCACCGCCCACACCAACGACCTTGATTACGGTCCCTTTGGTGTTGTTCTCAAGCATCTCAAAGTTCATCATGATGACTCCCTCACAAGTCCGTATTTGCAAATCACAAAAATTCCCCAACAACCTATTTTTTGTGAATCGCCTCAAAGCCGAAGCCGATCTCAGGATCCGCAACGGGTTTGAAGCGCCTCCCCTTCTGGCCCGCCCCGCCCGACTGCTGCGGCGCGCGCCAAGGAACAGGCCCCTGCCCTGCCCCCTCAATTCATGAACCACTCCTTCATGCGCGCCAGCAGGCTCTTGAAGTTGCCGGTCTGCGCGGCAACCTTGCGGCCGCGCACGCGCTGCATGCGCGCCTCTTGCAGCAGCCCCATCACAGTCGAGAAGCGCGGATTGCGCATCACGTCGGCCAGGCTGCCTTCGTATTCGGGCACCGCCACGCGCACCGGCTTCAGGAACACATCCTCGGCCAGTTCGACCATGCCGGGCAGCTGCGCGGAACCGCCGGTCAGCACCACGCCGGACGCCAGCAGGTCTTCGTAGCCGGAATCGCGCACCACCTGCTGCACCAGCGTGAACAGCTCTTCGACGCGCGGCTCGATCACAGCGCCCAGCGCCTGACGCTTGACCTGGCGCGGACCGCGATCGCCCAGGCCCGGCACTTCCACGGACTCGTCCGGGCTCGCCAGCACCTGCTTGGCCACGCCGTAGCGCAGCTTGATTTCCTCGGCATCGGGCGTGGGCGTGCGCAGCATGGCCGCGATGTCGTTGGTGATCTGGTCGCCAGCGATCGGCAGCACGGCGGTGTGGCGGATCGCACCGCCAGTGAAGATCGCCACGTCGGTGGTGCCGCCACCGATGTCGACCAGCACCACGCCCAGTTCCTTTTCGTCGGCAGTCAGCACGGCCAGGCTGGAAGCCAGCGGCTGCAGGATCAGGTCCTGTACTTCCAGGCCGCAACGGCGCACGCACTTGACGATGTTCTGCGCGGCGCTGACGGCGCCGGTCACGATGTGCACGCGCACTTCCAGGCGCAGGCCGCTCATGCCGATGGGCTCGCGGATGTCTTCCTGGCCATCGACGATGAACTCCTGCGTCAGCACATGCAGCACCTGCTGGTCGGTCGGGATGTTCACCGCCTTGGCGGTCTCGATGACGCGGGCGACGTCGGTGGCGGTGACTTCCTTGTCCTTGACGGCGACCATGCCGCTGGAATTGAAGCTGCGGATATGGCTGCCGGCGATGCCGGTATAGACGTCGCGGATCTTGCAATCGGCCATCAGCTCGGCTTCTTCAAGCGCGCGCTGGATGGAGTTCACGGTGGTCTCGATATTGACGACCACGCCCTTGCGCATGCCGCGCGATTCATGCTGGCCTAGGCCCAGCACTTCGAACCGCCCTTCAGGCAGGATTTCAGCCACCACAGCCACCACCTTGCTGGTGCCGATATCGAGGGCGACGATAAGGTCCTTGATGTCACGGGTCATGGCGTTAGCGTTTCTTGGGAGGTTTCGGTATGGATTTGGACTTGGTTTCCGACGGCGGCAACGGGGCCAGCGCCAGTGCGAAACCATTGGGATAGCGCAGATCGGCCTGGGTGATGGTGCGCCCTTCCAGGCGTCCGGCCACGGCGGGCCACGCCTGCACAAAACGTTGAATGCGCGCCGCGAACGGCAACGCGCCCGGCAGGCCGTGCGGATCCGGCGCGTCGGCGCCCGGATCCCGGCCCAGGTCCAGCAACATGCCGTTGGACAGCACGACGCGCCAGGCGTAGCGGGGACTCAGTTCGAGTTGCTTGACGTGCATGTCCAGCGGCGCGAACCAGCGCGCCAGCTCGGCATAGCGCTGCACCACCAGCGACTCGGTGCCTTCGGGTCCGGAGAACTGCGGCAACACGGTTTCGTCGTCCACCTCGCCCGTATTGGCCGTGAACGCCTCGCCCCAGGTGTTGATCATCTGGTTCTCGTTCCACAGCGCCAGCGGCTGCTGTTCCTCGATGCGCACGCGCAGCACGTTCGGCCAGATGCGCCGCACGGTGGCATGCCGCACCCAGGGCACCGACTCGAAGACCGAGCGGGCGTCGTCCAGGTCCACGGTGAAGAAGTTGCCCTTGAAGCGACCCGCGATCGCCGCGCGCACCGCGCCCGGCGAGACATAGTGCAGCTCGCTGTCCGGCATCGGTTCCAGCTCGATGGCTGACAGCGTGAAGTACGGACGCTGCGCCACCCACGCCACGCCCGCCAGGAGCATGGCGCCGACCGCCAGCACGGCAAGCGTGTTGGCGATCAGGTTGGTAGTTCGGGCGTCGTTCCACACGGAAAATCCAGGTCAGGCGTTACGGGCGGGGCTGCGCATCTTGCACGCAGCGCCAGCGAGAATCGACACGCAGAGATCGGCATAGCTCATCCCCACGGCCTTGGCCGCCATCGGCACGAGCGAATGGCTCGTCATGCCGGGCGAAGTGTTCATTTCCAGCAACCAGGGCTGATTGGCGCGGTCCAGCATGAAATCGGCCCGCCCCCAGCCCTCGCAGCCCAGCGCGCGATAGGCGCGCACGGCGATGTCCGCGACCTGCGCCGCCACGTCCGCCGGCAGGTCGGCCGGGCAGAAGTACTGCGTGTCGTCGGAGAAATACTTGTGTTCGTAGTCGTAGTTGCCGCCGGGCGCGGCGATCTCGATCACTGGCAGCGCGCGCGCGGTCTTGCCTGCGCCCAGCAGGGCCACCGTCAACTCGCGGCCGGTGATGAACTGTTCAGCCAGCACCTCGGCGTCGAACTTCGCCGCCGCCTCGTAGGCGCCCTTCATGTCGGAATAGCCGGCGACCTTGGTGATGCCCACGGTCGAGCCTTCATGCGGCGGCTTGATGATCAGCGGCAGGCTCAGGCGGTCGGGCACCAGACGCAGCTCGGTGTCGGCGTCCAGCACCTCGAAGGCCGGCGTGGGCAGGCCGTGCTGCAGCCATACGCGCTTGGTCATGGTCTTGTCCATGGCCAGCGCCGAAGCCAGCGGGCCGCTGCCCGTATAGGGAATGCCCAGCAGTTCCAGGGCGCCCTGGATCGAGCCGTCCTCGCCATAGCGACCGTGCAGCGCGATGAACACGCGGTCAAAGCCCTGCGCGGCCAGGTCGGCCAGGCTGCGCTCTCCGGTGTCGAACAGGTGCGCGTCAACGCCGGCCGAGCTCAGCGCCTGCTGCACGCCCGCGCCCGACATCAGCGACACGTCCCGCTCGGCGGAACGGCCGCCATACAGCACACCCACCTTGCCGAATTGCGCGCTCATGCCAGTTCTCCCACTTGGGCCGGGACCTTGCTGATCGACCCCGCGCCCATCACGATCACCACGTCGCCGTCCCGCACGAAATCCAGGACCGCCTGCGGCAGTTCCGCCACGTCTTCCACGAACACCGGTTCGACCTTGCCCGCCACCCGCAGCGCGCGCGACAGGGCTCGGCCGTCGGCGGCCACCAGCGGCGGCTCGCCCGCGGCGTACACCTCGGTGAGCAGCACGGCGTCGGCCGTTCCCAGCACGCGCACGAAATCCTCGAAGCAGTCGCGGGTGCGCGTGTAGCGGTGCGGCTGGAACGCCAGCACAATGCGGCGGTCGGGCCAGGCGCCGCGCGCGGCGGCCAGCGTGGCGGCCATTTCCACCGGATGGTGACCGTAGTCGTCGATGACGGTGAAGGTGCCGCCGCCATGCGCGGCCGGCACGGCGAATTCGCCTGTCTGGGTGAAGCGACGGCCCACGCCCTTGAAGGCGGCCAGCGCTTCGCAGATGGCCTCATCGGTCACGCCCAATTCGGTGGCCACGGCGATCGCGGCCAGCGCGTTGCGCACGTTGTGCAGGCCAGGCAGGTTCAGTTCCACCTGCAGCGGCGGCAGCAGCGTGTCCATATACGTGCGCTGCACGTTGAAGCGCATGCGCGTGCCGTCGGCCTGGACCTCGTAGCCGCGCACCAGGGCTTCCGGGTTCAGGCCGTAGGTGGTGATGGGACGCGACACGAAGGGCATGATCTCGCGCACGTTGGCGTCATCCACGCACAGCACGGCGCTGCCGTAGAACGGCAGGCGTTGCGTGAACTCGATGAAGGCGCTCTTCAGGCGCGCCACATCGTGCCCGTAGGTGTCCATGTGATCCGCGTCGATGTTGGTCACGATGGCCATCACCGGCAGCAGGTTCAGGAAGGACGCGTCGGATTCATCGGCCTCGACCACGATGTAGTCGCCCTGCCCCAGGCGCGCATTGGCGCCGGCGGAATTCAGGCGGCCGCCGATCACGAAGGTCGGGTCCAGCCCGCCGGCGGCCAGCACGCTGGCCACCAGGCTGGTGGTGGTGGTCTTGCCGTGCGTTCCGGCCACGGCGATGCCGCGCTTCAGGCGCATCAGCTCGGCCAGCATGATGGCGCGCGGCACCACCGGAATGCGGGCGGCGCGTGCCGCGATCACTTCGGGGTTGTCGCCGGCCACCGCGGTGGACGTGACGATGGCACCGGCGCCGGCCACGTTGCTGGCCGCGTGGCCAATCGCGATCTTCACGCCCAGGCCCGCAAGGCGACGCGTGACGGCCGACTCATTGAGATCGGAACCGCTGATGGCGTAGCCCAGGTTGAGCAGCACCTCGGCGATGCCGCTCATGCCCGAACCGCCGATGCCTACAAAATGGATGTGTCGAATTCTGTGTTTCATGATGAACGCCCCGCTGCTTGTTCACAGACGTCGGCGATATGAGCCGCGGCTTCGGGGCGCGCATGCGCGCGGGCCCGTTCGGCGACGGCTTGCAGTTCTTGTCGGGTGCGCCCGGCCAGCCAGTCCGCCAGCCACTCGGGCGTCAAGGCGGGCTGCGGCTGCAGCCAGGCGGCCTGCGCGTCGCTCAGGAAGCGCGCGTTGGCGGTTTGATGATCATCGATGGCATGCGGGAACGGCACGAACAGCGCAGCCACGCCCGCCGCCGCCACCTCGGACACCGTCATGGCGCCCGCGCGGCAGATGAGCAGGTCGGCATCGCCCAGCGCGCCGGCCATGTCCTCGATGAACGCGCGGCAGTCGGCCTGCACGCCCGCCTGGGCGTAGGCCTGCTGCAACGCGGGCAGATGCTGTTCGCCGGCCTGATGGATGACCGTCGGACGGCGATCCGCCGGCATGCGGGCCAGCGCCTGCGGCACGGTGGTGTTCAGCGCCTGCGCGCCCAGGCTGCCGCCCACGACCAGCAGGCGCAATGCGCCGGCGCGCGCGCCATAGCGTTGCGCCGGATCGGGCAGCGCGCACAGGTCGGCGCGCACCGGATTGCCCAGCGCTTCGCCCTTGGGCAACACGCCAGGGAAACCGCTGAGCACGCGGCGCGACATCCGGGCCAGCCATTTGTTGGCCGTGCCGGCCACGGCGTTCTGCTCGTGCACGACCAGCGGCGTGCCCCGCAGCGCGGCGATCACGCCGCCGGGAAAGGCCACGTAGCCGCCCATGCCCAGCACCACGTCCGGCTTGACGGCGGACAGCCGTCCCCAGGCCTGGGCGAAGGCGCGCAGCAGCAGGAACGGCAGCTTGAGCAAGGCCGCCGCGCCCTTGCCGCGCACGCCGGCAAAACGCAGCGGCACCAGCTCGATGCCGCGAGGCGGCACCAGCCGGCCTTCCATCTTGTCGGGATTGCCCAGCCACAGCACGCGCCAGCCGCGTTGGCGCAGCACATCAGCCACGGCCAGGCCGGGCATGATGTGGCCGCCGGTGCCACCGGCCATGATGAGGATGGTCCGGGCGTTCGTCATACCCGTCCCCCGCGCATCATGACGCGGTTTTCCACGTCCACGCGTATCAGCATGGCGAGCGCGCACAGGTTCATGACCACGCCCGAGCCGCCATAGCTCATCAGCGGCAGCGTCAGGCCCTTGGTGGGCAGCAGGCCCAGGCACACGCCCATGTTGATGAAGGCCTGCACGCCGAACCACATGGCCACGCCATGCGCGACCAGGCCGGCGAACGTGCGTTCCATGGCGATGGCCTGGCGGCCGATGTCGAAGCCGCGATAGACGATGATGGCGAACAGCGAGATCACCAGCATGACGCCGGCGAAGCCGAGTTCTTCGCCCACCACCGCCATCAGGAAGTCGGTGTGGGCTTCGGGCAGGTAGTGCAGCTTCTCGACGCTGGCGCCCAGGCCCACGCCGAGCCACTCGCCGCGACCCAGCGCGATCAGCGAATGCGACAGCTGATAGGCGCTGCCGTAGGCGTTATCTTCGTTCCAGGGGTCCAGATAGGCGAACAGGCGCGCGCGGCGCCAAGGCGACAGCCAGATCAGCATCAGGAAGGTGCTGACCAGCACGCCCAGCAGGCTGCTGAAATACTTGCCGTTGATGCCACCCAGGAACAGGATGCCGATGGCGATGGCCACGATCACCATGAATGCGCCCAGGTCGGGCTCGAGCAGCAGCAGCATGCCCACGCCAGCCAGCGCGAAGGCCATGGGCAGGAAGCCTCGGGCGAAGGCCTGCATGTGCTCCTGCTTGCGCACGGTGTAATCGGCGGCGTAGAGCAGCGCGGCCAGCTTCATCAGCTCGGATGGCTGGAAGTTCAGCGGACCCAGCGGAATCCAGCGATGGGCGCCGTTGACCTCGCGACCGATGCCTGGGATCAGCACCGCCACCAACAGGATCATGGCCAGCACGAACAGCGGCACCGCCAGGCGCTGCCAGACGCGGATGGGAATGGTCAGCGTCACCGCGGCGGCCAGCAAGCCGGCGCTGATGAACGCGCCGTGGCGGATGACGAAGTAATAGCGGCCGTAGGACGCATAGCGCGGGCCGTCGGCCAGCGCGATCGACGCCGAATACACCATCAACAGGCCAAGCAGCAGCAAGGTCGACGCCGCGATCACCAACGGCAGGTCGAAGTTGCGCATGCGCGTACGGCCGGGCCGTACGGCGTTGACGCTGGCGGTGAGTTCGGCGAACAGGCTCATGCGACCTCTCCGTTGTCACGGGCGAGTTCGTCGACCTCTTCCACGAAGACCTGGCCGCGATGCGGATAGTTGCGAAACATGTCCAGGCTGGCGCAGGCCGGCGACAGCAGCACGGCGTCGCCCGGCTTGGCCAGTCCGGCGGCATGGCGCACGGCTTCGCGCATCGAGGTGGCGGACACAAGCTCGACGCCGGTCTCGGCCAGCACGCGGCCGATCTCCGGGCCGTCCTGTCCGATCAACACCACGGCGCGCGCATGGCGCGACACCACCGGGATCAAGGGTGAGAAGTCCTGGCCCTTGCCTTGTCCGCCCGCGATCAGCACGACCTGCTGGCCCATGCCTTCCAGCGCGGCCACGGTCGCGCCGACGTTGGTGCCCTTGCTGTCGTTGATGTAGTCGACATCGCCGACGGTGCGCACGAAGGCCGCGCGATGCGGCTCGCCAGCATAGTCGCGCAAGGCGCGCAGCATGGCGCCCCAGCCCAGGTCCAGGCAGCGCGCCAGCTGCATGGCGGCCAGCGCGTTCAGTGCATTGTGCGTGCCGCGGATGCGCAGGGCGTCCACCGGCATCAGGCGGCTCATGCGGCCGTTCGGGCGCACGGGTTCCGGCGCATCCTTCTTGCGGCGCACGGGCGGCGCCGGCTCATCGAAATCGTTGGGCTCGGCGGCCACCAGCCAGGCCATGCCCTGGCCCGGTTCCAGGCCCATATCGCCGACCCGCTCCGGCAGTTCACGACCGAAGCTGCGCACGTCCAGCGCGTCCAGCTTGGCGACCATGGCCACGGTCAGCGGATCATCGCGGTTGACGATCTTGACGCGCGCCATCTTCAAGAGGCGCGCCTTGGCATCGGCGTAGGCCTGCATGCCGCCATGCCAATCCAGGTGATCCTGGGTCACGTTAAGCACCACGGCGGCGTCGGCCTGCAGGCTGTGCGTGGTTTCGAGCTGGAAGCTGGACAGCTCCAGCACCCAAACCTGCGGCAGCGCATCGGCATCGAGCGCGCCCATCAGCGCGGTCAGCGCGGCAGGGCTGATATTGCCGGCGGCCAGCACCGACATGCCGCTGGCATCGATCAGTTCGCGCGTCAGCGCGGTCACGGTGGTCTTGCCATTGGTGCCGGTCACGGCCAGCAGGCGCGGGCGGTAATCGCGCGATTCGGCCAGCTCGGCCAGCGCACGGGCGAACAATTCGATTTCGCCCACGACCTCGATGCCGCGCGTGGCGGCCTCGTCCAGCAACGCCTTGGCTGGCGGCTGGCCGGGGGCCAGGCCCGGGCTGATCACGACTTGCGACACGCCGTCGAGCAGCGCCACATCGAAGGACGTGTCGCAACCCAGCCGGAACTCCACCTCGCTTTGCGCCAGCGCGTCGCGCAGGGCGGCGAGTCCGCCCGGCTCGGCGCGCGTGTCGGCCACGCGCAAGCGGGCGCCCTGACGGGCGCACCAGCGTGCGGCGGCGACACCCGACTCGCCCAATCCGAGGATCAGGACGAGCGGCGCGTCAGCGCGAGAGGATTCCATCGTATTCATCGCAACTTCAATGTCGAAAGGCCAATCAGCACCAGCATCATGCTGATGATCCAGAAGCGCACCACCACCTGGGTTTCCTTCCAGCCGCCCACTTCGAAGTGATGATGCAGCGGAGCCATGCGGAATATGCGTCTACCTGTTCCATAACGTCGCTTGGTGTACTTGAACCAGGTCACCTGGATCATCACCGACAGCGTTTCGACGACGAAGACGCCGCCCATGATGAACAGCACGATCTCCTGGCGCACGATGACCGCGATGGTGCCCAGCGCGCCGCCCAGCGCCAGCGCGCCCACGTCGCCCATGAACACCTGCGCCGGATACGCGTTGAACCACAAAAATGCGAGTCCCGCGCCCCCGATCGCCGCGCACAGCACCATCAGTTCGGAAGCGCCGGGGATATACGGAAACAGCAGGTACTTCGAATAGTCGACGCGGCCGACCACGTAGGCGAAGATGCCCAGCGCGCTGCCCACCATCACGGTGGGCATGATCGCCAGGCCGTCCAGGCCGTCGGTCAGGTTGACGGCGTTGCTGGTGCCCACGATCACGGCCCAGGTCAGCGCCACGAAGCCCAGCACGCCCAGCGGGTAGCTGACCGTCTTGAAGAACGGCACGATCAGGTCGGCGCGGGTTGGCAGGGACATGGTGAAGCCGCTGCCCACCCAGGCCTTGAACAAGGGCCACAGATCGGCGTTGGCCGGCGCGGACACCGCGAAAGCCAGGTACACGGCGGCCACCAATCCGATGGTGGCCTGCCAGAAGAACTTCTGCCGCGCGGGCATGCCTTCGGGATCGCGGTAGACTACCTTGCGGTAATCATCCATCCAGCCGATCCAGCCGAAGCCGAACGTCACCAGCAGCACCACCCAGACGAAGCGGTTGGTCCAGTCCGCCCACAGCAGAGTGCTGATGGCGATGGAAATCAGGATCAGCACGCCACCCATGGTGGGGGTGCCGGTCTTGACCAGGTGGGACTCGGGACCGTACGAACGGACGGCCTGGCCGATCTTCATCTCGGTCAGCTTGCGGATCACGCGCGGACCGGCGACCAACCCGATCAGCAGGGCGGTGGCGCACGCCAGCACGGCGCGCAGCGTGATGTATTCGAACACGCCCAGGGCGCGCACATCATCGGAAAGCAGACGGGCCAGCTCAAGCAGCATGGTTGTCTCCCGGCGCCTGGGCCGTCTGTCCGTCGTTGGTGGAAAAAGCCGTCACTACCCGCTCCATGCGCATAAAGCGCGAACCTTTGATCAATACGCAGGACGGCCGCAAACCGCGCAAGGCGGCAACCACTTCGTCTACCGATGCGCAGGCGCGCGCGCCTTCGCCGAAAGCGGCGGCTGCCGCACGGCTGGCTTCGCCCAGCGTAATGAGCGCGTCGAGCCCCTGCTCGCGCGCGTAATTGCCCACCTCGACATGCATGGCGGGACCGTTGTCTCCGACTTCGCCCATGTCGCCCAGCACCAGCACACGAGCGCCCGCGATGCGCGCCAACACGTCGATGGCCACACGCACCGAGTCCGGATTAGCGTTGTAGGAATCGTCGATGAGCAGCGTTCCGTCGCTCATGACCTTGTGCTGCATGCGGCCCGCCACGGGGCTGAAGCCGGCCAGCGCGCGGATCGCCGCTTCCAGCGGCGCGCCCGCGGCGACGGAAGCGGCGATCGCCGCCAGCGCGTTGCGCAGGTTATGCAGGCCGGCCACTGGCAACACCAGGTCGGCCGTGCCCACCGGCGTCACTACCTTGCAGCGGGTGGAGGACACTTCCGCCAGAATCTGCTCTGCGTAGACGTCCAGGCCCGGCTGCAGGCCGAAGCGCAGCGTGCGGCGCGAGCCCGCCAGCGCATCCCAGATGGGGGAATAGGGCTCGTCGCCCGGATAGACGGCCACGCCGTTGTCCGGCAAGGCGGCGATCGCCGCGCCGTTCTCATGGGCCACCGCCTCGACGGTGTGCATGAATTCCTGGTGCTCGCGCTGCGCATTGGTCACCAGAGCGACCGAAGGCGCGGCAATGGCGGCCAGCTGGGCGATCTCGCCCGGATGATTCATGCCCAGCTCGAACACCGCGGCGCGATGCGTGGCGCGCAGGCGCAGCAGCGTCAGCGGAACGCCGATGTCGTTGTTCAGGTTGCCGGCGGTCGCCAGCCGGTTGGCCTCGCCCTTCCATGCGGCCAGCACGGACGAGATCATTTCCTTGGTCGTGGTCTTGCCATTGCTACCCGTCACCGCCACCACCGGCAGCGAGTAGCGGGCGCGCCAGGCGGCGCCGATGCGCATCAGGGCCACGCGCGTGTCGCCCAGCACCAGCTGCGGCAGCTTCACGCCCGCGACCGGATGCGCCACCACCGCGGCGCAGGCGCCGCGCGCCTCGGCCTGGTCCAGATAATCGTGGGCGTCGAACCTCTCGCCGGCCAGGGCCACGAAGAGTTCGCCGGCGCCGATGCGGCGGGTATCGGTGGAGACCGTAGCGACCTGCGGCAGCAGCAGCGCCAGGCGCGCCCACTCGCGGTCGTCGAACGGCAGTTTCTCCCCGCCACTGTCCTGATAGGTTTCATGACCCTTACCAGCCAGCAGCAGCACGTCTTCCGGCGCGCAGGCCCAGACGGTCTGCATGATGGCGCGGGCGCGGTCGACCTGCTCCACGGCATCCGCCGAAGCGGGCACGCCGGCCATGATCTGCCGGACGATATCCTCGGGCACTTCGTGGCGCGGATTGTCGCTGGACACCACCACGCTGTCGGCCAGTTCCGCCGCGATGCCGCCCATGACGGGACGCTTGCCCGGATCGCGATCGCCGCCGCAGCCGAACAGGCAGACCAGCCGGCCCGAGCGGGCGTTCGCCACCGGCCGCAGCGCGGCGAGCGCGCGCGCCAGCGCGTCAGGCGTGTGGGCATAGTCCACCACCACCAGCGGGCCGCGAGCGCCCGCGGCCTGCACGGCAAGGGGTTCCACGGTCTGCAGCCGGCCATCGACCGGATCGGTGGCGGCCAGTTCGCGCGCGATCTGCGCGAACGGCAGGCCCAGGCGATAGAGCACGCCGGCAACCAGCAGAAGGTTGGAAACGTTGTGCGCGCCCAGCAGGCGCGTGACGATCTGCGCCTCGCCGTGCGGCGAGACCAGCGTGAAGATCTGCCCCTGCGCCGTCGCCTGCAGGTCGCGCGCGCGCATCGTCGCGGGCACGGTGGCGTCATCGCTCAGGCTGTAGCCGGTGGCGGCCAGGGCCTGCGGCAAGGCGGCCAACAGGCGTCGGCCGGCCTCGTCATCGGCGTTGATCACGGCGCCGCCCAGTTCAGGCCAATGGAACAGGCGGGCCTTGGCGGCCTCGTAGCGCTCCATGGTGCCGTGGTAGTCGAGGTGATCGCGGGTCAGATTGGTGAACGCGGCCAATGCAACGCGCACGCCGTCCATGCGGCCTTGCTCGATGCCGATGGAGGAGGCCTCCATGGCCACTGCCTTGGCGCCGGCGTCGCGCATGGCGGCCAGCAGGCGATGCACCGTCAGCACGTCGGGCGTGGTCAGGCTGCCACCCAGTGTCTGACCGTCGGGCAACACCGCCCCCAGCGTGCCGATGGTGCCGCAGGCCTTGTCATTGCGACTCAGCGCGTGCGCGATCCATTGGACCGAAGAGGTCTTGCCGTTGGTGCCGGTGACGGCGACCACGGCAAGCTCGGCCGACGGACGGTCGTACCAGGTATCGCCCAGCCCGCCCAACAGGCCGCGCAAGCCAGTGACCTGCAGCAACGGGACCTGGCCGGCCTGCGCCAGCATGGCGTCGTCCACGGGCGCTTCGCACAGCACCGCGCGGGCGCCCTGCGCCACGGCCCTTTCTATATAGAGACGTCCGTCGCTGGACAGGCCGGCGCAGGCGACGAACACATCGCCCGGCTCGATCTCGCGCGAGTCCAGCTTGAGATGCGCGGTCAGCGACACGCGCTCATGCAACCACGCCACGGTCTGTTCAACCGTGGCGGCTTGGGAATTTGACTGGAAGCCTTTGGCGTTCATCTGCCTGGCTCCTTCAAACCAGCAACAATCGTGGATTCGAAGGGCGCGTCGGGACGCACCCCCATAAGTTGCAGACTCCCGCCGACAATGCGGGAGAACACAGGCGCGGCGATAGCGCCGCCGTAATAGCCGCCGACCGTCGGCTCATCGATGGACACGGCCACGACGATCTTGGGATCGGACACCGGCGCGAAACCGACATAGGAACTGCGGTAGCGCTGCATGCTGTACTTGCCGTCGACGATCTTGCGCGCCGTGCCGCTCTTGCCCGCCACGCGGTAGCCGCGCACTTGCGCGGCCTTGGTGCCCTCGGGGCCGGCGGCGGCTTCCAGCATGCCGCGCACCAGCGCGGTGGTCTTGGGCGTGTAGATGCGCACGCTGGTGGGATCGCTGTCGCGCTTGACCAGCGTCATCGACACCATGTCACCGTTGCGGGCGAACACCGTATAGGCGCGCGCCACCTGCAGCAGCGACACGGACAGGCCGTAACCATAGGCCATGGTGGCCTTCTCGATCAGGCGCCAGCGCTCCCAGGGACGCAGGCGTCCGGGCGCCGCGCCGGGAAAGCCGACCTGCGGGGCCTGCCCCAGGCCCAGTTCCGTGAAGCGGTTCCACATCTCGCGGGATTCCAACTTCTCGGAGATCAGGGTCATGCCGATGTTGCTGGACTTGCGCAACACGCCGGCCACGTCCAGCGTGCCGTTGCGGCTGACGTCGCTGATGGTGCTGCCCTGATAGACGAAACGGCCGTTGCCGGTCTCGAACAGCGTATTGGGCGTGATCCGGCCCAGGTCCAACGCCAGCGCAGCGGTGAACGGCTTCATGATGGAGCCGGGCTCGAACGTGTCGGTAATCGCCTGGTTGCGCAGCTTTGCGCCCTGGAAGGTCTCGCGCTTGTTCGGATCGAAGGTCGGCACATTGGCCAGCGCCAGGATTTCCCCGGTATGCACGTCCAGGACCACGGCGGTCGCGCCCTTGGCCTGGTGCTTGTCCATGGCGTCCTTCAGTTCCTTGAACACCAGGTATTGCAGACGGGTGTCGATGGACAGGCGCAGGTCGCGGCCATCCACCGGCAAGGTGACGGCCTGCACGTCTTCGATGACGCGACCCAGGCGGTCCTTGATGACGCGGCGGCTGCCGGGCCGACCCGACAGCTGCTGGTTGAATGTCAGCTCGACGCCTTCCTGGCCCTGGTCCTCGACGCTGTTGAACCCGACCACGTGCGCCATCACGTCGCCGTCCGGATAATAGCGGCGGGTTTCCGGCTGTTGATGCACGCCAGGCAAGCCGAGTTGCTTGATCTTGTCGGCCGCCTCCATCGAGACCTGGCGCTTGAGATAGACGAAGTTCTTATCCTCGTCGACCCGGTGCCGCAGATCGGCCGCGGGCATTTCGAGCAGCTTGGCCAGCGCGTCGAGCTGCGCCGGCGTGGACTGCTTCACGTCTTCCGGAATGGCCCAGATGGCGCGCGCCGGCACGCTCGAAGCCAGCACCGCGCCATTGCGGTCCATGATCTTGCCGCGCGTTGCGGACAGCGTCAGAGTGCGCTCATAGCGGCGCTCGCCCTGCTGCTGCAGGAATTCGGTCGACAGCCCCTGCAGGAACAGCGCGCGGCCGGCCAGCACGGTGAAACCGCCGAACAGCAGGATCAGCACCAGCCGGGCGCGCCAAGTCGGCAACTGGCCGCGCAGCACGGGATTGTCGAAGAATGGGACGCGCTTCATTGGGCGCCTCCAGTGGCCGGCGCCTGATTCAGGTACAGCGTGCGGTCCGGCACGATGGAAATCATCTTGAGGCTATCGCGCGCAATGGCATCCACGCGCGCGTTGCGCGCCAGCTCGGCGCGCTCCAGCTGCAGCCGCCGCCAGCCGACCTCCAGGTCGCGCTCCTGCGCCTGATCCCTGCCCAGCTCGACGAAGAGCTGGCGCGACTGATACCGACTGGTGACCAGTGAAATGGCCGACAGCATCAGCAACGCGGCAATGATCAGGTTGACGCGGCCCATCAGCGGCGCCCTCCCTTTCCGCCCTTGCGCGGAACGGCAAGGTCGCTGCCGGGCAAAGAACCCGTATGCACGAAGGCGGCTCCGCCTTCGGCCGGCAGCGGCGTGGCGCTGCGTTCGGCCGCGCGCAGCACGGCGGAACGGGCGCGGGCATTGACCGCCACTTCATCGTCCTCGGCCTGGACGCGGCCAAGGGAATACAGCACGGGCTGGGGCATTTCGCTTTCGCGCAGGGGCAGGCGTGCATACGCGGCGGCCGGCCTGGCCGCCGCCGCGATGCATTGCTTGACCATGCGGTCTTCGAGCGAATGAAAGCTGATCACCGCCAACCTCCCCCCCGGGGCGAGCAGATCTAGAGCTGACGCGAGGGTGCGAGCGAGCTCTTCGAGTTCCCGATTGATGTAAATCCGTAGAGCCTGAAAGGTGCGTGTGGCCGGATGCTGCCCCTTTTCGCGCGTGCGGACGGCGCTGGCGACGCACTCGGCAAGTTCGAGCGTGGTGCGCAGCGGCCTTGTTGCGCGGCGAGCAGCAATCGCCTTTGCAACCTGAAAAGCAAACCGTTCTTCGCCATAATCCGCTATGACCTCCCGCATCTCATCCACACTGGCTTGCGCCAGCCAATCCGCCACCGTGGGACCACGGGTGGTGTCCATCCGCATGTCGAGCGGGCCGTCCCTCATGAAAGAGAAACCACGCTCGGCATCGTCGATCTGAGGCGAGGAAACGCCCAGATCCAACATCACGCCATCGACCTTGTCGATGCCGCGTTGCCGCAATTCTTCGGCCATGGTGGCAAAGCCGCCATGCACCACTTCCACCCTGGAATCCTCCGCGGCCAGCGCGGTGGCCACGGCGATCGCCTGGGGATCCTTGTCGAACACCACCAGCCGCGCCTGCGGGCCCAGGCGGCTCAGCAGTTCGCGGCTGTGACCGCCGCGGCCGAACGTGCCGTCCACGAAGACGCCGCGCTCCGCCCGCAAGGCGGCATCCGGCCCGGACTGCGGATGCGACCGAGACGCGCCCTTGCCGCCGAAATCGGCCAGCAAAAGCGCGTCCACCGTCGGCTCCAGCAGGACGGGCCGATGTTCGAATTCCATAGCTGTTTCAGAACGAAAACTGGTTCAACACATCCGGCATACCCTTGGCCAGGTCCTCGGCCTCGCGGCTGGCCAGGGTAGCGGCGTCCCACAGCTCGAAGTGCGCGCCCAGACCGAGCAGCATCACATCGCGCGTCATACCGGAAGCGTTGCGCAGTTCAGGAGCGATCAGGACCCGGCCGGAGCCGTCCAATTCCACATCCTGTGCGTTGCCCAGCAACAGCCGCTGCAGCGCGCGGGCCGACATGGGAAAGGCGGCAATCTGCTCGCGCTTCTTTTCCCACTCGGGACGCGGATACACCAGCAGGCAGCCGTCGGGATGGCGAGTCAGGGTCAGCCGGCCATCGGCCTGCGACATGAGCGCGTCACGGTGCCGGGTCGGAATCGAGATCCGCCCCTTGGCATCCAGCGTGAGCGCGCTGCTTCCCTGAAACACCACTTTTACCCCACTTAATTGCACAATTTCCTACTATTTCCCACTCTACGGTATGGGGCAAAGCGGGTCAAGCGCACGGTTGCAATTTTTTCAATCACAACAAGGACTTAGAGCAACTTGTAAAACATAAAAAAAGAAAACCTCCCAATAAATCAGGAGGTTGCGTCACTATCTAAAAGTCCTTCTTGAAAAGTGGCGGCTAACAATGGCTTTGCATTGTTTTGCAGAGCGCTCCCGCCCCCGGCGGCGCGGGCTTCGAACGCCGCGCAGGGCTTGCGGCCTTCAAAAATTTGCCGCGCCAGGTTCGCCGACGCCGTTACCCACCAACAGCATCGGCAGCCCACCCCAAGGTCCCGCGGCACTGCACGGCGCCCAGACCCGCAATCGGCGCCCATGCCCGCGAGGCCGCGCCGCGAAGATATCAATGCAAGACGGGCCTGTAGGCCGGATTCTGTACACCGGGTTGCCCCGGCGGACGATCATTCCTCTGCGCGGATCATTGCTGAGCCGCTGTAGCCATCTACCCGCATGCTTGGACGGAGCCGCCCTTCGCGGCCCGAAGACCGCACGCATGCCTATTTGATGTTGCTCCGGGTAGAGGTTGCCGCGTTTCACCCTGCGATGCCGCCGCCCGTTACCGGACGGCGCGATACGGAGATGGCCGTACCTGTGCGCGTCGCCGCGCCCGCCCCGCAGACTCGTCTCTGTGGCCCTATTCCTCGACATCGCCCTAAGACGACGCCGGACGGCCGTTAGCCGCTACCCTGCCCTGTGGAGTCCGGACCTTCCTCGATGGATTCGCATCCACCGCGATCGTCCAGCCCGCCTTGCGCTGCGTATTCTAGTACACCCCGCGACTCCGTCCCCGTGAGGCAAGGGCCGAGGCTTCCTGCGACAATACGCGCTGATTCCCGCATCGACGCCGCAGACACGATTCCTACATGGCCCTCGCAACCCTCATTACCCTGACAGACATCCAGCTGGCCTACGGCCATCACCCGCTGCTGGACCATGCCGACTTCTCCATCCAGGCCGGCGAACGCATCGGCCTGATCGGCCGCAACGGCGCCGGCAAGTCCTCGCTGCTCAGGCTGCTCGATGGTCGGACCCTGCCCGACGATGGCGACATCGCTCGCAGCTCGGGCCTGCGCGTGACCACCGTCGAGCAGGAACCCGAGTTGGATGAGAACGCCACCGTGTTCGACGTGGTCTGCAACACGGAAGGCGAACATGAAGACTGGCAGCGCCCTTCGCGCGTGCGCGCCGTACTGGAAAAACTCGGCCTGCCCGCGGACGCGCAGATCGCCGGCCTGTCGGGCGGCACGCGCAAGCGCGTGGCCCTGGCCCGCGCGCTGGTCGACGAACCAGATCTGCTGCTACTGGACGAACCCACCAACCATCTGGACTTTGACGGCATCGCCTGGCTGGAAGACATGCTGCGCAACTGGAAAGGCGCCGCCGTCATCATTACCCACGACCGACGCTTCCTCGACGCCGTGGCGACCCGCATCGTCGAACTGGACCGCGGGCGCCTGCTCAGCTTTCCCGGCAATTTCTCGCAATGGCAGGAGCGCAAGGCCCAATGGCTGGAATCCGAGCGCCTCGAACAGGCGCGCTTCGACAAGCTGCTGGCCCAGGAGGAAGTGTGGATCCGCAAGGGCGTGGAGGCCCGCCGCACCCGCAACGAAGGCCGCGTGCGTCGGCTCGAGCGCCTGCGAGTCGAACGCGCCGAGCGCCGCGAGCGCGTGGGCAACGTCTCGCTCGCGCTGGCCGAAGGCCAGCGCTCCGGCAAGCTCGTCGCCGAACTCGAACACGTCGGCAAGCGCTTCGGCGACAAGACCGTGGTGGACGACTACTCGACCACCATCCTGCGTGGCGACCGCATCGGCATCATCGGCCCCAACGGCGCCGGCAAGACCACGCTGCTGAAGCTGATCCTGGGCGAGATGACGCCAGACAGCGGCAACACGCGCATGGGCACCAACGTCGAGGTCGCCTATTTCGACCAGATGCGCGCCCAGCTCGACGAGAACGCGACGCTGGTGGACATCATCAGCCCGGGCAGCGAGTGGGTGGAGATCGGCGGCACGCGCAAGCACGTCATGAGCTATCTGGGCGACTTCCTGTTCTCGCCGGCGCGCGCCGGGTCGCCGGTGCGCAGCCTGTCGGGCGGCGAACGCGCGCGCCTGCTGCTGGCGCGGCTGTTCGCACGCCCGGCCAACGTGCTGGTGCTGGACGAGCCCACCAACGACCTGGATATCGAAACGCTGGAACTATTGGAAGAGCTGTTGCAGGAATACTCGGGCACCGTGCTGCTGGTCAGCCACGACCGCGCCTTCCTGAACAACGTCGTCACGCAGACCATTGCTTCGGAAGGCGACGGCCGCTGGCGTGACTATGTGGGCGGCTACGATGAATGGCTGGTCCAACGCCCTGCGCCCGCCGCGCCGGCCGCCGACACGGACAAGGCTTCCAAGCCGGCGCTCGACGAAGCCGCCGCGCGCGCCAAGGCCGCCAAACCGAAGCCGGCGCGCGCCGCGAAGATGAACTCCTGGGAACTGCGCGAACTGGAAGGCCTGCCCGACGCCATCGCCGCGCTCGAGGCGCAGCAGGCCGAGCTGGCCGGCAAGCTGGCCGACGGCAGCCTCTACCGGGACGCGCCGGCGGAGGTGGAGCGGATCAACGGCGAACTGGCCAAACTGGAGAGCGAACTGGAAGAGAAATTCGCCCGCTGGGAGCTGCTGGAAGCGCGGCGAGAAAGCGCGCTCTGACCACCGCGCGGTGCATGAAAAAGCCCTGCTTATATATATAAGCAGGGCTTTTTTCTACGCGGATCATTTCGGCCGGCCATCCCTGCCCGACACTCAGACCTGAGCGCGCCAGGCCAATGCCTCGCCGGCGGCCAGCGGCACCAGGGAAGTATTGCCGAAAGGCACTTCGTCCGGCACCTGATAGGTTTCGCGGACCAGCGTCAGCTTGCCGGTATTGCGCGGCAGCCCGTAGAAATCCGGGCCATGGAAGCTGGCGAAGCCTTCCAACTTGTCCAGCGCGCCCGCCGCGTCGAAGGCAGTCGCGTAGAGTTCCATCGCATGCAGGGCGGTGTAGCACCCAGCGCAACCGCAGGCATGCTCCTTCAGGCCGCGCGCATGCGGCGCGCTGTCCGTGCCCAGGAAGAAGCGCGGACTGCCGCTGGTGGCGGCCGCGACCAGGGCCTGGCGATGCGTCTCGCGCTTGAGGATGGGCAGACAGTACCAATGCGGCCGCACGCCACCCTGGAAGATCGCGTTGCGGTTGTACAGCAGATGCTGCGGCGTGATGGTGGCGGCGATCGGCCCTTCGGCGTCGCGCACGTACTCGGCGCCTTCCTTGGTCGTGATGTGTTCGAACACGACCTTCAAGGCGGGGAAGGCGCGGCGCAACGGCTTCATCACGCACTCGACGAACACCGCCTCGCGATCGAACACATCGATGGCCGGGTCCGTGACTTCGCCATGCACCAGCAAGGGCATGCCGCATTTTTCCAGCGCTTCCAGCGCCTTCGCGCATTTACCCAGCAGATCGGTGACGCCCGCGTCGGAGTTGGTGGTCGCACCGGCGGGATACAGCTTCACCGCATAGACCTGGCCGGATTCATGCGCGCGGAAAATCTCCTCACCCGACGTGTTGTCGGTCAGATACAGCGTCATCAGCGGCGTGAAGGCGTCGGCGTTGCCGCCCGCCTTGGCCAGGGCCTGCAGGATACGGCCGTGATAGGCGATCGCCTGCTCGGTCGTGGTCACGGGCGGCTTGAGGTTCGGCATGATGATGGCGCGCGCGAACTGTCGCGCCGTATCGGCGACCACGGCTTCCAGTGCCGCGCCGTCGCGCAAGTGCAGATGCCAGTCGTCGGGGCGGGTGATGGTGAGTTGCTTGATTTGCGCAGTAGACATGGGTCGCTTCTTGCTTAATCCGCCAGGGGCATCCCCCGCTCGGCCAGCGCGCAGAACATCGCACTGCCCAAGGGAATGACGGCATCGTTGAAATCAAAATGGGAATTGTGCAGCACGCAGCCGGAATCCGCTCCGCCCTGCCCCAGCCGGAAATACGCGCCGGGCTTGGTCTGCAGCATGAAGGAGAAGTCTTCCGAGCCCATGGAAGGCGTCAGGTCTCGAACCACGTTTTCCTTGCCGATCATCTCGGTCGCGATGTCGGCGACGAGGTTGGCGTGCTGCGGGGTGTTCAGGGTCGCCGGATAGATACGTTCGTAGATGAGCTCGGCGCTGCCGCCGAAGGCGCCCGCGATCGCCGTCACCAATTCGCGCATGCGCGTCTCGACCATTTCCTGCACTGATTTGCGGAAGGTGCGGACCGTGCCAACCAGCTTCGCCTCGCGCGGAATCACGCTCATGGCGCCGGGATGGCCGGCCTGCATGGAACCGATGGAAACGACGGCCGAATCCAACGGATTCACATTGCGCGACACGATCGTCTGCAAGGCGGTGATGATCTGCCCGGCGATGGTGACGGGATCGATGGTCTGATAGGGATGGGCGCCGTGTCCGCCACGACCCGTGATCTGGATCTCGAAGCGATCTGCGGCCGCCATCATCGGGCCTGGATTGATACCCACCGTGCCAGGTTTCAGGCCAGGCCAGTTGTGCAGGGCATAGATCGCATCGCACGGAAAGGTGTCGAACAAGCCGTCTTCCAGCATGGCGCGCGCGCCGCCGCGGCCTTCCTCCGCGGGCTGGAAGATCAGCACGGCGGTGCCATCGAAGTTGCGCGTCTGCGCCAGGTACTTTGCCGCGCCGATCAGGATCGCCGTGTGTCCGTCATGGCCGCAACCGTGCATCAGGCCAGGCTTGGTGGACTTGTGCCCGAACTCGTTGTCTTCAGTCATTGGCAAGGCATCCATGTCGGCGCGCAAGCCGATCATGCGTCCACTGTCGCAGCGCTTGCCGCGAATCACGCCGACCACGCCGGTCTTGCCGATGCCACGATGCACTTCGATGCCCAACGCTTCCAGCGCGCCAGCCACGATGCCCGAGGTGCGCACCTCCTCGAATCCCAGCTCGGGATGGGCGTGCAAATCGCGCCGCAGCGCTGTCAATTCGTCATGAAAAAGCCGAATTGATTCCAGGGGAGACCTTGCGTACATAGGAGGTTACACAATGATGTGGTAGGTGGGACCAGTCTGTATATTTTAGTTGCTACAGAGGATAAATGCCTTTGTCTTTACGGGAGAGACACGTTATGCTCCGGCCGCAGGACAATTTTTCCAACAGCCAGAGAAGGAGCGCCGCATTATGGCCACAACCTCCAAACCCGCGACCGCGCGCAAGCCGAACGCTGCATTCATGAAGCCCCTGACCCCGAGCGCCGAACTGGCTGCTGTCATCGGTTCGGAAGCCGTGCCGCGTACCGAGGTCACCAAGAAGATCTGGGAATACATCAAGAAGCACAACCTGCAAGATGCCAGCAACAAGCGCAACATCAACGCCGATGCCAAGCTGCGCCCGATCTTCGGCAAGGATCAGGTCACGATGTTCGAACTGACCAAGCTGGTCAACGCACATCTGAAGTAAGCAGGCTAAGGGCGTACGGCGTACGTCCCTGCCTCTTGCCATTGCGACGCCCAGGCTTTGGTCCGGGCGCATCGCTCACACAGCGCCGGCGGTTCATCGCCAGGCAGCATCCCAGCCCTACGGGCAATCAAGCAAGCCAGCACCTTTCGCGTTTAACACGGATGAAATCCGTGGCATTGCCGATCGCGTGATAACCCCCCACTAGCTCGAAACCCGCGTCGATATTGACTCTCCGCGTGGCTCTCAAGATTTGCGATGTCGATGCCGAGCAGGCGGCGCCGTGCTTGAATCAGCGATACTACGACGGTCGCGTGATGCCAGCATCCGCGATGCTGAGCTCCTGATGGATGCAGACTTTCATGTGCGGACATGCTGCCCGCACAGCGCCGTAGGTGCCAGGCCTCGCCATGTGATGGAACGCCGTGACAGGCGACGCAGCGCTCGTGCTGCCCCACAGCGCTCCACAGGTGCGGCGCCAATGACAAGGCCGGCAATAGCCGGCCTTGATTTGATGGACTCAAATCCGCATCAGGCGTAATGCGTCGGCGCGTTGCCCTCCAGCAGCGCCAGCAGGCCCTTGATCAGGCGGTACAAGACCCAGACCACCGTCGCGGCCAGGCCGATCCAGCCGATGAAGATATACACGGCCAGCGCACTGATCGCCATCCACAGCAGCGCCCACCAGAACGTGCGCAGCAACCAGTCGAAGTGTGCGGCGTAGAACGTGCCAGCCACGTCGGCGCGTTTCAGATACATCAGCACGACGGACGCCAGCGTGGCAATGCCCAGAAAACCGCTGCTGAGAAAGCCGAGCGCATACAGGCCATAGGCCACGTAGGTCAGCGTGCGCAGGTCCAGTTTCGTACCGGGCACGGGGGTCTGGGTATCACTCACGATAACGCTCCAACGAATAGATTCCGATCAATCTTACCGCACAAACACCCCCCATCCACGGGCGTTGTTATTTATGCACAATGAGGATTGGCGCGGGTTTCCGGGCCATTGCGTATCGATCTCAGGCGTTTGCACTAGGCACTCGGCACTTCTGGCCAACGTACCTTGCCATGCAAGCTCGGCACCGGGAATCGAGTTGGCCTGCCTGTTGTTGTCCCTGAAAGCATGACTGCTGCATGTCGTGTCACGATGACAACCAGCTTGACGAGCACAAGTAGCGGCGCCTCTGAACCTGGAACGCGATTCTTTGCGCGTTTCCGAGCTGCCCCCCTCAAGAGCGTACATGCTGGCGCGAGAGCTCGCGCAATCGGCGGGGCGACCGCTTGCGGGCAAAAGCGACTATTCGAGAGTGTGGTCGAAGCGGCTTTTCGAGCTGCTGTGACGGCCGCAGAGCTAGAAGCGCATCGGTCTCTACGTACTCCTGGCTCATTTTGGCTGGCATTGGCATGAAGAGTAGCGGCACGATGCACGGCAGCATGCGGCCGATCGCGTGCCGATGCGTCGGCTGAGCGAGGACTTCCTGCCATCTTGCGGCAGGCCGTGGAACGGATCAGCGCGTTTCTGGCTGCCAGCCCGGGCATGCCGTGCCGTAGTCAGAAGCAGACCTTGCCCCGCTCAAGGGCAGCAATCCTGAGGAAGTAGCTGGCGTTAAAGCCTCTCTGCAAATCCGAGGCGCTTGTAGCGTCCGCATCCCGGATAGACCGGTGCGGCCCGCATTCCCGCCAGAGCCTCGCGGACGGGGCGTGTGGTCACCAGCAGGCGACCCGCATGCGGCCGCGATGGCAGGCGCCCGGTTCGCGCGCACAGCGATGCAACGTAAAAGGCCCCGCGGCGCGAGCCGCGGGGCCTTTCTTGTGTTCATGTCTTGCGCGAGCCATGGCTGTAGCGGGCCTGTGCCTGGCGCTGGTCTGTCCGCCCTCGAGGCGCCACAGCATTTGCGTGCGCACAAAAACAAAACCCCGCAGCGGTGAGCTGCGGGGTTCTGAGCAATAAAAGCCTGACGATGACCTACTTTCACAGACGTCCGTCCACTATCATCGGCGCAAAGTCGTTTCACTGTCCTGTTCGGGATGGGAAGGAGTGGGACCAACTCGCTATGGTCGTCAGGCGTAACCGGTTGAGCGCGCGCCTAGGGCATGCGCTCCAATCTTGGAAGAAACACAACAGGCGCATCAGAGAGTTCTCTCGATGATCGCGCACTCGGGTTGTAATCGATGTTGGCTGGCTGCTGACGGGGCAGCCAGATTTTGTATTGAACGACACTTGTATACGCTATACACCAGGTCATAACCATCAGTGTTATAGGATCAAGCCTCACGAGCAATTAGTATCGGTTAGCTTAACGCATTACTGCGCTTCCACACCCGACCTATCAACGTCCTGGTCTCGAACGACTCTTTAGGGGGATCAAGTCCCCGGGATACCTAATCTTCAGACGAGTTTCCCGCTTAGATGCCTTCAGCGGTTATCTCTTCCGTACTTAGCTACCCGGCAATGCCATTGGCATGACAACCGGTACACCAGAGGTACGTCCACTCCGGTCCTCTCGTACTAGGAGCAGGCTCCGTCAAGTATCCAACGCCCACGGCAGATAGGGACCAAACTGTCTCACGACGTTTTAAACCCAGCTCACGTACCTCTTTAAATGGCGAACAGCCATACCCTTGGGACCGGCTACAGCCCCAGGATGAGATGAGCCGACATCGAGGTGCCAAACACCGCCGTCGATATGAACTCTTGGGCGGTATCAGCCTGTTATCCCCAGAGTACCTTTTATCCGTTGAGCGATGGCCCTTCCATTCAGAACCACCGGATCACTATGTCCTGCTTTCGCACCTGTTCGACTTGTCAGTCTCACAGTCAAGCACGCTTATGCCATTGCACTATCAGCACGATTTCCGACCGTACCTAGCGTACCTTCGAACTCCTCCGTTACACTTTGGGAGGAGACCGCCCCAGTCAAACTGCCCACCATGCACTGTCCCCGATCCGGATAACGGACCAAGGTTAGAACCGCAAACAAACCAGGGTGGTATTTCAAGGATGGCTCCACGTGATCTAGCGACCACGCTTCAAAGCCTCCCACCTATCCTACACAGGCCGGTTCACAGTCCAATGCAAAGCTACAGTAAAGGTTCATGGGGTCTTTCCGTCTAGCCGCGGGTAGATTGCATCATCACAAACACTTCAACTTCGCTGAGTCTCAGGAGGAGACAGTGTGGCCATCGTTACGCCATTCGTGCAGGTCGGAACTTACCCGACAAGGAATTTCGCTACCTTAGGACCGTTATAGTTACGGCCGCCGTTTACCGGGGCTTCGATCAAGAGCTTGCACCCCATCACTTAACCTTCCGGCACCGGGCAGGCGTCACACCCTATACGTCGACTTTCGTCTTTGCAGAGTGCTGTGTTTTTAATAAACAGTCGCAGCCACCGATTCTCTGCGACCCCATCATGCTAAGCGCGCAGGCGCTTCACACTACCGGGGTATACCTTCTCCCGAAGTTACGGTATCAATTTGCCGAGTTCCTTCTCCTGAGTTCTCTCAAGCGCCTTGGAATATTCATCCCGTCCACCTGTGTCGGTTTGCGGTACGGTCTCGTACAGCTGAAGCTTAGAGGCTTTTCTTGGAACCACTTCCAATCACTTCGCAAGCTATGCTCGCTCGTGCCATACCCTTGATTTACGCGCCCGGATTTGCCTAAGCGCCATCTTCGATACAGCAACAGGGACATCCAACACCCTGATGATCTTCCGCGATCCGTCCCCCCATCGCACTGTACGACGGTGCTGGAATATTAACCAGCTTCCCATCAGCTACGCATCTCTGCCTCGCCTTAGGGGCCGACTCACCCTGCGCCGATGAACGTTGCGCAGGAAACCTTGGACTTACGGCGAGGGGGCTTTTCACCCCCTTTATCGCTACTCATGTCAGCATTCGCACTTCTGATACCTCCAGCAGCCTTTACAAGCCACCTTCGCAGGCTTACAGAACGCTCTCCTACCGCGTGCACAAAGTGCACACCCGCAGCTTCGGTTTATCGCTTAGCCCCGTTACATCTTCCGCGCAGGACGACTCGATCAGTGAGCTATTACGCTTTCTTTAAAGGATGGCTGCTTCTAAGCCAACCTCCTGACTGTCTATGCCTTCCCACTTCGTTTCCCACTTAGCGATAATTCGGGACCTTAGCTGGCGGTCTGGGTTGTTTCCCTCTTGAGTCCGGACGTTAGCACCCGGTGCTCTGTCTCCCAAGCTGTACTTGCAGGTATTCGGAGTTTGCCATAGTTTGGTAAGTCGCCATGACCCCCTAGCTATAACAGTGCTCTACCCCCTGCAGTAATACTTGAGGCACTACCTAAATAGTTTTCGGAGAGAACCAGCTATTTCCAGATTTGTTTAGCCTTTCACCCCTATCCACAGCTCATCCCCTAATTTTTCAACATTAGTGGGTTCGGTCCTCCAGCACGTGTTACCGTGCCTTCAACCTGGCCATGGATAGATCATCTGGTTTCGGGTCTACACCCAGCGACTGAATCGCCCTATTCGGACTCGCTTTCGCTACGGCTTCCCTATTCGGTTAACCTTGCCACTGAATGTAAGTCGCTGACCCATTATACAAAAGGTACGCAGTCACCCCTTACGAGGCTCCTACTGTTTGTATGCATACGGTTTCAGGATCTATTTCACTCCCCTTCCGGGGTTCTTTTCGCCTTTCCCTCACGGTACTGGTTCACTATCGGTCGATCACGAGTATTTAGCCTTGGAGGATGGTCCCCCCATCTTCAAACAGGATTTCACGTGTCCCGCCCTACTTTTCTTACGCTTAGTTCCACACTCAAGATTTCATCTACAGGGCTATCACCTGCTACGGCCGGGCTTTCCATCCCGTTCGATTATCCTGAATGCTAAAACGTAAAGGCTCTTCCGATTTCGCTCGCCACTACTTTCGGAATCTCGGTTGATTTCTTTTCCTCGAGCTACTGAGATGTTTCAGTTCACCCGGTTCGCTTCCACTGACCTATGTATTCAGTCAGGGATACTCCTTGCGGAGTGGGTTTCCCCATTCGGATATCTGCGGATCAAAGCTTGTTTGCCAGCTCCCCGCAGCTTTTCGCAGGCTACTACGTCCTTCATCGCCTGTGATCGCCAAGGCATCCACCATATGCACTTAGTCGCTTGATCCTATAACGCTGTAGGCTATAGGACCTGAGTATTAGCGTTTGTGCCGTTCATAAGTTTCAAAGCAGTCTGAAGTTATTCACTTCAGTCTTGAGAACTTGGAACAAAATTAATGCAATCACAACCCGTACCCATCTTCATCAGCCAAGCTGACTACTCGATGAGCACATTTTGTTGTGCTTCTTCCAGATTGTTAAAGAACAAATATAGCTGTCAGGTAAAACCTAACTCATAAAACCGTCTGCAATCTGCACACGACGCTATGAGTTAGCCTCTACTTCTCACCAGGCGATCAACCTTCGTCAATCAGTGGTGGAGGTGAACGGGATCGAACCGATGACATCCTGCTTGCAAAGCAGGCGCTCTCCCAGCTGAGCTACACCCCCATATCCCACGACGCTTACCGCGCCCTGCGAATACCTGGTGGGTCTGGTTGGATTCGAACCAACGACCCCCGCCTTATCAAGACGGTGCTCTAACCGACTGAGCTACAGACCCAAAACCTTCTCGGATCAGTAGTCAGAAGTCATGGACACAGGGAGGAATCCCTCTACCCAAGCCCACAACCGATCCCAGCTATATCAAACAACCGATAAGAGTGGACGCTTAACACGAGCACTAAGCTCTGAAAGGAGGTGATCCAGCCGCACCTTCCGATACGGCTACCTTGTTACGACTTCACCCCAGTCATGAATCCTACCGTGGTAATCGCCCCCCTTGCGGTTAGGCTAACTACTTCTGGTAAAACCCACTCCCATGGTGTGACGGGCGGTGTGTACAAGACCCGGGAACGTATTCACCGCGACATGCTGATCCGCGATTACTAGCGATTCCGACTTCACGCAGTCGAGTTGCAGACTGCGATCCGGACTACGATCGGGTTTCTGGGATTGGCTCCCCCTCGCGGGTTGGCGACCCTCTGTCCCGACCATTGTATGACGTGTGAAGCCCTACCCATAAGGGCCATGAGGACTTGACGTCATCCCCACCTTCCTCCGGTTTGTCACCGGCAGTCTCATTAGAGTGCCCTTTCGTAGCAACTAATGACAAGGGTTGCGCTCGTTGCGGGACTTAACCCAACATCTCACGACACGAGCTGACGACAGCCATGCAGCACCTGTGTTCCGGTTCTCTTGCGAGCACTCCTAAATCTCTTCAGGATTCCAGACATGTCAAGGGTAGGTAAGGTTTTTCGCGTTGCATCGAATTAATCCACATCATCCACCGCTTGTGCGGGTCCCCGTCAATTCCTTTGAGTTTTAATCTTGCGACCGTACTCCCCAGGCGGTCAACTTCACGCGTTAGCTGCGCTACCAAGGCCCGAAGGCCCCAACAGCTAGTTGACATCGTTTAGGGCGTGGACTACCAGGGTATCTAATCCTGTTTGCTCCCCACGCTTTCGTGCATGAGCGTCAGTGTTATCCCAGGAGGCTGCCTTCGCCATCGGTGTTCCTCCGCATATCTACGCATTTCACTGCTACACGCGGAATTCCACCTCCCTCTGACACACTCTAGCTCGGTAGTTAAAAATGCAGTTCCAAAGTTAAGCTCTGGGATTTCACATCTTTCTTTCCGAACCGCCTGCGCACGCTTTACGCCCAGTAATTCCGATTAACGCTTGCACCCTACGTATTACCGCGGCTGCTGGCACGTAGTTAGCCGGTGCTTATTCTGCAGGTACCGTCAGTTCCACGGGGTATTAGCCCGCGACGTTTCTTTCCTGCCAAAAGTGCTTTACAACCCGAAGGCCTTCATCGCACACGCGGGATGGCTGGATCAGGGTTGCCCCCATTGTCCAAAATTCCCCACTGCTGCCTCCCGTAGGAGTCTGGGCCGTGTCTCAGTCCCAGTGTGGCTGGTCGTCCTCTCAAACCAGCTACGGATCGTCGCCTTGGTGAGCCGTTACCTCACCAACTAGCTAATCCGATATCGGCCGCTCCAATAGTGCAAGGTCTTACGATCCCCTGCTTTCCCCCGTAGGGCGTATGCGGTATTAGCTACGCTTTCGCGTAGTTATCCCCCGCTACTGGGCACGTTCCGATACATTACTCACCCGTTCGCCACTCGCCGCCAGACCGAAGTCCGCGCTGCCGTTCGACTTGCATGTGTAAAGCATCCCGCTAGCGTTCAATCTGAGCCAGGATCAAACTCTTCAGTTTAATCTCTGTATAAATTCGTATTTCTTAGTTCCGAAGAACCGAGTCATACGTCGCTACTCAAAGGAAGTGAGGTATGTTCTTAGACTTGACATCTAAGGCACTTCACTTCTAGTGAGCACTTGATTTCTTGTGCTTGCGATCAAACCAGGTAAACCCGGCCCGATCACTGCGCACTCGCATCAAGCGCCCACACTTATCGGTTGTTTAATTGTTAAAGAGCGGTACTGCCAAATTCTGTACTACTTCGCCTCAACTGCCGTTAACTTCAGCGACTTTCGAAGAATCAGGTCTTTCAACCCGCTTTCGCGTCGCTGCTGTCTCAGCAGCAGAGAAACGAGATTATGAAGAAGTTTTTATCGCTTGTCAAGTCAGCGTCGCGTTTAATTTCGCTTCACCCACTTGACGGCGACCCCTTCAGGTCTCGCCGGAAAACCCTTTCGGATCTCCCTCTTAGCAGCTATCGAAACATCAGGGTATTCCCTAACCTTTCGGCAACCGCCAAGCCCGAAACTATAACACAACTTTTGCAGATTATGCAACCGGCTTTTGCCTAATTTGCATCCTATCTTGCAACCCTGCTTTCTGGTCGCCTGTGCTTTCGCTCAAACTTCCTATCCGCAGCTTCGATTCAATTTGCATCGCATCGAAGGTTGGCTACACCTCGGTTGGCTTGCCATCTTGTTCAGACTGCCCACCCGGGTTAACCCTGAATCAACATCACCAGCCAAGCCCAAAACTATAACACACTATTGCAGTCTGTGCAACTGGCTTCTGCCTGATTTGCACCGAACCTTGCAATAACCGCTTGGCGCTCAACGCCCCGAAGGACCTCGTTTGCCGCTGCGGCAGATCGCTGGAAAAACCAACAACCCGTTGCGTCCTGCTTGGCTTCGCGGTTCAGAAAACTGCTTGAACTGCGAAGGAGCGAGACTATAGCACGGAATTTGAATCTGTGTCGCCGCTATGACACCTTTTTTGCAGAAACATGAAAAATATGGGGAACGATCCCTGATTTGACCAGCGGATCTGTCGCGAACGCCCTGCCCAACGGCATCACAGGCTGCTACTACCTACTCTGGGTCGCCCAGAGCCCCCTCTGTACCTACCTATATATATAGGTAGATAGTGAATGGCGCCTCTCTATGTAGAAGGAAGCGCATTCCTGACCCAGCCGGCCGGCCGCGCGCACCGGCTCGGGACGCATTCCCTGAAGAAGCTAACCGTCCCCCAATGGCTCTTCCCCGACCTACAAGCGCAGTTCCGTTGTCTCCTTGATCTGCTGTAGCGCGAAGAAGGAACGCATGTCCACCACGGCGGGATGCCGCATCAGCGTGTCCATAGCGAATCGGGAGAAATGCGCCAGGTCAGCCACCTGGATACGCAGCAGATAGTCCATGTCCCCCGACATGGCATAGCACTCCACCACCTCGGGCCAGAGCTGCACGTCGCGGGCAAAGTCGCTCATCGGTGCGTGACTGGACCCGCTGTACTTGTTGAGCCGGATGTTCACATAGGCCAGCAGGCCCAATCCAACTTTGCCAGCGTCGATCAGCGCGACGTATTTCTTGATGAACCCCTTCTCCTCCAGGCGCCGAACCCGGCGCAAGCACGGGCTGGGCGACAGGGAAACGCGGTCTGCCAGCTCCTGGTTGCTGAGCCTGCCATCGCGCTGCAACTCGGCAAGAATCCTGATATCTGTCCTATCCAGTTCATTGTCAGACATTTTCAACCCTTAAATTTCCAAGTACGGCAATTTAATTGCCGAGACTACTGCCTTTCGCAGCATGTTTGCAATAGTCTGCCTGCCTTTCCTACCTACAATCTCCAGCCTAGACTTGAAGAACAAGTCGTCCGCAAAACGATGCAAGGGAGCAGACTTATGAGCAGCGCTTTCCAACCCTGGGACAACCCGATGGGCACCGCCGGGTTCGAGTTCATTGAATATGCCGCGCCGGACCCCGCCGCGCTGCGCAAGGTGTTTGAACTGCTGGGCTTCAAGGCCATCGCCAAGCACCGCCACAAGGACGTGACGCTGTATCGCCAGGGCGGCGTCAACTTCCTGATCAATGCCGAGCCGGATTCTTTCGCGCAACGTTTCGCCCGTCTGCACGGTCCGTCGATCTGTGCCATCGGATTCCGCGTCCAGGACGCCGCCAAGGCCTACAAGCGCGCACTGGAACTGGGCGCCTGGGGCTTCGACTCGCACAGCGGCCCGATGGAGCTGAACATTCCCGCCATCAAGGGCATCGGCGATTCGCTGATCTACCTGGTGGACCGTTGGGCCGGCAAGGAAGGCCACGGGGGCATCGGCGACATCAGCATCTATGACGTGGACTTCGTGCCGCTGGACGTAGAAAACGCCCAGGCCGACCTGAACCACCGCGGCGCGGGCCTGACGCTGGTGGACCACCTGACGCACAACGTGCACAAGGGCCGCATGGCCGAATGGTCGGAGTTCTACGAGCGCCTGTTCAACTTCCGCGAAGTGCGCTATTTCGACATCGAAGGCAAGGTCACGGGCGTGAAGTCCAAGGCCATGACCTCGCCGTGCGGCAATATCCGCATTCCGATCAATGAGGAAGGCACGGACGAGAAGGGCCAGATCCAGGAGTACCTGGACCTGTACCGCGGCGAAGGCATCCAGCATATCGCCATGGCGACCGACGATATCTACGGCACGGTCGAAGCGCTGCGCCAGAACGGCGTGGTGTTCCTGGATACGCCCGAGACCTACTACGAACTGCTGGACCGCCGCCTGCCGAACCACGGCGAGGACGTGTCACGCCTGCAGAAGAACCGCATCCTGCTCGACGGCGCCCCCGGCGGCGGCCTGCTGCTGCAGATCTTCACCGAGAACCAGATCGGCCCGATCTTCTTCGAAATCATCCAGCGCAAGGGCAACGACGGCTTCGGCGAAGGCAACTTCAAGGCCCTGTTCGAATCGATCGAACTGGACCAGATGCGCCGCGGCGTACTGAAAACGGTGGAATAAGCACCCGCTCTTCCCCTGTCGGCGCCGCCGCTCGGGCGGTAGCGCCGGCCTTGAAACCTCGCCAAGCGGCGAGGTTTTTTTTCGCCGGATGCGGAACCGGCGGGCCCATCGGCTCAGCGCTGCAGGCGATCCTGGAATTGCTTGCGGAACTTCGCCACCTTCGGCGCGATGACGAACTGGCAATAGCCCTGTTCCGGATGCAGCTCAAAATAGTTGCGATGGTAGTCCTCGGCCGGCCAGAACGTCGCCGGCGCCAACAGCTTGGTCACGATGGGCGCATCATAGATTTTCTGCGCATCGACCTCGGCGATGACGGCCTGGGCCTGTTCGCGCTGGGTTTCGTTCTGCCAGAAAATCGCGGACTCGTATTGCGGACCGACATCGTTGCCCTGACGACCCGGCGTGGTGGGATCATGCGTGGCAAAAAAGACGCGCAGCAGATCGCCATAAGACAGCACTGCCGGATCGAATTCGACGCGTGCCACTTCGATATGGCCGGTATCCTTGCGGCAGACCTGCTCATAGGATGGCTGGTCAACGTGGCCGCCGCTATAGCCCGGCAGCACGCTGACAACCCCGCGCAGGTCGGTCAGTACCGCCTCGACGCACCAAAAGCAACCGCCACCTAGGACGGCGACTTCCTTTCCAGGAGATGCTTGTTCTGCCATGACGGCTCCTTCCATAGGAAAAACGGGCAGACCGCCCGGCCCGGCCGTCACACGACCGGGCGAATAGATGAATAGAGACTACTGCTTGGCGGGCGCCAGCGACAAGATCCATTCGGCCAGCTGGCGCGCATCTTCGGCGCTGACCTGCGTCTGGGCCGGCATGGGCACGGCTCCCCAGGCGCCGCGACCGCCGCCCCGGATCTTGCCAGCCAGATAATCCACCATGGCATCGCCCTGGCCGGCATAGCGCTCGGCCACGCTCTTCAAAGGCGGACCGACGCGCTTGGCCTCGACCTGGTGGCAAGCCATACAGGCCTTGCTCTTGGCCAGGTCCAATCCGGTGGTCTGCGCCTGCGCCGCGGCGGCCGCGCCCAGCACGCCGATCACGGCGGCCATCAAACTACGCTTCAAATGCATCGGTTACTGCCCCACGGCTCGCGGTGCTGGCGAGCTTGCCGAACTTGGCAAGCACACCGCGTGTATAACGCGGCTTGGGCGGGACCCAGGCCTGGCGACGGGCCGCCATTTCCTCGTCGCTGACATTGAGCTGCAGCAGCAGCTGATGGGCATCGATGGTAACCGAATCGCCCTCGCGGATCAGCGCGATCGGGCCGCCGACGAAGGCTTCCGGCGCGACGTGCCCGACCACCATGCCCCAGGTGCCGCCGGAAAAACGACCGTCGGTGATCAGGCCGACGGTCTCGCCCAGCCCCTGCCCGACCAACGCCGACGTTGGCGCCAGCATCTCGCGCATCCCCGGGCCGCCCTTGGGGCCTTCATAGCGAATCACCACCACGTCGCCATGCTGAATCCTGCGGGCCATGATAGCCTCCATGGCATCGTCCTCGGAGTCGAACACGCGGGCCGGCCCGGTGATGACCGGGTTCTTCAGGCCGGTGATCTTGGCCACGCAGCCTTCCGGCGACAGATTGCCCTTCAGGATGGCGAGGTGGCCCTGCGGATAGAGCGCGCGGTCCAGCGGCATGATGACGTCCTGGTCGGCGCGCGGCGCGTCGGGCACATCCACCAGTGTTTCGGCGATGGTCTTGCCGGTGATGGTGATGCAATCGCCATGCAGCAGGCCCGCATTCAACAACAGCTTCATGACCTGCGGAATGCCGCCGGCGCGGTGCAGATCCGTCGCGACGTAACGTCCGGAAGGTTTCAGGTCGCACAGCACCGGCACGCGCTGGCGGATGCGCTCGAAGTCATCGATAGTCCATGGCACTTCAGCCGCATGGGCAATGGCCAGGAAATGCAGCACGGCATTGGTGGAACCGCCCGTGGCCATGATGACCGACACGGCGTTTTCGATGGATTCGCGGGTGATGATGTCGCGCGGCCGCAGCCCGCGCCTGACGGCATCCATCAGCACGCGCGCCGACTCCGCCGCCGAGACGACCTTTTCCTCGTCCTCGTTGGCCATGGTGCTGGAGTAAGGCAGACTCATGCCCATGGCCTCGAAGGCCGAGCTCATGGTGTTGGCCGTGTACATGCCGCCACAGGAACCGGAGCCCGGAATGGCGCATTTCTCGATCTGCTTGAAATCGGTCTCGTCCATGCGGCCCATGGTGTACTCGCCCACGGCCTCGAACACGGAAACGATGGTCAGGTCCTTGCCCTGGTAGCGGCCCGGCTTGATGGTGCCGCCATAGACGTAGATGCCGGGCACGTTCATGCGCGCCAGCGCGATCATGCCGCCGGGCATGTTCTTGTCGCAGCCGCCGATGACGACCACGCCATCCATCCACTGGCCCTGGGCGGCGGTCTCGATACAGTCCGCGATGACTTCGCGCGACACCAGCGAATACTTCATGCCCTCGGTGCCCATGGACATGCCGTCCGAGATGGTCGGCGTGCCGAACACCTGCGGATTCGCCTTCGCCCGACGGATGGCGTCGATGGCGGCGTCGGCCAGCCGTTGCAGACCGCTATTGCACGGCGTGATGGTGGAATGGCCGTTGGCGACCCCGATCATGGGATTGTCGAAGTCGGCTTCCTGGTAGCCCAGCGCGTAATACATGGCGCGGTTGGGCGCCCGCGCGACGCCATGAGTGATATGGCGGGAACGTTCGTTGTTCGGCATGGTCTGGTCTCCTGACGACCGCCACGGCGCGCGGCGGCAAAGCCGGATAAGGGCGGACCCGCGCGGGCACGCCGTGCTGCAGGCTCGCCGGTTATTATCATTCAACTTCATTCTGCCGGGCGGAACATGCTGCAATATCCCGAATTCGATCCCGTTGCCTTGCGGATCGGCCCCGTCGCCATCCACTGGTACGGCCTGATGTATCTGGTGGGCTTCGCCCTGGTCTACCTGCTGGGCCGGCGCCGCATCCAGAGCGGCCACACCACGACGCTGACCACCCGCGACCTCGAAGACGTGATCTTCTACAGCGTGCTGGGCGTGGTGCTGGGCGGCCGGCTGGGATATGTGCTGTTCTACAAGCCGTCGTACTACCTGTCGCACCCGCTGGAAGTGCTGTATCTGTGGGAAGGCGGCATGTCCTTCCACGGCGGCCTGATCGGCGTGATCCTGGTGATGTTCCTGTTCGCACGCAAGAAGGGCCTGCCCTTCTTCGCCATCAGCGATTTCATCGCCCCGATGATTCCGCTGGGCCTGGGATTCGGCCGCCTGGGAAACTTCATCAACGGTGAACTCTGGGGCCGGCCGAGCGACGTGCCCTGGGCCATGGTGTTCCCGCAAAGCGGCGACGGCCTGGCGCGCCATCCGTCCCAGCTCTATGAGCTGGGCCTGGAAGGCATCGTGCTGTTTGCACTGATGTGGTGGTTTTCCAGCAAGCCGCGGCCCCTGGGACAGGTGAGCGCGGTCTTCCTGATCGGCTACGGAACGTTCCGCTTCCTGGTGGAATTCACCCGCGAGCCGGACAACTTCCTGGGCCTGCTCGCGGGCGGACTGAGCATGGGACAGTGGCTGTCCCTGCCGATGGTGGCGCTGGGCGCCATCCTGTTCAGCCTTACTGCAAAACGATCGTCCCGTTGACGGCGACGCTGACCGTCACTTCACCGGATTCCAGGGGAACGTCCGCGCTGTAGGCGGCGCCGCCCCCGGCGTCCTTGGCCATCGCCATCATGCGCGGCATCGGGCCAGGGCCGCCGGAGCCGCCAAGCTCAAGCTTGCTCAGGCGGTAGCCCGAAAATCCAAAAGCGTTGGCGGCGGCCAGCGCCCGGTCCTTGAAGGCTTGCGCCGCTTCCTTGAGCAGCTTGCGCTCCTCGGCCTCGCGCGCAGCGCGCGACAACGAGAAACTGATGCTGGAGATCGCGGTCTTGTCCGACAGCTTCGACGCCAGCGCGGCGGCGGCCTCGAAATCCTTGGACTCCAGGATTACTTCGCCCTGCCCGCGCCAGCCGGCGATCTTGCCCTTGCTGCCGGTATTGGGCCAGACGTTGTAATTACCCGTGCGCACTTCGACGCCCTTGGTGTCGCGCGCCCGCTTGACCACGTCGTCCAGCAGCGCACTGAGCTTCTTGCCCGTAGCCGGCTGGTCCGCCCCCTCCACCTCGGCAGCCAGCGCGATACGCACCGTGTCCTGCTTGACTTCGGATGACGCGGTGGCTTGCAGGCTCAGTTCGGGCGAGCGGTTGGCGGCGGCCTCGGCGGGCGCCGGCGACGCGGCCGGAGCCTGCGTTTGAGCGAAGACGGGCTGCGCCACGGAAATGGCGGCCACGGCGGCGCATGCCGCGCTGAGCCTGGTCAGCGTAGTAACGGTGTTTTTGAGCATGAACTGGTCCTAGGAGGGAGGACGATGGGAGGCACCCGAGGCGGACCTGCGCTCATGGCAGGCCCGCTGGGATAGATGCCCCGCCTGTGCCGTCTAGGCCGGCATCTCGAACCCTGAGGTTCAAGGTGGTCGCGTTCCGAGGAGCTTCGGGTTCGTCTACGAGAGACAATCACACCTGCTCCGCACTCCCGCAACCAATATGCCATAAGACATAGGTTCAGAGAATGTATGGCCAGGTCACGAGCACGGCAGGGACAAACTGAAAAAACAGACGGCACCAGGTGCCGGTACTAGAACGTCAGAGCAGCTTTTCCTGGCCCGAGAGGGCGTCGTCCAGCGTCGCGTTCATGTCCTCGATTCTACGCTTGAAGTCGCCGACCGCCAAACCGCCCAGCGGACCGTCGGGCGCTTTCATGGCCAGCAGCTCGCCAGCGATCTGCAGCGCGGCCATGACAGCGATGCGTTCGTTGCTGGAAACCTTGCCCGTGCCCTGGATGCGCAGCATGAGCTGGTCGACATGGCGAACCGCCGCGACCAGCGTGGGTTTTTCCTCGGACGAGCACGCCAGGGAATAGTCGCGCCCCAATATGGTTACGTCTACGCGTTCCATCAGTGTTGCTCCCCAGCCGGCGCGCCCGGCAAGCGGGCCAGCACGGCGTCGATACGCTCGCGCGCGGCCACGGCCGCGACGCGCAAGCGCTGCAATTCGGCGTCACGGTTTTGCAGGTTGCCCTGCAGTTCCGCTTCGCGGGCCGTGAAGCGCGCTTCGAGCGCCTGGCGCTCGGACGTTTCGCGGGCCAGCTGTTCGCGTAGGGCGGTTTCCGCGCGCTGGGCCTCGGCCAGCATCGAGGAAACTTCTCCGTCGTGGTCCTGCAGCTTGGCCTGCAGGGCAACGATTTCAGCCTCGCGTTCGGCGGCGCGCTGCTTGAGCGCGCGTTGCTCGGCTTCGGCGTCGTTCAGGCGCAGGCGCAGCGCGTCGCGCTCGGAGTGCAGGTGCCGGGTGCGTTGCACCAGTTGCCCGATACGGGCAGCGAGTTGGTCTAGGTCTTGCAGCATGGGCGCTATCGTAAACCATCCAGGGGTGATCCGGGCCACTACACGCAAGGTGAGAAACCCAGCAATATTCAGTAGGAAATCAGGGGCTGCGATTCATGGGCATGAAGCGAGCGGCCGGCACGTTAACCGATTCCCGGTCAGCCAGGAAAGTCCCTCGCATGCGAAAGCCGCCATCCTTCCGATCGTCTGCTTTCGCATTTCTTTCTATAAACTTTCACTTTGCTTTCAATCAGCCCACAAACCTCCTGACCCGTTACATCTCGGGATCAGGAGTTCCCCAATTTTAGGGAAAACCCCAGGCTTTCACCTAGCTTACAGGGTTTGCATCGTGCCGGGCGTCAATTACCATTCGCCCTTTCAAGAAGGCACTCCCAAGCTTTCAATACATAACTAATGGCACGCCGGAGTGCCTTTTTTGTGCCTGTCACTTGCCTTTCGGCGACCCGACAGACCACAAGCTTTTTTCTACATGCTGTAAACAGGAGCCAACCACATCATGCAGCTACGCAATCGACAGGATTTCTGGTCGGGGGTGATGTTCATCATCCTCGGGCTGGGATTCGCCTGGCAGGCCAGCAGCTACCAAATGGGTACTGCCGCCCGCATGGGCCCAGGGTATTTTCCTTTCTGGCTCGGCATCGTGCTGGCGTTGTTGGGCGCCGTGGTGTTGCTCGGCGCGCTGTCCAAGAAAGCCGAGGAAACGCATGTCGACAAATTCGACTGGCGCATCGTGTTCCTCGTGGTGGGCTCGGTCGTCGTGTACGGCCTGGTGCTCAAGCTCCTGGGCGTGTACATCTCCGTCTTCATCCTGGTCCTCATCAGCAGCCTGGCCAGCCATGAATTCAGCCTGAAGGTCGCCGTCGCCAATGGCATCTTCCTGGTGGTCTTCACCTACTTGGCGTTCATCAAGGGGCTGGGGCTGATTTTCCCGCTGTGGCCGTCGTTTCTGGGTATGAATTGAGGAGCTAACGGCCATGGAATTGTTTGACAACCTGATGCTGGGTTTCACGGTCGCGTTCACGCCCGAGAACCTGCTGTACGCGCTGCTGGGCTGCGTCCTGGGCACCCTGATCGGCGTGTTGCCGGGCATCGGCCCGGTCCCGACCATCGCAATGCTGCTGCCGATCACCTACGTGCTGCCACCGGTGGCCGGCCTGATCATGCTGGCCGGCATTTACTACGGCGCCCAGTACGGCGGATCCACCACGGCCATCCTGGTGGCGCTGCCTGGGGAAACCTCCGCGGTGGTGACCGTGCTGGACGGACACCAGATGGCCCGTAACGGCCGCGCCGGCGCCGCCCTGGCGATCGCCGCCCTGGGTTCGTTCTTCGCCGGCTGCGTGGCCACGCTGCTGCTGGCCGCCTTCGCGCCCCCGCTGGCCGAAGTCGCCTTCAAGTTCGGTCCCGCCGAATACTTCTCGCTGATGTGCCTGGGCCTGGTGGGCGCCGTGGTGTTGGCCTCGGGCTCGCTGCCCAAGGCCATCGCCATGATCATCCTGGGCCTGTTGCTGGGCATGGTCGGCACCGACGTCAACTCGGGCGTGGCCCGCTTCGACTTCGGCGTGCCGGAACTGCAGGACGGCATCGACTTCGCCATCGTGGCCATGGGCGTGTTCGGCTTCGCCGAAATCATGACCAACCTCGAGCAGAAGGAAAACCGCGTCGACATCACCGACAAGATCGGCTCGCTGTACCCCAACAAGCAGGAGTTCAAGGAATCGTATCCCGCGGTGCTCCGCGGCACGGCCCTGGGCTCTGCGCTGGGCATCCTGCCGGGCGGTGGCGCCGTGCTGTCGTCGTTCGCGTCGTACACGCTGGAAAAGAAGATCTCGCGCAATCCGGAACGCTTCGGCAAGGGCCATCCGGCCGGCCTGGCCGGCCCGGAATCGGCCAACAATGCCGCCGCTCAGACCTCGTTCATCCCGCTGCTGACGCTGGGCATCCCCGGTAACGCCGTGATGGCGCTGATGGTCGGCGCGATGACGATTCACAACATCCAGCCGGGTCCGCAGGTCATGACCAGCCACCCGCAGCTGTTCTGGGGCCTGATCGCCTCCATGTGGATCGGCAACCTGATGCTGGTGGTGCTGAACCTGCCGCTGATCGGCCTGTGGGTCAAGCTGCTGAAGGTGCCTTACCGCATCCTGTTCCCCGCCATCCTGGTGTTCTGCACGATCGGCGTCTACTCCCTCAACTACAACCCGTTCGACGTGTTCACCACCGCCATGTTCGGCATCGTGGGCTACGTCTGGTCGAAGTTGAAGTGCGAAGGCGCGCCGCTGCTGCTCGGCCTGGTGCTGGGCCCGATGATGGAAGAGAACTTCCGCCGCGCCCTGCTGCTGTCGCGCGGCGACTTCACCACCTTCATCACGCGCCCCCTGTCGGCCTCGCTGCTGGCGATCGCGGTCTTCCTGGTGATCCTGGTCGCCCTGCCCGCGATCCGCAAGAAGCGCGAACAGACGTTCGTCGAAGAAGACTGACGCAGGACGCTGCCGCCTCGCGGCGGTCCTTGTGCACAAGAGCCCCCGGCCCGTCCGGGGGCTTTTTTCGTCGAAATTTGACCCTTTAAAAGCAACCAAGAACTACAACAAACTACAAACTGTCGTAGAACCGTTTTCTTCTACGTTAAGCTACGGGTTTACCCCACGCGATCGTTCGACATGAATTTCGACTGGAACAACCCCTATCCCACCACGCGGATTCCGGTGTTCGCCCGCAATGTCGTCGCCACCTCGCAACCCCTGGCCGCCCAGGCCGGGCTGCGTGTCCTGGCCAGTGGCGGCAATGCGGTGGACGCCGCCATCGCCGCGGCCGCGACGCTGGCCATCGTCGAGCCTGTCAGCAACGGGCTAGGGTCGGATTGCTTTGCCATCGTCTGGGACGGTTCCCGGTTGCATGGCCTGAATGCATCCGGCCCGGCGCCGGGCGCGTGGAACCTGGATTACTTCCGCCGCAAGCACCAGGGCGCGATTCCGATGCGGGGCTGGGACAGCGTGACCGTGCCGGGCTGTGTGGCCGGCTGGGCTGCGCTGCATGACAAGCTGGGCAAGCTGTCCTTCGGCGACGTGCTGGCGCCAGCCATCGAATATGCCGAGCGCGGCTATGCCGTAACACCCGTCGTGCAACGCAAATGGGCTGCGCAGGCCGACATCCTGCAGCCCCAGCCCGGCTTTGCCGCGCACTTCATGCCGCGCGGTCGCGCTCCCCAGGTCGGCGAGCACTTCGTGCTGCAAGGCGCCGCGGCGACCCTGCGCCGCATCGCCGCCAGCGCGGGCCGGGATTTCTATGAGGGCGAGACCGCCCACAAACTCGTGGCCCACGCGCAGGCGCACGAGGCCGCGCTGACCCTGGCGGACCTGCGGGACTACGCGCCGGAATGGGTTACGCCCATCAGCCAGGCCTATCGCGGCCACACGTTGCACCAGATTCCTCCGAACGGGCAAGGCATCGCGGCGTTGATCGCGCTTGGCATCCTGCAGCATTTCGACCTGGCCGCGCGCCCCATCGATCATCCGGAAACGCAGCACCTGATGATCGAGGCCATGAAGCTGGCCTTCGCCGACGTCTACGCCCACGTGGCCGACGCACGGCACATGCAGGTGCCGCCTGAACAGATGCTGCAGGCGGACTACCTGGCCTCGCGAGCGCGGCTCATCGATCCGAATATCGCCCAAGCCTACGGCACGGGCCATTCGCCCCAGGGCGGCACGGTCTACCTCACCGCCGCCGATCGCAGCGGCATGATGGTGAGCTTCATCCAGTCCAATTACATGGGCTTCGGCTCGGGCGTGGTCGTGCCGGGCACCGGCGTCAGCCTGCAGAACCGCGGCTACTGTTTCGGCCTGGACCCCGAGCATCCCAATGTGGTGGCCGGCGGCAAGCGGCCCTTCCACACCATCATCCCGGGCTTTCTGATGCGCGACGGCGCGCCGGTGATGAGCTTCGGCGTCATGGGCGGCAACATGCAACCCCAGGGACAGTTGCAGACCCTGGTGCGCATGCTGGACTACGGCCAGCAGCCGCAGGCGGCCTGCGATGCGCCCCGCTGGAAATGGAACAGCGGTCTGACCGTGGACGTCGAGCCCGCCCTGGGCGCGAGCATGGCCGAAGGGCTGCGCGCGCGTGGCCATGTCCTGGAAGGATTGGACGACCCTTACATGGACTTCGGCTCCGGCCAGTTCATCTGGCGTCTGGGCGACCCGGCCGTGGACGGTTATGTCAGCGCCAGCGACAGCCGGCGCGACGGGCTGGCCGCCGGCTTTTGATTGCCCCGCTATTGCGGTAACGTTGCGGTTGAAAACAACCGGAGTTCCCTGCATGGCATCGATCGGTACCAAGAGCTACGACGCGGTCGTGGCTCAGAAAGTCGCATTCCTCGGCCTGGGCGTCATGGGCCTGCCCATGGCCGGCCATCTGGCGCGCGCCGGCCACCACGTCACCGTCTATAACCGCACGCCCGCCAAGGCGCAGGCCTGGGCCTCCGAATTCGGCGGCCGCCATGCCGCCACGCCGCGCGAAGCAGTCGCGGGCGCCCAGATCGTGTTCGCCTGCGTCGGCAACGACGACGACCTGCGCAGCGTGGTGTTGGGCCCGGACGGCGCGTTCGCCGGCATGGCGCCGGGCGCGGTCTTCGTCGACCACACCACCGCCTCGGCGGACGTGGCCCGCGAGCTGTACGTGCAAGCCAAGGAACTGGGACTGAACTTCATCGACGCGCCGGTTTCCGGCGGCCAGGCCGGCGCCGTGAATGGCGCGCTGACCATCATGTGCGGCGGCGAGCAGGCAGTCTTCGACGCCATCAAGCCGGTGGCCCAGGCCTTCGGGCGCGCCGTCACGCGGGTGGGAGCCCCCGGCGCCGGCCAGCTTGCCAAGATGGTCAACCAGATCTGCATCGCAGGCATCGTGCAGGGCCTCTCGGAAGCCGTGGCTTTCGGCCAGGCGGCCGACCTCGACATGAAGCTGGTGCTGGACGTCATCAGCAAAGGCGCGGCGCAAAGCTGGCAGATGGAAAACCGTGGCGGCACCATGGTCGACGATAAATTCGACTTCGGCTTCGCGGTGGACTGGATGCGCAAGGACCTGGGCCTGGTACTGGCCGAAGCGCGCAACAACGGCGCCCGGTTGCCCTTGACCGCGCTGGTGGACCAGTTCTACGGCGATGTGCAGAAAATGGGCGGCGGCCGCTGGGATACGTCCAGCCTGATCAAGCGCCTGCGCGACTGACGCCGCGCCGCGTCTGCGTCCATGCGAAAGCGGGCCTGCGGCCCGCTTTTTTCATTGCCGATCGCACCTGGAAGAACGCCCCGTGGACCCGGCAGCACGCTTCATGACGGACATCGCTCAAGCCGCCTGCAAGGCGGGCTGGACCGCGCCCGGCATCGACTCGTCGATCCGCTGCTTGGCCAGGGCCAGCCCTTCCATCGCGGCCAGCTCGCCCATCGCCAAGCCTTCAGCCGCGATAAACGTAACATCCGTCATCCCCATGAAGGCCAGCATCTGGCGCAGATAGGGCGTCATCGTATCGGCCGGCGTGCCTTCGGCCTTGCCGCCTCGGGAAGTCAGCACAAACACCTGCTTACCCTTGACCAGCCCTTCGGGCACGCCTTCCGGCGTATAACGGAACGTGACGCCAGCACGGGCCAGGTAGTCCAGGTAGCTTTTGAACTGCGCCGGCAAATTGAAGTTGTACACAGGCACGGCGAACACGATGCGATCCGCGGCCATCAGTTCCGCCACCAACGTGTCGCTCAGCTCAACGATGCGTTGCTGCTCCAGGCTGCGGGCTTCGGCGGGCGTGAACAGCGCGCCGGCGGTGGCGCCGTCGAAGTAGGGAATGGGTTCGGCGCCGATGTCGCGCAGCGTGATGGATGCGCTCGGATCCGCCTGCTTGATGCGGGCGACCATGTGGTCGGCCAATTGCCGGCTCCTGGAACGGTCGCCGAGAATCGAGGAAAGAATCACCAGGGTTTTCATTGCAAATATCTCCGTAATTGCCCCGCCATGCCGCGGGTCGCCAGGGTCTGCAAGCGCAGGCCCTGCGACGCAGGACCTGGGCCGGTCTGGCTCGCCGCCCGGCGGGCGGTGGCAGATCCCGAACACATGGCCTCACTGTAGCGGGCATCATTAGCAACATAAACCCGGTTAACATGAACTGTTCGTTCCAAACTTAGAACAATCATGCAAGATCTCAATGACCTGTACTACTTTTCCCAAGTCGTCGAGCAAGGCGGTTTCAGCGCCGCGGCCAGGGCGCTGGACATTCCCAAGTCGCGCCTGTCGCGGCGCATTTCACATCTGGAGGAAAGCCTGGGCGTGCGCCTGCTGCAGCGGACCACGCGGCGGCTGCGCCTGACGGCGGCGGGTGAGCGTTATCTGCACTACTGCAAGGAAATGGCCGCGTCGGCGCGCGCCGCCGACGACGCCATGCGTCAGCTGCAATCCGAGCCCGCCGGGCCGGTGGTCGTGAGTTGTCCCGTGTCCATCGCCCAGGACATCCTGGCGCCGCTGCTGCCAGAATTCCTGGATGCCTGGCCCGCGATCTCGGTGCAACTGCTGGTGTCCAACCGGCGCGTCGACCTGATCAGCGAAGGGGTGGACCTCGCGCTGCGGGTCCGCACCAAGCTCGACACGGACGCCGAACTGGTGGTGCGCCACCTGGGCACCGCGCGCGGCACGCTGGTCGCCAGCCCGGGCTACCTGCAACGTCACGGCGCGCCGGACACGCCCCAGGACCTGGCCGCCCACACCACGCTGAGCTTCAGCGACCCGCAGCACGAGGTGCGCTGGCCGCTGCGCAACGATAAAGGCGAAGAGGTCCACATCGAGCTCAAGCCCCAGCTGTCCTGCAACGACTTCATCGTGCTCGTCGAGGCCGCGGTGCGCGGGCGTGGCATCGCGCTGCTGCCGTCCATCGCCACGCAAGAGGAGCTGCGCCGCGGCCAGCTGGTGCCCGTGCTGCCGCAATGGCAGTCGCCCGAAGGCATCGTGCACTGCATCTACCCCTCGCGGCGCGGGATGATGCCCGCCGTGCGCACGCTGCTGGACTTTCTGTCGCAACGCATCCCCGCCACCTACCAACGGCTGGAACGCGCGCCGTCGCCAGCGGTGGCGGCAGCGTAAGAAAACCGGGCCTGTCGCCTGACGCGGGCGCCGCGTCATCGGGATAGCGCGGATCCGGCCCTGCCGGTCCGCAGGCATGCCCTCTTGAGGGGGAAGCGCCAAAGGCGCTTCGAGGGTGGGCGATCAATAGCCGCGATTGCGCTCCACCACGCCGCTGATCGGCTCGCCACGCATCAGTTGCGCGACCTTGGCCGCGATCTGGGCGATGCTCTCGTCGCGCAACGTGCGCGCGGCGATGTGCGGCGTCACATGAACACGGGGATCGCGCCAGAAAGGATGGTCCTTCGGCAAGGGTTCGGTGCGGAACACGTCCAGCGTGGCGCCGGCGATCTCGCCCTCTTCCAGCATCTCGACCAGGTCTTCCTCGACCAGGTGGTCGCCGCGGCCGACGTTGACCAGATGTGCGTCCGGCAACAGTTGCGACAAGGTATCGCGGTTGAGAATACCCACGGTATCCGGCGTCAGCGGCAGCACGTTCACCAGGAAGCGGGTGCGAGCCAGGAACGCCGGCAAGGCCTGCTCGCCAGCGTAGGATTGCACGCCGGGCAGATCCCTGGGCGTGCGCGACCAGCCGGCCACCGGATAGCCGAACCCGGCCAAGGTCTGCGCCACGCGCGCGCCCACCTGACCCAGTCCCAACACGCCCACTGGCCAATCGGCCGGGCGCGTGCCTTCGCGCGTATCCCAATGCTGGCGCGCCTGGGCTTCGTCGAAGGCCTGGAAATCACGCGACACGCGCAGCAACGCATACAGCGCGTACTCCGCCATCTGCACCGACATGCCGGCATCTTCCAGCCGCACAATGCTGACTTGCGGCGGAATCTCTTTCATCTTGAGCAGCGCGTCCACGCCGGCGCCCAGGTTGAACAGCGTCCGGATGCCCTGTTCATGCGCGAACAACTCGGCTGGCGGACGCCATACCAGGGCGGCCTCGGCGCCGGAAGGCGGGCCTTCCGGGTCCCACACGGAAATGCGGCAACCGGGCATGGCAGCCTGCAGGCGCGGCACCCAGGCATCGGGATCGTGGAGCGGGCAAGCGAAGAGAATGTGCATGAAGGATCGTCCAGCGCTGAGCAACGGGGGAAAGCGCAAGCATGCGGCAAGGCGCGGCACAAATCAAACGGCCCGGCGGAACAATCCGCCGGGCCGTCTTCCCAGCCGCCTCGAACCGCTTCAGGCCGCGGACGCGACTTCGGGCTTGTCCTTGGCCTTGCCACGACGCAGGAAGGCCCAGACCTGCAGCAGGATCAGCAAGGCGCTGGCGCCGATGAACCAGGCACTGATCGGCCGCTGGACGAACACCATCAGGTCGCCGCGCGACAGCAGCAGCGCGCGCCGGAAGTTCTCTTCCACCATCGGGCCGAGCACGAAGCCCAGCAGGATGGGCGCCACCGAGAACTCCAGCGTCATCAACACGGCGCCAATCACCCCGAACGCCAGCACTTCCCAGATCTGGAACAGGCTGTTCTGAGTGCTGAATACGCCCACCGCGATGAAGAACAGGGCCGACGGGAACAGATAACGGTAAGGCACCTGCAGCAGTTTCACCCAGACGCCGATCAACGGCACGTTCAACACCATCAGCAGCACGTTGCCGACCCAGAAGCTGGCGATCAGCCCCCAGAAGATGTCCGGATGCTCGGTGATGAGCTGTGGACCGGGCTGGATGCCCTGGATCAGCAGCGCGCCCAGGATCAGCGCCATGACCGCGTCGCCGGGGATGCCCAGGCTCATGGTGGGGATGAAATCCACCTGCGTCTTGGAGTGCGAGGACGCCTCGGGCGAGGCCACGCCCGCGATCATGCCGGTACCGAATTTCTCTGGCGCCTTGGATATCTTGCGCTCCAGCGCATAGGCCACGAAGGTGGTGATGGTGGGGCCGGTGCCCGGCATGGCGCCGAACAGCGTGCCGACCAGCGTGCCGCGCACCATCGGCATGAATGCGGTCTTGAGCTCTTGCTTGCTGGGCCGCATGTCGCGCAGGCGCAGCTTGGCGCCGCTGCCGATGATGGTCATGCGGTTCACGCTCATCAGGAAGTCGGCCACGCCGAACAGGCCCATCGAGATCGCCACCAGCTCCAGGCCGTCAGACAGGTCCAGCAGGCCGAACGAGAAGCGGATAGTGCCGGTGTTCACATCGGTGCCGACCACGCCGCACATCAGGCCGAACAGCGTCATCGCCACGCCCTTCAGCGGCGAACCTCGGGACATCGTGGCGCCAGCCAGCAGGCCCAGCAGCATGATGGAGAAGATCTCCGTCGGCCCGAACTTGAACGCCACCTCCACTAACAGCGGCGAGGCGAAGATCATGACGATGATGCCCACCGACGCCGCGAAGAACGAGCAGATCATGGTGATGCCCAGCGCGGTGCCGCCCTTGCCCTGCTTGGTCAGTGGATAACCGTCCAGGCAGGTGACCGCGTGCGGCGGGTGCGAAGGCAGGTTCAGCAGGATCGCGCCGATGGCGCCGCCATACTGCGAACCGTAGAAGATGCCGGCCAGCATCAGGATGGCCGGCACCGGCTGCATCACATAGGTGAGCGGCAGCAGGATCGAGATCGCCGACAGGGCACCCATGCCGGGCAGCACACCGATGAGGTTGCCCACCAGCACGCCGAAGAACGACCACATCAGGTTGTGCCACTGGAAGGCGACGCCGAAGCCGTACCAGAGATCCATCAAGGATTGCGAGATCATGGCGCGTCAACCCCAGCGAAAGAGCGGCAGCTGCAGTTGCAGCGCCCACCAGAAGACCACGACCGCGACCACGGACATGCCCAACGCGAGCACCAGGGCCTGCTTGACCGTGTTGTTGCGGTCGCCCAGCGCGGAAATGAAGACGATGGCGAAGGTCGCCGGCAGCAGGCCGCCGTAGTGGCCCAGGCCCAGGAACGCCAAGATGCCCAGCAGGATGCAGACGCTGCCGCGCAAGTCGGGCAGGCTATGACTGTGGGCTTCGCCCGGCACAGGCTCCGAAGCCTGGCCAGAACGCGCGGATACGGCGATCAGCACGCCCGTCAGTGCGAGCAGGCCACCCAACGCGGCGGGAAAAAATCCCGGACCCATGTGGCTCAGCGTGCCGATGTGATAGTCACTGCCGCCGTAGATCGCCCCCAGTCCGATCAAGACCATCAGGGCGCCGCCGTAATAGTCTTTTCTGTTGATTGTTTTCTGCACTTCCATCCTCCTCAAGCAGGACCCGTGCCGGTCCTTGAGACGCCGCCCGGAATGCGCGGCGCCCAGCCCATTGCTGCAGGCTGGAAGTCAGGTTACGCAAGCAAGCTGCGAATCCGCTTTCCCTGCGCTGTCGCGCCCCTGAATCCAGGGGTAATCCCTGAGCACGGAAGCCAGCCCATTGAAAGCTGAAGGAAAAAAGCAGGAAGAGACTACTGATCGCCCTTGAGTTCGATCTCTACGGTGCGGGGGTACGGCGACACCGTCGGCGCCAGCGGCAGCCACAGCACCGATGCCAGGCCGACGCCTCCCTGGCCATTGGGCTCTCCATCGCGCAGCTCGATGTCGCCGTCGTTGCGGCGCGCATAGGCCCGCGCGATCGCCAGGCCCAGGCCCGAACCCGACGATGCGGCCTCCGGCCGGTCCGTGCCGACACGCTCGAAACGCGCGAAGGCGCGCGCGCGCAGCTCCGGATCCAGCCCCGGCCCATTGTCGGACACTGCGACTTCGACGCGTCCGTCAGCCCTGCCGACCGAGACCGTGATGCGCGCGCCGGCAGGCGCGTAGTGGATCGCGTTGTGAACCAGGTTGGACAGGGCCTCGTGCAGCTCGGCCTCGCTGCCGGACACAGGCAACGACGTATCCACGCCGTCCTCGGCTTCGGCGCAGCTCCAGCCCAGATCCTGCTGCTTTTCGTGCGCCAGCGGCAGATACTTCAGCACCACTTCACGCGATACGTCGTTCATGTCCAGCAACTGACGCGGCAGCGACTCGGCCTGGTTGGCGTGCGCCAACGACAGCAGCTGTTCCGTCAGGCGGCGCGTGCGCCCCAGCTGGCCCACAATGGCCCGCAGGCCTTCCTGCGCGCGCGCCGGATCGCGCTCGCGCAGCGCGTATTGCGCCTGGGTCAGCATGATCGCCAGCGGCGTGCGCAGCTGGTGAGAGGCGTCGGCCAGGAACTGCGACTGCTCGTCCAGCACCCGCCGATAGCGCGCGATGTGATGATTGACGGCATCGACCAGCGGCGCCACTTCGCTCGGCACGCGCGCCGCGTCCAGCGGCGTCAGGTCATCCGGACGGCGGCCGCGGATGTCGGCGCGCAGCCGGCGCAGCGGCTTGAGCGCCCAGGACACGCCCCACCAGACCAGCAGCGCCACCAGCGCCAGCATGCGCGCATCGCGCAGGATTTCCTGGCGCTGCGCGTTGCTCTCGGCCTCGATGCGCTTGCCCGTGCTTTCCGCCACCATCACCAGCACCTGCCGGTGCATGCCCTGGTAGTACAGGTCACGCACCACCGCCACCACGCGCACGGGATCGTTGCGGTACACGCTGTCGTAGAAAATGGGCAGGCCATTCGAACGCGGCCATTCGGGCGGGCGCGGCATCTCGGGCATGCCCAGCAAGGTCTTGCCTTGCTCCGTGGGCACCGGCGCGCCGTCGGGCAGCGGTGGATTGATTTCCTCGATGCGGAAATACTTGCGCAGGCCGGCGCGGGATTCCAGCATGACCTGCGCGTAAAGCGGCGTGGCCACCTGCAGATTGCCCTCGGGCGTGAACTCCAGGCTGCTTTCCAGCACCCGGGCGGGCTCCACCAGGGCGCTGTCATAGGCCTCGTTGGTGATCGCCGCCAGCGTGCGGTAGTCGTACAGGCTGTCGATGACCAGCAGCGCGATCACGCCTGGCAACAGCAGGATGATGAGCAACGCCCGGATGCCGATGCGCGGCGGTCGGGATGGGCGCGCGCCCGCGCCATCGGATGCGTCGGAGTCGGATATGGGTTCTCTCACCACCGGCCTGCTGTTGCAACGAAAGCCCGCCATGCGGCGTAAAGCGCAATTATGGCACCAGCTCCCCTCCCCGGCGCGCCCGCATGCGCCATCAGGGGAGTTCAGGCCAGCGGCCCGAGACCTACGGCATTGCCCTGCTGACAGACCAGCGCGTCGTCGTACAGCGAACAGAATTGGGTCGCGACCTCATGGGCAATGGACGCGATCAGTGGCGCAAGGCGGGAGGACGGGCTTTCCAGGTAGTAGGCGCAATAGCTGGTCGGCGGAAAGGCCGGCCTGACATTCAGCACCCGCAGCGCGCCACTGCGCAGTTCGTTCTGGATGACGATGGGCGGCAGCACCGAGATGCCGATTCCGGCCGTGATCATGCAGACCGTGGTGGCCAGCGAATTGGAGTAGTGGACCAGCGAACGCTCGAAACCGCTTTCGGACAGGTATTGCACCAGGCGGCCGTGGTTGTACATCCCGATCTCGTAGGAAATGATGGGATGGCTCTGCAGGTCGTCCCTGCCCAGCGCCTGCTCGCTGATCGCCAGTCCGCCATGCGCGATCCAGAACATGCCGAACGTGCACAGGTCCAGTACGCGGTACTGTTCACGCCTCGGCCCCGGCAGGCCCAGCACCACATCGAGCTCGCGCCGCTCCAGGCGCTCGGCCAGCGGGCCGGAAGTGTCCGTGGTGATGGCAACGCGGATATGCGGGAATTTGCTGCGCAGCAGCTCCATGATGCCCGCCAGCAAGGTAAACGCCATGCTGGGCACCAGGCCGATCCGCACCGTGTCCTCGACCGTCGCGGCCGGCCGGACCGCCGTCAGCAGGCTGCCATAGCGCGCGACGATATCGCGCGCGCCCTCCACGAACAGCAGGCCCTCCTGGGTCAGGCGGACTTCGCGCACGTCGCGCTCGAAGAGCCGGATGCCCAGTTCCTGCTCCATGACGGCGATGCGGTTGGAGATCGCCGCCGGCGTCAGGTTCATGCGTTCCGCCGTGGCACGGAAGTTCTTCAACTCGGACAGCCAGATCATCGTTTCGAGAAAACGGATATTCATGCAATTCCGGCATCCCGCGAACCGATAGGATCAGAGCCGTCCTCATGCCACACACCGTGTTTTTGTATAGGCAATCGGACCCGCGTACAAGAGGACAAACACCCGCTCACCGCGCGCGTCAACCTTTCCCCAGACCGGCCAGCACCTTGGCGCTGGCGCCGGACAGCTCGCCCAGCCTCGCGCCTGCGTCCCTGACCGAGGCCTCGCGCGCCTTGCCGGTATCCTGCATCGCGAGCGCCCGCTCGGCCACTGCCAGCACCTCATCGCGCGGGATCACCAGCACGCCACTTTCGTCCGCCAGGACCGCGTCGCCAGGCATGACCACGGCGCCGCCGCAACTCACCGGCACGTTCATGCCGCCGCCCAGGTCGTAAAGGCGCGTAGTGATGGGCGCAAGGCCGCGCGCCCAGATCGGAAAATCGGACGCAATGATTTCGGCCAGATCGGTGCAAGGCCCGTCGACGATGCCGGCGACGGCGCCCGTCGCCTTGACCGCCACGGTGACGCCGCCGCCCCAGCACGCATATTTGTCGTCTCCCAGGCGATCGACCACCAGGATGTCTCCCGGCCGCAGCAGCCCCGCCGCATGATGCAGCAGCGTCGAATCCGGACCGGCGATGGCCAGCGTCACCGCCGTTCCCACGACGCGGCGACCGCCGGGCAGCAGCGGCTGGATCGCGCGGTGCATGAACCCCTGCAGGCGCCAATGTCCAACCGTGGCGGTCTCCACGCCGGCCAGCAGAGTCAGCAACTCGGCCGGCACCGGCTCGGGCATGTCGCGTATGGTGTACATGCCGGTCTCCTTAGCCGCAAGCGAGGCGGCGGTGTTGCGCCATCGGGATCAGGCCGCGCACGCGCGCGATCTGGCGCCTGTCGATCCGGGCGCTGACCAGGCCCACGCCGTCGGAGGCGCGCGCGATGGTATGGCCCCAGGGATCGCACACCAGCGAATGCCCATAGCAGGCGCGCCGCTCACCGTCGACCGTCACCGCGCCGGTCTGGCCGCAGGCGATGAAATAGGCCTGCGTCTCGATGGCGCGCGCCCTGGCCAGCACCTCCCAATGATCCTTGCCCGTCTGCAGCGTGAATGCGGCCGGCAGCACGATGACGTCACAACCTGCCTTGGCCAGGCGCAGGAAAAGTTCCGCGAAGCGTATGTCGTAGCAGATGGCGCAGCCAACCCTCAGACCGTCGATGTCATAGGTCACGATCTCCCCGCCCGGCTTGACGCTGTCCGACTCCCGGTAGACCGAGCCGTCCGGCGCGACGATGTCGAACATGTGGATCTTGCGATAGGCCGCGACTTCGCGTCCCTCCCGGTCGAACACAAAGGACGTGTTCCAGATGCGCGGCTCATGCTCGACTTTCTCCATGATGGTGCCGGCATGGACGAACACGCGATGCTCGCAGGCGAAATCACTGGCCATCCGGTAGGCGGCGGCGCCGGCTGGTTCGGCCATGGCCAGTTTTTCGGTGGTGGAGATGCCATAGGCCTCGAAATATTCCGGCAGAACGATGAGATCCGGGTCTTCCGTGCGGCACGCCTCTTCCATCAGGGCGCGCGTCTGCTCCAGGTTGAGCGCGCGGTTCGGTTGCGGATTGGTTTGCACCAGGCTGACTTTCATTGCTGTGCTCCTGTCTGATCGGCGGGGCTTGGATCAAGCGGCGACGCTTTCCCGCATGACGGCGTCGATGATGCTGGCGATACCCGCGCGCACGGTCATCGTCTGGGTCGCGATCACCAGCAGGGATGCGCCCTCTTCCCGCGCGAACTGGCGCTCGGCCGCGGTCCAGGCGGGCATGACCCAAGGCTTGCCCGCATCACGCGCTGCCTCGGCGATGCGTCGCAGGTCGGCCCTGTCTGCGTCGTTGAACGCGTAGGCGCCTCGCCCACGCGCCAGCGCCAGGTCGGATGGGCCAGGAAACAGTCCGTCCACCGTATCCAGCGCGATGATCCGTTCTACATCCGCCAGGCTTTCCGCGGTCTCGATCATGGCGTAGCACTTGCTGCGGACATTCTCCCTGTCGAAGGCATCGCCGGCCGGCCGCGCATAGCCAAAGACCCGGCCGCCGGTGTAGGAACGCACGCCCAGCAGGGGATACTTGGCGGCGCGCGTCACGGCGCGGGCATGCTCCACGCCCAGCAGATGCGGCACGATCACGCCGTCAGATCCGAAATCGAGCGCCTGCTGGATGGATTCGGCATTCGGCGCAAGGATCTTGGTCAGGACCGGCATGTCCAGGGCCCGGGTGAACGCCAGGAACTGATCCAGCGTCGACAGGTCGAAAGTGCCGTGTTCCAGTTCCAGGATCAGCGACTTCACGCCCAGCGTCCGGGCGATCTCAAGGTAGCCATGATGCGGCTGCGACATCCACAACGCGATGTTTTCCATTTGGACTGCTGCTCCATTGAAAGGGCCGGTGAAGAATGACGTTCATTTGCCAAGCGCCCGGGACATGCCCAGCGTGCGCTCGACAAGGAACACGACGAACAGCGTGGCGACGATGAGCATGACCGAGACGGCGGCGGTCATCGGATCCGTCCTGCTTTCCACGTAGTCGAAAATCTCGACAGGCAGCGTCTTCAAGCGCGGTCCGGTGATGAAGAGCGAAATCACGACCTCATCGAACGAGATCAAAAAGGACAGCGCTGCGCTGGCGACGAAGCCCGGCGCCAGCAGCGGCAAGGTGACGCGACGGAACACCGTCAGCGGCGCCGCGCCCAGCATGGCCGCCGCCTCTTCCACCGACGGCGGCAGCGTGGCGAACGCGGTGGTCATGATGCGCATGACATAAGGCGTGGTGACGACCAGGTGAGCCGCGATCAGCCCGGTATAGGTCCCCAGCAACCCGGCGTTGGCGAACACAAGAAGGATGGCCAGGCCCAGCACGATGGACGGCAGCAGCAACGGCGCGGTGAACAGGCTCAGCAGCGCGTCGCGCCCCGGAAAGCGCCAGCGGCGCACGGCATAGGCCGCCGGCACGCCCACGGCCAGCGACAGCGCCGTCACCACCGCGGCTATGCCAAGACTGACCCGAAAGGCCTGCAGCAGCTTGTCGTGGCTGAACATCGCCTCGTACCAGCGCACGCCCCAGCTCTGCGGCGGAAAGACCAGGTAGCTATCGTTGCTGAAAGACAGCGGCACGACGATCAGCATCGGCCCGAGCAGGAACAGATACAGGCACAGGACCAGCACACGGAAGGGGACGGTGATCTTGCCAATCATGGGCGCTCTCCTTCTCACTCGGCGCGGCGCGCGATGCGTGTGTAGCAGGCCAGAGCAATGCCGAACAACAGCAGCACAACGACCGACGTGGCGGCAGCCCTGGGCCATTCCAGCTGGATGACCGCCAGGTCATAGATTTCGGTGGCCAGCAGGAACACCCGGCCGCCGCCAAGCAGCTTGGGCGTGATGAACGAGGACATGGACAGTACGAAGCACAACAGGCAGCCCAGCGCAACGCCCGGCATGGTCAGCGGAAACACCACCCGGAAGAATCGCCGCCACGCATTGGCGCCCAGCGACGCGGCGGCTTCCTCCAGGTGCGCATCAAGCCGGCCGAAACCGGAAATGAGCGACAGCGCCATATAGGGAATCAGCACCTCGACCAGGCCGACGGTCACGCCGATCCAGCCGTTCACCAGCCGCAGCGGCGCCGAAATCAGCCCGGTCGACAGCAACAGGCTGTTGACCAGGCCCTGATCGCCCAGGATGACCATCCAGCCGTATGTCCTGACGACGGCGCTGACCAGCAGCGGCGATACCGTGATGACGAACAGGAGATTGCGCCGGGCGGGAGGCAGCCGATGCAGGAACAACGCGATCGGATACGCGCAACACAGTGTGATGAAGGTCACCAGCAGCGACAGGAACAGGGAGTTTCCCAGCAGCTCCAGGCTGAAGCGGTCGGTCAGGAAGCCGGCGTAGCTGGCCAGCGAATACTCGCCTGTCAGCACGCCGGCGCGGCTTTCCAAGAAGGAAATCTGGCCCAGCCGGAACACGGGCCACAGGAAGACCGCCAGGTTGACGACGGCCATCGGCGCCAGCAAGGCCAGCGCGAGGACGGCGAAACGGGGCTGCCCCGCGCGGCGCGCGAGCGTCCCGGCAAGCGTGCTCATGGTGCGCCACCTTCGAAGACGATCATGTCCTGCGGCTTCCATTCGCACAGCACCTTGTCGCCCGCGGCCACCGTATGGCCTCCGCTGGCGGTATGGACCTCCGCCTTCAGTTCGGCGACGCCGATATCGATGCCGTACTGCACCACATCTCCGATATAGGTTACGCGTCGCACGCTTCCATGGGCGCTGTTGGTGACCACGCTGACCAGCGACCGGTCCCTGTCGCTGGTCACATGAATGCGATGCGGCCGGATCACGATCTTGGCCTTGCCGCGCCGCAGGCCGCGTGTATCGCAGCGATACAGGCCCGCGCCCAGGCGCACCGCGCCGTCCGCCTCGATCTGGCCGTCCAACACGTTGGTGCGGCCGACGAAATCGGCGACGAACAGCGTGGCGGGCCGCTCGTAGATATCCTGGGGCGTGCCCAGCTGCGCCAGCCTGCCGCCGGCCATCACGCCCACGACATCGCACATGGTCAAGGCCTCGACCTGATCGTGCGTCACGAATACCGTGGTGATGCCGAGCCGCTGCTGGATGTCGCGGATCTCGAGCCGCATCTCGTCGCGCAGCTTGGCGTCGAGGTTGGACAAGGGCTCATCAAGCAGCAGGATGCGAGGCCGGATGACCAGCGCGCGAGCCAGCGCCACCCGCTGCTGCTGCCCGCCGGACATTTCCCTGGGCCTGCGCGAGCCATATCCCGGCAAGCGCACCATCTCCAGCGCCTCGTCCACGCGCGCCTGGATTTCCGCCTTGCCCACGCCGCGCATTTCCAGGCCGAAGGCGACGTTCTGCGCCGCCGACATGTGCGGGAACAAGGCATAGTTCTGGAAGACCAGGCCGATATCGCGCTGGTGCGGCGGCTTGTTCGAAATATCGTCGCCGCTCACCCGGATATGCCCGGACGTCACGGACAACAGGCCCGCGATCATGCGCAGGGTCGTCGTCTTGCCACAGCCGGACGGGCCGAGCAGGCCCAGCAGCTTGCCGCGCGGCAGGGCCAGATGCAGGTCGTCGACCGCCGCCTGCTGGCCTGAATAGCGCTTGGTCACGCCGTCAAGCAGAAGATAGGCTGGTTCGCCAGCGTCCGTGCCGGCCGCCTCGCGCGTCGTCCACGCGTCCATGTCCGCCATTTGCATGCTTGCTCGTCCTGTCAGGGAAAACGGAAGAAAAGTGCGCCGACCGTGGGGGCCGCGAACGGATCGCTCAGCGGCTGGCGGGAATGATCTGGCGGCGCCAGGGCCGCAGCATGCTTTCCCGCATGTCGCCGATGCTCATCCAATCCACCGGGATGAGCCTGGCGCGCTGTTCCGGATCCATCATCGGAATGCGGGCGCGGGTCGCCTCGTCGACCTCGGCCCGTGTATTGGTCGGCGCATAGAACATGGTCCTGGCGAAACTCTCCTGCGCCTCGGGGCTGATTGCGTATTGGATGAAGGCAAGCGTGGCGGCCGGTTCAGCCGCATTGGCGATCGCGCCGATCACGTTGATCTGCGAGGCCGAGCCCTCTTTCGGGCTGATGGACCGGAGACGGCCTTCCGTCTGGTCGTAGTAGTACTGGGAACGGGCGTTGTAGCCGATCGACAGCGTGGACGTGCCATTGGCCACCAGCGTGTAGGCGTCGGGCTTGGGCTCCCAGGTCTGCACCGCGGGCGCGAGCTTGACCAGCTTGTCCACGCCGGGCTGGATCGTTTTCTTGTAGTCGCGCTCGCCCGCCATGCGGTTGGCGATGATGGTCAGGAGTATGGCCTGGATGTCGCCGCCGCCTTGAGCGGGAATCGTCACCTTGCCTCGCTGCTTCGGATCCCAGAAGGCGTTCCAGCTGGTGGGCGCTTCGACGAAGGCGTCGCGGTCGTAGATAAGGGTCAGCGTGTCGTATGTCAGCGGAATCGCCGCGGGGCCCAGGTCCTTGCCCAGATCCGCCAGATCGCCATAGGCGGGAATGCGGGCAAGGTCCAGCTCGGCCAGCAGCCCCTCATCGCGGGCGATCTTGGCGACCGACAGGTCGATGATGACGGCATTGGCCTGCGGTGAGCTCTTTTGCGCGCGCAGATTGCCCAGCGCGGCAGCGGCGTTCTGAACCCCGGCATAGACCACCGAGATGTCCGGGTGCGCCTTCATGAACGGCTCGATCACCGCCTTGACGTAGTTCTGCTCGAACGCGCCGCGGTATCCCATGAGGGTGATTTCGGCCGCTTGCGCCGGTGCCCACGGCGCGCCGGCGGCGGACAGGCAGAATACGGCGACGGCCGCGCGAGATGAGCGTTTCATTGTCTCCCCCCTTGTTCGGGTCCGTAGGGACCTCGCTTGGAGACAAAGATAGGACAGGCCCTTCGGGCCGGTCCAACGGGGAATTCTGTACGCCTGTTTGAAAAAACTTTAGGCGCCGGACGCGGGCGTCATCCCGGGCAAGCGGGATGCGGGCCGTGCCGGCCCGCCGCTCAGTTACCCTCGGCAGGCGCGGCAGCCACGCTTTCCAGCATGTAGCCCAGCCCGCGCACCGTGACGATGCGCACGTCGCTGCCCGCCAGCTTCTTGCGCAGCCGGTGCAGCACCACCTCGATGGCGTCCGGGTTCGCTTCGCTGTCGTGGGTGAAAACCTTGCCGAACAGCTGCGACTTGTCCACCGGATAACCGCTGCGGGTCAGCAACGCCGCCAGGGCGGCGTGCTCGCGCGGGGTCAGGAACAGCAGGGAGCCGTCCAGCGTGAAGGCGCGGCTTTCGCTGTCGTAGGACAGCGAACCGCATTGCAGTCGGGGATGCTGGCGACCGCGGCTGCGCCGCACCAGGGCGGTCAGGCGGGCTTCCAGTTCTTCCAGGGCGAAGGGCTTGGTCAGGAAGTCGTCGGCGCCCAGGTTCAGGCCGCGCACGCGGTCCTGCAGCGCGCCCTGGGCGGTCAATAGCAGCACCGGCGTGCGGTCGTCGCGGTTGCGCATTTCGCGCAACACCACCAGGCCGTGCTTGTCCGGCAGACGCAGATCCATGACGATGGCGTCGTACTCGTTGCCGGCCATGAAGGCTTCGGCGCTGCGGGCATCCGCTGCGTGGTCGGGCACGAAGCCGCTCTGGGCGAGCGCGCGCATCAGCCAGGACGCCATGTCCCGTTCGTCTTCAACCAACAATATGCGCATGACCGTCCGTTCCTTCGGGCAAGTTCTCAGCCGCCCGCTGGCCATGCACGCGCTGGCGCAGGTAGCGGGTTTCGTGATGACGCCGGAAGAGTATGGCAGATAGCTCGTTCAACGCCTGGGTATAGACATCGCGCTTGAACTCGATGACGGCGTCCAGCGGCACCCAATACTGGCTCCAGCGCCAGGCGTCGAATTCGGGATGCTGCGTCGCGCGCAGGCATACGTCGCTGTCGCGTCCGATCAGGCGCAGCAGGAACCAAATCTGCTTTTGTCCTTTATAGTGGCCCCGCCACTCACGCCGGACGAAATGATCTGGCACGTTATAACGTAACCAGTCTCGTGTACGCCCCAAAATACGGACATGCTCGGGCTTCAAGCCCACCTCTTCATGGAGCTCGCGATACATGGCCTGCACCGGGCTTTCGCCGTACTTGATGCCACCCTGAGGGAACTGCCAGGCATGTTCCCTGATCCGCTTGCCCCAAAAGACCTCGTTCCTGCCATTGACGAGAATGATGCCGACATTGGGGCGGTAGCCTTCGCGATCAAGCATGGGCCACCCCCACCGAATTCAATACAATTACAGTCGATTATACGTATCTGCAGCCACCTTTAACCATGCGCGCATCTACCTACCATCTCAATACCCTCAAAGAAGCCCCCTCCGAAGCCGAAGTCGCCAGCCATCAGCTGATGACGCGGGCCGGCATGATCCGCAAGCTAGCCGGAGGCATCTACACCTACATGCCCCTGGGGCTGAAGGTCATCCGCAAGATCGAGGCCATCGTCCGTGACGAAATGAACGCCGCCGGCGCCCTGGAGCTGCTGATGCCGGTGGTCCAGCCGGCCGAACTCTGGCAGGAATCGGGCCGCTGGGAGCAGTACGGCGCCGAACTGCTGCGCATCAAGGACCGTCACCAGCGCGATTTCGTGCTGCAGCCCACGTCCGAGGAAGTCATCACCGACATCGCGCGCAACGAGATCCACAGCTACCGCCAGCTGCCGGTCAACTTCTATCACATCCAGACCAAGTTCCGGGACGAGCGCCGCCCCCGCTTTGGCCTGATGCGCGGCCGCGAATTCACCATGAAGGACGCCTACTCCTTCGACCGCGACGAAGCCGGCGCCCAGCGCAGCTACGACACGATGTACGCCGCCTACATGCGCATCTTCAGCCGCCTGGGCCTGGAGTTCCGCGCCGTCGCGGCCGATACCGGCTCCATCGGCGGCACCCGCAGCCATGAATTCCAGGTCATCGCCGAAACCGGCGAGGACCTGCTGGTCTACAACAGCGACTCCGAATACGCCGCCAACATCGAGCTGGCCGAGGCGCCCAACCTGTACCCGGTGCGCGGCGAGGCCCGCCAGCCCATGGCCGAAGTGGCCACCCCCGGCGCCGCCAAGTGCGAGGACGTGGCCAAGCTGCTCGGCATCCCGCTGGAACAGACCGTCAAATCCATCGTCCTGGCCACCGAAGGCGACAAGGGCCAGGTCCAGATCTGGCTGCTGATGCTGCGCGGCGACCACGAGCTGAACGAGATCAAGGCCGGCAAGCTGCCCGGCCTGGCGGGCTTCCGCTTCGCCACCGAAAGCGAGATCGTCGAGCATTTCGGCTGCAAGCCCGGCTATCTGGGCCCGGTCGGCACCGCCAGGCCGGTCCGCGTCGTGGCCGACCGCACGGTCGCCCACATGGCGGATTTCGTCTGCGGCGCCAACAAGGAAGACTTCCACATCCAGGGCGTGAACTGGGGCCGCGACCTGCCCGAGCCCGAGCAGGTCGCCGACCTGCGCAACGTGGTCGCCGGCGACCCCTCGCCGGACGGCAAGGGCACGCTTTCCATCATGCGCGGCATCGAAGTCGGACACGTCTTCTATCTGGGCAAGAAGTACTCCGAGGCCCTCAAGGCCACGTTCCTGGACGAGACCGGCAAGCCCGCCACGCTGGAAATGGGCTGCTACGGCATCGGCGTGACCCGCATCGTGGGCGCCGCCATCGAGCAGAACCACGACGCCCGCGGCATCATCTGGCCGCGCGCCATCGCCCCCTTCGAAGTGGTGATCTGCCCGGTCGGCTGGGGTAAAAGTGAAACGGTGCGTGACACCGCACAGAAGCTCTACGAATCGCTGCTGGCGCGCGGCGTGGACGTCATCCTGGACGACCGCGACGCCCGTCCCGGCGTCATGTTCGCCGAGTGGGAACTGATCGGCGCGCCGCTGCGCGTAACAGTTGGAGAACGCGGTCTGAACGACGGTGTGGTGGAATTGCAGGCCCGTCGGGAAACCGAAGCGGTCAAGATTCCGGTACAGTCCGCGCTTGAGCAAGTGCTGGCAAAGCTGGACACGCTCTAACCCTATAGTTACTACGGACTTTTCGCGTCCCGAATACGCAACGCCCCTATCCGCATCGTGACCGATCCGAAGTCCCCAGAATCCCTCTTCCAGGTCCGCGTCTACTACGAAGACACGGACGCTGGAGGAGTGGTTTTCTACGCCAACTACTTGAAATTCCTCGAACGCGCCCGCACCGAGTGGCTGCGCGATCTGGGAATCAACCAGTCCGGCCTGGCTGTCTCGGAGCAGCGGCTGTTCGTCGTCAAGGCGCTGGACATGGCCTACCGCAAGCCGGCCCGGCTGGATGACTTGCTTACCATACGCAGCCGAGTCACACGACTGGGCCGCGCTTCGATACACTTCGCGCAGCGCGCGGAACGCGACGGGGAACTGCTTGCCGAAGGCAACATCCAAGTCTGCTGTGTCGATGCCGTTCAAATGCGGCCGGCGGAACTGCCGGCCGACCTACGCGCCAAACTGGGATCAATTCAGGAATAACCATGCAAGCCACCAACGACATGTCGTTGCTTTCGCTGATTTCGCACGCCAGCGTGCCGGTCCAGCTGATCATGCTGATGCTCCTGGGCATCTCGATCATGTCCTGGACCTACATCTTCGCCAAGCGCCTGGCCATCAAGCGCGCCGACTCCCAAACTCGCCGCTTCGAGGATGACTTCTGGTCCGGCGGCGACCTGTCCATGCTGCAGCAGGCCGTGGCCTCGCGCCGCGACGAGCAAGGCGCCCTGGCCCGCATCTTCGACGCCGGCATGACCGAATTCCTGAAAGCCCGCCGCGGCGGCGGTTCCGGCGGCGACGCCACCGCCCTGCTGGACGGCCCGCGCCGCGCCATGCGCGCCGCCTACCAGCGCGAAATGGACTCGCTGGAATCGCACCTGAACTTCCTGGCCTCGGCCGGCTCGGTGTCGCCGTACATCGGCCTGCTCGGCACGGTCTGGGGCATCATGCACGCCTTCATCGGCCTGTCGAACATGCAGCAGGCCACGCTGGCCTCGGTCGCCCCCGGCATCGCCGAGGCGCTGATCGCCACCGCCATCGGCCTGTTCGCGGCCATCCCAGCCGTGGTCGCCTATAACCGCTTCACCAATGACATCGACCGTCTGTCGATCCGCTTCGACAGCTTCGTCGACGAGTTCCTGAACATTCTGCAACGGCAGGTGCGCTAATGCCCTCGGTAAGCTCGCGCGGCAGGTCCGGCCGCCGCATGAAGGCCGACATCAACGTGGTGCCCTACATCGACGTGATGCTGGTGCTGCTGGTCATCTTCATGGTGACCGCGCCCCTGATCACGCCGGGCCTGATCCAGCTGCCGTCGGTCGGCGCCGCCTCCGACGTGCCGGTCAAGCCGCTGGAAGTGCAGATCTCCGAAGACGGCAAGATCGCGCTGCGCATGCGCGAGCCCGGCGCGACGATGCAGGACATCGCCCGGCCCGAGCTGGTGGCGCAGGTGCGTTCGCGCATCACCGCGGAAACCCCGGTGGTCATCGCCGCCGATGGCAAGGTGCCCTACGAGACGGTCGTGAAGGTCATGGACGAGCTGCGCACCAACGGCATCACCCGCCTGGGCCTGCTGGTGGACCAGTCCGCCGGCGGCAACCAGCCCGCTCCCGCGAAGAAACGCTAACGCGACGCTCTCCCGCCGGCTCGCCGGCATGCAACGCCCATGACGCCACCCATCATTCGACACCGCAGCGGCCCCCCGGCCACGCCGCCCAACACTGACAACCGGAAAGCCCTGCTTCTGGCCTTGTTGGTGCACGCGCTGCTGCTGGCCGTGTTGATCTTCAACCTGAACTGGCGCACGGAAACGCCCGGCCCGGTGGAAGTGCAGCTCTGGGCGAACGGCAATTCGCCCGTTTCGCCGCCGCCCACGCCCGAACCGCCCAAACCCCAGCCTCAGCCCAAGCCGCAACCGGAACCCGAGCCGCAGAAGCAGCCGGATCCTCCCCCGCCTCCGCCCGAACCCAAGGTCCAGCCGCCCAAGTCGGAAGTCGACCCTGAGATCGCGCTGCAGCAAGCCAAGAAGAAGCGTGAGGAAGAGGAAAAGGCGCGCGAAGCCGCCGAGGCCGCCAAGGAGAAGGCGCGCCTGGAGGAAGAGCGCAAGCAGGCCGAGCTGAAGGAAAAGAAGCGCCTGGAGCAGGAACGCCAGGCCGCTGACAAGGCTGCCGCCGAGAAGGCCGCTGCGGAAAAGGCCGCGGCCGAAAAGGTCGCCGCCGAGAAGAAGGCCAAGGAAGACGCCGCCAAGAAGGCCGCCGCCGAAAAGGCTGCTGCCGAGAAGGCGGCCGCCGAAAAGGCCGCGGCTGAAAAGGTCGCCGCCGAGAAGGCCGCCGCCGAGAAGAAGGCCAAGGAAGAGGCCGCCAAAAAGGCGGCCGCCGACAAGGCCCTCAAGGACGCTTTCCGCAACGACGCGCTCGGCGCGGCCGGCATCCCGGGCGGCACCGCCGACCGCAACCAGACCGGCGGATCCGGCGGCCGCGACGCGGGCTATGGCGCCAAGGTCCGTGCCTGCGTGCAGCCGGGCGTGGCTTATCCGACGCCTCCCCGCAGCGGCGCGGAGAACCCCACGGCCGAATACCAAGTAAAGTTGAATACTTCTGACGGCAAGGTCACCGCAGTTACGATTACCCGCTCTTCGGGCATCCCGGCGTTCGACCGCGCGATCGAAGCCGGCATACGCCGCTGCAACCCCTTCCCGAAACCTTCGAATGGCCGCTACGAACCGAGTATCTACGGTGAGTACAGCATGTACTAATAGACAGGAGATTGCTGATCATGACTCCCGCCCATAGCCGAAGCGCCCCCCTCCTTGCGTTCTGGCGAACGTACGGACTGGCGCTGCTGCTGGCGTTCGCCAGCCTGCTGGCCGCCCGGCCGGCCCACGCGCAACTGCGCGTCGACATTTCCGGCACCGGCGCCACCCAATACCCGGTGGCCATCGCCGATTTCGCCGTGGACGATGCCCACGGTCGCGCCCTGGCCGAGGTGATCCGCGCCGACCTGACCCGCACGGGCCAGTTCCGCCTGATCAGCGCCGCCGGCGCCGGCCTGAACGTCGATTCGGCCATCTCGCACGACGACTGGCGCTCGAAGGGCGCCGACTTCCTGGCCTATGGCAGCATCGTGCGCGGCGCCGACGGGCGCTACGACGTGCGCTACCGCCTGGCCGACACGGTCAAGAAGGGTCAGCTGGACGGCGTGGCGTTCTCGGGCACCGAACAGGAACTGCGCCGCGTCGCCCACCAGATCGCCGACCGCATCTACGAAAAGATCACCGGCGTGCGCGGCGTGTTCTCCACCCGCATCGCCTACGTGCTCAAGCAGGGTCCGACCTACGAACTGCAGGTCGCCGACGCCGACGGCCAGAATCCCCAGGTCGCGCTGCGCTCGCGCGAGCCGATCATCTCGCCCTCCTGGTCGCCCGATGGTTCGAAGCTGGCCTATGTGAGCTTCGAATCCGGCAAGCCGGTCGTGTATGTGCACACCCTGGCCACCAGCGCCCGCGTGCCCGTGGCCAACTTCAAGGGCAACAACAGCGCCCCGGGCTGGTCGCCCGACGGCACCCAGCTGGCCGTGGCGCTGACGCGCGACGGGTTGTCGCAAATTTACATCGTCAGCGCGGCCGGCGGCTCGAATATGCGCCGAGTTACGCGTTCTCCCGGGATTGACACCGAGCCGAGCTTTACGCCAGACGGCCGTTCCATTATCTTTACCAGTGACCGCAGCGGCGGGCCGCAAATCTATCAGACCGGCCTGGACGGTGGCGATGCTCGCCGCCTCACGTTTAATGGTGGTTACAACATCTCACCCCGAATTTCCCCCGATGGATCGACGTTGCTGTACGTTGCAAGACGCGACGGCGCGTTTCGAATCGCCTCGTTGAACCTGTCCTCAGGCTCCGAATCCTTGCTGACTGATGGTCGTGACGATCAGTCTCCGAGCTTCGCGCCGAATGGCATGCAAGTCCTCTACGCCGCCGTGCAGAACGGCCGTAGCGTGCTTGCGGGTGTGTCGAGCGATGGCCGCGTACGGCAGACGCTTTCGGTACTGAATGGGGAAATACGTGAACCGACTTGGGGCCCATTTACCCGATAACACGTGTGACTCTCTTTGCAAAGGAACTATCATGAAGTCGCGCATTGCCAAAAGCCTAACCATCGCCGCTCTGGCCGCCACCCTGGCAGCTTGCAGCTCCGTCCCTCTCGACGATAAAGCGGGTCAGGGCGGAGGCGCTGGCCAAGGACAGGCCTCTGGCCAGATCCTTGATCCCTTCAACCCCCAAAGCATCCTGGCGCAACAGCGCTCGGTATACTTTGACTTCGACAGCTACTCGGTGTCGGACCAGTACCGCAGCCTGGTGGAAACCCATGCCCGTTACCTGGCCTCGCACCAGCAGCAACGCATCAAGATCGAAGGCAACACCGACGAGCGCGGCGGCGCCGAATACAACCTGGCCCTGGGCCAGCGCCGTGCCGACGCGGTTCGTCGCATGATGACCCTGCTGGGCGTCAGCGACAACCAGATCGAAACCATCAGCTTCGGCAAGGAAAAGCCGAAGGCGAGTGGCACGTCGGAAGCTGACTTCGCGGAAAACCGCCGCGCCGATATCGTTTATCAGCGCTAAGCTTTTCGTATAGTCGATTGCCCCACGACGCGTCGGGACGGTCAGCCGGCCGTCCCGGCGTTTCTTTTTTCACCCGGGAATTTTCATGCGCAATAACGTTCTGTCCCTGCGTCCCCTGATTGCCTCCGCCGGTCTGGCGCTGGCCGCCCTGGCCGCTCCCGTCCAAGCTTTCGCCGACGACGAGGCCCGCCGGGCCATCCTAGACTTGCGCCAACAGGTGCAACAGCAGAACGAACAGAACCAGCGCGCCCGGCTGCAACTGGCCGACCAGATCCAGGCCTTGCAGCAGGAGGTCGCCCAATTGCGCGACCAGCTCGAACTCGTATCCCGCCAGCAGCCCGGCGCCAAGGGCGGCGGCGCGGCCGGCAGCGCCAACCCGCCTGGCGCGAATGCCGGCGATCCGCAGGAACAGGCCGCCTATGACGGCGCGATCGACCTGTTCCGCAAGGGCCAGTACAAGGAAGCCTCGGAATCCTTCGCCGCCTTCACCGCGCTCTATCCGGCCAGCCAGCTCGCTCCGAGCGCCCAGTTCTACCTGGGCAGCAGCCGCTACGCGTTGAAGGACTTCAAGGGTGCGATCGAGCAGCTCACCAGCATGGTCCAGAAGGCCCCTGACAACGCGCGCGCTCCCGATGCGCTGCTCGTCATCGCCGGTAGCCAGATCGAACTGAACAACCGCGCCGGCGCCAAGACGACGCTGCAACGCATCGTCCGCGACTATCCCAGCGCGCCCGCCGCCGGCACGGCCAAGAGCCGTCTCCAACTGCTGCAGTAATGGCGGCAGCCGCGTCCGCGGTCACCGCCTATCGGCACATCCTGCGCCGCCGGGCAGGGCTCATCGCCCTGCTGCTGGCGGCGATTTTCATCGCACTGCTGGCTGACTTCACGACGGGGCCGTCCGCCCTGTCCTGGAGCGAATTGTGGCGCGCGCTGAGCGCGCCCGCCGCGGCCGATCCCAGCACCCGCGTCATCGTCTGGGACATCCGTCTGCCGCAGGCCCTGATGGCCGCGCTGGTTGGCGCCGCGCTCGGCCTGGCCGGCGCCGAGATGCAGACCATCCTCAACAACCCGCTGGCCAGCCCGTTCACGCTGGGCGTGTCTTCGGCGGCCGCCTTCGGCGCCTCGCTGGCCATCGTGCTCAACCTCGGCCTGCCCGGCGTGCCCGCGGGCTGGCTGATCGCCGGCAACGCCTTCCTGTTCGCCGCGCTGGCCGCCCTGGCGCTGGACGCGGCGGCGCGCTGGGCGGGCATGAACACCCAGGGCGTGGTGCTGTTCGGCATCGCCATGGTGTTCAGTTTCAACGCGCTGGTGTCGCTGGTGCAATTCGTCGCCAGCGCCGAGGCGCTGCAAAACCTCGTGTTCTGGACCATGGGCAGCCTGTCGCGCTCCAGCTGGGCGTCGGCCGGCGCACTGGCCGCGGCCGTGGCATTGGCCCTGCCGCTGGCCTTGCGTCAGTCCTGGAAGCTGACGGCGCTGCGGCTGGGCGAAGAGCGCGCCGCCAGCTTTGGCGTCGACGTGCGGCGCGTGCGCGTGGCGGCGCTGGCGCGCGTCAGCCTGCTGTCGGCGCTGTCCGTGGCCTTCGTCGGCACCATCGGCTTCATCGGCCTGGTGGCGCCCCATATCGCCCGCCGGCTGTTCGGCGAGGATCACCGCTATTACCTGCCCGGCAGCGCACTGACCGGCGCCACCATCCTGTCGCTCGCGTCGCTGGCGTCCAAGAACCTGATGCCCGGCGTGATCATCCCGGTCGGCATCGTGACCTCGCTGGTCGGCATCCCCTTCTTCGTATCGGTGGTCATGCGCCGCCGCCTGCCATGAACCCGGCTTCCCCCCTTGCGCCCGCGATGCTCGAGGTGGACGAGCTGAAGGCCGGCTATGGCCGGCAGGACGTGCTGCACGGGCTGAGCCTGCCCCCGCTGGCCGCCGGCGAACTCACCGCGCTGCTGGGACCGAACGGCAGCGGCAAGTCCACGTTGCTCAAGACGCTGGCGGGCCTCGTCCGCGTGCGCGCCGGGACGGCGCGGCTGGATGGCCGCGACCTTGCGACGGCCGATCAGGCCGAACGCGCGCGCCACGTCGTCTACCTGCCGCAAGGTCTGCCCGCCGAAGTCCATCTGCGGGTGTTCGAATCCGTGCTGGTGGCCGCCCGCGCCGGCGACGGACTGGCGCCCTCTGCCAGCCCCGCCGAGATCGAGACGTTGCTGGAACGCCTGGGCATCGCCCCCCTGGCCCTGCATTATCTGGACGCGCTCTCGGGCGGGCAGAAGCAGCTGGTCGGCCTGGCCCAGGCCTTGATCCGCCGTCCGCGCGTGCTGCTGCTGGACGAGCCGCTGTCGGCGCTGGACCTGAACTACCAGTTCCACGTCATGCAATTGCTGCGCCAGGAGACGCGGCGGCACGGGTTGATCAGCGTCATCGTGCTGCACGATCTGAACGCGGCCCTGCAGCATGCCGACCGGGCGGTGCTGATCCACCAGGGCCGGCTGGCGGGGGCCGGCGCGCCCGCGGATGTGATCACGCCGCAGGCGCTGGCCGCCGTCTATGGCGTGCAGGGACGCGTGGAAAGTTGTAGCCGGGGCCTGCGCCAGGTGCTGATCGACGGGCTGCTGGCGCATCCGCGCTGACAGCCCGGCCGCGCGGCGGCCAGCGGGGTCAGGCGCGCTGCGCCACGTCCGCGACCGGCGCGCCGGTCATGTCGGCCAGTTGTTGCGGCGTCAGGTTGAACACCGCATGCGGATGCCCGGCGGCGGCCCACAGGCTGTCGTACTGGAACAGATCCTGGTCCAGCAGCATCACCGGCTTGACCGCGTGGCCGATCGGGCAGACGCCGCCGATGGCGTAGCCCGTCATGTCGCGCACGAACTTGGCGTCGGCCTTGGCCAGCGCGCCCACCTGCGCGGACACCTTGGCCTCGTCCACCCGGTTGGTGCCGCTGGCGATCACCAGCACAGGCGCGTTGTCGGCAGCGCGGCGGAAGATGATCGACTTGGCGATCTGCGCCACCTCGCAGCCCAGGCCCGCCGCCGCTTCCGCCGAGGTCTTGCCGGTCTGAGGCAGGACCACCACGGGCTTGTCGTGGCCCAGCTCCAGCAGAAGGCGGGCAACACGTTGGGCGGATTCGGGCAAGGCGGCAAGAGACTCCGGGGACATCGGGACAGCTCCGATCAAATGAGTGTTCGCAAAAACCCGCCGGACGGCGGGCGATCCGTAATTAGCATATCAGCAGTTCACGGAGCCGCCGTTCCGGCCTCGGCGCCTCAAAGGGCGCGGCGCGTCGGGCTAGAATGCGACCCTGGCCCTCCCAACCCTGCACCAATGCGTTCCGAACCCGTCCTGCCCCAGCAGACCGCCATCATCGGCGGCTATGCCATGTCCTACACCGAATATGGCAGCGGCGACCCGCTAGTGCTGGTGCATGGTTCGCTGTCGGACAGCCGCTACTGGAAATCGCAGATGGGCCCGCTGGGCCGCAGCCGCCGCGTGCTGGCCGTCTGCCTGCGCCGGTACTGGCCAGAGGCCTGGAACGGCGAAGGCGGCGGCTTCTCTGTCGCGCAACACGCCGAGGACGTGCTGGAGTTCATCGACCAGGTGGCCGGCGGACGCGCCGACCTCGTCGGCCATTCGCGCGGCGGCCGCGTCGCGCTGGAAGTCGCCCTGCGGCGGCCCGACGCCCTGCGCAGCCTGACGCTGGCCGATCCCGGCCTGCCCCTGCCCGGCGAAGATGATCTGCGCGGCAGCTTCCGCCAGGAGGCGCTCACGCTGATCCGGCAGGGCGACGTGGACACCGGCCTGGCGCTGTTCGTGGACACGGTGACCGGCCCCAACACCTGGCAGCGCATGGTGCCCTGGTTCAAGGAAATGGTGCGCGACAACGTCGGCACCCTGTTCGGACAGGTCGACGAGAAACCGCCCGTCCTGACCGCCGCACAGATCGGTGGCCTGGCCTTGCCCACCCTGCTGATCGGTGGCGCCCTCAGCCCGCAGCCCTACCCCGCCGTGCTGGATGCGCTGTCGCGCTGGCTGCCGCAAGCGCGGCGCATCGACATCGCCGGCTCTTCGCATGGCATGAACCTGGGCAATCCACGCGCGTTCAACGGTGCGATCGACGATTTCCTGAACGGACTGGGCTGAAGCGGCCCGACGCCGCCCCACGCTGGGAACTCATGCGTCACGGCTCGACCGAGGGCGTGTGCTTGAGCCGCCGCAGCACGAACGTGGAACGGCTGTGCCGCACACCCTTGAGCTTGTACAGACGCTTGCGCAGGAATTCCTCGTAACCCTCGGTGCCGGCGACGGCGACCTTGATCAGATAGTCGTATTCGCCCGTGACCAGGAAAGCCTCGACCACCTCCGGCAGGCGCGTGATCTCGTCGCCAAAGCGCGCCAGCGTGTCGTCGTCGTGATGTTCCAGCGTCACCTCGATCATGACGGTATCCGGCAGGCCCAGCGCCTTCTGGTTCAGCAGCGCCGCATAGCCCTCGATCACGCCCGCCTCTTCCAGCGCCCTGACGCGGTTCCAGCAAGGCGTGGGCGACAGCCCCACCTGCTCGGCCAGTTTCAGGTTGGTCAGCCGGCCGTCGGCGCGCAACGCGCGCAGGATCTTGCGGTCGGTTTCATCGATTTTGGGTGGCGTGGACACGCCGGCGCTCCTACTAGGGAGAATATCTCTTCAAAATTGAATTCTAGAGGATATTAATTTTCCACATACGTCAGATCAGGCGTGAATGCAGAAACCTATTTTGCGGATCTGCCGATAGACTCTCCATCAAGACAGGCACCACCCCGCCCGTCCGATCCGGCGCCCGAGCGGCGGCACAACCCCGCCCGGACACCGGCGATTCATCGCAGCAAGCCGCGCGCCGACCCGCGCGGCCGGACATCATGCCTCACACCGCAGCACCCGCAGCACGCCCCGGCCTGGGCCTTGCCGGCACGGCCATGCTTTTCAGCGCCCCCGCGCTTTTCGCCTCCAACATGGTGGCGGCCCGATGGGCCCACGACGCCGCCCTTCCCCCCGTTTTCCTGGCCTTCGGCCGCTGGCTGATCGCGCTGCTGATCCTGCTGCCGATCGCCGCGCCCGCGCTGTACCGGCATCGCCAGGCGCTGCGCCGCGGCCTGCCCTCGCTGCTGCCCCTGGCGGTGCTGGGCATGGGCGTGGCAGTGGCGCCGCAATACATCGGCGCGCAGCACACCAGCGCCACGAATATCGCGCTGATCTTCTCGTGCAGCCCCATCCTGGTATCGCTGCTGGAAGCGCTGATCTGGCGCAAGCCCCTGCCGGCCACGCGCGTGGCCGGCCTGTTGCTGGCGCTGGGCGGCGTGTTGACGGTGCTGTCGCGCGGCGACGCCGATGTGCTGGCGCGACTGGCCTTCGGCCAGGGCGATCTGTGGGTGCTGCTGGCCGCCACCGGCTGGGCCTTCTACACGGTGCTGCAAAAGCGCCTGCCCCAGCCCGCGGTGCCTGCCAGCGCCAAGCTGGCCGTGATGATGGCCGCAGGCGCGCTGGCGCTGGCGCCCTTCGCCGCCGTTGAAACGCTGACTGGCGCCGCGCCGGCCTGGAGCGACCCTCGCCTGGCGGCCGCGCTGCTGTTCCTGGCCATCGTGCCCAGCCTTGGCGCGTATTACGTGTACGGCCGGCTGATCAGCCAGGCCGGTCCGGCCACGGCGGGGCTGTCGATGTTCCTGGTGCCAGTCTACGCGGCGCTGCTGGCCTGGCCGCTGCTGGGCGAAGCGCCGCAGCTGTTCCATGCCTACGGCTTCGTGATGATCCTGCTGGGCGTGCGGCTGGCATCGCTGCGCGGGCGCGGCCGGACGGCAACCGCCGCCGCCCCGGCCTGATCCGCCCGCGACGCGATCAGCGGCCGCCGCCCTTGGCCGCGATGACTTCCTGCATCACCTGGCGCGGCGCCTCGGCGTAGTGCTTGAACTCCATGGTGTAGGTCGCCCGTCCCTGCGTCAACGAACGCAGGGACGTGGAGTAGCCGAACATCTCGGCCAGCGGCACCTCGGCCCGCACCAGCTTGCCGCCGCCACCCGCGATGTCCTCCATGCCCTGCACCATGCCCCGGCGCGAGGACAGGTCGCCCATGACGTTGCCGGTGAAGTCCTCCGGCGTTTCCACCTCGACCTGCATCATCGGCTCCAGCAGCACCGGATCGGCGCGCCGCATGCCTTCCTTGAACGCCATGGACGCAGCCATGCGGAAGGCGTTTTCGTTCGAATCCACATCGTGGTACGAACCGAAGAAAAGCGTCGCCTTCACGTCCACCACCGGGTAGCCCGCCAGCACGCCGGCGTTGAGCGATTCGCGGATGCCCTTGTCCACGGCTGGGATGAACTCGCGCGGCACCACGCCGCCCTTGATCGCGTCGACGAACTCGTAGCCCTTGCCAGGCTCCTGCGGCTCCAGCTTCAGCACCACATGGCCATACTGGCCACGACCGCCCGACTGCTTGACGAACTTGCCTTCGACCTCATCGCAGGTCTTGCGGATGGTCTCGCGGTAGGCCACCTGCGGCTTGCCCACGGTCGCCTCCACGCCGAACTCGCGCTTCATCCGGTCCACCAGGATCTCCAGGTGCAGCTCGCCCATGCCGGAGATGATCGTCTGCCCCGACTCTTCATCGGTGCGCACGCGGAACGACGGATCCTCCTGCGCCAGCCGGCCCAGCGCGATGCCCATCTTTTCCTGGTCGGCCTTGGTCTTGGGCTCCACCGCCTGCGAGATCACGGGTTCGGGGAACACCATGCGTTCCAGGATGATGACGTGCGCCGGGTCGCTGAGCGTATCGCCGGTGGTGACGTCCTTCACCCCCACCGCCGCCGCGATGTCACCGGCATAGACTTCGGTGATCTCGCGCCGCTCGTTGGCGTGCATCTGCAGGATGCGGCCCAGCCGCTCCTTCTTTTCCTTGCCGGGGATGTAGACGGAATCGCCCGACTTCACCACGCCGGAATACGCGCGGAAGAACACCAGCTGGCCGACGAAGGGGTCGGTCATGATCTTGAAGGCCAGGGCCGAGAACGGTTCCTTGTCGGTCGGATGGCGTTCGATCTCGCGGTCGCGCTCGTCGTGGCCCTTGATCGCCGGCACGTCCACCGGCGACGGCAGGTAGTCGATCACCGCGTCCAGCATGGCCTGCACGCCCTTGTTCTTGAAGGCGCTGCCGCACAGCATCGGCACGATCTCGTTGGCCACGGTGCGGGCGCGCAGGCCCTGCTTGATTTCCTCTTCGCTCAGCGCCTCGCCGGACAGGTATTTCTCGAGTAGCGTCTCATTGGCCTCGGCCGCCTTCTCGACCATCTTCTCGCGCCAGGCTTCGGCCTCGGCCTGCATGTTCGCCGGAATGTCCCGATACTCGAAGCGCACGCCCTGGCTGGCATCATCCCAGATGATGGCCTTCATCTTGACCAGATCGATCACGCCCTCGAAATGATCCTCGGCGCCCACCGGCAGCTGGATCGGCACGGCGTCGCCTTTCAGGCGCTCGACGATCTGGCGCTGCACGCGCAGGAAGTCCGCGCCCACGCGGTCCATCTTGTTGACGAAGGCCAGGCGCGGCACCTTGTACTTGTTGGCCTGGCGCCAGACCGTCTCGGACTGCGGTTGCACGCCGCCGACGGAGTCGTACACCATGACGGCGCCGTCCAGCACGCGCATGGAGCGTTCGACCTCGATGGTGAAATCCACGTGCCCCGGCGTGTCGATGATGTTGATGCGGTGCTCGGGATAGTTGCCGGCCATGCCCTTCCAGAACGCGGTGGTGGCGGCCGAGGTGATGGTGATGCCGCGTTCCTGTTCCTGTTCCATCCAGTCCATCACGGCGGCGCCGTCGTGCACCTCGCCGATCTTGTGAGTGATGCCTGTGTAGAAGAGGATGCGCTCGGTGGTGGTCGTCTTGCCCGCGTCGATATGGGCGCTGATGCCGATATTGCGGTAAAGCTCGATGCGCGTCTTGCGAGTCATGGCCTCTTCCCTTGCTGTGTGCAGATGGGCGAAGACGGCAAGCCCGACCGGGCGTTGCCGCGGCGGGCGCGAGGCCGCGGCCAGATGCGTTGCGTACCGCGCGCCCGCACTTGCATCGCCAATATTACGCGCGGCGCGTCAGGCTGCAAGAGGGAAAGCAAAGGGAGCGCTGCACGGGGTGGACGAAACGCGCGGCCAAGCAAAAGCCCCTCCAGGAGGAGGGGCTTGATGCCCGCAGGGGCGGCGCACTGACGGACGGCTGAAGCCGCCCGCGCGCTTACTTCTTGTCTTCCTTGACGCGGTACACCAGCACGGCGGTGCTGGCCAGCGACAGCACCTTGGCCGTGACGCTGCCCAGCAGCAGACGCGACAGGCCGCTGCGGCCATGGCTGCCGATGAAGATCAGGTCGCAGCCCTGGTCTGCGGCGGCCTGGACGATGCCGTCTGCCACGTTGAAGTTGGACACGGCGCGCGACTCGGACTTCACGCCGGCGGTGTCGGCGCGATCGGTGATCTGCTTCAGGTACTTATCGGCCTGCTCGGCCGAGGCCTTTTCGTAGTCTTCGTCGGTGATGGCATAGGCGGCCGCCATGCCGTCAAAGCCGATGGTGGCCGCGAAGGGCTGGGTCACGTACAGGGCAACGACTTCGGCGCCCACGGAGCGCGCGAACGAAATACCCGCATTGGCGGCCTGCGCGGACAGCGGCGAACCGTCGGTGGGAATCAGGATCTTCTTGAACATCTTGCCTGCTCCTGGTTTGAGGACAGTCTCCATGCTACCGGAAAAACCCGCCAGATTCGCATCAAGCGAACCTGGCGCCCTTGACGCCGATCAAGCCAGTTGCTGGGCGGCGGCGAAAAGATTGGTGCACCGGGTGCCCGTGCGGCAGTAGGCCAGCACCGGACCGGGCAAGGTGCGCAGCAGCTCGGCGAAGCGCTGCACATCGGCGATCGTCATGGCGCTGCCAACGACCGGCTGGTATTCGATCCGCAGGCCGGCGGCCTGGGCGGCCTTGGACACGTCCGCGGCGGTCGGCTGGTCGGGACCGCCCTCGAAATCCGGACGGTTGATGATGACGCTCTTGTAGCCGGCGGCGGCCACATCGGCCATGTCGTCGGGGCCCAGTTGCGGCGCGACGGCGAAGTTCTCGGTAAGGGGCTTGATCGGTGCGGACATGGCGGTTCCTTCAGGTGGAGTGCTGCCCATTATTATTGCAGGAGAGGCCGGGCATGAAGAGCTTTTCCAGTTTCGCCCAGATGTCATTGTGATCCACCATCGTGACGGAAAAACGCACCATGGAGGACGGCGCCTGCGACGGCGAGAACAGCGTGCCCGGCGCCAGCAGCAGGCCCTGGTCGGCCGCCTCGCGCGCCAGCACCTCGCTGTCGCGTCCGCAGTCTGCCCACACGAACATGCCGGCATGCGGTTCGCGCGGCACGGTCAGGCCCAGCGCCGTCAGCCCTTGCACGCAGCGCCGGCGGGCCTCGTCGACCCGGGCGCGAACGCGCTCGGCGTGACGGCGGTACTGGCCCTCCATCAGCACGCGGTGAATGACCCGCTCGCCCAGCTCCGGCGATGTCAGTCCTGCCAGCATCTTCAGGTCCGCCAGCTTCTGCAGGATGTCGGGGTGCGCCGCCACGTAGCCCACCCGCAGGCTGGCGGCCAGCATCTTGGAATAGCCGCTCACCAGGATCACGCGCCGCAGCCGGTCCAGCACGGCCAGCTTCATGGCGCCGCCCGGATGCAGATCGCCGTAGGTGTCGTCCTCGACCACCAGGAAATCATGGCGCTCGGCGATGCGCAGGATGTCGTAGGCGATGCCGGCCGACAGCGTATGGCCCGTGGGATTGTGGACCGCGCTGTTGATGATGAAGAGCTTGGGCTTGTGCTCGGCGGCCAGCCGATCCAGCAGCGCCGTGTCCGGACCGTCCGGCCCGCGCGGCACGCCGATCAGCCGGGTGCCAAACGCCGCCAGCCGGCCGAAAATCAGGAACCAGGCGGGATCCTCGACCAGCACCGTATCGCCGGGCTTGACCAGGTGCCGCGCGATCAGGTCCAGCGCGTGCGTGACGCCATTGGTGGTCAGCAGATTGCGCTCGGGATGGGCGGGCACGCCCTCGCCCTGCAGCGATGCGGCGATCTGCTGGCGCAGCGGCAGAAAACCCTGCGGGTGGCCGTAGGACACGAGCTGGCCGCGCACCGACCGGCCCACCGCGCGCACGGCGCCCGCCACCATTTCGGGATCCAGCCAGTCCGGCGGCAACAGGCCGGCGCCGCCCGGCATGCCGTGGACGGAGGTTTCGCGGAACATGCTGCGCAGCAGCCAGGCCACGTCCACCCTGGCCGGCGCGGCCAGGGTATGGGCAGGCGCGGGCGCGACGGCGGCCAGGGGGCCGCTGCGGGCGCGCACGAAAAAACCCGCTCCGCGCCGCGACTGCACCAGCCCGCGAGCGACCAACCGGTCGTATGCTTCCACCACGGTGAAACGACTGACGCCGGATTGCTCGGCCATCTTGCGGATGGACGGCAGGCGGGTGCCGGGGCGCAGGCCCTGTTCGTCGATGCGGCGGGCCAGGCCCTCGGCCAACTGCGCCACCAGCGTGGCGTCGGCCTGGCGCACGGGCTGCCAGGGCAGGGTTGAAGACGTGGCGGGAGCGACTGTCATGGGAATATCACCAGGCCAGTTGATAAAGTGAGTTGCCAAAGTGTACCGGTACTGTACCGATAACTATGCGTAGAGTGACAGCAATGCCGCCGACCCGCAAGTGCGCGCCCGGCGGCCCGCCCCAACACGCAGACAGTTCCGTAAGCGGATGCCGGGCACCCATAAGGACCGCAACATGAGTTTGATCCCCGCCAGCTGGGCCGACGTGCCCCTCACCTCCCTGTCGCTGCTCGGCCCGCTGGCCCTGTTCGCGCTGGTCAGTTCGATCACGCCCGGACCGAACAACGTGATGCTGGCCACGTCCGGGCTGAATTTCGGCTTCCGCCGCACCATTCCGCACCTGCTCGGCGTGAGCATCGGCTTCACGCTGATGGTGTTCCTGGTCGGTGTCGGCCTGGGCTCGGTGTTCCAGCAGGTCCCTGCGCTGTACACCGTGCTGAAGTACGCCGGCGCGGCCTATCTGCTGTACCTGGCCTGGAAGATCGCCAATGCCGGCGAGATGAAGGACGGCGTCAGCCGCGCAAGGCCCATGACCTTCCTGCAGGCCGCCGCTTTCCAGTGGGTCAATCCCAAGGCCTGGGTCATGGCGGTGGGCATTATCGCGACCTACACGCCGCAGGCCAGCTTCTTCGCCAATCTGGTCATCGCCACCGTGGTCTGCGGACTGGTCAACCTGCCCAGCGTCGGCGTCTGGGTCACCTTCGGCACCGCGTTGCGCCGCGTCTTGCACAAGCCCGCCGCGATCCGCGCCTTCAACGTCGGCATGGCGCTGCTGCTGGTGGCCTCGCTGTATCCGGTGGCGCTGGACCTGCTGCGCTGAAACCGGTCAATGGGCCAGCAGGCCGGCCACCACGGCCGGCGTGACCAGCACGTTGAACAGGCCAGCCATCACCATCACCAGGCCCGCGACCGCGCCCTCCTCGGCCGCCAGCTCGCGGGCCTTCGCGGTTCCCGCGCCGTGCGCGCCCATGCCGAACAAGGCGCCACGCGCCAGCGAGGAACGCAGCGGCAGCCAGCCGCGTACCAGTTGCCCGATCGCCGCGCCGGCCACGCCGGTCACGATCACGAACACGGCAGTCAGATCCGGCACCCCGCCCACATGCGATGACACCGTCATCGCGAACGGCGTGGCGACGGAGCGCGGCAGCAGGCTCAGTCGCAGGTCCGCCGGCAGGTCCAGCATGCTGCCCAGCAGCCAGGCGCTGACGCCGGCGATTAGGCTGCCCACGGCCACCCCCGCGGTCAGCACTGGCCAGTAGCGGCGGATCAACGCGCGCTGCTGGTACAGCGGCAGGGCGAAGGCCACGATCACCGGACCGAGCATGGCGGTGAGCCAATGCGATCCCGCCATGTATTCCCGATATCCCGTATGCAGCGCCAAGGCCAGTGCCAGCAGCAGCGCCGGCGCCAGCACCAGCGCCGACGTCCACCAGCGCGCATGGCGCCGGTACGACAGGCGCGCGCAGACATAGGCCAGCACCGTCGCCGCCGGCCAGAACACCAGATGGAATTCAGGACGCATGACGGTTCATCCAGCGGTGGCACAGCTCGATGGTGATCGCCGTGCCCGCCATGACCAGGGCGGTGCCCAACACGATCACCAGCAACAGCTTCAGGCCCAGCAGGCCGATGAATTCGCGGTGATCCAGCAGCGACATCACCGCCGGCACGAAGAACAGCAGCATCTCGCCCAGCAGCAGGCTGGCGCCGCGCTGCAGGTTGCTGGCGCGTAGCAGACGCGACGCCAGCAAGGCCAGCACCAGGCCCAGGCCGATGACGCCGCCGGGCAACGGCAGACCGGACCAGCCTGCCAGCGCCTGACCGAGCAGGGAAAACAGAATCAAGAGCCCGATTTGCAGCAGACGGCTGCGGCGCAGGGCGATGCGCGCGTATAGAAGGCGACGGGACAAGAACATATGAGGATTCCTACGGCCCTTCTGTTTTACGCCTGCGGGGAGCATAGATAAAATGAATTCGATGAATCCTTCGAATTCCAATCAGGAATAAGCATGGAATTGCGCCCCTTGCGCGCGCTGGTCGAGGTCGTCCGCCAGGGCGGCTTTTCCCAGGCCGCCAAGACCATTCACGCCACGCAACCCACGGTCAGCAAGGCGATCAAGCAGCTGGAAGACGAGCTTGGCATGCCCTTGCTGGACCGCCAGGTCTACCCGCCCCGGCTGACCGAGGCCGGCGAAATCGTCTATCGACGCGCCTTGTCGATGTTGGCGGAACGCGACGATCTGCGCGCCGAGCTAGATGCGCTGCGCGGCCTGCAGCGCGGCGTGCTGCGCCTGGGCCTGCCCCGGCTGGGCAGCAGCTCGCTGTTCGCGCCCTTGTTCGCGCGCTTTCGCAGCCGTTATCCGCGCATCGAAATCAGCCTGGTGGAACACGGCAGCCGGCGGCTTGAAGAGATGGTGATGGCGGGCGAGATCGAGCTGGCCGCCACGCTGCGTCCGGTGCCCGACAACTTCGACTGGCAGCCGGTGGCGCGCGAACCGCTGATCGCGCTTATGCCGGCGGATCATCCGCGCGCCGGCGCGGCCGCAGTCGGCCTCGTCGAACTGCGCGACACGCCCTTCATTCTGTTCGAGACGGGTTTCGCGTTGAACCGCATCATCCAGGATGCCTGCCAGCGCGCGGGCTTCACGCCCACCGTCGCGGCGCGCAGCGGGCAGACCGACTTCATCGTCGCCCTGGTCGCCGCCGGCCTGGGCGTGGCCTTCCTGCCGCGCATCAAGGCCGACGAGGAAACCCACGCCGGCGTCAGCCGCGTGCCGTTGCGCGATCCCGGCACCGATTGGGAAATGGTGCAGGTCTGGCGGCGCGGCGGCTATCTTTCACACGCGGCGCAAGCCTGGCTGACGCTGACGCGCGATCCACGTCCAACCACGACATAGGCAAGTACATTTGGACACCAGGCGCGCGCCGAGCCCGCGCGCGCCCGGGGTATGCTCTAGCCGCCCTTCCGGCGCCCTGGGGGAAGCACCCGTCGCGCCCAACCGTCGTACCGAACATGCCCGCCCAGTCCCGTTCCGCCCTCCGCCGCCTGATCGGCGCCGCCGTGCTTGCCGCCGCCAGCGTCGTCGGCTGCACCCAGCTCGACGCCTGGCAACGGCAGAGAATCTTCGCGCCCGAACCCCAGCCCCAGACCTGGTGGCGCGAGCCCGCCGCCGGCACCGAAGTCTTCGACCTGGATGTCGGCGGCGGCGAACGCGTGCGCGCCTGGTACTGGCAAAGTCCGCTCGCCGACGCGCCCACGGTGCTGTATCTGCATGGCGCGCGATGGAATCTGAATGGCGCCGCCTTCCGAATCGAAGGCTGGACCCGCATGGGCTATTCGGTGCTGGCGATCGACTATCGCGGCTTCGGCGCGTCCACGCCGCGCCTGCCGTCCGAGGCCACCGCGCAGCAGGACGCCGTCGCCGGCCTGCGGGAGCTGGCCCGGCGCCAGCCCGACCCGTCGCGCCGCTTCATCTACGGCCACAGCCTGGGCGGCGCCATCGCCATCGACCTCGCGTCCCGCCCCAACCAGCCGCCGTTCGCCGGTCTGATCGTCGAGTCCAGCTTCACCAGCATCGGCGCGATGCTGGCCACGATGAAATGGGGCAAGCTGCCCGGCGCCGGCCTGCTGATCACGCAGCCCTTCGATTCGATCGAGAAGGTGGCGCTGATGCGCACGCCCATGCTGTTCATGCATGGCACCGCCGACCGCGTGGTGCCGCACACCATGAGCGATCAACTGTACGAGGCGGCCCACAACGTCACGCCCGGCTTGAAGCGGCTGGTCAAGATCGAAGGCGCCTCGCACTCCGGCGCGTTCCGCAGCGGCGCGCAATACGAAACGGCGGTGGGCGCCTTCATGCGCGACGCCTCGCGGGCCTACGGTCGCAAGCAAGGCTAGAGGCGCAAGACGACTGCGCACACCCCGCCAGCAGCGCGCGGACGCCGGATACGCCGCCGGGAAACCTGGTTGCTCCGGTTTATCGGGGCGTGACCGCGGCTGCCTCGCAGGCGCCGCCGCGACGGCGTTCCAGCCAGCGGATCACCCGTGAACGGGACTTGTCGTAGGCCAGGTTGTAGAAAAACGCGTAGGGCAGATAGAACAGCACCAGCGCGATATCCAGCACGAAAGCCTGCCACAGGCTGATGTTCAACCACCACGCGGCCAGCGGAATCACGATCAGGATCAGGCCCAGCTCGAAGCCGAAGGCATGAATGACGCGCAGCCGCAGGTTGCGCGTCAGGCCATAACGGTTTTCCAGGCGGTCGAAACCGGCGTTGTAGATCATGTTCCAGACCAGCGCGATCCAGGCGATCACAGCGGTCAGCACACCCATTTCGAACAGCGATTTGCCCATGGCCCATGCGGCGACGGGCGCGCACAGGCCGATGGCCAGGATTTCGAACAGGAAAGCGTGCAGGAAGCGTTCTTTGAGGGTTTTCTTGGCTTGCGTCATGGACCCACCTGAGGTCGTTCATTTCATCAACGGGGCAGATTGTCCACGACTATTCCGGTACAATAAAGATAGTTTCCATCGGAAAAACCGATAACACCGCGATCTCCCATCATGCGCCACTCCCTGGAATCCCTGGCGGCCTTTGCCCTGGTCGCCGCCGAAGGCTCGTTCTCCGCCGCCGCCCGCAAGCTGGGCAAGAGCCAGTCCACCATCAGCGAAACCATCGCCAATCTGGAGGTGGACCTGAATGTGTCCCTGTTCGACCGCCGCCAGCGGCAGCCGTCGCTGACCGAAGCCGGCCAGGCCCTGCTGGCGCAGGCGCAGCAGGTGCTGGCGGCCAATGACCGGCTCAACCGCTGCGCCAGCCAGTTGTCCGAGGGACAGGAGCCCCGCCTGACCGTGGTGCTGTCCGACACCTTCCAGTCCGAAACCTTCGCCGCCATGCTGCGCCAGATCGACCTGCGCTATCCCACGCTGCGGTTCGAATGCCTGATCGCGGAGTACGAAGACGTGGTGGCCCTGGTGCAGCAGGGCCGCGCGCACCTGGGCCTGATGGCCGCACAGGACAGCTATCCGCCGGATGTGGGCTATTCGGCGCTGAAGGAAAAGTCGGAGCTGGTGCTGTGCGTGGGCCGTGGCCACCCGCTGGCCGCCCTGCCACACGTGACCAGCGAGCAGCTGCGCGCGGAACGCGAATTGCGGCTCAGCACCTACGAACTGGACAACAAGGACGATTGCCCGGCGCAATCGACCTGGTCGGCGCCGGGTTATCTGATGCTGTGCGAAATGGCCAGCCAGGGGTATGGCTGGACCGAGCTGCCGCGCTGGATGGTGCAGCGCTACGGCGCCGATCAGCTGGTGGAACTGCCCGTGCCGGGCTGGCCTCGGCACACCCGGGTGGACGCCGTCTGGTCCATGCGGCGCGCGCTGGGTTCCGCCGGCGCCTGGCTGTTGCAGAGCCTGATCGAGGCGTGACGCGCGGGATCAGTGCCGGGCAGCGTCCAGGCGCGCGATGCGCACGCCGTTGGTGCGCAGCCATTCGCCCATCTTCGGGCAGGCCAGCACTTCGTACTCCGCGCGGCGCTGGCGCGACATGGCGCAATCGCCGCTGCTGTCCTTGGCGGGGTGGCACATCAGCAGGTCGCCGTCGCAGGCATTGACAAGCCAGTTCTGCAGCAGGTCCGCGTAATGCCGCTTGCCGCCCTCGAATCCATAGACGCCCAGCATGCGCCGGTTGGTGCGCAGGCCATCCCTGGCGGCGTCCCGTCCCAGCGCGGCCGCGCCCAGCGCGCCGATCACATGGGCCTTGAACGTTTCCTTGAGTGGAATGCCGCTGAGCATGCCCGGCGCGGTCTGCCGAAGCCAGGGCATGCGCCCGCCGTAGCGGCGCTTGAGCAGCGCCAGCAGACGCTGACGAACGACCGGCAACTGATGCACGTGCTGGTGGCCGTCGACATAGTCGGGCATGCGCCCGAACGCGGCCTCGAAGGCGTCGAACTGGCGCTCAAGCTGCGCATCGACCCAGGCGGCGTCCAGTCGTCCGGCATAGGCGCGCATGATCAGGCGGGACAGGGACGGCATGGCCTGCGCGCCGTCCGACAGCGCTTCGGTCAGATTCAGGTGCAGCCCGAGATCGATATCGAGCTTGGCCAGCCGCGCGGCGTTCGCCAGGAACGTCGGCCCCAGCGTCAGGCAGCTGACCGCGCTCATGCGCCCAAGCGCGGCCAACGAAATCATGGCTTCATCGATGTCGGCGTTCATGCCAAAATCATCGCCGCACACAATCACGTGCTTGATCAAGAACTCACCCCGTACTTCCATATCTGCACGCCCCGCATGCGCGCCCTGTTCAAACAACTGGTTTTTTTTGTCGCCGTCGGATGCGCTGCCGCCGCAACGCACTGGGCGGTGGCCGTGGGCTGCGTCGAACTCGCCGCCGCGGCGCCGCTGGTCGCCAACCTGGTCGGCTGGCTGGTCGCATTCGCGGTGTCCTTCATTGGACACTACCGGCTTACGTTCCGCCATAGTCGCATACCCTGGACGATAGCCATCCGACGTTTCTTCCTCGTGTCGGCCGCGGGCTTTCTGGTCAACGAGAGCGCCTATGCCTGGCTGCTGCACGCCACGGCGGTCCGCTATGACGTGCTGCTCGCCTTGATCCTGATCGGACTGGCCGTGCTGACCTTCGTGGTCAGCCGGCTTTGGGCGTTCCGCCACAAACCCGCTGCCTGAGCGCCGGCCCCGCCTCGACCTTCCAGATCAGGAATTTGATGCTGCTCGCCACCGGCGTCAGGCCTTGCAGCGCCGGATAGTCCGTTCCGTCCGAGCTGGAGCCCCACACCCAGTAGCGGGCGCCATCCGGCGCGGCACACAGCCTGGCGTTGAACTCCTCATTGCTGATCAACACCTGCTTGCCCACGGCGGGATCGAACTTGGCGGCGTCATACAACTCCTTGCGCCAGTTGTCACGCGTAGCAATTTCGGGATTGAGCCAGTCATCCACCACCCAGGACGGCTTGATCGCGCGCATGTAGAGCGCCAGGTCGAAGGGATAGGCATGCAGGGACACGAAGGTATCGTCCGCCTGCAGCTGCGGCCGGATCACCTTGGCCAGGGGCTCCGCGCTGCCCCGGGCGTTGTGTCCGGCGATACCCACCGCCAGCACGCAGATGAAAGCGCCGGCGCCGGCGCTGATGCGCACCAGCCTGGGCGTGATCGTGTCGTGCTCGTTGCGCCAGGCGGCCACCACCACCTCGGCCAGCAGGAAAGCCAGCGGCGGCAGCGTCGGCAGCACATAGCCCACCAGCTTGGACGCCGGCAGCGAGAAGAACGCCAGGATGACCACGGCCCAGATGGCCGCCAGCAATCGCAGCTCGCGCGTCGGCCCGGTCCAGAACGTCTTGCGCAGGATCCCGCCGCCCCACAGGGACCAAGGCAGCGCCAGGCCGACGATCACCGGCAGGTAGAACCAGAACGGCTGGGCGTTGTTGAACCCGGTCGCGGCGAAGCGCTGGAAGTGCTGGTAGACGAAGAAATAATCGTAAAAGCCCGAGAAACGCGTCTGCATCAGCCAGAACCACGGCACCGCGACCGCCGCGAACAGCAGCAGCGCGGGCGGCCAGACCAACGCCTTCAGGCCGCGCCAGCGCTTGCCAGCCACCAGCCAGATGAACAGGACGGCGCCAGGCAGCACCAGCCCGATCAAGCCCTTGGCGAGCACGGCCAGGCCGGCCAGCGCCGCGGCGACCAGCGACATGACGCGATAGGCCTGACCTCGTTCGGCCCGCAGCGCGGTCTCGGCCGCGGCCAGCACGCACAGCGAGATCATGCCGGCCACCAGCATGTCCAGGTTGGCGAACTGCGCGCCGCCGTAGAAGAACGGCATGCAGGCCAGGATCAGCGTGGTCATGGTCGCGGTGGCGCGGTCGCGATGGCGCAGCACGAAGAAATACAGCGCGATCGACGTGCCCCAGGCGGCCATCCAGGACGGCAGTCGGGCCAGCCACGGATGCGGCCCGAACAGCGCGAAGAAGAATTCAGACAGCCAGTAGTACAGCGGCGGCTTGTGGAAATAGGGCATGCCGTCCAGCAAGGGCACCCCATGCGAACCGGCGCGCAGCATGTCCCAGGCCACGCCCGCGTAGCGCCCTTCGTCGGGCAGCGTCAACGGCCGGTACCAGATCAGAGCGGCCAGCCATGCGCCAATGGCAAGCAAGAACCATCCTGCCGGCGGCGTCCATTCGGAGCGGGCCGGCTGTTGCATGATCTTGGCCATCAGTTCGTCGCCTCGTCGCTGGAGGCGGGACGCCCCTGTCTGCGGCGCACGACATAGAGCGGCCGCCCTTTGACCTCATCGAAAATGCGGGCGACATATTCGCCCACCACTCCCAGGGAGATCAGGTTGATGCCGGCGAAGAACAGCACGGCGGTGACGATGGTGGTCCAGCCGGAGACCGGGTTGCCCAGCAACAGATATTCCCCCACCAGATACGCGGCGTAGCACAGGCCCACCAGGGCCATGACCACGCCGGCCAGGCTGACCATGCGCAGCGGCCAGGTCGTGAATGCAGTCAGGCCGTCCAGGGCCAGGCGGAACAGCCGCAGCCCGCTGAAACGGCTATTGCCGTGCAGGCGCTCGTCCGGCGTGTAAGGCAGGGCTTCGCCCTTGAATCCGACCCAGGCATACAGGCCCTTCATGAAACGGGTACGTTCAGGCAAGGCGTTGAGCGCGTCCACCACGCTGCGGTCCATCAAGCGGAAATCACCGGCGTGCGCGGGCACGTCGACCCCGCGCGCGCCGCTCAGCAGCTTGTAGAACCAGCGCGCGCCCGCGCGCTTGGCCCAGGACTCGTCGGCGCGGGTCTCGCGCACGGCGTAGACCATCTCGGCGCCGGCGGCCCAGCGGGCCAGCATCTGCTCGATCAGCGCAGGCGGATGTTGCAGATCGGCGTCCAGGGAAATCACGGCATCGCCGGTGGCCGATTCCAGGCCCGCGCTCAGCGCCGCCTCCTTGCCGAAATTGCGCGACAGCTGCACGTAGCGGAAGCCTGGGTGCTCGGTCCATTCCTGCATCAGCGCCTCGGTGCCATCGGTGCTGCCGTCATCGGCGACGATGATCTCCCAGCTGGTGCACAGGGCCGACAGCCGGTTGCGCAGCAGGGGCAGCAGGATGCGCAGGTTCTCGCTCTCATTCAGGCAGGGGATGACACAGCTCACCCTGGCTTCATAGGGTACCGACGCGGCCGGCGCGGACCGGGCGGTCCCGAGCGGAAATGCGTTGGGCAGTATTTGCGGCGGCATGGAAGCGGACCGGAATTGGGTATGCATGGCTCTCTGTCGTGGCACGTAATACGGGGCACTGTGGCGGGCAGTATGAGCAGAGCCTCGTTGAATTTTCATGAAATGCCGCCGAGCGCCAGACTGCGGCAATTCACGTGTGAGCCAGTCTAGGGATCCCGGCGCCGCAATGAATAAACTCACGTTCAGTTCCCGTGAAACTATGTCCCCAATTTGTAAAGGCGCGTAAAAGCGGCCTTTCCCCGCCCCCGGTAAAATGCGCGGAAGTCTTTGTTTTCACAGGTTGTTATGCATTACCAAGTCCGCCCAATGCGGCCCGGCGACGTGGACGGCATTCTTGCCGTGCAGGCCCTGGCCTACCCTGGTTTCCTGCTGGAAAGCGCCGGATTCTTCCTGAACCGGCTCGCGCTCGCGCCCCGACACTGCTGGATCGCCGACGGCGCAGAATCCGGCGCGCTCGGCTACTTGATCTCGTATCCCTGGGACGCGGGCCTTCCGCCCGTGCTGGACGTCGAGCTTGACGCCCTGCCCGACGGCGCCGACCACTGGTTCCTGCATGACTGCGCGGTGTCGCCGGCGGCCCAAGGCTTGGGCGTGGGCCAGGCGCTGTTGCGACAGGCGGCCGGCCAGGCCGCCTCGCAGGGCCTGTTGCGCGCCAGCCTGGTGTCGCTACAGGGCGCGGTGAGCTACTGGCGCCGCCACGGCTACGCGCCCGTGGATGCCGACGCCGCCGGACTGGCCGAAAAGCTGGCCGGATACGGACCAAACGCCAGTTACATGGCACGCGCCTTCCCGTTCTGAATCCGGGGGCCCCGCCCCCCCCTCCTGGCAGGCGCGCCGCCTGCCCGCGCCCGTACGCCGCCAGCGGCCACGACATGGCCGCCCTACCTACTATTAAGATAGGACGCAGCTTTGCGATACGGCGGCGACGGTTCCGACAGCCTGAATTTGCTGCGCCCTGACAGGGCGCGAAGGATTCCATGATTTCTCTCACGCCCGTCCAATCCCTGCTGGCCTGCTGCCTGGTGCTCGTCATCGGCCGCGTCCTGACTTCCCGCATCGGCGTGCTGGCGCGCTACAGCATCCCCGACCCCATCGTCGGCGGCCTGCTGTTCGCCATCGCCGCCTACCTGCTATCGAACTGGGGCGGCGTGAGCGTCTCGCTGGACACCAGCATCCGGCCCACGCTGCTGCTGCTGTTCTTCGGCTGCATCGGCTTGACCGCCAACCTCAAGCTGCTCGCCAAGGGAGGCCCGCGACTGATCGCCTTCCTGCTGGCCCTGATCCCATTCCTGGTGCTCCAGAACGCGGTGGGACTGGGCATGGCCTGGCTGCTGGACATGCACCCGCTCATGGGCTTGCTGGGCGGCACCATCACGCTGGTCGGCGGGCACGGCACCGGCGCGGCCTACGCCACGCGCTTCGCCGACTTCAACAACATCCAGGACGTGATGGCGCTGGCCATGACGTCCGCCACGCTGGGCCTGGTGCTGGGAGGCGTGGTCGGCGGCCCGGTCGCGGAATGGCTCATGCGCCGCCACAAGCTGGCCGGCAGCCTGGACCAGGCCACCGCCAGCCATGACGCGCCGGATCTGAGCGAGGATCAAGCGCCGTCCACGTCCGGCTCGTTCATCGTGTCGCTGACCGCGGCCTTCATCTGCCTGGCGCTGGGCGGCTATCTCGCCACGCTGGTCGAGAATGCCCCGGTCAGCCTGCCCAACTTCCTGTGGTGCCTGGCCACCGGCGTGCTCATCCGCAACGGCGGCGCGCGCCTGGGCTTGAAGCTGGATGACCGCGCCACGGAAATCATCGGCACCGTCGCGCTGTCGCTGTTCCTGGGCATGACCATGATGACGCTGGACCTGTCCAGCGTCGCCCGGCTGGCCGGGCCGCTGGCGCTGATGCTGGCGGTGCAGACGCTGTTCTGCGCGCTGTACGCCTCCCTGGTCATGTTCCGCGCGCTCAAGCGCGACTATGAAGCCAGCATCATGTCGGCCGCCTTCTGCGGCTTCGCGCTGGGCGCGACGGCGACCGCCATCGCCAACATGCAGGCGTTGACGCGCCGCCACGGCCCCGCGCCCGAAGCCTTCATCGTGGTGCCGGTGACCGGCGCCTTCCTGGTCGACATCCTCAACGTGATCGTGCTGACCTCGCTGATCTCGCTGCCGTTCGTGGGAGGGATGTAAGCATGTTCAAGCGCATCGCCCTCATCGCCCTTTGCCTGACGCTGGCCGCCTGCGGCCGCGCCCCCGATGCCGACGCGCTGCGCGCCGACGTCGAGCGCGGCCTGACCGCCACCTACGGCGCGGACCAATTCAAGATCGCCGACCTCAAGCGGCGCGGCTCGGCCGCGGACAGCACCGCGCCGGCCAGCGAAACCCGGCGCGTGGTCTATTACGACGTGGAACTGCGGCTGGACCGCGACATCACGCTCGGCGCCTGGGACAAGCCCGGCGCCGCCTCGCTGGTGACGCTGCTGGGCGCGGGCCCGCGCAGCATCAGCGGCGTCAAGTCCAGCGGCAACCAGGCTGGCGACCGCATCGTCGCTCACGCCAGCGCGATCTACCGCAAGGACGGCGACGCCTGGACCCTGGTCACGCCCGCCGGTTTCAAGGCCGCCGAAGCGCCCACGCTGGATAGCGGTACGCCGCCCACCGTCACGCGCCAGTTGCTGGACACGCTGGACCAGATCACGCACTCTGTCGCCTACAGCGCCTCCAGCACCGCGCAGCATGTCGTGCAGCAAGAACTGGAACGCTCGGTGTCGCGCATCAACGGCCGCCTGAGCCGGCTGCAGCACGGCTATCCGCTGGCCGGCGGGCCCGACCGAGGCGAGTACGTGGCCTTTGCCCGCGCCCTTGCCGGCGCCAGCCGCTCGCAACAGATCCGGATCACCCCGCTCATCACCGGCGGCGGCGCGGAGAACATCGCGCTGCTGCGCGCCGGCGACGTATCGGTGGCGCTGGCCCAGGCCGACACCGCGCGCCTGGCCTACGAAGGCAAGGGCCCCTTCGCCGACCAGGCGCCGTTCTCGGCGCTGCGCGCGCTGGGCAGCCTCTATCCGGAAATGGTGCATATCGTGGTGCGCCGGGACGCCGGGCTGCGCAACGTGCGCGACCTGAAAGGCAAGCGCATCGCCCTCGGTCCGCAAGGCTCGGCCGTGCGCGCGACGCTGGAACGCGTACTGGCCGCGCACGGCATGCAGGCCGGCCGCGACTACACGGTGATCGACACGCCCTTCAGCGCCTCGCTGCCGGCGCTGAATGCCGGCGACCTCGACGCCGCCGCCCAGGTGATCGGCGTGCCGGCCACGCCGCTGCGCGACGCCCTGGCCCAGGCCAGGCTCCAGCTGCTGCCGCTCGATCCCGCCGCCATCAAGGCGCTGACCGCCGGCGAGGACGGCGTGCTGATGCCGATCGACATCGCCGCCGGCACCTATCCGGACCAGCCCGTAGCGGTGGCGACGGTCGGCACGGCCGCCTTGCTGCTGACCACGTCCGAACTGACCCGCGACGAGGCGCTGAGCATCGTGCGCACCGTGTACCAGACCGGCCAGGACCTGCTGGCCGGCGGCTCGCCCCAGGGCGCGCAGGTCGGCGTGGCGACCGCCCGGCGCGGCCTGAGCGTGCCGCTGCACGATGGCGCGGAAGAAGGCCTCAGCACCCTGGAAAACCCCAAAACGCCAGCGCGGCCCTAGGCGGCCTGCGTATATGATGGCGCTCCCTCACAGGAAATCGCGATGAACAAATTCGATCTGCAAAAGAACCAGGCCCTGAAATTGGCCGGCCAGCTCAAGCAATCCGGCACGCCGGACCGTTTCGGCACGGCCTCCCAGCTGCCCGACCGGCGCGAACAGCGCAAGCTGGACCAGGCCGCCGGCCTGGTGCCCTTCCCGCTCAAGCTGTCCCAAGCCCATGCCGACCAGATCCGCGCCATGGCCGTGGCGCGCGGCGTCTCCACCAACGAGATCGTGGCCGAACTGCTGCAGAAAGCGCTGGACGCCTGAGCATGCACATCTGGGTCGATGCCGACGCCTGCCCGGTGGTGGTCAAGGACATCCTGTTCCGCGCCGCCCAGCGCGCGGGCCTGCCGTTGACCCTGGTGGCCAACCAGCCGCTGCGCACGCCGCCCTCGCCCCTGATCCGCGCGGTCCAGGTGCCGCGCGGCTTCGACGTCGCCGACGCCCACATCACGCAGCACGCCGAGGCCGGCGACCTGGTCATCACGGCGGATATCCCGCTGGCGGCCGACGTGCTGGCCAAGGGCGCGATGGCGCTCAGCCCGCGCGGCGAACGTTACGACGCGGGCACGATCCGCGAACGGCTGGCGATGCGCGACATGATGGAAGAACTGCGTTCCAGCGGCGTGGACATCGGCGGCCCGCCGGCCCTCAGCCAGGCGGATCGCCGCGCCTTCGCCAGCCAGCTCGACGCCATCCTGGCGCGCGCCGCCCGCGCGGCCGCGAAATCCGGCGCTTGATTCACGCCCGCGCGTACTGCGCGCAGGCTGCGCCAGGGCGTCCTCGCCCGTCAATTGAACGTGATGTAGGCCTTGTAGATGATGGTGCCCAGCGCGGTCACCAGGCCGATGCCCATCAGCCCCATGCCGATGTTGCGGTCGCGCAGACCGAAACCCAGCAGCATGAGCGCCACGCCCGCCACGATGATGATCAACATGGTGTTGGTGTCGGGGTGCATGGCGTTCTCCTGTTTTCGTGTCCGGTCCGCGGCTGCGGACCGGCGCCGCCTCAACGCGCCGCCAGGCCGAGGCTGCCAGCCCGGCTGGCGGCCCGTCGGGCCGCGCTTTCATGATAGGCATGCGCGGGCCGTGGCAACGACAAGCTCAGGAACGATGATTGAGGTAGATCAAGAATGCCTGCCGTCGCTCGGCAGCCAGGCGCATGCGCGGCCCGCAATCGCGCGATGTCCTATGCGAAGAATCGGAAACCGCGCGCTGCGCAATCGGCGATCCGCGCCAGGCGGCGCAAAGAAAAAAGCCAACCCGCGAAGGTTGGCTTTTTTTGATCCCGCTGAGCGAACCAACTGGCTGATGCCAGGTTTTTCGCTTCGGGATGCCAGGCGCCGCAAGCGGCAACTGGTGAAATTGGTGGGTGGTACAAGTTTCGAACTTGTGACCCCTGCCGTGTGAAGGCAGTGCTCTACCACTGAGCTAACCACCCCGAAAGAGGCGAAATATTAGCACGTTTTTTTCTGCGTGCGCAAGTCAGTCGCCAATTAATTTGTTTGCGGCGCGGATTCAGCCCGCCGCCGGCTCCATCTTGCGCCACAGGCACTCGCCGCCCACGGACTTGTCCAGCGCGGCCAGATACCCTTCGTGCTCGGACAACTCGGCGGCATCCGCGCGCAGCACCGGCAGCCCGGACGCATCGAACTTCGTCAGCACCACGCCCGCGCCGCCGGCCGAGGCGTCTTCCTCGACGTCGATCAGCAGCGCGTCCTGGCCGCGCGTCATGGCCAGCCACACCTCGGCCAGCAACTGCGCGTCCAGCAAGGCGCCGTGCAGCGTGCGGTGCGCGTTGGAGATGCCAAAGCGGTCGCACAACGCGTCCAGCGAGTTGCGCTTGCCGGGGAACAGCGAGCGCGCGTGCAGCAGCGAATCGGTGACGGTCTCGCAGTAGTCGGTGATCGGCTTGCGGCCGGTCTTGGCCAGTTCGGCGTTGAAGAACTTCACGTCGAACGCGGCATTGTGCGCGATCAGCTCGGCGCCGGCGATGAACTTCACGAACTCGTCGGCCACGTCGGCGAAGCGCGGCTTGTCCGACAGGAATTCGGTGGTCAGGCCGTGCACCGCCAGGGCCTCGGGATCGCTTTCGCGGTCCGGGTTCAGATAGATGTGCAGGTTGTTGCCGGTGGACATCCGGTTGACCAGTTCCACGCAGCCGATTTCGACGATGCGATGGCCCTGCGCGGGGTCCAGTCCGGTGGTTTCCGAGTCAAAGATGATCTGGCGCATATGTGTAAAGCTATTCCGACGCTGGGGCCGACGCCGCGGACGCGGGAGCGGCCGGCGGCTGTGCCGGGGCTTGCGGTTGCGTGCCGCCGGCATGGCCGGGTTTCTGCCGCGCGGTGGCGATCAAGGTATAGGCCACCGGCACGACGAACAAGGTCAATAGTGTACCCAGCATCAGCCCGCCCACCAGGACCCAGCCAATCTGCTGGCGCGATTCGGCGCCGGCGCCATGCGACAGGGCCAGCGGCACGGTGCCCAGCACCATGGCGCCCGTGGTCATCAGGATGGGACGCAGGCGCAGCACGCTGGCCTCGGTCACGGCCTCGAACAGTTCCCTGCCCTCGTCGCGCAGCTGATTGGTGAATTCGACGATCAGGATGCCGTGCTTGGTGATCAGGCCCACCAGCGTGATGAGCCCGATCTGGCTGTAGATCGACAACGTGCCGCCACTCAGCCACAGCGCCAGCAGCGCGCCGGTCATGGACAGCGGCACCGACAGCATGATGATGAAAGGATTGCGCCAGCTCTCGAACTGCGCCGCCAGCACCAGGTAGATGAAGGCCAGCGCCATGGCGAAGACCAGGTAAATGCTGCCCGAGGAATCGCGGAACTCGCGCGACTGGCCGTCCAGGTCGGTCACCACCGTGGTCGGCAGCACCTCGCGCGCCACCTGGTGCATGTGCGTCAACACCTCGCCCAGCGCGTAGCCCGGCGCCACGGCGCCGTCGATCTTCACGGCGCGCAGGCGGTTGAAGTGGTTCAGCGACTGCGGCGACACGCCTTCGTGCACGCCCAGCAGATTGTCGAGCTGCACCATGCTGCCGTCGCGCGCCCGCACGTAAATGCCAGAGATGTCCGTGGGATTGGCGCGGTCGCGCGGCGTCACCTGCACGATCACGTCGTACTGCTCGCCCTCGTCCTTGTAGCGCGTCACCTGGCGTCCGCCGAGCATCGATTCCAGCGTCCGGCCGACCGTGGCCACGTTGGCGCCCACGTCGGCCATCTTGTCTCGGTCCACCCGCACCCGCAGCTCGGGCGTGTTCAGGCGCAGGTCGGTGTCCAGGTTCATCAGGCCCGGATACTTGCGCAGCTCCGTCAGGAACACCTCAGTCAGGCGCGCCAGCTCGGCATACGAGGCCTGGCTCATGATAATGAACTCGACCGGCTTGGAGCGGGCCGACTGGCCCAGCGACGGCGGATTGGTCGGGAAGGCGCGCACGCCAGGCAGCGAGGCGAACTTCGGCTGCAATTCCTGGGTGATGGCCTGCTGCTTGCGGTTGCGTTCTTCCCAGGGCTTGAGCCGCAGGATGGCCGTGCCGTCGGTGACCGTGGGAAAGCCCACCGTGACCTGGCTGCCGCTGGCCTCGCCGATGTCGGCGTAGAACTGCTCGATGCCCAGCATGCTCTCCAGCGTGTAGTTCAGCGTGGCGCCCTCGGGCGCGCTGACGATGCCGAACACCACGCCACGGTCCTCGATCGGCGCCAGCTCGCTCTTGACCACCTTGAACAGCACGCCGCTCGCGGCCGCCACCGCCACGCCCACCGCGACCACCGCCCAGCGGTGCCGCAACGACACGCCCAGCACCTTGCGGTAGCCCTTTCCCAGGGCGTCGAGCCAGCCTTCGATCAGGTTGTACCAGCGGCTATGGCTGCTCTGGTGCCGCAACAGCACCGAACACATCATCGGCGTGAGCGTGAGGGCGACGAAGCCCGACACCAGCACCGCGCCGGCCAGGGCCAGCGCGAACTCGATGAACAGCCGGCCGGTCCGGCCGGTGGCGAAGGCCAGCGGCGCGTACACCGTCACCAGCGTCAGCGTCATCGCGACCACGGCGAAACCGATCTCGCGCGACCCCTGCAGCGCGGCCTGCTTGCGCGGCATGCCGTCCTCGATGTGACGGAAGATGTTCTCCAGCACCACGATGGCGTCGTCCACCACCAGGCCGATGGCCAGCACCATGGCCAGCAGCGTCAATGTGTTGATCGAAAAGCCGAACAGATACATCAGCGCGCAGGCGCCCACCAGCGACACCGGAATGGTGACGATGGGGATGATGCTGGCGCGCAGGTTGCGCAGGAAGAAAAAGATCACCAGCACCACCAGGATGATGGCTTCGACGATGGTGCGGAACACCGAATCGATGGAGCGCTCGATGAATACCGACGAGTCATAGGCGATGTTCAGCTTCATGCCGGGCGGCAGGTTCAGGTTCAGCCGTTCGACTTCCTCGCGCGCCGCCTTGGACAGCTCCAGCGGATTGGCGGTGGACTGCCGGGTGATGCCGATGTTGATGGCCGGCTTGCCGTTGAAGCGCGACAGCACGCGGTCATTGGCCGCGCCGATCTCGATCCTGGCCACGTCGCGCAGCCGCACCGGATAGCCCTTGACGTTGGCGACGATCACATTCTCGAACTGCTTGGTCGTCTGCAGGTCGGTGGACGACACCACCGAGAACTCGCGCGCCCGCGACTCGATGCGGCCAGCCGGGATCTCGACGTTCTGGCTGCGCAGCGAGGCCTCGACGTCCTGCACGGTCAGCCCGTAGGCCGCCAGCTTGTCGCGGTCCACATAGATGCGCATGGACGGCAGCCGCTCGCCGAACACGCGCACCTCGGCCGCGCCGGGCAGCACCGACAGGCGGGTCTTGATGTAGCGGTTGATGTAATCGGAGGTCTGGATGGCGGACAGCGAACCCGATTCGACGGCGATGTAGATAATGGGCTGGGAATCGGTCTCGACCTTGCCGATGATGGGCTCGTCGATCTCGTCGGGCAGGAAGCGCCTCGCGCGCGAGACCTTGTCGCGCACCTCGGCCGCCGCCGCGTCCGGATCGCGCTTCAGGTTGAACTTGATGTTGATCAGGCTGCGCTCGGAGCGGCTGCGCGAGGTCATCACGTCCACGCCTTCGATGCCGGCCAGCTGGTCTTCCAGCGGCTTGGTCACCTGGGACTCGATCACCTCGGGCGAGGCGCCCTTGTAGGTAGTGTCCACCGACACAATGGGCTCGTCGATCTTGGGGTACTCGCGCACCGTGAGGCGGGAATACGAGATCAGGCCGATCAGCACGATGATCAGCGACAGGACCGATGCGAACACCGGCCGCTGGATGCAGGTTTCGGAAATGCGCATGGCGGACCGCCTTGAAAAATGGCTGGGATCGGCGCCTCAGGCGCCGTCGCCCACGATCTGGACGGGCGCGCCGTCGGTCACGCGCTGCAGGCCGGCCACGACCAACTGGTCGCCCTCGCCCACGCCCGTCAGGATCTCGACCAGGCCTTCGCGGCGCTCGCCGATGGTCACGGCGCGCCGCTCGGCCACGCCGTCGCGCACCCGGTACACATATTGCGCCTGACCCGAGGGCGTCAACGCGGCTTCCGGCACGACCAGCGCCTGGTCCTGCGCGAATTGCAGCTGGACCCGGGCGAACATGCCAGGACGCAGTACCGCGTCGCGGTTGGCCACCGTGGCCCGCAGCAGGATGGAACGGCCGCCGGCATCGACCAGCGGACTGACGGCATAGACCAGCCCCGGCCGATCCTCGCCGGGCAGCGCGTCCATGCGCAAGGTCAGCTGCTGGCCCACGCCCACCTTGTTCAGGTACATTTCCGGCACGCGGAAATCCACCTTGAGCGGGTCGATGGCTTCCAGCGGCGCCAGGTCCTGCCCCTGGCTGACGTAATCGCCCACCGACACGCTGCGCAGGCCGGCGATGCCGGAAAAGGGCGCGGTGATGGTCATCTTGTCCAGGCGCGCCTGCGCCAGCGCCACGGCGGCTTCCTGCACCTTGAGCGAGCTGGCGGACTCGTCCCGCGCCTTCTGGCTGACGAAGCCCTTGCCCTGCAGTTCGACCGCGCGCCGGTAATGGGTCTGGGCCAGCGTCAGATTGGCCCGCGCCTGCGCCAGCTCGGCACGCGGCACGGAGTCGTCCAGACGCACCAGCGCCTGCCCGCGCGCCACGGGCTGCCCTTCCTTGAAATCGATGCTCTGGATGCGGCCGGCCACTTCCGGCCGCAGCACCACGGACTCGTCCGAGCGCAGGCTGCCCACGGCCGAGATACCGCGCGCGAAAGGCACTTGCCTGACCGCGGCGACCTGCACCCGTTGCGCCACCGGCTTGGCGGGCGCCTGCGTGGACGCAACCGCCTGCGGCGCCCCCGCGCCGGACGCGAACCAGCGCGGCGCGTAGACGCCCAGCACGGCCCCGACGACCAGACCCGCCGTCACGGCGGCCAACAACGCCGGCTTATTCATCGCGCGACGCTCCCTGGACGGCGGCAGGCCTGAGCCAAGCCAGCGCCATGGGCGCGGCATCGTGCGCCCGATCCTGTCCGGATGCCCCGCGTCCATTCGAGACGCGGCCGGCGCACGCGGCATCCGCGGCACAAGAGATATTTTTCATCACGATGGAGATGGCGTCGTGGCGGCGCCGGCCGGTCAACCCCGCCCAGTCGGGCGCCGCGGGAACAGATTAGAGGGTAGGCACTTTAGCACCCGGATTTACATACTGGAACAATCCGGAAGCGCGATGAAAGAACTAAATCGACCCGATTCCCTGGATTTCAGGGTATTTCCCGATGCCGCCCCGGCGCGCCTTGTCGTTCAGGACCGTCGCGCCACTTCCACACCCTGGTTGGCCAGCTGATCCGCGCGCTCGTTGCCGGGGTCGCCCGCATGCCCCTTGACCCAGCGCCAGGACACCTGGTGGCGTCCCACCTGTTCATCCAGCGCCTGCCAGAGTTCGGCATTCTTCACCGGCTTCTTGTCCGCCGTGATCCAGCCGCGACGCTTCCAGTTGGCCAGCCATTCGGTCATGCCCTTCATCACGTACTGGGAGTCCGTGTGGATGGTGACGACGCAGGAGCGCTTCAAGGCCCGCAGCCCCTCGATGACGGCCAGCAGTTCCATCCGGTTGTTGGTGGTCTGGCGCTCGCCGCCGTGCAGCGTTTTCTCGTGGGCGCCGGCGCGCATCAGCACGCCCCAGCCGCCCGGACCCGGATTGCCCTTGCAGGCTCCGTCGGTCCACATTTCCACTTTCTGTTCTATCGGCTTGCTGTCCTGCATAAGGCTGGCTGGAGTCCTGTTGATGCGATTCGCGAAAGCGGCCGGCTCAGGAGCGCGGCCAGTCTTGGTCGGCCTGGCGGTTGACCACGACGGAAGCGGCGCGGGCGCGCTTGCGGGAGGTTTTCCAGGCAGGCCCAATGATACGCATCCCGGGCACCCGCTTGACGGCCGACACCAGATACACGGCGCCGCCCAGGCTCCACCAGCGCGCGCCGGCCGATTCCAGGAAGCCCCAGCGACGCAGCCATTTCTCGCTGCGGCAGGCCGGCGCGTAACAGCCGAAATGGCTCTGCCTGACCTCCAGCGACAGCAGCTTGAACCAGTCCTTGAGCCGGGGCAGCGACACCTGCGACGACGGCGGCTGCGGCAGCCATGGCTCCATGCCGGGCATGCGCGTGCGCGCGCCCCACATGCTCCATGGATTGAAGCCGGAAATCACCACGCGGCCCTCGGGCACCAGGACCCGCTCGACCTCGCGTAGCACATTGTGCGGCTCGGCGGTGCATTCAAAGGCATGGGGCAGCACCAGCAGGTCCACGCTCTGCGATTCAAACGGCAGCGCCTCGGGCTGGGCCAGCACCACGCGCGATTGCCAGGCCTCGGCATGCTCCGGCGCCGGCGCCTCGGTGCCCACGCAACCCTTGAAGGGCATGCGGTTCGCCCGCAGCAGGTTCCAGTCGGCCAGCCCCACCTGCCAGGCGTAGTAGCCGAACACGTCCGCCACGGCCGCGTCGAACTGCGCGCGCTCCCAGGCCAGGACATATTGCCCCGGCGGCGTCTGGAACCATTCGGCCAGTTCTACAATCGGCGGAGTCTCTTCTGCCACGTTCGCTATCCTTCGAATCCCATGCCAGCCCAGACCGCCCCCGCAGGCGGCCGCGAGCCTACTGCCGCGGTCTTGCCGCTACCCGCCTTCACCGACAACTATATATGGGCCATCGTGCGCGGCGGCCAGGCCGCCGTGGTCGACCCCGGCGAAGCCGGCCCGGTGCTGCGCTTCCTGGAGCAGCGGGGCCTGACGCTGCGCGCCATTCTACTCACGCACCATCATGGCGACCACGTCGGCGGCGTGATGGAATTGTCCCGCAACGCGGACCTGACCGTATATGGCCCCGCCCGCGAGCGCCTGCCGCGCTGCGATGTTCCGCTGACCGAGGGCGACCGGGTGACGCTGCCGGAGCTGGACCTGGACCTGCGCGTGCTGGACGTGCCCGGCCACACCGCCGGACATATTGCCTACACGGGACGGGCTGCGGGAATAGGACCGGTCCTATTCTGTGGCGACACCCTATTCGCCGGGGGCTGTGGCCGTCTGTTCGAGGGAACTCCTGCGCAAATGCTTGATTCCTTGGAAAAATTTTCCGTTTTACCGCCAGATACACAGGTTTTCTGTGCGCACGAGTACACTCTAGCGAACTTGCGCTGGGCCTTGGCAGTAGATCCGGCCAACCGCAGCCTTCAACAGTGCTATCAGCGGGCCCAGCATCTCCGCGCGGCAGGTCTTCCCACGCTTCCTTCCACCATTGGCCAGGAACGCGAGGTCAATCCTTTCCTGCGCACCCAGCAAGTCGATGTCGTGCGTGCCGCAGCAAGCTGGGCCGGACACGGCCACCCTACGCCGGTAGAGGTTTTTGCCTCCCTTCGTGAATGGAAGAACGATTTCAAGTGACCGCCCGATGAATCTATCCCGACTCCTTCTGCCACTGATGCTGGCAGTCCTCGCCGGTTGCGCAGGAACCAAATCCCACGACAGCAAGAACCTCACCACCAACTCCCAAGGGCGTTACATCGCCCGCGACACGTCCCGCACGGTCGACCTGACCAATCCGCCCTCTGACGCCTGGGACCGCATCCGGCGCGGCTTCGCCATCCCCAACCTGAACACCGAGCTGTCGCAGCAGTGGACGGACTATTACGCGTCCCACCCCGAATCGGTTCAGCGCATGGCCGAGCGCGCCGGCAAATACCTGTATTTCATCGTCGACGAGATCAACCGCCGGGGCCTGCCGACCGAGCTGGCGCTGCTGCCCTTCGTCGAAAGCGCCTACAACCCCACCGCCCTGTCGCGCGCCCAGGCCTCCGGCCTGTGGCAGTTCGTGCCGGCCACGGGCCAGCACTTCAACCTGAAGCAGGACTGGTGGCGCGACGAGCGTCGCGATCCCATCGCCTCGACCAACGCGGCGCTGGACTACCTGGAAAAGCTGTTCGAAATGCAGGGCGACTGGTACCTGGCGCTGGCCTCGTACAACTGGGGCGAAGGCTCCGTGCAACGCGCCATGGCCAAGAACGAGGCCGCCGGCCAGCCCACCGACTACCTGTCCCTGTCCATGCCGGACGAGACCCGCAACTACGTCCCCAAGCTGCAGGCCATCAAGAACATCATCGCCGACCCGCAGCGCTACGCGGTGGCGCTGCCGCCGGTCGGCAACACGCCCTACTTCGTGACGGTGCGCAAGAACAGCGACATCGACCTGGAAATCGCCGCCAAGCTGGCCGAAATGCCGCTGGACGAGTTCAAGGCGCTCAATCCCTCTTTCAACCGCCCGGTCATCCGCGGCGACCACGCGCCCACGCTGCTGCTGCCGGCCGACCGCGTCGAGATATTCAACGCCAACCTGACCAACTACAAGGGCGACCTGAGCGCCTGGAAGGTCTACCACTCGCGCCGCGGCGAATCCTACGCGTCCATCGCCAAGCGCTTCGGCGTCAGCGAGGCCAAGCTGCGCGAAACCAATGACATCGGCTCGCGCCAGAAGGTCGCGGCCGGCCAGTCCATGCTGGTGCCGGGCGACCCCGGCCCCGGCGGCATCCAGGTGGCCTCGCTGGCCCCCGCCGTCGGCGCGCTGGATTCCGCGCCGGCAAGCAGCAGCAAGGCCGCGCCACATGGCCGCGCGACGCCGACGCCTCCGGCCCGCGTCTCCAGCGCCCGCCCCAACGTCCGCACCCACAAGATCCGGCAGGGCGACACCCTGTTCTCGCTGGCCAAGCAGTACGGCACCACGGTCGACGCGCTGCGCGCGCTCAACAACCTGAAGGGCAACGCCCTGAAGGTGGGCGGCCAGCTGCGCGTGCCGGGCACCAACGCCCGGGGGTAGAGGTCCCCCCCCGAGCGCTGCGCGCTTCCCCCAGGGGCGCCGCAGCGGACCGGCAAAGCCGGCTCCGCGCGGCCCTGATCTGGCGCGGCCCCGGTTTGGTGTGGCTGGTCGGTCGTGAGGCGTGCCACTAAAATGGCGGCCTTCGGAAGGACAAAATCAAAGGATTGAATATGGGCTTTCTCGCCGGCAAACGCATTCTGGTCACCGGGGTGCTCTCGAACCGTTCCATCGCCTACGGCATCGCGCGCGCCTGTCATCAGCAGGGCGCCGAGCTCGCCTTCACCTATGTGGGCGACCGGTTCAAGGAGCGCGTGGCGGAATTCGCGGCGGAGTTCGGCAGCAAGATCGTGCTGCCCTGCGACGTGGCCGAGGACAGCCAGATCGAGGCGACCTTCGCCGAACTGGGCGCTCACTGGGACGGCCTGGACGGCCTGGTGCACTCCATCGGTTTCGCCCCGCGCGAAGCCATCGCCGGCGACTTCCTGGACGGCCTGTCGCGCGAAGCCTTCCGCGTGGCGCACGACATTTCGGCCTACAGCTTCCCCGCCATGGCCAAGGCCGCCCTGCCGCTGATGCAGGGCCGCAACGCCTCGGTGCTGACGCTGACCTACCTGGGCGCCGAGCGCGTGGTTCCCAACTACAACACCATGGGCCTGGCCAAGGCCTCGCTCGAAGCCAGCGTGCGCTACCTGGCCACCGCCCTGGGCCCGCGCGGCATCCGCGCCAACGGCATCTCGGCCGGCCCGATCAAGACCCTGGCCGCCAGCGGCATCAAGGACTTCTCGGCCATCCTGAAGTTCGTCGAGGCCCAGGCGCCGCTGCGCCGCAACGTCACCATCGAGGACGTGGGCAACGTCGCCGCCTTCCTGCTGTCGGACCTGGCCGCCGGCGTGACCGGTGAGATCACCCACGTGGACGCCGGTTTCTCGACCGTCGTCCCGGGCATGGAAGACTGAGCATTTCCTTCAGGCGGCGCCAGCGGCATTCAGCCCTGGCCGCCGTCCACGGCCTCTGATTTCCTCTGCCGGGCCGCCAGTATCAGCTGATCGTTTTCCTCTACCAGCGCCTTGTTCAGGGCTTTGAGCTGATCGGTCGGCAGCGCCCCGACCTGTTCGGCCGCATGGAGCGCAACCGATTCCCGGATCAGGCGCAGCATCGGGCTATCCCCGCCCATCCTGCGCTCCAGGCTTTGGGCAATGCGCTGGCGCACGGCTTCCGGCACCTTCGCATCCTTGAGCTGGCCGCGCTTGAAATCCTCTTCCGCGCTCGTGAGCGTCCTGTGTTCGCCCAGCCCGCGGCCGCTACGCAGGAGCTGGCCCACGTTCCTGGAGCCCAGGGCGCGCGCGACAACGCCGTGCATCAGCGCCGTCCGCGTCACGGTGGAAGCATCGCCCTGCAGTGCGCAAAGGCGCTCCAGGCAAGCGCCGATGCGCGCCACCTGGCCCGCGATGGGCACCCCGTAGTCCTGCCTCGACGCACGGAACAGCCGCCGGCATTCCGCGACCAGCTCCCGGTGCGATGCCATGCGCAGCCGATCGGCGCGAGGCGGCATCGCAAGCGAGGACTTCAAGAGGCGCACTGTCTGCCTCACCTGCGCGCGCATCACGCGCGGCGCGGAGCCGGCCTTGGCAACGAAGGCAAAGGCCCGCGCCCGCGACCCGATGGACCCCGCCCGCTCGGGCTGGCCGCGCGCCCCGGCCCCCGCGACCGAGGAATCTGGCGACTGGTACGTCGGATTGCTGCCGGACCACGAGATCAGGTTGGACATGGACTGGGATCATCGAGCCGGAAACCGGCTGAGTGCAGATTCCCGCCATTCCGTTCCCAGCCCCCGTCCCGACTAACCTTGTCCCTCTATTCCGGCCGCACCACCAGCGTCGACACCTGCACATCCACCGCCGTCATCAGCTTGTGGATCGGGCATTTTTCCGCCACCACCAGCAGTTCGTCGATCTGGGCATCCGTCAATTCGCCATGCAGCGTCAGCTTGGCGGTCAGGCGGTAGACCCCCTTGCGTTCCTCGCTGGCATCGCGCACCACGTCCACGCCCACCGATTCCAGCGGCAACCCCTTGCGCTGCGCGTAGACCATCAGCGTCAGCGCCTTGCAGCCGCCCAGCGCGGTATCGAAATAATCGTGCGGGTCGGGGCCCTCGCCTTGCGGCTGCGGCATGGCCAGCGGCAGTTCATGGCCTTCGGCCGTGGCGGTGAATTGCAGGGTCTGGGGCGCATTCTGGCGCACGCGGATCGTCATGGACACATCTCCTGAAGTCGGCCGGCGCGACTGGGCCGGCCCTTGCCACGTTGTAGCACTACCTTTCCGGGCAAGCGGCGACGCGCCATGTTACTGACTGCAAGCTGAACTTCCTTGCCCCGCGCAGGTCGGATCAGATTCCGCAGGTTCTCCTGCCTACGAAGGGGGCCGTATGAGCGCCAGACAACTACTCGATCAACTGCTGCAGTCCGGCCAGGGACTGCTTTCCGACGCCGGCTCGCGCGTCCAGAACGCCACCGGGGGCAAGGGGTCGTCCTTCCTGACCGGCCTGGGCGGCGGCGCGCTGGGCGCGGGCGCCCTGGGACTGCTGCTGGGCAGCAAGAAGGCCCGCAAGATCGGCGGCAAGGTCGCCATGTACGGCGGCATGGCCGCGCTGGGCGCCCTGGCCTACCGCGCCTATGGCGACTGGCAGCGCAAGCAGGGCGCCGGGGCCGCCGCGACGCCGCCGCAGACACTGGACCGCCTGCCCGCGCCACAAGCCGAACAGCACAGCAGCGCTGTGCTGACCGCGATGATCGGCGCCGCCAAGGCCGACGGCCATATCGGCCCCGAAGAACGCGGCCTGCTCGAAACCGAACTCGCCAGGCTCTCTTCCGACGCCAGCGACCGCAGCTGGCTCGAAGCCGAACTGGCGCGTCCGCTGGATCCGGCGGCCGTCGCCCAGGCCGCCGCCACGCCCGAGATGGCCGCCGAGATGTACCTGGCCAGCCTGCTGGTGGTCGACGAAGAAAGCTTCATGGAGCGTGCCTACCTGGACGAGCTCGCGCGCCAGCTGAAGCTGCCGCCCGATCTCAAGCTGCAACTCGAACAGCACGCCAAGGCTCACGCCCAGACCGTCTGAACCCGCGGGGGGCCGCGCAAGGCGGCCCCTTCCGTATGCCGGCATCCCCCGCACTCCGTCAGTTCCCCCGCGTCCTGAGTGCCTAGGACTGCCCTCAATATCAGACTAGTCTCACCTCTTCAGCCCTCAACTGCACCGGCTCCCCTGTCGTTATCTCTCATGACGGCGGCTCGCGTCCGCCCCGGAGAAAACGATGAAAAACCTGAAGGTATCCACCCGCCTGTTCGGCGGCTTTGGCATGCTGCTGGCGTTGCTGTGCGCCATCGCCGTGCTCGAGTCCTACAACACGCGCATCCTGCGCGACGGCATGATCGACATCGTCGAGGTCAACAACGAACAGGCCAGGCTGGCCGCCGAGATGCGCGCCGCCGTGACGGACCGCGCGGTCGCCGTGCGCAACATCGCGCTGCTGCGCGATCCCAAGGCCATAGACTTCGAGGCGCAGCGGCTGAAGACCCAGGAGCAGATCTACCGCGAGGACTACGCCAAGCTGGAACGGATGCTCACGTCCAATCCCACCACGCAGCCTGAGGAGCTGGCGCTGCTTCAAGCCGTCAAGCGCGATGAGCTGAAGGCCATGCCGCTGATCGACAAGGCCGCCAGCCTGGGACTGGCCGGCGACCCGGCGGGCGCCATCGTCGTGCTGGTCCAGGAGGCCCGCGCGCCACAGGCGTCATGGCTCAAGGAGCTGGCCGCGCTGACCGCGCTGGAAACGCGCCTGAGCGACGAGGCGGCCGACGAGGCGCTGCGAGCCTCGGCCACGCTGCAGACGGCGACCCTGGGCGCGACCGTGCTGGCGCTGGCCCTGGGCGGACTGGCGGCGTGGCTGATCACGCGCAGCGTGCTGCGCCAGCTTGGCGGCGAGCCGCGGCAGGCCCAGGAAATGGCGCGCGAGATCGCCAATGGCAACCTGACGCTGAGCCTGCGTCCCACCGCCGGCGGCGCGAACAGCCTGATCGCCTCGCTGGAGACCATGCGCGTGCAACTGAGCGCGACCGTGTCCCGCATCCAGACCGCCGCCGACGCCATTTCCACCGCGTCGTCCCAGCTCGCGAGCGGCAATGCAGATCTCTCGGGTCGCACCGAGGAGCAGGCTGCGTCGCTGGAGCAGACCGCCGCCAGCATGGAACAGCTGACGTCCGCCGTGAAACAAAACACCGAAAGCGCGCAACAGGGCAGCGCGATGGCGCTGGCCGCCTCGCAGACAGCCGAGGCCGGCGGCCAGGCCATGCGGCGCATGATCGCCACCATGCAGGACATCGCGGCCAGTTCCGCCAAGGTCCATGAAATCATCTCGGTCATCGAGGGCATTGCCTTCCAGACCAATATCCTGGCGCTGAACGCTGCGGTGGAGGCCGCCCGGGCCGGCGAACAAGGCCGCGGCTTCGCGGTCGTGGCGGCGGAAGTGCGCACGCTGGCGCAGCGCAGCGCCACGGCGGCCAAGGAGATCAAGGCCTTGATCGAAACCTCCAGCCAGCATGTGACGACGGGATCCGAGCTGGCCACCGGCACCGGCGACACCATGGAGGAGGTCCTGGCCTCGGTGCGTCATGTCGCGGACATCATGGGGGAAATCGCGGCGGCCTCGCGCGAGCAGAGCACCGGCATCGACCAGGTCAACGTCGCGATCTCGCAGATGGATAGCGTCACGCAGCAGAACGCGGCGCTGGTGGAGCAGGCCGCCGAGGCCACGCGCAGCATGTCGGACCAGGCGCAAGATCTGCGCGAATCCATGTCGGTCTTCCGCAACGAGCCCCAGTCCCCGCCCGCGCAACACTCGACACGCCTGCTGCTTGCCGCCACATGAGCGCGGCCGCCGCCTATCCGCGCAGCAGCACGATTCTCGGCGGACCGTAGTCCTCGCGATAGCACAGCCCCAGCATCAGGCCATCCAGCCGGGCGCAGCGCGCCACGAAGCCCCGGCCGGCGAAGTCCAGCCCGATGTCCACGGCCCCGCCCCCTTCGGCGACCTGCCGCGTCCAGGCGATCGCCATGCGCGGCAGAGCATGCAGCAAGCCCAGCCCCACGCACTTGGCGCAGGCCTCGCGCGCGACCCAGCCCGCCAGGAACTCCACCGGCACATGGTCGCGCCGCGCCACCCAGGCGCCCAGCCGGTGCCGCCGCGCCGCCAGATCCGGCCGGTCGAGCCGTTCGATATCGATGCCCACGTACTTGCGGTTGGCGTATAGCGCGGCCTGCACGCCGCCGCTGTCGCTCAGGCCGAACCCGGCCGTGCCGGGCAGATAGGGCTTGCCCAGGCGTGTGCGGGCCGGCGCCTGCGCCGGCCTGGCGCCGAGCACCACTGTGAGATCAAGTCCCGATGAGGGTGCGGTCATGGGTGCCGGTGGCGATCAGGCTGCCGTCCCGCGCCGCCACCGCGCGGGCATCGAAGCGCAGCGCGTTGCCGAACATGGCCTGCACCGTGAGCGTCAGCCGCACCGCGCTGCCCGGATACGCGGGCGCGACATGCTTGACGCTCACGGCCTGGCCGACCGAACGGCAACTGCCGTCGCCCGCCCGGCGTATGCACTCGGTGGCATAGGACTCGATCCAATAGACGATGACCGGCGTGGCCAGCACGTCCATGTCACCGCCGTAGTTCAAGGACAGGGCGGCGGCGTCCACCTCCCAGGTCTTCTCGAACTGCTGCCCCGAGCGAAACAGAGTCTGCGCCTGCGCCATGGCCCGCCCCTAGGCCTGTTCCAACGCGGCCAGCGCGCGGCGGGCGTCGCCGAAATGGTCCTTCAGCATGGAGATCCAGCGCTCCAGCCCGAAGGCCACGCAGCTCGTATGCGCGAATTCGCCGTTCAGGCGGATCTCGAACTTCTCGCCGAAATAGTTGCGGTGATAGTTCAGCGAAGACACGGCATGTCCGTCGAACACCAGCTCGCGCTTGGTGGGCGTCAAGGCCGACAGCCGGGCCACCGGGCTGCCGGAATCGAAGAAGGGATCGTTGGCTTCTTCGCAATCGGCGCGGATGCCCAGCTGCGCGAACAAAGAGAACACACGGTCGTAGCCGGCCTCCAGATGCGCCTGCGCGCCCTCGGCGGTGCCCAGGTACACGTATTCCTTCATGGTGAAGTTGAAGGCGCGGTAGCTGTCCAGCGCCTTGTCTTCATGGCGGAAGCAGCGCGCGATGCAGGACTCCACCCGCGCGCCATCCAGCTGCTGGCCCTTCAGGCCCAGGTAGATCTTGTAGCAGGTCGCGGGCAACAGGGCCACATCCGCATTCAACTGCTTGAAGTCGGGTTCGAGCTTGCGCTGGCCGCGCGCGAAGCCCAGCAGCTCGCCTTGCTCGATCGAACACATGACGCAGGTCAGGTGCGGGAAATTGCGCACATAGCCGAGCGCGTTGATCTCGTCCAAGGCCAGCAGGCTGTCGAATTCGGTGGTCGCGTCCGGCGCGACCGAGAATGTGCTGTCCAGCTTGGCCTGCAGGACGTTCTTCACCTGGTGCCACTGCTTCTCGATAATCACGATGCAATCTCCTTCGGGTGGATGCGCTCAGGACGTCAGGTCCGCCAGCACCTGCCTCACGGTGCGGACGGCATGCGTGTCCTTGCAGGACGTCCCGCAATACAACGCCATGTCCTCGATCTGCCCCTCGGTCTGGGCAGTGGGCACAGCAACGCTGTAGCGCAGGATGGGGTAGCGTTTTCCGAAATAGTGGGCAAATCCAATGACGCCGGCCGACAGGTCGCCGTCACAGCTGCGGTTGCGGATGACCCGGTGGCGGTGCGTGTGCCAGCCGATGCTGAAGCGGTCGGTGACCACGGTGTCGTCCGGCCGGGCGTCGACGATCGCCTGCTTGTAGCGCGCGTGCGCCGCCGATTCCTCGGTGGCGGCGAACACGGTGCCGCACAGGGCGCCGGCATAGCCGGCGTCCAGCGCCAGCCGAAGCTCGGCGGCATTGCTGATGCCGCCGCTCAGGAACACCATCCGGCCGCCAGCCAGCAGCTGGTCCGCCTGATCCAGCGCCCGCGCGCGCGTCAGCGCGCCCAGATGGTGGCCACCCGCCTCGACGGTCTGCAGCACGCCGAAACGCAGTCCCGCGTCGAACGCGGCGTCCAGATCCTCCCGCGAGCCGACCTGCGCGCCATAGTCCATGCCGGCGGGCAGGCTGCGCAGCACGCGCGCCTGCGGCAGACCGAAGAAAGTCACCACCGGACGTTCCGGCCGGTCGGCCAGGCAGGCCAGGCGACCGAGCAGTTGCTCGGCGTCCAGCACGAATGGCACGAAGTTCACGCCGAAACGCGCCGGCGTGAGCGCGGCGGTCCGCGCAAGCAACTCGCAGATCTCGCCTTCTTCGTGCCGGTACAGGCCGATCATGCCGAAACCGCCGGCCTCGCAGACCGCCGCAGCCAGTTCCGGTTGCGCCACGCCGCCCATACCCGCCTGCAGCACGGGCAGGCGAGCGCCGAACAGGGCTTGGACCGCCGGTCCGCTCAGGACGCTTGCCATGGCGGGTCCTCCTACAGCGCGGCCAGGTCCAGGCCGGCGACCAGGCCCTGTTTGCTGAAAAAGGCCGCGCTGCGCTTGAACCATTGCTCATGCACGGCCTTGCGGGCCGGATGCGCGCGCAGCGCGTTGCGCATCGCGTGACCATTGCGAAAGCCCAGCGGTCCGTGAACATCCGCATCGTCATACACGGCCGGCTTGTACATCAGGCTGATGAAATAGCGGAACATGCTGGTCACCATGCGGTCTACGTCGGCGCGCGTGGCTTCAGGGTCGGCGCTGCGTTCCAGCGCCAGCCGGTACAGCCTGGGGACCATCTCGCGGCCGAACGAGACGTGCCGCGATTCGTCGACGTGGTGCTCGTAGTTGACCTGCTTGAGGATGTCGGTGATGCCTTCGGTAGTGCCGACCTTATGGTTGTAGTAGTCGACGAACTCCTCGAAGATCAGCGTGCTGGCGAACATGTACAGGTCCTCCAGCTCGGGGCTGTCCGTCTGCTCCGGTCCTTGCAGCTGGATCGCCGGATAGATCTTGCCCGCGTAGTCCAGGCAGGCCTTGGCGAAGTACCACATGTGGAAGTTCTCTTCGCCCATGAAGACGTGCAGGTACTCGGACACGTCGGCATAGCGCGGCTCGTAGATGCAACGGCTGACGAAGCCCAGCACGCCCTTGATGCCGTGCACGTTGAGGCTGAAGAAATTGACCGCCTCCCATTTGCTCAGGCGCACCCGTTGGCCGGGGTCCAGCTGGTCCTGGTAGGGCGTGCCGTAGGTGGTCAGCAGATCCTCGCTGCACCAGGGCTGGTCCTCTGGAATGCGCTCGGGCCAGGTGAAACGCTCGTAGGGGTCGTGCGTGCGCCCCTTGGACAGCGTCATGAGGCGGCCGATTCTGGCGTAGTCGATATCCATGGCATGACGCTCCCGGCTAGCTCTGCGCGTGGACGAAGCGCACGATCGCGTCCACCGTCTTCAGGTCGTCCACGGTGATCGCGCCAGACACGTCGCGCCCGGTCAGTTCGCCCAGGAACATGATGAAATCCAGGAACTGCATGCTGTCCAGAATGCGTTCCTCGATCAGGTTCTTTTCCTTGATGCCCTCGACGGTCGCATTGCGGTTCTCCTTCAGCCAGGCGATCACTTCGGACTCGGTATTGTTCAGCGTCAACGTGGACATGTTGGCTCCGTGATTGGGGGATGGGAACGGCGTCACAGCTTCGCGGCCGACAGCAGGCAGAAGCCGCTGCTCTCCTGCCGCAGCACGGTCTGCCGCTCGAAGCCGGCCGCGGCGATCAGCGCCTGCATGTCACCCACGGTCCAGCTACGTCCGCCGTCCCACAGCGCCAGCGCCGACAGGTTGTGCAGGGTGGTGAACTGCGGCGCGCGCCGGTCTTCCGACAGGAAGTAGCCCTGTACCAGCAACGTGCCGCCGGCGCGCAGCGCCCGCAGCGCGCGCGCCAGCATCGAGCGGCAGACCTCGGCGCTTTCCTGGTGCAGCACGTTGGAGAACAGCAGCGCGTCGGCATCCGCGCCGAACTCGTCGTGGCGGTAGTCGGCCACCCGCGCCGTGACGCGCTCGGCCAGGCCGGCGGCGCGCGCTGTCTCGCGCGTGATGTCCACCACCGGCGCCAGGTCCAGGATCTCCGCCCGCGCCTCGGGACGCGCGGCGCACAGCGCGATCGAGTAGGTGCCCGCGCCGCCGCCCACGTCGATCAGCCGGCGCACGGGCAGGTCCTTCAGCGCCTCGGCGAATTGCGGTCCGGAACGCGCGGCGAATTGGTGCATGCCCAGGATGAAGTCGCGCATGAACTGCGGATCCTCGCCCAGCCACTTGGCCTGATTGTCGACCGCCGCTCCCTGCCGCACCGCCTCGGCCAGCTGTGCCCAGGGCCGCTTCCAGCGGTCCATGATGCGGATCCAGCTGAGCAGCGACTCGGGACTGTCCTCGGTCAGGAAGCGCGCGCTCAGTTCACTGTTGCCGTAGCGGCCGGCCTCGCAAACCAGCAGCTTCTGCGCCACCGCGCAATCCAGCAAGCGCTCCAAGGCCTCGGCGGGGCATCCCAGCTCGGCGGCCAGATCGGCGCAGCTGCGCGGCTGGGCCAGGCGCTGCGGAATACCCAGGTCGGCCAGCGCATAGAGCGGCTGTCCTTCCCAATGCCCGAACGCCAAACGGGAAAACGCCATGAAACTCACATCCATCGATTCCCTCCTGATTCAACGGCGGCCGGTAAGGCCATGCGGATGAATACGCGGCAGCTCGGGTACGAGCCGCGCGCCAGTGATCAGGACGCGAACGCGGAAGGCCGGATAGAGATTGGGCCGCGAACGCCGTCCCGGGAGTGACAGCGACACAGCGGTGGCGACTAAAAGGCGTCGCCGGAGTCTCTTTATTTAGGTCCATTTGATGGACCATTAATTTATATTTTGTTTGATTGCATTCTATACCCTCGCAGATAATAGGCAATAATAAATTTCACATGACATATTTAAGTCCATTACATGGACCAATACGTTGTTTGAACAGGAGGCACGCATGGACTGGAGCATGGCGGCGCTGCTGGCGGGCGCGGGCGTACTGGGCGGGGCCATCAACGCGCTGGCGGGCGGCGCGACGCTCATCACCTTCCCCGCCATGGTCGCGGCCGGACTGCCGCCCGTCATCGCCAACGCCTCCAGCGCGGTGGCGATATCGCCGGGCCATATCCTGGCCGCGCTGGCCGACCGCGAAAACCTGCCCGCGCCCGATCGCCGCTTCTGGCTGCTGGCCGTGGCGACGACGGCGGGCGGCGCGCTGGGCGCCTTCGTCCTGCTGGCGATCCCGCCGGCCTATTTCATCCTGCCGGTGCCGGCGCTCATTGCCTTCGCCACGCTGCTGTTCGCCTTTGCGCCACAAGTACAAGCCTGGAGCGCGTGCCGGCGCGGCGCGCAGGCGCAGGACCGCGCCGCGCGCGGCGTCGTGCCGATCGCGCTGGCATCGGTGTATGGAGGTTTCTTCGGCGCCGGGCTCGGCGTCATCCTGACCGCGGTGATATCAATCACCGACCCCGGCAACCTGCGCGCCATCAAGTCGCTGAAGAACCTGCTGGCCACCTTCGTCACCGCGGCGGCCATCGTCATCTTCATCGCGCAGGGATCGGTCCACTGGCCCGCCACCCTCTGCATGCTGGCGGGCGCGTTGCTGGGCGGATACCTGGGCGGCTACCTGATCCGCGTGCTCCCCGCCCAGGCCGTGCGCCTGTTCGTCATCGTGACGGGCGCCGCGATGACGATCATCTACGCGGCGCGTTACTGGTTCTAGGCCGCCGCATCCTCTGCCGGCAGCCATTCCTCGAGCGTGACCTCGAAGGTCATGCAGATGGGATTGGCGCCCGGCACGAACGGTCCGCCGTGCACCTGCCCCTGCGGATCGGCGACCACGCCCGACAGCGACGCCGTCAGCGAGCCGTCCGGCTGCGCCCGCACCTCGCCGGCGAGACTGACGATCTCGACCGCCGGCCCGGACACATGGCGGTATCCGCCATCGCGGGTGTACAGGCAGGCATCCACCAGGCTGCCCAGCGCGCCGCGCACGAAGGCATTGCGAAAGCCCTCGGCCAGGCAGAGCTTTTCCACGCCCTGCACCAGGTCTTCGTTGGGTCCGATGCGGGCGTAGGCCACGCGGCCCATGCTGCCGCTTTCGACATCAGGCATGTCCATGGTCACCCGTCCCTTGGGGCTGCAATAGCCGCAGATTGGTTTCGGCGTCATAGGTGGCACGCAGCTCAAAGCCTTCCAGTGACGTCACCAGCACCGGCACCGGCCGTTCGCCGACGATGGTGGTCTGGGGCACGATGTGTCCGCCCAGCGGCGCGCCCGTCTCGTCGCAGAATGCCGCGTGGCAATGCACCAGCGGCGCGCCCGCATCGGTCTTGCCCAGCGTGGCGTTGCCGAAAATAAGATAGGCGGCGCCGGCCGAGATGGGCGCTGTATAGGCCACCACCATCCGGTGCTGCGGATCGGGCGGCGCGGTGCAGTAGTCCAGGTGACGGAAGCCCCCGCCCAGGATGGTCATGGACGCATTGGCGATGCCGGCCCCGGCCAGCGTGTCGACCATGGCGTCGAACAGGGAAGCCCCCGGCCTGAGCAGCAGCCGCACGTGGCGGCCATGTCCGGCGCAGCGGCTGTGTATGCGGACCGGGTTGAAGGCGCCCGGGTGTATCAGCGTTCTGGGACGGGGCGGCGCTTGTACTCCCCGCAACGAACGATCCACGGTGGTGTATCGCATGGTCTGGTCTCCGTGCGCTTGTGGCGCAATGAATGAAACCTGGGCAATGACAAACTCAGTGCATGGCGGGCAACATGCCGGCCGCGGTGAAGCCGCCGTCCACGCAGATGACCTGCCCGGTAACATAGCTGGATTTGGACTCGTCGAGCAACCAGCCGATAGTCCCATTCAGCTCTTCGGGCGCGGCATAGCGATGCTGCGGCACCACCCGGCGCCAGGCGGCGCGCGCCTGCTCGGTATGCATCTGCCCCACCAGCGGCGTTTCGATCGGCCCCGGCGCAACCGCGTTGACGCGAATGCCGTATTCAGCCAGTTCGACCGCCATCACGCGCGTCAGCGTCACCACCCCGCCCTTGGACGCGCCGTAGGCCGCGCGTCCGGCATTGCCGCGTATGCCCGACACCGAGGTGATGTTGACGATGGAGCCATGTCCGCGCTTGCGCATGCGGCGCGCGACCTCGCGCGCCACGACGAAGGACCCCACCAGGTTCACCTCCAGCATGCGGCGCAGCGCCGCGGTTTCGGTGTCCAGGAACGGCAGGTCCTGGCCGATGCCGGCGCTGTTGACCAGCCCGCCTATCGGCCCGAAAGCGCTCTCCTGCCGCGCCAGCGCATCCACGACCTGCGCTTCGTCCGACACATCCAGGCGCACGCGCCCCAGCCTCTCGGGCGGCGCGATGTCGCCCATGACGTCCAGCCGCTCCTGCGAAAGGTCGGCCGCCAGCACCCGGCGTCCGGCATCCAGCAGCCCCCGAACCACCGCCAGGCCGATGCCCGACGCCCCTCCTGTTACCAGCACTGCCTCCTGCGTCGTCTCCATGATTGCGTCTCCTTGCCCGCTAGGGCTTTTTTTATCTGTACATCCTTGTCTGTATTTCCACGCATCAGCGCGCCAGCTCCGGCGCGCGGTCCAGGCAGCCGCGCTCGTACAGCGCATCGCGCACCAGCTTCTTCGTGACCTTGCCGTAGCCCGAGCGCGGCAACTCGTCCCAGAAGAAGATGTGGCGCGGCAGCTTGTAGCGCGCCATGCGCGGCGCCATCCAGGCCAGCAATTCGTCCTCGCTCAGGTCATGCCCAGCTCGCAACACGCAGACCATGACGCCGGCCTCGCCCCAGGTCGGATCGGGTACGCCCAGCACCGCGCTTTCAGCCACGGCAGGGTGTGTCAGCACCTTTTCCTCGACCTCGCGCGGATAGATGTTCGAGCCGCCCGAGATGTACATATCGGATTGCCGGCCGGTGATATAGACGAAGCCCTCCGCATCCATATAGCCCAGGTCCCCGGTGCGGAACCAGCCGTCACGGAAGGCCTTTTCGTTGGCCTGCGGATTGGCGTAGTAGCCCGCGAACACCGCCGGACCGCAGACGCAGATCTCGCCCGGCTGGCCGGGGTCCAGTTGCCGGCCGCTGTCGTCCTGGATGCTGACCTGCATGCCGGTGCGCTCGATGCCGCAAGTGCCCAGGCGCGCGCCGGGCGCGTCCGCCGCCTCATGCAGGGCCGGCGGCAGCACGGTGATGTTGCCAGTGACCTCGCCCAGGCCGAAGTACTGCACCAGCACCGGCCCCAGCTTTTCCAGCGCGCGCTTCTGGTCTTCGCGGTACATGGGCGCGCCGGCATAGATCACGTAGCGCAGGCTGGAGTGATCCCAGGCGTCGACGGCAGGATGTTCGACCAGCATCTTGACGATGGTGGGCACGGTGAACATGTTGCTCACCCGATGGCGCTCCACCAGCTGCCAGATCTCCTCGGCGTCGAAGCGCGTGGACGCCGGCAGCACGGTGCAGGCGGTGCGCGCCACCTGGGTCAGCAGATGGATGCCGGCGCCGTGCGACAGCGGCGCCACGGCCAGGCTGACGTCCTGCTCGGTCGTGCCCGGCATGAGATCGCACAGATGATTGGTGATCACGAAGGCCATCTGCCCATGCGTCAGCACCGCCGCTTTCGGCCGCCCGGTGGTGCCGGACGTGAAGAAGAACCAGCAGGGATCGTCATGCTCCACATCGACGCAGGCCGGCGCGGCGCCCCGCTGCGCCTCGATCAGGTCCGCGACCTCGGGCGCGGCGAAGCCTTCCGGCCCGAGCCTTGCCAGCAGCGCCAGCTGCGGCATGGCCCGCGCCACGGCCTCGGCGTGGTCGGCATAGTCGCCCTGGCACAGGAACACCTTGGCGCCAGATGCCTGCGCCAGATAGGCCGCCTCGTCCGGCGCGATGCGGAAGTTCGTCGGCACCCAGACGGCGCCCAGGCGCAGCGTGGCGAAGAGCGTTTCGACGAATTCAAAGCTGTTGCGCGAATGCACCAGCACGCGGTCGCCCTTGCCCACGCCATGGGCGGCCAACGCCCGGGCCAGCGCCGCGCTGCGGCCATCCAGCTCGCGCCAGCTGAGCGTCGCCTCGCCGCAGATCAGCGCGTGCCGCTCAGGATGCCGGCGCGCCGCCTGCACCAGGAAATGGGCCAGGTTCATCACCCGGCGCGATACCGGCGCGACGCCGCCTTCCGGCATATGTGCAGCAGGTCCGCTCATTTGGCGCGCTCCAGGATGCTGACGTAGTTGGCCACGGCCGCGCCGCCCATGTTGAACACGCCCGCCAGCGCCGCGCCGGGAATCTGCATGCCCGCGGCCTCGCCCGCCAGCTGCATGCAGGCCATCACATGCATGGACACGCCCGTGGCGCCCACAGGATGCCCCTTGGCCTTGAGACCACCGGACGGGTTCACCGGCAGACGCCCATCCTTCTGCACCCAGCCTTCGCGCAGCGCCTTGTGGCCTTGCCCGCGCGGGGTCAGGCCCATGGCCTCGTACTCGATCAGTTCAGCGATAGTGAAGCAGTCGTGCGTTTCCACCAGGCTCAGGTCGTCCAGCACCAGCCCGGCCTGATCCAGCGCGGCGCGCCAGGCGCGCGCCGCACCCTCGAATGCGATGGGGTCGCGGCGGCTGAGCGGCAGGATGTCGTTGACGTGCTGCCGCGCGCGGAACGCGATGGCGCGCCGCAAGTCCGGCAACAGCTCCGCATCGGCCAGCACCAGCGCGGCCGCGCCATCGGAAATCAGCGAGCAGTCCGTGCGGCGCAGCGGCGCGGCCACGTAGGGATTGCGCTCGCTCACGGCGTTGCAGAATTCAAAGCCCAGGTCCTTGCGGATCTGCGCATAGGGGTTGTCCACGCCGTTGCGGTGGTTCTTCGCCGCGATGCGGGCCAGGGCCTCGCCCTGATCGCCATAGCGCTCGAAATAGGCAGCGGCGATGCGGCCGAACACGCCCGCGAAGCCGCCTTCGATGCCGGCCTCTTCCTTGCGGTAGCTGGCGTTGAGCAGGATATCGCCCACCTCGGACGTCGGGCGCGCGCTCATCTTCTCGGCGCCGACCACCAGGGCGACGCGCCCACGGCCCGATTCGATGAAATCCATGGCCGTGTACAGGGCCGCGGATCCAGTGGCGCAGGCGTTCTCCAGCCGCGTCGCCGGCACGTGCGCCAGGGCGGGATGCGCCAGCGCCACCAGCGCGCCCTGGAAGTCCTGTTTCTGGAAGCCGCTGTTCATGACGCCGACGCAGATGCCGTCGACTTCCTCGGCGGCGAAGCCGGCATGATCCAGGGCCGCGCCGGACACCCGGGCCATCAGGCTCTCGGTGTCCGGATCGTCGAGTTTGCCGAAGGGGATGTGCGACCATCCCGCAATCACGGCGCGCTTGCTCATTGCTGTCTCCTCAGGATGCAGCCCCGTCCCCGCCGGCGGCGGAATCAGGGCTTGGGCTTGGGGACAGGCGGGCGCGCGCGCGCCTCCCTCCCCCCGGGACTGGCCTGCGCCAGCAGGCGTTGGGCCTCGCGCGACAACAGCTTGGCCAACTGGAACTGTCTTTCCTCGTCCATGCGCGACTCCACGGCGGCGATGCTGAGCGCGCCCAGCACCTGCCCCTGCTCGTCGCGCAGCGGCACGCCGAGGCCCCAGGAGCCGGGCACCACCAGCCCCTGGTTCACCGAGTAGCCGCGTTCGCGAGACTCGTCGACCAGCGCGCGGATCAGCGGCACCGAATAGTGCGGATAGCGCCGCGCGATCAGCGCCGCGTTGGCCTGCAGGCAGGCGTCGACCTCGTCGTCCGGCAGCGCGGCCAGGATCGCCAGGCTGCCCGCGCCCACGCCCAGCGGATGGCGGTCGCCCGGCAGCAGCACGTGGGTCTTGAGCGGATAGTCGCCGTCCTCGCGCAGCACGCAGACGGCGAACACGTCGCGCCGGATGGAAAAGAAGGCGGAATCACCGCATTCATGCGCCAGCCGCGCCACCACCGGCGCCGCCAGGCGGTTGATGCCGAAACGCTCGCTGGCGACATTGCCCAGCACATGGCATTCCGGTCCCAGGAAGTAGCGCCGGCTGACGGGTTCCTGCTCGACCATGCCTTCGGCGGCGAGCGCGGCCAGGATGCGATGCACGGTGGGCTTGCTCAGGCCGGTATCGCGCGTCAGGGCCAGCAAGCCGGCGCCGTCGCCACGGGCGCGCGACACGCCGCGCAGCACCTGCATGGCGCGCGCGATGGCCTGCGCTCCGCCCACCTGGGTCGACACTTCCGCCACATCGTCTCCGTGGATTTGTTCTTCGATATTATTTTTTGGTCCATTTTGTGGACCATTATTAACTGACTTCTTTTTCATCACACGCCCATTCTATTGGTTTACGCAGCAGAATCAATATGATTTAATGAATTTAAGAGTTGTACCTAGGTCCATATTTTGGACCTCATGCAAAGATAAAGCAAGAAGCCGGAAACGGCGCCTTACCCGGTCCGCTCTCGACAGCGGACCGGCTCTCATAACCAAGGAGACAGCATGAATACCACTCGACGCAACCTGATGCGCGCCGCGGGAGGCGGCGCGCTGCTGGCGCTGGCGCCGTTCCAGAAAGCGCTGGCGGCCCCGGAGTTCCGCTACAAGTACGCCAACAACCTGCCCCCGTCGCACCCCATGAACCTGCGCGCCAACGAAGCCGCGCAGAACATCGCGCGCGACACCGGCGGGCGCTTCGAACTGGCCGTGTTCCCCAGCAGCCAGCTGGGCTCCGACACGGACACCCTCAGCCAGCTGCGCGCGGGGGCCGTCGAGTTCTTCACCCTGTCCGGACTGATCCTGTCCACCCTGGTTCCCGCCGCCTCCATCAGCGGCGTGGGCTTCGCCTTTCCCGACTACGACGCCGTCTGGAAGGCCATGGACGGGGAACTGGGCGCGCACGTGCGCCGCGAGATCAACGGCAAGGGCCTGTTCGTGATGGACCGCATCTGGGACAGCGGCTTTCGCCAGGTCACGACCAGCAACCGCGCCATCGCGGGTCCGGACGATTTCCGCGACCTGAAGATCCGCGTGCCGGTCAGTCCGCTGTGGACCTCGATGTTCAAGGCGCTGGGTTCGTCGCCCGCCAGCATCAACTTCAACGAAACCTATTCCGCTCTGCAGACCCGCGTGGTCGACGCGCAGGAAAACCCGCTGGCCATCATCCAGACCGCCAAGCTGTATGAGGTGCAGAAGTACTGCTCCATGACCAACCACATGTGGGACGGCTTCTGGTTCCTGGGCAATCGACGCGCTTGGGAAAAGCTGCCGGCCGACATCCGCGAAGTCGTGGCCAAGCACATCAACGCCGCCGGCATGGCCGAGCGCGCCGACGTGCTGGCGCTGAACAACCAGCTGCAGGCCAAGCTGGCGGAGCAGGGCCTGGCCTTCAACACGCCCCAGCCCGAACCGATCCGCGAGGCGCTGCGCAAGGCCGGCTTCTACGCATCCTGGAAGGAAAAGTACGGCGACAAGGCCTGGGCCCTGCTCGAACAGGCCGCCGGGAGGCTGTCATGAAGGCAGCGGCGGCGCACGCCGCGGACCTGCCGGGCCATAGCCCGCCGGCCGGCGCCCGGCAGCCGTGGGCCGTCGCGCTGGACAGCGCGCTGGGCCATCTGGTCGAAATCCCGGCGGCCCTGCTGGTGGTCGCCGAGATCATCATCCTGTTCTCCGGCATCGTCGCCCGCTACGTCCTGCACACGCCGCTGGTGTGGTCCGACGAACTCGCATCCATCCTGTTCCTCTGGCTGGCCATGCTGGGCTCGGTCATCGCGTTCCGGCGCGGCGAACACATGCGCATGGCCGCGCTGGTCAACCGCGCCTCGCCCGCGACGCGAGCCATGCTGGACATGGTGGCGGTGGCCGCGGCGCTGGCCTTTCTACTGATGCTGCAAGGGCCGGGCTTCGAGTACGCGTCCGAGGAACGCTATGTCACCACCGCCGCGCTGGAGATCCCCAACGTGTGGCGCGCCGCCGCGCTGCCGGTGGGCACGGCGCTGATGACGCTGATCGCGCTGCTGCGGCTGGTCGAGCATGGCCAGTGGCGCACCACGGGCCTCGCGCTGCTGCTGGTGGGCGGCGTGGTCGCCCTGATGCTTGCGCTGCAGCCCGCGCTGGCCGGACTGGGCAATGCCAACCTGCTGATCTTCTTCGTCGGCATCGTCGCCGGGTCCGTATTCGCCGGCGTGCCCATCGCCTTCGCCTTCGGCCTGGCGACGTTCGGCTACCTGTCGCTGACCACCGACCTGCCCATGATGGTGGTGGTAGGGCGCATGGACGAAGGCATGTCGCACCTGATCCTGCTGGCCGTGCCGCTGTTCGTGTTCCTGGGCGTGCTCATCGAAATGACCGGCATGGCGCAGCGCATGGTCGCGTTCCTGGCCAGCCTGCTCGGACACGTGCGCGGCGGCCTGTCCTATGTGTTGATCGGCGCCATGTACGTGGTGTCCGGCATTTCCGGCGCCAAGGCCGCCGACATGGCCGCGGTGGCGCCGGTGCTGTTCCCGGAAATGCGCAAGCGCGGCGCCAGCGACGGCGATCTGGTGGCGCTGCTGTCAGCCACCGGCGCGCAGACCGAGACCGTGCCGCCCAGCCTGGTCCTGATCACCATCGGCTCGGTCACCGGCGTGTCGATCACGGCGCTCTTCATCGGCGGGTTGCTGCCCGGCCTGGTGCTGGGCGTGATGCTGTGCCTGGTGGTGTGGTGGCGCCATCGCCATGTCGCGCCCTTCGCCACGCGCAAGGCCACGGGCCGCGAGATCGGCCGCGCGCTGGTGGTGGCCCTGCCCGCGCTGGCCCTGCCTTTCGTGATCCGGGCCGCCGTGGTCGAGGGCATCGCCACGGCCACCGAGGTCTCCACCATCGGCATCGTCTACGCGACGCTGGTCGGGCTGCTGATCTACCGCTGCTTCGACGCGAAGCGGCTCATGCCCATGCTGGTGGACACGGCCTGCCTGTCGGGCGCCATCCTGCTGATCATCGGCACGGCCACCGCCATGGCCTGGGCCCTGACGCAATCCGGCTTTTCGACGCAGCTGGCGACCCTCATGGCCGGCCTGCCCGGCGGCGCCACGACGTTCATGGCGGTATCCATCGTCGCCTTCATCATCCTGGGCAGCGTGCTGGAAGGCATCCCGGCCATCGTGCTGTTCGGCCCCCTGCTCTTTCCGATCGCCCACCAGATGGGCATCCACGAAGTGCACTATGCGATGGTGGTGATCCTGTCCATGGGCATCGGCCTGTTCGCGCCGCCTTTCGGCGTGGGCTACTACGCGGCCTGCGCGATCGGCCGCGTGGCGCCGGAGGAAGGCGTGCGGCCGATCATGGGCTATCTGGCCTCGATCGCCGTCGGCATCGTGATCGTCGCGACCGTGCCATGGATCTCGACGGGCTTCCTCAAGTGAAGCCCGCGGCCGCGCGTCAATCGGCGCGCAGGCCGATCGCCTCGGTCAGCGCCGCGTAGCGGTCGATGTCGGCGCGGATCATGGCCTGGAAGGCGGCCGGCGTGCTGGTGGCGGGCGTGAACCCCTGTTCGCGCAAGGCCACCTGCACGTCCGGGCGCTGCATGATGCGCGCCACCGCGACATTGATGCGGTCGATCACGGCTGGCGGCGTGGCGGCGGGCGCCAGCAAGCCGTGCCACTGGTCCAGCGCATAGTCCTTCACGCCCTGCTCGGCCACCGTGGCGACTTGCGGCAACAGCGGCGAACGCTTGGGCGAGGTTACCGCCAGCGCCCGCAGCTTGCCCGCCGCGATCAACGGCGCGGCGCTGGACGCGGTGACGATGCCCAGCGGCACCTGCCCCGCCGTCACATCGGTCAAGGCCGGGCCACAACCCTTGTACGGCACCTGCTGCAAGGCCGCGCCGGTCGCGCGCGCCAGCATCTCGCCGGCCAGATGCTGCGGCGTGCCGTTGCCGCAGGACGCGAACGGCAGCGGCTTGCCCGGCTGCGCCGCCTCCAGCGCATCGTCCAGGTTGTGCAGCGCGCTCGCGGCCGGCGTCACGAACACCGACGGCACGAAGGCCACGTTGATGACGGCGGCGAAATCGCGCCTGGGATCAAAACCCAGGTTGCGATAGACGCCGGGATTGATGGCGAAGGAACTGTTCACCATCAGCAGCGTGTAGCCGTCGGGCGGCGCCTCGGCCACGGCGCGCGCGCCGATATTGCCGCTGGCGCCGGGCCGGTTTTCCACGACCACGGGCTGGCCCAGTTGCTCCTGCAGGCTGGCGCCGATACGGCGGGCCAGCAGGTCGGTGCCGCCGCCCGGCGGAAACGTCACCACGATGGTGATGGGGTGCGTGGGGTAGGAGGCATCGGTCATCGGTTCGCCAGACGGCGAATTGCCGCAGGCGGTCAGGGCCAGCGCGGACAGGACGGAAAGGCGGCTGAGAAGGCGGATCATGATGCGGGCCTGCGATATGTCGGGCCGGTAAGCAAAAAGGTAAATGGCGGCTGCGTGCTCAAGCGTCCAGGCCGATGTCCAGCACCTTGGCGCTGTGCGTCAGCCAGCCCACGGCGATCTGGTCCACCCCGGTCGCCGCGATCTCGGCGGCCGTCTCGGGCGTGATGCGGCCCGAGGCCTCCGTGACCGCCCGGCCGCGCGCCATCGCCACGGCGCGGCGCAGATCATCCAGGCTCATGTTGTCCAGCAGGACCACGTCCACGCCCAGCGCCAGCGCGGTCTCCAGCTGCTCCAGCGTGTCGACCTCCAGCTCGATCCTGACCATGTGGCCGACGCCCGCCCGCGCCCGCACCACCGCATTGGCGATGCCGCCCGCGAAGGCGATGTGGTTGTCCTTGATCAGCACCGCGTCGTCCAGGCCGAAGCGATGATTGCTGCCGCCGCCCACGCGCACGGCGTATTTCTGCAAGGCGCGCAGGCCCGGCATGGTCTTGCGCGTGCAGGTCACGCGCGCGCCATAAGGCGCCACGGCCCGCGCGATCGACGCGGTGGCGGTGGCGACGCCGCTCAGGTGGCACAGGAAGTTCAGCGCCACGCGCTCGGCCGTCAGCATGGCGCGGGCGCCGCCCTGGATGCGCGCGATCTCCGCGCCCGGCTCCAGCACGCTGCCGTCCGCGCGCGACACGCTGAAGCGGATCGCCGGATCCAGCGCGCGGAACGCCAGCCGCGCCAGGTCCAGCCCGGCCAGCACACCCTCCTGGCGCGCCACCAGGCGCGTTTCCGCCTGGGCGTCGGCGGGCACGATGGCATCCGTCGTCAAGTCTCCCGCGCGACCCAGGTCCTCGAGCAGCGCGGCGCGCACCACAGGCTCCAGCATTACGTCCGGCAGCGGCGGAACGGGCAGGCGGTCGGTCGCTGCGAGGGCTTCAGTATTTATGCTCATAATGAGTATTTTTGAGTCAAAAAAAGGCACGCCTGATCGCGTGCCACTTATGCTAGGCATGAGCATAATCTTTGTCAAGCCTCGCGCGGCCCTCTGGACAGCGGCAGCTTGCTGCCCGCGATGGCTCGTTCCAGTAGCACGTCGCGGCGAAACCGGAACAGCTTGGCCGGCCTGCCGGCGGTGCCCGAGGCCATGTCGCCGGTCTCCTCGACCAGATCCTGCTGCTCGATCAGCCGCCGGAAATTCTGCTTGTGCAGCCCTCGCCCCGCCAGCGCCTCCACGGCCTGCTGCAATTGCAGCAGGGTGAACTGGGCCGGCATCAGCTCGAACACGACGGGCCGGTACTTGATCTTGGCGCGCAACCGCGCGATGCCGGTGGCCAGGATGCGACGATGGTCATGACGCATGGGCTCGCCGGGCACGGCCTCGCCCCCGACCGCCCCGCGCCGCGCGGCCTCGGGCACCAGGCCCGCCTCGAACAGCAGTTCGTAACGCTGCAGCACCATGTCCTCGTTCCAGGCCGCGCCGTTCAGGCCGAACGTGATATCCGCGCGCTGGCGGCGGCGCGCGCGCGAGGCCTGATCCGCGCCCGCCTCGCACCAGGCGGCCAGCCGCGGCGCGATGGCCTCGTCCAGCAGCGCGGGCACGCCGGCGCGCCGGTCTTCCCAGGGGAAATAGCGATACCAATCCTGCCAGCCGACCTGCGCGACGCCGGTCTCGCCCGCCTCGCGCGTCAGGCCCAAATAGCTCACCGACATGACCCGCGCGCCCGACTCGTCGGAGCGGTCGCCATCGGCGAAGGTGTAAAGCTGCTCAACGTAACCGAGCGGATGATGCGTCTGCGCCTCGACCCAGGCGCGCAGCCCCGCCTGCAGCGAACGGTGCGACAGCTCGAACGGCCCGGCCGGCAAGGCGCGCGCGTCTTCCGTGGTCAGCACCCTGGGCTCGCCGTTGGTGACGGCGACCAGCACGGCGACTAGCTCGGCATGGACGGAACGCGCGACGGATTCGGTCAAGGCGGTATCGGGCGAAGGAGGATGGGAAATCAAAGCGCCGGCCGGGGCCGGAAAGACGCGGATCGCGGCCGCGCGATCCGACCCGAATTATAAGCCCCGCGCCCGGCAATGGCTGCTTGCAACCGTGACAACGCAAGGCCCCGCACACGCCCATTCCAGGCCTAAGATGGATCTCATGTCCATGCGCGCCGCCCGCCATGGCGGCGCCCGTTTGCAGGAGCGCGCATCATGCTCAAGCCCACGACAGATCCGAACGCCAGCGACGCCCGCCGCGACGTCGAACCCCCGCCCCGCGTCGACCCGCGCACAGGCACCACCGTCCTGCCGCTGGCGAGCAACAGCCGCATGGTCGCGGGCATGCCGCGGCGCGGCCGCGCCATCGAGGCGCCGGGCGAGCCCGGCATCATCTCGGCCGAAGAAGACGTGCTCGACATCAACTACGAACACAGCGGCCCTTGAGCGCCGCGATCAGCGCCGGCCTTACCAGCCCCAGCAGGTGCCGGCCGCCGGCTTGCCGCAGTTGCGGTAGTTGGCCGCGTACCAGAGCTTGCCGCCGTTGCGCGGCGGCGAGCCCACGGCCTTGATGTCATTGCGCGGCAGCTCTTCCAGCGCGTCGCGCGCGTTCTTGGTCGGCGTGCCGCTGGCGGCGTTCTGCACCCAGGCGATGCGACCGAGCTGAGCGGCGGTCCGATCCTGGAACACCACATCGCCATCGGCCAGCGCCGCCATCTTGCTGGCGGCGTCGCGCACCGCGGCGGAGTAGCTGTCGCTCGCGTCGGTGGGCAGCAGGTTCTTGTCCAGCTTGCTGACGGCCAGGATGCCTGCCAGCGTGGCGGGCGGAATCATCTTGTAGGCGCTCAACGCGGGCAATTGGCCCGCCGCCACCTGCCGGCGCAGCCAGTCGCCCCACAGAAACTCGGCGAACTCGGGCAGACCGCCGTTGGCATAGGCGATGTCGCGCGTGAAATAGACCAGCGAACGATAGCGGTCTTCCTGCATGCCGCCAGCCTCGCCCGCGCTGGCCAGGCCCAGCCGCTTGGGCAGCTGGTCCACCGTGACCGGCTGATTGTCGCCATCGCGCAGCCAGGCCTTGCGCTCATCGACCAGGCGCTGCCAGAACGACTTGGCGTCGGCCATGTCGCTATAGTTGGCGTCGACCTTGACCCACACCGGCAGCTTGGGCCCGCCGTCGAAGATCTCGCGCAGCGCCGAGAAGCTGTGATGCCCGTCGGTGAGATACAGCTTGCCGTCCCAGCCCACCACCACGGTCTTCAGCGCGGTGGCGTCCGCGCCCGGCGCGTTCAGGCAGCTGAAGGTCTCCGGCTTGTCCAGCCGCGCCGCCTGCGCCTGGGCAATGCTGGCGAAGGGCTGCGCGCGCTTGCCCGCGCCCGTGTCCTCGCAATAGTCGTCGAATTTCTTGCCGACGGTGCGGTTCAGGTAGTCGATCTGGTTGGCGGTATCGCCGGCCCAGGTGGGACGGGCGAAATCGCCTTGCCAGCGGCCCAGCTTGTAGTAGATCTGGTCGTAGCCGATGGCGGCCTGCGTGGGATTCAGCTCTTCGATGCGGACCTTGATCACATCGCCCGGCTTCGCCTTCAGGTACGCCTGGTTCTTTGCCGGCATTTCCGGCTTGGGCGGCGCCGGCGTCTCGGGCACCGGCGCGGGCTGCGCCGCCGGTTCGTCGTCGTCGCTGCCGCCATTGCAGGCGGCCAGCGCCAGCGGCAGCAGCGCCACGGCGATCAGGCGCGCGCCCGGAAATGGAAACAGGGAAGGCCGGCGAGTCAGCGTAGGGGTCATGAGTATCAACAGGAAGATCGAACGAGATCCGCGATGATGACAGCCGCATACTGCGCGGACGTGACATCCGCCAAGGCCGTCACGGGCCTGTCACCACACGGACCGCCGGAACTCAGAACGACACGCAGGCCGCCTGCCGCACCCGCAACGTCGCCTCCTGCCGGAAGCGCGTCTGATACTCCGTCCGGATGTCGCGCACCGCCGCCTCGCTGGCCACATCGCCCGGATGCACCAGGTTCAGCACATAGGACGGCTCGCGCACGATCGCGCCGTCGTTGCCGCGCCACTGGCCGGACGCCTGCCAGACCGTCAGCCCCTGCGGAAAGCGCGGCGTCACGGACTCGGCCAGGAAGGACGTCCATTCCTGCGGCGACACCGGGCCGGACGGGGTGTCGGTGCCCAGGAATATCTGGTCATTGACCATGTTCGTCTCGTTGGGCGCGCAGGCACGGGATGCGGGGGTGGTCACGCAGCCGACCGTCAGGGCGGCGGCGCATAGCGGCAGGGCAAGGCGCGCGAGCTTGGGCGTGAAGGGCATGAGGAGGGCTCCGGGTTCTGAGGAAGCGGAACTGTTGGCTGCTAACCGGCCGCAGCGCCGATGCGTCGGTGTCGGGTTGATGGTCAAGCCTGACGGTCAGACTTGCCCGCCAATATAGGGCTTGCATGGGTCTGGCGCGAGTCGATCCTGCGCCCAGGCGCTGGATTTTTCATGCGAGCCTTCAAGCCGCGCCGCAAGCAAAAAGCCCTTGAACTCGCGATGAGTTCAAGGGCTTGGGATGCATTCTTGGCGGACAGAGGGGGATTCGAACCCCCGATACGCTTTTGACGTATACACGCTTTCCAGGCGTGCGCCTTCAACCACTCGGCCACCTGTCCTGATCGTCCTAGGGACGCCGCATTGCTGAAAATGCGAATCCGCGATTCTAGCAGATTGCCGGGAAAGCCGCACGTCGGGAAAGAAAAAGGGGACACCAAAGGCGTCCCCCCGTCCGGCCAGCCGGTTCAGGCCGCCGCTTGCGGCGCTTCCTGCTCGCGGTAGGCGCTGACCGTGCCGTCCGGCTCGGTCTCTTCGAGCCGGACCTTGAAGCCCCACAGCCGGGCCAGGTGCTTCATCACCTGCTCGGCGTCGTCGCCGGCCAGGGGACGGCCCCGGCTCTTCAGGTGGCGCAGCACCAGCGAGCGGTCGGTGTCGCGGTTGAAGCGCACCACCTGCACATCGGGCACCAGGTTGTCGCGGTTGTGCTGCGCGGCCAGCAAACGGCGGATGTCGCGATAGCCCTCGTCGTCATGGATCGCGGCCACTTCCAGCTTGGGATTGGCCTGGTGATCCGAGATGGCGAAGAAGCGGAACTCACGGATCAGCTTGGGCGACAGGTACTGCGAGATGAAGGACTCGTCCTTGAAGTTGCGCATGGCGAAGTCCAGCGTCTTCAGCCAGTCGCCGCCGGCGATGTCGGGGAACCAGCGGCGGTCTTCCGGCGTGGGCGCCTCGCAGATGCGGCGGATGTCCGACATCATCGCGAATCCCAGCGCATACGGATTGATGCCGCCGTAGCCGCGCTCGTCGAAGCCGCGCTGGCTGACTACGTTGGTATGGCTCTGCAGGAACTCCATCATGAAGCCGTCGTTGACCAGCCCCTTCTCGTGCAGGCGGTTCAGGATGGTGTAGTGCCAGAACGTGGCCCAGCCCTCGTTCATGACCTTGGTCTGGGTCTGCGGATAGAAGTACTGCGCGATCTTGCGCACGATCCGCACCAGCTCCTTCTGCCAGGGCGCGAGCTTGGGCGAGTACTTTTCGATGAAGTACAGCAGGTTCTCTTCGGGCTCGGGCGGGAAGGTCGAGGACTGGCTGTGCGTGTCCTTGTCCTCTTCCAGGCGCGGCAGCGTGCGCCACAGGTCGTTGTACTGCAACCGCGCATGCTCCTGGCGCTCGGCCTGGCGCGCCGCCTCTTCCTTGTACGAGATCGGCGTGGGCCGCTTGTAGCGGTCGACCCCGTGGTGCGACAGCGCATGGCAGGAATCCAGCACGGCCTCGACCGCGTCGATGCCGTAGCGGTCCTCGCAGGACATGACGTACTTGCGCGCGAACACCAGGTAGTCCAGCACGCCGTCGGCGTCGGTCCACTGGCGGAACAGATAGTTGCCCTTGAAGAAGGAGTTGTGGCCGTAGCAGGCGTGCGCGATCACCAGCGCCTGCATCGTCATGGAGTTTTCTTCCATGAGATACGAGATGCAGGGATTGGAATTGATCACGATCTCATAGGCCAGTCCCTGCATGCCGCGCCGGTAGAACTGCTCGTTGCGGATGAATTCCTTGCCGTAGGACCAGTGCGAATAACCGATAGGCAGGCCCGCCGAGGCATAGGCATCAAGCATCTGCTCCGAGGTGATGACCTCGATCTGGTTCGGGTAGGTGTCCAGCCCGTACTCGCGCGCGACCTGCGCGATCGCGTCGTCATAGGACTGCAGCAACTCGAACGTCCATTCGGAGCCCTGCGAGATCGGCCGAGAGCCTCCGGCCGCATCCGGCTCCACGAGTGCACCCGCGATGGCATTCATACCGTTTCCTTCTTGAACAGGTCATGGAACACGGGGTAGATCTCCCCGCGATCGCAGATCCGCCGCATCACGAAATGCGGCTCCAGCTTCTGTTCGTACTCGGCCCACAGGCTGCTCTTGCGCGCCTCCTGCGAGTCTGGCACCTCGATGTAGGCGAAATAGCGCGTGGCCGGCAGCAGGTGCTCGGCCAGGAAGCGCGCGCTCTTGCCCGCGTCGGCGCCGAATGAATCGCCGTCGCTGGCCTGGGCCGCGTAGACGTTCCAAGCGCTGGGCGGGTAGCGCTTTTCCAGGATCTCGCGCATCAGCTCCAGCGCCGACAGCACGATGGTGCCGCCGCTCTTCGGGTCGTAGAAGAAGGTGCGTTCGTCTACTTCCTCGGCGTTGTCGGTATGGCGGATGAACACCAGATCGACGTGCTCGTACTTGCGCGACAGGAACAGGTACAGCAGCGTGAAGAAGCGCTTAGCCAGATCCTTCTTGCCTTCGTCCATCGAGCCGGACACGTCCATCAGGCAGAACATGACGGCGCGCGCCATCGGAATCGAGACCGATACCCGGTTGCGGTAGCGCAGGTCCAGGTCGTCCAGGAAGGGCACGCGCGCAAGGCGCTCGCGGCAGTCCTCCACGTCCTGCTCCAGCGCGCGGATCTCGTCGGCGCCCGCGCCAGCGGCCAGGGCCTTGGCCAGGCGTTCCTCGGCGTCTTCCAGGTCCGCGCGCGCCTTGACGCTCAGCGCCACGCGGCGCGCCAGCGATGACTTGAGCGTGCGGCTGATGCTCAGCATGCTGGGCGAGCCCGAGGTGGTGTAGCCGGCGCGCTGCCACTTGCGCTGGCTGACCTCGCCCAATTGGTTGCGCGCCAGGTTGGGAAGTTCCAGGTCTTCGAAGAACAGGTTCAGGAATTCAGCGCGCGACAGGCTGAAGGTGAACTGATCGACCGCCTCGCCCTCGCCGGGCTCGGATCCTCCCTGCCCCTGCCCGCCTCCCTGCGGCCGGTCGAAGGTGTCTCCCTTGGCGAACTCGCGGTTGCCGGGATGCACCATCTCGCGGTCGCCGCCCTGCCCGTGATGGAAGGTAGGCTCGGAGATGTCGCGCGCGGGCAGGTTGACCTCGCCGCCCTGATCCATGTCCTGGATCGAGCGGTCGCGGATCATGCCATGCACCGCCTTGCGGATCTGATCCTTGTAGCGCCGGAGAAAACGTTCCCGGTTGACGGCGCTCTTGTTGCGCCCGTTAAGACGGCGATCGATCAGTGAATTCATGATTCACCTCGCTCAGGAAGACTTCCTCACACGGAGGTACCACTCGCACAGCAGTCGGACCTGCTTCTCCGTGTATCCCTTCTCGACCATCCGGTCGACGAAACTCTGATGCTTGGACTTGTCCTCGGCCGATGCCTTGGCGTTGAACGAGATCACCGGCAGCAGGTCTTCCGTGTTCGAGAACATCTTCTTCTCGATCACTTCGCGCAGCTTTTCATAGCTGGTCCAGGTCGGATTGCGGCCGTTGTTGTTGGCGCGGGCGCGCAGCACGAAGTTGACGATCTCGTTGCGGAAATCCTTCGGGTTGGCGATGCCGGCCGGTTTCTCGATCTTTTCCAGCTCATCGTTCAAGGCGCTGCGATCGAAGCTCTCGCCGGTTTCCGGGTCGCGGAATTCCTCGTCCTGGATCCAGCAGTCGGCGAAGGTCACGTAGCGGTCGAAGATGTTCTGGCCGTACTCGGAGTAGGACTCCAGGTAGGCGGTCTGAATCTCCTTGCCGATGAACTCGGCGTAACGCGGCGCCAGGTAGCCCTTGATGAATTCGAGATAGCGCCGGCGGACCTCGTCGGGATAGTCCTCGCGGCCGATGCGCTGCTCGAGCACATACATCAGGTGCACCGGGTTCGCGGCGACCTCGGTCTGGTCGTAGTTGAAGACGCTGGACAGGATCTTGTAGGCGAAGCGCGTGGACACGCCGGTCATGCCTTCATCCGTGCCGGCGTAGTCCTTGTACTCCTGCAAGGCCTTGGCCTTCGGATCCACGTCCTTCAGGCTTTCGCCGTCATAGACGCGCAGCTTCGAATAGATGCTGGAATTTTCCGGTTCCTTCAGCCGCGTCAGCACCGAGAACTGCGCCATCATGTCCAGCGTTCCCGGCGCGCAGGGCGCCGTCGACAGCGAGCTGTGATGCAGCAGCTTCTCGTAGATGCGAACCTCTTCCGACACCTGCAGGCAGTACGGGACCTTGACGATGTAGATACGGTCGAGGAAGGCCTCGTTGTGCTTGTTGTTGCGGAAGGTCTGCCATTCCGATTCGTTCGAGTGCGCCAGGATGCAGCCGTTGAACGGGATGGCCGAGAAGCCCTCGGTGCCCTTGAAGTTGCCTTCCTGCGTGGCCGTCAAGAGCGGATGCAGCATCTTGATCGGCGCCTTGAACATTTCCACGAACTCAAGCAACCCCTGGTTGGCCAGGCACAGCCCGCCCGAGTAGCTGTAGGCGTCGGGATCGTCCTGCGAATGGCGATCGAGCTTGCGGATGTCCACCTTGCCGACCAGGGACGAGATGTCCTGGTTGTTCTCGTCGCCCGGCTCGGTCTTGGCGATGGCCACCTGGCGCAACACCGAGGGATTGAGGCGCACGACGCGGAACTGCGAGATGTCGCCGTCGAATTCCTTCAGGCGCTTGACGGCCCACGGCGACATGATGCCGGTGAGGTAGCGGCGCGGAATGCCGTATTCCTTTTCCAGCGTCTCGCCGAAGCGTTCCGAATGGAACAGGCCCAGCGGCGACTCGTTGACGGGCGAGCCCTTCAGCGCGTAGATGGGGAAGCGCTCCATCAGCACCTTGAGCCGCTCGGCGATGGACGACTTGCCGCCGCCCACGGGGCCGAGCAGATAGAGGATCTGCTTGCGCTCTTCCAGTCCCTGCGCGGCATGCTTGAAGAACGCGACGATCTGCCCGATCACGTCCTCCATGCCGTAGAACTCCTGGAACGCTGGATAGCACCGGATGGTCCGGTTGGAAAACAAGCGGGAAAGGCGCGGGTCGTTGCGCGTATCCACGACCTCGGGCTCGCCGATCGCGGCGAGCATGCGCTCGGCGGGACTGGCGTACGCCATGGGATCGCTCTTGGCCAGGTTCAGATATTCCTCGAGGGAAAGCTCTGACTCCTGCTCTCTTGCATACTGCGACTTGAAGCCTTCGACGATGTTTTGCACGGAAACCTCCTACAACACGCGAAAAAGCCATTACGACCCGACTTGTCCCCATTGTGCCTCAGTGCCATCGCAATACTTCCGTATTGCAATACAAACTCGCGATAAGCATTTTCAGCGTAGCCGTATGTTGCTTTCGCCACACATCGGCCATGAGGCGTATCGGGGTCCTTTCCAATTAGGCTGCACCCTTTGGACACTAGTTCCGTCAGGGAATGCAACTTCGGTGAATAAGTTCACTCTATCGGCTTCAGCATATCGCCGTAGTACGCGCGCAAAACGCGGCCGCATACGAAATGGTCGGCAATGATTTGAAGGGATGAGCGATATCCCATGGATTCTTATGTGCGGGAGATGTCGGTCCCGCAAGGCCCGCCATGCGATCGCGGCGAGCGGCCTGAACGTCGCGCTGCGGCTTCGTTCAGCGGCGTGCCGATGCGGCGTGAAAAAGCGCCAAGCAGACAGCACGCGAATCCTAGGTGTGACGAGGGCGCGTGGCTGAGAACGGTACGAACCGCGGGCGTAGCGCCAAGTCATGCACCTATGCTAAGCCCAATTGACCGTTTTGTGGCAATTCATTTGCCGCGACCTTGCAAAAAATATCAAACGCCGTCTGTGAAAAGCACGCCAAGAACACTTCAAGAACGCGTCAGAAATGCGAGGCGCGGGGATGCTGAATGATTCGCGGACATCTGGCAGCCGGCCCGGCGGAGTGCTAATACCCATGCAGCGCGCAAGGATTGCCTGCGGCGCTAGAATCACGGCTTTGCGCAATCGCGCCCATCTCCGAAGCAGCATCAGCCGCCCATGCCATCCCGCCTGCGAAACGTGGTTCGCCGGTACCTGCCTGCCGCCCACGCGGCGCATGGCTGCGTTGCCGTCGTCCTGTGCAGCGTCCTCGTGGCGGCTTGCGGCAAGACCGACCCGGCCTTGGACAACGATGCCTATGTCTGGCAACGCCGCTGGACGCCGGCCGTGACTGCCGCGATGTCTGACAGCGCCGATCTGGTGCGGGCCTGGCGCGTGCTGGCCGCCGACGTGGCCCCGGACGGCAAGTGGTCCGACGCGACGCCCGCCCTGCCGGCCCTGGCCGCCGCCGGCCGGCCCGCCATCATGGTGCTGCGCTTCGACGGCCGCGTGGACGGTTTGCGCGACGCCGAGATCCATGCGCGCATCGCGGCCTTGCGCGATTCGTGGCAACGGGCCGGCATCGCGCTGGCGGGCGTGGAAATCGACTACGACTGCGCCACCTCCAAGCTGCCGGCGTACACGCGCTTCCTTGCCGGCCTGCGGGCGCGCCTGGATCCGTCCATCCCCCTGTCCATCACCGCCCTGCCGACCTGGCTGGACAGTCCCGCGCTCGCCGCCCTGCTCGCCATCCCCGACGAAAGCGTGCTGCAGGTCCATGCCGTGCTCAGTCCGACGCGCGGACTGTTCGATGCCAAGCGCGCGCAGGCCTGGCTGGACGCCTACGCGGCGCAGACCCGCAAGCCCTGGCGCGTGGCCCTGCCCGCCTACGGCAGTCGCGTCGCCTGGGACGACGAGGGCCGAATCGCCGCGGTCGAAAGCGAGCAACCCGCGCTCCTGCCTGGCGGACGCTCGGCGGAGCTGCTCGTGACGCCCGCCGACATGGCGGCCTTTGTCTCCCGCATCGAAGACCGGCGCCCGTCCGGCCTGGCCGGCATCGTCTGGTTCCGGCTGCCGACCCGCGTCGACGCGCGCGCCTGGAGCCTGCCGACGTGGCGCGCCGTGCTGGCGCGCCAGCCGCTGCGTCCGGCGCTGTCCGTCAGCGCGCGGGCCGCCGCCGGCGGCGCGCGCGACCTCATACTCGCGAACGCCGGCGATGCCGACGCCGCGCTCCCCTTCGCCGTGCGGCTGGATGGCGCCTGCGCCGCCGCCGACGGCATCAACGGCTACACGCTGGAACGCGACGGACTAGGCATCTACCTGCGTCGCGCGCAGGAAGGCCTGCTGCACGCCGGCGCTCAACGCAACATCGGCTGGATACGCTGTGAACACGAACCGACCAACCTCCATGTCCAACCCTAAGAAACTCGCAAAGGCGCTCCTGTTTGCCGGCCTCATCGGCGCCGGTGTGGTCATCGCCTGCGGCCCCGACTTCCCCGCGCAACTGCTGGACGACCGCGGCGGCACGCTGCACGCCACGCCGTCCAACTCGTTCCGCTACGAGGCGGCGCGGCTGACGCCAGCCACCGACGCGCTGCGGGCCCGCGATACCGATCCGTACTATCAGCCGCCGCAGGCGTACATACCGGAAGACGACGATCCTGAACTGGACGCGACCCAGCGCAACGCCATCCGCAAGATGCGCGCGCAGGCCGACGGCGACGCGGCCTACGCCGCCGGCGCCGGCGTCCCGGAAGCCGCGCGCCTGTATGCCGCCGGCGCGGTGGACTACCTGCTGGCACAGCGCGAACCGGGCGGGCTCGGCGAACAGCGGCTGGCGCGGGCGCAGCGACGCTTCCAGGCCATCCTGGCGCTGCCGGCCGCGCAGTCTGTCGCACGCAGCGTGTGGGCGTCGTACATGCTGGCTGATATCGGGGACATCTCCAGCGCCATCCACGACGATGCCGCCGCGCGGGCACAAACCGCCAAGGCCTACGAACACGCCCGCGAACTGGCCCGCGCCGGTGCGCCGGATCCGCTGGGCCTGGCCGTCGCCAGCTACGGCCAGCAGGCGCGCCTGCTGCTGACCGGCGCGCAAGGCGAGTGCAGCTATATTGATCTCCTGAACGACACCCCCTGCATGGACGCGGTTCCCGCGGCCGCGCTCAAGCAGGCCATCCGCCTGTACGCCGAACAGGCGGCGCGCGGCTCGTCCAGCGGCCATGCGTCGCTGCGCCTGCTGGCCAGCTGGGCGCTGGGCAAGCCCGAACGCGCACGCGCCTTGATCGACGATCCCGTCGCGCAAGGGCTGCTGGTGTCCTATGCGCTGGCCCGGCTCGGCGACATCGTCGATGGCCAGCCCGACAGCGCTTTCGATGCCTACGCCAATTTCGACGCCACCGGCCAGCCCGGCCTGGCCGATTCGGCGCGCGGCGCGCCCAATGTCGAGCCCAATCCCACGCTCAAGTCCCTGGTATCGGCCCTGCAGGCGCTGGACGTACGGCAGGTGGCCAACGCCGACCGCGTCGCCGCCCTGGCCTATCGCATCGGCCGCTACGACCTGGCGCAATCGCTGGCCAGCCGGCTGGACACGGCGCTGGCCTGGTGGGTGCGCGCCAAGCTGGCGCTGCGCCAGGGCGACTCGGTCCAGGCCGCGCAGGCCTATGCCCGCGCCGCCGCCGCGTTCCCGCGCGCCGATGGCAGCCTCGACGCCGACAGCGCGGGACGTCTGCGGGCCGAACAGGGCGTGCTGACCCTGTCGCGCGGCCAATATGTCGAAGCGCTGGACCAGTTGCTGCGGGCGGGCGGCCCGCTGGACGCGACTCGGCCCGCCGAAGAAGAGGGCTGGCCGATGGCGCCCTACTGGAACGACGCCGCCTATGTCGCCGAACGCGTGCTGACGCTGGACGAACTCAAACAGTACGTGGACGCGCAGGCGCCCGCCACGCCCGCCCCCGCCCGGCCCAAGGTGTTCGACCTGAAGGACGGCGACGACTACTACGGCTGGGCCCGGCAGCATCCCGTTCCGACCGCTGACCGCCTGCGCCTGCTGCTGGCGCGGCGCATGGTGCGCGAGGGCATGATCGACCAGGCGGTGCCCTATTTCCCCGCCGAGGCCGATCCGCGCTTTGCCCGCATGCGCTATGACGCGGCAGGCGTGGCGAAGCTGGAGAACGACGAATCACGCAGCCAGGCCGCCGCCTATGCGGCGGCCCTGCGCGAAGCCGGCAATGGCTGGGGCCGCACCGGACGGGCGCAGGCCTGGCACCAGGCCGGGCTGATGGCCCGTCGCCATGGCATGGAGATCATGGGCTACGAAGAAGATCCCGACTACGCGGTCTATGACGGCAGCTATACCTATGGCGCGGGCCGCAACTACTTCCTGTGGACGCAAGAGCATGGCGACGCGATTCCCGCCACGCCCGCGCAACGCGCCGAGGCCGCCCTGCCCGGTCCCTATGTCACGCAGCAGGAGCGCGAGCGCTACGCCGCCAGCGAAGCGCGGCCCTATGCCCGCTTCCACTACCGGCAGATCGCCGCCAGCCACATGATGAAGGCGGCCGACGAACTGCCGGCGCGCTCGCAGGCTTACGCGGCGGTGCTGTGCCAGGGCACGCGCTTCGTCATCAACGACGCGCCGGACGTCGCGGCGAAAATGTACCGGCGCTATGTGGAAACCGGCGCCGTCGTGCCATTCAGCGGCAGCTTCGGCCAGGAATGCGCGGAACCCGACTTCAAGGGCGCGGCCCGGTTCCACTATGTGCAGGCCTGGAAGGCCTGGGAACGGCTGCGCCACGACCATCCGGGCCGCCTGCTGGCCGCCGGCCTGCTGGCGCTGGCGGCCGCCGCCGCGGGCGTTGCGCTGTGGGTCTGGCGCGCGCGTCGCGGCGCGCAGGGCTGAGCAGCGCCTGCGTCCGGCCCAGGGGCCGGACGCCCCCCCTCTATCCGGGCCGGCGCCAAGGCCGGCAGCAATGCCCCATCCGTTCAGCCCAGGTCGGGCAAGGCCACCCGCTGCAGCAGCTGCTGCCAGCTGGCCTCGACCCGCGCGCGCAGGCGCAGGTCGGGTCCGATCGCAGCCGTGTCGATGAAGGCGTAGCGCCGGGCGCCATCCAGGTGTTCCAGCAGCGGCAGGCGCACCATGCCGGCCGCGTCGCCCAGCAGCACCGGCGCCAGGTACAGCAGCAGCTCATCCACGCAGCCCGCCGATACCAGTGCGCCGCTCAGGCCCGCGCCGGCCTCGACGTGGACTTCATTGAATTGCTCCCGGGCCAGCCAACGCATCATGGCGGGCAGGTCCACCTTGCCGGCCGTCTCGCCCGGCAGGCAAACGACGCGCGCGTTGCGCTGTTCCAGGCGGCGCGCCTTGGCCGCATCCTCGCGGGCGGTGAAGACGATGACTTCCGCGCCATCGAACAGCCGCGCCGTTTCGGGAATGGCGAATCCGCCATCGACCACCGCCTTGCGTGGCTGGCGCGGCGTGTCGACGCCCCGGACATTGAGCTGAGGATCGTCCTTCAGCACCGTGCCCATGCCCGTCAGCACGACGCAGCTGCGCGCGCGCCAGCGATGGCCGTCCTCGCGCGCCTGCGGGCCGGTGATCCATTGCGACATGCCGTTATGCAACGCGCTGCGGCCATCCAGCGAAGCCGCCATCTTCATCCAGACCCAGGGCAGCCCGCGACTCATGCGGGAGATGAAGCCCGCGTTGAGCGCCAGCGCTTCCTCTTGGCAAACGCCGGTGGTGACGGCGATGCCGGCGGCGCGCAGCCGCGCCAGGCCCTGGCCGTTGACCAGGGGATTGGGGTCGCCGATCGCCACCACCACGCGCGCCGGCGCGGCGGCCAGCACGGCGTCCACGCAGGGCGGGGTGCGGCCGTGATGGCTGCACGGCTCCAGCGTGACATAGAGGGTGGCGCCCGCCACCGTCTCGCCACGGGCCTGGGCATCGCGCAAGGCGCACACCTCGGCGTGCGGGCCGCCCGGCGGCTGGGTCGCGCCTTCGCCCACCACGCGTCCGTCGCGCACGATGACGCAGCCGACCCGGGGATTGGGCGCGGTCGTGTACATGACGGTCCGCGCCAGCTCCAGCGCGCGTCGCATCCAGTGTAGATCGTCGTAATCGGTGGCAGTCGTCATGCGCAGGATTGTATGTCCGCGCGGCCGCGCCCTGGGAGACCCGCGCCCGTCCCAACCCGCCGCTCCCGCCATCCGGCGCCGCCCGCCACCCCGACCGCCATGATGTCCGTTTCGGGCCGATGCTGGTCTGCCAGCGTGCTCGTCTGGCCGGTCCGCGAGGATGAAAATGGCTGCGTGTCCTTTTAAAATCCATGTTTTGGAGCCCAGACCATGAAGCAAGCGCTGATCGTCATCGATGTCCAGGATTCCTTTCGGCAACGTCCGTTTTGGGACGAAACCGAATACCCCGCGTTCGTGGCGCAGATCCAGCGCCTGATCGACGCCGCGACGTCCCAGGGCGTGCCGGTGCTGCAGGTTTTCCACACCAGCGTGTCGGACGATCCAGCCAACCCCTTCTCGCTGGCGTCCGGGCACGTCAAGACGCTGAAAGAGCTGAAGATCTCGCCCACCGCCGTGTTCCACAAGACCGTGCACTCCTCGCTCTACGCCAAGGGCCAGGACGGCGCGACGCTGCATGACTGGCTGCGGGATCACGATATCGGCGAGATCATCGTCAGCGGCATCCGCACCGAGCAGTGCTGCGAGACCACTTCCCGCCATGCCAGCGACGCCGGCTTCAAGGTGATCTTCCCCACCGACGCCACCCTGACCTTCGCCATGCAGAGCCCGTCCGGCCGGCAATACACGCCCGCCGAGATCCGCGACCGCACCGAGCTGGTGCTGCAGGGCCGCTTCGCGCGGGTCTTGCGTGCCGCCGACGTGCTGGCGGCTTAGCATGTCGTCCCGCTGAAATGCGCGAGCGCACGCCATGATCCCGGTGTACTTCGTGCTGACGCGCGGCCTGGTGCTGCTGGACCTGGCCGGTCCGGCGGAGGCGTTCCGGGTGGCCGAAAGGCTGTGCCCCGGCACGTTCGCGCTGCATTTCTGCGGACCGGAGGCGGAGCTGGAATGCGGCCTGGCGGGGCTGCACCTGGCGCGCATCAAGCCGCTGCCGGCCAGATTGCCCGCCAACGCGCTGGTCATCGTTTCCGGCGTGGTGGGCACGCCGACGCGGCTGGACGATGCGCAGGCGCGCGCCATCATCGACTGGCTGGCCGCGCGCCAACCGGCCGACGGCTTCACGCTGATGACGATCTGCGCCGGCGCGCTGTTCGCCGCGGCCGCCGGCCTCACGCGCGGGCGCGAATGCACCACCCATCACGGCAGCCTGGCGCAGCTGGCGGCGCTGGATCCCAGCGCGCGGATCCTCGACAACCGCATCTTCGTCGAAGACGGCGCGCTGGTCAGCAGCGCGGGCATCACGGCGGGTATCGATCTCGCGCTGCACATGGTGTCGCGCCACTGCGGCCCGCGCATCGCCTGCGAGGTCGCCCGTGAAATGCTGGTCTACCAGCGCCGCGCCGGCACGGATTCGGCCCTGTCGCCCTGGCTGGAACACCGCAGTCATCTGCATCCCGGCGTCCACAAGGTGCAGGATGCGGTGGTGCGCAACCCGGCGGCGCCCTGGTCGGCGCAATCGCTGGCGCAGGAAGCCCATACCAGCGCGCGCCACCTGACCCGGCTGTTCCGCCTGCACGCGGGCTGCACGCCGATGGACTATCTTTATCAGATACGCGTCGCGCTGGCGCGCGACCTGCTGCGCGAAACCCGGCTGGACCTGGAGCGCGTGGCGGAGAAGGCGGGATTTGGCTCGGCCCAGCACATGCGGCGCGTGTGGCGTCGCTTCGAGCCGCGCACGCCCGGCATGGCGCGGCAGCAGCTGGCGGCCTGAAGCGGGCCGTCGGCCTCGGGCGCCGACCTAGCCACGGCGCCCGAGCGGCGGCGTGACGACAACAGGCGGATCCGCTCAGTCCTTGCGCAGCTTGCCGGGCAGCAAGGGCCCCTGCATCTCGCGGATGGCTTCGACGAATTCGCCGATGTCCTCGAAACTCTTGTAGACCGAAGCAAAGCGCACGTAGGCCACCTTGTCGAGCTTGCGCAGCTCGTTCATGACCAGCTCGCCGATGTGCTCGGTGGGCACTTCGCGCTGCCCGCTGGCCCGCAACTGCTCTTCGATGCGGGAAACGGCGGCATCCACGTCGCCGGTACTGACGGGACGCTTGCGCAGCGCCAGGCTCAGGCTGGCGCGCAGCTTGGCCGGATCGTAGTCGCTGCGGCTGCCATTGCGCTTGACGACCGAGGGCAGCGCCAGCTCCACCCGTTCATAGGTGGTGAAGCGCTTGTCGCAGGACAGGCAACGGCGGCGGCGCCGGATGGCGTCGCCTTCTTCCGAGACGCGGCTGTCGACGACCTGCGTTTCGGGGTTGCCGCAAAATGGACACCGCATGTGTGATCCCTGAAGGCCGGATGGCAAGAATTAAGCATATTGTAACGATCCGTCCGGCGGAAATCGTCAATAGGGCTGAATTCGTCCCCGATATTTTTGCCAGCAACCGTGCGTCCGGCCAAAAACAAAGGGACGGCCCTTGCGGAACCGTCCCTTTTCATCCCCGCCGCCCGGTTTCCCGGGCGGACAGCGCAGGCGCTTACTTGCGGCCGTAGACCGGCAGGCGCGAGGTCAGTGCGTTGACCTTGGCGCGCACGGCGGCGATGTTGGCCTCGTCGCGCGGGTTGTCCAGCACGTCGGCGATCAGGTTGGCGGTCAGTTCGGCCTCGGCTTCGGTGAAGCCGCGGGTCGTCATGGCCGGCGTGCCCAGGCGGATGCCGCTGGTCACGAAGGGCTTTTCCGGATCATTCGGGATGGCGTTCTTGTTGACCGTGATGTGAGCCTGGCCCAGCACGGCTTCGGCTTCCTTGCCGGTGATGCCCTTGGCGCGCAGGTCAACCAGCATGACGTGGCTTTCGGTGCGGCCGGAAACGATGCGCAGGCCGCGCTTGACCAGCGTATCGGCCAGCACCTTGGCGTTCTTGACCACTTGCTGCGCGTAGTCCTTGAATTCCGGGGCCAGCGCTTCCTTGAAGGCCACGGCCTTGCCGGCGATGACATGCATCAGCGGGCCGCCCTGGATGCCGGGGAAGATCGCCGAGTTGATGATCTTCTCGTGTTCGGCCTTCATCATGATGACGCCGCCGCGCGGGCCGCGCAGCGACTTGTGCGTGGTCGAGGTGACGAAGTCTGCATGCGGAACCGGGTTGGGGTAGGCACCGCCAGCGACCAGGCCCGCGTAGTGGGCGATGTCGACCATGAACAGCGCGCCGTTTTCACGGGCGATGCGGCCCATGCGCTCGAAGTCGATGTGCAGCGCGTAGGCCGAGGCGCCGGCCACGATCAGCTTGGGCTTGTGTTCCTTGGCCAGCTTTTCGACCTGGTCGTAGTTCAGGACTTCGTTTTCGTCCAGGCCATACGAGATGAAGTTGTACAGCTTGCCCGAGGCGTTGACCGACGCGCCGTGCGTCAGGTGGCCGCCTTCGGCCAGGCTCATGCCCAGCACGGTGTCGCCTGGCTTGAGCACGGCCATGTACACGCCCTGGTTGGCCTGCGAGCCCGAGTTGGGCTGCACATTGGCGGCTTCGGCGCCGAAGATCTGCTTCAGGCGATCGATGGCCAGCTGCTCGACCACGTCCACGTATTCGCAGCCGCCGTAGTAGCGCTTGCCGGGGTAGCCTTCGGCGTACTTGTTCGTGAGCTGCGTGCCCTGGGCTTCCATGACGGCGGGGCTGGCGTAGTTCTCGGACGCGATCAGCTCGATGTGCTGTTCCTGGCGCACGTCTTCCTTCTGGACGGCGGCCCAGACATCCGGGTCAGCCTTGGACAGGGTGAGGTTGCGGTCAAACATGACGGAGGGTTCCTGAGGCAGTAGAAGAGAAAAAACCGGGGAAAGGCTGGCCGGGGTAAACCCGGAGAATGGCGCTTAGTTTACCCCGTCGGGCGCGCGGAATTGCCCCCCATCTACCGGCAATCGGCGCAAAATGCCATGCACGGGCGCGAAAACCACGCGCGCCGTTCCGCCCCCTGAAACCGGCCTCAAGCCGCCTTGAGCAATTTTCATGCAAACCGCCACCCTCCTTACCTACTCGCTGGTCGCCGCCGTCAGCGTGGTCAGCCCCGGCCCCGCCACCATGCTCGCCATCCGCAATGGCGCGGCGGGCGGCGTGCGCGCCGTGCTGCCGTCGACGCTGGGGAACGTGACAGGGCTGTTCCTGCTGTCCGCCGCCGCCATGCTGGGACTGGGCGTGGTGCTGCAATCGTCGGCGCTGCTGTTCACGCTGGTGAAAGTCGCGGGCGCGGCCTATCTGCTCTACATCGGCCTGCGCCATCTGCTTGGCCGCTCGAATATCGCGCCGCCGCCCGAACAGGCCACGCAACAGGCGCCGCGCCGCGCCAGCCGTCTGTACCTTGAAGCGGCGCTGGTGGCGACGATGAATCCCAAGCCCATCCTGTTCTTCACCGCGCTGTTCCCGCAATTCCTGAACGCGAGCGAATCGCTGCTGCCGCAGTTCCTCATCCTGACGGGCATCTTCATGGGCATGTCGCTGGTCTCGCTGCTGGCCTATGGCGCGCTGGCCCATCGCGCGCGGCGGCTGCTGCGCCAGCCGCGCATCGTGACCTGGCTCAACCGGCTGGTGGGCTCGATCTTCGTGAGCTTCGGCGTGGCGCTGCTGCGCTTGAAACGCGCGGCGGGCTGATGCGCGCGGATGGACGCCGGCTCGGGCCTCGGCCCGACCGGCAGCCGCGGCCGCAATGGATCGCCCCAATTGAAAACGCCCTGCCGCCGGACGGATCCGACGACAGGGCGTGATCGGCCCGCGCGGGGCGTCAGGAGGCCGAGGTGGCCCCGATCTGCTTGGGCGCGAGGGCCGGGTTGAGCGTGTAGGTGCCGGTCAGCGAAGCCTGGGCCAGCACATGCTTCTGGATCGCGCGCAGCGCATCCTCGCCGGTGAAGGACCCTTGCAGGCCCAGCGTGGCCACGTCCAGCGCATACAACGTGAACACGTAGCGGTGGACCAGCGCGTCGTTCCAGGGCGGGCACGGGCCGTCATAGCCGAAATAGTCGCCGCTCATGTCGTGGTCGCTGGCGAACCAGGACGTGTAGGAGTTGACACCCTGGCGCGCGCCAAGCGGCGCCAACGGGCCGCCCTTGCCGCGCGGCGTGATGCCGTTGGAAAAGGCGCCCTCGTCGATTTCGCGCAGGTCGGCGGGCAGGTCCACCAGCACCCAATGGAAGAAATCGACGCGCGGCAGGCTGGCGGGCACTTCGCGGCCCTCCTGGTTGACGTCGTCGGGAACTGACGGCACGTCCGGATCGTGGCAGATCAGCGCGAAGGACTGCGTGCCGGCCGGCGCGTCGTCCCAGGAAAACTGCGGATTGAAGTTATCAGCCAGCGCGACGTGCGATTGCGCGTCGATCCTGCCGAAGGCGTAGCGCTCGGGAATCGACTCGGCATCGGAAAAGGACAAACTCAAAAGCTTCATGTCGTGCTCCTCAATGTGCCGCACAGGACGCCCGGGTCCTCGGCCCTGGCTCCCAGCGTATCAAATCTCCGCAGCCACCGGATCAAGCGATCTTCGCAAAATCACGACTTCACGGTAACACGGGCGAATTTGCGCTTGCCTACCTGCACCACATAAGTGCCGGCGGGCAATTGCAACGATTTGTCCTCGACGCGGTCGCCGTCCACCCGCACGCCGCCCTGCTCCACGTTGCGCTGGGCTTCGGAGCCCGACGCCACCAGGCCGGCCTCGCGCAGCAGCTTCAGGATGCCCACCGGCGCGCCGGCGACGTTCACTTCGGGCATGTCGTCCGGGATGGCGCCGTCGCGGAAACGCGCCTCGAAGGAAGCCAGCGCCTCTTCGGCCGCGCGGGCCGAATGGAAGCGGGTGATGATCTCCTGGGCCAGCAGGACCTTGGCGTCGCGCGGATTGCGGCCGGCCTCGGTCTCGGCCTTGAGCGCGGCGATGTCTTCCAGCGAGCGGAACGACAGCAGTTCGAAGTAACGCCACATCAGCGTGTCGGAGATCGACATGAGCTTGCCGAACATCGAATCCGGCGACTCGGAAATACCGATGTAGTTGCCCTTGGATTTGGACATCTTTTCGACGCCATCCGTCCCCACCAGCAGCGGCATGGTCAGGATGCACTGCGGCTCCTGGCCATATTCCTTCTGCAGCTCGCGCCCGACCAGCAGGTTGAACTTCTGATCGGTGCCCCCCAGCTCCAGATCGGATTTCAGCGCCACCGAGTCATAGCCCTGCATCAGCGGATACAGGAATTCATGCACCGAGATCGGCACGCCGCCCTTGAAGCGCTTGGTGAAGTCCTCGCGCTCCATCATGCGCGCCACCGTGTAACGCGAGGCCAGCTGGATCATGCCGCGCGCGCCCAGCGGGTCACACCACTCGGAGTTGTAACGGATCTCGGTCTTGGCCGGGTCCAGCACCAGGCTGGCCTGCGCATAGTAGGTCTTGGCGTTGGCCTCGATCTGCTCGCGGGTCAGCGGCGGGCGGGTGCTGTTGCGACCGCTGGGATCGCCAATGGTCGAGGTGAAGTCGCCGATCAGGAAGATGACCGTGTGGCCCAGGTCCTGCAGCTGGCGCATCTTGTTCAACACCACCGTGTGGCCCAGGTGGATGTCCGGCGCGGTCGGATCCAGCCCCAGCTTGATACGCAGCGGCACGCCGGTGGCGCGGCTGCGGGCCAGCTTGCGGGCGAACTCCGATTCGACCAGCAGTTCGTCGCAGCCGCGCTTGGCGATGCGCAGGTCGGCTTCGACTTCGGGGGTGATGGGGGCTGCTGCGATGGGGGCTTCTGAGGAGGACATTTCCGGGGGGACCAAGACGGCTTCGGCCGATAAAAGGTGTAAAAAGTGACGAAAACTATCGAAAATTCTAGCTGAATCAGCTAGGATACCGCCCTAATCATACGCAACTGTCATATATACGCAGTTGTCGTCCGGTCTGTCACCTGCTGTTCACAAGTTGCGCCCCGCGCCAGCCCTTGCCCCGGATAACGTGGCGCGCGGGGGCCGTTCGTGTCACGCACCCTGCGAGTCCCAGCTACCTGAGAGGGTTTTTTCACGATGAATCGTGGCCTCCACGACATTGCGAACCGCTTCAAGCGCAAAACCGCAGCGTCGCTCTCGCCCGTCGAGCCCAAGCCGCGCTCCGGGATTGTCAGCCGCACGCTGCTGGTCACCGCGATCGGCCTGTTCGCCGGCGCTGCCGCGCTGGGCATGGTGCAGCATCCCGATCGCTCCGACATCCCCTCCGCCCGCATCATCCAGAGCATCCTGCCCCTGACCGCCGAACAGGTCGAAGTCAGCACGCCGAGCGCCGCGCCCTACATCAGCGAAACCCGCATCCGCGCGGGCGACACGCTGGCCGCGGTGCTGCAGCGCCTGGAACTGGACGCGCCGGAACTGCAAACCTTCCTCACCCACGACGCCAGCGCCCGCAGCATCTACAAGCTCTATCCGGGCCGCTCGGTCCAGGCGGCGACCGACGAAGACGGCAACCTGATCTGGCTGCGCTACATCCACACGCCCGGCAACGAGACCGACGGCCAGGTCGTCACCCGCATGCTGCACGTGGCCCCGGCCGGCAACAGCTACAAGGCCGAGGAAATCACCGAGAGCACCGATCGCCAGACCCGCGTCGCGGTCGGCACCATCCGCTCCTCGCTGTTCGGCGCCACCGATGCGGCCGGCATCCCCGATTCCGTCACGCTGCAGATGGCCGACATCCTCAGCGCCAAGATCGACTTCCTGCGCGACCTGCGGCAGGGCGACCAGTTCCGCGTGGTCTACGAAGTGCGCTCGCACGACGGCCGCTATGCCGGCGCCGGACGCGTGCTGGCGCTGGAGTTCATCAACGGCGAGAAGACCTACAACGCCGTCTGGTTCAGCCCCGACGGCAAGAGCGGCTCGTATTACGATTTCGACGGCACCAGCCTGCGCGGCGCCTTCCTTCGCACCGCCCTGAAGTTCAGCCGCATCAGCTCGACCTTCGGCATGCGCATGCACCCCATCCACAAGACCTGGACGGGGCACAAGGGCGTGGACTACGCCGCGCCGTCGGGCACGCCCATCCATTCCACGGCTGACGGCACGGTGGAATTCTCGGGCTGGCAGAACGGCTACGGCAACGTGGTCATCGTCAAGCACCACGGCAAGTACTCGACGCTGTACGCGCACCAGAGCCGCATCGCCGAAGGCATCACCAAGGGCTCCAAGATCTCCCAGGGCCAGCTGCTCGGCTACGTGGGCGCCACCGGCTGGGCCACGGGCCCGCACCTGCACTACGAATTCCGCGTGGACAACCAGCCCATCGACCCGCTGTCGGTGGACCTGCCCGTGGCCCGCACGCTGGAGCCCGCGGAAATCCGCGCCTTCAAGCAGGCCGTGGCGCCGTACCAGCAGCAGATCCAGCTGCTGACGGAATTCCAGCAGACCCTGCCCGACGCGCTGACCAACGTGGCCAGCCGCTGAGCGCGCGAACATGAGCGCTTCCGGCGGCCCGCGCGATTCCCAGCCCGGCCGCCTCCAGGCGGCGGGCGCCGCGCCCGCCCGCCCCGCTCCCGGACTCTATATCGGCCTGATGTCGGGCACCAGCGTCGACGGTGTCGACGGCGTGCTGGCCCGGCTGGCCCACGGCCAGCCGCCGCAGGTGCTGGCCAGCGCCAGCCTGGACATGCCCTCCGCCCTGCGCGCCGAGCTGCTGTCGCTGAACCACGCCGGCGCCGACGAACTGGCGCGCGCCGCGCTGGCGGCCAATTCGCTGGCGCGTCTCTATGCCGACACAGCCGCCCGCCTGCTCGACGCATCCGGCGTCGCGCCGCGCGATGTAATCGCCATCGGCGTCCACGGACAAACCGTGCGCCACCGGCCCGACAGCGGCTATACCGTGCAATTGAACGCCCCGGCGCTCCTGGCCGAGCTGAGCGGCATCGACGTGGTGGCCGATTTCCGCAGCCGCGACGTGGCCGCCGGCGGCCAGGGCGCGCCGCTGGTGCCGCCCTTTCATGCGGCGATCTTCGGCGCGCCACGGGCGCGCGCGGTGCTGAACCTGGGCGGCATCGCCAACGTCACGCTGCTTGCGCCCGGCACGCCGGTGCGCGGCTTCGACACCGGCCCCGCCAATGTGCTGCTGGACGGATGGTGCCAGCGCCACCTGAACCAGCCCTTTGACGCCGACGGCCGCTGGGCGGCCAGCGGCCAGGTGCTGGCGCCGCTGCTCGAGGCGTTGATCGCGGGCGAACCCTGGTTCGCCCTGCCGCCACCCAAGTCCACCGGGCGCGATCTCTTCAACATGCGCTGGCTGGACGACCGGCTGGCGGCCTGCGACGGCCCGCGCCCGGCGCCTGAGGACGTGCAGGCCACATTGCAGCGCCTGACGGCCAGGACCGTGGCCAACGCCATTGACGCGGCCGCCGCTGGCGTGACCGAGATCTATGTCTGCGGCGGCGGCGCGCGCAACGGCGCGCTGATGCGCGAACTGGCGTACTGCCTGCAACGGCCCGTCCATCCGACCGATGCGCTCGGCGTGCCGGCCCAGCAGGTCGAGGCGCTGGCCTTCGCCTGGCTGGCGCACCGTTTTACGGAACGCCGCCCCGCCGGACTGCCCGACGTGACCGGCGCGCGCGGTCCGCGCATCCTGGGCGCGCTCTATCCGGCCTGATTGCCCAAAACAAAAAACCCTTCGGCAAGCCGAAGGGTTTTTTAATGAGCTGACGCTCAGGGCGCGATCAGACCGAGAACGAGGAACCGCAACCGCAAGTCGTGCTGGCGTTGGGATTGCGGATGACGAACTGCGAGCCCTCGATGTCCTCCTTGTAGTCGATCTCGGCGCCGACCAGATACTGGAAGCTCATCGGGTCGACCAGCAGCTGCACACCAGCCTTGTCGAGCACGGTGTCGTCTTCGTTGACGACTTCATCAAAGGTGAAGCCGTACTGGAAACCCGAACAGCCGCCGCCTTGCACGAAGACGCGCAGCTTCAGCTCGGGGTTGCCTTCCTCGGCCAGCAGGTCCTTGACCTTGGCGGCCGCCGAGTCGGTAAAGACCAGGGGAGCAGGCGGCGGGGCCTGCAGGTCGACGGTTTCGGTCACTGCATTCATGGTTCACTCCTGGCCGTTGAGGCCGAATTTCGGTGAGCGGCGTCGCCACTCGTATGCTGTCACTATAGCGCAGCCCCGGGCCGGACTCAAAGTTCGAGCTTGACGCTGCGGGTCGCGCGCACCGTATCGCCTTCGAGCACGGTGATGGTCACGCTTTCGGGGACAAAACCCTCGGGCAAGGCCAGCATGCCCTGGCTGCGTTGATACTGGTCGAACTGCAAGGCCAGTCCGGCGGCGACACCATCGGGCGCCGGCGTCGTTTCCGACTTGACCTGCATGGGCGCGAGCTCGACGGTCACGGTCTCGCCCTTGAGCGTGCCGACCGCCTGGAAGCGCAACGCGCCCGAAAACGGTGCGCCACCATTGCGACCACTGCGCATCAGCAGCACCTTGTAGCGCAGGCCCTGCCCGGCGCGCTCGACCTGCGCGCCGCGTATATCGACCGAGCCTTCCGGCCCGGGCGGCAGCAGCTGCTCATAGAACGCCAGCTGGTCGCGCACGCGGCCGACCTCGGCCTGGGCGGCGCGCAACTGCGTTTCCAGCTCCTGCCGCGCGGCCCGCTCGATCACCAGTTCGCCATCGGCCGCGTCCAGCTGGCCCTGGGTGAAACGCAGCAGCGTGCGCTGCTGGCGCATCGCCTCTTCCTGCGCGCTGCTCGGCAGGGGATCCGAAGCAGCCGCCGCCACGCTCGCGCGCGCCTGGTGGCGGACGTAGAGACTGGTCCCCGCGACGCCCAGCGCGACGCCTAACGCGAGCGCGATGCCGACGCGCGCCAGTCCGCGAGGACGGCGCGATTGCGAAGCGATGGGAGAATCGTTGGACATGGCACTCGAAAGGGCGGCCAGCCGCCCCTCCGGCAATGCATCAGGGCAGGATCGCGACCTGGTCCAGGCCGGTGGATTCCGCGAAGCCGAACATCAGGTTCATGTTCTGCACGGCCTGGCCGGCGGCGCCCTTGACCAGGTTGTCCTGCACCACCATCACGATCAGCTGGTCGCCATTGCCCGGGCGCGACAGCGCGATGCGCAGGTTGTTGGACGCGCGCACCGAGCGGGTTTCCGGCAGGCTGCCGGCCGGCATCACGTCGACAAAGGCCTCGTCGGCATAACGCTGCTCGAACAGGGCCTGGAAGTCCGTGTCGCGCGCCTCGGGCAGGATGCGGGCGTAGAGGGTGGAGTACATGCCGCGAATCATGGGCACCAGGTGCGGCACGAAGGTCAGGCCGACCTTGCCGCCAGCGATCTTCTCCAGCTGCGAAACGATTTCCGGATGATGGCGGTGGCCCGCCACGCCATAGGCCTTGAAGTTGTCGGAGGCCTCGGAGAACAGCGAGCCCACCTCCGCCTTGCGGCCCGCGCCGGACACGCCCGACTTGCAGTCCGCGATCAGGGTCTGCGCGTCGATCAGCTTCTTGCCGCCTTCCAGCAGCGGCGCCAGGCCCAGCAGCACCGTGGTCGGGTAGCAGCCCGGATTGCCGATCACGCGGGCCTTGGAGATGGCTTCACGGTTCAGCTCGACCAGGCCGTACTGGGACTCGGCCAGCACTTCCGGGCAGGTATGGGGAATCTTGTACCAGCGCTCGAACGTGGGGATGTCCTGCAGGCGGAAATCGGCGGCCAGGTCGATCACGCGGGTGCCGGCGGCGATCAGCTCGGGCGCCTGCGCCATGGCCACGCCATGGGGCGTGGCGAAGAACACCACGTCGCAATCGGTCAGCGAGGCCTTTTCGGGCGCGGAGAAAGCGATCTTCACGCGGCCGCGCAGGTTCGGGTACATATCGGCCACCGGCAGCCCGTCTTCCTTGCGGGACGTGATGGCGGTCAATTCCACATTCGGGTGCTGCGACAGCAGGCGCAGCAGCTCGACGCCGGTGTAGCCGGTGCCGCCGACGATGCCAACCTTGATACGGGTGTTCGATGCTTGGGCCATGATGGATATGAACTCTACGTGGAACGAAACGTGATTGTATCGCCCGACAATCGCGGGCAGGCGGAGCGGCGGCCCCAAATGAAAAAAGCCCGCCGTAGCGGGCTTTTTTCTGCAGGCATCAGCGCTTGCTGAACTGCTTGCGACGACGGGCCTTGCGGAAGCCGACCTTCTTGCGTTCGACTTCGCGGGCATCGCGGGTCACGAAACCAGCTTGCGACAGCGCGGGCTTCAGGGTCGCGTCGTAGTCGATCAGGGCACGCGTGATGCCGTGACGGACTGCGCCGGCCTGGCCGGTTTCACCGCCGCCGTGCACATTGACCTTGATGTCGAACGATTCCAGGTGGCCGGTCAGTTCCAGCGGCTGGCGCACGACCATGCGGCCGGTTTCACGAGCGAAGAACTCGTCGACGGGCTTGCCGTTGACGACGATCTTGCCGGTGCCCTTCTTGATGAAAACGCGAGCCACCGAGGTTTTGCGACGGCCGGTTCCGTAGTTCCAGTTACCGATCATGGCGTTTCCTTAGATATCCAGCGTCTTGGGCTGCTGGGCGGTGTGCGGGTGCTCGGCACCGGCGTACACCTTCAGTTTCTTGATCATCGCGTAGCCCAGCGGACCCTTGGGCAGCATGCCCTTGACAGCCTTCTGGATGGCGCGGCCGGGAAAACGCTCTTGCATTTTCTCGAAGTTCGTTTCGCGGATACCGCCCGGGTACGTGGTGTGGCGGAAGTACTTCTTGTCCTTCGCCTTCGTGCCGGTAACGACGATATCGGAAGCGTTGATGATGACGATGTAATCGCCAGTATCAACGTGCGGCGTGAATTCAGGTTTGTGCTTGCCACGCAGACGACGTGCGACTTCGCTGGCCACACGACCGAGGACTTTGCCCTTGGCGTCGATCACAAACCAGTCACGTTGGACTTCATGCGGCTTGGCCACAAAGGTCTTCATGATGGTTCCTAAGAAGAAAAATGATTCCGCCGGCGGGCGTATCCCTGCCAGCGCTTCCTTCCCCCGACTAGGCCGTGATTCCCGAGAAAACCCTGGAATTTCAAGCCTCTATCAGCGTCCCGCCTAAGCGTTATTACCCGCCCGTGCAATAGCCAAAATGAGGGAAAGCCTGTGATTCTAACACAGCTGCTCAAAAAATGGGCAAGCCAGGAGGCGACGGCCTCCCGCATCCGCCCCCGTCCTCACCGGGACGGCTCGCGGGGGCAGCCAGACGAAAGGGCCTCATATAAAAGGGACAACCTTCGCTGGACGAAATGCCTGCCTGGCGGCGCCTGCCCTGACAGGCGGCAGACGTCCCGCCAGACAGCGGCCGGCGCGCGCAACCTGAACCGCGCGCGCCCCGGCAAGATCCGGTCAGGCGCCCAGATAGGCTTCCAGCACCCGAGGATGGCCCAGCAGCTCGCGGCCGGTGCCGCTCAGCGCCATGGCGCCGTTTTCCAGCACATAGCCGTGCTGGGCGATCTTCAGCGCCTGGCGCACGTTCTGCTCGACCAGGAACAGGGTCAGGCCGTCGGCGTTGATGGCGCGCAGCGAACGGAATATCTCCTGCACCACGATGGGCGCCAGGCCCATCGACGGCTCGTCCAGCAGCAACAGGCGCGGCTTGGCCATCAACGCGCGGCCGATGGCCAGCATCTGCTGCTCGCCGCCGGACAGGTTGCCGGCCATGCCGTTGATCCGCTCCTTCAGGCGCGGGAACAGATTGAAGACATACTCCAGATCCGAGCCCACGTTCTTCAGGCCGCGGCGGTAGGCGCCCAGCTCCAGGTTTTCCAGCACCGTCATGGTGGTGAGGATGGCCCGGCCTTCCGGCACCTGCACGATGCCGCGCGCGACCAGCTGGTGCGGCGGCAGGTTGGTGATGTCCTCGCCCTCGAAGCTGATGCGGCCGCTCGCCTTGGGCAGCAGCCCGGACAGCGCCAGCAGCGTGGTGGACTTGCCGGCGCCGTTGGCGCCGACCAGGGCGGTGATTTCCTTGGCGTTCAGGTCCAGGTCGATGCCGCGGACGGCTTCGATATGGCCGTAGTTGACCTCGAGTCCGCGGACTTCCAGCATTGCGCTCATTTTGCGGCCTCCGCGTGTTCGGCGTCTTCATCGTCTTCGCGGCCCAGGTAGGCCTCGATGACCTGCTCGTTGTTGCGGATCTCTTCAGGCCCGCCGCAGGCGATGATCTTGCCGAAGTTCAGCACCGCGATCTGTTCGCACAGGCCCATGACGAAGCGCATGTCGTGCTCGATCATGAGAATGGTGTAGCCGCGTTCGCGGATCGCCAGGATCTCGCGCATGAGCTCGGCGCGCTCGCCGGTGTTCATGCCCGCGACCGGCTCGTCCAGCAACAGCAGCTTGGGCTCGGTGGCCAGCGCGCGCGCCAGCTCCAGCCGGCGCTGTTCGCCGTAGGACAGATTGTCAGCCAGGTCATTGGCCTTGTGGTCCAGGCGCATCCAGGTCAGCAGCTCGTGGGCGCGTTCGCGGGCCCGCTTCTCGTGCTCGCGGAATCCCGGCAGGCCCAGCAGCAGGCTGGGGAAGCCGTAGTTCATGTGGCGGTAGGCGCCGACCACCACGTTTTCCAGCAGCGTCATCTCCTTGAACAGGCGAATGTTCTGGAACGTGCGGGCGATGCCCATGCGCGTGATCTGGTGCGGCGCGCGCCGCAGCAGGCTGTCGCCGTTGAACGTGATGGCGCCGCCGCTGGGCGGCAGCAGGCCGGTGATCAGGTTGAACACCGTGGTCTTGCCGGCGCCGTTCGGGCCGATCAGGCCGTAGATGCTGCCCTGGGGCACGGACAGATTGACGTCATGCAGCACATGCAGGCCGCCAAAGCTCTTGGAGACGGAGGAAAGCTCAAGCATGGCGCTTGCCTCCCTGACGCATCCAGCGCTTGAAGCGCGCCGGATCCCAGATGCCTTGCGGCAGGAACAACACGATCACCACCAGGATCACTCCATTGACGACCAGGCGGAAATCCGCGAAGCCGCGCAGCATCTCGGGCAGCACCGTGATGATGAAGCTGCCCAGCACCGGGCCCGCCAGGCCGCCGATGCCGCCCAGGATCGCCATGGTCAGGATTTCCACGCCACGGTCGAAGCCGTATTCGTTGGGTCCGATGAAAAAGGTCAGGTGAGCGTTCAGCGCGCCCGCCAGGCCGGCGATCATGGCGCCCGCCACGAATGCCAGCATCTTGTTGGCGCGCACGTCGATGCCCATCAGACCGGCGGCGGTTTCGTCGCCACGGATGGCGTCGAAGGCGCGGCCGATCTTGGACACGCGCACGCGCCACAGCACGAACAGCACGATGACGACCGCCAGGATCACGTGCCACCACTGGGTCAGCTGCGGGATGCCGTTAAGGCCCAGCGCGCCGCCGGTGATGGACTCGGTGTTCAGCACGGTCACGCGCACCACCTCGCCGAAACCCAGCGTCGCCATGGCCAGGTAGACCCCGGACAAGCGCAGCGTGGGCAGGCCGATCAGCGCCGCCACCAGGGCCGGCGCCAGCATGCCGCCGGCCAGCGCCACCGGGAAGGAGGCGTCGTAGTTCATGGTGAGCAAGGCGGCGGCGTAGGCGCCGATGCCCATGAAGGCCGCATTGGCCATGGCCAGCATGCCGCAGGCCAGCGTCAGCCAGATGGACAGGGCCAGCAGGGCATTGGTGCCCAGCGTCAGCACCAGGTTGCCATAAATGGCCCAGAAATTTTCGAATCCGCTCATCACACTTACGCCTTGCGTTGAACCACTTTGCCGAACAGGCCCTGCGGACGCACCAGCAGGATCAGGAACAGCAGGCCGAATGCCACCGCATCGCGCATGGTGGAGCCGATATAGGCCACCGACAGCACCTCGGCGAAGCCCAGGAACAGGCCGCCCAGCATGGCGCCGCGGATGTCGCCCATGCCGCCCAGGATGATGACCGCGATGCCCTTGTGCAGCATGGGCTGGCCCATGAGCGGGAAGAGCGCGTTCGAGTACAGCCCGATCAGCACGCCGGCCACGCCGCCCAGCGCCGCGGCGGCGAACGAAGTGGTGATGAACAGTTTTTCAACATTGATGCCCAGCAGCCAGGCGGCCTTGGGCGATTCGGCGATGGCGCGCAGCGCGCGGCCGAACTGCGTGCGGCGCATGACGAACATCAGCACGGCCATCAGCGCGAAGGACATGAAGATGATGCCCAGCTCGATCACGGTCAGGTGCAGACCGGCGACCTCGATCACTTCCTCGGGCACGGTGCCGTGCGGGAAGCGCAGGTTGCTGGCGCCGAAAATGCCCTGCGCGGCGTTGTTCAGGATGATGCCCACGCCGATGGTGGCGATCATGGGAATCAGGTGAGGCGCGTTGCGCTTGCGCAGCGGCTTGAGCACCAGGTAGTCGATGATGACGCCGGTCAGGCCCGCGACGACGAAGGCCGCCACCAGTCCCGCCCACAGCGGCAGGGCCAGGTTCTGCACCACGGTCAGCGCCGCGTAGGCCCCCACCATGAAAACCGCGCCATGCGCCAGATTGATGACCCCGAGCACGCCGAAGACCAGCGTGAAGCCCAGCGCGAACAGGGCGTAGACGCAGCCCAGCGACAAGGCGTTGACGAATTGTTGTTCCAACATGATTGGACGTTCCAGATAAAACCGAAAGGACCGCCGCGCCGCGCTGATGGCGCGGGCCTGCGCCCCGCGGATGCGCTTCTGCTTGAAGCGCTCCCGCGACAAGGAAATGCTCCCGCGCCGCTTGCGCCGCGCGGGCCTGCTGCCCCCGGGGGATGTTCTTGTCTTGGGGCGGCCCTGCTATGAAAAGCGCCTGGCGCACGCCCCGTCCAGGCCGCGCGCCAGGCGCATCCCCCATCAGGGGGACGCGTGCCGATTACTTCTCGATGACGTACTTGCCGTCCTTGGTCACGCTGACGATCGGCGCCTGGTCGGCGTCGTAGCCGGCGGGCTTGCCGGCGCGGTCGTTGGCCTGGCGGAACTTGAAGGCGCCGGTGGCGCCGGTCCACTGCACCGACGGCAGCGCGTCGCGCAGTGCCGTGCGGTCCTTGGGCAGGTCGCCGCTGATCTTGGTGTTCTTCAGGGCCTGGGCGACGATGTACATGGCGTCGTACGACTGGGCCGCGAACTGGTCGGGCGCGCCGTTGAACTTGGCCTTGTAGGCGTCGATGAACTTCACGTTCTCGGCCGACTTGTTCTCGATGGACCAGGGGCTGCCGATCCACAGGTTGTTCGACGCGCCGCCGGGAGCCAGGTCGAAGATCTTGACCGAGTTCATGCCGTTGCCGCCGATGACCGGCAGGTTGATGCCGAGCTGGCGGGCCTGCACCATGATCGGGGCGCCTTCGGCCAGCAGGGCCGACAGCACGATGGCGTCGGGGTTGGTGCCCTTGATCTTGGTCAGCTGGGCCTTGAAGTCCACGTCGCCCTTGGCGAAGGTCTCGGTCGTGGTGACCGGGATCTTCTGGTCTTCCAGGGCCTTCTTGAAGTTGTCGTAGCCGCTCTTGGTGAAGACGTCGTCGTTGCCGTAGAGCACCGCCACGTTCTTCAGGCCGGTCTTGGCCTTGACGGTGGAGATGGTGGCCGGCAGCACGTCGGCTTCGGTGACCGAGTTGCGGAACACGTAGTTGCCGATGGAGGTGATGCCATCGGCGGTGTTGGAGGTGCCGAAGACGACCGTCTTGGCGGCCTGGGCGATCGGGTCGGCGGCCTGGGCCGAGTTCGACAGCGTCGGGCCGAAGACCATCAGGACGTTGTCCTTGAAGATCAGCTTCTTGAAGACGTTGATGGCTTCTTCCTTCTTGCCCTGTTCGTCCTCGATCACCAGCACGACCTTGTTGCCGTTGATGCCGCCGGCGGCGTTGATTTCATCGGCAGCCAGCTGGAAGCCGTTGCGGATCGACGCGCCGTACTGGGCGGCGCCGCCCGACAGGGCCTCGGCCACGCCCAGCTTGAGGTCGGCCGCGTGGGCAGCCGGAACGACACCGGCCGCGATCAGCGCGGCCAGCAGCTTCTTGGTCTTCGATTGCATGGTTGATACCACCCTAAAGTCTGTCTCGGAATGTTTGGTAATCCGGGTCGGCCAGGCCTGCCGGATTGACGGCGGTTGCCGCTCGAAGGCGGCGCGTTCGCGCGTCAAGACCCGGCATATTACTCCTTTTGTATCAGGCCGAAACTTGAATGCCGTTCAACAAAAGGCGCCAAACCGCCCGATTTCTAGTCAAAAACCAGGGGAAATCAGTGAAAACCCCACTCCTTGCCGAATGCCATTCGGCAACGGCCTCCTGCTCAGCTCCTGGCCGACAGCGCCACGCCCAGGTACTGGCCGTAGGCGCCCTCGGTCAGGCGGAACCAGGGCATCTCGCTGTCGCGAAAACCCATATAGCTGCTGTGCAGCGCCTTGAAGGCCGGGTCCTTGTCGCCCAGTTCCTTGTAGAGCTGCTGCGTGGCCTCGAAGGCCGCGTCCATGATCGAGCGGGAAAAGGCGCGCAACTGCGCGCCATTGGCCGTCAACTGCGCCAGGGCGCCGGGATTGCGCGCGTCATAGCGGGCCGAGGCGGCGGCGTGCGCGGCACGGGCGGCGGCCTCGACCACCGATTGGTAGTTCTTGGGCAGCTTGCTCCAGGCCTCGTCATTGATATAGAGCGACAGCTGGCCGCTGCCCGCCCACCAGCCCGGCCCGTAATAGAACTTGGCGAACTTGTTCAGCCCTAGCTTGCTGTCATCGTAGGCGCCCGAGCCGGCCACGGCCTCCAGGCCGTCCTTCTCGGCCGCCTGCGCCAGCTCGGCCAGCGCCGCCTGTTGCGGCGCCACGCCCAGGCGGGCCAGCACGTCGGCGGCCAGGCCGTCCACGCGCATCTTCAGGCCCTTCAGGTCGCCCACGCGCTTGACCTCTTTCCTGAACCAGCCGCCCATCTGGCCGCCGGTATTGCCCAGCGGGAAGTTGACGGCCTTCAGGGGCTTGAACAGCTCGCGGGTCAGGCGCAGGCCCTCGCCTTCCATCATCCAGGCGTCCATCTGGCGCGCGGTCAGGCCGAAAGGCATGCCGGCATCGAAGCAAAAGGCGGGATTGCGCGCGTGCAGCAGCGCGGAAGAGGCGTGGGCGCATTCGACCTTGCCGGCGCCGACCGCGTCGACCAGCTCGGCCGCGGGCGCGACCTCGCCCTCGGGCAGGTGGCGGATGCTGAACTTGCCGCCGGTGGATTCGGAAACGAACTTGCAGAAGGTCTCGCCCGCGCCGAAGCGCAGGTCCAGGGCGCTGGGGAAACCGGAGGCCAGGCGCCACTTCAACGACGGCGAATCCTGGGCATATGCCGGCGCGGCGATGGCCGCGCCCGTTGCCACGGCGCCGAGCCCCGCCTGTTTCAAGAATGAACGTCGTTGCATCTCTTGCTCCTTCTTTACAGCAACACCAGGGACTTCCAGCAATACCCGCCGGATATTACACGCTGGCGGGGTCAGGGATTGCTAGAGGAATTCCCGAGCAGGTAAGGGATTGCAAAGGCAGGATTGCAAAGACGCGACGGCGCGGGCGGCCGGGCAAGGCGGCGTTGGCCGGGGCCGCGCCCCGGCCAACGGGATCAGACGCCGGCGATGGCCATCTGCTCGATCAGGATCGAGCCCGTGGTCTTGGTGCCGCGCGAGATGACGTCGGCGCCCACCGCCACGATCTGGCGGAACATGTCGTTCAGGTTGCCGGCGATGGTCACTTCCTGCACGGCGTGCTGGATCTTGCCGTTCTCGACCCAATAGCCGAACGCGCCGCGCGAATAGTCGCCGGAGACGTAGTTCACGCCCTGCCCGATCAGCTCGGTGACCAGGAAGCCCGTGCCCATCTTGCGCAGCATGGCTTCGAAATCGTCGCCGGCCTGGGTCTGGGTGGAGCTGAAGGTCAGGTTGTGCGAGCCGCCGGCGTTGCCGGTGGTGGTCATGCCGAGCTTGCGGGCGGTGTACGAGGACAGGAAATAGCCTTCCAGCACGCCGGCCGTCACCACGCTGCGCTTGCGCGTGCGCACGCCTTCGTCGTCGAACGGCGAGCTGCCCATGGCGCCACGCACGTGCGGATCCTCGGTCAGGTTGATGTGCGACGGGAAGATCGGCTTGCCCAGGGCGTCGAGCAGGAAGCTGGCCTTGCGGTACAGCGCGCCACCGTTGGCCGCCTGCGTCAGGGCGCCGACCAGGCCCAGGGCCAGCGGCGCCTCGAACAGCACCGGGAACTTGCCGGTGCGGATACGGCGCGCCGACAGGCGCGACAGCGTGCGCCCGGCGGCATAGCGACCCACGGCCTCGGGCGAGGCCAGGCTGGCCGGATCGCGCTCGGACGTGTACCAGTAATCGCGCTGCATGCCGTTGCCGCGGCCGGCGATCGGCGCCACCGACAGGCTGTGGCGCGAATAGGCGTAGCCACCCAGGAAGCCACGGGTATTGCCCATGACGAACTGGCCTTCGTAGGTGCCCACCGAGGCGCCATCGGTATTGGTGATGCGGGAATCGACCTCGCGGGCGGCGCGCTCGGCGCGCAGGGCCAGCTCGGCCGCCTCTTCGGTGGACACCGGCCAGGCGTGGTGCAGGTCCAGGTCGGGGAATTCGGTGGCCAGCTGATCGGCGTCGGGCAGGCCGGCCGCCGGGTCGGCGGCGGTATGGCGGGCAATGTGCCAGGCCGCTTCCACGGTCTGGCGCAGCGCCGCCTCGGAAAAGTCGGAGGTCGAGGCCGAGCCTCGGCTCTGGCCGGCGTAGACCGTCAGGTCCAGCGAGCGGTCGCGGGTCTGCTCGACGGTTTCGATGTCGTTCTTGCGCACGGAGACCGACAGCCCCAGGCTCTCGGAGACTTCAGCCGCCGCGTCCGAGGCGCCGATCTGGCGCGCGTAGGCGAGGGTTTGCTCGACGAGTTCGGAAAAACGCGCGTGATTTGCCGCCAGCGGCAGGGATGAGGAGGGTTTGACCATTGCTGTCCAATTTGCAGAGACGGTTATCATAGCCAAGTCTGTCATTGCGCAGTTTTCCATGAATTCCCATCCCGAAGAAGAATCCGTCGACGAAGGCTACGACGAGAACGGCTACGACCGTCCCAGCAAATCCCAGGTCAAGCGCGAGATGCACGCGCTGCTGGACCTGGGCAAGCAGCTGATCGCCCTGTCGCCCGAACGCCTGAAACAGCTGCCGCTGGCGGAACGCCTGTACGAAGCCATCCGCATGGCCCAGCGCACCACCAGCCGCGAGGGCCTGCGCCGCCAGACCCATTTCGTGGGCAAATTGATGCGCGACGCCCCCGCCGAGGAAATCCGCGCCCAGCTCGACGTCTGGGAAAACGGCTCGCGCGAGGAAACCGCCGCCATGCACCGGCTGGAGACCCTGCGCGACCGCCTGCTCGACGACGACGAGGCCCTGACCCGCCTGCTGGAGAACAATCCGCAGGCCGACGTGCAGCACCTGCGCGCCGTGATCCGGGCCGCGCGCAAGGAAAAACAGGCCAACGCCGCCCTGCTGCAAGGCCAGGAGCCGCAAAAGAAGCAGTACCGGGCGCTGTTCCAGGCGCTCAAGGCCCTCATCCACTGATTCCATCCATGACCGCCACGACCGACCTGCTCGACTGCATCGAGATCGAAACCGCCCCCAATCCCACGCACGCCGTGATCTGGCTGCACGGGCTGGGCGCCGACGGCAACGACTTCGCGCCCATCGTGCCGGAGCTGGACCTGCCGGCCGGCAGCAAGGTGCGCTTCGTGTTCCCGAACGCGCCGGTGCAGCCGGTGACCATCAACAATGGCATGGCCATGCGTTCCTGGTACGACATCCTGGTGATGGACCTGGTGCGCGTCGAGGACGGCGCCGGCATCCGCCGCTCGGAAGCCGAGATCCACAAGCTGATCGCGCGCGAGAACGCCCGCGGCATCCCCACGTCCAACATCGTGCTGGCCGGCTTCTCGCAGGGCTGCGCCATGACGCTGCACACCGGCCTGCGCCTGCCCGAGAAGCTGGCCGGCATGATGGGCCTGTCGGGCTACCTGCCGCTGCTGGACACGGCCGAGGCCGAGCGCCACGGCGCCAATGCGCGCACTCCGATCTTCCTGGCCCACGGCACTTTCGATCCGGTCGTGCCGCTGGCGCGCGCCAAGGCCACGCTGGCCGAGCTGCAGCGCCTGGGCTGCGACGTGCGCTGGCACACCTATGGCATGCCGCATTCCGTGTGCGCCGAGGAAGTGGCCGACATCTCGCGCTTCCTGCGCGAAGTGCTGAGCTGAGCAAGTCAACGACCGCCCCCCGGATACGCCACCTGCAGCATAAATAGCAGGCGCTACCCCATCGGGGCCGCACGGAGCCGGCTTCGCCGGTCCGTAGCGGCGCCCCCCTGGGGGGGAAGCGCGCAGCGCTTCGGGGGGGACTAAACCTCTAGCCAGACCCGCCGCATGGTCGGGTCTTCCGGGTCGGGATCATTGGTGAAACCCAGGCTGGTCATCAGCGCCAGCATGGGCCGGTTGGTCGACAGCACCAGCCCGTCGATGTATTCCAGCCCCTGCTCGCGCGCCGCGTCGATCAGCGCCGACATCAGCTGACGCCCCAGGCCGCGGCGCTGCCAGTCGTCGCCGATCACCAACGCGTACTCGGCGCCGCGCCCGTCCGGGTTGCGCAGATAGTGCGCGAAGCCCACCAGCACCTCTCTCGGATGGCCGCGATTGGCGGGATTGGGCACCAGCGTGGCGGCGACCAGCGCCAGCTCGCGGTGATAGTCCACCTGGGTATAGCGCGACACCATGCGCGGCGTCAGCTCGCGCATCATCGACACGAAACGCATGTAGCGCGAGCGCTCGGACAGGCCGCGGATGAACTCCTGCAACGACTCGGCGTCCTCGGGACGGATCGGCCGCAGCACCCACGGGATGCCGTCGTTGAAGCGTCGCACCTGCACCAGCCGCGCCGGATACGGGTGGATCGCCATGTGCGGGTAGCCGGCGGTCTGCGGCGTGGCGCAGCCGGGCGTCTCGGTCAGCGTCATGCGCAGTCCGCCCGCGCGCAGCTGGGTTTCGCCCGCGTAGAGCGGATCGATGTCGAGCGATTCGATGTCCGGCAATTCCGAGACCAGTTCGGACACCTGCACCAGCGCCTGCTGCAGCGCCTCGGCCGCCAGATGGCCGACGCGCGGCGCCAGCACGCGGCGCCATAGCCGGCTGCGCTCGATCAGCTGGCGCGCCAGGAAGCCGTTGAGCGGCGGCAGGTCCATGCCACGATCGGACTGCGACAGGAAGGCGTCCGGGCCGCCCGCGCCAAAGCGGATCACGGGGCCGAATTGCGGATCGCGACGCACGCGCACCGCCATGGGACGCGACTCGGGTTCGGCCGAGGCCACCTCCAGAGGCGCATCGCGCAAGGGCACGTAGAACAGCGCCAGCAGGGAGCGGATCTCGGACGTGTTCAGCTCGCGCCGGCATTCGGCGCGCACCCGCGCCAGCAGGTCCCGGGCCGCGACCAGGTCGGGAACATGGCTGGCGGGCTCGGGCGGCTGGGTCTGCAACAGCAGCTGCTGGTTGTAGTGATGCGTGGCCAGCACGCCGAAGGCGTCAGCGGCGGACTCTGGCGTGCGAAACGCCGAAGTGCCGGCATCGTCCAGCATGCGCCGCAGCGGCCGCATGCCGGCGTCGCCCATGAAACAGGTCACCACGGGCTTCCTGGCCTTGGGCGCGACCTGGGCCAGCTCGCGCGCCACGGCCGGCATGTCGGCCAGCGCGTCCGGCGCCAGCAGCACCAGCACGCCGTCCACGCCTGCATCGTCCAGCACGGCGTCGAGGATCGCGCGGATGCGCTCGGGCGTCAGCGGCACATAGGTGATGACGGGATTGGCGATGGCCGCGTCCGGCTCCAGCATGGCCGCCAGCGCCCGCTGTGTCGCGGGCGTCAGCTCGGCCTTGAGCACGGCGGCGTCGGGGCCGATCAGGTCCAGGGCCAGCTGCGGCGGTCCGTTGCCGTTGGAGATCAGCGCCACGCGCCGCCCCTTCGGCCGCCGGGTATAGCCCAGCACCTTGACCGCCGAGAACAGCTGCACGAAGTAGCGCACCCGCACCGCGCCGGCGCGCCGCAGCGCGGCGTCGAACACAGCATCGCTGCTGTCGGCGCCGTGCTGGCCGGCCTTGAGCACGATGACCGGCTTCACGCTGGCGGCGGCGCGCAGCACGCTCATGAACTCGCGCGCCGGCCCGACGTCCTCCAGATAGAGCACGATGCTGTCGGTGCGCGGGTCGCTGGCCAGGTAGTCCAGCACCTTGGACAGTCCGACCACGGCCTCGTCGCCCAGCGAGACGGCGACGGAAAAGCCGATGTGCACGTCCTCGGCCCAGTCCATGACCGCCGCCATGATGGAGCGCGACTGGGCCAGCAGGGCCACCCGGCCCGGGCGCGCCAGCACCGGGTGCTGGCTGAGGTTTAGGCCGGCGTGCGGGCGCTGCGCGCCGAAGGAGCGCGGCCCCAGCAGCTCGCAGCGGTTTTCCTCGGCCCAGGCGCGGCACAGCGCCAGCGTGCCGCGCGGATACGGATCGGGCAGTTCGTGCGGCAGCAGGATGACGGAGCGGGGCGACAGCGCCGCCAGCCGGCGCAGCGTTTCCGGCAGCACTGCCGGCGACACGCAGACCAGGGCCAGGTCGGGACGCTCGCCCGGCGCCAGGCCGTTCAGGCTGGCGGGCAGCTCGGGCGCCTCGCTCACGGCGCAATCGACCACCGTGCAGCGGGCCTTGAGCGCCGGCGACAGGGATCCCGCCGCCGGCAGGGGCCGGTCGGCCACGATCACCAGCGAACCGGGTTCGAACATCGGGGCCAGGGTGTGTCGCAGCATGGGGTGGCGGGCGCGATTCGGGCGCTAATCTAAAATAGCGTCCATCGTAACAAGACCAGCCCGCCGCATGTTTGATGTGGCCCCTGCCGGACGCCGCTTTGTGGCGTCGCCGCCATCACCGCTACGCTTCCTATGACCGCCAACGCTTCCTCCCCCATCCGCACCCGCTTCGCGCCCTCGCCCACCGGCTTCCTGCACCTAGGCGGCGCGCGCACCGCGCTGTTCTCGTGGGCCTTCGCCCGCCACCACCAGGGCACCTTCGTGCTGCGCATCGAGGACACCGATGTCGAGCGCTCCACGCCCGAGGCGGTGCAGGCGATCCTGGACAGCATGGACTGGCTTGGCATGCAGCCCGACGAAGGCCCGTTCTACCAGATGCAGCGCATGGACCGCTACCGTGAAGTGGTCGCGCAGATGCTGGCCGCCGGCACCGCCTACCATTGCTACAGCTCGCCCGAGGAAGTGGAAGCCATGCGCGAGGCCGCCCGCGCCCGTGGCGACAAGCCGCGCTACGACGGCACCTGGCGTCCCGAGCCGGGCAAGACCCTGCCGCCGGTGCCCGCCGGCCGCCAGCCCGTGGTCCGCTTCAAGAACCCGCAGGACGGCGCCACCTCGTGGAACGACATGGTCAAGGGCGTGATCAGCTTCGACAATACCGAGCTGGACGACCTGATCATCGCCCGTCCCGACGGCACGCCCACCTATAACTTCTGCGTGGTGGTGGATGACTGGGACATGGGCATCACCCACGTGCTGCGCGGCGACGACCACGTCAACAACACCCCGCGCCAGATCAATATCCTGCGCGCGCTGGGCGCCGCGCTGCCCGAATACGGCCACGTGCCCATGATCCTGGGCCCGGACGGCGAGAAGCTGTCCAAGCGCCACGGCGCGGTCAACGTCATGGAATACGACAACGAGGGCTACCTGCCCGAGGCCATGATCAACTACCTGGCCCGCCTGGGCTGGAGCCACGGCGACGACGAGCTGTTCAGCCGCGAGCAGCTGGTGAGCTGGTTCGACACCCGCCACCTGTCCAAGTCCGCCTCGCAGTGGGACCCGAAGAAGCTGAACTGGGTCAACGCCCACTACATCAAGCAGATGGACGACGCCGAGCTGGCCGAGCGCGTCGCCCCCCGCGTGGCCAAGCGCGGCGGCCACCCGGAAAAGACCAACCTGCCCGGCATCATGGGCCTGCTCAAGGACCGCGCCGAAACGCTGGAACAGCTCGCCGACGGCGCCATGCTGTTCTGCGGCGAATTCAAGCCGGCCCCCGCCGAGCTGGCCGAACAGCACCTGACGCCGGCCGCGCGCGAGGCGCTGGCGGACTTCGCGCAACGCGCCCAGGGCACCGAATGGACCCGCGAGGCGCTGTCCGCGCTGATCAAGGCCGTGCTGGCCGACCGTGGCCTGAAGATGCCGCAGCTGGCCATTCCGCTGCGCGTGGCGGTGGTGGGCCAGACGCAGACGCCGGCGGTGGACGCCGTGCTGGCGCTGCTGGGCAAGGAAACGGTGCTGGCGCGCCTGGCCTCGGTCTGAGGCGCGCGCCCGGCCATGCAACTGTCCCTGGACGACCTGACCAATCTGGCGTCACAACGCCCGATCGGCGGCCGCCATCCCTGGGACAGCAACGACGAAGCCCAGGTCGATGGTTTCTACCGGCGCGTCTGCGCCGAACTGGAGCGGACGCTGCCCGCGGCCTCGCGTATCGCCTGGGGACACTATGGATCGGGCTACGCGTCCTTCGTCGACGCCTGGTTCTACCGCGAGGAGCGTGATTTCAAGACGGGCAAGGGCGACCAGCATATCGGCCTGGTGATCCTGCTATGCCGGCTGGCGCCCTGCTTCGTCTTCATGCAGGGCGAGAAATGGCGCCATGCCAGGGGCGGCAGCAGCTACCTGCCCGCGCTGGACATGGTCGACCGGCTGGACTCGCCGGCGGTCGCGGCCCTGGCCGAGCGCGCCCAGCCCGTGCTGGAGCGACACGGATTGGCGCGCGCCAGGCGTGCCGAACTGGAAGCGCCGCTGCCGCCGGATCTGAGCATCCCCACGATACTGTCCGATCCGCCCTACGCCGTGTTCGACGCCTTGTTCCACTGGGAAGACTGAAACGCGCGGCCAGCAGGCCGCGCTTGGGCGCGCCCGCCGCCTCAGGCCGTGGCCGGCGCCGCGCGGCGCTTGAGAGCCCAGGCGAAGCCCGCGCCCAGCACGGGCAGCATCACGGCCGAACCGCCGAACAGCGCGGCCGCCCCGATCTCGTCCACCACCGCGCCGGCCAGCGCCACGCCGGCGGCCTGCCCCATGAACAGACAGGACGCGAACCAGGCCACTGCCGTGCCGCGCGCGGACGGCACCATCTGGGTGGCATTGGTCTGCAAGGTAGCGTGCAGCAGGTAATAGCCGAAGCCCGCCAGCACGCTCGCCGGCAGGCTCCACACCCAGGCCGGCCCCAGCAGATAGGACAGGAAGGCCACGCCCAGCACCAGCCCGCCCGCCACCGCCAGTCCGCGCTCGCCGAGCCGCTTGAGGATGCGACCGGCCACCACGGTGTATAGCAATCCGCCCACCGCATAGACCGCCACCAGCGCGCCGGCGGCGGTCAGCGAAATATCGAAGCGCTCGTGCAGATAGGACGGAGCGAAGGCCAGCGCGCCGAACACCAGCAGCCCCTCGATGAATACGGTCGCCAGCACCACGCGCGGCCAGGGCGCGCCCAGCACCAGCCGCGCCTGCGCGACAAAGCCCTGGCGCGCGCCGGCGGCCAGGCCCGCGCCCAGGCCGGCCGCCTGCTGGCGCCGGACTTCCTGGCGCAACAACAGACCAACTATCAGATAACCGCAAACCAGCGCCGCGAAAGCCCAGCGCCAGCCCACCGTGTCGGCGAACAGGCCGCCGGCGAGCTGGCCGGCGGACATGCCGAGGATGGTGCCGGTCAGGAAACGCGCCAGCGTGGCCTGCCGGCGCTCATAGGGAACGGTGTCGCCGATCCAGGCCATGGACAGCGGCACGATGCCGGCCCCGGCCGCGCCCGACAGGGCCCGGCACAGCACCAGCACATCGAGCGACTGGGCCATGACGGCGCCCGCGCTGCCCAGCGCGCAGGCGAAGGTGGCGACGCTGACCACGCGGTACTTGCCATAGCGGTCGCCCACGGGACCGAAGAACATCTGCAGCACGCCATAGGCCACGGCGAAGGCCGTGACGGCGCGCGCGGCCTGCCCGGTGGTGGTGCCGAACTCCGCCGCGAGCTGCGGCAGCATGGGATCACAGATGCGGAAGGCGCTGGCGCTGACGAAGGCAGCCAGGGCGAGCAGCGCGATGGCGCGCGCTTCGGAGGACAGGGCGGGCATGATGGCCGGGACGTGGTGGCAGGCGAAACCCGCACCTTACCGCAGCCCGCCGCGGCCGACCCGGCCGCCGGGCGAAATGTCCGCCCGGCGCAACGCTCAATACGGCAGGCGGTAGCCCTGCGGCATGCGGCGGGCGGTCACGACCTGCCCGCCGGACTTCAGCTCGCGCAACGTCAGCTTGGCCTGTTCGACCTTCTCGACGCGGTAGCGGTTCAGGTAGATGGGATCGTCGAAGTCCACGATCTCGCCGTTCGAGACGGTGGTGCGCATGGTGTAGACGCCGTCGGCCACGGTCCAACAGCCGCTCTCGCGCAAGGCCGGACGCGTCTTGCGGCCGATCTTGAGCTGGGTCTCGTATGCCATGGTGCCGTCGGCGCGCAGCACGGTCAGCGACTGGAAGTCGCCGCTCACGCCACGCGGCTTGGAACTCGAATACCAGGTGCCGACCATCGGATCACCGCTCTTGACGGGCACGCAGGCCGGCGGCTTGGGCGGTCCCTCGGGCTTGGCCTCCGTGATGGCGGCGGGCTTCCTGGCGGCGCAACCGGCCAGGATCAGGGCGACGCCAAACGCGCCGGCCATACGCAAATACAGACTGCTCATGAATTCCTCAACACGTCCGCCGACGCGCCGCGCCGATCCCCCGGCGCGCCCCTCGCGCGACAAACATCAGGCACTCTAAAGAGGGCAAGATGAAGAATCAACGACGATTGCTGCGACCGCGCGCGCCTAGTGCAATTGCGCAACAGTCGAGCTGGCGCGGCGCCAGTTTTAGCGCTGGAACCCGCAAAAATGCGTTGGTTTCAAGCGACACGGCCTCGGGGCGCGCACGATGTCGACGCGCTGCATGCGCCGCCCTGCCACGTCGCGGTGCTCTTTATATAGAGCGGAAGAGCGCCGCGACATCCACGCCTCACAACGGCAGGCGCTGCTCGTGCTTGATCTCGCGCAGCGCCACGATGGTGCGGGTCTGGCGGATGCCCGGCATGTTGAACAGGAAGCGGTGCAGGAAGCGGTCGTAGGCTTCGGGGCTTTCCACCAGTATCTTCAGCAGGAAATCCGAGTCGCCCGTGACCGCATAACATTCAAGGATCTCGGGCGCGTCGCGCACCGAGCGCTCGAAGTTCTCGACCGTATTGGCGGAATGCCGCTCCAGGCTGATCTGCGCGAACATGCAACCCAATCCGACCTTGGCCCGGTCCACCTGCGCGCTGTAGCCCTGGATCACGCCGCTGGCTTCCAGCGCCTTGACCCGCCGCCACACCGGAGCGGCCGACAGGCCGACCTTGTCCGACAGCTGCTGCGCCGAGGCCCGGCCGTCCTCCTGCAGGGCCTTGAGGATGTTGATGTCGGTCTTGTCCATATGGGTTTGTCTCCTGTTTTGATCTGATTATCGGGAAAACGAAATATTCATTGCGAATTATAGGGATAGCACGATCCGATAACGCAATAAACCCGATGCTCCGCGAACCTATCATGGTGCCAAACTAGGAGCATCAACCATGGACGGCACCCCCGCCCCCGAACCTCAGCTGGATCTGGACTACCAGCTGGGCGATAACCTCACGCGCAGCACCGGCCGCATTTTCCTGACCGGCACCCAGGCGCTGGTGCGCATCATGCTGACGCAGCGCCGGATGGATAAGGAGCGCGGCCTGAACACGGCCGGCTTCGTGTCCGGCTACCGCGGATCGCCGCTGGGCGGCGTGGACATGGCCATGTGGAAGGCGCAGAAGGCGCTGGACGCCAACCAGATCAGCTTCCTGCCCGGCATCAATGAAGATTTGGCGGCCACGGCCGTCATGGGCACGCAGCAGGCCGGCATGCGCACGGACCGCAAGGTCGATGGCGTGTTCGCCATGTGGTACGGCAAGGGTCCGGGCGTGGACCGCGCCGGCGACGCCCTGCACCACGGCAATGCCGCGGGCGCCTCGCGCAACGGCGGCGTGCTGGTGGTGGTGGGCGATGACCATACCGCCGTCTCGTCCTCGATCCCGCACGCCAGCGAGGCCTCGCTGATCGGCTGGCAGATGCCCATCGTGCATCCCTCGTCCATCGACGAATACGAGACCTTCGCGCTATGGGGCTGGGCGCTGTCGCGCCACTCGGGCGCCTGGGTGGCGTTCAAGGCCGTGTCCGAGACCATCGAATGCGGCCATTCCTTCACGCCCGCACCGCCGCAACACTACGACATGCCGGCGGATCCGGACCTGCCGCCCGAAATGCTGGAGTACTCGGCCCGCGACTTCCTGTCGCTGGCGGTCGAGACGCGCATGAACCTGCGCATGAAGGCGGTGGCCGCCTTCGCGCGCCGCCACAGCATCGACAAGCTCGCCTGTCCGGCGCCCAAGGCCGTGGCCGGCATCGTCACGGTCGGCAAGGCGCACCTGGACACCATGGAAGCGCTGGCGCGGCTGGGCGTGGACACGGTCACCGCCAACGCGCCGGTACGCATCTACAAGCCCGGCCTGACCTGGCCGCTGGACGCCGAACGCCTGCTGGAATTCGCGCGCGGCCTCTCGCACATCCTGGTGATCGAGGAAAAGGGCGCGGTGGTCGAGAGCCAGATCAAGGACCTGCTGTTCAACCTGCCCGACCGCCCCACCGTCATCGGCAAGAAAGACTTTGACGGCGAAGCGCTGGTGCCCTCGGCCGGGCAGCTGCGCCCGTCGCTGCTGGCGCGGCCGCTGGCAGCCTGGCTGGCCCGCGCGGCCGGCCTGCCCGCCGCCGGCGACCTGGCCGGTTTCGAGTGCCAGGCGCCGCTGTCCAACGAGGCCGACGGCATGCGCCGCCGCCCCTACTTCTGTTCGGGCTGTCCGCACAGCACCTCGACCAAGGTGCCCGAGGGCAGCCAGGCCCTGTCGGGCGTGGGCTGCCACTACATGGCAGCCTGGATGGACCGCGACACCGGCGGCCTGACCCAGATGGGCGGCGAAGGCGTGGACTGGATCGGTCTGTCCCGCTACACCAAGATGCCGCACGTGTTCCAGAACATGGGCGAAGGCACGTACTACCACTCCGGCTACCTGGCCATCCGCCAGGCGGTCGCGGCGCGCGCCAACATCACCTACAAGATCCTGTTCAACGACGCCGTGGCCATGACCGGCGGACAGCCGGTGGACGGCCCGATCTCGGTGCCGCAGATCTGCCAGCAACTGCGCGGCGAGAACGTGGCCCGCATCGTCGTCACCTCCGACGAACCCGAGAAATACCAGGGCGTGGACCTGGGCGGCATCCGCGTGCACCACCGCCGCGAGCTGGACGCGCTGCAGCGTGAACTGCGCGAGATTCCCGGCGTCACCGTGCTGATCCACGACCAGACCTGCGCCGCCGAAAAGCGCCGCCGCCGCAAGAAGAACCAGTTCCCCGACCCGGCCCGCCGCATGTTGATCAACAGCGCGGTCTGCGAAGGCTGCGGTGACTGCGGCGTGCAATCGAACTGCCTGTCGGTGGTGCCGCTGGAAACGCCCTACGGCCGCAAGCGCGCCATCGACCAATCCAGCTGCAACAAGGACTACTCTTGCGCCGAGGGTTTCTGTCCCAGCTTCGTGTCCGTCATGGGCGGCAAGCCGAGGAAAAGCGCCGCGCCCAAGGCCGACCAGGAGCGGCTGCAGCAGCTCATCGCGCAACTGCCGGCGCCCGCGCCGGCCGCGCTGGACCGGCCGTACCGCCTGCTGGTGGCGGGCATGGGCGGCACCGGCGTCATCACCATCGGCGCGATCATTTCCATGGCCGCGCACCTGGAAGGCCTGTCGGCCGCCGTGCTCGACCTGACCGGCCTGGCGCAGAAAGGCGGCACCGTGGTCAGCCACATCCGGCTGGCGCCGGCCGGCGCCCAGCCCGGCCCCGTGCGGCTGGACTGGCAGCAGGCCGACGCCGCCATCCTGTGCGACCCGGTGGCCTCGGTGGCGCCGGACTCGCTGGGCGCGCTGCGCCACGGCCACACCCAGGTTACCGTGAACACCTATGTGGCTCCGGTGTCGGAGTTCACCCGCAATCCGGACGCGGCCATGCGCCCCGAGGCGCTGCTGGCCAAGATCCGCCACGCCGCCGGCGATGCGCATACCGCCGCGATCGACGCGCACGCGGCCGCGCTGGCCCTGTTCGGCGACAGCATCCTGTCGAACATGTTCATGCTGGGCTATGCCTGGCAGCGCGGCGGCGTGCCGCTGTCGCACGCCGCCATCAACCGCGCCATCGAGCTGAACGGCGTGGCCGTGGCCGCGAACCGGGCCGCCTTCGACAGCGGCCGCCTGGCGGCGTACCAGCCCGACGCGCTCTCGACCGCGCTGCGTCCGCGCGCCCAAGTCGTGCAACTGCATGTGCCGGAATCGTTCGAGCACGCCGTCGCGCGCCGCCTGGCCGACCTGACCGCCTACCAGGACGCCGACTACGCCCGTCAATATCAGGACGTGGTCGAGCGGGTCGCGGCGCGCGAACGCGAACTGGCGCCCGACGCCAAGCCGCGGCTGGCGCTGGCGGTGGCGCGCAGCCTGTTCAAGCTCATGGCCTACAAGGACGAGTATGAAGTGGCGCGGCTCTACACCGGCGACGCGTTCCGGGCCCAGCTCCAGGACCAGTTCGAAGGCGAATACAGCCTGCGCTTCCACATGGCGCCGCCGATCTTCGCGCGCAAGGATCCGCGCACCGGCGTGCCGCGCAAGATGACGCTGGGTCCGCGCACCATGACCGCGCTCAAGCTGCTGGCCCGCTTCAAGCGTGTGCGCGGCACCTGGCTCGACCCGTTCGGCCGGACCGCCGAACGCAAGATGGAACGCGCCCTGATCGCCGAGTACCGCCAGACCGTGGATCAGTTGCTCGACGGCTTGAACGCGGACAAGCTCGGACAGGCGGCCACCATCGCCGCCCTCGCGGAAACGGTACGCGGCTTCGGCCACGTGAAGGCCGCGAACGTCGAGAAGTACCGGACCGAGTTGGCGCGCTTGATGCAAAGCTATACGGCGCCTGCGCCTCGCGACATGCCCCTGCGCAAAACCGCGTAAACACTCGCTCTCACGAGTCCGATCCTGGGCGCGCCTTGCTGGGCGCGCCCAGTGCATTTCGTAACAATCTTTTGGAGGCATGGTCACATCTTCTTCTTGTAGCTGTCTTAGTCGATCACTAGAATTAGTGCGAAATGAGGGGTGCTACACTACATGTTGTGGTCGCCCAAGCGCTGATTCCCGTCGGCCACGCCATCCGGACGACACCGTCCCAGCGTCGCGATCCCCCTCAAAACAGAACCCATTCCGTATCCGGCGCGATGCCGTCGCGCCCTATCTACGCGCTTTCCACACAGGAGCTTCCATGCAGACTACGATCGCCTCTGTGACCCGGCCCACGGCCGTGCCGCCCTCCCAAACCGATGCTTCGACCGACGCCAACGGCGGTCAGTGGGGCAGCTACAACCTGATCCGCCGCAATGGCTCGGTGGTCGGTTTCGAGCCCAGCAAGATCGCCATCGCCATGACCAAGGCCTTCCTGGCCGTCAATGGCGGCCAGGGCGCGGCTTCGGCCCGCGTGCGCGAGCTGGTCGAATCGCTGACCAAGCAGGTCGTCAACGCGCTGGTGCGCAACCGTCCCGGCGGCGGCACCTTCCATATCGAAGACGTGCAGGACCAGGTCGAACTGGCGCTGATGCGCTCGGGCGAGCATGACGTGGCCCGCTCCTACGTGCTGTACCGCGAGAAGCGCACCCAGGAACGCGCGGCAGCCGCCGCGGCCGACGCGCAGCAGCAGGCCGCCGCCCCCGCATCCGGCCCGTCGCTGAACGTGACCGACAACGGCGTGCGCCGTCCGCTCGATATCGCCGGCCTGCGCGCCACCATCGAAGCCGCCGGCGTGGGCCTGACCGAGTTCATCGACACCGAAGCGATCCTGAAGGAAACCGTCAAGAATCTGTACGACGGCATCCCCGTGGACGAAGTGTTCAAGTCCGCCATCCTGTCCGCCCGCGCGCTGGTCGAGAAAGACCCGGCCTACAGCCAGGTCACCGCCCGCCTGCTGCTGCACACGATCCGCAAGGAAGTGCTGGGCCAGGAAGTCTCGCAGGCCGACATGAGCCAGCGCTACGCCGACTACTTCCCCACCTTCATCTCGCGCGGGATCGAAGGCGGCCTGCTGTCGCCCGACCTGTCCCAATACGACCTGGCCAAGCTGGGCCAGGCGCTGGACGCCAGCCGCGACCTGCAGTTCGGCTACCTCGGCCTGCAAACTCTGTACGACCGCTACTTCCTGCACATCCGCGGCACCCGCATCGAACTGCCGCAGGTCTTCTTCATGCGCGTGGCCATGGGCCTGGCGCTGAAAGAGACCAACCGCGAAGCGCGCGCCATCGAGTTCTACGAGATCCTGTCCTCGTTCGACTTCATGAGCTCCACGCCCACGCTGTTCAACTCGGGCACGCTGCACTCGCAGCTGTCGTCGTGCTACCTGACCACGGTCTCGGACGACCTGGAAGGCATCTACGACGCCATCAAGGAAAACGCGCTGCTGGCCAAGTACGCCGGCGGCCTGGGCAACGACTGGACCCCGGTGCGCGCGCTGCGCAGCCACATCAAGGGCACCAACGGCGAAAGCCAGGGCGTGGTCCCGTTCCTGAAGGTGGTCAACGACACCGCCGTGGCGGTGAACCAGGGCGGCAAGCGCAAGGGCGCGGTCTGCACGTACCTGGAAACCTGGCACCTGGACATCGAGGAATTCCTCGAACTGCGCAAGAACACCGGCGACGAACGCCGCCGCACGCACGACATGAACACGGCGAACTGGATTCCCGACCTGTTCATGAAGCGCGTCATGGAAAACGGCGAATGGACCCTGTTCTCGCCCTCCGACTGCCCCGACCTGCACGACAAGTACGGCCATGAGTTCGAAAAAGCCTACCTGGGCTACGAAGCCCGCGTGGCCAGCGGCGACCTCAAGCTGTTCAAGAAGATGCCGGCGCTGACGCTGTGGCGCAAGATGCTGTCGATGCTGTTCGAAACCGGCCACCCCTGGATCACGTTCAAGGATCCGTGCAACATCCGTTCGCCGCAGCAGCACGTCGGCGTGGTGCACAGCTCGAACCTGTGCACCGAGATCACGCTGAACACCAACGACTCCGAAATCGCGGTGTGCAACCTGGGTTCGGTGAACCTGGTCGCGCACATGAAGCCGGCCGCCGGCGGCGGTTTCGAACTCGACCACGAGAAGATCAAGCGCACGGTCAGCATCGCCATGCGCATGCTCGACAACGTGATCGACATCAACTACTACGCGGTCGACAAGGCGCGCAATTCCAACCTGCGCCACCGTCCGGTGGGCATGGGCATCATGGGTTTCCAGGACTGCCTGCAGATGATGCGCGTGCCTTACGCCTCGCAAGCCGCCGTCGAATTCGCCGACACGTCGATGGAAGCGGTGTGCTATCACGCATACTGGGCCTCGAGCCTGCTGGCCGAGGAACGCGGCCGCTATCAATCGTATGAAGGCTCGCTGTGGTCGCGCGGCATCCTGCCGCAAGACACGTTGAAGATGCTGCGCGATGAACGCGGTGGTCATGTCGAGGTCGATGAATCGAGCACGCTCGATTGGGATACGTTGCGCGCGCGCATCAAACAACATGGCATGCGCAACTCCAATTGCATCGCAATTGCCCCAACCGCCACTATTTCCAATATCATTGGCGTATCTGCGTGCATCGAACCCACTTTCCAGAACTTGTACGTCAAATCGAATCTCTCCGGCGAGTTCACGGTCGTAAACGATTACCTCGTGCGTGACCTGAAGAAACTCGGTCTCTGGGACGAAGTCATGGTCGCCGACCTCAAGTACTTCGACGGCAGCCTGTCCCGCATCGATCGCGTACCTTCCGAACTCCGCGAACTCTACGCCACCGCGTTCGAAGTCGAACCGAGCTGGCTGGTGGAATGCGCGTCGCGTCGCCAGAAGTGGATCGATCAGGCCCAGTCGCTGAACATCTACATGGCCGGCGCATCGGGCAAGAAACTCGACGACACCTACAAGCTGGCGTGGAAGCGTGGCCTGAAGACCACGTACTACCTGCGTACCCTGGGCGCGACCAGCGCCGAGAAATCCACGGGCCGCGGCGGCGAACTGAACGCCGTCAGCGCCGGCGGCCAATCCGCCGCCTCGCCTGTGGCCGCTGCACCTGTTTTGCCGGAACCCGAAGTTCTCGGGGCGGTTTGCACCATGCGGCCGGGCGATCCCGGCTTCGAAGAGTGCGAAGCCTGCCAATAACCGCCTCCGGAGAATGAATCATGATTAATTGGGAAGACGACAACCTCGCCACGCAACCTGCACAAGCCCCCGCGCCCGCGGCGGGCTCGCAGGGCGCGCCCGCAGTCCGGGCGGCGACCGGTGTGTTCGGCGACTCCGCCCTGCCCACGCCCGCCGCGCCTGAACACGCGGCCGGCCTGGCGGCCAGCGGCAATGCCGTCTCGCACCGCGTGAAGGTTGCCGACAAGCGCATCATCAACGGCCAGACCGACGTCAACCAGCTGGTGCCGTTCAAGTACAAGTGGGCCTGGGAAAAGTACCTGGCCACTTGCGCCAACCACTGGATGCCGCAAGAAATCAACATGTCGCGCGACATCGCCCTCTGGAAGAACCCGAACGGGCTCACCGAGGACGAGCGCCGCATCGTCAAGCGCAACCTGGGTTTCTTCGTCACGGCCGACTCGCTGGCCGCGAACAACATCGTGCTGGGCACCTACCGCCACATCACGGCGCCCGAATGCCGCCAGTTCCTGCTGCGCCAGGCGTTCGAGGAAGCGATCCACACGCACGCCTACCAATACATCGTCGAGAGCCTGGACCTGGACGAGGCGGAGATCTTCAACGCCTACAACGAAGTCCCGTCCATCCGCGCCAAGGACGAATTCCTGATCCCGTTCATCGACGCGATCGCCGACCCGAACTTCAAGACCGGCACGCCGGAAACCGACCAGACGCTGCTGAAGTCGCTGATCGTCTTCGCGTGCCTGATGGAAGGCCTGTTCTTCTACGTCGGGTTCACGCAGATCCTGGCGCTGGGTCGCCAGAACAAGATGACCGGCGCGGCCGAGCAGTACATGTACATCCTGCGCGATGAATCCATGCACTGCAATTTCGGCATCGACCTGATCAACACCATCAAACTTGAGAATCCGCATCTCTGGACGCCGGAATTCCGCGAAGAAATCAGAGAACTCTTCCGCAAAGCGGTCGAACTCGAATACGCTTACGCCGAAGACACGATGCCGCGCGGCGTGTTGGGCCTGAACGCTCCGATGTTCAAGTCCTACCTGCGCTTCATCGCCAACCGTCGCTGCCAACAGATCGGCATCGAACCGCTGTTCCCCCAGGAAGAGAATCCCTTCCCGTGGATGGCGGAGATGATCGACCTTAAGAAGGAACGCAACTTTTTTGAAACTCGCGTGATCGAATACCAAACCGGTGGCACGCTGAGCTGGGAGTAAAGCCGTACGCCGCCAGGCCCGGCGCGGGCACGCCTCAAGCACGAGGCGTCGCGTTCGCGACAGGCCATGGCGGCGCGCTCCCCGGTCAGGGTGCTTCGAACACGCAAGACTAGCGGTAGGCGGCCTGTTTCAGGCTGACCTGCCGGCGCCATTTGAAATGGCTCGCGCCAAAGGAGCGGGGGCCATATCAAATGGCTGTGCCGAATTCATTAGCGCAAACCGTAGTAGCTGTTGCTCGCACAGAACAGCGGCATGCGCCGATGAATAGCCCGGGCACGGTCCGCTTTGTTGGCGGGTCGGGGCACGGGTTTAAGTTCTGGGACCCCTGAACCTAAGGAGCATGACCATGGCAACAGCCAAGAAAGCCGTAAAGAAAGCGGTGAAGAAGCCCGCCGCCAAGAAGGCAGTAGCGAAGAAGGCCGCCCCGGCCAAGAAAGCTGCCGCCAAGAAGGTTGCAGTGAAGAAGGTCGCCGCCAAGAAGCCGGCGGTGAAGAAGGTTGCCGCCAAGAAGCCGGCAGTCAAGAAGGTCGCCGCCAAGAAGCCGGCAGCCAAGAAGGTCGCCAAGAAAGCGGTAGCCAAGAAGGCCGTCGCCAAGAAGGTCGCGGCCAAGAAGCCCGCAGCCAAGAAGGCCGTCGCCAAAAAGGCCGTCGCCAAGAAAGCGGTAGCCAAGAAGGTCGTCGCCAAGAAGGCGGTTGCCAAGAAGGCTGTCGCCAAGAAGCCGGCTGCCAAGAAGGCCGTAGCCAAGAAGGCGCCTGCTGCCAAGAAGGCCGTAGCCAAGAAGGCTGCCCCGGCTGCCAAGAAGGCCCCGGCCGCCAAGAAGCCCGCTGCGAAGAAAGCCGCTCCGAAGAAGCCCGCCACGCCGCCGTCCACGGCTGCTGCCCCGGGTGCGAAGACCGCGCTGAACCCCGCCGCGTCGTGGCCCTTCCCGACCGGTGGCCGTCCCTAATCCGGACTCAGCCGTCTAGCGGTACTTAAGCCGCCTGGCCTGGCCAGGCGGCTTTTTCATTGAGGCCGTCTCGCAAGCCGGACCATCCCTGGCGCTGACCGTCACCGCGCGGAGGCACTTTTTCATCTGCCCGTGCGACAATGGAATCCGTCTTTTTCTGGTAGATCCCGTCCATGCTCGGTGAAATCCTTCGCTTCCTGCTCGAAATCGTCTTCACGCTATTCGGCGCCGCCTTGATCGCACGGGCATGGATGCACGCGATTCGGCTGCCGCCGTTCAATCCGCTGGCGCGCGCGATCTACCAAGCCACCAACTGGCTCGTGCTGCCGCTGCGCAAGATCATTCCCGCCGGCAACAAGATCGACTGGACCAGCCTGGTGGCGACCTGGCTGTCGGCGCTGGTCTATCTGGTGCTGATCTGGCTGGTGGCCATCGGCGCGCTGATCCCCGCAGCCCTGCTGCCCGCCGCCATGGGCTCGGCGCTGATCATGGCGATCAAGTGGGCGCTCAACCTGATCGTCTGGCTGACGCTGATCCAGGCCGTGCTGTCCTGGGTCAACCCCATGGCGCCGCTCATGCCGCTGCTCTCGACCCTGACCGCGCCGCTGCTCGATCCCATCCGCCGCATCCTGCCGCGCAGCTCGATCGATTTCTCGCCGTTGGTCCTGCTGGTGGTCGCGCAGATCGTGCTGATGGTCCTGGCCCGCCTCAGTTATTCGCTGATGGGGGTGTAGGCCCCCCCCGAGGCGCTGCGCGCCTTCCCCCAGGGGCGCAGCTGCGGACCGGCGGAGCCGGATCCGCGCTGCCCGGCTTGGGGAGGCAGTGCTGCTTGGGAAGGTGTGTTCTCAAAGAGAGACGACGGCGTAGAAGCAATGTGGATCGCCTCAGTGCCAGCTGCTCGGCGCCCACATCAAGCCGCCCATATCAATCGATCCCCGACGAGCTGACGGCATGTCTAGCGCCACGCTCACCAGCGCATGCGGCCACCCTCATCGGCGCATGCGGCCACGCTGCCCCTACGCGGGTATCCCGGCATAGATATCGATCAGCTTCTTGCGGTCGATCTTGTGGTTGTTCGACATGGGCAGGGCCGGGCAGGCCACCAGCTCGGACGGCACCATGTAGGGCGGCAGGCGTTGGGCCAGCAGATCTTTCCAGTTCGATAGCGCCTGCGCGTCCAGGAAGGCGGGCTGCTCGCCTGCCACCGCCGCCCCCGTGACGAAGCCGATCAGGCGCACCGCCGTGCCATCCGGACGGCGCAGCACGGCGCAGGCGCCGCCCTCCGCGCCGGGCAGCCCGTGCAGCGCCTCGTCGATTTCCGCCAGTTCGATGCGATAACCGTTGAGCTTGATCTGATCGTCCATGCGGCCACGGCAGAACAGCAGGCCGCCCTCCTCCATCTGGCCCAGGTCGCCGGTGCGAAAGCCCCGGCGGCCGTCAGCGTGGACGAAAAGCTTCTGCTCATTCAGGTCCGCACGGTTCAGATAGCCGCGCATGACATGGTCGCCGACGATGCAGATCTCGCCGTCCGTCACCAGCAGCTCGCAATCCGGCTTGGCGTGGCCGACCGGCAGCGGATCGTGCTGCGCCAGCACCGCGTCCGTGATCTCGATCCAGGTCGTGGCGACAGTGGCCTCGGTCGGACCGTAGGTATTCAGGATGGCCGCATCCGGGAAACGCTGGCGCAACTTCTTGGCCAGGGCGGCCGGCAAGGGTTCGCCGCAGAACAGGAACGTGCGCAAGGTCGGCAGCGTCGCGGGCGAGAAATCCCGATTGGCCAGTTGCTGATGCGCGAAGGACGGCGTCGATACCCACACCGTGATGCCTTGTTCGGCCAGCCTGGCGATCCACGCGGCGGGCGTGGCGATCAGTTCGCGCGAGTTCAGCACGCAGGCGCCGCCGGATGCCAGCGTGGCGAAGACTTCGTACATCGACAGATCGAAGCTGAACGGCGCCTGGTTCATGAACACCGGCGCGTCGCCCAGTCCGAAACTGCCCAGCATCCAGTCACCCAGCAGGCCCACGCTCTCGCGCCCGATCTGCACGCCCTTCGGATCGCCGGTGCTGCCCGAGGTGAACATGACGTAGGCCAGGCCGCGTTCGGCCAGCGACGCGCCGTGGCCGGGTTCAAAACGGCCAGCGGCCGCATCGAAAACCGCCGCCGGCCTCACGATCTCGACGATGCGGCGCAGACGCTCGGGCGGATAGATCGTGTCGACCGGCACGAACGGCGCGCCGACCAGCAGCGCGCCGACCATCGCCACGAAGAACGAAGCCTGCTTGTGGCCATAGATGGCCACCGGCACATCCGGCGCCGCGCCATGCGCACGCGCGGCGTCGGCCCAGGCCAGCGCCTCGGCGCGCAGTTGCGCCCAGCTCAGGTTCCGGTCGGCCGCGGTCACCGCCAGCGCATCGGGCGCGCGCTCGCATTCCACGAAGTCGAAGGATTTCAGGTCGAAACGCATGCCGATGCTCCCGGCGTATGAAATTGGATCAGATCGGGCTGCGGCCGCTGAATACGTACAGCGCCAGCGCGGCCAGGATCAGGGTGAACACGCGCCCCGCGAAGCGCATCAGGGGCCGGGCCAGCGCGGCCTGCAGCCCCGGTCGAGTGCGGGCGGCATTGACCAGCAGGTTGTGGCCCACCGAATAGGCGCCGAACATCAGGCCGCTGACGATGTAGTGCGGCGACAGGCCGTTCCACACGCCCATGGCCAGCAGCGTGGCGAAGATGCCGATGTTCTGCGCTGCCATCCGGTGCCGCCCGAAGAACGCCGTCTTGCTCAGCGCCTTGTAGATGGGCATGAACACCACGTCGCGCAGCCATTCGGACAGGCTGATGTGCCAGCGCCGCCAGAAATCCTGCGGATTCAGCGTGGCCAGCGGATTGCGGAAATTGATCGGCAGGTTGAAGCCGAACAGCATGCCGATGCCGATCGCCATCGTCGAATAGCCGGCGAAGTCGAAGAACAGGTAGGCGCTGTACAGCGAGGCATTGAGCGCCACGCCGGTGAACGAATAATCGTGCGCGTCCAGCGTCGACAGGCCGTAGCGCCAGATCAGCTCGGCCAGGCCGAACTTCTGGATCACGCCGACCATGATCAGTTCCAGGCCCGAAAGCCAGGTGTTCAGGCTCACGCCTTCATAGCCGCGCTTCAGGTCGGCCTGGAAGTTGCGCCAGCGGTACATGGGACCGGCCAGCAGCGTCAGCGGGAAAAACACGTAGATGCAGTAGTCCAGCAGCGAGATGCGTTCGTTGCGCGGCGCGAACAGCAGCACATCGATGGCGCGGAAGGTCGCGAAGGACAGACCCAGCATCGCCGCCAGGTGCGATACGCCGGTCTTGACCAGCAGCAAGGGCGTCATCGTGATGATGACCGCGAGCCAGGTCGGAATGTACTTGCGGCGCACCGCCCACAGCGCGGCGCCGGAAATGGCCAGCAGCGCCAGTGGCTGCCAGGGCCGGTGCCAGAACACCGCCATCCACACCGCCAGGCAGATCGCGGCGATGACGTGCCGATAACCGATGCGCAACGGCATGCCGAAGGCGCGATAGGCCAACAGGCCCAGTCCGCCGAACAGGGCGCCGCCAAAGAAACTCAAGCTTGCGAACAATTCCATGCTGGGGCCGCGCTCAGAATTGCTGGTACTGGAATTCGACCTTGATCGGTCCGCCGCTGCCCGTGGTGGGCTGGGCCTGCAGCACGAACACCAGGATCACGCCAAGGTACAGGCACAGGTGCCACAGGAACCGCCGGCCCCAGCCCTTGCCGGCATCCCGGTCAGGCGCCGCCGCGTCATCCGGCTTGGCGAATGCCCTGCAAAAAAATTGCTTCATCGGGAAAAATACTCCGCAATGCCCTGGTCGGCCATGGCCCAGCCCAGTTCGGCCAGGTGCATGTCGTCACGCACCATGCCGGGCTCGAAGGGAATGCTGTAGAGGTCCAGGCAGCCCATCTGGTAGCGCGTGCACATGCCGGTGATGGCGGCCACCACCGGATCGAAGCGCTCCATGTCCAGGATGAGCTTGGGATTGAAAGGCTGGATCACGAAGTACGCCTTGACCTTGCGCTTTTGCAGCAGCGCCATCAGGCGCGACAGGTCGCCCAGTTCGGTGCGGGTAAGCGGGTCGACATTGGCGAATTCGTTGCGCGCCGGCGAGTACAGGGATGCCAGGTACTGCTTGTAGTAGTCGTCGCGCACATCGTAGGGATTATTGCCGCCCAGCTTGTGCTCGACTTCGCGCGCCTCCTGGGTCAGGCGGCTCCAGTGCCCGGCGTTCAGGCGGGCAGCCGAGGGCCAGACCACGTAGCGGTGCGCCGGCACGGACAGCTTGCTGCGCGGCTTGTCCGGCGCGGGTTCCTGGCGCGCGTTCCACCACAACGAGACCTTGTCCTTCAGCTCGGCCACCTGGCCGTTCGCGATGAGCCAGAGCAGGCCCCAGTTCGCGTTGTCGCTGATCCAGGTCTGCAACTGCTCGCGCGTGCTGGGCTTGTCCCAAAGGCGGTTCCAGACCGGCCCCGTGACATGCTCGGCGAAGGCGCTGCGCGGCAGTTGCCCGCCAGAAGCGAACCAGGCGGGCGACACCATGATGACCAGGCGCGTGTTCGGCGTGAGCGAATCGGCCACGGACTCCAGCACGCTGACCATGCCGTAGGACTGGAACATGGCGTGGCCATAGGCCAGCGTCGGCACCTTCAGCTCTTCGGGAAAGAAGCGGTACGGCACGAAGCGCAAATCGTGGCTGGACAGCTCGGACGAGCCCAGCACCACCAGCGTGCCGTCGCTGAGCGCATTGCCCAGGCGGTTCAGGTTGACGTGCTGGGTGCCCCAATCCGGCCCCAGATTGGGCAGGTAGTTGCTCTTGTCCGCGGCGGGCGCGGCGACCGGCAGGACGATGCGGCTGAGCACGTCGTCCGCGCCCAGGTACGCGCCGATGGCCAGCGCAACCGCCGTAGCGGCGGCCGCGACGTGCGACAGCAGCCGGGAATTACGAAGTATGGGCAGCGACATAGCCGGCAAGCGTGCGAACCGACTGTAAATGCTCCGCGATCTCCGGAGCCGGTATGCTGCAGCCGTACTCGGACTCGACAGCCAGCGTGATGTCCACGGCGGCGAGCGAATCCACCAGGCCGGTAGCGATCAACTGCGTGTCGGGAGTGACTTTCTTGAGGACGATCGACTCGACGATCTCGCCGATCTTGGTGTGGAGTTCTTGCTCGGTATGCATAGATAGTGCAGCGTTATGTCGCCTCGAAAGGCACAACATCCCCCGCCCCGAGATTCAGGACGGCGAGTTTACAGAAAAAACCTGAAAATCAACTGACGATGCCGACCGGCTTCCCGGGTGGCGCCGATGCAAGCCGTTACAACATCATTCCGGCCCTTGTCGGCGTGGCAGGCGAATCATGGCACTTCAACCGTTGAATCGCCATGAAACTTCCGGCCGAAATCGCGGAAAAACACAAAAAGTACGGCATTTCGAGGGTAATCACGGTGCGCCACGTTGCGGCGGAACGACAGACTGCGCGAGGAACCCTGCGCCAGCGGAACCCAGCACGACGCCGCGGTGTTCCAGCGGCTTTCCTGCGCGGCCCGCGCCAATGAAAAAAGCCCGCTTGCGCGGGCTTTTCTCTGGCGACGACGATTTACATCGGGGTGACGCGCGTGGGGCCTGCCCCGCTGATCACCTGGACGCGTTGGCCGACGCTGATGGGCACATCGGCTTCCTGGGCCACGACGCGGGTTTCGCCGTTGTCCAGGCGCACCGTGATTTCGTAGCCGGACGACTTGCCAACCGAGTTCTCGATGGCATTGCCCGCCAGCGCGCCCAGGATGGCGCCGCCAACCGTGGCGATGGTGCGGCCCGTGCCGCCGCCGACCGCGTTGCCCGCAACGCCGCCCAGCGCGCCACCGGCCAGCATGCCTGCGCCGCTGGACTTGTCGTTCTGGATCACGATGGGACGCACGCCGGTGACTGTGCCCGTGCGGACGATCTGCTCGCGCTGAGCCTGGTCATAGCTGTACACGCCGCTGGAGGCGCTGCGGTTGGCGCAGCCACCCAGCACGGCCATCGACGTGACGACGGCGGCGACGGCCAGCCAGCGGCCGGCGCGCGGCGAGACCAGGGAAATGGGTTTGGTTTGGTTCATTTGGACTCCTCGATCGGGCATCGCCGACGAATTTTGATCATACTCCAGCCCGAAAACGGTGATGGAGCAGCCTGCAACACAGTGAAACGCGATCGTCCATTTCGACCGGCGCCACCGGCGCCGGTTCCCCACCCTGTACGCGGGTTCAGGCAGGCAGATGAATGCCGTAGGTGGCATGCAGCACCGCGTCGATCTCGGCGCGCGACGGCGCATAGTTCTGCGGACCGCGCGAGGCGATCTTGAGGGCGCCCATGACATTGCCCAGGCGGCAGCTGTCTTCCCAGCTCCAGCCGCAGGTCAGGCCGTAGAGCAGACCGCCGCGCTGCGAATCGCCGCAGCCGGTGGGGTCCACGACCTGGGCCGCGCGCACGGGCGCGATCTGGACCGTCTTGCCTTCGGTATACAGCGTGGCGCCTTCGGCGCCGCGGGTGACGACCACGGCGGTCAGGTCGCGCGCGATGTCCTCGATGCTGCGGCCGGTGCGCTGCTCGACCACGCTGGCCTCGTAGTCATTGACCGTCAGCGCCTGCGTCATCTTGAGCATGCGCTCCAGGTCATCGCGGTCGAACAGGGGCATGGCCTGGCCCAGATCGAAGATGAACGGAATGCCGCTCTTGTTCAGCCGTTCCGCGTGGGCGAACATGCCTTCCTTGGCGTCGGGCGCCACGATGGCCCAGGCAGCCTTGGCGCCGGTGACGTCGTTCTGCGCGGCAAAAGCCATGGCGCCGGGATGGAACGCGGTGATCTGATTGTCGTCCAGGTCGGTCGTGATGAAGCACTGGGCGGTGAAGGTCTCGGGAATCGTCTTGATCCGGCTGACGTCGATGCCCAGGCCCTGCAGCCGCTCCAGGTATTCGCCAGCGTCCTCGCCGACGGTGGCGACCGGCACGGGCTTGCCGCCCAGCAACTGCATGCTGTAGGCGATATTGCCCGAGCAACCGCCGTATTCCTTGCGCATGCTGGGCACCAGGAACGAGACGCTCAGCGCATGGATGCGGTCAGCAAGGATGTGCTCCTTGAAGCGCCCCTCGAATACCGCGATGGTGTCGAAAGCCATCGAACCGCAGACCAGGACCGAATTCGTCATGCCTGTCATCCTTGAAGAAAAATTTAGGGAAAGAATTTGTCGAGCTGATAGCCGTTGACCTGGACGCCCGCCACTTCGATGGGCACCGAGATCTTGAGCTCGCCGGCCGGGCCGAAGGGGCCGCGCAGTTGCTCCGGCGTCAGGTAATCCTCGGGCCGCAGCACCTTGCGCACGACCACGGTATCCGACAGGTCGGTCAGATCCAGCACCAGCGCGGGCCAATGCTGCGGCTTGTCATAGCGGTTGCGCAGCATCAGGTTCAGCACCAGGCGGCTGCGGCCGTCATCGATGGCGGCAGCGCCCGGCGGCGGCTGCAGCGAAGAAGCGGAAATCGCGATGCGCTCCAGGCGGCGCGCGTAGCCCACCGTGCAGCCCATGGAGCGGCAGGCGGCTTCCAGCGCCGGACGCAGCGCCGGCACGGAATTGGCGATATCCACGCGGTAGGCATAAAGCAGTTGCAGGCCCAGCGCGATCAGGCCCAGCAGGCATCCGTAGCCCCAGAGCCGGCGCAGCAGGCCCCGGCGCGCCTGCCGGTCCTGGTCCAGGAATTCCGGCGGAGCGCGCCCCACGTCGGTGGCGCTGGAATAGCGGGTGCGAGACTCGCCCAGCACCGGCGCGCCATCCTGTAGCGCGTCGCCGTCGGCGTCTTCAAAGTCAGTGGCATCTTCATCGGCATGGCCGCGGCCGTCGTCGAGGGCGCCGTCGTCCTCTACGCGCGCCCGCAATGCTGGCTCACGCACCGCCTCGGCGCGCACCGGCGCACTCCAGGACAGCGACGGCTCGCCGCGCCGGTCGTCGGCTACGAACGCCTCGCCGCGACGCTCCTCGAATCGTGGCGCCGCGGGGCGCGAGTGCGGATAGCGCTCATCAGCACGGTCGCGCCAGCCGCTCGCATCATCATGCCCGTCCTCGCCGTGACGACGACCGCCCCGTGGTTCATCGTCCTGCGATTCGTCATCATGCAGCTCATCGTCCAGCAGCTCATCGTCATCCAGCTCGTCGGCGCGCGCGTCCTGGTCCTGCGCCTGCCGGCGGATCTGTTCGCGGCTGCGCAGCACGGCGGGCGGCGTCGTGGATGGCGGCTGCGCCCAAGGCCGCGCCGGGGATTGCGAGAAAGCAGGCTCGTCTTCCCACGGCGGCACCGGCTCGGAAGCCCGGGCAGTCGGAGTCTCGGGCCGAACCAAGGGAGGAACCGCATGGGCCGGCTCGGCGGCCCGGGCCGCAGTCGCGGCCGGCATGGCTACCGGCGTCTCGGCCTGCCGCCCGGGAACGTCCGCGGGCTGCACCAGACTGGCCCGGCCGTCGAACACCGTGGAGCAGGCGCCGCAGCGCACCAGGCCATTGCGGATCCGCAACTGGTCCGGCACCACCTTGAAGGCGGTGCCGCAATGCGGGCAGCGGGTGGTCAAAGCCATGGCGTTGCGCGGCAGCTATGCGTTCAGGCCTTGCGGCCGTGCAGGCAGACCCAGCCGTCGCGCGCGCGCCAGACCGACATGGCGATCCACGGCGCATAGGCGGCGGCGACTTCCTCGGCCTGCCGTTCCAGCACACCCGAGAGCACCAGTTGCCCGCCGGGCGCGACGCGGCCGGCCAGCATGGGCGCCAGCACCTTCAGCGGGTTCGACAGGATATTGGCGACCACGACCTGGAACGTGCCGTCCTTCAGGCCGTCGGGCAGCATGGCGTCCAGCTCGACGCCGTTGACCTGGGCGTTGAACACGGTGCTCTGCACGGCTTGCGGATCGATGTCCACCGCCTGGGTCGGCCCCGCGCCCAGCTTGCGCGCGGCGATGGCCAGGATGCCCGAGCCGCAGCCATAGTCCAGCAGCGTCGCGCCGGCCGGCAGCTCGGCTTCGAGCCAGGCCAGGCACAGGTGGGTCGTGGGATGGCTGCCGGTGCCGAAAGCCAGGCCCGGATCGAGTTCGATGTGGATGGCGCCGTCGGCGGCATCCAGGTCCAGCCCCGGCACGTCCGGATTGTCACGGTGCCAGCTGGGCACGATCCACAGCCGCTCGGCGACCTGGATGGGGCCGAACTGCGATTGCGTCAGCCGCACCCAGTCGGCGTCCGGCACGTCGCGCAGGCTCCAATCCTGGAACAGCGCGGGGTCCAGCTCGCCGGCCTCGGCCGCCTCTGCCATGATCTGGGCAGGGTCGGCGCCGTCGGGCAGCAAGGCCACGACGCGGTTGCGGTCCCAGGCCTGCACGTCGGGCTCGGTGCCCGGTTCGCCGAACAAAGGACGCTCGTCGTCGGTGCCGAAATCGGCGTCCTCGACCGACACCGACAGCACGCCGGCTTCCAGCAGCGCGTCGGACAGGGCTTCGGCCTGGGCTTCCAGGCAATGGAGCACGAGTTCACGCATGAGATTCTTCCATCTGGACGACGGGCCGCGGCATGCGCCGCGGCCCGTTCGACCGTAAAAACACAAAAGGGGCCTCGCGGCCCCGGAAAAAGCGGATCAAGGCCGCTGGGCCAGCTTGTTTTCCAGATAATGGATGCTGGTGCCGCCTTCGATGAAGCGGGCGTCCTGCAACAGCTCGCGATGCAGCGGGATGTTGGTCGAAATGCCTTCCACCACCATTTCCGACAGGGCCGTGCGCATGCGGGCCAGCGCCTGGTCGCGCGTATCGCCGTAGGTAATGACCTTGGCGATCATGGAATCATAGTTCGGCGGCACGAAATAACCGTTGAACGCGTGCGAATCGATACGAACGCCAGGGCCGCCCGGGGTGTGCCAGTTGGTGATGCGGCCGGGGCTGGGCACGAAGCGGAACGGATCCTCGGCGTTGATGCGGCATTCGATCGCATGACCCTTGAAGCCGATGTCGCGCTGGCGCAGCGTGAACTTCTCGCCGGCGGCGATCAGGATCTGCTGCTGGACCAGGTCCACGCCGGTGATCAGCTCGGTGACGGGATGCTCGACCTGGATGCGGGTGTTCATTTCGATGAAATAGAACTCGCCGTTTTCATACAGGAACTCGAACGTGCCCGCGCCGCGATAGCCCATCTTGCGGCAGGCGTCGGCGCAGCGGTCGCCGATGCGCTCGATCAGCCGGCGCGCGATGCCGGGGGCCGGCGCTTCCTCGATGACCTTCTGGTGGCGGCGCTGCATGGAGCAGTCGCGCTCGCCCAGCCAGACCGCGTTGCGGCCGCCGTCGGCCAGCACCTGGATTTCCACGTGGCGCGGATTCTCCAGGAACTTCTCCATATAGACTTCGGGATTGTTGAACGCGGCGCCGGCCTCGGAACGCGTCATCGTGACGGCGTTCAGCAGCGCGGCTTCCGTGTACACCACCCGCATGCCGCGGCCGCCGCCGCCGCCCGCGGCCTTGATGATGACCGGGTAGCCGACTTCGCGCCCAATGCGCACGATTTCCTGCGGATCGTCGGGCAACGCGCCCTCGGAACCGGGCACCACCGGCACGCCGGCCTCGATCATGGCGCGCTTGGCGCTGACCTTGTCGCCCATCAGGCGAATGGTGTCGGGACGCGGACCGATGAACACGAAGCCGCTTTTCTCGACGCGCTCGGCGAAATCGGCGTTTTCCGACAGGAAACCATAGCCGGGGTGGATCGCCTCGGAATCGGTGACTTCGGCGGCCGAGATGATGGCCGGCATGTTCAGGTAGCTTTCACGCGAGGGCGCGGGCCCGATGCACACGGACTCATCGGCCAGGCGCACGTACTTGGCTTCGCGATCGGCCTCGGAGTGCACCACCACGGTCTTGATGCCCAGCTCGCGGCAAGCGCGCTGAATGCGCAGGGCGATCTCGCCCCGGTTGGCGATCAGGATTTTTTCGAACATATCAGCGATCAGCCAATGACGAACAGGGGCTGGCCGTACTCAACGGGTTCGCCGTTCTCGACCAGGATTTCCTTGATCACGCCGGACTTGTCGGCTTCGATCTCATTGAGCAGCTTCATGGCTTCAATGATGCAGAGGGGATCGCCTTCCTTGACGCTCTGGCCGACGTCGATGAAAGGCGCGGCGCCCGGGTTCGGCGAGCGGTAGAACGTGCCGACCATCGGCGCCTTGACCACATGGCCCTGGATCGCGGCCGGCGCCGGCGCGGCGGGCGCGGCAGCGGCGGGAGCGGGCGCGGCCACCGGCGCGGCGGCCACGCCGGCCTCGGGCTGATGGTACGCGACCGGCTGCAGGGTCTGCGAGAACTTGACGATGCGAACCTTGCCTTCGCCTTCGGTGATTTCCAGCTCGGCGATGCCCGATTCAGCCACCAGGTCGATCAGGGTTTTGAGTTTTCGAAGGTCCATAGAAGCTGCTTCCCGAAATAGTGTCGGCAACGTCCCTGCGCCGGGACCGCGCCGTTTAAGATGTAAAAGCGATGTGTTGGAGCGAGATCAGTGCCGCACCGCGTAGCGCAGGGCCGCCTCGTAGCCGTCCGCGCCCAGGCCGCTGATGAGGCCTACCGCCAGATCGGACAGATACGAGTGATGCCTGAAGGGCTCCCGCTTATACAGGTTGGACAAATGTACTTCAATAAATGGGATCGCGACCCCGGCCAGCGCATCGCGAACCGCGACGCTGGTGTGCGTGTAAGCCGCCGCGTTGATGATGATGAAGTCCGTGCCGTCTTGCCGCGCCGCCTGGATGCGATCGACCAGTGCGCCCTCGTGATTGCTCTGCCACGCCGTGAGCGTGGCGCCCAGTTCCCCTGCAAGCCGTTCCAGGTTTTCATTGATCTGCTGCAGCGTCAGACTGCCGTAGATATGAGGTTCCCGGGTGCCTAGCAGGTTCAGATTCGGGCCATGCAATACCAGTATGTTTTGCGCCATGCGCTTGCCAATGAGTGGATTGCCAATCTTGATTTGTTGGCAAAACAGCCGATAAACCAGCTTTTTACGCCAATTCCCACCATTTGTCCAACAGACTTACGCCTTCAAACCGGCCAAAGTCTGATCCAGGTCCTGGGGCTGAATTTCACCCAGGATCTTCCGGTTAATTCCACCATCTGCATTGAAAACAACCGTAAAAGGCAAGCCGCCGCTAGGATTGCCCAGCTTGCGCAACACATCGATGCCACCGGCGCCCAACACCCACAGCGGATACGAAACCTGCACTTTCTCGACAAATTTCTGCATATTGGCGGCTGAATCAACGCCGATACCCACAAAGCGCACTTTCGGATATTTTTTCTGCAAGGCATCCAGCTCGGGCATCTCCTTGACGCAAGGCGCGCACCAGGTCGCCCAGAAATTCACCAGCATGGGCTGCCCTTTCCAGGCGTCCAGCGAATGCGAGGCGCCGCTCAGGTCGGGCAGGCGCAGCGCCATCAGCGAGGCGACGGGATCGACCTGCGCGTCGGCGGCCTGCGGCGCTTGCGACTTGCCGCGACCCAGCCAGGTGAACACGCCGGCCGCGGTGGCGGCGACGGCCACGCCGGCGGAAAGAATGAGACGTCGATTCATGGCGCGATCATAACCGCTGCCGTGGGTTTGCGCCTTGCGCCGGCACAGTCCGGCCCACCGCCATGCGGCGCAGCCTGGCCCGCCTCTATATATACAATGCAGCACAGGAGAGTTTTTCAATGCATCTGCATATTCTTGGCATCTGCGGTACGTTCATGGGCGGGCTGGCGCTGATCGCGCGCGCCGCCGGACACAAGGTCACCGGCTGCGACGCGGGCGTCTATCCGCCCATGAGCACGCAGCTGGCCGAACAAGGCATCGAGCTGATCGAAGGGTTCGGCCCCGAGCAACTGGCGCTCAAGCCCGACCTGTACGTGATCGGCAACGTGGTCAGCCGCGGCAACCCGCTGATGGAAGCCATCCTGGAATCGGGCGCGCGCTATGTCTCCGGCCCGCAATGGCTGGGCGACAACATCCTGCCCGGCGCCCATGTGCTGGCGGTGGCCGGCACCCACGGCAAGACCACCACCAGCTCCATGCTGACCTGGATCCTGGAAGCGGCGGGCCTGGCGCCCAACTTCCTGATCGGCGGCGTGGCGCCCGACCTGCACGTCTCGGCCCGGTACAGCCCCACGCAGCGACATTTCGTGATCGAGGCGGACGAGTACGACACGGCCTTCTTCGACAAGCGCTCGAAGTTCGTGCACTACCGCCCCCGCACCGCGATCCTGAACAACCTCGAATACGATCACGCCGACATCTTTCCCGATCTGGCCGCCATCGAAACCCAATTCCATCACCTGGTCCGCACCATTCCCGGCTCGGGCCGCATCCTGCGCCCGACGCATTCCGACGCGCTCGACCGCGTACTGGCGCGCGGCTGCTGGTCGGAAACGGTCACGTTCGGCGACGATGGCCGCTGGCAGGCGTCCGAACCCGACGCAGAGGGCGCCTTTATCGTCCGCCGCGACGGTCAGGACATCGGCACGGTGCGCTGGTCGCTCGGCGGCGAACACAACCGCATGAACGCGCTGGCCGCGCTGGCCGCCGCCGACCATGCCGGCGTGCCGGCGGCCCAGGGCATCGAGGCGCTGAGCCGCTTCGGCGGCGTCAAGCGCCGCATGGAATTGCGCGGCACGGTCCAGGGCGTGAAGGTCTATGACGACTTCGCGCACCATCCCACCGCCATCGCCACCACCATCGCCGGCCTGCGCCGTCAGGTGGGGCAGGCCCGCATCCTGGCCGTGCTGGAGCCCCGCTCCAACACCATGAAACTCGGCACCATGGCCGCCCGCCTGCCCGATGCGCTGGCTGGCGCCGACCTGGTGTTCTGCTTCGGCGCCAAGTCCGGCAAGCACGCGCTGGGCTGGGACCCGGCCGAGGTGCTGGCGCCGCTGGGCGCGCGCGCCAGCCATCGCGACGACATCGACGCGCTGGTGGACGCGGTGGTCCAGGCCGCCCGACCCGGCGACCATGTGCTGGTCATGAGCAACGGCGGCTTCGGCGGCATCCACGGCAAGCTGCTGGATGCGCTGGAGCGACGCGCTTGAGGCGCGCAAGGACGACGCGATGAGCAGCTCGATCCTCTACCTGCATGGCTTTCGCTCGTCGCCGACCTCGTTCAAGGCCCGCCTGATGGCCGACGCCATGGCCGAACGCGGCCTGGCCGGCGCCTGGGCCTGCCCTCAACTACCCGCCAGCCCGCGCCAGGCCATTGACCTGGCCATGGATATCGCCCGCCGCCAGCTGGAAGGCGCGCCCGATCCGCGGGCGCTGACGGTCATCGGCTCATCGCTGGGCGGTTTCTACGCCACCTGGCTGGCCGAGCAGCTGGGCTGCCAGGCCGTGCTGCTCAATCCGGCCGTCCAGGCCCCGCGCGACCTGGCCACCCAGGTCGGCGAACACCGCATGTATCATTCGGACGAACCCTTCGTTTTCCTGCCGGAATACGTGGACGAGTTGACGGCGATCCACGCGCCCGCCATCACGCGACCCGAGCGCTACTTCCTGGTGGCGGCCACGGGGGACGAAGTGCTGGACTGGCGCGAGATGCGCGACCGCTACGCGGGCTGCCGCCAGCGCATCGTGCAGGGCAGCGACCACGGCCTGTCCGACTTCGCCCGCTGGATGCCCGAGGTTCTCGAATTCGCGCTTGGCGCGGAGCCCGTTCGCCCCCAATAATCCATCTGTGCCCCGAACTCCATAACGACAGCTGCACCACGGCGGCGCGTGCGCGCCGTCCAGGACGATCCACCACCATGTATGTGTTTTACGAAGACGACGGCAGCTTCAAGGCCGGCAACATCCTGTCCGAAACCGACGCCAGCCTGCAGGTGGAATCGGAATCCGGCAAGCGCAGCAAGATCAAGCGCGCCAACACGCTGTTCACATTCGCCGCGCCGGAACCCGCCGCGCTGATGAGCCAGGCGGCGGCCGCCGCCGAGGCGCTGGACCTGCAGTTCCTGTGGGAATGCGCGCCCCAGGAGGAATTCGATTCCCCCGCCCTGGCCGCCGATTATTTCGGCCATGCCCCCACGCCGGTCGAACAGGCCGCGCTGCTGATGCGACTGCACGGCGCGCCCGCCTATTTCCACCGCCGCGGCAAGGGCCGCTATCGCCCCGCCCCGCCCGACATCCTGGCCGCCGCGCTGGCCGCGCTGGAGAAAAAGCAGCGTCAGGCCGAGCAGCAGCAGGAATGGGTCGATGAAATGGCCGCCGGCCGCCTGCCCGAGGAAATCGCCCAGGCGGCGGAATCGCTGCTGGTGCGCCCCGACAAGAATTCCCAGCAGTGGAAGGCGCTGGACGCGGCCTGCGCCAAGCTGGGCAAGACGCCCGACCGCCTGCTGCTGGACCTGGGCGCCTGGCCGCACGCGCTGGCGCTGCACAAGCGCCGCTTCCTGGCGGTGAACTTCCCGCGCGGGCTGGCCTTCCCCGACCTGCCGTTGCCCGCCATCGAGCGCGAGCTGCCGCTGGCGGACGCCGAGATCTATTCGGTGGACGACATCACCACCACCGAAATCGACGACGCGCTCTCGGTCACCACGCTGCCCGACGGCAAGCTGCGCGTCGGCGTGCACGTGGCTGCGCCGGGCCTCCTGGTCACGCGCGACAGCGAGTTCGACAAGCTGGCGCGCGCGCGCCTGTCCACGGTCTACATGCCGGGCGACAAGATCCCCATGCAGCCGGACAGCATCATCAGCGCCTTCTCGCTGGACGCCGGGCGCGCGGTGCCGGCCCTGTCGCTGTACGTGACGGCCGACCCCGAGACCGGCGAGGTCCTCGAATCGGAAACCCGCCTCGAACGCGTGATGGTGCGCGAGAACCTGCGCCACAACATGCTGGACGCGCAGGTCACCGAAGCCAGCCTGGCCGATCCCGCCGCCGAACTGCCTTATGGACATTGGCTGCGCCCGCTCTGGAAGCTGGCGCAGGCGCTGTCGGCGCAGCGCGAGAACGTGCGCGGCAAGCCCGAAAACAACTCGCGCGTCGAATACAGCTTCTACCTGGACGGCAACCCCGACGACCCGGACACCCCGGTGCGGCTGGTGCCGCGCCAGCGCAACGCGCCGCTGGACCGCATGGTGGCCGAGTACATGATCCTGGCCAACAACCTCTGGGGCGGACTGCTGCACCAGCACGGCGTGCCCGGCATCTACCGTTCCCAGCAGGCCGGCCGCGTGCGCATGAGCACGCAGGCGCTGCCGCATGAGGCCATCGGCGTGCCTCAGTACGCCTGGAGCACGTCACCGCTGCGCCGCTACGTGGACCTGGTCAACCAGTGGCAGCTGATCGCGGCGGTCGAGCACGGCGTGTCGGCGCGCCTGGTCGCGCCCTTCAAGCCGCGCGACGCCGACCTGTTCGCCATCATCGGCGCCTTCGACGCGCAATACGCGACCTGGGCCGAATTCCAGAGCGCGATGGAGCGCTACTGGTGCCTGCGCTGGCTCAAGCAGCACAACATCACCCGCACCGTGGCCCATGTGCTGCGCGACGATCTGGTGCGCTTCGGCAACGCGCCGCTGGTCACCCGCGTGGGCGGCATGCCCGAGCTGGAACGCGGCACCGCCGTGGAGATCGACATCCTCGGCATGGACGAGCTCTCGCTCGAACTGGACTGCCGCTATCTCGGCCAGCTGGCGCCCGCCGCCCAGGCGGAACCTCAAGCCTGACCGCGCCCGCCGTCCCGCTCCGGCGGGACGGCGGCCCGCGACTGCCCGCAGCCGCCGCGCTGCCGGTACACTTCCTCCCAAAAAGGCCCCGCGCGACGCGGACCGCTGCCCGCCCCGGGCTGCGGCCGCCTTGCCACCCGCGGCACAGAACAATCATCAGATGGAGGAACGACATGCGCATTCTGCTGGTCGAGGACAACCTCGACCTGGGCGATGCCGTGGAAAGCAAGCTGCGCCTGGCCGGCCACAGCGTCCAATGGGCGCGCGACGGCCTGACGGCGTTGCGGCGCGGGCTGGACGAAACCTGGGACGCGCTGGTGCTGGACATCAACCTGCCCGGCAAGGACGGTTTCTCGGTCATCCGCGAACTGCGCGCGGCCGGACTGGAAGCGCCCGTGCTGGTCATGACCGCGCGCGCCGAGATCGAGGACAAGATCGACATGCTGGACCTGGGCGCCGATGACTACCTGGTCAAGCCTTTCGACCTGCGCGAACTCGAAGCCCGCCTGCGCGCATTGATGCGCCGCCCCGCCGGCCAGACCAGCAGCGTCACGACCTACGGCAACCTGGGCCTGGATCTGGCCGCCCGGGGCGTCAGCGTGGACGGCGCACCGGTGGAACTGGGCCGGCGCGAATTCCGCCTGCTGGAGATCCTGCTGGGCAAATTCGGCCAGACCGTGGCCAAGGAACGCCTGATGAACCAGCTCTTCGACCTGGACGACGGCTCGCTCAATGCGCTGGAACTGCTGATCTCGCGCCTGCGCAAGAAGCTGGCGGGCGCCTCGGTGGATATCGTCACCGTGCGCGGCGTCGGCTACCTGGCCCGCCTGCACGAGACGCCGGCCGCCCAGAACGACGCCGGCGCCGGCCCGTCGACACCGGGCTAGGCGATGAAGCCGGCCGCAGGCTTCTCGATCCGCCGCCGGGTGTTCGCGCTGGGCGTGGCGCTGCTGGCCTGCGCCCTCATCGGTCTGTTCTTCTTCCTGCGCGGCTACGCCCAGCGCGCCGCCGAGCAGGCCTTCGACCGCCTGCTGGCGGCGTCGGCGCTGACCATCGCAGGCTCGGTCCAGATCGAGGATGAAGGCGTGACCGTGGAGCCGCCCGTTTCCTCGCTGGCCATGCTCTCCGGCAGCGAACGGGTGTTCTACGAGGCACTGGCCTCGAACGGGCGGCTGATCACCGGCTACGGCGACCTGGCGCCCGGCCTGCCGCTGGCGCAATCGGCCACGCCGGTCTACGACTATCTGAACTATCACGATGAACCGGTGCGCGTGGCCACCGTGGGCAGGCTGGTATCCGCCAGCCAGCACGCCGGCTGGGTGACGGTGCGCGTGGCCGAGACGCTGGGCTCGCGCGAAGCCTTGGCCGACGAGATCCTGGGCCGCAGCGTGCTGCCGCTGGTGGCGGTGGCGCTGGTGGCGCTGGGCCTCTTGTGGTTCGGCGTGCAGCGCGCCTTCGCGCCCCTGGCCGTGGTCGAGCGCGAGCTGCGACGGCGAGCGCCGGATGATCTGCAACCCGTCTCCGCGCCGGTGCCACAGGAAGTCAGCCGTCTGGTCGAGGCGCTGAACGCCTTCATGCACCGCCTGTCCGGCCTGATGAACACACTGAACACGCTGGTGGCCGACGCCGCCCACCAGGTCCGCACACCGCTGGCCTCGCTGCGCGCGCAGGCCGAGGTCGCGCTGGAAGAACCCGACCCCGAGCGCCTGCACGCCCGCATCCAGCGCATCCACCAGAACGCCACGCATGCCAGCCAGCTGATCAACCAGCTGCTGATGGACGCCACCATCACGCACCGGCTCGGCAAGGGCGCGCGCGCGCCGGTCGGCGTGGCCGAGGCGGTCAATGAAACGCGCCGCCGCATCGGTCCGCTGGATGCGCGGCGGCTGCGCATCGACATCGCGCCCGAGGTGCGACGCGCCCGCATCGCCGGCGACCGCGTGGCGCTGCGCGAAATGCTGCGCAATCTGGTCGACAACGCGCTGCGCTACGCTCCCGACGGTCCGGTGGACATCCAGGCCACGCCGGTGGCCGGCTACCGGGTGGCGCTGACCGTGTCCGACCGCGGCCCCGGCATCGCCGACGATGAAAAAGAGGCCGTGCAACAGCGCTTCACGCGCGGCCGCGCCGGCGAATCCCTGCCGGGCTCGGGCCTGGGCCTGGCGATCGTGCGTTCCGTGGCCGTCGCCCACGGCGGCTCGCTGTGGCTGCAGGACCGTCCCGGCGGCGGCCTGAGCGCGCGCGTCATCCTGCCGCTGGCGCGCCATCACGCGGGCCGCAAACTCGCGGCCTGGCTTGGCGCCGCCTGCGTCGCCGGCCTGATGCTGGCCGGCGCGCCCGGCGACGCGCGGGCCGCCGGCATCCCTGAGACCGTGACCCGCTATCCCGCGCCGCAGCCGTCGGCGCGCGTGCTCACCATCGCCGGCCCGACCGACACGCCAGTGGTGGCGCCGCTGATCCAGGGCTTCCAGTCGCAGCGGCCGGACGTGAACGTGGTCTACCGGGAAATGGGCAGCCGCGAACTGTACGAAGCCATGATCGCGGGCGAGCTGAAGGACGTGGACGTGCTGATGAGTTCGGCCGCCGACCTGCAGATCCGCCTGGCCAACGACGGCTACGCGCAGCGCTATGCCTCGCCCTACGCCGCCAAGCTGCCGTCCTGGGCGGTCTGGCGCAACGAGGTCTACGGCTTCACCTTCGAGCCCGCCGTCATCGTCTACAACCCCAGACGCTACACCGAGGCCACGGTGCCGCGATCGCGCCAGGACCTGCTGCGCGCGCTGGAGCGCGACAAGGACAAGCTGCACGGCCGCGTCGGCACCTACGACATCTCGGCCAGCAGCGTGGGCTACCTGATGGCCGAGCAGGACGAACTGGTCTCGTCCAACTTCTGGGGCCTGGCCAACGCCTTCGGCCAGGTGGGCGTGCGCCTGGCCGCCACCAGCGCCGAGATCCTGGACGCCATCGAACGCGACGAACTGGACCTGGGCTACAACATGCTGGGCTCCTACGCGCTGTCGCGCCAGGCCGCCGGCAGCGACATCGGCGTGGTCTTCCCGCAGGACTATGTGCTGGTGCTGGCGCGCTCGGTGCTGATCGCGCGGCGCGCGCCCAACCCCGACCTGGCCCGCCAGCTGGTCGACTGGCTGCTGTCGCCGGCCGGCCAGCAGGTCGCCTCCAGCCACGCCGCGCTCGGCTCCATCATGGAAGACACGCCGGGTCGCTGGACTTCCGAAGCCGTGCTGGCGCGCTCGCGCGGCATCGTGCAGCCCGTGGTGCTCAGCCCCGCCCTGCTGGTGGGCCTGGACCAGCGCCGCCATTCGCGCTTCGTGCAGAACTGGATCCGGTTGGTGACGGATACGCCGCCGCGCAAATAGGACTCATCAAGCACGGACCGCACTTGCGAGAATATATAAGATTTTATATATTTTCAATGTGACCGATCCCAAGCCCATCGTGTTCTGCGGCAGCGCCCTTGAAGACCTACGCGCCTTTCCCCTGCCAGCAAAGCGCCAGGCGGGTTATCAGCTCGACCGGGTAGGTACAACATGGCTTGAACCCTGACGACTGGAAGCCGTTCACCATCATCGGCCCGGACGTGCAGGAAATCCGGATACGTGACGCTTCCGGCGCGTTCCGCATCATTTACCTCGCGCGCCTGCCAGCCGCCGTATACGTGCTGCATTGCTTCCAAAAGAAAACCCAGAAGACCGGCCAGGCTGACCAGGATCTCGCGGCGCGCCGCTATCGCGATCTACTGAAGGAACCAGGATCATGAGCAACCAACGATTCGACAGCGTCTGGGATGCGCTCGAAGACACCGCTGAAGTCGCCGAGAACATGAAACTGCGCTCGGTCCTGATGATGGCGCTGAAGCGTCACATCGAGCGCAACGCACTGAGCCAGGCGCAGGCTGCGCAGATTTTCGGCGTCACGCAGCCTCGCGTCTCCGACCTGATGCGCGGCAAGATCAACCTGTTCGGGCTGGATGCCCTGGTGAACATGATTGCCGCCGCCGGCATGCACATCGAAATGCGGGTACTGGAAGCGGCCTAGGAGCCCGCGGGCGGCCACGCCGCAAGGCACGGCGCCGCAGACAGGCGCACAACAGCCGCATTCTCAGGGTTTCCCCCGATCCACCCCATCGTCCCATGACAGGACGCCGACAGACGCCGCCTCCTAAGATGCCCGCAAGCCGGACCGAGAGTCCGCTCGTACAACATCCCTCTGGAGACGACACCCATGCTTGCCCAGTCCAAACTGGCGGCGCCGCGCGCCGCCCTGCTCGCCGCCACCTTCGTCCTCGCCGCCGGCAGCGCCTACGCGCAACAGGTGCCGGCCGGGTATCCCGCCGACTACCAGAAGATCCTGGACGGCGCGAAGAAGGAAGGCAAGGTCATCATCTATTCGACCACCGACACCAAGGCCGCCGGCCCCATCATCAAGGGCTTCGAGGCGTTGTACCCGGACGTGAAGGTCGAATACAACGACATGAACAGCACCGAGCTGTACAACCGCTACATCAGCGAGCAGGCCGCCGGCGGCAGCAGCGGCGACATCGTCTGGAGCTCGTCGATGGACTCGGCGCTGAAGCTGGCCACCGACTACGCGATGCAGTACAAGTCGCCCGAGATCGGCAAGCTGCCGGCCTGGGCCGTGTGGAAGGATTCGGCCTACGGCACGACCTTCGAGCCGGCCGTGTTCATCTACAACAAGCGCCTGATCCCGGCCGCTGAAGTGCCCACCACGCACGGCGCACTGGCCAAGCTGATCGCCAGCCAGCCGGACAAGTTCAAGAACAAGGTCACCACCTACGACATCGAGAAGTCGGCCGTGGGCTTCATGCTGGCCGTGCAGGACAAGGCCAATGATCCCAAGTACTTCGACACGCTCAAGGACATCGCCAAGGGCGGCCTGATCGTGCAGTCGTCCACCGGCACCATGATGGAACGCGTGTCCTCGGGCGAGAACCTGATCGGCTACAACATCCTGGGTTCGTACGCCGAGACCCGCGCCAAGAACGATCCGTCGCTGGGCATCGCCTACCCGACCGACTACGCGCTGGTGCTGTCGCGCGTGGCCTTCATCAGCAAGAAGGCCAAGAACCGCAACGCCGCCAAGCTGTGGATGGACTACATGCTGTCGCAGAAGGGCCAGGACATCATCGCCAACCAGGCCGACCTGGCCTCGGTGCGCGACGACATCCCCGGCGACAACGACGTCGACGGCATGACCAAGAAGCTGGGCGCCTCGCTCAAGCCGATCCCGGTCAACGAAACGCTGCTGGACTACCTGGAGCAGAACAAGCGCCTGGAATTCATCAAGCAGTGGCGCGCCGCGGCCGGCAAGTAAGCCTGCCGCCGCCGGGACGCGAGCGCCGTCCCGGCAGCGCCTGACACGCGTCGGGCGGCGACCCGCCGCCCCTGCCCCGCCGCCACGCCCGCCCCGCCGGCGGCGCGGCCCGCGTACCCCGAACACAGGATTTCCCCATGCAGTCATTGCGCAGAAAATGGCAGTCCCTGCCGCGCGGCGTGGTGGTGCTGATCACGGCCCTGGCCATCTACGTGCCGCTGTCGTTCATCATCATCCAGAGCTTTCTGTCCGCGCCCTTCTTCTCGCCGTCCAAGGTCTTCAGCCTGGACGCGTTCCGCTTCATCTTCGCGGATTCCGATTTCTACAAGGCGCTCAAGAGCGGCTTCATCCTGGCCTTCGGCCTGGCCGCCATCGCCATTCCGCTGGGAGGCATGCTGGCCTTCCTGATGATCCGCACCGACCTGCCGGGCCGACGCTGGATCGAGCCGCTGATCCTGGTGCCGATCTTCGTGTCGCCCATGGTGCTGGGCTTCGGCTACGTGGTGGCCGCCGGCCCGGTCGGCTTCTTCTCGACCTGGGCGCAGAGCCTGCTGGGCTTCGTGCCCTGGAACGTCTATTCGCTCACCAGCATCGTCATCATCGCCGGCCTGACCCACGTACCGCACGCCTACCTGTACATCTCGTCGGCGCTGCGCAGCATGGGCTCGGACGTCGAGGAAGCCGCCCGCGTGTCCGGCGCCTCGCCGCTGCGCGTGATGGTCTCGGTCAGCCTGCCGATGGTGCGGCCGGCCATGCTGTACGCCACGGTGCTGCTGTTCTTCCTGGGCCTGGAGGTGTTCGGCCTGGTGCTGGTGCTGGGCGACCCCGAAGGCAACCTGGTGCTGGCGACCTACCTGTACAAGCTGACCAACAAGCTCGGGATCCCGTCCTACCACCTGATGGCGGCCGTGGCCGTGGTGCTGATCTGCATGACCATTCCGCTGGTCATGCTGCAGCGCCGCCTGATGCGCACCGCCAACCGTTTCGTCACCGTCAAGGGCAAGGCCTCGCGCGCGCGCCCGCTGCCGCTGGGCAAGTGGCGCTGGGTGGCCGGCGCGGTCGTCGCGTTCTGGCTGCTGGTCACCATCGTGGTGCCGCTGCTGGGCGTGCTGCTGCGCGCCTTCGTATCGAACTGGGGCATGGGCGTGTCGCTGCTGGACGTGCTGTCGCTGGATGCATTCCGCACGGTGTTCTCGCAGCCCAACCTGATGCGCGCCATCGTCAACTCGGTCGCCATCGGCGTGTTCGGCGGCGCGCTGGCCGTGTTCTGCTACACCTTCGTGGGCCTGGCCATGCACCGCAAGCCGGACAACGTCACGCGCTTCATGGACTACAGCGTGCTGGTGCCGCGCGCGGTGCCCGGCCTGCTGGCCGGCCTGGCCTTCCTGTGGGTGTTCCTGTTCGTGCCGATGTGGCTGGACAACGCGCTGGACGCCGACCTCGGCGGCTGGCTGTCGGGGCTGCCCTTCGCCGAATGGCTGCGCGAGAACTTCATCGAGTGGCTGCGTTCCATGCGCAGCACCATCTTCAGCGTGTGGCTGGCCTACACCGTGGTCTGGATGGCCTATGGCCTGCGGCTGATCTCGTCGACGCTGCTGCAAGTGGGCCCCGAGCTGGAAGAGGCCGCCCGCAGCGCCGGCGCGCGTCGCGGCCAGGTCACACGCCACGTGACCGTGCCGCTGGCCAAGTACGGCCTGATCGGCTCCTGGCTGCTGATGTTCCTGATCTTCGAGCGCGAATACTCCACCGGCGTCTACCTGTTGTCGCCCGGCACCGAGACCATCGGCTCCATGCTGGTGTCCTTGTGGGCCTCCGGCGCCATCGACATCGTGGCCGCGCTTTCCTTCATCAATATCGTTCTGGTCGTCATCGGCCTGGGCATCGCCCTGCGATTCGGAGTCAAACTTCATGATTGAGCTTTCTGTTGAAGACCTGCACCTGGACTACGGCGACAACCCGGTGCTCAAGGGCGTGTCGATGCAATTGCGCCAGGGCGAAGTGGTGTCCCTGCTGGGCCCGTCCGGCAGCGGCAAGACCACGCTGCTGCGCGCCGTCGCCGGCCTGGAAGGCCCCAAGCGCGGCCGCATCACCATCGGCGATCGCGTGGTCTACGACGGCGCCGCGCGCCGCGAGATCCCGGCCGAGGAGCGCAACCTGGGCCTGGTGTTCCAGTCCTATGCGCTGTGGCCGCACAAGACCGTGTTCGACAACGTCGCCTACCCGCTCAAGCTGCGCAAGACGCCGCAAGCCGAGGTGCGCGAACGCGTGCAGGCCGTGCTGGACCAGCTCGGCCTGGGCAAGCTCGGCCAGCGCCATCCCCACCAGCTGTCCGGCGGCCAGCAGCAGCGCGTGGCCATCGGCCGCGCGCTGGTGTACAGCCCGCCCGTGATCCTGCTGGACGAACCGCTGTCCAACCTGGACGCCAAGCTGCGCGAAGAGGCCCGCGCCTTCCTGCGCGAGCTGATCGTGCGCCTGGGCCTGTCGGCGCTGATGGTCACGCACGACCAGAGCGAGGCCATGGCCATCTCCGACCGCATCCTGCTGTTGAACAACGGCAAGATCGAGCAGCAGGGCACGCCCCAGGAAATGTACGGCTCGCCCAACACGTTGTTCACCGCCGAGTTCATGGGCAGCAACAACCGCCTGAGCGGCAAGGTCGCCGAACTGCGCGACGGCCAGGCCCGCATCGAGGGCGCCGGCTGGGCGCTGTGGGGCAAGGCCGCGCCCGGACTGACCGCCGGCCAGGACGCCACCGCCGTGATCCGGGTGGAACAGGTGCGCCTGGCGGACGATCCCGACGGCAATCACCTGGAACTGCCGCTGGTGACCAGCATGTACCTGGGCGACCGCTGGGAGTACGTGTTCCGCGGCGCACAGGCCGATCCGGCCGCCCTGGCGCTGCGCGCCTACGGCGCCGAGGGCCGCGAGCCCGGCGCCTGCCGCCTGGCCCTGCCGGCCCGGCACGTGTGGGTGTTCCCCAATCAGTAATCGGCCCGCCCAGGCAGACGCCGCCGCCCGTGGCGGCGTCCGTCCCTGACACACGGCGGTAAGCTGCGCCGGGCTTACAATGCCTGCGTGCAAAGCCTTGCTGATTCCCCCTCCCCGCCGAGCCGTTTCCTGCGGTGGCTGGGCGCGCCCGCCCAGCACTACCTGCGCATCGGCCTGGCGATCTCGCTGTTGGTGCACGCCGGCGCGCTGGCGTGGCGCCTTGGCGCGCCCGCCCTGAGCAAGCCCGCCTCGCCCAGCCTGGAAGTGCTGCTGCTGAACGCCCGCAGCGAAACCCCGCCCGAAACGCCTCGCGCCCAGGCCCAGAATCAGATGAGCGGCGGCGGCAACGCCGACCGCGGCCTGGCCACCACCCCGCTGCCCCAGACCGGCGCCTCGGCCGAGACCATCGTGCTGGAAGCCATGCGCAAGCGCCAGGTCCAGCTCGAGGCCGAACAGGCCCGCCTGATGACCCAGCTGCAGGCCCGCGACAAGGCCGGCGCCGAGCGCCAGGCCGTCAATCCCTGGCCAGACGGCGCCGACCATGGCCGCGACGCCGAGGAGCAGGCCAGCGTGATCCAGAATTCCCAGGTGGCCGCCCTGGCCGCCCGCGTGCAGCAGTACAGCGCGGAACCGCGCAAGCAGTTCGTGGCGCCCTCGGCCGAAGCCTCACGCTACGCCGCCTACCTGGACGCCTGGCGCACCCGGGTGGAGGCCGTGGGCACCCAGCACTACCCGGACGAGGCGCGCGGACGCATCTACGGCTCGCTGCGCCTGACCGTGTCGGTCCGCGCCGACGGCAGCATCGCCGACGTCGAGATCGACGAGCCGTCCCCGCACGCGGTGCTGAACCAGGCCGCGCGGCGCATCGTGCAGCTGGCCGCGCCGTTCCCGCCCTTCCCGCCCGAGATCGCGCGCGACACCGACGTGCTGGTCATCACGCGCAGCTGGCACTTCGTCAACGACACCCTGGAAACCCAAGCCCCATGACCGAGGCCCGCTACGCCGTGATCGGCAACCCGATCGCCCACAGCCGCTCCCCGCAGATCCATGCCATGTTCGCCCGCCAGACCGGCCGGGCGCTGCGCTATGACCGGCTGCTGGCGCCGCTGGACGGTTTCGTGGCGGCGACGACCGCCTTCGTCGCCGAAGGCGGACTGGGCCTGAACGTGACGGTGCCCTTCAAGCAGGAGGCCTGCGCGCTGGCGGCGGGCAACCTGTCCGACCGCGCCAGGCTGGCCGGCGCCGTCAACACGCTGTCCTGGCGCAACGGCGCCTGGCACGGCTGCAACACCGACGGCGTGGGCCTGGTGTCGGACCTGCTGCGCCTGGGCCTGCGCCTGGACGGCGCCCGCGTGCTGCTGGTCGGCGCGGGCGGCGCAGCCCGCGGCGTTCTGCAGCCGCTGGCGCAGGCCGGCTGCGCCCGCATCCATATCGTCAACCGCACCGCCGCCCGCGCGCTCGAACTGGCCGAGGCCTGGCGCGCCAGCGGGGCCGGCCTGCCAGTCCAGGTCACGGCCGGCACGCTCGCCGAGGCTGCAACGCCCGGCGGCTGGGACGCGGTCATCAATGCCACCGCCAGCGGGCTGGCCGATGCCGCCCCCGACCTGCCCGGCGGCCTGTATGCCCCCGGCGCGCTGGCCTACGACATGATGTACGGCGCCGCACCCACCGCCTTCATGAAGCAGGCCGGGGCCGACGGCGCCGCGCGCACGGCGGACGGCCTGGGCATGCTGGTGGGCCAGGCGGCCGAGAGCTTCCATATCTGGCACGGCCTGCGGCCCGATCCCGAGCCCGTGCTGGCGGCGCTGCGCGCCGATCTGGCGGCGGGACGCTGAAGGCATGGCGGGCCGCGCCGGCAAGGGCCGCAGGTCCTGGTTCCGGATCATCACCGGCGTGATGATGGCGCTGGTCTGCGCCGTGCTGCTGTACCAGTTCTGGCTGTTCGGCCTGGTGGTCTGGTACAAGTACCAGAACCCCGGCGCCAGCGCGGTGATGCGCGAGGAGTACGCGCGGCTCAGCGAAGGCCACGCCGACTTCCGCCTGCAGCATGAATGGGTGCCCTACGACAAGATCAGCAACTCCCTGAAGCGGGCGGTCGTGGCGGCCGAGGACTCGAATTTCACCGAGCATGACGGCGTGGAATGGGAGGCCATCCGCAAGGCCTGGGAATACAACCAGAAGCAGGAAGAAGCCGGGCGCAGCAAAATGCGCGGCGGCTCCACCATCACCCAGCAGTTGGCCAAGAACCTGTTCCTGTCGAGTTCGCGCAGCTATGTGCGCAAGGGTCAGGAACTGGTCCTGACCTACATGATTGAACACGTCATGAGCAAGGAACGGATCCTGGAGTTGTATCTGAACGTGGCCGAATGGGGCGTGGGCGTGTTCGGCGCCGAAGCGGCCGCGAAGCACTATTTCAACACCTCCGCCGCCGGCCTGGGCGCCAGCCAGTCGGCCCGCCTGGCCGCCATGCTCCCCAACCCGCGCTTCTACGACCGCAACCGCAACTCCAACTATCTGAACTCGCGCGTCGGCGTGCTGACCCGCCGCATGCAGATGGTCGATATTCCCTGAACAGGACCCGCCCCCGCCGAGGCGAACCCGCCCGCCCCTCTCCCCGAAACTCCCGGCAAAAAATATTTCCGGCGCCGCCCCCCATGCCGGGCGGCCGGATTTGTTAAGCTTTCACGTTTACGCGCTTTTCTCAGACCGTCCTTTTTCATGCGTACCGCCCGTCGCTACCTGGCCCGCGAAATCTATCGCTCCTGCGCTGTGGTCCTTTTGGCCCTGCTGGGCCTTTTCACGTTCTTCGCGATGGTGGACGACCTGGACAACGTGGGCGAGAAGTTCACGATGATGGCGCTGCTCTACATGCAGGCGCTGGCCCTTCCCACCCGCCTGTACGACCTGCTGCCCATCGGCCTGCTGATCGGCGCCATCCTGGCGCTGGCCGGACTGGCGCAGCGCAACGAACTGGTGATCCTGCGTGTGTCCGGCGTCAGCGGCATGCGCCTGCTGCGCATGCTGTGGATCGTCACCATTCCGCTGATGATCGGCGCGGCGCTGCTGTCCGAATACGTCACGCCCTGGGCCGAGATGAAATCCGGCGAAGCCAACCTGGCCCTGCGCGGCAAGGCGGGCGGCGACCGCCTGAACAGCGGCTACTGGTTCAAGGAACCCACCGCCAACGGCGGCACCCGCATCATCAACATCGGCGACCTGAAGGGCGATGGCCAGGTGGCCAACATCACGCTGTACGAGTTCAAGAAGAACCTGACGCTGTCGGTGCTGTCGACGGCGCCCGTCGGCGTGTTCTCCCATGGCGACCTGGTGCTCAAGGACGTGTCCGAGACCCGCCTGGACGACGAGGCCGCCGACGCGCTGGCCAACGCCCGCCCCCCCAAGAATCCGCCGGCCGCCGTGGTCAAGGTGCCCGAGCGCACCATCGACACCACGCTGAGCGCCGAGCGCCTGATCGCCCGCGTGCTGACGCCCGAGCGCATGTCCATCGTGACGCTGCTCGACTATGTGGATTATTTGCGCAACAACCAGCTTCAATATGGTCGACAGGTCGTGGCCCTGTGGCGCAAACTGGCGTATCCGTTCACGCTGCTGGTCATGATCACCATCGCCGCCCCCATCGGCCTGATGCAGACGCGCCGGGGCGGCGTGGGCGCGAAAGTCTTCATCGGCATCCTGCTGGGTGTGGGCTTCTTCATGCTGAACCAGCTGGCGTTGAACGTGGGCATGTTGGGCAAGTGGCCGCCCTGGCTGACCGCCTTGGGCCCGAACATCGGGGCCATGATCCTCGCCTTCGGCGCCATGTCCTACATGGAATACCGCCACGCCTTGGCGCGGTTCTTCCAACAACGCTGGCCCTGGAGCAAGAGTCCCGCATGAACGGCAGTATCTGGATGATCGGCGACGTGCAGGGTTGCTGCTCGCCGCTGGATCGCTTGCTGTCCCATCCCGAGCTGGCGGGCGATCCGCACTCGCGCCTCTGGTTCGCCGGTGACCTGGTCAATCGCGGCCCGGATTCGCTGGCCACCCTGCGCCGCATCATCGACCTGGGCGACCGCGTCACCGCCGTGCTCGGCAACCACGACCTGCACCTGCTGGCCGCGGCCGCCGGCGTGCGCAAGCCGTCCAAGTCCGACACGCTGGAGGACATCCTCCGCGCGCCCGACGCCGCCGCCTTGATCGACTGGCTACGCTTTCGCCCGCTCGCGCATTTCGAGCAGAACCACCTGATGGTCCACGCCGGCACGCTGGCGAAATGGGACGTGGCCAAGACCCTGGCGCTGGCCGGCGAGGTTCAGGACGCGCTGCGCGGGCCGAACTGGCAGAAGGCGCTGCAGAAGATGTACGGCAACGAACCGGCCACCTGGAAGGAAGACCACACGGGCGGCAAGCGCATGCGCGTCATCATCAACGCGCTGACCCGCATCCGCCTGTGCACGCCCAACGGCCACATGGAATTCGCCACCAAGGTCGCGCCCGGCGCCTGGCCGCCCAACCTGATGCCCTGGTTCGACGTGCCCAATCGCGCCACGCGCGACGTCACCACCGTATTCGGCCATTGGTCCACGCTGGGCCTGCTGCTGCGCCCCGACGTGATCTGCCTGGACACCGGCTGCGTCTGGGGCGGCGCGCTGACCGCGCTGCGCCTGCAGGACCGCAAGCTGGTGCAGGTGAAGTGCTCGCGCTTCCAGGATCCGAATTCGGACTGAACCCGGGCCGGCGCCTCTCGACGCCGGCTTGTGCCGCAAGACACCCTAGCGCCGGATCTCGGCCAGGAAACGACGCGCCCGGTCCGATTCCGGCGCGGTGAAGAAGCGCTCCGGCTCGGCCGTCTCGACGATACGTCCCTCGTCCATGAACCAGACCGTGTCAGCCACCTCGCGCGCGAAACCCATTTCGTGCGTCACGCACACCATGGTCATGCCGTCGCGGGCCAGCCCTTTCATCACCTGCAACACCTCTCCCACCATCTCGGGATCCAACGCGCTGGTCGGTTCATCGAACAGCATCACCGGCGGATTCATGGCCAGCGCCCGGGCGATCGCCACGCGCTGCTGCTGGCCGCCGGACAACTGCGCGGGATAGGCGTCGGCCTTGTGCGCCAGGCCGACGCGTTCCAGCAGCGCCATGCCGCGCTCGCGCGCTTCGCCACGGCGGGCGCGTTTGAGCATCAGCGGCGCCAGCGTCAGGTTGTCCATGACAGACAGGTGCGGGAACAGGTTGAACTGCTGGAATACAAAGCCGATATGGCTGCGCAACGCATCCAGCCGCTGGTCGGCGCCGTGGATATCCTTGCCGTCCACTTCGATCCGTCCCTGCTGGATCGGTTCGAGCCGGTTGACCGTGCGGATCAGCGTGGACTTGCCCGAACCCGATGGGCCGCAAACCACAACCACTTCGCCGCGACGCACCTGCGCGCTCACATCGGCCAGCGCCTGATAAGCGCCATACCACTTCTGCACCTGGAAAAACCGGATCATGCGGACACCGTTCTAGAGACTGGCACGAGCCCCGCGCGGCGCCGGCCGATGCGCAGCTCGACCAGCCGGACCAATGAACTCAGGCCGAAATTCAGGATGAAATAGGTCAGCGCCAGCAGCGCGAATACCTCGAAGGGCTTGGTCAGCAGCACGCTGTTGACCTGGTTCGCGGCATAGGTCAGCTCCTGCACGCTGATCACGTAGGCCAGTGACGTCTCCTTCACCGTGGAGACGAACTGGCTCAACATGCTCGGCAACATGTTGTAGAGCGCCTGCGGCAGGATCACGCGGCGCATGGTCTGCAGGTATGACAACCCCAGCGCGCGGCCCGCCTCCTGCTGCCCCGACGGCAGCGCCTGGATGCCGGCGCGGATGATCTCGGCCAGATAGGCGCTTTCATAGCAGACCAGCGCCACCACCATGGTGGTGGTGCCGGCCACCGGTCGGCCGATGACGATCGGCACGAAGAAATACGCCCAGAAAATGAACATCAATAGCGGCAGGCCGCGCACCAGCTGCACCACGGCGGTCGCCGGCCAGCGCAAGCAGCGCCACGGACTGATGCGCCCCAGCGCCAGCAGCACGCCGCAAGGCAGCGCCAGGACCAGGCTGATGGCCGCCAGGCCCAGCGTCGCGGCCAGCCCGCCCAGCGGCCCGTGCGGATATTGCCCGATCAACAGCAGCAGCCAGTTGTCTTTCAGGATGTCCCACATGGTCAGCGCGCCCCCAGCGGACGATAGCGACGCTGCAACGCCGCGCCCCCGCCCATGATGAGGAACGACAGCGCCAGGTAGATCGCCGTCACCACCGCGTAGGCCTCGAAGGTGCGGAAGGTGCCGTTCTCGATCTCCCGCCCTGCCGCCGTCAGCTCGGTCACGCCGATGGCCATGGCCAAGCTGGTGTTCTTCACCAGCAGCAGGGTCTGGTTCAGCAGCGGGGGCAGTGCGATGCGGAACGCCTGCGGCAGGACCACCTTGCGCATGGTCTGAAGGTAGCCCAGCCCCAGCGCGCGCGCGGCCTCGACCTGGCCCGGCGGGATCGCGCGTACCGCGCTGCGCAGGTCTTCACAGACATAGGCCGACATCACCAGGCCGATCGCCACGCAGGACAGGATGAATTCGCTGCCGTGACTGTTGAGCCAATCGGCCACGGCCTGCGGCAACAGGGCGGGCACCCCGAAGTACCAGAACAGGATGTGCACCAGCATCGGCACATTGCGATGGAACGCGATGTGGGCCGCGATCAGCGCATTGGCCATCGGCCAGCCCGTCAACCGGAGCACGGCCAGCAGGCTGCCGACCAGAAAAGCCAGGCTCCAGGCGAGCGCGGCCAGCGCCAGGGTGGTCAGGAACCCCCTGAGCAGCCAGTCCGGATACTCGCCCTGGAAGATGGCGCCGAAATCAAAGACGTAGTGCATGGCGATGCGCCAGCTCAACCCTTGATGGACTCGATGCGGAAGTCCCGCTTCAGGTTGAACGGCGTGCCGACGCCGAACCATTTGTCGAAGATCCGCGTGGCTTCGCCGGAGGCCTCCAGTTTGTCCAGCACCTGATTCACCTGCCCCAGCATGGCCGCGTCGCCCTTGCGCACGCCCACGCCCCACGGCTCGACGAACAGGGCAGGCTCCAGGATCTTGACCGGCACCGCGCTGCTGGCGGCCTGCTGGCGCAGCTTCGCCAGCATCAGCTCGGAGCCGACGAAGCCGCTGACCTTGCCTTGCTGCAGGGCCAGGAAGGCGCCGCTGGGATCCTTGAACGTCACCGGTTCGACATTGGGAATGTACTTGCGCGCGCCCTGCTCCGAGGACGAGCCGCGCACCGCGCTGACGCGCTTGCCAGCCAGTTCGGCGGGCGACTTCAGTTCCTGATCCTTCTCGCGCGCCAGCACTTTCTGCAGACTCACGAAATGCTGATGCGAATAGTCGATCTGCTGCGCACGCTCAGGGCTCCAGCCCAGGTTGGCCGCCACCACGTCGACGCGGCCGGCGATCAGTTCCGGAATGCGCGCCTCGACCGCGATGAGCTTGAGTTCCAGCGGCACGCCCAGGCTGTCCGCCACGGCCTTGCAGATATCCACTTCGTAGCCCACCACGGCGCGCGTCTTCGGATCCTGGAAGCTGAATGGTTCAGCCGTGCCCATGGTGCCGCAGATGAACTTGCCGCGCGCCTTGATGTCCTGCAGGGTGTCCGCCTGGGCGGCGGACAGCGTGACAATGGCCAGGCCAACGGCGGCCAGGCAGGAAGAGATCATTTTTTTCATGCGGGTTCCCCTTGATGATGATGCAGGCGGCACAAGGCCTGTTCTGGTGTTGCGGATAATTGCGGCGCTGGACAGACGAATGGCGCGGGACTCAGGACAGCCGTGCGCAAGCCTCATGTATGCGACGGCAGCCTTCTTCGATCTGCGCCATGGACGTGGCGAAGCTCAACCGCAGGTAGGGCGACAGGCCATAGGCCGAGCCATCCAACGCGGCCACGCCCGCTACGTCGAGCAGATACATGACCACGTCCAGGTCGCTGCCCAGCACGCGCCCATCCGGCGCGCGCCTTCCCAGCAGACCTTCGACCGCAGGATAGACATAGAACGCGCCTTGCGGCGCCTGGCAGCGCAGCCCCGGCACGGCATTGAGCAGGGCCACGATGCGATCGCGGCGTTCGCCGTAAAGCCGCGCCATCTCGGTCACGCAGCCCTGGTCGGCGGTGAGCGCCACGCGGGCCGCGGCCTGGCTCACGGCGCTGACGCAGCTGGTGCTTTGCGAAATCAGCGCTGCCATGGCTTGGATCAGCATCTTGGGGCCGGCCGCGTAGCCCAGCCTCCAGCCGGTCATGGCATAAGACTTGGACACACCGTTGATCACCAGCGCTCGGTCCGCCAGCGACGGCGCGGCGGCGACCGGCGACACGTGGCGCGCGCCGCCATAGGCCAGGTGCTCATAGATTTCATCAGTCATCAGCCACACATGCGGATGGCGATCCAGCACCCGCGCCAGCGCGCGCAGCTCGTCGGCGTCGTACATGGCGCCGGCCGGATTGCCGGGCGTGTTCAGCAGCAGCCACTTGCTGCGCGGCGTGATGGCGCGCTCCAGGGCCTGTGGCGTGAGCTTGAAACCATCGACCTCCGGGCATGGCACCGTCACCGGCGTACCGTCATTGACCAGCACCATGTCGGGATAGGAAACCCAATAAGGCGCGGGGATAATGACCTCGTCGCCCGCCTGCACGGTGGCCGACAGCGCGGTATGGATCAACTGCTTGGCGCCGGCGCCGACGATCAGCTCGTCGAGCCCGAAGTCCAACCCATTCTCGCGCTGGAACTTGAGGCGGATGGCCTCCAGCAAGGGCCGCGACCCCACCGAAGCCGTATAGCGGATGTCGCCGCCGCGCAGCGCCTCCATGCCTGCCCGCACGATGTGCGCGGGCGTGGGCAGGTCTGGCTCGCCCACGGTGAAGTCGACGATGTCGCGGCCCTGCGCGCGCAGTTGGTCAACGCGAGCCTTGGCCGCCATGCTGGGCGAAGGCTTGATGGCGCGGGCGCGATCCGCCAGGAATGCTTGGCTTGCGCTCATGCCAGCCCCTTCGCGGCAAACGCGGCCTGCATCCAGCTCTGCGCGCGCTGGCCGCCGGCGATCTCGGCCATGATGCGTTCTTCCTTCACGGCCAGGCTCTGCGCCGCCATGATCAGGGCCTCGGCCTGTTCCGGCGCGAAGCTGACCAACCCATCCTCGTCACCGACCACGATGTCGCCGGGGTTCACCACCTGCCCGCCGATGCTGACCGGCACATTGACCTCGCCGGGGCCGTCCTTGTAGGGGCCACGGTGAATATGGCCGCGCGCATAGCAGGGAAAATCGTCGAGTTCGAAGGCCAGTACGTCGCGAATGGCGCCATCCACGATCACACCCGCGCAGCCGTGCTGTTGCAGGTAACGCTTCATGATCTCGCCCAATACCGCGTTGGACAGATCACCGCCCGCATCCACCACCAGCACGTGACCAGGCTCGACCATCATCATGGCCTTGTAGATCATCAGGTTGTCGCCCGGACGCGTCTTGACGGTGAGCGCGGTGCCCACCAGCTTGCCGTCGCGGTTGTAGCGTCGCAGGCCCGAGATGCCTTCGCGCCGCGCCAGGTTGTCGCTCAGATGAGGCGTGGCGATGGCGCCCAGGGCCTGGCGCAAGGCCGCCGGCGCGACAACGGGGGCCGGCAGGATGCGCGCGCCGGATAGGGATGTGCTCATGACGATCTGCGTGATTCCTGGTTCTTGACCCGGCGCCGACGGGAATCATTCCGCGCCGCGCGACCCCGGCCGTGCTGAAGTCAGGCCACATGGTGCTGGCTTTCCGCTGCGGGAAAAAGGGATTAAATTTCCATGAAGTTCATCACTTTCAGGAATATAGGGGTTATTACCAAATAGAAGTTTGGGAATAATCTCATTTTCCAAAGAACCCACCCATGCTGACTTTCAAGCAGATCGAAGCCCTGTACTGGACCGTCAGATTGGGAACGTTCGCAGCCTCGGCGCAAAAGCTGCACACCACCCAATCAGCCATTACCAAGCGCATCCAGGAACTGGAGGCGGACTTTGATATCGCGCTGTTCGATCGATCCGGCTATCGCGCCGAACTGACCGCGCGCGGCCATGAAATCTATGCGCTGGCCGAGGAAATGCTGGGCCACCGCGACCGACTGCTGGTGCGGCTGAAGGGTCAACACACGTTGACCGGCACGTTCCGTTTCGGCATCACCGAAATCACCGCCATGACCTGGCTGCCGGCGCTGATCCGGCTGCTGCGCTCGCACTATCCGCGCATCACGCTGGAACCGCACATCGATCTGGGCGCCGACCTGCTCAAGCGCCTGCAGGCCGGACAGCTAGACATGGCTTTCCTGCATGGAGAGTTCGCCGAACCCGGCCTGGAGGTGGCGCCGCTGCAGCGGTTGGAATTCGCCTGGATGGGCAGCCCCGACATGATCGACGCGAGCCGCGTCTACACCCCGGCCGATATCGCCGCACTGCCGCTGCTGAGGCAGAGCCAGGAATCGGGACTGAACATGATCTACGACGGCTGGCTCAAGCCGCACACGCCTGCCCACAACCTATTCACCATCAACAGCCTGATCGCGATGGCCGGGCTGACGGCGGCGGGCTTCGGCGTGAGCTGCCTGCCGCGCGACTACTTCGCCGACATGGTCAACACCCGTCAGTTGGTGATCGCGCGCACCAGTGTCGCCCCGCCACAATCCGTCTACTGCGCCATGTACCGACGCGACGCGGACGCGGCGTTCTGCCAGAACGTGGCCGAACTGGCGGAAAGCTGCTGCAACTTTAGTGCGTGAAGCCCCCCGAAGCGCTATGCGCTTCCCCCAGGGGCATGCCTACGTACCGGCGGAGCCGGATCCGTGGCATCCCGGTCGGGTGGCACCGGTTTCTTGCGAGGTTGCCTGGCACGTGGAAAGTGCGGCAGGGGGATTGGAAAGGCCGGCAGCGCCGCGCCGGCCTTCGCGCTACAGCGCCTGCTGAATCGCGTCGCGCGCCTGGTGCGACAGCTCCAGCCGCGTCGGCAGGCTGCCGTCCGCGTTGCGGGTCGCCAGCGGCGGCAGGAACACGACTTCGACGGACAGGCCGGTGGTGCCCATGACGCGCCACAGATTGGCGACCAGGCTTTCGTCGCCGATGAAGGCGGCGAAGCCGCTGCGCTGGCCATGCTGCAGGAAGCGCAAGGCCACGGGCTGGATCTCGACGGCGGCCGCGCGGGCCGGTTCGAACAGGCTGGCATGAAACGGACGCAGCTCGCTGCCCTCGCTGGTCGTGCCCTCGGGAAACAGGCCCACCGCATCGCCCTGGCGGAAACGCGCCTGCATGGACTCGCCCATCGCGTGCACCGCGTGGCGCTGGCCGCGCTCGATGAACAGCGTGCCGGCGCCGGCCACCAGCCAGCCGATGACGGGCCAGCTGCGGATCTCGCTCTTGGCCACGAAGGACGTGGCGCGCGCCGAGTTCAGCACGAAGATATCGATCCAGGACACGTGATTGGCCACCAGCAGCACGGGACCGGTCATGCGCGGTTGGCCCCGGAAGACGACCCGCACGCCACAGGCGGCCATGAGGAAGCGCGACCAGCTGCGGTTGAGCCAGGCGCGCGATTTGGGTCTGAGCCACGGATACACCAGGCCCACGCAAAGCAGGCCGAACACGATCCACGGCAAGACGAGGATGAGCCGAAGGACAAAGCGCAGCAGCTTCAAGCAGGAGTCTCCCAGGCCAGGCTGCCACCCACCACGGTGGCGCGTACACGGCCGGGCAGCATCATACCCGCGAACGGGCTGAGGGCGCTGCCGCAAGGCAGCGTTGTGGAATCCGGCGCCTGTTCCGCGTCCAGGTCGACCAGACAAAGGTCGGCGGGCGCGCTAGGGGCCAGCATGCCAGCCGGGGCCGCGCCGCACGGCGCTTGCGGCGCCACGGCGCGCAACACGGCCGCCGGGCCGCTGGTCACCCGCGCCAGCGCTTCGGCCAGCGGCACGCGCTGGTCGCGCGCCCATTTCAGCGTCAGCGGCAGCAAGGTGGCCAGCCCGGGCGCGCCGGGCTGGGCCTGCGCGAAAGGCGCGGCCTTGCCGGCCGCCGTCACCGCCGTATGGTCCGAGCACAGCGCGTCGATGGTGCCGTCGGCCAGCGCGGCGCGGATCGCGTCGCGGTCGCGCTGGCCGCGCAGCGGCGGCTGCAGGCGGTAGCGGGCATCGAAGAAACCGATGTCCACGTCGGTCAGGTGCAGATGATTGGCCGACACGTCGCAGCTGACGGGCAGGCCCTCGCGCTTGGCCGCGCGCACCCGCGCCAGGCCGGCGGCGCTGGACAGGCGCGACAGGTGCAGGCGCACGCCGGTGTCGCGCTGCAATTCGAACAATGTTTGCAGGGCCAGCGTTTCAGCCAGGTCCGGCAGGCCTTCCAGGCCCAGCCGCGCGGCATAGGCGCCGCCGGCCGGCGGGGCGCCGCGCGCCAGCCAGGGATCCTGCGGCCGCAGCCACAAGGCCAGGCCGGCGCCAGCGGCGTAGCGCATGGCGTTCCACAGCAGGCGGGTATCGCTCAGGCCAGCCTCGCCCTGCCCGAACGCCAGGCAGCCCGCCTGGGCCAGCAGGCGTAGTTCGGCCAGGGCCTCGCCGCGCAGGCCCGGCGTCAGCGCGCCCACGGCATGGATGCGGCACGGTCCGGCCGGCGATTCATTCAGGAAGGCATGCACCCGCGCGGGATCGTCCAGCATGACGCCGCCATCGGGCGGCTGCACCAACCGGGTCACGCCGCCCGTCAGCGCGGCGCGCAGCGCATCGGGCGATGGCGAGCCATCGGGACCGGCCAGGCGCGCGCATAGATCCACCAGGCCCGGCAGTAACGCCAGGCCGTCGGCCTCGATGCGCCGATCCGCCTGGAATCCCGCTGGCGCGACGTCCACGGCGGCCACATGGCCGTCGGCGATGTACAGATCCGCCCGCCGGTCCACGCCGGCGGCGGGATCGATCAGCCTGCCGTTGGCGATGTGCAGCCTCATGCGCGCCCCCCTGGGGCCAGCGTGCGTCCCAGCGAGTCCGACAAGAGGCGCAGCGCCGCCAGCCGGAGCGCGTGCTCCAGCGCGTCCCGCTCGTGGCCGGCGCGCGCCAACACGGCGTCGAACGCCACCTCGGCTTCGATGCCGGCGTGCAGCCCGGCGGCGGACAGCAGCAACGCATCGGGCCGCGCCAGGGCCAGCGCCCGGGGGCTGAGCCGATAGCCGGCGGCGTAATCGCGCGGCGACGGCAGTCGCCCGGCGGCGACGGCCTCGGCGCTCAGCGGCAGCAGGATGATGACATCGGCATCGCGCAGCCCCTCGTCCAGCGCACTGAACGGGAACACGCCGAGCTGCGGCAGGCCCTCGGGCAGCAGCGACGGCGGCGCGGCCACGCGCAGCTCGGGCACGCCCAATGTGGTGAGCGCGTGAATCAGGGAGCGGGCCAGGCCCGAATGGCGCACGTCGCCCACCAGCGTGACGGCCAGCCGCGTCAGGTCTGGCTTGGCGCACAGGATGGCGCGCAAGAGCGCCAGCGCGGCCAGCGGATCGGCATGGACGCCGTCGCCCGCATTAAGGACGCGCAGGCCCGGCGCGGCGGCGTGATCGAAGCCGCCGCCAAAGAGACTGTTTCCGAAAAGACCGCCTGCCACGCCGCCGCCCCGCGCATGCGCGGCGGCCCAGTGCGTCGCCGCCCACAGCGCGGCGCCGCTGGCGGGATGGCCAAGCACCAGGATGCCGGGCGGCAGGCCGGCCACGGCCTCGGCCAGCGGCTCGGCCGGATCCAGCGCCGTGACCGGCAGCAGCAGTTGTTCGGCGGCGCGCCAGTAGGCCGCGCGCGTGGCGCGACGCGTGTCGGGCAGGAGCAGGAACACCGGCGGCAGCGGGCCATAGCCCTGCGTTGGCCACGACGGTTCGGCCGCGGCGGCCGCCGTCTCCAGCAACCGCTCCGCATGGCGGCGCGGCAGGCCTTCCGTGCTGAGCAGGTGTATCAGTTCGCCGCGGCGGTCGAGTTGCGGATTGAGCATGGGCGTCGCGCCGGCGTCAGGCGGGCAAGGCGTCCAGATAGCGCTGCAGGATCACGGCCGCGGCCATGGCGTCGTCGGCGGCGTGCGTGCCCAGCAGGCGCTGCGCCTCCATGCTGGAGCCGCGCTCGTCGACCAGTTCCACCGCCATGCCGAAGCGACCGTTCAATTGGTTGGCGAAGCGGCGGCAGCGCGCGGTGGCGGGCTGCTCGCCGCCGTCGGCGGTCAGCGCCAGGCCCACGACCAGGCGCTGCGGCTGCCATTCGCGCAGCAATGCCTCGATGCGCGCGAAGCGCGCGTCGCGCACTTCGCCGTGGATGATCTCCAGCGGCCGGGCGTGGCGCGTCAGCGTGTTGCCGATGGCCACGCCGATCTTCTTCTCGCCGAAGTCGAAGGCCAGCAGGGTTTCTTCAGGCATGACCCGCGTCGCCCGCCAGCATCACCGGATCGATGCCCAGCAGCTTGAGCGCGGCGGGATAGCGTTCCTCGGGCGGCACGTCGAAGATGATGTGATCGTCGGCGCCCACGCTCAGCCAGGCGTTCTGGCCCATCTCGCTTTCAAGCTGGCCCGCTCCCCAGCCGGCGTAGCCCAGCGTGACCAGCATGCGCGCCGGCCCCTTGCCGTCGGCCACGGCCTGCAGCACATCGCGCGAGGTGGTCAGCGCCATGTCGCCCAGCTTGATGCTGGAGCTGTAGTCGCCGGCCGGCGCGTGCAACACGAAGCCTCGGTCGGTCTGCACCGGACCGCCGAAGAAGACCAGCGTTTCCTTGACCGGGCCGATTTCCAGCTCCAGGTCGATGCGTTCGAACAGCGTGCCCAGCGTCAGGTCGGTGGGCCGGTTGATGACCAGGCCCAGCGCGCCGCGCTCGGTGTGCTCGCAAATGTAGATGACGGAGCCCGCCAGGCTGCCCTCGACCATGCCGGGCATGGCGATCAGGAACTGGTTGGCGAAATTGGCCGCCTGCGTCGTCGTGTCTTCGTGGTGTTGTTCCGTCATGGCAACCCCTAACCTAATAGTCTGATTAAACCCCGGGACCGGACCGCTGGCGCGGCCCTCCCATGCTTGGCGGCAGACCATTCTTGCAGTGACCAGGACGGGGCCGCGCCCCGTCCCGCTAGCCCTGGCGGAATATGTCGGCTTGAGCGGATTCAGATTTCCATCAGTTCGAAATCCTCTTTGCGCGCGCCGCATTCGGGACAGACCCAGTTCGGCGGCACGTCTTCCCAGCGGGTGCCGGGAGCGATCCCTTCGTCGGGAAGGCCGGCTTCTTCATCGTAGACCCAGCCGCAAATCAGACACATCCAAGTACGCATAGCTCTCTCTTACATCAAATCCCGGTTACTGCCCGCGCAGCGGGGGCAGGGCAAAGACGGGGTGCATCCATTAGAATGGGGACAATCTTACCGAAACCCAATAGGGGTTCCCCTGATTCTCCGCAAACGGGTCGGGGCGCCCTTGATCTAGCGCTGTCCACGTGGCTCCCGTTACCCCCCCTCTCGTTTTGGTCCTCGGTCCGCTCGATCCCTCGGGCGCCGACGGTTTGCCGGCAGACGCCGTCACCTGCGCCCGTCTGGGCTGCCACGGCCTGGCCGCGGTCACGGCCCTGACCGTGCAGGACACCGCCGGCATCGAGGAAATCCACCCCGTTTCGCCAGACCTGCTGGACGACCAGGCGCGCTGCCTGCTCGAAGATATGTCCGTGCAGGCCATCAAGGTGGGCGGACTATACACCGCCGAAACGGCAAGCGTGGCGGCGCAGATCGCGGCCGACTACAGCCAGGTCCCGCTGGTGCTGCACCTGGGCCAGCGCGCCCAGCTGCCGCCGACCGACGCCGCCGACGAGGACGACGCCGACGATCTGCTGGCGGCCACGCTGGAGCTGGTGCTGCCGCAGACCGACCTGCTGGTCATCGAGCACCTGCGCCTGGCGCAGTGGCACGCCGACGGCGACATCGATATCGGGGACGCACCTACTCCCATGCACGCCCTGGTGGCGGCCGGCGCCCAGTGGGTGCTGGTGCTGGGCAGCCCGCAGCGGCCCGGCCACTACGCCAACGTGCTGCTCGGCCCCGGCGGCCAGACCAGCACCTATCCCTGGCAGGCGCCACCCGACCGCAATGGCGACGCCGGTGGCCTGGCCGCCACGGCCATCACCGCCATGCTGGCGCGCGGCCTGGAAATGCCCGAGGCCGTGCGGCAGGGCCTGGCCCACGCCGACGCCGCCGTCGCCTCCAGCTTCCTGCCTGGCATGGGCCGGCGCATTCCCTACCGGATCCAACCGCAATGAAAGCCCTGCGTTTTCCCGCCGGCCTGTACGGCGTGACGCCCGAATGGGATGACACCGAACGCCTGCTGCAGGCCGTGCGCGCCGCCGCCGAAGGCGGCATGCGCGCGCTGCAGCTGCGCCGCAAGAACGTGCCCGACGCCGAGCGCGCCGCCCAGGCGCGCGCGCTGGCGCCGCTGTGCCGCGAGCTGGGCGTGGTGTTCCTGATCAACGACGACTGGAAGCTGGCGCTGGAAGTCGGCGCCGATGGCGCCCACGTGGGCCGCGACGACGACAGCCTGGCGCGCATCCGCGCCGAGGCCGGCCCCGATCTGATCCTGGGCGGCTCCAGCTACGACGACCTCAACCGCGCCCGCGAGCTGCTCGACGCCGGCGCCGACTACATCGCCTTCGGCGCCATGTTCGCGTCCACCGTCAAGCCCGACACCGTGCGCGCGCCGCTGTCGGTACTGACTGAGGCCAGGAAACTCGTTGAGGAACGCGACGGGCCCCGGCCCGCCGTGGTCGCCATCGGCGGCATCACGCCCGACAACGCGCGCCTGGTGGCCCAGGCCGGCGCCGACTCGATCGCCGTCATCACCGCATTGTTCGCCGCGCCCAGCGTGCGCGCCGCCGCGGCCGCCTGCGCCGCGCCCTATTCCATCAACCCCCAATCCAAGTCCTGACCGCCATGTCCAGCAACGCCCAGCTCTTCGAACGCGCCTGCCGCAGCATTCCCGGCGGCGTCAACTCGCCCGTGCGCGCCTTCCGCTCCGTGGGCGGCACGCCGCGCTTCATCAAGCGCGCGCAAGGCCCCTACGTCTGGGACGCCGAGGACAAGCAGTACATCGACTACGTGGGCTCCTGGGGCCCGGCCATCCTGGGCCATTCGCATCCCGAGGTCGTGCGCGCGGTGCAGGACGCCGCCGTCCACGGCCTGTCGTTCGGCGCCCCCACCGAGGCCGAGATCGAGCTGGCCGAAACGCTGATCGCCCGCCTGCCGTCGCTGGAACAGGTGCGCCTGGTCAGCTCCGGCACCGAGGCCACCATGACGGCCATCCGCCTGGCGCGCGGCGCCACCGGACGCGCCAAGATCGTCAAGTTCGAAGGCTGCTACCACGGCCATTCCGACAGCCTGCTGGTCAAGGCCGGCTCGGGCCTCCTGACCTTCGGCAATCCCAGCTCGGCCGGCGTGCCGCCCGAATTCGTCGCGCACACGCTGACCCTGGAATACAACAATCTGGACGCCGTGCGCGAGGCCTTCGCCCAGCACGGCGCGGACATCGCCTGCATCATCGTCGAGCCGGTCGCCGGCAACATGAACCTGATCAAGCCCGCCGCGGGCTTCCTGGAAGGCCTGCGCGAGGTCTGCACGGCGCATGGCGCGCTGCTGATCTTCGACGAAGTGATGACCGGTTTCCGCGTCGGCCCGCAAGGCGTGCAGGGCCTGACCGGCGTCAAGCCCGACCTGACCACGCTGGCCAAGGTGATCGGCGGCGGCATGCCGGTGGGCGCCTTCGGCGGCAGCGCCGACATCATGAAGCACATCGCTCCGCTGGGCGGCGTCTACCAGGCCGGCACGCTGTCGGGCAACCCGGTGGCCGTGGCCGCGGGCCTGGCCACGCTACGCCTGATCGCCGCGCCCGGATTCTACGAAAAGCTGTCGGCCCAGACCGCCAAGCTGGCCCAGGGCCTGCAGGAGCGCGCCCGCGCCGCCGGCCTGGCCTTCTCGGCCGATTCGGTGGGCGGCATGTTCGGCATCTACTTCAGCGAACGCATCCCCGCGTCCTTCGCCGAGGTCTCGGCCTGCGACACCGCGCGGTTCAATCGCTTCTTTCACGCCATGCTGGACCACGGCGTGCATTTCGCGCCGTCCGCGTTCGAAGCCGGCTTCGTCTCGGCCACGCACGACGACGCCGTCATCGCGTCCACGCTGGACATCGCCGAAAAGGTCTTCACGACCCTGTGAGCGCGCGGGGCGGCGCCACGCCGCCCCCTTTCAGACACATCCCCCGCCCGGCGCGCCGCGCGTCGGACGGCGGCGCATTCCGGCACGGCTCACGGCGCCTTGTAGCGCTGGTACAGCGCCGTCACCGCTCTCACATACTGCTGCGTTTCGGCATACGGCGGCACGCCGTCGTACTTGCTGACCGCGCCCTCGCCCGCGTTGTAGGCCGCCAGCGCCAGATCCAACCTGCCCGGGTACTGGTCCAGCAGGCGCCGCAGGTGTCGCGAACCCAGCCGCACATTGGTCGCCGGATCCACCAGCGCCCGTTCCATGTTGTCCACCGTCAGCAGCGTGGCGGCGGTCGCCGGCATCAGCTGCATCAGGCCCAGCGCGCCCTTGGGCGAGCGGGCATCGCTGCGGAATCCCGACTCCACCGCGATCACCGCGCTCAGCAGCGCCCGGTCCACGCCCGAATCCAGCGCCGCCTGCGCGATCAGCCCGTCGTGCAGGGCCGGCGGCGGTCCGTCCCAAGGCAGAGCCAGCCTCGGCGCCCAGACGATCAGGCCCGGCCGGCGCGCGCCCTGACCGGGCTCCGGCTCGCACATCAGGCACAGCGGCGCGCTGCGCACGGCCACCCGGGGCAAGGGCCGCGCGCCATGCCGGACATAGCCCTTGGGCACCTTCATGCTGCGCCAGACCCCATGGGGATCCTTGTAGCGGTAGGTCTCCATGGCCGCCGCGCCGCGCGGGGCCAGCGCGGCGCCGGCGGCCAGGACCAGCAGCGCCGCCCAGCCGCCGGCGCGCGCCAGGAAGGCGCGCGCCGCGGCGGAAAAAACGGGTGGAGGCATGGATGGACTCCGACGATATCCGGCAAGGCGCCCGGCGCGCGCAGGCGCGTCGGACAGAAGGCCTTATGCTGCGCCGCCAGGCCGGGCTTGTCGCTCCTGCCTACGGACTAATGCACGATCTCCGGCCCAGATCAAGGGAAAAACAGGGACGGCACTAAGGCTTTTGGCGGATGCGCCGTTGCATAAGATGCCGGTGGTCATGGGCATGAGTTAATATATGACCTAATATTTCGTTTAATTACTAAATGAGTGAACCGGCCGGCAGCGCCGGGCAGGAGGCTGACATGGACGCACACAACACGCTTCAGCTACTGCTGGACGCCAATACCCACGTCCTGACGGCAATCTATACCCCGCCCCCGGCCCGCCCCGCCCCCGTTGCCGCCGAGACCGCCGAAACCGCCCTCCCCGCCGGCGAGAGCGACGCGAACGAGGACGCCGATGCCTCGGACGAAGACGCCGAACGCGCCGGCGACGCCGCCCTGGCCAGCGACCTGCCCAACTGGGACAGCCTGGCCGCCGCCGCCGCCGAACAGGGCTGGACCACCGAAGCGCTGGACAACCACGCCGTCATCGCCTTCATCGACATGTGCCGGGACGCCGTCGCGCCCGTGCAGGGGACGATCGGCAAGGTGCAGGACGGCTCCTATGAACTGGAACTGAGCGCCGACCGCATGGCGGCCATGATCACCCTGCTGCCGCCCAAGGGCGGCCGTCCCGTCGCGCTGCAGACGGTGCGCCAGGCGCTGGCCGACCAGGGCATCGTCCACGGCCTGCTGGAAACGGAACTGGCCGAGGCCGTCGAACAGGGTCGCACCGGCACCCTGCTGGTGGCGCAAGGCACCCCGCCCACGCGCGGCACCCCCACCCGCTTCGAAAGCCTGCTGGACCGGCTCAAGCCGCGCGCCCAGGAAATCGACGAACTGGCCCAGGTGGACTACCGCGACCTCGGCAGCCTGCTGCTGGTCACGCCGGGCACGCCGCTCATGCGCCGCATTCCGCCGCTGCCCGGCATCGATGGCCGCGACGTGCTGGGCCAGCCCGTACTGCCCGACGAGATGGCCGACACGCAATTCTCCAGCGACATGTCCGGCGTCGAGATCGATCCGGACGACCCGCTGCTGCTGCGCGCGGCGATCGCCGGCAGCCCCAAGCTGATCAACCAGGGCGTGCAGGTCAATCCGGTCGTCGAAGTCGACGCGGTGGACCTGACCACCGGCAACATCAATTTCGAAGGCTCGCTGCAGGTCCGGGGCGACATCAGCGCCACCATGGAAGTGCGCGTGACCGGCGACGTGGTCGTCAACGGCACCATGGAAGCGGCGCTGGTCGAGGCCGGCGGCAACGTCACGGTCAAGGGCGGCATCATCGGCATGGCCGAGGCGATGCAGGATGCGTCCGGTCCCGCCCGCACCGCGCACATCGTCTGCGGCGGCGAGCTGAAGGCCCGCTTCATCGAGAACGCCATCATCAGCGCCGGCCAGAACGTCGAGGTCGAGCGCGAGATCCGCCAATGCAGCATCGCCGCCGGCGGCGCGGTCAACGTGGGCGCCGCCAACGCGCAGCAGACCGCCATCATGGGCGGCCAGATCCGCGCCCTGCAGGCGGTGCGCGCCGGCACCATCGGTTCGCCCGCCGGCGTGCCCACGCTGGTGCAGGCGGGCCTGGACCCGCACGCCGACATCAAGCGCACGGCGTTGACGCGCAAGCGCGTGAAGATGAACGAGGAAAAGGCCAAGCTCGAACAGCTGCTGCTGTTCCTGCACTCGCACCCCGAGCGCGCCACCGGCGACGTGGTCGACCGCGCGCGCAACACCCACGCCAAACTGGGCCGCGACCTGGTCTCGCTGGAAGAGGAAGAGGCCCAGCTGGTGCGCGACCTGCAGCCGATCCACACAGCCAGCATCACGGCCAGCCGGCGCTATTGCAGCGGCGTGAAGATCCAGATCGGCAACAAGATGCAGGAATTCCTGGAAGACCAGGTTGGCGGCAAGGCCGCGCTGGAAGCAGGCGAGATCGTCATCCGCTGAATCCGGCGAGGGCGGGCGACGCGGATCGTTCCGCGCCCCGCCCGCCCCCGGCCGCGCGGTCCGGCGACCTCGCCGTCGCCGGCCGGTCCCTGGCGCTCAGGCGCCGTCCGCGCCGCCGTCCTGGCCCGGCGCCAGCTCGCGGAACCACGCGCGCGGGGAAATCCCCCGATCCGGCCCCAGCACCGAAAAGCCGCCGTCCACCGGGATATCCACCCCCGTCATCCACGACGCCGCGTCCGAGCACGCGAAACACACCGCCGCCGCGATCTCCTCGCCCGATCCCACCCGCCCGAGCGGATGGAAATGCGCGCCCACGGCGTCGGCCGCCGCGCGCGAACCGCCCGCCAGTTGTTCGACCGAAGGCGACCAGGTCCAGGCCGGCGACACCGCCAGCACCCGCACGCCGGCCGGCGCCAGTTCCACCGCGAAGTTCTTGGTGATCTGCAGCAAGGCCGCCTTGGACGCCGGATAGATCGCGCGTCCGGCCGCGCCGAACTTGCCGCCGGTGCTGCCCATGTTCACCACCACGCCGCCGCGCGGCAGCCTGGGCGCGACGAGCTGGGTGAAGATCGCGGCCGACACCAGGTTGGTGTCCAGCGTCGCATGCCATTGCTCGCGGCTGGAAGCCAGGCCCTGGTCGGCGTACTGGCAGGCGTTGTTGACCAGGATGTCGATCCGGCCGAAGGTCGCCAGCGCGGCCTGGATGCAGCGCTCGATCTGCGCGTCCTGGCCGATGTCGGTCTCGCAATACAGCGCCCGTTCGCGCAGCTCATCGGCCAGCGCCTGGCCGGCCGGGGCATTGCGGCCGACCAGCACCACGTTGGCGCCAGCCGCGGCCAGCCCGCGCGCGATATCCGCGCCCAGCCCCTGCGTGCTGCCGGTGACGATGGCGGTCTTGCCGGCCAGGCCGGGAAAGCCCTTGAAATCCATGACGTATCCTTGTTCAGTGCGCGGCCGCCCAGCGCATGGCCTCGGCCACCGAGCCGGTCTGCGCGATCAGCCGCATGCTGGCCAGCGACGCATCGTGCACCGCCGGGTCGGCCGAGGCGCAGGCGTCCTCGGCCACCATCACATTGAAACCGATATCGGCGGCGTGGCGCACCGTGCCCTCGACCACCGAGTGCGTGGCCACGCCCGCCACCACCAGCCGGCGCGCGCCCAGCACGCGCAGCGTCTCTTCCAACGGCGTGCCGTAGAAGGCGCTGATGCGCGTGTGCTTGACGACGAACTCGCGCGCGCTGCCGGCCAGCGGCTGCAGGCCTTCGTAGAACGCGCTGCCCCACTGCCCTTCCGGCACCGCGCCGATGGCCGCCACGTTGCGGAAGATATCGCAGTTGGCCAGCAGGTCGGCGTAGTCGGGCCGGAAGGCGATGCGCACATGCACGATGGGCAGGCCGCCCATGCGCGCGCCGCGCAGCAGGTCGGAAGCGCCGCGCAGCAGCCGCTGGCGCGTGCCGCCGTCGCCGTCCAGGCCGACGCGGATCTTGCCTTCCGGATGCAGCACGTCGTTCTGATAATGCAGGGCCAGCACGGCCACGTCGGCCGCGCTCATGGCAGGCTCCCGCAAGCCGGGCCTGCGCCGCGCGGCGTATACAGGCATACCCTCACACGAACACCTCGAACGCGTCATGCGCGTCATCGCAATTGACCAGATCCACGCGCTTCATGCGGATGCGCCAGCCGTCGCCGTCGGCGGCCAGCTTGTGGGTGTAGCGTCCGGCCAGCTGGCGCGGCTGGCGCTTGCGCCACTCGGTCATCTGGAAGGCCGAATGCACCACCAGGTTGCCGCCCGCGTCCACGCCCTCGATCTGCACCCCGCCGACCAGCCGCGCGCTGCGCGTCGGCGGCTGTTGCGACCAGTTGCGCGGATGCTCCAACCGGCGGATGCGCACATCGCGCAGCATGCGGTCTTCCCAGAACAGCGAAACGTGGTCGTAGGGACTCTTCTGCCCCGGCACGCGCGGCATCCAGTACATGCCGTCCTCGGTCCACAACGCATGCCAGTCGGCGTAGCGCCGCTCATCCAGCAGCCGCGCCTCGCGGTAGAGGAACTGGGCGATGCGATGATAAGCCTCGGCCGGCACGTCCGCCGGCTTGAGATTGTCGGTAGCGACGTCGAAATCCAGGTCTAGCAGCATGCGCCTTCTCCCTTCTCGGCCGATGCCAGCGTCACGGGGCCGGCCTGCATGTAGTCGCGCCAGGCGCGGAACTGGTTGCGCATGGGCAATTCGCTGGTGCCGTTGACCGACACCATGCCCTGCTCGTCGCTGCGGTCGGTGCCGTGGTAGCGGTGCATGCTGACCCATTCGCCGCCGCGTGTGGCATTGCCTTCCTGGCAACGGTTGTACAGCTCGATATCGTCCGGCATGACGTTGGAGGACGGCGAATTGATCACGTTGGCGTACAGCATGGCGCGCTTGAACACGCCGTCCGGCGCGCCCTTGCAGCGGAAGGTCTGGATCTCGATCAGCGTGCGGTCCACGGCCACCGGCCGGATCACGCGGAACTGCTGGAACACGGTATGGGGCGAGCCGCTGCCGTAGATCACGGTGTTGTGCCGGTTCATGCCCAGCACCTGGCGCGCCTTGTCCTCGCCATAGGCCGCCGCCAGCGTCTCGAAGTGCGCCCGCGAAATCGGATCGCGCTCGGCCGCGCCGGGGTTGAAGATGCCTTCCATATAGCCATGGCCGTTCGGATAGGCGCGCAGTTCCAGCTTTTCCCAGAATTCGTAGGGCTCGCCGTTGCCGTCCATGATGTGCAGCTCGAACGGCATCTCGCCGATTTCCTTGGCTTCGTCGCGCGCGGCGGCGAACGAGGACTCGTGCGTGACGCGGGCGTGCATGGTGTCGTGCAGGTTCTCGTAGAACACCTTCCAGTTCGAGCGCTGCATCACGCGGAACACGCCGCCGGCCACCTCAACCTCGCCCACCGGCGAGCGGTCGCAGAGATTGTCGATGGACGAGCGCACGCCGCCCAGGAAGTCCTCCAGCGCCGGGCCCTCGGCCGACTGGCTGGCGAACACGAAGCCCCGGTAGCTGTCCACCCGCGCCAGGCGGCGCATCGAGAACGTGGGGTCGGCCGGGTCATAGGACGTGCCCTCCAGGCCCTGCTTGAGCGGCACGCCCAGGTGGCTGCCGTCCAGCTTGAAGGTCCAGGCATGGTACGGGCAGCGGAAGAACTTGCCCGCGCAGCCCTCGCCGTCCGCCACCACCTTGGCGCCCTTGTGCGGACAGCGGTTGTACAGCACGTGCACGCGGCCATCCGCCGCGCGCACCATCAGCACATCCTGATCGCCCAGGCGCGTGGTGTGATAGTCGCCCGTCCTGGGCACCTGGCTTTCATGTCCCACGTAGATCCAGGCGCGGCCATAGATGCGCTCCATCTCCATATCGAAGATCGCCGGATCGGTATAGACGCCGCGGTGCACGCTGTCGCCGCGCACCATCGCGGCCAATTGCTCTTCGCTGTATGCCATGTCCATCTCCTACTTTTTCTCGCTCTCGCGCCAGCGCGCCATCAGCGTGTTGGACGGCAAGGTCTCGTCCAGCAGCTTGCGCGCGGTCTCGGCGCCGGCCACCGGCAAGCCCTGCGGGTCGAGCAGGCCCACCTGCACCAGCACGCTGGCCTGGTCCCAATAGATGTGTTCGTGATAGAGCTTGTCGCCACGGAACTTCACGATCGCCACCAGCGGGATCTCGACGTACTTGCCGGTGGGCGGCACGCCGGGCAGCATCCAGTCGATCTCGGTGGTGTGGGTGAAGCAGAACAGCAGCTCATCGACGATCTGCGTGGCACCCACGGTGCGCGACAGCGGCACCAGCCGCGTGTCGGGCGGGTTGCTGTTGACGAAATGATGCTGGTAGAAGCGCGACAGCTCCTTGTGGCCCACGCCGCCGGTCATGGTGGGGATGTGGTTCACATAGGGCTCGGCCACCATGGTGGCCATGGTGGCGGCCACGTCGCGGGTGCCGAATTCGTATTCGCAGTGCTTGTCCCACAGATGCGAGTAGTCGAACTCCGGTCCGATCGCGCGTTGCAGGGCGGCCATGCTGCGCTGGTGCGCCATCATCGCGGCGGGCTTGTCGTAGTGCGCGCCGCCGGTGCGGGCAAAGGCGTGGTCCAGGCCCGGATACACGTACAGCTCCACGCCGGGCTTGCCGCCCAGCGCCGCCAGGATGCGCTCGCGCGCCTCGGGCGGACAGAAGCCGTCGCGCTCGGCGATGTGCAGCACCAGCCGGCCGCGCAGTTTGGACGCTTCCTCCAGGCTGTTCTCGATGCCAACGCCGTAGTAGCCCACGGCCACGTCCACGTCGCAGCGGCAGGCCGCCAGATAGGCCAGCTTGCCGCCCAGGCAGTAGCCCAGCGCGCCCACGCCGCCCTTGAGCTCGGGCAGCGCGCGCAGCGCCGCCACGGCCGAACCGATGTCGCGCACGCCCAGATCCTCGTCGAAGCCCTGGTACAGCGCGAAGGCGCGCGGCATGTCATCCGGGCCGTCGGTCAGTTCGATACCGGGCTGCTGGCGCCAGAACAGATCCGGAGCCAGCACCACATAACCTTCCTCGGCCAGCCGCTCGGCGGTCTGGCGCACGAAGCCGTTCAGGCCGAAGATCTCCTGGCACAGCACCAGGCCGGGGCCGCTGCCCGAGGCCGGCACGGCCAGATAGCCCTCGAACTCGCCGCCATCATGCGCGGCGATGCGTATCCGCCGGGTCGTCACGTTCGTAGTCATGCAACTCTCCTTCTATCTGTATTCAACACGGGACCAGCAAGCCACTCGCCCCGTATGAGAAAACGCCACTCATCCAGGCCGCGCGGAGCCGGCTCCGCCGGTCCGCTGCGGCGCCCCCCTGGGGGGAAGCGCGCAGCGCTTCGGGGGGGGTCTACTCCATTTGACAAGATGCGGCGAACGGGTCCTGGTACTGCGTCAGCACCGTGCCCGAGAGCTTGTTCGCCGGCTTGCCGTCCGCGCCTGCCTCGATGATCCGCAGGTAGTAGTTCTGGATGGGATACTGGTTGCGGTTGAACTTGAAATCGCCGCGCACCGACTTGAAATCGGCGCGGCGCAGCGCCGGACGCAGCGTGTCCGCGTCCAGCTTGCCGCCGGTCTGGCGCACCGCGCTGTCCAGCAGCATGGCGGCGTCGTAACCCTGCGAGGCGTACAGCGTCGGCATGCGCTTGTAGGTCTTCTTGAAATCCTCGACGAACTTGCGGTTGGCGGGATTGTCCAGGTCCGCCGCCCATTGCGCGGTATTGCGCAAGCCCTTGATCGGCTCGCCCACGGCGGCGATGGTGTCCTCGTCGCCCGAGAAGCCCGGCGCCAGCAGAGCGATCTCCTGGCCCAGTCCGGCGCCATTGAACTGCTTGATGAAGTTCACGCCCATGCCGCCCGGCAGGAAAAAGAACACCGCGTCCGGCTTGCTGGCGCGCAGGCGGGTGATCTCCACGCCGTAGTCCAGCTGACCCAGCTGAGTATAGATCTCTTCGGACAGGCCACCCTTGTACAGGCGCTTGAAGCCGTTGAGCGATTCGCGCCCGCCGGGATAGTCGGGCGCGATCAGCGCCACGCGCTTGTAACCCTGGTCGGCCGCGTACTTGCCCATGGCCGCCGGAATGTCCTCATTCTGCCAGGCCACCGCGAAGAAATTCGGGTTACAGCCGGCGCCGGCGTAGTTCTCGGGGCCGGTGTTGGTGCTGAGGTAGATCGTGCCCGATTGCAGGATGGCGGGCATCACCGGCAGCAGCACGTTCGAGAACACGATGCCGGTCATCACGTCGACCTTGTCGCGCTTGAGCAAGCGCTCGACGGCCTGGCGGCCGGCGTCGGCCTTTTGCTGGTCGTCGGCCACCACCACCTCGGCCGGCAGACCGCCGAGCTTGCCGCCCGTATGTTGCAGCGCCAGATTGAAGCCGTCACGGATTTCATTGCCCAGGGCCGCGCCCGGACCCGACAAGGTGGTCAACATGCCCACCTTGACCTTGTCCGCCGCCACGGCGCCCGCCGCCGCTCCCATGCACACCAGCATGGCCAGCGCGCGCCGGCCCCAGAGATTGCGATTCATGAATCACCCCGTTTTGTCGCGCCGGCCCCGCCGGCGTCAGACTGGCAGAATCCGTCTGCCGCGGTCCGCGCATGCCGCTCGCCAGGAATCGCCAGCTTACGCGCCGCCGCGCCACGCACCAACCCGGGCCCGCCCGCGCGGGATCCCAGGCCGCTTGCGCTAGCGTAGGCCGCCCGACCGCCCCGCTCTATCCGAAAAGCGGCGGCTTTATCCGGGATTCACTTAATTCCCAATCCTTGACCTTTAAATTATTCTGGATGCGCAGGCGGGGTGTCCCGCGTTCCGGAGGCATCCATGCGCGGCGGGTCCCCCCTAGAGCTGGCGCCCTTGTTCGAGCGGCGCGTATTCAGCTCCACGCAACAGGACGAGACGCGTGCGCTCGTCTCGGAAACCCTCAAGGAACACCGGCTGACCTGGAAAGGCGGACGGGTCGACGCGCGCCTGAACCGCGGCCGCTTCGGCGCGCTGACGGTCTGTACCTTGCGCTACGGCGCCGAAGTCCAGATCGAACCCGACAAACTGCAGGATTTCATGCTGGTGCAGGTGCCGCTGCGCGGGCGCGCCCGCATCGAATGCGGCGGCGTCCGGGTGGACGCCGATCCGGCCTGTGCCGCGGTCATCGCGCCCAACCGGCCGCTGCGGCTGCATTGGGAAGCCGGCTGCGAACAACTGCTGTTGAAGATCCCGCGCGGCAAGCTGGACGCTATCGGCCAGCGCGCCTTCGGCGAGGCCGCGCTGCGGCCGCTGGACTTCAGCCCCGCGCTGCGGCTGGACAACCCGGTGGGCGCCGCCTGGCGCAGCATGATGGGCGGCCTGATCCACCTGCTGCCCACGCTGGACGACGGCGCGCCGCGCCCGCCGGCCGCCTGGCTGGACCAGCTCGAGGACACGCTGGTGCTGCACCTGCTGTACAACCAGCCCAACACCTGGCGCGGCGGGCCGGCGGCCACGCCGCCACGCCGCCTGGCGCTGGCCGAGGCCTATATGCGCGCGCACCTGGCCACGCCCATGACGCTCAAGGACATCGCCCGCCACGCCGGCGCCAGCGACACGGCGCTGACCCGGCTGTTCCAGGAACACCGCGACACCACGCCCATGAACGCGCTGCGCGCGCTGCGGCTGGATGCGGCGCGCCAGCGCCTGCTGGACGGCGCCTGCGCCAACGTCACCGAGGCGGCGCTGGCGGTGGGCTTCGGCCACCTGGGCCGGTTTTCGGAGTACTACAAGGAAAGATTCGGCGAACTGCCCAGGCAGACCTTGCGCCTGGCGCAGTGATCGCGGACGCGCGGCCCGCGCTGGCTCCAGCACCCGCCATTCGGTGCCAGATGCCGGCCCGGTAAGCGGGACGGCGGACGGCCGGAGCCCGGACCGCCGGGCCGACGCGACAGGCCGCCCGGCGCGTTGAACAGGATCAGGCCGGCACGACGGCCGTGACTTCGATCTCGACCTTGGCGCGGTCCTCGACCAGGTCCGCGACCTCCACCGCCGTCATGGCCGGGAAATGCCGGCCGATCAGTTCGCGGTAGTGCTTGCCGATGGCCGGATAGGCCGCCACGTATTCGTTCTTGTCGGTGACGTACCAGGTCATGCGCACGATGTGCTCCGGCTTGGCGCCGCCCTCGGCCAGGATGGCGACGATGTTCGCCAGGGTCTGGCGCACCTGGTCCGCCAGGTCATCCGACTCGAATTGCTGCTGTCCGTTCCAGCCGACCTGGCCGCCCACGAACACCAGCTTGCTGCCCACCGTCATCTCGGCGAGGATTCCATTTGAATAGCCACGGGGCGCCATCCAATCCGGCGGTTGCAGAATCTTCATAACGTCTCATCCTATTATCAAAAAACTCAGTGAAGTAAGGCTGGCGCGCGCTCAGGCGGCGGGCGCCAGATAGGCCCGCATCCGCTCGCGCAGATCGTCGGGCAGGGGCGTGGACTTCATGCTGCGCAAGTCCACGGTCACGATGGTCAGGGTCGCCGACAGCCGCAACTGCCCGTCCGGCCCTTCGAAACGCACCAGCGCCTTGAACGAGGCGCCGCCGATGCGCTGCACCTCCAGCGTCTGGCGCAGCCGTTCATGCCAGCGGCTGGGCGCGGTGAAGTCGCACTGCACCGAGGCCGTGGGCGTGCCGATCCGGCGCTCCACGTGCAGCGCATGGAAAGGCAAGCCCATGCCCTTGTCGAACCATTCCTCGACGAAATCGTTGATCATCTCGAAATAGCGCGGATAGAACACGATGCCGGCCGGATCGCAATGGCGGAACCGCACCTCCACCTGGCTGACGAACGGATTTCCCATGTTGGCTCCTGTTTGCCTTGTCGCCGCTCAGGCCATCTTGCGCAGCGCGAAGCGCTGCAGCTTGCCGGTCTCGGTGCGCGGCAGCGCATCCACGAATTCGATGGCGCGCGGGTACTTGTAGGGCGCGATATTGGCCTTGACGAAGGCCTGCAGCTCGGCCACCAGCGCATCGCCCGGCTCGAAGCCCGGCTTGAGCACCACGAAGGCCTTGACCACCTGGCCGCGCTCGTCGCAGGGCGCGCCGACCACGCCGCACTCGGCCACGGCCGGATGGCGCAGCAGGGCGTCCTCGACCTCGGGACCGGCGATGTTGTAGCCCGCCGACACGATCATGTCGTCGTTGCGCGCCTGGTAAAAGAGATAGCCGTCGTCGTCCTGCACGAAGGTGTCGCCCGGCAGGTTCCAGCCAGCCTGCACGAATCGGCGCTGGCGCTCGTCGGCCAGGTATCGGCAGCCCGTGGGGCCCTTGATGGCCAGCCGGCCGGCGGTGCCGTTGGGCAGCGGATTCATGTCGTCGTCCACGATCTGCGCGATGTAGCCCGGCACCACGCGGCCGATGGCGCCGCGCCGCACCTCGTCCGGCGGGCTGGACACGAACACGTGGATCATCTCGGTGCCGCCGATGCCGTCGATCATCTCCAGGCCGCTGGCCTGCTTCCACAGCTGGCGGGTGGCGTCGGGCAGGGCCTCGCCCGCCGACACGCTCTTCTTGAGCGAGGACAGGTCATACTTGCCGGCCAGCGCCGCCATCTGGCGATAGAAGGTGGGCGCGGTGAACACGATGGTGGCGCGGAAATCCTGGATCAGCTGCAGCAAGCTGTCGGGCGACAGCTTCTCGGCCAGCACCGTGCTGGCGCCCACGCGCAGCGGGAAGCACAGCAGGCCGCCCAGGCCGAAGGTGAAGGCCAGCGGCGGCGTGCCGCAGAACACATCGTCCGGTCCCGGCTTGATCACGTGCTTGGGAAACAGGTCGCACATGGCCAGCACGTCGCGATGGAAGTGCATGCAGCCCTTGGGCGCGCCGGTGGTGCCGCTGGTGAAGGCGATCAGGCAGACGTCGTCGGCCGAGGTGTCGCAGGCCTGGAAATCGTCGGCCTTGGTCGCGGCCAGCGCGTCCAGCGAGGCCGGCCCCTGGTCGTTGAAATACACGACCTGCCGCAGGCCGGCGCAATGGTGTTCATGGTCCTTCTGCAGGCAGAACTCGGCCTCGTCCTTCAGGCGCACGTCGCACAGCGCCGCCTGAATCTGCGCCTTGTCGATGATCTGCTTGAGTTCCTTGGCGCGCAGCAGCGGCATGGTGGGCACGGTGACCAGGCCGGCCTTGATGGCGGCCAACCAGGAGGCCGCCATCATGGGATTGTTCGGGCCGCGCAGCAGCAGCCGGTTGCCCGGCACCAGCTTCATGTCCTCGACCAGCACATGGGCGATGCGGTTGGTCAGCGCCGCCAGCTCGCCGTAGGTCATGGCCGCGGGCTTGCCGTCCTGGGACCAGCGCAACGCCACGCGCTCGCCATGGCCGCGTTCGACCATGGCGTCCACCAGTTCCACCGCGCAGTTCATGCGCTTAGGATAGGCCACGTCGGGGCCGTCGAGCAGGAATTCAGGCCATAGCTCGCCCGGGGGCAGGTTATCCCGGGCGAAAGTGTCGATGTGGGCGGATGTTTCCATGAAAACCCCTTGCCGTCTGTGCTGTGTGGTTTGGTGGCGTGGCCTGGTCCCGCGGGCGCTCTGCGGCGTCCGTCAGGATTTCAGTAGTTCACGGGCAATGATCAATTTCTGGACTTCGGTGGCGCCCTCGTAGATGCGCAGCGCCCGGATCTCGCGGTACAGCTTTTCCACCGGCATGCCGGAGACCACGCCCGCGCCGCCGAACATCTGCAGCGCGCGGTCGATCACGGCCTGGGCCGATTCGGTGGCGGTCATCTTGGCCATCGCCGCCTCGCGCGTGGTGCGCTGCTTCTGCACGTCGCGCATCCAGGCGGCGCGGTAGGCCAGCAGCGCCGAGGAATCGATGGCGGTGGCCATGTCGCCCAGCGCCGCCTGCGTCAGCTGCAGGTCGGCCAGGGTCTGGCCGAACATGCGGCGCGACCTGGCCCGTTCCAGCCCCTCGTCCAGCGCGCGACGGGCGAAGCCCAGCGCCGCCGCCGCCACCGAGGCGCGGAAGATGTCCAGCGTCATCATGGCCAGCTTGAAGCCCTGCCCCGGCTCGCCCAGCCGCTGTGCGACGGGGATGCGGCAGTTGTCGAAAGTGATCGTGGCCAGCGGGTGCGGGGCGATCAGGTCGATGCGCTCGCTGACCTCGAAGCCCGGGGTGTCGGCGTCCACGACAAAGGCGCTGATGCCGCGCGCGCCCGGCGCCTCGCCGGTGCGCGCGAACACGCAGTAGAAGTCGGCGATGCCGCCGTTGGAGATCCAGGTCTTGGCGCCGTTGAGCACATAGGCGTCGCCGTCCAGCCGGGCTTCGCAGGCCAGCGCGGCCACGTCGGAACCGGCCTCGGGTTCGGACAGCGCGAAGGCGGCGATGGCCTCGCCGCGCGCCACGCGCGGCAGGTAGCGCGCGCGCAGCGCATCGGAACCCATCAGCGAGATCGCGCCGCTGCCCAGGCCCTGCATGGCGAAGGCGAAGTCCGCCAGCCCTTCATGGCGCGCGAGCGTTTCGCGCAGGATGCAGACCGAGCGCGAATCGACCTCGGGCAATGCGCCGCCCCAGGCGCCGTCGGGACCGCCGGCGACCGCGTAGCGCAGCCAGCCTGCCTCGCCCATGGCCTTGACCAGCTTGCGGCAGGCGGCGTCCGCGTCATGGTGATCGACTTCGCCCAGCGAACGCTCGCACCAGGCGTCGACCTCGTGCGCCAGGACGCGGTGCCGTTCCTCGAAAAACGGCCAATCCAGCCAGCTTGCATCTCTCATATCAACTCTCCGTAGCGCTACGCGGCATCTGCATCGCTAAAAACAGGTGTGGCTCAATCGCGGCTGCGCGGAGCCGGCTTTGCCGGTCCGCAGCAGCGCCCCCTGGAGGGGGAGCGCGTAGCGCTCGGGGGTGGGCCTCTCTCTTCAGTTTCCTTCGAATATCGGCTTTTGCTTGGCGACGAACGCTTCATAAGCGCGATGGAAATCGCGCGTCTGCATGCAGATCGCCTGGGCCTCGGCCTCGGCCTCGATGGCCTCGTCCACGCCCATGTTCCATTCCTGGTGCAGCAGCTTCTTGGTCACGCCATGGGCGAAGGTCGGGCCGGCGGCCAGCTGCGCGGCCAGCGCCTGGGCGGCGTCGAGCAGCCCGGCGCCATCGTGCAGCGCGTTGAAGAAGCCCCAGCTGGCGCCTTCTTCGGCCGTCATGGCGCGGCCGGTGTACAGCAGTTCCGACGCGCGGCCCTGGCCGATCATGCGCGGCAGCAGCGTGCAGGCGCCCATGTCCGCGCCGGCCAGGCCGACGCGGGTGAACAGGAAGGCGGTGCGCGCGGCAGGCGTGCCCAGGCGCATGTCCGAGGCCAGCGCGATCATGGCGCCGGCGCCGGCGCAGATGCCGTCCACCGCCGCCACGATGGGCTGCGGGCAGGCGCGCATGGCCTTGACCAGATCGCCCGTCATGCGGGTGAAGTCCAGCAGCTCGGGCATGCTCATCCTGGTCAGCGGGCCGATGATCTCGTGCACGTCGCCGCCGGAGCAGAAATTGCCGCCCGCGCCCGTCACCACCACGACCTTGATGTCGGTGGCGTAGACCAGCGCGCGGAACAGGTCGCGCAGCTCGGCATAGGAATCGAAGGTCAGCGGATTCTTGCGCTCGGGCCGGTTCAGCGTGATGGTGGCGACCTTGCCGTCCGCAGACACCTGCCACAGGAACGTCTTCGCCTGGTAGCCGGCGAGCGGACGCTTGTGGTGCTTCATGCTGTGTTCTTCGGTCTGCGTGCTCATGGTGTCTCCGTTTCTGTATGCAAGGGGTGGGCGCCGGCTCAGCCGGTCATCACTTCGCCGCCGTCCACGGCGATGGCCTGGCCATTGATCGAGGCGCTGGCCGGCAGGGCCAGCCAGGCGACCGTCTCGGCCACTTCCTCGGGCTGCACCAGGCGGCCCTGCGGGTTGCGCTCGGCCAGCTTGGCGCGGGCGGCGTCCGGCGTCATGCCGGTCTTGTCGACGATGTTGGCGACGGCGCCGCGCACGATGTCGGTCTCGGTGTAGCCGGGGCAGACCGCGTTCACGGTCACGCCCTTGCTCGCGGTTTCCAGCGCCAGCGAGCGCGTCAGGCCGATCACGCCGTGCTTGGCGGCGCAATAGGCGCTGACATAGGCGTAGCCGATCAGGCCGGCGGTGCTGGCGACGTTGATCACCCGGCCCCAGCCCGCCGCCAGCATGCCCGGCAGCGCCGCCTGGACGCAGTGGAAGGTGCCGGTCAGATTGACCGCCAGCATGTTCTGCCACAGCGCGGCGTCGGTGCGCTCGAACTTCTGGCTGACCGCCTGGCCGGCGTTGTTCACCAGGATGTGCACCGGGCCGAAGGCGGCCTCGGCCTGCGCGAAGGCCTGCCATACCGAGGCTTCGTCGGCGATATCGGCGCTGACGGCCTGGGCCTGGCCCAGGCTCGCCAGCCCCCCGACGGCGCTGTCCAGCGCCGCGCCATCGCGGCCCAGCAGCGTGACGCGGGCGCCGCGCGCCAGCAGCGCGCGGGCGCAGGCCAGGCCGATGCCTCGGGCGCCGCCCGTCACCAGCGCATGGCGGCCCGCCAGGGGCAATGCAAGTTCACTCATTTGACGTCCAGTTGCGCCATGGCGGCGGCGCGCTCGAAGTTGGTTTCCAGCTGGCGCTTGCCGGCGAAATATTGGCTGGGCCAGGTCACGTCACGATAGCCCACGCGGGCGGCTTCGCGCAGCGTCCAGGACGCGTCGGCCAGGTGCGGACGGGCCAGCGCGCACAGGTCGGCGCGGCCGGACGCGATGATGGCGTTGGCGTGGTCGGCCTCGAAGATCGCGCCCACGGCGATGGTGGGAATGCCGGCTTCGTTGCGCACGCGGTCGGCGAAGGGCGTCTGGAACATGCGGCCGTAGACGGGCTTCTCGGCCTTGCTGACCTGGCCGGACGAGCAGTCGATCATGTCGGCGCCGGCGGCCTTGAAGCGGCGCGCGATCTCGACCGCGTCGTCGGGGGTGATGCCGCCCTCGACCCAGTCGTGCGCCGAGATCCGCACCGACATGGGCTTGTCCTCGGGCCAGGCGGCGCGCACCGCGTGGAACACTTCCAGCGGATAGCGCAGCCGGTTCTCCAGGCTGCCGCCATATTCGTCGTCGCGCTGGTTGGTCAGGGGCGAGATGAAGCTGGACAGCAGATAGCCGTGGGCGCAGTGCAGCTCCAGCCAGTCGAAACCGGCGGCGACGGCCCGCCGGGTGGCGGCCACGAAGTTGTCGCGCACCTGATCCATGTCGGCGCGCGTCATGGCGCGCGGCGTCTGCGACACGCCCTCGATATAGGGCAGCGCCGAGGCCGACAGCAGCGGCCAGTTGCCTTCGGCCAGCGGATGGTCGATCTTCTGCCAGCCCAGCTGGGTCGAGCCCTTGCGGCCGGCATGGCCGATCTGCACGCCGATGCGGGCGTCGCTGTTGCCGTGCACGAAGTCCACGATGCGGGTGAAAGCGCGCGCCTGCTCGTCATTCCACAGGCCGGGGCATCCCGGGGTGATGCGCGCGTCGGGCGAAACGCAGGTCATCTCCACCATCACCAGGCCGGCGCCGCCCATGGCGCGGCCGCCCAGATGCACCAGGTGGAAATCGCCCGGCACGCCGTCCTGGCAGGAGTACATGGCCATGGGCGAAACCATGATGCGGTTCTTGAGCCGCACGCCGCGCGCCTGATAGGGCGTGAGCATCGGCATGGCCGGACGCTGGCCGGCCGGGGCCGGCGCGCCGGCGCGCTCGGCGATCCAGCGCTCGAAGCCTTCCAGCCAGGCCGGATCGCGCAGCCGCAGGTTCTCGTGCGAAATACGCTGCGAGCGGGTCAGCAGCGAGTAGGCGAACTGCTCCGGCTCCAGGCCGGCGTAGCGCTTGACGTTCTCGAACCATTCGGTGGAGTTGCGGGCGGCGTTCTGGATCTTCAGCACTTCCACGCTGCGCACTTCCTCGTAGTGCTTCAAGCCGTGTTCCACGCTGCCTTCGGCGCCGCTCAGGCAGCGCGCCAGCTCGATGGAATCCTCCAGCGCCAGCTTGGTGCCCGAGCCGATGGAGAAGTGGGCGGTGTGGGCGGCGTCGCCCATCAGCACCACCGGCACGCGGCGCTCGCCGCGGGCGGTGTCCAGCGTGTTCCAGTGCACCCAGGTGTTGCAGATGACGCGCGGGAAGCGGATCCAGATGGCCGAGCCGCGCAGGTGCGATGCGTTGCTGACCAGCGGATTGCCGTCCAGCCAGGGCGCGAACAGCTTTTCGCAATAGGCGATGCCCTCTTCCTGGCTCATCTGCTCGATGCCGGCGGCCTGCCAGGTTTCCTCGGGCGTTTCCACGATGAAGGTGGACATGCCGTCTTCGTAGCGGTAGGCGTGCGCCTGGAACCAGCCGTGCTCGGTCTGCACAAAGGCGAAGGTGAAAGCGTCGAAGACCTTTTTCGTGCCCAGCCAGACGAAGCGGCAGTTGCGCTGGTCGATGTCGGGGCGGAAGGTGTCGGCGTAGCGGGTACGGACCTGGCTGTTGATGCCGTCCGAGGCGATCACCAGGTCGGCGTCATATTCGCGCGCGATGGCCTGGTCGTCCTGGATGAACTGTTCGAACACCAGCTTGACGCCCACCTCCTCGCAGCGCGCCTGCAGGATGTTCAGCAGCTTCTTGCGGCCGATGCCGATGAAGCCATGGCCGCCGCTGCGCAGGCTGCGACCCTTGAAGTGGATGTCGATGTCGTCCCAGTGGTTGAAGGCGTCGCCGATGGTCTGGGCGGACACCGGATCGGCCTCGCGCAGGTTCTGCATGGTGGCGTCGGAAAACACCACGCCCCAACCGAAGGTGTCATATGGGCGGTTGCGCTCGATCACCGTGACTTCGTTGGCGGGATCCTGCAACTTCATGAGCAGACCGAAATACAGGCCGGCGGGACCGCCGCCGATGCAGACTATTTTCATTTCCGTATGCACTCCATGGTGTGCGACGGGCGCTCTGGGTGTGCAGGAGCGGGGGCCGCAGATATTTAGGTCTGGATAGTTTAGGCTTGAAATATATACCCGAAATTGACCTATCGCAAATGGGGAAAGCGACTAGTCCGGATATCAAATGGGGACGAATTGCCGCGACCGGCAACCCGTCGGGAAGGCGTGGAGGGGCGCTGCCTGGCGGGAACGGCACAAGGGCGGGACCAGGCCCGCCCTTGCGTTCAAGCTGCCGCTAGTACCGACCGCGCAGCCACTGCTCCAGGTCGTTGGCCGGCAAGGGCGGCGAAAACAGGAAGCCCTGCCCCGCCGCGCAGCCCTGCTCGATCAGGAAGCGCCGCTGCTCTTCGTTCTCGATCCCCTCGGCCACGACGGGCAGGCTCAGGCTCTCGCCGATGCGGATCACGGCGCTGGTCAGCGCGCGCGCCGCGTCGTCGCTCTCCAGGCCCTGCACGAAGCTGCGGTCCAGCTTGAGCTCGTCGACGATCAACCGGCGCAGGTGCCCCAGGCTGGAATAGCCGGTGCCGAAATCATCCATGGACAGGCGCACGCCCAGGCGATGCAGCTCGGCGATGGTGCGCAGCGTGCCGGCGGTGGCGTCCAGCACCACGCCCTCGGTGATTTCCAGCATCAGGTCGCCCGGCGCCAGGCCGAATTCCGCCAGCGTCGCCGCGATCATCCGGGGCAGGTTCAGATTGTGGAAGTTGGTGGCCGACAGGTTCACCGACACCGAAGGCACCCGCAGGCCGTTGTGACGCCAGGTCGCCAGCTGCGAGCAGGCCTCGCGCAGCGCCCAGTCGCCCAGGTCGCCGATCAGCCCGCACTCCTCGGCCAGCGGCACGAAGCGCGCCGGCGAGATCTCGCCCAGCGTCGGATGGCGCCAGCGGGCCAGCGCCTCGACGCCGTACAGGCTGCCGTTCCTGAGCCCGACCTGCGGCTGGTAGTGCAACCGCAGCGCGCGGCCTTCCAGCGCATCGCGCAGGGCCGCCTCCAGCGCCAGGCGTTCCTGCGCCTGCCGGTTCATCTCGGCGCTGAAGAAGGAGATGCGGTTGCGGCCGGCGGTCTTGGCCTGGTACATGGCCATATCGGCGTGGCGCAGCAGCGTGTCCATGTCGCGCCCGTTTTCCGGGAAGACGCTGATGCCGATGCTGACCGAGGGATTGAGCGTGATGCCGCCCACGCCGAAGGGCTGCGCCAGCGCCACCAGGATGTGCTCGGCGGCGGCGGTCAGCCGGCCATGCTCGAAATCGGGCAGCAGCATGACGAACTCGTCGCCCGACAGCCGGCCGACGATGTCGGTGGCGCGCGCCAGCCGCCGCAGCCGCAGCGCGACCTCGCGCAGCAGCGCGTCGCCGATGGGATGCCCCAGCGTGTCGTTGACCTGCTTGAAGCGGTCCAGGTCCAGGAACAGCACCGCCACGCGCTTGCGCTCGGCCTCGGCGCGGGCGATGGCCTGCTCGGACTGGGCCAGCAACAGATTGCGGTTGGGCAGCCCGGTCAATTCGTCGTAGAAGGCCAGCTGGCGGATGCGGGCGCGCGCTTCCTCGCGCTCCAGCGCCAGCGCGCACAGGTAGACGCAGACATCCACCAGGCGGTGATGAAAGTCGTCGGGCAGCCGGCGCTCGCGGAAATAGAAGCCGAAAGTGCCGATGACGCGACCATCGCTGGACTTGATCGGCGAGGACCAGCAGGACTTGATGTCCTCCGGCAGCGGCAGGTGGCGATAGCCGTCCCACAGCGGATCGGTGGCGATATCCGGCACGATGACCGGCCGGCCCAGGAAGGCGGAAGTGCCGCAGGCGCCGCATTGCGGACCGATGGGCTCGCCGTCCAGCGCGTCGCTGAACGCCGGCGGCAGGCTGGGCGCGGCCAGCGGCCGCAGCCGCCCGGCATCGTCCACCCGCAGCACGGTGGTCAGCACCTCGGGCGCCAGGCGTTCGACCTCGCGGCACACCATGTTCATCACTTCGGTGACAGATGCCTCGTTGACCATGGCCTGCAGCACGCGGCGCTGCAGCACCTCATGCACCTTGGTCGGGGTGATATCGGTCAGCACATCCACCACGTTGACCAGCGTGCCGCGCTCGTCGAACACGGAGTTGGCCATGACAGACACCCATAGCGGCTTGCCGGCGCGATCGTAGACCAGCACGTCCTTGTGGTAGCCCTCGCGGCAGGCGATGCGGCGATCCAGCTCTTCGCGCGTGCCGCCATCCGGCCGGCCGCCGGCCAGCAGTTCGCCCAGCTCCTGATTGACCGCGTCGGCGCGGCCGAAGCCGAGCATGCGGTGAAAGCCCTCGTTGACGTAGACGATGCGGCCGTCCGGGCCGGACACGGCCACGGCGTTGCCGGTCTCGTTGATGCCCAGCAGCAGCAGGCGCACCTCTTCCTGCCGCTCTGCGTCGGCGATGGACTTGCGCGAGACGACCGAGATGCGCTCGACTTCGCCGGCCGGATTGATCTGCGGCAGGTAGGTGGCCTCGATCCACAGCGCGCCGCCATTGCGGCGGCGGTAGCGGCAGGTGCCGGAGAAGTGTTCGCCGCGGCGCAGCCGGGCCCAGATCTGTTCGGCGCTGGCGATGCCCTTGCCCTCGTCCATGCTGTCGCACAACATGTCGTGGCGCAGGGTCAGCGCCTCGTCGCTGGCGTAGCCCATGGCCGCCAGGAAATTCGCATTCGTACTCAACACGGAGCCGGCCGGGTCGAAGTCGAACAGCAGCAGCGCCCGATCCATCGATGCCAGGTAGCTGCCCGTTCGCCACGCGTCCGCTTCTGGAACCGCGTCGGGAACGCCCAGATGAGAATCAAGCATATGAGGCTCCAATACCGGAATACAGCAGTTCCGGAGTCATTCAGCGCCGGGGGTATATCCAAGGGCGACGCGGTCGCGTCCGTCCTGCTTGGCCAGGTACAGGGCCTGGTCCGCGCGGCTGAGCGTTTCTGAAAAGGTCTCTCCCAGCTGATGGCACGACATGCCGATGCTGACCGTGAGCCTGAGCGCCTCGCCGCCCACGTCGATGACCATGGCGCGGACCTCGCCGACCAGCCTGTCCATGACGGCCTGCGCCGCCTCCGGCCCGGTATTGGGCAGCAGCACCAGGAACTCCTCGCCGCCCCAGCGGCCGCACAGGTCGTACTCGCGCAGGCCGTGGCGCAGCACCCTGGCCAGCTCGACCAGGGCGCGGTCGCCGGCCTCGTGGCCGTAGCGGTCATTGACCGCCTTGAAATGATCCACGTCCAGCATGCCCACGACGAAGGGCTGGCCGCCGCGCGCGACGCGCTGCACCTCCTGCTTGATCGTCTCCATCAGGGCGCGGCGGTTCAACAGGCCGGTCAGGGGGTCGCGGCTGGACGTTTCCTCGAGCGCGGCGTTCAGGTCGCGCATCATGCTCTGGTAGTGATCGGAGATGCGGGCGATGCGGGTCAGCCGGCGCAATTGCCGGTCGAAGCGGTCGCACAGGCCGATCTCGCGCTCATGCGCCATGGTCTGGTAGGCATCCGACAACTGGGTCACGCGCTCGATCCGCGCCATCTGGTCGGCGGTATGGCGCCACAGCGCCTCCAATGCCTCGCGCAGCGGATGCCCGACATGGGCGGGATCCGCCAACAATTCGGCGATGCGCTGGTCCAGGTCGGCGTTGCCTGCTTTCATTGGCGGCCGATAACCGAGAAGGGAAAGGTGCAGTCTTCCTTGAATTCCTCGGCCAGTTCGCCGACGCGCTCGTTGCGCATGTCGTAGAACCAGGTGACGCCAACCTGGCGGCCCTTGCCGTGGGCGGATTCCAGCACGTCGAAGATATCCATCATGGACTTGATGCTGCTTGTGTTCAGGTACAGCAGTTCCAGTTCCAGGTTGAGCGGCGCGCTAGCTCCCAGCAGATAGGATTCCACCCACTCGATCACCGGGCCGAACAGCTCGAACGAGTTTTCAGGATAGGAATCGCCGCGCATGGTCAGCAGGCCCCGCGCCGGATCCGCGGTGATGGCGGGCGTGGACTGGGTCCCGGGAATGTTCAGGTCTTTCATCAATAGCTCCGATGGGCCCCGTCGCGGACGCGGGCGGCTGGGTCCGGCGCATGGGGCCTGTTCAATTGGGAATCCGTGGGCATGGCGGCGTTCAGATCACCGCGCTCAGGCTGAAGAAGGCTGTGCCTTCGCCGGCGGCCGGCGTCAGGCTGGCCTCCATCGGCGCGCCCGAGCGCCGGGCGATGTCGATCAGCCCAAGGCCCGCGCCCGAGGCCACGCCCTGGGCCCGGGGCTTGTGCAACTGCGCCTTGTAGGCGGCCTTGAGCTCGGCCTTGTCCAGGGCAGCCAGCTCCTGGACGCGCGCCACCAGGGCGTTGCCGTCCTCGATCCGCACCAGGTTGCCAGCCGACACCACGTAACGGCTTTCGTCGCGGCGGCCGATGACCACCGTGGCGCAGGCGTCGGTGTCGCCGTTCTGGGCGGCGTACTGGCGGATGTTCTGGATCATTTCGATATAGACCGAGAACACGTCCATGGCCTCCGCCGGCCGGGCGTGCTCGACATTCAGGTAGTTCTTCAGCGCGTTGCCGATTTCTTCGATCAGGCTGCGGGAGATCGGCCCGTTGAAGCACAACAGGGTCCGGTTCTGGTTGAACCGCTCGCCCAAGGCGTACAGATCGGAGGCATTCATGGAAGTTGGCGCCCTGATAACGATTATTCGAAACGGAAAGACAGCAAGGTGATGTCGTCGCGCTGCGGCTGGCCGCCCTGATAATCGGCCAGCGCCTGCGTGAACGCGGCGACCTGTTCAGTTAACGGCCGCCGCGCGTGGGTCTTGAGCATGTCGGCGAAGCGCGTGTTGCCGAAGCCGAAGCCATGTTCACCGCCCGCCTGATCCAGGAAGCCGTCGGTCGCCAGGGTGTAGGTCCAGCCCGGTTCCATCGACAGCTCGATATTCTCGTAGACGCCCGCGCGTTTATCACCCAGCGCACGCTTTCCTCCGGGAACTTCGCGCAACGCATCGCCATTGCTGGCGTACAGGCTGATCTTCGCGCCCGCGTAGCGCAGCAGGCCAGCCTGGCGGTCAATATATACCAGCCCCGCGTCCGTATTGGTCGCCAGCGCCCTAGGCAATTGCGCGTCCGCAAGCATGGCGCGGATCGCGCTGTCGGTGCGGGTCAGCACGGCGGCCGGATCGGACGGGCCGACCTCGGTGATCGCCAGGTCGATGGCGGCGCGCGCCAGCATGGTCATCAGCGCGCCCGGCACGCCGTGGCCGGCGCAGTCCATGATGCCCAGCAGGCAATTCCCGCCATCGGAGCGGAACACGTAAAAATCGCCGCCCACCACGTCGCGCGGCTTCCACAGCACGAAGTGATGCTCGCCCAGCGACTGGGTCAGCTGGCGATCCGGCAGGATGGCCCGCTGGATCAGGCTGGCGTAGTCGATGGAGTCGCCGATCTTCTTGTGCGCGGCGGCCATGGCGCGGTTGGCGTTTTCCAGCTCCGAGGTGCGCTCGCGCACCTTGCTCTCGAGCTCGGCCGTGTGCTGGCGCACCTTGTCGGCCATGACGCCGAAGGCATTGCTGAGATCGCCGATCTCGTCCTGGCCTCCGGGCGGCAGGCTGACGTCATAGCTGCCGTTGGCGATGGCGCGGGCCGATTGCTGCAGCCGGCGCAGCGGCCGCAGCATCAACCGCTCGACGGCGTAGCCGAAGCACAGCAGCATGGCCGCGAACAGCAGCACCAGGCCCACCGCCACCGGCCAGATCCAGCCCGTGTCCAGCACCCGGGCCGCGCCCAGGTCCACCAGGGTCAGCACATGCCAGTGCAGTTCGGGCATGTAGGCCACCGACACCAGCTGGCGGTGGCCGTCCACCGCGACCCAGGCCGACTGCACCGACTGTGGATCGGCCTGCGCCGCGTGCATGGCCGAGCGCAGTTCCTCGCGCCCCGGGCCGGGGTCCAGCAGGGAGAACACCATGCCACGGCCGTCGGCGCCGCCGGCGCCGGAGTTGTAGGCGATCAGCGTGGGATCCATGTGCGCCTGGATCGCGCCCGTCTCGTCGACGATGATGGGCGTGACGCCGGCCTGGCCGCTATTGACGAAGTCGCGCAGGAAGCCGCCCACGTCCAGGCCGGCGCCGGTCAGGCCCAGCACCTTGTCGCCGTCGCGCACCTGGGCGTTGATCCAGACCCGCGTGGTCTTGAGCTTCAGGTCGGGGTTGACGTTGATGTTGTAGAGCGCGGACGCCTGCAGCGACTTGTAGAACCAGCCGTCATCGGCGGCGCCACGGCTCAGCGTGTAGCGCGGCGCCTCGGACAGGGGCTGGTCGTCGTTGAAGTAATAGTTGCCGGTGGCGGCGCTGGCGATGAAGTAGGCCCGGCCCAGCAGATCGCGGCGGTAGCCGTCGGCTTCGCGGAAGAACAGCTCGCGCGCGGCCGGATCGGACTCATTGCGCAGCCAGCGGCGCGTGACCTCGCTGTCGGCCAGCCGCAGCGACAGGGCCAGTTCGCGCGAGACCGGCGCCAGGATGCGCTGGCGGTTCAGTTGCGTGAAGTTGTCGGCGAATGCCCGCCCGAAGTGATCCCGGACGCCGTCCAGCAGTTGCCAGCCGATCAATGCGGCCGGCGCCAGCGCGACCAGGCACGCCAGCAGCAAAGCCATAAGCGATTTCTTGCGCAATCCCCATTTCGCCATGCGTAGTCTTCCTGACAACTGGATAAGTGGCGGCGTGCGCGGAGTGTCTTGCATGCGCGGCCTGCCGTCCCGACCGCGAGTCCGCGGCCGCGGGCAGGGCTTGCCGCCGCGCGCTCGACCCGCCTCGTGGGCAGTGATCGCCGCGCACCGAGCTGGTGCGTGGCGCGCTTAGTGTAGAGAACCGCGCAGGCGATGGAAACGGGTGTAAACGCCTTGAAGCGTTTTGTGCGTCAAGTTTTTCCTTGCGGCAAACTATATGTGGTTTTATTGCCGTTTATGTCGCATCTTCAAACCGGCGACGCAGGGGGATTGCGGCTTTCTCGCTACACCCCGAGATAGCGTTCCCACAGGCCGCGATCGGCGTCCAGCGCCGGCGAGTCGCCGGTCCAGACCACCTTGCCGCGCTCCAGGATCACGTGCTGGTCGGCCAGGCTGAGCAAGCGCTCGACATACTTGTCGATCACCAGGATGGTCTGGCCGGCCTCGCGCAGCCGCGCCAGGCAGTTCCAGATTTCCTCGCGGATCTTGGGCGCCAGGCCCTCGGTGGCCTCGTCCAGGATCAGCAGGCGCGGATTGGTGACCAGCGCCCGGCCGATGGCCAGCATCTGCTGTTCGCCGCCGGACAGCTGGTTGCCCATGTTGCGGGCACGTTCGCCCAGGCGGGGAAACAGCTCGAACACCCGCTCGGGCGTCCAGGGCGCGCCGATGTCCGGATTGCGCGCCGCGACAAAGGCCGTCAGGTGCTCGCGCACCGTCAGGTTGGGAAAGCACTGTCGCCCTTCCGGCACGATGGCCATGCCCAGGCGCGCGATGCGGTCCGGACTCCAGCCGCTGATGTCCTGCCCGGCGAAGCGGATCGCGCCGCCGCGCAGCGGCAGCTGGCCGAACAGGGTGCGCAGCAGCGTGGTCTTGCCCATGCCGTTGCGGCCCAGCAAGGTCACCACCTGTCCCGCGCCGATGCGCAGGTCCACGCCGAACAGCACCTGGCTCGCGCCGTAGCCGCTCTTGGCCGATTCGATCGAGAGCATCAGGCAATCTCCTGGCGGGCGGGCGCGGTTTCCTCGTCACCCAGATAGGCTTGGCGCACGTCGGCGTTCGCGCGGATCTCGTCGGGCGTGCCGGTTGCGATCACGCGGCCGTACACCAGCACCGAAATGCGGTCGGCCAGGCGGAACACGGCCTGCATGTCGTGCTCGACCAGCAGCATGGCGGCGCGGCCGCGCATGGCCTCGATCAGCTCGGTCAGCCTGAGCGTCTCGTCCGGCCCCATGCCGGCCATGGGTTCGTCCAGCAGCAGCACGGCGGGCCGGGCGGCCAGGGCCAGCGCGAACTCCACCTTGCGCTGCTCGCCGTGCGGCAGCGTACCGGCCGGACGCTCCAGCAGGCTGGCGTCGATGGCGCATTCGCGCGCCAGCTCGCGCGCCTGTTCATACAGCGCGGTCTCGGCCGCGCGCGGACGCCAGAAGCGGAAGCTGCTGCCCGCGTGCGCCTGTACCGCCAGCACCAGGTTGTCCAGCACCGAGGACTGCTTGAAGATATTGGTGATCTGGTACGAGCGCGACAGGCCCGCGGCCACGCGCTGGTGCGCGTTCATGCCGGTGACGTCGCGCCCGCCCAGCAGCAGCGTGCCGGCGTCGGCCGCCAGCGTGCCCGAGAGCAGGTGGATCAGGGTGGACTTGCCGGCGCCGTTGGGGCCGATCAGGGCATGGATCTCGCCCGGCGCCAGGCGGAGCGATACCTGGTCGGTCGCCACCAGCGCGCCGAAGCGGCGCACCAGGCCGCGCGCCTCCAGGGCTGGCACCGCGGAATTGACGGCGTTCATCGCGATCCCTCCTTGCCCGGCCGCGCCGTCGCGCGGCCGGCGAACCATGGCCCCAGCAGGCCGACCAGCCCGCGCGGCGCGCCGAACACCACGCCCAGCAACAGCACGCCCAGCGGCAGGTGCCAGTATTCCGTCCACAAGCGCAGAACCTCTTCCAGCGTCAGCATCACCACCGCACCTGCCACGCCGCCATGGCGCAGGCCGATGCCGCCCACCAGCACCATGATCAGCAGGTTGGCCGACTGGGTCCAGTGCATCAGGCTGGGCGAGATGAACAGGTTGTGGTTGGCCAGCAGCGCGCCGGCCAGTCCGGCCGCGGCGCCGCTCAGCGTGAAGGCGGCCAGCTTGATTCGATAGACCGGATAGCCCAGAGACTCCATGCGCGACTCGTTCTCGCGTATGCCTTGCAGCGCGGTGCCGAAGCGGGAGGCCACCAGCCGTCCGAACAGCCAGGACAGGAGCGTGAACAGCGCCAGCACCAGGTAGTAGAACGACACGTCGTCGCCCAGCGACAGCCCCGGCAGCGTGGACGGACCCGGCAGGTTCAGCCCGTCCTCGCCGCCATACTGCCGCAGCGAAATAAAGATGTAGAACAGCATCTGCGCGAAGGCCAGCGTGATCATGATGAAGTACACGCCGCGCGTGCGCAGCGAGATCGCGCCGGTGATGCAGGCCAGCACGGCCGCCAGCGCCACGGCCACCGGCCAGGACACCAGCGCGGACGTCACGCCCGACATGGCCAGGATGCCCACCGCATAGGCGCCGGCGCCGAAGAAGGCCGCGTGGCCCAGCGCCACCATGCCGCCGTAGCCCAGGATCAGGTTCAGGCTGGTGGCGGCCAGCGCGTAGATCAGCACGCGGCGCACGAAGGAAATATAGAAGTCCAGGCCGAGCGCGGGCGCGACCAGGGGAAACACCGCCAGCAGGGCCAGCAGGACCAGGGTCCAGGCAGTCTGTTTGCGCATCTTGCCTTACCCCCGCGCCGGAAACAGGCCCGAAGGCCGGAACACCAGCACCGCCGCCATCAGCACATAGATGGCGATGGCCGCCAGCGTGGGCCCCACGCTGGACGCCACGGCGGGCGAGAACACCTGGCGCAGCAGCATGGGCAGGAAGGCCCGGCCCGCCGTGTCCACCATGCCCACCAGCAAGGCGCCGACAAAGGCGCCCCGGATCGAGCCGATGCCGCCGATGACGATACAGACCAGCACCAGGATCAGGATCTCCTCGCCCATGCCCACCTGCACCGAGGTGATCGGGCCGAGCAGCGCTCCGGCCACGGCGGCCAGCATGGCGCCCAGCGCGAACACGCCCAGGAACAGCAGCGGCACGCGCACGCCCATCAGCGTGGCCATCTGCCGGTTGGACGCGCCGGCGCGCACCAGCACCCCGGCGCGCGTGCGCGTCACGAACCAGTACAGGCCCAGCGCGGCGGCCACGCCGAAGGCGATGATCATGAGGCGGTAAGCGGGATAGAGCAGGTCCGGCAGCAGTCGCACCGGTCCGGACAGCGCCGCCGGCATGTTGAGCATGACCGGCGCCGGCCCCCAGATCATCTTGACCAGGTCGTTGGCGATCAGGATGACGGCGTAGGTGCCCAGCACCTGTGCCAGGTGGTCGCGCAGCGCGAGGCGGCGGATCAGCGTGAGCTCCAGCGCCACGCCGACCAGCCCGGTGGCGACGGCCGCCACCAGGACAGCAGCGGTGAAGGAACCCGTGCGTTGCATGGTCTCGGCGGCCACGTAGGCGCCGGCCATGTAGAGCGAGCCGTGAGCCAGATTCATGATGTCCATGATGCCGAACACCAGGGTCAGCCCGGCCGCGATCAGAAACAACATCAACCCAAACTGCAGACCGTTCAGCAATTGCTCGACGATCAGCGTAAACGTCATGAACACTACCCCCTGCCGCGCGCCGCCGATGGCCTGGCGCACGGTCGATTCAATATCAGATACCGCCTACCCACCGCATGCCACGAGACCAACCTCGAGGAAGTGCCCAACGACGCAACGGGTGCCCCACGATCGGGATGCCGCGGATCCGGCTTTGCCGGTCCGCAGGCATGCCCCCTTGAGGGGGCCCGCCTAGGGGGAAGCGCGTCAGCGCTTCGGGGGTGGCCCTATTTGCATTCCCCGACGTAGACGTCCTGGTACTTGTCGAAGACCTTGCCCACCAGCTTGTTGGTGATGCGGCCGCTCGCGTCCTTCTGGATCACGCGTTGGTAATAGGCCTGGATGGGATAGTGGTTCTTGCCATAGGTGAAGCTGCCGCGCACCGAGGGGTAGTCGGCCTTTTCCAGCGCGCGCACGATGGCGTCGCGATCGCTGGCCTTGCCGCCGGCCTGCTTGACCGCCGCGTCCATGGCCATGATCACGTCGTAGGCCTGGGCCGCGTAGACCGAGGGATAACGGCCGTTGTATTCCTTGCGGAAGGCTTCGACGAAGGCCTTGTTCTGCGGCACGTCCAGGTCATGCGCCCACTGGGCCGTGTTGACCATGCCCAGCATGGGCTCGCCCACGGCCTGGATCACGTCCTCGTCGGCCGAGAAGCCCGGGCCGATCAGCTTGATGCTCTGCGACAGGCCGGCAGACACGAACTGCTTGACGAAATTGATGCCCATGCCGCCGGGCAGGAAGATGTAGACCGCGTCCGGCTTGGCCGCGCGGATCTGCGCCAGCTCGGCCGCGTAGTCGATCTGGCCCAGCTTGGTGTAGACCTCGTCGCCCGGGGCGGCCTTGTAGCCGCGCTTGAAGCCGTTGAGCGCGTCCTTGCCCGCCGGATAGTCGGGGGCCATGATGAACATCTTCTTGAAGCCGCTGTCGGCCGCGACCTTGCCGGCGGCCTCGTGGAAGGCGTCGTTCTGGTACGAGGTGCCGAACCAGTACGGATTGCACTGGGCGCCGGCGAACTGGCTGGGGCCCGGGTTGTTGGACAGGTAGGGGACCTTGGCGGCGAACAGCGCGGGGCCCACGGCCAGCGCCACGTTCGAGCCGATCGGGCCGGTGAAGAAATCGACCTTCTCGCGCTGCAGGTAGCGCGTGACCAGCTGGCGGGCCTGGTCGGGATTGCCGCCCATGTCGGTCTGCAGGAATTCGGCGGGCTGGCCGCCCAGCTTGCCGCCCAGCTGCTTGATGGCGAGGTTGAAGCCGTCGCGGGCCTCGGCGCCCAGCGCCGAGAACGGACCCGAAATGTCGTTGGCGATGCCGACCTTGATGGCATCCGCCTGGGCCAGCGCCGGGACCAGGGCGGCCGCGGCGATTAGGGAAGTGATCAAACGCATGGTGGATGCTCCGTGCGCGAGCCCGCGCAGAGATGTTCTTTTTGGAGGTGCGATTCGAAAGACTTCTTCCCGGCCTGCCGGCGCCTGTGCGCCGCCGTCAAACGGGAGTCATACGGGAGCTTGCGACACCCGCCCCCGCCGCGGGACATGGGGAAGGCTGGCGTGCTTCATAGTTTAGGTTTAAAGTATTCGCCAAAACAAGTCTAGGGTTTTTACCAATAAACTACCGCATGGCTACGCTGTTCCGCTCCCCTGACCGCGCGACCTTACCCGACATTGCGCCGCCGCTCAAGACGCACGCGCCGGGCCGCGCGCCCGCGGCGCCGACGCCCGCCGACCAACCGCCCTCCCGGTAACTCTTCCGCCATGACCGACACCCCCGACCTGGAATCCCGCGCCGCGCCCGACGACCACCACGCGCTGCGCCTGTGGCTGCGCATGCTGACCTGCTGCAACCTGATCGAAGGCGAGATCCGCAGCCGGCTGCGCAACGACTTCGACACCACCCTGCCGCGCTTCGACCTGATGGCCCAGCTGCAACGCGCGCCCAAGGGCATGAAGATGGGCGAGCTGTCGCGCCACATGATGGTCACCAACGGCAATATCACCGGCATCACCGACCAGCTCGAAAAGGAAGGCCTGGTGGTCCGCACCAAGGTCGAATCCGACCGCCGCAGCTCGCTGATCAAGCTCACCCCGCAAGGCAAGAAAGCCTTCTCCCGCATGGCCCGCGCCCACGAGACCTGGGTCAAGAACATGTTCGGCGACATGCCGGAATCCAGCCGCAACGCGCTGTTCCAGGCCCTGGGCGAACTGAAGCTGCAGGTGGTGGCCACCCGCTCCGAAGCCGAGAAGGGCTGAAGCGCCTCCCGCCTACCACCAGCTATCTATAGAGGCGTCCAATCCCCCAAAGGCAGCCAAGCAAGACGCCCGCCCAACCAGGCACATCCTCCCGCCATCGGGGCAGCGCGGATCCGGCTCCGCCGGTCCGCAGCTGCGCCCCCTGGGGGGGGAAGCGCCCCCGGCGCTTCGGGGGGGATCCTATAATCTTCCCATGATCCCGGTCTCACTTCCTGGCGGCAATTTCTACGTGCTGATGGCGGTCTCCCTCGCCTGTCTGAGCACCCTGCTGACATGGCTGGCGGTGCTCGCCACCAGTCGAGGCGCGCGCCATTGGCTCGGCGGCCACCGCCGGCTGGGAACGATCCTGATGACCGCGCTGGCGCTGCTCGGCGCCATCTTCCCCTATCAACAGCTGGGCCAGTGGCTGGACGCCGAGCGCGACGCCCAGGCCGACGCCGGGCGCCGCAGCGTGTTGAACCAGCCCACCCGCGTCGCCGGCGTGGACATGCCCGCCGGCACCGTGCTGCGGCTGGCCACGCCGGGCGAGCTGTCAACCTTCGATCGCGCCCGCTTCCCCGAGGGTCAGCCGGGCCTGATCCATGGCCTGGAAAGCACTGGCCTGTATCGCTACGCGGCGACCGCCCGGCAGCCGGAAACCCTGTCCGTGGAGATCGCCCGCGACCAGGCCCAGGAGGGCTGGCTGTGCGCCCACGGCCACCGCGTCGAATTCGTCATGCTGGGCGGCCAGCCCCGTTTCGCCAGCTGCCATCTGGCCATCGGCAATCAGCTGGACCGGCAGCCGGTGCCACCGGGCACGTGGATCCAGGTGGACCCGGCCGTGCGCGGCCAGCCGATAGAACAGGCGGGCGCGGGCGCGCGCTGGCTGTTGCGCACGGAAGGCAGCGAGCCCATGGAGGTGGAGCGGCTGTCGCTGCTGAAGCTGGAACTGCGGCTGGATGCCCGCCGCCAGCTGCTGGGTTTCGAGGGGCTGCTGTCGCGCGAGACCGCGCTGGGCGACATGACCTATCCCGCCGGCACCCGGGTGCTGTCCGGCGGCCTGCGCGCGGCCGGCGCCCAGCCCGGCGACCTGCTGTTCTCGGCCTCGCGCGGGCGCGTGGCCCGACGCGCCGGCGGCACGGACGTGGCGGCCGGCAGCTCGGTGCTGCAGGCGCCGGACGGCGCGGTGCGCGCGGTCCTGTCCAACCGCGATGCCGGCGTGCTGGATGTGGCCGCGGTCCGGGTCGGGCCCTAGGGCGCCGCCCCTCGCGGACGCCCGCAAGCCACCCCTGGCCGCTCCGCCGCCGGCGCGTTCGCGCCCCTCCCGCCGGTCCGCGACGCGGCAATCCCGGCCCTGCAGCAAAGCGGTGGGATAATAGCCAGCTTTCCCCCACGCGCCGCCCAGCGGGCGGCGGTTCCGTCCTGCTCATTGATAGAGACGAAGTCATGGCCGTTAACCTGCAGATCCCCTCCGAGTCCGAAGTTTTCCCTGTTGCCGGCGTTGAAATCGGCGTTACCGAGGCCGGCATCCGCAAAGCCAACCGACGCGATCTGACCGTGTTCCGCTTCGCGCCCGGCACCAGCGTGGCGGGCGTGTTCACGCGCAACCGTTTCTGCGCCGCGCCGGTGCAGGTCTGCCAGGCCCATCTGGCCGCCGGCGGCCCGATCAGCGCGCTGGTCATCAACACCGGCAACGCCAACGCCGGCACCGGCGACGAAGGCCTGCAAAAGGCCAAGGACACCTGCGCCGCGCTGGGCAAGCTGCTGGGCGTGCCCGCCGCCGAAGTCCTGCCCTTCTCCACCGGCGTCATCCTGGAGCCGCTGCCGCTGGACCGCCTGGTCGCCGGCCTGCCCGCCGCCATCGCCAACCTCGGCCCGGACCACTGGTTCAGCGCCGCCCACGGCATCATGACCACGGACACGCTGCCCAAGGTCCATTCCAGCAAGGTCCAGATCGGCGGCAAGACCGTCACCTTCACCGGCATCAGCAAGGGCGCCGGCATGATTCGACCCAACATGGCCACCATGCTGAGCTTCCTGGCCACCGACGCCGGCATCGCCCAGCCGCTGCTGGGCAAGCTGGCCCGCGAGATCGCCGACGCCTCGTTCAACCGCATCACGGTCGACGGCGACACGTCCACCAATGACTCCTTCATCATCGCCGCCACCGGCAAGTCCGGCGTCGAGGTGAACGCCGAGTCCGATGCCGACTACGCCGCCGTGCGCCAGGCCCTGACCGCCGCCGCGCTGGAGCTGGCGCAGAAGATCGTGCGCGACGCCGAAGGCGCCACCAAGTTCATGACCATCCGCGTCGAGGAAGCCGGCAGCACCGAAGAAGCGCTGAAGGTCGCCTACGCCGTGGCGCACTCGCCGCTGGTCAAGACCGCCTTCTTCGCCTCGGACCCCAACCTGGGCCGCATCCTGGCCGCGGTGGGCTACGCCGGCATCGACGACCTGGACGTCTCGAACATCCGCCTGTGGCTGGACGATGTGCTGGTCGCCGTCAACGGCGGCCGCAATCCGTCCTACCAGGAAGCCGACGGCCAGCGCGTCATGAAGCAGGCCGAGATCGCCGTGCGCATCGCTCTGGGCCGCGGCCAGGTCAGCGACACCGTCTACACCTGCGACTTCTCGCACGAATACGTATCGATCAACGCCGATTACCGCTCCTGATCCACCCGCGCGCCGGCGCCGACCGCGCCGGCGCGCCATGCATTGAATCCAGTGGCTGCGTCCTACCCATCGCTCGTCACTGACTCCGCGCCAGCCAGCGGCATCACTGTTGGCCGGCGACAGGCGACACCCGATGGGTGGCGCGCGCCCGGCGGCTCCCACGAGCGATCCGGGCGGCGCCTATCCGAAGACAAACGCGGACGCGCCGCGGCCCGATGGCCGCAGGCCCGTCAGCCCATCCAAGGACCACAACCGTGACCGCAAACGAATTCACCACCCTGATCCAGCGCGCTGAGCGCGTGCTGGCCCAGCTCGAAGCCTGGCTGCCGCCCGCCACGCCCGAAATCGACTGGACCGCCCATGCCTACCGCTGGCGCAAGCGCGGCGCGCGCGGCTGGCTCGACTCGGTGCGCCACGTGGCCCGCATCGACCTCGACGACCTGCAGCACATCGAGCGCCAGAAGAACGTCATCGACCGCAACACGCAGCAGTTCATCGAGAAAAAGCCCGCCAACAACGTGCTGATGACCGGCGCGCGCGGCACCGGCAAGAGCTCGCTGGTCAAGGCCATGCTGGCGGCCTACGCCGATCGCGGCCTGCGCCTGATCGAAGTGGACAAGTCCGACCTGGGCGACCTGGCCGACATCGTCGAGCTGGTCGCGGGCCGGCCCGAGCGCTACATCGTGTTCTGCGACGACCTGTCCTTCGAGGAAGGCGAGGCCGGCTACAAGGCGCTTAAGTCGGTGCTGGACGGCTCGGTGGCCGCCTCGGGCGACAACGTGCTGATCTACGCCACGTCCAACCGCCGCCACCTCATGCCGGAATACATGAGCGAGAACCTGCAGGCCAAGCACCAGCCGGACGGCGAAATCCATCCCGGCGAAACGGTCGAGGAAAAAATCTCGCTGTCCGAGCGCTTCGGCCTGTGGCTGTCGTTCTATCCCTTCAAGCAGGACGACTACCTGGACATCGTCTACCACTGGCTGCGCGAGTTGGGTTGCCCGGAACAGCACATCGAGCCCTCGCGCACCGAGGCCCTGCAATGGACGCTGGAGCGCGGCTCGCGCTCGGGACGCGTCGCCTACCAATTCGCCCGCGACTGGGCTGCCCGTCATGTCTGAAAAAATCGTCGATGTCGCCGCCGGCCTGATCCTGCGCCCGGACGGCAAGCTGCTGCTGGGGCAGCGTCCCGAAGGCAAGCCCTGGTCGGGCTGGTGGGAACTGCCCGGCGGCAAGCTGGAGCCCGGCGAGACCGTGCTGCAGGCGCTGGCGCGCGAACTGCAAGAAGAAATCGGCATCCGCGTCACGCAATCGCGCCCCTGGGTCACCTATGTGCACGTCTATCCCCACACCACGGTACGGCTGGCGTTCTGCCACGTCACCGGCTGGGAAGGCGAGCCGCGCGGCCTGGAGAACCAGCGCCTGGAATGGGTCGACCCGGCGCGCGCGGCCGAGGTCGGCGACCTCCTGCCCGCCACGCTGCCGCCGCTGCGCTGGTTGCAGCTGCCGACCCGCTACGGCATCAGCTCCATCGGCTCGCGCGCGGGCCTGCCGGCTTTCCTGGGCCGGCTGGACGCGGCGCTGGCGCGTGGCGTGAAGCTGGTGCAGCTGCGCGAGCCGCAATGGCCCGACGGCCCCGGCGCCGCCTCGCTGCATGAAGCGCTGCTGCAGGTGAAGCAGCGCTGCCACGCCGCCGGCGCGCGTCTGCTGGTCAACAGCATCCATCCGGCCGCCTGGTGGAAGGAAGCCGACGGCGTGCACCTGCGCGCCGCCGACGCCGCCCGCCTGGACGCGCGCCCGGCGCTGCCCGAAGGCGCGCTGGTCGGCGCATCGGCGCACGACAACGCCCAGGTCACGCATGCGCGCGATCTGGGCGCCGACTTCGCCGTGCTGGGTCCGGTGCTGGACACGCCCAGCCATCCCGGCGCGCCGACGCTGAGTTGGGAAGGCTTCGTGGCCGGCAACCGCGACGCCGGCCTGCCGGTGTATGCGCTCGGCGGCCAGTCCGAGCAAACCGTGTCGCAGGCGCTGCGCCATGGCGCGCACGGCATAGCAGGCATACGCGGACTCATCTGAAGCCGTCCGGGACGTCCGCGCGCGAGCGCGGCGTCCCCGGCCTGCTTCACCCCTCGGTAGACCACAATAGGCAGGCCTCCCTGGTCTTGGCTACAACGGAAGTGCGCCATGCACATTCCGAGGAGCACGCCATGACACTGGAATCCCGCTACAAGATCCGCCCCACCCCGACCATCGCCCTGCAGGAACCCCCGGCCAGGCCCGCCGCCGGCAACCGCCAGCGCCCCACCGCAACCGCCGACAACTCCTGGGACGCCTGGTTCGACGGTGAATCCGTCACTGCCGACTTTCTTGTCGATCGCGACCAGCCGACGGACGACGCCCGATGACGCTGCGGTTCGTGCTCGATACGAACATCTGCATCTTCGCCATCAAGAACAAGCCGGGCGCCGTGCGGCAGGCGCTCAACCGGCGGCCAGGCCAGCTGTGCGTAAGCGCGATCACCGCGATGGAACTGCGCTACGGCGCTGAAAAATCAGCAACCCCGGCCCGGAACCATGCCGTCATCGACGGATTCCTGAAACGCCTGGAAGTGCTGAACTATGACCGCGCGGCAGCCGCGCACGCCGGCCGACTACGGGCGGAGCTGGCGCGAGCCGGCACGCCCATCGGCCCCTACGATGCAATGATCGCCGGCCACGCCCGCTCTCGGGGTTTTGTGCTTGTCACGAACAACACTCGCGAGTTTTCCCGTGTGTCCGGGCTGCGGCTGGACGATTGGACACAGTGACGTTCGATCACGGCGCCGGCTGACTGCCCCGAAAGCGCAGTGTCAACTTTCGCTCGGCCAAAACCAGGGACAGGCATCGACGGTCAGAATCTGCCGCCGCCAGGGCAGTCGTCCCCGTGGCGGATAGCCGTCGCAGCGCTGTCGTGTCCCTGTCGCACCCATGTCGTGCCCGTGTCGTATCCCTGAGCGTTCCTTTCGGCTACCTTGGCAGCTCCGAACCAATGGAAGCCGAACCATGTTGATTCAAAAGCTGCGCCTCAAGCGTGGCTGGTCCCAACAGCAGCTGGCCCAGGCCAGCGGACTGAGCGCCCGGACCATCCAGCGCATCGAAGCGGGCCAACCCGCGAGCGTGGAAACGCTCAAGTCCATTGCCTCGGTTTTCGAAGTCGACTTTTCCACCCTGAACGCAGAGGAAACGAATATGGACACGACCATGACGGCCGCCGACGAGGCGGAACGGGAAGCCTTCGCCCATGTCCGCGAATTGCGCGGTTTCTATGTGGCTTGCATGCGCTACATATTGATCGCGGTGGCGCTGTTCGCGATCAACCTGCTGACATCGCCCCACAACATGTGGTCTTACTGGGCGATGCTGGGCCTGGGACTGGCCCTGGCGGCGCGCGCCGTCCGGGTCTACGCGCCCTGGCGGCTGTTCGGTCCGCAATGGGAAAAAGCCCAGGTGGAAAAGCGGCTCGGACGGCCGCTGTGACGACTGCCGGACCGGGCCATGCCCGGTCCGTCCCTGTACCGTCGGGCCCTCAGTCGATCTTGTAGTCCATCCACGACGCGACCATCTCGCGCAACCCGCCGCCCTCGTCGAAGGCCTCGCGCGATCCCTCCGCCTTGTTGCGGCCCAGCTCCAGGATGTACATATAGTCCGAAATCTCGGCGCAGCGGCGCACGTTCTGGTCCACCAGCACCACCGTCATGCCTTCGTCCGCGAAACCCCGGATCAGCGCATAGATCTCCTTGGAAATCCGCGGCGCCAGCATGGCGGTCGGCTCGTCCAGCAGGATCACCGACGGCTCGATCAGGAGCGCGCGACCGAACTCCACGAAACGCTGCTGGCCGCCGCTCATGCTGGACACCGGATCGTCGCGCTTCTGCGCCAGGATCGGAAAGCGCTCATACACAGACTCGATACGCCGGCGCACGCGCGCCTTGTCCTGCCGGAACGGCCAGCAGCCCAGCAGCAGGTTGTCATGCACCGACAACTCGCCGAACAGGCTGCGATGCTGCGGCACGAAGGCCACGCCATGGCGCGCGCGCTCGTGCGAAGGCTGCGCGCTGATGTCCTGCCCGCGTAACGTGATGCGGCCCGTGCGCGGCGGCAGGAAGCCGAACAGCGTCTTGAGCACCGTCGACTTCCCGGCGCCGTTAGGTCCGATCACACCCGTGACCTTGCCCTGCCGGGCCTGCACATTCACGCGGTTCAGAATGGTGATGTCGCCGTGATAGGCCACGGTCACCTCTTCCAGCGCAAGCACTGCGTTGCTCATATCCGTCGCTCCTCTGCGCCGCGCGCAGTTCAATCCAATCCGATCCGATCCAACAGGACGCCGCCCTCGCACGAGCCCGGCGCCCCTCATCCGAGATAAACCACCCGCACCCAATAAAAACCGCCCTCACTCAAGCGGGGCCGCACGGATCCGGCTCCGCCGGTCCGTAGCGGCGCCCTCTAGGGGGAAGCGCCGCAGGCGCTGCGGGGTGGGCTCTACTCGCCGAGATATGCCTCGACCACTCGCGGATCGTTCCGCACATGGTCGGCATCGCCCTCGGTCAGGATCGCGCCTTCGTTCATGACAATGATGTGGTGGGATAGCTGGTAGATCGAGGTCAGGTCATGCGAGACCAGCACCACCGAGCAATCGTGCTCGACCGGCAACTCGCGGATGACCGAGATCAGCAGCTGCGCCAGCGCCGGGTTGACGCCGGCGAAGGGCTCGTCCAGCAGCACCACCTTGGGCCGCGCGACCATGATGCGCGCCAGCTCCACCAGCTTCTGCTGGCCGCCGGACAATTCCTCGGCGTAGTTGTGCCGCAGCCGGTGCAGCTCGACCTTGCGCAGCCAGTATTCGGACTGGGCGTAGCGCTCGTCGGCGCTGCGCCCGGTCTGCTGCTGCGCCACGTCCAGGTTGTCCAGCAGCGTCAGCTGGCGGAAGATGCGCGGCACCTGGAAGGTGCGCCCCACGCCCAGCCGCGCCACTTCATGGACCTGGCGGCCGGCGATATCGCGGCCATCCAGCTCGATGCGGCCCTCGTCCGGCGTGTAGATGCCGTTGATGCAGTTGAGCATGGTGGTCTTGCCCGACCCGTTCATGCCGATGACGCCCAGGATCGCGCCGCGCGGCACATGCACATCCACGCCTTGCAGCGCCACCAGGCCGCCGAAACGCTTTTTCAGATTGCTGACTTTCAACATGGCGGATCTCCTAGCGCAGCGCCTGGCGGCCGAACAGCCCGCTGGGCCGCACGAAGATCATGGCGACCATGAGCGTGAAGCCGCAGATGGTGGCGATGGACGGATTGAAGAACACCACCGACACCTGCTCGGTGACGCCGAACAGCAGCGCGCCGACCAGCGCCCCCACCGGATGGCCCAGGCCGCCCAGCACGATGACGATGAAGCCGATCAGCGTGTAGTCGTTGCCCATGAACGGCGAGAAGGACGGGAACACCATCGCCACCAGCACGCCGCTGGCCGCCGCCAGGCCGATGCCCAGGCCGAAGGCCACGGCCGACAGGCGCTCGGCGTTGATGCCGACGATGCGCACCGCGTCGCGGTTCATGATGATGGCGCGCAGCGCTTTGCCCAGATGCGTGCGGTACAGGAACAGGGCCAGCGCCGCCACGATGGCCAGCGCGATGCCCAGCGCCAGCAACCGTACCGTCGGGACCAGCACCGGGCCGAATTTCAGGAACACCGGCTCGATCTCATAGGGCAGCGAGCGGGCGTCGGCCTCGAAGGCCAGCAGCATGATCGCGCCCAGCATGATGGACACGCCGAACATCAGCAGCAGCGAGCTGATCTCCGGATCTTCGGCCTTGGACAGCCTCGGGATCAGCACGAAGTACAGCAGATAGCCGGCCAGGAAGAAGACGGCGAAGGCCAGCGGCAAGGCCAGCAAGGGGTTAATGCCCAGGTACTCCAGCAGATAGAAGGCGAAATAGGCGCCGAGCACGAGGAACTCGCCGTGCGCGAAGTTGACCACGCGCAGCACGCCGAAGATCACGTTCAGCCCCACGCCGATCAGGCCGTAGATGGCGCCCAGGATCAGGCCGTTGATCAGCCCTTGGATAATCAGTCCGGTCATGTCGAATCCCTCAGGCGATGTAGCGGCGCAGTTGCGGCTTGCGCTTGATCAGGCTGCCGACGATGCCGCGCGGCAGGAACAGCATCAGCAGCACGATGATCAGGCCCAGCAGCAGCAGGTTCACCACCGGGAATTTCTGCCAGATCAGGTGATCGATGCCCAGCAGCGCCAGCGTGCCGGCCACCGGCCCGAGCACGGTGCCGAAGCCGCCGGCCATGGCGTAAATGATGCTCTTGGCCGTGATCAGCACATGGAACGCGTATTCGGGATCGACCACGTTCGTGTACCAGGCCTCGATGCCGCCGGCCAGCGCCGGGAACAGCGCGGCCAGCAGCCAGGCCTTCAGCCGCGTATTGGGCACGTGGATGCCGACGCAGGCGGCCGCGCCGTCGTCGTCGCGAATGGCCTTGAGCGCGCGCCCCAGGCCCGACGCGGATAGCCATGTCACCACGGCCAGCGTGGCGCCCATGACGGCCAGCATCGCGTAGTAGCTGTGGGCGGGATTGTTGGCGTTGGACAGGATGATGCCCATGCTGCCGCCGGTGAAGGACTGCGGCAGGTTGGAGATCACCAGCTTGACGATGGTGGCCAGCGCCAGGCTGACGATGCCGAAATACACGCCGCGCAGCCGCAGCGTGGGCGCCAGCAGCAGCGCGATCGCCACGCCCGTGCCGCCGGCCGCGAGCAGCGACGGCAGGATGGGCCAGCCCAGGATCTTGTAGCAGATGCCGGTGGCGTAGGCGCCCACGCCGTAGAACACCACGTAGCCGAACGGCAGGTAGCCGGTGAAGCCCACGCAGATGTTCATGGCGCTGGCCATGGTGATCCACAGCATCAGATAGAACGCGAACGAGATGTTCGACGTCGCGGCGGGGACCAGGGCCAGGCTGATGGTCAGCGCGGCAAAGACGGCGATGGCGATACGGGTGCGTAGCCGCTGCGCGCGCTGATCCTGCGCGCGATGCGACGCCGCGCCCGCCGCCAGGGCGGGACTGCTGCTCATGGTGTCTCCTCCGGGCCGCTCGGGATCGGCGGCCACATTTATTTGGAGGCGATTATGAACAGATAAAACTATAACTGCAAGTTAAGGACTAACCCTTAACCAGTCCCTTATTTGCTCCCGGAAAGGCCTCTTCCAGCACGCCGCGCAGCTCCTTGATGAACTGCTGCGCGATGCGCGAAGGCTCCCGGTTGCTGGCATAGACCGCCGAGATATTCAGCGGAATGCGCTCCTGGAGCGGCACGATGACCACGTCCGGCATGGTGTTCTGCATGACCGTGAACTCGTCCACCACCGCGATCCCGACGCCCGCGTTGACCAGGGCGCAGGCCAGCTGGCTCCAGGGCACATCGGCGCACATGTTGCAGGGCAGGCCAGCCTGCTCGAAGGCATTCAGCACCAGCATCCCGTAGGGCATGCGGGTGCCGACGATGATGTGCGGATGCGGCGACAGATCAGCCAGGCTGACCACCTCGCGCCCGGCCAGGACGTGTCCGCGCGGAATGGCCGCCACCATGCGCCCCACATGCAGGGGCTCCGACACCAGGAAGGGATGATCGGCCTGCATCACCACCAATCCCAGCTCGGCCTCGCCCTGCAGCACGTCGGTGATCAGGCTGGGCAGCGCGGTCGTGCCCAGGCGCAGCAGCAGCTCGGGGTGACGCTGCTGAAAGCGCGCCACGGCGCGCGGCACCAGGTACTGCGCCAGACTGGGGATGGACGCCAGGCGCAGCACGCCCGTGCCGTGTTCGGCCAGCGCGTCGGCCAGATCATTGACCCGCTGCATCATGCGCTGCGTCTTCTCGATCTCCTCGAACAGGCTCTGCACCTGCACGGTCGGCTGCAGCCGCCCCCGCACCCGCTCGAACAGCGTCACCCCCATCGCTTTCTCGGTGTGGGCGAGCATGCGACTGACGGCCGGCTGGGAAATATTGAGCAGCCGGGCGGCGCCGCTGATGGATCCGGCCATCACCACGGCCCACAACATTTCGGTCTGTCGGTAATTCAATTTACTCAAGGCGTGCACTCCATGCCTATTTGTTATACGCTACTTCCCGTATTGCGCAAAAACTGCCCAATACCGCTCGCGATCTGTCCCCAAGACCAGGTCCGGGATCGCATATTTATAACGATTGGAGACATCCCATGTTTGGCAAATCCTGGCTGTACCGCCTGCCCGCGCTGGCCCTGGCCGCCGCGGCGCTGACGCCGTCCCTCGGCGCCGCCCAGACTTCCGACAAGCTGCGCATCGGCATGACGGTATCGTCCACCGGCAGCTTCGCGCTCGCCTCGCAATCCGGCGTGCGCGGCGTCGAGCTTTGGGTCGACGACGTCAACCGCCGTGGCGGCATCGAGATCAAGGGCAAGAAATACCCCGTCGAACTGGTCAAGCTGGACGACCGCAGCGACAAGCAGATGGTGACGCGCGTCTACGAACGCCTGATTGTCGATGAAAAAGTGGACCTGGTGTTCGCGCCTTTCGGTTCCACGCTGACGGCCGCCGCCGCGACCGTCACGGAACGGCTGGGCAAGTACATGATGGTCTGGTCCGCCGCCAGCGACGACCTGTACCGCCAGGGCTTCAAGAACATGGTGTCGGGCACGCAGATGCCGGTGTCGGCCATGCTGCGCGCCAACATGGAGATGGCCGCCAAGCTGGGCGTCAAAAAGGTCGCGCTGCTGTACTCGGACGAGCCCTTCCCCGCCGGCCTGGCCGAGGGCGGCAAGGAGCAGGCCACCAAGAACGGCATGCAGGTCGTGATGTTCGAGAAGTACCCCAAGGGCCAGAAGGACTTCAGCACCATCCTGCAGAAGGCCCGCGCGTCCGGCGCCGAGGCGCTGGTGCCGACCTCCTACGAGGGCGACCTCATCAGCATGACGCGCCAGATGAAGCAGCTGGACATCAACTTCCCGTACGTCTTCATGGTGTACGCGTCCACGCCGCAATTCCAGGCCATCGGCGCCGACGCGGACTACATCTACAGCCACACCAACTACCATCCCGCGATCAACTGGAAGGTCAACGCCGGCCTGACGCGCGAGCAATTCGCCACGTCCTATGACCGCCTGTTCCCCAAGGCCGAGTTCCCGCCCGATTTCCAGACCGCGCTGGCCTACGGCGCGGGCGCGCTGACCGAAGAGATCGTCAAGCAGGCGGGCAACACCGACGCCGCCGCGCTCAAGAAGGCCTCGCTGGACCTGTCCGGCAAGCTCACGGTGATGGCCGGCCCCTACGCCATAGACGAGACGGGCAAGCAATTGCAGATGCCATTCCCCGTCGTGCAGCTGCTGCCGGGCAAGCAGATGGCGCCCGTCTGGCCTGAGGACGTGGCCACCGCCAAGCCGGTCTACCCCATGCCTGCCTGGAACAAGCGCTGATCGCGCGCATCGCGCCGGGCCGCTCCGCGCGCGCGGCCCGCGCACCAACCCGAGGAAAACATGTCTGACATCGCATTTGCCACGCTGAGCGAACTCGCCCTGGGCCTGGCCGAGGGACGCCACAGCTCGGTGGAGTTGGCGAAGCACTTCCTGGACCGCATCGACCGCGCCAATCAGGCGCTGCACGCCTATGTGAGCGTGGATGCCGACAGCACGCTGCGCCTGGCCGAGGCCGCCGACGCGCGCCGCCGCGCCGGCTACGGCCTGCTGGGCCCGCTGGACGGCGTGCCCGTGGCCATCAAGGACCTGTGCGACATCGAAGGCCAGATCGCCACCGCCGGCTCGCAGGCCTGGCGCCAGCGGCGCGGCACGACCACCTCGACCGCCGTGGCCAGGCTGCTGGCGGGCGGCATGGTGCCGCTGGGCAAGCTGCACATGGTCGAGTTCGCATTCGGCGGCTGGGGCACCAATCCCGTGATGGGCACGCCGCGCAATCCCTGGGACCTGGAACACGCGCGCATTCCGGGCGGCTCGTCCAGCGGCTCGGGCGTGGCCGTGGCCGCCGGCCTGGCGCCCGCCGCGCTGGGCTCGGACACGGGCGGCTCGGTGCGCATTCCAGCGGCGCTCAACGGCGTCACCGGCCTGAAGACCACGCGCGGGCTGATCAGCCTGCATGGCGCGGTGCCGCTGTCCGGCACGCTGGACTCCATCGGTCCGCTGACGCGCGACGTGCGCGACGCATTGCTGCTGACGCAGGCCATGGCCGGCGCCGATCCCAGGGATCCGCTCACGCAGGGCGTGCCTGCCTTCCAGATGCCCGGGTCGCCCGCCGGCGCGCGGCCCCTGCGCGGCATGCGCATCGCCATGATGCCGCCGGCGCAATACCCGATCGAGGTCGATGGCGCCGTGCTGGCCGCCCTGGACGACACGCGCCGCGCGCTGATCGAACTGGGCGCCGAGGTGCGCGAAACGCCCTTCCCGTTCGACTTCCACGACATGATGCTGCGCAATGGCGTGATCATCGCCGCCGAAGCCTATGCGCTGCACCGCGAATACATCGAGGACGACTCCCTGCCGTTCGGCAGGCATGTGCGCGCCCGCGTGCTGGCGGGCAAGGCCACGGGCGCGGCGGACTACGTGCTGGCGCTGCAGGCGCACGCCCGCGCCTGCGCGGCCTGGGCCGAATGGATGCGCGGCGCCGACGCGCTGCTGACGCCGTGCCTGCCCTTCGCCGCCTGCCGTCTCGAAGACGTCGACGAAACGGCGACGCCGCTGGCGGCCTTCACGCGCGCCGGCAACTACGTCAACGCGTCCGGCCTGGCGCTGCCGGCCGGCTTCACCGCCGACGGCTTGCCCGTGGGCGTGCAACTGCTGGGCAGCCCCCACGGCGAGGCCGCGCTGGGCCGTATCGGCATGGCCTTCCAGGCCGCCACGGACTGGCACTTGCGCCGTCCGGATCTCGGCGCGGTCGGGCTCTAGGCGCGGACGGAGCTGGCGCCCGCGCGCTTCGCGGGCGGGCCGCTCAACCTTCGATCGGGTCATGTCGACGCGGGCGTTCGTCGATTCGCGGATTCCTCTTTAGAATTCAGCAGATGACCACGAGCGCCGGCGCGCCACGCCGCCGCGCGCCGGGTGGCCCGTCACATCGAAGGAATGCGCCCATGTCCCGACGCGAGAAAACCGAACGCCAGATCCTGCTGGCCCTGGAGGAACAGATCCGCGAAACGGGCATGGGCGGCGTCGGCATCAACGCCATCGCCAAGCGCGCCGGCGTCAGCAAGGAACTGATCTACCGCTACTTCGACGGCATGCCCGGCCTGATGCTGGCCTGGATGCGGGAACAGGATTTCTGGACGCGCAATCCCGGCCTGCTTCTGTCCGACGAGGCCAGCCAGCGCACGCCGGCCGACCTGGTGCTGTCCATGTTGCGCGCGCAGGTCGAGGCCTTGGCCGGCAACGACACCTTGCGCGAAGTGCGGCGCTGGGAGCTGATCGAACGCAATGAGGTGTCGGCCCCGCTGGCCGAGCGGCGCGAACGCGCCGCGCGCGACTTCATCGACCGCATCGACGGGCTCAGCCCCGGCCTGGACGCGCCGGCCGTGGTCAGCGTGATGCTGGCCGGCGTGCTCTACCTGACGCTGCGCGCCAAGACCGAAAGCCATTTCCTGGGCCTGCCATTGCGCGAGCCGGAAGGCTGGCGGCGGATCGACGCGGCGCTGGAACACCTGGTGTCGGGCGGCTTCCCCGAGCCGCTGCGCAGTGCTTCGCTGGCCGAGCTGGAGGCGGAACGCAAGCCGTCCGCCGCGCCCGACGCCGAACGCTGATCCGGCATCGACGCGCGCCGAAGGCGGCCAGGCCGCCGCCGCGTCACGTCGGCTCGCAGGCCTCGCGCAGCAGGGCCTCGAGCCAGTCCGCAAACACCTGCACCCTGCGCGACGGCAAGCGCCGCTGCGGATAGAGCAAGGTCATCGGCATGGGCGCGGGCAGATAGTCCGGCATCACGGCCACCAGCTCGCCCGATGCGAGATGCTGGCGCACGTCATAGGCCGGGATCTGGATCAGCCCCAGACCCGCCAGGCAGCTGGCGATATAGGCCTCGGCATTGTTGACCGTGACGCGGCCCGGCAGCGTGCGTATGCGCGCGACCTGCCCCTCCAGCCATTCCCATGGCGCGACGCGGCCCGTGGACGGCGAGGCGTAGTGCACGCAGGCATGCGCGTCCAGGTCCGCCGGCGTGCGCGGCACGCCGTGGCGCGCCAGATAGGCCGGGCTGGCGACGTTGATGAGCGGCAGCTTGCCCATCGTGCGCGCCACCAGCCCCGAATCCGGCAGCTCGCCCACGCGCAGCGCGCAATCCACGCCCTCCTCGATCAGGTTGACGGCGCGGTCCGTCACGCCCAGCGTGATGTCGATCTGCGGATACGCGTCCAGAAACGCGGGCAGCGCCGGCGCCACGATCAACCGCCCCACCCGGCCCGGCACGTCCACGCGCAACACGCCGCGCGGCCCGACCGAGGCCTGGCGGAACAGGTTCTCGGCCTCTTCCATGTCTTCGATCAGCCGCAGGCAGCGCGCGTAGAAGACCTCGCCCTCGCGCGTGGGCGCGACCTGGCGCGTGGTGCGGTTCAGGAGCCGCGCGCCGACCCGGCCCTCCAGTTCCTGGATGGCGGCCGACACCGTGGAACGCGGCAGGCCCAGCGTATCCGCCGCGCGGGTGAAGTTGGCGCATTCGACGACGCGGGCGTAGACGCGAAACAGGTCGATCCTATCCATGCAGGGGGCCGGCCGCGAGCCGGCGTATGAGTCGATGAAACGCGGGCGGGACGCAAGCGCCAACCCGGATGGTCGAGGCCGAAGCCCCGGAATGTTCGTCAATTCTGGATAGTAAAGACAGAATTAACAGCTTTATCCTGATTTTGTGGAATATATCATTCCCTTCCATGGGCGGCCGCAACCCCGCGGCTCGCAATCAGGAGCATCCCATGGCGGATCACGGCATCAAGGGCAAGACCATCATCATCGCGGGCGGCGCGAAGAACCTGGGCGGGCTGATCGCCCGCGACCTGGCGCAACAGGGCGCGCACGCCGTGGCGATCCACTACAACAGTCCGGCGACCAAGGCGGACGCCGACGCCACCGTGGCGGCGGTGAAGCAGCTGGGCGCCCAGGCGGTGGCGTTGCAGGCCGACCTGAGTTCGGCCGGCGCCATGGAAAAGCTGTTCGCCGACGCGGTGGCCGCCGTCGGCCGGCCCGACATCGCGATCAACACGGTGGGCAAGGTGCTGAAGAAGCCCTTCACCGAAATCACCGAGGCCGAGTACGACGAGATGACGGCGGTCAACTCGAAGGCCGCGTTCTTCTTCCTGCGAGAAGCGGGCCGCCACGTCAACGACAACGGCAAGATCTGCACGCTGGTCACTTCGCTGCTGGGCGCCTACACGCCGTTCTACGCGGCCTATGCAGGCACCAAGGCCCCGGTCGAGCACTACACCCGCGCCGCATCCAAGGAATATGGCATCCGCGGCATCTCGGTGACGGCGGTCGGCCCCGGCCCGATGGACACGCCCTTCTTCTATCCGGCCGAAGGCGCCGACGCGGTGGCCTACCACAAGGCCGCCGCCGCGCTGTCGCCGTTTTCCAAGACCGGCCTGACCGACATCGAGGACGTGGTGCCCTTCATCCGCTTCCTGGTGTCGGACGGCTGGTGGATCACCGGCCAGACCATCCTGATCAACGGCGGCTACACCACCAAGTAGACGGCGGGCGGCTGATCCAGGACTAGGGCCGCGCCGGCGTCGCCGCAGCCGGCTCGGCGGCGGCAGCCGCCGGCCCGGCGTTCGCGGGCGCCGTGGCGGCCTGCGCCGGCGGCGGATTCAAGCCATCCCAGCCGCCGCCCAGCGCCACGATCAGGTTGACGCTGGCGGCCAGCCGGTTGCCCAGCAGGCTCAGCGCGCTGCGCTCGCTGTTGAGCGCCGTGGCCTGCACCACCGACACGCTCAGATAATCCACCAGGCCGGCCTCGTACTGGTTGCGGATCAGGCGCAGCGATTCGCGCGCCGCCTCCAGCGCGCGGCCCTGCACCACCTGCTCTTGCTCCAGGACGCGCAGCTGGATCAGATAATCCTCGACTTCGCGCAGACCGGTGAGCGCGGCCTGTCGATAGGCCGCCGCCTGCGCGTCGTAGGCCGCGCGCGCCTGATCCACCTTGGCCTGGCGCGCGCCGCCGTCGAATACGGTCAATGCCAACGCCGGGCCTAGCGACCAGAAGCGCGCGGGCGCGGTCAGCAGTTCGGCGAACTGGCCGCTGCGGAAACCGCCGTCCGCCGACAGGGTGAGACTGGGGAACCAGGCCGCCTGCGCCACGCCGATCTCGGCATTGGCGGCGGCCGCGCGGCGTTCCGCCGCCGCCACGTCGGGACGCCGCTCCAGCAGCTCTGACGGCAGCCCCACCGGAATCTGCGGCAGCCGCTGCGTGAACGGCGCGGGCGTCAGGCTGAACTGCGACGGCGCCTGCCCCATCAGCACGGCGATGGCATGCTCGTATTGCCCACGCTGCCAATCCAGGTCGACGGATTGGGCTCGCGTGTTTTCCAGCTGCGTGCGCGCCACGGCCACGTCCGCCTGCGCGGCCACGCCGACCTCGTAACGGTTCTGCGTCAGGCGCAGCGACCGTTCATAGGCCGCGACGGTAGCGTCCAGCAGACGCTTCTGTTCGTCCAGCACGCGCAATTGCAGATAGGTCAGCACCAGGCTGGCCTGCGCGCTCAGCCGCGTGGCGGCCAGATCGGCCTGGCTGGCGGCGGCGCTGGCCTCGGATGACTCGACCGAGCGGCGCACGCGGCCCCACACATCCAGCTCCCAGCTGACGCTGCCGCTCAGTGAATACTGATTCGACACATTGCCGCCCGACGAGGACGAGCCGCCCTGCGTGCCGCCGCCGCTGCCCGAGCGCGTGACGCCGGCATTGGCGCCCACGGTCGGGAAGAAGCCGGCGCGCGCGCCGCGCACCAGGCCCAGCGCCTGGCGGTAGTTGGCCTCGGCCTGCGCGATGGTCTGGTTCGACGCGTTCAGGCGCTCGACCAGGCCGTCGAGCGTGGCGTCGCCATAGACCCGCCACCATGCGCCGCGATCGACCTGGTCACGCGGTTCGGCGGGTTTCCAGCCCGGCACCTCGCCCTGCCCTTCCTTGTAGGATGCTCCGATGTCCAGCGCCGGGCGCTGATAGTCGGGCCCGACGGCGCAGGCGCCCAGCAAGGCGCACAGCGCGAGCGCGACGGCGCCGCGCAACGGCAGGAGGGAAAACGACGGCTTGGCGTTGCGGGTCATGGATGTTCTGAGGAAACGGCCGCCGCGCCGCCGGAACGGCGCCTGCGCGCGGCCCAGAGACGGAAGCGGTCCAGATAGAGATAAACCACGGGCGTGGTGTAGAGCGTCAGGATCTGGCTCAACACCAGGCCGCCCACGATGGTGATGCCCAGCGGCTGGCGCATCTCGACGCCGGCGCCGGTGGCCAGCATCAGCGGCAGCGCGCCGAAGATGGCGGCCATGGTCGTCATCATGATGGGACGGAAGCGCGTCAGGCAGGCCTGGAAGATCGCGTCGCGCGGCGCCAGCCCCTGCGTGCGCTCGGCCTCCAGCGCGAAGTCCACCATCATGATGGCGTTCTTCTTGACGATGCCGATCAGCAGGAACACGCCGATCAGCGCGATCAGCGTGAAGTCCTGGCGCAGCATCAGCAGGGCCAGCAGCGCGCCCAGGCCGGCGGATGGCAGCGTCGACAGAATGGTCAGCGGGTGCACGAAGCTCTCGTACAGGATGCCCAGCACGATATACATGGTGACCAGGGCGGCCAGGATCAGCCAGGGCTGCTGCGCCAGCGTCTGCTGCAGGGCGGCGGCGGTGCCCTGGAAGCCCGCCTGGATCTGATCCGACGGCAGCCCGATGCGCGCCACCGCCGCGTCGATGGCCGCCGTGGCCTGGCCCAGAGACACGCCGGGCGCCAAGCTGAACGACACGGTGTCGGCCACGAACAGCCCCTGGTGCTGCACGCTCAACGGCGCATTGGCATCCTCGAAGCGGGCGAAGGCCGACATGGGCACGCGCACGCCGGTGGCGGTGATCACTTCCACCTGCTTGAGCGACTCGATATCCTGCGCGAAGCGCGGGTCCACGCCCATCACCACGTGATATTGGTTGAGCGGGCCGTACATCACCGATACCTGGCGCTGGCTGAAGGAATTGTTGAGCACGGTGGAGATGGTGCTCATGCTGACGCCGAGCCGGGTGGCGGCCTCGCGGTCGATCACCAGGTTGATCTGGCGCCCCTTGTCCTCGACGTCGGTGTCGACGTCGGTGATCTCGGGCACCTCGGCCATGGCGCGCTGCACCTTGGGCATCCAGGTCCTCAGCAGCTGCAGGTCGCCGGACATCAGCGTGTAGTCATATGAGCCCTGGCTGGAACGGCCGCCGATGCGGATGTCCTGCTGCGCCACCAGGAACATGCGCGCGCCCGGCATGTTCTGCAGCTTGCCGCGCAGGCGGTTGATGACCACGTCGGCCGATACGCCGCGCTCTTGCAACGGCTTGAGCTGGATCTGCATGAAGCTGCTGTTGCTGCCGCCGCGCCCGCCGGCGAAACCGGTCATGCTCTGCACGGCGGGATCGGCCAGCACCACCTTGCGCAGCGCGTCCAGCTTGGGCACGGTGGCCTGGAACGAGGTGCCCTGGTCGACACGGAAGAAGCCCAGCAGCTGGCCGGTGTCCTGCTGCGGGAAGAAGCCCTTGGGCACCACCGCGTACAGATAGACGTTCAGCCCGACGGCCGCGGCCAGGATCAGCATCATCAGCCGGCCATGCGCCAGCGCCCAGCCCAGCGTGCGACGGTAGCCGTCCTGCATGGCCACGAAGCCGCGCTCGGACCAGCGCGCCAGCCGGCCCGGCGGCCGGGGTTCGGCCGGCTCGGCGCGCAGCAGCCGCGCGCACATCATGGGCGTGAGCGTCAGCGACACCACCAGCGACACCGTGATGGCGGCCGACAGCGTGACGGCGAACTCGCGGAACAGCCGCCCGACCACGCCGCCCATCAGCAGGATCGGAATGAACACCGCCACCAGCGACAGGCTCATGGACAGCACGGTGAAGCCGACCTCGCGCGAGCCGCGCAGCGCGGCGCGCATCGGCGTCATGCCGCGCTCGACGTGGCGCATGATGTTCTCCAGCACCACGATGGCGTCGTCCACCACGAAGCCGGTGGCCACGATCAGCGCCATCAGCGAGATCGTGTTCAGCGTGTAGCCGCACAGGTACATGACGCAGAAGGTGCCGATCAGCGACACCGGCACCGCGACGCTGGGGATCAGCGCGGCGCGCCAGCGGCGCAGGAACAGCAGCACCACCAGCACCACCAGGCCCACCGCGATGACCAGCGTCAGCTCGGCCTCGTGCAATGAGGCGCGGATGCTGGGCGTGCGGTCCTGCGCCACCGACATCTTGACGTCGGCCGGCATCAGCGCGGACAGCATGGGCAGCTGGGCGCGCACCGCATCCACCGTCTCGATGATGTTGGCGTCGGCCTGGCGCCGCAGGATCATCAGGATGGCCTTGCGGTCGTTGAAGAAGCCCGTCTGGTAGAGATCTTCAACCGAATCCTCGACCTTGGCCACGTCCGACACGCGCACCGGCGCGCCGTCGCGCCAGGCCACGATCAGCGGCTTGTATTGCTCGGCGCGGCTGAGCTGGTCGTTGACCATGACCTGCCAGTGATAGCGGTCGTTCTCCAGCACGCCCTTGGGGCGGTTGGCGTTGGCATTGGCCAGCGCCGTGCGCACGTCGTCCAGCGACACGCCGCGGTTGGCCAGCGCGCCGGGCAGCACGGTCACGCGCACGGCCGGCAGCGAGCTGCCGCCCACCGTCACTTCGCCCACGCCGTCCACCTGCGACAGCTTCTGTGCCACGATGGTCGAGGCCAGGTCGTAGAGCTGGCCCTGGCTGAGCGTGTCGGAAGTCAGCGCCAGCGTCATGATGGGCGCGTCCGACGGGTTGGACTTGTGATACGTAGGATTGCTGCGCAGGCTGGTCGGCAGCAGCGAGCGCGCCGCGTTGATGGCGGCCTGCACATCGCGCGCGGCGCCATTGATGTCGCGGCTCAGGTCGAACTGCAGCGTGACGCGGGTCGAGCCCTGCGAACTGCTGGAGGTCATCTCGGTCACGCCGGCGATGCTTCCCAGCGAGCGTTCCAGCGGCGTGGCCACGCTGGAGGCCATGGTCTCGGGGCTGGCGCCGGGCAGGCTGGCCGACACCGAGATGGTGGGAATGTCCACCTGCGGCAGCGGCGCCACCGGCAGCAGGAAGAACGACAGCAGCCCCGCCAGCACGACCGCCAGGGTGAGCAGCGTGGTCGCCACCGGACGGACGATGAAGGGCGCCGAGATGATCATGAAGCGCCCCTGGGCCGCGCCGGCCGCGCGCCGCGCCAGCGACGCGACAGACGGTCGAACATCAGGTAGATGACCGGCGTGGTGAACAGCGTCAGCACCTGGCTCAGCAGCAGCCCGCCGACCATCACCAGGCCCAGCGGCTGGCGCAATTCAGCGCCCGTGCCGGTGGACAGCATCAGCGGCAGCGCCCCGAACAGCGCCGCCAGCGTGGTCATCAGGATGGGACGGAAGCGCAGCAGCGCCGCCTCGTGGATGGCCGCGCGCGGCGACAGGCCGCGCTTGCGCTCGGCGTCGAGCGCGAAGTCGATCATCATGATCGCGTTCTTCTTGACGATGCCGATCAGCAGGATGATGCCGATGATGCCGATCATGTCCAGCTCGGTGCCGCTGATCAGCAGCGCCAGCAGCGCCCCCACGCCGGCCGAGGGCAAGGTCGACAGGATGGTGATGGGGTGGATGTAGCTCTCGTACAGCACGCCCAGCACGATGTACATGGTGACCACCGCCGCCAGGATCAGCCACAGCGTGCTCGTCAGTGAATTCTGGAAGGCCAGCGCCGCGCCCTGGAAGCGCGTCTCCACGCCGGCCGGCATGCCGATCTCGGCCTCGGCGGCCTTGATGTCCTCGACGGCGCCGGATAGCGAGGCGCCCGGCGCCAGGTTGAGCGACACGGTCACCATGGGGAACTGATCCAGCCGGTTCACGGCCAGCACGGTCTTGCCTTCGGTGATGCGCGCCACCGAGGACAGCGGCACCTGTCCGCCGGTCGATGTCGGCACGTGGATCTGGCCCAGCGCCGCCGGATTGGTCTGGAACTGCGGCTGCGCCTCGAGCACCACGCGGTACTGGTTCGACTGCGTGAAAATCGTGGAGATCAGCCGCTGACCGAAGGCGTCGTACAACGCCTCATCGATCACGGCGGCGGTGATGCCCAGGCGCGAGGCCGCGTCACGGTCGATCTCCACCCAGGTCTGCAAGCCCTCGTCCTGCAGATCGTCGGTCACGTCCGACAGGCCGGGCACCTGGCGCAGCCGCTCGACCAGCTTGGGCGTCCATAGACTCAGCACGCCCAGGTCGGGATTGGACAGCGTCATCTGGTATTGCGTGCGGCTGACGCGGTCCTCGATGGTCAGGTCCTGCACCGGTTGCATGTAGACGGTCAGGCCGTCCTGCGTGGCCAGCGAGTCCTGCAGCCGCGCCATGACCGCGCGCAGGTCGCCGCTGCGCTCGGCATGCGGCTTGAGCGCGATCAGCATGCGGCCGGCGCTGAGCGTGGCATTGCTGCCGTCCACGCCGATGAAGGACGACACGGCGGCCACGTCAGGATCCTTCAGCGCCTTGCTGGCGGCGGCCTGCTGGCGCTCGGCCATGGCCGTGAAGGAGATCGATTGCGGCGCCTGGGTGATGGCCTGGATCAGGCCCGTGTCCTGCTGCGGGAAGAAACCCTTGGGGATCATGATGTACAGCAGCACCGTGAGCGCGAAGGTCGCCAGGGCCACCAGCAGCGTCAGCGGCTGGTGCCGCAGCACCACTTGCAGCATGCGGTCATAGGCGGCGATGACGCGGTCGATAAGGCCGCCCGTGATCTGGTGGAAGCGGCCGTGGTGCTGCTCGGATTCGGCGCGCAGCAGGCGCGCGCACATCATCGGCGTGAGCGTCAGCGATACGAACAGGGAAATCAGGATGGACACCGCCAGCGTGATGGCGAACTCGCGGAACAGCCGGCCCACCACCTCGGTCATGAAGAGCAGCGGGATCAGCACGGCGATCAGCGAGAAGGTCAGCGAGATCAGCGTGAAGCCGATCTGCGAGGCGCCCTTGAGCGCCGCCTGCAGCGGGCTCTCGCCCTCCTCGATGTGGCGGGCGATGTTCTCGATCATGACGATGGCGTCGTCCACCACGAAGCCGGTGGCGATGGTCAGCGCCATCAGCGTCAGGTTGTTGATGGAGAAGCCGGCCAGGTACATGATGCCGAAGGTGCCCACCAGCGACAGCGGCACCACCACGCTGGGAATCAAGGTGGCCGTGAGGCTGCGCAGGAACACGAAAGTCACCATCACCACCAGCGCCACGGCCAGCAGCATCTCGAACTGCACGTCGGCCACCGAGTCGCGGATGGTCTGGGTGCGATCGGACACCACGGTCACGTCCAGCGTGGCGGGCAGCGACGCGCGCAGCTGCGGCAGCAGCGCGTTGATCCGGTTGACCACGTCGATCACATTGGCGCCGGGCTGGCGCTGGATGTTCAGCAGGATGGCCGGCTTGTCGCCCGCCCAGGCCGCCTGCCGCACGTCCTCGGCCCCTTCCACCGCGCGCGCCACGTCCGACAGGCGCAGCGGCGCGTTGTTCTTGTAGGCGATGATCAGGCTGTTGTAGTCGGTGGGCGTCTTGAGCTGGTCGTTGGCGTTGATCGTGGTCGAGCGCAGCGGGCCGTCCAGGTTGCCCTTGGGCTGGTTGACGTTGGCGCCGACGATGGCCGTGCGCAGGTCCGACAGCGACATGCCGTTGGCGGCCAGCGCCTGCGGATTGACCTGCACGCGCACCGCCGGCCGCTGCCCGCCGGCCACGCTGACCAGGCCCACGCCCGGAATCTGCGACAGCTTCTGCGCGACGCGCGTGTCCACCAGGTCGCGCACCTGCGGCAGCGGCATGGTCTGCGAGGTGATCGCCAGCGTCAGCACCGCGGCGTCGGCCGGATTGACCTTGTTGTAGGTCGGCGGCACCGGCAGGTCGTTGGGCAGCAGGTTGGAGGCCGCGTTGATGGCCGCCTGCACCTGCTGCTCGGCCACGTCCAGCGGCAGGCTCAGGTTGAATTGCAGCGTGATGACCGACGCGCCCCCGGAACTGGTGGACGACATCTGGTTCAGCCCCGGCATCTGTCCAAACTGGCGCTCCAGCGGCGAAGTGACCAGCGAGGTCATCACGTCGGGGCTGGCGCCGGGGTACAGCGTGGTCACCTGGATGGTCGGGTAATCCACTTCCGGCAGGGCCGACACCGGCAGCAGCCGGTAGGCGATGAAGCCGGCGATCAGGATGGCCACCATCGACAGCGTGGTGGCCACGGGCCGCAGGATGAACAGGCGCGACGGGCTCACGGCGGCGTCCGCTTATCGGGTGGCCGGGGTGGTGCCGGCGGGCGCGCCCGCGCCCAGCGACTTGTCGGTCGACTTGGGTATCGTGTCCGATCCCTTGGCCACGTCGACCTTGGCCCCCGCGCGCAAGCGGTCGGTGCCCTCGGTCACGACCCGGTCGCCGGGCTGCAGGCCCTCGTTGACCGCCACCATGCCGTTGTTGACGGCGCCCAGCTTGACCTGCCGCACGGCCACCGTATCGTCGTCCTGGACCAGGAAGACGAAAGCGCCGGCCGAGCCTTGCTGCACCGCCGCGATGGGAATCGCGGTGGCGTCCTTGCGCGTGGTCACGTGCAGGCGGGCATTGACGAACTGGTTCGGAAACAGCGCGTCGTCGGCATTGTCGAAGCGCGCCTTGAGCTTGAGCGTGCCGGTGGCGACGTCGATCTGGTTGTCCAGCGTTTCCAGCTTGCCGGTGGCGATGCGGCGGGTATCGGCCCGGTCATAGGCCTCCACGGTCAGCGTGTGGCCGGCCGCCAGCTCGGCCCGCACTTCGGGCAGTTGGGTCTCGGGCAGCGTGAACACCACGGAGATGGGCTGGGTCTGGGTGATGACCACCAGGCCATTGGTGTCGGAACTGGACACCAGGTTGCCCTTGTCCACCTGGCGCAGGCCGAGACGGCCACTGATGGGCGCGGTGATGCGCGAGTAGTCCAGCTGCAGCTTGGCATTGTCGACATTGGCCTGGTCGCTCTTGACCGCGCCTTCGTACTGGCGCACCAGCGCGGCCTGCGTGTCGACCTGCTGTTTGGCGATGGAGTCCTGCTTGTACAGGGCCTGGTAGCGCTGCAGGTCGCGGCGGGCGTTTTCCAGCTGGGCCAGATTCTGCATCTGGGTGCCCTGGGCCTGGGCCAGCGCGACCTGGAAGGCGCGCGGATCGACCTGTGCCAGCAGGTCGCCGGCCTTGACCATTTGGCCTTCCTTGAAGGGCACGTCGACCAGCTCGCCGCTGACGCGGCTGCGCACGGTGACGGTGCTATAGGCCGTGACCGTGCCCAGGGATTTGAGATAGATGTCGATGTCCTGCTTGACCGCGGCCGCCGCGCGCACCGGCACGGCCATGTTGGCCATGGCGGCCATCTGGCCGCGTCCCGCGCCGGGGCGGCCCGCGCCGGGCTTGGCCGAAGGCCGCAACGCCAGCCATACGATGCCGGCGACGACCAGCAGCAGAATGGCCCACCCGAGCAAGCGGCGTCGGGTCCAACGGGAAGGCGGAGTAACGGGACGGCTTTGAGACATGGAAGCGGATCCGGCGCGAGCGGGAAAAGCCGTATTGTCTACTAGGCGACGTTGAATTCGTATGATGCCCGGCCGCGCTGAAATAGCCCGCAACAGGAATCAGGGCCTGAAAGGCCCGCGCTCAGGAATTGCAGAGCGTCATCTGGAAGGGCACGTCCCGCGCCACCGGCTGGGGCTTGAAATCCCCGTCCTGGGTGGAAAAACGTATCCAGATCATATACTTATTGGCGCTGATCTCGGGAAACACGCCGTGCGCCGGGTCCACCCACACGCGCAGCATCTGGAACTGCTTGCCGCCCAGCATCTGCTGGTAGGCGCCCTGCTCGGCCACGGTGTCGCTCTTGCGGCCGGACTCGCGCAACAGACGCAGCGCCAGCGTCAGGCCGTCGTACAGGGGAACGAAGGGCGCGGTCCAGGCCTGCAGGTCGGCGCAGCGCGCGGCCTGGGGCTTGTGCTGCCAGGAGTAGTACGAGGGCATGTCGACCTGGATCGCGCCGCCCGCCACCGACAGGCGGCCGCGCAGGCTGGTCAGCCATTCGTTCTCGCGCAACGACTGGCCGGTCTTGCCGGTCGCCGACAGCGTTTGCGCGACCTTCTCCATTTCGCGCAACATGCCCTCGAGCGCGTCCTGCGCCACGCCAGGATGGTCGCGCAATGCGCCAAGCGCCAGGCGCTGCCGTTCCAGGTCCTGCAGCAGCGCGCCCTTGATGTCGGTGCGCTCGCAGGCGTCGAGCAGGTCGAACAAGGCGGTGACGGCAACCTGGTGCTGGCGGAAATCTCCCTCGCGAGCGAAGAAGAACAGCCTGTCGAACAGGTATTCCAGCCGCAGATAAGCGCGGATGCGCTCGTTGAAGGGATATTCGTAAACAATCACGCTATATGCAGGCCCGTCAGGGGTCGGCCGCGTGGGCCGGGTTATTCATGAGCGCCGCATCGGCGCCAGGCTCACGGCCTTGCGGCCGCCAATGCCAACCAACGCTCATGCAAGGTCTTCGTCCGCGCGCGCAGTTGTTCTGGCGTCGTGTCGCCATCGTTGGCGACGACATCGTCCGCGACCGCCAGCCGGCTTGCCCGCGCAGCCTGTGCCGCCATGATACGCCGTATGGCAGGCTCCGTCAGCCCGCTGCGCGACTGCACGCGGGCGATCTGCGTGGCGGGATCGCAATCGACCACGCAGATGCGGTCCACGCGCGACCGCCAGCGCGGCAGCGACTCGACCAGCAACGGCACCACGAACACCAGGTAGCAGCCGCGCGCCGCGTCGGCCTGGCGCTCTGTCTCATCGCCGATCAACGGATGCAGCACGGCTTCCAGCCGCTGCCGCACCGAGACATCGGCGAAGGCGCGCTCGCGCATCCAGGCGCGGTCCAGCGAGCCGTCCTCGGCCAGCGCCTCGGCGCCGAACGCCTGCTCGATCGCGGGCATGGCCGAACCGCCGGCAGCGGTCAGCGCCCGCGCGATCTCATCGGTGTCCACCACGGACGCGCCCCATTCGGCCAGCATGTCCGCCACGCGCGACTTGCCCGAGCCGATGCCCCCCGTCAAACCTATTTTGAATATGCTCATCGCTTCGTCCCATGTATGGCCGCTCGCGCGCCGGCGCCATGCTCGATGGTCATGGCAACAGCCTTGCCAGCCCGGGCTCGCCGCCCAGCAACAGCACCGCCACCCCGGCCAACGCCAGGTAGGGGCCGAAAGGCAAGGGTTGGCCACGGCGGGCTCGGCCGGCCAGCGTCATCGTACCGCCCACCAGCACGCCGGCCAGCGACGCCGCCAGCAGCAGCATGGGCAGCGCGCCCACCCCGAACCATGCGCCCAGCGCGGCCAGCAGCTTGAAGTCGCCGTAGCCCATGCCTTCGCGCCCCGTGAAGTAGCGGAACGCGTGGAAGATCAGCCACAGGAAGCCGTAGCCCGCCACCGCGCCCAGCACCGCCAGCGGCAGCGGCGTGAAACCGTCGCCCAGATTGACCAGCAGCCCGGCCCAGGCCAGCGGCAAGGTGATGGCGTCGGGCAGCAGCGTGCTCTCCAGGTCGATCCAGGCCAGCGCCACCAGGGAGGCCGACAGGCCCATGCCGCACAACGCGATGGGCGTGGGGCCGAAGCGCCAGGCGCAGGCGGCGAACAATACGGCGGTCAGCAGTTCGATCGCGGGATAGCGCCAGCCGATGGCCGCGCCGCAGGCCGCGCAGCGCCCCTTGAGCAGCAGCCAGCCCGCCAGCGGCAACAGGCGCCAGCCCCGGACCGGCGCCGAGCATTGCGGACAATGCGAGACCGGCGCGCGCAGGCCATAGACCGGCGCGCACGCCGGCTCCGTGGCGGCGGCCGGCTCGGCTGACTCCTGGCAATGCGCCTGCCACTCTCGCTCCATCATGCGCGGCAGCCGATGGGTCAGCAGCGTCAGCCAGCCGCCCACGGCCAGGCCGGCCAGCGCCGCCAGAGCCAGGAACAGGGATTGAGGCAGGTCAAAGGCTTGCCACATGGCCGTCATGCGCCCCCGCCGTCCGGCCTGGCGCATGGCCGAGCCCCGCTGATACGCGAGGGGCCGGGCAGGCATGCCAGGCGTTCATGCCTGGGGACGTGTCGTAATTTGGGCATAAAGACTGGCCGCTCGACGGAGCGGCGATTGGATTCGTATCGAATCTTCGCATAAGTGCGTAAAATCGGAGACAGACTCAATTCACGGATAAGCTGCCATGATGACCGCGCGCGACGATACCTCCACCCGCCCCCGCAAATTCAACATCATGGCGCTGCTGCTGGCCGGCTCGGCACTCGGCATCGCCGGCTGCGCGCAACAGCGCACCGAAGGCTATTACGACCCTCCGGCTGAAAGCACCGTCACGGACGCCCAGTCCCAAGGCTCCGGCGCCGGCTACCGCACCGTCCTGCGCGCACCGTCGCAAGTGCAGATCGCGCTCAAGCCCGACGCCCCCCGCAAGACCGCGAGCCAGCAGGCCCAGGCCGCGCAAGCGGGCCATACCACCGAGGACGGCCAGCCCGTGCCCGAAGGCGCCGACAGCGGCGCCGCCTCGGGCGCGGCGCCCGCCCCGGCCCTGCCGGCATCCACGCCCAGCGCCGCCGCGCACAGCCTCGTGCCGCAACCGCAGACCTACATGGGTACGCTGCCCTGCTTCTCGCCCGCCATGCAGTGCACGGCGCAGCGCGTGACGCTGACGCTGGCGCCCAACGGCCGCTGGCGCGGCCGCGTCGCCTACCTGGAAAGCGACGCCAAGCAGGGCGCGCCGGTGGTCGAGCAAGGCTGCTGGGACGCCACCGACGAACGCCCGTCGCGCGTGATCCTGCTGGACGGCAAGGGCAACGTGCGCGCCGAATTCGCCGCCGCCGCCAACAATGTGCTGCGCGTGCGCTCCATCGCCGGCCAGACGCCCAACCTGAACTACAACCTGACCCGCCAGCCCGACCTGGACCCGATCGACGAGCTGGCCAAGGCCGCCGCGCCGCAGTGCCCTTGAGCGCCGCCGGCAACGGCTGAACGCGGCGGGCAGCTATCCCGGCTGCCCGGCTGCGACACGACAGGCCCGCCTTCTGGCGGGCCTGCGCGTTTCCGGACCTGGCGCCCGCGCTAGGACCGGCCCCGGCCGCGCGGGGCGGCCGGACGGACAGGGCGCGAACAAGAACCGGAGGAATCGGACGCAGCGGCGGAGGCGGACGAACCGGAAGCGCCAGCGCAAACCGCGGCCGCGTCGGGATGCCGCAGCAACGGCGACGCTCCCGCGCGCCAGTGCTCGCACAGCCGGCACGCCAGCTGCATGGCGTTGCGGACGCCAAGTTTTTCGAAGATGTGGGCGCGATGGGCCTCGGCCGTGCGCAGCGAAATGCCAAGGTCGATGGCGATGACCTTGTTGGCGCGGCCGGTGGCCACATAGAGGACGATTTCGCGTTCGCGAGGGGTCAGCGAAGCGAGCAGGGAATCGAGATCGGAGCGTAGCTGCATGGGCAAAGACGGCTGGCATTCCTGTGAATACCCGCAGTCTGCCGCGGCGTTGGCCAGGCCGTAAGCTGGCAATTCTGACAGCGGCGGGCCGCGCCCGCCCCCCCGGCGGCTACACCCGGTAGGCCAGTTCCAGGTTGTCGATCAGCCGGGTCGCGCCCAGCTTGGCGGCGGCCAGCGCCACCAGCGGTTCGCCGGCGGCCAGGTCGGCGGCCTCGGGACGCTTCAGGTCGCGCTGGCGGCGCACCGAGATGTAATCCACCAGCCAGCCACGGCGCGCCAGGCTGGCGGCGGCCTCGGCCTCCAGCGCGGCCGAGTCGGTCGCGCCGGCGACCAGCCGCTGCTCGATGGCGCGCAGCTCGGCGTACAGCGCCGGCGCCTCGGCGCGCTCGGCGTCGCTCAGGTAGCGGTTGCGCGAGGACAGCGCCAGGCCGTCGTCGGCGCGCACGGTCTCGTGCGCCAGCACTTCCACCGGCAGCTGGAACTGGCGGCACATGTTGCGCACCACCATGAGCTGCTGATAGTCCTTCTTGCCGAACACGGCCACGCGCGGCTGCACGCAGGAAAACAGCTTCAGCACCACGGTGCTCACGCCCGTGAAGAAGCCGGGCCGGAACTCGCCTTCCAGAATGTCGCCCAGGTCGTCGGGCGGCTGCACGCGGTAGTTCTGCGGCTCGGGATACATCTCGCGCTCGTCGGGCGCGAACAGCACGTAGACGTCGCGCTCGCGCTCCATCTTCTCGATGTCGGCCGCCAGCGTGCGGGGATAGCGGTCGAAGTCCTCGTTGGGCCCGAACTGCAGCCGGTTGACGAAGATGCTGGCCACCACCGGGTCGCCGTGCTGGCGGGCCATCTTCATCAAGGACAGGTGGCCTTCGTGCAGGTTGCCCATGGTGGGCACGAAGGAGACGCGGTTCTGGCCGCGCAGCTGGTCGCGCAGTTCCTGGATGGTGTGGACGACTTTCAAGGGAATTCTCCGGGGTTGGGCGCAGCCCCGCCGGCGGATCAGGCCGCGACGGCGGCCACGCTCGTGTAGGCCAGGCGCACGTAGATCGGCGCGTAGGGCTCGGCCTGCGTGATCTCCAGCAGCGATTCGCGGGCCAGCTCGAGCATGGCGATGAAATGCACGACGACCACGGCCGCGGGCGCGCCTTCGCGGATGCGCTCCATGAAGAGGTCGCCGAACTCCATGAAGCGCACGTCGTTCAGACGCCTCAGGATATGGGTCATGTGGTCGCGCACGGACAGCTGTTCGCGCGTGATGTGGTGGTGCTGGTTGAGCCGGGCGCGCTTCATGATGTCGGCCCAGGCCGCGCGCAGGTCGTCCACATCGACCTCGGGCAGCATGCGCTCCACGCTCAGGTCGGCCACGGCGTGGCTGCTGACGAAATCGCGGCCCAGCTGGGGCATGGCGTCGAGCTTCTGCGCCGCCAGCTTCATCTGCTCGTACTCGAGCAGGCGGCGGACCAGTTCGGCGCGCGGGTCCTCGGGCTCTTCGCCGGTGTCGGTCTTCCTGACCGGCAGCAGCATGCGCGACTTGATCTCGATGAGCATCGCCGCCATGAGCAGGTACTCGGCGGCCAGCTCCAGGTTGTGGATGCGGATCTGGTCCACATACGACAGGTATTGCCGCGTGACATCCGCCATGGGAATGTCCAGAACGTTGAAGTTCTGCTTGCGGATCAGGTACAGCAGCAGGTCCAGCGGCCCCTCGAACGCCTCGAGGAAGATCTCCAGCGCATCCGGCGGGATATACAGGTCCGTCGGCATCTGGAACAGCGGCTCGCCGTAAAGGCGAGCGAAGGCCACGCTGTCGACCGTGTCAGGGGTGCTGTCGACGGGCGGTTCCACGAGCGCGGCCAGGGCGTCGCCTGGGACGGAGCCGTTCTTGGACATGGCTGCCGCGACGGTATCAGTCGGCCTGATACACGTACGGCTTTTGCGGCACGCGGGCCGCGCGGAAGCCTTCCTGCAGTTCCTGGTCCTGCGGCTTGTCCCAGAGGCGGGCGCGGCCTTCGCGCTGGCGCTCCTCGGTGCCGGGATGGGACTTCTTGTAGTCCTTCAGGAAGAGAGTGATCTCGGATTCGTAGTTGGTTGCCATGACACCAATTTCAGCGGGTTTCTGATCCCGGGAGTTTACTGCACCCCGGGCCACCCCCGGCGTTACAATCTTCCGGCACCCAACGCCCCCTCCCGCCATGCCCGCAGACACCGCCGCAGCCGCCCATCCCGCTCCGCCCTCGACCCCGGACGCGCAGCGCGCGGCGCGGATGATTCCCTTCATCGTGGGCTGCGCGCTCTTCATGCAGATGCTGGACGCCACCGTGGTGGCCACCGCCCTGCCGGCCATGGCCCGGGCCCTGGATTCGACCCCGGTGCGACTGAACGTGGCCATCACCTCCTACCTGCTGTCGGTGGCCGTGTTCGTGCCGGTCAGCGGCTGGGCGGCCGACCGGTACGGCGCGCGGCGCGTGTTCGTGGCCGCCATCGGCCTGTTCACCCTGAGTTCCGTCGCCTGCGCCCTGGCCCAGGACCTGCCGCAGCTGGTCCTGGCGCGCATCGTGCAAGGCATGGCCGGGGCCATGATGGTCCCGGTGGGCCGCATCATCCTGCTGCGCACGGTGCCCAAGCAGGATCTGCTGAAGGCCATGTCCTTCCTTTCCATCCCGGCGCTGCTGGGGCCAGTGATCGGACCGCCGCTGGGCGGTTTCATGGTCACCTACATGTCCTGGCACTGGATCTTCCTGATCAACATCCCGATCGGCGTGCTGGGCATCGCGCTGGTGCTGCGCTACGTGTCCGAGATCCGCGAGGAAAGCGCTCCCGGCCTGGACTGGCTGGGCTTCCTGCTGAGCGCTGCCTGTCTGGCCATGCTGGTCAGCGGCTTCGAGGCCATCGGCCGCGACATCATGCCGTTGCCCGCGTTGCTGGGCCTGCTCGCCGCCGGCGCCGCCTGCGGCCTGCTCTACGCCTGGCACGCCAGGCGCGTAGAGCATCCCATCATCGACCTGTCGCTGATGAAGATCCCCACCTTCGCCATCTCCACGCTGGGCGGCAACCTGTGCCGCTTCACCGTGGGCGCCACGCCCTTCCTGCTGGCCATGCTGCTGCAGGTGGGTTTTGGCCTGACGCCGTTCTCGGCCGGACTGATCACCTTCGCCAGCGCCGCCGGCGCGCTGCTGATGAAGTTCGTGGCCACGCCCATCGTCAGGCACTTCGGCTTTCGCCGCGTGCTTACCGTCAACGCGGTGCTGGCCGGCGCCTTCGTAGCCGCCAGCGCCGCCTTCACGCCCACCACGCCGGTCTGGCTGATGATCGCCGTGCTGCTGGTCGGCGGCTTCTTCCGCTCGCTGCAGTTCACCGGCGTAAATACGCTAACCTATGCCGATATCCCGCCGGCCAAGATGAGCCGCGCCAGCAGCTTCGCTGCGATGGCGCAGCAGTTGGGCATCAGCCTGGGCGTGGGGGTGGCCGCCGTCACGCTGAACGTCAGCATGACCTTGCGCGGCGCCGAGACGCTGGCCATACGCGACGTGGTCGCGGGTTTCATCGTCATCGGCCTGATGTGCGCGGCCTCGGTTTTCTCCTTTAGACGCCTCGAGCCTCTGGCCGGGGCACACCTGAACGGCGCAAAGCAAAGTGACGACGAATGAGTTTGTCCTCGCCCTGGACCAGGGCACGACCAGTTCCCGGGCCATCGTGTTCGACCGCGACGGCGTAGTGCGCGGCGTCGGCCAGCGTGAATTCCACCAGCACTATCCCCGGCCGGGCTGGGTCGAGCACGATGCCGGCGAGCTCTGGCACAGCCAGCTCGACGTGGCGCGCGAAGCGCTGCGCAACGCCGCGGCCACCGCGGCCGACGTGGCCGCCATCGGCATCACCAACCAGCGCGAAACCACGCTGATCTGGGAGCGCGCCACCGGCCGCCCGCTGGCGCGCGCCATCGTCTGGCAGGACCGCCGCACCGCGCCGCTGTGCGACCGGCTGCGCGCCGACGGGCACGCCGATTTCCTGCAGTCCCGCACCGGCCTGGTGCTGGACGCGTACTTCTCGGGCACCAAGCTGTCCTGGCTGCTCGACCACGTGCCCGGCGCGCGCCAGATGGCCGAGCGCGGCGAACTGGCCTTCGGCACCGTCGACACCTGGCTGGTGTGGCAGCTGACCGGCGGCGCGGTGCACAGCACCGACCCCAGCAACGCCTCGCGCACCATGCTGTTCGACCTGCACACGCAGGACTGGAACGATGACATCCTGGCGCTGCTGAACATCCCGCGCAGCGTGCTGCCCGGCATCGCGCCGAGCAGCGCGGTGATCGGCAACGCCCTGCCAGAATGGCTGGGCGGCCCCATCCCCATCGCCGGCGTGGCTGGCGACCAGCAGGCCGCCACCTTCGGCCAGGCCTGCTTCACGCCCGGCATGGCCAAGAACACCTACGGCACCGGCTGCTTCATGCTGATGAACGTTGGCGACAAGCCGGTGCGCTCGGCCAACAACCTGCTGTCCACTGTGGGCTGGGGCCTGCCCGATGCCGGCTCGCCCGGCGCCTGGAAACCTGCGTACATGCTGGAAGGCGGCGTGTTCGTGGCCGGCGCGGCGGTGCAGTGGCTGCGCGACGGGCTGGGCATCATCCAGCGCTCGGAAGAGATCGAGGCGCTGGCCGCCAGCGTCGCCGACACCGACGACGTGTTCATGGTGCCGGCCTTCGCCGGCCTGGGCGCGCCGCACTGGGACCCCTACGCGCGCGGCACACTGGTCGGGCTGACGCGCGGCACCACGCGCGCCCACATCGCCCGCGCCACGCTGGAATCCATCGCGCTGCAAAGCGCCGAGCTGCTGACCTGCATGAACGGCGACAGCGGCATCGCCCTGACCGAGCTGCGCGTGGACGGCGGCGCGGCGCGCAACGACCTGCTCATGCAGATGCAGGCCGACCTGCTGGGCGTGCCCGTGGTGCGCCCGCGCGTATCGGAATCGACCGCGCTGGGCGCGGCCGGCCTGGCCGGCCTTGCCGTGGGCTTCTGGTCCGGCCAGGACGAGTTCGCCTCCAAGTGGCAAGCCGAGCGGACCTTCCAGCCAGCCTGGCCGGAATCCGTGCGCGCAGCCCGCATGCAGCGCTGGCGCCAGGCGGTGGAGCTGTCCAAGGGCTGGTCCAACACCGCCAGGTAACGGCCACGCCCGGTACCGCCGGCGCGGTCAGCGCCGGCGGCCCTCGCGCCGGTCCATCGCCCGCCGCGCCATCCGGTAGCCGGCGTAGACATAGAAGGCACTGCTGTCCAGCACCAGCCAGGCGCCCAGTCCGCAGGACAGCGCCAGAGCCGGCCCCACCGCGCGCATGTCGCCCTGGGTCCAGGCGATCAGGCCCAGCGCGCCGGCGGCCGCCAGACCCAGCGCCAGCCGCCTGAGCAGCACCAGCCCGTAGGCGTGTCCGCCCATGAAGGCCACCACGCCGATGGCCAGGACCAGCGCGGTCGCGGCGCAGGCCAGCACCAGCGCGAAGGCCGCCGCCGCCGCGCCCGCCAGCGGCAGCAGCAGGCTCAGCAGGCCCAGCCCCACGCCCACCCCGCCCGCCATCGTCAGCACCGCCAGCGCCAGCGGCGACCACATGCCCGGCGGCGCGCGATGCGCGTCCATCTCGGCGACGAAGCGATGCATCGCCGTCGACTCCCTGGACCCGGCGCCGTCCAGCTCCGCCTCCAGCCGGCGACACTGCGCGATCAGCGCATTCAGGCCACGGCGGGACGCGGGCATGTCAGGACCTCGCCGCGCCCGGCGCGTGTTCGGCCACCGTGGCGCGCAGGGCCGCCATCGCCTCCTGCACGGCCGCCGGCCGGAAGGCATCCTCGCGCCAGTACATCGCCACCGAGCCGAAGCCCGACAGGCGCACCGGCAGGATGCGCATGGCCCGCAGCTCCGAGAAGCGCAGCGCGGCGCGGTGCGAGGCCACGCCGATCATGTCGCTGTTGTTGAGCAGCGTGAGATTGATGGTCACCGAATTGGATTCCACGTGGTCGGCTGCCGCGACCTGGCCGGCGGCGGCCAGCGCGGCGTCCAGCGCATTGCGGATGGGCGTGCCCCTGGGCCACAGGATCCAGCGGTACGACAGCAGCTGCGGCCAGTCCGGCTGCGCGACGGCGAACAGCGGATGGCGCGGCCGCGCCACCAGGTGGATGGGTTCCAGATAGAGCGCCTCGTAGCGGATGGCGGGATCGTGATGCTCGGGCGCCGAGCGCCCCACCACGATGTCCAGCCCACCTTGCGCCAGTTGCTCCAGCAGCCGGTCGGTGGTGCCTTCGACCAGTTTCACGCGCGCCTGCGGCATGCGCTCGAGCAGCTTCATCACCGCCAGCGGCACCGTGTCGGACGCCGACGCGCCCGAGGCGCCGATCACTACCCGCCCGCCGCCGCCCTCACGCAGCGCGGCCATGTCCTCGCCGGCGCGGTCGAGCTGAGCCTCGACGCGGCGCGCGTGGGCGATCAGCACGTCGCCATGCGGCGTGGGCCGCAGCCCGCGCGCGTGCCGCTCGAACAGCGGCAGGCCGATATCGTCTTCCAGATCCTTCAGCCACTTCGACAGGCCGGGCTGCGTGGTATTGAGCATGGCCGCCGAATGGCTGATGTTGCGGGTCTGGTCCAGGCTGAGCAGCATCTTCAGGTTGCGCAGGCGCAACCGGTGGGTCCAGTCCATGCAAGCCCCTTGCTTGTCCCTGAGGTATATATTTCTTCGTATGGATAATAAGATAATTTCATTTCAAAACACATAGCTGCCTGCGCATAATCATCTCCACCATCCGGACCGCGCCCCGCCGCGACGGTCCCGAGCAGAAGCCGGCTTGAACCGGCTCGCCCAGGAGACAAGCATGCAGGACAGCCACACCGCCGGCGCGGATCGCGCCGCCTATTACGCGCGCATCGCCAAGAAGCACATGGCCCCGCTATGGGAGTCGCTGCACAACCTGGTGCCGCGCGAGCCCGCGCCGCGCTGCGTGCCCGCCATCTGGAAGTACGAGGACGTGCGCGCCGACGTCATGGCCTCCGGCGCGCTGATCAGCGCCGAGGAAGCCGTGCGCCGCGTGCTGATCCTGGAGAACCCCGGCCTGCCCGGCCAGGCCAGCATCACGCAAAGCCTGTACGCCGGCCTGCAGCTGATCCTGCCCGGCGAGATCGCGCCCAGCCACCGCCACACCCAATCCGCGCTGCGCTTCATCGTCGAGGGACGCGGCGCCTACACGGCGGTCAATGGCGAGCGCACCACCATGCGCCCCGGCGACTTCATCATCACCCCGTCCTGGACCTGGCATGACCACGGCAACGCCGACAGCGCCGACGGCGGCGAGCCGGTGGTCTGGCTGGACGGCCTGGACATCCCGCTGCTGCGCTTCCTGGACGCGGGCTTTGCCGAGAACTACCCCTCGGCCACCCAGCCCGTCACCCGCCCCGAGGGCGACAGCATGGCGCGCTACGGCCACAACATGGCGCCGGTGCGCCACCAGGCGACGGGCGGCACCTCGCCGATCTTCAACTACCCGTATGAGCGCAGCCGCGAGGCGCTGGACCAGCTCTACCGCCACGGCGAGCTGGACCCTTGGGACGGCGTCAAGCTGCGCTACCTGAACCCGGCCACGGGCGGCTATCCCATGCCCACCATGGCCACCTTCATGCAGCTCCTGCCCGCCGGCTTCCAGGGCAAGACCAGCCGCTGCACCGACTCCACCGTCTACTGCGTGGTGGAGGGCCGCGGCACGGCCCGCATCGGCGAGCAGGAATTCCATTTCGGCCCGCGCGACGTATTCGTGGCGCCGTCCTGGCAGCCGCTGCAGCTGGCGGCGCTGGAAGACGCCACGCTGTTCAGTTATTCCGACCGCCCGGTGCAGGCCGCGCTGGGCGTCTGGCGCGAAGCGCGCGCCGACTGAACGCGCGGCGCCCGCGCGCCTTTCCGTTTTCCGACAGTCCCGCATCAGAAGGGTGATCCATGTCTTTCGTCTTTGCCCCCGCCGCGCCCGTCGCGGTGCCCGTGGCCGGCAGCGCCGACCGCTATCCCGTGCGCCGCGTCTATTGCGTGGGCCGTAACTACGCCGCCCATGCCCGCGAGATGGGCTTCGACCCGGACCGCGAACCGCCCTTCTTCTTCTGCAAGCCGGCCGACGCCGTGGTGCCGGTGGCCGAAGGCGAGACGCTGTCCCTGCCCTACCCGCCCGAGACCGCCAACCTGCACTATGAAATCGAGCTGGTCGCCGCCATCGGCAAGGGCGGCGCGAACATCGCCGTGGAAAACGCGCTGGACCATGTCTGGGGCTATGCCGTGGGCCTGGACATGACACGCCGCGACCTGCAGATGAAGATGCGCGAGGCCGGCCGCCCCTGGGAGCTGGGCAAGGCCTTCGACCAGAGCGCGCCGATCGGCCCGCTGCGCCCCGCCGCCGCGCTGCCCGACATCGCCCGCGCCGGCATCTGGCTGCAGGTCAACGGCCGCGACAAGCAGCGCAGCGACATCGGCAAGCTCATCTGGTCAGTGGCCGAGACCGTGGCCTACCTGTCGAAGTACTTCCGTCTGGAAGCCGGCGACCTGATCTATACCGGCACCCCCGAAGGCGTGGGCCCGGTGGTGCGCGGCGACCTCATGACCGGCGGCGTGGACGGCCTGGGCACGCTCAGCGTGCGCATGGCCTGAGACCTTCCGCGAAGAGCCGCCCATGCAACTGCACAACTTCTTCAACAGCTCCACCTCGTACCGCGTGCGCATCGCGCTGGCGCTCAAGGGACTGTCCTACGAATACCTGCCGGTGAACCTGCGCAAACAGGAACAGCGCGCCGCCGGATATGTGGCGCTGAACCCGTCCGCCGGCGTGCCGCTGCTGATCGACGGCGACACGCAGCTGTCGCAGTCGCTGGCCATCATCGACTACCTGGACGCCACCCATCCCGAGCCGCGCCTGCTGCCCACGGATGCGCTGGCGCGGGCGCGCGTGCTGGAACTGTCGCTGGCCATCGCCTGCGACATCCATCCCGTCAACAACATGCGCATCCTGCGCTACCTGCAGGACGTGCTGGGCGCCAGTGACGCGCAGAAGAACGACTGGTATCGCCACTGGATCGCCGAAGGCATGTCCGCCGTCGAGACGCTGCTGCAGCGCCACGGCCAAGGCGCCTATTGCTTCGGCGACGCGCCCACGCTGGCCGACTGCTGCCTGGTGCCCCAGGTGGCCAACGCGCAGCGCATGGGCTGCGATCTGACGCCATACGCCCATGTCATGCGCGTCCATGAGCACTGCGTCGCCCAGCCCGCCTTCCAGCGGGCCGCGCCCGCCCAGCAGCCCGACTACATCCAATAGCCACAGCAGGAAACCATGCAAGAACCCGATACCCAAGGCCGTCCGCTGCGCGAGTACCTGGACCCGGACTACCGGCCCCTGTGCGCCACGCTGGCCGACGTGCGCGCCAACATCGACCGGCTGGACGACCAGATCGTCAAGCTGATAGCCGAGCGCGCCATGTACGTGAAGGACGCCGCCCGCTTCAAGCGCGACGCCTACCAGGTCAGCGCCCCGGCGCGCCAGGCCGAGGTCTTTGAAAAGGCGCGCCGCCTGGCCGAGCGCCACAACCAGGGCTTCGCCAATCTGGAGCAGGTGGTCGACGCCGCCTACCGCGCCATGGTGGCGGCCTTCATCGCCAATGAACAGACCTACTTCGATGCCATGAAGGACGCGGGAGACAACCATGCATAAGCCCTTGACCCTGGCCGCAAGCGCCGTCGCGCTGGCCCTCGCCGCGCTGGCGCCGCTGGCCGCCGCCCAGGCCCAGGCCTGGCCCAGCCAGCCGCTCAAGGCGCTGGTGCCGTTCGGCCCCGGCTCCAGCCCGGACCAGGTGGCGCGCATCGTCACCGAGAAAGCGGGCGCGCTGCTCGGCCAGAGCATCGTGGTCGAGAACAAGCCCGGCGCCAGCGGCAACATCGGCACCTATGCCATCGCCAATGCCAAGCCCGACGGCTACACCTTCGGCGTGTCCATCACCGGCCCGCTGGTGAACAACACGCTGCTGTTCGACAAGCTGCCCTATGCGCCCGCCACCGACCTGGCGCCGCTGACGCTGGCGGTGCACCAGCCCAACGTGCTGGTGGTGCCGGCCGGTTCCGGCATCGCCAACGTCGGCCAGCTGCTGGACGCGCTGAAGAAGAACCCGGACAAGTACAACTTCCCCTCGACCGGCACGGGCACCGTGTCCCACCTGGCGGTGGAACTGCTGCTGCAGCAGATCGGCGCGCGCGCCACGCATGTGCCCTATCCCTCGTCGCCGGCCGCGCTGACCTCGCTGATGTCGGGCGACACGCAATTCGGCGCGCTACCGCCCATCGCGGTCATGCCCATGGTCAAGGACGGCAGGCTGAAAGCGCTGGCGGTGACCTCTTCCAAGCGCTCGGCGCTGCTGCCAGAGATTCCCACGCTGGCCGAGGCCGGCGTGCAGGGCATCGAGGGCTCGGCCTGGATCGGCTTCGTCATCTCGTCCAAGGTGCCGACCGACATCCAGAAGAAACTGTCCGACGCGCTGATCCAGGCGATCCGCGATCCGGAGGTCGCCAAGCGCCTGCAGGCCCAGTTCATGGATCCGGTGGGCGACACGCCCGCGCAGTTCCGCGCCTACATGGACGACGAGCTGCAACGCTGGAGCCCCATCATCAAGAAACTCGGCATCAAGGGCCAGTAAGCGCGCCGCGCCGGCAAGGAGACACGGATGTACATCACCGAACCCGCCCGCCAGACCCCGCTGCACGGCGAATACGATGTCGTCGTGCTGGGCGGCGGCCCGGCCGGCCTGCTGGCTGCCGTCAGCGCCGCGCGCAACGGCGCCAGCGTGCTGCTGGTCGAGCGCTATGGCTTCCTGGGCGGCATGGGCACGGCGGCCGGCGTGTCGAACTTCTGCGGCCTGCACGCCAACGTGCGCGGCACGATCCGGCAGGTGGTGCACGGCATGACGGATGAGCTGCTGGACCGCATGCGCGCGCTGGACGGGCTGAACGAGCCTCACCTGATCCTGGGCAAGATCCACGCCCAGGCCTACGACATCTCGGCCTTCAAGTGCGCGGCCGACGGCCTGCTGCGGGACAGCGGCGCCGGCGTCCTGTTCCATGCGCTGGCCACCGGCATGGCGCGCGGCGCCGATGGCGACGTGGACACGCTATTCCTGGAAACCAAGTCGGGCCGCCGCGCAGTGCGCGGCCGCGTCTTCATCGACTGCTCCGGCGACGCCGACCTGGCGGCCTGGGCCGGCCTGCCCTTTGAAAAGGGCGACGCCCACGGCGGCATGCTCTATCCCACGCTGATGTTCAAGGTCGGCAACGTCGACGGCGCGCGGGCGCAGGAAGCCTGGAAGACCATACCGGCGCTGATGGACGCGGCCGCCGCCAGCGGCGAATTCACCTTCCCGCGCCGGGGCGCCATCGTGCGTCCGCAGAAGCACGACTACGAATGGCGGGTCAACGTGACCCAGCTGGCCGATGCCGATGGCGGCGCGGCCGACGGCACCGACGCCGAATCGCTGTCGGCCGGCGAGCTGGAAGGCCGCCGCCAGATCGTGCAGTACCTGGCCTTCCTGCGCGCCAAGGTGCCGGGCTTCGAGCAGGCCTATGTGCTGGACATCGCGCCGCAACTCGGCATCCGCGAAACCCGGCGCATCGTCGGCGAGTACATGCTGACGCAGGACGACGTGCTGGGCTGCGCCGACTTCGACGACAGCATCGGCGTGAACGGCTGGCCGCTGGAGATGCACATGGCCGGCGACGTGAAATGGCTGTGGCCGCCCATTCCCGAATCGCGCGGCTACAACCAGCTGCCCTACCGCATGATGCTGCCGCGACGCGGCGCCGGCGTGGCGCGCAACGTACTGGTGGCCGGCCGCTGCGCGTCCATGACGCACGAGGGCCAGTCGGCCGCGCGCGTCAGCGGCAGCTGCTTCGCGATGGGCGAGGCCGCCGGCGCCGCGGCGGCGCTGGCGTTGAAGGCCGGCACGCTGCCGGCTGAACTGCCCATGGCGGTCTTGCAGGCGCGCCTGCGCGAGCAAGGCGCGTTCCTGGGCGGCCAGGACTGAACGGGCAACGCCGCCCTCGGCGGTGGCATGAATCATGACGATGGACACAACGGCGGCAGGGGAACAGGCATGAACACGGCAAGGGCGGACAGCGCCGCGCGACAATCGGTCATCGTGGTGGGCGGCGGCATCGGCGGCCTGGCCGCGGCGCTGGCGCTCACGCGCCAGGGCGTGGAGGCGCAACTGCTGGAACAGGCGTCGCGGATCGGCGAGATCGGCGCGGGCATTCAGCTCGGCCCCAACGCCTTCGCGGCGCTGGACGCACTGGGCGTCGGCCGCGCCGCGCGCGAGCGCGCCGTCTTCACCGACCACATCATCATGATGGACGCGGTCGATGCCCGCGAGGTGGTGCGCATCGATACGGGCGAGGACTTCCGCGCCCGTTTCGGCGGCCCCTACGCCGTCATCCACCGCGCCGACATCCACCTGTCCATCCTGGAAGCCGTGCGACAGAACCCGCTGATCCGCTTCCACACCTCCACCCAGATCGCCGACGTGTCGCAGCAAGGCGGGCGCGTCGACGTGGTGGACACGCAAGGCCGCCGCTACCAGGCCGATGCCGTGATCGGCGCCGACGGCGTCAAGTCCGTGATCCGCCAGCGGATGGTGGGCGATCCGGTGCGCGTCACCGGCCATGTGGTCTACCGGGCCGTGGTCGAGCGCGACAACATGCCCGAGGAACTGCGCATCAACGCGCCCGTGCTCTGGGCCGGCCCGCACTGCCACCTGGTCCACTATCCGCTGCGCGGCGGCCAGCAATACAACCTGGTCGTCACCTTCCACAGCCGCGAGCAGGAGGAATGGGGCGTGCGCGACGGCAGCAAGGAAGAAGTGCTGTCGTACTTCCAGGACATACACCCGCGCCCGCACCAGATGCTGGACCGGCCCACTTCGTGGAAGCGCTGGGCCACCGCCGACCGCGAGCCGGTCGAGCACTGGGGCCAGGGACGCGTCACGCTGCTGGGCGACGCCGCGCATCCCATGACCCAGTACATGGCGCAAGGCGCCTGCATGGCGCTGGAAGACGCCGTGACGCTGGGCGAGGCCGTGCGCGCCTGCGGCCATGACCTGGAAGCCGCCTTTCGGCGCTACGAGTCGGTCCGCATCCCGCGCAGCGCCCGCGTGGTCTGGTCCGCGCGCGAGATGGGCCGGCTGTATCACGCGCGCGGCGTCGAACGCACCGTGCGCAATTCGCTGTGGACCGGCCGCAGCCAGTCCCAGTTCCAGGACGCGTTGCAATGGCTCTACGGCTGGAAAGTGGAGCAATGCCTCGCGGGACCCATCCAGCCATAGAAAAACAGGCACAGGAGGAGACGACATGAAGCACGCATCGACCCGCGGCGCCGTCCGCATTGCCGCAACACCCGCCGCCGGCGCGTCCCGACGCGCCATCCGACGCGTCGCCGCGTCGGCCGTCACGCTGCTGGCGCTGTACGCGCACGCCGCCGGCGCGCAGCAAAAACCCGTGGACATCGGTTTCATCGGCACGCTGTCCACGCCCGCCGGCTATATCGGCGAGGACGAGCGCGACGCCTTCATGCTGGCCGTCCAGGAAGGCGGCGGCAAGCTCGGCGGGGTGCCAGTCAACGTGCGCGTCGAGGATGACGCGCTCAAGCCGGCCAACGCCAAGCAGAGCGCCGACAGGATGGTGCAGAGCGGCGTGCGCCTGTTCACCGGCGTGAACTTCTCGAACGTGCTGGCCGCAGTCGCGCCCGCCGTGCTCAATGCCGGCGGCTTCTACGTCAGCCTGAATGCCGCGCCGTCGAACTACGCCGGCCGCGCCTGCAATCCCAACTATTTCTCGGTGGCGTTCCAGAACGACTCCTACGCCGACACCGCCGGCATGGCCGCCAACGACCTGGGCGCCAGGCGCGTGGTCGTCATGGCGCCCAACTACCAGGCCGGGCGCGACGCCGTGGCCGGTTTCAAGCGCGCCTACAAGGGCGAGATCGTCGAAGAGATCTACACCAAGCTCGATCAATCAGATTTCTCGGTGGAACTGGCGCGCATCCGTTCGCTGGATCCGGACGCGCTGTTCCAGTTCCATCCCGGCGGCGCGGGCATCAACCTGACCAAGCAGTTCGCCAATTCCGGGCTGGCCGGCAAGATCAAGATGATCACGCCGATCTACTCGATGGACGACCGCATGCTGGCCGCCACCGGCAGCGCCGGCAAGGGCTTCTACCTGAGTTCGCTGTGGAGCGCCGATCTGGACAATCCGCAGAACAAGCACTTCGTCGACGCCTTCACCAAGGCCTACAAGCGCGCGCCCACCGCCTACGCGGCCCAGGCCTACGACACGGCCAACCTGATCGGATCCGGCCTGAAGGCGGTCGGCGGCGACATCGCCGGCAAGCCCGACGCATTCCGCGACGCGCTGCGCCGCGCCGACTTCCCCAGCGTGCGCGGCAAGTTCAGGTTCGGCCCCAACCAGCACCCGGTGCAGGACTGGTACCTGCTGCACATCGAGGAAGGCGCCGACGGCAAGCTGGTCTACAAGAACGTCAAGGTGCTGGCGCGCGACCACACCGACGTGCACGCGGCCGAGTGCAAGATGTAGATCGAGGCAGGACAGGCATGGCGGCAGACAAATGCGTGGCGGGACCGTAGTATTCGGAACCTTCCGCATCGCATAGGACACAACGCCGCCATGCCCATCGCCCGAGCCGACTCCTGGAAGCGCCTGCCGGCGCCCGCCAAGCGCGCCGACCTGCCCTTCGACGCCGTCTACGACGCCGACCAGTACGCGCGCCTGCGCCAAGGCCGCATTCCACAAGAGATGGAAGACAAGTGGTTCATCTACCTGGAGGACGGCCAGCTGTGCTTTCACCGCAGCTGGACCGGCACTTGGATCTATGCGCTGCGGCTGGAACCGGAAGACGCCGGCTGGCGCGCGGCGGGCGCCTGGGTCAACCGCGACCCCGACCAATACGGCTGCACCAACCTGGACGTGGACCACCAGCAACTGGCTCGGCTGATCAACGGCCTGCTGGCCGCCCCTCTCGCCGACGAGGACGACTGAACCGGCGTACCAACATCAAGACGGCGAAATGAAAACGGCCCGGCGCTTGAGACGCCGGGCCGTGGATGCTTCTTGCCGTATCAGTTCAGGGTGGCGCCCGAGATCTTGACGATCTCCTGGCACTTGGCCTTTTCATTCTTGACGAACCCGGCGAAGGCTTCCGGCGTCATCGGGCTCGCTTCCGAACCCATGGTCAACAGGCGCTGCTTGACGTCGTCCTGCTTCGTCTCGTCGGCATGGGATTCAACCATCCATCCTCCTCCCAATGCGCGGACGAGCTGAACGACAGTGCGCGCCTGTTCTCCGCGCAGACGCGACGCAGCAAGCTGGTGGCTCAGGAAAGAACGCTCGGCGTCGATAACATCCAACTGGCTGATATGTCCCTCGCGATACTGGAGCCGCGCGAGTTCGGTTGTCCGTTGGGCAGCAGCCCTTGCAGCCTCCTGCGCCACGGCCCGTGTTTTCAGGAACCGAACGCCTGCAAGGCCATCCTCCACTTCGCGAAAGGCAGTCAGCACCGTCTGCCGATAGATGGCCACGTCTTCCTCATACTGCGCGAGACGATAGTCCAACTGAGCGCGTCTGGCGCCGCCATCGAAAAGCGGCAACGACAACGCTCCTCCCACCAACGGTCCGAGCAGGAAGGTTCGGCTCGACCAATCAAAAATCCGCCCGAGTTCCGCAGACTCGAACCCGCCCGAGGCAGTGAGATCCAGCTTGGGAAAGAAGGCCGCTTTCGCCATTCCGATTCGCGCATTGGCGGCCGCCATTGCGCGTTCCGCCGCCGCGATGTCCGGCCGCCGCTCCAACAGACTTGAAGGCAGGCCGGGAGGAATGGAAACGACGACATTCTCCATCTCCTTGACTGGCACAGAAAAATCGGCAGGCAGTTTCCCCGTCAATATCGCCAGGGCATTCTCTGCAATCGCGCGCCGGTGGTCGACAGCAAGCGCCTCGCTGCGCACGCTTTCCAACTCGGTCCGCGCTCGCGAAACATCAAACTCGCTTGCCAGCCCGGCCTCGTGACGATCGAGCACCAATCGGCATGACTCATCACGCAGCGTCACGACCTTGGCGAATATCGCCCTCTCTGCGTCCAATTCCTGGAGCAGGAAATAGTGCTGCGCGATATCTGCCTGCAGCGCCAACAGGACCGATGCGTAGAGCGCCTCATCGCGTTGCATATCCGCCCGCGCAGCGTCTGTCGCGCTCGCCAGTCGCCCGAACAAGTCGGCTTCATATGAAATGCCGGCTTCCACGCGCCATTTGGTTCTAAACGGAGTTGCGGCGTCGTGCGCCACATCTTCGGCCACGGGAGATGGCCGCTCTCGTGAAAGCCCGAATCCTGTTCCGATCCGGGGAAAACGCGCGCCTTTCGCTTCCTGCTGCAGCGCCCGGGCCTTATTGAGCCGTGCCCACGCAGACTGAAGAGATGGATTGGCCTGGCGCGCCGCGTCTTGAAGCAAATTCAACGCAGGGTCGTCGAACAAGCTCCACCATTCTCCACGCACGGAAGCGTCGGCAGGCTGCGCGTCCTGCCAGGCTCCGACGATTTCCCGCTCCGACAGCGCGTACTTGTATTGCGCAGGGAGCGTCATCTGCGGAACGGCATACTCGGGAGCCACGGAACAAGCGGATAGAAAGGCCATGCCACAGATGGCCGACAGCGTCGCGATCTGTCGATACATTCGTCCGGTCATTGCCGAGTCCTTTACATTCAATGGAGCTTTCTGCCTTGCAAGATCCGGTAGCGCGATATTCATGGCGCGCATGTTCACGACATCACCTCCATGTCGCTGAAGCGGCGATCGTTCTTCACAGACGGCGACGCAAGTTGGCGACCAAATCGCGCATAGATGGCGGGAAGCACGAAGAGCGTGAACATCGTCCCGATCAGCAACCCCGTCACCAGCACGGTGGCGATTGCCCGCTGGCTGCCTGCTCCCGCGCCACTGGCAAACATCAGGGGCAGCAACCCGCCAACCATGGCTGCGGTGGTCATCAGAATGGGGCGTATTCTCGTGCGGGCGGCAGCCCGCACCGCATCACCACGAGCGGCGCCAGTACTGCGCTGTTGCGCATTGGCGAATTCCACGATGAGGATGCCGTGCTTTGCTATCAAGCCCACGAGCGTGACCAGGCCGATCTGGGTATAGATGTTCAACGTGCCGAAACCAAAGAACATGGCGGATAGCGCGCCAAAGGCTGCCAGGGGCACTGTCGTCAAAATCAGGAGCGGATCCCTGATGCTTTCGAATTGGGCAGCCAGCACAAGAAAAATAAACGCCAAGGCAAATGCAAAGGTAATCGCAAACCGCCCTTGCTCCTGCAGATATTGACGCGACTCGCCCAGAAAGTCTGATTGCACACCGTCACGCTTCAGCATGTCGGCTTCGGCTTGCAGGAAGCCGACAGCTTGCCCAAGGGTGACGCCCGGATTCGGCACGGCCACCAGCGTTGCACTGTTGAGCTGATTGAACTGCGTCAGCGCGTTTGCCTCGACGCCTTGCTCCAGGCTGACCACGGACGACAACGGAACCATGTCACCCGCCGCGGTGCGTACATGGTATAGCGCCAGCGCGTCCGCGTTGAGACGCAGATGCCGCGGCGCCTGGGGAATAACATCATAGGCGCGGCCTTGAGCTCCAAAGCGATTCACGTATGCCTCGCCCGTCAAGCGGGACAGCGTGTCTCCTATTTCCTTCATGCTCAAGCCCAAATCATGCGCGCGCGCACGGTCTATGCGGACCAACACTGTCGGCTTGGAAAAAGTCAGGTCCGAGTCCACGAATGCGAAGTACCCGCTAGCTCTTGCCGCAGCTTTTATTTTCTCCATCGAGGCATGAACGCTTTCATGCTTGTCGGGAGAGGACAGGACAAATTGAACCGGGAAGCCCCCCACGGAACCAGGCAAGGGCGCCGGCAGGAAAGCGGTGGCGGCGATGCCTTCAACGGTCGGCAGATTTTCTTGCAGAGCGGTCATGATTTCCTTCGCCGAGCGGTGACGCTCCCTCCAGTGGCTCAACATCACGCCGCCCCAGCCACGATTCAGCGCGCTGCCCACGCCCGATACCACGTAGACGATGCCGGATTCCGGAACATCAATCAGAGTTGCCGCCACACGTTTGGCTTCCCCCTCCAGAAATTCCAGATTCGCGGCCTCTGGCGCTTTCATATCCACAATGACTTCGCCTTGATCTTCCGTCGGCGCAAGCTCCGACTGAAGCCCTCCGAAGAGAATGGGGAGACCGACCAAGACGCCCGCGCCAACCATCAGGACTGGTCGCGTGTCGCGCAGCATTTTCCCCAGCAGACGATCATATCGATCCACGATTTTTCCCGTGGCACTTTCAACGGCTTTGCCAAAGCGACTTGTCGCCCCCTTTTGAAGCAACCGGGACGCCGCCATGGGAGAGACGGTAAGGGCGACGATCGCGGATACGACGACGGCCGCAGCCAAGGTGAATGCGAATTCACTGAACAGCGCGCCAGTCAATCCACCCACCAGGCCAAGCGGCGCATAGACTGCCACCAGCGTGGCCGCCATGGTCAGGACGGGAGCGGCAATCTCACGCGCGCCGTGCAGCGCGGCCTCCAGGGCCTTCTCGCCTTCCTCCATTCGTCGATGGACGTTTTCCACCACGACGATTGCATCGTCGACAACCAGCCCGATGGCAAGAACCATCGCCAGCAAGGTCAGGAGATTCAAGCTGAAGCCAAGCGCCAGCATGATTGCGCTTGCGCCCAACAGAGACAGCGGAATGCTGAGCATGGGCACAGCCACCGCGCGGAAAGAGCCCAGGAACAGGAAAATGACCAAAACCACTTCCACGCTGGCAAGGACAAGTTTCAGAAGCACATTGTCGATCGCCGCGTCGATGAATACCGTCACGTCATATGGAATGGCCATGCTGGATCCCGCGGGCAAGTCCAACTTGTTCAATACCGCTTTGACGTCACGTGAAATCGCCAGCGGATTCCCGCTGGGCGTTGCCATTACCTCAAGATAGACAGCGGGTTCGCCGTTCATGCTGGCGACCTGATTCCGGTGCTGCGCGCCTATTTCCACAGTTGCCACGTCTTCCAGGCGTATCGGACTCTTTCCGCTCTTGACCACAAGGCGGCGAAACCCCTCCACACCGTTCAAGTTCGTGTCGGCGTGAACATTGCTGACCGTGAATTCCCCCTTGATTTGCCCCGGCGCCGCCTGATAGTTGTTGTCCTCGATGGCGGCCTGAATATCCGACGCACTGATGCCATGTGCGGCCATGCGCAGCGGATCCAGCCAGATCCTCATGGATAGGGATTGCGCGCCCAGGATGTTGACTGCGGCCACGCCATCAATGGTCGTCAGCATCGGGCGCGCAACGCGTGTGAGATAGTCGGTGATGCGAGTGAGGTTTCCGTCCTCGGGACCATCGAATCCCGCATATATAACGCCGATCGCCCCAGGCGCCTGCCGAACGACAACCGGATCGTAAGCATCCTTTGGCAGCAGATAGCGAACCTCGTTCACCTTTGCAAGCACTTCTGTCAGGGCGGTGTCCGAGTTTTCGTTCAGGCGCAGATGGGCGGTGATAGTGCTGCGCCCTTGCTCTGATGACGACGACATGTATTCCACACCTTGCGTGGTCGCGATCGCCTGAGCCAGCGTGGTTGTGACGAAGCCCTGTATCAGCTCCGCGGAAGCGCCGGGATACTCGGTTGTGACATTGACAACGGCACTTTCTATTTTCGGATATTGGCGCATGGGCAGGTTCAATACCGCGCGCAACCCGACAAGCGCGATAAGCAATGCGAACGCACATGTGAAGACAGGACGCCGAATAAAAACGTCGGTAATGGCCATTTTCACTCTCCCTCAGCAGCGGGGAGATCAAGCGCTTCGCCATCTTGACCTTGTATCCGCAGAGTGACGGGCGTGTTGTCTCGCAAGTTTATTTGGCCTGCCACGACGACGAGGTCGCCCGCACGAAGCTCACCAGCCTTAACGGCCACATCGCCTCCATGATTTTCGCCAACCTGAATGGGCATCAGGCGAGCAACGTCGCGGGCCTGGTCTTTGCGAATGACGAATAGCGACTGCCCCGACAAGGAGTGGCTGATGGCAATCGAGGGTACGTGCAACATGGCCTCGCCTTCAGGTAGTTGCACGCGGACGCGTGCAAAAGCGCCCGGCCATAGATGCCGACGCCCTTCAGCGCTCAGGGTCGCCCTGACAGAAGCTGTGCGATGCGTCGCATCCACCTGCGAATCGATCGACGTGATTCTTCCCTGGACGGTAGGTTGCCCCGTCACCTCGCCAACCAGGGAAATCTGAAGCCCTGGGAAGAGCATGGAGCGATAGCGCTCTGGAACGGCAAAGTCAACATGGAGAGTGTCGAGGTTGGTAAGCGTGGCAATCGGCGTGCCGGCTTCGACGTATTGCCCCAGATTCACTCGCCGGATTCCGAGTTCGCCAGCAAAGGGCGCGCGCACCAGACGCAAGGCGAGCTCGGCTTCTGTCTGCGCAACAAGGGCATTGCTCTCGTCATATGCAGCGACATGCTGCTCATATTCGGCGCGCGACATCGACTGGCCATTCAATCTTTTCGCGCGTTCGAGGCTGAACTGAGCGAGCTGGGCTGTCGCCCGATATCTCTCCAGCTCTTTGATTTTCGCGGCATTGTTGACCTGGAGCAGCGGGGCGCCAGCCTTGACGATTTCGCCACTTTCAAAATGAATCCGGGTCACGCGCCCAGCGGTCTCGGATGCGACAAGCACCTGTTGATCTGCGACCACCGTGCCGACAGCATCAATGGTTTGTTGCGATGCCTTGGCATCTATCCGGCGCACCACCACAGCAACCGCCGCGATTTCGGTGTTCGCTTGCGCCGCTTCGATGGCCGCCCGCTTGCGCAGCGTATCGAACAGAAACAGACCGCCCACTGCGGTGGCGATCATCGTGCCAATCAATACCAGCTTCGCCGGCACTCGACGAACTGGCCTCATGATTTCACCGCGCGGGCGGTATCTGTGATGGCGTCCACATCCCGGCAGACGGGCAGGCATTCACGCTCTTGATGGAAAGGCATGATCCTCGTTTTCAAGTTAGTTAATCTAAATATTCATGAATTCCTCGTGGATTCTAGTTAGCCGAATACATACCAAAAAGCGATATAAAGTAGTCGCTTGATTTAGGAAACCTAAATTCATGACCGTAGAAACTGCGCCACAGGACATGGAATCCTGGCACTTTTCAACCATGCAGACTACGGCCCATGACCGCCGTTGACGTCGTTTGCTTGAAACAGCGTGGCAGCGCCGCGCGCATGATCTGCGAAGACCTTGAGAGGCAGCAGTACCCGTCGCAGACGGCCTGCGAGTCGCCCGTACCAGGCTGATCCCATACTTCAAATACAAACGGCCCGGCGCATGGCGCGCCGGGCCGTCCTTGGTTCAAAGCCGTATCAGTTCAGGCTGGCGCCCGAGATCTTGACGATCTCCTGGTACTTGGCCTTTTCATTCTTGACGAACTCGGCGAAGGCTTCCGGCGTCATCGGGCCCGCTTCCGAACCCATGGTCAACAGGCGCTGCTTGACGTCGTCCTGCTTCATCGCGTCGGCATAGGCCTGGTTCAGCTTGGCGACCACCGGCGCAGGCGTGCCGCCCGTGGTGAAGACGCCGAACCAGGTGCCCAGGTCGAAGCCCTGGACGCCGGACTCTTCCACGGTGGGCACGTCGGCCAGCAGCGAGGAACGCTTGGCGGTGGTCACGGCCAGCGCCTTGACCTTGCCGTCCTTGATCAGCGGCGCGGACGCGGCCAGGTTATCGAACATGAAGTCCGACTGGCCCGACAGCAGCGCCAGCTGCGCGGGCGCGGCGCCCTGGTAGGGAATGTGCTCGACGCTGATGCCGGCGCGCGCCTTGAGCAGCTCGCCCGACAGGTGGCCGGCGCTGCCGTTGCCGCCCGAGCCGTAGTTCAGCTTGCCGGGATTCTTCTTGGCGTAGTCGATCAGGTCGGCCAGCTTCTCGATCTTGTTCTTCTGCGCGAACTCGACGTTCATGACCAGCACGTTCGGCACCGAGGCCACGATGGTGACCGGCGCGAAGTCCTTGACCGGGTCATACGGCAGGTTGGCGAACAGCCAGGGGTTGATGGCGTGGGTCGCCACCGCGCCCATGACCAGCGTGTAGCCGTCGGCCGGCGCCTTGGCCACCAGGTCGGCGCCGATGTTGCCGCCCGCGCCGGAGCGGTTCTCGACGATGACGGGCTGGCCCAGCGAGCCGCGCACCTTCTCGGCCAGCATGCGGGCCATGGTGTCGAGCGGGCCGCCAGGCGGGTAAGGCACCACGAAGCGCAGCGGCTTGGTGGGGAAATCGGTGTTCTGGGCCTGGGCGGGCGCGCCGAAGGACAGCGCGGCGGCCAGCGCCACGGCGCCGCTCAGCAGGACGCGACGGACGGCGCTGCGGGGGGCTTGGTTCATGGGGTCTTGCTCCTGTCTACGCTTGAATGGCGGCTCGTAGCATACCGCAGCGGCCCGACGATGAAAAAACCGCCCGAAGGCGGCTTTTTCATGCCGGATTCGCCGCCCGTCAATGCAGGATCTGGCTCAGGAACAGCTTGGTCCGTTCGTTCTGCGGATTGTCGAAGAACTCGTCCGGGCTGTTCTGCTCGATGATCTCGCCACGGTCCATGAAGATGACGCGGTTGGCCACCTTGCGCGCGAAGCCCATTTCGTGGGTCACGCACAGCATGGTCATGCCGCTTTCCTGGGCCAGGCTCACCATCACGTCCAGCACTTCCTTGACCATTTCGGGGTCGAGCGCCGAGGTCGGCTCATCGAACAGCATGATCTTGGGGCTCATGCACAACGAACGCGCGATGGCCACGCGCTGCTGCTGGCCGCCGGACAGCTGGCCGGGAAACTTCTTGGCCTGGTCGGGGATGCGCACGCGCTCCAGGTATTTCATGGCCGTGGCCTCGGCCTCGGCGCGCGGCTTCTTCAGCACCCACATGGGGCCCAGCGTCAGGTTCTCCAGCACCGTCAGGTGCGGGAACAGGTTGAAGTGCTGGAACACCATGCCCACGTCCTTGCGGATCGTCTCGATGTGCTTGAGGTCGTTGGTGAGCTCGGTGCCGTCCACGATGATGTGGCCCTTCTGGTGCTCTTCCAGCCGGTTGATGCAACGGATCATGGTGGACTTGCCGGAACCCGACGGTCCGCAGACCACGATGCGTTCCCCCGGCGCCACGTCCAGGTTGATGTTGCGCAAAACGTGGAACTGGCCGTACCACTTGTTCACGTCCTGCAAACGAATGATGGCATCAGACATGCCTGTACTCCCGTAGATATCGCTGTGCGCGCCCGCCTCGCGGCGGACGCGCGGTAGTGGCTAGCGCGCGTGGCCAGTGGCCAGTCGCCGTTCCAGCGCCTGGCTGTATTTGGACATGGAAAAGCAGAACACGAAGTAGATGAGCGAGATGAACAGGTACGCCTCCACCCCGAACCCGCGCCATGCCGCGTCGGACAGGGCCGCCTTGGCCGCGAGCGTCAGGTCGAAGATGCCGATGATCACCACCAGCGAGGTGTCCTTGAACAGCGCGATGAAGATGCTCACCAGCGGCGGGATCACGATCTTCAGCGCCTGCGGCAGGATGATCTTGCGCATCTGCTGCCAGTAGTTCAGGCCCAGCGAATCCGCGCCTTCGTACTGCCCCTTGGGGATCGCCTGCAAACCGCCGCGCACGGTCTCGGCGATGTAGGCCGCCGCGAACATGATGATGGCGATCTGCGCGCGCAGCAGCTTGTCGATGGAGAAGCCTTCCGGCAGGAACAGCGGCAGCATCACCGAGGACATGAACAGCAGACTGATCAGCGGCACGCCCCGGATCAGCTCGATGTACACGACGCACAGCGCCTTGATCGCCGGCATCTTCGAGCGCCGGCCCAGGGCCAGCAGCACGCCGATGGGGAAGGCGAAGGCGATGCCGAAGGTCGACAGGATCAACGTGAGCGGCAGACCGCCCCAACGCGCGTTCTCGACGTAGCTCAGGCCGAACACGCCGCCCCACATCAGGAGCGCGACGGCCGTCAGGCCGACGGTCCAGATCAGGGCCAGCTTCCAGTTCCAGAAACGGCGGATGCCGCTGCACACGATCACCGCCACCAGGATGATGGTGGCGATCAGCGGGCGCCATTGCTCGTCGAACGGATAGGTGCCGAACAGGATCAACCGGTGCTTTTCAATGATGAAGGCCCAGCAGGCTCCGCCCACCGACTGGCGGCATTCCTGGGCGTTGCTGGCCGTGTAGTTGGCCTTGATGAAGGCCCACTCCACCAGCGCCGGCACCGCCATCAGCAGGAACCAGGCGGCCAGCACCGTGATGAGGATGTTCAGCGGCGAGGAAAACAGGCGGCTGCGCAGCCAGGCCCAGAGGCCGGTATGCGTCTTGGGCGGCGGCAGGCCTTCACTGGGGGTATGCGTAGTGCTGCTCATCTCAACGCTCCACCAGCGCAATGCGCTTGTTGTACCAGTTCATGAAAATCGAGATCGACAGGCTGACAGTCAGGTAGGCTGCCATGATGATGAGGATGCCCTCGATCGCCTGGCCCGTCTGGTTCAGCGTGGTGTTGACCACCGACACGATGTCCGGATAGCCGATGGCCACGGCCAGCGAGCTGTTCTTGGTCAGGTTCAGGTACTGGCTGGTCATCGGCGGGATGATCACGCGCAGCGCCTGCGGCAACACCACCAGGCGCAGCACCAGCGGACGGCGCAGGCCCAGCGAGCCGGCCGCTTCCCACTGGCCGTTGTTCACCGCCTGGATGCCCGAGCGCACCACTTCGGCGATGAAGGCCGAGGTGTAGATCACCAGGCCGGCCAGCAGCGCGGCGAATTCCGGCGAGAGCGTCAGGCCGCCCGAGAAGTTGAAGCCCTTCAGTTCCGGCATGTCCAGCGTCAGCGAGGCGCCGCTGGCCAGCCAGCCGACCAGCGGGCCGAGCACGATCAGGCCGATGGCGGCGCGGCCCAGCGGGAACACGCGTCCGGTGGCTTCCTGGCGCTTCCTGCCCCAGTGGCCCAGGAACAGGATGGCGACGATGGCCACGGCCAGCCCGACCAGCATCCAGTCCAGCGAGTTGCCCTCCAGCCCCGGCACCTTCAGGCCGCGGTTGGAGATGAACACGCCCGGCAGCGGGTTGTGCGCCTGGCGCGGACCCGGCATGTTTTCCGTGATCAGCGCGTACCAGAAGAACAGCTGCAGCAGCAGCGGCACGTTGCGCATGACCTCGACGTAGATCGAGGTGATCTTGGCGATCAGCCAGTTCTTCGACAGCCGGCCGATGCCGATCAGCGTGCCGAGGATGGTGGCCAGCACGATGCCGATGACCGCCACGCGCAGGGTGTTGAGCAGACCGACCCAGATGGCGCGGCCATAAGTGTCGGCGGGTGTGTAGGAAACCAGTGTCTCGCCGATGGCGAAGCCGGCCTCGCGATTGAGGAAGCCGAAACCGGTGGCGATGTTGCGCACCGCCAGGTTGTGCAGGGTGTTCGATACCAGGAACCACACGGCCAGCGCTACAGCGCCCAGCGCGACCACCTGATACACCACCGCCCGCACGCCCGGATCGTTCCAGTTCAGCCGCCGCTTGGGAGCAAGCTGGGCGCCCGCGGAAGGCCGCGGCGCCGGCTGATGGGCATTATTGTTGGAATTCGTCATGAATCACTTCTACAGAAGTCGGATACCGGGCGGCGGCGCCTTGCGGGTCGCGCCGCCCACTCCTGCCGCCCGCTCGCGGCGGGCAGGGCGGGACATCGGGTCCCGCCCCCGGGCAGCCCCGCGTGTCAGCGCACGGGCCAGCCGTACATCAGGCCTCCGTTCTTGTACGAAGCGTTCAGGCCGCGCTCAAGCTTCATGGCGCTCTTCTGGCCGAGCGTGGTCTCGAAGCTCTCGCCGTAATTGCCCACCTGCTTGATGATGTTGTAGGCCCACTTGTCATCCACGCCCAGGTTCTTGCCCATGCCCGGGGTCACGCCCAGGATGCGCTGGATGTTGGGGTTGGTGCTCTTGGTCATCTCGTCGACGTTGGCCTTGGTGATGCCGTACTCCTCGGCTTCCAGCATGGCGTTCAGCGACCAGCGGACCACGTTGAACCATTGCTCGTCACCCTGGCGCACCATGGGGCCCAGCGGCTCCTTGGAGAAGCCTTCCGGCAGGATCACGTACTTGTCCGGGTTCTCGAGCGTGGTGCGGGTCGAGGCCAACTGCGACTTGTCGGTCGTGAAGGCATCGCAGCGGCCGGCCGAGAAGGCGCGGATGATCTCGTCGTACTTGTCGATCACGACGGGCTTGAATTCGATCTTCTGTCCGCGGAACCAGTCGGCCAGGTTCAGCTCGGTGGTGGTGCCGGGCTGCACGCAGATGGTGGCGCCGTTCAGTTCCTTGGCGCTCTTGACGTTCAGGTCCTTGGAGACCATCACGCCCTGGCTGTCGTAGTAGTTCACGCCCACGCCGATCAGGCCCAGCGTGGTGTCGCGCGTCAGCGTGACGGTGGTGTTGCGGGTCAGCACGTCGACCTCGCCGGACTGCAGCGCGGTGAAGCGCTGCTGCGTGTTCAGCGGCGTGACCTTGATCTTGCTGGCGTCGCCGAACATGGTGGCGGCGATGGCGCGGCACAGGTCCACGTCCAGACCCTTCCATTCACCCTTGCTGTCCGCGATCGAGAACCCCGGAATGCCCGTGGAAACGCCGCACTGTACAAACCCTTTCTTCTTGACGTTGTCGAAGGTCGCGCCCGCATGGGAAGCTGCGGAAGCAGCAAACAAGGCGGCGCCGACAGCAGCGAGTTTCAGTACTTTCATCGTGATCTCCGTGTGGGTGAATCGAAGCCGGTAACCGGGCCGTGTGGGCCCTGCACATGCGCCGAATGGTAGCGGCGGCGCAGCAAGCGGCGCATCGGGGAATTCCCTCGAAATATAGGGACACTGGATCAATAAAACGATCGTCCACCATGAAAAATGGGGACGGCTTTTCGTTGGAAGATCTTGTGTTTCCGCACGGTCACACGCGTGTTTTGGAAACGTCTTCATCACGCGGGAATGCGTCCGCATCCCTGTCCCCGAGTTACTATTGCGGCTTCATCCGACAGCCGCCATGATCGAATTCCAGCACGTCTTCAAATCGTATGGCCGCGGCCGCAACATCCTGGCCGACATCAACTTCCGCGTCAGCGCGGGAGAGTTCATTTTCGTGTCCGGGCCGTCCGGCGCCGGCAAGTCCACCCTGCTCAAGCTGATCGGCGGGCTGGAGCCCGCCAGCCGCGGCTCCATCCAGGTCAACGGGCAACGGCTGGACAAGCTGCCGGCCCGCGCGCGCCCCTATCTGCGGCGCGCCGTCGGCGTCATCCTGCAGGACACCCATCTGCTGTTCGATCGCAGCGCGTTCGAAAATGTCATGCTGCCGCTGGCCGTCACCGGTCAGGCCTGGGACTCGGCGGCCGCGCGCGCCCGCGCGGCGCTGGACAAGGTCGGCCTGTCGGGCAAGGAAGAACTGAACCCGATCGAGCTGTCCGGCGGCGAGCAGCAGCGCCTGGCGATCGCCCGCGCCATCGTCAACCGCCCCGCCATCCTCATCGCCGACGAGCCCACCGCCAATCTCGACCATGACAACGCGCAACGCATCATGAATGTGTTTCGCGACTTCAACCGCGTCGGCGTCACCACGCTGATCGCCTCGCACGACCAGGAACTCATGGCGCGCTACGCCACGCGCACCCTGCGCATCGACCCCGGCAAGTTCTCCGATTCCCACGGCCCGGCCACGCCCGCGCCGGCCGCCGGCGAAGGAGCGCAAGCATGAACGCCTGGCTGCGCCAACACCGCTACGCGCTCATGGTCACCGTGCGCCGGCTGATCAAGCAACCCTTCTCCTCCCTGGCCAACCTGCTGGTCATGGCCCTGGCCCTGGCGCTGCCGCTGCTGGGCAGCGCCATCCTGGTATCGGTGCAGCCGGTGGCGCGCCAGATGTCGGTCACGCCCGAGGTCACGGTCTTCATGCGCGTGGACGCTCCGGCTGGCGCGGCCGCCGGCGTGGCCAAGCGCATCCAGTCCGAGCACCAGAACGACATCCGCGCCGTGCGCGTGGTGGGCCGCGACGACGCGCTGGCCAGCCTGCGCGCCAATCCCGCCTGGCAGCAGGCGCTGGCCGTGCTGCCGGGCAACCCGCTGCCCGACGCGGTGGTGGTCACGCTGGCCGACGGCGAGGACCTGTCGGGCCGCGCGGACCGGCTGGCCAAGATATGGAAGCAATGGGACCAGGTCGACCTGGTGCAGCTGGACAGCGCCTGGGTCCAGCGGTTGGAGGCCATCCTGCGCTTCGCCCGCATCGGCCTGGGCTTCCTGGCCGCCTGCGTGGCGGTCGTGGTGCTGGCGACGGTGTTCAACACCGTGCGCATGCAGGCGCTGTCGCAACGCGAGGAAATCGCCGTGGCGCGGCTGGTCGGCGCCACCGAATCCTTCGTGCGCCGTCCCTTCCTGTACCTGGGCGGCCTGTCGGGCGCGCTGGCCTCGCTGCTGGCCATTGGCGTCGCGGCGCTGGCCTTGTCGCCGCTGAACAACGCCCTGCTCGGCCTGGCCCGCAGCTACGGCGCCGAGTTCGCCCTGCGCCTGCCCGGCACGCCCGTGCTGGCGGGCGCCGTGCTGGCCGCCGCAGTATTGGGCGCGCTGTCGGCGCGCTGGTCGGTCACGCGCAGCACACGTTTCTGAACCGGCGTCAAACGCCGTTCTAAAGCCCCGTATAAAGCACCTTCTTCCCCGTGATCGGGGAAAAGCCGCGCGCAGTCCCCGTGTAGGATGGTCCCAGATCATCCCGGCGGGACCGCGCGCGACTGGCGCGGCCCCTGCCCGCGGAGACGGCGAAACCCAAGTCCGGCCCTGAGGCGGCGGCCTTGCGGCGGCCGCCGCCGTGGAACGGAAAGAACAAAACACAGGAGACGCAGCCAGCCATATAAGCAGGGACGCATTGTCGCCGCCGTTACACAGCATTTCTCCCGCTGGTCTTGCGAATATGCAAGAATAAAGCGCAAATTTTTTACATATTTTGAAACGAATTCTGTTTTCCGTAGCAGTGCACTTCGTGTCCTTATCGTTGCCCTTGCCCAATATTCCGCGCCATGGTCTCCCGTCTTGAAGCTCGCGCAACGCGCCATTACTACGACAGCGCGTTCCAATGTCAGGCGGTGAAAGTACTTGGCGCTTCCTGCGCCCCGGCCGCGCTGGCGGCCGCGAGCAGCGCGACCGCCGCCCAGCGGCGCCATGCGCCGCTCCCCTTGTAATGTCGCTGCATGTCTTGTCTCCTGGTCTTGATGGGCCCGGTTCCGGCCGGCAAGGTATGTTCCCTGCTCGTTCCGGGGGGCCGCCTGCTAAGGCCGCCTCATGGGGCCATGTCGTAGGGTCGCGTCGCGGGTCCGCATCAGCGCCACCCCTGCGCGAATTCACCGATCACGCGCTCCAGATGGCCGCGCATGGCCAGCCGGGCCGCGTCGCCATCGCCCGCCACCAGCGCGGCGAAGATGCGTTGATGGTCTTCCTGCGAGGCCTGGCGCAATTCCTGCGTGTGGAAGTGCTGCTCGATTTTTTCCCAGACGGGGCCGCGCGCCTGGTCCCACATGGACGCCACGGTGGCTTGCAGCACGCTGTTGCCGGTGGACTGCGCGATGTACAGGTGAAAACGCCGGTCGGCCTCTTCGTTGGCGACCTTGTCCATCATCTGCTCGCGCATGGTGCTCAGGGCCTCGAACATGCGGTCCAGGTCCGCGTCCTTGCGGGTGGTGGCGGCCAGCCCTGCGATCTCGGATTCGATCAGGCAGCGCGCGCGCAGCAGTTCGAACGGGCCGGCGCCGGGCTCCTGCGCCATGGGCAGGCGCGCCACGCCCGGCTTGGGCTCGCAGACATAGATGCCCGATCCGCCGCGCACCTCGACCACGCCCTGCAGCTCCAGCGCGATGATGGCTTCGCGCAGCGAGGTGCGGCTGACATCGAAGCGCTCGGCCAGCGCGCGCTCGGCCGGCAGGCGCTGGCCGACCGCGAATTCTCCCTGGACCACCAGGGCCTGGATCTGGGAGGCCAGACGCAGATAGGCGCGGTCCAGTCCCGGCTTTTGCGCGGGCTCTTCGGGCTTGGGGATCAGTTGCAGGTTCATGGCTTCTTAAATTGGTTAGACCAAATTCTAATTGGTTCACCACTTTTCACTATCATGGTTTACCAGAATACAAGTGGTAGACCAAATAACGATCCCGTGGCGCTGCCGATAAGATACGAGCCCGGAGAAGGATCCGCATCACGCATCCCCCGACATCGCAACGCCGCGAGGAGACCGCATGACCGACACGTCCCGCACGCCCCTGCCCGCTCCGGGCCAGGCCCCCGAACTGACCGTGATCCAAGCCGCCGCGCTGATCCGCGAGGGCCGGCTGTCCAGCCTGGACCTGACCCGCGCCTACCTGGACCGCATCGACGCGCGCCAGGACCTGAACGCTTTCATCACCGTGGACCGGGACGGCGCGCTGGCCCAGGCCCGCGCCTGTGACGAGGCCCGCGCCGCCGGGCGGCCGCAAGGTCCGCTGCACGGCGTGCCCGTCGCCATCAAGGACAACATCCACGTGGCCGGGCTGCCCAATACCGCCGGCACGCCGGCGCTCAAGCATTTCCGTCCGACCGAGGACGCGCCCGTGCTGCGCCGGCTGCGCGAGGCTGGCGCGGTGATCCTGGGCAAGACCCATATGCATGAACTGGCCTTCGGCGCGTCCGGCTACAACCATGCCTACCCCGGCCCGCAGGGCCCGGGCACGCGCAATGCCTATGACCCCAGCCGCATCGCCGGCGGCTCGTCCTCGGGCAGCGGCGCGGCAGTGGGCGCGCGTCTGGCGCCCGCCGCGCTGGGCACGGATACCGGCGCCTCGGTGCGCCTGCCGGCCGCGCTCAACGGCGTGGCCGGCTTCCGTCCCAGCGTGGGCCGCTATGACGGCGCCGGCATCACGCCGATCTCGCATACCCGCGACACGCCGGGACCGCTGGCGGCCAGCATGGAAGACATCGCGCTGCTGGACGCGATCCTGGCGGGCGAGGGCCAGCCGGCGCAGACGCTGCCCGCCGCCGGCCTGCGGCTGGGCCTGCCGTCGGGTTTCTGGGCCGGGCTGGAACCGGAAGTGGAACGCGTCACGCGGGCCGCGCTGGACAAGCTGCGCGGCGCCGGCGTGGAACTCATCGCGCTGGAGACGCCGGGACTGGCCGAGGCCAACGCGGCCGTCAGCATGCCGGTCTGCCTGCACGAGGCGAAGACCGATCTGACCGCGTACCTGGAACGCTATGAAACCGGCGTGGATATCACGCAGGTGGTGGCGGCCATCGCCAGCCCTGATGTGAAGGGCCTCTTCGACGGCATGATCATGCCGGTGACCCTGCCCGGCCCGGACGGCGCGCCCACGCCGATGACGCCGCTGTACGAAGCCGCCCTGGCGACGCATCGCGACGCGCTGATCGCGGCCTACCGAAGCGCCTTCGCCAGCCACCGCCTGGACGCGCTGCTGTTCCCCACGCTGCCCATGCTGCCGATCGCGGCCGATGCGCAGGCCAGCGGCATCGAGCACTTCATGCGCCTGATCCGCAACACGGACCCCGGCAGCAACGCCGGCCTGCCCGGCCTGAACATCCCGGCGGGGCTGTCGGCGACAGGCTTGCCGGTGGGCTTGGAGATCGACGGCCTGCCGGGCGAGGACCGCAAGGTGCTGTCCATCGGCTTGGCGCTGGAGGCCGTGCTGGGCAGGCTGGCGCCGCCGGCGGGCTGAACCTCGCGCGGCGAACGCCGCTCACCCCAGGTTCGGCGCCAGCGTGCGGCGCAGGTCCTCGATGCTGCGACCGCTGCGGCGCGCGTAGTCTTCCAGCTGGTCCTCGCCGATCACGCCAACGTTGAAGTACTGCGACTGCGGGTGGCTGAAGTAGAAGCCCGACACGCTGGACGCCGGGTACATGGCGTAGCTGTCGGTCAGCATCATGCCGATATCCTCGCCGTCCAGCACGCGGAACATGTCGGTCTTGACGACGTGTTCCGGGCAAGCGGGATAGCCCGGCGCGGGACGGATGCCCACGTACTTCTCGGCGATCATGTCGTCGTTGGACAGGGCCTCGTCGGGCGCGTAGCCCCACAGGTCCTGGCGCACGCGCGCGTGCAGGCATTCGGCGAAGCCCTCGGCCAGGCGGTCGGCCAGCGACTTGAGCATGATGCTGGAATAGTCGTCCAGGGCGCGCTCGAACTCGGCTTCCTTCTTCTCGATGCCCAGGCCGGCGGTCACGGCGAACATGCCCACGTAGTCCAGCTTGCCGCTGGACTTGGGCGCGATGAAGTCGGACAGCGACTTGTTGCTCACGCCCTCGCGCTTGGCGCCCTGCTGGCGCAGGTTGCGGTACGTGAACAGCACTTCGCTGCGCGTCTCGTCCTTGTAGATCTCGATGTCCTCGTCGTTGACGCTGTTGGCCGGATAGAAGCCCACCACGCCATTGGCGGTGAGCCAGCGGCCCTCGACGATGCGCTTCATCATGGCCAGTCCGTCGGCATAGACCTTGCGCGCCTGCTCGCCCACGACCTTGTCGTCCAGGATGGCGGGGAACGGCCCGAACAGGCTCCAGGTCTGGAAGAACGGACCCCAGTCCACGTACTTCGCGATCTCGGCCAGGTCGTAGCTCTTGAAGGTGCGACGGCCGATGAACTTGGGACGCGGCGGCGTGTAGGCGTCCCAGTCGATCTGCGGGCGCGCGGCGCGCGCCTCGGCCAGCGGCACCAGCGGCGTGGCCTTGCGGTTGGCGTGGCGGCGGCGCACGTCCTCGTACTCCCCGGCCAGCTCGGCCAGGTAGGCGTCGCGCTGCGTCGACATCAGGTTGGTGGCCACGCCCACCGAGCGACTGGCGTCGGGCACGTAGATCACCGGGCCTTCGTAGTTCGGCGCGATCTTCACCGCCGTGTGCACGCGGCTGGTGGTGGCGCCGCCGATCATCAGCGGCACCTTGCGCTCGCGGAAATACGGGTCGCGCTGCATTTCCGAGGCGACGTAGGCCATTTCCTCGAGGCTGGGCGTGATCAGGCCGGACAGGCCGACGATATCGGCCTGCTCTTCCTTGGCCTTCTCCAGGATCTGCGCGCAGGGCACCATCACGCCCATGTTCACGACTTCGAAGTTATTGCACTGAAGCACCACCGACACGATGTTCTTGCCGATGTCGTGCACATCGCCCTTGACGGTGGCGATGACGATCTTGCCCTTGGCGCGCACGTCGCCGCCGGCCGCCGCGATCTGGCGCTTTTCCTCTTCGATGAAGGGAATCAGGTGCGCCACCGCCTGCTTCATGACGCGGGCCGACTTCACCACCTGCGGCAGGAACATCTTGCCCTCGCCGAACAGGTCGCCGACCACGTTCATGCCGTCCATCAGCGGCCCTTCGATCACCTCGATCGGACGGCCTCCGCGCGCGGCGATCTTCTGGCGCACCTCTTCGGTGTCCTCGACGATGAAGGCGGTGATGCCATGCACCAGCGCATGCGACAGGCGCGCCTCGACGGAGGCGGCGCGCCAGGCCAGGTCTTCTTCCTTCTTGGCGCCGGAGCCCTTCACCGTGTCGGCGAACTGCACCAGGCGCTCGGTCGGCGTGCGCTCGTCGTCGGCCTCGGTCTTGCCTACCGGCTCGGCGCGGTCCAGCACCACGTCCTCGACCAGGTCGCGCAGCTTGGGATCCAGGTCGGCGTACACGCCGAGCTGGCCGGCGTTGACGATGCCCATCGTCATGCCTTCCTTGACCGCGTAATACAGGAACACGGTGTGGATGGCTTCGCGCATCGGCTCGTTGCCGCGGAACGAGAAGCTGACGTTGGACACGCCGCCCGAGATGCGCGCATGCGGCAGGTTGTCGCGGATCCAGCGCGTGCCTTCGATGAAGTCGACCGCGTAGTGGTTGTGCTCGTCGATGCCGGTGGCGACGGCGAACACGTTGGGATCGAAGATGATGTCCTCGGGTGGGAAGCCTTCTTCCTCGACCAGGATCTGGTACGCGCGGCCGCAGATTTCCTTGCGGCGCTCCAGCGTGTCGGCCTGGCCCTGCTCGTCGAACGCCATCACCACCACGGCGGCGCCGTAGCGACGGCACAGGCGCGCGTGCTCGCGGAAGATGTCCAGCCCTTCCTTCATGGAAATGGAGTTCACCACCGGCTTGCCCTGCACGCACTTCAGGCCGGTCTCGATGACTTCCCACTTGGAGCTGTCGATCATGACCGGCACGCGGGCGATGTCCGGCTCGGACGCGATCAGGTTCAGGAAACGGTGCATGCAGGCCACCGAATCCAGCATGGCCTCGTCCATGTTGATGTCGATGATCTGGGCGCCGTTCTCGACCTGCTGGCGGGCCACGGCCAGCGCCTCGTCGTACTTTTCCTCGCGGATCAGGCGCGCGAACATCTTCGAGCCGGTCACGTTGGTGCGCTCGCCGACGTTGACGAACAGCGTGTCCTCGTCGATGTTGAGCGGCTCCAGGCCCGACAGCCGGGTCTTGACCGGAATCTCGGGCACAACGCGCGGCGTCAGCGCGGTCACCTTGTCGGCGATGGCGCGGATGTGGTCGGGCGTGGTGCCGCAACAGCCGCCGGACATGTTCACCAGCCCGGCGCGCGCGAATTCCTCCAGCAGCGCCGAGGTGTCGGCCGGGGTTTCGTCGAAGCCGGTCTCGGCCATGGGATTGGGCAGGCCGGCGTTGGGATAGACGCAGACGTAGGTATCGCAGATCTTGGAAAGCTCGGCCACGTAGGGGCGCATCAGCGCCGCGCCCAGCGCGCAGTTCAGGCCGATGGTGACCGGGCGCGCGTGGCGCACCGAGTTCCAGAAGGCTTCCACGGTCTGGCCGGACAGGATCCGGCCCGAGGCGTCGGTGACGGTCCCGGAGATCATGACCGGCAGGCGGATGCCGCGCTGCTCGAACACTTCCTCGGTGGCGTAGATCGCGGCCTTGGCGTTGAGCGTGTCGAAGATGGTTTCGATCAGGACGATGTCGATGCCGCCGTCGAGCAGGCCGTTCAGCTGCTCGACATAGGCCACGCGCAGCTCGTCGAAGGTGACGTTGCGCGCGCCCGGGTCGTTGACATCCGGCGAGATGGAGGCGGTCTTGGGCTGCGGGCCCAGCGCGCCGGCCACGAAGCGCGGCTTGTCCGGCGTGCTGTAGGCGTCACAGGCCTCGCGCGCCAGTCGGGCGGATACCAGGTTCAGTTCGTAGGCCAGTTCCGGCAGGTCGTAGTCGCCCTGGGCGATGGAGGTGGCGCCGAAGGTGTTGGTCTCGATGACGTCGGCCCCGGCCTCCAGGTACTGACGGTGGATCTCGGCGATCACATCCGGCCGGACCAGGGACAGCAGTTCGTTGTCGCCCTTCAGATCCTTGCCGTGGCCGGCGAAGCGCTCGCCGCGGAAATCCGCCTCGCCCAGCTTGTAGCGCTGGATCATGGTGCCCATGGCGCCGTCCAGGATCAGGATGCGCTGGCCCAGCAGTCGGGCGAAGTCGCCGCCGCGGGTAAAGGCCTCGGGCGGATAGGGCAGACGGGGATAAGACACGAGAAAGTCCTGGACGTGTGGCGAAAAGGGGAAAAACGCCGTGAAATCAACCTGTAATCGTAACAAAACGGGGTCTTCCGCGCCCGGCGGTGATACAGTTTCGGCCCCGAACCGGTGCTTTCGGCGCACATTGCCGGCAAGAACGCAACACTTGCCGGCCGCGCGCGAAAGGTAAACGGGAAACAGGAAGGCATCCCCGCCGGCGGTCCATCAAGCCCGCCGACCGAGCCCAGCCTGTGCTGCCCCCGCAACGGTCCCCATGCGCCAGCCGCATGGCAGCCCGATACCGGCCTGTTCGACAGTCAGGACGCCCCCTTCCCGGTCCGCCGGACGCGGCGTCCTCCCATCGTGAATGGCCTGCGGGGTCGCGGGTCGCTTCGAGGTCATGCAGATGAAAGCCCGTACCCTTCGCCGCAGCGCCGGCGTCCTGCTCTGTTCCGCGCCGGCCCTGGCCGCCGCCCAGCAAACTCCCGCCCCCACGGAACTCAGCCCCATCACCGTCACGGCGCAGCGCGTGCCTTCCGACGCCGCCACGCTGCCGGTCGCGGTCTCGGTGATCACCGCCGAGGACATCGCCGCCAGCAGCGCGCGCACCATGCAGGACCTGCTGTCCACGCAGGCCGGCATCCACCTGCTGAACACCAGCAGTTCGACCGACAACGCCATCGTGGACCTGCGCGGCTTCGGCATGACCGGCGCCAGCAACACCCTCATCCTGGTGGACGGCGTCAAGCAGAACACCAACGACCTGTCCGCGCCCAACCTGGGCGTGGTGCCGCTGGACCAGGTCGAACGCATCGAAATCGTGCGCGGCAGCGGCTCCGTGCAATACGGCGGCGGCACCACCGGCGGCGTGATCAACATCATCACCCGCCGCGACTTCTCCAAGGAACCGGTCACCGCCCGCGCCACCGCCACCTTCGGCAGCTATGGCCTGCGCCAGTATGACGCGGCCATCGCCATGAACAACCAGAAGGTCGGCGTCGACGCCTACATGCAGTCGCTGCGCACCGACGGCTACCGCGACCACAGCGGCGAGCGCCGCGAGGGCGGCGGCGGCGGCATCACGCTGCGCCACGACAACGGCTCGATCCGCCTGTACGGCAACACCACCACGCAGCGCCTGGACCTGCCAGGCTCGCGCCTGATCGATCCATACACCGGCAAGAACGAGTTCGAGAGCGACCCGCGCGGCGCCAAGAACGACATCGACCGCATCAGGACCACCACGACCACCATCGGCCTGCAGGTCGAACAGTCCATCGGCGCCGGCACGCTGTACGCCGACGCGTCCTCCCGCCAGAAGAAGCTGGATGGCGTGTCCTACGACGGCTTCGGCGATATCCTGCGCGACCAGAAGCTGACCGAGAACCTCGCCAGCCTGCGCTACCGCCTGCCCATCAACGGCGGCCACAGCGTGGTCTTCGGCGCCGACGCGCAGGAAGCCAAGACCACCTCGGCCCAGGACGCCTATTACTCGCCCACGCCGGCGAAGTGGGAATCGCGCCAGCGCCAGTACGGCCTGTTCGCCGAGGGCACGATTCGCGCCACCGAGAGCACGCTCGTGACACTGGGCCTGCGCCGTCAGTACGCCTCGGACAAGGTGGAGATCCTGTCCGGCATGGACCAGCCGTCCGACCGTGGCAACCACCTGACCGCCTGGCAGCTGGGCGTGCGCCAGGACATCGGCGCCGGCTTCGGCGCCTATGCCAAGGTCGGCCGCAGCTTCCGCGTGGCCAACGCCGACGAACTGGTGTCGGTGAAATCGCCGCTGGCGCCGCAAACCTCCACCGACAAGGAACTGGGCCTGACCTGGAAGTCGGACAAGAGCAGCGCGCGCCTGTCCTGGTTCCGCTACGACCTGCGCAACGAGATCCAGTACAACCCGCTGGGCGATGGCATCTGGGGTCCGGGCACCGGCGGCAACATCAACCTCGACCCGACGCGCCGCCAGGGCATCGAGCTGGAAGGACACCATGCCCTGACCAGCAGCATCACGCTGGACGCCAACCTGACCTGGATGGAGGCGAAGTTCCGTTCCGGCACGTACAGCGGCGTGGACCTGGCCGGCAAACAGGTGCCGCTGGTGCCGAAGTGGCTGGCCAACGCCGGCGTGACCTGGCGTCCCACCGATGCGCTGCTGTGGAACGTGTCGGCCCAGTACGTCGGCAAGTCGCGCATGGACAACGACCAGGCCAACCAGTTCGGCGAGGAACTGAACGCCTATGTGCTGTTCAACACCAAGCTGGCCTACAAGTTCACCCGCAACATCGAAGGCGCGGTGGGCGTGAACAACATTCTGGATCGCAAGTACGCCAGCTACGGCGTGCGCGGCGCCAACACGGACTTCCAGTACCTGGGCTCCACGGCGCGCTACAACCTGTACCCAGCGCCTGGCCGCAACTTCTACGCTTCGCTGACGTTGCGCTACTAGAGTGAAAGCCCACCCCCGAAGCGCTGCGCGCTTCCCCCTCAAGGGGGCATGCCTGCGGACCGGCAAAGCCGGCTCCGCAGCATCCCTCTGGAGTGGCGTCTGCTTCATGCGAAGCATTTGGCGCTATGGGCAAGTAATGAGTGGCTTGCTGCCTGCCTTCGGGCTTGGCATGGCGGTGCTCGCGGGATCGGCACAGGCGCAGACTGCGCCGATCCGGGTCCAGGACGACCGTGGCCGCGCAGTCGTGCTGGCCGAGCCCGCGCGCCGGGCGGTGACGCTGGCGCCGCATGCCACCGAGCTGGTCTACGCGGCTGGCGCCGGCGACCGTATCGCCGCCACGATCCGTGGCAGCGACTATCCGCCGGCCGCGCGCGCGCTGCCGGTCATCGGCGATGGCACGCAACCGGACGCGGAACGCGTGGCCGCCGTCCGGCCCGACCTGATCATCGCCTGGCAACCGGCCGCCGCCGAACCGCTGGTCCGCGTCATGGACAAGCTGGGCGTGCCGGTCTACTACAGCGACCCGCAGACACTGGCGGACATCCCCGCCGCGGTGGAACGGATGGGCGAGCTGTTCGGCACCCAGGACCAGGCTCGGCCCGCCGCCAGGGCGCTGCGCGAACGGCTGGACCGGCTGGCCGCGCGCCATGCCGACCGCCGGCCGCTGCGGGTCTTCATCCAGGCCGGGCTGGATCCCATCTACACGCTGAATCGGACCAGCATCGTCAGCGACGCCCTGCGCTTGTGCGGCGGCGTCAACGTCTTCGCCGACTCGCCCGTGGTGGCGCCCCAGGTGTCGCTGGAAAGCGTGCTGGCGGCCCGGCCCGACGCCGTGCTGGCGGGCGTGTCGCGGCAGGAAGACAAGGCGAACAACCTCGCGGCCTGGCGCAAGCTGGGCCTGCCGGCCGCCCAGGCCGGCCATGTGTACGGCATCGACGCCGATGCCCTGTACCGTCCCGGCCCCCGCCTGATCGATGCTGCCGAGGCGCTGTGCGAGACGCTGGACGCGATGCGGCAATAGGCGCTGCCCCCACGGAATTCCGCCGGGTTCGGCAAATAGTGGAACGCCGCGTTCCGCCCATCGCGCCAGCGTCGCCGCCGCGTGCTTTATCATTCGTGCAACGCTCAGACCGTCCCTCGGGTCCGCTCCCGGTCCCGCTCTTCGAAACACCGCCATGACCACCCAAGACACCCTCACCATCGCCGGCCGCGCCTATTCGTCGCGCCTGCTCGTCGGCACCGGCAAGTACAAGGATTTCGAACAGACCCGCCAGGCGCTGGACGCCAGCGGCGCCGAGATCGTCACCGTCGCCATCCGCCGCACCAACATCGGCCAGCATGCCGGCGAGCCCAGCCTGCTCGACCACGTGCCGCCGTCGAAATTCACGCTGCTGCCCAATACCGCCGGCTGCTACACCGCCGACGACGCCATCCGCACGCTGCGGCTGGCGCGCGAGCTGCTGGACGGCCACGACCTGGTCAAGCTGGAAGTGCTGGGCGATCCGCACACGCTGTTCCCCAACATGCCCGAAACGCTCAAGGCCACCAAGACCCTGGTCGACGAAGGCTTCAAGGTCATGGTGTATTGCACCGACGATCCCATCCAGTGCCGCATGCTGGAAGACCTGGGCGCCGTGGCGGTGATGCCGCTGGCCTCGCTGATCGGCTCGGGCATGGGCATCCTGAATCCCTGGAACCTGCGCCTGATCATCGACCAGGCGCGCGTGCCCATCGTGGTCGACGCCGGCGTGGGCACCGCGTCCGACGCCGCCATCGCCATGGAGCTGGGCTGCGACGCCGTGCTGATGAACACCGCCATCGCCGCCGCCCGCGACCCGATCCTGATGGCCAGCGCCATGAAGAAGGGCGTGGAGTCCGGCCGCGAGGCCTTCCTGGCCGGCCGCATGCCGAAGAAGCTCTACAGCGGCGCGCCCAGCTCGCCCACCGAAGGCCTGATCGCCGCGGGCGCCGCGAAATGAACGCCGTCGCCCCTCGGCGCGCAGTGAACGCCGCCGCCTCCTGGCGCCAAGGACACGCCCGATGAACGCCCGCCCCATCCCCAACACGCTCAGCATCGCGGGCGTCGATCCGTCCGGCGGCGCCGGCAGCCTGGCCGACGTCAAGACCATGAGCGCCCTGGGCGCCTACGGCTGCGCCGTGATCGCCGCGCTGACGGCGCAGAACACGCAGGGCGTGACCGGCATTTCACCCGTGCCGCCGGCCTTCGTCGGCCTGCAGATCGACACGCTGTTCGCCGATGTGCCGATCGCGGCGGTCAAGATCGGCATGCTGGGCCAGCAGCCCGTGACGCTGGTGGTGGCGGAGAAGCTCGCCAAATGGAAGCCGGCCCACGTGGTGCTGGACCCGGTCATGGTGGCCAAGAGCGGCGACCTGCTGCTCGAGCGCGACGCCGTGAGCGCCATGCGCGAGGCGCTGCTGCCCCAGGCCACGCTGCTGACCCCGAACCTGCCCGAGGCCGGCGTGTTGCTGGAAGAGCGGCCGGTGGAAAGCGTGAAGGAAATGCGTCGCGTGGCCGAGCGCCTGCGCAACAAGATGGCCTATGACGGCGAGCGCTGGGTCATGGTCAAGGGCGGCCACCTGCCCGGCAACGACACCATCGACCTGCTGCACGACGGCGACCGCATGATCGAGCTGCCCGGCCACCGCATCGAGACCGCCAACACGCACGGCACCGGCTGCACCCTGTCGGCCGCGCTGGCCGCGCTGCTGCCGCAGACCGGCGACGTGCCCGAGGCGGCCCGCCGCGCCAAGGCCTACCTGACGGAAGCCATCCGCCAGTCCGGCCGCCTGTCGGCCGGCTCGGGCCACGGCCCGGTGCACCACTTCCACGCCTGGTGGTGAGCGGCGCGCGGTTACATTGCCCCCGGCCGGAGGCGGCCTGACCCCTCCCCGGCCGGGCCCGCGCCCCATGGCGTCACAGGACGCTACGAATCGGTACAATGGTCAGTTGATTCCTCTGTTTTCTCTGACCGTCATGAACGCTTCGACCCTGCCCGACGTAGAACAAGCCCGCTTCAACATGGTGGAACAGCAGGTCCGCCCCTGGGACGTGCTTGACGCCAATGTGCTGCAAGCCCTGTTCGATGTGCGTCGCGAACAGTTCGTTCCGCCGGCCCTGCGCGCGCTGGCGTTCTCCGACCTGGAGATCCCGCTGCAGATCAACGGCGTCGACTCCCGGCAGAACATGCTGGCCCCGAAGATCGAGGCGCGCCTGGCTCAGGAACTTCAGCTGACCAAGTCGGACTGCGTGCTGGAAATCGGCACCGGCTCGGGCTACCAGGCCGCGCTGCTGGGCTATCTGGCGCAGCAGGTGACCTCGGTCGAGATCGACAGCCGCCTGGTGACCTTCGCGCAGCAGAACCTGCAGATGAACAACGTCACCAACGTCAAGGTCGAAACCGGCGACGCCCGCAACGGCTGGGGCTCGACCGAATACGACGCCATCCTGGTGACCGGCTCGGTGCCGGCCGTGCCCGACGCGCTCAAGTACCAGCTGCGCGTGGGCGGCCGCCTGGTCGTCATCGTGGGCCAGGCGCCCGTCATGACCGCCTGTCGCATCACCCGCACCACGGCCGCCAGCTTCGAAACCGTCAACCTGTTCGAAACCGTCATCAAGCCGCTGCGCGGCGCGACGGTGTCCCAGTTCAAGTTCTGATCCGGCGCCGCCCGCGCCGTCCCCGCCCGGCGCGGGGATGCGGGGCGGACGTCCTGGAGCCGCACGACTCCCACGAAACATCATGCGCGTCCGATCGCTTACGGCATTACTGGTCTTCACCTGCGCCGCAAGCGTCGGTCCGTCGCGCGCCCACGCCGCCGACGACCTGATGCAGGTCTGGCGCACCGCGCTGGGCAGCGACCCGGTCTATGCCGCCGCGCGCGCCAACTACCGCGCCAGCCTGGAAAAGGAACCCCAGGCCCGCGCCGGACTGCTGCCGCAGATCAGCGCCGAGGCCGGCGGCGCCTACCGCGAAACCCGCAGCACGCAGGGCTTCGGCATGGCCTACAGCGGTGGCCGCGGCACCTGGGACCTGGCGCTGACGCAGCCGCTGTTCAACTGGTCGCGCTGGCAGGCCTACGAGCAATCCAAGCTGCTGACCGCCGACGCCGAAGTGCGGCTGCAGCAGGCCTTCCAGGATCTGCTGCTGCGCGTGGCCGAAGCCTATTTCAACGTGCTCTACGCCCAGGACGCCCTGACGGCGACCGAAGCCGAGAAGGCCGCCGTCGCGGGACAGCTGGAATCGGCCAAGCGCAATTTCGAGCTGGGCAACGCCACCATCACCGATACCTACGAGGCGCAGGCGCGCTACGACCTGGTGCTGGCGCAGGAACTGCGGCTGCAGAACGATCTGGACGTGCGCCGCGACGTGCTGGCCCAGATCCTGGGCTCGCCTGCCGGCGCGCTGGCGGAGCTGCCGCCCGGCGTGCGCCTGCCCTCGCCCCAGCCGGCCCGGCTGAACGACTGGAGCACGCAGGCCGAGGCCTCCAGCCTGGACGTGCTGCGCGCCCAGCTCCAGACCCGCATTGCCGGCCGCGACATCCAGATCGCCAGGAGCGGCCACTACCCCACCGTGAATCTGCGCGCCACCAGCGGCAGCGCCAGCGACGCGGTCATGAGCAACGGCAGCAGCGCGCCCGGCAAGCCCATCAACAACAGCGTGGGCGTGGTGCTGTCGATTCCGCTGTATTCGGGCGGCGGCGTCTCGTCCCAGGTGACCGAGCGGGTGCAGCTCGAACAGAAGGCGCGGCACGATTTCGAGGCCGCCCGGCGCCAGGCCGTCCAGGCCGCGCGCCAGCACTACACGGGCGTGACCAGCGGCCTGGCGCGCATCGACGCGCTGGAGGCCGGCGAGAAATCCAGCCGCGCCTCGGTCGAGGCCAACCGCACCGGCTACGAAGTGGGCGTGCGCATCAGCCTGGACGTGCTCAATGCCCAGCAGCAGCTCTATGCCACCCAGCGCGATCTGGCGCTGGCGCGCTACACCACGCTGCTGTCCGGGCTGCGGCTGAAGGCGGTCAGCGGCATCCTGGCCGAGACCGACCTGGAAGCGATCAACCGGCTGCTGCGCGAGCCGCGCTGAAAACCCCTGCAAGGCAGTGGCATTCTTGCGACATAGTGAGAAATGATAAAAAACTTTGTTTCTTAACCTGTTACGATTCGCGCCGCAGAACGAGGCCGTCCGATGCTTCGTTCCATGAGACGACGCCTCCATGACTACACGCTATGCCCGCGTTTCCGACGATCAGATCGCGCTGACGTCCACGCCTCGCCCCCCATTCCTGCCTCGCCTGACCACCGCGTTGTTGAGCGCCGCGCTGACCCTGGCCGCCAGCCAGGCCCTGGCCGGCGGCGCTGGCGGCGGCGGCGACAATCCGGGCGGCAAGGGCGGCGGCTGGGAAAACCAGGGCAATGGTGAAAACATCGACCCGAACGACGGCAAGGCCACGGTGTCCGACCTGTCCGCCAACACCGTCCGTGAATTCACCACCATCACCCATGGCGGCGTGGGCGGGACCTCTCCCACCTTCGGCGGTGGCGGCGGCGGCGCGGCCGCCTACTTCGGCGGCGCCAATGCCACCATCACGGTCCGATCCAACCTGCTCGGCGGCTCGGGCTGGGTCGGTTATTCATCGACAGATGGCAGCGGCGGCGGCGGCGATGGCCTGATCGTGATGGACGGCAAGGTCAATGTCACCGCCACGGGTCAGTTGGTGGGCGGCGACGCCACCTATTCGATGGGCGGCAGGCCAGGCAGTGGCGGGGCCGCGCTATACCTGGACAAAGGCACGATCCAGAATGCCGGCCTTATCGTCGGCGGCACGGGCGGCTACAACAACGGCGCAGCCCCCTCCGGCATCGCCCCAGGCGGCAATGGCGGAGACGGGGCCGTGCTGCGCAATGGCCGCATGGTCAATGAAGGTCGCATCACGGGTGGAGAGGGCGGCATGAGCATGACCCCCAACTCCCGTGGCGGCAACGGTGGCAACGGCGTTGTCATCATGGCCGGCTCGAATACGCCGCGCCTGCCCGGCTCCGCGCTCGGTCTGCCGGACCTGGTCAACCGTGGCCAGATCACGGGCGGCAATGCCGCCAACAACAGCGACTACCCCAGCCCATATCACTCCGGCACCTCGGGCGCCGGCGTTGTCGCCAAGGACAACGTCTACATCGTCAACTACGGCACCATCACCGCGGGGGGAGACGGTTCCGGCGCCAACGGCGTCGCGGTCAGGCTGACCGGCGATGGCAATCGCCTGGAACTGGCGAACGGATCCAGCATCATGGGCCATATCCTGTCGACCGGCCGCAACACGCTGGCGCTGAACAGCGCGGATGGCAAGCCCACCACCGCCTCCATGACCGGCGACCTGTACCTGGGTCCCGGCGACACCTTCGAAGTCCGCGCCACCCCCACCGCCGCCGACCGCCTCGATGTCAACGGCAAGGCGCAAATACACGGCACGGTCAGCGTGGTCGCCGGCACGGGCACGTATGCGGAAAGCACGCGCTACACCATCCTGACGGCGCAGACCTTGAGCAACAAGTTCATGTCGACCACCTCCAACCTGGCCTATCTCAAGCCCACCGTGGCCAACGAAGGCAACACGGTGGTGCTGACGCTGGCCCTGCGCCAGGCGCCCAAGCCCGACCCGGATCCCGATCCCGTCACCCCCACCCGCCCCATCCGTTTCGAGGATCTGGCCGACACCAGCAACCAGCGCGCCGCGGCGCGCGGGGTCCAGAGCCTGCCCGCCAGCAATCCGCTGTACCAGGCCGTGCTCAACCTGCCCGTGGGCGCGCCCGCGCCGACGTTCACCGCGCTGTCCGGCGAAACTCATGCCAGCAACGCCGCATCGCTACGCAACGTCGCCAACACGTCCGCGATGCTGCCGCTGGAACACTTCCGCAGCAACATGACCGCCGCCCTGCTGCCCGGCCAGCCCAGCGCCGCCGCGGGCGCCAGCGACGCCGTGCCCGACGCAGCCACCTTGCCCGGCTCCACCGTGCGCCCGGTCTGGGCCCAGGTGATCGGCAACTGGCAACGCGCCAGCGCCACCGACAACACCGCCGAGGTGCGCCAGCACACGGGCGGCCTGTTCATGGGCGCGGACCGCCCGCTGGGCGGCGGCTGGCGCATGGGCGGCGCGGTGGGCTACACCGACTCGCGCGCGCGCGCCGACGCCGTCGATTCCAAGGCCGACATCAGCAACTACAGCCTGACCCTGTACGCCGGCAAGTCCTTCGAGGCGGGCGCGGGCAAGCTGAACTTCCTGGCCGGCGGCGCCTATACCTGGCACGACCTGAGCACCGAACGCATGGTCCGGATCGGCGGCGGCACGCAGAAACTGCAGGCCGACTACGGCGCCAGCACCGCGCAGCTGTTCACCGAGCTGGGTTACGCCATGCGCGTCTCGCCCGCGCTGACGCTGGAACCGTACGCGGGCCTGATCTGGAGCGACCAGCGCATCCGTGGCTTCTCCGAATCGGGCGGCTACGCGGCCCTGTCCGGCCAGAGCCAGCGCAACGCCCTGACCACCACCACGCTGGGCCTGCGCGGCCGCCAGGACATCATGCTGGGCTCGATCAGCGCCGCGCTGCGTGCCGGCCTGGGCTGGCGGCATACCTTCGGCGACGTGCAACCCAGCACCACCATGGCCTTTGCCGGCGGCGATTCGTTCTCGGTGACCGGCGCGCCCATCGCCCGCAATGCGGCGCTGGTGGAACTGGGCCTGGACGGCAACCTGTCGCGCAGCACCACGCTGGCGGTGGGCTACAGCGGACAGTTCGGTTCGGGCAACCGCGACCAGACCGCGTCGATGACGCTGCGCTGGAAATTCTGATCGCGGCCAGCACCGCGCGCAGATGACAAAGGCGGCCCCATGGGGCCGCCTTCTTTTTTGCATGACAGAGGATCGACGCGCGACCGCTCAGCCGCCCTGGATCTTCTTCACCAGCGCCGTCGTGGAACGCTCGAACTCGAACGGGATCGCCACCGCGCGGCCGCCCCAGCTCTTGACCAGCGCGGTCTCGGGCAGTGTTTCCATGTCGTAGTCGCCGCCCTTGACGATCAGGTCGGGCTTCAACTGGCCGATCAGGACCTCGGGCGTGTCCTCGTGGAACGAGGTCACCACGGCGACGCAGCCCAGCGCCGCCAGCAGCGCGGCGCGGTCCTCCATGCGGTTGAGCGGGCGCTCGGCGCCCTTGCCCAGGCGGCGCACGGATTCGTCGGTGTTGACCGCCACGATCAGCGTGCCGCCCAGCTGGGCCGCCTGGTCCAGGTAGGTGGCGTGCCCGCGATGCAGGATGTCGAAGACGCCATTGGTGAACACCAGCGGGCGCGCATAGCGGCCGGCGGCGACGGCGGCGACGCAGTCTCCGCGGGACAGGATCTTGGATTCGAAACGGGCGGTCATGGCCGGATTGTAGCGGTCAGGCGCCCGCCAGGATGATTTCCTTTTCCTTGGGGACGAGCAGCGCCGTCATTTCCTTGCGGTAGCGATTCAGATCCTTGACGGTCTCGAAGCTGCGGTCCATCAGCTTGGACAGGATGTGCAGGATGCGCGAGGCGACCTTCTGCTCCCAGACGCCATCGAAGCGGATCTGCGTGTCCAGCCAGTGCTCCAGCCAGCCCGGCTCGGGCAGGCGCGACTGCACCGTGTCGTTGGGGAACAGCTGCTTGTTCACGTGCAGGTTGGTCGGGTGCAACGCCTGCTGCGTGCGCGCGGCCGACGCCATCAGCACGCCGATCTTCGAGAACGCCAGGCGGGCCTGCTCGCTGGTTTCCTGGCCACGATCATGCAGCGCGCGGCGCATGTACTGCAGATAGGCGCCGGCGTGGCGGGCCTCGTCCTGCGCCACGGTCTTGTAGATGGCCTTGATGACCGGCTCGGTATGCCATTCGGCGGCGCGGCGGTACCAGTGGTTCAGACGCACCTCGCCGCAGAAATGCAGCATCAGGGTTTCCAACTCGGGCGCCGGATCGAATTCAAAGCGCACCTTGTGCAGCTCTTCCTCGGTCGGCATCAGGTCCGGGCGGAAGCGGCGCAGGTATTCGATCAGCACCAGGGAATGCTTCTGCTCTTCAAAGAACCAGACCGACATGAATGCGCAGAAATCGCTGTCGCCGCGATTGTCGCGCAGGAACATCTCCGTCGCAGGAAGCGCCGCCCATTCGGTGATGGCGTTCATCTTGATCGTCTGAGCCTGCTCGTCCGAGAGCTTGCTGCGATCAAAATCATCCCAGGGGATGTCATGCGCCATGTTCCAGCGCACGGCTTCCATGGTCTTGAAGAGTTCAGGATAAAGCATGGTCTGCCCTTGTATATGTCCCGCGTGGGGCTATAGAAATAAATCGAATGGCGCCGCGGCCTGGAAGCCGCGCTGCGCGCCTGCGGGCGGCATGTTCCGTCTGCGCGCGGCGCAGGATGGAGCCTGGGTGGCGCCGACTCCCGCGAGCGCTATTTTTCGCCGCGTCCCGCGAAGCTATGATGACTGTTTCATGAACGAAACATGACAGGAACCGTCTAGAGCATCGCGCCGCCTACCGGGTCAATGCCCACAGCGCCACCCCGACAGCCAGCGCGATCACGCCGACCAGGGCCGCGACGAGCCGGTTGTTCTGCTCTTGCGCCCGGCGCAGCTGGACCATTTCGGCCAGCAGGGCGGGCGAGACGTTCGGGCGGTTGAGATGGTCGTGGACCAGCCTGGGCAGCGCCGGCAGCATCTGCGACCACTGCGCCGCTTCCTTTTCCAGGCTCTGGCGCAGGCCCTTGATGCCGACGCGCTGGCGCATCCAGCGTTCCAGATAGGGCTTGGCCGTCTTCCAGAGATCGAGATTGGGATCCAACTGCCGTCCCAGGCCCTCGACGTTGAGCAGCGTCTTCTGCAGCAGCACCAACTGCGGCTGGATCTCGACATTGAAGCGCCGCGAGGTCTGGAACAGGCGCAGCAGCACCTGGCCCAGCGAGATTTCGGACAGCGGCCGATCGAAGTACGGCTCGCACACGGCGCGCACCGCGCCCTCCAGCTCTTCCTCGCGCGTGTCGGGCGGCACCCAGCCTGACTCGATATGCAGCTGCGCCACGCGGCGGTAGTCGCGGTGGAAGAAGGCCAGGAAATTCTGCGCCAGGTAGTTCTTGTCGAACTCGGACAGCGAGCCGACGATGCCGAAGTCCAGCGCGATATAGCTGCCCAGCGTCTCGGGCCGGTCGGACACGTAGATGTTGCCCGGGTGCATGTCGGCGTGGAAGAAGCCGTCGGTGAACACCTGGGTGAAGAAGATCTCGACGCCGGTGCGGGCCAGCGTGGGAATGTCGATGCCGGCCGCGCGCATGCGCTCGACCTGCCCCACCGGCATGCCGTACATGCGCTGCATGGTGAACACGGTGGCGGCGGTGTATTCCCAGATCACCTCGGGCACGATCAGCATGTCGCCACGGCCCGATTCGGGGCCGAAATTGCGGCGCAGCTGGCTGCAGTTGGAGGCCTCGCGCACCAGGTCCAGCTCGTCATGCAGGTACTTGTCGAATTCCGCCACCACCTCGCGCGGCTTCAGGCGGCGGCCGTCCGGACCCAGCCGCTCGATGATGCGGGCCACGATCTTCAGCAGAGACAGGTCCTTTTCGATGATGCTCAGCATGCCCGGGCGCAGCACCTTGACCGCCACCTCGCGACCGTCGTGCAGCACCGCGAAGTGCACCTGGGCGATCGAGGCCGAGGCCACCGGATCGACATCGAATTGCGCGAACAGCTTGTCCGGCGGCGCGCCGAGCGCGGCCTCGACGCAGGCGGCGGCCTGGGCCGACGGGAACGGCGGCACGCGATCCTGCAGCAGCGCCAGCTCATTGGCGATATCGGCCGGAATCAGGTCGCGGCGGGTGGACAGCACCTGGCCGAACTTGACGAAGATGGGGCCCAGCGACTCCAGCGCCAGGCGCAGCCGCAGTCCGCGCGGCTGGCGCGGACGAGTGCCCAGCCGCATGACGCGCAGCAGGCAGGTGGCCAGCGGGTGGTTCAGGCTGGAGAGCACCAGCTCGTCCAGGCCGTAGCGCAGGGAAACCAGGATGATGCGTAGCAGGCGCAGCAGAGGGAACATGGATCAGGCGCCCCGCTTGGCGCCGGCGGCGGCCAGTTTCGTCTGCAAGGCGGCGGCGGACCGCGCCAGCGCCTCGGCGCGCGCGTCCAGCTCGGCCAGGTCCAGGCGCCATTGCGCCAGCGCCGGACGGCCCAGCAGCAGGCCGCTTTCCTCGGCCAGGTATTCGGACACATTCTCGGCCGCGCGCTGGCCTGCCTGCAGCGTGCCGCCCGCCAGCTTGCGCGCCCCGCCCACCAGGCGCAGCGCGGCGATGTCGCCCACCACGCGCGCCAGCGCGTCTTCGGGATCCCAGCGCAGCTGCTTGGACAGGTCGGCCACCACCTGGGCCAGCGCCGCGTCGCCGGAAATATGCGTGGCCTCGGCCATGTCCGGCGCCTCGCCGCCGGACAGGCGCGGCAGCGGCAGCGGCAGTTTTTCGGGTGAGACGGTCAGCGTCACATCCGGCACCACGGCCGGATCGGACAGCTCGGCCAGCCCGTCGCTGCCGATGGTCAGGCCCAGCGAGGATCCGCCCAGCGCGAAGCGCACCGTCTTGCCGGCGTGGCGGACCAGGCGCTCGCGCGCCCAGTCTTCGCGCTTCAACAGCATGTTGAGCGCCTGGGTGGCCAAGCGTGACGGCGTGGGCAGAAACGGAAGAGGCAGCATGAAAGGCAATCGGCAACGGCCAAGGGGCGGGGTTGCCGGTTTTTTACAGTGGGCAAGCCTGGAGTGTAACGGGTCGGGGCGTAGCGTGGCTTTGCGCCCGGACATGGAAAAACCGGCCCAGAAGGGCCGGTTGGGACCGGACGGCCAGGGCCGTCCGGATCGGTGCAGCAGACGTCAGGCTCAGCTGGCGTAGTCGACCGGGATCTGCTGGATGCCGGCCAGCAACCAGCCGCCGTTGGCCGGCTTGTACAGGTTCCAGACTTCCTCGAAGCGGAAGGCCTCGGCGCCGGGGGCCTCGCGCAGCATGCCCGAGAAGCGGACGCTGGCCAGGTGGCCGTCGGAAACGGTCTCGATGCCCAGCAGTTCGGCGTTCAGCAGGACCACTTCGGTCTTGTTGGCGGCGCCGCCGCGTTCGGCCAGCTGCGGCTTGAGTTCGACGATCAGGTCGTCGGTCAGGAACTCGCGCAGGCGGTCGGTTTCACCACTGTCCCAGACGGCCTGGATACGCACGAACTGCTCCTTGGCCTGCTTGAGGAAGCTGACGGTGTCGAAGTCGCCCGGCACGTACCAGTTGCCGTCTTCACCAGCCTTGGGCAGCGCGGCCGCGGCGGGCGCGGCAGCAGCAGCCGCCACAGGCGCGGCGGGAGCCGCCGGAGCCGGCTGCAGCGTCTCACGCCACATGGGCTGTTGCTGCGGCTGGCCGGGGGCCTGACCCGCGCCGCCGAAGGCGGACTGCGTGGCCGGACGCGGGGCGGCGCCACGCAGGCGGCGCACGATGAACAACACGGCGAAGACGGCCAGCGCGATCAGCAGCGCGGACGACAGGAACTCGGCGAAGGCGCCGGACAGGCCCATGCTGGAAAGCAGCGCGGCGATGCCCAGGCCGGCGGCGATGCCGGCGATGGGGCCGAGCCAGCGCGAGGCGCCGCTCTTGGCCGCGGCGCCGGCCGTGGCCGCGCCCGCCGTGGCGGCGCCGGCGGCTGCCGGCGCGGCGGTGGCGCCGGCGGTGTTACTGCCGGCGGCCGGCGGCGTGGTGGCCTGGCGCTGCTGGGTCACGTTGCTGGACTGACGGCCCACGCTGCTGCCGCCGCCAGCGCGGCGCGCCTCGGCGTCAAACGAAGCCGTCACCAGCGCCGCGCCGGAAACGGCGATCAGCGCTGCGGCGAAAAACCGCGAAAGACAGAATTTGGTCATGGTTGGTGTGCTCCTCGTACTCGCGAAGGCAGCGCCCCGTAGCGCCGCACCCGCGAAGTTTCCTTACAACAATCTGAATTGCATAAGAATAACGGACAAGATCCCGCCCCACAAGTTCCCTCTGGGTAAGGGGGTCGTCCGAAAAAAGTGGGGGGTATCAGCCCAGGCGCACACCCTCGTGCAGCGCGGCGATGCCGGCGGTCAGATTGAAGTACTGCACGCGCTCCAGACCGGCCGTGCGCATCATGTCGGCCAGGGTTTCCTGGTCGGGATGCATGCGGATCGATTCCGCCAGGTAGCGGTAGCTGGCCTCGTCCTTGGCGACGGTCTTGCCCAACCAGGGCAACACGTTGAAAGAATACCAATCATAGACCGGCGCCAGCGGCTTGGCGATGCGGGAGAATTCCAGCACCAGCAGCTTGCCGCCCGGCTTGAGCACCCGGGTCATCTCGGCCAGCGCGCGGTCCTTGTGGGTCATGTTGCGCAGGCCGAAGGCCACGCTGACGCGGTCGAAATAGCCGGTGGGGAACGGCAGGCGCTCGGCGTCGCAGACGGCGGCCGGGACGATCTGGCCGGCGTCGGTCAGACGGTCGCGGCCCACGCGCAGCATGGAATCGTTGATGTCGGTCAGCCAGACTTCCCCGTCCGGACCGGCGCGCTTGGCGAAGGCGCGCGCCAGGTCGCCCGTGCCGCCGGCGATGTCCAGCACCTTCATGCCAGGACGGATCGCGGCGCGGCCGATGGTGAAGGCCTTCCAGACGCGGTGCAGCCCGGCCGACATGAAATCATTCATGATGTCGTAGCGCTGGGCCACGGAATGGAAGACTTCGGCGACTTTGCGGGCTTTGTCGCCTTCCGGCACGGTCTGGAAGCCGAAATGCGTGGATTGCGAGGCGGAATCCGCGGAATGTTGCGATTCGGAGGGGGTTTGCATGGTGAATTCCCGATATATCGCCCAATGGTAGCCTATCGGACGCACGGAGGCGGTCCGCCACGCGCCATACTATTGCGCTACGGTCACATACCTGAAATATTGCGGCCATACTATCGCAATGTTCGCGCCGCGCCGGCGCTCCGCATCGTGCCCAAACAGCCACCATGTCCAGCACCATTCTCGTCGTCGAAGACGAACCCGCCATCCAGGAACTGATCGCCGTCAACCTGTCCTTCGCCGGACACAAGGTGCTGCGCGCCTTCGACGCCGACCAGGCCCAGACCCTGATCCGCGCCGAGCTGCCCGACCTGATCTTGCTGGACTGGATGCTGCCCGGCACCTCCGGCCTGGCCGTCGCGCGCAAGCTGCGCAACGACGAACGCACCCGCGCCGTCCCGGTCATCATGCTCACCGCCAAGGGCTCCGAGCAGGACAAGGTCGACGGCCTGGAAGCCGGCGCCGACGACTACATCACCAAGCCCTTCTCGCCCAAGGAGCTGATGGCCCGCATCAAGGCCGTGCTGCGCCGCCGCGCGCCCCAGCTCACCGACGACGTCATCGACGTGGGCGGCCTGAAGCTGGACCCGGTCACGCACCGCCTGTCCGGCAACAGCCAGTCGCTGCAGATCGGCCCCACGGAATTCCGCCTGCTGCATTTCTTCATGACGCATCCGGAACGCGTGTTCTCGCGCTCGCAGCTGCTCGACCAGGTCTGGGGCGACCACGTGTTCGTCGAGGAACGCACCGTCGACGTCCATATCCGCCGCCTGCGCAAGGCGCTGGAGCCCAGCGGCCACGACGCCCACGTCGAAACGGTGCGCGGCAGCGGCTACCGCTTCACGGCACAGGTTCCTGCACGCTAAGACTTCCTCCCACGATGATCTGGCTGCGCACCCTTTTCCTGGTCGCCCTGTGGGCGGTCGCGGCGCTGCTGGCGCACTGGCTCATCGGAGACCCGGCAGGCTGGATCGTCTTCAGCGTCGCCATGGTCGCCATGCTGCTGTGGCGCAGCTGGCGGCTGCACCTGGTGTCCCACTGGGCCCACCATCCCGATACGTCCCCGCCGGCCTCGGTCGGCCCCTGGGACGACATCCTGGCGCCGCTGTACCGCTACACCCGCGCCCGCGCCCGTGAACTGGCCGAGACCCGCGACACCATGCAGGGCATGCTGGCCGCGGCCCAGGCCCTGCCCGACGGCGCCGTGACGCTCAATGAGGATTTCCAGATCGACTGGTGCAACCGCATGGCGCGTCAGCACCTGGGCCTGCGCCTGCCGGCCGACCGCGGCCACAACCTGCTGAACCTGCTGCGCGCGCCAGAGTTCGTCGAATACGCGCACCGCGCTTCCTGGCCCGATCCGATCCTGGTGCGGCTGGGCCAGAACGGCCAGGAACGGCTGATGATGATGCAGCTCACAGCCTACGCCAGCAACCAGCGGCTGCTGATCACGCGCGACGTCACCCAGATCGAACGGCTGGAAACCACCCGCCGCGACTTCGTCGCCAATGTCTCGCACGAGCTGCGCACGCCGCTGACGGTGCTGGCGGGCTTCCTGGAGACACTGCGCGACATGCCCGACGACGCCCTGCCCGCCGAGCAGCGCGCGCAGTACCTGGACATGATGCACGAGCAGGCCCAGCGCATGCAGGCCATCGTCGAGGACCTGCTGACCCTGTCCACGCTGGAATCCTCGCCCGGCGGCGACCCGCGGGCGGTGAACATCGGCGCGCTGCTGCAGAAGGCGCGCCAGCAGATCGAAGCCCTGTCCGGCGGACGCCACAAGCTGGAATGGCATGTGGACGAGTCCCTGGACGTGCTGGGCGCGGAGACCGAGCTGACCTCGGCGCTGTCCAACCTGCTGACCAACGCCGTGCGCTACACCCCCGACGGCGGCACCATCACCGTGCGCTGGGAACGCGAGGACGACGGCGGCGCGCACTACAGCGTGCAGGACACCGGCATCGGCATCCCGGCCCGCCACATCCCCCGGCTGACCGAGCGCTTCTACCGCGTGGATCGGGGCCGTTCGCGCGCCGTCGGCGGCACCGGACTGGGCCTGGCCATCACCAAGCACATCGCCATGCGGCACGACGCCGAGCTGCTGATCAGCAGCGAACCCGGCAAGGGCAGCACCTTCGCGCTGCGCTTCCCGCCCGAACGGATCGCGGTGGAAGGCAGCGTCTGATTTCGCGGCGCGCTGCGCCGCGCGCGCGAGCCGGGTGGTACATTCCGGCCATGCGCATCCTGGTCATCGAAGACGAACCCAAGCTGGCCGACTACCTGAAAAAAGGCCTGTCGGAGCAAAGCCACGTCGTGGACCTGGCCCGCGACGGCGTGGACGGCCGCCATCTCGCGCTGCAGGGCAACTACGACCTCATCATCCTGGACGTCATGCTGCCCGGCGTGGACGGCTTCGAGATCCTGGCCTCGGTGCGCGAGCACAAGGACACGCCCATCCTCATGCTGACCGCGCGCGACGCCGTCGAAGACCGCGTGCGCGGGCTGGAAGGCGGCGCCGACGACTACCTGGTCAAGCCCTTCGCCTTTTCCGAATTCCTCGCGCGGGTGCAGGCGCTGCTGCGCCGTGGCCGCGCGCAAGAGCCTTCTGTCCTGCGCCTGGCCGGCCTGGAACTGGACCTGGCCCGACGCCGCGCCCAGCGCGACGGCCGCCGCCTGGACCTGACCGCCAAGGAATTCAACCTGCTCGTGCTGCTACTGCGCCGCCAGGGCCAGGTGCTGTCGCGCACCACGCTGGCCGAGCAGGTCTGGGACATGAATTTCGACAGCGACACCAACGTCATCGACGTGGCGGTGCGCCGCCTGCGCGGCAAGCTGGACGATCCCTTCGACGCCAAGCTGCTTCATACCGTGCGCGGCATGGGCTACGTGCTGGAGTCGCGCCCCGAATGAGCGTCCGGGCCGCGACCGGCGCGTCGTCCTCGGAATCCGATCCAGGGCCGGAACCCGCGCCCGCCGGCCGGACGCGCTCCATGCAGGCGCGGCTGACGCTGCTGCTGGGCGCCATCGCGCTGCTGGTCTCCAGCCTGGCCGGCGCCACGTTGTTCTGGGCGCTCAAGCGCGAGGTCGCGCGCCAGGAGATCACCGAAGTCACCGGCAAGTTCGAGCTCATCGAGCACCTGGTCGACATGCAGCGCGGCGCGCGCGGCATGGACGAACTGGCCGCCGCGCTGGACAACATGCGCGCGGGCCACGGCCACCTGGGCATCTGGATCGAGGACAGCCGCGGCCGCCAGGTATATGGCGGCGAGCCGCCCGTCATCCTGGAACGGCTGGCGGGCAACGAAGTGGAGCTGCACGCGCCCGACGGCTCGCGCATGCGCGGCTTGCGCGTGGCGCTGGACGAGCGCCTGGCGCCAGGCGCCGTCCTCACCGTGGCCGTGTGCGTGGGCGCCGGCGCGCGGCTGCTCTATGCCTACGGCACCGCGCTGCTGCTGATCTGCGTGCTCTGGGTCGGCGCCACCGTGATGCTGGCGGCCTGGGCCGTGCGCCGCAGCATGGCGCCTGCTCGCCGGCTGTCGGAACAGGCGGCGCGCATCCAGCCCGACAACCTGGCCCCGCGCCTGCCGCTACAGGACACCGACCGCGAATTGCAGGATTTCGTGCGTTCCTTCAACCGCACGCTGGACCGCCTGCAATCGGCCTACCAGCAGATGGAAGGCTTCAACGCCGACGTGGCGCACGAGCTGCGCACGCCGCTGGCCACCCTGATCAACGGCACCCAGGTCATGCTGTCCTCGCCGCGCGATGCGGCCGAGCTGCGCGACGCGCTGGAGTCCAACCTGGAAGTGCTGGAAGACCTGAAGACCATGGTCAACGACATGCTGTTCCTGGCGCGCGCCGATCGCGGCGAACGCGCCGCCGACCTGTCCGCGATCTCGCTGGCCGCCGAGGCCCGGCGCGTGGCCGAGTACTACGACGCCGCGCTGGAAGAGCGCGGCATCCGCCTGCGCTGCGAAGGCGACGCGGCCGTCGCGGCCAATCCCGGTCTGGTGCGCCGCGCGCTGGCCAACCTGATCTCCAACGCCATCAAGGCCACCCCCGCCGGCCACGAGATCCTGCTGCGCTGCGAGCCCGTCGCCGACGGCGCGCGCGTGGAAGTGCGCAACCCCGGCGCCTCCATCGCCCCCGCCGACCTGCCCCGCATCTTCGACCGCTTCTTCCGCGCGGGCCAGGGCCGTGCCCCGCGCACCGAAGGCCACGGCCTGGGCCTGGCCATCGTCCGCGCCATCGCCCGCATGCACGACGGCGACGTGGACGCCCGCTCCACCGCCGGCGAAACCGTGATCGGCATCACGCTGCGCGGCCAAGCCGACAAACGAGCTGCAACAAGCCAAGACGCCGACGCGCCCTCCACGCGCCAATAACGCCGCCACGCCACCGGCCCAACACCAGGCCAACGCCCCCATCAATCGGCCGCTGATGCCCAAAATTCCCAAGGAACGCACCAGCCCCACGCCCCCCAATCGCTTCCTCGAAGCTACATCGCACAATCCAGGCACGCCCTCCCCAAGCCAGGCCGCGCGGATCCGGCTTTGCCGGTCCGCAGCGGCGCCCCCTTGAGGGGGAAGCGCCAACGGCGCTTCGGGGGTGGACTTCATTACAGAAAAGTAATCTTTGCGACAGAGCCGGGTCACTCCGGTTTTTCTACATTGCCGTCACCGCCACTCCTGCAAGAAAGGACCATCGTGAAAGGCAATCTGCTCCGCACCTCCCAAGCCGCCGCCTGCGCCGCGCTTCTGGCCATCGGCCTCGCCCTGCCCGCCCATGCGGCCGGCGAACACGACGGCGGTCATGGTGGCCACGCCATGCCGGCCGCCGCGGCCTCGATCGGCAAGCCCGGCGACCCCGCCCGCGCCACCCGCACCGTGAACGTCGACATGGACGACAGCATGCGCTTCACCCCCGACCGCATCGAGGTCAAGGCCGGAGAAACCGTGTGCCTGAACGTGCGCAACGCCGGCAAGATCCGCCACGAACTGGTGCTGGGCACGGACGCCGACCTCAAGGCGCACTACGACATGATGATGAAGGACCCGGGCATGCGCCATGAGGAAGCCAACTCCATCTCGCTGGATGCGGGCAAGAGCGGCCAGATCGTGTGGCGCTTCGACAAGGCCGGCACCGTGTCCTTCGGCTGCCTGGAGCCCGGTCACTACGCGGCGGGCATGAAGGGTTCAGTCACTGTGATGTAAGCCCACCGAAGCGCTACGCGCTTTCCCCAAAAGGGCGCAGCCACGGACCGGCGGAGCCCGATCCGTGCTGCCCTGCTCGGGACGGGTGGGGTCCGCAGCGGCGCCTGGGCTTCATGGCAACGATGCCGTAGACGCGAATCGCTCCGCCATGCGGCATCCCATTGAGGCAACCTTTGTTCCTGCGCCGCGGATTTTGCGCGGCACCGTGGATGACTAAATGAAAGACACACTCCCTCCCATCGCACGCCGGCGCTTCGTTCAAGGTCTGGCCGCCGGCGGCGCGCTGGCGGCGCTGGGCGGCTGGCGCGCGGCGCTGGCGCAACCCGCGCGACAGGCGGCCGAACTGCGCGGCACCGAATTCCATCTGGAAATCGGCGAAACGCCGGTCAATTTCACGGGCGCGACCCGCGTCGGCACCACGGTGAACGGCCAGATTCCCGCGCCGCTGCTGCGCTGGCGCGAGGGCGACACGGTCACGCTGCACGTCACCAACCGGCTGCGCGAGCAAAGCTCCATCCACTGGCACGGCATCCTGCTGCCCACCGACATGGACGGCGTGCCGGGCCTGAGCTTTCCGGGCATCGATCCCGGCCAGACCTACACCTACCGTTTCGACGTGCGCCAGAGCGGCACCTACTGGTATCACAGCCACTCCGGCTTCCAGGAACAGACCGGCCTGTACGGCGCCATCGTCATCGAGCCGCGCAGGCGCGACCCGATCGCCTTCGACCGCGAGCACGTGGTGCTGCTGTCCGACTGGACCGACGAAGATCCGATGAGCGTGTTCCGCAAGCTGATGGTGCAGCCGGACTACTACAACCGCATCCGTCCCAGCGTGCAGAGCCTGGCGCGCGAGGCCGAAACCAAGGGCTGGGGCGCGGCCTTGTCGGAACGGCTGATGTGGGAACAGATGCGCATGACGCCGACCGACCTGGCGGATGTTTCCGGCGCCACCTACACCTTCCTGACCAACGGCGCCACGCCGGCCGGCAACTGGACCGGCCTGTTCAAGCCCGGCGAGCGCGTGCGGCTGCGCTTCATCAACGGTTCGGCGATGAGCTACTTCGACGTGCGTATCCCCGGCCTGAAAATGACCGTGGTGGCCGCCGACGGCCAGGACGTGCGGCCGGTGGAGGTCGACGAGTTCCGCATCGCCGTGGCCGAGACCTACGACGTGATCGTCGAACCGGCCGAGGACCGCGCCTACACCATCTTCTCTCAGGCCATGGACCGCTCCGGCTACGCGCGCGCCACGCTGGCGCCGCGCCCCGGCATGCAGGCCGACGTGCCGGCGCTGGACCCGGTCCAGCTGCTGACCATGATGGACATGGGCATGGCCCATGACATGAGCGGCGGCATGGCCGGCATGGATCATGGCGCGATGCCGGGCATGGGCCAGGCCAGCGCGCCGGCCGCCTCGGGCATGGATCACGGCGCGATGCCGGGCATGGACCACGCGGCGATGTCCGGCATGAACCATGGCGACGCCGCCGGCTCGGGCGGCATGGTGGAGGTCAAGCACCCCTACCCCGCCGAACGCGGCGTGGGCAATTCCATGCTGCCCGACGTGGTGTCGACCCGGCTGGACGATCCCGGCGTCGGCCTGCGCGACAACGGCAGGCGCGTGCTGACCTACGCCGACCTGCGCTCCATGGTCGAGCCCGCGGACAACACACCACCGACCCGCGAGATCGAACTGCATCTGACCGGCAACATGGAACGCTATATGTGGTCCTTCAACGGCGTGAAGTTCTCCGACGCCAAGCCCATCGTGCTCAAGCATGGCGAGCGCGTGCGCTTCGTGCTGGTCAACGACACCATGATGACCCACCCCATCCACCTGCACGGACTCTGGAGCGATCTGGAATCGGCCGACGGCGCCTTCCAGGTGCGCAAGCACACGATTTCGCTCAACCCCGCGCAGCGCCTGACCTATCGGGTCAGCGCCGATGCGCGCGGCAAGTGGGCCTACCACTGTCATTTGCTGTATCACATGGAGGCCGGCATGTTCAGAGCGGTCGTGGTGGAGTAGACGATGCGACACAAGACACAGAACCGTATTCCCGCCGTCGCCCGATGTGCCGCGCTGGCGCTGGCCTCCAGCCTGGCCGGCCCCGCATTGGCGCAATCCGGCGGCATGGACCATGCCAACATGCCGGGCATGAACCATGGCACGGCCACGCCCGCCCCCGCGCCATCCGGTGCAATGGACCATTCCAGCATGCCCGGCATGAACCATGGCGCGGCCACGCCCGCGCCGGCATCATCCGGCGCGATGGATCATTCCAACATGCCCGGCATGAACCATGGCGCGGCCACGCCCGCGCCGGCATCATCCGGCGCGATGGATCATTCCAACATGCCCGGCATGAACCATGGCGCGGCGCCGTCCCCCGCCGCGCCGCCGGTGGGCGGCCTGCCGTCCAGCGACGGTTCGGACGCGCGCGGCTACGACACCTATGGCATCCGTCCTCACATGATGATGATGGACAACATGCCGGCGGCGCAGCTGCTGCTCGAGCGGTTCGGCTGGTCGCGCAACCGCGACGGGCAGAACGCGCGCGAGTGGGAGGGCCGCTTCTGGTACGGCACGGCGACCAATCGCCTGACGATCAAGAGCGAAGGCGAGGCCGAGAATGCCAACGGCGGCTCCAGCGGCCGCGTCGAGGCGCTCTGGAGCCACGCGATCACGCCGTTCTGGGACCTGCAGCTGGGCGCGCGCCGCGATTTCGGCACCGGGCCCAAACGCAACTGGGCGGCGTTCGGCATCGAAGGCATGCTGCCTTACCGGATCGAGCTCGAAGCGACGGGCTATGTCGGCCCATCCGGGCGCACGGCGCTGGGGCTGAAGGCGGAATACGATCTGCTGCTGACGCAGCGGTTGGTCTTCACGCCCGAACTCGAAGCCAGCCTCTATGGCAAGAGCGACCCCGAGCGTGGCATCGGCTCCGGCCTGTCTTCGGGTTCCCTGTCGCTGCGGCTGCGCTACGAGGTCACGCGCCAGTTCGCGCCGTATGTTGGCGTATCCTTCGAACGGAAATTCGGCCAGACCGCCGACTATGCATCCGCGGCCGGCGCCGGCCGTTCGCAAACCGCGATCATGGCCGGCATACGGTTCTGGTTCTAGAGGGGATGAGCCCCCCCGAAGCGCTCGCGCGCTTCCCCCAGGGGGCATGCCTGCGGACCGGAGGGAGAGTCCCCCCGAAGCGCTCGCGCGCCTCCCCCGGGGCATGCCTGCGGACCGGCAAAGCCGGCTCCGCGGCATCCCGATAATCGGCGTGCCAGGTTGGGGCGCCGGGATAATGGCAGTTGAATTGATCATAGGAGCATTGATGACCATCGCCCCTCTCGTCCGCCGGCTCGCGCTTGCCGCCGCGCTGGGTCTGCCCGGCCTGGCCGCGGCCCAGGCGCCCACGCCCGTGGAGGTCTGGAAGACGCCCACCTGCGGTTGCTGTGAAGACTGGGTCAAGCACATGCGCGACAACGGTTTCGCCGTGACCACGCATGACGTCACGGACACCGGTCCCATCCGCCGCAATGCCGGCATGGCCGACCATGGCTCCTGCCATACGGCGGTCGTCGGCGGCTACGCCATCGAAGGCCATGTGCCGGCCAGCGACGTGCGCCGGCTGCTGCGGGAGAAACCCGAAGCCGCCGGGCTGGCGGCGCCCGGCATGCCGCTGGGCTCGCCCGGCATGGATGGCCCGGAATATGGCGGACGCAAGACGCCGCACGACGTGCTGCTGGTGGACAAACGGGGCGGCTCGACGGTGTTCCAGGCCTATCGCTAAGACCGATTCGTCATTGCCGGCCACGGACGGGACGGGCCGTGGCCACCCAGGGACGACGCTTGCCGCGTCCGAGGATCCGCGCGTTGAAACAATTCACCCACAACGCGCCAGGGGGTTCTCCTTGCACCGCAGCAAAAATGCGCCACAATCAATCAAACGCATTCCCCACCCCTCCCCCAGGCAGTCATGGCACAAATCGTCCTGTTCGAGAACATCCACCCCAGCGCCCGAGCCGTCTTCGAGGCCGCTGGCTACAGCGACATCGTCACGCACGCCGCGGCCCTGCCGCCGGCCCAGCTGCGCGGCGCCCTGAAGGGCGCGCAGGTGGCGGGCATCCGTTCTCGCACCCACCTGGACGCCAGTCTGCTGTCCGACAACCCCGACCTGCGCGTCGTGGGCTGCTTCTGCATCGGCACCAACCAGGTCGATCTGGACACGGCCATGCAGCGCGGCATCCCGGTGTTCAACGCCCCCTTCTCCAACACGCGCTCGGTCGCCGAGCTGGTATTGGGTGAAGCCATCCTGCTGCTGCGCCGCATTCCTGAAAAGAACGCGCGCGTGCATCTGGGCCATTGGGACAAGAGCGCGTCCGGCGCTTTCGAAGCGCGCGGCAAGACGCTGGGCATCGTGGGCTACGGCAATATCGGCTCGCAGATCAGCACGCTGGCCGAAGGCCTGGGCATGCGCGTGGTGTTCCACGACGTGGAAGCCAAGCTGCCGCTGGGCAATGCGCGCGCCGCCGGCTCGCTGAACGAGCTGCTGGAACAATCCGACGTGGTCACGCTGCACGTGCCGGGTGGCAAGTCCACCGAGAACATCATGAACGCCGAGACCATCGGCCGCATGCGTCGCGGGTCCATCCTGATCAACGCCTCGCGCGGCGCCGTGGTCGACATCGACGCGCTGCACCAGGCGCTGAAGTCCGGCCATCTGGCCGGCGCGGCGCTGGACGTGTTCCCCACCGAACCCAAGGGTCCGGACGAACCGCTGGACAGCCCGCTGATCGGCCTGCCCAACGTGATCCTGACGCCGCACATCGGCGGCAGCACGCAGGAATCACAGGAGAATATCGGCCGCGAGGTGGCCGAGAAGCTGGTGCGCTTCCTGCAGGCCGGCACCACCAAGGGCGCGGTCAACTTCCCCGAGCTGCCCTACCTGGAGCGCGGCGAGGGCACGCGCATCCTGCACGTGCACCGCAATGCGCCGGGCGCGCTGGGCACGCTGGACAACCTGATGGCGCAGCACGGGCTGAACATCGTCAGCCAGACGCTGCAGACCAAGGGCCAGATCGGCTACGTGATCACCGACGTCGAAGGCCAGGTCGACGACCTCGTGATGAGCACGCTGCGCCAGCACCCCATCACGGTCCGCTGCGACCGGCTGTAGTCCGCGCCAGCCGCTACGCAAGCGCCCCATCCGGGGCGCTTTTTTCTTGGCGGCCGGGATCAGGGTTCGGCGGCGGCCGCCAGCAGGCATTCGGCGATCTTGCCGCGCATGCTGCCGGGTTCGAACGGCAACCGCCCGATCAGGCCGATCTCGCGCTGGAACGCGGCCTCGCCCAGCGGCAGCAGACGCAGGCCCGTCATGTCCAGGCGGCGCAACCTTGGCAACAGCGCCACGCCCAGGCCGTGTCGCACCATGTTGGCGATGGCCTCGATCTCGTCCAGCTCCACGGCCTCGTGCACGCGGATGCGGTGCTTCTTCAGGAACAGATCCACCACGCGGCCGCCGAAGGACGCGCGGTCGTAGCGGATGAAGGGCTGCGTGGCCAGCAGTTCGCGCCACGGCGCCTCGGGCATGGCGGCGGGCACGGCCAGCGCCACCGGCTCGGACAGCAGCGGCTGCCAGCCCAGCTCCGGCGGCAGCGCGAAAGGCGGGCGGATCAATACGGCCAGATCGACTTCGCCGGCATCGACCTGCCCCAGCAAGGACAGCGACACGCCCGGCACGATGCGCACGCGCACGTCGGGATACTGGGCGCGGAACAGGCCCAGCGCGCGCACCAGCAGATCCTGCTGCACCGAGGCGATGGCGCCGATGCGCAACGACCCGCTGACGTGCCCCGCGCCGCCGGCGCTGGCCATGCGCTCGGCCATGGCCACCAGCTCCTCAGCCTGCGGCAGCATCTCGCGCCCGTGGGCGTTCAGCACGGCGGCGCGCGCCCCCCGGTCGAACAGCGCCACGCCCAGGTAGTCCTCCAGGCGACGGATCTGCGCGCTGACGGCGGACTGAGTCAGGCCCAGCTGGGCCCCGGCGCCGGTGAAGGTACCGTCCCGCGCCACCGCGATGAAGGTCTTGAACTCTTTGATCACTATCAATATTTTTGATGCTAAGGCACAAAAAATATCGTTTTTCAATCGAAAAAACAATACCTAAACTAGCCGTGCATGCCAAGGCGCGAGCGCCGCGATGCCAGCCGGATCCGACATCCGGCGGCCTCCCGGCAAGCCGCGCCGGCAGAGTTCCCGACTACCCAGCCTCCCTGGAGACTACGCATGACCGCTCAGACCAACCTGCCGCCGTTCCACCTGGCCTTCCCGGTGCGCGACCTGGAAGAAGCCCGCGCCTTCTACGGCGTCAAGCTCGGCTGTCCCGAGGGCCGCAGCTCGCCCGAATGGATCGACTTCAATTTCTACGGCCACCAGATCGTCGCCCACCTGGCGCCCAGCGAGTGCGGCCACAAGGCCACCAGCGCCGTGGATTCGCATAATGTGCCCGTGCGCCATTTCGGCGCCGTGCTTTCCATGGAACAATGGGAAGACATGGCCAAGCGCCTGACCGATGCCGGTACCGAGTTCGTGATCGAACCGTACATCCGTTTCAAGGGCGAGGTCGGCGAACAAGCCACCATGTTCTTCCTCGACCCGTCGGGCAACGCGCTGGAATTCAAGGCCTTCAAGAACCTGGATTCCCTGTTCGCCAAATAATCTCTCCAATCAGGTTTCGTGCCGTTGAACGCAATATCCGCACCACCTTCTCCGGCCGAACCCCCCTGGCGCATCGAACCGCAGGGGGACCGCAGCCTGATCATTTCGTTCGGCGACCAGATCGACGCCGCGATCGGCCGGGCCTGCCTGGCGACGGCGCGCATGTTGCGCGACGCGCGCCTGCCCGGCGTGACCGACGTGGTGCCGTCCTTCTGCACGGTGGCGATCCACTACCGCCCTGATGCCAGCGCCGACAGCCCCAGCCATGGCGCGCTGGCCGAGCGCATCGGCCAGCTGCTGGCCGGCGGCCTCCCGGAAGGCGAGCTGGGCGGCCGCGAGATCGACATCCCCGTCTGTTACGGCGGCGAGCACGGGCCCGACCTGGCCGAGGTCGCCGCCGCGGCCGGCCTGACGCCCGATGACATCATCCGGCTGCACAGCGAACCGCGCAGCATGGTCTTCATGCTGGGCTTCGCGCCCGGCCACGCCTATCTGGGCGTGCACGACGAACGCCTGAACATCCCGCGCCGGCCCTCGCCGCGCACCGCGGTGCCCATCGGCTCGGTGGCCGTGGCCAACCGCCAGACCGTCATCTATCCCAACCGCCTGCCCGGTGGCTGGAACATCATCGGCGCCACGCCGCTGGCCATGTTCGACCCGGCACGCGAACCGGCCGCGCTGCTGCAGCCCGGCGACTCGGTGCGCTTCGTACCCATCGCCGAGGACGAATTCCAACGGCTGCGCGAGGCCGGCGCATGAGCCTGACCGTGATCAAGCCCGGCATGCTGTCCAGCTTCCAGGATCGCGGCCGCGACGGCTACCAGCACCAGGGCATCCCCGCCGCCGGCGCCATGGACGAGCGCGCGCACCGACTGGCCAATGCACTGGCCGGCAACGAAGACGACCGCGCCACCCTCGAAATCACGCTGACCGGACCGACGCTGCGCTTTGACGCCGCCGCCTGTTTCGCGCTGGCCGGCGCCGATCTGGGCGCGCAGCTCAACGGCCAAGACATCCCCATGCACCGGCCGCTGGTCGCCCGGCCCGGCGACACGCTGGCCTTCGGCGCCCGTCCCGCCTCGGGCGCGCGCGCCTACCTGGCCGTGCATGGCGGCTATGCGCTGCCTCTGGTGATGGGCAGCGAGACCACCTATCTGCGCAGCGGCTTCGGCGGCTTCCAGGGACGCGCCCTGGCCCGTGGCGACGTGTTGCCGCTGCACGCCCCGCTGGACGTCGGGCGCGATCTCGCGGCGCTACAGGAAGCGCTGTGGCAGATCCGCGTCTACCTGCCCGCCACGCTGTCCGGCAAGCGGCGCGACACCATCCGCTTCCTGCCGGGCCGCCACTGGCATGAGTTCTCCGACGCTTCCCGCGCCGCCTTCGCCGGCCAGGCGTTCCGCATCAGCCCGCAGTCCGATCGCATGGGCTACCGGCTGCAGGGGCCCGCGCTGGCCATGGCGCAACCGCGCCAGACGCTGTCGGAAGCGGCCTGCTTCGGCACCGTGCAGGTGCCCTCCGGCGGCGAAGCCATCATCCTCATGGCCGACCGGCAGACCACCGGCGGCTACCCCAAGATCGCGCAGATCGCCTCGGTGGACCTGCCCGCGCTGGCGCAATCGCTGCCCGGCCAGGAGCTGCGTTTCCAGCAGATCGAGCTGGACGAGGCGCAGCGCCTGGACGTCGAGCGCGAGCGCGCCTTCGCCCAGCTGCGGGACGCGCTGGCGCCGATGCGCACGCTGCTCTGACACGATCGACGCCTCCGGGCGCCACCCCACTCCGGACCAGGAAGACCACTATGAATCCCAGCATCGACTTGAACTGCGACATGGGCGAAAGCTACGGCGCCTGGGTGATGGGCAACGACGCCGCCGTGCTGCGCTATGTCAGCTCGGCCAACATCGCCTGCGGTTTCCACGGCGGCGACCCCGCCACCATGCGCAAGACCGTGGCCGCCGCCCTGGCCCAGGGCGTGGCGCTGGGCGCGCATCCCGGCCTGCAGGATCTGTCCGGCTTCGGCCGCCGCGTCATCCCGACCAGTCCGCAGGAAGCCTACGACCTGGTGGTCTACCAGCTCGGCGCGCTGGCGGGCGTGGCCGCCTCGCAGGGCGCGCGCCTGCACCACGTGAAGGCGCACGGCGCGCTGTACAACATGGCGGCCAAGGATGAAGGCCTGTCGCGGGCCATCTGCCAGGCGGTCAAGGACGTGGACGGCACGCTGGTACTGTACGGGCTGGCGGGCAGCCGGCTGGTGAGCGTGGCGCGCGAGATCGGCCTGGCCGCCGCCAACGAGGTCTTCGCCGACCGCAGCTACCAGGACGACGGCTCGCTCACGCCGCGTGGCAAGCCTGGCGCCATGATCGAGGACGTGGATCTGGCCGTGGCGCAGGTGGTGCGCATGGTGCGCGAGGGCAAGGTGCGCTCGGTGGACGGCAAGGACGTGGCGGTGCAGGCGGACACGCTCTGCATCCATGGCGACCAGCCCAACGCGCTGGTGTTCGCCAGCGGCATCCGGCAGGCGCTGGAAGACGCCGGCATCGAAGTGCGCGTGCCGCGCGCCTGAGCTACCCGCGATCGGAACCTGCCGCGGGCAGGTCCGGCCGGTTCAGGGGCGGCGCGGAGCCGGGTCAGGCCCGCCGCAGCCGCGGCGCCTGTTCCTCGGCATCCTGTTCCGAGGCACGGCGGTAGGCCTGCAGGATCCCGGGCAGCACATCCTGCACATAGCCGCGCGTCAGCTCGGCCGCGCGCTCGAAATCACGCCCGTCCAGGGCCTCGATGATGCCCGAGGTATAGCCGTGGATGCCGCCCCGCTCCATCGACTGGCGCGCCAGCAGGTAGCGCAGCGGCTCGACCTGCTCGTACAGCTTGGCCAGCGTGCTGGCCAGCGGCGCGTTGCCGGTATGGCGGGCCCCGGCCAGATAGAACTCGCGCAGGCCGCCGATGTAGGCGCGCACGTCGCGCCGCGTCAGGGCGGTGGCGACGACCTCTTCGTAATCGCGCAGTTCGGCCACCAGCGGCGCCAGATCGTCCATCTCGGCGACCTGGCGGATGCAATAGGCCTCCAGCTCCGCGCGCAGCAGATAGAGATGGCGTATCTGTGTTTCGGAATAGAGCGTTACCCGGAATCCCTTGCGCTGCACATGCGTCACCAGGCCGCTCAACTCCAGCAACCGCAACGCTTCCCGGATGGGGCTGCGGCTGGTGCCGAAACGCTGCTCCAGTTCCTGTTCCCGCAAGGGCTGCCCGGGCCTGATAGTGCCGTCCACTATCAGTTCACGAATCTGTTCCTGTAGGAAATACGGAATCGTGGCGGGCGCTTTGACGTCCAATCGGCTCCCCTTGTTACTGCGTGATGCGTGTGTGAGATGCGAGAAGATACTCGAAATTTATTGAAACACAAATAGGAAAATTGTTGCAGAGCATGGACACATTCCGGAACGGGATCAATCCCAATCGTCGCGGTACACGAACTTGGGCATCTGCCAGTTGAAGCGCAGCGCCAGCAGCCGCAGCGCCAATCCCACGGGCAGGGCGATCAGCACGGCGGCATTCGCGTTCAGCCCGAGCGCCTGCGCGCCCAGGTACAGAGCGCCCGTCACCACCGACACGCTGGCATAGAGTTCCTTGCGGAACAGCAGCGGCACTTCGTTGCACAGCACATCGCGCAGCACCCCGCCGGCGCAGCCGGTGATCATGCCGCTGATGATCACCACGGTCACCGGCAACTGCATCAACTGCGCCACCTGGCAGCCGATCACCGTGAACGCCACCAGGCCCAGCGCGTCGGCCAGCAGGAACAGGCTGCGCAGGCGCCGCATCACCGGGGCGATCAGGGCCGTCAGCAGCGCCGCCCCGGCGGTCATCCACAAATATTCGGGATGGATCACCCAGGTCAGCGGGTAGTGGCCCAGCAGCACATCGCGCAGCGAACCGCCGCCCAGCGCGGTGACGCAGGCGATGATGCAGACCCCCATCCAGTCCATGTCGCGGCGGCCGGCGGACAGCGCCGCCGTCATGGCTTCCGCCACGATGGCCACCAGGTACAGCGTATGCAGCAGGACGGGTGAAATATCGAAAAACATGGAACGGGCCGAGGAAATCGAGGCTCCCATTGTATTGAGCCGGCACGCCGGCCAGGAACCGGATCGCAGCGGCCGGATCCGTCGGCGGCCGTCCACACGTTGACCTGGGTCAAGCCTGGCCGGGGCGGACGGCGGGACAATGAAGGCGTGCCCGCGAGGGCGGCACAGGCCGGACCGCGGATGCGGGATCCGCTGCCCCGGCCCCAATACGGGAGAAAACCTATGTCCAAGCAAACCGGCCCCATTCTTCTGGCCACGGACCTGAGCGCGCGGGGCGACCGCGCGCTGGACCGGGCGCTGCAGTTGGCCAAGGAACGCGGCACCCAGCTGATCGTGCTGCACGTCATGGAATCGCACGGCGGCACCGCCAGGCTGACCACCCCCGTCTGGCGGCGCCTGTCGGCCGATCACAAGGCGCTGGCCGAACGCGAACTGGCCGAGGACCTGGCGGCTTCGGGCGTCTCCACCGAAGTGGTGGTGGTCTCGGGCGACCCGCTGGCCCGCATCCTGGAAACCGCCGACGCCTATGGCTGCTCGCTGATCGTCACCGGCACAGCGCGCGACGAGACCCTGGGCCGGCTGCTGCTGGGCACCACGGTCGAGAAGCTGGCGCGCCAGGCCCGCCAGCCCGTGCTGGTCGTCAAGAACCGCCCGCGCCGGCCCTACCGCGACGTGCTCGTGGCCACCGACTTCTCGGCCGGCTCGCGGCAGGCGCTGCGCGCCGCCCTGTATCTGGTGCCCAAGGCGGACCTGACGCTGTTTCATGCCTACGACGTGCCCTTCCAGGGCAAGAACGTGCCTGACGAAGCCGTGACGCGCAATTTCTACAAGGCGGCGGAACAGAATTCCAAGGAATTCCTGGCCGAAACGCCCGAACTGGCCGAGCGCGCCAGGCCCAAGGTGGTGCTCGAATGCGGCCAGCCGGAGACGGTGCTATCGGAGTATTCGTTCAACCACCGCTCAGACCTGGTGGTCACCGGCACGCACGGCCGCACCGGCATCCTGCGCACCGCCATCGGCAGCGTGGCCGAACGACTGCTGGAGTCGCTGCCCAGCGATGTGCTGATCGTGCGCCTGACCGCCGGGGAATAGGTCCACCGCCGGCGACGGCCCGATCATTGGCTGTCGCCGCCCCTGACCATGTCCTCGATGCGATCGCGCAGCAGGTACAGCAGCACCAGGCCGGGCACGGCGATCAGCACGGTGATCAGGAAGAAGCCCGGCCAGCCGAACAGCTCAACCAGCGGCGGCGTGAGCGGTCCGGCCAGATAGGTGCGCCCCACCGCCGACAAGGCCGACAGCAGCGCGAACTGCGTCGCCGAGAAGCGCTGGCGACACAGCGCCATCAGCAGGCCCACGAAGGCGGCGGTGCCCAGCCCGCCGCACAGGTTCTCCAGGCCCACGCCGGCGGCCATGAGCCACAGGCTGCGCGGGCTGACGGCGATCAGCCAGTACGCCAGGTTCGACACGGCCTGCAACAGGCCGAAGACCATCAGCGAGCGGTACAGCGTCCAGCGCGCCATCAGCATGCCGCCGGCCAGCGCGCCCACCACCGTGGCGGCGATGCCCATGATCTTGTTGACCGTGCCGACCTCGGTCGGCGAATAGCCCACGCCGCGCAGCAGGAAGGTGGTGGACAGCGCGCCGGCGAACGCGTCGCCCAGCTTGTACAGCACGATCAGCAGCAGCACGGCCAGCGCGCCGCGCCGCGTGAAGAACTCGCGCAGCGGCTCGGCCACCGCCTGGCGCAGGCTGCGCGGCGGCGGCGCCAGCACCTCGGGCTCGGGCGCCCACAAGGTGGCCAGCGCGCAGGCCAGCATCAACGCGCCCATCAGCATGTAGGTATAGCCCCAGCCCAGCCACTGGTCCGCCAGGATCAGCGCCAGCCCGCCGGACACGATCATGGCCAGCCGGTAGCCCATGACCTTGATGGCCGCGCCCGCGCCGCGCTCGTCCTTGCGCAGCACGTCAGTGCAATAGGCGTCGAAGGCGATGTCCTGGGTGGCCGACAAAAAGGCCACGGTCACGGCCAGCAGGGCCAGCGGCAGCAGCGCCGACGACGGCGACAGCAGACCCATCGCCATGATGCCCAGCGCCAGCAGCACCTGCGTCAGCAGCATCCAGCCGCGCCGGCGGCCCAGCAGCGGCGGCGCATAGCGGTCCACCAGCGGCGCCCAGAGGAATTTGAGGGTATAGGCGGTGCCGACCAGGGTCAGGAAGCCGATCTGCTGCAGCGGCACGTTCTCCACCGTGGCCCAGGCCTGCAGGGTGCCGCTGGTCAGCGCCAGCGGCAGTCCGCTGGCAAAGCCCAGCACCAGCAGGGGCGCGACTCGGGGACTGGCGTAGACATTGGCTGCGGCGGTAATGGCAATCTCCTGGAACTGGCCGCGCCGCGCGCCGTGCATGGACAACAGGCACGCGCTCTCGGCGTGCCGCAATTGTAGGGCGTGGCGGGCGGCGGCGTCAGTCCGTCAGTAACGGATCCGGCGCCGGCTGTTCCGTGCGTGGCGGGCCGCCCGCGAGGACGCGCCTAGTCCGCCGCGAAGCGGTAGACCGCCAGCGTGCTGCGCCAGCTGGGCATCAGCTTCACTTCACGCGCCTCGTTGAAGGTGGCGCGTTCCAGGATGCGCAGGCCCAGCTCGCCGGCCAGCTGCTCGAAATCGCGCAGCGTGCACAGGTGGATGTTGGGCGTGTTGTACCACTGGTAAGGCATCTGCCCCGTCACCGGCATGCGGCCGCGCAGGATGGCCCAGCCGTGCGGCCAGTAGCCGAAGTTGGGAAACGAGACCACGCCGTGCCGGGCCACCCGCGCCATTTCGCGCAGGATGTGCTCGGTGCGGTGCATGGACTGCAAGGTCTGCGACAGCACCACGGTGTCGAACTGCTTGTCGTCGAACAGCGCCAGCCCGTCTTCCAGGTTCTGCTGGATCACTTCCACGCCACGCCGCACGCAGGAGATCACGCAGGTGTCGTCCAGCTCGACGCCGGCGCCGCGCACCTGGCGATGGTCGCGCAGGTGCGCCAGCAGCGCGCCGTCGCCGCAACCCAGGTCCAGCACGCGGCTGCCCGGCTCGATCCAGCTGGCGATGCGGGCCAGGTCGGGCCGCAGCGCGTCGGCGGCATAGCGCGGGGTGGCGGTCGTCATGCGGAAAGTCCTTGGTTCTGCGCGGCGGCGTCCAGCTTCAGCTCGCGGGCGATGCGCTCGTAGTAGCCGCGCACCACCGCGTGATAGCGGGCATCTTCCAGCAGGAAGGCGTCGTGCCCGTGCGGTGCGTCGATCTCGGCGTAGGTGACCGGGCTGCCGTTCTTGAGCAGGGCGCGCACGATCTCGCGCGAACGCTCCGGCGGAAAGCGCCAGTCGGTGGTGAACGAGACCAGCAGGAAATTGGCCTGCGCCGGCGCCAGCGCGCGCGCCAGATCGCCGCCGGTGGCGCGGGCCGGATCGAAGTAATCCAGCGCGCGCGTGATCAGCAGGTAGGTGTTGGCGTCGAAATAGCGGGTGAACTTCTCGCCCTGGTAGCGCAGGTACGACTCCACCTCGAACTCGACGTCATAGCCATAGTGGTAGGCGCCGTTCTCGCCCGGCGCGCGCTGGGCGCGGCCGAATTTCTCGGCCATGTCGTCGTCGGACAGATAGGTGATGTGGCCGATCATGCGCGCCACCGACAGGCCGCGGCGCGGCACCGTCTCCTGCGCGTAGTAGTCGCCGCCGTGGAAGTCGGGGTCGGTGATGATGGCGCGGCGCGCCACCTCGTTGAAGCCGATGTTCTGCGCCGACAGGCGCGGCGTGCTGGCGATCACCAGGCAGTTGGCCACGCGCTCGGGCAAGGTGATGGCCCAGCTCAACGCCTGCATGCCGCCCAACGATCCGCCCATGACGGCGGCGAAGCGCGCGATGCCGAAGTGGTCGGCCACGCGCGCCTGCGCCTGCACCCAGTCCTCCACGGTCAGCACCGGAAAGGCAGCGCCCCAGGGCTTGCCCGTGGCCGGATTGATGCTGGCCGGGCCGGTCGAGCCGAAGCAGGAGCCCAGGTTGTTGACGCCGATCACGAAGAACACATTGGTGTCCACCGGCTTGCCGGGACCGACCATGTTGTCCCACCAGCCGACATCGCTGGGCGTGTCCGCCGCCTGGCCCGCCACGTGATGCGAGGCGTTCAGCGCATGACAGATCAGCACCGCGTTGCTGCGCTCGGCATTGAGCGTGCCGTAGGTCTCGACCGCCAGCTCATAGGCGGCCAGCGACTGTCCGCTGGCCAGCGGCAGCGGCTCGTCGAAACGAAGGAAGACGGGAGAAACGAGGCCGACGGAGCCGGGATCAACGGCGTCGGATCGCGTAAGGGTAGCGGGCGCGAACCCGCTGGCCGAATCACCGGCCGGATTCTGGGCAGGAGTGGTCATACAGACCTCTTTAGCTGGATTTATTGGAAGGCGCCCGCAAGCGGATCAGGCAAATCGGCGCCGAATTAGATAATGCCGGAGCATTCTAGCACTGCTTGCCAGCGGCTTTGAAGCCGCTGCGCGGCATTGCCGCGAAGCGCCAACGCATCCATCCCACAGATGCATTCTCATCGCGGGCACACGATCCGCCCCCAAGCCAGCTGGCCGCCAAACAGAAGAAACGCGCCTCATCGCGGCACGCCCTCCCAAATCCAGGCCGCACGGATCCGGCTCCGCCGGTCCGTAGCGGCGCCCCCTGGGGGGAAGCGCCGCAGGCGCTGCGGGGGGGAAGCGCCGCAGGCGCTGCGGGGGGGGACTCTACCCCCAGGGTTGATTGCCCAGATACTCGTATGCCGCCGTGTTCACGCGCGAAATCCGCCATTCGACCGGCTGCCGGTTGTAGGAGTACGCCACGCGCCGGATCTCCAGCAGCGGCTCGCCTTCCTGCACGCCCAGCCAGCGCGCCTGCGCGCGGTCCGCCAGGCCCGCGCGCAACCGTTCGTCGGTGCCGATGACGTTCACCCCGAACACGTCCTGGTACAGCGCGTACAGCGTGCTGGGCCGCTCGCGCAGGTGCGCTTCCGTCAGGCCGGGAAAGCGCGATTCAGGCAGGCAGATCTCGTCCGTCATCACCACGTCGCCGTTGAGCGACAGCAGGTTCACGAATTCGAACACCTGCGCGCCGGCCGGCAGCTCCAGCTTCTCGCGCGCGGCGGCCGAGGCGCGCACGCGCCGGAAACGCAGCAGCTCGGTGACGGGATAGCTCTTGTGCCCGTCCTGCCGCAGGATGCGGAAGAACTTGAAGAAATGATGGTTGCGCGTATGCGCGGCCACGTAAGTGCCGCGTCCCTGGTGGCGCACCAGGATGTTCTCGGCCGCCAGTTCGTCGATGGCCTTGCGCAGCGTGCCGATCGACACGCCGAAGCGCTCGGCCAGGAGTTTTTCCGGAGGGATGGCGTCGCCCTGCTTCCATTCGCCCTGCGCCAGCGCGGCCAGCACGGCTTGCTTGACCTGCTCGTACAAGGGACTGCCCAAAGACTCAGTCGCAGACAGGCTGGTGTTCATGGATGCGTCGCAGTGATCAAGGAGCCGACAGTGTAGCGGCGGCCAAACCCGGCGCTCAAGTGCGGTATCTTCATTCATACAATTCATATATATGATTTAGTTGACACACGATAAGCACGGCCATAAGATTTGCCGGACGTTGTTATCCGCGCACCGGGCGGCAGCGCCCGCGGCGCCCGACACCAGGAGAGCAAGACCATGATTCACGCCGTATTGCACGATGCGAAGGACACCGTGGCGGTCGCCGTGGTGGAAGGCCTGACGGCCGGAACCGAACTCAGCGCCTGGATCATGGACGAGGACAGGATCGTCCATGTGCGCGCCTCGCAGGACATCCCCATTGGCCACAAGGTCGCCATGAAGGACATGGCCGTGGGCGACACGGTCTACAAGTACGGCGTGGACATCGGCCGCGTGGTCGCGCCGATCCAGGCCGGCCAGCACGCCCACGTGCACAACATCAAGACCAAGCGCTGGTAGCCCGCGGCTCCCGCCCACGCACAGAGGAATCCGCCATGTCCCTCATCACCGCTTCCACCACCTTCCAGGGCTATCGCCGCGACAACGGCCGCGTCGGCGTGCGCAACCACGTCATCGTGCTGCCCGTGGACGACATCTCCAACGCGGCGGCCGAGGCCGTCGCCCACAACATCAAGGGCACGCTGGCCCTGCCCCATCCCTACGGCCGCCTGCAATTCGGCGAAGACCTGGAGCTGCATTTCCGCACACTGATCGGCACCGGCTGCAATCCCAACGTCGCGGCCGTCGTGGTCATCGGCATCGAGGAAGGCTGGACCCGCCGCGTGGTCGACGGCATCGCCGCCACCGGCAAACCCGTGGCCGGCTTCAGCATCGAGCTGCACGGCGACCACGACACCATCATGCGGGCCTCGCGCCAGGCCAAGGAATATGTGCACTACGCGACCTCGCTGTTGCGCAGCGAGTGCCCCATCGCCGATCTGTGGGTCTCGACCAAATGCGGCGAATCGGACACCACCTCGGGCTGCGGCGCCAACCCCACCGTGGGCAACGCCTTCGACAAGCTCTACGCGCTGGGCTCCACGCTGGTGTTCGGCGAAACCTCGGAGCTGACCGGCGGCGAGCACATCGTGGCCGAACGCTGCGCCAACGACGCGGTGCGCGAGCGCTTCATGTTCATGTTCAACCGCTACCAGGCCATGATCGACCGCTGGAAAACCAGCGACCTGTCCGAATCGCAGCCAACCAAGGGCAACATCGCCGGCGGCCTGACCACCATCGAGGAAAAGGCGCTGGGCAACATCCAGAAGATCGGCAAGCGCTGCCGCGTCGACGGCGTGCTGGACAAGGCCGAGATTCCGGACGGTCCCGGCCTGTGGTTCATGGACTCGTCCTCGGCGGCGGCCGAGATGGTGACGCTCTGCGCGGCCTCGGGCTATGCCGTGCATTTCTTCCCCACCGGGCAGGGCAACGTGATCGGCAACCCGATCCTGCCGGTCATCAAGATCTGCGCCAACCCGCGCACGGTGCGCACCATGTCCGAGCACATCGACGTGGACACCAGCGGGCTGCTGCAACGCGAGATCGACCTGGACCAGGCCGGCGATCAGCTGTTGGCCTGCATGCTGGCCACCGCCAACGGCCGCTGGACGGCGGCCGAGGCGCTGGGCCATCGCGAGTTCGTCCTGACCCGCATTTTCGAAAGCGCCTGAACCCGGCGCCGCGCGCGGCCCAACGATAGAAAAAGGGCCACGCCGCTTTCCCTTCCCGCGCCGGCACCCGCCGGCGCGGCGGCATCACGCAGCATCGCAACATCCACGCATCCAGAACCGCAGCCCTGAGCGCAGGCCGCCAGGCGGGCCGCGCGTCCCATCGGGGCGCATCCCAGGAGGAAGACAGATGAACCGCGAGCAGCAGCCCCCCACTAACCCATCCCGGCGCCGCGTGCTGGCCGCCATCGGCGCGGCCGGTCTCGGCGCGTCCGGCCTGCTGTTGCCGGGCGGGCAGGCCCTGGCGCAGAAGCCCTGGCCCGAACGACCCATCAACTACATCGTGCCGTTCCCACCGGGCGGCCTGACGGACGTGGCCGCGCGCCAGGTCGGCAAGGCGCTGGGCGACGCCGAGCGCTGGAACGTGGTGGTGGAAAACAAGCCTGGCGGCGCCGCCAACATCGGCGCGGCCCACGTATCGCACGCCGCGCCCGACGGCCATACCTGGCTGGCGATCACGCTGTCGCACGCGGCCAACGCCACGCTCTTCGCCGGCCGCGCCGGCTACGACCTGATCCGCGACCTGACCCCGCTGGCCGGCCTGGCCTCGTCGCCCATCATGGTGGTGGTCAATGCCAAGAGCAACATCCGCAGCATGGAAGACCTGGCGCGCGCGGCCCGCGCCAAACAGCTGTCGGCGGGCTCCAGCGGCAATGGCACGCCGCCGCACCTGACGCTGGCGCTGTACCAGAAGCTGACCGGCACGGCGCTGATGCACGTGCCTTACAAGGGCGGCGCGCCCTCGCTCACCGACCTGATCGGCGGGCACCTGGACGTGGTGTTTTCCAACTACCCGGAATCACTGCCGCACGTAAAGGGCGGCGCGCTGCGGGCGCTGGCCATCACCACGCGCGAGCGCACGGCCGACCTGCCCGAGGTGCCCACCGTGGCACAGACCGGCCTGCCGGACCTCATCGTCGAGAACTTCACTGGCGTGCTGGCGCCGGCCGGCACGCCACCGGCCTTGGTGAACCGCATCGGCGCAGCCATCGTCCGGCAAATGTCACAGCCCGCCTTGCAACAGTCGCTGGCGCAACTGGGCTTCGTGCCGCAGCCGCGCGGGCCGGAGGCCTTCGGCGCCTACCTGAAAGCGGAAGTCGAGCGCTGGGCCCGCATCATCCGCGACGCCAACATCCAGATCGCCTGATCCCGCCGGAGCACCGCCATGCGCATCGTCATATCGGAATTCATGGACACCCCCGCCGTCGATGCGCTGCGCGCGCGCTTCGACGTGCGCTACGAGCCGGAGCTGGTGGACCGCCGCAACGGGCTGCTGCAGGCCATGGCGGAAGCGGACGCGCTCATCGTGCGCAACCGCAGCCAGGTGGACGCCGCCCTGCTCGCCAGCGCGCCCCGGCTGCGGGCGGTGGGCCGGCTGGGCGTGGGCCTGGACAATATCGACCTGACCGCCTGCGCCGCGCGCGGCATCGCCGTGGTGCCGGCGACGGGCGCCAACGCCCGCGCCGTCGCCGAGTATGTGATCGGCACGCTGCTGGTCCTGCTGCGCGGCGCCTATGGCGCCAGCGCGGCGGTGGCCGACGGGCAGTGGCCGCGCTCCGCGCTGTCCGGGGGACTGGAGGCGCATGGCCGCACGCTGGGCGTGGTGGGCTTCGGCGGCATCGGCCGCCTGGTCGCGACGCTGGCGCGCGGCCTGGGCATGCGCGTCGTCGGCCACGACGCGGCGCTGCCGGCCGGCCATCCTTCCTGGGGCGAATGTGGCGTGGAATCGTGCTCGCTGGACGCCCTGCTGGAACGCGCCGACGCGGTCAGCCTGCACCTGCCGCTGACCCCGTGCACGCAGCGCCTGTTCGACGCCGCGCGCATCGGCCGCATGCGCGCGGGCGCGGTGCTGATCAATACCTCGCGCGGCGGCATCCTCGACGAGCCCGCCCTGGCCGAGGCCCTGCGCGCCGGCCGGCTGCGCGGCGCGGCGCTGGACGTGTTCGAGGCCGAGCCGCTGCCGGCCGGCGGCCCGCTGGCCGTCCTGCTGGCCGACATCCGTCAGGGCAGGCTGACCGCCCCGCCCGGCCTGATCCTCACGCCCCATATCGCCGGACTGACACGCGAAGCCAACGCCCGCGTTTCCGACATGGTGGCGTCCGGTGTGACAATAGCCCTTACCGGCGGCGACCGATGAACGATTCCGGCGCGCCCACTGACGAGAAGGATATGGCTCACATCTATCTGGACGAACTGCAACACCTGGCGGCAGCCGGCCTGGCCGCCGCCGGCGCCAACCCCGCCATGGCCGACAGCACCGCCCGCGCGCTGGTCTTCGCCGAAAGCCAGGGACTCAGCTCGCACGGCCTGTCGCGCGTGCCCTTCTATGCCGGCCACCTGCGCGCCGGCCGGGCCATCGGCTCGGCGGTGCCGCGCATCGTGCGCGAGCGCGGCGGCGCGGCGCTGATCGACGCCGGTTCCGGGCTGGCCTTTCCCGCCTGCGCGCTGGCCGTCGAGCAGGCCGGCCTGCGTGCCCGCGAGCACGGCGTGGCCTTCATCGGCGTCACCAACAGCCATCACTTCGGCGAGGCCGGCTACCACCTGGAAGCCATGGCCGACCTGGGCCTGGTTGGCCTGGCGCTGAGCAATTCGCCCGCCGCCATGCCCGCCTGGGGCGGCAAGCGGCCACTGTTCGGCACCAATCCCATCGCCGCCGTCTTTCCCCGGCGCGGCGGCGCGCGGCTGGTGATCGACCTGTCGCTGTCGCAGGTGGCGCGCGGCAAGCTGATGATCGCCGCGCGCGACAACCAGCCCATTCCGCTGGGCTGGGCGCTGGACGCCGACGGCAATCCCACCACCGATCCCAAGGCCGGGCTGGCGGGCAGCATGCTGCCCGCCGGCGGCGTCAAGGGCGCCATGCTGGCGCTGATCGTCGAACTGCTGGCCTGCGCCCTGACCGGTTCGCACTTCGGCTTCGAGACCGAGTCCTTCTTCGTCGACGAAGGCGGCCCGGCGCGGCTGGGCCAGGCCTTCATGGCGATCGATCCCGGCGCCCTGGCCGGCAACGATGCCTACCTGGAACGGGTGGAGACGCTGGTTGACGTCATGCTGGAAGATGAGCACGTGCGCCTGCCCGGCGACCGCCGCCGCAAGCTGCGCGACGAGGCGCTCAAGCACGGCGTGGAATTGCCCGAGGCGCTGATGGCGCAGCTGCGCGCCATGGCAGGCGCATCATGATCCAACAAAATGAGGCGGCTGGATCCACCCACCCCGGTCAATGCCCGTGACTGAACCAAAGCATCAACGGCGCCAGCAGCAGGAACACCACCGTCGACACCAGCACCGCGCCGGCGGCGGTGTCGCCCAGGTCCGTATAGCGGCGCGCGTACATGTAGCTGACCACGGCGCAGGGCATGGCCATCTGCAGCGTCAGCGCGCCGGCCAGGACGGCCTCCAGGTCCAGCGCCCACACCACGAGCAGCCCGGCGGCCAGCCCCGTGATCAGGCGAATGGCCGCCACCTTGGCGCCGTCGCGCACGCCGCCTGACGGGATCAGCGCCAGCGCGTGCCCCAGGCTCAGCAGCATCAGCGGCACGGTGACCGCGCCCAGCATGCGCGCGGTCTCGATCAGCCAGTCGGGCACCGGCACGTGCGCCACGCGCATGCCCACCGCCGCCAGCGAGGCCAGCAGGATCGGGCTTTTCCAGCTGCCGCGCGTATTCACGCCGGGCAGCAGCCGCACCGCCACCGTGTGCATGATGAAGGAGTTCACCGCGAAGAACGCCACCGCCACCGACAGGCCCGCGTCGCCGAAAGCCAGCTGCGACATGGGCAGCCCCAGATTCCCGGCGTTGGGCAGGAAGGCGGTGGGCAGCAGCGTGCGCACCGGCAGTTTCAGCACTTTGAGCAGCAGCGCGCCGGCCAGCGCGCACAGCAGCAGCGCCAGCACCGTGGCGGCCGCCACGTCGGCCAGCGCGCGATCGTCCAGCCGCGTGGTGACGAAGGTATGGAACACCAGGGCGGGCGTGGTCACCGACGTGACCAGCGTGGTGATGAAGGAGCCGCCGAACGGCAGGTCGCGCTTGCCCCAGTAGACGCCGATGCCCACGCAGAACAGCAGGGGCAGCATCAGCACGATGGCCGAGAGATAGAACTGGACGATGGCCGGCATGCGACGATTCCGTCAAAGATCAAGTGGGCAATACGTACAGGCGCGAAGGTTTGCGGCTTTCTGGGATGACGGCCGAACATGGTCCGCATCATCCACCCGCCAGCGCCCGCCGGCGCCAGACGCCATGCCGCAATCCCTTCCCGGTTCCGCCGACCGACCCGCCGACGCGCCGGCCGATACTCCTGCCACCCCTGCCCGCGCCGCGCCAGGCTCGCGGCCCGCCGCCCTGCCGCTGTCGCCTCGGCAGGCCCAATGCCTGCGCTGGGCGGCCATCGGCAAGACCAGCTGGGAAACCTCCCGCATCCTCGGCCTGAGCGAAAGCACGGTCAACTTCCACCTGCGCAACGCCTGCGAACGGCTGGGCGTGCGCGGACGGCGCGCCGCCGTGGCCAAGGCCCTGCAGGAAAAACTGCTGGATGCGTTCACGGCGTCTTCTTGAGCACGACCGAATCCAGGAATTCGCGCGCGCGCTCGCGCGGCAGCCCTTTCTCGCTGCCGGCCGCGATGGCCTCGATCAGCATGGTGTCGGTCACCCAGACGCGCGCCAGCATCCAGAAAGGTTGGCCGCCGCTCTGGCCCCGTATCTCGATGACCTGGCCATAGGGCGGAAACTCCAGCGGCGGCTGCACCTGCAGATTCAGGTACAGCGACCGCATCGCCGCCACGCCCAGCCCCCGGCTCGCGCCCGGGCTGGCGGCGATCTCCGCCGGCAGCGGCGCCGAGACCACGGCGAACATGCCGTCGCCGACCTTGGCGCTGGCCATAGTGACGGGCATGGTCATGGTGTCGACCCGGGTGTCCCGGGTCTCGGTCTTCACCGTGTCGGGAAAGGCGGCCCGCACATGGCCATCGGCCACGTCCAGCTCGCGCCAGTTGTAACTGGGCGAACAGGCCACGATGGCGGCCAGCGCAACGATCGCGCCGGCTTTCTTGAACGTGAAACGAAACAGCGATGAAATCGTCATTGTCCGCAGGGCCTCACGACCTGTTCAAACCAAGGAAGCCAGAAATTGTCGCCGATTTCGATGACCCCCGCGCCCGACGGCACGCCACTGGCCAATTATCTCTGGCCGGCCGCCCCCAACGTCCCCCCGCCGATCGACGGCCCGGGCACGCCCAGCATCTACCTGCTGCATGGCCTGAGCGAGCATGCCGGCCGCTATGACCGGCTGGCCCGCTGGCTGACCGCGCGCGGCTGGGTGGTGGGCGCGCACGACCACCGCGGCCATGGCCGTTCCAGCGGGCGGCCCGCCACGCTGGTCCAGGAAGATGACCTGGTGACCGACGCCGTGGACCGGCTGCGGGCCTGGACCCGCGCGCAGGGCCGCCCACCCATTCTGCTGGCCCACAGCCTGGGCGCGCTGGTGGCTGTGCGGATCGCGCTGCGGCGCCTGGTGGAACTGGACGCACTGGTGCTCAGCTCGCCGCCCTTCGTGGTGCACGTGCCGCCCTGGGTGCGACGCACGCTGACCTGGATGTCGCGCCACACGCCCGATCTGCGCGTGCCGCACGGCTTGGCGCCGGCCCGCATCTCGCACGACCGGGCCGTGGTCAAGGCCTACCGCAGGGATCCGCTGGTGCGTCGCAGCATGACGGGCCGGCTGGCGCGCTTCGTCGACGAAGGCGGCGCCGCCTCGCTGCGCGAAGCCCATCTGCTGTCCTGCCGCACCCTGCTGATGGTGGCGGGCGACGATTCCATCGTGGCCGCCGAAGGCAGCCGCCAGTTCGCCCAGCGCGCGCCGGCCGAGCTGCTGACCCTGCGCTGGTACGACACCGCCTGGCACGAGATCTTCAACGAAACCGCCCCGATCGCGGACCCGGTCTACGCCGACCTGGATGAATGGCTGGCGCGCACCGCGCAGGCATTGTCCCTGTCCCCAGTATTGACTCCCTCGGCAGAGGAGGCCAGCACCCCGTAAAATCCGGCGACAGACCCGAACGAGAAGACTCCGTGACCGATACCGCCGCCAACCGCTACGCCCGCCTGGAAGCCAACCTGCCGCTGCTCAAGGACACCCTGCGGGGCATCGAGAAAGAAGGCCTGCGCGTGGACGGCCAGGGCAAGCTGGCCCTGACGCCCCACCCCGCCCGCCTGGGCTCGGCGCTGACCAACGAACACGTCACCACGGACTACTCCGAGTCGCTGCTGGAACTGATCACCGGCACCCACCGCGACGTCGACGCGCTGCTGGGTGAGCTTAGCGATACCCACCGCCACGTCTACAGCGTGCTGGGCCAGGAGCTGATCTGGAACCAGTCCATGCCGGCCACGCTGCCCGGCGAAGCGGACATCCCCATCGCCTGGTACGGCACCTCCAATACCGGCATGCTCAAGCACGTCTACCGCCGTGGCCTGGCCGAGCGCTATGGCAAGACCATGCAGTGCATCGCCGGCGTGCATTACAACTACTCGCTGGCCGACGGGCTGTGGGACGTGCTGGACACCGCGCCCGGCACCACCCAGGACCGCCGCTCGCGCGGCTATATCGGGCTGATCCGCAACTTCACCCGCTATTCCTGGCTGCTGATGTACCTGTTCGGCGCGGCGCCGGCGCTGGCGCGTGATTTCCTGCGCGGCCACGAACACCCGCTGCAAAGCCTGGGCGACCACACGCTGTACCTGCCGCACGCCACCAGCCTGCGCATGAGCGACCTGGGCTACCAGAACAAGGCCCAGTCGCAGCTCAAGCTCTGCTACAACGACCTGGACACCTTCCTGGGCCGCCTGTTCGATGCCGTCACCCAGCCCTGGCCCGATTACCAGAAGATCGGCACCCACCGCGACGGCCAGTGGATCCAGCTCAACACCAACGTGCTGCAGATCGAAAACGAGTACTACTCGAGCATCCGCCCCAAGCGCGCCACCGGCCGCTGCGAGCGCCCGATCACCGCGCTGGCCGAGCGCGGCGTGCAGTACGTGGAAGTGCGCTGCCTGGACATCGACCCCTACGCGCCGGTCGGCATCCAGGCCGAGACCGGCCGCTTCGTCGATGCCTTCCTGCTGTTCTGCGCCGCATCCGACAGCCCCTACTTCCCCGCCAGCGGTTATTGCCAGCGCAGCGCCGACAACTTCTCCACCGTCGTCAAGGAAGGCCGCAAGCCCGGCCTGCAACTGGACCGCGAAGGCCAGCCCGTGAGCCTGGCGCAATGGGGCAACGAACTGCTGGACCGCATCGCGCCCTACGCCGCCCTGTATGACTCGGCGCTGGGCGGCGACGCCTACGCCCGCGCGCTGGCCGCCCAGCGCGCCAAGCTCGGCGATCCCGATGCCACGCCCTCGGCGCGCCTGCTGCGCGAGCTGGTCGACGGCGGCGTCTCGTTCCACGACTACTCGCTGGACCTGAGCCGCAAGCACGCCGAGACGCTGCGCGCGCAGCCGCTGCCCGCCGCGACGGCCGCCGCCTATGAGCAGGCCGCGCGCGACTCGGCCGCCGAGCAGATCCGCATCGAGCAGGCCGACACGGAGGATTTCGACACCTATGTCGCCCGTTACCACGCCGCGCTCAAGGCGCCGCGCAAATAAGGCGTATCGTTAGGGTTTTGGTCCGAGGCGCGGCGATGCCCGCCGGCGGGCCGGTCGTTCGTCACACCAGGAGGTCTTACTCATGCGCCGCATCGCAACCGCCCTGCTGGCCCTGGCCGCCAGCATGGCCAGCGTCGCCCACGCCGCCCCGCCGCCCATGCAAACCGTGGAGTCGGTGGACCTGAAACGCTACGCCGGCATGTGGTACGAAATCGCCAACTTCCCCATGGTGTTCCAGCGCGACTGCGTGGGCGACACCACGGCCGAATACACGCTGCATCCGGACGGCAGCGTGGGCGTGAACAACCGCTGCCGCAACAAGGACGGCGAGGTCGATTCCGCGTCCGGCACGGCCACCGTGGTCGAAGGCAGCAACAACGCCAAGCTGGAAGTCACGTTCCTGCCCCCCTTCAAGGGCGACTACTGGATCATCGGCCTGGACCCGGAATACCGCTGGGCCGTGGTCGGCACGCCCGACCGCAAGTATCTGTGGATCCTGTCGCGCTCGCCCCAGCTGCCGCAGGAAGACCTGGACCGCGCGCTGGCCGCCGCCAAGGCGCAGGGCTATCAGCTGGATGAGCTGCGGTATACGCCGCAGAAGTAGCGTTCACGTCTCCCCCAGCCATCATTTTCTGAGAGCGCCTCGTCGCGCAAGCCCGGCGCGCAGCCCCCACGCAGCTCATGTCCCCAGACGCCTCGCGCCAGGCCTCAGGGCATGATGCACAACTCAGCGCAACCGGGCGAAATCCTGCGTGGAGTCATCGAGGCATTGGGCCTGGCTGGCGATGCAGGCCAACTACGACTTGTGGCAGGCGCAACAGCATGAGCAGCCGCCGGTACGGTCATTGGCGGCCACGGACTGATATTTCGCAGGAAGACGCGCAACGCTTCGGGACTGGCGCTCACCGCAGCCCCATCATCTCCAGGGTCGCCCGCGTCAGATCGCTGTCCGGATCCTCCAGCTCATTGACCAGATCGAAGTGATTGCACTGCGGCGTGGCGATGCGCGTGGCCGACAGGCCGGCGGCGCGCCAGGCGGCCTCATAGGCATCGGTCTGATTCTTGAAACCCTGCGTCTCCAGGCCGCCCACGGCCAGCAGCATGGGACCGGCCTGCGCGGGCAGGTGAAAGATCGGGCTTTGCAGCCTGGCCTGCTCGGGCGTCAGGCGCAGCCAGTCGCTGACGCTGATGTCGCACAGCGGGCGCAGGTCGAACAGGCCGCTCAGGGCCAGCGTGCCCTTGATCACGTCGTCCGGCACGCCGTAGCGCGCCTGCCAGTCCGGCGCGGCCAGCATGCCCGCCAGATGGCCGCCGGCCGAGCTGCCGCTGACGTAGATGCGCGCGGGATCCACGCCATAGGCGGCGGCGTTGCGGTACAGCCAGGCCACGGCGGAGCGGACCTCGCGCACCACCTCGGGCAGCGTGGCTTCGGGCAGCAGCGTGTACTCCAGCGTGGCCACGGCGGCGCCGGCCGCGTTGAACGCCTCGGCCATGACGGGCGCGTCTTCCTTGCGCTGCGAGCGCCAGTAGCCGCCATGGATGAACACGAACAGCGGCGCCGAAGCCTGCGCGGCGGCCGGCAGGAACAGGTCCAGCCTTTCGTCCTGGCCCATGCCGTACCGCAGGTTCAGCACGGCCGGCCGGCGCGTGCGCACGCGCGCCGCCGATTCCGCGTAGCGGCGCACGCAGGCGTCGAAATCCGCGACCGAGGCGCGCGCGTTGTACTGCACCTCGCGCTCGGCGATCGAGGCGAAGAAAAGATCGGGAGTGACGTCACGCATGAAGGGCCTGCCTGTCCTGGGTCGAGATGATGTGTTCGATGAACTGCGCGGTCTTGCGGTAATGCGCGGCCAGCATGGCCGCCGACTTGTCGGCGTCGCGCGACAGCGCCGCGTCCAGCAGCTGGCGGTGCTCGTCGTCGACATTGCGCTCCGGCCCGTAGGCGGTCGCGCCGGCGCGCGCCGGACGGCGGTAGCGCTCGGTCTGCGCATACAGCTGCGTGGACAGATCCAGCAGCCAGTGCGAGCGGCAGGCCCCGATCAGCGCGTGGTGGAAATCCAGGTGGCGCGCTTCCAGCAGCTCTTCCAGTTCCTGGTCCGGCGGGACGGCCTCGCCGGCTCGCTGCGCGGCCAGCGTCAGCGCGTGATAGGCGCCCACCAGCCGCGCCTCCCAGGCGTCGTCGGCGTTGCCCAATGAACGCCGCAGCGCCTCGCAATCGATCAGGATGCGGGTTTCGCAGGCGTCCCACATTTCCTCGACCGACAGCGGCGCGATGCGAAAACCGCGCGAGGTGGTGCTGACCACCATGCGCTCGCTGCGCAGGCGGTTGAGCGCCTCGCGGATGGGCGAGAAGCTGCTGCCGTAGCGCTGCTTGAGCAGCTCCAGGCGCAGCGACTGGCCCGGCGCGAAGGCGCCGCTCATGATGTCCCGCCGCAGCAGCCGGTAGACCTGCTCGGACAGCGTGATTTCTTCTATTTCGGGGCTTCCGTCCGACCCGGGCTCGTCCAGGCGGGACGCTTTGATTCTTGGTCTCAAGATGCTCTCCAGACAGGCGGCTTGGTCCGCGCGCGGCGCGGGCGCGCCGGCGAGCCGGCCGCGCGGCGTGCGCGGCTGGCTGATTGCGGCCGCTGCGGCGCGGCGACGCGCGGGCGGCTCATTCTACCCGCGCGCCCTGGCCTCGGCCGGCGTCTTGCCCTCGTCCAACCCCTCGTCCAGCCCCTCGTTCAGGTCCGGCTCCTGTCCGTCGTCAAAGCGGGCGGCCCGCAACGGCCGGCGGTTCACCCGCAGGTCGAACACGTCGAAGCGGTTGTAGTGGCCCACGATGTCGTGCATCTGTCGCGGCTGGATGCAGCGCGACAGGTCGATGTCGGCATAGACAATGCCTTCATCATCGATCAGCGGTTCGCCGATGACACGGCCGTCCGGCCCGATGATGCCGGAGAACGCGCTGTTGCGGCGGGCCAGCGTCTCGCGGGCCTGCGGGTGGCTGGCGCCGATGGCATCCTGAATCTCTTTCGAGATCGTGGAGCAGGACACCACGGTGAACACCTTGCCCTCGAAGCTGTGGGCCGAGGCCCGCAACCGGATCGCCTCGGCCATGTCGTAGTCGGGCGGCGCCACCGGCAGCGAGATGTAGCTGGCCACGTGCACCATCTCGCCCTGCGCCAGCAGCGAGAAGCGCGCCAGGGTGTTGGTGTTCTCGCCGCAGGCCAGGCCGCCCAGCTTGCCGACCGGGGTGTCGTACACGCGCAGCGACTCGCCGTCGCCGTGCGCCCAGGTCAGCTTCTCGGCCCAGGTCGGCACCAGCTTGCGATGCCGGCCCAGGATGCGGCCTTCGTCGCTGATGAACACCATGGTGTTGTAGATGGTGCTGACGCCATGGCGGCTGCGCTCGTTCACGCCCATCACCACGTGGACGTGATGCTGGCGCGCGGCCTGGGCGATGCGGCGGATTTCCGGGCCGGGCAGTTCGATGGCGCTGCGGCACAGCTTCTCGAACCAGGGGCTGGCCTCGACCGGGTTCATCACCCAGCTCCAGTACGGATAGGCCGAGATGTAGACCTCCGGGAACGCGACCAGCTTGGCGCCGTTGCCGGCGGCCTCGGATATCAACGCGCAGGCCTTGTCGACGGTGGCGTCGGTGTCCAGGAATACCGGCGCGGCCTGGACCGCGGCGGCCTTGAATACAGGCAGGTTCAACATGCGTTCGTCTCCGTTCAGATGCCCAGGTAGCGCTGCGCCAGTTCCGGCTGCGCCGACAGCTCGGCGGGTTTGCCGGACCAGGCTACGCGCCCCTTGTCCACGATGTAATGCCGGTCGACCAGGGTGGCCATTTCCGGCAGGTTCTTGTCGATCACCAGGATGGTCTGGCCCTCGGCCTTCAATGCGCGCAGGCAACGCCAGATTTCCTGGCGGATCAGCGGCGCCAGACCTTCGGTGGCCTCGTCCAGGATCAGCAGCTTGGGATTGGTCATCAGCGCGCGGCCGACCACCAGCATCTGCTGCTCGCCGCCGGACAGCGTGCGCGAGGACTGGCCGCTGCGTTCCTTCAGCCTGGGAAACAGTTCATACACGCGCTCCAGCGACCAACCGCCGGACGCGGGCCGCGCCGTGGCCACCAGGTTCTCGCGCACGCTCAGCGAACCGAACACGCGCCGCCCCTCGGGCACCAGGCCCACGCCCAGGCGCGCCACCGCGCTGGGCGCCGAGCGGCCCAGCACGCGGCCACGGAAGGTCACGCTGCCGCCGGTGGCGGGCAGCATGCCCATCAGCGTCTTGACGGTGGTGGTCTTGCCCATGCCATTGCGGCCGATCAGCGAGATGACTTCGCCCTCGCTGGCCTCGAAGGCCATGCCGAACAGCACCTTGCTGGACCCGTACCCGCCGGTCAGCTCCTCAACCTTCAACATGCGCTTCTCCCAAAGCCCGCGCCTCGCCGACGCTTTCCTCGCCCAGGTAGGCGGCGCGCACCTCCGGATGGCGGCGCACCGCGTCGGGCGGCCCGCTGAACACCACCTTGCCGTACACCAGCACGCTGATGCGGTCGGCCAGCGCGAACACGGCGTCCATGTCGTGCTCGACCAGCAGGATGCCGTACTGCCCCTTCATGCCTTGCAGCAGCCGGGTCATGCGGGCCGATTCCTCCGGCCCCATGCCGGCCATGGGCTCGTCCAGCAGCAGCAATCGCGGCGAGCGGGCCAGCGCCACGGCCAGCTCCAGCTGGCGCTTCTCGCCATGCGCCAGGTCGGCGGTGCGCACATGGCGGCGGTCGCGCAGGCCCACGTGCTCCAGCCAGCCCAACGCCTGCTCCTTGAGCCCGGCGTCGCGGCGCGGGTCGGACCAGAGCTGAAAGGCCCGGCCGGTCTTGAGCATGCAGGACAGGATCACGTTCTCCAGCGCCGTGTATTCCTGGCACAGCTCGGTGATCTGGAACGAGCGGCCCAGGCCCAGCCGCGCGCGCTCGAAGGCGCGCAGCGCCGTCACGTCGCGGCCGTCCAGGTGGATGGAGCCGGAATCGGGCCGGATCTCGCCGCAGATCTGCGCGATCAGCGTGGACTTGCCTGCGCCGTTCGGGCCGATGATGGCGTGGATCTCGCCGGCGCGCACGTCCAGGTCCACGCCGTTGGTGGCCACCACCGCGTCGAAGGCCTTGCGCAGGCCGGACAGGCGCAGCAGCGCGCCGGCCTCACCATGAGCAGCAGCGTCGCCATCGCGACTGTTTCTACCGGGGCCGCGCGGATCCGGCTCCGCCGGTCCGCCGAGGCGCCCCCTTGATGGGGAAGCGCGCAGCGCTTCGGGGGTGGGCTTAATCAGCATGGCGCGTCTCCAAGAGGCTGCCGAACAAGCCCTTTTGGCCGCACAGCACCACCAGCACCAGGATCGGCCCCATGTACAGCAGCCAGTGCTCGGTCAGCGACGTCAGCACCTGCTCCAGCCCCAGGAACACGGCGGCGCCGGCGATCGGCCCCAGCAGCGTGCCCACGCCGCCCAGGATCACGATGGCCATCAGCTCGCCCGACTTGGTCCAGGCGGCCATGTCCGGCGTCACCAGGCCGGCATAGTTGGCCCACAGCACGCCGGCCAGGCCGGTGCCCACCGCCGACAGCACGAAGGCCCCCAGACGGTACGGCGTGGGCGCCACGCCCAGATTCAGCGCGCGCCGCTCGCTCTGGCGCAGCGCCTGCAGCACCATGCCGAAGCGCGAGCTGGTGATGCGCATGCACAGGAGCGTCCAGGCCGTCAGCAGCGCCAGGCACACGTAGTAGAAAACCAGCGGGCTTTCCAGGTTGATGCCCGGCAGCGTGTTGCGCGCCGAGATCATCAGCCCGTCGTCGCCGCCGTAGAACTGCAGCGACACCAGGATGAAATACACCATCTGCCCGAACGCCAGCGTGATCATGATGAACTGCACGCCGCGCGTGCGCAGCGCCAGAAAGCCGAAGACCCAGCCAGCCAGCGCGCACACCGCCAGCGCGATCGGCCAGACCACCAGCGCCGCGTTGCTGCCGGCCCAGCCGAAGATGGGTCCGGCCTCGGACGTGTGGAAGGCGATGATGCCCACGGCATAGCCGCCCAGGCCGAAGAACATGGCGTGGCCGAAGCTCACCATGGCGCCATAGCCGATGACCAGGTCCAGGCTGACGGCTGCCAGGCCATAGATCAGGAAGCGCGTCACCACGCCGATCAGGAACGGCGAGCCCGATGCCGCCGCCGCGGCCGGCAGCAGGATCAGCAGGGCCAGCCCCGCCAGGCCCCAGCGGCCGCGATTGGAAAGTGTCATGCCCATGCTCATCCTCGCGCCGGGAACAACCCGCCCGGCTTGGCGATCAGCACGATCGCCATCAGTACGTAAATGCTGGCCGAGGCCAGGCCCGCGGCCAGCGGATCGGCGGTGGCCGGCGAGAACACCGCGCCCAGCAGCTGCGGCAGAAAGGCGCGCCCCAGGCTGTCCACCATGCCCACCAGTAGCGCGCCGGCCAGCGCCCCGCGCACCGAGCCCACGCCGCCGATCACGATGACCACGAAGGTGGTGATCAGGATGCGCTCGCCCATGCCGATCTCGACGGCCAGCAGCGGCGCGGCCATCACGCCCGCCAGGCCGCACAGCAGCGCGCCCAGGCCGAACACCAGGGTGTAGAGTTTCTTGATATCCATGCCCAGCGCGTCGACCATCTCGCGGTCGTCGGCGCCGGCGCGGATCAGCATGCCGACGCGGGTGCGGTTGACCAGCCACCACAGGCCCAGCGCCACGGCCGCGCCGATGGCGATGAAGGCCAGCCGAATGATCGGGTACTGGAAGCCCGGCGCCAGCGTCGCCGCGCCTTCCAGGAAGGACGGGATGCCGACCAGCGGCGGACGGCGGCCGAAGATCAGGCTGACCGCCTCGTTGCTGAACAGCAGCAGGCCGAAGGTGGCCAGCACCTGGTACAGGTGATCGCGCTTGTAGAGCCGGCGTATCACCAGGATCTCGACCGTCAGGCCGTACAGCCCCGCCCCCAGCAGCGCCGCCAGTACGCCCGCGAGGAACGAGCCGGTGGTGCCGATGGCGTAGGCGGCGCAGTACGCGCCCACCATGTAGAACGAGCCGTGGGTCAGGTTGACCACGCCCATGATCCCGAAGATCAGGGTCAGTCCGGCCGCCAGCATGAACAGCATGGCGCCGAACTGCAGCCCGTTGAGCAACTGCTCGAACAATAGCGTCATGACGGCATCTTGCAGAGTTGGGCGTAGGCGTCCTTGTCATCGGACACCAGCTTGCGGACCAGGCGCGGCGACAGGCTGCCGTCGGCGCCCTTCTCGACGCGCATCAGGTACAGGTCCTGGATCGGGTGCTGGTTGACGTTCATGCTGAACTTGCCACGCAGCGAGGCGAACTCGGGCTTGCGCAGCGCGGCGCGGAATTCAGCCGCCTTGGACAGGTCGCCGCCGGTGGCCTTCAGGCCCGCGCCGATCAGCTGGGCCGTGTCGTAGGCCTGCATGGCGTAGTCGGTGGGCGCGCGGCCATAGGCCTTCTTGAACGCTTCCACGAAGGCCTTGGACTGCGGATTGTCGAAGTCCATCGACCAGATGCCGGTGGTGTAGGCGCCCAGCGAGGCGTCGCCGGTGGCCTGGATCATGCGGGCATCCATCGAGAAGCTGGGCATCAGCATGGGGATGGTCTTGTTCAGCCCGGCCGCCGCGTACTGCTTGACGAAGTTGATGCCGGTGCCGCCGGGATGGAACTGGTAGATCGCGTCGGGCGCCAGCGAACGCAGCCGCGCCAGCTCGACCGAGAAGTCCGACTGGTCGAGCTTGGTGTAGATCTCGGCCGCGACCTCGCCCTTGTAGGTGCGCTTGAAGCCCTCGATGGCGTCGCGGCCGGCCTGGTAGTTCGGCGCGAGCAGCACCACGCGCTTGTAGCCCAGTTCATTGGCCGCCACGCCGCCGGCGGTGTGGAAGGCGTCGTTCTGGTAGGACGCGACGAAGTAGTTGGGATCGCACTTCTCGCCGGCGAAGTTCGACGGGCCGGGGTTCAGGCTGACGTAGAACGCGCCCGACTTCACCACGCCCGGCACGACTGCCGCCAGCACGTTCGAGAAGTTCACGCCGGTGTAGAGCCTGACGCCCGATTGCAGCAGCCGGTCGGCGGCCTGCTTGGCGTTGGCGGGCTTGAGCCCGTCGTCCTCGATCACCAGCTCGACCGGCACGCCGCCCAGCTTGCCGCCGCCCTGCTGGATGGCCAGGTTGAAGGCGTCGCGCTCGTCCTCGCCGATGTACCCGGCCGGCGTGGACAGCGTGGCGATGAAGCCGATCTTCACCGGACCGGCCGCCTGCGCCGACGCGCCCGCGGCCAGCGCCAGGCATCCCAGGATCATTTTGCAGTTCATGTTTTTCCCCTTGGAGACTGCATGGCCCGGCGTCTCGCGCCGGGCGGATTGATTGCGTGGAATGCCGGCCTTTACACGGCCACGACCGGATGGCGCAGCGTGCCAATGCCCTCGACGCCGGCCTCGACCACGTCGCCCGGCCACAGCCATTCCTGCGGGCTGCGACCCGCGCCCACGCCTTCCGGCGTGCCGGTGGCGATGATGTCGCCCGGCTCCAGCGTGATCCCGGCGCTGATGTCCGAGATCAGGAACGGCACCTTGAACAGCATGTGGCGCGTGTTCGAGCCCTGCTTCTTCTCGCCGTTCACCGTGAGCCACAGGTCCAGCTTCTGCGGATCCGGGATCTCGTCGGCGGTCACGATGCAGGGACCGAACGGCGCATAGGTGTCCTGGCCCTTGGAATAGATCCACTGGCCGGCGCGGCGGCAGTCGCGCGCGCTCATGTCCAGCATCACGCTATAGCCGAACACGTAGGACAGCGCGTCGGCCTCGGCCACGCGCGCGGCGCGCCGGCCCATGATCACGGCCAGCTCGACTTCCCAGTCCAGCTGCTGCGTGATGCGGGCGTTGTGCTCGATCGCATCGCCCGGGCCGATCACGGTGGTGGGCGGCTTGGAGAAGATCACCGGCTGCTTGGGCAGGTCGGCGGACGTATCCAGCGTGCGGCTGGATTCCTCGACGTGCTCGACATAGTTCAGGCCGATGCCGAAGATGTTCTTGCGCGGGCGCGGGATGGGCGCCAGCAGCTTGACGTTCTCCTGCGGCAGCGCGGCGCCCACGGGCCAGGCGCCACGGAACTGTTCGAGCAGGCGCGCGGCCTGCGCCAGCGCGGCCGGGCCCAGGTCGATGAAGCTCAGCATGTCATCGGGCAGCGCCACGCCGCCGGCCTGTCCCAGCAGGGCCAGGTCGATCACATAGCCGTCGGCCAGCGCGCCAAGACGGCCAGCGGCGGCGGGATGGGCGCGAAAAGTCACCAAGCGCATAGGAACTCCAGAAAATTCAAGACGAGTGGATACGGGCGTCCCGGCGGGCCGGGGCGTCGGAGAGAAAATCGTTGTTGGAACCGCGTCAGATCAGCGTCTGATGACCGTCGTTGTCCTTGAGCGCCTCTTCGCGGTACAGCGACAGCGCGCGCATGACCGGCAGGTCGTTGAAACAGAACAGGCAGGCGTCGTCGTTCGAGGACAGGTTGACGTGCTCGTGCATGGCCCAAGACGGCACGCAGAAGATGTCGCGCTCGGTCCAGTCGTAGCGCCGGCCCTCGATGATGGAATAGCCGCTGCCCTTGGCCACCTGGTAGATGAAGCTGCCGGTGTGGCGGTGCGCCTTGGTGTGTTCGCCCGGCCGCAGCAGCTGCATGCTGGCGCCGATGGTCGGCATCACCGGCCCGCCGGTCATGGGATTCACGTACTCCAGCAGCACGCCGTCATAGGGGCTGCCGGCGGTGACGCGCGCGTAGTGGCGCAGCGCCTCGTAGGTGGGCTCCCATTCGTACTTGAACAGCGGCGAGTAGGGCTTGGTCCAGCCCGAGGCCTGCGGACGCAGCGCCACGCCGCCCCAGGTGGCGGTGGTGTCGTCGACTGGATGCGTGACGGCCTGGTTCAGGTCCGGATGCACGGCATAGAAGCCGGCTTCCAGCGCGTTGACCAGCGGGATGTCCAGGCCGTCCTGCCAGATGCAGGTGGTGCCGTCCTCGGACACGCCGTGTTCGTGCCAGGTGCCGTTGGGCGTGAGCACGAAGTCGTTCGCGCCCAGCGTCATCTTGTGGCCGTCGACGATGGTGTATGCGCCGCTACCTTCCATGATGAAGCGCAGCGCGGAATGCGAGTGCGCGTGCGCCGAGGCCAGCTCGCCGGGCTTCATCACCTGCAGGCCCGAGTACAGCCAGCCCACGGCGGCGGCCACGTCGCGGCGGCCGGGATTGTTCAGGTAGATCACGCGGCGGCCGGCTTCCTCGGGCGAGACCAGCTCGGCCGAGCGCAGCACGTGGCCGCGCAGGTCCTGGTAGCGCCAGACCACAGGCACCGAGGCCGAGCGCGGCGCCCAGGGTTCGATCTTGTTCGCCACCGTCCACAGCGCGCCGGTCTCCAGCCGCGCCAGCTCCTGGTAATAGGCGACGCGCTCCGGCGAGTCGGCCACATTGGCGCGGCCTGCCCGGTCTTCGCGGTATGCGTCGTACCTGTTCGTCTCCATCCCAGCCTCTTTTTATAAAAAGATTTAGATTTTCGAAAATATTAAATCCGGGGATGGCGCCTGATCAAGAATCGCGCGCTAGGGGTTTTCCTGGGGACAATCAGCCTGCAAAAACCACTGTACAAAATCACAGTTGTCCTGATACATTGCGCTCGCCTGTGCAACCCGTCGCCTGGAGACGCTCATGTCCGAAGCCGCTCACGTCATGCAATACATCGTCGTACCCTATCGCGCCGCCGCCGGCGGCGTCGCCCCCGGCGAGATCCGCCCCGCCAGCAGCGAGTTCGGCGCGATCCGCATCGCCAATTCCATGGCGGCGAAATTCGCCGGCGTGGCCGCCTACGAGGTCATGGTGGACAAGGAAACCGGCGACATGGGATCGCCTCGCATCCTGGCGCAGATCGGCACCGTGCCCGCGCTGGACGATTGAGCCGGCGGCGCATGAACGGACGGGCCGACGCCCGTCCGGCCTGACGCGGCCCGAGGTCGGGAAAGCCATGAGCCGCTACGGCTTGCGCCGCTCGCGCGCGCATGGGTAAGGTGGGCGCCTGCCGTCGCGGCATCCACCGGAGACGAAACCTTGGCCCGACTTCACCGCTTCCTGTCGCGCTGCGCGCTCGTCGCCTGCGCGTTCGGCCTGCCCGTCGCCGCCCAGACCCCGCCCGTCAAGCTGGTGGTCGGCGCACCGCCCGGCGGCACCACGGACACTGTGGCCCGCAACATCGGCCAGCACATGAGCCAGACGCTCCGGCGCACCGTCGTGATCGAGAACCGTCCCGGCGCCGGCGGCAACATCGCCGCCGACTACGTCGCCAAGAGCGCGCCCGACGGCAACACGCTGCTGGTCACCTTCACGAGCTTTTCGATCAACGCCTCGCTGTACCGCAAGCTGCCCTTCGACCCGGTCCGCGACTTCACACCCATCAGCATGCTGGCCCGGGTGCCCAGCCTGCTGGTGACGCGCAAGGACTTCCCCGCTCAGGACATGGCCACCTTCGTCGAACAGGTCCGGGCGCATCCTGGCAAGTACACGATGGCGGTCGGCGCGCTGGGCTCGTCGCTGCACATGGCCGGCGAGCGTATGAAGATGATGGCCGGGCTGGATATCCTGAATGTGCCCTACAAGGGCACGGCGCCGGCGATCACCGACCTGCTCGGTGGCCAGGTCGACATGATGGTCGCCAGTTCGCTCAACGCGCAGCCGCATATCAAGTCCGGCGCGCTCAAGGCGCTGGGCCTGACCAGCCCGCAGCCGCTGCCGCAGTTTCCCGGCGTGCCGCCCATCGGCGACACGATCAAGGGCTTTGAATCGAATGCCTGGTTCGCGCTGTTCGGCCCGGCAGGCATGCCGGCCGACGTTGTGGCGGCGCTCAACGACGCGGCGCGCCATGCCGTGGCGTCGCCGGATTTCCGTCGCCTGCTCGACGCCGAGGCCGCCACCGCGGTCAGCAGCAGCCCGCAGGAACTGGACGCCTTCGTGCGGCAGGACATCACGCGCTACGCCGAGATCGTCAAGTTCACGGGCGCGACACTGGACTGAGCGCCGGGGATCGGCGTCGGCATGCAGTGACCGGAATCGGCCGCTGCCGGCGGCCTTCAGCCAGCCTTGCCCGCATCGATGGTCAGCCTGTCCTGCGTCATCAGCGATTCGACAGACTCCACGTTCATCGGCTTGCCCAGCAAAAAGCCCTGCAGCGAATGGCAGCCCAATTCGGTCAGGAACTCGCGCTGTTCGGGCGTTTCCACGCCTTCGGCCACGACCTGCACCTTCAAGGCGTTGCCGAGCGCGATGATGGCCGACACGATGGCGGCGTCCTCGGTGTCCTGCTCCAGGTCTCGCACGAAGCCGCGATCGATCTTCAATTCCGTGGCCGGCAGGCGCTTCAGGTACAGCAGGCTGGAATAGCCGGTGCCGAAGTCATCGATGGAAATGCGCACGCCCATCTCGTGCAGCTGCTGCAGGATGGCCAGGCTCGCGTCCGCGTTCTTCATGGCGGTGGATTCTGTGACCTCCAGCGTCAGATAGCTGGCGTCCAGGCCATGACGCCGCAGCACGTCGGACACGGTCCCCACCAGGTCCGGATGGCCGAACTGCACCGCCGACAGGTTGACCGCCACGCTCCAGCGAATACCGTGTTCCCGGTGCCAGGCCGCCAGTTGCCGGCAGGCTTCGTTCAGCACCCACTTGCCCAGCGGAATCACCAGTCCGGTCTTCTCCACGATGGGGATGAACTCGTCCGGCATCAACAGGCCCAGCGTGGGATGCTGCCAGCGCACCAGCGCCTCGACGCCGATGATGGGGCCGTCGGGCGCCATGAACTTGGGCTGGTAGTGCAGTCGCAATTCGCTGTTTTCCAGCGCGCGGCGCATGTCCTGCACCAGCTGCAGCTGGCGATGCACATTGGCGTTCATCGACGACTGGAAGAAGCAGTACGTATCCCGGCCCATGCCCTTGGCGTGGTACATCGCCGCGTCGGCGTTGGTCAGCAGGTCGTCCTGGTCGATGCCGTCGTTGGGATAGATGGCGATGCCAATGCTCAGCGAGATGGCGAGCTGATGGATATCGATGCGGAACGGCTCGCGGATCGCCTCGATCAGGTCTTCCGCCAGGCGGCCCGCGCTGGCCGGATCCATGTTGAGCGCCAGGATCACGAACTCGTCGCCGCCCATGCGGGCGACGGTGTCTTCCTCGCGCAGGGCGCCGCGTATGCGCTGCGCCACTTCGATCAGCAGCAGATCGCCCACGTGATGGCCGTAGACGTCGTTGATGGCCTTGAAGCCGTCCAGGTCCAGGAACATCAGCGCGAAAGTCAGGTCCTTGTCGCGCCGCGCCGTGCGCAGCGCCTGCTTGAGGCGGTCATCCAGCAGCAGGCGGTTGGCCAGCTTGGTCAGGTTGTCGTGCAGCGCCAGATAGGTCAGTTCCTCGTTCGCCTTGACCAGGGAACTGGACAACGTCGAGGTCGTGGTCTCCAGCCGCAGGTCCTGCAGCGACACCAGCAGCGCCGTGCCCATCACCGACATGGTGACCGTGACGATGAACAGCGCCAGCCATTCCGGGCTGAGACCGCCGGCGAAGGCGCCGCAGATGCTGCCCAGCGGGAAATTGGCGGCCGCCATGCCCGTGTAGTGCATGCCGACGATGGCGATGCCCATGACCACGGCGCCCAGCAGGCGCATGCGCCGCACGCGCGTGGTGTTGTGCCGGAGATTGAACGCGATCCACAGCGCCGCGCCCGATGCCAGCACCGCGATGAGGATGGAAAGCGCGAACAGGGCCGGGTCGTAGGCGATGCCCGGCGCCATGCGCATGGCGATCATGCCGGTGTAGTGCATGCCGGCCACGCCGGCGCCCATCAGCAGCGCGCCCACCGCCAGCTTCTGCCAGGGCAGGCGCTCCTGGCAGACCAGGTGCAGCGAATAGGCGGAAAACGCGATGGCGATCAGCAGCGACAGCAGCGTGATCCACGGGTCGTAGCCCAGCGGGATCGGCAGGCTGAAGGCCAGCATGCCGACAAAGTGCATGGACCAGATGCCCAGGCCCATCGCCGATGCCCCGCCGGCGAGCCAGTATTTCGCGGCCCGCCCACGGACATTGCTGATCCTCCCCGCCATGTCCAGCGCCGTATACGACGCAACAATCGCAACAATTAAAGAAAGAAAAACCAGGAGGGGACTGTATTCACCGATCAGCATCGCTATTCCTGCAAGCCTGCGGCCCAGCTTCGATCTTGCCGGCCCCGCAGTGAGCCAATGCTACCAGCGGATTGATCACGGAAGCACCGGCGCGATGCGCGCGCTGGCGGCTTTTCATGCTTCTGTTGTTTTTTTCTGGCAAACGGGAGGAAAAGACGCCAGGGCGCGCGTGGCGGCGCGATTTCGCGTCATGGCGCGCATTCGATTACTCGCAATATTGCCGGTATCTGGATCCGTTCAATGTTCGAACTGCGCGACGGCATTTTCCAAAAGACCCTGCATGCCGCCGCGCGACATGCCGCGGATACCATCCAATCCCTGCAGGAGCCCGCCATGCGGACGGGCTCCGTCACCGCTACCAGCGATAACTCAGGTTGAGCATGCCGCCATAGCCGCGCTCCTTGCCGCCTGCCGTGCCCACGAGCTGGGCCGACACCTGCACATTGCGCGCAATGCTCGCCTGGGCGCCGAGCTTGAGTTCCAGCGCGTTGCGCGCCTGGGCGACGTCCAGCGTGTTCGACCCCATGCGCACCGACGGCGAGCCGGCATTGCGGATCCAGTTCGCTTCCAGGAACGGCTGGATCCTGGCGGGCGCGGCGTCCGGCGCGGGCTTGGGATAGATGCGCACGCCGGCGCGCATCACGGTATCGCTGCGCGAACCGTTGCGCATGCGCATGCCTTGCAGCGTGGCATCTTCGGCCTTGTCGCGGCTGTGGATGAGCTGCGCCTTGGGTTCCACCACGATATCGGCCAGCGCCGAACCGGCCGCGAAAGGCTTGAAGGCATAGCCGGTTTCCAGCGAGGCGGTCCAGACGCTGGAGCCATAGCGCGCGGTGCCCAGTTCACTGCTGACGCGGTTGTCGTAGCGCCCGTATTGCAACCAGGCATCGGCATAGGCGCCCAGGCGCGTGACGTCATTGGCATACACGGTGGCGTACAGGCCGGCGGCATAGCCGGAAATCGAGCCGGTGGCGCGCACTCGTGTCCTTGCCTGCGCGCCGGGCAGGCGCAGCGTGGAAGTCGAGCGCGTGCGCGCATCGCCATAGCCGGCCATCAGGCCGATGCGCAGCGCTGCATCAGCGCCGAGCGGGGCGCGCAGCAAGTCCACGCCCAGTTGCGCCATGGCGCTGTCGGTCTCGATATCGACGCGACCCTCGGCCATGCGCAGGCCGCTGTCGTGGCCTCCATGGATGCGGGTCCACAGCGCGCGCCCGGCGCTGCCCGCATCGGCGTCGGCGGCACGGGCGTCGCGGTCGCGCAGGCTGTGCGAGAACAGGCGCAAGGCGGCGCGCCGGTTGCCGGCCCAGGCACCGCTTTCCGGCGAGACGTTCCTGTCGCCCGCGCCTTCTGTCGGAGGCAGGGTAACGCCGGGGTCTGTCGGATCGGCAGGATCGGTGGGGTCCACCGGATCGGAGGGGTCGATGGGACCGGGCGGCGGCGCGTCCGAGGACGTCAGATACCAGTCGTCCGCCACGCCGTCGTTGCCGCCTCGCACCAGGCTGTAGTCGTAGCCATTCAAGGCCAGCGTGTCCCCACTGGCGCGGTAGCCGGTGGAGCCGGCGTCCAGGTGGAAGGCGTCGGCTGCCGTGGTGGCGCCGTTGATGGTCTGGACCAGGCGAATGCCGCGGGTCGTGTAGGCGCCCTCGCCGCCGGCGTTGATCACGCGCAGGCCGGTGTCGCCGCTGGCGCTTCCGCCGTCGATGACCAGCCTGTCGGTGGGCGAGCTGTCGTCGCCCAGCTGGCTGTTGAGCACCAGCGTGCCGTCCCCCTCGTAGTTCTCGACGGTCAAGGTCTTGAAGCCGTCAGCCCCCGGCGGGGAAAAGGCCACGGTGCCGGCATTGCTCAAGGTGCCCAGCGTGGAATCGCCGCGCGCGTTCCACGTGCTCGTGCCGTCCAGCGCCAGGCTGTTGACGCGTCCCGTTCCACTCTCCCTGATGGCGCCGGACAGCGTGCTGCCATTGCTCAGGCGCATGTCCAGCGTGCCGCTGGCGGCGATGACGTGGCCGTTCAGCGCGGAAGCGCTGGCGCTCAGATCGACCTGCCCGGTTTCCACCATCGTGACGACGCCGCCGCTGGTGACCTTGGCCGGGCGTATGTGCAGCAGCACGCCGTCCTCGGCCTTGCCGCCCTGGCGCGCCATGATGTCGGCATCTTCCAGCATCACACGGTGATCGCCGCCGCTCACCTGCAGGCCGATGCCGTCCTGCGTATCAATGACCGTGCCGGGCCCCAACGCGAGCGTATTATCCGCGTCGGCGCGGGTCGTGTAGCTCCAGATTCCGTGCGCATCGGCGCCCATGGCACTGATGCGCACGCCGTTCAGGGAAAAATGACTGGATCGTCCGGGCGTCTGGCCGATGTTTCCGTTACCCGCGACCAGGCCGATCGCGCCATCGCCTCGGGTGGTCAGGCGAGTATCCCGCAGCGTGACCTCGGCGCCCATGCCCCGGGAAATCAGCCCGTAGGCGCCCGTGCCGTAGGTGTCGATCAGGCTGTCGCTCAAGCGGGTGTCGCCGCCCGCCATGTCGATGCCGATGCCCGTGGATTCGACGGTCAGTCTTTCCGCCTCCAGTTCGCGGGCCAGGCGATGGGAGAACACAATGCCCTGACCCTGGCTGCCCAGGGCCGTTATGGACACATCGCTCAGCCTGGCATAGCTGTCCCCGCTACCGCCGCGTATGCCATAGCCACTTTCGGATGTCAGGGTCGCCCCTGACAGCACCGCGCCGGAAGCTTCTCCGATCTCGATCGCGTTCCGCTCGGCATGCACTTCCAGCGCCTGCGCATCCAGCAGGCTGACACTGTTCAACTGCATGCCGATGCCGCCTCGGATCGTCACGTCCTTCAGCGCCGCCTGTGAACTGGACAGGTACACGCCGACGCCCGGCGTGAAAATACCAGCATCCTTCAGGTCGATCTGCGCCCCCTGGCTGCCGACCACGCCTGTTCGCCCCTGTTCCGACGCATTGGTGATCGTCACGCCGTCGGCCTTGAGCGTCGAGCCGACGCCGTTCACCCGGATCCCGTTGGCGAAATCGCCGTGCGTGGTGACTTCGACATTCTTCAGTGTGACGAGGGCGCCCCGTTCCACCTGCACGCCGTCGGCATTGATGCCGTGGGTGACCAGGCGGGAGTCGGTGGCGGTGATGGCGCTGCCGGCGTCCTCGGCGTGCAGCGCATGGCCGCCCCGGCTTCGGTCGCCTTCCGTGGTGACGGTGCTATCCAGCAGCGTGACGGTCCCGCCGCCGGTGGCGCGCACGCCCACAGGGTTGGCCAGGAGGTTGCCGTCGTTGGGCCGGGACGTGCTGATGGTGACGCCCTCGGCATGAACGCTATTGCCCGCAACGGAAACATCCACCGCGGCACCCAGACCCGTGAGCTGGTCCGCGTTGGTGACGGTATCGCCGGGACGCAGGAAGATTTCGCTGGAGCCCGAGGGATCGTTGACGAGGATATGGTCGTAGTCAATCGCCCAGGAAGCATGAGGCAGGACCGGCAGCGCTGCGGCAAGCACGGCCCGCATGATGGGATGAAGATGACGTCGCATGGCTAGGGATCGGGCCGCGAGCGCAGGGCGCCGGCGCGTACCACAAGCCAATCACGAAGTGGAAAAGGGTACTGTCCGGCGCCCTGCGAGCAGCGGCGTAGTGAAGGAAGCCCTCATCTTCTTTGCCACAACCTACGAGCAACACCGGATGATTCTTAAACGTCATGCAACGAATGACAATTTCGTTAGTGTTTGTACGAAGCTCAAAAATGATTTGAACTTGTATTTGGAACTGATGGGTTTGCGATATTGATGCCCGCGACGCAGGCGGCAAGGTCAGTCGCCGGGTTCGCCTGGGCAGCGGTTGCCGTATGACGACCGCCAGGACGATGCGTCGAACTTCTTGCATGAACGGATCCGATACGCGTCCGTCAGCACGGACCAACGCGAACCGGCGTCATGGCATGCCAACAGACCAAAGTCCGAATCGCCTGGCGGCTTGTTCGACGCACGCGCGCATCAGCCGCGCCGCAAATGGGCTGGGGCTGGACGGCAGGGAAACTCAGCGGGGGAATTTGACCGGGGCGCAGGCGAGGCGGCAATTGCGCGTCACGAATTGCGCATCACAAATTGCGCATCACGCCTGGCATTGGAAATGAAATGGTGGCGCGCCCGACAGGAATCGAACCTGTATCAAGAGCTTCGGAAACTCTCATTCTATCCATTGAACTACGGGCGCAGCGCAAGGGAGGCGGTATTGTACCCAAGTTTGAGCAGCGTGCATGAAATAGATCAAATCCCCGCGCAAACTGCTCGAAAACCCGGCCCGATCCATTGGACGGGCGTCCATGACACCGTTATATAATCCAGCGTTTGCTTGCTGGGCGATCCGCTGTTCGCCGCCCGAATGTGCAGTACTGATCTTTCTCTGTTGCCGCCACCAGGCGCCCCGGTACCCGTTTGCAGGATTTGGTCATGAGCAACCAGCAGGAACACATAGAAGAGCATTCCTCCCCCATCAAGACCCCCAAGCAACTGATCGTCACGGCCATACTGGCGTTCGTGGTGCCGATCGGGATCATCATCCTACTGGTGAACATGGTCGTCTCCGGCACCAAGGTCGGCGCCGGCTCGGACACCCTGACGCCTGAAGCCGTCACCAAGCGCATTGCCCCTGTCGCCGGCTTCGAGCTGGTCGACGCCAACGCGCCCAAGGTCTTCAAGACCGGAGAACAGGTCTTCGCCGCCGTCTGTACGGCCTGTCATACCGCCGGCGTGGCGGGCGCTCCCAAGATCGGCGACAACGCCGCCTGGGCGCCTTTCATCAAGGCCGGCTACGAGTCCCTGCTGAACGTCGCGCTGCATGGCAAGGGCGGCATGCCCGCCAAGGGCGGCAATCCCACGCTGAGCGACTACGAAGTGGCGCGCGCCGTGGTCTACATGGCCAACAAGTCCGGCGCCTCGCTGCCCGAACCGGCCGCGCCGGCCGAGGAAGGCGCGAAGAAGGAAGAAGCCGCTGCTCCGGCCGCTGCTGCTCCGGCCCCCGCCGCGCCGGCTCCTGCCGCTGCCGCCCCGGCCGTCGCGGCTCCCGCAGCCGCAGCGCCCGCCCCCGCCGCTGCTGCGCCCGCGCCGCAACAGGCCGCCGTCAACCCGGCCGGCGAAAAGCTCTATAAGAGCGTCTGCTTCGCCTGTCACGCCACCGGCGTGGCCAACGCGCCCAAGTTCGGCGACAAGGCCGCCTGGGAGCCCTACATCAAGACCGGCATGGACGCGATGGTGAAGATCGCCATGCAGGGCAAGCCGCCCATGCCGCCCAAGGGCGGCGCGGCCACCGCCACCGAAGAAGATATCCGCGCGGCCGTGCAATACATGGTGGACGCGGCCAAGTGATCCTCTGATCCGCCCCCTCGGCACGACAAAAAGCCCCTTGGAATACCAAGGGGCTTTTTCGTGGGCAGGCGCCGGAAGCCATCGGCGTCAATCGCGACAATGCCGACGTCCTTTCCCGCGCGGGCGCGGTGCAGGCGCCTCGTTGCATCGACCCGTGCTTGCGCGCGCGGGCCGATGCGCTGCCCATCAGGCCGCCGCCGGCTCCAGCAGCGACATGCCCAGTTGCACGCGGCGTTGCAGCCACAGGCTGGGACGATAGCGCTGGTCGCCGGTGACGCGCTCGATGTTCTTGAGCACTTCCAGGATGCGCGTCGCGCCCAGCGCGTCGCCCAGCGCCAGCGGACCCGTCGGATAGCCCAGGCCCAGCGTCACGGCGCGGTCGATGTCCTCCGGCGTGGCGATCTGCTGCTGCGCGATGTCGCAGGCGATGTTGACGATGGTGGCCACGATGCGCTGCGCGACGAAGCCCGGCGAATCCTGGATCACGGTGACCGGCACGCCGTCGGCGGCCAGCGCGGCATGGGCCGCGTCGCGCCACTGCGGTTGCGTGGCCGGCGACAGCATCAGGCTGCGGCGCTTGGCGCCGTCCAGCGCATACAGCGTGTCCAGGCCCACGCTGCGGGCCGGATCCAGGCCCTGCGCCGAGACGGCGGTGGACACGTCCTCGCCGTAAGGCGTGACGATGATGAGCGCGTCGGCCGCCGGCGTGGAGCCGGAGATCAGCGGTGCGCCCAGCTTTTCCAGCAGCGCGGTGGCGCGCGCATAGCCTTCGGGATGCTTGGGGCTGACCCAGATCTTCAGGTTCTGCGGCAGGGCCGGCGCGGGCGTTTCGGCCGGCACCTGCTTCTGGCCGTCGACATAGGTGTAGAAGCCTTCGCCGGCCTTGCGGCCGATCAGGCCGCCGGCCAGGCGCACGGCGGTGATGGGCGAGGGACGGAAGCGCGTCTCGTCGTAGAACTGGCGGTAGATGGATTCCATCACCGGATGCGACACGTCCAGCGCGGTCAGGTCCAGCAGCTCGAACGGGCCCATGCGGAAACCGGCCTGCTCGCGCATGATGGCGTCGACCTGGGCGAAGCTGGCCACGGCCTCCTGCGCCACGCGCAGGCCTTCGGTATTCATGCCGCGACCGGCATGGTTGACGATGAAGCCGGGCATGTCCTTGGCGCGCACCGGCGTGTGGCCCATGCGTCGGGCCAGCTCGGCCAGCGCGTCGCCGACTTCCGGCGCGCTGCGCAGGCCGTCGATCACTTCCACCACCTTCATCAGCGCCACCGGGTTGAAGAAGTGATAACCGGCCACGCGCTGCGGGCGCTTGCAGGCCGCAGCGATGGCGGTGATGGACAGCGAGGACGTGTTCGAAGCCAGGATGCAGTCCTCGGCCACCACGCCTTCCAGCGCCGCGAACAGGTCGCGCTTGACGTCCAGGCGCTCGACGATGGCCTCGACCACCAACTGGCAGTCCGCCATGTCGGACAGCGCGCCGGCCGCGACCACGCGCTCGAGCGCGGCCTGGGCGTCGGCGGCGCCGAGCTTGCCCTTCTGCGCCAGCTTGTCCCAGGTCTGGCGCAGCGCTTCGCGCGCCGACGCAACAGCTTCCGCGCTGGTGTCGTACAGGCGCACGCGCAACCCGGCCTGCGCCGCGATCTGCGCGATGCCGCGCCCCATGGCCCCGGCGCCCACGACGCCGATGGTTTGAATCTCCTTCATGAACGCTCTCCTGCCTCTATATGGACGATCTGGGTGATTGGATATGTGGATGGCTTGCGGCGGGGACCATGACCGCCGCGCGCCGCGCCGGGCAGGCACGATGCCCGCGACGCGGCCGCGCGGGAATGTCAGGCCTGGCCCTGCGCCAGCGCCTGGATTTCATCGGCCGACAGGCCCAGCTTCTCGGACAGCACCTGCGCCGTGTGCTCGCCGAGCATGGGCGGGGCGCGGCGATACTCGACAGGACTGCCGGACAGCTTCAGCGGGCTGGCGGCCATGGGCACCTTGCCGGCGGCCGGATGCGGCAGCTCGCGCTTCATGCCGCGCGCCAGCACCTGCGGATCTTCGTAGACCTGGTCCAGCGTGTTGATCGGACCGGCCGGCACGCCCACGCCTTCCAGCGCGGCCAGCCAGTGGTCGCGCGCGCCCGTGGCCATGCGCTCGGCCAGCAGCGGCACCAGTTCCTCGCGGTTCTTCACGCGCTGCGGATTGGTCGAGAAGCGCGGATCGGCGGACAGCTCGGGCAGGCCGATGACGCCACAGTAATTGCGGAACTGGCTGTCGTTGCCCACGGCCACGATCAGGTGGCCATCGCTGGCGGCGAAGACCTGATAGGGCACCAGGTTCTGGTGCGCGTTGCCGGCGCGGCGCGGCGCCTTGCCGGAGGTCATGTAGTTCAGGTTCTGGTTGGCCAGCATGGCCACCTGGCAGTCCAGCAGCGCCATGTCCACGTGCTGGCCCAGGCCGCTCCTGCTGCGCTCGTGCAGCGCCGCCAGGATGCCGACGGTGGAATACATGCCGGTCATCAGGTCGGCCACCGCCACGCCCGCCTTCTGCGGACCGCCGCCGGGCAGGTCGTCGCGTTCGCCGGTGATGCTCATCAAGCCGCCCATGCCCTGGATCATGAAGTCATAGCCGGGGCGGCTGGCATAGGGGCCGGTCTGGCCGAAGCCGGTGATGGAGCAGTAGATCAGGCGCGGATTCAGTTCCTTCAGGCTGTCGTAGTCCAGCCCGTACTTGGCCAGGCCGCCGACCTTGAAGTTCTCGACCAGGATGTCGCTTTGCAGCGCCAGCTCGCGCACCAGCTCGGCGCCGCGCGGCGAGGCGATGTCCAGCGCCACCGACAGCTTGTTGCGGTTGGCCGACAGGTAGTAAGCCGCCTCGCTGGTGTCATTGCCGGCCGCGTCCTTCAGGTACGGAGGCCCCCAGGCGCGGGTATCGTCGCCCGATCCCGGGCGTTCGATCTTGATGACTTCGGCGCCGAGGTCGGCCAGGTTCTGGGTGCACCAGGGGCCGGCCAGCACGCGGGTCAGGTCCAGCACGCGGATGCCGGTGAGAGGGGCGGGACGTTGCGACATCTGATCTCTACGCTCATTCAAAAATGAAAACGTCCGGTCCGCGCTGCACTGCGGGCCGGGCGGGGATTCCGTCATGCCGGCGGCTGGCCGGCGCTCGCGCCGCACCGCCTTGCGGGCCTTGCGATTCGTCGTCGGGCTAGCAGGATATTAGCCTTTAGCCGGCATCGACGGGACGCGGCGGCCGGGACCTGTCGACGCGACGGACGCTGGCCGGACCACCGGCGCATCCGCCCGCCGCCCCGCGCCAGGATCGCCGCAAGTTCAGGAATGGGCCTTGATGGTCTCGCGCGCGATCACCAGCTGCTGGATCTGCGAGGTGCCCTCGAAGATGCGGAACAGGCGCACGTCGCGGTAAAAGCGCTCGACCGCGTACTCGGACATATAGCCGGCGCCGCCGTGGATCTGCACCGCGCGGTCGGCCACGCGGCCCACCATCTCGGTGGCATAGAGCTTGCAGCAGGCCGCCTGCATGGTGGTGTTCTCGCCGCGGTCGCGCATGCGCGCCGCGTCCAGCACCATGCAGCGCGCCGCGTACAGCTCGGCCTGGCTGTCGGCGATCATGGCCTGGATCAGCTGGAATTCCGCGATGGGCTGGCCGAACTGCTTGCGGTCGATGGCGTACTTCACCGCGTCACGCAACAGACGGTCGGCAATGCCCACGCACAGCGCGGAGATGTGCAGCCGGCCCTTGTCCAGCACCCGCATGGAGGTGCGGAAACCGTTGCCTTCCTCGCCGCCCAGCAGCGCGCTGGCGGGCACGCGGCAGTTGTCGAACACCACGTCGCTGGTCAGCGCGCCGGACTGACCCATTTTCTTGTCGGGCCGGCCGATGGACAGGCCGGGCGTGCCCGCCTCGACCAGGAAGCAGGAGATCGAGGCGGCGCGGCGCTCGGGCGCGGTGCGCGCCATGACCGAGAACAGGCCGGCGATGGGCGCGTTGGTGATGTAGCGCTTGGTGCCGTTGAGCACGTAGTGGTCGCCGTCGCGCTCGGCCGAGACGCGCAGCGCCATGGCGTCGGAGCCGGCGTCCGGCTCGGTCAGCGCGAAGGAGCCGATCAGCTCGCCGCTGGCCAGCCTGGGCAGGTAGCGCGCGCGCTGCTCGTCGGTGCCGGCCAGCACGATGGCCTGCGAGCCGATGCCGATGTTGGTGCCGGCCAGCGAGCGGAAGGCGGGCGAGGTCTGGCCCAGCTCGAACACGACCCGCACCTCTTCTTCCATGTTCAGGCCCAAGCCGCCATGCTCGGGCGCGATCGACAGGCCGAACAGGCCCAGCTCGCGCATTTCACGCACGATGTCCGGCGGCACCTGGCCGCTGGCGGCCAGTTCGTCCTCGGCGGGGATCAGGCGTTCGTGCACGAAACGGCGCACGGCGTCCAGCAACAGGGTCAGGGTTTCGGTGTCCAGGGCCATGATCAGGGTCTCTTCCAGGGGTCCGGGTGGGCGACGGCGCTCAGGCGCGCATGCCGCCGACCAGTAATTCGTAATAGCCGGCGGCGATGGTTTCGGCGTCATCGCCCATGCCGGGTTTGTACCAGCGCACCATCCAGTTCAGCATGGACAGCACCGCGCGGCCGGTGGCCGCCACGTCCAGCGGCCGGAACACGCCCTCGGCCACGCCTTGCGCGATCACTGCGCGCAGGCGCTTCTCGTAGCCGTCGCGCAGGCGCGCGGCGTCCTCGCGCTCGGGCAGCGCCATGCCGGAATAGCCGATCAGCATGGTGACGAATTCGGCGTGGTGCCGTTCGAAATAGCGTGCATGGCCCAGCATGAAGGCGCGCAGCCGCTCGGCCGGGCTCGCCGCCTGGTCCAACGCCTGGCCGACATGCCGCGTCAGGCCTTCCAGCACCGCCAGGATGATGGCGTCGTAGATGTCCTGCTTGGTGGTGAAGTAGTGATAGATGGCGGCCTTGGACACGCCCAGCGCCGCCGCAAGGTCGGCCACCGAACTGCCGTCGTAGCCGCTATGCGCGAACAGCTTGGCGGCTTCTTCCAGGATGCGTTCGCGTGGCGCCGCCAGCGTGGGCGGCCGGCCCGCGCGGGCGCGCTTCTGGGCGGGGGGAGCGGTATGCGCCATGACAGGGCCTGTTGGGACTGCGATTGGACAGAAGTTGCGGCTGGAACTACGGCCGGGATCGCGCTTGCGATCCGCGCTGAAATCGCGGGCGGCGCCCGCCCATCAGGACGCGAGCGAACCTCGATTGACAGCGGCTCGGCGCATGCCGTTAAATAAGGATTAATTAATTACCGGACGGTCGGTAGGTAATTATAGGCACAGCCTGCGGCAGGGCTCAAGCGGTTTGTTCCACGGCCCCGCGCGCTCCCCATCCTGACCCATGAACGCACGCGTAGACACCATGCCCCATCCTCTCGTGACTGATTTGTATGGCCAGATGTCCCTGCCGGTCATCAGCGCCCCGATGTTCATCGTGTCCAATCCCAAACTGGTGCTGGCGCAATGCACCAGCGGCGTGGTCGGCTCCTTTCCGGCTCTGAACGCCCGCCCCCAAAGCCTTCTGAACGACTGGCTGGACGAAATCCAGGCCGGGCTGGCCTCGTACCGCGAGGCCCATCCGGGCGCCAAGGTCGCGCCCTACGCGGTCAATCAGATCATCCACCAGTCCAACGACCGCCTGGAACAGGACCTGGCCGTCTGCGCCAGCCACCGCGTGCCACTGATCATCACCAGCCTGCGCGCACCGGGCGACCTGGTGAAGGGCATCCACGACTGGGGCGGCAAGGTCTTCCATGACGTCACCACGCTGCGTCACGCCGAAAAGGCGCTGGAAGCCGGCGTGGACGGCCTGATCCTGGTCTGCGCGGGCGCGGGCGGCCACGCCGGCACGCTCAGCCCCTTCGCGCTGCTGTCCGAGGTGCGCCGCTTCTATGATGGCCCGCTGATCCTGTCCGGCGCCATCACCACCGGCGAACACGTGCTGGCGGCGCAGGCCATGGGCGCGGACTTCGCCTACATGGGCACGCGCTTCATCGCCAGCGAGGAAGCCAACGCCAGTGAGGGCTACAAATCCGCCATCGTCGATGCCAGCGCCTCGGACGTGCTGTACACGCCGTTCTTCACCGGCATCCCCGGCAACTATCTGAAAGCCAGCGTCGTCGCCGCCGGCCTGGATCCGGCCAACCTGCCGGCGCCCGACAGCGGCGCGTCCAACTTCGGCAGCGGCCGCGCCAAGCCCTGGAAGGACATCTGGGGCGCGGGCCAGGGCGTGGGCGGCATCGACAGCGTGCTGCCCACCCGCGAGATCGTCGCCAGATTGCGGGCGGAGTATGCCCAGGCCCGCGCCCGCCTGGCCGGCGCGGACTTCGCGTAAGCACGGCGCCACGCAACGCCCCCGACCCGGAGAACGCCGCCATGAGCGCAGGCCTGAACATCGACCGCGACGGCGCGGTCCTCACCCTGACCATCAACAGGCCCGAGCGCCGCAACGCGCTCGACAACGCCACCTACGCGGCGCTGACAGAACAGCTGGCGCGGGCGTCGGCCGACGCGTCCGTGTCGGCGGTCATCCTGACCGGCGCCGGCGAGCACTTCACCGCCGGCAACGACCTGCGCGATTTCCAGGCCGAGCGCGGCGCGGGCGACAGCGCCGCGATGAGCTTCCTGCGCGCGCTGACGACGACCGATGTCCCGGTCATCGCGGCCGTCGAGGGCTATGCCGTCGGCATCGGCGTCACGCTGTTGCAGCACTGCGATTTCGTGCACATCGGCGAAGGCGCCACGCTGCGCCTGCCCTTCGTGGCGCTGGGCCTGTGCCCGGAAGGCGCGTCCAGCCTGCTGCTGCCCAGGCTGGCCGGCGCCCGCCGCGCCGCCGAATGGCTGCTGCAGGGCAAGGCCTTCGGCGCCCGCCAGGCGCTGGAAGCCGGGCTGGCCACCACGGTCACGCCCGCCGGCCAGGCGCTGGTGGCGGCCCGGGCCACGGCGGCCGATCTGGCGGCCCAGCCGCCGGCCGCGCTGCGGCTGACCAAGGCCATGCTCAGGCGCCCGGACCACGAGGCCATCCAGGCCACGCTGGACTATGAAGCCGAGCAGTTCCGCGCGCGGCTCGCCACCGAGGAGGCCCAGGCGGCGTTCGCACGGTTCTTCAAGAAGTAGGTGGACGGCGCCAACGCCGGGCTCAAAACGGCGAGTCAGGCAGGAAGTTCGGCGCGCGGCGCTCGCGCAGCGACTGGATTCCTTCGCGCACGTCCGGGCCGGCAAAGCCCATGAACTCCAGTGCCAGCGAGGTATCGAAGCTGGGGCCGGCCATGCGCAGCCAGTTGTTCAGCGAATACTTGGTCCAGCGGATCGCGGTCTGCGAGCCGGCGGCCAGCTTGTTGGCCACTTCGAAAGCCTTGGCGATCAGCTCGGCCTCGTCCACGCACAGCGACACCAGGCCGATGCGCTCGGCTTCCTCGCCGGACACGGTCTCGCACAGCATCAGGTAGTACTTGGCCTTGGCCATGCCGCACAGCAGCGGCCAGACAATGGCCGCGTGGTCGCCGGCCGCCACGCCCAAGCGGGTATGGCCGTCGATGATGCGTGCGTTGCGCGCGGCGATGGAGATGTCGGCAAGCAGCCCGGCCACCAGGCCGGCGCCCACCGCCGCGCCGTGCATGGCGGAAACGATGGGCTTGTTGCAGTTGATGATGTTGTAGACCAGGTCGCGGGCCTCGCGCCAGACGCGGGCGCGCACGTCGAAATCGTCGGCCATCTGCTGCACCAGCCCCAGGTCGCCGCCGCCGGAAAAGCCCTTGCCCTCGCCGCGAATCACCACCACGCGCGTATCCGGATCGGTATCGATATCGCGCCAGATGTCGGCCAGCTCGCGGTGCATGCGGTCGTCAGCGGTGGACAGCTTGCCGGGCAGGCCGTCCTTGGCGCCCATGATCAGCTCCAGTACGCCCCCGGGATGCCGGCGCAGCTTCAGGGACTCGTAGGCGGCGTAATGTTCCAGCGTGATGTCGGTCATTGTCTTCTCCGGTGACGCCGGCGGGACGCCGGCGCGTTTTGGGGCACTATAGTGGATGGCGCGAGCCGTCCCGCTCCCGCCCGCCCTGGAAGCCCAGCCCATGAACACGCCCGTCCCGCCCGCCGGCGCCCCCGTCCGCCGCGATGACCTGCCCGCCCTGTTCGCGCCGCGCGAGCAGGACAGCCACAAAGGCAGCTTCGGCACCGTCGGCGTGGTCGGCGGCGGCCCGGGCATGACAGGCGCCGCGCTGCTGGCGGCGCGGGCTGCGCTCAAGACCGGCGCCGGCAAGGTGCTGGTCGGCTTCGCCGAGAGTGCTTCGCCCCTGCCCTGCGACCCGTTGCAACCCGAACTGATGCTGCGCGACGCCCGCTCGCTGCTGGACGGCAACTGGAACGTGACGACCTGGGTGGCGGGCTGCGGCATCGGCGACTCGCCGCTGGCCGCCGATCTGCTGGCGCGCCTGTTTGCCCGGCGCGGCCAGGCCCCGCTGGTGCTGGACGCCGATGGCCTGAACCTGCTGGCGCGCGGCCAGGTCGAGCCGCATTGGGGCGATGGCCCGGTCGTGCTGACGCCGCATCCGGCCGAAGCGGCCCGGCTGCTCGGCCGAACGACCGCCCAGGTACAGGCCGACCGGCCCACCGCCGCCCAGCAGCTGGCTGGCCGCTACGACGCCTGGATCGTGCTCAAGGGGGCCGGCACCATCGTCTGCGCCCCCGATGGCGGCTGGCGACGCAACACCAGCGGCAATCCCGGCCTGGCGACCGCCGGAACCGGGGACGTATTGGCGGGCATGCTGGGATCGCTGATCGCCCAAGGCCTGCCGCTGGAGCAGGCCGTCGCGGGCGCGGTCTGGCTGCACGGCGCGGCGGCGGACGCCCTGGTCATGAACGGCATCGGCCCCATCGGCCTGACGGCGGGCGAACTGGCCGACGCCGCCCGTACCTTGCGCAACCGGGGCTAGGCTCCCCTAAGGGTTGCCCCCGCCACGGGGAAAAGCCCCATCGGCGGGCTAAGTCCCTGGCACAAAAACATTTTTACAACATTCACAGGGTTGGCTCCGTCGCGCCCGTTGCTTTTGACCTAGGGTTATCCCTATAATGGTTTACCCCAAGACGAAACGGACTGGACTGGAGAACACCATGAGCGAACTGACCCTGAACCACACTGCCCGCCTGACCGACGCGCTGGAGCGCGACCTGCTCCGCGGCGCCCTCGAAAACCAACCCAACGCCCACCCGCTGCTGAGCCTGAAGAAGGCCAGCAAGGCTGTGGTCGCTGGCATCGCCGCCGTGTTCGCCTTCATCGACGAAGTCAACGAATCGATGAACCGCGCCCGCGCCGCCAGCTCGCGCTTCTCCGGTTCCCAGTGGTAAGAACCGCCGGGTCGGCCTGAACCGCGACAGATCTCCCGCGGTTGATGCCGGCACGCGGTGGCCGGAACGCCCGCTGCCCGCGCAGCGCCCGTTCCGGCCCCAGGGTGCCCTGCCCCTCACCGGACGCCTGAGCGCCGGGGCAGCCTCAAGAGAGGCTGCCCCGGCGTTTTTCATTTCCTCGGCATTTCCTCTGCCCAGACCGGCGCGATCGCGCGGTCCATTCCCGTTTTTCCCTGCCATCTCGGCGTTTTCCCTAGCGCCGCAGCCTGTCCCCGCGCATTGACAGCGCGCGAAGCCCCTACCGATAATCGGCCCCTTGCCGTCGTGCCTGGCGCCAAAGACCCTCCGTAAGCCCCGGCAGGCCCGCTAGGTCACTCCCTCAAGCACGATCCGGTTCGTTTTCCATCCGGAGTTGTCACCATGAAGTTGCGTACCACGTTAGCCCTCGCGGCCGCCGCCATTCCGCTGGCCGCCGTCCAGGCCCAGACGCTGAAGATCGGCCTGTCGGCCGAACCCACCTCGGCGGACCCCCACTATCACAAGATGACCCAGAACGACGCGTTCTCGGCGCACGTCTACAGCTCGCTGGTCGGCCGCAGCGCCGACATGAAGCTGGTGCCGGCCCTGGCCACCTCGTGGAAGAACCTGGACGACCTGACCTGGGAATTCAAGCTGCGCGACGACGTCAAGTTCTCGAACGGCAAGCCCTTCACGTCCGAGGACGTGCTGTTCACCATCTGCCGCACGCTGAACAACGAGACCAACGTGTCGCAGTCCTACATGGACACGACCAAGCTGATCACCGACGTGCAGACGCCCGACGCGCACACGGTCATCATAAAGACCGGCGCGCCCTTCCCGCTGATGCCCGCCGAAATGGCCCGCTCGCTGCCCATCATCTGGAACGGCATCGTCGAGCACGGCAAGCTGACCTTCGACCCGAAGAAGGGCTGCGGCGTGACCGGCGCCTGGCCCACCGTGGCCGACTTCAACAACGGCAAGGACGCCATCGGCACCGGCCCCTACACGCTGAAGTCCTACGTCAAGGGCACCGGCATCGAGCTGGTCCGCAACGAGAACTACTGGGGTCCCAAGCCCTATTGGAAGGAAGTGAAGTTCGTGCCGGTGCCCGCCGCCGGTCCGCGCCTGACCGGCCTCTTGTCGGGCGACTTCGACATGATCGAGAACCCGGCCGCGCGCGACCTGCAGCGCCTGAAGGACAACCCCAAGTTCGGCTTCGTGGCCACGCCCTCGACCCGCCTGATATTCTTCCAGCCCGACGTCGGCCGCGCCCAGAGCCCCTTCGTGAAGGCCGCCGACGGCAAGAACCCGCTGCAGGACCTGCGCGTGCGCAAGGCTATCTCCATGGCCATCGACCGCAAGACCATCACCGCCCGCATCATGGACGGCATGGCCACGCCCGCCTACCAGTTCATGCCCGACGGCATGTTCGGCGCCCTGCCCAAGGCCGAGGAAATCAAGTACGACCCCGAAGGCGCCAAGAAGCTGCTGGCCGAGGCCGGCTACCCGAACGGCTTCGAACTGACCATCTCGTCCACCAACGACCGCTACGTCAACGACGGCCAGGTCGCCCAGGCCGTGGCCCAGTACCTGTCGCGCATCGGCATCAAGACCACGGTTGACGCGATGACCGCCTCGATCTATTTCCCCAAGCGCGCCAAGCGCGAATTCAGCTTCCCGATGGGCGGCTGGCCGGCGGAAACGGGCGAGGCTTCGGCGCTGTTCCAGCTGTGGGTGGCCTCGCTGGATTCGCCCAACAGCCTGGGCACCAGCAACTACGGCGGCTTCTCCAACGCCGATTTCGACAAGGTCTACAAGCAGGCCATCGTGACGGTGGACGCACCCAAGCGCGAAGCGCTGCTGCAGCAGTCCACCAAGATCGCGCTGGACAACGTGCCGCTGATCCCGCTGCACTTCGAAAGCAGCATCTGGGCATTCCGCAAGGGCATCAGCTACGAAGGCCGCCGCGACCAGTTCACGCTGGCCACCTCGGTCAAGCCTGACGCGAAGTAATTCGCGCTGGCAGACAAATGCGCCCCACGGGGCGCATTTTTCATCGCCGGGCCGCCCCAAGATGAAAAGCGCCCCCCTCGGGGGGGCAGCAAGCGCACGCAGTGCGCGCGGCGTGGGGGGTCTTTTTCATCGCCGGGCCGCCCCAAGATGAAAAACACCCCCTCGAGGGGGCAGCAAGCGCACGTAGTGCGCGCGGCGTGGGGGGTCTTTTTCATTTCGCGGCGTACTGCGCCCTGGCCTTCGGCCGGTCCGCCAGCAGCTCATCCAGCTGGCGGCACAGCAACGCGATGAACGCCTCGGTCTTGGGCGGCAGCAAGCGCCCCTGCATCACCTGGATCTGCAGGCTGCGCGATTGCAGTTCGGCATTGGAGATCGGCACCGCGACCAGCTGATCGCGGTCCAGGCTGTGCGTCACCGAGATATAGGCGCCCAGCATGATGGCGTCGGAGCCATACACGAAGCCGTGCAGCGGCGAAGGATCGTTGCAGCTCAGCGCGGGCTCTATCTGCACCGACTCCAGCTCGCAGCCCAGTTCGAACAGGCGCCGCGTGGTCGTGCCGGGTTCGGTCAACGCCATCGGGTAGGCGCCCAGATCCTGCAGGCTCACGCTGGCGCGGCCCGCCAGCGGATGGTCGGCCGCCATCACCGCATGTACCGGCGCGCGGCGTGAGTAGCGCACGCTCAGGCCGCCGGCGCGCTCCATATTGAAGGCCATGCCCAGCTCGGCCTGGCCCTCGGCCACGCGCCGCAGCACTTCCCTGGGCGTATCCACGTGCAGGTCGAAACGCATGTCCGGCCAGTCCTGGCGAAAGCGCGCCATGGCCGCCGGCAGGAACGTGCGCGCCACGCCCGCGACGGACGCCACGCGGATCTCGTCGCGCGCCGCGCCCTTGAGCGCGGCGATCTCCTGCAGCACCGATTCGGATTCCAGCATGGTGCGCCGCGCATGCGTCAGCAGCAGCCGGCCGGCGTCGCTGAGCACCATGCCGCGCGCGGCGCGCTCGAACAGCGGCGCGCCGGCCTGCTCTTCCAGCTTGGCGATCTGCCGGCTGATGGCCGACACCGCCACGTGCAGGCGCTCGGACGCGCCGCTCAGGCTGCCCGCCTGGGCCACCTCCACAAAGTACCTCAACGCGATACCGTGCATGTTCCCCCGCAGGTGGATTGAGCGTCAGGGCAAACCTTGCCTTTTTTGCAAAGCTACCGATAAATATTCTAATTGTAGAGAAAGCTACCCGGATCCTAGAATTCGGCGATACATCCAAGCGGGCGCGCCCAGCGACGCGCCGGGCACATAGGGGACAACCGTGTCAGCAGCAGTTTCCAGCGCCAGCCGCTCGACCGCGATCGCGCGCGCGCTCGCGTATGCCGATAGCGGCGCCTTGCGCCGCGACCTGGCGGGCCTGGTCGCCCGCCGCAGCGTCAGCCAGGCGCCCGAACAGCGGCCCGAACTCTACGACTACCTGCGCGCCGCTGTCGCGCCCCGGCTGGAAGGCCTGGGATTTTCCTGTCGCATCGAAGACAACCCGGTACAAGATGGCCCGCCCTTCCTGCTGGCCGAGCGCATCGAGGCCGCCAACCTGCCCACCGTGCTGCTCTACGCCCACGGCGACGTGGTGCGCGGCTACGACGAGCAATGGCGCGACGGCCTGTCACCCTGGACCCTGGTCGAGGAAGGCGAGCGCTGGTACGGGCGCGGCACGGCCGACAACAAGGGCCAGTACTGCATCAACGTGGCCGCGCTGGAACAGGTGTTGGCCGAGCGCGGCGGGCGCCTGGGCTTCAACGCCCGCATGCTGGTCGAATGCGGCGAGGAAGTCGGCTCGCCCGGCCTGCACGCGGCCTGCGGCCAGTGGCGCGACGCCTTGAAGGCCGACGTCTTCATCGCATCGGACGGCCCGCGCCTGGCGGCGGACCTGCCCACGCTGTTCCTAGGTTCGCGCGGCACGCTGCTGTTCGACCTGGAAGTCAATCTGCGCAGCCACGCGCATCACTCGGGCAACTGGGGCGGCGTGCTGCCCAACCCCGGGCTGATCCTGGCGCACGCGCTGGCCAGCCTGGTCGACGCGCGCGGCCGCCTGCAAGTCGACGGCCTGCGCCCGCCACCCATCCCCGCCGCCGTGCGCCGCGCGCTGGCCACCATCGAGGTCGGCCGCGACGACGACGCGCCCGAAACGGATCCGGACTGGGGCGAGCCGGGTCTGAGCCTGGCCGAACGGCTGTTCGGCTGGAACACGCTGGAAGTGCTGGCCTACAAGACCGGCAATCCCGACAATCCCGTGGGCGCCATACCCGGACGCGCGGCCGCCGCCTGCAACCTGCGCTTCGTGGTCGGCACCGACTGGCGCGCCGCCAGCGACATCCTGCGCGCCCATCTGGACGCGCACGGCTTTGGCCAGGTGCAGGTCAAGGTCCGCCGCGGCACCCCCGCCACCCGGCTGGACCCGGACGATGCCTGGGCCCGCTGGGCCGCGGCATCGCTGGCCGCGACCACCGGCGCCGCACCCGCCATCCTGCCCAACCTGGGCGGCACCGTGCCCAACGACGCGTTCTCGGACGTGCTGGGACTGCCCACGATCTGGGTGCCGCATTCCTACCCCGCCTGCTGCCAGCACGGCCCGGACGAACATCTGCTGGCCCCGGTCGCCCGTCAGGCCATGGCCATCATGGCCGGCCTGTTCTGGGACCTGGGCGAGCAGGGCCCGGCCGTTATGGCAGAACGCCAGGCGGCCACGGCCGGCTGACCGCCGCGCAGGCCGCTTTCTTCCCTATACAATCCCCCCGCTTCATCGGAGTCCTCATGTCCACACCCGCCGCCGCGCCCAGTCCGCGTCCCTTCCTGCTCGCCTGTCCGGACCTGTCGTCCGAGCGCGCCGGCAATACGGACACCCCCGGGGTGTGGCACTTCGATTCCGGCGTGCCGGGCAAGCGCGTGATGTTGAGCGCGCTGATCCACGGCAACGAACTGTGCGGCGCCTGGGCGCTCAAGGACGCGCTGGCCGCCGGCCTGCGTCCGCGTCGGGGCAGCCTGACGCTGGCCTTCTGCAACCTGGCCGCCTTCGACCGCTTCGACCCGTCCAACTACGCCCCCGCGCGCTTCGTGGACGAAGACATGAACCGCGTCTGGAGCGAGGACAAGCTGTCCGCGCCGAACAACCAGGAACGCCGCCGCGCGGCCCAGATCCGTCCCTGGGTGGAACGCAGCGACTGGCTGCTGGACTTCCACTCGATGAGCAATTCCGACGTGCCGCTGCAGCTGACCGGCATGGAACAGCGCAACATCGACCTGGCGCTGGCGCTGGGCAACCCCGCCACCATCATCGCCGACGCCGGCCATGCCGCCGGCGTGCGCATGCGCGACTATGGTCGCTTCGGCCAAGCCGGCGACAACGGCACCCGCTCGCTGCTGATCGAATGCGGTTTCCATGGCGCGCCCGAGGCGCACGGCGTGGCGCTGGACCAGCTGGCCCGCTTCCTGCTCGCCGCCGACACCGTGGATCGCGCCGACCTGCCGGCCGCCTGGTTCGCGCCGGACGCCGGCGCGCAGCGCGCGCTGCGCGTCACGCATGCCGTGGCCGCCAAGAGCGCCGACTTCCGCTTCGCCCAGCCCTGGAAGGGGCTGGAGACGCTGCCGCGCGCCGGCGACCTGATCGGCTGGTCCGAGGGCGAGCCGGTGGTCGCGCCCTACGATGATTGCGTGCTGATCATGCCGTCCACGGCCAACCTGCGCCCGGGCGTGACGGTGGTCCGGCTGGCGCAGCCCATCGCCGCATAAAGACGGCAGGCGCCCCCCAGAGGGCGCCGCCCGCGACTCACCACAACACCACAAGGGGAAAACACATGTCAGCCAAGACCATCCAACGCCTGTTACCGGCCGCGTGCGCGCTCGCCGCCGCGCTGGCCGCCTGTCCCACCGCCACCCTGGCCCAGGCCGGCGCGCTGCGCATCGGCCTGTCGTCCGAACCCACCGCGATGGACCCGCACTACCATCAGGTCACGCCCAACGACGCGATGACCTCGCACGTGTTCGAGACGCTGGTCGGCCAGGACGCGGCCATGAAGCTGATCCCGCGCCTGGCCACGGCCTGGAAGTCCGTGGACGACACCACCTGGGAATTCACGCTGCGCCAAGGCGCCAAGTTCTCCAACGGCCAGCCCTTCACGCCGCAGGACGTGATCTTCACGTTCTGCCGCGTGATGAACAACGAGCAGTCCATCGGCGGCTCCCAGCCCGCCGTGGTGCAGAAGTTCGCCAGCGTCGAAGCGCGCGGCGACGACACGCTGGTCATCAAGACGCGCCTGCCCTATCCGCTGCTGCCCAACGACATGAGCCGCATGCCCATGCTGTGGAGCGGCATCGTCCAGCACGGCCCGATCACGTTCGACCTGAAGAACGGCTGCGGCGTGACCGGCCCCTGGCCCACCGTGGCCGACTTCAACGGCGGCAAGTCCGCCATTGGCACCGGCCCCTACACGCTCAAGTCCTATGTCAAGGGCAGCGCCATCGAACTGACCCGCAACGAAGGCTACTGGGGCGACAAACCGGCCTGGGGCGAGGTCAAGCTGATCCCCGCGCCGTCGGCCGGTCCGCGCCTGACGGGCCTGTTGGCCGGCGACTTCGACCTGATCGAGAACCCCGCCGCGCGCGACGTCAAGCGCATCTCGGAAACGCCGGGCTTCGGCTACGTGATCACGCCGTCCGTGCGCGTGGTGTACTTCCAGTTCGACGTGGCGCGCTCGCCCAGCCCCATGGTCAAGGCCGCCGACGGCAAGAACCCGCTGCAGGACGTGCGCGTGCGCCGCGCCATTTCCATGGCCATCGACCGCAAGGCCATCGCCGCCCGCATCATGGACGGCGCCGCCACCCCGGCCAACCAGTTCCTGCCCGACGGCATGTTCGGCACGCTGCCGCAGCCGCCGGAACTCAAGTACGACCCCGAAGGCGCCAAGAAGCTGCTGGCCGAGGCCGGCTACCCGAACGGCTTCGAACTGGCCGTGTCATCCACCAACGACCGCTACATCAACGACGCCCAGATCTCGCAGGCGGTGGCGCAGTACCTGTCGCGCGTGGGCATCAAGGCCTCGGTCGACGCGATGACGCGCTCGATCTACTTCCCCAAGCGCGCCAAGCGCGAGTTCAGCTTCGCCATGGGCGGCTGGTCGTCGGAAACGGGCGAAGCCTCGTCTTTCCTGCAATACTGGGTCTCCGCGTTCGACAAGGAACACGGCCTGGGCACCAGCAACTACGGCGGCTACGACAACCCGGCGTTCGACCAGGTCTTCAAGCGCGCCCTGGTCACGGTGGACCCGGCCGCGCGCGAGAAGCTGCTGCAGGAATCGCTGGCGATCGCGCTGGCGGACCTGCCCAGCATCCCGCTGCACTTCGAAAGCAGCATCTGGGCGTACCGCAAGGGCCTGACCTACGAAGGCCGCGCCGACCAGTACACCCTGGCCATGTCGGCCAAGCCCGCCAAGTAGCCCCGCCTGGCGCCCGCAACTCCCGAGCCCACCAAGGAAATATCAAGTGGCCCTATTCATCTTGCGCAGGTTGATACAGAGCCTGTTCGTACTGCTGGCCGTCTCGGTCGTGGTCTTCTTCGCGGTGTATGCCGTGGGCGACCCGATCGAGCTGCTGGTCAGCCCCGAGGCCAGCCAGGCCGCCCGCGAAGCCATGATCGCCCGCCTCGGGCTGGACCTGCCCGTATGGCAGCAGTACACGGGCTTCCTGTGGCGCGCGCTGCACGGCGACCTGGGCGTGTCCTTCGTCCACGGCATCCCCGCCATCGAGCTGATCGTACAGCGCATCCCGGCCACCTTCGAACTGGTGGTCGTGGCCATCGGGCTGACCTGTGTCATCGGCATCCCGCTGGGGCTGGTCGCCGGCCTGTACCGTGACGAGCCGCTGGGCCGGGGCATCATGGCCTCGTCGGTGCTGGGCTTCTCGCTGCCCAACTTCTGGCAGGGCATGATGCTGATCCTGCTGTTCGCCGTATGGCTGGGCTGGCTGCCGGCCACGGGCCGCGGCGACACCGTCACCGTGCTCGGCGTGCGTCTGTCGATCCTGACCGCCGACGGCTGGTCGCACCTGATCATGCCGGCCATCAACCTGGCGCTGGCCAACATCGCGCTGGTGCTGCGCCTGACCGCCTCGGGCGTGGTCGAGGCGCGCAGCCAGGACTACGTGAAGTTCGCGCGCGCCAAGGGCGTCAAGCCGGGCCGCATCGTGCGCCGCCACATCCTGCGCAACATCCTGATCCCCGTGGTGACCGTGATCGGCATGGAATTCGGCACGCTGATCGCGTACTCCACCATCACCGAGACGGTGTTCGCCTGGCCCGGCATGGGCAAGCTGCTGATCGACAGCGTCCACCAGCTGGACCGCCCCGTGGTGGTGGCCTACGTGATGCTGGTCACCCTGATCTTCGTGGTCATCAACCTGGTCGTGGACATCCTGTACGCCGCGCTCGACCCGCGCGTGCAGCTCGTGACCCCCGCTCAATAATCGTCATGGCTCAATCTCCCAATCCCGGCCGCACCCGCACCGCCCCGCCCCTGGCGGACACGCCCAAGCGCGCCTCCATCCTGAAGAAACTGCGCTCTCGGCCCACCGTGACCGGCTCGGCCATCGCGCTGGCCGTGCTGATCATCCTGGTGGTGTTCGCGCCCTACTTCGCGCCGCAGAACCCCTACGACCTCGCCAACCTCTCGCTCATGGACGGCCGCCTGGCGCCGCGCCAGGCGCTGATGGACGGCAGCATCGCCTGGCTGGGCACCGACGACCAGGGCCGCGACATGCTCAGCGCCATCCTGTATGGCCTGCGCATCAGCCTGATGGTGGGCCTGTCCGCCGTGGTGCTGGCCACCGCCGTGGGCGGCGCGGTTGGCCTGGTGGCCGCCTACATGGGCGGCGTGGTCGACACCATCCTGATGCGCATCGTCGACTTCATCCTGGGCTTTCCGACCATCCTGGTGGCGCTGGTGCTGCTGGTGGTGATGGGGCGCGGCGTGGACAAGGTGATCCTGGCGCTGGTGCTGGTGCAATGGGGCCACTACGCGCGCATCATGCGCGGCCGCGCGCTGCAGGAGCGGCGCAAGGAATACGTGGAGGCCGCCGCCAACCTGGGCTTCCCGGCCTGGCGCATCATGGCCTTCCACCTGCTGCCGAACTGCCTGGGCCCGGTCATGGTGTTCGCCACCATCCAGATCGCGACCGCGATCGCGCTGGAAGCCACGCTGTCCTTCCTGGGCGTGGGCGTGCCCATCACCGAGCCGTCGCTGGGCCTGTTGATCTCCAATGGCTTCCAGTATCTGCTCTCGGGCGACTACTGGATCAGCCTGTTCCCGGGCATCGCCCTGCTGCTGCTGATCCTGTCCATCAACATCGTCGGCGACCGCCTCCGCGAAAGCCTGGACCCGAAAAGATGAGGCCCACCCCCGAAGCGCTGCGCGCTTCCCCCTCGAGGGGGCGTGCTGGCGGACCGGCGAAGCCGGCTCCGCGGCACCCCGATGGAGCGACACCCGATACCTGCGTGGCGGTTTGCGCAATGGATGACTGACATGAGCGAGACCATTCTGGAGGTGCGCGGCCTGCGCACCGCATTCCATACCGAAGCCGGCGCCTGGCCGGCCGTCGACGGCGTAGACCTGACCGTGCGCCGAGGCGAAATCGTGGGCCTGGTCGGCGAGTCCGGCTCGGGCAAGTCCGTGACCGGCTTCTCGCTGCTGGGCCTGATCGATCCCCCCGGGGAAGTGGTCGAGGGCGAGGTCCGCTTCAAGGGCCAGGACCTGCGCAAGTACAGCGAAGAACAGATGCGCCAGCTGCGCGGCGACCGCATCGCGATGATCTTCCAGGATCCGCTGATGACGCTGAACCCGGTGCTGCGCATCGGCGAGCAGATGATGGAAGCCATCCTGACGCACGCGGACGTGCCGCGCGCGCAAGCGCTCGAGCGCTGCCGCGAAGCGCTGGAGATGGTGGGCATCCCCTCGCCCGAAAAGCGCCTGAAGAGCTATCCGCACGAGTTCTCCGGCGGCATGCGCCAGCGCGTGGCCATCGCCATCGCCATGCTGAACAAGCCCGACCTGATCATCTGCGACGAGCCCACCACCGCGCTGGACGTCACCATCCAGGGCCAGATCCTCTACCGCATGCAGGAGATCTGCCGTCAGCACAACACCGCGCTGATCTGGATCACTCACGACCTGGGCGTGGTCGCCGAGCTGGCCGACCGCGTGGCCGTCATGTATGCCGGCCGCATCGTCGAGAGCGGCCCGGTCGAGCAGGTGCTGGAAGCGCCGCGCCATCCATACACGCGCGGCCTGCTGGACTCGATGCCGGGCGCCACGCAGCCCGGCGCGCGCCTGCACCAGATCAACGGCATGGCGCCCAGCCTGTCCGGCCGTCCCTCGGGCTGTGCGTTCCGGCCGCGCTGCCCCAGCGCGGTCACGCGCTGCACCGAGCAAGCCCCCACCGTCACCACCGAAGGCCCGCGCAGCTTCCGCTGCTACGTGCCGATCGCCCGCGAGGCCGAGCAAGCATGAATCAAGCCGATACTCCCGTCATCGAGCTGAAGAACGTCCACAAGCGCTTCGAGCAACGTCCCGACCTGGCCCAGCGCATCCTGGCCCTGGCCGGCCGTCCCATCGACCGCCGCACCGTCTACGCCGTCAACGGCGTGGACCTGTCCATCCGCCGCGGCGAGGTGGTCGGCCTGGTGGGCGAATCGGGCTGCGGCAAGTCCACGCTGGGCCGCGTGGTGGCCGGCCTGCATCGCCAGACCGAGGGCGAGCTGCTGTACCAGGGCCGCGATGCGGCCCGCCTGCGCGGCGCCGACAAGCTGGCCTACACGCTGGGCGTGCAGATGATCTTCCAGGATCCGCAGGCCTCGCTGAATCCGCGCCAGCGGCTGCGCCAGATCCTGGGCGAGGCGCTGAAGGTGCATAAGCTGGCGCCGCCGGCCGACATTCCCGCGCGCATCGACCAGGCGCTGTCCGAGGTCGGTCTGGACCGCGAATACCGCGATCGTTTCCCGCACCAGATCTCCGGCGGCCAGCGCCAGCGCATCGGCATCGCCCGCGCGCTGATGGTGGCGCCCAAGTTCCTGGTCTGCGACGAGCCGGTGGCCGCGCTGGACGTGTCGATCCAGGCGCAGGTGATCAACCTGTTCATGGACCTGCGCGAACAGCACGGCTTCACCTACCTGTTCATCAGCCATGACCTGGGCGTGGTCAAGCACATTTCCGACCGCGTCGCCATCATGTACCTGGGCAAGATCGTCGAGATTTCGACCGCAGCCGAGATCTTCGCGCGCGCCAACCACCCCTATACCCAGGCCCTGATGGCCGAGGTGCCGGACGTGGCGCGGCGCGGCCGCAAGTTCACGCCCATCAAGGGCGAAATCCCGTCGCCGCTGAATCCGCCGCCGGGCTGTACATTCAACCCGCGCTGTCCGCACGCCATGCCGCGCTGCCGCGAGCAGGCGCCGGTCCTGAAGGAAATCTCGCCGGGCCACTGGTCGGCCTGCCATCTGAACGAAGCCACCGCCTGACACGTCGCCATGAAACCTGCCGAACTCACCAACGTCGACCGCATCGCCATTGAACTGGGCCATGCGGGCCGCAACGCCATTCCCTACATCGACGACGACCGCAACGCCGACCGTCCGTTCAAGCTGCAGACCTACCGCCCCTATGGCTACACGCCCGACCGCCCGGTCGTGATCGTGCAGCACGGCGTGCTGCGCAACGGCGACGAATACCGCGACTTCTGGGTGCCGGCCGCCGACAAGCACAAGCTGCTGATCGTGGCGCTGACCTTCTCCAACGAGATCTGGCCCGGCGTCGAAAGCTACAACAATGGCCGCGTGTTCTCGGCCGGCGGCAATCCGCGCCACATCGACGGCTGGACCTACGCGCTGGTGGGCAGCGTGGTGCGCGACCTGATCGCCGCCGAGATCACCGATGGCCAGAACGTGTACCTGTTCGGCCATTCCGCCGGCGGCCAGTTCGTGCACCGGCTGATGAGCAGCCAGTCGCATGCGCCGTTCAAGGCCGTGGCCGCGGGCAATCCCGGCTGGTACACGCTGCCGACCTTCGACCACCCCTTCCCCGAAGGCATGGCTGGCGTCGGCCTGACCGAGGATCACCTGGTCAAGCTGCTGGCCTATCCCATGACCATCCTGGCCGGCGACCAGGACATCGCCACCGACGATCCCAACCTGCCCTCGGAACCGGCCGCCATGCGCCAGGGGCCGCACCGTTTCGCGCGCGCGCAGAACTACTTCGAGGCCGGCCGCAAGGAAGCCGAGCGCCGCGGCGTGCCGTTCAACTGGACGCTGCAGGTCGTGCCCGGCATCGGCCACGACGGCCGCGCCATGTCGGCGGTCTGCGCCAGCCTCTGGTTCGATGGCCGCATGCCCGACGACGCCGAGCTGGCCCGCCTGGCCGGCCAGCAGGTCGCCTGATCGTTCCCTTTCCGCCTAGCCGACACCCGATACCGCCATGTCCTCGACCCTCAGCACCGAACAGCTCGTCTCCGGCATCCAGTCCTGGCTGCTTTGCGAGTCGCCCTCCAACTATCCCGACGGCATCGCCGCCATGGCCCGCATCATCGCCGGCCAGGCCGAGGCCGCCGGCCTGAAAGTGGAACTGTCCGACATCGGCCCGGACACCGGACCGCTGCTGTACGCCACCAACCGCGCCGACGGCGACGACCGTCCCGGCATCCTGATCCTGGCCCACATGGACACCGTGCATCCGGTGGGTACGCTCAAGGACAACCCGGTGCGGATCGAGGGCGACCGCCTCTACGGCCCGGGCAGCTATGACATGAAGGCCGGCATCTACCTGGCCCTGTCGGCGCTGGCGACCGTGGCCCGGCCCGGCGACACGCGCCTGCCCGTGGACTTCCTGGTGGTGCCGGACGAAGAGACCGGCAGCCATGCGTCGCGCGCCCACATCGAGCGCCATGCCGCCAACGCCAAGTACGCGCTGGTGTGCGAGCCGGCGCGCGCCAACGGCGGCAAGTGCGTGACCGCGCGCAAGGGCACCGGCATGCTGAACCTGAACGTCAAGGGCCGTCCGGCGCACGCCGGCATGAACCACGACAAGGGCCGCAGCGCCATCCGCGAAATGGCGCACCAGGTGTTGGCGCTGGAAGCCATGACCGACTACGAGCGCGGCATCACCGTGAGCGTGGGCACCATCGCCGGCGGCACCGTCACCAACACTGTGCCGGCGCACTGCCGCTGCGTGGTGGACTTCCGCGTGCCCGACATGGGCGCGGCCGAGGACGTGCTGCGCCGCATGCGCGAGCTGTGCGCCGTGGGTCCGGACGTGGAGCTGGACATCGACGTCGAGCTGAACCGCCCGCCCATGGTCAAGACCGAGGCCGCCGCCGCCCTGCTGGCGCTGGTCCAGGGCTACGCCGAGCGCGCCGGCTTCCTGCTGGAAGACGCGCCCATGACCGGCGGCGGCAGCGACGCCAACTTCACCTCGGCCATGGGCGTGCCCACGCTGGACGGCCTGGGCGCGGACGGCGACGGCGCGCACACGCTGCATGAGTACATCCTGGTGTCGACGCTGGAGCAGCGGCTGAAGTTCTGGGAATTGCTGTTGAAGGAATTGGAGTAGAAGGCCCCCCGAAGCGCTACGCGCTTCCCCGTGGGCGCTTCCCTCAAGCGGGCATGCTGGCGGACCGGCGAAGCCGGATCCGCGGCATCGGGCCTGGGCGAGATCTGACAGATGCGTCGGACACGATCATTTTGCGCCATCGATATCCTATTTTTGTAGGATAAATAGTGCTATAAATGGCGCACTCAGGCTCCGCATCCCTCATCAATATGGGAGACTTCCATGCGTCAAACTCTACGCAAGGCAGGAGGTTCGCTCGTGATGACCATCCCCAAGGCATACATCGACCAGAACGGGCTGCGTGAAGGCTCCCAGGTCGAACTCCACATGTCCGGCCGGCGGCTCACTATCGAACCGCCAGCGCGTCCGCGCTATGCGCTCACCGACCTCCTGGCTGAAATGCCGGATGGGCTGCCCCGAGCCGACGGCTGGGACGACATGCCCGCTGTCGGACGGGAGCGCAACTGATGGCATACGTGCCCAGCCACGGCGATATCGTGCATCTACAGTTTGATCCCGCTGCCGGCAGGGAAATGACGGGTCCGCACTACGGACTAGTCGTCAGCCACAAGGAGTTCAATCAACTTGGACTGGCGATGATCTGTCCGATTTCACAAGGTCAGGCCACCGAACAACGCACTCATGGCACGGTGGTCACGCTGATGGGCACGGGGACCGCGACGACGGGCAGCATCCATTGCCATCAACTGAAATCACTGGATTGGCGCGTGCGGCAGGCCAAACGAAAAGAGTCAGTGCCCGCGTACCTCGTCGATGAAGTCTGGGCTCGGCTTGAAGCGATAATGCGTCCTTGACTCCCGCGCGGCGCATGCCGTTTTCATCCCGCAGGCCCACCATGCCCGACCCTTCCGCCCCCGTCAGCGCCGTCGCCTACGGCCTGGCCACCCTGGCCGCCGATGGCGCCATCCTGGATACCTGGTATCCACGCCCCTCGCTGGCCGATCACACGCCCGCTGGCGGCACCCGCCACCTGACGCCCGAGGAAGCGCGCGCGGCGCTGGGCGAGCATGTGCCGACGGCCCTGGCGCGCGACACGCGCCGCAAGGTCGAGATCGTGGCCGTGCGCACCGCCATCGCCTCGCTGGAGGAACCGCCGTCGGACGCGCATGACGCCTACCTGCGGCTGCATCTGCTCAGCCATCGCCTGATCCGCCCGCACGACGCCAACCTGGACGGCCTGTTCAACGTGCTGTCCAACGTGGCCTGGACCTCGGCCGGCCCCTGCCCGGTGGACCAGATCGACGCGCTGCGCTGGCACCTGCGCGCCACCGGCCAGACGCTGGAAATCCGTGGCGTGGACAAGATCCCGCGCATGACCGACTACGTGGTGCCCCAAGGCGTGCGCATCGCCGACACGGCCCGCGTGCGGCTGGGCGCGCACCTGTCGCCCGGCACCACGGTGCTGCATGAAGGCTTCTGCAATTTCAACGCCGGCACGCTGGGCGCGTCCATGGTCGAGGGCCGCATCAGCGCCGGCGTCATCGTCGACGATGGCAGCGACATCGGCGGCGGCGCGTCCATCATGGGCACCATGTCCGGCGGCGGCAAGCAGGTGGTATCGATCGGCAAGCGCTGCCTGCTGGGCGCGAATTCCGGCATCGGCATCTCGCTGGGCGACGACTGCGTGGTCGAGGCCGGCTGCTACATCACCGCCGGCACGCGCGTGCTCACGCCCGAGGGCGCGGTGGTCAAGGCGGTGTCGCTGGCCGGCCAGCACGGGCAGCTGTTCCGCCGCAACTCGCAGACCGGCGCCGTCGAGACGCTGGTGCGCACGGCCGCCTGGGGCACGCTCAACCCGGCGCTGCACAGCGGCCACTAGGCCGCAACGGATCGCTCCGGCGGCGCGGCAAGCGCCAGATGCGATTCCTTGCGAATCAAGCGCGCCGCATCAAGCAGCAAGCTTCAGGCATCAAGTCGCAGGCATCAGGCGCCCGGCGCGATCGGCGCGAACGGAAAATGCCGCAGCTCGCCGCGCGCGGCGATCAGCGCGGTGGACTCGGGCACTTCCTCCCAGGCATCCGCCATGTCGGTCAGCGGTTCGGACAGCAGCAGGAAGGTGTCGTCGCCCAGCGCCGCGATCTGCGGATCGTCGGGATACAGCTGGCGCAGGTGCTGCACGCAGGTGTTGTGGAACAGCGTGCGCGACTCGCGCTCGCTGGAATAACGCACCGCGATCATGCGCTCGCCGTCCAGCGCGCACACCGTCATGTTGATGGGCTGCGCCACGCCATGGCGGCGCCCGGTCTCTTCCACCGCCCCCACCATGCGCGCCAGCGCCGGCAGCGGGTCATCCTCCAGGCCGAAGCTCAGCGCCAGCAGGAACATCAGCTCGGAATCGGTCGACCCTTCAAGCGAGCCGAAATACGCCGGCGCGATCATCAGCATCAGGTCGCGCCGCAGCAGCGGAAAGTCGCGGATCAGGCCGTTGTGCACGAACAGCCAGTTGCCATGGCGGAACGGATGGCAGTTGGTTTCCTGCGCCGGCGTGTCGGTGGCGGCGCGGATGTGCGCCACGAACAGCGAGGAATGAATGGCGCGCGCGGCCTCGCGCAGGTTGCGGTCGTTCCAGGCCGGATGCACGCTGCGGTAGCGGAACGGCGGTTCCAGGGAGCCGTCTGGCGCCGGGCGGGCGTACCAGCCCAGCCCGAAGCCGTCGCCGTTGGTGGTGGTGGCGCCCAGGCGCGCATGCAGGCTCTGGTCGATCAGGGAATGGCGCGCCTTGAACAGCACGCGCTCCATCTGCAGGGGACTGCCGGTGTAAGCGAGCCAGCGGCACATGGGATGCTCCTTCGATACGCGTTCCTTGCGGGCCAGTGTAGGAGCAGGCCGCAATTTTCTACAAGCGCGGCGGGCCGGCGCGCGGCATAGTCGGGGTCTATCCCCGAATCACTCCCCGGAGTCCCGCCTTGCACACGCCCGCCTCTCCCGACGCCCCGCAGATGGGCTTTTCCAGCGACAACATCGCCGGCGCCAGCCCCGAGATCCTGGCTGCGCTGGCGGCGGCCTGCCACGGCCAGGCGCAACCCTACGGCGCCGACGAGGGTTCGGCGCAGGTGCGCCGCCAGCTGGCCGACATCTTCGAGCGCGAGGTCGACGTGCTGCTGGTGCCGACCGGCACCGCCGCCAATTCGCTCAGCCTCTCGGCGCTGACGCCGCCCTGGGGCAGCGTGCTGTGTCATGCGCAAAGCCATATCGCCAATGACGAATGCGGCGCGCCCGAGTTCTTTACCGGCGGCGCGCGCCTGACGCTGCTGGGCGGCGCCGACGCCAAGATCGACCCCGCCCAGCTGGCAGTCGAGGCGCGCCGCAAGGCGGGCGACGTGCATTCGATGCAGCCGTCCTGCGTCAGCGTCACCCAGGCCACCGAGACCGGCGGCGTCTACACGCTGGACGAGCTGCGCGCCATCGGCGCCGTCTGCCGCGACGCCGGACTGCCGCTGCACATGGACGGCGCGCGCTTCGCCAACGCGCTGGTCAGCCTGGATTGCAGCCCGGCAGAGATGACCTGGAAGGCGGGCGTGACCGCGCTGTCCTTCGGCGCCACCAAGAACGGCGCGCTGGGCGTGGAGGCCATCGTGCTGTTCGATCCCGCGCCGGCCAAGGCGCTGGCGTTCCGCCGCAAGCGCGGCGGCCATCTGTTTTCCAAGATGCGCCTGCTGTCGGCGCAGATGCAGGCCTATCTGGACGGCGATCTGTGGCTGCGCAACGCGCGCCAGGCCAATGCCATGGCGCGACGCCTGGCGGCCGGCATGGAAGGCCTGCCCGGCGTGGCGCTGCAGGGCCGCGCCGATGCCAACATCCTGTTCTGCCGCCTGCCCGCTGCCGCCATCGACAGCCTGCTGGCGCAGGGCTTCGGCTTCTACCATGACCGCTGGGGCCCGGGCATCGTGCGCCTGGTCACTTCATTCGCCACGCGCGAACAGGACGTGGATCACTTTCTATCGGCGCTGCGCGCCGCCGTGGCGCGCGCATGACGTTGCCCGCATGAGACCGCCTGCATGGGGTTGCCTGCATGAAGTTGCCTGCGTGGGGTTGCCTGCCTATGCCGCGCCGCCCGGCTGATAGGCCGATGGCGGCGCGCCATAGGCCACGCGGAAGGCGCGGTTGAAATGGCTCTGGTCGTAGAAGCCTACCTCGGCCGCGACCTGCGCCACGCTCAGGCCGGACCCGGCCAGCGCCGCGCAGGCCCGCTCCAGCCGCAGCCGCACCAGCCAGGCATGCGGCGTCAGCCCGAAGGAATGCGCGAAGCGGCGCAAGAACTGGAAGCGGCTCAGGCCGCATAGCGCCGCCAGGTCTTCCAGGCCGATCTTCTCGCTCAGGCGCTCCTGGCAGTAGTCCAGCACACGGCGGCGGTGCTCGGCCGACAGACCGCCCTTGACCGCGCGCGGCGCCGCCGCGCCGCTGCGCGCGAACAGCGCGGCCATGACGGCCAGCGACGCCTCATCGCGCGCCATCGGCGTGGCGGACGCGTCGGACATCCAGGCGCCATGCAGCGCCATCAGCCGCTGCGCCAATCCCGCGTCCTCGATCAGCGTGGCCAGGAATCGCTCCTCGCCCGCGCCGCCCGCCACTTCGCGCAGAAACCCGCGCATCAGCTCCGGCGCGATGCGAAAGGTCTGGAGCGTATGGGAAAGGCCATAGTCGGAAACGCCCGCGCCGTCATGAATTTCACCCGGCGGCATCAAGGCGACGGCGCCCGGCCCCAATAGCACGCTGCGACCGCGAAAGCTCTGCCGCTGCACGCCCTGCGTCACCAGCCCGATGTGATAGTCCACGTGATAGTGGCGATCGAACTGGAACTCGGTGATCCGCGCCTGACCCAGCACCATGCCGGGCATGCCGGGTACGGGATGGTATCGAACGACGTCCTTCATGGCGGGAATGAAATAGGCGGATGGCAGCGGGCAAGACCACAGGTATAACGCCGAAGCCGGCGCGCGTCATGTAATTTCTTGCACGCCACCGCCGCGCCGCAGGAAACCCCATCTGTCACACAAAGAACCGAAACACGCCAGACAGGCGATCAGCCCACAACAGCGCGCAGCGAGCCCACCCCGCCAGCAAAGCCCCAATGCCAAGCAAACAACTCGTCCCGCAAAGACCAGGGCTGCACGGATCCGGCTCCGCCGGTCCGTAGCAGCGCCCCCCTGGGGGGGAAGCGCCCCCGGCGCTTCGGGGGGGTCTACTTCTTCAGCAGGGCCTTGAGCATACCCAACCGTTCCTTCGGATTCATCGCCGCGGTGACCTCGTCTTCCTTGATGGCGGGATCGTCCAGGCCCATTTCCTCGATGAAGCGCGACGGTTCGCGCACCACGTCCTCGCGGGCGCGGCGGCGGCGCTTGCACCAGCTCAGGTTCAGGCTGCGCTGCGCGCGCGTGATGCCCACGTACATCAGCCGGCGCTCTTCCTGGATGCGGGTGGCCAGGTTCTCGGCCGCGCGCGCCGGGTCGCCGACTTCGTCGTCCTTGCCCAGGTGCGGCAGCAGGCCTTCCTCGACGCCGGCCAGGTACACGTGGGGATACTCCAGCCCCTTCGAGGCATGCAGCGTGGACATCTTCACCGCGTCGGGTTCTTCTTCCTCGCCGCGCTCCAGCATGGTCACCAGCGCCACATGCTGCACCAGGTCGAAGAGCGACATATTGTCTTCCTCGGCCTTGCGCTTGAGCCAGCCCGTCAGTTCCAGCACGTTCTGCCAGCGCGTCTGCGCCGGCTTCTCATCGAACAGCTCGAACAGGTGCCGCTCGTACTGGATGGCTTGCAGCAGATCGTCCAGGATCGGGCCAGCCGGTTCTGCCGGCGCATCGCGCTTGCCATCGGCCGCGCCGCGGCCCGCGCGCCACTGCATGCGGCGGATGAATTCGGTGAAGGTGCGCAGCGGTTCGATCTGGCGCGGCGCCAGCAGGCTTTCCAGGCCGGTCTCGGGCACGGCGGCCAGCAGCGACAGCTCGCGGCTGGCGGCGTACTGGCCCAGCGTCTGCAAGGTGGCCTGGCCGATGCCGCGCTTGGGCGTGGTGGCCGCGCGGATGAAGGCCGGATCGTCGTCATCGTTGGCCAGCAGCCGCAAGTAGGCCAGGATGTCGCGCACCTCGGCCTTGTCAAAGAAACTCTGCCCGCCGGCGATGGTGTACGGGATCTTCAGGTTGCGCAGCGCCTGTTCCAGGATGCGCGACTGGTGGTTGCTGCGGTAGAGGATGGCGAAGTCCTTCCACTGCGCCTGGCGCTCGAAGCGCGCGGCCGACACTTTCATCGCGATGGACTCGGCCTCCTGCTCCTCGCCGTCCATGGCGGACACGACGATGGGCTCGCCCGTGCCCAGGTCGGACCACAGTTTTTTCTCGAACAGCTTGGGATTGCGCTCGATGACGCTGTTGGCCGCCGCCAGGATGCGCTGCACCGAGCGGTAGTTCTGCTCCAGCTTGATGAGCTTGATGTTGGGATAGTCGGTGGTGAGCTTGGCCAGGTTCTCGATGGTCGCGCCGCGCCAGGCGTAGATGGCCTGGTCGTCGTCGCCCACGGCGGTGAACATGGCGCGCTGGCCGGTCAGCAGCTGCACCAGCCGGTACTGGCACACGTTGGTGTCCTGGTACTCGTCGACCAGCAGGTAGCGCACGCGGTTCTGCCAGCGCGTGCGCACTTCCTCGTTGCCGGCCAGCAACAGCGCGGGAATGCGGATCAGGTCGTCGAAGTCCACCGCCTGATAGGCGGCCAGCGTGGCGGCGTAGCTGCGGTAGACATTGGCCGCCTCCGCTTCGGCGGGCGTCTGCGCCGCCTGCGCCGCGTCGTCCGGCTCCATCAGCGCGTTCTTCCACAGCGAGATGATGCCCTGCACGTGGCGCAGCCGCGCCTTGTCGGTGGTGGCCAGCAGTTCCTGGATGATGCTCATGGCATCGTCCGCGTCCAGGATCGAGAAGGTCGGCTTGAGCCCGGCATTGCGCGCTTCCTCGCGCAGCATCTTCACGCCCAGCGAATGGAAGGTGCTGATGGTCAGGCCCTTGGACAGCTTGCGGTCGACCAGCGTCTTGACGCGCTCGTCCATCTCGCGCGCGGCCTTGTTGGTGAAGGTCAGCGCCACCACGTTGCGGCCCATGTAGCCGCATTCGCGCAGCAGGTAAGCGATCTTCTGCGTGATCACCCGCGTCTTGCCGCTGCCGGCGCCGGCCAGCACCAGGCAGGGGCCGTCCAGGTAAAGCACCGCTTCCTTCTGCGCGGGATTCAGGCCGTGGCCAATGGGTTCGCTTGCGGACATTTTCCTCAGATCTCCAGCGGATCCACTTCCAGCTGCCAGCGCACGCGGGCCTCGTTGGCCAGATAGGGCAGGTAATGCGACCACACCCGCAGGAATTCCTGCAGCGCCGGCCGGCTGGTGCTTTCCACCAGCAGTTGCGCGCGCTCCACGTTCGCCACGCGCACCACGCGCAGCGGCACCGGGTCGTACAGCATGATGGCGTCCAGCGGCGGGAAGTCCGCCGCCCACTCGCCTTCCGGCATGGCGCGCGCCTGCTGCAGGAAGGCCTGCGCCGTGGCCAGCTCGCGCGCCTCGGCGGTCAGCAGCGCCTGATAGGCGTAGGGCGGCAGGCCGGTGCTCTCGCGTTCGTCCAAGGCGTGGCGGGCGAAGCCCGCGTAGTCGTGCCGCAGCAGCGCCTGGTACACGGGCTGCTCGGGATAGCCGGTCTGGATCAGCACCTCGCCATTGTTCTGATGGCGGCCGGCGCGGCCAGCCACCTGCATGAGCTGCGCGAACAGGCGTTCGGGCGCGCGGAAATCATGCGCGAACAGCATGGAATCGGCGTTGAGCACACCCACCAGCCCCAGGCGCGCGAAGTCGTGGCCCTTGGCCACCATCTGCGTGCCCACCAGGATGTCGACCTCGCCCGCGTGCACCGACGCGAACAGCGCTTCGGCGCTGCCTTTCCTGCGCGTGCTGTCGGCGTCGATGCGCAGGATGCGCGCCTCGGGAAACAGCTCGGCCAGATGCTCCTCGATGCGCTGGGTGCCGCGCCCCATCGGCGCCAGGTCCTGGTCGCCGCATTCGGGGCAGGCGCGCGGCACCGTCGCCTGGTAGCCGCAATGGTGGCAATGCAGGCGGTTGCCGCCGTTGCCGCTCCGGTGCAGCACGGTGAAGGCCGTGCAGCGCGGGCAGTTGCTGACCCAGGCGCAGGACTGGCAATGCAGCACCGGCGCGTAGCCGCGGCGGTTCAGGAAGATGAGCGACTGCTCCTTGCGCTCCAGTCGCTGGCCGATGGCGTCCAGCAATTGCGGCGACAGGCCCTGTTTCATCTGCAGGCGGCGCGTGTCCACCAGCTTGATCGCCGGCAGGCTGCTGGCGCGCGCGCGGCCCGGCAGCGCCAGCCGCAGGTAGCGGCCGCGCTCGGCGTGCTGCCAGGTTTCCAGCGAGGGCGTGGCCGAACCCAGCACCACCGGCACATTCAGGTCGTGCGCCCGCCACACCGCCAGGTCGCGCGCCGAATAGCGCAGGCCGTCCTGCTGCTTGTAGGACGCGTCGTGTTCTTCATCGACGATGATCAGGCCCAGCTCGGACAGCGGCGCGAATATCGCCATGCGCGTGCCCAGCAGCATGCGCGCCTGGCCGCGCTGGGCGCGCGACCACGCATCCAGCCGCTCGCCGTCGGACAGGCCGCTGTGCATCACGGCCAGGCCGTCCGGCCCCAGCTGCGCCTCCAGCCGCGCCCGCAGCGCGCCTTCGAGTTGCGGCGTCAGATTGATTTCCGGGACCATCAGCAGCACCTGACGACCGGCGGCCAGCACGCGCTCGGCGGCGCGCAGGTAGACCTCGGTCTTGCCGCTGCCGGTCACGCCGTACAGCAACACGGGCTTGAAGCCATTCAGGGCGGCCAGCGTTTCCACCGCCGCCTGCTGCGCATCGTTCAGCGCCGGCGGCTGGTCGGCCTGAGCCGGCGCGCGCGCCTTCTTGCGCTTGCGACCGTCCAGCCGCGCCACCGGCCCGCCGGCGGAGCGCTTGCCCTGATAGGCGGACGGCTTGCGTAACGGCGGCGGCAGGGTCGGCAGCATGACCTCGCCCAGCGGCCGCTGGTAGTACTCGGCGGCGAAGCGCGCCAGGCGCAGCCAGTCTCCGTCGAAGGGCGGCAGGTCGCGCAGTACCTCTTCGATCGGCTTGATCTGCTTGGGGTCGAAAGACGGCTCGGCCGGATTGTCCACCACCACGCCGATCATCTTGCGACGTCCGAACGGCACGATCACGCGCAGCCCCGCCTCCACCGGCGCATCGCTGCGGTAGTCGAACGGACCGGGCAAGGGCACATCCAGCGCCACCCGCACCCAGCAGACGGCGGCGGGATTCTGGACGGCGTCGGTATCAGGCATGTTCACGGGGACGGATCAATGGAAGACGGTTTTCTGGCCGAAAGGTTGAGCCGTCCGGCGATAGGCCGGATCCCGCCAATTCCCCCAGGGGTCGCCGGGCCGGCTTGCCCCCTGCCTGTGGATAACTTTGGGGAAAAGGCAAGAGCAACATCACACTTTGGAATAAGGCAAGATTGCATCAACTCTTGCAATCCTGCTGAAAACCCTGTTTTCGTCATTATTAACAATGACTTATGCAGGCTTTCGAGATTGTAAACCAGCTTATAAAGGGTTTTCCCCGAGCGCTTTCTTGCTGTGCACAACTGTGCGTCGGGGCCCTCAAGCTTCGGCCCTTGGGCGCGAAGCGCTCACTCACTTATCCCCGCAACGAACGGCTGTGCCGGTGGACTTCATCGACCAATTCGGCTACGGCTTCAGGAGGCGTGAAGCGTGAAATGCCATGCCCCAGATTGAACACATGCCCCCCTTTGCCGACCGGGCCGAACGCGTCCAGCACCCGGCGCGCCTCGGTCCGGATGGCGTCGCCGCCGCCGAACAGCGCCATGGGATCCAGGTTGCCCTGGAACGCAACCGAGTCGCCGGTGCGGCGACGCGCCGCCGCCAGGTCCACGGTCCAGTCCAGGCCGACCGCGTCGCAGCCGCAGGCAGCGATCTGTTCCAGCCACTGCCCGCCGCCCTTGGTGAACACAATGACCGGCACGCGGCGGCCTTCGTTCTCGCGCTTCAGGCCCGCGACCACCTTGCGGGTATACGCCAGCGAAAACTGCTGGAACAGGCCATCGGCCAGCACGCCGCCCCAGCTGTCGAACAGCATGACGGCCTGGGCGCCCGCGTCGATCTGCGCATTCAGGTATTGCAGCGTGGCCTGGGCGTTGATTTCCAGGATGTGATGCAGCAGGTCCGGCCGCGCGTACAGCATCGTCTTGATCAGGCGATAGTCGTCGCTGCCCTGCCCTTCGACCATGTAGCAGGCGATGGTCCAGGGGCTGCCGGCGAAACCGATCAGCGGCACCTTGCCGTCGAGTTCGCGGCGGATGACGCGGACCGCGTCAAAGACATAGCGCAGCTTGTCCATGTCGGGCACGGCCAGGCGGCGCACGTCGTCCTCGGTGCGCACGGGATGCGCGAAGCGCGGCCCTTCGCCAGCGGCGAAGTCCAGTCCCAGGCCCATGGCGTGCGGCACGGTGAGAATGTCGGAGAACAGGATGGCCGCGTCCAGGTCGAACCGCGCCAGCGGCTGCAGGGTGACTTCCGCGGCGTAGTCGGGATTCTGAGCCAGGCCCATGAACGAACCCGCCCGGGCGCGCGTCTCGTTGTACTCGGGCAGGTAGCGGCCCGCCTGGCGCATCAGCCAGATCGGGGTATAGGGCACGGGCTCGCGCAAGAGCGAGCGCAAGAACACATCGTTCTTCAGGGCGGAAGCAGACACGGCTATCCTCTTTGATCGGAAGCCGTGAGTTTACTTCCCCTGGCTGACAGAACGCGGCCCTAGGCCCAAGGCGGGCTTGTTCGGACGCAAGCGGCGAGAATGACCGAGGCCGTGCGCCGGCGCTTGGCGCCCGGTCCGGACAGCGCTCAGTCCGACGGCATGTCCTGGCCGCGCCGGGCCGCCGCGATGCGATAGGGCGCGGCTTCTATGCCGTGCTTGCGCATCAACGCCCAGAATGCGCGGCGGTGCTTGCTGGACGCCCTGGCGGCCTGCGCCACGTTGCCGCCGTGATGGGAGAGTGCGCGCCGCAGGTACTCGCGCTCGAACTCGCCCACCACGCGTGCCTTGGCCCGTGCGAATGGCTCGCCGCCGTCCTGCCAGCGGGGCAGCAACCGCAGGCTCGCCATGGCCTGATCGAACAAGGCCGACGCCACGCGTGGACGCGTCGCGGCCGGCGGCGAGCCGCCTGCTTCCGGGCCCGACTCGCGGCCCCGTCCTGGAGCGGGCATCGCGCCCGGGCGATGAGGCGGCAGGCCGACGGGCACGAGGACCGCCTGGCCCTGCGCCCCATAGCGCAAGGCGGGCTCTTCGAGCGAGGCCGCCGCCAGCCCCCACGCTGCCGACAGCAGCTGATGGCGCAAGCGCACGCGCAACCCTTCCAGGCAGACGGGTTCGGAAATGAAATCGGCCGCGCCCAGCGCCAGCAGGTCCTCGATGGCCGACGCCTTCATGCCGTCGACCAGCACCAGGATGGGCGTGGCCAGGGCCGGCCGCGCCTGCTGCAAGGCGATGCGGGTCCAGGCCAGCGTGGCCGGCTCGACCGGCATCAGGCAGGCATCGTAGCGCTTGAGCGTCACGGCCATGGCCGCCAGCGCCTGCGGTTCGGCGGCCTCGCCCGCGCTCGCGAGCAGCAAGGGATGAAAGCGCACACGTGCCACTTGCGGCTGATGCCGCTCGATCCAGCCGCGCATGGCCGCATCGTGGCCAGGCGGCAGCAATACCCCGCAATCCAGCATTTCACGCACCTGCTTCTCCTGTTTCCGCGCGGCGCCGGCATACCGGCGGCGCCGCCAAAACTGAAGGCTAATGTTGCGGATCGCTCAGGGCTATTCGTAGTGAACGCAAGGTGGCGGCAGGCGAGGATGCGCAGGCAAGGCCGCGCAGGCAAGAAAAAAGCGGCCAGAGGCCGCTTCTTTCCGGATCCGGGGCAAGCCCCGATCGCCCGTCCGCTCAGTGCGAGCGGCCGCCTTGGCGCAGCTTGCGCGCGGCCACGGCTTGCGCCGCCAGCATCGCGAGTTCGGCTTCGACCACGGCGATGTCGGCCTTGTCCTTGGCGTTGCGCAGCGCCTCTTCGGCGCGCTGGCGCGCTTCCAGGGCACGGGCCTCGTCTAGGTCGGCGGCACGGATGGCCGTGTCGGCCAGGACCGTGACGCTGCCGGGCTGCACTTCCAGGATGCCGCCGGCGACGAAGATGTTTTCCTCGCCCTGGTCGGCACGAACGATCTTGACCGTCCCGGGGCGTATGCGCGAAATCAGCGGGGTGTGGCCGGGCAGGATGCCCAGCTCACCCGCTTCGCCAGGCAGCACCACGAACTTCGCCTCACCGGAGAAGATCGCTTCCTCTGCGCTGACGACATCCACATGCAGGGTAGCCATATCGGTTCCTTATTGCAGTTTCTTGGCCTTCTCGAAGGCCTCGTCGATCGAACCGACCATGTAGAAAGCCTGCTCGGGCAGCGCGTCGCACTCGCCGTTCACGATCATCTTGAAGCCGCGGATGGTTTCAGCCAGCGGCACGTACTTGCCGGGCGAACCGGTGAACACTTCGGCCACGTGGAACGGCTGCGACAGGAAGCGCTGGATCTTGCGCGCGCGGGCCACGGCCTGCTTGTCTTCCGGCGACAGTTCGTCCATGCCCAGAATCGCGATGATGTCGCGCAGTTCCTTGTAGCGCTGCAGTGTCTGCTGCACGCCACGGGCCACGGCGTAGTGCTCTTCGCCGACGACTTGCGGGTCGAGCTGGCGGCTGGACGAATCCAGCGGATCCACGGCGGGGTAGATGCCCAGCGCGGCGATGTCACGCGACAGCACGACGGTCGAGTCCAAGTGCTGGAAGGTGGTGGCGGGCGACGGGTCGGTCAAGTCGTCAGCGGGCACGTACACGGCCTGGATCGAGGTGATCGAGCCGGTCTTGGTGGACGTGATGCGCTCTTGCAGCTTGCCCATTTCCTCGGCCAGCGTCGGCTGGTAGCCCACGGCGGACGGCATACGGCCCAGCAGAGCGGACACTTCCGTGCCGGCCAGCGTGTAGCGGTAGATGTTGTCCACGAAGAACAGGATGTCGCGGCCTTCGTCGCGGAACTTCTCGGCCATGGTCAGGCCGGTCAGCGCCACGCGCAGACGGTTGCCCGGGGGTTCGTTCATCTGACCGAACACCATGGCGACCTTGTCCAGAACGTTCGACTCTTCCATTTCATGGTAGAAGTCGTTGCCTTCGCGGGTACGCTCGCCCACGCCGGCGAACACCGACAAGCCGCTGTGCTGCTTGGCGATGTTGTTGATCAGCTCCATCATGTTGACGGTCTTGCCCACGCCGGCGCCGCCGAACAGGCCGACCTTGCCGCCCTTGGCGAACGGGCACACCAGGTCAATAACCTTGATGCCGGTTTCCAGCAGCTCGACCGACGGCGACAGCTCGTCGAAACGGGGAGCGTCCTGGTGAATGGCGCGCTTTTCTTCGTGCTTGATTTCACCGGCTTCGTCGATCGGACGGCCCAGCACGTCCATGATGCGGCCCAGGGTGCCGGTGCCGACGGGCACCGAGATCGGGGCGCCGGTGCCGGCGACCTTCATGCCACGGCGCAGGCCGTCGCTGGAGCCCAGGGCGATGGTGCGCACCACGCCGTCGCCCAGCTGCTGCTGAACTTCGAACGTCAGGCCCTTCTCGGCGAACGAGGAACCCTCGTCGGCCAGGGTGAGCGCTTCATAAATCTTGGGCATGTGATCGCGGGGGAACTGAATATCCACCACGGCGCCGATGCACTGAACGATGGTTCCGTTGCTCATGTCGATTCCTTGCTTGATAGCTTTTGAGACGGGAAGCCGCGCCTTAGACGGCGGCGGCGCCCCCTACGATTTCCGAAATTTCTTTGGTGATCGCGGCCTGGCGGGTCTTGTTGTAGACCAGCTGCAGATCGCCGATGACCTTCTTGGCGTTGTCCGATGCCGCCTTCATGGCGACCATCCGGGCCGATTGCTCCGAAGCCATGTTCTCGGCCACGGCTTGGTACAGCAGGCCCTCGACGTAACGCTGCAGCAGGTCGTCGATCACGCTACGGGCGTCCGGCTCGTAGATGTAATCCCAGCTGTAATCCGACTTCACTTCCGAGGTCTTGGACAGGTTTTCCGCGCCGGTCTGGTACGGATCGTCCAAACCGCTGGCCAGGGGCAGCAGGCGCAGGAACATCGGCTCCTGCTTCATCGTGTTGACGAAGCGGGTCGACGCCACGTACAGCGCGTCGATGCGGCCTTCCAGGTAAGCGTCCAGCTGCACCTTGATCGCGCCCAGCAGGCGGTCGAGTTGCGGCTTGTCGCCCAGCTGGACTTCGTTCGAAACCAGCTTGGCGCCGATGCGGGTCAGCACGCCCAGGCCCTTGTTGCCGAAAGCGGTCGCTTGCACGGCGATGCCGTTCTTCTCGAACTCTTTCAGCTTGGACAGCACCACGCGGGTGATGTTGGTGTTCAGGCCGCCGCACAAGCCCTTGTCAGTCGTCACCATGACCACGCCGACGGACTTCACTTCGCGTTCGACCAGGTAGGGGTGGCTGTACTCGGGGTTGGCCTGCATCAGGTGCGCGGCGATCTCGCGCACCTTGGTGGCATACGGACGGCCGGCGCGCATCCGTTCCTGCGCCTTGCGCATCTTGGATGCGGCGACCATTTCCATCGCCTTGGTGATCTTGCGCGTGTTTTGCACGCTCTTGATCTTGGTTCGGATTTCCTTAATTCCGGGCATTGCGCTTTCCTGTGAAGACTGGCCGATGGGTTCCGCTCGCGCCTCATCCATCCGTGAAGGACGGGCGAGGCGCTACGGACGCCTAACCCATCACTTTCTTAAAAAGCACCGTGCTTCTTGAATTCCAGGATGGCGGCGGCCAATTCGCCTTCGTCATCCTTGGACAGTTCCTTGGTGTCTTCGATGCGCTGGATCATGGCCGCGTGCTTGGCCTTGAGCTGATCCTTCAGCGACTTCTCGAACGCCAGCACTTGCGAAACGTCCACGTCGTCCAGGTAGCCGTTGTTGACCGTGTACAGCGTGACGGCCAGTTCCCACACCTGCAGCGGCTGGTACTGCGGCTGCTTGAGCAGTTCCACCACGCGCTTGCCGCGCTCGAGCTGGCGACGGGTGGCGTCGTCCAGGTCGGAGGCGAACTGCGCGAAGGCGGCCAGTTCACGGTACTGGGCCAGGTCGGTACGGATACCGCCGGACAGCTTCTTGACGACCTTGGTCTGGGCGGCGCCGCCGACGCGGGACACCGAGATACCGGCGTTGATGGCCGGACGCACACCGGCGTTGAACAGGTCGGTTTCCAGGAAGATCTGGCCGTCCGTGATCGAGATCACGTTGGTCGGAACGAAGGCCGACACGTCGCCCGCCTGGGTTTCGATGATCGGCAGCGCGGTCAGCGAGCCGGTCTTGCCCTTGACGGCGCCACCGGTGAACTTCTCGACGTACTCTTCGTTGACGCGAGCGGCACGCTCGAGCAGGCGCGAGTGCAGGTAGAACACGTCGCCCGGGTAGGCTTCGCGGCCCGGCGGACGGCGCAGCAGCAGCGAGACCTGGCGGTAGGCCCAGGCTTGCTTGGTCAGATCGTCATAGACGATCAGGGCGTCTTCGCCGCGATCGCGGAAGTATTCGCCCATCGTGCAGCCGGCGTAGGCGGCCAGGTACTGCATGGCGGCCGAGTCGGAGGCCGAGGCGGCCACGACGATGGTGTATTCCAGCGCGCCGTGCTCTTCGAGCTTGCGCACCACGTTGTTGATCGTCGAAGCCTTCTGGCCGATGGCGACGTACACGCAGGTGACGCCCTTGCCCTTCTGGCTGATGATGGTGTCGACGGCCACGGCGGTCTTGCCGGTCTGGCGGTCGCCGATGATCAGTTCGCGCTGGCCGCGGCCGATCGGGACCATCGAGTCGATAGCCTTGATGCCGGTCTGCAGCGGTTGCGACACCGAGCGGCGGGCGATAACGCCGGGCGCCACTTTTTCGATGATGTCGGTGGCCTTGGCGTTGACCGGGCCCTTGCCGTCGATCGGCTCGCCCAGCGTGTTGACCACGCGGCCGCGCAGTTCGGGGCCGACCGGCACTTCCAGAATGCGGCCGGTCGTCTTGACCTGGTCGCCTTCGGACACGCCGGTGTAGTCGCCCAGAATCACGGCGCCGACGGAGTCGCGCTCGAGGTTCAGCGCGAGGCCGTAGACGTTGTTGGGGAATTCGAGCATTTCGCCCTGCATCACGTCCGACAGGCCGTGGATGCGGGTAATACCGTCGGTCACGGACACGACGGTGCCCTGAGTACGGACATCAGCCGAAGCGCCCAGGCCCTCGATGCGGCTCTTGAGCAGTTCGCTGATCTCGGAGGGATTGAGTTGCATATAGACTCCTGGAATCCTGTAAGTGCGCCTTAAGCGGCGAGCTGGTCGCGCATGCGGGCCAATTGGGCTTGTACGGAAGTATCGAGCACCTGGTCTCCGACAGCCACGCGCACGCCGCCGATCAACGACTGATCGACGGTGACGCTGGGCTTGAGCTTGAGGCCGAATTTTTGCTCGAGCGCGGCAACCAGTTCTTTGACCTGGGCTTCGCTGAGTTCGAACGCGCTGGTGATTTCCGCCTGCGCCGTGCCGTCGTGACGATTCCGCAGCGCTTCGAATTGCGAAGCGATGACGGGCAGCAGCAGCAGCCGGTCATTCTGGACCAGCAGCTCGATGAAATTGCGGGCGGCCTGCGGCAGCTCGGCCTTGATCAGGCCGGAGAACAGCTCGATGCGCTGCTTGTCGCCCAGACGCGGGTCGGCCATCGCCTCGCGCACGTCGGGGTTGGCGGCGACTTGCGACAGCTGGCCGACCAGGTCGGCCCAGGCCGGCAAGCCGGCCTTGTCGTCACGGGCCGCGGCGAACAGCGCCTCGGCGTACGGCCGGGCAACAGTGGAAAGTTCAGCCATGACGGTCCCGGATTAAAGCTGCGCGCGGAGCTGGTTCAGCAGCTCGGCGTGGGCGCGGGCGTCAACCTCGCGCTTGAGGATCTGTTCAGCACCCTTGACAGCCAGCGCCGCGACGTCGTCGCGCAGCGCATCACGGGCGCGCTGGACTTCCTGCGCGGCATCCTGCGCGGCTTGCGCCACGATACGGGCACGCTCGGACTCCGCTTCGCGGCGGGCCTGGTCGATCAGCGAGGCGGCTTGCTTCTCGGCCTCGACGATACGGGCGTGGTTTTCGGACTTGGCAGAAGCCTCGATCAGGCTGATACGCGCCTGGGCCTGGGCCAGATCGGCCTTGCCCTTATCGGCCGCGGCCAGGCCGTCGGCGATTTTTTGGCGGCGCTCGTCCATCGCCTTCGTCAGAGGAGGCCACACGAATTTCATCGTGAACCAGCCCAGAACGAAGAACACGAGCATCTGGAAAATGATCGTCGCGTTCAGATTCACGGTCGTTCCTTTAACACCATTCGGCTCCGGTCGCGCCTGAAGAGAGGGCAATCACGGAGCGCTCGATACTTTGCTGATCGGCGATGGGCCCTTGGCCGCATCGCCGACAGCGTCATGACCCGCCTGTTTCGCCGGCGGGCAGTGCCTTAGCCGACGAACGGGTTGGCGAAGGCGAACAGCATGGCGATACCCACGCCGATCAGGAACGCCGCGTCGATCAGGCCAGCCAGCAGGAACATCTTGGTTTGCAGAGCGTTCATCAGTTCAGGCTGACGAGCCGAGGCTTCCAGATACTTGCCGCCCATCAGTGCGATGCCGATGCAAGCGCCGATGGCGCCCAGACCGATGATAAGACCGCAAGCGAGGGCAACGAAAGCGACGTTGGTCATGACAACTCCTTGGTTAGAAATCTGAAGTCAAAAATTAAGGAATAAGGGTACTGCTCAATGCAAGATGATCTTGCCATCCCGCGTCGGCCGGTTGGCCGCCGCGGGAAATCCGGGGGTCAGTGGCCTTCGTGAGCCTGGCCGAGGTACACCAGCGTCAGCATCATGAAGATGAAGGCCTGCAGCAGGACGATCAGGATGTGGAAGATCGCCCACACCGAGCCGGCCAGGACCTGGCCGATGCCCAGTCCGATGCTGGTGCCGTTGAAGCCGGTCCAGGCGCCGCCCAGCAGGGCGATCAGCATGAAGACCAGTTCGCCGGCGAACATGTTGCCGAACAACCGCATGCCCAGCGAGACGGACTTGGCGGCGTATTCGATCAGGTTCAGCAGCAGGTTGAAGGGGGCCAGCACCACGGCCGCGATGCCATGGGCATGGAACGGCGCGGTGAACAGTTCCTTGACGAAGCCGCCCGGGTGCTTGATCTTGATGCCGTAATAGAACATCAGCAGCAGCACGCCCAGGGACATGCCCATCGGCACGTTCAGGTCGGCGGTCGGGAGAATGCGGTGATAGTAGAGCGGGTCGCCGTGCTCGGCGCCCAGGCCGGTCCAGCGCCAGATGGAGGGCAGCAGATCGACCGGCAGCAGGTCGAGCGCGTTCATCAGGATGATCCAGAGGAACACGGTCAGGGCCAGCGGGGCCACGAACAGACGGCTCTTGGCGTTGTGGACGATGCCCTTGGCCTGGTCGTCGACCATGTCCACGACCATTTCCACGAAGGCCTGCAGGCGGCCCGGAACGCCGTTGGTGGCGCGGCGCGCGGCGCGCCAGAGGAAGAAAATGACGATCAGGCCGGTCAGGGCCGACCAGAACAGCGAGTCGTAATTGATGACGTCGAACTGAGCAATAGCGCTCTGTTTCTCGCCGGTGTTATTCAGATGCACCAGGTGGTGCTGAATATACGCGGACTGAGGCGACACGTCGCTGGCAGCAGCCATTTGATTCCTACCCTATTTGCTGTATGCCCGGCCCTTGCGGATCGGACGATTCCACGATTTCGTTTGCCGCGGACTTGCCGGCATCTATGACAACTTGCGGAACATCAATAGCAGGAGATATCCCTTCAAGGTGAGGATCAGGCCCAGCAGCGCCGCGGGCCAGACCAGCCAGCCTTGCGCCACACGCGACAGCAGCCACAACAGCAATGCCGTTGCGAACAGCTTGATCAACTCGCCAAAGAGAAAGGTAAAGGGACTGGCCCGTCCGGACCGTACGCTGAAAGCCAGGCGCAATGCGAACAACGCATTGGGTATGAAATACGCTCCTGCCCCCGCCAGCGCCGACCAACCTGCCGCTGCCCCTCCGACAACCCCCGCGATTACTGCTGCTGCGAGCCCCAAGGCGCCCTGCGCCGCCAATGCCAACAGAAGGCCGCGGCTTGCCTGCGCATTCAGTGCCGCACGGTCCGCGTCGCTGAGTACCAGCACCCGATCCGCCTGGCCCTGCTCCGGCGTTCCCCGCATGGCATCCTGCCCTGCATTTTGCCCTGCACCCTGCCCGGCAAATACTTGCTGCGCATGTTGTGCTTCTAGCTGCATGGAACCCCGCTGCATCAGACTTTTCCCGCGTTCAGGCAACACCAGACACCATCCCTTTCAGGATTCATGGGGTATTCCCCCTTTGGTTTCGTCTGGATCGCCGGGCTTTTCAGGCGGTATCCTCTTGCGCCAAATTTTCATCGGCACCGGGAAACACCCGCTTTTTCGCCCAACTCATTGCCCTACAACTGCTTTTCTGCCCCTGTCAGAACTAGCGGCGAACAACCTTGTGTTCTTATCCCGCAAGCGTCAAACCCGCAGAGTATAGCTTGATTCTTTTTGGGCGAGCAAATGAACTTTCGGCCGGTTGTAAGCTGCCCGAGACAGTCCTTTGCTTCCGCGCCGAGGACAAAAAATAGGGACGCGAAAAGCGTCGGGCAGGAGCCTGCTCCTAGGATTCGTCCCAACCGAAATCGCCCCGCAACGGCGCCCATCCCCGCGCTTCCAGCCCCCCCATCCGAACCTCGCGCAAGACCCGGCGACCACAAGAAAAAACGCGCGCCGCATGGAATCGCGGCGCGCGTCCCGCCTGCGCGGTACGTGCTTCAGTCGCGGCGCACCGGCGGCGGCGCCCACAAGCCGTCCAGCGCCAGGTCCTGCGGCCAGTACAGGCGCATGCTCAACAGGAACGGGCCATCGGAGGCCGGCGCGCTCAGCCAGTTCGCGCGCTTGCGCTCGCCGGGGTCGCGGCGCTGGATGTACACGTCCAGCGAACCGTCGGCGTTGTACTTCAGGCCGTCGGTGCTGCGCAGCACGTAGCGGTTGGCGGGATTGGCGGCGAAGCCATGCTGGCTGTTGTAGACGTGCAGCGACCAGAACGCGTTGGCCGGCGGCAGCTGACCCTTCTCGAAGTGCAGCACGTAGTCGTCGTCCGAATTGAGCGTGCGGCCCTTGGAATCAGCGACCGTGACCGGATACAGCACGTCCTCGGGCGTGGGCGCGCCCAGGCCCGCATAGGCGATGGAAGCGCGGCGCGTGTAGTCGGTGCCGTAAGTGCCGATGCCCGACAACACGGTGTTCCAGCCGTTCAGCGGCGTGCCCAGCCGCGTCACGCCGTCGGCGATGCGGCGGCCCGCCAGCGGCTGCGCGTCCGCCAGCGCCTGCTGCACTTGCGGACTCAGGCGGCCGAAGTTGAAGGGGCGCCGGTCGTCCAGGCCGATGCGGCGCATGCGGTCGAGCATGGGACCGTCGTTGGCGTGCGGCGGGTTATTGCGCAGCGTGTCGAAGAACAGCGCGAAGAACGAGGCCGCATCCAGCGCGGCCGCCTGCTCGGACGGCGTGCCCGGCGGCAGCTGCATGGGCGCCGGCATGGGCAAGCCGCTGCCGATGGGCGCCGTGCCGACGCCCGCGCCGGTCTGCGGATACGGATCATGCCCGCCTCGCGGCGTCGCGCCGCGAGCCCGCGTGGACGGCGGCGCGGCCGCCGAGATCAAGGGGCTGGCCGACATGGACGACTGGATCTGATTGACGGCCGCATAGTCCTGCGGACCGCCGGCCTGCGTCCAGCCGATCAGCCAGCCGGTCGCGGTGGGGCTGCGCACCAGGTCCACGCCGGGCGGCAACGTGCCTTGCCAATCGGGCCCGACGATGGCGAAGGACTGCGCGCCGTTGCCATTGGTGCGCGTGCCGCGCGAGGCGAACACATCGCTCCACATGTCCAGCGCCGACAGCAGCGTGTAGCGGCCGCCGGCATCGGGCAGGCGCACGATCAGCGGCGCGCGCGAGACGTCGAACCACAGGCTCGAATGCAGCGCGTCGGCGCTGGGCCAGGGCGTGCCGGTGGCGGCGGGATCGGGGAATGCGGTCTTGTGGCCGAACTGGTTCATCGGCGCCTTGCCGTCGGCCGGCGACTGCACGGCGGTGGCCTGGCGGCGCGCCAGTTCCATCAGCACCATGGGATAGGCATAGACGTAGGCGTCGATGGCGGTATCGCGCAGCTCCTGCTCGCTCATCCTGGGCGCGGGCGCGGCGGCGGCCGGATACGGGGTTTCGGACACCAGTCTCAGCGTGGAGCGCGGGGCCTGATTCTGGGCCGGGGTCTGGGCCTGGGCGGCGGCGAAGCAGGCGCTCAGGGCGCTGGCCAGAACGACGGCGGTCCAGCGGCGATTGACAGTGGGGTTACGCATGCAAGGCTCCTTGTTGGTTTTGTTTCGCAAGCGAGCCGCCGCGCAGGGCTTGCCAGTACGGGCAAGCGCCTGTGGCGCGGCACCTCCTGGTATGACGCCTTTCCAGGATAGGGCCGATACCTGCAACAAGGTGCTGCCCAGAAGTTTCAAGGCGCAACGCTGGCGGGAGCCTTCTGGGACGTCTGCCCGGGCCGGGCACGCGCGCCTTGGCGGCGCGCCGCGCGGCGTCCTTGCCCAGGGCAGCGGCGCAAAAAAAACGCGCCCGGCAAGGGGCGCGCCTGGACTCGCGGCTTCCCCCCGGCAGACCGAAGGGAAGGTAACAAGCCTTAACGGTGTTTGAAGTCCGGTTTACGCTTCTCGACGAAGGCGGCCATGCCTTCCTTCTGGTCCTCGGTGGCGAACAGCGAATGGAACACGCGGCGCTCGAACAGCAGGCCTTCGTTGAGCGAGCCCTCGAAGGCGCGGTTGACGCATTCCTTGGCCATCATGACCGAGGGCAACGACATGGAGGCGATCACGGTGGCGGCGTCCAGCGCCTCTTCCATGAGCTTGTCGGCCGGCACCACGCGCGACACCAGGCCGGCGCGCTCGGCTTCGTCGGCGCCCATCATGCGGGCGGTCAGGGCCAGGTCCATGGCCTTGGCCTTGCCCACCGCGCGCGGCAGGCGCTGGGTGCCGCCGGCGCCGGGGATCACGCCCAGCTTGATCTCGGGCTGGCCGAACTTGGCGGTGTCGGCGGCGATGATGATGTCGCACATCATCGCCAGCTCGCAGCCGCCGCCCAGCGCGTAGCCGGCGACCGCGGCGATCACCGGCTTCCTGATGCGCTTGAGCGTTTCCCAGTTGCGCGTGATGTATTCGCTGCTGTAGACGTCCATGTACGTCCAGCTCTTCATGGCGCCGATGTCGGCGCCCGCGGCGAAGGCCTTTTCACTGCCGGTGATGACGACGGCGCCGATGTCCGGGTCCGCCTCGAAGGCCAGCAGGGCCGCGCCGAGTTCGTCCATCAGTTGATCGTTCAGCGCGTTCAGCGCCTTGGGGCGGTTCAGCGTCAGCAGGCCCACGCGGCCCCGGGTTTCGACCAGTACGAACGACTCGCTCATTGCATGTCTCCAGATAGGGTATGAAAGTAAGATATGAGCATGAAAACAAAGACCCCCCACGCCACGCGCGCCCGGCGCGTGTCCGCCGCCCCTCGTGGGAGCAACGCGGCGGTCCCGCAATCCCCCGTACTTTACCGCCTCTGGCCGCAGGACCCGGCCGGGCATCGCTACCGGATAACCCTGACGGTGGCCGAACCGGCCGCCGACGGCCAGCGCCTGTCGCTGCCGGCCTGGATCCCGGGCAGCTACCTGATCCGCGACTTCTCGCGCCAGATCGAATCGCTGACGGCCTATTCCGGCGCGCGGCGGGTGACGGTGAACAAGCTCGACAACCACACCTGGCAGGCCGCGCCCTGCGACGGCCCGCTGCGCGTCGAATACGAGGTCTATGCCTGGGACCTGTCGGTGCGCGGCGCGCACCTGGACGAAACCCACGGTTTCTTCAACGGCACCAGCGTGTTCCTGCGCGTGCACGGCCAGGAACAGCTGCCCTGCCTGGTCGACCTGGCGCCGCCGCGCGGCATCGAGGGCTGGACGGTGCACACCAGCCTGCCGGAAGCGCGCGGCCTGCCTGGCGCGGCCCGCCGCCACGGCTTCGGGCTGTACCGGGCGCCCGACTACGACGCGCTGATCGACCACCCGGTCGAGATGGGCACGCCGCAGGTCGTCAGCTTCACCGCCCACGGCGCCGAACATGAACTGGTCTTCACCGGCGTGGCGCCCAAGCTGGATCTGGCGCGCATCGCCGATGACGTGCGCCGCATCTGCGAAACCCAGATCGCCTTCTTCGAGCCGCGCACCCGCCACGCGCCCTTCCTGGACAGCGCTGACCGCTACGTGTTCATGACCATGGTCACGAACGACGGCTACGGCGGCCTGGAGCATCGCGCCAGCACCGCGCTGATGACCGCGCGCAAGGACCTGCCGGTGCTGGGCCAGCAGGGCCAGGGCGAAGGCTATCGCGGCTTCCTGGGCCTGGTCAGCCATGAATACTTCCACACCTGGAACGTCAAGCGCATCAAGCCCGCCGCCTTCGCGCCCTACGACCTGTCGCAGCCCGACCTGACCCGCCTGCTGTGGGTATTCGAGGGCTTCACGTCCTATTACGACGACCTGCTGCTGCTGCGCTCCGGCGCCATCACGCAGGCCGACTACCTGCGCCTGCTGGCCAAGACCATCACCGGCGTGGCGCGCACGCCCGGCCGCCTGAAGCAGTCGGTGGCCGAAAGCTCGTTCGACGCCTGGACCCGCTACTACAAGCAGGACGAGAACTCGCCCAACGCCCTGGTCAGCTACTACACCAAGGGTTCGCTGGTGGCGCTGGGACTGGACCTGCTGATCCGCCAGGAAACCGCCGGCGCGCGCTCGCTCGACGATGTGATGCGCCTGCTGTGGCAGCGCCACGGCCGCGACTTCTACCAGGGCCGGCCACAAGGCCTGGCGGAAGACGGCCTGCCCGCGCTGATCCGCGAGGCCACCGGCGTGGACGCGCGCCGGTTCATCGCGCGCTACGCCTACGGCACCGCTGACGTGCCGCTGGCCGAATTGCTGGAACCGCAAGGCATCAGGCTGCAATGGAAGACCGCCGCCAACATCCCCACGCTGGAAGTGCGCACGCGCAAGCAGGGCGACACGCTGGCGCTGGCCACGGTGCTGGAAGGCGGCGCCGGCCACAAGGGCGGGCTGTCGGCCGGTGATGTGCTGGTGGCCATCGACGGCCTGCGCGTGGACGCGCCGGCCGGGCTGGAACTGCTGCTGGCGCAATACCGCCCCGGCGACCGCGTCACGATCCACGTGTTCCGCCGCGACGAGCTGCGCGCCTTCCGCGTCCGGCTGGGCGCGCCGCAGGCGCTGGACTGCGTGCTCAGCGAGTCCCGCTGACGCGGGCCGCCTGCCCGGCGGCCTGCAGGAAACTGTCCAGCGCGCGGCGGCGTCCCTGCCGCCGCGTGACCGCGTACACCATGGCCTGCGACAGCGCGGCGGGCAGCGCGCACACGGCGATGCGGCCTTCCATCTGGCGGCAGGCGGATTCCGGCGCCAGCGCCACGCCCAGCCCCGCCGCCACCAGCGCCAGCTGGGCCGGCACTTCCGCCACGCTCTGCGCCACGTCCGGCACGAAGCCTTCGCGCGCACAGGCCTCGGCGAGCCACCGCGCATAGGCCGAGGTGTCCTGGCGCAGCACCACGAAAGGTTCCCGCGCCAGGTCGGCCAGCGCCAGCCGCTTGCGACCCGCCAGGCGATGCCCGGCCGGCAGCGCCACCGCCACCGGATCCGGCCACAAGGGCTGCGATTGCAGCTCCTCGTCGTCGACCCGCGTGCGCGAGATGCTGAGGTCGATGCGATGCCCGCGCAGCGCCTCGATCTGCGCCGCCGGGCTCATCTCGTTCAGCAGCACCGACACCTGCGGGTGCGTGCGCCGGTAGCGCGCGATCAGCGCCGGCGCCGGCCCCATGAAGTGCGATCCCGACAGGCCGATCTCGATGCGGCCGGCCAGGCCCTGGTCCACCGCCTGCGCGCGCACGGTCGCGTCCTTGAGCCGGCCCAGCGTGACGCGCACGTCGTTCAGGAAGGCCTCGCCGGCCTCGGTCAGCGCGACGCGGCGATTGTTGCGGTCGAACAGCTTCACGCCCAGCTCGCGCTCCAGCTGCGCGATCTGCAGGCTGAGCGGCGGCTGGGAGATGTGCAGGCGCGCCGCCGCGCGGGTGAAGTTCAGTTCTTCGGCCAGCACGGCGAAGTAGCGCAGTTGGCGGAGTTCCATGACGGGGAGCGTAGGCCGGGCGACGGCGAATGATTTGCCAAAGATATGAAACCAGACAAAAACTATATTGGAAAGTATCAATTCCGGCGAGCAGAATAAACACGACACTGACGCGCCGGCCCCTGCGGCCCTGACAGTCCGCCGATCCTGACATCACGCGGACATAGGCCGGAAGCGCGCAGCCATTCCAAGAATCTCCGGAGACCAATCATGTCCGCCTCCCCGCGCCACATCCGCATCGGCCAGATCGTGCCCAGCTCCAACACCACGATGGAAACCGAGATCCCCGCCATGCTGCGCCGTCGCGAGGCCTTCGCGCCCGAGCGCTACACCTTCCATTCCAGCCGCATGCGCATGAAGCAGGTGACGGCGGCCGAGCTGGCGTCCATGGACCGCGAGTCCGACCGCTGCGCGCAGGAACTGTCCGACGCGCGCGTCGACGTGCTGGGCTATGCCTGCCTGGTGGCCATCATGAGCCAGGGCCTGGGCTATCACCGCGTGTCGCAGGAACGCCTGCACCAGGCCACGGTCGCCAACGGCGGCGCGGCGCCGGTGATTTCCAGCGCGGGCGCGCTGGTCGAGGGCCTGCACGCCATCGGCGCGCGCAAGGTCGCCATCCTCACGCCCTACATGAAGCCGCTGACCAAGCTGGTGGTGGACTACATCGAGCATGAAGGCATCGAGGTCCACGACAGCCTGTCGCTGGAGATCCCCGACAACCTGAAGGTCGGCGCGCAGGATCCGCTGGCGCCGGCCGAGCATGTGAAGCGGCTGGACACGCGCGGCGTGGACGCGGTGGTGCTGTCGGCCTGCGTGCAGATGCCGTCGCTGGCCTCGATCCAGCCCACGCAGGACCGTCTCGGCCTGCCGGTGGTGACGGCGGCCGCCGCCACGGTCTACCGAATGCTGCAGGAACTGGGCCTGGACACGCGCGTGCCGGACGCCGGCGAACTGCTGTCGGGCAAGTATTGAGGCCAGGCGTCGGCGGCCAGCCCGCTCATTCTCCGGCGCGCTCCCAGCGCCGCTGGATGGCCTTGGCCGCCACCACGCCATCGGCCATGGACGTCACCACGCAGGGATGCATGCGGTGCGCCACCTCGCCGATGGCGTAGATGTCGGGCACGCTGGTCTCGGCCGTGGCGAAGTCGGTGCGGATGTAGCCGCGCTCGTCGCGCGCCAGGCGCAGATCGTCGGCGAAGCCCGCCTGCGGCTCCCAGCCGTAGAACACCAGGATCAGGTCGTACTGACGGCCGTCGACGCTGCGCGCGGCGGGATCGACCTGGTAGGGGCCGATGCGCACGCCCTCGCGGCCGGCGCGCTGCACCCATTGCTGCTGCGCGCGCACGCTGCGGGCATATAGATGCACGGCGCGCGCGCCGCGGTTGCGCACGTAGACATAGTTCTCGAAAGCGTTGTCGCCGCCGCCCAGCACCGCCACCGACAGGCCGGAATAATCCTGCGCCACGATGGGCGAGCCGGGGCCGATCAGCACGCCGGGCCAGGACGCGCCCGGCGGATGGTCGGGCAGGCCCTTGGCGCGCACGCCCGAGGCGATCACCAGGGTGCGGCCGCGCACGCGCGTGGTTTCGCCCCCGGGGCCGGCCAGCGTGGCCTCGATGCCGCCCTTGCAGGGACGCACGTCCGTGGTCCGGGTCGACAGACGCAGCGGCACGCCGGCGGCGCGCACGCTGGCATCGATATTGGCGGCGACCTGCTGGCCGGTCACGCCCGGCAGCACCGCGATCCAGTCGTCGGCGAAGGGATTGTCGTTGCCCAGCCCGCCCAGCCGCTCGCTGGCCTCGACCAGCAGCGGCGACAGGCCCAGCCGGGCCAGCCACAGCGCGCAGGAGGCGCCCGCCGGCCCGCCGCCTACAATGACGGAATCGTAAACTTGTTGCATTGCGTCCCTTGATCGCCCGCGGCGCATCCTGACAGCGCCGGGCCATGCATGGATTGTAGCCAGCGCGGCGGTGCCGCCCGCGCCGCCGCTACAATTCCCGCATTCCCTTCCTGGTTTTCATCATGCCCACACGTCGCATCATCCTCACCGGGCTCGCCCTCGACGCCCGCATCGGCATCCTCGAGCACGAGCGCCGCGCCACCCAGCCCCTGCATGTCGACGCCGAGTTCGACGTGGACATCGCCCGCTCGGTCGACGACCACGACATCCACAGCGTGCTGGACTATCGCCGCCTGCGCGAGGCCATCGTCGAGGAATGCACGCAGGCGCATGTGAACCTGATCGAAACGCTGGTGGAACAGGTCGCCGCGCGCCTGCTGGCCGACTTCCAGGAAGTGCGCTCGCTGCGCCTGCGCATCAGCAAGCCCATGGCGTTCTCGGACTGTGCCGCCGTGGGCGTGGAAACCCAGATCTCGCGTTGAACATGAATTCCATCGCCCCCCCCGAGCCGCTGGCCGCCCCCGCCGAAGCAGACCAGCCCGCGGTGTCCCGTCGCCACGACAAGGCCCGCCTGGAAGGCAACAAGCTCTCCAAGCGCCTGGCGCGCGAGACCACCCGCGCCCTCTCCGACTACAACATGATCGAGGCCGGCGACAAGGTCATGGTCTGCCTGTCGGGCGGCAAGGACTCCTACGCGCTGCTCGACATCCTGCTGCAGCTGAAGAAGCGCGCGCCCTTTCCCTTCGAGGTGATCGCGGTCAACCTGGACCAGAAGCAGCCGGGCTTTCCCGCCGACATCCTGCCGCGCTACCTGACCGAGCTGGGCGTGCCCTTCCACATCGAGACACAGGACACCTATTCCATCGTCACGCGCGTGCTGGAAGAGGGCAAGACCATGTGCTCGCTCTGTTCGCGGCTGCGCCGGGGCATCCTGTACCGCGTGGCCAGCGAGCTGGGCGCGACCAAGATCGCGCTGGGCCACCATCGCGACGACATCCTGGGCACCTTCTTCCTGAACCTGTTCTACGGCGGCAAGACCAAGGGCATGCCGCCCAAGCTGGTCTCGGACGACGGCCGCCACACGGTGATCCGGCCGCTGGCCTACGTGCCGGAAAGCGACCTGATCGCCTACGCCGAGCTCAAGCAGTTCCCCATCATCCCGTGCAACCTGTGCGGCTCGCAGGAGAACCTGAAGCGCAAGGAAGTGGGCCGGATGATCCAGGAATGGGACCGCAAGCATCCGGGCCGCTCCTGGAACGTGTTCAACGCGCTGTCGCGCGTGGTGCCCTCGCATCTGATGGACCGCGATCTGTTCGACTTCGCGGGGCTCAAGCCCACGGGCGTGCCCGATGCCAATGGCGATACCGCGTTCGACACGGTGGATCCGGAGGACGAGGCCGACACGTCTTGCGGCGATACGCCGCAAGCCGCGGAACCCGGCGCCATTGCCGAACAGAAGATCGTCTTTTCCCGCAGCTGATGCGGCGACGGACATGAAACAGGGGCTGCGCATGCAGCCCCTTTTGCCTTGCCGCGCCACGCAATGGCGCGCAGCGCCCTGCCTTGTCAGGCGTTCAGCACGCGCACCGGCGCGCCCGCCCGCCAGGCCCGCACCGCTTCCAGCGCGTTGCGATAGAAAGCCTCGAAGTTCTCGCGGCTGACGTAGCCCAGGTGCGGCGTCAGGATGACGTTGTCCAGGTCACGCACCGGATCGGTCGGCGACAGGGGTTCGTCGGGATACACGTCCAGCCCCGCGCCAGCCAGGCGGAACTTCACCAGCGCGTCCATCAGCGCGGCCTGGTCCACCAGGCCGGCGCGCGAGGTGTTGACCAGGTAGGCCGTAGGCTTCATGGCGGCCAGCGCGGCCGCGTCGACCACGTTGCGCGTGCGGTCCGACAGCACCAGATGCAGGCTGACCACATCGGACGTGGCGAACAGTTCATGCTTGTCGACCCGCGTCACGCCGGCCTCGCGGGCGCGCTCGTCGTTCAGGTTGGGGCTCCAGGCCACCACGTCCATGCCGAAGGCCAGCCCGACCCGGGCCACGGCGGCGCCCAGCTTGCCCAGGCCGACCACGCCCAGGCGCCTGCCGGCCAGCGGCTCGGGCATGGCGGTCTGCCACATGCCACGGCGCATGGCCGCGTCCTCGGCGGGCAGGTGCTTGAACAGGCCCAGGATGTGCGCCCAGGCCAGCTCTGCCGTGGCGGTGGCCGCCAGCGCGTCTCCCGGCGCGCCGCAGACGGTGACGCCGCGCGCCTTGCAGGCCGCCATGTCGATGGCGTTGTTGCGCATGCCGGTGGTGATCAGCAACCGCAGCCTGGGCAGGGCCTGGATGCGGGCCGCTGGAAACGGCGTGCGCTCGCGCATGGCGACGATCACGTCGAAATCGGCCAGTTCGGCCTCGGCCTGAGCGTCGGGAATGTGGCTGTTGAAGATGCGGACTTCAGAGTCCCCGCCGAGCGAGGTCCAGTCCGCATAGCGCCGCGCCACGTCGTGATAATCGTCGAGGATTGCGATTTTCAAGCTCGTCTCCGGGAGGGCTGGCCCGCGCCAGCCCCCGGCCGGCGCGGGCGGGGCGGATCAGTTCAGGCGTTCTTTCAGCTGGTCCAGCGGCAGCGCGCCGCTGATGCGGGAACCGTCGGCGAAGAACAGCGTCGGCGTGCCGCGCACCATCAGGCGCTGGCCCAGCGCCAGCAGCTTGGCCTCGGGCACGTCGCATTCGGCGGCGGCCGGCTTCTGGCCGCGCAGCATCCAGTCGTCCCAGGTCTTGCCCTGGTCCTTGGCGCACCAGACGTCGCGCACCTTGATCTTGGAATCGGGCGACAGGATCGGGTACAGGAACGTGTAGATGGTCACGTTGTCCACCGATTCCATGGTCTTGCGCAGCTGCTTGCAATAGCCGCAGTTCGGATCCTCGAAGATCGCGACCTTGCGCGAGCCGTCGCCCTTGACCTGTTTGATCGCCAGGTCCAGCGGCAGCTGGTCGAAGGTCACGGCACTGAGCTTTTCCTGGGATTCGCGGGTCACGTCGCGGCGCGTCATGGCGTCGATCAACGGACCTTCCATGACCCAGGTCACTTTTTCATCGGTGTAGATCAGATCCATGCCCAGCTGCACTTCGAACAGGCCATAAGGCGTGCGCCGCACGGCGGTCACGTCCATGCCGGAAAAGCGCTGGCGGAAGCGATCCTTCACCGCGTCGGCCACGGGGTCCGCGGGCGCCACCTGGGTCGTGGACACCACCTTGTCGCCCTTGCCGGCCTGGCCGGTGGTGACGGTGGACACGGACTTGTCTTCCTTGGCCAGGACCGGGGCCGACAGGCCCAGGCCGCCCACGGCCAGGCAACAAGCCGCCAACGCGGCCGAAACTCGGAAATTCATGGGGACTCCTGTGCAGATATGTCGATTTCTTGGCGGAAAGGGTAACCGATCCGCGTAGGGGCGCAGCGCCCGCAGAGCCATCAGACCGGGACGGGAAGGCGAGGTTCCACTCGCCTGCCAACCCGACCCCATTTTTCATCAGGTCGGACCCGTCCCAACCGTACTGCGACCGATGACCTCTCGCGCGCCCCTCTCAGGCAGGCTAGTTCTTCGATGCGCCCGCGATCAGATGCCGCTTGATCATCGGCGCGTGCTCGACCCAGCGCATGCCGGCGTTGCGCAGCCAGGCCAGCGGCGTGGCGCGCGCGGCGAACAGCTTGTGCAGGCCGTCGGTGGCCAGGCGCATGGCCAGCACCGGCTCGGCGCGGGCGCGCTGGTAACGGTGCAGCACCCGCAGGTCGCCCGCCTGGCGGTAGGGTTCGCGGCCGGCCACGGCCTCGACCAGCGCCTCGACGTCGCCCAGGCCCAGGTTCAGCCCCTGGCCCGCCAAAGGATGCAGGCGGTGCGCGGCATCGCCCGCCAGCGCGATGCCCGGCGCCACCATCTGCGCGCGTTCCAGCGTCAGCGGAAAGCCATGCAGCTTGCTGCGCACCGTCAACTTGCCCAGCCGGCCCTCGGCCGCGTGCGCCAGCAGTCCTTCCAGCGCGGCGGCCTGCTCGCCCTGCGGCAAGGCCAGCAGCCGCGCCGCGGCCTCTTCGCGCATGGACCAGACCATCGACACCTGCGCGCCGTCGGACGTGTCCGGCAGCGGCAGCAGCGCCAGCACGCCGTCGTCGCGGAACCACTGAACGGCGGTGCCCTGGTGCGGCCGTTCGGCGTCCAGGTGCACCACCAGTCCGGTGTCCTTGTACGGCACCGCCTCGTGTTTGAGGCCAGCGGCCTCGCGCAGCGGCGAGGCCGCGCCGTCGGCGCCCACGAACAGCTCGGCGCGGATGCGGGCCCCGTTCTCCGTCTGGATCTCGCCGTTGGCGTAGCCCGCGCAGCGGTCCTCGATCCAGGGAATGCCGAACAGGCGCACGGCCTGGATCAGCACGCGCTCGATCTCGCCCGATTCGACGATCCAGGCCAGTTGCGGCAGCGCCGCCTGCCAGGCGTTGAGATGGACCTCGCCGTCGGCGTCGCCGTGGATCTCCATGGCCTGTACCGGCGTCAGCCGGGCGGCGGGCATGGCGTCCCAGACGCCCAGGCCGGCCAGGAACCGCTGGCTGGCCGGGGAGATCGCGTACACGCGCGGGTGGTAGTGGTCGGCTTCGGCCGCCGGCACCGAGGCGCGCGGGGCCAGCACGGCCACGCGCTGCCCGCGCCGGGCCAACGCCAGGGCGGTCGACAGGCCGACGATGCCGGCCCCGCAGACTACGATCTGATGAGTCATCGCGCGCTGGGCTCCCCTGCCTGTTTGGGCCACAGCAGCCACATCTGGCCGCGCTGCTTCATGCGGCCCGCCTGCTGCCCGGCTTCCTCGCCGTAGCCCCAATAGAAGTCGGCCCGCGCCGCGCCGCGGATGGCGGTGCCGGTGTCCTGGGCGAACACCAGCCGCTGCAACGGCCGGTCGGACGCGGGATACGTGGTGGCCAGGAACACCGGCGTGCCCAGAGGCACGAAACCGGCGTCCACCGCCACCGAACGCTGCGGCGCCAGAGCGATGCCGTAGGCGCCCTTGGGCCCCTGTTCCGGATCAACCACGGCTTCCTCGCGGAAGAACACCACGGCCGGGTTGGCATTGAGCATTTCCGGCACGCGCTTCGGGTTGCGCTGCGCCCAGGCGCGGATGTTCTGCATGGAGGCCTGGTCGGCCGACAGTTCGCCCCGGTCGATCAGCCAGCGGCCAATGGACGCGTAGGGCTGGCCGTTGTGATCGGCGTAGGCCACGCGGATGGTCTTGCCCGAATCGGGGCCGTCGGTCAGCAGCACGCGGCCCGAACCCTGCACCTGCAGAAAGAAGTTGTCCACCGGATCGTCCACCCACACCAGCACGGGCGGACGGCGGCCCGAGGCCTCGATGGCGGCGCGGGTGTCGTAGGGCACGACGCGCTTGCCGTCGAGCTTGCCGCGCACGCGCTTGCCGGCCAGTTCCGGATACACCGACCCCAGGTCGATGGTCAGCAGGTCCGCCGGCACGGTGTACAGCGGCCATTGATAGGCGCCGCCCTGCCGCCGCGAACCGCGCACCAGCGGCTCGTAATAGCCGGTGACGGTGTTCGTGGCCGGCTTGCCGTCGGCGGCATTCAGCCGCCAGGGTTGCAGATAGGTTTGCAGGAAGCGGCGCACGCCCTCGCCGTCGCCCGCCGCCGGCGCGCGCGCCGGATCGGCCGCGGCCGCGCAGACCGGCTGCCAGGCGCGCGGCGTGGCGCGGGCCGGCGCGGCCAGGTTGCCGCTGGTGGGCCGCATCAGCCCGCGGCAATTGCGGATGAACAACGGCCAGAACTGCGACAGGTCGTCGTTGCTCCAGCCGGGCATCTCGGCCCAGGAAGCGGGCTTGAGCTTGCCGGCCAGCGCGCGCGGCGGCGTGTCCGCCAGCGCCGACAGCGACGGCACGCGCAGCGGGCCTTCGGCCGCGGGGGCCGATATGCCTGGGCCAGCGCCCGATTCAGGGGGGATTTCGGAGGTGGTGGTGCACGCGGCAAGCAGCGCCGATAGCACGGACAGACAGAGAATGCGCTTCATGGGCCAGAAAAAACAGTCGCCTCGCGGCGTCAGTGCAAGGTACGCGGCATCGCCAGGACGAATTCGGAAATCGGCACCTCGAACGGGATGCCGTTCTCGCCGACGCAATGATAGGTGCCGCGCATCGTGCCCACCGGGGTGGGCAGCGGGCAGCCGCTGGTGTATTCGAAGGTCTCGCCGGGCGCCAGCAGGGGCTGCTGCCCGACCACGCCCAGCCCGCGCACTTCCTGCACGCGCTGGTTGCCGTCGGTGATGATCCAGTGGCGGCTGATCACCTGGGCCGGGTGTTCGCCGGTGTTGGTGATGCGAACGGTATAGGCGAACACGAACTGGTGCTCGCCCGGATCGGACTGTTCGGGAACGAAGCGCGGAGAGACAGAGACGCTGAGGTCGTAAGGTTTCACAGTCCTTCCCTGTGTGGGGATGATGCACCCGGGGCGGCTCCTGGCGCCACGCCAGGGCGTTCCAGGACGCGCTGGCGGCGCGCTTGTCGGACAACCGCGGACGGACGCCGCCGCAAGGGCTTTTCCCGACTTCGCGCCCCAAACTGCAATAATGGCACATTATGCCCTCCCGCACCCCGAACGCCATGTCGAACGCCACCCGCATCACTCCCAGCATCCTGTCCGCCGACTTCGCCCGCCTGGGCGAGGAAGTGCGCGACGTCGTCGCCGCCGGCGCCGACTGGATCCACTTCGACGTGATGGACAACCACTACGTGCCCAACCTGACCATCGGCCCGATGGTCTGTGCGGCGATCCGCCCGCACGTGACGGTGCCCATCGACGTGCACCTCATGGTCGAGCCGGTGGACGAGCTGGTGCCCATGTTCGCCAAGGCCGGCGCCGACTACATCAGCTTCCACCCGGAGGCCAGCCGCCACGTGCACCGCACGCTGTCGCTGATCCGCGAGCAAGGCTGCAAGGCCGGACTGGTGTTCAACCCGGCCACGCCGCTGTCGCTGATGGACCACGTGATGGACAAGATCGACCTGGTGCTGCTCATGTCGGTGAACCCCGGCTTCGGCGGCCAGAGCTTCATCCCCAGCACCCTGGCCAAGCTGCGCGAGGCGCGCGCCCGGATCGACGCCTGGACCCAGGCCGGCGGCCAGCCGATAGCGCTGCAGGTCGACGGCGGGGTCAAGATCGACAACATCGCCGAGATCCGCCGCGCCGGCGCCGACACCTTCGTGGCCGGCTCGGCCATCTTCGGCAAGCCCGACTACCCCGGCATCATCAAGTCCATGCGCGAGCAGATCGCGCTGGGCGAGAGCCTGTCCGCCTGAGCCTCGGGAACAACGCCATGACCGCATTCCGCGCCGCGCTGCTGGACCTGGACGGCACCCTGCTGGACTCCATCCCCGATCTGGCCTGGGCCGCCAACGCCATGCGCGTGGAGCTGGGCATGGCGCCGCTGCGCGAGGACGTGGTGGCCACCTTCGTCGGCAAGGGCGTGGACAACCTGGTGCGCCGCAGCCTGGCCGGCAGCCTGGAGGCGGCCGAGCCGGACGCCGACGCCTTCGCCCATGCCCGCGAGATCTTCCACCGCCACTACCACGAGGTGAACGGCGAGAAGGCCACCGTCTACCCCGCCGTGATCGAGGGCCTGAAGCACCTGCGCGAGCAAGGACTGAAGCTGGCGGTGGTGACCAACAAACCCACCGAATTCACCCTTCCGCTCTTGCAGCGCGCCGGCCTGGCGGGCTTTTTCGACGCCGTGGTCTGCGGCGACACCTGCGCCCGGCGCAAGCCCGATCCGGATCAGGTGCTGCATGCCTGCGAGCTGCTGGGCGTGGCCCCGCGCGAGGCCGTGACCATCGGCGACTCCATCAACGACGCCCAGGCCGGGCGCAATGCCGGCACCCAGGTGCTGGTGGTGCCTTATGGCTACAACGAAGGTCGTGACGTGCGCGAGCTGGATGTCGATGGTATAGTGGACACGCTTGTCGACGCCGCCCGGTGGGTCGCGCTCTGGAATCAAAACAGGGACGCAGCTGAAATCCATCATGGCATCGCCGGGCCGCAAGCCTGATCGACAACGCAAAACCCTGCGCAACGCAAGAACGCTCGCACAACACATGAACATTTCCATCCAGAACCAAATGCTCGGCGCCTCGTGGCGCTGGTGGCGTTTGTCTTCCGGGTGGCGATGATTCCCTTCCCGGCCCTAGACGCGACGTAGCCGCCTAGCGCCGACACTGTGCAAGCACAGCGCCAAGCCCGGAACCAGTAACCTGGACCGGGCTTTTTTGTTGCGCGCCCGGTCCCGAATGCGAAACCCCGCGAATACCGCGACACCCCCGCAAACCATCGCCGACGAGACCCGACATGACCGAAATCGAATTCAAAGCCCTCGCCGCCCAAGGCTACAACCGCATCCCGCTGGTGGCCGAGACCTATGCCGACCTGGACACGCCGCTGGGCATCTACCTGAAGCTGGCCCATGCCGGCCCCCAGGCCGGCCGCATGACCTGCCTGATGGAATCGGTGGTGGGCGGCGAGCGCTTCGGCCGCTATTCGTTCATCGGCCTGCCGGCGCGCACGGTGATCCGCGCCAGCGGCACGCGCACCGAGGTGCTGCACGACGGCAAGGTCAGCGAAACCCATGACGGCAACCCGCTGGCATTCATCGAGCAATACCAGGCGCGCTTCAAGGTCGCGCTGCGCCCCGGCATGCCGCGTTTCTGCGGCGGCCTGGCGGGCTATTTCGGCTACGACACGGTGCGCCACATCGAGCCCTGCCTGGGCCCGGCGGTCAAGCCCTTCCCGGCCGGCATGGAAGGCGGCACGCCGGACCTGATGCTGATGCACGTGGACGAGCTGGTCATCGTCGACAACCTGGCCGGCCGCATCTACCTGATGGTCTACGCCGACCCGGCCCAGCCCGAGGCCTACAGCCGCGCCCAGCAGCGCCTGCACGACCTGCGCGCGCGGCTGCGACGCCCGGTGGAAATCCCGTACAGCCACGCCAGCATGCAGACCGAGGAACGGCGTGATTTCAAGAAGGAAGACTATCTGGCGGCCGTGCACCGCGCCAAGGAACACATCGCCGCCGGCGATCTGATGCAGGTCCAGGTCGGACAAGTCATCGCCAAGCCCTTCCGCGATTCGCCCCTCTCCCTCTACCGAGCCCTGCGGTCCCTCAATCCCTCCCCCTACATGTACTTCTGGAACTTCGGCGACTTCCAGGTCGTGGGCGCCTCGCCCGAGATCCTGGTGCGCCAGGAGCGCATCGTCGACAACGGCGTACCGAAGTCCCAGATCACCATCCGCCCGCTGGCCGGCACCCGCAAGCGCGGCGCCACGCCGGAAGAGGACGCGGCGCTGGCGGCCGAACTGAAGGCCGATCCCAAGGAAGTGGCCGAGCACGTCATGCTGATCGACCTGGCGCGCAATGACGTCGGCCGCGTGGCCGAGGTGGGCTCGGTCAAGGTCAGCGACACCATGGTGATCGAACGCTACTCGCACGTGATGCACCTGGTGTCCAACGTCACCGGCACCCTTAATCCCGGCATGAGCAGCATGGACGTGCTGCGCGCCTCCTTCCCCGCCGGCACGCTGACCGGCGCGCCCAAGGTCGAGGCCATGAAGCTCATCGACGAACTGGAACCGGTGCGCCGCGGCATCTACGGCGGCGCGGCCGGCTACCTGAGCTATGGCGGCGAGATGGACGTGGCCATCGCCATCCGCACCGGCGTGATCAAGGACGGCACGCTGTATGTGCAGGCCGCCGCCGGCATCGTCGCCGACTCCAATCCGGAAGCCGAATGGGCCGAGACCGAAGCCAAGGCCCGCGCCGTGCTGCGCGCGGCCGAGCAGGTGCAGCACGGCCTGGACGAACCCATCTGAGCGCTCCCCGACAACCGATACGACCAGCGGAGCCGGCCCCGGCTCCCCAGGAGAGAAGAACATGCTGCTGATGATCGACAACTACGATTCGTTTACCTACAACCTGGTGCAGTACTTCGGCGAACTGGGCGAGGACGTGCGCGTCGCGCGCAACGACCAGATCACGCTGGAGGAGATCGCCGCGCTCAACCCCGACCGCATCTGCGTGTCGCCCGGCCCCTCCTCGCCGGCCGAGGCTGGCATCTCGGTGCCCGTGATCCAGGCCTACGCCGGCAAGAAGCCCATCCTGGGCGTGTGCCTGGGCCATCAGGCGATCGGCGCGGCTTTCGGCGGCGACATCGTGCGCGCCCAGCAGATCATGCACGGCAAGACCGTCCGCATCTCGCACACCGGCACCGACATCTTCACCGGCCTGCCCACGCCCTACACGGTGATCCGATACAACTCTCTGACCATAGACCCGGCCACGCTGCCCGACTGCCTGGCCGTCACGGCCACGGCGCCCGACGGCGACATCATGGGCGTGCGCCACAAGACCCTGCCGCTATACGGCGTGCAGTTCCATCCCGAGTCCGTGCTCAGCGAGCACGGCCACGCGCTGCTGCGCAATTTCCTGAACCTCGCCTGAAGAAGGACGCATCGTGACCATTTCCGCCGCCGAAGCGCTCACGCGCTGTATCGAACACCGCGAAATCTTCCATGACGAGATGCTGCATCTCATGCGCATGCTGATGCGCGGCGAGATGTCGCCGCAGATCGCCAGCGCCCTGCTGATGGGCCTGCGCGTCAAGAAGGAAACCATCGGCGAGATCACCGCCGCCGCGCAGGTCATGCGCGAATTCGCCACGCCCGTGGTCACGCCCAATCCGGCCGACCTGCTCGACATGTGCGGCACGGGCGGCGACGGCAGCCACACCTTCAACATCTCCACCACGTCCATGTTCGTGGCCGCCGCCGCCGGCGTGCCCATCGCCAAGCACGGCAACCGCAGCGCCTCCTCGTCCAGCGGCAGCGCCGATGTGCTGGAAGCGCTGGGCGCCAACCTGACGCTGTCGCCCGAGCAGGTGGCCGAATGCATCCAGGCCACCGGCATCGGCTTCATGTTCGCGCCCGCCCACCACGGCGCCATGAAGAACGTGGCCGCCGTGCGCAAGGAACTGGCCGTGCGCACCATCTTCAACATCCTGGGCCCGCTGACCAACCCGGCCGGCGCCGCCAACCAGCTGATGGGCGTGTTCCACGCCGACCTGGTCGGCATCCAGGTGCGCGTGCTGGAGCGCCTGGGCTCGCGCCATGTGCTGGTGGTGCATGGCAAGGACGGCATGGACGAGGCCTCGCTGGGCGCGGCCACGCTGGTGGGCGAACTCAAGGACGGCAAAGTCTCGGAATATGAGATCCATCCCGAGGACTACGGCCTGTCCATGATGTCGAACCGCAGCATCAAGGTATCCAATCGCGAGGAATCGCGTGCGCTTGTCATCGAGGCGCTGGACAATGCCGAGGGCGCCGCCCGTGATATCGTCGCGCTCAACGCGGGTCTGGCCATCTATGCCGGTAACAAAGCTGGTTCCATTCCCGAAGCCTTGGCGCTAGCATTCGAAATGATCGCCACCGGCGCCGCACGCGCCAAGCTCGAAGAATTCTGCGCATACACCCGGAAATTCCAAAAATGAACGACATTCTCGCGAAGATCCTCGCCGTCAAGGCCGAGGAAGTCGCAGCCGCACGCCAGATGCGCAGCGAAGCCGAAGTCCTGCGCGAGGCGCAGGCCCGGCAGGACGTGCGCGGCTTCGCGCAATCCATCGAAGACAAGATCTCGCAAGGCAAGCCCGGCGTGATCGCCGAAATCAAGAAGGCCTCGCCGTCCAAGGGCGTGCTGCGCGAAACATTCAGCCCGGCCGAGATCGCCGCCTCGTATGCCGTGCACGGCGCGGCCTGCCTGTCGGTGCTGACCGACGTGCAGTTCTTCCAGGGCTCGCACGACCACCTGCGCCAGGCCCGCGCGGCCTGCTCCCTGCCGGTGCTGCGCAAGGACTTCGTGATCGACCCCTACCAGATCATCTCGGCCCGCGCCATGGGCGCCGACTGCGTGCTGCTGATCGTGGCCGCGCTCAGCCCCGGCCAGCTGCGCGAGATGGAAACGCTGGCGATGGAACTGGGCATGGACGTGCTGGTGGAAGTGCACGACGCCAAGGAACTTGAAGTCGCGCTTACGATGAAGACGCCGCTGCTGGGCATCAACAACCGCAACCTGCGCACCTTCGAGACCAGCCTGTCGAACACGCTGGACCTGCTGCCCCTGATTCCCGCCGGCAAGCGCGTCGTGACCGAAAGCGGCATCCTCAAGCCCGAGGATGTTCAGCTGATGCGCCAGCACAAGGTCGACGCCTTCCTGGTGGGCGAAGCCTTCATGCGCGCGCCCGATCCGGGCGCGGAACTGGCGCGGCTGATCCGCTGATCCCCTGCCCCCTGATCTCCAGCGGGCCCGGTCCCGGACAGCCTACGGCCGTTCGGCCCGGGCCGCTTCCAGCGCCGCCACGCGCCGGTACAGCGTGCTGCGGTGCACGCCCAGCACACGCGCCGCACGGCTGACATTGCCGCCATGCGCGGCCAGCGCCTCGCGGATGGCCGCGTCTGCCAAGGCCTGCAGGCTGGGCGGCGACGCCTCCTCGGGCTGGCGCGGCGCATGCCGCGCCGCATCAACGCCCCCGCGCTGGATCTCCTCCGGCAACATCGACAAGCCCGCCACGCCCGACGGGCCGGCCAGCACGCGCAACGTGCGCAGCACCGAGACCAGCTGCCGGTAATTGCCCGGCCAGGCGTAGCTGGCCAACGCCCGCTCGACCACGGGCGGCAACGCCGTCGCCGCGCCCTGCGCGTTCCAGAGCGTGCGCAGCAGCTCGCGCAGGTCCGTCCGCTCGCGCAGCGGCCCCAGCGTCACCGTGTATTCGGCGATGCGGAAATACAGGTCCGGCCGCACCGGCGCATCCGCGCCCTCGTGCGCCAGCGGGCGATGCGTGGCGCACAGCAGCGCGAAATCCACCGGCACCGGCCGCGCCCCGCCCAGCGGCGATACCTCGCGCTCCTGCAGCACGCGCAACAGGCGCGACTGCAAGGCCAGCGGCATGTCGCCGATCTCGTCCAGGAACAGCACGCCCCCATGCGCCTGCCGCAGCAGCCCCTTGCTGCCCTGGCGGCGCGCGCCGGTGAAGGCCCCGTCTTCATAGCCGAAGAGTTCGGATTCGATCAGGCTTTCAGGCAGCGCCGCGCAGTTCACCGCCACGAACGGCCCGGCGGCGCGCCGGCTGCGCGCATGCATCTGGCGCGCGAACACTTCCTTGCCCGCGCCGGTTTCGCCCTGCAGCAGAATGGATACGCCGGCATCCATCAGGTGCACAGATCGACCCAGCGCGTCCAGCGCCGCCGCGTCCAGGCTGACGGCGGCTGGCGCGGGCGCGACGGCGCGGGGCTGACTGCGTTCAGGCGCCGGCACGACGCGCGGCGCGGGCGACGGCGGCAGGCTCAGCCGCGCGTGATAGACGGCGCCGTTGCGCGCCTGCACCCGGCCCGTGGCATCGGGCGCGTGCGTCAGCGCGTCTTCGAACAGGTCTTCATGGCGATACACGCCCAGCGCCGTGGCCGAGAGTTCCAGCGCCCGCAGCGCCAGCCGGTTGGCCCCGACCAGCAGGTCGCCCCGGAAGGCCAGCAGCGCCTCGCCCGGCGCCCCCAGCCCGGCCGGATCGGCATGCAGGCGCAGCACGGTGTCGCGCTCGTGCGCCTGCGCGAACAGGCGATGTTCGATCTGGTCCACGGCGGCACGCACCAGGGCCAGCGCATCGGGCCGGATGCCGCCCGCCTGGCTGGACAGGTCCAGCACGCCCAGGATCCGTCCCTGGCTGTCGCACACCGGCACCGCCGCGCAGGTCAGGATGCGGTTGGGCTCGAAATAGTGCTCGGCCCCGTGCACGACGATGGAACGGCCCTCGACCAGCGCCGTGCCGATGGCATTGGTGCCAGCCGCGGCCTCGTCCCAGGGAGAGCCGGGCATCAGGGCGATGCGCGATGCGCGCTGGGCGAAATCCAGGTCGCCGCCGCAATCCAGCACCAGGCCGCGCGAATCGGACAGGATCACCAGGCCGCCCTGCCCGTGCGCACGCTTGCGCAGCTCGGCCATGACAGGATCGGACATGCGGCGCAGCGCCTCGTTGCGCTCGCGGGCCTCGCGCAGCTCGGCCTGGGTCAGCGGTTCGGCGGGGCGCAGGCCGCGCATGTCGAAACCCAGGTCGGCGCAGCGCCGCCACGAACGCAGGATCGGCTCGGCGACCATGCCGCCGGGCACCGCGCCCTGCTGATTGAACAGCAGGCGCGCTTGCGTCAGCGACTGCCGACGGGTCTGGATGGCCATGCATGTCTCCTTGAGCGGCGTTCTGCGACACCTGTTGCGCGACGTTGTCGCAAAACGCGACAGCGCCGGGACGGACTTGCGCCGTCCGCGCCTGCGGGAGGCGCGCGCAAGCCTACTTTCGCACGCGGTCCGCGCGCTTGTCCAGCCGCGTCCCCGGTTGGCACGCGGATTGCTTGAGAGCATGCAGGCAGGCTGCCGCCGCCATTCCCGCTGCATCAACCCGCTGCATAAAAACACTTACGGAGACTAGCAATGGACATCGCGACCCGCGTCACCCCCGACACCTATGGCACGCGCATCGACATCAAGCCGCAGTACGACAATTTCATCGACGGACGCTGGCAGAAGCCGGCTGACGGCGAATACTTCGACAACCTCACCCCGGTCACCGGCCAGCTGCTGACGCGCAACGCCCGCTCCAAGGAGCGCGACATCGAGATGGCGCTGGACGCCGCGCACCGCGCCGCGCCCAAGTGGGCCACCACCGCGCCGGCCGAGCGCGCGCGCATGCTGCTGCGCATCGCCGACGCGATGGAAGCCAACCTGGAGCGCCTGGCCACGGCCGAGACCTGGGACAACGGCAAGCCCATCCGCGAGGCCCGCGCCGCCGACATCCCGCTGGCGATCGACCATTTCCGCTACTTCGCCTCGGCCATCCGCAGCCAGGAGGGAGGGCTGTCCGAGATCGATCACGACACGGTGGCCTATCACTTCAACGAGCCGCTGGGCGTGGTCGGGCAGATCATCCCGTGGAACTTCCCCATCCTGATGGCCGCGTGGAAGCTCGCCCCGGCGCTGGCCGCCGGCAACTGCGTGGTGCTCAAGCCGGCCGAGCAGACGCCGCTGGGCATCATGCTGCTGGCCGAGCTGGTCGCCGACATCCTGCCGCCGGGCGTGCTCAATGTCGTCACCGGCTTCGGCCTGGAAGCGGGCAAGCCGCTGGCCTCCAGCAAGCGCATCGCCAAGATCGCCTTCACCGGCGAGACCACCACCGGCCGCCTCATCATGCAGTACGCGTCGCAGAACATCATCCCGGTGACGCTGGAACTGGGCGGCAAGTCGCCCAACATCTTCTTCGACAACGTCGCCGCCGAGGACGACGACTTCTTCGACAAGGCCGTCGAAGGCTTCGTGATGTTCGCGCTCAACCAGGGCGAGGTCTGCACCTGCCCCAGCCGAGCGCTGATCCAGGAATCAATCTACGAGAAGTTCATGGAGCGCGCGCTCAAGCGCGTGGCGGCGATCAAGCAGGGCAATCCGCTGGACGCCGACACCATGCTGGGCGCGCAGGCGTCGAGCGAGCAGCTGGAAAAAATCCTGTCCTACCTGGACATCGGCAAGCAGGAAGGCGCGCAGGTGCTGGCCGGCGGCGCGCGCGCGCAGCTGGCGGGCGCGCTGGAGCACGGCTACTTCGTGCAGCCCACGGTGTTCAAGGGCCACAACAAGATGCGCATCTTCCAGGAAGAGATCTTCGGCCCGGTGGTGGCCGTGACCACCTTCAAGGACGCCGAGGACGCGCTCAGCCAGGCCAACGACACGCTCTACGGACTGGGCGCGGGCGTCTGGTCGCGCGACGTCAACACCTGCTACCGCATGGGCCGCGGCATCAAGGCCGGCCGCGTCTGGACCAACTGCTACCACGCCTATCCGGCGCACGCGGCGTTCGGCGGCTACAAGCAATCCGGCATCGGGCGCGAGAACCACAAGATGATGCTCAACCACTACCAGCAGACCAAGAACCTGCTGGTGAGCTACTCGCCAAAGAAGCTGGGCTTCTTCTGATCCGGCGACAGCGGCGGCGGCGTCGCGGCCGCCGCCCGCCCGGTCCAAGGCAAGCGCCGCGGACCGGGTCCGCAACGCGCGACCGGAGACACGCCATGCCCGAAGCCACGCCGCGCGTGGTCGCCACCGACGCGGCCCGCGACCTGATCGCCACGCTGCGGGCCAAGCACGGCCCGCTGATGTTTCACCAGTCCGGCGGCTGCTGCGATGGCAGCTCGCCCATGTGCTACGCGCTGGGCGAATTCATGGTGGGCGGCGCCGACGTGCTGCTGGGCGACCTGGAAGGCTGCCCGTTCTACATGGGCGAGGACCAGTTCGCCTACTGGGAGCACACCCAGCTCATCATCGACGCCGTGCCCGGCCGCGGCGGCGCCTTCTCGCTGGACAGCGCCGAGGGCCGGCGCTTCCTGCTGCGCTCGCGGCTGTACTCGGACGAGGAATGGGCGAACGTGGCGCCGGTGGGCCGAGGCTGAGAACCGGTTCCGCGACCGCTCAAGGCCAAAGGTGGCCGCGCGCAGCCGTGAAACAGGGAGTCGGGCCCATCAGCTGCCGCCCCGCCCCTGCTTGCCCGGCGGCACGGCATCGGCGGACCCGGACTGCTTCCACTGGAACGCGACGCGACGGATGCGCGCGGCGCGGAATTGGGTGAACGAACGGCCGCCCGGCATGGGCGCGCCGCGCAAGGGACTGCTGGAGTTCTTCATTGCTAGGCTGAAGGGGTGGGAAAAAGCGGTGGGCGCGGCCTTGTTCAAGCGCGTGGCGCGGCCATCAAGCGGTTGAACGGCCTCAGGCCGACGCGGCGACGCGGGCCGTGGCGCGGGCGGCAGCAGGGCCCTGCTGCGCCCACTCCAGCGCATCCTCGAGCCGGTCGTTGCCCCAGAACATCTCGTCGCCGACGAAGAAGGTGGGCGCGCCGAACAGGCCCAGATTGCGGGCGCGGTCGACCTGGCGGCGCAACGATTCCTTGACCGCCTCGGTCTTGGCGCGCGCGATCAGCGCGTCCGCGTCCAGCGCCAGGTCGCGCAGCAGGTCATGGACCACATCCTCGGCCTGGATGTCCAGGTCGTGCTGGAAATTGGCGCGGAACACGGCCAGGCAGAAATCGCGCCCCCAGGATTCATCCTGTCCCATCAGCGCGATGCGCGCCGGCAGCACGCTCATGCGCGGGAACAGGCGCGGACGGCGGTAGATCACGCCGTACTTGTCGGCCAGGCGCACGATGTCACGCATCATGTAGGCGCCCTTGCCCGGAAACAGCCGGAACGGCGTGTCGTTCCAGCCCTGGGCCTGGAAGATCGGGCCGAGCAGGAAGGGCCGCAGCTCCACGCGCACCCCGGCCTCGCGCGCCAGGTCCTCGATGCGCTCGATCGCCAGGTAGCTGTACGGGCTGGCGAAATCGAACCACATCTGCATGCGCGGCATATCGGGCTGGGGAACATTCATCACGGGGCTCCGGCGACCTGAATTAGCGCGACCTGCGCATCCGGCAGGCCGCTGAGGACGACATCGCGATCGCTGCCCACGGTGATGGCCTCTCCCGCATGCAGCACGCTGTCGTCGGGTTGGCGGTATTCGGACACCCAAAGCGTGCCGACGTGGCACACGATGCGCAGGCCCGAAGCGCGTCTGAGCAGCATAGTCGAACGCCCGGCCAAACGGAATGACATTCCCGCAGTGCAACATAACTGGATCATGACGCCCCCTTGCCGCGGCAACGGCTATCGCGGCGGGCACCCTCGCATGAAATACAACGGAACCCATCGTCTGAGTCATATTGGACGCTTCAGGCGTTATAGTGCTCAAGCGATATTTCGGCCCCTTACGCATGAGTTTCAGGAATGTCATACCCACTGGCCAAACTGCCCCCGCTTGATCTGGTCCGAGGCTTCGTGGCCGTGGGGCGGCGCATGAGCATCACGCTGGCCGCCGAGGACCTGCATGTGACCCAGTCCGCCGTCAGCCGCCAGATTCGGGCGCTGGAGGCGCACCTGGGCGTGCCGCTGCTGGTGCGCGGCTTTCGCAGCGTGTCCTTCACGTCGGAAGGCGCCCGGCTGTTCCGCATGGCCGATATCTGGCTGGCCCAGCTCGGCGACCTGACCGAGCAGCTGCGCGCGCCCGAGCGCCGCACCCCGGTCACCGTCACCACCACCATCGGCGTGGCCTCGCTGTGGCTGCTGCCGCGCCTGGGCGACTTCCAGGCGGCGCACCCGGACATCGATGTGCGCGTGGCGGCCGACAACCGGGTCATCGACATCGACCGCGAAAGCGTGGACATCGCCATCCGCTACAGTCTGCGCGACACCGTGCCCGACGGCGCCGCCTGGATGTTCGACGAATCGGTGGTGCCGGTGGCGCACCCCACGCTGGACGTGCGCGGCCTGGACGCGCGCGAACTGCAGCGCCACGTGCTGCTGGAATTCGACGACCCGAGCCGGCCCTGGCTGCAATGGTCCGAATGGCTCAGCGCGCGCGGCCTGTCGCGCGTGCGGCCCAAGGGCATGCTGCGCTTCAACCAGTACGACCAGATCGTGCACGCGGCCCTGGCCGGCCACGGCATCGCGCTGGGCCGCCTGGCGCTGATCGCGCCCATGCTGGCCGATCGCCGGCTGGCGGCCGTGGGCGGACAACCGGCCAGCGCCACCGAACACGCCTACTGGCTGGTCCGCAACGCCCGCCGCAGCACGCCCGACGCCGACGTGGTGACGCGCTGGCTGACGGAGCAGGCGGCGGCCACGGCGCGCGGATTGGGGGACTGATTACCCTGGCGGCCCATGAGGACAAATTTATACAGAACTTTATAAAGACCGGCCGCGACTTCGCTAGAATGCCGTCGGCCTGCAGCGAAACGCCTCCGCAATGATGCAAACAACCTATCGGACGCGCCCTGCCCCGCACGCCCCCGCGCGACGCTGACGTCGCGCTTTTCCCAGAAGCAGTCCGCAGCATCCCGCGCCGCCCGGCCCAGCCGTTGGCGGGCAGGCTCTTTTTTACCTATTGGCGCAGATGAAGCTTTCCCGTCCGGTTTTTTCCTGGCAAGGCTGGTTCCAGAACTTCCAGCAGTCTTTCCTGCTCCTGCTGGCCCCCTGGCTGGTCAGCGTGCTGGCGCAGTTCGCCGGCCGCGCCTACCTGCTGGCCAAGCACGCGCCGCCGTCGCTGTACATAGCCTCATCGGCAGACGTCGGCCGCTCGCTGACCATCGGCCTGCTGTTCGACATCAAGGTCGCCGCCATCGCCTTTTCGGCGCCGCTGCTGGCCGGCCTGGCGATCGCCGCCTTCCCCCGGCTGCAGCGCGGCTGGCTGCGCTGGCAGTCCGCGCTGGGCGCGGTGATGGCGATGCTGTTCACCGCCGCCACGGTGATCAGCGTTTTCTACTACGCCACCTTTGCCCGTTCGATCGACGTCTTCGTGTTCGGCCTGATCGACGAAGACACCTCGGCCGTCCTGGGCACCGTGTGGCAGGGCTATCCCGTGCTGCGCGCCGGCCTGCTGTTGTCGGCCGTGCTGGCGGCCACATGGTGGCTGACCGCGAAATGGCGCGCGCGGCTGGAGCGGGCCTTGCCAAAACCGCGCTCGGCCCTCGCCTGCGCGCTGCGGCTGCTGCTGATCATCGGCATCACGGTGCTGGCCTGCCGTGGCTCGATCAGCAAGTTCCCCTTGAACAAGGACGACACCAATCTGTCCGCGGTCGCGCTGCTCAACGACATCGCGCCCAACGGCATCTCGGCCTTTTCCTGGGCCCTGGCCGACCGCGACAACGACAAGCGCTTTGCACCGGTGACGCAGCGCGAAGGACAGCTGCTGAACCAGCGCTTCCTGGGCCGCCCTGGCGACGGCCTGGAACCCTTCATGGCCGTCACGGCATTGAACCCCGCCGCGCGCGAGCGCCCGCCGCACGTCGTGCTGCAGGTCATGGAAAGCATGGGCCATCACCTCAGCTCGCTCGACGCCCCCGGGCGCGACCTGCTGGGCGCGCTGCGGCCGCATTGGGAATCCGACTGGCGCTTCGACCGCTTCGTCTCCGAAGGCAACGGCACCATCGATTCGCTGGCCCGGCTGCTGGTGCGCAGCCCCATGAAGGCCATCGGCCAGTCGTCGGCGGCATCGGCCAAATTCGCCGGCAATGCCTTCGCGCCGTACCTGCAGCGCGGCTACCGGGTGCTGTTCGTCACCTCGGGCACGGCCACCTGGCGCAACCTGGGCCCCTTCGTGCGCCAGCAGGGCGCGCACGAGTTCATCGACCAGCAGACGCTGCGCCAGCGCTATCCCGAGGCGCAGATCGGCACCTGGGGCGTGCCCGACGAATACATGTTCCGCTACATGGAGGAACGGCTGGCCGAGGCCGACCGCGCCGGCCAGCCCCTGTTCATCATGGCGCTGTCGACCACCCATCACCCCCCCTTCACGCCGCCGCCCGGCGCCGGCGGGCGCGACCTGGCGCTGGACGAAGCGACGCGGGCCAAGCATTTCCATGACTGGACCGGGATCGACGACGTGCTGGGCACGCTGCGCTACGCCAACGACCAGCTGGGCGGCTTCATCACGCGCGTGAAGGCCTCGTCCGCCGGCGCCCGCACCATCATCGCGGCCACCGGCGACCACAACATCCTGGGCGTGGACTACCAGGACCCGAACGACGCGGCGCTGGCCCGCGCGGTGCCGTTCTATGTGTACGCCCCGCCGGCCTACCGCGCCAATGCCGTCTATGACCGCGAGCGGATCGGCAGCCACAAGGACATCATGCCGACGCTCTATCAGCTGAGCCTCTCGCAGGCCCCGTACTTTCAATCCGGCTGCGACCTGCTGGCGCGGCATCCGGACAGCGGCTGGTGCTTCGGTTTCAACGCGCCCTATCTGATGCTCACGCAGGCCGGCGCCTACCAACCCCAGCGCCCCAGCCGGATCCGGCCCTGGGCCGGCCCGTCGGGCCTGGCCCTGGCGGCCGAGCGCGACGCCACGGCCGAGGAATGGGCGGAGCACGTCAGATTGAACGCCTATCCGGCGCTGATGGAGTGGCAGATCAACCTGCAGGTGCAGGAACAGGGCCACCTGCGCAAATAAGGCGGGATCGGGCCGCGCGCCGGCGCGGCCCGCGCGGGACTCAGCCGACCCGCACCTCGGGCGCGCCCGCGCCCATCTCGCCAACCACGGCCGCCTGGTCGAAGCCCTGGCTGCGGAACAGGTCCAGCACCGCCTGGGCCGCTTCCGGCGCGCAAGCCACCAGCAGACCGCCCGAGGTCTGCGGATCGGTCAACAGCGCGCGTTCCACAGCCGTCACGTCATCCGCCAGCTTCACGGAAGCGCCATAGGACGCCCAGTTGCGGCCCGACGCGCCGGTGATCACGCCATCGGCCGCGTAGGCCTGCACGCCCGGCAGCCAGGGCAGCGCAGCGCGCCGCAGATGAGCGGTCAGGCCCGCGCCGCGCGCCATTTCCAGCGCGTGGCCGAGCAGGCCGAACCCGGTCACGTCGGTGATGGCGTGCACACCCTCCATCGCCGCCAACGCGGCGCCGGGCCGGTTGAGCCGCGTGGTTGTGTCGATCATGACGCGGTAGCCGGCCTCGTCCAGCCGGTTTTTCTTCAGCGCGGCGGACAGGATGCCCACGCCCAGCGCCTTGCCCAGGATCAGCACGTCGCCGGCGCGCGCATCGGCATTGCGCTTGACGCGGCCGGGATGCACCAGCCCCATTGCCGCCAGACCATAGATGGGCTCGACCGAATCGATGCTGTGGCCGCCGGCCACCGGAATGCCCGCCTCGGCGCAGACCGATTCGCCGCCGCGCAGGATGTCGGCGATGACGCTGTGCGGCAGCACGTTGATCGGCATGCCGACGATGGCCAGCGCCATGATGGGCGTGCCGCCCATGGCATAGACGTCCGAGAGCGCGTTGGTCGCGGCGATGCGGCCGAAGTCGTAGGGATCGTCGACGATGGGCATGAAGAAATCGGTGGTGGCGATCAGCGCCTGCTCGTCGTTGAGCTTGTAGACCGCGGCATCGTCCGCGGTCTCGGTGCCCACCATCAGGTTCGGGTAGCTGGCCGCCGGACCGAAACGGGCCAGCAGCTCGGACAGCACGCCCGGCGCGATCTTGCAGCCACAGCCGCCGCCATGCGACAGCGAGGTCAGGCGCGGCACGGCCGGGGCCGCTGCATTCTGGTTCATAGGGTTCTCCATATGTAGACCGAAAAAGGATAGCACCGCGCCCATGATGGGCCTATCATGGCCAGGCAGCAGGCAGCAAGGGACGGCCGCCCGCCAGGGCGCACCGACAGCCACACTTCACCGTGCGTGAGGGCTATATGGACCGCCGCGACTTTCTCCGTATCACCGGCGCCTCGGGCGCCCTGTGCGCCGCCGGCGCGACGCTCGCCGGCTCCGCGCTGGCGCAGGAGCGCACCGCCACCGTCTCCGCCGACTGGCGCGCCTTCGAGCTGACCGCCGACATCAGCATCGAAGATCCCGGGGCCCAGGCCCGCCTCTGGATTCCCATGCCCGACAGCGCCGACACCGACTACCAGCGCGGCGCGCAGACCGTCTGGCGCATCGAGGGCGGCGGCACCGCCAGCCTGGCGCAGGCCCCCGGCTATGGCGTGCGCATGCTGGCCGCGCAATGGCCTGAAAACCCGGACATACGCAGGATCACGGTCATCAGCCGCTTCCAGACGCGCAACCGCCGCGTCGACCTGGACCAGCCCGCGCCCGCCAACTTCCGGCCCGAAAGCGCGGCGACGCTGCGTGAATACCTCAAGCCCACCGATCTGCTGCCCACCGACGGCATCGTCAAGGCCACCGCCGACCGCATCACGCGCGGCCACAGCGGCGATCTGGCGCGGGCGCGCGCGATCTACGAATGGGTGGTCGAGAACACCTGCCGCACGGCCTCCACCCGAGGCTGCGGCGTGGGCGACGTGCGCTACATGCTCACGGCCAATGACCTGAACGGCAAGTGCGCCGACATCAATGCGCTGTTCGTGGCGCTGGCGCGCGCCGCAGGCATCCCCGCGCGCGACGCCTACGGGCTGCGCGTGGCCGATTCGCAACTGGGCTACAGAAGCCTGGGCAAGGCCGGCGACGTCACCCGCGCCCAGCACTGCCGCGCCGAGTTCTACGCCGCCAGCCACGGCTGGGTGCCGGTCGACCCGGCCGACGTGCGCAAGGTGATGCTGGAAGAGCCGCCGGGCGAATTGCCGATCAACAATCCGCAGGTGCGCGCGGCGCGCGTGATGCTGTTCGGCGCCTGGGAGATGAACTGGGTGGCCTTCAACCACGGCCACGACGTGGCCTTGCCCGGCTCCGGCCTCGGCCCGGTTCCTTTCCTGATGTATCCCAATGGCGAGACAGCCGCCGGGCGCATGGACAGCCTGGACCCCGACAGCTTCCGCTACCGCCTGACGGCGCGCCAGCTCCCGGCCTGACGGCCACGGACCGTCCGCCTTGTTCAGCCGCCGCCACTTCCTGCAATCGGGCCTCGCGCTGGCCGCGCTGCCGCTGGCGGCGCGCGCCGCCTCGGACGACGCGCTCAAGTCCGCCACCGGCCCGGACTGGGCGGCCTGGACCTCGCCCACGCCGCCGCTGATCCTGCCCGACCTGTCCGGCCGCGAACACAAGCTTTCGGCCTGGCGCGGCAGTGTCGTGATGCTGAGCTTCTGGGCCACCTGGTGCGATCCCTGCCGCGACGAAATCCCGCTGATGTCGGCGATGGCGCGGCGGCACCGCGAGGAAGGTCTGCGGCTGGTCGCGGTGAACGTGGGCGAGTCGCTGGCGAAGGTCAGCACCTTTCTCGCCAAATGGCCGGTCGCCGGCACGGTGCTGCACGACCGCAACAGCGCGGCGGCCAAGGCATGGAATGCGGTGGGTCTGCCGGCCAACTACCTGATCGACCGAGGCGGCGCGGCGCGCCAATGGCATCTGGGCGAACTGGACTGGAAGGCCGACCGCGTCAGCGGCGTCGTCACGCGCATGCTGCGGGCCTGAAGCGCCGCGCGCGGCATCGGGCGCAAGAGGGATGGCGGAAGGCAGCAGGAGTCGAACCTACCTGGGAACGTCTGACGCCCCCAACCGGGTTTGAAGCCCGGCCGTGCCGCCGGGCACGGATGCCTTCCGCGAAGGCCCGCCTATGATACCGGCTCTGCCGCCGCTTGCCCAAGCGCGTAGGCGCTTTCGCCGCGTAGCACGTGATTGTCGCGCACGCGCCGCGTGTAGCCGACGCGATCGAAGAACTCCAGGATCTGGATCGCGCGCTTGCGCCCCAGGCCGGTCGCGTCGCGGAACGCCGCGGCGTTGAGCCCGGCGGGCGCGGCCGCCAGTCCGCGCGCCAGCGTCGCCAGCTCGCGCACGCGGTCACGGTGATAGAACAGATCCTTCACCACCTGCGCCACCTCGCCACGCCGCAGCAGTTTGCGCAATAGCAGCCGCACGCGCTCTTCCGGCTCGCCGCGCAGGCGCGCCAGGTCGCGCACCCAGGGCGGATCGTAGCGGCCCTCGGCCAGCAACGGCAGCAGCGCGCCGGCCAGCGCGGTTTCATCATCGGACAACGTCGCGGCATGTCCCGGCAGATGCAGCCAGGGCCCGTTGCGCGCGATCCGTCCTTGCGCTTGCAGATCGTCCAGCAGCACCTGCCACAAGGCGTCCGGCATGGCCGGCAGCGCCATGCGGCGCAGCCGCGCGCCGTCCGGGCCGGGCTCGTCGGGCGCGGCCTGATGGAAGGCCGCCAGCGCCTGCTCGGCCTTGGCGCGCAGCGCGTCCCACTGCGCGGCCAGGATCAGCGTGCGGGGCGCCTGCGGCGTGCGGCCGGCCAGCCATCGCGCCCCGGCAGGCGCCGCCAGCGCGCGCGCGTCGCGGCCGGTCAGGCGCTGCAAGGCGGCTTCGTCCAGGCCCAGCGTCGCCTGTTCCAGCAGCGGCGCGAGATCCGCGCCGTCCAGCATCGCCGCCAGCGCGCGCAGCCATTGCAGCCGCGCCGGCGCGCGCCGCTTGCGGTCCGGCGCATTCGGATCGAGCACGCGGCCGCCGCCCACCGTGCGCGTGGCCTGCGCGTTGCGCACGATGTAGCGGTCGCCGGGCATGGCGCAGACCGGCGCGTCGAACACCAGCTGCGCCCAGCCGGACTGGCCCGGCGCCAGCGTTTCCGCCGACAGCGGCACGGCATGCGCCAGATGGCGGGCCGCGCCGATATGCACATGCAGCGGCGTCCAGGCGCGCACCGTGCCGGCCGCGCCGGCGGCATCGGCCTCACCACCCGGCAGCAGCGTCAGTTCCACATCCACATGGCGCGAGGGCAGGAAGCAACGCGCGTCCGCCACCCAGTCGCCGCGCGCGATCGCATTCTTGTCGATGCCGGCCAGGTTGAGCGCGCAGCGTTGTCCGGCCGCGCCGGTTTCGCTGGGCCGGTTCTGCGCGTGGATGCCGCGCACCCGCAGCCGTTCGCCGGCCGGCATCAACCGCAGGTCGGCGCTTTCGTCGCCCGCTCGCGCCAGGCCGGCGTGCGCCGTGCCGGTCACCACCGTGCCGTGGCCCGCCAGCGTGAAAACGCGGTCCACGGCCAGCCGGAACAGGCCGTCGTCGCGGCGCTGGCCCAGCGCCTGGGCCGCCTCGTGCAGATGACGCCGCAGCCGTTCCGTGCCGGCGTCGCTAGCCTGCGCGGCGCACAGTTCGAACACCGGCGCGCCGTCCAGGAAGGTGCCCGCCGTCAATGCGGCGATGCCGTCGCGCGCCGCCGCCAGCTGCGCCGCGTCGGCGCGGTCGGCCTTGGTCAGCGCCACCGCGCCGCGCGCCACGCCCAGCAGCGACAGGATGGCCAGATGCTCGCGCGTCTGCGGCATGACGCCGTCATCGGCCGCCACGACCAGCAGGCCGAAGTCGATGCCGCTGGCGCCGGCGGCCATGGTGTGCACCAGCTTCTCGTGGCCGGGCACGTCGATGAAGCCCAGCACGTCGCCATTGTCCAGCGGCGTGTAGGCATAGCCCAGCTCGATGGAAATGCCGCGCGCCTTTTCTTCCTTGAGGCGGTCGGTGTCCACGCCCGTCAGGGCGCGCACCAGCGTGGTCTTGCCGTGGTCGATATGGCCCGCGGTGCCGACGATCACAGGATGGGCTCCGCCAGCTGCGCGGCGAAGGCGACCTCGTCGCGCGCTTCCAGGCAGCGCAGGTCCAGCCACAGCGCATCGTCGGCGATGCGGCCGATCACCGGCACCGGCAGGCCGCGCAGCGCGGCTTCCAGCCTGTCCAGGTGCCGCCCCGGCCGGCCCGGGCCGCGATGGCGCGCCGCCAGCCCGTAGCTGGGCAGCTGGTTCACCGGCAAAGCGCCGCTGCCGATCTGGCTGTACATGGGCACGGCCTCGACCTCGAAAGCGGAACCGGCCGCGTGCGCCAGCGCGCCGCGCAGCCGTTCGGCCAGCGCCTGGATCTCGCGCTGCGGCCGCGTCAGCAGGCGCAGCGTGGTCAGGCGGTCGGCCAGGAACTCCGGCGCGCGGTACAGGGCCAGCACCGGCTCCAGCGCGGCCAGCGTCAGCTTGCCCACGCGCAGCGCGCGCTTGAGCGGGTTCTTCTTGATCTTGCGGATCAGGTCGGCGCGGCCCACCAGCAGGCCGGCCTGCGGGCCGCCCAGCAGCTTGTCGCCGCTGAAGGTGACCAGGTCGGCGCCGGCGGCGATGGTCTCGCGCACCGTATCTTCTTTCGGCAGGCCGAACTGGGCCAGGTCCACCAGCGTGCCGCTGCCCAGGTCCACCGTGGCCGGCAGGCCGCGCGCATGCGCCAGGGCGGCCACCTCGGCCACGCTCACGCTCTTGGTGAAGCCGGTGACGGCGTAGTTGCTGCAATGCACCTTCATCAGCATCGCGGTGCGCGGGCCGATGGCGTTCTCGTAGTCGGCGGCGTGGGTGCGGTTGGTGGTGCCCACCTCGATCAGCTTGGCGCCGGCGCGCTTCATGATGTCGGGGATGCGGAAGGCGCCGCCGATCTCGACCAGCTCGCCGCGCGACACCACCACTTCGCGCCGGTCCGCCAGCGCGTTGAGCATCAGCAGCACGGCGGCGGCATTGTTGTTGACCACGGTAGCCGCCTCGGCTCCCGTCAGCTCGCGCAGCAGGCCCTCGACCAGATCGTCGCGGTCGCCGCGCCCGCCCGTGTCCAGGTCGAACTCCAGGTTGGCCGGCGAGGTCAGCGCGCGCAGCACCGAGGCCACGGCCTCGTCGGGCAGCAGCGCGCGGCCCAGGTTGGTGTGCAGCACGGTGCCGGTCAGGTTGTGCACGGCGCGCAGGCGCGGCGCCGTGGCGCGGGCCAGCGCGGCGTCCACGCGGCCCGCCACGGCCGCCGCGTCCAGCTCGGCGCGCGTCAGGCCGCCCTGCAGCGCGCGCTGGCGCAGCGCGTCCAGATCCTGGCGCAGCGCCGCCACCACCTGGGTGCGGCCGTGGGCGTCCAGCGCCGGCCGCAGCGCGTCGGCGTTCAACAGCCGGTCGAGCGAAGGAATGTCGGAAACGGCGGCGGCCTGGGCGGCGCCAGCGGACGACGGGACGGCGCTCATTCTTCCTCCGTGCCGTTCCACAGCAAGGGATTGCCGCTGGCGCGGGCGTAGCCGGCCTCGCCGACCAGCACGTCCAGCATCAGGCTGGCCAGGTCGTCGGCCACCGGCTCGACGTGCAGATCCTTGTCCTGGTAGAAGATCTTGCGATAACTGTGGCAGTGGTCGCAGGTCTCCGCCTTGATGGCCTCGGAGCGGCCTTCGATGGCCTGATAGGCCACCGATTCCACGTCCTCGCAGTGCGAGCACTTCACGCGCACCATGTGCCACTGGGTCGAGCACAGGCTGCAGCACAGGTAGCGGTAGCCCTCGAACTGGCCGCCCACGCGCACGATGCTGGCCACCGGCAGGCTGGCGCAGACCGGACAGACGCCGAAGGGGCTGGTCACCGGCAGCTGCTTCTCATCGAAACGGCTGGCCAGGCTGGTCCAGTAGACCTGCAGGGCCGCCATAACGAAGGGCGCGGCGGCGCCGTCGACGCCGTGGTCCTGCTCGGCCAGCACGGCTTCGGCCAGGTCCTCCAGCGCCTCGGGGTCCTCGTCCACGGCGCGGCGCAGCGCGGCGCAGACCTCGGCGGCCTCGGCGGGCGTGCCGGGCGTCCTGGCGACCTCGTCGACCAGCCGCGCCAGGATGGCCCGCCACAGCGGGTCGCGCGGCCAGCCCACCGCCTGCAGCGGCGGCATGCCATGGGCCTGGGCCAGCGATATGCGGTCCTCGTCGGCGCCGGGCGGCTGGCAGTCCTGCAGGGCGCGGTGCTGGGCGTCGACCAGGTCGGCCATCAGCCGCAGGTAGTCGCCCACCGGGCTTTCGGCCGCCAGATGACGCAGGCGCGCGGCGCGCGTGGCGAACACGCTGGCGCGCTCGGGCAGCTGGATGCGGGGAATGCGGTTGTGGTCTAGCGCTTCGATCTCGCCGCGCGGAAGAATTCGCTGCAATTGCGTCTCCAAGAAAACGAACACGGCTGCCCGCCCCGCGTGGGGGACGGGCAGCCGTGCGACCGGTCCGGTCGGGGAAGGCGACGGGCTACTTGCCCGCGGGCTTCCTGAGCTGCTCGCGGAACCAGGCGCGATGATGCTTCCACGCCCAGCCTGCCGTCACATGGCCCCGCAGCATCGCCGTCAAGGAACCCTTGACCCAGATCGCCGCGTAAATATGCACAATGATCGCGCAAATCAGCACCAGCGCACAAACGGCATGCAGCACCGAGGCGGCGCGGATGGCCCAGATCGGGAAGTAGAACGCGAAGTATTCGCGCCAGATCACGATGCCGCTGACGAACAGGCCCAGCATGCACAGGATCAGCACGTAGAACAGCAGCTTCTGGCCGGCGTTGTACTTGCCGACCTCGGGCAGCTTTTCCTCGCGGTTGTCGATCACGTCGTCCAGCTGGCTCAGCCACTGGCGGTCGGCCTTCGTCATGATGTTGTTGCGCCACATGTGGCCTGCGAAGACCACGAAGCAGAAGAACATCACCAGCCCGATGAACGGATGCAGGATGCGGGTCCAGGGACCGCCGCCGAACAGGTTCGAGAGCCAGAAGAAGGCTGGATGGAACAGCGCCAGGCCGGACAGCGCCAGCAGGATGAAGGTCAGCGCGATGGCCCAGTGGTTGGTGCGTTCACCGGGCGAGTAGCGCTTGATCAGGCGGTTGCCGCGGTGGTCGCGGGATTGGCTGTCACTCATGGCGAGCCTCCTCTTCGGCCTTGCGTTCGTCTTCCTCGTGCACCTCGTTGCGGCCGACGCGGGCGTAGTGGAAGAAGCCCGCCAGCGCGGTCAGCGCCATCGCCGCCACGCCCAAAGGCTTGGCGATGCCCTTCCACAACGACACCATCGGGCTGATGTGCGGATCCTTCGGCAGCCCGTGGTACAGCCCCGGCTGGTCGGCGTGGTGCAGCACGTACATGACGTGGGTGCCGCCCACGCCCTGCGGGTCGTACAGCCCGGCCTGCTCGAAGCCGCGCGACTTCAGGTCCTCGATGCGCTCGGCCGCGTGCTGCTTCATGTCCTCCTTGGTGCCGAACACGATGGCGCCGGTGGGACAGGACTTCACGCAGGCCGGCTCCTGGCCGACCGCGACGCGGTCGGAGCACAGGGTGCACTTGTAGGCCTTGTTGTCCTTCTTCGAGATGCGCGGCACGTTGAACGGACAGCCGGTGATGCAGTAGCCGCAACCGATGCAGTTCTCTTCGTGGAAGTCCACGATGCCGTTGTTGTACTGGATGATCGCGCCCGGCGAAGGACAGGCCTTCAGGCAGCCGGGATCCTCGCAGTGCATGCAGCCGTCCTTGCGGATCAGCCATTCCAGGTCGCCCTGCGTGTTCTCGTATTCGGAGAAGCGCATGACGGTCCAGGAATGCTCGGTCAGGTCGGCCGGGTTGTCATAGACGCCCACGTTGGTGCCGACCTCGTCGCGCAGGTCGTTCCATTCCATGCACGCGGCCTGGCAGGCCTTGCAGCCGATGCACTTGGAAACGTCGATCAGCTTGGCGACCGAGCCGACGGACGGCTCGCGGACGCCGGGCGGCGGGGTGGTGGTGGCGGAGCGCCGCTTGATGTCCAGGGATTGCATAGCCATGTCGGTCTCCTGTTATGCCTTCTCGACGTTGACCAGGAACGACTTGAACTCCGGCGTCTGGGAGTTCCCGTCGCCCACGAACGGCGTCAGGGTGTTGGTCAGGAAGCCCGGCTTGGCGATGCCCACGAAGCCCCAGTGGATCGGGATGCCCACGTGGTGCACGGTCTTGCCTTCGATCGTCAGCGCGCGCAGCCGCTTGGTCACCAGCGCCACGGCCTTGATGTAGCCGCGGTTCGAGGACACCTTCACGCGCTGGCCGTTGGCGATGCCCAATTCCTTGGCCATCGCCTCGCCGATCTCGACGAACTGCTCGGGCTGCAGGATCGCGTTGATGCGGACGTTCTTGGTCCAGTAGTGGAAGTGCTCGGTCAGGCGGTAGGTGGTGGCCACGAACGGGAACTTGTCCACCGTGCCCATCGCCGCCAGGTCGTCCTTGAACACGCGCGCGGCCGGGTTGCTGGTCACGCCCTTGGCCTTGGGATGCAGCGGGTTGTAGCCCAGCGGCGTCTCGAACGGCTCGTAGTGCTCGGGGAACGGACCCTCGGCCATGCCCGCGCGGGCGAAGAAGCGCGCCACGCCCTCGGGGTTCATGATGAACGGCCCCATGCCGCCTTCCGGATTCTCGTCGGCCTTGAAGTCCGGGATGTCGGCGCCGCCCCAGCTCTTGCCGTTCCAGGAAATCAGGCTGCGGCGCGGGTCGAAGGGCTTGCCCGACACGTCACAGGACGCGCGGTTGTAGAGAATGCGGCGGTTGGCCGGCCACGCCCAAGCCCAGTTCAGGGTCTGGCCGATGCCGGTGGGATCGCTGTTGTCGCGACGCGCCATCAGGTTGCCCGCCGGGCTCCAGGCGCCGGCGAAGATCCAGCAGCCGCTGGCGGTGGAACCGTCGTCGCGCAGCTCGGCGAAGGCGGCCAGCTGCTCGCCGGCCTTGCGCGTGATCTTGGTCGGATCCTTGGGATCGGCCAGGTCGGCCAGCGCCTTGCCCGAGTATTCCTTGGCCAGTTCCTCGGCCGTCGGACTCTGCGGGTTGGAATACGGCCACGACAGGTTGACGATGGGATCGGGGTACTTGCCGCCCTCGTCCTGGTACATCTTGCGCAGGCGCGTGAAGATCAGCGACATGATCTCGATGTCGCTCTTGGCCTCGCCCGGGGGTTCGGCGCCCTTCCAGTGCCATTGCAGCCAGCGCCCGGAGTTCACCAGCGCGCCGTCTTCCTCGGCGAAACAGGTGGTCGGCAGGCGGAAGACCTCGGTCTGGATCTTGCTCGGATCCACGTCATTGGCCTCGCCCGCGTTGCGCCAGAACTCGGAGGTCTCCGTGACCAGCGGGTCCATGATGACCAGGTACTTGAGCTTGGAGAAGCCCGCGGTCAGCTTGGCCTTGTTGGGCGCGGCGGCCAGCGGGTTGAAGCCCTGCGCCAGGTAGCCGTTCATCTTGCCCTGGTTCATCAGCTCGTAGACCTGCAGCATGTCGTAGAGCTTGTCGAGCTTGGGCAGGTAGTCGAAGGCCCAGTTGTTCTCGGCCGTGGCGGCCTTGCCCCACCAGGCCTTCATCAGGCTGACGTGGAACTTGGCGTAGTTCTGCCAATAGCTGAGCTGGTTCGGACGCAGCGGCTTGGAGGCGCGCGCGGCGATGTACTTGCCGTAGTCCTGCTCGGGCTCGTTGGGCAGCGTCATGTAGCCGGGCAGCAGGTTCGACATCAGGCCCAGATCGGTCAGGCCCTGGATGTTCGAGTGCCCGCGCAGCGCGTTCATGCCGCCGCCGGCGATGCCGATATTGCCCAGCAGCAGCTGCACCATCGCGCCGGTACGGATGATCTGCGAGCCGATGGAGTGCTGCGTCCAGCCCAGCGCGTACAGGATGGTGGCGGCGCGATCCTTGGTCGCCGTCGAGGCCAGCATGTCGCAGACCTTCAGGAACTTGTCCTTGGGCGTGCCGCAGACGCGCTCGACCATTTCCTCGGTGTAGCGCGAGTAGTGCTTCTTCAGCAGCTGGTAGACGCAGCGCGGGTGTTCCAGCGTGGGATCGGTCTTGACGTAGCCGTCGTCGCCGCGCTCGTAGTCCCAGCTCGACTTGTCATAGCTGCGTTTCTCGGCGTTGTAGCCCGAGTACAGGCCCGCGTCGAACGCGAAGTCTTCGCGCACGATGAAGGAAAAGTCGGTGTAGTTGCGCACGTACTCGTGCTGGATCTTGTCGTGATCCAACAGGTACTTGATGACGCCACCCAGGAAGATGATGTCGGTGCCGGTGCGTATGGGCGCGTAAAAGTCCGCCACGGACGCCGAGCGCGTGAAGCGCGGGTCCACGACGATGAGTTTCGCCTTGTTGTGGGCTTTGGCTTCCGTGACCCATTTGAACCCGCAAGGGTGGGCCTCGGCGGCATTTCCGCCCATGATCAGTACTACGTCCGCGTTCTTGATGTCGACCCAATGGTTCGTCATCGCTCCACGGCCAAACGTCGGGGCAAGACCTGCCACCGTCGGGCCATGTCAGACACGGGCTTGGTTATCGAATGCCAACATCCCCATGCTGCGCACGGTCTTGTGCGTGATGTAGCCCACCTCGTTGCTGCTTGCCGAGGCGGCCAGCATGCCGGTGGTCAGCCACCGGTTGACCGTCTTGCCGTCTTCCGTCTTCTCGACGAAGTTGGCGTCGCGGTCGGCCTTCATGAGCTTGGTGATGCGCGTCAGGGCGTCGTCCCACGACATCCGCACCCACTTGTCCGTACCGGGCGCCCGGTATTCCGGGTACTTCAGGCGGTTGGGACTATGGATGAAGTCGATCAGGGCCGCGCCCTTGGGACAGAGCGTGCCGCGGTTGACCGGGTGATCGGGATCGCCCTCGATGTGGACGATGCTGGCGCGCGCATTCTTGGCGCCATCGCCCAGGCCGTACATCAGCAGGCCACAGGCGACCGAACAGTAGGGACAGGTATTGCGCGTTTCGGTCATGCGCGCAAGCTTGTACTGACGGACTTCCGCCATGGCCGTGCCGGGGGCAGCCCCCAGCAATGCCAGACTGGAGCCTGCCAGCGTCGCACCTGTCACCTTGAAGAACTGGCGGCGGTTCATGTTGACCATGAAACACTCCTCTCCGGGTGAGTGACGGAAGCCAAGGGCCGGCCCGACGGGAAAGCCCTACGAATTCCAAGGATATTTAACGCGAAGTATATGCCCATAACCCGTCCCCGCGCCACGGGCCGGGCGGACGAGCCGCAAACCGGGAATTTGACGGCCTGATCCCGGTTTTTCACGGATTTTGGATGATCGCGAGACTGTTACCAATGCCGGCGCCCCCTGCCAATCCATTGGTGCGCCGCCGCAATCGCCGATATCGCGCCGGTCTTGCAACCATCGCGCGAATATATTCGACGCGAAATTTCTCCACTCGTACCATCCGATCCATCCACGTTGCCACGGCTTGCCGCTGTGACTCGCCACGCAAAGGCGACGGGTTCAAGGATCCTGGAGACGAGATGCAAGAATCTATCCATGATGTGGCCGTGATCGGCCTGGGCGCAATGGGCGCCGCGACGCTTTTTCAGCTCGCGGAACGCGGCCAGCGCGTCATCGGCATCGAACGGTTCCAGCCGGGGCACGATCGCGGCTCGTCGCACGGGGAGTCGCGGGCGATCCGCCTGGGCTACTCGGAAAGTCCGCAATACGTGCCATTGCTGCGGCGCGCCTACGCGTATTGGCGCGAGCTCGAGCAGTTGACGGGTGAAACGCTGCTGCTGACTTCCGGGATCCTGGAGATGGGCATGCCAGGCAGCCGATTGGTGGCGGGCACGCTCAAGGCGAGCGAGCAATATGGACTGGACCACGAGGTGCTGAGCCCGCGCGAAGTTCAGCGCCGCTATCCCGCCATTGAATTGCCGCAAGACTATTCCTCGGTCTGGCAGCCGGATGCCGGGATCCTGCGGTCCGATGCCATCAATGCACTGCATATCCGCCATGCGATCGCCCAGGGAGCGCAAGTCGTGACGAACGCGCGCGTGCTGGCCATCGAGCCCCGGGCCGGCGTCGTGCGACTGGTCCTGGACGACGGGCGCGCCATCGAAGCCGGATCGGTGGTCGTCTGCGCGGGGCCGTGGACGAGCGATCTGGTGCCATCCCTGAAGTCCACGCTCACGCTCACGCGGGCGGTCTCCTGCTGGTACCGACCCAAGCGGCCCGAGCTGTTCAAGTCCGGCGCGCTGCCCGTCTTCATGATTGATGACGGGCGCGATTTCTTCTACGGCTTCCCGGACTTTGGCGATGTCGGCCTGAAGTGTGGCTCGCACTATGGAACCGGGCAGATCCAGCATGCCGATCTGGCGCGACAAGACGCATCGGCGCCAGATGAAAACCACACGCGCGACTATCTTGAACGCTACATGCCCGAAGGCGCCGGCCCGCTGCTTGGCATGAAGACGTGCCTGTACACCATGACCCCGGATACGGATTTCATCATCGACACGTCACCGGAGGACGATCGCATCGTGGTCGTCTCTCCGTGCTCGGGGCATGGCTTCAAGTTCGCCGGCGTCGTCGGCGAGATCGCTGCCGACCTGGCGATCAGCGGTGACACGGAGCAGGACATCTCGCGATTCCGCATCGACCGATTTCCGGCCTGAGGGCTGCGCGCCGCACAGCCCCCTCTGGCTCGACGCTATATGGAGCGTCCCAGGCCGCCATCGACCCGCAGGTTCTGCCCGGTGATGTAACCCCCGCCCTCGGAAGCCAGAAACGCCACGGTCGCGGCGATTTCAGCGGTGCTTCCATAGCGTTTCATGGGAACGCCATCGCGGCGCTCGATGACCGTCGGCAGGCTGTCGATCCAACCGCATTGAATGTTGTTCATGCGCACGTTGTCGGCGGCATAGGTATCCGCGAAGACCTTTGCGTAGGCGGCAAGTCCTGCCCGGAACACCGCGGACGTCGGGAATCCCGCAACCGGCTCGAAGGCCGCGACCGATGAAAAATTGATGATCGAACCCGATTTCTGCGCCTGCATGATCGGGGCCACGATGCGAACCGGACGAATGACATTCATCAGATAGATATCCAGGCCCAGGTGCCACTGCTCGTCAGTGATTTCCAGAACCGGCCCGCGCGGCCCGTGGCCGCCGCTGTTGACCAGCACGTCGATGCGCCCCCACTGCCGCATGACCGCATCGACCAGGCGCTGCAAATCGTCATTCGATTGATTGGAGCCGGTCACGCCGATACCGCCCAGTTCATTCGCCAGCGCTTCGCCTTTTCCGGAGGACGAGAGAATCGCCACCTTGAAACCATCCGTCGCCAGGCGCTTGGCGGCTGCCGCGCCCAGGCCGCTTCCGCCGGCGGAAATGAGCGCCACTTTTTCCATTGACATGTAAAAGTCCTTTTTCATTGACTATTTGGACAAGACTCAGAGCCGCCCATCCCCGGGCATGGCAAGCCGCTTGCACGGGACCTTCGGCTCGCCTTCGATTTCAATCCAGCGGTTTTCCCCGAAGGTCCCGCAGGCCGAATGCCGCCAGGCCGCTTATGACGCAAAGCGCCACGACATACCAATTGAACAGGTCGGGCATTCCTTTACTGGCGAGCCAGGAGCCGAGATACGGTGCGGTGCCGCCAAACGCGGCAATGGAAACGTTGTAGGGCACCCCCCAGCCGATCGCGCGCACGCTGGTTGGAAACTGCTCGGCGAAGCTGGCGGCGACCGCGCCGCTGCCCAGTCCGATCAGGCTCATCGCGGCCACCATGATCCATGGCAGCGATTCAGGATTACCCAGCGCATAATGAATCATGGGTATAAACAATGCCGCGAACAGCAGCCACGAACTCCCGAGCACGAGCCGACGACCCACAAGGTCCGCAAGCGCGCCACTGATAGGCATAGACACGCTATAGGCAATCAATCCGAACGTGCTCGCGAGAAATGATGTCGATGCGGATACGCGACCACTGGCTCGCAACAGGTTGGGAATGTATGCAGCCCAGATATAGAACGCCATCGTCGTGCCGATCGCAAGGAAAAAGACTCGCAACACGCCCGGCCAATGATTGAGCATGACGGCGCGCAGGCTGCCCCGGTCTTTCTTTGACGTGGTTCGAGCGGCGCGCTTGAAAACTTCCGACTCTCCGATCGAGCGCCGCAGATAGAGGCCGAAGATGCCAAGCAACGCGCCCAGCACGAACACCAGTCTCCAGCCGTAACTTTCCATCTGGTCCTTCGGCAGCAGATAGGTCAGGAAGGTTCCCGTCAACGACGCGCATAACGTCCCCAACCCAACGCTGATGTAGAAGAAGCTGCCGCTGAAGCCGCGACGGTGCAAGGGCGCCGATTCGACGATATAGCTGCCGCCTGACGATGTTTCACCGCCCATGGCAAGCCCCTGCATCAGGCGCGCCAACAGGAGCATGGCGGGGGCCAACCAGCCCGCCTGTTGAAAGGACGGGACGATCGCGATCATCAGGCTTCCCGTGGCCATGAGGAAAATCGTCGCGGCCAACGCATTCTTGCGGCCATACCGATCCGCATAGATTCCGAAGATGAAGCTCCCCAGCGGCCGCACGAAAAAGCCGATGGCGAAGACGGCGAATGTTGAAAGCAACGCTCCCAGCGGATCACCCGAGGGAAAGACCAGGCGCGAAAGATAGCTGGCGAAGAGCGCGTAGGCGAACCAATCGAAGCACTCGACGAAATTGCCAATCGCGCCGGCCATCACCGCGCGGTTCACGGAAGATGGCGGACTAGTGTCTCCCTGCTGTTCGCGCACCCCATGCCCAGGCGCGTCGGGGTCGATACTCTTGAGCGAGCTGTCCATTTCTCAGCCTTTCATTCAGATGCCTGTTTCAGGAAAAGACACTCGAATCGGGGCTGACGAGAAGGGCGCGATGGCAGATGTTCTCGTCCGGAAAAACGCTCCGCGAAACCCGTCCTTGAATGCCCCAGACTCGCACGGCATGCTTCGACGCTGCTTCGACGCAAGTTAGCTGTCGCCCGGGAAAGAGTCCAAGACAATCATTCAACCGCTGCTATCGCGCGAATGTATGCGACGCGCCCGCCGCGCAAGTTGCGCAACTTGCGCACGCGCGAGCATGGCAAGGCCGGCCATGCGCAAGCCGGCAATCTGACGGCCGGATCCCGGCTTTTCGCGGATTTTGGACAATCGCGGGACTGGTACCATTGCCCGCGAACCCCGCAAGTCCGTTGGAGCGCCGATGCGCCGCGTTGCCCCGCTGATCCTGTCCCTGTCCCTGGCCGCCGTCTGGCCATCCCTGGCGCCGGCCGCGCCGCCGGCCCCGACCCCGGCCGCGGCCGCCACCGAGGCCGCGCACCAGGCGGCGATGGAAGGCTATCTGTACTTCTACCCGCTGCTGGTCATGGATCTGACGCGACGCCAGGCCGCCCATCCCTCGCAGAACACGCCGCCCAACGCCTACGCCTTCGTGCGCGGCCTGCCCCAGGCCGGCGCCGCCGCCCCCTGGGCCAATCCCGACATGCTGCGCGGCACGGCCTGGCTGGACCTGAGCGCCGGCCCCGTGGTGCTGTCCGTGCCCGACACCGGCGGCCGGCTGTACACGCTGACGCTGGTGGACCTGTGGAACGACGCCTTCGCCGTCCTGGGCAAGCGCAGCACCGGCACCGCCAAGGGCAACACCGTGCTGGTGCCGCCCGGCTGGAGCGGCACCCTGCCGTCCGGCATGCCGCGCATCGACGCGCCCACCACCCATGTCCTGGCCCGGCTGCTGATCCAGGCCGACGGTCCGGCCGAGTACCCGGCGGTGCACGCCCTGCAGGATGGCTTCGTGATCACGCCGCTGTCGCAATGGAACCTGCCGCCGCAGGCGCAACGCGTGCGCGCCGACGGCGCGCTGAACATGAAGGTCTCGCCGCGCGAGCAGGTCGAGTCGCTGCCGACCGACGCCCTGTTCGCCTACGCCGCCGAGCTGCTGCGCCGGAACCCGCCGCACGCGGCCGACCAGCCCGTGCTGGCCCGGCTGCGCGGCGAGGGGCTGATCCCCGGCCGCCCCTTCGACTTCGACAAGCTGGACCATCCCGCCAAACAAGGCATGCGCCGAGGCCTGCGGGCCGCGCGCGAGCGCATGCAGGCTGCCGCCGGCGCCACTCTGCGCGAGGCCAATGGCTGGCAGCGGGAAGCGGGCGGCGTCGGTGTGTACGGCAATGCCTACATGCGCCGCGCGCTGGCCGCCCAGGCCCAGCCCGGCGCCAGCCTGCCGGAGGACCTGACCACGCTGCTGCTGGCCGCCGACAGCCGGGGCGAGGCCGTGGACGGCTCGCGCCGCTATCACCTGCGCTTCGCCAGCGGCCAGTTGCCGCCGGCCGGCGCCTTCTGGTCGCTGGCGGCCTACGACGCCCAGGGCCTGCTGGCGCCCAACGCGCTGAACCGCCAGGCGCTCGGCAGCCGCGACCCGCTGCGCTACAACGAGGACGGCTCGCTGGACCTGGTCCTCGGCCACGAAGCGCCCGCGCCCGAGCAGCAGTCCAACTGGCTGCCGCTGCCGGCCTCCGGACCCGCGCAATTGCTGCTGCGCGTCTACCAGCCTGGCCCGGCGCTGCTGGACGGACTCTGGACGCCGCCACCGCTGCTGGCGGAAACGCCGCCGGAGGTCACCGCCGAGGCGGCCCCGGCGCCGGCGGCACCCGCGACCGACCCCGCCCCCGAGACCGGAGCAAGCGCGCCAGCGGCTTCCGCCACGACCGCCACATCGTCCGTCCCGGCGACCCCGCCGGCCAAACCGGCGGTCCAGGGCAAGGCCAAGCCGCAAGCACAGTCCCAGCCGGGCCGCTGACCGGCGGCGTCGCCGCCGTGCCGGCGCAGGCATGGCCCGCCCCATCCGCCCGCGAAAAAGACGGCGGCGCGCCCCCGCCAGCCGCTACCATATTCATTTCAGCAATCAGGAGCGCCCGACATGGACGACGCCTTCAGCCACCAATTGTCGATGACCATCCTGATGACGCCAGACATGGCGAACTTCTCAGGCAATGTGCACGGCGGCACCATCCTCAAATACCTGGACCAGGTGGCCTACGCCTGCGCCAGCCGCTACGCAGGCCACTACGTGGTGACCCTGTCGGTCGACCAGGTGGTGTTCCGCGAACCCATCCATGTGGGCGAGCTGGTGACCTTCCTGGCGGCGGTGAACTTCACCGGCCGCACCTCGATGGAGATCGGCATCAAGGTCGTGACCGAGGACATCCGCAAGAAGCTGGTGCGCCACACCAACAGCTGTTACTTCACGATGGTGGCGGTGGACGAGCACGGCGTGCCCGCCGAAGTGCCGCCGTTGAATCCGGGCACGCTGGAGGAAAAGCAGCGCTTCGTGGCCGCGCGGCTGCGGCGCGAGCTGCGCCAGGAAATGGAACGCCGCCACGGCGAGATCAAGCGCGAAACCACGCACGACGCCGGCAACGCCGGCTGAAGACCCGCGCGGCGGCGTTCAATCCGTTCCGGATCCCGCCTGCGCCAGGGGCTCCAGGCACAGCCGCAGGATGCGCGCGACCTCGCGGCTCGCCTGCGTCGTCGGCCGGACCTCGGACATGGCCAGCGTGATGCCGCGCCGGATGCCGGGCTCGACGATCCGCGCGGCCGCCAGCGCGCCGGCCTGCATATCCCGCAGGACCGCGTGCTCGGCCAGCACGGCGTAGAGCCCGCCCTGCAGCACCATGTGTTTCTGCAGCGCCAGGGAATCGCATTCCAGCGCCACCGTCAGCGTCACGCCCATGCGGCGCGCGAGCTGGTCCATCTGGCGCCGGAAGGCGCTGGGCGCGCCGGCCAGCACCAGCGGCAGGCCCTGCAACCCGGCGAAGGGCACGGTCCGGCGGCCCGCGACCCAGCTGTCCGGCGCGCCGACCAGCAGGTGCCGGGCGGTGAACAGCGCGCTGTCGCGGCGGCGCGCGCCGCGGCCGCTGCGCGGCAGGATGCCGATGTCGACCTCGCCGTTCTCCAGCCACTCGTCGACCGCCGCGCCCACGCCATCGCGCACGCGCAGGCGGATGCCCGGATAGCGCCGGCTCAGCTCCAGATAGGCGCGCGACAGGTACTGCGGATCGATCGAGGACAGCACGCCGATGCAGACCTGACCGGCCGGCTGCTCGACCTGCCGCGCCAGATCCTGGCCCAGCGCCTCGCCCGCCTCCAGCCAGGCCAGCACGCGCGGATACAGGCGGCGCCCGGCCTCGGTCAGGGCCACGCCGCGACCCGTGCGCAGGAACAGGCGGCCGCCGCAGGCCTGCTCCATCGCCGCCAGCTGGCGGCTGACGGCCGACTGCGCGCCATCGCGCAGGGCGGCGACCTTGGTCAGGCTGCCCAGATCGGCGATCTGGATGAACAAGCGCCATTGATCCAGCGTCAACGTAGCCATGAGGCCCCCGGGAGAGAAGACGCGCGCGGCGTCAGACATGACAAAAAAAGTATATCTGCTATCGCTGTCATGCCCTGTTTTCGCAAACCACGGCGTCCTAGACTGGCCGGGATCCGTATCCGCGAGACGCCCCCATGCCCCATCCGCCCAACGTGCTCTTCATCATGGTCGACCAATGGCCCGGCGCCCTGCTGGGCAGCGCCGGCCATCCCGTCATCCAGACGCCGACGCTGGACCACCTGGCCCGCCTGGGCACCCGCTATCCGCGCGCCTATGCTGAATGCCCGATCTGCATCCCGGCGCGGCGCAGCGTGATGACCGGCACCTCGCCGCGCGGCCACGGCGACCGCAATTTCGCTCCCGCGCTGCCCATGCCCGCGCTCCCCACGCTGGCCCAGCGCTTTCGCGACGGCGGCTACCAGGCCTACGCGGTGGGCAAGATGCACCTGTACCCGCAGCGCGACCGCATCGGCTTCGACGACATCCTGCTGGCCGAGGAAGGCCGCTCGCCGCTGGGCGCGGTGGACGACTACGACATGTACCTGGCCGAACAGGGCGCGGCGGGCGAGCAGTACCTGCACGGCATGAACAACAACGACTATCTGCACCGCCCCTGGCACCTGCCGGAACGCCTGCACGTCACCAACTGGACCACCCGCGAGGCAGCCCGGATGATCAAGCGGCGCGATCCGCGCCGGCCGGCCTTGTGGCATGTCTCCTACACCCATCCGCATCCGCCGCTGGTGCCGCTGGCCGCCTACCTGGATCTGTATGGGCGCGACGCCATCGACCTGCCCGCGCGCGCCGCCTGGGAACAGCGCTGGGACCAGGACGCGGACGCGATGCCGCCCGCCCTGCGCAGCATCCGCGAGCACTGGCCCATCGGCGACGACCCCGCCCGGCTGCGCGCCATCCGGCGCGCCTTCTACGCGCTGTGCAGCCACATCGACCATCAACTGCGCGTGCTGCTCGGCACCCTGCGCGAGGAAGGACTGCTGGACGATACCGTCATCCTGTTCTGCGGCGACCATGGCGACATGCTGGGCGACTTCGGCCTGTGGGCCAAGCGCCTGTTCTACGAAGGCTCGGCGCGCGTGCCCATGATCCTGGTCGGCGCGGCCGGCGATGCGCGCGTGCCCGCCGGCCAGGTGGACGAGCGGCTGGTGGGCCTGCAGGACGTCATGCCCACCCTGCTGTCGCTGGCCGGACTGCCGGTCCCCGCCACGGTGGAAGGCCTGCCCATGACGGGCGAGCGGCGCCGCGACATTCTTTATGGCGAATGCAAGGAAGACCGGCTGGCGACCCGCATGGCGCATGACGGCCGCCACAAGCTGATCTGGTACCCGGCCGGCAACGTTGTGCAGCTGTTCGACCTGCAGGCCGACCCGCGCGAATGCCGCGACCTGTCCGAGGCGGCGCAGTACGCGCTTATCCGCCAGCGCCTGGAACAGGCGCTGGTCGAACGGGCCTGGGGCGTGGACCGGGACTGGATTTCCGCGGGCCGGCTGACCGGCTTCCCGGCCCCCGCCGCGCCGCCGCGCGCGGACCGCCAGTTCGGCGGCCAGCGCGGCCTGCACTATCCGCAACCGCCCCTGAGCGATCCCACCCGGACGGTGGGATCGCCGGGCTGAGACGCGCGCCGGCGACGACAACGACAAGGGAGACTGCATCATGAGCTGTGCCAAAACGCTGCTGGCCATCGGCCTGGCATTCTGCGCGCCCCTGGCGGGCGCCGCCGGCCCGGGGCCGTCCTGGCCGGGCGACAAGCCCATCCGGCTGATCGTGCCCTATCCCGCCGGCGGCAACGCCGACATGATCGGCCGCGTGTTCGCGCGGGCGCTGGGCGACAGACTGGGGCAGACCTTCATCGTCGACAACCGCCCCGGCGCGGGCGGTTCGATCGGGACCGGCATCGCGGCCAAGGCCGAGCCCGACGGCCATACGCTGCTGCTGGGCGACATCGCCACGCACGCCATCAACCGGCTCTCGATGCCCAATCTGCCCTATGACGCGCAGCGCGATTTCGTGCCCGTCGCGCGCCTGACCAGCGTCTCGCTGCTGCTGGTCGCCACGCCCAAGACCGGCTTCAAGACCGCCGGCGACTTCATCGCCTACGCCAAGGCCCATCCCGGCAAGCTGAGCTACGCCACCGGCGGCATCGGCACGCCCAGCCAGCTCGCGATGGAGATGCTGCGCGGCGCGGCCGGCATCGACCTGCTGGCCGTGCCCTACAAGGGCAGCGCGCCCGCGCTCAACGACGTGGCCTCGGGCCAGGTGGATGTGATGATCGACGGCGCCGCCGCGCCGCTGGTCAAGGGCGGCAAGCTGGACCTGCTGGCCGTCACCGCCGATCGCTCCCCGGCCTTCCCCGACACGCCGACGCTGGCCGAAGCCGGCCTGCCCGGTTTTCGCTTCGCGTCCTGGCATGGCGTGTTCGCGCCCCGGGGCACGCCCCCGGCCGTGGTCGACGCGCTGGCCGCCGCGATCGCCGAGGCGGCGCGCGACGAAGGCTTGTGCAGGCAATTCCAGGAACAGGGCATCGCGCTGGACACCCGCGCCGGCGCGGCGTTCGCCAGCTTCCTGGACGAACAGCGCGAGTCGATCGAGACGCTGGCGCGCGAACGCGGGCTGCGCCTGGCGCAGTGAGTCCGCGCGCCGCGCCAGTTCAGACCTGGCCGGCCCGTGCCGGCGGCTTGGGCGCCGCCGTTTCCGGATCGCGCTCGCGACCCGTCATGCGCTTGAGCGCCAGCCATTGCTGCGACCAGAAACCGCGACCGTAGTCGCGTCCGCCCTGCTCGGGCAGTTGGTCATGGATGCCGGTGGGACCGTAGTTCGTGCCGAAGCGCGCGGTGCGGAACAGCACGTCCCAGATCGGGAACAACGCGGCGAAGTTGTAGCCGCCGGCCGGGCCCGGCGACGAGGCGTCGTAGGCGATGGAATGGTGATGCCGGTGAAAGCGCGGGCTGACCAGCAGGCGTTCGCCGATGGCGCCGAAATACAGGCGCAGATTGGCGTGCGAGAAGCTCTGCGCCAGCTGGGTGATCGCCACCACCGCCACGAACTGCGCCGGCGGCACGCCCACCAGCTGCGACACGAACACCACGACCACGTCGCGCAGCATGTCGTCCAGCAGATGGTTGCGGTCGTCGCTCCAGATGGTCATCTGGCGCTGGCTGTGGTGCACCGCGTGCAGCGACCAGAGCCAGCCGAAGCGATGCTGGGCGCGATGGTAGAAGTAATCGACCGCGTCGAACAGCAGCAGGTAGATGATCAGGCTGACCCAGGCGCGGTCGGTCACGCCCGGCCAGTACTGGTCCAGCTGGAACGGCGCGAAACCCCAGACGTGCAGCTGGCCGAACACGCTGTCCCACAGCGGGTCCACGGTGAAGAACAGCGCCAGGCGGAACACGCCCAGCCGGTGGATCAGCGTGTAGAGCACGTCGATGCCGATCTGGCGGCGGTCGGTCACGGGCTCGACCGGGCGCAGGCGCTGCAACGGGCCGAACACCAGCACCAGCAGCGCGATCTGCAGCAGGCCGACCAGCAGCCACATGGTGGCGTCGTAGCCGTCCTCGATGAAGTTGCTCAAGCCCAGATGAAACAGCGCGGGCTGCACGAGGGTCTCGAAGAGCCATTGCTGGCACTCCCCGAACCATTGACTAAGCGTATCCATGATCAGTGATGCGTGGCGATCCAGCCCTTGTAGGCCGGATGCGTATCCAAGGTGGCAAAACAATAGCCCTTGCGCTGCAAGCCTTCAACCAGCGGCTCCAGCACGGCGGGGGCCCAGGGGTCCTGGCGCGACCAGATGCCCAGGTGGGCCAGCAGGATGTCGCCGGGCTTGATGTTGCGCAGCGCCTGCTCCAGCAGGCGGGCGTTGGGGAATTTGTCGCTGGGCAGCTCGTCGCCCAGGAAACCGGCCTGCGCCCAGCCCACGTGCTCGTAGCCGCATTCGCGCGCCGCCTTGAGCAGCGCCGGCGAGGTCTTGCCGCCCGGCGCGCGGTACAGCGGCAGCATGGCGTGGCCGGTCATCTGCGTGAAGCGCGCGGACGAGCGCTTGATTTCTTCGCAATACTGCTGCGCGGTCCAGGTCTGGACCTTGCCCGTCTGCGGACCGGCGCTGGGCTTGACGCGGAACTTGCCGTCCGGCAGGTCGCCCTGCCAGTAGACGTGGTCGTAGGTGTGCGAGCCGAAGGCATGGCCCTCGGCGGCGCGCGCCTTCCACCAGGGCGCCCACTGGTCGTCCAGGCTGGCGCCGTCGGTCAGCGTGCGTTCGTTGGCCAGGAAGAACGTGACCTTGACGTGATGCCGGGCCAGCACGTCGGCCACCAGCGGGGCCACGCCCATGTGGCCGGTATCGAAGGTCAGGTAGACGGGCTTGTCGCAAACGGCCGCCGGGGCCGGCCCGGCGGCACCGGCCAGCGCCGGCAGCAGCGCGGCCAGGCAGGCCGCCGCCGCCCGCTTCGACGGCTCAGCGCGTCGGCGCATGGTTCAGCGTCCAGACGCCGTGCGGCGACTTGCCGACCGGCACCTGCTGCACGACCTTCTTCTGCTCCAGATCGACCACGGTCAGCTTGCGCGCCCAGCGCGACGTGACCAGCAGGGTCTTGCCGTCGGCCAGCACGTCCATGCAGTCCGGGCCGCCCGGCACCGCGAAGGTGTCGGTCACGGCCAGCGTCTGCAGGTCGATGCGGCTGATGGAATTGGCGGTGCGGTTGCTGACGAACAGGTGGCGCTTGTCGCCCTGCGCGCGGAAGGCGTGCGCGCCGGCCGCCGTCTTGATGCGCGTGACCAGCTTGGCCGGGCCGTTGCTCACGTCATACGCCTCGACGTAGGAATCGCCGGTCAGGGCCACCAGCAGCGTCTTCTGGTCGGGCGTGAGGAACACGTCGGCCGGCGTCTTGCCCACCGACACGGTCCACTTCGGCGTCTGCGTGGCCAGGTCGATGGCGATCAGCTGGTCGCTGTCCTGCAGCGTGACGTAGGCCGTAGTGCTCTTGGCGTCGATCATGATGTGGCTGGGCGTCTTGCCCGCCGGGATGCGCTTGACCAGCTTCAGGTCGAAGCCCTTTTCCAGCGGCTTCCAGGCATAGATGTCGATATGGTCCAGGCGGTTCGCGGCGGTGACGAACCACTTCATGTCGGGCGAGAACTGCAGCTGGTAGGGATCGACGATGCCGGTCAGCGTGCGCTGCACTTCGCCGGTCTTGGGATCCATCAGCGTGATCGAGTCGCCGGTGGCGTTGGCCACCATGAGCGACTTCTCGTCGGGCGTCAGGTACAGGTGGTGCGGCTCCTTGCCGGTGGGCACGCGGCGCACTTCCTTGTACGAAGCGGGATCGACGATGCTGACGTTGGCGTCCAGCGAATTCAGGACGAAGATGGGGGCCGAGGCCGCCGCGGCGCTAAGCGCCATCCCTGCGCCGAACAGGGCGCAGCGGACAAAATGCATGGGATTCAATTTCAAGGTCCGGCAAGGGGGGATCTGGCTCCGATCCCGGTGCCCGACATTTTGGCATAGCGGCAGGATAAAAAAGCGACGGCGCAGGGTTTGGAAACAATCCCCGGCGGCTGTTGCTGAGTCGCAACAACCGCCGGCCAGCCCCGCTGCGCGCCGCCGCGTGACGCGGCCGCCACATGAAGCCGCTACAAGGTTGCGGCCCCCGCGTCAAAGCTTGGCGACCGACACCTCGGTGGCCTTGACGAAGGCCAGCACCTCGGTGCCCACCTGCAGGTCCAGTTCCTTGACCGAACGGGTCGTGATCACCGAGGTGACGATGCCCGCCGGCGTGTCCACGTCCACCTCGGACACCACCGGGCCGAGGATGATCTCCTTGATCTTGCCGCGGAACTGGTTGCGGGCGTTGATGGATTGAATGCTCATGACTTGCTCCCGAATTGAGAAATACAAGGAAAATCCGCGCCCGCCGTTGCCGGCGCGGGCAATGCTAAATCGCCAGCTTGAGGTGCCGGATGGGAATCACCTGCGCCAGCGGCCGCGGCTCCTCTTCCGGCTGGCGCAGGACCACCCGCAGCACGCGCGCCTCCAGCGCGGCGAAGGCGGCCGAACCGCGCGCGCGCGGACGCGTCAGCGGCACGCGCTCGTCCAGCGCCACCCCGCCCTCGTCCAGCACCAGGATGCGGTCCGCCAGCGCCACGGCCTCGCCCACGTCGTGCGTCACCAGCACGGACGTGAAGCCGTCGCGCCGCCACAGCGTCTCGATCAGCTGCTGCATGTCGATGCGCGTGAGCGCGTCCAGCGCGCCCAGCGGCTCGTCCAGCAGCAGCAGGCCCGGCCGGTGCACCAGCGCCCGCGCCAGCGCGACCCGCTGACGCTGCCCGCCCGACAGCTGCGCCGGCCAGTCGCCGCCCCGGTCGCCCAGACCGACCTGGCGCAGCACCGCCGCGGCCTGCGCCCGCTCCCGGCGCGGCAGGCCCAGCGCCACGTTGTCCAGCACCGACTTCCACGGCAGCAGCCGTGCGTCCTGGAACATGATGCGGACCCGGTCGTCGGCGCCCCACTGCGGAAACCCGTCGAACAGCACCGGCGCGCGCGCGGGCGGTCCGCCCTGCTCGCCGCTGGGCGCTTCCAGCCCCGCCAGCAGGCGCAGCAGCGTGCTCTTGCCGCAGCCGCTGCGCCCGACCACCGCCACGAACTCGCCGGCGGCCAGCTCCAGGTCCAGGCCGCGCAGCACCACGCGCTCGCCGTAGCGCTTGCCCAGCTTGCGCAGCGTCACGCCCAGCGGCGGCGTCGGTCCCGGCTCGGCCTGCGCCGCCCGGGCGTCCGCGCCGCCCTCGGGCCCCGTGCGGGCCGGCCCGTCCAGGTGCCGCAGCAACTCGAACTCGTTGGGGTTGATGAACATGACGGCAGCCTCCCGATACCCGATCCTGCCCGCGCCCGGCCGCGCGGCCCTCAGCGGGACGCCTCCAGCTTGCGCTGGTCGTCGGTCTTGACGAAGCCGGCGAAGGATTTCTCGGTCACGGCCAGGAACTCGCGCGAGCGGTAGGCCGCCGCGATGTCCTGCACATAGGGCCTGGACAGATCGGCCGTGCGCACCGCCACCAGGTTCTGGTAGGTGGGCGTGGTCTTTTCCAGCGCCAGCGCCTCGGTCAGCTTGAGCCCGGACGCCAGCGCGAAATTGCCGTTGACGAAGGAATAGTCGGTGTCCTCCAGCGAGCGCGGCAACTGAGCCGCCTCCAACGGGATGAGCTTGATCTTCTTCGGATTGGCGGCCACGTCCTTCTCCGACACCTGCAGCGGGTCGTAGCCCTCGCGCAGCTTGATCCAGCCCAGCTCCTGCAACACCACCAGCGCGCGCGCCTGATTGGTGGGATCGTTGGGCACGGCCACGCTCACGCCCTCGGGCGCGGCGTCCACGCTCTTGTATTTCCGGCTGTAGATGGCGATCGGCGCGGTCGGCACCTTCACCAGCTCCGACAACTCCAGCTTGTTCTTGGCCGCGAAGTTCTTCAGATAAACCACGTGCTGGAACGCATTGGCGTCCAGCGCGCCCTGCGCCAGCGCGAAGTTGGGCTGCACATAGTCGTTGAACTCGACCACGCGCACCGTGTAGCCCTGCTTTTCCAGGATGGGCTTGATGCCCAGCTTGATCTGGTCGCTGTAGGGACCGGCGGTGGCGCCAAAGACGATTTCCTTCTTGGCCGGATCGGCCGCGACGGCGGCGCCGGACAGGGCCAGCGCGGCGACGGCGACGGCCAGTTGACGGAGGGAGGGCTTGCGCAAGACGGACATGGACGACCTCGGAATGGCGTAGGGGAATCAGCGTTTGTCGATGCGCCGGGCGATGGTGTTGCCGGCGAACTGGATGATCTGCACCAGCACGACCAGCAGCGCTACGGTCAGCGCCATCACGTCGGTCTGGAAACGGTAATAGCCGTAGCGGATGGCCAGGTCGCCGATGCCGCCGCCGCCCACCACGCCGGCCACGGCCGAGTAGGACAGGAAGCTAACCGCCAGCACGGTCAGCGCCAGCACCAGGCCGGAACGCGCTTCCACCAGCAGCACGCGCCGCACGATCTGCAGCTCCGACGCGCCGGCGGCATGCGCGGCCTCGATCACGCCGCGCGGCACTTCGCGCAGCACCTGCTCGACCAGCCGCGCGAAATACGGAATGGCGGCGAAGGACAGCGGCACGGCCGCGGCCACCGGACCGATCGAAGTGCCAGCGATGACGCGCGTGAACGGCACCAGCGCCACCAGCAGGATGATGAAGGGAAAGGACCGCACGGTATTCACCGTCCAGCTCAGCAGCCGGTGCAGCACGGGGCGGTCCAGCGACTGGCCCGGCCCGGTCAGGAACACCAGCACGCCGAGCGGCCCGCCCAGCAGGATGGACGCGGACAGCGCGATCGCCAGCATCAGGAAGGTCTGGCCGATCGCCACGCCCAGCTCGGGCAGCAATTGCACGAAGGTATCCAGCATCACGCCACCTCTTCATAGGGATGGGCGGCCTCGCGGATGAGTTCGCGCCCCAGCGCCGAACTCAGGTTCACGTGCGCGCCCGTGATCTCGGCCTGCTCCAGCACGCGGCCGTTCTCCATCACCGCCACATGGCGGCACAGCGCGCGCACCACGGCCAGCTCGTGCGTCACGATGACGATGGTCACGCCCAGCCGCCGGTTGATGTCGCGCAGCACGCCCAGCACCGAGCGGGTGGTTTCGGGATCCAGCGCGGAGGTGGGCTCGTCGCACAGCAGCACCGCCGGTTCGCTGGCCAGCGCGCGGGCGATGGCCACGCGCTGCTTCTGGCCGCCGGACAGCTGCGCCGGATGGCTGGCGGACTTGTCCGCCAGCCCCACGATCTCCAGACACTCGCGCACCCGCGCGGCGATCTGTTCGCGGTTGCGGCCGCCGTGCACGCGCAGCGGGAAGGCGACGTTCTCGAACACGGTCTCGTTCTGCAGCAGGTTGAACTGCTGGAAGATCATGCCGATGTTCTGGCGCGCGGCGCGCAGCGCGGACTTGCCCAGGCCGGTCAGCTCGGTGCCGGCCACGTACACGGCGCCGTGGTCGGGCCGCTCCAGCAGGTTGATCAGGCGCAGCAGCGTGGACTTGCCGGCGCCGCTCTTGCCGATGATGCCGAAGGTGTCGCCGGCGCGGATCGACAGCGACACGTCGCAAACCGCGTCGAAGCGGCCCGCCGGCAGGCGGAAGGATTTGCTCACGGCGTCCAGCCGGATCACGGGCTGGGGCACGGCGGAAAGCGGGGAAAGCGTCGCGCTCTGGGTCATCGGGTAAATCCGGGAAATGGCGGTCGGTTCATCATCGGGACAGGCCTGGGGTCAGGAATACGGCGTGGGTTCGGGCAGCTGATCCAGCAGCGCGTAGCGGCCCAGGTCGCGGATCTTGTAGGCCACGGGATCGTGCAGCGTGTGCACGCGCGCGTTGCGCCAGTGGCGGTCCAGGCCGTGGCGGTTGTGGGTGGAGCTGGCGCCGGTCACGTCGAACAGCTCGGCGCCCACCGACAGCGCGGCGCGATGCGCCAGCACCTTGGCCTGGGCGCCGGCCACGGCGACGCGGCCGCGCTCCTCGGCGGTGACGGACGGGCCGCGCGCCAGCGCCTCGTCCAGCGCCTGCGCCGCCTGGTCGGCCAGCGCGCGGGCCGCCTGCAGCGACAGCCAGAACTCGCCGAAGCGCTCCTGCACATAGGGATCGTCGGCGTGGCGCTCCACGCCCGAGGCGAACCACGGCCGGGCGGCGTCGCGCACATAGCCGCGCGCGTCCTGGTATGCGCCCTGCGCGATGCCCAGGTACAGATTGGTCATGATCAGCTGCGCCACCTGCGAGCGCAGCGTGGCGCGCGCGGTCGGCGTGGCGCCCGGCGCCTGCAGCACCTGCACGGGCTCGAGCCGCACATGGTCGAAGCGCACCGTGCCGCTGTCGGTCTGGCGCTGGCCGAAGGCGTCCCAGTCCGGATTGACGGTGATGCCCTCGACGCGCGTCGGCAGCGCGGCGATCAGCGCCGTGCCGGACGGCTTGTGCCAGGCCGAGAAGGTCAGCAGGTCCGAGCCCACCGAGCCCGAGCTGAAGCTCTTGACGCCGTCGATGCGATAGCCGTCCAGCTCGGCGCGCGCGACCACGCGGCGGTCCAGCGGATTGAGCGCATTGCCCCAGAACAGGTTGCGCGCCACGGTCGGTTCCAGGAAGTAGGCATGCTGCTCGGGCGTGCCGTAGAGCAGCACCCCGGCCACCTGCAGATGGTGGAAACCGAATACATGCGCCAGCGCGCTGTCGGCCTGGGCCAGCCGGCGCACGGCGCCCAGGACCGTCGACCAACTGGCGCCGGCCCCGCCATACGCGGTCGGCACCGACAGCCGCAGCAGGCCGCTCTGGCGGATCAGTTCGCGCTCGCGGGCGGCATGTCCGCCCTGGCGGTCGCGCTCGACGGCGGTGGCGGCCAGCGCCTGCGCCAGCGTTTCCAGCGCCTCGGCCGGCGTGGGCGGCGGCGCGTCGGCCGCGCGTCCGGAAGCGGCGCCCGCGCCGTCGTCGCGGCGCGCGTCCTGCACGGTTTGGGTCTTGGCCATCATCACTCCTAGAGGGCCGGCTCAGGCCGGCCGGTAAGCGGGGTTCCAGCGCAGCAGGCGCCGCTCCAGCGCGCGGGCCAGCGCGTCCGCGCCCTTGCCCAGCAGCGCGTAGAGCAGGATGCCCAGCAGCACCACGTCGGTCTGCAGGAACTCGCGCGCGTTCATGGTCATGTAGCCGATGCCGGACTGCGCCGAGATGGTCTCGGTCACGATCAGCACCACCCACACCAGGCCCAGCGCGAAGCGCAGGCCCACCAGCATGGACGGCAGCGCGCCGGGCAGGATCACGTCGCGGTACAGGCGCCAGCCGCTCAGGCCATAGGACCGGCCCATTTCGATCAGCGCCGGATCCACCGAGCGGATGCCGTGGAACGTGTTGAGATAAACGGGAAAGAACACGCCCACCGACAGCAGCGCCAGCTTGGCGGTCTCTTCGATGCCGAACCAGAGGATGAACAGCGGGATCAGCGCCAGCACGGGAATGTTGCGGATCATCTGCAGCGTGGTGTCCAGCAGCGTCTCGGCGCGGCGCGACGCGCCATTCAGCAGGCCCAGCGCCAGGCCCAGCCCGCCGCCCAGCAACAGGCCCCACAAGGCGCGCAGCGCGCTGACGCGCAGATGCAGCCACAGCTCGCCCGACACGGCCAGCGACCAGGCCGCGGCGGCCACGGCCGAGGGCGCGGGCAGGATGCGCGATGACAGCCAGCCGGCCTGCGCCGCCAGCTGCCACAGCGCCAGGATGCCCAGCGGCACCAGCCAGGGCGCCAGCGCCGCGCGCCAGCCGCGTTCGGGTCGGGCGCTCATCAGCTGGCCGCGACCTTCGGCACCAGCTCGGTGGCCATGACCTCGCCGAACGGGCCGGTCAGCACCGGATTGCCCTGGCGGCCACGGCCCTTGCCGGGCAGCAGCGGAAACACCAGCTCGGCGAAGCGGTACGACTCTTCCAGGTGCGGATAGCCCGAGAAGATGAAGGTGTCGATGCCCAGCTCGGCGTACTCCTGGATGCGCGCCGCCACGGTCTGCGGGTCGCCCACCAGGGCCGTGCCCGCGCCGCCGCGCACCAGGCCCACGCCGGCCCACAGGTTGGGGGCAATCTCCAGATGCGAGCGGCCGCCCCGGCCATCGTCGAGCTTGCCGCCATGCAGCGCGGCCATGCGCCGCTGGCCTTCCGAATCCATCCTGGCGAAGGCCGCCTGCGCGGCGTTCACCGTGTCCTCGCTCAGATGGCTGATCAGCTCGTCGGCGGCGGCCCAGGCCGCCGCCTCGGTCTCGCGCACGATCACGTGCAGCCGGATGCCGAACTTCACGCTGCGTCCGTGGCGCGCCGCGCGCTCGCGCACATCGGCGATCTTGCGGGCCACGGCCTCGGGCGGCTCGCCCCAGGTCAGGTACACGTCCAGCTGCTCGGCCGCCAGCTCGTGCGCGGCCTCGGACGAGCCGCCGAAATACAGCGGCGGATACGGCTTCTGCGTGGGCGGATACAGCACCTTGCCGCCCTTGGACACCAGCTTTTCGCCGTCATGGCTGTAGCCCGCGCCCTCGTGGCTGGCGGCCAGGATGCCGCGCCAGATCTTCAGGTAGTCGGCGGTGATGGCGTAGCGCTCGTCATGGCTGACGAACACGCCGTCGCCTTCCAGTTCGCCGGGATCGCCACCCGTCACCACGTTGACCAGCAGACGCCCTTGCGACAGGCGGTCGAAGGTGGCGGCCATGCGCGCTGAGAACTGCGGCGAGCTGACGCCGGGGCGTATCGCCACCAGGAACTTGAGCCGGCTGGTCGCGCCGATCAGGCTGGAGGCCACCACCCAGGCGTCTTCGCAGGAGCGGCCGGTGGGCAGCAGCACGCCGTCGTAGCCCAGCGTATCGGCGGCCACGGCCACCTGCCGGAAGTAGTCGTAACCGGCCTCGCGCGCGCCCAGGCTGGTGCCGAGGTAACGCGAATCGCCGTGCGTGGGGATGAACCAGAAAACGTCCATGAAAATCCTTTCCTAGTGCATTTCAGTTGTGCATCACACCGTCGCCGCGTCATCGGGATGCCGCGGAGCCGGCTTTGCCGGTCCGTAGGCATGCCCCCTAGAGGGGGAAGCGCGCAGCGTTTCGGGGGTGGGCTTCATTTCAGTATTGATGGAGCGGCGTCGAATACGTTGAGCGGTTTGGGGATGAGCTTGAGCGCATGGAAGGCGTCCGCCACCTGCTGCTGTTCCAGCAGCACCTCGCGCGTGATCGGCTGCACGCCATAGGCCAGCCGGCTCGCGGCCAGCTCCACGATCTCGCGGTCCAGGCCCAGCACCGGCTGCAGCAGGGCCACGCTTTCGGCGCGGTGGTCGCGCGCCCACAGATCGCCCTTGCGCACTTCGTCCAGCACGGTCTGGATGATCTGCGGATGCGCCTTCTCGTAGCCACTGGTGGCCAGGAAGAACTGGTAGTTCTTGACCACGCCGGCGCCGTCGGCCAGCACACGCGCGCCCAGCTGTTTCTCGGCGGCGGCCTGGAACGGATCCCAGATGACCCAGGCGTCGATCGCGCCGCGCTCGAAGGCGGCGCGCGCGTCCGACGGCGTGAGGTAGACCACGTTCACGTCGCGGTAGGCCACGCCCGCGCGCTCCAGCTGCTTGACGAGCAGGTAGTGCACGTTCGAGCCCTTGTTCAGCGCGACCTTTCTGCCCTTCAGGTCGGCCACACCGCGCAGCGGCGAATCCTTGGGCACCAGGATGGCCTCGCTGGCGGGCGCGGCGGGCTCGCTGCCCACGTACACCAGCGCCGCGCCGGCGGCCTGAGCGAAGATCGGCGGGGCCTCGCCCACTGTGCCGAAGTCGATCGAGCCCACGTTCAGGCCTTCCAGCAATTGCGGGCCGGCGGGGAACTCGGTCCACTTCACCGTCACGCCCTGCTCGGCCAGGCGCTTGTCCAGCGTGCCCAGCGCCTTGACGATGGTGAGCGTGCCGTATTTCTGAAAGCCGATGCGCAGCGTCTTGCCGTCCTGCGCCTGCGCGACCGGCGCCAGCAGCGCCGCGCCCAACAGGCCCAGCAGGCCGCGCAGCAAGGCGCGGCGGATGGCGGAAGGAAATGGGTTCATGTGCGGGTTTCCGGTTCAGACGCTGAAGCCGCCGGCCAGCGCCAGCCGGCCCAGGTCATAGGCTTCATTGGCGACATAGGCATGCGGACGCAATTGTTCGGACAGCCGGTCGACCGAGTCCTCCAGCCGCTGCCGCACGTCGTCGTCGATATGGGGCTGGCCGGCCTCGTCGACGCGCACCTGCTTGTCGGTGGCGTACACGCCGGCCAGGATGTGGCGCGCGCCCAGCGCGGACAACACGGGCTTGAGGCCGTATTCCAGCGCCAGCAGATGCGCCGGGCTGCCGCCGGTGGCGATGGGCAGCACCACCTTGCCGGCCAGCGCCTTCTCGTCCAGCAGGTCCAACACGGCCTTCAGGCCGCCGGCGAACGAGGCCTTGTAGACCGGTGTGGAGATCAGCACCGCGTCGGCGGCCGCGACGCGGGCGCGCAGCGCGCCGGCGGCGGGGCTGGCGTAGTGGCCCTCGATCAGCTCTTCGGCGGGAATGTCGCGCAGGCCCAGTTCGCCGATGTTCCAGCCGCCCGCGCGCAGCCGGTTGGCGGCGTGGCGCAGCAGGGCGGAGGAACGGGAACGCTGCGACGGGCTGCCCGCCAGGGTGATGATGCTCATGGTGTGTCGCCGGATGTCAGGGATGCGGAAAAGACTGCCGGACGCGTCAGAACGCGGGCACCAGCGAGCCCTTGAATTCTTTCTCGATGAAGGCGCGGACCTCGGGCGACTGGTAAGCCGCCACCAGCTTCTTGACCCAGGGCTGGTCGCGGTCCTTGGCGCGCACCGCGATCAGGTTGGCGTAGGGACCATCGGCGGCTTCGCGGCCAATGGCGTCGCGCGCCGGCACCAGGCCGGCCTGGTCGGCATAGTCGTTGTTGATGGCGGCGGCGGTCAGATCATCGAGCGAGCGCGGCAACTGCGCCGCGTCCAGCGGCACCAGCTTGAGCTTGCGCGGGTTGGACACCACGTCCTGCGGCGTGGCGTTGTTCTTCTGCTCGGCCTCGGGCTTGAGCGTGATCAGCTTGTACGCCGCCAGCAGGCGCAGCGCGCGGTTGCCGTTGGACGGGTCGTTCTGGATGCCCACCGAAGCGCCCTCGGGCAGGTCGCCCAGCGCCTTGATCTTGCGCGAATAGAAGCCCAGCGGCGCGGTGACGGTCAGCCCCACCGGCACGATGTCGAAGCCGCGCGCCTTGATCTGGTTGTCCAAGAAGGGCTTGTGCTGGAAGGCGTTGGCGTCCAGGTCGCCGGCGTTCAGCGCGGCATTGGGCAGCTGGTAGTCATTGAACTTGACCAGCTTGATCTCCAGTCCGTCGCGGGCCGCGACCTGCTTGACCACGTCGAAGATCTTCTCGGTCGTGCCGACGGAAATGCCGACGCTGATGGAGGACTTTTGCTGCGCTTGCGCGCCGGCGGTGAAGGCGGTGGCCAGGACGGCGACGGACAGCAGGCGGATCAGGGTAGACATCGTTTCGATTCCAGGATGGGACAGGAGACGGGACGATTCTGTCATCGCGTTTGCGCGCCGAAAAATACTTAGTCGGCATGACCTTATGTGCCTTATGTGGCCGCGCTTGCACCGCATGGACAGCAACCCACTTCGGGAAATATGCGCTTATCGCCTGGGGTTCTAAGCAAAGCCGGCGCCTTGCGGCGCCGGTTATCTGCCACGCATGCGCGCCGCGCGTTCAGGCGTAGGCGGCCCGGGCGCGCGCGCCCGCGTGTACGTCCGGCAAGGCCGCCCGGCCCGCGCCGAACAGCTTCTCGCGCAACGTGCCGTCGGCGTAGGCGGTCTTGTATGAGCCGCGCGATTGCAGCTCGGGAATCACGAGGTCGATGAAGTCCTCATAGCACTCCGGCGTGACCGTGCGCGCCAGGTTGAAGCCGTCGATGCCGGTTTCCGCGACCCAGGATTCCAGCTCGTCGGCCACCTGCGCGGCGCTGCCCACCAACGCCGGATAGCGCCCGCCCAGCGCCATGTCGGCCAGCAGGTCGCGCACCGTGCGGTCGGTGCGCGCGACGGTCAGGCTGCGCACGGCGGATTCGATGGCGTTGTTCTTCACGTAGCGGATCGGCTCGTCCGGCGCGTAGGTGGAAAAATCGATGCCGGTGGAGCTGGCGTAGTGCGCCAGGCCAGCCTCGGGACTGGCGTAGCGCAGGTACTCGGCGTGCTTGTCCCGGGCTTCCCGTTCCGTTCGCCCGACGACGGCCGTGATGCCCATGAAGAACTTGATGTCGCGCGGATCGCGGCCCTCGCGCGCGACCGCCTCGCGCAGCTCGGACACCAGCTTGCGCAGCCCCTCCTTGGTCTGGCTGGAAACGAACACGCATTCGGCATGGCGCGCGGCGAAGGCCAGCCCCCGGCCCGACGAGCCCGCCTGGTACAGCACCGGCGTGCGCTGCGGCGAGGGCTCGGCCAGGTGATAGCCTTGAACACGATAGTATTTGCCGGCATGGTCCACCCGGCGCACGGCGGCGGGATCGGCATAGACCCGCGCGCGCTTGTCGGCCTTGACCGCGTCCGCGTCCCAGCTGCCTTCCCACAGCTGATAGGCCACGTCCAGGAATTCGTCGGCGCGGTCGTAGCGCTCGTCGTGCGCGATCTGCCCGGACAGCCCCATGGCGCGCGCCGCGCTCTCCAGGTAGCCGGTGACGATGTTCCAGCCCACGCGGCCCTGGGTCAGGTGGTCCAGCGTGGAGAAGCGGCGCGCCAGCAGATAGGGCGCCTCGTAGGTCAGGTTGACGGTGACGCCAAAGCCCAGGTGGCGCGTGGCCGCCGCCATGGCCGGCACGATCAGCAGCGGGTCGTTGACGGGCAGCTGGATGGATTCGCGCAGGGTCAGGTCGGCCGAGTCCTGGTACACGTCGTACACGCCGACGATGTCGGCCAGGAACAGGCCATCGAACAGGCCGCGCTCCAGCAGCCGCGCAAGGCCGGTCCAGTAATCCAGTGTCTTGTAGGCGGTGGACGTGTCGCGCGGATGCGTCCACAGCCCATGGTTGATATGGCCCACGCAATTCATGTTGAAGGCGTTGAGCAGGATCTGCTTCTTGGTCATGACGGACGGTCTTCCAGGCTTCTGGCCGGGGCCGGCGCGACGGCTGGCCCCGGCGGGGTTCAGGCATGCAGCCTATCGCCGCGCGCGTCGGCGCGGAAGAACGGATTGCGCATGCGCTTATGCGAGGCCGGCATAAGGCGCGCGCATATCGTCATCACTAAAGAGTGCTTGCTGGCGATGCGCACGCTTGCTTAGAGTCTGGGCTTGCCACCACCAGCCCAAACCGCGGGCGGCAGCGCCTGCGCGGCATCGCGAGCAGATCCATGACCCCTACCCTACCGGACACCCGAAACGGCGCCAGCGACCCGCAAGGCGTCGGCCAGACCCTGCACCGCTGGCTGATGGCCGCCGGCGCGCTGATGGGCACCGGCGCGCTGTTCCCCAACGTGATCCTGCCGGACGGCCGCGCCGTTGATGGCGCGCCGCCCGCCGCCGACCGGGCCGCGCCGGCCGTCGGCCGCCGCGCTCCCGCGCACGCCTGACCCGCCGTCCGACACGCCCGGCGCCGTCCGGGAAAACCCCGCCGCCCTCGTCCGAAAGCGGGACTGGATCACGCCAAAACACGGGCCTATACTGAATTCGCCGTTGCTGAACGTTCCTTTTTCCAAGGGAGAGGCAACATGTACAGGCACCTGCTCATCACCGTGGACGGCTCGCCGCTGTCCGATTCGGTTTTCCAGCGCAGCATCGTCTTCGCCAAGGAGATGAACGCCGCCGTCACCGTGCTGCGCGCCATTCCCGAAGACCACCTGCTGGTCTACCAGGCCGAGATGCTAGGCACCGCCCAGGGCTACCACACCGACCAGGCGCGCAAGAACGCGCAGGCCTACCTGGACGGGCTGGAGGCGCAGGCCCGCAGTGCGCTGGTGCCCTGCTCCTGCCTGGTGGCGGTCAACGACCACCCGCACGCCGCCATCGTCGACACCGCCAAGGCGCAGGGCTGCGATCTCATCATCATGGGCTCGCATGGACGCCACGGCATGACCGGCTTCCTGCTGGGCAGCGAAACCCAGCGCGTGCTGGCGCAGACCAAGCTGCCGGTGCTGGTGCTGCGCTAGTGTGCAGTCCCGCAAATACGGCCGCCGGCATGCGCACGCCACCTAGGCGCCGGCGGGCACACGCCCGCCGCGCCGGCGCCAGCCTGCCAGCGCCAGCACCAGGAAGAAACCCACGGTGTAGGCCAGCACGTCCCACCAGTCCGGCACGCTGCCGAGCAGGATGCGCAGCAGCGGCTGCTTGATCTGCCAACCGTAGAGCTTGGCCAGGTATTGGCCGAACTCGACCGCATAGCCCGTCAGCAGCGCCGCCACCGCCAGCGGCAGCACGCCCGCCCGGATGAAACTGCGGAACACGAGGTACACCCAGCCCACCGCCAGCACGTCGCCGACGAAGCCGCGCAGCCAGGGATAGGGTTTTCCCACGGTGGCGATCAGCGCCTCCACGGCGGTGAGCAGCAGCAGGGCCGCGAAGGCGCGGCCATCGAATCGTAGCGACATGGTCCAAGACGGAAATAGCGGTTTTTGAAACCGCGCGGCGCGCAAAAGCGTGGCGCGGCGACGGGGTCCGGGCGCATACTCTGGCAAGCCGCCGCCGGACAGGTTGCGCAACGCCGGCAGCGTACTCGAAAAACTCCTGGAGACAACGAGTATGAGCACATCCGGCACCAACGGACGCCGGCGCTTCCTGCGCCAGGCCTGTACCCTGGGCGCGGCCGGCACGACAGCCGGCCAGGCCCTGAACGCGCTGGCGGCCCCCGCCACCGTCACCCTGCCCTTCGCCAACGGCGAGCGCGAGCTGATCGCCTACCCGCAGAAGCGCCCCCTGATCCGCCAGACCGCCCGGCCGCCGCAGCTGGAAACGCCGTTCGAGGTCTACAACGAGGGCCTCATCACCCCCAACGATGCCTTCTTCGTGCGCTATCACCTGGGGAACATACCAACCCGGATCGACCCGGCCGCCTACCGGCTGCGCGTGGGCGGCCTGGTGGACGCGCCGCTGGAACTGACGCTGGCCGACCTGAAGGAGAAGTTCGGCGCGCCGGTGGAGCTGGTGGCCGTGACCCAGTGTTCCGGCAACAGCCGCGGCTTCTTCGAGCCGCGCGTGGGCGGCGGGCAGCTGGGCAACGGCGCCATGGGCAATGCGCGCTGGCTCGGCATCCCCCTGTCGCGCGTGCTGGAGAAGGCCGGCATCGGCAAGGCCGCGCGCCAGGTCAGCTTCGAAGGCATGGACCGGCCGGTGCTGCCGGGCACGCCCGAGTTCGTCAAGGCGCTGGACGCGGCCCACGCGATGGATGGCGAGGTCATGCTGGCCTACGCCATGAACGGCGCCGACCTGCCCCTGCTGAACGGCTACCCCGTGCGCCTGGTGGTGCCGGGCCACTACGGCACCTACTGGGTCAAGCACCTGGCCGACATCACCGTGCTGGACAAGGAATTCGACGGCTACTGGATGCAGAAGGCCTACCGCATCCCGGACAACGACTGCGCCTGTACGCCGGTGGGCAAGGCGCCGGAGAAGACCCGCCCGATCGGCCGCTACAACGTGCGCAGCTTCATCACCAGCCTGGCCGACGGCGCACGCCTGCCGCTGGGCCAGGCGCAGCGCGTGCGCGGCATCGCCTTCGACGGCGGACGCGGCATCCGCGAGGTGCAGTTCTCGGCCGACGGCGGCAAGACCTGGCGCGCCGCGCAACTGGGCCAGGACCTGGGGCGCTACTCGTTCCGCGAATGGCAGGCGGACTTCAGGCCGGAACGGGCGGGCGCCTACGAGCTGAAGGCCCGCGCCACCAACATGGCCGGCGAGACCCAGCCGCTGGAGGCGCTGTGGAACCCCGCCGGCTACATGCGCAACGTGGTCGAAACCCTGCGCGTCACCGCCGCCTGAGGAGCCCGTCATGAACCGTCATCTGCTTGCGCTGGCCGGCGCTGCCGCCCTGGCCATGCTGTCGCCGGCCCATGCGCTGGACATCCAGCTGCCCGCCGAAACCGCCACCCTGCATCCGGGCGCCAGCCCCGGCGCACAGAGCGCGGCCCAGTGCCTCATGTGCCATTCGGTGGACTACCTGTCCACCCAGCCGCCCATGCCGCTGGGCTTCTGGGAGGCCGAGGTCAAGAAGATGGTCGCCGTCTATGGCGCGCCCATCGCGCCGGATCAGGCGCAGCTGATCATCCAGTACCTGAACCAGGCCTACCCCCCGCCCCCGGCGGCGCCCGCCGCCGCGAAGTAGGCCGGACCGGGAAGGCCCGGGGCGGGCCCGGCCCGCCCGCCATGCCGGCGTCCGGCTTTCGGCGTACCATTGGGCGACCCCGGCCCGCGGTACGGCCGGGGCGATTCTCGAGGCCCGCATGCTCCAACCCGTTTCGGCCAACACCGACCTGCCCGCCGAGCCCGCCGCCGCGCCGGCGCCCGCGCTGCGCGTCAGCACACTGTCCCCCCTGTCCTTCCCGGCGTTCCGGATCATCTGGATCGCCAACCTGTTCGCCAACCTGGGCACCTGGGCGCAGTCCGTCGCCGCGGCCTGGATCATCACCACCGAACAGAGCAGCCCGCTGCTGGTCGCCATGATCCAGGTGGCCGCCGCCTTTCCGCTGGTGGCCCTGTCCATCCTGACCGGCGTGCTGGCCGACAACTACGACCGCCGCAAGGTCATGCTGGCCGGCATGGGGCTGGAACTGGCCGGGGGCCTGTTCATCACCATCCTGGCCTTCGCCGGCCTGCTGCACCCGATCACGCTGATCGCCTCGGTCTTCTGCATCGCCATCGGCAGCGCCGTCGTGACGCCGGCCTGGCAGGCGGCGGTGGGCGAGCAGGTGCCGCGCGCCCACGTGGGCAGCGCGGTGCTGCTGAACAGCGTCAACTACAACGTCGCGCGCGCGGTCGGTCCGGCCATCGGCGGCCTGCTGCTGGGCGCGCTGGGCGCGCCCTGGGTGTTCCTGCTGAACTGCTTCTGCTATGGCGGCCTGATCTGGGCGATCTGGCGCTGGAAGCGCGACCTGCCCGAGCGCCGCCTGCCGCCCGAGCGCCTGCTGCAGGGCGCGGTCACGGCGCTGCGCTACACCCAGCATTCCACCGTGACGCGCGTGGTCATGCTGCGCGCCTTCGCCTTCGGCCTGTCGGCCAGCGCCCTGTGGGCGCTGCTGCCCCTGCTGGCCCACGAACACGACGGCGGCAGCGCCATGCTGTACGGCTACATGTTGGGCGCGCTGGGCCTGGGCGCCATCCTGGGCAGCGTGCTGGTGCGCCGGGTGCAGGCGCGCTGGGGCGCCAGCGGCCTGATCAGCGCCGCCGCCGGCCTGCTGGCGGCCTGCCTGCTGGCGCTGGGCCTGACCGGCACGCTGTGGGTCGCCTTCCCCGCCCTGCTGCTGTCCGGCGGCTGCTGGATCGGCGTGCTGGCCACCTACAACACCACGGTGCAGATGCTGGTGCCGGACTGGGTCAAGGCGCGCTCGCTGGCGCTGTACCAGACCGCCATCTTCGGCGGGCTGGCGGCCGGCTCGTTCATGTGGGGCCATTTCGCCGGCACGCTGGGCGTGTCGGGCGCGCTGGCCGGCGCCGGCGTCATGCTGGGCCTGACCGTACTGCTGCTGTACCGCTCGCGCCTGCCCGAGCAGGTGGACGCGCAGTCGCTGACGCGCGCCGACAGCGCCGAGCCGGCCCTGCAAGCCGCCGGCTTCGACACCGAGCACGGCGCGGTGCTGGTGGCGGTGCAATACCAGATCCCGAACGACAAGCTGCCCGCGCTGATCGGCGCCGCCCATCCGCTGCGCCTGATGCGGCTGCGCAACGGCGCGCAGCAGTGGCAGCTGTTCCGCGACCTGGAACGCGAAGGGGTGTGGCGCGAGGTCTTCCTGGTCGAGAGCTGGATGCAGTACCTGCGCATGCTGGATCGCATGACGCTGGCCGACAAGATGGTGCTGGACGGCGTGCGCGCGCTGCACGCCGGCGACGCGGCGCCGGAAGTGTCGCGCAACGTCAGCTACCTGGCGATGAACGGGTCGCAGGGATTCTCGCTGCGGCGGGATCCGGAATCGCTGTAGGGCGCGCGGCCCGGGCCTGTCCGGGCGCAGGCTCAGAATGTGATGGTGGCCGTGACGGTATCGCTGTAGCTGCCCGGCCTGGGCGTGGCCTGCGGCGGCACCAGGCCGTAGACGGTGTAGCTCTGCGCCGCGCCCGTGCCCAGGCCGGCCATGGGCGAGCCGCCCGTCGCGTCGCCCCAGACGATGGCGTAGTTCGACCCCTGGTACAGCTGGTAGCCGACCGTGTCGGCGGCGGTCGAGTGCTTCATCTTGCGCGCCAGCACGTTGCCGCCCACCGTCCCGCCATTGAGCGCCAGCGAGTACGCGTTGTTGTTGGTGCATTGCACGCTGATCTGGCTGCTGCCAGGCACCGGGGCCGTCAACAGCCCCTGCGCCGGAAACACCAGGTTGGTGGCGGAAATGGTGCAGTTCTTCTGCACCAGCGCCTTGACCGTCAACGGGATCTGCAAGGTCAGGGAGGGCGAACTCAGCGGGCAGTTCAGGAGCAGCCCGATGAGCGGAAAGGTCTGCACGTCCACCTTGGCCTGCGTGGTCGTGGCGTAGCTTTCCATGTATTGCGTATCGGCATTGTTCACGATGGTCACGGTGTTCTGGCCGCCCGGCAGCTTGGCATAGACGGTCGCCGACACCGACCCCGCGCCGATGCCGGTCAGCAGCTGCGACGTAGGCGCCGAGGTGGTCGCGTTGCCCCAGATATTGGAATAGCCCGGATCCGTATACAGGTTGTAGTTCATGCGGTAGGAACCGTTGCCCATCGCGCGCGCCGCGATCGACGGGCTGGTATTTCCCGTTCCGAGGCTGATGCATACCCGCGTGAACAACGACAGGCCGGAGCAGTTCAGCTTGATCAGCCCGCCGCTGTTGAGCGTATCCGCCGGCAGCAGGGGATTGATCGTGCCAAAGTCGATGGTGGTCGAACTGCCGGTCAGGTCGCAACTCTGCGCCTGCGCCGCGCCGGACCAGGCCCAGCACCACGCAAGCACGATCAACACGATGGCGCGTCTCATTGCGCAGGTTCCTCCAAAGGATGGCAAACATAGGGGCCCAGCGTGGGCATCAGGCGTCCGGGCTCGGCGCCGTATTCGAATTGCGCGCGGCAGGACACGCCCTTGCCCCGCACCGTCAGGTGATTCAGCGCCTGCAGGTCCTCGACGAAGGTCATACCGTCGTAGCCCACCACCCCGCGCTTGCCGCTCTCGGCATGCAGCACCCCGGCCCCAGGCGGCAGGAACTGGCCGTCCGGCGTCTTCAGGATCACCGTGGCCGCCACATAGCGCTCCAGCTGGAAGTTCGCCACCACGCCCGAGCGCGACTGCGGCACCACCACCGCCTTGGTCGATTCCAGCCGCGTGTCCACCGGCAGGTTCTCGGCGTCGATCGACAGGCGATTGGCCTGATAGGGAACCAGGTCCGGCACCAGCAGGTGGCCCGAGCTGTCGGTCTTGCCCAGCTTGCGGTTCTCGTGCAGCACATCCACGTCCGGCGCGCCCGTCGACACCAGCGCGAAGCTGTCGTTGATCCGGCGCGAGGGCGTGACCACGCCGTCCATCAGCACCAGCGCTCCCGAGGCCTGGACCGCCGCCTGCGTGCGTCCGCCCAGGTCCTGCGCCAGACCGGTCAGCTGGCCGTAGCGGCCCAGGTACTGCGCCTGGCCCTGCGTGTAGGCCTGCCCGCCGCTGCGTCCGCGCTGCACCGACCAGCCCGCGCCGCCTTCATAGTCCACCGAACGCTGCGCGCCCACGCTGTAGCTGTCCTGGCGCTGCTGGCGGCTGACCGACGCGAAGGCCTGGGTCCGATCGCCCATCATCAGCGTCAGGCTCAAGTACACGCCGTTCGAGTCGGACTGGTTGAAGTCGTGGAACGCACTCAGGTTCATGGCCACGCGGCTGTGCAGGTTGACGGTATAGGTCGCCGAGCCCAGCTTGGCGGCCGGCGCGTCCGGCTGGCGATAGCCGATGTAGCTCAAGGCCATGCTCTGCGACCGGGTGATGGGAAACGACACGGTCGCGCGATCAGTCTGGCGGACCACCGGTGCGTCCTCGCGCGAGCCCAGGTCGCCGTAATCGCCGAGCGCCCGGGTGGACAACAGGTCCAGGCTGAACTCAGGCCGCACGTACTGGTAGCCCAGGCTGGTCTGGCCGCCCGCGTAACGGCCCGCGCTGCCGGCCAGCGAAGCGCTGACCACGCCCGCCTCGCCCAGCCTGACCAACGCGCCGCCCCCCAGGTTGTAGACGCCGGGCGCGCTCTCGGCATGCCCTTCCAGCGTCAGCGCGTCATCCAGCCCATAGCGGCCCGATGCGCTGACGGCCGGCGCGTGGTCGTAGTCGAACGAACGCACGCTGAACCGCCGCCGCACGAAGCCCGCCTCCACCGAATAGCTGGACAGGCCCCGCGCCAGCAGGCGCGTGTCCACGTACAACGGCACCGTCGTCGCGATGCTGCGCCCCAACGCGTCGCGCGTGACGATGGTGGCCTGGCCCGCGCCGGTGATGCCGGGGATCTGGTTGACCACGAAGGGGCCGGCCGGCACGTTGCTGGAGTACTGCTGCACCCCGTTGATGTACAGCGCGATCGACGACGGCACCACCGAGGACGCGCTGATCGCCGCCACCGGAAAAGTCACCAGGTCTGGCCGCAGCGAGAAGTTGCGGCCCCACTGCACGCCGGCGATGCGGATCGACCGCGACCAATCCAGCGACGACGTGATCGTGTCGCCCAGCCGCAGCGTGCGCATCGTGTCCTGGTCCGAGCGCGTCCAGTAGGTGTCATAGCGGATATAGCGGTCCGCCCGCCCGCCGGCATAGGTGATGCCGGTGTTGCTGAATACGCCGGACGGACTGAAATAGCGCTGCTCGGTATACAGCGACAACCGGGACAGGCCGCTGGTCTGCGCGTAGGCGTCGTAATTCAGCACCAGCCCGCGCCCGCTGGTGGCCGGAGGCGCCCTGGGGACGCCGCGCATGTCGAGTTGATAAGGCGTGCGCAAGGCGTCCGGCACCACCAGGTTCACCGACTGCGTCGCGGCGTTGTAGCTGTAGCGCAAGCCCGGAATCGCATCCAGCCGCAACGCCGGACTGCCAGCGGCGCCCTCCGCCTCCGGCACGTCGATGCCGACCGAGCGCAGCGCATCCGCGCTGGCCGACAAGCGGCCCTGCGCATCGCGGAACCGCAGCAGTTGCGAGGTATTGGCGCCGTTGATGCTCACTTCCAGGAATACGTCGCGCTCGGCGATATCGCCGAACGACACCAGTTGATCGGGCAGGTCCGCCGCCCGCGCCACCGCGCAAGACAGGGCCAGCGCGATGCTCCAGGCGCGTCGCCCGCGTGTACGGGAAGCGCATACCGCCATAGGCTGCATACCTCTGGCGCGCCGCCCTCCGCCCAGGCCGGCGCGCGGCCAGTCAGTCCATCCGGGGCGCCACCGAGATCGTGCCGCCATTGATCAGGGCCTTGATACGCACGGGGCCCGGCGCCTGCGGCCGGCCCGGGATACGCCACTGCCGTTGGCGCTGGGCCAGCGCATAACCCACCAGCCCGTCGACCTCGGCCACGGGCTTGCCGCCGCTGTCCAACACCTGCAGGCTGGCCACCTGCGCATAGCGGGTGCCGGTGTTGTTCAGGCTCAGCACCCATTCCTTGCCCTCGCGCGCCGCCCTCCAGCTCAGTTCCGGACGCGGCTCGGGCGTGGCCCCGGCCACGAACACCGGCACCGAATAGCGCAGCCGCAGCACCACGCCATTGACCGCCGGCGTGGACGGATCCGGAATCTCGTCGATGACCAGCCGATAGCTCTTCTCGATCGCCGCCGGTTCCCGCGACGCGCGCACCAGCCGCACCAGCTGTTCGCTGCGGGGCGGCACCTGGATGATGGGCGGGCTGACCTGGATCTCGTCGGTGGGCAACAGCACGTCGTCGCCGTCGCGCTGTTCCCAGGCGTAGACCCGCACCTGACCATAGACCGGCATCGCGTCCGGGTTGCGCAGCGTGATGCCGCTGGCGCCCTGTTGCGGCGCCATGTCGACCATGACCGGGGAAATCTGCAGCGTGGCCGCGCCCGCCGGACCCGTCGGGCCCAGCAGGACCGCCACCGCCGCCAGCACTGCAAGCATGGCTGTACGCACGGTGGCGGCTCCTCAGAAATAGACGGTGGCGGTGACGGTGGAGCTGTAGGTATCGGGCGCCGGCGTGGCCTGGGCCGGCACCGAGCCGTTGACGGTCAGCGTCTGCGCGGCCCCGGTACCCGTGCCGCTCACGCGCGCCGCCACGGTGGCGTCGCCCCAGACGGTGCTCAGGTCGGCCTTGTACAGTTGGTAGGCCACGGACGCCGTCGTGTTGACCGTGCCGAACATATGCCGGCTGGCCTCGGTATTGCCCGTGCCAGTGCCCGCGTTCAAGCCGACGGTATACGGCGTGGTGTTGGTGCACGTGACAGTCAGCGTCGAGGTGGATGTCACCGCCGTGCTCAGCACGCCCTGGGGGCCGAATGCCAGGTTGTTGGCGGCGATGGTGCAGTTGGCCTGGATGACGATGGTGACGTTGAAGTTCGCCGTGCTCTGTCCCGCGGCCAGGTTCGACGCGCACACCAGGGAGCTGAGCAAAGAAAATGTGGCCGAGCGATAGATCAGGCGTTTCATGAGCGCTACTCCACGAAATACTGCTGAATCAACCTACCCGCAATTGATGCATGTCATGTCAATTTTGAAATTTGACGAAACATACAGCTATTTTCCATTCTCTCTGGCTTTCTTCAAGACATTTTCGATATTTTCCCGCTATTTTTCTGTCTTCCCCTTCGAAGTAGCACCAATGTTCGGCAATAAAACTTGTTGTAATTCAGGGAATTGGCTGCCTTTTCGAAAAAGGGGACAAAATTCATACACAAAATGCCGCCTTGATTCGGCATTTTTCAGCGACTTTATGTACGAATTTTTTCGATTATTGGCAGCATTAATTAGGGCGAGGACCGAACGTGACCGAAGGGTCTCAAAAATCCTCTCACTCGCCGCATTGCGCGGCTAGCCGGTGTGCGACCGCTGTCGCCCCCGCCGTGTGCGGGTTCAGAATGTGATGGTGGCCGTGACGGTATCGCTATAGCTGCCCGGCCTGGGCGTGGTCTGCGCCGGCACCCGGCCATATACCGTATGGTTCTGCACCGTGCCCGACCCCAGACCGGTCTTGGGCGAGCCGCCGCTCGCATCGCCCCAGACGATGGCGTAGTTCGACCCCTGGTACAGCTGGTAGCTGACCGTGTCGGCGGCGGTCGAGTGCTTCATTTTGCGCGCCAGCACGTTGCCGCCCACCGTCCCGCCATTGAGCGCCAGCGAATACGCGTTGTTGTTGGTGCACTGCACGCTGATCTGGCTGCTACCCGGCACCGGGACCGTCAACACCCCCTGGGCCGGAAACACCAGATTGGTGGCGGAAATGGTGCAGTTCTTCTGCACCAGCGCCTTGACCGTCAGCGGCATAGTCATGACCCAGGTCGGAGAGGACAGCGGACAATTGACCGAATCAGGAAAAAACAAGGCCGTCTGCACCTCCACGTGGACGCTCGCGCCGGAGTAAATCTCCTGGTATTGCGTATCGGCATTGCCCACGGTCGACACCGAAGTCTGTCCTCCTGGCAACTTTGCGTAAATGGGCACCGACAGGGATGCATCGATAACGTCAGTGAGCACCTGGGATGTAGGCGGCGAGGTCGTCGCGGCGCCCCAGACACTGGAATAGCCCGGATCCGTATACAGGTTGTAATTCATGCGATAGGAACCGTTGCCCATCGCGCGCGCCGCGATCGACGGACTGGTGTTGCCCGTTCCCAGGCTGATGCACACGCGGGTTCCCAGAAATAAGAAAAGGCAGTTCACCTTGATCAGCCCCCCGCTGTTGAGCGTATCCCCGGGAAGCAAGGGATTGACGGCGCCGAAGTCAATGGTGGTCGAACTGCCCGACAAATTGCAGTTCGATTGGGCCTGCGCCGCGCCCGCCCAGGCCCAGGCAAACACGATGGCGACCAACAGGATGGCTCGTCTCATTGCTTGTGCTCCTCCAAAGGCTGGCAGACGAACGGGCCCAGCGTGGGCAATTGCCGGCCGGACTCGGCGCCATATTCGAATTGCGCGCGGCAGGACACGCCCTTGCCCTGCACCGTCAGGTGATTCAGCGCCTGCAGGTCCTCGACGAAGGTCATGCCGTCATAGCCCACCACCCCGCGCTTGCCGCTCTCGGCATGCAGCACCCCGGCCCCAGGCGGCAGGAACTGGCCGTCCGGCGTCTTCAGGATCACCGTGGCCGCCACATAGCGCTCCAGCTGGAAGTTCGCCACCACGCCCGAGCGCGACTGCGGCACCACCACCGCCTTGGTCGATTCCAGCCGCGTGTCCACCGGCAGGTTCTCCGCGTCGATCGACAGGCGATTGGCCTGATAGGGAACCAGGTCCGGCACCAGCAGGTGGCCCGAGCTGTCGGTCTTGCCCAGCTTGCGGTTCTCGTGCAGCACGTCCACGTCCGGCGCGCCCGTCGACACCAGCGCGAAGCTGTCGTTGATCCGGCGCGAGGGCGTGACCACGCCGTCCATCAGCACCAGCGCTCCCGAGGCCTGGACCGCCGCCTGCGTGCGTCCGCCCAGGTCCTGCGCCAGACCGGTCAGCTGGCCGTAGCGGCCCAGGTACTGCGCCTGGCCCTGCGTGTAGGCCTGCCCGCCGCTGCGTCCGCGCTGCACCGACCAGCCCGCGCCGCCTTCATAGTCCACCGAACGCTGCGCGCCCACGCTGTAGCTGTCCTGGCGCTGCTGGCGGCTGACCGACGCGAAGGCCTGCGTGCGCTCGCCCAGCATCAGCGTCAGGCTCACGTACATGCCATTCGAGCCGGACTGATTGAAGTCGTGAAATGCACTCAAGCTCATGACCGCGCGGCTGTGCAGGTTGACGGTATAAGTCGCCGAGCCCAGTCTGGCGGCCAGCGCGGCCGGCTGGCGATAGCCGATATAGCTCAAGGCCGCGCTCTGCGACTGGGCGACGGGAAACGACAGGGTGACGCGGTCGATCTGCCGCGCCACGGGCGCCTGCTCGCGGGATCCGAGATCACCATACCCCCCCAACGCGCGCGTGGCCTGCATGTCCAGGCTGAACCCCGGCCGCACGTACTGGTAGCCCAGGCTGGTCTGGCCGCCCGCGTAACGGCCCGCGCTGCCGGCCAGCGAAGCGCTGACCACGCCCGCCTCGCCCAGCCTGACCAGCGCGCCCGCTCCCAGGTTGTAGACGCCGGGCGCGCTCTCGGCATGCCCTTCCAGCGTCAACGCGTCATCCAGGCCATAGCGGCCCGATGCGCTGACGGCCAGCGCGTGGTCGTAGTCGAACGAACGCACGCTGAACCGCCGCCGCACGAAGCCCGCCTCCACCGAATAGCTGGACAGGCCCCGCGCCAGCAGGCGCGTGTCCACGTACAACGGCACCGTCGTCGCGATGCTGCGCCCCAACGCGTCGCGCGTGACGATGGTGGCCTGGCCCGCGCCGGTGATGCCGGGGATCTGGTTGACCACGAAGGGGCCGGCCGGCACGTTGCTGGAGTATTGCTGCACCCCGTTGATGTACAGCGCGATTGAGGACGGCACCACCGAGGACGCGCTGATCGCCGCCACCGGAAAAGTCACCAGGTCCGGCCGCAGCGAGAAGTTGCGACCCCACTGCACGCCGGCGATGCGGATCGAGCGCGACCAGTCCAGCGACGACGTGATCGTGTCGCCCAACCGCAGCGTGCGCATCGTGTCCTGGTCGGAATGCGTCCAGTACGTGTCGTAGCGGATGTAGCGCCCAGTGCCATCGGCAAGATTGGCGCGCCCGCCAAGATAGCTGATGCCGGTGTTGCTGAACACGCCGGACGGACTGAAATAGCGCTGTTCGGTGTACAGCGACAACCGGGACAGGCCGCTGGTCTGCGCGTAGGCGTCGTAGTTCAGCACCAGCCCGCGTCCGCTGGTGGCCGACGGCGCCCGGGACACGCCACGCATATCGAGCGCGTAAGGCGTGCGCAACGCATCCGGCACCACCAGGTTCACCGACTGCGTCGCGGCGTTGTAGCTGTAGCGCAGGCCAGGAATCGCGTCCAGCCGCAGCTCCGGGCTGCCCGCCGCGCCGTCCGGCCCCGGCACGCCGATGCCGACCGAGCGCAGCGCATCCGCGCTGGCCGACAAGCGGCCCTGCGCATCGCGGAACCGCAGCAGTTGCGAGGTATTGGCGCCGTTGATGCTCACTTCCAGGAACACGTCGCGCTCGGCGATATCGCCGAACGACACCAGCTGATCGGGCACGTCCGCCGCCTGCGCCGCCATGCACGACAAGGCCAGCGCGATGCCCCAGCCGCGCCATTCTCCGGCACGGATGGCGCGCGGCCCGTCAGTCCATCCTGGGAGTAGCCGAGATCGTGCCGCCATTGATCAAGGCCTTGATATGTACTGGCCCGGAGGCCTGCAACCGCGCCGGGATGCGCCACTGCCGCTGGCGCTGGGCCAGCGCATAGCCCAACAGCCCGTCGACCTCGGCCACGGGCTTGCCGCCGCTGTCCAACACCTGCAGGCTGGCCACCTGCGCATAGCGGGTGCCGGTGTTGCTCAGGCTCAGCACCCATTCCTTGCCCTCGCGCGCCGCCTTCCAGCTCAGTTCCGGACGCGGCTCGGGCGTGGCCCCGGCCACGAACACCGGCACCGAATAGCGCAGCCGCAGCACCACGCCATTGACCGCCGGCGTGGACGGATCCGGAATCTCGTCGATGACCAGCCGGTAGCTCTTCTCGATCGCCGCCGGTTCCCGCGATGCGCGCACCAGCCGCACCAGCTGTTCGCCGCCGGGCGGTACCTGGATGATGGGCGGGCTGACCTGGATCTCCTCGGTGGGCAATAGCACATCGTCGCCGTCGCGTTGTTCCCAGGCATAGACTCGCACCTGACCATAGACCGGCATCGCGTCCGGGTTGCGCAGCATGATGCCGCTGGCGCCCTGCTGCGGCGCCATCTCGACCATGACCGGGGAAATCTGCAGCGTCGCGGCGCCGGCCGGACAAATCCAGCCAAGCAGAACCACCAGCATGGCGGATATGCGCGCACACACGGCCACGCTCCTCAGAAATAGACGGTGGCGGTGACGGTCGAGCTATAGGTGTCGGGCGCCGGCGTGGCCTGGGCCGGCACCGTACCGTTGACAGTCAGCGTCTGCGCGGCGCCATTGCCCGTGCCGCCCTGGCGCGTGTTCGGCGACGCGATATCCCCCCACACCGATTGGTCGCTCTTGTATAGCTGGTAGGCGACGAAAGCGCTGGTGTTCACGGCCCCGAACATGCGCCGGTTGGTCTCGGTGTTGCCCGTGCCGGAGCCCGCGCTAAGACCAACGAAATATGGCGTGGTGTTGGTGCACGTGACGGTTAACGCCGAGGTAGCCGTCACCGCCGAGCTCAGCACTCCCTGGGGAGGGAACGTCAGGTTATTGGCGGCGATGGTGCAGTTGGCCTGGATGACGATGGTGACGTTGAAGTTCGCGGAATTCTGTCCCGCCGCCAGGCTCGATGCGGATGCCAGGGAAGTGAATAAAAGAAATGCGGTTTTGCGATAGATCAGGCGTTCCATGCGCGCCACTCCACAAAATACTGCTGATTCAACCTACCCCAACATGGGTGTGTCTTATCAGATCAGATACAAGATCTGGAGCAACACGAGCGTATTTTCCATACCCCGCTGGCTTATTCAAGTTATTTTCTTAACATCGGTGCTGGATTTTACTTTTCTTTTTACTACTCCCGAGTAATTTAGTTTTATTTTAAAAATAGTCTTAAGCCAATTGAAATATCACGAACATCGCTGATATTCGAAGAAATATAACCCCACATATTTAATCCAATACCTGCAGGACAGCGTCAAATTAATGACCCCACCACGCTTCATGCAGTTATGACACTCCAGACCAGACCGTGAGGAAAACATTCTCACCTGACATGAAAAACGCAACACTATTGCTTGAAATGTCGATTTGTTCCATGCCCAGCTGGCACATTTCGTCATGTTGTAACGCCAGCTAAATTCGCCTGTCTCCAAGCCGTTGTTGCCGATGTAGCACCCCCTAAGCACTCAAGAGCGTCGCGTCATGAAACAGCTACTGAAAGACATCACCATCCGCCGCATGATCCTGGGCACCCTGCTCACCATCAGCGTCCTGCTTGCCGGCATGTCGGCAATCACCATCAACGGTTTGCGCGGCTCGGCGGATGCGCTGACCGACAGCACCGAACTGCTGCACGAAGTCTCGGCGCTTTCGCGCGTCAACGACCAGATCATGCGTGCGCGCCTGCGCCTGTCGCGCCAGATGGAATATGCCGCCGCCGGCGACGCCACGCAGGCGGCCGAGGAAGGCCGCAGCATCGATGCCGCCCTGGCCGAAGCCCGCAAGCAGCAGGCCATATTCCTGGAACTGGCCGGCAACGATGCCCCGGCCGCCATCCTGGATCCCATGAAATCGGGCTTCGAGGCCCTGACCGTGGCGGGCATCGCGGTCCAGCGCGACCTGCTGACAGCCGGCGATGTGGCGCGCGCCCGCGTCCATGGCGCCGGCCCGGTCGTGAGCGCCAGCCGCGCCTTCGGCAAGAGCATCGAGCAATACGAGGCCTACGCCAAGGAACGCGAGACCCAACTCTGGGAGAACGCCGCCGCCAAGCGCCGCCACGCCTATATCGGCACGGGCGCGGTGCTGGCCGTCTGCCTGCTGCTGCTGGTGCTGGGCGACCTGTACGTGGTGCATTTCGTCAAGCGTCCGCTGGACGACTTGCGCGGCCATTTCCAGCGCATCGCCGCCGGCGACCTGACCGCGCCGATCGCGGCCTTCGGCCGCAACTGCGTGGGGCAGGTGATCCCCTATCTGCAGGACATGCAGGCCAGCCTGGTCCGCACCGTGCACGCGGTGCGCGCGGGCGTACATGAAATCCATACCGGATCCAGCGAAATCGCCGCGGGCAACCAGGACCTGTCCAGCCGCACCGAACAGCAGGCCGCCTCGCTGGAGGAAACCGCTGCCAGCATGGAGCAGCTGCTCTCCACCGTCAGCAGCAACGCGGAGAACGCGCGCCAGGCCAACCAGATGGCCTCGACCGCGTCCGAAGTGGCGCAACGCGGCGGACAGGCCGTGCGCGATGCCGTGAACACCATGCGCGAAATCGCCCAGGACTCCAGCCGCATCGAGGACATCGTCGGCGTGATCGACGGCATCGCGTTCCAGACCAACATCCTGGCGCTGAACGCGGCCGTGGAAGCGGCCCGCGCCGGCGAACAGGGCAAGGGCTTCGCGGTGGTGGCGGGCGAGGTGCGCTCACTGGCGCAGCGCAGCGCCACGGCGGCCAAGGAAATCAAGCAGCTGCTCAACACCTCCGGCGCCACGGTGCAGGCGGGGTCCACCCAGGTGGAGACGGCCGGGCGCACGATGGAGGAAATCGTGCGGACCATCGAACACCTGACCTCGCTGGTGGCCGATATCGCCGCCGCCTCGCAGGAACAGGTCACGGGCATCGACCAGGTCAACACGGCGGTCACGCAGATGGATCACGTGACCCAGCAGAACGCCGCGCTCGTCGAAGAGGCCGCCGCCGCCGCGTCGTCGCTGGAAACGCAGGCGCAGCGGCTGCAGGGCGCGGTCAGCGCCTTCCGCCTGCCGTCCCAGGCGGGCCTGCCAGCGCTGGCGATGGCGGCGTAGGCCGCATGCATCGCGGCCCGGCGGCTGTCAGGCCGCCGCGTCCGGCGCCGTCGCGTACACCTGCTGCCCATGCCGGACGACGCGCCTGGGCAATTCGCCGCCAATCCAGTAGGCCAGCTCCGACGGATGATCGATGCTCCAGGCCACGAAGTCCGCCGCCTTGCCCGCTTCCAGCGTGCCATGCGTGGTCTCCAATCCCAGCGCGCGGGCCCCATGGAGGGTGGCGCCGGCCAGCGCTTCCTCCGGCGTCAGGCGGAACAGCGTGCAGGCCATGCTCAGCATCAGGCGCAGCGACAGCGCCGGCGAGGTACCCGGATTGAGGTCGGTGGAAATGGCTATCGGCACGCCGTGGCGGCGCAGCAGATCCACCGGCGGCAGCCGGGTTTCGCGCAGCGCGTAAAACGCGCCCGGCAGCAGCACCGCCACGGTGCCTGCCTGCGCCATGGCCAGCACATCGCTCTCGGTCAGGTATTCAAGGTGATCGGCCGACAGCGCGCCGTGGCGCGCCGCCAGCGTGGCGCCGTGCAGTGAAGACAGCTGCTCGGCATGCAGCTTGACCGGCAGGCCCAGGTGCGCCGCGCTCTGGAACACCCGCTCGACCTGCGCCGGCGAGAACGCCAGGTGCTCACAGAAGGCGTCCACGGCGTCCACCAACCCTTCCGCCGCCAGCACGGGCAGCATGCGGCGGGCGACCTCGTCGATGTAGTCGTCCGGCCGGCCCGTGAACTCGGGCGGCAGCGCGTGCGCCGCCAGGCAGGTGGCGCGCACCGTCAGCGGCAGCGAGCGGCCCAGGCGGCGCGCCACGCGCAGCATCTTGCGCTCGTTGGGCAGGTCCAGGCCGTAGCCGGACTTGACCTCCAGCGTGGTCACGCCGTCGCGCAGCAGGTGCAGCGCGCGCCGGCTCGCATCCAGATACAGCTCGTCCTCGGTGGCGGCGCGCGTGGCGCGCACCGTGCTGGCGATGCCGCCGCCGCGCGCGGCGATCTCGGCATAGTCCACGCCCTGCAGGCGCTGCTCGAACTCCAGGCTGCGGTTGCCGCCGAACACCAGGTGGGTGTGGCAATCGACCAGGCCCGGCGTGACCCAGGCGCCGCCCAGGTCCTGCACGGCCGCCGAGCCATCCAGCGGCATCTCGGCCTCGGGGCCGATCCAGGCAATGCGCCCGTCCTCGGTGACGATGGCCGCGCGCTCGATGATCGAGTACGCGCCGCCTTGCATCGTGGCGGCATGGCAGTTGCGCCAGACCTGTTTCATTGCCGGTTCTCCTTGTTGCTTGCGTTGTTTCAGTCCGAGCCCTGCGTCAGCGGCCGAGACGGGTTTTGCGGCGCGCCCTGCTCCGGGACGCGCGCCTGCGCCGCCTTGCGCTGCGGCAGCACCCACAGGCGATAGGCGATGCACAGCAGCGCGATCCACACGGCTCCCACGATAAGCGCGGCCTGCGTGTTGGGGAAGTAGCCCAGCACCAGGATCACGAAGACCATGAAGGCGATCGCCAGGATCGGGCCGGCCGGCCACAGCGGCACCGGGAACTTGAGCTGCGCGGCCTCCCTAGGGTCCATCTTTCGGCGCATGTTGAATTGCGACAGCAGGATCATCAGCCAGACCCAGACCGTGGCGAAGGTGGCGATGGAAGCGATCAACAGGAACACATCCTTCGGGATCAGATAGTTCAGCACCACGCCGATCAGCAGCGCGGCCGACATCACCACCACCGTCATCCACGGCACGCCACGGCGCGACACGGCGGCGAAGCCGCGCGGCGCCTGGCCCTGCTGCGCCATGCCGTAGAGCATGCGTCCGGCGCCGAAGATGTCGCTGTTGATGGCCGACACGGCGGCCGATATCACCACGATGTTCAGGATGGTGGCGGCGGACGGGATGCCCAGCTGGTCGAAGATCTGCACGAAGGGGCTGCCCTGGCTGCCGATCTGCGACCAGGGGAAGATGGCCATCAGCACGAACAGCGTCAGCACGTAGAACAGCAGGATGCGCAGGGGCACAGCGTTGATGGCGCGCGGGATGGTGCGGCCCGGGTCCTTGGCCTCGCCGGCCGTGATGCCGATGATCTCGATGCCGCCAAAAGCGAACACCACCACCGCCAGCGATGCGATCAAGCCGCCGATGCCGTTGGGCATGAAGCCGCCGTTCTGCCAGAGATTGTGCACGCCGGTGGCCGGCGCGTCCGCGCTCAGGCCGATGCCGAACAGCATGATGCCCAGTCCGCCGGCGATCATGGCGACGATGGCGGCCACTTTCAGCAGCGACAGCCAGAATTCCAGTTCGCCGAACAGCTTGACGGTGCACAGGTTGAGCCCGCCGATCAGCAGCACGATGGCCAGCACCCAGATCCACTGCGGCACGTCCGGATACCAGAATCCCATGTACAGCCCGAACGCCGTGACGTCGGCCAGGCAGACGATGATCATCTCGAAAGTGTAGGTCCAGCCGGTGATGAAGCCGGCCAGCGGTCCCAGAGACTGGCTGGCGTACTGGCCGAAGGAGCCGGCCACCGGGTTGTGCACCGCCATTTCCCCGAGCGCGCGCATCACCATGTACACGGCGGCGCCGGCGATCAGGTAGGCGATCAGGACCGAGGGGCCCGCGGCCTGGATGGCCTTGGCCGAGCCGTAGAACAGGCCGGTGCCGATGGCCGACCCCAGCGCGATGAAGCGGATGTGCCGGGCGCTCAGCCCTCTCTTCAACTCACTGCTCTGCACTTCTTGCATGCTTGTCTCCATGTGGTGGGAATGCCGCGGGCAGGGCCGAGCGCCGCCCGCGCGCCCTCTGCGGGGCGCTGCAAGCGGCTGCGGCGGGAGGGCCCACGCCGCGCGCGCGGGCCGGTGTTGCGTTACAGACTGGGCAACAGGCCCGCCGGCATGAGCGCGTTCAGGCTGCGTCCGGCGATCAGCGCGCTGGCCTGTTCGATGTCGGGCGCGAAGAAGCGGTCCTTCTCGTAGTGCGCCACCTTCTGGCGCAGCAGCTGGCGCGCGCGCTCCAGCTTGGGCGAGGTCTTCAGGCCCTCGCGGAAATCCAGGCCCTGGCAGGCGCCCAGCCATTCGATGGCCAGGATGTCGCGCACGTTCTCGGCCATCGGCCACAGGCGCTTGCCCGCGTTCGGCGCCATCGACACGTGATCTTCCTGGTTGGCTGAGGTGGGCAGGCTGTCGACGCTGGCCGGATGCGCCAGCGCCTTGTTGTCGCTGGCCAGCGCGGCGGCCGTCACCTGGGCGATCATGAATCCGGAGTTCACACCGCCGTTGTTCACCAGGAAGGGCGGCAGCTGCGACATGTGCTTGTCCATCATCAGCGAGATGCGGCGTTCGGACAGCGCGCCTATCTCGGCCAGCGCCAGCGCCAGATTGTCGGCGGCCATGGCCACCGGCTCGGCATGGAAGTTGCCGCCCGAGATCACGTCGCCCTCGGCGGCGAACACCAGCGGGTTGTCCGACACGGCATTGGCCTCGACTGCCAGCACCTCGGCGGCCTGGCGGATCTGCGTCAGGCAGGCGCCCATGACCTGCGGCTGGCAGCGCAACGAATAGGGATCCTGCACCTTGCCGCAGTCGGCGTGCGAATGGCCAACCTCGCTGTCGTCGGTCAGCAAGTCGCGGTAGACGGCGGCCACGTCGATCTGGCCGCGCTGGCCGCGCGCCGCGTGGATGCGCGGATCGAAGGGCGCGCGCGAGCCCAGCATGGCTTCCACGCTCAGGCCGCCGCAGACCAGCGCCGCGGACATGAGGTCCTCGGCCTCGAACAGGCCGCGCAGCGCATAGGCGGTCGACACCTGGGTGCCGTTCAACAGCGCCAGGCCTTCCTTGGCCGCCAGCGTGAACGGCTGCAGGCCGGCGATTTCCAGCGCCTGGCGGGCCGGCAGCCACTCGCCGCGATGGCGCGCGCGGTTCTCGCCCAGCAGCAGCAGGGACATGTGCGCCAGCGGCGCCAGGTCGCCCGACGCGCCCACCGAGCCCTTGAGCGGAATGTGCGGATAGACCTCGGCGTTGACCAGCGCGATCAGCGCGTCGATGACCTTGCGGCGGATGCCGGAGTAGCCGCGCGCCAGGCTGTTGATCTTCAGCACCATGATCAGACGCACCATGGCGTCGTCCAACGGCTCGCCCACGCCGGCCGCGTGCGACAGCACCAGCGAGCTTTGCAGCGCTTCCAGGTCCTCGCGCGCGATGCGGGTGGACGCCAGCAGGCCGAAGCCGGTGTTGATGCCGTAGGCGGTGCGGTCCTCGGCGATGATGCGCTCCACGCAGGCCACGCTGGCGTCGATCGGGCCGGCCGCCGACGGATCCAGGGTCAGGCGCTGCGGCTGGTGGTAGACCTGGCGCAGGTCGGACAGCGTGAGTTGGCCGGGTTTCAAGTGCAAATCCATTGTCGATCTCCTATGCCGCCGTCAGGCGGTATTCATGCAATGTCGTGGCCGCCGCTCGTGGCGTGGCGGCGCGCAGCCGACGCGCCGTTGCGGGCCAGCAGGTAGTACAGGATGCCCGGCACGATCAGGCCGATGATCCAGGAAATATCCACGCCGCCCAGGTGCTGGACCAGGGGGCCGGTGTAGAGCTTGGTCGAGATGAAGGGCATCTGCACCAGCACGCCGACGGCGTAGGCGGTGAGGCCCGTCATGTTCCAGCGGCCGTAGCGTCCGTCGGGGTCGGCCAGCGCCGGCACGTCATAGCGCTCGCGGTTCACGAAGTAATAGTCCACCAGGTTGACCGCGCTCCAGGGCGTGAAGAAGGCCAGCAGGAACAGGATGAAGGACTTGAACGCGCCCAGGAAGCTGTGCTGCCCGATCAGCGCGACGGCCGTGGCCGCGCCCACGATCAGCAGCACGGCAACCACGCGCTGCCGGTGCGTGACTTCGATGCTTCCACGAAAGCCGCTGATGATGGTGGCGATGCACATGAAGCTGCCGTAGGAGTTCAGCGTCGAAATAGTGATCTTGCCGAAGGCGATGCTGAAATACAGCAGCGCGGCGATCTTGCCGGTGCCGCCCAGGCCCACGATATAGGCCACTTCACGGCCGGCGAACTGACCCGGCGCCATGGCCGCGGCCAGCACGCCCAGCACCATCGCGATCTGCGCGCCCGCCACCGAACCCAGGCCCACCGCCAGGAAAGTCCTGGCCGAAGACGTGCGGCTGGGCAGGTAGCGCGAGTAATCGGCCACATACGGCCCGAAAGCGATCTGCCAGGAGGCCGCCAGTGACACCGACAGCAGGAACGAGCCCCAGGTGAAATGGCGGTTGGCCAGCAGCTCGCCCACATCGGCCAGCGCCATAACGCGGCTGAACAGGTAGACGAAGGCGACGATGCCCAGCAGCGTCGCCACCCGGCCGATGATGTGGATGACGCGGTAGCCGAACACGGTGGCCAGCACGATGGCGGCGGCGAACATCAGGATGCCGGCGCTGTCGCTCACGCCCAGCAGCTGGCCGATGGCCTGGCCGGACAGCACGGTGCCGGTGGCGGTGAAGCCCAGGTACATGACGCAGACCAGCGCGATGGGAATCGCCGCGCCGTAGACGCCGAACTGCACCCGGCTGGAGATCATCTGCGGCAGGCCCAGTCGCGGCCCCTGCGCGGCGTGCAGCGCCATGATGGCGCCGCCGAACAGCTGGCCCACCAGCAGGCCCACCAGCGACCAGAACACGTCGCCGCCCAGCACCACCGCCAGGGCGCCGGTGACGATGGCCGTGATCTGCAGGTTGGCGCCCATCCACAGCGTGAACTGGCTGTAGAGCTTGCCGTGCCGCTCCGATTCCGGAATGTAGTCGATCGAACGCCGCTCGATGAGCGGCGCCCGTTCCGATCCGACTGGTGTCGCCATGCTTTCGTCTCCTGGCGCCTGTGCACAGGCCGGCGCCTTTTCCCCCATGTGCGGGAGCCGCGCCAGCGCGGCTCCCCGGACCGCTCAGCGGCCCGTGATCATCGGCAGGTTCAGACCCTGCTCGCGGGCGCAGTCGATCGCGATCTCGTAGCCCGCGTCGGCATGGCGCATGACGCCGGTGCCCGGGTCATTGGTCAGCACGCGGGCGATGCGCTCGGCGGCGGCGTCGGTGCCGTCGCAGACGATGACCATGCCCGAATGCTGCGAAAAGCCCATGCCCACGCCGCCGCCGTGATGCAGCGACACCCAGGTGGCGCCGCTGGCGGTGTTCAACAGCGCGTTGAGCAGCGGCCAGTCGGACACGGCGTCGGAACCGTCGCGCATGGCCTCGGTTTCACGGTTGGGGCTGGCCACCGAACCGGAGTCCAGATGATCGCGGCCGATCACGATGGGCGCGGACAGCTCGCCGCTGCGCACCATCTCGTTGAAGGCCAGGCCAAGCCTGGCGCGCTGGCCCAGGCCGACCCAGCAGATGCGCGCCGGCAGGCCCTGGAAGCTGATGCGTTCGCGCGCCATGTCCAGCCAGCGGTGCAGGTGCGCATCGTCGGGAATCAGTTCCTTGACCTTGGCGTCGGTCTTGTAGATGTCCTGCGGATCGCCGGACAGCGCGGCCCAGCGGAACGGGCCGACGCCACGGCAGAACAGCGGGCGGATATATGCGGGCACGAAGCCGGGGAAGTCGAAGGCATTGTCCACGCCTTCTTCCTTGGCCATCTGGCGGATGTTGTTGCCGTAGTCGAAGGTGGGCACGCCCTGCTTCTGGAATTCGAGCATGGCGCGCACGTGCCGGGCCATGGACTGCTTGGCCGCCTTGACCACGGCGGCCGGCTCGCTTTTCGCGCGTTCGCGGTATTCGGCCCAGGTCCAGCCGACGGGCAGATAGCCGTTGAGCGGATCATGGGCGCTGGTCTGGTCGGTGACCATGTCCGGACGCACGCCGCGCCGCACCAGTTCCGGCAGGATCTCGGCGGCATTGCCGCACAGCGCGATCGAGATCGCGCGACCTTCCTTGGTGTAGCGGGCGATGCGTGCCAGCGCGTCGTCCAGATCGGCGGCCTGCTCGTCGACATAGCGGGTACGCAGGCGGAAGTCGATGCTGCTCTGCTGGCATTCGATGTTCAGCGAGCAGGCGCCGGCCAGCGTGGCGGCCAGCGGCTGCGCGCCGCCCATGCCGCCCAGGCCGGCGGTCAGCACCCAGCGGCCCGCGAGCTTGCCGTCGTAATGCTGGCGACCGGCTTCGACGAAGGTCTCGTAAGTGCCCTGCACGATGCCCTGGCTGCCGATATAGATCCAGCTGCCGGCGGTCATCTGGCCGTACATGGCCAGGCCGCGCGCGTCCAGCTCGTTGAAGTGTTCCCAGGTGGCCCAATGCGGCACCAGGTTGGAGTTGGCGATCAGCACGCGCGGCGCGTTCGCGTGGGTCTTGAACACGCCCACCGGCTTGCCGGACTGCACCAGCAGGGTTTCGTCCTCGTTCAGGTTCTTCAGCGACTCGACGATGCGGTCGTAGCAGTCCCAGTCGCGCGCGGCGCGGCCGATGCCGCCATAGACCACCAGCTCCCTGGGGTTCTCGGCCACGTCCGGATCGAGGTTGTTCATCAGCATGCGCAACGGCGCCTCGGTCAGCCAGCTCTTGGCCGTCAGCTGCTTGCCGCGCGGGGCGCGGATCTCGACGTCGCGGTAGCGTTTCGATTTTTCCATCGTGGTCTCCATAGCCAGGTGCGCCGCGCCTTGGATCCGCGGCCATTGGCCGAATCATAGGATGCCTATGCTTGTATATACAAGATGGGACGAGCTATTTTTTTGTCAGGGATTACCCGCAGCAAAGACGAGCCACGGGCGCGCGACCGCGCCCCGCCCGCGGGGCGGACGGGGCGGAAAAACCGGGGTCGGAAACGCCGCCGCGCTCAGGCAGCGACGGGCAGCAGCTCGATCAGGCAGGCGTCCAGCGCGGCGGACGCCGTCGCCGGCTCGATGCGATATTCGGCCAGGCCACCGGCCGTTTCGATGTGCAGGCAGTCATGCCGCGACGGCAGCTCGTGGCGCGCGCCGTCAACGGCCAGCGCCAGCGGCGCGTCGGACGCGTTCAGCAGCAGCACGGCGCGGGCCGAGCTGTGGAACACGCAGGATGCGTTCAACCATTGCAGGCGGGCCTGCCAGCGCGCCGGCGCGTAAAACAGGTTGAAGTCGCGGATGGGGCCGTCCAGCAGGCGGCAGTCCACCTTGGCGTCGCCACGGAAGGCATAGGCGCGGCGCGGTCCCAGCGGCGGCTCGCGACGACCGTCGACAGTCAGCTCGATGCCCGCGCCTTCCAGCACGGTGATGATGCGCTGGAAGCCGTCGAAGGCCGAAAAGCCGCCATCCTGCCCCACGTCCGCGATGGACAGGCGCCATTCAAAGCCGGCCGTGCTGCCGCCGGGATTGCAGGCCACTTCCTGGGTGGTGCCGCCGCCGTTGCGCCACGGCATGCGCGGATAGTCCCGCGCCCGGTACAGGCGCGCGTCGAACTGGGTCATGTGGTGAATTTTCCTTCAAGACGATGGCGCGATCCGGGATGGATCAGGCGAGCCAGCGTGACCGCGCGCTCGCCCGACCAGGTGCGCCGGCGGATCAACAGACAGGGTTCGTCGCGCTCGATCTGCAGCAGCTGGCACTCGCGCGGCTTGGCGCGGATCGCCTCGACCACGTGCTCGCCCTCGGTCAGAGGGGCCACGCGCGTCAGATATTCATAGGGCGTGCCCTGCGTGAAATCCTGCTTGAGGTAGTCGGGCGCCAGCTTGACGTTGACGTAGCGGTCCTCGAGCTGGATGGGCAGGTCGTCCTCGTAGTGCACGATGACCGAATGGAACACCGGCTGGCCTTCGCGGATCTCCAGCATCAGGGCCTGCTCGTTGCCGGCGGGCTCCTCGGCCAGCCGGATCACGCGGCTGTGATGGCGATGATTGCGCGCCGCGATCTCGTCGGCGATATTGTTCACCGCGAACAGCGCCGAGCGGGCCTTGGGCTGCGCCACGAACGTGCCCACGCCCTGCATGCGCACCAGCAGCCCTTCGGCGGTCAGCTCGCGCAAGGCGCGGTTGATGGTCATGCGGCTGAAGCCCAGTTCCTCGACCAGCTCGCTTTCGGACGGCACGCGGTAGTGCGCGGGCCAGGCGCCGCTGCGGATCTGCTGGGCAATCATCTGCTTGACCCGCGCATACAGCGGGGCGGGCAGGGCGTCTGGCTGGACGGGCAATCGGGTAGGGTTGGAAGCCACGAAACAGTCCTGTGCTGGGCCGGCGGGCAGGATGCGAGCGCCTGGCCAGTTCTCATGTTTCGGGAATTATATAGAGGATGACTAGACACGTATAGACATCATTGCAGACGGCGCCGGCACGCCGAGATCCTGGACCGTCCTGGACGCCGGGCGGTGAATTTTTTATACTCCCCCCCTGTATCCAACGGAGTCCCGGCCGTGCCCCACAGCCCGCAAGAGAAAAAGCGCGTCACGACGCGCCTGCGCCGCATCCAGGGCCAGGCCCTGGCGCTGGAGCGCGCCGTCAACGACGGCACGGAATGCGGCGCGCTGCTGCAACAGCTGGCGGCCCTGCGCGGCGCGGCCACCGGGCTGATGGCCGAAGTGCTGGAAAGCCATCTGCGCGAAACCTTCGCGCAATCGGCCCAGGCGCCCGCCCCGACCGCCGACGCCGACGCCGAGATCGACCAGATCATGCGCATCGTCCGCACTTATCTCAAATGAACAAGGCCCACCGCCGAAGCGCTATCGCGCTCCCCCCTCAAAGGGACGCGGCAGCGGAGCGGCCAGGGCAACATCCGCGCACATGGCCCCGCGTCGTGTACGGCAGAAGCAACACCATCGTCAACGCTCTGGAGCATCATCATGAAATCACGCGCAGCAGTCGCATTCGGACCCGGCAAGCCGCTGGAAATCGTTGAAATCGACGTGGCGCCGCCGCGGCGCGGGGAAGTGCTGGTGCGCATCACGCACACCGGCGTCTGCCATACCGACGCCTTCACCCTGAGCGGCGACGATCCCGAGGGCCTGTTCCCCGCCGTGCTGGGCCACGAAGGCGCGGGCGTGGTGGTCGAAGTGGGCGAGGGCGTGACCTCGCTGCAACCCGGCGATCATGTCATCCCGCTCTACACGGCCGAATGCCGCGAATGCAAGTTCTGCCTGTCCGGCAAGACCAACCTGTGCCAGAAGGTCCGCGCCACGCAGGGCAAGGGCGTCATGCCCGACGGCAGCTCGCGCTTCAGCTATGAAGGCAAGCCGCTCTACCACTACATGGGCTGCTCGACCTTCAGCGAATACACCGTGGTCAACGAGATCTCGCTGGCCAAGATCAACCCGGCCGCGCCGCACGAAAAGGTCTGCCTGCTGGGCTGCGGCGTGACCACCGGCCTGGGCGCGGTCCACAACACCGCCAAGGTCAAGGAAGGCGACACCGTCGCCGTGTTCGGCCTGGGCGGCATCGGCCTGGCCGTGATCCAGGGCGCGGTGCAGGCCAAGGCCGGCCGCATCATCGCCATCGACACCAATCCCAACAAGTTCATCCTGGCCAGGGCCATGGGCGCGACCGACTGCGTCAACCCCAAGGACCACGACCGTCCCATCCAGGACGTGATCGTCGAGCTGACCGACGGCGGCGTGGACTTCTCGTTCGAATGCATCGGCAACGTCAACGTGATGCGCGCGGCGCTGGAATGCTGCCACAAGGGCTGGGGCGAGAGCATCATCATCGGCGTCGCCGGCGCCGGCCAAGAAATCAGCACGCGTCCGTTCCAGCTGGTCACGGGCCGCGTCTGGCGCGGCTCCGCCTTTGGCGGCGTCAAGGGCCGCACCCAGCTGCCCGGCATGGTCGAGGACGCCATGAGCGGCAAGATCGACCTGGATCCCTTCGTCACCCACACACTGCCGCTGGACCGCATCAACGAGGCCTTCGACCTGATGCACGAGGGCAAATCGATCCGCACCGTGATCCACTACTGATCCATCGCGTCACACCGGCATTCACGGGCGGTCCACGGGCCGCCCGTTGTTTTTTCTTCACGCCCGGTTCATCTGCACGTCATCTGCCGCCACGATCATTCGCCGTTCCAAGACCAACCACGCGGGAAGGAGAATGGACTGGAAGCAAGACTGGAAGCGGCATTGCGCGCGCGCGACGATGCTGGGAATGATGGCGCTGGTGGCCGCCTGCGGCGGCAGCGACGATGACGACGACAGCCCGGCGCCGACCCCGCCCACCACGCCGCCCGTGGCCGCCCGGCCGATGGAGCTGACGATCCTGCACATCAACGATCATCACTCCAATCTGGACAGCAAGAAGAAGGACTTCAAGCTCAAGAACGCCGCCGGCGCGACCGTGACGGTCAACGCCGACGCCGGTGGCTTCGCCCGCGTGACGGGCGCCATCAAGGCGCTCTCGGCCGCCTCGCCCAATGTGCTCAAGCTGCACGCCGGTGACGCCACCACCGGCACCCTGTACTTCAACCGCGCCGGCGATCCGGGCGAAGCCGACGCGGCCATGATGAACACGGTCTGCTTCGACGCCATGACGTTGGGCAACCACGAGTTCGACAAGGGCGACAGCGGCCTGAAGCGCTTCATCGACCTGCTGCACAAGGGCGCCTGCCAGACGCCGGTGCTCAGCGCCAACGTGACCTTCGGCGCCAATTCCGCGCTGAACCCCTCGCGCGCGCCCGGCCTGGTCAAGCCCTCCATCGTGCTGCAACGCGACGGCCAGTCCATCGGCCTGGTCGGCCTGACCATCGCCAACAAGACGCAGCAGTCGTCCAGCCCCGATCCCGGCACCGTGTTCGGCGACGAGACCGCCGCCGCGCAGCAGCAGATCGACGCGTTGCGCGCGCAAGGCGTGAACAAGATCATCGTGATGAGCCACATCGGCTACGACTACGACAAGCAGATCATCCCCAACCTGAGCGGCGTGGACGTGGTGGTGGGCGGCGATTCGCACACCCTGCTCGGGCCGGCTGGCATGGCGGGCTACGGCGTCGGCTCGCCGGCCGGCGCCTACCCCACCGAAGTCAAGAACAAGGATGGCAAGCGCGTCTGCCTGGTGCAGGCCTGGGAATACTCGCAGGTGGTGGGCGAGCTGAAGGTCAGCTTCGACGCCAATGGCGACGTGACGGCCTGCGCCGGCACGCCGCACGTGCTGATGGGCAGCGCCTACAAGATCGGCGGCGCGGCGGTCTCCCCGGCGGACCAGGCCGCCATCGCGGCCGACATCAAGGCCAGCGGCTTCCTGTATCCGCAGGAGCCGGACGCCGGCGCGCTGGCCGTACTGCAGCCCTTCAAGGCCAAGGTCGACACGTTCAGCGCCAGCCAGGTGGCGAAGGTGCCGCAGGAACTGTGCTCGCGCCGCGTGCCGGGCGGGCCCGGCTCGCGCGACTACAGCCGGTCCGGCGTGGATTGCAACACGCTGGGCAGCGTCAGCCTGCGCGGCGGCGACATCCAGCAGCTGGTAGCCCAGGCCTACCTGGAAGTGGGCAACGCCAGCTACGGCGGCGCCGACATCTCGCTGCAAAGCGGCGGCGGCGTGCGCGTGCCGCTCAAGGGCACCGTCACGGCGGCCAATGTGATCGAGGTGGTGCCCTTCGGCAACATGCTGTGGCGCCTGAACGTGACCGGCGCCGAGGTCAAGAGCATGCTGGAAGACGGCATGCAGGCGGTCTACGGCCCGGGCGGATCGACCGGTCCATACCCGTACACGGGCGGCCTGCGCTTCGACGTCAACGCCGCGCAGCCGCAAGGCAGCCGGGTATCCAACATCGAGGTCTACGACGCCGCCACGTCCTCATGGGGTCCGCTGGACGCCAGCCGCACGTACAAGCTCTTCGTGCTGAGCTTCAACGCCACCGGCGGCGACGGCTACAAGACCCTGGCCAATGTGCCGGCCGCGCGCCGGCAGGACATCGGCGTGCTGGATGCCGACGTGCTGCAGGCCTACATTGACAAGCAGGCCAAGGATCCGGCCACCGGCCTGCCGGTGCTGAATCTGCTGCCGATCAGCCAGTACAGCACCAAGTCCTATACCGAGTAGGACGGGCGGCCCGCCGCGCGCGGGAGCGGGCTCAGTTGCCCCGCTCCTGCTCGCGGCGCAGCGCGGCCTGGTACTCGGGGCCGTTGCGCAGGCGCAGGTACTCCGCATAGCGCTTGCGGTACTTGGCGCTGTAGACGTCGGGTTCCTGGTTGCCGCGATACAGATCGGACATGCCGGACTTCTTCCACACGGCCAGATCGGCCAGCACCTGAGCGCGCGTCAGCGGCGCCGACGCATCGCCCGGCGCGGACGCCATGGCGGCGGCCTGGCGCGGCGCGGCATAGGCTTGGGGGTTGCCGCCGGCCGGTCCCTGCGCGAGGGCGCTCGTGGACAGGACCAGGGCCAGCGTGCAGGACGACGCAGCAATGGAACGTTTCATGATTTCTCCATGACGGGTGACAGGCCGCCGCGAGGGACGGCCGGAATGCCGGGTAGCGGAATCGCCCTGTCGGGCGCGCACCGGGCGCATGGAGAAAAGTCTAGGGAAGCGGCCGCGACAGAAGCCCGACGCCAGGATTAGTTTTCGGTAATCTTGCGCGCCGACAGGCAGAAGCCGATGGTGATGTCGCGGCCCTCGGAAGCCGCGAAGGGCCGGCCGCCGTGCATGCGGGCGATGGCCGCGACGATGGCCAGTCCCAGCCCGTGATGGTTGGCGTCGAAGCCGCGCGCTTCGTCGCCGCGATAGAAGCGGTGGAACAGCCTGGGCAGGTGTTCCTTCGCTATCGGTTCGCCCGCATTGCTGACGGCGATCAGCGCGTGCTCATCGTCGTGCGAAACATGGATGCGTATCGTGCTTCCCGCATCCGCGTAGCGCACCGCGTTCGACACCAGATTTGACACCGCCCGCTGCAACAGCGGGCGGTCGATGCAGGCGGCGGCCTCGCCCGACACGGCCAGCGTCAGCCCGCGCTCCTGCGCCTCGGCCTCGTGGTAGTCGGCCACCTCGCCCAGCACCTCGGAAAGCCGGTCGACCCAGACGCCGCGCGCCTGCGCGCCACGGTCGGCCTGTGACAGGAACAACATGTCGTTGACCATGCCGGACAGCCGCTGCAGCTCTTCCAGGTTGGAGCCCATGACATCGCGCAGCACCGCCTCGGAACGGCGACCGCTCAGCGCCAGCTCGGTCTGGCCGATCAGCGTGGCCAACGGCGTGCGCATCTCGTGCGCCACGTCGGCGTTGAAGCCCTCCATCTGCACATAAGCCCGCTCCAGGCGCTGCAGCACGGCATTGAACTGCCGCACCAGCGGCTGGATTTCCTCGGACTGTCCGCTTTCGTCCAGCCGTTCGCCGATGCGGTCCGGCGCCAGCCGCGCCGCCTGCCGCCCCAGCTCGTCCACGGGGGCCATGGCGCGCCGCACCAGCAGCGCCGCGATGCCCGACACCGCGGCCGCGCCCACGAAGGCGCAGGCGATCAGGGTCCAGGCCAGCGCGGCGCGCAGATGCAGGTCGGACGTGATGTCCAGCACCAGCTCGGCGTGCATGGCATCGCCCGGTGTGCCCGGCGCTGGCAGCGAGAACATGATGCGCCGCTCGTGCGCGTGATCCTCATCCTCGGCGATGTCTGCGCCGAACGCGGTCTTGGCGCCATCGATCTCCAGCACCAGGGAAAAATCCGGGCGGCCATAGAAGAAATCGCTTAGCTTGTGCCGCAGGGTGGTCGAATCGCCGGTGGCGGCGTTCTCGTCGACCAGGTGGCGGATGACTTCCATCTTCTGTTGCAGCAGCGCTTCCTGGCGGGTCTGCAGGTTCAGGTTGGTGGCGTAGTACACCGCCAGGCATACCCCGCCCAGCCCCAGGAACGTCAGCATCGCCAGCCAGCGCGAGAGCCAGCGGCGCAGGGAGCCGGAGCGCGGCTGCATCAGTCTTCCCGCAGTTCCAGCACGTAGCCCATGCCGCGCACCGTGTGCAGCAGCTTCTGGTCAAAGGGGTCGTCGACCTTGCCGCGCAGGCGTCGCACCGCGACCTCGACCACATTGGTGTTGCTGTTGAAATTGATGTCCCATACCTGCTCGGCCAGCTCCAGCCTCGACAGCACCTCACCCTGCTTGCGCATCAGCAGCGCCAGCAGCGTGAATTCCTTGGCCGTCAGGTCCAGCCGGACGCCGCCGCGCGAGGCGCGCCGGCGCAACAGGTCCAGTTCCAGATCGCCCACGCGCAGCACGTTCTGCCCGCCGACCTCGGCCTGGTTCTGGCCGCTGCGCCGGCCCAGCGCCAGCACGCGCGCCAGCAGCTCCGACAGGGCGAAGGGCTTGACCAGATAGTCGTCGGCGCCGTCGCGCAACCCCTTGACTCGGTCCTCGATCTTGTCGCGCGCCGTCAGCATCAGCACCGGCACGCGGTCGCTCTTGCGCAATTCGCGCAGCACCGAGAAGCCGTCCATGCCGGGCAGCATCACATCGAGCAGGATGAGGTCGTACTGGCTTTCGCGAGCCAGATGCAGGCCGCTGATCCCGTCCATCGCGACGTCCACCACATAGTTGTGTTCCGTCAGCGCCAGGCGCAGGTATTCGGCCAGTTTCTTCTCGTCTTCGATTACCAGTACTTTCATGGGGCCCGTGGGTGAAAAAAGGGCTGAGCGGCGCCGCCGCTAGGCTGCGCCGGCCGGAAACGACCCAGCCATTCTATCGCTTGCGGATCTGGCGCGGATACGGCGCGCCGGTATGCGTGGCAGGGCGAACTCAGCGGAAAAGGGCGGGACGGCATAAGCCGCTCCGCCCGCAGGCGCGCGGCCGCCTTGGGCGGCCGCGCGGATTGGCAGGGCACGGGCGATGCCGCCCTCAGCCCGGGGTGTAGATGCTGTTCAGGCGGGCGCGCTCTTGCGCGCTCATGTTGCGCACCTCTGCCTGTACCTCGTCGCGGGTGAGCGCGGTGCCTTGCTTGTACCAGCCCGGCGTGCCCAGATTGCGATAGGCCAGGAACCACTTGCCCGGATCGGCCTTGGCGGCGGCCAGCTCGCTGTCCACCTGGGCCCGGCTCTTGCCGCCGGTTGCGTGTTCGGGCGCGATGGCGTAGCCGATCTCGGTATCGGTCTGGTGCCAGACGTTCGAGGCGCTGGCGGCGAAGGGCAGGGCGAGCGCGGCGCAGAGCGACAGGGCGGCGGCGTGACGGGTTTTCATCAGGATCTCCTTACGGCGGTTGACGTTGACGGACCGGCGAAGGCGCCAGCCCGGTACACGCTTCGTGTTAAGCGATGACGACAACTTTACGGATCTGATCGCGTCAATTCGCCAACGCGCCGATTACGAATTCGTAATCGGCGCGACTGTCCCGAAACCCGCGTGTTTCCTGGCTTCGCACCGACCCATGGCAGAGACGGAAACCTTACGGAAATGTCATTTTTCTGTCGAGGTTCTGACGAGGCGCGTTCGATACAGTGCCGCCAGATGCCTATCCCAGCCCGGCTGCGCGGGCCCGCCACTCCCTTCCCCTGACAGAATCATGCGCCCATCCCTGATACCGCTGGCCCTGGCGGCCGCCCTGCTGGCCGCGCCGGCCTGGAGCCAGCCGCCCGCTTCGTTCCTGGCGCCGCCTTCGACCGCCATTGCGCCCTCCGGCGATCCAGCCGCGCCCAACGCGCCGCTGACGCTGGAACAGGCCCTGTCCATCGCCTTCGAACGCAGTCCCCTGCTGGCCGCAGCGCGCAACGAAGCCGCCGCGACCGAAGGCGAATTGCAGCAGGCGGGCCTGCTGCCCAATCCCAGCATCGACGTCAGCATGGACGATCGGCGCAAGGCATCGCGCACGACCACCACCACGCTCAGCATGCCGATCGAGACCGGCGGCAAGCGCGGCGCGCGCGTCAAGGCCGCCGGACTGGCGCGCGACATCGCGCAGACCGACCTGGGCGCGGCCCGCGCCGATCTGCGCTCGACCGTGATCGCGGCCTTCTTCGACGTGGCCACCGCGCAGGAAACCGTGCGCGTCGCGCAGGAGAACGCAAGCATTGCCCAGAAGGCGCTGCAACTGGCCGACAAGCGCGTGGCCGCCGGCAAGGCGCCGCCGCTGGAAAGCAACGCGGCGCGCGTGGAGCTGGCCAATGCCCGCATCGACGCGCGCGCGGCCGAAGCCGCGCTGCAGGTCGCCCGGCGCGGCCTGGCCGTGCTGTGGGGCGAAGCGACGCCTGCGTTCGCCAGCGTGCGCGGCGACATCGGCCAGTTGCCGGCGCGCGGCACGCTGGATGAGCTGAACGCCGAGTTGGCGCGGTCACCGCGACTACAGGCCGGAAAGCTGGCGGTGGACCTGGGCGCCGCACGGTTGGAAGTCGAGAAAAGCAAGCGCTACCCGGACATCACGCTGAGCACCGGCGTGGCCCGCGACTATGAGGCGAAACGCAACAAGGTCCAGTTCGGCGTGGGCATTCCGCTGCCGCTGTTCGATCGCAATCAGGGCAATGTCTATGCCGCCACGATGCGCTCATACAAGGCGCGCGACCAGTACCGCGACCTGGAGGCGCGGCTGTCGGCCGAGCTGCTGCAATCGGTCTCCCAGTTCGACCTGGCGGCGGGCGCGGCCAATGACTACCGCGCCACGGTGCTGCCCAGCGCGCGCCGCGCTTACGACAGCGCGCTCAAGGGCTTCGAAGCCGGCAAGGTCGGCTATCTGCAGGTGCTGGACGCCCAACGCACCCGCTCGCAGGCCGAACTGGGCTACCTGTCCACCCTGACCAACGCCTACCAGGCCTGGGCCAATATCGACCGCCTCATCGGACGCTGACTCTCATTACGCCATGACCATGCAAATCCTGCGCTTTCCCCCTGGCCGCTCCCGCGCGCGGACCCTGACTGTCGCGCTGCTGGCGGCCGCGAGCCTGCTGGCCGCCACGGGCGCGGCCGCCGACGAAAAGCCCGGCGCCGCCGGCCACGCCGACCACGCGCCAACCGAAAAGGGCCCGCAAGGCGGCGCCCTGACCCGCGCCGGCGGCAACGGCGTCGAACTGCTGGTCAGCGAATCCGGCGGTTCCTCACGCCTGCGCCTGTGGGCCTACGCCGGCTCCAAGCCGGTCGCGACGGGCGAGATCAAGGCCCGCGTCCGCGTGCTGCGCCCGAATGGCGTCGTGGAAGAACTGCGCCTTGAGCCATCCGATGGCGCGCTGGTCAGCACCCAGGACATCGCCGAACCGCACTATTTCGAGATCGAAGCCGAGGTGAACTGGCCCGGCCAGGCCGAGCCGCTGAAGGCGTCGCTGGAAAAGGACGAAGGCCTGATCGCGCTCACCGCCGAGCAGGTTGCCGCGGCCGGCATCCGCAGCGCCGTCGCCGCGCCCGCCGCGCTGGAAGCCACCTCGCAGTTCCCCGGTGAAATCAAGTTCAACGCCGACCGCACCGCGCACATCGTGCCGCGCCTGGCCGGCGTCGCACAGGAGGCCCCCGTCGAGCTGGGCCAGATGGTCAAGAAGGGCGAGCTGCTGGCCGCGCTGTCCAGCACGGCCCTGTCCGACCTGCGCAGCGAATGGCTGGCCGCCGTCAAGCGGCGCGACCTGGCCGCCGCCACTCACCAGCGCGAGCTCAAGCTGTGGCGCGAGCAGGTCACCGCCGAACAGGATTACCAGCAGGCACGCACCGCCTTGCAGGAAGCGCAGATCGCGGTGCAGAACGCCGAGCAGAAGCTGGCCGCCGTGGGCGCCACGCCGCGCGCGAAGGACCTGAGCCGGCTGGAGATCCGCGCGCCGTTCGACGGCGTGATCGTCGAAAAGCACATCACGCTGGGCGAGGCGCTGGCCGACAACGTCAATATCTTCACGCTATCCGACCTGCGCACCGTCTGGGCGGAATTCTCGATCGCGGCCAAGGATCTGCAGGACGTGCGCGTGGGCGAGGCCGCCCGCGTCAGCTCGGCGTCGTTTACGGGCAGCGCGATGGGCAAGGTGTCCTATATCGGCTCGCTGCTGGGGCAGCAGACCCGCACGGCTACCGCGCGCGTCACGCTGGAGAATCCCGACATGGCCTGGCGGCCCGGCCTGTTCGTCTCGGTCAACGTGGTCACCAGCCAGCGCGACGTGCCGGTGGCGATCGCCGCCGACGCGGTGCAGACGGTGGAAGACCAGCCCTCGGTGTTCATCGAAGTGCCCGGCGGCTTCCTGGCGCAGCCGGTCAAGCTGGGCAAGGCCGCGGGCGACCAGGCGGAAGTGCTGTCCGGCCTGGCCCCGGGCGTGCGCTACGTGACGGACAACGCCTTCGTGCTGAAGTCCGAGCTGGGCAAGGCCAGCGCCGACCACGGTCACTGAAGCAGGGGCTAAATACATGTTTGAACGCCTGATCCGCTTTGCCATCGAACAGCGCTGGATGGTGCTGTTCGTCACGCTGGCCATGGCCGCCGTCGGCATCTACAACTACTCGCGGCTGTCCATCGACGCCGTGCCCGATATCACCAACGTGCAGGTGCAGATCAACACGGCCGCGCCTGGCTATTCGCCGCTGGAAACCGAGCAGCGCGTCACCTACCCGATCGAAACCGTGATGGCCGGCCTGCCCGGCCTGGAACAGACCCGCTCACTGTCGCGCTACGGGCTGTCGCAGGTCACGGTGATCTTCAACGACAGCACCAACATCTATTTCGCGCGCCAGCTGGTCAACGAACGACTGCAGCAAGCGCGCGAGAATCTTCCCGAAGGCATATCGGCCACGCTGGGGCCGATCTCGACCGGCCTGGGCGAGATCTACTTTTGGACGGTCGAGGCCGAGGACGGCGCGCGCAAGCCCGACGGCTCGCCCTATACCTCCACCGACCTGCGCGAGATCCAGGACTGGGTGGTCAAGCCGCAGGTGCGCAACATTCCCGGCGTGACGGAAATCAATTCCATCGGCGGCTACGCCAAGGAATACCTGGTGGCGCCGAACACCGAGCAGCTGGCGTCCTACGGTCTGTCGCTGACCGACATCATGACGGCGCTGGACCGCAACAACGCCAACATCGGCGCCGGCTACATCGAGCGCAAGGGCGAGCAGTACCTGATCCGGGCGCCGGGACAGGTCCAGTCTGTCGACGATATCGGCAACGTGCTGCTCACCGCCGTGAACGGCCAGGCCATCCGCGTGCGCGACGTGGCCGAGGTGTCCATCGGCCGCGAGCTGCGCACCGGCGCGGCCACCGACAATGGCAAGGAAGTGGTGCTGGGCACGGCCTTCATGCTGATCGGCGAGAACAGCCGGACCGTATCGCTGGCCGTGTCCGATCGCATCGCCGCCATCAACAAGACGCTGCCCGAGGGCGTGAAGCTGATCACGGCCTACGACCGCAGCAATCTGGTGGACAAGGCCATCGCCACCGTCAAGAAGAACCTGCTGGAAGGCGCCACGCTGGTCATCGTGATCCTGTTCCTGTTCCTGGGCAACATCCGGGCGGCGCTGATCACGGCCATGGTCATCCCGCTGTCCATGCTGTTCACCTTCACCGGCATGGTCACGTACAAGGTCAGCGCCAACCTCATGAGCCTGGGCGCGCTGGACTTCGGCATCATCATCGACGGCGCCGTCGTGATCGTGGAGAACTGCGTGCGGCGCTTGAGCCATGCCCAGGCCCATCACGGCCGGCCGCTGACCCGCAGCGAGCGCTTCCACGAGGTCTTCGCCGCCGCGCGCGAAGCGCGCCGGCCACTGCTGTTCGGCCAGCTCATCATCATGGTGGTGTACCTGCCCATCTTCGCGCTGACCGGCGTGGAAGGGCGCATGTTCCACCCCATGGCGCTGACCGTAGTGCTGGCGCTGCTGGGCGCGATGATCCTGTCGGTGACATTCGTGCCCGCCGCCGTGGCCATGTTCATGGGCAACAAGGTGGCCGAGAAGGAAAACCGCCTGATGAGCTGGGCCAAGCGCCGCTACGAGCCTTTGCTCGACATGGCGCTGCGCCGCACGCCGCGCGTGCTGATCGCGGCAACCGTATTCATGGTCGCCTGCGGCGTGCTGGCCTCGCGCATGGGCAGCGAGTTCATTCCCAGCCTGAACGAAGGCGACATGGCGATCCAGGCGCTGCGCATTCCCGGCACCAGCCTGAGCCAGTCGCTGGAGATGCAGAAACAGCTGGAAGTACGCCTGAAAGAGAAATTCCCCGAGATCGAACGGATCTTCGCGCGCACCGGCACGGCCGAGATCGCCTCGGACCCGATGCCGCCGAACATCTCCGACGGCTACATCATGCTCAAGCCCATGGATCAATGGCCCGCGCCGCGCAAGACCCATGCCGAGCTGCTGGCCGCGATCCAGGAAGAAGCAGGCAAGATGCCGGGCAACAACTATGAGTTCTCCCAGCCCATCCAGCTGCGCTTCAACGAGCTGATCTCCGGCGTGCGCAGCGACGTGGCCGTGAAGATCTTCGGCGACGACAACGACGTGCTCAACCGCACGGCCGCCGAAGTGGCCGAGTCGCTGAACAAGATTCCCGGCGCGTCCGAGGTCAAGGTCGAGCAGACCACCGGCCTGCCGGTGCTCACCGTGAACATCGACCGGGCCCGCGCGGCGCGCTACGGGCTGAGTCTGGCCGACGTGCAGGACACGCTGGCGATCGCCGTGGGCGGGCGCGCGGCCGGCACGTACTACCAGGGCGACCGGCGCTTCGACATCGTGGTGCGGCTGCCGGAATCGGTGCGCGAGAGCATTCCCGCCCTGCGCAAGCTGCCCATCGCCCTGCCCAAGGCTGACGGGCAGGCGCAGACGGCCTACATCCCGCTGTCCGAGGTCGCCAGCCTGGACCTGTCGCCCGGCCCCAACCAGGTCTCGCGCGAGGACGGCAAGCGCCGCATCGTGATCAGCGCCAACGTGCGCGGCCGCGACCTGGGCTCGTTCGTGTCCGAGGCGGCGGACGTGATCGAACGCGACGTCAAGATCCCGGCGGGCTACTGGACCACCTGGGGCGGCACGTTCGAGCAGCTGCAATCGGCGGCCCAGCGCCTGCAGATCGTGGTGCCGGCCGCGCTGGTGCTGGTGTTCGCGCTGCTGTTCGCCATGTTCGGCAATGTCAAGGACGGCCTGCTGGTCTTCACCGGCATTCCCTTCGCGCTGACAGGCGGCATCATCTCGCTGTGGCTGCGCGGCATGCCGCTGTCGATCACGGCGGCGGTGGGCTTCATCGCGCTGTGCGGCGTGGCGGTGCTCAACGGCCTGGTGATGCTGTCATTCATCAACGGATTGCGCCAGGAAGGCAAGCCGCTGGACGAAGCGGTGCGCGAAGGTGCGCTGACGCGGCTGCGGCCGGTGCTGATGACGGCGCTGGTGGCCTCGCTGGGCTTCGTGCCCATGGCCCTCGCCACCGGCACCGGCGCCGAGGTGCAGCGCCCGCTGGCCACCGTGGTGATCGGCGGCATCATCTCCTCGACCATCCTGACCCTGCTGGTGCTGCCCGCGCTGTACCGCCTGCTGCACCGCAAGGACGCCGAGGAGCTGGAACTGGCCGAATCAGCCCGCGTGGCCCGCGACAACGCATGAGGCCAGGCGCGGCGGCCCACCCGGGTCCGCCGCGCCTTACGGAAATGTAATCGGGCCGTCGGCTATTCGTCGGCGCTCGATCGCTACATTGCCTGAATTCTTCCCCGATCGGTTATCTCCATGCATCTTCCCCCTCCACCCACCGCCGCGCGCGCCCGCCGACCCGCCGTGCAGCTTTCGGTCATCGTGCCCTTCCTGAACGAGCGCGAGGTGCTGCCCGCCTGCCTGCAGCGCTTGAGGCGCGTGCTCGACGGCCTGAACGAGTCCTACGAAATCGTGTTCGTCGACGACGGCAGCCGCGACGGCAGCGCCGAGTTCCTGGCCGCGCGGATCCGCACGGAACCCGGCCTGAAGCTGCTGCGCCTGTCGCGCAACTTCGGCAAGGAGGCCGCCATGACCGCCGGCATCGAGCACGCCGTGGGCGCGGCCATCGTGATCCTGGACGCCGACCTGCAGGATCCGCCCGAGCTGATCCCCGACATGGTGCGCGCCTGGCGCGAGGGCGCGGACGTGGTCTGCATGCGACGCCGCAGCCGCGCCGGCGAGAGCTGGCTCAAGCGCGCCTCGGCCTATGCCTACTACCGGCTGCTGAACCGGCTCAGCAAAGCCGACATTCCCGCCGACACCGGCGACTTCCGGCTGATGAGCCGCAAGGCAGTGCAGGCCCTGCTGCAGCTGCCCGAGCGCTGCCGCTACATGAAGGGCATGTACGCGTGGATCGGCCTGCCCACCCGCATCCTCGACTACGACCGCGATCCGCGCGCCGCCGGCGCCACCAAGTGGAACTACCTGGGCCTGATGCGGCTGGCGATGGAGGGCATCACCTCGTTCTCCACCGCGCCGCTGCGCTGGGCCACCGGCCTGGGCGTGGCCGCCGCGCTGGCCGGCGTCGGGTTCGGCATCGTCATCACGATCAAGACCTTGCTGCTGGGCGAGGAAGTGCATGGCTATCCCTCGCTCATCGCCATCATCACCTTCCTGAGCGGCGTGCAGCTGATCACCATCGGCCTGCTGGGCGAGTACGTGGGCAAGACCTATATGGAATCCAAGCAACGGCCGGTCTACCTGCTGCGCGACGTGCAGCGCAGCCGCACGGCGGCATTGCGCCTGCCCGGATCCGAACCCGGCACGGCGGCGGCCCCGGCCTCCGGATACGCGCGCGACGACGCGGCCGGCCCGGCGCGCCAGGCCGCCGCATCCGCCGCCATGACCGGAGAGGGTCCGCATGCGGTCAACTTCTAAGGCCCTGCTGCTGGGCCTGGCGGCCATCCTCGCGGCGCGGCTGTTCGCCATGGCGGTCATGCCGCTGGCCGACACCTCGGAACCTCGCTACGCCGAGATCGCCCGCCTGATGGCCGTCACCGGCGACTGGGTCACGCCCTGGTTCGAGCCGGGCGTGCCCTTCTGGGGCAAGCCGCCGCTGGCGTTCTGGGCGCCGGCGCTGTCCATCAAGCTGCTGGGTCTGTCCGAGTTCAGCCTGCGCCTGCCGGCCTTCGCCGCCATGCTGGGCGTGCTGGCGCTGGTCCATGCCTTCGCCGCCCGCCGGTTCGGCGTCAGCGCCGCGCGCTGGGCCGCACTGGTGTTCGCCACCATGCTGCTGCCGCTGGCCAGCGCCGGCGCGGTGCTGACCGATCCCTACCTGGCGCTGGGCGTGACGCTGTCGATGACGTCTTTCCTGCTGGCGCGACGCGACGGCCCCCCGTGGTGGCGCTATGGCTTCTTCGTGGGTCTGGCGATCGGCCTGCTGTCCAAGGGGCCGTTGGCCCTGGTGCTGGTGGCGGCCGCCGTGCTGCCCTGGTCGCTGCTGCCCGCCGGACGCGCGCAGTGGCGCGCGCTGCCCTGGATCGGCGGCACGATCCTGATGCTGGCGCTGGCCCTGCCCTGGTACGTGATGGCCGAGATCCGCACGCCCGGCTTCCTCCAGTACTTCATCGTGGGCGAGCATTTCCTGCGCTTCGTCGACCCGGGCTGGCAAGGCGATCTGTACGGCACCGCGCACAAGCGGCCCTATGGCGGCATCTGGCTGGACTGGCTGCTGGCGACCATGCCCTGGGGACTGGCGGGCCTGTGGCTGTTCCTGCGGCCCGGCCAGGACGCGCCGCTGCGGACCCGGCTGGCGTCGCTGGCGCGCGATCCGCTGCGCGCCTACCTGCTGCTCTGGGGCCTGGCCGCGCCCGCGTTCTTCACGCTGTCCGGCAATATCCTCTGGACCTACGTGCTGCCTTCGCTACCGCCGCTGGCGCTGGCGCTGGGCGCCTGGATGGCGGACCATGCGCCGACGCAGGGCTGGCGCGCCCGGTTGCCGGCGGCGCTGATGCTGCTGACCCCGCTCGCGGCGCTGACACTGGGCGCGCTGTCGCTCGCGCAGCCCGAACGCTACAAGACCGAAAAGCAGCTGGTGGCCCAGGCCTTCGCGCGCATGCAGCCCGGCGAGCAGCTGGTCTTCGTGGGCAGCAGGCCGTTCTCGGCGCGCTTCTATTCGCAAGGCGCGGCCGGCCAGCTTCCCATGGATGCCGTGGCGGCGGCGCCGGCCCTGCCGGGGGCCGGCGCGCGCCTCTTCCTGGCGGTCGAAAAGAACCGCCTGCCGGCCTTGCGCGACACGCTGGCCGGCTGGCGGCTGCTGCCGCTCTACGCCAGCCGGCGCTACGTGCTGCTGCAAGTCGAAAGCGGCGCCGTCGCGGCGCGCGATGACGCCGCTCGGGAAGCGCCGGCCGCCACCGCCGCGACCGGCCTGGCGGCCAATCCGCCGTCCCCGGCGCCCTGACGCGCGCTCAGCGCCCGCGCGCCACGCACATCAGGCTCAGGATCTCGAACATGATCTGCGCGCCGGCGTGCGCGGTGTTGGCGGTGGCGTCGTAGGCCGGCGCCACCTCCACCAGATCGCCGCCGGCGATGTTCAGCCCCGCCAGCCCGCGCAGCATGGCCTGGGCCTCGCGCACCGTCACGCCGCCCACTTCCGGCGTGCCGGTGCCGGGCGCGAAGGCGGGATCCAGACAGTCGATGTCGAACGACACGTAGACCGGCGCGTCGCCCACCACCTCGCGCGCCTTGGCCACGATGGCGTCCACGCCCAGCCGGGGAATGTCCTCGGCATGGATCACGGTCATGCCCGAGGCGTAGGAAAACTCCCACAGATACTCGGCCGCGCCGCGGATGCCGATCTGGATGGTGCGCGTGGGATCGAGCACGCCGTCGAGCACGGCCTGGCGGAACGGGCCGCCGTGATGGAAGCGGCTGCCGTCGAACGGCCCGCCCGTGTCGCAATGCGCGTCGAAGTGGATCAGCGCCAGCGGCCGCTCGCGGCCCAGCGCCCGCAGGATGGGCAAGGTCACCGAATGATCGCCGCCCGCCGACAGCGGGATCACGCCGGCCTGCTGGATATGCCGGTAGATGGCCTCGATGTCTTCGTGCGACTGGTCCAGGCTGAAGCGGCTGCGCATCGGCACGTCGCCGATGTCGGCCACGCGCAGCTGGGTCACGGGCGTGCATTTCAGTACGTGGTTGTAAGGGCCGACGCGCTCGATCGCGCGCAGGGCGCGCGGCCCGAAGCGACAGCCGCTGCGGTTGCTGGCGCCCAGGTCCATCGGCACGCCCAGCAGCGCGACCTCCAGGTCGCCGAATTCGGGCCGGCTCCAGTCCATCGCCCGGGCCGGCGCGTCCAGCAGCGTGGGCATGCCGGCATAGGGCGCCATGCGCGTGCCGCTGTCGTTGATCACATTGGCCGCGATGGCGCGGAAATGCGGATCGTGGATCTCGGCCTCGTTGGCGCCGCCGAAGCGCTCGCGCAGCGCCTGCAATTTTTCGGGCGTGAAAGTCATGTCTTGCTCCTGCTTGATGAAAACTCAGTCGGCCCGGGCCGGGGCGCGCGCGCCATCCAGGCTCGCGGGCGCGTCGGCGCGGGTCGCCAGGCTGATCACGACCAGGCTGGCGAGGCTGACGGCCAGGCTGACGTAAATGGGCGTGTTGGCGTCCAGGCCGTCCTTGATCATGAAAACGATGGCCGCGCCGCAACCGAGCAACATGCTGGCGATGGCGGCCGGCGTGGTGGCGCGGCGCCAGTAGATCGCGCCCAGCAGGGGCACCAGCATGCCGCCCACCAGCAGGTTGTAGGCGCAGGTCAGCGCGCTGAGCACATCGTCCACCGCCAGCGCGATGCCGACGGCCGTGAAACCCGCGAGCAGCGTGATGAGGCGGTGCGAACTCACGTTCTCGAAGCGGCGGCCGCCGCGCAGCGCGGGCAGCAGGTCTTCCGCCAGCACGGTGGAGGTCGCCAGCATGGCGGCGCTGGCCGTGGACATCATGGCCGCGAGCGCGGCGGCGATGACCAGACCGCGGATGCCGTCGGGCAGGCTGGCCTGCACGATGGCGGCGAAGGCGTTGTTGGGATTGTCCAGATCGGGCAGCAGCACCTTGGCGGCCATGCCGATCAACGCGCCGGCCAGACCATAAAGCACACAGTACACCCCGGCCACGCTGCCGGCGACGCGCGCCACGCCCGTGGTGCGGGCGGTGAACACACGCTGCCAGATGTCCTGGCCGATCAGGATGCCGAAGAAATAGATGACGAAGTAGGTGGCGATGGTGCTCCAGCCGATGGTGGTGAAGTCGAAGCTGGCGGCCGGCAGGCGCGCGACCAGCTGGTCCCAGCCGCCCACGCGCATGATGCAGATCGGCAGCAGCACGAACATCAGGCCCACGGTCTTGATCACGAACTGCACGATGTCGGTCAGCGTCAGCGACCACATGCCGCCCACCGCCGAATAGATGACGACCACGCCGCCCCCCAGCAGCACCGCCGCCCAGAAGGGCAGGTCGAACAATACGTGCATCACCGTGCCGGTGGCGATGACGGACGTGGCGGCCAGCATCAGCGCGTAGGCCATCATCACCAGCGCGCTTACGCGGCGCGTGGCCGGGCTGTAGCGCCGCTCCAGCACCTGGGTCACGGTATAGATGCGCAGCTTGAGCAGCGGCTTGGCCAGGAACAGGTTCAGCACCACGATGCCCGCGCCCAGCGCCGCGCACAGCCAGAAGCCGGAAATGCCGTGGACATAGCCCAGGCGCACCGTGCCGACGGTGCTGGCCCCGCCCAGCACCGTGGCCGCCATGGTGCCCATGTAGAAGCCGGGCCCCAGGTTGCGCCCCGCCACCAGGAAGTCTTCCTGCGTCTTCGCGCGCCGCATGCCGTACCAGCCCAGCAACAGCATCGCGCCCATGTAGATCACGACTACGCCTATGTCCAAGTACATGTCCGCCCCTCGATTCGTTTCCGGCGCGCGTCCAGGGCGCGCCATGTGGTCTTGATGCCATTCACAGGCGTTGCACGAAACACCGATATGTATAAAAGTGAATTTCCGCAAAACCTGCTTTCCAGCCATTGCCGGCATGATTTCCGCGCTTTTCAACGTAGGACTTTCATGCCTGCAAGGCCCGATGGAATAATAGAAATCACGCAATTCACGATCCATATCTCGTTCGCTCAACAAGCATCGATCACTATCAATGTTTAATAGGTGATTACCCTATGCTGTCCACCGTTACCGATCTGGATCTCAGGCTGATCAGGGTGTTCCTGGCCATCGTCGACGCCGGCGGCGTATCGGCCGCGCAGGACGTGCTGGGCGTGGGCCAGTCCACCATCAGCAGCCAGCTCGCCACGCTGGAGACGCGGCTGGACTTCCGCCTGTGCGAGCGCGGCCGTGGCGGCTTCCGGCTGACGGCCAAGGGCCAGCGTTTCGCCCGGCTGGCGCGCGGCGCGCTGACCTCGCTGAACAACTTCACCGCCGAGGCCCGCAACATGCATCGCCAGCTGGTCGGCAGCCTGACGCTGGGCCTGATCGGCAACGCCACGCTGGAACAGAACGGGCTGATCGCACGCGCCATCGCCCGCTTCCGGCAACGCGACGAAGCGGTGCGGCTGTCGCTGCTGATCCGCGGCCCACGCGAACTGGAAGAGCTGATCCTGAAGGACGAAATGCAGGTGGCAGTGGGCTATTTCCTGCACCGCGTTCCGATGCTGGACTACGCCACGCTGTTCCAGGAGCGCCAGGTGGCCTATTGCGGCGCGGGCCACGCGCTGGCGGCCCGCGCCGGCAGCCTGGGCCCGGGCGACGTGGCCGAGTCGGACTGGACCTGGCGCACCTATCCGCTGCCCGAGGCCTCCTTCGCGGGCCTGCCGCGCCGCATTACCTCCGAGGCCGACAACATGGAGGCCGCCGCGGTGCTGATCCTTTCCGGCGCGCACCTGGGCTACCTGCCCGAGGCCTATGCCGCGCCCTATGTGCAGGCCGGCCTGCTGCGGCCTCTGAATCCGGCGCTGTTCCATTACGACGTGGACATCACGCTGGTGGCCAAGAAGCGCCCCCACCTGAACGAGATCACGGCGGCCTTCCTGGAGGACATGCGCGCCGCGCTTGCGCTGCCACAGCCATGAAGCGCCTGGGTTAAGCTCGGGACGCGGCGCTGCCTGCCAGGCCCGCCGCGCATCCCGAACACGAGGCCCGCATGTCGACCACCGCCACCCTGAATGCCAACGCTCCCGCCCCCCGCCGCATGACCGTGCCCGCCTTCCGCGCCCGCAAGGGCCAGGAACCGCTGGTCATGCTGACCGCGTACACGGCGCGCATGGCCGAGCTGCTGGATCCCTGCTGCGACGCGCTGCTGGTGGGCGACAGCCTGGCGCAGACCATCTACGGACTGCCATCCACCGTCCCCGTCACGCTGGACACCATGATCGCGCACGGCGCGGCCGTGGCGCGCGGCGCGCGCACCGCGCTGGTGGTGGTGGACATGCCTTTCGGCAGCTACGAAGCCAGTCCCGAGCAGGCCTTCGCGTCGGCCTCCCGCGTGCTGAAGGAAACCGGCGCGGCCGCCATCAAGCTGGAAGGCGGCGAGGCCATGGCCGCCACGGTCGCCTTCCTGTCGGCGCGCGGCATCCCCGTGATGGGACATGTGGGCCTGACGCCGCAGGCCGTGAACATCCTGGGCGGCTACGGCGCGCGCGGACGCGGCCATGCCGAGCAGGCCAAGATCGCGGCCGACGCCGAAGCCATCGCCGCCGCCGGCGCCTTCGCGGTGGTGGTCGAGGGCGTGGTGGAACCGCTGGCGGCATCGATCGCCGCCAGCCTGTCCTGCCCCGTGATCGGCATCGGCGCGTCCGCGTCATGCGACGGACAGGTGCTGGTGGTGGACGACATGCTGGGCATGTTCGAGCGCACCGCCCGTTTCGTGAAGCGCTACGACACGCTGTCCGAACGCATCCAGGCCGCGGCGCGGACCTATTCCGAGGAAGTGAAGGCCCGGCGCTTCCCGGGCCCCGAGAATCTGTACGAAGCGCCCAAGGCCTGAGCCGGGCCAACGCCGCGACTTGCCCGATCCGCCACCGGCATCAGGCGCGCGGCCACAGCAACGGAAACAGCGCGTGCTCCAGCGGCGCGCCCGCCGGCAGTTCCTGCTCCAGCCCCGGGAACGCCGGCGAGGTCCGCCAGGCGCGCGGCGCATGCCGCATGTCCTCGCCCAGGAAGCGCACCGAGAACGCGCGCCGGCGTCGGTCTCCGCCCACGCCGCCGGACGCGTGCAGCGTCAGCATGTGGAAGAACACGGCGTCGCCCGGCTCCAGCTCCCAGCCCAGGATGCGCCAGCGCGAGCGGTCGGCCTCGATGTCGGGCAGATCCGCCAGGCTGCCTTCCGGAAACCACCTGGCCTGGTTGTCCAGGAAGGTGCGCGGCATCAGCCAAGGCCCCAGGTGCGAGCCCGCCACGAACTCCAGCGTGGCCTCGCGCGCGACCGGATCCACCGGCATCCACATGCTGCAATTCATGCGCCCTTCGACGTTGTAATAGGGCTGGTCCTGGTGCCAGGGCGTGCGCTGGCGCGTGTTGGGTTCCTTGACGAGCAGATGGTCGTGATAGAGCCGCGCCGGCCCGCCGCCCATCAGCTGCGAGGCCACCGAGCCCACGCGGCTGTCGAAGATGAATCGCCGGTATTCGTCGTTGTCCCGCCAGTTGCAGAAGTCCTCGAAGAACCAGCCGGGATCGTCCGGCCGGCTGGCCACCTTGGCGCGCGGACTGGGCGCGTCCAGGTTCTTCTGGATGCCGCGCGTCAGCAGCTCGACTTCCGGCGCGGTGAACAGCTGCCGCACACAGAGCGCGCCGTCGCGCTGGAAGGCCGCGATGTCCTCGGCCGGCAGTTCGAATTCATGGCGATGCATGGTCACTCCTCCTTGTCATCATCATAGTCAGGCCGCGATGCGCCGCCCGCGCGCCGACGCATCGCGGACAGCCAGAGATAGGCCGCCGACAGCAGCGCGAGCCAGCCCAGGCCCACATACAGCGCGCCGCGCGTATCCTCGAACGCGGCCAGCACCGCGAACACGAACAGCATGAAGACGACGGCGCAGCGCTGACCCCAGGGCCACAGCGGCACGGGAAAGGCCAGCTCGGCGGCGGCCGGGCCCAGGCGGCGACGCATGGCCAGCTGCGACAGCAGGATCATCAGCCACACCCAGACCACGGAAAAGGTCACGATGGCCGCCAGCTTCATGAACAGGCCGTCGGGCAACAGGTAATTGAGCGCCACGCCCACGAGCAGGCCCGCGCCCATCACCGCCACCGTCATCCAGGGCACACCGAAGCGCGACACCCGCGCGAAGCCGGCCGGCGCCTGGCCGTTCAGCGCCATGCCGTAGAGCATGCGCCCGGTGCTGAAGATATCGCTGTTGACCGCCGAGATCACAGCCGAGATCACCACCAGGTTCAGCACGTCCGCGGCCGCCTTGATGCCCAGGCTGCTGAATATCTGCACGAAGGGGCTGCCTTGCGTGCCGATCTTGCTCCAGGGGAAGATCGCCATCAGCACCAGCAGAGTCAGCACGTAGAACAGCAGGATGCGCAGCGGCACCGAATTGATCGCCTTGGGAATGACGCGCCGGGGATCGCCGGCCTCGCCCGCGGCCATGCCGATGACCTCCACGCCGCCGAAGGCGAACATCACCACCGTGAAGGACGCGATCATGCCCTCGATGCCGTTGGGAAAGAAGCCGCCGTGCTGCCACAGGTTGGCCAGGGCCGGCGCCGTGGCGTCCGCGTCGCCGATGCGCATGCCGCTGAGCAGCACCGCCGCGCCGCCCGCGATCAGCGCCAGGATCGCCACGACCTTGAGCAGGGACAGCCAGAACTCCAGCTCGCCGAACACCTTCACACTGCACAGGTTCAAGCCGCCGATGCACAGCACGATGCCCAGCACCCAGATCCAGCGCGGCGTGTCCGGATACCAGAAACCCATGTACACGCCGAACACGGTGACATCGGCCAGACAGACCATCAGCATGGAAAAGGCATAGCTCCAGCCGGTCAGGAAACCCAGGTACGGCCCCAGGTAGCGCGTCGCGTAATGGCCGAAGGAGCCGGGCACCGGATGGCGCACCGCCATCTCTCCCAGCGCGCGCATGGTGAAGAAGATGGCCGCGCCGCCGATCAGGTAGGCCAGCAGCACCGACGGCCCCGCGCGCTGTATGGCGGCGGCGGAGCCATAGAACAGGCCGGTTCCGATCGCCGAGCCCAGCGCCATGAAGCGCACGTGCCGCGCGCTCAGGCCACGGCGCAAGCCTGTCTGCTCATCCATGGATATCCCCTCTCTTTTGGTATTGGTCTGATCGGCAATATCTATACTTGTATAGGCAAGCTTGGGACAACATGACGTAATCCCTAACCCGGCGTCCAATCCCGGGCTATCCGAGGCAAGCGTCCGAACTTCCACGGATTGAACCCATTAGAATCAGACGAATCCAATCCAGATGCCCGCCCCCATGCCCGATCCGCTGCCCCTGCAAGACGCCATCGCCGACGCGATCAGCACCGCGACGCGCGGGGCCGGCCGCGTCAACATCCTGGTGGCCGGCAAGACGGGCGTGGGCAAGAGCACGCTGATCAACGCCGTGTTCCGTGGCGAGCTGGCGCGCACCGGCGCGGGCAAGCCGGTGACCTCGACGACCCAGGAATTCACCCGGCCCGGCCATCCGCTCACCATCATCGACACGCGCGGCCTGGAAGTAGCCGACTACGAAGCCTCGCGCCGCGAGCTGGACGCGCTGATCCGCGAGCGCGGAGCCGCCGCCGATCAGGAACGCCACATCCACATCGCCTGGCTCTGCATCCAGGACAGCAGCCACCGCGTCGAGGACGCGGAGATCGCGCTGTGCAACATGCTGGCGGACGCCGGCATTCCCGTCATCACGGTGCTGACCAAGGCCCGCAAGAACAGCCCGTTCGCCGACACCGCGCGCGAGTTGCTGCCGCGCGCCCGGCAGGTGGTGCCGGTGCGCGCGCTGCCCGAGCGCATCGACGAGCTGGACGCGGATCTGCCGCCCATGGGGCTGGACGAGCTAATCGCCGCCACCGCCCAGGCCATCCCCGAGGCGCAGCAGCGCGCCTACGCCAATGCGCTGTCCACCCGCAACAAGCAGGCGCTGGAAGTAAAAAAAAAGCGGGCTGAGATCGAAGTGAACATCGCCGCCGGCCTGGCCGCGTCGGCCGCCGCCGCGCCCATCCCGTTTTCCGACGCCTTCGCGCTGGTGCCGATCCAGGTCGGCATGATCGCCAAGATCGGCATCACCTTCGGCATGGAGCTGGACACGGCGGCCATCACCACGCTGGTCACGTCCACGCTGGGCGCCTCGGCCGCCACGCTGATCGGCCGCTCGGTGGTGTCCAGCCTGCTCAAGCTGATCCCGGGCGCCGGCAGCGCGGCCGGCGGCACCATCGCCGCCACCACCGCCGCCACCCTCACCAAGCTGCTGGGCAACGCCTACGTGGCGGTGCTCTACGACTTCTGCCAGCGCCATCCGGGCAAGGACATCGACACCGCGATGATCGCGCAGGCGCTCAAGCAACGCGTGGGCTTCGGCCGAGGCTGAACACCGCGCCGGATAGGCGTACTTTTTCGCAACAGTTGGACGGCCTTCGCAATAATGCGCAGGCTTTTGGCATTTTCATATGCGGGATAAATATTTGGCTTCCGCAGACGTAAAGCCATATATCCCGTCATGTTTTCATGCCAGCCGCAGCGGCGGCCCATGCCGGAAGACCGGCCATAAGCTATGACCATCGCGAATTCGGACGTCATGTACAGGCACCTGGTGCAGGGTGTCGAGGACTACGCCATCTATATGCTGTCTCCGGACGGCACCGTCGCCAACTGGAACGCCGGCGCCGAACGCACCAAGGGCTATGCGGCCGACGAGATCGTCGGCCAGAATTTCTCCTGCTTCTATACCCCGGAAGACCGGGCCTCGGGCCTGCCGCAAGCCGGACTGGCGCGGGCCCGCGACCGGGGCAAGTTCGCCGCCGAGGGCTGGCGCGTGCGCAAGGACGGCACCCTGTTCTGGGCCAGCGTGGTGATCGACGCGATCCACGGCGACAGCGGCGAACTGCTCGGCTACGCCAAGATCACGCGCGACGAGACCGAGCGCCGCATGCAGGAACAGCAGCTGCTGCGCGCCAAGGAAATGACCGAGCGCTACAACGCCGAGCTGGGCTCGCTGTCGAGCTTCCTGGACGCGGTGATTTCGCAGATCCCTTCCTGCGTGCTGGTGATGGACGCGGTGTCGCGCCGGATCGTGCTGGCCAACCGCCAGGTGCAGGCCATGTTCGGCGTCGACCGCGCCGACATGCGCGGCCGGACCATGCAGGAATGCCTGCCGGAACAGGCCTGCGCCTTCTTCGAGCGGCTCTGCAATGATGCGCTGCGCTCGGACGGCGCCATGCGCGAAGAGGAAGAGGAGCTGTCCACCACGCTGGGCCCGCGCTCGCTGCGTACCAAGACGCTGGTGTTCCACAACAGCGATCCGCGCTCGCGCTATGTGCTGCTGATCGCCGATGACGTCACCGACGAGAACGCCGCCCATGCGCAGGTGCGCTACATGGCCCACCACGACACGCTGACCGGCATGCCAAACCGGCGCCTGTTCCGCGAACAGATGCTCAAGGCGCTGAACGCGGCCAGCGACGGCCGCGGCACCGCGGTGCTGTGCCTGGACCTGGACAACTTCAAGAGCGTCAACGACACGCTGGGCCACCAGTTCGGCGACGAGCTGCTGCGCCTCCTGGCCAAGCGCCTGCCCAAGGTCCTGCGCGAACAGGACACGCTGGCGCGGCTGGGCGGCGACGAATTCGCCGTGGTGCTGCCCAACATCGAGCAGACCGAGGACGTGCGCCGCATGGCGCAGCGCCTGGTGGACGCCGTGCGCGCGCCGTTCGAGATCGACGGCCACACCGTGCCGGTGACGGTCAGCATCGGCATCGCCGTGGCCGACACGCCGGAATGCACCGCCGACCACCTGCTGCGCTACGCCGACATGGCGTTGTACGAGGCCAAGCGCAACGGCCGCAACGGCATGGCCTTCTTCAAGCCCGAGATGGAGACCACCGCGCTCAAGCGCCACGAGATGGAAATGGACCTGCGCCAGGCCATCATCTCGCAGCAGCTGCGGCTGCACTACCAGCCCATCAAGGACGCCAGCCATGTACGCACCGTGGGCCGCGAGGCGCTGATGCGCTGGCAACATCCGACCAAGGGCCTGATCATGCCCAACGACTTCATTCCCGTGGCCGAGGAAACCGGGCTGATCCATGAGCTCAGCGCCTTCACGCTGCACGAGGCCTGCCGCGAGGCCATGCGCTGGGAGCCGCATGAAACCGTGGCCGTCAACCTGTCGGCCAGCCAGTTCGCCAACAGCGCGCTGGTGTCGCTGGTGGAATCGGCGCTGACCACGTCCGGCCTGCCGGCCGACCGGCTGGAGCTGGAGATCACCGAATCGGTGCTGCTGGCCAATTCGGCGGCCAACCTGTCCACCCTGACCCGGCTCAAGGACATGGGCGTGAAGGTGGCGCTGGACGATTTCGGCACCGGCTATTCCTCGCTGAGCTACCTGCGCAGCTTCGAGTTCGACAAGATCAAGATCGACAAGTCCTTCACCCAGGACGTGGAGTCCAGCCGCGAGGCGCTGGCCATCATCCGCGCCATCAACGGCATCGGACGCAGCCTGGACATCCCCACCACCGCCGAGGGCGTGGAAACCCCGGCCCAGCTGCGCCGGCTGACGGAGGAAGGCTGTACCCACTTCCAGGGCTACCTGCTGGGACGCCCGGTGTCGCACGAGCCCGGCGCCACGCCGCCGACGTCGACGTAATCCGCCGTAAACGCCTGTGTGACAGCACGCCTGCGGGACAACCCGCAGGCGCGCGCGGCAACGCCATACGGCGGCAATACGTCCCTGTTACAGTGGCCCCGGCAGGGTCTGGCCAAAATGACGAACTGGACGGCAGGCGCGCCCTTGATCCCAGGGTTGATTGCACCGCGCCGACCTTACGCTGCGCCTCATATGCGGCGGCTTTCCGTGCCGCCGCGATGTCGACAGCCATCGGGGCCGCACCATGTTCAAGTCCATACGCAACCGCCTCATCGCCCTCTGCGTGGCGATCACCATTCTTTCCATGCTGTCGCTTTCCCTGGCCACGGTGCTAGTGGCCCGCGACAATACCTTCGATCAGGTCGACCACAATATCGGCCAGATCACGCGCAATCACGCCAATGAACTGTCCGCCTGGGTGCGCGACAAGCAGCGCGTCACCAGCTCGCTGAAGAACGCCGTCGACCAGCCCGAAGCCATCGCGCACACCATGGCCGCGACCGCGCAGCAGGCCGGCGGCTTCGATGACGCCTATATCGTCTACGCCGACAAGCGCTACATCTTCAACCACGCCATGCCGGATGGCTTCGATGGCCCGGCGCGCGCCTGGTACCAGCAGGCCGCCCAGACCAACGGGCCGGCCATCACGCCGATCTATGTGGACGCCGCGTCGGGCAAGCTGTGCATGAGCTTCGTCGAGGCGGTGCGCAAGGACGGCCGCGTGGTCGCGGCCGTGGGCACCGACATGCTGCTCGACAGCATGGCCAAGATGGTCGCGGCCATCCAGGCCACGCCCAAGAGCTTCGCCTTCCTGCTGGACGGACAGGGCCAGATCCTGGCCCACCCGGACGTCAAGCTGGCGCTCAAGCCGGTCACCGCCATCGATCCCGGCCTGGACCTGGGCCAGCTGCAACAGCTGGCCAGGAACAGCGGCAGCTCGCTGACACAGGACATCGGCGGCGTCAGCCAGCTGCTGTACGCCAGCGCCGTGGAAGGCACGCCCTGGACGCTGGTGATCGCCATCGACCGCGCCCAGGCCAACGAGCCGGTCACCATGATGGTCAAGCTGGCCGCGTCCATCACCGCGCTGGCGCTGCTGCTGGCCGTGGCCTTCGTGACGATGGCGGTCAAGCGTCAGCTGCGCGGCCTGCCCCAGGTGCAATACGCGCTGCAGGACATCGCCAGCGGCGACGGCGACCTGACGCGCCGGCTGCCGGCCGAGGGCGGTGACGAGCTGGCCCGGATCGGCGCCGCATTCAATCAATTCGCCGACAAGATCGCCACGATCCTGCGCGAGATCCGCGTGGCGGCCGACTCCGTGCGCACCGCCAGCCTGGAGATCGCCAGCGGCAACCATGACCTGTCCGACCGCACCTCGCAGCAGGCCAGCTCGCTGGAGCAGACCGCCGCGGCCATGGAAGAGATCACCTCGACCGTGCAGCACAACGCCGACAACGCCAGCCAGGCGGCCAACCTGGCCAGCGACGCCTCGCGCGTGGCCGGCCAGGGCGGCGCGGTGATGCAGCAGGTGGTGCACACCATGGACGGCATCGACGCCTCGGCGCGCAAGATCGTCGACATCATCGGCGTGATCGACGGCATCGCCTTCCAGACCAACATCCTGGCGCTGAACGCGGCGGTGGAAGCCGCGCGCGCCGGCGAACAGGGCCGCGGCTTCGCCGTGGTGGCCGGCGAAGTGCGCACGCTGGCCCAACGCAGCGCCACCGCCGCGCGCGAGATCAAGACGCTGATCGAATCCTCGGTCGACCAGATCCGCACCGGCAACTCGCTGGTGCGCCAGGCCGGCGGCACCATGGATCAGGTGGTGGGCAGCGTCGAGCGCGTGACCAGCATCGTCGGCGAGATCGACCTGGCCAGCCAAGAACAGCGCACCGGCATCTCGGAGATCGGCAACGCCATCGGCCTGATGGACAACGCCACGCAGCAGAACGCCGCGCTGGTGGAACAGGCCGCCGCCGCCGCGCAGACGCTGCAGGAACAAGCCGCGCACCTGGCGCAGCTGGTGGGCGGCTTCAAGCTCGACAGCCATGAAGTCGCCAGCCACGCAACGACTCGCGGCGCGCCGCAGGTGGCGCCGGGAGCCATGTTGGCGTTGAACTGATAAGGTGCATGACGGGCCCGCGCTGATCGGCGTCGGGCCTTCTACCCCAAAAGCTGCTCAGAGGCTGGGACTGACCCAGTTCTCTACTTCAAGCCCGGGAACGCGGGCGAATTCCGATACGTTGTTCGATACCAGCACCAAGCCTTCACTACGTGCATGGCCTGCGATGTGCAGATCGTTTACCCCAATGGGCTGACCCAGCCGTTCCAGGGCGGAACGGATCGCCCCGTAGTGCTGCGCCGCTTTGAGGCCATAGGGCAAGACATCCAGGCGGCTGCAAAAATCCTCAACGGTGGACAGGTTCTCACTGACACGGTTGCTTTTCTCCGCGCCATGCAACAGCTCCGCCGCGGTAATCGAGGAGATCGCCATGCGGCCCGCATTGGCATTGAAAATGGACAGCACCTCGATGGGACGCCGCTTCAAGACATAGATAACGATGTTCGTGTCCAGCAGATAGCGCAGCATCAGAGCGACTCTCGCTCGGCTTGATCCTGGCTGGCACGTTCGGACATGAAATCATCGCTGACAGCGGGGCCGTTCAGAAAAAAGCTGTCCCAGATCTGTCCAACCGGCGCAATGATGCGCTCATTTCCCCTGACTCGTATTTCCACCTTGAGCACGCCCTCTGGCAGCCGGACTTCCAGCGGAAGCCGGACGGCCTGCGTGCGGTTGTTGATAAAGACCGTGCCAATTGCCATGTCGCAACTCCTGTGGACGGGAAATTGTATATAGCTTAAGTATATAGCACCTTATTTCGTCGTTCAAGCTGTCAAAACTGCCAGTGGCCCTAGCGGCAACCGCCCGATCAAAGCGGAATCGCGCGCAGCAGCTGTTCGCGCAGCCAGGCATGCGCCGCGCTGCGCTGGCGCACGTGGCTGTAGGCCTTCAGCGTGAAGGGCGGGATCTCGAAGGGCGGCGGATACTCAACGATCGACGCCACCGCGCCCAGCGTGCGCGCCGCCTGGCGCGGCGCCGTCATGATCAGCGCCGAGCCGGCCACGATGAAGGGCGCGACCAGCACCGAGGGCAGTTGCACCGCCACGTCGCGGCGCAGTCCGCGACGCTCCAGCAGCTTGTCGATATGGCCGCCGGCCTCGCCCCAGGGGCGCACCGCCACGTGGCGCTCGGCCAGGTAGGCGTCCAGGCTGGGCGCGGACCGGATCCGAGGATGATCCCGGCTGGCGATCACCACGTAGTGATCGGTCAGCCAGTCGAAGCTCTCGATGCCGGGAGCGGGCTCGGCCATGTCTTCCACATAACCCAGCGCGAAATCCAGCCGGCCCGAGGCCAGGTCCTCGGCGTAGTCCTGGTTTTGCGCGTGGACGATCTGGAAGCGCAGGCGCGGCGCCAGATCCTGCACTTGCGCGACCAGGGCCGGCAGCATGGCGAAGGTGGTGTAGTCGGTGGCCGCTAGGGTGAAGCAGCGGTCGCTGGTGGCCGGGTCGAAGCGGCCCGCCTGCGCCAGCCCGTTGGAAAGCAGCGCCAGCGCGGCGCTGACCGGCCCGGCCAGCCGCTCGGCATGGGCGGTGGGCTGCATGGCGTTGCCGATGCGCACGAACAGCTCGTCGTCCAGCGCGACGCGCAGACGCGCCAGCGCGTGGCTCAGCGCGGACGGACTCATGGCCAGTTCGTCGGCGGCGGCGCTCACCGAACGGCGACGCAGCAGGGCATCCAGCGCCACCAGCAGGTTCAGGTCCAGGCGTCTCAGATCAGAATGCATAACATGCATTATCTGCTGAAAATAATGCACTTGATGCACTGACACCCGCATCCCTATCATCGTCGGTTTGCCATTCCGCGCGGCCATGCGCCGCCCTTTCGATTTTCTCCGTAGCGCTCCCATGACGATTTCCATCCGCCCCGCCACCGAACAGGACTGCGCGCTGATCCTGCGATTCATCACCGAGCTGGCCGTCTATGAAAAGGCCGCCGACCAGGTCGAAGCCACCGTCGAGACCCTGGCCAGCAGCCTGTTCGGCGCCGGCACGCCCGCGCGCGCGCTGATCTGCGAAGCGGACGGGCAGCCGGTGGGCTACGCCATCTATTTCTTCAACTACTCGACCTGGCAGGCCAGGAAAGGGCTGTACCTGGAAGACCTGTACGTCTCGCCCGCCAGCCGCGGCATCGGCGCCGGCAAGCGCCTGCTGCGCCATCTGGCGCGGGTCGCGGTCGAGGAAGGCTGCGGCCGCTTCGAATGGAGCGTGCTGGACTGGAACCAGCCAGCCATCGACTTCTACCAGTCGATCGGCGCGCGGCCGCAGGCCGAGTGGGTGCGCTACCGCATGCACGGCGAGGCGCTTACGGGCTTCGCCGCCGGCTCGGACTGAAACGTCGGGCTGGGCTGTCGGACGGCGGCGGCATCACCGCCCACGGAATCGACAGCCCTCGGAGCGCCGGCCATGGAACGGCGGACCGCCTGCGGGAACGCTCCCGCCAGCGCCAGTCGCCCGGCTGGCGCGCCCTAAATCACCAGGTTGCGAATGAAGCGCAGCACGCCCGCCTGCCGGTTGGCGTAGGCATAGGACACCGAGCTGGCGAAAGACGTGGTCGCCCCCGCAGGTATGACCCGCTCCTGTCCGGCCAGCTCCAGCGTCAGCGCGCCCTCGATCACGTAGAGCATCTCGACGCAGCCTTCCGGGTCGGCCTCGGCCTGGTAGCGCTCGCCGGGCGCCAGGGTCCAGGACCATAGTTCCACCTGATGCGAGGCGGCCGCCGAGCAGTGCAGCACCGCCTGGCTGCCGGCAAGCTGGCCGCGCCAGGTCAGCACGTCGGGCGCCTGATCGGGCGCGCGGCCGGCCGGGCTGACCAGGGCGGTGAAGTTGGCGCCCAGCGCCGTGGCGATGAGGCTGAGCTTGGCCAGGCTGATGTTGGCGTCGCCGGCCTCCAGGCCGGCGATGGTGCGGCGGCTCACGCCCGCCGCATCGGCCAGCGCCTGCTGGCTCAGGCCTTGCCCATCGCGCAGGCGCCTGAGATTGGCGGCCACGTGTTCGAGCACCTGGTTCGACGGCATGGCGATTCTCCTTGCGCAAACGCATGAGCAATATATTGCGCAAAAATACCACATCCGATATTGTGCAATATCATGCACAACACCCCCACGCCCCCGTCTCCCTCCCTGCTTGCGCGCAGGGCGCCCGAAGCCGCGCTCGTCCTGATCACCGTGGTCTGGGGCGGCACCTTCCTGGCCGTGCAGCACGCGCTCACCGCGGGCACGCCCATGTTCTTCGTCGGCTGCCGCTTCGCCGCCGCGGCCCTGGCCGTGGGACTGGTGTCGCTGCGTTCGCTGCGCGGCATCACCTGGCGCGAAGTCCGGGCCGGCGGCGCGGTCGGCCTGGCCATCGTGGCCGGCTACGGCGGCCAGACCATCGGCCTGCAGCACATCACCAGCAGCGAATCGGCCTTCCTCACCGCCCTGTACGTGCCGGCGGTGCCGCTGCTGCAATGGCTGGTGCTGCGGCGCGCGCCGCGCGCCATGACCTGGGTCGGCGTGGCGCTGGCCTGCATGGGCCTGATGCTGCTGACCGGCAACAACCCCGCCTCGATCTCGTTCAGCTACGGCCAGCTCATCACCATCGCCGGCGCGGTGGCCATCGCCGCCGAGATCCTGCTCATCAGCCATTACGCGCGCAGCGTGGACCTGCGCCGCGTCACCGTGCTGCAACTGGCGGCCGCGTCGATCGCGGCCTTCGCGCTGATGCCGCTGGCCGGCGAGACCGAGATCCCGCCGTTCTCCTGGACGCTCACCGGCCTGGCCGTGGCGCTGGGCTGCGCCAGCGCGCTGATCCAGCTGACCATGAACTGGGCGCAGCGCACGGTCGATCCCGCGCGCGCCACGCTGATCTATGCCGGCGAGCCGGTATGGGCCGGCATCTTCGGCCGCATCGCCGGCGAGCGGCTGGCGCCGCTGGCGCTGGTCGGCGGCGCGCTGGTAGTGCTGGGCGTGATCGTCAGCGAATGGAAGCCGCGTCTGCGGCGCGCGCGGGCATCCGCGACGGCCGGACAGGCTTGAGCCACCACACCGGCAACCGCCGGATTCGCCACGCATGGCGGCGAGCCGGCAAAAGAAAACCCCGCGCGCCGATTCAAGACGGCGAACGGGGCCTGGTGTGCTGTCCCGCAAACGCCAGCGGCACGCGACCGCTGGCGAAGGGCCTACTGCCCGGCGTAGCGCGGCGAACGCGGACCATACAGGATGCCGCCTTGCGTGCCGGCGCTGAGCAGGGCGTTGCTGGTCATGCCGGCCACGCCATAGCTGCGGTCCGACAACGAGTTGACCACCTGATCCACCACCGCCTGCACCAGCATGCCGATCAGGCCGCCGCTGTTGCTGCTGCTGCCTTGCCTCAGGGTCTGGTGGCCGTCCCACAGCTTGGCGCCGCTGCGCAGGTCCAGCAGCGTCGCGTCGATGGACACGGTGACGTCGCTCGACACCACCTTGTAGCTCGCGCCGTATTCCTTGACGGTCATGTACAAGGCGGCGTCGGCCCCGAAGATCTCGCGCAGGCGCGCGGCGGGCACGGCGTGGATGTCATCCGGCGTGGTCAGGCCGTTCTGGCGGAAGGTCTCTTCCATGACGGCAACCGGCACCACGTAGTAGCCGGACTCGGCCAGCGGCAGCGTGGCTTGCGACAGCACGGCGGCGGACGCGGCCACGTCGACGGACGTGTTCAGCGGCGGCAGCACCAGGATGGAAGCCGGCTTGCTTTCACGGAACGCGGTGTAGTCCACGTTGCGCTGCGGGCCGGCGCAACCGGCGAGCAGGGCGACGATGGCCAGCATGGCCAGGCGCAGTGATTTCATCATGATCAGTTCCCCTTCTTCTTCGGCGCGGCCGGCTCGGTCTGGGCGGCGGGTTCGGACTTGGCGCCCGGCTCGTTCCTGGCGACGGATTCGGCGGCAGGCGTTGCGGCCTGCGCTTGCGGCGCGGCGGCGGACTTGCCCGCGTTGCGCATCAGGAAGTCCATGAACGGCGTGGATTCGGGAAAGGCCTGCTTTTCGCCCTGCAGCTGCTCGACGCCCTTTTCGCCGTCGCCCATCTTCAGGTACAGCATGCCCAGGTGCGCGCGAAAGCCGGGAGGCAGTTCGCGGTTGGTGGCGCGCGCCTTCTCGACGCTCTTTTCCAGCGTCTGCGCTTGCACGGCGTAATCGTTGCCGTCTTCCTTCAGGTAGGCGTACACGGTGGGTTGATAGCCTTCCCAGGTGTACAGGCTCTTGGGCTGCTGCGCGCAAGCGCCCAGCAGGCCGGCCAATGCCGTGATCGCCAGCGCGCGACCCGTACGGGCGAACGCCGTCCGGCGCGGCTGCGCCATCGTCTTCATCATGATGGATTCCCCTTTTAGTTGGCGGTGGGCGCCCAGGCGCCTTGCGTGATGCCGTCGACCAGGCGATCCACCGCTTCGCGGATGGCCAGGTCCAGCACCTTGCCGTTGAGCGTGGAGTCGTAGCCGGCCGAGCCGCCGAAGCCGATCACTTCACGGTTGGACAAGCTGTACTCGCCCGCGCCCGATGCGGAATAGACGACTTCGGAGCTGGTCACGTCGACGACGTTGAGATCGACCTTGGCGTAGGCCACCTGCTCCTTGCCGCGCCCCAGGATGCCGAACAGCTGCTGGTCGCCGGTCACCTTGCGGCCGAAGGCCGTGACGTCGCCGGTGACGACGTAACGCGCGCCCTTGATCTTGTTGGCCTGCTTGTTGAAAGCGGCTTCCTGGGCGATCTCGGACAGGTTCTGGCGATCCATGACCTGGAAGCGGCCGGTGCGCTGCAGATGGCTGGTCAGGATGGTCTTGGCCTGGCCGCCGAGGCGATCCACGCCGTCGGAGAACACGCCGCGCAGGAAGTCCGTGCGGTTGTCGAACTTGCCCACGGAAATCGGGCTGCGCGGGCCCTGGTAAGGCGTGCTTGCCGCCACCGTCGCGGGCACGGCGACGGACTTCGACCGCTCCGTTGCGCAACCCGCCATCAACACCGACACCAGGGCCAGCGTTCCTGCTTTCACTACCGTACCGAACATCAAGCTTCTCCTGAGAATTTCCCTAGGCCTCTAACCGGGCCGCTTGCGTGACATTTATCGAAGCCGCAATATATACAACTTTTAACAACTTAAATAATTTGAAGTGACGGACCCTTTGGCGTCATTTTTCAGGAATCAAGCCCTTGCCGGTTCGCGCCACGCGGAAACGCGCAACCGCTGGCGGCCACTCTAGCGACCGCCAGGGAATGCGGAAATGGGAATAGTCCGAAATCGCGACCGGCCGGGTCGCGGCCACGGCAAGCCGCAGACGCGCCGTCGGCCCAACTTCCCGCGCCGGCCGACGGTGGGCTCGTCTAGCGCAGCGTCAGCGTCGCGCCGATGACGCGCAAGGTCGGCATCAACTGACGCCATGCATCCTTGGACAGCGCCTCGGGCCGACGCAGCCGCGCCGACGCCGGATCGTCCAGCAGATCGCCCTTGCAGGCGAACACGATGCTGTTGGTCATGTCGTCGTCCACCACCTCGAACATCGCCGCGCCGAAGGACTCGCGCACGCGGGCCAGGTACTCATGGTAGAGCGGATGATTGACGTGGAAGTTGATCACCAGCAGGCCGTCGTCGCGCAAGGCGCGCAGGCAATCGGCATAGAACGCCTCCGAGCACAGCGCGTCGGGCATGCCCTGGTCGCCGAAGCCGTCGAGCAGGATCACGTCGGCGTGGTCCGACGCGCCGCCCAGGAATTCGGCCGCGTCGCAGGCGATGACGCGGAAACGTTCGTCGTCCGGCGGCACCATGAAATCGCCGCGCAGCGCAATGACCGCCGGATTGATCTCCAGCGCCTCGACCTGCGAACGCGGCAGGTGCCGATGGCAGAACTTCGCCAGCGAGCCGCCGCCCAGGCCCACCATCACGATGCGGTCGGGCTCCGGGTTGAACAGCAAGAAGCCCATCATCATGCGCGTGTACTCCAGCTCCAGCGCGTCCGGGTTCAGCAGCGACATGCTGCTCTGGATGACCTGCTCGGAAAAATGCAGCGAGCGCCGGTCGCCCACGTCGCGCACGAAGGGTCGCGACTCGCTGTCGGGAATGGAGGACGGCGGGGCGGAAGCGGCGGGATGGTCGGACATGAAGCGGCGCGGCGTTGCGGAAAGACGGGCGAACGATAGCACCGCGCGCGCCCGGGCGGTTGGCGGGGCGGCGAAGGCACGGCCGCGCCATCCGTACAACCCCCTATTACCTCCGTGCCACCATCTAATTATCGTATTCGAGAATTATCAAATAATAGAATTCTCTTCGACGCAGCGATGAACCCAGACCTCATTTCGGACTATGCAGTGATCGGCGCCGGCATCGCCGGCGCTTCCGTGGCCTATCGCCTGAGCGCGCATGCCAGCGTGATCGTGCTGGAGCGCGAGGCGCAGCCCGGCTACCACTCGACCGGCCGCTCGGCGGCCATGTTCATGGAAACCTATGGCACGCCGCAGATCCAGGCGCTGACCCGCGCCAGCCGCGCGTTCTACGAGAATCCGCCCGAGGGCTTCACCGAACATCCGCTGCTGCACCCGCGCGGCGTGCTGTACGTGGCCACCGCCGAACAGCGCGACCTGCTGCAACAGACCTATGACGAATTCCGCCGGCATTCCGACAACGTCCGCCTGATCGAACCGCAGGCCGCCGCCGCGCGCGTGCCCTGCCTGCGCGCCGAGCAGCTGTGCGGCGCGCTGGAGGAGCCGGACGCGCGCGACATCGACGTGCACGGCCTGCACCAGGGCTTCCTGCGCGGCATGCGGGCGCGCGGCGCCACCCTGCGCGCCAATGCCGAGCTGCGCGCGGCCAGCCATGCCGACGGCGTCTGGACGCTGACGCTGGCCGACGGCGCCACGCTGCGCGCGCGCGCCATCATCAACGCGGCCGGCGCCTGGGCCGATCACGTGGCCGCGCTGTGCGCCGCCGCGCCGGTCGGCCTGCAGCCCTGCCGCCGCACCGCCTTCACCTTCAACGGTCCGCCCGACGTGGATTTCTCCGCCTGGCCGGCGGTGGTGGGCGTCGACGAAAGCTATTACTTCAAGCCCGACGCCGGTCAGCTGCTGGGCTCGCCGGCCAACGCGGATCCGGTCGAGGCGCACGACGTGGCGCCGGAGGAACTGGACGTGGCCACCGGCATCTACCGCATCGAGGAAGCTACCTCGCTGACGATACGGCGCCCCAAGCACACCTGGGCCGGCCTGCGCTCCTTCGTGCGCGACGGCGACTTCGTGGTTGGCTGGGACGAGGCCGCGCCGGCCTTCTTCTGGCTGGCGGCGCAGGGCGGCTACGGCATCCAGACCGCCGCCGCGGCCTCGGAACTGGCGGCCGCGCTGGTCGAGCGCCAGCCAGTGCCCGACGCGCTGCGCGCGCATGGCGTCGACGCCCGGGCCATGCGCCCGGGCCGCCTGCGCTGATCCTCTTTCATTCCACCCGTTTTCCGGAAGTCCCCATGACCGCCATCACCCGTTATCCCAGCACCCTGCCGCTGCCGTTCTCGCGCGCCACCCGCGCCGGCGGCTTCCTGTTCCTGTCTGGCCAGATCCCGATGGATGCCGACGGCAAGGTCGTGCGCGGCGACATCCGCGAACAGACCCACGCGGCCATCGCCCGCATCAAGGACACGCTGGCGCTGGCCAATGCCAGCCTGGCCGACGTGGTGCGCGTGACCGTCTGGCTGGCCGACCTGGCGCAATTCGCCGATTTCAACGAAGCCTACCGAGAGCATTTCCCGGCCGACTTCCCGACGCGCTCCACGGTGGAGGCACGGCTGGCGCTGGAAGTGGACGTGGAGATCGAAGTGCAGGCCTGGGTCGGCGACCGGACCTGATTTCCCCGCAAGCAATCCCACGCGCGCCGGCCTCGCGCACCCTGCAAACGCTCGACATGGAGTGGCAGCATGAAGATCTTTTCCGGTTCCCTGGCAACCGAAACCAATACCTTTTCCCCCATCCCCACCGGCCTGGGCGCCTACCGCGCGCGCGGCTATTACCCGGCCGGCCAGCATCCGGACCGCATGCAGATGTATGCCGGTCCGCTGTGGGCGGCGCGGCAGCGCGCCAAGGGCAAGGACTGGACGCTGGTCGAAGGCCTGACCGCCGCCGCCATGCCGGCCGGCATCACCACTCGCCACGCCTATGAAACGCTGCGCGACGAGCTGCTGCAGGACCTGCGCAACGCCGGCCCCGTGGACGTGGCGCTGTTCGGCCTGCACGGCGCGATGGTGGCCGACGGCTACGACGATTGCGAGGGCGACCTGCTGCGCCGCGCGCGCGAGATCGTCGGCCCGGACACGGTGATCGGCGCGGAACTGGATCCGCACTGCCATCTGACCGCGACCATGATGGAATCCGCCGACCTCATCGTCTGCTACAAGGAATACCCCCATACCGACATCCTGGACCGCGCCTATGAGCTGGTCGACCTGTGCGTGGCCAAGGCCGAGGGTCGCATCCGGCCGACGCGCGGCGTGTTCGATTGCCAGCTCATCTCGGTCATGCACACCAGCCGCGAACCGATGCGCGGCTTCGTCGACAAGCTGATGGCGATGGAAGGCAAGAACGGCGTGCTGTCGATCTCGATCGCCCATGGCTTCCCCTGGGGCGACACCGCCGACATGGGCGCCAAGGTGCTGGTCTATACCGATGGCGATCCGGGGCGGGCCGAGGCGCTGGCGCGCGAGCTGGGCCAGGAGATCATCGGTTTTCGCGAACAGCTGTCGCCGGCCTATCCGCCCACCGACGAGGCGCTGGACCAGGCCCTGGCGCACGGCGCCTTCCCGGTGGTGCTGGCCGATTCGGCGGACAACGCCGGCGGCGGCGCGCCCAGCGACGCCACGTTCATCCTGGAACGCGTGCTGGCGCGCGGCATCGAAGACGTGGCGATGGGTCCGTTCTGGGATCCGGTCTCCGTGCAGCTCTGTTTCGAGGCGGGCGAGGGCGCCGAGGTGCAGCTGCGCGTGGGCGGCAAGGTCGCGCCCGTGTCGGGCCAGCCGCTGGACCTGCGCTGCACGGTGCTGGCGCTCAAGCGCGAGGCCGTCATGACGGGGCTGTCCAACACGCCGGCGCTGCTGGGCGACGTGGCCATCCTGCGCACGGGCGGCGTGGTGCTGGCGCTGACCTCGCTGCGCACCCAGGCCATGGGCACGGACATGTTCACGCAGTTCGGCATCGACCTGGCCGCGATGAAGCTCATCGTGGTCAAGTCCTCGCAGCACTTCTACGCCTCGTACTCGCAGGTGGCCAAGCACGTCATCTACGTCGCGACGCCCGGCGCCATCACGCAGGACTACAACAGTCTGCCCTACCGCAAGGTGCGGCGGCCGAAATGGCCGCTGACGGCCTGACATGACATGACGGCGCGGTCCGCAGAGACCGCGCCGCAAGCAAGACCACGACACACAATACTAGGGGATGACCATGATCAAACGTTTCAGCCTGCTGGCCACGGCGGCGCTGCTGGCGCTGGGCGCCGTCACCGGCGCGCACGCCCAGGACAAGACCCTGCGGCTGGTGCCGCACGCCGACCTGAAGACGCTGGACCCGCTCTTCAACACCGCCTACATCACGCGCAACCACGGCTACATGGTGTTCGACATGCTGTTCGCGCAGGACAGCAAGGGCCAGGTCAAGCCGCAGATGGTGGACAGCTGGCAGGCCTCGGAAGACGGCAAGCGCTGGAGCTTCACGCTGCGCCCGGGCCTGAAGTTCAGCGACGGCGCGCCGGTCACGGCCGAGGACTGTGTGGCCTCGATCCAGCGCTGGGGCAAGAAGGACACGCTGGGCCAGGCCATGTTCGCGGCCGGCGCCGAGCTGGCCGCCACCGGTCCGGAGACCTTCACGCTGACGCTCAAGGAACCCTTTGGCCTGGTGCTGGAGGCCTTGTCCAAACCGTCCGGCCTGCCGCCCTTCATCATGCCCAAGCGCATCGCCGCCACGGACCCGAGTACGCAGATCACGGAAATGGTGGGCTCCGGCCCGTTCCTGTTCAAACGCGATGAATGGGTGCCCGGAAACAAGGTCGTGTACGTGAAGAACCCGGCCTACGTGCCGCGCGCCGAGCCGGCGGACGGCCTGGCTGGCGGCAAGATCGTCAAGGTGGACCGCGTCGAATGGGTCTACATTCCCGACGGCAACACCGCCACCGCCGCGCTGATGAACGGCGAGGTGGACATGATCGAGCAGGTCACGCCCGACTTCCTGCCGGTGCTGGAAAGCAATCCCGACATCAAGCTGGACACCTCGGTGGCCTCGCAGGGCATGGTGGTGCTGAACGCGCTGCATCCGCCCTTCAACGACGCCCGCGCGCGCCAGGCGCTGTACTACCTGGTGAACCAGAAGCAGATGCTGGCCGCCATGGGCTACCCCGACAAGTACCGCGTCGACTACTGCGCCACGCTGTACATCTGCGGTTCGCCCCTGGCCACCGACGCCGGCGCCGCGCCCTACGCCAAACCGGACCCGGCGCGCGCCAGGCAGCTGCTGCAGGAAGCCGGCTACAAGGGCGAGAAGGTGGTGCTGCTGTACCCCACCGACCACCTGAGCGCGCCCGCCGTGATGGTGCTGTCGCAGAACCTGAAGAAGGCCGGCGTCAACGTCGACCTGCAATCCATGGACTGGGCCTCGCTGGCCGCGCGCCGGCTGAAGAAGGATCCGCCCGCGCAGGGCGGCTGGAACCTGTTCCTGACCTGGGGCGGCTACTACGACGCCAGCACGCCGGTCACCAACCCCTGGCTGTCGGCCGCCTGCGGCAACAGCCTGCCGGGCTGGCCCTGCAACAAGGAGCTGGACGAACTGCGCACCGCCTGGATCCGCGAGACCGACGCGGGCAAGCGCAAGGAGCTGGCGGCCCGCATCCAGGAACGCGCCTACCAGACCGTGCCCTACGTGATGTGGGGCGAGTTCAAGCCCGTGTACGCCACGCGCGGCCTGAAGGGCACCGAGCTGATCAAGGCCGGCGTCCCGGTCACGTGGAACATCGAGAAGCCGTAAGGCGGGCGCCGGGCGCCACGGCGCCCGGCCCAGGTTCCGGGGGGAACGCAGCATGAAATACATCCTGCGCCGCATCGCGGCGGTTATTCCGGTCATGGCGGTGGTGGCGGTCGTGGTCTTTATGCTCATCCACCTGTCGGACGGCGATCCGGCGGCGGTCATCGCGGGCGACAACGCCACCGCCGAGGACGTAGAGAAGATCCGCCAGAACCTGGGCCTGGACAAGCCGCTGCTGCAGCAGTTCGGCATCTGGGTCGGCAATATCGCCACCGGCGATCTGGGCACCTCGATCGCCACGCAGATGCCGGTGTCACAGCTGATCGGGCAGCGCCTGGGGCCGACCTTCTCGATCGCCGCCTTCACCATGCTGTTCGCGGTGCTGCTGGCGATCCCGCTGGGCGTGCTGGCGGCCTGGCATGCCGGCCGCTGGCTGGACCGGCTGGTGATGGTGGGCTCGGTCTGCGCCTTCTCGGTGCCGGTGTTCCTGATCGGCTACAGCCTGGTGTATGGCTTTTCGATAAAGTTGGGCTGGCTGCCGGTGCAGGGCTACAAGCCGCCCGAGCAGGGCCTGGTCCAGTACCTGCGCCACCTGGTGCTGCCCTGTCTGTCGCTGGGCCTGGTCTACATGGCGCTGCTCACGCGCATGACCCGCGCCACCATGCTCGAGGCGCTGTCCGAGGACTACATCCGCACCGCCCGCGCCAAGGGCCTGGCGGCCGGCCCGGTGGTATGGCACGCGCTCAAGAACGCGGCCAATCCCATCGTCACCACCATCGGCGTGGGCGTGGCGCTGCTGATCGGCGGCGTGGTCGTGACCGAGACCGTTTTCGCCATTCCCGGCCTGGGCCGCCTGACCGTGGACGCCGTGCTGCGCCACGACTATCCGGTGATCCAGGGCGTGCTGCTGGTGGCCTCTGGCATCTATGTGTTCATCAATCTGCTGGTCGACCTGAGCTACCGGCTCTTCGATCCGCGCATCCGCTACTGAACGGGGCCGCCATGACCACGACCTCAATTCCGCTGCCGGCGCGCAAGCCCGCCGGCCGCCGCGCGCTGCGTTCGCTGCGGCGCCATCCGACGCTGTACCTGGGCTGCGCCATCCTGATCCTGCTGGCGCTGGCGGCGCTGGCCGCGCCCTGGCTGGCCACCATCGATCCGCAGGACATCGACCCGCTGGCGCGCATGAAACCGCCCTCGGCCGAGCACCTGTTCGGCACCGACGCGCTGGGCCGCGATGTGTACTCGCGCACCATCTGGGGCGCGCGGGTCTCGCTGCTGGTCGGCGCGGCGGTGGCGCTGGCGTCCACCGTGATCGGCGTGGCGCTGGGCATGCTGGCCGGCTACTTCCGCCGCGTCGACGCGCTGATCATGCGCGTCATGGACGGGCTGATGGCCATCCCCGGCGTGCTGCTGGCGATCGCGCTGATGGCCACGCTCAAGGGCGGCCTGGGCACCGTCGTCATCGCCATCGTGATCCCGGAAATCCCGCGCGTGGTGCGGCTGGTGCGCGCGCTGGTGCTGACCATCCGCGAGCAGCCCTACATCGAGGCGGCGGTGGCGTCCGGCACGCGCGTGCCGGCCATCCTGCTGCGCCACATCCTGCCCAACCTGTTCGCGCCGCTGATGGTGCAGGCCACCTTCATCGCGGCCTCGGCCATCCTGACCGAGGCGGTGCTGAGCTTCCTGGGCGTGGGCATTCCGCCGCACACGCCCAGCTGGGGCAACATCATGGCCGAGGGCCGCAACTTCGTGGCGGTGGCGTTCCACATCATCCTCTACCCCGGCCTGTTCCTGGGCGTGACCGTGCTGGCCGTCAACCTGGTGGGCGACGGGCTGCGCGACATGCTGGATCCGCGCCTGGCCAAGAAACTCTAGGAGCGCCCATGCGAACCGAACCCGTGTTGCGCGTGCGCGACCTGACCACCTGTTTCGATGGCGACGAGACCACCACGGTGGCCGTCAACGGCCTGTCGTTCGATCTGCTGCCCGGCGAGACGCTGGGCCTGGTCGGCGAATCCGGCTGCGGCAAGAGCGTCACCTCGCTGTCCATCATGCGGCTGCTGCGCGCGCCCGGCCGCGTCGCCGGCGGCGCCATCGAATTCGCGGGCCAGGATCTGCTGGCGCTGCCCGAGAAGGCCATGCGCGCCATCCGCGGCAACCAGCTGTCGATGATCTTCCAGGAGCCGATGACCTCGCTCAACCCCGTACTCACCATCGGCCGCCAGATCGCCGAATCGCTGACGCTGCACCAGGGCCTGTCGCGGCGCGAGGCGCTGGCGCAGGCCGAGCGGCTGCTGGACCTGGTGCAGATCTCCGATCCGGCCCGCCGCGTGCATGAATACCCGTACCAGCTGTCCGGCGGCATGCGCCAGCGCGCCATGATCGCGATGGCGCTGGCCTGCCAGCCCAAGGTGCTGATCGCCGACGAGCCCACCACGGCGCTGGACGTGACCATCCAGGCCCAGATCCTGCACCTGCTGCGCGACATCCAGGCGCGGCTGGGCACGGCCATCGTGCTGATCACGCACGACCTGGGCGTGGTGGCGCAGATGTGCCAGCGCGTCATCGTGATGTACGCCGGCCGCAAGGTCGAGGAAGGCAGCGTGGACGACGTGCTGGACCGTCCGCAGCATCCCTACACGCAGGCCCTGATCCGCTCGCTGCCGGCCTTCGCCGACGGCCAGGGGCACGACGTCCGGCTGGCCGAGCTGCCCGGCATCGTGCCGGTGATCACGCCCGAGTCGCGCGGCTGCGCCTTCGCCGCGCGCTGCCCGCAGGCGATGCCGCGCTGTACCGAGGAAATTCCGCCGGCCGTCGACGCCGCCGAGCGTCACCGCAGCTGGTGCTGGGCAAGGGCGGAAGCCCACCCCCGAAGCGCTGCGCGCTTCCCCCTCAAGGGGGCGCCGCCGCGGACCGGCGAAGCCGGCTCCGCGCGGCCCCGCGAAGTCGCACCGGTGCCAGCATCGGGCATGGCGCGTAGCGTCAAGGAACACTGACATGGACACTCCGATTTCCGCCGCCTCGCCCATGCTGGACGTCAGCGGCCTGAAAAAACACTACCCGGTCGACGGCGGACGCGTCCTGCGCGCGGTCGATGGCGTCTCGCTGTCGGTGCCGCGCGGCCAGACCTTGAGCCTGGTCGGTGAATCCGGCTGCGGCAAGTCCACCACCGGCAAGTGCCTGATCCGGCTGACTGATCCGACCGAGGGCCGCATCCTGCTCGAAGGCCAGGACCTGGCCGCGATGAACGGCGAGCAGCTGCGCGCCATGCGCCGGCGCATGCAGTTCATCTTCCAGGATCCGTTCTCGTCGATGAACCCGCGCATGCGCGTGCGCGACATCATCGGCGAACCGCTGCGCAATTTCGGCCACGGCCGCGCCGCCATCCGCGAACGCGTGGCCGAGCTGCTGGCCCGCGTCAGCCTGCGGCCCGACGCCGCCGAGCGCTATCCGCACGAGTTCTCCGGCGGCCAGCGCCAGCGCATCGTGATCGCGCGCGCGCTGGCGCTGGAACCGGCGCTGATCGTCTGCGACGAGCCGGTGTCGGCGCTGGACGTGTCGGTGCAGGCGCAGGTCATCAACCTGCTGATGGACCTGCAGCGCGACCTGGGCCTGACCTATGTCTTCATCTCGCACGACCTGAGCGTGGTGCGGCACATCAGCCATCACGTCGCCGTCATGTACCTGGGCAGGATCGTCGAGACCGGTCCGCGCGACGCCGTCTTCAGCCGGCCGGCGCATCCGTACACGCGCGCGCTGATGGCCTCGGTGCCGTCGGCGCGCCAGGGCGAACGCCGGCCCGCGCAGGTGCTCAAGGGCGAGATCCCCAGCCCGCTGTCGCCGCCGTCCGGCTGCGCCTTCCGCACCCGCTGCCCGCAGGCCGCGCCGCGCTGCGCCGAGGAAGCGCCGGCGCAGCGCGAGATCGCGCCGGGCCAGCAGGTGGCCTGTCATTTCGTCTGAACCCGCATCCGCATCACCTATCGCCAATTCCGCCGGAGCCCGCCATGCCAGATACCCACCCCTATGACTACATCCTCGCCGGCGGCACCGTCATCGACGGCAGCAACACGCCCGGCGTCAAGGCCGACGTGGGCGTGCGCGGCGACCGCGTGGCCGCCGTGGGCGACCTGAGCGGCGCGGCCGCGCGCGAACGCATCGACGTGTCCGGCCTGGTGGTCGCGCCCGGCTTCATCGACTCGCACACGCACGACGACAACTACCTGCTGCGCCGGCGCGACATGACGCCCAAGATCTCGCAGGGCGTCACCACCGTGGTCACCGGCAACTGCGGCATCAGCCTGGCGCCGCTCGCGCATCCCGCGCCGCCGGCGCCGCTGGACCTGCTGGACGAGGGCGGCTCGTACAAGTTCACCCGCTTCGCCGACTACCTGGACGCGCTGCGCGCCACGCCCGCCGCCGTCAATGCAGCCTGCATGGTCGGCCACTCGACGCTGCGCGCCGCCGTCATGCCGGACCTGCATCGCCCGGCCACGCCGGCCGAGATCGACGCCATGCGCGCGCTGGCCGAGGAAGCGATGGCCAGCGGCGCCATCGGCGTCTCCACCGGCACCTTCTACCCGCCCGCCGCCCATGCCACCACCGAGGAGATCATCGAGGTCTGCCGGCCGCTGGCCACGCACGGCGGCATCTACGCCACCCATATGCGCGACGAGGGCGAGCACATCGTGCCGGCGCTGGAAGAGACCTTCCGCATCGGCCGCGAGCTGGACGTGCCCGTGGTGATCTCGCACCACAAGCTGGCCGGCCAGCCCAACTTCGGCCGCTCCACGGAAACGCTGGCGCTGATCGAGCGCGCCATGGCCGCGCAGGACGTGTCGCTGGACGCCTATCCCTACGTGGCCGGCTCAACCATGCTCAAGAAAGACCGCGTGCTGCTGGCTGGCCGCGTGATCATCACCTGGTGCAAGCCCTGCCCCGAACTGACCGGGCGCGAGCTGGACGAGGTGGCGGCCGAGCGCGGCAAGTCCAAGTACGACGTGGTCGACGAACTGCAGCCCGCCGGCGCCATCTATTTCATGATGGACGAGGGCGACGTGCAGCGCATCCTGTCCTTCCCGCCCACCATGATTGGCTCCGACGGCCTGCCGCATGACGAGCGGCCGCATCCGCGCCTGTGGGGCACCTTCCCGCGCGTGCTCGGCCATTATTCCCGCGACCTGGGCCTGTTCCCGCTGGAGACCGCCGTCTGGAAAATGACCGGCCTGACCGCCGCCAAGTTCGGCCTGGCCGGACGCGGCCAGGTCCAGCCCGGCTGCTACGCCGATCTGACGGTGTTCGATCCGGCCCGCATCGCCGACGCCGCCTCGTTCGAGCGCCCCACCGAACGCGCCGCCGGCATCCATTCGGTGTACGTCAACGGCGCGCCGGTCTGGCGCGAGCATGCCTTCACCGGCCGGCATCCGGGCCGCGTGCTGGGCCGGGGCCCCGAGGCGTAGACGAAGGCCGCCGCCCTCTCTACGGGCGGCGGGCCCCGGAGACCGGACCCCGCGACGCTACAATCCGCTTACACGCGGCAGGGCCTGCGGGCCCGGCCGCCCCAAGAACCTGATACGCCCAACCGCCCATGGCAGCTGCCAAACCCGCTCCCCCCGCCATCGTAGGCAAGGAAGAAATGGGCGCCCGCCTGCGCGCCGAGCGCAAGGCCCAGAAGATGACCCTGCAGGCGCTGTCGCGCGCCTCGGGCATCGCGGTGTCCACGCTGTCCAAGGCCGAACTCGGCCAGATCGCGCTCAGCTACGAGAAGTTCGCCGCCCTGGCGCGCGCGCTGCGCATCGACATGACGCGCCTGTTCATGCCCGGCGACGCCTCGCCCACGCAGGTCGCGCCCACCTATGTGAAGAACAGCCTGATCGAGGCGCGCGACTACATCACGCCCAACTACCACCACCGCCTGCTCATGGGCGAGTATCCGGGCAAGAAGATGATCCCGATCTGGGCCACCATCACTTCCCGCGAAGTGGTGGAATTCGACGACTACATCCGCCACCCTGGCCAGGAATTCGTGCTGGTGCTGGCCGGCAAGGTCCGCATCCAGTTCGAGAACGGCGACAGCGTGGTGCTGGGCAAGCTCGAATCGGCCTACTTCGACAGCGGCATCGGCCACGTGTACCTGACCTTGAGCAAGCAGCCCGCCGAGGTGCTGGCGGTGTGCAGCGACGTGGAAGAGATACCGACGCGCAAGCGGCCGCTGTAGGCCGCCGCGCCTTCGTCCTGTCTCATGCCTTGAACGTCACCCACGGCCGCAGCCGCGCGACGGATCGGATCAGTCCCGCCTGCTCCTGCGCTTCCAGCACGGGGCCGATCGGCTTGTAGGCCTGCGGCGCCTCCTCGATCCTGCGCTCTTCGCGCAGGGTCACGCACTGCCAGGTGCCCGACGCGGATTCCTGCTTCATGCGGCGCACGGCCTGCCGCCGCACGCTGCGGCCCGCGCCGTGGCTGCACGACCAGAGCCAGTCGGCATTGCCCAGGCCGCTGGCCACGAAGCTGAAGTCGCCCATGGAGCCGGGAATCAGCGCCAGGTCGCCCGCGCGCGCCGGCGTCGCACCCTTGCGATGGATGTTCAGCCCCTGCTCGCGCAGCACCACGTTGTGCGGCACGTCGACCACCAGGCGGGCGCGCAGGCCGCCGACAGCGGCCTCCATTTCCTGCCTGACCATCTCGCCCAGCACCATGCGGTTGGCCCAGGCATATCGGGCCGCCGTGCCCATGGCGGTCAGGTACTCGTCCGCCAGTTCGCCGGCCAACCCATAGAGCTTGCTGTCCGGATGCTTCAGGCCCTTGGGCCAGGCGGCGCGCGCGCGGTCCATCCAACGGCTGCCGACGTGAAAGCCCACGTCGCGCGAGCCGGTGTGGATCATCACGACCACCTCGCCTTTGACCAGCCCCGCCGCGTAGGCGGCGTGCCGATCCAGGATCTCGTCGACGACCTGCAACTCGACGAAGTGATTGCCGCCGCCGGGCGTGCCCAGGCCGGGATCGCGAATCGTCTCGCGGCTGCCCACCATGCCTTCCGGCGCGTAGCGGGCCGCGCCGCCGAAATCGGCCAGGCTCACGCACTGCGCGAGTTCGGCCTGCAGCTGATCGCGGTCCGCGCGCGCCCACAGGCCCTCGGACGACAGCCGCTCGATGAAGGCCTGCGGACCGTCATCGAACAGGGCGCGGAACGCGCGGCCGGGGACCGGCACGTTGCGGCCGTTCTCCAGCAGCACGCGAGTCAGCCCGCGCAGCAGTTCCGGCTTGCGCGCCTCGACGGCGGCCTGCTTCAGGCCGGTGGTCAGCAGGCGCATACCGCAATTGATGTCCGTGCCGATGGCGGCGGGGATGACGAATTCGGCGTCCGTGGCCACGATGGTGCCCACCGGCGCCACGCTGCCCGGATGGAAGTCCGGCGTGGCGCAGGCCTTGCAGACGCCATGGTGCGCGTCGGGCGAGCGCACCGAGGCGAAGGCCAATAGCTGGTCCACGGCCTTTTCTTCCAGCGGAAGGGCCTCGGGAAGCAGGACGGATGCCTGCGCGTGTTGATTGCTGAGGTGGTACGCGCCATGCCGGCGTTCCACCAGGATGCCCTGACGTTTCAGGGCGGATTGAAGTCGGGAAATGTTCTTCACTTTCGCTGCTACCTTGCAGGCACACACATGCCTCCGTGTTCCGGAAGGCTCTGGTACCCCCAGCAGCAGCGCCAGGAGGAAGCCGCAATTCTAAGACCCGATGGCGGCATTGCTCAAGAAGCGGATGCGCGGCTGTTGTATTTCCCGCAGCGGCTGCGGCGGTAACGTTCGCGCGGCAACGCTCGCGGGGCAACGGCCACATGCGCCGGGTTGGTTGCTAATGAGCAGATTGCTAATGAGCACTCGGTCTTTGACGCGCGCGGCCTCGCTGCCTAGCCTCGAGGGGTTGCGCACACCACGTCAAAATCCTTCCCGACCTGAGAACATGAGCTATCGCTACCTGGGCCGCAGCGGCCTGAAAGTATCCCGCCTGGCATTGGGCACCATGATGTTCGGCGGCCCCACGGACGAACCCACTTCCCACGAGATCATCGCGCGGGCCAAGGCCCGGGGCGTCAACTTCATCGACACCGCCGACGTCTACCAGAAGGGCCGCACCGAGGAAGTCGTGGGCCGCGCCATCCGGCACGACCGCGACGACTGGGTGCTGGCCACCAAGTTCGCCAACCCGCTGGGCGAGGGCCCCAACGACCGGGGCACCTCCCGCAAGTGGATCATCCAGGCCGTGGAAGGCAGTCTGCGCCGGCTGGGCACCGATTACCTCGACATCCTGTACTTCCACCGCGCCGACTTCAACGCCCCGCTGGGCGAGGCCGTGCGCGCCATCGGCGACCTGGTCCGCGCCGGCAAGCTGCGCTATTTCGGCGTGTCGAATTTCCGTGGGTGGCGCATCGCCGAAGCGGCGCACCTGGCCGACGCCGAGGGCATCGACCGGCCCGTGGCCAGCCAGCCGCTGTACAACCTCGTCAACCGCAGCGCCGAGGCCGAGCAGCTTCCGGCCGCGGCGGCCTATGGCGTGGGCGTGGTGTCCTACAGCCCGCTGGCGCGCGGCGTGCTCACGGCCAAGTACGACCCCGACCAGCCGCCGGCCGAAGGCACGCGCGCGGCGCGCCAGGACAGGCGGCTGCTGGAAACGGAGTGGCGACCGGAATCGCTGCGCATCGCCCGCCGCATCCGCGACTACCTCGACACCAAGGGCATCGATCCCGTGCAGTTCGCGCTGGGCTGGGTGCTCAACAACCGGCTGGTGACCAGCGCCATCGCCGGCCCGCGCACCATCGAGCAATGGGAGTCCTACGCCAACGCGCTCGACTACGTCTTCACCGCCGAGGACGAGGCGCTGGTGGACAGCCTGGTGGCCGCCGGCCATCCGTCCACGCCCGGCTTCACCGATCCCGGACACCCGGTGGAAGGCCGCGTGCCTTACGCCGCACCGGCCACACGCGCCGCAACGGAGGAATGACAGCATGACCGCGACATCGACGACAGACCGCCCCTCGGCCAGCGCGCGGGACAGGACGGCGGGCCGCCCCGCCTGGCGCCGCGACGATATCCTCGCCAGCCTGCCGGGCCAGGCCGAGGCCCTGCTCGCCGGCGCCGTGGCGCGCGAACGCGAGCGGCGCCTGCCCTTCGACGCCTTCGACGCCGTGCGCGCGTCGGGCCTGGGCGCGCTGCTGGTGCCGGCCGAGCATGGCGGGCCGGACGGCACGCTGGAGGACGTGGCCGAGGCCATCATCACGCTGGCCGCCGCCGACTCCAACGTGCCACACGCGCTGCGCCTGCACTACAACGTGTCCGCGCTGTGGCGCGTGCTGCCGGCGGACGAACACGTGCGGCAGCAGTTCGGCCGCATCCTGGCCGGCAAGCTGTTCGGCGGCGCCTCGACGGAACAGGGCACGCCCAAACCCGGCCTCATCACCACGCGGCTGACGCGCCAGGACGGCCACTACCGCCTGAACGGCCGCAAGTACTACTCGACCGGCACCCTGTACGCCGACTACGCCTACATCGCCGCCATCGACGAGCAGGACCAGCCCGTCACCGTGATCCTGCCGCTGGACCGCCCGGGCCTGGAGATCGTGGACGACTGGGACGGCTTCGGCCAGCGCCTGACGGCCAGCGGCAGCCTGCTGCTGCACGATGCCCGCGTCGAGGAATCCGAACTGCAGCGCGTGTCCCTGCGCGAGCTGGGACTGCCCAGCCATCACATTTCCGCCTGGCGCCAGCTGGTGCTGGTGGCGACGGCCGCCGGCATCGTGCGGGCGCTGGTACGGGAAACCCGGGACTACGTGCGCAGCAAGGGCCGCGCGGCCCTGCACAGCAGCGCGGACGCGGCCCGCGACGATCCCTTCATCCAGCAGGCCATCGGCGATATCGCGGCGCACAGCCATGCCATCGACGCGCTGGTGCGCGACACGGCCCGCGAGCTGGAACGCGGCGCGCAAGCCATCCGGCGGCGCGCGCCCGACGCCCAGGCCATCGTGCTGCAGGGCGGGCTGGCCACGGCCAAGACGCAGCTCATCGTCAGCAAGCTCGCGCTGCACGCCGGCCAGCAGCTGTTCGAGGCGGGCGGCGCGTCGGCCACCTCGTCCGCCTTGCAACTGGACCGGCACTGGCGCAACCTGCGCACGATCTTCAGCCACAACCCGTTGAGCCACAAGGCGCGCGTGCTGGGCGACTATCACCTGAACGGCACGACCACCGAGTTCGAGCAGGGACGGGTGTTCTGAACGGACGTGCGGCGGCGCAGGCAATGCGCCGCCGGCGTGGCTGACAAAGCAAAATGGCGCCTCGCGGCGCCATTTTTCATTGCCGGGCCGCCTCAAGATGAAAAGCGCCCCCCTCGGGGGGACAGCAAGCGCACGTAGTGCGCGCGGCGTGGGGGGTATTTTTCATGCCGCGCGCGCGCTGCGCGGCGGCGGTTCCTGCACGCCCCGCCGCAAGCCCGGCCTGGGCGCGGCGGCGATCAGCGCCTGGGTGTAGGGATGGCGCGGCGCGCGCCAAATCTCGTCCGGCAGCCCTTCCTCCACGATCCTGCCCTGGTGCATGACGATGACGCGGTCCGACAGGTAGCGCACCACCGACAGGTCGTGCGAGATGAACAGGTACGACAGGCCGAAGTCCTGCTTCAGGTCCACCAGCAGGTTCAGGATCTGGGCCTGAATGGACACGTCCAGCGCCGACACCGGCTCGTCCAGCACCACCAGGTCCGGGCGCAGGATCAGCGCGCGGGCGATGCCGATGCGCTGGCGCTGTCCGCCGGAGAACTCGTGCGAGTAGCGGCCGGCGGCCGAGGCCGGCAGCCCGACCCGGTCCAGCATGGCGGCGATGCGCGCGCGCCGGGCGTGGCGGTCGCGTTCGCCATGCAGCGCCAGCGCCGCATCCAGCGTGTCGTACACGCTGCGGCGGGGATTGAGCGAGGCATACGAATCCTGGAACACCATCTGGATGCGCTTGCGCCACGGTCGAACCTGGCGCGGCCGCAGGGACGCCAGGTCCGCGCCGTCCAGCACGATGCGGCCGGATGCCGGGTCGGTCAGCCTGAGCAGCGTGCGCGACAGCGTGGACTTGCCGCAGCCGGACTCGCCCACCAGCCCCAGGGTCTCGCCGCGCGCGATATCGAACGATACGTCGTCCACCGCATGCAGCAGGTCCCCCTCGCGCCGGCGGTACGTCGTGCGCAGGGACTGCACCGACAGCAGCGTGGGGCCGCGCGGCGCGGGCGTGTGGACCCGGACGGAATCCTGCGCCTGCAGTCCCGCCGCGCCGCCATGCGCGCGCCGGACCTCGGGCAGGCGCGCGCTGCTGTAGTGCAGCGCCTTGCCCCCGTGCAGCGAAGCGCCCAGCAGGCCCTGCGTATACGCATGGCGCGGCCGCGCCAGCAATTCCACGGCGGACGCCTCTTCGACTTTCTCGCCGTCCAGCATGACCAGCACCCGGTCGGCCCATTGCGACACCACGCCCAGGTCGTGCGTGATGAGCAGGAGGCCCATGGACAGTTCGCGCCGCAGCTCGTCCAGCAACTCCAGGATGCGCGCCTGCACGGTGACATCCAGCGCCGTGGTCGGCTCGTCGGCGATCAGCAGCCGGGGCTGGCAAGCGACGGCCATGGCGATCATGACGCGCTGGCGCTGGCCGCCGGACAGGTTGTGCGGATAGTCCTCGATGCGGCGCTGCGGCTCCGGGATCTTCACCAGCGCCAGCATCTCCACCGCCCTCCGGTGCGCGGCCTCGCGCGACAGGCCCTGGTGCAGGCGCAACGACTCGACGATCTGCGCGCCCACGGTATGCACCGGATTGAGCGAGGTCATCGGCTCCTGGAAGATCATCGAGATCTCGCCGCCCCGGATCGCGCGCAGCTGCGGCAACGGCAGGCGGACCAGGTCCTGCCCGCGAAAGCGGACTTCCCCGGCGATGCTGGCCTCGGGCGCCAGCAGGCGCAGCAGGGCCAGCGCGGTGGTCGATTTGCCGCAACCCGATTCGCCCACCAGCGCCAGCGTCTCGCCCTGGCCCAGCGTGAAATCCAGCTGCTTGACGGCGTGATGGCCGCCGTCGCGGCCACGGAACCGGACGTCCAGGCCGCGCACGTCCAGCAGCGCGGGCGGAAGATGGGGTACAGGGGTCATGCGCGGCCTCTCAAGCGCGGATTGAACGCGTCGTTGATGCCGTCGCCCACCAGATTGAGCGACAGCACGGTCAGGATGATGGCGACGCCGGGCGCGGCGGCCAGATACCAGGCGGTGCGCAGATGCTCGCGTCCTTCGCCGATCATGCTGCCCCAGCTGACCACATTGGGATCGCCCATGCCCAGGAAGGACAGCGCCGACTCCATCAGGATCGCGGTGGCCACCAGCACCGAACTCGTCACCACCACCGGCGGCAGGGCATTGGGCAGGATCTCGCGGAAGATGATCCAGGCGTCGCCGAAGCCCTGGCTGCGCGCGGCCTGCACGAACTCCGCCTCGCGCAGCGCGCGGAACTCGGCGCGCACCAGCCGCGCGATCACGGGCCAGGACGCCGCGCCGATGGCCAGCACGATCATGCGCGCGGACGGCTGGCCGATGGCCACGATGACGATGACCAGCAAAAAGGTCGGGATGGTCTGCACCAGCTCGGTAAGGCGCACCAGCACATCGTCCAGCCAGCCGCCGAAATAGCCGGCCGCCGCGCCGACCAGCACGCCGATGCCCAGGCTGATGCCAGCGGCGGCCGCGCCCACGGCCAGCGACACGCGGGCGCCATGCGCCAGGCCGGCGGCCACGTCACGGCCGAGCGAGTCGCTGCCCAGGAAGAAAGCGGCATCCTGGCAGGGACCGAGCAGCGGCTGCGCGACCATGTCCAGCGGATCGCCGGGGAACAGCACGCCGGCGAACACCGCCGACAAGGCCACGGCCATAAGCAGCAGCACGCCAGCCAGGGCGGAGGGATTGCGCAGGAAAGCGCGCCAGGCCGATGCGCGCGCCGCCAGGCCGGCCGCATCGGCCGCCTGGGCCGGGGCGGGCTTGCGCGTCGGAATCAACAGGGCTTTCAAGGTCATGGCCAGCCGGCCCTCCTGTGCGGGGTCATTGGGTCAGCGCAGCCGGATGCGCGGGTCGAGCCAGGCCTGCAGCAGGTCCACCAGCATGTTGGCCACGATCACCAGCAGCGAGGACAGGAACAGGATGCCCAGCAGCACGGCGTAGTCGCGCGCCAGCACCGATTCCAGCGCCAGCCTTCCCAGGCCGGGCCAGCTGAACACGGTCTCGATCACGGTCGCGCCGCCCAGCAGCGCGCCGAAGTGCATGCCCGCCACCGTCGTGACCGGGATCAGCGCGTTGCGCAGCACATGCCGGAACGTGACCGCGCCCGGCCCCAGGCCCTTGGACTCGGCGGTCCGCACATAGTCCTGGCGGCTGACCTCCAGCATGGACGCGCGCGTCAGGCGCGCGAAGATCGCGATGAAAAAGCCGGACGTGGCCAGGGCCGGCAGGACCAGATGGCGCGCGCCGTCGACGAACGCGGCCCAGCCCGTCAGGCCCGCGCCTATCGTGTAGCTGCCGCCGGTGGGCAGCCAGCCCAGCTTGACCGAGAACAGCACGATGGCCATCAGTCCCAGCCAGAACGAGGGCGTGGAATACAGCAGCAAGGCGACGACGGATAGCAGCCGGTCCTGCCACTTGCCGGCGCGCGCCGACATCAGCACGCCCAGCAGCACGCCGGCGCAGACGGCGATGCCCAGCGCCGTGCCCATCAGCAGCAGCGTGTTGCCCAGCCGGTCCAGGATCAGCTGCGCCACCGGCGTGTTGTGGCGCGGCGACATGCCCAGGTCGAACTGCGCGATGCCGGTCAGGTAGCGCCACAGCCGTTCCAGCATCGGCAGGTCCAGCCCGAAGTGGCGCCGCAGCTGCGCCATGCCTTCCTCGGTGGCGCTGCCGGATTCGGCGGCGATCACGTCCGCCGCGTCGCCGGGCACCAGCTCCAGCAGGACGAAGTTCAGCGCCACGATGCCGATCACCGTGGGCACGGCCTGCCAGGCGTTGCGCCGCAGGACGCCGGCGATGCGGGCCAGGCCATGGCGGCGAAAGACGCTCATGTCATGCGCCCCTGGCTCAAGATCCGGCGAAGTACACGTCGGCGAAATTGCCGCGCGTGCCTTCGGCGCTCGTGTCCCAGTCCTTCACCTTGCGGCCTACGATGGTGACGTTAGGATTGGCGCCCAGCTCGATGGACGCGGCGTCATCGCGCACCGCGCGCTGAAACTCGACGAACAGCTGGCGGCGCCGCGCTTCGTCCGGCTCCACCGCGGCCGCCTCCAGCAGACGGTCTACCTCGGGGTTCTGGTAGTGCGAGGCGTTGGAGAAGGGCAGTCCGATCTTGAAATTACGCGACCAGAACACCCGCTGCACGCCAATGGTGGGATCGAAGGTGTTGGTCAGGTTCTCCAGCGTGATATCGAAGGCCCTGTCCGTATACACGCGCGTCACGTAGGTGGCGAAGTCCAGGCTTTCCAGCTCGGCGTCCAGGCCGATGCGCAGCAGCGCCTGGCGCACGAACTCGGCCGCGCGGCGATCCTGGAACGGGTTGTAGAGCAGCCGGACCTTGAAGCGCTTGCCATCCGCCTTGCGCGGATAGCCGGCGCCGTCTAGCGCCGCCTCGGCCGCCTTCACGTCATAGGGATAGTGCCGGATCTGGTCGTCGTGAAAGCGTGTCAGGGCCTTGCCGATGGGGCTGGCCGACACCACCCCGCGCCCGTACCACACGGTACGCGCGAAGACCTCGACGTTCAGCGACTGGGCCACCGCCTGGCGCACCTCGCGCTTGCGGAACGGCTCGGAATCGAAGTTGAAATAGATCTGCTGGTGATCGCCCACATAAGGCCATGGCGTCACGTCCACCACGACGTGCTTCAGCTTCTCGAAGCGGTCGATGTCCGACAGCGCGATGGACTTGTTCGCCAGCTGCGCTTCGCCGGACTCCAGCGCCGCCGCGCGCGCGGCGGCCTCCGGAATGAATCGGGCGACCGCGACATCCAGGTAGGGCTTGGGCGCGTTCCAATAGTTCGGATTGCGCTCCAGCCGCACATGGCTGCCACGCACCCATTCCTTGAAGATGAACGGCCCGGTGCCCACCGGACTGTTATTGCGCGGATTGGTGGCCACGTCCTTGCCCTCGTACAGATGCTTGGGCACGATCGGCGATTCCGAGGCCGACAGCGCCGTCAGCAGGTAGGGCGCGGGCTTTTCCAGTTTGAGCACCAGCGTGTGGTCGTCCGGCGTCTCGATGGCGCTGACGTTGGCGAAGGTCACGCGTCCGCGCGGATGCACGGCCTTGATGGTGGCGATGGAATAGGCCGCGTCGGCGGCCGTGAAGGGCTGGCCGTCGTGCCACTTGACGCCCTGGCGCAGCGTGAACTCATAGCGCAGGCCATCGGCCGACACCTGCCAGCCAGTGGCGAGCTGGGCGATGGGCTTGAGCTCCCGGTCATAGGCGAGCAACCCTTCGATCACCTTGGGCCCGAGTTCCGTGCTGCCGCCGGCCGAGGTGGTCAGCGGCACGAACGCGGCCGGCTCCTGCGGAATGATCCAGGTGAGCGTGCCACCGCGCGGCGGCGTCGCCTGGCTCCAGGCCGGTGACGCCAGCGTCGCCGCGCCGATCAGCGCCAGAAGGCCCAGCAGCCGGGCCAGCCCGCGCGGGTGCGAATTTTCTCGGATGCTCTGCATTGCTTGCGTTCCACCAATCTACGGAAAGCGTCGATATTAGAAAGACCCTCGCGCCATCGCTACGACTGATGAATCATGAGCAAATATCCGCATCCCGACGCACCCGACCGACCCAGTGGCGCCGTAGCGCGCGCCGCCACGCCTATGGAAATGGCGCCTTAGCAAATGGAAATTGGTTCTTTGACGCGCCTTTCGCCGCTTGCCGAAAATGCAGGATTCCCCCAGCCCTGGCGCACGTTCCATGAGCACACTACTCGCGGCCGATCCAGCCGCCGTCATCGAGCATCATCCATCTCCCGCCGATCTGCCCGGCAGTCCGTTCGCACAGGCGCTGCGCCAGCCCATCCTGCTGGGCCTGTTCCTGCCGATCCAGGCCGGCGGCTGGAGCGCCTCCACGCTGGAGCGGACTACCGACTGGCGCTGGGAGTACAACCGCGACCTGGTGCTGAAAGCCGAAGCGCTGGGCTTCGACCTGGTGTTCGCGCTGTCGCAATGGCTGCCCAAGGGCGGCTATGGCGGCGTGTTCGACGGCAACGCGCTGGACTCGTTCCAGACCACCGCCGCGCTCACCTCCATCACCCGCCGCATCCTGCTGATCTCGACGATCCACGTGCTCTACGGCCCGCTGCATCCGCTGCACCTGGCCAAGTGGGGCGCGACGCTGGACCATATCTCCGGCGGCCGCTGGGGCATCAACGTGGTCACGGGCCACCGGGAAGTCGAGCACCGCGCCTTCGGCACTGAACAGATCGAGCACGACCGGCGCTATGAATTGGCGGCGGAATTCGTCGACGTGCTGCAACGGCTGTGGCGCGAGGACGAGCCGCTGTCCTTCAGCGGCCGCTCGTCATGGAAACTGCAGGATGCCTATGTCACGCCCAAGCCGCGCTATGCGCGGCCATTGCTGGTCAGCGCCACCGGCTCGGACGCGGGCATCGCCTACGCGGCGCGCCATTCGGACGTGGTCTTCATCACCAGCCCGGGCGCGTCGGACTTCGCCAGCGCGATCGCGGTCCTGCCCGCCCACGCCGAACGCGTGAAGGCCGCCGCGCGCGGCGTCGGCCGGCGCGTGCGCACGCTGCTCAATCCCATGGTGATCAGCCGCGAGACCGAGAGCGAGACGCGCGCCTATTACGAGGCCATCGTCGCCAGGCAGGATTTCCGCACGCCCGACGGCTTCCAGAGCCTGAAGAGCGATGCCCATGCCTGGCGCGGCCGGGAGGGCGTGGACCCGCCCAGCCGCCGCGCCATCGGCGGCAATATCGAAGTGGTGGGCACGCCCGAACAGATCGTCGAACAGTTCGTGCGGCTCAGGCAGGCCGGCATCGACGGCCTGCAGCTGAGCTTCTTCGACTTCAAGCCGGACCTGGAATTCTTCGGCGACAGGATCCTGCCGCTGATGAAACAGGCCGGCCTGCGGACTTAGGCGCGGCGCGCCGTCAGCCACTGCGCCGGCTTGAGCGCCTTGCCCACGATGCGGATCTCGCCGATGCTGCCGAAGAAGCCGTCGGCGCGTCGGCCATCCCATGAGCCCGCGCCGATGATCCAGGGCATGTTGGCCGCCAGCGCGGCCAGGCCGGGCGCGTTGCTGGCGTTGCGCAGCACCGGCGCGCCCTCGATGTACAGCACGGTTTCATGCGTGACCTCGTCGTTGACGATGGCCACGTGCATCCACTTGTCGGCGATGATCTCGCCGGACCAGTTGGTCTTGGCGCCGCGCGTGCCCGACACTTCGGGCACGACTTCCCACTGGACTTCGCGCAGGCTGGACAGCGCGAACAGCAGCGGCGGCGATTCCGGGTCGCCGTCCGAGAAGCCGGCCAGGTCGCCGCGCTTGCCGTCGCGCGTCATGACGTTCATCCACGCGTGCTTCTGCGCCGTCCAGTCCTTGTCGATCTTGAGGAAGGCCTCGACGGTATAGCCCGACGGCACCGTCGCCGGATTGATGGGCGCGGCCACGTCGGTCGTGAAATAGCTCATGCGGGCCGTGTTCTTGTCCGTGTTCAGGAAGCGCACCGAGCCGGGCGCGGCCGACAGGTAGTGATGGTCGCCCGACCACACCAGATCGGCTTCCTGCGCCCCGGCCACGCCATCGATGTTCAGCGGCGCGCGGCGGATCGGGTTCGCGCCCGTCACGTCGGCCACGGTCTCGCCCACCTTCACGGGCTGCCCGGCAACGCCGCCGAAGAAGCGCCAGTGCGCCAGCGTGTTGGCGACCTTGGGATAGTCCTCGGAGTCGACCGCCGGCTTCTGCACGATCGTGGCCGGATCGGTGTAGTTGGCCAGGATCAGCGCGCGCGCTTGCTCGACCAGCGAGCCGCGCGTGGCGGCGCCCGGCTTGAAGGTCTTGTTGAAGCCCGAGAAACGCTGGGCGAAGTCCATCTTGATCGTGAACTGCTCGTTCGGCGCCGTCAGCACCGCCTGGTCGAAGGCGTTCAGCGTTTCCTTGGGTTTTTGCGGCACCCAGGGCGAGAAGGACAGAACCTTGATCTCGTTGTGGGTCAGGTCGAATTCGTACAGGCGCATCAGGCCGTTGCCGCCCTGGTAGGCCATCTGGTAGTCGACCACCATCTCCTCGACGGGATTGCCGAAGTCATTGGTCTTCGTCAGCCGCGCCGCGCCGTGGTAGTGGCCGTTGAGCGTCATGAAGATCTGGTCGTTCTTGCGGATCAGCTTTTCCCACAGCATTTTGCCGTAGGGCACTTCCAGCGGCGACACGCCGTCCTTGTCGATGTTCAGCAGCTGGTGATTGACCAGGATGACGGGCAGCGTGGGATTGGCGCGGATGACCAGGTTGGCCCATTCCAGCGCCGCGTCCGACACGCGCCACGACAGCGACAGCACCATGAACTTCTGCCCCTCGGCTTCGAACACATGGTATTCGTGGAAGCCGCTGGCATCACGGCCGCCGAACGTGGCCTGCTGTTTCGCGCGGTCGCGGCCGAAGTTCTTCAGATAGGGTTCGAGCGCCCGGTCCCGCAGCTCGTCGGTTTCCTTCCCGTTCTTCTGGCTGCTCTCGTCCACATAGTCGCGATCCATGATCACGTCATGGTTGCCCGCCAGGATGGAGTAGGGCACCTTGGCGTCCTCCAGCACCTTCATCGCGGCGCTGGCCACCTTCCACTGGTCCGGCTTGCCTTGCTGGTCGACCACGTCGCCCAGGTGCGCCAGGAACGGGATGTTCAAGGCGGCGGCATGCTGCGCCACCCAGCGGGTCTGGGCCTGGAACGGCTCGCTGCCGTACTTGCGCATGAACTGCTGGTTCTCGGCATCGGTGGCGTAGCGCGAGTAGAACTGCGTGTCCGGCAGCACCGCCAGGGCGAAGGTCGACGCGAGCGCGGGCTGCGGCTGCGGTTGCGGCTTGGCCGGGACCGCATCATCGTCATCGTCGCTGCTGCTGTTGCAGCCCGCCAGCAACAGGCTGCCGCCGATGGGCAGCAAGGTCGCCCCGATGCCGGCGCGCAGCAGGCTGCGCCGCGTGGTGTTGAGCGCGATGGGCAGGTCGGCGCTTTGCTGCGCGGTGATGACTGGGGTCTGGGAGGGGGTCTTGCTGCCGTGCTTCATGAATGCAACCTGAAAAAGCTAGGCAGTCTAGGCAGGACGAATGACGTAGCCATGACGATGGCCATACTGCGGACGGGAAGCGACAGCCTGCGCTGTCAGGCCATGGACTTATTCACATGTTATGGAAACGCGCGGCGCCTGGAGACGGCAACGCCGCGCCCTCTCCTCAAGGCCGGCCGCGCGTCAACCGATAGGACCGGAATGCCGGCGTGACGGCGGCCACGGCGAGATTGCATCCGACCAGGCCCAGCATCATCCACAGCGCGGCATCGATGCCCGAGGCCGCGATCAGGCTGCCCGCGACATACGGGAATCCGAAGGCGCCGGCGAAATAGCCCAGGGTGAACACCTGCGACGCGGCGGGAATGGAGATGCCCAGGCCCTCGGCCAGATTGACCGCCATGGCGTTGAGCGTGGAATAGGTCAGGCCATATCCGGTGGCGAACAGGATGGTGGCGGCGACATAGAGCGGCGCGCTGCCTGCATTCACGGCCAGCAGCAGGATGCCGCCCAGCGTGATCGCGAACAGGGCCAGGGCCAGGCGCCCCAATGGCAGCTTGCCGATCCATGAGGCGACGGTGAAGCGCAGCAGCACGGTGGTTATGGTGAAGGTCAGGAAGAACGTGTCGGCGCTCAGTCCCCGTGACTGCGCATAGAGGCTTTGGAAGGTCGACAGTCCGGCGAAGGTGCAGGCGGCGATGCCCATCAGCGCGACCGGCAGCACGGTCTTCGCGCGCAGCACGCAGGCCACGGCGGACAGCGACAGCGCCACCGTCTTGAGCGGCAACTGCGGCTGGCGGGCCAGGCTGCGCCGCAGCAGCCAGGCAAAGCCCGCCGCGATCACGCAGCACGCGGCATAGGCCGCGAAAGCAGCGGACACCCTGCCGGACTGCCGCGCCAGGAAATGGCCGAGCGGCGCGGCCAGCCCCATGCCCAGCATCTGCGATCCCGACAGCAGGGTCAGCGCCTCCAGGCGCGCGTTCGGTTTCAGGCAATGGATCAGCAGGATCGGCGCCAGCATGTAGAACACGGCCCACCCCAGGCCCAGCAGCAGACCGCCCGCGTAGGCCATCGGCAAGCCGCCTGCGCCCATCAAGGCGAAACAGGCCATCGCCATGGCCATCGCGCCCGCCGCGCAGGCGATCAAGGGCAGGATGCCCATGCGCTCGGCCCAGCGTCCGGCGAAGACGGCGCCGACCAGCGTCGCCACGATGCCGACGCCGATGACGGTGCCGGCGCGGGACGCCGCGTAGCCGGCGGCGACCAGCGCATCCGCCAGCAGGAAACTCGCGCCGTAGGCCAGCGCCAGCGACATGGCGGCCAACAGATATGGCAGAAGGATGCGCATGGGCAGCCGATCCGCCAACTGCGTTTCCGCATCCTGGGGCGCTACGAAATGACGGGTCGCGAAACGGGACGAAGCGTTCATGGATGGCGGCGCAGCGGGAGGATCGTCGGGGAGCCGCCATTATCCCTCTACGGCGGCAGCTCCGGCGAGCCGCAAGCCGACGGCCGGACGCGCGTTTCCTCGCGCCTCTGCGTGAACCATGCGGGCCAGGAGCTGCGGTACCTGTCAGCCGCTTCGATGCAGGGAATCAGCACCTGTTCCAGCACGGGCAATTGATCGGCCGATTTGGCGATCCGGTATTTGACGCTGTGCACGCACTCCCGGTCGTCGAATTCGCAACGATTGAGCCGGGTGCCGCCACAGGGACCGTTCGCCAGGCCCTTGGGGCAGGTCTCGGGACAGACGTAAAGCGTCTCCTGCAGGCGGCAGCTGCCGCAGGTATCGCAGCCGACCAGCGGCCGCTTGACCATGCGTTCGACGGCATGCAGCGCATGCGCCGCCACGGCGGCCTGCCAGATCGGCCGCGTCATGCTCCAGCCAAAGGCTTTGCTGAGCCATCCCCTGCGGCTGAAGAATTGGCGATGCATTGTCGAGAACAGCGCGTAGCGCAGGCGTTCCCGACGGGTGGCGGTGACGTCGGACCGCCCCAGTTCCCATGCGCTGGCGTCGGGGGTGAAACCTACCTGCGGCGCCCCCGGCATCCGCCAGCTGGCATGCCATTGTTCGAGCCATTCGGCCAGCGATGTGATCCGATCCCGTTGCGCGATGAGCGCCTGCTCCAGCAGCAGCAGTTCGTCCAGCCTGTGCACCCCGGACACATGCGCGCCGGCATAGCCCATCAACCGCAAGCCCACGATCTGCAAGGCCAGGCGCTCGATGCCGCGCCTGGCCGCAAGGGCCTGGGAGACGTCCTGCTCCCTGGCCAACAGCTCGCGCATGGTGTCGGTGATGACGACGCCGGGCACGGCCCGCAGCGCGGCGGCGCGCTTGTCGGTCAAGCTCATGACGCATGCCAGCATGGGTTTCATGCCGTGCTGCGCGCGCATCCAGGCCTGGGCCTCGACATGCTTGGCGGCGTCGAAACCCAATTGCAGGGTCAGGAAATCCGCGCCCGCCAGCAGCTTCTTCCGCGCCTTCAGATACTGCGCGCCGCCTTCTTCCTCGCGGTATTTGAACGGGTTCAACGCCGCGCCCAGCAGCCAGTCCGGTCCGTGCTCGCGGGCGATCTGCAGCGCGGACACCGACTCCAGATAGCGCACGGCGGCCCCGCCGGGATCATGGCCCGGCAGGCGGTCCCCGCTGAGCAGCAGCAATTGATTCAGGCCACGGGTCTTCATCGCCGCCATCTGACGCAGCAGATCCGCGCGCTCGCGGTCCTTGCCTGAAAAATGCAGCAGGGATGCGGCCGGATCGCCCAACGCGCCCACGCCTTCCAGCGGACTCAGATCGGAATGCGCGCCGACGCGATCGGCGAAGGCCGGCAGCAAAGGCCAGCCCGCCAGATGTCCGCGCTGCACGATCCGCCCGAGCCCCGCCAGGCGCGCGGGGGACTGCTGGGGGATGATCTCCAACACGCAGACAAAGCGCCCGTCGTCCAGCGCCTGCTTCAATGCGCTCAAGACGATTCGATACCTGGCAACGTCATGCGGATGGGGCGGCGGCGGTCACACGCTCAAGCCTCGCAGTGCGCGGCGATGTTGCGGTACTGCCCTTTGAAATACAGCAATGGCTGCGTGGCGGCGGTTTGCTGCAGGTTCAGCGCCTTCACCTCGCCGATGACGATCACGTGATCGCCGGCGGCGTGTTCGGCGTAGATGTCGCAATCCAGCCAGTGCAGGCTGCCGGCGATGAGCGGATTGCCCAGCGGCGATTCCCGCCACTCGATGCCGTGCCACTTGTCCGTGCCGCGACGGGCGAACTGATTGGAAATATCGACCTGCTCATCCGACAGGATATTGACCGCGAATCGGCCTGCCTGGCGGATCTTGGGATAGCTGGCCGAACCGGACATCACGCTGAATGACACCAGCGGCGGGTTCATCGACACGCTGTAGAACGACTGGCAGGTGAAACCCACCGGCTCGCCCGCGATGTGCGATGTAACCACCGTGATGCCGGACGCATAGTGTCCGAGCGCTTCGCGAAAGCGCAATGGTTCGATGGCGGTGCTGGGGAGTGACATGGTAGCTGCGAAGTACGACGGACTGCTCGACGGCGAGCCTGCCGCCGCAAACGAATGCGGTGGCAGGCTCTGCCCCAGGCTTAGTTCGAGAGTTCCTGGCGGACGATTTCCGCGCCGGCGCTCAGCGCGCTCAGCTTGCCGCGCGCGACGGCGCGGGGCAGGGGCGCCATGCCGCAGTTGGTGCAGGGATAGAGCTTGTCGGCATCCACGAACTGCAGGGCCTTGCGCAGGGTATTGGCGACTTCCTCGGGCGTTTCGATGGTGTTGGTGGCCACATCGATGGCCCCGACCATCACCTTCTTGCCGCGAATCAGCTCGATGAGATCCATCGGCACGCGGGAATTCTGGCATTCCAGCGAAACGATATCGATGCTGGACTTCTGCAGCTTGGGGAAGGCCTCTTCATACTGGCGCCATTCGGAGCCCAGCGTCTTCTTCCAATCCGTGTTGGCCTTGATGCCATAGCCGTAGCAGATGTGGACGGCCGTCTCGCACTTCAGGCCTTCGATGGCCCGTTCCAGCGTGGCCACGCCCCAGTCATTCACCTCGTCGAAGAAGACATTGAACGCGGGCTCGTCGAACTGGATGATGTCGACGCCGGCCGCTTCCAGTTCCTTGGCTTCCTGATTCAGGATCTTGGCGAATTCCCAGGCCAGCTTTTCGCGGCTCTTGTAGTGATCGTCATACAGCGTATCGATCATGGTCATGGGACCGGGCAGCGCCCATTTGATCGGCTGCCTGGTCTGCTGGCGCAGGAACTTGGCGTCCTCGACGAAGACCGGCTTGCGGCGCGCCACGGCGCCGACGACGGAGGGCACGCTGGCGTCATAGCGATCGCGGATCCGCACCGTCTTGCGATTCTCGAAATCAACGCCTTCCAGGTGCTCGATGAAGGTGGTCACGAAGTGCTGGCGCGTCTGTTCGCCATCGCTGACGATGTCGATGCCCGCGTGTTGCTGTTCCTGCAGAGACAGGCGCAGCGCGTCTTGCTTGCCTTCGAGCAAGCCCTCGTCCTGCAGTTTCCAGGGCGACCAGAGCGTCTCGGGTTGCGCCAGCCAGGAGGGTTTGGGCAGGCTGCCGGCGGTGGAAGTGGGGAGCAGTTTTTTCACGATGAATGACCTGGTAGCTTTTTATTGATCAAAACGGGCGGTGGCGGACCACTGCGCAAGAACCGATTGGTAGGGCTTGATGAAGTGCTCTTCGACAAACCGTCCCTGCTCGACAGCCAGCCGGCTGCGTTCCTCTCGGTCATAAACGATGCGGGTCAGCGAATAATCCTGGTGCTTCAGGCTGGGCTGATAGGATTTCCCCGCCGCGGAATTCGCGTTGTAGATCTCGGGCCGATAGATCTTCTGGAAGGTATCCATCGTGCTGATGGTGCCGATCAGCTCGAGATTGGTGTAGTCGCCCAGCAGATCGCCCGTGAAATAGAAGGCCAGGGGCGCGGCGCTGTTCGGCGGCATGAAGTAGCGAACCTTCATGCCCATTTTCTTGAAATATTCATCGGTCAGGGAATATTCGTCCTGCAGGTATTCAACGCCCAGCACCGGATGCTGGTTTTCCGTGCGGTGGTAGACCTTGCTGCTCGATACGCTCAGGCAGATGACGGGCGGCTTCTTGAAATATTCCTTGTAAGTGCTGGAATTCACAAAGAACTTGAAAAGCTTGCCGTGCAGATCGCCGAAATCTTCCGGTGTGCTGAACTTGGCCTGATCCTTGTTGTGCTCCAGCAGCAGTACGCTGAAGTCATAATCCCGCACGTATGAGGAAAAATTATTCCCCACGATGCCATCGATGCGCTCGCCGGTTTTGCGGTCGACGATATTGGTCTTCAATATCTCGATCAAGGGAAGGGCATTGCCGCTGGTTTCCCCATCGATATTCAATTCGACCGAGATGATTTCAAGTTCGACCGTATAGCGATCGCCCTTGGGGTTGTCCCAATGCGCCAGGGCATTGAAACGATTGTCTATCATGCGGAAGGTGTTGCGCAGGTTCTCCTGGCGACTTGTCCCTCTGGCCAGATTGGCGAAATTGGTGGTGATGCGCGTATTATCCGAGGGACGATAATCCTCATCGAAACTAATACTCTTGATGGAAAACGTGAAATCTCTGCTCATTGCTATCTGGCGCCCAGAACCCTGAAATAAAACCCGCTTGCTGCCACAGTGCTTGCCAGTATTATTTTTGATTCTCTTGACCTGGCAGCCTTGACATCCCCGGAATCAGGGCCGAATTCTATGCTGCGCTGCGCACAAATAAAAATGAAATGATTTCAAAACACCATTAGCCAGACTCATAGTCTGTATAAATGAGTTGGCTTCATAATATTATTAGTCAAACTCATATTGACGCACCGGGTGATTTGGCCGCGACAATTGGCGTACTGAGGGTCCGCATTGCGCGGGCATCGCAGGCACAGGCCTTCCTGTCGATCGACATGGTGATGTCCTGATCGCAGGTCGACGCCCGGTAGCGCCCGTTTCGCACTACGCTCCATACGCGGCGGAAATCAGCAAGCCCCCTGGCCTGCTTGCGTTTCCAAGCCACGGGATCAGCGGTTCTTTTGCTTGGCAAGCGCTAGCGCGCTGTCCCGTAGATGCGCCCGCACGAACGCCACCCCTAGCCGCCATGGCGTCGTTGCAAATCCTCGCGACGCCTACGGGGATCGTTACAGTTCGCGCCCAGCCCTGGCGTCTGTGGATGCGTTTCCTCATGCGGACGCACCTACGGGACTACACACCCGGCAAGCAGCATCATGAAAAACGGCGCCATAGAAAATATGAGGCTAAGTCCATGTTTTCTTTGACTATTGGAAGAATTCATTGGAAAATCCATGAATCATCCAATCCTCTTGAAAATCATATACTTATGCCTCACTCACTCTTCAATGAGGTTCCAGAGGACAAGCTGAAGCACATCATTGACGCTCAACAGCTTCACACTGCCTACCGGGCGGCTTTCCAAGAAGCAAAGCGCTATCAGGGGCGGCTCAATTGGGAAAGCGCGAACGGTACGGAGTACCTCGTCAGCACCCGATATGACTACGGGGTACGCCAGCGGAAAAGCCTCGGACCCAGAAGCGATCACACCGAAGAAATCCTCCGCTTTCACACGGAACGATCAGCGGCGTGTCGCAAGCTGCTCGAGGCCCTTACCGCGAAACTCGAGAAACAGGTCAAGATCAATCGTGCGTTGCGCCTGGGCAATGTGCCGCCCCCGGTCACCAAGGTGTTGGCCCAGATCGAAAACGCCGGGCTGGCCAGGAAAATCATGACCATCGGCACGAATGCGATGTACGCCTACGCTTGCGCGGCCAGTGTCACGTTTGCAGACTCCATCATGGCGACGCAAGATCTAGACCTGCTCTGGGACAGCAGGTCAAAGCTGCGAATCGCGAGCCCGGACCCAAAGGGCTTGCTCGGCGTCATTCAGCGTGGCGACCCATCCTTCATGAAAATAGAGGGCAAGCCATTCACGCTAGTGAACAACGAGGGCTACCAGGTCGACTTGATCAAGCGCGACGAAGGCTACCAACACTCGGAGCCAGGCCAGATTTGGGCCAACGAGGAGGACTTCTGGGCGGTGAAGGTGCACAACATGGACTGGCTTCTCTCCGCTCCCAGATTCGAGCAGATCGTGATCAGCACCAACGGCGGCATGGCAACGATGACTACCGTCGACCCGCGTGCTTTCGGACTCTTCAAAGTCTGGCTAAGCGAGCAAAAAACGCGCGATGCCGCCAAACGCAGACGGGATTCCGCTCAGGCGACTGCCATCTTTCGACTGATCGAAGAATGGCTTCCACAACTTTCTTTCGAAGACATCAAGACGATACCGGAACGAATCCGGGTCCGCGCGCGCGACATCTGAGCCTGAAGCCCACCTGAGCCGCTGGCGAGACGGAAAAACACCTCAAAGGTTGGATCGGCGTCCAACTTTTGAGGTGTGGTTCAAAACCAATACAACAGGCTTCCGCCTCACTCCACCGTCACGCTCTTGGCCAGATTGCGCGGCTTGTCCACGTCCGTGCCGCGCGCGCAAGCCGTGTGATACGACAGCAGTTGCAGTGGCACCGTGTGCAGGATCGGCGACAGCATGCCGTAGTGCTCGGGCATGCGGATCACATGCATGCCCTCGGCGCTGACGATCTTGCTGTCGGCGTCGGCGAACACATACAGCTCGCCGCCGCGCGCGCGCACTTCCTGCATGTTGGACTTCAGCTTTTCCAGCAGGCCGTCCTTGGGCGCGATGGTGACCACGGGCATGTGCTCGGTCACCAGGGCCAGCGGGCCGTGCTTGAGTTCGCCTGCCGGGTAGGCTTCGGCGTGGATGTAGCTGATTTCCTTGAGCTTGAGCGCGCCTTCCAGCGCGATCGGATAGTGCATGCCGCGACCCAGGAACAGCGCGTTTTCCTTGGAGGCGAAGCGGTCCGCCCAGGCCATGATCTGCGGTTCCAGCGCCAGCACCGAACCGATGGCGGCGGGCAGGTGGCGCAGCGACTTGATGTGCGCGGCTTCCTGCTCGGCGGTCAGATTGCCGCGCACCTGCGCCAGCGCCAGCGTCAGCAGGAACAGGCCGGTCAGCTGGGTGGTGAAGGCCTTGGTCGAGGCCACGCCGATCTCCACGCCGGCGCGCGTGATGTAGGACAGCTTGCACTCGCGCACCATGGCGCTGGTGGCCACGTTGCAGATGGTCAGCGTGTGCTGCATGCCCAGCGAGCGCGCGTGCTTGAGCGCGGCCAGCGTGTCGGCCGTTTCGCCGGACTGCGAGATCGTCACCACCAGCGCGCGCGGGTTCGGCACGCTGTCGCGGTAGCGGTATTCGCTGGCGATTTCGACATTCACCGGGATCTTGGCGACGGACTCGATCCAGTACTTGGCGGTCAGGCCGGCGTAATAGCTGGTGCCGCAGGCCAGGACCAGCACCGAATCGATGTCCTTGAAGATCTTGTAGGCGTCGTCGCCGAACAGCTCGGGCGTGACGGACTCGATGTCCTGCAGGGTATCGCCGACCGCGCGCGGCTGCTCGAAGATTTCCTTCTGCATGTAGTGGCGGTACGGACCCAGCTCGGCGGCGCCGGTGTGCACGTGCACGGTGTGCACGGCGCGATCGGCGGCGCGGCCTTCGGCGTCCACGATCCAGACGCGGGTCAGCTGCAGGTCGACGACGTCGCCGTCTTCCAGGTAGATGATCTGGTCGGTGGTGCCAGCCAGGGCCAGCGCATCGGACGCCAGGAAGTTCTCGTTCTGGCCCACGCCCACCACCAGCGGCGAGCCCTGGCGGGCGCCGACCACGCGGTGCGGCTCATCGCGGCAGAACACGGCGATGGCATAGGCGCCATGCAGGCGGCGCACGGCCTGCTGCACGGCCTCGAACAGGTCGCCGGCGTACAGGTGGTTGACCAGGTGGGCGATGACCTCGGTGTCGGTCTGGCTTTCGAAGACGTAGCCGGCGGCCTGCAGCTCGGCGCGCAGTTCGTCGTGGTTCTCGATGATGCCGTTGTGGACCAGCGCGATGCGCGGCTCGTCATTGCCCAGGTGCGAGAAGTGCGGGTGGGCATTGTGCGTGGCCGGCACGCCGTGGGTGGCCCAGCGGGTGTGGGCGATGCCGGTGAAGCCGGTCACATGGTCCTGGGCGATCTGGTCGCTCAGTTCGGCCACGCGCTGCGTGCTGCGCGTGCGGCGCAGGTGGCCGTCGGCGTAGACCGCGACGCCGCAGGAGTCGTAGCCGCGGTATTCCAGCCGCTTCAGGCCTTCAACGAGGATCGGGGTGATGTCGCGCTGGGCGACGGCGCCAACAATGCCGCACATAGGAGAAACTCCTGTAAGGGTTCGGGTACGGAACGCATTGTGCGCGTGCCACAAAGAAATTTGATTTCTTTATGTGAAGTTTTTTGGAAGTTTATTTACTTACCGGATTGTGATTAAATAATCTTTCATTTCATACGCCAAAGTGAAATATATGGCGCAAAACACCGCTCCTGCGCTGCCCGAACTGGACGATCTGGACCGCCGCATCCTGGAACAGCTGCAGATCGACTGCGCGCTGACCAACCAGGATCTGGCCGAACGCGTGCACGCTTCGCCCCCGACCTGCCTGCGGCGGGTGCGGCGGCTGGTCGACATCGGCGTGATCGACCGGCAGGTGGCGATCCTGGCCGCCGACAAGCTGGGCAGCACGCTGACAGCCATCGTCGAGATCACGCTGGACGTGCAGGCCGCCGAAAGCCTGGATGCATTCGAGCAGAGCATGCTGGCCGAGCCCGCCGTGCTGCAGTGCTACCGGGTGTCACCCGGTCCGGATTTCGTGGTGATCGCGCAGGTGCGGGACATGCCGGCCTACCACGCGCTGGTGCACCGCGCCTTCACGGCGCAGGCCAATGTGCGCAATGTGCGCACGTTCTTCTCGGTGCACCGCGCCAAGTTCGAGACGCGGATCGCGGTGCGCGAGTAGCGGTGTGGAGATAGCGGTTCGGGGATGGCTCTGCGGGAACCCCGAATCGCGGGTGTCGTTTACGCCGAAAGATAATGGGCATGCACCCAGACGGCAGAGACCCAGACGTTCCGCCTTGGAGCCCCACAATGCACAAGTATCCCGCTCAATATCTCGGCATGATCGCCGCTCACCTCAATGCACCATATGGGCACCCGGTCAGTCCGAACGATATCGCTACGGCTCTACGCTCAGGCAGCTTTGCGTCCCTCCAGATCGATGACTGGATCAAGGAACTGATAGCCAGCATGTTCGTGGAAATGGCCCCGGAATACATAGCCCGAGCCAGCTTCGAGGCTGGCGTACGTCTGGAAGAAGCCGATGCGCTGTATCAACACGCTCGCAGTGACTTGGGGCTGCCTCGCGTCGAGCGATGGGAAGAAGCACTAAAAGGGGTGCTTTAGCGCTGGTACCTAATCACCCCCTCCGATGCGAAGCGGGTCGACGACAGCGCTCCGCTAGCGTCCCTCCAACACCCGCTCGAACTGCGCCAGATACCGGTTCCCCATCTTCTGCACGTCGTGCTCGTCGCGCACGTAGGCATAGGCGCGCTCGGTGACTTCCTGGCGGAAGGCGGCGTCGTCCAGGCAGCGCGCCATGCCGGCGGCCAGGGCCTGGTGGTCGCCCACGGCGCAAAGCACGCCGCGGCCGTCGGCCAGGCTTTCCTTGAGGCCGCCGGCGTCGGTGGACACCACCGGCACGCGCTGCAGGAAGGCGTCCAGCACGCTGCTGCCCAAGGCTTCTTCCTCGGAGCTCATGACGAACACGTCCAGCACGCTGTAGAAGTCTTCCACGCCCTTGCGAAAGCCGGCGAAGCGGTAGACGTCCTCGATGCCCAGCTTGCGGGCCTCGTCCTTGGCGGCCTGCTCCTGGCCGCCGCCGGCGCCAAAGTGCAGAAAGATGAAGTCGCGGCGCGTGCGCGCCAGCTCGGCGACGGCGCGCACCAGCGTGACCGGGTCCTTGTCCTGGATCAGCGCGGCCGAGGTCGCCATGACCTTGCGACCATCCAGCTGGAACTCGCTGACCAGCGCGGCGACGTTGTCGGCGTTGATCGCATGCGGTTCGACGGCGCTGCGGATGATGGCGGGCTCGATGCCGAGCCGGCGCGGCTCGCTCGCGGCCATCTCGCTGATGGCCACGAACAGATCGACGTGGCGCCACTTGAAGCCGGTCTTCCACTCCTCGTTCGGCTTGACCACGAAGGAGGTGCGGCGCGAGAAGGCCACCGGCCGGCGGTGCAGCCATTTGGTCAGCACGGCCCAGGTGACGGTATTGGCCGTCTGGGCATGGATGATGTCGTAGCGGCCGGCGCCGGCCAGGAAACGCAGCTGCGCCGGCACGTTGCGGCATTCGTGGACGGTGAATCCTTCCTGGCGCGCGCGCTCGGCCAGCGGGCCGCCCAGGCGGCACATCAGTTCGACCTCGTGGCCGGCCTTGCGGAAGGCGCGCATGCAGTAGAGCGTCTGCCGCTCGCCGCCGCGCCAGCCCTTCTCGAAGTTCAGCTGCAGGATCTTCATACGCGGCCGATGCCCGAGTAATCGAAGCCCAGGGCGCGCACGTCGGCCGGCGTGTAGAGGTTGCGGCCGTCGATGATCAGCGGCGTCTTGAGCAGGGCCTTGACGCGATCGAAGTCGGGCGCGCGGAAGACCTTCCATTCGGTGGCGATCAGCAGCGCGTCGGCGCCGTCCAGCGCGTCGTACATGTCCTTGGCGAAGGTCACGCCGGGCTGGCCCACCAGCACGCGCGCGGCTTCGTGCATGGCCACCGGGTCATAGGCGCGCACTTCGGCGCCGCGACGGGTCAATTCCGCGATGGCGGTCAGGCTGGGGGCTTCGCGCATGTCGTCGGTATTGGGCTTGAAGGCCAGGCCCCACAGCGCGATCTTGCGGCCGCGCAGGTCTTCGCCGTAGCGCTGCGTCAGCTTCTCGGACAGGCGGAATTTCTGCGCGTGGTTGGCGGCCTCGGCGGCCTCGATGACGCGCATGGGCAGGCCGTGCTCGGCGGCGGTGTTGACCAGCGCCTGCACGTCCTTGGGGAAGCAGGAACCGCCGTAGCCCGCGCCGGGATAGAGGAAGTGATAGCCGATGCGCGGATCCGCGCCGATGCCGCGCCGCACCTGCTCGACGTCCGCGCCCAGCGTCTCGGCCAGATTGGCCATCTCGTTCATGAAAGAGATGCGCGTGGCCAGCATGGCGTTGGCGGCGTACTTGGTCAGCTCGGCCGAGCGCACGTCCATCACCATGAGGCGGTCGTGGGTGCGCTGGAAGGGCTCGTAGATGCGGCGCATAACGCCGACGGTGTAGTCGTCGTCGGCGCCGACGATGACGCGGTCCGGACTCATGAAATCGTTGATGGCCGCGCCTTCCTTGAGGAATTCCGGATTGGACGCGACCGTGAAGGGCAGGTCCACGCCGCGCGCGGCCAGCTCCTTGGCGATCACCGCGCGCACCTTGTCGGCTGTGCCGACGGGCACGGTGGACTTGTCCACGATGAGCTTGCGCGAGGTCATGTGGCGCGCAATGTTGAGCGCGGCGGCCAGCACGTATTTCAGGTCGGCCGAACCGTCCTCGCCCGGCGGCGTGCCGACGGCGATGAACTGCACGTCGCCGAAGGCCACGCTCTGCGCCACGTCGTCGGTGAAATGCAGCCGGCCGGCCTGCACGTTGCGGCGCACCAGATCTTCCAGGCCGGGCTCGTAGATGGGGATGCCGCCCTGGCGCAACAGCGCGATCTTGGCGGAATCCACGTCCAGGCACATGACGTCGTTGCCCATGTCGGCCAGGCACGCCCCCGACACCAACCCTACGTAACCGGTACCCACGACCGTGATCTTCATGCCCGAACGCCCTTCAAGAATTGGAAAACCGGCGCCGCGGTGGACAAGCCGGCGCCGGCCGCCATTATAGAAGCGCGGCCGGCCGGGACGCCGGCCCGGCGCGCCCCCGGGGCTAGGTCGTCGCGGGCAGGGCCGCTAGGGCGTCCGCAGCCGGTTGAAGCGGATGGCGTTCACAGCCACCGCCAGCGCGGCGCAGACCGTGCCCAGCACCAGCGCCAGGCCGGGGCCATGGGCCGCGCTCAGGCTGAAGGCGATGGCGACCAGGGCGGTGCCGAAGCTCTGGCCGAACACCCGGGTAGTGGCTTGCAGGCCGCCGGCGGCGCCGCTGCGCGCGCGCGGCGCGGCAGACAGCATGGCGCGGTTGTTCGGCGTCTGGAAGAAGCCGAAGCCCAGGCCCGCCACGAACATGCCCGCCAGAATGGGGGCATTGGACACATGCGTGGGCAGCAGCGCCAGCCACAGCATGCCAGCCACCATGGTGGCGGCGCCGATGCCGCTCATGGTCGCGGGCGAATAGCGGTCGGACAGCCGGCCCGCCAACGGCGCGACCAGCGCCGTGCCGACCGGCCAGGCGCCCATCAGCATGCCGACTTCCAGGTACGGCCGGCCCAGCACCTGCTGGAAATAGAAGGGCAGCGACACGTAGGACGCCATCTGCGCGGCGAAGGTGCAGGCGGACGCGGCCACGGCATAGGCCAGCGGGCGGATGCGCAGCAGGTCCACCGGCACCAGCGGCGCGGTCTGGCCGCTGGCGCGGCGCATCAGCACGATGCCCAGCACGGCGGCGATGGCCACCAGGCCGATGCCGCGCAGCAGGTCCGCGCCCATCATGTCCACGCCCGAGATGAACACGCCCAGCGTGGCCATGCTGAGCAGCGCGCTGATGCCATCGAAGGCGACGTTGTTGCGCGGCACCTCCGGCAGGTGCCGCAGCCCCAGCATGGCCAGCACGCAGACGGGCAGGTTGACCGCGAAGATCCACGGCCACGGCGCCACCGACAGGATGGCCGAGCCGATGGTCGGCCCCAGCACTGACATCACCGCCACGGTGGTGGCGTTGATGCTGATGCCACGCCCCAGCATCTTTAGCGGATAGATATTGCGCACCAGGCCCCCGAACAGGCACATCAGCGTGGCCGCGCCCACGCCCTGGAACACGCGCGCCAGCGTCAGCTGCACGAGCGTGCCGGCCAGCGCGCAACCGAGCGAGGCCAGCGTGAACAGCACCAGTCCGAAGGTGAACATGCGCCGGAAACCGATGCGCTCGGCCAGCGCCGACAGCGGCAGCAGCATCGTCACCACCGCCAGGTTGTAGGCGTTGACGACCCAGACCGCCTGGGCCGGCGAGGATTGCAGATCGGCCGCGATGGTGGGCAGGGCCACGTTGGCGATGGTGGTGTCCAGCACCGACAGGCTGATGCCCGTCATCACCGTGGCCGCTGCCCAGTAGCGCCGGGGCGCCGGCAGGCCGTCCTGCGGCGAAGCGCCCGGCGTGCCGGTCGGCCCCTCGGTGGTCACGACTTCTTGGTCGGGCGTTGCCAACCCTCGACGGTGAGCTGCTTGGCGCGCGAGACCGTCAATTTGCCGGCCGGCGCGTCGCGCGTCAGCGTGGTGCCGGCGCCCAGCGTGGCGCCCTGGCCCACCCGCACCGGCGCGACCAGCTGCGTGTCCGAGCCGATGAAGGCGTCGTCCTCGATCACGGTGCGGTGCTTGTTGACGCCGTCGTAGTTGCAGGTGATGGTGCCCGCGCCCACGTTCACGCGCGCGCCGATCTCGGCGTCGCCGATGTAGGCCAGGTGATTGGCCTTGCTGTCGGCGCCCAGCACGCTCTTCTTGATCTCGACGAAGTTGCCGACGTGGCTGCGGTCGCCCAGCTCGGCGCCAGGACGCAGGCGGGCATAGGGGCCGACGCGCGCGTCGCGGCCCACCTGGGCGTCCTGCAGATGGCTGTAGGCCTCGATCTGCGTGCCGGCGCCGACGCTGACGTCGCGCAACACGCAATGCGGGCCCACGCGCACGCCGTCGGCCAGCGTGACCTCGCCTTCGAACACGCAACCCACGTCGATGAACACGTCGCGGCCGCAGCGCAGCGTGCCGCGCAGGTCGAAGCGCGCGGGATCGGCCAGCGTGACGCCGGCTTCCAGCTGGCGGCGGGCCTGCTCGGCCTGCCAGCGGCGTTCCAGCTCGGCCTGTTGCACGCGGCTGTTCACGCCCAGCGTTTCCCAGGAAGCCGCCGGCTGGGCCGCGCCCACCGGCACGCCGTCGGTCACGGCCAGACCGATCACGTCGGTCAGGTAGTACTCGCCCTGGGCGTTGTTGTTGTCGATGCGGGACAGCCAGTCCTTGAGCCTGGCGGTCGGCGCGGCCAGGATGCCTGTGTTGACTTCCTTGATGGCGCGCTCGGCCTCGGAGGCGTCCTTGTGCTCGACGATGCGGCAGACCTGGCCGGCGGCGTCGCGCACGATGCGGCCGTAGCCGGTGGAATCGTCCAGCACCTCGGTGAGCACGGCGGCGCCATCGCCGCGCGCGGCCAGCAGGCGGCGCAGCGTGTCGGGCTGCACCAGCGGCACGTCGCCGTACAGCACCAGCGTCACATCGTCCTTGCCGTCGCCCTCGAGCAGCAGCGGCACGGCTTGCTGCACGGCGTGGCCGGTGCCCTGCTGCGGCTGCTGCAACGCGAAGTGCAGGCCTTCCTGGCCGCCAAACGCCTGCTTGACGCGGTCGGCGCCGTGGCCGACCACCACCGTGATGCGGGCGGGCGCGAGTTCGCGCGCACTGGCCAGCACGTGCGCCAACATGGGCTTGCCGGCCAGCGTGTGCAGCACTTTGGGAAGGTCGGACTGCATGCGCTTGCCCAGTCCGGCGGCGAGAATCACTACATTGAGCATAGAGGTCTACTGTGTTGGAAAACGCAACGGCCCCGAGGAGCCGTTGCGCGTTGCGATTGAAATCATGGGGCCGGCGCTAGGCGGACGGCTCCGTCTTGGGCGCTGCCTTGCGGGCGGCGGGCTTGGCGCGGGCGGCGGCCTTCGAGGCCGGCTTGCCCGGCGCCTTGGCGGCGGGCTTGGCCTCGGTCTTGGCGGCCTTGGGCGCGGGTTTGTCGGCTTCGGATTCCACCTTGGACGGCGCGGCGGCCGGCATGGTCGCGGCGGTGGCGGCGGCGATCTGGCCGAATTGTTGCTGCAGCAGGTCCCACCAGGCCTTGGACGCCGACTGCGCCGCGGCGCCCATCTGTTCGCTCATGCCGGCAAAGGGCGGCGCGGCGTCCTGGGCGGCTGCCTCCGCCGGGGCAGCGTCGCCGGCGTGATCCTGAGCCGGACCTTTGCCGCCGTCCCTGGCCGCGTCGCCTGACGGCGCGGCCGCCTTGGCCTTGCCCGGCGCCGGTTTCAGGCCCAGCACCACTTCCAGCGGCGAGGCCGCGCCGCTGTCGCGCAAGGCGCCCAGGTCCATGCTGGCCGCGCTGTCGACGAAGGCGCGCAGCGTGTTGATGGTGGAGCGCTGCACTTCCATGCCCTGGATGGTGCTGCTGAGCATGGACAGGTTCATGCGCAGCCAGTTTTCGACCGAGCGCAGCTCGGCGATGCGGCGCTCCAGGTCCTCGACGTTCATGGGCGGAGCCATCGGCAGGCTGCTGGCCAGCCCGCCCGGCCCAGTCAGGCCGGCCCAGGCCTGGCGCATCATTTCCATGCTGGCCAGCAGGGGATTGCCGGACAGATCGGAATGCTGGCCCAAGCCCGGCAGGACGAACGGATTGCCGTGTTGATCGCTCATACCTGGTTTCCCCCTAAACAGATGGTTGCCACCGGCCGCCAGGCTCAGCCGGGCAGCAGTTGATTGTTTTCCACGCGGACGCGGTCGCCGGACGCAAACGCGAACGGCTGGGCGCTGCGGAATTGACGGGCGCTGCCGTCGCTCATGCGCACGGTCAGCTCGTAGTGCGTCACGGTTTGTTGCTGTCTGATATTACGCTCAACTTCACGGCCTGCCAAAGCGCCGCCCACGGCGCCCAGCACGGTCAACGCGGTCTTGCCGTTGCCGCCGCCGAACTGGTTGCCGACCACGCCGCCCGCGACGCCGCCGGCGATGGTGCCGATCAGATGGTCGCTATTGTCGCGCACCGGCGCCTGGACCTGGCGCACGCTCTCGACCACGCCGCAACTTTGGCAGACGACCGGCGCGGCGGGGCGAGGCTGCGCCGGCGCGGCCGCCTGGGGACGCGGCGCGGCGGGCTGCCGAGCCGCAGGCTGCTGGCCAGGCGCGGGCGCCAGCGGCTGGGCGGGAATCTGGGGCGCGGGCGCCAGGTTGCCGCCTTCCGGGCCGGCCAGGGCCGCGCTCTCGGCGCTCAGGGCGTTGGGATTGGTATTGGCCGACGGCGTGGGCAGCCAGCCCATCACGGCCGCCACGCCCACCGTACACATGACGATCACGGCGACGGCGGCGGCGGCGACCAGGGGATGCAGGCCACGGCGCGCAACGCCGGTCTGGAGGGGAGTATTCATCACAGGTCTCCGAAATTACTAACCGGCTGTGGTATAGCACCCTGGCGCCGTATCGGCGTATTGCGATGGTGACGCTTCATTGCAAAACGGGCCTGCTGGACAGGGTCCGCCATTGATGGACAATAGGGGCATGGATTCCGTCACCTTGCCCCAGCTCGAACAGGCCATCAACTATTGGCGCAACCTCACGCCGTCCGCCGGCGAGGACCACCGGCTCTGCCCGGAGGCGTCGGCGTTGGCCACGCCCTATGCGCTGATGATCATGTCCCATCGCCGCGAGCTTCCCACCGTGGAACTCGACGAGCGCGCCCGCGCGGCGCTGCAGACCTGGGCAGCCGCCCTGAAGTGAACGTGAATGGCGCGGGCCGCCGCCGCGCGCGGCGATCGGATGGCCGCGCCCGGGGCCGTCGCCCGGCACTGGCCTGATCAGCCCTTGAGCAGCGCCTGAATGTCGTGCACCAGGGCGTCCACCCCGATGTTGTTGTTGGCCAGCACGCGCGATTCGCCCTTGCCGTCCAGCAGATAGAACGCGGCCGTGTGATCCATGGAATAGCCGCCGTCTTTGGTGGGCGCCTTGGCGTAATAGGCCTTGAACGAGGCCGCCGCCTTCTTCACCTGGTCCGGCGTGCCGGTCAGGCCCAGGAAGCGCGGGTCGAACGCGGTCACGTATTGTTTGAGGATATCGGGCGTGTCGCGCTCGGGATCCACCGTGATCAGCAGCACCTGCACGCGGTCGGCATCCGCGCCCAGCTTCTTCATGGCCTCGGCCAGCTCGGCCAGCGAGGTCGGGCAGACGTCGGGACACTGCGTGAAGCCGAAGAACGCCACCACCACCTTGCCCGAGAAATCCGACAGCTTGCGGGTCTTGCCGTTGTAGTCCACCAGCTCCATGCCCTGGCCGAGCCTGGTGCCGCTGATGTCGCTGCCCTTGAACTGGGGCGCGCTTTCACCGCAGGCGGCCAGCGCGGCGGCGAATGCGGCGGCCGCGCCCAGGCGCAGGGCCAGGCGGCGGGTGGCGGAAAACACGGACATGGACAACCTCCGGCAACGGTCAGCGCAACAGGCCGACCCAGTGATCCACCAGCAGCGCGCCGAACAGCAGCGCCAGGTACAGGATCGAGAAACGGAACATGCTGCGCGCCAGTTCGTCGCTGTATTCGCGATACAGGCGCCATGCATAGGACAGGAACATGCCGCCCAGCACCAGCGCGGCGGTCAGGTAGAGCACGCCGCTCATCAGGATGATGTAGGGCAGCAGCGTGGTGGCCAGCAGCGCCACGCTGTAGAGCAGGATGTGCAGGCGCGTGAACTGCTGGCCATGCGTGACCGGCAGCATGGGCAGGCCGGCCTTGGCGTAGTCGTGGTTGCGGTAAAGCGCCAGCGCCCAGAAATGCGGCGGCGTCCAGATGAAGATGATCAGCACCAGCACCCAGGCCTCGGCCGGCACGGAATCCGCCACGGCGGCCCAGCCCAGCGCGGGCGGCATGGCGCCCGACAGGCCGCCGATGACAATGTTCTGCGGCGTGCGCGGCTTGAGGATGACGGTATAGATGACGGCGTAGCCGACGAAGGTGGCGAAGGTCAGCCACATGGTGAGCGGATTGACCATGTGGTACAGCACGAACATGCCAGCGCCGCCCAACAGGCCCGACAGGCTCAGCACCTGGTAGGCGGAGATGGTGCCGCGCGCGGTCGCTCGCCTTGCGGTGCGCAGCATGCGGGCGTCGACCTCCTGCTCGATCAGACAGTTGATGGCGAAGGCGGCGGCGGCCAGCAGCCAGATGCCCAGCGTGCCGAACAGCACGCGTTGCATGTCGGGAATGCCGGGCGCGGCCAGGAACATGCCGATGACGGCGCAGAACACCGCAAGCTGCGTGACGCGCGGCTTGGTGAGCACGAGATACTGGCGGAGCAATCCGGATTGGGGAGCGGCAAGACTGGTCATGATGGCCCCTATTTTAAACGCGCGCCGAATTGGGGCCGTAGCCCCCCCCCGCGGGCGCCCGTCCGGCGGTGGACAGACGCACCATCAATACCACCGCCGCCAGCGTCAGGCCGGCCGCCCCGCCATTGTGCAGCACCGCGATCAAAAGCGGCCACTGGAAGAAGATGGTGGTCAGCCCGGTCAGCAATTGCGCGCCCAGCAGCGCCAGCATCAGCGTGGCCGGTCCGCGCAGCCCGGCCTCGGCGCGCAGGCGCCAGGCCAGCACGCCCAGGTAGGCGAACACCACGAAGGCGAAATTGCGATGGACCCAGTGGATCGCGGTGAGCGCCGGCTGCGAGATCATTTCGCCGGACGGCAGCTCGCCCAGCCCCCGGATCACTGAATAGCCGCCGTGGAAATCCATCTCGGGCACCCACTGGCCATGGCACATGGGAAAGTCCATGCAGGCCAGCGCCGCGTAATTGGTGCTGACCCAGCCGCCCAGCGTGACCTGCGCCAGCAGCAGCGCGAAGCCGCCCGCGACCCAAGGCTTCCAGCGCGCGGCGGCGGCGGACAGGGCCAGGTGCGGACGCTCGCGCGCCGACAGCCAGGTCATCAGCGCCAGCACCGACAGGCCGAACACCAGATGCGCCGTGACCACGGCGGGCATCAGCTTGTGGGTCACGGTCCAGGCGCCGAAGGCGCCCTGCACGCAGACGGCCACCAGCGTGACGATGGCCAGCGCGGGCGAACGGCCCAGCTGGCGGCGGTAGCGCCAGGCCATGACCACGATGGCGATGATCAACATGCCCAGGATGGCGCCGACGTAGCGATGAATCATCTCGATCCAGGCCTTGGACAGCGTGACCGGCCCGAAGGGCATGGCCTGCGTGGCCTCGTGGATGTCGCCCATCGCGCCCAACGGCGTGGCCTTGCCGTAGCAGCCGGGCCAGTCCGGGCAGCCCAATCCGGAATCGGTCAGGCGCACGAAGGCGCCGAACATAATCAGGTCCAGCGTCAGGAACCAGGTGAAGAAAACCAGCTTGCGGTAGCGAGCCTTGATGCGATCCATATCCATGTCGAAAAATCCGGTCAGCCGACCCGCGAGTTGTAGACCAGCTTGCTGACGTCCTTGCGCACCTTCACGCCGTCGGCGTCGGCCGGGTACTGCATCATCAGGTTGCCCAGCGGATCGATGATCCAGATGGGCGCGGCCAGCGCGGGCGCGGCCTGTTGCTGCTGGCCGGCGAGCAGGAAGCGGGCGAGCTGGCCGGGGTCGGCGCGCAACATGATAGTGCCCTTGTAGGCCTCCAGCACCTTGTCCGGCACCGGCGCGTCGTCAGTGATGAACCAGACCCGGGCCAGCCGGTCCACGTTCTTGCCCTGGCTGGCGTGGCTGTTGCGCGCGATGTAGAGCTTGCGGGCGCAGCTTTCCGGGCAGGCCGCGCCATCGGCGGCCACCAGCAGCCATTTACCCTTCAGGGTCCGCAGGTCGAAGGGCTGGCCGTCCAGCGTGGTCAGCGTCAATTCACCGGCGGCGGGCATGGGACGCTGCGGCGTCACCAGCGTGCCGTAGTTGCTGGCGTCGTCCGGCCACCATTGCGGGTTGTAGTAGACGACGAAGGCCGCCACGATGGGCGCCAACGTGCACAGGAACACCAGCACCAGCGGCAGCCGGGAGCGCTTGCGGGCGGCGGGGACGGAGGTAGCGGAGGTTTCGCGGGCCACTATGTATCCTGTTATGCGGTTGCGCGGTGCGCCGGGAACGTTGCTGCGGGCTTGCGGTGTTGCGGGAATTCAAGACGTCGTTGCTGCGGGCTTGCCGTGTCCGCGCGGCGGCTCAGCCCCCGGGGCCGGCCTGCTCGCGCTGGCGCTGACGCATGCGCTTGAGCGCGCCCGCCATCACCACCAGCCAGGCGATCGCCGCGAACAGCGCGAAGGAAAACCATTGCACGGCGTAGAAGGTGTTTTTCTGGAAATCCACCGAAGGCTGCGGCCAGTCGTGCACCAGCCCGTCGTCGTGGCGGCCGTCGCCGAACTGGCTCAGCACCGTGGGCAGCAGCTTGAGCCCGGTGGCCCGCGCGTAGGCGTCCAGCTCCAGGTTCTGCACCTGCGGCACGACGCCGCCCGGCGCCGGCAGCGCCGCCGGCAGGCCGGACTTCGCATCGCCGCCCAGCGACCACAGCTCGAACAGGCGCGGCACGCGCGCGGACAGCTCGCCGCGCACGGCCTGCTCGCCCGGCGGCGTCGCCGGCACCTCGGGCTGGCCCTGCATCACGCGCGGGATCCAGCCGCGCAGCACCAGCAGGGCCTGGCGCGAGCCGCCGTCCAGCAGCAAGGGCGTGGCCAGCCAGTAACCGGGCTTGCCGTCCAGGTTGCGGTTGTCCAGCAGTACACTGAACTGGGGCAGCCACTGGCCGCTGGCCTCGGCCACGCGCCACGGCGCCATCTCGTGCGCCGGCGTCGCGGCGCTCAAGGGCAGCGGGGCCTGCTTGCGGCCGGCCTCGATCGCGGCCAGAATGGCGCGTCGCTCGTCGGCCCGGCGCAGTTGCCACTGTCCCAGCGATACGAGTATGACCACGGAGATGCCCAGCAGCAGCAAGGCGGCTACCGTGTAGCGGGTGGAATGCGGTCGAGCCATGTGTTCGTGATTGAATCTGATTTGTCCGGAGACCCAAATGCGTGTTTTCGTGGTGCTGGCCTTTATCGGCATCCTCGCCAGCCTGGCGTCCGCCCTGGTCTATCTGATGCGGGACAAAGGTACCACCAACCGCACCGTCAATGCGCTCACCGTGCGCATCGGGCTGTCCGTCGCGCTGTTCCTGTTCGTGCTGTTCGCCCATCACATGGGCTGGATCGAAAGCACCGGCATCAGATAGGCCCCGCCGGCAGGAGTTCCCGCGCCGGCCCTGACCCCTGAAAACGCAAGGGCCCGGCCAGACTGGCCGGGCCCTTGCCGTTGAAGACCCGCGGCCGCGGGCCGGAGCCCGCGCGCGGCGATCACATCCAGTAGACGAACAGGTACAGGCCCAGCCACACCACGTCGACGAAGTGCCAGTACCAGGCCGCGCCCTCGAAGCCGAAGTGATGGTCGGCCGTGAAGTGGCCGCGGATCAGGCGAATCAGGATCACGGTCAGCATGGTGGCGCCCAGCAGCACGTGGAAGCCGTGGAAGCCCGTCAGCATGTAGAACAGCGAGCCGTAGGCGCCCGAGTTGAACTTCAGGTTCAGCTCGGTATAGGCATGATGGTATTCCGCCGCCTGGCAGGCCACGAAGATGAAGCCCAGCACCACGGTGGCCAGCAGCCAGAAGATGGTCTTGCCGCGATGGTTCTCACGCAGCGCGTGGTGGGCGATGGTCAGCGTCACGCCCGAACTCAGCAGCAGCGCGGTGTTGATCGTGGGCAGCCAGAACGGGCCGACGGTCTGGAAGTGCTCGACCACGCCAGCCGGGCCGAAATTCGGCCAGACCGCCTGGAAGTCCGGCCACAGCATCAGCTTGTGATCCAGGTCGCCCAGCCATGGCGTGGTGATCGTGCGCACGTACCACAACGCGCCGAAGAAGCCGGCGAAGAACATGACCTCCGAGAAGATGAACCAGCTCATCCCCCAGCGGTAGGAATTGTCGATGCGCTTGCTGTTCAGGCCGGCCTCGGACTCGCGGATGGCGTCGCCGAACCAGTAGTACAGGATCACGATCAGGGACAGGAAACCCGCCAGCACCAGCCACTTGCCCCAGCTGACGGAATTGATCCAGGCGGCGGCGCCCAGGCCCATGAGCAGCAGCGCGGCGGCCGTGCGCACGGGGTGACCCGAATCTGCGGGCACGTAGTAGTAGGGTGCCTCTTTGTGAACCGAGTGGCTTGCACTCATGGTTTTCTCCCTGGTACAGATCAGATGGTTCGAATTGCTTCAGGAATCGTTGCCGTCAGGTCAGGCTCGAGACTGCCCAACGCACGATCAATATCAGTACGCCCACGAATACCGCTCCGGCCAGCAACCCGGCCACGATCACGTGTACCGGGTTGAGCCTGGCGCTGTCTTCCTGGTAGCCCGCGCCCTTGCGCACGCCGAACAACCCCCAGCCCACGGCTTTCAGCGTCTGCAGAAAGCTCAGCTTGCGTTGGGAGGCGTCGCGCAGGTCGTCGCTCATGGGACCGCCTAGCGCAGCGCCACGCCCGTGAGCAGCGACGAGCCGCGCAACAGGGTCCACGCGAACACGGCGGCGACGAACACCACCAATATCAGTCCTGCGATCCGGTTGCGACGGCGCTGCTCTGGAGTCATGGCTCTGCTACCTGAAAACGTTGCGGCTTACTTCACTTCGGGCGGGGTTTCGAAGGTGTGGAAGGGGGCCGGCGACGGCACCGTCCATTCCAGGCCTTCGGCGCCTTCCCAGGGGCTGGCGGGCGCGGGCTCGCCGCGGCCGCGATAGCAACGGATCACCGTCCACAGGAAGATCAGCTGCGACAGGCCGAACCAGAACGCGCCGATGGTGGCGATCTGGTGGAAGGTCGTGAACTGCGCGGCGTAGTCGGCATAGCGGCGCGGCATGCCGGCCAGGCCCAGGAAGTGCATCGGGAAGAACGTGACGTTGAACGAGATCAGCGTCGACCAGAAGTGCAGCTTGCCCAGCTTTTCGCTGTACATGCGGCCCGACCACTTGGGCAGCCAGTAGTAGGCGCCGGCGAACAGGGCGAACAGTGAACCAGCCACCAGCACGTAGTGGAAGTGCGCCACCACGTAATAGGTATCGTGCACCTGGATGTCGATTGGCGCCACCGACAGGATCAGGCCGGTGAAGCCGCCCATGGTGAACACGAAGATGAAGCCGATCGAGAACAGCATCGGCGTCTCGAAGGTCATCGAGCCGCGCCACATGGTGGCGACCCAGTTGAACACCTTCACGCCGGTCGGGATCGAGATCAGCATGGTGGCGTACATGAAGTACAGCTGGCCCGTCACCGGCATGCCGGTGGTGAACATGTGGTGCGCCCAGACGATGAACGACAGCACGGCGATGGCGGCGGTCGCGTACACCATCGAGGCGTAGCCGAACAGCTTCTTGCGGGCGAAGGCGGGCACGATGGCGGACACGATGCCAAAGCCCGGCAGGATCATGATGTAGACCTCGGGATGCCCGAAGAACCAGAACACGTGCTGGTACAGCACCGGGTCGCCGCCGGCGGCGGCGTTGAAGAAGCCGGTGCCGAAGTGGCGGTCGGTCAGCACCATGGTGATGGCGGCGGCCAGCACCGGCATCACGGCCAGCAGCAGGAAGGCGGTGATCAGCCAGGTCCAGCAGAACAGCGGCATCTTCATCAGCGTCATGCCGGGCGCGCGCATGTTCAGCACGGTGACGATGATGTTGATCGCGCCCATGATGGAGGACGCGCCCATGATGTGCATGGCGAAGATGGCCAGGTCCATGCCCGGGCCCATCTGCAGCGACAGCGGGGCGTACAGCGTCCAGCCGGCGGCGGTGGCACCGCCCGGCACGAAGAACGAGGCCGTCAGCATGATGGCGGCCACGGGCAGCAGCCAGAAGCTGAAGTTGTTCATGCGGGCGAACGCCATGTCCGAGGCGCCGATCTGCATGGGGATCATCCAGTTCGCGAAGCCCACGAAGGCCGGCATGATGGCGCCGAACACCATGATGAGGCCATGCATGGTGGTGAACTGGTTGAACAGTTCGGGCCGGAAGAACTGCAGGCCCGGCTCGAACAGCTCGGTGCGCAGCAGCAGGGCCAGCGTCCCGCCCTCCAGCAACATGAAGAACGAGAAGATGAGGTACATCGTCCCGATGTCTTTGTGGTTCGTGGCGAAAAGCCAGCGACGCCAGCCCGTCGGCATGGCGTGGTGGTGGTCATCGTGACCGTGGCCCGGGGACACGTGGTCTACAGTGACGCTGCTCATGATGGACTCCTTCCTGCTGAGTGCCGCCCCCGCCAGGCGGGGACGTCAGGGTATCTCGACTAAACGGAAAGCGGTTCAGACCGCGAGGGAAACAGCGACGGCGCGCGCATCAGCGCCCGGCCGTCACGTCCTTCGGTTGAACCGTCGGGTCCTGCCCCTTGCCGGCGTTGCTCCAGGCATGGCGCGTATAGCTGATGACCGCTGCGATTTCGACATCGTTGAGCTGGCCGCCGAACGCCGCCATGGCGGTGCCCGGCTTGCCCTTCAGCACGGTGTTGATCTGGGCCGCCTTGGGGCCCAGCACAACCTTGTCTCCGTCGAGCGCGGGGAAGCTGCCCGGGATGCCCTTGCCGTTGGCCTGGTGACAGGCCACGCAATTGGCGGCGAAAACCTTTTCGCCACGGGCAACCAGTTCGGCTTCCGTCCACTCCTTGTTGGGATCGTCGGCCGAGGCCGCCATCCTCTTTTTCTGGTCTTCAACCCACTTATCGTAGTCCGCCTGCGCCAGGACTTCCACGACGATGGGCATGAAGGCGTGATCCTTGCCGCACAGCTCGGCGCACTGGCCACGGTAGATGCCGGGCTGTTCGGCGCGGAACCAGGCGTCGCGCAGGAAGCCCGGAATGGCGTCCTGCTTGACGCCGAAGTCGGGGATCATCCAGGAGTGGATCACGTCGGCGGCGGTCAGCACGACGCGGACCTTCTTGTCGACGGGCACAACCATGTGGTTGTCCACTTCCATCAGGTAGAACTGGCCCTTGGGCTCGCGGTTCTCGATCTGGGCGCGCGGCGTCGACAGCGTGGAGAGAAACTTGACGCCGGCAGCGGAGCCGTCGAGGTACTCGTAGCCCCATTTCCATTGATAGCCGGTGACCTTGACGGTCAGGTCGGCGCTGGATGTGTCTTTCATGGCGACCACCGTCTTGGTGGCCGGCAGGGCCATCGCAATGACGATGATGAAGGGAATGACGGTCCAGGCGACTTCCACGCCGAGGTGCTCGTGGAAGGTGGCGGCCTTGTGGCCGCGGGATTTGCGGTGCGCCCAGATGGAGTAGAACATCACTCCGAAGACGCCGATGAAGATCACGATACAGATCGTGAGCAGCATCCAGTGCAGCCACATGACATCGCGCGCGATCTGAGTCACGCCTTCGTGCAGATTCAGCTGATTGACCTTCGGGCCGCCGGGCATGTCTTGCACCTGAGCACCCGCCATGCCGCCAATCAGCATGGCACAAGCCCCCAGTATCCCTCTCCACTTCTTCATGCTTACCTCGAAACACGGCGCAAGGGCCGCTGTCGCCTCGTGGCACGAATGTCACTGCAACAGGACTACGCGCGATTATTAGATGGCAAGGATCGGCAGGGAGAGATGCTGCGGCCCCGCGTTCCCACTCGAATCATAAAGAAACTGGCGGATTATAGCGGACGCGCAAACAGATGTAATTTAATCCCCTTGATTTCGTTGGACCCGCCCCCATGGCCGCGCCGCGAGGCCGCGCGGGCCAGTGGCATAAAATCAGCCGCACCTTCATCCAAGACGGTTCCGAGATGCACAAGCAGTTGCCCGACCTGTATGCCGCGCTGCGCGCCCGCGCGCAGGAACTCCCGCCCGACGGGGCGCACGCCTTGTATATAGCGGGGCGTCGCTGCGGCTGGGCCACGCACGCCGCGGCCGACGCGCTGCAAGGCGCCGACCATGTCGAAACGGACCACGACAGCGTGCGGATCGGCGAGGGCATGGCCCCCGGCCCCGAGCTGGACGCGGTGCTGGAACGGGCCGCGATACTGTTGCGCGATGCCAACTGCCTGCGCGGCTGGCGCGACGAACTACTGGACGTGGTCGCCGGCGAAGACAAGCTGGGCGTGATGGAGCGCACCGCGCTGCGGCCCTTCGGCCTGCCGACCAAGGCCGTGCACCTGAACGCCTGGACGCCCGACGGCCGGCTGTGGGTGGCGCGCCGCGCCCTGAGCAAATCAACGGATCCCGGTATGTGGGACACCCTGGTCGGCGGACTGGCCGGCAGCGGCGAAGACCTGGAAACCGCGCTGGTGCGCGAGTGTGGCGAGGAAGCCGGCCTGGACGAACCGGACCTGATCAACCGCACGCCGCTGCGCACCATCCTGCGCATCCACCGCCGCCTGCCCGAGGGCTATCAGGTCGAAGACGTGCTGACCAGCACCTGCGTGCTGGCGGCCGACGCCAGCCCCGTCAACCGCGACGGCGAGGTGATGGAAATCCGCGCCATCGAAGTGGCCGAGGCGGTGCGCCTGCTGGCCGAAGGCGAGTTCACGCTGGAAGCGGCGCTGGTCATCGCCGAGGACATTCTGCGCCGCCAGGCGGCCGGCGAAATCCCGGCCTGAGCCGGGGCTGGCGCCGGGGCCGGCCCTGACTCAGCGTGATTGCAGGCCGGGTTCGCCCGGCGTCGCGCCACTCTGTGCGGACCGGTCGGTGGCCTGCCGCGCGTCTTCCGCGCCATCGACGTGCCGAACCACGACAGCCTCGCTTTCGATCGCGCGCGCGTCCTTGGCTGTCACGTCCTTTGCCTCGTCCTTCGTCGCGACTTTCGCCGCCTCTTCCTCGCGCCGCTCCTCGCCCGCCGCCTCGGCGGCTTCGGCGGCCGCCGCCGCGCTAGGTGCCGGGACGGGCGCGGCCACGGGCGTCGCCGCCGCCTCGGCCTGCGAGGCCTGCGAGAACTGCTTCCACACCTCGATCGCGCGCAGGCGCTGCTTGGCCACGACCTGGATGCGCTCGCGCAGGTGTTCGTCGCGCGCCAGCAGGGCATGGAAATCGCGCGAGGACAGCATCAGCAGCTTGCAATAGCCCAGCGAGGTCACGTCGGGCGCGATCTGCTGCTCGCCCAGCAGACCGAGTTCGCCGAAGAACTCGCCGCTGCCCAGCTCGATCATGGTGTTGTCCGGCAGGTGCACGGCCACGGCGCCCGAAGCCACGAAGCACATTTCCTCGCCATGGCGGCCCTTGGTCAGCACGCGCTGGTCCGGCAACGCCAGCCTCGGCTTGAGCAGCTTGCTGATGGCGCGCAGCGAATCGGCCGACAAGCCTTCGAACAGGGGCACGCGCTTGATCAGGTCGGCCGCGCTCAGCTCGATGTCCAGCGGCGGGTGCCGGTCGATGTGCGACCAGCGGCTCTGCAGTTGCGACATCAGGTCGGCGTACACCTCGCCGCTGATCAGGAACTGCTCCAGCATGTCGCGGTAGCGGATGCGCTCGAGCTCGCGCGCCACGCGGCCCAGGTAGCTTTCCTGCAGCCATTGCGCGTACTGGGGATACTGCAGGTTCAGCGCCTGCATGGCGTTCTCGATCAGGTCCAGCCGGCGCTGGTGCAGCGATACGATGCGCAGCGTGGCCTCTTCGCCCAGCAGCGGCGTGATCTGCTCGCGGGTGAACAGGATCAGGCGCTGCGCCACGGAACGCTTGCTCATCAGGTTGGCGAAACGCTGCCCCAGCTCATGCGCCAGCCAGCCCTGGAAACCGAACAGATAGTGCACGCGCAGGGCCAGCCGGAAGCCGGTCGAATAGCGCACGTCGGCCACGATGGCCTTCTCGAAGCCCTCCACGCCGCCGAGGCGGATGGCGTCCTCCAGCCGCTCGGCCCGCGCCAGCAGCGATTCGGCCATGCGCCAGTCCACGATCTGCGCCTTCAGGATGTCGAAGAACATTTCCTCTTCACGCTGCGCCACGATCGCCAGGCCGACGGCCACGCGCTGCTCGTCGCTCATCTGGCCCACCTGGCCGTCGTGCACGCTGGCCAGGCTGGCGTCGAACACCGCGCGGATGCGGTCGCGCACCTCGCTGCCGATGTGCTCGGTCTTGGCCAGATCGTCGGTCTTGCCCTGCAGGTCTTCCAGCGCCACGGCCAGCGCCTGGTTGCGGATGGTGCGCTCCACGGGCGACAGCTGGTTCAGCCCCAGCATGCGGATCAGCGGGCGCAGGCTGATGCCGTTGACGAACAGGGTGATCAGCACGAAGGCCGTGGTGGCCACGGCGATGAACTGGCGCGCCTCTTCGGGCACGCCGGTCTGCTCGGTCACGGCCAGCGCCAGCGCCAGCGACACGGCGCCGCGCAGTCCGCCCCACAGCATCACGACCTTGTAGGGCCGGCTCACCTTGGTGCCCAGCCGCGTCAGCCCCAATAGCGGCAGCAGGCCGAACACCACGATGGCGCGCGCCGCCAGCGTGGCCACGAACAGCACCGCCACCAGCGCCAGTTCCTGCCAGTCGGCCGCGGCCATCAGCTTGGGAATCAGCATGGCCGCGAACAGGAAGATCAGCGAATTGGCCCAGAAGCCGAACTGTTCCCAGGCGCTGGACAGGTACTCGAAGGTGGTCGGCGACATGCGGGTGCGGCCGGTGGACCCCACCACCAGCCCGGCGATCACCGTGGCCACCACGCCGGAAACGTTCAGATAGTGCTCGGAGATGAAGAAGGACAGATAGGCCAGCGTCAGCGTCAGCGTGATCTCGGCGGTGGGGAAGCCGCGCAGCCAGGCGAACAGGAAACAGGCCAGCCGCCCCATGGCGAAACCGGCCACGCCGCCACCGATGAAGTGCACCACGAAATCATTGAACACGCCGCTGACGCTGAGTTCGCCATGGCCGCCCAGCACGGCCAGCAGCACGGAGTACAGGGCGATGGACGCGGCGTCGTTGAACAGGCTCTCGCCTTCGACCAGCGTGGTCAGGCGCTTGGGCGCGCCCACTTCGCGGAAAATGCCCACCACGGCCACCGGATCGGTGGTGGCGACGATGGCGCCCAGCAGCAGGCAGACCACCAGCCCGTAGGACGAGATGGCATCGAGCGTGACGCCCACCACCAGCGTGCACACCACCACGGCCACGATGGCCATCATGAGAATGGGGCCGATGTCGTCCATCAACCGGCGCACGTTCATGGACAGCGCGGTCTCGAACAGCAGCACCGGCAGGAACACCATCAGGAAGGTCTCGGACGAGATCTCGAAGCGTTCCAGGGAGTCCAGGAAATCGCCGATCCAGCTGGGCGCCCAGCCATGCAGGTGGATGACGATGCCGAGCAGACAGCCGACGATGGCCAGCAGCACCGAATAGGGCAGCTTGAGGCGGCCGGCCAGCGGCGGCATGAAGCAGACCAGCGTGAGCAGGCCCGCCAGGCCGAATACGAGAAAACCGACATCCATGTAAAGCCGCGTCCAGATCGTGAGGCGTGTGCGAAGTTTGACAAGAATAGCGGTTTTTCCGGGCCGTTCCGTCAGGCAGTTCACGCTTGCTCACGATTGAGCGGTCCGGAGGCGACGCCATCGCGCGCGCGGACGCCGGTTTTTGGATAATGTAGAGCCGTGCCAACTACGCAGGAGCGGCCCTTGGTCCGCACTCAGTCCCAAGCGCCGCGCGACGGCGCGCCCGCCTTGCTTGTGCAGCTCACCGACTGCCATCTGTTCGGCGAGGCCGAAACGTCAATGCTCGGCGTGAACACCGACGCCAGCCTGCGCGCGGTGCTCGGCCAGATCGAGGCCGACCACAAGCGTCCCGACCTGGTCCTGGCCACGGGCGACCTTTCCCAGGACGGCGAGGTGGCGGCCTACCAACGCCTGGCCGGCATGCTGCAGGCCAGCCCGGCACTGGCCGGCGCCCGCATCCGCTGCCTGCCCGGCAACCATGACGCGCCCGACACGCTGCGCCGCGCGTTGCCCGCCTGGAGCGAGCCGGTGACCGACGTGGGCGCGTGGCGCGTCATCTGCCTGGACACCACCGTGCCCGGCTCCAACGGCGGACACCTGCCCGACAGCCAGCTCGACCTGCTGGAAAGCGCGCTGGCCGAGGCGCCGGAACGGCCCGCGCTGGTCGCCACGCATCACAACGCCATGCCGATCACGCACTGGCACGACACCATGATGATCGACAACCCGCAACGCCTGTTCCAGCTGCTGGCGCGCTGGCCGCAGGCGCGCGTGCTGCTGTGGGGCCACGTGCATCATGAATTCGATCGTCGCCGGCACAATCTGCGCATCCTGGCCACGCCCTCGACCTGCTTCCAGTTCAGCGTGCGCGACGGCCGGCACGTGGTCGACGGCAAGGCGCCGGGCTACCGATGGATCAAGCTGTACAAGGATGGTTCGCTGGCGACCGGCGTGCGGCGGGTGCAGGAACCTGCCGTGAACGCCGCCGAGGCTGCGCGGGCCGCCTGAAGAACACCAACCGCCGCCCATGACGCACCGCCTGGTGGTGCGATCCGTGCGCGGCTGCGAATCACGCGCGCAAAAAAATCGGGGCACCGGTATATACAGGTGCCCCGCAAGCATCCGTCTCATAGGGGAGGGGAAAGAGGAGAAGCCGAGACGGATGACAAGACTGCTAACCGGAGTTCGCGGTCTACATGAAGTTAGGCGCGACCCACCCGATTAAGTTTCGGCAATCTGGTGAAATTCCTTAGCGAAGTTGTATCAATTTATTGATGCAACGATGACCATAGATATCAGGCGCAGACTCGCGCGATGGCTCGCTATCGGCTTGCCGCAAAAGCAAAGGGCCGCTTGCGCGGCCCCGGGCTTGTCTGGCATTGCGGCTTCAGGCAGCCAGCGTGCCGCGCATCTTCTTCAGCGCGGCGGCCTCGATCTGGCGGATGCGCTCGGCCGACACGCCGAACTCCTGCGCCAGCTCATGTAGCGTGGCGCCGCCGTCGTCCTGCAGCCAGCGCGCCTCGACGATGCGGCGCGAGCGCGGATCCAGCGCATCGAGCGCGCCATTCAGACCAGCGCTCTGCATGTGGTCGCGCGCGGCGCGTTCCAGCACTCGGGTCGGCTCCTGGCGGCCTTCGTCGGACAGATAGGCGATGGGCGCGTAGCTGTCATCGTCATCGTCCTGGTTTTCGAGCGACATGTCGCGGCCGGACATGCGCACTTCCATTTCGCTGACGTCCTCGCGGCGAACGTTCAATTCCTGCGCGATATGGTCGACCTGTTCCGGGTCCAGCGTCTGGCCGTCCGGGCGCATGCTGCGCAGGTTGAAGAACAGTTTGCGCTGCGCCTTGGTGGTGGCGACCTTGACCAGGCGCCAGTTGCGAATGATGTATTCGTGGATCTCGGCCTTGATCCAGTGCACGGCGAAGGACACCAGGCGCACGCCGCGCTCGGGGTCGAAACGCTTGACGGCCTTCATCAAGCCGACGTTGCCTTCCTGGATCAGGTCAGCATGCGGCAGGCCGTAGCCGAGATACTGGCGCGCCACGGAAACCACCAGGCGCAGGTGCGACAGCACCAGCTCGCGGGCGGCGGACAGGTCTTCCTGGTCGCGCAGGCGACGGCCCAGCTCGGTTTCGCGCTCGGCCGACAGCACCGGCAGGCGGTTCACGGCCGAAATGTACGCGTCGATCGTGCCCAGCGCGCCCGGATTGGCGATGGCCAACGCCAGGGCGTTGCCGGAAGCGGCCAACGAGGTACTGGGTTGCTTCATGGCGGAGGTCTCCGGAAAGCTCAGGGAAAGCGACATGGATTCGATCTTAGCACTCTGGTTGTGGGAGTGCTAATTCGACTATTGCGGCGCGTCAAAGTTTCGTTCCCATTGACGCGACCCCATTTATTTTTGCTGGCGAACGTCGAGAGGGACGTCCGCCCGCCCGTGGCGACCGGGGGCAAGCTCAGTCTCACCAGCCCAGGCGCTTGAGCCCTTCCTCCGTGGCCTGTCCGTCCGGGCGGGCGAACAGCGCGCCCCGGGGATCCAGGAAGACCTGGTAGCGGGCCCCGTCGAACAAGGGCATGTAGGCGCCGCTGCCGAACTGCACATCGACGAACGGAAACCAGTTCGGGAAGCTCTTCTTCAACGAGCCCAGGTCGGGCGCCGGCCAGTCGTCCAGCGAGTGGACCGAGCGCGTGGCGGCAGCTTCGCGCGCGGCGTCGCCATAGCGGCCGGACAGCCGTTCCAGCCGGTACAACGGCGGCACGCCCGCCATCAGGGCAGGCAGCTTCCAGCGCACCACGCGGGCGTCGATCTGCCACTGATCGCCATACAGTACATATTGCTTCTCGCCGATGCCAGGCGCGCTCGCGCGCACCTGGAACTGGCCGTCACCCTGTTGGCGGACTTCGAGACGCGCGACGGGCGCGTCCGTGGTCAGGCGGAAGAACTGCACCAGCGACAGGGCCAACAGGCCCGACACGCAGCCCAGCGCCACCAGCATCAGCCCGAACAGGCGCCGCACCGGCCGGAACTGGAAGAGGCGGCGACCGCGCTCATCTTTCGGGCCGCCCCGGCCCAGCAGCATGAACAGGCCCGGCAGCAGGACCACGACGGCGCCCAGCAGGATCCAGGCGAAGGGAGCGAAACCGTTGATCAAATCAGGCGTTCCTCATCAGGACAAGAACGCCGCGGACCGGGCGCGGCGCCGGCCTGCGGCGGCAGGCCGACCAGTATAGAAGCGCGGTTTCAGGCCGCCGGCTTTCCAAGCTGCTCGACGTGAAACCGGATGTGATCCTCGATGAAGGTGGAGATGAAGTAATAGCCGTGGTCGTAGCCCTCGTGGCGGCGCAGCGTCAACGGCTGACCTGCCTGGGCGCAGGCGGCTTCGAAAACCTCGGGATACAACTGTTCGGCCAGGAACTGATCGGCCTGGCCCTGATCGACCAGGATGCCGCCGGGGAAAGGCTGGCGCAGCCGCGCCATCAGCGCCGACGCGTCATAAGCGGCCCAGGCCTGGACGTCGTCGCCCAGATAGGCGCCGAACGCCTTCTTGCCCCAGGGGCAGCGGCTGGGCGCGGCGATCGGCGCGAAGGCCGAGACCGAGCGGTACTTGCCCGGGTTGCGCAAGGCCAGCACCAGCGCGCCATGGCCGCCCATGGAATGGCCGAAGATGCCGGCGCGCCCGGCGTCGCCGGGCAATTCGCCGCCCGTGGCGATGGCGTGCAGCTCGCGGGTGACGTAGCTGTCCATGCGGTAGTGGCGGCTCCAGGCGGGCATGGTGGCGTCCAGATAGAAGCCCGCGCCAGTGCCCAGGTCCCAGCTTTCGTCCTCGCCCGGCACGTTGGCGCCGCGCGGACTGGTGTCCGGCGCCACCAGCATCACGCCCAGTTCGGCAGCGACGCGCTGCGCGCCGGCCTTGATCATGAAGGTTTCCTCGGTGCAGGTCAGCCCGGCCAGGTAGAACAGCACCGGCACCGGGCCTTGTTCGGCCTGCGGCGGCACGAAGACGGAAAAGCGCATCGGCAGGCCGATCTCCGCCGAGTCGTGGCGGTAATAGCGCTGCGAGCCGCCGAAGCAGCGATGCTGGGAAATGAGTTCCAAGGCGGCGGCCATGCGGGAGTCCTCCGGATTCGGGTTGAAAGATGCGCCCTGACTTGCGGGCCGGGGAAGGGGGGGGAGTGGACGGGCCGGATCGCGGCGTGGACATCCTTAGGGATTAGGGTATATCCACGGTACGACGTTCCGTCGCCAAATGTTAACCTGCGCCTCACGGACGACCGGCATCTGGTTTGTCCCCAGGCTGTGCCCGTCTACGCGGGCTTGCCGCCCGGAACGGGCGGCGCGGTCTGGGTACGAACCATTGCAAAAAATCCCGGCTTCCGTGCCCAGTTTGTGATCAGGGGGCTTGACCGGCGGCCACCGTGGCACTATTTATATACGTGAGAGAAGACATCCCGTTCTTCCGGATGCGCAAGCGCTGACACTATGGCACGTCTGCCCCGCCTGTACGCCCCCGGGCTGCCCCAATTGGTGCAAGCCAATTTCATCCAGCCCCTGGCAGCGCCGTCGCAACCCGCGCCGGCCGATATCCTGAATCAGCTGGCCACCTGGCTGGGCGAGTCCGCCCAACGCCACCGGGTGTCGGTGCACGCCTGGCTGCTCGCCAACGATCGCATCCTGCTGCTGGCCACGCCCGCCGACGAGGAAGGCTTGCCGCGCCTGATGCAGACGCTGGGCCGCAACCTCGCGGCGCGCCTGCGCGGCGGCCGCGTCTTCGCGGGCCGCTACCGCTCCGCGCTGCTCGAGCCCGGCGCCTGGGTCCTGCCCTCGCAGGTCTGGCTGGAAACCTATCCGGTGCGCAGCGGCGCGTCGCAGGATCCCGATTCCTGGCCCTGGTCCTCGGCCAGCAGCCATACCGGCAACACCAGCGCGCCGCCCGCGCAATGGCAGTCGGACCACGCCGATTACTGGGCCTGCGGCAATACGCCGTTCGACCGCCAGGCCAACTACCGCAAGCGCCTGCAGGACGGCCTGTCGCGCGAGGAATCCCAACGCATCGACCAGGCGGTGTCTGGCCAGTGGGCGCTGGGCGGCCCCGGCTTCATCGCCAGCCTGGCCCACACCGCCAGCCGCCGGGTCGCGCCGGGACAGCGCGGACGTCCGCGCAAGAAACCAGCCGCGCCCGCGACAGCCGGGGACACTCCTGAAGCGACGCCCACGCCTGTGACGCCTGTTCCCGGGTCGTCACACTAATCTGACCCCATTTTTAACGCGCCGCCGGCCATGCCGCGCGGCGCGTTTGCTTTTCGGCGCCCATTCCACATCCGGCCCTGCGGATCGCGGGCCGGCGGCAGGCCACTGTCGCCGCCCCTTGGCGCAGGGGCAGGCTTGATCTGATGGATTATTGCCACGAATTCCGCCGGAATCGATGCCGAAAAACGTCCTTTTAAACAGGGACACATAATTGGCATTTGCACACTTACAGTGCAGAGCTGGCCTCCACTTTTTCCCTCACCCCTCACAAAGCCTTTATTCATGCGGGTCTTGATATGACCCCTAATATTTAACACGGCGAAACAATTAAATTAATTAAGGGACGCACCCTCAATATTTTTATTGCACCCTACCCCCACCAGGGGTATTGTCCTTCTCCTGCACTGCAACATTACGACGCAGGCCCACTGCGGAGCGCGCCATGCCCAAAGACACCTTGAACGATTCCTGTCGCACCCCCAAGGCGACCCCCATCGATGCCAGCCGCATCGGCCTGCCCGCCCCCCAGGGCCTGTATCACCCGCAGAACGAGCATGACGCCTGTGGCGTCGGCTTCGTGGCGCACATCAAGGGCAAGAAAAGCCACGCCATCATCCAGCAGGGCCTGAAGATCCTGGAGAACCTGGACCATCGCGGCGCCGTGGGCGCCGACAAGCTGATGGGCGACGGCGCCGGCATCCTGATCCAGATTCCCGACACCCTGTACCGCGACGAATTCAGCCAGCAGGGCATCGTGCTGCCGCCGCCCGGCGAATACGGCGTGGCCATGGTCTTCCTGCCCAAGGAAACCGCCTCGCGCCTGGCCTGTGAGCAAGAGCTGGAACGCTCGGTCCGGGCCGAAGGCCAGGTCGTGCTGGGCTGGCGCAACGTGCCGGTGGACGTGGACATGCCCATGTCACCCGCCGTGCGCGACTGCGAACCCGTCATCCGCCAGCTCTTCATCGGCCGTGGCGCCGACGTCATGGTGCCCGACGCGCTGGAACGCAAGCTGTATGTGATCCGCAAGACCGCCAGCCACGCCATCCAGAACATGCGCCTGGCGCACGGCAAGGAATACTTCGTGCCCTCGGCCTCGGTGCGCACTGTGGTCTACAAGGGCCTGCTGCTGGCCGACCAGGTCGGCCGCTACTATCGCGACCTGGCCGACCCGCGCACGGTCTCGGCCCTGGCGCTGGTGCACCAGCGCTTCTCGACCAACACCTTCCCCGCCTGGCCGCTGGCCCACCCGTACCGCATGATCGCCCACAACGGCGAGATCAACACGGTCAAGGGCAACTTCAACTGGCTGCGCGCGCGCGAAGGCATGATGCAGTCGGCCGTGCTGGGCGACGACCTGAAAAAGCTCTATCCCATCGTCTACGAAGGCCAGTCGGACACCGCTACGTTCGACAACTGCCTGGAACTGCTGGTGAACTCGGGCTACTCGCTGGCCCACGCCATGATGATGATGATCCCGGAAGCCTGGGAACAGCACACGCAGATGGACGAAAGCCGCCGCGCGTTCTATGAGTACCACGCGGCCATGATGGAACCCTGGGACGGCCCCGCCGCCGTCGCCTTCACCGACGGCCGCCAGATCGGCGCCACGCTGGACCGCAACGGCCTGCGCCCGGCCCGTTATCTGGTGACGGACGACGACATGGTGATCCTGGCCTCCGAGGCCGGCACGCTGTCCATCCCCGAAAACCGCATCGTCAAGAAGTGGCGCCTGCAGCCCGGCAAGATGTTCCTGATCGACCTGGAACAGGGCCGCATCATCGACGACGCCGAGATCAAGCTGCAGCTGGCCAACAGCCGCCCGTACCGCCAGTGGATCGAGCGTCTGCAGATCAAGCTGGAATCGCTGCCGGCCCCGCGCCAGGCCCATGTGGCCACGCAATCGTCCGTCTCGCTGCTGGACCGCCAGCAGGCCTTCGGCTGGACCCAGGAAGACTACAAGTTCATCCTGGAGCCCATGGCCACGACCGGCGAGGAAGTGATCGGCTCGATGGGCAACGATGCCCCGCTGGCCGTGCTGTCGGACCGCGCCAAGCCGTTCTACAACTATTTCCGCCAACTGTTCGCGCAGGTGACGAACCCGCCGATCGACCCCATCCGCGAACAGCTGGTGATGTCGCTGGTGTCCTTCATCGGCCCCAAGCCGAACCTGCTGGACATCAACAACGTCAACCCGCCGCTGCGCCTGGAAGTGTCGCAGCCGGTGCTGGACTTCGCCGCCATGGCGCAGATCCGCGACATCGAGCAGGTCACGGGCAAGAAGTTCCGCAGCTATGAGCTGGACATCACCTATCCGGCCGCCTGGGGCCCCGAGGGCATCGAGGCCCGCGTGGCCGCGCTGTGCGCGCGCGCCGTGGACGCGGTGCAAAGCGGCTACAACATCCTGATCGTGTCCGACCGCCTGGTCGACGGCGAGCGCGTGGCCATCCCCGCGCTGCTGGCGACCTCGGCCGTGCACCAGCACCTGATCCGCGCCGGCCTGCGCACCAACGCCGGCCTGGTGGTGGAAACCGGCTCGGCCCGCGAAGTGCATCACTTCGCGCTGCTGGGCGGCTACGGCGCCGAGGCGATCCATCCCTACCTGGCGCTGGAATCGCTGGGCAAGATGAGCGATCCCGAAAAGGCCGTGAAGAACTTCGTCAAGGCCATCGGCAAGGGCCTGAACAAGGTCATGTCCAAGATGGGCATCTCGACCTACATGTCCTACACCGGCGCGCAGATCTTCGAGGCCGTGGGCCTGCAGAAGGCGCTGGTGGACAAGTACTTCACCGGCACCGCGTCCAACATCGAAGGCATCGGCATCTTCCAGGTGGCCGAGGAAGCGCTGCGCCAGCACCGCGCCGCGTTCGGCAATGACCCGGTCCTGGCCAACGACCTCGAAGCGGGCGGCGAATACGCCTACCGCGTGCGCGGCGAAGAGCACATGTGGACGCCGGATTCCATCGCCAAGCTGCAGCACGCCTCGCGCCAGAACAACTACCGCACGTACAAGGAGTACGCGCAGATCATCAACGACCAGAGCCGTCGCCACATGACGCTGCGCGGCCTGTTCGAGTTCCGCTTCGACCCGTCGCGCGCCATCCCGCTGGACGACGTCGAGCCGGCCAAGGAGATCGTCAAGCGCTTCGCCACCGGCGCCATGTCGCTGGGCTCGATCTCGACCGAGGCGCACTCGGTGCTGGCCGTGGCCATGAACCGCATCGGCGGCAAGTCCAACACCGGCGAAGGCGGCGAGGACGAGCTGCGCTACCGCGCCGAGATGCGCGAAGGCAAGAGCACCATCAAGGACGGCGACACGCTGGCCTCGGTGCTGGGCGCCGACCGCATCGAAGCCGACGTGCCGCTCAAGAAGGGCGACTCGCTGCGCTCGAAGATCAAGCAGGTGGCCTCGGGCCGCTTCGGCGTGACGGCCGAGTACCTGTCCTCGGCCGACCAGATCCAGATCAAGATGGCCCAGGGCGCCAAGCCCGGCGAAGGCGGCCAGCTGCCCGGCCACAAGGTCTCGGAATACATCGCCAAGCTGCGCTACTCGGTGCCGGGCGTGGGCCTGATCTCGCCCCCGCCGCACCACGACATCTACTCGATCGAGGACCTGGCCCAGCTGATCCACGACCTGAAGAACGTCAACGCCAAGGCCTCGATCTCGGTCAAGCTGGTGTCGGAAGTGGGCGTGGGCACGGTGGCCGCTGGCGTGGCCAAGGCCAAGGCCGACCACGTCGTGATCGCCGGCCATGACGGCGGCACGGGCGCCTCGCCGGTGTCATCCATCAAGCACGTCGGCACGCCCTGGGAACTGGGCCTGGCCGAGACGCAGCAGACGCTGGTGCTGAACCGCCTGCGCAGCCGCATCCGCGTGCAGGCCGACGGCCAGATGAAGACCGGCCGCGACGTGGTCATCGGCGCGCTGCTGGGCGCCGACGAATTCGGCTTCGCCACCGCGCCGCTGGTCGTCGAAGGCTGCATCATGATGCGCAAGTGCCACCTGAACACCTGCCCGGTGGGCGTGGCCACGCAGGATCCGGTGCTGCGCCAGAAGTTCCAGGGCAAGCCCGAGCACGTCGTCAACTTCTTCTTCTTCATCGCCGAGGAAGTGCGCGAGATCATGGCCCAGCTGGGCATCCGCAAGTTCGACGATCTGATCGGCCGCGCCGACCTGCTGGACATGCGCTCCGGCGTCGAACACTGGAAGGCCAGCGGCCTGGACTTCACCCGCGTGTTCCACCAGACCCAGTCGGACGCCGATGTGCGCCAGACCGAAGAGCAGGACCACGGCCTGGCCGGCGCGCTGGACCACCAGCTGATCGAGCGCAGCAAGCCCGCGCTGGAACGCGGCGAGAAGGTGTCGTTCATCGTGCCGGTGCGCAACCGCAACCGCACCATCGGCGCCATGCTGTCCGGCGCCGTGGCGGCGCGCTACGGCCACGACGGCCTGCCCGACGACACCATCCACATCCAGTGCAACGGCACCGCCGGCCAGAGCTTCGGCGCGTTCCTGGCGCACGGCATCACCATGGACCTGGTGGGCGAAGGCAACGACTACGTGGGCAAGGGCCTGTCCGGCGGCCGCATCATCGTGCGCTCGCCCAATGACTTCCGCGGCTTCGGCCCCGACCACATCATCGCCGGCAACACCGTGCTGTACGGCGCGCTGGCGGGCGAGGCCTTCTTCAACGGCGTGGCCGGCGAACGCTTCGCCGTGCGCAACTCGGGCGCGGCCACCGTGGTGGAAGGCACCGGAGACCACGGTTGCGAGTACATGACGGGCGGCACGGTCGTGGTGCTGGGCGCCACCGGCCGCAACTTCGCGGCCGGCATGTCCGGCGGCGTGGCCTACGTCTGGGATCCGGAACGCACGCTCAAGCAGCGCGCCAACCTGTCCATGGTCGAACTGGAAGCCGTGGTGCCGCACGCCGAGCAGCAGGCGCAGAACGGCATCGACACCTGGCACAGCGCGCAGCGCGGCGGCGAGCGCGAGACGGACGAGACCATCCTGCGCCGCCTGGTGGAAGACCACTTCCGCTACACCGGCAGCTTCCGCGCCCGCGAGATCCTGGGCGACTGGGAAGCGGCGCGCGGCAAATTCGTAAAGGTCATGCCGACGGACTACCGCCGCGCATTGGGTGAAATGTGGCGTGCAGCCAACCCGCAACAACTGGCTGCGTGAGGGAAATCATGGGAAAGATCACCGGATTCATGGAATACCAGCGCCTGCAGGAGGCCTCCGAGGCCCCGCAGAAGCGGCTGAAGAACTGGCGCGAGTTCGTGCTGCACCTGAACGACGACCAGGCCAAGCAGCAGGCGGCGCGCTGCATGGACTGCGGCATCCCGTTCTGCAACAACGGCTGCCCGGTCAACAACATCATCCCGGACTGGAATGACCTGGTGTACCGGCAGGACTGGCGCCGCGCGCTGGACGTGCTGCACTCCACCAACAACTTCCCGGAGTTCACCGGCCGCATCTGCCCGGCGCCGTGCGAAGCCGCCTGTACCCTGAACATCAACAGCGACGCGGTCGGCATCAAGTCCATCGAGCACGCCATCATCGACAAGGGCTGGGCCGAGGGCTGGGTCACGCCGCAGGTGCCGGCGCGCAAGACCGGCAAGAAGGTCGCGGTGGTGGGCTCGGGCCCGGCCGGCCTGGCCTGCTCGCAGCAGCTGGCGCGCGCCGGCCATTCCGTGACGCTGTTCGAAAAGAGCGACCGCATCGGCGGCCTGCTGCGCTACGGCATCCCCGACTTCAAGCTGGAAAAGCACCAGATCGACCGCCGCATCTCGCAGATGGAAGCCGAAGGCGTTGAATTCGCGCCGTCGACCTACATCGGCAATCCCAGCGACGCGGCCGCCGACGGCCTGACGGTGCGCACGCCCGAATCGCTGATGGCCGAATTCGACGCCGTCGTCATGACCGGCGGCTCCGAAACCCCGCGCGACCTGCCGGTGCCGGGCCGCGAGCTGTCGGGCGTGTACTACGCCATGGACTTCCTGCGCCAGCAGAACAAGGCCGTGGCCGGCGACCGCCTGACCAACCAGACGCTGGCCAAGGGCAAGCATGTGGTGGTGATCGGCGGCGGCGACACGGGCTCCGATTGCGTGGGCACCAGCAACCGCCACGGCGCGGCCTCGGTCACCCAGTTCGAGCTGATGCCGCAGCCGCCCGAGTCCGAGAACAAGAGCATGACCTGGCCCTACTGGCCCCTGAAGCTGCGCACGTCCTCGTCGCACGAGGAAGGCTGCGAGCGCGACTGGTCCGTGACCACCAAGCTGCTCAAGGGCAGCAACGGCAAGGTCGAGAAGCTTGTCGGCGCGCGCGTCGAATGGTTCAAGGACGAAGCGACCGGCCAGATGAAGATGCGCGAGGTCGAAGGCTCGGAATTCGAGATCAAGGCCGACCTGGTGCTGCTGGCCATGGGCTTCGTATCGCCGGTGCAGACCGTGCTGGACGCCTTCGGCGTGGACCGCGACGCGCGCGGCAACGTGCGCGCCAACACCGACGACTACCGCACCAGCGTCGAGAAGGTGTTCGCCGCCGGCGACATGCGCCGCGGCCAGTCGTTGGTGGTATGGGCCATCCGCGAAGGCCGCCAGTGCGCGCGCTCGGTGGACGCCTTCCTGATGGGATCCAGCGATCTGCCGCGCTGATCGGCCGGGACCGGCCTGCACGGCCCCCACGCCGCCCCGCGCCGTCCAGGCGCGGGGCGGCGTTTCATTTGCGCGCCTGCCCCCCAAACCGCGCGCGCGATCCACGCAGGGCAGCGCGCCGTGTTGCGGCGCGACCACGCGATTCCCGACATCCCGGTAGGGTTTGATTCCTGTCAAGCCTGCCGGCGCCAGGGTTTGAGAACCTGTCGTCTCACCCCACGGAAAGATCGGAGAAGAAAATGTTTTCGAAGCTCGGGCGCGTCCGCGCCACCGCCATCGCCGGCCTGCTGGCCGCCGGCGCCTTCGCCGTCCCCGCCCATGCCCACGAGGCCGGCGATGTGCTGCTGAAGGTCGGCGTCACGCAGGTCCGCCCCGACTCCAACAACGGCAGCGTGCTCAACGGCGGCGTCAAACTGGACGTGAACAACAACGTCCGTCCCAGCTTCACCGTGACCTACATGGCCACGCGCAACATCGGCATCGAACTGCTGGGCGCCTGGCCCTTCCAGCACGACATCCGTGGTGGCGGCCTGGGCAAGATCGGCTCGACCAAGCACCTGCCGCCCACGCTGAGCCTGCAATGGCACATCCTGCCGGACAGCATGGTGCAGCCCTACATCGGCGTCGGCCTGAACTACACGCACTTCTTCGACACCAAGGCCGAAGGGGCGCTGGACGGCTCGAAGCTGAAGCTGAAGGATTCGTGGGGCGTGGCCGCGCAACTGGGCGCGGACATCAAGATCAGCGAGCGCTGGTTCATGAACGCGGACATCCGCTACATCGACATCAAGTCGAAGGTCAGCCTGAACGGCGAACGCATCGGCACCGCGAAGATCAACCCGTGGGTGGCGACGCTGGGCGTCGGCTATCGCTTCTGATCGGGACGCACGCATCAAGCAAGAACGCGCGGGCCACATGCCCGCGCGTTTTTTTTGGCGCTCGCAGCATGGCCGTCGCGCGACCGCCTGACGCCTCAGGCCGCCAGTTGATCGCGCAGCGCCTGCACCGCCGGCGTGTCGTCATCGACCCGCCACACCAGCCGGGTGCGCGCGGCTCCGTACTTGCCCGGCAGGTCGCGCACCCGCAGCGCGGTCTGCCCGCCCAGCACATCCAGCACGGAGCGCGGCACGATGGCCACGCCCGTACCGGCCGCCACGCAGGCGACGATCGCGTGATAGGACGCGAACTCCATCACCTTGCCCGGCGCCACGCCTTCGCGGCCGAGCCAGGACTCCAGGATGCGGCGATAGGAACAGCCGGACGCGAAGGCGATCACCGTGTGATCGGCCAGCGCCCGCGCGTCGGCGATCTCGGGCCAGGCGCGCGGCGAAATCAGGACCAGCGTTTCGGCGAAGGCCTCGGTTGACGCCAGTCCCTCGGCGGGAAAGGGCTCGGCCACGAAGGCCGCTTCGAGTTCGTAGTCGCGCACCTTGGCCGCCAGCGCGGCCGAGGTGCCCGTGACCAGCTCGATGCGCACCTGCGGCCAGGCCGCGTGGTAGGCCGCCAGCACCGGCGGCAACCGGGCCGCCGCCGTGCTTTCCATGGTGCCCAGGCGCAACGTGCCGCGCGGCGCGCCGTCGCGCACGGCCTGCTGCGCCTCGGCCGACAACCGCAGCAGACGGTCGGCGTAGGACAGCAGCACGCGGCCCTGGTCCGACAGCACCAGGCGCCGGTTCTGGCGGCGGAACAAGGGCGCATCCAGTGCAGCCTCCAGCTGCTTGAGCCGGGTGGACACGTTGGACTGCACACGGTTCAGCTGGGCGGCCGCGCGCGCCACGCCACCTTCATCGGCCACCGCCTTGAAAATCTGCAGTGCGTCCAGATCCAAATTTCTCATTTAAAGAACCTATGTTCTTAATAATTCACTATTCAAGATATTAGTACAGTCGTAGAGTGGGCTCATGTCAAGCCATGCCCAGCCCCTCGTCCCCGCCCGCAGCGCCGTCAGCCTCGCCTGGCCGGCCGCGCTGGCGCTGGCCGCGCTGATGGGCATCGGCCGCTTCGCCTTCACGCCGGTCTGGCCGCTGATGGCGCACGACGCCGCGCTCTCGCTGGAACAAGGCGGCTGGCTGGCCTCGGCCAACTACGCGGGCTACCTGCTGGGCGCGTTGATCGCGGCCGCGTGGCCGCCGCGCCGGCCGCTGGCCGCGCTGGGCGCCAGCCTGCTGGCGGTGGCGGCGCTGACCCTGGCCATGCCGCTGCCCCACTCCGTGGCGGGCTGGGCCGCGCTGCGGCTGGCGGCCGGCTGGGCCAGCGCGCTGGGCTTCATCTGCGTGGCCTCATGGCGGCCCGCGCGGGCGGGCGACCCGATCGAGCCGGCCGCGTCCGCCGTGGTCTATGCGGGCGTGGGCGCCGGCATCGCGGCGACCGGGCTGGCCTGCCTGGCCCTGATGGCGGCCGGCGCCACGGCGGCGCAATGCTGGGTGGCGCTGGGCGCGCTGGCGCTGGCCTTGTCGATGGCCGCCTGGCCCAGACTGCGCGCGGCGCTGCCGGCCACCGCCGCGTCCGCCCGCCCATCCAACCGGGAACCGCTGCCGCGCGGCATGGCGGGACTGGCGTTGCACTACGGCGTGTTCGGCATCGGCTACATCATTCCCGCCACCTTCCTGCCCGCCATGGCCAAGGAAGTCATGCCCGATCCGGCGGTGTTCGGCTGGGCCTGGCCCCTGTTCGGACTGGCCGCCGCGCTGTCCTGCCTGATGGTGCCTAAGCTGGCGCGCCGGCACGGCGAGATCCGGATCTGGCGCGGCGCGCAGGCGGCGATGGCGCTGGGCATGGCGGTGGCGGCGCTGCGGCACGACCTGGCCGCCGTGATCGTGGCGGCGCTGCTGGTGGGCGGCACCTTCATGGTCATCACCCAGGCCGGCATGGTGGCGGCCCGGCGCCTGGCGGGCGCGGCCGCGCCCCGTGCCGCCGCCCTGATGACGGCGGCCTTCGCCGCCGGCCAGATTGTCGGCCCGCTGCTGGCCGCCTGGACGGCGCGGCTGGGCGCCAGCCTGCCGCAGACGCTGGCGGCGGGCGCGGCGCTGCTGGCGCTGTCGGCCTGGGGCTTGGGGAAAATCACGGCCGCGCGCGGCAGCGCTGGGCATAATGCAGTCGACCCAAGGGGCAATGCCCCCTGAGGCCGCGCTCATTATGAAAGAGGAGTCCCCAGCATGAAACCGTTGCGCCCCCTGATCGCCGCCCTGGCCACCCTCGCGGCCGTCGCCGCCCCGTGCAGCCAGGCCCACGCCCAGGCCGCCGACTGGCCCGCCAGGCCCATCACCATGATCGTGCCCTATGCGCCGGGCGGCTTCGCCGACACCCGCGTGCGCCTGCTGGCGCGCAAGCTGGGCGAATCGCTGGGACAACCCGTCGTGGTCGAGAACAAGGCCGGCGCCGGCGGCGTGGTCGGCACCAACCTGATCGCCAAGGCCCAGCCCGACGGCTACACCATCGGCACCGGCAACCTGGCGCCGATGGCGGTGAACCCGTCGCTGATGAAGGAAATGCCGTACAACCCGCAGAAGGACCTGGCGCCCGTCATCCTGATCGAGAACAGCCCGCTGGTGCTCAGCGTCAACAATGAGCTGCCGGTCAAGACGCTGGCCGACCTGATCGCGCTGGCCAGGAAGCAGCCGGGCAAGCTGTCGTTCGGCTCGTCCGGCGTGGGTGGCGCGCACCACCTGTCCGGCGAGATGTTCCGCGAGCAGGCCGGGATCGACATCGTGCACGTCCCGTACAAGGGCGGCAGCCTGGCCGCGACCGACCTGATGGGCGGCCATATCTCGATGATGTTCGAGATGGGTTATTCGGCGCTGCCGGCCATCCAGGGCAAGAAGATCCACCCGATCGCGGTCACCTCGGCCAGGCGCCTGGCCGTGCTGCCCGACGTGCCGACCATGGCCGAATCGGGCCTGGGCGGCTTCGAATCGTATAACTGGCAGGGCATCGTCGCCCCGGCCGGCACCCCGGCGCCCATCATCGCCAGGCTCAATGCGGAGTTCAACCGCATCCTGAAGGAACCCGAAGTCCAAAAGGCCATCGCCGACACCGGCAGCCAGGCCGGCGGCGGCACGCCCGAGGACTTCGCCGCCTTCATCAAGAGCGAAACCGGGAAGTGGGCCCACGTAATCAAAGCTGGAAACATCCAGCTCCAGTAACCCACGCCCCAGGAGCGCGCCATGACATCCCGCCTTTGCGAACGACTTGAACTCGACCAGCCTGTCATCCAGGCCCCCATGGCCGGCGGGGCCACCACGGTGGCGCTGGTGGCCGAATCGTCGCGGGCGGGCGTGCTGGGCTCGCTGGGCGCCGCCTACCTGAGCGCCGCCCAGATCGAGCAAGCCGCCGGCGCGATCCGCGAGCGCACCGACCGTCCCTACGCCATCAACCTGTTCGCGTCCGTGCCGGACCAGCCCTATCGGGGCGACGGCGCGCGCCTGCTGGCGCTGATGGCGCGGTATCACGCGCAACTGGGACTGGACGCGCCCGCCATGCCCGGCCCGCAGGCCGATCCGCTGGCGACGCAGATCGAAGCCGTGTTGCGCGCGCGGCCGGCGGTGTTCAGCTTTACCTTCGGCCGCATCGCGCCGGAGGTGCTGGCGCGGTGCCGCGAGCTGGGCATCCTGACGGTGGGCACGGCCACCACCGTGCGCGAAGCGGTGGCGCTGGAACAGGACGGCGTGGACGCCGTGGTGGCCCAGGGCTATGAGGCCGGCGGCCATCGCGGCACTTTCCTGGACGATTTTGACCAGTCGCTTATCGGCACGCTGGCGCTGGTGCCTCAGGTGGCCGACGCGGTCTCGGTGCCGGTGATCGCCTCCGGCGGCATCATGGACGGCCGCGGCATCGCCGCCGCGCTGGCGCTGGGCGCGCAGGCCGCTCAAATGGGGACGGCCTTTCTGTCCACCGAGGAATCCGGCATCTGTGACGCCTACAAGGCCGCGCTGCCCGCCTCCCGCTCCGAGCAGTCGCGCATCACCCGGGCCTTTTCGGGACGGCCGGCACGCGGCATCGCCAATGCATTCATGCGCGACATGGACGCTAATCCGTCCGACATCCTGCCCTATCCGTTGCAGAACGCCCTGACGCGGCCCATGCGCAATGCCGGCGGCCGCGCCGGCGATATCGACGTGCTGTCGCTGTGGGCGGGCCAGGGCGCGCCCATGGCGCGGCGCGAGAGCGCCGCCGAGCTGGTGCGCCGGCTGGCCATTGAGACCGCCGCAGCCCAGGCCCGGCGCTAATCCGGGACCGATTTCCGGAAGGGCCATGCGCCGGGCGGCCGCCGCCTCGCCCCACGGATTGTCCCTGATTGTGAAAAGACTGTTCCACTCGTTGCCTAACAGATTGTGATCACAAATCGTCGGGATACAATGGCCCCTCGCCGCCGGTTACAGATCCGATTTCCTGTCCCGGCATATGAGTAACAGGGCGCTTCCCGACGCAGCCTGTTCTGCCAGCGCTGCGGCCCCTTGCCCGCGCCGGACGGACTGGCCGGCAAGCACCGCCGCCGAAACACCCTTTCGTTGCCCATGTCCGCTCACACCCGCAGCACCCCCGAATTCGCCCTGCGCCTGGAGGGCGTCGCGCTCGGCTACGGTGAATTCACCGTGCTGCGCGACATCTCCATGGACGTGCGGGCCGGCCAGGTCGTCGCCATCATGGGCGGCTCCGGCTCGGGCAAGACCACGCTGCTGCGCGCGGCCACCGGCCAATTGATCGCCCAGCGCGGCACCGTCCAGGCTTTCGGCCAGGACATCGCCGCCGTCGACGCCGCCGGAATGCAGTCGTTGCGCAAGCGCATGGGCGTGCTGTTCCAGCAGGGCGCACTGTTCACCGACCTGAACGTCTTCGAAAACGTTGCTTTTCCGCTACGCGAGCACACCCGGCTGAGCGAGGCCGAACTGACCGAGCGCGTGCTGGACAAGCTCGACGCCGTCGGCCTGCGCGCCGCTGCCCACCTGAAGGTCGCCGAGGTATCCGGCGGCATGGCGCGCCGGGTCGCGCTGGCACGCGCCGTGGTGCTGGAGCCCGAGCTAATCCTGTATGACGAGCCCTTCGCCGGCCTGGACCCGATTTCCATGGGCATCACCGCCCGCCTGATCCGCGACCTGGCCGACCGCCTGGGCTGCGCCTCGGTGCTGATCACCCACGACGTGCAGGAATCCTTCGCCATCGCCGACCAGGTCTATCTGGTCGGCCAGGGAGAACTCAAGGCCGCCGGCACCCCGCAGATCCTGTCGCAATCGCAGGACCCCTACGTGCAGCAATTCCTCAAGGGCGAACCCGACGGCCCCGTCGCGTTCCAGTACCCCGAAACACCGGCCTTCAAGAAATGGCTGGCGCAACAACAGGGGCGCAAGGCATGAGCGGCAAGACCAATCCCATCAGCGCGCTGGGCGGCTGGATCCGGGGCCAGATTTCCGGTATCGGCTACTTCACCCGTTTCTTCCTGGGCCTGCTGGGGCGCAGCGGCATCGCGTTCTCGCGCCCGCGCCTGGTATCGCAGCAGATCCACTTCATCGGCAATTACTCGCTGCTGATCATCGCCGTGTCCGGCATGTTCGTCGGCTTCGTGCTGGGCCTGCAGGGCTATTACACGCTGAACCGCTACGGCTCGTCGGAAGCGCTGGGCCTGCTGGTGGCGCTGTCGCTGGTGCGCGAGCTGGGGCCGGTGGTCACGGCGCTGCTGTTCGCCGGCCGCGCGGGCACCTCGCTGACCGCCGAGATCGGCCTGATGAAGGCCGGCGAACAGCTGTCGGCGATGGAAGTGATGGCGGTGGACCCGATGCGCCGCGTGCTGGTGCCGCGCTTGTGGGGCGGCATCATCGCCATGCCCATCCTGGCGGCGGTGTTCTCCATGGTGGGCATCCTGGGCGGCTGGGTGGTCGGCGTGCTGATGATCGGCGTGGACCCCGGCGCCTTCTGGTCGCAGATGCAGAACGGCGTGGACGTCTGGAACGACGTGCTCAACGGCGTCATCAAGAGCCTGGTGTTCGGCGTCACCGTGACGCTGGTCTCGCTCTACGAAGGCTGGCAGGCCAAGCCCACGCCCGAGGGCGTGGCCCGTGCCACCACACGCACCGTGGTGGTGGGATCGCTGGCGGTGCTGGGCCTGGATTTCCTGCTTACGGCCTTGATGTTTGGAAACTGATACGGATTGATCATGTCACGCGAAAAAACCGACTTCTGGGTAGGCCTGTTCGTACTGCTGGGCGCGGCCGCGCTGGCGTTCCTGGCGTTGCGCGCCGGCAACCTGAGCGCCTTCTCCTTCGCGCCCACCTATACCGTCACGGCGAACTTCGATAACGTGGGCGGCCTCAAGGTGCGCGCGCCCGTCAAGAGCGCCGGCGTGGTGGTGGGGCGGATCGCCGGCATCTCCTTCGACGACAAGACCTTCCAGGCGGTGGTGTCCATCAACCTTGAGACGACCTACAAGTTCCCCAAGGACTCGTCGGCCGCCATCCTGACGTCCGGCCTGCTGGGCGAACAGTACCTGGGCCTGACGCCGGGCAGCGAGGAAGAGAACTTTGCCGAGGGCGGCAAAATCCGCTATACCCAAAGCGCCGTCGTGCTCGAGCAGCTGATCAGCAAGTTCCTCTACGGATCGGCCGAAAAGCAAGGCTCGGGCGGCGCCCAGGAACCGGCCAAGACGCCCGCGAATTAAAGACTAACCGGCGCGCGGTATTGCCTGCCGCACAGCCGTCGCTTATAAGAAAATATTGATAGGGATGCCCTGATCATGAACACGCACGCTCTTTCCCGCATCGCCACCGTCGCGGCCGCGGGCGCACTGATGGCCGGCTGCGCCGCGCCCAAGAACCCCGATCCGCGCGATCCCTGGGAAGGCTTCAACCGGGGCGTCTACAAGTTCAATGATTCGGTCGACCGGGTGGTCTTCAAGCCCGTCGCCCAGGCCTACACCTACGTCACGCCGCAGCCGGTGCGCAGCTGCGTGCACAACATCTTCAGCAACGTCGGCGACCTCTGGTCCGGCGCCAACAGCATGCTGCAAGGCCGTGGCCACGACTTCGTCAACACGCTGGGCCGCTTCCTGTTCAACACCACCATGGGCGTGGGCGGCTGCTTCGACGTCGCCTCGGCCAACGGCGCGCGCAAGATCCCGAACGACTTCGGCACCACGCTGGGCGTCTGGGGCATCGGCCAGGGCCCGTACCTGGTGCTGCCGTTCTTCGGCTCGTCCACCATCCGCGACGGCGTCGGCCTGGCCGGCGACTTCTACGGTCGCAAGGCCACCTACACCAGCATCAGCGCGATCGACAACGTGCCGCTGCGCAATTCGCTGTGGGGCCTGAGCGTGGTGGACGCGCGCGCCAGCCTGCTGGACGCGACCAACACGATCGACCGCGTGGCGCTGGATCCGTACAGCTTCGTGCGCGACGCCTACCTGCAACGCCGCGCCGCCATGGTGCTGGGCCAGAAGGTGGGCGACGAGTCCGCGCTGCCGAACTACGAAGACGACGAGGACGACGCCAAGGGCGCCGCCCCCGCCATGGCGCCGGTCGTCCAGCCCGCCAAGTAAGTCAACGCCGCCGCTCGCGGCGCAGCAAGGAGAGTTCATGCAGTTTTCATTGTTTTCGACATTCAAGCGGCTGGCGGTTGCCGGCCTGATGAGCCTGGCCGCCGCCAGCGCCAATGCCCAGACCCAGCCCGACCCCAACGGGCCGGCCGACAAGTTCGTGCTGGCCGCGGCCGACCAGGCCCTGGCCGTGCTCAAGAGCGACGGCGCGGTCAAGTCCGGCAACACGACGCGCATCAACCAGGTGGTCGACCAGCACATCCTGCCCTACGTGAACTTCCAGAAGACGACCCGCCTGGCCGCCGGCCGCTACTGGCGCCAGGCCAACGACAAGCAGAAGCACGATCTGGCCGAGGCCTTCCGCGGCACGCTGGTGCGCACCTATAGCGGCGCGCTGACGCGGGTCGACAACAACACCAAGGTCACGCTGGTGCCGAGCCGCGGCAGCCTGGATGGCGACGACGTGGTCGTGCGCACACAGATCAGCCAGACCAACGCCGCGCCGGTGGGCGTGGACTACCGCCTGGAAAAGACGCCGCAAGGCTGGAAGATCTACGACATGAACGTCGAGGGCATCTGGCTGATCGAGAACTACCGCAACCAGTTCGCGCAGCAGATCAACCAGAACGGCATCGACGGCCTGATCCAGGCGCTGAACCAGCGCAACCAATAGGCGGCCGGCTCCGGCCTCAGCCAGCCCGGCATGTCCTCGCGGCGCGCCGGGCTTTTTTTTCGCTCCCATGCCGCGCGATGACGCCGCGCGCTTCAGCGCAATGCCAGGATGGGTCAATAAGGGGACGCATAAGCCCGGAACGCCCCGGTCCACCACGTGGCCATAGGCGCGTCGCGCCGCCATGCGTATATATAATGACCGATTCGCGCTTTGCCGGACGCTCCTGCGCGCCCGCAAACTTGGTCACCCCTCTGGTCATCCCTGGTCAGCCCCTGGTCCCCCGGCAAACCGCCGACCCCGCCGCCATGTCCGCAGTCAGCCTCGAAAACGTATCCAAAATATATGCACCGCGCTCGCGCGGCCTGGGCAGGCTGTTCGGCCGCGCGCCCGGGCCGGGCTTCCAGGCCCTGAACGACGTCAGCCTGCGCATCGAGCACGGCGAGTTCTTCGGCCTGCTGGGCCCCAACGGCGCCGGCAAGACCACGCTGATCTCCATTCTGGCCGGCCTGGCGCACGCCACCTCCGGCCGCGCGTCGGTCTGTAGCTACGACGTCGTGGCCGACTACAAATCGGCGCGACGGGCGCTGGGCGTGGTGCCGCAGGAACTGGTCTACGACCCGTTCTTCACCGTGCGCGAGACGCTGCGCATCCAGTCGGGCTATTTCGGCCTGCGCAAGAACGACGACTGGATCGACGAGATCCTGTTCAACCTGGGACTGGCCGACAAGGCCAACTCCAACATGCGCGCGCTGTCCGGCGGCATGAAGCGCCGCGTGCTGGTGGCGCAGGCGCTGGTGCACCGCCCGCCCGTGATCGTGCTGGACGAGCCCACCGCCGGCGTGGACGTGGACCTGCGCCGCACGCTGTGGGAATTCATCTCGCGCCTGAACAAGGCCGGCCACACCATCATGCTGACCACGCACTACCTGGAAGAGGCCGAGGCCCTGTGCGGCCGCATCGCCATGCTCAAGGGCGGCCGCGTCGTGGCGCTGGACACCACCCAGGCGCTGCTGGCGCGCGTGGGCGGCGTGGACCTGGAAGACGCCTTCGTGCGCATCATGCATCAGGACGACGCCCCCGCCGTCCACAGCCCGCAACCCGTAGGGACCCCGCAATGACCCAACCCGCCGCGCCCGCCAGCCAACCGCTGGTGCAGCCCCGCCTGGACGCGGGCTCGGGCTTTCCGACCCTGCTGCGCAAGGAATTGCTGCGCTTCTGGAAGGTCAGCTTCCAGACCATCGCCGCACCGGTCATCACCGCGCTGCTGTACCTGCTGGTGTTCGCCCACGTGCTCGAAGGTCGGGTCATGGTCTACGGCAGCGTGCCGTACACCGCGTTCCTGATTCCCGGGCTCATGATGATGAGCATGCTGCAGAACGCCTTCGCCAATCCGTCGTCGTCGCTGATCCAAAGCCGCATCACCGGCAACCTTGTGTTCATGCTGCTGCCGCCGCTGTCGCACCGCGACATCTTCGCCGCCTACGTGCTGGCCGCCGTGGTGCGCGGCATCGCCGTTGGCATTTGCGTCTGGGTGGTGGCGCTCTACTTCGTCTCGCTGGTGCCCGCGCATCCGCTGTGGCTGGCGGTGTTCGCCGTGCTGGCCTGCGGCATCATGGGCGTGCTGGGCCTGATCGCCGGCCTGTGGTCCGAGAAATTCGACCAGCTCGCCGCCTTCCAGAACTTCCTGATCATGCCGGCCACCTTCCTGTCCGGCGTGTTCTATTCCATCCACACGCTGCCCGCCTTCTGGCAAGGCGTGTCGCACTGGAACCCCATCTTCTACACCATCGACGGCTTCCGCTACGGCTTCTTCGCGGTGTCCGACGTCTCGCCGTGGCGCAGCCTGGCGGTGGTGGCGGGGGTGTTCCTCGCGCTTTCGATCTATGCGCTGCGGCTCCTGGCCAGCGGCTACAAACTCAGGAACTGAAGTCCATGCTTCCCACTCCCGCGCAAGTCCGCCAATACATCGCGGACGGCCTGCCCTGTGACCACCTGGACGTGCAGGGCGACGGCTCGCATTTCGACGCCGTCATCGTCAGCGCCGCCTTCGAGGGCAAGCGCCTGATCCAGCGCCACCAACTGGTCTATGCCGCCCTGGGCGACCGCATGAAGGCCGAGATCCACGCGCTGTCGATGCGCACCCTGACCCCGGACGAATACCGGCAGGCCGGCAAATAATGGACAAGCTGCGCATCACCGGCGGCGCCCGCCTGCACGGGGAAATCTCGATCTCGGGCGCCAAGAACTCGGCCCTGCCGATCCTGTGCGCCAGCCTGCTGACGGCCGACGCGCTGTCGCTGGCCAACGTGCCGCGCCTGAACGACACCGGCACCATGCTGAACCTGCTGGCCCGCATGGGCGTGCGCGCCGAGCGCGGCAATGACGGCATGGTCACGCTGCAGGCCGACCGGGTCGACAGCCTGGAAGCGCCCTACGAACTGGTCAAGACCATGCGCGCGTCCATCCTGGTGCTGGGCCCGCTGGTGGCCCGGTTCGGCGAGGCGCGCGTCAGCCTGCCCGGCGGCTGCACCATCGGCCAGCGTCCGGTGGATCAGCACATCAAGGGGCTGGCCGCGCTGGGCGCCGAGATCAGCATCGAGCACGGCTTCGTGGTGGCGCGCGCCAAGCGCCTGAAGGGCGCTTCCATCCGCACCGACATGGTCACCGTGACCGGCACCGAGAACCTGCTCATGGCGGCAGTGCTGGCGGATGGCCGGACCATCCTGGAAAACGCCGCGCGCGAGCCCGAGATCGTCGACCTGGCGGAACTGCTCATCAAGATGGGCGCCCGCATCCAGGGCCACGGCACGGACCGCATCGTGATCGACGGCGTCGAGCGCCTGCACGGCGCCGAGCACCGCGTCATCTCCGACCGCATCGAGGCCGGCACCTTCCTGTGCGCCGTGGGCGCGGCCGGCGGCGACATCACGCTGCGCGACACCGATCCCGGCATCCTCGGCGCCACGCTGGACAAGCTGATCGAGGCCGGCCTGACCATCGAGACCGGCCCCGACTGGATCCGCGGCGCCATGTCCGCGCGCCCCAGGGCCGTGGGCTTTCGCACGCACGAATATCCCGGTTTCGCCACCGACATGCAGGCGCAGCTGATGGCGCTGAACACCGTGGCCGACGGCACCTCGGTGGTCGTCGAGACCATCTTCGAAAACCGCTACATGCACGTGCAGGAACTGCGCCGCATGGGCGCCGACATCGACATCGACGGCCACACCGCCATCGTGCGCGGCGTGCCCAGGCTGTCGGGCGCCACCGTCATGGCCACCGACCTGCGCGCCTCGGCCAGCCTCGTCATCGCCGGCCTGGCCGCTGACGGCGACACGCTGGTGGACCGCATCTACCACCTGGACCGGGGCTACGACCGCATGGAACTGAAACTGCGCGCCCTGGGCGCCGACATCCAACGCGTCAGCGGCAAGGAGAATGCTTGATGAGCGAAACCACCACGCCGCTGACCCTGGCCTTGTCCAAGGGGCGGATCTTCGAGGAAACCATGCCCCTGCTGGCCGAGGCCGGCATCGAGGTGCCCGAGAATCCGGAAAGCTCGCGCAAGCTGATCCTGCCGACCAGCGATCCCGGCCTGCGCCTGATCATCGTGCGCGCCTCGGACGTGCCCACCTACGTGCAGTACGGCGCGGCCGACCTGGGCATCGCCGGCAAGGACGTGCTGATCGAGCACGCCGCGCAGCAGCCCGGCGGGCTGTACCAGCCCATCGACCTGAACATCGCCAAGTGCCGCCTGGCCGTGGCCGTGCGCAAGGGCTTCGACTACGACGCCGCCGTGCACCAGGGCGCGCGCCTGCGCGTGGCCACCAAGTACGTGCAGTCAGCCCGTGAACACTTCGCGTCCAAGGGCGTATACGTCGACATCATCAAGCTGTATGGTTCGATGGAGCTGGCGCCGCTGGTCGGCCTGGCCGACTGCATCGTCGACCTGGTCTCCACCGGCGGCACGCTGCGCGCCAACGACCTGGTGGCGGTCGAGGACATCATGCCGATCTCCTCTCGCCTGATCGTCAACCAGGCCGCGCTGAAAACCCGCGGCGCGCGCCTGCAGCCGCTGCTGGACGCCTTCGAGCGGGCCGCCGCCCGCAATGCCTAACCCCAGGCCGCCGCGTCCGCGCGGCGGCCGTCGCCTGACCCCATGACGCCATGGCCCTGATCAATCGTCTCGACTCCCGCGATCCCGGATTCGCGTCCGCCCTGTCCAAGCTGCTGGCCTTCGAGGCGGCCGAGGACGAATCCATCGACCGCGCCGCGGCCGGCATCCTGGCCGACGTGCGCGCCCGCGGCGACGCCGCGCTGCTGGAATACACGCAGCGTTTCGACCGCGTGCAGGCGGGCAGCGCCCAGGCGCTGGAGATCCCCAAGGCCGACTGGCATGCCGCGCTGGCCGCGCTGCCGGCCGCCCAACGCGACGCCCTGCAGGCCGCCGCCGCCCGCGTGCGCGCCTATCACGAGCGCCAGCGCGCCGAGACCTGGACGTACACCGAGGCCGACGGCACGCTGCTGGGCCAGCAGGTCACGCCGCTGGACCGCGTCGGCCTGTACGTGCCGGGCGGCAAGGCCGCCTATCCCTCGTCGGTGCTGATGAACGCGATCCCGGCCAAGGTCGCCGGCGTGCCGGAACTGGTCATGGTCACGCCCACGCCCGACGGCACGCGCAACCCCATCGTGCTGGCGGCGGCCGCCATCAGCGGTGTGGACCGCGTGTTCGCCATCGGCGGCGCGCAGGCCGTGGGCGCGCTGGCCTACGGCACCGCCACCGTGCCGGCCGTGGACAAGATCGTCGGCCCCGGCAACGCCTACGTTGCCGCCGCCAAGCGCCGCGTGTTCGGCGTGGTCGGCATCGACATGATCGCCGGCCCCAGCGAGATCCTGGTCATCTGCGACGGCAAGACGCCGGCCGACTGGATCGCCATGGACCTGTTCTCGCAAGCCGAGCACGACGAGCTGGCCCAATCCATCCTGCTCTGTCCCGACGCCGCCTTCCTGGCCGAGGTCGAGGCCGCCATCGCGCGCCTCCTGCCGACCATGCCGCGCGCCGACATCCTGCGCGTCAGCCTGGCCAACCGCGGCGCGCTGATCCAGGTGCGCGACCTGGACGAAGCCTGCCGCATCGCCAATGACATCGCCCCCGAACACCTGGAGATCTCCACCGAGAACCCGGAACAGTGGACCGCCAAGATCCGCCACGCTGGCGCGATCTTCATGGGCCGCTACAGCTCCGAGGCGCTGGGCGACTACTGCGCCGGCCCCAACCATGTGCTGCCGACCTCGCGCACAGCGCGCTTTTCCTCGCCGCTGGGCGTGTACGACTTCCAGAAGCGCTCCAGCCTGATCCAGGTCTCGCGCGACGGCGCCCAGACCCTGGGCCGGATCGCCGCCGAACTGGCGCTGGGCGAGGGCCTGCAGGCGCACGCCGCCAGCGCCCAGTACCGGCTGGACCAGCCATGAGCGGCCAGGCCACCGCCGCCGGCAAGGACACCCAGATGCCCCCGTCCGGCGCCCGCATCGCCGCCACCGTCCGCGCCGATGTCCGCGCCCTGGCCGCCTATCCGGTGGCCGAGGCGACCGGCTGCATCAAGCTGGACGCCATGGAATGCCCTTACGAGCTGCCCGAGGCCGTGCGCGAGGACATCGCGCGCGCCGTCCGCGACACGCCGCTGAACCGCTACCCCAGCGCCGACCTGTCCGCGCTGCAACAGGCGGTGCGCGCGGCCTTCGGCGTGCCGGACGCGGCCGGCCTGCTGTTCGGCAACGGCTCGGACGAGCTGATCCACATCGCCATCCAGGCCTGCTGCGCCCCCGGCGATGTGGTGCTGTCGCCCTGGCCGTCCTTCGTCTATTTCGACATGGCGGCGCGCTTCGACCACGCCCGCTTCGTCGGCGTGCCGCTGACCGAGGACCTGTCCCTGGATCTGCCCGCCATGCTGGCCGCCATCCGCGAGCACCAGCCCAAGCTGGTGTTCCTGGCCGTGCCCAACAATCCCACCGGCGGCCTGTGGCCGGCCGAACAGGTCCAGGCCGTGATCGACGCCGCGCCCGGCCTGGTGGTGATCGACGAGGCCTACCAGCCCTTCGCCGACGGCACCTGGATGCCGCGCGTGCTGGATCTGCCCAACGTGGTGGTCATGCGCACCGTGTCCAAGATCGGACTGGCGGGCCTGCGCTTCGGCTACCTGGCCGGCAGCCCCGACTGGATCGCCGAGCTGAACAAGGTGCGCCCGCCCTACAACCTGGACGTGCTGACCCAGGCCGCGTTGCTGGCCGTGCTGCGCCACAAGCCGGTGCTGGACGAGCAGGCCGCCCGCCTGCGCGCCGACCGGGGCCCGCTGGCCGCCGCCCTGGCCGCCTTGCCCGGCACGCGGGTTTTCCCTTCCGCGGGTAATTTCGTCCTGGCCCGCTTTTCCGGCAAGATGGATGGCAACGCCGTGCATCTCGCCCTGAAAACGCGCAAAATATTGGTGCGCAACTTCTCCGGCGCCCACCCGCTGCTGGCGGACTGCCTGCGCATCTCGGTGGGCGCCCCCGCCGAAAACGCCGCCCTGCTGGCCGCGCTGCAAGAAATACTTAGTTAATCGAGTCCCGACATGCGTACCGCAGAGATCACCCGCAACACCAACGAAACCCGCATCCGCGTGGCCGTCAACCTGGACGGCACCGGCAAGCAGACGATCGACACCGGCGTGCCGTTCCTCGATCACATGCTGGACCAGATCGCGCGCCACGGCCTGATCGACCTGGACATCAAGGCGGAAGGCGACCTGCACATCGACGCGCATCACACCGTCGAGGACGTCGGCATCACGCTGGGCATGGCCATCGCCAAGGCGGTCGGCAACAAGGCCGGCCTGCGCCGCTACGGCCACGCCTACGTGCCGCTGGACGAGGCGCTGTCGCGCGTGGTGGTGGACTTCTCCGGCCGCCCGGGCCTGGAATATCACATCCCCTTCACCCGCGCCCGCATCGGCGACTTCGACGTGGACCTGACGCGCGAATTCTTCCAGGGCCTGGTCAACCACGCCCTGATCACGCTGCACATCGACAACCTGCGCGGCGTCAATGCCCACCACCAGTGCGAAACGGTCTTCAAGGCCTGTGGCCGCGCCCTGCGCATGGCCATCGAGGTCGACCCGCGCATGGGCGACATCGTGCCGTCCACCAAGGGCGTGCTGTAACGTCCACGATCTTCCGCACCGCATCAGGCAGACAGAATTGACCACTATCGCCATCGTCGATTACGGGATGGGCAACTTCCATTCCGTCGCGCGCGCGCTCCGGTACGCCGCCCCCGACGCCGACATCCGCATCTGCAACCAGCCCCATGAGATCGACGCGGCCGACCGGGTCGTGTTCCCCGGCCAGGGCGCCATGGCCGATTGCATGCGCACGCTGAACGAATCCGGCCTGCGCGAGGCGGTCGAGCGCGCCGCGCGCGCCAAGCCGCTGCTGGGCGTGTGCGTGGGCGAACAGATGCTGTTCGACCGCAGCGAGGAAGGCGACACGCCCTGCCTGGGGATCTTCCCGGGCGTGGTGCGTCGCTACGCCGGCCCGCGCTACGCGCCCGTCGTCACGGGCGAGGGCGAGGCCTGCGCGTCCGACGCCGGCCAAGCCGGCGCCGCGCCGACCGGCGCCGAATTGCTCAAGGTGCCGCACATGGGATGGAACAAAGTGCGCCAGACTCGCTCTCATCCTGTGTGGGCCGGCATCCCGGACGAAACTCACTTCTATTTCGTCCATAGTTATTACGCCGATCCCGCCGATCCCGGCCTGACCGTCGGTGAAACCGATTATGGCGTCAGCTTTACCTGCGCAGTGGCGGCAGCTAACATTTTCGCGGTGCAGTTCCACCCGGAAAAGAGCGCCGAACACGGTTTGCGCCTGTATCGCAATTTTGTAGACTGGCAGCCATAACCCAGGCTCAGGCCTGCCGCTCCAGCCCGTTCAACTCTTTTTCTTTCGCTACCATGCTGCTGATCCCCGCCATCGATCTCAAAGACGGGCGCTGCGTGCGCCTGCGCCAGGGCGACCTGGACGATGCAACGGTGTTCTCCGAAGACCCCGCCGCCATGGCCTCCCGCTGGCTCGAACAGGGCGCGCGCCGCCTGCACCTGGTCGACCTGAACGGCGCGGTCGCGGGCAAGCCCCGCAATGAAGTCCCCATCAAGGCCATCCTGGATGCCGTGGGCGACGAGATGCCGGTCCAGATCGGCGGCGGCATCCGCGATCTCGACACCATCGAGCGCTACCTCGACGCCGGCATTTCCTACGTCATCATCGGCACGGCCGCCGTCAAGAACCCCGGCTTCCTGCATGACGCCTGCGGCGCCTTCCCCGGCCAGATCATCGTCGGCCTGGACGCGCGCGACGGCAAGATCGCCACCGACGGCTGGAGCAAGCTGACGCGCCACGACGTGCTGGACCTGGCCAAGAAGTTCGAGGACTACGGCTGCGAAGCCATCATCTACACCGACATCGGCCGCGACGGCATGCTCTCGGGCGTGAACGTCGACGCCACGGTGCGCCTGGCGCAGCACGTGCGCATCCCGGTGTACGCCTCGGGCGGCATCGCCGGCATCCAGGACATCGAGGCGCTGTGCGCGGTCGAGGAAGAGGGCGTCGAAGGCGCCATCCTGGGCCGCAGCATCTACGAAGGCACGCTGGACTTCCAGGCCGCCCAGGCGCGCGCCGACGAGCTGTCCAAATGACCACTTCCGGCACGCAGGGCGGTGCGCCCGCGCAGAGCGCGCTGACCCGCCGCATCATTCCCTGCCTTGACGTCACGGCCGGCCGTGTCGTCAAGGGCGTGAACTTCGTCAACCTGACCGACGCGGGCGACCCCGTCGAGATCGCCCGCCGCTACAACGAGCAGGGCGCCGACGAACTCACCTTCCTGGACATCACCGCCACCAGCGACGGCCGCGACCTGATCCTGCCCATCATCGAGCAGGTGGCCTCGCAGGTCTTCATCCCGCTGACCGTGGGCGGCGGCGTGCGCCAGGTGTCCGACATCCAGCGCCTGCTCAACGCCGGCGCCGACAAGATCAGCATCAACAGCGCCGCCGTGGCCAACCCGGAACTGGTGCGCGCGGCGTCCGACTACCATGGCTCGCAATGCGTGGTGGTGGCCATCGACGCCCGCCGCGTGTCGCAGCCGGGCGAACCGGCGCGCTGGGAAGTATTCACGCACGGCGGCCGCAAGGCCACCGGCCTGGACGCCGTGACCTGGGCCCGCCGCATGGCCGCCTACGGCGCCGGCGAGATCCTGCTGACCAGCATGGACCGCGACGGCACCAAATCCGGTTTCGACCTGGAGCTGACCCGCGCCGTGTCCGACGCCGTGCCGGTGCCGGTCATCGCCTCGGGCGGCGTGGGCAACCTGCAGCATCTGGCCGACGGCGTGACCACCGGCCGCGCCAGCGCGGTGCTGGCCGCCAGCATCTTCCACTTCGGCCAGCATACGGTGCGCGAGTGCAAGCAGTTCATGGCCGCGCAGGGCATCCCAACTAGATTGTGACCCACCCCGAGCGCTGCGCGCTTCCCCTCAAGGGGCGCAGCTGCGGACCGGCAAAGCCGGCTCCGCGCTGCCCCGCTTGTGGCGCAGCGCTTGCTGTTAGGGGTGTCTTTCGAAGGAAGGATGCGGGCGGGATTCGGCTTGGGCGCTGCCATCCGCCTTGGACCAGGCGGGCGCGCGTGCAACAAGGTATTGCCGTAAGATGATGGATCCCTGGCGCTTGCGGTGGCTGGCCGGATCGGCCGGCTGCATGCGGCGCGCGAGGACAATGGATGAATGACATGAGCAATGAACCCGCCTGGCTGGCCGATGTCGTGTTCGACAAGGACGGCCTGATTCCCGCCATCGCGCAGGATGCCGAGAACGGCCAGATCATGATGGTCGCCTGGATGAACCGCGAATCGCTGGCCGAGACGGCCGCGACGGGCCGCGCCGTGTACTGGTCGCGGTCGCGCCAGCGCCTGTGGCGCAAGGGCGAGGAATCCGGCCATGTGCAGCAGGTGCACGAGCTGCGCCTGGATTGCGATGGCGACGTGGTGCTGCTGAAGATCCACCAGGAAGGCGGCATCGCCTGCCATACCGGCCGCGCCAGCTGCTTCTACCGCCGCCTGGAAGGCCGCGCCGACGAGGCCGCCTGGATCACCGTGGACCCGGTGCTGAAAGACCCCGAGCATATCTACAAATGACCGCCACCCAACTGAACGCGGGCGACGTGCTCGCCCGCGTCGCCGACACCCTGGAAACCCGCCGCCCCGAGAATGGCGGCGATCCGCAAGCGTCCTACGCCGCCAAGCTGCTGGCCAAGGGGCCCGACGCCTTCCTGAAGAAGATCGGCGAAGAAGCCACCGAGCTGGTCATGGCCGCCAAGGACGGCGTGCCGGAGCGCATCGTCAGCGAGACCGCCGACCTGTGGTTCCACTGCCTGGTTGCGCTGACCCATTTCAAGCTGCGCCCCGAGGACGTGCTGGCCGAGCTGGCGCGCCGCGAAGGGTTGTCCGGCCTGGCGGAAAAGGCCAGCCGCCCCAAGGATTGAAGACGGAAACCGGAAAAATGAGCGCCAACTGTATCTTCTGCAAGATCGCCGCGGGCGAGATCCCGGCCAAGAAAGTCTACGAAGACGAAGACTTCCTGTGCTTTCACGACATCAATCCGGCCGCGCCGGTGCATCTTTTGCTGATCCCTCGACGTCATGTCATATCCATGCAGGATATTACGGGTGAGGACGCAGTCTGGTTGGGTAGAATGATGGCACTGGTTCCGAAGCTCGCGGCCGAGAACGGCTGCAACCCGGGCCCCGATGGCGGATTTCGCATCATGATCAATTCTGGCGTCGAAGGCGGCCAGGAAGTCCCGCATCTGCATTTCCACATTCTTGGCGGCGCGCGGCCCTGGAAAGGACGCGCGGCCCCCACTGCGTAACACGGAGAAACCGTCATGGGTAGCTTTAGCATTTGGCATTGGTTGGTCGTCCTGGTCATCGTGGCCCTGATCTTCGGCACCAAGAAACTGCGCAACATCGGGTCCGACCTGGGCGGCGCGGTCAAGGGCTTCAAGGAAGGCATGAAGGACGCCAACGGCGGTGACAAGCCCGCCGAACCCATCGCGCAGCAGCGCGTCTCGGGCGAGACCATCGACGTGCAAGCCAAGGAAAAGTCCAATTCCTGAGCCCTCGCGGCTTTCCCTCCGGGCCGCGCCCACGCCGGCCCGCCCAGCTTTTCTTTCCGAGCGGCCATCGCATGTTTGATGTCAGCCTCACTGAACTGATGGTGATCGGCGTCGTCGCCCTGATCGTCATCGGCCCCGAACGCCTGCCCAAGGTGGCCCGCACCGTCGGCCACCTGCTGGGCCGCGCGCAGCGCTACGTCAACGACGTGAAGTCCGACATCCAGCGCGAGATCGAGCTCGACGAGCTGCGCAAGTTCAAGAGCGAAATGGAGACCGCGGCCCAGGGCGTGCAGAAATCGCTGCACGAAACCCAGGCGTCGCTGGAAGAACCGGTGCAGCAGCTGCGCGCCGAGCTGGACGAAGCGGCCCGCGAGGTCAACGGCCAGCCGGCGGCGCAAGCGCCCGCCGCCGACGCGTCCGAGGCGCTGCCCGCGCCGACGCCTGCCGCAGGTTCGCCTGCCGCAGGTTCGCCTGCCGCAGGATCGCCTGCCGCTCAGCCCGCCACCGAACCCGCGCGCACCATCGCGCCGCCCGCGCAGAACCCCAATCTGGCCCTGGACCTCGGCCCCGAGCCGGCACAGGCCACAGCGCCCGCCACGCCGGCGGCCAGCGAACCCGCGCCCGCCGCCAAGCCCGCCACGCCCCCCGGAACGCCAACGTGACCCAGGACGCCTCCCAACAAGAAGACGGCCAGCAGGAAAGCTTCATCTCCCATCTGATCGAGCTGCGCTCCCGCCTGCTGCGCGCCGCCGCCGCGATCGTGGCCGTGTTCATCGTGCTGTTCATCTATCCCGGCGCCTCGCCGATCTATGACGCGCTGGCCCAGCCCATGCTGGCCTCGCTGCCGCAGGGCACGCGCATGATCGCCACCGGCGTCATCACGCCCTTCATGGTGCCGGTCAAGGTCACCATGATGGCGGCCTTCATCATCGCGCTGCCGGTGGTGCTGTACCAGGCCTGGGCCTTCGTCGCGCCGGGCCTGTACCGCCATGAAAAGCGGCTGGCGCTGCCGCTGATCGTCTCCAGCACGGTGCTGTTCCTGGCCGGCATGGCGTTCTGCTATTTCGTGGTGTTCCGCACGGTCTTCCACTTCATCGCCACATTCGCGCCGCAGTCGATCACGCCGGCGCCGGACATCGAGGCCTACCTGAGCTTCGTCATGACCATGTTCCTGGCCTTCGGCATCACCTTCGAGGTGCCCGTGGCCGTGGTGCTGCTGGTCAAGATGGGCGTGGTCGAGCTGTCCAAGCTCAAGGCCGCGCGCGGCTACGTGGTGGTGGGCGCCTTCATCATCGCGGCGGTGGTCACCCCCCCCGACGTGGTCAGCCAGTTCATGCTGGCCGTGCCGCTGTGCCTGCTGTACGAGGTCGGCCTGATCTGCGCCCGCATGGTCTCGCCCAGGCGCGCCGCAGAGGACGATCCGGCATCGGATTCCCTCACCGAACGCCACTGAAGTAAGACCGTTTCACCTTGCGGGGACATGACTGCAATCCTACATTGCACTCATGTCCCTAGCCCAACGCCTGAGCGCCCTGATGCGGTGGCGCGGCATCAAAAGCCAAAACCAGCTGGCCCGCATTTCCGGCGTGCCGCAGTCCTGCATCCATCGCATCCTCAATCGCGGAGACCACTACTGGCCCGACCGCCGCACGGTGCTGCGCCTGGCCAAGGCGCTGGACACCAGCGCCGTGTGGCTGACCGACGGCGTGGCCCCCGCCTCCGGACCCGGTGATCGCGCGGCCCCGCCGCATGTGCTGCAAGACGCGGCCCAGCCGGGCGACGGCTATTGCACCGAGATCTGCGCGCTGTTGCGCAGCCGCCCCGACGCCACCAAGAAGCAGGTGCTGACCGTGGTCCGCATCCTGCTCGACGGCCGGCCCGCGAACTAGACGTCTGCCTGGCGGGAGGCCTTGCATGCTCTCCCGGCGTGCGTGCGACACGCGCACCGCTGAGCGGCCACGACGCACCGTCCAAACGACGCTCCCATCGCTGCCACGGCCATCCCTAGCGCGGCCGGCCCGGCCGCGTGCCCACCACGACCTCCAGCTCGCTGCGCTTGCCACCGCGCAGCAGGCCCAGCCTGGCGCGCTCGCCGGTCGGCAGCTGCGCGATCTCAGCCAACAGGCCATTGGTGCTGGTCATGGGCTTGCCGTTCACCGACTGCACGATGTCGCCCACGCGCAGGCCGGCGCGGGCCGCCGGGCCGTCGCGCAGCACACCGGCGATGATCACGCCGCCGGCGTCGCGCTCGAGCTGGAACGCACGCGCCAGTTCGGGCGTGATGTCCTGCGGTTCGATGCCCAGCCAGCCACGCTTGACCTGGCCGGTCTTGACGATTTCGTCCATGACCCTGCGGGCGATGTCGATGGGCGTGGCGAAGCCGATGCCCATCGAACCGCCGGATTCCGAATAGATCGCGGTGTTGATGCCGACCAGGCTGCCCTGGGCGTCGACCAGCGCGCCGCCCGAATTGCCGGGGTTGATGGCCGCGTCGGTCTGGATGAAATGCTCATAGGTGTTCAGGCCCAGCCCGTTGCGGCCCAGCGCCGACACGATGCCCTGCGTCGTGGTCTGGCCCACGCCGAACGGATTGCCGATCGCCAGCACCACGTCGCCCACGCGCAGCCCCTTGTCGGGCGCCAGCACGGCGGTGGGCAGGTTGCGCAGACTGCCCAGCTTGAGCACCGCCAGATCCGTGTCCGGATCGGCGCCCACCACCTTGGCGCTGTCCTTGCGACCGTCGGCCAGCGCCACCTCGATGGCCTCGGCCGCCTGCACCACGTGATAATTGGTCAGCACGAAGCCGTCCTGACTCACGATCACGCCCGAGCCCAGGCTGGTGGTGGCCTGCTGGCGGCTGGCGCCGGGCATGTTGCCGAACAGCTGGCGCAGGATGGGATCGTCCGGCAGGGGGATCAGCGGCACGTTCACGAGCTTGGTCGTGTAGACGTTGACCACGGACGGCGCGGCGCGGGCCACGCCATCCGCATAGGACGCCAGCGCGGCGGCGCGCGTCGCCGGCGGCCCGGCGGGCACCGCGGCCTGGACGGCCGGCGCGGCCGCCGGCCCCGCCAGTCGCAGCAGGTCGGGCCGCAAGGTGGTGACGACGAATAGAATACCCAGGCAGACCGTGACGGCCTGAGCGAAGATCAGCCAATATCGGCGCATGTTTCTGATAGGACTAGCAATGCAAAAAGTGGATTCCCGCGTCCTGGCCGACTGGCTGGACGACACCCTGCAGGCCCCGCGATTCAAGGACTACTGTCCCAACGGACTGCAGGTGGAAGGCCGTTCCGAGATCGGACACATTATCACCGGAGTCACCGCCAGCGAGGCGCTCTTGCGCGTGGCTGTCGAGCGCGGCGCGGACGCGGTGCTGGTCCATCACGGCTGGATGTGGCGCAACGAGGACCGCCGCGTCATCGGCACCCGCCGCACCCGCATGGCGCTGGCGCTGAACAACGACCTGAATCTTTACGCCTACCACCTGCCGCTGGACGCCCATCCGCAGCTGGGCAACAACGCCCAGCTGGCCCGCGTGCTGGGCCTGGCGCCGTCGCTGCGCGACGACGGCGCGCCGCGCACCTGTGGCCCGGACAACCTGGTCTGGCTGGGCGACGCCCCCGGCCTGGCGACGCTGGGCGACCTGGCCGCGCGCGTGCGCGAACGCCTGGGCCGCGAGCCGCTGGTGGTGGGCGATCCGAGCCAGCCGCTGGGCCGCGTGGCCTGGTGCACCGGCGGCGCGCAGGGCATGCTGGCCGACGCGGTGGACGCCGGCGCCACCGCCTACATCACGGGCGAGGTCTCCGAATCCACCGTGCACCTGGCGCGCGAGACCGGCGTGGGCTTCATCGGCGCGGGCCACCATGCGACCGAGCGCTACGGCGTCCAGGCGCTGGGACAGGCAGTGGCCGAACGCTTCGGCATCAAGGTCGAGTTCGTGGACATCGACAATCCCGCGTAGGCATCGCGCCGCGCGCACCGCCCCCCCAATCCGCCCCCGAAAGGGGGCGTTTTCATTGCAACGCCCGCTACGGAGACGACTTGCCGGCTCGGCGCATGCCAGCGGAGGTCCGGCGCATGCCGTCCAGCCCCACCGGATCGGCCAGGTTTCGATCCGGGAAAACCAGGGGATGCGATCAATGCGGCGCCGCCGCGTCGCATCTGGTCAATCGCGGTTCTCTCCACGTCAATTGCGCCGCCAGCCGCGGTCCTAGCATTCCATGCAGCCCCCCCACGGCCAGGCCCTTCCTGGCGGGCCCCACGACCCGGAACACACTGCATGCTGACCCTCCATGACCACCCACGCTCCGGCAACTGCTACAAAGTCCGGCTGTTCCTTGCGCTCATCGGCATGGACTATGAACGCAGGTTCATGGACGTGCTGGCGCGCAAGAACCAGACCGCGGAATTCGAGCGCATCAGCGCCTTCCAGCAGATTCCCGCGCTGGTGGATGGCGACACCGCACTCTGGGACAGCCACGCCATCCTGCTGCACCTGGCGCATCACTACGCCCCCGCATGGCTGGCGCCGCTGCCCCGCATCGGCGCCATGCATGCCTGGATATCCGTCTCCGCCAACGAGATCGCCAACAGCCTGCAACCGCTGCGGCTGACGCATGTCGTGAGCAAGGCCGAAGCCGCGCACCACCTGGGCGTGGACGAAGCGCTGCTGGACATGCCGGGCATGCGGCGCCGCACCGAACGCGTATTGCGCCGCATGGACCAGCATCTTGCCGCGCACGACTGGCTGGCCGGCTCCGATGCGCCCACGGTGGCCGACATCGCCTGCTATGGCTATCTGGCGCTGGCCGAGGAAGCCGCCATCGACCTCTGCGCCTATCCCGCCATCGCCGCGTAGCGCGGACGCATCCAGCAGTTGCCAAGCTACGTGCCGCCAGGCGCATGAACGCCGCGACGACCAACACAACGACAAACCAAGAGGAGACAACATGGACGCCACTCAGGCCGCGGAGCCCATTGCCCGCCCCCACAAGAAACCGAACCTGTTCCGGGTCGCCGTCGCAACGGTCATCGGCACCGCGGTGGAAGCCTTCGACTTCCTCGCCTACGGCACCGCCGCCGCGCTGGTATTCAACAAGATCTTCTTCCCGCAGTTCGATCCGGTGACGGGCACGCTCGCGGCCTTCGGCGCGTTCGCCAGCGGCATGCTGGCACGGCCTATTGGCGGCATCCTGTTCGGCCACTTCGGCGACCGCATCGGCCGCAAATCCATGCTGACGCTGAGCCTGCTGCTGATGGGCATATGCACCGTGCTCATCGGACTGCTGCCGACCTATGAACAGATCGGCATCTCCGCGGCGGTGCTGCTGGTCGTCCTGCGCATCGGACAGGGCCTGTCGTTCGGCGGCGAAATGGGCGGAGCCATGCTGATGGCGGTGGAACACGCGCCGCCGAAGTGGAAAGCCTTCTTCGGCAGCCTGCCGCTGGTGGGCGCGCCGCTCGGCATCCTGCTGTCCGTGGGCTCGTTCGCGCTGGTGACGCGGCTGCCGGAAGCGGATTTCCTGTCCTGGGGCTGGCGCCTGCCGTTCCTCGCCAGCGCCGTGCTCATCGTCGTCGGCCTGTTCATCCGCCACGGCATCGACGAATCGCCGGAGTTCGAGGCCGTAAAGCGCGACAGGGCACGGGCCAGGCAGCCGCTGGAGGACAAGATGCCTCTGCGCGAACTGCTGCGCGCGCACGGCAGGTCGCTGCTGCTGTGCATAGGCTGCAAGATCGCCGAGGTGACGCTGATCTATACCTTCCTGGTGTTCTCGGTGTCCTATGCCGTATCGAAACTGGGTTTCAGCCGGGCCGACGCGCTGCATGCCCTGCTCTACGGCGCCGGCGTGCTGATGTTCACCATTCCGCTGTTCGGCATGCTGGGCGACCGCATCGGCGCGCGCCGCGTCTGTGGCTGGGGCGGCATGCTGCTGGGACTGATGGCCATTCCTATTTTTCTCGCGGTGGGCAGCGGCTCGCTGGTGGCATACAGCCTGGCCGTCTTCGTCGCCATGGCGTTCAACTACGCCATCATGATCGCGCCGCAGTCCAGCCTCTACAGCGCCCAGTTCCCCGCGGAACTGCGCTATTCCGGGCTGTCCATCGGGGTCCAGTTCTCCGCCGCCATCGGCGGCGGCCTGGCGCCCCTGATCTCGGCCACGCTGGTTCAGAAGTTCGGCAGCATTCTTCCCGTGGGCATCTACCTGGCGTTCCTCGGCGTCGTCGCGGGCACCTCGGCGTTTCTCATGAAACCCACGCCGCAGGACCTGCGCCACGACTGACCGAAAGCGCGCGGCTACGCGCCGCCGCTGCCGGCCTGCTTGCGGTACAGGGCGGGCGACATGCCGAAGCGTTCATGAAAGCGGCGGATGAAATGGCTCGCATGCAGGAAACCGCAGGACGCGGCGATTTCCTTGATTTCGACGTGAGCGCGCCGTGGATCCTCCAGCGCCTCCCGAGCCAGCTGCAAGCGGCGCTCGCGCACGTAGCCGGTATATTGCAGCGAACGCGTCTTGAACAGCCGGTGCACCCAGCGCGTGGTGACGCGCAGCACATCCGCCACGGCCTGCACCGAGAGTTCCGGATCGGTGATATGGGCATCGATGTAGCTGGCCAGCACCTGCCAGTTGTCGGCCGGGGCCCGTGCGTCGCCCGGGATCTTCTCCAGCGCCTGGCTGGTGTAGATCGAGGCCAGCAGCGCCAACAGCGCCTGCTCGGCGAAGAGCGACGACACGGGATTGGATTCCGTCTTGTCGAAGAACACATGGCGCAGGCAGCGATGCGCGGTCTGCACCAACGGCAGGCTGGCCACGCCGCGCTGCGCGGTGAACTGGGACATCGCCAGGCTATGCGCGCCGAGCAGGCGAGACAGCGGCCCCTTGACCACCACGATGCGCGAATCGGTGTACATCCGGATCTCGGACGGCAGGGCGGTCGTGCGGAAAATGATGTCGCCGGGCTCCAGGGGCAGGGTAGCCTCGTTCTGGACGATGACGCCGTGCCCCGCGATCACGAAGCTCGCCAGAAACTCGGCGTGTTGCAGGTCTGCGGCATGTTCCGCGCGATGCTGCACGGCGATCGGCGTGGACTCCAGGCTCACCACCCGTCCGCCCGCGCGCAGCCTGCAGGCCTGCAACTGCAGCCGGGGATGCTCGGTCAGCGCACGGAACTCGCCCGGCAGAACCAGCTTGTCCAGTTCACGCTCGTATCCGGCCACCTCCTGCGCATAGAAAGGCCGGAACCGGGGCGCGAAGTTGAGGTCCGCCTCGGGCCCGGCGGGCCGGGCGGGCGGAGGCATGGTCTGGCGGGCTCGTGGCATGCTCGGAACACTCTGTCGTACTGGCCGGCGACGGCCGGCAAAGCGCCCGTGCTGTCGCATGGGGTCAACCGGCGTTCGTGATCGGTCAATCGCGCGGCGGCGGGGCGGGCGTGTAATGGAGCCATTATCCCCAAGGAGACCCCATGCTGGAAAAACAAGCCCATGCCGACGCCTTCTTTGCGCGCTCCGCGAACAAGCTCGACTTCGGAAACTGGGACGAGAAGGAAAAGGTGGCCCTGAGCTGCCGCGTTCTCGCCAGCGAAGGCCATTCGGAAACCCTCGCGGGCCAGATCACCGTGCGCCAGGACGACGGCACGTTCCTGACGACACCCATGGCCCACGCGTTCGACGAGATCGTCCCGGCCTCGGTCATCCGCATCAACGAGAACATGGAAGTGCTGGACGGACCCGGCACGCCCAACCCCGCCGTGCGCTTTCATTTCTGGGTGTACCGGCAGCGCCCCGACGTGCAATGCATCATCCACACACACCCGCCGCATGTCTCGACCCTGTCCATGACGGGCCAGCCACTGGTGGTCGCGCACATGGACGCGACGCCGTTCCACAACGACTGCGCCCACCTGAAGGAATGGCCCGGCCTGCCCATCGCCGACCAGGAAGGCGAGATCATCTCCGCGGCGCTGGGCGACAAGCGCAGCATCCTGCTGGCGAACCACGGTTTCCTGGCGGCCGGCTCCTGCATCGAGGAAGCGCTCTACCTTTCCGTGCTGATCGAGCGCGCGGCCCGCAACCAGCTTCTGGCGGCCGCCGCTTACGGGGAGGTGAAACCGGTGGATGATGCGCTGGCCGCCGAATCGCACGATTTCCTGCTCAAGCCGAGCATCGTGCGGGCAAGCTTCGCCATGTTCGCGCGCCGCGTCGAGCGGCAAATGGCTGCGCAATAGAACAAACTGGCGGATCCTTCAGCGCAGGCCGGCGTGGCGCCGGCGGGAACGTCCGCTTGCCACGGCCCGGGATCCGTTGGAGCGCGGATCCCGAACCGCGGCGGCGCGGGTCGGGCTTCGGGTCAGGGTTTCTTCAGCAGATCGCGGATTTCACGCAGCAGGGCCACGTCTTCCGGCGTGGCGGCGGGCGCGGCCGGCACTTCCTCGGACTTGGCGCGCGCCTTGTAGATGGCCTTGACCATCCAGAAGATCACGAACGCCAGCAACACGAAGTTGATGATGATGGTGACGAAGTTGCCCCAGGCGAAGACGTTGGCGCCGGCCTTGGTGAGATCGGCGTAGGTCATCGGACCGTTATAGCCGGCAGGCATGGAGAGGACGAGGAACTTGTTCGAGAAATCGACCGAGCCGCCCAGCAGGAAGTTGACCAGCGGCATCACGATGTCCTTGACCAGCGAGTCGACGATCTTGCCGAACGCCGCGCCAATGATGACACCGACGGCCAGGTCGACCGCGTTGCCCTTGACGGCGAAATCTCGGAACTCTTTGATAAAACCACCCGCTTTGCTCATAAATAGCACTCCCTTCGTGATACGCCCTAGAATGGGCGACGCTATAATACGCGGTTGCTATGTTGTTACATTTTCCCGCGAACCCGATGCCGCAGAAGTGATGCTACTCGTAGAGCGGGCGCATCAACAAGGATAGGAAGATGAGTCAGGATACGCTGGTGCATGACGACGATGACGGTGCGGTTGACCCCAATCTGCCGCCCGATCCTTCGCGACGTTTCTGGGTAACCACCGCCTGTGCTGTCGGTGGCGTAGCAGGTGTAGCAACAGCCGTGCCGCTGGTCAGCACGTTTTCCCCCTCGGAAAAGGCCCGCGCCGCCGGCGCTCCCGTGGAAGTGGACATCGGCGACATCCCCGTCGGCGCGATGAAGACGGTGGAATGGCGCGGCAAGCCCGTGTGGATCATCCACCGCTCCCCCGAACAGCTCGCCGGCCTGAAATCCCAGGACGCGCTGCTGGCCGATCCGAACTCCAAGCGCCCCGGCTTCACGCCCAAATACGCCGAAAACGAAGGCCGCTCGCGCAAGCCCGAGATCTTCGTCTGCGTCGGCATCTGTACCCACCTCGGCTGCTCGCCCACCGCTCACTTCGAAACGGGCGGCGGCGGCGGCATGGGCGCCAACTGGCAGGGCGGCTTCCTCTGTCCGTGTCACGGCTCCACGTTCGACCTGGCCGGCCGCGTCTACAAGAACAAGCCCGCGCCCGACAACCTCGAAGTTCCGCCGTACCAGTATCTGAGCGACACCCGCATCATCGTGGGCGTCGACGAAGACAACAAAGCCTGACGCCCGCGTCGCGCTTTCATTCCCGAATTGCGTAAGTAAAACAATACGCCACGTGAGAGAAGGAGCCGTTACATGGCTGGCGAGAAAACCGTCGAGACAACAGGCCTGCTGGGCTGGCTGGACCGGCGCTTTCCGGTGACGTCCACCTGGAAAGCCCATCTGTCTGAATACTACGCGCCGAAGAATTTCAACTTCTGGTATTTCTTCGGATCGCTGGCACTGCTGGTGCTGGTGCTGCAGATCGTGACCGGCATCTTCCTGGTCATGCACTACAAGCCGGACGCCGAACGCGCGTTCCAGTCCGTTGAATACATCATGCGCGAAGTCCCGTGGGGCTGGCTGGTGCGCTACATGCACTCGACCGGCGCCTCGATGTTCTTCGTCGTGGTCTACCTGCACATGCTGCGCGGGCTGCTCTACGGTTCGTACCGCAAGCCGCGCGAACTGGTCTGGATCTTCGGCGTCGCGATCTTCCTCTGTCTGATGGCGGAAGCCTTCTTCGGCTACCTGCTGCCCTGGGGCCAGATGTCCTACTGGGGCGCCCAGGTGATCGTGAACCTGTTCGCCGCCATCCCGTTCATCGGTCCCGAGCTGTCGATCTGGATCCGCGGCGACTACGTCGTGTCCGACGCCACGCTGAACCGCTTCTTCGCCTTCCACGTCATCGCCATCCCGCTGGTGCTGGTCGGCCTGGTCGCCGCCCACCTGGTGGCGCTGCACGAAGTCGGCTCGAACAACCCGGACGGCGTCGAGATCAAGCAGGGCCCGAAGGACAAGTACGGCCGCCCGAAGGACGGCATCCCGTTCCACCCGTTCTACACCGTGCATGACCTGGTGGGCGTGGCGGGCTTCCTGCTGGTGTTCGCGGCCATCGTGTTCTTCGCGCCGGAAATGGGCGGGTACTTCCTGGAGTTCAACAACTTCATTCCCGCCGACTCGCTGAAGACGCCGCCGCACATCGCGCCGGTCTGGTACTTCACGCCGTTCTACTCCATGCTGCGCGCCACCACCGACGAGTTCACCTGGGTGCTGGCGGGCGCGTCCGTGCTGGGCGCCATCGCGCTGCTGGTCAAGAGCAACCTGAAGGGCATCCTGCGCGTCGCCGTCCCCGGCATCCTGATCGTCGTGGCCGTGCTGCTGCGCGCGATCGACGCCAAGTTCTGGGGCGTGGTCGCCATGGGCGGCACCGTGGTCATTCTGTTCTTCCTCCCGTGGCTGGACCATTCGCCGGTCAAGTCGATCCGCTACCGCCCGACCTGGCACAAGTGGATCTACGGCATCTTCATGGTCAACTTCCTCGTCCTGGGCTACATCGGCACGCAGCCGCCCAGCCCGCCGCTGAACCTGACGTCGCAGATCGGCACGCTGCTGTACCTGGCATTCTTCTTCCTGATGCCGGTCTGGAGCCGCCTGGGCACGTTCAAGCCCGTGCCCGAGCGCGTCACGTTCCAGCCCCACTGAGCCCACGAGATAACGGACCGACCATGATCAAGAAGCTGATTGGCGCCGTGGCATTGATGATGCTCACGTGCACCGCCACTTTCGCCGCGGAGGGCGGCTTCCCCCTGGAAAAAGCCCCGTACCGCGTCAATGACGTCGCCTCGCTGCAAAATGGGGCCAAGCTGTTCGTCAACTACTGTCTGAACTGCCATAGCGCGTCCTCGATGCGCTACAACAAGCTGCGGGACATCGGCCTGACCGACCAGCAGATCAAGGAAAGCCTGCTGTTCACCGGCGAGAAGGTCGGCGACATGATGCACGTCGCCATGACGGCCAAGGACGCCAAGAAGTGGTTTGGCACCACGCCGCCGGACCTGTCCGTGATCGCGCGGGCCAAGTCGGTGAACGCCGGTCCCTCGGGCTCGGACTACATCTACACCTATCTGCGCACGTTCTACCGCGACACCTCGCGCGCCACGGGCTGGAACAACCTGGTCTTCCCGGCCGTGGGCATGCCCCACGCGCTATGGGAACGCCAGGGTCCGCGCGAGCTGACCACGGTGGCCATGCACGAAGTCGAGGGCAAGGAAGGCGAGCCCAAGACCTGGGAAAAGGTCACGACGGTGTACGATGCTCAAGGTTTTGCAAACGTGAAGGCCGAGCCGGTGGCGAATTACCACGGCCACGCCACGTTTGAAGCTAAATTCAAGGCCGCCAACCCGGCCCAAGTCGCAACTTACGACAACGACGTGGCCGACCTGACCGCGTTCATGGCCTGGATGTCCGAACCCGTCCAGACCTTCCGCGTGCAGCTCGGCGTCGGCGTCATGTTGTTCCTGCTGTTGTTCTTCCTGGTAATGTGGCGCCTGAACGCCTCCTACTGGAAGCACGTACGTTAACCGCAACGCCCCGCCAGGTGCTTCCGTCCCCATGAAAATAGGGACGGGACCAGCGGACAGGGCCGTACCGCCTGTCCCGCCTGGCAATCGGGGCCAGCGCCTGCTAGATTAAGGCGCTGGCCTTTCGCTTTTTATACAAGGACTTATCGCCATGATGGTGCTCTATTCCGGAACCACGTGTCCGTTTTCGCAACGCTGCCGCTTCGTGTTGTTCGAGAAAGGCATGGATTTCGAGATCCGCGACATCGACCTGTACAACAAGCCCGAAGACATCTCGGTGATGAACCCGTACGGTCAAGTGCCCATTCTGGTCGAGCGCGACCTGGTCCTGTACGAGTCGAACATCATCAACGAGTACATCGACGAGCGCTTCCCGCACCCGCAGCTGATGCCGGCCGATCCGGTCATGCGCGCCCGCACCCGCCTGTTCCTCTACAACTTCGAGAAGGAACTGTTCGTCCACGTCTCGACGCTGGAAGACCGCAGCGCCAAGCCCGACGAGAAGAAGCTGGCCAACGCGCGCCAGAACATCCGCGACCGCCTGGCCCAGCTGGCTCCCATGCTGCTGAAGAACAAGTACATGCTGGGCGAGGAATTCTCCATGCTGGACGTGGCCGTGGCTCCGCTGCTGTGGCGCCTGGACCACTACGGCATCGAACTGCCGAAGAATGCGGCGCCGCTGCAGAAGTACGCCGAGCGCATCTTCTCGCGTCCGGCCTACATCGAAGCGCTGACGCCTTCGGAAAAGGTCATGCGTCGCTAAGGCAGTCAGATGGGTGAAACTTCGACCAAACCGTACCTGATCCGCGCGCTGCACGAGTGGTGCACCGATAATGGCTATACGCCCTACATCACCGTGCAGGTCGACGAGCACACCATGGTGCCGATGGCCCATGTGCGCGACGGCCAGATCACGCTGAACGTGGGCACGCTGGCCACCAATCGCCTGGTGCTGGGCAACGAATTCATCGAATTCCAGGCCCGCTTCAGCGGCGTGACCGAGAACGTCTACGTTCCCGTGGGCGCCGTCAGCGCCATCTACGCGCGCGAGACCGGCGCCGGCATGGGCTTCGAAGTGCAGCCCTACGAGCCGCCGGCCGCTGGCGCGCAAGGCACGGCCGAGCCGGCCGAAGAGGGCACCGCCGATGCCGCATCGCCGTCCGGCGACGACACCGGCGGCGACGAGCCCAAGCGCCCGCGCCTGACCATCGTCAAGTAAGTCCGGCCGGGTCCCTGTGGCCCGGCCCGCGACACCCGGCGCGCGCGGTCTGTCCGCGCGCGCCGTTCCATGCCGGGGGCTGCGTTTTTCATTACAATGCAGTCCCCGCGCGTGCCCCATGGCGCGCCTTGCCGGTGTAGCTCAGTTGGTAGAGCAGCTCACTTGTAATGAGAAGGTCGAGGGTTCGATTCCTTTCACCGGCACCATCTCCCCACCAATACAGCGGCGCGTTCGCATCCTGGTCATGGGTCACGCCCCATCAACATGGATGACCGGTTCAACGTAGTCCAGCGGGGACATGCTCACAATCTCATCGCGCTGGCGTCACACACAGCCATGAGCAGGCCTTTTCCGCGCCGTTTTGCATTCCTCGAAAAATTTGTGCATAATTCGCCCCCTCTACCTGTTCCCCGATAGCTCAGTCGGTAGAGCGACGGACTGTTAATCCGCAGGTCGCTGGTTCGAGCCCAGCTCGGGGAGCCAAGATTTCGCAGTACCCGCAGTACCCTTGAAGAGCCCGCAACCCAGGTTGCGGGCTTTTTGCATTTGCGCCAGTCGGGCGTAGCATGACGCGCATCCGCCGGTCTCGTTCCGGCCCCAGCCATCCGTCATGCCGCCATGCGCTCCCCGCGATCCCTGCCCGCCCTGGTTTCCCTGCGCGCCTTCGAGGCCGCGGCCCGGCGCCTGAGCTTCAGCCTGGCGGGCGAAGAGCTGTACGTCACGCAAAGCGCGATCAGCCATCACATCCAGAAGCTGGAAGCCGAACTCGGCGCCGCGCTGTTCGAACGCCGCACGCGCGCCGTGGCGCTGACGCCGGCGGGGCAGGCCTACTACGAGCGCGTGCATGCCGCGTTCGAGCTGCTGCGCCAGGGCACCGAGGACATCCGCGCGCCGCAGCGTCCGCGCCGCCGGCTCAGGATCGGCCTGCTGTCGTCCTTCGCCACGCGCTGGCTGGCGCCGCGACTGCCGGCGTTCAGCGCCGCGCATCCCGATATCGAACTGCAACTGCAGCCCGACATCGGCCTGGCGGACGTCGCCGGCGGCGAGGTCGACGCCGCCATCCGCTACGGCCGGGGGACCTGGCCCGGCGTGCGCGCGCGCCAGCTGATGCGCGAGCGCCTGTCGGTGGTCTGCGCGCCGTCGCTGATCGCCGGCCGGAAACGCCCGCGCTCGCCGCAAGATCTGCTGCGCCATCCGCTGCTGACCTCGCACTCCCACAATCCCTTCGAATGGCCCGCCTGGGCGCGGCTCACGGGCGTGGACCTGGGCGGCGCGCAGAACGTGCCGCTGCATGACTACAACATCGTGATCGAGGCGGCGCTGGCGGGCCAGGGCGTCGCGATGGGCCGGCACCGCATGATCGCCGCGCAGCTGGCCAGCGGCGCGCTGGTCGAAGCCTTGCCCGGCCTGGCGCTGGACGATCCGCGCATCGGCTGGTGGCTGGTCACGCCTCGGGGCGCGGCGGATCCCGACGTGCAGACGCTGCACGACTGGCTGGTCGAAGCCGCCGTGCAGACCGGCGCGCCGGTCTGATCCGCGCAGTCTCGCGCCGCTTGCCTTCGATCAGTGTTGCCTTGAGCCACGGAGCATGCGGCAGGCCTGCCGCCAAGCGCCGGCGACGCATTACTTTTATTCATGTGTGCCCGGGGAAAATTGATTGGTCAAGGCGCTCCCGGGCCGATAGCATGACCTGAAGCTGGAACGCACCTTTCCCCTTCATTCCCTTTTCAGGCAGGTAATCCATGTCCCGCACCATTTCCGCCCGCGTCGCCGAACTCGGCCTGACGCTCGAAACCGCCTCCGCCCCCGCCGCCAACTACGTGTCCTACGTGCAGGAAGGCAATCTGCTCTATATCTCGGGCCAGATCTCGCGCAAGAACGGCCAGGCCGCCTATCTGGGCCAGCTCGGCGGCGCGGTGTCCGAGGCCGACGGCGTCGAGGCCGCCCGGCTGTCGGCGCTGGGCGTGCTGTCGCAGATCGCCGCCGCCACCGGCGACCGTCTGGACCGCGTGGCGCGCGTGGTGAAGCTGGGCGTGTTCGTCGCCAGCGCGCCGGATTTCAGCCGCCAGAGCATCGTCGCCAACGGCGCCTCGGACCTGATGGTGGCGGTGTTCGGAGACGCCGGCCGCCACTCGCGCAGCGCCGTCGGCGTGGCCGCGCTGCCGCAAGGCGTGGCCGTCGAGATCGAAGCCGTGGTCGCGCTGACGGCCGCCTGAGTCCGTCTCTCACCTGAAGCGCGGCGCGCGCCGGGCGGTCCCGCCGGCCGAGGCGCGCCGCGCCCGTCTCATCATCCGCCGCCATGACCTCGATCCTGACCGACCACGACGTCGCAGCGCTGCGCGCCGCCACTCCCGGCACGCGCAGCGCCATCCATTTCAACCATGCGGGGTCCTCGCTGCCGTCGAACGGCACGCTGGACGCGATCCGCGCGCACCTGCTGCGCGAAGCCGAACGCGGCCCGATGGAAGCCGGCGTGGCCGCGCGCGCGGAAACCGAAACGGCGCGCGCCCTGGCGGCGCGACTGTTCAATGCGCAACCGGACGAGATCGCGCTCACCGGCGGCAATTCGCCCGGCTGGGGCGCGGCCTTTGCCGCGTTCGCGACGGCCAGTCCGTGGCAGCCCGGCGACCGCATCCTGGTGGGCCGGCACGAATGGGGCGGCAATCTCGCCTGCATGCGGCTGATCGCCGAGCGCGCGGGCGCGCGCGTGGAAACCATTCCGTCAGACCAGGACGGCTGCGTCGATCCCGAGGCGCTGCGCGCCATGCTGGACGAACGCGTGCGCCTGATCGCGCTGACCTGGCTGCCCGCCAACGGCGGCCTGATCAATCCCGCCGCCGCGATCGGCGCGGTGGCGCGCGAACACGGCATCGCCTATTTCGTGGACGCGGCCCAGGCCGTGGGCCAATTGCCCATCGACGTGGAGCAGGTCGGCTGCGACGTGCTGGCCGGCGCCGGACGCAAGGCGCTGCGCGGCCCGCGCGGCACCGGACTGCTGTACGTGCGGCGCGATTTCCTGCCCAGGCTGACGCCGGCCTGGGTCGACACCCACAGTGCGCCGCTCGGTCCCGACGGCGCGCCCATGCTGCGACCGGACGCGGCGCGGCTGGAATCGGCGGAAGCCTCGCTGGCGCTGCGCTGCGGCCTGGCCAATGCGCTGCGCGAGGCGCTGGACATCGGCCTGGACGCGATCCGCGCCCGCGTCGACGCCATCGCCCAAGGCCTGCGCGCCGAACTGGCCGCGCTGCCCGGCGTCACGGTGCTGGACCAGGGCCGCGAGCGATCGGGGCTGGTGTCGTTCAATGTGGCGGGCCTGGACGCGCCGGCGGTGCAGCGCGCGCTGGCCGCGCAGGGCGTGACCATCGGCAGCAACGGCGTGAGCTACACGCCGCTGGACATGACGGCGCGCGGGCTGGCGCAGATCGCGCGGGCCTCGGTCAGTTACCTGACCACGCAGGACGAGATCGGCCGCCTGCTGGACGCGCTGCGCCAGTTGCCGCGCCAGGGCTGAGGCGCCTCAGGCCACCGCCCGGCGCGCGAAAGGCGTCCACTTGGTGAAGACCAGCAGATTGCCCAGCATCACCAGGGCCAGCCCCAGCAGCGCCGGCATCGTCCACTGATAGCCTTCCGCATAGGTCGAGACCGACAGCGCCACCACCGGGAACAGCACCGTGCAATAGGCAGCCCGCGCCGGCCCCATGCGGCCCACCAGCGTCAGGTAGGCCGTGAAGCCGATCACCGATCCCGGTATCGCCAGATAGAGCAGGGCGCCCACATAGGACGCGGACGTGTCGAAGCGGAAGGGCTGGCCGGTCGCGACGCAGCCCGCCAGCAGGATGGCCGCGCCGTACAGCATGCCGTAGGCGTTGCCGGTCAACGGCCGGATGCCGTTGCGCTGTTGCAGCGAGGACAGCATGTTGCCGGTCGAAAAGCAGAACGTGCCCAGCAGCGCGAAGCCCAGGCCCAGCAGCGTCTCGTGGCTGGCCTGCTGGCTGGCCAGTTCGGGCCAGAACAACAGCACCAGGCCCGTGAAGCCCAGCGCGCCGGCCAGCATCACGCGCGGCGCGACGCGGGTGCCGAACCACAGGCGGGCATTCAACGCGTTCCACAGCGTGGCGGCGGAAAACACCACCGACACCAGCCCGCTGGGGATCCATTGGGTGGCGGTGTAGAAGCACAGGAAGTTCAAACAGAACAGGCACAGGCCCTGTCCCAGGCACATCAGGTGCCCGCGCCGGTCCAGCTTCTGCAGCTTGCCCAGCAGCAGCAGGCCGGCGAACAGCACCAGGCCCGCCAGCGCGAAGCGGTAGAAGATGGACACGGGAATCGCCACCACGCCGAGTTGCAGCTTGATGGCGATCCAGGTGGTGCCCCAGATGATGACGGTAAGGAGATACAGAAAGAGATTCACGATGCGGTACGCGGCAATAAAATAGGGGACATAAAAACCGGCGGCAGGCCGCCGCTCGCCAGTAGTCTGCACCGCCCGGCCCGGCCGCGATTGCCGTTTCTTGCGCTTATTGCTCGCGCGCCCGCGCGCGTAGCGCGCGATCGCAGTAGCATGTGATTTCCATGGGCACCGTCGCGTCGGCACCCGCCGATTTCTCCGTCTTCCGCACCCTGTCCGGCTCCACTGCGACGCTGGAGCGCGCGGCCACGCTCGGCGAGGGCCTGGCGATCTCGCAATGGTCGCGCAGCGCCCGCGAAACGCTGGGCTACGACATGCCCGGCCACCACACCCTGTCGCTATACCTGCGCGGCGGCGAAAAATCCTTCCGCGTCGGCCTGGACTCGCTGCATGGCGGCGCGGGCAAGTTCTGCGTGCTGCCCGCCGAGCATTACTCGCGCTGGAGCATGAACGACAACGTGCGTTTCCTGCATCTGTACATCGCGCCGGAGCGCCTGGCCCGCGAAGCCGTCATGCGGCTGGACTGCGAGCCGCGCTCGCTGGAACTGCGCGACCGCACCTATATCCACGACGACTCGCTGACCGACGTATGCCGCTCGCTGCTGGGCACGGACTGGAGCCGCCCCGACGAACGGCTGGCGGCCAGCAGCGCCGCCGAGACCGTGCTGCACCAGCTGCTGCACCAGGGCGTGTCGCGCAAGACGCCGCAACCCGCGCGCGGCGGCCTGGCCCCCGCCGTGCGCCGGCGCGTCATGGACTACGTGGACGCGCACCTGGACGCCCCGCTCACGTTGGCTGAGCTGGCTGGCGTGGCGGCGCTGTCCACCTATCACTTCGCACGCATGTTCCATACCTCCTTCGGCGAACCGCCGCACGCCTGGGTGCGCGCGCGCCGGATCGAGCGCGCCAAGGCCCTGCTGGCCGCCGGCAAGAGCGACCTGGCCGGCATCGCGCAGGCCAGCGGGTTCGGCAGCGCCAGCCATCTGTCGCGGGTCTTCCGCGACGCAGCCGGCGTCACGCCGGGCCAGTACCGCGGCGCCCGCGCCGGACGCTGAGCCGGCGCGCATCTCCCCTACAATGGGGCACCGCCCGCCGCGGCCCCGCGCCGCTGTGGCAACCTGGTCCGAACCTGCCCATGCCCCTGGACGACGCCTCCCGCCGCCCGCTGCGCGAGTACTGGCTCGCCGAGATCATCCGCCTGCGCGAAACCCATTGGGGCCCGCTCGAAGACGCCGAGGCCGTGCGCGCCGCGCGCCGCGCCGAGGGCGGCCTGCCGGACCGCATCCTGGTCCGCGCCCACCGGCTCGCCGAACGCGAACAACTGCCCGCCCAGCTCCAGGGCTGGACCCGCAGCGCCCTGGCCTTGCTGGCCGCGCTGTTCGCGCTGGCGCTGTTCTCCGGCATCGGCCTGGCCCTGGGCGCGCTGGGCGACGGCGCGCGGCCCGTCAACGTGCTGTGGGCGCTGGGCGCCCTGCTGGGCCTGCACGCGCTGACCTTCCTGCTGTGGCTGGCCAGCTTTCTCCTGCGACCCGCCGCCGCCACCGGCCTGGGACGGCTCTGGCTGTGGGTCACGCGCAAACTCGCGCGCGGGCCGGACACGGCGCTGGCGCCCCAGGCCCTGCTCAACCTGCTGGCGCGCGCCGGCGCGCTGCGCTGGCTGTTCGGCTCGATCAGCCACCTGCTCTGGCTGACCGGGTTGTGCGCCGCGCTGGCGACGCTGTTGACGGTGCTGTCCACCGCCAGCTACCGCTTCATCTGGGCCACCACGCTGCTCGCGCCGGACACCTTCGTCTGGCTGACCCAGGCGATCGGCTGGCTGCCGGGCCTGGCGGGCTTCCCGCTGCCCGACGCCGCCACGGTGCTCGCCAGCGACGGCGTCCAGACCTTGCCGGCCGCCGCCCAGGTGCAATGGTCGCTATGGCTGATCGGCGTGGTGGTGGTCTATGGCGTGCTGCCCCGGCTGGCCGCCGCGCTGCTGTGCCTGGTCGTGCTGCGGCGCAGGCTCGCCGGCCTGCGCATCGACCCCGCGCTGCCCGGCCACGCCGCGCTGCGCGACCGGCTGGAACCCTCCGTGGTCTCCACCGGCCTGGACCGCCCCGTCGACCCGCTGCACGAGCCGCGCCTGTCCGCGCCGGCGCCTGCCGGGCTGGACGGCCGTCCGGTGCTGCTGGCGCTGGAACTGCCCACCGACCTGCCCTGGCCGCCGGCCACGACGCCCGCCGGCATCCAGATCGCCGGCCGGCTCGACACGCGCGAGGAACGCCGCCGCATCCTCGACGCGCTGGCCGACGCCGCCGCCTCGCGCCTCCTGATCGCCTGCGACGCCCGCCAGACGCCGGACCGGGGCACGCTCACGCTGATCGCCGAACTGGCCGCGCACGCGCAGCAGACGCGCGTCTGGCTGCTGCTGCCCGCGCACGAGGATGGTCCGGCGCGCGCGCCGCTGTGGCGCGCGCAGCTCGCGGCGCTGGGCCTGCCCGCGCAGGCCGTGCTGGCGGCATCCGCCAACGCGCTGGACTGGCTGGAGACCGGACATGGCTGATTCCCTGATCCGCATCGCCGTGGTGGGACACACCAACACCGGCAAGACCTCGCTGCTGCGCACGCTGACGCGCGACACGCGCTTCGGCGAAGTCGCCGACAGCCCGGGCACCACGCGCCACGTCGAAGGCGCGCGCCTGCGCATCGAGGGCGGCGACGCGCTGGAATGGTTCGACACGCCCGGCATGGAAGACAGCATCTCGCTGCTGGAATACCTGGAGCGGCTGGAGGCGCCCGGCGAACGGCTGGACGGACCGGCGCGCGTGCGCCGCTTCCTGGACACGCCGGAAGCTCACGGCCGCTACGAACAGGAAGCGCGCGTGCTGGCCAAGATGCTGGACTGCGACGCGGCGCTCTACGTCATCGACGCGCGCGACCCGGTGCTGGGCAAGCACCGCGACGAACTCGACATCCTGGCCGCCTGCGGCCGGCCCTTGCTGCCAGTGCTGAACTTCGTCAACGCGCCGCAGCATCGCGCCGCCGACTGGCGCGCGGCGCTGGCCCGGCTGGGGCTGCACGCGGTGGTGGAATTCGACACGGTGGCGCCCGCGCTGGATGGCGAGCGGCAGCTGTACGCCCGACTCGCCGTGCTGCTGGACCGCCACGCCGCCGCGCTGACGCGCCTGTCCGACGCGCTCGCGCGGCAGCGCCAGGAGCGCCGCGCCGCCGCCTTCGAGCTGCTGGCCGACCTGCTGATCGACGTGGCCGCGCTGCGCCTGTCCAGCCCCAATGACGCCGACGCGCTGGCGGCGGCGGCCGAACGCCTGCGCGCGTTGGCGCGCCAGCGCGAACAGGCCTGCGTCACCGCGCTGCTGGCGCTGTACAACTTCCGGCCTTCCGATATCGACGCCGATGCGCTGCCGCTGCAGGGCGAGCGCTGGGGCATGGACCTGTTCCATCCTCAGGCGCTCAAGGACATGGGCATACAACTGGGCATGGGCGCGGCCGCCGGCGCCATGGCCGGCGCGGCGGTGGACCTGTTCAGCGCCGGCCTGAGCCTGGGCACGGGCATGCTGATCGGCGCGGCCGCGGGTGGGCTGTGGCAGGGCGTGGAAAAGCTCGGCAAGCGCGTGGCGGGCAAGCTGCGCGGCTGGCGCGAGATCAGCGTGGACGACGCCGTGCTGCGCCTCCTGGCGCTGCGCCAGCGCGAGCTGATCGCCGCGCTCGAACATCGCGGCCATGCGGCGCGCACGCCCATCCGGATCGTCCCGCATGATGGCGAGGACCTGCGCAAGGGCGCCTTGCCCGCCGCGCTGAAAGAAGCGCGCAGCCGGCCCGAATGGTCGGCGCTGGGCCAGGCGCATGAAGACAGCGAACGCCGCAAGCTCATGCTGCGCGAGCTGGCGCGCACGCTGTCCGCGGACGCGCCCGCGACCTCTTGACAGCCGCCGCCCGCCTGGCGCTCAGGCACCATTCATGCGCCCTGGCAAGCACGTACTATCCCCAATCCAAACCGATTGACGCTTAAAAGAATGGCTCTATAAGATGCCTTCTGCATGGGCGTGGGTCCGTCCCCCTCATGACTATGAATCACAAAATGGGGTTGGGTGCATCGTGAAGCCGAAGTCCTGCGCAGTGATAGTCATCAAGGCTCCCGCCGGCCGACGCGCATGCCGCGCCGCGTGGCGTCCATTCCCCGATTCCGTCTCGTCGTAAGCAGCAACGCCATGCCCCGGACTCCTCCAGGGGTCGGGGCCCATTCCTCTGCCGCGCGATCCGCGCACCACACGGAGCATCAGGGCTATGCGTACTTTCCCCGCTTTCAAACAGGCTGCGCTGACGGCGGCCCTGGTCGCCTCGCTGGCCTTCAGCGCCGGCGCCGCGGCCAAGACCTTCCACTGGTCGTACCAGGGCGATGCCTCGTCCATGGACCCGATGGCGCTGAACGAGACCTTCACGCTGGGCTTCCAGGGCAACATCTACGAAACGCTGGCCGGCTACGACGGCGAGCTGAAGCTGACGCCGCTGCTGGCCGAAAGCTGGGAAAACCCCGAGCCCACCAAATGGATCTTCAAGCTGCGCAAGGGCGTGAAATTCCACGACGGTTCGCCCTTCACCGCCGATGACGTGATCTTCACATGGAAGCGCAGCCTGACGCCCGGCTCCGACATGAAGGGCTACGGCGCCAAGGCGTCGGACATCAAGAAGATCGACGACTACACCGTCGAAGTCACCACGCCCGCGCCCAACCCCATCCTGCCGCGCGAATGGGCCTTCCTGTACATCATGAGCAAGACGTGGTCCGAGAAGAACAAGACCACCGAGGCCACCAACATCAAGGGCGACAACCAGGGCAACTACGCCAACCTGCACGCCAACGGCACCGGCCCCTTCATGCTGGCCGAGCGCCAGCCCGACGTGAAGACCGTGCTCAAGCGCTATGACGGCTACTGGAACAAGAACATCAAGACCAATATCGACGAGGTCATCTTCCAACCCATCACGCAGGAAGCCACGCGCGTGGCCGCGCTGATCTCGGGCGAGATGGACCTGGTGCAGCCGGTGCCGGTGCAGGACTGGAAGCGCCTGGAAGACGCCAAGGGCGTCAAGCCGCTGACCGCGCCCGAGGCCCGCGCCATCTTCATCGGCATGGACCAGAGCCGCGACGAGCTGCTGTTCTCGGACGTGAAGGGCAAGAACCCCTTCAAGGATCCGAAGGTGCGCGAGGCCGTGGTGCTGGCCGTGGACACCAAGATCATCAACGACAAGATCATGCGCGGCGCGGCCAAGCCGCTGGGCTCGCTGGTCGCCACCTCGATCAACGGCTATGACGAGTCCTACGGCGCGCCGTACAAGCCGGATCCCGAGCGCGCCAAGAAGCTGCTGGCCGAGGCCGGCTATCCCAAGGGCTTCTCCGTCACCATGGACTGCCCCAACGATCGCTACGTCAACGACGAAAAGATCTGCCAGGCCGTGGCCGGCATGCTGACGCGCGTGGGCATCAAGGTCAACCTGCTGGCGCAGACCAAGTCCAAGTACTTCGGCAAGATCCTGCTGCAGGCTGGCAACCAGACCAGCATGTACATGCTCGGCTGGACGCCCAGCTCCACCGACGCGCACAACGCGCTGCTGAACCTGGCCGGCTGCCGCGACGCCAAGACCGCCTCGGGCCAGTTCAACCTGGGCGGCTATTGCAACAAGAAGGTCGACGAGCTGATCACCCAGATCGGCACCGAGACCGACCAGGCCAAGCGCAACGCGATGATCAAGGAAGCCTTCGGCATCGTGCGCGCCGAGTACGGCTACCTGCCGCTGCACCAGCAGCCCATGTCCTGGGGCGTGAAGGACAACATCAAGGTCATCCAGCGCGCCGACGACGTGCTCGACCTGCGCGACGTCGTGCTGCCCTGATCCCGGGCGCAGCCTTTGCCGGGCGGCCTCGACCGCCCGGATCGCGATACGGCCGCCCCCGCCGCCGGCTTTCTTGAGGGCCACACCCCATGCTTTCCTTCATCGCGCAACGACTCTTCCAGTCGCTGCTGGTCATGCTCACCGTGGCGCTGATCGCCTTCGCCATGTTCCGCTACGTGGGCGACCCCCTGGCCACCATGGTGGGCCAGGACACCACGGCGGAACAACGTGAACAACTGCGCGAGCAGCTGGGCCTGAACGATCCCTTCGTGGTGCAGTACGCGCGCTTCGTGGCCAACGCCGCGCGCGGCGATTTCGGCACCTCGTACCGCCACCGCCGCCCCGTCAGCGAACTGCTGGAAGAACGCCTGCCCGCCACGCTGGAACTGTCCTTCGTGTCCGCCGTCATGGCGCTGGCGCTGGGCATTCCCATGGGCATCTACACCGCGCTCAAGCGCCACGGCGTGCTGTCCAAGGCCTTCATGGCCATCTCGCTGGCCGGCATCTCGCTGCCCACCTTCCTGATCGGGATCCTGCTGATCCTGTTCTTCGGCGTGCAGTTGCGCTGGCTGCCCAGCTTCGGGCGCGGCGATGTGGTCGGACTGGGCTGGTGGACTACGGGCTTCCTGACCAAGTCCGGCCTGCTGGCGCTGATCATGCCCGCCATCACGCTGGCGCTGTTCCAGATGACGCTGATCATGCGGCTGGTGCGCGCCGAGATGCTTGAGGTGCTGCGCGCCGACTTCATCAAGTTCGCGCGCGCCCGCGGCCTGCCGGAGCGGCTGATCAATTTCCGCCATGCGCTCAAGAACACCATGGTGCCGGTCATCACCATCACCGGCCTGCAGCTGGGCTCCATCATCGCCTTCGCCATCATCACCGAGACCGTGTTCCAGTGGCCCGGCATGGGCCTGCTGTTCATCCAGGCCATCAGCACGGTGGACATCCCCGTCATGGCGGCCTACCTGGTGCTGATCGCATTCATGTTCGTGGTCATCAACCTGATCGTCGACCTGCTGTATTTCGCGGTGGATCCGCGCCTGCGCGTGCAGAGCAAGTAAGGCACCTTCCAGGACGAACGTAAAGGAATCCGCATGACCGCCCGCATCGCCCCCTTCTTCGCGCGCGCCGCCGACAGCGACCTCTGGTACAGCTTCAAGCGCTCGCCCGCCGCCGTCATCGGCGCCCTCGTCACGCTGCTGATCGTGCTCGGCGCGGTGTTCGCGCCGCTGATCGCGCCGCAGAATCCCTTCGACCCGGGCCAGGTGCTCATCATCGACGCCAATACGCCGCCGTCCTGGGAAGAGGGCGGCAGCGCGGCCTTCGTGCTCGGCACCGACGACCAGGGCCGCGACATCTTCTCGGCCCTGCTCTACGGCTCGCGCGTGTCGCTGCTGGTGGGCCTGGCCTCGGTCGCGTTCTCGATGGTGCTGGGCGTCACGCTGGGCCTGATCAGCGGCTACGCGGGCGGACGCGTGGACAGCTTCATCATGCGCATCGCCGACGTGCAGCTGTCCTTTCCCGCCATCCTGGTGGCGCTGCTGATCGACGGCGTGGCGCGCGGGCTGCTGCCGCGCGACATGCACGACGAGCTGGCGATGTACGTATTGATCTTCGCCATCGGCACCTCCGGCTGGGTGCAGTACGCGCGCACCGTGCGCGGCTCCACGCTGGTCGAGCGCAACAAGGAATACGTGCAGGCCGCCCGCCTGATCGGCATCGGCCCCGTCACCATCCTGCGCCGCCACATCCTGCCCAACGTGATGGGGCCGGTGCTGGTCATCGCCACCATCCACCTGGCCGTGGCCATCATCACCGAGGCCACGCTGTCCTTCCTGGGCGTGGGCGTGCCGCCGACCGCGCCGTCGCTGGGCACCTTGATCCGCATCGGCAACAGCTACCTGTTCTCGGGCATGTGGTGGATCTCCATCTTCCCCGGCATCGTGCTGGTGGCGCTGGTGCTGTCCGTCAACCTGCTGGGCGACTGGCTGCGCGACGCGCTCAATCCGAAGCTGCGCTGAGAACATCATGGCCCTGTTGAACATCGACGACATCCGCATCGAATTTCCCAGCCGCCGCGGCACCATGGTGGCGGTGGACGGCGTGTCCCTGAGCCTGGAGAAAGGCGAGATCCTGGGCGTGGTGGGCGAATCCGGCGCCGGCAAGTCCACCATCGGCAACGCCGTGATCGGCCTGCTGGAAGCGCCCGGCCGGCTGGCCGGCGGCCAGGTGTTGCTCAACGGCGAACGCATCGACACGCTGACGCCGGCGCAGCAGCGCCGCGTGCGCGGCCGGCGCATCGGCATGATCTTCCAGGATCCGCTGACCTCGCTGGATCCGCTGCAGACCGTGGAAAGCCAGCTGGTGGAAACCATGCAGGTGCACCTGGACCTGTCCCAGGCCGAGGCCGCCAAGCGCGCCGTGCAATTGCTGGCGCAGGTCGGCATCGACAAGCCCGAATTGCGCGCCAAGCAGTATCCGCACCAGTTCTCCGGCGGCATGCGGCAGCGCGTGGTGATCGCGCTGGCGTTGTGCTGCGAGCCGGAAGTCATCATCGCCGACGAGCCGACCACGGCGCTGGACGTGTCCATCCAGGCGCAGATCCTGGAGCTGCTGCGCAAGCTGTGCCGCGAAGAGCAGGTCGGCATGATCATCATCACGCACGACATGGGCGTGATCGCCGACGTGACCGACCGCGTGGCGGTGCTGTATCGCGGCAAGCTGGTCGAAGAGGGCGCCACCGCCAAGATCCTGGGCGACCCCGATCATCCCTACACCCGCAGCCTGATCTCGGCCGTGCCCCGGCCCGACATCAAGCTCAAGCGCTTTCCGCTGGTCACCTACATCGAGGACGTGAAGACGCCGGCGCAGCCGCTGGACATCGCCACCCACTGGCTGGGCCAGCGGCGCGACTTCGGCGGGCGCGGCGACGGTCCGCTGGTCGACGTGCGCGGCCTGGGCATGCGCTTCGTGCTCAAGAACGCGTTCCTGAAACGCAACCAGCGCACGCTGGACGCGGTCAAGAACGTCGGCTTCGCCATCGGCGAGGGCGAGGTCTTCGGCCTGGTGGGCGAATCCGGTTCGGGCAAGTCCACGGTCGCGCGGCTGATCTCCGGGCTATATACGCCGTCGGCCGGATCGGTGCACTTCGGCGGCACCGACCTGACCGCGCTCAAGGGCGAGAAGCAGCTCAATCCCTTCCGCCGCCAGATCCAGATGATCTTCCAGGATCCGTATTCCTCGCTGAATCCGCGCATGCGCGTGCTGGACATCATCGCCGAGCCCATCCGCTTCCACCGGCTGGCCGACAGCGAGGCGCAGGCGCGTCGCATCGTCGCCGACCTGCTCGATGTGGTGGGCCTGGGCGAGCGCGCGGCCCAGCGCTATCCGCACGAATTCTCCGGCGGCCAGCGCCAGCGCATCTGCATCGCGCGCGCCCTGGCCACGCGTCCGCGCTTCCTGATCTGCGACGAGCCCACCTCGGCGCTGGACGTGTCCATCCAGGCGCAGATCCTGAACCTGCTCAAGGACCTGCAGGAACAGCTCGGCCTGACCATGCTGTTCATCAGCCACGACCTGCCCGTGATCCGCCAGATGTGCGACCGCGTCGGCGTGATGCGCCATGGCGAACTGCTGGAAGTGGCGGACACGGAAACCCTGTTCGATCGCCCGCAACACCCTTACAGCCAACACCTGCTGGGCCTGATGCCGCGCCTGCAATCCATGTCCCGCGAGGGGCTGGACGTGGCCGGCTAGGGCCGCATGCACAGAACCAAGGAACGAGACATGAGCACCTCGCAGCAAACCCTGTTCATCGGCGGCCTGGTATTCGATGGATTGGGCAAGACCCTGGCCGGACACGGCGTGCTGGTGCAGGACGGCCGCATCGCGCGCGTGGCGCCGGCGGCCGAGTTCGAAGGCTATGCCGGCCGCAAGGTCGACACCGCCGGCATGACGCTGATGCCCAGCCTGGCGGACTGTCACGTGCACCTGGTCTACACCGGCGGCCCCGACCCCAACGCGCAGATGAACAAGCAGGGCCCGGCGCAGATCACGCTGACCGCGCTGGAGAATGCGCAGGCCAGCCTGCGTGGCGGCGTCACCGCGCTGCGAGACTGCGGCGGCAAGGACTACCTGGAATTCGGCGTGCGCGACGCCATCGCGCGCGGCGTCTTCCCCGGTCCGGCGATCAGGGCGTCCGGCCGCATCATCTGCATGACCGGCGGCCACGGCAACCGCATCGGCCGCGTGGCCGACGGCTGCGAGGAAGTGGTGAAGGCCGTGCGCGAGCAGGTCCACGCCGGCTGCGACCTGGTGAAGATCATGGCCACCGGCGGCGTCATGACGCCGGGCGTCAGCCCCATGGACGCGCACTACAGCTTCGCCGAGATGAAGGCCGGCGTGCACGAGGCCAAGCGCTTTCGCAAGAGCACGGCCAGCCATGCGCAGGGCACGGAGGGCATCCTGAACGCCGTGCGCGCCGGCATCGACTCCATCGAGCACGGCATCTTCATGGACGAGGAATGCCTGCGCGAAATGCTGGAGGCCCGGACCTACCTGGTGCCCACCATCGCCGCCGTGCGCAACATCGTGGCCAATGCCGACAACGGCATTCCCGCCTACGCGGTGGAAAAGGCCCGCGCCGTCGAGCAGCGCCACCGCGAGTCCATCCAGATGTACTACAAGGCCGGCGGCCGCATCGCCATGGGCACCGACGCGGGCACGCCGTTCAACCTGCATGGCGAGAACGCCATGGAGCTGGCCTACATGGTCGAGTTCGGCATGACGCCGGTGGACGCGCTGGTCGCGGGCACCTCGCGCGGGCACGACCTGATGGGCATGGATGGGCACGGCGCCATCCAGGACGGCAACGCCGCCGACCTGCTGCTGGTGCAAGGCGACCCGACCGAGGACATCATGAAGGCGGCCGACAAGCGCTTCCATGTGGCGGTGCTGCAGGGCGGCGTGGTCCAGGCGGGCGCGCTGCCCGGATAAGGTCCGCCCCGATGCGCCACGCTGGCGGGCGCCAATGAAAAACGGGCCGATGCGCGCAAGGCGCATCAGCCCGTAATATTGCGACGCCGGCCTCGCGGGGCCGGCAGGGCGCGCTTAGCGCTTGCCCATGAAGCCACCCATGGCCATCATCAGGAACTGTTCCAGCGGCATCTTCTTGCCGTTGAAATCGACCTGACCGTCGGCGTAGTTCAGGTAGGAAACGACGTTGTCGTTCTCGACCTTGGCCAGGCCCATGGCGCCCGCCATGGTGCCGACCATGTCGGCCTGGCCCTTGGCGGTCTTGAGGGCCTGGTCGGCCGGCGCGCCGTCCTGCTGGGCCTTGAAGGCCATCAGGTCGGCCAGGCTGGCCTTGGACAGCACGACCTTGGCGTCCAGCTTGCGCACGGTCTGCATGGCCACGTCCGGGAAGGGCGCGTCCAGCGATGCCGGCTTGGCCAGGTTCAGATCCAGGTTGAAGGTCGACGCGCCGTTGGCGGTGCGCAGTTGCAGCGGCGCCACCGACAGGCTGGGGTTGCCGGCCAGCAGCAGCTGGACGTTGTCCTTCAGGATCTGCTGCTCTTCGGGCGTGAACTGCGGCGTCTTTTCCTCGCCGCCGCTCTGCAGCATGCGATGCGAGGCCTTTTCATAGACTTCGTTCAGGGCCTTGAGCGCCTTGGGATCCAGGTTCTTCATGTCCAGCGCGAACTTGACGCCGGTGACGTCCTGGTTCTGCACATTGATCATGCCGAAGTCGAGCACGGCCTTGGCGTTGACGCCGGCGTCGGCCTCGCTCGTGTCGATGGCCATCGAGGTGTCCTTGACGATCACGGGCGGCTGGGTGGCCGAGTTGATCGTCAGGGCCTTGAAGCCGATCTTCTGGCTGCCCATGTACATGTCGCTCTTGCCCGGCGCGCCGTTGCCGGCGATCGTCAGGCCCTGCAGCGCCATGCTGGTGATATCGCTGTCGTCGGACTTGCCGGCGATGACCAGGCTGTCCGACTGCGCGTTGAAGACGGCGTGCTTGGTGCCGGTGTTGACCTCGATATCGCCCTTCATGCCCGAGAACTTCAGGCTGTTCGCATCCTTGGCGAATTCGACGGCGGCCAGGTCGAACTTGCCGTCGACATTCTTGCCATAGCTGACGCTGTACGAGCCCGACAGCGGCACCGAGCCCTTGGCGGCGGCGAACCATTCCTTGACCGAAGGCGTTTCCACGAGCTGGAAGCGGCTGGCGACCATGGCCGGAGCCAGCTTGCCACGGCTCAGGTTCGACAGCGGGAAGGGGCCGTGGTCCAGGTATTCGACGAACTCGATCTCGCCGTCATGGCCGGGCTTGCCGTCCTTGGCCGGGATCGAGAACTTGACGCGAAAGCGCTCGGTCGACGAGAACACGCCGCGCTCGAACGAGATCAGCTCGATCGAGGGCGTGATGCCGGTGCGCTCGCCGAGCTTCTGCAGATCGACGTTGCCATCCTGAATCAGTTGCTTGACGAAGGTTTCGGCCTTCTTGCCCGTGTACCAGGCAGAACCGGTCCAAACCGCGCCCAGCGCCACGACGATGCCTGCAATTGCCGCCTTTTTCATAGCAATCCTTATTTTCAAATGGATGAAAGCGCACGGATTATAGGGAGTGTGACCTAGGGAATGTACTTATTTCGTAGATAGGTCGTGCAATTTGTTACCTGGTTATACCAGGACACCCCGGCGCGCCCATGCCCGGCTGCCACATCGGCTACAATCCCGCCGTGCGCTTTGCCAATCTGCGCACGTTCGCCGGGCCCTTCGCCGCCTGGCTTCGCCCTGCAAGGGCGCTTCCCTTTTCTCCTTATTCGTACGCCTGGATTGGAGTCTCTCAACTTGAGCGACGGGCTGCCGCTGGAGTTGTTTTGACTGCCTCTTCTAATTTCGCCGACCTCGGGCTGGCTGATTCCCTGTTGCGCGCCATCGCCGAGACCGGCTACACCGCGCCCACCCCCATCCAGGCCCAGGCCATTCCGCAGGTCCTGAAGGGCGGCGACCTGCTCGCCGCCGCCCAGACCGGCACCGGCAAGACCGCCGGCTTCACCCTGCCCATCCTGCACCTGCTGTCGCAGACCAAGCCCGCCCAGCGCAAGCCGGGCCGCCCGCGCTGCCTGATCCTGACGCCCACGCGCGAACTGACCGCGCAGGTGGCCGAATCGGTGCAGACCTACGGCAAGCACACCGCGCTGTCGTCCATGGTGATGTTCGGCGGCGTCAACATCAATCCGCAGATCAGCGCGCTGAAGAAGCCGCTGGACATCCTGGTGGCCACGCCCGGCCGCCTGCTGGACCACTGCGGCCAGCGCACCATCGACCTGTCGGGCGTCGAAATCCTGGTGCTGGACGAAGCCGACCGCATGCTGGACATGGGCTTCATCCGCGACATCCGCAAGATCCTGGCGCTGCTGCCGCAGAAGCGCCAGAACCTGCTGTTCTCGGCCACCTTCTCGGACGAGATCCGCTCGTTGGCGCGCGGCGTGCTGAACAACCCGGGCGAAGTCTCGGTCACCCCGCGCAACACCGCCACCGAACTGGTCACGCAGACCGTGCACCTGGTCGAACAGCACCACAAGCGCGACCTGATCAGCCACATCATCCGCGAAAGCGGCTGGCACCAGGTGCTGGTGTTCACGCGCACCAAGCACGGCGCCAACCGCCTGGCCGAAAAGCTGGTCAAGGACGGCCTGACCGCCGCCGCCATCCACGGCAACAAGAGCCAGTCGGCCCGCACCCGCGCGCTGGCCGGCTTCAAGGAAGGCACGGTCACGGTGCTGGTGGCCACCGACATCGCCGCCCGCGGCCTGGACATCGACCAGCTGCCGCAGGTCGTGAACTTCGAACTGCCCAACGTGCCCGAAGACTACGTGCACCGCATCGGCCGCACCGGCCGCGCCGGCGCCACCGGCGCGGCGGTCTCGCTGGTCGACAACAGCGAAATCAAGCTGCTGCGCGACATCGAGCGCCTGATCAAGAAGACCATCGACCGCAAGCCGGTCGAAGGCTGGACCCCGCCCGCCACGACCGCGGCCTCGTTCGAGCGCCAGGAACGCGACGAAGACTCGCGCCAGCCTCGCGGCGGCCAGCGCAACGGCCGTGGCGGTGATCGCGGCGGCGACCGTGGCGATCGCGGTGGCAATGGCGGCGGCCGCGGCCAGCAGCGCCCGGCCGGCGCCGCGCCGCGCGCGCCCTCGGGCAACCGCGCCCCCGCCCCGGCCCGCGCCGGCGGCGACGGCCGCGGCCACGCCCCGCGCGATGGCGAGCGCAAGCCGTCCGACCGTCCGGCCCACGCCGGCCGCAACGAAGGCCGCCCGCAGCAACCGCAGAACCACCGCCGTCCCGAGGGCGCCGCGCGCCCGGCGGGCAACGGCGGCCGTCCCGGCGGATCGCCGCGGGCCGCGCTGCTAAGCAAGTAATATCTGCGGATAGCCCCCACCCAGACAGCGACCCACGGACCCGCGCGCATCATGCCCTTATCGACCTGGTTGACGTTTTTCCTGGCCTCCTGGGCCATTTCGTTCTCGCCCGGCGCGGGCGCGATCTCGGCCATGTCCTCCGGGCTGAAGTACGGCTTCGCGCGCGGCTACTGGAACACGGCCGGCCTGATCATGGGCATCCTGTTCCAGTTCGTGGTCGTGGCCGTCGGCCTGGGCGCGGTGCTGGCCACCTCGGAGATGGCCTTCAACGTGGTCAAGTACCTGGGCGTGGCCTACCTGATCTACCTGGGCGTGCGCCAGATCCGCACCGACGCCGCGCCGGTCGCGGTCGACGCCGGCGATCCCAGGCAGGCGTCGATCCGCGAGCTGGTCATGCGCGGCTTCCTGATCAACACCATGAATCCCAAGGGCACGGTGTTCCTGCTGGCCGTGGTGCCGCAGTTCGTCGATCCGGCGCTGCCGATGGTGGCGCAGTACGCGGCGCTGGCCGGCACGCTGGCCTTCACCGACTTGGTGGCGATGGGCGTGTACACGCTGCTGGCGGCCCGCGTGCTGCGTCTGCTGCGCGACGCCAAGCACATCCGCTGGATGAACCGGACCTTCGGGTCGCTGTTCATCCTGGCAGGCGTGTTCCTCGCCTCGTTCCGCCGCCATTCCTGAACCCGACCGAACGGGGCTCGCCGCCTTCCCGGCGCGAGCCCCGCGCTTTTTTGCACGCAGCAGGACCGCGCCGGACCTGAAACACGGCGCCCGAATATTCCACCGATCATGAGCATTCAACAAGAAGTCGCGCGACGCCGGACGTTCGCCATCATTTCCCACCCCGACGCGGGCAAGACCACGCTGACCGAAAAGCTGCTGCTGTTCGCGGGCGCGATCCAGATCGCCGGCAGCGTCAAGGCCCGCAAGGCCTCGCGCCACGCGTCCTCCGACTGGATGGAAATCGAAAAGCAGCGCGGCATCTCGGTGGCCTCGTCGGTGATGCAGATGGAATACCGCGACTGCGTCATCAACCTGCTCGACACCCCGGGCCACCAGGACTTCTCGGAAGACACCTATCGCGTGCTGACCGCCGTGGACGCCGCGCTCATGGTGATCGACGCCGCCAACGGCGTGGAGCCGCAGACCATCCGGCTGCTGCAGGTCTGCCGCGCGCGCAACACGCCCATCATCACCTTCATCAACAAGATGGACCGCGAAGTGCGCGAGCCGCTCGAACTGCTGTCCGAGATCGAAGGGCACCTGGGCATGGATGCGGTGCCGTTCTCGTGGCCGGTGGGCATGGGCAAGGCCTTCGGCGGCGTGTTCGACATCCGCCGCGACCGCATGCGCGTGTTCCGCGCCGGCCAGGAGCGCCGCTCTGACAACGACGACTTCATCGAGGGCCTGTCCAATCCCGAGATCGGCCGCCGCTTCGGCTCGGCCTTCGAACAGGCCAGCGGCGAGATCGAGCTGATCAACGAAGCCGCGCCCGCCTTCGACCGCGCGCAGTTCCTGGCCGGCAAGCAGACCCCAGTGTTCTTCGGCTCGGCCATCAACAACTTCGGCGTGCAGGAAGTGCTGGACGCGCTGGTCGAGCAGGCCCCGCCGCCCGGCCCGCGCACCGCGCTGCAGCGCGAGGTGCAGCCCGAGGAACCCAAGTTCACCGGCGTGGTGTTCAAGGTGCAGGCCAACATGGACCCCGCGCACCGCGACCGCGTCGCCTTCGTGCGCGTGAGCTCCGGCCGCTTCGAGCGCGGCATGCGCCTGAAGGTGGCGCGCACCAACAAGGAAATGCGGCCCAACAACGTGGTGTCGTTCCTGTCGCAGCGGCGCGAGCTGCTGGACGAGGCTTATGCCGGCGACGTCATCGGCATCCCCAACCACGGCGTGCTGCAACTCGGCGACGTGCTGACCGAAGGCGAAACCCTGCAGTTCACCGGGCTGCCGTTCTTCGCGCCCGAGCTGTTCCAGGCGGTCGAAGTGAAGGATCCGCTGCGCACCAAGCAATTGCGCACCGGCCTCACGCAGCTGGGCGAGGAAGGCGCCATCCAGGTGTTCCGTCCCGAGGCGGCCGGCGGCTCGCTGCTGCTGGGCGCGGTCGGCCAGCTGCAGTTCGAAGTGGTGGCGCACCGGCTCAAGACCGAGTACGGCGTGGACGCCCGCATGCTGCCTTCGCGCTACACGATGGCGCGCTGGATCACGTCCGACAACCCCAAGGCGCTGCGCAAGTTCATGGATGCCAATGCTGCCCATATCGCCTATGATGTGGTCGATGCGGCGGCGTTTTTGATCGGTTCGCCCGCGCAGCTGCGCGTGGCCGAGGAACTGTATCCGGATGTGAAATTCCACGCCATGCGCGAGCACGGCGGCAAGGTTTTCGGAGACAAGGCGTAGACCCGTCCGGGTTCCGCACGGCAGAAGAGGTTTAGCAATGTCTTGGCGTTTTTTGTTCGCAACGCTGCTGGTCGCGCTGGGCGCGTCGGCCTGGGGCGGAATTCAACTTGGCGACTGGCTGGTGGCGCATGCCCCGGTCGCCGCGCCCGCGCCCGGCCAGGATGGGGCCGACGGCCAGCAACCGGTGCTGGACGCCAACGGGCGTCCCTATGTGGCGCAGCCACCGCAGCCGCGCATCGACGGCACGCTGGGCGTGCCCGACAAGCCGGCCGACCGCGAGTGGGCCATCAACACCGTGTCGCTGTTCGATTCCGTCAGCGATCCCAACGTCAAGCTGTCGCGCGAGCGCATCTCGGCCGACCAGGCGCGCGAAATCGCCGCGGCCTCGCAGCAGGTGCCGCTGCCCACGGGCACGTCCGACGTCAGCACGCTGGATCTGCAGGCGCCTGGCACCTCGACCGCCGTCAACGGCGGCGCGGGGCAGGGCCAGGTCCAGGCCGGCGGCTACGGCTCCGGCCAGATGATGCCCGCGCCGCCGCCCCCGAACACCGCCCAGGCACCCGGTGCTCCCGGCTGGCAGGACGCGCTCAAGCGCGAGCTGGCGCATTGCGCCACGCAGGGCTTCTTCGAGCGCCCCTCGTGTTCCTGGGCCGCGCGCAACAAGTACTGTGCGCCGAACCGCGCCTGGGGCACGATGGCCGAATGCCCGGCCCGTCCGCAGTAACGCGATCGCAACGCTATCGACGCGGCACTCTGGCCGCGTACCAAGACAAAGGCGCCCCTCGGGGCGCCTTTGTCTTGGCCGGCGATCCTGTGACCGCCGCCAGGCCGGCAACCGTTATTCCGGCACCGACATCTGGCTCTGCAGGTAGTTCTGCAGGCCGACCTTGTCGATCAGGTCGATCTGGGTTTCCAGATAGTCGATGTGCTCTTCGGTGTCGTCCAGGATGTCCTGGAACAGATCGCGCGACACATAGTCGCGCACCGATTCGCAATACGCGATGGCTTCCTTGACCGTGGCTTGCGCGCCTTGCTCCAGCTTGAGGTCACAGGCCAGCAGTTCCGGCACGTCTTCGCCGATCAGCAGCTTGTGCAGGTCCTGCAGGTTGGGCAGGCCGTCGAGCATGAAGATGCGCGCGATCAGGCGGTCGGCATGCTTCATCTCGCCGATCGACTCTTCGTATTCGTGCTTGCCCAGCTTGTCGAAGCCCCAGTGGTTCAGCATGCGCGCATGCAGGAAATACTGGTTGATGGCCGTCAGCTCGTTGGTCAGCTGCTTGTTGAGATGCTGGATGACGGTTTTATCGCCTTTCATGATGAGACTCCTTGCAGTCAGGCGCGATGCGAGCACATCGCGACAGGAAGACGCGCGATGCCGCGCGTACGCAACCCCGGCAGACTAACATCCGGCGCGGGGCCGCGCCTAGCCTTGCTCTGCATTTGGTAAACGGCTTTGCAAGCGCAACATGAAAGCGACAGGATAATGAGAATGAGTTTGCGTGAGCGATGCCTTGCACGCACTACGCAGACTTCATGCGGCCTGGAAGCGGCCATACCGCCCGATTGTGCGCCTTGATGCACGTCAAGCGCAGCGCGGATCGCACGCCGCCTCGCTGAAAAACCCGCGTGCGACGCGTGCTCCGCGCTGTTGCATATCTACGACCGCATGAGCGCGCGCGCCACCATCACGCATCGACTCGATGGATATCGCGGACTCAATCGGCGCGCCGCGTGGCCAGCCAGATGCCGAATGCGATCGGCACGATGCCCAGCAGGTCCAGCCACGACACCGGCTCGCTCAACACCAGCCAGCCGAACAGCAAGCCCAGCGGCGGCATCAGGAAGTGCAGCGCGCTGGCGGCGGTGGCGCTGGCGCGGCCAAGAATCATGAACCACAAGTAATAACCGCCAATCGACACGGCCACGATCATGTAGGCCATGCTCCAGAACAGACTGGCCGTCATGCGCGCCGCGCCCAGGTCATCGACGACCAGCGCGATCGGCATCATCGCGGCCGCGCCGGCCAGCGACTGGATGCCGGTGGCCATCCACAAGTCCGCGGACGGCTTCAGGCGCTTGTACAGCAGCGTGCCCGCCACCAGCGCGATCAGTCCGCCAACCACGAGCAAGGTGCCGTGCGCGTCTTCCTGCATGCCGCTCAACCGCGAACGCAGCACCACGGCCACGCCGGCCAGCCCCAGCAGCAGGCCCAGCAGCTTGCGCCAGCTCAACCGCTCGCCCAGCACCGGCCCGGCCAGCACGCCGATCAGCAGCGGATTGGTGCTGATCAGCACCGCGGTGAACGCGGATGACACCCGCGTCATGCCCGACCAGCTCAAACCCAGATACAGGGCGTTGTTCAGCAGGCCCAGCAGCGCCAGCGCGGCGACGTCGCGCCGGCTCGGCCAGCGCCAGCGGCCGCTGGCCGCGGCCACGCCCAGCATCAGCGCGCCGGCGATCAGGAAACGAAACGCCAGCAGGGTCATCGGCGGACAGTCGCGCACCGCGATCTTGGCGGCGGCGAACGCCGAACTCCACAACAGGCAAAACGCGGCGATGGGCAACCAGGCGACAGCGGCTGGAGAATCGGCGCGAGCGGGAGATGCGACGGCGAGCGAGGGGGTTTTCATGCGAGTCCCGGAGAGAGGGCGCCGCCGCTTTGGCGACAGGCTGGCGGCCATTTTGCGCGCCGCCCCATCCATTGACAAATGCTTTATTCAGATTAAAAGTATTCGATAATCGAATGGATAAACCCGCCGCCTGTCCAGGCTGCACGACTGCTTTCCAGGCCCCGCCATGCTCGATCTCGATCTACTGCACAGCTTCGTTTCCGTCGTCGACGCCGGCGGCTTCACGCGCGCCGGCGAACGCGTGCACCGCAGCCAGTCCACCGTCAGCCAGCAGATCCGCAAGTTGGAAGAGGCGCTGGAGTGTGCGCTGTTCATCCGCGACGGCCGCCAGGTCCAGCTGACCGAAGACGGCGAGCGGCTGCTGGGCTATGCCCGCCGCATGCTGGCGCTGTCCACCGAGGTGCGCGAGGCTGTCAGCGGCCGCCAGCGCGTGGACGTGGTGCGCCTGGGCATCCCGGACGATTTCGCGCCCGAAGCCTTGACCGCGCTCCTGGCGGCCTACGTGCGCGAACGGCCGACGCTGCGCCTGTCAGTGCGCTGCGATCTCAGCGCCGCGCTGACGCGCAGCCTGGAGCGCGGCGATCTGGATGTGGCGCTGCTCAAGCGCGAGCCCGGCGCCGGAATGGACACGGGCGCGGCCCTGGCCGCGTGGCCGGAGCACCTGCATTGGATCGCCGCCAGCGCCTTGCCGCTGCCCGATGTCGAGCCCGTGCCGCTGGTGGCGTTTCCGCAAGGCTGCATCTACCGCAACCGCGCCATCCATGCGCTGGAAGCGGCGGGCCGGCGCTGGCGCATCGCCTATGAAAGCCCCAACCTGCTGGGCCTGCAGGCGGCGCTGGCCGGCGGCCTGGGCGTCGCGCTGCTGGAGCGCCGCTGTCTGGCGCCCAACCTGCGCATCGTGGACGAGCATCTGCCGCCGGCGCCGCCCACCGAACTCGCGCTCTGCCTGGGCCGCGCGGCGCGCGAGCCGGCGCGCCAGGTGGCGCAGACGGTGCAGGCGTTCTGCGCAGCGCAGTGGCGCCAGCCCTCATCCTGAACGGGAACGGCTCCGCCGGACGGCCCAACGGCCGCAAGCCGCCAGGCGTGGAAAGGACACAGGCCGCCTGTGTGTGGAAGGAACCGCGCAGACAAAGACGCGAAAATCCACGCCGACCCATCCGCACAAAAACAAAAGCCACGGCAGGCGCCGTGGCTTCGTTGGATCAGGAACGGGGTCAGGCTACCGCGACCTGGATGACCGGATAGGTATTGGCCGCCGGCGCGCTGGGCTGTTCAGCCAGGGCGGCGGGAGGATTGACCGGAACGGCGATCGAGCGCACGTCGCAGACGCTGGAGCAACGACCGCCGGGCAGGTATTCCGTGGCGGTGGCTGCGCAACAGCCGCAACAGGTCGCCACGCCCAGCTCGAACTGCAGGTCGGCCAGCGTGGTAGCGCCCGCGTCCACGCTGGCGCGGACTTGGCGTTCGGTGATCGCGTTGCATACACAAATGTACATGAGAATAATTATCGAAAATTATTCTCGAACTGGCAAGCGGCTTGCGCAAAAAAAATTGCAACCGAGATGTCACGCAAGTGTTTGAAATCAGGGACGAATTTACAGTCATTCGTCCCTGATTTCAGCGAACCGAGGCCTGCGCCTTGCGCAGCGCCGCCGGCGCGATGCGCAGCGCCTCGCGGTATTTGGCCACCGTGCGCCGGGCGATCACGATGCCCTGGTCGGCCAGCTTTTCCATGATCTGACTGTCGGACAGCGGCTTGGCACGGTTCTCGTCCGCCACCATCTGCCGGATATGGGTCTGCACCGCCGTGGCCGAGGTGGCATCGCCGCCATCGGTCGACACCCCCGTCCCGAAGAAGCGCTTGAGCTCCAGCGTACCGAACGGGGTGAGCATGTACTTCTGCGTCGTGGCCCGCGAAATCGTGGATTCGTGCAGGCCCAGTTCGCCCGCGATGTCCTTCAGGATCAGCGGACGCATGGCCGCCGGCCCCTGGCTGAAGAAAGCCGTCTGGCGTTCGACGATGGCCTGGGACACGCGCAGGATGGTGTCGAAGCGCTGCTCGACGTTGCGGATCATCCACTTGGCCTGCTGCAACTGGGCCTGCAGGCCAGCGTGGGCCGATTCCTTCTGGTTGCCCAGCATCTGCGCATACAGGCCGTTGATCTGCAGGCGCGGTACGGCGGCGCTGTTGAGCGTGACCTGCCAGCCGCGCCGGGTTTTGCGCACGATCACGTCCGGCACGGCGTAGTCGGCGGCCGGCACGGTCCAGGCGCGTCCCGGACGCGGCTCCAGGCGCAGGATCAGGGCGTGCGCGGCGCGGAACCGGGTTTCGTCGCACCCCGCCGCCGCGCACAGACGGGCGACATTGCCGGTGGCCAGCAGCGGCAGGTGACGGGCGCAGATCTCGCGGGCGCAGGCCAGCGCCGCCGGGTCGGCCGCCTCGGGCAGGCGCGTGATGTCCGGGTGGCGCAATTGCAACAGCAGGCATTCCGCCATGTCCCGCGCGCCGATGCCGGGTGGATCGAAGGACTGCAGCAGCGACAGCGCCGCCTTCAGCTCGTCGATATCCGGCTCCAGCTCGGCCGGCAGCCAGCCCAGGATTTCCTCCAGCGGCGAGCCCAGGTAGCCGTTCTCGTCCAGCTCGTCGATCAGCAGGGCGGCCAATGCGGCGTCGCGCGGCGCCGCCCGGGTCAGCACCAGCTGGCCCAGCAGGTGCTCGCGCAGCGTGTCCGGCATGGCGGCCTCGGGCGGGCCGCCGTCCTCGTCTGGGTAGACCCCGCCGGAGCCGGGCATTTCCTCGATGGGCGCGTCGCGCTCGGCCGCCGGCTCGTCGTCCTGCACCGAGGACTCGCGTTCGGACTCTGCCTGCGCCTCGGGCGCCACGGGTTCGTCGTCGCGCTCGAGCAGCGGGTTGTCCGCCAGCACCTGCGAGATCTCGGCTTCCAGCTCGAGCGTGGACAACTGCAACAATCGGATCGATTGCTGCAGCTGTGGGGTCAGCGTCAGATGCTGACCGGGACGCAGTTCTAAAATCGGACGGGTCATAGGTACAATATTTTGCATGATGAATCAGACTTCGCCCGAGCGCGTTCGCCAGGATAGCCGCCTGATCGGCCAGACCCTGCTCAAACTTGCGCTTCCCAGACTCCTCCTGCGCGCGATCGTGATCGCCGTCGCCCTCATCATCTGGTATTTCGTCGCCAACTGGATACTGGACGCGGGCAAGCGCGTGAGCTTCGAATTCCTGCACTCGCTGGGCCAGCCCACGATGGACATGGTGCAGAAGTTCAGCCCCTACCTGTGGTGGGTCGGGGTCGGCATCTGGAGCCTCATCGTCTTCTTCGCGCTGCGCGCCTGGCTGAGCGCCAGCCTGGCCTCCGGCCGCGCCACGCCGGTGCAGACCGAGGTGCTGGCCGAACTGGCGCCGCAACTGTCCGACGAATCGCTGGGCGTGCTGCGCTGGACCTGGGGCGACCGCGAAGAACCCTTCACCGTGGGCGACCTGCGCCGCTCGCTGTCTGAAATCCGCCACAGCCGCATCGCCAAGATCGACATGGTGGCGCGTCAGGCCGAGATCCTGGAAGGCGGCGGCAAGCCCCGCGCCGGCTCCCGCGACGACGACGCACCGCGCCGCGAACCGCGCGCCGACCGCTACGTCGAGCCGCGCATCGGCCCCGCCCGATAAGCGACACCCTTCCGCGCAACCCGCCAGAAGCCGCCGTCCAGGCGGCTTTTGCATTTCAGTGCGCTGCCAGCAAGCCGCTCCTATACTGGCCTGCCACGCTCGCGCAACCGCGGGCCGCGCGTCATACCGACACCATGCGCCGGCGGCCCCGCCGCGGCGACCGCGCGGCCGACCTCCTGGAGTCCGCTTTCCATGTTCCGTACTTCCGTCCGGTTCGCCGCCAGCATGGCGCTGGCCTGCTCTGCCGCGCTCTCGTTCAGCGCGCCGGCGCGGGCTGCCTGGCCAGACAAGCCCATCACCTTCGTCGCCCCGTTCACCGCCGGCGGCGCCAATGATCTGGTCGCCCGCATCATCGCCAAGGCGGTCGGCGCCGCGCTGAACCAGCCCGTCATCGTCGAGAACCGTCCCGGCGCCGGCGGCGTGATCGGCGCTGCCCACGTGGCGCGCAGTCCGGCCGATGGCTACACCTACCTGGTCGGCAGCAACGGCACCGTCACCAACAGCCTGATCCGTTCCGACCAGCCGTACAAGGACGAGGCGCTGACGCCCGTGGCGCTGCTGTCGATCACGCCCTCGGTGATCGTGACCCACCCGTCCAACCCCGCCAAGGACCTGAAGGACTTCGTGGCGCGCGCCAAACAGGCCAAGACCGATCGCATCACCTTTTCCACGGCCGGCAACGGCAGCACGCCGCACTTCGTGGCCGAAATGCTGAAGGAAGCCACCGGCCTGCCGGTAGAGCCCATCGCCTACAAGAGCGGCTCGGAAGGCGTGAGCGCGGTGATCGGCAACCAGGTCGACGCCACCTCCGAGGCCAGCATCGTGACGCTGCCGCTGGTCCAGAGCGGCAAGCTCAAGGCGCTGGCCACCACCTGGGACAAGCGCATGGCCAGCGCGCCGGACATTCCGACCACGGCCGAGGCCGGCTTCGGCACGGTGCGCATCGGCCACTGGGCCGGCCTGTACGCGCCGACCGGCACGCCGGCGGACGTGCTCGACAAGATGAACGCGGCGGTCGAGCAGTCGTTGCAGACGCGTGAAGTGCAGAATGCGTTGCGCCAGAGCAGCATCGAGCCGGGCGGCGGTTCGCGCGCCAGCTTCGCCGAGTTCGCCGCCAACGAGCGCAAGCGCCTGGGCGAAGTGGTCAAGAACGGCCATATGCAGACGCAGTAAGCGCCTGAGCCGGAGCGCGCTCATGCTGTTGCGCGTCCGGCTGCGCGAGCCCCGCGCCACCGCGAAACGCGTGGCTCGCGCCGCGCCTGCCGGCCTGTCGAAAGAACCAGGGAATACCCTGAGGCGCCACCGTAAGACAGATACGTCCCCGGCTTTTTCATTTGCGCTTGCACAAAAAGTATGTTTGACTAGCATCCCTATGGCCGCTAACCGCAACCCCCTCGCGATTGCCACCGGACGCTACGACGCTCCGGTCGCCGGCCTGCGCGCCTCCTCCCTCAGCGTTGCCTCCTTCGCCGCGCTATCGCTATACCTACCGATCGGTTGCCGGGCCTAGTGCCTCGTGGTAGCTCGGCAGCCACACGCTCGCCACACGCGTATTCCCCTTTCTTTTCCTGTTTTCAAGACTGAATCCTGCCGGCCTGGCCAGTAGTTTCCGGGCATATCCACGGCAAATCCAGGCGCCAGACCGTCATCCGGGCGCGCGCCGCTTGCGGGACCCCGTCCCCGGGATTCAAAAGAAACCGATCGAGGTGTAGAGATGATGCTTGCCAACCCCGCCACCAAGTACGTACCGTTCAAGCCCTTCGCCAGCGACTATGCCGAGCGCACCTGGCCCAGCCGCCGCATCACGCAGCCGCCCATCTGGATGAGCACCGACCTGCGCGACGGCAACCAGGCCCTGATCGAACCGATGAGCGTCGAGCGCAAGCTCCGCTTCTTCGAGCAGCTGGTGAAGATCGGCTTCAAGGAAATCGAAGTCGGTTTCCCGTCGGCCTCGCAGACCGACTTCGATTTCGTGCGCAAGCTCATCGACGAGAAGCGCATTCCCGAAGACGTGACCATCATCGTGCTGACGCAGTCGCGCGAAGACCTGATCAGCCGCACGGTCGAAGCCGCCGCCGGCGCCAGGCAGGCCATCGTCCACTTGTACAACGCCTGCGCCCCGGCGTTCCGCAAGGTCGTGTTCAACATGAGCCGCGACGAAATCAAGAATATCGCCACCACTGGCACGCGCCTGGTCAAGCAATACGTGGCCCAGCATCCGGAAACGCAGTGGCGCTACCAGTATTCGCCTGAAGTCTTCAGCACCACCGAACCCGAGTTCGCGCTGGAGGTGTCCAACGCCGTCGCCGACGTCTGGCAGCCCACGCCCGACAGCAAGATGGTGCTGAACCTGCCCGCCACCATCGAGGCCACCACGCCCAACCTGTACGCCGACCAGATCGAGTGGATGCACAAGAACCTGGCCCGCCGCGACAGCATCGTGCTCAGCGTGCACCCGCACAATGACCGCGGCACCGCCGTGGCCGCCGCCGAATTCGCCGTCATGGCCGGCGCCGACCGCATCGAAGGCTGCCTGTTCGGCAGCGGCGAGCGCACCGGCAACGTCGACCTGGTGACGCTGGCCTTGAACCTCTACACGCAAGGCGTGCACCCCGGCCTGGACTTCTCGGACATCGACGAAGTGCGCCGCTGCGCCGAGTACTGCAACCAGCTTCCCGTGCACCCGCGCCATCCCTATGCCGGCGACCTCGTGTTCACCGCCTTCTCCGGCTCGCACCAGGACGCCATCAAGAAGGGCTTCGCGCAGCAGAAGCCGGACGCCGTCTGGGAAGTGCCTTACCTGCCGATCGACCCGGCCGACCTCGGCCGCAGCTACGACGCGGTGATCCGCGTGAACAGCCAGTCGGGCAAGGGCGGCGTGTCCTATCTGCTCGAACAGGAACACGGCCTGGTGTTGCCGCGCCGCCTGCAGATCGAATTCAGCCGCGCCATCCAGCGCGTCACCGACGAAACCGGCCGCGAAGTCACGGCCGACGATGTGCACACCATCTTCAACCGCGAATACCTCGAACAGAAGTCGCCGTGGAAGCTGGTGCGCCATCGCATCGACGGCAATCCGTCGGCCGGCGAAGGCCAGCACTTCAGCATCGAGGCCGAACTCGAATACAACGGCGAACGCCGTATCGTGACGGGCAAGGGCGACGGCGCCATCTCGGCCTTCGTGGCCGCGCTGGGCGTGCCGGTGCGCATCATGGACTACCACGAGCACGCCATCGGCACCGGCACCGACACCCGCGCCGCGTCCTACGTCGAACTGCGCGTGGGCGATTCCGGCACGGGCTTCGGCGTCGGGATCGACCGCGACATCGTCACCGCCTCGTTCCAGGCCGTGCTCAGCGCCGTCAACCGCCACATCAACGCCGGCGCCGACGCCACCGAACAAGAAACCGCCGAGGCCGCGTGATCCGCGCCCAGGCATGAAACGTCCGCGGCGGCGCGCCACATGCGCCGCCGACCGCCCGCCGCGCGCACCAGCGCCGGGCGCGAGGGAGACGAAGCAGCCCGCAGCAGCCAAACAGGCTGTTGCGGGCTTTTTTCATGGCCGGGCCGCCCCAAGAAAAAGCGCCCCCTTCGGGGAGCAGCAGCGCGCGCAGGGCGCGCGGCGTGGGGGTATTTCATTGAGCCGGACCGTCTGAATAGACAAAGCCCCCTTGCGGGGGCTTTGCATCACGCCACGGACTCAGCCGCGCGGCCAGATATCCGCAGCGCCGATGTCCGGCGCCTGCGTGGCCAGCAAGCGTTCATGCATCCAGGCTGAGATGGCCAGCGTGCGATGGTCCGCGTGACGCGGGCCGACCACCTGCAAGCCCACCGGCAGCCCTTGCGGCCCTGTGGCGAAGGGCAGGTTCAGGCAGGGCAGGCCGAACAGCGTCCAGCCGCGCGAGAACTGCGGATCGCCCGTGCCCAGGTCGGCGAAGGGCGCCTCGCCGCTGGCGCTGGGAGTGAACAGCACGTCGTAGCGGTCGAACCACAGGTCCACCCGCGCGCGCACCTCGGCGGCGCGCGCCAGGTTGCGTTGATGTTCCTCGGCCGTGATGCGCGCGCCGGCTTCGAGCACGGACTGGATCTTGGCGCTGAGCTGCGCGGCATGCTCCAGGCGTTCGTAGGCCAGCGATTGCGAGGCCTCGTAGGCCATGATGTCGGCGTGCAGCTGCACCAGCATGCAGTCGCCGGCCGGCGGCTGCGGCACTTCCTCGACCTGGGCGCCGGCCCGCGCCAGGATGGCGGCGGCCTGCGCATAGGCTTCCTTGGTCTCGGCCTGCGCGTGACGCCATTGCAGGCTGCGGTACATGCCGATGCGCGGCTTGGCGTCGTAGTTCAGGTCCAGCATGCGCGGATCGCGCATCAGCACCGACGCGAACAGGGCGATGTCCGGCACCGAACGGGCGAAGCCGCCCACGGTGTCCAGCGATTCCGCCAGGCTCTTGACGCCGGCGCGCGGAATCGCGCCGAAAGTGGGCTTGAAGCCGACGATGCCGCAATACGAGGCCGGACGGATGATGGAGCCGGCGGTCTGCGAGCCCAGCGCGAAAGGCACCATGTCGTCGGCCACCGCCGCGGCCGAGCCGCTGGACGAACCGCCGGGCGTATGGGCCTCGTTGCGCGGATTGCGCGTGGGGCCGGCCGTGTAGGTGGCGAATTCGGTGGTGACGGTCTTGCCGACCACGACCGCGCCGGCGCCTCGGCACAGCGCCACCGCGGCGGCATCCAGGCCGGGATGATGGCGTTCGTAGATGGGCGAGCCGTAGCGCGTGGGCAGGTCGACGGTGTCGAACAGGTCTTTCACGCCGATGGGCAAGCCGTGCAGCGGACCGCGCAGCGGGCCCTTGTCGAGCTGCTCGGCATGCTCCAGCGCCGCCTGCTTCTGCAGCGCGGTCCAGGCATGGATGGTGTTTTCGCGTTGTTCGATGCGCGCGAAGCAGGCGCGCACCAATTGCACCGCGGTCAATTCGCGCCGTTGCAGCTTGCGCGCCGCGTCAAGCGCGCCAAGTCTGTTCAAGGCAATGGACATTTGCTTTCCTCGTTCCCGGTGCCGCGCCCTGCGCGGTACTGACTTACGCACCCGGTCCCCTTGACCGTGGCCCGCGTGCGCGGACCTGCCAATTCATGCGACGCGTCAATTAGGAAAACTACCGAAAAACCCCGGTGATTTTCATGACTCGCGTCATGCTCGCGCATGTTGGCTTCGTGTTGTTGCGTTGCTGCCAGCATAGCGCAAACCCGTGCAACACAAAGGTCATATTTGTCTTGTAAGATGAAATCGTTTTCAGCATATAAGCAAAACACAGAGACATGGCCGCGCGTCCGTCGCCCCGCTTTTCCATCATCGAAGTGGCCCGCAAGGCAGGCGTCTCGCCGGCGACGGTTTCGCGCGCGTTCAACCAGCCCGAGATCGTGCATCCGGACACGCTGGCCCATATCCGCAGCATCGCCAAGCGCGCGGGCTTTCGCCCCAACCGCGTGGGTCGCAGCCTGCGCTCGGGCAGCACCCGAACCATCGGCCTGATCCTGCCCACGCTGTCGAACCCGGTGTTCGCCGAATGCTTCGAGGGCGCCGAGCGGCGCGCGCGCGAATCCGGCTACAGCGTCATGCTGACCGCCACCGGCTACGACCCCGCCGTGGAATCGGCGGCCGTGCAGGGCCTGATGGACCATCAGGTCGACGGCCTGATCCTGACGGTGGCCGACGTGGCCAAGAGCGCCACGCTGGACGATCTGGACAGCGCCGGCATGCCCTACGTGCTGGTCTACAACGAGTCGGCCTCCCATCCCTATGCCTCGGTCGACAACCGCGCCGCGGCCTGCGACATGGTCACTCACCTGGCCCAGCTCGGCCACAAGCGCATCGCGCTGGTGACCGGCCCGCTGACGGCCTCCGACCGCGCGCGGCGACGCCTTGTCGGCGCGCGCGCCTGCGCCAAGAAACTAGGCCTGGACGCCGTCCAGCACATCAGCATGAGCTCGCACACCGGCAGCGACGTCGAGGCGCTCAAGGCCGCGCTGCGCGGCAAGCAGGCGCCCACCGCGCTGTTCTGCTCCAACGACTTGCTGGCCACCGCCGTCATCGCCGACCTGGTCGGGCTGGGCCTGTCGGTGCCCGCCGACATCTCGGTCTGCGGCTTCGACGGCATGCGCTTCGGCGCCTTGCTCACGCCGCCGCTGACCACGGTGGCGCAGCCCAGCGACGGCATCGGCCAGGCGGCCTGTTCCAACCTGCTGGCGCAGATCCACGGCCAGCCTGCGCAATCGAACCGCCTGCCGCACTGCATCGTGGTGGGCGGCACGGCGGCGGCGGTGCGGCGCTGAACGCGCGCGCCGCCCTCACACCCCACGGATTCTTCATGCTCATCGCACAAATCACAGACCTGCACATGCGCACGCCGGGCGACAAGGCCTACGGCATCATCGACCCCGCCGCGTTCCTCGGCCCGGCCGTGCGCGCGCTCAACGCGCTGTCGCCGCGCCCCGATTGCGTGCTCATCACCGGCGACCTGACCGACCTGGGCCGCCCGCATGAATACGCGCAGCTGCGCGCGCAGCTGCAGGCGCTGGAAATGCCGTATTTCCTGCTGCCCGGCAATCACGACGACCGCGCAGGCCTGCGCGCCGCGTTCCCCGACCACGCCTACCTGCAAGGCGAGAGCCCGTTCATCCAGTATTCGGTCGACACCTATCCGCTGCGCCTGCTGGCGCTGGACACCGTGGTGCCGATGAAGAGCCACGGCGAACTCTGCGGCGAGCGCCTGGCCTGGCTGGAGCAACAGCTGGCGCAGCAGCCGGGCCGGCCCACGCTGGTGCTGATGCACCATCCGCCGTTCCTGACCGGCATCGAGCACATGGACGCCATCGGCCTGTTGGCCGGCGCGCCCGAGCTGGAGCGCATCGTGTCGCGCCATCCCAACGTCGAGCGCGTGCTCTGCGGCCACCTGCACCGCACCATCTTCCAGCGCTTCGGCGGCACCATCGCCTCGACCTGTCCGGGCACCGCGCACCAGCTGGCGCTGGAACTGGGCCCGCGGCCGACGCTGCAATACATCATGGAACCGCCGGGCTACCAACTGCACTGGTGGAACGACGGCCGGCTGGTCACGCACCACGCGGTGATTGGGGAATACCCCGGTCCTTACCCCTTCGCCTGAGGCCGCATCCGGATTAAAAACACAGGGCTGCCATACACCCGTCATGTTTGCGCCGCACAATGAAAAGGATTTCATCAGCGGCGACAATGCGGCTCCACCACACGCAACGACCCGATAGATCTACGAGAAAGCATGTCATCCATCGTCCTGGATAAGCTGACCAAGCAATACAACGGCGCCGCCGCCATTCACGGCGTGAGTTTCACGGTTCCGGCCGGCAGCTTCACGGTGCTGCTGGGCCCGTCGGGCTGCGGCAAGTCCACCACGCTGCGCATGATCGCCGGACTGGACACGCCCACGTCCGGCACCATCCACATCGGCGACCGCGACGTCACGCAGCTGCCGCCGGCCAAGCGCCGCATCTCCATGGTGTTCCAGTCCTATGCGCTGTTCCCGCACCTGTCGGTGCGCGAGAACATCCTGTTCGGCCTGAAGGTGCGCAAGGAGCCGGCGCGCGACTACGAACGCCGCCTGCAGCGCGTGGCCGGCCTGCTGGGCCTGGGCCACCTGCTGGACCGCAAGCCGTCGCAACTGTCCGGCGGCCAGCAGCAGCGCGTGGCGCTGGGCCGCGCCGTGATTTCCGAAGCGCCGGTCTGCCTGATGGACGAACCGCTGTCCAACCTGGACGCCCAGCTGCGCCATGACATGCGCCGCGAGATCCGCGCGCTGCAGCAGGACCTGGGCATCACCATGGTGTACGTGACGCACGACCAGACCGAGGCCATGAGCATGGCCGACCAGGTGGTGCTGCTGCGCGGCGGCCAGATCGAGCAGCACGACACGCCTGACGGCCTGTACGCGCGCCCGGCAAGCGAATTCGCCGCGCGCTTCATCGGCACGCCGCCCATGAACCTGATCGGCCTGGCCGCGCTGCAAGGCGCGACCATGATCGCCGGCGCGCAGGGCCCGGCCGTGACCGGCGCGCCCGCCGGCGCGGTCAAGCTGGGCGTGCGCCCCGAACATATCCGCATCGACGGCGAGGGCCGCGAGGCCACCGTGGAAAGCGTGGAGTTCTTCGGCGCCGACTCCATCGTGGTCTGCCGCATGGGCGACACCAGCGGCGTGGCCGTGCGCGTGGGCGGGCACATGCGCGCCCGCGCCGGCGAGACGCTGCGCCTGTCCTGGCCCGACGAACAACAGCATTTCTTCGCCGCCGATTCGGCGGCCATCAACACCGCCGGGCGCTGAAGCGCCCACCTCAGGAAAGGAAACACGACATGCGACGCATCGTACTCAAGACCCTGGCCGCCAGCCTGGCCGCCGCCTGCCTGTCGCTGCCGGCGCAGGCCCAGCAGAAGCCGGTGGAAGTGGAGTTCTACTACCCGGTGGCCGTGGGCGGCCCGATCACCAAGATCGTCGACGACATGGTGACGGACTTCCAGAAGGAAAACCCCAACATCAAGATCAAGCCGATCTACGCGGGCTCGTACCAGGACTCGATCGCCAAGGCCTTGACCGCGCTGAAGGGCGGCACGCCGCCGCAGCTGGCCGTGCTGCTATCGACCGACATGTTCACGCTGATCGACGAAGACGCCATCGTACCGATCGACTCGCTGGCCAAGAGCGATGCCGACAAGAAGTGGCTGGGCGGCTTCTACGACGCCTTCATGCAGAACAGCCGCAGCGGCGGGCATACCTGGGGCGTGCCGTTCCAGCGCTCGACCATCGTGATGTACTACAACAAGGACCTGTTCAAGGCCGCCGGCCTGGATCCGGAGCGCGCGCCCGCCACCTGGGCAGAACTGGTCGAATACGGCAAGAAGCTGACCAAGCAGGACGCCTCGGGCAACACCACGCAATGGGGCATCGAGATCCCGTCGGGCGGCGCCTTCGCCTACTGGCTGTTCCAGGCCCTGACCACGCCTAACGGCGCAATCCTGATGAACGAGGCCGGCAACGAGGTCTACCTGGACAAGCCCGCCGTGGTCGAGGCCGCGCAATACTGGCGCGACCTGGCCGCCAAGCACAAGATCATGCCCAGCGGCACGATCGACTGGGGCACCACGCCCAAGGACTTCCTGGAAAAGAAAGCCGCCATGGTCTGGACCACCACCGGCAACCTGACCAACATCCGCAAGAATGCCGACTTCCCGTTCGGCGTGGCCATGATGCCGCAGCAAAAGCGCGGCGGCAGCCCGACCGGCGGCGGCAACTTCTACATCTTCAAGAGCGGCACGCCCGAGCAGCAGCAGGCCGCCCTGAAGTTCGCGCAATGGGTCACCACGCCCGAGCGCGCCGCCGACTGGAGCATCGCCACCGGCTACGTGGCCGTGACGCCCGCCGCCTGGCAGACCGAAAAGATGAAGAAGTATGCGCAGGAAGTGCCGGCCGCCGCCGTGGCGCGCGACCAGCTGGAAGTCAGCGTGGCCGAATTCTCGACCCACGAGAACCAGCGCGTGACCAAGGTGCTGAACGACGCGCTGCAGGCCGTGCTGACCGGCTCGAAGGCGCCGCAGCAGGCGCTGACGGACGCCCAGCGCGAAGCCGACCGCATACTGCGTTCCTACAAGTAATCACGTTCTAGCACGATGAGCCGCTCTTTGAATGCGCTTTACGGCTGGCTGTTACTGCTGCCAGCCGTCGTGCTGCTCGCCGCGTTCACGCACTACCCGGCGCTGGCGACGCTTTGGCACAGCTTCTACTCCACGCCCAAGGGCGCGCGTCCGGCCCGCTATGTCGGGCTGGACAACTACGCGGTCATGCGCGACGACCCGGTGTTCTGGCAATCGCTGTGGAACAACCTGTGGTTCGCGCTGGGCACTATTCCCACCTCGATCGGCATCGCGCTGATCATGGCGCTCTGGGTCAACCGCAACCTCGCGGGGCGCGGTTTCCTGCGCATGGCCTACTTCACGCCGACGGTACTGCCCATGGTGGCGGTGGCCAACATCTGGCTGTTCTTCTACACGCCGCAGTACGGCCTGATCGCCCAGGTGATGCAGCTGTTCGGCGCGCCCGGCCCCAACTGGCTGGGCGACCGCGCCACGGCGCTGCCGGCGCTGATGCTGGTCACGGTGTGGAAGGAGGCGGGCTTCTTCATGATCTTCTACCTGGCCGCGCTGCAGACGGTGTCGCCGTCGCTGCGCGAGGCGGCCATGCTGGAAGGCGCGTCGCGCTGGCAGTATTTCCGGCGCGTGCTGTGGCCGCTGCTCATGCCCACCACGCTGTTCGTGCTGATCAATGCGCTGATCAACGCCTTCCGCCTGGTCGACCACGTGGTCGTGATGACCAAGGGCGGGCCCGACAACGCCAGCACGCTGCTGCTGTACTACATCTACCAGGTGGGTTTCAGCTTCTGGGACACCGCCTACGCCGCCACGCTGACCGTGGTGCTGCTGGTGGTGCTGGCGCTGACCGCGCTGATCAAGTTCCGCTGGCTGGACCGCAGGACGCACTACCAATGAAAGACAAGCTAGACACCCTGGGCGCCTGGGCGCTGGGCCTGCTGTGGATCCTGCCGCTGGCCTACGCCATGTGGGCCGCCTTCCATCCGCCGGCCTACGCGACCCGCTTCGACCTGTTCGCGCCGCTGACGCTGGACAACTTCGTGCGCGCGTGGAATGCGGCGCCTTTCCCGCGCTACTTCCTCAACACCTTCCTGCTGGTCACGATGGTGCTGGCCGCGCAGCTGGTGCTGTCCACGCTGGCCGGCTACGCCTTCGCGCGTTTCGAGTTCCGTGGCCGCGACTTTGTCTTCATGCTGGTGCTGCTGCAGCTGATGATCATGCCGGACGTGCTGCTGGTCGAGAACTACCGCTCGATGAGCCAACTGGGCATACGCGACACGGTGTTCGCCATCGGCCTGCCGTACTTCGCCTCGGCCTTCGGCATCTTCCTCCTGCGCCAGACCTTCAAGACAGTGCCGCGCGAACTGGAAGAGGCCGCGCGCATGGAAGGCGCCAACGCGCTGCAGGTGCTGATGAAGGTCTATGTGCCGCTGGCCAAGCCGATCTACGTGGCCTACGGGCTGGTGTCGGTCAGCCACCACTGGAACAACTTCCTGTGGCCGCTGATCATCACCAACTCGGTGGAATCGCGCCCGCTGACCGTGGGACTGCAGGTGTTCTCGTCGACCGACCAGGGCATCGACTGGTCCGTCATCACGGCCGCCACGCTGATGTCCGCCGCCCCGCTGCTGATTGCGTTCCTGCTGTTCCAGCGCCAGTTCGTGCAGTCGTTCATGCGTGCGGGAATAAGGTAGGCCCACCCCGAGCGCTACGCGCTCCCCCTCAAGGGGCGCCGCTACGGACCGGCAAAGCCGGCTCCGTGCGGCCCAGATAAAGGCAGGCGCAGTGCTGCGGGTGCGTGAGCTTTAGTCTAGTTTCACGCCGGCGCGCTTGACTACCTCGGCCCACTTCGGGATGTCGCTGCGCATCAGGTCCTTCAGCGCCTCGGGCGTCGAGGATTCCAGGATCAGCCCTTCCTCGGCGAAGCGCTTTTTCATGTCGGGATTGTCCAGCGCCTTCACGAGCATGGGCTGCAGCTTGTCGATGACCGGCTGCGGCAGGCCCTGGGGCGCGACGACCGCGTACCAGGTGGTGGCGTCCAGGCCCGTCACGCCTGCCTCAGCGGCCGTGGGCACCTCGGGAATGGCTGACAGGCGCTGATTGCCGGTGATGGCCAGCGCGCGCACCTGCTTGGCGCGGTATTGCTGCAGCATCTCGGCCACCTGGGTCACGCCCATGTCCAGCTCGCCCGACACCATCGCCATGACCACGGGCGCGCTGCCCTTGTAGGGCACGTGCACCATCGCGCCCTTGGTGTTGACGTTGAGCAGCTCGCCCGTCAGGTGCGTGATGCTGCCTGCGCCCGACGAGCCATAGTCCAGCGCGCCGGGCTGCGCCGTGGCGGCGGCGATCAGTTCTTTCAGGTTGTTGGCCTTGACGCCCGGGTTCACGGCGAAGACCAGCGGGCTGCGGCCCACCAGCGTAAGCGGCGTGAAGTCCTTCAGCGGATCATAGGTGAGCTTGGTGTACAGGCTGGGCGCGGTCGCCAGCGTGGAGACGTTGCCCAGCAGCAGCGTGTAGCCGTCGGGCGCGGCCTTGGCCACCGACGCCGTGCCGATGGTGCCGCCCGCGCCGGCGCGGTTCTCGACCACCACGGTGGCCCCATGGGCTTCGCTCAGGCTCTTGGCCAGCGCGCGCGCCAGCGTGTCGGCCGCGCCGCCTGGCGGGAAGGGCGTGACCAACCGGATGGGCTTGTCGGGGTAGCCCTGCTGGGCAAGCGCGGCGGAAGGCGCGACGGTGGCGAGCGCCAGAATGCCGGCAAACAACCCGAGCTTGCTTTGGACCCACAGGTTCATGCTTTTCTCCTCGTTGTGATGATTCGTCTTGCCTATGCTTTCGATGCCTCGCGTCGACCCGCTTGCTGCGCCGAGTCGATGCGCTCGATGTTCCGCGCCCTTGCCTGCCGCGCGCGCCCCTAGCGCGGCGGATGCGTGGCCAGCCAGTGGCGTGCGATGTCGGCGCGGCCGCAGACCCATACGCCGGACTGGCGCGCCACATGATCCAGAAAACGTTCCAGGCCCGCCGCGCGGCCGGGATGACCCACCAGCCGCAGATGCAGGCCCACCGACATCATGCGGGGCCGCTGCGCGCCTTCGCGGTACAGCATGTCGAACGCGTCCTTCAGGTATTCAAAGAAATCCTGGCCCGTGGCCATGCCGCCGCGAATGAACTTGGCGTCGTTGTTGGCCAGGCCATAGGGCAGCACCAGATGCGGGCGGCCATGCACCTGCACGTAGTAGGGCAGCTCGTCGTTGTAGGCGTCGGAGTCGTACAGGAAGCCGCCTTCCTCGGCCACCAGCCTGCGCGTGTTGACGCTGGGACCGTAGCGGCAATACCAGCCCAACGGACGCGCGCCGACCGAGGCCTCGATCGAGGCGACGGTGCGGCGGATGCGCTCGCGCTCTTCGGCCTCGGTCAGCGTCTGGTGGCGCTCCCAGCGCCAGCCGTGCGCGCACACGTCCCAGCCGGCGTCGCGGATGGCGGCGCAGACCTGCGGGTTGCGTTCCAGCGCCAGCCCGCAACCGAAGATGGTGGCCGGCATGCCGCGCGCTTGCAGCAGCCGCGCGACGCGCCAGAAGCCGACGCGGCTGCCGTACTCGAACATGGATTCGGCCGCCAGGTCGCGGCCGGCGAAGCCGCCGCCCCCGCCTTCGGTCAGCGCCGATTCCGAGGCCTCGTCGCCGTCCGGCACGGACAGCTCGCCGCCTTCTTCGTAGTTGACGCAGAGGTTCAGCGCGATGCGGGCGTCGCCGGGCCATCGCGCGTGGGGCAGGTCGGATCCGTAGCCGACGAAGTCGCGCCGCAGGTGGGGATGATCAGGTTGCATGAGCGTGAGCGAGTCCTTGAGCAGATCTTGAGATGACGGGATCAACGCGCAGGGCGGGATGCGGGCAGGGTGCAGTCGATGGCGATGGAGACGCTGTTCGGCACCTTCCAGAACACATCGTCGTCGCCGGCGCCGGTCAAGGTCATGGTCACGGCGAACTGGGCCGGCGCGCGCAGCGCCGACAGGCCCTGGTGCCAGACGCCAGTCCGATAGCACACGCCCTGGCTGCCGCTGGCGACGAAGGCGCGCAGCCGTTCCAGGTCCGGCTCGCCCTGCGCGTCGTCCGGCGCCACGACGACGAGATAGGGGGTGTTGTCCAGCGGGATGAAGGTCTGCGAGGAATACGGATGACGTTCCAGCAGCAGCACCGGGCAGGGCTGGGGTATGGCGCCATCCACCCGGCTGACCCAGATGGCCGTGCGCGCGGCCGGCGCCGAGTGCGCGTAGGGCAGGGCCAGATGCCTGCGGCGTTCATTGCCGGCATGCTCCACCACTTCGCCGAATTCGGCGAAGGCCTGCGATGTCAGCGGTTCGGCGACGATGCAACGCGCCAGGCGCGCGGCGTCAGTCTTCATGCGGCAGATACCCCAGCGTGCGCGCGAACGCACGCCGCACGGCGCCCAGGTGCGCCGTCATGGTCGCGCGCGCCCGTTCGGCGTCGCCGGCCTGCAGCGCCAGCACGATGGCCAGGTGCTCGGCCCGCGCCTGCACCGCGCGCTGCGACAGGCGCTCGACGTTGCACAGGCGCGCGCGCCGGCGCGCGTCGGCGATCATGGCGGCCATGGACTTGTTGCCGCAATAGGCGGCCACCAGCTCGTGCACCTCGTTGTCGGCGGTCCAGGTGGACTCGCCCCCGGCCGCGCTGTGGCGCATCACGTCTTCCAGCCGCGCCTTGACCGCCGCCAGCTTGTCGCCGGGAATCCGGCCGGCCGCCATGGCGGCGGCCTGGCCTTCCAGCAGCTGGCGGATCTGCAGCAGCTCCAGCAATTCGGTCACGCCGAAGGCATGGACCACCACGGAGCCATTGGACAGGCGCTTGAGGATGCCTTCGCCCAGCAGCCGGTTCAGCGCGGCCCGCATGGGCGTGCGCGACACGTTCAGTTCTTCGGCCAGGCGGCGCTCTTCCAGCACTTCGCCCGGGCCGATCTGGCGCGCCGCGATGCGGTCGAGCAGGGCCTGGTAGGTGCGTTCGGACACGCTCAACGCCGGGCCGTCGCAGCCGGCGACGTCCGTGTCGAGGGAAGGATCGGTCAGTTCGATGTTCATGTTCCCATTGGAATCCTGCTGGGATCCCACCTGAATTCCAACTGACTATAGCCTGAAGCCAAGGGGGTGCCGCCTGGGAAATACCCTAGCTGGGAAAGGCAGCGCGTGACGCCGTCGCCCGAGGCACGACCGGGCCACGCGGCATGCGGAAAGGAAACGTCAGATGCGGGCGATGCCCGGGCGGGTCGGCGGGCGCCAGGCCCGGCCGGAAAATCATGTTGCGGCGGGGCCTGCCCCGCCGCGTCACGAACGTCCGCCCCGTTGCGGGGCGGACAGGCGGATCAGTAACCGACCGTCAGGCCGGGCAGGTCCACGGTGATGCGCGGGCGCTCCAGCGCCAGGGCCAGGTGTTCGGCGAACTCGCGCGCTTCCTTCTCGTCGGTGGAGAGCACGTCATAGCCCAGCGCGTCGGCCACGCCCAGCACCTTGTCCAGCAGCAGGACCTTGCCGCTGGGACGCAGCGGCTCGCAGCCCAGGGTTTCCCAGGCGCTGTCGAACCAGTCGCGCGCGTCGCTCTGGCGCTGCGGCGAAGGCTCGACGGTGGCATTCAGGTCCAGCGAGCGCCGGGTGTCGAAAACGATGGTGATGTCGCTGCGCATGGGGCAGGTTCCTTGATGTGGCGTCAGCCGGCAAGCGTAGGCAAAATTCGCCGGACAGATTGTCCGTCCGGCGACATTGCTACCAGCCGCGCGACACTTCCCAGGTGACTTCGGCGCCGGCGGCCTGCGACTGGCGCATCATGTCCAGCAGCGGAAAGGCGCGTTCCTTCAGGCCCACGGCGCGCGCCATCGGCGCCACCGGCTGCTTGTCGTCGTCCTCGTCGTCATCATGGCCGCTCTTCTGGTAGTCGGCGATGGCGCGCTCGATGCCCTGGATGGCCGGGCCGAGCTGGTCCGCGGTGAACACGCCGCGTTCCGGAATCTTGTCCCCGAAGGACTTGCCCGCGGCCTGCAGCAGCGCGCCGGCGTGGTCGGTCAACATCAGCACTTCGGCCACGACCTTGGAATGAAAAGTGATCAGCATATTCCTGTCTCCGGGATAGGGTGGGACTCCATAACACTACCGCAACCCCGCCCCGGATGCCACCGGCCATCCGGAGCCTGGCCTAGCGCCTTGATTTCATTGGCGCTTTGAACGCGCCGCCAGAAACGCCGCGGCATGCCTGCACAGGCCGGCCCGCCCCCGGCAAGCGACGGTCCGGCCGCCAAATCAACTATGATTCAGGGGATTCCCGTGACAGCAGGACCTGCGGCAGCCACGAATCCGGCGCCGACGCGCCGCGCATCCCTGGACGCCCCCGGCCCGCCCGGCCCGGCCGCCTGCGCCACTCCTACCGAACTACTCCGGACGCCCATGCTCCTCGAGCAACAGAAACAACTCATTTCCCTGATCCAGGCCGCCGTCGCGCAAAGCCTGCCCGACGCCCAGCCCAACGTGCTGCTGGAGCGCCCCAAGGTCGCCGCCCACGGCGACGTCGCCACCAATGTGGCCATGCAGCTGGCCAAGCCGGCCAAGCGCAATCCGCGCGAGCTGGCCCAGGCCATCGTCGACGCGCTGATGGCGCAGCCCGACGCCCGCGCCCTGGTCGAGAGCGCCGAGATCGCCGGCCCCGGCTTCATCAACCTGCGCGTCACCCCCGCCGCGCGCCAGGCCGTCATCGCGACGGTGGCCGAGCAGGGCGCCTCCTATGGCCGCGCGCCGCGCACGGGCGAGAAGATCCTGGTCGAGTTCGTGTCCGCCAACCCCACCGGCCCGCTGCACGTGGGCCATGCCCGCCAGGCCGCGCTGGGCGACGCCCTCTGCCGCCTGTACGACGCCAGCGGCTGGGACGTGACCCGCGAGTTCTATTACAACGACGCCGGCAACCAGATCGAGAACCTGGCCATCAGCGTGCAGGCCCGCGCCCGCGGCCTGACGCCGGATTCGCCCGAATGGCCCGCCGACGGCTACAAGGGCGACTACATCAGCGACATCGCCCGCGACTTCCAGGCCGGCAAGACGCTGCAGGCCTCCGACGGCGCGCCGGTCACCGCCAGCGGCGACATCGCCAACCTGGACGATATCCGCGCCTTCGCCGTGGCCTACCTGCGCCGCGAACAGGACCTGGACCTGCAGGCCTTCGGCCTGGCGTTCGACAACTACTACCTGGAAAGCTCGCTCTACACCTCCGGCCGCGTCGAGGCCACGGTGAAGGCGCTGATCGCCGGCGGCCACACCTACGAAGACGGCGGCGCGCTGTGGTTGCGCACCACCGAACTGGGCACCGGCGACGACAAAGACCGCGTCATGCGCAAGAGCGAGGGCGGCTACACCTACTTCGTGCCCGACGTGGCCTATCACAAGGCCAAGTGGGAACGCGGTTTCCACCGCGCCGTGAACATCCAGGGCAGCGACCACCATGGCACCGTGGCGCGCGTGCGCGCCGGCCTGCAGGCGCTGGGAGAGGGCATCCCGAAGGACTACCCGTCCTACGTGCTGCACAAGATGGTCAAGGTCATGCGCGGCGGCGAAGAGGTCAAGATCTCCAAGCGCGCCGGCAGCTACGTCACCATGCGCGACCTGATCGACTGGGTCGGCCGCGACGCGGTGCGCTACTTCCTGATCCAGCGCCGCGCCGACACCGAGTTCGTGTTCGACGTGGACCTGGCGTTGTCCAAGAGCGACGAGAACCCCGTCTACTACATCCAGTACGCGCACGCCCGCATCTGCTCGGTGATCGCCAACGCCGGCATGCCGGCCGACGACGTGGCCCGCGCCGACGCCGCGCTGCTGACCGCGCCCACCGAATTCGCGCTGATGCAGCGCCTGGCCGAGTTCCCGCAAGTGGTGGCCCTGGCCGCCCAGGATCTGTCGCCGCACCACATCGCCTTCTGGCTGCGCGATTGCGCGTCCGACTTCCACGCCTGGTACAACGCCGAGCGCGTGCTGGTCGACGACACCGCCCTGAAGCTGGCGCGCCTGCGCCTGGCCGCCACCACCCGCCAGGTGCTGGCCAACGGCCTGGAGCTGATGGGCGTGTCGGCGCCGGAGCGGATGTAACATCGGCACATGGCGACCAAGCGCAAATCCTCCGGCCGGTCGGGCGAAAGCGGCAGCACCCTGTACGGGGCGCTTGCCGGCCTGCTGATCGGCCTCATCGTCGCCGCGGTGGTGGCGTTCTACGTGACCAAGGCGCCGGTGCCCTTCGTGGACCGCGCCAGCCGCGACGCCGGCAAGCTGCCAGACCCGCGCCAGGCGCCGGATCCCAACGCCGGCCTGTACGGACGCGACGGCGCGGCGGGCACGCCGCCCAGCGGACCCACCGCGACCACGCCGGCGCCGCTGCCCGGCACCGGCACGGCCGGCGCCGATACGCCGCCGTCCAAGTCCGACGACCTGGGCGCGCTGATCGCCACGTTGCCGACCTCCAACAACAAGCCGGCCGCCGCGGCCGTGGCGCCAACTCCCGCCGCGCCCAATCCGCTGCCCACGCCGATCGCCAAGGTCGCGCCGACGCCAGCCCCGGCGCCCAAGGCCAGCGCGCCGGCGGCATCGGCGTCCGCCTCGGCATCGGCCAACGGCTCCTACTATCTGCAGGCCGGCGCCTTCCGCAGCGCCGACGACGCCGAATCGCTCAAGGCCCGCATCATCCTGCTGGGCCTGCCGGTGTCGGTGCAGAAGGCCGAAGTCAACGGCAAGGCGCTGAACCGCGTCCGCGTGGGGCCGTATGCCCGCCTGGACGACATGAACCGGGCGCGCGGGCGCCTGGGCGAGAACAAGATCGAAACCGCGGTGGTGCGGCAGTGAATGGCCGCATTGAACTAATCCGGCCTTGGGCCTGTCTGTAACGTTTTCTCCAGGAACCTCATACCCATGCTGTCCCAAAAGCTCATCCGCCTTATGGCCGCCGCCGCCCTCACCGCGACGGCCTTCCTCAGCCCGGCGAGCCACGCCCAGGGCGGCGCCCAGCAATACCAGGCGATCAACCCGCCGCTGCCGTCGGACACCCCGGGCAAGATCGAAGTGCTGGAATTCTTCGCCTACACCTGCCCGCACTGCGCCGCCATGGAACCGCTGGTCGAAGACTGGGCCAAGACCGCCCCGCCCGACGTGGTGCTCAAGCAGGTGCCGATCGCCTTCAACGCCGGCATGAAGCCGCTGCAACAGCTGTACTTCACGCTGATCGCGCTGGAGCGCCCCGACCTGCACGCCAAGGTCTTCACCGCCATCCATGGCGAGCACAAGCGCCTGATCGACAAGAAGGCCATGGGCGAATGGGCCGCCGCGCAAGGCGTGGACCGCGCCAAGTTCGATTCCGTGTTCGATTCGTTCAGCGTCCAGACCCAGGTGCAGCGCGCCAACCAGCTGGCCGACGCCTATCGCATCGAAGGCACGCCGTCCTTCGCCGTGGGCGGCAAGTTCATGACCTCGCCGGTCATGGCTGGCAACAGCTACGAAGGCGCGCTGAAGGAAGTGACGCGCCTGATCCCGATGGCCCGCGGCAACTGAGCGCCAGGCTGCGCCCGACAGGGCGCGGGAAAACAAAATGCCCCCGGGATTCCCGGGGGCTAATGAGATGGTCAGCCCGATCCCCACGAAGCGGTACGCTGAGTGGGGATTGTTCTTTTTGGGAGACCTCTCATGAGCACCGTCACGCTGATTGGCATCGATCTGGGCAAACACAGCTTCCATCTGCATGGGCAGGACGCGGCCGGCAGGATGATGTTTCGCAAGAAGTGCTCGCGCCAGGATCTGTTCAAGTTACTGGGCAACACACCGCGCAGCACAGTGGTGATGGAGGCCTGCGCCGGCGCGCACTGGATGGCGCGCCGCATCGAAGAACTGGGCCACCAGGCCAAGCTCATTTCCCCCCAGTTCGTGCGCCCCTTCGTACAGGGCAACAAGAATGACTTCGCCGATGCCCAGGCGATCTGCGAGGCGGCCTCGCGCCCGAGCATGCGGTTCGTGAGCGTGCGCAATCAGGCTCAGCAGACCGTCTCTGCCCTGCATCGGGTGCGTGAATCACTGGTCGCTCAGCGCACGGGCGTGATCAACCAGGTGCACGCCTTTTTGCTGGAGTTTGGCATCAGCCTGCCTCGTGGTCAGGCGATCCTGCGACGCTTGCCAGCGGTTCTGGCCGAACACGCGCTGCCGCCCCAACTAGGCGCGCTGCTGGAGCGGCTGCGATCGCACTTTCAGTATCTGGATGAGCAGGTAGGCCAGATTGAGCGTGAGCTGTGTCTACAGCTGCGCGAGGATGAACGCAGCCAGCGGCTGCTTCAGATCCCCGGCATCGGGCCAATCACTGCTAGCGTGCTGATGACTGAGCTGGGCGATGCGCGGCAATTTGGTTCGGCGCGCCAGTTCGCCGCTTCGGTAGGCTTGGTGCCTCGCCAGTACAGCACGGGCGGCAAACCCACGCTCCTGGGCATCAGCAAACGGGGCGACAAGAACCTTAGACGATTGTTGGTACAGGGCGCTCGCGCGATCATGCGACACGTGGAGCGACGAACCGACCGGCTAGGCGCCTGGGTGCGCGAGCTGCAGGCCCGACGTCACTCGAACGTGGTCGCTTGTGCGCTGGCCAATAAATTGGCGAGGATCGCCTGGGCCATCCTCGCCAATGGAACGAACTACCGAAGTGAGCAGACTGTAGCGCCAGCCTGACCTTCATCACCGTTTTACGTAGTCACTTCCTGGTTTTGCGACGCGAGTACGTGAAGACATAAACGGCTCAACGGCCTGGCAAGAAACCTGACATGAAATCCAGCACCGCGATGCTGAGGGGCTTTTTAGGTTTGCCGGGCGCGACTCTCATCATGGAGCGGGGGGCCTAGCCCCAACTGACTCCGAATAGATTTGAGCAAGCCCAATTTACGCCTACACCGCCTCGCTTGCAAAAATCGGGCTGACCATAGATTTTCATGGGCGCCGTTCACACGCGCCCGATTTCAGACCGGTCCTATTTCGCCTGATCCAGCGCCTGCGCCAGATCCGCGATCACGTCCTCGGTCGATTCCAGGCCGATGTGCAGCCGCACCAGCGCGTTCTGGCCCTCGCCCCAATACCGGTGCTTGGACAGGTCCTTGGGCGAGACCAGCTGCACCAGGCTCTCGTAGCCGCCCCAGGAAAAGCCGATGCCGAACAGCGTCAGCGCGTCGACGAACTTGCGCGCGTTCTCGGGCGACAGGCGCAGCTCCACCGACAGCATGCCGTTCGAGCCGGTGCAGTCGCGCTGCCACAGCGCATGGCCGGGATCCTCGGGCCAGGCGGGATGGAACAGGCGCACGGTCTCGGGCCGGCTCTTGAAGAATTCGCAGACCTGCAAGGCGTTGCGCGCATGCTGGGCCATGCGGATCGGCATGGTACGCACGCCGCGCAGCGCCAGCCAGGCGTCGTCGGCGCTGATGGAATAGCCCATCGCGTACTGCGTGCGGTTGAGCTTGCGCGCGATATCTTCATCGTTGGTCACCACCGCGCCCAGCATCAGGTCGGAGTGGCCGCCCACGTACTTGGTGCCGGCGATCACCGACACCTGCGCGCCCAGCGTCAGCGGACGATAGATATAGCCCGAGCCCCAGGTGTTGTCGGTGGCCAGCACCAGGCCGTGGCGCTGCGCGAAGGCCGCCATCGCGCCCATGTCCAGCATCTCGAACAGCAGCGAGCCCGGCGATTCCACGTACAGCAGGCGCGTGTTCGGACGCACCAGCTCGTCCAGCGCGTCGTCGGCCGAGAAGTACGTGATGTCGATGTTCAGGCGCTTGAGCACGGCGTCGTCCAGCTCGCGCATCGGGCCGTACACGCAGTCCGAGATCAGCGCGTGATCGCCGGCCGAGCACAGCGCCAGCATCACCATCGTCATGGCAGACAGGCCCGACGAGGCCAGGTAGCAATGCGTGCCGCCTTCCAGCTGCGCGAAGACCTCTTCCAGCGCGGCATGCGTGTCCATGCCCATGCGGCCGTAGGTCGTAGCGCGCTGGCCGGCGGCCTTGGTGCGCTGCGCGTTCTCCAACGCGGCCAGGTTCTGGAAGCGCACGGTGCTGGCGCGCATGGCCGGCAGCGGCACCGGCGCGGTGCCGGTGGCGGGGTTGAACGGGGCCGTGCCGGCATGCTGCAGGACGGTGTCGATGTGCGGATGGGGCGTCTTCAAGGCAGGCTCGCGTAGTTCGATGTTCGGAAAGCGACAGTCGGAAAATAGTACCGCGCGGGCGTGCCGCGCGGTGTTCAGCGCGATGGTCAGCGCGACAGCCAGGTCACCGCTTCATCCAACGTGGCGCGGCTGGTGCGATAGCTGTTGGCCGGATGGGCCGTGTCTTCATAACCAAAGGAAATGCCGCAGACCACGCGGCGCGCCGGATCGATGTCCAGCGTCTCGCGCAGCACCTCGGGATACATGGCCAGGGACGCCTGCGGCACCGCGGCCACGCCGTTGGCCTGCGCCGCCAGCAGGAAGGTGGCCACATAGCCGCCGCAGTCGATGGCGCCGTACTCGCCCAGCGCGGCATCGGTGCTGATCACCGCCACGTGCGGCGCGTCGAACAGCTGGAAGTTGCGCAGCTCCTGGCGGCGGTAGCCTTCGCGGTCGCCGCGCGCCACGCCCACGGCGCCATAGAGCTGGAAACCGGCCTCGCGGCGGCGCGCCAGATAGGCGTCGCGGTACTCGGCGGGGAAGGGGAAGTCCGGCGTGAAGCCGGGCTGTTCGGCGCGCGCCAGCAGCGCCTGCCGCAACCGCTCGGTGGCTGCGCCCTCGGTCACCGCCACCTGCCAGGGCTGACAGTTGCACCAGGACGCGGTGCGCTGCGCCAGCGCCAGGATGCGCTCGATGACGGCGCGCGGCACCGGCTCGGGCAGGAAGGCGCGGCAGCTGTGGCGCTCGCGCAGCCAGGTTTCCAGCGGCTGATCGCCGGCAATAGGGCTTTCGGTGGACACGGTGTCTCCTGTCTGATGTTCGTCTTGCGCGCCGGCGGTCCTCCGCGCTTATGGTTCGCGGTTCGTGGCCCTGGCGGCGCGCCGGAATGCCGGCGCGCCGTCTCGCGGTTTGCCCGTATCATGCCACTTCCGGCCGATGACGGCCGGCAACACCCTGCCGCCGGAACTCCCATGCTGCCCCTGGACAACCTGATCGCCTTCTTCGGCATCGCCGTGCTGCTGGCCCTGACGCCGGGGCCGGACAATCTTTTCGTGCTGATGCAATCGGCCATCTGGGGCCGCAAGGCCGGCATGTTCGTGGTGCTGGGGCTGGCCACGGGCATCCTGGGCCATACGATGGCGGTGGCGATCGGACTGGCGGCGGTGTTCGCCGCCTCGCCCATGGCCTTCACCGCGCTCAAGCTGGCGGGCGCGGCCTACCTGCTGTATCTGGCCTGGCAGATCCTGCGCGCGCCGGTCGGCCCGGAACAAGGCCAGCGGCCCGAGCCGCAGAAGCCGGCCGCGCTGTACCGCCGCGGCATCATCATGAACCTGACCAATCCGAAGGTGCTGCTGTTCTTCTTCGCCTTCCTGCCGCAGTTCACCTCGCCCGCGCTGGGCCCCATCGGCCCGCAGACGGTGCAGCTGGGCGCGGTGTTCATGCTGGCCACGCTGCTGGTGTTCGGCGCCATCGCCTTCTTCTCGGGCGCGTTCGGCGAGCTGCTGCAGCGCTCGGTGACGGCGCGGCGCTGGCTGAACCGGATCGCGGCGCTGGTGTTCGTGGGACTGGCGCTGCGGCTGGCGACGGCGTCGCGCTGAGGCGCGACGCGTCCACGCCTGACAATCAGGCCGCCGTGAAGCGCACGACGCCGTCGGCGTCCTGCGCGCGCTTGAGCTTGCCTTCGAAGTACAGCGCATGCAGGTGCGCCAGGGCCTCGCCCATGGCGAAGGTCAGCTGGTGCAGGTCCAGCTTGCGCTTGAACAGCACCGGCACGATGTCCGACGTGGACTTCGGCCCCTGCGCACAGGCCTCCAGCACTTCGGCCAGGCGATCGCGGTGATGCTCGTGCTGCTGCGCGATGCGCGCATGCAGCCCCTTGAACGGACGGCCGTGCGAGGGCAGCACCAGCGTGTCCTCGGCCAGGTCGGCGTAGCCGTCCAGCGAACGCAGGTACAGCGGCAGCGGATTGGCGTCGGGCTCGTAGTCGAACACGCTGACGTTGGTGGAAATGCGCGGCAGCACCATGTCGCCGGAGATCAGCACGCGCAGGTCGGGCGCGTACAGCGAGGCATGCTCGGGCGCATGGCCGTAGCCCACGATGACGCGCCAGTCGCGGCCGCCGATGCGGACCTGATCACCGTGCAGGATGCGCGTGTAGCGCGTCGGCATGGCCGGCACCAGGCCGGGATAGTAATTGGCGCGCTGGCGGATCTGTTCCTGCGAAGCCGGGTCGACCAGTCCGTGGCGCGCGAAATGGTCCACCGCCGACTGGCCGCCGGGGCCCACGCCGTCGCCGCCCCGGCGCGAGGACCAGAGCGAGGCCACCATGAAATCCGTCATGGTCATCCACAGCTCGGCGTTCCAGCGCTCGCACAGCCAGTGCGCCAGGCCGACGTGGTCGGGATGCATGTGCGTGACCAGCACGCGCAGCACCGGCAGGCCGTCCAGTTCCTGCTCGAACACCCGCTCCCACAGCGCCTTGACCTCGTCGCGGGCGATGCCGCAGTCGACGATGGTCCAGCCCTGGCGTCCGTTGAGCTCGTCGCGCAGCAGCCACAGGTTGATATGATCCAGCGCGAACGGCAGCGGCATGCGGATCCACTTCACGCCGTCGGCGACCGCCTGGGCCTTGCCGGGTTCGGGCTGGACATCGCCCCATGGGTACTGCAGCTGGTGCTCGTTGGGATTCATTGCCTTGCGCTCCGTGCTTGACGATCGGGTCAAGGCATCATAATTTACGTTTACGTAAACTGCCACCCACCACTACTACCCCCCCCCCCGCCACCCGCCGCATGTCCCCGTCAACCTGGACCATCTCCGAACTCGCCCGCGAGTTCGACGTCACGCCCCGCACGATCCGCTTCTATGAAGACCAGGGGATCGTCAGCCCGGCGCGCGAGGGGCGCAACCGCATCTTCGGTCCGCGTGACCGCACGCGGTTGAAGCTGGCGCTGCGCGGCAAGCGGCTGGGCCTGCAACTGTCGGAAATCCGCAGCCTGATCGACATGTACGACGGCCCCGGCGACACCGACGTCCAGCTGCGCCAGTACCAGAGCGTGCTCGCGCAGCACCGCGCCATGCTGGAGCAGCAGCGGCGCGACATCGACGACACCCTGCACGAGATCGCGGAACAGGAACGCCAATGCAGCGACCTGTTGGCGCACAAGTCCTGAACGCACCGTGGCGGTCCTGCAAACCTTCCTGCTGTTCGTCCTGACGGCGCTGGCCGAGATCATCGGCTGCTATCTGCCGTACCTGTGGCTACGCAAGGGCTATTCCGCCTGGCTGCTGCTGCCCGCCGCCGCCAGCCTGGCGCTGTTCGCCTGGTTGCTGACGCTGCATCCCGAGGCCTCGGGCCGCGTCTACGCGGCCTATGGCGGCGTGTACATCAGCATGGCGCTGCTGTGGCTGTGGCTGGCCGACGGCGTGCGCCCGGTCGCCAGCGACTGGATCGGCGCGGGACTCTGCCTGGCCGGCATGCTGGTGATCATGTTCGGCCCGCGTTCGGGTTAGCGTGCGCAGGCCGGCATCGCCAGGGCCCGCGATCAGCGCGGGGCCCCTGGCGAAACGCCGGCCGTCACTCGGCCTTGATGCCACCTTCCTTGATGACGCGGGCGTTGCTCGCGTACTCGTCCTGCACCTGCTTGACGAAGGCATCGCCGGCGGCGGTGCCCGGCTGCAGATAGGACTTGGCCAGCAGGTCCTTGAAGTCGGCGCTGGCGGTGGCCTTGGCCAGCGCGGCCTGCACCGACTGCACCACGGCCGGCGACAGCTTGGCCGGGCCGAACACGCCGAAGTTCGAGTAGTACTGCAGCTGCGGCAGCTTCAGTTCGGCCATGGTGGGCACGTCCGGCCAGGCGGCCAGGCGTTGCGGCGCCATCACCGCCAGCGGCTTGAGCGCGCCGCTGGCCACGTGCGGCAGCACCACGTCGCTGTTGATCACCAGCAGCTCGACCACGCCGCCCAGGCCGTCGGTCAGCGCCTGGCTGTTGCCGCGATACGGCACGTGCAGCATCTTGGTGCCGGTCTGCGCGGTCAGCGCCGACATGCCGATGTGGGCCACGGTGCCCTGACCCGGCGTGCCGTAGCGCACGCCGTCCGGACGCGACTTGGCGAATTCGATCAGGCCGGCGAAGTCCTTCACCGGCAGCGCCTTGGTGGCGACGATGGCGACCGGAGCGACGGCCACGCTGGCCAGCGGCGTCAGGTCCTTCAGCGGGTCGTAGTTGGTCTTGGCCAGATGCGGGTAGATCGTCAGCGGGCTGGTCGAGGCCAGCAGCAGGGTGGTGCCGTCCGGCTGCGCCCGGGCCACCACGTCGGTGCCCACCGAGGCGCCAGCGCCCGGCTTGTTCTCGACGATGACAGTGATGTTCGATTCCTTGCGCAGCACGTCGCCCAGGCGGCGCCCGATCGCGTCGGCGCTGCCGCCGGCGGTGTAGGGCACGACCAGCGTGACGGGCTTGGCGGGCCAATCCTGGGCCATTGCGCCGCTTGCCATGATTGCCAGGGCCGCCCCCGCGGCCTTGATCAGCAATGTCTTCTTTTTCATATCTTCCTGATGATGTTGCGTAGCACTGCGTTGAAGTAAAGCGTGTGCCGGTCGACGGACCGGGTAGAACAACCTGCGGGTAAGACTAGGGAAAAGCGGGGTAAGACATCGGTCGGGCGGCCCGCGCGCGTAGCGCCGGCCGCCCTGGATTCGGAAACGGGATCAGGCCGCCAGATAGCGCTGCGCCAGCCGCACCCAGTAGCTCGCGCCCGGCGCGATCAGCGCGTCGTTGAAGTCGTAGCTGGCGTTGTGCAGCATGCAGGGGCCCAGGCCGTGGCCGGCATGGCGGTGATCGCCGTCGCCGTTGCCCAGGAATATGTAGCAGCCGGGCTTGGCCTGCAGCAGGAACGCGAAGTCCTCGGACGCCATGGCCGGCTCGATGATCCGGGCGCGGCCTTCGCCGGCCACTTCGCGCGCCACCTCCAGGCAGAACGCCGTCTCGGCCTCGGTGTTCACCAGCGCCGGGTAGCGGCGCTGGAAATAGACCTCGGCCTCGCAGCCGTGCGCGGCGGCGAGGCTGCCGGAGATCTCGTGCATGCGGCGCTCGATCAGGCCGACCACTTCATCGCTGTAGGCGCGCACCGAACCGCCCAGCCAGGCGCTGTCGGGAATCACGTTGATCACGCTGCCGCCGGCCTGCACCTGCGTGATGGACAGCACGGCCGCGTCCAGCGGGCGCTTGCTGCGGGTCAGGATGGTCTGGAACGCCTGGCCGATGGCGAACAGCGCGGGCACGGGGTCGGCGCAGTCCTGCGGCGCGGACGCGTGGCCGCCCTTGCCGCGCACAGTGATCTTGAAGCCATTGGCCGCCGCCATCATGGGACCGGCGCAGACGCCGAACGTGCCGGCTTCCATGCCCGGCCAGTTGTGCATGCCGAACACGGCCTCGCAGGGGAAGCGCTCGAACAGCCCGTCCTGGATCATGGCGCGGGCGCCGGCGCCGCCTTCCTCGGCCGGCTGGAAGCACAGGTACACCGTGCCGTCGAAGCCGCCGTGCTGCTGCAGGTGGCGGGCCGCGGCCAACAGCATGGCGGTGTGGCCGTCATGGCCGCAGCCGTGCATCTTGCCGTCATGGCGCGAACGGTGTTCGAACTGGTTTTCCTCCTGCATCGGCAGGGCGTCCATGTCGGCGCGCAGCATGATGGCGCGGTCCGACGTGCCCTGGCGCAGCACGCCGACCACGCCGGTCTTGGCGATGCCGGTATGGACCTCGATGCCCCAGCCGCGCAGCGTGCCGGCCACCACCTGGGCGGTGCGGTGCTCTTCGTAGCACAGCTCCGGATGGGCGTGCAGATCGCGCCGCAGCGCCACGATGTCTTCCAGGTTCGATAGTTCGGGCACCGCCAACTCCGTTGCAATGTTTCGAAATAAAACAGGAGCCCGATAATACTCAGACACCGTGACCGGCACACAATCATTTGCCTAGGGAAAACCCCAATCTAATTTACGTTTACGTAAACGTAATATTTGCGGTGCATCATTGCGCGGCGACGACGGTTCGGCGCATGATGCGAGCACGCGACGGATCTGGCGCGGTAGTTGGCGCCTACAAGAACATGTAAGTACCTACTATCACGGAGACATCGATGAATCTTCCCGGACTGAACTTCGACCTGGGCGAAGACCTGGATATGCTGCGCGATGCGGTGCGCACTTTCGCGGCCGCCGAGATCGCCCCGCGCGCCGCCGAAGTCGACCGCAGCGACCAGTTCCCGATGGATCTGTGGCGCAAGTTCGGGGACCTGGGCGTGCTGGGCATGACCGTCGGCGAGGAATACGGCGGCGCCAACATGGGCTACCTGGCCCACATGGTGGCGATGGAGGAAATCTCCCGCGCCAGCGCCTCGATCGGCCTGTCCTACGGCGCGCACTCCAATCTGTGCGTGAACCAGATCAACCGCAACGGCACCGCCGCGCAGAAAGCCAAGTACCTGCCCAAGCTGATTTCCGGCGAGCACGTCGGCGCGCTGGCGATGAGCGAGCCGGGCGCCGGCTCCGACGTGGTCAGCATGAAGCTGCGCGCCGACAAGAAGGGCGACCGCTACGTGCTCAACGGCACCAAGATGTGGATCACCAACGGCCCCGACGCCGACACCCTGGTGGTCTACGCCAAGACCGATCCCGAGGCGCATCAGCGCGGCATCACCGCCTTCCTGGTGGAAAAGGGTTTCAAGGGCTTCTCGGTGGCGCAGAAGCTGGACAAGCTGGGCATGCGCGGCAGCCACACCGGCGAGCTGGTATTCCAGGACTGCGAGATCCCCGAGGAAAACGTGCTGGGCCAGGTCAACGGCGGCGTCAAGGTGCTGATGAGCGGCCTGGACTACGAGCGCGCCGTGCTGTCCGGCGGCCCGGTCGGCATCATGCAGGCCGTGATGGACGTGGTGGTGCCCTATATCCACGACCGCAAGCAGTTCGGCCAGGCCATCGGCGAATTCCAGCTGATCCAGGGCAAGGTCGCCGACCTGTACACCACGCTGCAGGCCAGCCGCGCGTTCTGCTACCAGGTCGGCAAGAACCTGGACCGCCTGGGCGCCGAGCACGTCCGCCAGGTGCGCAAGGACTGCGCCGCGTTGATCCTGTACACGGCCGAGAAAGCCACCTGGATGGCGGGCGAGGGCGTGCAGATCCTGGGCGGCAACGGCTACATCAATGAATACCCGGTGGGCCGCCTGTGGCGCGACGCCAAGCTCTACGAGATCGGCGCCGGCACCAGCGAAATCCGCCGCATGCTGATCGGCCGCGAGCTGTTCGCCGAAACGGCCTGATCCACCGCCCCGCCCGCGTGCCGCCATGATCCGCATGTCCGACGTCCAGCGCATCGAGCAGGCGCCCGTTCCCGGGCCCTCGCCGCGCGACGTCGCCCAGCGCATCCTGGCCGGCTTCGACCGCCACTACGCGCTGTTCCGCTACAGCGCGCAGCGCGCCAAGTCGCTGTATGAATCGGGCGACTGGCACGGCATCCAGCGCCTGTCGCGCGAGCGCATCGAGTACTACGACATGCGCGTGCGCGAATGCACCGCGCAGCTCGAAGGCGCGCTGCGCGGCCGGCCCGGCGGCGCGACGGGCCCGAACGGCGCGGACGCGGCCAACGGCAAATCCACCGCGAACGGCGCCGGCGGCGCGGACGGCAGGTCCGCCGCGCTGGACGATGCGCAGACCGCGTTCTGGCAGCAGGTGAAGCAGGAATTCGTCGGCCTGCTGGCGGACCACCGCCAGCCCGAGTGCGCCGAGACCTTCTTCAACTCGGTGTCGTGCCGCATCCTGCACCGCGACTACTTCCACAACGATTTCCTGTTCGTGCGCCCGGCGGTGGCCACCGACTACCTGGACAGCAGCCTGCCGTCGTACCGGGTCTATTACCCGGTGGCCGACGGCCTGCAGAAAAGCCTGATCCGCATGGTGGCCGACTTCGGGCTGGCGCTGCCGTTCGAGGACCTGCCGCGCGACACGCGCCTGCTGGCCCGCGCCGCCGTCAAGCAACTGCGCGCGCAACTGCCGCGCCACGTCGGCCGGCGCATCGCCAGCGATTGCCAGATCCATGCGCTGGGCTCGCTGTTCTTCCGCAACAAGGGCGCCTACATCGTAGGCCGGCTGATCAACCAGACCACCGTCTACCCCTTCGCCGTGGCGCTCACGCGCAACCCGGCCGGACAGGTGACGCTGGACGCGCTGCTGCTGGGCGCCGACGACCTGAGCACGCTGTTCAGCTTCACGCGCGCCTATTTCCTGGTGGACATGGAAACGCCGGCCGCCGTGGTCAACTTCCTGTCCACGCTGCTGCCGCGCAAGCCCAAGGCCGAGCTGTACACCATGATCGGGCTGCAGAAGCAGGGCAAGACGCTGTTCTACCGCGACTTCCTGCACCATCTGGCGCATTCGCGCGACGCCTTCGACATCGCGCCCGGCATCAAGGGCATGGTGATGTGCGTGTTCACGCTGCCGTCCTATCCCTATGTGTTCAAGCTGATCAAGGACCGCATCGACAAGGACGGCATGGACCACGCCACCGTGCGGCGCAAGTACCAGATGGTGAAACTGCACGACCGCGTCGGCCGCATGGCCGACACCTGGGAATACTCGCAGGTGGCGCTGCCGCGCGCGCGCTTCGCGCCGGCCCTGCTGGACGAGCTGCGCCGCCTGGTGCCCGAGCTGATCGAGGAAACCGCCGACACCGTGGTCATCCGCCACGTCTACATCGAACGCCGCATGACGCCGCTGAACCTGTACCTGCAGCAGGCGCCCGACGCGCTGCTGGAGCCGGCGGTGCGCGAGTACGGCGACGCGATCCGGCAGCTGGCCGCGGCCAATATCTTCCCCGGCGACATGCTGTACAAGAATTTCGGCGTCACGCGCCTGGGCCGCGTCGTGTTCTATGACTACGACGAAATCCAGCGCATGACGGAAATGAATTTCCGCCGCATCCCGCCCGCCCCGAACGAAGAGGCGGAAATGTCGTCGGAACCCTGGTACGCCATCGGCCCGAACGACGTGTTCCCCGAGGAGTTCGGACGATTCCTACTCGGCGACGCAAGGGTGCGCGCCGCCTTCATGCGCCACCACGCCGAACTGCTCGAACCGGAATGGTGGCAGGCCTGCCGCGCGCACGTGGCGCAAGGCAGGATCGAGGAATTTTTCCCTTACGATACAGACAGGCGACTGCGCCCCCGACACGCCGCGGACACCCACGCGGCGGCGGGCGCAGCCTCGCAAACCCCGAGCTGACCAGAACCTCACAGGAGCTAGCCATGTCAGATCCCATCGTTATCGTTTCCGTCGCCCGCACGCCCATGGGCGGCATGCTGGGCAGCCTGTCCGGCCTGGCCGCGCACGAACTCGGCTCGGTCGCCATCAAGGCGGCCGTCGAGCGCGCCGGCATCAAGCCCGAGCAGGTCGACGAAGTCATCATGGGCAACGTGCTGCAGGCCGGCCAGGGCCAGGCGCCCGCCCGCCAGGCCGCGCTGGGCGCGGGCCTGCCGCTGGGCGTGGCCTGCACCACCATCCACAAGGTCTGCGGCTCGGGCCTGAAGGCGGCGATGTTCGGCCACGACCTGCTGGCCTCGGGCAGCGCCACCATCGTGGTGGCCGGCGGCCAGGAAAGCATGAGCAACGCTCCCTACCTGATGCTCAAGGGCCGCCAGGGCTACCGCTACGGCCACAGCACCGTGTACGACCACATGGCGCTGGACGGCCTGGAAGACGCCTACGACAAGGGCAAGGCCATGGGCGTGTTCGCCGAGGACTGCGCGTCCAAGTATTCCTTCACCCGCGAACAGCAGGACGCCTTCTCGCTGGAATCGCTGCGCCGCGCCCGCGCCGCCTCGGAAGACGGCAGCTTCAAGTGGGAAATCGCCCCCGTCACCGTGGCCGGCCGCAAGGGCGACACCGTGATCGACACCGACGAGGCCCCCACCAAGGCCATGCCGGAAAAGATCCCCACCCTGAAGCCCGCCTTCAAGAAGGACGGCACCGTCACCGCCGCCAACTCCTCGTCGATCTCCGACGGCGCCGCCGCCATGGTGCTGATGCGCGCGTCCACCGCCGAAAAACTCGGCGTCAAGCCGCTGGCCCGCATCGTGGCCCACAGCCAGCACTCGCAGGAACCGAACTGGTTCACCACCGCCCCCGTGGGCGCGCTGAAGAACCTGTTCGCCAAGACCGGCTGGAAGGCCGAGGACGTGGACCTGTACGAGATCAACGAAGCCTTCGCCGTGGTCACCATGGCCGCCATGACCGACTTCAAGCTCCCGCATGACAAGGTCAACGTCCACGGCGGCGCCACCGCCCTGGGCCACCCGATCGGCGCCTCGGGCGCCCGCCTGATGGCCACCCTGGTCGGCGCGCTGCGCAAGACCGGCGGCAAGCGCGGCGTGGCCACGCTGTGCATCGGCGGCGGCGAAGCCGTGGCGATGGCCATCGAGATGGTCTGATCCCGCACCCCGCTCCGCTTTCCGGGGCGGGCTTCGCGCCCGCCCCGGAAACGGATGCCGCTGCGCCTGCTGCCGCCACGGCCCGCAGAGGCGCAACGATATCCGCGCAGTCCCTTGCCACACCCCGCGCGACACAGACAACCATGCCCGGACCACCGGGCGGCGAGACAAACCGCTCCCCGAGCGCCTTCAAATCCCAACCAGCAGGACGGGTGGAACCCCATGCCCATCATCGAATCCCGCATCAATACGCGATCGCAGGACTACACCGACAACGCCCGCGCCATGCAGGCGCAGCTGGACGACCTGAACCAGCAGCTGGCGCGGACCGCGCTGGGCGGCAACGAGGCCGCGCGCGCCAAGCACGTGGCGCGCGGCAAGCTGCTGCCGCGCGACCGCGTCGAACAGCTGATCGATCCGGGCAGCCCCTTCCTGGAACTGTCGCCGATGGCGGCGCACGGCATGTATGAAGGCGAGGCGCCGGGCGCCGGCGTCATCACCGGCATCGGCCGCGTGTCGGGCACGGAATGCGTGATCGTGTGCAACGACGCCACGGTCAAGGGCGGCACTTACTACCCGATGACGGTCAAGAAGCACCTGCGCGCGCAGGAGATCGCCGCGCAGAACCGCCTGCCCTGCGTCTACCTGGTCGACTCCGGCGGCGCCAATCTGCCGCGCCAGGACGAGGTCTTCCCCGACCGCGACCACTTCGGCCGCATCTTCTACAACCAGGCCACCCTGTCGGCCCAGGGCATCGCGCAGATCGCGGTGGTGATGGGGTCCTGCACCGCCGGCGGCGCCTACGTGCCCGCCATGAGCGACGAGTCCATCATCGTCAAGAACCAGGGCACCATCTTCCTGGGCGGCCCGCCGCTGGTGAAGGCCGCCACCGGCGAGGAAGTCAGCGCCGAAGACCTGGGCGGCGGCGACGTGCACACGCGCCTGTCCGGCGTGGTCGATCACCTGGCCGCCAACGACATGCACGCGCTGCAGCTGGCGCGCAACGCCGTCGCGCGGCTGAACCTGCAAAAGCCGCAGCCGCTGGCGCTGCGGCCCGTGCGCGAACCGCGCTACGACCCGTCCGAACTGAACGGCATCATCCCGGCCGACACCCGCAAGCCCTATGACGTGCGCGAGGTCATCGCGCGCATCGTCGACGGCTCGGAATTCGACGAGTTCAAGGCCCGCTTCGGCCCCACGCTGGTCACGGGCTTTGCCCACATCCAGGGCATGCCGGTGGGCATCGTGGCCAACAACGGCATCCTCTTCTCGGAGTCGGCGCAGAAGGGCGCGCACTTCATCGAGCTGTGCGCGCAGCGCAAGATCCCGCTGGTGTTCCTGCAGAACATCACCGGCTTCATGGTCGGCCGCAAGTACGAGAACGAAGGCATCGCGCGTCACGGCGCCAAGATGGTGACGGCCGTGGCCACCGCCGCCGTGCCCAAGTTCACCGTGCTGATCGGCGGCTCGTTCGGCGCCGGCAACTACGGCATGTGCGGCCGCGCCTATTCGCCGCGCATGCTGTTCATGTGGCCCAACGCGCGCATCTCGGTCATGGGCGGCGAGCAGGCCGCCAGCGTGCTGGCCACCGTCAAGCGCGACGGCATCGAGGCGCGCGGCGGCAACTGGCCGGCGGCCGAGGAAGACGCGTTCAAGGCGCCCATCCGCGAGCAGTACGAGCGCGAAGGCCATCCGTACTACGCCACCGCGCGCCTGTGGGACGACGGCATCATCGCCCCGGCCGACACGCGCCGCGTGCTGGGCCTGGCGCTGTCGGCCGCGCTCAACGCCCCGATCGAAGACACGCGCTTCGGCGTATTCCGGATGTAGGGCGGCGCAGCCGCCCCTCGCGCAGCCCCAGAACAATCCCGCCTGGATGAACTCCATGTTCGATACTTTGCTGATTGCCAACCGCGGCGAAATCGCCTGCCGCGTGGCCGCCACCGCCCGCCGCCTGGGCATCCGCACCGTCGCGGTGTATTCCGATGCCGACGCCAACGCGCGCCACGTCGCCGCCTGCGACGTGGCCGTGCACATCGGCGGCCCCGAGCCGCGCGCCAGCTACCTGCGCGCCGACGCCATCCTGCAGGCCGCGCGCGACACCGGCGCGCAGGCCATCCACCCCGGCTACGGCTTCCTGTCGGAAAACGAAGCCTTCGCCCAGGCCGCCACCGACGCCGGCATCACCTTCGTCGGTCCGCCGGCCTCGGCCATCGCCGCCATGGGCAGCAAGTCCGCCGCCAAGTCGCTGATGGAAAAAGCCGGCGTGCCGCTTGTGCCCGGCTACCACGGCGACAATCAGGACCCGCAGTTCCTCAAGACGCAGGCCGACGCCATCGGCTATCCGGTGCTGATCAAGGCCAGCGCCGGCGGCGGCGGCAAGGGCATGCGCGTGGTCGAATCGTCCGGCGCCTTCCTCGACGCGCTGGCTTCCTGCCAGCGCGAGGCCGCCTCCAGCTTCGGCGACGACCGCGTGCTGATCGAACGCTACCTGCAGAAGCCGCGCCACATCGAGATCCAGGTCTTCGCCGACACGCAGGGCAACTGCGTCTACCTGTTCGAGCGCGACTGCTCGGTGCAACGCCGCCACCAGAAGGTCATCGAGGAAGCGCCCGCGCCCGGCATGACCGAAGAACGCCGCCGCGCCATGGGCGAGGCCGCCGTGGCCGCCGCGCGCGCCGTCGGCTACGTGGGCGCCGGCACGGTGGAATTCATCGCCGAGCCCGACGGCCGCTTCTACTTTATGGAAATGAACACGCGCCTGCAGGTCGAGCATCCGGTCACCGAGATGATCACCGGCCACGACCTGGTCGAATGGCAGCTGCGCGTGGCCGCCGGCCAGCCGCTGCCGGCGCGCCAGGAAGACCTGCGCATCGAGGGCCATGCCATCGAGGCCCGCATCTACGCCGAGAACCCCGAAAAGGGCTTCCTGCCGTCCATCGGCACGCTGGCCTACCTGAGCCTGCCCGCGCACACCGCCTTCGCCAACGGCGACATCCGCGTGGACGGCGGCGTGCGCATGGGCGACACCATCACGCCGTTCTACGACCCCATGATCGCCAAGCTGATCGTGCGCGGCGCCGACCGCGACCAGGCCCGCGCCCGCATGCTGCAGGCGCTGGCGCAGACGCAGGCCGTGGGCGTGCAGACCAACGTCGCCTTCCTGTCGCGCCTGATGCGCGACAGCGCCTTCGCCGCCGCCGACCTGGACACCGGCCTGATCGAGCGCCAGCGCGACACCCTGCTGCCCGTGCCGCGACCGGCCGGCGCCGACGCGCTGGCGCTGGCCAGCGCCGCCGTGCTGGCGCGCCAGGGCCTGGCCCAGCCCGGCGCGGCCGCGCAGGCCTCGGCCGATCCCTGGGACGCGCGCGACGGCTGGCGCCTGGGCGGCCAGTACCGCCGCGAGCTGCAATGGGTGGACAACGGCGAAACGCGCCGCGTCGCCATCGCCCGCCACGGCAAGGACTGGACCCTGGATGCCGGCGACGGCCCGCAACCGTTCCTGTGGCGCGCGCAGGCCAACGCCGGCGGCGCCTTTGCCCTGCGCGTCACGCTGGGCGGCCATGAAAGCGCCGGCACCGTGGCGCTGCACGCCGACCGCGCCTACGTCTTCACCGACGCCGGTTCGCACGCGCTGGAGCTGTACGATCCGCTGGCGCACTCGCAGGACACGCAGGGCGAGCACGGCGGCGGCCTGACCGCGCCCATGCCGGGCAAGATCATCTCCATCGCCGTCAAGGCCGGCGACACGGTCGAGAAGGGCCAGCCGCTGCTGGTCATGGAAGCCATGAAGATGGAGCACACCATCTCGGCGCCGGCCGACGGCAAGGTCGCCGAGGTGTTCTACGCCATCGGCGACCAGGTCACGGAAGGCGCGGAGCTGGTGGCGATAGAGTAGTCCAGGCGGCGTGGCGAGCGGGCCATGTGGCCGCCGCGCCGCGCCGCTTGCCCGCGCGCTGGCGGGACTCCGCGACAATAAATGTCAAGGCTGGGGTAACTCCGGAGCGCGACGCGGCATGGCGGTGATACTCTGGTCAGCTGTAGTCCGACACAGGCGATCCGGCCAACACGCCATGCCGAAATCACTGCCTCTTTTCCGAGCCGCCGCCGTCACGGCGGCGCTCCTGGTCCTGCAAGGCTGCGGCCCCGGCGGCGCGCCGTCCTATGTGATCTTCGGCGCCTACTTTCCCCGCTGGCTGCTGGCGGGCCTGATCGGCATCGTCGCGGCCCTGGTCGCGCACCGGCTGTTCGTGGCCAAGGCCTGGAACGGCAAGCTGCCCCTGCAACTGTCCGTGTGCTGCGCCATCGGCATGGTCGTGGCCGTCCTGTTCTGGACGCTGGCGACGAGGTGACCCCATGAAACTCGCCGGCACGCGCAAGACTCCCGCCCTCGGCCGCCTGATCGCGCTGGCCATCATCGCGCTGGGCGTGGCCGCCCTGGCCTACGCCTGGCACCGCAGCGCGAACTACCCCGCCACCGACAGCGCCGGCATCGACGCCGACCTGGTCCACATCGCCACACCCGTCGGCGGCCGCCTGGTCGGCCTGCCGGTCAAGGAGAACCAGCGCGTCGCCAAGGGCGATGTGCTGCTGGAGATCGACCCCGAACCCTACCGCCTGACCGTGCAGCAGGCCGAGGCCGACCTCGCCATGGCGCGCGCCTCGCTGGAATCGCGCCGCCGCATGCTGATCTCGGAACGCGCCAATTCCGCCATCGCCGACGAACAGCTGCGCCGCGCCGAGGCCAACCACGCGCTGGCCGCGCGCACCGTCAAGCGGCTGGCGCCGCTGGCGGCACAGGGCTACATCCCGACGCAGCAATACGACCAGTCCCAAGTCACGCTGCGCGACGCCGAGGTATCGCTGAAGCAGGCCCAGCAACAGCAGGCGGCCGCCGCCAGCACCATCGGCGACGAGGCCGAGGCGCAGGCCGCCGTGCAGGCCCGCGAGGCCGCCCTGGCGCGCGCCCGCCACTCGCTGGAACAAACCGTGGTGCGCGCCCCCCACGACGGCTACGTGACCGGGCTGTCGGTGCTGACCGGCGAGACCGTCGCGCCCAGCCAGTCCCTGTTCACGCTGGTGGCGTCGGATGAATGGTTCGCCGTCGCCAACTTCCGCGAAACCGATCTGGCGCAAATTGCCATCGGCGACTGCGCCACGGTCTATTCCATGATCGACCGAGGGCAGGCCATGCGCGGCAAGGTCGTGGGCATCGGCGCCGGCGTGCTCGACGGCGACCGCGTCAACCTGCCGCATTCGCTGCCGCTGGTGCAGCGCTCGGTGAACTGGGTGCGGGTGGCGCAGCGCTTCCCGGTCCGCGTCGAACTCGAGGAGCCGCCGGCGCAGCTGGTGCGCATGGGCGCCAGCGCCGTGGTCGAGATCCGCCATGGACCGGCCTGCCGCTAGGCCCGGCTTCCCGCGCCCGGGCGATCTGGCGCGGCTGCTGGCGCCGTTCCCCGGACGCGGCGAGATGACGCTGCGCCTGACCGTCATCTGCGCGCTGACCGCGCTGGTCGCCAGCGCCTACGGCACGCCGGAAGCGGCGCTGTCGGTCTACATCGCCTTCTTCCTGATCCGCTCGGACCGCGTGCTCAGCGCCATCCTGCCCGCCATGATGCTGCTGCTGGTCTCGGTGATCCTGGGCGTGATCCTGCTGGTCACCACCGCCAGCATCGACTATCCCATTCTGCGCGTCTCGGCCATGGCGCTGCTGTCGGCGGGCTTCCTGTTCCTGGCCTCGGCCAGCAAGCTGCGGCCCATCGGCGCCATCCTGGCGATGATTGTCGGCTTCGGGCTGGACCAGATGGGCCGCGTGCCGATCGGCGAGGCCAGCACCCGCATGCTGCTGTATGCGTGGCTGCTGGTGGCCATCCCGGCCGGCGCGGCCATCGTCGCCGGCCTGCTGCTGGCGCCTTCGCCACGACGCCTCGCCTGTGATCGGCTGGCGCGCCGGCTGAGGCTCGCTGCCGAACGGCTGAGCGGCAGTGCGGACAGCACCCCCGCCTTCGCCCTGACCTTGCGCGAAGGCAACAAGCAGATCCTGACCTGGCTGAAGCTGTCCGCGCTGGAAGGCAGTTCAAGCCGCGCCGACGTGGCCGCGCTGCGCCAGGCCGCCGTCTCCAGCATCGCCATTCTGGGCGCCGTGGATGTGCTGCGCGGCGAGGGCGGCACCGGCCTGCCCGACGCGCTGGCGCGGTCCTTGGCCGGCACGCTGGAGGACATGGCGGCCATGCACGAACAGGGCGGCTATCCCGTCGAGATCGACCTGGCGTTGCCGTCGGTCACGCTGCCCCCGGCCGCGCGCGCCGCCCTCGATGAAATGCACGACGCCATCATGCGCTACGCGGAATCGCCGGATGCGCCCGCTGGAGCAACCGGCGTCTCCGACGCGTCTGCCGCGGGGTCGCCCGCCGCAGGGGCGCCTGCCGCAGGGTCGCCCCCCACGGATGCGTCCACCGCGCCGACCGCGCCCAAGCGCGGCGGCTTCTTCCTGTCCGACGCCGGCACCAATCCCGAACACATCGCCTACGCGCTCAAGACCACCGGCGCGGCGATGTTCTGCTACCTGCTGTACACGCTGCTCGACTGGCCCGGCATCCACACCTGCGTCATCACCTGCTACATCGTGTCGCTGGGCAGCGCCGGCGAGACCGTGCAGAAGCTGCGCCTGCGCCTGGCCGGCTGCGTGATCGGCGCGCTGGCGGGCACGGCCGCCATCGTGTTCATCGTGCCGCACATGGACTCCATCGCCTCGCTGCTGGCGCTGGTGTCCATCGCCGCCGCGCTGTCGGCCTGGATCGCGGTGGGCCCGCCGGCCATCGCCTACGCGGGCTTCCAGATCGCCTTCGCCTTCTTCCTGTGCGTCATCCAGGGCGCCGGCCCGGGCTTCGACCTGACCATCGCCCGCGACCGGACCATTGGCATCCTGCTGGGCAACATGGTGGTCTACCTGATCTTCACGCGCGTCTGGCCGGTCAGCATCGCCGCCAGCGTCGACCGCGCCATGACGGCCCTGCGCGCGCAATGGCGCGCGGTCGCGGCCGGCGGCGCGGCGCGCCATGCCCTGGCCGCCGAGGCGCTGGCCGCCGGCCGCGACGCGCAGCGACAGCTCTCGCTGACCGCCTATGAACCCGCATGGCTGCGACCGCCGCAAGCCTGGCAGGATGCCCGCCGCGACACACTGGCGGCGCTGTCCGCCACGGCCGCGCCGCTGGTCCTGGCCGCCGGCCGCGCGCCAGGCGATGCCGCGCTGCTGGCGCGGATCGACGGCGCGGGCCTGGCCAGTCCGCCATCGCCCCCCCTGCCGGCCACGCGGGGCGACGCGGCGCTGCCCGCCTTGCTTCAGCTGATGGACGCCCGGGCCGCGCGCGCCGTCGCCGGCCCGTCCACCGAACCCACCCAGGAAGCCCCGGCCCATGCCCCTGCCTAAGATGCCGAGCCTGTCCGTCCGCCCATCCTGGCCAATCCCGCTGCCGCGCCTGTCCTGGCCGGCCCTGCTGTTGAGCCTGGCCGGCTGCGCCACCTCGTCGCTGGACCTGGCCCCACCGCGCGCCGACCGGCCCTGGACGCCACCCGTCGACGCCAGCGGCGCCATCGTCTCCGGCCCGGCCCGGCCCGACAGCCCCGACGCGCGCTACGTGCTGCCGGCCAACGCCGCCGCCGGCGCGGTGCCGCAAGACAACGCCATCGATCCCGGCCACGAATACACCTTGGCCGAACTCATCGACCTAGCGCAATCGTCCAATCCGCGCACCCGCATCGCCTGGAACGCGGCGCGCAACGCCGCGCTGGCCACCGGCATGGTCAAGAGCGTCTACCTGCCGCAGCTGGCCGCCACCGCCATGACGGGCTGGCGCCACAGCAACGGCTCCAGCAACATCGGCCTGGGAGACTCCTCCAGCAACAGCAGCACGCACGGCACCGTGGGCGTGCTCTCGCTGCAATGGCTGCTGTTCGACTTCGGCGGCCGGCAGGCGCGCGTGCAGGCCGCCGAACAGGCGACCATCGCCGGCAACGTCGCCCTGACCGCCGTGCACCAGCAGCTGGTCCAGGAGGTCAGCGTCGCCTACCACGGCTATATCGCGGCGCGCGCGCGCACCGTCAACGCGCGGCAGGGCCTGGTCAATGCCGGCACCCTGCTCGATGCTGCCAACGCGCGCTACCGGCAAGGCCAGGGCACCGTGGTCGAGGTGGCGCAGGCGACCCAGAACCGCGAACAGGCCCGGCTGGCCACTGTCACCGCCGACGGAGCCGAACAGGACGCTTATCTGGCGCTGATCACCGCCATGGGCATCTCGCCGCTGGCGCAGCCGCGCATCGCCGCGCTGCCCGATCACGCGCTGTCGCCCGCGCTGGCACAGCCGGTCGAACAGATCATCACCGACGCGCTGGCGCGCCGCCCCGACGTGCTGGCCGCCTACGCGGCCGAGCAGGCCGAACAGGCCAAGGCGCGCGCGGCGGACTCGGACTTCCTGCCCAAGGTCTTCCTGTCCGCGTCGACCTCGCACACCTCGGGGCGCTCGTCCATCACCGCCGTGCCCGCCATCGGCCAGCAGGCCGGCACCGTCAACCTGGACGGCAGCCGTTCCGGCTCCAGCGTCTTCCTGGGCGTGACGCTGCCGCTGTACGACGGCGGCCTGCGCGCGGCGGCGCGGATGCAGGCGCGCAACGACGCCGCCAGCGCCGGCGAACGCCTGACCCGCGCCAAACAGGACGCCACGCGCCAGATCGTCGCCGCCCGCAATGCGCTGCGCTCGGGCATCGCCGCGAACGAGGCCGCCGTCGCGCTGCTGAAAGCCGCGCGCGTCACCTACGACGCCGCGTCCGCCGCCTATCGCAACGGCGTGGGCTCGCTGACCGACGCCACGCTGGCGCAGAGCCAGATGCTGGTCGCGCAGAACGCCTACGCCGACAGCATCGCCAATGCGCGCTCGGCGGCGGCGGTGCTGGCGGTGGCGACGGGCAGGGTGTCGCTGCTGGACGAACGCTAGGACGGCGCGGCCGCTGGTCCGCCCCCTTTAGCTCGCCGTCAGCCCGCCGCGCCTAGAATCGGAAGCTTTCGCCCGCGCCGCGCGACCCGCCATGCCTGCCCCAGACACCTCCGGTCCCAGTCCGTTAGGACGCCCCGCCTTCCTGCATTTCCTCTTCGCGCGCGTGAGCGCGTCGCTGGCCTTCCAGATCGTCTCGGTCGCCGTGGGCTGGCAGATCTACGAACTGTCCGGCAGCGCGCTGGACCTGGGCCTGATCGGGCTGGCTCAGTTCCTGCCGATGGCGGCGCTGACGCTGGTGGTGGGCCACGTGGCCGACCGATACGACCGCCGCAAGATCGTGGCCATCTGCATGGCGGTGGAAGTGCTGGCCACGCTGATGCTGGCGGTCGCCGCGCTGCACGGCCTGGGCGGCAAGCCGCTGATCTACGCCACGCTCATCATCATGAGCTCGGCGCGCGCCTTCGAGGCGCCCACGCTGTCCACGCTGATCCCCGCCGTGGTGCCGCGCGAATGGCTGCCGCGCGCCACGGCCCTGTCCTCGTCGGGCGGGCAGATCGCGCAGATCGCCGGGCCGGCGCTGGGCGGCGTGGGCTACGGCCTGGGCGCGGGCTGGATCTACTGCGTGGCCGCCGCTCTGTACCTGACCGCCTTCGCCGCCGTCGCCAGCATGAAGATCGACAGGACGCCGCCGCGCAAGGAGCCGACCACCTGGCACACGCTGTTCGCCGGCATCACCTTCATCTTCCAGCGCCGGCTGCTGCTGGGCACGCTGTCGCTGGACCTGTTCGCCGTGCTGCTGGGCGGCGCCGTCGCGCTGCTGCCCATCTACGCCAAGGACATCCTGCAGGCCGGCCCCTGGGCGCTGGGCGCGCTGCGCGCCGCGCCCGCCTGCGGCGCCATGCTGATGTCGCTGACCCTGGCGCGGCTGAGCCTGGGCAACCAGGTCGGCCGCCTGCTGTTCAGCGCGCTGATGGTGTTCGGACTGGCCACCACGGTGTTCGGGCTGTCCACCTCCATCCCGCTGTCGATCGCCGCGCTGGTGGTGCTGGGCGCGGCCGACGCCGTCAGCGTGGTGCTGCGCTCGTCGCTGGTGCAGCTGAACACGCCCGACCACATGCTGGGCCGCGTCAGCGCCGTCAACACGCTGTTCGTCAGCGCGTCCAACCAGCTCGGCGAATTCGAGTCCGGCGTGATGGCCGCGCTGGTCGGCGCGGTGCCGGCCGTGGTGATCGGCGGACTGGGCACCGTGGCGGTGGCCGGGTTGTGGATGTGGTGGTTCCCGGAGCTGCGCAAGCTGCGCACGCTGGTTCCGGCCTGACGCCGGGTCGGGCTGGCCAGGTATCGCCTGATTGGCGGTTGCCACGACATGGGCCTTCTGCGTCAAGAAACTCACATATCGCGGTTTGCCTAAGCTGCGATTTATTTGTACGATTTGTACAAAACGTACGGAGCAAACACCATGCGCACCATTACCGCCAGCGAAGCCAGGCAGGAATTCGCAGATGTCATCGAAGCCGCCCGCCGAGAACCCGTCATCATCCAGCGCCAAAAGCGGGATGTGGTGGTGGTCATGTCCGTGGACGAGTATGAACGCCTGGTCCATCTGAACGTGGCGGAATTCCAGCGATTCAGCGACCGGGTGGGCGCCAAGGCGCAAGAAGCCGGCATGACCGAAGACGTGCTGCGGGAATTGCTAGACCGTGAGGACTGACCGCAAGCTGGTGATCGACACCAACCTCTGGATCAGCCGTTTGCTCATGCCCGGCGGCCAAGCCGCCAAAGCCGTGGATCACGGCCTGGCCTGGGGTCTTCCCCTCATGTCGGAAGACACGCTGACGGAATTGGTCGACGTGCTCGCACGGCCCAAGTTCGACCGCTACGTTTCTCTCGCCGACCGACAACAATTCATCCGCCTGCTGGGGGGCATTGTGCGCGTCATTCCCATCACGCAACGCATCACGGCGTGCCGAGACCCCAAGGACGACAAATTCCTGGATATCGCCCTGAACGGCGACGCACGGATGATCCTGACAGGGGACAACGATCTGCTTGAGCTGCATCCGTTCCATGGAATCGAAATTCTGAAGCCAGCCGACTTCCTGAATCGACCGGCCGATTGACCCCGTTGCCCCTCTACTTCTCCAACCCCGCCTTCCTCACCTGACAGGCAATCGCCGTCAGCACCCCGATGCGCCGCAGCGGATCGGGCGGCAGCCAGTTCGGTTTCTCCAGGGCTTCCAGGTCATCCAGCATGGCGCTGCGCTGGCCGGCGATGCGCTCGGCCAGCAGGCGGCCGTGGATCGTGCCCTTGATGACGCCCGCGCCATTGCAGCCAACGGCGGCGTAAAGCCCGGGCCGGACCTCGCCGACGAAGGATGCGCCGTTGCCGGTCAGGGCGGTGGAACCGCTCCACACGTACTCGAAATCATGCGCGGCTAGTTGCGGATAGCGGCGCTGGAACGACGCGCGCAACTGTCCGGCCATGCGCTCCAGCGGTTGCTCGGCCTCGTAGGAATAGGCGCTGCGCACCATGAACCTACCGCCACGGATGCGGCGCAGCGTGGTGCCCAGGCGGTTGGCGGGAATGACGCCCCACTGGTCGCGCTGGCCCAGCAGCGCCTGCTGCGCCGCGTCCAGCACCGGCGTCACGCCCGCGTAGGTGTAGATGGTGACCAGCCGGCTGCGCAGGAAACCCAGCCGCCGCGCGAAGGCATTGTTGGCCAGGATCACGTTGTCGGCGCTGAACGGGCCATTGCGCGTGCGCACGATGTAGGGACCGCCGCCATCCACCGATTCGACCGGATTGTTCTCCATCAGCCAGACGTTGTCCGGCAGCGTGTCGGCCAGTCCGCGAATCAGCGCGGCGGGCTGCACGAAGACGTTGTTCATCGAGTGGTAGCCGAACTGGTAGTAGTCCGTGCCCAGCTGCTCGCGCATCGCGTCGCGGTCCAGCTCGGTGTACGCCACACCCCAGTCGCGATACTGCGCCAGCGACGCGCGCAGGTTCCGGCTGCCCCCCTCGGTGGCGGCGGCGTGGTACTTGCCAGCCAGGTCCCAGCCGCAATCGAAGCCGCCCTGTTGCGACAGCTGCGCCAGCCAGTCCAGCCCGGCCTGGTACATGGCGATCTGCTTGCGCGCGATCTGCAGCGGGCTGTGATGCCCGCTCATGCGCGTGTTGTGGGGCAGGTTGATCAGGAAGCCCGAGTTGCGTCCGGCCGAGCCTTCGCCGGCGCTGCTGGCGTCCAGCACCAGGATGGGTTCCTGCGGCTGCAATTCAGCCAGCCGGCGCGCGGCCGCCAGGCCGGTGTAGCCGGCGCCGATGACCACATGCTTGAAGCGCGACTGCGGCGGCGCGGCCACGCGCGGCGCGCGCGCCGGCAGCATGGCGTTCCAGCCCGAGCCGCTTTGGTAGTGGGGAAAAGTCCGCGATTGCCCTGAGGGGTGAGACATGATGATGGGTTCAGTGTTGCGGTTGGAATAGCGTTCGCCGGCGCGCCGCCGCGCGTCTCATTGGTCGGCGCGCGCCTGCAGGCTGCGCATGACTTCGTTCTGCACGATGCCCCAGATCTGCGACTTCAGCTCGATGTAGCGCGGCGACAGCTGCACGTCGGCATTGCGCGGAAAGGGCAGGTCGTTGGGAATATCGCAAGCCACGCGGCCCGGCCGCGCGCTCATGATGACCATGCGGTTGGACAACAGCAGCGCCTCGTCGATGGAGTGCGTGATGAAGATAATGGTCTTGCCGCTGCGCTCGTAGATGCGCGTCAGCTCTTCCTGCAGCACCTGCCGCGTCATCGCGTCCAGCGCCGCGAAGGGCTCGTCCAGCAGTATCACGTCGGGATCGTTGGCCAGCACCCGCGCGATGGACACGCGCTGGCGCATGCCGCCGGACAGCGCCTTGGGATAGGCGTCCTCGAAGCCCTTCAGGCCCACCATCTCGATGAACTGCTGCGCGGTGGCGCGGCGCTCGGCGGCCGGCACGCCCTTGAGCTTCAGGCCGAAGGCCACGTTCTCGGCCACCGTCAGCCAGGGAAACAGCGCGTACTGCTGGAACACCATGCCGCAATGCGGATCCACGTCGCGCACCTCGCGGCCATTGACCACGATGCGGCCGGCGCTTGGCTGCTCGAAGCCGGTGATCAGGTTCAGCAGCGTGGACTTGCCGCAGCCCGAGGCGCCCAGCACCACCAGGAACTCGCCGCGCTTGACCTCCAGATCCACGCCTTGCAGCGCATGGAAGGAGCCGAAGGACTTGGAGATGCCTTCGAGCGAGATCATCGTGTCGTTCGCCATCGTATCCGCCTTCGTATTCACCGCGACCATGCCAGCACCCTGTTTTCGATGACGCGGAACACCACGTCGGTGATCAGCACCGTGACGCTGATGAGCGCCATGCCCAGCACCACCGTGTCGGTCTGGAAGAATTCCTTGCCGTTCATGATCAGAAAGCCCAGCCCTTCCTTCGCCGCCACCAGCTCGGCGGAGATCACGCAGGTCCAGGACAGCCCCAGGATCACCTTGAAGCCGCTGAAGATCTGCGGCAGGCTGGCCGGCAGGATCACCAGGCGCATCACCTGCGGCCCGCTCGCGCCCAGGTTGCGCGCGGCGCGGATCAGCAGCGGATCGATATTGCGCGTGGCCTCGATCACGTACAGCAGCGCGGGCGCGAAGGTGCCCATGAAGACGATGCTGTACTTCTGCGTCTCGGTGATGCCGAACCACAGCAGCGACAGCGGAATCCAGCTCATCGACGGCAGCGGCCGCAGGAAGGACAGGATCGGATCGAAGGCCGCGCGGGCGCGCCGCGACGTGCCCAGGAAAATGCCCAGCGGGATCGCCAGCGCGGTGGCGGCGGCGAACCCCACCATCACGCGGCGCGCGGACGCCAGGATGTGGGACATCAGGGAACCCTGTTCCCACATGCCCGCCATGCGGGCGTAGACGGAAGAGGGCGGAGGCAGGAACAGCGGGTCCACCCATTGCAGGCGGCACGCGGCCTCCCAGAACAGCAGCAGCGCGATCACGGACACGCTGCTGATCAGCATCAGGTCGGGACGCCGCTTGCGAGTCGGGGCGTTCATCATTCAATTCATTCCAGGCGTTGAAGGTTCAGGTGCGCGAACAACGCGGCGCCAGGCCGGCGCCGCGCGTCCTACAGATAGGCCGGGTCGATCCACTCGCGCACCGGCGGCGCCTTGTCGATCTGGCCGTAGCGCACCATCATCTCGGCCAGCTTCTGCAGGCCGTCGATGTACTTGCCGCCCGGATCCAGCAAACCGCGCTGGTCCGCCGCGCCGTACCAGTCGGCGCCCTTCACCATCGCCAGCTGATCCGCCGGCGCCAGCTTGGTCAGCTCCACCAGCGCGGTCACGGCGCTGTCCGGCTGCGCGCGCAGCTGCTCATTGGCGCGGAAATACGCCTTCAAGAAACGCTTCACCGCGTCCGGGTTTTTCTCCAGGAAGGCGCGGCGCGCCACCAGCACGTCCGGTCCCGGCGTCACGCCGTAGTCGCGGTAGAGCGAGAACTGCGTGTCATCCGCCAGCACGCGCGCGCCCGGCATGGCGCTGATGGCGTTGAACTGCGGCGTCCAGGCCGCCGCCGCATCGATCTGGCCGGACTGGAACGCGGCCGGCATTTCCGGCGCGGGCACGTTCAGCACGGTCACGTCCTTGTCCGCCTTCAACCCGGCCTGATCCAGCAGGTTCAGCACCAGCAGATGCGCGCTGGACGCGAAGGTCACGCCGACCTTCTTGCCCTTCAAATCAGCCAAAGTCTTGACGCCATCGCGCACGATCAGCCCTTCCACGCGGCCGAAATTCTCCGGCACGCCGATGATGGCGAAGTGCTTCGACCCGCGCGCCATCACCGCCAGCGCCGCCGGCGCGGCCGTGACCGCCATGTCGATATTGCCCGACAGCAGGGCGCTGACGCGCGCCGACGTGGTGCCGAACGATTCCCAGCCCACGTCCAGCCCCTCGGCCTTGAAATAGCCGGCCTGGATGGCCAGCCAGGCCGGGTAATGGCCCAGCCAGGCCGAGCCGCCGTAGCGCACGGCCTGCGCGCCCGCCGCCCAGGCGCGGCCGGTCAGCGGCAGCGACAGCGCCGCCGCCCCCAGCGCCACGCCCTGGATGAATCTCCGTCTTGTCTCCTGCATGTCCTTCTCCCTTTGCGTTGTTATGGTCTGGCCGCCCCAAGGCTGACGACGGTCCCGCGGGGGCAGCGTGCGCACCTCAGGCGCGCGACGCGGGGACCGCCTTGATTCACCGATTTCACCCACCGCGATACGCGCGTCATCGGGATCGCGCGGAGCCGGCTTTTTCAGTCAGCAGCGATGCCCTCTTGAGGGGGCCGCCCAGATCGGCGGCGCACAACGCTTCAGGGGTGGGTCCTGCCTTTCAATACAGGCGCATCCGCCGTCCCAGCCACGGCAGCCGCGCGTTGATCTGCGGAAAGATCTCCGTCTCCAGCGCGGTCCGGCTGTACTGCCAGAACGCGTCCGCCATCTCCTCGAACTCGCCCTGCCGCGACACCTGGTGCAGCGTGCGCGCCAGGCCCGGTCCCGGCAGCGGCAGCACCGCCACCTGGTCCAGCCACGAACGCCCCTGCAACAGGCACAGCGGCGTGGTCAGCGCCCAGCCCAGGTTGGCCGCGATCATCGCCATCACAACGTCGCTGGTATCGATCTCCAGGAACGGCGGCGCGGTCACGTTGGCGCGGCGCATATGGCGCTCGATCATGGCGCCGAAATGCGAGCGGCGGCTGAAACGGATGAACGGCGCCGTCTGCGCCAGCTGCCGCAAATCCATGCGCGCGAATTCGTCCGCGCGCGCTGTCGGCGCCACCAGCACGAAAGGCTCGTTCAGGATCGCGCGGCGCGCCAGTCCATCCACATCCTCCAGCGCGTCCGTGGTGACGATGATGTCCACCTGCCTGTTCAGCAGCGCCTGCGCATGGCCGTAGGCCAGCCCCGACCACACCAGCACCTGGCTCGCGCTCTGCGTCAGCCGCTTGACGATGGCCGGCCCCGTCGTGGCCGCGAAGGAATCGATCATGCCGATGCGGATCGCCGGCCGGTTCATCAGGTCGGCCTCGCGCACCTGCGCGATCAACCGGTCCACGTCATCGACGATCTGCCGCGACTGCCGCTGCAACGTCACGCCCGCCGGCGTCAGCCGGTACGGTCGGCGTGAACGGTCCAGCACGCGCATGCCCAGCGTGGTCTCGATCTGCGAAATCGTCTGCGACACCGCCGACTGCGTCACGCCCAGCGCCTCGGCCGCCGCCGACAGGCTGTCGGCACCGGCCACCGCCGCGAAAATACGCAGCATGCGGATATCGAGTCCGGAATCGTTTTTCAGCGCGCCCATGGTGTCTCCTATGAGAAATGCTAAGAATGCCTATCTTTGTGGTCAAAAATATCGGCTTGTTTAAGCAAATCTAATAGTTGGCATTAGGGCGTGTGAAGTGGGCGGATGGCGGAGTGACCGCGAGCCGGTGGGAAAAGAGGGGGGAATTTGCCGACGCCCGCAGGCTCGCGGGCTGGCCTTGGCCGTTGAACCGCGCGTGTTCGGGCCGGGGAAAATCCGGCGATCAGCGACGGGTCACACTGCCGCCAGCCGCTCGACCGTGTCGGGGAATTTCTCGACCAGGCGGATCAGCAGCGCGGCCTGGGCTTTCGGCTTGGCGCGGGCTTGAGCTCCACCTCGTGCGTGCGCAGCGTGTGCTTGCCCGCGCGCGCGTTCGACATCGCGTCGAAGCCTTCGGCGATTTCCGTGTACAGGTTGCGCTTCTTCATCGTCTGGCCTCCAGTTCGGCATGCAGCAGCGCCTGAGCGCATGCGCTTTGGTCGACGTTGAATATACGTAGGCAGCGTAGGAGCATCAACCCGCGACGCATGGCGCATCGTCTGATAATCGCTGGCCCCTGCCGGATTACGGGACCGGCCAGCGCGCACGAACGCGCGCCCGGCCAATGGCTACAGCCGCGCAACGCGCACCTGGACTGGGGCAACAACCTAATCACACTGATACGTCAACCGCGCCCGATCAAACCGGCGCGCGGCGATATCCTCTTCGCGCATCGTCACGTAGTAGGCGCCCGGCTGCGGAATGCCTGCATTCGGATCCGCGCCAATCTGCAGCACCAATCGCCACTCATGCGCGGACGCCATCAGCTTGCGCGCCTGCTCGGTCTGCCAGACCTCGCTGGTGCCGCAATACAGGCCGTTCGCGACCAGCTGGCAGGTTTCCTGCATGCCGCTCTGTATCGTCTGCGGAAAGCCGCCCAGCTGGTGGTTGTCGCGGTCTTCACTGTCCGGCGTGCCGAACTGTTCCAGCCAGTCTTCGTAAGCGTCGCAGCTTTCCTCGTCGTCCAGATCGAAGGCGTCCCAGGACGCGTCGTCGGTCTGGATCGGCGTGTAGACGGTCTGGGCCGAGGCCGGCGCCGCGCGGAACACGCAGGTCCATTCCTCATCGGAGATCGACGACAGCGCTTCCGGCACCGGCGCGCGCACCAGCGCGGCCGCCGGCGTCGCGTCCCACAACACGCGCCAGCCCACCGAGGCGGCGGGCGAGAAGCTCTCGGCCTGTTCCAGGAAGTCGTAGAACACCAGCAGCCGGCCTTCGTTCGGCAGCGCGGCGTCGAAGCCCGCATGCGTCGACAGATCAGCCAGATTGAACTGGCCCAGGAAAGACAGCGGGAACGCCGTTTCCACCGCGTCCGCGCGCCGCCGGTATTCCTCGCTGAACAGCTTGCCCTGGGCGGGCGTCATCCACGAACCCTTCTTCTTCGAATCCGCCAGCGTGCGGTCGGCATTCTGGCGATGCCCCTGCGCGCGCTGCGCCGCATCCGGATAGGCAGGCCGCGTCGGCCAGGCCATGCCCGGCGGCAGATCAGGGCTGCCGCCGATCTTGGTCGCGCCCAGGGGAATCGCGGCCTCGTCGGCGGCGGAGGTGGCCAGCACCAGGGCCGGACGCGCTTGCGCGACCAGGTGCGCGACGACGGTCTCGGGCAGCTCGGTCTCGGCGAGCGACTGGCGCAGGGCGTCCAGGCTTGCGGGGAATGGGGTAGGCATGTCCAGCGAATCCTTCGGGATGAAGCGCAATGCCGTCGCGGCCTCACGCTGCCGGACCGGGCGCTGCGCGAATCACTCAACCGCCGCGGGCAAACCAGGCCAGGCAAGCAGAAGCGGGCCGCGCACGCTCCATCCCGCGGCGGCTTTCGAGTGCGAAGCCGCCATTCTAAGGCGAGGGCATGACGAGACCCGTCACGCCATCCCACAGCAGCTTCGTCGCCGTCACCACCAGCAGCCCGTAGCACAGCCGGTACATCTGCGCCTGGTTCAGCCTGTGATGCAGCCGCCATCCCGCCCATACCCCGACGAAAGCCGCCGGCACGCACAGCGCCACCAGGCTCCAGTAGCCGCGCGACAGCTCGCCCACCGCCAGCCACGGCCCCGCCTTCAGCAGATTGCCGATGGTGAAGAACATGCTGGTGGTGCCGCCGTAGACCTCCTTGGACAGCCCCAGCGGCAGCAGGTACATGGCCAGCGGCGGCCCGCCGGAATGCGCCACCATCGTGGTGATGCCCGACGCGCCGCCGGCCAGCAGCGCCTTGCCGTTGGAACGCGGCCGCGCGACCACCGTGGCGCCGCCGCGCCACCACAACCAGGCGAACAGCAGGGTCGTCAGCGCCATCAGGATTTCCACGGCATGACGATTCACGTGCCGCAACACGAAATATCCCGCGAACACACCCGCCAACAGCCCTGGCAGCAGCCAGAGCAGGTCCGGCCGCGACCAGGTGCGTGGCCGCCAGTAGCGCAGGGCGAATACGTCCATGGCCACGAACAGCGGCGCCAGCAGGCTTCCCGCGGCAATCGGATCCATCACCAGCGCCAGCAGCGGAATGCCGATGATCGCGAAGCCGCCCCCGAACGCCCCCTTCATGAAACCGATCACGCCCACGGCGAGTAGAGCGACTGCGACGACCTGGACATCGAGACTCATGGTGTATGGCGACGAAAATGGACAAGTGGAAACGCGACGACGTGCAACGTTGCTGCGTTGTCGATGCGGCTTTGCGGCATCCTGGCGCCGTGGACTGTGGCGCGGCAGCGTTGTGCGGCGCCATCCTAGACCGGATAATCAGCGCATCCAAATAATCGTCCTGGATACGCTTGCCCATACCCACGTCCCGCTACAAGCAACTGGTGGACCAGTTGGCGTCCGACATCCGCGCCGGGCGCCTGCGCCCCGGCACGCGGCTGCCCACGCACCGCGACCTGGCGGCGCGCGAAGGGCTGGCGCTGGCCACCGCCACGCGCGTCTATGCCGAGCTGCAAGCCATGGGGCTGGTCAGCGGCGAATCGGGCCGGGGCACCTTCGTCAAGGAAGCCCTGCCGCGCGGCCACGGCATCGACCTGCGCGCCTGGAACGACGATACCGCCGAACTGGCCTTCAACTCGCCGACGCTGCCCGGCCAGGCCGAGCTATACCGCGCCGCGCTGCGCCGGCTGGCCGAACACGGCGATCCCGGGGCGCTGCTGCGCTACCGCCCGCACGGCGGCAGCGACGCGGAACGGGCCACAGCCGCCACGCACCTGGCCCGCCGCGGCTTCGACGCCGACGCCGACTCGACGCTGCTGGTCAGCGGCGCGCAGCACGGATTGACGCTGGCCGCCATGGCCCTGTTCGAACCCGGCGACGTGATCGCCGTGGACGCCCTGACCTACCCTGGCTTCAAGCTCGCCGCCGAATGCGCTCGACTGGAGCTGGCGGCCGTTCCGGCAGCGGCTCCCGCCGCGGACGCCGCGGCCAACGACGGCGGCGGCATGGACCTGGACGCGCTGGCCGAGCTATGTCGCCGGCGGCGCGTGCGCGGGGTCTACACCATGCCCACGCTGCACAACCCGCTGGGCTGGGTTGCCGGCCCGGCCTGGCGCGCGGCGCTGGCCGCCATCGTCCGCCAACACGGACTGACACTGATCGAAGACGGCGCCTACGCCTTCCTGGCCGACAAGGCCCCGCCCGCGCTGGCGGCGCTGGCCCCCGAAGCCACCGTCCACGTGACCAGCCTGTCCAAGAGCGTGGCCACCGGCCTGCGCGTCGGCACGCTGCACGCCCCGCGCGCATGGATCCCCCGGCTGGAACGCGCCATCCGCGCCACCACCTGGAACACGCCCGCCACCATGACCGCCATCGTCTGCGGCTGGATCGAAGACGGCACCGTCGCCCGCCTGGAAGCCGAGAAACGCCGTGACGCCCGCCAGCGCCAACAGATCGCCGCCGAGATCCTGGGCCACCTGCGCCCCGTCAGCCATCCGGCCTCGTACTTCACCTGGTTGCCGCTGGCGCAGGAAGTGCGCGCCGACACAATCGCCATGGCCCTGATGCGCGAACGCATCTCCGTCTCCACCGCCCATCCCTTCGCCGCCACGCCGCACGTGCCGCACGCGATCCGGCTGGCGCTGGGATCGGTCGGCCTGGACGCGCTACAGCGAGCGCTGGAGGCGGTGGCGCGGGTGGTCGCAGACCAGACCGACCGCTAGCGCCAGGACGCCGGCGCGCCAACGCGCTATAACTGGCCGCTGTCCCCATTGCAGACGGACACAATTGGCAAATGGTTGTCCGACGCGAAGCGCGACGGCTCATTAAGATGGCGTCGCATATCGCGGCATGCCGTGGCGGAGCCAACACCGGCGTCATGAACCCGCCCGCCGCGTGCCTCTCAACGCAGGCCCAAGAGCAGATCTTCCATCCATGAAAACCATACGGAAAGCCCGCCTCACCCCCCGCGCCGCGCTGTTGCGCACCACGATGGCGGGCCTGGCCGCGTCGGCCCTGGCCGCCGCCTTCAGCCCGGCCGCGCAGGCGCTGAAACCCGCCAGCGACGCCAAGCAGCAGGCCACCGCCACCGCCGTCGCGCCGCCCGACGTGCGCACCGTGATGCAATCGATCTACCAGGTCGACGGCCAGGGCAAGGATTCGTATGAAGTCGCCAATGGCAGCGTCGCCACCTATTGGTACGGCCACGCCTTCGAGCTGAACGGCACGCGCTACTTCACCGGCTTCACCTGGGACACCCGCGAGCGCTACGGCAAGCCCGGCGAGGACGACGCCGGCCCCGACACCCAGGTCAATCTGGCCGAAGCCACCTACACGCTGACCGGCTCCACGCCCGACAAGCCCTGGCAGTTCCGCGGCATGACAAACACCATCGGCAACTTCGGCGCCTACGAAAAGCCCGAGTTCGTCGACCCCAAGCGCAAGCCCGTCGAATATCGCACGCCGGCCGGCAAGCTGGTGCTGGCCGTGCCCACCGACGGCTTCGACAACGGCACCAGCTTCACCGGCTACGCGCTGTTCGTCTTCAACCCCGGACCGCGTGACGAGGTCAAGGACAAGGTCTGGACCTACGTGGGCAGCGTCAACACCGGCAGCGACAACAGCGCGGCCTGCGCCGACGGCGACGTCATGCCCTGCGTCAGCAGCCAGGGTGAACTGAGCTTCGCCGCGCACGGCGGCAGCGACATGCCCCGCATCAGCATCAAGGTCAGCGGAACCACCATCACCGGGCCGGGCAAGACCCGCCAGCTCGGCGCGGCCGACACTGTCACCTACCACTACGACGCGGCCGGCAAGAAGTACGCCAGCCAGTAAGCGGCATCGCCGGCGCGGCCGTTCAGTACCGCGCCGGCCGACACGCAAGACGGGATGGGCATCACCCGCGATGCCCATCCCGTCATTGCATCCACCCCGTCAAAACGCCGTGCTACAGTCGGCCGTCCTTCCTGTCGCGGAGCGGAGCATGAGCCCCCAGACCCCGGTTTTCGATCCATCACGTACCGCCTTGCTGGTCATGCATTACCAGACCGACATCATGGAACTGTTCCCGTCGGTCGCCTCCGCCTTGCTCTCCAATACCCGACAGCTGTGCGACGCCGCGCGGCACGCGGGCGTGGCGGTCTACTTCGCCAAGATCCATTTCAGCCCCGGCTACCCGGAAGTCAGCCCCTTGAACAAGAACGGGCAGGGCATCAAGCAGCTGGGCCTGTTCGTGCACGACCGCATCTCGCCCGAGCTGGGGCAGCGCGACGACGAACCGCTGATCATCGCCCACCGCGCCAGCGTGTTCTACGGCACCGATCTGCAAGTGCGGCTGTCGGCGCAAGGCATCGACACGCTGATCCTGGTCGGCGTCGCGTCCACCGGCGTCATGCTGTCCACCATCGCGCACGCCAGCGACGCGGACTACCGGCTGTATAGCGTCAAGGACTGCTGCTACGACCCGGACGCGGTGGTACATGAACACCTGTTCGCCACCGCCTTCGAATCGCGCTCCACGGTGCTGTCGCTGGCGGACGCCCTGGCGCTGCTGCGCTGACCGCCCCTGGCCCGCGCGCACCGCAAGCCCGCCGGAGACACGCATGGAGACCATCGAAGGCCAGACCTTCCTGATGAGCTACGACAAGGGCGGTTCGCACTTTCACGACCTGCACCTGCGCGATTGCACCTTCGACAACGGCGCGCTGTCGATGGTGAAGCATCCCAAGCGCATGTCACGCGTGCGCAACCTGCGCCTGAGCCAGTGCAGCGCCATCAACTCGATGATCAAGCCTTGCGTCTTCGAGGACGTGCTGGTCGAAGACCTGTCCACCAACCCCATCCTGCTGGTGTGGGCCTCGTTCTTTCGCCGGGTCACGCTGCGCGGCAAGATCGGCAAGATCAATCTCAACCTCGTGCCTGAGGCCTTTTGCACGGACGCCGCCATCCTCGATCAATTCGCGCAGGCGCGCGCCGCGTTCTATGCCGAGACCGACTGGGCGCTGGACATCAGCGAGGCCAAGCTGCTGGGGCTGCGTTGCGAGGGCGTGCCGCTGCATCTGATCCGGCGCGATCCGCAGACGCAGGTCATTCTGGACAAGCAGGGCCGGTATCGCGGGCAGCAGGTGCTGGACCAGGGCTTCGCACAGGCGTTTCCCGTGACGGACAGCGTGCTGCGCGGTTTCGATGAATCGGACACGCAGTCCATGCTGCTGGCCGCCTCGCTGGGCGCGCCGAAAGCGCGGCGCGAGCAAGAGCAGGGCGCGATTGCCGAGCTGCGCAAGCTGGGGTTCGTGGAAGACTGAACGTCGCGCGCCAGCTTCGAGTCCTGCACGTGACATGACACAGGATGACGGACGACAGCTGCAATATTGGCAAGCGCCGCACAGAGTAGACTGATCCCCTGTCTCCCCGATCGAGTCCCTTTCCATGCTAGTCAAAGCCATACATGCCGGCCTGGCTCAAATCATCCTGCTGGGCGACGCCCTGACCCGGCCGCGCCCGCAACAGCGCTCGGCGCAAGGCCAGGCCAAGGTCAACGCCGAAGCGGCCCAGCTGTCGCTGTATCAATTCCACGCCTGCCCGTTCTGCGTCAAGACGCGGCGCGCCATGCGCAGGCTGAACGTGCCCATCACGCTGCACGACGCCAAGCGCGATCCCGAAGCGCGCGCGCGGCTGCTGGCAGGCGGCGGCAAGGTGAAGGTGCCGTGTCTGCGCATCGACGACGCGCAAGGCACGCGCTGGATGTACGAGTCCAATGACATCATCGCCTACCTCGAACAACGCTTCGCGGGCGTGGCCTGACAGGAGTTCATGGGGCATGATGCGCCGGACTTGTCTTTACCTCGTCAGCTTGGGCGCCGCAATCGCGCTGGCCGGCTGCGACGACTCGTCGCTGGACCCCGCGCCGCCGGGATCGAAACTCAACGCCGAGACCATCGCCACGCGCGACACGCCGCCTGAGTTGCAGTTCAAGGGCACGCTGGCGGGGCAGCCCGTGCATCTGCTGATGCATAAATGCAAGGTGTACAAGGTCGAACCGGGCGCGGGCGAGAACGTGAAGTGGACGCTGGTGCTGGAAGGCGACTCGTCTCTGCTGCCGACCGTCTGCGTTCAGCAATCGCTGACCGAGAGCAAGGGCGTGGTGACCGCGTTTATTGGAAGGCAGGCGTTTGGAGCGGGAGGGTGTTGCACGGGGACGCCGGAGTATCGCTCCAGGGATGGGGTGAATTGGAAGCCGCGTTGAGTGTGGGCTTGCTGTTCACGGAACCCTCAGAGGCAGGCCGGCTCCTGCCACTCGGCTATTGAATCGATATCGGCGCGCTGTACGTTGTACCGGCTTCCTGGCCTCCATCAACGACGGCTGTCCGTGCGGACCTACGCCAGCCAGCGTTTTCCGTCTTTGTGATTAGCAATAAGGCAACAACATGCAGGTCATCGTGCGAGATTTTGTAGAAACCGACCGGGAAGCTCTGCGTCAGCTATTTGTTGTGTCCCGCGACGCCGCTTTCTCGTGGGCTGCCATTGGCATCCATAAGCTTGAAGACTTTGATGTGAGCACCGCAGGTGAGAGGATTCTGGTGGCAGAGCATTCGTACCATCCCATCGGCTTTGCGTCTGTATGGCAGGATGACAGCTTCTTGCACAACCTATTTGTTCACCCTCGGTATCAGGGACTCGGTGTAGGAACGATGCTGTTGGCGGGCTGCGACAAGTACTTTTCCGGCACACCGACACTGAAATGCCTCAAGGCCAATGAGCGCGCCAAGCAGTTCTATCAGTCTCAGGGGTGGCGAGTACGTAGTGAAGCCGACGGTCCGGAAGGCCCGTATTTCCTTATGGAGGCCGACCCGCGCCAGCAGGTCTAGCTCCAGTCTTCGGCTCCGAGTTTTCACCTGGTGCCGCGCGGTTTTCTCAGGGCGCATCCGCTTGGGCGAATCGGCTAACGCAGCGCTGCAACATCGACGGTGCTTGCCTTGCATGCCCGCACCAGCTCTGGGTCATGGCTGGCAAACAACACGACGCGATCCTTGCCCCACGCCATGAATAGCTCGGCCAACACCGCGCGACCCCGCGCATCGAAACCATTGCTGGGCCCATCCGCAATCACCACCGCCGGATCCCCCAGCGCCGCCGCCGTCACAAACACCTTCCGCCGAGTCCCCGTCGACATCTGCTCGAAGCGCTTATCCAGATGCGGCTCCAGCCCCAGGTCATAGGCCAGCTCCAACGTGGCCTGATCCAGCGCCACGTTCTTGTCCGCCGCCACCTCCTCCAGCAAGCCGCGCCCCGTCATCTCGGGAAACAGCAGGCAGTTGTCCGGCACATAAGCGAGACGCGCCTTGGCCTGCGTCGGCGCATGGAGCATCGAGTGACCGTCGATCCACACATCCCCGCTATCCGGCGTGATCACGCCCGCGATGATGTTCAGCAGGCTGGATTTGCCGGTGCTGTCTTCTTCGCATAGCGCCACGCAGCCGGGCGTGAAGGTATGGGTCAGGCCCTGGAAGACGAGGTAGTCGCCGTAGCGTTTGCTGAGGTTTTCGATTCGTAGCATGTGGGGGAGTTTATGCAGGAACACCAAAGACGAAAGCAGAGAGGCTCGCCTCCGTGAAGGATCGGGTCAAGGAGCAGCTCAAAATCAGACCAATTCAGCTCATTAAAGCTCATAAATGGCTTTTTCTTGAGCTGATTACTGCTAAATTGAGCTGATTCGACTTGGCTTGATCACATCATGACCGTTCGCGAAGACATACTCCAGATACTCCGCGCCCGCCAATGGGAAGCGCGTCCGTGGCTGAGTTCCAGCGAGCTGGCCGTCGACATCGACACCAGCTGGTCCACCGTGAAGCGTCAACTGGACGCCCTGCTCAAAGCCGGCATGGTGATACGCGAGGGGCGCGGCCGAGCCACTCGCTACAAGATCGCGGACCCGGCGGCTATCTGGGCATTCCCGGCGCCCGACAACGCGACTCGGCTGGCTGAACCGGCGCCCATGGCCAACAGGATGCTCTGGTCAGAGCAGGGATTGGCATTGCTGGCCCATCTCCGGCAACCGCTGGCATCGCGCACGCCGGTAGGCTATCAGCGCAGCTTCGTGGACGATTACGTTCCGAACCAGAGTTCCCTGTTGCCACCCGCTCTGGCTCAGGCCTTGGCCGACGAAGGGCGCATGCAGGGCCAGCAACCTGCCGGCACGTATGCGCGCCGCGTGCTGGAACCGCTGTTGCTTGACCTATCCTGGTCATCCTCACGGTTGGAAGGCAACCGGTATTCGCTGTTGGCCACGCAAGAGCTCTTCAAGCGCGGCACGGCAGACAATGACCTGGACGCGATCATGCTGCTCAATCACAAGGCCGCCATCGAGTTCATGGTCGATGCCGTGCCCCTGCACGGCCTGACGTCTGCTGTCATTGGCAATCTGCACACGCTCCTGATGGAGCATCTGTTGGCTCACACCGACGGTCTGGGTCATGTCCGCCGTACCGTGGTCAACATCCGCGACACAACCTACATCCCTATCCAGGCGCCCGCGCTGCTGCAGGAAATGCTCGATCGCATCGTGGATAAGGCACGGCTGATCAAGAATCCCGTGGAAGCGGCGTTCTTTCTCTGGGTGAACCTTGCTTACCTGCAACCCTTCGAGGACGGCAACAAGCGCACCAGCCGCTTGTCGGCCAACATTCCGCTGATGCTCTACAACTGCGCGCCGCTGTCCTTCCTGGACGTGGAGGCGCAGGACTACGCCTACGCCATGATGGGCGTCTACGAGCGCGGCGATGTCGCGCTCGCGGTGGATCTGTTCACCTGGTCTTATCGGCGCTCAATTCGTAAATACACCGTTCAGCTCGATGCGGCGGGCGTGCCGGATCCCGTGCGGCTGCGGTTTCGAGAGAAGCTGAACCAAGCGATCAGCCGGGTGGTGCGTGCACGGCAGACTGCCGATACGGCGGTGGCGGCGCTGGCCTTGTCTGAAGACGATGCGCGCGTGTTTCGTCCGATGTTGGCGGAAGAGTTGCGGGTGCTGGATCTGTATAACTGCGCGCGGTATCGATTGGCGATGGAGCAGGTGCAGGAATGGATCGAGGCGGGGCGACCGCAGTAACGTTCATTTTCGTCATATCGCGCAGCCGGCAAGGGCCAGCCTTGTTGTTGGCTACCTTCCTTGCCATGCCATAGCAGTTAACACCAAAGCGCCGGACAGTGCATGGAAAGTTGCCGCTTTTCTTGCCGGTTTCTCTCACCCATTCATTCGGTTCACGTCCGACACGCAGCCGCGTTCAGGAACAGAATCCAGTCACCCAAAAACAAGGGCCGCGAATTCATCGCGGCCCTTGCCCGTACTACTCAAAAATCAACGCAGCAGCGCCTTACTTACGCACCTGCGCAATCAACCCATCCAGCTGCGCCAGCATCGTATCGATCTCCTCAGCCGTCACATTCAACGCCGGCATGAAGCGCAGCAGATTCCCACGCGGCGCATTCAACAGCAAGCCATTCGGCGACAACTTGCGCGCAGCCTCGACAATCGCCGGACCATCATCCCGATCCATCACCAGCGCGCGCAGTAGACCCATGCCGCGCTCACCCTGCATGCCGTACTTCGCCGACAGCGCCAGCAGTCCTTCCGACAGCTGCTTGGCACGCGCATTGACCGATTCCATGAAGCCCGGCGCGGCCAGCGCATCGAACACCGCGACACCAACAGCCGCCATCAACGGGTTGCCGTTATACGTACCGCCCTGGTCGCCATGCGAGAACACGCACACTTCCTGGCGCGCCAGCAGGGCGGCCAGCGGCACGCCGCCGCCGATGCCCTTGGCCAGCGTCATGATGTCCGGCACCACGTCCGATTGCTGGTAGGCGAACATCGTGCCGGTGCGGCCCATGCCGGTCTGCACTTCGTCGACGATGAAGAGCAGCTTGTGCTCGTCGGCCAGCTTGCGCAGGCCCTGCATGAATTCCTTGGTGGCGGGGATGACGCCGGCCTCGCCCTGCACCGGCTCCAGCATGATGGCGACGGTCTGGTCGTCGATCAGCTTGCGCACCGATTCCAGGTCGTTGATCTCGGCCTTGGGGAAGCCTTCGACCTGCGGGGCGAACATCTTGTCCCAGCCCGGCTTGCCCGACGCGGACATGGTCGCCAGCGTGCGGCCATGGAAGCCGTGGTTCATGGTGATGATCTTGTAGGCGCCCTTCTTGTTGACCTGGCCCCACTTGCGCGCCAGCTTGATGGCGCCTTCGTTGGCTTCGCCGCCGCTGTTGGCGAAGAAGACGCGGTCGAAGACCGACGCGCTGGTCAGGCGCGAGGCGAGCTCGATGGACGGCAGGTTGTAGAACGCCGGCGACGGGTTCATCAGCAGCTTGGACTGGTCCAGCAGGGCCTTCTGCATTTCCGGAGCGCTGTGGCCCAGGGTGTTGACGGCCCAGCCCTGGACGAAGTCCAGGTATCGCTTGCCCGCGTGATCCTCCAGCCAGGATCCCTGGCCTCGCACGAACACGAGGTCCGGGCGGGCGGTGATCTCCATGAGGGCGTTGACGTTGAACTGGCTGAATTCCATGGCGGTTCCTGCGGAATGAGGGTACAGGGTTGAAAGACGGGGAAACGCTAAAACGCGAATTTAGCACCGGCGGGGGGATGCTATCGTGACGCACCCCCTGCCGATCCGCCCCAGGCCGCCTCAAAAAGGCCGGCGACGCGGGCGCTCTATTTTATGCAACAGGCGCTACCCCGCGCGCAGACCTTCATCGCTTTTTACTGACCAATCATGAAACGTATTCTTTCCAGCCTCGCGGCTGGCCTGGCGCTGGCGGCCGCCGGCGCCCCGGCGCATGCCGAGTATCCCGACCGTCCCCTGCGCCTGATCGTGCCGTTCCCGCCGGGGCAGGCGACCGACATCTTCGCCCGCGCGCTGGCTGAAAAGCTGGGCGCGGCGGTGAAGCAGCCGGTGGTGGTTGAAAACAGGGCCGGAGCCGGCAGCAATATCGGCATGGAGCAGGCGGCGCGCTCGGCGCCCGACGGCTACACGCTCGTGATCGCGGGCAGCGCGGCGGCGGTGAACCAGACGCTGTACAAGACCGTGAACTACAAGCTGCCGGACGATTTCGCGCCGGTGTCGGGCGTGTTCTCGGTGCCGCTGATGTTCCTGGCCACGCCGGCCTCGGGCATCCACTCGCTCAAGCAGCTGGTGGAGCAGGCGCGCGCCAAGCCGGGCGACCTGGCCTATGCCAGCGCGGGCATCGGCGGCACGCAGCACCTGTCGGCCGAGATGTTCAAGGCGGCGGCCCAGATCGACATCCGCCACATCCCGTACAAGGGCAGCGGCCCGGCGCAGGCGGATTTCCTGGGGCACCAGGTGCCGCTGATGGTGGACTCGGTGACCGCCGGCCTGCCACATGTGCAGAACAAGAAGGCGGTGGCGCTGGCGGTGACGACGGCCAAGCGGCTGCCGCAGCTACCCGACGTGCCGACGGTGGCCGAGTCCGGCTATCCGGGTTTCGAGGCGATCGGCTGGGCGGCGGTGCAGGCGCCTCGCGGCACGCCGCCGGAGGTGACGAACTATCTGAGCCAGCAGATCGGCCGCGTGCTGGGCACGCCCGAGATGCAGAAGTTCTTCCGCGACCGCGGCGCCGAGCCGATGCCGATGACGCCCGAGGCGACCGGCAGCTTCATCAGCGGCGAAGTGAAGAAGTGGGGCGAGGCGGTGAAGCAGTCGGGCGCGCAGGTCGACTGAACGCTGGCATCGTCTTGCAAACGGGCCGTCGCCGCGTTGCGGGACGGCCCGTTGCTTTATGGCCTCGCCATGCTCAGTGCAGGGCGTTCACATCGGGCCTGCCCGGATCGCCAGGCCGGCGGGGCTGGTCCGGGTTGTGCGGTTGCCGGGGATCTCCCGGTTGCCCCGGCTGGCCAGGCTCGCCGGGCTGCCCCGGTTGGTTAGGCTTGCCGGGCACTTCCGGCGGCACGCGGCCCGGTTGATTGTCGTCCTGCCCGGGTTTGCCTGGCTGCTGCTGCTGACCGGGGGCTTGCTTGGCCGGCGCGTCGCCGGGCGGATGAGTCGTGTTCATGGTGGTCTCCTGAAAATTCGCGCAAGGCGATACAGATGAGGGGCACGCATAACGAGCGCAGGACCACGATAGAAGCAGCTCGTAACCGCGCACAGAGCTCGCGGGACGAATTTATCTAGTACTTTCTTCCTACCTCCGGGCCGCGCCGCGCGGCCCGCCTCGCGCATCAGGGAGACAGGATGAAGAAGACCGCCACGGCGTTCACGACGGAACGCCGCCATCTGCTGGAGATCATCGACGGCCTGATCGAGGGCATCATCCTGCTGGACAACAACCGGCATATCGCCTGGGCCAACGACACGGCGCTGGCCATGCACGGCGTGGCGGACCTGGCGGGGCTGGGCGGCACGGCGGCCGGCTATCGCAAGGCGTACACGCTGCGCTACCGCAACAACCGCAAGCTGGACGCGGCGCAATACCCGATGGATCGGGCGCTGGCGGGCGAGGCCTTCAAGGACATGGTGGTGGAAGTGTGCAGCCGGCGCGATCCGGATTTCCGCCGCATGCACCAGGTGCGCAACCTGGTGCTGAACGATGCGCAGGGCGCGGTGGAAGGCATGGTGCTGGTCCTGCTGGACGTGACCGAGCGCTACAGCGCGGAAGAACGATTCGAGCGCACCTTCAACGCCAATCCCGCGCCGGCGGTGATCTGCTCGCTGGCGGACCTGCGCTATGTGAAGGTCAACCAGGGCTTCCTGGAAATGACGGGTTACGCACGCCAGGACGTGCTGGACAAGACCGTGCGCGAACTCGACGTGCTGGGCGACACGCCGCAGCGCGAGGATGCGCTGCAACGGCTGGCCGAAGGCCGCACGATTCCGCAGACGGAGTCCTGCATCGCGGTGCAGGGCGGCAGCAAGCTGGTGGTGGTGGCGGGCCAGCCCATCGAGGTGGCCGAGCAGCCCTGCATGCTGTTCACCTTCAACGACCTGGAGCCGCGCCGCAAGGCCGAGACGGCGCTGCGCCACAGCGAACAGCGCTTCGCCACGGCGTTCCGGCTGGCGCCGGTGCCGATGACGCTTAGCACGGCGGAAGGCGAGCTGCTGGAGGTCAACGACGCCTTCGTCGCCACCACCGGCTACGACGCCGCGACGCTGTCGCGCGACGAGGACGCGCTGGCGCGGCTGTGGACCGATCCGCGCGCCTACGACCGCGCCATGGCCTCGCTGGAGCAGGGCGCCAGCGTGCGCAGCCTGGAAATGGCGCTGCGCACGCGCGAGGGCGCGCTGCTGGACTGCCTGCTGTCGGCCGCGCCGGTGAAGATCCAGGACCTGCCCTGCGTGCTGGGCGCGATCCAGGACATCACCGAGCGCAAGCGCAACGAACTGGAGCTGATGGAGGCCATCGAGACGGTGATGCAGGACACCTCCTGGTTCAGCCGCACCGTGATCGAGAAGCTGGCGCAGATCCGCGCGCCCGGCGCGCCGCAGTCGCAGGGCGAGCTGGCCGACCTGACGCGGCGCGAGCGCGAGATCCTGGGCCTGATCTGCGACGGCCACACCGACGCCGAGATCGCGGCCACGCTGCACCTGTCGCGCAACACGGTGCGCAATCATGTGGCGGCGCTGTACGGCAAGCTGGACGTGCACCGGCGCAGCGCCGCCATCATCTGGGCGCGCCAGCGCGGCATCGTGGGCTACGAGAAACCGCCGCGCAAGCGCGCGAGGAAGTAGGCGTGGCGCGGGCAGGCTGCTCGGGCGCCATCCATCAAACAAGTAGAAAAGTACCAGTCGATCTGGTGCGTGCGTTTCTTACGCGCGCGCGCCGCCATTCCTATATTGGGTTCGTCCGCGGCCACGGCCTGCAAGCCGCCCGGCGCGCGATTTCCCCGCAACTGGAACCCAAGGAGCAACCCCATGGACAACGACCGCATCAAAGGCGCCGCCAAGGAAGTGAAGGGCGCGATCAAGGAAACGGCCGGCAAGCTGACCGGCAACCGCCAGACGGAAATCGAAGGCAAGGCCGAGAAGGCCGTCGGCAAGGTGCAGCGCAATGTCGGCGAGGCCAAGGACAAGGTCCGCGACGCGCTGGACAAGAAGTAGGAAGGACGCGCGCCAGCCCGTTCTCGTTCTTCGCACTGACAGGAGTTCACCGATCATGAAGCACTACCGAAACGCCGCCCTGGGCCTGGCCCTGGCGCTGGGCGCCGCGCTGGCGCCGGTCCATGCGCAAGGCACCACCATGTCCCAGGACCAGATCGACGCGCGCTACGACGCCGCCAAAAAGCAATGCGACGCCCGCAGCGGCGACTCCAAGGATCTTTGCCTGAAACAGGCGCGCGCCGACAAGGACGTGGCCGAGGCGCAGGCCAAGGCCGGCAAGCAGAAGGCCGAGGCCAACCACGACGCGGCCAAGGCGCGCCAGGACGCGGACTACGACGTGGCCAAGAAGAAGTGCGCGGCCATGTCCGGCGACGCCAAGGACGCCTGCCTGGCCGAAGCCAAGACGCGTTACGGCAAGTAGGGCATCGGCAAATGAACACAACAAGGAGAACCGCAATGGCGCAACGGATCTGGATCGTGCTGGTCATGGCCGTGGCCGGCATGACGGCGGGCTGCAACACGGTCGAAGGTGCCGGCAAAGACATCGAACGTGGCGGGGAGAAGATCCAACAGCAGGCACGCTGATCGCCCCGTAGCACCCTGGCCTTGCCGCCGGCGCGCCTTGTGCGCGCCGGCGTTTTTTTCGGCGGCCGCGCCTGTCGCCGGGCATCCCCCGCGAATCCGCGCACGCGCGCACATCACGACACGCCCCGCGCGCCACGCCTGCCGGCTTCCCGCCATGGCGCGCCTGCGCCCGACCACTTTAAGAAAATTCCTACTCACAAGTCCGGCCCGCATCGCAAGAATGCAGCAATGAATACCCGAATGCCGGCAGGACCACGGATTTTCTCGCTCGACACAGAGACGCCGCACCCACTCATGGCGCCACTGCCCTCAAGTCCGCTCCTTCCAAGCGAACCGTAACTCGCGGGTTGCGGCATGCCCTGGTCGCGCCAGCGGCCACCCGCCCGCCCCCATCCCGGCCTCTCGTTTCAACGGCGCGCTGTCCGCTCGCGCATTTCGCGTTCCCGCCCGCTCGGCGGCATCCGCATGACCTCCTGATTGTCAGGCATTGCAAGGCGTCGGACCAGGCTGATTTCCTCGTGGCGCCGCAATCGCGAGACTCAAGCCAGGTGAGCAACGCGAAGCTTGTGGAGCGCCGCCCATTTCGCAACCAGGAGAATCCTCATGAAGCCCGGCAAACACCTGCTGCTCCCCGTCTTTTATTTGCTGGCCGCCAGCGCGGCGTGGGCGGACGATTGCAGCGTTGCGGGAAATGCGCTGTCCTGCGCGCCTGACGGAACCTACAACCCGGCGGACCATGGCGGCAAGGGCATGCAGGACTATGCATCCGTCTCGCTGGAAACCACGGCCGCCAACCGCCACGGCTACGCGCAGTACTCGGGCCAGGTCCAATTCAACGATCTCGCGGTCACCACGTCCGGCAGCAGCGCGGACGGCATCCGGCTCATGAACTGGGGCCCGACGGTCAGCTTCGACAATCTGACGGTCACCACCACGGGCCTGAGCGCGGACGGCATCAACCTGGGCCGGGACAATTCCGCGGGACGCGTCACGGTGAACAAGAAGGCGACCATCAACGTGGCCCAGGGCATGGGCGCCCGCGCCTCGTCCGCCGCGCCCGGCTATGGCGGCGGCGAGCACATCATCACGTTCAACGGAAGTTCCGAAATCCGCACGCAAGGCGATGGTTCCTTCAATGGCGGCCACGCGGTGTACGCGGGCGTGGACGCCGGCTGCGGCGCCGGGCTATTCCAGTGCAAGTCGATGGGCGCCGCCGAAGTGCGGCTGCTGGGCGGCGCGAACGATGTCCACCAGATCGCCACCACCGGAAACCAGGCGAACGCCGTCTACGCGGCGGGACGCGGCTTCATCCAGGCGGGCAACCTGGACATCGAAACCTCGGGCGCGGCCGCGCACGGCATCGCCGCGCGGCGGCTGCCGGGTCTTTACTACAACGGGCTCGCCGACATCGGCGGACAGGACTACGCAGGCAGCGTCGAGCTGACGGGAAACGTGTCGGTCCGTACTTCCGGCGCGGGCGCGTATGCGTTCTACGCGGACAGCTACAGCGCCGCCTCGGGGCAGGACTCGCAGGGAACTGTCGCCGCCATTCGCTCATACGACAGCGCGACGGGCCTGCCCGTCACCGACAAGGTCTACCGTGTGACGGGCGACATGCTCGCCACCCGCTCCGGCGTGATCGACCTGCGCATGGGCAATGCCAGCCGCTACACGGGCGCCACGACCATCACCGACAACGGCGTGCTGAACCTGGCCATCGCCGGCGGCGACAGCGTCTGGCGCATGACGCGGGACTCGAGCCTGAGCGCCGTGACGCTGTCATCCGGCGCCACGCTGGCGCTCGCCGACGCAGCCGCGCCCGTCAACGCGCTCACCCTGCGCGGCACGGTGCTGAACCAGGGCGGCCTGATTGACCTGGCGGGCGGGCGCGGCACGGCGGGCAACCGCCTGACCATCATCGGCGACTACGCCGGCCAGGCAGGCACGGTCTTGCTGCGCACCGTGTTGGGCGGCGATGATTCGCTCACCGACCGCCTCGTGATCGACGGCGGCGCGGCCACCGGCGACACGGGCCTGCTTATCCTCAATACAGGCGGCGCGGGCGCACAGACCCAGCAGGGCATACGCGTGGTGCAGGCCATCAACGGCGCGCGCACCGCCGCCGACGCCTTTCATCTGGACGCGGGATCCACGGGCTATCGCGCCGGCACCGGCACGCTGGCCGCCGGCGGATACGACTACAGCCTGGTGCGCGGCGGCAGCGGCGGCGTCGAGTCCGACTGGTATCTGACTTCACGGGCCACGCCGCAGCCGCCTGTACAGCCTCCCGTTCAACCGCCTGTACAGCCCCCCGTGCAACCGCCGGTCCAGCCTCCCACGCATACGGATCCGCCCGAGGCCGGCGACCGGAACGTGTCTCCCGAAAGCGGCGCGTATGCCGCCAACCAACGGGCCGGCATGACGCTGTTCTCGCACAGCCTGCACGATCGCCAGCCGGTGCCGGTCGACGCGAACGAGGCGGACCATCGACGCATGCTCTGGACCCGCGCGGTCGGTCGCCGCGATCACGGTCTGCGCATGGCCGAAGGCCGGGTTTCCATCGACAGCGACAGCTACGTGATGCAGATAGGCGGCGACCTGCTGCACGCGCAGGCGGGCCATGACGGCGCGGTCCGCGTCGGCCTGATGGCCGGCTACGGCGAAGCCCGCGCCGACTCCGTGTCCACGTTGATCCGTCCCGATGGCACGGTCCGCGCCCGGGCGCGCGGCAGGACGTCCGGCTACGCCGGCGGCCTGTATGGCACCTACCATGCCGAAGAAGCCAGCCGGCTGGGCGCCTATGCGGATGCCTGGATCCAGTTCGGCCGTTATGACAACCGGGTCGGCAGCGACCTGGGTACCGCCCGCTATGCATCGCGCGTCTGGTCCGCGTCGCTGGAAGGCGGCTACGCGGTCAAGCCGTTCGCGCCTGACAGCGCGCTGGCCAACCTGGTGATCGAGCCACACGCCCAGATCATCCACGCTCGCTACCGCGCCAACGACGCCACGTTGCAGGACACCCGCATGCGCAGCGGCCGCAACCGCGCGACGCTGCTGCGCGGCGGCGTGCGCCTGTACCCCGGGCTCGCGGCCGACAAGGATCGCGGCGCGATCCGCCCCTTTGTCGAGGCCAACTGGCTGCGCCGCGACGCGGCGCCGTCCGTCCGGATGGACGACAACACACTGGCCACCGCCGCGTCACGCAACGCGCTCGAACTCAAGCTGGGCATGGACGCCCAAGTGACCCGGCGCACGCAAGTGTCGGCCCAGCTCATCGGACAGTTCGGCGGCGGCGAGCGCGGCTATGGCGGCATGCTCAATCTTTCCCATGCCTGGTGACAGGCATCGCGGGCAGGCGCGCGGGCCGCGCCCTCAGCGCGAATACCCGCGCGCCGAAATCTCCCAGATATCCTCCACCACGCCGTCCCGGAACACCACCAGCCCGTCATGCAGGTTGAAGGTCGGATCGACGTGCGCCGGCACCAGCCGCAACACCGCGCCCAGCTCCGGCGCGCTAGCGCCCGGCTCGACACGCACCACGCTGTGCTCGTCGTTGATGGCGGTGCAGGTCAGGCCGGGCTCGCCGTAAACGGCGGGCGGGCCGCATTCGGCGGAGGCGGACTTCAGGCCGGCGTCGAGCACGGCGCGATCGGGCGCGGGCGTGCTCATCACGGTGGACAGCAGGAACAGGCTGTGCTGGAACGTCAGCGGTCCGCCCCATTCGTTGGCGCCGTAGTCGCCGTCCATGAAGGCGTAGGAACCGGCCTGCAGCTCGGTGTAGACGCCGCTGGCGGCATCGAACTCGACGCTGCCGGTGCCGCCGCCGGTGATGGTGTCGCAGGCGATGCCGCTTTCGCGCAGCAGCTGGGCATAGGACGCGGCGATGCGCGCGGCGTCGCGACAGATGCGGGCGCGTTCCTCGCGGCCGCGGGCGTGCTGGACCGAGCCGTGATAGGCCTGCAGGCCGGCGAAGTTGACGCCCGGCAGGTCGCGCGCCTGCTGCGCCAGGGCCAGCACGGTGGCCTCGTCGGACGCGCCGCAGCGGCCCTGGCCCACATCAATCTCGACCAGCACGTCGACCTCGACGCCGGCGCCGGCCATGGCCCGCGAGATCTGCGCCAGGTTGGCGGCGTTGTCGACGCAGACGCTGATGCGCGCGGCGCGCGCTAGCTGGGCCAGCAGCGCCAGCTTGGCCGGGCCCACCACCTCGTTGCTGATGTGGATGTCGCGCACGCCGGCGGCGACAAAGGGCAGGGCCTCGCTGACCTTCTGACAGCAGATGCCGCGTGCGCCCAGCGCCAGCTGGCGCAGCGCGACCTGGGGACACTTGTGGGCCTTGGCGTGAGGCCGCAGCGCCACGCCATGGCGGTCGGCCCAGGCCTGCATGGCGCGCAGATTGGCTTCGAAGGCCGCCAGGTCCAGCGCCAGGCTGGGCGTGTCGACGCGCGCCAGCGGATCGCCGGGCTGGGCGGCGGGAGGCAGCGCTATGCCGCGTATGACTTCCTGGGACATCGGGATGGCTCCGTTTTTTCGTTCGAACATTCAACAATCAGGCGGCTGACGACTGCGGGCGATGCGTGGGGAAAAGCGGCAGGGCGGCATGCCGGCGATACAGGCACGAACACGCGGCTCGTCATAACCAAAGCGCGCCTGTCCATAACCAAACCGCGAGCCTACCCCCAGGTAAACCATAGCCCCGCGGCCATTGGCGGGGCGGGGACAGCATGACAGAATTTCATCACAACAAACGCCCCCGCGCTTGCCTGTTCATCAGGCCTGACAAAAGGGGCTTTTCCGCTTCGGGCCACGGCGCGCGGCGGAAAGATATCAAGGGGAACGGACGGCCCGCGCGACGGAGATGACGCAAGGGCCCTGTGCCGACATGCCGCCCTCGGGCTCCGCCCCAAGGCGCAGCGCGGCATGCAGGCATCGTCCTTGCCGGCGGCGTGGCCACGGCAAGGCATACCGACTCAGAGCACACACAGAACCGGAGAAGCTCGCATGAAACTCAAGAAGTGGATCACCACCCTGACCCTCGCCGCGGCCGCCGTCGGCGTCGCCGGCGCCGCGCAGGCGCAACAGTTCTTCCGTATCGGCACCGGCGGCACCGCCGGCACCTACTACCCGGTAGGCGGCATCATCGCCAACGCGGTGTCGCAGCCGGGCAAGCTGATCGCCACGGCGGTCGCGTCCAATGGCTCGGTGGCCAACATCAACGGCATCCTGGGCGGCTCGTTCGAGGCCGGTTTCACGCAGTCGGACGTGGCGTTCTGGGCCTATAGCGGCACCGGCACCTTCGACGGCAAGCCCAAGGCCCAGGACCTGCGCCTGATCGCCACGCTATACCCGGAGAGCATCCACCTGGTGGCGCGCAAGGGCTCGGGCATCAAGAGCGTGGCCGACCTGAAGGGCAAGCGCGTGTCGATGGACGAGCCCGGCTCGGGCACGCTGGTCGACGTGCGCCTGATCCTGGGCGCCTACGGCATGACCGACAAGGACATCAAGGCCGAATACCTGAAGCCCAACCAGGCCGGCGACAAGCTCAAGGACGGCGGCCTGGACGCGTTCTTCTTCGTCGGCGGCGCGCCGGCCGGCGCCATCGCCGAGCTGGCCTCCAGCGGCGCGGGCATCGAGATCGTGTCGATGGTCGGCCCCGAGATCGACGCGCTGCGCGCCAAGCAGGAGTTCTTCACGCCCGACACCATCGCCGCCAACACCTACCAGAACGTGGGCGAGGTCAAGACCATTTCCGTCAACGCGCAGCTGGTGAGCTCGGCCAAGGTGCCGGAGGCCGTGGTCTATGAAGTGACCAAGGCGCTGTACAGCGACGCCACCCGCAAGACGCTGGACAACGGCCACGCCAAGGGCAAGCTGATCACGCGCGACAACGCGATCAAGGGCGCGGGCATTCCGTTCCATCCGGGCGCCGAGAAGTTCTACAAGGAAATCGGCCTGCTGAAATAGGCCACCCCCGAGGCGCCTGTGGCGCCTCCCCCTCAAGGGGGCCCGCTGGCGGACCGGCGGAGCCGGATCCGCTGCGGTGCGATCGGGGAGCGCCGGAGGCTTGCGTCGGGTATGCCGCGAGGCTCGATCGATTGGCTGCCCGCATAGGGCCCGGAGCTTGGCGCGCCAATGCAGGATCCGAAGCAGCAAACCAATAGGCAAGCCAGTAGGTACACATCAGCAAGCACACATGCTAGCCACGCGGGCATGTCCGGCGCGGTATGCGTCGCATGGGCAGGGCCGCCGCGAGCGGCCCTGTTTGTGGAATCACCCAGAGAAATACGGCTATGGAAATAGACCACGATAAAACCCAGCAGCTGGCGGAAAAGTACGATTCGGAAATCCGTTTCCGGCCGCTGGACAAGACCGCCACCTGGATCGTCTCCGGGCTGCTGGTGGCGCTATCCCTCTTTCACTACTACACCGCCGGCTTCGGGCTGTTGCGCGAGGCGACGCACCGCGGCGTGCACCTGGCCTTCGTGCTGAGCCTGATCTTCCTGGTGTTCGGCTTCTCGAAGTCGCACTACCAGCGCCAGCCCAAGTCCACCTGGTTCGCTCCCGGCGGCGTGCCGCTGTACGACTGGGCCATGGCGATCGCGCTGGCGCTGTCGGTGCTGTACATCCCCTACATCTTCGAGGACCTGGCGTTCCGCGTGGGCAATCCGCTGCCGGTGGATGTGCTGATGGGCTCGATCCTGCTGGTGGGCCTGCTGGAAGCCACGCGCCGCGCCATGGGCTGGCCGCTGCCCATCATCGCGCTGGTGTTCATGGCCTATGCCATGTTCGGGCCGTACTTCCCCGGCCTGCTCAAGCACGCGGGCAATACCTGGCCGCAGATTGTCAACCACATGTACCTGACCAGCCAGGGCGTGTACGGCGTGGCGGTGGGCGTGGTGGCGACCTACGTGTTCCACTTCGTGCTGTTCGGCGTGCTGGCCACGCGCATCGGCCTGGGCCAGCTGTTCCTGGACGTGGCCTCGACCATCGCCGGCCGCTACGCGGGCGGCCCGGCCAAGGTGTCGGTGTTCGGCTCGGCCATGTTCGGCATGCTGTCGGGCTCGTCGGTGGCCAACGCGGTCACGGTGGGCTCGCTGACCATCCCGGCCATGATCCGCATCGGCTATCCGAGGCACTTCGCCGCCGGCGTCGAGGCCGCCAGCAGCACGGGCGGGCAGATCACGCCGCCCATCATGGGCGCGGCCGCGTTCCTGATGATCGAGTTCCTGGGCATCCCGTACCAGCAGATCGCCATCGCCGGCATCTTCCCGGCCTTCCTGTACTTCTTCGGCATGTTCATGCAGGTCCACTTCGAGGCCAAGCGCGAAGGGCTGCGCGGGCTGACGAACGAGGAAATGCCCAAGCTGCGCGAGTCGTTCAAGAAGCGCTGGCCGACGCTGATCCCGCTGATCCTGCTAATCGGCGTGCTGGCCAGCGGCCGCACGCCGTACCTGGCGGCCTTCGCCGGCATCACGGGCTGCATCATCGTGGGCCTGCTCAATCCGTTCCAGCGCCTGCGCCTGCGCGACCTGTACGAGGCCTTCGAGACCGGCGCCAAGTACGCGCTGGCGGTGGGCGCGGCGGCGGGCACGGTGGGCATCGTGATCGGCGTGGTCACGCTGACGGGCGTGGGCTTCAAGATCTCGTACATCGTGATCTCGGCGGCGCAATCGCTGGCGGGCGGGGCCTCGGCCTTCATCCCGGAAGCGATCGCCAACATGCAGACGCTGACGCTGATCGCGGCGCTGATCATGACCGGTCTGGTCTGCATCCTGATGGGCTGCGGCATTCCCACCACGGCCAACTACCTGATCATGGTGGCGGTGGCCGCGCCCACGCTGGTGCAGCTGGGCGTGCAGCCCATCGCGGCGCACTTCTTCGTGTTCTATTTCGGCATCCTGGCGGACATCACGCCGCCGGTGGCGCTGGCGGCCTATGCGGCGGCGGGCATGGCGGGCAGCGATCCGTTCAAGACCGGCAATACGGCCTTCAGGCTGGGCATCACCAAGCTGATCGTGCCTTTCGTGTTCGTGTTCTCGCCGTCGCTGCTGATCTCGGTGCAGGGCTTCACCTGGTACGACTTCTTCGTGACCCTGGTCGGCTGCATGGTCGGCCTGGTGCTGCTGTCGGCGGCCTTCTCGCGCTACATGCTGGTCGGCATGAAAAGCTGGGAACGCTGGCTGTGCACGGTGGGCGCGCTGCTGACCATCATCCCCGGCCTGATGAGCGGACTGATCGGTCTGGCCATCTGCATCCCGGTGTTCATCCGGCAGCTGGCGGAACTGAAGCGGGAAAACGCGCTGCGGCCGGCTTGAACCTGGCCGGTGCTGGGGCCGATGCGGCCCCAGCCTTGCCAACGTCGATACGCTTCGTTAACAGTCGCAAGCCATCGGCCTGCGGCCACGCGGCACCGCAGGCCATCAGAGAATAGCCTGCAGCCCCTTGTCCGCGATGACATTGAGCAGCTTGAGCGCGGGGCCGGCAGGGCGGGTTTCGCCCTGCTCCCACTTGCGCACTGTCGAAGCGGTGGTGTGCAAATGCAGCGCGAACACTGGCTGGCTGAACTTCAGGGAGTCGCGCAGGCGCTTGATGTCGGCCGCCTCGAATTCCCGCACCGGCGCTGGACAGATCGCGTCGAACTGACGCATCGTCACCTTGCTGATCGCGCCCGCTTCGTGCAGCGCAGCCAGGTCGCCACGCAGGGATTCAATGATCTTGCTCACAAGGTACCTCCAGTAGCACGCCCAGGCTCAGGGCAGTCGCAAGCGCATCGGCGGACAGCTCCAGGAACACCTTGCCCGCGAATTGCAACGCCTGCGTTTCTTCCCTTGTGATGTTCGCCTTGTCGCGCTTGGGAAACCCGTGCAGGAATATGTGGCGCTTGCCGATCCGGGCCGACAGCAGGGTTCGATAGCCGCCGCGCTTGCCTGCGCCGCAGCGGGCGACCCGCTGCTTGTAGAGACCACCGCCCAGATTCGCATCGACCAAGCCGCTCTCCATCTCCTGAACCGCCTTGCACAACGCGGCGTCGGCCAATTTCTCGCGTGCCTGCCAGCGCGCAAAATCCCTGCGTTTGAAAGTACGCGTCATCACTATCCCAAAACTATACCCGAAACGGGTATAGTTTTCGATACTCATAAATCGGAGTTACTGCTAGTGCGGCAACTGTGAACTTAGCCCAGGAGCATCGCCTTCTGCCTGGCGACAGTGAGCATTTCGTCCCTCCGACACAGGCTCAGCAACAGGCCTATGCCCGTTGTAATAGCACTGCGAAAAAAGGGGCGGGTCAGGAATACCTCCCAACCTGCCCCTTGTCCGACCTGCCGAATCATTCATTCTGAAAGCAAAATGCCCGCAGATATGTGACAGTTCCCGCACGATGACGGCCATACAACAACCGTCCGTCCTCTCGGTTGCCCGAGGAAATATTTCGGCGTACAGTAAAATTCATGTTTGCTGGTCTGCCGATATCCGGGCCGACTGTGCAAACAAGCACTAGAGTGCGCAACATGTTCGATATCCTGGTTTATCTGTTCGAGAACTACTACACGCCGCAAGCCTGTCCCGCGGCCGACGTCCTGGCAAAGCGGCTCGCCGCGGCCGGCTTCGAGCATGAAGACATCGACGACGCCCTCGGCTGGCTGTACGGCCTGGCCGAGACCACCGAACGCTGCGTCGATCTCGCCCAGGTGCCCAACACCGGCACCCGGATCTACACCGACAATGAATACCAGCAGCTCGGCTCCGAATCCATCGGCTTCATTGCCTTCCTGGAATCGGCCGGCGTGCTGCCCGCGCCACTGCGCGAAATCGTCATCGACCGTGGCCTGGCGTCGCCCGAAACCCCGGTGCCGCTGGACAAGATCAAGATCATCGCCCTCATGGTGCTCTGGAGCCAGGAAGCCGAGATCGACAATCTGGTCCTGGAAGAGCTGCTGGACGACGAGGGCGTGCGGCGCCTGCACTGATCGCGGCCGCGCCTTGCCGGCCGTCCGCCGTTCTCCCCATTTCCTTTCCGGCGCCGCGCGCATGCGCGGCGCCTTGCCTTTTGCCCTGAACTGATCTGTCCGTGACCTACGTCGGCCGCTTCGCCCCCAGCCCCAGCGGCCCGCTGCACGCGGGCTCGCTCGTGGCCGCGCTGGCCAGCTGGCTGGACGCGCGCGCCAGCGCCGGACGCTGGCTGCTGCGGATCGAGGACGTGGACACGCCACGCACCGTGCCGGGCGCCGCCGAATGCATCATGGCGCAGCTGCGGGCGCTGGGCCTGGACTGGGACGGCGAGATCATGTGGCAGTCGCGGCGCGGCGATGCCTACCAGGCGGCCTTTGACGCGCTGGCCGCGCGCGGGCTGATCTACGGCTGCGGCTGCACCCGGCGCGAGATCGCCGACTCGGCGCTGCGCGGCCAGACCGCGCCCGGCGCCGACGGCGAGCGGCCCTATCCAGGCACCTGCCGCCACGGCCTGCCGCCAGGCCGCGAGGCGCGCGCCTGGCGCCTGCGCATGCCGGACGGCGTGGAACGCTTCGAGGACCGCTGGCTGGGGCCGCAGGAGCAGGACGTGGCGCGGGCGGTGGGCGACATCGCCCTGCGCCGCGCCGACGGGCTGTGGGCCTATCAATTGGCGGTGGTGGTGGACGACGCCGCCCAGGGCGTCACCGACGTGGTGCGCGGCGCCGACCTGCTCAGCTCCACGGCGCGCCAGCGCATGCTGGGACGGCTGCTGGACCTGCCGCTGCCGCGCTACATGCACGTGCCGCTGATCCTGGACGCCGACAGCGGCCTGAAACTGTCCAAGCAGAACGGCGCGCCGGCCATCGACACGAACGCTCCGCTGGCCGCGCTACAGGACGCCTGGCGCGCGCTGGGCTTCGAGACCCTCGACGGCGCGGCCGACCCGGCGGGTTTCCTGGCGCGGGCCACGGCGCAATGGGCGCGCCGCTTTCCGCCTCCGGGCGGCTGAGCGTGCGCCCGGGCCGCCTTTATAGCGGCTGCAAGTCCGCCCCCAGCATCCGCACCAGCAGCGCCTCGCCGTTCTCGCCCACGCGCAGTTCGCCGAACCGCGCGACTTCATAGCGCTTGGCCTGGCCCTCGGGGAAGAAATACGCATTGGTGACGATGCGCACGCTGTTGTCGCGCACGCGGTAGCGCAGCGGCACCTCGCCATCGGCGCGCGGCTGGGTGCCGGGCTGGATGCGCAGGACCTTGCCCACGCCGCGCTCGTCCTGCGCCAGCACCAGGTAGCCGTCCGGCTCGTAGTTGAGTACCTCGTCCTGGGTCAGGGCCGGGTCGCGCGAGCCGTCCTTGCGCAGCCGCGTGACGTCGCGACTGGCGGCGAAGTTCAGCGCCATGTAGTCGCCCTGCATCAGCGAACGCGGGTCCACCGGCGCCAGCTCCAGGATCACGACGCGGCCGCTGCCCAGCAGCTGCTCGCGCTGCCAGATGCTGCCATTGGCCACCGCCAGCACCAGGGCCAGCCCGCCCAGCACGCCCACCGTGCGCCAGCGCAGCACGGCCGAGACCGGCGGCAGGATGGCGCGCGGGCCATCCTCGCGGGTGCGCATCAGGCGCGGCACCAGCCACACCATGACGCGCAGGAAGAACAGCAGCAGGGCGCCGCCGCCCAGCCAGACAGCCTTCTGCAGCAGCGGCACTTCCAGCTGGTAGTAATAGACGCCCAGGTAGACCAGCAGGCTGCCCACGCCGAACACGGTCAGGCTGCGCAGGCCCAGGCCGAAGCCCAGCAGCAGCCAGGCCAGCGCGAAGCCCACGCCGGGGCTGGGCAGCCAGAACAGCGCCAGGATCAGCAGGGCCAGCGGCACGCCCCACAGCAGGCCGGCCGTCAGCACGCGGCGGCGCGGCCACAGCACGGACAGCGCCGCGGCGGCCGGCAGCAAGGCGCCGGCAACCACCAGCACGGCCGAACGCGGGTTGACCGCCCACATGGCCGGCAGCTGCTGGGCGGAAATGCCGCCGGCCAGCCACACCATGCACTGCACCGACAGCAGGAAGGCCCAGGCCAGCGGCGCCAGCGCGCGGGCGCGCGGGCTGGCATCGCGACGGCTCAGACTGAAGGCCACCGCTGCGCCCCAGGCGCCGGTCACGGCGATGGGCAGCCACAGGAAGGCGGCGCGCGCGGAATCGAAGCGCCACAGGGCGTCGAACAGGTTCTCGTCCACCAGCGCGGGCGACAGGCCGCGCCAGATCAGCCCGGCGGCGGCGCCCGCGATCAGCAGGCCGCTGAGGAAGCGCAGGATGAGATCGGTACCCAGCACGTACACCGCCACGGCCAGGGCCAGCACGAACAGGCAGGCGTTGGTGAATGACGTGGAGTCTGATATTCCGAAAATGACCAGCAGCTCGCCGGCAAAGGCCATCGCCGTGCCGCACTGCCGCCAGAACGGACCGGCCTCGCTGCGCAGCACGGCCACGCCGGCCGCGCACAGCACCAGCCCGGCGACCAGCGCGCCTTCCTGCGTGTTGACGATCTGGGACAAGCCGATGAACAGCAGCAGCAGCAGTGTCGCCAGCCAGGCGCTCAGGCCCAGCAGGCATTGCACGTACCAGGGCGCATCGGCGGCGGGCGTCGCGGGCGGAGTGACCTGGGCCACCGGCTCGCCGGCCGGGGCCGGGTCCACGGGATTGCCGGCCGAGGCGCTGGCGGGCTCGGCATCGGCCGCCGGCGCGGCCGTCTTGCCCTCGGCGGCCAGCCCGCGCAGCCAGCGCGCGGCCCAGACCGCCTCGGCCATGAGCAGCGCGGCCAGGGGCAGCGCCGCCCAGGCGCCGGGCTCGAGCCGCAGCAGCCATTCCCCCACGACCCGCAGGGAGACGCAGATCACGCCGGCGGCCAGCATGGCCAGGATGACCAAGTCGCGGCGCACCTTCTGATAATAGAAACCCAGGACCAGCGTGACCACCAGCCAGGCGATGCTGCCGGTCGTGCTGCCGTAGCTGCGGCCGATGAAGAGGTCGGTGTACATCGTCGACATCACCAGCGCGCCGATGGCCAGCGCGGCCAGCAGGCGCGGACCGACCAGGGTGCTGGCGCGCCAGCGGCGCGCGGCCAGTTCCCAGCCCGCCAGCATCGCCAGGTTCAGGCCGGCCACGATCAGGGCGGGCAGGTACGTCGCGCCCAGGAGTCCCCACCAGCTGAAGACCCGCTCGCCCAGCCACAGGACCATGGCCACGTTGACGACCAGGGTCCATAGCAGCCAGACCGCCTGGCTGGCCGCGGCCAGCGCCCAGGGCAGCAGCAGCACGGCCCACCAGGCGAACAGTTCCCAGGTATCGGCGCCGGTCTGGTATGTTTGGCCCAGCAACGCGAGCAGGGCGCCCAGCAGGATGCCGGCCAGCGCCAGCAGGGCGCCGGGGATGGCGCCGCGCGCGCCGGCGGCGGTCCGCAGGCGCAATCCGGCCCAGGCGGCGGCCAGCGCGCAGACGGCCAACAGGGTCTGGGCGCCGGCGAATCGCTGGACCTTGCTCATGTCCTGCCAATTGGCCGCGACCCAGCAAATGGCCGCGCTGCCCAGCAGCAAAACGCCCAGCCAGAGGGTGCTTCGCGCCAGGAATTGACGCCAAGCGTGCAGTTCGGATCCCGCTTGCCTTTCAGTGCCGACTTGCATGTCGAGAATCTCCGATCTTATTATCCGCGCTACTAAGGCGGGTCCGCCGCCACTGGATACACATGAATAAAACGCTGATTATTGCCGAGAAGCCCTCGGTGGCCCTTGATATATCACGCGCCTTGGGAGGCTTCGCGCGCGAGGGCGACTATTTTGAAAGCGAACGTTACGTACTGGCTTCCAGCATCGGCCATTTGCTGAGCCTGGTCGCGCCCAACGATCCTGTCAAAGGGAAGTGGAGCTTCACGCACCTGCCCGTCATTCCGCCTGAATTCGAGCTGGGCCCCACGGACAAGAAATCAGCCGAACGCCTGAAACTGCTGGTCCGCCTGGCCAAGCGCAAGGACGTGGACGCCATCATCAACGCCTGTGACGCCGGGCGCGAGGGCGAACTGATCTTCCGCTACATCATTCAGTATGCCGGCGTGAAGAAGCCGATCCAGCGCCTGTGGCTGCAGTCCATGACCCAGGCCGCGATCCGCGACGCCTTCGCCAACCTGCGCGACGACGTCCAGCTCAAGCCGCTGGAAGCGGCCGCGCGCTCGCGCGCCGAGGCCGACTGGCTGGTCGGCATCAACGGCACGCGCGCCATGACCGCCTTCAACAGCAAGGACGGCGGCTTCTTCAAGACCCCGGTCGGCCGGGTGCAGACGCCCACGCTGGCCATCGTGGCCGAGCGCGAGGAACGCATCCGCGCCTTCGTGCCGCGCGACTACTGGGAGGTGCGCGCCCAGTTCGTGGCCGCCGCCGGCCTGTACGAAGGCCGCTGGATCGACCCGGACTTCAAGAAGGACGAGCGCGACCCGGAAAAGCGCGAATCGCGCCTGTGGTCGCAAGCCGCCGCCCAGAGCGTGGTGGCGGCCTGCCGCGAACAGCCCGGCAGCGTGACCGAGGAATCCAAGCCCTCGACCCAGATGTCGCCGGCCCTGTACGACCTGACCTCGCTGCAGCGCGAGGCCAACGGCCGCTTCGGCTTCTCGGCCAAGACCACGCTGGCGCTGGCCCAGACCCTGTACGAACGCCACAAGGCGCTAACCTACCCGCGTACCGACTCGCGCTACCTGCCCGAGGACTACCTGAACACGGTCAAGGAAACCATGCGCGCGCTGGCGCAGGGCGGCTCGAACGCCGTCGGCGGCCTGGCGCGCCATGCCGGCACCGTGGTCGGCGAGGGCTGGGTCAAGCCCAACCGCCGCATCTTCGACAACAAGAAGGTGTCGGACCACTTTGCCATCATCCCCACGCTGCAGATCCCGCATGACCTGAGCGAGGCCGAGGGCAAGCTGTACGACCTGGTGCTCAAGCGCTTCCTGGCGGTGTTCTTCCCCGCCGCCGAATACCGCGTCACCACCCGCATGACCGAGGTGCAGGGCCATCGCTTCCGCACCGACGGCAAGGTGCTGGTCGCCCCCGGCTGGCTGGCCGTCTACGGCAAGGAAGCCCAGGGCGAGGACGCCAACCTGGTGCCGGTGGCCGACGGCGAGACCGTGCGCACCGAGGACGTCGAAGCCGTGGGCCTGACCACCAAGCCGCCCGCGCGCTACAACGAAGGCACGCTGCTGTCGGCCATGGAAGGCGCGGGCAAGCTGGTCGACGACGAAGAGCTGCGCGAAGCCATGTCCGAGCGCGGCCTGGGCACGCCGGCTACGCGCGCGGCCATCATCGAAGGCCTGCTCAACGAAAGCTACCTGCGCCGCGAAGGCCGCGACCTGGTGCCCACCGCCAAGGCGCGCCAGCTGATGACGCTGCTGTCCGGCCTGGACGTGACCGAACTGACCTCGCCCGAACTCACCGGCGAATGGGAGCACAAGCTCAAGCAGATCGAGCAGGGCGGCCTGGGCCGCGAGGCCTTCATGCGCGAGATCGCGCAGATGACGCAGGTCATCGTCAAGCGCGCCAAGGAATACGAGCGCGACACCGTGCCGGGCGACTACGCCACGCTGCGCACGCCCTGCCCGAAGTGCGGCGCCGTGGTCAAGGAAAACTACCGGCGCTTTGCCTGCACCAGCTGCGATTTCTCGATCGGCAAACACCCGGGCGGGCGCACCTTCGAACTGCCGGAAGTCGAGGAACTGCTGGCCAAGCGCGAGATCGGCCCGCTGCAAGGCTTCATCAGCAAGATGGGCCGGCCCTTCGCCGCCATCCTGCGCATCAGCGACGAGAACAAGCTGGAATTCGACTTCGGCCAGAACGACGAGGACGACGCCGAAGCCGTGGACTTCTCCGGCCACACGCCGGTCGGCGCCTGCCCCAAGTGCTCGTCGCGCGTCTTCGAGCACGGCATGAGCTACGTCTGCGAGAAGTCCGTGGGTCCGGCCAGGACCTGCGATTTCCGTTCCGGCAAGGTCATCCTGCAGCAGGAAATCTCGCGCGAGCAGATGGAAAAGCTGCTGACCGAAGGCCGCACCGGCCTGCTCGACGGTTTCGTCTCCAGCCGCACCAACCGCAAGTTCAAGGCCTTCCTGGTGCGCCAGCCCGACGGCAAGATCGGCTTCGAGTTCGAGCCCCGTCCTGAAAAGCCGGGCCGCGCGCCGGCCAAGACGGCCAGCAAGACGGCGGCGACCAAGACCGCCACCAAGACGGCCACGAAAACGGCCGCCAAGAAAGCCCCCGCCAAGAAGGCGGCGGTGAAGAAAACCGCGACCAAGACCGCCGCCAAGAAAACGGCCAAGAAGACCGCGGCCTGAGCCGGAATGATCGGCAGCCATTGAGGAACGCCCGGGAGACCGGGCGTTTTTCATTGGCGGGCCGCTTGCGACAGGCGCATGACAAACGCCCGGAACCCCGCCGTATTGCGGTATTGTTTACCCCGCTGTACCGCACACGACCGAAGAGGACGACATGACCGCAAGCCCCCGCTCCCCCGCCCGCCGCCGCATCCTGACCGCCGCCGGCGCGCTGGCCGGCCTCAGCCTGATCGAGGGCCGCGTGGCGCTGGCCCAGCCCAAGCTGGGGCGCGTGGTCTACGGGCAGGGCAGCATCGACCCCTTCTTCGCGGCCGGCTATGTGGCGCTCAAGCGCGGCTATTTCGGCGAGGCCGGGCTGGAGGTCGAGTACCTGAATTCCCAGAGCGGCCCGCGCACCAATCAGCTGCTGGCCGCCGGCCAGATCGTGTTCGGCGCCACCGCCGCCACCGCCGCGCCCGCGCTGACGCTGGCCGGCAAGCCGGCCACGCTGGTGTTCGGCTTCGACCGCAAGCTGACCTACGCCAACGTGATCGTGCGGCGCGAGGACTACGACAGCGGCAAGATCAAGTCGCTGAAAGACCTGGCCGGCAAGCGCGTGGGCGCGACCCAGCCGCAGTCCAGCACCTGGCTGATGGCGCTGTACCTGATGCAGAAGGCCGGCGTGGCCGACAAGGTGGACATCCGCCCGCTGGGCGACCTGGCCACCATGCTGGGCGCGCTCAAGACCGGCTCGGTCTCGGCCAGCATGGCCACCATGTCGATGATGGAGCAGGCCCGCCAGGAGGGCTGGGGCGTGCCGATCTTCGACGCCACCACCGAGGCCTCGTGGAACGAGTTCATGGGCGGCGACGTGCCCGGCATCGCCGCGCTGACGCTGGCCGACACCATCCAAAAACGCCCCGAAACGGTGCAGGCCTTCGTCGGCGCGCTGGTCAAGGCGCAGGATTTCATCAGCGCCCATGACGCCGCCGCCATCACCGAGGCGATCTACGACGACTATCTCAGCGCCTTCCCCAAGAGCGCCATCGAGAAAACGCTGGGCGTCTACAAGCAGACCGTGTTCCTGTCGGACAACCTCATCACCGAGGACGCCTACCAGCGCATGAGCGCCATCATGGGCGACGGCCGCCAGTTCTCGAACGACGAGCTCAAGACCGTGCCGTACTCGCGCTGCGTGGACATGAGCTTCGTGCGCCGCGCCCGGGGCCTGTAATGATCGAGCTGGACCGGGTCGGCAAGGCGTACCCCGCGCGCCAGGGCGTCACGCATGCGGTGGGCGAGGTCAGCCTGACCATCGGCGCGGGCGAGTTCGTGTCCATCGTCGGCCCCTCGGGCTGCGGCAAGAGCACGCTGCTGAACATGATCGCGGGCTTCCTGCCGCCCACCGCCGGCGAGATCCGCGTGGACGGCCAGCGGGTCAACGGCCAGGTGCCGCCCAGACTGGGCTATATCTTCCAGAAGGACACGCTGCTGCCCTGGTTCAGCGTCCGGAAGAACGTGGCCCTGGGACTGAAGTTCCAGGGCGTGGCGCCCGACCGGATCGCCAGCCGCGTGGCCGAGCTGCTGGAGCTGGGCCATCTGGCGGACTTCGCCGACGCCTATCCGCACCAGCTCTCTGGCGGCATGCGGCGGCGCGTGGCGCTGTTGATGAGCCTGGCGGTGGAGCCGCGCATCCTGCTGCTGGACGAGCCCTTCGGCGCGCTGGACACGCACACCAAGACGCACCTGCACCGCGAGCTGATCGAGATCTGGCGCACGCTGGGCCAGACCATCGTGATGGTGACGCACGACCTGGACGAGGCCATCACGCTGTCGGACCGCGTCGTGGTGCTGTCCGGACCGCCCAGCCGCGTACTGCTGGACGAGCGCATCGCCATCCCGCATCCACGCGACGTGTTCACGCTGCGCGAGACGCCGCAGTTCACCGCCCACGTGCAAAGCCTGTGGAGCGTGCTGGGCCAGCAGTTCCGCGCCGCCGCCTGAGACCGGACGCCATGACTTCCGCGACGACTCCCCGCCATGAATCCGCCCCCGCGCCGCAGGACCCGCTGCGTCTGGACCGCCGCGCGGCCATCGCCCGCCGCGTCCGCGTCACGCTGTGGCAGGTGCTGATCCTGGCCGTGATCCTGGGCGCCTGGGAGACACTGACGCGCATTCCCTGGTTCACGCAGAACACCCTGTTCGATCCCTTCTTCATCAGCCAGCCCTCGCGCGTGGCCGTGCGCCTGTGGGAATGGCTGCAGCCCGGCCCACGCTCGGTCTGGCCGCATCTGTGGCTGACGCTGCAGGCCACGCTGATCGGGCTGGCGGTGGGCGTGGGCAGCGGCTTCCTGGTGGGCATGACGCTCAGCCGCAGCCGCTTCCTGGCCGATGTGTTCAATCCTTACATCGTGGCCTTCAACTCCATGCCGCGCATCGCCTTCGTGCCGCTCATCACCATGTTCTTCGGGCTCGGGCTGGCGTCCAAGGTGGTCACGTCCTGGTTCGTGGTGTTCTTCCTGGTGTTCTTCAACACCTACAAGGGCGGGCGCAGCGTGGAGCGCGAGCTGGTGGACTTCTGCCGCACGCTGGGCGGCTCGCCGCGCCAGATCCTGTGGCGCGTGCGCGTGCCCACCGCCGCAGCCTGGACCTTCGCCGCGCTGCCCAACGCCATCAGCTTCGCGCTGATCGGCGTGGTGCTGGCCGAGTTCGTCGGCTCCACCACCGGCATGGGCTACCTGATGATCACCGCGCTGGCCACGCTCAACGCCACCGACATGTTCGCCGCGGTCACGCTGCTGTCGCTGGTGGGGATCGCGCTGGTGTATTGCGTGACGTGGCTGGAGCGGCGGCTGCTGCACTGGGCCCCGGAATTCCGCGAATGAGCGGGCCCACCCCCGAGGCGCTGCGCGCCTCCCCCCTCAAGGGGGCGCCGCTGCGGACCGGCAAAGCCGGATCCGCGCGGCCCCGGTCGGGGCGAGCCTGCGATCCAACAAGCACGACGTTTCTTCCCGGTTCCCGTTCCCAGCCATAGGCGAATGACATGAATACCCTGCCTTATCTGCGCAACTTCGAACTCGGCGGCCAGGTCGCGCTGGTGACCGGATCGGCCCGTGGGCTGGGTCTGTGCATCGCGCGGGCGCTGGCCGGCTGTGGCGCGCGCGTGCTCATCAACGGCCGCAATGCCACAGCCGCCGAGGCGGCCGCCGACGCGCTCAGGCGCGACGGGCTGGACGCGCACGCGCTGGCCTTCGACGTGGCCGACGACGCCGCCATGGCGCAGGCTTTCGCCCGCATCGACGCCGAGCATGGCCGGCTGGACATCCTGGTCAACAACGTGGGCGCGCGCAACCGCAAGACGCTGGCCGACACCACGCCCGCCGAGATCCGCGAATTGATCGACACCGACCTGGTGGCCGGCCTGCTGCTGTCCAAGCTCGCGGCCGAGCGCATGGTGCGCCAGGGCGGCGGCCGGCTGATCGCCATCACTTCCGTGGTGGGCGAATTCGCGCGCGCGGGCGACGCCGTCTATCCGGCGGCCAAGCAGGGCCTGACCGGCATGATGCGGGCGCTGGCGGCGGAGTTCGGCGGGCGCGGCATCACCAGCAACGCCATCGCGCCGGGCACCTTCGCCACCGAGACCAATGCCGCGATGATTGCCGACCCCTCGGTCGGCCCGCGCGTCGCGGCGCGCAATCCGACGGGCCGCTGGGGCGAGCCGGAGGAAATCGCCGGCGCCGCCGTGTTCCTGGCCTCGCGCGCCGCGTCCTATGTCAACGGACACGTGCTGGTGGTGGACGGCGGACTGTCGATCCAGTTCTAAGGGAACGCGCCGCCACACTGCGTGCTGCGCGCTTGCGGCCCAGCGAGGGAAACGCCCCCACGCCGCGCGCTACGCGCTTGCTGGCCCCCAAGGGGGCCGTCCTTCCTCGGGGCGGCCCAGCGGAAGGACGCTACCGCTACCGCTACCGCTTCCGCTCCCGCCTCCGCCTCAGCTCGTCTCGTCCTGGTACCAGACGCCTTCGGCCAGCATCATGCGCTGGTGGCCGTGGCCGGCGGGCATCATGGGGAAGCAGTTTTCCTGCGCGGCCACCGCCACGTCCAGGAAGTAGGGGCCGTCGTGGGCCAGGCACTCGGCCAGCGCGGCGTCCAGCTGCGCGGGATCGTCCACGCGCGCCGCGCCCCAGCCGAAGGCGCGCGCAAGCGCCACGAAGTCGGGCAGCGAGGCGTTGTAGCTGTGGCTGTAGCGGCCGCCGTGGATCAGCTCCTGCCATTGCCGCACCATGCCCATGTAGCCGTTGTTGCACAGCACGACCTTGACCGGCGTCTGGTGCTGCATGGCGGTGGACAGTTCCTGGATGTTCATCAGCACGGACGCGTCGCCGCTGACGCAGACCACGGTCTTGTCCGGGTGCGCGATCTGCGCGCCGATGGCGGCGGGCACGCCGTAGCCCATGGTGCCGGCGCCGCCCGAGGTCAGCCAGCGATTGGGCCGGTCGAAGCGCAGGTACTGCGCGGCCCACATCTGGTGCTGGCCCACGTCGGTGGAGACGACGGCGTCGCGGCCGTCCAGCGCGGCGTTCAGGCGCGCCATCAGGTGCTGCGGCAGGATGGACTCGGCCGAGGGCGTGTAGCCCAGGCAGTCCCGGGCGCGCCAGGTAGCGACGCGGTCCCACCAGGGTGCGAGCCGCGCCGGGTCCAGCGGCGCGTCACCCAGCTCGGCGCGCAGCGCCTGCACCAGCGGCAGGCAGTCGCCGACCAGCGCCACGTCCACGCGCACGACCTTGTTGATCGAGGCGGGGTCGATGTCGATGTGGATCTTGCGCGCGTGCGGACAGAATTCCGAGAGCTTGCCGGTGATACGGTCGTCGAAACGCGCGCCGATGCAGACCACCAGATCGGCGTTGTGCATGGCGAGGTTGGCCTCGACCGTGCCGTGCATGCCCAGCATGCCGACGAACTGCGGGCTGGACGCGGGAAAGGCGCCCAGGCCCATCAGCGTCAGCGTGCAGGGCGCGCCGGTGTGGCGCACCAGCTCGGTGAAGGCGGCGCAAGCCTCGGGGCCGGCGTTCACCAGCCCGCCACCACCATAGAAAATAGGACGCTTGGCTTGTGCGATTAGCGCGGCGGCGCGGCGCACGGCCGACTGCGGCAGCTTGGGGGCCAGCTTGCCGGCCTGTCGGCGCGCGCGCAGCGCGGCCAGCTTCTGCTGCGAGGGCGCTGCCGGCACGTCGATGTCGGCGTCATGCGGCACGGCCAGCTGCACGTCCTTGGGGAAATCCAGCAGCACCGGGCCGGGCCGGCCCTGGCGCGTCAGTTCGAAGGCGCGGCTCACCACGGCGGCCACGTCGTCCACCGCGCGGACCTGGGTGTTCCACTTGGTCACCGAGCGCGAGATGCCGATGGCGTCGCATTCCTGGAAGGCGTCGGTGCCGATCGCGGCCGTGGCCACCTGGCCGCTGATGCACAGCACCGGGATCGAATCGCACATGGCGTCCAGCAGGCCGGAGGTGGTGTTGGCCATGCCCGGGCCGGACGTCACGAAGACCACGCCGGTGCGGCCGGTGCTGCGGGCATAGCCCTCGGCGGCATGGACGGCGGCCTGCTCGTGACGCACCAGCACATGGCGCAGGCGCGGCTCGGCGTAGAGCGCGTCGTACAGCGGCAGCACGGCGCCGCCGGGGTAGCCGAAAATCGTGTCCACCCCATGCGCGATCAGCGTGTCCAGCAGGATCCGGGCGCCGTTGGCGGCGGGGCCGGCGGCCGGGCGCGAGGCGGTGGAATCGGCGTCCGGCAGGACGGCAAGGGCGGCGGAGTGGAGGCGATCGTTCATGCTGACTATCTTATTCGTGGATGGGAAGAATTTTTATCTTCTTTTCCACGGATAACGGCCATACGGAGTAAATTCATCTTCAACATGGAGAATTTGAAGAAAATGAACCTGGACAAGTTTGACCTGGCCATTCTGAAGGTGCTGCAGCAGAACGCGCGCGCCAGCCTCAACGACATCGGCGCGGCCGTGGGCCTGTCATCCACGCCCTGCTGGAACCGGATCAAGCGCATGGAAAGCGCCGGCGTGATCCGCGGCTACACGGTGGACATCGACCCGGCCAGCCTGGGCTTCATGGACACGGTGATCGTGCACGTCACGCTGGAAAGCCACAGCGAGGAAACCCTGTACGAATTCGGCCGCGCCCTGGCCCAGATTCCCGAGGTGCTGGAGGCCTTCCTGGTGTCGGGCGACTACGACTATTACATCCGCATCGCCGTGCGCGACACGCGGGACTACGAGCGCCTGCTGCGCGAACAGCTGTACCGAATACCGGGGATCCGGCACAGCAAGTCTTGCTTTGTGCTGCGCCGGTTGAAGGAGACGATGCTGCCGCTGACGGGCGCGGCAACGGCCTAGGTCCGTGCAAACCAGACATGGGCCCTGACCATTCAGGTGTGGCCCGGTTTTCGGATACCGAACATCAGGAGTTTTCCGGCCCGCAAATTCGCAATGGATTTTCGCAGGCGCTTGGCGTTGGCTTTCGTACTAAGCAGATGCAGTGTTTCTTGCATGCCGCTGTCGCTGGTCGCAGGTGCCAGAATAGGGCGTTCGCTGCTCGTGCAAGTAGTCTCGGCAGAGGTATGAGCCTTGCATTCGTCGTGATCCATCACAGCGTAGGTCTCCCAAACAGCATGCCGCATCGAAGCGCCATGCCATTTCACGAGGCGCCTGTGCTCACTGTAGCCGGGCAACTGAACCCAATCTATTGTGGGTCCCCGCAAATTCGCGGCATCCCCGCCCCCTACCTCAGCACATAATCCACCGGCACCGCCGGCTCCGGCAGTGGCCGCACGCCCAGACCTTCCAGCAGGTCGATCTCGATGACGCGCGCCAGCGCGGACAGGGGCAGGTCGTTCTCGTCCTTGCCGAAGGGGTCTTCCAGTTCGTCGCCCAGCGCGTCCAGGCCGAAGAAGGTGTAGGCGATGATGGTGACCGCCACCGGGGTCAGGTATTCCAGCGCGCCCACCAGCCCGAAGGGCAGCAGCAGGCAGAACAGCCAGGCGGTGCGGTGCAGCAGCAGCGAATAGGCGAAGGGCGAGGGCGTGAACTTGATGCGCTCGCAGGCGGCCTGGATGGCGGCGCAGGCGGCGGCGCGCTGGGTCAGGGCCTGGTAGAGGATGTCGGTCAGCTCGCCGCGCCGCAGACAGGCGGCCAGGTCGCGGTTGATGGCCAGCAGCAGCGCGTCCGGCACGTTGCGGCAGCCGGCCAGGGTTTCGGCCTCGTCCAACTGCACCCAGGGCCGGGCGGCGGCAAGGGCGTCCTCTTCGCGCAGGCGCGCGGCCAGCGCGTAGGCGAAGCCGATGCAGCGGCGCACGATGCGCTCCTGCACCGGGTTGGCGGTGCTGGCGGCCAGGAGCACCGCGCTTTCGCGCGCCAGGCTGCGGCACTGGACGATGAGTTCGCCCCATTGCTTGCGCGCTTCCCACCAGCGGTCGTAGCAGACGTTGTTGCGGAACCCCATGAACACCGACAGCGCCAGGCCGAACAGCGAGAAGGGCACGGCGGACAGGTGGGCCGGCGAGAACATGCGGTCGTGGTACATCCACACGACCAGGCCGGCCAGCAGGGTGATGACGAGAATGCGGCTGAAGATGCGCGGAATGATGGAGCCGCGCAGAATGAAGAACAGGGCCAGCGCGGAAGGACGCGGACGGACGATCATGATGGGGTGGGAAGGAAAGGCGAGATGGAAAGAGGAACCGGAAACGAAAACCGGAAAGCAGATACGCGGCGCGCTCACTATACGCCTGTCAAACCGTCATGGACGCGCCGATATAATTCTGTTTCGTTTCATCGCCCCCAAAGGCCCGCAGCCCCATGACCACCGCCTCCGAAGACACCCCCATCAAGCCCTGGCACGCCGTCCGCCGCTCCAAGCTGCACGGCAACGGCGTCTTCGCCGCGCGCAAGATCCCCGCGGGCACGCGCATCATTGAATACGGCGGCCAGCGCATCAGCGCCAAGGAAGCGGACCGCCGCCATCCGACCAATCCGGACGACCCGTTCCACACCTTCTTCTTCGCCCTCAGCTCGGGCCGCGTGATCGACGGCGGCGACGAAGGCAACGACGCCCGCTGGATCAACCATTCCTGCGAACCCAACTGCGAGGCGCAGGAAGGCAAACACGGCAAGCGCGTCTATATCGTGGCCGTGCGCGACATCGCGCGCGGCGAAGAGCTGTCCTACGACTACGGCCTGGTGCTGGACGGCCGCATCACCAAGGCGCTGCGCGACGGCTACCGCTGCCTCTGCGGCACGCCGCCGTGTCGCGGCACCATGCTGGCTCTGTCGGACAAGCAGAAGAAGAAGGCGCAGAAGAAGCTGGCCGAGGCCAGGCAGGCCGAGGCGCAGCCCGTGGCCAAGAGCGCGGACGCGCCCACGAAAAAACGGGGCGGTTCGAAGCAAGCGGTGAAGCCGGGCGCCAAACAGGACGCACTGTTGGACGCAAAGCCGGACGCCAAACCCGCAGCCAAGCAGGACGCGCCCGCGCAAGCGAACGGCCAGGCCGCCACCAAGCCGGCGCGGAAACCCGCCCGCAAGCCGGCCGAAGCCACTGCCCAGCCGGAAGCAGCCCAGTCCAAGTCCCCCGCCGCCAAGCGCCGCGCCACGCACAAGACCGCGCCGGTTCCGTCCCCCGCCTGAAACCCCACCGGCGGCAGGCGTATTGCCCCGTCCCGCCCCGGCAGGCGTACAATCAGCCGGTCGTTAACACGACATGCAGTACGTCTTCAGGGCGGGGCGAAATTCCCCACCGGCGGTATGCCACGCAATGTGGCGAGCCCGCGAGCGCCCGGTGTTCCCCAGGAACGCCGGGGTCAGCAGACCTGGTGAGATGCCAGGGCCGACGGTCATAGTCCGGATGAGAGAAGATGTGCCGGCACATACTCGGCTGCCCGGGCGCTTGCGTCCGGCCAGCGGTTTTCTGTTCGGCTGTCGCATAGCCCTGAAACGTTTTTCGCCCACTTTTTCCGCGAGAGCGTTTCACATGTCCAATACCAATCCGCAGCAATCCCTTCCCAGCCTGGCTTCCCAGCCGTTCGAGGCCCGCTTGCAGCGCGCCCTGCATCACCTGCGCCTGGGCCGTCCCGTCATCCTGATGGACGACTTCGACCGCGAGAACGAGGCCGACCTGATCGTCGCCGCCGACAAGCTCACCGTGCCCGTCATGGCGCAGCTGATCCGCGACGGCAGCGGCATCGTCTGCCTGTGCCTGCCCGGCGAGGCGCTGGACCGCCTGGGCCTGCCGCCCATGGTGCAGAAGAACGAAAGCCGCCACGCCACCGCCTTCACCGTGTCGATCGAGGCGCGCGAGGGCGTGAGCACCGGCGTGTCGGCGGCCGATCGCGTCACCACCATCCGCGCCGCCGTCTCGCCCACCGGCCAGCCCGGCGACATCGTCAGCCCCGGCCACGTGTTCCCGCTGCGCGCCCAGCCCGGCGGCGTGCTGACGCGCCGCGGCCACACCGAAGGCTCGGTCGACCTGGCCGTGCTGGCGGGCCTGCGTCCGGCCGGCGTGCTGTGCGAGCTGATGAACGCCGACGGCACCATGATGCGCGGCGCCGCGCTGGAGCGCTACGCCGCCCAGCACGGCCTGGTGGCGCTGACCATCGCCGAGCTGGCCGATCATCTGCAGAAGCTGCGCGATGGCCAGGCCACGCCGGTCGACGACGAAGTGCTGGAGATGGCCGCCACGGCCTGATCCGGCGCGCCACACCGGCGCGGCCCGGCCTTCAGCCCCGGACCGCGCCGATATGAACACCCGACCCGCACCAAACCCGCCGGTGTCGATGCCGCTGCCGGCGCTGACCAAGGCCAATGCCGGCGCCGCGACCCGCCGCGCCGGCATCCTTCCCCCGGGCGATGCGCGTTCAGCGCTGCCCGTCGTGCGCCGACACCGCCTCCCTGGTCAGCCCGCCCAGCCGCGCATGCACGCGGCCGCCCGTGCCCATGACCAGCGCGAACAGGATCTCGCCCGGCCTGGGCGCATCCTGGATGCCGATCTCGATGCTGTTGAAGTGGCTGCGCACATAGGAAGCGTGGATATAGTGCACCGGCACCATCATGCGGTAGCCGGCCACGGCCACCGCCTTGACGGCCGGCACCATCGCCTTGGGCTCGCCCAGCACGCTGCGCATGGCCCAGCCGCCGGCCTCGTGCCAGACCGCGCCGTGCTCCATCTCGCCGTCCAGCCCGACGATGGCGGCCTTGCTGTAGACCTCGATGCTGTCCTTGCCCAGCGTGTCGACCAGCTCGGTCGCCAACAGCGTGCCCAGCCCGCGTAGTTCGGCCATGAAGGGCATCAGGTCCGGCTCGTAGCGGCCGGCATAGGGATTGCGAATCACGGCGCAGGACGCGGCCAGCTTCAACGGCACGGCCGGCGGCGGACCGTACTCATGGAACGTGGTTTCGACGATGAGGCAACGCTTGCGGATATCGATCAGGGACATGGGATGGCCTCCGGGAACAGGATGGAATGCGGGGATGACATGCGGCGACGGCGCGCCTTTCATTGCGGCTCGATGCCGGTTTCCCTGACGATGGCGGCCCACTTGTCGATCTCGGCGCGCACGAAGGCGCCGAATTGCGCGGGCGTCTGGGTTTTCACGGAAAGGCCCTGCGCCGCGTAGGCTTCCTTCAATTCGGCATTGCCCAGCGCCTTCTCCAGCGCGGCCGCCAGGCGCCGGGATACCGGCTCGGGCAGATCCTTCGGACCCATCAGGCCGAACCACACGGTCAGGTTGAAGCCGGGCGCGCCGCTCTCGTTCAGCGTGGGAATGTCGGGCGCCGGCGGGAACCGTTCCGGCGTGCTGACGCCATAGGTCTTGACCTTGCCGGCGCGCGCCTGCTGCAGGCCGTTGGCCAGATCGGTGAAGGTCAGGTCCACGGTGCCGCCGATCACGTCGGTCAGCGCCTGCGGGCCGCCGCGATAGGGCACGGCCGTGACGTCGATGCCACCCATCCGCGCCCACTTGGCGCCGAACACCTGCGCGCTGCCCGAGCCGTAGGCATAGGTCAGCTTGCCCGGATGCCGCGCGCCGTAGGCGTACAGCTCGGCCACGCTGGCGCCCGGCAGGCGCGGCGAGCCAACCAGCAGATAGGGCGTCTCGGCCACGGCGCCGATGGGCGACAGGTCGACGGCCGGATCGTAGGGCAGGTTCTTGAACAGGCTGACGCCGCTGGCGGCCGTGGACACGCCGACCACCACCACGGTATAGCCATCCGGCTTGCTGCGCGCCACGTCATGCGTGCCGATGATGCCGTTGGCGCCGGGCTTGTTCTCGACCACCACCGGCTGGCCCAGGTCGTCGGCCATGGCCTTGCCCAGGCTGCGCGCCACCACGTCGGTGATGCTGCCCGGCGGAAAGGGCACGACCATGCGGATGGGACGGTCGGGATAGGCGGCCCGCGCCGGGTGCATGACAGCCAGGGCGAGCAGGGCCGCGCCCAGGCCGGCCGCCAGCCGCCGCGCGGCGATGATGGGTTGCATGGCTGTCTCCTGTTGATGTGTTCTTGTCACCGCCCCGAGGCCGCTGCCGCGCGCCACGGGACGACATACCCGCGCCAGCCAGCGCGGCGCAGGACTGCTCTCTTTGCCGGACGGATCCGTTGCCAACCCGCCCGTGCGACCCACGCGTCCGCCACGACGGACAGCGTCGTTACGCCGGATGCGCCGCCATTTCGGACGCGTTCAACCGCTCCAGGTATTGGTGGATCCGCGTGTTGTCCACGCCCGGCTCCATCTCCGCCAGCGCGCGCTGCCACAACCCGGCGCACAGCGACAGCTGCCCGACGCGCACGCCGGCGTGCGCCTGCAGCGCGTCGGCGGTGCGCAGGTCCTTGGCCATCAACGCCAGCGCGAAGCCGCCGGCGTAGCTGCCCGGCACGATGAACTGGCGCAGCTTGGTCTCGGTGGCGACGTTGCGGCCGCTGGACGCATTGAGCACGTCGGTGAAGACGTCCAGGTCCAGGTCCATGCGGCGCGCGATCAGCAGCGCCTCGCTGGCCGCCAGCAGACCGGCGGCGTACACATAGTTGTTCAGCGCCTTCATGGCATGGGCCGAGCCGACCGCGCCGGTGGGGATCAGCGTGGCGCCCATGCGCGACAGCAACGGACGCGCGCGCTCCAGGTCGGCGGCGTCGCCGCCCGCCATGATGGCCAGCGTGCCGGCGGCGGCCTTGGCCACGGCGCCGGAAACGGGCGCGTCGACCAGCGCCAGTCCGGCCGCGCGCAGCAGCGGCGCCAGCCGCAGCGTCTGCGCGGGATCGGACGAGCCCATGTCCAGCAGCAGGGCGCCGGGGCGCAGCAGTGTCATCAGTCCTGGACGGCCCGGCGCGCCCTCGATCACGGCGTTGGTCACGGCGCTGTCCGGCAGCATGGTGATGAGGATGTCGCAGCCGGCCAGCTCGTCCAGGCTCCCGGCCCCGCGCAGCGTGCGGCCCCAGGCGGGATGCGCGTGCAGCCGCTCCAGGCGGGCCGGGTCGCGGTCATGGGCCAGGATCCGGTCGTCCGAGTCGGACCGCGCCAGGTTCTCCAGCATCGGCAAGCCCATCATTCCCAGTCCGACGAATCCGATTTCCATGCTCATGCCTTCTACTTATCGATGATGCCTTTTCCAGAACGAAAAGCGCATGGGGATGCTACCGGCTGTGGATTTTCACGGCCTATGCTAAGTTGGCCGGGGGATATAACAAACGATTATCGAGACAGGACGGAAAGCGCCATGCGCTTCAAGCTCAGGCAGATGGAGGTGTTTCGCGCGGTCATGCTGACCGGCTCGATGAACGGCGCGGCCAAGCTGCTGTTCGTGTCGCAGCCCGCCGTCAGCCGGCTGATCGCCCATGCCGAGCAGAGCCTGGGCCTGCAGCTGTTCGCGCGCGACAAGGGCAAGCTCACGCCCACGCCCGAGGCGCAGCGCCTGTTCGAGGAAGTCGGGCCGCTGTTCGAGGAAGCGTTGCGCATCGACGAGCTGGCGCGCGACCTGGCCGCCCGGCCCGAGGGCGCGCTGACGCTGTGCGCCAGCCCCAGCCTGGCGCTGAACTTCCTGCCGCCGGCCATCGCCCGCTACCTGGAGCTGCACCCCGGCGTGCGGCTCAAGTTCCACACCACGCTGCTGGCCGACATGGCGCACGAGCTGCTGGGCCGCAAGGCCGAGCTGGCGATCTCGGTGCTGCCGGTCGACCATCCCAACCTGGTGGTCGAACCGCTGGCCACGGGCGAGATGGTCTGCATCCTGCCGGAAGGCCATCCGCTGGCCGCGCAGCCGCGCGTGAGCCTGGCGCAGCTGGCGGCCTGCCGGCTGGTGCTCTACAGCCGCAACATTCCCTTCGGCCAGCTGGTGGCGGCGGCCTTCCAGCGGGCCGGCGTGAGCTGGAGCGCGGCGGTCGACATCATGCGCGCCGAAGTCGCCTGCGCGCTGGTGCGGGCGGGCGCCGGCGTCGCCATCGTCGATCAGTTCTCGGTGGGCGGCCAGGGCTGGCCCGGCGTGGTGGCGCGGCCGCTGCGCGAATCGATCCCGCTGTCGCTGAGCCTGGCGCGCTCGCGCTTCGAGCGGCCCAGCCGGCAGGTGCAGCGTTTCGTGCGCCTGATCAGGGAACATGTGCGCGGCCTGCCTGACCTGAAAACACCGGGATAGCGCTTGCCGCCGCCCGCCGTCGCGACGGCCGACATGCAAGGAAGTCCTTCAAATGGAAAGAGGGAACGGGATAGCGCGAGGCCCGCCTGGGCGATGGCATAATTCCGGGACTCGCGCCCCCCGCGGGCACAGAAGAATTTAATGAGCCACAGCTCGCATTAGATACACGCATCACCCGGTTTTCATGACATCCATCCCGCAGCCCCGAAAAGCGCCGCGCCAGCAGCGCTCGCAACAGACCGTCGACGCCATCCTGCAAGCCACCGCCCGCGTGCTGGCCGAACATGGCTACGCAGGCACCAACACCAACCTGATCGCCGAAACCGCGGGCGTGAGCGTGGGTTCGCTGTACCAGTACTTCCCGAACAAGAACGCGCTGATCGCCGCCCTGCACGACCGCCACGACCGGCAGATGCTGGACCTGATCGACCAGACGCTGGAGGCCAATCCCGCCGCCACGCTGCGCGACCGGGTCGCCGCCATCGTCGGCGCCATGCTGGGCGCGCACCTGCTGGAACCGGCGCTGCATCGCGTGCTGGAACGCGAGTTCCCGCTGTTCGACCAACCGCGCGAGCACAGCCTCGCCGACCAGGACATCCACCGCCGCATGCGGCACCTGCTGGAGTTCCACCGCGACGAGATCGCACAGCCGGACCGCGATCTGGCCACCTATGTGGTGCTGCGCATCATGGAATCGCTGGTGCACGCGGCCGCGCTGGAACCGCCGGCCGGCTTTTCGTCGGCGCAATTGGAACAGGCGGTGGTGGACGCCATCATGGGCTATCTGAGCGTGCCGGCGCCGGCCGCCCGCAGGCGGGCCGCGCCGCGCAAGGCGGGCTGAGACAGGCTGCCGCCGCCAGCGTATCCAGGAAGCGGGACGCCAGTTCCGGCGCGCTCGACACATCCAGCCTCGCATAGGCATTCTTGCGATGCGTCTTGACGGTCTCGATGCCGATCTTGAGCTTTTGCGCGATCTCCTTCGAGCAATAGCCCCTGAGAATCAGGCCGACGATCTCGGCTTCGCGCGGCGACAGCCTTTCCCGCCAGCCGCGCATGCCGGCCAGGCGCAGGCCGTCCCGCGACGCGCATTCGCGTTCCGCCAGCCACGAGGCCAGATGCCGCCTGAGCAGCGACTGGACCAGCGGAAACACGCTGTTCAGCCGCGCGGCCTCGTGGCGGGTGAACCGCGCGCCGCCTTGGCGGTACAGGCCCACCTGCAAGGTGCGCGAGCCGGCCAGGCGCACGCTCAGGTCCAGCTCCTTGAGCGTGGCGGGAAAGTCCCGGGTCAGATAGCCGATCTCTTCGTCGCGGCTCAGCCGGATGCTGTCGCAATCGCGCTCGGGCCGGTGCAGGAAGGGCGAGCGGCACAGCTCGGGCAGGAAATGGACGCCGCTTTCGATGCCCCGCAGGTGATGCTGGAAGAACGGGTGATAGCGGAACGTGCCACCCGAGTAGCGATGCAGCGAGCGTTCCGGCGCGCCGGACGGGAAGTTGCTATGCAGACAGGCCGGCGCGGATTCCCCGTCGTAGAAGAACACGGCATACAGGTCGAACGGCACCAGCGTTTCCAGGCGCTCCAACAGCAGGGCCGGGAAGTCCTGCCGGTCCAGGGCGTCGACGAGCTGGCTCATGTGATCGATGGTCATCACGGCGGACATGCGGGACCTCCGGCGCGGGATGGATTCGCGGATTCCCGAGCATGCCAAATCGCGGCGGGAGCGGCAATGCCGCGGGTGACGCAAAAAGATCCGCCCATGGGTCCGCCGCTGTTCATTCGTCTGATTCTTCATGCGAGCGTGATGCCGCGCCGCTTGCACGGCCCGCGCGCGCCATCCCCCCAAGAGGGGATTACCGCTCCCATGCCCGCTTGCTAAGGTCGCTGTCACCACAACGACAAGCGCGCTTCCCAAGGAGACGGTATGAACAGCATATGGACCACGCCCGCCGTGGCGGCCTGCCTTTCCCTGGCCGCCACCGCCAGCCTCGCGGCCGACCTTCGCGTCGCGGTCAACCAGGGCAATCCGCCTTTCGAATTCGAAGACCGCAACGGCAAGCTGACCGGTTTCGAGGTCGAGGTGATCCAGGCCGTGGCCCAGCGCCTGAACAAGTCGGTCGAATTCTCGTCGATGCCGTTCAACATGCTGTTCGCGGCCGTGCAATCCGGCCGCGCCGACGTTGCCCTGGGCGCCATCACCATCACCGCCAAACGGCTCGAGAACGTCGCGTTCACCCAGCCCATCATCGATTCCAATCAGTGCGTGGCCGCGCTCTCGGACGGTCCCGTCAAGCGCGTGGAGCAGCTAAAGGGGCGCGATGTCGGCGTCATCACCGGCACGGTGGGCGAGATCTGGGCCGCCCGGTCCCAACAGGAACACGCCTACAAGGAAATCCGCCGCTACGACGGCAATATCGAGCCGATGATGGACCTGGCCTCGCAGCGCACCGCCGCGAGCATCAACGACTGCCCGATCATGGCCTGGTACATCCGCGACAAGCCGCAGTTCTCCATCATCCATGAAGTGATGACCGGTGACAGGAACGCGCTGATGCTGCCCAAGGCCAGCCCGCTGCTGGACGCGATCAACCAGGAAATCGGCCGCATGAAGACCGACGGCTCGCTGCCCGGCCTGTACCGCAAATGGTTCAACGCCGAGGCCGGCCCGCAATCCAGCACGGTGAAGATCGAAGCCATTCCGGCCGTGCAATGAACCTGGCCGACACTTTCTTCAACACCAGCGTGCTGGCCGACTCCATCGGCTCGTTGCTGGCCGGCTTCCGCCTGACGGCGCTGCTGGGCGCGACCAGCCTGGTCCTGGCGACCGCGCTCGGGCTGCTGCTGGTCGTGCTGCGCCTGTACGCGGTCAAGCCGCTGCGCTGGGCCGCCATCGCGCTGATCGACGTGCTGCGGGCGATTCCGCTGCTGGTGCTGCTGGTGATCGTCTACTACGCGCTGCCCTTCGTCGGCCTGCGACTGCCGCCGTTCTGGGCCGCGACCGCCGCGCTGTCTCTGGTGGCGTCCGCCTACATCGCCGAGACCTTCCGCGCCGGCATCGAGGCCGTTCCCGCCGGCCAGGTCGAGGCCGCCCGCGCGCTGGGCCTGTCCTGGCCCCGGATGATGACCGACATCGTGCTGCCGCAGGCGATCCGCTTCACCATCCCGCCCGGGACGGGCATCGCGATCAGCCTGATCAAGGACACCGCGCTGGCCTCGGTGGTGGCCATGCCGGACCTGCTCAAGCAGGCCACGCAGGCGCAGGCCTATTACGCCAATCCCACGCCGCTGATCGGCGCGGCCATGCTGTACCTGCTGCTGTTGCTGCCGCTGGTGCGCGTGGTCAGCGCCATCGAGAACCGCGCCAGCCGCCGGGGAGCCCGATAGTGCGCATCCCACCCTGCCCCGCGCCGCAGGACGCCGACGCAGCGGCGGCCTCGAACCCGCCCCCGCTGCTGCGCCTGCGGCGGCTGGAAAAACACTACGGCGCCTTCACCGCGCTGGACGGCATCGACCTGGACGTGGCCCGTGGCGAGGTCATCGCCCTCATCGGCCCGTCCGGGTCCGGCAAGTCGACGCTGGTGCGCTGCGTGAACCTGCTGGAAACCTATGATGGCGGCAGCGTCGAGGTCGACGGCATCACGGTGCGCGACGACCGGCGCCTGGCGCGCGTGCGCGCCGAGGTCGGCATGGTGTTCCAGCAGTTCAACCTGTTCCCGCACATGAGCGCGCTCAGGAACGTGGCGCTGGCGCCGGTGCGCGTGCGTGGCCTGTCCTGGCCCGAGGCCACGGCGCGGGCCGAGGCCCTGCTGGAACGCGTGGGCCTGCGAGACCACCAGCACAAGCGGCCGGGCCAGCTGTCGGGCGGACAGCAACAGCGCGTCGCCATCGCGCGGGCCCTGGCCATGCAACCCGAGCTGCTGCTGTTCGACGAGCCCACGTCGGCGCTGGACCCGGAAATGGTGCAGGAAGTGCTGGACGTGATCCAGGACATCGCCAGGACCGGCGCCACGCTGCTGATCGTGACCCATGAAATGTCCTTCGCGCGCAAGGTGGCAGACCGTGTCGTGTTCATGGAGCAGGGCCGCATCGTGGAAATCGCGTCGCCCGAGACGTTTTTCACGAACCCCGCCACGGACCGCGCCCGGGCCTTCATCCATACCGCCACGCGCGGACGCGGCGGCATGTCCGCCTGAGCCTTCCACACGAGTCCTGCCCATGCGCCACGACCCACGCCCGGCCCCGGAACCAGATCCCGCCCCCAACGCAGGCCCTGGCCTCGATACAGGCCCCAACCCCGGCCCCAACCCAGCCCCGCCTCCCCAGCCCCTGCCGCGCGCCACGGTGCGGGCGCTGACGGCCTCGCCGATCCGGCAGCTGGCGAACGCGGCGATGCACCGCGCCGACGTGCTGCCCTTCTGGTTCGGCGAATCCGACAGCCCGACCGTGGGCGTCATCCGCGAGGCCGCCAGCCTGTCGCTGGCGCGGGGCGAAACCCGCTATGGCGAGAACCTGGGCCGGCCCTATCTGCGCCACGCCTTGTCCCGCTACCTGAGCGCGCTGCACGGCGTGGATATCGGCACGGAACGCATCGCCGTCAGCGGATCAGGGGTATCGGGCATCATGCTGGCCGCGCAGCTGCTGCTCGAGCCGGGCGACCGCGTCGTCGCCGTCACCCCGCTATGGCCCAACCTGACCGAGATTCCCCGCATCCTGGGCGCCCGCATCCAGCGCTACCCGCTGTCGGTGACGGACGGCCGATGGACGCTGGACGTGCCCGGGCTGCTGCAGGCGCTCACACCCGACACGCGCCTGCTGCTGCTCAACTCGCCCAACAACCCCACGGGCTGGACCATCGAGGCCGAGGACATCGCGCCCATCCTGCGGCATTGCCGCCGGCATGGCATCTGGATTCTCTGCGACGACGTCTACGAACGCCTGCTCTACGACCCCGCGCAGGCGTCAGCGCCGTCCTTCCTCAGGCACTGCGCGCCCGATGACCGCGTCATCTCGGTCAACAGTTTCTCCAAGGCCTGGTCCATGACCGGATGGCGCGTCGGCTGGATGGTCGTGCCCGCGTCGCTGACGGACGATCTGGCCAAGCTGATCGAATACAACAGTTCCTGCGTCTTCGATCCCGTGCAGCGGGCGGCGACGGCGGCCCTGGAACACGGCGAGGCCACGGTGGCGGCGCTGCGCGCGCAACTGGCGCAAACCCGCACGCTGCTGACCGACGCGCTGCGCGGCTTGCCCGGCATCGAAGCGCCCGATGCCGGCGGCGCCATGTATGTGTTCTTCCGGATGGCGGACGCCGCCGACTCCACGCTGCTCGCACGACAACTGGTGGAACAGACCGGCCTGGGCCTGGCCCCCGGCGCGGCCTTTGGTCCGGAAGCGTCGGCATGGCTGCGCTGGTGCCATGCCACCAGCCCTGAACGCCTGGAAGAAGGGTTGAGCCGGCTGCGCCGCTTTTTGACCCAACGACGCACATAGCGAGGCCGCCTCGCACGGTCCGGCCAGACCGGACCCACGCATACGCAATCGCCAACGCCAACGCAAATGCGGACGCGCGGACCGTTCAGCCCTCGGACCGTCCCGCGCGCTCGGCCGCCATCCGCGCCAGGCAGTCGGCGGCATCGCCAATCACCACGCGGGCGCTGCAGGCCAGCATCAGGTTGAGATTCAGGCCAAAGTCCTCGACCGTGTATCCCAGCGCATCGATGGCGCGGGCGGGCGTGTCCGCCGTGCCGACCGCCACCTGCGCGATCAGCGAATCCGCCTGCTCGGTGTACGCCCATACCGGCTTGCCGCAGGCGATGGCGTAGCCCACCTCGAAGGCCGTGCCCGAGTCGGGCTCGGCGCCACGGAACGGATTCAGGTTGGCCATGACCAGATCCGCGCGCTGGATCATGGCCACATTGGCGCGGTAGATCCACTGCGCCAGCGCCGCGCCGGCCAGGCCGGGCGGCGTCTGGTTGTCCAGCGGGAACAGGCCGTCAAAACCGTGTCGGGCGGCCAGCGCCTTGAGCCGCTCGCCATGCGCCGCCGCGTCCGGCAGGAACACGTCGAAACCGGCCAGATAGACGCCGGGCCGCGCGCCGCTCATGACGGCTCCGGTTCGGACACGGAAAAGCCCTCGCCGGTGGCGAAGAACGAACCGCCGGCCAGGTAATGGATCGAGCGGCGGCCCTCGGAAGGGAAATGCCATCGATTGCCCGAGAACACATCGGGCGCGGCCCAGGCGGCCACGACCTCGCCGATGAACAGATCGTAGGCCTGCTGGTTGTGCGGCTCGGGCAGCACCTTGCATTCCAGCCAGCCCAGGCAGCCCGCGACCAGCGGCGCGCCGATCTTGCTGGCGGGGAAGGTGGACAGGCCGCTGGCCTGGAACTTGTCCTCGTCGCGGCCGGAATCCGTGCCGACCTTCAGCGTGGCCCGCGCCTGCTCGCGCGACGGAATGCACAGCGCGAATTCGCCGGAAGCGTCGATCAGCGTGCGCGTATGGGTGTTCTTGTCCACCACCACCAGCATGCGGGCGGGGTTGAAGTCCAGCGGCATGGCCCAGGCCGCCGCCATGACGTTGCGCCGGCCGCCGTGGGCGCTGGTGACCAGCACCGTGGGGCCGTGGTTCAGCAGCAGGTAGGAACGGGACAGCTCGACGGGCTGGATATCGGGCGCAGGGGACACGCTGGACTCGCTTGGAACGCCGGCAGCTCGGGACGCGCCTGCGCCTAGAACATGCCGTTCTTGTTGGCGGGGTTTTCGGGAATGTCCTGGCTCACGTCCCAGTGCTCGACGATCTTGCCGTTTTCCAGGCGGAAGATGTCCACCACGGCCTGGCCGCGGTCTTCGGGCGTGTCCTTCCACAGGTTGTGGATCATGACCAGCTCGCCCTCGGCGATCACGCGCTTGATCTCGACGACGGCCTGCGGATGCTGCTCGAAATACGCCGGGAAGTAATCCTGCGTGGGACCGACGCCGTCGGGCATGTAGGGATTGTGCTGCACGTACTTGTCGCCCACGTACAGACGCACCGCCTCGTCGACGTCGCGGTCCAGGAACATCATGCGGAAAAAGGCCACCGCGATCTCCTTGTTGGACTGCGGCGCGGCGGACGCGGGCGACAGCGCCAGGCCGCCGGCGACCAGCAGCGTACAGAAAGCCAAGGATTTCAAGGGGATACGCATACGAAACGACTCAAATCAGGACACCGGCTGGCGGTTCGCCAGTTTACAAATAAAAGACGGCGTCCCGGCCCATTTCCCGCCAGCGCCCGAGAAAATCGGGCGTCAAAACGACAATGGCCCGCCATTGGGCGGGCCGGCTCCGTTCCGGGCGGGCTGCCCGGACGGAACGGATCAGTATCCGACGGTGAAACGGCGGCGTGTATGCCGGGGCGTCTCGATCTCGTCGGCCAACGCGATGGCGTAGTCTTCCATCGAGATCCAGCTCTTGCCCTCGTCGTCCGCCAGCAGCACGTCATCGCCCAGGCGGAACTTGCCGGTGCGCTCGCCCGGCTCGAACAGCGCGGACGGCGACAGGAAGGTCCAGTTCAGCACCTTCTCCTGGCGCAGCGCGTCCAGGAACACCACGCCGGCGCGGGCCTCGGGCTTGTAGGCGTCGGGAAACTCGGGGGTGTCGATCAGCATCTTGCCGGGCGCCACCTGCAGGCTGCCCGCGCCGCCGACCACCAGCAGGCGCGGCACGCCGGCGTCCTTCACCGCTGCGATCAGCGGCTTGGCATCGGACGAGACGAAGCGCGAGGCGCTGACCACGGCGTCGTGGCCGGCCAGCAGCGCGGTCAGGCCCTGCGGATCGGTGGCGTCGCCCTGCTTGACGGTCAGGCCGGGCTGGGGATTGATGTCGCCCAGGTTGCGGGCGATGCCGGTCACCTGGTGGCCGCGCTTGAGCAATTCGTCGGCAACGCGCGAACCCACGCGGCCGGTGATGCCGATCAATGCGATTTTCATGGTCTTGCTCCTGTCAGTAGGAACCGGGCGCGCTTGCCTTGCGGACTGTCCGTAAGCCCCGCCGCGGTTCAGGCAACACCATGCTATTCGGTCGAATCGATGGGAAAAACCCACCGGAACGGACGAGTTCTTTGCAATCCGCGCACCAATGCCGGCGAATGCGCCGCCGGCCCGCGCCGCGAACCGCGCGCGGCGCATGGCTACAGTGTGCGCCGGGCGGCGGCGCTTGAACAGCGGCGCCGCCGCGGCCGCGTCAGCCCGCCGCGCGCTGCGCCTGATAGACCTGCAGATGCGCGTAGGCCACGCGCAGATAGGTCGCGTCCACGCCCAACGTGGCGGCGCGGCGCACCATGTCGCCGACGATGTGGTCGGCCTCGACCGGCAAGCCCTGGCTCAGGTCGCGGAACATGGACGCGGTCATGGGCTGGCTGGTGTCGGTCAGGATCTTCAGCACCGAGGCGTCGGCCTCGGGCCGCACCGCATGCCCGGACGCGGCCGCCACGGCCTGCGATTCGCGCAGCAGGGCGCGCAGGATGTCGGCGCCGTCGTCGGTGGCGGCGATCCGGCCCACCGGCCCGCGCATCAGGCAGGTGCCGGCCGCCAGCGTGGTCAGGAATACGTACTTTTCCCACACGTCCTGGTGGATGTTGTCGCTCAGGCGACTGCTGAATTCGCCGCCAGCCAAGGCCTGCGCCAGCGCCTCGCAGCGGGCGCTGCGTGCCGGGCCGGCGCGTTCGCCGAACACGATGCTGGCGAACTTGCCCAGGTGCACGACCTCGCCGTCCGGCCCCAGGGTGGCGTTGATCTGGCACAGCCCGCCCAACACGCGCCGCGCCTCGAACTCGCGGTCCAGCACCTCGTATTGCAGCACGCCGTTCATGATGGGCAGCACCGCCGTGTCCGGCCCCACGGCGGGGCGGATCGCCTCGATGGCGCTGGCCAGGTCATAGGCCTTGCAGCTCAGCACCACCACGTCGTAGGCGCCATCCAGCGTCTGGCTGGTGGCGAGCTTGGGCCGCACCACGGCGTCGCCCAGCGGGCTGCGGATGCGCAACCCTTCGGCGCGCAGGCGCGCCGCGCGCGGCTCGCGCACCAGGAAGGTCACGTCCGCGCCGGCCTGGGCCGCGCGTCCGCCAAAGTAGCCGCCGGTGCCGCCGGCGCCCAAGAACAACAAGCGCATGTCTGTCTCCTGTCTGGCAGCCCGCAAGTCTTGCGGGCGAACGCGGACATTATGCGCGCGGCCGCAGCCGGACCGAAGCCACGGGCCAAAGCCACGAACCGGAATCACGGACCGGAATCACGGGCTGGCGTTCAGGGCTGCGCGTGGCGCGCCCAGGCCTCGTAGCCGCCGCGCAGCGCCCAGGTGCGGCGATAGCCGGCGGCGCGCAGCCGCCGGGCCAGCATCGCGGCCGAGACCTCGTTGGGGCAGGCGCAATAGACCACGATGTCGGCGTCCTGCGCGTCCGCCTCCAGCGGCGGCAGCGGCGCGCGCAGGTCCACCGCGATGGCGCCGGGAATGCGCTGGGCGTCGCGCTGGGCCTCGGGCCGCACGTCGAACACCAGCGCCTGGCGGCCGTCCTGACGCCAGCGCATCAGCTCGTCGACCGACAGCCTCGGGATGACGCGCAGCTTGCGCACCAGCACCCAGCGGCGCAGCGCGCGCACGACGATGTACAGCGCCAGCAGCGCGGCCAGCAAGCCCAGGCCCATGGCGCCATAGTTCGCCAGCAGGTCCAGCACGTCGTTGACCACGCCATGGAACAGGCCGCCCAGCAGCAGCGCCGAGCCGGCCCAGATCATCGCGCCGACCAGGTCGTACAGCAGGAAACGGCGCAAGCCGGTGCCCGTCAGGCCGGCCATGACGGTGGACAGCGCGCCCGCGCCCGGCAGGAACTTGCACACCAGCAGCGCGCGCACGCCGACGCGCAGGTACAGCCGCTGCGTCTGGCGGATGCAGGAATCCTGCGACAGCGACAGCTTGCAGACCACGCCAAGCAGGCGCGAACCGTAGCGCCGGCCCGCCAGGTACCAGAGGCTGTCGGCCAGCAGGCAGGCCAGCGTGGCCGCGATCCACGGCGCCAGCCAGCCGGCCGTGCCGGCCAGCGCGCCGGCGGCGATCAGCATGGGATAGGCGGGCACGGGCAGGCCGGCCTGTTCGATCAGGACGTTCCCGAACACCAACCAGGCGCCGTACTGCTCCAGCAGCAACTGTATGTCTTGCATCGTGTCTTCCGACGGGCCGCGCGGCGCGCGGCCGGGTTCAGGGACTGGCCGTCCCGCGAGGGGCGGGCCCGGTCCGGCACAGCGGGGCGGCGCCAGACGCGCGCGCCCGCGCCGGAATTTTAGGCGGCCCGGGCGGCCTTGCCAGCCCGGGCCGGTGGAACACTGCATTGCGCGGCGCGCCAGGATTTGAGCGCGCCGCCGTCCACCACCTGCAAAGCCGCACCACGATGGTGCCGACAATCCCCGCCGGCGTGCCTATAATCCTGCCCGGCCATCAGGTTTCCCCGACTTGCCGCGGGAACGCCGCATGGCATACAAATTGCTTCGCCATGGCAGGCCGCGAACCCGACCGTTCGGATGGGCGCGCCTGCCTGCGCCCCATCCGATGACCGATCCCAACACCACGCATCCGCCCGCTCGCCCCGGCTCGTCCGCCGGCGGCCGCAGCCATCGGGCGGCGAGGGGCCGCGCGCGCGGCGATCGCGTCCTTTCCCCATTCCCGTCCATCCCCGCGAAGGAGCCCCACGCATGAACTCCCTATTCCCCTCGTCCGCCCGCCGCGGCCTGCTCAAGCTGGCCGCCGCCGCCGGCGCGCTGATGCTGGCCGGCACGGTCCAGGCCCAGGCGCCCGAAAAGGTCAAGGTCGCCGCCATCTACACGGTGCCAGTCGAGCAGCAGTGGGTCTCGCGCATCCACAAGGCGCTGACCGCCGCCCGCGACCGCGGCGAGATCGACTACGCGTTCTCCGAGAACGTCACCAACGCCGACTACGAGCGCGTCATGCGCCAGTATGCCGAGCAGGGCAACAAGCTGGTGGTGGGCGAGGCCTTCGCGGTCGAGGCCGCCGCGCGCAAGGTCGCCAAGGACTATCCGCAGACCGCCTTCCTGATGGGTTCCTCGGGCAAGCCGCAGCAGCCCAACTTCGCGGTGTTCGACAACTACATCCAGGAGCCGGCCTACCTGACCGGCATGATCGCGGCCGGCATGAGCCAGACCGGCAAGATCGGCCTGGTGGGCGGCTACCCCATTCCCGAAGTGAACCGCCTGATGCAGGCCTTCATCGAAGGCGCGCGCGAGATCAGCCCCAAGGCCGAGTTCACCGTCACCTTCATCGGCTCCTGGTTCGATCCCCCGAAGGCCAAGGAAGCCGCCTTCGCCATGATCGACAAGGGCACCGACGTGCTCTACGCCGAGCGCTTCGGCGTGTCGGACGCCGCCAAGGAACGCGGCAAGCTGGCCATCGGCAACGTGATCGACACCCAGCCGCAGTACCCCGAGACCGTGGTGGCCTCGGCCCTGTGGAGCATGGAGCCGACCATCGACGCGGCGCTCAAGCAGGTCAAGGCCGGCGCCTTCAAGGCCGACGACTACGGCCAGTACTCGCTGATGAAGCACAAGGGCTCGTCGCTGGCGCCGCTGGGCACCTTCGCCGGCAAGATCCCGGCCGACCTGATCGCCAAGGTGGAAGCCAAACAGAAGGCCATCCTGGACGGCAGCTTCAGCGTCAAGGTCAACGACAAAGAACCCAAGTCCTCCGCGCGATGAGCCCGGCGCCGCTCGCCCTGCGACTGACGGGGATCACCAAGCGCTTCGGCAGCCTGACGGCCAACGACGACATCTCGCTCACGCTCGGACAGGGCGAGGTGCTGGCCCTGCTGGGCGAGAACGGCGCCGGCAAGTCCACGCTGGTGTCGATCCTGTTCGGCCACTACGTGGCCGACGCCGGCGCCATCGAGGTCTTCGGCCAGCCGTTGCCGCCAGGCCGGCCCGACGCGGCGCTGGCCGCGGGGGTCGGCATGGTGCACCAGCACTTCACGCTGGCCGACAACCTGACCGTGCTGGACAACATCATGGTGGGCACGGAATCGCTGTGGAAGCTGGCTTCCGGGCGGCGCCAGGCCCGCCGCAAGCTGGTCGAGCTGGGCCAGCGCTTCGGCCTGGGCGTGGATCCCGACGCGCGCGTCGGCACGCTGTCGGTGGGCGAGAAGCAGCGCGTTGAAATCCTGAAGGCGCTGTATCGCGGCGCGCGCGTCCTGATCCTGGACGAGCCCACCGCCGTGCTGACGCCGCAGGAAGTCGACGGCCTGTTCGCCACGCTGCGCGGTTTCGTGGACGAGGGCCTGGCCGTCATCTTCATTTCGCACAAGCTGGACGAAGTCATGGCGGTGTCGCGGCGCGTGGCCGTGCTGCGCCAGGGCAGGCTGGTGGCCGAGCGCGAAACCGCCGCCACCACGCCGGCCGAACTCGCCGAACTGATGGTGGGCCGCAAGGTCGCCATGCCGCACGCCGAGGCCGTGGCCGCCGCCGAGCAAGCGGCGCCGGTGATCGCGCTGTCGCAGGTGACAGTGCGCGACCGCGACGGCGCCACGCGCCTGGACAGCCTGGATCTGACCGTGCACCGGCACGAGATCGTGGCCATCGCCGGCGTGGCCGGCAACGGCCAGCAGGCGCTGGTGTCGGTGCTGACCGGCCTGCGCCAGCCCAGCGACGGCGCGATCCGGCTGGGACCGGAGCGCGCCCCCGCGCCCCGCACGCCCGCCGGCTGGACCGCCGCGCGCGTCGGCCGCATCCCGGAAGATCGCCACGGCGAAGGCATGATCGGCGACAGCCCGCTCTGGGAAAACGCCATCGTCGAAGACCTGAACGACCCGCGCTTCGCGCGCTGGGGCATGATCCGCGCGCGCGCCGGCCGCGCCTACGCGCAGGCGCTGGCCAGGCAGTTCGACGTGCGCGCCGCCTCGCTGGACGTACGCACCCGCAGCCTGTCCGGCGGCAATATGCAAAAGCTGATCCTGGGCCGCACGCTGGCCCGCGAGCCGGACTTCATCGTGGCCGACCAGCCCACCTGGGGCCTGGACATCGGCGCCGTGGCCTATGTGCGCGAACAGCTGCTGGCGGCCCGCCGGCGCGGCGCCGGCGTGCTGCTGGTGTCCGAGGACCTGGAAGAGATCTTCGCGCTGGCCGACCGCATCGCCGTGCTGTGCGGCGGCAAGCTGGTCGACGTCAAGCCGGTCGCGCAATGGACGCCGGCCAGCGTGGGCCTGGCCATGACGGGAACGCGCGCCTAGGGCCGGTCACGCCCCGGCGCGCGCTTCCCACCCATCACCGAGCAAACATACGCATGAAACTACTCCTGGAACGCCGCCCCGAGCCCAGCCGCCTCGCGCTGGCGCTGGCTCCCGTCGCGGCCATCCTCTTCACCCTGGCGGTCTGCGCACTGCTGGTGGCCTGGGCCGGCGCGCCCGTCGGGCGCACCTACGCGCTGCTGTTCGAGGGCGCCTTCGGCTCGCGCTTCGCGCTGTCCGAGACCCTGACCCGCTCCACGCCGCTGATGCTGACCGGCCTGGCCTGCGCGGTGGCCTTCCGCGCGCGCTTCTACAACATCGGCGCCGAGGGCCAGCTGTACCTGGGCGCGCTGGCGGCCGTGGCCGTGGGCGGCCTGCACGATGGCGCCGGCTTCGACCTGCCCGTGCCCATGCTGTTCGCCGGCATGATGCTGGCCGCCGCGCTGGCCGGCGCGCTGCTGCTGCTGATTCCGGCGCTGCTCAAGACGCGGCTGGGCGTGGACGAGGTGGTGACCACGCTGCTGGGCAACTTCATCGTGCTGCTGTTCGTCTCCATGATGCTGGACGGTCCCATGAAGGATCCCATGGCCATGGGCTGGCCGCAGTCGGTGGCGCTGAACGGCGACCTGGAGCTGGGCAAGCTGATCGAGCGCACCCGCGCCCACACCGGCCTGTTGTGGGCGGCCGGCCTGGCGCTGGGCCTGTGGCTGCTGAACCGCTACACGGTGTTCGGCTTCCAGATGCGCGCGGTCGGCGCCAACGCGCACGCCTCGCGCTTCCTGGGACTGCCGGTCAGCCGCGTGATGCTGGGCACCGCCATGCTGTCGGGCGCGCTGGCCGGGCTGGCCGGCGCCATCGAGGTGGCGGGCCGCACCGGCTACGTCACGCTGGACATGTCGCCGGGCTATGGCTACACGGGCGTGGTGGTCGCCATGCTGGCCGGCCTGCATCCGCTGGGCGTGATCCTGGCCAGCGTGTTCGTGGCCGGCATGCTGGTCGGCGCCGACAGCATGAGCCGCGCCATCGCCGTGCCCAACTACATCGCCGACGTCATCGTCGCCACCTCGCTGCTGGCCATGCTGGTGGCGACGCTGTTCGCGCAATACCGCCTGCGCCGCAACCGGGGCTGAATCATGGAATGGATGGATCTGCTGAGTTCTTCGGCGTTCTGGGTCGCGGTGCTGCGCCTGGCCACGCCGCTCATCCTGGGCACGCTGGGCGTGCTGCTGTGCGAGCGTGCCGGCGTGCTGAACCTGGGCATCGAGGGCATCATGGCCGCCGGCGCCTTCACCGGCTGGCTGGTGGTCTACCTGGGCGCGCCGCTGTATGTCGGCGTGCTGGCGGCGGCGCTGGCCGGCGCCGTGTTCGGCCTGCTGCATGCCGTGCTGACCGTGCCGCTGGGCCTGTCGCAGCACGTGTCGGGGCTGGGCGTGACGCTGCTGGCCACCAGCCTGAGCTACTTCGCCTACCGCGTCACCTTCCCCAGCGTGAACACGCCGCCCACGATCACGCCCTTCGCCGAGATGAAGTTCCTGGCCGGCATACCCGTGATCGGCCCGGTGCTGGCCGGCCAGACGCCCATGACGCTGCTGGCGCTGGCGGCGGTGCCGCTGCTGGCCTGGGTGCTGAACCGCACGCCAGTGGGCCTGGCCGTGCGCATGGTGGGCGAGAATCCCGCCGCCACCGAGGGCCAGGGCCTGTCGGTCACCCGCCTGCGCATCGGCGCCATCGTCGCCGGCTCGGCGCTGATGGGCGTGGCCGGCAGCTTCCTGACGCTGGCCGCCTTCAACGCCTTCTTCTTCAACATGGTCAACGGTCGTGGCTGGATCTGCGTGGCGCTGGTGGTGTTCGCGTCGTGGCGTCCCGGCAAGGCGCTGCTGGGCGCGCTGATCTTCGCCTTCTTCGACGCGCTGCAGCTGCGCCTGCAGCAGGGCGGGGCGGCGCTGCCGGGCCTGCCCGAGCTGCCGTATCAGGTATACCTGATGCTGCCGTACCTGCTTTCCATCCTGGCCCTGGTGGTGATGGCGCGCCGCGCCGCCTACCCGCAAGCCTTGATGAAACCCTACCGCAAGGGCGAACGCTAAAAGGGGTGTAGGCCCCCCCGAAGCGCTGCGCGCTTCCCCCCAGGGGGCGTCGCGACGGACCGGCAGAGCCGGCTCCGTGCGACCCCGATGGGGCGACGCTTCGTTCATGCGACGACGGTAAACGCAGCGCCATGAACCACTGACATCTTCCGCGAGGAACCACCATGCTCGACCTGATCATCAAACGCTGCACGCTGCCCGACGGCCGCCAGGACATCGACATCGGCATCGCCCAGGGCCGCATCGCGGCGCTGGAGCCGGCGCTCAAGGCCGAGGCCGCGCGCACCATCGACGCGGCCGGCCAGCTGGTGTCGTCGCCCTTCGTGGACGCGCACTTCCACATGGACTCGACGCTGTCCTTCGGGCTGCCGCGCGTGAACCAGTCGGGCACGCTGCTCGAAGGCATCGCGCTGTGGGGCGAACTCAAGCCGCTGCTGACGCAGGAAGCGCTGGTCGAGCGCGCGCTGGCCTATTGCGACTGGGCCGTGGCGCGCGGCCTGCTGGCGATCCGTTCGCATGTGGACGTGTGCGATCCGCGCCTGCTGGCGGTAGAGGCGCTGCTGCACGTGCGCGAGCGGGTCAAGCCCTACCTGGACCTGCAGCTGGTCGCCTTCCCGCAGGACGGCGTGCTGCGCGCCCCCGGCGCGATGGACAACCTCAAGCGCGCGCTGGACATGGGCGTGGACGTGGTCGGCGGCATTCCGCATTTCGAGCGCACCATGCAGGACGGCGCGGAATCGGTGCGTCTGCTGTGCGAGCTGGCCGCCGAGCGCGGCCTGCGCGTGGACATGCACTGCGATGAAAGCGACGATCCGCTGTCGCGCCACATCGAGACCCTGGCCTACCATGCGCAGCGCCTGGGCCTGCAGGGCCGCGTCACGGGCTCGCACCTGACGTCCATGCACTCGATGGACAACTACTACGTGTCCAAGCTGATCCCGCTGATGCGCGAAGCCGGCGTGTCGGCCATCGCCAACCCGCTCATCAACATCACGCTGCAGGGCCGCCACGACAGCTATCCCAAGCGCCGCGGCATGACGCGCGTGCCCGAGCTGCTGGCCGCCGGCGTGCCGGTGGCCTTCGGCCACGACTGCGTGATGGATCCCTGGTACAGCCTGGGCTCGGGCGACATGCTGGAGGTCGCGCACATGGGCCTGCACGTGGCGCAGATGACGGGCCAGGACGCCATGCGCGCCTGTTTCGAGGCCGTGACCACGACCCCGGCCCGCATCCTGGGCCTGGACGACACCGGCCTGGCGGTGGGCAAGCGCGCCGACCTGGTGCTGCTGCAGGCGCGCGACGCGGTCGAGGCGCTGCGCCTGCGCGCCACGCGCCTGATGGTGCTGCGCGGCGGGGAAGTCATCGCCGAAACCCCGCCGGCCACCGCCACGCTGCACCTGCCGGGCCGTCCCGCGCAGGTCAGCTTCCAGACGCCGGCCCGCTGAGCGCATGCGGCGCGGCAGCCACGCCGCGCCGCATGCGCCCGGCTTCGTCCCGCCTTACTTCAACGGCATGCAGATGCAGGTCTGCAATTGCGCCGGCGGCGTGGTGCGCGGGTCGTTCATGTACATCTCGAACATGGGGAAGTCCGCCGGCACCTCGCCACTGCCGGGCAGCCATTCCGAGAACATCCAGTTGTAGGGCTTGTCCATCTCGTTGTACGGACCGGTATAGGTCAGGATGGCGCAGCGGCCTTGCGGGATCTCGAAGCGTTCCAGCTCGTCGCCCAGGTCGGCGTCGGGCGCGACCGACATGCCGGCCTTGGCGCGCAGCTCGCTGGCCGGCACCTGCTCGGGATCATCCAGGTACACGCCGTAGCCGACCGATTCGGGCCGCGCCAGGCCGCGGCTGGCGGCCAGCATGAAGACGCGCGAGAACAGCGGGCCGATCTCCTGGTAGCTGCCGCGATGCGACAGGACCGCCAGCGTGGCGCCGGGAAAGGTTTCGATCTTGATGGGGTACATGCCTAGCTCCTGTGGGTCGAAGGGACGGGAGCGGGCGGCCCGGTAGCGCCCCGGCGAAATGCCGAAGGTCGCGCCGAATGCCCGGTTGAACGCCGCGTCCGACTCATAGCCGGCGCGCTGCGCCACCTCGCGCAAGGAAGCCTCGGACCGTCCCAGCGCCACCGCCGCGCGGTGCATGCGGATGCGCTGCACGGTGGCGTTCACCGTTTCTCCCATCAAGGCGCGGTAGACGCGATGGAAGTGGTACGGCGACAGGCAGGCCAGGTCCGCCAGCCGGTACAGGTCCGGGTCGGCGTCCGGGTGGCTCGCCAGCCAGCGCAGGACGGGTTCCAGGCGCTGGCCATAGTGGTTCAGGGTTTCGGGCTTCATGCGGTCTCCTTGGAACGCACTGTAGCGGCGGCCCATTTGCAGATTTTGCGATTTTCGCGTGCCGGTCGGCACACGCCCAGGCGCCGGAACGCGGCAGCCCTCCGGCACGGAAGCGCCGCGAGGATTGCCGGCGCGCTAGCGGACGATCATCTTGTTCCAGCGCGCGTTGAACGCGGGACGATCGGCGTTGATGCGCTCCCAGTTCACGATCTTGGCGTTGGTCATATAGCCCTGAAAGCGCTTGAACGACACGACGTGGTCGGGCGGCGGCGAGACATTCTTGTTCGACGGAAACAAGCTGCCCGTCTCCAGCGCCTTGACCTGCGCCTGCACCGACAGCAGGTACAGCGCCAGTTGCTGCGACAGTTCAGGCTCGCTATTGCGGGCCACCACGCACTCGGCCACCATCAGCACCGCGGAGCCCTCCTTGGGCGCGGCATACTCCACCGGCACGCCCATGCGTTTCAGGCGCATGACGGCGGTGGGGGACAGCGGAAACAGCGCGGCCTCGTCGGCCTCGATCAGCTCGCCCAGCCGGGCCGAGTCAGGCAGGTATTCCCGCACATTGGCGCCGACCGAGCCGGGCCAGGCGCGAAAGCCGGGATTGGTGTCTGCATCGGTGCCGCCCTGGATGCGGTTGAACATGAGGAAAGCGTGCAGGCCGAAGGTGCTGGCGGCGGCGGACTGCATCACCACCTTGCCCTTGTACCGGGGGTCGGCCAGGTCCATCCAGGACGTGGGCGGCGCCCAGCCCTGCCGGGCGAACAGGCGGGTGTTGTAGCCCAGCCCGGTCATGCCGACGTTCAGGCCCACCGCCTTGCGGTCGCGCCGGACGGCGGTGGGGTACAGCTCGCGCAGCACAGGATCGTCCCTGAGCGGCTGGCACAGGCCGGCGGCGACGGCCCGCACCATGACGCCGTCGTCCAGGAACATCAGGTGCATGCCGGGCTTGCCCTTCTGCGCCTGGGCGCGGGCCAGCACCTCGGCCGACGTGCCCGGCACCACTTCGATCCGCACGCCCTGGGCGCGCTCGAAATCCGGAAACACGTGCTTCGCATAGGCTTCGGCCATGCCGCCGCCATTCATGCCCACGTACAGCGTCTTCTGCTGGGCCGGGGCGACTGCCGGGAGCAGGACGGCCATGGCCGCGCCGGCCAGCAGCCGCAACGCCTTGCCCAGGCGGACGGGGCCGCCTTGCTTCTTGCTCATCATCGTGACTCCGGAGTGGGTCTGCCTGGAAGCTGGAGCATACTGCCGGGAATGCGACGACTGAAAGACGGGCCCGGCCTGCCTCAGACCGGATAGGTGCCCGGCAGCAGGATGCTGCGGTCGCCCGGCACGATCGAGCGGCGGCCGCACAGGGCCATGGTGGTGTCCATTTCCTTGTAAAGGATCTCCAGCACGCGGCGCACGCCGTCCTGGCCGTAGGCGCCCAGGCCGTAGAGGAAGGCGCGGCCGATCATGGCGCCGCGCGCGCCCAGCGCCACGGCCTTGAGGATGTCCTGGCCGGAGCGCACGCCGCCGTCCATCCAGACTTCGATCTTCGAGCCCACCGCGTCGGCGATGGACGGCACCGCCGCGATCGAGGACATGGCGCCGTCGAGCTGGCGGCCGCCGTGGTTGCTGACGATGAGCGCGTCGGCGCCGCTGTTGGCGGCCAGCTGGGCGTCCTCGACGTCCAGGATGCCCTTGAGGATGAGCTTGCCGCCCCAGCGCTGCTTGATCCACTCGACGTCGTCCCAGCTCAGGCGCGGGTCGAACTGCTCGGCGGTCCAGGAGGACAGCGAGGACAGGTCGCTCACGCCCTTGGCGTGGCCGACGATGTTGCCGAAGGTGCGGCGCTTGGTGCCCAGCATGCCCATGCACCAGCGCGGCTTGGTCGCCAGGTTGATCAGGTTGCGCAGCGTGGGCTTGGGCGGGGTGGACAGGCCGTTCTTGATGTCCTTGTGGCGCTGACCCAGGATCTGCAGGTCCAGCGTCAGCACCAGCGCCGAGCAGCCGGCGGCCTTGGCGCGGTCGATCAGGTTGCCGACGAATTCGCGGTCGCGCATCACGTACAGCTGGAACCAGAACGGCTTGCCGGTGGCGGCGGCCACGTCTTCCAGCGAGCAGATGCTCATGGTGGACAGCGTGAAGGGCACGCCGAATTCGGCGGCGGCCTTGGCCGCCAGGATCTCGCCGTCGGCGTGCTGCATGCCGGTCAGGCCGGTCGGCGCGATGGCCAGCGGCATGGCCACGTCATGGCCGGCCAGCGTGGTGCGCAGCGAGCGTCCTTCCATGTTCACCGCCACGCGCTGGCGCAGCTTGATCTTCTGGAAATCGCTCTCGTTGGCGCGGTAGGTGCCCTCGGTCCAGGCGCCCGAATCGGCGTAGTCGTAGAACATGCGCGGCACGCGGCGTTTCGCGACTACGCGCAAATCTTCGATGCAGGTGATCGTTGAGAGCTTAGCGGTCATGGCTGGGTCTGTAGAGTGCGGGACGCGCGGCGGAACCGGCGCATGCGCGCGCGCCGCGCGGCATGGCGCGGGCAGAGGCGGAACATCGGGAAGGGCCCGATCGCATGGCGTCCTTGGTTTTTCTTGGAAGAATGGGGCCGCCGGCGGCGGGCGGCCTTGCAGTGCAGCAAGGCCCTGCGGCCCGGCGGCGCCGCCCAGTATACGCGCCGGTGCCGGCGGGCGAGGCCCGCCGGCGCTGCTTTTTCACGGATTCCGCGAGGCGCCGTGCATGCGGACGACGCACATACGAGGCTTCGGGCGGCCGGGCGTCGAGCTGCCCGGCGCCGGGCCGGCCGGCGCGCCGGACCGCGTCAGCGCGGCCAGACCTTGTTGACCGCGCGGATGGTGGCCCAGGCCAGCCAGCGCGGACTGGTCAGGCGGATGGCCGGCAGGCGCCGCACCAGGTCCACCGCCAGGCCGCCGCGGCGATGCCATTCCTTCTTGCGCGTCTGGCTGTCGGTCCAGCGGCCTTCCAGCCACGGGAACTCGCGGCGTCCCGGCTTGTACACGGGCGGCGTGTTGTAGATCAGGATGTAGGCCAGCCTGGGCGCGTCGGAGGTGTTGGCGCCGGTGTGATGCAGTGTGCGCGCGTCGTGCACCGTGCAGCCGCCCGGCGCCAGCGGCTCGGCCACGGCCAGATCGCGGGCGAAGTCGCCGCAGCATTCCAGCGGGTGCAGATGCTTGTCGCCGCCGGGCGAGCGATGCTCCAGCACGTCCCATTTGTTGGACCCGGGGATGAACTGCATGCAGCCGTTCTCCAGCGTGGCCGGCTGCAGCGCCAGCCAGATGCTCAGCTCCTTGTAGACGAAGTCGGGCGAGCGGAAGGCCTCGTCCTGGTGCCAGGGCGTCTCGGGCCCGCCCCCGCCCGGCTTGAGCAGCGCGTGCTCGCCATACAGCGCCGCGTCCGGCCCCAGCAGCTGGCGCGCCATCGCCAGGGTGCGGGCGTGGTACGTCGTCTTCAGCAGGTCGGGGGCATAATGGCGCGGATCGTGCAGGCTGGGAAACCGCGCCGGCCTGGAAGGATCGTCCCGGCTGATGAAGTCGTACTGCGCGCCCTCGTTGTAGCCCGTCCTGTTCTCGAACATGTCCATCAGCGTGGCGCGTATGTAGCCCACTTCGTCCTGCGGGCAGATGCCGTCCAGGGCCAGGTAGCCCTGCTCTCGGTAACGCGCTGTCTCTGCTTCCGACAACAGACTGGTCTCTTCCATAATGGCCTCTCCAAGCTCGTTCACGAATGGGTATGCGGGGGTTCCTGCATCGATATCCAAGGCGGGCGCGCCGACGCGGCCTGGCCCAGGCCGGGGCGGCGCGCCATATGCTTGACACATGCACTAACGTATCGCTTCGATGCCCGGCGGCCCATAGACCATCCGCATTAGCCCCTAGCGGCGACGGGCCGGCGCTGTTGCGACGCATCATCTGAAGGAAGAAACATGCAAGACCCCCATCACCCGGACACCCATCTGGAAACCGTCCACGTCACCGTCAGCGGCAAGGTGCAGGGCGTCGGCTACCGCCATGCCACGGTCCGGCGCGCCCATCTGCTGGGCGCGCGCGGCTGGGTGCAGAACATGGAGGACGGCACGGTCGAGGCCCTGGTGCAGGGCACGCCCGACCAGGTCGACCACATGCTGGAATGGCTGCGGCGCGGCCCGCCGGGCGCCTGGGTGGCCGAGATCGTCACGCGCCGGGAGTACACCGACAAGCGCTACATCCGCTTCGAGCAGCTGTAGGACCGCGCCGCCACGCCGGGCGGCTTAGTCCCGGCGGTGGATGGGCCCACGCGGCACGGGCGCGGACAGGGAATTGTCAGCATGGCCGGCGCGCCGGCAGGCGCGCGACCTGATCAGCGGCCGCGGATCCAGCGCCCGCCAAGCTGGTTGACGATCAGGCCCGCCAGCACCCCGGCGGCGCCCAGCCATTGCAGCGGCATCAGCGCCTCGCCATAGGCGGCGGCCGCCGCCGACAGACCCACCACCGGCACCAGCAGCGAGAACGGCGCGATCTTCGCGGCCGGATGGCGCGTCAGCAGGCGCGTCCACAGCGTATAGGCCACCAGCGTCGCCAGCACCGCCAGGTACAGCACCGACAGCGCCTCGCCCCAGCCCATGCCGGCGAGCATGCCCAGCACCGGCTCCCAGCCGTCGATCAGCACCGCCAGCAGCAGGAAGGGCAGCACCGGCGCCAGGCTGCTCCAGGCGATGAACGCGAAGGGGTCGTAGCCGGGCGCACGGTTGCTGGCCAGACGCACGATGATGTTCGACACCGCCCACATGAAGGCCGCGCCCAGCGTCAGGACGAAACCGATCATGGTCATCTGGCCCGGTCCGTCGCCACGGCCCAGCGCGATCACGGCCAGGCCCAGCGCGGCCACGCCCAACCCGATCCAGTGATGCCGGCGCGCGCGTTCGCGCAGCAGCGGAGCGGCCAGCAGCAGCGTGAAGAAGGCCTGCGTCTGGATCACCAGCGAGGCCATGCCGGCGGGCATGCCGGCCTGCAGCGCCACGAACAGCAGCCCGAACTGGCCCAGGCCCTGCGCCAGGCCATAAGCCGCGATCCAGCGCCAGGGCAGCCTGGGCGGACGCACGAACAGGATCAGGGGAAAGGCCGCCAGCGCGAAGCGCAGCGCGCCGAGCATCATCGGCGACAGGCCCTTGAGGCCCGTTTTCATGACGACGAAATTCAGGCCCCAGATCACCACCACGGCGAGCGCGCAGAGGTAATCCTTGCGGGTGAGGGAGGGGGGAGACATGCGGCATTATCGCATCGCCCGCGTGTCGGCAGGCGATGCAATCGACGAGGAAATCCGCGTCGCAACCCAGGCCGCAAGCGGCTCCGGGAAGAGCCGGTTCAGCTGGCCTGCAGCACCCGGCCGAAGGCTTGCACGGCGCGGTCGATGTCGGCCGCGCCGATGTGGCGATGGGTCACGCAGCGCAGCCGCGTCACGCCCCAGGGGCGGGTCAGCACGCCCTCGGCCGCCAGGGCCTGGACCCACTGCGCGTTGCCCATGCCGGAGTCGGCGGTCTCGACCTGCACGATATTGGTCTGCGGCACGGTGGCCGACAGGCGCGGGTGCAGGCGGTTCAGTCCCTCGCTCAGCCGCGCGGCGGTGGCGTGATCCTCGGCCAGCCGGCCGCCCATGGTCTGCACGGCCTCCAGTCCGGCCGCGCCCATGATGCCGGCCTGGCGCTGCGCGCCGCCCAGCATGCGGCGCAGCGTGCGGGCCTTGGCGAGTAGCGGGCGCGGCCCGGCCAGCACCGCGCCGACCGGCGCGCTCAGGCCCTTGGACAGGCACAGCGACACAGTGTCGGCGTGCTGCGCGATGTCCAGCGGCGTGACGCCCAGCGCCACGGCGGCGTTGTACATGCGCGCCCCGTCCAGGTGCACCGAGATGCCGCGGCTGTTGGCCATGCCGTACACCGACCGCATGTGGTCCAGCGGCAGCACGGTGCCGCCGGCGTTGTTGTGCGTGGTCTCCATCGCCACCAGCGAGGTCTTCAGGCGCATCCCTTCGGTCAGCAGCGCCTCTTCGAGCCGGTTCAAGTCCATGGCGCCGTCCGCGCCCGGCACACAGTGATAGAACACGCCGGTGAAGGTGGCCGCGCCGCGCTCGGAGGTGTACATGTGCGCGGTGGACTCCAGGATGACCTGCTCATTGCGCTGCGTCTGCGCCAGCACGGCCAGCAGGTTGGCCATGGTGCAGCTGGGCACGAACAGCCCGGCCTGCTTGCCCAGCTGCGCCGCGACGTAGGCTTCCAGCTCGCGCACGGTGGGATCGCCATCCAGCGCGTCATCGCCGATCGGCGCGCCGCGCATGCGCTCGTACATGGCCTCGGTGGGCAGGGTGACGGTATCGCTGCGCAGGTCGACGGCGTTGGCGGGGCGTGGGGCGAAGGTTTGCTCGGTCATGACTTTCAGTGCTGGAGAATTTTGGAAAGAAACTGACGCGTGCGCGGCGCACGCTCCTCGACATTGCCGAAGAACTGCTCTTTCGGGCAGTCCTCGACGATCTTGCCGCCGTCCATGAAGATGACGCGGTCGGCGACGCGGCGGGCGAATCCCATTTCATGGGTCACCACCATCATGGTCATGCCTTCGCCGGCCAGGTCCGTCATCACGTCCAGCACCTCGTTGACCATCTCGGGGTCCAGCGCCGAGGTCGGCTCGTCGAACAGCATGACCACCGGATCCATCGACAGCGCGCGCGCGATCGCCACGCGCTGCTGCTGGCCGCCGGACAACTCGCCGGGATGCTTGTCCTTGTGCGCCGACAGGCCCACGCGCTCCAGCAGCGCCAGCGCGCGCTGGCGCGCCTCGTCGCGGCCGCGGCCCAGCACCTTGACCTGGCCCAGGCACAGGTTCTCGGTCACGCTCAGGTGCGGGAACAGCTCGAAATGCTGGAACACCATGCCGGCCACGGAACGCAGCTTGGGCAGGTTGGTGCGCGGATCGCCCACGGAGGTGCCGTTGACGATGATCTCGCCCTGCTGGAAGGGTTCCAGCGCGTTGACGGTCTTGATCAGCGTGGACTTGCCCGAGCCGGACGGTCCGCAGACCACCACCACTTCGCCCTTGGCCACGGCGGTGGTGCAGGCATCCAGCACCTGGAAGGATCCATACCACTTGCTGACCTGCTTGATTTCTATCATCGGAGGATTCGGAGAGGCTTGCATCGTTGCACCTGTGGATAAGCTAGCGCAGCACGCGGGCGCGCTTTTCCAGCCGCTTGACCAGCCGCGAGGCGGTGAAGCAGATCAGGAAATACACCAGCGCCACGAACAGATAGAGCTCCACCAGCCGGCCGTCGCGCTGGCCGATCTTGGAGGCCGCGCCCAGGAAGTCCGTCAGCGACAGCACATACACCAGCGACGTATCCTGGAACAGGATGATGACGCGCGTGAGCAGCGCCGGGATCATGTTGCGAAAGGCCTGCGGCAGCACCACGTAGCGCATGCCCTGCCACGGGCTCAATCCCAGCGCCAGGCCGGCCGAGACCTGCCCGCGCGAGATCGACTGGATGCCGGCCCGCATGATTTCGCAGAAGTAGGCGGCCTCGAACAGGGTGAAGGTGATCACCGCCGAATTGAACGCGCCCACGCGCACCGGCGTGGGCGAGCCCAGCGCCCAGGCGGCCATGTAGGGCACCAGGAAATAGAACCAGAAGATGACCAGCAGCAACGGGATGGAGCGCATCACGTTCACGTAGATGCCGGCCGGCACCGACAGCAGTTTGAAGCGCGACAGCCGCATCATGGCCAGCAGCGTGCCCAGCGCCAGCCCCATCACGGCGGCCAGCAAGGTCAGCGTCAGCGTGAACGTCATTCCCGTCTTGAACAGATAGGGAAGGGCGCTGGCGATGGCGTCGAAATCGAATTTACCCACGGCGCGCCCCTAGCGACTCTTGCCCGCCGGGCCGATCAGCCCGGGGATGGCCACGCGGCGCTCGAGCATGCGCATGCCCAGCACCACCACGCCGTTCAGAATCAGGTAGACCGCGGTCGCGGCCGAGAACGCCTCGAAGATGTGAAAGCTGAATTCCTGCATCGAGCGCGCCTGGCCGGTCAGCTCCAGCAGGCCGATGGTCAGCGCCACCGACGAATACTTGATCGTGCCCATGAACTCGGACGTCAGCGGAGGCAGCACGATGCGGTAGGCCTGCGGCAGGATGATGTAGCGGTACACCTGCGCCTCGGTCAGCCCCTGCGCGATGCCGGCCTGGAGCTGGCCGCGCGGCAGCGACTGGATGCCCGCGCGCACCTGCTCGGCCACGCGCGACGATCCATAGAAACCCAGGCACAGCACCGCCGGCAGGAACTGGCCCCAGGGCTGCGGCATCTGCTTCATGGCCACGCCCCAGGCATGCGGCAACAGCTCGGGCAGCACGAAATACCAGAGGAACATCTGCACCAGCAGCGGGATGTTGCGGAACACCTCGACATAGGCCGCGCCGGCGAAGTTCAGGGCGCGCGAGCTTGCCGTGCGCATCACGCCCAGGCAGGAGCCCAGCAGCAGCGAGAAGACCCAGGCGATCAGGGACAGCGCCAGCGTCCACCCCACGCCGATCAGCAGCGTTTCCAGGAAGGTATGCACGCCGTCCGGCGACATGTCCAGGAATACGCTCCAGCTCCAGTTGTAATTCATGAATCCGCCTCAAGTTTCGGCGCCGGGCGGCGCCAGACCCCATTGCCGCCGCGCGGCCGTCGCGGCCGCGCGGCGCCTCAGCCGCTTACTCGTAGGCCTTGGGGTCGCCCGAATCGGTCGGGTTGGCGAGCGCGCGCTTGAAGGCGTCGCTCATGGGGTACTTGAGGTTGATCTGCTTGGGCGGGATCGGCGAATTGAAGTACTTCTCGTACAGCGCCGCGACCTTGCCGTTCTTGATCATGTCCAGCACGGCGCCGTCCACCACCTTCTTGAAGGCCGGGTCGTCCTTGGGCTGCATGATGCCGTAGGGCGCCAGCTCATAGCCCTTGGTGCCGATCACGAAGGCGGAGGGATCCTTGGACGAGGCCACCGAGCCGTAGGCCAGGCCGTCGTCGTTCATCGTGCCCGCGACGCGGCCGGATTCGACCATCAGGAAGGTCTCGCCGGTGTCCTTGGCCGGCACGATGGTGATGCCCAGGTTGCCCTGCGCGTTCAATTGGGATGCCAGCTTGAACGTCTGGCCGCCGGCCTGCGCCGCGATCGACTTGCCCTTGAAGGTGGCCAGGTTGTTCGGGTCGACGCCGCCGTCCTTGCGCGCCACCACCACGACCTGGGCCAGGAAGGTGGTCGGGGCGAAGGAGACGAACTTGTGCCGGTCTTCCTTATTGGTGGTGTTGCCGCATTCCAGGTCGATGGTGCCGTTGGCCAGCAGCGGGATCCGGGTGGCCGAGGTGGTCGGGTTGTAGCGCACTTCCAGCTTGGGCAGCTTGAGCGCTTCCTTCACGTACTGGGCGACCTGCTGGCAGATTTCCACCGTGTAGCCGATCGGCTTCTGGTTGCCGTCCAGGTAGGCGAAGGGGACCGAGGTTTCCGGATGGCCCAGCGTGATCACGCCGGTTTCACGGATCTTGTCCAGCCGGCTGGGGCCTTCGGCGTGGGCGGTGGCGGCGGCCGACAGCGCGGCGATGGAGAGCGCGGCAAAAGCTTTCATCTTATTCCCTTGGCGCCGGAGCACCGGCGCTTGCATATGATTCCGATCAGCGGCACCGCACCCGCCGGCAACCGCCTCGTCCCGCGATGAGCCCCGCGGCTGGCGAAAAGTATCAACTAGCGTTATGGTTTTATCCAGTTCCAATCGGGTATTCCTCTATACGGATTTGATATGGCCATTCCACGAATGGGCTTGCGACACATCGAGGCATTCCGAGCCGTCATGATGACCGGCTCCATGACTGCCGCCGCGCGGCGGGTCCACACCTCGCAGCCGCACGTTAGCCGCTTAATCGCGCAATTGGAAGCGATCACCCAGTTTCCCTTGTTCGACCGCAACGGCAGCCGGCTGACGCCGACCCAGGACGGGTCGCGCTTCTTTCAAGAGGTGGAAAAAACCTTCATCGGACTGGCCGGCCTGGAGTCCGCCGCCGCCAGCATCCGCTCGTTCAGCGCCAGCCGCCTGAGCGTGGCGGCCATGCCGCGCCTGGCCGGCGGGCTGCTGGCCCGCATCGTGGCCGCCTTCAAGACCGAGTACCCGGATGTGATGGTGTCCATCCATTCGGGCAGCGCCAGCGCCGTGCACAACTGGATCAGCTCGGGCTTCTGCGACACCGGGCTGGCGATGCTGTCGGGCGAGGCGCCCGGCATCCAGGTCGAACCGGTCATGACCATGAATTGCGTGGCGGTGCTGCCCAAGGGGCACCGGCTGACCAAGCTGAAGAAGCTCAAGCCCGCCGACTTCGCCGGCGAGCCCTTCATTTCCTTTCCCAGCAGCACGCCGCTGCGCGAACGCATCGACGCGGTGTTCAAGGCCGCCAAGGTCGAGCGCCAGACGGTGGCCGAGGCCAGCCTGGGCTCATCGGTCTGCGCACTGGTGGGCGCGGGGCTGGGCGTGGCCCTGATCAACCCGCTGGCCGCCCACGAGGAATACGAGGCCAACGGCGTGGAGGTGCGCCCCTTCACCCCGGCGGTGGCGGTGACGGTGGCGCTGCTCTATCCGCCGTACCACACCCGCACCCGGCTGGTCAGCGTGTTCTCGCGGTATGCGCATCAGCTGATGCACGAGGAAATGGGGGATCTGAAGGCGCGGCCAGGGCGTTGAGCGGGCTGCTGCCGGCGCCGGCCCGCAACACGCGGCCGGCCCGGGATCGAATGCGCGGCCTCAGCCGGCCTCGGACAGCGCCGCCGGTCGCGGCGCCAGCGGATTATGTTCCAGGTATTCCTCTGCGCGGCCGTCCCGCTTGATCTCGTCCCATTGCGCGCGCGTCAGCTGCGGCATCTGGAAGTCGGCCTGCGGGCGGCAGTACCAGCCCGGATTGTGCAGCCGGGCCAGCAGGTCCATGCGCGAGCCGTCCAGGTACAGGCGTTCCGGGTCGGACACCACATCATCGCGGGCGTGCATGGCGGCCACCTCGGCGATCACCAGGCTGCGTCCGTCGATGCGCAGCAACTGGTGCAGCCGGCATTCGAACGACACCGGCGACTGCGCCACCCGGGGCACCGAGACGCGCTCGCCGGGCGCCAGCAGCAGCCCGGCTTCCTGCGCCTCGTCCACGCCGTGCGGGAAATCCACCGCCGTCACATTCATGCGCGAGGCCAGCGCGGACGACACCAGGTTGACCGTGAATTCGCCGCGTTCCGCGATATTGCGCGCCGTGTCCTTCGGCGCGCCGTCGCGCACGCCGATGCCCACGCAGATCAGCGGCGGATCGCCGGACATCAGGTTGAAGAAGGAGAAGGGCGCCACATTGGTCGTGCCGCGCGCATCGCGCGACACGATCCAGGCGATGGGGCGCGGCACGATGGCCCCGGTCAGCAGCTTGTAGCGCGCCGGCCCCGGCAGCGCTTCCAGATCAATGAACATGTCGATCAGCCCTTGCCCTCGGTCGGCGTGGCGCCGGTGGCGGCCTTGGCGTCGGCGAAGGCGCGGTCGCTGCGCTTGCAGCGGCAACGGCCGATCTGGTGCAGCTCGATCAGGTTGCCGACCGGATCGCGCAGGAACAGCTGCATCAGCTCGGGCGCGGCCACGTTGTCCAGCTTCCAGTAGTCCACGCCCAGGCGCCGCAGCTCCTGCTCGGACGCGGCGATGTCGCGCACCGCCAGCGCCACGTGGTTTTCCACCGGGTCGCGGCCCGGGCCCTGGGAATAAGGCGACGGACCATCGCTGCCCAGCAGATGGATCTGACAGTCATTGCCCATGTCCAGGAAATAGCCCGCGATGCCGGGGATCTGCCAGCGGCCCTGGTCCGTATCCAGGCCCAGCACATCGCCATAGAACGCGCCCATCGCCTCGACCTTGCCCAGGGGCATGCGCACCGCATGATGGTGCAGTTCCAGCACTTCCAGCGCCATATCTCTCTCCTTCCTCTTATAGAGCGGGCGCCCATGCGCCGACCAGGCGCAAATGTTGGGCTCGCATTTGCCTGCGGGGAATGCCGTTCCGGTAAATCGACGATTGCATGAATCGGAACGGTCGTATCCATGCCAGCGCGGTATGCTTGCGCGCATGAAACCGCTGGACCTCAACCTGCTCGTCACCCTGGACGTCCTGATCCAGGAAGGCAGCGTCGTCGGCGCCGCGCGCCGGCTCAACCTCAGCACGCCCGCCATGAGCCGCAGCCTGGCTCGCATTCGCGAAGCGGTGGGCGACCCGGTGCTGGTGCGCTCCGGACGCGGGCTGGCGCCCACGCCGCGCGCGCTGGCCCTGCGCGAACAAGTGCGCAACGTGGTTGAACAGGCACAGGCCGTGCTGGGCGCCTTCGGCCAGGACGTGAACCTGGCCACGCTGGAACGCATCTTCACACTGCGCGCCAACGATGTCTTCGTCGGCGGCTTCGGCGGCCGGCTGCGCGAGCACCTGCGCCGCTATGCCCCGCGCACCACGCTGCGCTTCGTCTCGGAAGGCGAGCACGATTCGGGCGCGCTGGACGACGACGCCGACCTGTACATCGGCTCCGTGCAGAAGTTCGGCGCCGACATCAAGGTGCAGACGCTGTTCACGACGAACTTCCACGGCCTGGCCCGCAGCGGGCACGCGATCTTCCACGGCGCCGTCACGCCGCGCCGCTTCGCCGCCTACGAACACATCGGCGTGTCGCGGCGCGGCCGCAGCCACGGCCCGATCGACGAGGCGCTGGCCGAGCAGGGGCTGAGCCGCCACGTCGCGCTGATCACGCCCACGTTCTACGCGGCCATCTTCGCGCTGGCCGACTCCGACCTGATTCTGCCCGCCATGCCCGGCCACCTGCTGCCCGGCGTCAAGCGCCTGGGCCTGGACCTGCGCGCCTTCGACGTACCCATCGACATGCCCGCCGTCACGGTGGTGCAGGCCTGGCCGCCACGGCTGGACAGCGACCCGGCGCACCGCTGGCTGCGGCAGACCATCAAGCAGGTCTGCAGCGACGCCTCAGAAGCGGCGGACGCCGCGCTTTGAAGACGCGTCCGCGAGGCTGACGCCCCTCAGCCTCGGCCGCCTGCCAGGCGCGCTGGCGCCCGCCCCGTCCGCCGCGACGACCGGCCACGGCGCGCGGCCATCACCTTCCCCATTCAAATCGCGCCCGCGAACGCCGCCCGCCGCCACGCGCACGGCTCGAAAACGCCCTTCCGCCGCGCACAAATCCCTCTTCCAACTTCGCGCCGCTCCTGTATACTGCCTCGAAAATTGTTCAACAATCCTGGCCGGCCCGGCCGGGTACACAGGAGGCAGGCCATGTCGAATTACCCCGCCGCATATCAGGTGAGCAAAGGCTCCATCCTGAACGTGGACAAGGCGTTCTACCGTTCCCTGATCGCCGATCCGGCGCAGCGCCAGCTGGTCGAATCGCACGTGGTGCCGATCCGCAGCGGCTTCGCCTGGAAGGTGCCGGCCGGCCACGTGTTCCGCATCGTCACGCTGGAAGGCCCGCAGGTGGCGGACTTCAACATGTGGAACCTGCACAACCCGCGCGAACGCATGTGGGCCTCGCGCACGCGCCAGTTGCAGCAGGCCCACGTCAGCACCCACGACCGGCTCTGGTCCACGCTGCCCTACCTGCGCCCCATGGCCACCATCACCGAGGACACGCTGGCCAGCTACGGCGTCGACAGTGACGGCGGCCGCGTGCACGACCTGCTGGGCACGCGCTGCGACCCCTACGTGAACAAGCTGCTGACCGGCGAGGACTTCCACTTCCACTGCCACTCGAACCTGACGCGCGCGGTGGCGCCGCACGGCCTGACCGAGCTGGACGTGCACGACGTGCTCAACGTGTTCCAGGTCACCGGCCTGAACGACGACGACAAGTACTTCATGAAGGCCTGCCCGGCCCAGCCCGGCGACTACCTGGAGATGTTCGCCGAGATCGACCTGCTGTGCGCGCTGTCCACCTGCCCCGGCGGCGACCTGTCGGTGCCGATGTGGGGCCCCGAGGCGCGCGATCCCATCGACGTGTGCCGGCCGCTGGGCGTCGAGGTCTACGCGCTGGATCCGGCGCTGCTGCAAGGCTGGACATCGCCCGGAGTTTCACCGTATAAGGGCGTCCACGGCCTGCATCCCGAAAAGGTCGAGTGGAAATAACGACAGCGGGCGCCGCGCACAGCGGCGCCCGGCCAGAGGAGCCAAGCAACATGCCTGCCGAACGCGGCCAGCGCCCCAGCGGCGACAGCGGGATCTCGATCGCGGAACGCATCAGCCACCAGCTGCGCGACGACATCATGGGCGGCAAGCTGCCGCCGGGCACGCAGCTGGTCGAAGTCGACCTGGCCGCCGCCTATGGCGCGTCACGCAACACCATCCGCGAAGTGCTGCACCAGCTGGGCCGCGAAGGCCTGGCCACCTTCGTGCGCCACAAGGGCGTGATCGTGCGCCGCATGGAGCGCAAGGACCTGCGCGAGATCTACGCCGCGCGCCGCGCGCTGGAAATGCAGGCCATCAGCGGCGACCTGCCGCTGCAGCCCGCGCTGCTGGACAAGATGCTGACCACCATCGACGCCGCCGACCGCGCGCTGGCCAAGCGCAACTGGCGCAACGTCGGCACCCTGAGCCTGCAGGTGCACCAGCACATCGTGGCGCAGCTGGGCAGCCGGCTGCTGAACGAGTACTTCCTGACGCTCTGTGCGCAGCTGCGCCTGGTGTTCGCGTCCGAGATCGATGAAAGCCTGATCCAGACCGCCGACTGGATCGAGCGCGAGCGCCTGATCCACGGCCTGCTGGTGAAGAACCGCCGCGCCGAGGCCGCCGAGGCCATGGCCGCCTATCTGGACGATTCCGAACGCACCCTGACCGGGGTGCTGACGCGGTTGAAGAACCAGCAGGCGAAGTAGGGCGGGACGGCCTTGACCGCATGACGGTCGCGCCGAAGCTGCCCAACGATTGAACTCAGTGGTCCAAGGACATGGCGGCGCCCCGAGGGGCGCCGTTGTCCATCCTGCTCAGGCTTCGGCGTAGCTGCCGTCGGCGCGATGCGTCTCGGTGCCGCTCAGCGGCGGATTGAACACGCACACCAGCCGCAGGTCGCCCTTGGTGGCGCGCAGCACGTGCTGATCGTTGAGATTCAACGCGTACAGCGTGCCGGGCCGGATCGCGTGGCGCTCGCCGGTGGCCACGTCCAGCACCTCGCCTTCGCCTTCCATGCAGTAGTTGGCCTCGTAGTGGTGCTTGTAGTGCAGATGCAGCTCGGCGCCCTCGAAGACGCGGGTTTCATGCACCGAGTAGCCGATGCCGTCGCGCTTGACGATCATGCGCCGGCTTTCCCAGCCGGGGCCTCGGGCGTGGCGTTCGGTGTCGGTGAGGTCCTGGCTGTGTATGACGATCATGGCGGGTTCCGGGTAAGGGATGGCAGGGAAATGTTCTGGTCGGACATGGACGCACGGCGCGGGGCTTGCATGCCGGACCGGTGCCGGGCCGCCGGGCGCTCGCGTCGGGCGGAATCAAGGTCTGTTCAAAACGCGCTCCATCGCCACGGCCAGCTTGAGCACGCGGCGGTCATCGCCGCCGCGCCCCGTCAGCATCAGGCCGATGGGCCGACGCGCGCGCAGGTCGCCGGGCAGCGACACGCTGGGCAGGTCGAGACGATTGGCGAATTCGGTCAGGCTGAAGGCGCGCGCATTGGCCTGCAGATAGGCGTCGTCCGCTTCCAGGCCGGCGATGGCCGGCGGCAGCATGGGCACGGTGGGCGTCAGCACGCCCGCCGCCTCGCCCAGCCCCTGCTGGTAGCCCCAGCGCAATTCGCGCAGCCGCGCCAGCGCGCTGGCATAGGCGTGCGCCGGCACCTGCGCGCCCAGCAACATGCGCGGCCCGACGCGCGGATCGTAGTCCTCGCCGCCGCGGGCCAGCCTTTCCCGGTGCAGCATGTAAGCCTCGGCGGCGATGATGCCGCCTTCGCGCGCGGCCTGGGCGGCTTGCGCAAGGCAGGGCAGGACCTGGCGCCGCAGCGTGAAACCTGCGGCGCGCATGCGTTCCATCCAAGCCTCGAAGGCCTGCCGCACGGGCGCGTCCAAGGCGTCCAGCAGGTCTTCGGGTAGCACCAGCACCGGATAGCCAGCGCCTGCGCGCCACGCGTCGTCGTCTGCACCGGCGCCTGCGGCCTCCGCCACGTCCGTCACGCCCGACGCGTGCCGGTGCGATGTCGGGCGCGCCATGCCATCGTGTTCAGGTTCATCCACCAAGGCACGATCCACGCGCAGGCAGGCGGCGGCATCCGGCGCCAGGATGCCCGGCACGTCGAAGCTGGGCGACAGATAGGCCATGCCGGCATCGGGATAGCGTCCACGGCTGGGCTTGAAGCCCGCCACGCCGCAGAAGGCCGCCGGGATGCGGGCCGAGCCGCTGGTGTCCGACCCCAGCGCCAGCGTCGCCATGCCCAGCGCCACGGCCACCGCGCCGCCGCTGCTGGAGCCGCCCGCCACGCGCGGCGCGTCGGCCATCAGCGGCGTGAGCGGCGTGCCATGCCAGCGATTCAGGCCCAGCGCGCCGTAGGCGAATTCCGTCATGTTGTTTTGCGCCAGCAGGGTCGCGCCGGCATGGCGCAGCGCCTGCACGATGGCCGCGTCGCGCGGGGCCGGCGGCGCGCCGGCCAGCACGCGCGAACCGGCATGCGTGACCCAGCCCGCCACGTCGAAGCAGGCTTTCACGCCCAGCGTCGCGCCTGCCAGGGGCGGCGGCGCGACGCCCGCGCACAGCAAGGCATCGCGCGCCCGGGCCTCGGCCAACGCCGCATGATCGCGGCGCGCCAGCAGCGCCAGCCGCGCCGCTTCGGGATGCGCGGCCGCGTTCGACAGGGCGCGCGCGACCGAGGCGGCGTGCAGATCGCTCGGCACGGCCCGCGTGCCTGCACAGGACGCGTCAGCCTGCGACATGGACATGGCTCAGGAAATCCTTGACGCGGGCGTCGTCGCTGGCCAGCACTTCGGCGGGCGGCGCGTCCAGCAGCACCCGGCCGCTTTCCATGAACAACACGCGGTCCGAGACCTTGAAGGCAAAACTCATTTCGTGCGTGACGATGAGCATGGTCATGCCCTCGCGCGCCAGCGTCTCGACCACCTTCAGCACTTCGGCCACCAGCTCGGGATCGAGCGCCGACGTGGGCTCGTCGAACAGCATGATCGATGGGCGCATCGCCAGCGCGCGGGCGATGGCCACGCGCTGCTGCTGTCCGCCCGAGAGCTGATGCGGATACTTGTGCGCGTGCTCCAGCATGCCGACCTTGTCCAGCAGCGCCAGCGCCTCGCAGCGCAGGTCCACGAACGCCCCGCGCCGGTGGTACTGCGGCGCCAGCATCACGTTCTGCAGCACGGTCTTGTGCGGGAACAGGTTGAAGCTCTGGAACACCATGCCGATATCCAGGATGCGCGCGCCCGGCGTCGAGCCGCGCGCCGAATCCAGGAAGGGCTGGCCATGCAGCAGCACGCGCCCGCCGTCCAGCGACTCCAGGCCGTTCAGGGTGCGGATCAAGGACGTCTTGCCCGAGCCCGACGGACCAATGATGCTGATGACCTCGCCCGGCTTGACCACCAGGTCGATGCCCTTGAGCACCTCGTGGTCGCCGAAACGCTTGCGCGCGCCCTGGACCTGCAGGGCCTGTTCCGCGCCTTGCGCCGCCGGCGGCTGGGCGAAGTTGGCGCGCAGCGCGTCGCGCGTGCGCTGATCCAGCGTCAGCGGCCGGGGCGTGCGGCGCAGGATGTTCAGGTGCGATTCGAGCCAGGCCAGCAGCTTGTCGAAGATGGTGACGATCAGCACGTAATAGAACGCCACCGCCAGCATGGTCTCGAACACCAGGAAGTTCTGCGTGTACAGCCGCTGGCCCACCAGCAGGATCTCGGCCAGCGAGATCACCGACACCAGCGAGGTCAGCTTGGCGATGGTGATGAACTCGTTGCTCAGCGCCGGCAGCGCGATGCGCAGCGCCTGCGGGATCACGATCATGCGCTGGATGCCCGCATAGCGGATGCCCAGCGCGCGGCCGGCCTCGATCTGGCCGCGCGGCACGCCCAGGATGCCGCCACGATGAATCTCGGCGATGAAGGCGGTCTCGCTCAGCACCAGCGCCGTGAGCCCGGCGTAGAAAGGATCGGACAGCACCGCGCCCGCCGCGGGGAATACCTGCGGCAGGTTGTAGATGAACACCAGCAGCACCAGCAGCGGCAGGCTGCGGAAGAACCAGATGTACAGTCCCGCCGCCTTGTTCAGCAGCGGATTGCGCGACTGCTTGCCCAGCGCCAGCACGAAGCCCGCGGCCACGCCCACGCACCAGGTGGCGATGCTGAGTTTCACCACCACCCAGCAGGCGCTCCAGAAATCCCGGTCCCACAACAGGCCCAGCGTGTAATCCCAATCGAAATGCATGTCGGCGGCTTCCCTGGCGCTGCGCGCTTACTGCCGCGGGCCGGCCAGCGCGGCCTGCACGTCGGCGTCAGTCGGCGCTTCCAGTCCATAGCGCGACAGCAGGGCGGCGTATTCACCGCTGGCGCGCGCCTCGCCCAGCGCCTTCTTGAGTTGCGCCTGCAATTCCTGCGCGTCCTTGTTGATGCCCAGACCGATCACCACCGGATACAGCAGCGCGGTCGAGCTGACCTTCACCGCGTTCTGCGTCTGCGACAGCATGCTGTGCGCCACGGCGGCGTCTTCCATCATCACGTCGGCCGCCTGCGAGCGCAGCGCCATCAGCGCCTCCGGCGCCGTCGGGAATTCCAGCACCTTGATCTCGCCCTGGCCCTTGGTCTGGCAGGTCTCGCGCGAGACCTTCTGCAGCTTGGGCGTCCAGGACGCGCCCTTGATCGAGGCCACGCGCTTGCCGCACAGCGCCTCGGGCCCCTTGGGCGCGTAGGCGCTGTTGGCCAGCACCAGCAGCGAGGAACCGGTCTTCAGGTAAGGCACGTAGTCGATCAGCTTGGCGCGCTCCGGCGTCACGTACAGCGCCGAGGCCACGGTGTCGAAGCGGCGCGCGCGCATGCCCAGGATCAGGTCGGGAAAACGCGTGTCGACGAACACGGGCTGCAACGACAGCTTGCCGGCCAGCAGACGCGAGAAATCGGCGTCGAAGCCGGCGGGCTTGCCCGCGTCCAGGTAGGCATAGGGCGGATAGGTGAGGTCGGAGCCGATGGTCAGGCTGTCGGCCTTGATGGTGGCGGCGGCGTGGGCCCAGGCGGATGCGGCGCAGAGCGCGGCGACGGTGACATAGCGCGCGGCGCGCTTGAACGGACGGAAGGTAACAGGCATGCGTTTCCCCTTGAGGACGTCTCTAGACCCCTGCAAAAGCGTGGTCATATTGGTTTCGCCGGGTGCCGGTCCGACAAGGATTGTTGAACAATTTTCAGCGATTCTGCGACAGGAAGCGGATCGCGGGATATGAGTGTTTTCCCTAGCGGGAAGGCGCGACGGCCCGCGAACGGCGAGGAAGTATCAGTCTGATCCGAAACGCCGCGCCAGCGGGCGCGGCCAGGCCGTGGACGATTCCCGTCCGCGCATGCCTGGGACATCACCATGCGCGAAACAGGCCGCGAAGCGCGCGGCCCGTGCAATCGGCATGCGCTATGCGCGCCGCCACGCCCCCTGCGCGTCACGCGCCAGCAGATGCTTGCGTATGCGCTCGCTGGGGGTCAGTTCGAAGCCCGGCGTCTGCCGGAAGTAGCGAGGCAGCTGATAGCTCGCCAGGCGAGGGCGCGCCCAATCGACCAGCTCGGTCCACCCGACGGGCGGCCCGTCGACGAATTGCACATAGAGCAGGATTTCCTGCTCGCCCACATCGCCGGCCACGCCCACGGCCGCGCAGGCCTGTATGGCCGGATGATCGATGAATACGCGCTCGACCTCCCAGGCGGACACGTTCTCGCCGCGCACGCGCATGCTGTCGGTGGCGCGGCCGACGAAGAAGTAATCGCCATCGGCGTCCTGCCGCGCCGAATCGCCGGTATGCAGGCGGCCGTCGCGCAGCGCGCGCCGGCTCGCCTCGGGATTGTCCAGATAGCCGGGCAGGAACGCGCCTTCGATCTCACTGGACAGCACGATTTCACCGGCCTCGCCGGGCGCCACCGGCAGGCCATCCTGGCCCAGCAGCTCGAGGCGCAGCCAGGGCAGCGGACGGCCGATGGAACCGGGCTTGCCCGATGCGTTCAAGGTCGCGAAGCTGGCGCATTCCGTCATGCCGTAGCACTCGCGTATCTCGCAGCCCAGGCGCTGGCGGATTGCATCCCAGGAGCGGGCGGCCACGCCCGCGCCCCAGGCGGTCCTGATGTAGCTTTGTGGCGGTTGCGGCGCCTGCGCCAGGATGTCGAGTATGCCGCCCAGGTAATGCAGATGCGTCGCCCCGGCGTCGCGCCATTGCGCCCAGAAGCGCGATGCCGAGAAGCGCTCGACCACGTGCAGCTGCACCGGTTCCAGGAACGGCACCATCAGCATCTGCGCGCCGCCGATGTGGCACAAGGGCTCCCAGACGAACAGCCGGTCGCCGGCCTTGGCGTTGGCCACGCGCAGCGTCGCCTCGCTGGCGATGCGCATCATCCGATGCGTGAACAGCACGCCCTTGGGTGCGCCGGTGGTGCCCGAGGTGTAGATGATGCACAGCGTGTCCGCGTGGCGGATCCGCACGGGCGGCAAGGCGGCCGGCGCGACGTCGGCGCGCGCGGCAACGGCATCGATATCCGTGCCCGACGCCAGCGGCACGCCGTCCTGGCGCGCCTGTTCAATCGCCTCGGCGTATTCGTCCTCGGCCACCAGCAGGCGAGGACCCGCGTGCCGCAGCAAGTATTGCAGGCCGGCGGCGCGCAAGCGCGTGTTGACGGGCACCCAGACCAGACCCGACAGGATCAGGGCATAGATCAGGGCGATATGGCCCGACGAGTTCGGCAGCATGACGGCGACGCGGTCGCCCTGGCGCAAGCCCCGGCTCGCCAGCCACGCCCGCAGGCGGTCGATGTGCTCGCGCAGCTCGCCGCAGGTGACGGCCTGCCCTTCGAACACAAAGACCACGCGCCCGGGCGCCTGGCGCAGGCCTTGTTCGAGCAGGGGCGCCACATCGATGGCGTCGCCATCCAGGCGGGGCGGGAAATGCGTGTGCAGCGGATTCATGAATGGTCGTTGCGGGATTTCAGGTATGAGGAAACGGCGATCACCAGGGCCACGACCACCACCAGCGCGGTGGAAACGGCGGCCAGCGTCGGCGTGACGGCGAGCTGGATGTCGTCCCACATCTGCTTGGGCAGCGTGGTGTTCAGGCCGCCGCTGACGAAGATCGCCACGGTCAGGTCGTCGAACGACACGACAAAGGCAAACAGGAACGCCGAGATCAAACTGGGCGCCAGCATCGGCAGCATCACGGTGCGCAGCCTGGCCCAGGGCGAGGCGCCAAGAATCTGCGCGGCGTCGACCAGCCGCCAATCGAAGCGCTTGAATCCGGCTGCCAGCGTCACCACGACGTAGGGCAGGGCCAGGACGGTATGGCCGATCACCAGGCCCGCGTCGGTGCCCGTCAGCCCCAGCCGCGCGAACAGATACAGCAGCCCGATCGCCACCACGATGCGCGGCACGATCAGCGGCGCGATGAACAGGGCGAACAGGGGCTTGGCCCAGCGCGACGACAGGCGCGTCAGGGCATAGGTCGCGCCGAAGCCCAGCGCCAGGGCCAGCGCCGCCGTGCTGAATCCGACGGTGAAGGACCGCAGGAACGCGGCGCGCCAGACCGGCGAGGCCAGGAACGTCTCGAACCATTGCAGGCTGAAGCCTTGCGGCGGCAGGGAGACGAAGGTGCCGCGGGTGAAGGCGATGGGGATGACGATGATCACCGGCAGGACCAGCAGCGCGACCACGCCCAGCGTGTACAGCCTCAGCGGCCGCGCCGCGCGCATCCGCGAGGCCGTCCGCGCCAGCGGATCGGCCAGCCGGCCCAGCGCGATCAGCAGGCCCATCATGCGTCCGGACGCGCCCCGGCGGCGCGGCGCCTCGCCGGCCAGCGAACTCAGGCCCGCCAGCCGGTCGTACACGTAGAACACCACGATCGAGCACAGCAGCAACAGGGCCGACAGAGCGCCCGCCAGCCGCAGGTCGAACAGCTCCAGCACGGATGCGATGACCAGCTGCGCCACCATCGTCTCGCGCGGCGATCCCAGCAGCGCGGGCACGATGAAAAAGCCCAGTGTCGTGATGAATACCAACAGCTCGGCCGCCGCGATGCCGGGCGCCGACAGCGGCAGGAAGACCGTGAAGAAGCGCGTGGCCGGCCCCGCGCCCAACGTTTCGGCGGCCTGTCCCAGCGACTGCTGAATGCCCTGCATGATCGGCAGCATCGTCATCACCGCCAGGGGCAGCAAGGCATGCACCATGCCGATCAGCACGCCCGCCAGCGACGGCACGATGCTGGCATCGCCGCCCAGCAGACCGAGCGCGCGCGCCAGCGCCGTCAAGGCCCCGCTCTGCGAGAGCAGCAGCATCCAGGCGTAGGTCTTGACCAGATAGCTGGTCCAGAACGGCAGCATGATCCACAGCAGCCAGCGGTCGCGCGCCCGACCGCCAAGCTGGGCCAGCAGATAGGCCACGGGATAGCCGGCGACGACGCAGATCAGCGCCGTCAGCCCCGAAATCCAGAACGTGGACCACAGAACCTTGGCGTAAACCGGCGACGCGGCGATACGGTTCAGCTGCGCCGCCGTCAGCGCGCCATCGGCGGACACGAAGCCGCCGCGCAGGATCTCCGCCACGGGCACGAGAAAGAACATCGCCAGGAACAGCACGGCGGGCAGGGCCGGCAGCCAGGCGCGCGCCCGCGCGTATCCCGCTGACGGCAGCAGGCGGCTGGGCGCGGGGCGGTCTGTCTTCATGGCGGACCTCATTGCTGCAGCAGCGTCGCGCGCGCCATGTCCCAGTGCACGCCCACCGCCTCGCCCACGCGCGGCGCCACGCTGCGGCCGCAACGCACGCTGACGCGCCTGTCCGCGTCCACCGCGACGATGGCGCGGACCTCGGCGCCCAGGAACACCACTTCCGCGACGCTGCCATCGAGCAGGCCCTGGCCTTGCGGCCGCAGCTCGGCCGCCTCGGGCCGCACCAGCAGCCAGGCCTTGCCGTCCCGCATAACGCCCGGCGGCTGCGCCGCGCCTTCCAGCGCGAGCGAGCGGCCGGCGGCATGGAACCGGCGCGCGCCGCCTTCCGCGGTTTCGACATGGCCGTCGAGCAGGTTGGAATGGCCGATGAAGCCGGCGGCGAAGCAGGTCGCGGGCCGGTCGTAGAGATCGGATGGCGTGCCGATCTGTTCAATGCGGGCCTGGTTCATCAGGCAGATGCGGTCGGACATGGCCAGGGCTTCGTCCTGGTCGTGCGTGACGTAGATGAAGGTGGCCTGCAATTCCGCATGCAGGTGGCGGATTTCGAGCTGCATGTGTTCGCGCAGCTTCTTGTCCAGCGCGCCCAGCGGCTCGTCCAGCAGGATCACCGACGGGCGATAGACAAAGCAGCGCGCCAGCGCGATGCGCTGCTGCTGCCCGCCGGACAGCTCGCGCGGGTAGCGGTGCGCGTACTCGTCCATCTTGACCATCGTCAGCGCCGCGGCCACGGCGCGCTTGAGCGCGTCGGCCGGCGCCCGCCGCATGCGCAGGCCATAGGCCACGTTTTCCCAGACCGTCATGTGCGGGAACAGCGCATAGTTCTGGAACACCATGCCGATGCCGCGCTTGCCTGGCGGCATCTGGGTGGCGTCGACGCCGTCGAGCAACAGCGTGCCGCTGCTGGGCAGCGTCAGGCCGGAGATCATCTGCAGCAGCGTGGTCTTGCCCGACCCCGACGGGCCGAGCAGCGTCAGGAATTCCCCGGCGCGCACCTGCAGATCGGTGGGGGCAAGCGCCACGCTCTCGCCATAGCGCTTGCCCAGGCCGATGGTTTCCAGTTTGTAGCGCATGGAATCCTCAGCCCACGATCCAGGCGTTGAAGCGCTCGGTGACGGCCTGGCGATTCGCGGCCCACCACGCCGGATCCGGCAGGCCCATCGCCTGCAGGTTCTGCGGCGCGCTGGGCAGGATGGCCGCGCGCTTAGGATCGATCAGCTCGAAGGCCTTGGTGTTGGTCGGCCCGTAGGCCAGCGTGTCCGTGAACGCGGCCTGGCGCGCGCCATCGGCGCAGAAGCGCACGAACTGGCGCGCCATGTCCGCGCGCGGCGTCCCCTTCGGAATGCCCCAGCCCTCGATGGAGTAGATGCCCTGGTTCCAGACGATCTTCACCGGCGCGCCATTGTCGATAGCGGCCTGCGACCGGCCGTTCCAGGTAGCGATCATGTCGACGTCGCCGTTCTGGATGGCCTGCATCGCCTGCGCGCCGGACGTCCACCAGAGATTGATGTGCTTCTTGATGCGGTCCAGGCTGCGGAAGGCCCGCTCCACGTCCAGCGGATACAGCTGCGCCATCGGCACGCCGTCCGCCAGCAGCGCCTGTTCCAGCGTTTCGATCGGGCTGCGGCGCAGCGAGCGTCGCCCGGGAAACTTGGCGACATCCCAGAAATCCGCCCACGAGGCCGGACCTTGCGCGGCGAACTTGTCGGAACGGTAGGCCAGCGCCGCCGCGTAGATGTCCACGCCCATCCAGTGGGCGGTAACGGCCTGCGGAATCAGGCCCGGCACGTCGGCGGCCGTGAAGCCGATCGGCTCCAGCAAGCCCTTGGACTCCAGGTACGGAATATCGGCCGACAGGGTCAGCGTGGTGACGTCCCAGATGTAATTGCGGGTCTCGACCAGGGCCGTCAGCTGCGCCACGGGCTGCGCTTCGCGCGCCACGTTGACCACCTTGATGCCGGTGGCCTGCTCGAACGGGTCGTAGAACGCCTTGCGATAGGCCGCGGTGTAGGGGCCGCCCGGATCCGCGACCACGATCTGGCGGGCCTGCGCGTAGGCGGGCAATCCTATGCAGGCGCCTAGGCCTGCTGCGCCCGCGGTCTTAAGGAAACGGCGGCGGCTGGGTTGGGCGGGTTGCTTCACGATGCGCTCTCCTGAACGGGTGGGCGGCAGATCACGGGCGGGTTCGGCCTGGGGCCAAAAACCACTTTAATTATCGAAATGCGATAGCCAAATGGCTAAATAAAATATACGCCCGCGAACTTTCATCGCACAAGGGGGATCTAGGGAAAGCACTGACCCTCATCCGTGAAGACGCCTGCAAGCCAGACTGGCGTTCAATTTTCAACGATTACCTCTCAACCGAGCGCGAACCATCCGATGGGGCGCCAGCGCTTGCAAATCAAGACACAAGAATTTCCTTGCCATCACTTTTCCCATCTCATATATTGAATTTTGCTTATTCACTATTTCATAGAGATATAACCATGGCATCCACAACGAAATTCATCGAAGTCGAGCGCCACGACGGTGGCGTGGGCCTGATCCGGCTGAACCGCCCGCATAAGCTGAACGCCTGGCACGGCGCCATGCGCGACGAGATCATCGCCACCCTGCAAGCGTTCGACGCCGACGCCGGCATCCGGGCGATGGTCATGACCGGCGCGGGCGAGCGCGCCTTCTCGGCCGGCCAGGACCTGGAGGAAGCACATGGCTTCGACGTGGCCTCCAGCGCGACCTGGATCCGCTCCTGGGAACACTTCTATTCGGTGCTGCGCGGCCTGACCAAGCCGCTGGTGATGGCCCTGAACGGCACGGCGGCCGGCTCGGCGTTCCAGGTCGCGCTGCTGGGCGACGTGCGGGTCGGCCATCCCGGCGTGCGCATGGGCCAGCCGGAAATCAATGCCGGCATCGCCAGCGTGACGGGGCCATGGATCATGAACCTGATGCTGGGCATGTCCCGCACCATCGAACTGACGCTGACCGGCCGGCTCATGGACGCGGAGGAAGCCTGCCGCCTGGGCCTGATCCACCACCTGGTGGACGCCGCCCAGGTGCTGCCGCGCGCGCTGGAGGTCGCCCGCGAACTCGCCGCCAAGCCGCCGGTGGCGCTGCGCCTGAACAAGCAGCGCTTCCGCGAGATGTCCCAGGCTTCGTTCGAGGACACCATGGAAGCGGCGATCCGGCTGCACAAGGAGTCCTATGCCAGCGGCGAACCGGCACGCATGATGGAAGCCTTCTTCCAGGCCCGGGGCCACGCCGCGCCGGGTCGCGACGCGACAAACTGAGCGCCGGCGGCGCGCGCCACATGCGCGAAAGCCCGTGGAATCGCCGTATTACACTCACGGCTTATCGCCATGCAGTAGCAACAGCCACACAATCGCCATGAACCCTATCACCCCGACGAAGAAAGCGCGCGGCAGGCCGGCAGCCGATCCGGACGGCAAGGCAGGGCGGGGCAAGGCGGGCAAGGAGCACGCCGCCAACGAGGAATCCACGCTGTTCGTGAACTCGGTGGAAAAGGCCATGCGCGTGCTGGGCGTGTTCAACGCCAAGCGGCGCGAACTGTCGATGACGCAGATCGCCAGCCTCGCGGACCTGGACATGAGCGCCGCCCAGCGCTTCACGCACACGCTCGGCCAGCTGGGCCTGCTGCGCCGCGATCCCGCCACCAAGCTGTACGAGCTGTCGCCGCGCATGCTGGATTTCGCCTACCAGTTCATCGGCGCCAACGAACTCGTGGGGCTGGCCACGCCGTTCCTGCAGCAGCTGGCGGCCGAGACCGAGGAAACCGTCAACCTGACCCTGCTGGACGACACCGAGATCGTGTTCGTGCAGCGCTTCGTCAGCCGCCACGTGCTGACGCCCGAGGTCATCGTCGGCACGCGGCTGCCGGCCTACTGCACCTCGTCCGGCCTGGCCATCCTGAGCGCCTTGCCCGAGGACGAAGCCCGCGCGGTGCTGTCGCGGTCCAACCGGATTACGTACACCCAGTACACCCAGACCGATCCGGACCAGATCATGGAACGGCTGGCGCGCTTTCGCCAGCAGGGCTACGCGCACACCGAGGACGAGATGTACCTGGGCGACATCGCCACCGCCGTCGCCGTGCTGGGCGCCGATGGCCGCCCGCGCGGCGCCATCAACGTCGCGGTGTCGCGCGCGCGCTGGCACGCCCCCGAGGACGAACGGCGCATTTCCGCGCTGCTGATGGCGGCGGGACGCGCGATCTCCAGCCGGGGATGATTCCGTGACGCGCCCGCGCGCGCGGGCCGGCCCGCGCTAGCGCGCCAGCCCCCATTCCCGGTAGCGGCGCGCCAGCGCCCGCGCCGACGGACACAGCACTTTCGGCAATTCACAGCGCGCGTATAGCTGCGCATAGCGCTTGCGGTTGGGCGGCGTGGCCACCACGATGTGACGGATCATCGACCACTTCACGCTGTCGCGGCCGCCATCGAGCGCGCCGCGCCGATCCCTTTCGAACCAGGTCCGGCGCGCGTAGCGCCACAGGCTCAAGGGCGTGGACAGGTCCAGCAGGATCAGACCCGTCGCACGCGCCAGGCGTTGCGGCAAACAAGAGGAATAGTTGCCATCCATCACCCAGCGCTCGCCGGCGATGGCGGCGTCGTGCAGCGTCAGGAATTCCCCGGCGGGACGCGGCTGCCAGTCGGTATGCGGCAGATGGTAGAGACGGTCGAGATGGATGGGCTCCAGGCCCTGTTTCGCCGCGATGGCATCGGCCAGCGTGGATTTGCCGCTGTTGGACGGGCCGAGGATGCAGATGCGCGGGCCTAGCGTGTCGAGGTTCATGGACAACGGGATGGGGAAAGAGCGGCAGGCGGTCGCCGCCGGCCCGGCGGCGCCATGATGCGCCGCGCGCGCCGTCGCGGTGCCGCGCATGCACCAAGGTGGTTCAGGCGACGCGCCATGATAGCCCCGCCCATGCGACGTAACGCCGCCTGGCCGCCTGGCACGGGTCTTGCTTGACTGGGATGCAGGCTTGTCCACAAGCGCCTGCCCATTTCCGACCAGGAGCCCGCATGTCCCGCAACACCGATCGCCTCGCGCCCCACACCTTCAACGCCACCCGCCGCCGGCTGCTGCGCGGCGCCGCGCTGGGCGCCGCCACGCTGGCCGCGCCGGCACTGGCGCGGGCGCAACCGGGCCCGGTCATCCGCATCGGCTACTGGCCGGTCGCGGCGGGCCTGCCGTTCTATGCCGCGATCGAGAAGGGCTACTTCAAGGAAGCCGGCCTGAACGTCGAAGCGCTCAAGTTCGCGGGCGCGCAGCAAGTCATGGAAGCCATGCTGGCGGGCCGCGCCGACGGCAGCGCCAACGGCACTGGCTCGGCTAACCTGGCCATCGGCGAGATCGCCTCGCCCGGCCTGTTCAAGATCTTCGCGTCCAACCCCAGCAACGCCAAGAACGTACTGGACGAGTTCATCGTCGCGAAAGACAGTCCCATCCAATCCATCGCGGACCTCAAGGGGAAAAAGGTCGGTTCCGGACCCGGCATCCAGAATGCCACGCTGGCCAAGGCCGTGCTGGAGCGCGCCGGCGCAACCGGGGCGACCGTGGTCGAACTGGCGATCAGCCAGCACGTGGCCGCGGTCGCCGCGGGCCAGCTGGATGCCTGCTACACGCTGGAGCCCACCGGCACCGTGGGCCGCCTGAACGGCACCACCCGCGTGCTCGAGGCGGGCGTCATCGCCAAGTACGTGCTGGGCGATCCGATGGCGCCCTGGTTCGGCGGCTCGGCCTCGCTGACCACCGCGTTCCTGAAGAAGCATCCCGAGGAAAGCCGGAAATTCATCGCCGCGTATGCGCGCGGCATCGAACTGATCCGCAACCAGCCAAACGAGGCGCGCCCGTACATGAAGGGCTACACCGCCATCGAGGGCCCCATGACCGAGGCCGTGCCGCTGGCCGCCTACACGCTCTACAACGAGTTCAGCCCCAGCGATATCCAATACTTCCAGAAATTCTTCGACCTGTTCGCCGACAAGGGCATCTTCGCCCAGAAGGTCGACGTGGCCTCGATGCTGTACAAGGGCTGAGCCATGGACGCGATCACTTCGAGCCGCGCGGGCGCGGCGCAGGCCGCCGGCGCCCGCCACGCGGCCATCGCGGCGCAGGCTTCCCGCGCCCCGCGAACCTGGACCGCCGCGCGCCTGCTGCCGCTGATCGGTCCGCTGGCGCTGTACATCGTGTGGGACCTGGTGGTGCGGCTGCAGCTGGTCAGCCCGGTGCTGCTGCCCACGCCCGGCGCCACATTGGTGGCGCTGGCCAAGGGCATGGCCGGCGGGCCCTTGCTGGGCGACTTCCTCGCCTCGGTCAACCGGACGCTGCAGGCATTCGTCATCGCCGGCGTGATCGGCGTGCCGCTGGGCGTTCTGCTGGGCAGCAACGAGAAAGCCTACCGCAGCGTCGAGTTCCTGGTGGACTTCTTCCGTTCGACGCCGTCGTCGGCACTGATCCCGATGTTCCTGATGATCTTCGGCGTGACCGACATGAACAAGATCGCCATCGCCGCCTTCGCCGCGGTGCTAGTCATCCTGTTCAACAGCGCCTACGGCGTCATCAACGCGCGCAAACAGCGCGTGATGGCGGCGCGCGTCATGGGCGCCTCGCGCTGGCAGATCTTCAAGGACGTGCTGATCTGGGAAAGCCTGCAGCCGACCTTCGTGGGCCTGCGCAGCGGCGTGTCGATGGCGCTGGTCATCGTGATCGTGGCCGAGATGTTCATCGGCTCGGACAGCGGGCTGGGCAATCGCATCATCAACGCGCAGCAGGTGCTGAACGTGCGCGACATGTACGCCTCGATCCTGGCCGCCGGCGCGCTCGGCTATGTCCTGAACATTCTCTTCCTGCTCATGGAAAAGCGCGTCGTCCACTGGAGTGGCCGGTAATCATGTCCACCGTCATCAACCCCGCCATCGCGCCATCGCCCGCCCCCGCGCCCTTCGTGCCGGGGCCGGCCGGCACCCACATCACCATCCGCGGCCTGACCAAGTATTTCGCCGGCTGGCCGCTGTACGAGGACTTCAACCTCGACATTCCCAAGGGCAAGATCGTCTCGGTCTTCGGCCCCAACGGCTGCGGCAAGTCCACGCTGATCAACATGATCGCCGGCCTGATTCCCATCGATGCCGGCGAGATCCTGTTCGACGGCAAATCGCTGGCGCAAACCAAGATCGGCTATGTGTTCCAGAACTACCGCGAGGCCATGTTCCCGTGGCTGCGCACGATCGACAACATCGCCTATCCGCTGCGGCTCGAGGGACGCGGCAAGGCCGAGGTCGACGCGCGGGTCGAGGAGCTGGTGGCTTCGTTCGACGTCAAGTTCGATCTCAAGCGCTACCCCTACGAGCTGTCCGGCGGACAGCAGCAGACCGCCTCGATCATGCGCGCGCTGGCGCCGGGACCCGAGGTGCTGTTCCTGGACGAGCCGTTCTCGGCGCTGGATTTCGAGATGACGCTGTTCATCCGCGAAAAGCTGCAAGAAGTCTTCATGCAGACCGGCACCACCATGCTGCTGGTCTCGCACGATCTGGAAGAAGCCGTTTACCTGGCCGATCAGGTGCTGCTGCTGACCAAGCGCCCCACGCGCGTGGCCGAGATCCTGGACTACGGCGATGCCCGTCCGCGCACCGTCGAGACCCTGACCGAACCCAGCTTCATCGACATGAAGAAACTGAGCCTGGAGATATTCCAGCGCGAAGTGCGCCGCTAGCGATACACGCCCCACAGGAGCAATCCGCCATGACCCAGGAAACCATCGATCAATACGTGCGCAGCGCGCTGGCGCTGGCCGGCTATGCCCTGCGCGAGCCGGCCACGGCCGAGGTGACGCAGCAATTCGCGCGCATCCACGACATCGCCTCGACCTTCATCGACGAGGCCCTGCCGGTGGAACTGGAGTCGGCCTCGGTGTTCCGCCCGTGAACAGCGTCGCCCTCGGCCTGGCGCGGCAGATCCGCGACGGCGAGCGCAGCGCGTCGGCGGTGCTGGAGGCCACGCTGGCGCGCATCCGCGAGGCCGACCCGCGCTACCACTGCTTCACCAGCGTCACCGAAACCCGCGCCCGCCAGGAGGCCGCCGCCATCGACGCGCGGCGCGCCCGAGGCGAAGTCCTGCCGCCGCTGGCCGGCGTGCCCTATGCGGTCAAGAACCTGTTCGATACCGCCGACGAGGTCACGCTGGCCGGCGGCCGCGTCAACGCCGCCAACCCGCCCGCGCGGCGCGATGCCGTGCTGGTGGCGCGGCTGCGCGAGGCCGGCGCGGTGCTGGTGGGCGCGCTCAACATGGACGAGCACGCCTACGGCTTCACGACAGAGAACTCGCACTACGGCGCCTGCCGCAATCCGCACGACCCCGCCCGCATCGCCGGCGGCTCGTCGGGCGGCAGCGCCGCGGCGGTAGCCGGCGACCTGGTGCCGCTGACGCTGGGCTCCGACACCAACGGCTCGATCCGCGTGCCTGCCTCGCTGTGCGGCGTGTTCGGCCTGAAGCCGACCTTCGGCCGCCTGCCGCGCACCGGCTCGTTCCCCTTTGTCGGCAGCCTTGATCATCTAGGCCCCTTCGCGGCCGACGCGACGAGCCTGGCCGCGGTCTACGACGCGCTGCAAGGCCCCGACGCGGGAGACGGGGCCTGCGCCCAGTATCCGGCCGAACCCACGCTGGCGGCGCTGGCCTCGGACCGCCCCTTGCGCGTGGCCGTGCTGGGCGGCTATTTCACCCACTGGGCCGGCCCGGAGGCGCGCCAGGCCGTGCAACTGGCCGCGCGCGCGCTCGATGCCACCGATATCGTCGAACTGGCCGGCGCGCAGCAAGCGCGCGCCGCCGCGTTCGTGATCACCGCCGCCGAAGGCGGCGCGCTGCATCGGCGCCGCCTGGTGACGCATTACGACTACTACGAGCCGTATTCGCGCGACCGCCTGGTGGCGGGCAGCCTGGTGCCCGCCGCCTGGGTGCAGCAGGCCCAGCGGGTGCGCCATCGCGTCTACCGCGACGCGCTGGCGCTGTTCGCGCGCTACGACGTGCTGATCGCGCCCGCCACGCCGGTGCCCGCCACGCCCATCGGCGCCCAGGACCTGATGCTGGCCGGCCAGTGCCTGCCGGCCCGCGCCAGCATGGGCCTGCTGACGCAGCCCATCTCCTGCCTGGGCCTGCCCGTCTGCGCCGCGCCCGTCTGGCCCGGGATCGGCGCAGACGCCCATCTGCCGCTGGGCGTGCAACTGATCGCCGCGCCGTGGCGCGAGAGCGATTGCCTGCTGGCGGCCAGGCGGCTGGAGCGGGCTGGCGTCGCGACGGTCCGACAGGTCATGCCGACGCCGTTTCTGCGCCCCCAGGCGCCTTCAAATCCAGCCACGCCACCAGCAGAAAGCCACCCGCGAGCCCCAGATGCTCGAAGAAGGCATTGGCGGCCATGAAGCGTTCCTGCCCGACAGGCAGCTCCCAGAAACGCAGCGCCATGCCGGTCGCCGCCAGCGTGAAGAGGGCCAGCGCCGCCGCGCCGAGCCAGCGCAGCCGGCCCGTCAGAATCATGGCGGACGCGATCAGCTCCAGCGCGATCACCAGCACGGCGTACACCGGCGCCGGCGACAGGCCGAAATGCGCCATCTCGCGCAGGGCGCCGGGAAAATCCGTCAGCTTCACCAGGCCGCCCTGCAGATAGGCGGCGCACAGCCCCAGATAGGCCAGGAAACGGATCGCAGCCGAACCGAACAGCGGACGCGCCGCGCCGGCGAGCCGCCGTTCCCATGCAGAAGGTGTATTCATGGCGGCGCCCCTCACACGGCCCAGCAGGAGCAGCCCAGCGCGCCGAAGAAGCCCGACAGGTCCGAGCTGGGCGCCTGCGCGCCCCAGGCGCGCGCATGCTCGTGGCCATGCACGCCGCAGGCGCTGGCGCAGCCGCAGGCCGCCATGTTGCGATAGCCCAGCGAATTGCGGCCGGCGCCATCCGGATCGCCCCAGGCGGCGTAGCCGCCGAACAGGCGCGTGGGCGACCAGTCCGGCATGGCGGGCGGCAGCGGGTTGTCGTCCAGCGGACCGAACTCGCCGGCGCCGTAGACGACGCGGCCGCCGACCACGGTCAGGTCCGAGGTCAGGAACGAGATCTCGTCCTCGGCGCAGCTGAAATAGTCCTTGTCCGGCACGATGAAGTCGGCCAGCTGGCCCGGCTCGATGCGGCCGCGCTTGCCTTCCTCGTTGGAGAACCAGGCCACGTTCTCGGTCCACATGCGCAGCGCGGTCTCGCGGTCCAGGCAGTTGCGCGCGGGATAGAGGCGCGTGCCGCCGACGGTCTTGCCGGTGACCATCCAGGACAGGGACACCCAGGGGTTGTAGGACGCGACGCGGGTGGCGTCGGTGCCGGCCGACACTTTCACGCCGCGCGCCAGCATCTTGGCGACGGGCGGCGTGGCCTCGGCCGCCGCCGCGCCGTAGCGCTCGATGAAGTACTCGCCCTGGTAGGCCATGCGGTGCTGCACGGCGATGCCGCCGCCCAGCGCGGCGATGCGATCGATGGATTTGTCGGAGATGGTCTCGGCGTGGTCGAAGAACCAGTTCAGGCCGGTCAGCGGCGTGTCGCGATGGACTTTCTCGAAGACATCCAGCGCGCGCGCGATGGTCTCGTCATAGGTGGCATGCAGGCGCCAGGGCCAGCGGTTCTGCGCCAGCACGCGCACCACTTCCTCCAGCTCGCCTTCCATTTCCGGCGGCATGTCCGGCCGCTCGACGCGGAAGTCCTCGAAATCGGCGGCCGAGAACACCAGCATCTCGCCGGCGCCGTTGTGACGGAAGTAGTCCGTGCCCTGCTTGTACTGCACGCTGGCGGTCCAGTTGAGGAAGTCCTCCTTCTCCTGCTTTGGCTTCTGCGTGAACAGGTTGTAGGCCAGCCGCACGGTCATCTGATTGTCGTCGGCCAGCCGCTGGATGACGGCATAGTCGTCGGGATAGTTCTGGAAGCCGCCGCCGGCGTCGATCACGCCGGTCACGCCCAGACGGTTCAATTCGCGCATGAAATGGCGCGTGGAATTGAGCTGGTAATCGAAGGGCAGCTTCGGCCCCTTGGCCAGCGTGGCGTACAGGATGGTGGCGTTGGGCTTGGCCAGCAGCAGCCCGGTGGGATTGCCCTGCGCGTCGCGCAGGATCTCGCCGCCCGGCGGATTGGGCGTGGTCTTGGTGTAGCCCACCGCGCGCAGCGCCGCGCCGTTGAGCAGGGCGCGGTCGTACAGGTGCAGAATGAACACCGGCGTGTCGGGCGCGACGGCGTTGAGTTCCTCGATGGTGGGCAGGCGCTTCTCGGCGAACTGATGCTCGGTGAAGCCGCCCACCACGCGCACCCACTGCGGCGCGGGCGTGATGGCGACCTGACGCTTGAGCATGGCCATGGCGTCGGCCAGCGAGCGCACGCCGTCCCAGCGCAGCTCCATGTTGTAGTTCAGGCCGCCGCGCACCACGTGCGTGTGGTTGTCGTACAGGCCGGGCAGGACGGCGCGGCGCTTCAGGTCGACGCGCCGCGTGCCGGCGCCGGCCAGCGCCAGCACCTCGGCATCGTCGCCGACCGCGACGAAACGGCCGTCCTTGACGGCGACGGCGCTGGCCCGCGGCCGGGAACGGTCCAGCGTGGTGATGCGGCCATTGTGGAAGATGACGTCCGGCGTGGCGGTGGTCATGGCGGTTTCTCCTTGGAATCGGGCAGGGGCGCGAAGGCTCAACCCTGGTCGGTGTTCTGGTCTTGGCGTTGGGGCTGGGCCTGCCGGCCGGGCAGCTGCCCGAACAGATGGCTCACGGTCTTTTCCTTGTCGCAGGCGGCGGCGAAGGCCGAGCCGTTGAGCATGTGCTTGCCCACCGGAATCAGCTGTTCGCCCACCAGGATGCCAAGCAGGCCGACCAGCGCCACCAGCGGCGGCGCGGGCGAACGCACCTGCAACAGGCTATAGACCACGCCGACCAGCAGCCCGGCGCCCAGGGATAGCAGATAGATCTTCATCTGGATAGTCGTCCATTCACAATTGCGGTTCATGCCAGCGTGTCCGCCAGCAAGGCTTCAACATCATCCAGCGCCGTGATGCGCAGCGTGGTTTCGTCGCGGATGGCGGCGCCATCGCCATCTTCGAGCGATACATCATTGACGGTCAGCCGCCCCTTGGACGCGACCAGATAACCGCGACGTGCACCGCCGGCGAACCGATAGGTGGCCGCCTCGCCCGCCTTGAGCGCGACGGCCAGCACGCGGGCATCGCTACGGATCGGCAACGCATCCTCGTCGCCGGCGATGCCGCTGGCCAGCGTCAGGAAATGACCGTGGCAGGCATCGCGGGCGAAGGTCTTCCTGCCCCAGCTGGGCGGCGCGCCGCGCCGGTCCGGCTCGATCCAGATCTGGACCGCGCGGGCCGGGCCGCCCTCCATATTGAACTCGGCATGGGTCAGGCCGCTGCCCGCGCTCATGACCTGCACCTCGCCGGCCCGCGTGCGGCCCCGGTTGCCCAGGTCGTCCTCGTGCGTCAGCACGCCCAGGCGCACGCAGGTGATGATCTCCACATCCGTATGCAGCAGCGGCGGAAAGCCCGAGTCCGGCGCGAGGGTCTCGTCGTTCCAGGCGCGCAGCGCGCCCCAGCGCATGCGCGCGGGATCCTGGTAGCCGGCGAACGAGAAATGATGCGTCACGTCGAACCAGCCGCGATGGGCATGGCCCAGGCTGGCGAGGGGACGGCGTTCGATCATGAGAGGGCCTCTGGAAGTCGGAAGTGTGCGGATTCGATGCGCCGAACCGGTAGCTGCTGCCCATGCCTTGCCGCCGGTCCGGCACCGTGGCGTCAGTGTTTCAAGGCCAGGAAGTGATGCACCTCGGGCTTGTCCGGCCCGACATGAAAGCGCAGCGCTTCGGCTTGCAGGTCCGCGTCGGCGTGCGATACGCGATGATGCTGGCGCAGATGCTCGGCCCAGGATTCCACGAAGAACCATTCGACCACCCGCTCCGCGTCGCCCGTATGCTCGACCACGCCCCAGGCATAGGCGCCATCGCGCAGGCGCTCCTGCGACAGGCGCTTCATGGCGGCCAGGAAGGCGGGGCGGTCGGCCTGACGGATGCGGTACTCCACCTGCACCAGCACCGGGCCGCGATCGTGCGCCACCGGCTCGGCAACCAGCGGCTCGGGCCAATGGTTCGACGCCTGCAAGTCGGCCTCGCCCACCGGCAAGCGGACGCGGTGAAACAGCAGCGCGACCAGGACCAGGCCGGCGGCGCTGGCCGCCAGCGCGTAGGGCACGCCGATTTCGCGCGCCACCAGGCCCCAGCCCAGGCTGCCGGCCGCCATGGCGCCGTTGAACACGGTCAGGTACACCGCCAGGCCACGGCCGCGCACCCAGTTGGGCAGGATGGCCTGGGCCACGCTGTTGAAGGTGGTGAGCGCCGTGATCCAGCCCATGCCCAGCACGACCAGCAGCAGCACGGCCAGCCACTTGGGCGGCGCGAACACCAGCGCCGCCATCACGGCCGCGCTGGCCACGGACGCCAGCAGCACCAGGCCGTCCGCGTCCAGCTTGCCCAGGCGCGGCAGCAGCAGCGCGCCCAGGATCGCCCCCGCGCCCACCGCGCCCAGCAGCACGCCGTAGAAGCCCGAGGATCCGCCCAGCATCTGGCGCGCCACCAGCGGCAGCAAGGCCCACACGGCGCTGGCGAACAGGAAGAACACGGCGGCGCGCAGCAGCACGCGGTGCAGCTCCTTGCTGGCCCGCGTATAGCGCAGGCCGGCGCGGAACGCGCCCAGGAAGTTCTCCGACAGCGTGCTGTCGGCGGCGGCGGGGCGCTTCCACCACAACAGGGCGGCGATCACGAACACATAGCTGAGCACGTCCATGCCGTAGGTCACGGCCGCGCCGAAACTGGCCAGGATCAGGCCGCCGGCGGCCGGGCCGATGGCGCGGGCGATATTGATGCCCAGCGAATTGAGCGCGACCGCGCCCTTGAGATCGGCGCGCGGCACCAGCTCGGGCACGATCGATTGCCAGGTGGGCCCCATCAGCGCCGCGCCGATGCCGCCGACGAAGGTCAGCGCGATCAGGTAGTCGACCGTCAGCGCGCCGGTGTGCGACAGGAGCAGCAGCGTGCCGCTGACCGAGGCCAGCAGCAGCTGCACGAAGATCAGGAAGCGGCGGCGGTCCAGGATGTCGGACAGCACGCCGGCCGGTATGGCGAGCAGGAAGATGGGCAGCGTGGCGGCGGTCTGGATCAGCGCCACGGCGGTCGGGCTGGCCGACAGGTCGGTCACCAGCCAGGAGCTGGCCACGTCGCGCATGAAGCTGCCGACGTTGCCCAGCACCGTGGCCGCCCACAGCACGGCGAACACGGGCTGGCGCAGCGGCGCGAAGCTGCCTGCCGGATTAGGGGTGTTGCCGTGCGGCATGGAACGCTCCTGGATCGTCTGGGGTCGCCAGGGGCGTTCATCGCGCCGCCTGCGGTGTTCGGAAAAGAGTCGCGCCGGGCTGGCGGTGGCGGCGCCACCGCCAGCCCGGCGGGCGGCTTACTTGGCCGGGGCCGGGTTAGGGCCGATGCGTTCGCCGTGCGTCACGCGCTCGGCCAGCTTGTGCACATGGGTGACGGCGTAGTCGATGCCCATGCCGTAGGCGCCGGAGTGTTCCTTGGCGATGCCGGTCACGGCGTCATAGGTTTCCTTGCGCGCCCAGTCGCGCTGCCATTCCAGCATCACCTGCTGCCAGGTCACCGGCACCACGCCGGCCTGGATCATGCGGTCCATGGCGTACTTATGGGCGTCGGCCGAGGTGCCGCCCGAGGCGTCGGCCACCATGTAGATCTCGTAGTCGCCTTCCAGCATGGCGCACAACGCGAAGGTGGTGTTGCAGACCTCGGTCCACAGGCCGGCCACGACGATCTTCTTGCGGCCGTTGGCGGCCAGCGCGTCGCGCACGTTCTGGTCGTCCCACGAGTTCATCGAGGTACGTTCCAGGATCTTGTGGTCGGGGAACACGGCCAGCAGTTCGGGAAAGGTGTTGCCCGAGAAACCGTCGGTTTCCACGGTGGTGATGGTGGTCGGGATGTTGAACGCGCGGGCGGCCTTGGCCAGGCCCACCACGTTGTTCTTCAGCGTCTGGCGATCGATCGACTGCACGCCGAAAGCCATCTGCGGCTGCTGGTCGATGAAGATGATCTGGCTGTTTTGCGGGGTCAGGACTTCGAGGTACTTGTTGGCGGACATGGCGGGTCTCTCTTTCAGGAAATCGTTCAGGGAATGCGGCGGCATGAATTCGGGGCAACGCGCGGGCCGTCCGGGCCCGCGCCGTCAGATCGTGTCGGAAGCGCCGCTTGAAGCTCCCGTGCACGTCGTCTGTCGGTAGAGGCATATTAGGGATCGGCCAGGCGCCTGAGAATCCGCGCCATGGAATTCCATCCTTTCCATTTTTTGCATGCTCCCTGTGACGGAGACGTTTTCCAGGCCCGCCAGGCCGATGTTTTCTTGTTCGTCACATAGGCAACCGCTATCATCGACGCGACTGTTATTGCGAGAATCAGATATGAACAAGCTGCCGGATCTGGAAGGGTGGGCGATCTTCGCCAAGGTCGCCGACACCGGCTCGTTCGCCAAGGCGGCGGCCGAGCTGGCCCTGTCCCAGGCCACGGTATCCAAGGCCATCACGCGCCTGGAAGCCAAGATGAAGACCATGCTGTTCCACCGCACCTCGCGCAGCATGTCGTTGACCGAGTCCGGCTACGCGGCGCTGGAACGCGCCGCGCGCATCCTGGAAGAGGGCGAGGCGGTCGAGGCCGAGGTGACCGAGAAATCGACCAGCCTGCACGGCAAGATCCGCCTGTCCGCGCCCATGTCCTTCGGCGTCACGCACCTGGCGCCGATGCTGCCGCCGTTCATGCAGGCGCATCCCGAGGTGGAACTGGAGATCGAGTTCAGCGACAAGCAGTCGGACCTGGTGTCCGAGCGCTTCGACCTGGCGCTGCGCATCTCGAACCTGGTCGACTCCACGCTGCTGGCCCGGCGCCTGTGCTCGGTGCGCATCCTGCTGGTGGGCTCGCCTGCCTACTTCAAGCGCGCGGGCCGACCCAGGCATCCGCGCGACCTGGCGCAGCACACGGCCCTGCAATACATGTACGCGCGCAACGGCGCGAACTGGCGCTTCCGCCACGAGACGCACGGCGAGTTCTCGCAGGCCCTGCCGACGCGCCTGAACGTGAACAACGCCGAAGCCCTGGCGCCGGCCTTGCGCGCCGGCAATGGACTGGCCCTGCAGCCGGAGTTCCTGGCCTGGGAAGACCTGCAATCGGGCGTGCTGGAAACGGCCATGGATGACTGGCGGGTCGATCCGATCGCGCTGCATATCGTCACGCCGCCAGGGAGACGGCGTCCGGCCCGGGTGCAGGCGCTGATCGAGTATCTGGCGGAGCGGTTGACGGCGCAGCCTTGGGCGGGTGACGTGCAGGGGTGAAGGACGGAGGAGGCATTAATACGCCCGCTTCCGTTGTGGCGGCCTAGCCTAATGCGTGCCGCAGATCCGCGCCCATGACGAACAGCGCGGCCTCGACGTCCCTCACGGTCTGAAAACCAGCTGCCGCCAGATCGGGCCGACGTCGGCAAGCCTGCGCGAGTGCCTCTGCCAGCACATAATTGGCGCGCAAGTTCCATACGGCGTGCCGCCAGTGACTACGTTGCAGGACGGATGGCGCAAAGTACGGGAAATGCTCAGTATCGGGTGAACGAAGTTTCTCGGATCCGGGCGCCTTGCCCTTCTTATTGCCTTCGTTTGCTCGCATGCAGGCGAACTTCAGATGATCCGGAACACCACCCGCTTCACGCCCCCAGACTGTTACCAGCCATGCCAATGCCGCCGCCACCCGGCTATCGTAGATGATGAAATCGTCCAGTACCAGGGAATACACCTTCGTCAGGCCGGCGTTCGAACGCAGATCAGTCGGGCCCCGATCAAAATACACGGAGGCGTCAGTCAGGGCGGCCAGCGCGGCGCGCAGATTCACCGCCAGATCCTCGGCTTGCACGCGATCGTCGAGCCATCCCGCATTGCCACCGCCATTGCGATGGCGCGTGTAGACACCGCCCCAAAACAGAACAGCCTTGATCCACTGAGCCAGCAACACCTCGTCGATTGCGGGCGCGGCAAGACAATCGCGCAGCCCCTGGCCCAACCTGTCCAGCACCCGTTGATTCGCTGCCAGGCTGGCATTGGCCTCCAACTCGAGAGCGCCAGTCGGCGTGGGAACGGTCTTGCGCTTCGGCGGCCATTGGTAGGCATCACGCGCGTCCGACAAGGTGGCGAAGTTGCCATCTACATGCTTGAAATCCAATCTGGCACTGCCGTCGATGCGTGTGCTCAACCAGGTGATGAACTGCTGAGTCTGAATATGGCCGGAAAAGTCTTTCATAGGTTTGGTTGGACGAACTGAGTCGAAAATCACGAAAATTCATAGATCTGGAAAGTACAAGAACCCCATAGCCTGAGGCGTATGGGGCTCTGCGCTGCCTGTGTGACACACAGCTGCTGAGCGAACATCCCGCTCAACGCTGTTGTGACAGATCTTATTCTTCATCCAGCGCAAGCAGTGCTTTATCCGTACCAGTGAGCTCCGCTTTGAGGCAGCCACGAAGCCACACACGCTTACGCCAGACCTCATTCTTAGCACCCCGTGACATTTGCCCATCGCTTTTTGCCGGTGCCGACAAGGCCAAGAGAAGAGCCCGATATGCACGCAACGTATCATCGGTGAAAATCGCACCACACTTATTTTCCCAATCCAGAAGATCATCTTTAACTTCATCAAAGTACCTCTTCGGGATCGCGCTATTCTTCACCAGAAGGATGTGCTTGGAGAGTTTCCCGGTAATCTCAAATGCTCTTGCGTAGAGCTCTAACTTTCGCGAATGCCCCATCTCTGCTCTTCTGAAGAGGAACTCAGCCTTCTTGTCCCTCTTCGACTGACGAGAAGTCGACTGCGACGTATGTCTCGCAGCTATCAGCGCGGCGACCGCAGCTATCAGGGCAGCAACAATCGCTGTCTCGAACACCATCTGGTATATACCCTCTTCCTTTCAATGCGCCAATGTAGAAACGTCCGGTGGACAGCAAGCAGCTCAAGGCCTGTCGATAAGATCACCGCAGTGGCTTGCATATTAAAGATCATTGTGACGAGAGTTTGAATATGCCAAGCTTTGGTTGACAACTCGCCACCATCAAGAGTGCGAAATTCGGCCAAGTTGCTCCACTTTACTCTACGAAGAATCGGCGAAGATCAACGAACGGCACAGCAAGGATGCACTTTTCGATGATGCCTGCACCAACCACTTGCTCAAGACCCAGACAGATGAAGCGTCGTGCTTTTGGATCTTGGCGATGCTCGCGGACATTCTGCTGAAACAGTTGGTTTATGGGATCTTTGATGCAGCGCTTCACCATTCGCCAAAACAAAAACCCCAACCGTTCTCGGTTGGGGTTTTCCGTGTGATGCCTACAATTTTGGGAAAACTGTAAATTCCAGCGGGATTTACGGCTTACACATCAATATTCCCCGCCGACAAGGCATGCGCCTCGATGAAGTTCCGACGCGGCTCCACATCATCACCCATCAGCGTGGTGAAGACCTCGTCGGCCGCGATGGCGTCCTCGATCTGCACGCGCAGCAGGCGGCGCACCTTGGGGTCCATCGTGGTTTCCCACAGCTGCTCGGGGTTCATTTCGCCCAGGCCCTTGTAGCGTTGCTTGGAGATGCTGCGGTCGGCTTCGCTGCGCAGCCACAGCATGGCTTCGCGGAAGTCGGACACGGTCTGCTCCTTGCGCTTGTCGCCTTCGCCGCGCGCGGCCAGCGAACGCGGCAGGACCTTGCCGGAGAAGCTCTTGGCGGCGCGCGACAGCACGCCGTAGTCGGAGCCGTTGATGAAGTCCGCGTCGATGATGCTGACGCGCACGTTGCCGTGGTGCATGCGCTGGATCGACAGGCGATGGCGCTCGGTGGCCGGGTCGAACTCGGCCACGATCTCCACGCCATTGCCGCTGACCGGGTCGCGCAGCGCGCCGGCCAGGCGCTTGGCCGAGTCGGCGGCGGCTTCGGCCGTGTCCAGGTTGATCTCGACGCCTTCGGCCATGGCCGACAGCGCGGCCGGGTCGAACACGCGCGACAGGCGCGCGATCACGCCGTCGGCGGCCACGTACTGGCGGGCCAGGTCGTTGAGCTCGTCGCCGCGGATGATGTTGCCACCGGAGATGATCTCGGCGTCCTTCAGGGCCAGCTGCAGCATGAACTGCGCTTCTTCCTGGTCATCCTTCAGATAGCGCTCTTCGCGGCCGACCTTGACCTTGTACAGCGGCGGCTGGGCGATGTAGACGTAGCCGCGCTGCACCAGCTCGGGCATCTGGCGGTACAGCAGCGTCAGCAGCAGGGTGCGGATGTGCGCGCCGTCGACGTCCGCGTCGGTCATGATGATGAGGCGGTGGTAGCGCAGCTTGTCGACGTTGAAGTCGGGGCCGATGCTGGTGCCCAGCGCGGTGATCAGCGTGGCGATCTGCTCGCTGGCGATCAGGCGGTCGAAGCGCGCCTTCTCGACGTTCAGCACCTTGCCGCGCAGCGGCAGGATGGCCTGGAACTTGCGGTCGCGGCCCTGCTTGGCCGAGCCGCCTGCGGAGTCGCCCTCGACGATGTACAGCTCGCACAGCGCCGGGTCTTTTTCCTGGCAGTCGGCCAGCTTGCCGGGCAGGCCGGCGCCTTCCAGCACGCTCTTGCGGCGCGTCATCTCGCGCGCCTTGCGCGCGGCTTCGCGGGCGCGGGCGGCCTCGACGATCTTGGCGCACAGCGCCTTGGCGTCGTTGGGGTGTTCCAGCAGCCAGGTTTCCAGCGTGCGGGCCACGGCTTCTTCGACGGCCGGGCGCACTTCGCTGGAGACCAGCTTGTCCTTGGTCTGGCTGCTGAACTTGGGTTCGGGCACCTTCACCGACAGCACGCAGGCCAGGCCTTCGCGCATGTCGTCGCCGGACGTCTCGACCTTGGCCTTCTTGGCCAGCTCGTTGTCGGTGATGTACTTGTTGATGATGCGGGTCATGGCCGCGCGCAGGCCGGTCAGGTGCGAGCCGCCGTCGCGCTGCGGGATGTTGTTGGTGAAGCACAGCACGCTTTCGCTGTAGCTGTCGTTCCACTGCATCGCCACTTCCACGCCCACCGTCACGCCGCCGGCCGAGGACTCGGTGGTGACCGAGAACACGTTCGGGTGCAGCACGGTCTTGCTGCGGTTGATGTATTCGACGAAGCCCTTCACGCCGCCGGAGAAGGCGAAGTTCTCTTCCTTGCCCTGGCGCTGGTCGATCAGGCGGATCTTGACGCCGTTGTTCAGGAACGAAAGCTCGCGCAGGCGCTTGGAGAGGATCTCGTAGTGGTACTCGATGTTGTTGAAGATGATCGGGTCGGCCAGGAAGCGCACTTCGGTGCCGCGCTTGTCGGTCGTGCCGGTCACGGCCAGGGGCGCGACGCGCTCGCCCTGGCGGAATTCCATCTGGTGCACTTCGCCGTTGCGGCGGATGGTCAGGCGCAGCCATTCGGACAGCGCGTTGACGCAGGACACGCCCACGCCGTGCAGGCCACCGGAGACCTTGTACGAGTTCTGGTCGAACTTGCCGCCGGCGTGCAGCTCGGTCATGACGATTTCGGCCGCGCTGCGGTGGAATTCGTCGTCCTTGTGGATGTCGGTGGGGATGCCGCGACCGTTGTCCGTCACCGAGATCGAGTTGTCGGTGTGGATCGTGACGACGATGTCGTCGCAATAGCCCGCCAGGGCTTCGTCGATGGCGTTGTCCACGACCTCGAACACCATGTGGTGCAAGCCGGTGCCGTCGGACGTGTCGCCGATGTACATGCCGGGGCGCTTGCGCACGGCCTCCAGCCCTTTGAGCATCTTGATCGAGTCAGCGCCGTAGCCGCTGTTCTCGGGAGTAGTGTTCTGCTGATCTGACATGTCTGTTTCGATAAAGCTTTAAAGAACGGCCTGGCGGCCGGACCGCCGGCGGGCGCGCTGGCCCGCGGGCGGCACAAACCCACGTAATGGCGGATTAGATCCGCATGGGCATGACGACGTACTTGAACTGGTCGTCTTCGGGCAGGGTGATGAGCGCGGACGCGTTGGCGTCGGGCATGACCGACCACTGGATGTTGTCGACCTTGACGTTCGACAGCACGTCGAGCAGGTAGCCGACGTTGAAGCCCACGTCCAGCGGCTCATGGCCGTAGTCGATGTCGATTTCTTCCTGCGCCTCTTCCTGCTCGGCGTTGGAGGACGAGATCTTCATCTGGTTCTGCGCCAGCTGCAAGCGCACGCCCTTGAACTTGTCCGTGGTCAGAATGGCGGCGCGTTGCAGGCTGCCTTGCAGCGCTTCGCGGCCGACCAGGAAATGACGCGAGTAGTTCGTGGGAATCACGCGCGTGAAATCGGGGAACTTGCCTTCGACCAGCTTGGACACCAGCTCGACGTCGCCGAAACGGAAACGGATCTGGCCCGGCGCCACGTCGATGGAGACGGGCTCGTCGGAGTCTTCCAGCAGGCGCTGCATTTCCAGCACGGTCTTGCGCGGCACGATGACTTCGTGGCGTTCCTTGATGCCGTCGGCCTCGGTGGAGCAGTGCGCCAGGCGGTGGCCATCGGTGGCCACGGCGCGCACGCGGCCCGGTTCGAACACCAGCAGCATGCCGTTCAGGTAGTAGCGGATGTCCTGCTGCGCCATGGCGAAGTGCACCATGTTGAACAGGTGGCGCAGCGTGCGCTGCGGCAGCGTCAGCGACACGTCCCACTGCTCGGGCTGGGCCACGGTGGGGAACTCGCTGGCGGCCAGCGTCTGCAGCGCGAAGCGGCTCTTGGCCGACTGCACGGAAAGCTTGTTGCTGGCCAGCGCCAGCTTGACCTCGCCCGTGTCGGGCAGGGCCTTGAGGATGTCCAGCAACTTGCGCGCCGCCACCGTGGTGGACTCGTTGTCCTGGCCCACGCCGAAGTCGGCATGCGTGGTGATCTGCACTTCCAGGTCGGTGGCGATGAAGGCAACCTTGTTGCCTTCCTTGCGCATCAGGATGTTCGCCAGGATGGGCAGGGTATGGCGTCTTTCGACGATGCCCGCCACAGTCGACAGCGGTTTCAGCAATGCATCGCGTGTGGTTTGTACGAGTTGCATGTTCATCCTTTTAGAGTTTGTTCCAACACGTGCAGGGTATGGTTGAGTTCCGCTTGCTTGGCGCGGGCGTCGGATATCTTGCGCACGGCGTGCAGTACCGTGGTGTGGTCGCGGCCACCGAACAGATCACCGATTTCCGGCAGGCTTTTCTGGGTCAGCTCCTTGGCCAGGTACATGGCGACCTGGCGCGGCAAGGCGATATTGGCGGGCCGGCGTTTCGAATACATGTCGGCCACCTTGATCTTGTAGAAGTCCGCCACGGTCTTCTGGATGTTCTCGACCGTGATCTGGCCGTTGGACACCGACAGCAGGTCCTTCAGCGCTTCCTTGCAGACATCCACCGTGAGCACGTCGCGGCCGTGGAAGCGGGCATACGCCAGCACCTTGCGCAGCGCGCCTTCCAGTTCGCGGACGTTGCTGCGCAGATGCTTGGCGATGAAGAACGCCACTTCCTCGGGCATGGGCACGCCCTCGGACTCGGCCTTGCGCAGCAGGATCGCCACCCGCATTTCCAGCTCGGGCGGCTCGATCGCCACCGTCAGGCCGGAATCGAAGCGCGAGATCAGGCGGCTGTCGATGCCCGACAGTTCCTTCGGATACGTGTCGCTGGTGATGATGATCTGCTTGCGCTGCGCCACCATCGCCTCGAAGGCGTAGAAGAACTCTTCCTGCGTGCGGTTCTTGCCGGAGAAGAACTGGATGTCGTCGATCAGCAGCAGGTCCAGCGAATGGTAGTAGCGCTTGAAATCGTCGAACGCCTTGCGCTGGTAGGCCTTGACCACGTCGGACACGTATTGGTCGGCATGCACGTAGCGCACGCGCACCCCGGTGCCGGCCGCGACCATGGCGTTGCCGATGGCGTGGATCAGGTGGGTCTTGCCCAGGCCCACGCCGCCGTACAGGAACAGCGGGTTGTAGGACGTGCCGGGGTTCTCGGCCACCTGCAGCGCGGCGGCGCGGGCCAGTTGGTTGGCCTTGCCGGTCACGAAGTTTTCGAAGGTCAGATCGGTGTTCAGGCGCGAGCGCTCGTACACGATGTTGGCGGCGTCGGCGTTGACAGCGGCGGCCGCGTTGGAAGCGGCGGCGGTCTGCGCAACCATCGCAGGCGGCGGCGCCGCGGCGGGCGGCGGCGCGCCCCCCGTGGGCGCGGCGCCCTGCGTCGCGGCAGGGCGCACCGGAGCCACCGGCATGCGCGGCGTGGCGCCATGGCTGGGCAGCTCGAACTGCACCTGCACCGGCCGCTCGAACCACTCCGCGGCCAACGCTTCGATCTGGTGGGAGAAATTCTTCCGCACCCAATCCAGCTTGAAGCGGTTGGGCGCGGCAACGCGCAGCACCGCCTGCGTTTCGTCGTACGCAAGCGGGACCAGCGGTCGTATCCACGCGCTGATTTGTTGGGGGGGGAGTTCCTGCTCAAGACGACTGACGCAGGTCTGCCAGAATTCTTTCATGTCGCTCTTATTCAAACCTCGATTCTACCTTGCCTGGGCATGGGTTATCCACAGGGCGGGACGGGACTGGCACTTGGCCCGGCCCTTAACTGTTTGACAAGACAGGGAAAACTTGCTGAAATGGTGGGCTTTTCCGAATTCTGTCTGTCAGAAGGTTTCGCAGAAGGCCTCGAACACGAGCCTTGCTGAATATCGCCCGGGGTAAATCCCGGCCCGAAGCCCCGTCTCAAGATCGCGCCCTCGCCGGCATGCTTATCGGCCCGCCGGCCGCGCTTCTTGCAGATACCCGCTTTGTGGATAAGCGATCAGGAACCCTCCGGGCAGGTCCCTTCTGACTTTTGTTCTTTTTGTGGATCGTCCATGAAACGCACCTACCAACCTTCCGTCACCCGTCGCAAGCGCACCCATGGTTTCCGCGTGCGCATGAAGACCCGCGCCGGCCGCGCCATCCTGAGCGCCCGCCGCGCCAAGGGCCGCAAGCGCCTGGCCGTCTAAGTCCGGGTTCCGGTTTTCCGGAAACCCCGGCTTCTTGCCCGGACCGGCCACATTGCAGGAATTCTCGCAATCCCAGCCGGGTCCGACGCAAGCGTCCGACCTGCAGTCCATGCCGCGCGCCACGCTTCCCCCGGAGGCGCGGCTGCATCGCCCCTCCGAGTTCGCCGCCGCGCTGAAAGGCCGGCGTCTGGCCCGAGGGGCGTTCTTCGTTGTGAGCGCCGCTCCCAACGATCTCCCCCCCGGCCAGGAGGCCTGCGCCCGCCTGGGCCTGATCATCGCCAAGCGGTTCGCCGCCCGCGCCTCCACGCGCAACGCCATCAAGCGGGTCATCCGCGAAGCGTTCCGCCACCGGCGCCTGGCGCTGCCGGCCAAAGACTACGTCGTGCGCCTGCAATGCAAGATGCCTCCCGCCACGCTCACCGTGCTTAAACAGACGGTTCGCGCCGAAGTAGACGCTCACTTTGAGCGGATCGCGCGATGAGCGGGGCAGGGCCTGACACCCCAGAATCCGACCCGTCGCCACGTTCGGCGGCCCGCCCCCGGAGCGGCCGTGGCCTGGCGGCGGCGCTGCTCATCGCCCCGATCCGGTTCTATCGCTTTTTTTTGAGCCCCTGGATCGGCCGGCAATGCCGTTTCACCCCCACCTGCTCGGCGTATGCGATCGAAGCGATCGAACGCCATGGCGCCTGGCGCGGCTTCTGGCTGGCGGCCCGGCGCATCGGGCGCTGCCATCCGTGGTCGCCGGGCGGTCTGGACCCGGTTCCGCCTTCCCGACAAGCGCCGGGCAAGGGAACCAAGTGCGGCGAGGGCTGCTCCCACAGCCACCGCAGCAGGCATGATTGACGCTAAACTGGCGGGCTTTGCTGGCCCGTATTCACTTCAGTAGGCACCAATGGATATCCGACGAACCGTCCTCTGGATGATTTTTTCCTTCTCGCTGTTGCTTCTTTGGAACAACTGGCAGATCCATAACGGCAAGCCGTCGCTGTTCGGCGGGCCCGCGCCCGCGGCTGCCACCGCCGACGGCCAGCAACAGGCCGCCGCCGGCAACAACGCCACCCCCTCGGTGCCGAACGCGCCCGCCAATGCCACGCCGTCCGCCTCGACCTCGGCGGTGCCCGGTTCGGCCGCTGCCGCCCCGGCCCGTTCCGAGGAAGTCGTGGTCACCACCGACGTGCTGCGCCTGACCTTCGACACGATGGGCGCCCAGCTGGTGCGCGCCGAGCTGCTGAAGTATCCGGCAACCGGCCAGGCCGACAAGCCTACGGTGCTGCTGGACCGCAGCGCCGGCCTGAACTACGTGGCGCAGACCGGTGTGGTCGGCGCGCCCGACGGCCAGAGCTTCCCCACGCACCAGACCCCGTTCCGCGTGGTCTCGACCGAGCGCCAGCTCAGCGGCGACAGCCTGGTCGTGGCCTTCGAAGGCGAGTCCGGCGGCCTGAAAGTCACCAAGACCTTCACGCTGCACCGTGGCCGCTACGACATCGACGTGCGCCATGACCTGGCCAACGTCGGCGCCGCCGCCGTGAAGCCCTCGCTGTACCTGCAGCTCGAGCGCGACGGCAACGATCCGGCCGACACGTCCAGCTTCTATCACACGTTCACCGGCATCGCGGTCTACTCGGAACAGGACAAGTTCCAGAAGATGACCTTCAGCGATATCGAGAAGAAGAAGGCCAACTACATCAAACAGGCCGACAACGGCTGGATCGCCATCGTCCAGCACTACTTCGCCACCGCCTGGGTGCCGCCGCAAGGCAAGCCGCGCAACAACGAAGTGGTCGAGGTGCAGAAGAACCTGTACGCGGCCCGCAGCATCGAGGCCGTGGGCGAGATCGCCCCGGGCGCCGCGTCGCGCGTCGACTCGCACCTGTGGGTCGGCCCGCAGGACCAGAAGGCCATGGCCGCGCTGGCCCCCGGCCTGGAGCTGGTGGTCGACTACGGCTGGCTGACCATCATCGCCAAGCCGCTGTTCACGCTGATGACCTGGCTGCACTCGCTGCTGGGCAACTGGGGCTGGACCATCGTCGCGCTGACCGTGCTGATCAAGGCGCTGTTCTACCCGCTGGCCTCGGCGAGCTACCGCTCGATGGCCCGCATGAAGCAGGTCGCTCCGCGCCTGCAGGCGCTGAAGGAAAAGTACGGCGACGACAAGCAGAAGCTCAACGCGGCCATGATGGAGATGTACCGCACCGAGAAGATCAACCCGCTGGGCGGCTGCCTGCCGATGGTGGTGCAGATCCCGGTGTTCATCTCGCTGTACTGGGTGCTGCTGGCCAGCGTGGAAATGCGCGGCGCGCCGTGGATCCTGTGGGTGCACGACCTGTCGATCCGCGACCCGTTCTTCATTCTGCCCGCCATCATGATGGCCACCATGTTCCTGCAGATCAAGCTGAACCCCACGCCCCCGGACCCCGTCCAGGCCAAGGTCATGATGATCATGCCGCTGGTGTTCGGCGGGATGATGTTCTTCTTCCCGGCCGGCCTGGTGCTGTACTGGTGCGTGAACAACACGCTGTCGATCCTGCAGCAGTGGTCCATCACCCGGGCCATCCAGCGCAAGACCGAAGCCGCCGCAAGCCGCTGATCGCGGAACACGGCAATGAAAAACCGGCCTCCAGGGGCCGGTTTTTTCTTGGCTGCGTCACCCTGGAACCACCGCTGCCGCCTCGACGCGCGGCGGACTTCGGATGATGCCGCTGGCAATACCGCCAGCCGCCTATGGCGCGTGCGCCAGCACCCACAGCGCGTACTGCCGGACATACGCGCGCCGATGCGCGCAGCCGGCGGCGGCGGCCAGGATGGCCTGGCGGTCCAGGAGCAGGGCCAGGCGCAGCTGATCCTTGAACTGCTCCGAGAAATTGCCCTCGGTCAGGCGCCGGGCGATGCAGGCCACCAGCTGATCGCGGTGGGTCCGTCCCAGCTGGCAGTGCTTGAAGCGGCGCGCCAGCAGCGCCCGGATCCGGCCGTCGGACACCCCGCGCGATTCGGCCAGGAAAAAGCGCACGCACAGGTCCACCACGTCGGGCGCCTGATGGCGCAACAGCTCATCGGCCATGGCCAGCCATTCGTACTTGGAAAGGTACGGATACATGCGCGAAAAAGGGAGGAAGAAGGCAGGGCATGATAGCCCGCTTGCCAATCACATTAGCCAATGCTAATGTGTTGTCATGATCGAAAACGACATCTTCAAGGCCCTGGCCGATCCGACCCGCCGCGCCATCTTCGAGAAGCTGGCGCCCGGCGGCATGAACGCCAGCGCCCTGCGGGTGGGCATGGACATCAGCCAGTCCGCCATGTCCCAGCACCTGGCGGTGCTGCGCAAGGCCGGGCTGGTGCGCGAAGAGCGGCAAGGCCGCTTTGTGAACTACGAAGTCGATCCCGACGGCCTGGCGCTGATCGCCGGCTGGCTGTCGAAGTACCGCGCCTACTGGCCGGCGCGCGTGGACGCCCTGAAGGCCTTGCTCAAGGACATGGATCAATGAACGACACCCCCGCCCAGGACACGCAGGACGAGCAGGCCGACGCGCTGGTGCTCGAATACACGCTGGATGCGCCGCCGTCACAGGTCTGGCGCGCCGTCAGCATCCCCGCGCTGCGCGAGCAGTGGCTACCCGATGCGGTCGTTTCCGACCCCGATCCCGTCTCGGTCACGCACGAGGAAGAAATCCGCTACCGCATGCGCGACGACGCGCCGCCGTTCCTGGAAAGCCTGGTCACCTTCCAGATCGAGCCGGACGGCGAGGGCGGCACGCGCCTCAGGATCATCCATGAGCTGGCCGACGCGCGCCTGGAACGCCGCCAGCGGCCGGCCGCCAACGACGGCACGACCTGGCTGATGATGGCCGCCTAGCGGCCGCCCGAACGGTCTCCGGGCCGGCCGCCGAGCCGCCCCGGCCTCCCTTTCCCAAGCAACACAAGGAGTTCGCTCATGAGCGGAGCGATGCAGCTCGTCCCCATGGTGGTGGAACAGTCCGGCCGCGGAGAACGGTCGTTCGATATCTATTCGCGCCTGCTGCGCGAACGCATCGTGTTCCTGAACGGCGAGGTCAACGACACAGTTTCGGCGCTGGTGTGCGCGCAGCTGCTGTTCCTGGAGGCCGAGCATCCCGGCAAGCCCATCCACCTGTACATCAATTCGCCCGGCGGCGTGATCACCAGCGGCCTGGCCATGTACGACACCATGCAGTTCATCAAGTCGCCCGTGCACACGCTGTGCATGGGCACGGCGCGCTCCATGGGCTCGCTGCTGCTGATGGCCGGCGAGCCGGGCGAACGGGCCGCGCTGCCCAACGCCAGCATGCACGTGCACCAGCCGCTGGGCGGCTTCCAGGGCCAGGCCTCGGACATCATGATCCACGCCGAGGAAATGCAGCGCACCAAGGACCGCGTCATCCGGCTGTACGCCGAGCATTGCGGCCGCAGCTATGAGGACGTCGAGCGCAGCCTGGACCGCGACCGCTACCTGACAGCCGACGAAGCCATCGAGTGGGGCCTGATCGACCGCGTGTACCGCGACCGCGCGAGCGAGGACGCGCGGGGCTGAACAACGCCCCTGGCCGGACGCGGCGAACCAGACGACAATGTCCGCGTTCCCCATCCGCCTCGAACGCGATGCCCGCCGCCCGTCCCGACCCCGTCCGCGACCCCGTTTTCGCCGCCTGCGTGGTGGTCCTGCGCCGCAACCTGCCGTTCACGCTGGCGGGCATGCTGCTGACCATGGCCCTGGTGATCGCGGCATTGCAGGACGTGGTGCCGCATGCGCAGCTGGCCTGGTGGGCGCTCGGCAACCTGGCGCTGTCCGCCTTGCGCTGGCATGCCATGCGCCGCTTCCGGCCGGTCGAGGGCGAGCCCGGCATCAACGACAACCCCCGGGTGCGGCGCTGGCGCCGCATCACGCTGGTCGGGGTGCTGGCCAGCGGCCTGGCCTGGGGCCTGCCGACGGCGTACTGGCTGCAGCACGTGCCGCTGCCGCACCAGATGTTCCTGATCATCGCGCTGCTGACCATGGGCACGGGCGCCATCTATGCGTACTGCATCGATCTGCCGGTCCTCTACAGCTTCCTGCTGCCGTACTTCCTGCCCATGCTGCTGATGCTGACGGCGCTGGATCAAACGCTGCTCACGGTGATGGGCGTCGCCGGCCTGCTGTACCTGGCCGTGTCGCTGACCTTCGCCCATCGCATGCATCGCACGCAGCTCGATTCGCTGAGCCTGCGCTTCGAGAACCTGGACCTGCTGCAGCGGCTGCAGAACGAGAAGATGGCGGCCGAACGCAGCGACCTGGCCAAGTCGCGCTTCCTGGCGGCCGCCAGCCACGACCTGCGCCAGCCCGTGCATGCGCTGAGCCTGTTCGTCGGCGTGCTGAAGGGGCATGCGCTGCCCGCGCAGAGCCGCCAGCTGGTGGACAGCATCTCGCGCGCGGTGCAGGCGCTGGGCGGCCTGTTCGATGGCCTGCTCAACCTCTCGCGGCTGGACGCGGGCGTGGTGCGTCCGCAGGTGCAGCCGGTGGCGATCGCCGACGTGCTCGATCGCCTGCATCACGAGTTCGCGCCGCAGGCGCAGGCAAAATCGCTGCGCCTGCGCTTGCGGCCGCTGGCGGCCACGGTCTCGTCGGACCCGGCGCTGCTGGACCGCATCCTGCGCAACCTGATCCACAACGCCATCCATCACACCGAGCGCGGCGGCGTGCTGGTCGGCTGCCGCCGAGACGGCGACGCGCTGCGCGTGGAGGTCTGGGACAGCGGCCCGGGCATTCCCTTGCACGAACAGGAGCGCGTCTTCTGGGAATTCCATCAGCTGGGCAACCCCGAACGCGACCGCGGCAAGGGCCTGGGCCTGGGGCTGGCGATCGTGCAGCGCACGGCCCGGCTGCTCGGCCACCCGCTGGGCCTGCGCTCCTGGCCGGGCCGCGGCACCGTGTTCAGCCTGACGCTGCCGCTGGCCGATCCCCAGGCGCAGGCCCCGGCCCAGGCGGACGAACCGCAGCCCGCCGCCTTGCCGACGCACGGCCGCGAGCCGCTGGTGCTGGTCATCGAAGACGACGTCCAAAGCCGCCTCGGCCTGCAATTGCTGCTGGAAGGGTGGGGCTACCGCGTGCTGGCGGCCGGCAGCGTCGATGAGCTGCTGTTGCAGACCGCGCAGGACATGGACCGCGTCTCGCTGATCATCAGCGACTACCGCCTGCGCGAGCACCAGACGGGCATCGACGCCATCAAGCGCCTGCACGAGGAATACAACGACGAGGCCATCCCGGCGCTGCTGGTCAGCGGCGACACCGACCCGCAGCGCCTGGCCGAAGTGGCCGAACATGGCTGGCCCATGCAGAACAAACCGGTCGATCCGGACCGGCTGCGCAGCACCATCGCGCGCCTGCTGGCCTGAAGCGCCGGATCCCGGGCGTCGGCCTCGGGATCCGGCCGCCGCCCGGACCGGGTTCCGCTTCCGACCTCAGGCCAGGTCGTAGCGGTCCAGGTTCATCACCTTGACCCAGGCGGCGACGAAGTCGCGCACGAACTTCTGCTGCGCGTCCTCGCTGGCATAGACCTCGGCCAGCGCGCGCAGCTGCGAGTGCGAGCCGAACAGCAGGTCGATGCGGCTGCCCGTCCATTTGGGCTGGCCGGTCTTGCGATCGCGCCCCTCGAAGGCCTCGCGCTCGGGCGACAGCGGCTTCCATTCCGTGCCCATGTCGAGCAGGTTGCGGAAGAAGTCATTGCTCAGCGCGCCCGGCCGGTCGGTGAAAACGCCGTGCCGGTCCTGGCCCACCCGCACCTCCAGCACGCGCAGCCCGCCGATCAGCACGGTCATCTCGGGCGCGGTCAGGGTCAGCAGCTGCGCGCGATCGATCAGCAGCGCCTCGGCCGGCACCGCGAAGCGCGTCTTCAGGTAGTTGCGGAAACCGTCGGCCACCGGCTCCAGCGGCGCGAAGGAATCCACGTCGGTCTGTTCCTGCGTGGCATCCATGCGGCCCGGCGCGAAGGGCACGGTCACGTCGACGCCGGCCTTCTTGGCCGCCTGCTCCACGCCCGCACAGCCCGCCAGCACGATCAGGTCGGCCAGCGAGATCTTCTTGCCGCCGGACTGCGCGCGGTTGAAGTCGGCCTGTATGGCTTCCAGCGCCTTCAACACCTTGGCCAGCTGCGCCGGCTGGTTGACCGCCCAGTCTTTCTGCGGCGCCAGCCGGATGCGCGCGCCATTGGCGCCGCCGCGCTTGTCGGAGCCTCGGAAGGTGGACGCCGACGCCCAGGCGGTGGACACCAGCTCGGACACCGACAGGCCGCTGGCCTGCACCTTCTGCTTGAGCGCCGCCACGTCCTGGTCGTCGACCAGCGGGTGGTTGACCTTGGGGATGGGATCCTGCCAGATCAGTTCCTCGGCCGGCACTTCCGGACCCAGGTAGCGGGCGCGCGGGCCCATATCGCGGTGGGTCAGCTTGAACCAGGCGCGGGCGAAGGCCTCGGCCAGTTCCTCGGGATGGTCCATGAAGCGGCGCGAGATCTTCTCGTATGCCGGATCGAAGCGCAGCGACAGGTCCGTGGTCAGCATGGTCGGCAGCAGCTTCCTGGACGCGTCGAAGGCATGCGGAATCGTAGGCTGGGCGTTCTTGGCCACCCACTGGTGCGCGCCGGCCGGGCTCTTGCTCAGTTCCCATTCATAGCCGAACAGGTTCTGGAAAAAGCCGTTGCCCCATTGCGTCGGCGTGGTGGTCCAGGTGACTTCCAGGCCGCTGGTGATGGCGTCCGCGCCCTTGCCGCTGCCATGGCTGCTCTGCCAGCCCAGGCCCTGCAGCTCCAGCCCCGCGTCTTCGGGATCGGGGCCCACGTTGGAGGCCGGCCCGGCGCCGTGCGTCTTGCCGAAGGTATGGCCGCCGGCGATCAACGCCACGGTTTCCTCGTCATTCATGGCCATGCGCGCGAAGGTCTCGCGGATGTCATGCGCGGCCGCGACCGGATCCGGATTGCCGTCCGGGCCTTCCGGGTTCACGTAGATCAGGCCCATCTGCACCGCGCCCAGCGGGTTTTCCAGATTGCGGCCCGACGGGGTCTTGCCTTCGCCCTTGCCGTAGCGCACGTCGCCGCCCAGCCAGGTTTTCTCATTGCCCCAATAGACGTCCTGATCAGGTTCCCAGCTGTCTTCCCGGCCGCCCGCGAAACCGAAGGTCTTGAAACCCATGGTCTCCAGCGCGACGTTGCCGGTCAGGATGAGCAGGTCGGCCCAGGAAATCTTGCGACCGTACTTTTGCTTGATGGGCCACAGCAAACGACGGGCCTTGTCCAGGCTGACGTTGTCGGGCCAGCTGTTGAGCGGCGCGAAGCGCTGCTGCCCGCGTCCCGCGCCGCCGCGCCCGTCGCCGATGCGGTAGGTGCCGGCGCTGTGCCAGGCCATGCGGATGAAGAGCGGACCATAGTGGCCGAAGTCGGCGGGCCACCAGTCCTGGGAATCGGTCATCAGCTTGGCCAGGTCCTTCTTCACGGCGGCCAGGTCCAGGCTCTTGAAGGCTTGCGCGTAGTTGAAGTCCTTGTCCATCGGATCGGACTTGCTGGAATGCTGGCTCAGCAGGTCCAGCCGCAGCTGGTTGGGCCACCAGTCCCGATTCGTCGTACCGCCGCCGGCGGTATGGTTGAAAGGGCATTTCGCTTCGCTCGACATGGGCGCTCTCCTTCGGTGATGGACGGCCGGGCGGGCCGGTCCGAACGACTATACGCGAGAGCACCATGCAGAAATATTTGATTGCTGCAATACGATCAATAGCTCATATCAATGAATATGTTCAGGATTCTTGATTTCATCAATGAGCCCGCCGGGCCCTGCCGCCCGGCTCCAACAGCACGCTAGCGCTGCATGCCCCAGCGCCTGACCGTCAACCGCTCCAGCGTGTCGAAGCCCAGGCTTTCGACCAGCAGGCCGATGATGACCACGGCCGCGAGCCCGGCGAACACCTTGTCGGTGTACAGCTCGTTGCGATTCTGGAAGATGTACCAGCCCAGCCCGCCCTTGCCGCTGGACGCGCCGAACACCAGTTCGGCGGCGATCAGCGTGCGCCAGGCGAAGGCCCAGCCGATCTTCAGGCCGGCCAGGATGGCCGGCAGCGCGGCCGGCACCAGGATCCACAGCACGTAGCGCAGCCCCGTCAGCCCATAGTTGCGCCCCGCCATGCGCAGCGTCTCGGACACGCCCAGGAAGCCGGCGTAGGTGTTCAGCGCCAGCGCCCACAGCACGGAATGGATCAGCACGAACACCAGGCTGCCTTCGCCCAGGCCGAACCACAGCAGCGCCAGCGGCAGCAGGGCGATGGCGGGCAAGGGGTTGAACATCGAGGTCAGCGTGGACAGCAGGTCGCGGCCCAGGCGCGTGGACACGGCCAGCGTGGTCAGCGCGAAGGCCAGCGCCACGCCCGCCACATAACCCTGCACCAGCACCCGCAGCGACTGCCCGGCGCGCGCCGCCAGCTCGCCGCTGGCCAGGCCGGCCGCGAAGGCCTGCGCGGTCTGCCAGGCGCCCGGCAGCAGCAGGTCGTTGTCGGTCAGGCGCGCGGCCAGCTCCCACAGCAGGGCCAGCAGCGCCAGGATGAACAGCTTGCGCACGCCGGCGCGGGCCCACAGGCGCTCGCGCCAGGACAGCGGCGCCTCGGCGGTCTGCACGGGCAGCGGCGGCAGCGCGTATTCGATATCGGGACGCGCGGCCAGCGTATCGGCGTGGACGGAGGTGATGACGGACATGACGGATCTCGGTGATCGCAAACTGTGGATATCGCGCGCGGCAGGGCCCGCGTATTGAACGAACGCGGCAATCAAGCCGCGCGGCGAATGACTGGTGCCAGCCTCAGGCGGCGACGCGGCGCTCGGCCTCGCCCGCCCGCGCGGACGCCTGGTCGAACAGCAGATCGTGAATGCGCCGCGTGGCCGCCTGGAAGGCCGCCGAGCCCTGGCTGTGCAGGCTGTGCGCCTGCGCGTTCAGCTCGGCGCGCACGCGACCCGGATGCGGCGACAGCAGCAGCACGCGGCTGCCCAGCACCAGCGCCTCTTCGATGGAGTGGGTGACGAACAGCAGCGTGAAGCGCACCTCTTCCCACAGGACCATCAACTCTTCCTGCATGCGCCGCCGCGTCAGCGCGTCCAGCGCGGCGAAGGGCTCGTCCATCAGCAGCACGCGCGGCTGCATGGCCAGCGCGCGCGCGATCGCCACGCGCTGCTTCATGCCGCCGGACAAGGTGTGGGGATAGGCGTCGGCGAAGCCCGCCAGCCCGACCTTGTCCAGGTAATGCATGGCGCGCTCATCGGCCTCGCGCCGGCCCAGCTTGCGCGAGGCGATCAGCGGAAACGCGACGTTCTGCCGCAGCGTCTTCCACGGCGGCAGCTGGTCGAATTCCTGGAACACCACGATGCGGTCCGGGCCCGGGCCTTGCACCGGCCGGTCGTCCAGCGCGATGCGGCCTTCGGTCGGCTTGATGAAGCCGGCCACGGCCTTGAGCAGCGTGGACTTGCCGCAGCCCGACGGGCCCAGCAGGATGAAGCGCTCGGACGCGTGCACGTCAAAGCTCACCTGATGGGTGGCGCGCACGCGCCGTTCCGGCGTCTTGTATTCGAGCGACACCTTATCCACACGCAGCAGCGGACCTTGGTTTTCAGCGTTATCCACAGGGCTGGCGGAATGGATGGACATGTCGGTTCTCCTTGGTTCTACAGCCGCCCACCTCCAGACCTCATCGGGGCCGGGCTTTACCCTTAGCTGCCCTGGGCGGTGACGGCGTCATCGAAGAAATACTCGCGCCAGCTGGCCGGCGCCGTCTTGATCGCGCCCACCTTGTGCATGAACTGCGCCAGCGGGTAGGTGTTCTGCGGCGCCAGCTTGAACTGCACGTCGGGGTTCTTGATGATCTTGATGAGGAAGTCGCGGTCCAGCTTGGCGCCGGTCACGCGCAGGTAGGTGTCGGCGGCTTTCTCCGGATTGGCGGTGGCGAACTCGGCGGCTTCCTGGAGCGCCAGCTGGAAGGCCTTGTAGGTCTTGGGATTGTCCTTGCGGAATTTCTCGGTGGCGAAGAGCACGGTGGACGAGCTGGGGCCGCCCAGCACGTCATACGAATTGAGCACGATGCGCGCCTTGGGATTCTCGGCCAGCTCCTGTTCCTGGAACGGCGGATTGCCGAAGTGGCCGGTGATCTCCGTGCCGCCGGCAATGATGGCGGCGGCGGCGTCCGGATGCGGCAGCGCCACCGAGATCTTGTCCAGCTTGTCGTAGTGCGCGTCGCCCCACAGCTTGGCCGAGGCCAGCTGCAGCACGCGCGACTGCACCGATACGCCGACGGCGGGCAGGGCGATGCGGTCGCGCTCGGTGAAATCGGCGATGCTCTTCACGTTGGGATTGTTGGTCACCAGGTAATAGGGGAAATTACCCAGCGAGGCTACGCCCTTGACGTTCTGCTTGCCGCGCGTGCGGTCCCAGATGGTCAGGAGCGGCCCCACGCCCGCGCCGGCGATGTCCACCGCGCCGGACAACAGCGCGTCGTTCACCGCCGAGCCGCCGGACAGCTTGGCCCATTCCACCGAGATATCCACACCCTCGGCCTTGCCATGCTTTTCGATCAGTTGCTGGTCGCGCGCCACGTTCAGCAGCAGGTAGACGATGCCGTACTGCTCGGCGATGCGGATGCGACCCTCGGCCTGGGCCGGCGAGGGCGAGGCCAGCGCCAGTACGGCGAGGACCAGGGCCAGGCCGGCGCTGGTGAGAACTTGCGCGAATCGGTCTTTTGCGGCGGCGGACAAACGCATGGTGTTCCTTGTGGATAAGTCGTGGTGCTGTGCGGGGCGTGGATTCTGACGATGCGCGGGCGCGCTCAGAACGGCGCGTCGCCCTCGATGGTGGTGCGGTACAGCTTGCGGCGCAGATGGTCGGGCGTGCCGCCGGCCAGATGGATCAGCGAGCGGTTGTCCCAGAACACCAGATCATGCTCGCGCCAGTGATGGCGATAGACATGCTCGGGACGCACGCTGTGCGCGTACAGCTCGGCCAGCAAGGCGTCGCTTTCGTCCTGCGGCAGGCCTTCGATGCGGGTGGTGAAGCCTTCGCTCACGAACAGCGCGCGGCGGCCGTTCTCCGGATGCGTGCGCACCACCGGATGCGAGACTTCCTGCACTTGCGCCACCTGTTGCGCGCTCAGGTCCGGACGCCAGTTGCCTTCCTTTTGCAGTTGACCGTACTTGGCCAGGTAGGAGTGCACGGCGCGGCGGCCTTCAATCGCATTGCGCAGCGCCTCGGGCAGCGTGTCGTAGGCCAGGTGCATGTTGGCGAACAGCGTGTCGCCGCCTTCGGACGGCAGCTCCTGCGCGTGCAGCAGCGAACCCAGGCTGGGCAGCGCCTTGTACGAGATATCCGAATGCCAGTACTTGCCGGCGTCGCCCAGGCCCACCGGCTTGCCGTTCTCGATGATGTTGGAGACGGTCAGGATCTCGGGATGGCCGGGCAGGTGGAACTGATGCAGCACATGAATCATCAGCGGGCCGAAGCGGCGGCTGAAATCGATGTGCTGGCGCGGCGTGATGCGCTGATCGCGGAACACCAGCAGATGATGGTCCAGGTGCGCCTGATGGATGCGGGAAAAATCCTCGCGCGTCAGTTCGCGCGACAGGTCCAGGCCAATGATCTCGGCGCCCAGCGGACCCGGCAGCGGGCGCAGCTCGAAGGCTTGCGGCTGGGCGGCTTGCGGTTCCGCTTGCGCGTCCACATCGCGCAGCAGGGCATTGCTTTGGGGCATCGATCGCTCCTGGGCGTCCGGCGAATCGCCGGACCGGATTGGGGCGGCCCGGCGATGCGCCGGGACCAGGAACAATCGATTATGAAAAGCCGGCCTTGCAACGCAAACGAAGATATTGGCGTTTGAACAAAGCCTGGCGTCATAAGGCGCGGCGTCCGCTATGGGAACGCCGCGCCTTCATGTGGACAACTTATAAGCTAGTGAAAAATCGGCATGAAAGCCGCCACCCGCTACTTTTCCACAGGCAGGTAGGCCTGAACCAGCTTGACCCAGTACGTGGCGCCCACCGGCAGCAGCGCGTCGTTGAAATCGTAGTTCGGGTTGTGCAGCTGGCACGGACCCATGCCGTGATAGCTTTCCATGCGATGGTCGCCATCGCCATTGCCCAGGAACAGATAGGCGCCCGGCACTTTCTCCAGGAAGAACGAGAAGTCCTCGGCGCCCATGAAGGGCGGCATGTCGCGCAGCACGTGCTCGGCGCCGAACGCGTTCTCGGCCACCTGCGCGGCGAAGGCGGTTTCCTGTTCCCAGTTCACCAGCGGCGGATAGGCGCGCACGAAATCCAGCTCGCCGGTGCCGCCATAGACCTGCGGCAGCGTGGTGGCGATGCGGCGCATGTCGGCCTCGATCTTGTCCAGCGTTTCCACCGAGTACGTGCGCACCGTGCCGCGCAGCACGGCCTCGCCCGGGATCACGTTGTAGGCGTCGCCGGCGTGGATCTGCGTGATCGACAGCACCGCCTGTTCCAACGGGTTCTTGCTGCGCGAGATCACGGTCTGCAAGGCATGCACCATGTCGGCCGCGACGATGATCGGATCCACCGAGGCATGCGGCTGTGCCGCGTGGCCGCCCACGCCCTTGATCACGATGTCCCAGCGGTTGCTCGACGCCATCGTCGGGCCGGCGCGAAAGCCGAACTGGTTCACCGGCATGCCCGGCATGTTGTGGATGCCGAACACGGCATCACAGGGAAAGCGGTCGAACAGGCCGTCCTGCATCATGGCGCGCGCGCCGGCGTTGCCGCCTTCCTCGGCCGGCTGGAAGATGAACACCACGGTGCCGTCGAAGTCGCGGTGCGTGGACAGGTACTGCGCCGCGCCCAGCAGCATGGCGGTGTGCCCGTCATGGCCGCAGCCGTGCATGCGGCCGCTGATGGTGGACCGGTGCGCGAAGCGGTTGTGCTCGGGCATGGGCAACGCGTCCATGTCGGCGCGCAGGCCCACGGTCTTCTTGCCGCTGCCGGCGCGCAGGATGCCGACGACGCCGGTTTTCCCCAGGCCCGTGTGGACTTCCAGGCCCCAGCCGCGCAGCTTTTCGGCCACCAGCGTGGACGTGCGCGTTTCCTGGAAGGCGAGTTCGGGATGGGCGTGGATGTCGCGGCGCAGCGCGGTGAGTTCGGGATGCGCGCGTTCGATTTCGGCGATGGTCTTCATGGCGGGATCCAGCGGATTCAGACGGAAAAAAATAGAACAAGGCTGTGGATAAGCCAAGGGCGGAGATCTTTCAGGTGTAGCACGGCACGCCACGGCAAGAGAGCGTGTTTCCGGGAAAACCCCGGGATTTCAGCCACGATCAGCCGGCCTCCAACGCAGGCCGCCGATCAATGACTGCCCATCGACGGCCTTCGTTCATCGCCAGGCATCAACCACTGGCGCTGGCCGGCGCGGCCCCTTCATCGTTCAGATGACAGGCGCTGACATGCCCCGGCGCGATCGCGCGCAGCAAGGGCCTTTCGGTCTTGCAGCGCGGCATGGCCTGCGGACAGCGCGGATGGAAGGCGCAGCCGGTCGGCGGATCCAGCGGCGACGGCAGCTCGCCCTTGATCGGCCGGTAGGCGCGCCGGCCCGGCGTCAGCGTCGGCAGTTCCTTCAGCAGCGCCTGCGTGTACGGATGATTGGCGCGCTGGAAGATCTCGTCGGTGGGCGCCAGCTCGACCACGCGGCCCAGGTACATGATGGCCACGCGGTCCGAGATGTGGCTGACCACGCTGAGGTTGTGGCTGATGAACAGGTACGTCAGGTCCAGCTCGCCGCGCAGCCGCTCGAACAGGTTCAGCACCTGCGCCTGGATCGACACGTCCAGCGCCGCCACCGCCTCGTCGCAGACGATGACGGAGGGCTTGAGCGCCAGCGCGCGCGCGATGCCAATGCGCTGGCGCTGGCCGCCCGAGAACTGGTGCGGATAACGCTGCGCATAGCCTGGGTCCAGCCCGACCTGGCGCATCAGCCCGGCCACGTAATCGGCCTTGTCGCGCGCGGCCACCAGCTTGTGCGCCACCGGCGCCTCGCCGATGATCTCGCGCACCCGCATGCGCGGGTTCAACGAGGCATAGGGATCCTGGAAGATCATCTGCACGCCCAGCTCGTAGGCGCGCCGTTCCGGGCCCGGCAGGCCCTGCACCGGCTTGCCGCGATAGCGCAGCTCGCCCGCGCTGGGCGGCAGGATGCCCGAGACGATGCGGCCCAGCGTGGACTTGCCGCAGCCCGACTCGCCCACGATGCCGATGACCTCGCCCGGCATCACATCCAGGTCCACGCCGGCCACCGCGTGCACGACCTGCGTCTTCAGGCCCGCGCCCAGCAGGTTGGCGATGCGGCCGGCCAGGTCCACCGGCTGCACGAAGCGCAGCTCGACGCCGCGCAGCGACAGGATGGGCGTCGTAGCGTCATGCGTCATCGCGCGCTCCCGCGTGCCAGCAGCGCACCCATTGGCCGGGACGGATTTCCTGCGGCTGGGGCTCGGCCAGACAGGCGTCGCTCGCGCGCGGGCAGCGGCCCCGGAACGCGCAGCCTTGCGGCAGGTTGAGCAGCGAAGGGGTCATGCCCGGTATCGGTTCCAATGGCCGCCCGCGCGATTCCGGCGTGGGAATCGATGCGATCAGGCCGTGCGTGTAAGGGTGCATGGGATGGCTGATGACGGCCTCGGTCGTGCCGGTCTCCACCACGCGGCCCGCGTACATCACAGCCACGCGGTCGGCCAGCCCGGCCACCACGGCCAGATCGTGGGTGATCCAGATCAGCGCCGTGCCGGTGTCCTGGCACAGCTTCTGCACCTCGAACAGGATCTGCCCCTGGATGGTCACGTCCAGCGCCGTGGTGGGCTCGTCGGCGATGATGAGCCGCGGCGAATTCAGCAGCGCGATGGCGATGGCCACGCGCTGGCGCATGCCGCCGGACAGCTGGTGCGGATAGGCGCGCAGCCGTTCCTCGGGCGCGGGTATGCCGACCATGGCCAGCGTTTCCAATGCGCGCTTGCGCGCCTGGTCGCGCGATGCGCCGCCATGCGCCTGCACCGCCTCGATCATCTGCGTGTCCACGCGCAGCACCGGGTTCAGCGTCATCATCGGATCCTGGAAGATCATCGCGATGTCGCGCCCCCGCAGTTGGCGCCAGCGGGCCGGCGCCGCGCCGCGCAGCTCCTCGCCGTTGAAGCGGATGCTGCCGTCGACGATGCGGCCCGGCTCGTCCAGCAGGCCCATCAGCGAGAAGCCGGTGATGCTCTTGCCCGAGCCGGACTCGCCCACCAGGCCCAGTATCTCGCCGGCCGCCAGATGCAGGTCCACGCCGTCCACGGCCCGGACCACGCCGTTGCGCGTGAAGAAATGCGTCTTCAGGCCGCGCACGTCGAGCACGGGTCCGGACGCCGCCGGCGACTTGTCCACAAGGTTTTCCTGCATCGCCTTCCCCTAGTCCGCGTTGCGCGGGTTGAGCACATCGCGCAGGTGGTCGCCCACCAGGTTGATGGCGATGATGGCCAGCGCCAGCGCGATGCCGGGGAAGAAGGAAATCCAGTACTGCCCGGACAGCAGGTACTCGAAGCCGTTGTAGATCAGCATGCCCAGCGAGGGCTCGGACACCGGCACGCCCACGCCCAGGAAGGACAGCGTGGCCTCCAGCGCGATGGCGTGCGCCAGGTCGATGGTGGCGATGACGATCAGGGGCGGCATGCAGTTGGGCAGCACATGGCGGAACAGCACGCGCCCCCAGCCCAGCGACATGCAGCGCGCGGCCTCGACGTATTCCTTGCCGCGCTCGACCAGCGCCGCGCCGCGCGCCGCCCGCGCGAAATACGCCCACTGCACCACGATGAGCGCGATGATCACCTTGTCCACGCCCTTGCCCAGGATCGCCAGCAGCATCAGCGCCACCAGGATGGCCGGGAAGGACAGCTGGATGTCGACGATACGCATCAGCAGCGCGTCGATGCGGCCGCCGAAATAGGCCGCGATCAACCCCACCGTCGCGCCGATGCCGAAGGCGGCCAGCACCGACACGGCCGCCACCAGCAGGCTGGTGCGCATGCCGTACAGGATGGCCGACAAGAGGTCGCGCGCCAGCCCGTCGGTGCCCAGCCAGTAGCGCATGGCGCCGTCGCCGCTTGCGCTGCCGGGCCTGAGCTTGGAATCCATGATGTCCAGCGCGGCCAGGTCATAGGGATTCTGCGGCGCGATCCACGGCGCCAGCAGCGCCGCGCCCACGATCACGACCAGCATCACCAGGCCCAGCAGGGCCAGCTTGCTGGCGCAGAAATCCGACACGAAGCGGCGCCAGGGCGTCTGTTCGGGGCGCGCGGCGGGCGCGCTGGCAATGGCGGGCGTGGTCATCGGCGGCCGTCCTGTCTGACGCGGGGATCCAGCACCGTGTAGATGATGTCCACCACAAGGTTGAGCATGACCAGGAAGAACACAATCAGGAGCAGATACGCCACCACCACCGGACGGTCCAGGTTGATGATGGAATCGATCAGCAGCTTGCCCATGCCCGGCCAGGAAAACACGGTCTCGGTGACCACCGCGAAGGCCATGACCTGGCCGAACTCCAGGCCGGCCACCGTCACCACGGGGATCAGGATGTTCTTGAGCAGGTGCACGCCCAGCACGCGGCGCTCTGACAGGCCCTTGGCGCGCGCGAACTTGATGTAGTCCATGGGCAGGGCCTCGCGCGTGGCGGCGCGCGTCACGCGGATGATCATGGCGCACTTGGCGAAGGCGATGGTGGCCGCGGGCAGCGCCAGGCTGGCCCAGCCGTCCAGCGTCAGCACGCTGAGCTGCAGCGAGCCGATGCTGACGGTCTGCCCGCGCCCGCCGGCCGGCACCCAGCCCAGCATCACGGCGAACACCATGATGAGCATCAGCCCGACCCAGAAGTTCGGCAGCGAGAAGCCCAGCACCGAGCCCGTCATGATGGCGCGCGAGCCGGGCGCGCGCGGCTTCAGGCCCGCCAGGATGCCCAGCGGCACGCCGATCAGCACCGACAGCAGCATGGCCACCGAGGCCAGCTCCACCGTGGCAGGCATGCGCTCCAGGATCAGGCGCATGGCCGGCTCGCCGGTCAGGAAGCTGTTGCCGAAGTCGCCGCGCACCGCCTGACCCATGAAGATCAGGTATTGCCGCCACAATGGCAGGTCCAGGCCCAGCGACGCGCGGATCGCCGCGCGCTGGGCCTCGGTGGCCTCCGGACTGGCCAGCATCGACACCGGATCGCCCACCATGTAGATGCCGGCGAACACCAGCGCCGACATCACCAGCATGACCACGACAGTCTGCAACAGCCTTCTTACGATAGTCGCCAGCACGTGAAACCGCCCGCTATGCGCGTTACTTCTTCAGGGTGGCGAACTGCGCGAGGGTGACCTGGTCGGGCCGGCCCTGGTAGCGGATGTCGCCCTTCATGGCCCACACCGACAGCTCGAAGTGCACCGGCAACATCGCGTAGTCGTCCATGGCGATGTTGCTGGCGCGCGCAAGCAGGTCGGCGCGCTTGGCATCATCCATGGTGGACGAGGCTTCCTTCACCAGCTCATCCATCTTGGGGTTGGAGTAGCGGCTGCGGTTGGTGGTGCCCAGACCCGCTTCCGGATTGCGCGTCACCAACAGCGCGGTCAGCGCATTGGACATCTCGCCGCTGGTCACCGACCAGCCCGCCAGATAGGCCGAGAACGCATAGGAATCGCGGTTCTTGAAGAACACCGGCGGCGCCATCGCGTCCACGCTGGTCTTCACGCCGATGCGCGTCCACATGGACGCGATCGCCTGCGCCACCTTGGAGTCGTTCACGTAGCGGCCCGAGGGCGAGCCCAGCGTGATCGAGAAGCCGTTGGGATAGCCGGCTTCCTTGAGCAGCGCCTTGGCCTTTTCCACATCGGCCTTGGGCGCCTTGGAATGCTCTTTGCTCGACCCGGACATGGGGTAGGGCAGCAGGTTGCCAGCGGGCAGCGCCACGCCGCCCATCACGCGCTCGACCAGCGCGTCGCGATTGATCGCCAGCGACAGCGCCTCGCGCACGCGCTTGTCCTTCATCGGGTTCTTGTCCGTGCCCTGCACGCCGGGCGAGGGCTCGGCATGCTGGTCCAGCGCCACGTACACCACGCGCACCGAGGGGGTTTCCTCGACGTAGAGCTTCTTGTCGCCCTTGAGCTTGGGCAGGTCGTCGGTGGGGGGATCCTCGATCATGTCCACGTCGCCGGCCAGCAGCGCGGCCACGCGCGCGGCGGGATTGCTGATCGGGCGGTAGATCACCTTGTCCCACTCGGGCTTCTTGCCCCAATAGCTGTCATTGCGCGCCAGCACGAACTCGGCGCCGCGCTTCCAGGACACGAACTTGTAGGGGCCGGTGCCCACCAGGCCGTCGCCGCTGTTCAGCTCGGTGGTGGTCTTGCCCTCGGCGGCCGGCCCGGAGGCGGCCTTCTTCGACATGATGGGCAGCTGCGCCAGGTTCACCAGCAGGTTCGGCGCCACGTCCTTGGTGGTGATGCGCAGCGTCATCGGATCGACGGCCTCGGTCTTGGCGACCGAACCCAGGTACAGCGTGAAGGGCGAGGGGCTGTTCGGCACCTTGGGCACGCGGTCATAGGTGAAGACCACGTCCTCGGCGGTGAAGGGAGTACCGTCCGAGAACTTCACGCCGGGACGCAGCTTGAAGGTCCAGACCTTGCCATCCACGGTCCAGGACTCGGCCAGCGCCGGCACCGGCTTCAACTGCGCGTCGGTGGCGACCAGCGTGTCGAAGATGGTCTGGGAGATCTGCGTATTTGGCGTCAGCGCGTGGTATTGCGGATCCATCGAAGACGGCTCGGTCTTGAGCGCGATCACCAGATCGCGCGCCATGGCCGCGCTACAGGCGCCGAACGCCAACACCACCGCGGCACTGCCGCAGGCCAATACACGCGAAAACCGAGATGCCATCGTGATCTCCCAGGATTGTTTCGGGTTTTGAACCTCTAGCCGGGCACATTAACCAGCAACCAAGCGCTCGCGCAACAGTTATATTCCCTTATTGTTATCGCCTCGCACTATTGATTTCGACATGTCAGTCCACGCCCCCATCGCCGCCATCGCCACCGCACCAGGAAGGGGCGGCATCGGCGTCGTGCGCGTTTCCGGTGCGGATCTGTCCGGATTGGTGCGCAAATTGTTCCAGCGCGACCTCACGCCGCGCCACGCGCACTACCTGCCGTTCAAATCGATGGACGGCGAGCTGCTCGACGAAGGCATCGCGCTGTACTTCCGCGCCCCGCATTCCTATACCGGCGAGGACGTGCTAGAGCTGCAGGGCCACGGCGGTCCCGCCGTGCTGCGCCGCGTGCTCGACAGCTGCCTGGCCGCCGGCCGCGACCAGGGCCTGCGCCTGGCCGAGCCCGGCGAGTTCACCCGCCGCGCCTTCCTCAACGACCGCATGGACCTGGCCCAGGCCGAGGCCGTGGCCGACCTGATCGACGCGTCCTCGGTGGCCGCCGCGCGCGGCGCCATGGCCTCGCTGTCGGGCGAATTCTCGGCCCGCGTCAACGACCTGTCCGACCGCATCATCCACCTGCGCATGCTGGTCGAGGCCACACTGGATTTCCCCGAAGAGGAAATCGACTTCCTTGAAAAATACCAGGCCCGCCCGACGTTGGACGCGCTGGCCGCCGACCTCGGCCGCCTGATCGCCCAGGCCCGCCAGGGCGTGATCCTGCGCGAAGGCCTGCACGTGGTGCTGGCCGGCCAGCCCAACGTCGGCAAGTCCAGCCTGCTCAACGCGCTGGCCGGCGACGACATCGCCATCGTCACGCCCATCGCCGGCACCACGCGCGACAAGGTGGTGCAGGAAATCCATATCGACGGCGTGCCGCTGCACATCGTCGACACCGCCGGCCTGCGCGAAACCGAGGACACGGTGGAAAGCATCGGCATCGCCCGCAGCTGGCAGGAAATCGAACGCGCCGACCTCATCCTGCACCTGCAGGACGCCACCCAGCCCGGCGACGAACTCGACGCCCAGATCACCGCCCGCCTGCCGCCGCGCACGCCGATGCTGAAGGTGTTCAACAAGGTGGATCTGTTATCCACAGCTTTTTCCGCCGGGCCGGGCGAGCTGGGCATCTCGGCCAAGCGCGGACTGGGGCTGGACGCGCTGCGCGCGGAGCTGCTGAAGATCGCGGGGTGGAATCCGGGCGCGGAGTCGCCGTGGCTGGCGCGCGAGCGGCATCTGCATGCGTTGCAGGCGGCGGCCGAGCATTTGGCGCTGGCGGGCGAGCATGCGAAGCAGGATGATCGGGTGCTGGATCTGTTCGCCGAGGAATTGCGGCTGGCGCATGACAGCTTGTCGGGGATCACGGGGAAGTTCACCAGCGATGATTTGCTGGGGGAGATTTTTTCCAGTTTTTGTATTGGGAAGTGAAACTGCTGCTGAAGCAGGCGGATCACTGTCGAACGCGCTTGGTCGAAGTGATAGGGACGGGTAGAGGAAAACCAATGACCCAACCAGACTTGGGCCTGCAACTGAACAGCCTGATCGCCACCTGGGAGAACGAGGTGGCGGAGTTCAAGCAAGCAGGTAGCGACTACAGTACCGACGATATCGGCAAGTACTTCTCCGCGCTGGCAAACGAAGCCAACCTGCGCGGAACCGATGGCGGCTGGCTGGTGTTCGGTGTGAACAACAAAAGCCGTCGCGTGGTCGGCACGGACTATCGCCCGCAACCCGAACGCCTCCACTCGTTGAAGATGCAGATTGCGGAAAATGCAGAACCTCGCATCACCTTCCGTGAAATCCATGAACTGCAACACTGCGATGGCCGCGTGCTGATGTTCGAGATTCCTGCTGCGCCGCAGGGCATCCCGATTGCCTGGAAAGGCCACTACTATGCCCGCGCTGGCGAAAGCCTGACGTCACTGGGCTTGGACAAGCTGGATGATATTCGCCACCAGACACTTGCTCAAGATTGGACGGCGCAGGTGGTTCCTGGCGCCACGCTGGATGATCTGGATGAGGCCGCGGTAAGAAAAGCGCGGGAGTCCTTCGCACAGAAGTACGCCAACCGTTTCCAATCTGGTGAGGTGGCGAGTTGGCCACTGGCATCATTCCTTGATCGCGCGCGCGTCACGCAAAGTGGCCAAATCACTCGTGCCGCACTGCTGTTGCTCGGCAAGGCTGAATCGTCCTACCGCCTGTCTCCCTACCCCGCACAACTGACCTGGAAACTGGAAGGCCAGGAACGGGCCTATGAGCACTTCGGGCCGCCTTTTTTGTTGAGCACGACGCAACTCTACCAGCGCATTCGCAACATCCAGCTTCGACTGCTGCCCCAAGATGAACTGTTGCCTATCGAGGTATCCAAGTACGACCAGAAGATCGTATTGGAGGCCCTGCACAACTGCCTTGCACATCAGGACTACACCCGCAATGGTCGCGTGGTGGTGACGGAATTGCCGGACAGACTGGTATTCGAGAATGAAGGCAACTTCTTCGAAGGACAACCCGACGAGTACATCCAGGGTGACAAGACGCCACGCCGATACCGTAATCCGGCGTTGGCCCAGGCAATGGTCGAGCTGAACATGATCGACACCATGGGCTATGGCATCCACTCCATCTATACAGGGCAGGCAAGACGCTACTTTCCATTGCCAGACTACGACCTGAGCGATCCCGGCGCAGTCAGGCTGACGATCTATGGCGGCGTGGTGGACCCGGCTTACAGTCGATTGCTGATCCAGAACACCGATCTGCCGCTGGCGGATGTGCTGGCACTTGATCGTGTGCAGAAGAAGTTGCCTATCCCTGACGAAGCCGCCACGCGCTTGCGGCGCAGCAAGCTGATCGAAGGGCGCAAACCCAACTTCCACGTATCAGCCTCCGTGGCCGAGGCGACGGCGAACAAGGCCGATTACATCCGCACCCGGGCGCAAGACGACGAGTTCTACGTCAAACTGCTGACCGATTATCTGGAGAAGTTTGGTCAGGCGACCCGTGCCGAGATCAACAAACTCCTGATGAACAAGTTAAGCGATGCTCTTGACGACAAGCAGAAGTACAACAAGATCAGTAACCTGCTGACCAGACAGCGCCGCCATGGAGTGATCGTCAACACCGGATCGGACACGGCGCCGTGCTGGCGACTGACAGAGACAAGAGCAAAGAAAAATTAGAGAGCCGCAGAGAGACGTTCTCTCAATGCCATATAAATCAATAGCTTATCTCTCTGCAAAGCACCAGAGTCTAAGTCTTTGCAGAGAGCGCCAAGAAAAGGACACGAAAAATCCGCACCCGATTCAAGCTGTCCCCGATACGCTGGTTGTCCACCGACTTTTCACAAGCATGACCCCCCGCATCGCCATCATCGGCGCCGGCACCGCCGGCCTGGCCTGTGCCATCGCGCTGGCCCGCGAAGGCGCCGAGGTCGACGTCTTCGAACGCCACCCCACGCTGGCCCCCGTGGGGGCCGGCATGCTGATCCAGCCGGGCGGGTTGCTGGCCCTGCGGGAGCTGGGCGCCCTCGATGCCTTCGCCCAAGCCAGCGTGCCCATCCACCGCCTGGAGGGCCGCAGCCATCGTTCCTGGCTGCTGGTCGACATCCCCTATGCGCAAGACCTGCCGGCGCGCGCCGTGACGCGGCCCGCGATGACGCGGGTGTTGCAGCAGCGCGCGGGCGAGCTGGGCGTGCGCCTGCATCTGGACGCGCCGATCGCCGCGCTGGAGCCCTCCCGCGATCGCGTGCTGCTGCGCTGGGGCGAACATGAGCAGGTTTATGAAGGCGCGGTGATCGCCAGCGGCTCGGGCTCCGATCTGGCGCAGCAATGCGGCCTGTCCGCGCCGACCTCGCCCTATGCCTGGGGCGCCCTGAACGGCATGATCAGCGTGGCGGACTGGCAATGGCCGACCATCCTGCATCAGCGCATGCACGGCCCGCGCAAGCTGTTCGGCCTGATGCCGTGCAGCTACACCGGCGCGCAACTGGACATCGCGATGTTCTGGAGCCTGCCCGTCGCCCGCCATGCGCAATGGCAGGCATCGGACCTGGAAGCGTGGAAGGCCGAGCTGGTCCGCTTTTGGCCGCAAAGCCGTCCCGTGGTGGACCAGATCCGCGATCACTCGCAGTTCAGCTTCGCCACCTATCGTCACGCCTGGCCCAAGCGGCTGGCGCAGGGCCGCATCTGCCTGGTGGGCGATGCCGCCCACGCCATGAGCCCGCAGCTGGGCCTGGGATCGACACTGGCCATGGGCGACGCGCTGGCCCTGGCGCGCGGGCTGCGCCGCACGGGTGACATCGAAGCGGGGTTCCTGGCTTACGCGCGGGAACGGCGCAGGCGGGTGCAGGCCTTCCAGCTGCTGTCGCGCGCGCTCACGCCCTGTTTCCAGGCGGACCTGCCGGCATGGTGGCGCGATCTGGCGTTCGGGCTGAGCATGCGGATTCCGGGATTCAAGCGCCTGATGCGCGCCAGCGTCGGCGGCTGAGGCGGGCCGCGCGCGGCGAGCGCCGGGCGCGATGGTCCGCAGACCCGCCGCCTACCTCGCCATCACCGTCACCACCACATGCAGCACGAACTCCGGCCCATAGCAGGGCCGGCCGTCGCCGTGCTCCAGCCGCCAGATCGACGCCACCGTGCAGCTTTCCCTGGGTGCGGCAAAGGACAGCCTCAGCCTGACGGGCTGCCCCGGCAGCGTGTCCGGCACGGCGATCTCGCGTTGCAGACTTGCCAGGTGCACGTCCATGACGGCGTCCCGCAGGCGGCCCGCCGCGTCGCGGCGCGCGAGCACGTATTCGCCGTCCACGCGCGCGAGCCTGCGGCCGCGCCAGGGGCGGCTGCCCAGGTTCTGGATTTCCCAAACCTTCTCGAACACTTCGCCCGGCAGCACCATGCCCTGGTCGGGCATGGTCACGTCGGCGTTGAACACGGCCACGTCGCGCGGATCGTCCAGTCCCCGGGCCCGGTTGGTCGGCGCCAGCGTCGGCGCGCTTTGCGGCGCGCCCGACACGTCCGCGTAATAGCGGAACAGCAGCAGCGGCGACACGTCCAGCGCGCGCGACAGGCGCGCCAGGGTGCGCACGGACGGGTCCTGGGCGCGGCCTTCGGCCAGGGCATACAGGTGCGCGCGCGACAGGCTGGCCTCGCGGGCGATGGCGGTCATGGACTTGCCCAGCTCGCGGCCGCGCCGGGCGAGCAGCATGCGCAGGGTTTCCTGTTGCGTGACGGGCATGGTCGGCGGGTTCCGGGAATTCGATCGTTGCGATTGTTCCATCGCGCGACGCGCGCGTGGCCCGCGCGGCGAGCGCGTCGGCATTGATCGTAAAGCAAAGCAGACAGTCCGTATTCCCCCGTGGACGGGCGGCCGGGGATAGTGGCAAGCCATGCGCGGCGCCGCCGCGTAGCGGGCATTTTTTCGATCCACGGCTTATCCACAGATGACGCTTATCCACAGCGCGTCGCTTATCCACAGGAGTTTGCGCATGGCCCTTGCCGCTCATTTCACCGACGGACTGCTGCTCGGCCTGGGTCTGTTCGTCGCGCCGGGCCCGAAGGACACGCTGGTGCTGCGCCTGGGACTGGCCGGCGGCCCGCTGTGGCGCGCCGTGGCCATCTGCGTCGCCGCCGACGCGATCCAGATCGTGCTGGGCATGGCCGGGCTGGCGGCCGCGTTCTCGCGCCATCCGGCGGCGCTGTCCTTGCTGTTGCTGGCCGGCGGCGCGTATCTGCTGTGGTTCGCCGGCTGCCGCCTGCGCGCGGCCTGCCAGGGGCTGTCGGCGCAGGCCGCGCAGCATGTGGCGGCGGACCAGGGCGAGGCGCTGCGCAGCGTGGCGCGGCTCGGCTTCCTGAATCCCTATTCCTGGCTGGACACGGTCGTGCTGATCGGCCCGCTGGCGCTGGCTCGGCCACTCGCGGGCCAGCCCTGGTTCGCGCTGGGCGCGATGGCGGCATCGCTGGCGTGGTTCGTCGTGCTGGCGCTGGCCAGCGCGCGGCTGGGCGGGGCGTTCCAGCGGGCCTGGACATGGCGGGCGCTGGACCTGGGCGTGACGGTGATCGTCAGCATCCTGGCCGTGGATATCTTCATGGACCTGGCGCGGCGGCACTGGACGGGCTGATCGGCGCGGCAGCGCGTGGACAGGTCCCACCGACGCGCACGATCAACCGTCACAATCCGTTCAACGCCCGCCGGCTCGCGGCGGCCTCATGGTCAGCCTCACGCGCCGGCCTGACGGCGCGCGGACCCGCTCAGTCGTGTCCGCCCAGCAGCGCGAAATACTGCTGCTCCGCGTTGACGATGAACGCCAGCATGGCCGTCTTGATCTTGCGCGGATCGCGTTCCAGGAAACCTTCGAGCAGCGCACGCATGCCGTCGACCACGATCTTCTGCGTGCCCGGGTCGCTCAGCGTGCCCAGCCGCACCTGCTGCGCGTGGTCGGTGAAGCGGCGGATGGTGTCCTGCAGACGCGCGTTCTGCACGGCGCCCAGCCAGACGTCGCGGAACTCCATGTTGGCCTCGATCATCAGGGCCGCGTCGCGCTTGTCGTGGGCCTTGACGGCCTTCTGGAAGGCGCGCTTGAGCGCGGCGTCCTGGCGGTCGTCCAGGATGGCGACGGCGCCCGCGGCCGCGCTGGGCTCGAGCAGGCGGCGCACTTCGAAGATCTCGTGGATGTCGTCGTTGGTCAGCGTGGGCGTGACGAAGCCGCGCGTGGTGCCGATCAGGTAGCCCTCGCTCACCAGCCGCAGCAGGGCCTGACGCACGGGCATGCGGGTACAGTCGAACTCCTCGGCCACTTCGTAGTCCAGCACGCGGTCGTTCGGGCCGATCTCGCCGCGCTGCAGGCGCGAACGGATTTCCGCGTACACCGATTCGCTCAGCGTGGTCTGCTTGAGCGCGGTGCGGCGAGGCAATTTGACAAGCTTGGCACTGTCTTGGGCCATCGTGAACTCCCGGTGGAACATGAATTCAGAATTCAAACGAGCCGGGGAATTATACGGTGGCGTGCAGGCTGCCGAAATTGCCATGGTGATAGACCAGGCTGGGTTGCAGCGCCGCGCCTTCGGCGGGCGTGACGCGCTCGACCGCGCCGATCACGATCAGGTGGCTGGCATGTTCGATCAGCTGGAACACACGACACGAGAATGAGACCAGCGCGTCGTTGAGCACGGGCGTCTGGCCATCGGGCCGCGACCATGCGCCCAGCGCGAAGCGCGCTTCCTGGTCCAGGCCCAGCATGCCGCCGAAGGCGCGCGCCAGCCGCTCATGGCCGGCGCCCAGCACGTTGACGGAAAAGGCCATGCCGGGCGCGATGACGCGGCCCAGCGAAGTATCGCGGTTGACGCAGGCCAGCAGCGCGGCCGGCTCGGCGCTGAGCGAGCAGACGGCGGTCGCCGCCAGGCCGATGGGCGCGCCATCGGCGCCGCTGGCGGCCAGCACGGTGACGGCGCCGGCCAGGTGGCGCATGCCGGCGCGGAACGCCTCGGAGGAAATGCCGGCGGCCGGCGCGCGGGGCAGGGCGGGAGCGCTCATGACGAACCTCACTCGACGCGCAGGCCGGCGTCGCGCAGCAAGGGCAGGACCCGTTCGCAGAAGTAGGGTAGCTCCTGCACGTAGTTGACGAAGGTGAGCGCTGCGCCGCCGAAGCCGGCTTCGTGCATGCGCGCCAGCTCGGCCGCGATTTGCTCGGGCGTGCCGACCAGCGGATAACTGCCGGTGCCGGCGGCGAAGCGCTGCCGGTACTGCTGGTAGGCCTGCGCGTCGTGGCTGTTGGAAAAGCCCTGCTTCTGCTTCATGTGATAGTCCACCGCCGCCGTGTCTTCGTGCACGCGCGAATAGTGCTCGTAATAGTCGCGCGCTTCCCGCTCGGTCTCGCGGCAGACCACGTGCGCGACCGTGTACACGCCCACGTCGCGCCCGGTCTTGAGCGCGCGGGCGCGCACATCGGCGATGTGCTGGCGGCCGCCTTCGATGTCGGTGAAGGTGGTGAAGAGGTAGTCGCAATGCTGCGCGGCGAAGTCGCGGCCCGGCGGGCCGAAGGCGGCGTTCATGGTGACCGGGCGCGGCGATTGCAGCGCGGCCGGCTTGGAGACCGCCTGCTTGAGCTGGTAGTAGCGGCCGTCGAAATCCAGCGGTCCCGTCGCGCTGTAGAGGCGCTCCAGGATCTCGGCCCACTCGCCGGCCTGCACGTAAGGCGTGTCGGTAAGCGTCTGGCCGAACATCGCGAACTCGTCGGGGTTCCAGCCGCAAACGATGTTCAGGCCGGCGCGCCCGTGGCTGATGTGATCGACCGTGGCCAGGGCCTTGGCCGCGTACAGCGGATGCACCAGCGGCACATGCACGGTCATGAACAGCGCGATGCGCTGCGTGACGGCGGCCAGCGCGGCGGCGAAGGTGAAGGTCTCGAACGACCACTCGCGCGCCTGTGTCGTGCCGCCGAAGCCCTTCCAGCGCGCGATGGGCAGAAAGAAGTCCATGCCGCCGCGATCGGCGATGACGGCGGCCTGCTGCACATCATCCCAGCGCGCGGCCCAGCGTTCCGGCACGGTGGTGAAGCTCAGGCCGCCATCGGCGTTGGCCGAGAACACACCCAGCTTGAATGGGTTCGGACCGCGCATGGGGTTGGGCAACAGGGCAGGGCTCGCATGCGCGCGCGAGGCCGGGCCTGGGGTCTGGGTCTGGATCATGGACGCTCCGTAGCGGAAAGAGAGGCGGAGGAAGCATGCATCGGCGCGCTGCGCGTTGTCATCGGGTAGTGGACGTTGCCGCCGTGGAAAATGGGCGAGGCTTCGAAATCGCGGCGCATCTCCATGCGCACGTCAGAGCGCAGGGCCGCGTCCAGCGCGGACGCATCGTCGAACACGACCTTGTTGCGCTGGACTGCATCTTCGCGCGGCCACCGCAGCCCGCCGCGCCAGTCCAGCCGCGTGCAGACCTCCAGTGCGCGCAGTCCCGGCAGGCGCAACATCAGCGGCACGTGCCGATCCAGGTAATGACCCAGCCAGGCATCGTGATCCTGGGCATGCCCGTGATAGGCGACCAGATAGGTGCAGCCGCCCGGCGCCGCGGCATAGCGGCGCGACATCATGGCCTGGTGGCTGATGTCCGCCTGCCCGAGCCAGGGGTCGACACGCGGGTCCAGCCAGCGCGCCAGCGCGCCCCGGGCTGTCGCCGCCGCTTCCAGCGCCAGCAGATTGTCGAAATGCAGTTCCGCCACCAGCGTGGGCGGCGCTTCCGTTTCCAGGCAGGGATCGGACGCGCTGGCCGGCTCGTGCAACAGCGCCTCGCGCAATCCCGGAATGGCCGAAGCGCTCGCGGCCAGCCGGCGCACCAACGCATCACCGGCCAGCCGGCCGGCCCTGCATGTGAGGAACATCACGACGTCCATGCCCGCTCCTTTCTCCGCCTGGCGCGCCGTTCATCGCTTTGCGCGACGACATGCCAAATAAAAGAATTCTGAATTCAATTTATAGAGCTGATGCCGGATTGTCGATCAGCGTATCGGCGCACACCATGCTCGCTATCCCTGAGATCCTGACCCCAAATACGCGTCGAAATGCTCGTTTACCCGAGCTCTTAAGCAAATGGGCCAGGACAGGTTTGACTTTTGCGCCAGCCATTCCTATTCTGAAAAAACATTCTGAATCCTGAATTCAAAACAAATGAACTGCGCCACAACTCGCTTCGAGCCGCGCGGAACAGGAGCGCCTTCCATGCTGTTTCCTTCCCTCAAGCCGATCCTGGCGGGCAACGCCGCCATCGACCTGGTCTGGCTGGCCCTGGGCAGCGCGCCCATGGCGGAGTTCGCCGCCCATGCGCGCCCGGCCGCCATCGTGCTGGACCTGCAGCACGGCCTGTGGGAGCGCGGCACGGTCGAGGCCGCCATCGCCTCGACCGGCCAGCGCGTACCCGTCATCGCCCGCTGCGCCGACAACACCCACGCCGCCATCGCGCAAGCGCTGGACGCCGGCGCGGCCTCGGTGCTGGTGCCGCTGATCGAAACCGTCGACGACGCGCGGCGCGCGCTGGACGCCAGCCGCTACCCACCGCGCGGCAGCCGCTCGGCCGGCGGCGTACGGCCGCTGCTGGGCGGCGTCGCCGCCATGCTGGAAGCCGACACGCAGGTCTCGGTCGGCCTGATGATCGAGACCGTGGCCGGCGTGGAAAACGCGCAGGCCATCGCGGCGCTGCCCGGCATCGACTATCTGTTCATCGGCACTGGCGATCTGTCCCTGTCGCGCGGCTCCTCCGATCCCGACGTGATCGGGCACGATTGCGCGCAGGTCTTGGCCGCCGCCCGCGCGCACGGCCTGCCTTGCGGCATCTACACCGGCAGCGCCGAGGCGGCGCGCCAGGCTCACGGCCAGGGCTACCGGATGGCGGTGGCGGCCAGCGACATCGACTTGCTCAAGCAGGGCCTGCAGTCGGCCCTGGCGGCCGCGGCGCCCGCCTAGCGCATCCCCGGCCGCGCCGCCAATTCCAGACGTCCCACTCCCGTCAGCGAGACGACCATGCGCAACAGCCTTTCCGATGCAGCCGATACGCCCGACGCCGACCGCAAGCTGTTCCGCAAGGCGGCCTGGCGCCTGATGCCCTTCCTGTTCGTGTGCTACCTGTTCGCGCAGGTGGACCGCATGAACATCGCCTTCGCCAAGCTCGACATGCTGGACGACCTGGGCTTCTCGGAAGCCGTCTACGGCCTGGGCGCGGGCGTGTTCTTCATCGGCTACGTGCTGTTCGAAGTGCCCAGCAACATGCTGCTGCGGCGCTACGGCGCGCACCGCTGGCTGGCGCGCATCATGGTTTCCTGGGGATTGGTGTCGGCGGGCATGATGTTCGTGCAGACGCCAATGCAGTTCTACATCATGCGCTTCCTGCTGGGCATGGCCGAGGCGGGGTTCTTTCCCGGCGTCATCTTCTACCTCACTGGCTGGTTCACGCGCGAGCACCGCGGCAGGATGACGGCGGCGTTCATGACCGCCATCGCGGTCGCCGGCGTCGTGGTCGGGCCGGTTTCCGGCGCGGTGCTGCATCATTTCCACGAACTGGGCGGCTATGCCGGCTGGCAATGGCTGTTCCTGATCGAAGGCGTACCCTCGGTGCTGCTGGGCCTGGCCACGCTGTACTGTCTGCCGGTCTCGCCGGAACGGGCCCGCTGGCTGACGCCGCAAGAAGCCGCCAGGTTGAACGCGCTGCTGCAGGCAGAACGCGAAGGGGTCGACGACACGCCGGTGCGCCAGGCACTACGCGGCGCGCGCCTCTGGATCCTGTCGGGCATCTATGCCTGCTACGGCATGTCCTTCTTCGGCTTCGTGTTCTGGCTGCCCACCATCATCAAGTCCTCCGGCGTCGCGGATCCGCTGTCCATCGGTCTGATCTCGGCCATTCCCTGGGGCGTGGCCATTGTCGCGATGTGGGGCGTCGGCGCCTATGTCGACCGCCGCCAGAACACGCGGCCGGTGCTAATGGCGCTGTCCGTGGCCGCGGCGGCGGGCTGGGCTGCCAGCCCCTGGGTGGCCGACAGCGTGAGCGCGTCGATGGCCGTGCTGAGCATCGCGATGTTCGGACTGATGGCCTCGCTGCCCGTGTTCTGGAACCTGCCCACCGCCGCCTACCAGGGCGCTTCCGCCGCGGTCGCCATCGCGGTCATCACGTCCGTCGGCAACGCGCCCGGACTGGTGTCGCCCTACATCGTCGGCTGGATCAAGACGCTGACGTCGCGCCTGGACGTAGCCATGTACATGTTCGCCGCCGCCTCGCTGCTGGCCGTCGCGCTGCTCGCCTGCCTGAGCGAACGGCCCGCCCCCCGACGCTGAATATCACGCACCGCCAGGAGACGCCGCATGCCCGCCCTCGATATCCTGTCCGAACTGCGCCGCGTGCTCGGCGGCGATGCCGTCCTGCCGCGCGCGCAGATCCAGCAACACCGCCATGCCGACTGGAGCGGCCTGCCGGCGCAGGCGCCGCTGGCGCTGCTGCGGCCGCGCGATACCGCGCAGGTATCGGCCGCGCTGGCCATCTGCAACAGACACGGCCAGCCCGTAGTGACGCAGGGCGGGTTGACGGGCCTTGCGGGCGGCGCCTGCACCACGGCCGGCGACATCGCGCTGAGCCTGGCGCGCATGGACGCCATCGAGGAAATCGACCCGCTGTCGGCCACCATGACGGTGCAGGCCGGCGCGCCGCTGGAAACCGTGCAGCAGGCGGCGGCGCGGGCGGGCCTGCTGTTTCCGCTGGACCTGGGCGCGCGCGGCAGTTGCACGCTGGGCGGCAATCTCGCGACCAACGCCGGCGGCAACCGCGTGATCCGCTATGGCATGGCGCGCGACCAGGTATTGGGGTTGGAAGCGGTGCTGGCCGACGGCAGCGTGCTGGATGGCACGCGCAAGATGGTGAAGGACAACACCGGCTACGACCTTCGCCACCTTATGATCGGCAGCGAAGGCACGCTGGGCGTCATCACGCGCGCGGTGCTGCGCCTGCGGCCCAGGCCGCAGGCGGTGGCGACTGCATATTGCGGCCTGTCCGGCTACGACGCCGTGACCCGGCTGCTGGCCGAGGCGCAGCGCCGGCTGCCCGCCGGCGTCTCGGCCTTCGAAGTGATGTGGCCGAGCTACCTGGACTACATGCTGGCGCAGGTGCCGGCGCTGCGCGCGCCGCTGTCCAGCCGGCACGCGTTCTATGTGCTGCTGGAATCCGAAGGCGCCGATAGCGCCGGCCACCAGGCCGCATTCGAGCAGTTCATGGGCGCCATGCTGGACGCCGGCGTAATTGAGAACGCCGCCATCGCGCAGTCCACGTCCGACGCGACGGCATTCTGGCGCGTGCGCGACGCCACCGCCGAATTCCCGATGCTGCTGCCGGACCTGGTCGCGTTCGACGTCAGCTTCGCGATCGCCGACATCGGCCTCGCCGCGCAGCGCTGCGACGCGGCGCTGCGCCAGGCCTGGCCCGCCAGCACCGTGCTGGCCTACGGCCACCTGGGCGACGGCAACCTGCACCTGATCGTGCAGGTGCCAGACGAACAGGGCATCGGCCAGGCCGCGCTGGCCGATGCCGTCGAGGCCATGGTCTACGGCATCGTGCGCGAGCATCGCGGCTCAGTGTCGGCCGAACACGGCATCGGCGCCAAGAAGCGCGGCGTCCTCGGCCATACCCGCAGCCCGGCCGAGTTGGCCGCCATGCGGGCCATCAAGGCCGCGCTGGATCCTCGCGGCATCCTCAACCCCGGCAAGCTGCTGCCCGCGACGCCGCCGCTCGCCCAACACTAGGAGCATCGACATGCTGAAGACCCTGGCGCAAGCCCTGCAAAGCGGTTCCGTGCGCGTGGTGGACCTGAGCCAGACGCTGCACGCGCGCACGCCCATCATCCCGCTGCCGCCGCAATACGGACAGAGCGCGCCGTTCCGCCTGGACGAGATCTCGAACTTCGACGAGCGCGGGCCGGCCTGGTACTGGAACAACATCTCCTGCGGCGAACACACGGGCACGCACTTCGACGCGCCGATCCACTGGATCACCGGCAAGGACTACCCGAACAACACTACCGAAACGATAGACGTGCAGAAGCTGGTGGCGCCGGCCTGCGTCATCGACGTGTCGGCCGAGGCGCGCGACAACCCTGACTACCTGCTCACCATCGAGCGCGTCGAGCAATGGGAAGCCGAGCACGGCCGCATCGCGCCGGGCAGCTGGGTGCTGATGCGCACGGACTGGTCGCAGCGCGACGATCCCGCCGCCTTTCTCAACCTGCGCGACGACGGCGCACACACGCCGGGCGGCCATCCCGATCTGCCGGCCTTCCTGGCGCGCGAGCGCGACGTGGTGGGCTGGGGCACCGAAGGCGTGGGCACCGACGCCGGCCAGGCCCATGCCTTCACGCAGCCCTTTCCCTGCCACTCGGTGATGCACGGCAACAACCGCTACGGGCTGGCCAGCCTGGTGAACCTGGACCAGCTGCCGCCCACGGGCGCGATCCTGATCACGCCCCCCTTGAAGATCCGGCGCGGTTCGGGCAGCCCATGCCGGGTGCTGGCGCTGGTCGAGACATAGCGCGCCGGTTCGGGTTTTTCCCAGGCTCCCGCGCGTCCGAAAACACGCTTGCGAGGTTTGACTTTTGCCCGGGCCAGACCTAATCTTCACGCACAAAATAAAAACTGAATCCAGAATTCATAATCATGGGAGACAAGGCCATGAACCCCACCAGAGCATCGATCCTGACGATGCCCGATTCGCCCATCATCGATGTCTGGCGCCTGGGCCAGGGCCGCGACGACGTCATCGGCCTGTGGGCCGGCGAGAGCGACCTGCCCACGCCCAAGGCCTATAGCGACGCGGCGGCGCAGGCGCTGGCCGCGGGCCATACCTTCTACTCGCAGAACCGCGGCATTCCCGCGCTGCGCGCGGCCATCGCCGGCTACTACGAACGCCTCTGCGGCGTGCGGCTCGATGATGAACGCATCGCCGCCACCTGCGCCGGCATGAACGCCGTGATGCTGGTGGCGCAGGCCATCGTCGAGCCGGGCGACAACGTGGTCTGCGTCACGCCGTCCTGGCCCAATATCCTGCGCGCCATCACCATCACCGGCGGCGAGGCGCGCGAAGTGGCGCTGGACCATGACGACAGCGGCTGGCATCTGGACCTGCAGCGCCTGTTCGACGCCTGCGACGGCCGCACCCGCGCCATCTACTACGCCTCGCCCGGCAACCCCACCGGCTGGATGCTCGAAGACGCGCAGCAGCGCGAGCTGCTGGCCTGGGCGCGCGGGCGCGGCATCGCCATCATCGCCGACGAGGTCTACCAGCGCATCGTCTACGACCGCCCCCACGCGCCGTCCATCCTGGAAATCGCCGCGCCGGACGACCCCGTGTTCGTGGTCAACAGCTTCTCCAAGTCCTGGGCCATGACGGGCTGGCGCATGGGCTGGCTGATCTATCCGCGCGGCATGGTCGACACCTTCGAGAAACTGATCCAGTTCAACACCAGCGGCGGCCAGGCCTTCCTGCAGGCCGGCGGCGTGGTCGCGCTGAACGAGGGCGAAGCCTTCGTGCGTTCCTTCGTCGAGCGCTGCCGCGGCGGCCGCGCCATCGTGCTGGACCGGCTGGCGGCGCTGGATCGCGTGCGCATCGTGCCCAACAAGGCGTCCTTCTACGTGATGTTCGACGTGGACGGCATCGACGACTCGCTGGCGTTCTGCAAGCGCGCCGTGCACGAGGCCGGCGTCGGCCTGGCGCCGGGCATCGCCTTCGGCGCGGCATCCGCGCGCCAGATCCGCCTGTGCTACGCGCGCAGCGACGCCCAGCTCACCGAGGCCATGGACCGCCTCTCCGCTTTCATCCGCCGCGCGCGCTGAACCGCCGCGGACCGGCCGGCCGCCTCATGCCGCGGCCGGCGCATTGCGCCGTCTTCGCTGTTCCACATACCGACAATCAGGAGAAGGTAGACCATGCAACGCAATCTCCGCGCGGCCGCGACGGCCGCGGGCTTGGCTTTGTGCGCCTGTGCGCAGGCCCAGAGCGCCAGCAACGTGACGCTGTACGGGATCATCGACCAAAGCATCCGCTACACCAATCACGTCGATGACGGCGGCGGCTCCAAGCTGCAGCTCGCCAACGGCGCCATCACCAACAGCCGCTTCGGCCTGAAGGGCGATGAAGACCTGGGCGACGGCAGCCGCGCCGTGTTCCGCCTGGAGAACGGCTTCGATCCGCAGACCGGCATGGCCAACCAGAACGGCCGGCTGTTCGGACGCTACGCCTACGTGGGCCTGTCCAACGACCGCTGGGGCACGCTGACGGCGGGCCGCCAGGGCGCCGAGTCCTTCAACTTCTTCGGCGAGTTCGACCCGCTGACCGTGGGCAACTACATGGGCAATTCCTGGCCCTTCCTGATCACGGTCGGACGCCTGGACAACCTGCTGACCTACGCCGGCAAGTTCGGCGGCCTGAACCTGGGCCTGACCTACGGCTTCGGCAAACAGTTCGGCAGCATGCGGCGCGGCAGCTACTGGGGCGCGCGCGCATCCTACGACGCCGGCCCGCTGAGCTTTGGCGGCACCTATCAGGAAATGCGCGACCCCGACGACCGCGCCCAGCGCATGTGGGGCCTGGGCGCGCGCTACGCGCTGGACGCGGCCAGGCTCTTCGTCGGCTACATGGGTGGACGCGACGCCAGCGGCTTCGTCGACAGCCTGCTGAACGCGCCGACGCGCACCGTCGCGCAGGGTTCGCCCGGCGCCAACCCGCGCAAGGACATGACGCTATACACCGGCCTGACCTACCAGGCCACGCCGCGCCTGGCGCTGACCGGCGCCTACTACTACAGCGACGCCAAGAACATCAACGGCTTCGAAGGCAACCGTGGCAAGCGCCACGCCGCCGTGCTGCTGGCCGAGTACAGCCTGTCCAAGCGCACCCAGGTCTACGGCACGGTGGACTTCAACCGGACCAGCGGCGGCGCCAACGCCGAGATGCCGGGCAAGAACAACCAGACCGGCCTGGGCGTCGGCCTGCGCCACATTTTCTGACGGCGCGCCGCGCCCGCGACATCCAAGGATCCCCATGAGCACGACACCCCAGGAACACGACAAGGCCGGCTGGCTGCTGTACCACTCGGTCGGCATGTTCCCCGGCCAGCAGGCCGCCATGCGCGCGGCGCTGGAAGGCTTCACGACCAGCTGGTGCAGGCCTGGCCTGCAACGCTGGGACGACGGCCTGGCGGCGCGCCGCCAGGTGCTGGACCTGTATGCGCGCCTGCTGCGCGCGCCGGCCGACGCGGTCTACGCGGCCGAGAACGTGACCCAGGCCTTCGCGCAGTTCGTCGGCGCGCTGGGTCGCGCACGGCTGGCCGGCAAGCGCGTGCTGATCGCCGCCGACTGCTTCCCCAGCCTGCACTACATGCTGACCGGCCTGGCGCCGCTGCTGGGCTACACGCTGGACACGGTGCCGGTGGACGCGGCCGCCGGCTACGTCACCGACGACGGCTATATCGCGCGCTGGCAGGACGACGTGGCGCTGGCCATCATCACCCTGGTCACCTCGACCGCGTCCAAGCGCGCCGGCCTGCAAAGGCTGGCCGCCCATGGCCGCGCGCAGGGCAGCCTGATCGCGGTGGACATCACCCAGGCCGCCGGCATCGTCGACGTGGACGTCAGCGCCCCCGCCATCGACTTCGCCGCCACCACCACGCTCAAGTGGCTCTGCGGCGCGCCCGGCGCGGGCCTGGCCTACATCAACCCGGCGCTGCTGGACGAGCGCCTGCAGCCGCTGGTGCAGGGCTGGTTCAGCCAGCCCGATCCCTTCAACTGGGACCTGGACAAATACTCGCTGGCCACGCAGGCGCGCCGCTTCGACAACGGCACGCCGTCCTTTCTGCCCTACGTGGCCTCGGCGCCGGGATTGTCTTGGCTGCTGTCGCCGGCCGCGCAGGGCATGCGCGCGCACAACCAGGCGCTGTCGCGCAAGCTGATCGCGCTGGCCGATGCCAAGGGCTATCGGCTGCGCTCGCCGCGCGATGCCAGCGAACGCGGCGGAAGCGTCATGGTCGAGCTGCCCGCGCCTATCGACGCGCAGGCGCTGGAAGCGCGCCTCGCAACCGAGGGCGTGCTGGCCGACACGCGCGGCCAGGTGCTGCGTCTGTCGCCGGGCGTGCTGACGCAGGCCGCCGTGATCGACGAACTGGACCGCCTGCTGCCCGCGGCCTGAACGTCGCGCCCTGAACGCATCCATCGCATCCATCGCACACCGCATATTCACAAACTAGGGGAACGCGGCATGGAATCATCCAACATCACCACGCGCGAGGCCGGCCTGCACAAGGCGCTGACCAAGCGCCAGATCACCATGATCGCCATCGGCGGGGCCATCGGCACCGGGCTCTTCATGGGCAGCGGCATCGCCATCGGCTACGCAGGGCCGGCGGTATTGATCAGCTACGCCATCGCCGCGCTGATCGCGGTCATCATGGTGTTCGGCCTGGCCGAGATGGCGGTGGCGCATCCGTCGGCCGGCTCGTTCGGCACCTACGCCGAGATGTACCTGAACCGCTGGGCCGGCTTCGTGGTGCGCTACACCTACTGGATCATCCAGGTCGTGGCCGTGGGCGGCGAGGCGGTGGCGGTGGGGCTGTACATGACCTACTGGTTCCCCGGCACGCCGGTATGGATGTGGTCGGCGGCGTTCGGGCTGATCCTGATCTACGTGAACTGCAAGTCGGTGGCGAACTTCGGCTCGTTCGAATACTGGTTCGCGCTGATCAAGGTGGCCGCCATCATGGCCTTCATCGTCATCGGGCTGGCGCACGTGTTCGGCATCGGCACTGGCCGGCCACCAGTCGGCATGCACAACCTGACCGGGCTGGAGGGCGGCTTCATGCCTCACGGCTTCAGCGGCGTATGGATGGGCGTGCTGATGGCGATCTTCTCGTTCTACGGCGTGGAGATCGTGGCCGTGACCTCGGGCGAGGCGGAGAACCCCAAGCAGGCCATCCCGCACGCGCTCAAGTCCATGGTGCTGCGGCTGACGCTGTTCTATGTGCTGGCGCTGGGCATCATGGTGGCCTACCTGCCCTGGACCGAGGCCGGCGCGAAGGTGGTGCAGCAAAGCCCCTTCGTGAAGCTGTTCGCGCACGCCGGCATCGCGCAGGCTGCGGGCATCATGAACTTCGTGGTGATCACCGCCGCGCTGTCCAGCATGAACACCAACATCTACCTGTCCTCGCGCATGCTGTTCTCGCTGTCGCGCGGCGGCTATGCGCCGGGCTTCGTCGGCAAGCTCGCCGCCAACGGCACGCCGCTGCGCGCCACACTGATCTCCGGCGCGGGCGTGCTGGCCACCACCAGCGTGTCCTTCTTCAGCCCGCATGCCTATAACTACCTGTTCGGCGTGGCGCTGTTCGGCGGCATCTTCGTCTGGATCATGATCCTGGTCACGCACCTGCGCTTCCGTCGCGCCTGGCGCGGCGCCGCGCTGCCGGTACGCATGCCGCTGTTCCCCATCGCCCAGATCACCGGCATCGCGCTGCTGGTCGGGATCCTGGTCACGATGGGGCTGGACACCGAGTTCTGGAACATCTCGTGGATCATCGGCGTGCCATGGCTGATCGGCGTATCGCTGGCGTATGTGTTCTGGCGCAGGCGGCAGGGACCGGCCGGCGCGCCGGCGGTGGCGCGAGGGTAGGGCGTGACGCTCCCCGGGAGGCGGCGAATCCGTCGCCCCCGGGCCTCGATCCGCGCAGTGCTGGTCTGCCAATAGGGTGGAAAAAGCAGGCTTGCCGTCGCGTTCCATAGGGAAAAACCGCCACTTGCCCACACCCTGTCCACATCCTACCCACACCCTGCCAACAGCTTGCTCACAGACTAGCCAACAGGCTTATCCACAGGCATCCCGCCCGATTTCCCTGCCGCCGCCGGGTTCCGGATCGATCCGTCCCCGTTCCTCCACAGCCTATTTTTCCTGCGCTCCGGTACAAGCCAGCGCCACCCCCCGCTCATTAACGTAGCCCCATGGCCGTCCTCGAAGACGGCGCTCGATCAAGGGGAACATGATGAGCAAGCAAACCGCCGGCGCGCCGGTGGACCCGATCACGCTGGCCGTGGTGCGCGGCGCGCTGGAGACGGCGCAGCGCGAGATGACGCTGACGCTGGAGAAGACCGGCCGCTCCAGCGTCTTCAACCTGGCGCACGATTACAGCAACGCGTTGTTCGACCATCACCCGGAAATGATCCTGCAGGGCCAGGACATCCCGATTCACCTGGGTTCGCTGATCCCGGCCATGAAGGCGGTCGCCGATTTCTTTGGCGACGACCTGCACGAAGGCGACATCATTTATCACAACGACCCGGTCTACCAGGGCAGCCACATCCTGGATTGCTGCATGTACAAGCCGGTGTTCCACGAGGGCGAGCTGGTGTTCTGGGCGGTCTGCAAGGGCCACCTGACCGATATCGGCGGCCCGGTGCCGGCCGGGTACAACCCGGATGCGCGCGACCTGTACGCCGAAGGGCTGCGGATCCCGCCGGTCAAGCTCTGGGACCGCGGCGTGCGGCGCGACGACGTGATCAACCTGCTGCTGTGCAATATGCGGGCGCGGCGCGACCAGGAAGGCGACCTGAACGCGCAGTACGGCGCCTGCCGCGTCGGCGAACGCCACCTGCGCGCGCTGCTGGCCAAGTACGGGCTGGCCACCGTGCAGGCCGCCATCGCCGAGCTGAAGGACATGGCCGACCGGCACATGCGCTCGCTGATCGCGTCGATCCCGGACGGCACGTACCACGGCCGCGCGCGGCTGGAGGACGCCGGCCACGGCCATGGCGACATGACCATCTCGGCGGCGGTGACGGTCAACGGCGACAGCGTGCACATCCGCATCGACAGCCCGCCGCAGGTGCCGTACTTCATCAATTCCTACGCGGGCAATTCGCTGTCGGGCATCTACCTGGGGCTGATGATGTTCGCCCAAGTGCCGCCGCCCTACAACGCCGGGCTGTACCGCTGCGTGACGGTGGACCTGGGCGAGTCGGGCACGCTGTGCAACGCGCGCGAGCCGGCGCCGCACGTGAACTGCACCACCACGCCGATGGAGACGCTGACCGACGCGGTGCGCCAGGCCTTCGAGGCCGCCGCGCCGGAGCGCGTGACGGCGTCCTGGGGCCATGCCAGCGGCGTCAATATCGCCGGCGTGGATCCCAAGACCGGCGAGCAGTACGTGACCATGGTGCTGGCCTCGATCATCTCGGGCGCCGGCGCCACGCGCCAGATGGACGGCTGGCACGCCTGCGGCCCGCTGTGCTGTTTCGGCGCCCTGAGTTCGGGCGACATCGAGCTGCTGGAATACGCCTATCCCATCATCATCCATCGCTATGGCCTGCAGCAGGACAGCGGCGGCGCCGGGCAGCATCGCGGCGGCAGCGGCACCGTGTGGGAAGTGGAGCCGATCGGCCACGAGATGACCGTGGTGGCTTTCGGCGAGGGCCGGCAGATTCCCACCGGAGGCGCGGCGGGCGCCTACAACTCGCTGCCCGAGCGCAAGCTGGGCCGGCTGGAGCACCGTCACGCCGACGGCCAGGTCACCACGCATCGCAAGAACACCATCCTGAAAGTGACGCCGGGCGAACGCGCGCGCAACGTCAATCCGGGAGGGGGCGGCTACGGCGATCCCTATAGCCGCGCGCCGCTGGACGTGGCGCGCGACGTCGGCAACGGCCTGGTCTCGCGCGAGGCCGCGCAGGCCGAGTACGGCGTCGCCATCTGCGCCGACGGCCAGCCCGACCTGACCGCCACCCATGCCCTGCGCACCCGCGATCCCCGTTAAGGAGCCCACCATGCAAGGACAATATCGCCTCGGCGTGGACGCCGGCGGCACCTTCACCGATTTCGTGCTGGCGGGCCGCGACGGCAAGATCCGCCTGTTCAAGAGCGCATCCACGCCGCAGGACGGCACCCGCGCCATCGCCGCCGGCCTGGCGCAGATGGCCGAAGAACTGGGCCGCCCGGTCGAGGACATCGTGCGCGACTGCGATCTGTGCATCAATGGCACCACCGTGGCGCTGAACGCGCTGATCGAGTTGAAGGGCGTCAAGGTCGGTCTCTTGTGCACCGCTGGCCACGAGGACAGCATCGAGATCCGCCTGGGCCACAAGGAAGAGGGCTACCGCTACGACGCCGACTACCCGCCGGCGCCGCAGCTGGTGCCACGCCGGCTGCGCCTACCGGTGCGCGAGCGCGTGCTGGCCGACGGCTCGGTGCGCCAGCCGCTGAACGAGGACGACGTGCGCGCCGCCATCGAGGTCTTCAAGCGCGAGGGCGTGCAGGCGGTGGCGGTGTCCTTCGTCTGGGCGCCAGCCAATCCCGCACATGAACAGCGCGCGCTGCGGATGGTGGCCGAGGCCATGCCCGATGTGTTCGTCTGCGCCGGCCATGAGGTTTATCCACAGGTGCGCGAATACACGCGCACGTCCACCACCATCGTCAACGCCTACCTGAGTCCGGTGATGGCGCGCTACGTGGCGCGCATCGACGACTATTTCCGCGGCCTGGGCGCGCGCGGCGCGGTGCGCTACTTCCAGTCCAACGGCGGGCTGGCGGTGGGCGAGATCATGCGCCGCCGCGCGGTCAACGCCATCAACTCCGGCCCGGCCTCGGCGCCGCAGGCGGGCCTGTACGTGGCCGCGCCCTTCGGCATCGACAACATCATCACCGTGGACATGGGCGGCACCTCGTTCGACATCACCCTGGCGCGCGGCGGCCAGACCAACCTGAACCGCAACATCGATTTCCTGCGCCACCGCATCGGCGTGCCGATGATCCACGTCGAGACGCTGGGCGCGGGCGGCGGCTCGATCGCCCACCTGAACGCCTTCGGCATGCTGGAAGTGGGACCGCGCAGCGCCGGCGCCATGCCCGGGCCGGCCTGCTACGGCCAGGGCGGCGAGGAACCGACCGTCACCGACGCCAACATGGCGCTGGGCTACCTGCGCCCGGACGCGGTGCTGGGCGGCGCCATCCGCCTGGACCGCGAGCGCGCCGTCGCCACCATCCGGCGCGGCGTGGCCGAGCCGCTGGGCCTGAGCCTGGAACGCGCGGCGCACGGCATCGGCACGCTGGTGAACCTGAACATGGCCAACGGCATCCGTCGCATCTCCATCGAGAACGGCTACGATCCGCGCGACTTCGCGCTGGTCTGCGCCGGGGGCGCGGCGGGCATGCACATCACCGCGCTGGCCGAGGAAATCGGCAGCCGCAACGTACTGGTGCCCAAGATCGCCTCCTGCCTGTGCGCCTTTGGCCAGGTGATCTCCGACGTCAAATACCACTTCCTGGCCAGCGCCGTCATGCGCCTGGACGAGCACGCCGATCTGGCGCGGCTGGACCAGCTGTTCAGCGACATGGAAGCGCGCGGCCGCGAGTTGCTGGCGGCCGACGGTTTCGCGCCGGAACGCATCAGCCTGGACCGCAAGGTCGAGATGCGCTATCAGGGCCAGATCCACGAATGCCAGGTGGACGTACCGCCCGGCCCCGTCACCGCCGACACGCTGGGCGCGCTGCTGCGCGCTTTCCACGCGCGCCACGAACAGCTCTACACCTATGCCGAACCGCACAACGTAGTCGAACTGGTGAACCTGGAAGTGATGGCGGCCGGCGCGGTGGACAAGCCCGCCTTGCCTGAGCTGCCAAGCGGCGACGGCGATCCGGCGAGAGCGCTGACGGACATGCGCGACATGCTGTTCGAGGGCGACGGCCCCTGGACCGCCACCCCGGTGTATGACGGCGGCAAGCTGCTGGCCGGCGACGCGATCGCCGGCCCAGCGGTGATCGAGGAGCCCACCACCACCATCGTGGTGCGGCCAGGCTGGCAAGCCCTGCTGCACGGCTCGGGTACGTACTTATTGACCCGCGCGGCCGGCTGATCCAGATTGGCGTCTGTTATGCACGCGGAGGGCAGTCCCGTGGACACCCGCTACGACACCGCCGGCCTGGCCGCTCCCGACCGCTCCCGCCACTGGGAGGCGGCGGTCGGAAACACCTACTTCAGCCTGCAACTGCAATTCCAGGACGCCGCGCGCTTCGAGGGCTCGCTGCGCTCCTGGCGGCTGGGCGCGCTGTCGCTGTCGCGACTGGCCTCGTCGCCGCTGTGCTACCGGCGGCTGAAGACGCATCTGCGCGACTGCAACGACGAGCAATATCTGGTGACGGTGCCGCGCCAAAGCTGCATACGCTTCGCCCAGGCCGGCCGAGAAACGCTGTGCCAGCCCGGCGCGTTCCTGCTGGAACACGGCCACAGTCCCTATGAATTCTCTTATGCGCAGGACAACGCGCTGTGGGTGTTGAAGGTGCCCGGCGCCCTGCTGCGCGGCCGGCTGCGCACGCCCGACCGCTATTGCGCGCTGTCGTTCGACGCCAGCAGCGGCGCGGGCTGGCTGTTCGCGTCCTATGTGGATCTGGTCGGCCAGCAGCTCGGGCAGCAGCTGGATGGCGGCGACGGCCCGGCGCGCGAACTCGCCGCGCAGCAGCTGGTGGACCTGCTGGTCTGTTCGGTGCAGGCCGATGCGCGCGTGCTGTCCTCCAGCGATTCGGCGGTGCGCGCCGCGCACCTGTGCCGCATCGAGGACTACGCGCGCCGCCACCTGGGCGACCGCGACCTGACGCCGGAACGCACCGCGCAGGCCTGCGGCATCTCCACGCGCTACCTGCACGCGCTGTACCGCGACGCGGGCCAGACCTTCGTCCAGTGGCTGCACGAGCAGCGCCTGGACCGCGCCGAGCAGGCGCTGCGCGGCGCGCCCGTATCCGTGGCCAGCGTCGCGCATCAATGGGGCTTTGCCGACCAGTCGCATTTCTCGCGGCTGTTCAAGCGCCGCTATGGACACACGCCGGGGCAAGCGCGCCGCCGCATGGATTGATACGATGCGCGGCCGGTGTGACCGACCACGCTTCGTCGCCCTGATCTAGCCGGCCGCAGCCACCCGGCCCGCCGCGCCGGCGCACAGCCGGTACACCAGCGCCGACACCACGAAGCTCGCCGGCGCGGCCAGCGTGGCCGCGAAGCCCGCCGTGTGCATCAGGGCCAGTCCGCAGATCGCGCCGGCGAACCAACCCGTCAGGCCCGCCCGATTGAACGCCGCGCCGCCGGACGACACGGTCCCGTCATCGCCCGACAGGATGTGCACCAGCGCCACCGCGACCCAGGACACGACGAAGATGCCCTGGTAGGCCAGCGCCTGCAGCAGATACGAGAACACGTCCAGCAGCATCAGCGCGTAGGTCACCGCGCCCACCGCCACGGCCCAGGCGGCCTTGGGCCAGCGCATGCCGGAAAAGCGCGCGAAGAAGGCCTGCATGTTGATGGTGGCCAGGTAGTAGTTGGCGGTATTGATGCGGGTCTGCGTGATCCAGACGAACAGCAGGCCGCCCAATCCCATGAGCTTGAGCAGGGCCAGCACCACCGACACTTCCGACAACGCCGCATCGCTGGGAATCGTGCTGACCAGGTAGATGCCGGCCACGCCGTTGAGCAGGAAGGTCACCAGGTAGAACGGCATGCCGAAATTGAAACGGCTGTGATACGCCTGATCCTCGCGCTTGCCGAAACGCGCATAGTCGAAAGTGAACATCATCAGGATCCACACGCCCATGTAGTACACGAACGCATCCCACCAGCCGCCCTCCACCGGGCCGCCAGCAGGTCCGAAGGACAGCCAGGCGTCGCTGTAGCCGTATTCGCGCGTGGCCATTACCACGGCCAGCAGCAGGCCCAGCAGATAGAAGGGCAGCAGCACGCCGTTGAACTTGTCTAGCCAACGCTGCACGCTGCCGAAGATCAGCAGCACGCTGTAGATCACCACCGCCAGCGCCACCAGCCAGTACGGCACGGCGGGATAAAGGTGGTGCGCCGCCACGGCGATGACGGCGCCTTCGAACACCGCGTAGTAGATGGCGGTGGCGAAGAAGATCAGCGTGGCCAGCGCCGCGCCGGACGTTCCGAACAGCTTGCGCGAGAACAGCGCCACCGACAGGCCGGTGCGGATCGCGTAGCGGCTGATGATGCCGTTGACGATGCCATAGCAGACCACCGACAGCGCCATGCCGATGATGGCGTTGCGCGCGCCGTACTTCAGCGCCAGCGTCGCCCCCACGACGATATAGAACATCGCGCTGCACACGGCCCACCATGCCATGGTGAGCGAGTAGCGCGGCATGCGGTCGGCATCGGCGACGGCATGCAGGGAATTGTCCGTCTCGTCGGACGGTTTGTTGCGGACCAGGTTGGCCATGATCGATCTCCCGGCGGGAATCAGTGCTGCGATGAATGAAGCGACGGATACTGCGTGCCTTGCGGCGTGCTTTGCTGCGGTTCAACTGCAACGGACGCGCCGACGCGCGCAACCCGTGCTGCGGGCTGCGGCGTGGAACGTGAAAGAAAGCGGGGAAAACGCGCCGCTCAGGGCGCGGTCGAGGATGCCGGCGTCTTAACCGCTGAGCGCCTGCCGCAAACGGTCGTAGCGGGCGTGGTGCTCACGCCTGGCGGCCAGCGCCTGCTCCAGCGTCACCTTTTCGAAGCGCGCGCTCTGGTTGGGCTGCATCTGTCCGACCTTGTCCATGTCGGCGCTGATGACCGTGCCGATCATGGCGTAGCCGCCGCCGGACACCGCGTCGCGGTGCAGGATGATGGGCTCCACGCCGGCCGGCACCTGGATCGAGCCGATGGGATAGCAGGCGTCGACGATGTTGGACGGATCCGCGCCCGCGCCGAAGGGCTGTTCGCGCTCGCGAAAACGCAGCGCGCGGCCCTGCTTGTAGCGGTAGCCGATGCGGTCGGCCTCGGACGTGACGGTCCAGGCGTCCTGGTAGAACGTGGCGGCCGATTCCGGTTCCAGCCGATGGTCGTACAGGCCCGGCAATACGCGCAGCGTCTGCGTCTTGGGACAGTGCGCCGCCAGGTCCAGGGGCAATTCGCGCCCGGCCCGCGCGCGCGGCGAGGGTTGGCCGATGGCCAGCTTGTCGCGGGCCTTGAGCCGGCGGCCCTCGTGCCCGCCGATGGCGCCCAGTGTATAGGTCGAACGGCTGCCCAGCACCACCGGCACGTCGATGCCGCCGGCCACGGCCAGGCAGGCGCGCGCGCCCGCCGAGACGAACTCGAACGACAGGCGGCTGCCGGCGGGCACGGCCAGCGCCATGTTGCAGGGCATGGGCTTGCCATCGATCTTCGGCGCCATGGTGGCGCCGGTCACGGCGATCAGCGCGGCGCGATGGAACAGCAATTCCGGGCCCAGCAGCGTGCATTCCAGCACCGCCGCGTCCTCGGCATTGCCCACCAGCAGGTTGGCCGCCGCCAGCGCGTACTGGTCCAGCGCGCCCGACGGCGGAATGCCCAGGTGGTAGTAGCCCTGGCGGCCCTTGTCCTGCACCGAGGTGGCCAGTCCGGGCTTGAGGACTTCGATGTGGGAAGCGTCAGCCATGTAGCGTCTCCAGCAGGCGGGCGTTGCACGATTGCGGCGCCCGCAGGAATTCCGCGAGCGAGAAGGAAACCGGACGGATGCGCAGCGCGAAGCTGCCGTCCTCGACCTGGGCCTCGGCCCGGTCGTATTCCTCGCGATTGATGGGCTTGAACTTGACGATGTCGCCGGGCCGGAAGAACACCATCGAATCCCGCAGATGCGCCAGGCGCTGGCCCGGCTCGAAGATTGGCGCGGGCGTCACGCCGAACATCTGATAACCGCCGGCGCCGCGCACGGAATAAATGCAGCCGAAGCAACCGCCATGTCCCACAGTGTGCCTGGGCGTGTCGGTGCGCGGCCGCAGGTACTTCGGCACCTGCAGCTGACGCTCGCGCTCGACCATCTGGAACATGAAGGGCAGGCCGGCCACGAAACCCACCATGGACACGAACCAGGGCGAGCCGGCATGCGCGTCGATGAAGGCCTGCACCGACGCAAAGCCGTTGATGCGCGCGGCGTATTCCAGATCGGTGGATGCCGGGTCCTGGTGCCGCTCGCGAAAGCGCATCAGCGTCTCGTGCGTCCACGGGTCGTTGTAGTAGACCGGGATTTCGATGATGCGCGTGTCCAGGCTGAGGTTGGCCATGTCGATGCCTTCCTCCAGCTCGCGCAGCAGGGCCAGCAGCGCGTCGGGCGCGATGCGATCGGGGTCGTAGCGCACCTGATAGGACGCGTTGGCCGGGCATATCTCGGTCACGCCGTCGACCGCGCGCTCGCGCAGCGCGCGGGTGATGGCCATGCCCTTGAAGAAGGATTCCAGCGACATGTCCTCGCTGATCTCGGCGAAGATGAATTCGTCGCCGCCATGGGTGTAGCGCACGCTCATCGCTGCTCCTCCCGCTCCGCCCGCATCCAGGCTTCCAGCCAGTTCGTGTGGTAGTCGCCCGCCACCACCTCGGGATCCTGCGCCAGCGCGCGGTGCAGCGCCAGCGTGGAATGCACGCCTTCCAGCTCGACCTCGTCCAGCGCCCGCGCCAGCCGGGCCAACGCCGCGCCACGGTCTTCGTCCCAGACAATGAGCTTGGCCAGCAGCGAATCGTAGTAGGGCGATACCGTGCAGCCCGGATACAGCATGGAATCCACGCGCACGCCCGGCCCGCCCGGCCAGCGCAGCTGATCGACGCGGCCCGGGCTGGGCGCGAAATTGCGCTGCGGGTCTTCCGCGTTCAGCCGGCATTCGATGGCCGCGCCGCGCAGCGAGATATCCTGCTGGCGCCAGCGTAGCGGCTCGCCATCGGCGATGCGCAGCATCTCGCGCACCAGGTCCACGCCAGTCACGGCCTCGGTGATGGGATGCTCGACCTGGATGCGCGTGTTCATCTCGATGAAATAGAAATCCTGCGCGCCACGGCTGTCGTCGTACAGGAACTCCAGCGTGCCGGCGCCGCGATAGCCCACCGAGCGCGCCAGCTGCGCGGCCGATTCGCACAGGCGCTGGCGCGTGGCGGCGTCCAGCGCGGGCGAGGGCGCTTCCTCGAATACCTTCTGGCGACGCCGCTGCAACGAGCATTCGCGTTCATAAAGATGGATGGCGTTCTTGCCGTCGCCCAGCACCTGCACTTCGATGTGCCGCGCGCGCGGCAGGTAGCGTTCCAGGTAGACGCCGCCATAGCCGAACGCCGCCTGCGCCTCGGCCTGGGCCTGCGGCATCTGAGCGCGCAGCTCGGCCTCGTCCTGCACCACGCGGATGCCGCGCCCGCCGCCGCCGGCCGCCGCCTTGATCATCAGGGGATAGCCCATGCCGCCCGCATGCGTCAGCGCTTCATCGAGCGAGGACACCACGCCTGCGCTGCCGGGCACGGTCGGCACGCCGGCCGCCAGGGCGCAGGCGCGCGCGGCGGCCTTGTCGCCCATTTTCCGTATGGTCTCCGCATCCGGGCCGACGAAGATCAGGCCCGCGTCGCTGACGGCCTGCGCGAAGGCGGCGTTCTCCGAAAGAAAGCCGTAGCCGGGATGCACGGCCTGGACGCCGGTTTCGCGCGCGGCCTTCAACACGGCGTCCACGTTCAGGTAGCTGCGCGTGGCGTGGGCCGGGCCGATGTGCACGGCCTCGTCCGCCATGCGCGTGGCCAGCGCGTCGCGGTCCGCGTCGCTATAGACCGCCACGCTGCGCATGCCGAGTTCGCGGGCGGCGCGAATCACGCGCAAAGCGATCTCGCCTCGGTTGGCCACCAGCAGCTTGTGAATGCGGCGCGGGCGGTAGGAAGAGTCAATCACGGACATGGAACGCTCACTCCTTGATGCGCAACAGCGGCTGGCCGATATCCACCGGGTCGCCGTCTTCGGCCAGGAAAGCCTCGACCACGCCGGCGACCGGCGTTTCCACCTGGTTGAACTGCTTCATCACCTCGACGATGCCGATCACGTCGCCCGCCGCGACCGTCGCGCCGGGCTCGACGAACGGCGGCGCGTCGGGGCTGGGCCGGCGATAGAACGTGCCGGGCAAGGGGCTGGGGATTTCCTGTGACGACATGGTTTTCTCCTTGGAATGTTCGTATGGGTTGCAAGCGCGCGCGGGTTCAGGGTCCGGTGATGCTGGGCGGCGCGACATGGATGCCGGCCCCGTCCAGCGCCGCGCGCGTGGCGCGCACCAGCGCCAGCGCGCCCGGCGTATCGCTGTGGATGCACACGGAATCGAAATCGATGGCGATGTCCTGGCCGTCGACGGTGCGGACCTTGCCGTCGACGCAGGCGCGCAGCACCTTGGCGGCGACCTTGTCCGGGTCCAGCGGCTGTGGGCGGCGGGTGAAGACGATGGAGCCGCTGGCGTCGTAGTCGCGATCGGCATAGAACTCGCGCACCACGGGCTGGCTCAGTTCGCGCGCGATGCGGCAGGTCACCGAGTTTTCCATGCAGTACAGGGCCAGCGTCGGCTCCAGTTCACGCAGCGTCTCGACCAGCCGGCGCGACAGCGCCTCGTCGCGCGCGGCCAGCATGTACAGCGCGCCATGCGGTTTCACGTGCTGCAGCCGCAGCCCGTGCAGGCGGGCGAATTCGCGCAACGCCCCCAGCTGATAGACGATGTCGTGGACCAGGGCGTCGGCGCTTTCGCGCAGATCGCGGCGGCCGAAGCCGACCAGGTCGCGAAAACCGGGATGGGCGCCGATGCAGACGCCATGCTCGCGCGCCAGCAGCACGGTGCGGTTCATGATGTTGGGATCGCCGGCATGAAAGCCGGTGGCGATGTTGGCCGAGCTGATCAGCGGCATGATGGCGTCGTCCACGCCGTCTCCGATGGTCCATGGGCCGAATCCTTCGCCCATGTCGGAATTCAGGTCGATGCTCCGCTTGCGCATTGTGGGATGTCTCCGTCTTGTTGCGGGCCGCGTGTGGCGCGGCGCTTGACGTGAACAGTAGCCAAGGCGGACGGGGATAAAAAGTTCTTTTTATTGATCGTTCAGTATCTGAAATTCAGATATTACGCAGTTGCGCCGAAGCGGACAGATTTGAACTTTCACTATAAAAACCAAGGGAAATCCCCAGGTTTTGATTTCTGGTTCCCACCAGGATTAATAGATATTCTGCGTGCTTGATATCGAATATTCAGATAACACCCGCCATGTCGATCACGCTGCGCCAGCTCAAGTACTTCGTCGCCGCGGCCGAACTGGGCCAGATTTCGCAAGCGGCGATCCAGCTGGCGATCTCCCAGTCCGCCGTCACCAGCGCCATCCGCGAGCTGGAGGAAACCGTGGGCGCGGCGCTGTTCGAACGCGGCGCCCACGGCGTGACGCTGACGCACAGCGGCCGCGGCTTTCTCAATCATGCGTACAACATCCTGTCCTCGGTCGACGAGGCGCTGCGCATGCCCAGCGCGGCCGAGGATGTGTCGGGCCGCCTGCTGTTGGCCGCGTCCTATACCGTCATCGGTTATTTTCTGCCGTATCACCTGCAGCGGCTGTCGCAGCAGTATCCGCAGCTGGACATCCAGCTGCACGAGCTGAACCGCAGCGCCATCGAGGAAGGCTTGATCGCCAACCGCTACGACATGGCGGTGCTGCTGACGTCCAATGTGGCCAACCCGGACCTGGCGGTCGAGCATTTCTTCGGTTCGCCCCGGCGGCTATGGCTGCCGGCCCGGCATCCCTTGCTGGAGCGCGATACCGTCACGCTGGAAGACGTGGCGCGCGAGCCTTTCATCATGTTGACGGTGGACGAAGCGGCCTATACAGCACTGCGCTACTGGAACGAAACGCCGTTCAAGCCGGACGTGCGGCTGCGCACCTCGTCGGTCGAGGCCGTGCGCAGCATGGTGGCCAACGGCAGCGGCGTGGCGGTGCTGTCGGACATGGTTTACCGGCCCTGGTCGCTGGAAGGGCGGCGCATCGAGACGATCCAGCTCAAGGATCCGATTCCGCCCATGAACGTGGGACTGGCCTGGCGCAAGGGCGCGGAGATATCGCCGGCGATGCGGGCGGTGCGCGAGTATTTCCGGCATGCCTATACGGCGCAGCGGGTAGGCCAGGCTTGATTATGAGCAATAGCTCATATTTAAAGAGCATGCCACTCAGGAAGATCGCCCACTCACATCCCGGCCCCCGCCGAATCTTGCACGCGCCAACCGGTTGCTCGCCAGCGACTTCGCATACACGGATGCCGGCCGTATCCGCTGCGCCAGGGCATACCCCGTGATGCAGGCCAGCATCAGCGGCAGCATCACCTCATAGCTCAGCGTCATCTCGAAAATCATCAGGATGGACATGAGCGGCGCATAGGTCGTGGCGGCCAGCATCGCCCCCATGCCGACCACGGCATAACTGGCGGGCGTGGACACCGCGCCCGGCGGCAGCAGGGCCTGCAGGCCCATGCCATAAAGCGAACCCAGCGCCGCGCCGACGAACAGGGTAGGCGTGAACACGCCGCCGACCGCGCCCGAACCGGCGCTGGCGGCCGTGGCGATGATCTTCAGCAGCAGGATGGCGGCGACCGCCGACCAGGCCCACTGCGTATGCAGCATGCTGTTGACCACGCTGTAGCCATTGCCCCAGACCTCGGGCTTGTACAGCGACAACGCGCCGACGATCAGGCCGCCCAGCGCCATGCGGGTCCACAACGGCGCGGGCAGGCGGCCAAAGCCGGCGCGCGACAGGTCGAGCAGGCGCAGGAACTGCGGCGCCAGCAAGCCGGCCAACAGGCCCAGTCCCAGATAGCTGGCCACTTCCCAGCCGGACACGAAGTCGAAGGGCGGCATGTGGAATACCGCGTCGTAGTGCAGGATCTGCCGCGTCACGATATTGGCCACGACCGAGGCCACCACCAGCGGCACCAGCGTGGCCGAGGAAATCACGCCATAGACAATCTCGGAAATGAACAGGGCGCCGGCGATGGGCGCGTTGTACGCGGCGGTGATGCCCGCCGTCGCGCCGCATGCCACCAGCAGGCGCAATTGCCGTGGCGGCAGGACCAGAAAGCGGCCGCTCAATGAGGACAGCATCGCGGCCAGCTGCACCATCGGCCCTTCGCGCCCGATGGAAGCGCCGGATCCGATGGAAAGCAGCGAGGACACGCTGCGCGCCAGGGTCTGGCGAAAGCCGATCACCCCGCGCCCGACGGCGATGGCTTCCATGTAATCGGCCGCGCCGCGTCTGGGCAGCCAGCGCGAGGCCAGTTGCAGAACCAGGCCGGCCAACGCGCCACCGGCCGCCGGCAACAGCAGCCGCTGCCAGGACTCCAGGCCGCGCGCCAGATGGACCATGCCATGCGGCGTGTCCTCTCCGCCCAGCACCACCTGTATCCAGGAAAGCAGCTCGCGGAACACCACGGTGGCCAGCGCGCCCAGCAGTCCCATCAAGGCGGCTGTGAACAAGGTGTAGGGCAGGTTTTCGGCCACCAATTGGCCACGCAACGCCCCGGCCCAGCGGAATTTTCCGATTCGAATTTCTTTTGCCATGGCCGGAATTCTACGGCGGCAGCTGCTCACTTTTTGTTCAGCGGACCGTCAACCGAACGCGCGCATGGGGCCTGGAATGCCTGCCCGCGAACGTGCCTCACAGGGCTTTCTGGAGGCTCCCAGGGGGTGAAAAACAGGATGGGCAAAGCGGGTTTTTCAGGGGTAAAAATGGCGATCCGGAGCCTGTCCGGCAAGAATCAGCCTGTGGATAACTACTGGGGCGCGCTGTTGTGCACATGTTGTGGAGGCAAGTTGAACAAGCGGGGGTTTTGGCGGGGTCGCCAAATCTTGTCCAACTTCGACTTTTTTCCCACACAGAGTTCTTGCACAGCCAAAAACCGTCGCAAGGCTATGAAAAAAAACAGGTTTCCAAGGTTAAGGTAGTTATCCACAGGCCTTATTAATCATTAGTCTTTATATAAAGAGAACTACAGGGAAAAGACAAACATGCTCCCTCTCACCTCCCAGCCACGCCCCCCCGGACTTCGTCCATGCGCATCCTTCTGATAGAAGACGAAGCTGAACTTGCCCGCTGGTTGGCACGCAGCCTGGCCCGTCACGCGGGTTTCGTTGTGGAATGGGCAGATGACGGGCTGGTTGCCGAACGGCGTTTGGCAATGGAAGAATTTGACGCGGTCGTGCTCGACCTGGGATTGCCGGGCATGGATGGCCATTCCTTGCTGGCCAGGATGCGCGCGCGCGACGATCGAACGCCGGTGCTGGTCCTCACTGCGCGCGACTCACTCGCCGAAAAAATCGGCACGCTGCATGAAGGCGCCGATGATTTCCTGCCAAAACCCTTTGTTGTGGAAGAGTTGGAAGCGCGTTTGATCGCGCTGATCCGGCGCAGCCGAGGGCGAGAACGTCCGCGGCACATCCTGGGAAACCTGGTTTTCGATACCGCGACACAGAAATTCACGGTCCACGGACAGCCCCTGCAGTTATCCCCACGTGAACACGCGGTGCTGCGCACGCTGATCCAGAAAAGTGGCGAACCAATCAACAAGCAACAGATCCTGGACCGGATCCTGACCGACGATGCGGACATCAACCTGGAAGCGATCGAGGTGCTGGTCCACCGCTTGCGCAAGAAATTAGCGGATACCGATGTGCAGATCGTGACCATGCGCGGCATGGGCTACTGCCTGGAGAACGCTGTTGACAACCCGTAGTACGGAAAAAATCGGCGCGAAAAACAGCCTGCCGGCACAGGGCAGGCGCCCCCGGACGCTGAAAACGCAGTTGCTCTGGTGGCTGATTCCGACGCTGGTCCTGGTGATGATCGCCGCGCTGTGGCTGTCGAACCACCAGCTGCGCAACCAGGTCGACATGGCCTATGATCGCTCACTCGCCGGCGCGCTGCGCGCGATCGACCACAACATATCCACAGCCAGCGGTGGATTAGCCATGGAGCAGCCATACCTGATGCTGGAATTCTTCGAGCTGACGGCCAATGGCAGCGTGTTCTACCGGGTGGCCACCGAGGACGGGCTGGCCGAGATCGGTCATCCGGACCTGCCCATGCCCGACCGGCCGCTGGAATCTGGCGAGCCGCAGTTTTTCTATGCCGACTACCTGGGCACGCCGGTGCGAGTCGCGGCGCTGGCCCGTCCGATGGATCCGCCGCTGTACGCGAATAAAGGGGGACGTATAATCGTGCAGGTCGCGGAAGGCCTGGGCACCCGCCAGGAATTTCTGCACCGGGTGCTGTTGCGCTCGGTGGAACGCGACCTGGCGGTGATCGTCATAAGCGTCCTGGTGGTCATCCTGGGGGTTTTCATGGCCCTGAGGCCCCTGGAACGGCTGCGCCAGGATGTGGAAAAGCGGTCCTCGGACGATTTAAGCCCCGTAGACGCATCGGACATGCCAGGTGAGGTCCTACCCCTGGTCAGCGCCATAAACCTCCACATGGCCCGTTTTGCGGCTCAGGCGAGGGTGCAAAGCCAGTTCCTGGACGACGCCTCGCACCAATTGCGCACGCCTTTGTCGGTTTTGCGGACCCAGACGGCCTATGCCTTGCGCGAAACAGACCCCCAGGAGGTCCGTACAGCCCTTCTGGCGATGCAGGAAGGCTTGGACAGGGCCGTGCGTACCACCAATCAGATGCTGGCCCTGGCGCGCGCTAAAGACGCCTCCCTGGCCGAAGGCGGGTTCGCGCCCGAGCCGGTCGACCTGGTCGACACGGCGGACGCCGTCATCCGCGCCCTGCTGCCGGCGGCCCGTACCCGCCAGCTGGACGTGGGCATGGACACGCCGTCCGGACCGGTCAAGGTGCCGGCGGCCGACTGGCTGCTGCGGGAGGCGGTCAGCAACCTGGTGGACAACGCCATCCGTTACAGCCCGCAGGGCGGGGATCTGACGGTCCGGGTGCAGGTCGGGGACGGGACGGCCTGGCTGGTGGTGGAGGACAGCGGCCCGGGCATGTCGGCCGAGGACATCGCCCGCGCCTGCGTGCGTTTCCGCCGGGGAGCGGCGGGCAGGAACAAGCCGGGCGCCGGCCTGGGCCTGGCCATCGTCGGCACCATCGCCGAGATCCTGGGCGCGAAGCTGGTCCTAGAGAACCGGACGCCGCAGCCCGGCTTGCGCGCGGCGCTGGTGTTTACCCTGGAAAACACCGCGGATGCTGCGCTGCGTCACGAAAATCACAGAATTTGAAAGGTGTTGGAAAGGTTCGATTTTGTACGGTTGCGTCCGCGGGGCCAGCAGAGCCGCGCATGGGACGGCCTGCAAGGCGGGCATGGGACCCAGACCTATAAATTTCGGAGACGCAACAATGCAGACCAGTTTGAAGCTGCGCCTGGCCGCCGCCACGGCGGTGGGCGCCCTGACCCTGTCGCTGGGCACCGCCCAGGCCGCCGCCGAACCCCGCCGTCCGGAGTGCATCGCCCCCGCCCAGCCCGGCGGCGGCTTCGACCTGACCTGCCGCCTGGCCACCGAGGGCCTGAAGCAGAGCGGGGCGCTCAAGACCGCCATGCGCATCGTCTACATGCCGGGCGGCATCGGCGCCGTGGCCTACAACAACATCGTGGCCCAGCATCCGAACGAGCCGGGCACCATCGTGGCTTTCTCCGGCGGTTCGCTGCTGAATCTGGCGCAGGGCAAGTTCGGCAAGTACAACGTCGACAACGTGCGCTGGCTGGCCGGCATCGGCACCGACTACGGCGTGGCCGTGGTGCGCAACGATTCGCCGTACACCGACCTGAAGGGCCTGATGGAGGCCTTCAAGCAGGATCCGACCAAGATCGTGCTGGGCGCCGGCGGCACCGTCGGCAGCCAGGATTGGATGAAGGCCGCGCTGACCGCCAAGGCGGCGGGCGTGGACTTCAAGAAGATGCGCTTCGTGGCCTTCGAAGGCGGCGGCGAGGCCGTGACCGCATTGCGCGGGGGCCATATCCAGGCCTACATGGGCGACGCGGCCGAAGCCTTCACCATGCTCGAGGGCGGCGCTCCCATCCGCGTGCTGGCCGTGTTCAATGACCAGCGCCTGCCGGGCAAGCTGAACACCGTGCCCACCGCGCGCGAGCAGGGCTATGACATCGTCTGGCCCATCATCCGCGGCTTCTACGTGGGGCCGAAGGTGTCCGACAGCGACTATGAGTTCTGGGTCCAGGCGTTCAACAAGGCCACCGGCACGCCGGAATTCGCCAAGCTGCGCGAGCAGCAGGGCCTGTTTCCCTTCAGCAAGACCGGCGCCGAGCTGGACGCCTACGTGAAGCAGCAGGTGAAGCAGTACGGCGAACTGGCCGAGAGTTTCGGCCTGGTCAAGAAGTGATCTAGGCCGCCGGCCTTCATCCCAACCCGAGCGCTGCGTGGCAGCCCGCCCGCGGTTCATTCGCGGGCGGCGGGACGAGGCTACGCCGCGTTCCGGTCATCACGGAAAGACATCACCATGAACGATCGAACCCTGGGCATCGCGGCGCTTGCGCTGGCGGCCTTCATGACCTGGGCGGGATGGGACATCGAGGCGCCGTTCGCCTACGAGCCCGTCGGCCCGCGTGCCTTCCCGCTGCTGCTGGCGCTGATCATCGGCCTGTGCGGCCTGCGGCTGGCCATCAAGGGCGGCAACCCGGTGCAGGCCAACGCGCCCGGCGCCAACGGGCGCATCGCGCTGATGGTGCTGTTCTGCGCGGGCTACGCCTTCCTGTTCCAGTGGCTGGGCTTCATCGTCGCGACCGCGTTGATGACGGTGGCGGTGGGCCGGCTGTTCGGCGGCGGCTGGGGCAAGTGCGCCATCGGGGGCGTGGTCATGAGCGTCTTCTTTTTCGTGTTATTCGACAAGGTGCTGGACGTGGTCCTGCCCGGCGGACTGCTGGAGAACCTGATATGAGCGGCATCCTCGATCATCTTTCCATCGGCTTTGGCGTCGCGTTCTCGCTGACCAACCTGCTGGTCGCGGCCATCGGCTCGTTCTTCGGCACGCTGGTGGGCGTGTTGCCGGGACTGGGCCCGATCAACGGCGTGGCGATGTTGATTCCCATCGCCTTCGCCATGAACCTGCCGCCCGAAACGGCGCTGATCCTGCTGGCGGCCGTATACGTGGGCGCCGAGTACGGCGGGCGCATCACGTCCATCCTGCTGAACGTGCCGGGCGAAGCCAGCGCCATCATGACCACGCTGGACGGCTATCCGCTGGCGCGCCAGGGCCTGGCCAACGTGGCGCTGTCGCTGTCGGCCTGGTCGGCGTTCTTCGGCGCCATCGTGTCGGTGGTGGGCATCATCCTGCTCGCGCCGCTGCTGGCCAAATGGGCGCTGGCCTTCGGTCCGGCTGAATACTTCGTATTGATGATCTTTGCGTTCTGCTGCCTGACCAGCCTGCTGGGCAAGCAGCCCGTCAAGGGCGTGCTGGCGGCGATGATCGGGTTGTCGATTTCGGTGGTCGGCGTGGACGCGAATTCGGGCGTATACCGCTATACCTTCGATCTGGTGCACCTGTCCGACGGCATCGAGTTCGTGGTGGTGGTGATCGCCCTGTTCGCGGTCAGCGAGATGCTGGAAATGCTGGAGAAGGTCATGGCCGGGCACAGCGTCGAGGTCAAGCCCAGCGGCCGCAAGCTGTTCAATCTGAAAGAGCTGGCGTTCACGTGGTGGAGCGTGGTGCGCAGCGCCTTCGTCGGCTTCGGCGTGGGCGTGCTGCCGGGGGCGGGCGCCAGCGTGGCCGCGGCTGTAGCCTATTCGCAGGAAAAGCGCATCATCGAAGGCAAGGATCCGGACGCCAAGTTCGGCAAGGGCGACATGCGCGGCCTGGTCGCGCCCGAGGCGGCGGCCACGGCTTCGGCGGTGGGTTCCTTCGTGCCGATGCTGACGCTGGGCGTGCCGGGCTCGGGCACGACGGCTGTGATGATGGGAGCGCTGACGCTCTACAACATCACGCCGGGGCCTGTGCTGTTCGATTCCAAGCCCGAGCTGGTCTGGGGCCTGATCGCCTCGCTGTTCGTGGCCAACGTGCTGCTGTTCATCATGAACGTGCCGATGGTGCGGCTGTTCTCCAAGGTGCTGTCGGTGCCGGGTTGGCTGATGGTGCCGGGCATTCTCTGCATCAGCTACATCGGCGTGTATGCGATCAACGCGGGCACGTTCGACCTGTTGCTGGTGGCCGGTATCGGCACGCTGGGCTACTTCCTGCGCAAGTTCGGCCTGCCGATGGCGCCGCTGGTGCTGGGCGTGGTGCTGGGCAACATGATGGAACAGAACCTGCGGCGCGCCTTGTCCATCACCGATGGCAATGTGTCGGTGCTGTTTCATAGCCCGGTCGCCATCAGCTTGTGGGTGGCAGCCGGCGCCGTGGTTGTGGTGCCGCAGCTCATGCGCCGCCTGCGCGCGCAGAAGAAGGTTGCCGTCGGGCCGGCATGACCGGACGCCGCAGTGGGCCGCGCACCGGCAGGCGCGGCGCCGCGGGGTGCCTCTGCCGGTTCTTGGACAGGGCGCCTTGCGGCGCCCTTTTTTTATGCGCGAATTCTCGCTGGGTTTGCTTGCGAAACCTTAATAGCGAGTATTTGCTCGTATTGGTGAAAATGAAAAGAGCGCGCCATTTGGCGCGCTCTTTCAGGCTGCTGCAGCGTTTTGACTACACCGAGGCAAGCCGCTCCAGCGCGGCATCCAGCGTCGCGTCCTTCTTGGCGAAGCAGAAGCGCACGATGCGGTGATTGGATTCCGGCGCGTCGGGTTGGCGGTAGAAGGCCGACACGGGAATCACGGTGACGCCGTGGTTCACGGTCAGGTCGCGCGCGAAGTCGGCTTCGGCCTGCTTGGAGATATCGCTGTAGTCGGCCAGCAGGAAGAACGTGCCGGGGCTGGGCAGGGGGCGGAAGCGCGTCTTGGCCAGGCCTTCGGACAGGCGGTCGCGCTTGGCCTGGTAGAAGGCCGGCAGGTCCAGGTAAGGCTTGGGATCGAGCATGAATTCTGCCAGCGCGTACTGCATGGGTGACGGCACGGTGAACACCATGAACTGGTGCACCTTGCGCAGTTCGGCGCTGAGCTGGCGCGGCGCGCAGCAGTAGCCGATCTTCCAGCCGGTGGTGTGATAGGTCTTGCCGAAGGACGAGATGACGAAGGCATGGTCGGCCAGCAGGGGACGGCGCGCGACGCTGGCATGGGGCTTGCCGTCGAACACGATATGTTCGTAGACCTCGTCCGACAGCAGCAGCACGCCGGTGTCGCGCACGATGGCTTCCAGCGCGTCCAGGTCGCCGTCGTCGAGCACGGCGCCGGTGGGGTTGTGCGGGAAGTTCAGCATCAGCAGGCGCGTCTTGGGCGTGATGGCGTCGCGCACGCGCTGCCAGTCGATGCGGTAGTAGGGATCGTCGGCCGTGGGTGCGCGTAGCGGCACGGGCACGGCGGTGCCACCGGCCAGGCGGATCGCGGGCAGGTACGAGTCGTAGCAGGGCTCGATGACGACGACCTCGTCGCCGCTGCCGACGGCGGCCAGCACGGTGGCCATCAGCGCCTCGGTGGCGCCGCTGGTGACGGTGATCTCGGTCTCGGGATCGTAGGCGTGGCTGTACAGCTCGCGCGCCTTGGCGGCGATGGCTTCACGCAGCGGCGCGACGCCGGGCATGTAGGGGTATTGATTGTGGCCGTCGGCCATGGCCTTGGATACCAACGCGCACAGCGCCGGGTCGGGATCGAAATCGGGAAAGCCCTGGCCGAGGTTGATGGCCTTGTGCTCGATGGCCAACCGGCTCATCACGGTGAAGATGGTGGTGCCGACGTCGGGCAGTTTGGATCGGATCATGGTTGACGCAATAGTGGACGCGATAGGGCGATGAGAGTTTCCGTAAGTATCCCACTAACTCATAATCTGGTTTTCCGATGAGCATATGCGTGGACGGGATGAAGGGCGGCAAAGTGGGGTGGCGGGTAGCGGCAGGCCTGGTGCTTGCGTTGGCCGGAGCGCTGGTGGCGGTATGGGCCCACATGCCCTTGCCATGGATGCTGGGCGCGCTGCTGGTCACGGCGGCCACGCGCATCGCGGGCTTGCGCACAGCCTGTCCACGGCCGGCGCGCAATGCCGGGCAGTGGGTCATTGGCACATCGCTGGGCTTGTACTTCACACCGCAGGTCGTCGAGCATATCGGCAACAACGCGGGGCCTATCATCGCGGGCATGTTGTTCGCGCTGGGACTGTCCTTCATTGGTACAGCGATTTTGCGCCGATATACGGACGCGGATTTCAAGACGGCCTGGTTCTCGTCGGCGATCGGCGGCGCCAGCGAAATGGCGAACCTGGCAGAGCGCTACGGCGCGCGCATCGATCGCGTGGCCACGGCGCACAGCGTGCGCGTGCTGCTGGTTGTGGTGACGGTGCCCTTCATCTTTCAGGGGTGGGGCGTGGCGGGGTTGGATCCGACCGTGCCGGGGCCGCGCGTGGTGCATTGGCCCGGGCTGGCGGCGCTGGTGGCGTTGACCTGCATGGGCGGGCTGCTGTTCATGAGGCTGAGGCTACCCAATCCCTGGGTGCTGGGATCGATGTCGGTGGCGATGACGCTGACCCTGTCCGGCATCGAATTGTCGGCGCTGCCCGACTATGTGCCGAAGATCGGGCAGCTGTTCATTGGCTGGTCCCTGGGGGACCGCTATCGTCCGGACTTCTTTCGCGCCGCGCCGCGTTTCATCGCGGCCGTGGCCGTGTTCACGGTGATCGCATTGGCGCTGGCGTTCGGGCTGGGCGCATTGCTGTCGCTATGGTCCGCCGCGCCGGTGCCCACGTTGATACTGGGTACGACGCCGGGCGGAATCGCCGAGATGGCGATCACGGCAAAGGTGCTGCAACTGGGGGTTCCGGTGGTGACGGCGTTCCATGTGACGCGCATGGTGTTCGTGGTGCTGGTGACCGGACCGATGTACAACTTTCTGGCGCGCAGGCAGCGGGATTCCGCATAACGGTATTACCCGAAGACGTCCGACGAGTCTGAAAAATGCGACATTCGGGTAAACAACTATATGACTCGGTAATGTGTGGTGGGTATGCTGGTTCCGCAGTTGATTCAAGCAGCGCGCGATCGCGTTCTGTCGTCGTTTGACGAACGTGAACGCAGCAGCAACGCAGGTATCCCTACCGGTCGTTCAGTTGTCACGGCGTCCTTGATTCATTGCAATCTCGTTAATTACAGGACGCTAGGAAAATGGCTCAGAAGGGCAAAGTCAAGTGGTTCAATGCTGACAAGGGTTACGGCTTCATCACGCCGGACGCTGGCGGCACCGATGTTTTCGCACACTTTTCCGCCATCCAAGGCCGCGGTTACCGTAGCCTGAACGAAGGTCAGGAAGTCGAATTCGAAGTCAAGGATGGTCCGAAAGGACCTCAAGCGGCCGAAATTCGCCCGCTCTAAATCGGGAAATCCCAATTTCCCGTCAGCCAGGTTGAATCCTGGCTACAACGCCCCAAGACCTTGCGGTCTGGGGCGTTGTTTCATTTGGGCCTGCCCTTATCGATGTTGATCTCGCGCGACCAGTATTTTCGGGCTTGCCGAGCATAATGTTAGTGAATACTAACTTAATGTGAGTCCTTTGGATAAGTTTGTGGATAATTTTCCCGGACCGGTCTTGGTTTTGTGGGCAATCTTGGATCAATAGGTATTCGGCGGCGCGGTTTTGCACAATTTTGGGTATTTGTTTGAATCGCGTGTCTGCCGGGTTCATGTTTCTCATGAAGCTTGCCATATCGTCTTCCACGCAGGGGGATACCTGCTTTTTCCCCAGGAAATTCGGGCTCTTACCGATTATTCAGTGCTTCGACGGCGTATTGGCCGCAAGCTGGCCGACGCGCTCTGGCGCTCTGTTGGGGCAGTTTTTGATGGTCTGACAGACGGTTGTTCACAAAGATATCCCCATCTTGGTTATGCACAGAATCCCCCTTGGTTTACGCCAAAGTGGGGTATCCAGTCTGTGGATAGAAATGGGGATATCGGCCAGCGAGCGGCTATTGATTCCGGTTTGCGCGACTGCTTCAGTGCAGCGGAAAGCCAGGATGCCGTAACACCCTGGTAGCGTTGAGCGGGCTTTGGCCGGGACAGACACGCGTGGGTATTGCCGCCAAAAAAATAGATCAAACGCGGCTAGAGATGTTGTCCACAGCGTTTTCCCGTGGATCATCCAAAAGGATGAGGGCGGCCGTATCCGGCTGGGCTATATGAATTGTGCGGCCAGGGATTGAGTGCGCGAGCGGGATGTGGTGGCTGAGTGTCTGACGTGCAATTACAACTTTGTGGAAAAGTCGTGGATCGGCCTGACGAGCGGAAGGTGCGGTTGGACAGCAAATTCATCAGCCAGTTCCTGCTGACGATAGTTGTAGGAGTTGTCCACAAAATTCGGGCGCGTGCAATCTTGCCTGTCGCAGCCATAGACCGCAGCTTATCCACAATGTTCTGCCGCCTTGCTCGTGCTTGGGCAATCGGCGTATCCATTGATTCGAAAGCCTATTTTGTCGTGGCAGGCGAATCAGCAACAGGCAGATTGCCTACCTAGCATGGCTCATGGATTTATGGGCCGAGTGGGCGGCCTGGGTCCTAGGTTCGGGTTGTCCACTTTTTTGCCCACAGGCCTGGCTAATCTGGGATGAGGATTTCATGTGGATAAGGTGAACTCAGATATTCAGCGTTGTTGTTGGTTTGCTCTTGTTCTCACGTGCGTGTTGGAGAAAGGAAGCTGTGTGGTTTCACATGAAAATGGGTACGGCTGGCGCTGATCTTCGGAAATACGCTGGTGCTGTGGATAAGGCATATCACGAGCGGTCGGCCTTTGCCGGTCAGCGATCTGGGTATGAACCAGACTCGGACATTGGTAAGCCCTTATCTGTCGTAGTCGGAATCGGAGTATGGACTGATGGATCGGTCTGCTTAGCGTGATGAAGATGATCGAGAGAATCGATGGTGCGTGGTCGTTGTGTTCAAAGAAGGACCAATTGTTTTGGGGGTAGGGGATGGGTAGGGCTAGAAAATCGTGATTTTCATCAGATGTTTCACGTGAAACGGGAACAAGGATTGCTCGGGGCGATGTGGGTGCAGCATTAAAAGGAACTAGGGATCTTGGTTTCACGTGGAACATCACGAGCCTTGGACAATCTCCAGCGCAGTCCAAGGGCGGTTGTTCCACGTGAAACATGAAGCAAATTCCAGCCCTTGCACCCTACACAGGAAAACGGAGCATTAAATGTTCCACGTGGAACATTGAAATCCGCACCGCCGAACATGAACGTTGCATCATTCGAATGATGTTTCACGTGAAACAACAATGGCAGAGTAGTGCTATCTGGTGCGGTAGGGATGCGCCGGTCCGTATTTAATGTCGATGGCAGATAGGCGTATGTTCCACGTGAAACATTGGAATCTGAGCATGGACATCCCCGTTGTTCAGAGTCAACGCGATAGCGTGCCCATTGCTGACTCTCATGAAGCCCACATCGGTCTGGTGGATACCCATCTACGGATATCAACAAGGCCATCATGTGTTCCACGTGAAACATGAGACTTGGGCAGATGCCGACATATTCAGGCTGGGATGCCTGTATCCCCGTCGCGTTTTCCTCACGTCTTACCGGTGTGACGGCCAATCCAGCCGCAGTAAAGCATGTTTCACGTGAAACATGCCCCCCCTACATCTATAATGAGCACCGAACGCTCTCTTATCTTCTCCCCCCATCATGGATTACCCCCGCGAATTCGATGTCATCGTTGTCGGTGGCGGTCACGCCGGCACCGAGGCGGCGCTGGCGGCTGCGCGCACCGGCGCACAGACGCTGCTGCTGACCCACAACATCGAGACCCTAGGCCAAATGTCTTGCAATCCCTCCATCGGTGGGATCGGCAAGGGACATCTTGTCAAAGAGGTCGATGCGCTGGGTGGCGCCATGGCCTTGGCGACGGACGAGGCTGGCATTCAGTTCCGTATTCTGAACGGCTCCAAGGGGCCGGCGGTGCGGGCGACGCGTGCCCAGGCTGATCGCGTGCTGTACCGCAAGGCGATCCGTGGTCGCCTGGAAAATCAGTCGAATCTCTGGCTATTCCAGCAGGCAGTCGAGGATTTGATGGTGGAGGGCGACCGCGTCGTGGGCGCCGTAACCCAGGTGGGTCTGAAGTTTCGCGCCAAGACGGTAGTTCTGACCGCAGGGACGTTCCTGAACGGACTGATCCACGTGGGCCTGCAGAACTATTCCGGCGGTCGTGCCGGAGATCCACCGGCGATTTCCCTGGGGCAGCGCCTGAAGGAACTGAAGCTTCCGCAAGGCCGCCTCAAGACCGGAACGCCGCCCCGTATCGACGGCCGCACGATTAACTACTCGATCCTGGAAGAGCAGCCGGGCGATCTGGATCCGATTCCCGTGTTCTCGTACATGGGCAATGTGGCCATGCATCCTCGGCAGCTGCCTTGCTGGATCACGCACACCAATGCCCGCACGCACGACATCATTCGCGGCGGGCTGGATCGTTCGCCGATGTACAGCGGCGTGATCGAAGGTGTGGGCCCGCGCTACTGTCCGTCAATCGAAGACAAGATCCACCGCTTCGCCGACAAGGAGTCGCACCAGGTATTCCTGGAGCCGGAAGGGCTGGACACGCATGAGGTGTATCCCAATGGCGTTTCCACCAGCCTGCCGTTCGATGTGCAGCTGGACCTGATCCATTCGTTGCCTGGCCTGGAGAACGCCCATATCCTGCGTCCCGGTTATGCCATCGAATATGACTATTTTGATCCACGTGGATTGAAGAGCACGTTGGAAACCAAGGCGATCGAAGGTCTGTACTTCGCCGGCCAGATCAATGGCACCACGGGTTACGAAGAGGCCGCGGCCCAGGGCTTGCTGGCTGGCGTGAATGCCGCGCTCAAGTCGCTGGACCGCGATCAATGGACGCCGCGCCGCGACGAAGCCTATCTGGGTGTGCTGGTCGACGACCTGGTCACGCGCGGCGTGACCGAGCCCTATCGCATGTTCACCTCGCGCGCCGAGTATCGTCTCAGCCTGCGCGAGGACAATGCTGACCTGCGTCTGACCGAAATCGGTCGCCGCCTCGGTATCGTTGACGATGCGCGCTGGGATGCGTTCAATCGCAAGCGCGATGCGGTTGCCGCCGAAGTCGAGCGCTTGAAATCGTCCTGGGTCAACCCGCGCGTGTTGCCCGCCGAAGTCGCGGAACCGCTGCTGGGGAAGGCGATAGAACGTGAGTACTCACTAGCTGACCTGCTGAAACGGCCGGGCGTTTCCTATGAATCGCTGATGGCCGCCCGCAACCTGGATGGCTCGCTGCTCGCCGGTCCCGGCGTGGTTGCCGACGAGGTGCTGGCCGAGCAGGTCGAGATCCAGGTGAAGTACGCCGGCTACATCGCCCGCCAGCAGGACGAAGTGCAGAAGCAGATTTCGCACGAGCTGCAGCCCATTCCCGCCGACGTCGACTACGACGCCGTGACCAGCCTGTCGTTCGAAGTGCGCCAGAAGCTCAAGACGCACCGGCCCGAAACCATTGGCCAGGCGGCCCGCATTTCCGGCGTGACCCCGGCGGCGATCTCGCTGCTGATGATCCATCTCAAGCGCCTGCACTATGGCACGCGCAAGCTGAGCCGCGATGCCTCGTCCGAGGCGGGCCCCGAGGAGGCCGCGGCATGACGTCACAAGCGCAAGCGGCCGGCGCCGACATGGCCGGCCGCTTGTCCCAGGCATGCGCGCAACTCGGCCTGCCGGTCGACGCGCAAGCTGTGGACAAGCTGCTCGGCTATCTGGCGCAGATGCAGCGCTGGAACCGTACCTACAACCTCACCGCCATCCGCGATCCGCAGCAGATGCTGATCCAGCATCTGTTCGACAGCCTGTCCGTCGTGGCGCCGCTGAGCGCCGCGCTGGGCGAGGCGCCTGCCAGGATCTATGACGTGGGTTCGGGCGGTGGCTTGCCCGGCGTGGTGCTGGCCATCATGCGGCCGCATTGGTCCGTGACCTGCATCGACGCCGTCGAAAAGAAAACCGCATTCGTGCGCCAGATGAGCGGCGCGCTGGCCTTGCCCAATCTGCAGGCCCGCCACGCCCGCATCGAAACGCTGGAGCCGGGCGAGTGCAATATTGTGACGTCGCGCGCCTTCGCATCATTGGATGATTTTGCCGAACTCGCGGGTCGCCATGTGCGCAACGATGGTACCCTCGTTGCGATGAAGGGCAAGGTCCCCGACGATGAAATCCAGGCGTTGCACGCGCGCGGGACATGGCAAGTCGACCACATACAGCCGCTCCACGTGCCGGAGCTGCAAGCAGAACGCTGCCTGATCTGGATGCGCCGCAGTCAAGGAACCCTATGAATAACATTCCCCCCAGCGAAACCGCTCGCGTTTTCTGCATTGCCAACCAGAAGGGCGGTGTGGGCAAGACGACGACCGCCATCAACCTGGCGGCCGGCCTTGCCACGCACAAGCAACGCGTGCTGCTGGTGGACCTGGATCCGCAAGGCAATGCCACGATGGGCAGCGGCATCGACAAGAACTCGCTGGCGTCCAATCTCTATCAAGTGCTGATCGGAGAGGCCACCATCGCGCAGGCGCGCGTGCGCTCCGAGTCGGGCGGCTATGACGTGCTGCCGGCCAACCGCGAGCTGTCGGGCGCGGAAATCGACCTGGTGCAGATGGACGAGCGCGAGCGTCAGCTCAAGGCCGCCATCGATTCCGTCAAGCACGAGTACGACTTCGTGCTGATCGATTGCCCGCCCACGCTGTCGCTGCTCACGCTCAACGGCCTGGCCGCGGCGCACGGCGTCATCATTCCCATGCAGTGCGAGTACTTCGCGCTCGAAGGTCTGTCCGACCTGGTCAACACCATCAAGCGCGTGCACCGGAACATCAACGACGACCTGCGCGTGATCGGTTTGCTGCGCGTGATGTTCGATCCGCGCATGACGCTGCAGCAGCAGGTGTCCGCGCAGCTGGAATCGCACTTCGGCGACAAGGTCTTCAAGACCGTGGTGCCGCGCAACGTGCGCCTGGCCGAAGCGCCCAGCTATGGCATGCCTGGCGTGGTGTACGACCGCGGCTCGCGCGGCGCGCAGGCCTATATCTCGTTCGGCGCCGAAATGATCGAGCGCGTCAAGGAACTCAACTGACGCCGCAGCCACCATGTCCGCAGCAACGCTCTTTTCCCGCCCCACCGCAGCGCCTGCCGCGCGTCCCTCGGACGATGCGCGCGACCGCCTGCGCGTGCGGCTGGAAGAGGCCGCGCTGAACGCCACGGCCGTCTCCGCGCAGCTGCTCCACGACGGCTGGCTGGTGCGTCTTGCGCCGTCAGCGGCCAAGCGGGTGCGCAGCATCAATGTGCTGGGGTTATCCACACGTCCGCTCGATGAGCGGCTGGCGTATTGTTCTTCGTTGTACGCGCGCCGTGGCCTGCCGATGCTGTTCCGCCTGACGTCCATCGGACCGGATTTTTCCCTGGACGACGAACTGGCCGCGCGCGGCTATGCACTGATCGAAGAAACCCGCGTCATGTCCGCGCCATTGGCGCCTCGGCCGCAGGCCGCACCTGCCGGGCTGACGTTCGCAATGGTGGATCCGGTCCGCTTTGCCGATGAAGTTGGACGCATGCGCGGCGCCTTGCCGCAGCATGTCGAGGAACATCGCGCACGCCTGGCGGGGTTGGCTGTGGATATCTCGCCGGTGCTGGCGCATGCCGGCGACGGCCGTTGCGTGGCTGCGGGATTGGCCGTGCGCGATGGCGACTTGCTGGGCCTGTTCGATATCGTTACGCATCCCGATGAACGGCGCAAAGGCCATGCCGGCGCGCTGGTGGAATATTTGTTGGCCGCAGGCGCGGCCGACGGCGCGGCAACCGCCTATTTGCAGGTGGAGCCGGACAATGCCGCCGCACGCGCCTTGTACGCCCGCTACGGTTTCAAAGACTGTTACGCGTATTGGTACCGCCTGCCCGCCGAGCAGGCGGCCGCCTGAGCCCGGCTCGGGATACAAAAACAGAAGGAAAGAGGATTTAACTATGGCCACCAAGAAACCCAAGGGTTTGGGTCGCGGACTGGATGCCCTGCTGGGCGCTGACGCGCCCGCCATCGAGAATATCGGCAAGGCGCAGGCCAAGCCCGAGGGTCCGCCGTCCACCTTGCCCGTCTCCAAGATGCGCGCCGGCAAATACCAGCCGCGCACGCGCATGGACGAGGGCGCCTTGGGCGAACTGGCCGAATCGATCCGCACGCAAGGCATCATGCAACCCATTCTTGTGCGCGAACTGGGCGAAGAACCCGGACAGTACGAAATCATCGCCGGCGAGCGGCGATTCCGCGCGGCACAGCTGGCCGGCCTGAAGGAAGTGCCGGTGCTGGTGCGTGAAGTGGCCGACGAGCACGCCGCCGTCATGGCGCTGATCGAGAACATCCAGCGCGAGGACCTGAACCCGCTTGAAGAAGCGCATGGCGTGCGCCGCCTGCTCGACGAGTTCGGCCTGACGCACGAACAGGCGGCCCAGGCCATCGGCCGTTCGCGCTCGGCGACCAGCAATCTGCTGCGCCTGTTGAACCTGGCCGCGCCGGTGCAGACCATGCTGCTGGCCGGCGATGTGGACATGGGCCATGCGCGCGCGCTGCTGGCCGTGGACGCGGCCACGCAGATCCAGCTGGCTAATCAGATCATCGCCCGCCGCCTGTCGGTGCGCGAGGCCGAGAAGCTGGTCGCCAAGACCGCCAAGGATGCCGAGTCGGCATCGGCGCCGCGCAAAAAGGCCAATGGCGTGTCGCGCGATCTGACGCGCCTGGAGGAAGCCTTGTCCGATCACCTGGGCACGCGCGTCGCGCTCAAGGTCGGCGCCAAGGACAAGGGCCAGATCGTGATCGACTTCCACGGCTGGGAACACCTGAATTCCTTGCTTGAACGCCAGGGCCTGTCCGGAGTGGTCGATGCCTGACGCGCTGCCCGTGGTGGCGGTGCTGGCGACCGGCGGCACCATCGCCGGCGCCCAGGCCGACGCGACCTCGGCCGGCTACAAGGCCGGCTCCTTCTCGGTGGACGATCTGTTGGCCGCCGTGCCGCAGCTGGCGGGCATTGCCCGCATTCGCGCCGAGCAGGTGGCCAACGTCGGCAGCCAGAACATGACGCATGACGTCTGGCGCGCGCTGGCCGCGCGCGTGGATGCCTTGTGCCAGGACGCATCCGTGGCCGGCATCGTCATTACCCACGGCACGGACACGCTGGAAGAGACCGCGTATTTCCTGAGCCTGGTGGTGTGCCACGACAAGCCTGTCGTGCTGGTTGGCGCGATGCGACCGGCCACCGCGCTGGGCGCCGAAGGTCCCGCCAATCTGTACAACGCGGTGGCGCTGGCGCGCCATGCCGAGGCCCGCGGCCGCGGGCCGCTGGTGGTGATGAACGAGGACATCCACTACGCGCGCGAGGTGCAGAAGATCGCCAGCGCCGGCCTGTGCGCGTTCAGCTCGCCCAATCGCGGCCGTGCCGGTGTCATGCACGGCGGTGTGCCGAAGTTCTATTCGCGCAATGCCACCACGCATTCCACGCAAAGCGAGTTTTCACTCGCATTGTTGGAAAAGTCGGGCTGGCCCCGCGTGGGCATCGTGTACGCGCACGCGGACCTGCAGGCCGACGTGATTGATTTCATGGCGTCCGTGTGCCAAGGCATCGTGCTGGCTGGCGTCGGGGATGGCAATGCGACCGACGCGGCCATCGCCGCCCTGACGCGCGCCGCCGCCGCAGGCGTGGCCGTGGCTCGCTCCAGCCGCACCGGCAGCGGCTTGGTCGCGCGCGACGTCGAACTCGATGACGCCGCGCTGGGCTTCATCGCGGCGGCAGACCTGAGCCCGCAGAAGGCACGCATCCTGTTGATGCTGGGCCTGTCCGCCACGCGTGATCCGGCGGCGCTGCAGCATTGCTTCGAACGCTATTGAAGAGCCCGCACGCCATGCGCTCGATCTGAGCGCACGGCGCAGTCAGGCAATCGACACCGCGCCCACCACGGATTCCAGCGCCGCATAGGCGGGTAAGGCTTGCGCCGACGCGTTGGTGACGAGGTGGTCGATGCGGTTCGCGGCGCAGTACGACATGCGGCTGCATACGCCGATCTTGCTGAAGTCGGCCAGCAGTACCCGCTGCCTGGCGTTGTCGGCCATGGCCCGCGCCACGTCGGCTTCGCGCAGGTCGTAGCTGGTGGCGCCGCATTCGGCATCCACACCCACCGGTGACAGCAGCGCCAGGTCCGCGCGATAGCGGTGGATCTCGGCCACGGTGACGCCGCCGGCGGTGGCGCAGACGGGGCCGCCCACCGTTCCGCCCAGCATGAGCACTTCATTGGCGCCGTTGCCCGCGGCGCCGATTTTCCTTGCCACGTCGAAGGAATTGGTGATGATGGTCAGCCCGCTCTGCCTGGCTAGTTCGTCGGCCAGCACGCTGGTGGTGCTGCCGGCATCCAGGAACAGGGTCTGGCCGCTGGCGGTCAGGCTGGCGGCAAGGCGCGCGATGGCGCGCTTGTACTTCACGCGGGTATGCACGCGTTCGGCGATGGGCGGCTCGCTGTGCACCGGCACCGCGCCGCCATGCACACGGCGCAGTTCTCCCAACGCTTCCAGTTCGAGCAGGTCGCGCCTGACGGTTTCCCGGGAGACCCCCAATTCGCCGACGATGCGGTCGGTCGAGACTTGCTGCAATGTAGACAGCAGCGCGCGGATTCGCTGATACCGCTCTTCTTGCCACATAACGGATGCTTCCTATCTATAGCCGGCGCGTTGCACGCCGGACGCCCGGGACGACCGATTCATGCCTAGCCGTCCCGGCGCAGTTGGCATGATACGGCCCGGGCTTGCCACGCAGGTCCCCGGGACGGGGAATTCGTCCGGATACGGAACGGCAAGCGCCCGCCGCGGCAATGGCGGATTCAAGTCGGGAGGCGGGCCAACAAAAGCTGCGCAAGAAATTGCCCACAGACTTGTCCACAGGGTTGTTCGGAAACGGGTCGGATCGCATGGGGTCAGACAGCCCTGATCTTGAAACCGCCGCAGGCGCGAGGCGCGTCGTCGGCGTGGCCCATTCGCGGCATCATGGAGCGATGCCGCGCGCCCGGAATGGCCAAGAATTCGCTTTATCGCGGGCTGCCATCCAGATGTCAGAATCCGGGTTGCATTTATAGGTATATTTGCAAATTTGTGGCAAAACGTCCAGCCGGGATCTGTTTGCCTGCAACGGAACAGGCGCTTTTGCGTCAACGAACAGCAGGCAGGCGTTCGAGCCAGTGCGCGGCGCTTGCCTGACGGGTCCAAGTATCCGGGCCTGCCCTGTTTTGGAGTACAGCTATGCATACCTCGACGCCGCTCGCGGCACAGCAGTTGGCCGCCTACGCCGCATTTGCCCAGACCCTGGCGGACCGGGTTCGGCCCTTGTCGCGGCAGTGGTTCCGGCATCCCTTGTCCATCGACACCAAGGCCGACGAGAGCCCGGTCACCCAGGCCGACCGCGAAGTCGAAGCCGCGTTGCGGGCGGCTATTTCGCAGCAGTATCCCGAGCACGGCATTTTTGGCGAAGAGTATGGCGTGCAGCAGGCCGAGGCGGAATTCGTGTGGTCGCTGGACCCCATCGACGGCACGCGCGCCTTCATTTCCGGCAATCCCCTTTGGGGCACCTTGCTGGCGTTGCTGTACCGGGGCAAGCCGGTGCTGGGCTTGATCGATGTGCCGATGCTGGACGAGCGCTGGATTGGTACGCAGGGGGGCGTGTCGACCCTGAACGGACAGCTTTGTTCGGCCAGCCGCTGTGCAAGCCTGGACCAGGCCATTCTGTATGCGACTTCGCCCGATATCTTCAATACCGCCGAACTGGCCGCATTCGACGCCCTGGCGCGTTCGACGCGCATGCGTCGCTATGGCGGCGATTGCTACAGCTATGGCTTGCTCGCCAGCGGTCATGTCGACCTGGTGGTCGAGGCGGGATTGCAGCCCTATGACTATATGGCTTTGATACCGGTGATCGAAGGCGCGGGCGGCGTCATCACGGATTGGGCCGGCCAGCCGCCAGGCCTGGATTCTGACGGCCGCGTGATTGCCGCCGCGACGCCGCAGCTGCATCAGCAGGCCATGCGCGCGTTGGCGCACCTGGCTTGAAACGAATCAGGAACGGCAGCGATTCGAGCGCCGCGGTCTCGCGTTGAATGCGAGCAATCGCTTCACTTCATGCATTGAGGTTTTACGAGCAAAGCGTCGGATATTTTGCGAGTAAAGATTTGCATATGAAAATTCATGAGCTAAAGCTTGCTTATTCATATAAGCGAGTAAAGGCTCATAAATTTGGGCGGGGCGGAGTATCGTAAGAAGATGACGGGTTTGGCTTGATGCGCTCGGATTGCGAGAATTGCGCCATTTCTTCGGCCGGGGAGCGCATGAGGGTGGGGGGGGTCTGGTGCATTGCCGCGCTTGTGATCGGTCGGCACGCGGGCGGGGGAGGGTGTGACCGTCGTCCGTTGCGCATCTGTTGGTGGATGGGTGAAAGCGGGAAGGCGGTTCTGTCTATCTGCAGCGTCCCTTGTTGGGGCGGGCGCAAGAGGGCAGGGTGCTGAAAGGGTTGTGAGCAGAGGCAGGGCGAAACGCGGCGGTTCGGGTGCGGCTTGTTTGGCCGGGAAGGGGGGCAGCCTGGTCCGGCAGACGAATCAACCCGCCCTCCGTGCCCGCAGTCCCCGGGCCCGGAGGGTGCAACTTTTCCGTGCAGCGTTTCGCAGAAACCTGTAAGCTTCGCCCCCTCTGCGCGGAAACGCGGCGGAGGCAGGACTGGAAATTGGAATTTTTCGATCCCGGCGTTTGACACCGGATTCGAAAGTGTTCATAATCTCAAGTTCTCCGCTGGAGGGGTGCCCGAGTGGTTAAAGGGGGCAGACTGTAAATCTGTTGGCCTTGCGCCTACGTTGGTTCGAATCCAACCTCCTCCACCAGAGACCCTATACCTAAATCCAGGCGCGGCTAGAGCATCAGCGGCCTGGATTTTAAAATGCAAGCCCAGGGAGCTGGGCGGCCTTTGCAACGAAGGCCGTAAGGCTTCAGGGGTCTGGATTTGAAGGTGTTGGGAAGTACGAGAAGGTGAAAGGGTAGCCGCGGGTGTAGCTCAATGGTAGAGCAGAAGCCTTCCAAGCTTACGACGAGGGTTCGATTCCCTTCACCCGCTCCAAGATTTATACGCCCATGTGGCTCAGTGGTAGAGCACTCCCTTGGTAAGGGAGAGGTCACGCGTTCGATCCGCGTCATGGGCACCACAACTTCTTTTCTTCAGTCAGAAGCGCAATCCAGGTCAGGAGTCAGCCATGGCAAAAGGCAAGTTTGAACGTACCAAGCCGCACGTGAACGTGGGTACGATTGGTCACGTTGACCACGGCAAAACGACGTTGACGGCAGCCATCACGACGGTTCTGTCGACCAAGTTCGGCGGCGAAGCCAAGGGCTACGACCAGATCGATGCAGCTCCTGAAGAAAAGGCACGCGGCATCACCATCAACACCGCGCACGTCGAGTACGAAACGGAATCGCGTCACTACGCGCACGTTGACTGCCCGGGCCACGCCGACTACGTCAAGAACATGATCACGGGCGCCGCCCAGATGGACGGCGCGATCCTGGTCGTGTCGGCCGCTGACGGCCCGATGCCGCAGACCCGCGAGCACATCCTGCTGTCGCGCCAGGTCGGCGTGCCGTACATCATCGTCTTCCTGAACAAGGCTGACATGGTCGACGACGCCGAGCTGCTCGAGCTGGTGGAAATGGAAGTTCGTGAACTGCTGTCCAAGTACGACTTCCCGGGCGACGACACCCCGATCGTCAAGGGTTCGGCCAAGCTGGCGCTGGAAGGCGACAAGGGCGAGCTGGGCGAGCAGGCCATCCTGGCCCTGGCCCAAGCCCTGGACACCTACATCCCGACGCCTGAGCGTGCCGTTGACGGCGCGTTCCTGATGCCGGTGGAAGACGTGTTCTCGATCTCGGGTCGCGGCACCGTGGTGACCGGCCGTATCGAACGCGGCATCATCAAGGTCGGCGAGGAAATCGAAATCGTCGGTATCACCCCGACGGTCAAGACGACCTGCACGGGCGTGGAAATGTTCCGCAAGCTGCTGGACCAAGGTCAAGCCGGCGACAACGTGGGCATCCTGCTGCGCGGCACCAAGCGTGAAGACGTCCAGCGCGGCCAGGTTCTGGCCAAGCCGGGCTCGATCACCCCGCACACGGACTTCACGTCCGAGGTGTACATCCTGTCCAAGGAAGAAGGCGGCCGCCACACCCCGTTCTTCAACGGCTATCGTCCCCAGTTCTACTTCCGCACGACGGACGTGACCGGTACGATCGACCTGCCGGCCGACAAGGAAATGGTTCTGCCGGGCGACAACGTGACGATGACCGTCAAGCTGCTGGCCCCCATCGCCATGGAAGAAGGCCTGCGCTTCGCCATCCGTGAAGGCGGTCGTACCGTCGGCGCCGGCGTCGTCGCCAAGATCCTGAAGTAATTCCAGAAAGGGTGGAGAGGCTTTTCAAGCCCCTCTACCCTTTTTGCTGTAAAAGTAGTATGATTTCGGGTTCCGCAAGTCAACTGTGCGAAAGCACAGCAAAACAAGCGGGGTCTGATCAGAAAGTGATCAGTAGTAGTTCAGTCGTAGCGCCAATGTAGTGCCAACAGCGCCACCGCTAGCTGTGCGAAGCAGTGCCGAGCACGAGTAGTGTTTTAGGGGTATAGCTCAATTGGCAGAGCGTCGGTCTCCAAAACCGAAGGTTGTAGGTTCGATTCCTACTGCCCCTGCCACCGCCAGGATAAACCCGCGGGAGATCATCGCGAGTTACGCATTCAGGCGGCTCGCGTCGCAATATGTCTAATACCAGCGTTGAAACTGTTACCAGTACCGCCGACCGGGTCAAGCTCGGGCTGGCGGTTCTTGTCGTTATTGCTGGCATCGTCGGGTTCTCCGTGCTCAGCGCGCAACCCATGCCTGCACGTATCGGCGTGTTCGTCGGCAGCCTCGTGATCGCTTTCGCGATCGCCTGGTTCAGCGAGCCGGGCCGCCGCACCTTGAGCTTCGCCAGCGAGTCCTACAACGAAGTCAAGCGCGTGTCCTGGCCCACCCGCAAGGAAACGACCCAGATGACGGGCATCGTTTTCGCGTTCGTGGCGATCATGGGCATTTTCATGTGGGTGCTCGACAAGGGCATCGAATGGATTCTCTACGGCCTGTTGCTGGGCTGGAAATAAGGACGGCGAATGAGTAAGCGTTGGTATGTCGTCCATGTGTACTCTGGCATGGAAAAGAGTGTGCACAAGGCCCTGAACGAGCGCATCGAGCGCGCGGGCCTGCAGACGTCTTTCGGCCGTATCCTTGTGCCCTCCGAGGAAGTCGTCGAGGTCAAGGGTGGTCAGAAGTCGATCACCGAGCGCCGCATTTTCCCCGGTTATGTCCTGGTTGAAATGGACCTGACCGACGAAACGTGGCACCTGGTCAAGAATACGAACCGCGTCACCGGCTTTTTGGGTGGCTCGGGCAATCGTCCGACCCCGATTTCCGAGAAGGAAGTCGAAAAGATCCTCTCCCAGATGGAAGAGGGCGTCGAGAAACCGCGTCCCAAGATCCTCTTCGAGGTGGGCGAGATGGTTCGGGTCAAGGAAGGTCCGTTTGCGGACTTCAACGGCAACGTCGAAGAAGTCAACTACGAAAAGAGCAAGGTGCGCGTGTCGGTCACCATTTTTGGTCGCGCCACGCCCGTCGAACTCGATTTCAGCCAGGTCGAAAAGACCTGACATCAACCCCCGGGGAGCCTCGGTCCGTCTGGTCCGGGGCGATATAACCCGCAAGGAGCATAAGCATGGCGAAGAAGATCGTCGGCTTTATCAAGCTGCAAGTGCCGGCTGGTAAGGCTAACCCCTCCCCCCCGATTGGCCCGGCCCTGGGTCAGCGTGGCCTGAACATCATGGAATTCTGCAAGGCGTTCAACGCCAAGACCCAAGGCATGGAGCCGGGTCTGCCGATCCCCGTGGTGATCACCGCCTTCGCGGACAAGAGCTTCACCTTCATCATGAAGACCCCGCCTGCGACGGTCCTCATCAAGAAGGCCGCCGGCGTGCAAAAGGGCTCGTCCAAGCCGCATACCGACAAGGTCGGCACGCTGACCCGCGCCCAGGCTGAAGAAATCGCCAAGGCCAAGGGTCCGGACCTGACCGCCGCCGATCTGGATGCCGCCGTCCGCACGATCGCTGGCAGCGCCCGCAGCATGGGCATCACGGTTGAGGGGATCTAATCATGGCAAAACTGTCCAAGCGCGCCGCCGCTATCGCTCAGAAGATCGACCGCAGCAAGCTGTACCCGGTCGCCGAAGCCCTGGCCCTGGTCAAGGAAACCGCTGTCGCCAAGTTCAATGAATCGATTGACGTGGCCGTGCAGCTCGGCATCGACCCGAAGAAGTCGGACCAACTGGTTCGCGGTTCGGTCGTGCTGCCCGCCGGCACCGGCAAGTCGGTCCGCGTCGCCGTGTTCGCCCAAGGCGACAAGGCTGAAGCCGCCAAGGCCGCTGGCGCCGACATCGTCGGTCTGGACGACCTGGCCGACCAGATCAAGGCCGGTCAAATGGACTTCGACGTGGTCATCGCCTCGCCCGACACGATGCGTGTCGTCGGCGCCCTGGGTCAGATCCTGGGCCCGCGCGGCCTGATGCCGAACCCGAAGGTCGGCACCGTGACCCCGGACGTCGCCACCGCCGTCAAGAACGCCAAGGCTGGCCAGGTGCAGTACCGCACCGACAAGGCCGGCATCATCCACGCCACGATCGGCCGCGCGTCGTTCAACGTGGATCAGCTGCAAACCAACCTGGCCGCTCTGGTCGACGCCCTGCAAAAGGCTCGTCCCGCAGCTGCCAAGGGCATTTACCTGCGCAAGCTGGCCGTCTCGTCCACGATGGGCGGCGGTGCGCGCGTGGAAATCGCCTCGCTGTCGGCCTAAGCCGACGGCTGTAACGTACTTTGGGCCGCATCCGGATCCTTCCGGATGCTGCTGTCAAAGACCGCTGGAGCAGGGTGGTGAACCGGATAGTCCGCAAGGGCCCTCCAACCCGCCTCCCCGCTTAATCCCGGAGCTTGCCTAGTCCGGATCCAGCGTAGACGGCGTCCCCAGGAAGATTTCTTTATTCGAAGAACTCGACCAGGCGCCGCATTCGGTTGACGTGCAAGGCATCTGCCCCAAGCGTCTTTTGATGGAGTGTTCAAACCGTGAGTCTCAATCGTCAAGAGAAAGCGGTGGTGATCGAGGAAGTCTCGGCGGAAGTCGCCAAGGCCCAATCGATCGTTATCGCCGAGTACCGTGGTCTGGACGTCGCCTCTGTCACCGTACTGCGCAAAACTGCGCGTGAATCGGGCGTGTATCTGCGTGTTCTGAAGAACTCGCTGGCCCGTCGTGCTGTTGCCGGCACGGCTTTCGAGCCGTTGTCCGAACAACTGACCGGTCCGCTGATCTATGGCATCAGCGCCGACCCGGTTACGGCGGCCAAGGTCCTCGCAGGTTTCGCGAAAAGCAACGACAAGCTGGTCATCAAGGCGGGCGCTCTGCCCAACAACTTGCTGAACCAAGAAGGCGTGAAGGCCCTGGCCACCATGCCCTCGCGCGAAGAGTTGCTGTCGAAGCTGCTGGGCACCATGCAAGCCCCCATCGCGCAATTCGTGCGTACGCTCAACGAAGTTCCGACCAAGTTCGCCCGTGGCCTCGCCGCCGTGCGCGACCAGAAGGCCGCGGCTTAATTGCCCGTCCTTTCCGGAATTCGCTGAACGACCGAGCGACACCCAAACCCTGGCATTACCCAATATCTGGAGTTCTGAAAAATGGCACTTAACAAAGCTGAAATCCTTGACGCCATCGCTGGCATGACCGTGCTCGAACTGTCCGAGCTGATCAAGGAAATGGAAGAGAAGTTCGGCGTGTCGGCTGCTGCCGCCGCTGTGGCCGTGGCCGCCCCGGCCGCTGGTGGCGCCGCCGCCGCTGCTGAAGAGCAGACCGAGTTCACCGTTGTGCTGGCTGAAGCCGGCGCCAACAAGGTGAGCGTCATCAAGGCCGTGCGCGAGCTGACCGGCCTGGGTCTGAAGGAAGCCAAGGACCTGGTCGACGGCGCTCCGAAGCCCGTCAAGGAAGGCGTTGCCAAGGCTGACGCCGAAGCCGCCAAGAAGAAGCTGGAAGAAGCTGGCGCCAAGGTCGAAGTCAAGTAAGACCTTGCGTCATCTGCCCGGGGACAGCGCAGTTCGCAGTCCCCGGGCTTTTGCGTTTCCAGGAAACCCCTACTGGGGGCAGGCCCTTCGCAGTGGGGTTTCCTGGAGTCGTATCACCTGGGGCCGTGGTTGACGGCCCATGCAACCTCGAGTCGGAGTGCTCATGCCTTACTCGTACACCGAAAAAAAGCGCATCCGCAAAAGCTTCGCCAAGCGTGAAGACGTTCAAAACGTTCCTTTCCTGCTGGCGACTCAGCTTCAATCCTACCTAACTTTCCTGCAGGCGGATACCGCCCCGTCCGAACGCGTAGCCGACGGTTTGCAGGCGGCGTTCACGTCGATTTTCCCGATCGTTAGTCACAACGGTATGGCGCGCTTGGAGTTCGTGAGCTATGTGCTCGGCGAACCGGTGTTCGATGTCAAGGAATGTCAGCAACGTGGCCTGACCTATGCGTCGCCCCTGCGCGCGAAGGTGCGCCTGGTGCTGCTCGACCGCGAGGTCAGCAAGCCCACGGTCAAGGAAGTCAAGGAACAGGAAGTCTACATGGGCGAGATTCCGCTCATGACCGGCACCGGTTCCTTCGTCATCAACGGCACCGAGCGCGTCATCGTGTCGCAGCTGCACCGCTCGCCCGGCGTGTTCTTCGAGCACGACCGCGGCAAGACCCACAGCTCCGGCAAGCTCCTGTTCTCGGCCCGCGTGATTCCTTACCGCGGTTCGTGGCTGGACTTTGAATTCGACCCGAAGGACGTGCTGTTCTTCCGCGTCGACCGTCGCCGCAAGATGCCCGTCACGATCCTGTGCAAGGCCATCGGCATGACGCCGGAAACCATCCTGGCCAACTTCTTCGACTTCGATAATTTCGAGCTGAAGAGCGAAGGCGCGATGATGGAATTCGTGCCCGAGCGCTGGAAGGGCGAAATGGCCCGTTTCGACATCTCGGACCGCTCCGGCAAGGTCATCGTCGAAAAGGACAAGCGCATCAACACCAAGCACCTGCGCGATCTGGCTGCCGGCGGCATCCAGCGCATCTCGGTGCCTGAAGAGTTCCTGTACGGCCGCGTGCTGGCCAAGAACATCGTTGACGCGGACACCGGCGAGGTCATCGCCAACGCCAACGACGAGATCACGGAAAGCGTGCTGGCCGCCCTGCGCGCCGCCAACGTGCACGACATCCAGACGCTCTACACGAACGACCTGGACCGCGGTCCCTACATCTCGCAGACCCTGCGCACCGACGAAACCGCCGACCAGATGGCCGCGCGCGTGGCGATCTACCGCATGATGCGCCCCGGCGAGCCGCCCACCGAGGAAGCCGTCGAGGCCCTATTCCAGCGCCTGTTCTACAGCGAAGAGACGTACGACCTGTCGCGCGTCGGCCGCATGAAGGTCAACAGCCGTCTGGGCCGTGGCGAGGACATCACCGGTCCGATGACGCTGACCAACGAAGACATCCTTGAAACCATCAAGGTGCTGGTCGAGCTGCGTAACGGCCGTGGCCAGATCGATGACATCGATCACCTGGGCAACCGCCGCGTGCGCTGCGTGGGCGAACTGGCCGAGAACCAGTTCCGCGCCGGCCTGGTGCGCGTCGAGCGCGCCGTCAAGGAACGTCTGGGCCAGGCCGAGACCGAAAACCTGATGCCGCACGACCTGATCAACTCCAAGCCGATTTCGGCCGCCATCAAGGAGTTCTTCGGTTCGAGCCAGCTGTCGCAGTTCATGGACCAGACCAACCCGCTGTCGGAAATCACGCACAAGCGTCGCGTTTCCGCACTGGGCCCGGGCGGTCTGACCCGCGAGCGCGCCGGCTTCGAAGTCCGCGACGTGCACCCGACCCACTACGGCCGCGTCTGCCCGATCGAAACGCCGGAAGGCCCGAACATCGGCCTGATCAACTCCATGGCGCTGTACGCTCGCCTGAACGAGTACGGCTTCCTGGAAACGCCTTACCGCAAGATCATCGACGGCAAGGTCAGCGACCAGATCGACTACCTGTCGGCCATCGAGGAAAGCCACTACGTCATCGCGCAGGCCAACGCCGCGCTGGACGAAGACGGCCGTTTCGTCGACGACCTGGTGGCCTGCCGCGAAGCGGGCGAAACCATGCTGACCGCGCCGGCCAACGTGCACTACATGGACGTGGCCCCGTCGCAGATCGTGTCGGTCGCGGCCTCGCTGATTCCGTTCCTGGAGCACGACGACGCGAACCGCGCGCTGATGGGCGCCAACATGCAACGTCAGGCCGTGCCTTGCCTGCGTCCGGAAAAGCCGGTCGTGGGTACGGGCATCGAGCGCACCGTGGCCGTTGACTCGGGCACCACCGTGCAGGCGCTGCGTGGCGGTCTGGTCGACCATGTCGACGCCGAACGCGTGGTTATCCGCGTGAACGACGATGAAAACGTGGCCGGCGAAGTCGGCGTGGACATCTACAACCTGATCAAGTACACGCGTTCCAACCAGAACACGAACATCAACCAGCGTCCCATCGTCAAGCGCGGCGATCGCGTCGCCAAGGGTGACGTGCTGGCCGACGGCGCGTCGACGGACCTGGGCGAACTCGCCCTGGGCCAGAACATGCTGATCGCGTTCATGCCCTGGAACGGCTACAACTTCGAAGACTCGATCCTGATCTCGGAAAAGGTCGTGGCCGATGACCGCTACACCTCGGTGCACATCGAGGAACTGACGGTCGTCGCCCGTGACACCAAGCTCGGACCGGAAGAAATCACGCGCGACATCAGCAACCTGGCCGAAACCCAGCTGAACCGCCTGGACGATTCGGGCATCTGCTACATCGGCGCCGAAGTCAGCGCCGACGACGTGCTGGTCGGCAAGGTCACGCCCAAGGGCGAGACCCAGCTGACGCCGGAAGAAAAGCTGCTGCGCGCCATCTTCGGTGAAAAGGCGTCCGACGTTAAGGACACCTCGCTGCGCGTGCCCTCGGGCATGACCGGCACCGTCATCGACGTGCAGGTGTTCACCCGCGAAGGCATCGTGCGCGACAAGCGCGCCCAGTCCATCATCGACGATGAACTGCGCCGCTACCGCCAGGACCTGAACGACCAGCTGCGCATCGTCGAGAACGACCAGTTCGACCGTATCGAGAAGCTGCTGGTCGGCAAGACCGTCAACGGCGGCCCGCGCAAGCTGGCCAAGGGCGCCACGATCACCAAGGCCTACCTGGCTGATCTGGACCGCTGGCAGTGGTTCGACATCCGCCTGGCCGACGAGCCGCACGCCGTCGTGCTGGAGCAGGCCAAGGAATCGCTGGAGCAGAAGCGCCACCAGTTCGACCTGGCTTTCGAAGAAAAGCGCAAGAAGCTGACGCAAGGCGACGAGCTGCCCCCGGGCGTGCTCAAGATGATCAAGGTCTACCTGGCCGTGAAGCGCCGCCTGCAGCCTGGCGACAAGATGGCCGGCCGTCACGGCAACAAGGGCGTGGTCTCGCGCATCACCCCGGTCGAGGACATGCCGCACATGGCTGACGGCACCCCCGCCGACATCGTTCTGAACCCGCTGGGCGTGCCCTCGCGGATGAACGTGGGCCAGGTGCTGGAAGTGCACTTGGGCTGGGCCGCCAAGGGCGTGGGCCATCGCATCGCCGACATGCTGCGCGACGAGCGCACCGCGCAGGTCAAGAACGTCCGCGCCTACCTGGACAAGGTCTACAACACGACCGGTTCGGGCGCGCGCATCGACGAGCTGACCGACGACGAAGTCATGGAAATGGCGCAGAACCTCAAGAACGGCGTGCCGTTCGCGACGCCCGTGTTCGACGGCGCGACCGAAGAGGAAATCACGACGATGCTCGAGCTGGCCTATCCGGACGACGTCGCCAAGCGCATGCAGCTGACCCCGTCGCGCACGCAGGCCTGGCTGTTCGACGGCCGCACCGGCGAGAAATTCGAGCGCCCGGTGACCGTCGGCTACATGCACTACCTGAAGCTGCACCACTTGGTCGACGACAAAATGCACGCGCGTTCCACGGGTCCGTACTCGCTGGTCACGCAGCAGCCTCTGGGCGGCAAGGCGCAGTTCGGCGGCCAGCGTTTCGGGGAAATGGAAGTGTGGGCGCTGGAAGCGTACGGCGCGTCCTACACCCTGCAGGAAATGCTGACGGTGAAGTCCGACGACATCACCGGCCGCACCAAGGTATACGAAAACATCGTCAAGGGCGATCACGTCATCGACGCCGGCATGCCGGAATCGTTCAACGTGCTGGTCAAGGAAATCCGCTCGTTGGCCCTGGACATGGATTTGGAGCGTAACTAATGAAAGCGCTACTCGACCTCTTTAAGCAAGTCTCGCAAGACGAGCAATTCGATGCCATCAAGATCGGCATCGCCTCGCCGGAGAAGATCCGTTCGTGGTCCTACGGCGAAGTCCGCAAGCCCGAGACGATCAACTACCGCACCTTCAAGCCCGAGCGCGACGGTCTGTTCTGCTCGAAGATCTTCGGCCCGATCAAGGACTACGAGTGCTTGTGCGGCAAGTACAAGCGCCTGAAGCACCGCGGCGTGATCTGCGAGAAGTGCGGCGTTGAAGTGACCGTCGCCAAGGTGCGCCGCGAGCGCATGGGCCACATCGAACTGGCCAGCCCGGTCGCGCACATCTGGTTCCTGAAGAGCCTGCCCTCGCGTCTGGGCATGGTGCTCGACATGACCCTGCGCGACATCGAACGCGTGCTGTACTTCGAAGCCTGGTGCGTGATCGAACCCGGCATGACCCCGCTCAAGCGCGGTCAGATCATGTCCGACGACGACTTCCTCGCCAAGACCGAGGAATACGGTGACGACTTCCGCGCGCTGATGGGCGCCGAAGCCGTGCGCGAACTGCTGCGCACCATCGACATCGACCGCGAAGTGGAAACGCTGCGCGGCGAACTGAAGGCCACCAGCTCGGAAGCCAAGATCAAGAAGATCTCCAAGCGCCTGAAGGTGCTGGAAGGCTTCCAGAAGTCCGGCATCAAGGCCGAGTGGATGGTCATGGAAGTGCTGCCCGTGCTGCCGCCGGACCTGCGTCCGCTGGTGCCGCTGGACGGCGGCCGCTTCGCGACCTCCGACCTGAACGACCTGTACCGCCGCGTCATCAACCGCAACAACCGTCTGAAGCGCCTGCTGGAGCTGAAGGCCCCTGAAATCATCCTGCGCAACGAAAAGCGCATGCTGCAGGAAGCCGTCGACTCGTTGCTGGACAACGGCCGCCGTGGCAAGGCCATGACGGGCGCCAACAAGCGCCAGCTCAAGTCCCTGGCCGACATGATCAAGGGCAAGAGCGGTCGTTTCCGTCAGAACCTGCTGGGCAAGCGCGTCGACTACTCGGGCCGTTCGGTCATCGTGGTGGGTCCGCAGCTCAAGCTGCATCAGTGCGGCCTGCCCAAGCTGATGGCCCTGGAACTGTTCAAGCCGTTCATCTTCAATCGCCTGGAGATGATGGGCCTGGCCACGACCATCAAGGCCGCCAAGAAGCTGGTGGAAAGCCAGGAGCCGGTGGTCTGGGACATCCTGGAAGAAGTCATCCGCGAACACCCGGTCATGCTGAACCGTGCGCCCACGCTGCACCGTTTGGGCATCCAGGCGTTCGAACCGGTCCTGATCGAAGGCAAGGCCATCCAGCTGCACCCGCTGGTTTGCGCGGCGTTCAACGCCGACTTCGACGGTGACCAGATGGCCGTGCACGTGCCGCTGTCGCTGGAAGCCCAGCTCGAAGCGCGCACGCTGATGCTGGCCTCGAACAACGTGCTGTTCCCCGCCAACGGCGAACCGTCGATCGTGCCGTCCCAGGACATCGTGCTGGGTCTGTACTACACGACCCGCGAGCGCATCAACGGCAAGGGCGAAGGCATCTTCTTCACCGACGTCGCTGAAGTGCAGCGCGCCTACGACAACGGCGAAGTGGAACTGCAGACGCGCATCACCGTGCGCCTGAAGGAACACGAGCGCGACGAAGCGGGCGAATGGCAGCCGGTGATCCGCCGTCACGAGACGACGGTCGGCCGCGCGCTGCTGTCCGAGATCCTGCCGAAGGGCCTGCCCTTCACGGTGCTGAACAAGGCGCTGAAGAAAAAGGAAATCTCGCGCCTGATCAACCAGTCGTTCCGCCGTTGCGGCCTGCGCGACACGGTGATCTTCGCCGACAAGCTGATGCAGTCGGGCTTCCGCCTGGCCACGCGCGGCGGCATCTCGATCGCCATGGGCGATATGCTGATCCCGTCGGCCAAGGAAAGCATCCTGGCCGAAGCCAGCCGCGAAGTGAAGGAAATCGACAAGCAGTACTCGTCGGGTCTGGTCACGTCCCAGGAACGCTACAACAACGTGGTGGACATCTGGGGCAAGGCCGGCGACAAGGTCGGCAAGGCGATGATGGAACAGCTGGCCACCGAACCCGTGACCAACCGTCACGGCGAGGAAGTGCGCCAGGAATCGTTCAACTCGATCTACATGATGGCCGACTCGGGCGCCCGTGGTTCGGCCGCCCAGATCCGCCAGCTGGCCGGCATGCGCGGCCTGATGGCCAAGCCGGATGGCTCCATTATCGAGACGCCCATCACGGCGAACTTCCGTGAAGGCCTGAACGTGCTGCAGTACTTCATCTCGACCCACGGCGCGCGTAAGGGTCTGGCTGATACGGCACTGAAGACCGCGAACTCGGGCTACCTGACCCGTCGTCTGGTCGACGTGACGCAGGACCTGGTCATCACCGAAGACGATTGCGGCACCTCGCAAGGCTACGCCATGAAGGCGCTGGTCGAAGGCGGTGAAGTGATCGAGCCGCTGCGCGACCGCATCCTGGGTCGCGTTGCCGCCATCGACATCGTCAACCCGGACACGCAGGAAACGGCCATCGAGGCCGGCACCCTGCTGGACGAAGACATGGTCGACACCATCGACCGCCTGGGCGTGGACGAAGTCAAGGTCCGCACGCCGCTGACCTGCGAAACGCGTCACGGCCTGTGCGCGCACTGCTACGGTCGCGACCTCGGCCGCGGCTCGCCGGTCAACCAGGGCGAAGCGGTTGGCGTCATCGCCGCCCAGTCCATCGGTGAACCGGGCACGCAGCTGACGATGCGTACGTTCCACATCGGCGGCGCGGCGTCGCGTTCGGCCCTGGCCAGCGCGGTGGAAACCAAGTCTGCCGGTACCGTCGGCTTTGCCAGCACGATGCGCTACGTCACCAACGCCAAGGGCGAACGCGTGGCGATCTCGCGCTCGGGCGAACTGGCGATCTTCGACGACAACGGTCGTGAGCGCGAACGCCACAAGATCCCGTACGGCGCGACCGTGCTGGTGGGCGATGGCGAAGCCGTCAAGGCTGGCGCCCGCCTGGCGACCTGGGACCCGCTGACCCGTCCGATCGTGTCGGAATACGGCGGCGCGGTGCGCTTCGAGAACATCGAGGAAGGCGTTACCGTCGCCAAGCAGGTGGACGAAGTCACCGGCCTGTCGACGCTGGTCGTCATCACGCCCAAGACGCGCGGCGGCAAGATCGTCATGCGTCCGCAGATCAAGCTGGTCAACGAGAACGGCGACGACGTCAAGATCGCCGGCACCGATCACTCGGTGAACATCTCGTTCCCGGTGGGCGCGCTGATCACCGTGCGCGACACGCAGCAAGTGGCGGTTGGTGAAGTGCTGGCGCGTATTCCGCAGGAATCGCAGAAGACCCGCGACATTACCGGGGGTCTGCCGCGCGTGGCCGAGCTGTTCGAAGCCCGTTCGCCGAAGGACGCCGGCATGCTGGCCGACGTCACCGGCACGGTCTCGTTCGGCAAGGACACCAAGGGCAAGCAGCGCCTGGTCATCACCGACCTGGAAGGCGTCAGCCACGAGTTCCTGATTCCGAAGGAAAAGCAGGTGCTGGTGCACGACGGCCAGGTGGTGAACAAGGGCGAAATGATCGTGGACGGCCCGGCCGATCCCCACGACATCCTGCGCCTGCAGGGCATCGAGAAGCTGGCGACCTACATCGTCGACGAAGTGCAGGACGTTTACCGTCTGCAGGGCGTGAAGATCAACGACAAGCACATCGAAGTGATTGTTCGTCAGATGCTGCGTCGTGTGAACATCGTCGACGCGGGCGATACCGAGTTCATCCCGGGCGAGCAGGTCGAGCGCTCTGAGCTGCTGAACGAGAACGACCGCGTCGAGGCTGAGGGCAAGCGTCCGGCTTCGTACGACAACGTGCTGCTGGGCATCACCAAGGCCTCGCTGTCGACCGACTCGTTCATCTCGGCCGCTTCGTTCCAGGAAACCACCCGGGTCCTGACCGAGGCCGCCATCATGGGCAAGCGCGACGACCTGCGCGGCTTGAAGGAAAACGTCATCGTCGGCCGTCTGATCCCGGCCGGTACCGGTCTGGCGTACCACCATGCCCGCAGGGACAAGGAAGCGCTGGAGGCCGCGGAACGCGAAGCCGCTCGCCAGCTGGCCAACCCGTTCGAGGACGCGCCGGTCACGGTGGGTTCCGATGCGGACGCCCCTGTCGCCGATCTGGGCGCCGAGGACGCCGCCGAATAAGCGGAGCCTTCGGACAACTCCCCGCGCGCAGTCCGGCGCGGGGAGGCCGGAAACAAGAAAGGCCGCCGATGCGAATCGGCGGCCTTTCTGTTTTTCCGCGCGGGCTTTTGCGCGGACGGGATTCGCGGGGCGCGGGCCTTAGCGTCCGGCCTGCTCCCGGGCGCGCTGGAAGGCCGGTCCCCAGGCCGGGTGGCCTGCTTCATTGGGTGCCAGCTCGAACGAGGGGTCCAGGGCCAGGATGCGGGCGAAGCTGTCCACGCACAGCTGGGTGTAGCGCGTGACGCAATAGCTGAAGGCCTGGAGCTTGTAGGCCTCGACGCGCACCGCCCGGGTGGAGCCGGCCAGCTCGTCCGACTTCGCCACCTGGCGCACCACTTCGCCGTAGTGGCCGGCGGCGTACTGGTCGCGTACTTGTTGCAATTGTTCCAGCGCCTGGGGCGTGGCGGGCGTTTCGGGCAGCGCGCGTTGCATGCCGGCGCAACCGGCAAGCATGGTGACGGCGCCGGCCAGCGCGGCGAAGGAGCGGATTTTCATGGGCATGCGCAGAATTGGTGAGGATTGGCGATGGCGCTATCGTGCCACAGCCTGATGCGGTCGGACATTTTCGGCAATGTCCTTGTGTTGCAGATTCGATAATATTCGGGCTAATAACCGTCATTCCCGGGTACGCACGTCCCGAGCACCGCCTTGAACATGTCATCATCCGCCGGCCTGTTGACGCCGCGTGGCCCTTTTTCCGGCGCCGCGCCATTGGCGTTGCGTCCCCTGAGCGCCATCGCCGCGACCGCGGCGGGAGGCGTGCCGGAGGCGCGCATCAAGCGCCTGCTGTCCGATCTGTTGCCGTCGCTGATGTCCTTGCATGCGCAGGGCGAGATCTGTGGCGACATCTCGCTGGACACCGTCGGCATGGACGAGGGTGCCCGCGCCCACCTCTTGCCTGAGCTGGTGGTGGCCCGCTCGCGCCGCAACTCCCTGCCGCCCGCGCCCGGATTCGCGCCGATCGAACTGTATGCCGACACGGCTCAGTGGCCGCGCGGGCCCTGGACCGACGTGTATGGGCTGTGCGCGGTGATGCACTCGCTGGTCACCGGCCTGCGTCCGCCGCCCGCGCCGGAACGGCGCGTCGACGACCCCTACGAACCCTTGGCCCAGCTGGGCCTGTCCAAGTACAGCCAGGAGTTCCTGCGCGTCATCGACGAGGGCCTGTCCATGCAGCCTGCCGAGCGGCCGCAGTCGCTGGCGGATCTGGCGGGCAGGCTGGGCATGGTGGTCTACGCAGATGCCGTGCCCGCGTCCCCGGGCGCGGCCGGCGCCTCGCAGCAGGCCTCGCCGCCGGTTGGCGGCGCGCATCTGCGCCAGCCGGCTGCGAAGCGCGGCAAGCCGGTATGGATCGGCCTGTTGCTGGCGCTGGTCGTCGTGGGTGGCGCCGTTGGCTGGTTCCAGTCCGGCCGCGCGCCCAATGTGCTGATCACCAGCTCCGAGCTGATGCCGCCGAACCCGCCCATGGTCCGACCGGAGGCGCCGGCGCAGCCGTCCGCGCCGCAAGCCGAGCCGCAAGCCGAGCCGCAAGTGGCGCGCGCCGAGCCGCCCGGGCTGCAGCCTGCGCAGCAGACGATGCCCGTGCTCGTCGCGGAGTTCAAGCCGCCGGCCGTCGCGGATGCCGCGCCGCCTTCAACGGAGGCCCTGATCGGCGCGGCCCGTTCCCTGGACAACAGCGCCTTCCAGGCCGAGCCGGCGGTGCCGGCGCAGCCGCAGGAGGAACCCAAGCCCCGGCCCATCGCGACGCCCGTGACGGTGCGGCTGGACATCAGGCCCTGGGGCGAGGTCTGGGTCAACGGCGTCGCGCGTGGCATCAGTCCGCCGGTGAAGGAGCTGCGCCTGATTCCCGGCAAATATCAGGTGGTGCTGCGCAATGCGGATCTGCCGCCATACCGCGGCACGCTGGAAATCAAGGCGGGCAAGCCCGCGGTGATTTCACACGTCTTCGAATAGCGCGGGGGCGCGTGGCTATTGGCCGTCGTGCTCCGGCGCCATCGGCAGCCGCAGGCTGAAGACCGAGCCCCGGCCCGGTTCACTGCTGACCTCCGCGGTGCCGCCGTGGCGTTGCGCCACCGTGCGCACGAAGGCCAGGCCCAGGCCGGCGCCGCCCACGTCCTTGCGCGTATCGGCGGCCACGCGAGAAAACGGTTCGAACAGGCTGTCCAGGTCCTGCGCGGCGATGCCCCGGCCCTGGTCGCGCACGCTGATGCGCCAATAGCCGTCGTCTTCCTCTATGCCGCAATCGATGCGGGTATCGGCCGGGCTGTACTTGATCGCGTTGTCGATCAGGTTGCACAGCGCCCGCATCAGCAGCGTCTGGTCGCCCAGCGCATAGGCCACGGGCAGGTCAGGCTGCGTCGCCAGCGCGATGTTCTTTTTCTGGGCGGCAGCCCAGAACTCGTCCACGCCATCCTGCAGCAGGCTGCCCAGGTCCAGCTCGACCGGACGGATGGCCATCGATTCCGCACGGGTCAGGTGCACGAAATCGTCCACCAGGTTCAGCGTGCGGCGCGCCAGCATGGCGATACGCCGCAGGGTATCGTCCTGGCTGTCGCGCGCGTCCGCTTCGTGATGCATGTCGATCAACGCCAGGATCGAGCTTTGCGGCGCGCGCATGTCGTGCGACACGAAACGCAGCGTTTCCTCGCGCTGGCGCTCGGCCTGGCGGATGCTGGAGATGTCGGTGAGCGTGGCCACCGTGCCGGCAAATTGGCCTTCCGCCGTGTGGATGGGCGCGCACTTGAGGATCAGGTCGCGTCCCGCGCGATCGCGCACTTCCAGGTCGGCGCTCCAGGGCGAGGATTCGCGTTCCTGTCCGCTCAGCGCGTCGGCCAGGCGCTGGCGCGCGTCGTCATCAGAAATCGTGCGTTCGAGCAGATGCGTGGCGGGATGGCCGACGCGCGGCGGGCGCATGCCCAGCCGCTGGAAATACATCACCGCGGCCTGGTTGCGGAATTGCATGCGGCCCTGTTCGTCGAACACCAGGGTTGCGTCCGGCATGCCGTCCAGGCCGTCCGCCAGGAAGCGCCGCAGGTTGCGCACGCGGGCCAGGGCGCGGCTCAGTTCGCCGACGCGATGCTCGAGCGAGGCGCTGTGGCCGAAAGACTGCGCGCGGGCTTCGTTCAGCACCGGCGGGTACTCGCGCTGCAGACGGCGCAGCTCGTAGTCCATGTAGCGCAGCGCGGCCTCCTGGCTGCGCCAGCTCCACATCGGATAGCTGAGCGCGACGCCCAGCAGCGCCGCGCTGGGGGCGAACCACAGATAGGCCTGCGACAGCAGCAGCAGCGATGCCGCCAGCACGGCGGCCAGCAGCGCGAGGCACACCAGCAGGGCGCGCTTGGGCGAAAGCCGCCACAAGGCCAGGCAGGCCAGCAGCGCCGGCAGCGCGGAGAACAGCGCGTTCAACCAGGGCGGCGGCGCCTGGTAGGCGATATCGTCGCGCGCCGCCTGCAGCACATTGGCCACGATTTCAACGCCCGACATGCCGCTCGTGTCATGGGACACCGGCGTCGGATAGGTGTCGCTCAGGCCGGTGGCCCAGGCGCCGACCAGCACATACTTGCCGCGTAGCGCGTCCGCCGGCAGGTCGCCGCGCAGCACGGACAGATAGGACACGGTGCGGGTATGGGCCGGCGGACCGGAATAGGGGATCAGGATGCCGCCGTCCGGTTGCGCGCGCTTGAGCAGGCGGCCGGCGACGTCGGATTCGCCGCCGATGCGCAGCAGCGTCAGGGCCAGATGGCGCCACCAGTCGCCGTCGTAGTGCACGCGCAGCACGCTTTCGCGCACCACGCCGTCGGCGTCGATGCGCGCGTTGATGAAGCCCAGCCCCGCCGCGGCCTGGGCCAGCGCCGGGATGGGCAGGCTCATGCTGCCCGGGTGGTCGAGTCGGTCCAGCACCACGGGCAGCACCGCGCGGCCGTTGCGGCGCAGGCTGTCGGCGAGAATCGCGTCGTCGTTCGGGTTGATCGTGTCGGGTTCCGCGAAGATCACGTCCAGGCCCACCGCCCGCGCACCCTGCAGGCGGTCGAGCAGGGCGGCATGGATGGCGCGGCGCCAGGGCCAGCGGCCCAGTGCGTCGATGGTGGCGTCATCGATCGCGACGATCAGGATGTCTGGCGATGCCGGGCGCGGCGTCATGACGACCGCGCGGTCATACAGGATCTGGTCGACGCGGCCCAGCCCGTTCAGCGCGCCCAGCAGAGCCGCCAGCGCGATCAGCGCCGCCGCCAGCCACAGTCCTGAGCGCGAGCTGCGGTCCTGCGGGTGGGCGGCGTCGGCCATGGCGCGGGGAAACTCAGTAATCAGTCAGCGTCACGAAGCCGCCCGTGCCGGTGGCCACGCCCAGGCCGAACGCGGTGGACAACTGGCTCATGCCTTCGAAGGTGGCGACGGCATCCTGTCCGTGCAGGCCCAGGTCGTCGACCGCGCGCACCGAGACATAGTAGGTGCCCGCGCCGGGGGCGCGAAAACGGATGTCGTTGCTGGCGAAAAGCGCGGAAGACACGGGCTGCGCGCCATCGGCGTCGCGCGATACGCGCACCAGATAGCTCTTGGCGCCGGGCACCGGCTCGAACGCGCTGGTCCATTGACCGCCGGCGCGCGTCGGCGCGGCCAGCTGCGGAGCCGGCAGCAGTTGGCGCAAACCGGCAACCGTGCCGTCTGCGCCGACCGCCGCGCCGAAGCCGCGGGCCACGGCCACGGGCTTGGCCGGCGTGGCGCCGGGGGCGTGCGGCTGCAGGCGCACGCTGCCTTCCAGGACTTCGCTATGCACGCCGCCGCTGCCGCTTTGCACGCGGAAGCGCGTGCCACGCACGCCCGTGACGGCGACCGGCGTGCGGATTTCGAAACGACCCACGCCCTGGCCCTCCGGGGCCACCGAGGACTCCACGCTGCCGCGCTGCACGCGCACCACCGAGTCGGTCAGGCCGGTGCCTTCGAATTGCCGCATGCGAGACAGTTCCACCGAGCCGTCCGCGGGCAGCGTGAGCTTGGAGCCGTCGGCCAGTTCCAGCGTCACGAAGCCATTGGGCGCGGTGACGACGGTGCTGCCTTCGGGCAGGCTGGCGCCCGGCGCAAGCGTCTTGCCGGCGGCGGAGGCCTGGCCGCTGACGTGCACGACGCGCGCTTCTGCAGGCCGGACCGGAATCATGGACAGCGGGATGTGCAATTCCAGGCCGATCGGCAGCTGTTCGGGCGCGACGATCTTGTTCAGCGACTGCAGCGGATTCCAGTTGGCGGAATTGCGCGTGTACGTGTTGGCGATGTTGATCAGCGTATCGCCGGCGCGCACGCGGTAGATGAAGTCCTCTCCCAGCGAACCCGCGGGCTGGCCATGCGCGACGGCACCCAGCAACAGGCTGGAAAACAGGACAAGCGAAGCAAGGGCGCGGTGGCGGCGCATGGCGGGCGATTCTCCGGATGTGGCATGGGCTGGGGCGTTCACGGCGCGGGCTGGCCGTCGTCCTGGGCGCTGGTCAGCTCCAGGCGGTAACCCAGCGCATAGGACGAGGTCAGGCGCACGCCGTGTTCCGGCCGCAGCTGCAGCTTTTGCCGGATGTTGGACAGGTGCGTGTCCAGCGTGCGCGAGGTGGCCGGAATTTCCCTGTTCCACACGCATTCGGCCAGCACGTCGCGCGACATGAGCCGGCCCAGATTGCGAAAGAACAGCAGCGCGAGCTCGAATTCCTTGGGCGCCAGCGTGACGGCCTTGCCGTTCAGCGCGATGGTGCGGGCGGAGGGCTCGACGCGGTAGTTCGCCACGTCGAACGATTCGTCCGCGGGTTCGGCGATCTGGCTGCGGCGCAGCAGGGCGGCCACCCTGGCCAGCAATTCCAGGGGGCGCAATGGCTTGACGATGTAGTCATCTGCGCCGGCGCGCAGCCCTTCGACCAGGTCGTCCTCGCTGGAGCGGTTGGTCAGGAAAATGACCGGGATGCGCGGGCCGATATTGGCGCGCAGCCAGCGCACCACGTCGTCGCCGTCGATATCGGGCAGGTGCCAGTCCAGCAGTACCAGATCGAAGCTCTCGTTGCGCATGGCCGAGAGCAGGTCGCGGCTCTGCTGATAGCTGCTGCATGTATAGCCAGCAGCCGTCAGAACCTGCTGGATACGGCGTGCTTGGTCCAGGTCGTCTTCCAGCGACGCGATTTTCATAGGCGGCGTTGTGTCTCGCGGAGGGGGCTGCGCACGTACGCGTAGCGGCTTCCTGTTGCGGAGTGGGGAAATTTGTGTAAACGAATGATAACTCGGGCGGCGGATCCCTGACGAAGTCATGCCAACAACCGTCAAACTTTGCAAACTTGACGAATCTTGACTGGAGTTGTTGCGCAACAAGCCGCCACACTGTCTCAACTGCGTCGCCCGCCGCCAGGCATGACAAGCCGGCGGCGATGCGGGACTTGGGGTTGGGGTGGGATGGAAAATGAATCAACTGCGCATACTTATGATGTCGCCGGACGAGCAGGCTCGCACTGCTGCCGTTTCGGCGCTGCTGCAGGCTGGCATTTCGGCCCGCGGCTGTTCGACTTCTCTCGAACTGTTCGGCTTGTTGAATAGCGGCGTCCACGACGCCGTCGTACTCGATGTGGATGCCCTGGGCGAAATTGGCTACGCCCTGATCGCCCGGCTGCATGGCTCTTCGGCGCTGGGCATCATCGTGACCGGCAAGGCGCTTTCGCTGGATGACCGCTTGCGTTGCCTGCAAAGCGGCGCCGACGCCTGCCTGCCCGGCGCGCAGGATCCGCGCGAACTGGCCTGCATGCTGCTGGCGCTGGCGCGCCGCCTGCCCGTGGGACAGCCGGCCGCAGGCGCGGACGGCGCCGCCAGCGGGCAGTGGGAACTGCGCGACCAGGGCTGGACGCTGGTCGCGCCGTCGGGCACCGCCATCTCGCTGTCGGCCAACGAACGCCTGATCGTCCGCTCGCTGCTGGAAGTGGCGGGGAGGGCGGTCGGCCGCAATGAATTGGGCGATGAGCTGCGTGTCGAAGGCGGCGGCGCCCGCTCCAGCGGCTCGCGCAGCATCGACGTGATCGTCAGCCGCCTGCGGCGCAAGGCCGAGCTGGCCGGCGTGATGCTGCCCATCCGTACCGTGTACGGCAGCGGCTACCTGTTCGCCGACCAATAGGGTCCTTCGGCAGCGTGCGTCGCACCGAGCCGTGCCGTGCCGTGCCGGCAATGGCCGGACGCCCCTGGGCGCTGCGCGTTCATGCCGTTCCGCCGGATTGCCGGTTAGCCTTGGATTCTCCGCCCTGCGGTCAGGCCGCAGCCGTGCTCCTTGAGCCTGTCACGGGCGCGCTTCTTGCGCGTAATGCGGCCCCATTTCCGATCAGCTACGCCGAATCGGCTGTCTTCTGCCGCCAACACGCCGCTGCGCTGCGCATATAAAGTTCTTTGACAGTGCAGCGCTTTCCAAGTTATGCTAAAGGGCTTACTGCTTTATTTGCGCGCAGAGCCCGTATGGTTTTCGGGCGCGGAAAAAAGGTGGAAAGGACAGGCATGGCTTGCTTCTTGCAGGTCACCGCAGGGTCAGGAGGTGCGTCACGAGCCGTCCCGCCCCGCAGCCAGGTGTGTGTACAGGCATGCGATGCATGCTCATGTGATACATGCCGTGGCCGCCTCGCTTTCCGCAGTTTCCGGTACTGCGCGTTCCATGGTTTGCTGGCAGGCCCGCTCTTTTACGTATCTGACGTTAGAGGCGGTCTTGCGCGAGCCGCCTTCTCCGAGAGCATATCGCTCGAAGAGACGAGTACGTAAGTACTTACCAGTGGTACGTAAAAGGGATTTCAAAGGTCATGCCTACCATCAGCCAACTCGTGCGCAAGCCGCGCGAAGTCAGCATCATCAAGAGCAAGAGCCCCGCGCTCGAAAACTGCCCGCAACGCCGCGGCGTGTGCACCCGCGTGTACACCACCACCCCCAAGAAGCCGAACTCCGCTCTGCGTAAGGTCGCCAAGGTGCGTCTGACCAACGGTTACGAAGTCATTTCGTACATCGGCGGTGAAGGCCACAACCTGCAAGAGCACTCGGTCGTTCTGGTGCGTGGCGGTCGTGTGAAGGACTTGCCCGGTGTGCGTTATCACATCGTGCGCGGTTCCCTCGACCTGCAAGGCGTCAAGGACCGTAAGCAAGCCCGCTCGAAGTACGGCGCCAAGCGTCCGAAGAAGGCTTAATCGCTGTATCGCAGTACCCCGGCCGCGGATGTTCCGCAGACCGGAAAGTGTGCAGCTGCGCCAGTGGAAGCTGGAATAGTGTGCAGCACGTAAGGGGCCGTCACTGTAATGGGCGGCCATGGCCGTGTAATGAAACACGGTTCAACTGAACAGACACAAGGAAGCAACAATGCCCCGTCGTCGCGAAGTACCCAAGCGCGAGATTCTGCCCGATCCCAAGTTCGGCAGCGTCGAGCTCGCCAAGTTCATGAACGTCGTCATGCTGGACGGCAAGAAGGCCGTCGCCGAGCGCATCGTTTACGGTGCCCTCGAGCAAGTCGCCACCAAGACCGGCAAGGAGCCGATCGAGGTGTTCAGCACGGCGATCAACAACATCAAGCCGATCGTCGAAGTGAAGAGCCGCCGCGTTGGCGGTGCCAACTACCAAGTGCCGGTTGAAGTGCGCCCCGTGCGCCGCCTGGCCCTGGCTATGCGTTGGCTCCGTGAAGCCGCCAAGAAGCGTGGCGAGAAGTCGATGGATCTGCGTCTGGCTGGCGAACTGATCGATGCGTCCGAAGGTCGTGGCGCCGCGATGAAGAAGCGCGAAGACACGCACAAGATGGCCGAAGCCAACAAGGCTTTCAGCCATTTCCGCTGGTAATTTAAGGACTACCCACCATGGCCCGCAAAACCCCGATCGAGCGCTATCGCAACATTGGCATCTCTGCGCACATCGATGCAGGGAAAACCACCACGACCGAACGCATCCTGTTCTACACCGGCGTCAATCACAAGATTGGCGAAGTGCATGATGGCGCAGCCACCATGGACTGGATGGAGCAAGAGCAAGAGCGTGGCATCACCATTACGTCGGCTGCTACGACGGCGTTTTGGCGTGGCATGGCCAAGAACTACCCCGAACACCGCATCAACATCATCGACACCCCGGGACACGTGGACTTCACCATCGAGGTGGAACGTTCCATGCGCGTCCTGGACGGTGCCTGCATGGTCTACTGCGCGGTGGGCGGTGTTCAGCCTCAGTCCGAAACCGTGTGGCGCCAAGCCAACAAGTACGGCGTGCCGCGTCTGGCCTTCGTCAACAAGATGGACCGCACCGGCGCCAACTTCTTCAAGGTCTATGACCAGCTGAAGAACCGCCTGCGCGCCAATCCCGTGCCCATCGTGATCCCGATCGGCGCCGAAGACTCGTTCAAGGGCGTCATCGACCTGGTCAAGATGAAGGCCATCATCTGGGACGAAGCCAGCCAAGGCATCAAGTTCGACTACGAAGACATTCCGGCCGAGCTGCAAGGCGCTGCCGAAGAATGGCGCGAGAAGCTGGTCGAGGCCGCCGCCGAGTCGTCCGAGGAACTGATGAACAAGTACCTCGAGACCGGCGCGCTGGACGAAGCCGAGATCAACACGGCCATCCGTCAACGCACCATCGCCGGCGAAATCCAGCCGATGCTGTGCGGCACCGCCTTCAAAAACAAGGGCGTGCAGCGCATGCTCGACGCCGTCATCGACTACCTGCCGTCGCCCGTGGACATCCCCCCGGTCGAAGGCACCGATGACGACGGCAACGAAGTCAAGCGTCAAGCCGACGACGGCGAGAAGTTCTCCGCCCTGGCGTTCAAGCTGATGACCGACCCGTTCGTGGGTCAGCTGACCTTCGTGCGCGTTTACTCGGGCGTTCTGAAGTCGGGCGACACGGTCTACAACCCGATCAAGGGCAAGAAGGAACGTATCGGCCGCATCCTGCAGATGCACGCGAACAACCGCGAGGAAATCAAGGAAGTTCTGGCCGGCGACATCGCCGCCGTGGTGGGCCTGAAGGACGTGACGACCGGCGAAACGCTGTGCGACGTCGACTCGCACGTCACGCTGGAACGCATGGAATTCCCCGAGCCCGTGATCTCGCAGGCCGTGGAACCCAAGTCCAAGGCTGACCAGGAAAAGATGGGCCTGGCGCTGTCGCGCCTGGCGCAGGAAGATCCGTCGTTCCGCGTGCGCAGCGACGAAGAATCCGGCCAGACCATCATTTCGGGCATGGGCGAGCTGCACCTGGAAATCATCGTCGATCGCATGAAGCGCGAATTCGGCGTGGAAGCCAACGTCGGCAAGCCGCAGGTGGCCTACCGCGAAACGATCCGCAAGACCTGCGACGAAGTCGAAGGCAAGTTCGTCAAGCAGTCGGGCGGTCGCGGCCAGTACGGTCACGTGGTCCTGAAGGTCGAACCTCTGCCCCCGGGTGGCGGCTACGAGTTCGTGGACGCCATCAAGGGTGGCGTGGTGCCGCGCGAGTTCATCCCCGCGGTGGACAAGGGCATCCAGGAAACCCTGCCGTCGGGCATCCTGGCCGGTTACCCGGTCGTGGACGTCAAGGTCACGCTGTTCTTCGGCTCGTACCACGACGTGGACTCGAACGAAAACGCGTTCAAGATGGCCGGCTCGATGGGCTTCAAGGAAGGCATGCGCAAGGCCAGCCCCGTGCTGCTCGAGCCCATGATGGCCGTTGAAGTCGAAACGCCTGAAGACTACGCCGGTACCGTGATGGGCGATCTGTCCTCGCGTCGCGGCATGGTTCAGGGCATGGACGACATGGTTGGCGGCGGCAAGGTCATCAAGGCCGAAGTTCCGCTGGCCGAGATGTTCGGTTACGCCACGAACCTGCGTTCGCTGACGCAAGGTCGTGCCACGTACACGATGGAATTCAAGCATTACTCCGAGGCCCCCAAGAACGTCGCTGACGAAGTCATCGCCGCTCGGGCCAAGTAAATAACCCTCGCCGCGTCCGCCCAAAAGGCGGCGCGGCAAATATCGAAATTTCCTTGAAAGTCAAAGGATAGAGATCATGGCAAAAGGCAAGTTTGAACGTACCAAGCCGCACGTGAACGTCGGCACCATCGGCCACGTTGACCACGGCAAGACCACCCTGACCGCGGCCATCACGACGGTTCTGTCGACCAAGTTCGGCGGCGAAGCCAAGGGCTACGACCAGATCGATGCAGCTCCTGAAGAAAAGGCACGCGGCATCACCATCAACACCGCGCACGTCGAGTACGAAACGGAATCGCGTCACTACGCGCACGTTGACTGCCCGGGCCACGCCGACTACGTCAAGAACATGATCACGGGCGCCGCCCAGATGGACGGCGCGATCCTGGTCGTGTCGGCCGCTGACGGCCCGATGCCGCAGACCCGCGAGCACATCCTGCTGTCGCGCCAGGTCGGCGTGCCGTACATCATCGTCTTCCTGAACAAGGCTGACATGGTCGACGACGCCGAGCTGCTCGAGCTGGTGGAAATGGAAGTTCGTGAACTGCTGTCCAAGTACGACTTCCCGGGCGACGACACCCCGATCGTCAAGGGTTCGGCCAAGCTGGCGCTGGAAGGCGACAAGGGCGAGCTGGGCGAGCAGGCCATCCTGGCCCTGGCCCAAGCCCTGGACACCTACATCCCGACGCCTGAGCGTGCCGTTGACGGCGCGTTCCTGATGCCGGTGGAAGACGTGTTCTCGATCTCGGGTCGCGGCACCGTGGTGACCGGCCGTATCGAACGCGGCATCATCAAGGTCGGCGAGGAAATCGAAATCGTCGGTATCACCCCGACGGTCAAGACGACCTGCACGGGCGTGGAAATGTTCCGCAAGCTGCTGGACCAAGGTCAAGCCGGCGACAACGTGGGCATCCTGCTGCGCGGCACCAAGCGTGAAGACGTCCAGCGCGGCCAGGTTCTGGCCAAGCCGGGCTCGATCACCCCGCACACGGACTTCACGTCCGAGGTGTACATCCTGTCCAAGGAAGAAGGCGGCCGCCACACCCCGTTCTTCAACGGCTATCGTCCCCAGTTCTACTTCCGCACGACGGACGTGACCGGTACGATCGACCTGCCGGCCGACAAGGAAATGGTTCTGCCGGGCGACAACGTGACGATGACCGTCAAGCTGCTGGCCCCCATCGCCATGGAAGAAGGCCTGCGCTTCGCCATCCGTGAAGGCGGTCGTACCGTCGGCGCCGGCGTCGTCGCCAAGATCCTGAAGTAATCGGATCGCAAGCAGCACCTACCCAGCGGGGGCGCACCGCGCCCTCGCCACTCGTTCTTTAGGAAACGCCATGAAAAACCAAAAGATCCGCATCCGCTTGAAAGCCTTCGATTACAAGCTGATCGATCAATCGGCCGCCGAAATCGTTGATACCGCCAAGCGCACGGGCGCCGTCGTCCGTGGTCCGGTGCCGCTGCCCACGCGCATCCGTCGCTATGACGTGCTGCGTTCGCCGCACGTCAACAAGACGTCGCGCGACCAGTTCGAAATCCGCACGCACCAGCGCTTGATGGACATCGTTGATCCCACCGACAAGACCGTTGACGCCCTGATGCGTCTGGACCTGCCGGCTGGCGTCGACGTCGAAATCGCGCTGCAGTAAGTAGGCGTGGCAGGTTGGCGACCTTCGCCCGTCGACCTGTGAAAAATGGCCGCAATCCTTCGGGACTGCGGCCATTTTGTTTTGGGCGCCGGTCTGGACGCCGTCGCGGCGGCCGGGAGCAGGGCACGGTTGTTAGCAGGCACTTACTTTGCCGGCAAGGCGCTGGTCAGCAATTGATCAGGATGAAAGGTGGCGATTCCTTGGAGCGCCGCCATGCATGCCCTGCGTCGGTCCGCCCGCTCCGCGTCGCGCGCCAGACACGGAAAACGCGCTAAGTGCTTGTGCTACCTGAAAAAAACATGCTAATATGCGAAGCTTGCCATTTTGTGGCAAGTCTAACTATGGTCTGACGCTTTGCGTTGCAGGTCTTTTGCTGGAATCCGTAAGGAAACCCGCAAGGGAAACGCCCGGAAAGCCCGGATCAGGTTGCACATAGTCGTAGGGCAAAGGCCGTTACCTTTTGCCCGATTAGCCCCGACCAATCGCAGTCGGGAATGGAGAAAACGATGTCGAATTCGACACCCACGCCCGCCGCTCACCGGCTGGGTCTGGTGGGTCGCAAGGTCGGCATGACCCGCATTTTTACCGAGGAAGGTGAATCCATCCCGGTGACCGTGCTGGACGTGTCGAACAACCGTGTGACCCAGGTTAAGTCGCTGGAAACCGACGGCTACGCCGCGATCCAGGTGGCTTATGGCACCCGTCGTGCCTCGCGTGTGGCTCAGCCGCAAACGGGCCACTACGCCAAGGCCGGCACTGAAGCCGGCAGCATCCTGAAAGAGTTCCGCCTCGACCCCGCCCGCGCCGCTGAATTCGCGGCTGGCGCCGTCATCGCCGTGGAATCCGTGTTCGAAGCCGGCCAACAGGTCGACGTGACGGGCACCACCATCGGTAAGGGTTTCGCCGGTACCATCAAGCGCCACAACTTCGGTTCGCAACGCGCGTCGCACGGTAACTCCCGTTCGCACCGCGTGCCGGGCTCGATCGGCCAAGCTCAAGATCCGGGCCGTATTTTCCCGGGTAAGCGCATGGCTGGTCACCTGGGCGACGTCACCCGCACCGTCCAGAACCTGGACGTCGTTCGCGTTGACGCCGAGCGCGGCCTGCTGCTGGTCAAGGGCGCCGTCCCCGGCCACGCTGGCTCCGATATCGTCGTGCGCCCGGCCATCAAGGCCCCGGCCAAGAAGGGAGCGTAAGTAAATGGATCTCAAGCTCCTGAACGAACAAGGTCAGGCTGCCGCTACGTTCAGCGCGCCCGACACGATTTTTGGTCGTGACTTCAACGAAGCGCTGATTCACCAGGTCGTCGTGGCTTTCCAAGCCAACGCCCGTGCCGGTAACCGCGCCCAGAAGGACCGTTCCGAAGTCAAGCACTCCACCAAGAAGCCCTGGCGCCAGAAGGGTACCGGTCGCGCTCGCGCCGGTATGACCTCGTCGCCGCTGTGGCGTGGTGGTGGTCGCATCTTCCCGAACTCGCCTGAAGAAAACTTCAGCCAGAAGGTCAACAAGAAGATGTACCGCGCCGGTATCCGCTCGATCCTGTCGCAGCTGGCCCGCGAAGACCGCATCGCCGTCGTCGAATCGTTCGACCTCGAATCCCCCAAGACCAAGCTGGCTGCCGCCAAGCTGAAGAGCCTGGGCCTGGATTCGGTGCTGATCATCACCGACAACGTCGATGAAAATGTTTACCTCGCCACCCGCAACCTGCCGCACGTTGCCGTGGTCGAGCCCCGTTACGCCGATCCGTTGTCGCTGGTCCACTACAAGAAAGTGCTGATCACCAAGCCGGCCATCGCTCAACTCGAGGAGATGCTGGGATGAACGCTGAACGCTTGATGCAAGTCATTCTGGCTCCGATCGTGACCGAAAAGGCCACGTTCGTCGCTGAGAAGAATCAGCAAGTCGCTTTCCGTGTCGTGGCTGACGCTACCAAGCCGGAAATCAAGGCTGCCGTCGAACTGCTCTTCAAGGTGCAGGTCGAGTCCGTGCAGGTCCTCAACCGTAAGGGCAAAGTCAAGCGCTTTGGCCGTTTCGTCGGCCGCCGTCGCAATGAGCGCAAGGCCTACGTCTCGCTCAAGGACGGCCAGGAAATCGACTTTGCGGAGGTGAAGTAAATGGCCCTCGTAAAAGTTAAGCCGACTTCGGCTGGCCGCCGTGGCATGGTGAAGGTTGTCAGCCCGAACCTGCACAAGGGCGAGCCTTACGCGCCGCTGCTCGAAAAGAAGACACGTGGCTCGGGCCGTAACAACAACGGCCACATCACCGTCCGTCATCGTGGCGGTGGTCACAAGCAACACTACCGTGTCGTCGACTTCCGTCGCGACAAGGATGGCATCCCGGCAAAGGTCGAGCGTCTGGAATATGACCCGAACCGTACGGCGCACATCGCTCTGCTGTGCTACGCCGACGGCGAACGTCGTTACATCATCGCTCCCCGTGGCCTGGAAGTGGGCGCCACGCTGGTCTCGGGCATCGAAGCCCCGATCCGCGCCGGCAACACGCTGCCGATCCGCAACATCCCGGTGGGTACCACCATCCACTGCGTGGAAATGATCCCCGGCAAAGGTGCTCAGATGGTCCGTTCGGCCGGCGCTTCCGCCGTCCTGCTGGCCCGCGAAGGCACGTACGCCCAGGTTCGTCTGCGCTCGGGTGAAGTGCGCCGCGTGCACATCGAGTGCCGCGCCACCATCGGTGAAGTCGGTAACGAAGAACACAGCCTGCGCCAGATCGGCAAGGCCGGTGCAATGCGTTGGCGCGGTGTCCGCCCGACGGTTCGTGGCGTGGCCATGAACCCGGTCGATCACCCGCACGGTGGCGGCGAAGGCCGTACCGGTGAAGCACGCGAGCCGGTCAGCCCGTGGGGCACTCCGGCGAAGGGTTTCAAGACCCGTCGCAACAAGCGGACGAACAATATGATCGTCCAACGGCGCAAGCGCAAGTAAGAGGCGAACACTATGTCACGTTCGATCAAGAAAGGCCCGTTTGTCGACGCTCACCTGATCAAAAAGGTGGACACGGCCGTCGCGGGCAAAGACAAGAAGCCGATCAAGACCTGGTCGCGCCGTTCCACGATCCTGCCCGAGTTCATCGGTCTGACGATCGCTGTGCACAACGGCAAGCAGCATGTTCCCGTTTACATCAACGAGAACATGGTCGGTCACAAGCTGGGCGAGTTCGCGCTGACCCGTACGTTCAAGGGTCACGCCGCGGACAAGAAGGCGAAGAGGTAAGCGATGGAAACTACTGCCATTATCCGTGGGGTTCACATCTCCGCACAAAAGACTCGCCTGGTTGCGGACCTGATCCGCGGCCAGAAGGTCGGCCGTGCGCTGGAAATCCTCACCTTCTCGCCGAAGAAGGCCGCCGCCATCCTGAAGAAGGCTGTCGAGTCCGCCATCGCCAACGCCGAGCACAACGACGGCGCCGATATCGACGAACTGAAGGTCACCACGATTTTCGTGGACAAGGCTCAGTCGATGAAGCGCTTCTCCGCTCGCGCCAAGGGACGCGGCAACCGTATCGAGAAGCAGACCTGCCACATCACGGTCAAGGTCGGAGCTTAAGGAGTCACGATGGGTCAGAAAATTCACCCCACTGGGTTCCGTCTCGCGGTCACCCGTAACTGGTCCTCGCGTTGGTTCGCCGACGACAAGGCCTTCGGCGCCATGCTGGCCGAAGACATTCGCGTCCGCGAGTACCTGAAGAAGAAGCTCAAGAGCGCCTCCGTTGGTCGCGTGATCATCGAGCGTCCCGCCAAGAATGCCCGCATCACCGTCTACTCGGCTCGTCCGGGCGTGGTGATCGGCAAGCGTGGCGAAGACATCGAAAGCCTGAAGGCTGATCTGCAACGCCTGATGGGCGTGCCGGTGCACGTGAACATCGAAGAAATCCGCAAGCCGGAAACCGATGCTCAACTGATCGCCGATTCGATCTCGCAACAGCTCGAAAAGCGCATCATGTTCCGTCGCGCCATGAAGCGTGCGATGCAGAACGCCATGCGTCTGGGTGCCCAGGGCATCAAGATCATGTCGTCGGGCCGTCTGAACGGCATCGAAATCGCTCGCACCGAGTGGTATCGCGAAGGCCGTGTGCCGCTGCACACGCTGAAGGCGAACATCGACTACGGCACCTCCGAAGCCCACACCACCTACGGTGTGATCGGCATCAAGGTCTGGGTCTACAAGGGCGACATGCTGGCCAACGGCGAACTGCCGCCGGAAACCGCCGCCCCGCGTGAAGAAGAACGCCGTCCGCGCCGCGCTCCGCGTGGCGATCGTCCGGAAGGTGCTCGCACCGGTCGTCCGGGTGGTCGTGGCCGTGGTCCCCGCAAGGCGGACGCGGCTCCGGCTCCTGAAGGAGAATAACCATGCTGCAACCCTCTCGCAGAAAGTATCGCAAAGAGCAAAAGGGCCGCAACACCGGTCTGGCGACTCGCGGCACCCACGTGTCGTTCGGCGAATTCGGTCTGAAGGCCACCGGCCGTGGCCGTCTGACCGCCCGCCAGATCGAAGCCGCTCGTCGTGCCATCAACCGTCACATCAAGCGTGGCGGCCGCATCTGGATCCGGATTTTCCCGGACAAGCCGATCTCGCAGAAGCCTGCCGAAGTCCGTATGGGTAACGGTAAGGGCAACCCGGAGTACTGGGTCGCCGAAATTCAGCCCGGCAAGGTGCTCTACGAAATGGAAGGGGTTAGCGAAGAGCTCGCGCGTGAAGCTTTCCGCCTGGCCGCTGCCAAGCTGCCGATTTCGACCACGTTCGTCGCGCGTCATATCGGTGCTTAAGGAGTACTAAGACATGAAAGCCAGCGAACTCCGTTCGAAAGACGCCGCCGAGCTCGGCAAAGAGCTCGAAAGCCTGCTGAAGGCACAATTCGGTCTGCGTATGCAGAAGGCCACGCAGCAGCTTGCCAACACCAGCCAGCTGCGTAACGTGCGCCGCGACATCGCGCGCGTGCGTACCTTGCTGACCGAGAAGGCAGGGAAATAAAGATGAGCGAAACTCAAAACACCCAAGTGGCCAAGCGCCAGCGCACGCTGGTTGGCAAGGTCGTCAGCAACAAGATGGACAAGACTGTCGTCGTGCTCGTTGAGCGCCGCGTCAAGCACCCCATCTTCGGCAAGATCATCATGCGCTCCGCGAAGTACAAGGCGCACGATGAGTCGAACCAGTACAACGAAGGCGATACCGTCGAAATCGCTGAAGGCCGTCCCATCTCGCGCTCGAAGTCGTGGCGTGTGGTGCGTCTGGTTGAAGCCGCGCGTATCATCTAAGTAGCAGTGCATCGGGACGGCATGCCGTTCTGATATAAAACGGCAAGGGATCAAACCCTTGCCGTTTTTTTTCGTCCGGCGCGTCCGTTGCGACGCGCGCAATCAGGCAATGTGGAGCAGGGCAAAGACATGGGCCGCCGTTTTTCAGGCTTCAAGCGGATCACACGCGCGGCGTGCGGCATGAGCGTGTTTGCATGCACGGCAGCCTGGACGATATCCGCGGCGCAGTCGCTGCCCGCAGAGCCCGTGGGCGCGGCGCCCACGCCAGCGATGCCGGTGGCGGAACAGGGGCTGGCCGGACCGGCTGCCAAGGCCGGCGTCGCAAATCCTGGTGCTCAAATTGGCGTGGACAGGTCCGTCGCATCGCCTGGCGATGTGCCGATGCCCATCGACAAGCGGGGCAACAATGCCCTGACGGCCGGCCCCGACCCGCGTGTGCAGTTTCCCGCAGACTCACGTGACCATGCCGCCATTTTTGGCACGCAAGACGAGGACGAGCTGGCGCTCGCCGGACAGGAGCGCGCCGTCGACGAACAACGCATGCGCTTGCAGGCATTGGAACGCTTGTTCAATCAGACGCCGGGTCCGCGCGCAGCGCCGGCAGGCACGATTCCGCTGAGCCGGAGTTCGGCCGATCAGCCGCCGCCTTCCATGCCGAAGCTGGCCCCCGCGCCGGCCGGCTCGCGCCTGGACGGCACGATGGATGCGCGGCGCCAGGTCGATGCCATGCAGCGCAAGGTGGACGGCATGCTGCGCAATGCCAATACCTTGAGCACGCCGTCGCGTTGAGGGGCCGCCTTCGGCGCATACCCCAACTCTGAAACCCAGCGTAGCAACTGTCCGGAACCAGGGTATTCCCGGCCTCGATCCCGCCTGTTACAACTCTCGCGGGCACGCATTCCGCGTGCCCGGACTTCAGTCGGCAGGAGCGTGAAACATGCGTGGATCTGTGGGTAAGTTCGTGGCCGCTTGCGGCGTTGTTCCGATGGTGCTGGTCTTGATGGCGCCGGCAGCGCAGGCTGATCTCAATAGCGTGCAATTGAAGGACGTCACCGTGCAGCGCCCCTTCAGCGAGAGCGTGGTCGTTATCGGTAGCGACGGTCAAGTGCGTGCCGGCATGGAGGTCAGCAAGTTGACCCGCCAGATCAGCGAGCAGGCCGATGCGTTGACGGAATTGCGGCGCAAGAACGAGGAGCTGAGCCGCAAGCTGGAAGAACAGACACAGAAACTGTCGGCGCTGGAGCGCAAGCAGGGCGACGGCGGCCGCAGCAGCGACGGCCAGCGCAACGACCTGGACAAGCTGAGCCGCAATGCGGACAGCCAAAAGAACGAGCTGGAGAAACTGTCGCGCAGCGTGTCGCAGTTGAACAGCAACGCGGATTCCAGCAGCCGCAAGATCGACGATCTGCAACGGCGCGTGGATGACGTAAAGCGCAGCGTGGAGGATGTGCGCAGCCGCGTGAAATAGCGCGCGGCGCGAGGCCGTGGATGGCCAGGCGAAAGCAGGCAGCAGCAGCTTTTGCCTGAGTCCGGGAACCGTGGCCACCGAGGCGCCGGCGCGGCAAGCGCGCCGGCTTATCGCCGTTTCGCCAGTTCCCTGAGCCGTCCCGCGATCCCCGTCGGAAAGTAATACACCGACACCACGAACAGGATGCCCAGCCACAGCAGCCAGCGGTCAGGCTCGAACAGCAGCGCCAGCGGCGCCACGCCCGCCACGGTTTCGTGGATCAGGTGCAGGCCGTCCTGCAGATAGCTTTGCGCGAACACGAACAGGCTCGCGCCGATCACCGCGCCGTACATGGTGCCCATGCCGCCGATCACCAGCATCAGCAGGATGTTCAGCATGATCTCGAACGACAGCGAGGTGTCCGGCCCGTTGTAGCGCAGCCAGAGCGCGTAGAGCGCGCCGGCCAGCGTGGCGAAGGCGGCCGCCAGCAGGTTGGACAGGCTGCGGTACAGCACCGTGCGGTAGCCGATGGCCTCGGCGCGGAACGGATTTTCGCGGATGGCCTGCAGCACGCGGCCGAACGGCGAATTGACGATGCGCAGCAGCAGCAGGAACAGCACGACGGCGACCGCGGCGATCAGGTAGTAGGTGATGATGCGTCCGTCCACCGTCACGCCGAACAGCGGTTCGGACAAGGGACGGAAAGCGGGGCGCAGCATCTGCGGCACCTTGAAGTTCAGCCCGTCCTCGCCGCCCGTCAGATCCGACAGCTGCGATACCAGCGTCTGGAAGGCGGCGGCCACGGCCAGCGTGATCATGGCGTAGAAGATGGCGCGCACGCGCAGGCTTGCCAGCCCGATCAGCAGCGCGAAGGCCAGCGACACCGCCAGGCCGCCGGCGGCGCCGGCCAGCACCGCGGTCCAGCCCGGTTCCAGCCGCACGCTGGCGATGGCCACGCCATAGGCGCCGATGCCGAAGAACATGGTGTGCGCGAAGCTGACGATGCCGGTATAGCCCAGCAGCAGGTCGTAGCTGGCCACCAGCACGATGAACACCAGGATCTTGGCCGCGACCGCGAGCGACTTCGGTCCGGGGAACAGGAACGGCGCGGCAAGCAGCAGCAGCGCCACCGCGATCAGCAGCGCGCCCAGCACCATGCTGCGCGGAGGATCGCCGGAAAGCAGACGTAGGGACATGAGGCGGGTCCTAGCGGTTGGCGACGGGGTAGACGCCTTGCGGGCGCCACAGCAGGATGGCGACCATGAGCGCGATGTTCGAGAAGAGCGCGGCCTTGGGCATCAGAAAGCCCGTGTAGTTGGCCATCAGGCCGACCAGCAGCGCACCGATCAGGCAGCCCACCGTCGATCCCAGCCCGCCGATCATGATGACGATGAAGATCAGCACGTTGACCTGCGCGCCCAGCTGCGGCACCACCGACTGCTGGTACAGCCCCCACAGCGCGCCGCCCAGTCCGGCCAGCATCGAGCCGGCCACGAACACGCCGACGAACAGATGGCGGATGCGGTAGCCCAGGCTTTCGACCATTTCGCGGTCTTCCACGCCGGCGCGGATCAGCAGGCCCAGCTTGGTGCGGTTGAGCAGCCACAGCATGCCGCCCAGCACCGCCAGGCCGCCGACCAGCGCCACGATGCGAAACTTCTCGATGGCGGCATCGCCCAGCAGCACCGCGCCGCGCAGCGCTTCCGGCAGCGGCAGCGAAATGGTCTGCGGGCCCCAGATCATCTTGATCAGCTCTTCGCCGATGATCATGCCGCCCATGGTGATCAGGATCTGCTTCAGGTGCTGGCCATAGACCGGCCGCACGATGACGCGCTCGAAGGCCAGGCCCACGGCGCCGGCCACCAGCATGCCCACGATCATGGCCGGCAGCACGGCGGCCAGGTTCATCCACAGGCTGCCGGACTGGGTCCAGTCGCCCATGGCGCCCAGCACGGTGGCCGCCAGGTAGGCGCCAATGGCGATGAACAGGCCATGGCCGAAGTTCAGCACGTCCATCAAGCCGAACACCAGCGTCATGCCCGAGGCCACGATGAAGATGATCATGCCCATCGCCAGGCCGGCGAAGGTCAGCGTGAGCCAGGTCGAGAAGGAGCCCACCAGCGGCAGGGCGATGGCGGCCAGCGCCAGCACCAGCAACACGGGGCGCAGGTCGGCGCGGACCTGCGGCAGCGGAGCGTCGGCGTCCAGGGTACTCATTGGTGGCTTCCCAGGGAAAGGCCGAGCAGGCGCATCTGCAGCGCCTCGTCCTCGGCCAGCTGCGCCATGCCGCCGGCGTGCACCACGCGGCCGTCGTCCATGACGGCCACGCGGTCGCCGACCTGGCGCGCGAAATTGAAGTTCTGTTCGACCAGCAGGATGGTGGTGGCTGCCTGCTTGAGCTCGATGAAGGCGTCGATCATGTTCTGCACGATGGCCGGCGCCAGGCCCTTGCTGGGTTCGTCGATCAGCAGCAGCCGGCGCGGTTCGATGATGGCGCGCGCGACCGCCAGCATCTGCTTCTGCCCGCCGGAAAGCTTGCCGGCCGGATGCAGCCAGAACTTGCGCAGCGCGGGGAAGAACCCGAAGATCCATTCCAGCCGCGCCGTGTCGAGCTGGCTGGCGTTGGCGGCGCCGCGCGCGGCCAGCAGGATGTTCTCCTTCACCGACAGGTCGGCGAAGATGCCCATGTTCTCGGGCACGTAGGCGACGCCGCGGCGCGCCATGTCGGGCGGTGACACGCGCACGCCGGGTCCGCCGGCGGCCTCGCCGTCGAAGCGCACATTGCCCTGCGAGGCTTTCCACAGGCCCATGATGGTGCGCAGCGTGGTGGTCTTGCCGGCGCCGTTGCGGCCCAGCAGCATGGTCACTTGGCCGGCGGGCACCGTCAGGTCCACGCCGTGCAGGATGTGGTACGCGCCGATGTGCGTGTGCACGTCTTTCAATTCGAGCAGCGGACGGGTCTCGCCCGCCGGCGTATTCGTGCCTGGGGCGGCGCCCGCGCCGCGCGCTATCGCGCTCATGCCGTCTTCTCCGTCGGGGCCACGCCCAGGTAGGCCTGTTGCACGATGGGCGAGGCGATGACTTCGGCGGGCTCGCCATCGGCCATCAGCCGGCCGTTGTGCAGCACCACGATGCGGTCGGCCAGTTCACGCACCACGTCCATCTTGTGCTCCACCAGCAGGATGGTCTTGCTGCGGTCTGTCTTGATCTCGCGGATCAGGTCCAGCACCACCGGCACGTCGTCCACGCTCATGCCGGCGGTGGGCTCGTCGAACATGAACACCTGCGGTTCCAGCGCGATCAGCATGGCGATCTCCAGCTTGCGCTGGTCGCCATGCGGTAGGTCGGCGGCGATGTAGTCGCGCCGGGCGGACAGCCGGGTGCGCTCGAGCAATTCATCGGCGCGCGCGATCAGGGCGCGGTCGTCGTCCCAGGTGCGCCAGAAGCGGATCTGGCGCCAGCCCAGGCCCTGCTGGCGCGATTGCAGCGCCAGCCGCACGTTCTCGTGCACGCTCAGGCGCGGGAACAGCTGCGTCAGCTGGAAGGCCCGGCCCAGGCCCGCATGCATGCGGGCCGGCGCGGACAGTCCGGTCAGGTCGCGGCCGTTCAGCCGCACCGAGCCGGCGCTGGCGCGCAACTGGCCGGAGATCAGGTTGAAGTACGTGGTCTTGCCCGCGCCGTTGGGGCCGACGATGGCCGTCAAGGTGCCGGGCGCGAAGCCGCAACTGACACTGTCGACGGCCACGTGCCCGCCGAAACGGATCGTGAGCGCTTGGGTTTCGAGCATGAGTGGCGACGCGCTAGCGCTTGTTCTGGACGGGCACGTCCATCTGGTCGGGCGTGATCTCGCGCACCAGGTCCTGCACGGCCCAGGGCACCGAGGCATCGTTCTTGATGCGGAAGTGGTACATCGACTGCATGGCCTGGTGGTCCTGCGGGCGGAACGTCATCTTGCCCTTGGGCGTGTCGAAGCTCATGCCTTCCATGGCCTTGATCAGCGCGTCGGTGTCGGACTTGCCCTGCGTCTTGTTCAGCGCCTGCACGATGGCGATGCCGGCCGACATGCCGCCCGCGGTGAAGAAGTCCGGCGGTTGGCCGAAGCGCTTCTGGTGCTCGGCGACCAGCCAGTCGTTGACCGGATTCTTGGGGATGCCGTAGTAGTAATAGGTGGCGCCTTCCATGCCGGCCAGCGACTTCAGCGGCGTCATGGCGGCCAGCGTGTTGCCGCCGGTGGCGATCTCGATGCCGTAGCGCTTCGGGTCCAGGTCGGCGATCTTGAACGGGTTGCCCGCGCCGGCCCAGAGGATGAAGATGATCTTGCGGCCCGGCTTGTCCTTGAGCGCGTCGAACAGGCGCTGCGCGCCGGCGGTGAAGTCTGTGGCGTTGGCCGGCAGGTATTCCTCGTGCACGATCTTGGCGTGCTTCAGGGCGCCCTTGAAAGCCTTCACGCCGTCGCGGCCGAAGGCATAGTCCTGCGCCAGCATGGCGATCGACGTGCCTTCCTGGTCGAAGGCCACGGCGTTGGCGATGGCGTCCTGCGAGGAATTGCGGCCGGTGCGGAAGATGTACTTGTTCCACTTGTCGCCGGTGATCGAATCCGCCACGGCGGGTTCGACCAGCAGGATCTTCTCGTATTCCTCGGCGATGGGCAGCATGGCCAGCGCCACGCCCGAGGACGTGGGGCCGACGGCGATGTCGGCGTTGTCGTCGGCATAGGCCGAGGCCAGCTGCGCGCGCGCCACGTCGGGCTTGCCCTGGTTGTCCTTCTCGATGACGCGGATCTTGCGGCCGGCCACCGTCATCGTGCCTTGCGTGGCGTACTCCAGGCCCAGCATCAGGCCGTTCTGGGTCTGCTTGGCATAGGCTTCCAGCGGGCCGGTCTTGTCGTAGACGTGGGCCACGACGAAGTCCTTGGCCATGGCGGCCGATTGCATGCACAGGCCGGCCATCGCGGCCAGCAATACGCGTTTCATCATGGTTGTCTCCTAATGCGCGGGGGCGGTCGCCGCCGCGTGATCCGGTTGAGCCAGGAATTGCCTGACGGCGTTGATCTGCGGCGCGATGTTCAGCGCCGGGGCGTGGCCGCAGTCGGGGAAGTCGATGCGCTGCGCGCGCGGTCCGCGCTGGGTCATCGCATGCGCCACGTCGGGCAGCAGCAGGTCGGAATCGGCGCCGCGCAGCAGCAGCAGCGGCATGCGCAGGCTGTCATAGCCCTCCCAGCGTTCGTAGTCGCCGGGGTGGTGGCTGAACTGGCCGACGATGGCCGGGTCGTAGTGCGCGGTGACGCGGCCGTCGGGCAGGCGCCGTACCGAGGTCTCGGCCATGCGGCGCCACTGTTCGTCGCTTTGCCAGCCGTAGGGCTTGTAGGCGGCGCGCAGCCAGGTTTCGAGTTCGGTCACGGTATCGAACGCCGGCGGCTGGCCGGCGTAGGCCAGGATGCGGTCGATCGCGGGCTGCGGCAGCGTGGGGCCGATGTCGTTCACCACCAGGTGCGAGATGCGGTCGCGCAGCGTGGTGGCGGCCGCGTGCATGCCGGTGGCGCCGCCCATGGACGTGCCGACCCAGCGCAGGCGCGCCAGGCCCAGCCCGTCGGCCAGCGCGCCCGCCAGCCGGGCGTAGAAGTCCAGGCGGTATTCGGCGACGGGGTCCGGGCTCCACTGCGACAGGCCGCGGCCGATGGCATCGGGACAGATGATGCGATAGTCGTCGGCCAGCGCCTGCGCCAGCTCGTCGAAGTCGCGCCCGGTGCGGGCCAGGCCGTGCCACATGATGACGGGCGGCGCGTCGGGCGCGCCCCATTCCACATAATGCAGTTCCCGGCCCTCGCAGCGCAGGTAGCGCGAGGCCGGCGTATGACGGGCGGCCTGTGCGGTCGCTTGGGTCATGGTCTCCTCCCGGATGTTCCAGGTTGTTGTGTGCTTATCCGGCTGACTATAGACTTGCGCCAGGCGCGTCCACAATGCGTCCGCCGCCCCGCAGCAGGGTGGATCAAGAATATGTAGACGCAAGATCAATTTGCGCCATTTTCCGGGTAAGGAGACCGCGCCATGCCGGACACGGAATTCGCCATTTCGGCCGATGCCGGCGCCGAACGCTACGACCGCTGGCGCGAGGCGCTGGCCGACGCCTTTGGCCCGTTCGAGGTGCACCACGGCAAGCCGGCGCAGTTCGCCGGCCATGTGCGCTACGCGCGCCGCGCCAGCCTGCAGTTCAACGACCTGCATTACCAGGGCCAACAGCTGGAGCGCACCGCCGGCAATGTGTCGCGCCTGGACCAGGAGTTCTACACCTTCGGCCTGCCGCTGTCCGGCCCGCTGGCGGTGGTGCAGCAGGGCAGGGAGTTCCAGGTCGAGCCGGGTTGCGTGTACCTGATGAACCAGAGCCTGCCCTACCAGGCCACCGCGCTGGGGGCGGCCGGTTATCGCAGCCTGAGCGTGTCGTTTCCGCGCAGCGCGCTGTCGCAGCGCGATTCCCGCATCGGCGCGTTCCATAAGCTGCGCATCGATGACGGTTCGCCGCGAGGCGCCATGCTGGCCAGCTACATGGACCATCTGTTCAAGGGCATGGACGGCTGGTCGGACGGGGAAGTCGCGGAATTGGGCGAGCGGCTGATCGACCTGATCGCGCTGTTCATGGTGCAGGACGGGCAGGCGCAGGCCTCGGCATCCGACAGCAGCGTGACGCTGGCGCATCGGCAGCGGGCGCTGGCCTACATGCGCCAGCATCTGGCCGATCCGGATCTGTCGCCGCAGCGGGTGGCCGACGGCTGCGGCCTGTCGGTGGCGTACCTGCACCGGATCCTGCGCGCCGGCGGAACGTCGGCCGAGGCCTTCATCTTCGAGGAGCGGCTGGAACGATGCCGCGAACTGCTGCTCAACCCGCTGCATCGCCATCGCAGCATCGCCGAGCTCGCATATCAGGCGGGGTTTTCGCATCCCTCGCACTTCAGCCGGCTGTTCAAGCGCCGTTTCGGCATGACGCCGCGGGATTGGCGGGCCCGGTCCTGACGGGCCGGCCCTGGCCAGAACATTCAATTCCTTGATTGATCGTGTATCGGGCCGATGGTATGTTGGCCGGATGAGCACGTCCGCAACTTCTTCATCTTCTTCCGCCCAGCGTTTCGAGGCGCTGGCCGAGATCGCCAAGACCCTGGGCCATGCCCACCGGCTGGTCCTGCTGGAACACGTGGCCCAGGGCGAGCGCGCCGTGGAGCGGCTGTCCGAACTGTCCGGATTGAGCGTCGCCAATACGTCCCAGCATCTGCAGCATCTGCGTCGCGCCGGCCTGGTGCAGACGCGCCGCGACGGCAAGCGCGTGCTGTACCGGCTGGGCGATGGCCCCATCGCCGCGCTGCTGGCCGCCCTGGGCGCCTGCGCCGAGCATCAGCACGCCGAAATGCGTGAGGTCATCGCCGACAGCATCCACCAGCGGGAACGGCTGGACGGCGTGTCCATTACCGAGCTGGTCGGCATGTTGAAGGCCGAGAGCGTGACGCTGCTGGACGTGCGCCCGGCCGAGGAGTTCGCGCTCGGCCACCTGCCCGGCGCGGTCAACATCCCCGCCGAGGAACTGGAGCGCCGCCTGGGCGACCTGCCGGCCGGCGCCGAGATCGTGGCCTATTGCCGCGGGCCGTACTGCGTGTTGTCCAGCGAGGCGGTGACAGCGCTGCGGGCCCGCGGCATGCAGGCCCGCAGGCTGGAGGCCGGCTTCCCCGAATGGAAGGCCGCCGGCCTGCGGGTGGAGTCGCCCGACTAAGGCTTGTACTGCGTGACGCTCAGCACCGGCCCTTCGGCGCCGCTGGCCGGATCGAACTCGCAGATATCGAGCGACACGCCCGCTGTCGTGTAGCCGTAGGTTGCGATCTGTTTGGCGCGCGTGAACACGTACTGGTTCGACGGTGTGTCCCGCTGGTCGATGACGACGCCGGTGCCCAGGTGCAGGTTGCGCACGCGGAACCAGCCCGTACCCGATTGCGGCGGATTCCAGCTGACCGACACGTCTTCCGACGGCTGCCATTGCACGGTCGGGGCAGACGGCGGCGCCATCGCCGCCCAGACCGGCGGCGCGTCGGCCAGGTCGCCGTCCAGCGCCATCATCCGGCCCATTTCTTCGGCCGCCGCGTGGTAGGCCGAGGGCACCGGGTGCACCCAGCCGATCTGCGGCATTTCGTTCCAGTAGTCGTAGGCGAAGGCCGCGCCCGGCACCCAGGTGCCCACGTATATCGCCGGATCGGCGCGCGCCACGTTCACCAGCGCGTCGCGCACGGCCTTGTATTGCAGCGCCGTGCCTTCGCGCGGCGGAATCCCGTAGTACGCGCGCAGATGCGGTTGCAGCCACAGCTTGAGCTGGGGGTTGCCGCCGTAGCCGCGCACCGTGGCGTGGATCGCCGTCAGCGCCGTGGCGGCCGCCGCGAGGATGGCGTCGCGCTGCGCCGGGTGCTGGAAGATGGTGTCCGGCTCCACGCCGCCCGACCACATCATGTGCGTGAGCGGCACGCCCAGCGCCGCGATGCGCGGCTGGATGGCGAGCAGGTTGGGGCCGGGCGTCGCTTGCGTGTCGTCCCACCAGTAGCTGGTGCTGTTCAGCAAGTCCGCGCTGGTGCGCGACAGGTGCGAGCCGCCGACCGTCAGGTTCACCGGCAGGATCTGCGCGATATGCAGGCCGGCCGCCTGCGCCATGGCGCGACGCAGCGTGGCGGCGGCGACGCTGGACTTGCGGCCCGCGACGCCGGTGGTGCCGGGATTGCCCAGGTCCGACAGATCGGAAAAGTAGCCGCCCGTGTACGACGTGCCGGCCATGCCGACCACGGCCTGCGCCCAGCTGTTGTCCTGCACCGCCATGCCGGCGGACAGGGCCGAGGGATCGCTTTCATAGCCGTTGGCCGCCACTTCGGTCACGCGCCACGCCAGGTAGGCGGGCGGGAAACCGAAATCGGCCACGCTATCGTCGACGGGGTAGAAGCAGTGAGCCTGACCGCCGGGCACCTCATAGCGGCGCAACACTTGCGCGCCCATGCCGTCCAGGATCTCGACGCGGTATTTCGCCACCGCCACCGACGCGGCGCTGGCGCGTTGCCAGTCCAGCCGCGCGTCGCCCCAGCTGTTGACGCGCGCGTTCAACGCCGTCGGCGGCAGGGCGGGCTCCACGCCGCCGATGCGCTGGATCAGCGCTGCGTCCAGGTAGTTGGGGCCGTCGAAGACGTGCACCGGATCCAGGTGCGCATAGGCCTGCAGCTGCGCTTGGTATTCGGCCGCCGTGGCGGGAATGAAGTAGGCGCCGCCGGGCGTGGGATTCGGACGGAAGGCCTCGGCGATCATCTCGGTCTTCGGGTGTCGCGCGCGGATCAGGTCGAAGCGGGCCAGCGCCTGCTGCGGCGTCGCGCCGTGTGCGCCCACGCCGTCCTGGAACAGGATGGTCACGTCCTGGGGGATGAATGAGTCCAGCCATTGCGCGGCGGCCGCGTCGTCGACGCCGGCGCCGTAGTAGACCGACACGTACAGGGGGCGCGGCAGCTTCGACCAGATGGCGCCGAAGTCGGCGGGCGCGGCGGTGTAGGTGGGATCGATCTCCACCGGGAAGTAGAAGCCGGCGGCGTTGGACGGGTATGACAGCGTGCCGAACTTCTGCGCCAGGTCGGCCAGTTCGTGGATGCGGGCGCGGGCCTGGGTCTCGTCGGACAGGCCCGGCGTGCCGATGATCATGCGCCGCGCCCAGGGCCGGGTGGCGATGTCCGCCAGGTCCAGCTGGCTGCCGTGCAGCGGCAGCCAGGGATTGGGGATGAAGGAGCTGCCGTTGACGGCCACCCATTGGAAGATCGTCGTGCCCACGCCCAGCCTGTCCCATTGGCGGCGGACGTCCACGTTGGACGTCCATGTTTGCCAGAACATGGACGCGGCCCGGGGCACGGGAACGGAGGTAGAAGGAACGGAAGTGCGGGTCTGCATGAGAGCCTCGTTCGGATGAGGGAAAGGAACATGCCCGTCCGCCGTGCCGACGCGCGTGAGGACGCGGTCGGGTTGGGAGGTCGCGGCGGGAGGAGTCCGCGGCCCGCGACGCAAAAAAGCCCGCGTGCGTGGTCGCAGGCGGGCGATGTCGGGACGGAAGGAGGGCAGGGAGTGGCGCGCAAGGGCGCCGTGACGGGCCAGGCGCAAGACGCAATGGCCCCGAGGAATTGTCTCACCGGCGCTCGCAGATCATGCCGGCCGCATGTCGCACCGGGTGCTTGGCGCGCCGTGCGTATCGCAGGGCATGCCGCGCGACGGGCGGGCGCCCGCCATGTTCCGCTACGGCACGCCGGGGCCACAAGGCTAACGGGCTCCCGAAGGAGCCCGTTGCCTCATTCCGGCTGGCGCCGGAACACGCTCAGATGTGCGTGATGTACTTCGTGACCAGGTAGCCGTCGAAGGTTTCCAGGCCGCCTTCGCTGCCGATGCCGCTGTCCTTGATGCCGCCGAACGGCGTCTCGGCCAGCGCGCTGCCGAAGTGGTTGATGTTGACCATGCCGGCTTCCAGGCCGTTGGAGACCTTGGTGGCGGTCTTCAGCGAATTGGTGAAGACGTAGGACGACAGGCCGAACGGCAGGCTGTTGGCGCGCTTGAGCACTTCGTCGGTGTCGCTGAAGCGCACCACCGGCGCCACCGGGCCGAAGGGTTCCTCGGTCATCAGCATGGCGTTGTCGGGCAGGTCCGTGACCACGGTGGGGGCGAAGAAGAAGCCCTTGCGGTCCAGCGCGCCGCCGCCCACGACGACCTTGCCGCCGTGCTTCTGGGCGTCCTCGACGAAGGCAGCCATGGCCGGCACGCGGCGCTCGTGCGCCAGCGGGCCCATGTCGGTGCCGGCTTCCAGGCCGTCGCCGACCTTGACGTTCTTCAGCACGTCGGTGAAGCGCGCCAGGAACTGCTCGTAGGCGCCGTTCTGCACGTAGAAGCGGGTGGGCGACACGCAGACCTGGCCTGCGTTGCGGATCTTGAACTTGGCCAGCATCTCGGCGGCGCGGTCGATGTCGGCGTCGTCGAACACCAGCACCGGCGAGTGGCCGCCCAGTTCCATGGTGACGCGCTTCATGTGCGCGCCGGCCAGCGCGGCCAGTTGCTTGCCCACCGGCACCGAGCCGGTGAAGGACACCTTGCGCACGATGGGCGAGCGGATCAGGTAGTCGGAGATCTTGGCGGGTTCGCCCCAGACGATGTTCAGGCAGCCCTTGGGCAGGCCGGCCTCATGGAACATGCGCGCGATCGCCATGACGGCCGACGGCGAATCCTCGGGACCCTTGAGCACCACGGTGCAGCCCGCGCCCAGCGCGGCGGCGATCTTGCGGATGGCCTGGTTGTAGGGGAAGTTCCAGGGCGTGAAGGCAGCGCACACGCCGATGGGCTCGCGCACCACGATCTGGCGCACGTCCGGGTTGCGCGGCGGGATCACGCGGCCGTAGATGCGGCGGCATTCCTCGGCGTGCCAGTCGGCGTGCTCGGCGCAGGACGAGACTTCGCCCACGGCCTCGGCCAGCGGCTTGCCCTGGTCCAGGGTCATGTTGCGGCCGATTTCCTTGGCGCGCTCGCGCGACAGCTGGGCGACCTTGCGCAGGATGGCGGAACGGTCCATGGGAGAAGATTTCTTCCAGGACTCGAAGGCGCGCTGGGCCGCGGCGAGCGCGCGGTCCAGGTCGGCTTCGGTGGCGTGGGGCAGCTGGCCCAGCACTTCGAGCGTGGCCGGGTTGATGACGTCCTGGGTGCGCCTGCCCTCGCCGGCGAGGAATTCGCCGTCGATATACAGCGCCAACTGTTCATACATGCCTGTCGTTCCTTGCGAAATGGGTGGGGGCGTGAAATGTGTCCGTGCCAGTCTAAACCAGCTTGTACGACAAGGGGAGGACCAGTTTCGCGCGGCGGACTGGGGCCAATCCGTGCTTTCCAACCCTTGCGCCGCCACGGGCGGGTGGACACAATGAGGGCACCATTGGCTGTCCGGACCCGATATCCACCGTGCAACCCGTCGACAAGAATCCGTCCAGCATCTACTCCCGGATTTTTTTCCGCTTCATCGATTGGCTGCGCCATCGCATCGCTCTGTCGTCACTGGTAGGCGACCATCCCATCTTCGACAACAGCCAGTTTCCGTGGGTCTCGGCCCTGGAGGCGCAGACCCCCGCCCTCCGCGCCGAGCTGCTGGAACTCCTTTCAGAGCGCGATCATCTTCCGTCTTTTCACGAGATTTCCCCCGATGTCGGCATGATCACGTCGGACAATCAGTGGAAGACCTTCGTCTTCATGGGCTACGGCCTGCGGTCGGACCGCAACCTGCGGCGCTGTCCGGCCACCGCTCGGGCGCTGGCCGACATTCCCGGCCTGCGCACCGCCTTTTTCTCGATCCTGGAGCCAGGCAAGCGCATTCCGTTGCACACCGGTCCCTACAACGGGGTACTCCGACTGCATCTGGGCCTGGTCGTGCCGAACCCCGCCGAGCAGTGCTGGATCGAGGTCGGTGGCCAGCGTTACAGCTGGCGCGAGGGTCAGGCAGTGGTGTTCGACGATCTGTATCCCCACCAGGTCCATAACGACACCGATGGCGTGCGCGCCGTCCTGTTCGTGGATTTCGAGCGGCCGTGCCGCGCGCCGGTGAGGTGGCTGAACCGCCTGGTGCTGATGGCGGCGCCGTTCACCGACGAGATCCGCCGTGGCAAGGTCAACCACGATGCCTGGGAACGGGGCTACTACGGCAAGAAGCAGGGGCGCGGCTGAATGCCCGGGAGCTGGCCCGCAAGAGCCGGGTTCGTGGGCTGGCCAAGGGCCCGGGCGGCGGCGGCGTGGTTAGTTTTCCACAGGCGCCACCGGGGGAATGCGCAATATTTCAACACAGCACTTGCACGCGGATTCCAGACGCGATAGAATGGTCAGCTTTCCCAGATTGTCGATTTGCCTGCCGGCTCGATATCGGGTGTTGCTCTGGTAGTGAACAGCTACGGAGCGATGCGCGCAAAGGCAGGAACTTCGCGAAAAGGGCCAGGAAGGGAACCCCGGGGATGAGCCCCGGTCATACCGACCCAGCCGGAACGCGAAGCAGGCAAGTCAGGCGTGTTGGGGGAATACCCGCAGGATTTCAACCCAGGGTCGTTGCGTTGCAAGCCGTCGATTGCGCAGTGTGCAGACACAGCCAACTCGGCGCCAAAGCAGGGCGATTGACCTGACGGGACCAAAACTGGCAGGAATTGCAGAGTTCCTAGGGGGAAAACCCCGGGAAAACCGTATTTCCAGTTAAGTTGGAACAGGAAAAATCATGATCCAAATGCAGACCACGCTGGACGTGGCCGATAACACTGGTGCGCGTCACGTCATGTGCATTAAGGTGCTCGGTGGCTCCAAGCGCCGTTATGCCGGCATCGGCGACATCATCAAGGTGAGCGTCAAGGATGCGGCCCCGCGCGGACGCGTCAAGAAAGGCGAAATTTACAATGCCGTGGTGGTTCGTACCGCCAAGGGCGTGCGCCGTAAGGACGGTTCGCTGATCCGTTTCGGTGGCAATGCCGCCGTGTTGCTCAACGCCAAGCTGGAGCCCATCGGCACCCGCATCTTCGGACCCGTTACGCGTGAACTGCGTACCGAGAAGTTCATGAAGATCGTGTCGCTGGCCCCGGAAGTGCTGTAAGGAGCCCCGCGATGAACAACATCCGTAAAGGCGACGAAGTCATCGTCCTGACCGGTCGCGACAAGAAGCGTCGCGGCACCGTGCTGGCCCGCGTCGATGCCGACCACGTCCTGGTCGAAGGCGTCAACGTCGTCAAGAAGCACATGAAAGCCAACCCGATGGCCAACAACCCGGGCGGAATCGTCGAAAAGACCATGCCGATCCACATCTCGAACGTCGCGCTGTTCAACCCGGCCACCGGCCGTGGCGATCGCGTTGGCGTCCAAGAAGTCGACGGTCGCAAGGTCCGCGTGTTCCGTTCCAATGGTGCCGTTGTCGGCGCCAAGGCGTAAGGGGCGACAGACATGTCTCGTTTGCAAGATTTCTACAAGAGCAAGGTCGCTGGCGACCTGCAAGCCAAGTTTGGCTACAAGAGCGTGATGGAAGTGCCCCGCATCACCAAGATCACCCTGAACATGGGTGTCTCGGAAGCGGTCTCCGATAAGAAAGTTATCGAGCACGCCGTCTCGGACCTGACCAAGATCGCTGGCCAAAAGCCCGTGGTGACGAAGACCAAGAAGGCTATCGCCGGCTTCAAGATCCGCGAAAACTACCCGATCGGTTGCATGGTCACGCTGCGCGGTCAACGCATGTACGAATTCCTGGATCGCCTGGTGGCGGTTGCGCTGCCTCGCGTGCGCGACTTCCGCGGTATCTCGGGTCGCGCGTTCGACGGCCGTGGCAACTACAACATCGGGGTGAAAGAGCAGATCATTTTCCCCGAAATCGAGTACGACAAGATCGACGCGCTGCGTGGGCTGAACATCAGCATCACCACCACCGCGAAGACCGACGAAGAAGCCAAGGCGCTGCTGACCGCCTTCAGCTTCCCGTTCCGTAACTAAGGGGCTGATGACGTGGCTAAACTTTCCCTCATCAATCGCGACATCAAGCGCGCCAAGCTGGCTGACAAGTTCGCCGCCAAGCGCGCTGAGTTGAAGTCGATCATCGACGACCAGTCGAAGACCGACGAAGAACGTTACCAAGCTCGGCTCAAGCTGCAACAGCTGCCGCGCAATGCCAACCCGACGCGTCAACGTAACCGTTGCGTGGTCACCGGTCGTCCGCGCGGCGTGTTCCGCAAGTTCGGCCTGACCCGCCACAAACTGCGTGAAATGGCGATGAAGGGTGAAATCCCCGGCATCACCAAGGCCAGCTGGTAGGAGAAAGAATATGAGCATGAGCGATCCCATCGCCGATATGCTGACCCGCATTCGCAATGCGCAGCAAGTGGACAAAGTTACGGTGAGCATGCCCTCCTCGAAGCTGAAGGCGGCTATCGCCGGCGTGCTGAAGGACGAAGGCTACATCGACGGCTTCGAAGTCAAGGGCACCCAGGCCAAGCCTGAGCTCGAGATCACCCTGAAGTACTACGCTGGCCGTCCGGTCATCGAGCGCATCGAACGCGTTTCGCGTCCCGGCCTGCGCATCTACAAGGGCCGCACCAGCATTCCTCAGGTCATGAACGGCCTGGGCGTGGCTATCGTGTCGACCTCGCGTGGCGTCATGACGGACCGCAAGGCCCGCGCCAATGGCGTCGGCGGCGAAGTGCTGTGCTACGTGGCCTAAGGAGAAATTCGAATGTCACGTATCGCTAAATATCCGGTCGAACTGCCGAAGGGTGTTGAAGCCAGCATCCAGCAGGATCAGATCACCGTCAAGGGCCCGCTGGGCACCTTGACCCAAGCCCTGACTGGCGACGTCGCGGTCGCGTTGGACAACGGCAAGCTGACGTTTGTCGCCGCCAACGAAACCCGCCACGCCAACGCCATGTCGGGTACCGTGCGCGCGCTGGTGGCCAACATGGTCAACGGCGTGAGCAAGGGCTTCGAGCGCAAGCTGACCCTGGTGGGCGTGGGTTACCGCGCCTCGATCCAAGGCGACGCCGTTAAGCTGCAGCTCGGTTTCTCGCACGACGTTCTGCACAAGTTGCCGGCCGGCATCAAGGCCGAATGCCCCACCCAGACGGAAATCGTCATCAAGGGCTCCAACAAGCAGGTCGTCGGCCAGGTGGCCGCTGAACTCCGCGCGTACCGCGAACCCGAACCCTACAAGGGCAAGGGCGTGCGTTACTCGGACGAACGCGTCGTCATCAAAGAAACCAAGAAGAAATAACGGCGCACGCAAGGACGAATCATGGACAAAAAAGTTTCCCGTTTGCGTCGTGCGGTTCCGACCCGCCGGAAGATCAGCGAGCTGCGCGTTCATCGCCTCTCGATTTTCCGCTCGAACCAGCACATCTACGCCAACATCATTTCGCCGGAAGGCGATCGCGTTCTGGTCAGCGCCTCGACGGTGGAAGCCGAAGTGCGTGCGCAGCTGGCTGGCCAAACCGGCCAAGGCGGCAACAAGGCCGCCGCCACGCTGGTTGGCAAGCGCGTGGCCGAAAAGGCCAAGGCTGCCGGTATCGAACTGGTCGCTTTCGATCGCTCGGGCTTTCGTTACCATGGCCGCGTGAAAGCGCTGGCCGACGCCGCGCGTGAAGCCGGCCTGAAGTTCTAAGCGAGGATCTGTCAAATGGCTAAAGTACAAGGCAAGAACGCCGCGGAAAAAGAGAACGATGACGGCCTGCGCGAGAAGATGATCGCGGTCAACCGCGTCAGCAAGGTCGTGAAGGGTGGTCGCACCATGAGCTTCGCCGCGCTGACCGTGGTTGGCGATGGCGACGGCCGCGTCGGCATGGGCAAGGGCAAGGCGCGTGAAGTGCCGGTGTCGGTCCAGAAGGCGATGGAACAGGCCCGCCGCGGCATGTTCAAGGTTGCGCTGAAGAACGGCACGCTGCACCACACCGTGGTCGGCAAGCATGGCGCCGCCACCGTGCTGATTTCGCCCGCTGCTGAAGGTACCGGCGTCATCGCCGGCGGCCCGATGCGCGCTATTTTCGAAGTGATGGGTGTGCGTAACGTGGTTGCCAAGAGCCTGGGCTCGAGCAACCCCTACAACATGGTTCGCGCCACGTTGAATGGCCTGCGCGCCTCCCTGACCCCGGCGGATGTTGCTGCCAAGCGCGGCAAGACCGTCGAAGAGATCCTGGGGTAAATCATGGCTCAGAAGCAGATCAAAGTGACCCTCGTGCGCTCCGTGATCGGTACCAAGCAATCGCACCGTGACACGGTTCGCGGTCTGGGCTTGGGCCGTATCAACAGCAGCCGCGTGCTGGTCGATACGCCCGAGGTGCGTGGGATGATCCGTAAGGTGGATTATCTCGTTTCCGTCTCGGAAGCCTAAGGAATCACCATGTCGGATATGCAACTCAATACGCTGAAGCCCGCTGAGGGCAGCAAGCACGCCAAGCGCCGCGTCGGCCGTGGCATCGGTTCGGGTCTGGGTAAGACCGCCGGCCGTGGTCACAAGGGTCAGAAGTCGCGCTCGGGCGGTTTCCATAAGGTTGGCTTCGAAGGCGGTCAGATGCCGCTGCAGCGTCGCCTGCCCAAGCGCGGTTTCACGCCGCTGGGCCAGCACCTGTACGCCGAAGTGCGTCTGTCGGAACTGCAAGCCGTGCCCGTCGACGAAATCGACGTGCAAGTGCTGAAGGCCGCTGGCGTGATTGGCCAGGCGGTTCGTTTCGCCAAGGTCATCAAGTCGGGTGAAATCTCGCGCAAGGTTGTGCTCAAGGGCATTTCCGCGACGGCCGGCGCTCGCGCCGCCATCGAAGCCGCGGGCGGCTCGCTTGCCTGATCACGAGGTGACGAGTGGCTAACGCGCAGGCATTGGGCAAAACCGGAGCACGGTACGGCGACCTAAAGCGCCGCCTCGTGTTCCTGGTGCTCGCCCTGGTGGTTTACCGTTTGGGTACACACATCCCCGTGCCGGGCATCAACCCGGATGCGCTGGCGGACCTGTTCCGCCAGAACCAGGGCGGGATCCTGGGCCTGTTCAACATGTTCTCGGGCGGGGCGCTCTCGCGCTTCTCGATTTTTGCCCTGGGGATCATGCCGTACATTTCGGCATCCATCATCATGCAGCTGATGTCTGTGGTGGTGCCGTCGCTGGAAGCGCTCAAGAAAGAGGGCGAGGCCGGTCGTCGGAAGATCACCCAATACACCCGCTACGGCACGGTCGTGCTGGCGCTGGTGCAGGCTGTGGGCATTTCGGTTGCGCTTGAGTCCCAGCAGGGACTGGTGATCGATCCGGGCATGCTGTTCCGCTTCACGACCGTTGTGACCCTGGTCACCGGCACCATGTTCGTCATGTGGCTGGGTGAGCAGATCACGGAACGCGGTCTGGGTAACGGGATTTCGATCCTGATCTTCGCCGGTATCGTTGCGGGCCTGCCCGCCGCGTTGGCCGCGCTGCTGGATCTGGTTCGCACCAACTCGATGTCTGTGCTGTCTGCGCTGTTCATCGTGGCTCTGGTGGTGCTGGTGACCGCTTTTGTGGTGTTCGTGGAACGCGGACAGCGCAAGATCACGGTCAACTACGCCAAGCGCCAGGTCGGCAACAAGGTCTACGGCGGGCAAAGCTCGCACCTGCCCTTGAAGCTGAACATGGCTGGGGTGATTCCGCCGATCTTCGCGTCGTCGATCATCCTGTTCCCGGCCACGATCACGAGCTGGTTTTCCAGCAGCGAGAACATGCGCTGGCTTAGCGACCTGGCTGCGGCCCTGTCGCCTCGTCAACCGCTCTACATCACGCTGTACTCGGTCGCGATTATTTTCTTCTGCTTTTTCTACACGGCTCTGGTGTTCAACAGCCGCGAAACGGCGGACAACCTGAAGAAGAGCGGCGCATTCGTTCCGGGCATCCGTCCGGGTGAACAAACGGCGCGCTACATCGACAAGATCCTGATGCGTTTGACGCTCGCAGGTGCCATCTACATCACGTTGGTGTGCCTGTTGCCGGAATTCTTGGTGATGCGCTGGAATGTGCCCTTCTACTTCGGTGGTACGTCCCTGCTGATCATTGTGGTGGTGACGATGGATTTCATGGCGCAGGTTCAGGCCTACATGATGTCTCACCAGTACGACTCGTTGCTCAAGAAGGCTAACTTCAAGGGCGCGGGTTTGCCGATGCGGTAAGCAAAAGAATGTCCAAGGACGACGTCATTCAGATGCAAGGCGAGGTTCTCGAGAACCTCCCTAACGCGACATTTCGCGTCAAGCTCGAAAACGGCCACGTGGTGTTGGGCCATATTTCCGGCAAGATGCGTATGCATTACATCCGGATCCTGCCGGGTGACAAGGTCACAGTGGAGCTCACGCCCTATGACCTGACGCGGGCCAGGATTGTGTTCCGCTCCAAGTGAGCGGATACGGATTACGGAAAATTAGGAGTCAACCATGAAAGTAATGGCATCGGTTAAGCGGATCTGCCGCAACTGCAAAGTTATCAAACGTCACGGCGTCGTGCGTGTCATCTGCACCGACCCGCGTCACAAGCAGCGTCAAGGCTAACCCGGGTTAGCGACTACGCAACGGATTTATTCAAGGAACAGTCATGGCCCGTATTGCTGGCATTAACATTCCGCCGCAACAGCACGCCGAGATCGGCCTGACCGCCATTTTTGGCATCGGTCGTACCCGCGCTCGCAAGATCTGCGAATCGGCGAACGTCCCGTTTGACAAAAAGGTCAAGGATCTGACCGACGCTGAACTGGAACGCGTCCGCGAACACGTTGGTTTGTTCACGGTTGAAGGCGACCTGCGTCGTGAAGTGCAGCTCTCGATCAAGCGTTTGATCGACCTGGGAACCTACCGCGGCATGCGCCACAAGCGCGGCCTGCCCGTGCGCGGCCAGCGCACTCGCACCAACGCTCGCACCCGCAAGGGACCGCGTCGTGCTGCTGCGTCCCTGAAGAAATAATCGAGGAACTGGATTATGGCGAAAGCTTCCACCAGCGGCGCTTCGCGCGTGCGCAAAAAGGTCAAGAAGAACGTCTCGGACGGCATCGCGCACGTTCACGCTTCGTTCAACAACACCATCATCACCATCACCGACCGTCAGGGCAACGCGCTGTCGTGGGCCACGTCGGGCGGTGCTGGCTTCAAGGGCTCGCGTAAGTCGACCCCGTTCGCCGCGCAGGTCGCCGCTGAAACGGCTGGCCGCGTTGCGCTGGAATACGGCATCAAGACGCTGGAAGTGCGCATCAAGGGCCCCGGCCCCGGCCGTGAATCGTCGGTCCGCGCCCTGAACGCGCTGGGCATCAAGATCTCGAGCATCGCCGACATCACGCCCGTTCCGCACAACGGCTGCCGTCCGCCGAAGCGTCGTCGTATCTAAAGGGAATCCACATGGCACGTTATATTGGACCCAAATGCAAGCTCTCGCGCCGCGAGGGTACTGACCTGTTCCTGAAGAGCGCCCGCCGCTCGCTGGATTCCAAGTGCAAGCTGGATTCCAAGCCTGGCCAACACGGCCGCACTTCGGGCGCCCGCACTTCCGACTACGGCCTGCAGCTGCGCGAAAAGCAAAAGCTCAAGCGCATGTACGGCGTGCTGGAAAAGCAATTCCGCAAGTACTTCGCTGAAGCCGAGCGTCGCCGTGGCAACACCGGCGAAACGCTGATCCAGCTGCTGGAATCGCGCCTGGACAACGTCGTCTACCGCATGGGCTTCGGCTCGACCCGCGCCGAAGCTCGCCAGCTGGTGAGCCACCGCGCCGTCGAACTGAACGGCCACACCGCCGACATCGCTTCGATGCTGGTCAAGGCTGGCGACGTCATCACGATCCGCGAAAAGGCCAAGAAGCAAGGCCGTATCAAGGAATCGCTCGACCTGGCCTCCAGCATCGGCATCCCCCAGTGGGTGGAAGTCGACGCCGCCAAGATGACCGGTACGTTCAAGTCGGCCCCCGATCGCGCTGACGTCGCTCGCGACATCAACGAATCGATGGTCGTGGAACTGTACTCGCGTTAATCGCCGGCCTGGAGCCGCCACGCGCCACCTTCGCAGGCGCATCGGCGGTTCCCTGCGACACGTCTGCAAGTCCCGCAGCAGCCCGCTACGCCGTTTTCGGCGCAGCGGGCTTTGCGGTAGTAAAGGGCCGCATTCTTCGCGCCCCGTTTTTCACGTTTCACCCTGTCCATCAGCCTTATCGGTGTAACGAGCCGAGGGTATTGAAAAGGAACAAAATCGATGTCCACTCAAGGTTTCCTGAAGCCGCGCTCCATTGAAGTCGAACCGGTCGGCACCCACCATGCCAAGATCGTGATGGAGCCGTTCGAGCGTGGCTACGGTCACACGCTGGGCAACGCCCTGCGCCGCATCCTGCTGTCCTCGATGACCGGCTACGCGCCGACCGAAGTGCAGATGACCGGCGTGGTGCACGAATACTCGACCATCCCGGGCGTTCGCGAAGATGTCGTCGACATCCTGCTGAACCTGAAGGGCGTGGTCTTCAAGCTGCACAACCGCGACGAAGTCACCCTGGTCCTGCGCAAGACCGGCGCCGGCACCGTGCTGGCCAGCGACATCGAGCTGCCGCACGACGTCGAGATCATCAATCCCGGCCACGCCATCTGCAACCTGACGGATGCCGGCAAGCTGGAAATGCAGATCAAGGTCGAAAAGGGCCGCGGCTACGTGCCGGGCAACGTGCGCGCGCTGTCGGAAGACCGCACCCACACCATCGGCCGCATCGTGCTGGATGCGTCGTTCAGCCCGGTTCGTCGCGTCAGCTACGCCGTTGAAAGCGCTCGCGTGGAACAGCGCACCGACCTGGACAAGCTGGTCCTGGACATCGAAACCAACGGCGTGATCTCGCCCGAGGAAGCGGTGCGCCAGTCGGCCCGCATCCTGATGGACCAGATCTCGGTCTTCGCCGCCCTGGAAGGCGCTGGCGACTCCTACGAAGCCCCGGTCCGCGGCACGCCGCAGATCGACCCGGTCCTGCTGCGTCCGGTCGACGACCTGGAACTGACCGTGCGTTCGGCCAACTGCCTGAAGGCCGAAAACATCTACTACATCGGCGACCTGATCCAGCGTACCGAGAACGAACTGCTCAAGACCCCGAACCTGGGTCGCAAGTCGCTCAACGAGATCAAGGAAGTGCTGGCCGCACGCGGCCTGACGCTGGGCATGAAGCTCGAAAACTGGCCCCCGCTGGGCCTGGAGCGTCCCTAAGCATCACCCGGGCGGCGCGCCGCGAGGCACGCTGCCCGCAACGCCCGGCCGATTGGCCGGGCGATTTGCAAAACCGTCGTAAAATGCACCGTTTTTCACCGGACCGCGGCCTGATTGCAGGTTGATAGAAGAGCCGGCAACCCGATGGCGGAAACGCCGTCTTTAGATTCAAAGGAAACTTATCATGCGTCACGGTAATGGCTTGCGTAAGCTCAACCGCACCAGCAGTCACCGTCTTGCCATGTTCCGCAACATGGCCGTTTCGCTGATCACTCACGAAGCGATCAAGACCACGCTGCCGAAGGCGAAAGAATTGCGCCGCGTCATCGAACCCCTGATCACGCTGGGCAAGGAGCCCACGCTCGCGAACAAGCGTCTGGCTTTTGCCCGTCTGCGCGATCGCGACGCCGTGGTGAAGCTGTTCGCCGAAATCGGTCCGCGCTACGCGAACCGCAACGGCGGCTACACCCGCGTGCTGAAGATGGGCTTCCGTCAAGGCGACAACGCTCCCATGGCTTTCATGGAGCTGGTCGACCGTCCGGAAGTCGATGAAGCCGCTGAAGACAGCGCCGCCGAATAAGTTGTAGGCGGTAGCGATAAGCGACAAGGGCAGGTCTTCGGACCTGCCCTTGTTTTTTGTGCGCGGCGATACGCGCCGCCTTTCAGCCGGCGCGCGCCGGCTCGCCGTGCAATTCGCCGCGCAGTTGGGCGGCGGTCGTCGCCAGTTCCTCTTGCGGGGCCTGCGGCGGCATGGTGAAGGTGAGGTCCTTCTGCACGATGTACTGCGTCGACGTCACGTCCTGCGGGTCGTGCATGGGGATCACATGGGCGTGGGCGTGTGCCACGTGGATGCCGGTGAAGGCAAAGCCCACCCGGTCCACGCCATACAGGCGCTTCATGTGCCGTCCCAGCTTCTGCCCCAGGTTCAGGATGTGGCCGGCCAGGTCCGCCGGCATGTCCTCGAAATAGGGATAGTGCTGCTTGGGAATGATGAGCGTGTGGCCGGGCCGCACCGGCTGGATGTCCAGGAACGCCAGCAGGCGGTCATCCTCGTGCAGGATGTGGGCGGGAATCTCGCGGCGGGCGATGCGGCAGAACAGGCAATTGTCGGACATGCGGGCCTCTGTTTGATCATGAGCAGACGAGCATGAGTGCACGGGCATCCGGCGGCGCCGGACGGCTGCGGCAATATCGATAAAATACCCCGAGTTACATCCCGCAAGGGTATTCCCTGGAGGCTGCATGTTGCGCGACGACGACGTGGTGCTGATCATCAGCAATGCGCCCGACCTGCTGTTGGCGAAACGGATCGCGCACGTGCTGGTCGAAGACGGCCTGGCGGCCTGCGTGAACCTCGGCGCGCCGGGCCTGTCCATCTACATGTGGCAAGGCGAGGTGGAAGGGGCCGAGGAAGTGCCCATCCACATCAAGACCACCTACGCGCGCCATGCGGCGGTCGTTGCCGCGCTGGCGCAGATGCATCCCTACGACGTGCCCGAAATCATCGTGCTGCCCGTGATCGGCGGCGCGGCGCCCTACCTGGACTGGGTGCGCGAACAGACGGCCGTCGTGCAGAACAAGAGAGACTGATGTTGCAATTTGCCGGTATGGCTGGCGGCCGCGCCCTGCGCCCGTCCAGGACGGATCTTGCCAGGCGGCTGTTCGCGCTGCTGGCCCTGGCGCTGCTGTGGCTGGGCTGGAACGCCACCGCGCGCGCCGAGGCCGAATTCCTGGATCCTGAAAAGGCCTTCGTCTTCAGCGCCGCCATGAGCGCGCCGGACACCGTCGAACTGCGCTACCGCGTCGCGCCCGGCTACTACATGTACCGCGAGCGCTTCGGCATCACCATCAGTCCATACGGCGCGGCCACGCTGGGCGAGGCCGTCTATCCGAAAGGCGAGGTGAAGTACGACCTCACGTTCGAGAAGGACATGGAGGTCTACCACCAGGACGTGATCGTGCGCGTGCCGGTGCAGCCAGGCGGCCAGGCCTTCACGCTGACGGCCACCTCGCAAGGCTGCGCCGACGCCGGCCTGTGCTATCCGCCGATGGACCACAGCGTGAAGCTGACCCCCGTGCAGGGCGGCTACGCCGTCGCGGGCGGCGCGCTGGCCGGCGCCGGCGCGGCGGCATCGGCCGGCGCATCCGCCGGCGGCCTGGGCGGCCTGCTGAGCGCGGGCGACACCGGGCTGGCCGACGCGCTGGGCGGACTGGGCTGGGCCAAGACCGCCGGTGTATTCCTGGTGCTGGGTCTGCTGCTGGCCTTCACGCCCTGCGTGCTGCCGATGATCCCGATCCTGTCGTCCATCGTGGTGGGCGGCACGGCCCCCGGCGCCAAGCCCGCGCGCGGACGCGGACTGGGCCTGGCCGCCACCTACGTGCTGGGCATGTCCGTCGTGTACACGGCGCTGGGCGTGGCCGCCGGCCTGAGCGGCGCGGGCCTGGCCGCCTGGCTGCAGACGCCCTGGATCCTGAGCCTGTTCGCCGCGTTGCTGGCGGTGCTGGCGCTGGCCATGTTCGACGTGTTCACTTTCCAGATGCCGTCCGGCATCCAGGCGCGCCTGTCGGAGCGCTCGTCGCGCATTCCAGGCGGACGCTACACCGGCGCGCTGCTGATGGGCGCGCTGTCGGCCCTGATCGTCGGGCCCTGCGTGGCCGCGCCGCTGGCCGGCGCGCTGTTGTACATCTCGCAGACCGGCGACGTGGTGCTGGGCGGTTCCGCCCTGTTCGCGATGGCCTGGGGCATGGGCGTGCCGCTGCTGATCGTGGGCGCCTCGTCGGGCGCGCTGCTGCCCAAGGCCGGCCCGTGGATGGACGGCGTCAAGCGCCTGTTCGGCATGCTGCTGCTGGCCACGGCATGGTGGATGCTGATTCCGGTGGTGCCGACCTGGGTGCAGATGACGGGCTGGGCCTTCCTGGCTATCGTGGCCGCCGTGATGCTGCGCGCCTTCGATGCGCTGCCGGCCGGCGCCGGCGCGGGCCGCATGTTCGGCAAGGGCCTGGGCCTGCTGCTGGCGCTGGCCGCGGCGGCCTGGCTGGTCGGCGCCGCGAGCGGCAGCCGCGACGTGCTGCAGCCCTTGGGCCATCTGGCCGACGGCGGCGCCGCCGCCACGCCGGGCGCGGCAAGTGCTGGCGAGGCGCACTTCAAGCGCGTGCGCACCATCGCCGAGCTGGATGCCGCGCTGGCGCAAAGCCGCCAGCCGGTGATGCTGGACTTCTACGCCGACTGGTGCGTGTCGTGCCGCGAGATGGAGCGCTTCACCTTCACCGATCCCGGCGTCGCGCAACGCATGGGACAGATGCTGCTGTTGCAGGCCGACGTGACCGCCAACAACGCCGATGACCGGGCGCTGCTCAAGCGCTTCCGCCTGTTCGGCCCGCCGGGCATCATGTTCTTCGAACCCGGCGGCAAGGAGCTGCCGGATGCGCGCGTCGTGGGCTTCCAGGATGCCAAGCGCTTCACTGAATCGCTGGATCGCGTGCTGACGCGCTGAATGCCGCCTGCCGCAAGCTTGCGCACGCGGCAGCTTCGGACCACGCCATGCCGCAAGGGCCGCGCCTGTCATGCGCGGCCCTTGCGCTTTCAGGATTGCCGCGTCGCGCGCGCGTCCACGTTCTGCCAGCCCAGCTCGGCCGACACCGCATCGGCGCAGCGCTTGATGTCCGCGACCAGCGGGCTGTTCCAGCGCGCGTCGAACACGCCGGCCGCGCCGATCGCGGTGATCACCAGCACCACGTTGCCATTGGAGTCGAACACCGGCGCGCTCAGGCCGTTGATGCCGGGGATGGGATCGCCCACCGCGCGCGCGACGCCGCGCTGGCGCACCTCGCGCAGCGACTGCTCGAACTTCTCGGTATGGCTCAGCGTGGGCACCGCGCCCAGGCGCAGGAAGTCCTCGTGCAGCAGGCTTTCGATCTTCTTGGGCGGCAGCAGCGCCGCGAACACCTTGCCGGTGGCGGTGTTGGTCAGCGACATGACCGTGCCGGTGCGCATGTTCACGTGGATCGGGTAGTTGGATTCGTGCAGGTGCACGATGACCGGCCCCAGGTTGCCCAGCACCGCGATGGCGATGGTCTGCCCGGTGCGCTCGGCCAGCTCGCGCGTCATGGGCACGGCGATCTTGATGGGGTCGAGCCGGTGCAGCGCCGCCAGGCCCAGCTGCAAGGCCAGCGGCCCCAGTTCGTAGTGGCCGGAGGCGGGATCCTGGCGCACCAGGCCCAGCGTGCCATAGCTGACCAGGTAGGCGTGGGCGTTGGCGCCGGACATGCCGGCGGCCTTGGCCAGCGCGCCCAGCGGCAAGGGAGAGGAGTGTTCCAGCAAGGCCAGCAGCAGCTTGCCGCCGACTTCGATGGACTGGATGCCGCGGCGCCGGGGCGCGGCGGCCTGCGCGCCCGCGGGCGCCTGGCGTTTGCCGGAAGAGGTGTGGGCTACCATTTTGCTTTGTCGAACTCAGTTGTCTATGTTGGTAGTTTCGCTAATAGCGAACAGTATTGACATTATCGAACCGTCTGTCTACAGTCGCAACCATAACAAGGCCCGTCCGTTTCGAGCGGATGCGGGCCAGCCCCGGCGGGGCGATAAGTGGGTATGGAGACAACGTGGAAGATACTCGGCAATACGACTGCGACGTGCTGGTCGTGGGATCGGGCGCGTCCGGAATGGCCGCGGCCATCACCGCGGCCAGCGCCGGATTGAAGGTCCTGATCATCGAAAAGGAGCCGCGCTTTGGCGGCTCCACGGCCCGCTCCGGCGGCTGGCTCTGGATACCCGGCACCGCGCTGGCGCGCGTGCAGGGCATCCATGAAACGCTCGACGAGGCCCGCGCCTACCTGCGCCACGAGGCCGGCGACAGCTACAACGGCGAGCGCGTCGACGCCTTCCTGGCGCACGGCCCGGAAGCGGTGGACTTCTTCACCGCCAATACCGAAGTGCAGTTCGACATGCCGCTGGTGTTCCCCGACTATCACGCGGAAGCCGCCGGCGGAAAGCAGGGCGGACGCTCGATGGTGGCGCGCCCCTACGACGGCCGCAAGCTGGGCGCGCACGTCAAGGACCTGGCGCCCGCGCTGCCCGAGCTGACCGTGTTCGGCATGATGCTGGGCTCGGGCAAGGAAATCGTGCACTTCATGCGCGCCACGCGTTCGCTGGCCTCGGCCTGGTACGTGGCCAAGCGCCTGTCGCGCCATTTCCTGGACGTGCTCAAGCATGGCCGGGGCATGACGCTGACCAACGGCAATGCGCTGGCGGGCCGGCTGGCGGCCAGCGCCTTCAAGCTGGGCATACCGCTGTGGCTGAACGCGCCGGCCAAGTCGCTGATCATCGAGGACGGCGTGGTGAAAGGCGCTGTGGTGCAGCGCGATGGCGCATCGGTGCGCGTGCGCGCCGCGCGCGCCGTGGTGCTGGCGGCGGGCGGCTTTCCTTACGATATCGAGCGGCGCAAGCAGCTCTACGCCCACGCGCCCACCGGCGTCGAGCATTATTCGCCGTCGCCCTCGGGCAATACCGGCGACGGCCTGCGCCTGGCCGAGAGCGCGGGCGGCAGCGTGAACACCAGCCTGCCCAACGCCGCGGCCTGGGTGCCGGTGTCGGTGGTCACGCGCAAGGACGGCAGTCCCGGCTACATGCCGCACTTCATCGACCGCGCCAAGCCCGGCGTCATCGCCGTCACGCGCAACGGCCGCCGCTTCACCAACGAGGGCGCGTCGTATCACGACTTCGTGCAGGACATGGTGCGCGCCTGCCAGGACGGCGGCGAGATCTGCGCCTGGCTGGTCTGCGACCACAAGACGCTGCGCAAGTACGGCCTGGGCAGCGCCGCGCCGTTCCCGATGCCGATCAAGCGCTATCTGCGGACCGGCTACCTGCTGCGCGGCTCCAGCGTCGCCGAGCTGGCGCAACGCGCCGGCATCGATGCCGGCAGCCTGCGCCAGACGGTGGAAGCCTTCAACGCCGAAGCGCGGCTGGGCCGCGATCCGCTCCACGGCAAGGGCAGCAAGGCCTACAACCGTTACCAGGGCGATGCGCTGCACGGCCCCAATCCCTGCGTGGCGCCCATCGAACAGGGACCGTACTACGCGATCAAGGTCATGATCGGCGACATCGGCACCTTCGCCGGCCTGAAGGTCGACGCCGAGGGGCGCGTGACCGATGCCGGCGGCGCGGCCATCGACGGCCTGTACGCGGTGGGCAACGACGCCTGCAGCATCATGGGCGGCAACTATCCCGGCGCGGGCATCACGCTGGGCCCGGCGCTGACCTTCGGCTATATCGCCGGCCGCAGCATCGCCGGCCAGCTGGCGAACCGCAAGACCGCGCGCGCCGCGCAAGCCGAGGCCCAGGCATGAGCCGGGCCGCCAGGCGCGCGACGCGCGCGCCCCGCATCCGCTGAACGCGACGGAGAAGCACATGGACAAGGAAGGACTGCTGCAAGGCAAGCTGGCGCTGGTGACCGGCGCCGGGCAGGGCAACGGCCGCGCCCTGGCGCTGGGGCTGGCCGCCGCCGGCGCGCGCGTGATGGCGGCGGACCTGCGCGCGGACAGCGCGCGCGACACCGCCGACGCCATCATCGCCGCGGGCGGACAGGCCTGGAGCCTGGCGCTGGACGTGACCGACGCCGAAGCCTGCGCGGCCGCCGCCGCCGACGTGCAGCGGCATGCCGGGCCGATCGACGTGCTGGTCAACAACGCCGGCATCCTGATCCGCGAAGGCCTGGACAGCCCGCGCGCGGCCGAGAACTGGCGCCGCGTGCTGGACGTGAACCTGAACGGCAGCTTCAACATGATCCATGCCTTCCTGGGCATGCTGCGCGCCACGCGCGGCGTGATCATCAACGTGGGTTCGATCGCCTCGTTCGCGGGCGTGGGCGCGGCGCTGGGCTATTCGCCGTCCAAGGGCGGCGTGAAGATGCTGACGCAGTCGCTGGCGCGCGACCTGGCCGCCGACGGCATCCGCGTGAACGCCATCGCGCCGGGCGTGATTGAGACGCCGATGACCGCGTCCACGCGCGAGGATCCGGCCAAGCTGGCCAGCTTCATGCAACGCATTCCGCTGGGCCGCGTGGGACAGCCCGACGACCTGGTCGGCCCCGTGGTCTTCCTGGCTTCGTCCATGGCGCGCTATGTGACCGGCGTGTCGCTGCCGGTGGACGGCGGCTTCCTGGCGGTCTAGCGACAGGCCCGGCCACGCCGCGCCGCAATTCTTCATCGACACGCAGCACCTTCCATAAAAACACAGGAGACAACGATGAACACCAAGGGGATCCTCTCCCGTCTTTCCAGAACGGCGGCTTGCATCGCGCTGGCCGCGGGCGCGCAGCAGGCGCTGGCCCAGGACATCAAGATCGGCTTCAACGGCGACCTGTCCGCGTCGCCCTCGGCACAGAGCGGCCAGGCCGCGGTGCTGGGCCTGAAGACCGCCATCGAGGACATCAACGCCGCCGGCGGCCTGCTGGGCCGCAAGGTGGTGCTGGTGGTGCGCGACGACCTGTCGCAGCCGCCAAAGTCGATCCAGAACATGACGGACCTGATCGACAATGAAAAAGTCGTGGCCGTGTTCGGCCCGACCAATTCGGGCAACGCGCTGGCCTGGAAGCACATTCCCAACCAGAAGAAGGTGCCGGTGATGGGCGCCATCGGTTCGGGCACCGACATCACCAAGCCCATGCGCGCCGGCGCCGACAACTACATGTTCCGCGTCGGCATGGTCGACCGCGAACAGGTCGAGGGCGTGATCGGCTACCTGAAGCGCAATCCCAAGGTCAAGAACGTGGGCTTCATGATCGAGACCACCGGCTACGGCCAGAGCGCGCTCAAGGACCTGGAGGAAGTGGGCGCGGCGCAGGGCGTGAAGGCCGTGGCGGTGGAGAAGTTCGGCGTGGCCGACACCGACATGACCTCGCAGCTGAACAAGCTGAAATCGGCCGGCGTGGATACCGTGGTGATCTGGGCGCAGAGCACGCCCATCGCCCACGTGTTCCGCAGCATGGAGAAGATCAACTGGTTCCCGCTGACGCTGACGTCCTGGGCCGCCGACAACATCGCGTTCTACGACACGGCCGGCAAGACGCTGTCGGAAAAGCCGTTCTTCCTGCGCACCATCACCGACAACCGTTCGCCGGCGCAGCAGAAGCTGTACGACCGCGTCTCGGGCCAGATGACCTCGCCCACCGCCTTCGGCTTCCTGGCGCATGCCTATGACGGCATGCATCTGATGGCCATGGCGGTCAAGCAGGCCGGCTCCACCGATGGCGACAAGCTGCGCCAGGCGCTGGAAAACCTGCAAGGCACGTATGACGGCGCCATGAAGACCTACACCAAGCCGTTCTCGCCGACGGGGCACGACGCGCTGCTGGTGGGCGACTACAAGTGGGCGCATTGGCAGGATGGCAAGCTGGTTCCGTACGCGGACGACGTGACGCGCGCCGGCGCCAAGTAAGCGCGGGGCCGGGAAAGAAGAGGGGGCCATCATGATGGCGACGTTGTTGCAGGCGCTCGTCAGCGGGCTCGCCGTGGGAGGCGCGTATGCGCTGGTGGCGCTGGGATTCAGCATCACCTTCACCACGACGCGCACGCTGAATTTCGGGCATGGGGAGTTCGTGTCCGTGGGCGCGTTCGTCGGCGTGGGGGCCCTGTTCCTGCTGGCCGGCAAGCCGGCCACCACGGCCGCCTTCACGGGGCTGGACCTGACCGGCTGGCAGTATCTGCTGGCCGCCGTCGCGGCGGCGCTGGCGATGGGGCTGCTGGGCGTGCTGCTGTATGTGTTCGGCGTGCGGCCCTTCGCCGCGCGGCCGGGCATGGCCTGGGTCATGAGCACGCTGGGCTTCGGCATCCTGCTGCAAAGCGCGGCTTTCGCCGTGTGGGGGCCGGCGCCCGTGACGGTGCCGGCGCCGTTCGGCGACGAGGTGATCCGCGTGTTCGGCGCGGGCGTGCGCACGCAGGAGCTGCTGCTGCTGGCCGTGGCCGTCATCGTGATGCTGGCGTTCGACCGCATCATGAACGGCAGCATGCTGGGCCGCGCGATGCGCGCCGTCGCCGCCAATCCGGCGGTGGCCAACCTGATGGGCATCAACGTCAACGCGGTGATGATCGGCGCCTTCTTCGCCAGCTCGGCGCTGGCGGGCCTGGCCGGCTTCCTGGTGGCGCCGATCACCTCGGCCTCGATCTTCATGGGGCTGGCGATCGGCCTGAAGGGCTTTTCCGGCGCCATGATCGGCGGCCTGACCAATCCGCGCGGCTGCGTGCTGGGCGGCTTCGTGCTGGGCCTGCTGGAATCCTATTTGAACCTGTGGCAGTCGCAGTGGCGCGAAGTGGCGATCTTCGCGCTGGTGATCCTGGTGCTGGCCGTGCGTCCCACGGGCCTCTTCGGCAAGCGCCTGGTGGAGAAGGTATGACGCGGCGCGGACAAACCCTGGCCACCCTGGCGGTGGCGGCGGCGCTGGCCGCCTGCGCGGCGCTGGTGGACAACGACTACTACCTGCGCATCCTGTTCATGTCCTGCGTGTACTACCTGTGCGCGGCCGGCGTGAACGTGCTGGTGGGCTATGCCGGGCAAAAGTCGCTGGGGCAGGCGGGCCTGTTCGCCGCCGGCGCCTACACCGCGGCGCTGCTGACCTCGCGCTGGCAGGTGGATCCCTGGCTGGCGCTGGCGGCCGCGCCCGTGGTCGCGGGCGTGTTCGGCGTGCTGATCGCGCTGCCGTCGCTGCGGGTCAAGGGCCCCTACCTGGCGATGGTGACGCTGGCCTTCGGCATCGTGATGGAAAAGATCATCACCGAATGGGTGGACGTGTTCGGCGGCCCGTCGGGCCTGTTCGGCATCCTGCCGCCGACCTGGAACGGCAATCCGCTCAGCAACCAGCAATGGGTGTGGTTCGCGCTGATCCTGTGCGTGGCCACGCAGCTGCTGCTGGCCAACGTGCTGCAAGGACGCTTCGGCCGCGCGTTGCTGTCGGTGCAGGCTGACGAGATCGCCTCGTCGTCGGTGGGCGTGCGGGTCTATCGCGCCAAGGTCATCGCCTTCGTGGTGGCGGCCGTGACCTGCGGCATTGCCGGCGCGCTGGTGGCGCAGCAGAACCAGTACATCAATTCCGATTTCATCAGCTTCAACCTGTCCATCTTCATCCTGCTGCTGGTGCTGTTCGGCGGCGCGGGTTCGAAGGCCGGGCCGGCGGTCGGCGCCATCGTGCTGACCGTGGTGGACGCGCTGCTGGCGCGCTGGCCATCCGTGCAGCACTTCTTCTACGGCGCGCTGCTGCTGTTCGCGTTGTACGTGATGCCGGGCGGGGTGATGGGCCTGTTCGCGCGCCGTCCGCGCCGCGTCGACGAGGCGGACGCGAAACCGGGCGTCGCGTCGCCGCCCGCCGCGACGGCGACGCCAGACGCCGCCAAGCCCTGCGCGCCCGCGCGGGAAGACCTGCTGCTGGTGGTGGAGAACCTGTGCAAATCCTATGGCGGCGTGAAGCCGGCGCAGGACATCTCGTTCTGCCTGCGGCGCGGGCATGTGCACGCGCTGATCGGTCCCAATGGCGCCGGCAAGAGCACGCTGATCAACATGCTGAGCGGCGTGGTCCTGCCCGACAGCGGCGTGATCCGCTATCGCGGCGCCGACATCGCCGGCGCGCGGCCGCACGCGATCTGCGTGCTGGGCGTGGGCCGCAGTTTCCAGAACCTGCGCCTGTTCGGCGAACTGTCGGTGCTGGACAACGTGCTGCTGGGCCGCCACAGCCGCATGACGAACGGTTTCTGGGTCTCGCTGCTGGGCCTGCCCGGCGCGCGCGAGCAGGAACGGCTGGCGCGGGTGCGCGCCCGTGAACTGATCGCCATGGTGGGCCTGTCGCATCTGGCCGACACGCCGGCCGGCAGCCTGCCCTACGGCCTGCAGCGGCGCGTGGAGCTGGCGCGCGCGCTGGCGACCGAGCCCTCGCTGCTGCTGCTGGACGAACCCGCCGCCGGCCTGAATCCGCAGGAGACCGCCGAGCTGGGCGCCTTGCTGGCGCGCATCAGCGCGTCCTGCGGCATCACGCTGCTGATGGTCGAGCATCACATGGACCTGGTGATGGCGATCTCCGATCACGTGATCGTGCTGGACTACGGCGTCAAGATCGCGGAAGGCAAGCCCGCCGAGGTACAGGCCGACAAGCGGGTCATCGAAGCTTATCTCGGCGCCGGCATGGCCTGAGGCGGGAACGAAATGCTGAAACTTGAATCCCTGCGCGTGTCCTATGGCGCGATCCAGGCCGTGCGCGATGTGTCGCTTGAGATCCGCACGGGCGAGATCGTCACCATCATCGGCGCCAACGGCGCCGGCAAGAGCACGCTGCTCAAGGCCGTGGCCGGGCTGGAACCGGCGCAGGACGGTCGTATCACCTTCATGGACCGCGATATCACGCAGCTGCCGGCGCACCAGCGCGTCGGGCTGGGCCTGGCGTTGTCGCCGGAAGGGCGCGGCGTGTTCGCCGACCAGACCGTCTACGACAATCTGCTGCTGGGCGGCTATGCGCGGCGCAAGGATCGCGATGCCATCGCGGCCGGCGTGGAGCGGGGCTATGCGCTGTTCCCGCGACTGCGCGAACGGCGCGACCAGCTGGCCGGCACGCTGTCCGGCGGCGAGCAGCAGATGCTGGCGATGGCGCGGGCGCTGATGTGCGAGCCGCGCCTGCTGTGCCTGGACGAGCCCTCGCTGGGGCTGGCGCCGCTGATCGTGCAGGACATCTTCGCGGCCATCCGGCAGTTGCGCGACGACGGACTGACGATCGTGCTGGTGGAGCAGATGGCGAACCAGGCGCTGGGCGTGGCCGACCGCGCCTATGTGCTGGAGACCGGTCGCGTCACGCTCAGCGGGACCGGCGCGCAGCTGCTGTCCGACCCGAAGGTGCGCGCGGCCTACCTGGGATCGCATTGAGCCCGACGGGCCGCCGCGCTACCATGTCGGCGGCGCCGCGCGGGCGGCGCTCTTCATCCGCAACCCACCCTACGCGCAGGCCGACGCCGTGACGTCCCCAACCCTTGATGCGGGCAATGACCGCGTCGGCTTCATCTATCTGCAACTGCTGTTCGTCATGGCCACGTGGGGCCTGAACATCGTCGCGGTCAAGTACCTGACGCAGTACATGGACGCGCGCATCCTGGCGGCCGTGCGCATCGTCATCGCGCTGCTTGTCGTCACCCTCATCATCAAGGTGCGCGGCGGCCGCATCCCGAAGCTGACGCGCGCGCAGCTGGGCTGGCTGGCGCTGGCGGGATTCCTGGTGGTGTACGCGCACCAGGCGGCGCTGGTGGCGGGGCTGGGCCTGACCTCGGCCGCCAATGGCACGCTGATCATGGCCACCAGTCCCTTGCTGTCGGCGGTGCTGGCCGCGGTGTTCTATCGCGAGCGGCTGACGCCGGCGCGCGTGTGCGGCGCGCTGCTGGGCCTGGCCGGCGTGGCGCTGGTGGTGCTGGGCAGCGGCAAGGCCCTGGGCGCGGCCGGCTGGGGCGATGCCATGGTCTTCCTGGCGGTGGTGGTGTTCGTGTGCGGCGGGCTGGTGATCCAGCGCATGTCGCGCAGCATGGCGCCGCTGGCCATGCTCTGGTACATGTACCTGGCCGGCGGGCTGATGCTGGCCGCGCACGCGGGTACGGCGCCATCCACCTACCGGGCCGAGTCCTGGAGCATGGCGTGGTGGCCGTGGCTGGTGCTGATGTTCTCCGCCGTGGTGGCCTCGGGCATCAGCAACATCCTGTGGAACGGCGGCATCGCGCGGCTGGGCATCAGCCGCGCCTCGTTGTTCCTGAACTGGCTGCCGATCTTCGGCCTGCTGTTCGCGGCGCTGTTCCTGGGAGAGAAGGTGGGCGCCACGCACGCGGCCGGGCTGGCCTGCGTGCTGGGCGGCACCTGGCTGGGATTGCGGCGCGGCGCCAGCCCGGCGGGCGCCGCCGGCGAGCCGGGCAAGGCCCGGCCCTGAGCGCGGCTCAGCGCGGGCGCGAGAGCAGGCGCGCGGCCTCGATGGCGAAATAGGTCAGGATGCCGTCGGCGCCGGCGCGCTTGAACGACAGCAGCGCTTCCATCATGACCTTGTCGTGGTCCAGCCAGCCATTGGCGGCGGCGGCCTTGATCATCGCGTACTCGCCGCTGACCTGGTAGGCGAAGGTCGGCACGCGGAAGGCGTCCTTGACGCGGCGCAGCACGTCCAGGTACGGCATGCCGGGCTTGACCATGACCATGTCGGCGCCTTCCTGCAGGTCGGACGCCACTTCGCGCAGCGCCTCGTCCAGGTTGGCCGGATCCATCTGGTAGGCCATCTTGTTGGACTTGCCCAGGTTGGTGGCCGAGCCCACGGCGTCGCGGAACGGGCCGTAGAACGCGCTGGCGTACTTGGCCGAGTAGGCCATGATCTGCGTGTGGATGTAGCCGTTCGCTTCCAGCGCGCGGCGCACGGCGCCGATGCGGCCGTCCATCATGTCGCTGGGCGCGACCATGTCCACGCCGGCCGCGGCCTGCGTCAGCGCCTGCTTGACCAGGATCTCGACGGTGGGCTCGTTGACCACGTAGCCGTTGGCGTCGATCACGCCGTCCTGGCCGTGGCTGGTGTACGGGTCCAGCGCCACATCGCACAGCACGCCGAGTTCGGGGTAGCGTTCCTTCAGCGCGCGCACCACGCGCGGGATCAGGCCGTCGGGATTGGTGGCCTCGATGCCGTCGGGCGTCTTGAGCGCGGGATCGATGGCGGGGAACAGGGCCAGCACCGGGATGCCCAGCGCCACGCATTCCTCGGCCACCGGCAGCAGCGTGTCCAGCGAGTAGCGCACCACGCCCGGCAGCGAGGGCACGGCCTGCTGCAGGCCTTTGCCTTCGGCCACGAAGACCGGGTAGATCAGATCGTTGACCGTCAGCGCGTTCTCGCGCACCAGGCGGCGGGTGAAGTCGTCGCGGCGCAGGCGACGGGGACGGGAAACCGGGAACTCAGGGGCGATGATCTGCGGGTTCATGGTACGACCTTGGGGGAAATCCAATTCTCGATGTGGGAGGCGGCCTCTTCCAGGCCGATGCGCTCGGTGGCCGAGAAGGGGATGGTGTGCAGCGCGCCGATGTCCGCGAGATCCTTGCGGACCGCGAAGATGGTGCGCATGCGCTGGCCATACGGCAGTTTGTCGGCCTTGGTCAGCAGCGCCAGCACCGGGCGTCCGGTGGGGGCGATGAAATTGGCGAGGCGGCGGTCCAGCTCGGTGACGCCGCGGCGGATGTCGATCAGCAGCACGATGCCGGCCAGCGATTCCCGGTCGCGCAGATAACCGCCCAGGATGTCGGCCCACTTCTCCTTTTCGTTGCGGGCCACCGACGCGTAGCCGTAGCCGGGCAGGTCGACCAGGAAGCCGATGTGGCCTTCGGGGTCCAGCGGATCGGGCAGGCCGAACATGTTGATCAGCCGCGTGCGGCCCGGCGTCTTGCTGGAGAAGGCCAGCCGGCGCTGGTTGCACAGCACGTTGATCGCCGTGGATTTACCGGCGTTGGAACGGCCGACGAAGCAGACTTCCGGCGCGCTGGCGGCCGGCAGCTGGTCGAGGCGGGCCGCGGAAGTGAGGAAGGAGGCGCGATGGAGGAGGGACACGACAGGGCTTTTGGGTGCGGTTGGTTTCAGCCCCTATTGTATAATCCGGCGTTTGCAACAGTGGTCCCGTGCGCGGAGCCGTCTTTTTTGCCCACTGCCAGCAGCGGTTTTCGGCAGGCAAAACTGGCAGAACAGGTTCGTTACGGCTTTCCAGGGTGTGCGGGCAGGCGTGGGCGCCATTTGCGCCTTGATCGTGCGATTGTCGCGAGGTCTTCATGAAGCGTGTGCTGTCCCGGATGTTGGTTGCGAGCGGGCTGTTGCTCGGCGCCTCCGCCTTATCTACCGCCAGTTTCGCCGCCGAGGGCGCGGCCGGTCCGGCCAAACCCGATGCTGCCAAGGGTGGCCAGCTGTTCGACCAGGGAGACGCCTCGCGCGGCATCATCGCCTGTGCCTCCTGTCATGGCGCGGCGGGCAACAGCACCATCCCGGTGAACCCCAACCTGGCCGCGCAACCCCACGAATACCTCGTCAAGCAGCTGACCGACTTCCAGGTCAAGCAGGGCGCCAAGCTGCCCGTGCGCAATGGCGCCGGCGGCAATCCGACCCCCATGACCGCCATGGCGCAGAACCTGACGCCGGCCGACATGCAAAACATCGCGCTGTACCTGGCGCAGCAGCCGCTCAAGCAGCCCGCCACGGCTGGCCAGGAGAAGCTGGTTGATCTGGGTCAAAAGATCTGGCGCGGCGGTTTGCCCGAACGCAACGTGCCGGCCTGCGCGGCATGCCATTCTGCCAATGGCGCCGGACTTCCCGGCCAATACCCCCGTCTGTCGGGCCAGTTCCCGATGTACATCGAAGAGCAGCTCAAGCTGTTCCGCAGCGGCGACCGCGCGAATGACGTGATGCACGCCATCGCCGATCGCATGTCGGACGCCGACATCAAGGCCGTGGCCGACTACGCCGCGGGCCTGCGCTAGCGGACCATCCCGCGCGCGGCTCGTCCGCGTCGTCAACACGGGCGCGAGGAACCAGATCGCCTCGCGCCAGTCTATGAGGGGGGCAGCCGACAGCGCGGTCCCCCTTTTTTCATGAATTCGACCCGTACCCATACCCGTCCCTCCCTGCGCAGCCTGCCCGGCGACTTTTTCGAGTTGCTCGGCTCGATGCGCTTTGCCGTCAGCCTGCTGATGTTCATCTGCGTGGCCAGCGTGGTCGGGACGGTGCTGCAGCAGAACCGCTCATCCAGCAACTACATCGACCAGTTCGGTCCGTTCTGGTACGAGGTGTTCGACAAGTTCTCGATCTGGCATGTCTACAACAGCTGGTGGTTCCTGCTGATCATGGCTTTCCTGGTGGTGTCGACCACTGTCTGCCTGATCCGCAACGCGCCCAAGATGCTGCGCGACGCGCGCTCGTTCCGCGAGCACGTCCGCGCCAGCAGCCTGCGCGCGTTCCCGCACCGCGTCGAAAGCCAGGAACCCACCGACGTGCCGAGCACGGTGACGGGCCTTAAGACGCTCCTGGGACGCTTCGGCTACGCGGTGCGCGAGCGCCGGGACGGCGACGGCGTGCTGCTGGCGGCCAAGAAGGGCAGCGCCAACCGCCTGGGGTATGTGTTCGCTCACGCGGCCATGGTCATCATCTGCATCGGCGGGCTGCTCGACAGCGAATTGCCGGTGCGGCTGCAGGTCATGTTCGGTGGCAAGAAGCCCATCGTCGAGAACATGCTGATCTCCGAGGTGCCCGAGAGCGGCCGGCTGTCGGTCAACAACCCGAGCTTCCGCGCCAGCGTGCTGGTGCCCGAGGACGGCCAGGCCTCCACCGCCGTGGTCATGGTGGGCGACGGCGCGCTGGTGCAGCCCATGCCCTTCACGCTCAAGCTCAAGAAATTCGTCGTCGATTACTACTCCACCGGCATGCCCAGCCGCTTCGCCAGCGAAGTGGTGGTCACCGATCCCGACACCGGCAAGAGCTTCGAGTCCACCATCGAGGTCAATGAGCCGCTGCGCTTCAAGGGCATGACGGTCTACCAGTCCAGCTTCGATGATGGCGGCAGCACGGTGGCGCTCAAGGGCTATCCGCTGGTGGGCGCGGGCGACGCGACCTTTACCGTGGACGGCACCGTGGGCAAGACCACCGAAGTGTCGGCCCAGACCGCGCGCGGTCCGCGCAGCATGGGCGTGGAGATCACCGCGCTGCGCCCGATCAACGTCGAGGACCTGACGCGCGGCGACCCCAAGGGCGGCAACCAGAGCTTCGCCGAGCACGTGGCCTCGGTGGCTGGCAGCGCCGCCGGCAAGAAGAACGAGAACCTGCGCAACGTCGGCCCCAGCGTCGAGTACAAGCTGATCGACGACGCCGGTCAGGCGCACGAATTCCAGAACTACATGCTGCCGGTCGAACTGGACGGCGCCACGGTGTTCCTGGCCGGTGTGCGCAACAACGCGTCCGAGTCCTTCCGCTACCTGCGCATCCCGGCGGACGACGACAGCTCGGTCGCCGAATTCATGCGCCTGCGCGCCACGCTGGCCGATCCGGCGGCGCGCCAGGAAGCCGCGCGTCGCTTCGCCGAGCGCAACAGCCCGTCGGGCGCCGACCGCCAGCCGCTGCAGACGGCCGCCGAGCGCGCGCTGGAAACCTTCGCCGGCGGCGGCCTGCAGGCCGTGGCCGCGTTCCTGCAAGCCAACACGCCGCCCGCCGACCTGGAGCGCGCCGCCGACGTGGTGATCCGCCTGATCGGCGCCAGCATGAACGAGCTGCGCGCCATCGAGCGCGAGCGCGCCGGCCTGCCGCCGGTGGCGACCTCGGGTCCGGACGGCGAGCGCGCGGCGGTCTGGTCGCGGCTGGCCGTGGCGGCGCTGTCGGACCTGACGGTGTATCCGGCCCCGGTTTTCCTGTCGCTGGCGGACTTCAAGCATGTCCAGGCCAGCGTGTTCCAGGTCAGCCGCACGCCGGGCAAGCGCGCCGTCTACCTGGGCAGCCTGCTGCTGGTGCTGGGCGTGTTCGCGATGTTTTATATTCGTGACCGCCGCATCTGGATCTGGGTCAAGCCGCAGGATGGCGGCAGCGGCATCCTGGCCGCCATGACATCGCAGAAGCGTACACTCGACTTCAACCAGGAGTTCGAGCGGTTCAAAGCGGCGCTGCTGCGCCAGAATAGGTCCTGAGGGTTCCATGTCCACGACGACCACCACCACGCATTCCTCCTCGCCTGAAACGCTGTGGCAGGACGGGCTGTCCGAAACCGGCGACAGCCGCGCCCAGCGCGGCCGGCCCGACTGGACCGACCTCGTGTTCTTCCTGCTGCTGTCGGCCGGCGCGGGCTATGCGCTCATGCGCCATGGCGGCGCCATGGACTACTACGAGAAGATCATCCTTTGCGGCACCGTGCCGGCGCTGGCCTGGCTGGGCTGGCTGTGGCGTCCGCTGCGCGGCTTGATGGTGGCCTGTGCCATCGCGGCCGGCGTGGCGCTGATGCTCTACGGCAACGACCTGGCGCGCGCCGAGCAGGTGTTCTTCCTGAAGTACCTGTTCTCGTCGCAATCCGCCATCCTGTGGATGAGCGCGCTGTTCGCGCTGGCCATGGTCTGCTACTGGATCGGCTTCTTCAGCCCCACGGCCGCCTGGCTGGGCACGGCGCTGACCTGGGGCGCGGTGTTCGCCGGCACCACCGGCATGCTGGTGCGCTGGCGCGAAGGCCACCTGATGGGCCCGGACCTGGGGCACATCCCGGTCAGCAACCTGTATGAAGTGTTCGTGCTGTTCGCGCTGATCACGGCCCTGTTCTACCTGTACTACGAACGCAAGTACGCCACCCGCGCGCTGGGCGGCTTCGTGCTGCTGGTGGTGACCTCGGCGGTGGTGTTCCTGCTCTGGTATTCGTTCACGCGCGACGCCGGGCAGATCCAGCCGCTGGTGCCGGCGCTCAAGAGCTGGTGGATGAAGCTGCACGTGCCGGCCAACTTCATCGGCTACGGCACCTTCTCGCTGGCGGCCATGGTGGGCTTCGCCTACCTGGTCAAGCAGCACGGCCAGACCTCGTCCTGGCTCAAGCTGGCGCCGCTGTTCGTGCTGGGCGTGCTGCTGTGCGCCGAACCCATGGTGTTCCGCTCGGAAGGCCTGTCGGCCACCTGGATGCTGTATTTCGGCATCGGCGCGGTGATCGTCGGCGCCATCCTGCTGGGCCGGCGCCGCATCGCCGCCGCGCTGCCGTCGCTGGAGGTGCTGGACGACATCATGTATCGCGCCATCGCCATCGGCTTCGCCTTCTTCACGGTCGCCACCATCCTGGGCGCGCTGTGGGCGGCCGACGCCTGGGGCGCCTATTGGCAGTGGGATCCCAAGGAAACCTGGGCGCTGATCGTCTGGCTCAATTACGCGGCCTGGCTGCACATGCGCCTGATCAAGGGCCTGCGCGGCACCATGGCGGCGTACTGGGCGCTGACCGGCCTGCTGATCACCGGCTTCGCCTTCCTGGGCGTGAACATGTACCTGTCGGGCCTGCATTCCTACGGCCAGCTCTGATCGGCCGGGATTGCGCCCAGCAAAAAGCCCCCATGCGGGGGCTTTTTGTTGTCTGCCGCGCCTGGCTGCCCAGGCGCATGCCGTCCTGGCGCGTCAGGGCAGCGCGGGGGCGGGCGGGATGATCGGCTGCTGCTGTTTCTGCTGCTTGGCGGTCGACGGCGGCTTGCCATCGGGCGTCGGCATGTATAAAGGACCCTTGTAACCGCAGGCCGCGACCAGGCCGGTCGCCACGAGCGTGGCTACAATGCGAAGAGCCATGCGGCTATATGCCAATTGGGACACTGGGAACTCCGTAATTCTTGCAGGCTCGATTATGACCGAAACCGAATTTCTTGCGTTGATCGACCAGGTGCTGAACAGCATCGAAAGCCAGGCCGATGACTGGGCGGCTTCGCTCGATGTCGATGTCGAGACCAGCCGCAGCGGCAATGTGCTGACGATGGTGTTCGAAGACAACACCCACGTGGTGGTGAACAGCCAGGCCGCCATGCAGGAGCTGTGGGTCGCGGCGCGCAGCGGCGGGTTCCATTATCGCTTCGACGGCCAGCACTGGAATGACACGCGGGGCGGTCCGCAGCTGCCGGATGCGCTGTCGCAGATCTGTTCGGCCGCCGCCGGCGTGCCGGTGACGATCCGCCTGTAGCCGTTCCCGCGAGGCATCGCGCCGTCCGCCGCGCGGGCTTCTCTCGAAGCCGCCGCCCGACCGGACGCGAACACCCGTCGGGCGGCGGCCCGGCCATGAAAAAGCCGGCTCTGTCAGAGCCGGCTTTTTTCACGATCAGAACGGTATCTTCTGCGACCAGGGGGCGTTGCCCTGGGCGCCGACGCCCGGCGCCACCTTGATGCTGTTGTCCTCGCCGCCGCCGCCCAGGCCGTTGAGGAACTCGCCCAGCGTGTCGGCTTGCGGCAGGCCCAGGCGGGCCACCGCCTGTCCCGGCGGGAATTCCGAGAAATAGTATTCGCCGTTCTCGACGATGATGCCGTCCGGGCGGGGGCGCGGCTTTTCCTCGGGCACGCCCTTGAGCGCGGTCTGCATGTAGTCCACCCAGATCGGCATGGCGACGCCGCCGCCGGTCTCGCGCGAGCCCAGCGACTTGGGCTGGTCGAAGCCCAGCCACGAGGTCGCCACTAGCGAGGGCGTGTAGCCCGAGAACCAGGCGTCCACCGATTCGTTGGTGGTGCCGGTCTTGCCGGCGATGTCGTTGCGCTTGAGCAGCACGCGCGCGCGGGCGGCGGTGCCGTAGGTGGCCACGCCGCGCAGGATGTCGTCCATGATCCAGGCGGTGCGCGGATCGATGGCGCGGGCCGCCGCGTCGCCGGCCACGACCGGCTTGGACTGCATGATGACCTTGCCGTTGCTGTCGGTCACGCGGTCGATCAGGTAGGGCGTGATGCGGTAGCCGCCGTTGGCGAACACCGCGTAGGCGCCGGCCACCTGCAGCGGCGTGACCGAGCCCGCGCCCAGCGCCAGCGGCAGCACCGCCGGCTGGCGGGCCTTGTCGAAGCCGAAGCGGGTCAGGTAGTCCTGGCCGTACTGCGGGCCGATGGCCTGCAGGATGCGGATCGACACCATGTTCTTGGACTTGTACAGGCCCTGGCGCAGCGTCAGCATGGGCTCGTACTGGTTGCCGTAGTTCTTGGGCGTCCAGGCCTTGGAGCCGGTCTGGGCCGCCGAAAGCTCGAACGGCAGGTCGGAGATCTGCGTGGCCGGCGTCAGGCCGCGTTCCAGCGAGGCGGCGTAGATGAAGGGCTTGATGTTCGAGCCCGGCTGGCGCCAGGCCTGGGTCACGCGGTTGAAGTTGCCGCGATAGAAGTCGAAGCCGCCCACCATGGCGCGGATGGCGCCGTCCTGCGGCGACAGGGCGACGAAGGCCGCCTGCACGGCCGGCAGGTTGATGATTTCCCAGTTGTCGCCGAACTTGCGGATGTAGACCACCGAGCCGCGCTTGATGCGCTGTTCGGGCTTGGCCTTGTCGTTCAGCGCGCGCGCCACCACGCCCAGCACCTTCTTGTCGGTGATGGTGATGATCTCGCGCGAGCTGCGCGCCAGCTTCACCTCGGTGGGGCTGGCCGACAGCACCAGCGCGGTCAGCAGGTCGCCGCTGTCGCTGAACTTGTCGAACACGCCATCCAGGAAGTCATCCAGCGCCTGCGGGTTGCTCTCGGTGCCGGCGGGCAGGTCGAGCTGCTCTTCCGGACCGGGGTAGGGCGCGCGGCGGGTGTATTCCAGCACGCCCTCGCGCACGGCGCGGTAGGCGGCTTCCTGGTCCTTGGACTGGACCGTGGTGTAGATGTTTAGGCCGCGCGAATAGACGTTGTCCTGGTACACGTTGAACAGCAGCTGGCGCGCCAGCTCGGCCACGTATTCGCCGTGGATGGCGTAGCCGCCGGCGGGCGTCCCTTCGGCCGACTTCATCACGATGGGCTGGGCCATCGCCTGCTTGTACTCGGCCTCGGTCAGGTAGCCCAGCGACTGCATGCGGCCCAGCACGTAGCGCTGGCGCAGCTCGGCGCGGGGGCGGTTGGCGATCGGGTTGAAGCGCGACGGGGCCTTGGGAATGCCGGCCAGCATGGCGGCCTCGGCCGGCGTGATGTCCGACAGCTGCTTGCCGAAATAGGTGCGCGACGCGGCCGCGAAGCCGTAGGCGCGGTGGCCCAGGTAGATCTGGTTCATGTACAGCTCAAGGATCTGGTCCTTGGTGAGCTGGGACTCGATCTTGAATGTGAGCAGCAGCTCGTAGAACTTGCGCGAGTAGGTCTTTTCCGACGACAGGTAGAAGTTGCGCGCCACCTGCATGGTGATCGTGCTGGCGCCCTGCGTCTTGGACATGTTGACGAGGTTGGTCAGACCGGCGCGCACCACGCCGACCCAGTCGATGCCGCCGTGCTGGTAGAAGCGGTCGTCCTCGGCCGCCAGCACCGCGGACTTCATCACGTCCGGGATTTCGTTGAAGCGCAGCACGTTGCGGCGCTCTTCGCCGAACTCGCCGATCAGCACCCGGTCCGCCGTGTAGACGCGCAGCGGCACACGAGGGCGGTAATCCGTCATGGCGTTCAGGTCGGGCAGGTTGGGCCAGGCCAGCGCCAGCGCCATGCCGGCCAGCAGCACGCCGCACAGGAACAGGCCCGCGCAGAAAATGCCCGCCTTGACGAAAAATCGCAGGAACGGCGAACCGCCTTTGGCGGGCTTGTCTTTCTTGGAGGAATTCTGGGGCTTGCTCATCGCGGCGATTTTACGGGTATCTCAGGTCCCGCCTGGGAGCGGGAAGCCGGTTTCTGTAACAATATCGTTCAGTGTGGCGCGCGGGCAACTGGCGGCAATGTGATAATTGCCGTCATGAACGTATCCGCAAGCTCATGTCCGGAGGCTGACCCGGACCTGGCGCCCTCCGGCGAGGCGCCCGAACTCCAGCCCTGCGCCGCCGAATGCGCCGGCAAGGCCGTGACCCTGCCGCATGACCTGCCCGTGTTCCTGGTGGGCATGATGGGGGCGGGCAAGACGACCATAGGCCGCAGCCTGGCGCGCGCCTTGGGGCGCGACTTCGTCGATCTGGATCATGAGCTGGAGGCGCGTTGCGGCGTGCGTGTGCCGGTAATCTTCGAAATCGAGGGCGAGGCCGGTTTCCGTCGCCGGGAATCCGCCGCACTGGAAGAGTGTACCCAACGGCGCAACATTATTCTCGCCACCGGCGGCGGCGCCATCCTGGCGCCGGAAAACCGCCAGCGGCTGCACGAGCGCGGCATCGTCGTCTATCTGAGGGCCAGCGTGGACGAATTGTTCCGCCGCACCTGCCGCGACCGCAACCGCCCGCTGCTGGCCACGGCCGATCCCAAGGGCACGCTGCGCGACCTGATGACCCGCCGCGAGCCTTACTACCGCGAAGTCGCCGACCTGGTGGTCGAGACCGGTTCCACGCCCATCCAGACCCTGGTCAAGGGTCTGTTGCCGCAATTGCAAGCTTTCGAGAAGCGCATATGAATGTAGTCGAGGTCGACACTCCCGGGGGCAGCTACCCCATCCATATCGGCCCCGGCCGCCTGGACCGCCTGGATCAATGCATCCCGGCCGACGCCACCGCCATCGCCGTGGTCACCAACCCGACCGTGGCGGCGCTGTACGGCGAGCGCGCCGAGGCGGCGCTGGCGCGTACCGGCAAGCGCGTGCTGCGCATCGAGCTGCCCGACGGCGAGTCCTACAAGGACTGGCAGTCGCTCAACCTGATCTTCGACGCGCTGCTGTCGCAGCGGCTGGACCGGCGCTGCGTGCTGGTGGCGCTGGGCGGCGGGGTGATCGGCGACATGACCGGCTTCGCGGCCGCCGTCTACATGCGCGGCGTGCGCTTCCTGCAGGTGCCGACCACGCTGCTGGCGCAGGTCGATTCCTCGGTGGGCGGCAAGACCGCGGTCAACCACCCGCTGGGCAAGAACATGATCGGCGCGTTCTACCAGCCGGTGGCGGTCGAGATCGATACCGACGTGCTGAACACGCTGCCGGCGCGCGAAGTGTCGGCCGGTCTGGCCGAGGTGATCAAGTACGGCCTGATCCTGGACCCGGAATTCTGGGCCTGGTGTGAACTGAACGCGCCCAAGCTGCGCGCGCTGGATCCGGACGCCGTGACCTACGCCATCCGCCGCTCCTGCGAGCTGAAGGCGCAGGTGGTGGGCAAGGACGAACGCGAGTCCGGCCTGCGCGCCATCCTGAACCTGGGCCACACCTTCGGCCACGCCATCGAGGCGGGCCTGGGCTACGGCGCCTGGCTGCACGGCGAGGCCGTGGGCTGCGGCATGGTGCAGGCGGCCGAGCTGTCGGCCGATGTGGCGGGCTTTGCGCGCGCCGACGTCGCGCGCGTGCGCGCGCTGGTCGAAGGCATCGGCTGCCCGGTCACCGCGCCCGACCTCGGCGCCGACCGCTGGCTGGACCTGATGCAGGTCGACAAGAAGACCGAGGGCGGCTCGATCCGCTACGTGCTCATGACCCGCATCGGCGAGGCCGTGACCCGCGCGGCGCCCGACGAGGCGGTGCGCGCCGTATTGGCCCGGACCACCGGCTAGACCGACAACCGTGACAGGAGACGGTGCTGTGCAGATGAACGAATTGGCTTCCTATGCATCCGACCCGTCCCGATCGCGCGGTCGGACCCATGCCGAGCCTCCGCCGGAAAATCGGACCGAGTTCCAGCGCGATCGCGACCGCATCGTGCATTCCGGCGCGTTCCGGCGGCTGGAATACAAGACCCAGGTCTTCGTCAACCACGAAGGCGACCTGTTCCGCACCCGCCTGACCCACAGCCTGGAAGTGGCGCAGATCGCGCGCACGCTGGCGCGCAGCCTGGCCCTGTCGGAAGACCTGACCGAGGCCATCTCGCTGGCCCATGATCTGGGGCACACGCCGTTCGGCCACGCCGGGCAGGACGAACTCAACGCCTGCATGCGCGAGCTGGCGCCCGAGGCCGGCGGCTTCGAGCACAACCTGCAGAGCCTGCGCGTGGTGGACGAGCTGGAAGAGCGCTACGCCGACTTCAACGGCCTGAACCTGTGCTTCGAGACGCGCGAAGGCATCCTCAAGCACTGCTCGGCGGCGCACGCGCGCCAACTGGGCGCGGTGGGCGTGCGCTTCCTGGAGCGCACCCAGCCCTCGCTGGAGGCGCAGCTGGCCAACCTGGCCGACGAGATCGCCTACAACAACCACGACATTGACGACGGCCTGCGGTCGGGCCTGATCACGGTCGAGCAGATGCAGGATGTGGCCATCTTCGGCCGTCATCACGCCGAGGTGCTGGCGCGCTATCCCGAGCTGCCGTCGCGCCGCGCCGTGTCGGAAACCATTCGCCGCATGATCAACACGCTGATCACCGACCTGACCCGCACCTCGCTGGCGCGCATCGCCGAGCATGCGCCGGCCAGCGCCGACGACGTGCGGCGCGCGCCGCCGCTGGCCGGTTTCTCAGACGGCATCCGGCGCGAGGCCGACGAGCTGAAGAAATTCCTGTTCGACAATCTGTACCGCCACTACCGCGTGCTGCGCATGACCACCAAGGCGCGCCGCATCGTGCGCGAGCTGTTCGCGGCCTTCCTGGACGACCCGCGCCTGCTGCCGCCCGATTACCGCCGGCCGGCCTTCAACGAACAGGCGCGCGCCATCGCCGACTACATCGCCGGCATGACCGACCGCTACGCCATCCGCGAACACAAGCGCCTGTTCGAGATGGCGTAAACACACATTGGTTTCCACGGCGCGGCCGCAGCGCTTGCGACCGGTATTGTTGCATCGGGATGCCGCGGAGCCGGCTTTGCCGGTCCGCAGGCATGCCCCCTTGAGGGGGAAGCGCGTCAGCGCTTCGGGGGTGGGCCTACCCCCTCAGGAAGCGCTGCGTCAGCAGCACCCAGTACGCCGCGCCCACCGGCAGGCTGTGGTCGTTGAAGTCGTAGCCGGGGTTGTGCACCATGCAGGCGCCGTGGCCGCTGTTGAAGCCGTCCGGCGAGCCATCGCCGTTGCCGACCAGCAGGTACGAGCCGGGCACTTCCTCCAGCATGAAGGCGAAGTCCTCGCTGCCGGTCAGCGGCCGCGTCTGCGGCACGACCTGGTCCGCGCCCACCAGTTCCAGCGCCACCTGGCGCGCGAAATCGGTTTCGGCGACGGTGTTGACCAACACCGGATAGCCGCGCTTGTAGTCGATGGTGGCGCGCACCTGGTAGCTGGCGGCCTGGTTGTGGACCAGCTCGGTGATGCGGTCTTCCAGCAGGTTGCGCACGTCGCGGTCCAGCGCGCGCACGCTGAGCTTGAGCGTGGCCGTCTGCGGAATGACGTTGTTGGCCTTGCCGGCGTTGAAGGCGCCCACCGTGATCACCGACATGTGCAGCGGATCGACGTTGCGGGCCACGATGCTCTGCAGGCCCATGACGATGGCCGCGCCGGCGACCACCGGATCGGCGGCGCAATGCGGCATCGCGCCGTGCCCGCCCACGCCTTCCAGTGTGATGGTGACGTTGTCCGAGGACGCCATGGCCGCGCCGTCGCGCAGCAGCAGGTGGCCTTGCGGATGGCCGGGCATGTTGTGCATGGCGAAGATGGCGTCGCAGGGATACTTGCTGAACAGCCCGTCCTCCATCATGCGCTTGGCGCCGCCCAGTCCTTCCTCGGCGGGCTGGAAGATCAGGTTCAGCGTGCCGTCGAACTCGCCATGCCTGGCCAGATGATGCGCCGCCGCCAGCAGCATGGCGGTGTGGCCGTCGTGGCCGCAGGCGTGCATGATGCCTTCGTTGCAGCTGGCGTGTTCCAGGCCGGTGGCTTCCTGGATCGGCAGCGCGTCCATGTCGGCGCGCAGGCCCAGGCGCTTGCCGCCCTTGCCCCGGCGCAGCTGGCCGACCACGCCGGTGCCGCCCAGGCCGCGTTCGACTTCATAGCCCCATTGCGTCAGGCATTGCGCCACCAGGTCGCTGGTGCGGAATTCCTGGTAGCCCAGTTCGGGATGGCGGTGGATATCGCGGCGCAGCGCGACGAATTCGTCGGCGCCTTGGGTGACGGTTTCAAGGATCGGATGCATGTCGGTGTGTCTCCGTTTGAGTAGGTGGCGCTTGGGGCGGTCAGGGCGCGTCAGCCAGTTTCACATGGCTGGAAATTTCGCGGAAGCGCACGGTCTCGGCCTGGTACATGGCGTCGGCCTCGGCCGGGGTCATGGGCGCCGACACCTCGATGTTCTGCGTCTCCAGGCCGCGCTTGACCTCGGCGTCCTGCATCGCGGCGTTGAGCGCGGCGTGCAGCCGCGCCACCACGTCCGCCGGGGTATCGCGCTTGACGAAGTAGCCGGTCCAGGTGGTGAAGTTGAAGCCCTTGAGCAGCTCGCCTTCGTTGACCGACGGCACGGCCGCCAGCGCGGGCAGGGCGCTGCGGCGCGGGCTGAGCGTGCCCAGCAGCTTGACGCGGCCCTGCTCGGCCAGCGCCACGTGCTGCTGCGCCAGCGGCAGGATGGCGAAATCGACCTGGCCGCCGCCCATGTCCTGCATCAGCGGCGCGCCGCCCTTGTAGGGCACGTGCATCATTTCCGCGCTGATGGTGCGCGCCATGTGTTCGCCCAGCACGTGATACAGCGAGCCCACGCCCACGCTGCCGAAGCTGAGCGGCTGCGTGGCCGCGCGCGAGCGCGCCAGCTTCACGAGTTCATCGGCGTTGTTGGCCGGCAGGTCCTTGCGCGCCACGATCACCAGCGGCGCCAGGCCGATCATCTGCACCAGTTGGAAGTCCTCGCTCTTGAGCTTGACGCTGGCGTTGGCGAGGGGCGCCAGGATCAGTTCGTTGGGCGAGCCCTGGAACAGGTAGTAGCCGTCGGCGCGGGCCGACAGCACTTTCTGCGCGCCCAGTGCGCCGCTGACGCCGCCCAGGTTTTCCACCAGCACCGGCTGGCCCAGCTGCCTGGACGTGGGCGCCGCCACGACGCGGGCGATGGCGTCCGACGCGCCGCCGGCGGGGTAGGGGACCATCATCATGACGGGGCGGCTGGGGTAGTCCGCCGCGCTCGCGCCCTGGCTCATCAGCGTGGCGCCGAGCGCCAGCATACAGCCGGCCAGGCGCAGGCATCCGGATAGCGTGCCCATACGTGTTTCCCTTGAAGTGTTATGAGTATCCGGAATCCTAGGGACAGTGCTCGCTAGTTGTCTAACGACTTGTTATTCTGGGATGTAGAAAAAATACTCATACCTGGACATGAACCTCAAGCAGCTTGAGCACCTGTTGGCCGTGGCCGAGGCCGGTTCGTTCAGCCGCGCGGCCGAGCGTCTGCATCTCACGCAGTCCGCGTTGAGCCGCAGCATCCGCCTGCTGGAGGAAGACCTGGGCACGCGGCTGCTGGACCGCATGGGCAAGCGCACCGAGCTGACGCCGTTGGGACTGACCGTGGCCAGCCGCGCGCGCCGCATCCTGTTCGAGTCGGCCGAGCTGCGCCGCAGCACGGATCTGTTGACGCAAGGCGGGCAGGGCACCATCAGCATCGCGCTGGGCTCGGGACCGGGCGTGCTGTTGCTGACGCCGCTGCTGGTGCATGTGGCGCAGCAGCACCCGCAGCTGCGCATCGAGGTGATGCGCGGGTCGCAGGAAGCGCACCTGGGCATGCTGCGCACGCGCAGACTGGATGCGCTGGTGGTGGATATCCGCGGCATCGCGCCGTCGGCGGACCTGCGCATCGAACCGGTATCGCAGATGCGCGCCGGCTTCATCTGCCGCAGCGGCCATCCGCTCGCGGCGCTGTCCAGGCCACCGCGCTTCGCCGAAGTGGCGGCGTACCCGCTGGCGTCCACCTTCCTGCCGGCGGACACCGCGCGTATCCTCATCGACCGCTACGGCATCGGCGCCGATCCCAAGACCGCCGTGCGCCTGCGCTGCGAGGAGATCGGCAGCCTGTTGGAGACGGTGCGCGCGTCGGACGCGGTGTTCCTGGGCATCGTGGCGGCGGCGCGCGAGGGCATCCTGTCGGGGGAGCTGATCGAGCTGATGCTCGATCCGCCGCTGGACAGTCATGCGCAGTTCGCGCTGGTGACGCTGGCCGGCCGCACCGAGGCGCCGGCGATGGGACTGCTGCGCGCCTTCGTGAGCGATCGCCTGCGCGATTGAGCGCGCGCCGGTTTGATGCGGACCGGCTGCGCGCTGCCTCGCGGCCAGGCGTCTCAGCGCGCCTCGGTTGCGGTCACGCGGCCGCTTCGGCCTGCGAGTCGCGGATCCATTCCTGCATGGCGGGGTGCGCCAGCACGGCATCCATGTAGGCGCGCGCGTCGCCGGTGACGCTGACGCCATAGGTGGTGAAGCGCGACACCACCGGCGCGTAGAACGCGTCGGCGATGGAGAAGGCGCCGAACAGGAACGGTCCGCCCTGGCCGAACTGCGCGCGCGCGTCCTGCCAGAGGTCCAGTATCCGGGAGATGTCCTGCCGGACGGCGTCGGAGAATTCGGCGGCGGGCAGGCGCGCCGCCACGTTCAGCGGCATGGCCTGGCGCAGCGCGGCGAAGCCGCTGTGCATCTGCGCCGCCAGCGAACGCGCGCGGGCGCGCGCCTGGGGTTGCGCAGGCCACAGGCCGGCCTCGGGATGGCGGTCGGCCAGGTATTCGCAGATGGCCAGCGAATCCCAGATCGCGAATTCGTCATCCAGCAGCACCGGCACCAGCCCGGCGGGCGAAACTTCGCCCACGCCGCGGGCGAACGCCTCGGTGTTGAACGCCAGTTTCTGCTCGGTGAAGGCAATGCCCGCCGCGCGCAGCGCCAGCCAGGGGCGCATGGACCAGGAAGAGAGATTCTTGTTGCCGATGATCAGGGTGTACATGTGTCGCGTTCTATGAGGGTGAAAACTCAGCTGGCCGCGCGGCGCAGCACCTTGCCCAGGTAGTGGCCGGTATGGCTGGTCTTGGTGGCCGCCACGGTTTCGGGCGTGCCTTGCGCGACCACGCGCCCGCCGCCGTCGCCGCCTTCCGGGCCCATGTCGACCAGCCAGTCGGCCGTCTTGATCACGTCCAGGTTGTGTTCGATGATGAGCACGGTGTTGCCGCTGTCCACCAGTTGGTTCAGCACCTGCAGCAGCAGTTCGATGTCGCGGAAATGCAGGCCGGTGGTGGGTTCGTCCAGGATGTACAGCGTGCGCCCGGTGCTGCGGCGCGACAGCTCCAGCGACAGCTTGACGCGCTGCGCCTCGCCGCCGGACAGCGTGGTGGCGCTCTGGCCCAGTCGGATGTAGGACAGGCCCACGTCGATCAGCGTATGCAGCTTGCGCGCGATGGCCGGCACCGACTCGAAGTATTCCAGCGCCTGTTCCACCGTCAGGTCCAGCACCTCGCTGATGTTGCGGCCGCGATAGCGGATCTCCAGCGTTTCGCGGTTGTAGCGCTTGCCGTGGCAGACGTCGCAGGGCACGTACATGTCGGGCAGGAAGTGCATCTCCACCTTGACCACGCCGTCGCCCTGGCAGGCCTCGCAGCGTCCGCCCTTCACGTTGAAGCTGAAGCGGCCCGGATCGTAGCCGCGCGTGCGCGCTTCCGGCACGCCGGCGAACAGCTCGCGGATCGGCGTGAACAGGCCCGTGTAGGTGGCCGGGTTGCTGCGCGGCGTGCGGCCGATGGGGCTCTGGTCGACGCTGATGATCTTGTCGAAGTGCTCCAGGCCCTGCATGGCCGCGTAGGGCGCGGGTTCGCTCTGCGCGTGGTGCAGCTGGCGCGACACGGCCACGGCCAGGGTGTCGTTGACCAGCGTGGACTTGCCCGAGCCGGACACGCCGGTCACGCAGACCAGCCGGCCGGCGGGGATGCGCAGGTCCACGTTCTTCAGGTTGTTGCCGGTGGCGCCGGTGAGCGTGAGCCACGGCAGCTCGTCGTTGACCGGCCGGCGTTGCGGAATGGCGATGGCGCGTGCGCCGCTCAGGTACTGGCCGGTGAGCGAGGCGGGGTCGCGCTGCACCGCTTCGGGATCGCCCTGCGCCACCACCTGGCCGCCGTGCTCGCCGGCGCCGGGGCCCATGTCCACGACCCAGTCGGCCATGCGGATCATGTCCTCGTCGTGCTCGACCACGATCACGCTGTTGCCCAGGTCGCGCAGGTGCTGCAGCGTGCCGATCAGGCGGTCGTTGTCGCGCTGGTGCAGGCCGATGGACGGCTCGTCCAGCACGTACATGACGCCGGTCAGGCCCGAGCCGATCTGGCTGGCCAGCCGGATGCGCTGGGCCTCGCCGCCGGAAATCGTGTCGGCGCTGCGGTCCAGCGACAGGTAGTTCAGGCCCACGTTGTTCAGGAAGCTCAGCCGCGCCTCGATTTCGCGCACGATGCGCTGCGCGATCTCCTGCTTGGCGCCGGCCAGGCTCAGGTCGCGGAACCAGGCCAGGCAGGCCGACAGCGGCATGGCCTCGACTTCGTAGATGGCCTGGCCTTGGCGTTCGCCGCCGCGCGGATCCTGGCCGATCAGCACGTTGCGGGCCTCGGGCCGCAGGCGCGAGCCGCCGCAATCGGGGCAGGTCTTGATGTTGCGGTACTTGCCCAGCTCTTCGCGCACGGTGGCCGAATCGGTCTCGCGCCAGCGGCGCTCCAGGTTCGGGATCACGCCTTCGAAGGTGTGGCGCTTGACCGTGCTGCGGCCCTTTTCGTTCAGATAGACGAAGGAGATCTCTTCGTCGCCCGAACCGTACAGCACCTTCTGGCGCACGTCCTCGGGCAGTTCCTCGAACGGCGCCTCGATCTCGAATTCATAGTGCGCGGCCAGGCTGGTGAGCAGCGAGTGGGTGAAGGCGTTGCGGCGGTCCCAGCCTCGGATCGCGCCGGCGGCCAGGCTCAGCTCGGGGAAGGCGACCACGCGCTTGGGGTCGAAGAATCCGACCTGTCCGATGCCGTCGCAGCTGGGGCAGGCGCCCATCGGGTTGTTGAAGCTGAACAGCCGCGGCTCCAGTTCCGGCAGGCTGTGGCTGCAGACCGGGCAGGCGTAGCGGCTGGAGAAGACCTGTTCGCGGCTGCTGTCCATGTCCAGCGCCAGCGCGCGGCCCTCGGCCAGTTGCAAGGCGGTTTCGAAACTCTCGGCCAGGCGCTGCTTGCTCTCGGGCTTGATGCGCAGGCGGTCGATCACCACGTCGATGTCGTGCTTCTCGGATTTCTTCAGCGGCGCCATGCCGTCGATTTCCAGCAGCTGGCCGTCCACCCGCAGGCGCACATAGCCCTGCGCCTGCAGGCTGGCGCATTCGTCCTCGAAGCTGCCTTTCTTGCCGCGCGCGATCGGCGCCAGCACGGCCAGCCGGGTGTCGGCCGGCCAGGCCATCACGGCGTCCACCATCTGGCTCACGCTCTGCGCCTGCAGCGGCAGGCCATGGTCCGGGCAATACGGCGTGCCGACGCGCGCGTACAGCAGGCGCAGGTAGTCGTGGATCTCGGTGATGGTGCCGACGGTGGAGCGCGGGTTGTGGCCGGCGGCCTTCTGCTCGATCGAGATGGCCGGCGACAGGCCCTCGATCAGGTCCACATCCGGCTTGTCCATCAGTTGCAGGAACTGCCGGGCGTAGGCCGACAGGCTCTCGACATAGCGGCGCTGGCCCTCGGCGTAAAGCGTGTCGAAGGCGAGCGAGGACTTGCCCGAGCCGGACAGGCCGGTCACCACCACCAGCTTGTGGCGCGGCAGGTCCAGCGAGACGTTCTTGAGGTTGTGGGTGCGCGCACCCCGTATGCGTATCGTCGAGTCCATCGATTGCGTCCGTCGTCCTGGCATCGCAGGCCAACTTGGTACTATAGCGCGCCGAGTAGTCCCGCGTTCAAGGTTGGTCCGCCAGGTTTGCCGAGGGGCCGCTTCGAGGCCATTACCGTCCAATAATCCGCATGCCGGCAGAAACCAAACTGAAATTGACCCCTTCCGAGCGCCGCGCCAGCGTGGCGCTGGCGGGATTGTTCGCGGCGCGCATGCTGGGGCTGTTCCTGTTGCTGCCGGTCTTCGCGGTGGCGGCGCGCGGCCTGCCCGGCGGCGACGATCCGGCCCGCGTGGGCCTGGCGCTGGGCATGTACGGCCTGACCCAGGCCTTCATGCAGATTCCCTTCGGGCTGGCGTCCGACCGCTGGGGCCGCCGGCCCGTGGTGATCGCCGGCCTTTTGCTGTTCGTGGCCGGCAGCGTGGTCTGTGCCCAGGCGTCGGACGTGTTCTGGATCACCATCGGCCGCGCCATCCAGGGCGCGGGCGCCATTTCCGCCGCCGTCACCGCCTGGCTGGCCGACGCCACCCGCGACGAGGTGCGCACCCGCGCCATGGCCATGGTCGGCGGCTCGATCGGCCTGTCCTTCGCCGTCTCGCTGGTGCTGTCGCCCGTGCTGGTGGGCTGGTGGGGGCTGTCGGGCCTGTTCTGGACCATCGCCTGTCTGGGCGTGGTCTGCCTGGCCGTGGCGCGCTGGGTCGTGCCGGTGGTGCCGCGCACCCAGGCCCGCGCCATGCAGGCGGCCCGGCCGCGCGAGGTGCTGCTGCATCCCGACCTGTTGCGGCTGAACTTCGGCGTATTCGTGCTGCATCTGGTGCAGGTGGCGCTGTTCGTGGTCGCGCCGGCGCTGCTGGCCAAGGCCGGCGGGCTGGACGCGCGCGAACTGTGGAAGGTCTATCTGCCGGTCATCCTGGTGTCCTTCGTGCTGATGGTGCCGGTCGTGTTCGTGGCGGAAAAGCGCCGCGCCCATCGCGGCGCGCTGCGCGCGGCCGTGGCCGGCCTGGCGCTGGTGTGCGCGCTGCTGCCGATGGCCAGCCAGGGTTTCTATGGTTTCGCCATGGCCCTGACCGGCTTTTTCGTGGTGTTCAACGTGCTCGAAGCCTTGCAGCCGTCGCTGGTGTCGCGGGTGGCGCCGGCGGCCTATAAGGGCCTGGCGCTGGGCTTCTACAACACGGCCCAGGCCGCCGGCCTGTTCACCGGCGGCGCGCTGGGCGGCTGGCTGGCCTCGCACTCGGGCGCCAATGCGGTCTTCATCGCGGCGGCGGCCCTGGCGCTGCTCTGGCTGGCCGTTACCTGGGCGCTGCGGCCGCTGGCCTAGCTCCCGGGGCGGCGGATACGCCAGAAAGTCGCGGAACGCGCCGCCATCAGGCGCGAACATCAGGCAAATCGGCGGACCGCAGAGATAGATTTGTCACGAATGGCGTTGGCGCGGCAGGCGCTTTTCGTCGATAATAGCGGGATCAATTTACGGTTTCATACTGTGCCGCCGGTCATCATCATGGTGACCGGCGTGTTTCATGAAGCCGGTCTTCAACATCGTTTTTTTATGTTGTTGCCGGCGCGCTCGCGGCAACGCGTGGGCGCAAGGCCAACAACAGAGGGACATCGGCATGGCATCGGTCAACAAAGTCATACTCGTCGGCAACCTGGGTCGCGACCCGGAAGTCCGCTACAGCCCGGACGGGGCGGCAATCTGCAACGTGTCCATCGCCACCACCTCCCAATGGAAGGACAAGGCCTCCGGCGAACGCCGCGAGGAAACCGAGTGGCACCGCGTGGTCATGTACAACCGCCTGGCTGAAATCGCCGGCGAATACCTGAAGAAGGGCCGTTCGGTCTACATCGAAGGCCGCCTGAAGACCCGCAAGTGGCAGGACAAGGACACCGGCGCCGATCGCTACAGCACCGAAATCGTCGCCGACCAGATGCAGATGCTGGGCGGCCGCGAGGGCGGCGAAGGCGGCGGCGGCAGCTACGGCGGCGGTGGCGGCTTCGACGAAGCCCCGCGCCAGCAGCGCGCCGCGCCGGCCCCGCGCCCGGCGCCGCAGCAGCGTCCCGCTCCGCAGGCCGCCCCGGCCAGCAGCGGCGCCAACCTGGCGGACATGGACGACGATATTCCGTTCTGAACGTCATACGGTCGCATTCTCCAAACCCGGCAAGTCGATGACTTGCCGGGTTTTTTATTGCCCTGACGAGCGGCGGAGACTGCCTGTGCATATCCCTGTGGGCAAGGCGGTGGGTAGCCTGTGGAAACGCTGTGTATTCACTGTGGACAAGTCTGGCTCGGGTAGCCCGTATTCCCTTGCCAAAACGTAATCCCCGAGTTCGGCTCATGTCACCGGACCCTGCGTAGAGTGTTTCGGATTCGCCGGCAAGCCGGCGGCCCCCATTCGAGACTGCTACGCGTTCCATGCCTGATCCTCATGTCCTGCGCCGGCCTCGCCGCTATGGCAAGGACGGCCTGTGAAGACCTCTGCGTCGCCGGCTGCCGGGCAATCCCGGTCCATCGCGCAGCGCCTGCTGGCCAGCCGCGCCGTGGCCAGGATCCTGCGCAACCTGTACCGCTGGACCCACTCGCGCGCGCTGCGCCATAACCAGGTGCTGTGGCCGCTGTTGCGCATCGAGCGCGATGGCCAGGGAAGGCTGGCGCGTTGCGCCATGCGTTGGGGCGTCACGCCCGTCCAGACCGCCTTCTCCAGCATCCGGCGTCCCGCGGGCGATGTCGCCCACCTGATCCTGAGCGGTCCGTCGGTGGCCGATATCGGCTACTCCGAACTGGACCTGCCCGCGGTGATGGGCGTGAACGGTTCGATCGCGCTGCGGCGCAGCCATCCGCACCTGCGTTTCGCCTATTACGCGATGTTGGACGCCGGCTTCGTGTCGCGCCGCCGCGACCTGGTCGCCGACGTGCTGGCGCAAGACCTGCTGCTGTTCGTCACGCCGGAGGTGCTACGCGGGATCGCGCAGCTGTTTTCTCCGGACGACATTCGTTGCCGCATCGCGGTCTTCGAAGAAGTGCACCAGCGCGCGTACCTGCCCCGCGCGCAGCCGGAACAATTGGCGAGGACGCTGCGTGACGACCCGGATCTGGTGTTGTTCGACGCCCATGCGCCGATCCATCCGCTGGGTTTCAGCCTGGATCCGGCCCGAGGGCTCTTCGGCGGCGGCACGGTGGCCTATAGCGCCTTGCAACTGCTGGTCTGGTTGGGATTTCGCACGCTCTATCTGCATGGTCTGGACCTGCGCGGAGCGAGTGTTTCGCCGCGTTTCTACGAGTCCGCCGATGCGCGCCTGCCGAGCGCGCTGGACAGGCAGTTCGACTCACACATCCGGCCTGCCTTTCGCGACGCCAGCCGGTTGCTCGGCGCGCGCGGCCTGCGGATCTACAACCTGTCGCCCGGCAGCGCCCTGGACGAGAGCGTGTTTCCCAAGCGCCATTGGACGACGCTGAAACGGCACGCGCTTCCGTCCTGACCCGCCGCGCGGCGGCAATCCTCGTTCGTTCAAGGCCACTTCATGCGCATTCTCTATACCAATTTCCACCAGGCCGACGGCGGCGGCCATACCACCTACGTACTGTCGCTGGTGCGGGCGCTGCGGGCCGCGCACGACATCGTGGTTGCCGCGCCGGCCGGCAGCCGCCTGTTTCTGGAAGCCTCGGGCATGCCGGGCGTGCGTGTCGTGCCGATGGAGTTCAAGGGCGGATTGCTCTCTGCCTGGCCCCGGATCCGGCGCATGCGCGCGTTGCTGAAGATCGAGCGCTTTGACCTGGTGCATGTGAACGGCGCGGCCGATCACCGGCTTTGCATGCTGGCGAGCATGGGACTGCGGGGTGGGCGTCCGGCGATCGTCTACACGCAGCACACTTCGCGTTCCGGGCGCAGCCTGGGCGCGGCGTTGCGGGCTCGCCTGGCCACGGATCGCGTGATCTGCGTCAGCGAACATACCCGGCGCGGCCTGATGCGCTCTCACTACGCCGGCTGTGGCTTGCGCACGGTGAAGAACGGGGTCGACGTGGACTATTTCACGCCGGCCACGCCAGAGGAAAAGGCGCTCTCCCGCGAGCGCTGGCTGAGGCCATCGCAGGCAGGCTGCCTGGTGGTCGGCAGCAACGCCGGCACCGCCGTGTACAAGAACTGGCCGGACATGCTGGAAGCCGTGGCCATGTTGCCCGGTGCGCTGCGCAGGCGGATCGTGGTGCTGATCGCGGGCGAGCCGCCCAACGAGGACCGGTTGCGTTACGTCGAGTCGCTGGGGATGCAGGATCGCGCGACCTTCGTCGGCTTGCTTGACGATGTGCGGCCATTCCTGGCGGCGTTGGACCTGGGTTTCGTATTGTCGTCCCGCCTGGAGACCATTTCCTTCGCCTGCCGCGAAATGATGGCCATGGGCTTGCCCGTGGTGGTGAGCGATGTCGGCGGCCTGCCGGAAAATGTGGAAGACGGCGTGGACGGCTGGGTCGTGCCGGCGTGCGCGCCGACAGCGGTGTCGGAGGTGCTGCGCGAGGCGCTGCGCGAACCCGAGGCGCTTGAGGTCATGGGCGAGGCCGCGCGCGCCAGGGCGCTGGCCGAGTTTGGATTGTCGCGTTTTGTCGCGCAGACACAGGCTGTGTACCTGGAGGCGCTTGATCTGCCGCGGCCCAGCCGCCTGTGGCCCATCGGATGGTTCGCGTTGGGCGCCGCCACGTTCTGGATCCAGGACCTGTTCATCTGAGGCCTGTCTGGCGCGTCGGCATTGGTGAAATATGCTGTTTCATAATAGCTGCTTGCATTATCTATCTACTAGTAGGTAATATTCATCCATCGACGCAGCGGACTGAACAAGCCCGCAAGGTCGAATCCAGAAATACAGTGGCTAGCAGCAAATTTTTTTACCCCATTTATCTATCTATAAGTAGATAGCCGAGCAACAGCAAGACCAGATTCCAACCGGAGATTCCTCATGAAGACCCTCGTATCCGCCCTGATCCTTTCCGCTTCCTTCATCGGCGCCGCCCAGGCCGGCGAGCTGGACTATCCGCCCGCGCTGGACACGCATAGCAGCGTGACGCGCGCCCAGGTCCAGCAAGAGCTGGCCGCGGCCCGCGCCAACGGCGAGCTGGTGTCGGGAGAAGAAGGCTACGCCGTCGCCACGTTCGCCCAGACCGGCGACAAGACCCGCGCCCAGGTGCAGCAAGAGCTGGCTGCCGCCCGTGCGCAAGGCCTGACCGAAAGCGGTGAGCTGGACTACCCGCCCGTTCACGGCTGATCATTTCTCTTGATACCTATCTATAAATAGATAGTTTCATGCGCCCAATCATGCGCAACCCGCTTACCGGAGATCCCTCATGAAGACCCTTGTTTCCGCCCTGATTCTTTCCGCCACGTTCATGGGTTCGGCCTACGCCGGCGAGCTGGACTATCCGCCCGCCCCGGATACGCAGAGCAGCCTGACCCGTGTCCAGGTCCAGCAGGAGCTGGCGGCGGCCCGCGCCAACGGCGAGCTGGTGTCCGGTGAAGAAGGTTATCCCGCCACCGCCTACGCCCAAGCCGGCGACAAGACCCGCGCCCAGGTGCAGCAAGAGCTGGCTGCCGCCCGTGCGCAAGGCCTGACCGAAAGCGGTGAACTGGATTACCCGCCTGTGCAAGGCTGAGTACCATGCAAGCAAGCGCGAGCCTCGGGGGGCGGGATGGCTATCCTGGCCGGGGCTCGCGGGTGCGCTGTTTTGCAGATCGAACGCGTAGCGTTTACGACGATGACGAACCGATCTATTAGTAGGTAATATTCAGCCATGGATACCCCGACCTCCGCCAAGTCTCCGGCCGCTTCCTCGGCGAATACCCGCGACCAATTGCTGGCCCACGCCGAAAAGCTGATCCGCACGCGCGGCTGCAACGGTTTCAGTTATCGCGACCTGGCCGAGCATGTGGGCGTGAAGACGTCCAGCATCCATTACTACTTTCCTGGCAAGGACGACCTGCTGTACGAAGCGGTCGAGGCATACAGCGCCCGCGCGTTGGCGGCCTTGCGCGCCATCGACCAGTCCCTGCCCGCGCGCGCGCAGCTCGAGGCCTACCTGTCGCTGATGGAGTCGCGCGCCTGTGATTCGGGCGAGTTGTGCCTGGGCGGCATGCTGGCCGCCGAAGTCATGACGCTGCCGGATCGGGTGCGCGGCGCGTTGCAAGGATTTTTCCGCGCGCACGAAGCCTGGCTGGCGCGCGTGCTGGCCGAGGGCAAGGCGCAGGGCACCCTGAAATTCAACGGCACCGCCGAATCGGCTGGCCGCGCGGTGTTCGCCACCGTGCAGGGCTGCATGCTGGTGTCACGCCTGTTCCAGCAGCCGCCGGCATTCTGCGAGGCCATCGGCGCGCTCTACGTGCCGTGCAAGGACTGAGGCGCGGCGCGCCGCTACCGTCCCGTTCTTCCCTGATCCCGGCCGCGATGCGCATGCTCGCGGCCGTGTTCATTGGCGCTGCCGGTCCGGACGGCGGGCCACCTAGCGCAGCGATTGCAGCACGTCCATGCTGCCGCGGGTCTGCATGCCCAGTTCGCGCATGCGCTGCAGAAAGGCGGTCTGCCCAGCGTTGAAGCCCGGTACCGGGCTCATGCAATCCGTCAGCAGCACGACGCGCGACAGCTTGCCGCCCGGCAGGTGCTGGGCCAGATCTTCGACCGTGGCCTTGACGCAATGGCTGCCCGCCTCGCCAGCGATCAGCAGCAATTCGGCGCGGTCCAGCGCATGGAGCAGGCCGCGATTGAGCTGGGTGCGCGGATCGTCCGGGTCCGGCACCTCGGCCATCAGCGCGCTGTAGTGCTCGGTCCAGGGATTGGTGCCCTTGGGCACCTTGCGCACGATGTGTTGGCCCGCGTCTTCCCAGCGGTTATAGGCCGCGCGCACGTCGGCATGGACGTTGTGGCCCCAGCTGCCGATCTCGCAGTGGATCGGCCACACCATCAGCGTGTAGCGGCCGCGTGTTTCCAGTTCCTGCAGATAGGCCAGCGTGCGCGGCAGATCGTCGTCGTGGCGGGGCAGGAAATCGCCCGCGCGTACCTGCGCGACGGTAATGGACGTGAAGGGCGCCACCGGCCGGCCGTCTCCGGTGCGCCAGAAGGTCGGGTGCGCGATGTCCAGGCGATGATGTGAATCCAGCGTCACCGTGATGGCGGTGAGCGCGGGCGCGGCGGCATCGATGAAGCGGGCCAGCCGTTGCATGTCGGCGTGCGCGCCGGCCACGGGCAGCGCCGGTTTCACGGGCTGCCGGCTGAGCGGATCGACGGGCAGGTAGGCATCGGGAAGGTCGCAAAAATCATTTTGCGGATCGACGATCAGCAGCTGTACGGAACGGGACATGACGCGGTTCGGAGGAGGAGTCCCTGCAATATAGAACGGGATGCGCGCCATGCGTCAGAACAGCACCAGGTGTTCCGGTCGATCCGGCAGCTGACGAGAGAGCGCGCGCAGCGCACGCCAGGCCTGCGTCAGCACCGCGAGGACGACGATGATCACAAGAATCCACATGGCGCTATCCTTCATAAATTCGCACGATCGTGCGAAATTAGTTGCGAGAAACGCCGGCACGGGCCGGCGCAGGTTGGGTCTTACTCGATGTAGCTGAAACTGCGATAGGTGGAGATCAATCGTTCATACGCCCTGCGCACCCGCTCGTGGGCCTGCGGATCGCGCAGGAAACGTGCGTCGTGCATCAGGCCCACCATCAGGCTGTAGATCTCGAACACCAGCTGTTCCGGGTCGGTGTCGGGCCGCAGATGGCCAGCTTCCAGCGCCTGCCCGGCGGTGCGCACCAGCGCCGCGCGCCACCGTCGCACATTGTTTTCCAGCAGCGGCCGCAATGGCGATTCGCGGTCGTCGTATTCGAAGGCGCCAGCCACGTAGATGCAGCCGGTCAGCGTCTCCACGTTGCAAGCACGGTCTATCCAGTGCGTCACCATCGCGTTCATGCGCGGCAGGCCGCGAGGCTGTTCCAGCGCCGGGGTGAACACGGCGGCGACGAAGCGGCGGTCATATTCATCCAGCACGGCTTGCAGCAGCGCTTCGCGCGAGCCCACGCGCGAGAAAACGCCGCTCTTGCTGATGCCCAGGTGCTTGGCGACCTGTCCCAGCGACAGGCTCTCCAGCCCCTGGGCGGCGGCCAGGTCCAGCGCGGCGTCGACGATGGCCGCGTAGGTGAGTTCGCTTTTTTCCGTTTTGGCAGGCATGGGCAAAATTTAGCACGACCGTGCTAAAAAAGCAGGACTTTAAATAGGGGCGGTTGGGAGCGGACAGCAGGCACGACGCACGGCCTTGGCAATGCGAGGCGCCCGGCGGGTGGGGGGCAGAGGAGACGCAACGCGGCGGCGATCGGCGCCGGGACGCTGGCCGACAAAAAAGCCGGACAGCTCGCGCCGTCCGGCTGTTGGGCCATTGCGCCGTCGCTCAGGCCTGCGCGGCCTTGAACTCCTGGCGGTACTTGTGCAGCAACGGCTCGGTGTAGCCGTTGGGCTGGGTCAGCCCTTCGAAGACCAGCGCGCAGGCCGCCTTGAAGGCCAGCGAGGTATCGAAATGGCCGGCCATCGGACGATACAGCGGATCGCCGGCGTTCTGGCCGTCCACCACCTTGGCCATGCGCTGGAAGGTCTCCATGACCTGCTCGCGCTGCGTCACGCCGTGGCGCAGCCAGTTGGCGATGTGCTGGCTGGAGATGCGCAGCGTGGCTCGGTCTTCCATCAGGCCGACGTTATGGATGTCGGGCACCTTGGAGCAGCCCACGCCCTGGTCGATCCAGCGCACCACATAGCCCAGGATGCCTTGCACGTTGTTGTCCAGCTCCTGTTGGATATCGGCCGCCGACCACTTGCCGCGACCTCCGACCGGCACGGTCAGCAGTCCGCCGAGCAATTCGTCGCGCACGTCGGTCAGGCGGATGCGTTCGAGCTCCTGCTGGACGGCTTGCACGTCGACCTGGTGGTAGTGCAGCGCATGCAGCGTGGCGGCCGTGGGCGAGGGCACCCAGGCGGTGTTGGCGCCGGCCTTGGGATGCGCGATCTTTTGCTCGAGCATGGCGGCCATCAGGTCGGGCATGGCCCACATGCCCTTGCCGATCTGGGCGCGGCCGCGCAGGCCCGTGTCCAGGCCCACCAGCACGTTGTTGCGTTCATAGGCCGCGATCCAGGCGGTGGACTTCATGTCGCCCTTGCGCAGCATCGGGCCGGCTTCCATGCTGGAGTGCATCTCGTCGCCGGTGCGGTCCAGGAAGCCGGTATTGATGAAGGCCACGCGCGGCGCGGCGGCCGCGATGCAGGCCTTGAGGTTGATGCTGGTGCGGCGTTCCTCGTCCATGATGCCCATCTTGAGCGTGTGGCGCGGCAGGCCCAGTAGGTCTTCGACGCGGTCGAAGATCTCGCTGGCGAAGGCGGCTTCGACGGGGCCGTGCATCTTGGGCTTGACGATGTAGACCGAGCCGGTGCGGGAGTTGAGCTTGTTCTTGCGATCCTGCAGCGCAGCCAGGCTGGTGACCACGGCGTCCAGGATGCCTTCGGGAATCTCGCGGCCCTCGCGGTCCAGCACGGCGGGGTTGGTCATCAGGTGACCGACGTTGCGCACGAACATCAGCGAGCGGCCGTGCAGCGTCAGCGCCGAGCCGTCCGGCCGCGTGTACTGGCGGTCGGCGTTGAGCTTGCGGGTGAAGGTCTTGCCGCCCTTGCTGACCTGTTCGGTCAGGTCGCCCTTCATCAGGCCGAGCCAGTTGCGGTAGATATGGACCTTGTCCTCGGCGTCCACCGCCGCGACCGAATCCTCGCAGTCCATGATGGTGGTGAGCGCGGCCTCGAGCAGCACGTCCTTGACGCCGGCGGCGTCGGTGGCGCCGATGGCGTGGCCGCGGTCGACCTGGATTTCAAAATGCAGGCCGTTGTTCTTGAGCAGCACGGCCGACGGCGCGTCGGCCTGGCCCTGGTAGCCGATGAGCTGCGACGGCGACTTCAGCGTCGTGGCGCCGCTGGCCAGCGTCACGCGCAGCTGGCCCTGGTCGATGGCGTAGCCGGTGGCGTCGGCGTGCGAGCCCTGCGCCAGCGGTGCGGCCGAATCGAGGAAGGCGCGGGAGCGCGCGATCACGGCGCGGCCGCGCTCGGGGTTGTAGCCCTTGCCGTCATCGCCGGGCGTGGCCGGAATGGCGTCAGTGCCGTACAGCGCGTCGTACAGGCTGCCCCAGCGGGCGTTGGCGGCGTTGAGCGCGTAGCGTGGATTCGATACCGGCACCACCAGCTGCGGACCGGCCTGCTGCGAGATCTCGGTATCGACGTTTTCGGTGGTGGCGCGCACCTGGGCGGGTTGCGGCAGCAGGTAGCCGATATCCTCCAGGAATTTGCGGTAGGCGGCCGGGTCGGCGATGGGGCCGGGATGCGCGCGGTGCCAGGCGTCCAGCTCGGCCTGCAGGCGGTCGCGTTCGGCCAGCAGGGCGCGGTTCTTCGGCGCCAGGTCATGCACCAGCGCCGAGAAGCCTTGCCAGAAGCTGGCGGCGTCCAGGCCGGTGCCGGGCAGGGCTTCCTGTTCGATGAACTGGTTGAGATTGGCCGCCACTTGCAGGCCGTGATGCTCGATGCGTTGCGTCATGCTGATCTCTGACTGAGGGGTATGGCTGGACGGCGCCGCGAGAGGCGCCGGACGGATCGGTCATCGCACATGATCGTCCGCGCGCGTGCCGATGTCCATACGAAAACCCGCTGGTCATACCAGTTTGTTTACGCCTGCTTGGGCAAAAATCGATTTTTTATGGTTTCATATCAGCAACTTACAGAGGGCTGATGCAAGGCGATCGTGCCCGACGATCGCTTGGTCATACCACTGGTCCGGAGTAGGCATGTACGCGGAAACCGAAGAAAAACCCCGCCAGGTGGCGGACGAAGTGGCCGAGCGCATCGAGCGCCTGATCCTGGACGGCGTGCTCAAGGCCGGCCAGGCCCTGCCGTCGGAACGGCGTTTGACCGAGAAGCTGGGCGTGTCGCGCACGGCGCTGCGCGAAGGCCTGAAGCTGCTGCGCGCGCGCGAGATCATCCATACCTCGCAGGGCAAGGGCTCGTTCGTGGCCCAGATCTCCAAGGTGGACGCCGGGCCGCTGATGCACCTGTTCAACTCGCAGCCGCGCACGCTGTATGACCTACTTGAGGTGCGTTCGCTGCTGGAGGCCGAGTCCGCCCGGCTGGCCGCGCTGCGCGGCACCGAGGCAGACTTCATCATGATCCGCCGGCGCTATGATGAGATGATGGCCTCCCAGGGCATCGAGACCGACGCCGCCACGCACGCGCATCTGGACCACGCCTTCCACCGCGCGATCTGCGAGGCCTCGCACAATCCGGTGCTGGTGCATACGCTGCAATCGCTGACCGACCTGCTGCTGGGCTCGGTCTTCGCTTGCGTCAACAATCTTTATCACCGCGAGCCGGAAAAAAAACTCATCGACCGGCAGCATGCGCGCCTGTACAACGCCGTGATCGCGCGTCAGCCCGAGCAGGCCCGGCGCGCCGCCGCCGAGCACGTGGACAGCGTGCGCCAGAGCCTGGCGGACATCGAGCAGGAAGAGCAGCGCCTGGTGCGCGCGACGCGGCGGCTGGAGGGCTGGGCCTAGGTCGGCGCGCGAAGGGTTGCGCTCCGGCTTGCGGCATTCGCCAGGCGCCGGATTGCAGCCGCCTGGCGAATGTCGTGACGCTGGATGTCAGCGGTCGTTCAATACCGCGCTGTCCAGGGCCAGGGGCTTGCCGGCATAGACGCGGCCAAAGCGGTTCTGCAGCAGGTTCTCCAGCGCGATCATCTCCTGCCCGACAAAACCGCGTTGCGGCAGCGCGCCCTGCGTCACCAGGTCCAACGCCGCGCAGATGCCGGCGGCGGTCGAGAGCTGGATGGCGCTGAGCCGGTGGCCGTCCACATCGGCGCCGAACACGCGGATCGGATACGACTCTTCTTCCAGCCGGCCGTGGCGGTGGCCGCTGGCCGAGGCCAGGATCACGATCACGTCCTGCTCGGTGGTGGGGATGGCGGTCTCGAAGATGTCCTTGAGCAGGTCGCGCCGGTCGCGCAGCCGCAGGTCGTTGAGCAGCAGCTTCATCAGATTGCAGTGGCCCGGGTAGCGCACCGACTTGTAGTCCACGTTGCGCGCGCGGCCCAGCAGGGTGGCGGGCAGGGTGCCCAGTCCGCCGGAGGTGTTGAAGGCTTCGTACTCGACGCCGTCCAGCGCGAAGGTCTCATAGCCTTCCAGCGCGGGCACGCTGCTGAGCTGGCCGTCGACGATGGCCTCGCAGGGATTGCAGTATTCGTTGATCAGCCCTTCCGTGCTCCACGTCAGGTTGTAGCGCAGGCTGTTGGACGGATAGCGCGGCAGCGCGCCCACGCGCATGCGCAGGTCCAGCAGCGTGTCGAAGCGGCGCGCCAGCGCGTTGCCGACGATGCCGATGAAGCCGGGCGCCAGGCCGCATTGCGGCATGAGCACGCTGCGCGCGTCGGCCGCCAGCGCCTGGATGGCGTGGGTGCTGGCTACGTCCTCGGTCAGGTCGAAATAGTGCACGCCGGCCTTGGCGCACAGGCCCGCGACCGCGATCGCGCGGTGGAAAGGCAAGGCGTTGAGCACCGCATGGCGGCCTTCGATGGCGCGCGCCAGCGCGTCGTCATCCGGGATCAACCGGGTTTCACAGCCCAGTTCGGCCACGGCGGCGAGCCGGGCCGGATCCTGGTCGGTCACCAGGACCGAATAGTCGCCGCTGCGTTCCAGCATCAGGGCGATGGCGAAACCGATTTTTCCGGCGCCCAGCAACAGGACGGGTTTGGTGGCGGTGGACATGAGGCGTCTCCTGCGGATAGGGAGCGGGTTGGGATGGCCTCATGCTATGCCTGGGGGCTGTCGATTTGTAGAGCACAAAACGCCGTAACGGCTATATGTAACGTTGTTTCGACGAAATCAGACATCAAATCGACAAAAAAAAGCCCTTCCGCCTTGCGGCGGAAGGGCTTCGCTGCGCCTGGGCCGGACCCGTGAGGGAAGGTCCGACGCGCGGCGGTTGGATCAGCTGCCCAGGGGCGGGTAGTCCAGGTTGCCGTAGGTCACCAGGCCGGCCGTCTTGGCTTGGGCCAGTTCGTTCTGGACTTCGGCGCGGCTCAGCGTGCTGGCGTGCGATTGAGCGACGGGCGGGTAGTCCAGGTTGCCGAAGGTGACGACGCCGGCGGTCTTGGCTTCAGCCAGCTGGGCTTGCACTTGCTGCGAGCTCAGGCTCGATGCCTGGGCGATGGGGGCGGGGTAGCCTTCTTCGCCGAAGGTGTATTGACCCGAGACCTTGGCTTGTTGCAGCTCGGCCTGGACCTGGGCGCGCGACGGGCCCGTTTCAGCGGCTTGGGCGCCGGCGGCGATGACGGACATGGACAGCATCAAAGCGGTAGCAAGGGTTTTCATAGCAGACCTCCATTTGTCTTGAGCTTGGGATCCGAACCTCGGGCCTGATTGCGGGGGGTTCGCTTGCTGTGTCCCGATGAGATGCATTCTGTGCTCAATGTCTCCCCGGATAAACCCTGATTCCCTGAAAACATCTTTCCAAAATCTGTACTAATGAAGATAGATTTCACCAAATGGATCCATAGGTGGCGATATTTCCAATGAATGACACGTAAGGGATCCGCGATGCCGGGCGGGCCTCTGTCGTGTTGGAACGCAGGGATGGGGGCGGGCGGCTGGATGACCGCCGGCAGGCTTCAAGCTGGCGCGACGGTCGGCGCGTTCAGCGCCGCCTTGCCTCTTGCCGCCAATGCTGGCGCGGGCGCCGCGGCAGCCATGCGGCGCCGACCGGCAATACCGGCCGGCGCCAAGCGCTGCGCGCAGTCGGGTTCAGCGGTTCAGGTCGGCCAGTGCGGCGTCGTATTCGGCGCGCGCTTCGTCCAGCTTGCGCTGGGCCTTGTCGATCTTTTCCGGCTTGCCCTTGGCGCGAGCCTGCTTGAGTTCGCCTTCGCGTTCGGCGACCTTGTTCTGTTTCTCGCGCACGTCGGCTTCGCGCTGGTTCTGCAGGCGGCTATCGGTGCAGTGCGCCTTGGCTTCGGCCAGCGCGCGGCGCAGGCCGGCTTCCTGGCGGCTGTTGCCGTGCGCCTGGGCCTGCGCGATGTCGTTTTCGATCTGGCAGAACTTGGCGGCGCAGCCACGCGCGGCCGAGCAGTCGGCCGCCTGGGCGGGGCCCGTGGCCAGCAGGGCAAGGGCGGCGGCCGTCATGAGCGTAGGGAACAGGGCACGCATGCGGAAAACTCCTGGATGATCGAAGGAGCTTTCATCATCGCGCGGCGCGAGGCGCCGGGCAATGTGCCCGGCGCAAAGCCGGCCGCGATTTCAGACGATGCTGATTGCTCAGCGGATCAAGGTGCCCGCCAGCGCGGCCGCGATCAACAGCGCGCCCAGCCACAGGTTGGCGCGGAACAGGCGGAAGTTGCGGGCGGGGTGCTGGATGTCGAAGACCTTGAGCTGCCAGGCCAGGTGCAGGGCCACGGCGGCGATGCCGACGTAATAGGCCCAGGACATGCCGATGGCGTAGCCGCCCCAGGCCCACAGCGCCACGGTGGCCAGGTAGAAGCCGCCGATCCACAGCTTGCCCTGGTCGCCGAAACGCATGGCGGTGGAATGCAGGCCCAGGCTGCGGTCGTCGCGCACATCCACGTAGGCGTAGATGCTGTCGTAGCCGACCTGCCACAGCACCGCGCCCAGCCACATGGCCACGGCGGCCAGCGGCAGGTGGTTCTGCGTGTCGGACCAGGCCATCAGCATGCCCCAGTTGAAGCAAATGCCCAGCACCACCTGCGGCCAGTAGGTCACGCGCTTGCACAGCGGATAGACGAAGACGAAGGGCAGCACGGCCACCGCCAGCCAGCGGCTCATGTCGTTCAGGAAGAACAGCAGCGAGCCGCAGACCAGCAGCTGGCCGATCAGGAACGCCACCGCCTGGCGCATGCTCAGCTGCCCGCTGGTCAGGGGGCGAAAGCGCGTGCGCTCGACGTGCTTATCGAAGTTGCGGTCGCACATGTCGTTGACCGTGCAGCCGATGCCGCGCATCAGCAGCGCGCCCAGCGAGAACACGATCAGCCGTTGCAGGTCAGGCAGCCCGCCCGCGGCCTGGACCAGCGCGGCGATGCACGGCAGCAGCGTCAGCCAGGTGCCGATGGGCCGGTCCAGCCGGCACAGGCGGGCATAGGGACGCCAGGACTTGGGCAGCCAGCGTTCGACCCAGTCGGTGAAGACGATGTCGCTGAGGTCGACGGGGGATTGGGGCGAGGCGCTCACTGTCACGGACTTGAGGAAGGGAGAAAACCGACAGCATAAAACAACAACGGCCGGGCATCCTGCCCGGCCGTGACTTCGATGCCGCGTAGCCCTGGAGTCGAGGCAGCCACGTTGCATGCAACAGGTGCTGCCCAAGATCCAGGCCGCACGGATCCGGCTCCGCCGGTCCGTAGCGGCGCCCCCTTGAGGGGGAAGCGCCGTAGGCGCCTCGGGGGTGGGCCTACCCTTCTTTCAGGATCTTGCCGAGAATGGCGATGCCCGTGCGGATCTTGTCTTCCGGCACCGTGGCGAAGCTCAGGCGCAGGGTGTTGGCACGGCCGCCGCTGCTGTAGAACGGCGCGCCCGGCACGAAGGCCACGTTCTGGGCGATGGCCTTTTCCAGCAGCTTGGCGCTGTCCATGTGCTCGGGCAGCGTGACCCAGATGAACATGCCGCCTTCCGGCTTGGTCCAGCTGACGCTGGCCGGGAATTCCTTCTGGATGGCGTCCAGCATGCAGCTGCCCTGCGCGCGGTAGATCTCGCGCACGTTGGGCAGGTGCTCTTCCAGGAAGCCGTCCTTGACGATCTCGTACACGGCCATCTGCGTCAGCGTGGGCGTGTGCAGGTCGGTCGCCTGCTTGGCTTGCACCAGCTTGTTGATGATGGGGCGCGCGGCGGCGATGAAGCCCAGGCGCAGGCCGGGGGCCAGCACCTTCGAGAACGTGCCCAGCCGGATGACGTTGGCGCCGTATTCGGCGGCCAGCGTCAAGAGGCCCGGCTGCGGTTCGCCCGCGTAGCGCAGCTCGCCGTAGGGATCGTCTTCGATGATGGTCAGGTTCAGCTCGGCGGCGCGCTTGACCAGCGCGATGCGGCGTTCCAGGTTGAGCGTGCGGCCGGTGGGGTTCTGGAAGTTGGGCAGCGCGTAGAGGAAGCGCGCGCCGCTGGCCAGCTCGGGCGTGATGGCCTCGGGGATCAGGCCGCCGTCATCGGTGGGCACCGGCACGTACTTGGGCTGGTACAGGCTGAACGATTGCAGCGCGCCCAGGTAGCTGGGGTCTTCGACCAGGATCTTGCTGTCCTTGTCGATCAGCACCTTGCCCAGCAGGTCTAGCGCCTGCTGCGAGCCGGACACGATCAGGACCTGGTCGGGCGACACGTCGGCGCCGGCGCGGGTCAGGTCTTCGGCGACCCACTTGCGCAGCGGCGCGTAGCCTTCGGTCGGGCCGTACTGCAGCGCGGCGCGCCCGTTGGTGGACAGGACCTTGTCGAACGCAGCGCGTACCACTTCTACCGGGAAGCCGCCGGGCGCAGGCAGGCCGCCGGCGAACGAAATGACTTCGGGCCGCTCGGTGACCTTGAGGATCTCGCGGATGGCGGAACTGGTGAGCTGCTGAGCGCGTTCCGAAAAGGAAAACGCAGGTTCGAAAGGCTTGTCCATGGATGGGCTTCTTGACCAAGAAGGGTTGAGAAAGGGACGCCGGCACGGGCGCCGGCGAAAATCTATTGTCACACAGGCGCGCGGGCCGGCCCCGTTTATGCCGGCGGGCCCTACAATCACTTGCACCGATAAGCGCCTGTACAGTTACATTTGCCTATGTTTGAAGCCGCCCCGATTTCCGCCGATTCCAAGCCCGCCCTGTACGCCGAGCTGGCCGCGCAGGCCCGCGCGCTGCTGGAAGGCGAACACGACCGCATCGCCAACGCCGCCAACCTGAGCGCGCTGGTCTACCAGGCCTTGCCGCAGCTGAACTGGGCGGGCTTCTATCTCTACGACGGCACCGAGCTGGTGCTGGGCCCGTTCCAGGGCAAGCCGGCCTGCGTGCGTATCCCGCTGAATCGCGGCGTGTGCGGCGCGGCCGCCAGCCAGCGGCGCACGCAGCGCGTGGCGGACGTGCATGCGTTTCCCGGCCACATCGCCTGCGACGCGGCTTCGCGTTCCGAGATCGTGGTGCCGCTGGTGCGCGACGGCCAGCTGATCGGCGTATGGGACGTGGACAGCCCGGTGCCCGACCGTTTCGACGCCGACGACCAGGCCGGCATGGAAGCGTTGTGCGCGATCTTCCTGGCCAGCCTGCGCTGAGCGTCCGTTGCGCAGGGGGCGGCCGACGCCGTTGACAGCCTGCCTGCCGCCCGGTAGATTTCCGCATCCGCGCATGCCGCGCGGCGCTTTCCGATTCATGATGATCCAGGCCATTCAATCCGCTGCCCCGTTCCGCGCCCTGTGCGTGGCGCTGGCTGCTGCCGGCCTGAAATCCAAAAAACAGCCGCTCATCTGACCGGAGCATGCTGTTCCGTCAGATGGGCGACGGAACAGCGGCCTTCCCGGCGGCGCATGGCGCCGCCCGCGACCTCCCAGCGCATTCCCGAGCACTTCTGTACGGTCCAACCACGGTCCATACCGAAGGAGTGTTCTCTCATGCCGACTCAAACATCCCCGTTCCAGGGCATCTGGATTCCCCTGGTCACGCCGTTCTCGGGCGGCGCCGTCGATGGCGGCGCGCTGCGCCGGCTGGTGCGCCACTACGCCGCGGCCGGCGTTGACGGCCTGGTCGTGTGCGGCAGCACCGGCGAGGCCGCGGCGCTGGACGACGCCGAGCAGCTGGCCGTGCTGGACGCGGTGCTGAACGTCGCCGACGGCCTGCCCGTGATGATGGGCCTGGCCGGTAACCACCAGGGCCATGTGCTGCGCCGCCTGTCGGCCTTCGGCACGCGGCCGCTGGCGGGCATCCTGGCGCCCGCGCCGTACTACGTGCGGCCCGGACAGGCCGGCGCGTCCGCCTATTTCCGTTGCCTGGCCGACGCCTCGCGCTTCCCGCTGGCGCTGTACGACATTCCCTACCGCACCGGCGCGGCGCTGGACACGGCCACGCTGCTGGAGCTGGCGGCGCACCCGAACATCGCCGCCATCAAGGACTGCGGCGGCTCGCTGGAAAAGACCGTGGCGTTGATCGCCGATGGCCGGCTGCAAGTGATGGCGGGCGAGGATTTGCAGACGCTGTCGACCTTGTGCCTGGGCGGTTCCGGCATCATCGCGGCCGCCGCGCACATCCGGCCCGACCTGTTCGTGGCGCTGTACCGCGCCGTGCGCGAGCAGCGGCTGGACCAGGCCCGCGCGCTGTTCCTGGCGCTGGCGCCGATGATCCAGCTGGCCTTCGCCGAACCCAATCCCGGACCCGTCAAGGCGCAGCTGGCGCGGCAGGGCCTGCTCACCGATGAGCTGCGCGCGCCCATGCCGGCGGCCAGCGCCGCGCTGGCGGACCGCCTGCAGGCGGCGGTGGCCGAGCTGGACCGCGCGTTTCCGCCGCGTTGAGCGCGGCGCGGGCGTCTGCCGCCGCGCGGATGGGGCGTCCGGCAGGCTTTGTCCGCTTCGGATTCATTTGGTAATACATGCCTCCCCCGGATGCTGACGGATTGCTTATGATGCGGCCATTCTCCGGGTGAAATAAAAACTCCATGGCCCAAGCTTTTCAAGCCTTGTCCGTCTGGCAGGTCATGCTGGCGGGGCTGCTGTTTTTCGGCGGTATCTACCTGCTGTTCGGCGCTGCCACCTGGCTGCTGACGCATCACATCCTGCCCGCGCTCGGCATCGGGCGCCCGCTGGATCCGCGTCCGCTGGCGCCGGGGCAGCTGCGCCGCGAGCTGGCGCAGTCCGGCGTGTCGGTGCTGCTGTTCGGCACCGGCATGGTCTTTCCCTGGGGGCTGCTGCAACTGGGCTGGGCGCATCTGGATCCGGACGCCAGCTGGCAGAAGATCACGCTGGAGATCCTGTTCCTGCTGGCCTGGAATGACGTGCACTTCTGGGTCAACCACCGCCTGTTGCACACCCGGCCGCTGCGGCGCTTTCACCTGCCGCATCACCGCTCGGTGGTGACCACGCCGTTCTCGACCTACAGCTTCCATCCGATCGAGGCGCTGATGCTGGGCAACGTGATCATGCTGCCCATGATGCTGCACGACTTCAGCTTCTGGTCGCTGGCCTCGGTGCCGCTGTTCAGCCTGTTCTTCAACTGCATCGGCCACGCCAACTACGATTTCTTCCCCAAGGTGTCCTATGCGCACTGGTTCGCCGCCAGCCGCCGGCACCATCTGCATCATGCCTGCTACAACGGCAACTATGGTTTCCAGTTCACCTTCATGGACCGGCTGTTCCGCACCCGGCTGAAGGCCGACGCGGCCGAGGCGCAGCTGCAGGCTCACCAGAAGCGAGAGTCGCTTGGCGGACGCGCGTAGCCGGCGTTTCTCGCTGCCCACGCTGCGCAACCGGCGCGACTGGCAGAGCCTGGCCTATCTGGCGGCGTTGCCTGCGCTGGCGGCCTGGCAATGGGTCCACGGCTTCTGGTGGCCGCTGTATGCGCTGATGCTGTTTCTCACGCTGGGCATCGGCGTGATCCACCACAACCACACGCACCTGCGCATGTGGCGCGGGCGCTGGGCCAACCGGGCCACGGATTTCTGGATCACGTTGCTGCAGGGACACCCCACCTTCGTGTTCTATCCGGCGCACGTGGCCAACCACCATCGCTACAAGCACGGTCCGGACGACCAGGCGCGCACCTATCGCTTCGGCGGCGACACCAATCATCTGTGGGGCTACCTGATCCATCCGGCGCAGGCGGTCTGGGTGCTGTATCCGCTGTTCTTCACCTGGCTGGGCCGGCTGCGCCGGCACTGGCCCGGCGCCTGGCGCTACTGCATGGCGCAGTACGGCGCCTGGCTGGGCCTGTGGGCGGGTCTGCTGGCGCTGAATCCGGCCAAGGCGCTGGTGTTCGTGATCGTGCCGCAGCTGCACGGCCTGCACTGGCTGCTGGCCACCAATTACCTGCAGCACGCGCACGCCGATGGCGGTCCCGGACGCGGCGCGGCGCTGAGCTATGCGCGCAATTTCGAGGGCCTGCTCAATCCGCTGCTGTTCAACATCGGCCTGCACACCGCGCATCACGAGCATTCGCGCGCGCACTGGGCCGAGCTGACCGAGCTGCACTACGGCCGTTACCGCGATCAAGTTCCCGCCGCGCTGAATGAAGGCGGCCTGGTCCCCTACATGTTCCGCGTTTTCGTGCTGGGCGCGTTCAGCCCGCGCTTCCGTACCCGTTCCCGCATGGCGGCCAAGCACATCCGCTAGGCCGCCACGCACATCACCAGAGGTCGTCATGCCCATCGCGTTTCATCGTGTCTACCTGGAAAGCGCCGGCTATTTCATGCCGGGCGAGCCCGTGTCCAATGACGATATGGACCGCTACATCGCGCCGCTGAACCGCATCTCGGGGCGCATCAAGCAGCGCATCCTGGCCGAGAACGGCATCAAGCAGCGCCATTACGCGATCGGCCCGGAAGGCGAAACCGTGTTCAGCAACGCGCAGCTCGCCGCCAACGCCATCCGCGACTGCCTTCGGCGCAACGAATCCGAGCTGGCCGATGTGTCGATGCTGGCCAGTGGCTCGTCGGGCGGCGATGCGCTGATGCCGGGCTTCGCCAACATGATCCAGGGCGAGATGGCCGCGCATCCGATGGAAACCCTGTCTGTGCATGGCATCTGCGCCGCCGGCGTGTCGGCCATCCAGGCGGCCGCGCAGGGCGTGGAACTGGGTGGGCACGCCAGCGCCCTGGCCGTGGCCAGCGAGCTGCCCTCGCGCCTGTTCAAGCGTTCGCGCTTCGCCGCGCGCGACTATGATGCCGATTTCGATGCGCACTTCCTGCGCTGGATGCTGTCCGACGGCGCCGGCGCGCTGCTGCTGGGCAACTCCGGCCGCGCGCTGCCGGGCATCTCGCGCGGCGTGCGCCTGCGGCTCAAGTGGGTGCACCAGCGCTCGTTCTCGGGCGACTATCCGGTCTGCATGCAGCTGGGCCTGTCGGCCGACCGCCAGCGCGGGCACCTGGACTACCCGTCCTGGACCGACGCCGAGGCCGACGGCGCGCTGTCGCTGCGCCAGGATATCCGGCTGCTGCCGCACCTGTTCGACATCGGCATCCACGAATACGCCAAGCTGGTGCGCGATGGCTGGGTAGATCCGGACCAGATTGACCATTTCCTGTGCCATTACTCGTCCGAGAAATTCATTCCGGTGGTGGCCGACCTGCTGGACAAGGCCGGTCTGGCCATTCCGCGCGAGCGCTGGTTCAGCAATCTGGCGTGGCGCGGCAACACCGGCGCGGCGTCCATTCTCATCATGCTGGCCGAGTTCCTGGAAACGCGCGAGATCAAGCCGGGCGAGCAGCTGCTGTGCTACATCCCCGAGTCGGGTCGCTTCATGACCGCGTACATGCTGTTCGAGGCCGAGGCCGTGCATGAACAGCCCGCGCGGGCCGTCGCGTCCGCGAGCCCGGCGGCCGCGCAGCCGCACGACGCGCACAGCGCCGACGCCGACGCCATCGCCCCGCCGCACGATCCGGACAGCGCGCCGCAGGGCCTGGGCCAGCTGCTGACCGAACTGGCCTCGATCTGGCACGACTACCGCTCGCGCGTCTGGCGCACGCCGGTGGTGCGGCGCCTGCGCGAGCGCCGTTTCCAGACCGCCGACTACCTGACCTGGATGGAAAGCTGGATTCCGCAGGTGCGCGAGGGCAGCAAGTGGATGCGCGAGGGCGCGGCCTCGCTGAGCGAGGCCTACCAGCCGCTGGCGGCGCTGATCGACGTGCATGCGGGCGAGGAACAGAATGACTTCAAGATCCTGTTCCAGGACTATCGCAACGCGGGCGGTCCGGTGGACGACATCGACGCCCTGCGCCGCAATCCGGGCGGCGAGGCGCTCAACGCCTATCTGCACAGCCTGGCCGCCACGCGCGACCCCATCGGCCTGCTCGGCGCGATCTACATCATCGAGGGCACCGGCCAGCGCATCGTGCCGGCCCTGCTGCCGCTGCTCAAGGCCAGCCTGCCGCTGCCGCCGGACGCCTTCCGCTTCCTGGAATACCATGGCCAGAACGACGAGCACCACCTGGCGCGCTGGCTGGCGGCGGTGGAGCTGGCGCTGGATTGCGACGAGGACGGCCGCGCCGAGCGGCGCATCGTGGACACCGCGCGCCGCACCGCCGCGCTCTACCTGATGCAGTTCCATCACGTGATGGAGGACGAGGCGCAATGAAGCAAGAACCCGAGTTCCTGGCCAAGGCGCACGATCCTCTGGATCCCAGCCCCTGGCTGGCCCTGTACCTGGATCGCAGCACGCCCTTGCCGGACAAGGTCAAGAAAGCCTGGCTGACGGATTCGAGCAGCAGTTCGCGCCAGTACCTGCTGCCCTTCCTGCGGCCGCTGGCGCGCGCCTTCATCGTGCTGATACAGGTGGTCAAGACCTTCGTGCCGAGGCGCTGGTCGCATTCGAAGCTGCTGCATCGCATCCTGGCCTGGGGCCTGAAGCGCTTCGTCTCGCCCGAGGCCAACTGGCTGATCCTGCGGCACTTCCACCTGGGCGCGCAGATCCTGGCCTTCATCGCCGCCAATTCGCCGGTGCCGGTCAGCACCACGCCGCTGGAGCCGCGCGAGATCGACGACCTGAAGGATGAACTGTTCGTCAAGCACGACCTGAACCTGTTCAACTTCGTCATCCGGCTCAACACCGCGCTGCGCGAGGCGGGCGTGGAGATGCATGCGCCCGAGCGGGTCGACTTCTCCATGATCCGCGATCCCGGGTTGCTGCTGGACGACATGCCGCAGTCGCGGCTGAATTTCCTGGACCTGCAAAGCGCCATCGAGCTGTTCACGCCGCTGTACCAGCTCATGCTCACCGACAACGACTTCTGGCGCGCGGCCAATTCGCTGCAGCTGGACGAGACCATCGGCATCTACGCGGCCAAGCTGCTGGGCGCGCCACAGCACCTGATCCTGGTGAACAACAGCCATCCGCTGGTGCCGATGTCGACGCTGCGCGCCGGCTACCGGCTGGTGCTGCACGGCCTGTCCACCGAGATGCTGCACAGCCTGCTGATGGAGATGAAGGCGGCGCAGGAAGGCGGCGATCCGCCCGCGCCGATCGCCTGAGCGACGATGGCGCCGGTCGGACGTCCTGTCTGGCCCGAGCGCCTGCCTTGCCCTGGCGGGTGGTGATGGCGTCGCGCACGGCCGGCAGGCGCGCGCGTCTTAGTAGTGACCCGGTGTCGCGGGGACGGGGGCCTACGTTATATTGCGGCCCTTGCCCTGCGTGCCTTCAGGCGGGCAGGGCGCAGTCATCGTCCCTGATCACGGAAGCCCAGCCATGCCCCAGCCCATCGAAGTCATCGCCACCCTGTTGTTCGCGGTGGCGGTCCTTCATACGTTCTCGGTGCCGTTCTTCGCGCGGCTGGCGCACAAAGGCGGGCCGCACGCGGGCTTCTGGCATCTGTTCGCCGAGGTCGAGGCGGTGTTCGGCGTGTGGGCTTTCGCGCTTATCGTCGCCATGGCGGCGCTGTCCGGGCCGTCCACGGCCATCGAGTACATGGACACGCGCAATTTCACCGAGCCGTTGTTCGTGTTCGTCATCATGGTGGTGGCGGCCAGCCGCCCGATCCTGGAACTGGTGGGACAGCTGGTGCGGCTGGCGGCGCGCGTGCTGCCGCTGCGCCGCGAGCTGGCCACGTTCTTCGTGATCATGTCGCTGGTGCCGCTGGGCGGTTCCTTCATCACCGAGCCGGCCGCCATGACGCTGGCCGCCATCCTGCTGCGCGACGCCTATTTCCGCACCAGCGGCCGGGCCGGCTTCAAGTACATGACGCTGGGCGTGCTGTTCGTCAACGTGTCGATCGGCGGGGTGCTCACGTCCTACGCCGCGCCGCCCGTGTTGATGGTGGCGACCACTTTCGGCTGGGATTCCGGCTTCATGCTGCAGCACTTCGGCTGGCGCGCCGCCGTGGCCGTGTGCCTGAACGCGGCGCTGCTGACCCTGGTCTGCCGCAAGGCGCTGCTGGGGCACAGCGTGGGCACCGGTGGCGGCGTTGACGCGCCTGAAGGCGCGGACCGGCGTCCGCCGGTGCCGGTCGTGGTCATGCTGGTGCACCTGGCGTTCCTGGTCGCCGTGGTGCTCACCGCGCACCATCCCGCGATCTTCCTGGGCCTGCTGATGATGTTCATCGGCTTCACGGAAGCGTACAAGCGCTACCAGAGCCGCCTGATGATCAAGGAAGGGCTGATGGTCGGCTTCTTCCTGGCCGGGCTGGTGGTGCTGGGCGGCCTGCAGAAATGGTGGCTGCAGGACCTGCTGGGCGGCCTGCAGCCCTTCGTGCTGTTCTGGGGCGCGACCGCGCTGACGGCCATCACGGACAATGCGGCCCTGACCTACCTGGGATCGCTGGTCGAGGGCACCAGCGAGGCCTGGCGTTACATGCTGGTGGCGGGCGCCGTCACCGGCGGCGGCCTGACCGTGATCGCCAACGCGCCGAATCCGGCCGGCTTCGCCATCCTGAAGAACCATTTCCCGGACGGCAGCATCTCGTCAGGCCGGCTGTTCCTGTCGGCCCTGGGGCCGACGCTGGTGGCGGCGCTGATGTTCCTGCTGCCCGTCTAGGCGGTCCGGCGGGCGGCGCGGGACCGGCCCCAACCGGCCTGGGAACCGTCGGGAAAGCCGGCCGGCGGCTCGCGGGAAGCGGCGTGGGGCGCCCCGGGCGAGTCCGGGCGCGGCGTCCTGGGGGACCCGCCGCCCGGGCCGTCTCCGGTTGTTCATGAAAAACCGCTAAAATTCAAGACTTTCCCGTATTTTTTTGGTCTTGCCTTCAGCGCGCGGCATCCGCCGCCGCGTTCGTGGCCGGGCCATGGCCAGACCGCCGGGCCGTCTGCCCGTCGTGATTTGGCGAACGGTCTTTTGGAACGGTCTTTTGATACGCCGGGTTCGCGCCCGGGAGCACGAAATGCCCATTTACGCTTATAAGTGCAGCGCCTGCGGCCATGCCAAGGATGTGCTGCAGAAGATCTCCGACGCGCCGCTCACGGTTTGCCCCGAGTGCGGCCAGAGTGCCTTTTCCAAGCAGGTGACCGCGGCTGGCTTCCAGCTCAAGGGCTCCGGCTGGTATGTCACGGATTTCCGCGGCAACGGCAGCGGCGGCGCGTCCACGTCGGCCCCGTCCGAGAGCGCCGCTCCCGCGGCCGCGCCGGCCACGCCCGCGGCGCCGGCGGCCCCGGCCACTCCCGCCGCCACCGGGTCCGCGGCTTCCTAGAGCCACGCGATGCGAATGCGCGTCATCAAGAAGTACTTCATCACCGGCCTGCTGATCTGGGTTCCCCTGGTCATCACGGTGTGGGTGCTGGGTCTGCTGGTCGCCACCCTGGAAGGGTTCGTGCCCGGCTTCCTGTCGTCCGAATCGCTGTTCGGCGTCGACATCCCCGGCTTCCGCTTCGTCCTGGTCGTGGCGGTGGTGCTGCTGACGGGCATTTTCGCCGCCAACCTGATCGGCCGCACGATGGTCGACCAGTGGGAGGCCCTGCTGGGCCGCATCCCGTTGGTGCGCTCCATCTACAACTCGGTCAAGCAGGTCAGCGACACGGTGCTGGCGCCCAACGGTCAGGCGTTCCGCCGCGCCGTGCTGGTGCAGTATCCGCGCGCCGGCGCCTGGACCATCGCCTTCGTCACCGGCACGCCCGGCGGCGAGGTGGCGGAACAGCTGCCCGGCGAGCACATCAGCGTCTACGTGCCGACCACGCCCAACCCGACCTCGGGCTTTTTCCTCATGGTGCCGCGCACCGAGGCGATCGACCTGCAGATGAGCGTGGACGCGGCCCTGAAGTACATCGTTTCCATGGGCGTGGTCGCCCCGGCCGCGGCGATGCCTGCCGCCGACCGGCCCGCCCCGCCCGTACCGGCGCCCCACGCCGATTCGTAACCCTTTACGCTACTACCAAGCACACAACGGAGTCATCCCGCATGCGTACCTGCTATACCGGCCAGGTTTGCCGTGACCATCTCGGCCAGACCGTCACCCTGTTCGGCTGGGTGAACCGCCGCCGCGACCACGGCGGGGTCATCTTCATCGACCTGCGCGATCGCGCGGGCCTGGCCCAGATCGTGTTCGATCCGGACAACGCCGCCTTCGCCACCGCCGAGCGCCTGCGCAACGAATTCTGCATCCGCGTCACCGGCCTGGTGCGCGAGCGTCCGGCCGGCACGGCCAACGCCGAACTGGCCTCGGGCGAGATCGAAGTGCTGTGCAAGGAAGTCGAGATCCTGAACGCGTCGGTCACGCCGCCGTTCCAGCTCGATGACGACAATCTGTCCGAGACCACCCGCCTGACGCACCGCGTGCTGGACCTGCGCCGCCCGCAGATGCAGCGCAACCTGATGCTGCGCTACCGCGTGTCGATCGAAGTGCGCAAGTTCCTGGATCAGCTGGGCTTCATCGACATCGAAACCCCGATGCTGACCAAGAGCACGCCCGAAGGCGCGCGCGACTACCTGGTGCCCTCGCGCGTGAACGCCGGCCACTTCTTCGCGCTGCCGCAGTCGCCGCAGCTGTTCAAGCAGATGCTGATGGTGTCGGGCTTCGACCGCTACTACCAGATCACCAAGTGCTTCCGCGACGAAGACCTGCGCGCCGACCGTCAGCCGGAATTCACCCAGATCGATTGCGAAACCTCGTTCCTGAGCGAACTCGAGATCCGCGAGATCTTCGAGAACATGATCCGCCACGTGTTCAAGGTGGTGCAGGACGTGGACCTGCCGTCGCCGTTCCCGATCATGACCTGGACCGAAGCCATGCGCCGCTACGGCTCGGACAAGCCGGACCTGCGCGTGAACCTGGAATTCACCGACATGACCGACGTCATGCGCGACGTGGACTTCAAGGTCTTCGCCGCCGCCGCCACGGCGCCGGGCAGCCGCGTGGTCGCCCTGCGCGTGCCGGGCGGGGCCGAGATGTCGCGCAGCGAGATCGACGCCTACACGCAGTTCGTCGGTATCTACGGCGCCAAGGGCCTGGCCTACATCAAGGTCAACGAAGTGGCCAAGGGCCGCGACGGCCTGCAATCGCCCATCGTCAAGAACCTGCATGACGCCGCGCTGGCCGAGCTGATCAAGCGCACCGGCGCCCAGGACGGCGACATCATCTTCTTCGGCGCGGACCGCGAGAAGGTCGTGAACGACGCCATCGGCGCGCTGCGCGTGAAGATCGGCCACAGCGAATTCGGCAAGAAGACCGGCCTGGCGACCGCCGGCTGGAAGCCGCTGTGGGTGGTCGACTTCCCGATGTTCGAATACGACGAGGAAGACGGCCGCTACACCGCCGCCCACCACCCCTTCACCAGCCCCAAGGACGGCCACGAGGACTTCCTCGAATCCGATCCGAGCAAGGCCTTCGCCAAGGCCTACGACATGGTGCTGAACGGCTGGGAAATCGGCGGCGGCTCGGTCCGTATCCACCGCGAGGAAGTGCAGAGCAAGGTGTTCCGCGCGCTGAAGATCGGCGCCGAGGAAGCCCGCGAGAAGTTCGGCTTCCTGCTGGACGCGCTGCAATACGGCGCGCCGCCCCATGGCGGCATCGCCTTCGGCCTGGACCGCATCGTCACCATGATGACCGGCGCCGAGTCGATCCGCGACGTGATCGCCTTCCCGAAGACCCAGCGCGCGCAGTGTCTGCTGACGCAGGCGCCGTCGGAGGTCGACGAGAAGCAGCTGCGCGAGCTGCACATCCGGCTGCGCAATGTAGAGAAGTGACCCACCCCCGAAGCGCTGCGCGCTTCCCCCTCAAGGGGGCGCGGCTACGGACCGGCGGAGCCGGATCCGTGCCGCTGCGCTTGTGGGGCGCTGGTGGCTTGCGGGGAGGGTGCCTCGATTTTCTGGTGCCTTCTTTTCAATAGCCGCTACTGGTTATTCGCAGTTTCAGAGACCGCCCCGGACTTGTCCGGGGCGTTTCTGTTTCTGGCTGCGTCGGGGGCGGTAAACGGCAACTGAAATGCGGTAATCTGGCAAGCGCCGCCGGGTGTGGCGGCGTCGGGTCGGGGTGCGCTTGCGGGCGTCCGGGCCGGCGGGTTCCATGTCTTGTAAGGCGCCATCGCTTCCATGTCGCTCATCCGTGTCGTCAGCTACAACATCCATAAAGGCCGCTCGGCGCTGGGCCGGCGCGACTCCCTGAACGAGCTGCGCCTGGGCCTGTACGGGCTGCGTCCCGACCTGGTCTTCCTGCAGGAAGTGCAGGGGCGCAACGAAAACAGGTCGCTGCTGGATGCGCAGCATGAATCGCTGGCCGCGGCGCTGCGGCTGGACGTAGCCTACGGGCGCAACGCCATCCGCCACCAGACCGACCATGGCAACGCGCTGTTGTCGCGCTTTCCGATCGTCGAGCACGAGAACCAGGACATCTCCGACCACCGCCTCGAACAGCGCGGCCTGCTGCATGCCCGCATCGAGCTGGACGGGCGCGCCGTGCATTGCTTCGTGGTCCACCTGGGCCTGTTCGCCGGCAGCCGCAGTCGCCAGATCCTGGCGCTGACCGAGCGCATCCGTCGCCTGGTGCCCGAGGGCGACCCCATCCTCGTCGCCGGCGATTTCAATGACTGGGGCGACCGGCTGGCGCCGCTGTTCGTGCAGCAGCTCGGCCTGTACGAAGTGTTCTCGCACGCGCCGCGCAGCCATGGCGGCGAGCTGCCGCGACTGCGCGACTCGGTCAAGCGCCTGACCAACGCGCTGCGCGGCGTGCCCAACGGCATTTCGGTCATGGAGCGCACCAACCAGCTCGGCATGGACGGCAGCTCGCGCCTGCTGCTGCCGCCGCCGCGCACCTTTCCCGCCGTGTTCCCCTGGTTCCGGCTGGACCGCATCTACCAGCGCGGCTTCGCCGTGCGCAGCGCGCGCGTGCTGCGCGGCCGGGAATGGGCCCGGCTGTCCGATCATTCCCCGCTGCTGGCCGAGCTGGAACTGCCGTGAAGCGCGAGCCGGTCAGGCTGGACTGGACGGATGGCAACGACATCCGGCTGTTGCAGAACGGCGCGGACTTCTTCCCGTCCCTGTGCGCCGCCATCGATGCCGCCACGGTCAGCGTGCACCTGGAAACCTATATCTTCATGCTGGACCGCAGCGGCGAGATGGTGCTGCGGTGCCTGGCCGAAGCCGCGCTTCGCGGCGTCAAGGTGCGGGTGGTGCTGGACGGTTTCGGCAGCGCCGCCACCGCCGACGAGGTCCGAGTCAGGCTCACCAACGCCGGCGCCCAATGCCGCATCTTCCGGCCCGAGCCGCGCTGGTTCGCCAAGCTGATCCCGTCGCGCAGCCGCCTGCGGCGCCTGCATCGCAAGGTCAGCGTGATCGACGGGCAGATCGCCTATGTGGGCGGCATCAACATCGTCGACGATTACGATGACCTGGACCCCACTGACGGCCTGACCGCGCCGCGCTTCGACTTCGCTGTCCAGGTGCGCGGGCCGGTGGTCACCGACGCCGCCTACGCCCAGGATCTGCTTTGGGTGCGGCTGAACTGGGCGCGCCTGCGGCGCCATCCGCGCGACTGGAACCGCATGCGGCTGGCCAAGCCGCATCATGTCGCTGTGGCGCCTTGCGGCCAGATGCGCGCCGCGCTGGTGTTGCGCGACAACCTGCGCTTTCGCCAGACCTTCGAGCGCGCCTATCTGCTGGGCATTACCGAGGCGCGGCGCGACATCCTTATCGCCAACGCCTATTTCTTTCCCGGCGTGCAATTCCGCCGCGCCCTGGCCAGGGCGGCGGCGCGCGGCGTGCGCGTGCGGTTGCTGCTGCAGGGCAAGGTCGAATACCGCATGCAGTACCACGCCACGCGTTCGCTGTACGACCAGCTGCTGCGCGACGGCATCGAGATCTACGAATACATGCCCGGCTACCTGCATGCCAAGGTGGCCGTTATCGACAACGTGGCCACCGTGGGCTCGTCCAACCTGGATCCCTTCAGCCTGCTGCTGGCGCGCGAAGCGAACGTGGTGATCGACGACCAGCCCTTCGCCTGGGACTTGCAGGAACGGCTGGAGACGGCCATCCGCGAGGGCGGCCGCTTCATCCGGCCGCTGGACTATCAACGGCGCGGGCTGCTGCGGCGTTGGGTGGACGCGGCGTCGTATGTACTGCTGCGGATTGGCGTGGCGCTGACGGGAACCTCGGACAAGTACTGAGCCTTTTTCCGTCGCAGCGCTGTGCGTGCTACGCGGGCTTGCGCCGCGCGCCGATCAGTCCCAGCGCCAGCGCCGTGCCCACCAGGATCACGCCGGCACCCGCCAGGATGGGGCCGGTGATCGTCTCGTTCAGGAACCATGCGCCCCACATCACGCCGAAGATCGGCACCAGGAAGGTGACGCTGACCGCGCGGGTGGGGCCGACGTTGGCGATCAGCCGGAAGAACACGATATAGGCCGCGCCGGTACAGACCACGGCCAGCAGCGTGGTGGCGCCCCAGGCCATGGCCGAGACCGGCGCCTGCGGCCAGGTCATCACGGCGGCCGGCAGCAGCACCAGCGAGGCGGCGACCATGCTGCCGGTGGCGTTGGTCAGCGCGTCCACGCCGGTCAGAAAGCGTTTGGTCCAGTTGGCCGCGATGCCGTAGAACACGGGCGCGGATACGGCCGCCAGCACGGCCGGGCCGGTGCCGCCGGAGGTGAAGCTGAGCTTGTCCCAGACCAGCACCACGATGCCCAGCAGCGCGATCAGCAGGCCCAGCGAGCGCGACCAGGCCAGCTTGTCCTTGAGCCAGAGCCAGCCGATCACGGCGCCCCAGACGGGCGTCACCGCGTTGGACACCGACAGGAAGCCCGCGCCCAGCGATTGCGCCGAATAGGCATACAGGACGAAGGGCAGGGCGGCGTTGAGCGTGCCCACCACCAGGATGGCTTTCCAGTGCCGCGCCATCAGCGGCAGCCTGCCGCGCCAGATCGCGGCCGGCAGCAGGAACAGCGCGGCCAGTCCGACGCGTAGCTCGATCAGCGGCACCGGCCCGAATTCGGGCACGGCGATGCGCATGAACAGGAACGAGCCGCCCCATACGGCGGCCAGGACCAGCAGGTCCAGCAGATCGCGACGACGCATGTGCAGTCCAGTCTCAGGAGGGTTTCCGGGCAGAAGCCAGGTTCTTCATCTTCACCCGGTGCGCGAGCACCGCGCAGGTCAGGGACAGGACAATACACAAGCCCAAGCCAGTCCGCACTCCGTTTAGTACGGAACTATGCGAAATCAGGATACCCACCAGCGCCGTGCCCAGCGCGCTGCCGATCGCGCGCGTGGTCTGGACCAGGGCCGAGGCCACGCCCACGTCGCGTCGCTCGCAGAGCATCTGCATGAACAGGGTCAGATTGGGCAGCAGGAAGCCCAGCGCGCAGCCGTTCACGAAGAAGGCCGACAGAATCCACAAGGCCGAGGTGCCGGGCGAGATCAGCAGCACCATCAAGGTGCCGGCCGCCAGCAGACAGGCGCCGAAGACCATCAGGCGCTGGGGTTCGGTCTGGCGGTGGAACAGCCGGCCGTTGATGATGCTGCCTACCGAGATGGCCGCCACCAGAGGCGTGAGCAGCAGCCCGGCCTGGCTGGGCGTATAGCCCAGGACCTGCTGCAGCAGCAGCGGGCTGTAGAAGATCAGCACGAACATCACCGCGCCCACGGTCATTGCCGCCAGATTCAGCAGTTGCGGTTCGCGGCCCGCCAGTACGCGCAGCGGGAAGATCGGCGAAGCCACGCGCCGTTCGATCGGAACCAGCAGGGCGATGGCGGCGGCGCCCGCCACGGCCAGGCCCAGCGCCAGGCCGGGGTGGGCGTGATCGCCGCTGGCAAAGCCCAGCTCCAGCGCCGCCAGCGGCGCGCCCACCGCCACGACCAGCAGCAGGGCGCCCAGCCAGTCGATGCGGCGCTCGCCGGTGTGGACGGGTTTGATGCGGGGGAAGTAGCGCGCCAGCAGGAACAGCGCGACGGCGGCGGCGATCGGCGATATGAAAAAGGCGGCGCGCCAACCCAGCGCCTGGGTTGCCGCGCCGCCCAGAACCGGGCCGATGCCGCTGGCCATGGCGAAGGCGGCCGACACCAGCGCCATCCAGCGCACGCGCTGCTTGGCATCGGGGAAAAGATCGGCGGGCGCGGCGAAGGCCGTGGCGATCATCATGCCGCCGCCGATGCCTTGCAGCGAGCGGAACAGGATCAGCTGGCCCATGCTCTGCGACAGCCCGCAGGCGATCGAGCCCAGCGCGATGATGAGCACCGACACCAGCATCAGCGGCTTGCGCCCGAACATGTCGCCCAGGCGGCCGAAGATCATGATGGAGGCGGCGGTGGCGAGCAGGTAGCCGGTGCCGACCCAGGCGTACAGCGCCATGCCGTTCAGCGCCTCGGCCACGCGCGGCAGGGTGGTGCTGATGATGGTGGAATCGAAGGCGGCCAGCACGACAGTGGCCGAAACGCCGGCCATGGCCATCAGCAGGTCGCGGCGCGATGGCGGCGGGGTGGCGGGCTGAGCAGGGGGAGGCGGGTCTGGCTGGGGCTGCGGCGTAGGCGGGGGCGTGCTCATTTAGTTAGCATATCACCGCCGAATGGCCGCAGCCGTCCCGGTTGGCCAGGCTGTCCACTACTTGTAGAGGGTGTGGTAACTCAGGAACACGGCGATCACCACCAGCACCAGCGCCCAGGACCAGCGGGAGTTGGACAGGCCGCGAGGCTCGGGCTCGGGCGGCGGGGGCGGCGGCGCCAGCCGCGGCTGGCCGGCCATGTAATCGATGAACGCGGCGAAGAAGCGCTCGATGATCTTTTCGCCCGCCTTCAGGATCAGACTCTCGCCGCATTCGGCTAGCTTGCCGCCGGTCATGCCCGCCACCGTGTAGGCCACGCGGGTGCCCTGGTCCTTGGTGCTGAGGTTGACCTGGGCGGTGCCGATGGCCAGGCAAGCCGCCCGGCCCTTGCCCTCGAACACCAGGGTGCAACTGTTGGGGGGATCGACGTCCGACAGCAGGATCTCGCCGTCGTAGTCGGTGTCGATGCCGGCGACCTTGGCACGCAGGGTGACGGCGTACTCGGTGGGGGAGCGCTGCGTGACGTTGACGCATCCGGGGATGCATCGCTGCAGCACGGCAGGATCGGTCAAGGCGTCCCAGGTCTGGTGCTGGGTTGACGGGATCCATTGGGCATCGGCGATACGCATGGTTGTCTCCTTGAAGAACTGCTATGACGTATTCTTGCGCCGAATGCGACGTTTGGCTACTCCTCCATGCTTGCCCATGGTTTTTTCACGGTACGCCGTCTGCATGCAGGGCCAAAATAGTATTAATCGGTAATGATATTTATTCTTATTTATGGAAGGAAATTGTTGCACCCAAGGATTGCGTGCAGCGCCGTAACAACGCCTGAGGGCGTGAGGTGGAAAAGCCGCGCGGAAAGGGGGCGGCGGAACAAGGCCATTAAGCTACTATAGCCAGTTGATCAAAGAAGCGATTCGAGGCGATCGACTTCGGCTGGATAGGAATGGTCGCCCTCAACGTTGGTGTTCATCGTTCCCCGAAAGTGGGTACCGGTGTGGGCAGCCCTGACCTGGATGTGGCGAAGCGCTAGCTGCCGCTGGAAAGGGTTTACGCATAAAATCGCGCCACTTTATTGCTGGTGTACTCCATGCTTTATGTTTTAGTCGCATTCCTTATTTCGTTGATCATCACCCTTTTGCTTGTCCGGTTCAATTCGTTGCATGGCAGGTACACCGCCGATCACGATATAACCAGTGTTCAGAAATATCATGTCCGCCCTGTGCCCCGAGTTGGCGGGATGGCAATCGTTGTCGCCATGTTCGGCATATGCGTACTTGTGGCTTTTCGCGAACGTTCACAAATGGCGGATCTGCTGACGCTATTGTTGGTTGCGATGCCAGCCTTCTTGGGCGGACTTGCTGAAGATGTTACGAAGCGTGTGCGTGTTCTGGTTCGTCTTGGACTTGCCATGATATCTGGTGGCGCCGCGTACTATTTTTGCGGTGCCACGTTGACTCGTCTGGATATTATTGGCGTCGACTGGCTGCTGCAATTTGGCGCAATCTCTCTAATCTGTACCATGATTGCCATCGCGGGGGCCGCGAATGCCATCAATATCATTGATGGATATAACGGACTGGCAGCGGTAATAAGCGCAATGATCTTTGCTGGATTTTCCTATGTCTCCTATTATCTGGGAGACAGGCTGCTGTTGATTACGTCGGTGGGCATGATCGGCGCCATAGTAGGATTTCTGGTATGGAACTATCCAAGAGGCTTGATTTTTCTTGGAGATGGTGGAGCATATTTTATCGGGTTCATGATTGGTGCTGTCTCAGTATTAATGCTGGCTCGACATCCTGAAGTATCCGCGTGGTTTCCATTGTTACTATGCATATATCCAGTTTTTGAGACATTGTTCTCCATCTATCGGAAGAGATTTCTCCGAGGACAGTCGCCGGGCATGCCTGATGGCGTGCACCTGCATATGCTTATTTACAAACGCCTGGTACGCTGGGCGATTGGTTCCAGCGATGCGCGCCACAAGGTTCAGCGAAATGCGATGACGTCGCCATATCTTTGGCTGCTCACGTCATTTGCCGTCATTCCGGCGGTGTTGTTTTGGCAGAATGAATATCTGCTGATGTTTTTCGTGGCCGCATTCTCCGCAATGTACGTGATCCTATACCGAAGATTGGTGCTGTTCCGCATGCCCAAATGGCTGGTCATCAAGAAAAGGGCCAAAATAGTGCGGCGGGGGATAAAGGGAAAATGATCTTTTTCGCGCGCTCATACGTGGCCGATTTTGATGCGCGTTTGGGAAAATACTTTGATGCCCTGACGGCTGCAGGTCTTTCTTATCACTTCATTGGTTGGAACAAGGACGGCTCGGTGCGAGCCCAGGATGACAGGCATACGCTGTTTTCCATTCGAGCAAGGCTGGGCGGGGGCTGGAGAAATGCCCTCGCCTTGGTGCGTTGGAACGTGTTTCTGTTTTGTCAGTTATGGCGGGCACGAAAGAACCTGCGCATTGTGCATGCCGTTGATCTGGATTCCGCGGTTGCCAGCTGGATGTTCTGTGCAATTGCACGCAAGCGGCTGGTGTTTGACATTTACGACAAGTACACCGCAGTACGCAATATATCCGGCGTGGTCGGGAGAATTTTGGATTCACTCGAAACACGCATCGCCAAATCTGCTGACCTCACTTTGATTGTTAGTGAAGAGCGCTATGTGCAGCATGGGTTGCCTGCGGGACAGGCGAATGTGCTGGTTTTGGAGAATGTGCCCAACGCATGCGCGCATGGCCGGCCCATGCGGAAATTGAGCAGTCCCTGGATGATTGGATATTTTGGAGTGCTGGAGCCTAGAAATCGAGGCCTGGAAGACTTGCTTGAAGTGTGTGCGGGGAGATCCGACGTTGAGCTGCATGTGGCCGGATATGGGGGCTTGGAAAATATGTTTGCCGCCAGTGGCACCGAGTTTTCCAATATCCATTTTTACGGAGCCATGTCCAGCTCTGCTGGCTTGACCTTGATGGCTAGCATGGATGTAGTAGTTGGCATGTACTATTTGAGCGTCCCGAATCACTTGTATGCGTCACCTAACAAATACTATGAACATCTTATGTTGGGACGAGGTATGCTCACCACCGTTGGTACACCCCCTGGTGCGAAGGTGATGGATCTGGATACTGGTTGGGCAATTTCCGAAGGGAGTTCCGCAATCGCGGCGTGGGTGGAAGATTTGGATCAGACAAGAATTGGGCGGGCAGCGGGCAATGCGCGCAGGATATGGTGTGAAAAATACTCCTCCTATTTTTTTGATAAATATATGGGAGAGTACGTCGGGTGCATCAAGAAATTGCTCAAGGGTGTGCCTTGATGTGCCTGGAGGATGTTCCGTTGGTATCAATAGTGATGCCGGCTTATAACTCGCAGAGTTACATAAGAAGTGCGATAGATTCAGTTCTTGCGCAGACGTTCGAGGGCTGGGAGTTGTTGGTGATCGATGATTCGTCAATCGATAATACTGCCGAGTATGTGCAGGCTTATAGCGATAGGCGGATTCGGTATTTGAAGAATGCGCAAAACCTGGGCGTGGCAGAAACTCGCAATAAAGCTATTGAAATCGCGCGGGGAAAATACATCGCCTTTCTTGATAGCGATGACATCTGGCTGCCTTATAAGCTCGCAGCGCAAGTGGAATTGCTCGAACGAGGTGCGGTGATTTGTTACGGGAGCTATGCGCGGATGTCCAGTGATGGCCGTCTATTGAATAAGGTAATCGCCCCGGCATCGTTACGCTACAGCGATATGCTGAAATCCAATTCCATAGGCCATCTGACGGGTATATATCGGAAGGATAGTTTTCCCAACCTGCGCTTTGAATCCTGTGGGCATGAAGATTATGTGTTTTGGTTACGCGCAGTTAAGATTTTGGGGGAAGTGCACGCCGCCCTGCCTGATACTCCTCTGGCACACTATCGCGTGCTGAAAAATTCATTGTCATCAAACAAGTTGAGAGCAATCCGGTGGCAATGGAATGTTTACCGAAAGATCCTGAATTTTTCAGTGGCAAGAAGCACTTATTATTTTTCTTTTTATATTTTTAACGCGCTCCGAAAGCGTTATTCATTCGGGCTGGGGCGTCATGTAAAAAATGGATTGTAGATTTCGTGAGTAGCTCGCAAAAGTATTCTTCTTCGCCCGTTTCGCTATTCAAGTCACTTATCAGATATCGAGCGTTGATCGGCGATCTGGTGAAGCGGGAGGTCGTGGGCCGCTATCGGGGCTCGGCCTTCGGATTGTTGTGGTCCTTTTTCAATCCGATTTTCATGTTGCTGGTGTACACGTTTGTCTTCAGCGTCGTGTTCAAGGCTCGTTGGCCGGGAGGCACCGAATCGAAAACAGAATTCGCATTGGTCCTGTTCGCGGGTCTCATGATCTTCAATTTCTTCGCTGAGTGCATCAACCGGTCTCCGGCATTGATCCTGTCGAACGTCAACTATGTAAAGAAGGTGGTTTTCCCCTTGGAAATCCTGCCGTGCGTAGCTTTGGGCTCGGCCTTTTTTCATTTGCTTATCAGCTTGGCTGTGTGGATCGTCTTCTATTTGATCTTCTATGGCGTGCCGCACGCAACCATATTGCTTTTCCCGATTGTAGTCCTGCCCCTCATCATCCTGGTCTTGGGCGTGAGCTGGTTTTTGTCAGCGCTAGGAGTATTTCTGCGCGATGTGTCGCAATTCATAGGAATTGTCACCACCGTGTTGATGTTCATGTCGCCCATATTCTATTCGGCGACTTCATTGCCGGAACGATATAGGGATTTTCTCCATCTGAGCCCGCTGACTGTTGTCGTTGAGCAAGCCCGCAATGTTCTATTCTGGGGTGTCGGCATTGAATGGCGAGTTTGGTTCTTGTATACAACTGCTGCTTGCTTGATCGCTATCCTCGGATATGCGTGGTTTCAGCGTACCAGGAAGGGGTTTGCAGATGTCCTCTGATTCCTTGGCGATCTCGGTCAATAATCTGAGCAAATGTTTCCATCTTTACGACAAGCCGCGCGACCGGTTGCTGCAAATGTGCTCATTCGGGCGGCGACAATATTATAAGGAATTCTGGGCTCTGCGCGATCTGTCGTTCGAAGTGCGCCGCGGTGAAACCGTCGGTATCATTGGCCGAAATGGATCCGGCAAGTCCACATTGCTGCAGATGATTTGCGGCACTCTGACGCCGACGTCGGGGGATATTTGGACTAGCGGCCGCATCGCGGCGCTTCTGGAATTGGGTGCTGGTTTTAATCCGGAGTTTACCGGCCGTGAAAATGTTTACCTGAATGCGGCCATTCTGGGTTTGACGCGACGCGAGACTGATGAGCGCTTCGACAGCATTGCCGCATTCGCAGATATCGGCAGCTTCATAGATCAACCGGTAAAGGTATATTCCAGCGGGATGTATGTCCGGTTGGCGTTTGCCGTCGCCATCAATGCAACGCCGGACCTGTTGATCGTCGACGAGGCCCTTGCGGTAGGTGACGCCAGATTTCAATATAAATGCATGCGGCGTATCAAGGATATTCAGAACGCTGGTGCGGCGGTGCTGTTTGTCAGCCACGATGTGAGCTCGGTGCGGACGCTGTGCCAGCGGGCCGTCTGGTTGGACAAGGGTTCTTTGCGCATGATGGGTGAAGTGTCCAACGTCACCAGCAAATATGCGGAATTCATTTACCTGGACGAAAACGGTTCGGAGGCGTCAACAGAAAATGCGCCGCAACAGACCACGACGATGAACTCGACTCCCGACGCGACAGTCGTTGATGAGCCGATGAGCATGCATTTGGATGAAAAACCGGCCTCGCATTGGGGTACACAGACGGGATTGGTCAGCCATGCTGCCGTGCATACCGCAGTGGGTCAGCGCAAGGATGTGTTCGATTGGGGTGAGAGTCTTTGCGTCAAAATCGTATTCCAGCCTCCGAAGGGCGTGGATCTGCGCGACGTTGGTGTGGCTTTTTCCATAAAAAATGAAAAAGGAGTGGATCTGCTCGTCGCCAGTACACAGGAAAACGGCGCCATGGAGATCGACGATGTCCAGTCGCAGGTACGGATCAATTTCAGTTTTGCAAATTACCTCGCGCCAGGGAAGTACCTGTTGGTTGCTGCATTGGAAGATATAAGATCGGCGGGCGCATCCTATTTCGAATATGTTGAAGGTGCGCACTATTTTTCAGTTGTTTCTTCAAAGAAACTCATGGGAATTTTCCGGCCCGATGTTGTTATTACGCTTGATGGGGGCTCGGCATGAGTGAGATGGATATTAATAGCCACGAATATTGGAATGGTCGATTCGAGCGGGATTGGGAATCCAATTTAGGCCGGGAGCAATCGAGGTTCTTCGCCAAGGTGGCGTTGGACAACTTGCCGGTCTGGTTGACGGCTGCCGTCAAGAACGGTAATTGGTCTGTCTGTGATTGGGGGTGCGCGCAGGGTGACGGCACGGCGGTTCTCGCGGACTTCTTTGCGCGTAATCGAGTGACGGGCATCGATTTTGCCGAATCGGCGGTTGCCAAGGCGCGAGCAGCATATCCTGCGGTTCATTTTGATGCGCAGGATTGGCTCCATGGCGATGGACAGCATGAGAAATTCGATCTGGTATTCTCCTCGAATACGCTTGAACATTTTTCAGAGCCATTCAATATAATCCAGGACCTGTTCCGGCATGCAGAACACTCTGTGGTCTTGACCTTGCCGTATCGCGAATTGGATCGCATCGCCGAGCACTTCTACACCTTCTTGTCGGAGAACATCCCTTTGATGCCTCATCCCGACTGGCTGTTGGGATATGCAAAGGTGATTGACTGTTTTCCCATGGATCCGACGTATTGGTATGGCGAGCAGATAGTCCTGGTTTATGTGAAAAAGATCTGGATGGAATCAAAGGGACTGGTTCTGGCGGATTTCTTGGGAGATGACATTGCGATCTCCGTTGACGCGGCCGAAACATCCCGTCGATTGCAGGCCGCGCATGTCGAGAATGAGCGCCTGGTAGACGAGACTGCAAAGATGCAGGCTGCGCTGCATGCGAGACATGAAGAGGTGGAACTGAAGGCTGGACAGGTAGAGGCGCTGGAGCGCCAGATTGGCGCTTTGAACAGTGAATTGATCGCCATAAAAAATAGCAATACATGGCGTATGACCCGCTCGCTAAGATTCGTCTCGGAAAGCTTGAAGAGAATTTTTAGAAATTGAAGTTCCACTGAATACTATGAATAAAACCAACGGATTCGCCATATCTTGGTTCTTTGCGCCTTATATTGGATCAGCGGATATTGATTTCTATAAGCGTATCAAGAACACGAACATCGACTACCTGGTGGCGCAGGTCGCGAGGGAAATCAAGGATGATCGCCTATTGCGTTGTCCCGGGAACGCGCGTATCGAGCGCGTGGAGATCAGGGTTGATCACAAAAATCCCCGCACCGTGTCTGCGCGCGAGAAGTTCTGCAACGAAGTTTTGAGAATTTTTGAGGCCGCTGATCGAAAGTTCGATTTCATCATTTCGCATTCCAATGAGTTGATCAGCCACGAGGCTGCGGCGCGCATTCGTCAAAAATATCCAGGGATTCCATGGATTGCGTATTTTGGCGACTTGTTTGCACGCAATCCTTATATCGCCCATATGCCGGGATATCCTCTGGTCAAGGAGGATACGTTTATCGAAGAAGAGACCCTGCGTAATGCAGATATTATTCTTCTGAATAATGAATACCAGCGAGACCTGATGTTCTCTGGTGACCTGGCGAAGTACGCGAGCAAGGCGGTTGTGATTCCGCATTGTTTCGATCCGGCAATGTACGGAGTTGGCGTGCAGAATGAAAGCACCAAATTCGTATTCTCCCACTTGGGTACGCTTTACCATGTAAAGCGTACTGCGCAGCCAATCTTGCAGGCGGTTGACCGCTTGCTCGATATATATCCGGAATACAAGCAGAAATTTGAAGTCCGCTTTTATGGGGCATCGCCTTATCCGAATGACTTGAATGCACATACTGGAATGAGGAATGCCGATCATGTGCATTTTGAATCGGCGGTGTCCTATCTGGACAGCCTTGAACTCATGAGGCAATCTGATGTTTTGTTACTTGTTGATGGGATGTTCAACGAGGAAGAAGATGGCATAAAATGCAATCCGTTCTTCCCTGGCAAGCTCGCCGACTATATGGGAGCAATGAAGCCCATCGCAGCGGTGACCATGGCAGTTGGGCCGACTGCCGATATCCTTCTAAGAAGCCGAAATCTGATCGCCGACCTCCGGGTCGATCGAATTGCCTATATCTTGAAGAGATATCTGGATGGGAAGGTAACTCCGGATTTCAGCGTCTATGCTGATTATTCTATTAATACGATTGCGCCGCAGATGGAAAACGCAATCAGATCGGTTGTGAAGGAGTAGATGATGGCAGCGTATGATTTTATTATTGTGGGCGCGGGTTTCGCTGGCTCCATATTGGCCGAGCGCCTGGCCTCGGAAAACGGCAAGAAAATATTGCTGATCGAGCAACGCGATCATATTGCGGGCAACATGTATGACTATGTGGACGAACACGGCGTTGTGATTCACAAGTACGGGCCGCATCTGTTCCGGACGAATAGTCCTCGCGTATTGCACTACATCTCGCAATTTACTGGTTGGCACCCATACCAGCATCGGGTTTTGGCGAGTGTAAAGGACCAATTGGTCCCGGTGCCGTTCAACCTGACATCGCTGGAACGACTGTTGCCTGATCAGGCGGAAGAACTCAAGGCTCTGCTGGTGGCCGAATTCGGCATGGATGTGAAGGTGCCGGTTTCCGCGTTGCGCAAGCATGCAGATGAGCGTATCCGCGAATTTGGTGAGTTCGTGTTTGAGAACGTTTATCTGAACTACACGACCAAGCAATGGGGTGACAAGCCGGAGAATCTGGATTTCGAAACGATCACGGCGCGCGTGCCAGTCCATATCTCGTATGACGATCGTTATTTCCAGGAGCAGCATCAAGCGTTGCCAAAGGATGGCTACACGAAGATGTTCGAAAGAATGCTCGCCAATCCTTTGATTGAGGTGCGCCTCAGTACCAAGGCGGTGGATGTTCTGTCGTTTGAGCCGAATTCCGGGAAGATTCTCTTCATGGGCGAGCCCTACGAGGGCGGCGTGATCTATACCGGTCCCATTGACGAGCTTTTTGGCTACAAGTTCGGAGAGTTGCCTTATCGTTCGTTGCGGTTTGATTTGGAAACTCACGATGTCGAGTTCTATCAGCCTTGTGCGACTGTCAATTATCCGAATACGCAGCTCTATACTCGCATCACGGAATACAAGTACCTGATGGCCAGTGTTCCAGAGAAGACTACCATCATGAAGGAGTATCCCCAGGCGTATGATCGTCTGGTCCCGGCGCAGAGCATTCCCTACTATCCCATCCCCAAGGATAGCAATGCCGCGCTCTATGGGAAATATCTGGAACTTGCCAGGGAGTATCAACAACTGATGCTCGTCGGGCGGCTGGCTGAATACCGCTATTACGATATGAATAATATCATTGAGCGCGCGCTTGACGTGTTTGACAAAGAATTCAAGGGTGATGAGTCGAAATGAGCCCTAAAGTAAGCGTTGTCGTCCCTGTCTACAATCTGGAGTTTTACATAGACAGGTGCCTGCGTTCGCTGGAGAACCAGACTTTGCAGGATATCGAAGTGCTGGTTGTGAATGATGGCGGCACGGATGACAGTCAATTGATAATTGACGAATACGTCGCGCGCAGACCCGATATATTCAAGCCGCACATAAAGACAAATGGCGGGCATGGGGCGGCATGCAATTACGGCATTGACCGTGCGACTGGCGAGTATATTGCCATCGTGGATGGCGATGATTTCCTTGATGCGGATTCTCTGGAGTTCATGTACGAGAAGGCGCGAGTCACCGGCGCTGATTTGCTGATCGGAAACTTGCTTTATTGCTACACCGGCAGTACCGCGCCTTTCAAGCCCTTGCCGTTTGAAGGCGAGCGGGAATTGGGGCGGGAGGATCGTGATCTTTTGTACAAGAATTGGGCTACGCCTTGTGGCCGGTTGTACCATCGGTCCATCTTTGCCGACCCCGATGTGCGCCTGTTGGCGGGGGTGATCTTTGCAGATGCGAATTTCGTTCCCAAGAGCTATCTGGTGGCAAAGAAAATCTACTATGTAGACAAGGAACTATATAACTACGATATCACTCGACCCACCCAGTCGATGAAACAGACTGACAAACGTATCTTGAATATCGTTCCGGTGCTGGAGGATATGCTTGCGTTTTATCGCAAGAAGGGCGAGTTTGATCGCAACCGTACTCAGTTGATGTGGTACGTTGCCCGGCATTGCACGGCATGGGTCAGCAAGGTCAAGACGCTGCAGGGCTATAGCCGTATCCACGCGCTGCAAGAAATCTTCTCTGTTGTCGATAAGAACTTCAAGAGTGACTGGATAAAATCCGGCATCATAGAAGAGTCTTTTGGCCGAGGCGTGCAGAAGAAGATTGCGCTTGCACGGATGTTCCGCTATTGCCCGATTACATGGTTCTGGGCATTGATTCCGCGCTTGCAGAGGGTGGACAGAGGTATTGAGAAGCTGTTGGGCCTCCCCTTGCGTGCTTATCAGTTTCTGAAGCGCCGCCTGCTGCGTGGCTTTGCTGGTGCCTGATCAATCGGCAGAAAGGTATTCTGCCCTGAGAAAATGAAGAAAACGATATTTGTGACTGGCGGTGCCGGCTATATAGGTGTGCATACTTTAGTATGTCTGCTGGATGCTGGTCACAGGGTGCTGGTGCTTGATGATTTTTCAAACAGCAGTCAATTGGCATTGGCGCGCGTTGAAAAAATAACTGGCGCGGATGTTCCGTTCGTGCGCGGCGATGTTCGAGATATGGGGATCTTGAAGCGCCTTTTTGCGGAATGCGCGGAGAAGGGTGAACCCGTATCGTGCGTATTGCACTTTGCGGCGTTGAAAGCTGTCGGTGAATCCGTCAGTCATCCGCTGAGGTATTATGATGTCAACGTGACAGGGACCTTGAATCTTCTTGCCGCAATGCACACCGCTGGAATACGACAAATGGTGTTCAGTTCCTCGGCAACGGTATATCGTCCGGCTTCAGATTTGCCCTATACGGAACAGCACGCAATCGGACCGTCGAATCCTTATGGCCAAACCAAGGCGATGGTGGAGCAGATATTGCGAGATCATTGTGAAGCCAACCCTGATTTCGCCGGCATCGCCTTGCGGTATTTCAATCCGATTGGAGCCCATGGCAGCGGACAAATCGGAGATCAGCCCCTGGGGATTCCCAATAATCTTTTTCCATACATAACTCGGGCTGCAATCGGCAGCTTGCCTGTGTTGCCGGTTTTTGGGACGGATTATCCAACCGTCGATGGCAGCGGTGTGCGCGACTACATCCACGTTTCGGACCTGGCCGCTGGGCACGTCAAGGCGGTTGACTGGGCGTCTGAAAACGATGTTCGCGGTTTTCATTCCTTCAATCTGGGTACCGGCCGAGGCACGTCGGTGTTGCAGTTGATCCAGACTTTTGAGGCAACGAACGGAGTCTCCGTTCCCTTTGAGGTCCGAGGCCGTCGCAATGGAGACATCGCGGAGGCGTGGGCGGACGTATCTGCGGCGAATCGCATCCTCAAATGGAGCGCGATGCACTCGATCGAAGATATGTGTCGGGATGGCTGGAATTGGCAGCAGAAGAATCCTGACGGCTACGTAGAATAGATCTTTAGCTTTTCTCGCTCGTCCCTGAAGGACTGCCGTTCTTCAGGGATGAACCAGTCGATGTCTCAACGACGCTGCAGCAGGGTTTGCACAATGCGCTCGCTGGCTTTTCCATCACCGTATGGGTTGTGAGCGAAGCTCATCTTTTGATACTCCGCGGTATCCGACAGCAGCAGCCTGAGTTGACCTGTGATCAATGCCACGTCCGTGCCGACCAGGCGTACCGTGCCGGCCGCCACGGCCTCGGGACGCTCAGTCGTATCGCGCATTACCAGCACGGGTTTGCCGAGTGATGGCGCTTCTTCCTGGATGCCACCCGAGTCAGTCAGAATGATGTGAGCCCGCATCATCAGGTAAACAAATGGCAGGTAATCCTGTGGTTCGATCAGGTAGACGTTCTTCAGATCGCGAAGTAGACGGGTGACTGGTTCCCGCACATTGGGATTCAGGTGCACGGGATAGATGAAATCTTCGTTTGGAAATTCCGCCGCAGCGGCGGCGACACTTTCGCAGATGCGCTCAAAGCCGGCGCCGAAACTCTCACGGCGATGACCGGTGATGAGAATCACGCGGCGGTCCGTTCGCAAGTAGGGAAAGCTGGCCTCGAGTTTCTGGCGCAGCGCGAGATCGTTTTTGATATTCTCGGTGATGGTCAACAAGGCATCGATGACCGTATTGCCTGTTACCACAATGGCGCTTGCGGGTACGCCCTCGCCCAGGAGATTGGCCTTGGAAGTGTCGGTAGGGGCGAAGTGGATCTGCGCCAAGGCGCCGGTCAACTTGCGGTTGGCTTCTTCCGGCCAAGGGGAGTAGATATCACCTGTACGCAGGCCAGCCTCTACATGACCGACGGGAATCCTCTGGTAATACGCAGCCAATGATGCAGCCAGGGTCGTTGCGGTGTCGCCGTGTACCAGCACGTAGTCAGGTTGAAATTGCTGCAAGACGCCTTGCATGCCAGATAGAATTCCCGCCGTGACGGCAGTCATGTCTTGGCCCGGCTTCATGATATTCAAGTCGAAGTCAGGCTTGATGCCGAACAGCGCGAGAACCTGGTCCAGCATTTCACGATGCTGCGCTGTTACGCAGACTTTCGATTCGATTGCCGGGTTGTCGGCAAGTGCCTGAACCAGAGGCGCCATCTTGATGGCTTCGGGACGAGTGCCGAATACGGTAAGGATTTTCATTATTCAACGGGATGAACGGCGGTGCATGGGCCGCAGGCGGAAAGGCTCTCTATGGCGCTTGGCGCCCGGAGGTCCATTACGATAGCAAGAAATTCCGTAAAATTGCGCCCCTCTTGAGGCAGTTCCACTGTGCGCCGCGCTTGTAGCCGGTATTGGTGAAAGGTAGACATGCGCTTACGGCAAGTAGGGATTGGACGGAGTGCTGCTGTCTTGCTCGTGATTGTGGCTTTCCTGGCCATAGCGATGGTGTTTCGTCCAGAACCCGTTTCCGATTTCCTGTATTACTGGATGATCGCGCAAGCGCCTGATCTGTACCACAAGGGTGGTGTGGTGGGTTGGCTGTTCGCTCCAATGAGGGCAGCCGGCATTGCGCCGTACGCCGCGGCGGCATTGCTCAACATATGTTGCGCGGTCCTGGCAGTCTTCGCCATATTGCCTTCAGGCAGGTGGCCGGGCAATCGCATGACGTCGCTCTCGGGTGCGGGCGTGGTGATACTGGCCATTCTTGCCGCCACCCCTGCGGCAGCGCTGGTGGCTACCGATTTGATGGCGTTGAGCGCGTTTGTGATCGGGATGCGTCTGCTCACATGCCAGGGCCCGTCGTCGCGTCGCTGGCTGACGGCCACGGGAGCGCTATTGTCGCTAGCCTTGAGTGCATCGTGGCGCCCGATCTATGCGCCGGTGATGATCGTTTCCGGTGTCGCACTGATGTTGATCCAACACGGAATGTGTGCCTCAGAGGAGACAAGCCGCTTGAAAGGGCACCGGTTTTCAGCAGGCCTCGCGGGGGTGCTGATCGTGCTTGGCGGGCTCCTTGTGGCCAACTTGCTAGAGCGCAGCCTGTTGAATCATTCCCGCACCAGTCAATATGCTCCCGGCGTGGTGCGCGCAGTGGTCGCCATTGGCCATGATATGGGGGATGGCAAGGAGACTTGCGGCCGGTGGTCGGAAAGCCGCGCGCGTTTTGGCCTGGATCGCAGGGCAGAGCCTTTGGTGCCGTTCATATTGGACCGGCAGAGGGAAGTCGGTTGGAAGAATCTGCCTGGGCTGTATGCATGCAAGATTTCCCGCTTGCTGGGCTTCCGAGATTGGTTTGCTTCTTGGTTGGAGGGGTCCCAGCGCTACCGCCAAGATCGGATCTTGGCGGACAGCATGGGGGTGGATGTGTCGGAGGTGGACGCGGCGGCGCAGCAAAGCCATGTTGCCAGAACCGACGAGATGCGGCTCGCCTATGAGGCGCGAGCCCGCATGCTTGTCAATGCCTCTCATTGGATCGGGGGCATGTTGCAAATCATGATTGTGCTGTTTCTTGCCGCGTCGACGATGGCGCTAGCGCGTGCCAGGTCGCTTCGATTTGATTTGTGCGTGCTTGGCGTTTCTCTTGTTCCGGCCATGGCGTTGATCGTTTTGCACGGCGTATTCTTCGAGGTGCAGGCGCGCTACGCCTTTCCTGTCTGGGTGCTTCCCCCTGTTTTCATGACGTTGATCGGTAAGGCAACGGACAGCGGCTTTCTCGCCGCAACGGCTGGCCGGCCTCCGGTGCCGGATGTGGTGTAAATTCGCGAACTACCCGTTCCTGGTCCGTTTTCCCGTCTCTTGATGCCAACCCGCATTCTCATTGTCCGCACATCGTCCCTGGGCGATCTCGTGCATATGCTGCCCGCCATTTCGGATATCGCCCGCCATGTGCCGGACGCTGAAATCGACTGGGTCGCCGAAGAAGCGTTCGCCGAGATCCCCGCCTGGCACCCCGCCGTGAACGAGGTCATCAAGGTCGCCCACCGTCGTTGGCGCAAGGCATGGTGGTCGGGCCAGGTGCGGGCCGAGCGCAAGGCGCTGCGCGAGCGACTGCGCGCCAAGAAGTACGACATCGTGCTGGACATGCAGGCTCTGCTCAAGTCCGCCTGGCTGGTGCGCCAGGCGCGCGGCGTGCGCCATGGCCTGGACTGGCGCTCCGCGCGCGAGCCGCTGGCGTCCCTGTTCTACAACGTCCGCCACAAGGTGGAGTTCTGGCAGCCGGCGGTGATCCGCCAGCGCAAGCTGGCGGCACTGACCTTCGGCTACCAATATGCCGGGCAGCCGGACTTCGGCCTGCAATCCTTCTCGCGCCCAGGCGGCGGCGCCCCGGTTGGCGATACGGTCCACGATGTCCCGAGCGAGGGGCTCAACGTATCCGAGATGCCCAAGCTGCACCATCTGGACCTGGACAGGGGCTATGCCGTGGTCATGCCGTCCGCCAGCCGGGACGACAAGCTCTGGCCCGAGGACGACTGGCGCGTGGTGTTCCGCCGCCTGCGCGACGCCGGTTGCACCCTGAAGCTGCTGGCCGGCAATGAACAGGAAGCCGAGCGCGCGCGCCTGCTGGTCGCCGGCATGGACGGCGCCGAGGTCTTGCCGCGCATGAGCCTCACGGACGTCGCCCGCCTGCTGGCCGGATCCCGCCTCATGGTGGGCCTGGACAGCGGCCTGACGCATCTTTCCGCCGCGCTGGGCCGTCCCACGATCGGCATCTATCGGGCCTCGACCCCGGTCCGCACGCCGCTGGTCGGCTCGAACTACACCGCCAGCCTCGGCGACCGCGGCGCCTCGCCCTCGCGCGAGGCGGTCATGGCCTCGGTCGAGCAGGCGCTGGCCGCCAAATGACATGAACCGCGGCGTCTATACCCTGGCGCTGCGGGCCGCCTCGCCCCTGGTCTGGCTCTGGATGGCTCACCGGGCGCGTCGCGCCGGCGGGCAGTGGCAGATTTTCTCCGCCGAACGTTTCGGCCGTGGCGCAATGCCGCCGGCCTCGTTCGCCGCGCCTGTCTGGGTGCATGCCGTCAGCCTGGGGGAGACGCGCGCCGCGCAGCCCCTGCTGCAAGCCCTGCTGGATCGCGGCCTGCCGGTGCTCTTGACGCACATCACGGCTACGGGACGGGCGGAAGGCGAGCGCCTGTTCGCCGACGCCATCGCGCGCGGCCAGTTGCGCCAGGCCTGGCTGCCCTACGACTTTCCCGGCGCCACCCGCCGTTTCCTGGCGCGCTGGCGGCCGCGCTGCGGCCTGCTGATCGAGCGCGAGATCTGGCCGAACCTGCTGGCCGCGGCGCGTGCCCAGCGCGTGCCGATGGGCCTGGTCAGCGCCCGCTATTCCGAATCGTCGCTGCGCCAGGCCCGCCGCATGGGCGCGGTGATGCGTGAAGCGCTGGCAGGCCTGGACCTGGTGCTGGCGCAGACGCCGCAGGACGCGGAGCGGCTGCGGCAGGCCGGCGCGCCGCAGGCCGTGGTGACAGGCAGCTTGAAATTCGACCTGGCGCTGCCGCCGGCGCGCGTGGACGCCGGACGCCAGTGGCGCGCGGCGCTGGGCCGGCCGGTCGTGGCGGTCGCCAGTACGCGCGAAGGCGAAGATGCGGGTTTCATCGAGGCGATCAAGCGCGCGTCGGCCCTGCCGGGCGCGCCCTTGTTCCTGCTGATTCCCCGGCATCCGCAGCGCTTCGACGAAGCGGCGGGCCTGCTGGATGAGGCCGGGCTGCCCTTTGTCCGGCGTTCCCGGGATGTATCGCCGGGGCCGGACACGGCGGTGCTGCTGGGCGACAGCCTGGGCGAAATGGCTTTCTACTACGCGGCCTGCGATGTGGCGATTGTCGCCGGCAGCTTTGCGCCGCTGGGCGGGCAGAACCTGATCGAGGCCTGCGCGGCCGCGGTGCCGGTCATCGTGGGGCCGCATACGTTCAATTTCCAGCAGGCGGCGATCGAGGCCATCGAGGCCGGCGGCGTTCTGCGCGCGGCCGATGCCGGGCAGGCGGTGCAGGTGGCGCTGGAATTGCTGAAGGACGATGCGCGCCGCCAGTCGATGGGGCGGGCCGGGCGGGCGTGGTTCGAGACGCATGCCGGCGCCGTGGCGCGCACGATGGACGCCTTGTCGCCCTGGCTGGCCTGAGAGCGCCACCGCCCGGTTCCCGGGCGGCATGACATCTCCGGGTTCGCGGCGATCGGCTGTCAGTGCTGCGGCGCGGCCCTGCCGGTGAGCGTGACCGCCCCGGCGTTCAATTCCTGGTTCAGGCGGCGTGCATCGCGGCCTGCGTCTTCGGGCCGCATGCCGAGCATGCCCTGTCCCAGCGCATAGGCCCACAGGTTCGCCAGCAGGATCAGGATGAACAGCACGCGCATGGACGGTTCGTCCCTTCAGTCCGGATGGCCGGACGTGGCGCGGGCCATGGCGGCCAGGCCGTCCAGCACGGGGTGATCCAGGTAGACCGGTACGGGCGTGGCGCCGAATGCGCCGCCGGCGTCGGCGAGCAGGCGCTCGATTTCCTGGTGGACTTCGGGCCAGCCGCCGCCCGCCGCGAAGATCTGCGGCGTTTCGCCATAGCGCTGGCGGCCGGCCAGCCATTGGCGCACTACCGCGCCGGCCTGCGCGGCGGCGATGCCGGAGGCGATCGCCTCGTGCGTATCGGCGGGATAGGCGACGACGCGGCCGTCGGCGACCGGCAGGTTGGCGGTGCCGTGGGCCAGCGCGTTGCGCATCATGGCGGGGCCGGGCAGGATCAGGCCGCCGGCGAACACATTGTCGGGGCCCACGGTGTCGATGGTGGTGGCGGTGCCGAAGCTGGCCAGCAGGAAGGGCGGATGCGCGCCGGGCAGGCGCGACAGCACGCCCAGCAGCGACGCCCACCGGTCCGAGCCCAGCTGGGCCGGCTGGCGGTAGCCGTTGGTCAGTCCCAGCGTGCTGGGCTGCGAGCGGGCCCAGGTCACGGCGCAGCCGCGCTTGAGCAGGATCTCGGCAATGGCCGCGCCGCGCGCGTCGCCGGCCACGTTCACGCCCAGGGCGCGCAGCGGGCGGCGGGGCAGGCCATCCAGCCAGCGGTCCAGCGCCGCCAGGTCCAGGCCGTCGAACGCGACGGCGGCCGGCTCGCGCGGCATGTCGGGATTGCTGGCGTCGAGCCAGCCGACCTTCAGGCGGCTGTTGCCGGAGTCGATGAGAATGATCATGCTTGCGGCCGAATCGAGATTTCGCCGACCGAGACGGGCGTGTCGCCGGCCTCCGTGCGCAGCAGCAGCCGGCCTTGCGCGTCGACGCCGCGGGCAGTGCCGCTCATCAGCACGGCGCCCTTGTCCAGCACGTTCACCGGTCGTCCGGCCAACGCGTCCACGTCGGCGTAGCGTTGCGCGAAGGCGCCGAAGCCTTCGCGTTCCAGCGTGCGCACCGCGTCGTGCCAGGCCATGGCCGAGGCGCAGACCAGGTCCACGGGCGTCGAGGGCCGGGCGTCCGATTGCGCGGCCACGCGGGTCCAGTCGGCCACGTCGCGACCCAGGGCCAGCGACAGCGCGTCGGCGTCGATCAGGTTCACGCCCATGCCGATGACCACGGTGTAGCCGGCGTCCGCGCCGCCGGGGTTGCGCGTGGTTTCCACCAGCACGCCGGCCAGCTTGGCGTCGCCCCACTGGACGTCGTTGGGCCATTTCATGCACAGACCGGGCCGCGAGCCGGGGCCCGCGACGGACCGCAGCGCCTCACAGGCGGCGACGCCGGCCAGCGGTGACAGCGCGGGCAGCTGGGCGGCGGGCAGGTGCACGTCGAAGGCGCAGGAAAACATCAGGGTCGCGCCCGAGCGGTTCTGCCAGGGGCGGCCGGCGCGTCCGCGGCCGGTTTCCTGCAGGTGCGTGCCCAGCAGCCAGGGCTTGCCGGCGCCTTGTCCGGCGCGGGCGCGGCCCAGCAGGTCGGCGTTGGTCGAGCCGGTGCTGGCCGTCCAGGCGACGTCTTGAAAGGCGGGCAGGCGCGAGCCGAGTTCCCGGGTCAGGGCTTCGGGCGCGGGCAGCGCGGCGTATGGGTCTTGAACGGGCATGCCCGCGATTGTAGGGCAGGAGCGCCGGATCCCGGCAAAAGGCGGCCAGGGCCGTTCCCGGTATGACCGCAGGGCCTTGGCGGGCGCCGGTGATGCCTCGCGAGTGAAACGCGGCAGCGTATATGATGGCGGATACATTTTTGCATCGGTGTGTCTTCCCTATGCCCCATTCCAACCCATGTCCCCCCGGCGCCGCGCCTTTCCGCAAGGAAGGCGGGGTGTGCCATGTTGCGGGAGACTGGAGCGTGCTGGCGCTGGCCCAGCCCGGCGAGGTCGAGCGCCGGCGCGAGGCCATGGCCCGCGCCGCGGGCGGCGAGGGCGTGCGCTGGGATCTGCACGGCATCAGCCGGCTGGACACCATCGGCGCGCTGCTGATCTGGCAGGCCTGGGGCGAACGCCTGCCGGAGCGCGTGCGCTGGGCGGCCGGCCAGCAGGACGTGTTCAACGCGCTTTCCCTGAACAAGGGCGGCACCCGCGATGTGCCGGCCAAGGAAGACCCCTGGGGCTGGCTGCGCGCCGTGGGGGATGCCGTGTTCCGCGCGGCCGGCAATGGCCGCGCGCTGCTCATCATGCTGGGACAGCTGATCCTGGATCTGGGCGCCATGCTGCGCCGTCCGAGGCTGGGGCCATGGCGCGAGATCTCGGCCCAGGTGTACCGGGCCGGCGCGCAGGCGCTGGGCATCACGGCGCTGGTGGGCTTCCTGATTGGTATCGTCTTGTCCTATTTGTCGGCGCAGCAATTGCAGATGGTCGGCGCCGACCGCTTCATCGTGCGCCTGCTGGGCGTGTCCATCGTGCGCGAGCTGGGGCCGGTGCTGGCCGCCATCCTGGTGGCGGGCCGGTCGGGCTCGGCCATCACCGCCCAGATCGGCGTGATGCGGGTGACCCAGGAGCTGGATGCCATGCTGGTCATGGGCATCTCGCACGGGCAGCGCCTGATCCTGCCGCGCGTCGTGGCGCTGGCGGTGGTCATGCCGCTGCTGGTGCTGTGGACCGACGCCATGGCGCTGCTGGGCGGCATGCTGGCGGCGCAGGCGCAGCTGGGCGTGTCGGCGCAATGGTTCCTGACCTCGCTGCCGGACGCGATCTCGCTCACCAATTACTGGATCGGCATCCTCAAGGGAGTGACTTTCGGCGTGCTGATCGCGCTGATCGCCTGCCATTTCGGCCTGCGCATCCAGCCCAACACCGAAAGCCTGGGGCGCGGCACCACCACCTCCGTGGTCACCTCCATCACGGGCGTGATCCTGCTGGACGCCCTGTACGCGGTGATCTTCAGCACGGTGGGCATCTGATGGGACGGGGCCGATGAACGCCGCGACCCAGAACCGCCTGTTCGCCGAGGACGGCGTCACCACGGAACCGGTGATCTCGGTGCGCGGCCTGCGCACGGCCTTCGGCGACCACGTGGTGCACGACAACCTGGACCTGACCGTCTTTCGCGGCGAGATCATGGTGCTGGTGGGCGGTTCGGGCACGGGCAAGACGGTGCTGCTGCGGCAGATCATCGGCCTGGAGCGGCCGGCGGCCGGTTCCGTGCGCGTGCTGGGACAGTCCCTGTTCGACCTCGCGCCGGCCGAGCGGCGGCGCCTGTCGTACCGTTGGGGCATGCTGTTCCAGGCCGGGGCGCTGTTCTCGGCGCTGTCGGTCTACGACAACGTGGCCCTGCCGCTGCGCGAACTGCGCGCCATTCCCGAAGATCTGGTGCACGACGTGGTGATGTGCCGGCTGGCCATGGTGGGCCTGTCGGCGCAGGATGCCGGCAAGCGGCCGTCGGACCTGTCCGGCGGCATGGTCAAGCGGGTGGCGCTGGCGCGTGCGCTGTCGCTGGATCCCGAGCTGGTGTTCCTGGACGAGCCCACCGCGGGGCTGGATCCGCTGCGCTCGGACGAGTTCGTCGACCTGGTGCGCAGCCTGCACCGGCAGCTGGGCTTCACCGTCGTCATGGTGACGCACGATCTGGACACGCTGCTGGCGCTGGCCACGCGCGTGGCGGTGCTGGCGGACAAGCGGGTGATCGTGTGCGACACGGTGCCGGAAGTCCTGAAATTCGACCACCCGTTCATTCATACATTCTTCTTGGGCGAACGCGGCCTGCGCGCGCTCGGGGACCTGGCGCCGAAGGGATTGCAACATGGAAAACCGTAGTCATGCGCTCATGGCCGGTATCTTCACGCTGGTCTTGCTGGCCGCCGCCGCGCTGGTGGCCATCTGGATCGGACGGGACCGGACCCAGCTGCAGCCATATGAAATCGTCTCCGCCACCGCCGTCAGCGGCCTGAACTCGCAGTCGACCGTGCGCTACCAGGGCGTGCCGGTGGGCAAGGTGCAGTCGCTGGCGCTGAACCCCGACAAGCCGGGCCAGGTGCGCATCCGCATCGGCGTGGCGCCGTCCACGCCGATCACCGAATCGACCTGGGCCGAACTGGGCGTGCAGGGCGTGACGGGCTTGGCCAACGTTGAGCTGCGCGACGACGGCAGCTCGCTCAGGCGGCTGACCTCGACCGCGGCGGAGCCCGCCGCGATTCCGCTGCGACCGGGCTTTTTCGAACGGCTCGAGCAGCGCGGCGGCAAGCTGATCTCGAACGTCGAGGAAGCGACCAACCAACTCAAGCTGGTGCTGAGCGAGCAGAACGTGCAGGCGCTGGGCACGGCGCTGCGCAACGCCGGCGAGCTGACCGAGTCGCTCAAGAACGCCAGCCGCGAGTTGCAGCCGGCCATGGCCAAGATCGGGCCGCTGGTCGATTCGCTGGGCGACGCCTCGCGCCAAGCCGGCCGCGCCGCGCGCGAAGTGGGCGATCTGGCGCAGCAGGCGCGCCAGTCCCTGGCCCGCCTGAACGCGCCCGACGGCCCGCTGGCCACCGCCACGCGCAGCCTGAGCGACATCGCGTCGGCCGCGGCGCGGCTGGACGGCGAGACCCTGCCGGCCATTACCGGCATGGCCCAGAACATCGGCCAGGCCGCCCGCGGCGCCACCTCCACCCTGCGCCGTGTGGACAGCACGCCGCAATCCTTGCTGTTCGGCCCCGCGCCGGCGGCGCCCGGACCCGGCGAAGCCGGATTCGCCGGCTTTGGGAGCACGTCCAAATGAAGATGCGCAGCGCGTTTCTGGTCTTGACGCTGGCTTTGGCCGGCTGCGGCGTGGGCCGCGTCGGCACGCCGCCGTCCGTGTTCGATCTGGGAGCTGACCTGCGGCCCGCCTTGCAGCTGCCGGCGCGCGCGCCGATCGCGCTGGCCTACACGTCGGTGCCCGCGCTGTCGGACTCAGGCATCATCTGGCGCGTCGGCGACAGCGCGGCGCCCAAATCCTATGCCACCTACCGCTGGGCTTCCTCGCCGTCGGACCTGGTGCGTCAGCGCCTGACCGAGCGCCTGTCGCGCCAGGGGCCGGTGCTGGGCGAACGGGTCAACGGCCAGACGCCGCAGCTGCAGGTCCAGCTGCAGCAGTTCGAGCAGGTCTTCGCGCCGGACGGCGCGTCCAGCCAGGGCCGCGTAGTGCTGCAGGCGGTGCTGGTGAACGGGCACAAGGTGCTGGGCCAGACCCGCATCGCCGTCCAGGCGCCCGCGCCGACGCAGGACGCGGCCGGCGGTGTGGCCGCGCTGCGCCAGGCGACCGACGACGCCGCCGACCAACTGGCGCAATGGCTGGCGACCGCGCTGCCGTCCGCCGGTTAACATCGCTGCTTTCCGCTACACCGCTTGAGTCCGCCCATGTCCGCACGCACCGAAACCCTGGCTTACACCGGCGCCGCTGGCCGCATCGATTGCGCCGTCGATTGGCCCGACGGCACGCCGCGGGGCTGGGCGCTGGTGCTGCACCCGCATCCGCTGCAAGGCGGCGCGCGCGAGAACAAGGTGGTCACCACCATCGCGCGGGCCTGCGTGCAGCATGGCCTGGTCGCGGTGCGCCCCAATTTCCGTGGCGTCGGCCTGTCGGAAGGCGAATTCGACAAGTCCGTGGGCGAGACCCGCGACATGCTGGCCCTGGTGGCGCAGGTGCGCGAGCAGCATCCCGAGCTGGCGCAGGCGCCCTGGGTGCTGGCCGGTTTTTCCTTCGGCACCGCCGTCGCCGCGCAGACCTATGCGGCGCTGGCCGAGCAGGGCGATGCGCCGCTGCCCTCGGCGCTGATGCTGATGGGTCCGGCGGTGAACCGGTTCCAGTCGCACGAGGTGCAGGTGCCGGGCGACACGCTGATGGTGCATGGCGAGCAGGACGAGGTCGTGCCCTTGTCCGAGGCCATGGACTGGGCGCGGCCGCGCTCGATTCCGGTGGTCGTGATCCCGGGCGCCTCGCATTTCTTCCATGGCAAGCTGCTGGTGCTGCGCGAACTGGTGCAGGCGCGCCTGACGGTCGCGCTGGGCTGACGGGCGCCTGATCGCGGTGCGGCGGCCGCGCGGCGTTGCAACAGGTTGCATGTTGGAGCGCACGGGGAACCCCTTGCGCGCGGGGCGGGTCCTATCGACTGCCTATAATTGTCAGCCACTTGCCCCGCGCCGGCGGGCGTCTTTCCTGGACCCACGTTGCCGATGAAGAATTTGCCTTACTCCGCCCAATCCCCCGTTGTCTTTGCCCGCCGTGCCCTGTCGGGCGCCGTGTTGGCCGCGCTGCTCGCCGCCGGCGCGCCGGTCCTGGCGCAGCAACAGGCGCCCGCCGCCGCGACCGCGCCCGCGGCCGCCGTGCCGGCGACGACGGGAGTGGTGCCGGTGGGCGACGTGTCAGCCGTGCCCGCGCCCACCATCGCCGCCAGAGCCTGGATCGTCATCGACGTGAACAGCGGCCAGCTGCTGGCTGCGTCCAACCCGGACCAGAAAGTCGAGCCGGCCTCGCTGACCAAGATCATGACTGCCTACGTGGTCTTCAATGCGCTCGAGGAAAAGCGCCTGACGCTGGAGCAGACCGTGCCCGTGTCCGAGCACGCCTGGCGCACCGGCGGCTCGCGCATGTTCATCGAGCCGCGCAAGCCGGTCACGGTGGACGAGCTGAACCAGGGCATGATCGTGCAGTCGGGCAACGACGCCTCGGTCGCGCTGGCCGAGGCCGTGGGCGGCAGCGAGACCGCCTTCGCCGCGCTGATGAACCAGGAAGCCGAGCGCCTGGGCATGAAGAGCACGCACTTCATGAACGCCACCGGCCTGCCCGATCCGCAGCACACCACCAGCGTGCGCGACCTGGCCACGCTGTCCTCGCACCTGATCACCGACCATCCGCAGTTCTTCCACTACTACAAGCAGAAGAGCTACACCTACAACAAGATCACCCAGCCCAACCGCAACCGCCTGCTGTGGGCCGACCCCTCGGTCGACGGCATGAAGACCGGCCACACCGATTCGGCCGGCTACTGCCTGGTGTCGACCGCCATGCGCGGCGACCGCCGCATCCTGGTGGTGGTGGTGGGCACCGACAGCGAAGCCACGCGCGCCGAGGAAAGCCTGAAGCTGCTGAACTGGAGCTTCCAGAACTTCGACACGGTCAAGCTGTTCGACAAGAGCCAGCCGGGCATCGACGCCCGCGTCTGGGAAGGCACCGTCGAAACCGTCAAGCTCGGCCCGCCCAACCCGGTCTCGATCGCCGTGCCGCGCGGCAAGGCCGGCGAGCTCAAGCCGGTGGCGCAGCGCAACGATCCGCTGATCGCGCCGCTGGCCAAGGGCCAGCAGGTCGGCACCCTGCAATTCACGCTGGACGGCAAGGTGCTGCGCACCGAGCCGCTGGTGGTGCAGGACGCGGTCGAGCGCGCGGGCTTCTTCGGCCGCATGGTCGATACCGTCAAGCGCTGGTTCAATTAGTCCACCCCCGAAGCGCCCTTGGCGCTTCCCCCTCAAGGGGGCGCCACGACGGACCGGCGGAGCCGGATCCGTGTGGCCTGGCTTGTGGGGCGGTGGTGGCTGGCGGGGGCGCGTGCCTCGCACTCTCTTGAGTCTTCTTGGCTGTGGTTGCGTTGTCTCGTGACCTGAAGAACCTCATTGTTTCCGCGCCGCCGCTGGCGGCGCGGGTGTAAGCTTGCTACGGGCGTTTCCCTTCGGGGGCGCCCGTTCTCCATTTGGGCGCGCGCCGGGCGGCGCGGCCCTGTTCAATTCATATTCTTGGGGGTTTCATGATTCCGGGCGTGCAGGGCGACAGCCAGGTTTATCTCAATGGTGATTTCCTGCGTATCGACGAGGCCAGGATCTCCGTGCTGGACCGGGGCTTCATCTTCGGCGACGGCATCTATGAAGTCGTGCCGGTATACCGCGGCAAGGCCTTCCGCATGGCCGAGCACCTGAACCGTCTGGACCGCAGCCTGGCGGCGCTGCGCATCGCCCAGCCTCACGACCGGGACGGCTGGGTCCAGCTGATCAATGAGCTGCTGGCCCGCAATATCCAGGACACCTGCATCGTCTACCTGCAGGTGACGCGCGGCGTGGCCAAGCGCGATCACCAGTTCCCCGCCCAGCCCGTGCCGCCCACGGTGTTCGGCATGGTCTCGCCCTGGGCGCCGCCGTCGGCTGCGCAGCGCGCCAGCGGCATGACGGCCATCAGCATTCCCGACGAGCGCTGGCTGCACTGCGAGATCAAGTCCGTGTCGCTGCTGGGCAACGTGCTGGCTAAGCAGCAGGCCGTGGACGCTCAGGTCGATGAAGTGGTGCAGTTCCGCGACGGCTTCCTGACCGAGGGCTCGTCCACCAATATCTGGGTGGTATCCGGCGGCAAGCTGCTGGCTCCGCCCAAGAACAACCTGATCCTGGAAGGCATCCGCTACGGCTTGATGGGCGAGCTGGCCGCCGAGGCAGGCATTCCTTTCGAGTCGCGCCGCATCGGCCGCGAGGAAGTGGAAAACGCGGACGAGCTGCTGCTGTCCTCGGCCACCAAGGAAGTGCTGCCCATCGTCGCGCTGGACGGCAAGCCGGTGGGTTCGGGCAAGCCCGGCCCCGTTTATGAGCGCCTGCGCGCGGGTTATGATGCCCGCATCGCCGGCCTGTAAGCCGGCCGCGGCACGCGCCGGTTCCTACGTTCTCGTGGGGCTGGCGCACCACCCGCGACGCCTGGACGGGCATCGCTACGCGGGTGGGTTTCACATCAGGCTTCCATCATGCACATCCCGCCCGAAGAATCCCTCATCGAGTACCCCAGCGACTTTCCCATCAAGGTCATGGGCAAGCAGCATCCCGAGCTGGCCCAGACGCTGACCGAGCTGGTGCTGCAGTTCGACCCGGGCTTTGACGCCGCCACCGTCGAGATGCGGCCCAGCAAGGGCGGCAACTACATGGGCCTGACCTTCACCGTGCGCGCCACCTCGCGCGAACAGCTCGACGCGCTGTACCGCGCGCTGCATGGCCACCCCATGGTGTCGATCGTCATCTAGGCCGGCATGGCTGTGATCAAGTGGCTCGCGAGTCCGGCCGACTACCTGTCGGTCTGGCGCGACATGCAGGATTACACCAACCTGCGCGGCGCCGACACGCCGGACGAGATCTGGCTTTGCGAGCACGCGCCGGTCTACACGCTGGGGCAGGCGGGCTCGCCCGGGCATGTGCTCAATCCCGCCGGCATCCCCATCGTGCATTGCGACCGGGGCGGGCAGGTCACGTATCACGGCCCGGGCCAGGTCATGGCCTATGCGCTGTTCGACCTGCGGCGCGTCGACATGTACGTCAAGGAATACGTCACGCTGCTCGAGGGCGCGGTCATCGACACGCTGGCCGAGGCCGGCGTGGCGGGCGCCTGCCGCAAGCCCGGCGCGCCGGGCGTGTATGTGCCGGATCCCGATGGCGGCGGCGAGCTGGCCAAGATCGCCGCGCTGGGCATCAAGATCCGCAACGGCCGCGCCTATCACGGGGTGTCGCTGAACGTGGACATGGACCTGGCGCCCTTCCTGGGCATCAATCCCTGCGGCTACGCCGGCCTGCGCACCGTCGACATGGCGGCCTGCGGCGTGCGCCGCGAGCTGGCGGACGTGGGCGAGGCGCTGGCGCGCAATCTGGTTGCCGCCTGGCGCCGCGCACGGCCCACGGCGGTCGGCGGCGAACCCGCCTGTAGTCCCGTCTGAACGCCAGTTCAGACGCAGCGTTCGCCATCCGTTTTCCCGCCAGATCCTTCTCGTCCGACATGAAATCCATCACCGCGGCGGACATCTCCGCCACCACTCCCGCGCAGCTGGCTGCGCTGCGCGCCGGTCCGTCAGAGGCCTACGCCGCCTGGATCCAGGCCGCCGCCGACCTGGGGCTGCTGGAGGCCCAAGCCATCCTGGGCCAGATGCTGCTCGACGGTCATGGCATGGCGCGCGATCCCGAGGCCGCGCTGGGCTGGTTCAAACGCGCCGCGCAGGCCGATCACCTCATGTCCATCAACATGGTGGGCCGCTGCTACGAGAATGGCTGGGGCGTGGCGCGCGACGAGACCGTGGCCGCCTACTGGTTCCGGCTGGCCGCTGATCGCGGCCTGGACTGGGGCATGTACAACTATGCCCACATGCTGCGCGATGGCCGCGGCGGCGTGGCGCAGGATCCGGCTGCCGCGTTGGCCCTGTACCAGCGCGCGGCGCAGTCCGGCCATGTGAAGTCCATCGGCGTGGTGGGGCGTTTCCACGAGGCCGGGACCGTCGTGCCGCGGGACCTGGAGCAGGCGTTCGATTGCTACCGGCGCGCTGCCGAGGGCGGGGATTTCCGGGGCATGTTCCATCTGGGTCGGCTGCTGCTGCAACGCGGCCAGCGCGACGAGGCCGAGGCTTGGCTGGACCGCGTGCCTCAGACCGCCACGGCGGTTTTCCTGCGCGAAGCGGACGCCATGTTGCGGGAAATGGGCGTTGCGGCGCGCTACGGCGAGCCCGCCGTCAAGGGCGCGTAGTCCGGTTCCGTCCGGCGACTTTGCGCGGCACGCGGAGCGTTTCGCGTGGCCGAACCAAGGGCGGTCACGCCGCTTGCTTCGTGCCTGCCTCGCCGTCGGTGCGCCTGCCTGCAGCGTTCAGGTGCTGAGCCGCGCTTCCAGGACCGCTTCCAGCACGACGCGCGCGCCCGGTCCGCGATCGCCCGCCAGCCGTTCCAGCAGCAGCAGGCCGGCGCGCCGGCCCAGCTCCGCCGCGCTGGCCGTGAGCGTGCTCAGGCCCGGCGCCCATTGGGCCGCGCTGCCGTCCTCCGACACGCCCAGCACCGCGACATCCTGCGGCACATGCAGATCGCGGTGGTGGGCTTCGGACACGGCCCCGGCAGCGAGCAGATCCGAGCTGGCGAACACGGCGTCGAACAGGGTGTTGGTGGCCAGGAGCCGCAGGAAGGCCATTCGGCCGTCGTTCGGCTGGCAGGCCTCGGGCTGGATGATATCGGCCGCCAGTTCCAGGCCCAGCGACCGAGCCGTTTCGATGAAGCCCTGCCGGCGCTCGCGTTCCCAGGGCGTGTCGGCGCTGACGCAAGCTACGCGTGCATAGTTTCTATCGGCGAAATGGCGGGCGGCCAGGCGGCCGGTATCGATGTTGGCGTACAGCACGGCGCTGTCCAGCGGCCCGGCGGGCGTGGCCCAGGTTTCCACGATGGGGATTTCCAGCGACGCCAGCGCGGCGCGCAGGCCCGGATCGTCCGCCGGCCCGATGCACAGGACCGCCGCCGGCGCCAGCGCATGCAGCCGGGGCAGGCCAGCCGGCTCGTGCCAGGGACCGGCAGCCAGGTAATGACCGGTCTCGGCCAGTACGCAGGCGCAGGCCTGCACGACTTGCGCCGTCGGCCCCGTATCCAGGCGGGGGGCGATCAGGGCGACGGGGCGGGGCAAGGCGGGCATGGGCGGATTCTGGAAAAAGACAGGCGTGACGATAACCCAGACGCTGCTGGGGGCGGCCTGATACGTGCGGCCCCAGACTGGCAGACTCAGACGGGCGACCCCGGGGCGGGCGGACCTGGTCCATGAAGGGTAAAATGCCCTTTTTTGTCTCGGACCGGGCGCCTGGGTGCGCCGGTCATGAAGGTGCCTCATGTCCACGCTTGTCGAGTCCCCTGTCCCCTCGGACGAATCCGCCGCCGCTTCCGCCGCGGCCTACGATCCGACGCAAAAGCAGAAGTCGCAGGCCAAGACCGCGCGCATTCCGATCAAGATCGTTCCGGCCGAACGCCTGAAGAAGCCGGAATGGATCCGCGTCAAGGCCGCCGCGCCCGGCTCGCGCTTCTACGACATCAAGCGCATCCTGCGCGAGCACAACCTGCACACGGTCTGCGAGGAAGCGTCCTGCCCCAACATCGGCGAATGCTTCGGCAAGGGCACGGCCACGTTCATGATCATGGGCGACAAGTGCACGCGTCGCTGCCCCTTCTGTGACGTGGGCCACGGACGTCCCGATCCGCTGGACCCCAAGGAACCCGAGAACCTCGCGCGCACCATCGCCGCGATGAAGCTGTCCTACGTGGTCATCACCTCGGTCGACCGGGACGACCTGCGCGACGGCGGCGCCGGCCATTTCGTCGATTGCATCACGCATATCCGCGAACTGTCGCCGACCACCCGCATCGAGGTGCTGGTGCCCGACTTCCGCGGCCGCCTGGACCGCGCGCTGACCATCCTGAACGCCGGTCCTCCAGACGTCATGAACCACAACCTGGAAACCGTGCCGCGCCTGTACAAGCAGGCTCGTCCGGGTTCGGACTACCTGCACTCGCTGAAGCTGCTGGCCGAGTTCAAGAAGCTGCATCCCGAGGTGCCGACCAAGTCCGGCCTGATGCTGGGCCTGGGCGAGACCGACGAGGAAATCCTGCAGGTGATGCGCGACATGCGCGAGCACAACGTGGACATGCTGACCATCGGCCAGTACCTGCAGCCGTCGGAGCACCATCTGCCGGTGCTGCGCTACGTGCATCCGGACACCTTCGCGATGTTCGAGCGCGAGGCCTATGCGATGGGGTTCTCGCATGCGGCGGTGGGGGCGATGGTGCGGTCTTCGTACCATGCGGACGAGCAGGCGCACGCAGCTGGGGTGAATTGACGCGGTGAGCCGCCATTTTCTGCGGTCTTGCCCGAAGGAATAGGCGCTGCCGCACGGCAGCGTATTCTCGTTGGTCAGGCTAAGGAAGTGCGAGGGACTCGTACAGGGCGAGATCGCTTGCGGAATCGACTTCGCCCCATTTCCCCGTATAGGGGATCGCTGCAATGGGCAGCGCGTCCAGCGCCAACGCCCTTTGGATGGCGCCGGTCATATGCAGTGAATCGCGCTCAGAATCGTCCAAGCTGGCCCGCAAGCGCTCAAGCATGGCCCAACCGGCGGGCGTGAATCGTAATAATCCCATGTATTGGCCTTGGACTTCTTCCACGCTTGAAGGCTTGCTGCCAATTTCCAGCAGCCTGCCGCCATCGGACACGCGGAACGTTTCAGCGTCCGACAGCGGGCAATCAAAGCGCGCCTGCCATAGTCGCAGCCAGTCCGGATCGTATGTCAGTGCGAGGGCTGCGTCGCTGTCCATGAGTTTACGGACAGCGTTTGCTTCGTAGAAAATATCGGAATAGCTCACGATGCAGGCTTCTGCCTGCAGCCATTCGCGAGCGCATGCCAGCGACGTCACCATATTGGTTCGCCGCCAGTCGGGATTGTGAAACATGGGCAGGCCGTAAGGGGACAAGGCTTCGTGTCGGTAGCCGGTGACTAGCGCGATTTCATGGATGCCAGCCGCCCGCAGCGACGCCAACTGCCATTCAAGCAGCGGCTTGCCTCGCAAGCTCACGAGCCCTTTGGGTTGCGTATCCGTCAAGCCGCCCATGCGGCTGCCGCGGCCAGCCGCGAGAATGATAGCCTTCATGCAAACAGCCTCCTGATACTGGCAAGATCTCTTGGATCAGGCGTAGATTCGCGTTCTGGATGCCACATCCAGCCCTCCCATCGCAGGCGCTCGTGGGCGAGTCCTTCCAGAGTGCCGTCATCGGCGGTGGCAAGAACCTGATAGCCGGCAGGGCAAGTAGCCGGCGCCTTGCTGTGAAAGCTGTTCACTTCGCCGCTATATCGACCCTGGATACCATGGCGCGTTGCGATGTGTCCGGGTACGGGGATGTTGTCGACGCCTGCGCGATACACCATCAACTGCAGGCCGCGGCAAATGCCGAGCACGGGCATGCCTTGTGACTCGGCCCAATCCAGGAGGGCCAGTTCGGTGGCATCGCGCAAGGGCGCGGCGCCGATGTCTTCGCCTCCTGACAGAATCAAGCCATCCAGCCGCCAACGCTCGCAGAAGCGCCGGGAATCTTCCGGTCCCAGATTGGGTACAGGCAGCCAGACCAGGCCAGGCAGAGCCACCGCCATGAACCTGTGCCAGTCCTGGGCCAGTGCGTCGCGCGGTTCACGATAGTTTTCGGCGTGCACGATGCGCATGGTAATGCCGAGGCGGCGTTCATTTTGCATGCAAGGGCCTAAGAATCTTCTCTGCGCAGTTCAGTTCCGCTGCGCCAGCTTGCGTCAGCCGCGCGTAGAGACTGTCCCCGCAGCCTATGGCAGCGGGAAGGCCGAATTCCGCGCAGCGTATCGCCATGTGCGAGTTGGCGCCGCCGAAACGGGTGACCAGCGCTGCCGGGTGTTGGGTAAAGATCCAGTCGAATCCCGGGTCTGCGTTCTCGATACAGACGATCATGCCCTGGATGTTCACACGCGCAGACATCTCGGCAGTCAGCTTCACGATGCGTCCGGACGCCGCCCCTGTGCCCACGAAATTGGGGATGCTGCGATTCAGTGTTGCGACATAGATATCCCGAACGCTGAAAATGATATGAGCAAGCTTGAACTCATGTGCGGCTTCCATCTGGATGCGCGAGGCCGCGACCTGCGCCAGATAGTGGCGATCCAGAAAGTCCATGGGCGGTACCGTGAGACTGGACTCGATAGAAGCCCAGTCCAGGAATGAGAGATCTTCACGCGACAAGCCGATTTTCTCACCCCAGGACACCAGGTCGGAGAGCGCATTGGACAGTGTTCTGGAAAAGATGAACTTGATCTGCTCCCGCGCCGCAATGGCGCGGGCGGCGTAGGCCAGCAGCTGTCGTGAATTCAGAACATCGAGCCCGCATTCGCGCAGCAATCCGTCGATCGCAGTGCATTCATCCTCGTTCATGGAGAAAACGGGCGTCGTTGAATGAGCAAGTTGTGGCGCCTGATCGTGGAACAGATCGTCTCGTTCGTCATATCGCAGCGAAGTGATCTCGTAGGTGCCGGGACGCAGGTGTCCATAGCGTGTCAGGAAGTCCTCCCGGGAGATCTCGCCATGACAGACCTGTGAGTACTCGTTGACGATGTTGCCAGTGATGGTGCGTATGCTGCGCTTGAACTCATCCAGGCGCTCCTGCCGCAAGCCATTGCGACGCACCGCAGAACGCAACAGCGCCTCGGCAATGAACGCATGCCTGGCAGCAACCGCGAATGGTTTTACGCCGAGACGGCGGCAGGCCTTCAACAAGTGACTGGCACGGACCAGGAAGGCATGCGGTTCCGCGTGATTCACATCAGTCAGCCGTAGCGCGTCCAGTTGTGCGGCGAGTTCCAGGGCCCGGTCCAGTGTGGAGTCCTGCTTCGGCCCGATCGCGTTTCTGGTCAGGATGCGCAGCGCCTGCGTGTACTGTTCACGTTCTGCGGTCGAGAGAATGTTTGGATAGCGCTCCGAGAAATCATGTTCGAAGCAGAAATCCAGGCATGTCGGAACGATGTCAAATTCAATCTTGTCGTGTAGTTCCGGGCAAGACTCCAGCCGGTTCATCCAGGCGCTCACGAGCTTGCCGCCCGTGTCGCGGTCCAGGCCCTCAGGCAGGAAAGAGTTGAAGCTCATCCGCACGTCAATATATGGATGGCTGTTGATGAGATACATGAGTTCGCCATCACCCAGCTCCTGGTAGCCCATCTCGGCGCGCGCTTCGCGCCAGGTGCTGCGGGTAATGAGCGTTCTATAGAGAGAAGATGACAGTGGTTGCGGCGTTGTGCCGATCAGCTCCGCTGGATTCCAATCGGGCATGATGGCCAGAATCGTCCGCTCGCCGACCACGCCTTCACGAGGCAGGGAGCATTCCTGGACAAAGCGCTCGACGAACTCCAGCTGTCGGGCGACGCGGCGTTCGGTAACGGGATGCCAGTGTCGGGCCCTAGCCATCCGGCGGACTTGGAACAGATAGAGTTTTCCCGTGCGATCCAGGCCGAATTCGATGTCCAGTGCGAGGCATGCGCACAGGGATTCCAGTTCTTTCGCCAATTGCAGGAAGCGCAGAATGCGGGGAGAGCGCAGCAAGCCAGGTTCGGCGTGACGGTAGACGAAAAGCCCCTTGTTGATGACGCTGCCGCCTGTGATGGTGTCGGTCCTGCCGCTCTCGTCGTCGAAATCGATGCAGTAGTAGGGCGTGCCATGCACCATGTCATACGTCATGATGACGCCGTTGACCGCGATGTCCTCGATCATCGGCTGCACGAGCACTTGGTCCTGGGGGTTGCCGGTCATGGATTGCATGACGCGGGTGATGGCGTCGGTCACGTCGCCGGGGCTCGCGCCATTGACATGTTGCAGGCTGAGGAAGGCGCCTGCCATCGATTCGTTGGCGCCATCCTCGATCAACGCGCTGCTACGCACGGCCAGCTTCGCGCCTTGGAATTGGTCGCGGATACGCTGCAGGATCCGCGGCCTGGAAGCTTGCCACTCCTGGATCGAGAAAAAGTAGCTGTCGGGCACGGTGGCCTGCGTGAGCCTGCCCTTGAGGGTTTGCAGGGTTTCCGCCTTGCTGCCGAATGTGAACAGCCGGGCGTGCGCGGCATCATGAGACGTGCGGGTTTCAGGCATGGTCGGGCCGTGATTCAAGGGAGAGGACGGCAAGGTGCTTGAGCACGGGGTGTATCACGTAGTAGGGCGGATCTTCGACTTGGGGTTGCGGCTGCGCGTCGATCATGCCGTTGGCCAGAAGCCGAGTTCGCATCACGCGCAGAAGCAGGTCCGCCCGGATTGCCGAGTCATACTGGTGATCGATGTCGGCTCCGGCCGGAGGCTTGGGGTACGTCCGACGAGCCACGATGGGGCCCGTGTCTATGCGGGGATCCAGGAACAGTGCCGTCACTGTCGGGTGGTCGCCGTTCAGGAGCGCATAGTACAGCGTCGTGCTGCCTCGGTACGTTGGTATATCCCCGGAGTGCATATGCAGGAACCGTGGTCCGAGCGAGAGGATGGCTTCCCCCACGATTTGACCGCCAAAGCCGGAATAAATGACCACGCGCGGCTGGATGGAACGGATGATGTCCGCGATTGCCGCGTCGTTGACGTTGCGGGCATCGCAGGTTTCATGGGAAATGCCTGACGTCGCGCAGGTCTGCAGCAAGGGTTCGTCCAACCTGGGCAGCAACAGGTCGACGATCGCGGGTTCCAGGACCGGCAGGGAGGGGTTGGGCTTGGGGCGTTGGTCGCCCATCAGCACCACATGCCCGGGCAGCATGTCATGCGCCACGAGCGCCTGGAGGTAGGCTTGAGAGCGGCTGGTCGGCGCGGCGAGCAGCAGTACGTCGTCCAGGATCATGGGAGTGTCACTTGCAGGCGTGCGCTCAAGGCGGCGATAGCGTCGCGTTCATGTCTCAGCAGTTGGCGTAGCCTGTTCATCTGATCAACGTCCAGGGCGCCTATGTACGCGGAAAGCGTGTCCATGCATTTCAGCAGAGCGTTCAGATATTGCAGGCGTTGCGTCCGTTCGTAGCCCAGAACCAGCGCTTCGGCGAACAATAGATATCGTTCCAGATCCCTGAAGTCCTCAGGGTCCGTAGGGCGCCACGAGGCGTCGTATTGTCCGTGTAGGCGTTTTGAAACCTCGAACCTTTGCAGCAGGCGGTCCAGGGTTGCGTAAGCCGAGGCGTCCGGTGCATGCGCCAGTTGCCGTGTCAGGCGAGCCAATAGCGAATGGGTCGGGCACGAAACCACATCCGACCTTGTGGCGCGCGGAGTTGTCTCCAGGCCGCAGTTCTGTCGGGCTGAACGCCAGGCGCATAGAAACTCCCGTCCTTCAAAGCGGGTGTAGGAGTAGGTATTGCGCTCGTCCAGCAGTGCGCCGCGATCGTAGGGATATTGCGGGGTATCGGTGGGCGTCATGCGATGCCGGCCTTGCCCAGCACGTGCCGGGCCAGTTGTGTCATGTCCGGCTCTGGTCCCGATGTGGAAATCGTGAGGTCGGCCGTTTCTGGTCGCGGAAAGGGAATATCGACGCCGACCACATTGGGGCGCGCGCCTGTCAGTGCATCTTGGTACAAGCCCTTGGTGTCGCGCCGTAGCAGCGCTTCCATGCTTGCATCCATGAATACCTCAAAGTAGCGGCTGAACCGCTCGCGGTTCTGCGTGCGCATGTCGGGGAAGAGGGACAGGATGCAGCACACGACATTGATTCCTTGGCGATCGAGCATTTCGCATAGCGCGGTCATGCGTTCGGCGTTGGCTCGTCGCCCTTCGACCGAATAGGCGGCATCGGTCTGGTCATGCGCGAAGACGCGCCGCAATTCGTCGCCGTCAAGCAGGACCGTATTGGCAGCGAGGCCACGCCAGAGGCGCGCGATCTCCTTGCCTAGCGTGGTCTTGCCGGAGCCGGACAGGCCGATCAACCATATGACCATGAAATGCTCTCCATGCAGGGCCGCGCAATCAGAATGGCGCAGGCCAGGTTCCCTGGGCTATTCCAGAACGCGATCCAGGTTCAGTAATGTTTGCGCCGCGACCTGGGTGGAGAAGCCAAAATACGGAGCGAAATAGAGGCTGCGCAGATCGCTGCGCATTTGCGCTTGTTGATCCCAGACCGAGTCGTTTTCCAGCAACCCGGCGATGGCCTGCATCTGCGGCTCAACCGCGATGATGTAGTTGCGCAGCAAGGCATCTGGAGAGTGTCGGCCGATCAGCGCGTCCTGCTCGGCTCCCGGGATGTTCAACAAGATCATTTTCTTGTTCGTGTAAATGCCGGCCAACGGCGGGCCGCCGTAGTCGAACAGCATGTAGTCCGCGATCTGGTAGAGCGGCAGGTTGTCGGTCGAGTCCACGATCAATCGCGTGAAGGGCAGCTGCGACAGGGCGTCAATCGCGGCGGGATCAGAGCGGGGCGTCAATGGATGCACCTTGACCAGCACGTTGTAGCGCTCTGTCAGGGCGGCGATTTCCTCGTTGAAATGGCCTAGGGACGAGACGGCGCCGTGCGTGGGCAGCCAGACGACGGTTTTCTTGTCCGGGGCGCATCCGAGCGAGGATGACAACGCGGCGGCATCCGACGGCGACGTGAAGTAACGGTCCAGCCGCGGGTACCCGATCTGCACGATGGTTGCCTTGGTGTGCCGGGAGAAATACCCCGCGTGATAAGGGCCAAAGCAAAGAATGACGTCGTACAGGGCATTCCAGCTGGAGAGGTTCCAGCCTGATTTTCCCGCAGCGTACATGAAACGCACGTTGACCTGGGCCAGTCGCTTGATCAACGGTTCGCCCGAGGTGTCGACGGGATGATTCGACACCAGATATCGATACTTGAGCTTCTTGCCGAGTATGTCCGTCGTATGGAAGACCTGGCAATGCCAGGGAGCAAAGGCTTCCCCGGCCGGTAAATCGGCTTCGCCGTGCAGCAGCACGTCGAAGCTGTCCTGGGGCAGTGCATCCCAGATACATGAGAAATGGTTCAGCAATTCCTTCGAGTGGACCAGGAACGCGATCTTGTCGATCACGGGCTCTTCGTTCTTCCGTGGCCGTATGGGCGGGCGCAGGCGGGGCGCCTGGTCATGTTCGACGTGGTACTGAAGCAGGTCCACGCAATCTTGCTTGAACCGGTCGGGCAGGGCGGCCAGGTTCGCGTTGAGCTGGGCGTAGGACGGCAATTGACCCAGGTCCGCGCGGATTGCGAGCAGTTGTTCCTGCAATTGTTCAACGCGTTTGTGTAACTGAATTCCGTGTATTTCGTTCGCTTTCAGCTGATCGTTGAATTGTGCAACCATGGCGCGTAACGCCTGTTGCTCTCGCTGCAATTCGCTGGCAAGCGCTTCGGTCCGGGTGTCCAGCTTGAGGGAAATCTGCTCGGTCGCCTCCAGTCGGGACTGCAGGTCCTCAAGCTGGATTCCGGCGCTGTCGAACCGTGCGACGAGTTCATCGGTGGCAATCAGCTTGTTGCCCAAGCGACGAAGAATTGGCGGTTTTGTCATGTTTGGCGGAGGTTGCGGGCGGGGTTTCCCGCTACGATCTTGGTTCTCACTGGGCCAGGGGAGGCATGACTGCCGGCTATGCGATCGACAGGCTGGCAAGGGCAATGAAAGATCGCCAAGTATATCCAGCGCAACCGTGTAGATTCCGTCCAACAATAGTCAAAAATTACTGTTTTGAGACCGATTTATTCTTGGACATGTTTGATCCGAACATTTCCGTCTCCATGGTCGGCGGGCGGCTGGGAAGCCCCGGTTCCGGAGTTGGATCGAAGCGCAAGCCAGCCGCGCTGACGGCATTGTCTAGTTGGACGCAGGAGGGCTGAATTCGTTCAGCCAGGCGGTGACCACTTCTTCGGGATAGCCGCGATGGAAGTGCTTGCGCCAAGGATAGGCGGCATTGCCGGAGCCATCTTTGAGTTTGACCTTGCTGGTTTCGCAAATGAACTTGGCCGGGCTGCCGGCGACCACGGTATCCGCTGCGACATCCCGGTTGACCGAGCTGTGGGCTCCCACCAGAGCGCCCTTGCCGACCGTAACGCCCGGTAGCAAGATCGACATGGTGGCGATGGCAGCATAGTCTTGCACCGTCGCTCCCGACATCACTTCGCTGGGAGGATGAGGATCATTGGTCAGCACCACATAGGGGAAGATCCAGACGAAATTGCCGATGGTGGAATGCTGCCCGATGTGTACATTGCTGTGAAAGCGGACGTAGTCTCCGATGGAGCAATGGCCTTGGATGTCGCAAAGCGTGCCAATCTGGAAGTTCACGCCGGCCCGGGTTGCTTCGCGTGCGGTGACGCGGTGGCCGGTGACCAACTTTTCGCCAAACGTCGAGCCTTCGTAGAAGATGCTGTGCGAACGGATCAGGCTGCCGGCTCCCAGAGTCAGCGGGACTCCCTGGGCCAGGGGCGTCGGATGGCCGATCTCACAGTGAGAGCCGATTGTGGTGTTGTCGCCAATGACGGTGTTGGGGTAGATGATGGAGTAAGGGCCAATGGAAACGTTGCTGCCAAGCTTGGCTTCGGGAGAAATGATGGCGGTTGAGTGGATCATTGAAAATTCCTTTGCGTGGTGGACATGGAAAGGCGATTTACAGGCCAACAGGTTGTATCTGAAAGGCAACGGGAAAACGCGACGACGTTGTCGCGCTTGACCCGTCGACAGCCAGATCTATGGCTTGGCCTTGAAGATCGCGACATCCGCGCCGCTGCATAAACGGACGAACTTCTGGTCGCCAAACAATCCTTGCTCGGCCAACGTCGTGCGCGTACTGCGGTCTTGTTGCATCCGCTGGACTACGCTCGGCTCCAAGCCAGCTATTCGTTTGTTGAATGCCGCCTCGTCCATAAAGCCGGGAGCAGTCAGACTCAGCAAAATGTACTGGATAGGATTGGATCTGTCACAGTACGTGCCCGCGGGCGACAGGTCGCCCCACGCTACTGAAAAGCAGGTGTTGGGCATGGATAAGGCGTTGAACGGGGGGGCTACTTCGTAGTCGTAGAAAATCTGGCTTATCGGCTGGCTGCCGGCGTCGGCGGCAATGCAGTTTTCTATGAAATCGGCACGTTTATTGATCGGCTTCGAGCGCAGAGACTGGACCAGATAAGTCGCGTGGTTCCAGGGAAACTCCGCCATGGCGGTCATGGCAGTTTGTCGTTGCACTCTCAAGGCGACGTCACTTACCAGCAGTGCGACGATCAGGAATAGGACGGCTGCGCCTCCCGCCGACCGCTGCCAACCGATCACGCCGATAGCAATAAGGAAAGAGACCGCGGTGAAATAGGAGCCGGCGCTGACTTCGGATTTGATGCCGAATATCAAATAGGCCATGACGACCGCGAGGGTAATCAGCGCAGCCAAACATTCGAAGCGCCTTGAGACGCTATGGCGGGTGTGAACGACCAGGCCGAGCCTCAGCAAAAACATCGCGGTGGCATTGAGCCACGAATGGAAAGTAGCCTCATAGAAGCGGCGCCAGGGGCTGATGTTCAGGCCGCTGACTTGCGTTACCTGCATGTGGTGCTTTAACACTCCCAAATAGTCATGCAGAATCTGGGGATGAAATGGGGCTGCCAGAAGCGCCGGATTAGTCAAAAGGATCAGTGTTGCGACGAACAATGAGCCCAACGCGAACAGAGTGCCTAGCATGTGCCAGACAGGTTTTCCGATGAGACGCCTGACGATGATCAGAAACAGGAATGGAGCGATGAGCAGCCCGCTGAGCTTGACGGCCCCAGCCGCGGCAAGGACTATCACTGCAGGCGCCAAGGCCCGGAATGATGATGCTTTGTCGCGCAACAGCAGATACGCGCTCAGGATCGACAGGAACGAAATCTCTGTGACGGTGCCGAATCGCATGGAAAAAAAGGCGATGGCAGGAAATAACAGATAAATGAGGGCGGCTGTGGCGCAGATCGCTTCGTTTTGCGTGAATCGCTTGACGATCTTGCGCAGAAAGTAGGCGCCTCCCAGCGCGAATAGAAGAGAGACCTGGCGTGGCACGACAATCAGCGGCCAGTCGATACCGAAATAGGACGAGATCAGATATAGCGGATAGGTTATCCAGGCGAGTGGCGCCCAGTAAAGCCAGCCATAGGCATAATAATTTAGGATCCAGAGTTTGGAAAACTGTCCGGAGGCTATGGACGTATGCGCGTCTCGCAAGGCGAGTTGAAAAGCAAGATCGTCCACCGTTCTCGATGCGAGGCGCCCCAATTTTTCCGAAAAGAGAAAATTCTCGTAAAACAGGAGCAGCACGATGGCGGCGCAGCCTGCGTAGCAGGCAATGGCTAGCCAGTTGATGGGCGACCTATGTGTAGCGGGGGGTGAGAAGGGCATAGACGCTTGCTGTGTCATTTTGCGTGCCCGATGCGATAGCGCTCCGCATCCCAATTCAGCAGGGAGGCGATGTCGGTCCTGGACAAGGTCGTAGTGATGGCATCCGGTGTCAGCCGCGCCAGTACGTCGTAGTAGCACCTCAACTGCTCATGTCGGGCGCGGTTGAACGCCTCGGGCACGAAGACGCCGACGTCGCGTATGAAAATGGGATAGCCGAGGTCCCGATGCTGCGGCATGCGGCCCAAGCAATCGGCAACGGAGTCATATGTCTGGGCGATGGGGCCTAGGAATACGACGTGATCTGGATACAGCGCCCAGGAATTGTCCAGTCGGGCATACAGATCGCGGTCGTGGACCAGTTCGGTCAATGCCTCGTCCTGCAGCAGAATGTAGGACTGGTTTTTCATGGCCTCCACGTCATGGGACGGCGGGGCGACACAAGGCAGCCCAATATCGTGGGCCTTCGTGCGTAGCTGCGTCGTGAGCAGAGATAGCAGCCTGTCCGCTTCTTCAACCGTTCTTGCGCCGATGACCACGCCGTGATTGCGCAGGAATACGACGTCTGCGCCGGGCCGGTCTTTCAACTGACGCGCCACAGCGACAGCCAACGGGGCGCCAGGCTTGTGATAGTCCACCAGCACCCATTCACAAGAATCGCCCAGTCGTTCTTGCAGCAGCATTTCGCAGTCTTTTTGGACCAGATGGACCAGGGCGTTGATCTCGTGCAGATGGGCGACGACAGCATGGGGCAAGAGGGCGTGCAGCAGCGTTTCTATCGATGGGCGCAACCGTGCATCGACGTCGCGGGAGATTGGCGATACTTCGAAATCATCCCGTGCGATGGCCGATTGGAGATGAGCCAGGTCGACGGGCACGAAAATTTCCTGGCTGGCAGCGTCGGCTAGCCAGGTACCGGAGGCCTTTATCCACAGCGCGCCATTGCTCTTGTACGAAACATTGCCGCCTGCACCCTGGACCAAAAGCCGGTCCCGGCCGATTCTGGCGCAGAAGTCCACGATAGCGGCATGCAAAGAGGTATTTGGGGAAGTCATGATTGCTTTTGCCCCAGTTGAGCGACGAGACGGCGTAACGCCGAAAAACTGCTGAAAGACGCTTCCGGGGCGTTTTCGCCTTCGCCTAGAGGGGTGCCGGGGTGGATCTTCTGCAAAGTAACTGCATTGATCGTCTCGCGGCCCCCTCGAATGTCATTGACTGGATTGTCGCCGATCATCCAAATCGTGTTGCCTTTGGGACGCATCTTTTCCAGCGCAATGGTGAACGGCGCCGGGTGCGGCTTGTCGAAACCCGCTTCTTCGCTGGTGACGATGTAATCGAAGTACTGGTCCAAGCCAAAATAGACGACCTTGCGAAACTGGATCTGCGCCGTTAGATCCGTAACGATGGCAGTCGGAATGCCGAGCAGGCGCAGGTCATCCAGAAGTTCTTTGACGTCATCAAACAAGATGGCATTGCTGAGGAAGGTGCGCCAATAGGTTTGTTCAAAATCCAGCGCAAGAAGCACTTGTGACCCCAAGCCCATGATCTCCAGCATGCGTTGCAGATACAACAAACGGCTGTGCGAGGACGCGGTGTGCTGCAAGCGGGATTTGACTTCATCCCGGGCCTGCTTGAACGCTGTGTCGAATTCTTCAGGTCGGATCGAGAAAGTCGTCGAGACTTTCTCGCGCACGGCCTGTTGCGCGGCCGCATGGGCCGGATCGTACGGATAGAGCGTGTTATCCGTGTCGAACAGAATTGCGTCAGGAAGGCGATCGAACCGATCGGGTGCGTAGATTTTCATCATATGAAGCGTGTCGTCAAGGCTTGCTGAATATGTGCGAGCGTGATCAGCTGCATGAGGCCTCCTACGCCATTCGCCCATTTCGCAGAAGTGTCGAGGAATTCGAAGATTTCCGGGCAGATTATCTGTGCCGCCAGCTCGATGTCCTTGCCTGTCGTCTCGCCTTCGATGGTTAGAACGATTTCCGCGCCGTCTGCGCTGGTCACCATATCTACGTGCAGGCCACAAACACCGATGAGAGCCCTGGCCAGCGAGGTTTCACTCAAACCGAGTCTGGAGCGTGCCACGAGCTTCAAGCGCAAGGGATGCCTGTCCGATGTCTCGGTCAGCATGCGCGGGTGTATCGGCTTGAGCGAGAAAAGCAAATCCGCATGGGCGGCCTGCGGACGGATGAACTTGGCGGAATCTGGTTCACGGCGTTCGAATGAACCCAGGACGCGCTCGCGTGTATGGCCGCGCACTTCCACGTCGCGCTTGAGTTTCAGGTAGCGACGCAGATCTTCGTCAATGTCGAGGTAGACGCTCAGGCTATAGCAATTGCGCAGGATCGGCAGATACAGTGCATGCAGGCCGCTGGCAAAGATGAAGTCATTGCTTTTGATCTTGAACGGTTTGCTCATCCGTCCGGTCTGATGATCGTAGTGCCGTGATTGAATGGGCTTGCCGTCGCTTAATGCTACGAGATCGTTCGCAAAGGCTTCCAGGTCGTTGGCTCTTGGATTCAAATGAGTCATGACCTGCCACATGGGTTTTTGTCGATCCCACAGGTGGTAGTCGTCTCCAGACAGCTTGGCGACCGAGTGCGTGCCAAACAGATCCGTCAGTGCATCGGAGTATGTGTCTTTGCCGGCGCCGGAGTCTCCGGCGATTCCCAGTACGAACGGGCGTCGGCTCAAGCGGAAGAAGTCATTCCGGCTCACTCCCTCCCGCCAGATTCTGGCGGCCAACACCAGGCCCGTTGCCACCAGGGTGGTATGCAGTATGGAGAGGCCGCGTGGCAGCATGTTTGTCAGTGGAGCACCGATCAACGTCGCCAGCGAACTCTGTGCGGCGTATTCGGCAAGCAGGCTGGTGCCGAGATAGAGAAATGAAAACAGGCAGACCAGCGCTCGTGCGATGCGATCGCTACGAGCCTGGTAGATGACCAGCAGCGGCAGAACCCAGACGAACCAGCCAGGCGCGGCGGGCGTCATGAGCACGATCAAGAGGAAAGCGATGCACAGAATGGCGCACAACAGATCGAAATTCAGGCGGCGGACGCGCCAGGCCGCGTAGAGTATGAGCAGATGGACAAGCGGCACCAGGTATACGGTGATGTTCTCGCCGATCGGAACGGCTAGGCGATAGATCTTGGTGACTTCCGGGTTGGATTGGATCATGGCCAGCCCGTCGCTGGATAGCAGGACGAACGGCAGGAGAAAAAGGGTGGCGCCCAAGGCGAAGGCCTTGGCGAAATCGGGAAGAAACTTGCGGTGAGGACGATTGTGCTGAAAATAGATCAGGAAGAAGGGCAGCGCAGCCGCCATGCTCAGCTTGGCTGAGATGGCAGCGGCAAGTGCCAGGCCTGCCGTCCAGTTCTTTTGATGGCGGATGCAGTAGAGGGTCAGCGTCGCAGGGCGACGGGCACCAGATCGTTGTACCCAAGCCAGTAGGTGGCGACCAGCGTGATCGGAGAAAACCAGTAAACCAGGAGGAGCATGCGGTCGCGGCCGGGGAGCAGACGCCGCAGCACTGCCAGCAGGGCGACGTCAACCAGCCCTAGTGTCAGCGCGTAGGCGTGCTCCGGCGCCATGCCCACGAGCTTGCCCAGCAGCGTGAGCGGCAGAAAGACCAGCCACATGACATAGCCATACGGAAAAGCCGCCGGGCTTCCTCCGTGGGCAAGCCATACTCCCCAGGGGTCCATGTTCCATTGCGAAACGCTGGTGGACAGAAAGGGCGCGTACCAATCCACGACCGGCTGCGAGATCGCGCCGGCGACGATGGCCAATCGGATTGCGATGCCGATCAGAAACAGTGGGTGAACGAGCAGCGTCTTCATTGCAGGCCAAGTGCGATTTTCCAAAGATCGGGGCGCTTGGTGCATACGGCTTGGGCGGCAATGCCGCGTTCGGTGAGCAAGGCCGCATAGGCCGGAATTTCCGTTTCAGCATTGCGTCCCTGCAACTCGGGCGAAACGATGCAGAGGCGGAAACCGGCGTCTTGCAGGCGGCGCGCCTCGTCCCCGCTCAACGGAAAGCGCGTGAAGCAATCCACCCAGACCCAATCGACTTTGCCCGCGAGACTGAGCGCGGTATCGATGGATTCGAATTCGGATACGCGGACGGCGCAGCGCTGCTCGCCCGCCTTGGCCCATTTCACGAGAAACGGAAATGACTGGTCGAGGAAGAAGAAATCGGTGATGCCATGCGAGTCCATTACGGAAAGCAGGCGCGCCTCCAGTCCCTCTTCCTTGACATTCAAGATCAGCGTGCCGTGTCGGTACGCCGCGATCCACTCAAGGAAATCTCCGCCCGGAACCAGCGCATCATGGTGGATGATGAGGTTTTCGCCGCGGCTGCGGATATCGACCTCTATCCCATACTCGACCGGCGTCGTGTTCAGTTCTTCCAGCGTATTGCGGCGATGAGCGATAAAGATCATGGCTTGGTGGACCTCTTCAGTTCCAGGCTGAACGCGATTGTGCGTTTGATGAATTTTCTCTTGGCGGCCCAATTGACATTCCAATGGGACGTTCCGTGCGCGCGTTCGCCGAAGCGTACCGGGAAGCGCTTTACAGCCAGACCCCGGCTTCGCGCCAGGTAATAGGCGTACAAATCCAGGGAAAAATCGTGCGGCGGCCGGTCCCAACTGGCGAAGAAATCCCGATGAAACATGGTGGGCTGTGCATTGATGTCCCACAGGCGGGTTCGCAGCAGCAACGTTTCGAACAGGCTCATGCCGATCGTGAAGAAAACGTCCGCCACCGGGCGGCCGTATCGGCGGCCTTTGACGAACAAGCCGGCACCGTGCGCTTCAAATAGCGCCAGACCCTTGACGGCGTCATGGGGGTCTGTCTGCATGTCCGCGTGGGTCCAGGCGAGGATTTCGCCCTGGGCGGCGCGCAATCCCTGAAGAATGCCGTAGCCATAGCCCTGATTGCGTTCGACGCGGACGCTGCGGCATCCAGGGTATGAGGGCAGCAAGGCGGCCAGCACGTCGGGGCTGTTGTCGGTGGAGCCGTTATCGACCAGAATGACTTCGGCGTCCGACCGTGCCGTCAGCGCCTTGCAGCGTTCAAGCAACAACGGCAGGTTGGCTGCTTCGTTGTAGCAGGGGATGACCAGGGATAGTTTCATAGAGATCCGTCGGACACTCGCATCCGAAAAACGAAGAATTTCATGCCGATGAAATTCAGTACGGCCGATACGCCGGTTGCCGCGACGAACGCCACCTGTACCATCTGTTGCGATGCAGGCAGATGCTTGAGCGTCAGGGTGTTGATCACCACGTTAGCGCCGAGCGTGGCGGCATAGAGCGCCATGAAACGCCAGTGACTGCCTGTCGGATGTGCCTGATGGTTGAATGTCCAGTATCGGTTGGCCACATAGGCGAACGCCGTGCCCGCCATGAAACCGATGGCCTTGGACCAACCGACAGGCATCGGGCTCCATGCCAGCAGGGCATGATAGACAAGAAAGTCGACCGCGACGGTCAGTCCGCCCACCACCAGGAATACGGGCAGTTCCTTCTTCATCATGGCCGCGGGCCCGGCAACGGCGGATCGATCTTGCGGTATTGTCGAGCCAGCAGCGGTACGGCTTCCGCGGGGACGCGGCCATCGTTCTCAAGGCGATAGGGATGCGATGCCCATTTATGGAAGCAGGACTGCCAGTACTCGAAGGTTCGCAAGTCGTTCGGCGTTCCCCAGGAGAGCAGGTGATCGACGGTAAAGACCTGGCAGCGCAGCCCCAGGGCGATGGCATCATTGATCGTCGAGTCCAGGTAGAACTCGCCGTTCACCCGACCATCCCGAGCCAGCAGCCTGGCCACGACCCGCTGAAAATCCTGCGCGTGTCGGAACGTGAAATTGCCGATGACGATCGGATCCGTTTCCGGAGAACCCAGCGGTTCCTTGACTGAAATGGCGCGGATGCGGTCGTCGGGCGCATCGATCCAGCCAAACATTTTGGGATGACGGACGGCGTTGGCATGGCCGCGTGCCGCCCAGACGATAATGTCTACGTCAGGCGCTTCCAGCAGGCGATCAAAAGCCTGTGCGTCATATAACATGCCGTTGTCGCAAGCGGCGAAAGTAATCGGCCCCGACGCGTCCGCGATCGCCTGCTGCAAGGCATCCAGGCCGATCAGCGCGGTGCATGCCTGGCCTTCGGTGACTGCGTCGATGGTGGAGATGACGGCGCCCGGATAGACGTGCGCGAGCTGCGCGCTGATTGCCGCGTGGCCGGGCATGTCCCGCCGCAAGACAAACGCGTGATGCCGGGACGGGGGCAGATCATGGGCTGCCTGCTCCACCATGGGCCTGCCTGATACGGGGATAAGCGGTTTCGTAGCGGCGTAGCCTTCATCCGCGAAACGCTTTCCCAGCCCTGCCATGGGCATCACCATGCTTCCTCGTGGCGGCAGCGGCGGCTGCGCGGGTTCGGCGAGCGTGCGGAACGCGCGAGACCAGCCGTTGTATTCGGCCACGTCCTGAGGCGTTCCCCACTGCATGAAATGCTGCAGGGCGTACACGGCGACAGGCATGGACTGAGCCAGCAAGGGGCGGTATGCCAGGCTCACATAGTATTCTCCGTTGACGTGTAGCTGGAGATCCACGGTTTCCTTGAATGCGCGCTTCATCAGGGCGCCATTCCGGAAATAGTAGGTACCGCTGGAAGCGAACTCCTCCATGCGGTTCTGCGTGTATGGCTGTTTTTCCTGGATGTCGAGCACCCAGCCGTCCTGCTCGCGCATGTAGGCGTAGTTGGTGCTGCCAAGCGTGTGTGGATGGAATCCCTTATAGGCGGGAATCGCTCCCGCGCAGCCGGTTTCGGACGTGAAGCGCACAAACTGCGGCCAATCCCAATAGCAGGTGAAGTCGCAGTAATTCACGACGACGGGCGAGTCGTCACGGATCAAATGCTCAGCCAGGCGGACGGCATGAACCGGGCCCAGCTTGTGGGACGGGATGCCCACGACACGGCCGGTGGGACAATAGCGTTCAAGCGTGGCTCGCACCGCGTAGTCCGGGTTGTCGAGATGGTCCTGGTTGCAGATAAACAGAAAATCCGTCTCTCCCGGGAACATGTCGATCACGTGGGCGATGATCGGTTTTCCGTCGATGGGGATCAGTGGCTTGGGAAGCGAATAGCCGGCCCGCCGGAATCGTTCGCCAAAACCGGACATGGGGATAATGATCTGCACGAAATGTTCGCTCCGGATTGAGGGGCAGGCCGGGCCGCGATGTGGGCGAATCCTGGCGAAAAGGCGTCTATTTTAGTGGAGAAGTGAATGTACCGTCATGTGCGTGGGCTGGCGCAGACGCGAGCAATCCCACGGTTGCGGGAAAGCTCGACGCGGTTTCTGGCTGCCCCCCATGACGCCACTCCCGTTCACTGGCCGAACCAAATAAGGGCTGGCGGAGCGTCCCCGGAAGGCGCCTTCCGCGCCACTTCCACGGGCACATCCGTTTGCAGTTCCGCCGCCGCGATCTGGTTCGCCAGGACAGGGGGGGACGCGTCGATCAACAGCAGCGCGCCAGCGGGTTTGAGACGCATCGCGCCAGTTAGATAGCGCACGCTTTCGTCTTTCAGCGTCAGCACTATGCGCGCGGCGAACGGTTGTTCCCGTGCCACTGTCGGCTTTACGGCAATGGCCAGGGCTTGGATGCCGCGACCGTTCAAGGCGGCTTCGGGTATGGGGATCGTCAGACGACCCATCCCGGAGGAGAAGGAGATGGGTTGAAAATTCAGGGAATGCCCGCCCCAGGACAGTTCCTGGACCAACGGCGAGCAGCCGCGCAGGTATGCCCACCCGATTGGATTGATAGGCACGCAGACGGGGGCGCCGCTATCGATCCGGTAGGACTGGGCCTGCCAGTATGAAGCGTTGATCGTCGGGAATTGCGGCTGCTGATTCAAGCGGCCTGCCTGGGATGTCCAGCCAGCCGCGATCAGCCAGCATGCGAACAAGGCTGGCGCCGCGTGGCGCCGCGGTCCGCTGCTTGGGGGGGCGGTCGGCAAGATATTGGCGAACAGGCCCGCCATGATGAGGGTGACGCCGAAGAAAATGACGATGACGTGCCGGTAGATGGACGAACTTGCCAGATGAGGCAGATCGGCGGTCCAGCTATCGCCGAACGCCAGCGCATTCAGGAGCGTGGTGAAGACAATGGCCAGGCCGCCGATCGGAATCAGGGCATTTGCACGGCGCTTGCGGAACAGGATGAGCGCGACCAGCAACGCGGCGATCGCCATGCCATACATGCCCGGATGGAGGAATCCGGCGCGCATTGGCCGGCCGCTCGTGAATACGCCCAGGTAGCCAAATGCGTACTCGATACCGATGTACAGTTTTTCTGGCAGGCTTGTGGTGGTCGGCGTGGCGAAGGCGCCATTGGCGCGGCTAAGCAGCATCTGCGCCGCCTGCGCGCAGCAGGCGACCACGGATGCTGCCGCAAGCCATCGATAGCGCCGGCCTCTTCCCAATATCGCGGCCAGCAGCAGGCCGGGCAATGTCGCCACGACGGCCGGTTTCGATATCATGAGAACCGGGGTGAGCCATGCCCATCCGGGCGGAGCATCCATCTTGTCACTGACCAGCGCCAGTGCCGACAGGATCAAGATGAAGAAAGCCGCAAAATACGTAAAGTTGATGAACGTGCGAGTCTCGTAGTCCGCCAGGGCGAGGACACTCAACGCGACCAGCAGGCGCAGGCCGTCGCTTTGCACGACGCGTCGGAACGGACCTAGGCAGAAGCTCCCCACCATGGCCGCGGTGAGCAGGATCGCGGTCCAGCTGTAGGCGTATGGAATGCTGGAGGCGGGTAGCGCCAGGGCATGAAACAGCAAGGCGAGGAGGCGCTGTGGCAAGGGGATATAGCCGGCGTCGGTCGACATGAGGCGTGCGACCAGCGATGGCGCCTGCGCGTTCGCATAGTAGTTGGTGGCCATTTCGGCCCACATTTCGCCGTCGAGCAATAGCGCAGGCTGCATGGCCAGCAGATAGCAGACATAGAGCGCAATGCACAGTGCGAAGTACCGCCTGGGCAAGCGTTCATCCTGCGTCGCGCACGCGCTGTCGGATCCGACCATTAGGAGGCGGACGCGGGCAAGAAGGCTGGTGGCATCGGCGGACATCGAGATTCCGTTTTCCGTTCAAGGGAGCTGTCGCAAGGGAAATGACGTCTTTTCCGGGCTTGCCCGGCGCGTCGGGCAAGCCCATACACGGATTCAACGGATGGCGTTGCCGGCGTTGTAGATGTAGCGGAACAGGTGCGGCTTGGTGCCGGCGGCGGCGCCCTGCGTGTCCTTGGCAAAGGCGATGGCCTTCGTCAGGCCACGCATCTTGACTTCCTGCCTTGGGTGGGCGAGCAATACCGCGCTTTGTTCGAACAGGTTCAACGGAGCCTCGGGATCGGCGACCGGTTGCGTGAACTCCGGGAAGGTCTGTCGCAGAACGCTGGGCCGCGCCGTCTGCAGTACGCTTTCCAGGACGATGGGAATTTCGGTGCGTGTGGCCAGGTCCCGCGTCGCGGCCGACAAATTGCCGGTGTGGCGACGATAGGCGACGATGCGGTGGTCGAACAGCCCCAGCCGATAGCCTTGACCCGCCGCGCGCAACCAGTAATCGTAGTCCTGAAGTTGGATCAGCCCCTCGTGGAAGGGGCCGACGGCATCGATCACGCTGCGCCGCATGGTTGCGGAAGGGGCGCAAAGATAGTTGTCGTCGAAAAACAGGCTGCGCAGTAAGTTGGATTCGCGGGGGGGCTGGAAAAAAACCGGATAGAGCCCATCCCGGATCGGGGCGCCTGTCTCATTGATGAGCTGGGGCTTGGAAAAGACCACGTCCCAATTCGCGGTGCCGAGAATGGCTGCCTGATGGGTGATCCGATCTTGCGTGGCGATGTCGTCGCCGCCCATGAGCGCGATGATGTCCCCTTGCGCGATGCGCAAGCCCGCGTTGAGCGCCGCGCTGGGGCCGGCATTCTCCTGTTCAAGCAGCGTGATCTTCGCGCCGAAATGCTGCCGGACGCGCTTGGCGCTGCCGTCGCTGGATCCGTCATCGACGACAATGATCTGAAGATTGTCGTAAGTCTGCGCGCACAGGCTGTCGATGGCCCGAAGCGCATAGTCTCCCTGATTGAAGATAGGAACGATGACGGAAACGGGGAGGCTCATGGGTTCGTTACTGCGCGCAGAATTGGCGTATGCGGTCGATGACCGTGTCGACTTGCGCTTCGGACATTCCGGGCCACATCGGCAGGGACAGGGTCTCCGCCGCTGCCGCTCGTGCCAGGGGCAGGCTGTCTAGCGCCAGCGCGAGCTCTGCGTAGGCTGCTTGCATGTGAGGCGCCGTCGGGTAGTGGACCAGGCAGCCGATCTTGTGTTCGTTCAGATATGCCGCCAGAGCATCGCGTTGCTTGCTGCGGATGACGTACAGGTGATAGACGGGCACGGCGCCGGCGACGGAGACAGGCGTCGTGATGCCGGGGAGGGTCCGCAGACCTTCGGTGTAGCGGGCGGCGATGGCGCGACGCTGATCGTTCTCCTTATCCAGCGTACGAAGCCGGACTCGCAAGAATGCCGCCTGCAGTTCGTCGAGCCGGGAATTGACGCCCGCGACTTCATGCACGTACTTCTTGTTGGAACCGTAGTTGCGCAGGCGGCGCAGATCTGCCGCCAGGCGATCGTCATTGGTGACGATCGCGCCGCCGTCGCCCAGTGCGCCGAGGTTTTTTGTCGGATAGAAACTGAAGGCGGCGGCATCGCCCAGCGCGCCAGCGCGGCGGCCAAGATATTGGGCGCCATGCGCCTGCGCGGCGTCTTCCAGGACGAAGAGACCGTGCCGCGCCGCGATATCGCTGATCCCCTTCATGTCCACCGGTGCGCCATATAGGTGAACCGGCACGATGCCCTTCGTTTTCGCGGTAAGCGCGGCCGCAATGCGGCTCGTATCGAGGCCATATGTTCCGGGATCGATCTCCACGGGGACTGGCGTGGCGCCCACCATGCTGACGGCCAGCCACGTTGCGATGAAGGTCTGCGACGGTACGATGACTTCGTCGCCCGGGCCTATGCCCCGGGCGCGCAGGGCCAGCGCCAGAGCGTCCAGGCCATTGCCAACGCCAATGCAGTGCTTGACCCCGCAATACGCCGCGAATTCCGTCTCGAACTTTTCAAGCTCGCTGCCCATGATGATGTGGCCGCTTGCCAGCACACGGGCAAAAGCGTCTTTCAGCTCGTTTGCGACTGCTGCGTGAGTGGCGTGGATGTCAAAGAAGGGGATCATTTCAGTCGTCTCTGTTCGACGGTTTTGAGAAAGTCTTGATAATCTCGGATGTAGTCAGACTCTTCGTATGGCATCGACGCGAGCACCAGGCACACGGCGCCGGAGGAGAAGTTGTTCAATTCGCGCCATACGAGCGATTTCATCAGCACGCCGCGGAAGGGGCGGTTGCATGTGATCGTGCGACGCTCGTAGCCGTTGTCCAGGACGAGATCGAAGCTCCCGGATATGCCGATGATGAGTTGTTGCAGCTGGTGGTGCGCGTGTCCGGCGCGCATCTCGCCACCCGGAACGTCGTACAGGTAGTAGACCCGCTTGATGTCAAAGGGAACATGCCGATTGCCTTCGATGAAGGTCAGATTGCCGCGTGGATCGGAAATCTTGCTGAGATCGACTAGTTCGATGACGGAGTCAAGTGATTCGTACGGTTGATCATGCATGTGAATCTTGCCTTATGCGCTGGCGTCGAGCTGGGTTGGTATGTCTTGTGTGTCTTCGAGCCGAGTAAGTACGTCTTGCACATTCACCGAATAGTCGTCGTGAACGCTGTAGCGATCGTCACGGACGTAGGCGCGCGGGCCGATGACGAATTCGACTTGAGCTTGTGATACGCGGCCAAGCAATTCCCACAGATACAGCTGGTGGCTGGGATGGTCCGAGGCGAGCACGATGAGGCGGGTGCCAGGGTCCGCCCAGACGATGTTGGTTATCTGGGCTCCTGTAGGCGCAATGATGATCTCGGCGTCCCGGAAAATCTGGATCTGTGTTTCCAGGCTGAATTCGTCCGTGCGCAGGATTTCGAATCCCCGCCTGGCCAGTTCGTATTCGAGCTCGACCTGGTTGGTGAGTTTGCGGATCTTGCCGCTTCGGCCCGCGTATATTTTGCGCTTGCGTCCCGGCGCCTTGATGGGAAACCGGGCCTTGCATCGGTCAATCGCGGTTCGGATGCGCCCGACGTCGAGGAAGGACTGACGCGCGATCGGCCCGCCATTGTAGGCATCGACGACTGAAGTGACATCGGAGGGCTGATACACCGTGCGCACGGGGTACATGGTGCCCGACTCCAGGAACAGCACCGGACGGGTGCTCGTGTTCGCGTATTCAAGCAACTTCAGCATGTTTTCATGCAGCTGCCGTTCCACCAGGAAAGGCAAGTCGTCGGGCAGCCCGGCCTCATCGGCCAGGACCAGACGGGGCAACGTTTCTGCGACGAAATGGAAATAGTTGTTTGAGTATTCGTGCATCAAATTGATGCCCGTCGCGATTTCCTGATTCGGCCGCAGCGCGAAGTCGAAGAAGACTTCCTTGCGGTTGTTCCAGAAGGCCGCGCGATAGTATTTCAACGCGGCGGCAGGCTCGTCTTGATATGCGGCAACCTCATCGTGGATGATGTGGTCGCGCGCAATCATGTAGCGGGTGCCGGCTAGCAGCACCGCATGGTCCAGCTTGGCCACGTAGGCCAATCCGGGAAAACTCTTGATCCGGGTCACGCCTTCCGCCTGCTGGGCACGATCTTGCAGGACGATGGGATAAGCATCTCCGGCGGCATCCCGCAGCGATCGCAGGCCGGTCACCGGCAACCGTATTGTTGCTTGCAGGCTTTCGCGCGACGGCGCCGCCGCCGCGATGGCGTTGCGCAATTCGGTCTCGGATTGAAAATCCAGAGGTCCGGGCGCTGCGGTGCGGCCTTCAGCCATGCCAAATGCAAGGTAGTGCGCTAGCAGGCTGTCGGGCCAGTGAACCAGATCGGGGTGGCGCAGCTTGTACCATTCCGGGTTGAACGTGGGGCCTGGGGCATAGCCTGCCGATTCTCCGTGATGGAGAAAATGGGATAGCGGATCGAAACCGTACTCGAGCGCCTCCGGGTAGGTATCCAGATACCACCTGGTATTGAAGAGAGGATGAGGATCCCGGCCCTCCCTGGCTCCGTGCGTGCAGTAGTGCTTCAGCGCATTGCCATGGTCGGCGGGCACGTCGGGATAGCGTTCGGCGTACCATTTCGCGTCAAAGAGCCGGCACGGATTGCGCAGTTCGCGTGCGCCGTTGGCGACATAGTGTGCGAACGGGTTGATTCCGCTGGCGGCGACATCCGGATACGTTGCCAGATACCAAGCCGTATGAAACAGGGGATGAGGATTCAATCCTTGCGCCGTGCCGGCCAGAAGATAGTGTCCCAGCGGATTTCGGCGGGCGGCGGGATCGTCAGTGTGCGCGAGGTACCAGTTGACGTCGAACAGCTCGGCGAGTGTGCCGAGCGGATTGCCGGGATCATGACTCAGGACTGGCCCTGCCGGCAAGACGTTTGGCATGTGGCCGCTGGTGGCTGGCGTTGAAGTCGATCTTGCCGGATCGCTCGAAGGTTCTGGCGTTGGGTTCTGCTGGGGTTCCACCTCTGGCAATCGCGCGCGCATATCCTCCAGAGGTTCGTCGACCACGATGTCGGGTACGTCGTTAACGACCGGGCTGGCGGCCGGCTGGACTGGGCTGGCGGGTTCGGGGGGGGAAAGCATGCGGCCCTCATACCTGCCGAATATGAGGTAGTGCGAAAGCGCACCATAGCGCCAGTTGAGGGTGTCGGCATGCGTTTGCGCATATCGTACAGGGTCGAACTCAGGGCTGGGCAGATAGCCCAGCCTTTCCCCTTCGATCAGATAGTGAACGAGCGGGTTGAAGGCCGACTGGGTGACGCGCTGGTATCGGCTCAGATACCAGCGCGTATCGAAATAGGGATTGGGATTCAGGCCTGCGCGGGCGCCGTGGCGCAGGAAATGCACCAGCGGATTTGCACCGGCGGGAATCAGCGCGGCATATTCCGTGCAGTATTGCTGTACGTCGAAGTACTCCGACGGATCGCGGAGTTCCGAAGCGCCGTAGAGGACGTAGTGTTCAAGCGCGTTCTGTCCGGATTCGGCGACATCCGGGTAGCGGGACAGATACCATTGCGTGTGGAAAAGAGGATGAGGGTCCAGTCCTCTCTTTGCCCCTTCCGACAGGTAGTGTTCCAGCGGATCCGATTGAAGGGAAAGGTCCGGCACCTGCCGGCGATACCATGCGGCATCGAACAGGTCGAGCAGCGTGGCGGGGGGTTCAGCATGATCCGGCGAATGCGCCACGGTTTCCGTGTCGTGGTCCGTTGCCCGATGGCCGGCGCGCCCTTCGGCTTGTCCAAAAAGCAGATAGTGGGAAAAGGGACCCTGGGGCCAAAGCGCGGAGTCCGGGTAGTAACTGATGTACCAGGCCGGGTCGAATTCAGGGCTGGGCCAGAAGCCTCGGCGCTCGCCGTGGTAGATGTAGTGGCTCAACGGGTCAGTGTCGGCCGCTCCTGCTTCCGGGTGATGCTCGACGTACCACTTCGTATTGAAGTGTGGGTTGGGCTGATGGCCAGCCTGGGCGCCGTGCTGGATGAAATGCAGCAACGGATTGGTCCGGGGACTCGCTCCCAGGTAGGTTGCCGAGTACCAGGCTCCGTCGAAGTAAGCGCAGGGCGCTCGTCCTTCCTTTGCGCCATAGTTGACGTAGTGTGCAAGCGGATTGAGGCCGCTGGCCGCTACGTCGGGATTGTTGCGCAGATACCAGCGACCGTGAAACAGCGGATGTGGATCCGATTGCTCGGCAGGATCGGATGACAAATAGTGGCGTAGCGGGTCTTCTCCCTCGGCAAGCTTGGGCGCGTGCCGTGAATACCAATACGCATCGAAAATTGCGGCAATCGTCGGATCGACTCTATGGCCGATCATGGCGGCGGGCTGTCCTGGCAGCCGGCCGAGTAGGCGGGCGGCCAAGCGCTTTGCCTTGGCAAGGGGGGGCATAAAAATGAGTGTTGAGGATCGAGTAGAGCGCGCAAGTGCCGTTATTGGCCGAAGTAGGCGTCCGCGACGTCTGTCGCGTTGCCATCCATCCTGATTTTTCCATGATCCAGCCAAATGACCCGATTGCAGGTATGGCAGATCAAACTCTTCGAGTGACTCGCAAGGACCAATATGTTAGTAGATGCGACTAGGTTGTTCAAGCGAGCTTCGGCCTTGTGTTTGAAGCTCTCGTCGCCTACCGACAGCCATTCATCCATCAACAGGATTTCGGGGCGAATCACGGTTGAAACAGAGAAGGCCAAACGCAGATGCATGCCGGCGGAATACGTGCGCAAGGGCATGTCGATAAAAGCGCCAAGCTCCGAGAAATCAATGATTTCATCGATATGCTGCTTGATCTGTGCACGGGATAGGCCCAGCAGCGACCCTCGCAGAAAAATATTCTCACGCCCCGATGATTCTGCGTCGATTCCGAAGCCGATGTCGATCAAGGAACCGATTTCGCCTACGGTTCTTGCCGAGCCACTCGACGGCGAATAGACGCCACTGAGCAGGCGAAGCAGTGTGCTCTTTCCTGCACCGTTATGACCAAGCAGACCGATGCGGTCTCCATCCTTGAAGTGGAAGGACAGATTTTCCAGCGCTCGCACGGTGATGCGGCCATTCTCGTCCGCACTGATCTGCCCGCCCGTCGCAACCTGAAAAATACGCTTCTTGATGGACCTGGAACTCGCGCTGTAGATGGGAAAGTCGACACAGACACGGTCGAATTCGATTGAAGCCATGGATTTCTATAACTGCAATGAGTGAGCGTCAAAGCCAGTAGGCGATACGACGACGGTACCGCCCATAGAGGGCGAGAGTCAGAGTCCAGCCGAATACGGCCAGGCCGCATGCTGCCAGCCAATTCTGGGTGCTGGGAAGTTGGCCCAGCAAAGGCGCGCGGACGATTTCGATCAAATGGAAGAATGGATTGAACGTGAGCATGTACATGCCAGCGCGCTCCGGCAGCAGGTTTGGCAGCCACATGATAGGCGTCAGATAGAAGACGACCTGCATCAAGCTTGCAATGATCTGCGGGATGTCACGATACCTGGCGCACACCACGCCCAGTGCCGTCGATAGCCAGGTCAGGTTCAACAGCAGCAGGAGGAAGCCGGGCAGGGCCAGCCAGATGGTCTCTGTGACGGGCCTGTCCATCACGAACAGCACGATCGGGAAGATCGCAAAGTTGTGCGCGAGGATGATCACGTTACGCCAGATTGGTCGCAGGACATGGACGATCAGAGGGATGGGCAATTGCTTGATGATCGCATCGGCCTGGATGAAATTGGTGCAGCCCTCGGTCAATGCAGTCGAAATGAACCCCCAAAGGATAAGTCCGACGGCGAGGAACGGCAGATATTCCTCGGTGGGTGCTTTGAAAATCTGTCCAAAAACCAGACCGATGGTACCTATCATGACTCCCATGCTGATGGTCAGCCAGAATGGTCCGAGCATGGAGCGTCGATAGCGTTGACGGACGTCCTGCCATCCCAGGGTGGCGACCAGGGGTAGACGCTTCATGCCGGCGCTGATGTCGCTCAGGGCGTTGGCAAATAGGCGGATGAACATAAGCCAGATGAGTAGTGTGGTTCAGTGAAAGGACGCCGTCGGCTGCAGCAACGGACGATGCACCAATTGCAAAGATGGTGCAATGTCATTGGGCCGGTTGATCGGCAGCAGTGTATGCGGTAATGGGTAAAGATCGCGACGGGACACCTTGGCCCAGGTATAGCCTTGAGCCTCCACGGCGTACAGAAAGGCGCGCTCCATGGCGTGTGCAAGCGTGCCGTCTATCTGGCCTGCCTCGTCGTCAAAATCCGAGAATTGCAGATCGAGTTCCAGCAGTTTTCGCAAGGCATCCGTCCGGCACCAGAACATCGAGCCAGTGGGGCACTCAAGATAGATCCCTTCATGGATCCCGGTTCCTGTGCGTGCCAGCAGGTCGCGGCAGCGTTGATAGTTGGCGCCCCACGCAAAGATCGGCCTGAGATAGAACAGATGCTGCGGAAACACCATGCCGACGGTGCCCGATTGCAACAGGGCCAGATTGGAGGCCACGATGAGGGGCGAGCCGAGCAGGTGTTCATATAGATAGTGCCGCCAGCCCTCTAGCGGCGAACCGCCGTGAGGGGATTTCTTCGTGTGCAGGCTCAAGGCTATATCGTATCGGTCATAGACATCTCGAAAGCCCACCAGCTTGGGAGCGATGTCGCGCCCGCGGTTTTCGAAGACTCGTACTTCCAGCGCGCCCTTGGTGAAACCCGTGAAATGGTCTTCGATCTCCCTGCGCTTGGTGTCCGATGTGGTCGAAACGAATACGTCGATTCCGCTGGGCACGTTCTCCAGGTACTTGATGATTTCCGCGCACAGGTCGGGATAAAAAACGTGGATGATGGCGCACAGCCGCTGAGACTTGATATGCGGTGAATAGTTGAATGGCACCTCTATCGCCAGGTCATCGGCATCGTCCGGCCGGTTGCGGCCAGGTGGCAGGCTGGGGAGAGGGGGCGGGCGGAGCCCCGCACGCAAGCCGGCGATGCCATTGGTCCGGAATGCTCGAATGGCCTTTCGCAGCGCAGCCCATATTCCCCCATGATGTTGCGAGAGCGTGCGCAGGCGGCGGAGAGCGGCGCGAGGTTTCAGGATAGGAGCCATCATTCAGGAATGGTGCTTGATGAGGTGTCGATTGCTGATCCACGCCCACGTCTGCCTGATGCCTTCCGGAAAAGGCGTCTTCGCGTGCCAGCCTAGCTCCTGCGCGGCGAGCGACGTGTCCAGAACACTGCATGGAACATCCATGTCGCGTTTGGGCAGGAACTCCACGGCAAGCGAGCGTCCGGATACCGACTCGATGGCTTGGATGATGTCCAGCAGGCTGCGGCCATGGCCTGCCCCGACGTTGAACACACGGGATGTCCCTTCGTGCTTGACTGCCTGGATCAGCGCATCGATGACGTCGTCGGCGTAGATATAGTCCCGGACGACAGAGCCATCCCCCCAGATTTGAAGCGGCGCGTCGTCCAGGCAGCGTTGCATGAAGGCGGCGATGGCGCCTTGACTCTTGATTGCCGTCTGGTAGGGACCAAAGGGGTTGGCCACCCGGAGTACACGATACTCGATGCCATGCAGGTACTCATAGAGCGCCAGGTATTTTTCGATCGACAATTTGGAAATGCCATACGCGGTAATCGGCATGGTGGGTGCGGATTCCGGCGTGGGTACCTGCTTGGGCAGACCGTAGATCGTGCCGCCCGACGAAATGAAGATAATGCGCTTGATGCCCAGGTCACGGCACGCATCCAGTAATCCCAGCGTCGAGGCGACGTTGGATTGCAAATCGGCGATCTTGTCCTGGTTGGCACTGGCCGGCGTCGTGGCGTTGGCGAGGTGAAAAACGGTGTCACACCCGTGAATGGCTTCTTTGACGTGTTGAATGTCGGCGAAGTCGCCCGTCAGCCATTCGATGCCACGCAACGCGTCGGGGAAGGACTGGCGGCGCCCGAACGCGCGCAGCGCGGCTGTTTGGCCACGCAGGCGCTGGCAGAGCGTCGTACCCAGGAATCCGCCCGCGCCTAGCACGGCGCAGCGAGTGTCTTTCAATGCGCTCACGCAAGGGACTCCTGTCCGGCGGACGGTTCCGATGCGGCATCCAAGGTTTGGAGTACCTTGCCCATTTTCATGCCTTCCGCCGCCCAATCGGTCGCCGCACTGGCTTTCAATCCTGCTGCGCGCAAGCGTTGTGCTTCCTGTGGATTCTCCAGGACAGTGCAGATCGCATTGGCCAGGGCCAGGACGGTAGGACGTTCAAGCAGGGCGATTTCGTCAGAGAGCAGCCACTCGGTACAAGGCGCGCGGTTGCTGACCACGGGAACGCCGCAAGCCATGAGCTCGAGCGGCAGCAACGACAGATTGGAGAAGGACAGGACCAGGCCGACATCGCATTGCGCGTACAGGGCCGGCAGATCTGCCAGATCGACGATGCCTGGATTGGTATGTTTGAACGGGATTTCATAGCCGCTCAGGTCCGCACCGGCAAGCACTGCGATGGCGTCAGGGTGGCGCTTGGCGACTTCGGCGAGTACCAACACGCCCAGTTCAAACGAGCGCCGGGCGGTATTTGGACGCGCGTAGAAGAAGATGTTCTTTGTTTCAGGGTTCTTTCTTGGGAGGACGCGATAGAGTTCCCGGTCATAGGAGAAGCTCACGGCGTGCGTGGTCATGCCGAAGTCTCTATGCAGCATGTCGGCCAGCCACGTGCCGGCCGTGATCCCGGTGAATCCGAATCGGTAGGTTTCTTCCGCGAAGGTTGCCAGTGAGCCCGCGGGGAAGAACCAGGGCTCATAGTCTTGCACAAAGTAGCATTTATGCCGCGTCGTTTGAAAGTTGCGGACATCGTATGCGGTGTGCCACGCGGTAGCGATCGAAATGTGGGCGGTCGGCGCGCTGTCGGAACCGATATAGGCCTTGGCTTTCAGGGGGAAAAACCAATCGGCGATTTCCCGTTCGACTTCCCGGGGATCGAGTGTCGGCGGTCCGCCGGAAATGATGATTCGACAGTCGAATCCCTGATGTTCAAGATTGCGGATGAAACGGAAAATATTCAAATGTCCGCCAGAGCCGCGGCCGACCTGGGGAATGAACCAGTTCACGGTGTTGGGAGACGCCATGCCGGGGCGATACGGTGCCCCGACGGGATGTTCCACCACGAAGCCGTAGGCGCGGACAATTTCCGCCTTGGCGAACACCGGGCTGCCCATCAGGGCCTGGCTGTTGAACTCTTGCCGGATGCGCTGGCGCAACGCCTTGAGACCGTGAGTGCGGCCATAGCGCCACGCTGCTCGCGCCTTGTGCAATATATGTTTCATGGTTGCGTTTTTCTTGTTCGCCAGCCGGATGTTGGCAATCCATGCATCATGCGCCGGTCCCGAGAAAGCCAATTGCGCACGCACTCCGGTAATCGTTGGGCGCGTGAGCCGAGGTAGTGCCCGATTGCTCGCATCAGGTTGTGGAGCGGCATCTTGGCCACAGTACCGAAATGGCTGCGACGAAAGCCGGCGACACGCGCATAGACGAGATCGTTGTGTGTCGACCCCAGCCAGGTGCGCAGCATGTGCTTGGCGCTTGGTGACAAGACATAGCCGAACAAACGATACAGCGCATGCGATTCGTCGAAACTGCGCTGCAGTTTTTCGAACAAGGCGAAATCGTGCGAATGGTAGACCAGGCCATCATGCGCATAGCCCTTTTTCCATCCGGCTTCGATGATTTGCTGGGCCCAGATCTGATCCTCGGCAAAATCGACATCGGGATAGGGAATCTGTTCCCACACGGATCGACGCACCAGCGCGTTGTTGTCCGAGAAGAAGTGCAGGCGCTGGCGGTAGGGCTCGTCACGGTCATAGCGGGCCTTGTCGTCGAGCCAGACCACGGGCTGTCCGGCAAAATTGCCAAAGTGCCCGTCCAGATCGCGTTTGGTGTAGGGGCTGGCCTCCGGGTACGCACAATGGCGCCCGAACACGCCGGCGATTCGGGGGTCTGAATCGGCCAGGGCCACCATGGCAGCAAGCCAATGCAGATTGTACGGGAGTGCATCATGAGTGATGAGCACTGCGTATTCGCCGGTGGTTTGCGAAACGGCCAAATTGCGCGTCTTGCCGTGGCCAAATTCGGACGGCGAAATTTCCATGAGACGCAAGCGTTGATCCTCAACGCCGCGCACAAATTCGACCGTGCCGTCCTTAGAACCCGAATCGATGACCAGGACGTCGAAGCTGAAGCCGGTTTCCTGCGAGAGCACTGCAGGCAGAACGCGGCGAAAGATCTCCCCCGGATTCTTGGTGGGTATGATGACGGACGCCTTGACCGCAGTCGGCGTCGCGCCAGACTTGAAACTAGTCATATACGCAGGCATTGGCGAATCGCTGGCCTTGCAGGTCCTTTTGGGACAACTGCGGTACAAAATCGATGGGCCAGCGGATGTTCAGGTCGGGATCGTTCCAGAGAATGCAACGTTCGTGTTCCGGCGCATAGTAGTCCGTGGTTTTATATAGAAATTCCGCTGTTTCACTGAGTACGATGAAACCGTGCGCGAAGCCGGCAGGCACCCATAGCTGATGCTTGTTGGTTTCGTTCAGTTCGGCACCTACCCATTTCCCAAAGTTCGGAGAAGATCGGCGCAGGTCGACTGCCACGTCGAATACGCGCCCTTGCACGACGCGGACGAGCTTGCCCTGAGCCTGCTGTATCTGGTAGTGCAGGCCGCGCAGAACGCCTTTGGTGGATTTCGAGTGGTTGTCCTGGACGAATTCGCAGTCCACGCCAATGGTGGAGCGGAAATCCCGGTCGTTGTAACTTTCGAAGAAGAAGCCGCGATCGTCACCAAACACGCGAGGTTCTATCAGGAGAACTTCCGGTAGTTCGAGTTTGGTGACTTTCATCAATAGACCTTTTCGATCAATAGCCGCTGCAAATACTGACCGTAGCCGTTCTTGGATAGAGGGGCTGCCAGCGACTCCAGCTCTGCCTCGCCAATCCACCCCTGACGGAAGGCAATTTCTTCCGGACATGCCACTTTCAGCCCCTGCCGTTTTTCAAGCGTCGCGATGAATTGGCCCGCTTCCAGCAATGAAGCGTGGGTTCCGGTGTCGAGCCAGGCATAGCCGCGGCCCATGATCTCCACGGACAAGCTGCCGCGCGCCAGATAGGCGCGGTTGACATCGGTGATTTCCAGCTCGCCGCGCGCGGAGGGCTTTATGCTCTTGGCGATATCGATAACCTGTTGATCATAGAAGTACAGACCAGTCACTGCGTAGTTTGATTTCGGAGACTGGGGCTTTTCTTCAAGCGACAGTACCTTGCCATCCCCGTCGAATTCCGCGACGCCATAGCGTTCAGGATCGTGTACATGGTAGGCAAAAATGCTGGCGCCGTTGGGACGTTGATTGGCGGCATTCAGCAACAGGTGGAAATCATGTCCGTAGAAAATGTTGTCGCCAAGGACCAAGGCCGACAGATCATTGCCTATGAACTGCTCGCCGATGAGAAACGCCTGGGCCAGACCGTCGGGCGATTCCTGCACGGCATACTGAAGGTTGAGGCCCCACTTTTTGCCATCGCCGAGTAGTTGTTCAAATCGCGGCGTGTCCTGGGGCGTGGAGATAATAAGAATGTCCTGGATGCCGGCCAGCATCAGCGTGCTAAGCGGGTAATAGATCATCGGCTTGTCGAAGACGGGCAGCAATTGTTTGCTGATGGCAAGCGTTGCTGGATGCAGGCGGGTGCCGGAGCCGCCTGCCAGGATGATGCCTTTGCGTTTCACGAGTGCTGTTCCAGATGCGTCAGTTGATCAATAGTTCGGTTGGCGTGTACTGCCCAATGCGGTAGTTGGATTCGCAGGCTTTCAGCCAGTTTCCGGGTATGCAGGCGGGAATTGGCCGGGCGCCGCGCCGGAGTCGGATAGTCCGCCGTCGGGATGGGCTGAACCTCGTCGGCGGTCAGTTTCAGGATGGCGCCGTTCGTGCTCGCCCGATCAATGATGTGCCGAGCGAAATCGTGCCAACTCGTTTCGCCACTGGCAGTGAGATGGTACAGGCCAGTTGCCAAAGTGCCGGAGCGGTATGCCGAGACGGCGAGAGCAGTGACATCCGCGATCATTTCAGCGGAAGTGGGCGCACCATGCTGATCGTCGACAACTCTCAATGTATCGCGTTCGGCGGCCACTCTAAGTATGGTGCTCAGGAAATTCCGCCCATATCGGGAATATACCCAACTGGTCCGGAATACTAGCGCATTGCATCCCTCGTCAAGAATCGCCTGTTCCCCAGACAGTTTCGAACGGCCGTAGGCATTAATGGGGGTAGTGAGATCCTGTTCGGAATAGGGAGTGGCCGAACGACCGTCAAACACATAGTCGGTGGAATAATGAATGAGCAGGCTGCCAGTACGCCGGGCGTACCGGGCCATGGCGCCGACCGCGTGCGCATTCACAACGTAAGCAGCGTTCTCGTGCTGTTCAGCCTCATCGACATTGGTATAGGCTGCCGCGTTGACGATCAAGCTTGGAGAATGCCTGGACAAAATGTTGCCTATGGCCTCCTGATCTTGCAAGTCGCAGTCGGCGCGGTTCAGCGCGATGAGTTCTCCAAAGGAGAGAAGGGCGCGTTGAAGTTCACGGCCGACCTGGCCATCCTTGCCAAAAAGAACTGATCGCATCTTGGCCTCAAATTCTGTTGAACAGGGCTGCGGCGGCCAAGCCGATATTGCCCATTACGGTCTGGCGGTAGATGCCTGATCCCAAAACTCCCCATACGCGTGGAAAAAACGAGCGATTGCGGGCTTGGGAAAAGCAATTCAATTTGGCACGGTTTTCAGGCGACATCATGGATTGATGTGGCATGAGCGCCTCAATGTGAGTGTCGTTCCACGCTTTGAGATGCCCCTTCAGGAGCATGTTCAGGCGATACAGGCGCGCCCTCGCGCTCTTGTTTGCGCCGATCAGATTGCCGCCATGTTGTCGGTAGAGAATGGATGGGCAGCCGTCATAGTGGACGTGGCCGCCGCAGGCGCTGACCAGCAGGTAGGTCCACCAATCGTGGGCGACGATCTGAGTGTGTGGACCGGTTTTTACAAGCAGGTCTCTGGCGGCCCTGTTGAACGCCATGGTGTTGCCGCCACCTACGTTCTGGGCTAGCGCGTTCGCAAAACAAGGCTGACGTTTGAAGAGCGGGGAGTATCCGAGGGAGTTGCCGTGTTCGTCGATCAGCTGCGTCCGAGAGCAATATAGGGCAGGTACATCGTCAGGTATGCTCGCCAGCCATCGTGCCGCGCGGTCAATTTTCGCAGGCTTCCAGATATCATCTTGATCAGAAAAGAAATAGATATCCGCGTCGATTGAAGGGTTGCAGGCCAGAGACAGGAAGTTCGCGGCAAAACCCTTTTGAGGGCCTCGCCATATGGACATGCGCGCCGGACCCCATTTCTGGCGGTATTGTTCCAGTATTGCTCTTGTACCGGATCCCCGGCTGTCGTCAGACGCGTGGACTATCCAATTTGAGTAGGTTTGGGAATCAAACGAGTCCAGTTGTGCCGGCAGATAACTTTCGCCATCATATGTGCACAAGAGAATCGCTGCTGTTCGGCTCACACGGCACCTTTCTTAATCATGTAGCTGCGTAACGGCAAACAGCAATCTTGAAGAATTAAAATGGACGGCATTGGATCTGGAGTGCTGCAGGTTCTTCGCCTTTGTCCTGATGCTCTGATATTGATGGTTCTGAAAAAGGCACGCTGAATTCGCGGGAGTCAGGCGGAATACTGTTTGGAAATCCACTCTCGATAAGTGCCATTGATGATTCGTTCCACCCAGTTCTGATTGGACAGATACCACAGTACCGTTTTGCGAATACCCGTTTCAAAAGTCTCGGCCGGCCTCCATCCCAACTCGCGTTCCAGACGGGATGCGTCAATTGCATATCTCTGGTCATGACCCGGGCGGTCTTTTACGAAAGTGATCTGTTGGCGGTACGACTGCCCGTCCTTTCGGGGGCTGAGTTCATCAAGCAACGTGCAAAGCGTGTGAACGACCTCAAGGTTGGTTTTTTCGTTCCAGCCGCCGATGTTGTACGTCTCTCCTGGTCGCCCATCTTCGAGGACCCGACGGATCGCACTGCAATGATCTTTGACGTATAGCCAATCCCGGATCTGTTGGCCATTGCCATAGATCGGCAATGGCTTGTCAGCGAGCGCGTTGTGAATGACCAGAGGGATCAGTTTCTCGGGGAAATGATACGGGCCATAGTTATTCGAGCAGTTGGTTGTAAGTACCGGCAGGCCATACGTATGGTGGTATGCGCGCACAAGGTGGTCGCTGGCGGCCTTGCTGGCGGAGTAAGGGCTGTTGGGCTGGTACTGATGTGCTTCCGTAAACGCCGGCTCGTCTTGTCTTAGCGAGCCATAGACCTCGTCCGTTGAAACGTGCAGGAATCGGAATGCACCACGGGCTGCGCCCGTCAGCCTTCCCCAGTATGCGCGGACAGCTTCCAGCAGCTGGAACGTGCCGACGATGTTCGTTTGAATGAATTCGCCAGGCCCGTGTATGGAGCGATCGACGTGGGATTCGGCTGCGAAATTGAGAATGGCCCGGGGAGCATGCTCTGCCAGCAGGCGGCTGACCAATTCAGCGTCACCAATATCCCCCTGCACCAGTTGATGCGCGGGGTCGTTCCTCACCGTAGCGAAATTCTCCGGGTTGCCGGCGTAAGTGAGCTTGTCCAGGATGATGACGGGCTCTCGACTTGCTTGCAGCCAGTCCAACACGAAGTTGGAACCGATGAAACCGGCCCCACCAGTAACAATGATACTCATTCTTGTATGACCCTTGAGCAGCCTGCCGGCATTCAGCCCTGTTCCCCAGTATTCTGTAATTATGCCGCAATCATGGCGTGAATTTTTTTCCAGAGATTGCAGGTGGCGTCGTCACATGTAAGCGTCTGTCTTCGCGACTCAGAAGAGCATGGCCATGGTATGTGTGCCTTGTGGCGCTGGCGAGGCGCGTATTTAGGGCTTCTGCCGGGAATGCGCGCTGGCCCAGAATACGTCGGACCGACCTTGCGCGTGGTTGACATGTCTTGCCAGCACGAACATCAGGTCCGACAGCCGGTTCAGATACTGCCGCACCGGCGGATGGATGGCCTCTTCGTGCGCCAGAGTCGCCACCGCGCGTTCGGCGCGGCGGCAAACCGTGCGCGCTACATGCGCCTGGGCTGAGGCACGGGAGCCGCCTGGCAGGATGAACTCGCGCAAGTGCGGAAGCTGCGCGTTGTAGTGCTTCAGCCGTTCGTCCAGCCACAGGATTTGTGCCGGTGTCACTGCCGCATGACCCGGTATGCACAGCTCCGCGCCCATGTCGAACAGATCATGCTGGATCGCCAGCAGATCCTTGGCCACGTCTTCCGGCAGCGTTTCGGTCAGCAGCAGGCCGATGGCGCTGTTCAGCTCATCCACGTCGCCCAACGCCGCGATGCGCGGCGCATCCTTGGCGCAGCGGGAACCGTCCCCCAGTCCGGTGGTGCCGTCGTCCCCGGTGCGGGTGGCGATGACGGATAGGCGGTTGGCCATGGCGGCTCCTGTAGTCGGTGACGAAGCGTTAGGGAATCGACGGCTTGGTAAGCCCGCGCCGGGTTCGCCGGGGCGCGCCGCAAACAAACGTCGGAATTGTTGCGTAATCGGTGGGGAACTGTTGCCTGCGGGCGCTATCCTAGCATTGTGGAAAGCGCGTTCGCGGCCTCGGTCCGGCGCAGGCTTTCGTTGCTACAGGAGGATGAGTCCATGGCTTTCAACCGCAGATACGCCACCCCCATGGCGATCGCCACCGCGATGGCGGTCGTGTCCCTGGCCACGCCGCTGGCCTTTGCCCAGCAGGCCGACGCCAGCGGCGAGGTGCGCCGCGTCGATCCGGCCGCCGGCAAGGTGACCATCAAGCACGACGCGATCAAGGCGCTGGACCTGCCGGCCATGACGCTGGTGTACGAGGCCGATCCGGCGCTGCTGGCCAAGATCAAGGCCGGCGACAAGGTGAAGTTCACCGCCGAGCGCAAGGATGGCAAGTATGTGGTGACGGCGATCAGTAATTGAGCGGGGCCAGGCCCGCTTGTGGGCGACCCTTCGCCAACAGAGCTATCAAACAGAACTCGCAAGCAGAAAAAAGCCCGCCGCGAGCGATCGCGGCGGGCTTTTCGTTGGACGGTTGGGGAACGGCCTGGGCCGCTCCTGGCCTTACAGCACGTAGCGCGCCAGATCCTGGCTGCTGGCCGCTTCGGCCAGTTGCGCGTTGACGTAGGCGGCGTCGATCTTCACTGTCTTGTCGCTGGTGGAGGTGGCATCGAACGACAGCTCGTCCAGCAGCTTCTCCATCACCGTGTACAGGCGGCGGGCGCCGATGTTCTCGGTGGTTTCGTTGACGTCGTAGGCCAGCTCGGCCAGGCGGCGCACGCCTTCCTCGGTGAACTCCAGCTCCAGGCCCTCGGTGGCCATCAGCGCGGTGTACTGCTTGGTCAGCGAGGCGTCGGTGGACGACAGGATGCGCACGAAATCCTCGGCCGACAGCGAATCCAGTTCGACGCGGATCGGGAAGCGGCCCTGCAGCTCGGGGATCAGGTCGGACGGGCGCGACAGGTGGAAGGCGCCCGAGGCGATGAACAGGATGTGGTCGGTGCGGACCATGCCGTAGCGGGTGTTCACCGTGGTGCCTTCGACCAGCGGCAGCAGGTCGCGCTGCACGCCCTGGCGCGACACGTCGGCGCCGCCGGTTTCCTGGCGGGCGGCGATCTTGTCGATCTCGTCCAGGAAGACGATGCCGTTCTGTTCGACATTGTTGATGGCGGCGGTGCGCAGGTCTTCCTCGTTGATGCGCTTGGCCGCTTCCTCGTCGACGATCAGCTTGAAGGCGTCGCGCACCTTCATCTTCTTGGGCTTGGTCTTGTCGCGGGCCAGGCCGGCGAACATGCCGCGCAGCTGCTCGGCCATTTCTTCCATGCCGGGCGGCGTCATCACGTCCATCTGCGGCGCGGCCTGGGCCACTTCGATCTCGATTTCCAGGTCGTCGATCTTGCCTTCGCGCAGGCGCTTGCGGAAAGTCTGGCGGGCGCTGTTGTCCTCGCCGCGCTCGGGCTCGCCCGACACGCCGCGGGCCGGCGGCACCAGCGCGTCCAGTATGCGGTCCTCGGCGGCGTCCTCGGCCTGGGTGCGCACGCGGCGCATTTCCAGCTCGCGGGTCTGCTTGATCGAGTATTCGGTCAGGTCGCGGATGATGGTGTCGACGTCGCGGCCGACGTAGCCCACTTCCGTGAACTTGGTGGCCTCGATCTTGATGAAGGGCGCGTTGGCCAGCTTGGCCAGGCGGCGCGCGATCTCGGTCTTGCCCACGCCGGTGGGGCCGATCATCAGGATGTTCTTGGGGTGGATCTCGTGGCGCAGCGGCTCGGCTACCTGCTGGCGGCGCCAGCGGTTGCGCAGCGCGACGGCGACGGCGCGCTTGGCGCGGTCCTGGCCGACGATGTATTTGTCGAGTTCGGAGACGATTTCTCCGGGCGTCATGTTGGATGCGGACATGAGAGCGGGTCCTTCGGGCTAGGCGGGGCTGGGGGCGGCGCGGCGCTGTGGGCGCGCCGCGCGGCGTGCGTCATTCGCCCAGCGTTTCGATGACGTGGTTCTGGTTGGTGTAGATGCACAGGTCGCCGGCGATTTCCAGCGACTGCTTGACGACGGCCTCGGGTGACAGCTCGGTGTTGCGCAGCAGCGCCAGCGCGGCCGACTGGGCATAGGCGCCGCCCGAGCCGATGGCCGCCAGGCCGTGCTCGGGCTCGAGCACGTCGCCGTTGCCGGTCAGTACCAGCGTGTGCTCGGCGTCGGCCACGATCAGCATGGCTTCCAGGCGGCGCAGCACGCGGTCGGTGCGCCAGTCGCGGGTGAGTTCGACCGCCGCGCGCATCAGGTTGCCCTGGTGTTTCTCGAGCTTGGCCTCGAAGCGCTCCTGCAGCGTGAAGGCGTCGGCGGTGGCGCCGGCGAAGCCGGCCAGGATCTTGTCGTGGTACAGGCGGCGGATCTTGCGCGCCGTGCCCTTGATGACGATGTTGCCCAGGGTGACCTGGCCATCGCCGCCCAGTGCGACGCGGTTGCCGCGACGCACGCACACGATGGTGGTGGCGTGAAATTGTTCCATGCGTTCCTTCCTTTGAAAGGACTAGCTGGGGGCGGGCCGGAAAAATTCAAGGCGCGGCAAGGCGGCCGGGAAAAGACAAAGACCGGGCGGCACAAGGCGCGCCATCGAGCCGGAACCGCCGCATGGCCATCTTCGTTCCGGAAAAAGAAAAAGGCCATGCCGGAAACCAGCATAGCCTTTCAGCACGACGGACGGATTACGGAACGTATCTGCAAAACCACCCTGTCACTCCCCCAGCCACTTCCGACGCATGCAGCCGATGCCACTTCATCGGGGCCGCACGGAGCCGGCTTTGCCGGTCCGTAGCGGCGCCCCCTTGAGGGGGAAGCGCGTAGCGCTCGGGGGTGGGTCTAAACCTTCTGGTTCGTAGCGGTGCCCCTGGGGGAAGCGCGTAAGCGCTTCGGGGGGGCAAACTCAATCGCCGTAGAGTTTTTGACGCATTTCGCGGCGTTCCTGCGCTTCCAGCGACAGGGTGGCCGTGGGGCGGGCCAGCAGGCGGGGGATGCCGATGGGTTCGCCGGTTTCCTCACACCAGCCGTATTCGCCGCTGTCGATGCGGGCGATGGACTGTTGCACCTTCTTGAGCAGCTTGCGCTCGCGATCGCGCGTGCGCAGTTCCAGCGCGTGTTCTTCCTCGATCGTGGCGCGGTCGGCAGGGTCCGGCACGAACTGGGTTTCCCGCAGGTGCTCGGTGGTCTCGCCGGCGTTGGCCAGGATGTCCTGTTCGAGTTGTTTGAGCCGTTCCTTGAAGAACGCCAGCTGGCGTTCGTTCATATAGTCGGACTCGGGCATGGCCAGCAATTCTTTTTCGCTGGGCAGATCAATCGCCGTATCGCTCGTCGACTTGCTTGATTTCTTGGTTGCTGCCTTGGTAGCCATGTAAACACTCCACTATGAATCGATCCTGGCGCGGGATCCCTTCCCGGTTCGTGCTGCCTTTTGCCTACGCTATTCGTACCTCACAGTACTGCCTTCGTCGCATCGCGTCACGTATCCAGGACGGGGGTTTACCCCGCCAGGCACTGCTCCAAGCCCCGGGTGAAAATTTCCTGGGGCAGCTTGCGTCCGATGAAGACCATCTTGGTCGACGGTTTTTCGGCCGCGGTCCACGGCTTGCCGGGTTCGGCGCCCATCATCATGTGCACGCCCTGGAACAACATGCGGCGGTTGATGCCCTTCATGTACAGGATGCCCTTGTAGCGCAGCAGGTCGGGACCATAGACCTGCACCACGCCGCCCAGGAATTCTTCCAGGCGGGCCGGATCGAACGGCTTGTTCGAGCGGAACACGAAGGCGCCGATCTCGTCGTCGTGCTGGTGGTGATGATGGTGATGGGCATGATTGCAATGCGCCCCGCACTCGCCGTCGTGCTCATGATCGTCGTGATCGTGGCCATGGCCATGATCGTGGCCGTGGTCATGCCCGTGAGCATGGTTATGGGCGGCGTCGGGGTGCTCATCGGCCAGGAAGTCCGGGTCGATGTCGAGAATGGAATTCAGGTTGAAGCCGCTGATGTCGATGATGGACTTCAGGTCCACTTCGCCGAAGTTGACCGGCGTGATCGGCGCGCGCGGGTTCATGTGCACCAGGCGGTTGCGCAGCGCTTCGTAGTCGGCTTCGTTGACCAGGTCGCGCTTGGAGATCAGGATGCGGTCGGCGAAGCCGACCTGCTTCTGCGCTTCGGACTGTTCGTCCAGCGTGACCATGCCGTGCTTGGCGTCGACCACCGTCACCACCGCGTCCAGGCGGTAGTACTCGGCGATGTCGTCGTCCATGAAGAAGGTCTGGCACACCGGGCCGGGGTTGGCCATGCCGGTGGTTTCCAGGATGACGCGCTCGAAGTTCAGCTCGCCGGCCTGGCGCTTGGCGCGCAGGTCGGACAGCGTGCGCATCAGGTCGCCGCGGACCGTGCAGCAGACGCAGCCGTTGGACAGCTCGATGATTTCCTCGTCGCGGTCCTGCACCAGCAGGTCGTTGTCGATGCTTTCCGGTCCGAATTCGTTTTCGATGACCGCGACGCGGCGGCCATGGAATTCGGTCAGGATGCGCTTGAGCAGGGTGGTCTTGCCCGCACCGAGAAAGCCGGTGAGGATGGTGACGGGAACCATTTTGTCCAAACTGCGCGGGGTGTTCATGGCGAAGCTGCTTGCGTGAAGTTAAACAGACAGGGACTGGGCGGGCGGCCCAGCGGCGCCGCCTGCGGCGACCGCCAAGTGGGCGTGCCGGTGGATGTGAGCCGATCTTTCGCGGATTGCCGGCACTGTGACTGCCAGGACGCGGTGCGTCTCCTGGCCCGCCAGGGCCGCCAAGCCGGCGCTGCGATCGGTGCAGCCACCTGCCGGATGTCGTTCTGCCACGGGCTGCGAAGGCCGCCAATGGCGACCGGACGCAGGATTACAGCACAGTCGGGGGCGGGGGGCAAACCCCCGGAATAACCCGGGGCCGGAGCCCGGCCAGATCGGGGCTGTACGCCGTCAAGTATCGGGCGATACCACTATTTGGGGGCGGTTTGCCCGGTTTCAAGAGTAGGGGAGGCCATGGGAAGGTTCACCCCCGAAGCGCCTGCGGCACTTCCCCCCAAGGGGCGCCGCTGCGGACCGGCGGAGCCGGCTCCGCGCGGCCGCGTTTGGGGGAAGCCTGTGCGATGCACGCGGCGGCTATTGGGGTGGACGCAGATTGCAAAATAAAAGGGGCGGATTGTCCGCCCCTGTCGCTGCCCTTGCCGGACGGTGCTCAGTGCCGGTGGTTGTGGTGGCCGGCGTCGGCGGGCTGCTTCTGCTGGCACTGCGGGCAGAGCGCGCGGATCTCGGTTTCGTGGGTGGCCAGCGTGAAGCCGGTCTGGGCCACGCGTTCTGCCAACTGGCGGCTCATGGCGGGATCGGACAGCTCGGCCACCGCCCCGCAGCCGGTACAGACCACCAGCAGATCATGCGGCGCGCCGCCGGCGTCGTGGCAGGCGCTCCAGGCATTGACGGCGTCCAGGCGGTGGACCAGGCCCTCGTCCATCAGGAAATCCAGCGCCCGATAGACGGTCGGAGGCGCCGCGCCGGGGTGCACTTCGCGCATGGCGTCCAGCAATTCGTAGGCCTTCAGGCTGCGGCCGTGGCGCAGCAGCAGTTCCAGCACCTTGCGGCGGATGGGCGTGAGGCGGCGTCCGCGCTGTTCGCACAGCGCCTCGGCGACGCTGAGCTGGGCGCCTACGGTGTCACTGCGGGGAGAGCGGGGCGTAGCGGGCATGGCGGGCGATATCTATCAAGGGGTGAAGCACGCGCGCCGCGCGCGCGATGGCTGGAAGGTAGCAGAAAACCTCCAGATGCGGGCGGGTCCGGGAAAATCCAAGTCGATTGGTTATGATATAATATAACAGAAACTGGTCTGAACTCAGCTTCTCCCGGCTTCGCCGCCCGCCGCCTTTTCCTGTTTTTCGCCGTATGTCCCACTTCACGCTTCTGCCGCCGAGGCCGGGCGCCACGCCCTCGCGGCGTCTTGTCCGCTCCGCTATCCTGGCTTCCGCATGGCGCCGCATGGCCGGTGCGGCGCTGGCTGCTGGCGGCCTGTGGGCGCTGACCAGCTGGGCGCTGGGTTGGTGGGGCGCATGAGCGCCGCACTGTCGTCCGGGGCCGCCGCCGGCGCCGCCATCGAACTCGACCAGATTTCCTTCGGCTGGCACGGGCATCCGGTGCTGCGCTCCGTCTCCGGCAGCTTCGCAGCCGGCGGCATGACCGCGGTGGTCGGTCCGAACGGCGCCGGCAAGTCCACGCTGATCAAAGGCATCATGGGCGTGTTGCCCCCGATGGCCGGTACCCTGAGAATCGCTGGCGCGGGCCGCGCCGATCTGGCGTGGCTGCCGCAGGCCGCCGAGCTGGATCGCAGTTTTCCCATGACGGTGCTGGAGCTGGTGGCGATGGGCGCCTGGCGGCGGGTCGGCGCCTGGCGCCGCTACCGTGGCGAGGAACTCGACGGCTGCATGCAGGCGCTGGAGACCGTGGGCCTGGCCTCCGAGGCGGGCCGCAGCCTGGATGCCTTGTCCGGCGGCCAAATGCAGCGCGCGCTGTTCGCGCGCATGCTGGTGCAGGACGCACCGGTGCTGCTGCTGGACGAGCCCTTTGCAGCCGTGGACAGCCATACCGCCGATCAGCTCATGGCGCTGCTCTGCGGCCTGCACCAGCAGGGCCGCACCGTGATCGCCGTGCTGCACGACCTGGACGTCGTGCGTGGCCATTTTCCGCAATGCCTGCTGCTGTCCGGATCCGTTGTGGCCTGGGGCCGCACGGAAGAGACCTTGAGCGAGGCGCATCTACGCGCCGCGCGCGAGCGGCAAGGCGGGAGCCTGGCATGACGCTGGCCGGTTGGATCGTTTCGCCGTTCCTGGACTACGGCTTCATGCGGCGCGCCCTGGCCGGCGCCTGCGCATTGTCGCTGGGTGCCGCGCCGTTGGGCGTGTTCCTGGTGCTGCGGCGCATGAGCCTGATGGGCGACGCCATGTCACATGCCATTCTGCCGGGCGTGGCGGCGGGCTTCCTGCTGTCGGGGCTGTCGCTCTGGGCCATGATGCTGGGCGGCATTCTGACCGGCCTGGCGGTGGCGCTGCTGTCGGGCCTGGTGGCGCGGCTCACGCCGCTGCGCGAGGACGCGAGCTTCGCCGCCTTCTATCTGATCTCGCTGGGCCTGGGCGTGCTGCTGGTGTCGCTGCGCGGCTCCAACATGGACCTGCTGCACGTGCTGTTCGGCACCGTGCTGGGGCTGGATGACGATGCCCTGCTGCTGGTCACGGGCACGGCCAGCGTCACGCTGCTGGCGGTGGCCGCCATCTACCGCCTGCTGGTGGCCGAATGCCTGGACCCGGGATTCCTGCGCGCCAGCGGCGGCGCGGGCGGCTGGGTGCACATGGGCTTCCTGGTGCTGGTGGTGGTGAACCTGGTGGCGGGCTTCCAGGTGCTGGGCACGCTGATGGTGGTGGGGATGATGATGCTGCCCGCCGCTTCGGCCCGCTTCTGGGCGCTGTCCGCCGCGCGCCAGATTCCGCTGGCGGCCGGGCTGGGGCTGTTCTCGTCCGTGGCCGGCCTGCTGGTTTCCTATCACTTCAATGTGCCCGCCTCGCCCGCCATCATCCTGGTCGCGGGCGGCTGTTACCTCCTTTCCATCGTCGGCGGCCCGCGAGGCGGGCTGCTGCGGGCGCGCCGTCTTGCCGGCCGCGCCTGATTCTTCCGGAGATCCGCCATGAACGATTTCATCTCCGCGCCGCGCCGGCGCGCCCTGCTGGCCGCCGCCGGCCTGTGCCTGTCCGCCGCCCTGACGCCGGCCTACGCGGCCGAACCGCTGAAGGTGGTGGCCAGCTTTTCCATCCTGGGCGACATCGTGCGCGAGGTCGGCGGAAAGGATGTGAGCGTGAGCACGCTGGTCGGTCCCGATGGCGACGCCCACGAATACGAACCCACGCCCGCCGATGCCAGGAAGCTGGCCGGCGCGCAGTTGCTGGTCGTCAATGGCCTGGACTTCGAGGCCTGGCTGCCGCGGCTGGAAAAGGCCTCGGGCTTCGCCGGCAGGAAGGTGGTGGCGTCCGAAGGCGTGACGCCACGCAAGTTCGCCGGCGGCGGGCATGATCATGGCCACGACCACGACCACGACCACGACCACGACCACGACCACGACCACGACCACGACCACGACCACGACCACGACCACGACCACGACCACGACCATGGCAAAGGCGATGCCGATGGCGACAAGGGCGGGCACCATCATCACCACGGCGACGCCGATCCGCACGCGTGGCAGAACCTGGCCAACGGCGCGCGCTACGCGCGCAACGTGGCCGAGGGCCTGGCGGCGGCGGATCCCGCCCATGCCGACGCCTATCGCCAGCGCGCGCTCGCCTACGGCGCGCGCATCGAGAAGCTGGACGCCACGATCCGTCAGACCTTCGCCGCGATTCCCGCCGAGCGCCGCAAGGTCGTCACCTCGCACGATGCGTTCGGCTATTTTGGCGACGCCTACGGCGTGACGTTCATCGCCGTGGCCGGCGTGTCCACCGCCGCCGAGCCGTCGGCCGCCGACGTGGCGCGCATCATCGAACAGGTCAAGCGCGAGCGCGTGCCGGCCGTGTTCGTCGAGAACATCACCAGCCCCCGACTGGTGCAGCAGATCGCGCGCGAAACCGGCGCGAAGGTGGGTGGTACGCTCTATTCCGATGCCCTGTCCAAGCCTGGACAGCCCGGCGCCACCTACCTGGAAATGTTTGAATGGAACGCACGCCAACTCGCCGCGGCCTTGCAGCCCTGAGCGTCGCCGCCGGCCTGCTGGCGGCTTCGACCGCCAGCGCGCATCCCCACATGTGGATCGACGCGCGCGCGGTGATCGACCTGGACGCGGACAAGCGCATCACCGCCGTGCGGCAGGTCTGGCGATTCGACGAGATGTTCGGCGCCTACGCCACGCAGGGCCTGAAGCGAGGCAAGGACGGCTCGCTGTCCGCCGACACGCGCGCCGGCATGGCGCGCGACTGGATGAAGGCGCTGGGCGAGCCGATTTCGCATTACTTCACGCGCGTGTCCGTGGACGGCAAGAGCGCGGCATTCGCCGCGCCGCGTGATGCGCGCGTGGACTGGGACGCGAAGGCCGGCCGTCTGTCGCTGGCCTTCACGCTGCCGCTGGCCGAGCCCATGGCGCTGGGCGCGGACGGCGCGCAGATCGACATCTATGACCCGACCTATTTCGTCGCCTATGCGTTCGACGAAAAGGACGCGGTCTCGCTGGGCGGGCCGCAGGCCGCGGCCTGCAACCGGGCCTACCGCAAGCCCAAGGAACTGGATTGGAAGACCATGCAGCAGTTGGCCGCGATTCCGGCCGACCCGGACGCGCTGCCGGAAGAACTGTTCGCCATCACCAAGGGCCTGACGCATCGCATCGAGGTCCGCTGCCCGTGATGCGGCCGGCCGGCACGTTGCGCGCCTGGTCTCCGATCCTGGCGCTCGCGCTGGCGGCGCTGCTGGCGTGGGCGGGGCCGGCCTGGTCCCAGTCCGCGCATCCTTTCGGCGTGCCCGAGAGCGGCGGCGGCATGGCCGGCCCGGGCTGGCTGGCGGGCTTCTTCGGCCAGGTCTCGGCCTGGCAGACGCACTTTTACCGTCAGCTGACCGGCGCGGTGCGGGCCTGGCAGGCCGAGGGCGGCGCAGCCTGGGCGCTGGCGGGCCTGTCCTTCGCCTACGGCGTCTTCCACGCCTTGGGGCCGGGGCATGGCAAGGCCGTGATCTCCTCGTATGTGCTGGCCAACCGGCAGACCGCGCGCAACGGCGCGCTGCTGGCGTTGTTGTCGTCATTGATCCAGGCGCTGGTGGCGATCGCGCTGGTCGCCGTGCTGGCGCTGGTTTTCGATGCTACGGCGGCCGTCATGAATCAGGCGACGCGCTGGCTGGAGCTGGCCTCGTATGCGCTGGTGACCTTGCTGGGTGTCTGGCTGGTCTGGCTCAAGGCGCTGAGGCCATTGCTTCGGCGGAGGGCCGATGCGCGGCGCACGGCGCCGCCTGCCGTTCAGGCACCGGCCGCATCCCCGCCCAAGGGTGCTGCGGCGCTGCGGGCAATCGCCGTGCGCGTGTCGGCGCCGGGCGGACAGGGCCATGCAACGACGCATCATCACGAGCATGATCACGTCCATCACGAGGACTGCGGTTGCGGCCACGCCCATGCGCCGGCGGCGGAGCAGGTCGCCGGGCCGATGAACTGGCGGCGCGCCGTGTCGGCCATCCTGGCGGTCGGGCTGCGGCCCTGCAGCGGCGCGCTGATTGTGCTGGTCTTTTCGCTATCGCAGGGATTCTTCGCCGCCGGCATCGCATCGGCCCTCGCGATGGGCCTGGGAACGGGGCTGACGGTCGCCGGGCTGGCCTGCCTGGCGGTGGCCGCCGGCGGCGCGGCCAACCGGCTGGGCGCGCGCCTGTCCAGCGCCGGCGCGGCGCGGCTGCGCTACGGCGTCGAGGCCTTGGCGGCCCTGGCGGTGCTGTTGCTGGGCATTCTGCTGCTGGGCGGGATGCTGGCCGGCGGCGGTTGAGGCGTCCGCGAACGGACGCCGTCAGGACTTGCGGCCGGCGCGCGGATGCGCCTGATCGTAGGCCTTGGCCAGATGCTGGAAGTCCAGGCGCGTGTAGACCTGGGTGGTGGAGATGTTGGCGTGGCCCAGCATTTCCTGTACGGCGCGCAGGTCCTGGGCCGATTGCAGCACGTGGCTGGCGAAGCTGTGCCGCAGCACGTGCGGATGCACATGCGTGGGCAGGCCGGCCTCGCGCGCCACGCGCGCCAGCTGCAGCTGCACTACGCGCGGCGAGATGCGGCGGCCGCGCGCGCCCAGGAACAGGGCGGCGGCATCCTCGGGCGCGGCGCTGAAGGGCATCAGCTGCGGCCGCGCCGCGATCCACTTGCGCAGGGCCGCCAATGCGGCCTGGCCCACGGGCACCGAACGGCGCTTGCCGCCCTTGCCCAGCACCACGACCTCCGCTTCGTCCAGGTTGAGCCAGCCGCGCGACTCGTATTGCGCGGAGCGTTCATAGCGCAGGTCCAGGCCGACCAGTTCGGACAGCCGCAGGCCGCTGGAATAGAACAGTTCGAACATGGCCTGGTCGCGCAGGGCCGCCGGTTCGTTGGCGACCTGGGCGGGCGCGCGGTCCAGCAGTGCCTGGGTCTGGTCCACCGACAGCGCCTTGGGCAGGGCGCGCGGGGCCTTGGGCGCGCGCACGCCGGCCACCGGATTGCCGGCCATGTCCATCGCTGGCGCCCACCATTTGTAGAAGCCGCGCCAGGCGGCCAGCGTGCGGGCCAGGCTGCGCGGGCCGCGGCCCTGCGCGTGCAATCGCGCCACGAATTGGCGGATATGGCCGTTGGCCAGCTTGTCCAGCGGCTGGCCGGCCTTGCCGGCCAGTTCGTGCAGGAAATGCAGTTCGCGGCGGTAGCCGGCCAGCGTGTGCGGCGAGTAGCGGCGGTTGGCTTCCAGGTGCCGCAGCCAGTCCTGCATGGGACCGGGCAGCGGTTCGGACGGGGCGTCGGCAGTGTCGGCTTGCGTCATGGCGTCATCCGTCGCGTCCGCCGGGGCGGCGCTAGGCCTTGGGCGCGGCCGGTTCCAGGCGGTGCAGGGCCGCCGAGGCCAGCTGGCCGATGGATTCCAGGAAGGTGGTGCCCATGTCCGGGCTGAAGCGTTCGGCGTCGTCCGAACCCAGCACCAGGAGGCCCACGCTGGGGCCGTCGGCTTCCAGGCGCAGCGGCACCAGGGCCAGCGACTTGGGCTTGGCGTCCAGCCAGGCCACGGCCTCGAAGCCGGTGTCGGTGCCGCAGTACGGCGCCTTCAGGCTGTCGGCGAAGGCGCGCAGGTCGGCGCTCACTGGTTCACCGTAGCCATTGTCGGGCTGCCCGGACAGGTTCCACAGGCGCAGCGCGACATGGTTCAGGTCGAACTGTTCGGCCAGGCCCAGCGCGATCTCGCCCGGCACGCGCTGCGGCTCGGATTCCGACAGCAGCCGGCAGCACCACTTGGCGATGTGCGCGCCGATGCTCTCGCTGGCGCTGGCGTTGCGCACCAGCTCGTTCATGCGCCATTCCAGCTCGCGGTTGCGCTCGCGCAGCGTCATGATCTGGCGTTCGCCCAGCGAGATGGCGCGCGAGCCGTGCGGGTGCGGCACCTGCAGCGTGGCGAAGACCTCGGCGTGCTCGTCGAAGAAGCCGGGATGTTCCTGCAGGAAGGCGGCGATGTCTTGGGCGGTGAATGCGGTATCGGTCATGGGGTCAGCGGTTCAGCGCCATGGAAAAGACGAGCTTGTCGATGTCGATCTGCCCGGAAAATACGGATTCGGCCGGGCCGGTCATGCGCAGTTGCGCACCGTCCCAGGCCACGGTGAGCACGCCGCCGCGCGCCTGGACGCGTACCGGCGAATCGAGCAGGCCGCGGCGGATGCCGGCGGCCACTGCCGCGCAGGCGCCCGTGCCACAGGCCAGCGTCTCGCCGGCGCCGCGTTCATGGACGCGCAGGCGGATGTTGTTGCGGTCCACGACCTGCATGAAACCGGCGTTGACCCGGCGCGGAAAGCGCGCGTGCGTCTCGACCAGCGGGCCGATCACGCCGACGGGGAAGGCGTCCACGTCGTCCACCACCTGCACCGCGTGCGGGTTGGAAATGGCCACCGCCGATACCTCGACCGAGCGGGGCAGGCCGGCGGGGGCGTCCAGTTCCAGCGCCCAGAGCGTGTCCTGGCCTTGCTGGCGCGAAGCCAGGCCGGCAGTGTCGAAGGGCAGGGCGGACGGCTCGAAGCGTGTGCTGCCCATGTCTACGGTGACCTGCTCGTCGTCGCCTTCGTCCAGCACCAGGATGCCGGTGGAGATCTCGGCGCGCAGCGGGTTCTTGTCGGACAGGCCCTGTTCATGCACGAAGCGCACGAAGCAGCGGGCGCCGTTGCCGCAATGCTCGACCTCGCTGCCGTCGGCATTGAAAATGCGGTAGCGGAAATCGGCGTCCGGCCGGGTGGCGCGCTCGACCAGCAGGATCTGGTCGGCGCCGACGCCGAAATGCCGGTCGCCCAGCGCGCGGGTGCGCTCGGGCGTCATCTCGATGGTCTGGCGCACGCCGTCCAGGACGACGAAGTCGTTGCCCGCGCCATGCATTTTGGTGAAGTTCCAGTTCATGGCGGGATTATCGCCCATTCCCGGGGGCGCGGGCAGGCGGGCGGCCTCAGTAGATCTTGGGCTCGCCGGGCGGACGGGTCTTGAAGCGGCGGTGCACCCAGTAATACTGGCTGGGGCAGCGGCGCACCCAGGTTTCCAGTTCGCGGTTCAGGCGCGCGGTGGCTTCTTCCAGGGTGTTCTCGCCGGGGAAGTTCTCCAGCGGCGGCAGCACCTCGGCATGATACTTGCCGGTCTCGGGATTCCAGAAGTCCAGCACCGGCAGCACGGCGGCGTCCCACTTCTTGGCCAACTGGGCCGTGGCCAGCAGCGTGGCGGCCTGCACGCCGAAGAAGGGCACGAACACCGCGCCCTGGCGGCCGAAGTCCATGTCGGGCAGGTAATAGACCGGGCGCGGCGCGCGCAGATGGCGCACCAGGTCGCGCACGCCATCCTTGCGGCTGACCAGGAAGACCTCGTTGAAGCGGGCGCGGCCGGCGGCGACCAGCGCGTCGATGTGCGGGTCGCTCTGCGGCGTGTACATGGTGGCGGCGCTGGGCACCTCCATGGTCAGTCGCGTGGCGGCGGCGTCCAGGCCGATGAAGTGCGGCGCCAGCAGGATGACGGAACGGCCCTGCGCGGTCAGGTCGTTGATGCGTTCGGAGCCGCTTTCGGTGACCAGCTCGCGCACCGCCTCGGGCGTGCCGTACCAGAGCACGCCTCGGTCCACGATCGACTGCGCCAGCGCGCGGAAATGCTCGGCGACCCAGCGCTCGCGCACCGCCTCGGGCTGGTCGGGAAAGCACAGCTCAAGATTCTTGCGCACGATGCGCACGCGCGACTTCGCCAGCTTCAGGGCCAGCCAGCCGAGCGCCGCGCCGACGCGCAGCCGGGTGGACGGCCGCATGCGGCCGAACCATTTCATCAGGGTAACGAGCGTGCGTGTTTTCTTGGGATTGCTCATGGCGGAAGAATGAATTGCCGGGACGGCGGAGCGGCGTTCCGGCTCAGCCGGCGGTCGGGGTCGCGTCGGCCTGCGGGGCCGGCGGCGCCCCGCGCGGCGTCTTGTAGCGGTTGTAGCTCCACAGATATTGCTCGGGGCAGCGCCGGATCAGCGTTTCCATGGCGGCGTTCAGCAGCGCGGCCTGGGCTTCGGGCTCGGCCGGCAGCGGCTCGGGCACGCGCACATAGTGGATGCGCCAGCCACGGCCGCCCGGCAGGCGCTCGCCCGCGGTCAGGATGATGGGCACGCCCGTTTGCGTGGCCAGCTTGCCCGGCAGCGTCATGGTGTAGGCCATGCGTCCGAAGAAGGGCGCCCAGACGCCGTCGCCCACGCCGGGCGCCTGGTCGGGCAGCATGCCCACCGATTCGCCACGGCGCAGCGCGCGCACGAATTCCCGCACGCCTTGCATGGTCGCGGGCACGGCGTTGACCGCCGAACTGTTGCGCGCCGTTTCGAGCAGCGGCGCCAGGATGTCCTTGCGCGGCGGACGGAACATCACGGTCATGGGCATCAGCCGCGCCAGGTAGCGGGCGGTGATCTCGAAACAGCCCAGGTGCGGCGTCAGGAACAGGATGCCGCGGTTCTCGGCGCGCGCGGCCGCCACCACCTCGTTGTCGTCCGACACCACCTGGGCCAGGCTCTGCTCATTGCGGAACCATACCCGGGGCATTTCCAGGATCATGGCGCCGGCCTGGGCCGCGGCCCGCCGGGCGAAGGCCGGATCGGGGTAGCCCGCCTGGGCGGCATTGGCCTGCAGCCGGCGCCGGTACTTGCCCGGGCAGGCATAGACCAGCCGTCCGGCCAGGCGGCCGAGCGCATGCGCGGCCGGCAGGGGCAGGGAGGCGAACAGGCGGAAGAGGGCGAGAAGCATGCGGCAAAGGGATAAGGTCGGGCATGGTCGTGCCGGTGCTCGGAAGATCGGGTCGGACCCCCGGCAAAGCATCAGACCCGCATTTTCGCTTAAAATCGACTGGTCGCCGAGTTAACCGACAACTTGCGGGGCGACGACAGGGGCCATGCGCATTGCGCGGCGCCTGCCAAATCCGCTAAAGCGTCGCGCCCAGATAGCGTCATGCCATGCAGTCCGGGGTGCTACGCGCCTTGTGAACCAACGCCTGCGTCAAGCGGGCAGCAAAGGACGCATCTGTGGCCAACAACGACTTCCTCTTCACTTCCGAGTCCGTCTCTGAAGGGCATCCCGACAAGGTAGCCGACCAGATCTCCGATTCGATCCTGGACGCCATCTTCACGCAGGACCCCAACGCCCGCGTGGCGGCCGAGACGCTGTGCAACACCGGCCTGGTCGTGCTGGCCGGTGAGATCACCACCACCGCCAACGTCGACTACATCCAGGTCGCGCGCGACACGATCCGCCGCATCGGCTACGACAACACCGAGTACGGCATCGACTACAAGGGTTGCGCGGTGCTGGTCGCCTACGACAAGCAGTCGCCCGACATCGCCCAGGGCGTGGACCGCAGCTCCGAGGACTACCTGAACCAGGGCGCCGGCGACCAGGGCCTGATGTTCGGCTACGCCTGCGACGAAACCCCCGACCTGATGCCCGCGCCGATCTGGTACTCGCACCGCCTGGTGCAGCGCCAGAGCGAGCTGCGCAAGGACGGCCGCCTGCCGTGGCTGCGCCCGGACGCCAAGTCGCAAGTGACCTTCCGCTACGTCAACGGCCGTCCGGTGGAAGTCGACACCGTGGTGCTGTCGACCCAGCACGCGCCCGAGATCTCGCAAGCCGCGATCCGTGAAGCCGTCATCGAAGACATCATCAAGCCCAGCTTCCCCGAAGGCCTGATCACGCCCCAGACCAAGTTCCTGGTCAACCCGACCGGCCGCTTCGTCATCGGCGGCCCGCAAGGCGATTGCGGCCTGACCGGCCGCAAGATCATCGTCGACACCTACGGCGGCGCATGCCCGCACGGCGGCGGCGCGTTCTCGGGCAAGGATCCGTCCAAGGTCGACCGCTCGGCCGCCTACGCGGCCCGCTACGTGGCCAAGAACATCGTGGCCGCCGGCCTGGCGCGCCAGTGCCAGGTGCAGGTCAGCTACGCCATCGGCGTGGCCGAGCCCATCAACATCACCGTCTACACCGAAGGCACCGGCGTCATCCCCGACGACCAGATCGCCAAGCTGGTGCGCGAGCACTTCGACCTGCGTCCGAAGGGCATCGTCAACATGCTGGACCTGCTGCGCCCGATCTACACCAAGACCGCCGCCTACGGCCACTTCGGCCGTTCCGAGCCGGAATTCTCGTGGGAAGCCACGGACAAGGTGCAGGAACTGAAGAAGGCGGTTTAAGCGCTGCTTGCTTGCATCGGACAGCGCGGCTGTCCGGCAAAGCCCCGACATTGGTAACGGTGTCGGGGTTTTTTGTTGTTCGAGATTTTTTGTCGTTTGTGTGGAATGGGACTCTCCGCTCGCGATCCATGCAGAGCATGCCCAGCCCGTAGTGATGGAAATCAAGCCATCGGCATCCGTTCGGCGTTCAAGATGTTTTTCAGATTCTTCCCATGATCGATGCCTTGACGCTGTGCGACGGAATCTGTTTGACTGGCCCTCGTCCGAATCTGCAACGGGGAAAGCATGGAAGCGATACGCGCCGCCGATCTCAAGAGCATTCTGCATTCCAAGCGCGCCAACATCTATTACCTGGAACATTGCCGGGTGTTGATCAATGGCGGCCGCGTCGAGTATGTGACGGATACGGGCAAGAAACAGCTGTACTGGAACATTCCCATTGCCAATACCACCAGCATCCTGCTCGGGACGGGCACGTCCGTCACGCAGGCGGCGATGCGCGAGTTGGCCAAGGCAGGCGTGCTGGTCGGTTTTTGCGGCGGCGGAGGCACGCCGCTGTTCAGCGTCAACGAGCTGGATGTCGAGGTGGCCTGGTTCGCACCGCAAAGCGAATATCGGCCGACGGAATACTTGCAGGCCTGGGTCCGGTTCTGGTTCGACGACGGGCTGCGCTTGCATGCCGCCAAGCAATTACAGGCTGCGCGGCTGCAGTGCCTGCACGCCGCATGGACCACGCGCGCCACGCGCGAGTCCGGTTTCGAGGTGGACGGCGAACGTCTGACGGCGCTGCTGCGGCAAGCCGGTACGCAGATCGACAATGCGCCGGACGTCACCGCGTTGCTGGTCGGCGAAGCGCAGCTGACTAAATCACTGTTCAAGCTTGCCGTCGATACGGTGGGCTACGGCGACTTCACCAGGGCCAAGCGTGGTAGCGGCACGGATATCGCCAACCGTTATCTAGACCATGGCAACTACCTGGCATATGGTCTGGGCGCAACCGCCACCTGGGTGCTGGGTCTGCCGCATGGCCTGGCCGTCCTGCACGGCAAGACGCGTCGTGGTGGTCTGGTGTTTGATGCCGCGGACCTGATCAAGGACGCCGTGATATTGCCGCAAGCCTTTCTGTCGGCCATGCGCGGCGACGACGAACAACAGTTCCGTCGGCAATGCATCGAAGCGCTGACGCGCAACGAGGCCCTGGACTTCGTCATCGACACGCTCAAGCGCATCGCGTTGGAAACATCGCGCCTGGCGGCCCCGGCGGATAATGTGGAATCCCGGCCATGAACGTGCTTTTCGTGTCCCAATGCTCCAAGCGCGCGCTGACCGAGACGCGCCGCATCCTGGATCAGTATGCCGAGCGGCGCGGAGACCGTACCTGGCAGACGCCCATTACCCAGGCCGGCCTGGACGCCGTGCGCCGGCTGCTGCGCCAGCGCGCGCGCAAGAACACTGCCGTGGCCTGCCATTGGATACGCGGCCGCGACCATAGCGAACTGCTGTGGATCGTCGGCGATGCGCGTCAGTTCAACGCCGTGGGCGCCGTCCCCACCAACACCACAGCCAGCGATGTGCTGCGTGTCGAAGACGAAAGCCACTGGCATCATTTGCCGCTGATGACGGCGCTGACCGCGCTAGCCGCCCTGATGCACGATTTGGGGAAAGCGACGCAGGCGTTCCAGGATCGCCTCAAGCAGCCTGGCTTGCGGGAGCGCAATCACTATCGTCATGAATGGGTGTCGGTGCGCCTGTTCCAGGCCTTTGTGGGCGATGACGACGATGCGGGTTGGCTGCGTCGGCTGGCCGCTAGCGCCGATGCGGACGCGCAAGCACAGGCTTTCGAGAGGCAATGGCTGGATACCGAAGGAGGCCGCCTGTTGCGCGACGGTATTGACGAGCCGCAGGCTGGAGAATGCCTGCCTTTCGCCTCGTTGCCGCCGTTGGCTCAGGCCGTGGCCTGGCTGGTGCTGACGCACCATCGTCTGCCATGCAAGCCGGTATCGCAGGACAGCGGCAGCATCGGCGAGGATATCGATCAACCGCAGTATCGCTGGCGGCGCTTTGGCGCCCATCCCCGGTTCGTGAACGCTGCCGAGCTGCACGGGCTGTTGCAGCGCATCAGCGCCGATTGGAATGAACCTCGCGAGGATGCACCTATTTCCAGCGTGCACGCCCACTGGCATTTCCCGCTGGGGCTGCCTGTTGGCACGCTCGCATGGCGCAAGCAGGCCGCACGCTATGCACGCAAACTGCTGGAGCTGCCGCGGCCGTCGGACTGGGACGCGGCAATGACAGACCCATTCGCGATACACGTCTCGCGCATGTGCCTGATGCTGGCCGATCATTACTACTCGAGCATCGAGGACGAAGCGCAGCGCAAGCCCTACCGCAATGCGAGTTATCCGCTGTACGCCAATACGAGCAGAAACCATGATGCGCCAGCTGGGAAGGTCCTGTTCAACCAGACGCTGGACGAACACCTGCTCGGCGTGCAGGCCCATGCCACATTGGTGGCGCGTTCGCTGCCCACGCTGACGCGCAGCCTGCCCGCCTTGCAAAATCACCGTGGCCTGAAAAAGCGCAATTCCAATCCACGATTCCAATGGCAGGACAAGGCGGCCGACCTGGCCGCCGGCGTGCGTGAGCGCGCGCAGCGCCAGGGTGCGTTCATCGTCAACATGGCGTCGACCGGCTGCGGCAAGACGCTGGGCAATGCCCGCATCATGAATGCCTTGGCCGACCCTGGCGTGGGCATGCGCTGCGCATTCGCCATTGGCTTGCGCACACTGACCTTGCAGACAGGGCGCGTGTTTCAGAGGGATCTGGGCCTGGGCGATGAGCAGCTGGCCATCAAGGTCGGCGGCGCCGCCAGCAGCGCCTTGTTCGAATACTGGGAAGCCCGGGCCGAGGCGACGGGCTCGGCCTCGCGCCAGGCGCTGCTCGACGAAGGCGGGCAAGTTCTGTTCGAAGGCGACGACCGGCATCCGCTGCTGCAACGTCTGACCGACGATGCCCAGGTTCGCTCGCTGATTGCCGCGCCCGTGCTGGCCTGCACCGTGGACCACCTGACGCCCGCCACCGAGAGCCTGCGCGGCGGCCGCCAGATCGCGCCCATGCTGCGGCTCATGACCAGCGACCTGGTGCTGGACGAACCGGACGATTTCGACATGGCCGACCTGCCCGCGTTGACGCGGCTGGTGCATTGGGCGGGATTGCTGGGCGCGCGCGTGTTGCTGTCCTCGGCCACCTTGCCGCCGGCGCTGGTCGAGGGACTGTTCCTGGCCTATCGCGCCGGACGCGAGGTGTATCAGCGTCATCGTGGCGAGCGGCCCGGCGAGTCCGCCGCCATCTGCTGCCTGTGGATGGACGAGTTTCAGCAGCAGGAGCAGGATTGCGCCGACGCGCAGGGTTTTCGCGCCTGCCATGAACGCTTCGTGGAAAAGCGCGTGGCCCAGCTCGCCCAGGCCGAGCCGCGCCGGCTGGCCGCCATTGTGGCGCTGCCAACCGAATGGAGCGGAATGAACGAAGCCGATCGCCGCCGCGACTTCGCCCGCTATGTGTTGGCGCAGGCCTGGGAACTGCATCAGCAGCCCCACAACCATGGCGTCGATCCCGCCAGCGGCAAGCGCGTGAGCTTCGGCCTGGTCCGCATGGCGAATATCGATCCGTTGTTCGATGTGGCGCTGGCCATGTATGCCCAAGGCGCGCCCGCGCCCGGCGTGCGCGTGCATATGTGCGTCTATCACTCGCAGTTTCCCTTGTTGGCGCGCTCCAGCATCGAGCGGCAGCTAGACACCGTGCTTGACCGCCGCGCCACGGATGGGATCGATCCGGTCTTCCGACAGCCGTCGATACGCGCCCTGATGGATGCCAGCCCGGAATCTCATCATCTGTTCATCGTCCTGGGTTCGCCGGTCACGGAAGTGGGGCGTGACCATGACTACGACTGGGCCGTGGTCGAACCCTCGTCGATGCGATCGCTTATTCAGCTGGCCGGGCGGGTGCGACGGCATCGGCCGGGCAAGGCGGGCGGGGTGAACATGCGGGTGCTGGACAGCAATCTGCGAGCCTACGAAAGGCCGTCGGGCAAGGCCGCCTTTTGCAAGCCAGGTTTTGAAATGGATGAGACCGGCGGCAAGACGGGCATGGAGCGTTACTTCCATTTGAAGTCGCATCAACTGCAATCGTTGCTGGCTCGGGAAACCGCCGGCGCGGTCATCTGGCCGGTTGATGCGCGCGCGCGCATCTCCGTCGTCAAGGAAGGGCTGCGCCCCACTCGCAATCTGGTCGATCTGGAACATGCGCGCATGCACGAAGCGATGCTGCCTCCCGCCACGGACAATCCAAACGCGCCGTCCGTGCAGCGTTCGGCCAGCCTGCATTGGGCCAGCAGCGAGAACCTCTGGCTGACGGGTCTGTTGCCGCAGTTCCAGCGCTTTCGCCATGATCCGGCGCCGCGCGTGGATGTCGCGCTGCTGCCTGACGATGAGGAAGAGCGGTTGTTGCTGCATCGCGTGGTCGATGAGCGGGATCGCAGGAAACCCCTGCACGTGCCGGTCGATGCGTTCCAGCGGCATTCGGTGCCGTTGGAGAGCATCGCGGTTGGCTGCGTCACACCGTGGCTGCGAGGCAGCTTGCTGGAGGATTTGATGACGCTGGCGCAGGAATTGGGGCAGTCGCTACCGGACTGCGCGCAGCGATACGCCATCGCCAGCCTGCCCGACAACGCAGGGCAGGGCTGGTGGTATCACGAGTGTCTGGGATTCAAGGCGAAATGATGAAGGCGACAGTGCGGGCGGGCCCGCGCGAGGCGGTGCGTAGACACCGCTCGCGTCAGGCGTCGGCCGCTTCGCGTTCGGCCTGCTCGATCAGCGTAGGGGAAACGCCATGGCGCTTGAGTGCTTCAACCAGCCGGGCGTGCGAGGCGGAAGCGAACTGCTGCTCGTCACGGCGCAAGCCTTCGCTGAGGTATGACTTGAGCAGGGCCTGGTATCCGGAAAAACCGCGTTGCGGCGCGATGGTCTTCATCGATTCGACCACGTCCACCGGAATGCGCAGCGTGATCGGGGTCATTGGTCGGTCTTTGGTCAGGCGGGATTTCAGGCGGTCACTCAACATAGCGGGACTCCCTCAAGGTTCTCGCGTGGCGCGCGGAGAAGATGTGGCGCGTTGTCGAAGGTGCACAAGTCACCGCGTGTGGAACGTTTCGGGAGCTTTGATGTGGTGCTCGCGCTTGTGTAACGCCCGTCAGAAAGCAAGGTCAACGGTACGGTTGCGTACTCACATCGTGAATACGTATTGACCGTAGGCACTCGAGATATCTGCCGTTGGTAGGCAAGCGAGGGGCGCCGGGCAAATAGATCTTTGATGAGTATCTTGTCTAACGTACGGACGGGACGCGCTTGGGCGAAATACCAGCAATTTGCGTGATGGACGACGTTTCCAACAAATTCAAGCTGCTTGTTCAGCAGAGAAGAATAGCCGCCGTGCAACTACGGTGACTTTTCTGAGCTGTCTTGCGACAGAGGCTTGCACGATACCACCCTTTCAAGCTACGATGAATTATTCATATTAATTTTTTGCCGCTGCGCAGCTACGCTGACTGGTTAAATTTTAAGATGTCGTGACGCAGTTCAGACCTGCGTCACGACATGTCAACAACGTGCTGTCGAGGCACCAACCAAAGAGAAGGAGGAATCGTGACAAGCAATCACGCGCTCAGAAGAGCTGTGACGGCTGAAACGCCGTAATCCATCATTCCCAGTCGGCTATTGCTGACTGGGAAATTATCTCCTTTTTTGCGTGAAAGGTATTCCCCATGTCCGATGTTCATGTAACAAGGCGCAAGGAACGCTTTCGTGCCGCAATCGACCAATTCTTGCTGGAGCGATTGCAGTCCAAGCTCGAAAAGCTAGGCCCCGATGACTCTCAACGCGAAGAGATCATTGCGGCGTATGCGCGTGACACATGGTTGCTCAGCGCAGCCAAACGTGTCGAACAAATCCAGGCAGTGACCCATTCCCTCAAGCCAGTACACCCTGACGCTCGAGGTACCAATCTTTATGTGGACCCTCGCGGCCTGCCTCCGTTGAAGGAACTGGGCAGCCATGTGTTGGGGCAGTCCTTCGTGGGTGATGTGGTCGGCAATGCCGCGGCGCTCGATGTGTACAAGCTGCTGAAGCTTGAAGTCGATGGTATTAGCTTGCTGACCGCATTGCTGACGAACGATGAGGCCGCACGCCTAGCCTTGCACGACAACCCGGCTCAAGCTCAAAGCTTGAGTGATGCATTCGTAGGGCTCACACAGCCACGTGCCGGCGCTCCCAGTTCGCATACGCGAGCCAAGCAGGTGTATTGGCTTGCTGCCGACGATCCGTGCACAGATGACGACTATGTGCTGCTGGCGCCCCTGCACGCCACATCTCTTGTCCATGAGTTGTACGCTCAAATTCAGGAGGATCGTTTTGGTGAGGTCAACAAGGCCGCGCGTCAGGCGCGGCGAGAGCGAAAGCCCCATGATGGCGTGTTTCGGGACTATCCGGGGCTGGCCGCACAGAAGCTCGGTGGCACCAAGCCTCAGAACATTTCGCAGCTGAATAGCGAGCGCGGCGGAGTGAACTATCTGCTCGCCTCGTTGCCACCGATGTGGAGCCGCACGAAGCTCTGGCAACCCGCTCACGTCGAATCGGTATTTGAAAAGCTCTATATCGTTCGTCCGGAAGTCCGCAGGGCAATTCGCGACCTGCGCGCGTTTCTTGCTACAGAGCCTGCGCCCAACTTGCAGACGCGCCAACGTCGAGATGCCTACATCGATGTTGTGGTGGATGAAATTGTGACGATGGCGGGTGAGTTCTTGCAGACATTTCCTGCGGGTTGGACGCGCGATGCCGAACGATTCCAGAAGCTGGCCCGAGAAGAACAGTTGTGGCTGGACCCATTGCGGGGGGAGTTGCCTGAAGAGTCGAAGTTCGCTCGAGAATGGCTGCTTATGACTTGGCCCAATGAGATTGGCCGCCGTTTTGCGAACTGGCTAAATCGCTATTTGTCTGCGCAATTGCCAGTTGGAGACGTAGAGGCGCGGCAGTGGAAAAAAGAACTGCTTGCCGACGAAGATGGATTCGTTCAGCAGCTTCGTGAACTGCGCAGGCAGCTGGATGCGTCTGATCGCATTTCGCGTCAAGACGGTGATTCGCCTACGGCAGGGCGGGGGGATGCATGGTGAATGCTCTCTTCTCCTCTGAAGCACTTCTGGTATTTCCCCACCTACGCATCCAAAACGCCAACGCCATCTCCAGCCCGCTGACGCACGGCTTTCCCTCCATCACCGCCTTCACCGGCCTGATGTGGGCGCTGGAACGCAATCTGGCCAAGGCCAAAGTCCCGCTGCGGCTGCACGGCGTTGGCGTGATCTGCCACCATCACCAGGAGCAGACGACGCAAGGCTACGTGCGTAGCTTCAACTTGACCCGCAATCCCGTGGACAAGGACGGAAGCACGGCAGCCATCGTCGAAGAAGGCCGCATTCATCTGGACATTTCGCTGGTCTTTAGCGTTTCGGAAATACGCACCACCGATACGGTGCCGAAGCTGCTGCGGGGCAACGAAACCGACACACAGAAATGGGCGAATACGGCAGGCGACGTGCTGGCGCAAATGCGTGTCGCCGGCGGCAGCCTGTTGCCTTCCCGTCCCGCACCTGGCCGGCGCGTGCGTCCTTGGCTGGCAGTCCTGGCAGACGACCCACAGGAGCGCGATAGGCAGTTCCGCCAATGGCGTCGGCAGTGGTTGCCCGGCTTCGCGCTGGTTGGACGTGATGATCTGCTGGCTGACCGGTTGCATCGTCTCCGCGAGCGCGATCCGCAGACGTCCCTGCTGGACGCCTGGCTCCATGCCTCGCGCTTCAACCATGAGCCGGTACCACTCCAGGACGGCGAACCCGCGCCAACCGATGGCAAACAGCGCTGGGCGGATCCCTGGCGCGGCGCCGGCAGCGGCTGGATCGTGCCGATACCGGTCGGCTATGCCGCGCTATCGCCGTTGCACGAAGCAGGTTCTGTCCTGAACGCCCGAGATGCCGCGACACCGTTGCGCTTCGTCGAATCGGTCTATTCCATGGGCGAATGGATCAGCCCGCACCGGCTCACGCACCTGGACCAGTTGCTCTGGCGCGCCGAGACCGACGAAGCCCTGGGCCTGTATCGCTGCCGCAACGACTATGCGCCGGATCCGTCGCAGCTTCCCGTCACGGATGAGACCGGGCAGGAAGATGACGACGAGATCTATCCCTATTCCTGAGCGTCGCCGCTCGTCCCGTTGATTTGAATACGCCATTTACAAGGATTGAATCATCATGTCGAACGCACTCAAGACCGCCTCCGTACTGGCCTTTGAACGCAAGCTGGATCCCTCCGATGCCGTCTTCCATGCTGGCAACTGGGAGGATCTGGCGAAATCCGCATCGTGGCCGCCCGTTCGGCTGCGCGAGAAATCCGTGCGCGGCACCATCTCCAACCGCCTCAAGGCCAAGGACCAGGATCCCGCCAAGCTCGACGCCGCGATAGAGAACCCCAACCTGCAAACCGTGGACGTGGCGACCCTGCCTGCGGATGCCGACACGCTCAAGGTGCAATTCACGCTGCGCGTGCTGCCCGGCACGGGCACGCCGTCCGCATGCAACAGCGCGGAATATCAGGCGAAACTCTTGCAGACCGTGCAGTCCTACGTCGCGGAGCACGGCTATGCCGAATTGGCCAACCGCTATGCGGCCAACCTGGCCAATGGCCGCTTCCTGTGGCGCAACCGGGTCGGTGCGGAACATGTGCGCGTGGATGTGGCGCGGCTCAAGGACGGCAAGGCTGACCAGCAATGGCGCTTCGATGCCCTGGCGCAGAATCTGCGCGCGCTTGATGCGTTGAGTGATGAGGTGAAGTCATTGGGTTCTGTGATCGCTGAGGGTTTGGCAGGCGGTCATGTGCTGCTGCAGGTCACGGCGTTCTTGCGGGTGGGTGCGGGGCAGGAGGTGTTTCCGTCCCAGGAACTGATCCTGGATCGCGGACGCGGCGACAAGAGCAAGACGCTCTACCAGATCGGCGAGAAAGGTCAGGAGATCGCCGCCATCCATTCCCAGAAGATCGGCAATGCCTTGCGCACTATCGATACCTGGTACGAAGGCGCGCACGATCTGGGGCCAATCGCTGTGGAACCCTACGGTTCGGTCACCACGCAAGGTAAGGCCTATCGCCAGCCCAAGCAGAAGCAGGACTTCTATACCCTGCTGGACGACTGGCTGCTCAAGGACAAGGCGCCGCCGACCGAGCAACAGCATTTCGTGATGGCGGTCTTGATCCGCGGCGGCGTGTTCGGCGACGCGAGCTGACCGCCATGACGACCCACTATATAGACATCACCTTGCTGCCCGATCCGGAGTTCAGCCACGCGCATCTGCTGGGGGCGTTGGTGGCCAAGCTGCATCGGGCCTTGGTGCAGCTGCAATCGGCAAGCATCGGGGTCAGCTTTCCCCAATACCGATTGCGGCCGCGCACCATGGGCTCGGTGCTGAGGTTGCACGGCGATCCCGATGCGCTTCAGGACCTGATGGCCTTGGCATGGCTGCAGGGCATGCGGGATCACGTTCGGCTGACTGACTTGGCACCTGCGCCATCCGACGCGCCGCGCTACGTGGTGCAGCGCCGTCAGTTCAAGACCAGCGCGGAACGCCTGCGCCGTCGCCGCATGCGTCGCAAGGGAGAAACGGCGGACCAGGCAGCCGCAGCCATTCCCGATAGCGTCGAGCGTCAGGTCGAATTGCCCTTCGTCCGTCTGAACAGCGCCAGCACCAGGCAGCCGTTCTGCCTGTTCATTGCTCAGGAGCGCGGGGAGGAGGGCGGGGCTGGTAAAGGGTTCAATTCCTATGGCTTGAGCCAGGGCGGTACGGTGCCGTGGTTTTGAACCCTTTTTTTGGGCGCGATTGGAAGGTCTGAAAAATCAATGGGTTAGGAATGTGCCCGGAATTTGGGTGTTGGTGAGGTTTTGAACGTTGTTTCTTTAAAAATCAATGGGTTAGTGGTTTTTGGCCATAGTTCGCTGCCGCACAGGCAGCTTAGAAATCCAGGTAGGCCAGCACGAAGCGGCCATCCAGGTTCGCTGCCGCACAGGCAGCTTAGAAATTTTCCTGGCGCTTCTCCACCGCTGGATCATCGTTCGCTGCCGCACAGGCAGCTTAGAAATTGCATGCAAGCTCAAGCAGGCGCGGCAACTCGTTCGCTGCCGCACAGGCAGCTTAGAAAGTTGAGTCATGCCGCGCTCCATGCTTGGGCACGTTCGCTGCCGCACAGGCAGCTTAGAAATGCATCCGGCCGGCAGCGAAGGCCGGATCCACCGTTCGCTGCCGCACAGGCAGCTTAGAAAATACCAGCGCACGCCAAGCGCGCAGAACGCCAGTTCGCTGCCGCACAGGCAGCTTAGAAAATGTACGGATCGGGCGGTGGCGCATCCGGATACGTTCGCTGCCGCACAGGCAGCTTAGAAATGTACGTGCAGTACGGCAAAAAGGTCATCCTGGTTCGCTGCCGCACAGGCAGCTTAGAAAAGTTGACGAACGAAAACGGCATTCCTTCAATGCGTTCGCTGCCGCACAGGCAGCTTAGAAAACCGTGGGAGCCCAGCAGCTCGCCTGTGCAATGTTCGCTGCCGCACAGGCAGCTTAGAAAGAAGCGACACGGGGACCGGAGTCGCACGCAGCGTTCGCTGCCGCACAGGCAGCTTAGAAAGCATGGCGTGGGCCACCGACGACCGCGTCGGCGTTCGCTGCCGCACAGGCAGCTTAGAAAAATCCGTCTGCACTGAGTTGCGCGTCTTCGGTGTTCGCTGCCGCACAGGCAGCTTAGAAAAGCAGAAAGGAAATGACGTGGAATACCGAGAGGTTCGCTGCCGCACAGGCAGCTTAGAAAGGAACACCATCGCTCTGCGTCGTGATGAACGCGTTCGCTGCCGCACAGGCAGCTTAGAAAATCGACAGCGCGGCCGCGCCAAGCCTTCTCGAGTTCGCTGCCGCACAGGCAGCTTAGAAAAAAACGGCCAGCTCGTCAGGCTGGGCCCGGACGTTCGCTGCCGCACAGGCAGCTTAGAAAGAACCAATCCGGCAAGCGTGATGCGTCGATCAGTTCGCTGCCGCACAGGCAGCTTAGAAAGCCGCGCCCCAGGCCAGCTCTGTAGCCGGGGAGGTTCGCTGCCGCACAGGCAGCTTAGAAAAACGCCTATTTTCGGGTTGGCCTATGTCGCAAGTTCGCTGCCGCACAGGCAGCTTAGAAAATCACCCCTCCTGCTGCTGAGAGGCTGCAATCGTTCGCTGCCGCACAGGCAGCTTAGAAAGTTATCGAGCAGCGTCTCAAGACGAGCGGCATGTTCGCTGCCGCACAGGCAGCTTAGAAATCCAGCAGCTCCCGTGCGATGCTGGTCATGGGGTTCGCTGCCGCACAGGCAGCTTAGAAAAGCGACAGCATGTTGCCGTATTGCTGGCGAGTGTTCGCTGCCGCACAGGCAGCTTAGAAATCAGCTTGAGTTCGGTAGTAATGCAACTTTGTGTTCGCTGCCGCACAGGCAGCTTAGAAAGCCGAGCAAAAGCGCTTCTGGGACATGCTGGCGTTCGCTGCCGCACAGGCAGCTTAGAAATCATCGCGCCAGCGGTCCCACAGGCCAGCGATGTTCGCTGCCGCACAGGCAGCTTAGAAATGGCCTACTTCGGCGTGCGCCTCAAGGGCAAGGTTCGCTGCCGCACAGGCAGCTTAGAAAAGGAGCCCACGCGCACGCTGAACCAGAACGCGGTTCGCTGCCGCACAGGCAGCTTAGAAAAAGCCGCGAGCGCCGATCACGACCGGCCGCAAGTTCGCTGCCGCACAGGCAGCTTAGAAAGTGCTGCCGCTTCTTTCAGGATTCGGGATGCGGTTCGCTGCCGCACAGGCAGCTTAGAAAATCGCAACCCACATCATCGACACCATGACGGTGTTCGCTGCCGCACAGGCAGCTTAGAAAAAGAGCCCACGCGCACGCTGAACCAGAACGCCGTTCGCTGCCGCACAGGCAGCTTAGAAATTCTCGGCTCTCCATGTACAGCCAGCCGTAGGGTTCGCTGCCGCACAGGCAGCTTAGAAAATGAAGGAGATCGCACAGGCGGCCGGCTGCTCGTTCGCTGCCGCACAGGCAGCTTAGAAAAAGCGTCGCTGTTGGGCCTGCGTTGGCTTCTTGTTCGCTGCCGCACAGGCAGCTTAGAAAAGTCTCGCCCCTTCGGGCTTCAATCGCTCACGGTTCGCTGCCGCACAGGCAGCTTAGAAAAGCTTGCTGAGGAGTCTTGGCCGCCTGCAACTGTTCGCTGCCGTACAGGCAGCTTAGAAATACACGATGATGTGCAATCTACACGATGCCGGGTTCGCTGCCGCACAAGCAGCTTAGAAAAGTCGCCGTATTCGCGGCCGCCGTAGATTTCCGTTCGCTGCCGCACAGGCAGCTTAGAAAATCCTGCCGGGGTTCTTCGCGCGCGCGTGAAGGTTCCAGGCAGCTTAGAAAATCGGCAACATGCCGGCATGGCTATTCGCATCGTTCGCTGCCGTACAGGCAGCTTAGAAGGGCCACAGGGGCGCTTGCCAGCGCGGCGTGGGTTCTCTGCCGTACAGGCAGTGTTGAAAAAAACCGAATCCAGCGCCACCTTGAGCGGCAAGTTCGCAGTCGCCCAAACACCACAACCTCGCCGCCTGCCCTCCCTGGTCCCTACAACCCCCAAGCCCCCACCTCCGGCCGCCTGACCTCCACCCCCAACACCCCCTCCACCGCCGCCGCGCAATCCATCAACGCTGCATCCTCCCCCGCCGGCGCCAGCAGCTGCACCCCGATCGGCATCCCCTCCCCATCAAACCCCGCAGGCAGCGAAATCGCCGCAGCGCCCAGAAAGTTGGCCGGGCGCAGCAGCTTGCCCAGGCCGGCGTGGCGCAGGTCGGCGGCGTCCAGCGGTTGAGCGGCCTGGTCGCAGGCGGGCATGAGCAGCGCGTCGTGGCCCTGCATGGCGCGGGCGTAGGCGGCTATGTCGGCGTCGCGGCGTTGCAGGGCGGCCTCGTAGTCGGCCTGGCGGATGCGGCCGCCGGCCGCGATGCGCGAGCGCACCACGGTCCAGAGCGGTTGGGCGGGGTCTTCGGCCAGCGCGCCGTAGTAGCGGTAGGCCTCGTAGGCCAGCACCAGCGAGTTGTCCTCGGCCATGCGGTCGAAGGACAGGCCGGGCGGGGGCGTCCAGGTTTGGGGCGTGTGGCCGGCGGCGGCCAGCTGGTCCAGCGTGTGGCGCCACAGCGCGAGGCTGGCCTCGCCCAGCGCGGCGGGCCAGGCCTCCGGCGCCAGCACGGCCAGCGGGCCGGGGGCGCGCGTTTCGAGATGGCGCAGCGCGGTCACGCAGCCCGGGGGCAGCGCCAGCGTGGCGGCGTCGTCGACGTCGGGGCCGGACAGCAGCACGGCCAGCGCGCGCGCGTCGGCGACATTGCGGGCGATGGGGCCGAGCACGTCCAGCGTGTCCGACAGCGGCAGGCTGCCGGCGCGGCTGATCAGGCCGGTCGACGGCTTGTAGCCGACCAGGCCGTTCAGCGCCGCCGGCGCGCGCACGGAGCCGCCGGTGTCGCCGCCCAGCGCGATCGGCGCCAGCCCCGCGGCCACGGCCACGGCCGCGCCGCTGGACGAGCCGCCCGGCGCGCGGGCCTGAACGGCGTCCCAGGGGTTGCGTGCGGTGCCTTGCGTGCCGTTCTGGCCGGACAGCCCGAACGCGAATTCGGTCATGCGCGTCTTGCCCAGGATCACCATGCCGTGCGCGGCCAGCGCGCGCAGCGCCTGGGCGGTGCCGGCGCTGATCTGGCCGGCGCGCGCCTGCGAGCCCAGCGTGGCTTCGGTGCCTTCCCATTGCACGCTGTCCTTCACCGCCACCGGCACGCCGTGCAGCGGGCCCAGCACGATGCCGGCGGCCAGCAGCCGGTCGGCGGCGTCCGCCTGCGCCAGCGCGCGCTCGGCCGTGACCACGCTGTACGCGTTGAGCGCGCCGGCGCGCTCGATGCGGTCCAGGAAATGCGTGGCGGCCTGGCGCGACGTCAGCGTTCCCTGACGGATGGCGCGGCCGATGCCGAGGGCGTCTTGGAAGTGCAGGGCGGTATCGGGTGCGGACATGGGGCTTCCTGAAAATGAAACGGCTTTCCGGACCTGGCGGTGCCGGAAAGCGCGGGGACGCGCCGCGCGGAGGGCGGCGTCGGGCGGGCCTTAGCGGAGCTTCTGGCCGACCGTCTCGGGCATGCGGATGAAGGTGATCAGGGTGATCACGGCGCCGGCTAGCACGTAGTAGAAGAACCAGCGTTCCATGCCCTGGCTTTGCAGCCAGGTCAGCAGGTAGGGCGTGGTGCCGCCCAGCAGCGCCACGACCAGGTTGTAGGGCGTGCCGATGCCGACGGCGCGCACGCTGGTGGGGAACTGCTCGGACATGATGGCCGGCGCGATGGACGTGTACATGGCGTAGAGCACCAGGCCGAACAGTTCCACCGCCAGGATCGAGCCGAAGGACGGGCCCAGCGTGGTCATCAGCGGGTAGAAGAAGATCAGGTAGCCGGCGGCGAACACGATCAGCTGCGGCTTGCGGCCGATGCGGTCCGACAGCGCGCCGAACAGCGGCTGCACCAGCATGAAGACGATCAGCGCGACGGTGTTGGCGGCGAAGGCGGTCTTCGGATCGGCGTGCACCTGGCGGATGGCGTAGGTGGGCACGTAGGCCACGAAGATGTAGAACGCGAAGGTCGTCAGGATGGAGAAGCCGACGATGCGCAGCACTTCCACCGGATGCTCGCGCAGCAGGGTGCGCAGCGGCTGCTTTTCCACGCCGGCCTTCTTGCTGTGCGAGAAGGCTTCGGTCTCCGGGATGGAGCGGCGGATCCACAGGCCGGCCAGGCCGCCCAGCGCGCCCAGCAGGAACGGAATGCGCCAGCCCCAGGCGGCCATCTCGGGCTTGGTCAGGGTGGACGTCAGCGCCCAGCCCACGGCGGACGCGGCCAGGATGCCGACGGCGGCGCTGAAGAACACGAAGCTGGAATAGAAACCACGGCGGTTGGACGGCGCCATTTCCGCCAGGAAGGTCGTGGCCGAGGCATACTCTCCGCCCAGCGACAGGCCTTGCAGCAGGCGCGCGGCGGTCAGCAGCAGCGGGGCGGCCAGGCCGATGGTGGCGTAGGTGGGAGTGACGGCGATGATCAGCGAGCCGCCGGCCATCATCAGGATGGTCAGGCCCAGCGCGGCCTTGCGGCCGTAGCGGTCGGAGAAAATGCCCAGCAGCCAGCCGCCCACCGGGCGCATGAAGAAGCCGACCGCGAAGATGCCGAACGAGGCCAGCAGCGCGGTGGTCTCGTTGCCTTCGGGGAAGAACTGGCTGGAGAAGAAGATGGCGAAGGATGCGTAGATGGTCCAGTCGAACCATTCGACGGCATTGCCTACACTACCGGCCAGGATGGTGCGGGCGCGCGACACGGGCGCGGCGGCGGCCCCCTGCTTGGCGTGCAGGGTCGTGGAGGGGCTGCTCATGAAGTCCTCAATCAGGTGTTTATTTTTGGTCAAAAAGACCGTCTAATTTTTATGATTTGGTAATTTCCGCCACGTTAGATTAATGAATATGGTCACGTCAAGTAAGGGTAAGCCCCTAATGCCAACACTCGATGACACCGATCTGGCCTGCCTGGTGGCCCTGCAGGCCGAACCCCGCGCGTCCTGGCGCGAGCTGGGGGCGGCCACGGGCATCGCCGAGCGCACGGTGGCCCGGCGCCTGAAGCGCCTGATGGACGCGGACGCGCTGCGCGTCATCGCCGAGCCCGACCCGCTGGTCACCGGTCGCGGCGTAGTGCTGCATGCCTGGGTGCGTTGCCGTTCCGGGCGGGTGCCGGACGTGGCCGAAAGGCTGGCGGCGCTGGACAGCTGCCAACTGGCGGTGACGCTGGCCGGCTCGGCCGACCTGATGGCCGAGCTGACGCTGGCCGACGAGGCCGACATGCCGGACTTGGTGACGCGGGTGCTGCCTTCCATCGACGGCGTCGAGCATGTCGAGGCGCGGCTGGTGCTGCGGCCCTTCCGCCGCGCTGGCCAGTGGCGCATCCTGGCCGAGGCTGGCGCCGCGCTCGAGCCTGCGCCGTCCAATCCGCCCGCCGCGCTCACGGAGTCCGAGCAGCGCCTGGCCGGCCATCTGATGCGCGACGGCCGCGCCAGCCTGGCCGAGCTGGCCGAGCAGGTCGGCGTCAGCGAGCCCACCGCCCACCGCATGCTGCAAAACCTGGTGGACCGGCGCGCGTTGAGCTTCCGCGTGGAAGTCGAGCCGTCGCTGGTGGGCTTTCCGGTGGAGGCGGTGATTTCCGTGCAGGTGCGGCCTCAGGCGGTCAATGCGCTGGCCGCGCACCTGGCGCGCGATCCGAACACGCGCTGCCTGTTCGGCACCAGCGGCGCATCGCAGCTGTTCTGGCATGTGCTGTGCCGCGACAGCCCGCAGCTCTGGGACGTGGTGACGCGCCGGCTGGGCGAACTGGAAGGCGTGCTCAACAGCGATGTGGCCGTGGTGATGCGCGCGCACAAGCGCTGCGGCATCGTGCGCGCCGGCCCGCTGCTGGGCGCCGAAGACTGAGGGCGCGGCGCAGGGCCGGGATGAGGCGGACGTCCGGTCCGCGAGGCCGGCGGGCGTCTTCCCGGGGGGCAAACGACACAGGACGATCCATGAGCGATAGCGATTTCTTCGACCTTCCGATCCGCCTGCACGCCGTCAATGGCGTGCGCATCGCCGCCCGCGTCGGCGGCGACGGGCCGCCGCTGTTGCTCTTGCACGGCCATCCCCAGACCAGCGCCATCTGGCATCGCCTGTGGCCGACACTGACGCGGCATCGCACCTGCGTGGCCGCCGATCTGCGCGGCTATGGCGACAGCGACAAGCCGCCGGCCGCGCCTGGCCACGCCGCGCATTCCAAGCGCGTCATGGCCCAGGACATGGCGGCGCTGATGCGCGCGCTGGGGCACGAACGCTACGAGGTGCTGGCGCATGACCGTGGCGCGCGCGTCGCGCACCGGCTGGGGCTGGATCATCCGACGGCCGTCACGCGCCTGATGCTGCTGGACATCGCGCCCACGTTGGATATGTACGAGCACACCACCCGCGCCTTCGCGCAGGCGTACTTCCACTGGTTCTGGCTGATCCAGCCCGCGCCCATGCCGGAGACCATGATCGAGCGCGATCCGGTGTTCTACCTGCGCTCGGTCATGGGCGGGCGGCCCGGCGGGCTGGCGCATTTCTCCGCGCGGGCCATGGCCGAGTACGAGCGCGTCGCGCGCCTGCCCGGCTGGGCCACGGGCATCTGCGAGGACTACCGCGCTTCCGCCACCGTGGATCTGGAGCATGACCGCCAGGGCCGAGCCGCCGGCGAGCGCCTGCGCATGCCGGTGCGCGCGCTGTGGGGCGAGCGCGGCGCGGTGGGCCGGAACTTCGATGTGCTGGCCCTGTGGCGCGCCATCGCCGACCAGGTCGACGGCGGGCCGTTGCCGGGCGCGCATTATCTGGCCGAGGAAATCCCCGACGAGGTGTTGCGCGAGGCGGGCGCGTTTTTTGGATGGGCTTGAGGCGGGCAGGCGCCACCGGCGCGTGCCCAGCCCATCCGTCCGTCTAGCCCTGTGACGCGCCAGCCGGCCTGCGCACGGCGGCCGGGTGCATCGCGACGGGGTGCGTGAGCGTTTCCGGTTGCAGGATCTCGTCGAGCTGGGCCTTGGACAGCAGGCCCCGGCTCAGCACGATGTCATAGACGCTGCCGCCGCTCAGGTGCGCCTCCTGCGCCACGGAGGTGGCATTGGCGTAGCCGATGTACGGGTTCAGCGCCGTCACGATGCCGATGGAGTTCTCGACCGATGCGCGCAGGCGGTCCGCGTTGGCGGTAATCCCTTTCACGCAGCGTTCGGCCAGGGTCAGGCAGCCGTTGCGCAGATGGCTGACGCTTTTGAAGATGCTGTGCGCGATGATGGGCTCGAAGGCATTGAGCTGCAACTGTCCGGCCTCGGCGGCGAAGCTGACGGTGACATCGTTGCCGATGACCTCGAAGGCGATCTGGTTGACCACTTCCGGGATGACCGGATTCACCTTGCCGGGCATGATGCTGGAGCCGGCCTGCATGGCCGGCAGGTTGATCTCCCCCAGGCCGGCGCGCGGGCCGCTGGACAGCAGCCGCAGGTCGTTGCAGGTCTTCGACAGCTTCACCGCCACCCGCTTGAGCACGCCGGACAGCTGCACGAACGCGCCGCAGTCCTGGGTGGCCTCGATCAGGTTGGGTGCCGTCTGCAGCGGAATGCCGGTGATCTTGCGCAGGTGCATCAGCACCAGCGGCGCATAGTCGGGATGCGCCGTGATGCCGGTGCCGATCGCCGTGGCGCCCATGTTGATCTCGCAGATCAGCATCACCGCTTCGCGCAGTCGCGCCTGGTCCTCGCCCAGCATCACGGCATAGGTGCTGAATTCCTGGCCCAGCGTCATCGGCACCGCGTCCTGCAGCTGGGTGCGGCCCATTTTCAGCACGTCCTTGAAGGCCTCGGCCTTGGCCTCGAACGCCTCGCGCAGGATGTCCATGGCGTCGATCAGTCCGTGGACGCCGAACCAGGTCGCGATCTTGAGCGCGGACGGGTAGACGTCGTTGGTGCTCTGGCCGATATTCACATGCTCGTTCGGGTGCAGGACATGGTAGTCGCCCCGGTTCTGGCCCAGCAGCTCCAGCGCCCGGTTGGCTATGACCTCGTTGGCGTTCATGTTGGTGGACGTGCCCGCGCCGCCCTGGATAACGTCGACCACGAACTGATCGTGCAGCCGGCCCTTGATCAGTTCGTTGCAGGCTTCGATGATGGCGTCGCAGCGCCGTTCGTCCAGCAGGCCAAGCTCGCAATTGCTCAACGCCGCCGCCTGCTTGATATAGGCCAGCGCCCGGATCAGCTCCGGATAGGTCGATATCGGGATGCCGGTGATCGGAAAGTTCTCCTGCGCACGCAAGGTGTGCACGCCGTAGTAGGCGCAGGCGGGGACCGCGCGGTCCCCCAGCAGGTCATGCTCGTCGCGGAATGCCGGGTCGCTCATCATGATGGTCCTCGTTGCGGGACGTCGGTCCCGCTGTGGCGGGTGCGTTATTGTGATTTGATGGCCATGGTTTCGATCAGGGTCTGCAGCTGCGCGCTCATGGGCAGATCCAGGCTGGCGCCGGTGGGCAGCTTGCGCAGGAACCAGCGGCGGTACTGGCGCTCGATCTCGCCATCCTCGGCCAGCACCTGGAAGCTGTCCTTGACGAGCTGGGCGAGCTGCGGATCGTCCTTGCGGAACATGATGGCGTAGGGGTCGTAGGACAGGTAGTCGCCCACCACCACCATTTCGGCGCCGCCGCCCGCCTTGCCGTGCTGCGCCAGCAGGCCGTACAGCAGCACATCGTCGGTGGCGAAGGCGTCGGCCTCGCCGCGGGTCACGCGCGCGTAGCCGTCGGCGTGCGTGTTCACGACCTGCAGCCGCATGCCGAGCTTGAACTTCTGGTCCAGGTCGCGCAGCGCCTTCTCGTTGGTGGTGCCGGCCGTCACCGCGACCGTCCTGCCCGCCAGATCGCGGAACGAGCTGATCGGCGATCCCCACTTGACCATCACCTTGGTGCCGGCCACGAAGATGACCGGGGAAAAGGCCACGCGCTTCTGCCGCTCGACATTGCTGGTGGTGGACCCGCACTCCAGGTCGACGCGGCCCGTGACCACCGCGTCGATGCGGGAGTCGGCGGTGACCGGCACCCATTGGATGTCGACTGTTCTTTCGATGGCGTCCTCGATGGACGACACCAGCGCCTTGCACAGCTCGATGGAGTAGCCCACGGGCTGCTTGCGGGCGTTGAGGAAGGAGAACGGGATCGCGTCTTCGCGATAGCCCAGCGCGACGCTGCCCGTGCTGCGGGCCTTGGCCAGCTTGCCGGTCAGGGTCGTGAACGTGATGCGCGCGGCGTCGGGCAGGGACGATGCGCCGCTTTCCTGCGCGCCGGCGGGGCCGGTCAGCAGGGCGCCCGCCGCGCAGAAGGCCAGCAACGGTTTCCAGACAGTTCGGGAGGCCATGACGGTTTCCTTGGAACGGGACTCAGGCTTGCGCGGGGCGCGCCTGACTGGTCTTGAGTTCTTCATCCATCCGCGCCGCATTGGCGTCGGCCTCGGCTTCCGGCAGCAGCTCGCCCTCCCATTTGGCCACCACGGCGGTGGCGATGGAGTTGCCCACGGCATTGGTGGCGGAACGGCCCATGTCGAGGAAGGTGTCCACGCCCAGGATCAGCAGCAGGCCGGCCTCGGGAATGTCGAACTGGTTCAGCGTGGCGGCGATCACGACCAGCGAGGCGCGCGGCACCCCGGCCATGCCCTTGGAGGTCAGCATCAGGATCAGCAGCATCGTGATCTGCGTGCCCAGGGAAAGATGGATGTCGTAGGCCTGCGCGATGAACAGCGTCGCGAAGGTGCAGTACATCATCGAGCCGTCCAGATTGAAGGAATAGCCCATCGGCATCACGAAGCTGGAGATCTTGCGCTTGACGCCGAAGCGATCGAGCGCGTCCAGGATCTTCGGGTAGGCGGCTTCGGAGCTGGCGGTGGCGAAGGACAGCATGAAGGCTTCCTTGATCAGCACCAGCAGCTTGAGCACGCGCGGCCCGAGGAACAGGAAACCCGCCAGGATCAGCAGGCCCCACAGCATGAACAGGCTGGTGTAGAAGTCGCCCATGAAGGCGGCGAACTTCAGCAGGATGCCCAGGCCGTTGACCGCCACGGTGGCCGCCATGGCCGCCATCACCGCCAGCGGCGCCAGCTTCATCACGTAGCCGGTGATCTTGAGCATCACGTGCGCCAGTTCGTCGACTGCGGCCACCAGCGTCTTGCCCTTCTCGCCCAGCGCGGCCAGCGCCACGCCGAAGAACATGGAGAACACCACGATCTGCAGGATCTCGTTGTTGGCCATGGCCTCGGCGAAGGACTTGGGCACCAGATGGCTGACGAAATCCTTGAGCGTGAACTTGGACGTCGCCAGGTTGGTCGCCGAGCCGATGTCGGGCAGCGGCAGTCCGAGGTTGTGGCCCGGCTGCAGCCAGTTGGCCATGATCAGGCCCAGCACCAGCGAGAACAGCGAGGCGATCACGAACCAGCCCAGCGCCTTGGCGAACACGCGCCCGACCGAGGCGGCGTCGCCCATGTGGGCGATGCCCACCACCAGCGTGGAGAAGACCAGGGGGCCGATCAGCATCTTGATCAGGCGCAGGAAGACATCCGACATGATCGAGATGTAGCCGGCGACCTGCGTGGCCGCCTTCTTGTCGGGGAAGTTGACGAAGATCATGTAGCCGATCACGATGCCTATCACCATCGCGACCAGGATCCAGGCGGCGGGGGGAATCTTCTTCTTGTTCATGTTGTGTCTCCATGATCCACGCATCGCTTTGATGCGCGGGAAAGGGCGTTGCGCGGGGTCTCTGCGGAAATGTCGCGGTCTACTGCGACGGAGCGCGGTAGAGGATGTCGTGGTGGCCTTCCTCGAATGTGCGCAGCGATTGCGCCCAGACCGCGCCCGGCCAATGCAGGTCGATGCGGCCGGACAGCGGGCGGTACACGGCCGTGTACAGCGTGCCGTAGCCGCGCGCCCAGGCGTTCTGGTACAGCGGGTCGGCCAGCAGTGTCTCGGTCAGCGTCTGCGCGCTCGCGCGGTTGTCGAGCTGCCGCTCCATGGCCTCCAGCCGTTCGTAGGCGCGGGTGGCGCGCGCGTGCTCGGGCCACTCGATGACGCGCTGATAGTTGGTGACCGCCTTGCGCCGCGTGACTTCCACGGGGCGGTCCGGGCCGACGAAGACGGTGGCCCAATCCGCCGCCTTGTCCAGCAGCGTGACGCTGTAGCTCATGTGCACCGGCACGCGCTGCAGGATGGAAATGGCCTGGGCGGTGTTGCGCGCGGTTTCCAGCACGTAGCGCAGCACCAGCGGGATGCCGAAGCCGATGCCCGCGACGGTGCGCCCGCCGAACGACAGGGACGCGGCCAGGCCGTCCTCGTTGACGCCGTCCAGCGCGCCCCACAGGCAGTCGCCCATCGCCGCCACGCGCCGCCCGGTCCAGCGCGTGGCCAGCCAGTTTCCCTCCAGCAGCGCCGGCGCGAAGTCGTAGTTGCGCAGCAGCGCGGGCTCGTCGCGGCCTTGCGGGTCGATCCATACGGTTTGCGAGCAGCCGGCGATATAGGCGGGCGGGCACCACAGCGACAGGAAGCGGGCCTCCACATCGCCGCCGCCGGCCAGTTCGGCCAGCTGTTCCCAGACCGGCACCAGTTCGGGCATGTGTTCGCGCAGGGCGCGCCGGCATTCCAGGTAGGTCGGACGCCCGACCACGCGGCCGCGCAGGAACCACGAGCGGTAAGCGGGCCAGGAGCGCTCGAACAGTGCGTGCCATTTTTCTCCGGGCTGGTCCTGCGCGATGGCCTGGAAGCGGATGCTGATGGGCGGCATGGCGGCGTCTCCCCTACAGGATCTTGAACGAACCGGGCGCCGGCGCCGCGTCGTGCTGCGTCGTCATGACCGGCTTGCCCGCGTAGTAGTTCTTGATGCCTCGGATCCAGTCGCGCGCGCGGATGTTGAGCTTGAAGTTGTCGTCCATCGAGCGTCCGCGCGTGATCAGGATGCCCAGGTCGGCGCCCTCGTAGCGGTAGTCGCCCGGCCCGGTGATGCGCATGAAGAAGGCCTCGCGCTCGGTGTCGATGGCGCGGCGCTCATAGTCGAAGCGCTGGTAGGCCACGCTGCCGTCCTCGGCCATGCGGTAGATGCCGGTGGCCGGCGCGTGCGTCACCTGGTCGACCTTTTCGTCGGTGAACTTCATCACCACCTGGGACCAGGAATCGATGAAGCGCGGCTGCGCCCAGCGCTCGTTGATTTCCTTGACGTTCAGATCGAACGGCACGCCCGAGAACTCCAGCAGGTGGAACAGGAACAGCGGCGCGTCGGCATAGGCGAAGGCGGCGTGGTTGGTCATCGGGCTGGCGCCGCAGATGCGCGGGTTCAGTTCACCCAGGTAGACCTCGCCGCTGTCGGTGTCGATCAGGAAGTCCAGGTCGAAGTAGCCGCGATAGCCCTCGGCCAGCAGCTGGTTGCCGAAGCGCTCGGCCATGTCGCGCGCCTTGGCGCGGACCTCTTCGGAGAACGCGCCGGGGAAGACCTCGTTGCCGCACCAGCCGCCCTTGTAGGGTGTCAGCTCGCGCGCGCCCACCACCTCGGTCAGCAGCGGTCCGACCAGCGTGCCGGACTGCGTTGCGCAGGCCTCCAGCGTGGCGCCGCGACAATTGATGCGCTTCATGATCTTGACCTCGGGGTCGTTGACGATTTCGTCCTTGTGCTTGTTGAAATCGTCTTCCGACGCGATGAAGAAGGTGGTGTGGCCCGAGTCGCCGAACGCCGATTGCACCACCAGGTCGCGTCCCAGCCCGTTGCGGTCCGCGATCTGCATCAGGTGCGCGTAGCTGTCCACTTTCTCCAGCGCGTTCGGCACCGAATGCACGCCGGCCTTGTTGCCGATGCGCACCGTTTCCATCTTGTTGTCGCAGCGGGTGCGCAGCGCCGCCGGCGGGAACCAGACCTCCATGCCCAGTTCCTTGGCCAAGGCCTCGGTCTTCTCGTCGAACATCAGGAACGTGGCCACCGGCTTGCCGCCGCGACGCTCGATCATGTCGATCACGTCCTTGTGCTGCAGCAGGTAGTTGTTGATGTCCTCGATGGATTCGAATTCCGCATGCGGCGATTCCTGCGGCACGAACACATTCGGATGGCGTCCGTCGAAGCAGTCGATGTAGTTGATGTAGCGGAAGCGGTTGACCCAGCGATCCATGCCCAGCAGGTTGAAGTTGGTGGCGCTGATGAAGTAGATGGGCCGCTCGTTGCGGTGGAACATCAGCTGCAGATCCGAAATGCTGGTGACTTTGTTGCTCATTTCTTGCTCCTGGAGGCGGGCTTCTTGGCGGCGGGGGACGCCGTGGCGGCAAGCGCCGGTTCGGTCTGCGCGGGCGGGTCGCCGGCCTGCGACTGGGCGGCGCGTCCGGCCAGCGCCAGGGCCGCGCGTGCGGCGGTGGCCTGCGCGGCCAGGTCCAGCGCGGCCTGGCTGAAGATGCGGAAGCCCAGCTCGGGCCGGAAGCCGTGGATCTCGCGCACATCCAGCGCGGCCATGAACTGCAGGATCTCGGCGCTGATGACCTGGCCGGGCACCAGGATGGGAAAGCCGGGCGGGTAGGGGATCACGAACAGCGCCGACACCAGCTCGCGGCCGGCGGCGATGGCCTGGCCGGCCTCGACCATGCCGATGTACTCGCAATTGGCGTCCTCGTAGGACAGGAAGAAGGCGCTGCGGATATCGCCATCGCGCGTCTCGGCGCGTCCTTCCACGCTGCGGCCCCGGAAGGCGAAGTGAAAGCTGGAGAAATCCGGCAGCGGCGGCTGCTCCAGCGTCAGCGAGCGCACCCGCCGTTCGTGGATGCGCCGTTCGATGGAGCTCATATCGGCCACGCGCGCGTCCACGTCGCGGGCGATCTTGACCAGCACTTCGATCAGGTAGGCGATCGCCGAGCGGGTGCTGCCGATGTTCGTCATGAACAGCACCGTGTTGCGCGAGGTCTTGTTGATCTGGATGCCGTACCGGTCCATCAGCTCCTTGTTCTTGAACGTGTCGCCATCCATGCCGGTGGCGCCGATGGTCAGCGTGGCGCGGGTCGGATCGAGCGCGAACTCGTCGGTCTGCCACGCCGCTTCCAGGTTGTCCCAGCCGGTCTCGTCGTTGTAGTAGTTGTCGACGCCGGACTCGCGGTAGGGCGCGGGCACCATGTCCGACACCCGCAGGAAGCGGAAATAGCGCTTGAGCAGGGGGTGATGCAGCACCTGCTCGCGCAGGCTCATCGCCAGTTCGAGCTGGCGCTGGATCAGCTCGTAGCCTTCCAGTTCCACCTGCCTGCGGCCCACGTCCAGCGAGGCCAGGATCTGGTAGTTGGGCGAGGTCGAGGTGTGGGTCATGTAGGCTTCGTGGAAGGACTCCTCGACCTTGTCCTTGAAGTCCTGGTCCCACACATGGATCATCGAGCCCTGGCGCAGCGCGGTCAGCGTCTTGTGGGTGGAGTGCGTGGCGTACACGCGCACCCGCGCCCGGGCGGGGTCGGGCAGCAGCCGGGCGTTGAGCAGCTGTTCGTCGTCGTTCCAGTCGATGCCAGCGGCGAAGGCGGCATGGCGGCGGGCGTAGGCCGGATCCTTGAAGGTCTCGGCCAGCCGGGCGGCGCTGGCCATGCCGGTGCGCTGGCGGTAGATCGGGTGGCAGCGGGCGAAGGCGAACCAGGCTTCGTCCCACAGGAACACGAGGTCCGGCTTGATCGCCAGGCATTCGAGCATGACGCGCTCGACGTCGTAGACGATGCCGTCGAAGGTGCAGTTGGTCAGCAGCACCATGCGCACGCGGTCCAGCGTGCCGGCGCGGCGAAAGCTCAGCAGCGTTTCCTTGATGTGGCGCAGCAGCACCGCGCCGTACATCGAGAATTCATCCAGCGGATAGGAGTCCAGGTAGGCCACCTGCGCGCCGGCCAGCACCAGGCCGTAGTGGTGCGACTTGTGGCAGTTCCGGTCCACCAGCACGATGTCGTCGGGCTTGACCAGCGCTTGCACCACGATCTTGTTGCAGGTGGACGTGCCGTTGGTGGCGAAGTAGGTGCGGCGCGCGCCGAAGGCGCGGGCGGCGTATTCCTGGGCCAGCTTCAGCGGCCCCACCGGATCCAGCAGCGAATCCAGGCCGCCGGAGGTGGCGGACGTTTCGGCCATGAACAGGTTCATGCCGTAGAACTGCGCCATGTCGCCGATCCAGTTGCTGTTCATGATCGCCTTGCCGCGCGCCAGCGGCAGCGCATGGAACACGCCGGTGGGCTGCTTGGCGTAGTCGCGCAGGGCGTTGAAGAAGGGCGTGCGGTGGCGCTCGCCCACGCCCTTCATGATCGAGCTGTACAGCTCGATGTGGTCTTCCTCGCCGAAGAAGATGCGTTTGAAGACTTCGCCGACCTGCGCCGCGATGGCCTCGACGTTGACGTCGGTGACCAGGTACAGGTCCAGTTCGGGCCGGATCTGCGCGATCTGGCGGCCCAGCAGCGGGCCGCGCTCGAACTCGGGCATGTCCTCGACCTTGCCGTCCATGCCGTCCAGGAAGCGGCGCAGCATGTGGTTGTGGTTGACCGAGTGGAATGGGAAGCCGTGGCGGATCACCACCGCCTGCAGGTTGAAGTTGACCAGCGTCGCGATCAACGCGTCCTCGAACGTGGGCACGACCACCACGTCGAAGATGAAGTCGTCGTCGGCGCTGCGCTTGCGCTGCACGCGCCGCCGCAGCGCGTCCTCCTCGCTGGCCGACATCTCGTCGACGATCAGCACTTCGAAGTACGGCCGGGCCAGCTGGGCCTGGCGCTCGCTGTCGGTCTCGATCTGCGAGGGCAGCTCGTGGTCGCTGTCCAGGGTGTTGGCGTCGTGGCGGTAGGTGCGCGCGGCCAGCACGCGGTGGATGCGGCGCGCGGCCTGGTGCGCGCGCGCCAGCTCCTCGCGCTCGATCCAGTGGCACAGCTCGCCGAACACCCGGCCGCCAGGGAAGGCCCAGTAGCTTTCGATCGGCGTCAGCGATTCAACGATCCTGTGCACGTGCGCCAGGCGGCGCGCGCGTTCCGGATCGTCCGGCGGCAGGATGGCCAGGCGGCTCAGGTCGTCGACCAGGTTGATCCAGCCGTCGGCGCGCATTTCCCAGACGCTGCGGTAGCGGCTCAGCGACGTGCCGTTCTTGATGGGGGGGGTCGGCATGCTTGTCTCCTTGCTTTTTTCGTCGCCAGCGCCGATCTCAGTCGGGCTTGGTCAGCGGTCCCAACGTATTCAGATACGGAAAGTCCGGACTCTCGCGCCGGTAGACCTTGAAGTCGCAATCGCGGTCGCGGAAGCTCTTGAGCGGCTGGCCCAGGTTGCGCAAGCCGAGTTCGCGCTCGCGTCGCACGCGCTCGAAGTCCACGCTGATCGGCACGATCTCGGCGCCGCCGTCGGCCTGGTGCAACACATAGCCGGAGGGATCACAGACGATGGAACGGCCCACGCCGCCGTCGCCCACGCCATTGATGTCGAAGAAATAGACCTGGTTCTGCACGGCCGATGCGCGGGCGATGGCCAGCTCGACATCGCGGTCGATGGTGTCCGTCATCGTCGGATGCAGGATCACTTCCGCGCCCATCGCGGCCAGGGTGCGCGTGGTCTCGGGGAACCACATGTCGTAGCAGATCGAGACGCCGAAGCGGCCCGCGCCGGGCACGTCGAAAACGCAGAACTCCGTGCCGCCGGCCACATCGCGTTCATACGGACGGAACGGGAACAGCTTGCGAAAGCGCGCGACGATCTCGCCTTGGGGATTGATCACCGGCATGGTGTTGTAGACCACGGATCCATCCGGGCCATCCACGCGTTCGAACAGCGAGCCCGGGATCAGCCACAGCCCGGTTTCGCGCGCCAGTTCGGTCAGCCGGGTCTCGGTGGGGCCGGGCAGCGGCTCGGCGTTGTGGTGCCGGGGACCCAGGGGCGCCAGCTCGGAGAAGAGCACCATCCGAACCCAGGGAAAGCGGCCGCGGATGTGGCGCAGGTAATTGCCCATGCGCTCGACGTTGTTCTCGAAGGCCGAGACGTTCATCTGCACGCCGGCGATGCCGAAGTTGCCATGCATGGCGCCGTTCATTGTGGATCCTTCCTTTCTACTGATGACTGCTGGCCGGGACATGAGTCGAGTCCCGGAAACGGCTTGTTCGCGAGCAGTCTATGGCTTGGGTGGTTCGTGAAGAAGGTCCAAGAATCGAATTGTTGAAGAACCAATTCCCTGGCGTTGAGAACGCGTTGGCGGCTGCCGGGAAGGCGCGCATTGCCGCGCCGCGCCGTTCAATTTTTCAAGCCATTTTTTCGATGCGAGTTCACTTTCACACCGCGTTGCGCGGCGTAAGATCAAGGCGCTTCGCGATGTGGGCGGGGCCTGTCGGTCTCAACGCGCGCATGGCTGCGAAGCGCAGGGCGCGCACTTTTTCTTGGCGGTCCCCGGCGCGTGGCCCGAAGTGATGTGGTGTGTGATTGGTCCTTTGAACAGGCCGCAGGAATGATTGAAGCGGGAACCAATCCTGAGACGACGCGCAAGGCGCCGCTGGCCGCGACCGGACTGCCGGACTTCGTGCTGCGCCAGTTCAAGCTCGGGCAGCCGTCGCATCAGCAGCTGTATGGCATCTTGCAGGCGGGCATCCGCGATGGCAGCCTGGCGGCCGGCCTGCGGCTGCCGCCCACGCGGGTGCTGGCGCGCACGCTGGGCATCGCGCGCAACACGGTGGTCCATGTCTACGAACAACTGACCTTCGAAGGCTATGTGCAGGCGCGCGTGGGGCGCGGCACCTTCGTCGCCGACGTGTTTCCCCGACCCGTCGTGGCGGCCGGAAAATTCCCGCTGGATCGCAACGCGCCGCTGTCGCGCCGGGGCGAGCGCACGGTGCGCGAGGCGCTGGCCGCGCGTTTGCAATGGGGCGCTTTCGCGCCCGGCGTGCCGGAGCTGCGCATGTTCCCGATACAGACCTGGAACCGGCTGCAGGCGCGCGTGTGGCGCCGCGTCGAGCCGGAGCGGCTGAGCTACGCCACGGGACACGGCGATGCCGGACTGCGCGAAGCCATCGCGGACTATCTGCGAGGCACGCGCGGCATCGCCTGTACGCCGGCGCAGGTGGTGATCACCAGCGGCACGCAGCAGTCCTTGCACCTGGTGGCGCAGCTGCTGGCGGATCCGGGCGACCGGGTGTGGCTGGAGGACCCGGGTTATTGGGGCGCGCGCAGCGTCTTTCATGCCACCGGCCTGGAGAGCGTGGCGGTGGCGGTCGACGGCGAGGGCCTGGCGCCAAGCGCCGCGCAATGGGCCGAGCCGCCGAGGCTGGCGTTCGTGTCGCCGTCGCACCAATATCCCACCGGCGCGCACATGAGCCTGGCGCGCCGCCGCCAGTTGCTGGACTACGCGGCGCAGCACGGGGTCTGGGTGATCGAGGACGACTACGACAGCGAGTTCCGCTACGACGCGCATCCGCTGTCCGCCTTGCAGGCGCTGGACGAGTCCGGCCGGGTGATCTACCTGGGCACGTTTTCCAAGACGCTGTTTCCCGCGCTGCGGCTGGCCTACCTGGTCCTGCCGCCCGATCTGGTGGACGGCTTCGCGCGCGCGTTGCGCGAGCTGTTCCGCGAGGGGCAGACGATGCAGCAGGCGGTGCTGGCGCGCTTTCTGGCGGAAGGCCACTACGCGGCGCACATCCGGCGCATGCGCGGCGTCTACCGCGCGCGCCACGATGCGCTCATGGACGCCATCCGGCGCGAGTTCGGCGAGGCGGTGCCGGTGATCGGCGCCGAGGCCGGGCTGCACATGATCCTGGGCCTGCCGCGCACTGTCGACGACGTGGCGGTGATGGAGCGCGGCCTGTATGCCGGCGTGGCGACGCGGCCGCTGTCGATCTATCACCTCAATCCCGAGGCCGCGGCGCGCGGACTGCTGCTGGGCTACGGCTCGGTGCCCGAGGAGGAGATCGGCCCGCAGCTGAGCAGGCTGGCCGGCGCGGTCACGCCGTTTCTGTAGGCGCCGGCGGCGTATGGCAGGCGTCGGGCGCATTCCCGCCTGGTCGCGGGCAGGGTCTTGTAAAAAGGGACGGTCTGCCGGTGGTAATCTCGCGCCCATGAGTTTGAATTTCGCCGATCTGTCCGAATTGCCCGAGCCCGAAGACGCGCAACGCGCTTTCAAGGCCACGGATTCCCCCTGCGTGGCCGTCTGCTCGACGCTGTTCGACGACATCTGCCGGGGCTGCGGCCGCACGGCCATGGAAGTGGCCAACTGGGTTTTCATGACGGAAGAGGAAAAGCGCGCGGTCTGGATCCGCATCAAGGCCCAGGGCTACCCCCGGCGCAACAATTAAGGCCGCCGGCGCGGCCGGTCTTGGGCATGTCACATAGCGCGGGCTAAATCGCGCTTGTCGACCACTTCCGGCCTCATCATGCGCATCGTCCTGGTCACGGATGCCTGGCATCCGCAAGTCAACGGCGTCGTCCGCACCTGGACGACCATGCTGAGGATCCTCGCCGAATGGGGCCACGAAGTGACCGTGGTCAGCCCTGAAGGCAGCCGCACCATTCCCGCGCCTTCCGAGCCCGACCTGCGGTTATGCCTGCAGCCCGGCCGCCAGCTGCGCCGCGTGCTGGGCGACCGGGTGCCGGACGCGCTGCACATCGCCACCGAGGGGCCGCTGGGCCTGGCCGCGCGCAAGATGGCGCTGGCCCGAGGCTGGCGTTTCACCACCTCGTTCCACACCATGTTCCCCGACTACCTGCAGGCGCGCATGGGCATTCCGGCGGCCTTGCCGTGGCGCTACCTGCGCTGGTTCCACCGGCCCTCGCAGCGCGTGCTGGTGCCCACGCCCACGGTGCGCGACGTCCTGGTCCAGCGCGGCCTGGGCAATTTGCAGATCTGGTCGCGCGGGGTGGACCCCGTCAAGTTCCAGCCGGGCGCGAGCCAGGTGTTCAAGGATCTGCCCCGTCCGGTGTTCCTCAGCGTGGGCCGGGTCGCGCGGGAAAAGAACCTGGACGCCTTCCTGTCGCTGGACCTGCCGGGTAGCAAGGTGGTGGTGGGCGGCGGCCCGGACGAGGCGCGCCTGAAGAAGAAGTTTCCCGACGCGGTGTTCCTGGGCATGCGCAACGACGATGAGCTGCCGGGCTATTACCAGGCCGCCGACGTGTTCGTGTTTCCCAGCCTGACCGACACTTTCGGCCTGGTGATGCTGGAGGCCATGGCCTGCGGCACGCCGGTGGCGGCGTTCCGCAGCGAGGCGCCGCTGGCCGTGGTGCAGCCGGGCGTGACGGGCTGCCTGGACGAGGACCTGGCGCACGCCTGCCGCGAGGCGCTGTCGCTGGACCGGCACGCCGTGCGGGCGCACGCGCTGACGCGCAGTTGGGATGCCATCGCGTCCGACCTGCTGGCGGCGCTGGCGCCGCTGACGCCGCGGGCCGAACCGGACCCGCCGCTGGTGCATGCGGGTTGAGCCGCGCCGTTGGAAGAATAAGGGGTCGGATGCGTTCCGGCCTTGCGGCGCTTTCCCGCAAGGCGGCCAAACCGGTACAATGCCCGACGATCCTGAGGAGCGTTGCGACGATCCGGCTGTTCCCCTTGCGCGGAACACGGCTCGCCAGGCTCAGGAATCCCTGTTCATGCGTCCCGCATCCTTGCGCGGCGCTACAGCAACGGCGCTCACCTTTGTCGCATGTGGCGGGAAAGGCGAGCACACGACCGTCGTGGTGTTTCGCGTTGTCCGGCCCTGTGCGCGCCGTTCGATCTACACGTGGAGCTACACACCATGAACGCTGTGACTGACAAATCCTTCTCCGACTACATCGTCGCCGACCTGTCGCTGGCCGGCTGGGGCCGCCGCGAGCTGGCCATCGCCGAAACCGAAATGCCCGGCCTGATGGCCATCCGCGAGGAATTCGCCGCCAAGCAGCCGCTCAAGGGCGCCCGCATCGCCGGCAGCCTGCACATGACCATCCAGACCGGCGTGCTGATCGAGACGCTGGTGGCGCTGGGCGCCGAAGTGCGCTGGGCCTCGTGCAACATCTTCTCGACGCAGGACCATGCCGCCGCCGCCATCGCCGCGTCCGGCACGCCGGTCTTCGCCGTCAAGGGCGAGACGCTCGAAGAGTACTGGCAGTACACGCACAAGATCTTCGAATGGCCCAATGGCCAGAACGCCAACATGATCCTGGACGACGGCGGCGACGCCACCCTGATGCTGCACCTGGGCACCAAGGCTGAAAAGGACATCTCGGTGCTGGCCAACCCGGGCAGCGAAGAAGAGCGCATCCTGTTCGCCGCCATCAAGGAAACGCTCAAGCGTGATCCGAAGTGGTACTCGACCCGCCTGGCGCTGATCAAGGGCGTGACCGAGGAAACCACCACCGGCGTGCACCGCCTGTACCAGATGTCGCAGAAGGGCGAGCTGGCTTTCGCCGCCATCAACGTCAACGACTCGGTCACCAAGTCCAAGTTCGACAACCTGTACGGCTGCCGCGAATCGCTGGTCGACGGCATCAAGCGCGCCACCGACGTGATGGTGGCCGGCAAGATCGCCGTGGTCGCCGGCTACGGCGACGTGGGCAAGGGCTGCGCCCAGGCGCTGGTGGCGCTGCGCGCCCAGGTCTGGGTCACCGAAATCGACCCGATCTGCGCGCTGCAGGCCGCGATGGAAGGCTTCAAGGTCGTGACCATGGAAGAAGCCGCCGCTCATGGCGACATCTTCGTGACGGCCACCGGCAACTTCCACGTCATCACGCGCGAGCACATGAACGCCATGAAGGACCAGGCCATCGTGTGCAACATCGGCCACTTCGACAACGAGATCGATGTCGCCTCGCTGGCCGACTGCAAGTGGGAAGAGATCAAGCCCCAGGTCGACCACGTGATCTTCCCGGACGGCAAGCGCATCATCCTGCTGGCCCAGGGCCGCCTCGTGAACCTGGGCTGCGCCACCGGCCACCCCTCGTTCGTTATGTCCTCGTCCTTCGCCAACCAGACCATCGCGCAGATCGAGCTGTACACGCGCAATGAAGCCTACAAGTCGGGCGAAGTCTACGTGCTGCCCAAGCACCTGGACGAGAAGGTCGCGCGCCTGCACCTGAAGAAGCTGGGCGTGAACCTGACCACGCTGCGCAAGGACCAGGCCGACTACATCAGCGTGCCGGTCGAAGGTCCTTACAAGCCGAATCACTACCGCTACTGATGCTTGTAGCAAAATAGGGGGACGCCACGCCATGTCGGCGCGGCGTTTTCCGGTTCCAGGGCAAGGCGGCCGCAACCGGGCCGCCGGGTCCCGGAGCTTCAAGACTGGAGGTTGAGCATGTCCATGATTCTCGTCTGGATCCTGAACGCGGTGGCCCTGCTGGCGGTCGCCTACCTGCTGCCCGGCATCACGGTGGCCAGTTTCGGTTCGGCGCTGATCGCCGCGCTGGTGCTGGGCCTGGTGAACATGCTGGTCAAGCCGGTGCTGGTGCTGCTGACGCTGCCCATCACCATCGTCACGCTCGGCCTCTTTCTCATCGTGATCAACGCCTTGTTGTTCTGGTTCGTCGGCTCCGTGCTGAAGGGCTTCCAGGTCAACGGGTTCTGGTGGGCCGTGGGCGGAGCGATCCTCTACAGCATCATCTCCGGCCTGCTGACCAAGTTGATCCCGTAGAGGGGGAAGGCCCACCCCCGAAGCGCTGCGCGCTTCCCCCTCAAGGGGGCATGCCTGCGGACCGGCGGAGCCGGATCCGCGGCATCCCGATGGGGTGGCATCCGTGGGCGCGGTTCCGGCAGAGGGCTCTTGTCCAGCGGTTTCCGGTGGATTGACACTTGTTTCAAGGGGCGCGGTCAGCGTCATGGATAACTGAAATGTCCGAATCGACTTCTCCTGCATTCAGCCTGGAGTTCTTTCCCCCCCGCGACCTGGCCGGCCAGGAACGGCTGGTGCGCGCGGCCAAGCAGATGCTGGCGATCCAGCCCAAGTACGTCAGCGTGACGTTCGGCGCGGGCGGCTCGACGCGCGCCGGCACCGCCGACGCGGTGCGCACGCTGCGCAACCTGGGTTGTGACGCGGCGCCGCACCTGTCCTGCGTGGGCGCGTCCCGCCAGGACCTGCGCGACATCCTGCAGGCCTACAAGAACGAAGGCGTGCGGCGCGTGGTCGCGCTGCGCGGCGACCTGCCGTCCGGCATGGGCGGCGACGCGGGCGAGCTGCGCTATGCCAACGAGCTGGTGTCCTTCATCCGCGAGGAAACCGGCGACTGGTTCCACATCGAAGTGGCGGCCTATCCCGAAATGCACCCGCAGGCCGCCAGTCCGTCGGCCGACCTGGCGCATTTCGTGGCCAAGGTGCGGGCCGGCGCCAACGCCGCCATCACGCAATATTTCTTCAACGCCGACGCCTATTTCGACTTCGTCGACCGGGCCCAGGCCAAGGGCGTGAACGTGCCGATCGTGCCGGGCATCATGCCCATCACCAACCACTCGCAGCTGCTGCGCTTCTCGGAAATGTGCGGCGCCGAAGTGCCGCGCTGGATCCGTCTGCGCCTGGCCGAGTTCGGCGACGACAAGGCCTCGATCCGCGCCTTCGGCGTGGACGTGGTGACCGAGCTGTGCCAGACCCTGCTGGACAACGGCGCGCCGGGCGTGCATTTCTATACGCTCAACCACGCCGAGGCGCCGATGGCGATCTGGCGCGAGCTGTCGCGTTGATCGTTCGGGCAAGCGATACATGAAGAAAGCCGGCGCATGCCGGCTTTTTTCATGGCGCTTCGCAAGCGGGCCAGGCTCAGCAGGGCGGCCAGCGTTGGCGCCAGAAACACGAAAGCCCGCAGCAATTGCTTGCATACGGGCCTCGGATGGTGGGCACGTGAAATTCACATGCGTTGGCCGCAGTGTAGGACAGCCCGGAATTGCGTACAAGCGAACATGCGCAGTCTCTAGTTCAACTGATCCGACCCCGGCCCCTCGGCCAGCACCTGCGGCGCCGGGTAGCTTTCCTGCGGCACGTCCATGGGGTCGACCCGCTTGGGCTGGTGCACGCGGCTGGCGGGCACCAGGGAGTCGGGCGACTCGGGGTTGGTCCACAGCGGGTCGGGGATTTCGGCGAAGACCTGGCGCAGGCGTTCGCCCCAGGTGCCGCGGATCATGCGGAAGTATTCGTTGTGCTCGTCGATGCTGGCGAAGTGCGTGACGCGCAGCGCGCCGGTGTCGTAGACCAGCAGGTCCAGTGGCAGGCCGACCGAGATGTTCGAGCGCAGCGTGGAATCCATGGAGATCAGCGCGCACTTGGCGGCCTCGTCCAGCGGCGTATCGGGTTGCAGCACGCGGTCCAGGATGGGCTTGCCGTACTTGGCCTCGCCGATCTGGAAGTACGGGCATTCCTCGCCAGCCTCGATGAAGTTGCCGGCGGCGTAGATCTGGAACAGCCGGCAGCGTTCGGCGCCGATCTGGCCCCCGAAAATCAGGCTGACGTTGAAGTCCACGCCCTGTTCGCGCAGCGCGTCGGCCTCGCGGCGGTAGACCTCGCGCACGGCGTTGCCGATGCGGCGCGCGGCCTCGAACATATCGGGCGCGTTCCATAGCGTTTCGCCGCCTTCCTGCTGCTGGCGGGCCAGGCCGTCCAGCACGGCCTGGCTGACGGCCAGGTTGCCGGCGGTCATCAGGACCAGCACGCGTTCGCCGGGGCGTTCGAAGACGGTCATCTTGCGGTAGACGCTGATCTGGTCCACCCCCGCGTTGGTGCGGGAGTCGGACAGGAAAACCAGGCCGGCGTTCAGGCGGGCGGCGACGCAGTAGGTCATGATCGGAGCAGGGGAAAAGCCACGCCGCATTGTAGTGCGGCGCGGCCCGCATGCACGGCGGGGGTCATTGCTGCGCCGCGGTCTGCACCTGCACGGTGACTTCCATGGATTCCTCGCCGCCGCCATTGCGCACGCCGCGCACCGGCGAGGCCGAGTCGTAGTCGCGCGCCACGGCCAGCCGGCAATGGCATTCCGAGGCGAACTGGCGGTTGGTGATGTCCACGCTGGTCCAGCCCGCGCCCGGCAGCCAGATGTCGGCCCAGGCGTGGCTGGCGGCGTGCTCGGCGGTGGTGTACAGGTAGCCGCTGACGTAGCGCGCGGGCACGCCCAGGCCGCGCGCGCAGGCCAGGAACAGGTGGGCGTGGTCCTGGCAGACGCCGTGGCCCATGGCCAGCACCTGGTTGGCCGCGGTGGTCACGTCGGTCATGCCGGGCTCATACGCTACGCGGTCGCAGATGGCGCGCGCCAGCGCCAGCGCGTCGTCGGGCGTGTTCAGGCCGTCGGGCAGCGCGTGGCGGGTGAAGGCCAGGATGGTCTCGTCGGCCTGGGTCAGCGCCGTCTGCACGCAGTAGGCATGCACCGGCAGCCGGCTGTCCTCGCCGCCCAGCGCGCCGCGCGCGAGCGCGCCCACCACAACCTGTCCGACCACGCGCAGCTCGATGTCGGTGTGCGGGCGGTTCAGCGTCAGGGTATGGGTGATATTGCCGTAGGCGTCCACTTGCCGCTCCAGCGCGCCGGGCGCCTCGATATGCCAGCGCAGCACGCGCTGGTGCTCGTCGTCGCGCGGCGTGAGGCGCAGCGTCTGGATGCTGTAGGTCACAGGCGCGGTGTAGCGGTAATGGGTCACGTGGGTGATGATCTGTTTCATGCTGCGCTCCTACGCCGACAAGGGCACCAGGAAATCCTGGCTGATGCGGTTGCCGAGATCGTTGATGCGGTCCAGGAAGTGCTCCAGGTACTGGTGCAACCCGCTGGCCAGGATGTCCTCGACGCGCCCGTATTGCAGTTCCGCGCGCAGCATGCCGGTGCGGCGCTGCGTTTCCGCCGAGCGCTGGTTGGCCACGCGCGCCAGGTCGTCGGACAGCGAGTGGATCGCGGCCAGCAGCGAGCGCGGCATGTCCGGCCGAAGGATCAGCAGCTCGGCCACGCGATCGGGCGTGATCACGTCGCGGTAGACCTTGCGGTAGATCTCCAGGCCCGACACCGAGCTGAGCAGCGCCGACCAGCGGTAGAACTCGCTTTGCGCGGCCGTCGGCGGCGCGGCGGCGTCGTTGCGCGCCTCGCCGGCGTGGCCGTTGCCGCCGCGTTCGTGGAACTTCACGTCCAGCATGCGCGCGGTGTTGTCGGCGCGTTCCAGGTGCATGCCGATGCGCATGAAATACAGCGCTTCGTCTTCCAGCATGGTGCCGATGGTGACGCCGCGCGCCAGGTGCGAGCGGAACTTCATCCATTCGAAGAACTCGCCCGGATTGCGTTCCAGCAGGCCGGTGTGCAGGTGCTTCTGCAGTTCCAGCCAGGTGGTGTTGTAGGTTTCCCAGACCTCGGTGGTCAGGCTGCCGCGCACGGCGCGCGCGTTCTCGCGGGCGGCGTGCACGCAGGAATAGATGGACGAGGGATTGTCGGCGTCGCGCACCATGAAGTGCAGCACGTCGTGCGGCGAGATGGCGGCGTGCCGGGCGCGGTACAGGCCCTGCAGCTCGGAGATGCGCAGCACGGCCAGCCACGAGCCCTCGCGCGCCTGCGCGTCCTGCGGCAGCAGCGACATCTGCAGGTTCACGTCCAGCATGCGGGCCGTGTTCTCGGCGCGCTCGGTGTAGCGGCACATCCAGAACAGGTTGTCGGCGGTTCGGCTCAGCATGGTTCAGTCCTCCAGTACCCACGTATCCTTGGTGCCGCCGCCCTGGCTGCTGTTGACCACCAGCGAGCCTTCGGTCAGCGCCACGCGGCACAGTCCGCCTGGCACCGTGCGGATGTCCTTGCCGCACAGCACGTAGGGGCGCAGGTCGACGTGGCGCGGCGCCACGCCGGACTCGACGTAGGTGGGCACGGTGGACAGCGCCAGCGTCGGCTGGGCGATGTAATTGGCGGGGTTGGCGCGCACGCGGTCCTTGAAGGCCTCGACCTCGGCGCGCGTGGCCGACGGCCCGACCAGCATGCCGTAGCCGCCCGCGCCATGCACCTCCTTGACCACCAGCTCGTGCATGCGGTCCAGCACTTGCGACAGCTCGTCGGGCCGCGCGCAGCGCCAGGTGGGCACGTTCGACAGGATCGGTTCCTGGCCCAGGTAGAAGCGGATCATGTCCGGCACGTACAGGTAGGTGGACTTGTCGTCGGCGATGCCGGTGCCGATGGCGTTGGCCAGCGTGACGCGGCCGGCGCGGTAGACCGACAGCAGGCCCGGCACGCCCAGCGCTGAATCAGCGCGGAACGACAGCGGGTCCAGGAAATCGTCGTCCAGCCGGCGGTAGATCACGTCCACCTTGCGCGGGCCCTGCGTGGTGCGCATGTAGACCGTGTTCTGTTCGACGAACAGATCCTGGCCCTCTACCAGCTCCACGCCCATCTGCTGCGCCAGGAAGGCGTGCTCGAAATAGGCCGAGTTGTACATGCCCGGCGTCAGCACCACCACGGTGGGCGCGTCGCCGCCGTGCGGCGCGACCTCGCGCAGATTGTCCAGCAGCAGGTCGGGGTAATGCGCCACGGGTTCGACTTTGATGCGGCCGAAGGCGTCGGGCATCAGCCGCATCGACATCTTGCGGTTCTCCAGCATGTAGGACACGCCCGAGGGCACGCGCAGGTTGTCTTCCAGCACGTAGAACTCGCCCGCGCCGGCGCGCACGATGTCGACGCCGGCGATATGGCAGTAGATATCCTCGGCCACGTCCACGTCCTGCATCTCGGGCCGGTATTGCGCGTTCAGGAAGACCTGCTCGGCCGGCACCACCCCGGCGCGCACGATGTCGTGGCCGTGGTAGATGTCGTGGATGAACATGTTCAGCGCGCGCACGCGCTGTTTCAGGCCGGCGTCGAGCCGGCGCCATTCGTCGGCGGGGATGACGCGGGGGATCAGGTCGAACGGGATCAGTCGTTCTGTGCCGGCGGCGTCGCCGGCCACCGAGAAAGTGATGCCGACGCGGCGAAAGCTCAGGTCCGCTTCCAGCCGGCGCACGGCCATGGACTCGGCCGACTGCTCGCCGTGCCAGCGTTCGAACGCTTCGTAGTGGGAGCGTATGCCGCCAGCGCTGTCGCGCATTTCGTCATAGGCGGGGGGGCGGGCGGGTCTGTCCTTCATGGCTCCTCCGATGCAAGTGCTGGGGCCGGCTCGAAGCCGGTCCTGATAACAAGCAACCCGCGTGCCAGGCTGGCCGGCGCGCGGACGGTCCCTGCGGAAACACTATCCTCCGCCGGGCGGTTGTTGGCTATCCCCGTCGCGATGGATGCCGCAGGGAAAGGGGGGCGGCGCGCCGCCCCTTGGGCGCGCGCGGCGGCGGGGCGGCCGGCGGCGGGTTGCGAGGGCTGGCGGACGATGGCGCCGCCAGGGAACGGCAACAGGTTGGACCAGGGCGCGTGGCGCTGCTGGCCTGGGTGGAGTGGGCGGCGGCCGGGGCTTGCGGCCGGGCTGGCAGGGGATTCGATGCCGCTCGGTCAGTGAGCGCTCACCGAAGTGATCAGGGCGGTGCAGGCCCGCGTTCGGCGGGCCTGCCGACGGTTGATGTTACAGATCGCACCGTTTTGGTGCAAGGGCGCGGGGCGGAAATGGTGCGCGGCGCGGGCCCCGGGGCGGGGCCAGGCTCAGCCGAGCCGATAGGAAAACAGCGTCTTGCCGCCCTTGCCGGGTTGCGACAGCGGCGCCTCGGGCACCCAGCCGTCCTCGGTCAGGATGGCGTCCAGCGGGTAGTCGTGTTCGGCCGGCTCGTAGTCGGCGTCCAGCTCGCCGCAGCTCCAGGCGATGCCGATGGCGGTGAAGGGCTGGCCGCCGTCGCGCAGCGCGGCCAGCGTGCGGTCGTAGTAGCCGCCGCCGTAACCCACGCGGTCGCCAAACTGGGTAAAGCCGAGCGTGGGCGCCAGCACCACGTCGGGCGGCAGTTCGTCGCCCGCGGCGGGTTCCTGGATGCCGTAAGCGCCGCTGCGCATGGGGGCGTCCGGCGTCCAGGGCAGGAAGGCCAGCGGGGCGTTGCGTTCGCGCACCACCGGCAGCACCACGGTGATGCCGGCTTCCACCCATTGCTCGAGCAGCGGGCGCAGGTCGGGTTCGTCCTCCATGGGCCAGAACGCGGCCACGATGGAGGGCGCGCGGCGGCCCGCCTTGACCGCTTCGTCGCGGGCGGCGTTCAGCCAAGTGAACAGCCTTGCGCGCATCAGCAGACCGCCACGGCTGCGCTGGTTTTCCGGCATGTCGGCGCGCAGTTGGCGCAATCGCGCGCGCAGCGGGACTGCGGTATCCTCTGGAGTATTTTGCGTAGTCATGCGGTAGCGGTAACGAGGGTGGAAAATGAAAGCAAGAATGCAGGCCTGCGACCAGGCGCAGAACAAGGCTGGCACGTGAGGAAGACACCCATGGCACACGCCCTGCAATCCGGACGGTATCAGAAATCCGCGCGGCCGGCGTCCGCCGCCGACGCGGCGCCGGCCTGCGCCGGCCTGCGCCGCTGGCTGCCGCTGCTGGCGTTGTTCACCGCCGCCTGCGCGCCGGTCGACGCGCAGCAGCGCAGCGCCTCGGTCAATCCGCAACCCCAGCCCGTCGCCCAGGCGTCGCAGCCCGCCATCGCCGTGCCGCCGGCCGTGCTGGCCGGCCTGCCGCCCACCAACGACACGCCCGCGCTGGCCGCCGTCCAGGCCGCGCGCGAGGCCATGAACCGCAAGCAGTGGTCGGTGCTGGGCGCGTTGGTGCCCCAGGCCAAGTCCGACCCGCTGGGCATGTACCCGGAATACTGGCTGCTGCGTTACCAGCTGTGGTCGCCGCCGGCCGGCGGGCGGCCCAACGCCGACCTGCAGCGCTTCATCAGCGGCAACCCCGACGCCTACCTGGCCGACCGCCTGCGCGGCGACTGGCTGCTGGCCGCCGCCCGCAGCGGCGATTTCGACACCGTGCGCAAGCTGGCGCCGGTGAAGAACAGCAACGCGCAGATCGAATGCGCGATCCTCGACGCCAAGCACATGAGCGGTCAGCGCGCCACCGCCGCCCAGGCCATGGCCGTGTTCCAGCCCGGCACCGCCTGTTGGGGCCTGTACGACCAGCTGGTGGCCGATCGCGTCCTGGGCTGGGACGAGCTTGAGCCGCAGCTGCGCGACGCCATCGAGGCCAACAAGACCACCGACGCGCGCAAGTTCGTGCAGTACATGTTCGAGCCGCGCGACCAGAAGACCTACGACCTGCTCATCAAGGATCCGATGAAGTGGCTCACCCGGCAGGACCGCCTGCCGGTGGGCCGCAACGAGAAAGAGCTGGTGACCATCGCGCTGGCGCGCCTGGCCCGCTCCGACGTCAGCGTGGCCGATTCCTACCTGCGCCGCGAATGGGCCAAGTCCATGGCCAAGTCCAATCTCGCCTGGGTGCGCGGCCAGTACGCGCTGGCCGCCGCGCTGAACCTGGACAGCCGCGCCAACGATTGGTACCACGAGGCCGGCCATATCCGCATGACCGAGTACAACGCCGGCTGGAAGGTGCGGGCGGCGCTGCGCCAGCCCAAGATCGACTGGAAGTGGGTCATCGAGTCCATCGACGAGATGCCGCCGGCCCAGCGCGCCGACACCTCCTGGGTCTACTGGAAGGCGCGCGGCCTGGCCGCCACCGGCCGCAAGGACCAGGCCCAGGCCGCCTACGCCAGCATCGCCGACCGTTTCGACTTTTACGGCCAGCTGGCCGCCGAGGAACTGGGCCGCCGCATCACGGTGCCGCCGCGTCCCGCGCCGATCACCGACGCCGAGATCGCCGAGGCGCGCGCCAACCCTGGCTTGCGCCGTGCCGTGCAGCTGTTCCGGCTGGGCTGGCGCGCCGAGGCCGTGCCTGAATGGAACTTCGCGCTGCGCGGCATGAGCGACCGCCAGCTGATGGCGGCCGCCGAGCTGGCGCGCGCCGAGAACATCTACGACCGTGTGGTCAACACCTCGGACCGCACCGAGAAGGAATTCGATTTCAGCCAGCGCTTCATCGCGCCCTTCGAGGGCCGCGTCACGGCCAAGGCCAACGCCATCGCGCTGGACCCGGCCTGGGTCTACGGCCTGATCCGCCAGGAATCGCGCTTCATCATGGACGCGCGCTCGCATGTGGGCGCGTCGGGCCTGATGCAGCTGATGCCGGCGACCGCAAAATGGGTCGCGGGCAAGATCGGCATGACCGATTTCACGCCCGCCAGCGTCAACGATTTCGACACCAACACCGAGCTGGGCACCAACTATCTGAACATGGTGCTGCGCGATCTGGACGGTTCGCAGATGCTGGCCAGCGCCGGCTACAACGCCGGCCCGCGGCGGCCGCACAACTGGCGTTCCACCTTCACGCATCCGGTCGAGGGCGCGATCTTCGCCGAGACCATCCCGTTCAACGAGACGCGCACCTACGTCAAGAACGTGATGTCGAACTCTGTCTATTACGCGGCCATGTTCAGCGGCCAGCCTCAATCCCTGAAGGAGCGGCTGGGCAAGGTCGTGCCCCTGGGCGCCGAAAGCACCACGCTGCCATGACGCAGGACCCCGCAACCCAGGGCCTGCAGGTGTATATCGTGGGCGGCGCGGTGCGCGACGCCCTGCTGGGCCTGCCGGCCGGCGATCAGGACTGGGTCGTGGTCGGCGCCACGCCCGAGGATATGGCGCGCCGGGGCTTCATGCCCGTGGGCGGCGATTTTCCGGTGTTCCTGCATCCGCGCACCAAAGAGGAATACGCGCTCGCCCGCACCGAGCGCAAGTCCGGCCACGGCTACAAGGGCTTCACCTTCCATACCGGTGTCGACGTGACGCTGGAAGACGATCTGCGCCGCCGCGATCTCACCGTCAACGCCATTGCGCGCAAGCCCGATGGCGAGCTGGTCGACCCGCTGGGCGGCCAGGCCGACCTGCGCGCGCGCGTGTTCCGCCACGTGGGCGAGGCCTTCGAGGAAGACCCCGTGCGCATCCTGCGGCTGGGCCGCTTCGCGGCGCGCTTCGCCGATTTCAGCATCGCGCCCGAGACGCTGGCGTTGTGCCGCCGCATGGTCGAGGCCGGCGAGGCCGACGCGCTGGTGGCCGAGCGCGTGTGGAAGGAACTGTCGCGCGGCCTCATGACCGTCAAGCCGTCGCGCATGCTGGACGTGTTGCACCAGTCCGGCGCGCTGGCGCGGGTGATGCCGGAATTGCGGGAGCCGGCGGCCGTGGGCGCGGACGTGGACCGGGCCGCCACGCTGGGCCTGCCGCTGGCGTCGCGCTATGCGCTGATGTGCCGGCTGACGCCCGAGCGCGAAGCCCTGGGCCGGCGTCTGCGTGTGCCCACCGAATGCAATGATTGCGCGCGTCTGCTGCCGGAGATGCTGTCCGGCCTGGAGGCGGTCGACCGACAGGACGGCGCGAATGCGCAGTTGGCGCTGATCGAGCGCGCCGACGCGTTGCGCAAGCCCGAACGCTTCATGGATCTGATTCAGGCGGCCGCCGTGCTGCGGACCGTTGATGACGCTGCATGGCAGGCTCGCGTGGACGCGGCGCGCGGCGTGGACGCCGGCGCCATCGCGCGCGCTTGCGCGGGCGATCCGGCACGCATCAAGGAAGGGGTCAGGCAGGCCCGGCTGGCGAGCCTGGCAGCGCTGGCGTCGCCGGCGAACTGAGGCCGGGAGGCGTCTTCAAGGCGGGGGCGCGTCTTCACGATCGGGACGCGCCGTCAAACCGCCGCGCAGCCTGGCGCGCGGCTTTTCCAGGGTTGCCGCCCAGGTTCAGAGCTTGCCGAGCCGGTCGCCGCGCGCGAAGCCGCGCAGCGGCGCGGTGATGCCACGGCCCACCGCCAGCACCTTGAACAGCTCGCCCATCTCGGCTTCCGACAGCAGCTTCTGCACCGGCGCGACGGCGCGCGCATAGGCGGCCGCATCCGAGGGGTCGAGCTGCGCCAGCAGCTCCATCAGGCCGGCGTTCATCAGGAAGCGCGCCTGCGAGGTATAGCCCAGCACCTGCAGCCCCGCCGCCTGCGCGGCGTCGGCCATGGCGGTGAAGTCCACGTGGGCGGTGATGTCCTGCAGGCCCGGCGCGGTGAAGGGATCGCCATGGGCGTGGTGCCGCAGATGGCACATCAGCGTGCCACCCGCGCGCTGCGGATGGTAGTACTCGCTGCGCGGAAAGCCATAGTCGATCAGCAGCGCCGCGCCGCGTTCCAGCCAGCCGCCCATCGCGCCGATCCAGGCCTCGGCCTGCAGATTGATCTCGGATACATAGCCGGGCAGGGCCGGCATGCGCTCGGCCAGCGCGGCCGCCAGCGCGGGGCTGGCCGGGCGGTCTTCCCAGACGAATTCGTCGTGAGCGCCCAAGGCCACGCCGCGTTCCAGCGGCATTGCGTCTTCGCTCCAGCGGAACAGCGACACCGGCATGGCGTCCAGCACTTCGTTGGCCAGCACGCAGCCCGAGAAGGACGTCGGCAGCGCGTCAAGCCAGCGCACGCGCGCACCGAAGGGCGCCAGCCGCTTGGCCTGGACCGCGCGCAGGTCGGCCGACACTTCCAGGATCAGGTAGTCGGTGTGCGCCTGGCCCAGCGCGTCCAGCTCGCGCAGCACGCCTTCGGCCAGCGCGCCGGTGCCGGCGCCGAATTCCAGTACGGCGGACGTGCCGGTCTGCGCCAGCACGTCGGCGGCCTGGCGCGCCAGCGTGCGCGCGAACAGCGGCGTGAGCTGCGGCGCGGTGACGAAGTCGCCCGCCGGCAGCGCGGCGGCGTCGGCTGGGTCGGCCAGCTTGACGTTGCCGGCCGCGTAGTAGCCCAGCCCCGGCGCGTACAGCGCTTCTGCCATCCAGTGGTCGAACGGCAGCCATCCGGACGCGGCCCGGATGGCCGCGCGCAGATGATCGGCCGCGGCGGCGCTGTGTTCGAGGGAGGCGGGATCCAGGGGCGGGAGATTGGCGGGAGCGGGGCGTTGCATGTAGCGGCCATGTGAGGAATCCGGGAATTTTAGCCGGGGGGCGGCATGCGCCCGTACTGGCAAGACTGTCAGGGGACCGGCAGGTCGTCCTGCGATGGTTTTCTCTAAATACTCACTATATGAGATCAATACTTATATATTGATAATTTAAAAAAACCTACCTACACTCCGGCCAATAAGGAAACAGGAAACCCACGACGGTGTTCGGAGAAAGGAAGGAGCCAAGTGTCCACAGCCCAACGCAAACTCAAGGCCGCCATCATCGGCAGCGGCAACATCGGCACGGACTTGATGATCAAGATCCTGCGCCATGGCCAGCACATCGAAATGGGGGCGATGGTCGGCATCGACCCGCAATCGGACGGCCTGGCCCGCGCGGCGCGGCTGGGCGTGGCCACCACGCATGAAGGGGTCGAAGGCCTGGCGCGCCTGCCGGTATTCCAGGACATCGACTTCGTGTTCGATGCCACCAGCGCCGGCGCCCACGTGAAGAACGACGCATTCCTGCGCGCGCTCAAGCCCGGCATCCGCATGGTCGATCTGACGCCGGCCGCCATCGGCCCGTACTGCATTCCCGTGGTCAACGGCGAGGACCACCTGGACGCCCTGAACGTGAACATGGTGACCTGCGGCGGCCAGGCCACGATCCCGATGGTCGCGGCCGTATCGCGCGTGGCCAGGGTGCACTACGGTGAAATCGTGGCGTCGATCTCCAGCAAGAGCGCGGGCCCCGGCACGCGCGCCAATATCGACGAGTTCACCGAAACGACGTCCAAGGCCATCGAGGCGGTGGGCGGCGCCACGCGCGGCAAGGCCATCATCGTGCTCAATCCGGCCGAGCCGCCGCTGATCATGCGCGACACCGTCTACACGCTGAGCGAACTGGCCAACGAGGACGCCATCGCGCGTTCGGTCGAGAACATGGCCGCCGCCGTGCAGGCCTACGTGCCCGGCTATCGCATGAAGCAGAAGGTGCAGTTCGACCGCATCGACACGCCCGTGCGCCTGCCCGGCGTGGGCGAGGCGCTCACCGGGCTGAAGACCTCGATCTTCCTGGAAGTCGAGGGCGCGGCCCATTACCTGCCTGCTTATGCGGGCAACCTGGACATCATGACCAGCGCGGGCCTGCGCACCGCGGAACACATGGCCCGCCGCATGCTGGCGGCCGCGGCGCTTGTTTGAGGGCGGTGACAGACGATGAACCAAGCCAAGAAAATCTATATCTCCGACGTGACGCTGCGCGACGGCAGCCACGCCATCCGCCACCAGTACAGTGTTGAACAGGCCCGGCGCATCGCCCGGGCGCTCGACGAGGCCAAGGTCGATTCCATCGAGGTCGCGCACGGCGACGGCCTGCAGGGCTCCAGCTTCAACTACGGCTTCGGCGCGCACACCGATCTGGAATGGATCGAGGCCGTGGCCAGCGAGGTTAAACACGCCAGGATCGCCACGCTGTTGCTGCCCGGCATCGGCACCGTGCACGACCTGAAGAACGCCTATGACGCCGGCGTGCGCGTGGTGCGCGTGGCCACGCATTGCACCGAGGCCGACGTCTCGCGCCAGCACATCGAGTACGCCCGCCATCTGGGCATGGAGGCCGTCGGCTTCCTGATGATGAGCCACATGACCGAACCGCAGGCGCTGGCGCGGCAAGCCAAGCTCATGGAAAGCTACGGCGCGACCTGCTGCTACGTGGTGGACTCCGGCGGCGCGCTCGGCATGCAGGACGTGCGGGACCGCTTCCGCGCCTTCAAGGATGTGCTCAAGCCCGAAACGCAGACCGGCATGCACGCCCATCACAACCTGAGCCTGGGCGTGGCCAATTCCATCGTCGCCGTCGAGGAAGGCTGCGACCGCGTGGACGCGAGCCTGGCCGGCATGGGCGCGGGCGCGGGCAACGCGCCGCTGGAAGCATTCATCGCCGCCATCGACCGCATGGGCTGGAACCACGGCACCGATCTCTACAAGCTCATGGACGCGGCCGACGACATCGTCCGTCCGCTGCAGGATCGTCCGGTGCGGGTGGACCGCGAGACGCTGGCGCTGGGCTATGCGGGCGTATACAGCTCGTTCCTGCGCCATGCCGAGGCGGCGGCGGCCAAGTACCAGCTCAAGACCGTGGACATCCTGGTCGAGCTGGGCAAGCGCCGCATGGTGGGCGGCCAGGAAGACATGATCGTCGACGTGGCGCTGGACATCCTCAAGCAGCGCGCCTGATCCGCCAGGCGCCGCCTGGCACCCGCGCGCCGGCTCCGGCCGCCGCGCGGATGCTCACAATTTGAATATCAACGAGACAAGCAAGGTACTTCATGTCGACAAGACAATCGGGCCCGGCCATGGGCAACAGGCCGGCGGGCAGTCACGCCCGTCCGGAAGCCGCCACGGTCAGCGAGGCCGACCGCCGGCGCGCGCTGTTCGGCAGCGCGGTCGGCAGCACCATCGAGTGGTATGACTACTTCCTCTACGGAACGATGTCGTCCATCGTCTTTGGCAAGCTGTTCTTTCCGTCGAGCGATCCGGTCACCAGCCAACTGCTGGCGCTGGCCTCGTTCGCGCTGGCGTTCCTGATCCGTCCCATCGGCGGCATCGTGTTCGCGCACGTGGGGGACCGCGTCGGCCGCAAGAAGACGCTGGTGATCACGCTGTCCATCATGGGCCTGTCCACGGTGCTCATCGGCCTGACGCCGACCTATGCCAGCATCGGCATCTGGTCGCCCATCCTGCTGACCCTGCTGCGCCTGCTGCAGGGACTCGCGCTGGGCGGCGAATGGGGCGGCGGCGTGTTGCTGGCCGTGGAGTACTCGCCGGCGCACAAGCGAGGCTTCTTTGGCGCGGTGCCCCAGACCGGGGCCTTGTTCGGCCTGGCGCTGGGCAACTTCGCCACCTCGGGCCTGAGCGCGCTGTTCTCGGAGGAGGCCTTCCTGTCCTACGGCTGGCGCATTCCGTTCGTGCTGTCCATCGTGCTGGTGCTGATCGGCATGTGGATCCGCAACAAGGTCGAGGAAACGCCGTCCTTCCGCAAGGTGGCCGCCGAAGCCCGGGACAATCCCAAGAATGCCGGGGAGCGCAAGATGCCTCTGGTGGAGACGCTGACCCGGCATTGGCGCGCCGTGCTGATCGCCATCGGCGCCAAGTTCGTCGAGACCAGCACCTTCTTTCTCTTCGCCACCTTCACCATCTCGTATCTGGTGGGCCTGGGCTATCCGCGCGTTCAGGCGCTGAACGTGGTGCTGGTCGCCGCGCTGATCGCTGTGCCGGTGATGCTGTACTTCGGCGCCCTGTCGGACCGCATTGGCCGCAAGAAGGTGTTCGCGTGCGGCACGGTGGCGATCGCCCTCTACGCGCTGCCGTATTTCTGGCTGCTCAACCAGGGTTCGGCGCTGATCGCGACGGCCGCCGTGGTGCTGGGTTTTTCCATCATCTGGTCCACCTACGGCTCCGTGCTGGGCACGTTCTTCGCCGAGAGCTTTCCGCCGAACGTGCGCTATACCGGCGTTTCGCTCGGCTATCAGGTGGGCGCGGCGCTGGTCGGCGGACCGATGCCGCTGATCGCCACCGCCCTGCTGGCCCGCTATGATGGCAGCTATGTCCCGGTGGCGGTCTTCATCGTCCTTTGCGCCGCGGTGTCGCTGATCGCGGTCGGCTTCACCAAAGACCGTACCGGGCAACCGCTGGATACGTGACGCGCAGGACGCGTGTCGCATCGGCGCCGCCGGCGCCGCTGGCCGTCGATGCCTCACGTTCCGTCACCCTCTGCTCAGCACATGACCGAAAAATCCGTCGACAAGACCGTCAAGGCCGGAAAGGCCGCCAAGACAGCCAAACCGCTTGCCAGCCAGACTCTGTTCCGTGGACTCGACGTGGTCAGCGCGGTGGCCGAAGGCTGCCGCAGCGTGCAGGACATCTCCGACCGGACCGGCATCGCCTTCAGCACCACCCACCGGCTGGCCTCGGCGCTGGTGCAGATCCGCTATCTGCGCTTCGAGCCGCGCAAGGGCTATCGCCTGGGCAGCCGGCTGGTCGAGCTGGGTTTCATGGCCTACCGCGACTCCGCCATCACCACGACGGCGCGGCCCTTGCTCGAAGAGCTGGCCGCCCAGACGCAGGACACCGTGCACCTGGCCGCGCTGGATGAAGATGAAGGCATCATCTATCTCGACAAGATCGGCGGCCAGCGGCCCATCGAGGTCAACACGCGCATCGGCGGCCGCAAGCCCGTATGCAGCACCAGCGTGGGCAAGGCGCTGATCCTGGACCAGGGGCCCGCCGCGTGGAAACAGCGTTACGAACAGGAAGCCGCCAAGGGCATGGGCGGACGCCTGCCGCTGGATGAATGGCTGGCCGCGATGGCGGTCTATGCGGCCAAGGGCTATACCTTCGACCTGGCTGAAAACGTCGACGGCATCCGCTGCGTGGGCACGCCCGTGCGCGATGCCAGCGGCGCCATCGTCGCATCGATCAGCGTGACCAGCACGGACGCCTACACCGACGAGGCGCGCATGCACGAGATCATTCCCCTGGTGCAAAGCGTGGCCCGCAAGATCAGCATGCTGCTGGGCGCGGGCGGCGCATAGCCGGCATCGAGCCATGCGTCGCCGGCGCGCCGCCGGATTCAGCCTCCCAAAGCAAAACACCCCAGCCGTCGGAAAGCATCCGATGCCTGGGGTGTTTTTCAGCTGGCGAGGCGCGGCTCGCGCCGCGCCCGCGAGCGGGGCTTAGCCGCGGCGCGCGCCTGCCGGCTTGCTGAAACGCTTGCCGCCGTCGCGCTTGTCGAACGAGGGCTTGCCGTGGAAACCGCCTTCGCGCTGCGGACGGTCGCCGAAGCTGGCGCGATCGTTGAAGCTGGGGCGGTCGCCGCCACGGAAACCGCCTTCACGCGGGCCGCGCTCGTTGAACGGACGCGGATCGCGCTGGGCGCGGTCGCCGAAGCTGGGACGGTCGCCGTAGGGGCGGTCGCCGCCACGGAAGCCGCCTTCGCGTTGCGGACGGTCGCCGAACGAGGGCTTGCCCTGGAAACCGCCTTCGCGCTGCGGGCGGTCGCCGAACGAACGCTCGGCGCGGAAGCCGCCTTCGCGTTGCGGGCGATCGCCGAACGAGCGCTCGGCGCGGAAACCGCCTTCGCGTTGCGGACGGTCGCCGAACGAGGGCTTGCCATGGAAGCCGCCTTCGCGCTGCGGGCGGTCGCCGAACGAACGCTCGGCGCGGAAGCCGCCTTCACGTTGCGGACGGTCGCCGAAAGCGGGACGGTCACCGAACGGGCGCGACGGACGCGCTTCGCGGTCGCCACGGTAACCGCCTTCGCGGTTGCCCTGGTAGCCGCCGCCGGGGCGCTTGCCGAAGGGCTTGCCGCCGCGCGGGCCGCCGGTGGACGGACGCGGCGTGCGCTGGGGTTCCAGGCCGGCGATGACTTCGGGCGTGATCGACTGGCCGATGTAGTGCTCGATGCGGCGAACCTTGTGGCGCTCGGAGTGCGTGGCCAGCGTGTAGGCCAGGCCGTTGCGGCCGGCGCGGCCGGTGCGGCCGATGCGGTGCACGTAGTCCTCGGCCTGCATCGGCAGGTCGAAGTTCACGGCGTGGCTGATGCCTTGCACGTCGATGCCACGGGCGGCCACGTCGGTGGCCACCAGGATGCGCAGCTGGCCGCGCTGCAGTTGCGTCAGGGTGCGGGTGCGCTGGCGCTGGTTCATGTCGCCGTGCAGGGCGGCGGCGGCAAAGCCCTGGTCGGCCAGGCGGTCGGCCAGATCGTCGGCGCCGCGCTTGGTCGACGTGAAGACGATGGCCTGATCCAGCGAGGCGTCGCGCAGCACGTGGTCCAGCAGCTGCATCTTGTGGCTGGCGTCGTCCGCGTACAGCAGGCTCTGCGTGATGTTGGTGTGCTTTTCCTTGGCGCCGGCGATCTCGATGCGCTGCGGTTCGCGCATCATGCGGGCGGCCAGCTTGGCCACGGTGCCGTCCAGCGTGGCCGAGAACAGCAGCGTCTGGCGGCTTTCCGGCAGGCGGCCGATGATGGTCTCGATGTCCTCGATGAAGCCCATGTCCAGCATGCGGTCGGCTTCGTCCAGCACCAGCGTGTGCACGGTGTTCAGTTTGACGCGGCCGGCGTTCAGGTGATCGATCAGGCGGCCGGGGGTGGCGACCAGCACGTCCACGCGGCGCGACAGCGCCTTCAGTTGCGCGCCGTAAGGCATGCCGCCCACGACCGTGGCGGTGCGCAGGTCGGCCAGCTTGCGGCCGTAGGTGGCGGTGGCGTCGGTGACCTGCAAGGCCAGCTCGCGGGTCGGGGTCAGCACCAGCACTTGCACGCCGACGCCCTTGTTGGCGGGCATCTGGGCGATGCGGTGCAGCGCCGGCAGCATGAAGGCGGCGGTCTTGCCGCTGCCCGTCTGCGAGGACACCATCAGGTCATGGCCGGCCAGGGCCTGGGGAATGGCGGCGGCCTGCACGGCGGTGGGGGTGCTGAAGCCGGCGTCTTGCACGGCGGACAACAGGGCAGGCGCGAGGCCGAGGTTTTCGAAAGACATAACTTTCCCTTGCCGCGGTCAAAGCGGCGCATTGCCAGGTCGGGCCGAAGGTAGGGGCGGCGATCCGGGCGACGGTTGATGGAGCATCGTGCCGACCGAATCAACCGTGCGCGTGACGCGTTCCATGTAACTGCCGGGAACGCAGGGCGAAAGGAAAGGAGGTCAGGAATCGATGATGTTCGGCATGGGCCAGGGCGAGAGGCTGCCCGGCAGACTGCAAAAAAATCCGCTAAATCAACGCGGTAGATGCCGAACTCGTTTTGTGCAGTGCGGCGATCATAACCCGAATTCGCCTTGCCTGGGAATTATTTTTTTGTCCAGTGCCCAATCAATAGGGTTTTTCCCTTGGTCAACCAGCCAGCAATTGGTCGCCGCGAAATGGCCGCAGCCCAGGAAGGGCACGGGCGGGCGGCGGGCCGACAGCGGCGAGGGGTGATTGGACATCAGCACCAGATGGCCGCTGTTGCCGGGCAGCAACGCCTGCTTGGCCTGGGCGTGCGCGCCCCACAGCAGGAAAGCCTTGGGCGAGGGGTCGCGCGCCACCAGCGCGATCAGCGCGTCCGTCACTGTTTCCCAGCCGCGCTTGGCGTGCGAGGCGGGCTGGCCGTCTTCCACGGTCAGCGCCGTGTTCAGCAGCAGCACGCCCTGGTCGGCCCAGGGGCTCAGGTCATTGCCGGCCGGCACGGGGGTGCCGGGGAACTCCTGGGCGATCTCATTGAAGATGTTGCGCAGGCTGGGCGGCCGCTTGCAGTCGTCCGACACCGAGAACGCCAGCCCCTGCGCCTGCCCTGGGCCATGGTACGGATCCTGGCCCAGGATCACCACCCGCACGTCCGACGGCGCCAGCCCATGCAGCGCGCGGAACGGCGTGGCCGGATAGACCATCGCGCCGTCGGCCAGGCGTTGCTCTATATGAGCGGTCACGGCGGCCAGCGCGTCAGCCACGGCGCGCGCCGCGAAAGCGGCTTGCCACGCGGCGGGAAGTTCGGCGGCCTGGGCGGCCAGGGCGGAGGGGAGCAGGCGGTTGTCCATGGGCATGGGCGCGATTGTGGCACAGGGTCATGGACCGTTCCGGAACGTGGCGCTGCTTCGGGTTTATCCCTAGTGCACTTTGAGACCAGTCCGATGGAACTCCACCGTGCTTCCCGGTAGGTTGTAACCAATTCGAATTCTCGCCCAATGGGTGCGAACTTGGTAAGAAATGATAAAAAACATACAACTTCCGATATTGTCGCCAATTACTAATTCAAAAGTTTTTATTTTTCGACATATTCAGGCCTTAAGTTCCGGTGGTGCAGTTCCGTCAAATAAAACTTAGTCGGTTTTTATTTCAATAAGAAACAAATGCGTACCCGTCATATCAGGCGGAAAACCCTCCGGCATAAGGGTTTCCGTCGAGTGGCGCTGTCGGCTGCATTGATGGCGTTCCTTGCTTTCCCCTCGGCCGCGCAGCAGACGCCCGCTGAAGCCGCCGCCCGTGCCAGCGAAATCCAACGCCGCCAGGAACAGGAGCTGGAGGCGCAGCGCGCCCGCGCCGCGCAGCGCCCCGACGTCCTGTCCGCGCCCGAGGCGCCGGCCGCCGGCGAAGGGCCGTTGGTGTTTCCCCAGGAAAGTCCCTGCTTCGTCCTGCGCGAAGTCGTCTGGGATGGCGCCTTGCCGCCGGTGGACCTGCGCAAGCTGGCCGCCACGGCCGTCGGCCCCTGCGTGGGCGGGCTGGGTCTCAAAACCCTGCAAGAGCACCTGCACGCCCGGCTCATCGACCAGGGCCGTGTCACCGCGCGCGTGCTGGTCCCCGAGCAATCGCTGGCCGCCGGCACGCTGACGCTGCGCTATGTGCCGGGCCGCATCTCGGCGGTGCAGAGCGAGGGCGCGGCCGGCTGGTGGCGCACCGCCTTGCCGACCTGGCCGGGCGGCGAGCTGAACCAGCGCGACCTGGACCAGGCCCTGGAGAACATCCGCCGCCTGGGCAGCCAGGCCGACGCCTCCATCGACGTGGCGCCGGGCCCCGAGCTGGGCGATTCCGACATCGTCATCAAGCCCGGCACCGGCAAGCGCTGGCACGCGTATATCGGCGGCGACAACGCCGGCATGGAATCCACCGGCAAGGAACAGATCAACGCCGGCCTGACGCTGGATTCGCCGCTGTTCCTGTACGACCAGTTCTCGGTCTCCTGGAACAGCAACGCCGCCTTCGGGCGCGACGACGCCGCCACGCGCGCCGGGTCCGTCAACTACAGCATTCCCTTCGGCTACTGGACGCTGTTCGCCGGCGCCAGCCGCTCGCGCTATCGCCAGACCGTGGCGGGTTTCGACGAGCCCATCATCTATGCCGGCACCACCAAACAGGTGGACATCGGCGTGTCCGTGGTGCCGTATCGCGGCAGCACCTACAAGGGCACCGTGATGTTCAAGCTGCTGCGCAAGCGGGTCAACAGCACGATCAACGACATCGACATCGAGGTGCAGCGCCGCGACGTCACCGGCTACGAGTTCAGCTACGGGCATCGCCACTACGTGGGCCAGGCCGCGCTGGACATCGGCGGCGGCGTGCGCGGCACCTTGCCGCAATGGTCCAACCAGTCCGGCTACGTGTACGGCGATCCCGACTGGAACGGACGCAGCACCATTCTCACGGCCAATGCCGGGCTGTACCTGCCGTTCACGCTGTCCGGCCAGCAGCTGGCCTATCAGGCCAACTGGCAGATCCAGCACGCCAGGACGGCCATCGTGCCGTCCGACTATTTCACCATCGGCAACCGCTACGCGGTGCGCGGTTTCGACGGCCAGATGACGCTGGCCGCCGAAGACGGCTGGAGCCTGCGCAACGACCTGTCGCTGAATCTTGGCGACCTGGGCCAGCAGCTTTACGTCGGACTGGACGTGGGCCGGGTCGGCGGGCAGTCGGCCCAGTTCCTGTCCGGCCGCACCTTGGTCGGTTCCGTCGCCGGCCTGCGCGGCCGCGTGGCCTTGCCCGGTGTTGCCAATGCGGTCAACGCCAGCTACGACCTGTCGCTGGGTTGGCCGCTCAAGAAACCAGAAAGCCTGAAGACGCAGCACACCGTGTTCGCCGCGTCGCTGATGTTCGAGTTCTAGCGTGAAGCGCGGCCGGGCCTGCCCGCGCCGCGTCCAGTGTCAGCGGTATCAGCTGTATCAGTTGCGTTGTTGTTGCTCGCCGCCGGTCAAGCGGCGCGGACCGCTTGCCCGCGGCCGCGTCGATGGCCTGGCGCGGCGGGGCCGTCGCTCGCGGGCCGCATGCCGCGCGAGTGGCGGCGTGCCATCCAAACGATTACCGAGAGTCGCCTCATGTCCAAGTTCCGTTCCGCCATTGTCTGGCTCGTGCTCTACACCCAGATCTGGACGCCCGTGCTGGCGCAGACGCTGCCGATCAGCGTGGACAAGAACGCGGCTGGCCAACGGCCGTTCGTGGGCACGAGCAACGGCGTGCCGGTGGTCAACATCGCGCCGCCCTCGGCGGGCGGAGTCTCGAACAACAAGTTCACCGAGTTCAACGTCGGCCCGTCCGGCGTGGTGCTGAACAACAGCGGCGGCGCCAGCCAGACGCAGCTGGCCGGGCAGGTCGCCGGCAACCCGATGCTGGGCAACCAGCGCGCGGCCACCATCCTGAACCAGGTCACCGCGCCCAACCCCTCGCAGCTGATGGGCACGATGGAAGTGGCCGGCAACCGCGCCAACATCATCGTCGCCAACCCGGCGGGCATCACCTGCAACGGCTGCGGCTTTTTGAACGCGGACCGCGCCACGCTCACGACCGGCAAGCCCATGGTGGGGCCGGACGGCGGCATCGGCTTTGATGTCGCGGGCGGCAAGCTGCGCGTGGAGGGCGCGGGCCTGAACGGCGCGAACCTGAGCCGCGTGGACCTGATGGCACGCACGCTGGAGATCAACGCGGGCATCTGGGCCGACCAGCTGCACGTGACGGCCGGCGCGGCCAAGGTCGACTACGCGACGGGCGCGGTATCGGCGGGCCAGGGCGAAGGCCCGGCGCCGACGGTGGCGCTGGACACGGCAGCGCTGGGCGGCATGTACGCCAATAGCATTCGCTTGGTCGGCACCGAGGCTGGCGTGGGCGTGAACGTGGGCGGCAACCTGGTCGCCTTGACTGGCCATCTGGAAGTGAGCGCGGCGGGCGACGTCAGGATCACGCCCAGCGGCACGATGCAGGCGGCGCGCGATGTGCGCGTGGCCGCCGGTCGCGATGTGGCGGTCGAGGGCCGAGCGCAGGGCGCCGGCGCGGTGACCCTGACGGCGGGCCGCGACGCGGCGGTCACGGGCGCGGTGAGCGCGGGTCAGGCGCTGACGGTGGATGCGGCCGGTGATGTGTCGGTGAGCGCGCGCGGCAGCTTGCAGACGCAGGACGCATTGCGCGTGGCGGCGGGGCGGGATCTGGCGCTGGGCGGTTCGCTGGTGATGGGCGACCAGGATGTGCGGGTGCAGGCCGGGCGCAATCTGCGCGCGGGCACGGTGGCGGATAGCGGCTCGGGCAATGGCAACGGTGCTGGCAACGGCAATACGGGCGGCACCGGCAACAACAATGGCGGCACCAGCGGCAATACCGGAAGTAACGGCAGCGGCAACAACGGCGGCAACACCGGAAGCACCGGCGGCACTGCCGGCAACGGCGCAGGCACGAGCAACGGCTCGGGCGCAGGCGCAAGCACCGAGACCGCCGCCAGCACGCAATCGGTCGGCCTGGTATCCGCCAAGGGCGCGTTGACGCTGCAAGCCGGCCGCGACATCCAATTGCCCGGCCAGATCTCGGCCGCGCGCACCTTGCAGGCCGAGGCCGGCGGCGAACTGTCCACGACCGCCAGCGCACGCCTGCAATCGGGCCAGGCCATGGGGATACGCGCGGGCGAGGGCGTGACGCTGGCCGGCTCGGCCCTGAGCGACACCAGCCTGTCCATCGACGCGGCGCGCGAGCTGCGCCTGGACGGCAGCGCACTTGCCTATGGCGGCACGCTGCGATTGGCGGGCAATGACGTGCTGCTGGGCGCGACCAGCAAGACGCAGGGACGCGGCATCGACATCACCGCCACGCGCGACCTGCGCGCGAGCGGATCCTCGGTCTCGGCCGGCGCGGCTCAATTGAAGGCTGGCCGCGATGCAGCCCTGGCCGGTACGCTCGCCGCCGATGGCGACCTCAGGCTGCAAGCCGGCGGCGCGGCGACCAACGACGGCCAGCTGTCCAGCACCGGCAAGCTGCAATTGCAGGCCGGCGGCGACGCCACCCTCAAGGGCAGCCTGCGCAGCAACGGCGATCTGACGGCGGACGCGGGCGGCAAGCTGGCGCTGCTGGGCAACGCCAGCGCGACCACCGGCGCGCTGAATCTGACCTCGGTGGGCGACCTGTCCATCGGCAAGGACGCCACGGCCCAAGCCGGCGGCGCCATTGGCCTGCGCACGCAAGGCAACGTCACCACCGCCGGCGCGCTGGCGTCGCTGCAAGCGCTGACCATCAGCGCGGCGGGCGATGCGGCCATCGACGGCAAGCTGCTGGCGGGCGGTCCGCTGTCCGTCGATGCGATCGGCAAGATCGCGGCCGGCGCGGACGCGAAGCTGCAAGCCAAGGGCGCGCTGCGCCTGGACGCCGGCAAGGCGCTGACGCTGGCCGGCCTGGCCGAGACCAACGCCGGCATGACGCTGGCCTCGGGCACGGACCTGCGCGTGGACGGCAGCGCCATGGCCTATGGCGGCGCGCTGTCGCTGACGGCGGGTCAGGGGCTGACGCTGGGCGCGAATAGCACCTTGCAGGCCAGCGGCCTGCTGCAAGCCCAGGCCGGCGGCAAGCTGCAAGCCGACGGCACGATCTCGGGCGAGCAGGACATCCGTCTGTCGTCCAATGCCGACACCGTGGTGAACGGCAAGACGGTCGCCAATGGCCTCTTGAACATCAAGGCCGGCACAGACCTCGTCGTGGGCAAGAACGGCCTAGCGCAAGGCAGCGGCAACCTGTTCCTCTTCGCCGGCCAGGACCTGCGCATCGCCGGCACGGCCGGCACCGCCGAGACGGCGGCCACGGGCGGCGGCACGCTGCGCGCCGAGGCCGGTCGCGACATCTTCGTGACGGGCACGGTCACGGCCAGCTCGCCGGCCAGCCTGTCGGCGCAGCGGCACATGAGCGTGGACGGCACCGTCACCGCGCTGAGCGGCGATCTGACCACGCAAGCCGGCGGCGACCTGAAGGTGGCCGCGAGCGGGCGTTTGCAGTCCTCGGGCAAGCTGGACGCCAAGGCCGGCGGCGATATCGACTCGGACGGCACGCTGGCGGCCGGCGGCGCATTGGCGCTGGCGGCCACGGGCGACGCGCGGCTGGGCGGCACCATTGCCGCGCTGGGCACGAGCGCCCAGGGCACGCCGCCCGCGCCCGGCGGACGCAGCCTGTCCGTGCCGGCCAGTGGCGACCTGTCCATATCGGGCGGACGCGACCTGACCATCAAGCAAGGCGCCCAGGTGCAGGCAGCCGGGGCCTTGAACGCCAGCGCCGGCCGCGACCTGAGCGTCTCCGGCGCGCTGGCCTCGGTGCGCGACCTGACCCTGGCCGCCGCGCGGGATGCGCGCGTGGACGGCTCGGCCGCCAGCGACGCCAGGCTGACGCTGAACGGTCGGAACATCACCGTCGCGGACAAGGGCCTGGTGCAGGCCGCCGACACCTTGACCGCCACCGCCGCCGGTTCGATGCAGATCGCCGGCCGCGCGCTGGCCGGCCGCGACCAGACGCTGAGCGCGGGAGATGGCCTGTCGATCGACGGCACTGCCGCCGCCTTGAAGGGCGACCTGACCTTGACGGCCACGCGCGGCGACCTGATCCTGGGCGCGGCCTCGCGCCAACAGGCGGACGGCACGCTCACCGCCACCGCCGGCGGCGCGTTGCAGGCGCTGGGCTCGGCCTCGGCAGGCAAGGATCTGAGCCTGCGCGCCGGCGCCGATGCCCGGCTGGGCGGCGTGATCGCCACGCAGACCAGCAAGCTCTCGGCCAGCGCTGCGCGCGACCTCTTCATCACCACCGATGGCCGGCTGCAATCCGGCGCGGCGCTGGCCCTGGACGCGGGCGGCACGCTGAACAACGCGGGCGTCGCCTTCGCCAGCGGACGGGCCGACCTCTACGCAGGAACAACGCTGGCCAACACCGGCTCGGTGCTGGCGGGCGGCGACCTGCAAGCCCGCACGCCGGGCCTGCTGAACAACGCCGGCCGCTTCGTGGCGGGCGTGGACGCCGATGGCAAGCTGAGCCAGCCGGGCAGCCTGACGCTGACGGCCGGCACGCTACAACACGCCGGCACCAGTCTGGCCGGCAAGAACATGACGCTGTCCGCGACTGGCATGAACCTGGCGGGCGGCACGCTGTCCTCCGTGGGCCTGATGACCGTGGCCGCCACCCAGGACATCGACGCGTCCCGCGCCACGCTGCATGGCGGCGGCCTGGACCTGTCCGCCGCCAACCTGCGCAACCCGGGCGGCAAGCTCACGTCCTCGGGCGACGCGATCATCAAGCTCGGCGGCGAGCTGGACAACACCGGCGGCACCATCGCCGCGGCCGGCAAGGCCCGCATCGATGCCGCCAGCCTGGTCAACCGCGACGGCACCGTGGCCGGCGGCAACCTGACCATCACCACCAGTGGCGCCATCGACAACCAGCGCGGCCTGCTGCAGGCCGACGACACGCTGACGCTGACGGCTTCGAGCCTGGACAACAGCAACACGCTGACCGCCAGCAACGCGCCCGCCAAGGGCGTGCTGGGCAAGGTGGTCAGCATCGTGGCCGGGCGCGTGAACAACCAGGGCGGCGCGATCAGCGCCGGCCAGGACCTTGGCATCAAGACCGGCGAGCTGGACAACGCCGCCGGCGAAGCCGCCTCGCAAGGCGTCGCGCGCATCGAGGCCGACACGCTCAAGAACACGCAGGGCAAGCTGCTGGCGGGCAAGAACCTGACCGTCATCGTCAAGGCGCTGCAGGGCCTGGGCGCGCTGCGCGCGGGCGAGGACCTGTCCTTTGAGTACGCGGGTTCCCTGAACCAGGAAGGCGAAATCACCGCCGGCCGCGACCTGAACCTGAGCGTGGGCGGCACGCTGGACAACCGCGCGCGCATCACGGCGGGCCGCGACCTGGGCGTCAAGGCCGGCACGCTGAACAACCAGGCCACGGGCGAGCTGGTGGCCGGGCGCAACAACACGATCAACGTCACCGGCACACTCACCAACGCGGGCCTGATCGACGGCGTCAACACGCGCATCACGGCGGGCGCCGTGACGAACCTGGGCCGGATCTATGGCGATAACTTGGCCATTGGGACGGGGTCTTTGGTCAACAGCGCCGGCGCCAATGGCGGAGCCGTCATCGCATCGCGAGGCAGTCTGGATCTGGGCGCCACCACGCTGGTCAACGAGAAGCATGCGCTGATCTACTCGGCAGCGGACCTGCGCATCGGTGGCGCGCTGGATGCCAATGGCCGGGCGGTGGGGCAGGCTGTCTCGCTGCAGAACGCCGCGGCCACGATAGAGGCTGCGGGCAATGCCAATATTTCGGCGGCGGCGATCCTCAACCTGAACACGAACTACACCAGTGAGATCGTGCAGGTCTGGTCCGGGAACAAGATGTATGTCGCGCTCAACGACACAACCATGTTCGACATGGCTACGAACTGGATCGGGGATCAGACGACGAACCTGACCAGCCAGGATCCGGGCTGGACGGGCAACGACGCAGAACGCCGGTTCCTGCTGCCGTCGGACACCTATCCCGCCTCGCGCTACGGCCCGCCGTTCGACTATGCGCCGTTCAAGCGGGACGACACCACCAAGCACGCCCCGATTACGCCGATCGAGATTCCGCGCATGACGGTGTGCGAGTACGGGGAAAACGGCTACGGTTGCGGTCCGGAAAGACGGCCTGGCGACGGAGAACCGGTGTTTGGCTACGGCCCGACCTTCCATGACTACGGCATCGTTGCGCGAATCTGGGAAGTCTTTGGCGTGACCCCGCCGGCAGGTCCGCCGCCTGTTTGGGACCCCAAGGGAAATCGCGACGAGTATGAGCGCGCCTTCGCCGCGTACCGGGTGCCGTTCACGGAGCTGAACGCGCGGATCATGGCATTCAATGCCGATTTCCAAAGTCGTCTCGTCGGCAACTTCACCTACTACAAGGTCACGGAGAGCATTTCCGAGACGCGCACGCTGACGTCCGATCCCGGCAAGATCCTGTCGGGCGGAGCGATGAGCCTGACCGGCGCCGTGACCAACGACAAGAGCCAGATCGCCGCGGGCGGCACGCTGTCCGTGGCGGGACCCGAGATAAACAATATCGGCGCGGGCGGCACGCGCACGATTACGCGCGTGGGCCAGCAAACCTACACGGTGGAGACGAGAAGTCATCGCGGCGGAAAAATCCGGGAGTCGTCCACGACCGACTACAACCGGACGCTGGCCGGCCAGCCTATCGAAGTGCCGGTCGGCACGTCGGGCGGCGGGCAGCAGGTGACGCTCAGCGGCACGACGCCCGGAGGCAGCGCCGTGAAGGGAGTCGGGCCGGTCCTGGTCGCAAGCGTGGGCCTGCCCGGCGGCAATGCGGTCCGCACGGTTTCCAATCCCGCCAGCATTCCTGACAGCCAGCTCTTTGCAGTCAACAGCCGGCCGGACGCGCCCTACATTGTCAACACGGACCCCCGCTTCACGGGCCAGCGGCCCTACGTGTCCAGCGACTATCTGTTCGACCTGCTGCGCCCGTCCGGCGGCATGCCAGGGGGGCCGACGAGCAATTCAGTGGGCGCCGGCGGCACGCTGGCAGGCTCGCGCCTGGGCGGCTGGGACGCACTGATTCCACCGGGCGCCAAGTTCCTCACGCCTTCGGGCCAACCCAAGCGCCTGGGCGACGGCTTCTATGAACAGAAGGCCGTGTCCGACCAGATCCTGGCCACCACCGGCCAGCGCTTCCTGGAGAAATACAGCGACAACGACTCGCAGTACAAAGCCCTGCTTGCCGCCGGCGCCAAGTTCGCTCAGGACAACGGCATCAAGCTCGGCGTTGCGCTGACCGAGGCGCAGCAGCGTCAGCTGAAGACGGACCTGGTCTGGCTGGTCGAGCAGACCGTGACCTTGCCCGACGGCAGCACCGAAACCGTGCTCGTGCCGCAGGTATATCTGCTGGTGCGCGAAGGCGACCTGAAGGGCGATGGCACCTTGCTGGCCGGGCGCGACGTCAAGATCGCCACCGAAGGCAACGTCACAAACAGCGGCACTGTTGGTTCGCGCGAAGCCACCGTCATTACGGCGGGCAACATCGTCAACCAGGCCGGCGGCACCATCCAGGGCGGCAGCGTCAACCTGGCTGCGCGTGACGACCTGACCAATCTGGTGTCGCTGATCAAGGGCGACAAGGTGGCGTTGAGCGCCGGGCGCGATATCACGCTCACGTCTACGTCGGACTCCGAGCGTTTCAGCAAGACCTGGGGCTCGTTCATTACGGGCACCGCGCGGGTGGAAGCCGACAGCCTCAACATGCAGGCCGGTCGCGACCTGACGATGACCGCCGCGCAGGTGTCGGTCAAGAACGACGCGCGCCTGCAGGCCGGCCGCGATATCGCGCTGACGTCGCTTGTCGAAAGCCACGGCCAGACCAATGTGCGGGATTCGAAGAACCGCCATGACCTCGCCACCAGCAAGGAAATCGGCACCACGATCAACGCCGGCGGCAACCTGACGCTGGTCGCGGGCCAGGATGTCAACGCGCGCGCGGCGGACGTCACCGCCGGCAAGCAGCTGGCGGTAGGCGCCGGCCGCGATATCAACATCACCGCTGGCGTCGCCACCGGCTATACGCGCGAGGAAATCTTCTACACGGTGCGCGGCTTCTTGTCCAAGAAGAGCACCCACACCATCCAATCCCGCGATTGGGCGCAGGCGCAGGGATCGACGTTCACCGGCGATACCGCCGTGCTGATGGCGGGCCGCGACCTGAACGTGTCCGGTTCCAACGTCGCGGCGCAGAAGGACCTGGTGCTGTCCGGCGGACACGATGTCAACATCGTGTCCGGCGAGAACACGCTGGACCGCTATGACTACACGCGCGTCAAGAAGTCTGGCTTCGGCGCGCTCGGCGGCTTCAGCTTCGGATCGCGTACTCAGACGGATTCGCTGGAAGGCAAGAAGGTTTTCCACACTGCTAGCACGGTCGGCAGCGTGGAAGGCGATACGCTGATCAAGGCGGGCAACGCGCTGAACGTCATGGGCAGCAATGTGCTGGCGCGCCAGGGCGATGTGACCCTGATCGGCCAGCAAGTGAACATCGGCGCCACGTCGGACACGTCGCGCGAGCGCGAGTATCACGAGGTCAAGCAGAGCGGCTTCTCCGTCACTGCCAGCAACCCCGTGGTCAGCGCCGTGCAGACCGGCGAGCGCATGGCGAATGCCGCCAGCAAAGTAGACAACCCGGTCATGCTGGGCCTGGCTGGCGCCACCACCGGGCTGGCCGCCATGAACGCCTATGACGCCGTCAAGAAGGCCGGCAGCATCGACAAAGCGAATGCCATAGACAAGGCGGGCGGCGTCAGCGTGCTGGTCAGTTTCGGCACCAGCAAGAGCAGCAGCACGACCGAGCGCAGCTCGACCAGCGCCTTCGGCTCGTCCGTCGCGGCGGGCAAGGATCTGACTATCGTCGCCCAAGGCGCGGGCCGTGATTCGGACATTACCGTCACCGGATCCAGCCTGTCCGCTGGCCGCAACGCCGTGCTCAAGGCGGATGGCGACATCCTGCTGCAAGCCGCGCGCAATGCGTTCGAGCAGAAGACCGACAGCAAGAGCAGCAGTGCCAGCATCGGCCTGGGCTTCTCGCTGGGCGCCCAAAGCGGCGTCACGTTGGAGCTGGGCGTCTCGGCCAGCCGAGGCAAGGCCGACGGCAAGGACGAAAGCTGGACCAACAGCCATGTTGTCGCTGGCAACACGCTGGCGTTCCAATCTGGCGGCGATACGACGCTGAAGGGCGCATCGGGCAAGGCCGACCAGATCATCGCGTCGGTGGGCGGCAACTTGCTGCTGGAGAGCTTGCAGGACACCAGCAAGTACAACTCCAAGAATCAAAGCGCGGGCATCGGCGCGTCGATCTGCCTGTCAGGAACGTGCACCAGCAGCATCAGCGGCAACGCTGGCGCCGGCAAGATGCAAAGCGACTTCCGGTCTGTCACGGAGCAGACCGGCCTGTGGTCGGGCGACGGCGGTTTCCTGATCGACGTGAAGAACAACACCACGTTGATCGGCAGCGTCATCGCCAGCAGCGACAAGGCGGTGGCCGACGGGTTGAACAAGCTGAGCACCGGTACGCTGGTGACGGAGGACGTCAAGAACAAGGCCAGCTATAGCGGCTACCAGGTCTCGGTAGGCGGCAGCATGGGCATCGGCGGCGGCCAGGGCACCGGCGCAGGCACCACCAAGGACAACAAGGTGGCAGGCGGCGCGACGAAGGAGGTGGGTACCTCGCTGCCGTCGTCGGGCAATGTGTCGATGAACATGCCCACCGTCGCAGGGGCCAGCGGCAGCAGCAGCTCGACCACGAGCAGCGCCATCAGCGGCGGCACGATCGTGATTCGGGATGAGGCGGGCCAGCAGGCGCTGACCGGCAAGACGGCGGCGGAGACGATCGCGTCGTTGAACCGGGATACGTCGGATACGTTGAACGCGCTTAAGCCGATCTTTGACAAGGAGAAGATCGAGGCGGGGTTTGAGATTGTTTCGGAGTCGAATCGACAGGTTGGTCAATTCTTGACTAATAGGGCTAAGGAGATAGAGAGCCTTGAGGTGCAGTCAAAGAATCCCAAGCTGTCACAGCAGGAGCGCGATGACGCAGCAGCGTCAGCAATTCGACTGAGGCGAGATTGGGGGCCGACGGGTACCTATCGCCAAGCGCTAGTCGCAATTTCCGCTGGCGCTAGCGGAAATGTCATGGGGGGAGTGGGGCAGTTTGCTCAGGCAGCAGCTGTGAACTACCTGCAGGCTCTGACGACGGAGAGGGTAAAGAAGCTTGCTGATTCATTTGGTGATGGACCTGAGGCAGAAGCTGTCAGGGCGGGTTTGCACGCAATCGTTGGCTGTGCGGGAGCCGCTGTCAACGGTAGTGGGGCTTGCGGTTCCGGCGCTTTAGGAGCAAGTACAAGCTCCATCTTGAATGCCCTGCTTACTCGAGCCAGTTCGGACAGCCTCCGCGCTGAAGATAAGGAAACCTACAACAGCCTCATTGCAAGTCTTGTTGGAGCTGTTGGTCTGGGAGTTGGCGCGGATGTCGTATCCGTAATTGTCGCGGCGCGTACCGAAACAGAGAACAATTATCTCAAGGCAAGTGAAGCTAAAGAGATGATGGACGAACTGCTTCTATGTCGAGTGGCAAACAATACTGCGGCATGCCGCGCTGAGGTTCTTGACAAGTACGAAACTATCAGCGAGGGACGAAGTGGTGGAAGAATCTCTGCATGTAAGTTAGCAGGAGAATCTAATTGTCATATTCAGCGATCAAGCGTTCAGGGAGGGACGAATGCGCTGGAGTTGATGGAAGGGTTAGGCTGGAGTAAGGATGAATATGTAGTATTAGATCGCCTTCTCGCCATAAACCTAAATGACGAGCGGGTTGCCCACCATGCCTGGCTGCAAGCGTTTTATCAAGAGGCCGGAGCGCCGATTCCCATCGGCGTTGGCATTGTGGTCGGTGGTGCCATACGTGCTGAGGCCTCGGTAGCAAAATCGGAAGCGCTCGCTGGTCGGAGAAAGCCGGATCCAGATTTGCTCAAAGGATCAGGAGGAAAATCTGGGGAGTATCTGGAGAATTTTTCGCCGTCGCCGACTCCCCTTGAGTTGGTGCAGGGTGGTTCTCCCGCTTACACGACGAATATTCGCTTAGACCATATTCTGGACGGCGGAGTTAATGTTCTGGCAAATGGGACAAAGAAGGGGACGGGGGGGCACTATCTGCGCTCCCCAACGGTAAGGGTTGATAGGATGACTGGCGCTGCAGATGCGGCGGGTGTAACAAAAGGATATGTATCTATTCGTGATCCAGTAAACGGAAAATGGGTAGAGAAGCAAGCCGAAACAACCTTTTTCCCATCGTCATGGAGCAAGCGCCAAACTCAGCTTGAGATAGAGGGGGCATTTCTCAACTCAAAATCTGTGCAAGGTAGTCTTGATAAATGGCGCGGAACTTCACCCAGCGGCGTGGTTATGGAAGGGTATTATGGAAAGCCAGATGGTAGTGCGGCTACAGCATGGCCTGTGTACAACGGAGGGAAACGATAGTGATTATTGGGGACTTATATCCGAAGTGGTCGGAGGCTTCGTTGATATTCGAAATATCTGGAAAAACTATGATTGCTTCGGATGGGACAGTGAGACTAGGCCGTGGTGCTGAAGAAATAGCTGCATGGTTGGTAGACGACTTGAGAGATACGGCATCTGCAAAATCATGGCTTGAGCGGATATTAACAATCAAGAATGGAGTTGAAAATGAAGGGTACTTAGGTACGGGAAATGCTCATAGCATAGGTGTTAAGGATGGTTTGGTGTATCTGGAATGCTCATACGTTGATGAATTGAAAGTTGCGCTGACTATTGACCAGATGATCGCGGTATTAAATTCGTATATTGTTTTTTCGAAGAAAAAAAGGCGCGATATAAATAATCCCCCTGCCTCGTTCTTGGTCGAATTTGAGTTGGAAGGAGAGGCCGCGTGGGAAAAATACTCGAACTTGGGCGGGATGCTGGGTTGGACAAAAGAGGATGTAAAAAAAAATAATGCGAAGCTTAAGAAAAGCAAGAGCAATGAGAAATTAATGAATATATCTGGGCGGAAAAGTGAATTATAAAAATATCTAATTAATATATTTTTCCTGGTTGTGCAAGGCCGTGATCTGTTTGGCGTGTAGGGTATGCTTAGAGCGTGTTATGAACTTTGGCGCCGAGCGGCTATTGTGTCTGTATGTCAAACCGCCGCGCGTACCCCAGTTATGTGAGTGATGAAGAATGGTCGTTTGTCGGGCCATATCTGACGCTGATGGATGAACAAGCGTCGCAGCGCAAGTATGAGATGCGGGTGATGTTCAACGCCTTGCGTTGGATGGTCCGTGCAGGCGCGCCATGGCGGATGCTGCCCAATGATTTTCCGCCCAGGGAGGCGGTCTATCAGCAGACGCAGCGCTGGTTACGAGCGCGCTGTTTTGAAGCGATGGTGCATGACCTGCGCTCGGTTTTGCGCGTGGCGCGGGCACGTTAGGGTCAGCCCAGCGCGGCGATTTTGGATGGCCGCACGCTGCAATCGACGTGTGAAAGTGGGTCGCGCACGGGTTATGACGGCTACAAGCGCAAGAAAGGCAGCAAGGTTCATATGGCGGTCGATACCTTGGGGCACCTGTTGGCGGTGCATGTCACGCCGACCAACGAGCAGGAGTGAGCGCAGGTGGGCGAGTTGGCCCAGCAGATTCAAACGGTGACGGGCGAGACGGTCAAGGTGGCGTTTGCCGATCAAGGGTATACGGGTGAAGGCCCGGCCCAGGCGGCGCAAGCGCAAGGTATTGACCTGCATGTGGTTAAGCTGCCCGAGGCCAAGAAAGGGTTTGTTCTGCTGCCTCGCCGATGGGTCGTTGAGCGCAGTTTTGGCTGGCTGAATGGATTCCGACGGCTGGCCAGGGATTATGAACGGTTGCCTGAAACTCTGGCCAGGCTGCACTTCGTCGTATTCGCCATCTTGATGCTGGCAAATATGGTGTCTGAGCAAAGTTCATAACACGCTCTAGTGTCGTGATGAGCGAGGAAGGGTTCTTAAGGAAAATGAGAAAACAAGTTTGGCGGGGCGGCCGTGTTAAGTGTTCGGCGCTAAGTGGTGTTATGCCGTGAGGGTGGTAGAAGATGGCTATTTCTCAAGGTGCTTCATTTGGGTGATGATCCTGGCGGGAGTTGGAGTGTGCGGTTTGGCATCCTGGATTTCCTCGTATTGGATTGCGCTGATCGGATTGGTAATAGGTTCCATTGGTGGCGGTGCCGCCCAAGTGCGGGCCTTGGGGATCAGATCATTCAAAGTAAAAAATACCAATTCAATTGATGATCTTGAATAAACTGCACTGAGATGGCATTGGCCTGGAACTGATTCGAACCAGGATTTGGAGAAATCGACAAGTCCAATTGCAGGATGCATGCCATCGCCCAAAAACTATGTTAGTAAGTCATAGTTTACGGCGGCTGTCTCCAGGGATTCCAGTCATAAAAACACCGGCTCAAGGCCGGCGTTAGATTTTTCAAGCATAAAAGGCATCAAGCAGTCTCGGTCTCCTCCTTCCGCTTCCGCCCAAAAACAAACACATGCGCGTAGCTGTCGTTCATCGGATGCTCGAAGTGCGTGATCCCCCGAATCGACGGCACCACAGGCTCGAACAAGCCGGCATGATCAATATCCACCGGATAAGGTTTCCGCTCTGGCGTATCGTTGTACCCGAGAATCAATAGCCCACCTGGTTTGAGCACCCGATGGCACTGCTCCATCATCTGCTCGAATCCGATCCGCTCGTTCAAGCCCCAGCCGATCACGCCGTTGGACACCACGATGTCGAACGACTCTTCGTCGTAGTAGCCTGCCATGTCCGTCGCGCTGCCGATGACGTGCCTGCCAGGGGGGCCATAGACGGCTTGCTCAGGATCCATGTCCAGTGAATAGAAATCCATCTTGAGCAGGCGAGGGTAGTGCCAGGTGTAGTAATGCATGCCCAGGAACAGGCACTTCATCCGGGTGGGTGACTTGGCGGCGAGCTGGTTCAGGTGGTCGAAGATTTCCCGTTCGAGAAATTGACGATTCACAGCGCGCAGTCGGAATTTCACGCCGCATTTCGCGGCGAAGGCCGGAGACCATTTGAACAGTCTCATCTTGCCTTTGTGAATTAGTTTGCGTAGAGAAGGAATTTGATCACCCCAGATGGCCGGTTTGAGTGGTTTGGCTGTGCGAGTGCAGCCCTGTCAGGAACTCGTGGACGATGGTCATAGGCGGTGATAATCCATGTCGTTGTTGAGTATGCCGCCACGCCAGAAAAGTCCCGACCGCAGGAGGCTAGTCAGCTGCACGTTCGCTGTCAATAAGACGAAGCGGAAATGACGTAAATCCTTGACGTGGCACGTGTGGATTCAGGCCAGGGCGGTCATGCGATCTTCGAGGTGAGAGGCTACGGTAGCGCGCCCTTACCGTGGCGCGCATACCGGCGCGATTGCGCTAGACCTCCCATGTGCCTTGCCGATACGCGGAATCCCAGAACATCCATTCCAGCCGCGCGGCGTGTGTGTATGCCTCGTGCATAGCCTTGACCGTTACGGCGGACGCAAGTTCCGCGGCGCGGTCCACGGACGCGATGACTTCGCGGACCAGGGTGTGGAATTCCTCGCCGGCGTAGGTGTCGATCCAGGCGCTGTAGGGGTTGGGCTGGGCGGCGCGGGCGTGGATGTCGCGGCCGATCTCGGCGTAGATCCAGAAGCAGGGCAGCAGCGCGGCCAGGGCCACGGGGTAGGGCGCGCTCCAGGCGGTGGCGATGAGGTAGCTGGTGTAGTGGTGGCTGGCGGGCGTGAGCGGGGTGGCGTTGAAGGTGTCGGCGCTGATGCCGAACTGCTTCATGAAGCCGTCGTGCAGGCTGCGCTCGACCACGACGGCGTTCTTGGCGGCGTCGGCGAACTGGACCACGCCGTCGGCGTTGTCGGCCTTGGCGGCGGCCACGGCGAGCGCGCGGCCGAAGGCGACCAGGTAGTGGGCGTCCTGGATCATGTAGTGGCGGAGCGCGTGCTCGTCGAGCTGGCCGCTGGCCAGCTCCTGGTTGAACGGCATGGTGCGCGTTTTTTCGTACAGCGCGGCGTTGCGCGCCCAGGCGTCGGAGCTGAAAGACATGGGATTCCTCTGCGTAGTCGGACGGCGCGCGAAGTCGCGCCGTGGCTGCCGGCCAAGGATAGCAACACCCAGCGGCCGGGTAACTTTTCATGTCATTTGCTTCCGGTGGGGCCGGGGGGCGAGCCGCGCCTGTTACGGGCTGGCGCCGCGCGCCGCATTCGGCGATTGCCCCAGGCGGCGGGCTGCGCGAGAATCCGGCGCATTCCGTGCCGGTCGCGGTTCAGCGGCCGGCCTCTCTCAACAGGGCGAACTCCAGCGTGTCTTCAGTCAGCGGTGAACGGGTAATCAGGCGGATGGCGATCACGGCGCGGCGGCGCGCGGGTCGGGTGGCGGCGGCCGTGTGCCTGGCGCTGCCGGCCTTGTCGGCGCAGGCCGCCTATGTGGTGGTGGATACGGGCCACACGCCTGCGCGGCCCGGGGCCACGGGCGCCAGCGGCCGGGTGGAGTATCAGTACAACCTGGTGCTGAGCGGCGCGGTGGCGGCGCGGCTGACGGCGCTGGGCGAACGGGTCAAGCGCGTGGCGGCCGACGGCGCCGAGGTGTCGCTGGGGCAGCGCTCGCGGCTGGCGCCGGATGCGGATTTCTTCATCTCCATCCATCACGATTCGATGCAGCAGAAGTACATCGACGCGGGTCGCCAGCGCGAGTTCGCGGGCTTCTCGATCTTTGTCTCGCAGCGCAATCCCCGCTACGAGGAAAGCCTGCGCTGCGCCAAGGCGATCGGCGAGGCGCTGGTGGCGGCGGGCGAGAAGCCGTCGCTGTATCACGCCGAGCCCATCGCCGGCGAGAACCGCCCGCTGCTGGACCGCCGCCTGGGCGTGCATCGCTTCGACGGGCTGGCGGTGCTCAAGACGGCGACCATGCCGGCGGTGCTGGTGGAGGCCGGCGTGATCGTGAATCCGGACGACGAGGCCCGGGTGGCGCGGCCCGACACCATCGAACGCATGGCGCGCGCGATCGCCGATGGCGTGCACGCCTGCCTGGGTGGCTAGCGCGGATCGCGCGCGTCCGGCCCGGCGGCTGGCGCTGCCGCGCGGGATGGATAAAATCCCGCTTCAAGCGCCGCGCCTTGCGAGCCGGCCAATGGACAAGCGCGAAACGCGGCGTGGCCCGTAAGGTCTGCGTGACATAGGTTCCCAGGGAGAGGATTGATGAGGCTGAAAAGAAAACTGACGGTCTGGAGCACGACATTGGCGCTGTCCTGCGCGGCCCTGTCGGTCGGCGTGGCGCAGGCGCAGACGCAGCAGGCGCAAGCGCCGGCGTCCGCCAAGCAGGAAGAGCCCGAGCGCTACGGTCCGTTCTTCTTTCTGCGCAGCGAGCCGGACCTGCTGATCTACGTGGGCGCGGTGGGCGCCAACGATATGTTGAATCTCAAGAAGGCGCTGCGCGAGCATCCGACCATCTCGACCATCGTGTTGCAGAACAATGGCGGCGGCCTGGTCCACATCGGGCTGGTGGTGGCGGAAGAGATCTACGAGCGCGGCCTGAACACCTATATTCCCAAGGACAGCTACTGCGCGTCGGCGTGTTCCTTCGTGTTCTTCGCCGGCCGTCAGCGCCTGGCGGTGGGCCGGCTGGGCGTGCACCAGATCTCGGCGCCGGAGCTGACGGGCGAGCAGGCGCAGTTCGGCGTGTCGGACATCGTGGCGACCCTGCCGAAGTACGGCGTGTCGGCGGATGTGCTGGGCATCATGTTCAGCACGCCGTCCAAGGACATGTACTTCTTCACGCCGCAGGAAATCGCCAAGTACGGCATCAACCGCGTGGGCCCGACCCAGGCGTCCGCCAGTGGCGCGCAGCAGGGCGGAGGCCAGCGCGCCGCGCCTGCCCCGGCGCCCGCGCCGCAGCAGCAGACATCCGCGCCCGCCCCGGCGCCGCAGCAGCAGACGTCCGCGCCGGCCGGCGAGGCGAAATTGCCCCCGCGCCAGCCGGCTGCCGCCGGCCAGGCGCCGGTCGCCAATCCGTACCTGACCAAGCAGCCCGCGCCGGCGGCGCCGTCCGACGAGCAGAAGGCCATCAACGCCGCCGCGCTGATGATCCAGGCGGGCAGCGGCACCAACGAAGAGGCCATGAAGTTCACGCGCGAGTTCTACGCGGACACGGTGGACTTTTTCAAGAAGAAGCGGCCGAAGTCCGAGGTGCTGGCGGACAAGCAGGCGTATTTCACGCGCTGGCCGGTGCGGCGCTTCGTGGTGGACCAGAGCACGCTGCGGGCCAAGTGCGAGAACCAGCTGTGCATGGTCAAGGGCATCTACGACTACAAGGTGTCCAGCCCGGAACGTGGCAAGAACGCCAGCGGCACGTCGAATTTCACGTACATCCTGGACCTGCGCGATCACTATCGCATCGTCCTGGAAGACAGCGAGGTCATCAGCCGCTGAGCGGCCGGCCTTGCACTTTGGAGAAGCACCATGCATGTCAGTCTGCGCGCGACCCGGTTCCTGATCCTGGCGGGCCTGACCGCCGCGGCGGCGCCGGCCCTGGCGATCGATTGCGGCAAGGCGTCCAGCCCCGTCGAGAAACTGATCTGCTCCAGCCGCGAGGCGAAAGCCGAGGACGCCGGGCTGAACCGCGCCTATGCCGCGCTGATGAAGCAGGCGCCGGACGACGAGATCCGCGCGATGCTGAAGGACAGCCAGCGCCGCTGGCTCGCCGCGCGCGACGGCAAGCTGCAAGACCTGATCGCCAACATCGACGCCGTGCCGGAAGGCAAGACGGCGGGTTCCGTCGCGGCCGACCTGATCAGCGCCCGCATCGACGCGCTGACGGAGCGCGACAAGGGCAGCAAGCAGCCCAGGCTGATCAGCACGGCGCTGGCCCAGCGGGAATTCCGCCAGCAGTTCACCGGCGGTCCCTACGACGGTTACGACGTGGTCTGCGAGCTGCTGCCGCCGAACGACATCTACGCCTGCTTCGCGATCAGCCACTACCAGAACAAGGACCGAGTCTGCACCGCCGAGCAATACTGGGCCACGGGCTCGGTCTACGCGCAGCGCTATGTGGCGAAGGTGGTGGACCAGAAGCTGGTGCCGGTGGCGTCCTGCTCGTACAACGGCAACGACGACAACTGCCCGGGCGGCATCTCGGACGAGGCGCGCTGGAACACCGGTCCCAAGGTGCGCACGCCGATGGGCTATCCGACCAAGCCGCTGCCCCGGCTCGATGGCGAGGTCTATGACAGCGACGACTACGACTGGCTCAAGGCTTGCCTGACGGACGATACGTTCCCGCTGGCCAATCCGACGACGGCGGGGCGCTAGGCGGATAGCTCGAACTCGGTAGCCGGATGCGAACCGCGGCGCGGTGGCATCCGGTTTTTTCGTTTCAGATATCGTCGAAGTAGAAGGCCTTGTTGAGGCGGGCCTGCAGCACCTGGCAAGTGTGCGAGTTTTGCCAACTCAGGGTGATGGCGAGCAGTAGCACTGCACCCAGCACAGCGCCGATCGCGCCTAGCCAGCCAAAGGTGAGGCCGATGTACAGCAGCGGGATGCCGAAGACGAAGCTCATCCACCAGAGCAGCAGGAATTTCAGCGCGACGCCCATCCAGAAATAGGCTAGTACGAGCAGGCCGATGGCGAGAATGACGATGAGCAGTTTCATGGATCAGGCGCCCAGAATGCGCGTTTTCTGAGCCGCGAATTCCTTGTCGGTCAGGACGCCTCGGTCGCGCAAGGCAGACAGCCGTTCCAGCTTGCTGATGATCTCGTCATCGCTGCGTACCTGAGAAGCCGGACTGGCCGGCGTCACGGGTGAGGCCGAAGCCTGGGGCGCGTGTGCTGCTTCGGGTATCCCGGCGGCAACGGAGATCGTGTCGTGGGCGCGGGACGCGCCAGCCACTTCCGCAGCCTCGATGATGTCCTCCTCGGCGGCGGCGGGGGCGGCGGGTGGCGCGAGCGCAAGGGGCGCGTCGGACGCCGCGTCGCTGTCGGGTAGCGGGGGCGGCACGAGGTAGACCGGCATGGGGTTGTTGGCTGGCTTGCGCGCGTCCACGGCCTGCTGCACGCGGTTGGTGAACGGCACGATCGATTTCTTCCAGACGTTGGTGATCTGGTAGGTGCCGGAGCTGTCCCGGATGTGGATGTCGCCGAACAGCCAGCGGGTGGTGAAGGAGACGGAGCTGACTTTGTCCAGGTCTATGACGGCCTGGCGCAGCCCATAGACCATGCCCTTGTCCAGGAAAATGATGCGCCGGTCGGTCAGGGTGATGAGCCAGGTGTCGTTGTTCATCAAGCCCGTGGCGAAGGCCAGCACTTGTTCGCCATCCTGCAGGATGTGCGGTACGTGGTCCAGTTCCTTTTTGGAGAGGAACTGGGTCTCGCGCATTTCCGTGGCGATATCGTTGTAGCGCGCCCTGAGTTGTTCTGGCGTAGCGGTCTTGAAGTCGAAGTCCATCGATGCTCTGCGGGGTTGCGGTGCGGGGCTCAAGCCGCGCCTATCTTACGTTAAGGATGCGAAAGATTGCGCCCGCAGGCACAGCGGCGCGAGTGCGCCTGAAGCGTGGCGCGGGCGGATCGGGTCTCAGGCCGCGCGCCCGCCGCCCTTGCGCGCATGCGCCAGCAGCGCCTCCCGCAGCGCCACGGCCTGGTTGTGTTCAGTATTGCGCGCGCCATAGAGCAAGGTCAGCGGCCGCTTGCCGGCGGCTTGCAGTAGCGCGCTCATGCGGGCCTGTTGTTCGGGCGCGGCCAGTTCCGCGTTGTAGCGCTGGCGGAATTCGTCCCAGCGTTCGTCGACGTGGCCGAACCATTTGCACAGTTCGGCGGACGGGGCGATGTCGCGCGCCCATTCGTCCAGGCCCAGGTCGGCGCGGCGCAGGCCGCGCGGCCACATGCGGTCGACCAGGGCCTTGTAGGCTTCGTCCGGGCCGGTGCCTTCGTAGATGCGTTGGAGGGAGATCGCGGGCGCTTTCATGGCCGCTCCTGGGTGGGCGTTGCGGCCAGTCTACCGCAACGCCTGGAGCGCCCGTGATGACGCTAGCGGGCCTGAGCGGTGACGGCGGATGTCGCCGCCGGCGCCGCGCCGCCGCTCGCGCGCAGCAGCGCGAAACCGACGATGGCCGAGGCCAGCGAGCCGGTCAGCACGCCGAGCTTGGTGGCGTCCACGGCGGCCGGATCGGTGAAGGCCAGCGCGCCGATGAACAGGCTCATGGTGAAGCCGATGCCGCACAGCAGCGCCACGCCGTACAGCTGCGCGTAACTGGCGTGGCGCGGCAGGGGCGCCACGCCGGCCTTGATGGCCAGCCAGGCGAAGCCGAACACGCCCAGCTGCTTGCCCAGGAACAGCCCCAGCGCCACGCCCAGCGGCACCGGCTGCGCCAGGCTGTCCAGGCCCATGCCGGCGAAGGACACGCCGGCGTTGGCGAAGCCGAAGATCGGCACGATCAGCAGCGCCACGGGTTTGTGCAGCGCATGTTCCAGCGCGTGCAGCGGCGAGTGCGCGGCGGGCGCGCCCTGGTTTTGCGGGCGCAGCGGGATGGCCAGGGCCAGCGCCACGCCGGCCAGCGTGGCGTGCACGCCGGATTTCAGCACGAAGTACCACAGCACCGCGCCCAGCAACAGGTAGGGCGTCAGCCGCAACACGCCTGCGCGGTTCAGGCAGAACAGGATGGCCAGCAGCGCGGCGGCCATGCCCAGCGCGAACAGGTTCAGCTGCGACGTATAGAACAGCGCGATGATGATGATGGCGCCAAGGTCGTCCAGGATGGCCAGCGCGGTCAGGAAGATCTTGAGCGACGTCGGCACGCGGCTGCCCAGCAGCGCCAGGATGCCCAGTGCGAAGGCGATGTCGGTGGCGGCGGGAATGGCCCAGCCGCGCAGCGTGCCGGGGCTGCCCAGGTTGATCAGCACATAGATGAGGGCGGGCATGATCATGCCGCCCAGCGCGGCGATGCCGGGCAGCACGATGCGCGAGGCGCCGCGCAACTGGCCGTCCAGCACTTCACGCTTGATCTCCAGGCCGACCAGCAGGAAGAACACGGCCATCAGGCCGTCGTTGATCCAGTGCAGCACGGATTCCTTGAGGACGACGGGGCCCAGGCTGAAGCCGAGCTTGGCGCCCAGCGCGTCGAAGTAGGCTGGCGCGATCCCGCTGTTGGCGACGAGCAGCGCCAGCAGGGCGGCGAGCATCAGGACGTAGCCGCCGAGGGCTTCGGATTTCAGGAACGCCTGCAGGAACGAGGCGGACCGCGGGGCGGGAGGGGCCGGATGGCTCACGTGGACTCCTTTACTACCTTTCGGTGAGTGCGCGGCGAACGGCGACGGCGAGGGGCGGCGGCTCCATGCCGTGGTTCGGGTTGAGGATGGCTTGCCGGGCGGATCCGCCGCCTGGGCGGGCGGCAGCCGGAAGGCGCCGGGATCCCTGGCAAAGCTTACTTGGCGCGGCGGGCGCCGGGAATGCGCGTGGTCTGGCGGGACGGCGCGCGAGGCGTCCGGCGCGGGCCGGACGGGTTGCGCCCGCAGTCGGATCGCGGGCGCACGAAAGCTGAATTCTACCTGAAAGATGAAGAATTTGTTCCACAAGATCATGCATGTTCCGTGAAATCCGTGCGAACAGGGCGCTAATTTAATTACGGGTCTCTCGCTACCATCGCCAGCGTTTCCTCTGGGCGCACGCGGCAGGCGGCGGCGCATTCGCCGCGCCTGTCCACGCCGCCCTGGCTTTTTTCAGGACCGCCGCCGATGTCATCCTCCTCCCGCAACCCGCATGCCACCCAGGCGTCAAGGACGCCGCTGCTGGCCCGCCTGCCGGCGATCCAGACGCTCAGCTACCAGCGGCCGGGGGCGCGAGGCGCGCCGCTGCTGGTGGATGCCGGCCCGGAAGTGTTGAGCGCAAATGTCGGTTCCGGCGCCGGTCGGGCGCTGTCCGAACTGCCGGGCGGCTATCGCCTGGATACCTTGCTGCCCGGTCCGCGCCTGCAGGCCTGGGTCCGGGGCGGAGCGCGGTTCAGCCTGTCGCGCGACGGCCAGGTCCAGGTGGGATGGGGACGCCGGCTGGCCGCCACGGAGTTCGAGGCGCTGGGCGACGGCGAGCCGGGGCTGGCGATGCTGGAGCCGGAAGAGATCCGTTATCTGGAGGCTTACCTGTTGTGGCAGGGACGACGCTGGAGCGACGCGGAGGACGGGATCGACGCCGGCCCTGGCGAGGCGAGCGCGTTCGATCCGTTCAGCGGTCAGGCGCGGACCCGCGCTTGCGTGGCCGAATCCGCCGGCCTTTCCGGCCTGCGCATCCTGCACACCGAGGCGGCCACCTCGTTCGGCGGGCAGGAGTTCTGCATCTACAAGGAGATGGTGGCGATGCGCGAGCGCGGCCATCACCTGGAGGCCGTGTGCCAGCCCCAGGCCGAGCTGGGCGGCCGGCTGCGCGAGGCGGGCTTCAAGGTCCACAACCTGCTGATGGACGGGCCTGTGAATTTCCTGCGCGGCGTGTCGGCGCTGCGACGGGTGCTGCGCGGCGGGCGCTTCGATGTGCTGAACACGCACAGCCGGCGCGACACCGTGCTGGCGTCCATCGGCGCGCGGCTGGCCGGCACGCCGCTGATCGTGCGCACGCGCCACCTGGCCAAGCCGATCAACTCACTGTACGCCTATACCTGGCTGGCGCACCGCGTGATCGCCGTCAGCCGCTATGTGCGCGGCCAGTTGCTGGAAGGCGGCGCGCGGCCCGAGGCGGTCGAGGTGATCCATTCGCCGGTGTCCCTGCCGCCGGACCGGCCGGGCGCCTGCCTGCGCCGCGAGTTGTCGATTCCGCCGGAGGCCAAGGTGGTGGGCTGCGTGGCGGTGATGCGGGCGGAAAAAGGGCATGAGGATCTGATCGAGGCCTTCAGCCGGGTGTCTCGCCGCCATGCCGACGCGCATCTGGTGTTGGTGGGCGATGGCATGCCGCTGGCGGAGCAGTTGCGCGAGCGCGTGCGCGCGCTGGGACAGGCGCTGGCGCGGCGCATCCATTTCGCGGGACGGCGCAAGGATGTGGGCACGGCGTTGCGGGCCTTCGACGTGTTCGCGCTGCCGACGCGGCGAGAGGCCTTCGGCACGGTGTTCGTGGAGGCCGCCGCGATGGGGCTGCCGGTGATCGGCACGCAGGTGGGCGGCGTGCCCGAAACCATGATGCCGGGCCGCAGCGGCCTGCTGGTGCCGCCGAATGATCCGGGCGCGCTGGCGCAGGCGCTGGACCTGCTGCTGGGCGACGCGGCGCTGCGCCGCCGCATGGGCGAGGCGGGCCGGGCGCGCGTGCGCGACCTGGGCCTGTTCACGCCGGCGCGCGTGGCGCAGGACGTGGAAAACGTCTACCACCGCTGGCTGAGCGAACGGCGCGGGACGGCGGCGTAGCGTCGCGCTGACGCTACCCTTGGTTCAATGCCAGAGCAGCGCGTTCATGGCCTCGACCAGGCGGTCGCGGTAGCGCGGTAGCTGCGCCTGCGTGCGCGCCAGCCGGGCCTTCAGCTCGGCAGGCTCGGCGCCCTTGGCGACGCGGGCCGGGGCCCAGATCGGGTCGGGGAAATGGCGGTCGCCGCGCCAGCGCGGGATCACGTGCCAGTGCAGGTGCGGCACCATGTTGCCCAGCGAGGCCAGGTTGATCTTGTCGGGCGACAGGATGGCCTGCTGGGTTTCCTCGACCACGTACACGGCCTTCATCAGCAGCTCGCGGCCATGCGCCGACAGGCTGGTCATCTCGGCCAGGTGGCCGTTCCAGATCACGCGGGTGAAGCCGGGGTAGTCGGGGTCGTTGACCTCGATGACGCGCAGGTGCGGGCCGCGCCACAGCAGCGCGCCGCCGTCTTCCTGGCACAGCGGACAGTCGGGGTCGCGGGCGCTCACGGGGTTTTCCTCCGGATCGTGGCCGGGATGCGTGGGACGCGAATGCGGGTCACGGCAGCACCTTGCGATATTGGATGAAGCCGGAACGGTCGGCGATGCGGTCGTACAGCTGCATGGCGGTGGCGTTGGTCTCGTGGGTCAGCCAGTACACGCGCGCGGCATTGTTGGCGGCGGCCTGGGCATAGACGTGTTCGATCAGCTTGCGGCCTGCGCCGGTGCCGCGCGCCTCGGGCGTCACGTACAGGTCCTGCAGATAGCAATAGTCGCCGGCGGTCCAGGTGGAGCGGTGGAAGATCCAGTGGACCATGCCGATGGCCTTGCCGCCGTCGTAGGCCAGCGCCACGTGCATGGGCTCGGCCGGATCGAGCAGGCGATCCCAGGTGTTGCGCGTGACGGCGTCGGCGATGTCGACGCGGTAGAAGTCCTGGTAGCCCTTCCACAGCGGCAGCCAGACATCGAAGTCGGCGGCGGTGGCGGGGCGGATTTCCGTGGTGCTCATGGGCAATGCCTCCGGTTGCGGATCAGCGTGGGTTTTCCAGTGCCTCGACGATGTGGCGCAGCACCTGCAGGCGGGCGTAGCGCTTGTCGTTGGCCGATACCAGGTGCCAGGGCGCGTGGGCCACGTCGGTGCGCGTCAGCATCTCGTTGGTGGCGGCGGCGTATTCCTTCCACTTGTCGCGGTTGCGCCAGTCGTCGGGCGTGATCTTGAAGTTCTTGAACGGCGATTTCTCGCGTTCCTTGAAGCGTTCGAGCTGCACGTCGGGCGTGACCGCCAGCCAGAATTTCAGCACCAGCGCGCCGCTGCCCGACAGCTGTTCCTCGAAGTCGTTGATCTCGGCATAGGCGCGACGCCAGTCGGCGGGGCGGGCCAGCTTCTCGACGCGCTCGACCAGCACGCGACCGTACCAGGAGCGGTCGAAGATGGCGATGCGGCCCCGGCGCGGCAGCTGGCGCCAGAAGCGCCACAGATAGGGGCGCGAAAGCTCATAGCTGTTGGGCGCGGCGACGGGCGTGATGTCGAACTGGCGCGCGTCCAGCGCATGCGTGACGCGGCGGATCGCGCCGCCCTTGCCGGCAGCGTCCTGGCCCTCGAACACCAGCACCAGCGAGCGGTCCTGGAATTTCTTCGAACGCGCGGCGCGGGCCAGCCGGCCTTGCAGCAGGCCGAGTTCGGACTCGTAGTCCTCGCGGTCGATGCGGGCCTCGTAGTCGAGCTGGCCGAGCCGGTCGATGATGCGCGCCGGCCCGGAGTGCGCCACGAAGCTGGGCGGGATGCGCGGCACGCTGCGCTGGCGCATGGCGGCCAGCACGGCCTCGGCGGTGCGCGCGGCGCGCAGCTGCTCGTCGGCGCTGGGGATCACGACCCAGGGCGCGTGGCCGCTGTCGGTGTGGTTGATGACGATCTGTCCGCCGTTGCGCAGGCGGTCGTATTTCTTGTGCACCTTCAGGTCGGCGGGGCTGACCTGCCACGAGGTCTCAGGGCTGCTCAGCAGGCGCTCGGCGCGCGCCTTCTGCGCCTGGGCGGACAGGTGGAACCACAGCTTGACGATCTGCACGCCCTCGGCGGCCAGCATGGCCTCGAAGCGGCGGATGGCGGCGGACAGGGCTTCGATGGTGTCCTGGTTGGGCCGCTTGCGCGAGGTCTCGCGCAGAAGCTGCGCGTACCAGGAACCGAACACGATGCCGGTGCTGCCCTTGGCGGGCAGGTCCTTCCAGTAGCGCCACAGCCAGGGGCGTTCCAGCTCCTCGCCTTCGGGCGGGCCGTAGGCCAGCGTCTTGATGTGGCGCGGGTCCATCCACTCGTTGAGCAGGTTGACCGTGGCGCCCTTGCCGGCGCCGTCGATGCCGGCGACCACCACCAGCAGGGATTTTTCCGCCTTCTGCAGGCGCTGGTACTGCGCGTTCAGCAGGGCGACGCGCAGGCGCGCCTCGATGGGCTTGAAGGCTTCTTTGGACAGGCTGGGGTCGGCTTCGGCTTCGGCGAACATGGCTGGGGTCCGCGGCGGGCGGACAGAGGCGTATCGATCGGGCGATCTTGCGGGATATCCCCGCCGCGCGCAAGTGCGCGCGACGCCGGATCCGGGCCGCGCGCCTGCCGTGGGCGCCGGTCTCAGAGCGAGTCGACCGGGATCTTCAGGTAGCGCACGCCGTTGTCTTCGGCCGGCGGGAAATGGCCGGCGCGGATGTTGACCTGGATGGCCGGCAGGATCAGCGTGGGCATGCCCAGCGTGGCGTCGCGCCGGGTGCGCATGGCGACGAATTCGTCTTCGCTGACGCCGTCGCGCACGTGGATGTTGGCCTGGCGCTGCTCGGCCACCGTGGTCTGCCAGCGCGCCTCGCGTCCCGCCGGCGGATAGTCGTGGCACATGTACAGGCGCGTGGCGGCGGGCAGGTCCAGCAGCCGCCGGATGGAGCGGTACAGCTGGCGCGCGTCGCCGCCGGGGAAGTCGCAGCGCGCCGTGCCCACGTCCGGCATGAACAGCGTGTCGCCGACGAAGGCGGCGTCGCCCACCAGGTAGGCCATGTCGGCCGGCGTGTGGCCGGGCACGTGGATGGCGGTGGCCTCCAGCGCGCCAATGCGGAAGGTCTCGCCGTCGGCGAACAGGCGGCCGAACTGCGAGCCGTCCAGCGCGAAGCCCGGCTCCAGGTTGAAGATGCGCTTGAACACGCCCTGCACGGCGCGGATGGCGCCGCCGATGGCGATGACGCCGCCCAGCTGCTTCTGCAGGTAGGGGGCGGCCGAGAGATGGTCGGCGTGGGCGTGGGTCTCCAGCAGCCAGTCGGTCCGCAGGCCATGCTGGCGCACGTACTCGATCACGCGGTCGGCGCCGGCGGTGCTGGTGCGGCCGGACTTGGGGTCGTAGTCCAGCACCGAATCGATGATGGCGCAGGCGCCGCCCGGCGTGTCTTCATGGACCACATAGGTGACGGTGGCGGTGACCGGATCGAAGAAGGCCTGGGTGATGGCGGGCATGGCGGACGCTCTGACGGGCCGCGCGGGCGGACCGGGATGGGAACGAAGCACCGGGACGGCGCTTCAATTTATATTTTTCAATAATATTGTTTGATAGTTTATTAGTCAATATAATGATCAAACTCTGCGCTACCGATTGACCCTCGTCAAATGAATGCTTCCCTGACCCAATGCGAAGTCGCCGTGCTGCGCGAATCCGCCTCCCAGGCCTGCGCGCTGCTCAAGGCGCTGGCCAACGAAGACCGCCTGCTGCTGCTGTGCCAGCTGGTCGGCCATGAACGCAACGTGGGCGAACTGGAGGCGCTGACCGGCATCCGCCAGCCCACCCTGTCGCAACAGCTGGGCGTGCTGCGTGACGAGGGTCTGGTGGCGACGCGCCGAGACGGCAAATACGTCTACTACCAGATGGCCAGCTTCGAGGTCAGCCAGGTGATGAAAACCTTGTCCAGCCTGTACTGCGGCAAGGCCATGGACGCCTTGCACCAGGAATCGCAATCATGACTCTGGACTGGAGTGTCTTCACGCCGGGACCGGCTGCCGCCGGCGGCCTGCTGATCGGCGCGGCCGCCGTGCTGCTGATGCTGGGGGCCGGGCGCATCGCCGGCATCAGCGGCATCGTCGGCAATTTGCTGCCGCCCGCGCCGGGCGGCGGCTGGCGGCTCGCGTTCCTGCTGGGCCTGTGCGCGTCCCCCTGGTTCTATCAACTGTACGCGGCCTTGCCGCCCGCCACGATCGAGGCCGGGCCGCTGCGCCTGGTCGTCGCCGGCCTGCTGGTCGGGCTGGGCACGCGCTATGCCTCGGGCTGCACCAGCGGCCACGGCGTCTGCGGGCTGTCGCGCGGTTCGCGTCGCTCGCTGGCGGCCACCGCGCTGTTCATGGGGGCGGGCTTCGCCGTCGTCTACGTGATGCGCCACGTGCTGGGGGCCTGACATGAAAATCGCCAGCGCCCTGCTCGCGGGATTGCTGTTCGGCCTGGGGCTGATCGTGTCCGGCATGGCCGACCCGGCCAAGGTGCTGGGTTTTCTGGACCTGGCCGGCGCCTGGGATCCGTCGCTGGCCTTCGTGATGGCCGGCGCGGTGCTGGCGGCGAGCCTGGGCTATGCCTGGCTGCGGCGGCGCGGCCGCGCGCTGGACGGCGGGCCGCTGCACTGGCCGCCGCCCGCGCGCGTGGATGTTCGGCTGGCCGTCGGCAGCTTGGTGTTCGGCGCGGGCTGGGGGTTGGCCGGCTTCTGTCCCGGGCCGGCGCTGGTCAACGCCGCCGCCGGCCTGCCGCAGGCGCTGATCTTCGTGGCGGCCATGGTGGCCGGCATGGCGTTATTCTCGGCCTTCGAATACCTGAAGCACCGCCAATAAGGCCGCCAGCCGGCCGCCCAGGAGACAAACAATGCAGAAGACGGAGACGGCGCAGCGCGATTTCGACGTGGTGGTGGTGGGAGGCGGATCGGCGGGCATCGGCGTGACGGCCAGCCTGCTGCGGCGCCGCCCCGGCCTGCGCATCGCGGTGATCGAGCCCAGCGACAATCACTACTACCAGCCTGCGTGGACGCTGGTCGGCGGCGGCGCGTTCGATGTCGCCAAGACCGTGCGTCCGACGCAGGCGGTGATGCCCGCGCGCGCGACCTGGCTGCGCGCCGCCGTGGCCGGCTTCGAGCCCGAATCCGACACCGTGCGCCTGGCCGATGGCCGCGCCGTCAGCTATCGCCAGCTGATCGTATGCCCGGGACTGCGGCTGGCCTGGGACAAGGTCGAGGGCCTGTCCGACACGCTGGGCAAGCACGGCGTCAGCTCCAACTATCGCTATGACCTGGCGCCCTATACCTGGGAGCTGGTGCGCGGTTTCCAGGGCGGCCAGGCGCTGTTCACCCAGCCCGCCATGCCGATCAAATGCGCCGGCGCGCCGCAGAAGGCCATGTACCTGGCCTGCGACCACTGGCTGCGCACCGGCGTGCTGGGCCGCGCCCAGGTCCAGTTCGACCTGGCCGGCGCGGCGCTGTTCGGCGTGCCGACCTTCGTGCCGCCGCTGATGCGCTATGTCGAGCGCTACGGCATCGCGCTGAACTTCAATTCCACGCTGGTGGCGGTGGACGGCCCGGCGCGCAAGGCCTGGTTCGACGTGAAGAACGCCGAGGGCCAGGTCAGCCGCGTGGAAAAGGACTTCGACATGCTGCACGCGGTGCCGCCGCAATTGCCGCATGACTTCGTGCGCAACAGCCCGCTGGCCGACGCCGCCGGCTGGTGCGAGGTGGATCCGGCCACGCTGCGCCATCCGCGCTACGCCAACGTCTTCGGCCTGGGCGACACCATCAGCGCCAGCAACGCCAAGACGGCGGCCGCCGCGCGCAAGCAGATCGTGGCGGTGGCCGAGAACCTGATCGCCTGCCTGGACGGCTATGCCATGCCGGTGAAGTACGACGGCTACGGCTCCTGCCCGCTGACGGTCGAGCGCGGCCGCATCGTGCTGGCCGAGTTCGGCTACGGCGGCAAGCTGCTGCCCACCTTCCCGCTGGATCCGACCGTGCCGCGCAAGAGCGCGTGGTTCCTCAAGGCCACGCTGCTGCCGTGGATCTATTGGAACGGCATGCTCAAGGGCCGCGAGTGGCTGGCCCGGCCGTTGGGCAACTGAAAGGCGGGGCAGGCATGGAAGCGGTATTGGCCGTCAGCGCGGCGCTGGGCGCCTGCGTGGGCCTGATCCTGGGTTTGACCGGCGCGGGCGGCGCCATCATGGCGGTGCCGCTGCTGGTGTTCGGCCTGCATCTGCAAGTGGCGCAGGCCGCGCCGATCGCGTTGCTGGCGGTGGGCCTGGCGGCCGCGCTGGGCGCGGCGCTGGGGCTGCGCGCGGGCAAGGTGCGCTACCGCGCGGCGGGTTTCATCGCGGCCACCGGCATCGTGGTGTCGCCGCTGGGCCTGTGGGCCGCGCGACGGCTGCCGAACGCGCCGCTGGCCGTGATCTTCGCGGGCGTGCTGGGCTGGGTGGCCTGGCGCATGTGGCGCGGCGGCCAGCCCGCCGCCGCCGAAGCGCCGGCGCATTGCCCGCCCTGCCTGCTCAACGCCGACACCGGCCGCTTGCGCTGGACCGCGCCCTGCGCGCGGGCGCTGGGCGGCACCGGCGTGGCGGCGGGCTTTCTGTCGGGCCTGCTGGGCGTGGGGGGCGGCTTCGTGATCGTGCCGGCGCTGCGCCGCGCCACCGACCTGCCCATGCAGGCCATCGTGGCCACGTCGCTGGCGGTGATCGCGCTGGTGTCGACCAGCGGCGTGATCGCGGCGGCGGCCGGCGGGCACCTGGAATGGCGCATCGCGCTGCCTTTCACGCTGGCGGCCGTCGCCGGCATGCTGGCCGGGCGCGCGGTGGCCGATCGTTTTCCGCCGAGACGGTTGCAGCAGAGCTTCGCGCTGTTCGCCGCCGTGGTGGCGGCGGCCATGCTGGTCAAGGGGCTGAGCGGGCTGGCGGGCTGAGGCGTCCGGGGGACGTCAGCGCCCGCCGCCGGACGCGCCTATTCGTAGGTCCGCACGTCGTCGATGACCTTGCCGTCGTTGGGCAGGCCGCCCGCGTCCACCCATTCCACGTCGCCGCGCAGCTTGGTCACGTCGCGCAGCGAGTCGGCGATGCGCTTGGCCAGGTCCTCGCCGCGCACGCGCGATTCGGTCTTGAGCACCATGCGGTCGGCGCCGGTGGTGCCGCTGATGACCAGGCGCGCGCGCAGGATTTCCGGATGGCGGCGCAGCACGTCGGCCACCTGCGAGGGATGCACGAACATGCCGCGCACCTTGGTGGTCTGGTCGGCGCGGCCCATCCAGCCTCGGATGCGGGTGTTGGTGCGGCCGCAGGGCGACACGCCGGGCAGCACCGCCGACAGGTCGCCCGTGCCGAAGCGCACCAGCGGATAGTCCGGGTTCAGCGTGGTCACCACCACTTCGCCGACCTCGCCGTCGGGCACGGGCTCGCCGGTGCCGGGACGCACGATCTCGACGATGATGTCCTCGCCCAGCACCAGCCCCTGGCGCGCCGGCGTCTCGAACGCGATCATGCCCAGGTCGGCGCTGCCGTAGGCCTGGTAGCCCTCGATGCCGCGCGCGGCCAGCCAGTCGCGCAGCGACGGCGGGAAGGCTTCGCCCGAGACCAGCGCGCGCCGCAGCGAGTCCAGCCGCACGCCGAGTTCGTCGGCCTTTTCCAGGATGATCTTCAGGAAGCTGGGCGTGCCGGTATAGCCGCTGGGCGCCAGGTCGGCGATGGCGCGCACCTGCTGCTCGGTCTGGCCGGTGCCGCCGGGAAAGACGGTGCAGCCCACGGCGTGCGCAGCGGTTTCCATCATGGAGCCGGCCGGCGTGAAGTGATAGGAAAAGCAGTTGTAGGCCAGCTCGCCGGCGCGGAAACCCGCCGCGTACAGCGCGCGGGCGAAGCGCCAGTAGTCGGCGCGCGCGCTTTCCGGTTCATAGATCGGGCCGGGTGAGGCGAACACGCGCAACGCCTCCCCCCAGCCGATGGCCGAGAAGCCGCCGAAGGCCTTGACCGGCCCGGCGGGCGCGGCGGCGTCGTCGCGGCTGTGTTGCTGGCGTTCCAGCAGCTCGTGCTTGCGCAGCACCGGCAGCCGGGCCAGCGCCGCGCGCGAATCGACCGTGGCGGGATCGACGCCGCGCAGCTGCTCGGCAATGGCCGGCGAGCGCGCCATCGCGTGGGCGATGGCGCCGGGCAGGGCGGCCATCAGCTCGCGCTCGCGTTGCTCGGGCGCTCGTGTTTCCAGGACATCGAAAAACTCGGACATGGGATCGCACCCTCTCGTGTTCCGTACTGCGGTGTCGTTGCCGGCGGCGCCGGGATGCGCCCGGCAGCCGCCTTGTGGGGGTATCGCTAGGCCAGCCAGCGCTTGCGGCGGCGATAGAACTTGTTGTCGCGGAAGCTCTTGCGCTCGCCGCTGGAAATGCCCAGGTAGAACTCCTTGACGTCCTCGTTCTGCGCCAGGTCGGCGGCGGCGCCATCCATCATGACGCGGCCGTTTTCCAGGATGTAGCCGTAGTCGGCGTAGCGCAGCGCGATGTTGGTGTTCTGCTCGGCCAGCAGGAAGCTGACGCGCTCGCGCTGGTTCAGGTCGCGCACGATTTCGAAGATCTCTTCCACGATCTGCGGCGCCAGCCCCATGGACGGCTCGTCCAGCAGGATCATGTTGGGATTGGCCATCAGCGCGCGGCCGATGGCGGTCATCTGCTGCTCGCCGCCCGAGGTGTAGCCGGCCTGGCTGGCGCGGCGCTGCTTCAGGCGCGGGAAATACTGGTACACCCGCTCCAGCGCGGCGGCGGTGTCGCCACGGCTCATGCTGCGCGTATAGGCGCCGGTGAGCAGGTTCTCTTCGATGGTCAGGTGGGCGAAGCAGTGCCGGCCTTCCATCACCTGCACCACGCCGCGCTTGACCAGCTCGGCGGGCGACAGCTTCTCGATGCGCTGGTCGCGGTACTGGATATGACCCTTGGTCACATCGCCGCGCTCGCCCTTGAGCAGGTTGGAAATGGCGCGCAGGGTCGTGGTCTTGCCCGCGCCATTGGCGCCCAGCAGCGCCACGATGCGGCCTTCCGGCACCTGCAGGGACACGCCCTTGAGCACCAGGATGACGTGGTTGTAGATCACCTCGATGCCGTTCACGTCGAGCAGCACCTTGGGCGTGTCCGCGGCGGCGGCGTTGGCAGTATTGGCGGCGGTCATGATCGTTCCTGCTGCGTGGTGGCGGCCGCCCCTTGTAGGGCGGGCCGCCGGTTCATACGAAAGCTGCAAAGTCGTTGTGTACACATCCGGCCGCGTGCGGCCGGAATCAACACGGGCACTGCGAAACTGGAAAGCCGTCCGACAGCAGGACCCCCATGGAGACAACCCGGCACGTTCAACAGGTGCTCCACAATCGGGGCCGCCGCGGATCCGGCTTTGCCGGTCCGCGCCCGCGGCGCCCCCTTGGGGGGGAGGCGCCGTAGGCGCTTCGGGGGGATTTACCCTTCACACTTTCTCGGGGTGATGTTCTTTTCCTTGGCGTACTTCGCCGCGGCTTCCGTCACCATCGGGTCCAGGATGGTCTTGTCGGCCTGGTACCAGTCCGAGACCACCTTGAACTTCGCGCCGTCCCACTGCACGATGCGGGCCCAGTCATCACCCTTGTGATTGGTGCACGAGGTCTTGACCGGACGCATGATCTGGCCGAAGCCCAACTGGTTCAGCCGTTCCTGGGTCAGGTTCAGGTTCTCGAAGCCCCAGCGCACCTGGTCCGGCGTGAGCGCCTTGCCCTTGCCGAACTTTTCCTGCGCGGTGCGGATCGCCTCGACCTGCATCATCGAGATCATCATGCCGCGCGTGTGGGCGATGGTGCCCAGCGTGGTGTTGCCCGACTTGTCGGAGCCCTGGCCCTTGTCGTAGACGTGCTTCTTCAGATCGTCATAGACCTTGTCGTGTTCGGCGCCGCTGTTGTGGATGGTGATGGCGTTGTAGCCCTTGGCGACTTCGCCCAGGTCCTTCACGTCGCCCTCCGAGCCGGCCCACCAGATCGCGTACATCTTGTCGCGCGGATAGCCGCTGGCCTGGGCTTCGCGGATGGCGGTCGGCGTCATGATGCCGGCGCTCCACAGCAGCACGTAGGCGGGACGCGCCTGGCGGATCTGCAGCCAGGTGGACTTCTGTTCCACGCCCGGCGCGGTCACCGGATACAGCAGCAGCTCGAAGCCTTCCTTGGCCGCGCGCTTCTGCAAGAGCGGAATCGGTTCCTTGCCATACGGCGAGTCGTGGTAGACCAGGGCGATCTTCTTGCCCTTGAGCTTGGCCATGCCGCCTTCTTTCTTGGCGATGTCCTGGATCATCACGTCGGCGGCGGTCCAGTAGGTGCCCAGCAGCGGGAAGTTCCACTCGAACACGCTGCCGTCGACCGACTGCGACAGGCCGTAGCCCATGGTCTCGACCGGCACCTTGTCGACGATGGCCTTGTCGCTGACCGCGAAGGTGATGCCGGTGGATTGCGTGTCGAAGCCCGATGCGCCCGTGCCCTTGCTCTTCAGGCGTTCATAGCATTCGACGCCACGGTCGGTGGCGTAGGCGGTCTCGCACTCTTCGTACGTGATCTTGACGCCGTTGACGCCGCCGTCGCGTTCATTGACCAGCTTCAGGTAGTCCAGCTTGCCGTCGGCCCAGGGGATGCCCAGGGGCGCGAAGGAACCCGTGCGGTACACCAGCAGCGGAACGAACTGCTCTTCCGCCGCCATCGCGGGGGTGGCCACGGCGCCGACGGCGCCGGCCGCGGCCATCACGGCCGCCGCCAACTTCAGGTTAAGACGCTTCATCTCCATTTACCTCCTGCGTGGTGCTTGGGGCGTAGACCCTGGGACACCGGGATTGGCCCGGTCTGGAGCCGGGTATTCAGGCTGCCTCGGCGCGGGCTCATGGCGCCGCGCCGGGCAATGATCAATACAGACGTAATGCGATACCTGCGATGTCGCAGCGGATCCCGCCCCTAGTGGGGGAAGGGCCAGATGCGCAGTTTCTCCTTGCCGATGCTCCACAGCCGCGCCAGCCCGTGCGGCTCGGCGATGAGGAAGAACACGATCAGCGCCCCGAACACCATGTGCTCGACGTGGGCGGCGGTGTCCACCGACAGCGGCAGGCCCAGCATGTGCGGGATGTTGCTCAGCGCCACCGGCACCAGCACGATGAAGGCCGCGCCGAAGAAGCTGCCGATGATCGAGCCCAGGCCGCCGATGATGACCATGAACAGCAGCTGGAACGAGCGGCTCAGGTCGAAGGCCAGCGGTTCCCAGGAGCCCAGGTGGATGTAGCCCCACAGCGCGCCGGCCACGCCGACGATGAAGGAGCTGACGGCGAAGGCGGTGAGCTTGGCGTACATCGGCCGGATGCCGATGACGGAAGCGGCCACGTCCATGTCGCGGATCGCCATCCACTGGCGGCCGATGGCGCCGCGCACCAGGTTCTTGGCCAGCAGGCTGAACACCGCCACCAGGATCAGCACGAACAGGTACTTTTCCATGGCGCTCTGCACCGGCAGGCCGAAGGCGGTCAGCTGCGGCACCGAGACGTTGCCCGAGGACGAGTAGTTGGTGAAGAACGGGATGCGCAGGAAGGCCCAGTCCACGAAGAACTGCGCCGCCAGCGTGGCCACCGCCAGGTACAGGCCGCGTATGCGCAGGCTGGGAATGCCGAAGATCACGCCCACGATGGTGGCGAAGCAGCCGCCCAGCAGGATCTGCACGATCAGCGGCATGCCGGGAAAGCGCACGCCGAAGTTCCAGGCCGCGTACGCGCCCACCGCCATGAAGGCGCCGGTGCCCAGCGAGATCTGGCCGCAGTAGCCCACCAGGATGTTCAGGCCCACGGCGGCCAGCGACAGGATCAGGAAGGGAATGAGGATGGCGCGCAGCAGGTAGTCGCTGGCCAGCGCCGGGACGGCGATGAAGGCGACCGCCAGCAGCAGCCAGATGAAGATGCGGTCCTGGCGGATCGGGAAGATCTGCTGGTCGGCGCGATAGCTGGTCTTGAATTGGCCGTTTTCGCGGTAGAACATGGTTTCTTATCCTCTGCCAGTCGGCCAGGGCCTGTTTACACAAAAAGGAGCCTCGCACAGGCGGGAAATCGGGAGGCAGGCTAGGCGCGGACGCCGCCGCGTGGCTGTGCCACGCAAGGTGGCCGCAACGACGCATGGCGCCCGATTTCCCGCCTGCCCGGAGGGTGAGCACCCAAAGGCGCGCCTCTCTGCGTTGCGAATGCTCGCCGTGGTGTCGCCACGACTGCGCTTCGCGCCTTGATAATCACGCCTTTGGGTGCTCATGCGAGGCTCCTTTTTGTGTAAACAGGCCCTAGACGCGGTCGATGATCTTCTCGCCGAACAGCCCTTGCGGACGGAACAGCAGGAACACCAGCGCCAGCACATAGGCGAACCAGATTTCGATGCCGCCGCCCACCAGCGACCCCAGGTAGACCTCGGACAGCTTCTCGCCCACGCCGATGATCAGGCCACCCAGGATGGCGCCCGGCACGGACGTCAGGCCGCCCAGGATCACCACCGGCAGCGCCCGCAGCGCGGCCGTGGACAGCGTGAACTGCACGCCGAACTTCGAGCCCCAGATAATGCCGGCCACCAGCGCCACCAGGCCGGCCACGCTCCACACAATGACCCAGATGCGGTTCAGCGGGATGCCGATGGACTGCGCGGCCTGGTGATCATCGGCCACCGCGCGCAGCGCGCGGCCGGTGGAGGTGAACTGGAAGAACAGCGCCAGCGCCGCTACCAGCAGCGCGGCGATGACCGCCGCCGTCAGATCCTCAAGGTTGATCAGCAGGCCGCCCTCGAACATCGAGTCCAGGATCATCAGCGGATCCTTGGGCATGCCCACGTTGATCGAGTACACCGAGCTGCCGAAGGTGATCTGGCCCAGGCCGTCCAGGAAGTAGCTGATGCCCAGCGTGGCCATCAGCAGCGTGGTGGCTTCCTGGTTGACCAGGTGGCGCAGCACGAAGCGCTCGATGGCGACGGCCAGCAGGAACATGACCGCCGCGCTGGCGATGAAGGCCAGCACGTTGGCCAGGATCATGTTGTCAAAGCCCAGCCAGCGCGGGAACCACTCCGAGAAGCGGGCCATGGATAGCGCGGCCACCAGCACCATCGCGCCCTGCGCGAAGTTGAAGACGCCGGACGCCTTGAAGATCAGCACGAAGCCCAGGCCGATCAGCGCGTACAGCATGCCGCTCATCAGGCCGCCGAATAAGGTCTCTAGAAAAAATCCCATGATTTCCGCCTCAGTGCGACACGCCCAGATAGGCTCTGATTACATCTTCGTTGGCCCGGACCTCATCCGGCTTGCCGTCGCCGATCTTCTTGCCGTAGTCCAGCACCACGACGCGGTCGGAGATGTCCATGACCACGCCCATGTCGTGCTCGATCAGCACGATGGTGGTGCCGAACTCGTCGTTGACGTCGAGGATGAAGCGGCTCATGTCCTGCTTTTCCTCGATGTTCATGCCGGCCATCGGTTCGTCCAGCAGCAGCAGGCGCGGTTCCATCGCCAGCGCCCGGCCCAGGTCCACGCGCTTTTGCAGGCCGTAGGGCAGGCGGCCCACCGGCGTCTTGCGAAAGGCCTGGATCTCCAGGAAGTCGATGATGTTCTCGACGAACTCGCGGTGCTGGATCTCTTCGCGCTCGGCCCGGCCCAGGCGGAAGGCCTGGGACAGCAGCCCGCACTTCATGCGCAGGTTGCGGCCGGTCATGATGTTGTCCAGCACGCTCATGCCCTTGAACAGCGCCAGGTTCTGGAAGGTGCGGGCGATGCCCATCTCGGCGGCGCGGCGCGGGTTCATGCGCGAGAAGCGCTCGCCCCGGAACGAGATGCCGCCCTGCTGCGGCGTGTAGACGCCGTTGATGACGTTGAGCATCGAGCTTTTGCCGGCGCCGTTGGGGCCGATGATGGCGCGGATCTCGTGCTCGCGCACATTGAAGGAGATGTCCGTCAGCGCTTTCACGCCGCCAAAGGACAGGGAAATGTTCTGCATGTCCAGCATCACGTCGCCGATGCGCTGGTCGCGGTCGATGTCGCTCATGTGTCTGACCTTCAGGCGGCTCGGGCGGTGACGGGGGGGAATTTCTTGACCGGACGGATCTTCAGGTCGGCCGAGATCCTGCCGACGCGCCCGTCCTCGAATTTCACTTCGGTCTCGATGAACTGCGACGGCTTGCCGTCGAACAGCGCGTCGATCAGCACGCCGTACTTCTGCGCGATGAAGGCGCGGCGCACCTTGCGGGTGCGGGTCAGTTCGTCGTCGTCCGGGTCCAGCTCCTTGTGCAGGATCAGGAAGCGGCTGACCTGCGAGGCGCACAGCTTGGGATCGCTGGCCAGGTCGGCGTTGACCTGCTCGACGCAGTCGGCGATCAATTGGTAGACCTCGTCCTTGCTGGCCAGGTCGGTGTAGCCGGCGTAAGGCATGCCGCGACGCTCGGCCCAGTTGCCGACGGCTTCCAGGTCGATGTTGATGAAGGCGCAGACGTCCTCGCGGCCGGCGCCGAAGGCCACCGCTTCCTTGATGTGCGGGAAGAACTTGAGCTTGTTCTCGATGTACTTGGGCGCGAACAGGCTGCCGTCGGCGAGCTTGCCCACGTCCTTGGCGCGGTCGATGATCTTGAGCTGGCCGTCGGTGTCCAGGTAGCCGGCGTCGCCGGTGCGGAACCAGCCGTCGCTGCTGTGCGCTTCCTCGGTGGCGGCGCTGTTGCGGTAGTACTCCTTGAACAGGCCGGGGCTCTTGACCAGGATCTCGCCGTTGTCGGCCACGCGGATCTCCACGCCGGCCACGGGCGGGCCGACGGTGTCGTCGCGCACCTGGCCGTCGGGCTGCACGCAGACGAACACGGAGGTCTCGGTGGAACCGTACAGCTGCTTCAGGTTGATGCCGATGGAGCGGTAGAACACGAACAGGTCCGGGCCGATGGCCTCGCCCGCCGTGTAGGCCACGCGCACGCGGCTCATGCCCAGCGCGTTGCGCAGCGGGCCGTAGATCAGCGCGTTGCCCAGCGCGTAGCGCAGCCGGTCCCACAGGCCGACGGATTCGCCGTCCAGAATCCGGGTGCCGACGCGGCGCGCCAGCTTCATGCAGGCATGGAACAGCTTACGCTTGACGACGCCGGCGTCTTCCATGCGGATCATCACATGCGTCAGCAGCCCTTCCAGCACGCGCGGCGGCGCGAAGTAATAGGTGGGGCCGATGTCGCGCATGTCGATGGAGACGGTGTCGGGCGACTCGGGATGGTTGACCGTGAAGCCCGTGACCAGCAGCTGCGTGTACGAGAACATGTTCTGGCCGATCCAGGCCGGCGGCAGGTAGGCCAGCACGTCTTCGCGGTCGGTCAGCTGCTCCATGTCGGACACGGCGCGGGCGCGGTCGATCAGGGCGTGGTGCGTGAGCACCACGCCCTTGGGCTTGCCGGTGGTGCCGGACGTGTAGAACATGGCCGCCGGATCATGCGGCTTGACGGCCGCGACGGCGCGGGCGAAGAAGTCGGGGTGCTGCGCGGCGTATTCCTGGCCCAGCGCTTCCAGCTGCTCGTAGGACATCAGCATGGGGTCGGCGTAGTGGCGCAGGCCGCGCGGATCGTCGTACACCACGCGCTGCAATGCCGGGCACTGTTCGCGCACCTCCAGCATCTTGTCGACCTGTTCCTGATCCTCGACCACGGCGACGCTGACTTCGGCGTCCTGCAGCACATAGACCATTTCCTGCGCGACGGCGTCCTGGTACAGCGGCACCGGAATCGCGCCCAGCGATTGCGCGGCCATCATGGCCATGTAGAGACGCGGGCGGTTCTCGCCGATGACGGCCACGTGCATGCCGGGCCGGATGCCGGAAGCGGCCAGGCCGTGCGCGACCTGGCGCACGTGCTCGGCGACCTGCGACCAGGTCAGCGTCTGCCAGATGCCGAGGTCTTTTTCCCGTATCGCGGGCCGTGTCCCGCGTTGCTGTGCATGCGCGAGCAGCAGCGCCGGGAAAGTGTCCGACGCGGCCGGCATCGATGCGGATGCGGGCGAAGAATGTGCCACGTTGTCTCCTCCGGTTTGGGCGCAAGGGCCGGATGCCGAGTAGGCGACCGGGGCAGAGCGCTTGACCAGTTGGTTTTAGATTTACGGCAGGAGTTAAGGTATAAGGTTGGGTTGCCGCCAACTGTCACCATCGCGACATTCAAGGAACTTTTAGGGTATTCCCGATGCAGCTATCCGACTCCCTGCAACTCGCCGCGGCCTGGTTCCGCGTGCTCGACGACGAGCAGAAGTTGCGGGTCGAGCGGGACCTTACCGTGCAGCAGGCGAGCGCCGGATCGATCATAGAGCGCAAGGGCGAACTCGCCCAGGCCTGGATCGGCGTGCTGGGCGGCCTGGTGAAAGTGTCGGTGGGCAATGCCGAGGGCAAGGTCGCCTCGCTGACCGGCGTGCCGGCCGGCGGCTGGATCGGCGAGGGCTCGCTGCTCAAGCGCGAAGTCCGCAAATATGACATCGTCGCGCTGCGCGATTCGGTGGTGGCGCGACTGCCGGCGGCGACGTTCGACTGGCTGTTGGACACCAGCATCCCGTTCAACCGTTATCTGCTGCATCAATTGAACGAGCGCGTGGCGCAGTTCATCGGCAAGGCCGAGTACGACCGCCTGCTGGATCCGGACGCGCGCGTGGCGCGTTGCCTGGCCGAGCTGTTCAACCCGCTGCTGTACCCGGGCATGGGCATGCGGCTGGCCATCACCCAGGAAGAGGTCGGCTATCTGGCGCGCGTGTCGCGCCAGCGCGCCAACCAGGCCTTGCGCAAGCTGGAAGAGGCGGGGCTGCTGAGCGTGGAATATGGTGCGGTGCGGGTGTTGGACCTGGATGGCCTGAAGCAGTACGGTTCGGACCGCGAGGCGGTCGAGGGCGAGACTGCGGCGTGAGGCGACGGCGCCGGCTGGCGGTGGCAGGCTGAAGCGGCTTCGGGGTTGGTTGCAGGCGAGGCCCGCGCCGCGATGCGCCGGACGATGAAAAGGAAAATGACGCGGACGGGTGTTGACATTAAATAGTGCGCTATTTAATATTGCGCCATGAAATCCCGATCCAAGTCCCTCGCCAAGCCGGCCAAAGGCGCGTTCAACCCGCTGCTGCTCGACAGCCAGCTGTGTTTCGCGCTGTATTCGACTTCGCTGGCGATGAACAAGGTCTACCGCAAGCTGCTCGGCGGGCTGGACCTGACCTATCCCCAGTACCTGGTCATGCTGGTGCTGTGGGAAGGCGACGGGATCACGGTCACGGACATCGGCGAACGCCTGTTCCTGGATTCCGCCACGCTGACGCCGCTGCTCAAGCGGCTGGAAGCGGCAGGGCTGGTGAGCCGCACGCGCGCCCAGGCCGACGAGCGCCAGGTGATCGTGGCGCTGACGCGCCAGGGCCGCGAGCTGCGCGAGCGCGCCGAGGCCGTGCCGCATGCGATCGCCGCCGCCGCGCAATGCTCGCTGGACGAGGCGCAGGACACGATGCGGGCGCTGCACGGCCTGCGCGAGAAGCTGGTCGCCAGCCTGTGATGACGTTGCAGTGAAAGGGAGGTACAACAGGTGTTCGATTTCGTTTTATAAGTAGTGCACGATATAGTCGTTTACTACTGATTTGATCGCGCCAGGCCGCCAGAACGGGCCGGCGCCTTGCGGTCCAGGCAGTGCTCCGCCGATGTGGAATCCTTCCCCGGCGGCTTCGTTTTCCACTTGAACAGGGAATCCATCATGTCCATCGAAAAAGTCCTCTACCGTGCCAGCGCCACCGCCACCGGAGGCCGCGAAGGCCGCGGCGTCAGCGACGACGGCGCGCTCGACGTCAAGCTGACCACCCCGCGCGAGCTGGGCGGCGCCGGCAACGCCGGCACCAACCCCGAGCAGCTGTTCGCCGTGGGCTACTCGGCCTGCTTCCTGGGCGCGATGAAGTTCGTCGGCGGCCGCGACAAGATCGCCATTCCGTCGGACGTGTCGGTCAACGGCGTCGTGGGCATCGGCCCCATCCCGACCGGCTTCGGCATCGAAGTCGAGCTGAAGATCTCGCTGCCGGGCATGGACCGCGCCCAGGCCGAAAAGCTGGTGGCCGCCGCCCACATCGTCTGCCCGTACTCGAACGCCACGCGCGGCAACATCGACGTGACGCTCACGATCGTCTAAGCGCCGCAACCACGAAAAGAGGGCGGATCCCGCAAGGGATCCGCCCTTTGCACGCGCAGCGTGCCCGTCAGCGCAAGTAGATGCGCTTCAAGAAAGTAGGCACGCCCCAATCCGGCAAGCCCGTCCCAAGCGAGGCCACGCGGAGCCGGCTTTGCCGGTCCGCAGTGGCGCCCCCTTGAGGGGGGAGCGCGCAGCGCTCGGGGGTGGGGCCGTCCTTACGCGGAGCCGGCTTCGCCGGTCCGCAGTGGCGCCCCCCTGGGGGGGAAGCGCGCAGCGCTTCGGGGGGGGTCAATGACTTCCGCCGAGATAGGCCGCAACCACGGCCGGATCATGCTTGAGCTTGTCCGCCGAGCCATGCACCGAGATGCGCCCGTTCTCCAGCACATACCCGTAATCGGCCACGTTGAGCGCGGCGGCGGCGAACTGTTCCACCAGCAGCATGGTCACGCCCTCGTCCTTCAGGCGCGCGATGATGCGGAACACTTCCTCCACCAGGATGGGCGCCAGGCCCATGGACGGCTCGTCCAGCAGCACCAGCTCCGGGTTCAGCATGACGGCGCGGGCCATGGCCAGCATCTGCTGTTCGCCGCCGGACAGCGTGCCCGCCAGCTGCTCGCGCCGTTCCTTCAGGCGCGGAAACAGGTCCATGGCGCGGCCCAGGTCGGCCTGCACGTCGCCCTTGGGGCGGCTGCCGGTCAGGCGCGGAAAGGCGCCCAGCAGCAGGTTGTCGGTGACCGACAGCGTCGGGAACACACGCCGGCCTTCCGGCGAGTGCGCCAGTCCCAGCCGCGCGATGCGGTGCGATTCCAGCCCGTCGATGCGCTTGCCGCCCAGCGTGACCTCGCCCGCGGTGGGGCGGATCATGCCGGACAGGGCGCGCATGGTGGTGGTCTTGCCGGCGCCGTTGGAGCCGATCAGCGTGACCACCTTGGCCTTGGGCACTTCCATGCTGATGCCGTGCAGCACCTTGACCTTGCCGTAGCCCGCTTCCAGATTCTTGATCGATAGCATCTCGTGTGTCCCCTTGGCGTCAAGCGGTCGCGCCGCCCAGATACGCCTCGATGACCTTGGCGTTGCTCTGCACTTCATTGGGCAGGCCCTCGGCGATCTTCTGGCCGAAGTCCAGCACGGACACGGTGTCGCACACGCCCATGACCACGTCCATGTGGTGCTCGATCAGGATCAGCGTGACGCCGTGGTCGCGGACCTTGCGGATGATGGCCAGCAGCTCGACGATGTCGGGCGCGGTCAGGCCGGCGGCCGGCTCGTCCAGCAGCAGCAGCTGCGGGTCCAGCGCCAGGGCTCGGGCGATTTCCAGCAGGCGCTGCTTGCCGTAGGGCAGGTTGCGCGCTTCTTCGCTGGCCAGGTCCTCCAGGCCGACGAACCCCAGCAGCGCCTGGGCGCGGGCCCGCGCGCGCTGTTCCTCGCGCTTCCAGCCGGGCGTGCGCAGCGCGATGCCGGCCAGCCCGGTGTTGAAGGTATGGTGCAGGCCCACCAGCACGTTTTCCAGCGCCGTCATCTCGCCGAACAGCTGCACGTTCTGGAAGGTGCGGGCCACGCCGGAGGCGGCGATGTCGGCCGGCGCCAGGCCCACCAGCGACTTGCCGGAGAAGTCCACCGAGCCGGCCGTCGGCACGTAGATGCCGGTCAGCACGTTCATCATGGTGCTCTTGCCCGAGCCGTTGGGGCCGATCAGGCCGTGGATGGTGCCGCGCTTGACGGTCAGGTCCACCTGGTTCAGCGCCTTCAGGCCGCCGAATTGCATCAGTACGCCCTTGGCCGCGAGCAGGGTCTCGCCGTTGCCGCGCGCGGCGTCGGGCACGGCGTCCTGTTGCTTGACTAGGTCCTTCTTGACGGACAGCGCCGCGCGGCGGCCGGAGAAGAACAGGTTGCGCACGAAGCCGACGATGCCGTCGGGCAGGTAATAGACCACGAACAGGATCATGGCGCCGAAGATGGTCAGGCGCCAGTCGGTGACCGCGTCCAGCCAGTACGAGAACACTGCTAGCGCGATGGTGCCGATGACCGGCACGGCCAGCTTGCGCGCCTCGGTGCGGCCGCGCGCGACGGCCATGGCGCCGCCGACCGTCACCACGACGGCCACGCCCAGCGCGATCAGCCGGAAGGTGGCGATGTCGTCCAGCATCTTGGGCAGCAGCACGATGATGGCCGCGCCCAGCAGCGCGCCGGTGCGGCTCTTGCGCCCGCCCATGATGATGGCCAGCAGGAACAGGATGGTGAGTTCGAAGTTGTAGGTGTTGGGCGAGATGTACTGCTCGGAGTACGAGTACAGCGCCCCGGCCAGGCCGGCGAAGCCGGCGCTGATGACGAAGGCGAAAACCTTGTGCCGGTAGACCGACACGCCCATGCAGTCCGACGCGATCGGGCTGTCGCGCAGCGCCTCGAACGAGCGTCCCAGGTGCGACTTGAGGATGCGGTGCACCACGATCAGCGACAGCACCAGCAGCGCGGCGACCAGCCAGAAGTACTCGCTCTTGTTCAGCACGTGGCCGCCGATGGACGGCTTGGGGATCTTGATGCCCAGCGGTCCTTCGGTCAGGAAGGTCATTTCGTTGATGAGGATCTGGATGATGGTGCCGAAGGCCAGCGTCACCATCGCCAGGTACGGGCCGGTGACGCGCAGCGCCGGCAACGCCAGCACCGCGCCGAAGGCCGCCGCGATCAGGATGGCGGCCGGCAGCGTCAGCCAGATGGGCAGCTGCAGATGGAAGAACAGCACGCCGGCCACGTAGGAGCCGATGCCGAACAGGCCGGCATGGCCCAGCGAGACCTGGCCGGTGTAGCCCACCACGATATCGAGCCCGAACAGCAGGATCGCGTAGATCATGATGGTTTCGATCAGGTGCAGGTAATAGGTGTTGGTCACGCCCAGCGGCACGGCGGCCAGGCAGGCGACGGCGACGACGGACAGCAGCAGATGCAGGGGTTTCATCGTCGTCACACCTTCTTGATCGCGGTCTTGCCGAACAGGCCGGCGGGTTTGAAGGTCAGCACGAGCAACAGCAGCACCAGTCCAGGCACGTCCTTGTATCCCGTCGAAAGATAGAAGCCGGTGGTGGTCTCGGCGATGCCCAGGATCAGGCCGCCCACCACCACGCCCATGCCGCTGGACAGCCCGCCGATGATGGCGACCGCGAAGGCCTTCAGGCCCAGCACCGCGCCCATGGTCGCGCCGGTCAGCGTCAGCGGCGCCACCAGCACGCCGGCGAAGGCCGCCGTCAGCGACGACAGCGCGTAGGAAAACGTGATCACCATGCCGGTGTTGATGCCCATCAGGCCGGCGGCGTCGCGGTCATTGGACGTGGCGACGAAGGCCTTGCCGTAGATGGATTTGCGGTTGAACACTTCCACCAGCAGCATCATGGCCAGCGCGCCGAACACCACCAGCAGCTCCATGGGCAGCACGTTGGCGCCCAGCACCTGGATCGGCGCCTCGGGCAGCGGCGAGGGAAAGCGCAGGTCGTCGCGGCCCCAGACGTTCTCGGCCACGTTCTTGAAGATGATGCCCAGCGCGATCGTGGCCATGATCCAGCCGAATTCCGACCGCGTCTTGATGGCCGGCCGCACGCCGACCCGCTCGACCAGCGCGCCCTGCGCGAAGCCGAAGATGCAGACGATGGGGATCATGACCCAGTAATTCACGCCCAGGCCCACCAGCGTGAGGCCGACCAGCGCGCCCAGCATCAGGGCTTCGCCCTGACCGAAATTGAGCGTGCCCGACGTGGCGAAGGTGAGCTGGTATCCGAACGCGATGACGGCATAGATCATGCCCAGCGCGATACCGCTATAGATAAGCTGTAGAAGAATCATGGTGTGTCTTCGTGGCGCCGGCGTGCCGTGCCAGATCCCTTGGCCGGAACGCGGTTCTCTGTTGTCCAAGGCGCTGCGCGCCACCTGCATCACATACAACGGCATCAGCCGGCCGCGCCGTGGCGAAGCTCCCTCAAGGAGCAGGGCCATGGCACCGCAAGGCTGCTTCAGTCAAACCGATCCGAAATACGCTGTGCCATCCCGAGGCATCCCCCCGCGAAGAGCCTGGCCGCTCCCCATTTGGGGCTGCGCGGAGCCGGCTTTGCCGGTCCGCGGCAGCGCCCTTGAGGGAAGAGGCGCGCAGCGCTTCTCGGGTGGGCTTCCCCTTCCGGTCCGCAGCGGCGCCCTTGAGGGAAGAAGCGCGTAGCGCTTCTCGGGTGGGCCTAATTAGCCTTGACCACGCGCCCGCCCTTGACCTCGCCGATCACCACTTCCTTGGCCGTGATCGCGTCGTGGTTGTCGTGGCTGAACGGCTTGTTGTAGGTCATCACCACGCCTTCGACCGGCGTTTGCAGGTTTTCCAGCGCTTCGCGGATCTTCGGGCCGTCGGTGGAGTTGGCCTGCTTGATGGCCGCGGCCAGCAGGAAGATCGAGTCATAGCCCTGGGCCGCCGACACCGGCGAGTCGATGCGGTTGTTCTTGGGCTTGAACTTGGCCAGATAGGCGTCGATGAAAGCCTTGCGCTTGGGCGTGTCCGGGTCCTGGATGAAGGTCTGCGGCATGCGCGCGCCTTCGCCGTTGGCGCCGGAGTTGTCGATGTAGTTGGCCATGGATAGCGTCCAGCTGCCGATGATGGGCACCTTCCAGCCCAGCTTGGCCATGCCGTTGGCGATCTGCGCCAGCTCGGGGCCGATGCCGTAGGTCAGCACCGCCTCGGCGCCGGCTTCCTTGGACTTGAGCAGCTGGGCCGTCATGTCCACGTCCTTGATGTTGAACTTCTCCACGGCCACCGGCTTGATGCCCTTGGCGGCCAGGGCCTTTTCCAGGTCCTCGCGGCCGAGCTGGCCATAGTTGGTGGAGTCGGCCAGGATCGCCACTTTCTTGAAGCCGCGGCGGGTGATGGCTTCCTCGACGATCATCGGCGCCTGGATGCTGTCGTGGGCCGCGTTGCGGAACACGTAGTTGTCCGGGTACTCGGGCGCCTTGAACTGGTGCGTGATGACGCTGCCCGTGGCCACGTTGTTGAACACCGGGATCTTGGCGTCCTGGTAGAAGCGCTGCGAGGCCAGGGCCACGCCGGTATTGATGTAGCCGACGGTGGCGGTGACCTGTTCCTTGTTGATCAGCTCCTGGGCGATCTGCACGCCGCGCTCGTTCTTGGCCTCGTCGTCGCGCTCCACCGCGACCAGCTGGCGGCCCAGCACGCCGCCGCTCTTGTTGATTTCCTCGATCGCCAGGCGCACGCCGTCGCGCATGCTCACGCCCATCGAGGAGGAGCCCCCGGTGTAGGGGCCGGCCACGCCGATCTTGATGGGATCGGCGGCGTGGGACGCGGCCGACAGGGCAAATGCAAGGGTTCCTGCCAGCAGCTTCAAACGAAAGTCCATGAGTGTCTCCGTTGTAATTGGTGGAACTGCGTCGAAAACCTGTTGCCGGCGCCTGGATGCAACGTGCGGCGCGCATGCTTGTGTTGCGTGGTGTGACTGTCTGCTTAATCTCTTACGCGAATCTGACTCGGCGGCGCACTTCCGTGGAAATCCCTAGGGAGGGTTTTTACGGGAATTGGGTAGTGGCCCGGCACTCGGCCGGCAGACCTAGGGAAAACGCCTGGGTGCCCGGGCCCCGGCGGACGCGGGGATCAGCGGCCAGGGAGAGCGGCTGGGGGGGCGGCTGGGGGGCGGCAGGCGCACGTTTTCGGAAGGGAGGGCCGCGCATGGTCGTCCGCGAACCGGACGGGCATCGGGCCCGGGAGGGGCAACGCGGTCGATTACGGGTGGGCGGGGGAGTGCAGGCGGTCGTCGCCGTATTGCCGGATCACCTGCGCGATGACGACGCGGTAGCCGTCCAGCCAGCGGGACTGGGCGGCCTTGGCCTGCTGGTGCAGCGGGTGCCGGATCAGCGCCTGCAGCGCGTCCAGTGATTCCCAGTAATAGACATTGCTGATCAGCCCGCGCGCCGGGTCTTCCCAGGACTCCTCGCCCAGATAGCCGGGCAGGGCGCGCGCGGCTTCGGCGATCCGGCCGTCCAGCAGGTGGAAATCCTCGTCGTACTGCTTCTTGGCGAAGATGAAGGTGGCGGTGTACATGGCGGCGCTCCTGGGCACGGGGCGGAGAGGAAGGCGGCGGTGGGGCAGGTCCACCGCCACGCGGGTATCGGGCGGCTCAGATGCCCTTGAGCGCCAGGCTGACCGCCAGCGCGGCCATGATCACGGCGATGATGCCGTCCAGCACGCGCCAGGCCGAGGCGCTGGCGAAGAACGGGGCGAACAGCCGCGAGCCGATGCTGAGCACGGCCAGCCACAGCAGGCTGGCGGTGAGGGCGCCGGCGGCGAAGGCCATGCGGGCGTCGTCGAAGCCGTGCGCCAGCGAGCCGACCACCACCATGTCCAGCCAGAAATGCGGGTTCAGCAGCGAGAAGCCCAGCGCGCCCAGCATGGCCGCGCGGCGCGAGGGCACGGCCTCGCGCGCCGCCGCCAGGCCGCCGTTCGCGCTCCAGGCGCGGCGGGCCGATTGCAGCGCGTACCAGGACAGGAAGGCCACGCCGAACCACAGCACGGCCGTGGTCAGCCAGGGGAACCAGGTGGTCAGGGCCTGCAGGCCGGACACGCTGGCGAAGATGAAGACGGCGTCGATCAGCGCGCAGATGGCGACCACGCTGGCCAGGTGCGCGCGCATCAGGCCCTGGCGCAGGATGAACGCGCTTTGCGCGCCCACGACGGCGAACAGGCCCAGCCCGGTGGCCGTGCCGCTGGCCCAGGCGGTGAAGAAGAGGGGGGATGACAGGGTGGCGAACATGATGCGGATACCTTTGCTGCTGCGCCTGTGCCGGCGCTCGATGGCTACAAATCCCAGGTGCGCGCGAGGCGTTCGGCGCCCGGTCGTTTCCGGTGGTCTCCGGAGACGGCGGGCGCGCGCGTGGTGCGCGGCATGGGTGTTTTCATCGTCAAGCCGGCCCGTTCCGGCGGCGGCAAGCGCATGCCGGAATGGCTTTTTCGTCCTGGGGAGGCTGGCGATGAAGCGGGGCGTCGGCGCGCGCAGGCGTGCCGGCATGATGAATTGTCGCTTGCCGGCCACGTGAAATACAGCTAATTTTCCTTCATTATCTTAAGCAAAACTAATGCAATCATGAAGATCGATCACGGCAATCTGCGGGCCCTGGCGGCGGTGGTGCGCGAAGGCAGTTTCGAGCGCGCCGCGCTGGCGCTGAGCGTGACGCCGTCGGCGGTGTCGCAGCGGATCAAGGCGCTGGAAGACCGCATGGGCCGGCTGCTGGTGCAGCGCACGGTGCCCGCCGCCGCCACCGCCGACGGCCGGGTGCTGGTGCAGCTGGCCGAACAGACCGCGCTGCTGGAACACGACGCGCTCAACCGCCTGGGCGTGGCCGAGGACGACGTGCCGCACGCCAGCATCCCCATCGCCGTCAACCACGACAGCCTGGAAACCTGGTTCGTCGAGGCGGCGCTGCAGTTTTCGGCGCGCACCCGCGCCACGCTGGACATGCAGTCCGAGGACCAGGACCACACGGCCGCGCTGCTGCGCAACGGCGCCGTGCTGGGCGCGGTGACCACGCTGGCCGATCCGGTGCAGGGCTGCCGCATCCACGCGCTGGGCAGCATGCGCTACGTGGCGACCTGCTCGCCGGACTTCCACAAGCGCTATTTCTCGCAGGGCGTGAACGCCCAGACGCTGGCGCAGGCGCCGGTGCTGGTGTTCAACCGCAAGGACGCGTTGCAGGCCCGCTTCGCGCACAAGATCTCGGATCCCGCGCCCTGGCAGCCGCCGGTCTGGTGGGTGCCGTCCACCCGCGCCTTCGTGCAGGCCACGCTGGGCGGGCTGGGCTGGACCATGAATCCGCTGCCGCTGGTGCAGGAGCACCTTGACGCAGGTCATCTGATGCTGCTGCGGGGCCGCGCCTGGGAGGACGTGCCGCTGTACTGGCAGCATTGGCGGGTAAACTCCGAGGCGATGGAAGCCCTGACCGATTCGGTCCTGTCCGCCGCGCGCAGCCTGGTGCGGCGGCGCTAATCTCCCGGAGGACATACGCATGAAACTACGCAAGTTCGCAGTCATCGCCGCCATGGGCCTGTGCGCGGCCGGTTCCGCCTGGGCCAAGGACTACCAGGCCGGCCAGGTCGAGATCGACGACCTGTGGGTGCGCGCCTCGGCGCCGGGCCAGTCCAATGGCGCGGGCTACATGGAGATCGACAACAAGGCCACGGCCGCCGACCGCCTGTTGTCGGTCAGTTCAAGCGCCGCCGAGCGCGTCGAGCTGCATACCGTGGAAACCAAGGATGGCGTGGCCAAGATGCGCCAGGTCGAGGGCGGCATCGCGTTGCCCGCCGGCGGCGAGGTCAAGCTGGCCCCGGGCGGCTATCACGTCATGTTCCTCAAGCTGAAAGCCCCCTTCGCCGAAGGCGCTGCGGTGCCCGCCACGCTCAAGTTCGAGAAGGCCGGCGAGGTCGCCGTCCAGTTCAAGGTCAAGCCCGCCGCGCACAACCCCGGCATGAGCCACGACCACAGCTCGATGAAACACTGAGCGCCAGGCGCTCAGCCGAGCAAGGCGCAAGCGCGATGCCCGCTCCACGGAGCGGGCATCGCTGCATCTGAACGACAGGGAACTGCGGGTCTTACACCCGCTGCACTGGCGGACCCGCCCCAATTCGGCAAGTCCTCCCCGACCGGGGCCACGCGGAGCCGGCTTTGCCGGTCCGCAGTGGCGCCCCTGGGGGGAAGCGCGTAGCGCTTCGGGGGGGCTTAGTACAGCCCTTGCTGACGCATCGCGTCGGCCACCTTGACGAAGCCGGCGATGTTGGCGCCGTCCAGGTAGTTCACGTACTCGCGCTCGCTGTGGCCGTGGCGCACGCAGTTCTCGTGGATGTCGCGCATGATGGCGTGCAGGCGGGCGTCCACTTCCTCGCGGGTCCAGGCCAGGCGGGCCGCGTTCTGGCTCATTTCCAGGCCCGACACGGCCACGCCGCCGGCGTTGCTGGCCTTGCCCGGCGCGTACAGCACGCGCGCGGCGATGAAGGCCTTGGCCGCTTCCAGCGTGGCGGGCATGTTCGCGCCCTCGGCCACGCACAGCACGCCGTTCTTGATCAGCATCTGGGCGTCGGCCAGTTCCAGCTCGTTCTGCGTGGCGCAGGGCAGGGCCACGTCGACCGGCACGTGCCAGGGACGCTTGCCGGCTTCGTACTTCAGGCCGAACTGGCTGGCGTAGGCGTCCAGGCGACCGCGCAGGTCGTTCTTGATGTGCATCAGGGCCAGCAGCTTCTCGTGCGTGAAGCCGGCCTCGTCGACCACCGTGCCGTTGGAGTCGGACACCGTCACGACCTTGGCGCCCAGCGCCATGGCCTTCTCGATGGCGTATTGCGCCACATTGCCCGAGCCGGACACCGACACGCGCAGGCCGTCGAACGAGCGGCCGATGCGCTTGAGCATTTCCTCGGCGAAGTACACGGTGCCGTAGCCGGTGGCTTCGGGGCGGATCAGGCTGCCGCCGAAGGTCAGGCCCTTGCCGGTGAACACGCTGGCGGTGGAGTTGGACAGCTTCTTCATCATGCCGGCCATGAAGCCGACTTCACGCGCGCCCACGCCGATGTCGCCGGCCGGCACGTCGGTGTCCGGGCCCAGGTGGCGGTACAGCTCGATCATCAGGGCCTGGCAGAAGCGCATGACTTCCGCGTCGGACTTGCCCTTGGGGTCGAAGTCCGAGCCGCCCTTGCCGCCGCCCATGGGCAGCGTGGTCAGCGCGTTCTTCAGCGTCTGTTCGAACGCCAGGAACTTCAGGATCGACAGGTTCACGGAGGGATGGAAGCGCATGCCGCCCTTGAAGGGGCCGATGGCCGAGCTGTGCTGGATGCGGAAAGCGCGGTTGACGCGGGCCTGGCCCTGGTCATCGGTCCAGCACACGCGGAACTGGATCACGCGCTCGGGCTCCACCAGACGCTCGAGGATGGCGTGCTCGGCGTAGTGCGGGTGCTTTTCGATGAACGGCCACAGGCTCAGCATCACCTCCTGGACGGCTTGCATGAATTCCGGCTGTTGCGGATCGCGCGCGGCGACGCCGCGCAGGAAGTCGTCCAGACTCTGCACTTTCAACATGATCTCCTTGGGGGCTGCTTCAAAAGGGTGCGAGGTGCGCCGTCATGGGGCGCTCGGGCTTGTTTTGGTGCGTGCTCGCACCGCCCTGGTGCGAAGAATTGTAGGGGCAAATTGTTGCCCTGCGCAAAGCCTGGGTGCGTTCCATCCCCTTGATATGAAAGGGAAATATTGCACCAATAAATAGGGACGCATATTGGCTGGAACTGGGTTGGCCCCAGGTGCGGCTTCCCAGGGAAGGCGTAGGTCTTTGTATTTTCTTGATATTTATTATGTCCCCGTTTTATTGGAAAAATCTCCCGAGCGGCTGCAAGGGGTTTCCATAGGGGAAAGACACCGAAATCAGACGTGGCGAGGGGAGATTCGCCGATGATTTTCCATCTATTTGTCCCCTATTTATTTTTGACGGATATCAGCCGGGGTGGCTGCATGCCGGACGGGCGCAAACCCGTCCGGAGCGACGCCGAGGCCGGTTCCGGCCCGGCAGGGGTTCAGAGCTTGACGTCGTAGTCGATGGTGAGTGGCGCGTGGTCGGAGAAGCGCTCGTCCTTGTAGATCGAGGCGGCGCGGGCGCGGGCCGCGATGCCAGGCGTGGCGATCTGGTAATCGATGCGCCACCCCACGTTCTTGGCCCAGGCCTGGCCGCGGTTGCTCCACCAGGTGTATTGCTCGGCGCGGTCGTCCAGCGTGCGGAACACGTCGACGAAGCCGCGCTTGTCGAAGACCTCGGTCAGCCAGACCCGTTCCTCGGGCAGGAAACCGGAGTTCTTCAGGTTGCCCTTCCAGTTCTTCAGGTCGATTTCCTTGTGGGCGATATTCCAGTCGCCGCAGACCACGAACTCGCGGCCGCTTTTCTTGTGTTCCTTCATCAGGCCGTCCAGCCACGGGCCGAAGCGGTCCAGGAAGCGGTACTTGGCCTGCTGGCGCTCGTCGCCGCTGGAACCGGACGGCAGGTAGGCGCTGATGACCGACAGGTCTTTCCAGTCGGCGCGGATGATGCGGCCCTCGGGATCGAATTCCTCGCAGTCCAGGCCGATGTTGACGCGCTCGGCGGCGTTGCGCAGGTACAGGCCCACGCCGCTGTAGCCCTTCTTCTCGGCATGATGGAAATGGCCGGTGTAGCCGGGCGGGTGGCGCAGGTCGTCGGTCAGGTCGGCGTCCGCGATCTTGATTTCCTGCAGGCACAGGATGTCGGCGCCGTGCTTTTCCATCCAGGGCTGCAGGCCCTTGCGGAAGGCGGAACGGATGCCGTTGAGGTTTAGCGACGTGATGCGCAGCAAAGCGGTACTCCCAATAAGGCGGCGGCCCCCGCATGGGGCCGGACCATGCCTGGAATTTAACCGACGTCTGGCGCGTGCGCCGATCCGCGCCCGGACTGCCGGCGATCTCCCGCGGTCCGCGTAGCGGATAAAATGCCGGCGTTCGCCACCTATCTGGAATGCCCGCATGCCTGCCGCCCAAACGTCCACCGCCCTCGATTTCGTCCGTTTCGCCCTGAATGAAGGCGTGCTGCGCTTCGGCAGCTTCAAGGTAAAATCGGGACGCATCAGCCCGTACTTCTTCAACGCCGGCCTGTTCAATTCGGGCGCTTCCGTCGGCAAGCTGGCCAGCTTCTATGCCCAGGCGCTGCTGGACTCGGGCGTGGGCTTCGACATGCTGTTCGGCCCCGCCTACAAGGGCATCCCGCTTGCCACCGCCACCGCCGTGGCGCTTGCCGGCCACCCGGCCATGCAGGGCAAGAGCGACGTGCCGTTCGCCTACAACCGCAAGGAAGCCAAGGACCATGGCGAAGGCGGCACGCTGGTCGGCGCGCCGCTCAAGGGCAAGGTCGTGATCATTGATGACGTGATCACCGCCGGCACTTCGGTGCGCGAATCGGTGGAGATCATCCGCGCCGCCGGCGCCGAGCCGGCCGCCGTGCTGATCGCCATGGACCGCATGGAACGCGCCGGCCCGGACGACGCGCTGTCGGCGCACTCGGCCGTGCAGGACGTGGCCAAGACCTATGGCATTCCGGTGGTGTCGATTGCGTCGCTGGCGGACATCCTGGCCTTGCTGCAGGACGACACGGCGTTCGCCGAGCACCGCGAGGCGGTGCTGGCTTATCGGACCAAGTACGGAGTGAAGTAAGGCGGGGCGGTTGGCCGCTCAGTGTCGGTGTCGGCGGAAGCTTCGGGGTTGCTTCCGTAGGCTGCCCAAGGCTCCGCCATGCCATGGGGTTGGCCGAACACGGCTACGCCGCAGGCCCGGGCTGCATCCGAGAGCTTGCGATCGAAGGTTGCTAGATCGCTGCCGGAACGAATCGTCAATTCGACATAGGCGGCGTCATACGCGGTCAAGCCGTGGTTTTGTGCCAGTTTGTGAATGGCCGTCGCGCGTTCTGCAGTCGGTGGCGTGTCGGCCAGCAGGGCTAGTCGATCCATCTGCCGTACGAACTTCGCAATCTTCGCCGAGGCCAGCTGTCCAGCGCGTTCCAGACGAAGCATGCCATTGGCAACTTCGATATGCCAATGGGCAGGCACGCGTATCTCGAAGTTGCCGATGGATGCCAGCAGATGCTGGGCAACCATCGCCTCTTGCGCCGCGGCGCGCGTGTACAGGCCGCTCAGTGCAACGGAGGCGTCCAGCACCAACTTCACCTGCGGTCCTCTTCCATCCAGGCGCGCATTTGCTCGCTGTCGAAGTTCGGTGCGACGGGAATGCTCCTGAGCGCCAGCAGAGCCTCGTACATGTCTTCGGACATATTGGGGTTGGCGGGCTGGATGTAGGCTTGGGCAATGCCGTCTTTCTTGATGACGATGCGCGCGCCTTCATGCGCCAGGCGGATCAATGTATCGAGCCGTTCGCCGACTTTTTCCTGAGGGACTTCGAGATAGCGGGACATTTCGGGACTCCTGTTCCAGTGCTTCATACGTGTATGCCCTTGACGATGTACCACCAGGTGGCTTTGTCGGTGTAGGGGCTCCTGGGGAAGTTCTTGAGATCCTCGATCGCCTGATGCGCCTCTTCGGTCAGCAGGGGATTGACCTCGCAAATGCGGGCATGCGCCTGGCCATCGTGCGTAATGACCACGCAAGCGCCATCCCGGGCCGCCTGGATCATTTCATCAAGGCGTGCGGCAACCTGCTCCAGCGGGACGGACAGATAGGGCATCGTCATGGCCCGGGTCTCCAAGCGAATATCGACTCGTCCATTCTTGGCCAACAAAAAGGCCGCGGCAATATGCCGCGGCCCTGAGTTGGTCTGATAAAGCGCTGACCCTGTCAGCCGTCCAGCTTCTGCTTGAGCAGGTCGTTGACCTGTTGCGGGTTGGCCTTGCCGCGGGCGGCCTTCATGATCTGGCCGACCAGGGAATTGAACGCCTTCTGCTTGCCGGCGCGGTATTCCTCGACGATGGCCGCGTTGGCCGCCAGCACCTCGTCGATCATGGCGCCGATGGCGCCCGTGTCGCTGATCTGCTTGAGGCCGCGCGCTTCGATGATGGCGTCGGGCTGGCCGCCGTTCTCGCCGGCCCACATGGCGCCGAACACTTCGCGGGCGATCTTGTTGGAGATGGTGCCGTCGATGATGCGGTTGATCAGCGCGGCCAGGGCGGGCGCCTGCACCGGGGCGTCGGCGATGTCCTTTTCTTCCTTGTTGAGCGTGGCGGCGACCTCGCCCATGATCCAGTTGGCGGCCAGCTTGGCCTGGCCGGCGGGCAGCGCCTGCGCCACGGCCTCGAAGTAGGCGGCCAGGCCGCGGCTGGCGCTGAGCTGGGCGGCGTCGTAGGCGGTCAGGCCGTAGTCGGATTCGAAGCGGGCGCGCAGCGCGGCGGGCAACTCGGGCATGGCGGCGCGGACCTCGTCGACCCAGGCGCGCGAGATCACCAGCGGCGGCAGATCGGGGTCGGGGAAGTAGCGGTAGTCGTGCGCGTCTTCCTTGCCCCGCATGCTGACGGTGACGTCGCGGTCGGAGTCGTACAGCATGGTTTCCTGCACCACCGTGCCGCCGTCCTCGATCAGCTCGATCTGGCGGCGCGCCTCGTACTGGATGGCGCGTTCCAGGAAGCGGAACGAGTTGACGTTCTTGATCTCGGTGCGGGTGCCGAATTCCTTCTGGCCGACCGGACGCACGGACACGTTGGCGTCGCAGCGGAACGAGCCTTCCTGCATGTTGCCGTCGCAGATGCCCAGCCACACGACCAGGCTGTGCAGCGCGCGGGCGTAGGCCACGGCCTCGGCGGCCGAGCGCATTTCCGGCTCGGTCACGATCTCCAGCAGCGGCGTGCCGGCGCGGTTCAGATCGATGCCGCTGGCGGGGGCGCCGTTGGCCAGGAGGAAGGCGTCGTGCAGCGACTTGCCGGCGTCCTCTTCCAGGTGCGCGCGGGTCAGGTTGACGGTCTTTTCCTCTTCGCCGACGAAGAAGGAGAGCGAGCCGCCCACCACCACCGGCAGCTCGTACTGGCTGATCTGGTAGCCCTTGGGCAGGTCGGGGTAGAAGTAGTTCTTGCGCGCGAACACCGAGCGCGACGCGATCTCGGCGCCCACGGCCAGGCCGAAGCGGATGGCGCGCTCGGCGGCGCCGCGGTTCATGACCGGCAGGCTGCCCGGCAGCGCCAGGTCGACCACGTTGGCCTGGGTGTTGGCGGCCGCGCCGTAGCGGGTGCTGCTGCCCGAAAAGATCTTGGAGTCGGTGGAAAGCTGCGTGTGCGTTTCCAGGCCGATGACGATTTCCCAGTTCATGTTAGGCGTCCTGGAGTGCTGGCGTTTTTTTGTGCCAGTCGGTGACTTGTTGATAGCGGTCGGCGATGGCCAGGAGGCGGCCTTCGTCGAAGTAGTTGCCGATGATCTGCAGGCCGACGGGGCGGTTGCCCGCCGCGCCGCCAAAGCCGCAGGGGATGGACATCGCCGGCAGGCCGGCCAGGCTCACGCCCAGCGTGTAGACGTCGGCCAGCCAGTCGGAGGTGGGATCGTCGCGGTTGTCGCCGATGTTCTTGGCGACCGTCGGCGTCACCGGGCCCATGATCACGTCGCACTGGTCGGCATAGGCGCGCTGGAAATCCTGCGCGATCATGCGGCGCAGGCGCTGGGCCTGCAGGTAATAGGCGTCGTAGTAGCCGTGGGACAGCACGTAGGTGCCGATCAGGATGCGGCGCTTGACCTCGTCGCCGAAGCCTTCGGCGCGCGAGCGGGCGATCATTTCCTCCAGACCATTGTAGTCGGCGGTCCGATGGCCGTAGCGCACGCCGTCGTAGCGGGCCAGGTTGCTGGACGCTTCGGCGGGGGCGATGACGTAGTAGGCGGGGATGGCCAGCTCGGTGCGCGGCAGCGACACCGGCACGCGCACGGCGCCCAGGGCCTCGAACTGCGCCAGGGCGGCCTCCACGGCGGCGGCCACGTCCGGCGCCAGGCCGGCGCCGAAGTACTCGGCCGGCACGCCGATGCGCAGGCCCTTCAGGGGCTGGCTGCCGGCGGCGTCATGGCGAGCCTGGGCGGCGTCGAAGTCGCGCCGCACGCGGCCCGCTTCGTTGACGGCGGCATCGCATTTTTCCAGGCTGGTGGCGTCGCGCGGGTCGAAGCCGCTCATGACGTCCAGCAGCTCGAGCAGGTCGCGGGCGCTCTCGGCCAGCGGGCCGGCCTGGTCCAGGCTGGAGCCGAAGGCCACCATGCCGAAACGCGAGACGGTGCCGTAGGTGGGCTTGATGCCGCTGACGCCGCACAGGGCGGCGGGCTGGCGCACCGAGCCGCCGGTGTCGGTGCCGGTGGCGGCGGCCACCAGGCGGGCGGCCACGGCGGCGGCCGAGCCGCCCGACGAGCCGCCGGGCACGGCAGTCGTGTCCCAGGGGTTCCGGACAGGGCCGTAGGCGGAGTTCTCGTTGCCCGAGCCCATGGCGAATTCGTCGCAGTTGAGCTTGCCCAGCGACACGGCGCCGGCCGCCTGCAGGCGCTCGACCACGGTGGCGTCGAACGGGCTGACGTAGCCGTCCAGCATCTTGCTGCCGGCGGTGGTGCGCCAGCCGCGGGTGACGAAGGCGTCCTTGTGGGCGATGGGGATGCCGGCCAGGGCGCCGGCGGTGCCGGCGGCCAGGCCGGCGTCGGCGGCGCGGGCCTGGGCCAGCGTCAATTCGGCGTCAATATGTAAGAAGCTGTTCAGGCCGCTGGCGGCCTCGGCGGCGGCCAGCGCGCTTTGCGCCAGGTCGACGGCGCTGACCTGGCGCTGGGCGAGGGCCGCGCGCAGGCCGGCGATCCCCTCGAATTGGGTGTGCAGGGCGGGTTTCGTCATGGCTTACTCGATGACCTTGGGAACCAGGAACAGGCCGTCCTGGGCGTCCGGGGCGTTGGCCAGCAGTTCCTGGCGGCGGGTTTCCGAGCTGGGCTCGGTGACGGCGTCCTCGCGCAGGCGCAGGGTGATGTCCTCGTGGGCCGACAGCGGGTGGGCCAGCGGCTCGACGCCTTGCGTGTCGACAGACTGCAGCCGCTCGATCAGGTGGAGGATGCCGTTCAGTTCGGTCTGCGCGTGGGCGCGCTGTTCCGGGGTCAGTTCGATTCTGGCCAGCCGGGCTATGCGGGCCACATCTTTGTCGTTGAGCGCCATGGGGAGTTCGAAATTCGAATAACGGAAGGCCGGGGGAGGGCCGGGACAGTATGCATACGCCCAACCCGTTACAAAGCTTGAATAGCCTGCATTTATGCGCTATTTCCACGGAAATTATAAGTTATGATTCACGGTTTAATCGCCGTGACGACAGGCGGGTTCGAGTGTATCCGGACCGTGCGCCCCGCGGCCTGACCCAATTCCCCCCCAGAATTTGCTGAGCTCCCATGTTCGGATTCCTGCGCAGTTATTTTTCCAGCGATATGGCGATCGACCTCGGTACCGCCAATACGCTGATCTACGTCCGCGGCAAGGGCATCGTGCTCGATGAGCCCTCCGTGGTCGCGATCCGTCATGAAGGCGGCCCCCACGGCAAGAAGATCATCCAGGCCGTGGGCCACGAAGCCAAGCAGATGCTTGGCCGCGTCCCCGGCAACATCGAGGCCATCCGGCCCATGAAGGACGGCGTGATCGCCGACTTCACCGTCACCGAGCAGATGCTCAAGCAGTTCATCCGCATGGTGCACCCCCGCAACATGCTGGCGCCCAGCCCGCGCATCATCGTCTGCGTGCCCTGCGGCTCCACCCAGGTTGAACGCCGCGCCATCCGCGAATCCGCGCTGGGCGCGGGCGCCTCGCACGTGTTCCTGATCGAGGAACCCATGGCCGCCGCCATCGGCGCCGGCCTGGCCGTGTCCGACGCCAGCGGCTCCATGGTCGTCGACATCGGCGGCGGCACCACCGAAGTGGCGGTGATCTCGCTGGGCGGCATGGTCTACAAGGGCTCGGTCCGCGTCGGCGGCGACAAGTTCGACGAGGCCATTGTCAACTACATCCGCCGCAACTACGGCATGCTGATCGGCGAGCCCACTGCCGAACTCATCAAGAAGGAAATCGGCTCGGCCTTCCCCGGCTCCGAAGTCCGCGAGATCGAGGTCAAGGGCCGCAACCTGGCCGAAGGCGTGCCGCGCAGCTTCACGGTCTCGTCCAACGAGATCCTGGAATCGCTGACCGATCCGCTGAACCAGATCGTGTCCGCCGTGAAGATCGCCCTGGAACAGACGCCGCCCGAGCTGGGCGCCGACATCACCGACAAGGGCATCGCCCTGACCGGCGGCGGCGCGCTGCTGCGCGACCTGGACCGCCTGCTCCAAGAGGAAACCGGCTTGCCCGTGGTGGTGGCCGACGATCCCCTGACCTGCGTGGTGCGCGGTTGCGGCGAAGCGCTGGAACATCTTGAGAAACTCGGCGCCATCTTCATCAACGACTAATTCCTTCCGCCTGCCCGGAGCCCTGTTGTCTTGCGGCTCCGGCCGCGGCGGGGGCTCCGGGCGCGACCGCCCGGGCTGAGATTCATGCAACGACAAGGGACTCCTCCCCTATTCAGGCGCGGCCCGCCGGCAGAGGTGCGGCTGGTCGTCCTGGTCGTCCTGGCCGTGGCCCTGATCATCATGGATTCGCAGCTGCGCGTGCTGGAGCCGGTGCGCAGGGCGGTGTCCGTGGCCATCTATCCCTTCCAGCGCGCCGTCATGGCGCCGCGTGATCTGGTCCAGCAGGTCAATGAATGGGTCAACGCGGCCAACCTCATCCGCAGCGAGAATGAAGCCCTGCAGCGCCAGCGCATCGAGCTGGCCCAGGTGGCGTCTCACGGCGCGCAGCTGGCCGCCGAGAACGCGCAGCTGCGCCGCCTGCTGGGCGTGACCGACACGGTGGCGCAGTCGGCGGTGGTGGTCGAGGTGCTGTACGAGCCCACCAGCGCCTTCAACCAGCGCCTGGTCTTCAACAAGGGCAGCAAGGCCGGCCTGGCGCCGGGCATGCCCGTCATCGACGAAGGCGGCGTGGTCGGCCAGATCGTGCGCGTCACCCCGATGACGGCCGAAGCCGCCCTGGTGACCGACGAGCAGGTGTCCATCCCGGTCCAGCTGCTGCGCAACGGCCTGCGGCTGATCGCCTTCGGCGGGAACTCTCCTGGCAAGATGGAAGTCCGTTATCTGGCGGCCAACGCCGACATCAAGGAAGGCGATACCATAGTCACCAGCGGCGTGGGCGGGCTGTTCCCGGCCGGCCTGCCGGTGGCCAAGGTCACTTCGGTCGAGCGTGACACCGCCTCGGGCTTCGCGCGCGCCGTCTGCGAGCCGCTGGCCCATCCCGAACGCTATCGCCACTTCCTGGTCCTGCAGGTGGATGTGGCCCGCGCCGAATCCAACCGTCAGGAGGTCGATTCCGGTGGATCGGACTAACGCTTCGTCGCCCCGGCGACGCCTGGGCACGCCCAGCAACGTCCAGCCCGAGCGGCTGGACGGGCCGGCGCACGGCGTTTTCGTCTGGGCTTCCATCATCCTGGTGTGGCTGGTGTCGCTGCTGCCCTGGCGGCTGTGGCAGGGCGCGCCCGACGTGCTGATCCTGATCATCGCCTTCTGGTGCGCGCACGAGCCGCGCCGCGTCGGCCTGTTCACCGCCTTCACCTTCGGTCTGCTGATGGACGTGCACGACGCCGGCCTGCTGGGCGAGCACGCGCTGTCCTACACGCTGATCGCCTATGGCGCCGTCGCCCTGCAGCGCCGCCTGCAGCGCTTCGACCTGTGGAGCCAGGCCATGCACATGCTGCCGGTGTTCTTCGCCGCGCGGCTGCTGGTGCAGATCATCCACGCCTGGCTGGCGGGCAAGTGGCCGGGCTGGGACTGGGCCGTCAGCGCCGGCCTGACCGCCGCCCTGTGGCCCCTGGCCGGCTGGGTGCTGCACCTGCCTCAGCGCGGCGCCGACGACGCCGAGTCCTCGTCCGCCTGACGGCGGGCGGGCGCAATCGATGTTCGAGTTCAAGAAAACCGGCCAGCAGCAAAAGCAGCGCTTCCTGCTGCGCGCCTGGGTGGGCGGCGTGTTCGCGCTGCTGTGCTTCGGCGTGCTGATCGGCCGCTTCTGGTATCTGCAGGTGGATCGCTACGAGGGCCTGTCCGAACGCGCCGACCGCAACCGCATCGCGGTGGTGCCGATCCCGCCGCGCCGCGGCGAGATCCTGGACCGCAATGGCGAGGTGCTGGCGCGCAACTACCGCACCTACACGCTGGAAGTCGTGCCGGCCCACGCCGGCAATCTGACCGCCTTGTTCGAGCGGCTCAACGAAGTGGTGTACATCAGCCCGACCGACCAGCGCCGCTTCAAGCGCCGCGCGGCCGAGTCCAGCCGCTACGCCAGCCTGCAGCTGCGCAACAACCTGAATGAAACCGAGGCGGCCTGGTTCGCCGCCCATGCCTTCCAGTTTCCCGGCGTCGAACTGCGCGCCCGCTGGGTGCGCGAGTATCCGCAGGGCCTGTCGGCCGCCCACGTGGTTGGTTACATCGGCCGCATCGCCGACGGCGACATCGAGGATCTGGAGCGCGCCGGCCAGCTGGGCAACTACCGCGGCACCGACGTGATCGGCAAGAAGGGCATCGAGAAGACCTGGGAAGAAGCGCTGCATGGACGCACCGGCCTGGAAGAGGTCGAGGTGACGGCGGGCGGACGCCCCATGCGCACGCTGCGGCGCATCGACCCGGTGCCCGGCTCGGACATCATGCTGTCCATCGACATGGGCCTGCAGAAGGTGGCCGAACAGGCTTTCGAGGGGCAGCGCGGCGCGCTGGTGGCGCTGGATCCCGATACAGGCGAGGTGCTGGCCTTCGTGTCGCAGCCCTCGTTCGATCCCAATCTCTTCGTCGACGGCATCGACGTGGACAACTGGCGCATGCTGAACGAGTCGCCCGACCATCCGCTGATCAACCGCCCGCTGTACGGCACCTATCCTATCGGTTCGACCTACAAGCCCTTCGTCGGCCTGGCCGCGCTGGAACTGGGCAAGCGCCGCGCCACTGACCGCATTTCCGATCCCGGCTACTACGAGTTCGGCGGCCAGAAGTTCCGCAACGCCGGCGGCGCCGCCTATGGCATGACCGATATGCACAAGGCCATCGTGGTGTCGTCGGACACCTATTTCTATTCGCTGGGCCCCGAGATCGGCGTGAACGCGCTGCATGACTTCACCAAGCAGTTCGGCTTCGGCCAGATCACCGGCATCGACCTGGAAGGCGAGAAGCGCGGCGTGCTGCCGTCCACCGACTGGAAGCGCTCGGCCTACAAGGAAAAGGAACGCCAGCGCTGGTACGCGGGCGAGACCATCTCGGTCGCCGTGGGCCAGGGCTACAACTCGTTCACGCTGCTGCAGTTGGCGCAGGGCACATCGACACTGGCCAACGACGGCCTGTACCGCCGTCCGCACCTGGTGCACGCGGTGCGCGATCCGCGCACGGGCCAGGCCAAGCCCACCGATTCGGTGCCCGACTATCGCATCCCCCTGAAGCAGGCCAACGTCGACGTGATCAAGAACGCGATGGCCGACGTGGTGCGCGCCGGCACGGCGCGGCGCGCGTTCGCCAACGCGCCCTACCAGGCGGCCGGCAAGACCGGCACGGCGCAGGTGTTCAGCCTGCGAGGCGCGCGCTACCGCGCCAGCGCCATCGACGAGCGCCTGCGCGACCACGCCCTGTTCATGGGCTTCGCGCCGCTCGAGCACCCGCGCATCGCCGTGGCGCTGATCGTCGAGAACGCCGGCTGGGGCGCCAGCGTGGCCGCGCCGGTGGCGCGCAAGGTGTTCGACTACTGGCTGGCCAAGGAACGCCGGGACAAGATCGTGCGGCCGGACCGCGCCGATCCGCTGGCCTCGGTCGAGTCCATCGCCTCTGATGTGGTGCGCAAGCCATGAAGCGTTTCGGCCTGATCCTCCTGCGCGTGTTCACGGCCTTCGACTGGCCGCTGCTCGCCATCCTGCTGATGTTCGCGGCGCTGGGCCTGACGGTCATGCATTCGGCCGTGGGCGGCACCGACTGGCGCTTCGCCGACCAGTCGCGCAATTTCGTCATCGCCTTCTTCGCCATGTGGATCATGGCGTTGATCCCGCCCAAGTGGCTGATGAAGCTGGCGCTGCCATTCTATGTGGTGGGCGTGGTGCTGCTGCTGGGCGTGGAGTTCTTCGGCGAGACCAGCAAGGGCGCGACCCGTTGGCTCAACCTGGGCGTGACCCGCATCCAGCCGTCCGAGATGATGAAGATCGGCGTGCCCATGATGCTGGCCTGGTATTTCCAGCGCCACGAGGGCGCGGTGCGCATCCGCGACTTCCTGGCCGCGGCCGCCATGCTGGCCGCGCCGTTCGGCCTGATCGTGCTGCAGCCCGACCTGGGCACGGCGTTGCTGGTGTTCGGCGCTGGCTTCTTCGTGATCTATTTCGCCGGCCTGTCGTTCAAGCTGCTGATCCCGGCCTTGCTGGCCGGCATCATCGGCATCGGCACCCTGATCTACTACGAAGACCAGCTGTGCGAGCCGGACGTGAGCTGGGTGGTGCTGCACGACTACCAGAAGCACCGTGTCTGCACGCTGCTCAATCCCAGCTCCGATCCGCTGGGCAAGGGCTTCCACACCATCCAGTCCATGATCGCGGTGGGCTCGGGCGGCGTGTACGGCAAGGGCTACATGAAGGGCACGCAGACCCACCTGGACTTCATTCCCGAGCGCACCACCGACTTCATCTTCGCCGTCTACGCCGAGGAATTCGGCCTGTACGGCGGCATCGCCATCCTGGTGCTGTATGCGCTGCTGATGGCGCGCGGGCTGACCATCGCCTCGCGCGCCTCGTCGCAGTTCGGGCGATTGCTGGCGGGGGCGATGACCATGATGCTGTTCATCTACGTGTTCGTGAACGTGGGCATGGTCACGGGCATCCTGCCCGTGGTGGGCGTGCCGCTGCCCTTCATGAGCTACGGCGGGACGGCGCTGTTCACCATGGGCATCGCGTTCGGCATCATGATGAGCATCAGCCGGCATCGGTCGGTGAAGTCCTAGTGTGCCGTCCCGCAGATAGGCCCGCACGAAATCCAACCCTGGCCGCCATGGCATCGTTGCAAATCCTCGCGAACCCTTAGGGGTATCGCTGCGGTTTGCGCCTGGCCATGACGTCTATGGATGAATTTCGTCATACGAACGCTTCGTTTTCTTCCGCCAATGACCGGCCGTGGTTGATCATCGCCGCCATCACCCACAGCATCCCCGCGAACGTCAGCGTCAGCCAATGGCCCGAAGACGCAATGGAGAAGAGCACCTGCTGAAAATGTGGGGAAAGCGCCAGCGTGAGCAGGGCGTGACCGACCAGGGCGGTGGCCGCTGACAATGCGGCCCAGATGGAAAACTTGCGCAGGGCCCGAATGGCGGAGGCGGCGAAGAACTCCCCCCTGGCGAACCGCTTGAAGCACGCGCGGGCTGTCCACAAGCCGATAACAAGAAAGATCATGGGCAGGACGTTGAAGATGCCGAGAGTTGCCAGCATCCAGGCGGAGAGTGGTTCCTGGCCTGGCAGGGGCAGGCGCGACGGGACCGGGGCGCCGGTCAGGGCCGCGAGCCCGATGGCGAGCAAGGGCATGAGCGGTATCGCGCAGGCAATTGCCAGGCAGGCATAGCCCAGGATGAGGCTGAGTTTCCTGATGCGTGCGAGTTCCGGCTTGTGATCAGGCGGGGATGAGGGGGAGTGGATCGTCGACATATTTACCTCCAAGTGGGTAAAAGTATTGTTATGCATTAAATATTTTCTGTAAAACGATAAGTTTTGAGAAAAATGCTCGATCTACTCCAGGATTTTTGAGACTCACAGGCATCGCATGCGGTCCGTCGCCGGCGCCGCGCTGTCCGCCATGGGCATCGCGTTCGACACCATGATGGACATCAGCCGGCATTCGTCTGCCAGATACTCGCGAGGGCGGCGCCTGTGTTGGCCGCGGCGCCTAAGTCGCGCGGACTTCGTTCAATATCACCGCTCCTTTAAGGACACGATGAGCACGTCATCGACGGTCGGTTTCGAGTAGAGCAGGCGGATGAAAGGGTCGCATAGTGAGCGAACGACAGCTCGTGGGCGAACTGGGACAGTTTTATCCATGCGTGCGCCAGGCGTAAGAACCTCTGCCAGGAGGTTCGCGCCGAGGAAGCGCGCGTTTCCTCCTGGGGGCCCGATGATGAAAAATCTATGGTCAGCCCGATTTTTGCAAGCGAGGCGGTGTAGGCGTAAATTGGGCTTGCTCAAATCTATTCGGAGTCAGTTGGGGCTAGGCCCCCCGCTCCATGATGAGAGTCGCGCCCGGCAAACCTAAAAAGCCCCTCAGCATCGCGGTGCTGGATTTCATGTCAGGTTTCTTGCCAGGCCGTTGAGCCGTTTATGTCTTCACGTACTCGCGTCGCAAAACCAGGAAGTGACTGCGTAAAACGGTGATGAAGGTCAGGCTGGCGCTACAGTCTGCTCACTTCGGTAGTTCGTTCCATTGGCGAGGATGGCCCAGGCGATCCTCGCCAATTTATTGGCCAGCGCACAAGCGACCACGTTCGAGTGACGTCGGGCCTGCAGCTCGCGCACCCAGGCGCCTAGCCGGTCGGTTCGTCGCTCCACGTGTCGCATGATCGCGCGAGCGCCCTGTACCAACAATCGTCTAAGGTTCTTGTCGCCCCGTTTGCTGATGCCCAGGAGCGTGGGTTTGCCGCCCGTGCTGTACTGGCGAGGCACCAAGCCTACCGAAGCGGCGAACTGGCGCGCCGAACCAAATTGCCGCGCATCGCCCAGCTCAGTCATCAGCACGCTAGCAGTGATTGGCCCGATGCCGGGGATCTGAAGCAGCCGCTGGCTGCGTTCATCCTCGCGCAGCTGTAGACACAGCTCACGCTCAATCTGGCCTACCTGCTCATCCAGATACTGAAAGTGCGATCGCAGCCGCTCCAGCAGCGCGCCTAGTTGGGGCGGCAGCGCGTGTTCGGCCAGAACCGCTGGCAAGCGTCGCAGAATCGCCTGACCACGAGGCAGGCTGATGCCAAACTCCAGCAAAAAGGCGTGCACCTGGTTGATCACGCCCGTGCGCTGAGCGACCAGTGATTCACGCACCCGATGCAGGGCAGAGACGGTCTGCTGAGCCTGATTGCGCACGCTCACGAACCGCATGCTCGGGCGCGAGGCCGCCTCGCAGATCGCCTGGGCATCGGCGAAGTCATTCTTGTTGCCCTGTACGAAGGGGCGCACGAACTGGGGGGAAATGAGCTTGGCCTGGTGGCCCAGTTCTTCGATGCGGCGCGCCATCCAGTGCGCGCCGGCGCAGGCCTCCATCACCACTGTGCTGCGCGGTGTGTTGCCCAGTAACTTGAACAGATCCTGGCGCGAGCACTTCTTGCGAAACATCATCCTGCCGGCCGCGTCCTGCCCATGCAGATGGAAGCTGTGTTTGCCCAGATCGATGCCAATCAGCGTGACGGTGCTCATGAGAGGTCTCCCAAAAAGAACAATCCCCACTCAGCGTACCGCTTCGTGGGGATCGGGCTGACCATCTCATTAGCCCCCTTCCGCAATGGAAAGGGGGCTTCCTGTAAAACCCGCCAGGACGGGAACGAATGCGCTATCGAGGCAACGCGTCCGCCACGCCCAGATCCGTCGCCAGCTGCTTCATGCCGTCCCAGATACGCGCATCGAAGGTCAGCGAATCCGCGTTCAGCGCACGGTTGGCGGCTTCGTACTCGCCGGGATACTGCACCCGGTCCACGCCGGGTTGCGGCGGGCAGGCATGCAGGTAATCGATGAAGGCGCCGACTTCGAGCGAGCGCCAGTCGGTGTTGAAGTCGACCTGCGGGTTCAGCAGGATGGCGAACATGTTGTTGGTGGCCACGCCATTGCGCGGGTGTTCGGGCTGGATGGTGCCGCCGCCCGACAGCACGCCGGCCAGCAGCTCGGCCACCAGGCCCATGGCGTAGCCCTTGTGGCCGCCGAAGGGCAGCAGCGCGCCCGGCGGATCGGCGAACAGCGCGTTCGGATCGGTGGTGGGGTTGCCTTGGGCGTCGATCAGCGATCCCGGCGGCGCCTGCTCGCCCTTGGCCGCCAGCACGCGCGCCTTGTTGACGGCGATGGAGCTGGTGGCCATGTCCACGATGAAGGGCGGCCGCCCGCCGGGCAGCGGCCCGGCGAAGCACAGCGGATTGGTGGTCATGCAGGCCTGGGCGCCGCCGAACGGCGCCACGGTGGGCGCGCGGTTGATCACGTTGGTGAAGGCCAGCAGGATCAGCCCCTGCGCCGCCACCATTTCCCCGTAGTGGCCCATGCGGCCCAGGTGATGGCTGCGGCGCAGCGTCAGGATGCACTGGCCATGCTGCTGCGTGCGCTCGATGGCTTTTTCGATGACCACCTTGCCCACGTGCTGGCCCAGGCCGTTGTGGCCGTCATAGGCCAGCATGGCGCCACGGTCGTTGACCAGCTCGGGCCGGCCGTCGGCCTGCGCCAGCCCGTCGGCCAGCACGCGGCGGTAGTTGGTGAGAATGGACAGGCCGTGGCTGGTGTAGCCGACGCGGTCGGACTCCACCAGGTGATCGGCCACGTCCCGCGCGATGTCTTCCGGCACGCCCTGGGCGGCCAGCACGCGCCGCCCGTATTCCCGTGCCTGTTCAAGCGAGATTTTCATGCGCGCTTCTCCTTACAGCCAGCCCAGCCAGCGCCAGTAGGTCATGCCGAACAGCAGCATCAGCAGGTAGCCGACGATGGTGATGACGATGCCGACCTTGGCGAACTGGCGGGCGTTGAACGTTTCCGTGCCCAGGCACACCATGTTCTGCGGCGCGTTGATGGGCAGGATGAAGCCATAGCTGACCACGAAGCCCAGCAGCATGGTCATGCCCAGGCGGCTGAATTCGCCCGGCAGCGTGGCCAGCACCGAGATCAGGATGGGCAGCATGGCCGAGGTCAGCGCGGTGGCGCTGGCGAAACCCAGGTGGATGACGATCAGGAAGGCCGACAGGATGGCGAAGATCGCCAGCGGTCCGAGGTGGTCCAGGCCGGTGTGCGCGACCACCTGATTGCCCAGCCATTGGCCGGCCTGCGTGGTGAGCAGCGCGGTGCCCAGGCTGATGCCGACGCCGAACACGATCACGGTGCCCCACGGTATGCGCGACTGCACGTCTTTCCAGGTCATCACGCCGAAGCGCGGCAGCATCAGCAGCACCAGGCCGAAGTAGGTGGTGGAGGTGGTGTCGAACTTGTGCAGCTTGCCTTCGGTGGCCCAGAACAACAGCAGCAGCACGGACACGGCCATCAGGCGCTTCTGCGCGCCGGTCATGGGGCCGAGCTCACGCAGCGACTTCTCGACGGCTTCCTTGCCGCCGGCGATGCTGTTGCTTTCCGGCGGCAGCATCTTGAGCACCACGACGACCAGCACGGCCGACATGATCAGCGACCACGGGGCGCCGGCGATCAGCCAGTCGGACCAGGCCACGCGCTGGCCCAGCATCTTTTCCATGAAGCCGACCGTCAGCAGGTTCTGCGCGGCGGCGGTCTGGATGCCGACGTTCCAGATGCTGGTGGCCTGCGCCACGATGATCATGATGCCGGCGGCGATGTTCGAGCGCTTGTCCACGCCGAAGGCCGCGATCACGCCCATCATGATGGGCACCACCGCGGCGCTGCGCGCCGTGGCGCTGGGCACGACCAGGCTCAGCACGATGGTCACGGCGATCGCGCCGATCAGGATGCGGCGCGTGCTGGTGCCGACCTTGGACAGCGTGACCAGCGCGATGCGCCGGTCCAGTCCGGTGAAGGTCATGGCGGCGGCGATGAACAGCGCGCCGGTCACCAGCGCCAGCGCCGAATTGGCGAAGCCTGTCAGCGCCATGCTGATGGCGGCGGAGGTGCCGTACAGCGTCTGCGGATCCTTGATGGTCGGCGCGGTGCCGAGCAGGAAGGCCATCAGCGTCGTGATCATGATGGCGCTGGCTTCGTACGACACGGCTTCGGTGATCCACACGACCACGGCGAAGGCCAGGATGGCCAGCATGCGATGACCGGCGACCGGCAGGTCTGCCGGCAGGGGCATCAGCAGCACTGCGATCAGCGCGACAAAGCCGGCGATGAGTCCGATGGGGATCTTGGTTTTGTTTTGTGGGGCAGGGACGGCGGCTGGCGCGGTCATATCCATCTCCGGTTGAGGTCAAACTGACGACACGCCGCCCCGCGAGCACGGGATGAATCAATTCGGCATGTCGACGCTACAGTATGATCGTGACGGCATTCAGGAAAACCCGTATTGATGTGGGTCAAGCCACTTGGAAATCGCGCTTGTGGGAACCCACCCGCGGCATTATGCTCGTCGGCCCTGAAAAATCGCAAGCCCGGCAATGGGCTGCGCGCATGCGCGGCAAGCCGCGCGCGGCGGCCGTGAGCGTCAATCGGCAGGGTGTTTCGCGGACGCTCAGCCCAGCGCCAGGCGCAGCTGTTCGTCCAGGTGCAGCGTGGGCGCGACGCGCCAGCCGCTTTGCGCATAGCGCAGCCAGCGACCCAGCACCAGGTGCGTCAGCAGGCTGGCATGGGCGCTGATGTTGGCCTCGGGCGGCAGGCCGCCGTCGGTCACGGCGGTGCGCAGCGACTGTCGCAGCGAGGCCTCGATGCGGTCGTTGATGTGGTTGATGCGTTCCTGCAGCCGGTTGTCCTCGGTGACCAGCGCGTCGCCGGTCAGCACCCGGGTCATGCCCTTGTTGCGTTCGGAGAAGGTGAGCAGCATGGCCACGGTCTGGCGCGCCTGGGTCACGCCCAGCGGCTCGGCGGCGGCGATCTGGTTGACCAGCGTGAAGATGCTGGTCTCGATGAATTCGATCAGCCCCTCGAACATCTGCGCCTTGCTGGCGAAGTGGCGGTACAGCGCGGCCTCGGATACCGACAGGCGCGCGGCCAGCGCGGCCGTGGTGATGCGGGAGGCGTGCGGCTGCTCCAGCATTTCGGCCAGGGTCTGCAGTATCTGGGTCTTGCGTTCGCCGGGTTTGCTCGCCATGAAAGTGTCTGGTCCACGCAGGCTGACGGAAGGGTGGGGGGTAAGACCCGCCGCTATCCACGCAGGGGACGTCGGCGCAACAGCAAATCACTGACCGAGTTTACCCGCAAGTCGACGTAGGACGGCCGTTGCGAGCGGCCGCGTCCGAACGGCGTGCCGGGATGATAGACGTGAACCGTGCGCAGGCCGGCGCGGCGCGCGCCGCGCAGATTGGCCAGCGTGTCCTCGACCAGCACGGTGCGGCGGGGCGACGCGCCCTCGCGCGCCAGCACGTAGCGCAGCAGGGCCGGCGACGGCTTGGGGCGGAACTCGCCGTGCAGGCGCATGTGCTCGATGGCCCAGAGGCTGTCGAACTGGCGCAGGATGCCTAGTCGGCGCAGCACCGCGCGCGCGTACTCGAGCGGCGCGTTGGTCAGCAGCACCTTGCGTCCGGGCAGCTGGCGCAGCTTGTAGGCCAGCGCCTTCTCGGCGCGCACCAGCGGGTTCACGTCGAAGTCATGGCTGCGGTGCAGGAACTCGTGCGGGTCCACGCCATGATGGCGCACCAGGCCGATCATGGTGGCGCCGTAGCGCTTCCAGTACTTGCGGCGCAGGTGGTTGGCCGTGTCGATGTCCACGCCCAGCGTCTCGGCCACGGCCATGGTCATGCCGTGGTCGATGCGCGGGAAGATCGCGTGCGACGTGTCGTGCAGCGTGTTGTCCAGGTCGAACAGCCACAACAGCCCGTCGTCGTGCGCGGCGGTCCTGCGGGACCGCCGCACGCGCACCGCGGGCCGCTGCAATTGGCGCAGGCTTCGCATCAGTTGCCCATGGCGCTACGCACCGTCCAAACTGAGGCTATTCGGCCCCGACAGGGGCTGCGCGGAGCCGGCTTTGCCGGTCCGCAGCAGCGCCCCCTTGAGGGGGAAGCGCGCAGCGCTTCGGGGGTGGGCATCAATGCGAGCTGATCATCGTGCCGACGCCTTGGTCCGTGAGGATTTCCAGCAGCAGGCAGTGCGGCACGCGGCCGTCGACGATGTGGACCGAGTTCACGCCGTTCTTGGCGGCGTCCAGCGCCGACGAGATCTTGGGCAGCATGCCGCCCGAGATGGTGCCGTCGGCGAACAGCTCGTCGATGGTCTGGGCCGACAGGCTGCGCAGCAGCTTGCCCGCCTTGTCCAGCACGCCCGGGGTGTTGGTCAGCATCAGCAGCTTCTCGGCGCCCAGCACTTCGGCCATCTTGCCGGCGACCACGTCGGCGTTGATGTTGTAGGCGGTGCCGTCCTCGCCATAGCCGATGGGGGAGATGACCGGGATGAACTGGTCGTCCTGCAGCGCCTTGACCACGGCCGGCTCGACCAGCGTGATGTCGCCGACGAAGCCGATATCGATGGGTTCGGCGGGGTTGTCCTTGTTGGCCATCAGCTTCTTCTGGGCCTGGATCAGTCCGCCGTCCTTGCCGGTCAGGCCCACGGCCTTGCCGCCGACTTCGTTGATCATCATGACGATGTCCTGCTGGACCTGACCGCCCAGCACCCATTCGACGACTTCCATGGTCTCGGCGTCGGTGACGCGCATGCCCTGGATGAAGGTGCCCTGCTTGCCGATGCGGCGCAGCGCGTCATCGATCTGCGGACCGCCGCCGTGGACCACCACGGGGTTCAGGCCGACCAGCTTGAGCAGCACCACGTCGTGCGCGAAGCTGCGCTGCAACCGCTCTTCCGTCATGGCGTTGCCGCCGTACTTCACCACGATGGTCTTGCCGTGAAATCGTCGGATGTACGGCAAGGCCTCGGACAGCACGGCGGCTTTGACGGCGGGAGACGAGACGGCAGCAGGGTCGGGGGTGTCGGTCATGGCAGCTAAGTCGGTAAATAGATGATTGAAAAAGCGTGGGTCATGAGAGGGGAAAGCCTTCGCTTCCTGGGAGGCGGCGGCATGAAAATGCCTGCGCGATAAGGCACGGGAACCGCGCCAGCGCAAGCATACGACGGATTGTAGTACCCGCTGCCGGCTTATATCCAAAACCCATGTTCATATGCCCGACAAATAACCGGCATTCAGGTAAATTGGGGGCGTTTTCACAACGGCGCTGTCCTCCACGAGAGGGCGGACCTCCAACCGGCCGGGCATCAGCCCCCGATTTCCTACCTATAAGAGAGGCAATACATGCGTTTGAACTTCGTCCGGTCGGCCCTGGCGGCCTCGGCTTTCTTCCTGGCGGCCGCAGGCGCCGCCCATGCTGAAAAAATCGTGGTGGGCGCGACCCAGGTGCCGCATGCCGAAATCCTGGAGGTGGTGAAGCCGCAGCTGGCCAAGGAAGGCGTGGAACTGGACATCAAGGTGTTCAGCGACTACGTGCAGCCCAACCTGCAACTGAACGACAAGCAGCTCGACGCCAACTTCTTCCAGCACAAGCCTTACCTGGAGTCGTTCAACAAGGACCGCAAGGCCACGCTGGTGCCGGTGGCCCTGGTGCACGTCGAGCCCTTCGGCGGTTACTCCAAGAAGATCAAGAACGTCTCCGAACTCAAGGACGGCGCCACGATCGCCATCCCGAACGATCCGTCCAACGGCGGCCGCGCCCTGGTGCTGCTGCAGAAGCAGGGCCTGGTCAAGCTGAAGGATCCGTCCAACATCCTGGCGACCGCCGCCGACGTGATCGAGAACCCCAAGAAGCTGAAGTTCCGCGAGCTGGAAGCCGCGATGCTGCCGCGTTCGCTGGACGACGTGGACCTGGCGCTGATCAACACCAACTACGCGCTGGAAGCCGGCCTGGTCCCGACCAAGGATGCGCTGTTCATCGAAGGCTCCGACTCGCCCTACGCCAACGTGCTGGTGACCCGCGCCGACAACAAGGACGCGCCGGCCATCAAGAAGCTGGTCAACGCCCTGCACACGCCCGAGGTGAAGAAGTTCATCCAGGAAAAGTACAAGGGCGCCGTGGTGCCGGCGTTCTAAGCCGGGCGAGCTTTTCCAGCCAGACAAAAGAAAACCGCTCTACTGAGCGGTTTTTCTTTGGGGGGACCGGGATCGAATGCGGTTCAGCCCGCGGCCAGCGCCTTTTCCACGGTGGCGTGGAATTCGGCCACGTCGTATTCGCCCAGGTAGCGCTTGATGATGCGGCCCTGCTTGTCGATCAGGAAGGCCGTGGGCGTCAGGCGGATGTCGCCGAAGGCGCGGGCGATGTCGCCCTTGGTGTCCAGCGCCACCGGGAAGGGCAGCTTGCGGGTCTCGGCGAAGTTCAGCACGAAGTTGGGCGGATCGTAGTTCATCGCGACCGCGATGGCTTCGTAGCCCTTGGCCGCGTACTCGTTGTAGGCCGAGATGGTTTCCGGCATCTGCTTGACGCAGGTGACGCAGCTGGTCGCCCAGAACTTCACCAGCACGACCTTGCCGCGCAGGTCCTGCATGGAGAAGGACTTGCCCTCCAGCGTGGTGAATCGCACGTCCGGCGCGGTCTGCGCCGGGCGCAGCAGGAACCAGCCGCCGATGCCGGCGGCCACCAGGAGGGTCAGGGCTAGAAGGGCTTTTTTCATCGCTGGGCCGCGTGGAGTAGAGCGTTACTTGATCGGTATGGCCTGCACGCCGCTGCTGCCGCCGCCGGAGGCGTTGCCGTCGCCCTGGGCGCCGGCGCTGCTTTCGATCGGCGCCTTGGCGTCGGCGGAGGAGCCGGACTGCGAGGACTTGGATCCGCTGCTGGACAGCCGCACGGCTTCCTCGCGGCTGATGGTCTCGAACAGTTTAACAACCTTGGCCACGCCGCCCACGTCGGCCGCCGCGTTGGCGGCGTAGTCGCCCTCGGCCTGGGTCAGCTTGCCCATCAGGTACACCACGCTGTGGTCGGTGGTGACGGCGATGGTGCCCGACGGCACGTACTTGGTGTTGATCAGGGCCGTCTTGACCTTGGAGGTCAGCCAGGTGTCGTTCGAGCGCACGCCCAGCGAGGCGATCGGGCCCACGGTCAGCTGGTTCACCACCTGCTTGACGTTCTCGACGCCGCGGGCCATGGCGGTGGCCTGGTTCTTGGCCTCGTCGGTGGGCACGTCGCCGGTCAGCAGCAGGATGCCGCCATAGGCCATGGCGTTGACCCGCGCGGTCTCGCCCAGCTTCTGGGAAATCTGGTGCTGCGCCTTGAAGGCCATGTTCTGGTCTTCGAGCTGGGTGCCCGACGTGCGGCGGTCGGTCACGACCACCGCCGTGGTGGCGGCGGCGCCGCCGACGATCAGGGGCGCGCAGGCCGACAGCGACAGGGCGGCGGTCGAGAGCAAGGCGGCGAGCAGCAGCGGGCGGGCCGCGGTCCTGGCGTCAGAAATCATTCGGTGTCTCCTAGCAGAAGAGCGTCAATGCCGTCACAAAGGGCGTGCAGCAGCAAGATGTGGACTTCCTGGATGCGCATCGTGCGATCACTGGGCACGCATAGATGGACGTCCATGGGCGTAATGAGTTCCCCCATGACGCCGCCGCCCTTGCCGGTCAGGGCCAGCACATGCATTTCCCGGGCGCTGGCCGCTTCCATGGCGCGCACCACGTTGGGCGAGTTGCCGCTGGTGGAAATGGCCACCAGCACGTCGCCGGGCTGGCCCAGCGCGTTGACCTGGCGCTCGTAGATCTCGTCGAAGCCGTAGTCGTTGCCGACCGCCGTCATGATCGAGGTGTCGGTATTCAGCGCGATGCCGGCCAGGGGCAGGCGTTCGCGCTCGAAGCGGCCCACCAGTTCGGCGACGAAATGTTGCGCGTCGGCGGCCGAGCCGCCATTGCCGCAAGCCAGAATCCTGCCATTGTTCGCCAGGGCGCCAAACAGCACGTCCACCGCCACCGCCAGCGGTTCGGCCAGCTCGTTCATGCTTTGCTCGAGCGTGGCCGCGGCATCGCGAAAGTGCGACGTCATACGAGAGGTCATATCCATGGGCGCGATTATCTCATGGGGCCGTGACGCCGGCCTGACCAGGCGTAACGGCTTTTCGCCTTGTCGTAACCGGCCTGTCGCCGGGCGCGCCGGACCGTTCAGCTCGCGACCAGGAAGGCATCGCGCAGCCACCGGGCAACGCCGGATTCGAAGGCGACCACGTCGAAGCGCGCGGCCGGCGGGACGCCGCGCCAGTGGCGGGCGGCCAGGCGCGGCAGCCAGTACGCGGCCGCCTGGGCCAGCCGCCGCTGCTTGGCCGCGCCGATGCTGGCCGCCGCGCCGCCGAAGCGCGCGTCGCGGCGGGCGCGAACCTCGACGAAGACCAGCACCGCGCCGTCGCGCATGGCCAGGTCGATCTCGCCGTGACGGCAGGCCAGGTTGCGCGCCAGCAGGACCAGGCCGCGCGCCTGCAGCAGGCGCAGCGCGGCGTCCTCGTGGGCGTCGCCGACGCGCTGGGTGGGCGAGCGGCGCGGCGCGGGGGCGGGCTTGCGCGCCGTCGCGCTCCGTTTGCGCCGGGCGCGGCGCCGCGCGGCCTGCGCGAGCACCAGGGCCAGGGGCAGGATCTCGTCGTTCATGCGGGCTCCAGGGCGGAAGGGATGCGCCAGGCGGCTACACTGGCATGGTTTTCCGCCTGAGCTGCCCGCAATGAATCAAAATGTCTCACCCGCCGCCGGCGATGCCTGGAGCCGGGTCGCCGAGAGCGTCGCCGGCCAGCATTGGCCCGCCGCGACGCTGTATGTGGTGGCCACGCCCATCGGCAACCTGGGCGACCTGGGCCTGCGGGCCTGGCATGCCCTGCAGCGCGCGGACGTGATCGCCGCCGAGGACACCCGGGCCAGCCGCAAGCTGCTGGACGCCTGGGGCGTGGGCACGCCACTCATGGCCGCCCATCGGCACAACGAAGCCTCGGCCGCGCAGGCGATCTGCGAGCGCCTGGCCCAGGGCCAGCGCGTGGCGCTGGTGTCCGACGCCGGAGCGCCGGCCGTCAGCGATCCGGGCGCGCGCGTGGTCCGCGCCGTGCGCGAGGCCGGCTACGCGGTGGTGCCGGTGCCTGGCCCCAGCGCGGTCATCGCGGCCCTGATGGGCAGCGGCGTCACATCCGACGAGAATCCCGCCTTCGCCTTCGCCGGTTTCGCGCCGCCCAAGGCGGCCGCGCGCCAGCGCTGGCTGCGCACCTGGTGCGCGCTGCCGGCGCCGGTGGTGATGTTCGAGTCGCCGCACCGGCTGGCCGCCACGCTGGCGGACCTGCTGGAGGTCTGCGGCCCGGCGCGCAAGCTGACCGTGGCGCGCGAGTTGACCAAGCGCTTCGAGGAAATCGCCACCTTCGCGCTGGGCGAGGGCGCGGCCTGGCTGGCCGCCGACCCGCACCGCGAGCAGGGCGAGTTCGTGCTGATCGTGCACGCCGACGAGGCCGCAGAAGACGAGGGCGAGGTCGACGCGCGCGCCGACGCGCTGCTCGACGCCTTGTTGGAAACCCTGTCCGTGCGCGACGCGGCCAAGGTGGCGGCCAAGGTCACGGGCCTGCCCAAGGACGCGCTGTACAGCCGGGCGCTGCGCAAGACGGCCGCCGGCGACGGGCAGTAGGCGGGATAGAGGGAGTCATTGGCATGGTCTATGCAACGGTCGCGTCCGGCAAGCACGGCGACCCCGACGAACAGCTGGTCTACCGGGACATGCCCACGCCGCTGGGCGAGATGCGCCTGGTCGCCAGCGCCAAGGGCCTGCGCGGGGCATGGTTCACCGACCAGGCGCTGCTGCCTTCGTCCGAAGGCTGGCTGCGCGACGAATCGAATCCGATCCTGGAACAGGGACGGCGCGAGCTGGAGGAGTGGTTCGCCAAGGACCGGCGCGCTTTCGAGGTGGCGCTGGATCCGGTCGGCACGCCGTTCCAGCATGAAGTCTGGCGCGCGCTGTGCGCGCTGGATTTCGGCGTGCTGACGAGCTACGGCGAACTGGCGCGGACCGTGGGCCGGCCCAAGGGCGCGCAGGCCATCGGCGGCGCGGTGGGCCGAAATCCGCTGATCATCATCATTCCCTGTCACCGCGTGATCGGCAGCGATACCTCGTTGACCGGTTTTGGCGGCGGGCTGCCGCGCAAGCAGGCGCTGTTGGCGCACGAGGGCAATCTGTACGTGAGCCGCAGCCCCAGGGCGCGCCGCGTCTGCGACGGGCAGGCCGAACTGCCCTGGTAGCGCCGGGCGTCGCGTGGCCTGACGGCTTTTTGGGATCGTCGAGGATGACGGGCGCGACGCGCGCCCGCCGGACCGCCGCGCCTACTGGGCGGCGATGCTGGGCAGGATGCCGATGCGATCCGACACCTGCTGCACGGCGTTCAGCGCGCTCTGGCGGTCGGGGTAGGGGCCGATCTTGACGCGGTACAGGTTGTTGGCCTGCTCCATCATGGCGGGCGGCGCGCCTTCCGCGCTCAGCTGCGCATTGATGCGGCTGACCAGCGTCTGCGCATTGGCCGGCTGGCTGAACGCGCCCACCTGCAGATAGACGTTGCCGATGCCGCCGGCGGGCGCCGGGCGTGCCGGCTGCGGCGTGGCCGGCAGCGCCACCGGCGTCAGCGCGACCGGGGCGGCGGCGACCGGCTCGGCCACCGGCTGCGAGCCCGTGGCGGACGACGGTTGCGGCGGCGGGGCGGCGGGGCCATGCGAGGCCAGACGCCGGATTTCCTCCGCGCCGATGCTCTCCACCACTACCTGGCCGCTGCCCGGGCCGATGATGCCCAGCTTGTAGGCCGCCACGTAGGACAGGTCCATGATGCGGTCGCTGTGGAACGGGCCGCGATCGTTGACGCGCACGATCACGGTGCGGCCGTTGACCAGGCTGGTCACCCGGGCGTAGCTGGGCACCGGCAGCGTGGTGTGGGCCGCCGTCATGGCGTACATGTCGTAGGGCTCGCCGATCGACGTGGAGTTGCCGTGGAATTTCTTGCCGTACCAGGACGCGATGCCCTGCTTGCGATAGGGCTGGCCGGTGGTGTCGGGCACGTAGCGCTGGCCGAACACCACGTAGGGCCGGTTCGCGCCGCTGGCGTAGGGCTCGATGCGCGGCACCGCGTCGGGCACCTGGTCCAGGTTGGACGGCGGATTCGCGTCGGGACCGTCGTCCTTGTAATAGCCACCGCCCTTTTTTCGTCCCCCGGTGGAAGAGCAGCCGGCCACGGCGATGGCCAGCAGCAACATCATGATCAGGTGGAGCGGGCGGTTCAGGGTCATGCGGACTCGTCCGGAAGCTGGTTGCGGTGGCGCACGAGCAGCGGGTCGTGGTCGGCGAAGCGCTTGGCCAGTTGTTCGACCACGTAGACCGAGCGGTGCTGGCCGCCGGTACAGCCGATGGCCACGGTCAGGTAGTTGCGCGTGTCCTGCGTGTATTGCGGCAGCCAGCGCTTGATGAAGCCGGCGATGTCATCGACCATCTGGCCGACCTGGTCGAAGCCGGCCAGCCATTGGGCCACGGGCTCGTCGCGGCCCGTCAGCGGGCGCAGGTCGCGGTCGTAATAGGGGTTGGGCAGGCAGCGCACGTCGAACACCAGGTCGGCGTCCCTTGGCACGCCGCGCTTGTAGGCGAAGGACTCGAACGTCAGCACCAGCGGCGCCACGTCGGCCTGGATCAGGTCGCGGATCCAGGCGCGCAGCTGGCCGGGCGTCAGGTCCGAGGTGTCGATCACGTGTTCCTGCTCGCGCAGCGGCGCCAGCAGCTCGCGTTCCTCGGCGATGCACTCGGCCAGCGACGGCGCGGTGCCGCCGCGCTTGAGGCGGTCGGTAAGAGGGTGGCGGCGGCGCGACTCGGAGTAGCGCTGCACCAGCGTGATGGTGCTGGCATCCAGGAAGATCACGCGCAGGCTGGTGCCCATGGCGCGCAGCGCGGTGACCACGTCGGGCAGTTCGGCCAGTTCGCCGGGCGAGCGCACGTCGATGGCGACCGCCACGCGCTCCAGGCCGCTGTCGCGGGCGTTGGCGATGAACTCGGCCAGGAACCGCACCGGCAGGTTGTCGACGCAGGTATAGCTGGCGTCTTCGAGCATCCGCAGGGCCACGGACTTGCCGGAGCCGGAAATGCCGGTGACGAGGACGACTTTCAACATGGACATGATTTTGGCATGCTTTTCGAGGGCGATGCCGGCGCAATGGCATCTGCTATGGCCGTAAACTCGGAATCTGCGCCTGTACCCCGACTGATCCCGTGGCGTAAGCTCCGGGGCAGGATACCCGATCGATTCATTCACGTGCCCCGCCGGCAGGCGTCCCCGGGGTTGGAACTCGACCTAGATGTTAGCCTTCATTTCTTCCTGTAGTGTGGCATCACCGCGGTTCTGGGTAAAAACATGCCTGTCGGCGGCCGCCGCTGTTGGTTTGGCCACAGCGTTGGGCACCGCGCCAGCGGCGGCGCAGGGGCCGGTCCTGAAGCCGGACACCATGGCCGCGCGCGTCGCCGCCTGTACCGCCTGCCACGGCGAGCAGGGCCGCGCCGGGTCCGATGGCTACTATCCGCGCCTGGCCGGCAAGCCCCAGGAGTACCTCTACCACCAGCTGCTGAACTTCCGCGACGACCGGCGGCAGTACCGGCCCATGTCGCATCTGCTGGCCGGCCTGCCCGACGACTACCTGCGCGAGATCGCGGCCTATTTCGCCGACCAGCACGTGCCGTATCCGGCGGCGGTGCGCCCCGAGGTTTCCACCGCGATCCTGGAGGCAGGCCGCAAGCTTGCCCAGGACGGCGACGCCGCTCGCGGCCTGCCGGCATGCGCCGCCTGCCACGGCGCCTCGCTGGGCGGGCTATTGCCGGGCGTGCCCGGCCTGCTGGGCCTGCCGCGCGACTACATCGGCGCCCAGATCGGCAGCTGGAAGAACGGGCTGCGGCGCGCGGCCGAGCCCGACTGCATGGCGGACGTGGCCGCCAAGTTGACGCCGGCGGACATCAGCGCGCTGGCGGCCTGGCTGTCGTCGCGGCCGGTGCCCGCGTCCTACGCCGCCGAACCGGCGGATTCGCTCAAGCTGCCCGCCGAGTGCGGCAGCCAGGTGCGGCGTTGAGGGGGCGGCCATGAAGCACATCAAACGCGCCCTTGCGGTCCTGGTCCTGCTGATCGTGGCGGCGGCGGGCACGCTGTACTGGATGGGCACGCGCGAGGACGCCGGCGGCGGTCCGCCCGCCAGCGGCGACGCGGCCAGCCTGGCCGAGCGCGGCCGCTACCTGGCGCTGGCGGGCAACTGCATGGCCTGCCACACCAGCCGGGGCGGCAAGCCCTATGCCGGCGGCACGCCGGTGCCCACGCCGTTCGGCGTGGTCTACGGTCCCAACCTCACGCCGGATCCGCAGACCGGCATCGGCGCCTGGAGCGCGGATGACTTCTGGCGCGCGCTGCACAACGGCAAGTCGCGCGACGGCACGCTGCTGTATCCGGCCTTTCCCTACACCGAGTACACACGCATGACGCGCGCCGACGCCGACGCGCTGTATGCCTTCCTGCGCACGGTGGAACCGGTCAACCAGCCCAATCGCCCCGCTGAAATGGAGTTCCCCTACAACCAGCGCGCGTTGCTGGCGTTCTGGCGGGCGCTGTACTTCAAGCCGGGCACGCTGCAATCCGACGCCGGCCAGTCGGCGCCCTGGAACCGAGGCCGCTATCTGGTCGAGGGGCCGGGCCATTGCGCGGCCTGCCATACGCCGCGCAACAGCCTGGGCGCCACGCGCGCGGCCGAGCCGCTGGCCGGCGGCGTGATTCCGGTGCTGGATTGGTACGCGCCGCCGTTGACCAACGACCTGAGCGTCGGCATGGGCCGCTGGCAGGCCACGGACATCGCGGCGCTGCTCAAGACCGGCATCGCCGCGCATTCCACCGCCACGGGGCCGATGGCCGAGGTGGTGAGGGGCAGCACGCAGTACCTGAGCGATGACGATGCGCTGGCGATCGGCGTCTACCTGAAGACCTTGCCCGCCACGCCGGCGGCCACGCAGCGCCAGGCCGCGTCGGCCTCGCCCGCCTTGATGGATATCGGCGGCAAGATCTACCGCCAGCAGTGCGTGCAATGCCATCAGGCGGCGGGCGAGGGCGCAGGTTCGGCCTGGCCCGCGCTGGCCGGCAATCCCGGCGTGACCGCGCCGTCGCCCGTCAATGCCATCCGCATGGTGCTCGACGGCGGTTACGCGCCGGCCACGGCGGCCAATCCCCGGCCTCACGGCATGCCGCCGTTCGGGCAACTGCTGAACGACAACGACATCGCCGCGCTGGTGACTTATATCCGCAACAGCTGGGGCAACGAGGCGGGCGGCGTCACGCCGCTGGAGGTCAAGCGCGCGCGCGACGCGTCCACGCGCAATTGAAGTCGGCGCGCCTGGAGTCCGGGGGCCGTCGGCCGGTTCCGAGGCTCAGGGGCCGAGCGTCAGATCGCGGGCTTCCGGCCTGTGCCGGGCCAGCGCCGCGAGGGCCAGTTCGCCCAGCGTGCGCACGGCCTCGGCCTGGGCTTCGTTCCAGGGGTGGCCGCAGTTCAGGCGCAGCGCGCTGGCGAACTGGCCGCTGGCCGAGAAAATCGGGCCGGGCGCGACGCTGATGCCGCGCGCCAGCGCCTGGCGATGCAGCGCCAGCGCGTCGATGCCCTGGGGCAGCTCCAGCCACAGGAAGAAGCCGCCTTGCGGCCGTGTCATGCGCGTGCCGGCGGGAAACGCATGGGCCACCGCCGTCGCCATCCGGGCCTGCAGGGTCTGCAACGTGTCGCGCAGCCGGCGCAGGTGACGGTCGTAGCCGCCCTGTTCCAGGAATTCCGCGATGGCGCCCTGCGCCGGGCCGGACGCCGACAGCGTGGACGACAGCTTGAGCCGCTGCACGCGCTGCGTGTATCGGCCCGCCGAGGCCCAGCCGATTCGGTAGCCCGGCGCCAGGCATTTGGAGAATGAGGAACAGTGCAGCACCAGGCCCTGCGTGTCGTAGGCCTTGGCCGGCACCGGGCGCGTCGCGCCGAAATACAGCTCGCCGTAGACGTCGTCCTCGATCAGCGGAATGTCGTGGCGCGTGAGCAGCTCGACCAATTGCCGCTTGCGCTCATCGGGCATGAGGCTGCCCAGCGGATTCTGGAATTGCGTCATCAGCCAGCAGGCGGCGGGCCGGTGCCGCGCGATGGCGTTTTCCAGCGCGTCCAGGTCCATGCCGGTGCGCGGGTGCGTCGGCACTTCCAATGCCTTCAGTCCCTGCCGTTCCAGCGCCTGCAGCGCGCCATAGAACGTGGGCGCTTCGACGATCACCGTGTCGCCGGGGCGGGTGACCGCCTGCAGGCACAGGTTCAGCGCCTCGAGCGCGCCGTTGGTGACGACGATGTCGCTGGCGGGGATGTTGATGCCGGCGATCAGGTAGCGCAGCGCGATCTGGCGGCGCAGCGCGGGATTGCCGGGCGACAGGTCCTCGACCGTGTCCAGCGGGTCCTGGCGCTTGAGATGCGCCGCCATGGCCTGCGCCAGCCGTGGCAGCGGAAACAGCAGCGGCGAGGGAAAGGCGGATCCCAGCGGCGCCACGTCGCGGTTGCGCACTGAACCCAGGATGTCGAAGATGCGTTCGCTGATCGCCAGCTCGGTGGACTCGCCATCCGGGCAGGAGGCGCCGGGTTCGGGCGGCAGCGGCTCGGCGCGCGCGCTCACGTAATAGCCCGAGCGCGGGCGCGCGCGGATCAGGCCGCGCGCTTCCAACAGGTAATAGGCTTGGAAGACGGTGGAGGGACTGACGCCGCGGCTGGAACAGGCGTCACGCACGGAAGGCAGCTTGTCGCCGGTGCGCAGCACGCCGTCGCGGATCGATTTCTCGATCTCGGCCGCAAGGGTCTCGTACAGGGCCAAGGGCGCGGGCCTGCCTGTCGCGGATGGCGTTACTTGCTGCTCTGCAGGATCGCCATGGCCTGGCGTTCCATGAATTCGCCCAGCGTATCGATGCCGCGCAGCTTCAGGATGGTATTGCGCACGGCGGCCTCGACCAGCACGGCGAGGTTGCGGCCGGCGGCCACCTGCAGCATGACCTTGCGCACCGGCAGGCCCAGCATGTCCTGCGTGATGTCCTGCAGCGGCAGGCGTTCGAACTTGTCCTGCGCGGTGGCGCGCACCAGATGCACGATGAGCTTCAGGCGCATCTTTCGGCGCACCGAGGTCTCGCCGAAGATGGTGCGGATGTCGAGCAGGCCCAGGCCGCGCACTTCCAGCAGGTTCTGCAGCAGTTGCGGGCAGTGGCCCTCGATCATGTTGGGCGCGGTGCGCGAGAACTCCACCGCGTCGTCGGCCACCAGGCCGTGGCCGCGCGAGATCAGTTCCAGCGCGAGTTCGCTCTTGCCCAGGCCGGACTCGCCGGTGATCAGCACGCCCAGGCCCAGCACGTCCAGGAACACGCCGTGCACGGTGGTGGTGGGTGCGAGCTTCTTGCCCAGGTAGATGCGCAGCAGGTCGATCAGCTGCGCGGCGGCGACCGGCGTGGACAGCAGCGGCACCTGGTGCTGGTCGCACTGGTCCACCAGGTCCTGCGGCGGCGTCAGGCCGTCGGCCAGCAGGATGGCGGGCACGCCGCCGATCAGCAGCTCGTCCATGTGGTGCATGCGGCGGCGCAGGTCGAAGCGGGTGTAGTACGCCAGCTCTTCCTGGCCGAACACCTGGATGCGCGAGGGGTGGATCAGGTTCAGGTGGCCAACGAGGTCGGCGGCCGCCATGCCGTCATCGGGAATCGCGCGGTCTGCGGCGCCCTGGCCCGCGATCCAGTTGAAGGGGATTTTGTCGGCGTTGTCGTCGACCAGTTCCTGCACCGTGAGCATGGCTGCGTGTCCGCGTGGAGAATCAGAGTTGGCCGGTGGTCAGCATCTTGTGGACCACGGCCGGATCGGTCTCGGTGCCCAGCGCTTCGCGCAGCGCCTTGTTCGACATCAGCTGCGCCAGTTCGGCCAGGATGTCCAGGTGCTGCTGCGTCGCGGTTTCGGGCACCAGCAGGCAGAGCAGCATGGAGACGGGCTGGCCGTCGGGGGCGTCGAAGGCGATGGGCTGCGCCAGGCGGATGAACGCCGCCAGCGCCTGCTCCAGGCCCTTGACGCGGCCGTGCGGCACGGCAACGCCCTGGCCCAGCGCCGTCGACCCGAGGCGCTCGCGCGCGAACAGGCTGTCGAACACCAGCGAACGCGCCAGGCCGTGATTGTTTTCGAAGAGCAGGCCGGCTTGCTCGAACGCGCGTTTCTTGCTCGTGGCGAGCATGTCTAGCACGACGTTGCCGGCGGGAAGAATGCGCGACAGATGATTCATGCGGAGCATTATATGGTTATATGACGCACTGCAAAAAACGCCCGGACCAGGGGTTGTCCCGCAGACTTTCCGCTGCTGGTTCCAGGCGTATCCCCCCGTGCTTCCGGCTGGCCGCGACGGGTTGTCCGCGAGGCTGGCCATGGCACGCCGCGCCCCGGGCGGCGTGCCGTCCGTCAGGCGCAAGAGCGACAGCATAGACCGATCGCGCGAGGTTGTGGGTATTCCTGGGGCCGGGGGCGCATATTTCCGAACGGATCGCGCCTGGCGCGCGGCGGTGCGGGTATGTGCCTGGCCGGTACGGTCAGTCGATTCGGGAAAACAGGGAGCGGATCCGGGGCGACGGACAGGCCGGGCGCGGACGCGGTTGCGCGGGTACTGCGTGGGGGGAGGTATTTGCCGATGCCCCGGCTGGACGCAAGGTCTAGCGGGACACCGGGACTCAGGCAGGATGGTTAATCGCTGTATTGCCAAGCGCTCGCAGGGGAGCGATCGTGAGGCGCGGTACTACTGGGGAGGCGAGAGATTCGCCGCTTGCCGCTTCACGGACTCTGCTGTGTGGCTTCGCACCTTGTCCTTGTGCTTGATGACCTGACGGTCGACTTTGTCGGCGAGGAGGTCTATCGCAGCGTAGAGGTTTTCATCGGTTGCTTCACAATGAATGTCCTTGCCGCTCAGACGCATGGTGATTTCGGCTTTGTGCCGCAGGGGCTCAACTGAGAGCATGACCTGGGTATCGATGACGTGATCGAAATGCCGCAGCACTCGCGCCAGTTTGTTCATGACATATTCCCGGATGGCCGGGGTGACGTCGAGGTGACGACCGCAGATGCTCAGGTTCATAGTGTGCTCTCCTTCTGTAAAGAGGATATAAGAGGTGCGCCCGGTGGCGCGGTGGGGTCGTTAGGCGATCTCCTTGGTAGAGAGGTTTTGTGTGGGTCGTTGGTATTAGTGTATAGACTCGCGCCGATAAAACAAGCTGACCTAGCGCAAGTTCGTGGCATTTTTATGGCTGAGTCCGGCGGAGGGGCGAAAGGCGCCGAAGCGCGCGGAAACGGCGCCGGGAAAAGTCGGGAATCGCGGGGAAAAATCGGGAAAAGCGCGCAAGCGCCTTGGCGGGCCGGACCGCCAGGAGAAAGCGGAGCGGCCCTAAGGGTCTTCCCCAGGGCCGCCGCTGTTACATGCGGAAGTGCTCGCCCAGGTAGACGCGGCGCACGGCCGGATCGCCGACGATCTCGTCGGGATGGCCGTCGGTCAGCACCTTGCCTTCGCTGATGATGTAGGCGCGGTCGCAGATGCCCAGCGTTTCGCGCACGTTGTGGTCGGTGATGAGCACGCCGATGCCGCGGCCCTTCAGGAAGCGCACGATGCGCTGGATCTCGATCACCGCGATGGGGTCCACGCCGGCGAAGGGTTCGTCCAGCAGGATGAAGCGCGGGCTGGTGGCCAGCGCGCGCGCGATTTCCACGCGGCGGCGTTCGCCGCCCGACAGCGAGATGGCCGCGTTGCTGCGAATGTGGCCGATCTGCAGTTCCTCCAGCAGCGATTCCATCTGCTGGTTGATCTTGGCCGTGGGCAGGGGCTTGCCATCCGGCCCCAGTTGCAGCTCCAGCACGGCGCGGATGTTCTGCTCTACCGTCAGCCGGCGGAACACGGATGCATCCTGGGGCAGATAGGACAGGCCCATGCGCGCGCGCTTGTGGATCGGCATGGCGGTGATGGCGTCGCCGTCGATCTCGATGCGGCCGGCGTCGGCCGGCACCAGGCCCACGATCATGTAGAAGCTGGTGGTCTTGCCGGCGCCGTTCGGGCCAAGCAGGCCCACGACTTCGCCGCTGGAGACGGACAGGGAGACGTCCTGCACCACGGTGCGGCCGTTATAGGTCTTGCGCAAGCCGGTTGCGCGCAGGCTGCCCTGCTTGACGCCCGAAGGGGCGGAGGTCACAGGGGTCTGCACAGAGGGTGGATTCATGCGTGGCGGCGGATGTGTTGCGGGGGGAGGCGCTTAGCGCCCCTTCTTCGAGGCCTGCTGCTTGCGGCATTCGGCGATGGCGGCGTCCGCCTTGGCGCGGGGCTCGGCCACCGAGCGCACCCGGCCGCCGGCCGCGGCCGAGTTGGGGCCGCCATGGGCTTCGTAGGTGCCGCTCTTTTCGTTGTAGCGTACCCGTTCGCCACGGATGGTGTCGAACGGTTTGCCACAGACGTAGCGCACCACCACGGCCTGGCCGATGAGGTCGAAGGTGCTGTTGGTGCCGTCGTATTCGGCGCGCAGGCCCTTGCCTTCGATGAGTTCGAAGTTCTCGGGGCGTTCCTGGCGGATGGTGACGACCTTGCCCTTGTTCGCGGTGGCCGTGCCGTACTGGTTGCCCTTGGCGTCCTCGTGCATTTCCAGCGTGTCGGAGGTCAGCGTCATCAACCCGCGCGTCATGTTGACGTTGCCGGTGAACACGCTCTGCTTCTTCACGTCGTCGTAATGCAGCGTGTCCGACAGGATCAGCGTGCTGGGTTCTTCGGCGGGCGCGGCCTTGCCGGCCGCCGGCTGGGGCGCGGGGTCCGCCGCGTGGGCCGAGGGCGCGAGCGCCGCCGCGGCCAGCAGGGCGGCGCCGATCAGGCGCGTCGTCGGGGCAAGGCGAATCCGGAGGTCGGTCATGGCTTCTTCTGGTCGGTATTGTTGGGGGCTGGAATCTCGGTGCGGCGCTGCTGCTTGCCTTCGCCGCCGGCGATTTCCACGTCGGTCGATGCTGAGACCTGCAACTGGCGGGTCCTGTTGTTGTAGTGCATGCCGGTGCCGTTCATGCGCGAACGGCCTTTCAGCACTTCGGCCGGCAGGTCGGTATAGACCACGTCCTCGTCCGGCAGGATGATCAGCTGCTGGCTGCGCACGTCCAGCAGGTCATTGTTGGCGTCGGGCTGGCGATGCACGTAGGCGTCGCCGTTCATGACGATGCGCTTGCCGCCCTGTTCCATGATGGCGGTCTTGGAGATGCCCACGGTGATCGGGCTGGATTCGCGCTGGCCGACGGCCCGGGGGGCGGTGATGTGATACGAATCGTCGTCGGGGAAGTGCTCGGCGTATTCGCCCTCGAGCCGGTTGATCGGGCGGCCCGTCATGTCGGTGCGCAGCATGACGAAGTTGCGCGACCAGGCATCCATTTCATGGGTGATGCGGCGCGGGGGGTCGACCTGCACGGCCCGCTGCGCGTAATCGGCCGCCCACCAGCTGCTGAGCACCAGCACGACGAGCAGGAACAGCGCGATCAGGGAAGGAAAACGTTCTTTCATCTAGTGTGCCAAAAAGGCGTATGTGTCATGGGGCGCGCGGGTCGTTACTGGATGGCGCCCGGGCCCAGCAGGCCCGGCGCGGCCAGGAAACCGCCCAGGCGGCCCTGGGCGGCCAGCAGCAGGTCGCAGCATTCGCGCACCGCGCCAGAGCCGCCGGGAGCCGAGGCGACCCAGTGCGCGGCCTGGCTGACGTAGCCCGGCGCGTTGGGCACGGTGGCGGCGAAACCGGCGCGCTGCATGGCGGGCAGGTCGATGATGTCGTCGCCCATGTAGCCCGCCTGGTTCAGTTGGACACCGGCGCGTTGCGCGAGTTCGGCCAGGGCCGCGCCCTTGTCGCGCACGCCCTGCATGACCTCGGCGATGCCCAGCTCGGCGGCGCGGCGCGCCACGATGGGGCCGGACCGGCCGGTCATCAGGGCGACCTTCAGGCCGCCTTCCAGCAGCAGGCGCAGGCCGTGGCCGTCCAGCGCGTTGAAGCGCTTGAGCTGTTCGCCGTTCTCGCCATAGTAGAGGCCGCCGTCGGTCAGCACGCCGTCCACGTCGAACACCATGAGGCGGACGGTGGCGGCGCGTTCGCGCACGGTGGCGGGAATGCGGGCGAGGACCAGCGCTTCGGCCGGATGCGTGACAGGGGTGGGAAGGGTCATAGTCATACCACTTTGGCGGCCATCAGGTCATGCATGTGCAGCGCGCCGAGCAAGGCGCCATCGCTGTCGAGCACCAGCATGTGATTGAGTCGAAGTTCGTCCATCTGCTGCGCCGCTTCCACGGCCAGCGCGTCGGGTCCGATGCTGCGCGGCGAGCGCGTCATGCCGTCGTCCACGGCCAGGCCGCGGATGTCGCCCTGGCTGGCGATCAGGCGGCGCAGGTCGCCGTCGGTGAAGATGCCTTGCGGGCGGCCGGCGGCGTCGGCCACCACGGTCATGCCCATGCCCTTGGCGGACATGGTCTTGAGCGCCTGCGGGACCGGTGTGCCGGTGGCCACGATGGGCAGGGCGTCGCCCTGGCGCATCACGTCGCGCACATGCGTCAGCAGGCGGCGACCCAGCGCGCCGCCGGGATGCGAGCGGGCGAAGTCCTGCGGGCCGAAGCCGCGCGCCTCCAGGCAGGCGACGGCCAGCGCATCGCCCAGGGCCAGCGCGGCGGTGGTGCTGGCCGTGGGCGCCAGGTTCAGCGGGCAGGCTTCCTGCGCGACGCTGGCGTCCAGGTGCACGTCGGCCAGCGAGGCCAGCTCGGACTGCGGATTGCCGGTGATCGCCACCAGCTTGGCGCCCATGCGGCGCGCCACCGGCAGGATGGTCAGCAGTTCCTGGCCCGATCCGGAATAGGAAATCGCGATCAGCACGTCGTCGCGGGTGATCATCCCCAGGTCGCCATGGACCGCCTCGGCGGCATGCACGAAGAAGGCGGGCGTGCCGGTGGAGGCCAGCGTGGCCGCGATCTTGCGCGCGACGTGGCCGGTCTTGCCGATGCCGCTGACGACCACGCGCCCGCGGCAGGCGAGCAGCAGGGCCACGACCTGCGCGAAGCTGTCGTCCAGCCGGGCCGACAGGTCCTGCAGGGCCTGGCTTTCGATTTGCAGCGTCCTGCGGGCAGATGACAGCGCGGTGTCGGACGATAGGGAGGGATGCTCAGTCATGGCGGGATTTTAATATCAGTTGCCGGGGGCGCCACCGCGCCACCCAGGACGCATGAAACAGGTGCCGCCGCCGAGATGAGAAACCGCTATCCCCCGGCGACGGCGCCGTCTCCAATCGGGGCAGCGCGGATCCGGCTTCGCCGGTCCGCAGCTGCGCCCCCCTGGGGGGGAAGCGCGCAGCGCTTCGGGGGGGACCGTGTTTGCCCGCGAGAAGGGGGTATGGCATCCTGGCGGCTCCTGTTTTTCCGGCTTTCACTCTTTTACCCAGGACCGCCTCATGTCCCGCATTTCCAGTCCCGTCCTTGGCACGCCCCTGTCGCCCCTCGCCACCCGAGTGATGCTGCTCGGCTCCGGAGAGCTGGGCAAGGAGGTCGTCATCGCCCTGCAGCGCCTGGGCGTGGAGGTCATCGCCGTGGACCGGTACGCGGACGCGCCGGGGCAGCAGGTGGCGCACCGCGCCCACGTGGTGCCCATGACGGACGCGGATGCCTTGCGCAAGATCATCGACCAGGAACGGCCGCACGTCATTGTCCCTGAAATCGAGGCCATCGCCACCAGCCTGCTGGTCGAGCTGGAGGCCGCCGGCGCCGTGCGCGTCACGCCCACGGCGCGCGCCGCCCAGCTGACCATGAACCGCGAGGGCATCCGCCGCCTGGCGGCCGAGACCCTTGGCCTGCCGACCTCGCCGTACCGGTTCGTCGACACCGAACAGGAACTGCGCGAGGCCATCGACGGCGGCATCGGCTATCCCTGCGTGATCAAGCCCGTCATGTCGTCCTCGGGCAAGGGACAGTCCGTGATCAAGTCCGCCGAGGACGTGGCCGAGAGCTGGCGCTACGCCCAGGAAGGCGGCCGCGTCGGCGGCGGCCGCGCCATCGTCGAGGGCTTCATCCGCTTCGACTACGAAATCACGCTGCTGACCGTCCGCGCGCGTGGCGCCGACGGCCAGGTCGAGACCCGTTACTGCGAGCCCATCGGCCATAAGCAGGTGGATGGCGACTACGTGGAAAGCTGGCAGCCGCATCCCATGTCGCCGGCGGCGCTGGAGCGCGCGCGCGAGATCGCCCTGGCGGTCACGTCCAACCTGGGCGGCCTGGGCATCTTCGGCGTCGAGCTGTTCGTGGCCGGCGACCAGGTCTGGTTCTCGGAGGTCAGCCCGCGTCCGCACGATACCGGCATGGTCACCATGATCACGCAGGCGCAGAACGAATTCGAATTGCACGCCCGCGCGCTGCTGGGCCTGCCGGTGGACACCAGCCTGCGCCAGCCCGGCGCCAGCAGCGTGATCTATGGCGGCGTGGACGCGGGCGCGGTGTCGTTCCACAACGTGGCCGAGGCGCTGGCCGAGCCGGGCACCGACGTGCGCCTGTTCGGCAAGCCCGAATCCTTCGTCAAGCGCCGCATGGGCGTGGGCCTGGCCGTCGCCGACGACGTGGCGGCCGCGCGCGCCAAGGCCAAGCGGGTGTCTTCCGCCGTGACGGTCAAGGCCGGCTGAGCACCGGGCGCGCGCCGCCGGCTGGCCGAGGATCCGTCACGCCGGATCCAGGCTGATCCAGCCAATTCGTGATCGCTGTTCCCTGGTTTTAATCAGTCCCCGTTTTCAATGCCACCCGCCGAGAGGCTGGTGGCATTGTTGTTTTTTGCCCATTGATACGTGGTCCACGGGTCAATCCGCCGGAAGTTTGCGGCCATGCCCCCACAAATCCTGGGGTTTGCGCTTTCTCAGGGTTTGTTCGATAATTTCAGGAATTTCTGAAATCAGTGTAACTGCTGTTGTCGAGTTCAAGTCGATCTGCTCCGCATATAAAGGGGGCGGGTTGGTGGAATCGGCTGGCGCGAGAATGATCATGGTCCTCAGCCCTCAAAACGAACGTTTCGTCCTGCACTTTGGCGAAATGGGCAGCCGCTGGGGGGTGAACCGCACCGTCGGCCAGATCTATGCGCTGTTGTTCCTGGCGCCCGAGCCGATGAACGCCGACGACATCGCCGAGACGCTGGGCTTCTCGCGCTCGAATGTCAGCATGGGTCTCAAGGAATTGCAGTCCTGGCGCCTGGTCAAGCTGATGCACCAGGTGGGCGACCGCCGCGACTACTTCGAGACGCCCAAGGATGTGTGGGAGATCTTCCGCATCCTGATGGAAGAAAAGCGCAAGCGCGAAATCGACCCCACGCTCACGTTGTTGCGCGACACGCTGCTGGAGCCGGCGTCCAAGCCCGCCGATGTCTACGCGCAGCAGCGCATGACCGAAATGCTGGAGCTGATCGAACTGTCCACGGGATGGTTCGATGAGGTTCAGCGCCTGCCGCCCGAAACCCTGCAGAACCTGATGAAACTGGGCTCCAAGGTCCAGAAGGTGCTGGGCTTCGCCGGCAAATTGCGAGGCAAGGGCTGAATGCCGCTGAGCCTTGATTTTTAGGAAAAATCCTATGAAGTTGCATATACCGCCCGTATCATGGCGCCAGAGACGGCCTGGGAACCATGCCGGTTGCTGTGGCCTCTCGCCCGCATGGGAGCGCCCCAATGATTGATCTCGACGTCGTCAACCTGTCGCGATTCCAGTTTGCCGCGACCGCGCTTTACCACTTCCTGTTCGTGCCCCTCACGCTCGGCCTGTCGTTCATTCTCGCCATCATGGAGAGCGTGTACGTCATGACCGGACGCGCCATCTGGAAAAAGATGACGATGTTCTGGGGCACGCTGTTCGGCATCAACTTCGCGCTGGGCGTGGCCACGGGCGTGGTCATGGAATTCCAGTTCGGCATGAACTGGTCGTACTACAGCCACTACGTCGGCGACATCTTCGGCGCGCCGCTGGCGCTCGAAGGGCTGATGGCCTTCTTCCTGGAAGCCACCTTCGTCGGCCTGTTCTTCTTCGGCTGGAATCGCATGTCCAAGGTCAGCCACCTGGTGGTGACCTGGCTGGTGGCCTTCGGCACCAACTTCTCGGCCCTGTGGATCCTGATCGCCAACGGCTGGATGCAGAACCCGGTCGGCGCCGTCTTCAATCCCGACACCATGCGCATGGAGATGACGGACTTCGCCGCCGTGATCTTCAACCCGGTGGCGCAGGCCAAGTTCGTGCACACGGTCAGCGCGGGCTACGTGGCCGGCGCCATGTTCGTGATGTCGATCAGCGCCTGGTACCTGCTGCGCGGTCGCCATACGGATCTGGCCAAGCGCTCGATGGCCGTGGCCGCCAGCTTCGGCCTGGCCTCGGCCCTGTCGGTGGTGGTGCTGGGCGATGAAAGCGGCTACCTGACCACTGAACACCAGAAGATGAAGATCGCCGCCATGGAGTCCATGTGGCACACCGAGCCGGCGCCCGCCGCGTTCAACCTGATCGCCATCCCCAACCAGGCCGAGCGCAAGAACGATTTCGCCATCGAGATCCCCTACGTCATGGGCATCATCGGCACGCGCTCGCTCACCACGCCGCTGCTGGGCATCGACGACCTGATCCTGCGCGCCGAGAACCGCATCCGCGACGGCATGGTGGCCTACGACGCGCTGCAGAAGATCCGCGCCAATCCCAAGAACACCGACGCGCGCATGGTGTTCGACAAGACCTGGCCGGACCTGGGCTACGCGCTGCTGGTCAAGCGCTACCAGTCCGACATGAGCAAGGTCACCGAGGAAGACATCAAGAAGGCGGCCATCGACACCGTGCCGAACGTGGCGCCGCTGTTCTGGGCGTTCCGCGTCATGGTGGCGGTCGGCATGTACCTGATCCTGTTCTTCGGCGTGGCGTTCTGGCTGGCCTCGCGCGGCCGGCTGGACAGCCGGCGCGGCCTGCTCAAGGTGGCGCTGTGGAGCCTGCCGCTGCCGTGGGTGGCGATCGAGAGCGGCTGGTTCGTGGCCGAGTACGGCCGCCAGCCCTGGGTGATCGAAGGCGTGCTGCCGACTTACTACGCGGCCTCCGGCCTGACCATCACGGACCTGGCCATCAGCCTGGGGATTTTCCTGGTGCTGTACACGGTCCTGCTCATCATCGGCGTCAAGGTGATGCTGCACGCCATCAAGGCGGGTCCGAAATCCGACGGACCGGCGCCCGCTGGCGCGGCCGCCGATCCTGTCCGCGCCGCCGTGCGCGCCTGACCGGGAGAAACAGGAATGGATGCATTGATTCCTTTCGACTACGCCACCCTGCGGGTGGTCTGGTGGGTGCTGCTGGGCGCGCTGCTCATCGGCTTCGCCGTCATGGACGGCTTCGACCTGGGCGTGGCGGCGCTGTTGCCGCTGGTGGCCAAGACCGACGTCGAGCGCCGCGTGGTGATCAACGTGGTCGGCCCGGTCTGGGAGGGCAACCAGGTCTGGCTCATCACCGCCGGCGGCGCCATCTTCGCCGCGTGGCCGCTGCTGTATGCCGCTTCGTTCTCGGGCTTCTACCTGGCCATGATGCTGGCGCTGATCGCGCTGATCCTGCGTCCGGTGGGCTTCAAGTACCGCAGCAAGATGGAAGGCACGCGCTGGCGCAACACCTGGGACGGCGTGCTCTGTTTCTCGGGCGTGGTGGCCTCGCTGGTGTTCGGCGTGGCGGTGGGCAACATCATTCTGGGCGTGCCCTTCACGTTCGACGAAGCCGCGCTGCGCATGGTCTACCAGGGCCATTTCTACCAGTTGTTCACGCCTTTCGCGTTGCTGGCCGGCGTGCTCAGCGTGGCCATGCTGGCCATGCACGGCGCGGTGCTGCTGGCCTGGCGCACCGAGGGCGTGGTGGCCAGCCGCGCCCGCAATTGGGGCCGGCTGTGCGCGCTGCTGACCGCGGCGCTGTTCGTGGCCGGCGGTTTCTGGGTCGCGGGCGGGCTGAACGGCCACGTCATCACCAGCGCGGTCGACATGCAGGGCCCATCCGATCCCATGCTCAAGACCGTCAGCGTGCAGGCCGGCGCCTGGATGGCCAACTACGCCAAGTGGCCGCTGATGTGGATCGCGCCCGCGCTGGGCGTGGCCGGCGCGCTGCTGGCGCTGCTGCTCCTGACGGCGCGCGCGCACATGCTGGCGTTCCTGGCGTCGGCGCTGTCCATCGCCGGGATCATCCTGACGGCGGGCTTCTCGCTATTCCCGTTCCTGATGCCCTCGTCGTCGAACCCGCGCGCCGGGCTGACGGTCTGGGATGCCTCGTCCAGCCACATGACGCTGTGGATCATGGTGATCGCGGTCGCGATCTTCCTGCCCATCGTGACGCTCTACACCGCCTGGGTGTACCGCGTGATGCGCGGCAAGGTCACGCCTGAGTCGGTCGGCGGCACCCCCAACTCATACTGAATCAGGAGCTAGCGCTATGTGGTATTTCTCGTGGGTACTCGGGCTGGGGCTGGCCTGCGCCTTCGCCATTCTCAACGCCATGTGGTTCGAACTGCGCGAGGGCCATTCGCATGACCCGCGCGCCAAGCGCGACGAAGCGTGAGCATGCGGGACACGTCGGCGGCGGGCCGCGCCAGCAGCCTGGAGCATGATCCCGCCGACGCGCTGCGCAAGCCCTCGCGCGGGCAGTCGCAATGGTTGAAGCGTCTGGCGGGATCGGCGCGGCCGCCCCTGCTGCTGGCCGGCGCCGCGCCGCTCGCGGGCGGCGTGCTGCTGGTGATCCAGGCCTGGCTGCTGGCCAGCGTGCTGGACGCCGCCATCGCGCGGCAGGCGCCGCGCTCGGACCTGCTGGGCGGCATCCTCGGCATCGCCGCGCTGATGCTGGTCCGCGCCTGTATCGCCTGGGCCGGCGAACGCGCCGGCGCCATCGCCGCCGAGCGGATCAAGCGCCAGGTGCGCCTGGCCCTGTTCGAGCGCCTGGTGGACAAGGGGCCGCACTGGAGTCGGGGCCAGGCCTCGGGCGTGCTGGCCAGCGCCGTGGTGGACCAGGTCGAGGCGCTGGATGGCTTCTTCGCCAAATACCTGCCGGCCATGGCCGCCGCCGCCATGCTGCCGGTGGCATTTTCCGTGCTGCTGTTTCCGGTGGATGTGATCGCGGGCCTGGTGCTGCTGATCACCGCGCCGCTGATTCCCTTGTTCATGGCCCTGGTCGGCTGGGGCGCGCAGGGCGCGAGCCGGCGGCATCTGCGCGCCTTCGCGCGGCTGTCCGGATTCTTCGCCGACCGTCTGCGCGGGCTGTCCACGCTCAAGCTGTACGGACGCGCCGAGGCCGAGGCCGAATCGGTGGCGGCCGCCAGCGACGCATTGCGTCAGCGCACCCTGTCCGTGCTGCGCATCGCCTTCCTGTCCTCGGCGGTGCTGGAGTTCTTCGCCGCCCTGGGCGTCGCCGGGGTGGCCGTGTACATCGGGCTGACCTATCTGGGTTTCCTGGACCTGCGCTGGTCGGTGCTGACCTTGCAGGCCGGCATGTTCTGCCTGTTGATGGCGCCCGAGGTCTATGCGCCGCTGCGTCAGTTCGCCGCGCACTACCATGACCGCGCGGCCGCGCTGGCGGCGGTGACGCAGATCGACGCGGTGTTCGACGGCTTGCCGGATGTGGCGCCGGCCGGGGCCGCGCCGGTTGCGCCGGCCGCCGCGCCCGCCGCGCGCGGCCCGGTTTCAATGAGCGCGCGCGGCCTGCGCTTGATGGCGCCCGGCCGTCCCGCGCCGGTGCTCGACGGCGCGGCGCTTGCGCTGGCGCCCGGCGAACACGTCGCGCTGATGGGGCCGAGCGGCATCGGCAAGTCCTCGCTGATCGAGGCGATCGCGCGCCTGCGGCCCTGCGAGGGCGAGATATTAATCGACGGCCGGCCGCTGGCGGATTGGGACGAGGCCGCGCTGCGCGGCCGGATCGCGCTGATCGGCCAGAAGCCGCAGCTGATGGCCGGCACCATCGCCCAGAATATCCGCCTGGGCTGTCCACGGGCCTCGGACGAGGCGCTGCGCGAGGCCGCAAGGCGCGCGCGAGTCCTGGAATTCACCGAGCGTCAGCCGCTGGGCCTGGATACCGTGCTGGGCGGACGCGGGCAGGGCCTGTCCGGCGGGCAGGCGCAGCGCGTGGCGCTGGCGCGGCTGTTCCTGCGCGATCCCGGACTGATCCTGCTGGACGAGCCCACGGCGCACCTGGATGAAGACACGCAGGCCCGCGTGCTGGACGAAATCCTCACATTCGCGGCGGGGCGGACGCTGCTCATCGCCACGCACTCGCCGCAGGTGGCCGCCCGTTTCGGGCGCACGCTGCGGCTGGCGGACGGCAAACTGGAACAAGCATGATGCGCATCGCCATCGCCATCGCCGCGTCTGGCGGATCCGCCGGATCCGGAGCGGCCCATCCATGAAACACCTGCTGTTGTTGCTGCCTCTGTACGCGCGCCGCAAGGGCGGACTGCTGCTCGCGCTGTTCTGCGCGCTGGCCACCGTGGCCGCGGGCGTGGGGCTGCTGGGCGTGTCGGGCTGGTTCCTGACCGGCGCCGCGCTGGCCGGCGCGGGCGCCGCGTTCAACCTGTTCGCGCCGTCGGCGCTGGTGCGCGGCCTGTCGTTCCTGCGCATCGTGTCGCGCTATGCCGACCGCCTGGCGGGGCACTCGGCCACGCTGCGCCTGCTGGCCGATCTGCGCACGCTGGTGTTCCGCGCGCTGATTCGCCTGACGCCGCGCCAGCTGGCGCGCTATCGCGGCGGCGATCTGGTGGCGCGCATGACCGGCGACGTGGACGCGCTGGATACTGTGTTCCTGTTCGTGCTGGCGCCGCTGGCCACGGCGCTGCTGGCCGGCGCCATCATGACGGCGGTGCTGGGCTACTGGATACCGGCCGCCGCGCTGGTGTTCGCGCTGGCGCTGCTGGTGGCCTGCGTGCTTGCGCCCTGGGGCCTGCAGCGCGCCGCGCGCGGACCCGGCGCCGCCGCGCAGGAAAGCGCGGCCGGCCTGCGCGCCGCTGTGCTGGACGCGGTGGACGGCCACGCCGACATGGTGGCGCTGCATGCGCAGGCGCAGACCCGCGCGCATTTCGAGCGCCTGTGCGGGCAGAACGCGCAGGCGCGCCAGGCCCAGGCCTGCGTCGCGGCGCGCGGGCTCTGGTTCCTGCAGGCCGCTGCCGGCGCGGCCGTGCTGGGTGTGTTGTGGTTCGGGCTGGGCGAACACGAGGGCGGCGGCCTGTCCGGGCCTTTGCTGGCGGGTCTGCTGCTGGCGGTCATGGGCATATTCGAAGTGGCCGCGCCCATCATGCGCGGCGCGTCGCGCCTGGGCTCGGCGGTGTCCGCGGCGCAGCGCATCCGCGAGGTGGCGCAATGCGAGCCGGACATGCGCGATCCCGACGCGTCGGCCGCGCTGCCGGCGGATGGCGCGCTGGAACTGGACGGCTTGCGCTTCGCCTATCCCGATAGCGCCCTGGTGCTGGACGGCGTCAGCCTGCGCGTCGCGCCGGGCGAGCGCGTGGCGATCCAGGGCGAGAGCGGCGCGGGCAAGTCCACGCTGCTGCATCTGATCCTGCGGCTGGAAGATCCGCAGGCTGGCCAGGTGCGCTATGGCGGACGCGACGCGCGCGATTGCGCGCAGGCCGACTGGCACCGGCGCATCGCGCTGCTGTCGCAGGACGCGCCGGTGTTCCTGGGCACGCTGCGCACCAATCTGCTGATCGGCGACCCTTCGGCGGACGAAGCCGCGCTGTGGCGCGCGCTGGACGCCGCGCGCCTGGGCGATTTCGTGCGCGGTCTGCCCGACGGGCTGGATGCGTGGGCGGGCGAGACCGGTTCGCTGCTGTCGGCCGGGCAGGCGCGGAGGCTGTGTCTGGCGCGGGCCCTGCTGTCGCCGGCCAGGGTGCTGGTGCTGGACGAGCCCACCGCCGGCCTGGACGCGGCGGCCGAGGCCGATTTCCTGCGCGATCTGGGGCGGGCGGCGCAGGGGCGCGCCGTGGTGCTGGCCACGCATGCGCGCCTGCCGGCGGGCGCGGTGGACCGGCGCTGCGTGCTGCGCGGGGGACAGTTGCATGACGTGTCATCGCCCGAGCCTGTCCTGGCTTAAGCGCGGCGGCGGGGTTATAGTGCGCCTTGCTTCAATTCTTCAGGGCCGTCTTTCATGCAGAACGAATACGCCGAGTTCATCCGGCGCACCATCCGCAGCGTTCCAGACTGGCCCCAGCCCGGTGTCACGTTCCGTGACATCACGCCGGTGCTGCAGGACCCGCGGGCGTTCCGCGTCCTGATCGACCTGTTCGTCTACCGTTACATGCGTCAGCGCCTGGATCTGGTCGCGGGCGTGGATGCGCGCGGCTTCATTGTCGGCAGCGTGCTGGCCTATGAGCTGAACCTGGGCTTCGTGCCCGTGCGCAAGAAGGGCAAGCTGCCGTATCGCACGGTGGCCGAGGAATATTCGCTGGAATACGGCAACGCCGCCGTCGAGATGCACACCGACGCGGTGCGCACCGGCCAGCGCGTGCTGCTGGTGGACGATCTGATCGCCACGGGCGGCACCATGCTGGCGGCCATCAAGCTGCTGCAGCGCCTGGGCGCCAACGTGGTCGAAGCCGCCGCCATCATCGACCTGCCCGACCTGGGCGGCTCCGCCAAGATCGCCGCCACCGGCACCCCGCTGTACACGGTCTGTCAGTACCAGAACGACACCACCGCCTGACGCGCGGCGCTTCGGGGGGCTTAGCCCTCGTTCAGACGCGGCTGGATGAAATCCAGGAACGCCTTGGTCTTGGCCGGCAGCATCCGCGAGGGCAGCAGCGCGAACAGCGGCAGCGGCGTCAGGCTCCATTCCGGCAGCACGCGCACCAGCCCGGACTGCTTGATGGCGCGCTCCATCGCGTCGAACACCAGCAGCGGCGTGATGCCCAGTCCCTGGCTGGCCAGCCGGCCCAGCATGCCCACGTTGTTCGCGGCCAGCCGGCCCGATACCTGCACGCGTTCCACCTTGTCGCCCGAATGGAGCATCCAGAAGGATGACTCGTCGCGCATGGTGGGCCGCAGGCACTCGTGATGGCTGAGATCCCCGGGCACGCGCGGCTCGCCGTGGCGCGCCAGGTATTCGGGCGAGGCGTACAGCTGGTGCGCCATGAGCACGATCTTGCGCGAGATCAGGCTGGAATCGGGCTGCTGCCCGAAGCGCAGGATCAGGTCGAACGGGTTGCTGATCGGATCGACCGAGCGCATGCCCAGGTCGAAATCGCATTCGATATCGGGATGCTGTTCGCGGAATTCCCGGATCACCGAAGGCAGGAACAGTTGCGCCAGGCTGGTCGGCAGCGAGATGCGCAGCCGGCCCTTGGGTTGCACCGCCATGTCCAGCAACTGGTCGTGGGCGACGCGGGCTTCCTCGACGATATGGCGGCAGCGCTCGAAATAGATGGCGCCGGCCTCGGTCAGGTCGATCTTGCGCGTGCTGCGGTTGAGCAGCCGCATGCCGACGCTGCGCTCCAGTTCGCTGACGCGGCGCGACAGCGTGGACGTGGGGATGTTCAGGGCTTCGGCCGCATGACTGAAATTCTTGCGCTTGGCGACTTCGACGAACAGGGCGATGTCGTTAAGCTGTATGTCCATAAGGGCCTCGGTACTCAAAATTCCATGTCTGGCAGATTCCAATCATAAATGGAATTATTTTTGCGTCAGTGGAAATGTCTATTCCTCCATCCCGAACAAGCCGCGCCAACCCTGGCGTCACGGCCCGGCGCGCCGCAGCTGGCGTTTGGCTGAATGCCCGCGAGGCTTGCGCTCATTGGGGCCAGGGCGGAAGTGCGCAGGAAGTGAGCAGGGAGTGAGCAAGAATCGCGCCGCGATATGCGGGGATCTTTCCACTCCTGCAAATATGTTCCCCAAATTAAGGGTTTTTACTAGGTCGATAAGGCCAGATACTTCGTTCCGTCAACACGCCGTCACATTGCGCCCGCCGTCCTGGCGGGCGCTGTCGTGCCAGGTATAGGATGGAGTCATCACAATGAAAGCCCTAGCGACCGCACTCATGGTTACCGCAACCCTGGCGGGCATGTCCGCCGCCCACGCCGATGGCAAGACCCGCGAACAGGTCCAGCAGGAACTGCAGGCCGCCAAGGCCGCCGGCCAGGTCACCTTCGGCGAACTGGACTATCCGCCCGCCGCCACCGCCAGCACCGGCATGTCGCGCGAGCAGGTTGGCGCCGAATTGCAAAGCGCCAAGATCGCCGGGCAGGTGACCAGCGCCGAACTGGACTATCCGCCCCGGAGCGCCGCGCCGGAAACCGCCGGCAAGACGCGCGAGCAGGTCCGCGCCGAGCTGGCCCAGGCCAAGGCGCGCGGCGAATACACCTTCGGCGAACTCGACTACCCGCCCAAGGGCCGCTGAGCATTTCGCGGCCGGCCGATGGCGCTGGCGCGCTGTGGCTTTTTTGCCTCGGCATTGTCCGCGCAGCGCGACAGGATTTGACGATCCTCAAACCGGGAAGTGATCGGGAATGAGCGCGGGAAATGTAATTGCGAGCAAGGATTCGCATTTCATTTCAAGGCGTTAAGCCCTGATTCCAAGCATGGAGGAATGCGCGTCGAACGCGATTATCCCAGCCATGGAAAGTAGTTCTTCGAAATCCCGCTTACTCCCGGCGGTCCCAGGCGAGACACTAGTTTCAGTGCATGCATCGCGGTCTTACAGGCCGCGGCTTGCGGGCATCCGCCACGCGGCGGCATGCCCGCGCATTGCCATCCATCTTGCCATTTAGAGGACTGTTATGAAGAAGACGCTATTGGCCGTCGCGTTGCTCGCGGGCTTTGCGAGCGCGGCGCAAGCTGCCGATTCGGTGACGTTGTACGGTTTGATCGACGCCGGCATCGGCTACGAAAAGGTGAAGTTCAACGGCAACTCGCAAAGCCGTGTCGGCGCCGTGCAAGGCGTGAGCAGCGGCTCGCGTTTCGGCCTGCGTGGCTCGGAAGACCTGGGCGACGGCCTGCGCGCCGTGTTCAACCTGGAAGCCGGCTTCGGTCCCCTGAACGGCAACTCGCTGCAAAGCGGCCGCCTCTGGGGCCGCCAGGCCACCGTGGGCCTGGACAGCGACTCGTGGGGCCGCCTGGAATTCGGCCGCCAGACCAACCTGGCCTCGAAGTACTTCGGTTCCATCGACCCGTTCTCGATCAGCTACAACACCGCCAACATGGGTACCGTGTTCAGCAGCGCCAATACGATGCGCCTGGACAACATGGTGCTGTACCAGACGCCCAGCTTCGGCGGCTTCAAGGCCGGCCTGGGTTACTCGTTCAGCGCTGACGACACGGTTTCGGACGAGAAGCAGCGCGGCTTCGAGACCAACAACAACAACCGCGTCCTGACCGCCGGCGTGCAGTACGTCAACGGCCCGCTGAACCTGGCCGCGGCCTACGACCGCTTCAATCCGTCCAAGGACGTCAAGGGCGGCAGCCAGGAAGACACGACGATCCAGTCGTACATCCTGGGCGGCACCTATGACTTCGAAGTGGTGAAGATCGCCGCCGCCTTCGGCCAGACCCGCAATGGCTGGTTCGTCGGCCAGAACATGGGCACCACGCCCGACGGCATGCAGAAGCTGGGCACGTTCAAGCTGGCCGACGGCTTCCGCGCCAATTCGTACATGGTGGGCTTCACTGTGCCGCTGGGCAGCAGCTCGATCTTCGGTTCCTGGCAGCGCGCCGATCCGAAGAACGACAAGCTGACCAAGGACGATGCCAAGTTCAACGTCTACAGCCTGGGCTACACCTACGACCTGAGCAAGCGCACCAACCTGTACGCGTACGCCTCCTACGGCGACAACTACGCGTTCCAGCGCGATGCGACGGACACCGCGTTCGCCGTGGGCCTGCGTCACCGGTTCTAAGCGACGGCGCGCCCGGCCAGACCTTGCTGAATGCGCGGCCCATCTCCGTGAGCCGCCGAGTGACAGCGAACCCCCCCTCCGGTTGAGGCCGGGCGCGACTTGAGCTGAGAAGGGAAGGGCCTCCATCTGGAGGCCCTCTCGCTTTTGGGCTTGCCGTTGTCCGCGCGCCGGCATGGCGGCCCGGCTTGCGGCGGCGCGCGCGGCTACAGGAACAGCTTGTAGGCCGGGTTGTCGGTCTCGTTCCAGTGCGGATAGCCCAGTTCGGCCACGAAGGCGCGGAACTGCTTCTTGTCGGCCGCCGGCACCTGGATGCCGATCAGGATGCGGCCGTAGTCGGCGCCCTGGTTGCGGTAATGGAACAGGCTGATGTTCCAGTCCGGATTCATCGCATTCAGGAAACGCATCAGCGCGCCCGGACGCTCCGGGAACTCGAAGCGGTACAGCAGCTCGTCGCGCGCCTGCGCGGAACGCCCGCCGACCATGTGGCGCAAGTGGGTCTTGGCCATTTCGTCGTGGGTCAGGTCGAGCGTGTCGAAACCGTGGCGGCGGAAGTTGGCGGCGATCTTGTCGGGCTCGGCCGGCGAGGACACCTGGATGCCGACGAACACATGGGCGCGGTCGGAATCCGAGATGCGGTAGTTGAACTCGGTGACGCTGCGCTCGCCGACCAGCTCGCAGAAGCGGCGGAAGCTGCCGCGCTGTTCGGGCATGGTGACGGCGAAGATGGCTTCGCGCATCTCGCCGACCTCGGCGCGCTCGGAGACGAAGCGCAGCCGGTCGAAATTCATGTTGGCGCCGCAGGCGATGGCCACCAGCGTCTTGCCCTTCAGGTGATGCTCGGCCGCGTATTGCTTGGCGGCGGCGACGGCCATGGCGCCGGCCGGCTCCAGCACGCTGCGCGTGTCCTGGAACACATCCTTGATGGCCGCGCAGATCGCGTCGGTGTTCACCACCACGAAGTCATCGACATACTGGCGCGTGAGCTTGAAGGTCTCGGCGCCCACCATCTTCACCGCGGTGCCGTCCGAGAACAGGCCCACGTCGTTCAGCTGCACGCGCCGGCCCGCGCGCACGCTGCGCAGCATGGCGTCGGAGTCCTCGGTCTGCACGCCGATGATCTTGATCTCGGGGCGCAGCTGCTTGATGTAGGCGGCCACGCCCGAGATCAGCCCGCCGCCGCCGATCGCCACGAAGATGGCGTCGATCGGACCCGGATGCTGGCGCAGGATCTCCATTCCCACCGTACCCTGGCCGGCGATCACGTCGGGATCGTCGAACGGATGCACGAAGGTCAGCTTTTCCTTCTTTTCCAGCACCTGCGCGTGGGCGTAGGCGTCGGAGAAACTCTCGCCGGCCAGCACCACCTCGCCGCCCAGGCGGCGCACCGCGTCCACCTTCACCTGCGGGCTGGTGGTGGGCATGACGATGACCGCGCGGCAACCCAGCCGCGTGGCCGCCAGCGCCACGCCTTGCGCATGGTTGCCGGCCGAGGCCGCGATCACGCCGCGGTTGCGCGCGGCGGGCGGCAGGTTGGCCATCTTGTTGTAGGCCCCGCGCAGCTTGAAGCTGAACACGGCCTGGGTGTCCTCGCGCTTGAGCAGCACCGTGTTGGACAGCCGCTGCGACAGCAGCGGGGCCGGCTCCAGCGGCGATTCGACGGCGACGTCGTAGACCTTGGAAGTCAGGATGCGTTTCAGGTAATCGGTGGACATGAGGGCGCGCGTGCGGGGCGGAAAAGGGGGGAGGGGGTGGGGCAGATTACCATAGGGAAACCGGCCCGCAGCCAGGCCCGGCGCGGCTTGCGGGGCCGTGGCGCGGGGCGGCCGGCGGCTTGGACGGCGCGCCGGGCCGGTCGCGGCTACACTCGCGCATCATGGAAGAAAGTCTGTTGTCCGCCATCCACTGGCTGCTCGCGGTGCTGGCCTTGCCGTCCGTCGGGCTGTCAGCCATTTTCACGGTCTCGCTGGTGTCCGCGACCCTGTTGCCGCTCGGTTCCGAGCCGGCGGTGTTCGGCTACATCAAGCTGGCGCCGGACATGTTCTGGCCGGCCGTGCTGGTGGCGACGCTGGGCAATACCATCGGCGGCGCGATCAGCTATGCCATGGGGCTGGCCGCCGAGCGCGCGGTGCAGCGCTGGAAGGAAAAACACCCCCATCCCCACGAGTCCCATTCCGATGCCGGGCCCGACGGCCGCATGCGCGGCCGCTGGAACCAGCGCGCGCACGCCTGGCTGCACCGCATGGGTCCGCCGGCGCTGCTGCTGTCCTGGCTGCCGGTCGTGGGCGACCCGCTGTGCGCCGTGGCCGGGTGGCTGCGGCTGTCATTCTGGCCCTGCGTGGCCTACATGGCCATCGGCAAGTTCCTGCGCTACGTGGCGATGACGGCCGGCCTGTTGTGGTTCTTCCCGGGCCAGCTCTGACGCTTCGGATTTGTCCGAAAATAAAGGGACGTATCAATAGTCGCACGCGTATTGCCGGGCGCGCCGGCGGGGATATTCGGGGCCGGGCCGCGCGATGGCATAAAATGATTTTTTAAGGGCCCACTCTTGCGCTTCCATGAACGCCCCACTCGCTAGCCACATCCTGACCGGGGCGTTGCCGCCCGCCGCACCCGCGCGCTTGCGCGAGATTCCTTACAACTACACCTCGTTTTCCGACCGGGAAATCGTGGGCCGGCTTTTGGGCGAAGACGCCTGGAGCCTGCTCAGCGACCTGCGAGGCGAGCGCCGCACCGGCCGTTCCGCCCGCATGCTGTATGAGGTGCTGGGCGACATCTGGGTGGTGCGCCGCAATCCCTACCTGCAGGACGACCTGCTGGACAATCCCAAGCGCCGCAAGCAGCTGATCGACGCGCTCAACCACCGCGTGGGCGAGATCGACCGCCGCCGCGAGCCGGGCACGCCGGCCGAGGCCGGCCATGATCCGCAGCGCGACGAGAAGGTCGTGAGCCTGCTGGCGCGGGCGCGTTCCGCCATCGCCGCCTTCGAGGGCGAGTTCGACCAGACCGCCATGCTGCGCAAGCAGGCGCAGAAGACGCTGGGCCGCATCACCGCGCGCGACAACATCAAGTTCGATGGCCTGTCGCGCGTTTCGCACGTGACCGACGCCACCGACTGGCGCGTCGAGTACCCGTTCGTGGTGCTGACGCCGGATTCGGAGGACGAGATCGCCGCGCTGGTCACGGCCTGTATCGAGCTGGGCCTGACCATCGTGCCGCGCGGCGGCGGCACCGGCTATACCGGCGGCGCCATTCCGCTGACCTGGAAGTCGGCCGTCATCAACACCGAGAAATTCGACAAGCTGGGCAAGGTCGAGTCCTGTATCCTGCCCGGCCTGACCGAGCCTGTGGCGGTGATTCACGCCGGCGCCGGCGTGGTGACCAAGCGCGTGTCCGAGGCCGCCGAGGCCGCTGGCTTTGTGTTCGCGGTGGACCCGACCTCGGCCGAGGCGTCCTGCGTGGGCGGCAACATCGCCATGAACGCAGGCGGCAAGAAGGCCGTGCTGTGGGGCACCGCGCTGGACAATCTGGCCTGGTGGCGCATGGTCGATCCGGACGGCAACTGGCTCGAAGTCACGCGCCTGGCCCACAACATGGGCAAGATCCACGACGTGGACGTGGCGCGCTTCGAACTCAAGTGGTTCGACGGACGCGGCAAGCCCGGCGAACGCCTGCTCAAGACCGAGACGCTGGAGATCGCCGGCCGCGTGTTCCGCAAGGAAGGTCTGGGCAAGGACGTCACCGACAAGTTCCTGGCCGGCCTGCCCGGCGTGCAGAAGGAAGGCTGCGACGGCCTGATCACCTCGGCGCGCTGGGTGCTGCACCGCATGCCCAAGCACACCCGCACGGTCTGCATGGAGTTCTTCGGCCAGGCGCGCGACGCGATTCCGTCGATCGTCGAGGTCAAGGGCTACCTGGACGGCGAGGGCCGCGAGCGCGGCGCCATCCTGGCCGGCCTGGAGCATCTGGACGAGCGCTACCTGCGCGCGGTGGGCTACGCCACCAAGAGCAAGCGCGGCGTGCTGCCCAAGATGGTGCTGATCGGCGACATCGTCGGCGACGACGAGGACGCGGTGGCCGCGGCCGCCAGCGAAGTGGTGCGCCTGGCCAATACTCGCCACGGCGAAGGCTTCGTGGCCGTCAGCGCCGAGGCGCGCAAGAAATTCTGGCTCGACCGTTCGCGCACCGCCGCCATCGCGCGCCACACCAACGCCTTCAAGATCAACGAAGACGTGGTGATCCCGCTGCCGCGCATGGGCGAGTACACGGATCACATCGAGCGCATCAATATCGAGCTGTCCACCAGCAACAAGCTGCGGCTGCTGACCGAGCTGGACGCCTACCTGGCGAGCCCGCTGCCGGTGGGCAAGGCCGAGGACGCGGCCGACGCCGAGATCACCCGCGCCGAGGTGCTGGCCGAGCGCACGCGCCAGGCGCAGGAACTGCTGGCCGGCGCGCGCCAGCGCTGGCAGTGGCTGCTGGACAACCTGGACCTGCCGCTGATCCAGGCGCTGCCCGAACTGGGCGGGCTGGGCCTGGGCGCGCTGCAAGGCGCGCTGTCGGACCGCCTGGCCGCGCAGCCCGCCGCCCGCGTCTTCGACGTGGTGCAGGACCGGACCATCCGCGTGTCCTGGAAGGTGGAAGTGCTGGCGGGCCTGCAGCGCCTGTTTTCCGGCGCGGCCGGCAAGCGCATCCTGGACGAACTCGTCGCCATCCATGGCCGCGTGCTCAAGAGCCGCGTGTTCGTGGCCCTGCACATGCACGCCGGCGACGGCAACGTGCACACCAACATCCCGGTCAACTCCGATGACTACGGCATGCTGCGCGAGGCCCACGCGGCCGTCGAGCGCATCATGCAGATCGCGCGCGACCTGGACGGCGTGATCTCGGGCGAGCACGGCATCGGCCTGACCAAGTACGAATTCCTGACCGAGGCCGAGCTGGCCCCGTTCCAGGAATACAAGCGCCGCGTCGACCCCAACGGCCACTTCAACGCCGGCAAGCTGATGCCCGGCGCGGACCTGCGCCACGCCTGGACGCCCAGCTTCAGCCTGATGGGACACGAATCGCTCATCATGCAGCAGAGCGATATCGGCGCCATCTCCGAATCCATCAAGGACTGCCTGCGCTGCGGCAAGTGCAAGCCGGTCTGTTCGACCCACGTGCCGCGCGCGAACCTGCTGTACTCGCCGCGCAACAAGATCCTGGCGACCTCGCTGCTGGTCGAGGCCTTCCTGTACGAAGAGCAGACCCGTCGCGGCGTCAGCCTGAAGCACTGGGAAGAGTTCGAGGACGTGGCCGACCACTGCACGGTCTGCCACAAGTGCTACACGCCCTGTCCGGTGGACATCGACTTCGGCGACGTGTCCATGAACATGCGCGCGCTGCTGCGCCGCATGGGCCGCAAGTCGTTCAACCCCGGCACGGCCAGCGCCATGTTCTTCCTGAACGCGAAGGATCCGGCCACCATCAACGCCACCCGCAAGGCCATGGTGGGCGTGGGCTACAAGATCCAGCGCGCCGCGCATGACCTGCTGTCGGGCCTGGCGCGCAAGCAGACCGCGCAGCCGCCCGCCACGGTGGGCAAGCCGGCGCTGCGCGAGCAAGTGATCCACTTCGTCAACAAGAAGATGCCGGGCGGCCTGCCCAAGCAGGCCGCGCGCAAGCTGCTGGACATCGAGGACGCCAACTACGTTCCGATCATCCGTGATCCGAAGACGACCTCGGCCGACACCGAGGCGGTGTTCTACTTCCCCGGCTGCGGTTCCGAGCGCCTGTTCTCGCAGGTGGGCCTGGCGACCCAGGCGATGCTGTGGCACGCCGGCGTGCAGACCGTGCTGCCGCCGGGCTACCTGTGCTGCGGCTATCCCCAGCGCGGCAACGGCATGACCGACAAGGCCGAGCAGATCATCACCGACAACCGGGTGCTGTTCCACCGCGTGGCCAACACGCTGAACTACCTGGACATCAAGACCGTGGTGGTCAGCTGCGGCACCTGCTACGACCAGCTGTCGGGCTATGAGTTCGACAAGATATTCCCGGGCTGCCGCCTGATCGACATCCACGAATACCTGCTGGAAAAGGGCATCAAGCTCGACGGCGCCAAGGGCGTGCGCTACATGTACCACGACCCCTGCCACACGCCCATGAAGCTGCAGGATCCGATGAAGACCGTGCGTTCGCTGGTGGGCGACGGCGCCATCAAGAGCGACCGTTGCTGCGGCGAGTCCGGCACGCTGGCCGTCTCGCGGCCCGACGTGTCCACGCAGGTGCGCTTCCGCAAGCAGGAAGAGCTGCTCAAGGGCGCCGAGACCCTGCGCGGCGACGGCTACAACGGCGACGTGAAGGTGTTGACGTCCTGTCCGTCCTGCCTGCAGGGCCTGTCGCGCTACGAGGGCGACACCGGCATGGACGCCGACTACATCGTGGTCGAGATGGCGCGCCACATCCTGGGCGAAGGCTGGATGGAAGACTATGTGCGCCGCGCCAACGCGGGCGGCATTGAGCGCGTGCTGGTGTAGCCGTCACGCGCCCGCCTGCCGGCGGGTATCGCTGTCTTGCAAACGCCCGGCGGTTCCGCCGGGCGTTTTGCTTTGCGCGACGCCAGCGGCGGCCCATGGCTTGTATGGTTACTATGTATCAAATAACATTGAGTCTCAATTTACTTTTTGATGGCTCGCCGTTTGATGCCCCGTTTCCCCCGCACCCCGATCCTGGCCGCCTTCCTGGCGGCGACCAGCCTGCCCGCCGCCGCCGCGCTGCAGCCCGTATCCGAAGCGCCCCTGGCCGGAGATGTTGAATTCCAGTGCCGCTTCGGACAAGACAACAGCACCGAATGCCTGAGCACCTACCGCTACACCATCCTGACGCTGTCCGGGCGCGACCTGATTTCTCGCGTGGATCGCAGCTACGCGGAAAACGACAGTCTCGAGGTGGTGCGCGCCGAGGTGATCCAGCCCGGTGAAAAGCCGGTTGCGCTGGACGCGGCGCAGATCGACACGCGGATGGCGCCCAATCCGGAACAGGGCTTTCTGCGGCAAAAGCAGACCTCGCTGGCCTTTCCCAATCTGCGGGTCGGCAGCACCATCGTCTATACGCTGCGCGAGCGCTTTGCCGCCGTGCCGCACGCCACGCAGTTCCACTACGTGATGGAGCAGGCGCCGCGCCCGGTGCGGCAGGACCGCTTCCATGCCGAATTCCGCGCCGATCGGCCGATGACCTGGCGCGCGCAGGCCATGGAGGATTTCCAGGTCCAGGCTTCCCCTGACGGCAAGCATATCGTCGTCGACCTGAAGAGCGCGCCGCGCTATCTCGCCTACGTCGACGAGCCGGACAGTGGCTATCTGCGGCGCTCGCCGCGCCTGGAGGTCGGCAGCGCCACGGCGGCGCAGGACTACTTCGGCACCTTCGCCGCGCGCTACAACGAGATCCTGGCCGCCGCGCTGCCCAAGGCCGCCGCGGCGGCGGCGCAAGCCGCGCGCGACCAGGCGCCCCGGCAGGCCGTCGCCGGCCTCATGCGGCACATCAATGATCGCTATCGCTATCTGGGCGACTGGCGCGGCACCGAGCGCGGCCAGATTCCCTTTTCCCTGCAGGAAATCGAAAGCCACGGCTACGGCGACTGCAAGGATCTGGCCATCCTGCTGACGGCCATGCTGCGCGGCGCGGGCATCAAGGCCGAGCCGGCGCTGGTGGCGCGCGGCACTGTCGCGCCGGAGCTGTTGTTGCCCGGCCTGTCCGCGCCCAATCACGCCATCGTGCGCGCCGAGGTCGACGGCGAGACCTGGTGGCTCGATCCCACCAATCCCGTGTTCGTGCCGGGCTTCACCATGCCGGATATCCAGCAGCGCTGGGCGCTGGTGATCGATGGCGCGGGCGCCGTGCACCGCGAGGATATTGCTCTGGCGAGTCCGAAGGGTGGAGCGGCCGTCGTCCGCCACGAGCGTTTCCTGCGTGACGGGCAGGCCGAGGTCCGTTCTTCCGTCGTGCTGTCGGGCATGTCGGCGGCGGAGTTGAGCGTGGGCGATCGCCAGCACGGCAGGGTGGGCATGGATCAGCTCCTGTGCCGCCATTTCGCGTCGGAGAACCGCGACTGCGCCTTGCGGCGCGAGTCCAGTGATTTCGTCATGGCTTCCGCGTACCGCATCGACGCCGAGCTGGTCGACCTGAAGGCGCTGGACCGCGTGGGCGACCACTATGTCCGTGCGCAGGTGCATCACATGACCGACGAGTGGGAAGCGTTCGCGCGCTATCGCCGCTCCGGCCAGCTGAGCGATCTCTACCTGGGATCGCCGGAGACGGCCTCGTATGACGTGACGCTCACGGGCGCGACCGTCGAGTCGCCTGCGTTGCATTGCACGCTGCGCTCGTCCTGGTTCGACCTGGACCTGGACGGAGAACCCACGGACGCCGGCTACCGCTATCGCTACAAGTCGGTGAGGAAAGCCGCCTGGTTCAGCCACGCCGAAATCATGTCGGACGCATTCGGCAAGGCGGTCGAGCAGGGCCGCGCCTGCGCGGAGCAGCTGCGCATGGCCGTGAAACTGCCGCCGGCCTGACGCGCGCCGGCGCGGCTTCCTGCCCGGCGCGCCGGGCAGGCGCGGAGGTTCAGTGCACGACGCCGCAGACGATGCGCGCTCCGCCGCCGCCCAGCGGCGCGGGCGTGTCGCTGTAGTTGTCGCCGCCGGCATGGATCATCAGGCTGCGGCCCTTGAAGTCGCTGGCCTTCAGGCGTGGCGCAACCACGGCGCCGTGGACGCTGCCATCGGCGGAAACTTCCAGGCGGGGCAGGTCGCCCTGGTGGCCCTTGCCGACGGCGTGGCCCAGCTGAGGCCCCAGGTGATGTCCGTGGCCGGCCGGATCCCAGTGCCCGCCCGCCGCGCCGGCGGGCGTAGCCTTGCCGTCAACCACGGTCGGGCCGCAGTCGCCGTTCTGGTGCAGATGAAAGCCGTGCGGACCCGGCGGCAGGCCGCGCAGGTCCGGCGTCAGGCGCGCGCCGGCGGCGCTGTCCTCGATCACCACGGTGCCGGCAAGCTGGCCGATGCCTTCCGGCGTGACGTGCATCATCTGCACGGTGAAACTGTGGGCCGCGGCCGGCAGGGCCAGGGCCAGGGAAAGGAAAACGCGGGCTTTCATGAAGACTCCTGATTGATGCGCATCGTGCGATGGTTGCGGCGATTAGAGCCAGCGCATGAAAGCGGCGGAAGCAAGCTCAAGAGTTCATCAAAACGTCGGGACGAAAAAAAACGCGGCCCGAAGGCCGCGTCCCGTGTCATGCCGGCGCGCTCATTCGAGCTTGATGCCGGCCTTCTTGATCACGTCCGCCCAGGCGGCGCGCTCCTGGTCGGCATAGGCCCTGAATTCCTGCGCCGACAGCGGCATGGGGATTACGCCCATGTCCATCATCTTCTGCGACACGGCCGGGGTCTTGAGCGTGGCGTCCAGGTCGGCCGACAGCTTCTTGACCACGTTCTCCGGCACGCCGGCCGGCGCGACCAGACCCTGCCAGGCGTAGGCGGTGAAGTTGGCCACGCCCTGCTCGGCCATGGTCGGCGCGTCGGGCAGCACGGCGACGCGCGCGGGCGTGGCCGCGGCCAGCACGCGTAGCTTGCCCGCCTTCACGTTGGGCAGGCCGGCGGCCAGATCGATGAACATCACGTCCACCTGTCCGCCCAGCAGGTCCTGGATGGCGGGCGCGGCGCCCTTGTAGGGCACGTGCAGCAGCTCGGCGCCGGTGCGCTGCTTGAACAGCTCCAGCGCCAGATGGTGGGGCGAGCCGGCGCCGGCCGAGGCGGCGGTCAGCTTGCCGGGCTCTTTCTTGGCGGCCGCGATCACGTCGGCCACCGACTTGTACGGCGAGTTCACATTCACCGCCAGCAGCAGCGGGAACTTGGCGATGCCGCCGATGTAGGTGAACTTGGACGGGTCGTAGGACAGCTTGGCGTACAGCGAGGGGTTGAAGGCCAGCGTGCCCGAATCGGCGGTGCCGATCATGTAGCCGGACGGCTCGGCCTGGGACACGGCGGTCGCGCCGATGATGGTGGCCGCGCCGGGGCGGTTCTCGACCACGATGGTCTGGCCCAGCGGTTTTTCCATGCCGCCGGCGACCGTGCGCGCGACCACGTCGGCGCCGCCGCCGGCCGGGTAGGGCACGATCCAGCGGATCGGCTGGGTGGGCCAGGATTGGGCGCTGGCAGCAGTGGCGGCCAGGGACAGGGCGGCCAGCGCCAACAGGCGCTTCGCGTGCTTGTGCATGGGGTGTCTCCTCGTGCGGGATCGATATGGATGCGCGGGCGGGCGCCGCTTGGCGCGGCCGCGCTGTTTTGCGCCGCTATTATGCCTGCGCGTTTCGGCGCATGGTTGCGGTTTTTCAGGCGCTGCGGCGCGGCATCCGGCCGCCCGGGCGCGCGCGAGGAGGTCCGGCTATTGCGGCTCGGGATAGCTGCGGGCGCCGAAGACGGCCGTGCCGATGCGCACCTCGGTCGAGCCTTCCTCGATGGCCAGCTCGAAATCGCCGCTCATGCCCATCGACAGCCGGTCCAGCGACACGCCGGCGGGCAGGTCCAGCCGCAGCCGGTCGCGCAGTTCGCGCAATGCGCGAAAGCACGCGCGCACCTCGGCGGGATCGGGCGAGTTCACGGCCAGCGTCATCAGGCCGCGCACGCGCAGCGTGGGGAAGTCGGACGCGATGCGGCGCAGGAAGGCCGGCACGTCTTCCGGCGCCATGCCGTACTTGCTGGGCTCGCTGGAGGTCTTGACCTGCACCAGCGCGTCCAGCGTGCGGCCTTCTTGCGCCAGCCGGCGGTGCAGGGCCTCGGCCAGGTCCAGGCGGTCCAGTGATTGCACCTCGGTGGCGTCGCGCGCGGCGTCCTTGGCCTTGTTGGTCTGCAGATGGCCGATCAGCACCCATTGCAGCCCCTCCCCCGACAGGGCGGCCGCCTTCTGGCGGATTTCCTGCGTCTTGTTCTCGCCGAACCGGTTCAGGCCCAGCGCCATGGCTGCGCGGATGGCGTCGACGCCGAAGGTCTTGCTGACGGGCAGCAGCGTCACTTCCCCGGGGTCGCGGCCGGCGCGCTGGCAGGCCTGGGCGATGCGTAGTCGGATCTGGGCGAGGCGCCCGGCCATGGTGTCGGCGGCGGTCATGCAGGTCTCTGGAATATGCGATGTCCCATAGTTTAGGACTGTGGCGGCGGGTTCCGCTACACAGGGGCGGCATGACGTTGACCCTGTGCAATTCGCAGGCTTAGAATTTATCGGCATTTCTTTATGTCTCAAGGTTTCAAGCTATCCGGCGCCGCCCCGCGGGCGACACGGTCCTTCCTCCTGCCCATCGTCCCGCCATGTCCAGCGCAGCGCCCGAATACGCCTTTGCCACGCCCTTCCTGAATCCTCCCGCTTCGCCGATCCGCTCGCTCATGCCCTACGCCATGCGTCCGGGCACGATCTCGCTGGCCGGCGGCTATCCGGCGCCCGAGCTGTTCGATGTGGACGGCCTGTCGCTGGCCTCGTCCCAGGTCATGGCGCGCCTGGGCGCCTGCCTGCAGTATTCGAACATCGACGGCCAGGCCAGCCTGCGCCATGAGCTGGCGCGCCTGTCGGCCGCGCGCGGCCTGCGCTGCGACGCGGACACCGAGCTGGCCGTCACCGGCGGCTCGCAACAGGCGCTGGCGCTGCTGACGCGCGTCATGCTGCAGCCGGGCGACCACGCCATCATCGAGACGCCGGCTTTCCCGAATTCGGTGCAGGCGCTGCGCTATACCGGCGCCACCGTGCACACCGTGCCGTCCGGCCCGGAAGGCATCGACGTGGATGCGCTCGATGAGCTGGCCGCGCGCGTCAAGCCCAAGATCGTGTGCGTGGTGGCCTCGTTCTCGAACCCCTGTGGCGCGACGCTGACGCGCGCGCGCCGTCTGCGACTGCTGGAGCTGGCGGTCAAGCATCGCTTCCTGATCGTCGAGGACGATCCCTACAGCGAGCTGCGCTTCGCCGGCGAGGCCGTGCCGCCCATCGCCGCGCTGGCCGAGGGCGAGGCCCGCCACTGGGCCGTCTACCTGGCCAGCATGTCCAAGACCATGGCGCCGGGGCTGCGCATCGGCTGGCTGGTGGCCCCGCCCGCGATCCGCGGTCGCTGCGTCAGCGCCAAGGCGGCCGACGACATGGCCTGCTCGGCCTGGATTCAGGAAGTGGTGGCGCAATACCTGGCCAACGGTCGCTACGAAGAGCATGTGCCGCGCATCCGCGCCGCCTACGGCCTGCGCTGTGATGCGATGGCCGAGGCGCTGTCGCGCGAGCTGGACGGGCGCGTGCGCTTCAGCAAGCCCGAGGGCGGCATGTTCTTCTGGGCCCGCCTGACCGGCGAGATCGACGCCACGCGGCTGTTGCCCTACGCCATCGAGCATGAAGTCGTGTACGTGCCGGGCAAGGCCTTCTACGCCGACGCGGCGCGGGCCGACCTGCACGCCATGCGCATGTCCTTCGCCACCATGAACGAGGCTCAGATCGCCGAGGGCATGGTGCGGCTGGGCCGCGCGCTGGATGCCTGCGAGGCCAACGCTCCGGTGTCGATTTCGCTGGCGGCCTGATCCTTCGCAAACGCGCGCGGCGCGGCGGATCGTCGCCACGGTTTACTCTTGTTCCCGCCTGTCACGCTTCCTGCGTGGCAGGCATACCTAAATAAGCGGCCGTTATTTGTTGCGGGCGCCTTATGTCGATAAGCTTCGCGGCTTGGCGCGTTTCCGCGCCTCGCATCAACAGGACAGGAATCCAGGTCATGAACATTGCAAAAGGCTTGATCGGCGCGGCGCTCTTGGCGGCCGCGGCACAGGGCGCGCAAGCGGCCACGCTGGACGTGGTGCGCCAGCGCGGCGCCGTGACTTGCGGCACGACCACGGGCTTCGCGGGCTTTTCCGCGCCCGACGCGCAAGGCAAGTGGCAAGGGCTGGACGTGGACCTGTGCCGCGCCGTGGCCGCCGCGGTGTTCGGCGACGCCGACAAGATCAAGGTGGTGCCGCTCAATTCGCAGCAGCGTTTCACCGCCCTGCAATCGGGCGAGGTGGACGTGCTGACGCGCAACACCACGGTCACGCAGCAGCGCGACACCGCGTTGGGCATCATCCATGCCGGCATCAACTTCTATGACGGCCAGGGCTTCCTGGTGCCCAAGTCGCTGGGCGTCAAGAGCGCCAAGGACATCAACGGCGCCACTATCTGCCTGCAGACCGGCACGTCCAACGAGAACACGCTGGCCGACTGGGCGCGCGCCAATCACGTCACCTACAAGCCGGTCGTCATCGAGACCTTCAACGAAGTGGTCAACGCCTTCGCGGCCGGCCGTTGCGACGTGTTCTCCACCGACGCCTCGGGCCTGGCTTCGATCCGCATCTCCAAGCTGCAGAATCCGGACGATTACGTGGTGCTGCCCGAGATCATCTCCAAGGAACCGCTGGGCCCCTTCGTGCGCCAGGGCGACGACGCCTGGCTCAACATCGTGCGCTGGTCGCTGTCCGCCATGATCGAGGCCGAGGAATACGGCATCACCTCCAAGAACGTGGACGACCTGGCCAAGAACAGCGCCAACCCCAACATCAAGCGCATCCTCGGCGTCACCGCCGGCAGCGGCGCCAACCTGGGGCTGGACGAAAAATGGGCCTACCAGATCGTCAAGCAGGTGGGCAATTACGGTGAAAGCTTCGAACGCCACGTCGGCCAGGGCAGCCCGCTGAAAATCCAGCGCGGCCTGAACGCGCAATGGACGCAAGGCGGCCTCATGTACGCACTGCCGATCCGCTAGCCCGCCACGGCAAATCCGCAAGACAAAAACCGGCCTCATGCAAAACATGAGGCCGTTTTTTTTGACCTGATCGGTTTCCCACGCGGAAATGAACATCTGAGTCAGGCAACGCCCAATCGAGCCATCCCCTCCGCACGCCACCAGAGCCCCCCAATCGAGCCATTCCCTACGCAAGCCACCAGCGCCCCACCATCGGGGCAGCACGGATCCGGCTCCGCCGGTCCGTAGCTGCGCCCCCCTGGGGGGGAAGCGCGCAGCGCTTCGGGGGGGAGGATCAATACACTCTAGCAATCTTGACGAACGCCGCGCGCAGCTCGCGCGTGCCGCCCTGGAAGATCACCGGCCGGCCGCTGTGCGTGAAGATCACCAGCCGCTTGGAAAACAGCATGGGCACGAAGCGCGCCTGGCGCACGTCTTCCCAGGCCACTTCGCGGCGTCGGTACCAGCTCTGGCGCAGGCCGCGCTCGTCGATGGTGGTGATCGAGGTCTGCATGTGCCAGGCCACGAACAGCAGCGCGGCGAAGCACAGGCCGGCCAGCACGGCGGGCAGCGCCTCGAGCGCGTCCGGCGCGCCGATGGCGGAGGTGACCGCCTGCACGCCCAGCACCGCCAGGATCACCCAGGACAGGATGCGGACCCAGTCGGGCCAGGCCTGGCCCGACAAGGGCAGGGGCCCGATATCGCGCAGCAGCGCGGCGCGTTCCTCGGCGGTCGGCGCGCTTGCGTTCACGCTCATGCGGCGCGCTTGGCCGCGATGGCGTTGCCGGCGCGGCTGGATCCCTTGCGGTTCAGATGGCCGGCCATCCACTGGCCGATGTCCACCACGGCGTCGAAGTCCACGCCGGTGTCGATGTCCAGGCCGCGCAGCATGTAGAGCACGTCCTCGGTGGCCACGTTGCCGGTCGCGCCCTTGGCGTAGGGGCAGCCGCCCAGGCCTGCCACCGAGGTGTGGAAGATCGAGATGCCGGTTTCCAGCGCGGCCAGGATATTGGCCAGCGCCTGCCCGTAGGTGTCGTGGAAATGGCCGGACACGCGGGCCGGATCCACCACCCGCGTCACCGCGTCCATGACCTCGCGCACGCGTCGCGGCGTGCCCACGCCGATGGTGTCGGCCACGTCGATCTCGTCCACGCCCATGGCCAGGTAGCGCCGCGCCACATCGACCACGGCTTCCGGCGCGACCTCGCCCTGGTAGGGGCAGCCCAGCGCGCAGCTGATGCTGCCGCGCACGCGGATGCCGGCCGCGCGCGCCGCTTCGGCCACGGGCTCGAAGCGGGCGATGGATTCGGCGATCGAACAGTTGATGTTCTTCTGCGAGAAGGCCTCGCTGGCCGCGCCGAAGATCACGATTTCGTCCGCGCGGGCAGCCAGCGCGCCCTCGAAGCCCTTCATGTTGGGCGTCAGCACCGAGTAGATCGTGCCGGGGCGGCGCGCGATGCGCGTCATCACCTCGGCGCCGTCGGCCATCTGCGGCACCCACTTGGGCGAGACGAAGGAAGCCGCCTCGACATTGGGAAAGCCGGCGGCGGCCAGGCGGTCGATCAGCTCCACCTTGACGTCGGTGGGCACGAATTCCTTTTCATTCTGCAGACCGTCGCGAGGCGATACTTCGACGATCTTGACGCGGGAGGGCAAAGCCATGTCTCTTCCTGTATCGGTAAGGGCCAGCGCGGCCCGGGACCATATTACCGCGCATGAAACCGGCATGGTCCGGCCCCGCTAAATGCCGCTGATGCCGCGCGGTCAGGCTGTTTCCTGCGGGCTGGCATGGTGCGGGCATGGCGCGGATTTTCCGCGCCGGGCCGCGTGCGCGGCAGGTCTGCCGGGCGGCGGCGCATGCGTGGTGCCGCGCGGCCTTACTTCAAGCGCTGGTAGCGTCCGTCGTCGAGCCGCGCGACGCGCGACGCCAGTTCCAGCTCGACCAGCTGCGTTTGCAGGTCCGCGATGTCCAGGCCGCTGCGGGCCTGGATGGCGTCCAGGTGCAGCGGATCGAAGCCCATCGCTTCCAGCACGGGATGGGCGGGCAGCGGCGGGGCCGCCGATGCGCGCGAGGCCGGGCGCGACGGCAGCGGCGAGCCGCCCAGCTCGTCGGTGATGTCCTGCGCCGTCTCCACCAGCTTCGCGCCCTGGCGGATCAGCGCATGGCAGCCGCGCGACAGCGGCGAATGGATGGAGCCCGGAATGGCGAAGACCTCGCGGCCGCATTCGCCGGCCAGGCGCGCGGTGATGAGCGAGCCGCTTTGCCTGGCGGCTTCCACCACCAGCACGCCGCGCGCCAGGCCGGCCACGATACGGTTGCGCTTGGGAAAGTGCTGCGGCAGTGCGCCCGCGCCCAGCGGCAGCTCGGACACCAGCGCGCCATGCGCGGCGATGCGGTGCGCGAGTTCGCGGTGGCGGGCCGGATAGATGCGGTCGATGCCCGTGCCCATCACGGCGACGGTGCCGCCGCCCTGCGCGCCCGCGTCCAGCGCGCCTTCGTGCGCGGCGGCGTCGATGCCCAGGGCCAGTCCGCTGACCACGCGCCAGCCATGCGATGCCAGATGGCGGGCGAAGGCGCGCGCGTTTTCCTGGCCGCCGGGCGTGGCGCTGCGCGCGCCCACCACGGCCAGCGCCGGGCCTTGCAGGAAGGCCGGCTTGCCCGTGACCATCAGCAGGATGGGCGGATCGGAAATGGTCAGCAGGCTTTGCGGATAGCCGGGATCGGCCAGCGTCAGGATGTGGTGGTCCGGCGCCTCGGCCCATTCCAGGCTGCGTTCCACCTGCGCCTGCATGTCCGCCGGCATGGGCGCGGCCAGTTGGCGCGCCAGCGCCTCGGGCAGGTGGCGCGCCAGCGCCGTGGCCCGCCGCGCGTAGATCTGCTCGGGCAGGCCCAGCGCGCTGAGCAGCGTGCAGGCGGTGGCCGGGCCGACGTTCGGCTCCAGGGACAGGCGCAGCCAGGCGGACAGTTCGGCAGCGGTTTGGGTCAGGGGCATGGGCAGGGCGGATGCGGATTGCGGGCGAGGATGGGGCCAGAGTGTCGCATGGCGCGGCGCGGCCCGCCGGCCGGGGGTGGATCGAATCGCGCACCGCCCTTGCGCTGAAAACGGGGCCGAAGCCAAAGCGAACGCTGCGTTAGCCGAAAACTATTAGAAATCAATACTCTAATGAATTAAACTCATGTCAAAGCAATCAATCATTGGCGATCTTTCTTCATGGCTTTACTTCCCATCCTTCGCTACCCGGACCCGCGCTTGCACAAGAAAGCCAAGCCCGTGGCCGAGGTCGACGAGCGCATCCGCCAGCTGGCCCGCGACATGGCCGAGACCATGTACGATGCGCCCGGCGTGGGCCTGGCCGCCACGCAGGTGGACGTGCATGAGCGCCTGGTCGTGATCGACGTGTCCGAAGACGGCAACCAGCTGCTGACGCTGATCAATCCCGAGATCACCTGGCGCAGCGACGACTACAAGATCTACGAAGAAGGCTGCCTGTCGGTGCCGGGCATCTACGATGAAGTCGAGCGCGCCGCCAGCATCCGCTGCAAGGCGCTGGACATCGACGGCAAGCCCTTCGAGTTCGAGGCAGACGGCCTGCTCGCGGTCTGTGTGCAGCACGAGCTGGACCACCTGGACGGCAAGGTGTTCGTGGAATACCTGTCGAACCTCAAGCAGAACCGCATCAAGACCAAGCTGAAGAAGGCCGAGCGCGAAGCCGAGCGCGCCTGATTCCCCGTTTTCCTTTCCTGGTCCCTTCCCATGCGTCTCGTATTCGCCGGCACGCCGGAGTTCGCTCGCATCGCCTTTGACGCGTTGCGGGCGGCCGGCCATGACATTCCCCTGGTTCTGACCCAGCCCGACCGGCCCGCCGGTCGCGGCCTGAAACTCACGCCCAGCCCGGTCAAGCAGGCCGCGCTGGACGCCGGCATCGCCGTGGCCCAGCCGCGCAGCCTGCGACTCGACGGCCGTTATCCTGACGAGGCCGCCGAGGCGCAGGCGCAGCTGCGCGCCATCGCGCCCGATGTGATGGTGGTGGCCGCCTACGGCCTGATCCTGCCGCAATGGGTGCTGGACCTGCCGCGCCTGGGCTGCCTGAACATCCATGCCAGCCTCCTGCCGCGCTGGCGCGGCGCGGCGCCTATCCAGCGCGCCATCGAGGCCGGCGACGCGCAGACCGGCGTGACCATCATGCAGATGGACGCGGGCCTGGACACGGGCGACATGCTGCTGGAACGCGTAGTGCCGATCGGCGCCGAGACCAATGCCGCGCAGTTGCACGACGCGCTGGCCGAGGCCGGTGGCGAGGCCATCGTGGCGGCGCTGCGGGCGCTGGCCGCCGACGGCCTGCCGGCCCGCAAGCAGCCCGAGGCAGGCGTGACCTACGCCGCCAAGCTGGACAAGGCCGAGGCCGCGCTGGACTGCGCGCAGCCGGCGAGCCTGCTGGCCCGCCGCGTGCGGGCGTTCAATCCGGTGCCAGGCGCCAATATCCGCCTGCCCGGCCTGGACGATCCGGTGAAGATCTGGCGCGCCGAATCCGTTCCCGCGCCGGCGGGCGCGGTTCCCGGCAGCGTGCTGCGCGCCGATGCGGATGGCATCGACATCGCCACCGGCGAAGGCGCGCTGCGCTTGCTGGAGTTGCAGAAGGCCGGCGGCAAGCGCCAGCCGGTGGATGTGTTCGTGCGGGGCTGGCAGCCGGCCTGAGGCGCGCCGATTTCACCGGGCCTGCGCGGCCAGCAGGTCCAGGTAGGCGCCGGACAGCAGTTGCGCGGGCTTCACGCCCAGGCTGGCCAGCAGGCTGTGCGCCTCGGCCATGCCGGTCTCCACGCTTTCATCTTCCCGCAGCACCACTTCCAGTTCCAGGAATTCCCCCAGCCCTTCGACGCGGTCCAGATGGATGCGGGTGCGTCCGGCCATATAGACGCACCGCTGCTTGCGCACCCGGCCGATGACGCCATAGGCCAGCAGCAGCGTCTCGCGCAGCGTGTCGGGCGATGCCGTGGGCGAGATCACATAGAAGCTTTCCTTCGGGCCGGTGTCGTCGGCGCGGCGGTAGAAGATCAGCTCGCCATGGCCGTCGGCGAAGGCGCGCAGCTTCAACCTGCCTTGGGCGCAGGCGAAGAAAGTGTCGTCCTGGGCGACGGCCTGGGGCGGCTGGCCCGACAGCGCCGCCGCGATCGGCTCGATGGCGGCCAGGCTGTCGACGCGCGCCTTGATTTCCACGTTGCGGGCCATGCATGGCTCCAGGTTGGGGGCGCCGGGCCGCGCCCGGGTTTCAGTACAGCGTCTTGGCCACGCGCGCCGGAAAATCGCGGTCGTAGGCGACGCCGTCGAAGGTGCCGGCCGTCAGGTCGGACAGGATGCGGCCGGCGCTGGGCAGGGCGCTGCGCGGCACCTGGGTGGACGCGTCCCACAGGCGCGAGCGCAGCAGCGCGCGCGAACACTGGAAATACACCGTCTGCACCTCGACCACCAGCACCGAGCGCGGCAGCTTGCCGTCCATGCCGAAGCGCTCCAGCAGCGCTGGATCGGTGCTGATGCGGCCCAGGCCGTTGACGCGCAGCGTCTCGCCCACGCCCGGCACCAGGAACAGCAGGGCGACGCGTGGGTCGGCCAGGATGTTGCGCAGGCTGTCGATGCGGTTGTTGCCGCGCCGGTCGGGCAGCAGCAGGGTTTTCTCGTCCTCGACCACGACGAATCCGGCCGGGTCGCCGCGCGGCGAGGCGTCCAGGCCGTCCGGTCCCGCCGTGGCCAGCATGGCGAAGGGCGAGGCCTCGATGAAGGCGCGGTAATGCGGGTGGACGTGGTCCACTTCCTTCTTCAGCGAGGCTTCGCCGGGTTCGCCGTACAGCGCTTGCAGGGCGTCGGGGTCGGTGACGAGGTGATCGGGATCGAGGCGCATGATGACGTGAAGGGCAAGGGTCAGGTCAGGACGGCGGGCAGTTCCGCCACGGTCAGCAGCAGTTCATCGGGCTGGCGTTCGCGCAGCGCGTCGACGTGGTTGTAGCCCCAGCCCACCGAGGCGACCCGCACGCCGGCCTTGCGCGCCGCTTCGATGTCGCGGATTTCGTCGCCCACCAGCAGGAAGCGTTCCGGGGCGATCCGGTGCCGTTGCAGCAGGCGGTCGATCTTGGCCGCCTTGCCGAACAGGTCCGTACCACATTCGTAGTCGTCGAACAGCGCGGCCGCGTGCGGCCCGAGCACGCGCTGCACGTTCTCGATCGAATTCGAGCTGACCACCGCCAGCCGCAGGCCGGCGGCCTTGAGCGTGGCCAGTACATCGACCATGCCGTCGAACAGATGCACGGATGGGTCGATGTCGCGCATCAGCTCGCGCATGTGGGTCATGATGGCGGGCAGCTTCCACAGAGGAATGCCCAGGTACTTCAGGATCGCCATCGGGTCGCGGTGGCGCAGCTGTTCGCGCTCGGTCGCGTCGATCTGGCGAAAGCCGTATTTCTCGGCCACGGTGTTCAGGACGGAGTTGAACCAGGGCATGGTGTCTGCCAGGGTTCCATCGAAGTCGAAGGCGGCGAAGTCGTATTTCAAGAATCGGATCCGGTGCCAGCCAGGCGCGGGGCTACTGGCCGTTGGGGTGTAGCAGATAGTGCGCGACCGGCGCCAGCGCTTCCAGCGGCGGCGCGCCGGCGACCGCGCGGCGCGCGTCGGTCCAGGGATAATCCAGCGCCGTCAGCCAGCCGAAGACCGCGCCGGCGTCGTCCGGCGGCAGCGTGACCATGGTCTCGATGGTGATGGTCAGGCGCTCGGCGCGATAGGGCTCGGCCTGGAAGTTCCAGTCGTAGCGGCCACAGCCGACGCGCACGGCGCCGCCGGCCTTTTCGGTCATGCCGACCAGCCAGTCGCAGCGGTACTCGGACAGCCGCTGGCCGGCCTCGGGGCGCGACAGGTAGAACGTGAAGACGTTGTCGTAGGTCTGGCCGAATTTGCGCACCAGCGTGTCGGTGATGGCGGCCAGGCCGTGCGATTCGGGCGGAAACGCGATGGCCTGCGTGCGCAGCGCCATCTTCAGCACGGCGTCGGGCGCGAATGCGCGGGCCATGTACAGCGGGCGGTTCTCGTCCTTGGCATGGAAGTAGTCGCGCAGGACGGATTCCGTGCTGGGCTGGGGCTGCGGAGCATGGGTCATTGCGTGGGTCTCCATGTCGGTGATGGCGGGACCGCCTGGTCCGGCCGCCTCAGGCGGCCTTGACCGGTTCGAACCACTTCGAGACAACCGGCGCCCGGTAGGCGGCGTAGCGGTCCAGCAGCGCGACGGGGTCCTGCTCGACCACCAGCATGTCGCGGTGCTGGGGGCGGATGAAGGATTCGGCCACGGCATGGTCCAGGAACCGGAGCATGGCGTCGTAGTAGCCGGCCACGTTGAGCAGGCCGCAGGGCTTCTCGTGCATGTTCAGCTGGGCCCAGGTCCAGACCTCGAAGAACTCCTCCAGCGTGCCGGCGCCGCCGGGCAGGGCGATGAAGCCGTCGGCCTTGTCGATCATCATGGCCTTGCGCTCGTGCATGGTCTGCACCAGGTGCAGCTCGGTCAGGCCGCGATGCGCGTGCTCTTTCTTGAGCAGCAATTCGGGGATCACGCCGATCACGCGGCCGCCGCCGGCCAGCACTTCATTGGCGACCTCGCCCATGATGCCGACCACCGAGCCGCCGTAGACCAGGCCGATGTCGCGCTTGATCAGCTCGCGCGCCAGCGCGCGGGCCTGTTCGATGTAGTCGGGGCGGTTGCCGGGATTCGAACCGCAATAGACGCAGAGATTCTTCATTGTTCTGTCCGGAAAAGCGATAGTTTACGCAAGGTCGCGCGACGCTTCAGCCGGGGGCGGGGCGGTCTGGTCCCGCCGCCTGCCGGGCGTCGTGCCTGCCTGCCGCGGCCTGCAATTCCTGGTGATGGGTCTCGGCCCAGCGATCCAGCGCCAGCAGCGCGACGTTGAGCGAGCGGCCCAGTTCGCTCAGGCGGTAGCGCACGTGCGGCGGCACCGTGCGCAGATCCTCGCGCAGCAGCAGTCCGTGGCGCTCGAGATCGCGCAGGGTCTGCGTCAACACCTTCTGCGAGATGCCGTCGAGCCGGCGCAGCAATTCGCCGTTGCGCAGGGGGCCGTCGGCCAGCGCCGGCAGCAGCAGCGGCACCCACTTGCCGGAGATCAGTTCGAGCGCGTGGCGGGAGGGGCAGGCGGCGTTGAAGACGTCGGCGGTCGGCGCGGGCGTTGAGGGCGTGTCCATCGTTACCAGAAAGTGCGTACTGTTCCGAGCCCACTATAGCCCGTAAGCTGGGCGGTCCGAAGTCTGCACAGGAGGCCGCGATGGCCTGGTGGTTGTTGATCGCCGCGAGCGCGGCGGAAATCGTGATGGCGCTGGCCTTGAAGTACGCGCAAGGCTGGACGCGGCTGTGGCCCGGCGTGCTGGGCGTGGCGGCGGCGTTGGGCAGTGTGTTCCTGCTGACGCTGGCGCTGCGGCAGCTGCCGGCGGGCACGGCCTATGCGGTCTGGACCGGCATCGGCGCGACCGGCATCGCCGTGCTGGGCATCGCGCTGTTCGGGGAATCGGCGTCGCTGGCGCGGCTGGCCTGCATCGCGCTGATCATCGGCGGCGTGGCCGGATTGAAGGCGTTGGAAGGCTGAGGGCGGAAGCGCTGCCGCCGCTCATGTCGCGGCACGCGCGCCAGGGCCGACAGGCGCGGCCACGGCGCCGCAAGCGGATGCCGTGGCCCGCGTGCATGCTTACAGCTTGTCGGCCCAGAGGTCGTACTCATCGGCGTCGGTGACGCGCGTGCGCACCAGATCGCCGGGCTTGAGCGGTTCGTCCGAGCTGACGTAGACGCAGCCGTCGATCTCGGGCGCGTCGGCGCTGCTGCGGCCCACGGCGCCGTCCTCGTCGACTTCATCGATCAGCACGTCGATCTCGCGGCCGACCTTGGCCTGCAGGCGGCTGGCGGAGATGGCCTGCTGCTGTTCCATGAAGCGTTCCCAGCGTTCCTGCTTGACCTCGTCCGGCACGGGGTTGTCCAGCAGGTTCGCCGGCGCGCCTTCCACCGGCGAATACTGGAAACAGCCGACGCGGTCGAGCTGGGCTTCCTGCATCCAGTCCAGCAGGTACTGGAAGTCTTCCTCGGTCTCGCCGGGGAAGCCGACGATGAAGGTCGAGCGGATGGTCAGGTCCGGGCATTCCTCGCGCCAGCGCTTCACGCGCGCCAGCGTCTTGTCCTCGAAGGCCGGACGCTTCATGGCCTTCAGGATGCGCGGGCTGGCGTGCTGGAACGGAATGTCCAGGTACGGCAGCACCTTGCCTTCGGCCATCAGCGGAATGATCTCGTCGACGTGCGGGTAGGGATACACATAGTGCAGGCGCGTCCAGACGCCCATTTCGGACAAGGCCGTACAGAGCTCGGTCATGCGGGTCTTGACCGGGCGGCCGTTCCAGAAGCCGCTGCGGAACTTCATGTCCACGCCATAGGCGCTGGTGTCCTGCGAGATCACCAGCAGTTCCTTCACGCCGGCCTTGACCAGGCGCTCGGCCTCGCTGAGCACGTCGCCCACCGGACGGCTGACCAGGTCGCCGCGCATCGACGGGATGATGCAGAAGCTGCAACGATGATTGCAGCCTTCGGATATCTTCAGGTAGGCATAGTGGCGCGGCGTGAGCTTGACGCCTTGCGGTGGCACCAGGTCCAGGTAGGGATTGTGGTCTTTCTTGGGCGGCGCGGCATTGTGCACGGCGCGCACCACTTCTTCATATTGCTGCGGTCCGGTCACGGCCAGCACGCTGGGGTGCACGTTGCGGATCACGGACTCTTCCACGCCCATGCAGCCGGTGACGATGACCTTGCCGTTCTCGGCCAGCGCCTCGCCGATGGCTTCCAGCGATTCGGCCTTGGCGCTGTCGATGAAGCCGCAGGTGTTGACGACCACGACATCCGCGTCGTTGTACTCGGGCGTGACTTCGTACCCTTCGGTGCGGAGCTGGGTCAGGATGCGTTCGGAGTCGACCAGGGCTTTCGGACAGCCCAGGCTGACGAAGCCGACTTTGGGGGAAGACATGGGATACCTCGGTGGACGCTGCCGGCGCCGATGATCAAATAGTGCGCAATTTTAGCGCGGCGGGGCAGGGGGCGGTATTTTACCGGGTCGGGGGGCTCGGCGCAGGCAGGCGGGCCGAGTGGCGGGTCAGCGCTTGGGAATGAATCGCGTTGCAGTGTTGGCCATAGCCGTCCGGCCAGGTTCAGGCGGAACCGATCAGCACGTCTGCCGGTATATGCAGCCCATCATGCAGCCTGCGGATCATCGCCAGACTCAGTTCCCGGCGGCCGTTCAGCACTTCATAGACGCGGTTGCTGTTGCCGATGTAGGGCTTCATGTCTCCGACCGACAGGCCGGCCTGTTCCATGCGGAACTTGATCGCCTCGATCGGGCTGGGCGCTTTCAGCGGGAAGTGATCGACCTCGTAGCGCTCGATCAGGATCGAAAGCACGTCCAGTTTGTCGCCCGCTTCCGTGCCTGGCGCCGGATCGGCGTCCACGAGCGCGGAGGCCACCTTCAGGGCGGCAGCGTAATCCTGCTTGGTCCGGATCGGATGAATGTCCATGCTTGTCATCCCATGTCCACGGTTGTGACGTCTATCTTGTCGTATTCAGTATGCGTGCCGACGAACTTCACGTAGACGACGCCGATTCGGTACGCGATCGCGACGATCACGCGGTAGGTATTGCCCTTGATGTTGAACACCACCCTGTTCTTGCCCACGAAACTCGCCGACGCGTATTGGTCCTTGATGTCTTGGGGCCTGGTCCAGGTTGCTTGCGCGGCTTCGGCGTGCCATGCCAGCAGCGCTTGTTCGGCTTCAGCATGACGTTCGATGAACGTGAGCAGCGTCTTCTTGGCGATGATGCGCATGGCGGGTATTTTGGTCCCGATTTGGGACTATGTCAATTCACTGGAAATGTCGGCAAGTGCCGCGTTTCCTTGAATCTACCGCGCGCGCCTTGTCAGGATCAGGCGCAGCGTGACCAATTTGGCCCTCTTTCGGCAGCGAACCTCACTGCGCCCCGCGCCGATACAGCGCCAGCGTGGCGGCCAGGCCCATCATCAGGCTGCCGCAGACGCGGTTCATCCAGCGCAGGCCGGCGCCGCGGAAGGCGCGCACCAGCTGCGCGCCCAGCGTGGCGTAGGCCAGCATGGTCGCGACGTTCATCAGCGCCAGCACGGCGGCCAGGGTGGCGTACTGGGCGAACAGCGGCGCGGCGGGATTGATGAATTGCGGCAGGAAGGCGGACATGAACAGCAGCGCCTTCGGATTGGTCAGCGCCACCATGAAGCTGCGCAAGCCCAGCTTGAAGCCGCTGGCATGGCGCGCGCCGGTATCGTCGGCCGGCATGACGAAGGCGGCGTCCGAGCGCAGCATCTTCCAGCCCAGCCAGGCCAGGTAGGCCGCGCCAACCCATTTGACCGCCTGGAAGGCGACCTCGGACGCCGCCAGCAGCACGCCCAGGCCGGAGGCCACCGCGCCTACCAGGATCATGTCCGCCAGCACCGCGCCGGCCATGCCCCAGCAGGCGACGCGCACGCCGTGGCGCGAGCCGTTGCTCATGGCCAGCAGCACGGTGGGGCCGGGGGTGACGATGGCGACGGCCGAGGCCAGGATGAACAGCAGCAGGGTGGCGGTGGACATGAAGGGGCTCCGTGGCAGGCGGTCAGTGTGACGCCGCCGGCGCGGTTCGTCCAGCGGACTGACGATCGTGCGCGCGGCGCGGCGCCCGGTGCGCGGCATCGTCCACGTCGACAGACGGTAGGATCACGACGCGCCTGGAGTCAGTGTGCGCTTCGCGGAGCGTGCCCGTATTCCGTCGCGTCATGGGTTGGCGCGCCGCCGCTGGCGACGAGCAGGCGGCGTTCCATGCGCGCCAGCGCCGACAGGGCGGCCAGGATCACCCGAGGATGCGCCGAGCCCTGCAGGCAGATGTCAGCGTCGGCCAGCATGAGCCTGGCAAGGTCGGCCGGACCGGCGTCGTCGTTCACCAGCGCGACCACGCCGGACACCTGCGGACAGTGCGGTATCGCGAAGAAGCGCTGCAGCCAGGCCGATTCGCCCTCGACCAGCAGATAGTGCCGGCCCGGCGCGCCGGCGCGCGCGTACAGGCTGGCCTGGGTTTCGGCATAGAAGCAGATGGCGGAAACGGAATCCCGAATGCTGGCCGCCAGGCGTGCGGCGCGGTCGATGTGCTGGGCGTGCACATGCAGGGTATGCAGGAAAGCGAAATGAGTCACGGGGCGAAGGGAAACAGACGGGATACGGCATTGTCCGAACGCGACAACGGATCCGGGAATCAGACGGTTCCTAAAACCCTCCCGGAGCACCCATGGGTGAATGAGAGAATCAATTCGGAAACGTCTGATATTCCTTGGCGTGGCATCCCGCTCTAATCACTCCCTTGCTGACCGCCGACGCGTGTGCGCCTGTCCTGCCGGGCCTGTTTCGCTCCCACGGGTAGCAGCGTCCCAAGGAGATTACGAATCATGCTGTCTTATCGCGTCTTGATCGTCGATGATCAGCTATTGCAACGCGAATATCTGAAAAGCCTGTTCATACAGGCTGGCATCGCGCAGGTGGATACGGCCGAGAACGGCTGTCACGCCTTGAGCCTGCTGGAGCAGCAGCGCTATGACCTGGTCCTGAGCGATCTGCTCATGCCCGAGCTGGACGGCGTCCAGCTGATTCAGCGCTTGTCCACCTACGAGGCGCCGCCCTTGCTGGCGGTGATCAGCTCGTCTCCCAAGCGCCTCATCTCCGGCGCCAGCCTGGTCGCGAAGACCTTGGGCATGCGGGTCATCGATCAGTTGTCCAAGCCCGCCCAGCCGCAAGCCATCATCGCGCTGGTGGCCAAGTTGAAGGCAGCCTCGCGGCTGAAGGCCGAGTCGCTGGTGTCGGGCCAGGTGTTCGATCGTTCCGCGTTGCAGCATGCGCTGGCCTCGGGCGAGGTGCGCGCTTGGTTCCAGCCGAAGATGCGCATCGCCGACGGCTCGGTGAGGGCGGCGGAGGCGCTGGTGCGCTGGGTGTTGCCCGATGGCAGCGTGCTGCTGCCTGGCCAGTTCCTGCCAGCCCTGATACTGGACGAGCTGGAAGATGAGCTGCTATTGTCGATGCTCGCACAGACCATTACCGCTCAGCATGTGTGGCAGCAGCATGATTTCCGGATGGAGGTGTCGGTCAATCTGCCGACGCACCTGTTGCAGAATGCCGACCTGCCGGATCGTCTGTACGACCATGTCATGCGCCTGGGCGGCACCCCGCAGGACATCTGCTTTGAACTGACCGAGGGTTCGACCACGGATGCGATAAGCGACTATTACGCGGGCGCCTGCCGCCTGCGCATGAAGGGATTCGGCCTGGCCCAGGATGATTCCGGCCAGGGTTACAGCTCGGTGTTCAACCTGGTCTCCACGCCCTTCACCGAACTCAAGATCGACCGTTCCCTGATCAGCCGCTGTACGGCAGATGAAGGTGCCCAGGCCGCCGTCGAGAGTATCGTCTCGCTGGGCCGGCGCTTGGCCCTGAACGTGGTGGCCGAAGGCGTCGAAACCTGGGAGCAACTGGCCTTGTTGAAGAAACTGCAGTGCGATATGGCGCAAGGTTTCCTGATATCCCGCGCGCTGACCCCGGAATTATTGCTGGGCTTCCTGAAACGGAATCCCATCGTCTCCCGATGATCCGCGCCACCTCCCGGCATTCGCGCATCGCCTCCATCGGCGACCTGGCGCGGGTTTCGCTGCGCATGCAGGTCCTGTTCATCGTCACGCTGATCCTGGCCATCATCATGCTGGCCCTGTGCTACTGGATGATCAGCAGCCTGATCAACGTCGCCAGCACGGATGCGCGGCAGCACTTCCAGAAGCTGGCCTACAACCTGCACGGGCAGGAGTCTTTCCTGGCCCGCGCCATCAAGAATGAAGCCACCCGGCTGAGCCTGACCTTGGCGCAGGGCGGCCCCGCATCGTTCGAGCTGATCGACAGCGACGCCAGCACCTATACCTACGAAGGCCAGAGCGGGAGCCTGGCGATGCCGTACATCATCAAGGTCAGCCGCAACGATTCGGCCACTGGCGGCGACTACAGCCGGCGGTTGCAGACCGTGGCGGCCGGTCTGTCGAACCTCTACGGGTCCTACCGCAGTCCCTGGCAGCAGCCCGGGATGCAGGTGTTCCTGCTCGACCTGAACAGCCCTCTCAGCATCTCCGTGCCCTGCTCCGAGGATTCCATGACGGATGATGTGCATCGCTGGTGGCGCTGTCCGCTGTCGGCGAACCGGGTGCGGGAATTGATCTATACCCAGACGGCGAAAGTCAGCCCCAGCGGGCTGCGATGGATCAACGTCAACCTGCCGGGCAGCGGGCAGGACCGGATCGGCTACATCATCTACAGCGCGATTGAACTGCCGGATGCCTTGTGGGCACCCGAGACTCCCAAGCGCAATCTGGTGCTGGCCACGTTTTTCGAAATGCGCGACGTGTACAACGGCGACGCCGCATATGGCCGGACCTATTTCCAGTACCTGGGCACCACGCCCGGCCTCGCTCCCGCGTCCGACGGCCCCCACGAGCATGGCGCGCTGGAAGAGGTGGACAGCAATGTGCGCTTTGGGCGGGAAGGGGTGCTGATCGACACCTGGTGCCAGGATGGCTGGGCGGCGGGCTATCTGGTTCCCTATGATCGGTTCTTCGAGGCCGCACGCTGGCAGCCGCTTTCGTTTGTCGGCTTGCTGCTGCTCTGCGTGGTTGGCAGCATTGTGCTGTATCGGCGCCATCGGAACCTGGTGGTGCGGCCGGCCCAGGCCAGTCACGAACGGGTGGTCGAAAGCGAATCCTTCAACCGCGCCGTGATCGACGCGGCTCGCGTTGCCGTCTGCGCGCTGCGCATTTCCGACCAGCAGGTCGTCGCCAAGAACCAGCTGGCGGAGCAATGGCTGGGGGACGTGGAAATCGTCAGGCAGCTGGCCCTGGCGCCGGATGGCGCTGTCAGCGATGTCGAGATCAATGGCCGGCACCTGAGCTTCATCGCTTCGCGCCTGACCTACCGGGGCGAGGAGGTCATTCTTGCCACCTTCAGCGATATCAGCGACCACAAGCGCGTGCAGGCCGCGCTGGCGCAGGCCAAGCGCGCCGCCGACGATGCCAACGCGGGCAAGACGGTGTTCCTGGCCACCATGAGCCATGAGATCCGCACGCCGCTCTACGGCACGCTGGGCACGGTGGAATTGCTTGGCCTCACGCCGCTGACCAATCTGCAGCGCGGCTATCTGCGCACCATACAGACCTCGTCCGCCGGCCTGCTCAACGTGATCAACGATATCCTGGACGTCTCCAAGATCGAATCGCGGCAGATGACGCTCAAGGACCAGCGCCTGGATCCGGCCGCGCTCACCGAGGAGGTAATGCAGGCATACGCGGCCACCGCCGACGCCAAGGGCCTGCAGTTCTTCGCCACCATCGCCACGGACATTCCGGTCTATGCGCACGGCGACGCCCTGCGCATCAAGCAGGTGCTGAACAACCTGGTCAGCAACGCCATCAAGTTCACCGAGGCCGGCTGGGTGCGGATTGACCTGGTCAGGGCTGGCGAGGCGGACGGCGGCGCCGTGCTTGAATGGCGTATCGCCGACACCGGCCTGGGCATACCCGCGAGCCAGCAGCAGATGCTGTTCCAGCCGTTCTACCAGGCCCATGGTTCGTCCGGCCATGCGATGCCCGGTACCGGGCTGGGGCTTTATATCTGCCACAGTCTTTGCGAGCTGATGCAGGGCAGCATCACGCTGGACAGCAGTCCGGGCCGGGGCAGCACGTTCATCTTCCAGCTGCCGCTGCGGGTGACGGCGGACGCCGCGCGCCTGGCCGGTGGCGGTGAAATCGCGCCCACGCCCGCGGTATGGGTGCGCGCGCCGGTCGCCGACGTGGCGCAGGACACTTGCGCGTGGCTGGTGCTGGCCGGCGCCAGCGCGCGGCCCATCCACGGCAGCAGCGTGCCCGCCAAGCGGGACGGCATCCTGGTGGAATTGCTGCCCGAGCGGCTGCCGCCGATCGAATGGAATGGGCCGCGGGTATCGTGCATTCCAGACGGACCGGACAAGCCGCAATGGAGCCTGTCCGAAATACATGTCACCAGCCATCTGCGGCACAGCATCGTTGAAGCGGTCGCGCTGGCGCAGCGCGAGCGGCCGTCGGCCGAGCTGCCTGCAACCGAAGCGGACGGGGACGATGGCCATGGCGGGTCCGAATACCGGCCGGACGCTGGTTTGCGGCGGCTGGGGCTGCGGGTGCTGGTGGCCGAGGACAATCCGGTCAACCGGAATCTGCTGGTGCGCCAGCTTGAGGAGCTGGGCTGCGAGGTCACGCTGTGCGCGGACGGCGTGGAGACGCTGGCGCGCTGGAGCGCTGACGAATTCGACGTGCTGATCACGGACATGAACATGCCGTTGATGAACGGCTATGAACTGGTGCGCACGTTGCGCGCCCGCAGCACCAATGCGCCGATCATCGGCTTGACGGCCGACGCGCTGCAGACGCAACGGGATGCCGGTTTCGCCGCCGGCCTGAACGCATGGGTGGTGAAGCCGGTGGACCTGCGCACGCTGCATGATGCGCTGAGCACCGCCTGCGCGAGAATCATCGGCTCCAAATTCGCCGGACCGCCGCCGCCGACCAAGCCCAAGGAGCTCTTCGACAGCCATTTGCGCGCGGCCTTCAATACCACCATGCGCGAGGACATGGCGTCGATGCGGGCGGCCCTGGCCGCGCGCGACGCGCCCGCGGCCGTCGCGACCCTGCACCGGATGCGCGGATCGCTGGCGGTGATGAACGCCGAGGACATCGCGCGGTTTTGCGGCGTGCTGGAACAGAAGATCGCCGAGGAAGGAATGACAGCGATGCTCGAGAACGCGGTCAAGAGCACGCTGGCCCAGTTGACCGAAAGATTCACGGAGTTGTAGCCCCCGGGCCCTGCCCGGAAAGATCGCAGGAAGCCTTGTCGAAAGCATCAAAATGGGAGCAAAAAGAATGACACGAATCCTGCTGGCCGATGACCATCAAGTGGTAATCCTCGGCGTTCGCAATGTGCTCGAAGGCGCCGGCCGCCACCAGATCGTCGGGGATGCCACCAATGCCGCGGAGTTGATCCGCAAGACGCGCGAGCTGGCGCCCGACGTCATCATCACCGACTACAACATGCCGTCCGAGGATGGCTACAGCGACGGCTTGGCGCTGGTGCAGTACCTGCGCCGCAACTTTCCCGACGTGCGCATCCTGATCCATACCATGATCACTTCGCCAGTGATCGTCGCCAGCCTCTATGAAGAGGGCGTCAGCGGCGTCGTGTTCAAGAGCCGCGATCTGGGAGAAATCCTGACGGCCCTGGACACGCTGGAGAGGAATCAGGTGTATCGCAGCGGGCCCCATTCCCTGGCGGCCTCCTTGCCTGGCGCCCCGCAGGACGCGGCCACGCGGATCGGTCGCCTTTCGCCCAAGGAGCTGGAGGTGCTGCGGCATTTCCTGGCGGGCACGTCGGTGGGAGAGATCGCGCGCATCATGAATCGCAGCGTCAAGACGGTCAGCACGCACAAGGTCGCCGCGATGCGCAAGCTGGACGTGGAAACGGATCACGAGCTGGTGATGTTTGGCGTCAATTACGACCTTTTCAAATGACGCGTGCGTCTGAAGTCCTGTCGTTGTTCCGTGGCGGGAGCGAGGGCATCGAGAGGGAGCTTTTCTCATGAATCGCAGTTTTCCCCGTCGCCGTTTCCTTGGCCTGACGCTCGCCGGCCTGGCGTCGGCGCTGCCGCCTGGCGAGAGCCGGGCGGCGGCGCCTGTCGAAATCACCGTCATGGCCTATGGCGTGGATGCCTTCGACGAGAAGTACATGAGGACGGTGATCCGGCCGTTCGAGGCCGCGCATCCGGGTATCCTGGTGCGCTATTACGCGGTCCGGGACTCGCGCAATGCCCTGGCGGTGCTGCGGTCGCAGCGCATGACGCCGAACATCGACGTCGTGATACTGGATCCGCCCAACGCCCGCCTGGCACAGAGCGAAGGGCTGCTTGAGCAGATGAATCCACAGCTCGTGCCGAATGCCGCCGACCTGGGCGCCATGGGCCGCGAGCTGGGATTCTGGGCGCTGCCGGCCATGTACGACTCCATGGCGCTGGTGTACGCCAAATCGGCCTTTGCGCAGCCGCCCAGGAGCTGGCGCGAGTTGTGGGACCCCAAGCACCGCGGAAAGATCGCCATTTCGACCAATGCCAACGTCAACGGCAGCATGATCGCGCTGACCGCGCTGACCGCGCTGGCCAATCGGTTGGCCGGCAGTCCTGATGGCGCCGCTGATCTGGATCCCGGCCTCGAGTACCTGGAGAAGCTCGGCCCCAATGTCCAGACCTGGACGCCTCGTCCGAATCAATACTGGCTGGTGGCGCGCAAGCAGGTGCTGCTGGCCGTGGGTTGGAATTCCCGCAGCCAGAGTCAGATGGACAGCCTGAGCGGCTATGGCGTGACGGTACCCAGTGAGGGAACCGTCGCCGTGCCCATCCTGATCGCCCAGGTCGTCGGCCGGTCCAACGGCAAGGCGGCGCAAGCCTTCATCAATTTTTCACTGGGCGCGCAGGTGCAACAGGCGTTTGCCGAGGCGATGTACTACGCGCCGTCGAACCAGAAGGCCAAGATTGGCGAGGCGGCGCGCGCCAGGATACCGCTGTTGTCGCCGGGCGTCGCCGCCAGGCTGATCCCGCTGGACTGGGCTGGGGTGACGCCGGCCCAGCTGTCCCATATGCGGGCGGCGTGGCTGACGCGCATCATGAAGCCGGCGCCGTAGGTCTGATAAGACTGTCACTTTTTTCCGGACCATTACTACCGGAATTGTCTGATGGTGCGGTGCGGTGTCGGGTTGTTACCTTAGTTTCCGTGATGAATGCGCCGGGCGTTACTTGGTTCCGGGCAGCCCAGCACGAGACTTCCGACACGTACCTACTTGGCTTATCAGACATCTATGAAACACCGTACCAGCAAGCTTTTTGCCGCCCTCCTGGCCTGCGCCGCCAGCGCCGGCGCCATGGCCGAGGCTCCCTCCTTCAAGATCACGGTCAGCGGCACGATCACCCCGGGAAGTTGCAAACCGGAGTCGGGCGATTTGACGTTCGACATGAAGAACATCAATCCGAAGTCGTTGAACAACGACAAGATGACCCAGTTGCCGATGATCCTCCAAAAAGTGAAGATCACCTGCACCGCCGATACCTCGATCGCGCTGAGCGCGCAGACAACCGCCAGCGCGGCGACGGCCCCCACGGGGAATCTGGAACACACCCAGGCTGGCACGTCTACCTACCCCCAATCGCAGTATGACTTGGTTGACGACAACAAGAATCGTGCCGGCGTGTTCGCCATGCAGTTCCGCAATTTCTCGTACACGGGCGGCGGCACGGGAGCCTCCACCAACAAGGCCGTGATCATCAAGAGCACCGACAAGAACGCGTGGTCTACCGCGGCATCGAACGGCTGGGATGCCTGGCAGCTCAAGACGAACGGTTCCGACTATCTGTCTTTTGCCAGTCCCACCGCCGACACCACGCCCGTCCTGGCCTCGACATTCGAAGGCGAGCTGATCGTGGCGCCGGCGATCCTGCCCAAGAAGGACCTGAAATTGACTGGCGACCTCAAGATCTCCGGCGGCGCGACCATCACGCTGAACTACCTCTGATCCAGGCGGCATCGCGTAACGCGCGCTTCGATATCCCGAGAGCAACATGAAACACATCCAATCCAGCAAGATCCTGCTCGCGCTCCTGGCATGCGCCGCTGGCGCAGCCACGGTCGTGTCGATGCCGGCTGCGGCACAGTCCAGTGCGCCGGCCGCGCCGGCTGCCGCCGCAGCTGGCGCCCCTGGCGCCGCGTCTGCACCCAGCAGCCTGAACGTCGCCGTCGGCGGCACGATCACTCCGGGCAGCTGCAAGCCCACCCTCGCCGAAATCAAATTCAACGAAACCAAGGTCAATGTCGATTCTCTGAAGGACACAGCCGAGACCCCGCTGCCGCCTGCCGTCCAATCCTTTTCCATCACGTGCGAGAGCGGTGATGCGGCAATCGCCTTGTCTGTCGGCGGCTCCAGTAATCTGGCGGTTCCTGATGAAAACGGGCTCAAGCACACGGCCACGGGCATCGTGGCCGAGGCCAAGAAAGGCTATATCTACGATCTGGTCGACCAGGCAACGTCGAAGGAGCGCATCGGCCGGTATGTCTTCCAGTTCCGCAATTTCCGCTACACGACCACGGCCGCGAACGGGAAATCCACCAAGACCGTGGTCGTGACCAGCGCCGACAAGGCGACCTGGGCCACGGCCGCGGATACTGCGACCCACGCCTCGCAGCTGAAGTCGGATGGCTCAACGTTCGTGACTTTCGCCGAGTCCGGCCAGTCCACCGTGCCGGTGGCCGCGAAGGAGTTTAGCGGCGACATCGTGATCGGCGCCGTCATCCAGTCGAAGACGGCGCTGAAGGAGGCGCTGAAGATATCTTCCGATCTGGCGTTCTACGGTACCACCACCCTCGTCCTCAGCTACATCTGATCCGTGGCGGTTGGCGCGCGTGGCGCGCCGGCCGCCGACAGCCTGCCAATATGAAACTCCGAATTTTGCTCGCCTGGGCCTGCGCGATGGCGCCGCTGGCGGGATACGCGCAAGTCCCGTCCTTCAAGGTGGCGGTGCAAGGCGAACTCAAGCCTGCCGCCTGCACGATGCAGGTTTCCGAGCAGGGTTCGTTCAACTACGGCAAGCTGAAGCTGAAGGACCTGAACAAGGACACGTACACGCTGCTGCCGGTGCTCGAGCGGGAACTGCGCATTTCCTGCGAAGCCAGGACCAAGGTGGCGCTGACCGCCAGCGATCCTAACGCCGGGCTGGTGCCGTTCAAGGATCCCATTGTGTTTTTCGGCGGGCATGGCAAGAGCTGGTCCTCCAGTCGCCAGTACGGCCTGCGCAACGAGGCCGGGCGCGCCATCGGGTCCTGGGCATTGATGCTGGTTCCGGGCTTCACGGTGGACGGCCAGGCCACGGACTCGATCTACAGCGGCGACAACGGCAAGTCCTGGGACCCGTCGGTCGGCAATTTCTTCCATGACGACGGCAGCCTGGAAACCTGGGGCCTGCCCGGCCTGAAGGAGCCGGCCTTCGGCAGCGTATTCCAGGGCACCATGCGCGTCCAGGTCGCGCTGGATCGTATTGCCCAGCTTGGCGTGTCCACCGAGGTTCCCTTCAGCGGCGGCGCGGTCCTGACGCTGGTCTATCTCTAGCGGCCTGCGCCGCCTCGTGCCGGGAGAGCCGGCTGACCATGAAGCCTTACTTGAATTTCCTGTACGCCCTGACGGGTATTGCATTCAGCGCGGCGAGTTTCGCCGCCTCTCCCGCGCCGCAAGCCGCCAATTGCCGCATCCAGCTGGGCGGCGGCGCCGTGGTCGACTACGGCAAGATCAAGCGCAACCTGCTGCGCGCCGCCGAGGCCGCGCCGCTGCCGCCGCAACAACGCAACATCACCATCAGCTGCGACCAGCCGGCGACGGTCGCGCTGCGCCAATCCGGCGGCGATGGCAGCGCCAGTCCCCTGGCCAGCAGCCGGCTCGGCGTGACGCCGCAGGCCAGCCAGGGCCTGGGCCTGGCGGCCGGCAGGAACCTGGGCGCGTTCGTGCTGCGCTGGCGGCGCGATACCGCCACGCTGGACGGCTCGCCGGCGCGCCTGATCGTATCGTCCGACGGCGGCGCGACCTGGCGCGAGCTGGACGCAGACGCGGCCCCGGACGCCAACGACCTGATCGCCTGGACCCGCGACGCGCAGCGTCGCCCGTCCAGCGGCCGCACGCTCACCGTCGGCGTGCGGATCGAGGCGGCCATCGCGCCGACCTCCACGCTGTACCTGGGCCGCGAGGTCCAGCTCGACGGTGCCATAGATCTGTCGGCCGTTTTCCTGTAGGCCGCCTTACCCCATGACCTTCTTCGCGGGCCGGCAACGGCCGGCTTGACCACGTCCTTTTTCCTGCTGATTGCTATGAAAACCATCCTGACCTGCGTTTCCCTGGCCTGCGCGTTGCTGACCAATCCCGCCGGCGCCGCCGGCGTCGTTCCCGAAAGCTCCGTGCTGATCGTTGACGAGGCCACCGGCGAAGGCTCGATGACCGTGCAGAACACCGATACGGCGCCCGTGCTGCTCTACACCACCATTGAGAACATCGCCGAGGACCAGGAGGAGCTGGTCGTCGCCACCCCGCCCATGGCGCGGCTGGAGGCCGGTCAGTCCCAGCTGGTGCGCTTCATGCTGACCAAGAAGGGACCGCTGGCCACGCAGCGCCTCAAGCGCGTGTCCTTCGAGGGCATTCCCTTCGCGCGCGGCGCCGACAACCAGGTCCAGACCACCTTTCGCCAGAACATCCCCATGATCATCCAGCCGCGTTCGCTGGAGAAGCTGAAGGATCCGTGGACGCGCCTGACCGCGACCGTGGACGGCGACCGGCTGCGACTGTGCAATGACAGCGCCTACGTGGTGCGCCTGGCGCAGCAGGCGCGCCTGGACAGCGGCAATATCGCCGTGCCGCTGCCCAAGACCTACCTGCTGCCGGGCGAGCGCCTGGAGCTGCCCGTCAAGGGCAAGCAGCCGGGCGCCGCCGGCACGGTCACGATCTGGCCGGCCACGGTCTACGGCTATGCCGTGGGCACCCACGCAATCACCTTGTCGGGCGCCTGCAAGCCCACACCAGGGAAATGAAGCCGCGCGCGCACGCGGCGGCGGGCCTGGCTGCGATTCTCTGCATGACGGTCTCCTCTGCCGCGTTCGCGCAGCAGTTCGATCCCCAAACCTTGAAGCGGCTGGGCATCTCGCCCGAAGCCGCGGCCTACTTCAGCAAGACCGCGCGCTTTCTGCCCGGCGTCAGCCGGGTGCGCCTGGTGGTCAACGGCACGGACCTGGGCACGATGGACGTGCGCTTCAGCTATGAAGGCACGCTCTGTTTCACGCCCGAGCTGTTGCAGCGCGCTGGCCTGAAGGTGCCGGACGGCACGTCGGAGGAGTCCTGTCAGGATTACCGCAAGGCCTACCCGGAAACCGCCATCACGCAGCTGCCGAACCAGTCCCAGGTCGATATCGTGACGCCGCTGGCGGCGCGCGCCCCCATCGAACAGTCGATCCAGGGGCAGTACGCCTCGGGCGGCGCCGCCGCCATGATGAACTACAACGTGAGCGGCTCGCGCAGCGCCAGCGGCGGTTCGAGCTATCAGTATCTGCGCGCCTATACCGAAACGGGCGTGAACATCGCCGACTGGATCCTGCGCAGCCGCCAGGACTATTACTCACAGGGAGGGCGCTCCACCTTCACGCAGGGCGACACCTACGCGCAACATGCCGTGCCGAGCGTGCGCTCGACGTTCCAGGCGGGCCAGATCTCGCCCGCCGGTTCGCTGTTCTCCGTCGGCACGTTGCGCGGCGCGCAGCTTTTTCCCGAACAGGCGCTGCGCCAGACGCTGGCCTCGGGCGTCAACTTCAGCGGCATCGCCACGGGCCAGAGCCGGATCGAGGTGCGGCAGCTGGGCCGGCTGATCCTGATGACCCAGGTGCCGGCAGGCGCCTTCACCATCAATGATGTGCCCATCGTCAGCGGCAATTCTGACCTGGAGGTCCAGGTGATCGCCGCCAGCGGCGAACGGCAGCAGTTCGTCGTGCCGGCCGCGTCGTTCGGCAATGTGCGCAACGTCGCCCCGCAAGGGCTGTCCGCCGCGGTGGGGCGTTACCAGGCCTCGCGCGGCAGTGACAGCCGGACGCCGCTGGTCGCCACCGTCAGCAACGGCTGGAGCCTGGGCAGCCGCAGCACCCTCAACGCCGGCGTTCTGGTGTCCGCCCCGTACCGCGCACTGGCCGCCGGGGTTTCAGTCAACCCCAGCGATGCGCTCAGCGCTTCGATCGGCGTGCGCGCGTCCAGCGCCAGCTTCGCGGGCGAGAAGCTCCAGGGCCAGCAGATCACGGCGAACCTGTCGGCCACGCCGGTCGAGCGCTTGTCCACGAGCCTGTCGGCCACCTTGCAGACGGAAGGCTATCGCGACCTGGCGCAGGTGGTGCAGGCGCCGCGCCCGGATGCCAGGATCTTGCCCAGCGCGAGCCAGACCTACACCGCCGGCGTGTCCTGGTTCTCCCCGACCCTGGGCGCCTTTTCCGCAGCCTATACCACCAGCCGCCTGTCCCGCCAGGAAGGCAAGCGCAACCGCGCGACGCTGTCCTGGAACCGGAGCTTCGCCCGCACCTCGGTCAGCCTGTCCATGGCCAAGGATCTCAGCACGGGCACGCGGGCGCGATCGGAAAACCAGTATTTCCTGACGCTGAGCTTCCCCCTGGGCAGCGCCAGCGCCAGCACCTATGTCAGCAAGTCAGGCAATAGCGGCAGTGTTGGCGCTACTTACTCCGACACCGTCAGCCCGCAGTTCAGCTACAGCGTCAGCTCGAGCGTCGCCAGGCCCGACGGCGCGGTCAATTCGTCGGCATCGATCGACGCGATGCCGCGCTACGCGCGCGTCAACCTGTCCGCCAACCGGGGTTCGCAAGGCGGCGTGTCGACGAACTGGGGGGTGCAGGGCTCGGTGGTGGGCGCGGGTGGCGCGGTGGCGTTCTCGCCCTATGAGGTGGGCGACACGTTCGGCATCGCCAAGGTCGGCGACCTGGGCGGGGTGGAAATCCAGACGCCTTCGGGCCCGGTCTGGACGGACGCCTGGGGCAACGCCGTGATTCCGGGACTGACGGCCTATGGCGAAAGCTCGGTGGAAATCAGCACTGCCAGCCTGCCGCGCAACGCCAACCTGCCGAACGGCGTTCAATCGGTCAAGCCGGCCCGCGGCTCGGTGCAGGTGCTGGACTTCAATCTGCGGCAGGTCCAGCGCTACCTGCTATCCGCCGTCCTGGAGACCGACCGGCAGCCGCTGGCCGAACGCCTGCCGGTGATGGACGGACGCGGCAACCTGGTGACGCTGGTCGGCCGGCAGGGACAGATATTCCTGGACGATGACTATCCCGCGCCGTTGCAGGTGACGCTGCAGGATGGCAGCAAGTGCTATCTGGAGTTCACGCCCGAGGGCAAGCCGGACCCGGATCGCCCCTATCAGGACGCGCTGGCCGTGTGCCGCAAGCTTCCGCCCGGGAAGGCGGCGTCGTAAGGAGGGCGGAGCCTGGGGAAGGCGGGGCCCGGGACGCGTCCGTCCGGCGTCCCGGGCGGTCTCTTGCCGGCGCGGCCGCCGCCGCCGGGCTACCATAGCGGTCTTATCCCTTGATTTCCTGCCATGTCCACGCGTTCCGACACCCCCCATCTGGCCCCGCCGCTATCCTCTGTCCTGCTTTCCAGCGCGGGGGTGGTCGAAGAGGTCCTGGACGGCCGGTCCCTGACCGAGGCGCTGGCCGACGTCGATGGCGCGCTGCGACCGGCGGTGCAGGCGGTGTCGTTCCACGCGATGCGCTACCTGGGCTGGGCCGACGCGGTCGGGCGGGAACTGGTGCAGCGCTATCCCAACGTCCTGTTCGAGTCCCTGCTGCTGGTGTCGCTGACCCTGCTGAAGGCGGAAGGCGAGGCCGCGGCCGCCGTGCCGGGCATGCCGGTCTACGCGCCGCACACGGTGGTGGACCAGGCCGTGACGGCCGCGTCCAAGGCCCGCGCCCTGGCTGCGTTCAAAGGGTTGCTCAACGGCTGCCTGCGCCGCTTCCTGCGCGAACGCGAGGCGCTGGCGGCGGCCGTGGCCGACAGCCCCGAGGCCCAGTGGAACCACCCGGGCTGGTGGGTCAAGCAGCTGCGCGTGGCTTATCCGCAGCACTGGCAGGCGATCCTGCAGGCCGCCAATCTGCCGGCCCCGCTGACCTTGCGCGTGAACCGCCGCCGCGCCAGCCGCGAACAGGTGCTGGCTGCGTTCCAGGACGCCGGCCTGGCGGCCGAGCCGGTGGGCGCGGCCGGCCTGGTGGTGGCGACGCCCCGGCCGGTGGTCCAGCTGCCGGGCTTCGCCGAGGGCTGGTGGTCGGTCCAGGACGCCGGCGCGCAACGGGCCGCCGAATTGCTGGCTCCGGCCGACGGCATGCGGGTGCTGGACGCCTGCGCGGCCCCGGGCGGCAAGACCGCCCACCTGCTGGAGCTGGCGGACATCGACCTGCTGGCCCTGGACGCCGACGCCGGTCGCCTGGAGCGGGTCGGCCAGAACCTGGACCGTCTTGGCCTGGGCGGCGACCGGGTGCGGCTGCAGGCCGCCGACGCCGCCGACCTGGACGCCTGGTGGGACGGCAAGCCCTTCGACGCCGTGCTGGCCGACGTGCCGTGCACCGCATCTGGCATCGTGCGGCGCCATCCCGACATCCGCTGGCTGCGCCGCGAAAACGACCTGCGCCGCACCGCCGCGTTGCAGACCCGCATCCTGGATGCCCTGTGGCGCACCGTGGCGCCGGGCGGGCGCCTGCTGTACGTGACCTGCTCGGTGTTCCCGATCGAGGGCACGCGCCAGGCGCTGGAATTCCTGCAGCGCCACCCCGAGGCCCGGCGACTGGACGCGCCCGGCCAACTGCTGCCTGTTGCGGTCGATGCAACACCGGCCGAGCAACAGGACGGATTTTTCTACGCCTTGTTTGCCAAGCCGTCCTGAATCGCCAAGAATAAGGGGCATAACGGTGTAGCGGTGTCGTATGTCCATCATTTCGCGCTTATTTTTCGGGTTGTTGCTGGCTTCTTCCTTGCTGTTTCTCATGCCGGGCGGGCAGGCGCACGCTTCCGAGCCGCGCGTCGTCAGCGTCCAGCCCGCTGTGCGCGACGGCAAGCTCCAGATCGACGCCGACGTGGAATTCGAGCTGAACCAGCAATTGCGCGATGCCGCCCAGCGCGGCGTGCCGCTGTACTTCACCGCCGACCTCACCATCACCCGCGATCGCTGGTGGTGGTTCAACAAATCCCTGGTTGACACCACCCGCACCTGGCGCGTGACCTACAACGCGCTGACGCGGCAATGGCGGGCGGGCGTGGGCGAGCTGAGCTTCCCCGTGGCCTCGCTGGACGACGCCATGAGCGTGATCCGGCACATCCGCAACTGGCAGGTGGCCGACGCCGACGATTTCGATGAAGACACCCGTTACGACGGCCAGCTGCGCCTGCGGCTGGATACCTCGCTGTTGCCCCGGCCCTTCCAGGTGAACGCGCTGAACAGCAGTTCCTGGATCCAGGCCACCCCCTGGGTCGATTTCGTCTTCGAGATCAACGGCTTGGAGAAAGACCCATCATGAGGTTGCTGCTCAGGCTGGCCCTGGTGGTGGGCGCCATCAGCGGCCTGGGGCTGCTGGGCCTGTTGGCCTGGTCCACCGGCAATGCCTCGCGCTTCGCGCGCTATTACGACGTCCTGCTGATCCTGAACGGGATCTTCGCGCTGGCGCTGTTCGTCTGGGTGGTGGCGCTGACCGTGCGGCTGGCGCGGCAGATCCGCCGCCGGCAGTTCGGCGCTCGCCTGACCGCCCGCTTCGCGCTGGCCTTCGCGCTGATCGGCGTGGTGCCGGGCGCGCTGATCTACACCGTGTCGGTGCAGTTCATGTCGCGCTCCATCGAATCCTGGTTCAACGTGCGGGTGGACACGGCGCTGGAGGCGGGCCTGAACCTGGGCCGCGCCGCGCTGGATTCCCAGCTGGCGGACCTGGACGCCCGCGCCCGCTCGATGGCGGTGGAGCTGAACCGCAATACCGACGTGGGCGTGTCGCTGGCCCTGACCCGGCTGCGCGAGGCCAACGGCGTGCAGGAGGCCATGGTATTCACCGGCAGCGGGCGGATGGTGGCGTTTTCCACCAATCAGTATGGGCAGCTGCTGCCGGCCATGCCGCCGGCGGCGGTCATGAATCAGCTGCGGGTGGCCCGCGGCTACTCCGCGGCCGAGGCGGACGATCCCGTCACGGCCGGCGCCGACGGCGGGCTGCACCTGCGCGTCATCATTGCGCTGACCGGCCCCGACCGCTACGACAGCCCGCTCAGCGCCGCCCCCGAGCCGCGCTGGCTGCAATTGCTCCAGCCCGTGCCGGAGCAGATCGCACACAACGCCAATCAGGTGCAGCAGGGGTTCCGCGACTACCAGGAGCTGGCCCTGTCGCGGCTGGGCCTGCGCAAGCTCTACGGCATCACGCTGACGCTGGCGCTGTTGCTGGCCGCCTTCGGCGCCATCGCCGTGGCGCTGTCGCTGTCCAAGCGCCTGGTGCGCCTGTTGCTCAGCCTGGCCGCCGGCACGCAGGCCGTGGGCGTGGGCGACTACCGGCCGCTGCCCGAGCCGCCCGAACGCGACGAAGTCGGCCAGCTGACCCGCTCGTTCAACGCCATGACGCGCCAGCTCGACGAGGCCCGCCGCATGGTCGAGAGCAACCGCCAGCAGCTGGAACGCTCCAACGTCTATCTGGAAAGCGTGCTGTCGAACCTGTCTTCCGGCGTGCTGGCGTTCGACGAGTCCTTCCGCGTCACCACCGTCAACCAGGGCGCGCAGACCATCCTGCAGGCCGATCTGCGCTCGGTCATCGGCCGGCCGCTGGAAACCGTGGGCGGCATGCTGGAGTTCGCCAACGTCGTGCGCCAGGCCTTCTCGGCCCACGCCGCCGTCGGCTCCGAGCGCCAGCACTGGCAGCAGCAGTTCGAAATCACGCCGGCCGCATCGGCCGACGGCGACATCGCGCCCCAGCCGCTGACGCTGCTGGCGCGCGGCACCCACCTGCGGGTGGACGGCCGCGGCAACGGCTACCTGGTCGTGTTCGACGATATCACCGAGGTGATTTCCGCCAACCGCACCGTGGCCTGGGGCGAGGTGGCGCGCCGGCTGGCCCACGAAATCAAGAACCCGCTGACCCCGATCCAGTTGTCGGCCGAGCGGCTGGCCATGAAGCTGGAAGGCAAGCTGCCGCCGGCCGAGGCGCAGATCGTCGAGCGCTCGACCAACACCATCGTCAACCAGGTGGCCTCGCTCAAGCAGATGGTGGACGATTTCCGCGAATACGCGCGCACGCCGCCGGCCGTCATGCAGCGCATCGATTTCAACGCCCTGGTGGCCGACGTGCTGTCGCTGTACGGCTGGGACCCCGAGGGCGGCGGCGCCGGCCGCTTCGGCGAGAAGGCCCTGAACCTGGACGTGACGCTGGAGGCCGGCCTGCCGGCCATCGAGGGCGACCCCACGCAGTTGCGCCAGGTCATCCATAACCTGCTGTCCAACGCCCGCGACGCCATCGCCGAGCTGGGCGGGGAAGGGCGGGTCAGCGTGACCACCCAGCTCATGCGCAGCGAGCAGCCGGACCGCGCCGACCAGCAGGCGCTGCGCTTCACGGTGGCCGATACCGGCCCGGGCTTTCCGCCGCAGGTGCTGCAGCGGGCCTTCGAGCCCTACGTCACCACCAAGTCCCACGGGACTGGGTTAGGATTGGCGATCGTGCGCAAGATCGTTGAAGAACATGGCGGCCGGATCGACCTTGCCAACCGCAAGGACGGCGGCGCGCGGATTTCCATCTTGTTGACCCGGCTTGCGCCGGGAGCCGATACTATGGACGCGACCGCGCAAGAAAAGGATAATGCGGCTACGCAATAGGTGGATGCTTTATGGCCAGAATCCTGGTGGTTGACGACGAAGTCGGTATTCGCGAACTCTTGTCGGAAATCCTTTACGACGAAGGACACACGGTCGAACTGGCCGAAAACGCGGCGCAAGCGCGCGCCGCGCGCCTTCGCATGCGTCCCGACCTGGTGTTGCTGGACATCTGGATGCCCGACACCGATGGCGTGAGCCTGCTCAAGGAATGGGCCTCCCAGGGCATGCTGGACATGCCGGTGATCATGATGAGCGGCCACGCCACCATCGACACCGCGGTCGAGGCCACCCGCATCGGCGCCATGGATTTCCTGGAAAAGCCGATCACGCTGCAGCGCCTGCTCAAGACCGTCGCCGCCGGCCTGGCGCGCGGCCGCGCGCCGCACCCGGCGCCGGCGGCCGTCCATCCGTCCATCGCCAGCGCCGCCGTGGCCCTGGAAGACGAACTCGACCCGCCGCCCCTGACCACCGCGCCGGCCGGCGAAGTGCCGGTCACGTCCAACGGCCAGCTGGGCAGCATCTCGCTGGACCAGCCCCTGCGCGAGGCGCGCGACGAGTTCGAGCGCATCTATTTCGAATACCACCTGGTCCGGGAAAGCCACAGCATGACCCGGGTGTCCGAGCGCACCGGCCTCGAACGCACCCACCTCTACCGCAAGCTCAAGCAATTGGGCATTGAGTCGGCCCGCAAGCGGGGCGCATGAAGATCCTGATCATGGGCGCTGGGCGCGTAGGCACCAGCGTGGCGGAAAACCTGGTGTCCGAGGAAAACGACATCACGGTCATCGATTCCGATCCCAGTCAGCTGCAATACCTGCAAGAACACTTCGACCTGCGCGTGGTCCATGGCGACGGCGCGCAGGTGTCGGTGCTGGAGACCGCCGGCGCGGCCGACACCGACCTGTTCATCGCCTGTGCCGCGTCCGACACCGCCAACATGGTGGCGTGCAAGATCGCGCGCCAGCTGTTCAACATCCCGCGGCGCATCGCCCGCATCCGCTCGGCTGAGTTCCCCGAGCATCCCGAGCTGATGAGCGACGAGGGCTTCTGCATCGACGCCCTGATCAGTCCGGAGCGCAGCGTCACCACCTATCTGCACAGCCTGATCGAATTCCCGGAAGCCTTGCAGGTGGTGGAATTCGCCGAAGGCCGCGTCAGCGTGGTGACCGTGCGCGTCGGCCACGGCAGCCCGATGGCCCACCATTCCATCGACAAGCTGCGCGAGGTCTGGCCGGACGTGACCGCGCGCGTGATCGACGTGCTGCGTGGCGGGCGTCCGGTGCGCGGCGGCAGCGGCACAGTGATAGCGCCGGGCGACGAGGTGGTGCTGCTGGTCGATACCCGCCATGCGCGCCGCGCCGTGCGCCAGCTGCGCGAGGCCGAGAAGGCCGTGCGCCGCGTCATGATCGCCGGCGGCGGCAACATCGGCCTGCGGCTGGCGCGCCAGCTGGCCGACGAGAACTACAGCGTGCGCCTCATCGAGCGGGACCCCAAGCGCTGCGAGTACCTGGCCACGCAGCTGCCCGACAACGTGCTGGTGCTGCACGGCAGCGGCACCGACGAAGGCCTGCTCGAGCGCGAGAACATCGAGGACATGGACACTTGGCTGGCGCTGACCAGCGACGACGAGGACAACATCATGTCCTCGCTGCTGGCCAAGCGGCTGGGCGCGCGCAAGGTGATCGCGCTGATCAACCGCCAGGCCTACGGCGAACTCATGCAGGGCAGCCATATCGACATCGCCGTGTCGCCGTCGCACGCCACCATGAGCGAGCTGCTGCGCCACGTGCGGCGCGGCGACGTGGCCGCGGTGCACCGGCTGCGCCAGGGCGTGGCCGAGGCGCTGGAGGCCATCGCCCACGGCGACCGCTCCAATTCCAAGGTGGTGGGACGCCCGGTGGGCCAGATCAGCCTGCCCAAGGGCGCCAGCATCGGCGCGCTGGTGCGCGGCGACGAGATCATCCTGCCCGACGCGGACACCGTGATCGAGACCGACGACCACGTGATCGTGTTCGTGCCGTCGCGCAAGCAGATGCCGCGCGTGGAAAAGCTGTTCCAGGTTTCCGCCTCTTTCTTCTAGCACGGACATGAAGCGCGTACTGGCCACCCTCTACATACTGGGCCTGACCATGGTGATGTTCGCCTTCACCATGCTGATCCCGCTGGTGGTGGCCTACGTCGGCCAGGACGCGGCGCGCGACGCCTTCCTGCACGGTTTCCTGCTGTCGATCGGCATCGGCGGCGGGCTGGCGGTGCTGACGCGGCGCAACCGCAGCGAGCTGCGGGCGCGCGATGGCTTCGTGCTGGTGTCGGCCGTGTGGGCCGGCCTGCCGCTGCTGGCGGCGATCCCGCTGATGCTGTATTTCCATCGCGCCGGCATGCCGCTGTCCTTCACCGGCGCCTATTTCGAGGCCATGTCCGGCCTGACCACCACCGGCGCCACCGTGCTCACCAACCTGGACGCGCTGCCGCCGTCCATCAACCTGTGGCGCGCCACGCTGATCTGGATCGGCGGCATGGGCATCCTGGTGCTGGCCGTGGCCATTCTGCCGTTGCTGGGCGTGGGCGGCCATCAGGTCGTGCGCGCCGAGACGCCGGGCCCGATGAAGGACGAGCGCCTGACGCCGCGCATCGCCAGCACCGCCAAGGCGCTGTACGCGGTGTACTTCGTCTTCTCCATCCTTTGTTTCCTGTCCTACCGGGCCGTGGGCCTGTCCTGGTTCGAGGCCTGGTGCCACATGGCCACCACCATGGGCCTGGGCGGCTTTTCCACCTGGGACGACGGTTTCGCCCACTTCGATTCGGTGCCGGTGGAAATCGTGGCCATGGTGTTCATGCTGATTGCCGGCATCAACTTCGCCACCCACTTCAACGCCTTCCGCCAGCGCAGCGCGCTGGCCTACCTGCGCTGCCCCGAGGCCATTCCTTACCTGGTGGTCGTGCTGGGCGTGGGGCTGGTGATCTCGGTGTTCCTGTACGTCAAGGGTGTCTACGCCGAGCCGCTGCAGGCGCTGCGCTACGGCATGTTCAACACCATATCCATGGCGACCACCACGGGCTACGCCAACACCGATTTCGCCCAGTGGCCGCTGTTTGCGCCGCTGACCATGCTGCTGCTGTCGGGTTTCGCCACCTCGGCCGGCTCGACCGGCGGCGGCATCAAGATGATCCGCGCCATCCTGCTGATCAAGCAGGCGCGCAACGAGCTGGTCACCATGCTGCATCCCCACGCGGTCAGTCCGGTGCGGATCAACGGCCGGGCGGTGGAAGCCCGGACCATGGCCTCGGTGCTGGCCTTCATGCTGTTCTACGGGCTGTCCATCGCGGTGTTCACCAGCCTGCTGCTGCTGTCCGGCCTGGATCCCATCACGGCCTTCTCGGCCGTGTTCGCCAGCGTCAACAACACCGGCCCCGGGCTGGGCCCGGTCGGCCCCATGGGCAACTTCGCCGTGTTGTCCGACTTCCAGATCTGGGTCTGCACCTTCGCCATGCTGATCGGGCGGCTGGAACTGCTGACCGTGCTGGTGCTTTTCACGCCGATTTTCTGGCGGAAATAGGCCCCCGGCCGTCCGCGCGCGGGCCGTTTTTGGCCCGAAATTGATAGGTAATTACCCTAATCAGGGTAATCCCATCCCCGCTCGAAAGCCCCGTTAGGACTGGTCCGATCGGATGAATTGGCCGGCAAGCCCCGCCGTTCCTACGCTGTAAGTGCTTGCTCACATGGCGCCGAGGGAAGAGTTCGTGTGTTTCTTGATGTTGCATACAAATGTCACGATTCTCCATCTTATTGCCACAAACCTGCGGCTATCATGCGTCCATAAGTCGTCGTCTAGCGCCCCCCGGGAAGTTGCCGGGCTTCAAGGCCGAACGACGCATTCCCTCATCAAACATCCGAAGGAGTCAGAGATGGAACAGATTCCGTTCGTTTCGTCGGCCCCGAACACCCTGGGCATCGAGCTCGAGCTGCAACTGATCGACCCGACCAGCTACGACCTGACGGCAGCTTCCGACGAGCTGCTGGCCCAGATGGCCAACCACCCCATCGCCGACCGCGTCAAACCGGAAATCACGCGGTCCATGATCGAACTGAATTCCTCGGTGCATGAGCACCCCATGGGCCTCCTGGCCGAGATGCGCGAGATGCGCGATGCGCTGGTCGAGGCGGCGGACGCCGTCGGCGTTTCCGTGGCGGGCGGCGGCGCCCACCCGTTCATGCGCTGGCAGGAACGCTCCATTTCCGACACGCCGCGCTTCCAGTACCTGGCCGAAATGTACGGTTACCTGGCGCGTCAATTCACCGTGTTCGGCCAGCACATCCACCTGGGCGTGAAAAGCGGGGACGACGCCATCCGGCTGGTGCGCCGCCTGTCGCCCTACGTGCCCCATTTCATCGCGCTGTCGGCGTCCTCGCCCTATTGCGAGGGCGTGGACACGCTGTTCTCGTGCTCGCGCCTGAACGCCGTCAACAGCTTCCCGCTGGCCGGCCACATGCCGCCGGAGGTCAAGGACTGGTACCAGTTCGAGGCCCACCTGTCGCAACTGCGCGCCTATGGCCTCGCCGAGAGCATCAAGGACCTGTACTGGGACATCCGGCCCAAGCCCGAATTCGGCACGGTCGAGATCCGTGTCTGCGACACGCCGCTGACGGTCGAGCGCGCGTGCCAGATCGCCGCCCTGGCCCAGGCCCTGGCGGTGCTGCTGATGCGCGAGCCCGAACCCAGTGACAAGGCCTGGCTGTCCTATCGCAGCAATCATTTCCAGGCCTGCCGTTTCGGCCTGCAGGGCAGCTATGTCACGCCCGACGGCCAGCGCATGCGCCTGATCGACCATCTGCGCGCGCTGTTCCAGCGCCTGATGCCGGTGGCCGAAGAGCTGGGCACCGGCGACATGATCGCGGCCCTGCGCGACGACGCCATGCGCAGCGGCAACGATTCGCGCTGGCTGCGCAACCAGTTCCACCGCCTGCGCGACCTGCCGCTGGTGGTGGAGGCCATGTCCACGGCTTGGCGCGGCTCGAACCGCGAGCCGGCGCCGGCCGAGCCGGCCGCCGTGCTGCGCCGGCGCATTCGCGCCACGTCCGAGCCCATGGCCGCGCTGCCCGGCGCGGAGCCGGGCGTCATCGTGCCCGACCGCCTGCATTGAACTCGGCGGAGGAGTATGAACAGGGGCCTGCGGGCCCCTTTTTCTTTGGTCGTGGGACGTTCTCAGGCAATCCGTGCCTGGGCGGCACGGGCGTTCCCGTCCGGTTGCGCCGTGGCCTGCCCGGCGCGGCGGCGCTGGTGGCCGTGCCGGTTCAGGGATTGCGGGGCTGGCGTCCGCCGATGGCGCTGACCGACAACCGCGTCTCGCCGGTGGCGGCGCGGTGCGCGGCGGCCCGCCAGGCATGGCCGTAGGCCACTTCGATGCTCAGCGCGATCACGCCGTCGGGGCGGCGCTGGGCTTCCAGCGCCGCATAGAGCCGGTCGCGCCAGTTCCGGCCCACCAGCCCGCCGCGGCGGCCTTCGGCGGGATTGCCGCCCAGCGCGCGCACGTCCTGCAGCAGTTTTTCCGGGCTGCGGTAGGTGAGTGTCAGGATTTCCTGATCCATCACCGGATCGGCGAAGCCGTTTTCCACCAGCAGGTCGCCGAAGTCGTGCATGTCCACGAAGGACGGCGTGGCGGTGCGCAGGCCGGCATCGGCCAGCGCCTGGCGCAGCTCGCGCAGCGTGGCCGGTCCCAGACAGGAGAACATGGCCAGCCCGCCGACCTTCAGCACGCGCCGCCATTCGGCCAGCGCCGCGTGCGGCGCGCGGTGCCAGTGCAGGGCCAGGTTGGACCAGACCAGCTCCAGCGATTCCGGCGCCAGGCCGGTCTGCGCCAGGTCGCCATTGATGAAGGCGGGCGCGGCCGGGCCACGGCGCGCCAGCTTGCCGATCCAGGCGCCCAGCCCGCCCGGTGCGTGGCGCTTGCGCGCGGCGGCCAGCAGCGGCTCGCAGTTGTCCAGGCCGGTGTAGGCCGCGTCCGGATAGCGCTCACGCAGCAGCGGCAGGTTGTCGCCCGCGCCACAGCCCGCGTCCAGCATGGCCTGCGGCGCCAGCCGGATGTACTGCAGCCGGCCCAGCATGCGGCGCGCGACTTCGCCATAGAGGAACTGGGCCTCGGACAGGTCTCCACGGCGCGCGAACTGGCGCGGCACGTCGGCGCTGACAATGGGCAGGGTGGGCAGGGGGGCGGATTCGGGAAGGGACATTTCGGTCGCGCCCGCGTCGGAAGGGGCGGGCGGAACATGATTTGATGACGGGATGGCAGACATTATTGCGCATCCGGGCCGCCGGCCCCGATTTCCCCTACGACGCGCCGGCCGACAACTGTGGTCGCGGCTGGCGTCGGCCATGGGCTGCGATTGTCCGCTATGCGGCGCGCGGGTGCGGGGTGCGCGGCTGTGCGCGGGCTGCGAGGCCGACGTCACCCGCAGCTGCCGTGAACCGGGCGCGCGTTGTCCGCGCTGCGCGCAGCGCCTGCGCCAGCCGGCCCCGCTGTGCGCGGGCTGCCTGAGCCGGCCGCCCGCCTACCTGCGCGCCATCGTGGCATTCGACTATGAGCCGCCGGGCGTCGCCCTGATCGGTCAGTTGAAGACCCGGCTGCGCCTGTCGCTGGCGCCGGTGCTGGCGCGCCTGCTGGGGGCGGCCGTCGCCCGGGAGGCACCCCTGCCTGCCGATGCGGTGCTGGCCGCCGTACCGGCCAGCCGGGCCTCGCTGCGTCGGCGCGGCATGAACCCGGCCATGGAGATCGCCCGCAGCCTGGTGACCGCGCTGGATCTGCCGCTGCGGCCGGGCGCGCTGCTGCGCCTGCGCGAAACGCCACGGCAGGCGGGGCTGGGCCGGCGCGAGCGCCGCGCCGCCCTGGCTGGCGTATTTCGCGGGCAGGGCGTGCGCGGCCGGCACGTGGCGCTGGTGGACGACGTGATGACCACGGGCAGCACGGCCGAGGCCGCCGCGCGGGCGCTGTTGGCGGCCGGCGCGCTCAGCGTGACCGTGCTGGCCGTCGCGCGCACGCCGGGGCGCGGGTCGTGAGCGGCCTGGATACGCGGCCGCGCGCGTTCCGCAGAGGCACGGGTACGATCCAGGCTGCGCGCATCGGCCAGGGCGTGGCCGGCCGCCATGGAGAAATCGGCGACAATTCCGCACGGGCGCGGTCCGACTCGCGCCCTTGCCTGCACGCTTGCTCCCACTGACTTTTTTCCTGCCCATGTTCCACGTCATCCTCGTCTGCCCCGAGATTCCGCCCAACACGGGCAACGCCATCCGCCTGTGCGCCAATACCGGCGCGCAGCTGCATCTGGTGCGGCCGCTGGGGTTCGAGCTGGACGATGCGCGCATGCGCCGCGCGGGCCTGGACTACCATGAGTGGCAGCCGGTGCGGGTGCACGACACGCTGGAAGAGGCGCTGGCCGACACGGGCGCGGCGCCCGCCGGCATCTATGCGCTGACCACGCATGCGCAGCGCAGCGTGGCGGATGTGGCCTTCAAGCCGGGCGACGTATTCGTGTTCGGCCGCGAGTCCGCCGGGCTGTCGGACGCGCATCAGGCGCTGTTCCCGCCGCAGCAGCGGCTGCGGCTGCCCATGCGCGCCGGGCAGCGCAGCCTGAACCTGTCGAACGCGGTCGCGGTGACCGTGTTCGAGGCCTGGCGTCAGCAGGGTTACGACGGCGGGTCCTAATCCAGCGACAGGTTCAGCTTCTGGATCACCTGGTCCCAGCGTGCTTTTTCATTCTTGATGCGGCTGGTCAGCGCTTCCGGCGTGGACGGCGCGGGCGTGAAGTACTGCAGTTCCATTTGCTTGCGCACCGCCGGGCTGTCGATGATGCGGGCCAGCTCGGAGTTCAGCCGCTCGATCACGGGCGTGGGCGTGCCGGCGGGCGCCAGCACCGCGTTCCACGAGATCGCCTCGAAATCCGGGTAGCCCTGCGCGGCCATGGTCGGGATGCCCGGCAGGGCGGCGCTGGGTTCCAGGCTGGTCACGGCCAGCAGCCTGACCTTGTTGTCGCGGGTCTGCGGCACGGCGATGGCGGGCACCATGAAGCCGGCCTGCACGTCGCCGCCGATGATGGCGGTGATGACCTGCGGGAAACCGGAGTACGGGATGTGGGCCAGGTCGACGCCGGCGCGTTCCTTGAACATCTCCATCGCCAGGTGCGCCGAGCTGCCGGGGCCGACCGAACCGTAGTTCAGCGAGTTGCCGCGGCTCTTGACCAGCTTGACGAAGTCCTTGACGTTGTCGACCTGCAGGCTGGACGGTACCACTAGCACGTTGGGGCTGGTGCCTACCAGCGAGACCGGCGCCAGGTCGCGCAGCGGGTCGTAGCCGAGCGTCTTCTTGTACAGCGTGGGGGCGGTGACCAGCGGGCCGTTGATCGTGTAGAGCAGCGTGTAGCCATCCGGCTTGGCCTGCGCCACGATGCGGGTGCCGATATTGCCGCCGGCGCCCGGCTTGTTGTCGACCACGATGGGCTGGCCCAGCGCCTGCGACAGCGGCTCGGAGATCGTGCGCGCCAGGATGTCGGGCGAGGAGCCGGGCGGGAAGGGCACCACCAGATGGATCGGGTGGTCAGGCCAGTCGGCGTGGGCGGCGGCGGGCAGGGCGGCGGCCAGGCTCAGGCACAGGCCGCGCAGCAGGCGGCCGACCCGGAACTTGCGGGCTTGCAACATGGATGAGGTCTCCAGGAGGGTCGTGACGTAGGTCTTGTTATGGGGTGGCGGCCGGGTCCGCGCTTTCGTAGCGGGCGTCGCGCGCCAACAGCGCCGACACCGCCGTCATGGGGGCCACGCCTTCGAACAGCACGGCGCAGACGGCTTCCGTGATGGGCAGCTCGACGCCGGCGGCGCGCGCCCGGTCCAGCGCGGCCTGGGCGCAGCGCACGCCCTCGGCGGTGATGCCGCTGGCCAGGATGTCGGCCAGCTTGCGGCCGGCGCCGATCTCCAGGCCCACGCGGCGGTTGCGCGACAGTTCGCCGGTGGCGGTGAGCACCAGGTCGCCCAGGCCGGTCAGGCCGGAGAAGGTCTCGGCCTGCGCGCCCAGGGCCACGCCCAGTCGCGCCATCTCGGCCAGGCCGCGGGTGATCAGCGCCGCGCGGGCATTGGTGCCCAGCGCCAGGCCGTCGCCGATGCCGCAGGCGACGGCGATCACGTTCTTGAGCGCGCCGCCGACCTCCACGCCTACCAGGTCGGCGCTGGCGTACACGCGCAGCGCGGCGCCATGGAAGGCCTGGATGGTGCGTTCGCGCACGGGCGCGGCGCTGCTGGCGATGGTCAGCGCCACCGGCAGGCCCTGCGCGACTTCGCGCGCGAAGGACGGTCCGGACAGCACGCCGCATTGGGCCTGCGGCAGCGCTTCGCGCACGATCTCGTGCGGCAGGCGGGCGGTGCCGGCTTCAAAGCCCTTACAGGTCCAGACGATGGGGGTGTCTTGCAGGCCCAGCGCGGGCAGCCGGCTTGCCAGCTCGGCGCAGAGGGCGCCCAGCCCGGCCACGGGCACGCCCAGCACGATCAGGCCGGCGCCGTCGTCCTGCCGCAGGCTGGCGAGCGTGGCGTCGAGGTCGCTGGAATATTGCAGTGCCGGCGGCAGGGCAATGCCGGGCAGGTAGCGTTCGTTTTCCCGCCGCGCCGCGAGGGCGGATGCCTGGGCGGCGTCGCGCGCCCAGAGCACGGTGGGGTGGCGGCGGCTGGCGGCCGCCGCCAGGGCGGTGCCCCAGCTTCCCGCGCCCAGTACGGCGACGCGCAGGCTGGGCGAGGCGGAAGCGGTCATGGGGCGGTCCCTGGGGTTGCGCGGGTCCGCGTTACTGGCGGGTCGCGCTGGGGGGCAGGATGATGCCCGAGTCGCCGTTGGCGCCGTTGCCGTTGGCCGAGCCTTGCTGCTGGGCCAGTTCGGCCAGGCGCTGCTCGTACAGGGCCTGGAAGTTCACTTCGGTCAGGTGCAGCGGGGGCATCGAGGTGCGGGTGATCGCGTCGGCGATGTTGGCGCGCAGGTACGGGTAGAGCATGGTCGGGCAGACGATGCCCAGCAGCGGATCCAGCTGCTCTTCGGGGATGTTGGCGGCTTCGAAGATGCCGGCCTGGGTGCCTTCGACCAGGTAGACCACCTTGTCGTTGATGCGGGTGGTGACGGTGACCGTGACCGTGGTTTCGAACACGGTGTCGGCCAGGCGCTGGCCGCCGACGGCGATGCTCACTTCCACCTGGGGCGCTTCCTGCTCCAGGAAGACGTGGGGCGCATTCGGCATTTCCAGCGAGAGGTCTTTCAGGTAGACGCGCTGCAGGTTGAACGAGGGCGCGTCGTTGCCGCCTTCTTGCTGGGTGTTTTGGTTCTGGTCAGCCATGAGTGTTTCCGTTGGTAGGAGGGGGCAAAAATATAAGAGGATCAGCCGTTGAGCAGGGGCGCGAGGCCGCCCGCGCGATCCAGCGCCATCAGGTCGTCACAGCCGCCCACGTGGGTGTCGCCGATGAAGATCTGGGGCACGGTGCGGCGGCCGGTGCGCTCGATCATGATGTCGCGCTGGGCCGGATCGCGGTCGATCTGGATGATTTCCAGGTCGGCCACGCCGCGCTGCTCCAGCAGCGCCTTGGCGCGGGCGCAGTAGGGGCAATAATCCTTGCTGTACATGACAACTTTGTTCATGGGCGTTCCTGCGTATCGTGAACCGTGTGGCGGAGGGCGGGGGGCGGGGCCCCCGGAATCACTTCTGCGTGACCGGCAGGCTCGCGGCCAGCCAGGCGCGCATGCCGCCGTCCAGCGGCACCACGTCGGCGTAACCCTGGGCGCGCAGCTTGGCGGCGGCGCGGGCCGAATCGCGGCCATTGTCGCAGACCACGATCAGCGGCTTGTTCTTGGGCAGGTTGCCGGCCTTCTGTTCCAGGTCGGCGGCGGGCACGCTGCGGGCCTGGGCGATGTGGCCGGCCTGGAACTGCTCGGCCGGGCGCACGTCGACCCACACAGCCTGGCGCTGGTTGACCATCTGGATGGCTTCGGAGGTGCTCACGGCGGAGCCGGCCCGGCCTTTGCGCAGGGCGGGCACCATCAGCATGATGCCGGACACCACGGCCACGGCGACGATGAAGACGTTGTTTTTATCGAGCAAGAATTGCAGAAGATCCACGGAGCATCCTGAAGTGCGGCGGCTAGCCTTGGTAGCGACAAGCCCGGGGACGCGCCGCAGGGCAAATCTGCGGGTGCGCCCGGACAAAATCAAGGGCAAAATCGCTCAATTATAAAATGAGCGCATTGTTCAACCGCATTTCCCAACTTTTAACCCGCGCTCGCGCGTGACTAGCCATGCATAAACTCGTTCTGATGCGCCACGGCGAAAGCCAGTGGAACCTGGAAAACCGCTTCACCGGCTGGACCGACGTCGACCTGACCGACACCGGCCGCGAACAGGCCCGCAAGGCCGGCGAACTGCTCAAGAAAGAAGGCTATACCTTCGACCTGGCCTATTCCTCGCTGCTCAAGCGCGCCATCCGCACCCTGTGGATCGCCCTGGACGCGATGGACGCCATGTACACCCCGGTCGGCGTGACCTGGCGCCTGAACGAGCGCCATTACGGCGCCCTGCAGGGCCTGAACAAGGCCGAGACCGCCGCCAAGTATGGCGACGAGCAGGTGCTGGTCTGGCGCCGCGCCTACGCCATCGCGCCCGAGCCGCTGGCGCTGGACGACGAGCGCCACCCGCGCTTCGACAAGCGCTACGCCAAGGTGCCGGCCGACCAGCTGCCCGCCACCGAGTGCCTGAAGGACACCGTGGCGCGCGTGCTGCCGTTCTGGAACGAGTCCATCGCCCCGGCCATCCGCGCCGGCCGCAACGTGCTGATCGCCGCCCACGGCAACAGCCTGCGCGCGCTGATCAAGCACCTGGACAATGTGTCGGACGACGACATCGTCAACCTGAACATTCCCACGGGCCAGCCGCTGGTCTACGAACTGGATGATGACCTGCGCCCGATCCGCCACTATTATCTGGGCGATGCCGCCGAGATCGAGGCGGCCATGGCCGCCGTGGCGGCCCAGGGCAAGGCCAAGAAGGACTAAGGACAAGGGCCCGAAAGGGCTCCTCCATCAGGTGGAAACAGGTTCAGTCATGCGTCGCGCGTCGGGGTTGTTGTTGGCGGTCGTTCTGGCCGGTGGAACGCTTTCGGCCCGCGCCGCGCCCAATGACCTGGCCGGGCGCCAGTCCGAGGCCGAGCGCCAGCAGGCCCAGCTGCGCGACCGCATCGAGAACCTGCAAAAAGACATCGACACGCGCGAGGCCGCCCGCAAGGAAGCGGCCGACGCGCTGAAACAGTCCGAATCTTCCATTTCCCGCATCAATCTGCGGCTGCGCGAGCTGGCCGAGGCCAATCGCCAGGCCCAGGCCGACCTGGGCAGCCTGGAAAAGCAGATCGGCGCCCAGCAGGCGACGCTGGCCAAGCGCCGCGTCGAGCTGGCCGACCAGCTGCGCACCCAGTACACCAGCGGTCTGTCGCCCTGGACGGCGCTGCTGTCCGGCGACGATCCGCAATTGCTGGGCCGCAATCTGGGCTACCTGGATTACGTGTCCCAGGCCCGCGCCCAGGCGGTGCAGGCGCTGCGCGCCGACATCGACCGGCTGGCCGCGTTGCAGGGCAAGGCCGACGCCCGTCGCGCCGAGATCGAAAAAGTGGTGGCCGAGACCACCGAGCAGAAGACCGCCCTGGTCGGCCAGCAGAAAGAGCGCTCCACGCTGCTGGCGCAGTTGGAAGGGCAGATCGCCGCCCAGCGCGCCGAGGCCAACAAGCTGGGCCGGGACGACCAGCGCCTGTCGCGCCTGATCACCGACCTGGACGCGGCCATCGTCAAGCAGGCCGAGGAAGCCCGTCGCGCGGAAGAGGCGCGCAGGAAGGCCGAGGAAGCGCGCCGCGCCGAAGAGGCGCGCCGGGCCGAGGAAGCGCGCAAGAAGGCCGAGGCCGAGCGTCGCGCCGAGGAAGCCCGCAGGAAAGCCGACGAAGCGCGCCGCGCCGAGGCCGAGCGTCGCGCTGCCGCCGACGCGCGCCGCAACCGCGATGCGCAGGATGCGCAGGACGCGGCCCGGGCGCGCGAGCAGGTCGAGGCCGCCGCCCGCCAGCAGCGCGGACCGGTCGCCGTGGCCGACCCGGACGCCGCCGGCCTGCGTCCGGCCGATCGCCAGTCGCATACCCGCCTGACCGGTCCGGCCGACACGCCGTCGGCCAGGCCGACGGAACCGGCGAAAAAACCGGAATCCAAGCCGGAACCCGTCGAAGCCGACAGCACTCCAACCCGGACCGCATCCGTGTCGCAGCAGACGACGCGCCCCGTGGTCGGCGGCGGCAACGGCCTGAAGCACGGCCTGCCCATGCCGGTGCGCGGGCAGGTCCAGGGCCGATTCGGCGTCGACCGCCCCGACGGCGGCGTCTGGCGCGGCGTGGTGCTGCGCGCGCCGGAGGGCACGCCGGTCAAGGCCGTCGCGCCCGGCACGGTGGTCTACGCCGAATGGCTGCGTGGTTTTGGCAACCTCATCATTGTGGATCATGGGCAGCAATATCTGACGGTCTATGCTTACAACCAGAGCCTGCTCAAGCGGGTGGGCGATCCGGTTGGCGGCGGCGACACCATCGCCCTGGTCGGGGCGACCGGCGGCCAAGTGGAATCCGGCCTATACTTTGAAATTCGCCATCGTGGCGCTCCTGTCGACCCGGCCCAGTGGCTGGCGCAGTAGATCAGTACCAGTTCAGTACATTATTGGCAGCCACTCGTTGGTACATCCGTAGGACAGCCGGCAGGCTTGCGGCTCCCTCCGGCGAAAACAAAATTCGGGAAGTGTGCATGGGCACTCGCAAATTTCGCGGTTTCGGACTGATCGCCACCGGTGCGGTGGCAGGCGTATTGCTGAGCGTTGGCGTATCCGCCGTGGCCCAGCGCGGCAGCCCGCTGCCCCTGGACGAGCTCAGGCAGCTGAGCAACGTCTTCGCCGCGATCAAGAACAACTATGTCGAAGCGGTTGATGACAAGACGCTCATCAGCAACGCGATCTCCGGCATGGTGTCCAACCTGGATCCGCACTCGGCCTACCTGGACGCCGAGGCCTTCCGCGAAATGCAGACCGCCACGCAGGGCGAGTTCGGCGGCCTGGGCATCGAGGTCGGCGCCGAGGACGGCTTCGTCAAGGTCATTTCTCCCATCGAGGACACGCCCGCCGCGCGCGCCGGCGTGATGGCCGGCGACCTCATCATCAAGATCGACGACACGCCCACCAAGGGCATGTCGCTGAACGAAGCGGTCAAGCTCATGCGCGGCGCGCCCAAGTCGCCGATCACGCTGACCATCATGCGCGCCGATCGTCCCCAGCCCATCGTGCTGAAGATCGTGCGCGACATCATCAAGGTGCGCAGCGTGCGCAGCAAGATGCTGGACAACGGCGTCGGCTACGTCCGCATCGCCCAGTTCCAGGAAAAGACCGGTTCCGACCTGGCCAAGCAGCTCAAGGACCTGGGCGCCAAGGAAGCCCCCAAGGGCCTGGTGCTGGACCTGCGCAACGACCCGGGCGGCCTCCTGACCAGCGCCATCGGCGTGTCCGGCGCCTTCCTGCCGCCCGAGACCCTGGTGGTCTCGACCGACGGCCGCACGCCCGACGCCCGCCACAAGTACCTGGCCTCGCCGTCGGAATACGCGCGCGGCGAAAGCAACTACCTGTCGGGCCTGCCGGCCTGGACCAAGACCGTGCCGATGGTGGTGCTGGTCAACGTCGGCTCGGCCTCGGCATCCGAGATCGTGGCCGGCGCGCTGCAAGACCACAAGCGCGCCAAGGTGCTGGGCAACCGTACCTTCGGCAAGGGCTCGGTGCAAGTGATCCTGCCGCTGTCCGAGAGCACCGCGGTCAAGCTCACCACCTCGCGCTACTTCACGCCCAGCGGCCGTTCCATCCAGGCCACCGGCATCGAGCCCGACTACGTGGTGGCCGACACCGCCGACGGCGATCTGTTCCGCCTGCCGCGCGAAGCCGACCTGCAACGCCACCTGTCGAACCAGCAGACTTCCAACGAGGTCAAGTCCAGCGCCGACCAGGAAAACGTCGAACTGCCGGCCAAGATCTTCGAATTCGGCGGCAAGGACGACTTCCAGCTGCAGCAGGCGCTGAACCTGCTGGCCGGCAAGCCGGTGCAGAAGGGCTCGGCCCGCGCCCAGGCCAAGGCCGACGCCAAGGTCGGCGGCCCGGCGCAGCGCATGAAGATCACGCCGACCGGAGTCGAACCCAGCAAGGAAAAATGAACGACGAGCAACTGCTGCGCTATGCCCGCCACATCCTGCTCGACGAACTCGGCATCGAGGGGCAGGAAAGACTGCTGGCGGCGCGGGTGCTGATCGTCGGCGCGGGCGGGCTGGGCTCGCCCGCCGCGCTGTACCTGGCCACCGCCGGCGTGGGCGACATCACGCTGGCCGATGATGACGTCGTCGAACTGAGCAACCTGCAGCGCCAGATCCTGCACACCACGGCCAGCGTGGGCCGGCCCAAGGCCGAGTCCGGCCGCGACATGCTGGCGGCGTTCAATCCGCAGGCCCGCGTCCATGCGCGCGTCGAGCGCCTGCAGGGCCAGGCCCTGTCCGACGCGGTGGCCGCCGCCGACCTGGTGCTGGACTGCACCGACAACTTCACCACCCGCCACGCCATCAACCGCGCCTGCGTCGAGCACCGCAAGCCGCTGGTCTCGGGCGCCGCCATCCGTTTCGACGGCCAGGTCAGCGTCTACGACCTGCGCGACGACAAGGCGCCCTGTTACCACTGCCTGTTCCCCGAGGCCGATGACGTCGAGCAGGCCAATTGCGCCACCATGGGCGTGTTCGCGCCCGTGGTCGGCATCATTGGCAGCATGCAGGCCGCCGAGGCCCTGAAGCTGCTGTCCGGCGTCGGCGAAAGCCTGTCGGGCCGGCTGCAATGGCTGGACGTGCGCACCATGCAGTGGCGCAGCGTCAATGTGCAGCGCGACCCGGAATGTCCGGTCTGCGGACACCGGCCCGCCTGAAAATTCACGCCGCGCCGTATCGGCTTCAGCCGGTTTCACCGGCATGCTATTGGCCTTGCGGCCAATGTATGGACTGAAAAATCCCTGCTATAACCGCTGCCTGCCCGTGGATCCGGGCCGGGGGCGCGAGAGTGGTGGATACGGGACTGAAGTTCAGCTTGCCTAAGTGGCGCTTGACGCGCTGGCTGACCCACGCCGGCCATGGCACGCCCGCCGACATCCGCGCGGCGCTGCTGGCCAGCCTGTTCGGGACGTTGCCCATCTTCGCCGGCGGCGTCATCAATACCGTGCTCATCTCCGGCATCGTCGCCTGGCGCCGGCCCGAGCCGCTGTACCTGTCCTGGCTCATCCTGGAACTGGCGTTGGCCGCCGTGCGGGTCATGGTGCTGCGCTCGGCGCTGCGCGCCGCGCGGCACGGCGGCAACACGCATACCGACGTCTACATCCTGCTGGCGCTGCTGTGGGCCTTCAGCGTGGGCTATGGCGTCTTCGTCACCTTCCTGAATGGCGACTGGCTTTCGGCCACGCTGGCCGGCGTGTCCTGCGGCGCGATGGCCGGTGGCATCTGCTTTCGCAACTACGGCGCGCCCCGGCTGGTCGCGGCGATGATCTTCCTGAGCCTGGGGCCGATGTGTCTGGGGGCGCTGTTCACCGGCGAGGCGGTCACCGCCATCGTCTTCATCCAGATCCCGTTCTACCTGGTCAGCATGAGCATCGCCTCGCACCGGCTGAACCGCATCCTGGTGTCCACCATGCTGTCCGAGCGCGAGAACGACCGCCGCGCCAGCGAGGACGTGCTAACGGGCCTGGCCAACCGGGCCGGGCTGCAGTCGGCGCTGGAGCGCATCTGTTCCGGCACGCGCGAGCACGACACGCCCGCCGCGCTGCTGTACATGGACATGGACGATTTCAAGATCATCAACGACACCCATGGGCATGCCGCCGGCGACCAGGTGCTCAAGACCATCGCCGACCGCATGCGCGGCATGCTGCGCGTGGACGATGTGGCCGCGCGCATGGGCGGCGACGAATTCATCGTGCTGGTCACCGGCATAGACGCGCCGGCCGCGTTGCGGCTGGGCGAACACCTGCTGCAGGACGTCTCGCATCCGATCGCGCTGGCCGACGGCACGCGCGTGAGCGTGGGGCTGTCCATCGGCATCAGCATCATCTCGCGCAACAACCGCGACGCCCAGGCCGCGTTGGACGCGGCCGACGCCGCCCTGTACCGGGCCAAGGCGCAGGGCGGCCGCTGTTGCGCCGTCGCCGGAGCGTTCGAGGACGACACCGCGCAACAGGAAGGCGACGTCGTGGCGGCCTGAGGTGGGCCGCGGTATCGGCCCAAAATAGGGCCACGATAGGGCAAGAATAGGGCAGGGCCCGGCCAGGGCAGCGTTCTCCGTCACCCGGACTGCGCCGTCGTGGACGCCGCTCGTTCGCCGGGAAAATTGGACGCTGCCAAGAAAAGTTATCAGATAACCTGAAAAGTCTGCCTATAATCGCGTCATGCTGACGCCTCCCCTGACCCTGACCGAACAGGTCGCCCGCCAGATCGCCGCCGACATCGCCCAGGGCGTGCATCGCGTCGGCGCCAAACTGCCGTCCGGCCGCGTGCTGGCCGAACAGTACGGCGTCAGCGCCGCCGTGATCCGCGAAGTCACCGAGCGACTGCGCGCGCAGGGACTGATCCAGAGCCGCCAGGGCTCAGGCTGCACCGTCACCTCGCGCACCGGCGCGCAAGGCTTCCTGCTGTCGGACAGCATCGCCGCCAGTCGCGAACAACTGGCCAGCGTGTACGAACTGCGCATGGAACTCGAAGGCGGCGCCGCGGCGCTGGCCGCGCTGCGCCGCGACGACGCCGACCTGGCCGCCATGGCCGACTCGCTGGCGCGGCTGGAGCGGCACCTCGAAGACCCGGAGCAGGGCGTCGAAAACGACATCTCGTTCCATCTGGCCGTGGCCGCCTCCACGCACAACAGTCATTACGCGGACCTGCTGCGCTACCTGAACCTGCAACTGCGCCAGGCCGTGGGCGCGGCGCGCGCCAACAGCCGCCAGCAGGCCGGGCTGAGCGTTGCCGTGCACCAGGAGCATGTGGCGGTGTTCGAAGCCATCCGCGCGCAGGACGCCGTCGCCGCCCGCCAGGCGGCCGTGGGGCACCTTCGACAAGCCGCCGCGCGATTGCAGCTGGCGCTGGCGGAGGACGCGCCGTAGCGCACCGCTGTCCCGTCATCGACCCGATTCGTTTCTGACCCGTCCTACTTTCCACCGCTAGTTCCACCGTTTCCAGGCACTCCTCATGAGCTCAACCGATTTCGCCCAACGCCTGGTCCAGGCCCTGGGCCCCGACACCGTCGCCACCGCTGAACAGGACATCGCGCCCTGGCTGTCCGACTGGCGCGGCCTGTACAACGGCCGCGCCCAGGCAGTGGTGCGCCCGCGCCGCACCGAAGAGGTCGCCACCTGCCTGGCGCTGTGCCAGCAGGCCGGCGTGCCGGTGGTGCCGCGCGGCGGCAATACCGGCCTGTGCGGCGGCGCCACGCCCGACCAGGGCGCGGCCAACGTGGTGCTGAGCCTGGATCGCATGAACGCGGTGCGCGGCATCGACACCATCGCCAACACCCTGGTGGCCGAGGCCGGCTGCATCCTGGGCAACCTGCGCCGCGCGGCGCAGGACGCCGGCCGGCTGCTGCCGCTGAGCCTGGCGGCCGAGGACTCCAGCCAGATCGGCGGCAACGTCGCCACCAACGCCGGCGGCGTGAACGTGGTGCGCTACGGCATGGCGCGCGAGCTGGTGCTGGGCCTGGAAGCCGTGCTGCCCACGGGCGAGGTGTTCCACGGCCTGCGCACGCTGCGCAAGGACAACACCGGCTACGACCTCAAGCAGCTCCTGATCGGCTCCGAGGGCACGTTGGGCGTGATCACCGCCGTGGCGCTGCGCCTGTTCCCGCGCGCCGACGTGCGCTCGGTGGTGCTGGCGGCGGTGGAGTCGCCGGCCCAGGCGCTGCGCCTGTTCGAGCTGTTGTACGCGAAGTGCGGCGCGCGCCTGCAGGCCTTCGAGTATTTCTCGGGCGATTGCCTGGACCTGGTGCTGACGCACGCCGAAGGCGTGCAGGAACCCTTCGGCCAGCGTTACCCCGCCTATGTGCTGGTGGAGCTGGCCGACTCGGCCGACGATGCCGCGCTGAACGCCCTGCTGGAAAGCGTGATCGGCCAGGCGCTGGAAGACGAGCTGTGCCTGGACGCGGTGGTGTCGGCCTCGCTGGCCCAGCTGCAAGGGCTGTGGAAGCTGCGCGAGGAAATCTCCGAGGCGCAGCGCGCCGATGGCCCGCACCTGAAGCACGACGTGTCCCTGCCCATCGAGCGCATCCCGGACTTCATGGCCTCGGCCCAGGCCCGGTTGCAGGCGCAGTTCTCCGGCATCCGCCCCTTCATCTTCGGCCACTTCGGCGACGGCAATCTGCACTACAACCTGTCGCGCCCGGCCGGCGCGCCGCGCGACTGGGCCGCCACGCAGGGCGCGGCCATCACCGACGCGGTGCTGGACGAGGTCAACCGATACGGTGGCAGCATCAGCGCCGAGCACGGCATCGGCCAGCTCAAGCGCGATCACTTCCTGCACAGCAAGGATCCGCTGGAGCTGCGGCTGATGCGCGAGATCAAACGCCTGGTGGACCCGGCGGGCATCATGAATCCGGGCAAGCTGCTGTAGGCGGCCGCCCGCTAGCGTCGCCAGGCCGCGTTTCTGGCATCTCGTCGCGCTCGTTCGCCCGAGCCGGCCGTCTCAAGATGAGAGCGCCCGGCGCCGTCCGGCGACAAAAAAACCGCGCCGCCCTGCAAGGGGCGGCGCGGTTTTTTCTGTCAGGCGTGGCGGTCCGCCCGGCGCTTATTGCCGGTGATAGACCTCGGCGCCCTTCTTCACGAACTCGATGGACTTTTCCTGCATGCCCTTTTCCAGCGCGTCCTTCTCGCTCACGCCCTGCGACGCGGCGTAGTCACGCACGTCCTGCGTGATCTTCATCGAGCAGAAATGCGGGCCGCACATGGAGCAGAAGTGCGCCACCTTCATCGAGTCCTTGGGCAAGGTCTCGTCGTGGAACTCCTTCGCCGTGTCCGGATCCAGGCCCAGGTTGAACTGGTCGTCCCAGCGGAACTCGAAGCGCGCCTTGGACAGCGCGTTGTCGCGGATGGCCGCGCCCGGATGGCCCTTGGCCAGGTCGGCCGCGTGCGCCGCGATCTTGTACGTGATGATGCCGTCCTTCACGTCCTTCTTGTTCGGCAGGCCCAGGTGCTCCTTGGGCGTCACATAACAGAGCATGGCGGTGCCGTACCAGCCGATCAGCGCGGCGCCGATGCCGGACGTGATGTGGTCGTAGCCCGGCGCGATGTCGGTGGTCAGCGGGCCCAGCGTGTAGAACGGCGCCTCGTGGCAGTGTTCCAGCTGCAGCTCCATGTTTTCCTTGATCATCTGCATCGGCACGTGGCCGGGGCCTTCGATCATGACCTGCACGTCGTGCTTCCAGGCCACCTGGGTCAGCTCGCCCAGCGTCTTCAGCTCGGCGAACTGCGCCTCGTCGTTGGCGTCGTAGCCCGAGCCCGGGCGCAGGCCGTCGCCCAGCGAGAAGCTGACGTCGTAGGCCTTCATGATTTCGCAGATCTCGTCGAAGCGCTCGTACAGGAAGCTCTCCTTGTGATGCGCCAGGCACCACTTGGCCATGATCGAGCCGCCGCGCGAGACGATGCCCGTCATCCGGTCCGCCGTCATCGGAATGAACGGCAGGCGCACGCCGGCGTGGATGGTGAAGTAGTCCACGCCTTGTTCGGCCTGCTCGATCAGCGTGTCGCGGAAGATCTCCCAGGTCAGTTCCTCGGCCTTGCCGTCGACCTTTTCCAGCGCCTGGTAGATCGGCACGGTGCCGATCGGCACGGGCGAGTTGCGGATGATCCACTCGCGCGTTTCATGGATGTGCTTGCCGGTGGACAGATCCATGACCGTGTCGCCGCCCCAGCGGATGGCCCAGGTCATCTTCTCGACTTCCTCGCCGATGCCGGAGCTGACGGCCGAGTTGCCGATGTTGGCGTTGATCTTCACCAGGAAGTTGCGGCCGATGGCCATCGGCTCGATTTCCGGGTGGTTGATGTTGGCCGGGATGATGGCGCGGCCGCGCGCGATCTCGTCGCGCACGAACTCGGGCGTGATGGCCGACGGGATGGACGCGCCGAAGGACTGGCCCGGATGCTGGCGCAGCAGGCGCTTGACCATCTTCTCGCCATCCGGACCGCTGGCGCGCAGCGTTTCCAGGTACTGCTCGCGGCGCAGGTTTTCGCGGATGGCCACGAATTCCATTTCCGGCGTGATGATGCCGCGGCGCGCGTAGTGCATCTGGGTGACGTTGGCGCCCGACTTGGCGCGGCGCGGCGGACGGCGCAGGTCGAAGCGCATGGCCGTCAGCTTGGGATCGGTCAGGCGTTCCTTGCCGTAGTCGCTGGTCGGGCCGGCCAGCAGCTCGGTGTCGCCGCGCTCTTCGATCCAGGCGCGGCGCAGCTCGGGCAGGCCGCGGCGGATGTCGATCTTGGCGTCCGGGTCGGTGTAGGGGCCGCTGCAATCGTAGACCGTCAGCGGCGGGTTCTTCTCGCCGCCGAACATGGTGGGCGTGTCGGCCTGCTCGATCTCGCGGAACGGCACGCGGATGTCGGGCCGCGAGCCGGTCTCGTACACCTTGCGCGATTTGGGCAGCGGCGCGACGGCGGCCGAGTCCACTTCTGCGGTGGCGGCCAGGAATTTGGGATTGGCGTTCATGGAAAGCTCCAAGCGAATGGTTTGGAGCCGATCGGGAATGAATCCCCGCCGCGCGCGATGGCGTGGCGGAAATACGGCTCCCAGCATCGGCATTATCCGTACTGGTACGAAGGGACTCTCTCAACACGTCGGCGCCCTGCGGGCGGGACGAGTACCCCTGCGCGAAAGCGAAGTATAGAGCCTGCCGGGGGCCGGCCGCCAAAGTGGTCGATGCTGCGGCGCAAGATGCGGGCGGTCGACGCGTGGTATTACTGGTTTACATTTGGAATCAGACTGCCGAGACAGGGGCAATCAGGTTCTGTACACTTTTTTCGTCAATTGCGGCGGGCAACGTCCGCCGTCCGGTCTGAAGACTACTCAAAGAAGGAAACGAGCATGCAACTGACCCTGCGCAACATGGCGCCCGCCTTGATGGTCCTGACCCTGGCGCTTGCGGGTTGCAAGACCGCGCCGACCAAGAATGCCGGCGATGCCGCCGCGACGCCCCAGACGGGCCAGCAACAACAGCAACAGCAGTCGCCCTCGGCCACGGCTTCCGTGGTGGAGTTCTATGTGGCCAGGACCCAGGCCGGCCCGGGCCTGACGGAAGTCACGCTGCCCGACGGCAAGCTCTACATGGAACAGCAACCCGTGCTGACGCGCGCCGACCTGACCGAGGCCGCCCAGTTGGTGGACCGCGAAGGCAACAACTTCGTCGGCCTGCGCTTCTCGGAATCGGGCGCGCGCAAGCTCAACGACATCAGCAGCAAGAACGTAGGCAACATGCTGGTCCTGGTGCTGGACCGCGAGCTGATCGCCGCGCCGCGCATCGGCGAGCCGCTGAATCGCGGCGTGCTGGCGTTTGGCGTGCCGTCGGCGAAGGCGGCCGCCGACATCGCTTCCCGCATCCGTGGCGATTCGTCCGCGCCCGCGGCGGGTGGCTCGCCGGCCACCGCGCCTGTCACGGCGCCGGCGGCCAAGCCCTGAGTCCGGCACGCCTGGCCGGCCGCGCGGGATGCAACCGCGTCCGCCGTTAAGCACAAAGCCCCCTGCAAAGGGGGCTTTGTGCTGTTGCGCCAGCGGGAAGGGCGGCGCTGCTAGTTTTGTTTGCGGCGTGGCTTCAGGCTGCGACGCGCCTGCGCGGTTTCGATGTAGGTCTGCACCAGCGCTTCCAGCATGTTCCGTTCGTCCTGCGTCAACGCGTCGAAGTGCGACGGAGAAATATTCGGAAAGGGCCATGGCGCTTGCGGGCGCGGCTTGCGACCCGCGCGCTGCGCCGGTTCGGCCACGTTCGCCGGCGGCAGCGTGTTGCTGAGATCGTAGCCGTCCAGCGGCAACTCCATCGAGCCCTTGCCGGTTTCCAGCCACTCGAGTTCGACTTTCAGCACCTGGGCCAGCTTGCGCGCCGAACGGCTCGATTGGCGCAGGCTGCTTTCGTAGCTGCCGATTGCACTTTGCGAGATTCGGGCAAGCCGCGCCAGCTCCTCTTGCGTGTAGCCGCGAAGGAGACGTGCGTGCTTCAGTCGGTCTGAAAATGTCTTCACAGCGCGATTGAAGCTTGCCACGAATTTACCTTGGTGGCTATAAGTATCACTTAGGTAATATGCCTGTTAGGGGTTGATCATGTGGCACAGAGGCACCGTCTTTGTCGTGCAATCCGATGAAATTGCGGGTAATCATTTCGCCAAGAATCTGCGTGAGTTGCGCTGGCGCGTCCATTGCTTCGCATCGGTGAACGCGCTGCTCGAACGCCTGTCCGGGCAGGTGACGGACGCGATCGTGCTGCGCGATCGCTACGATGATCCTTCGCTGTCTATCGCCGCCGCGCGCCGGGCCGCGCCGGGCGCGGCGCTGGCCTGGCAGGACGCCGACGCCTGCGCACAGGCCCGCATCGCGGCCATGGACGCGGGCGCGGACGCTTGTCCGGCGCCGGACATGAGCATGGCCGAATGGGATGCGCTGCTGCGCACGCTGTGCCGGCGGCTACAGGGCGCTGGGCGTCCCGCGCCGGCCTGGCGCGTGGACATGCACGCGCGCGTGCTGGCGGGGCCGGCGGGCGAGCGGCTGCCGCTCACCGCGACCGAGCGCGCCTTCCTGGTGCGTCTGCTCAATGCGCCGGACCACTGCCTGCGACGCGAGCGTTTCCTGCCGCGCAACGCCGCCGTCGAGCGGGACAGCGTGCGCCGCGTGGACGTGCTGGTCTCGCGTCTGCGCAGCAAGGCGCGGCGGCTCGATATCGACCTGCCGGTATTGGCGGTGCGGGGGTGGGGCTACATCCTGCTGGCGCGGGGAGGGCAGGCGGGCGCGGACGCTACAGGACGACCAGATTATCCCGATGCATGAGCTCGGGTTCGGTCATGCTGCCCAGGATGCGGGCAATCTGCGATGAAGGCTGGCGCAGGATGCGCCGGGTGTCGGCGGCCGAGTAGTTGATCAGGCCGCGCGCGCATTCGCGGCCCTCGCTGTCGACGCAGGCGACCACGTCGCCGCGGCCGAACTCGCCGTCGACGGCGGTCACGCCGATGGGCAGCAGGCTCTTGCCTTCGCGCAGCAGGGCCTGCACGGCGCCGTCGTCCAGCGTCACGCGGCCGCGCAGGCGCAGGTGATCGGCCAGCCATTGCTTGCGCGCCGACCACACCGGCAGCGCCGCCTGCAGCTCGCTGCCGATGCACTCGCCTTGCGCCAGGCGGGTCAGCACGTCGCGCTCGCGGCCCGAGGCGATCACGGTATGCGCGCCGCTGTGCGCGGCGCGCTTGGCCGCCAGCACCTTGGTCAGCATGCCGCCGGTGCCGATGCCGCTGCCGGCGCCGCCGGCCATGGCTTCCAGCGCGGCGTCGCCCGCTTGCGCGTGCGAGATGAACTTTGCGTCGGGGTTCTTGCGCGGGTCCGAATCGTACAGGCCGCGCTGGTCGGTCAGGATGACCAGTGTGTCGGCTTCGATCAGGTTGGTGACCAGCGCGCCCAGCGTATCGTTGTCGCCCAGCCGGATCTCGTCGGTGACGACGGTGTCGTTCTCGTTGACGATGGGCACCACGCCCAGGCGCAGCAGCGCGAACAGCGTGCTGCGGGCGTTCAGGTAGCGGTGGCGGTCGGCCAGGTCTTCGTGGGTGAGCAGGATCTGCGCGGTGCGCAGGCCGTGTTCCGCGAAGGCGGCCTCATACGCCTGGCACAGGCCCATCTGGCCCACGGCGGCGGCGGCCTGCAACTCGTGCATCACCGACGGACGCTTGCGCCAGCCCAGTCGCGCCATGCCTTCCGCGATCGCGCCGCTGGACACCAGCACCACCTGCCGGCCTTGCTTGCGCAGCGCGGCGATCTGCGCGGCCCAGTGGGCCACGGCGGCACGGTCCAGGCCGCGGCCTTCGTTGGTGACGAGCGACGAGCCCACCTTGGCGACGATGCGCTGGGCGTTGGAGACGACGGATACGGCGGTTGATTCGGCAGACATGATCAGGGCGGACTGCGGCGCGAAGAGGCGTAATCGGATGAAGCTGCGATTATGGCTTATTCGTCGCCGCCGGTCTGGCCGCCCTTGGGCGCGGCGTCCGAGCGCGTGTCGTCGAAGCGCGGGTCTTCGGCCACGTAGGTGCCGTCGGCCTGGTCCTGCGCCAGCTGTTCCTTTTCGCGCTCGGCGTCCAGGTAGTCCTGCAGCGCGTAGATCAGGTCCTGCGTGCCTTCGCCCGACAGGCCGGAGATGCCGAACACCGGGCCGGTCCAGTCGTAGAGCTTGAGGAAGCGCTGCTTGGTGTCCTCGGGATCGGCCACCATGTCCAGCTTGTTCAGCACCAGCCAGCGCGGCTTGTCGGCCAGTTCGGGATCGTAGCGACGCAGTTCCTCGACGATGGCGCGGGCGTCGATCACGGCCTGCTCGACCGGATCGGCGTCGGGATCGGGCGTGGACACGTCCACCAGGTGCAGCAGCACGCGCGTGCGCGCCAGGTGCCGCAGGAACAGGTGGCCCAGGCCGGCGCCTTCCGAGGCGCCTTCGATCAGGCCGGGAATGTCCGCCACCACGAAGCTGCGCGACGGCGAGGTGCGCACCACGCCCAGGTTCGGATGCAGCGTGGTGAAGGGGTAGTCGGCGATCTTGGGCTTGGCGTTCGAGATGCGGGTGATCAGCGTGGACTTGCCGGCGTTCGGCAGGCCCAGCAGGCCCACGTCGGCCAGCACCTTCAGTTCCATGCGCAGGTAGCGGTGCTCGCCTTCCTTGCCGGGCGTCCACTGACGCGGCGCGCGGTTGACGCTGGACTTGAAGTGGATGTTGCCCATGCCGCCCTGGCCGCCGGCCGCCAGCACGACCTTCTGCTCGTGGCGGTTCAGGTCGAACAGGACTTCGCCGGTCTCGGCGTCATGGATGACGGTGCCGACGGGCACGCGCAGCGTGATGTCGGGGGCGGCCGCGCCGTACTGGTCCGAGCCGCGGCCGTTCTCGCCGTTCTTGGCGCGATGCAGGCGCGCGTAGCGGAAGTCGATCAGCGTGTTGATGTTGCGATCGGCCACGGCGAAGATGGTGCCGCCGCGTCCGCCGTCGCCGCCGTCCGGGCCGCCCTTGGGGATGAACTTTTCGCGGCGAAAGCTCGCCACGCCATTGCCGCCTTTGCCGGCGACGACTTCGATGGTGGCTTCGTCTACGAATTTCATGATGTCTGCGCGTGAAGTATGTGTGGGACTGCGCCGATAAGGGCGGCAGCCGGGTGGTTCATGGCCGGGCCATCAACCATTCTGCCCGAAATGGGCCGGCGATAAAAAAGCCCCGCCGCATGCGGCAGGGCTTTCGCCGTTCGTCGACGCGGCCGGGCCGCGTCGCAGAGCGTGCCTGGCCGAATTACTCGGCGGCGACGATCGAAACGGTTTGCTTGTTCAACGCGCCCTTGAAGCCGAATTGAACCTTGCCGTCGATCAGCGCGAACAGGGTGTGGTCCTTGCCCATGCCGACGTTCACGCCAGCGTGGAAGCGCGTGCCGCGCTGACGCACGATGATCGAACCGGCGGGGATGAGTTCACCGCCGAATGCCTTGACGCCCAGACGCTTCGATTCTGAGTCGCGTCCGTTCCGCGTAGAGCCGCCGCCCTTTTTCTGTGCCATGTTTAGCTCCTGCTAATGTGGTACCGAGTCGCTTCTCAGGCCGTGATGGCTTCGATGCGGATTTCGGTGTAGTTCTGACGGTGGCCCTGATGCTTCTGATAGTGCTTGCGACGGCGCATCTTGAAGATCTTGACCTTGTCGTGGCGGCCTTGCGCAAGAACCGTTGCCTTGACCACGGCGCCGGCGACGAGAGGCGTACCAACTTTCAGCTGGTCGCCTTCGCCCACGGACAGCACTTGGTCCAGGGTGATTTCTTGCCCAATGTCAGCCGGTATCTGTTCTATCTTGAGTTTTTCGCCAGCAGCAACGCGATATTGCTTGCCGCCGGTTTTTACGACCGCGTACATGGGGTGTTCCTTAAATAGGTAAAAAGGCCTGTCCGACTGCCGGCTTCGCTGACACACATGCTTGGCGCATGGCATGCAGCAAAGTGGCGGCGCCTTCGCTCTTGCCGTCCGCCCTGACTACTGGGTTTTGACGGGACGCTACCTGATCTGATGATCGATCCAGGCTGGGCTTGGGCTGCGGAACGTGCCGACGTAATTCGGCCATTAGGAAATAGCCGAATCCGGGATATTAGCCCGCCTGCCATGGAAAGTCAAAAAGCGCTTGCGGGCTAAGGGTTTAGCTGTGGCGCGCCGGCCTCACGGCAGGGCGGCGGTCAGCTTCGCCAGCTCGCGCGCCACCTGACGGATGCCGGCGATGGCGGCCTGCCGGTGGGCATTATCGAGCCGGTCAGAGGGAATGGACGTGCTGACGGCCAGCCGCTTGCCCAGCGGCGTCACGCCCACATAGGCGGCAAAGCAGACCAGGCCTGCCGTGACCTCCTCGCGGTCCTGGGCCAGGCCGTCGCGGCGCACCTCTTCCAGTTCGCGGCGCAGCGCCTCGGGCGTGGCCAGCGTGCGTTCGGTGACTCGGGCCAGCTTGGCGGGCAGGCGCGCGTCCAACTCGGCCGGATCCAGCCCGGCCAGCATGGCCTTGCCCAGCGCGCAGGCGTGCGCCGGCAGCCGCAGCCCCAGATCCGACACCAGCCGCACCGGCCGGCGCGCGTCCTCGCGCGCCAGGTAGACCACCTCGAAACCGTCCAGCGCCGCCAGTTGCACCACCTCGTTGCAGCGCGCCACGAATTCCGCCGCCACCCGGTGGAAGGCGGTCTGCAGGCTGTCGTGGCGCAGGTAGGCCGCGCCCAGCGCCATCAGCTCGATGCCGACGATGTAGCCGCCCTCGCGGCGCTCGATCCAGCGGCGCCGCTCCAGGCTGTCCAGCAGCAGGTACAGCGAGCTGCGGGGCAGGTTGCAGGCGCGCATCAATTCGGCGGCCTTCACCGGGCCGGGTTGCGCGGCCAGCGTCCTGAGGATGTCGTGGGCGCGGCGGATGGCGGGAACGTCGGCGGTGTCAGGCATGAATGTCCAATAGGTTGAACAGAAATCTAGCATATTGGACGTTATGGCAAGCCGCTCCTAGACTCGGACGCAGTCCCTGGCGCATCGCGCCTGGGACCGGACCAACTCCGGACGAAACTCGGACCCAAGGAACCCGCATGGCTGCTCCCACTATTCCCGATCATCACCTGCCCGCCGACCTGGACCGCGCTTTGCTGGTCGGCCGTGTCTGGCGCCAGGCGCCGCAGGACGGCCCCTGCGTGGTGGCGGTGCGCGGCGGCCGGATGTTCGACATCACCGCCGTGGCGCCGACCATGGCCGACCTGCTGGAGCGGCCCGACCGCGTCGAGCTGGCGCGGCTCGCGCCCGGCGAGCCGCTGGGCGACGTGCGCGACTGGCTGGCGTCCAGTCTGGCCGGCGGCCCGGCCCGCCTGCTGGCGCCTTGCGACCTGCAACCGGTGAAGGCCGCCGGCGTCACCTTCGCCGTCAGCCTGCTGGAACGCCTGATCGAGGAAGAGGCGGGCGGCGATGCCGGCCAGGCCGAGGCGATCCGCGAACGCCTGCAGGGCCTGATCGGCTCGGACCTGTCGCGGTTGCGGCCCGGCTCGGCCGAGGCCATGGCGCTGAAGGAAGCGCTGGTGGCGCGCGGCCAGTGGTCGCAATACCTGGAAGTGGGCATCGGCCCGGACGCCGAGGTCTTCTCCAAGGCGCCGCCCATGGCCTCGGTCGGCTATGGCGCCCGCATCGGCGTGCTGCCCGAGTCACGTTGGAACAACCCCGAGCCCGAGCTGGTGCTGGCCGTGGACAGCCGCGGCCAGATCGTGGGCGCGACGCTGGGCAACGACGTCAACCTGCGCGACGTGGAAGGGCGCAGCGCGCTGCTGTTGACCCGCGCCAAGGACAACAACGGCTCCTGCGCCATCGGCCCCTTCATCCGGCTGTTCGACGCCGATTTCACCCTGGACAGCGTGCGCGCCGCCGAGGTGGCGCTGCGCATCGACGGGCCCGACGGCTTCTCGCTGGCCGGCGTGAATCTGATGAGCCAGATCAGCCGCGACCCGCTGGACCTGGTGCGCCAGACCCTGGGCGCGCACCATCAGTACCCGGACGGCTGCATGCTGTTCCTGGGCACCATGTTCTCGCCCACGCAGGACCGGCACGGGCCGGGCAGCGGCTTCACCCACGCGATGGGCGACCGCGTCGAGATCGCCTCCGGCCCGCTGGGCGCGCTGGTCAACGAGGTGGGCGAGTGCACCGCCATTCCTCCCTGGGACTTCGGCTTGCGGGCGCTGTACGCGAGCCTGGCGCGGCGGGGGCTGCTGGCGGGGGCCGCCACGGGCTGAGGTCGGGGCGCGGCGCAGGGCGATCGCGCGGGCCGGCGTGGCACGCATGTCACGCGACGGTATGCGAGCCGCGATCGGGATTGCTGGAACAGGGGGGGCGCTGGGCGGGCCAGGCATGGCGGCGGGGCCGGCCAACAAGACAATACGCGCGGGCGCCGTCCAGGGAGCGGCCAGGGACGGACAAGACGCGTCCCTGTTTTGGCCAGCCCGTATAATCCCCGGTCGAATCCTCCCCGACCGCCTGCCGGACGGGGCCCTTGCGGTAAGAGTCCGCCACGCGGCTCGCTTCACAATCCGGATACGTCTTGAATCTCCCCGCGCTCATCGCTCCCATTGCAGACGATATGAAGGCCGTCGATGCGGTTATCCGCAGCCGGCTGAATTCCGAGGTGGTCCTGATCCGCACGATCGGCGACTACATCATCGGCGCCGGCGGCAAGCGCATGCGTCCTGCCATGGTGCTGATGGTGGCGCGCGCGCTGGGCTATGAAGGCACCCATCACCAGCTGCTGGCCGCCGTGGTGGAGTTCATCCACACCGCCACGCTGCTGCATGACGACGTGGTCGACGAGTCCGACCTGCGCCGTGGCCGCGACACCGCCAACGCCGTGTTCGGCAACGCCGCCAGCGTGCTGGTGGGCGACTACCTGTATTCGCGCTCGTTCGAGATGATGGTCGAGGCCGGTTCGATGCGCATCATGAGCATCCTGTCCGAGGCCACCACGGTGATCGCCGAGGGTGAGGTGCTGCAGCTGCTGAACGTGCACGACCCCGACGTGTCGCAGGAACGCTACCTGCAGGTGGTGCGCTACAAGACCGCCAAGCTGTTCGAGGCCGCCGCCCAGGTCGGCGCGGTGCTGGCCGGCGCCACGCCCGAGCAGGAAGCCGCCGCGGCCGCCTACGGCCGCCACGTCGGCACTGCCTTCCAGCTGGTCGACGACGTGTTGGACTATCGCGGCGACGCCGCGGCGCTGGGCAAGAACGTGGGCGACGACCTGCGCGAAGGCAAGCCCACGCTGCCGCTGATCCGTGTCATGGAAGTGGGCACGCCCGAGCAGCAGCAACTGATCCGCGATGCCATCAAGACGGGCGACGCCGACTTCGCCGCCGTGGCCGCCGCCATCCAGGCCACCGACGCGCTGGAGCACGCGATGCAGGCCGCCGAAGCCGAGGCCGAACTGGCCCGCAATGCCCTGTCGAACTACCCCATTTCCGTTTTCCAAAAATCTCTGTTAGAATTCTGCGCTTTCGCGGTGAACAGAGATCGCTAGCGAAAAAAGCGGTGAGGCAGTGATGCCGAACCTGCCGTAGTGAAGCAAGTTGGTAGTAAGAGCAAGTGCGCAAGTCTGAAGTGTGGGACTTGCCAAAATCGGGGCGTAGCTCAGCCTGGTAGAGTACTGCGTTCGGGACGCAGGAGTCGGAGGTTCGAATCCTCTCGCCCCGACCACTGATGTGGTCGAATTCTCGGTGATGTACCCGACATCATCGGCAAGAGCCGGCATCGCGCAAGCGTGCCGGCTTTTTTGCGTCTGCTTTCTTCCTGAGCCAGCGTCATGCCATGACGCGGAAAGGTCATGACGCTGGAACCTTGCCGGATTTCCTGTTCCTTATTCAACAGTCAAGATCCGGATACGTGTTCATGGAAAGCGTTTCCATTCCCCTGGGCGGACTCCCGCCAAGCATCCCGACAGGCACGGACGGCACGGGGCCTGTCGGTCACGGTCGTTTCAGCGTGGGCGGGCAGCAATTCAGGGTCGTTATCGCGCCGCAGGGCAGGGTCTCGAAGCATGCGAACGGGACGCTGAGGCTCCATAAAGTCTGCTTTCTCGGCCGCGTCAACGAGGACGACCAGTCCAAGGTCCGCGAACTGGGACGCGCGGCGACAAAGCTGTATGACAAAAGGAACAGTTGGTTAGGCCGGCCAGGAGACCTCCGTTCCCTCCGCCGCGCTTCCTTCAGGCAATTGAGCGACAAGCTGTTCAACGATTTGGGCCGTCTGTCGCAGAAGCTCACGGAATTCGCGGATGAGTCCGGCAATGCGCCGAAGAAGGATGATCCCGTCCAGATCGAGCGATGGCTTGGGCAAGTTCTGGATATTCGCAAGGATCTGTTGGCCGGCCTGGCGGCCATGAACCACAACGCCGGCCTGCATCGGCAACTGCACGAAATCATCGTGCCGGTTCTTGCCACCCTGTCGGCGGGCACGGGCGCCGTCATCGGCGCGTACCGCTTGACGGAGCCTGAAAGCTGGGAGGGGTGGGCGGCCTGGGCAACTACCCTGGTTGGCATCGGCGCAGGCCTGGATGGCTTGGTGAGAGTCGTGTCCAGCCGTGGTACGCGCAGCATTGACAAGTTCGAGAATGCGCTGGAAGCGCAATGCAAGGCGCTGTTCGATACGCCTTCTGTATCGGTCCTGTTGTACGCGCATGTCGTGGAGCGCGTCGTGCATGAAGCGCTTGAAGATGTCGGCGGGGACGAAGCGCTGGCGATAGACGTGGGCAACGCCCTGCCGAGAGATGAAAACAACAATGACCTTGGCGAGGACGACAACAAGCAATTCCACCAGCGGTTGAACGAGCCCGTCGGAAAGGCGGTGACGAAGGCGCTGGCCGACTTGAAGCTGGAGACGATTGTGTCCGAGGACAGGAAGTCGGAGTTGCGAGTCCTGGCCAGCGCACTCATCATCGAAGAGCTGAAAAGCACCAAACGGGTGGAGCAAGCGCTGACGAAAAACATAGACGCCAACGATGACGAGACGAAAAGCGGCGCGCTGAAAAGAAAGCTGAACAAGGAAATGGAGAAGTTCCGGAGTTTCTCCAAGGACCTGCAAGGCATGTCGTCGGATAACGGGAAGGGCGGTTCCGTCAACGCCAACGAACAGACCATTTTCCAGCTGATCAAGGATTTTCGACTGGCCCGGGAAGCAGACGAGGCAATGAAGCTCAGGGCGAGGGAACAACGGGATGGATCAAGTTCCGGTTCCGGGGGGCCGATCTTCCCGTCATCGTAGCAGGCAAGGAAATGCTCACATCGCGCCTCAAGGAGGGCGAGGGATAGCGGGGCGGGCGGTTGGACGCAGCGGAGCGGCCCAGGTGCGCGGACGGGCCCAAGTGTTTCAGAACTGTCTGATATTCCTGGGCTAGAAATACTGGAATCGTGTCGCTTAGCGCAACACAAAGGCCGTTGCGGACGCGGCCGCATCCTCAGAATGCCTGGCAGGCTTGAGTGGTGGGCGTGCAAGAGTCCGCCACGACCAGGAATCCTTCATGTCCAGATATTCGCCTTTCCTCATGCCGGGGCTGCTCGGCGCAGTGCTTGTCACCTTGCCCCTTGTCAGTCGCGGCAACGAGGTGATGGTCATCGTGAATGACCGTTCGCCTGATCGCCATCGCGTGCTCCTGCCGGGTGAAAGCATCCTCCACGGTGGACTGGGGCCGGCGATTCTTGTGCGGGGTCGCGACAACAGCGTGACCGGCAGCAATATCACCATCGTCAGCGATTCCGGAGCGCCGAACGCTCCGGGGGGCGGGGTCGTCGTCCAGGGTGGCGCGGCCACGTTGCGGGATAGCACGGTGACCGTCCACGACAACGATGGTCTCGGGCTGAATGCCAATTCTTCCAATGGTCCCGCGCGTATCGATGTCACGGGGGTAGCCGTCGAGACCTTCGGCAATGGCGGGATAGGGGCCCTGGCGAACGGCGCCGATGCCAGGGTCGAGCTGATCAATTCCTCCATCCTGACGCATGGCACCTATGCCAGCGGTCTGCTTGCCATGAGGGAGGGCGCGCGAATTTCGGCCGCCGACAGCCGCATCGTTACGGAAGCGCCGGGCACCGCCGGCGCGGAGGTCGTGGACACCGGCGTGTTGGATCTGAGCAATACCCAGATTGCCGTCACGGGCGCGCGCGCACGCGGCATTGCCAGTTACGCCTCCGTGGCGGGCAGTCGCAGCAGCATCACGCTGTCCCGCGGCAGCCGCGTCGATACTCAGGATGGCGAGGCGCTGCTGGCCGCGGGCGGCGATCACGTGTTCACGCTGGATAGCTCCGACATCACCGCGCGCGCTGGCGGCGCGGTCGATGGTGGGCTGCTGCTGCGCTCGCAGTCCTCTGGCGATGCCATCGACCTGCGTACGCCCAGCGGCAGCGCCACGAGTCCTGATATCGCAACAGGGCGCATCCAGCTGAACGCCGCGGCTTCCCGGCTGCACGGCGACGTGCTGATCGAAAGCGGCAGCGCGGATATCACGCTCGGACGCGGCTCGGTGCTGACTGGCGCGCTGATCGAGCGCGGCGGCGGCCGCGTCAACCGTCTGGCGCTGGATGCGTCCAGCGTCTGGAACGTGCGCGCCGATTCCTCGCTGGCGGTGCTGGACAACGCCGGCACGGTCGCGTTCGTGGCGCCGGGCGCCAAGGGCGGCTTCAAGACCCTGACAGTCAATCAGTACATCGATGGCGGGTTACTGGTGCTGAATACGCGGCTGGGCGATGACGCCTCGCCTACGGACCGGCTGGTGATCGATGGCGGTTCGGCCACGGGCCGCGCCTCGCTGCGCATCATCAACGCCGGCGGAAGCGGAGCACAGACGACGCAAGGCATCCGGGTGGTGCAGACGCTCCATGGCGGCACGACGGCGCCGGACGCCTTCCGGCTCGATGCGGGCTCGACCGGCTTTCGCCAGAGCGCCGGCACGCTGGCCGTGAACGGCTACGAATACAGCCTGGTACGCGGCGGTCAGGGCGGCGCGGCGCCAGACTGGTATCTGACCTCCGCGCCTTATACGCCCGCGCCGCCGGCGCCCGCCCAGCGGCAGGAAATGACGCCGCAGCTTGCCGTCCAGCCGCAGGCGCCCGCCTCGCGGCCAGCCGCTGCGCCTTGGCGCAATGTGTCGCCCGAGAGCGGCGCCTACATTGGCAACCAATTGGCCAGCGCCGCGTTCTTCACCCATGGCCTGCACGATCGCGTGCCGTCATGCGGCGCTTGCGGCGAGGCCAGGGACGCCTCTGCCGAGGGCGGAGCCTCGTATCGTGGTATCTGGACGCGCGTGCAGGGCCGCCAGGACAGCGGACTGCGCATGGCGGAAGGTCGTGTCGGGATCGAGCGCAGCAGCCAGATCGTGCAGCTGGGCGGGGACCTGCTGACCGCGCCGCTGGGCGGCAAGGGGGCGGTGCACCTGGGCCTCATGGGCGGCTACGGCAGCGCGCGCAGCACATCCACCTCCAGCCTGGCGCTGCCGGGCGGCGCGACGGCGCAGGCGCGGGCGCGCGGCAAGGTCTCCGGCTATTCGGCGGGCGTGTATGGCACGTACTACCAGGATGACGCCAGCCGCATGGGCGCCTATGCCGACGGTTGGCTGCAGTACGGCCGCTTCAACAACCGGATCGACAGCGAACTGGGGTCGGCGCGCTATGACTCCACGGTGTGGAGCGCCTCGGCCGAAACCGGCTATGCGCTCCAGCCTTTCGCCGAGCGCTCGCCGCTGGGGCCGCTCGTTGTCGAGCCGCACGTCCAGCTGGTCTACAGCCACTACGATGCGCAGGATGCCGTGCTGCAGGGGACCCGCATGGGCGAAGGCAACCCCGGCGCCTGGGACGCGCATGCCGGCGTGCGCATGTATCCCGCGGCCATTGCGGGCGCGCCGGCGGTGCGTCCGTTCATGGAACTGGATTGGCTGCACCGCTTCAATACGCCGTCCGTGCGGATGGGGCCCAACACGCTGGCCGCCGCGTCCTCGCGCGACCGCCTGGAATTGACCCTGGGGGCCGAGGGGCGGATCAGTCACAGGCTGCTGGTGGCCGGCCACGTTTTTGGCTATGAGGGTCGGGGCGGCCAGCACGGCTACGGCGGCATGGTGGACGCGGGCTACCGATGGTAAGCCGGCTTCAGCCCTCCTCGCGCAGCGTGCCCGCCAGGATGTCCTCGCGCAGCGTCTCCAGGATGTGGCAGAACACCGTCGCGGGCAGCGAGGTGGCGGGCGACTCGGGCGCGCCGGTCTCATGCGCGATCGCCGCGCCCGCGGTGGACGCCAGCGCCTGGCGCAGTCCGGTGCTTTGCGACACGCGGGCGCGGATGGCGCGTTCGATCAGGCGATGGTGTTCGGGCGAGCCATAGGCGATGCGCGCGCCTTGCCAGTGCACGGCATCGCGGCGGGCGTCGTCGCCCAGGCGCTTGGCGTCCCAGCCGCTGGCCTGGAACGCGGCCGCTCGGACCGGATCACCCTCGGGAAACTTGATGCCCTGGATGAAGCCTTCGATGGAGGCGTACAGCGCGCCGTCCAGCACGAAGGGCGACAGGCAGAAGTTCGACAGCGCCTGGCCGCGCCAGTCGCTGGCGTTGGCGGAGATGTTCACGGCGGGCGGGGATGAGGACATCGGCGGGGTCTCGTCTGGCGGCGGGAGGGCCCTCAAACATACCCGCGCGGCGGGCCGGCGGCAAATGGCGCCGCCGCCGACCGCGCCTTCACGCGCCTATTGCTTCAGGTTCAGCTTGGGCATCAGCGTCTTGACCGCCTGGTTCTGCCGCTCGATGTCGGCGATGAAGGCCGGCGTGTCGGCATAGGACGGCGTGAGGTTCTGCTTGGTCATGGTTTCCTGGAACTTGGGCGAAGTGGCCAGTTCTCTGGACACCGCGCGCCATTTCTCCACCGCCTCTCGCGGCGCGTTCTTGGGCAGGCCCAGTCCGCGCCACACGCTGAACTGCAGGTCGTGGCCCAGCTCCTTCAAGGTCGGCGCGTCCAGCCCGGCCACGCGTTTTTCCGACATCACCGCCAGCGTGCGCAGCTTGCCGCTTTCAACGTACTGGCGCAGTTCTGCATAGGCCACGGTGGTGGCTTGCACGTCGCCGGCCAGCAGGCCCATGATGGCCGGCGCGGAGCCGTTGTAGGGGATGTGTTCCAGCTGTGCGCCGATCGTCTCGGCGAAGGCGCCGGCGGCCACGTGAGGAATGGTGCCGTTGCCCGCGTTGGAGAACGTGACCTTGCCGGGATTGGCCTTCGCGTACTGGATGAACTCCTGCGCGGTCCGCCATGGCGCGTCGGCGCGCACGGTGATCGAGGACGGGTCGTCGGTGAAGCGCGCGATTGGCTGGAAGTCGCCGACGGTGACCTTGCCGATGCCCATCAGCGGCACGACCAGCATTTCGGGCGTCATCAGGATCAGGCGGTAGCCGTCGTCGGAGCCGGCCACATAAGACCAGCCGATGGAGCCGCTGGCGCCGGGGCGGTTCAGCACGACCACGGACTGGGGCATCAGCGGACGCGCGGCGTCGGCGATGGCGCGCGCCGTGCTGTCGCTGCCGCCGCCAGGCTGGTAGGACACGACCAGTTCGATCGACTTGGTCGGATAGCTGTCCGCGGCCTGGGCGGCGGCGCCGCAGCAGGCGGCGGAAAGCAGGAGCAGGTTGAGCAGTTTCATGGGATTCGGGTGAGGCCTTGAGCAGGGTTGGGGCGCCGATCTCGCTGCATCGAATGCCGTCCGCGGCGCCGGCGGACGGCGGGCCGGCTTGCGCCGGCGGGGTCTTCGGGTAGGTGCGCCGGGCCTCAGCAGCCCAGCGCCTTCAGGTCCTCCAGCGTGCGCTTGACGATGGCGATGGTGCGCTCGCGCTCCTCGCCGGCCAGATCCAGGCGCGGCGGCTTCACGGTCTCGGCCGAGCCGGTGATCAGGTGCTCGGCCAGCTTGATGTGCTGCACCAGCTTGACCACGGTATCCAGGTGAAAGAGCGGCGTCAGCGCGGCGTAGAGCTTGCGCGCCTGCGCGAAGTCGCCGGCCACGGCCAGTTCCAGGAGTCGCACTGATTCCCTGGGCAGGGCATTGGCCATGCCCGACACCCAGGCCCGCGCGCCCAGCGCCGCGCTCTCGACGATCAGGTCGTCGACGCCGCAGACCACGGCCAGGCGGTCGCCGAAGCGCGACACCAGGTCGGTGACGCGGGTGGTGTCGTAGGACTCCTCCTTGATGGCGGTGATGGTGGGCGATTCCAGCAGTTCGGCCACCACGTCCGGCGTCAGGTCCACGCCATAGCCGCGCGGGTTGTTGTAGAGCAGGATCTCGAGGCGCGAGGCCTGCGCCACGCTGCGGTAGAAGGCGATCGTCTCGCGTGCGTCGGACTTATAGGTCAGGCCGGGAAACACCATCAGGCCATCCACGCCCAGTTTCTCGGCTTCGCGGGCGTAGGCGGCGGCGCGCGCCGTGCTGGTTTCCGCCAGCCCGGAGATGACCGGTACGCGGCCGCGCACCGTGTCCAGCGCGGTGCGCAGCACGGTCAGCTTTTCCTCGGGCGCGAGCTGGGCGTTCTCGCCCACCATGCCCATCATCACGACGCCGCTGACGCCATTGGCGATCAGGCGTTCCAGCCCGGCGCGGATGGCGTCGGTGTCCAGCGAGAAATCCGGTTTCAGCTTGGTGGTGACGGCGGGGAAAACGCCTTTCCATTGGATGGCCATGTGTGCGCTCCTGGGCGATGGGGAAGAAAGCAGGCGGAAATTCGGTACGGATCGTGGTTACTTTATATTGGATCCAATTCGGCGAGGTATGCCTGCACTCGATGAAATCTCCTGTGCCACCCCGCCAAATGCTGCCACGGGATCATCTGGAACCGTTATCGGGAACGGACAGGGATTTTGGATCCAATATAATTCTGTGACTAGCTTGCGGGATCCGCGCGTTCTTGTCTCTGCGGGGTTCCCCTAGTGTCCGCATTCCGGGCGTGCCGCCACCCTGGGGTGCCGCCGAGGTCCGCCGCAAGCGGCTTGCGGTTCGAAGTCGCCTGGCCAGGGCATGCTGGCCCGCCCCTTGCAGCAGAGGCTATCGCAGTGAGCAGACATTCTTCCCCGTCCGACGCCAACCCTCAGCGCATCGTGCGCAAGACCACGACGGAACTGGTGGCCGACGTATTGCGGGACCGCATCCTGTCGGGCGACATCCCGCCGGGCGAACCGCTGCGCCAGGAACTGTTCGCCGAGGAGCTGGGCGTCAGCCGCATCCCGGTGCGCGAGGCGCTGCGCCTGTTGAGCGCGGAGGGACTGGTCGACACCATCGCCCACCGGGGCGCGTTCGTGACGATGCTGTCGCGCGCGGAAGTGCAGGAGTTCTTCGAGCTGCGGCTGCGGCTGGAACCCTGGATCCTGCGCGAGGCGATTCCGCTGCTGGAAGAAACCGATCTGTCGCAGGCCTCGGACGTGGTGGCGCGCATGGACGCGGCCGAACCCAGGCAGTGGGGCCAGCTGAACTGGCAGCTGCATGAACACCTGTACCGCGCGGCGCGGCGGCCGGCGGCGCTGGGCATGATCCGCGCGCTGCATGAAAAGTCCGAACGCTATTTCCGCTTCCAGATCGTCAACGCGCCCATTCGTCAGCAGGCCCACGATGAGCATATGGCGCTGATCGCGCTGTGCCGCGAGGGGCGGGCGGACGACGCCGGCGCGGCGCTGGAGCGGCATATCGAGCAGGCCGCGGCGCAGATCCTGGCCATCGTCGACCGCTTGCTGGAGAGCAGCGCGGCCGCGCCGGGCTGGAGCGACGCGCAGGCGGGCGTCAGGTCCGCCTGACGCCCGCTGCTGTCGCGTTTCAGGCGTCGCGGTTGAAGCGCGCCCGGTAGTCGGCGGGCGAGACGCGCAGCCGCCGCTGGAACACGCGCCGCATATTGTCCGCGTTGCCGAATCCGCAATCGTAGGCGATGGCCTTGAGCGGCTGGCGGCTGCCTTCGAGCAGGCGGCGCGCGGCATCGACGCGCGCGCGCTCGATGAATTCGCGCGGCGTGATGCCGGCGGCCTGCGTGAAATGGCGCGCGAAGCTGCGCGCGCTCATGCCGGCGATGGCGGCCAGCCTGGCCACGCTGTAGTCGTCGCCGGCGTGTTCCATCACATGGGCCTGTACCCGCGCGATCGGCGTGCCCGGATCCTGTGGCGCGCTCAGGTAGGGGCTGAACTGCGATTGCCCGCCTTGCCGCTGGGCCACCACCACCAGCTTCTGCGCGATGCGCAGCGCCAGTTCCGCGCCATGGTCCTCGGCCACCAGCGCCAGGGCCAGGTCGATGCCGGCGGTTACGCCGGCCGAGGTGATCAGCGCGCCGCTGCGCACATGGATGCGGTCCGGCTCGACCCGCGCGGCGGGAAAGCGGGTCGCCAGCTCATCGGCGAATTCCCAATGCGTGGTGACGGTATGACCGTCCAGCAGCCCGGCGTGGCCGAGCGCGAAGGCGCCGGTGCAGATCGATCCATGCACGCGTGCGCGTGGGCAGGCCCGCCGCAGCCAGCCGCTCAAGGCGGAGTCGTGCGCGGGCGTGGGGCCGCCCGCCGCCAGCACCACGTCGTAGCGTTCGTTGGCGTCCGCGCAGCGCAGGTCGGGCAGCATGCGTGATCCGTTGGACAGGCGCACCGGCCCGTCCTGCGGGGACACCAGCAGCAGGCGGTAGCCAGCGCCTTCGCCGAGCATCGCGGTGGCAGCCGAAAACACATCCATGGGGCCGGCCAGGTCCAGCGCCGCCGCGTCCGGGCCGAAGGCGAGGGCGACGCTGCGCGGCGCGAGCATCAGGCCGCGCTCCAGGCGGTGGCGCGAACGGGCTTGCGTTTGGCCGGATCTGCCTGTGCCGCGGCGTTGTCGCCGGCGGGCGCCGACACTATAAAAACAGGGCGAAAACGCATAGACACTTTATCGAGGCTGTAATGAAGATCGTATGTTTCATGTACCCGGGTTTCACGGCGCTGGACCTGGTGGGACCTGTCACCGCCTGGGGCGCCATGCCGGACGTCGCGTTCGAGTTCGTGGCGTCCGCCAAGGGCGACGTGCTCACCGATTCCGGGCTGACGCTGCGCGCCACGCATGACTTTACCGACTTTTCCACCGCGCCCGACGTGCTGCTGGTGCCGGGCGGCGCGCTGCCGACGTTCGAGGCGCTGCAGGACGACGCCTTGCTGGACGCCATCGCGCGGGCGGGCGAGGGCGCGGCCTGGGTGACCAGCGTCTGCACCGGCGCGCTGCTGCTGGGCGCGGCGGGACTGCTGCGTGGCTACCGTTCGGCCAGCCATTGGACCGCGCGTCACTACCTGGACCAGTTCGGCGCGATACCCGACGCGGCCCGCGTCGTCATCGATCGCAACCGAGCCAGCGGCGGCGGCGTCACCGCCGGCATCGACTTCGGCCTGTCGATGATCCGGCACTGGCGCGGCGAAGAGACATCGAAGCTGATCGAGCTGGTGCTGGAATACGCGCCCGAGCCGCCCAACGCCTGCGGCCGCCCCGAACTGGCCGACGCCGCCACGCTGGCGCAGGCGCGCGCGCTGACCGGGCCGATGATGCCGGCGGAGCTGGTGCGGGCGGCGGCGCGGCGGCGTGGCTTCGTGGCGGGTTGAACCGGCTGCCGGCGCCAGGCCGGCGGCGCGCGTTGGCGAGCGGCCCGGCGGTTGCCGCGAGCGCGATGCCGCCTTCGATTTGATATTCAAACCTTCCGGATCCGGGTTTTCCCGGTTCCTCCCATTTTCTCAAATTTGTATGATGACCCGATAACTTAAACCCAAAGAGACACGCTGTCGCGGCGCCTCGTCCGGGCCGCGTTGGCGGCCGGCCGGGTGTCTGCCCGGCGCAAGGCCATGACCGAAGACACCCGCCCCGAATCCTGCATTCGCGAAGAAATCTGCACCGTCGGCGCCAGCCTGTACAACCGTGGCTATACCGTGGGCGCGGCCGGCAACATCAGCGCGCGCCTGGACGACGGCTGGCTGATCACGCCCACCGACGCCTGCCTGGGCCGGCTCGATCCCGCCGCGCTGTCCAAGGTCGATGCCGCCGGCAACTGGGTGTCCGGCGCCAAGCCCTCCAAGACCCTGGCGCTGCACCAGGGCATCTACCGCGCCAATCCCGAGGCGCGCGGCATCGTGCACACGCATTCCACCCATCTGGTGGCGCTGACGCTGGCTGGCGTCTGGCGTCCGGACGAAGTCCTGCCGCCGATCACGCCCTACCAGGTCATGAAGGTCGGGCGCATTCCGCTGATCGCTTATCGCCGTCCCGGCGATCCCCAGGTCGCCGCCGAGGTGGCGGCGCTGGCTGCCCAGGTGCGTGGCGCGCTGTTCGAGCGGCTGGGGCCGGTGGTCTGGGAGCGCTCCGTGGCGCATGCCGCCTACGCGCTCGAAGAACTCGAGGAAACCGCGCGCCTGTGGCTGATGAGCCAGCCGCGTCCCGAGCCGCTGGACGCCGCCGCGCTGGAGGAACTGCGCGCCGCGTTCGGCGCCCGCTGGTGATTTTTCCCGACCACCAAGCCCGCCGGCCGTGAGCAAGCGGACCGGCGCGGCGCAAGACCCTGGAGACAACGATGACCCGGATGGACATGGCCGTGGAGACGGCCGCCGGCAGCACCCCGCAGGATCCCGATGCCCGCGCCACCGCGCGCGCCTACGCCAAGGTGTTCTGGCGCCTGGTGCCTTTCCTGATGCTCTGCTACGTGATCGCCTACCTGGACCGCGTCAACGTCGGCTTCGCCAAGCTGCAGATGTCGCAGGACCTGGGCTTCAGCGAAGCGGTGTTTGGCCTGGGGGCGGGCGTGTTCTTCCTGGGCTATTTCCTGTTCGAGGTGCCCAGCAATCTGCTCATGCACCGTATCGGCGCGCGCATCTGGATCGCGCGCATCATGATCACCTGGGGCATCCTGTCCGCCCTGTTCATGTTCGTGGAGACGCCCACCGGCTTCTACGTGCTGCGCTTCCTGTTGGGGCTGGCCGAGGCGGGCTTCTATCCGGGCGTGATCCTGTACCTGACCTACTGGTATCCGGCGCAGCGCCGCGCCAAGATCATCGCGCTGTTCATGTCCGCGATTCCCGTGGCCGGCATCTTCGGCAATCCGCTGTCGGGCTGGATCATGGAAGCCTTCCACGGCGCGCACGGCCTGCAGGGCTGGCAGTGGATGTTCCTGATCGAGGCGCTGCCGGCCATCCTCATCGGCATCGTCACCGTCATGTACCTGGATAACGGCATCGACCGCGCCAAGTGGCTCAGCGACGAGGAAAAGCGGCTGCTGACGCGCGAGATCGAGGCCGACCAGAAGCAGGCCGGCGCGCAGCGCCATTCGCTGCGCGAAGTCTTCGCCGACAAGCGCGTCTGGTGGATGTGCCTGATCTACTTCACTTTCGTGGCCGGCCAGTACGGGCTGACCTTCTGGATGCCCACGCTGGTCAAGTCCACCGGCGTGAGCGGCGCGTTCAAGATCGGGCTGCTCAGCGCCATCCCCTTCCTATGCGCCATCGTGGTCATGAACCTGCTGGGCCACAGCGCCGACCGCCGCCGCGAGCGCCGCTGGCACCTGATCGTGCCGGCCCTGGCGGGCGCCATCGGTTTCGCCGCCACGGCCTCGTTCGCCGACAACACCGCGATGTCGTTGCTGTTCCTGTCGCTGGCCGCGGCTGGCGTGCTGACCTGCGCGCCGCTGTTCTGGTCGCTGCCCACCGCCTTCCTGTCGGGCACGGCCGCCGCCGCCGGCATCGCCATCGTCAACTCCGTGGGCAACCTCGCGGGTTTCGTCAGCCCCTACATGGTCGGCTACCTGAAAGACCTGACCCAGTCGACGCAGTCCGGCATGTACGTGCTGGCCGCGCTGCTGGTGCTGGGCGCCGTCGCCGTGTGGCTGACGCCGGCCCGGATGGTGAACCGTTAGCTTTATACAGACAAGGAATCGCCGTGCCGCGCCTGGCTGCAAACCTCAGCATGATGTACACCGAACATCCCTTCCTGGAACGCTTCGCCGCGGCCGCGCGCGATGGCTTCCGGGCGGTGGAGTTCCTGTTTCCCTACGAGCATCCCGCCGCCGAGATCCGTGCGCGGCTGGACGCGCATGGCCTCGCGCAGGCGCTGTTCAACGCGCCGCCCGGCGACTGGCAGGCCGGCGAGCGCGGTATCGCCTCGCTGCCCGGTCGGCAGGACGAGTTCCGGCGCGGGCTGGACCAGGCGCTGGAATACGCCGCGCGGCTGGGCAACCGCAGCCTGCACGTGATGGCGGGGCTGATCGCGCCCGGCCAGGACCGGGCCGCGCATCGCGCCGCGTACCTGGAGAACCTGGATTACGCCGCGCGTCTCGCGGCCGGCGCCGGCATCACCATCGTCATCGAACCCATCAATCCACGCGATATGCCCGGTTTCTTCCTGACGCGCCAGGACGAGGCCCAGGCCGTCCGAGCCGTGCTGGACGCGGCCAACCTGAAGGTGCAGTTCGACTGCTATCACTGCCAGATCGTCGAAGGCGATCTGACGATGAAGCTGCGCCGCGACATGGCCGGCATCGGCCATATCCAGATCGCGGGCGTGCCGGACCGGCACGAACCCGACCTGGGCGAGCTGAACTATCCCTACCTGTTCGAGCAGATCGACGCGCTGGGCTACGACGGCTGGATCGGCTGCGAGTACCGGCCCCGCGCGGGCACATCGGCCGGCCTGGGCTGGGCGCGGCCCTATCTGAACCGGGGCGCCTGATCCGGCGCGCCATGCACCCCTGAATCCGCTACGAGGCACACAGCCATGAAGATACTCATCACCGGCGGCGCCGGTTTCCTGGGCCAGCGGCTGGCGCGCAAGCTGCTGGCGCAAGGCGTGCTGACGCTGGACGGCGCGGCCGAGCCGATCTCGCGCATCGACCTGCTGGACGTGGTCGCCGCCGATACGCACGGCGATCCGCGCGCGCATGCGCAGGTGGGCGATATTTCCGACCCGGCCGTGCTGCGTCAGGCGATGGACGCCGACACGCGCGTCGTGTTCCATCTGGCCGCCATCGTCAGCGGCCAGGCCGAGGCCGACTTCGACCTGGGCATGCGCATCAACCTGGATGCCTCGCGCGCGCTGCTCGAAACCTGCCGCGCGCTGGGACACCGGCCGCGCGTGATCTTCACCAGCTCCGTCGCGGTGTACGGCGGAAACCTGCCCGAGATCGTGCGCGACGATACCGCGCTGAATCCGCAATCGTCCTACGGTACGCAGAAGGCTATCGCCGAGCTGCTGCTGGCCGACTACACGCGGCGCGGTTTCGTCGACGGCCGGGTGCTGCGCCTGCCCACCATCAGCGTGCGGCCGGGCAAGCCCAACGCCGCCGCCTCGTCCTTCGCCAGCGGCATGATCCGCGAGCCGCTGAACGGAGAGGATGCCGTGTGCCCGGTGCATCCCGGCACGCGGCTGTGGCTGCTGTCGCCGCGCGGCGCGATCGCGGCGCTGGTGGCGGGCTGCGAGCTGGACGCGGCGCGGCTGGACAGCCGCGCGCCCATCAACCTGCCCGGCGTCTGCGTGACGGCCCAAGACATGGCGCGGGCGCTGCGCGAGGTGGCGGGCGATACGGTCGCGGACCGCATCCACTGGGAGCCGGACGCGCGCGTCGAGCGCATCGTCGGCAGCTGGCCGGGCCGCTGGGACACGTCCCGGGCCGAACGGCTGGGGCTGTCGGGCGACGGCAGCTTCGCCGACATCATCCGGGCCTACATCGACGACGACCTGCCGCGCTGAGCGCGCCCGGCCGCCCGTCATCGCAACTCATCGCCGTCACTCTCTTCACACCATGAACAGCACAACTTCTTCTTCCACCTTGACCGGCCGCCGCGTCGGCGTGGTCGGCCTGGGCGCGATGGGCTCGGGCATCGCCCGCAGCCTGCGCCGCGCCGGCCTGACCGTGCACGTGTACGACGTGCGCGCCGAGGCCGCCGCCGCCTTCGCGGCCGAGGGCGGCGTGGCCTGCGCCACGCTGGCCGAGATGGCGCGGGCCTGCGATGTGATCGTCAGCGTGGTGGTCAACGCGCAGCAGACCGAGGCCGTATTGTTCGGCGACGGCGGGCTGGCCGGCGAGTTGCAACCCGGCTCGGTGTTCGTCATGTGCTCCACCGTGGATCCGAACTGGTCCGTGGCGCTGGAGGCCCGGCTGCAGGCGCTGGGCCTGCACTATCTGGACGCGCCGATCTCAGGCGGCGCGGCCAAGGCCGCCGCTGGCCAGATGACCATGATGACGGCCGGCAGCGCCGCCGCCTACGCGGCTTGTGAAGGCGTGCTGGAAGCGATGGCCGGCAAGGTCTATCGGCTGGGCGACCGCGCCGGCGCGGGCAGCAAGGTCAAGATCATCAACCAGCTGCTGGCCGGCGTGCACATCGCCGCGGCCGCCGAGGCCATGGCGCTGGGCCTGCGCGAGGGCGTGGACGCCGATGCGCTGTACGAAGTGATCACGCACAGCGCCGGCAACAGCTGGATGTTCGAGAACCGCATGGCGCACGTGCTGGCCGGCGACTATGCGCCGCTGTCGGCGGTGGACATCTTCGTCAAGGATCTGGGGCTGGTGCTGGACACGGCCCGTCATAGCAAATTCCCGCTGCCGCTGGCGTCCACCGCGCACCAGATGTTCATGCAGGCGTCCACCGCCGGCCATGGCCGCGAGGACGACAGCGCGGTCATCAAGATCTTCCCGGGCATCCGCCTGCCGGAGGCGAAATGAGCATCAAGCTGGGCTGCATCGCCGACGACTTCACCGGCGCCACCGATCTGGCCAACAACCTGGTGCGCGCCGGCATGCGCGCCGTGCAGACCATCGGCGTGCCGGGCGGTCCGCTGCGCGCGGATGCCGACGCGGTGGTGGTCGCGCTCAAGACGCGCAGCCTGCCCGCCGACGAGGCGGTCGCGCAATCGCTGGCGGCGCTGGCATGGCTGCGGGCGCAGGGCGCGGAGCAGATCTACTTCAAGTACTGCTCCACCTTCGACAGCACGCCGCAGGGCAATATCGGCCCGGTGACGGATGCGCTGATGGCCCGGCTGGGCACGGACTTCACCATTGCCACGCCGGCCTTTCCGGACAACAAGCGCACGGTGTTCAAGGGCTATCTGTTCGTGGGCGACGTGCTGCTGAACGAGTCGGGCATGCAGCATCATCCGCTCACGCCCATGACGGATCCGAACCTGCTGCGCGTGCTGGCGGCGCAGACGCGGCGCAAGGTCGGCCTGATCGACCATGCCGTGGTGGCGCGCGGCAGCGCCGCCATCCGCGAGCGCATCGCCGCGCTGCGCGCCGAGGGCGTGGAGATCGCCATCGTCGATGCCGTGTCCAACGACGACCTGCTGGCTCTGGGACCGGCGCTGAAGGGCATGCCCCTGGTGACGGCGGGTTCGGGCGTGGCGATTGGCCTGCCGGCGAACTGGGCCCTGACGCCGGGCGCGGCCACGGCGCCGGTGCGCGCGGCCGGCGCGCAGGCCGTGGTGGCGGGCAGCTGCTCGGCCACCACCAATGGGCAGGTTGCCGCGTTCATCGCCAGCGGCCGTCCGGCGCTGGCGCTGGATCCCCTGCGCATCGCCGCTGGCGAGGACGTGGCGGGCGAGGCGCTGGCGTGGGCGCGGCCCTTGCTGGCCTCGGGACCGGTGTTGCTTTATTCCACGGCCGCGCCGGACAGCGTCCGGCAGACGCAGGGCGCGCTGGGCGCGGAACGGGCCGGCGCGCTGATCGAGGCTGAGATCGCCCGCATCGCGCGCGGTCTGATCGAACTCGGCGTGCGCCAGCTCATCGTGGCCGGCGGCGAGACCTCGGGCGCGGTGGTGCAGGCGCTGGGACTGGAGCAGATCGCCATCGGCGAGCAGATCGATCCGGGCGTGCCCTGGTGTTCGGGCCGCGCGGCGGCGGTCGATGCCGACATCAGCATCGCGCTGAAGTCCGGCAATTTCGGCGCCGCGGATTTCTTCCTGAAGGCGTTCGCGCAAGACTGAGGCCGGCGCCGCGGGCGGCAGCGCGCCCCTGCGTTGGACCGTGAGCGAGTGAAACCGCCCTGCGCGCCAACGGCCGCCGTGTGGTTCAGCGGTGCGCCAGGCTCAGCCGCTTGGCGGCGTTGATCATGTGCACGCGCGCCGCTTCGCGCGCGCCTTCCACGTCCTGGCCGCGTATGGCCTCGACGATGGCGGCGTGTTCCTGCAGCACGGCGCGCATCTGGTCGGCGTGGCGCGCCTCGTTGCCGCGTGTGATGCGGGTGGCGGCGACCAGGAACTGGCTGACGAAGGTGAGCGTGGTGAGGAAGTACGGGTTGCCCGTGGCGTGCGCGATGCTGCGGTGAAAGGCCACGTCTTCCTGGACGCCGTCGCCGCCGGCGGCCACGGCCTCGGAGATCGCGGCCAGCGCCGCGTCGATGGCGGCCATGTCGCGCTTCTTGCGCCGCGCCGCGGCCTGCGCGGCGATCTCCGTCTCCAGCGCGCGGCGCAATTCCACGATATGCAGCACGGCATCCAGCGAGCGCAGCTCGGCGGCGTCGATGCGCAGCGCGCGGTTGCCGGTGGCGCCGGTGACGAATACGCCGCTGCCCTGGCGCGCCTCGACGATGCCGTCCTGGCGCAGCCGCGACACCGCTTCGCGGATCACGGTGCGACTGACGCCGAACTGTTCGGCCAGCGCGGTTTCGGTGGGCAGCTTGTCGCCGGGCTGCGCGCGGCCTTCCTGGATTTCGGCGAGCAGGCGCTTGGCGACCGTGTCGGTCAGGGTGGGCGGAGAGGAGAGTTTGGGGAACGACATGGGTCGCGGCGGCAGGGGTGGGCGGATCCGCGCCGTCCGTCTGGCAGGCGGGGGCGTCCGGGCTACGCGCAATGATAACCGCAGGGGCGCGTGCGCTTGCCCGGCGCGGGGCGGCTCAGTCCGAGGCGGCGCGGGGCGTGCTGGCGGCCGGCAGACGCGACGCCAGGAATTGCAGGAAGCTCTGGTCCGCGCGGCTGGCGCCGGCCTGTTCGTGGCGCACCAGGTAGACCGGCAGCGTCACGGGTTCCAGCGGCAACGCCGCCAGGGCGGGATCGGCCTCGGCGTAGCGGCGCGGGAGGGCGCCGATGCCGGCGCCGGCGCGCACCAGCGCGGCCACGGCATCGCAGTCCAGGCCCTCGGCCACGGTGGCGCCTTCCAGTCCGCAGCGGATCCGGTGCACGGCCAGCGCGGCCAGCGGCGCGCCGGTCTGTTCGTCTTCGTAGCCGATCACGGGCGCGCCGCGCAGTTCGCCGGACGGCGCGCCGGCGGCGGCGTAGTGCAGCATGTCCTGCTCGAACAGCGGCGCACGGCTGAGGGTCGGGCGCGCGTCGGACGCGGACACGACGCCCAGCGCGGCGTTCTTCTGCGCCAGCAGGCTGAGGATGTCGCCGCAGGTGCCGCGCTTGATGCGGAAGCGGACCAGCGGATACTCCTGACGGTAGGCGGCGATCAGGGCCGGCAGTTCGGGCCAGTGCACATGGCCGCTCAGGTGCAGGGTGACGATGCCTTGCACGGCGCTATGCGCCGCGTCCAGCGCTTCGGGCAGCGCGGTGACCAGGCGGTAGATGTCGGCGCAGTGCCGGTACAGCACCTCGCCGGCGGCGGTGGGCTGGAAGGACGCCGCGCCGCCGCGTTCGATCAGCCGGCGGTCCAGCCGCTCTTCCAGGCGGCGCAGGGCCGCGCTGACCGAGGGCTGCGTCACCGACAGCCGGTGGGCGGCCAGCGTGATGCTGCGTTCCTGCACGATCACCATGAAGGTGCGCAGCAGGTTCCAGTCGAGCTGGTTGGCGAACTTGTCCACGAGAGCGGTCATGCCGGGCGACTCATATCAGTGTGCTGTTTTACCATCTTGCCGGCCGTCAGGAGCGTGTCAGCGCGGCCCGCTCAGGCCGGCGCGTACAGATGGCAGCGCACCTCGCGCGCCGCGCCGTCGCGGTACAGCCCCGGCTGCGTCGCGTCGCAGCGGCCGGCGATGGCCTGCGGGCAGCGCGAGGCGAAGGCACAGCCGCGCGGCAGGTCGATGGGCGAGGGGATGTCGCCCTGCAGCACGATGCGGCGCTCCGGCTGGCGCGCCTCGGGCACCGGGATCGCGTCGATCAGCGCCTGCGCATAAGGGTGGCGGGGCTGGGCGAAGACCGCCTCGGTGGGGCCTTGCTCGACGATGCGGCCCAGGTACATCACCGCCACGCGCGGGCACAGCGCGCGGATCACCGCCAGGTTGTGCGAGATGAACAGATAGGACAGCTGGAAGCGCTCCTGCAAATCCTTGAGAAAGCCCAGGATCTGCGCCTGCACCGATACATCCAGCGCCGAGGTGGGTTCGTCCAGAACCAGCAGCCTGGGCTTGAGCGCGATGGCGCGGGCGATGCACACGCGCTGCTTCTGGCCCCCGGACAGTTCGTGCGGATAGCGGCTGAGGAATTGCGCCGGCAGGCCCACCATCTCCATCAGCTCGGCCGCGTGCGCGCGCAGCCTGGCGCCACGCAGATCGGTATGCAGGATCAGCGGCTCGGACACGCTGCGCAGGATGGTCATGCGCGGGTTCAGCGCCGAATGCGGATCCTGGTAGATGAACTGGATCGAGCGGCGCAGCGCGCGCAGCTCGGCGGGCGGCAGCCGGGTGATGTCGCGGCCTTCGAACATGATCTTTCCGCGCGTCGGGTCCAGCGCCCGCGCGCACAGCCGGCCCAGCGTGGACTTGCCGCAGCCGGACTCGCCCACCAGGCCCAGCGCCTCGCCGGGCGCGATGGCCAGGTCGACCTCGTTGACCGCGTGCAGCTTGCGGCCGTCGTTCATCGCGAACTCGCGCGATACGGATTGCAGCTCAAGCAGCATGGACGCGGCCTCCGGCGGTGGCCGAGGCCGGCGTCAGCAGCAGACAGGCGGCGCCGTGGCCCGGCGCCAGTTCCACGGTGGGCGGGCGCTTGACGGCACAGGCCGCGGCGGCGGACGGACAGCGCGCCTGGAAGCGGCAGCCGGCGGGCGGATGCAGCAGGTTGGGCACGGATCCGGGGATGCCCACCGGCATCTGCGCGGGCCGGCGCGGGTGCGGCACCGAGGCCAGCAGGCCGCGCGTGTAGGGATGGCGCGGCGCGTCGAACAGCGCCTGCACCGGCGCGGTCTCGACCACGGCGCCGGCATACATCACGGCGACGCGGTCGCAGACGCGCGAGATCACGCCCAGGTCGTGCGAAATCAACAGGATGGCCAGGCCCAGGTCGCGGCGCAGCTCGTCGAGCAGGTCCAGGATCTGCGCCTGGATGGTGACGTCCAGCGCCGTGGTCGGCTCGTCGGCGATCAGCAGCGACGGCGAGCCGGACAGCGCCATGGCGATCAGCACGCGCTGGCGCTGGCCGCCGGATAGCTGGTGCGGATAGCGCGTCAATTGCGTGTCGGGATTGGGCAGGTGCACGCGGGCCAGCATCTCGGTGGCATGGGCGCGGCGCTGGCGCGCGTCGCGGCGTTGTCCGCGCGGCTTGCCGGCGTCGTGCGCGGCGATCACCGCCGACATCTGGTCGCCGATGGTGAACAGCGGATTCAGGTAGGTCATGGGATCCTGGAAGATCATCGCGATCTCCACGCCACGGATGCGCCGCATGGCCGCTTCGTCCAGGCCCAGCAGGCTGCGGCCGCGATAGCGCAGGTCGCCGCCCGCCACGCGCGCCGGCGGGCTGGGCACCAGTCCGAGCACGCTCTTGGCCGTGACCGACTTGCCGCAGCCGGTCTCGCCCACGATCCCCAGGGCTTCGCCCGGCGCCACGCTGAGCGTGACGCCGTCCAGCGCCTGGTAGCAACCGTCGAAGGTATCGAAGTGCAGCTTGAAGTCGTCGAATTCGAGCAAAGGTGCGTTCATGTCAGTCGTTCCGCCGCGCGTCCGGCGCTTCGGGGGAAGCCTCAGCCTCGTTGTTTGGGGTCGAGCACGTCGCGCAGCCCGTCGCCGATCAGGTTGAAACCCAGCACGGTCAGGTAGATGGCCAGGCCGGGAAAGGCCGAGTACCACCACCATTGCGGCAGGTAGTTGCGGCCCACGGAGATCATCGCGCCCCATTCCGGCGCGGGCGGCTGCGCGCCCAGGCCCAGGAAGCCCAGGCTGGCGGCGCTGAGGATGGCCATGCCCATGTCCATCGAGGCCTTGATGACGATGGGCGAGACGCAGTTGGGCAGGATGTGGACGAACACGATACGCAGCGGGCCGGCGCCCATCATGCGGGCCGCGTCGATATAGACCTCGCCCTTGAGCGACAGCGTCTTGGCCTGCACCAGCCGCACGTAGCCCGGCCACCAGACCAGCGACAGCGCGATCATGGCGTTGAGGATGCCGGGCCCCAGCGCGCCGACGATGGCGATGGCCAGCACCAGTCCGGGCACCGACAGGAAGATGTCGGTGACGCGCATGATGCATTCCTGCACGCGGCCGCCGAAGTAGCCGGCGATCACGCCCAGCGGCACGCCGATCAGCGCGGCGATCACGGTGATGGTCAGGCCGATTTGCAACGAGGTGCGCGCGCCCAGGATCACGCGCGAGAACACATCGTTGCCCATCTCGTCGGTGCCGAACCAGTGCGCCGAACTGGGCGGAAGCAGCTTCTGCGCCAGCTTGACGCTGCCGGCGGCGTCTTCGGGATAGGGCGCCAGCCAGGGCGCGAACAGCGCCACCAGCAGGAAGCCGACGACGATGACCAGGCCCAGCATGGCGGACTTGTTGCGCGCGAAGGTGCTGGCATACAGCCGCAGCTGGCGGCCCAGGCCGTGCCGCGCATCCTGGGAGGTGGGTAGGGCGGTGGTGGACATGGTGCTCAACCCTGCTGCCGGACGCGCGGGTCCAGCAGGCCGTAGATGATGTCGATGACGAAGTTGATGAGCATGAAGCTCACGCCCAGCACCAGCGTCACGCCCATGATGGGCTGGAAGTCGGAATTCATGGTGGCCTGCACCGCGTACAGGCCGATGCCGGGCCAGTCGAACACCGATTCGATCAGCACCGTGCCGCCCAGCATCCAGCCGAAGCGCAGGCCGATCATGGCCAGCGTGGGCAGCATGGCGTTGCGTAGCGCGTACTTGGCGATCACGCGCCAGGGCGCCACGCCGTGCGCGCGCGCCGCGACGATGTAGTCCTGGCGCAGCACTTCCAGCATCTCGGCGCGGTTGACGCGGATGATGGAGGCCAGCGCCGGAAACGACAGCGCCAGCGCCGGCAGCAGCATGTAGGACAGCGCCGACAGGAAGGTGTCGACGTCGCCGTGCAGCAGGCTGTCGATGGTGTAGAAGCCGGTGATGGTGTCCGGCGGAAAGGCCAGCATGTCGAGCCGGCCGCCCAGCGGCAGCCATTCCAGGTGCTGGGCGAAGGCGTATTTCAGCAGCAGGCCCAGCGAGAACATCGGGAAGGCCACGCCGGACGTGGACAGCAGGCGGATCAGGTGATCGGGCCAGCGGTTCTGTGTGGCGGCGGCCAGCGTGCCCAGCGCCACGCCGCCGACGATGGAAAGCAGGATGGCGAAGCACACCAGCTCCAGCGTCGCGGGGAAATAGCGCAGCAGGTCCTGGAACACCGGCCGGGTGGTGGTGATGGAGCGTCCCAGGTCGCCCTGCACGACGCCGGCGAGATAGCCGCCGAACTGCGCCACCACCGGCTTGTCCATGCCGTACTCGGTGCGCAACGTCTGGACCATGGCCTCGGTGGCGTTCGGGCCGGCGGCCAGCCGGGCCGGATCGCCCGGCGCCACGTGCGAGATGGTGAAGGTGATGGCCAGCAGGCCCGCCACCATCAGCAGCATGAAGGCCGAGCGTTTGACGATGAAGCGCAGCATGGGGCGTGACGGTCCTAGCGGCCGATGTACAGCGGGTACAGGTCGAACTCGCTGGCCATGCGGATGGGCGAGTCCACCAAGCCCTGCACGTAGTCGCGCGTGGCCGTGTTGCGGTCGCGGATCATGCCGAAGATCTCGGGCTGGTCCGCCACGATGCGGCGCTGGATCTCTTCATACAGCGGCTGGCGGTCGGACCAGGCCGGCAGCGTGCGTGCGCGGTCGATCAGCGAGAACAGTTCCGGGTCGTCCAGGAAATGCGTGGCGTAGTACTGGCCCCAGGAACCCTTGTGATACATGTAGGCCACCGGGTCCGGATCGATCGACATGGTGGTGCTGAAGGACGCGAATATGTCGGGCGAGGTCTCGGCCTTGGCGCCGCGCGCCACCATGTTGGGCCAGGTCAGCGGCACCATGCGGATCGTGATGTTCAGCGGCTTGAGATTGTCGATCAGCAACAGGCCCATCTGGCGCTCTTCCTCCAGCCCCTGCACGTAGACGTATTCCAGCTCGATGCCGCCTTGCGGCCACTTGGACTTGGCCAGGTATGCGCGGGCCTTGTCCATGTCGCGGCGCGGCATGTCGGGCACGGCCACATGGCCCTTGACCGACGGCGGGAAGGGGCTGTCCATCAGCCGCGCGCGGCCGTTGTAGATCTTCAGCAAGGAGTCGTAATCGAAGGCGTAGGCCAGGGCGCGGCGCAGGTTCAGGTCTGACATGTACTTGCCCTGCGTATTGAATTTCAGACCGAATCCGCCCATGCCGGTGCCGGCCTTGCGGCCGATCTTCACGCCCTTGACCGATTCGAGCTGGTCCAGGTCCTCGGGCGACAGGCTGCCGGCGATGTCGATCTCGCCGCGCGCCAGCGCCGCGCGGCGGCTGGAGTTCTCGGTGATGACGCGGTAGATGATGCCGCCCAGGCGCGCCTTCTCGGGCTGCGGCCAGCCCTTCCAGTAGCCGTCCCAGGCTTCCAGCTCGTACAGGGAATTGGGTTCGACGCGCTTGACGCGGTAAGGGCCGGAGCCGGCGGTGTGATCGGTCAGCCATTGCTGGCCATAGTCGCCATTGTGCTCGTTGGCCATGGCCTGCTTGACGTTGACCACGTACCACCAGGGCAGCAGGCTGAGGAAGGCCGCGTAGGGACGGCTGAGCGTGAAGCGCAGCGTCTGCGGGTCTTCGACGCTGATGTTCTCGGGCTTGAGGAAATCGGTGTACATCCAGGCCGGGCCCTTGTTCAGCTTGAGCGTGCGCTCGAACGAGGCCTTGACCGCGGCGGCGTCCACCGGATCGCCGTTCTGGAATTTCGCGCGCGGGTCCAGCTTGAAGGTCCAGACGGTGGCGTCGTCGTTGACGGTCCAGGACGTGGCCAGCCAGGGCTTGAGCTCGACGGGGTCGCCCTCGTACTTGAGCAGCGCGTCGTAGGTGGCCTGCTGGATGGTGCGGATCGAGAAGTCGTACTTCTGCGCAGGGTCCATCACCGACACGGCCTGCTGGCCGCCGATGACCAGGATGCGCTTGCCGTTGGCGGTCTCGAACGCATGCGAGGCGAGCGGCGCGCAGGCGATGGCCGCCGCCAGCAGGAAGTTGCTCAGACGATGCCGCATTGGTGTTTCCCCTTGTATGTCGCGTGCCGGACGCTGCCGGAGTCTGTACGCCGATATTTGCAGATGGACCCGGCGGCGGCAAATAAATACGAAGAATGCGGCGCATAGGCGCAGCGCATGCCGCCGCATGATTTGGGTTTATGCGAGGCATGCACAGATTCAATTTGCCCGGGCTTGGAAGCGCGCAGTAATGTTTGGCCACCTTCCCGGTTCACCAGAGACTTCATCGAACCATGCTATCTGTAGCCGCAAGCACGCAAACCGGAACGCGCGTCGTGTCCGCCGAAGAGATGGAAGCCCTGGCCGTGGGCGCCTGGATACTGGGCACCGGCGGCGGCGGTGATCCGTACCAGAAACTGCTCAACATGCGCCAGCTTTACAAGAAGGGCTATCGCGCCTCGCTGCTGGACCCCATGTACCTGAACGAGGACGACCGCGTGGCGGTGGTCTCGGGCATGGGCGCGCCGCTGGTCGGCCAGGAACGGCTGGCCGATCCGCATTTCGCGGTCAAGCCGGTGCGCATGATGGAGGAATACTGCGGCCAGCGCTTCCGCGCCATCATGGCGCTGGAAATCGGCGGCGGCAACGGCCTGCAACCCTTCATGGTGGCCGCGCTGATGGGCCTGCCGGTGGTGGACGCCGATAGCATGGGCCGCGCCTATCCCGAGGCCCAGATGACCAGCTTCGCCGTGCGCGGCCTGCCCATGTATCCGCTGGCCGTGGCCGACATCCGCGACAACGAGGTCATCGTCACGCGCGCCGCGTCGGCCACCTGGGTCGAGCGCCTGAGCCGCAAGGTGGTGGTCGAGATGGGTTCCACCGCCGCCACCTGCAAGACCCCGCGCAGCGGCGCCGAGGTCAAGGAACACGGCATTCTCTACACCGTCAGCAAGGCCATCCGGCTGGGCGAGGTGGTGCTGCGCGCGCGGCGCCAGCACGACGACGTGATCGGCGCGGTGCTGCAGGAATCCGGCGGCAAGCGCATGTTCAGCGGCAAGGTCGTGGACGTGGAACGCCGCACCACGGCGGGCTTCCTGCGCGGCCGCGCCGTGCTCGAGGGATTGGGCGAGGATCGCGGCTCGCGCTACACGCTGCATTTCCAGAACGAGTTCTCGGTGGGCGAGCGCGACGGCGTGCCCGAGGTCATGACGCCGGACCTGATCTGCGTGCTGGACTCGGTCAGCGGCGACGGCATCGGCACCGACGTGCTGCGCTTCGGCCAGCGCGTCAGCGTGCTGGCGCTGCCCGCGCCCCAGGTATTCACCAGCGAACGCGGCCTCGAGCTGGTCGGCCCGCGCGCGTTTGGATTCGACATCGACTATCGCACCGTCTTCGCGTGAAGCAATCGCTATGAAACACATTGGCATCGACGTAGGCGGCACCAACACGGACGCCGTATTCGTGCAGGACAACCAGGTCCTCGGGGCGGTCAAGTCGCCCACCACTTCCGACGTGACCACCGGCGTGCGGCGCGCGCTGGCGGCGCTGATCCAGGCCTGCCCGCAGGCCGCGGCGCCCGAGGCGGTGATGATCGGCACCACCCATTTCACCAACGCGGTGGTGCAGCGGCGCGACCTGGAGCCCGCCGCCGCGCTGCGCGTGTGCCTGCCGGCCGCGGCCTCGCTGCTGCCGTTCTGCGACTGGCCCGAGGACCTGGCGCAGAAGGTCAACGGCGGCACCTATCTGGTGCAGGGCGGCCATGAGTTCGACGGCCGCGAGCTGATGCCGCTGGACGAACGCGCGGTGCGCGACGCCGCCCGCGCCATCCGCGCCTCGGGCGTGTCGACCGTGGCGATCAGCGGCGTGTTCTCGCCGCTGATCGGCGACGCCGAGTTGCGCGCCGGTGAGATCCTGAAGCAGGAGCATCCGGATTGCCGCATCACCTATTCGCACCAGCTTGGCCGCATCGGCCTTCTGGGCCGCGAGAACGTCGCGCTGCTGAACGCTACGCTGATCGACCTGGCGCACAAGACCACCGACGCCTTCGTGCAGGCGCTGGCCGACAGCGGCATCGACGCGCCGCTGTTCCTGACGCAGAACGACGGCACCGTGACGCTGGCCGAGAACGCGCGCGACTTCCCGGTGCATTCCTTCGCGTCGGGGCCGACCAACTCCATGCGCGGCGCGGTGTTCCTGGCCAAGATCAATGACGCGGTGGTCTGCGACGTGGGCGGCACCACCGCCGACGTGGGCTGCGTGCAGAACGGCTTCCCCCGGCAGGCCAACAACATGGTCGAGGTGGGCGGCGTGCGCACGGCCTTCCGCATGCCGGATCTGCTGTCCATCGGCGTGGGCGGCGGTACGCTGGTGAACCCGGATACCCTGCAGATCGGGCCGGTCAGCGTGGGCCACCGGCTGCTGCAGGAGGCGCTGGTGTTCGGCGGCAATCAGCTGACCTGCACCGACATCGCGGTGGCGGCGGGCCTGGCCGACATCGGCGACCGCTCGCGCGTGGCGCACCTGAGCGCGGCCACGGTGAAAGGCGCGCTGGCGCGCATCCATGAAGCTATCGCCGAGGCCAGCGACCGCATGAAGAGCGACGCGCGCGACGTGCCGCTGATCGCGGTTGGCGGCGGCTCGGTGCTGATTCCCGACCGCGTGGCGGGCTTCTCGGAAGTCGCGCGGGTGGCCAATCACGCGGTGGCCAACGCCGTGGGCGCGGCCATCGCGCAGGTGTCGGGCGAGGTCGACCAGATCTTCACCAACCTCGGCCGCGAGGAACTGCTGGAACAGGCGCGCAAGATCGCCGTGGGCCGCGCGGTGGCCGCCGGCGCCGACGCGGATACCGTCACCGTGATCGAGCAGGAGGACATTCCGCTGGCCTACCTGCCGGGCAACGCCGTTCGGGCGCGGGTGCGGGTGGTGGGCGAGATCGCAGGCCGCGCCGGCTGAACAGGGCGGGGCTTCGGCATCGGATGATTGCAGTGCCGAGGCTGTTGCCGGACAGCCTTCGGTTTTTCAGGCCGGCGGCGCGCGAGCGCCGCCGGTTTTTTTTTGTCCGTCCGCGCGGGCTTGCGTGATGCCGAGTCTTGGCGCGAATGGGCGCGGTGGCGTCTTCAGCCGCCCGCCTTGCCGCCGCGCTCGTCGCGCGCCGCATGCAGGCAGTCGATGAAGCACTGGGCCGCCGGCGTGGGCGGTGAATCGGCGCGCGTCACGATGCATACGCGCGCGGCGGGCAGCGCGTGGTCCAGCGGCACCATGCGCAAGGGGCGCGGCAGCAGTTGATGCTCGAACAGGTCGCGCACGAAGATGCCCAGCGCGTCGCTTTCGGCGATCAGGGCCAGGCCCACGGCGATGGACTGGCAGGGGATCACATCGCGGGGCGGCGGCAGGCCGTGGGCGGCATAGGCCAGGCGCAGCAGGTTGGACGGCGACTCGATATTGCCCGGCACCAGCCAGAGCGCCTCGTGCAGCTCGGCCAGGCTGCGCGCGCGGCGCAGCGGATGGCCGACGCGCGCGCCTACCGCCAGCGGCAGGTCGTAGAGCGTGGCGCGGGTGAAACCGTCGTCGATCTGGCCGCCGTATTCGGTCTGGACCAGCAGGTCGTAATGGCCGGATTCGAGCAGTTCGTGGCTGTGCGGCGGCGCGACTTCGTTGAAGGAAACGGACACGCGCGGCATGCGCTGGCGGAAGTCCCTGAGCGCGCCCGGCAGCACGGTCAGCGCCGACGAGCTGACCGCCAGGTGCAGCGAACCGCCGGCGCCGTCCTTCATCTGGCCGATCTCTTCCTGGGCGCGGCGCGTTTCCTGCAGGATCAGCACGGCGCGCTTGTACAGCGCCTGGCCGTAGGCGGTCAGCTCCACGCCCTTGGGGCTGCGGCGCACCAGCTCGGCGTCCAGGCTTTGCTCCAGCTCGCGCAGGTTGCGCGTGGCCGCCGGCTGGGTCAGGTGCAGGGCGCGGGCGGCGGCGCGGATGCTGCCGTGTTCGGCGATGAGGACGAAGGTGCGCAGCTGGCGCAGGTTCATGGGCGGACTTCCGGAAGGCGCGGGGTATCAGGAAAAGCTTTCACTGGAACGAAAATACTATCTTTTCCTTATCGTCAGCCATCCGTATATTCATGGCCATCGCAGCGGATACGGAACCGGGATCACCGGCCGGGCGCCGCGAGCCTAACGGACATCAAGGGGAAACCATGTCTATCGCCGTCGCGGCCGTTTCCGGCCAGCCGGGGCTGTACACGCCTTCCATGCGCCGGCGCGTCATTGCCGGCACCACCATCGGCAACGCGCTGGAGTTCTTCGACTTCACCGTCTTCACCTTCCTGATGCTGGTGATCGGGCCGCTGTTCTTCCCGGCCGCCTCGGGCTACGGGCAGTTGCTGCTCACCACGGCCACCTTCGGCGTGGGCTTTCTGATGCGGCCGGTCGGCGGCATGCTGATCGGTTCCTATGCCGACCGCCACGGCCGGCGCGCCGCCATGACGCTGACGCTTTGGCTGATGGGCCTGGGCTGTGGCCTGATCGCGCTGGCGCCCACCTATGCGCAGATGGGCATCGCCGGGCCGGTGATCATGGTGCTTGCGCGCCTGATCCAGGGCTTCGCGGCCGGCGGCGAGGTCGGCGCGTCCACCACGCTGCTGGTCGAGCACGCGCCGCCGTCGCGGCGCGGCTTCTATTCCAGCTGGCAATTCGGCAGCCAGTCGCTGGGCGTGATGCTGGGCGCGCTGGTGGTGGCGCTGCTGACCGCCGCGCTCACGCCCGAGCAGATGAAGGACTGGGGCTGGCGCGTGCCCTTCGTGATCGGCATCCTGACCGTGCCGGTGGGCGCTTATATCCGCCGCAACCTGGAAGAGACGCTGGAGCCCCAGCCCGCGCCCGGCGCGGCGCGCGCCCGCTCCGACCACCAGCCGCTGCGGCGGGTGCTGGCCGGGCACAAGGGCGCGGTGGCCAAGGGCATCCTGCTGGTCATCGGCGGCATGGTCTGCGCCCAGATCATTGGCTTCTATATGCCGGCCTACGCCAACAAGGAACTGGGCCTGCCGGCCACGTCCACGCTGTCGGCCAGCGTGGTGCTGGGCGCCATCGGTTTCGTGGCCGCGCCCTTCGTCGGCCTGCTGGCCGACCGCGTGGGACGCAAGCGCGTGATTTTCTGGTCGCGCGCCGCCACCGTGGCCGCGCTGTTGCCGTGCTTCCAATGGCTGGTGTCGGCGCCGAGCAGCGCGCGGCTGATGACCGTGATCGCCTTGCTTGCGATATTGTTGGCGCTGCAGACCGCGCCGGTCATCACCATGCTGCCCGAACTCTTTCCCAAGGCGGTGCGCACCACCGGCATGTCGGTGGTGTACGGGCTGGGCATCTCGGTGTTCGGCGGTTTCGCGCAGTTCTTCGTCACCTGGCTGCTGCACGTCACCCGCAATCCGATGGCGCCGGCCTGGTACTTGATGGTCACCGTGACGCTTTCCACCGTGGTGCTGTTCTGGATCCAGGACCGCACCGGGCATGACATCGACAATCAGGAGGCATGATGCAGTCCCGCTATTTTTCCGACAGCTACGCCCAGGCGCGCGAGCGCTTTCTTGCCGCCGCCAAGGCCGTGGCCGCGCGCATGGCCTCGTATCCGATCGAGGCGCGCGGCGCCCGGGACGAGGCCCTGTCCACCGACGTGGCGCTGATCGGCGACGCCAAGGCCGAACGGCTGCTGATCATGACGTCCGCCACGCACGGCGCCGAAGGCTTCTGTGGCTCCGGCTGCCAGCTGGCCCTGCTGGACGATGCGCCGATGCTGGCGCGCGCGCGCGATTCCGGCGTGGCCCTGCTGCTGGTGCACGCGGTCAATCCTTATGGCTTTTCGTGGATTGCGCGCACCGACGAGGGCAACGTCGACCTGAACCGCAATGCCCAGCCCTTCGATGGCCGTCCCTTGCCCGAGAACCCCGGCTACGGCGCGCTGCATCCGTTGCTGCTGCCCGAGTCCTGGCCGCCGACCGAAGCCAACCGGCGCGAGCAGGAGCGCTACATCGCCGAGCATGGCCTGGCCGCCTACGCCCAGGCCGTCTCGCGCGGGCAGTACACGCATGCCGACGGCCTGTTCTATGGCGGCGATCGCCCGGCGGCCTCGCTGTTGAACATGCGGCGCATCCTGAAGGAACATGCCGCCGCTTTTTCCCGCATCGGCTGGATCGACGTGCATACGGGGCTGGGGCCGCGCGGCCACGGCGAGAAGATCTACGCCGGCCGGCGCGACGAGGCCGAAGTGGCGCGGGCGCGGCACTGGTACGGCGCGGACATCGCCGTGCCTTACCAGGGCAGCTCGGCCTCGGTGGACATCACGGGCCAACTGGCCAGCGTCATCTACGATGCCTGCCCGACGTCCACGCCGACGCTGATGGCGCTGGAATTCGGCACCCAGCCCTTTGCCGACGTGGTGCAGGCGCTGCGTGGCCGCAACTGGCTGCGCGCGCATCCGGAAGCCAGCGAGGACGCGCGCCGGGCCATTCTGAAGGCCACGTTGGATGCCTTCTATTGCGGCGACGCCGATTGGCACGGCATGGTGCTGGGACAGAGCCGGGTGGCGGTGCTGCAGGCGTTGTGCGGCCTGCAAGACGACTGAGAGTCCGCATCGGATCCGGAAGGGCGCGGCGCCGGCGACGGGGCCGCGCATTTTTTTTTTGGCCTTGCCGCTTGTTGTTTATGCAATGTTATATCATCTGATTTTTGTTCGTAATGATATAACATCCATAGGAATCGAGATGCAGGGAAAGAAAGAGGGATCGCGGCGCTTCGCCCGCCGCGCCGGCGCGGCCAGGAAGGGATTGCGGCCGCTGGCGTGGGCGTTGCTCGCCGCCTCCGGCGCCACCGCGCAGGCCCAGCAAGCGGCCGGCCAGGCGGACGCCGCCGCCACGCTGGCGCCGGTCACGGTATCGGCCAATCCGCTGGGGCTGGATCTGAACAGCACCACGCAGCCGGCCTCTGTGCTGGAAGGCGATGCACTGGTCGAGAAGCGCGGCGGCACGTTGGGCGACACGCTCGATGGCCTGCCGGGCGTGCATAGCGATACCTTCGGCGGCGGCGCCAGCCGTCCGGTGATCCGCGGCCAGACCGCGCCGCGCGTGAAGGCGCTGTCCGACGGCTCCGAGCTGATGGACGCCTCGGCCATTTCGCCCGACCATGCCGTGACCACCGAGCCGCTGCTGGCCGAGCGCATCGAGGTGTTGCGCGGCCCGGCGGCGCTGCTGTACGGCGGCGGCGCCATCGGCGGGGTGGTCAATGTGATCGACAAGAAAATCCCCACCGAAGTCCCCGAGAAAGGCATCGCCGCCGAGGCCGAGATCCGTGGCGCGACCGGCACCAAGGAACGCGCGGGCGCCATCGGCATCACCGCCGGCGAAGGCAATTTCGCCGTGCGCGTGGAAGGCATGAAGCGCCGCAGCGGCGACTATCGCGTGCCAGACTGGTCCAGCAGCAAGCTGGACGGCTCGTACAGCGAATCCACGCAAGGCACGGTGGGCATGTCCTGGATCACGCCGCGCGGCTACATCGGCCTGGCCTTCACGCACCTGGAAAGCAAGTACGGCCTGCCTGGGCACAATCATGAATACGAAGGCTGCCATCCGCATGGCACGCATCTGCATTGCGGCGGCCACGATCATGGCGACGAGGACGGCCACGACCATGACCACGGCGCCGAGGGCGGCGGCGTGCCCTACGTGAAGCTGCGCAGCAATCGCACGGACCTGCGAGCCGAATACCTGGATCCCTTCGCCGGCATCGAGAAGATCCGCCTGCGCGGCGGCTTGACCGACTACCAGCACCAGGAGATCGAGGGCGGCGAGGTCGGCACCACCTTCAAGAACCGTGGCTACGACCTGCGTCTGGAGGCGCAGCACAAGCCCGTCGCCGGCTGGCGCGGCGTGGTGGGCATGCAGACGTCCTACAGCGATTTCCGCGCGGACGGCGAGGAAGCCTTCCTGCCGCGCAGCAAGACGCGCGCCAACGGCATCTTCCTGCTGGAGGAATACAAGCTGGCCGACTGGCGCTTCGAGCTGGGCGCGCGCCAGGACTGGCAGACGGTCTCGCCCCAGGGCGGCGCGCCGCGCAGCAGCCTGTCGGGCACCTCGCTGTCGGCGGCAGCCATCTGGAACTTCGCGCCGGAGTATTCGGCGGCATTGTCGCTGTCGCGCTCGCAGCGCCTGCCGACCGCGCAGGAGCTTTACGCCAAGGGCGTGCACCTGGCCACCAACACCTATGAGATCGGCAACGCCGGCCTGGGCCGCGAGACCTCGCACAACATCGACCTGACGCTGCGCAAGCACTCGGGCGCGACCACTTTCAGCGCCAGCGTGTTCCACAACCGCGTGAAGAACTACATCTACGCCAACACGCTGGACCGCTACGAGGACTTCCGCCTGATCGAGTACACCCAGCGCGACGCCGAGTTCACCGGCGTGGAAGGCGAGCTGCGGCATCAGTTCACGCCCGTGTTCTCGGCCGCCGTCTTCGGCGACTACGTGCGCGGCAAGCTGACCGGCGGCGACGGCAACCTGCCGCGCATCCCGGCGGCGCGCGCCGGCCTGCGCGGCAACTTCAAGTGGCAGCAGTGGTCGGCCGGCGTCGAGTACGCGCGCGTGTTCTCGCAGAAGGACATCGCCGCCTACGAGAACAGCACGCCCGGCTACAACCTGGTCAACGCCGTCGTGGCCTATCGCGGCAATTACGGCTCGACCGGCTACGAGGTCTACCTGCGCGGCACCAACCTGCTGAACAGGCTGGCCTACAACCATGCCTCGTTCATCTCCTCGGTGGCGCCGCTGCCTGGCCGCAGCGTGCTGCTGGGCATGCGCCTGACGTACTAGTCGCGGCAGGAGGGCGGGGCGGCGGCCCTGTGCTATGTTCGCGGGGTGCCGCCACCGGGCGGCGCCACGCAGCGCAGGAGCCCGCCATGCTGAAGTTCGCCGCCAACCTGTCCATGATGTACACGGAACATGCGTTCCTGGACCGCTATGCGGCGGCCGCCGCCGATGGTTTTGCTGGCGTGGAATGCATGTCGCCGTATGAAGCGCCGGCGGCCTTCGTGCGCGAGCGCCTGGACGCGGCGGGGCTGCGCCAGGTGCTGATCAACACGCCGGTCGGCGCCGCGGCGCGCGGCGATCGAGGCCTGGCCGCGCTGCCCGGCCGGCAAGACGAGTTTCGCGCTGGCCTGGAGCAGGCGCTGGCCTATGCCGACGCGCTGGCCTGCCCGCAGGTGCATGTGATGGCCGGGCTGGCGCCCGACGGCGCGCCGCGCGCCGCGCTGCTGGACTGCTACCGCGAGAACCTGGCCTGGGCCGCGTCGCAGGCGCGTGCGTGTAATGTCACGCTGCTGATCGAGCCCATCAATACCCGTGACATTCCCGGCTACATCCTCAACCGTCAGGACGAGGCCCATGCCGTGGCCGAGTCGGTCAACGCGCCCAACCTCAAGGTGCAGATGGATCTGTACCACTGCCAGATCGTCGAGGGCGACGTCAGCGCCAAGCTGCGGCGCTACCTGCCCACCGGCCGCGTCGGGCATCTGCAGATCGCCGGCGTGCCGCTGCGGCACGAGCCCGACCAGGGCGAACTGAACTATTCCTGGATCTATGCGCTGCTGCGCGAGCTGGACTATCGCGGCTGGATCGGCTGCGAATACCGGCCGGCCGGCGCCACGTCGGATGGCCTGGGCTGGCTGGCCGCCGCCCGCGCGTGAGCGCGCCGGATCGGAACCACGGACATTCGAACCCGTGCGTTATCGCGAGACGGTTGGCGCACGCTTGCGTTGCCCGGCCCTGGCGTGCCAACATAATTAATATGTTAATTAAATACGGTCCAAGCAGGCCGTAAAACGGGATAAGGAGACAGTCCCCATGTTCACAGGCATTTTCCGCCGCCTGCCGCGCGCGGCCTTGCTGGCCGCTGCCCTGGCGGCATCCGTGGCCGCCGTCCGGCCCGCGTCGGCGGCCGAATTCCCCGATCATCCGATCCGCTGGCTGGTGCCCTTCAGCGCCGGCGGCGGCAGCGACATCGCCACGCGCATCGTGGCCCGGCACGTGGCCGACGCGCTGGGCCAGCCGGTGGTGGTCGAGAACCGTCCCGGCGCGGCCACCATCGTCGCCGCCCAGGAAACCGCGCGCGCCGCGCCCGACGGCTACACGCTGATGACGGCCGGCATGAGCACGCTGGCCCTGAATCCCTGGCTCTACCGCAAGCTGCCATACGACCCGCAGAAGAATCTGGCGCCGGTGTCCACGCTGGTGGACCTGCCCATCGTGCTGGTGGTGTCGCCGGACTCGAACCTGCATACGCTGGCCGACGTCATCGCTTACCTGAAGAGCGACAAGGCGCCCAGCTACGCCTCGCTGGGCGTGGGCAGCCCGCACCATCTGGCGATGGAGCTGTTCCTGGAAACGGTGAAGGGCAAGGCCACCGCCATCCCCTACAAGGGCACGCCGCCGGCCTTGCAGGACGTGGCCTCGGGCGTGGTGCCCCTGATGATGGCCGATCTGGCCGCCGCGCGGCCGCTGATCCAGGGCGGCAAGCTGCGCCCCATCGCCGTGCCGGCGGCGCGGCGCTCGGACCAGTTGCCTGACGTGCCGACCTTCGCGCAGGCCGGCGGTCCGGCTTTCGAGGCCGCCGCCTGGCAGGGCGTGGTGGCGCCGGCCGGCACGCCCGAGCCGGTGATCAGGAAGCTGAGCCAGGCGATCGAACAGGCGCTGCGCGCGCCCGAGGTGGTCAAGCAGCTGAAGCTGCAAGGCATGGAACCGACCGGCAGCACGCCGGAAGCGTTCAGCGCCTATGCGCGGCAGGAGCACGAGCGCTGGGGCGCGGTGATCCGGAGCAAGGGCATCACCGCCGATTGATACGCCTGCGCCGTCCGCGTCTCAGTCCGGCGCGGGGGCGGGCGGCGCGCGGCGTCTGGCGGTGGCGGCGCAGCCCGCCGACGCGATCACGATGCCGCCGATGGCCAGCCACTGGTTGCCCGACAGCTGCTCGTTCAGCACCACCACGCCGGCCAGCGCGCCCATGGCCGGCTCCATGCTGAGCAGCACGCCGAAGGTCTTGTTCGGCAGGCGCTTGAGCGCCACCATCTCCAGCGAATACGGCAGCGCGCTGGACAGCACGCCCACCGCGATGCCGGCCAGGATCAGCGACGGATCCAGCAACGCCGTGCCGGCATGGGCGGCGCCCACCGGCAGCGCCACCAGGGCCGCCGCGGTCAGGCCCAGCGAGGTCGCCTGACCGCCGTGGATATGGCCGGCGCGCTTGCCGAAGATGATGTACAGCGCCCACAGCACCGCCGCGCCCAGCGCATAGGCCAGTCCGACGGGATCCAGGTCGTGCACCGATTGGCCGGTCGGGATCAGCAACAGCAGCCCGGCCGCCGCGCAGGCGATCCAGAGGAAGTCGATGGCGCGGCGCGACGAGAACACCGCCAGCGCCAGCGGCCCGGTGAACTCGATGGCGATGGCGATCCCCAGCGGCAGCGTGCGCAGCGCCATGTAGAACATCAGGTTCAGGCAGGCCAGCGTGACCCCGTACAGCGCGATCTTCAGCGCGTTGGCGCGGCTCAGCGGAAAGCGCCACGGACGCCAGATGGCCAGCAGGATCAGCGCGCCGATCACGATGCGATAGGCGGTGGTGCCCTGCGCGCCCACCATCGGGAACAGCGATTTGGCGAACGAGGTGCCGATGCACAGGGACGCCATCGCCGCCATCAGCGACAGGACGGGAACCAGCGTGGAGGAGGAGGTATCGCCTCCGGTGTTCAGGGTAGCGGTGCTCATGGTTGCGTGTAGCAGGTAGGGGCCGGGCGCGGAAGACAGGGAATCAAGGACTCAGGGCGCGGTCGTGGAGTAAAGCACATATGCCGCCAGGCCCAGCATGATGGCGCCCAGCAGTCCCTGCTGCGCGCGCAGGAACCAGGCGTTGCGCCCCACCCAGCCGCGGATGCGCGAGGCGCCGTAGGCGAAGCAGCTGCCGTAGGGCAGGCTCAGGATCTTCATGGTGACGCCCAGCACCAGCATCTGCGACCAGACCGGCCCCTGCTCGGGCGAGGTGAACTGCGGCAGGAAGGCGATCATGAACAGCAGCACCTTGGGATTGAGCAGGTTGGTCACGAAGCCCTGCCAGAAGGCGTCACGCGCATCGCCGGGCCGGGCCGCGAGCGAGACCTCGACGTCGCGCGCGCAGCGCAGGATGGCCTTGATGCCCAGGTAGGCCAGGTACAGGCCGCCAGCCGCCTTCACGCCCAGGAACAGCCGGGGCGAGGCTTGCAGCACCGAGGCCAGGCCCAACACCACTGCCGGTACTTGAACGAAACCGGCCGCCACGTTGCCCAGCACGCTGAGAAAGGCCGGGCGAAAGCCCTGGGTCATGCCACGGGACAGGGTCAGCGCCATGTCGGGCCCGGGCGTGAGCTTGAGCGCCGCGTCGGCGGCGAGGAACAACAGGAACAACTGGAGCGAAGGCATGGGATTCTGGCGCGGCAGGCCCGCGGCGCGCGGGCGGCAAGGATCACAGTGTAAGCAAGGCGGCTGATTTTTTTCTGCGCTACACGGGGCAGAAATGGAGTTTTCCGTCGAAAGCAGGGGTGCTGGACGCAGCAGAGGCGCTGGGCGCGTTTAGAATCGTCGCACGGGCCCGCCGGCCTGCATCCGCGACCGCATACGCTCCGCCTCACGCCGCCATGGAACTCGACGATTTCGACCGCCTCATCCTGCAAAGCATGCAGGAAGACAACCAGCGCACCAGCCAGGAAGTGGCCGAACGCGTGAACCTGTCGCCCGTGTCCTGCCTGCGCCGCATGAAGCGGCTGCGCGACGCCGGCGTGGTCGCCGCCGACGTGTCGGTGGTCGATCCGGCCGCCGTGGGGCGCGGCATCATGATGGTGGTGCTGGTGTCGCTGGAGAGCGAGCGCGCCGACAAGCTTGGCAAGTTCAAGCGCGCCATGACCGAGGCGCCGGAAGTCATGCAGTGCATGTCGGTCACGGGCGAGGTGGACTTCGTGCTGACGCTGACCATGCGCGACGTGCTGGAGTATGAGTCCTTCGCGCAGAAGCACTTCTGGGGCGATCCCAATGTGAAGCGCTTCTCTACGTTGGTGGTGATGAACCGCGTCAAGCACGGCCTGGCGGTGCCGATGGATATCTGAGGCGCCGCGCGCCCGGACTGGCGTCGCGCGATGGCTGAGGCGGGTGTTTCCGACTGCACTTGCTTGAGCGATTCGCCGCGATAGGGGGCGGCCGCCCGGCGTTCCCGTCTCTGGCGGGCTCGCTTTATCTTCAAAAAATATCAACCTAATTAATATTGATTCATCAATTCGCGATTCCTAGAATCTTCCCATGGCTCACCGCCGCCTTGGGGCAGACATGGACAGCGAAAAAAACACGACGCCGCGACAGCTAACCGTCCGCATTTCACGCGGCGCCGGCGATGGCGAATTCACGGTCTATTCGGTGCCGTGGCGCGACAACCAGACCGTGCTGGACGTGGTCACCGAAGTCCAGCGCACGCTGGAACCCGGTCTGTCCTATCGCTACGCCTGTCGCGTGGGCGTGTGCGGTTCCTGTGCGATGACCGTCAATGGCAAGCCGCGCTGGACCTGTCGCACGCACGTGAGCCGGGTCGAGGAAGACGGCGTGATCGTCATCGAGCCGCTGCGCAACATGCCGCGCATCAAGGACCTGGTGGTCGACATGCGCGAGTTCTTCCAGAAATGGATGCGCGCCGGCAACACCTTCGTGGGCACGGCAACGCGCCACGATCCGCCGGCGATGGTGTCGCCGCAGAGCAAGAAGCGCAAGCAGGCCGACGCCGCCATCGAATGCATCAACTGCGGCGTGTGCTACGCGGCCTGTGACGTGGTGTCCTGGGACCCGGAGTATCTCGGGCCGGCGGCGTTGAACCGCGCCTGGACGCTGTACAACGACGAACGCCATGCCGATCCCAAGGACGTGTTGCGCCAGGCGACCTCGGGCAGCGGCTGCAATTCCTGTCACACGCAGGGCAGCTGCATGAAGCACTGTCCGGTCGACCTCAGCCCGACCGGCAGCATCGCCGGCCTGAAGCGCAGCTCGCTGATCAACCTGCTCAAGGGGGGCTGACATGGAGGCCCGCCTGTTCGCGCTCCAACGCCTTACGGCGATGGCCATGGCGCCTTTCGTTCTCGTGCATCTGGGACTCATCATCTACGCCGTGCGCGGCGGCCTGAGCGCCGGCGCCGTGCTGTCGCGTACCCAGGGCAGCTGGGCCTGGATCCTGTTCTACGGGCTGTTCGTGGCCTGCGTCGCCGTCCACGTGCCCATCGGCCTGCGCAACATCCTGGTCGAATGGCTGCGGCTGGGCCGGCGCGCGTCCTCCTGTATCGGGCTGGCCTTCGGCGCGACGATCCTGTTCCTGGGCCTGCGCGCGGTGGCCGCCGTGGGAGGGCTGCTGCAATGAAGTCCGCGCGCAATCACCAGGCGTACTGGGCCTTCCTGGGCCATCGCCTGTCCGGCCTGGCGCTGGCGCTGTTCCTGCCGGTGCATTTCTACGTGCTCGGCATGGCGCTGGACGAGGCCCGTTTCGACCGCTTCCTGAAGCTGTCCGACATGCCGGCGATGAAGGTCGGCGAATGGGGGCTGGTCCTGCTGCTGGCGTTGCACCTGTGTTTCGGCCTGCGCCTGCTGGCGCTGGAACTGTTGCCCTGGCGTTCGACGCGCAATGCCCGCAACGGCTGGATAGGCTGGGGCTTCGCCGTGTCGATGGCGATCGGCCTGGTGTTCATCGCTGGAGTCATCTGAGATGCAGATCGAACAACACAAGACCGACATCCTGATACTGGGCACCGGCGGCGCCGGCCTGTTCGCGGCGCTGCACGCGAAGAAGGCGAACCCGGACCTGCGCGTGACCGTGACGGTGAAGGGGCTGCTGGGCAAGTGCGGCTGTACCCGCATGGTGCAGGGCGGCTACAACGTCGCGCTGTCCGCCGGCGATTCGGTGGAGCGGCATTTCATGGACACCATCGAAGGCGGCAAGTGGCTGCCACGGCAGGACCTGGCCTGGCGCCTGGTCGAGGGCGCGGTCGAACGCGTGCGCGAGCTGGAAAACGAGATCGGCTGCTTCTTCGACCGCAATCCCGACGGCTCGCTGCATTCCAAGGCCTTCGCCGGCCAGAGCTTCGACCGCACCGTGCACAAGGCCGACCTGACCGGCATCGAGATCATCAACCGGCTGATGGAGCAGGTGCGTGCGGTGGACGTCGAAGAGCTGGAGGAGCACCGAGCCATCGAGCTGATTCCCGCCGCCGATGGCTCGGGCATCGCCGGCGTGCTGTTCATCGACATGCGCACGGGCGGCTACCGGCTGATCCAGGCCAAGGCCGTGCTGCTGGCCACCGGCGCCGGGCCGACGATGTATCGCTATCACACGCCGTCCGGCGACAAGACCTGCGACGGCCTGGCCATGGCGCTGCGCTACGGCCTGTCGCTGCGCGACATGGAGATGGTGCAGTTCCATCCGACGGGCCTGCTGGGCGGCCCCGACACCCGCATGACGGGCACGGTGCTGGAAGAAGGACTGCGCGGCGCCGGCGGCTATCTGCTCAATGGCGACGGCGAGCGCTTCATGGCCAACTACGACAAGCGCGGCGAACGCGCCACGCGCGACGTGGTCAGCCGGGGCATCTACGCGGAAATGCGCGCCGGACGCACCGGTCCCATGGGCGGCGTGTACATCCAGATGAGCCACCTGGGTCCGGAGAAAGTCGCCAGGACCTTCCCCGGCATGGTCAACCGCTGCAAGGACTGCGGCTTCGACCTGGCGGGCGGCAAGGTCGAGGTGGTGCCGACCGCGCACTATCTGATGGGTGGCGTGGAGTTCAACGTCGACGGCTCGACCGCGTCGCCGGGGCTGTACGCGGCGGGCGAGGACTGCGGCGGCGTGCATGGCGCCAACCGGCTCGGCGGCAATGGCGTGGCGAACTCCACCGTGTTCGGCGGCATCGCCGGCGATTCGATGGCCGCGCACGTGGCCGCGAACGGCCGCTGGCGCGATCCGGATCCGCGCGCCATCGCGCGCGGCTTCGAGCGCGCGGAATACCCTTTTTCGAAGCCGGCCGGCCGCATCCATGAATTGCGCGACCAGCTGGCGCGGACCATGTGGGACGACGTCGGCGTGCTGCGCCAGCGCGCCGCGATGGAGCGCGGCCTGGACGCCGTGGAGGCCCACCATGCCGCGCTGCGCGGCATCGGCGTGGCCGATGGCGACCGCCGCTATAACCTGACCTGGCACGACTGGCTCAACCTGGAAAGCCTGGTCGATATCTCCAGGGTCATCACCGTGTCGGCGCTGGCGCGCGAGAACAGCCGCGGCGCGCACTTCCGCGAGGACTTCCCGGAACCGGGCGATCTGCACGCCAGCCGCTACACGCGCGTCAGCGCGCCGGACGGCGATCTGCGGCTGGACATGGTTCCGGTTTCCTTCGACATCGTTCAACCCGGCCAGTCGCTGATCGACGGCGAAGCCGGCACTCCCCAGGCATAAGGCGCGCACCATGCAGATACCGATAAACAAGATCGAGGAGGCCGCGCTGGAGATCATGCGCCGCGCGGCGATCGAGATCCCGGATGATTACAAACAGGGCATCCTGGAGCTGCGCAAGACCGAGACCGGCAAGCTGCCGCGCTTCGTGATTCACGCCATGGTCGAGAACTGGGAGGCGGCGGACCAGGACCGCCGCCCCATGTGCGCGGACACGGGCCTGCCGCGCTACTACGTGAAGGTCGGCAACCATGCCTCGGTCGAGTCGGGTTTCGTCGCCATCGAGCGCGCGCTGCGCCACGCCACCGCCGAAGGCACGGTGTCGATCCCGCTGCGGCCCAACCGCGTCCATCCGCTCTGGCGCACCGATCACAACAACAACGTGGGCCTGAACGCGCCGGAGGTGGAATGGTCCTTCGAGCCCGACGCCGACTGGATCGACATCACCACCGTGCACAAGGGCGGACTGTTCGGCACCGACTACCGCATGCTGTTTCCGGGCGACGGCATCGACGGCATCAAGCGCTTCGTGCTGGACACGCTGATCGCCTTCGGCAAGCGCGGCCTGGCCTGTCAGCCGGCCATCGTCGGCATCGGCCTGGGCGGCTCCAAGGACACCTGCATGCAGCTGGGCAAGCAGGCCGCCTGCCTGCGCACCGTGGGCGACCGCAATCCGGATCCCAGGGTCGCCGAGCTGGAACTGGAATTGATGAAGCTGGGCAACGCCATCGGCATGGGCGCGATGGGTTTCGTCGGCTCGGGCATGGTGGTCGATTGCCATATCGAATGCGGCTACACGCATACCGGCGGCATGCCGATCAGCCTGCATACGTTCTGCCTGTCGTCGCGCCGCGCCACCGCGCGCATCCACGCCGACGGCCGCATCGAATATCGAACCGATCCGCAATGGTTCACCCCCTATCTGCGCCGGGAGACGGTCGAATGGTAAGCAAGGACGATGACATCAAGGTCTTCCACCTGGACCTGCCGGCCCGGACCGAGGACATCGCCCGGCTGGAGCTGGGCTCGGCCGTGTACCTGAACGGCCTGGTCTACACGGCGCGCGAGGGCGTCTACAAGAAGGTGCTGGACGAAGGGCTGGCGCCGCCGGTGGACCTGCGCGCGCTCAGCAACGTGAACTTCCACTGCTCGCCGGCCGCCGCGCCGGACGGGCAGGGCGGCTACCGGGTCGGCGCCGTCACGGCCACGGCCTCGTTCCGCTTTTCCAAATGGATTCCGCGCTGGCTGGAGGAAACCGGCTGCCGCATCCTGATCGGCAAGGGCGGCATGCCGGCGGACGACTACAAGCGGGTGCTGGCGCCCGGCGGCGCGATCTACCTGACGACGGTGGGCTACGGCACCGGCGCGCTGCTGGGGCGTGGCATCAAGCGCGTGCGCGAGGTGCACTGGCTGGACGAGCTGGGCATCGCGCAGGCGATGTGGCTGTTCGATGTCGAGAATTTCGGCCCCTTCATCGTGGAAAGCGATCTGGCAGGGAACTCCCTGTTCGCGCAGCACGCCGAGACGATCAACGCGGGCATCGAACGGCTCTACGCCGGGCTGAAGCCGCCCGCGCTGCATCGCTACGGCGAAACCGACGACCGCAAGGACGAAGTGATGTAGCGGCCGCCGGCTGGCGCCAGGCCGTCAACACATGGATAGGGAAGACACGGCAATGATCATCGATTTCCGCCTGAGGCCGCCCGTCGGCGGTTTCCTCGACACGCTGATGTACTCGGCCGGCGCGCGGCGCGACGGCTTCACGCGCACCGTGGGCTTCACGCCCTCGCCGGCCGCGCAGCAGCAGTCCATGGACCTGCTGCTGGGGGAAATGGAGGCCGCCGGCGTCGACGCCGGCGTGGTCGTGGGCCGATTGGCCGGCGTGCTGGGCAGCGTGCCGAACGAGGACGTGCGCCAGATCGTGGCCGCGCATCCGGGCCGCTTCATCGGCGCGGCCTCGATCGACCCGACCGACCGCCGGCGGGCCTGCCGGACCATCGACCAGGCGCTGGCGGACGGCTTCAGGCTGATCAATATCGAGCCGGGTTCCTACCCCGTGCCGATGCACGCCGACGACCGGCGGCTGTATCCGATCTATGGCCACTGCGAGGACGTGGGCGTGCCCGTCATCATGATGGTCGGCGGCACGGCCGGGCCCGACCTGAGCTATTCGGACCCGATCCGCACCGACCGGGTGCTGGCCGATTTCCCGACCCTGAACGTGGTGGTCGCGCATGGCGGCTGGCCCTGGGTCAACGAGATCCTGCACCTGGGCTTCCGACGCCAGAACCTGTGGCTGTCGCCCGATATGTACTTCTCGCGCATGCCGGGCTGGGAGGAATACGTGAAGGCGGCCGATGGCTTCCTGTCGGACCGGATGCTCTATGCCAGTTCCTTCCCGCTCTGTCCGGTGCGGGAATACAAGTCGTGGTTCGAAAGCCTGCCGATCAGGGAAGAGAACCTGAGGAAGATAATGGGCGGCAATGCGTGCAGGCTGCTGGGCATCCCGGCGCGGAACCCATAGACTGTCGCCCACCCCGTGTCGCCCACCCCGCCCTGAACCAAGGCCCGCATGATGGATATCCGGACGCTCTACACCCTGATCGCGATCGCCGACTGCGGCAGCTTCGCCGAGGCCGGCAATCGCATCGGCCTGTCGTTGTCGGCCGTCAGCATGCAGGTGCGGGCGCTGGAAGAGGAACTGGAGATCGCGATCTTCGACCGCAGCCGCCGCCCGCCGGTCCTGACCGACGCCGGGCTGGCGCTGGTGCACCGCGCGCGCGACCTGATCGCGCACTGGGAAAGCATGAGCGCGGCGCTGAAGAAGGGCACCGGCGCGGGCCTGCTCAAGCTGGGCAGCGTGCATACCTGCGCCTCCGGCGTACTGCCGCTGGCGCTGCGCCATCTGCAGAAGCAGGGCCATGGCCTGGAGGTTCACGTCACCACGGGTCTCACGCACGACCTGGAACGCGCGGTGCACCACCGGCAGCTGGACGTGGCCATCGTGACCGAGCCCGAGGTGCCGCGATCGGACCTGGATTTCCTGCCCTTCGTCGATGAGCAGCTGGTCGTCATCGCCCACCGCTCGGTCAAGGGCGCGAGCGACCAGGAGGTGCTGGAGCAGACGCCCTACGTGCGCTTCAATCGCCTGGCGCGCGTCGGCCACCTGGTGCAGGAGGAGATCCTGCGGCGCCAGATCGTGGTGCGCTCGACCATGGAGATCGACAACCTGGAAGGCGTGGTGGCCATGGTCGCCAATGGCCTGGGCGCCTCGGTGGTGCCGGCCCGGGGCGTGAAGAACGAGTTCCCCGCCACCATCCGCGTGATTCCCTTTGGCTCGCCGACGGTGACCCGACGGCTGGGCATCCTGGTTCCCAAGGAGAACCCGAGGTCTCATCTTTCGCGCCTGCTGCTCGAGGCGCTGAAGTCGGTTTGCGCCGACAGCCAAGAAAAAGAACGGGCCGGCTCGCGCTAGGCAACCGTCGCATTCCACGTAGCTTCCTCCGGTATACGTCGGGCCGATCGGCCCGAGGGAGAGCTGTTGCCTCAAGAAACGCTGGTGCCTGTAAAAACGCCCGCCGGCACGCACCGGAGGGCTCCCGGGTCCGGGAATCCAAGGAGACTGACATGCCGCACATGGTTCACCCCCAACACCGCAGGCGTTTCGCCAGGACGCTCGCCTGTGCCTTGATGCTGACGCCGCTGCTCGCGACGCCGGCGCGCGCGCAATGGCCCGACGACCGGGTCGTCCGCATCGTCGTGCCCTTCGCGGCCGGCGGCGCGACGGACTTCCTGGGGCGGGCGCTGGCGTCCGAGCTGGGCAAGCGCCTGAAGCAGAACGTGATCGTCGAGAACCGCGCCGGCGCCGGCGGCAGCGTGGGTGCGCAGGCGGTGGCCCTGTCGCCCGCCGACGGCTATACCCTGCTGCTGGCATCGGGCAGCATGTTCACCGTCAACCAGTTTATCTACGGCAAGCTGCCGTATTCGCTGGACAACTTCAGCCTGGTCGGCAAGGTGGCCAGCGGGCCCATGGTCGTGACGGTGAACGCCGGCCTGCCGGTGAAGAACATCCGGGAGCTGATCGCCTATGCCCAGGCGCGGCCGGGCAAGCTCAACTTCTCTTCTGCCGGCGTGGGCAGCCAGACGCACATGGCGGGCGAGGCCTTCAGCGACGCGGCGGGCGTCAAGCTGGTGCACGTACCCTACAAGGGCGAAGGGCCGGCCTATTCGGACCTGATGGCGGGCGTGGTGGAAGTGGCCGTCGCCAACATCAATGCCATCACTCCCTTGCTCAAGGGCGACCGTCTGCGCGCGCTGGCCGTCACGGGCAAGGAGCGCTCGCCGCTGCTGCCGGATGTGCCCACCGTGGCCGAGGCGGGCGTGCCCGGCTTCGAATATACCGGCTGGTTCGCGCTGATGACGCCGGCGGGCACGCCCCAGCCCATCGTGGACCGGCTGCTGGCCGATCTCAAGACGGCCGTGGAGCAGCCCGGCATGAAGCGTTACTTCGAGGAGCAGGGCATGTCCGCGGCGGTGAAGCCGCCCGGCCCGCTCAAGGAGGAGATCGTGCAGGAGTCGGCTCGCTGGCAGGCGCTGGTCCAGAAAAAGCAGATCACGGCGAACTGAAACGCCGCGCGCCGTCCTGATGGCTAGCGCGCGCCATGCCCTTTCACTTTTATGTAGGCAGATCGCGACATGCCCGCCGACCTCATCGCCCTGGCCGCGCCCGTCGTCTTCATCGCGTATGTGGTATTCGGCATGACGGGATTCGGCGCCGCCATGGTCGCCGTGCCCATTCTGGCGCAGTTCATGCCCTTGTCCTTCGCCGTGCCGCTGGTTGTGCTGTTCGACCTGGCCTGCACGGCGCTGGTCGGCGGCCGGAACTGGCGGCAGGTGTCGCGCGTGGAACTGGCGCGGCTGTTTCCGTGGATGCTGCTGGGCATCTTCCTGGGCGTGACGCTGCTGCGCAATGCCGGCGCGCGCTGGCCGCTGATCGTGCTGGGCTGCTTCGTGCTGACGGTCTGCGCGCGCGGCCTGAAGGGCGGGCGGGGCGCCAGCCAGGAACCGCTGCCCACGCCCTGGGCGCTGCCGTTCGGCGTGTTCGGTGGCGTGTTCAGCGCGCTGTTCGGCACGGGCGGGCCGATCTACACCATCTACCTGTCGCGCCGCATCGCCGCGCTGGACGCGTTCCGCGCCACGATTTCGGTCGTCATCCTGGCCAGCGGCGTCGTCCGCGCCGGGGCCTTCGCCGCTGCCGGGCTGTATACGCAGCCGGCCATGCTGAAGAGCGCTGCCTTGCTGCTGCCCGTGGCGCTGGCCGGGCTGTACGCCGGATCGCGCCTCAGGACGCGGGTGGCGCCGGCCCGCTTGCAGCGGTTCATCTTCCTGCTGCTGGCGGTGGCTGGCGCGGGGGCGATCTATCGCGGGTGGATGTCGCCGGCGTGATGGCGCTGGCATGGCGCGGTCGCCGCGTCCGGCATGCCGTCATGTCCGTGGTTTGGGGCACGGGCGGCGGCATCGCGCCGCCCGCGCACGAGGCCTACTTCGCCGTCGGCATGGCGAACTCCGCGCCCTTGGCGATGCTCTCGGGCCAGCGCTGCATGATGGACTTCTGCTTGGTGTAGAAGCGCACGCCTTCCTCGCCATAGGCGTGCATGTCGCCGAACAGCGAGCGCTTCCAGCCGCCGAAGCCGTGCCAGGCCATGGGCACCGGGATCGGCACGTTGATGCCCACCATGCCGACCTGGATGCGGCGGCCGAATTCGCGCGCCACGTTGCCGTCGCGGGTGAAGCAGGCCACGCCGTTGCCGAATTCGTGCGCGTTGATGAGATCGACGGCCGCCTTCAGGTCCGGCACCCGCACGCAGCCCAGCACCGGGCCGAAGATCTCTTCCTTGTAGATGCGCATGTCGGGCGTGACATGGTCGAACAGCGTGCCGCCCAGCCAGAAGCCGTCGTCGCAGCCCGCGCCGGCCTGCGCGCCGCGAAAGCCGCGGCCGTCCACCAGCAGCCTGGCGCCTTCCTGCTCGCCCAGCGCGATGTAGCCGCTGATGCGCTCATGGGCGGCGCGGGTGACGATGGGGCCCATCTCGGCGTCCAGGTTCTCGCCGTCCAGCACCTTCAGCGCGCGGGTGCGCTCGATCAGCTTGGGCAGGCAGCGCTCGGCCGCGTCGCCCACCAGCACGGCCACGCTGATGGCCATGCAGCGCTCGCCGGCCGAGCCGTAGCCGGCGCCGATCAGCGCGTCCACGGCCTGGTCGATGTCGGCGTCGGGCATCACCACCATGTGGTTCTTGGCGCCGCCCAGGGCCTGCACGCGCTTGCCGAGGCGGGCGCCGGTTTCGTAGATGTAATTGGCGATCGGGGTGGAGCCGACGAAGCTCAGGGCCTTCACGTCGGGATGCTCCAGCAGCGCGTCGACGGCCGTCTTGTCGCCCTGCACCACGTTGAAGACGCCGTCCGGCAGGCCGGCTTCCTTCAGCAGTTCGGCGATGCGCAGCGACGGGCTGGGGTCGATGGGGCTGGGCTTGAGCACGAAGGTGTTGCCGGCGGCGATGGCGACGGGGATCATCCACATCGGCACCATCACCGGGAAGTTGAAGGGCGTGATGCCGGCCACCACGCCCAGCGGCTGGCGCATGGTCCAATTGTCGATGCCGGTGGAGACCTGTTCGGTGTAGTCTCCCTTGAGCAGCTGGGGAATGCCGCAGGCGAACTCGACGATATCGATGCCGCGCGACACTTCGCCCTGCGCGTCGGTGAAGACCTTGCCGTGTTCGGCGGTGATCATGTGGGCCAGTTCGTCGCGGTGACGGTTCAGCAGCTCCAGGAACTTGAACATGACGCGGGCGCGGCGGATCGGCGGCGTGTCCGCCCAGGCGGGGAAGGCGGCCTGGGCGCTGGCGACGGCGCGGGCCACCTCGTCCGGCGTGGCCAGGGCGACGTGGCGGGCGACGGCGCCGGTGGCGGGGTTGTAGACCGGCTGGCGGGCGCCTTGCCCGGGCACGGTCTGGCCGCCGATGTAGTGGCCGACGATGCTTGCGTTCATGCTGTGCTCCTGGAGTTGGGGAATGGCTGGACCAGCCCGCAATGTCGCTGAACGCGTCGCGGCCGTCGAGACCGATACGCTGGAATCAGTGTTTGGAATTCTGCACAACGGAATGCGCATGGAACGAGCAAGACGATTGGAAGACCTGTGGTCGCACATCCACTGCCTGGGCATCCTGGCCGAGACCGGCAGCTTCACGGCGGCCGCCCTGCGTCTGCAGCTCAGCAAGGCCTCGGTCAGCCAGCGCATCGCCGAGCTGGAAAAGGCCGTCGGGCTGCCGCTGGTGCGGCGCACCACGCGCGGCGTCAGCCTGACAGAGGCGGGCGCGCACCTGGTCGAGCAGACCGCCGCCGCGTTCCAGCGCATCGAGGCGGGCTACTCGGCCGTGAAGGACCTGTCGGCCGGGCCCCGGGGCGTGCTGGCCATGACGGCGCCGGTGGCGCTGGGGCGGCAGGTCATCGCGCCGCTGATTCCGGCGTTCCTCAAGCGCTACCCGGACGTGCAGATCCAGCTGGACCTGAGCGACCGGCTGGCCGCGCTGGCCACCGAGGGTTTCGACCTGGCGATCCGGCACGTGGCCGAGGTGCCCGACACGCATGTGGCTTCGCTGATCGGCGAGATACGTTCGGTGCTGGTCGCCACGCCTCGGTACCTGGCCGAGCACGGCATGCCCGCCGTGCCGGCGGATCTGGAGCGGCACGACTGCATCCATTACCTGCGGCGCTCGGGCGCGGCGGCCTGGGCGTTCCGGCGTCCGGGGGCGGACGAGCGCGTGCAGGTGCCGGTCCGGGGCAGCTTCGCGGCCAACAACAGCGAGGTATTGCGAGAGGCCGCATTGGGTTCCGTCGGCATCGCGCTGCTGCCCGATTTCAGCGCGGGTCCGGCGCTGCGCGACGGGACATTGGTCGAGGTGCTGGGCGATTGGCGGGTGGAAGGCGACTTCGCCGACCGGCTGTACGCGGTCAGGCCCTATACGCCGCATGTGCCGCGCGTGGTGTCCTTGTTCGTCGAGCATGTCCGGGAGGCCCTGTCCGCGCCTGAAGCACAGTAGGTCTTTACCATCCCAGTCGGTCAGCGTCCTGTGATGCGGCCGGGACACGGGCCAGGGCTCGGCGACGCCGCGCAGGCGCAGCTGCCAGTGAAAACCCGCGCCGGCGTGCTTGTCCAGCGCGGCGACATGAGACAGGTTGACGATGGCCGTGCGATGAATGCTGGGAAATGATGCCTGCGGCAATAGCGTGCGCCAGACATGCAGCGGACGCCGGTCGAGCTCCACGCTGCCGTCGTCGATCCAGAGACGCGTCGCGTTGCGCATCGACCGGACCGCGACGATGGCCCGCAGCGGCACGCCCCGGATCCTGCCCGCCCCCGTGTCCAGGTACAGCAACGGCGCTTTCGCGCCGCGATCGGCGACGTCGCGGGCGGGCGCCTGGCCCTGATAGCGCGCGGCGCCGATCAGGCGCGCGCACAAGTCCAGCAGGGCCGCCTCGTCGTCCCGCCACGCGCGTGGCGCCCGCACGGCGTCCAGCGCCAGGCAGGCCCGCAGTCGCCCGGCCTGGAAGATGGGCGCGCTGAGCATGCTCTTGACCTGTAGGCGCAGCAGTTCGCGCTTGAATGCGCGCGCGGGGGCGGGCAGCGCGGCGACGTCGTCGATCATCACCGTCCTGCCCGCGAGCAGGTCGCGATGCAGCCAGGCGATGATCGCGACGGGCGTGTCCTGCAGATCCGCGAGATGCGAACCGACGCCGAGCGCGCACCATTCATGGCTGTTGCGGAAACGGAGCAGATCGCCGTCGTACTCGAACATCCGGCAGCGGTCGGCCCGCAGCGTCCGACCCAGATGGGCGATCAGTTCCGTCATGGCCGTCTCGGCGGACAGGCTCGGCAACAGCGTGCCCGCGCGGCTCAGGCATTCTCCGGCGCGCGCATGCGCGGTCTCGCCAGGAAGCCAGCTTCGGTAGCCATTGCCTGCGCGCATGATCGCCGCTCTCGATTTCCATTCAAGGAGCGGATCGACCCGCCACGGCCACAGCATACCCAGCCGGCGGCGGCGCATCCCCGTGTAAATTAAAAATCCTTGTTCGTTCGTCCGTCCAGGATGTTCAGTGGATCGGGGCTGTATTGACGCGCCGGTTCCGTCCTTGCAAGCATGATATCCATGCCGGGCGGGACGCCTTTTCGAGGCCGCCGCATTGGGGGGACATGGCGCTTCGCCATGCCATTTGGCCGGCATAAAGGAATCGCGTCATGAACAGCCGCAACCTTGCCTCGGCGGCCACGGCCGCCTGCCCGCGTCGGCGCAGTCAATTCTCACTTGGGAGCGCTGCGGCGCTGATCACGATGCTGGCAAGCCCATTCTTCGAGCCGCAGGCGCGCGCGCAGACCTATACGGGAAACGACGCGACGGGAGGGCCTTTTTCCAGCGGCAATCAGTCCTTCCGCGACAACAGCGCGTTGAACGCGGCGACCGCCAACGCGGTCAGCGGAGGCCGGCAGACGTTCCAAGAGAGCAGCGTGCTGAACGCCTCGGTTGGCGGCGGCATCAGCGGGGGAGAGCAGGAGTTCTACGACAGCAGCGCGCTGAACGTGACGGCCGCCAATGCGATCGGCGGCGGCGAGCAGACGTTCAGCGATACCAGCATGCTGAATGCCTCGGCGGGCGATGCCATCAGTCGGGGAAATCAGTACTTCTATGGCAGCGCCACGCTGAACGCGACAGCCACCAGCGCGGTCAGCGGCGGTACTCAGGAATTCGCTGCGGATAGCATTCTCAATGCATCGGCGGGCAGGGCCCTGAACGGAGGGGAGCAGTTCTTCAACGGCAGCAGCGTGCTCAATGCCACCGTATCCGGGGCCGTCAGCGGAGGCTTCCAGACCTTTTACGGCACGAGCCAGCTCAATGCCCAGGTTGCCGGCGCCATCAGCGGCGGCACCCAGGATTTCTTCGGCAGCAGCCGTCTCAATGCCTCGGTCGCCGGCGCGGTCGGCGCGGGCGTGAAGTACTTCTCCAACAGCAGCGTGCTGGATGTGCAGAGCGACAACGCGCTGACGAACCGGGTGGACGTGCGTTTCGATCTGTTCGGCGGACCCGCGCCCGGCGGCATACTCCGCCTGAACGGTCACAGCACGGTGGTCGGCCGAATCAACAGCGAGGCGGCCGGGGCGGGAATCATCACCAATGACGGCGCGGCCGACAGCGTGCTGACGGTCGATTCCTCGCTGCTGGCCAACTCGTCCTTCTCGGGACTCATCCAGGACGGCGGCGCGGGCGCGCTGGGCCTGGTCAAGACGGGCGCGGGCACCTTGCGGCTGAGCGGCGCGAACACCTATCGCGGCGGCACCACGGTCACGGGCGGGATCCTGCAGGTGTCGCGCGATGCCAATCTTGGCGCGGGCAGCGGCGGCCTGACCTTGAACGGCGGCACGCTGGCGACGACGGCCAGTTTCGATTCTGGCCGGACCGTAACGCTGGCGGGTGCCGGGCAGTTCGATGTGGCGGCCAACACCGAGCTTGGTCTGATCGGCGCGATGGCCGGGACGGGCGACCTGATCAAGTCCGGCGCCGGCGCATTGCGGCTCGACCGCGCCGGCAACGCCTATGGCAATACGCGGGTCCTGGCCGGCACGCTGATCGGCAACACGGCTTCGCTCTCGGGCGACATCGGCAATGCCGCCACGGTGGTGTTCAACCAGGCGGCCGATGGCGGTTACGCCGGTGCGATCGGCGGCCTGGGCGGCGTCAATGGACGGATGGTCAAGCAGGGTGGTGGCACGCTGACGCTGACCGGCGCGTCCGCACTCGACTGGTCGGTGCAGGCCGGCGCGCTGTCCAGCGCGGCCGAGCGGTTCAGCGGCAACGCCGCTATCAGCCCGGGCGCGACGCTCATCCTGGACCAGACCGTGGATGCCACCTATGGCGGCGCGCTGTCGGGCGGGGGCAGCCTGATCAAGCGCGGCGCGGGCGCGCTGATCCAGGCGGGCAACAGCGTGGCCTTCACGGGCAGCACCGTGGTATCGGCTGGATCGTTGATCGTGGGCGCGGACGCGGCGCGCGCCGCTGCCGTGCTGGGCGGTTCGGTGTCGGTGCAGGACGGGGCGCGACTGGGCGGACATGGCACGGTCGGTTCAGGCGCTGGTTCGGTCGTGACGGTCGAGCCGGGCGGCACGCTTGCGCCCGGCAATTCGATCGGCACGCTCACGGTCAATGGCGATCTTGTCGTCGCCCGGGGGGGCCGCTATGAGGTCGAGGTCGATCCGGCGGGCAAGGCATCGGATCTTACGCGCGTCACCGGCAAGGCCACGCTCAACGGCGGCTCGGTGGCGCTGGTCGGCAACGCCGGCAGTTATGCGCTGCGTTCGACCTACACGATCCTGACGGCGGACCAGGGCCTGTCGGGCACGTTCGAGGGTGTCGCGTCGCGCTACGCCTTCCTGGATCCGACGCTGAGCTACGACGCGAACAACGCCTATCTGAACCTGGCGCGCAACGACGTTTCCTTTGTCGACGCGGCCTGCACGCGCAACCAGGCCGCCGTGGCGCGTGCCATCGAGCGTATCGGGGTCAATGCGGCCAATCCTGTCTATGACGCAGTGGTCCAGCTGCCGACCGCCGTCGCCGCGCGCGGCGCCTTCGACCAGCTGTCCGGCGAGATCCTGGCCAGCGCCAGGACCGCGCTGATCGAGGACAGCCGCCATGTCCGCGAGGCCGTCACGGACCGGTTGCGCGCTGCCTGGGGCGGCGCGGGGGTGTCGACCGAATCGATGACCCTGCACGGGCGGCAGGCAGAGGCGACGCAGGAGGGGCCGGACGGCAAGGCGGTCTGGAGTCGCGGCTTCGGCGCCTGGGGCAGGGCAGGCAGCGATGGCAACGCCGCCAGGCTCAATCATTCGACCGGCGGCTTCCTGCTCGGGACCGATGCGCGCCTGTCGCAGCACTGGCGCGCCGGTGCGCTGGCCGGCTACAGCCGGACCCGCTTCGATGTCGGCAATGCCTCGGGATCCAGCGACAACTTCCATCTGGGGCTGTATGGCGGCGCGCAATGGGGCCGGCTGGGCCTGCGCCTGGGCGCGGCCCATGCCTGGCATGCGCTGCGCGTGTAGCGTCCGGTGGCGTTCGCCGGGTACGCGGATGCGCTGAAGGCGGACTACCGCGCGGGCACGACCCAGGTCTTCGGGGACCTGGGCTATCGCATCGACACGGCGGTGGCGGCCGTCGAGCCTTTCGTCAGCGCGGCCTATGTGAATCTGCGAACCGGAAGGATCGACGAGCGGGGCGGCGCGGCGGCGCTGCGCGCGCGAGGACAGGATACCGGCGTGGGCTACACGACCCTGGGCTTGCGCGCATCGGGCGCGTTCACGCTGGGCCGCGCGGCCGCGACCGCGCGCGCGTCGGTGGGCTGGCGCCATGCGCTGGGAGATACGACGCCGGCATCGGCACAGCGATTTGCGGGGGGCGACGCGTTCACGGCGGCCGGCGTGCCGATCGCGAGGAATGCCGCGTTGATCGAGGCCGGCATGGATGTGACGCTGGGCCGGGGGGCCGCGCTGGGCCTGGCGTATTCGGGGATGATCGGATCATCGGCGCGAGATCATGGCGTCAAGGCCAGTCTTGGCATCCGGTTTTGATCTGAGTTCGATCCGGCTCCGATCCCGCCCTGGGTCAGGAACCACGGGATCGAGATGGGGTTGCCTGTCGGGACTCGGCTCGGCATGGCTCGGACCGCGCAGCCCGCATATCGAGTGCGTATCAACGCCGCAATGCAAGAAGGCCAGCTCATCGGAGCTGGCCTTCTTATTGAATCTCTTGGTGGCCTGGGGCGGAATCGAACCACCGACACGCGGATTTTCAATCCGCTGCTCTACCAACTGAGCTACCAGGCCAACGAAGTCCGCAACTATACACAATTTTTTGGACTTGTGCCAGTCAGCGCGAAAAAAGTTTGAAAAAGTTGGCGGACCCGGCCCGGCGCATGCCGATGCCGGCTTGCATGTCGATGTGCAGTGCCGACGCCGGTATCTCCTCGGCCGACGTCGCGCTTGTTGGAAGCAGGGCATGCCCGCGTGCGACCCGTGTGCGCTCCAGGTGCGACCCAGCGTCGCGCCTGGCCGTCGCCGTGGTCCGTGGATAAGCCGCGGAGGTATAATCTTTAACGGTCTGCTGTTACATATTCACAAGTACAGGGCGGCCCGCCCATCCTTCCCACATGTCGGTAGCTGTCCTTGCCTTCGGTCTGAATCACACGTCCGCGCCGGTCTCGGTTCGCGAACGCGTGTCCATGCCCGTCGATCTGGTCAGGCCCGCGCTGGACGGATTGCGCTCGGCCTTCGGCGGCTCGGTCCGCGAAGCCGCCATCCTCTCGACCTGTAACCGCACCGAGATCTATTGCGCGGCCGACGGCCATGTGGCCGAGCAACTGCCGGCCTGGCTGGCCGACTACAACCGGCTCGACGCCGGCACCCTGCGCCCGCACCTCTACCGCCATCACCAGGACGACGCCGTGCGTCACGCCTTCCGCGTGGCCAGCGGCCTGGATTCCATGGTGTTGGGCGAGACCCAGATCGTGGGCCAGATGAAGGACGCCGTGCGCGCGGCCGGCGAGGCCGGTTCGCTCGGCACGCTGCTGCACCAGATGTTCCAGCGCACCTTCTCGGTGGCCAAGGAAGTGCGGTCGCAGACCGCCATCGGCGCGCAGTCCGTGTCCATGGCCGCGGCCGCCGTGCGCCTGGCCGAGCGCGTGTTCGGCGACCTGGGCCAGGCCCGCACGCTGTTCATCGGCGCCGGCGAGATGATCGAACTCTGCGCCACGCACTTCGCCGCGCAACGCCCGCGCAGCATGGTCGTGGCCAATCGCACGGCCGAGCGCGCCGAGCTGCTGGCCAATCGTTTCTCGGCCAGCACCATGAAGCTGTCGGACCTGACCGACCGCTTGTCCGAATTCGATGTGATCGTGTCCTGTACGGCCAGCTCCCTGCCCATCCTCGGGCTGGGGATGGTGGAGCGGGCCACGCGGCTACGCCGCCACCGCCCGATGGTCATGATCGACCTGGCCGTGCCGCGCGATATCGAACCGGAAGTCGGCCGCCTGGACGACGTCTACCTGTATTCGGTGGACGACCTGGGCCGCCTGGTGCAGACCGGCACCGACGCGCGCCGCGCGGCCGTGGTGCAGGCCGAAGCCATCATCGAAACCCGCGTCCAGGGCTTCATGCACTGGATGCAATCCCGCGAAGTGGTGCCCGTCATCCGCGACCTGCACCAGGCCGCCGAGGACGTGCGCGCCGCCGAGCTGGAGCGCGCGCGCCGCATGCTGGCGCGCGGCGAATCGCCCGAGGCCGTGCTGGAGCAGCTGGCCCACGGCCTGACCCAGAAATACCTGCATGGCCCGCTGGCCGCGCTGAACCGCAGCGAAGGCGAGGACCGCAAGCAGCTGCTTGCCTGGATGCCGCGCCTGTTCCCCGGCCGCGACTCCCGCCGTTAGCGGCGCTGGCCCGCGTCCCGCCTCGCGGCGGGCGTCCGCGTTGCCGCACGCCCGCCATCCGCTTTCCCCCATTCGAGTACCGCCCATCATGAAATCATCCATGCGCAGCCGGCTGGAGCATCTGTGCCATCGCCTCATCGAGGTCGACGCCATGCTTGCCGAACCGGACACCGCGTCCGACATGGACCGCTTCCGCAAGCTCTCGCGCGAGCGCGCCGAGCTGGAGCCCGTGGTCGAGGCCTTCAATGCCTTCGTGCGCAGCGAGGAAGATCTCGCCACCGCGCAGGAGATGCTGTCCGATCCCGACATGAAGGCCATGGCCGAGGAAGAGATCAAGGCCAGCCGGGGCAAGATCGAGGAACTGGAAGGCGCGCTGCAGCTGCTGCTGTTGCCGCGCGATCCCAATGACGGCCGCAGCCTGTTCCTGGAAATCCGCGCCGGCACCGGCGGCGACGAGAGCGCGCTGTTCTCGGGCGACCTGCTGCGCATGTACACGCGCTATGCCGAGCAGCGCGGCTGGCGCGTCGAGCTGATGTCGGAAAGCCCGTCCGAGCTGGGGGGCTACAAGGAAGTGATCGCGCGCATCGACGGCGACGGCGCCTACGGCCGACTCAAGTTCGAGTCCGGCGCGCACCGCGTGCAGCGCGTGCCCGCCACCGAGGCGCAGGGCCGCATCCACACCTCGGCCTGCACGGTGGCCATCATGGCCGAGGCCGACGAGGTGTCCGAGATCGTCATCAACCCCAGCGACCTGCGCATCGACACCTTCCGCGCCAGCGGCGCCGGCGGGCAGCACATCAACAAGACCGATTCGGCCGTGCGCATTACCCACCTGCCGACCGGGCTGGTGGTGGAATGCCAGGACGACCGCTCGCAGCACCGCAACAAGGACAAGGCCATGCAGGTGCTGGCCGCGCGCCTGAAGGACAAAGAAACCCGCGAGCGCCAGAGCAAGGAAGCGGCCGAGCGCAAGAGCCTGATCGGCTCGGGCGACCGCTCCGAGCGCATCCGCACCTACAACTTCCCGCAGGGCCGCGTGACCGACCATCGCATCAACCTGACGCTGTACAAGCTGCAGCAGATCATGGAAGGCGACCTGGAAGAACTGACCGGCGCGCTGATCGCCGAACACCAGGCCGAGCAGCTGGCGGCGCTGGGCGACGACGTCTGAGCCACGGAGGCGCGCGATGACCCAGGTCAAGACCTTGCTCGCCGATGCCCGGCTGCCGCGCCTGGAAGTGCGCATGCTGTTGGAGCACGTGTTGCAGAAGCCGCGCGCCTGGCTGCTGGCGCATGACACCGATCCGCTGCCGGCCGCCGCGCAGCAGGCTTATGAGGACCTGGCCCGGCGCCGGCTGGCGGGCGAGCCGATGGCCTATCTGGTCGGCCGCCGCGAATTCATGGGCCATCTTTTCCGCGTCACGCCCGACGTGCTGATTCCGCGTCCGGATACCGAGGTGCTGGTCGAAACCGCGCTGCAATGCCTGGAAGGCCAGTCCGCGCCGGCGGTGCTGGACCTGGGCACCGGCAGCGGCGCGATCGCGATCTCGATCGCGCTGGCCCGGCGCGACGCGCGCGTGATGGCCAGCGACCTGAGTCCGGCCGCGCTGGCCGTGGCCGCCGGCAACGCCTGGGAACTGGCGGCCTCGGTGCGCTTTGTCGAAGGCAGCTGGTTCGACGCCGTGCCGGCCGGCGAGGGCTTCGAGCTGATCGTCTCCAACCCGCCCTACGTGGCCAGCGACGATCCGCACCTGCGACAGGGCGACGTGCGCTTCGAGCCGCGCGGCGCGCTGACCGACGGCGCCGACGGACTGGGCGACCTGGCCCGCATCGCGCAGGGCGCCGGCGCGCGGCTCAAGCCGGGCGGCGCGTTGTGGATGGAGCACGGCTGGGACCAGGCCGAGGCGGTGCGCGGCCTGCTCCAGGCGGCCGGCTTCGAGGACGTGGCAAGCCGCCGCGACCTGGCCGGCATCGAGCGCATTTCCGGCGGCCGCTGGCCGGGCCGGCGCTAGCGGGTCTGGCCGCGCGGCCTGGGCGCGTCGAGCATGCGCATGCAGCTGTCGGCGACCGCCCGCGCGAAGGCCGCGCAGTCGGCGGGCTGAGCCGCGATGAGGTCGTCGGTGGCGCCATGCACGCCGGCGTAGATCAGCAGGGCCACGATCCTGGGCTGGTCGGTCGTCCAGGCGCCGGCGGCCATGCCGCGCTCGATGATGTCCTGCAACTGCTCAAGAATCGCGTTCTTGTCCTGGTTGGAACGATCGTGGTGGTGATGGTTGGCGTAGACGATGTCGTGCGTGCGAAAGGTCTCGACGTAGGCTTCGACGTTGACGCGGATCCAGGTTTGCAGCCGCGCCCGCCAGTCGCCGGCGGGGCAGCCGTCCACGGCGTTCCGCAAGCGCTCCAGGAACCGGGCGGTGTAGCGGTTGCCCAGGGCTGTCAGCATCTCGTTCTTGGACGCGAAGTAGTGGTAGAACGTGCCCTTGGCGACCTGCGCCTCCTCGACGATCTCGCTGATTGTCGTGGCTTCCACGCCCTTGGCCAGGAACAGCTTCTCGGCGGCGGCCATCAGCTCGTCCAGGCGGACTTCGGCCGGCTTGGTCCGGGGGGACTTGGTGGGCCGGGGTTCCGGCCGGGTCGTCTGGTATCGCATCTGGCGGCCTCATCTTGCTTCGCGGCATCAGGGGGCGGGATGGGATCTCCCCTGATCGAGCGCCAAGTTTAGGCGACTTGAGGGGCCGGACTGGCGGGAACGGACCGATCCGAGACTGGGCGCCGGCCCGGCCGGCGGTGCGGGGATGGGCCGGCGCCCGCCTAAGCCCCGACGGAGCGCAGGGGGTTCCGGCCGGTTTTCCCGACAGTACCTATAATTGTGCAATTCCCTTGTCGGCGCCCGCGCGGCGCCTGTCTGCGAGATCACCATGAGCGACGTCCAAGAATTCATCCGCGAAACCGTTACCCAGCATCCCGTCGTGCTGTTCATGAAGGGCACCGCCCAGTTTCCCCAGTGCGGCTTCTCTGGCAAGGCCATCCAGATCCTCAAGGGCTGTGGCGTCAAGAAGCTGGTGACGGTCAACGTGCTGGAGGACGACGAAGTCCGCCAGGGCATCAAGGAATACTCGAACTGGCCGACCATCCCGCAGCTGTACGTGTCCGGCGAATTCGTCGGCGGCTCGGACATCATGGCCGAGATGAACGAGTCCGGCGAGCTCAAGACCCTGCTTGAGCAATCCGGCGCCACGGCCTGATCCCGTGCGTCGTCTCGTCGTCGGCATCACGGGCGCCACGGGCGCCCTGTACGCGGTGCGCATGCTGCAGGCGCTGCGCGGCGTGGAGGATGTCGAGTCGCACCTGGTGATCTCGGCGTCCGGCGTGCTCAACATCAAGCATGAGCTGGACGTGGGCCGCCACGACGTCTATGCGCTGGCAGACCATGTACACAGCATCCGCGACGTGGGCGCCACGCTGGCCAGCGGCGCGTTCCAGACCGCCGGCATGGTGATCGTGCCCTGCTCGATGCGCACGCTGGCGGCCGTGGCCCACGGCCTGTCCGACAATCTCATCACGCGCGCCGCCGACGTCACGCTCAAGGAGCGTCGGCGCCTGGTGATGATGGTGCGCGAGACGCCGTTCAACCTGGCGCACCTGCGCAACATGACCGCCGTCACCGAGATGGGCGGCATCGTGTTCCCGCCCTTGCCGGCGTTCTATCACCGGCCGGCCAGCATCGAGGAAATGGTGGACCACACCGTGGCCCGCGTGCTGGAAATGTTCGATATCAACGTGCCCGGCCCGCATTGGGCGGGCATGTAGGGTCATTCCACCAGTCCCAGCCCGTTGAGCGCGGCCAGGTTCTCCGGCCAGCGGCGCGCGCGTGCGTTCTGCAGTTCGATGCGGGCCCAGGCCATCCAGCCGGCCCATTCGATGCGCTTGTCCCAGGCCGTGCCCCAGGCCTGCAGCGCCGCCAGTCCGGCCGCGGCGTGGCGTTCGGCCGCCTCGAAATCGCCCGCCGTCAGCGCCAGCTGCGCCAGCATCAGGCGCGGCTCGCCGACCCAGGGATTGTGCTCGACGGCCGCTTCCAGCATGTGGCGGGCGCTGTCCATCTCGGTCAGCGGCTGCATGCGGGTCACCACCTGCCAGTACAGCGCGCTGGCCGCGGCCTCGTCGCGCGGCGTCAGCGTGGCGCGGCAATGGTCGAAGGCCGGCGGCACCGGGATGCCGGTGCCGTCCGCCAGCCGCGACAGCGGCGCCAGCAGGTGCGACAGCATGGACAGGATGTTCGACGGCGGCTTGAGCGGACCGGGCCAGAGCGAGGCGGCCCAATGCGTCTTCAGGTCGCGGCGCTGCTGCTGCGGATAGCCGGCGAAGATCTCGTCCTGCCAGCTGTGCCATTGCTCGCCGATGTCGGCGGCCGATACCACGATGAAGGCGGCCACCTGGCGCGGCGTCAGCGTGTGGATCTGGCCGTCGGCGCCTTCCAGCGCCAGTCCCTCGGGACCGGCGCCCTGGCCCTGCAGCACGGCCTGCACGAATTTCGTGCGCGGCATTGCGCAGAACAGACTGACCCATTCCTCGGCTTCCTCGCCCAGCGCCGCGCGCAGCGTGTTGCGCTCGCGTTCACGGTCGAACAGGGTGAGGTCCACGTACTCATTGCCGTACACGCTGTGGAACAGGCCCAGCAGCCGCACTTCGCGCGGCTGGTTCCACAGCGCCAGCGTGCGGTAGACGCCCAACAGATGGTGTTTGAAGGTGCCGGCCTTGTGCCAGTCTTCGCCGGCGCTGCGGGCGAACAGCAGGTCTAGCAAAGCGGGCAGGTCGGCGTCGACGGCGGCATAGTGGTCGGCCAGCAGGGCGCGCGCCAGGGGATGGAGTTCGGTAGCGGTGGACATGGGCATGCGGGCGCGGCGAGTGCGCGCCGGGTCGATGAAGGCAGCCGCTATTGTGTCGCGGCGCGGCGCGCTTGTCATGGCCGCGTTCTTATATTCGAATGGGCATATGAATATGAAAATTCATCGCTTCCGGTTTTGAGGGACGCTATCTAGAATCCCAGGCTTCCTTCGACTCCCGTCTCGCGAGAACTCCCATGCGCCTGCGCCGCTCCCTGGCCCTACTGTCCGTCCTGCTCGGCTTCGCCGCCGGCACCGTCGCAACGCCGGCCTCGGCCCAGGACGCCGAACTCAAGGTCGGCGTCACCGTCGGTCCGCACGCGCAGATCGGCGAGGTGGTGCGCGAGGTCGCGGCCAGGGACGGCCTGAAGGTCAAGCTGGTGGAATTCAGCGACTTCATCCAGCCCAACGCGGCGCTGGATGCCAAGGAGCTGGACCTGAACATCTACCAGCACAAGCCCTTCCTGGACGCGCAGAACAAGGCGCGCGGCTATCACCTGGTGCCGGTCGCCACCGCTGTGGTGCAGCAGATGGGCATCTATTCCAAGCGCGTGTCCAAGCTGGACGACTTGCCGCCGGGCGCCAAGGTCGCCATTCCCAACGATCCGACCAATGGCGCGCGCGCCCTGCTGGTGCTGCAGGCCGCCAGGCTGATCACGCTCAAGCCGGGCGTGACCGTGACCGCCTCGCTTTTCGATATCGCCGAGAATCCCAAGAACCTGAAGTTCATCGAGATCGAGGCCGCGCAGCTGCCGCACTCGCTCAAGGACGTGGACGCCGCCGCCGTGAACTCGGCCTACGCCATCCCGGCCGGCCTGTCGCCCGCCAAGGATGCGCTGGCGCTGGAAAGCAAGGACGCGCCCTTCGCGCCCGTGGTCATCGCCGCGCGCGAGGACAACAAGAGCGATCCGCGCATCGCCCGCTTCATCAAGGCCTACCAGTCCGATGAGGTCAAGGCCTTCGTCGCCAGGCAGTTCCCCGGCGCCTACGCCACCTCCTGGTAAGCCGTTCATGTCCTCGCTGACCATCTATTCCGAGGACGCGCCTGATCAAGGGCGCACATTGCGCGACGCCGGCGAGATCGGCCGCGAGCTGGCCGCCATCGGCGTGCGCTTCGAGCGCTGGCGCGCGCAGGCGCCGCTGGCGCCAGGCGCGGCGCCGGAGGATGTGCTGGCGGCCTATCGGGAACAGATCGACCGGCTGATCGCCGAGCGCGGCTATCGCAGCGTGGACGTGGTCAGCCTGGACCCGTCCCATCCCGAGCGCGCGGCGCTGCGCGCCAAGTTCCTGGCCGAGCATACGCATGCCGACGACGAGGTGCGTTTCTTCGTCGCCGGCAGCGGCCTGTTCGTGCTGCACGCCGAAGGCCGCGTGTACGCGGCGCTGTGCGAGCAGGACGATCTGATTTCGGTGCCGGCCGGCATCCGGCATTGGTTCGACATGGGTTCGAGCCCGGCCTTCACCTGTATCCGCCTGTTCAACGATCCGGCGGGCTGGGTGGCGCGGTTCACCGGCGACGATATCGCGACGCGGTTTCCGACGCTGGCCTGAGATCGGCGCTTCCGCCAGGCTTGGCATTGTCCAGGCCCGGCGGAGGATCCTGTGGCTTATGCCGCAGTCGGCGCCGGATACGTCTTCTGGTAATGCACCGTGAAGGTATTGAACGCGGCCAGCGCCTTGTGCGGATCGTGGCCGGGCTTGACCAGGAAGCTGTCGAAACCCACACGCGCCTGATAGTGGATGGTGTCGATCATCACGTCGCCGACCGCGCGCAGTTCGCCCTGCCATTGATAGCGCGTGCGCAGCAGCTGCGCCAGCGAATAGCCACGGCCGTCGGTATAGATGGGAAAGTCCACCGCGATGAAGGCGATGCCGGACGGATCCAGCGTGCCGTCGGCGTCGGCCAGCTCGCGCAGGTCGGCGTCGGGTTCCAGCAGCACGGCCACCGGATGATGGTGACGGCGCAGCGTGGCGCGCGAGGTCTTCCAGGTGGACAGCGGCACGATCCAGTCGGGCTCGTCGCGCGGCACCTGACCTTCGGCGGCGACTTCGGGATCGGGCGCGAACAGGCGCGCCGTGTCGGTTTCCAGCCGGCCGCCCCGGATCAGGTGCGGGCCTGGGGCGTCGTGGGCAAAGACCTCAGACATGGGCGGGCTCCTGCGCGGGCTTGGCGAAAGCGGGATCGGCGTACACGTCCTGCTTGAAGGGATCGATGCCGACGCGGTCGACCACGTCGATGAAGCGTTCGGCTTCGCTGTCACGCAGGCCGAGGTAGGTCTGGATCAGCCGGTCGACCACGCCGGGCACCTGGTCGCGCGCGAACGAGGGGCCGATGATCCGGCCCACCGCCGCGCCGCCGCCGCGCGTGGATTCGATGTCGGGCAGCGGCTTGGCCGCGCCGTTCTGGCGTCCGCCGATCGTGACCTGATACCACTCCTCGCCGGCCTTATCCACGCCCAGGATGCCGATGTGGCCGACGTGGTGATGGCCGCAGGAGTTGATGCAGCCCGAGATGTTCAGGTCCAGCTCGCCGATCTCGAACAGGTAGTCCAGGTCGTCGAACTGGCGCTGGATGGCTTCGGCCACCGGGATGGAGACGGCATTGGCCAGCGCGCAGAAGTCCCCGCCGGGACAGGCGATGATGTTGGTGAGCAGACCCACGTTGGGGGTGGCCAGGTTCAGCGCTTCCAGCTGCTGCCAGAGTTCGTGCAGGCGCGCGCGGCGCACGTCGGCCAGGATCAGGTTCTGCTCGTGCGAGACGCGCAGTTCGCCGAAGCCATGCTCGTCGGCCAGCGCGGCGACCGCGTCCATCTGGTCGGCGGTGATGTCGCCGGGCGGCACGCCGGTGGCCTTGAGCGAGACGGTGACGGCGGCGTAGCCGGGCACCTTGTGCGCGTGCACGTTGGTGCGCAGCCAGCGCGCGTAACGCTTGTCGGCGGCGGCCAGCTCGGCCGAATGATCGGGCTCGTCCCTGGCCGCCGGATCATATTGCGGCCAGACGAAGCGGCCGGCGATCTGGTCGACGAAGGCCTGGCTGATGGTGTCCGGGCCGCCCTTGATGGTCTGCCATTCCTCGTCGACCTGTTGCGCGTACACCTCGGGCGTCAGGTCCTTGACCAGGATCTTGATGCGCGCCTTGTATTTGTTGTCACGGCGGCCATGCAGGTTGTAGACGCGCAGCGCGGCCTGCAGGTAGGTCAGCAGGTCCTGCCATTCGACGAAGGGGTTGATCAGCTTGCCGACGATGGGCGTGCGGCCCATGCCGCCGCCGATCCAGACGCGAAAGCCCAGCTTGCCGTCGCGCTCGACCGCCTGCAGGCCGATGTCGTGCACGCCGACGGCGGCGCGGTCCTGCACGGCGCCGCTCACGGCGATCTTGAACTTGCGCGGCAGGAAGGCGAATTCCGGATGCAGCGTGGACCACTGGCGGATGATCTCGCACCACACCAGCGGGTTCACCAGCTCATCGGGCGCGATGCCGGCGAAGTGGTCGGTGGTGGTGTTGCGGATGCAGTTGCCGCTGGTCTGGATGGCGTGCATCTGCACCGTGGCCAGCTCGGCCAGGATCTCGGGCACGTCCTCGAGCTTGGGCCAGTTGAACTGGATGTTCTGGCGGGTGCTGAAATGGCCGTAGCCGCGATCCCACTTGCGGGCGATGTGCGCCAGCGTGCGCAGCTGGCGCGAGGCCAGGATGCCGTAGGGGATGGCCACGCGCAGCATGGGCGCGTGGCGCTGGATGTACAGGCCGTTCTGCAGGCGCAGCACGCGGAATTCGTCTTCGGTGAGCTGGCCGTCCAGGAAGCGGCGCGTCTGGTCCGAAAACTGCGCCACGCGCTGCTCGACGAGCTGCTGGTCGACCGGGTCATACACGTACATGTCTACTGCCCTTGAAGTCTTTCGGTTCTTGGTGTCCTGCCGGAGCGCCGGGCGCGGCGCGTCCACGGGAGGATTCATAACCGTAGCAGGCAGCCACGATGAGCGTCTAAGTCATTCTGGTAATAAGGTCATGCGGGCGATAAGCATATGACCGGGCGCGCGCCGGCACGGCCGCAGTGGCGGCAGGCGCCGGTTCCAGCCTGGGCTTGCAGCGCGGGGTCACGTACCGGCTGACCGCCGGATTTCACAGCGCCGCGCGCACCGCCCAGCGGGCGGCCGCCACCAGCAGCGTCACCAGCACGGCCGCCATCAACAGCCCCGTCGCGATGACGTGGCCGGGCTTGTTGCCCGCGATGTCGGCATCGTAATCGCGCCGGCGGCGTATTCCGAGAAACCCCCACAACACGGTCTTGACCGTGCGCAAGAAAGCCCGCATGCCCTGCTCCTGTCGTGATGTCGTCCAGGCAATGTAGGCCGGCGTGGCGCCGCGTGGCAGGCGCAGCTGCGGCTCAATCGGGCGTAGCAGATGTCGCGCCGTCCGGCAGGGCAATGCCGCGCACGATATGGTCCAGCAGCTCCCGCGCGGCCGGGGACACATGGCGGCCGGCCCGGCTCAGCACCTGCAGGCTGCCCTGGTTCAGGATCGGATTGGACAGCGGCAGGCTGGCCAGGCGCTGCGCGCGCAGGTCGGCGGTGACGGCGATGGGCGGAGTCAGCGCGTAGCCGATGCCGGTGGCGGCGAACTGCCACAGCGCCTTGAAGGACGAGGTGGTCAGCACATTGCGCAGCCGCACCTGTTCGCTGATCTCGGCGGCCTGGATGTGCTGGCGCACGCCGAAGCCTTCCTGCATGGCGGCGCCGGGATAGTCGGCCAGATCGGTCAGCAGCAGCGGCCGGCGCAGGCGGGTGAGCGGATGGTCGTCGCGCACGATGGCGCGGATGGGCTCGGGCCGCGAGTAATGCGTGCGCAGCCGCGCGTCGTTGGGCGGCTGGAACACCAGGCCGATATAGGCCTGGTCGTCGATGATGCGCTGCGCGATCTCGGAGGTGCGCGCCACGTCGATGTCCAGCGTGACCTCGGGATGGCTGCGCCAGTAGCCCGGCAGCACGCGGTCGAACATCATTTCCACGAAGCCCTCGCCCAGCACCAGGTCGATATGGCCGCGCTCGGCCTTGCGCAGGCTGTCGATCTCGGAGAAGAAGCTGTCCTGGATGTCCTGCTGCCGTTTCACGTAGCGCGCCAGCATGTGGCCGGCGTCGGTCGGCACCAGGCCGCGTCCGCGCCGCTCGAACAGGGCCATGCCGCAATCGCGCTCCAGCGCGGCGATGGCCCGGCTGACGGCGGAGGGGTCCATGTCCAGCAGCTCGGCCGCGCCGCGCACCGAGCCTCGGCTCATGACCTGCATGAAATAGTGGGTGCGGCGGGCGTCCAGGGTTTCGTCCATGGGGGATCCAGATGCAAGAGCGGGGCGGCGGGCGGTGACAGGGTGGGATTGCGGCGGCAAACCCACACTTCTTTTAAGGGTTTACCCAGGCTTTCTGGCTGTTCATGCAAGAAATTCCCAGGAAGCACCCAACCGTTGCATTTTACGCAACGTTTCTGCGCGGGCGATGTCATGGTTGCGGGGTGGGGGCGGGGCGAAAATCGCCCCTGCGCGTTCGCGCGCGTCCCGGGAGGACGCGGCGGATGCCGGCGGATGCGCGCGCGGATCCGCCCGCTTTCTTCCAATAGCTACTCACGTACTCCAGGGGAATCCCATGTCTCACGCCAGCGCCAGCCTGGCCGCGCCTTCGATGTCGCTGTCCAGCCGCATCCGCATGCTTGTCGTCATCCTGATGGTGGTGCTCATTTCCGAGGCCATTGGCAGCATGACCTTCGCGGTCGGTCCGGGCAAGATCGTGCTGCAGCCCATGCTCTGGGCCATCTTCATCGGCGCGGTGGTCGCGGCCCTGGGCCAGCGCCTGCCCGCCGGCGCCGGCGTGGACACCGCCATGCAGACGCGCATCAGCGGCTATCTGCAATACGCGCTGCTGCCCTTCCTGGCCAAGCTCGGCCTGATGGTGGGCGGCGCGCTGCCTCAGGTGCGCGAAGCCGGCTGGGCCCTGGTGTTCCAGGAGTTCGGCCACTTCTTCGGCACCATGGCCGTGGGCCTGCCGCTGGCGCTGCTGCTGGGCATCAAGCGCGAGGCCATCGGCGCCACCTTCTCGGTGGGCCGCGAGCCCAGCCTGGCCATCATCGGCGAGCGCTACGGCATGAACTCGCCGGAAGGCCGAGGCGTGATGGCCGAGTACATCACCGGCACCGTGATCGGCGCGCTGTTCGTGGCGCTGCTGGCCGGCTTCATCACCAGCCTGAACATCTTCGATCCGCGTTCGCTGGCCATGGGCGCGGGCGTGGGCTCGGGCAGCATGATGGCCGCCGGCGTGGGCGCCATCGCCTCGCAGCAGACCCCGGAAATGGCGCACCAGGTGGCCGCGCTGGCCGCCGCCGCCAACCTGCTCACCACCGTCGTGGGCGTGTATTTCACGCTGTTCATCTCGCTGCCGACCACCATCTGGCTGTACGGCAAGCTCGAGCCGGTGCTGGGCCGTTTCTCGCGCGCCAAGGCCGACGAGGCCGTCGCCGCCGATGCCGTGGCCGACGAGACGCCCGCCCACGGCTCCAAGCTGGGCTTCGGCGATCGCCTCACCGCCTATGCGGTCTGCGGCCTGTTCGCGCTGGTGGGCAACCAGTTCGGCTACAAGGTGCCGATCCTGGACGCGCTGCCGGGCATGCTCATCATCCTGGCGCTGGTGGTGCTGACCGACCTGCTGCTGCGCGTGATCCCCAAGCTGCCGGCCGTGTTCGTGCTGTCGGTGCTGGCCATGACCGCCGGCTGCCCCGGCGTGCTGCCGTACTCCGAGCAGATCATCGCGCTGGTGGGCAAGGTCAACTTCCTGCCCTTCACCACGGTGATCCTGGCGATGGCCGGCCTGTCCATCCTCAAGGACCTGCCCGCCTTCCGCAAGCTGGGCTGGAAGATCGTGGTCGTGTCGCTGGCCGCCAACGCCGGTACCTTCCTGGGCGCGACGATGATCGCCGAGTTCTTCCACTGACGCGGCGCTTTGCCTCGATGAAAAAAGCCACCCTTCGCGGGTGGCTTTTTTCATGCGTCTTGTTGTGCGATGACGGGCCAGGCGTTCACCCGCCTCGCCGCGGCCGACCCGTTGCGGCCAGGGCCAGGGGCGGCGACTAGGTCCGCGCGCCTGGACGGTAGCGCGCGTTGTCGGTGGCGTTCTCGACGGGGCCGATGTTGGCGACCTTCGGGATGCCCAGGCCGGCGGCCTTCAATGCCACGGCCGTCTGCAATTCCTGGACCTGCGGATTGCCCATGGCGACGCGGTAGGGTTGCAGCGGCGTCAGGCCGGCGATGGTGCCCAGGTCCTGTGTGCCATTGGCGGACGGCTGGACGGGGGCGGCGATGAAGTCGTCGATGGCCCGGCGCATGCGGAAATCCGCGTGCTGGTCGCGCAGCAGGTCGACATCGACTGCGGGTTGTGCGGTCGGGGCGGCGAGGGCGGGCGCGCGTGGCGCGATGGCCGTGGCCGCGCGCCCGTCGCTTGCCGGGACGTCCGCGAGGCGTGCATGGGAGACGGGCTGCGCATTGCGGCCCGCCCGCAACTGCGCGGCGCGTTGCGCCTGGCGGGCGGTGAATTCGGTTTCCCAGACCGGGCGGGTGTCGTCCAGCAGGGGGATGCGCGCCGGATACGGGGCGGCGACGCGGGGCACGGGCGAGATCGCGGCGATGTTCATGCGGGGCTCCCTGGGCGTCCGGGACTGAAGGCTTGGAGCGTGCCGGCGGGGCGGGCGTTCCGCCCGGCCAGGCAAGTCCAATGTACTCCTGTCGCGTGGCCGGCGCCATGCGCCCCTACCAGGCCGGCGGAGGTCAGCGCGCGCCGCTTGCCTTGTCCGCCGGGCCGGCCTCTGACTGCTCCGGATCGCCGGCGAACAGACGCATCAGCGAGTCGCCGCGCGGCGTGATGAAGTCGTCCAGGCGCCAGCATCGCGCGCCTTCCTTCTTCAGCGCCAGGTGCACCGCGTGTTTGCCGGGCGCGGCGCCGGGATCCAGCACGAAGGCATAACGCATGGCCACCACCGCCGCGTCTTCCTGCACGGATTCGGCCTCGAAGGCGATGGGCTCGGCGATGTCGCCGTCCTGCGCGCCGAGCCAGGGATCGTAGTCCAGGCGGCCGACCTCGCCCTTGGCGTAGGCCCATTCCTTGCGCAGCGCCGCGTCGAACGCGGGTGTAAACAGCGCCGGGTCGTGGCGCTTGGCGTTCCAGTGGAAGTCGGCGTGCCTCTTCTGGAAATCACGCGCCCATTGCTCGGGAGCGGGACAACCCGCGTAGGCGGGGAGGGCGGCGGCGCACAGGACGAGCGTCAAAAGGCGTTTCATGGAAGCGGTTCCTGCCTGCTGGATAGGAGGGCAAAGGTGGCGGATCGCAGCATAGCGCAGTCTTACGGAGATCACGATTGATTGCAGTTAGGTGCCCGGTCTTTTTCGGTGTCGCGGTGGGCCGGGTTGATAGGCCGTGCCTACTAGGATAGGTCCGATTTTCCAACGGAAACCGTCATTAGAGCCTTGTTTTCAAAGAGGGAAATATAGAATCCCTCGGTGATGATGATTGATTGGCCGGGTGGCGCTAACCGATGTTTCGAGGACCGCTCAATTGAGTGTCGAGGTCTCGTCATTGCCCTCGAATGCCTTGAGGGCCTGAGACTGAAAACGAAAAATGCGTGAGTTTCTCGACACCATGTGGTTCTGGGGCCACTTGAACGAAGGGTGGTCCACCTTTGCCACGATGCTGATCGTCGCGGTGCTCTTGTGGGGCGGGTACCAGCTGTTTAGAGTTCTTCGAGGAAAAAAACCCCGGAGGAGTCTCGAACTTCCTGGTTTCCTGGCCTTGGTGTCTCTATCTGTGATCCTCGGAAAAATGGTGCATGGGCTCTTGTTTATTCAATAACCATGGGCCATCCGAAAAGAACTAAGTTGATGCGTGAGTCGGCAGCGCATTCAGCGATTGCTGTGTCGCCACGATCACTCGTCCCATCGGAGTCAGTCAATGAAAGCAACAATCGCGGCATCAGCTCCCTTTGAGCCAGTGCGGGGCAATTCACTCCGGTTCAAGAGACTGACGGTTGTTCTGTTGTTTTCCTGGCTGCCCGCGGTCGCCGTGGCTGAGGAAGTGGATACGTCCGCCCTGGACGCGCCTCAATTCAGCCTGGGAATGGTCGGCTTCATCGGACGCATCTCCGATGCCGAGAAGCGAATGCTCGAGGTAGAGAAAAGCCCTGAAGCAAGCCGGATCTTCTCCGCAATCGTTGAGGACGAAGGGAGGGGCGGTGTGGCCAGGTTGTATGCGGCATGCGGGTTGAAGCGTAGCGATAGATCGCAGTTCGATCATGCTTTCAACAGGCTGGAAAACACGGACGAGAAGGTCTCCGTCATGTATGGAGATGTGATGCAGCAAGAGGACTTCAAGGTCCTGCTGGCCCAGATCAAGGGCGGTCTTTGCTAGGCGCATGAGAAAAAAAGCCCCTGGCTTGCGCCAGGGGCCCAGCGGCGGCCCGATAGGCGCCGTACCAGGCGGGCGTCCGGCCCGGGGCCCGGCGGGAATCCCCAGTCCTCGCTGCCCGCCCCAAAAGCGGAGCGTCGCGCTCAGGCGTGCGGCAGCGTGGCCTGCATGGACGGGCGCTGGTTGAACGCGGCGAACCACGCGGCCACGGCGGGGAAGCCGGCGCGCCAGTCGTAGTCGGGATAGCGGAAGTCCAGGTAGCCCAGCGCGCAGCCGATGGTGATGGTGCCGATGTCCACGCGCTGCGCCAGCGCGGCGGTGCTCTGTTCCAGCAGCGCCAGGCCGTCGCGCACCTTGCCCATCTGGCCTTCGTACCAGCCGTCCCAGCGCAGCGCCTCGGGGCGCAGCACGGTTTCGTAGCGGGCCAGCAGCGCGGCGCCCAGCATCCCGTCGCCCAGCGACTGTTCCGTCAGCGCCTGCCAGCGCGGCTTGCCTTCGGCCGGGAACAGCGCGCCGCCGCCCAGGACGTTCAGGTATTCGCAGATCACGCGGCTGTCGTACAGCACCTGGCCGTCGTCGGTGAAGAAGGTCGGCACCTGGCCCAGCGGGTTGCTGGCGATGATGGTCTGGTCGCGCGCGACCGGGCCGGCCGCGCTGGGCAGCTTCTCGATGCGATCGGCCAGACCGAGTTCATGCGCGGCCACCAGGCATTTGCGCACGAAGGGAGAGGCGGGGGAGAAATAGATTTTCATGGAAAGATCCTTGTCGGTTGCTGGCGTCAGGAAGTCGCGCCGGCCAGGTGGCGTCCGGCCACCCAGCCGAAGGTCAGGGCCGGGCCCAGGGTGATGCCGGGCGCCGGGTAGGCGCCGCCCATCACGGATTGCATGTCGTTGCCCGCCACGTACAGGCCGGCGATGGGCCGGCCGGCGTCGTCGATCGCCTGGGCGTGTTCGTTGGCGGCGATACCGCAGGCGGTGCCGATGTCGCCGGGGTAGACCTTCACCGCGTAATAGGGGCCGTCGCCCAGCGGCGCCAGGCAGGGGTTGGGCTGGTGCTCGGGGTCGCCCAGGTAGCGGTTGTAGGCCGTGCCGCCCTTGCCGAAGTCGGGGTCTTGTCCCTGTGCCGCGTGCGCGTCGTGGCGCGCGACCGTGGCCTGCAGCTTGTCGGCGGGCACGCCCAGGCGGCTGGCCAGCGCGGCCAGCGTCGGCGCCTGCAGCAGATAGCCGGCGTCGATCAGGTGCTGGCGCGGACGTCCGCCGGGCAGGGCCAGGCCCAGGCCCCAGGTGTCGATGAAGCGCTGGCCGCAGATCAGGAAGGCCGGAACGGCATCGGCGGGTGAGCGCTGCATGGCCTGCACGAACTCATGGTACGAGGTCGATTCATTGACGAAGCGCTCGCCCAGGGCGTTGACGGCGATCAGGCCGGGCTTGGCGCGGTCCCACACCAGGTGCGGATAGTGCAGCGGCGGCTGGCCGGGGCGTTCCAGCACCGACACGGGCGCCCAGAACGCCGGGCTGGCGTAGCCGCTGCCCAGCGCCGCGCCGGCGTGCTCGGCCAGGCGGATGCCGTCGCCGGCGTTGTCGCGCGGCGACATGGACCACAGGCCGGCGGGCTTGGGATAGGTCTGCTCGCGCCGCTTCGCGTCCCACGGAAAACCGCCGGTGGCCATGACCACGCCCCGGCGCGCGCGGATGTTCAGCGTCTTGCCCTCGCGCGTCACGGCCAGCCCCAGCACGCGGCCATTGGCGTCGCGATGCAGCGTCCGCGCGGCGGTGTTCAGCCAATAGGGGATGCCGCGCCGGATCAGGCCGTGGAACAGCTGGGCCGCCAGCGCGTTGCCCAGCAGCAGCCGCGTGCCGCGATGACGGCCGCCGAGGCGGTCGGCGGCGTAGCGCAGCACCAGCTTCATGCTGTGGCGCCAGGCGGTGAACGAGCGGGTGGCGCGCAGCAGGTGCCGCACGTCGGTGATGTTGACCATCATGCCGCCCAGCACGGTGAATTCCTTGAGCGGGTCGCGCAGCTCGCGGAACTTCGCGCCGAGCTTGCGGCCGTCGAACTCCACCGGATCCAGCGAGCGTCCGCCCATGGCTGCGCCCGGACGGTCAGGATAATAGTCGGGCGAGGCGGTGCGCGCGGCCACCTGCAAGTGGCCGCGCTCGACCAGGTAGTCCATCATGCGCGGCCCGGCTTCCAGGTAGGCGCGCTTCATCGCGTCGGAGGACGCGGCGCCCACGGTCTGCTGCAGATAGGTCCAGACCTGTTCGAAGGTGTCGGGATGGCCGGCGCCCTCGCTCTGCGCGTTCAGCGGGATCCACAGCGCGCCGCCGGAGATGGCGGTGGAGCCGCCGATGCGGTCGGTCTTCTCGACCAGCAGCACGTCCAGCCCTTCTTCGCGCGCCGTCAGCGCCGCGGCCATGCCGCCCGCGCCGGAGCCGACGACCAGCGCGTCGACCTCCAGGTCCCATTTGATGCCTTCCATGCTGCTCATGCTCCCGATCCGCCCAGCGATTTGCCGCCGTCCACGAAAATGACCTGGCCTGTGATGAAGTCCATGTGCGGCGCGGCCAGGAAGGACACGGCATTGGCGATGTCTTGCGGTTGCCCGGCACGGCCCGTGGGCTGCAGCGCCAGTTGCGCTGCCAGCCGCTCGGGCGACAGGTTGCGCAGCAGCGGCGTGTCGATCAGGCCGGGCGCGATCGCATTGACCAGAATGCCGCGCGGCGCCAGTTCCATGGCCGAGGCGCGGGTATAGCCCACCAGCGCGGCCTTCGAGGCCACGTAGTGGGGATGGTTCTTCGCGCCCAGGTAGGCGCGCGAGGCGATGTTCACGATCTTGCCGCCCGGCGCCATGTCGCGCGCGGCTTCCTGCGTCAGCGTCGCCACGGCCAGCAGGTTCACTTCATACATGCGGCGGTAGTCGTCGCTGGACACGTCGAAGAACTTGCGCTCGTCGAACAGCCCGGCGTTGTTGACCAGCGCGGCCAGCGGCGCCAGTTCCCGCGCCAGCGCGCGGGTGGCGGCTTCGTCGGCCAGGTCGACGACGCGATGGTCCACGTCCAGGCCCTGCGCGCGCAGCGCGGCGGCCTCGCGCGCGGCCAGCTCGCCGTTGCGGTCGGCCATCACGACGGCGTAGCCGTCGCGCGCCAGCCGCTCGACGATGGCCAGGCCCATGCCGCTGGCGCCGCCGGTGACCAGGGCCTTGCCGGGGCTGGCCTTTGGCTCGCCGGCCGCCGCTGGCGTCGGACTCGATGCGTTCATGATGTCTCCTATACGGCGAGGTAGCCGCCGTCCACGGGCAGCACCACGCCGTTCACATAGCTGGCCATGTCCGAGGCCAGGAACAGGACCGGGCCGACGATCTCGTCGGCGCGGCCGGCGCGCGCCATGGGGGCGCGGCGCATGTACCAGTCGGTGCCGTGGTCCTGGGCGCGCTGGCCGGCCGTCATGTCGGTTTCCATCAGGCCGGGCGCCACGGCGTTGACCCGCACGCCATGCGGCGCCAGATCGCGCGCCAGCACTTCGGTGAAGGAGCGCACGCCGCCCTTGGACACCACGTAGCCGGCGGTCGAGATGCCGCAGCCATAGGCGACGATGGAGCACAGGTTGACGATGGCGCCGCGCGCGGCCTTGAGCTGTTCGACGAAGGCGTGCGTGACGTTGAACGCGCCCTGCAGATTCACGCCCATGAGACGGTCCCAGATCTCGGGCGTTTGCGGATCGTCGAAGGCCGCGCGGGCGGAGATGCCGGCGTTGTTGACCAGCACGTCGATATTGCCGTGGCGCGCCGCGCAATCGGCGGCGAAACCGCGCACCGCATCGGCGTCGGTGACATCCAGCGTGGCCTCGACGGCGCGGCCGCCGGCATCGCGGATGGCCTGTGCGCTGGCGGTGGCCAGCGCCGCGTCCAGGTCCGCGACGATCAGCCGCGCGCCCTCGCGCGCGAAGCCCGCCGCGATCGCCGCGCCCAGCCCGCGCCCGGCGCCCGTCACCAATACCAGCTTGTCTTGCATCGACGTCATCTCGTTCCTCCCGATCCACGCACCCACTTCAATACCGTTACCCAAGGCGCCGCGCGCCGCATGCCGCAGTCCTCTCCAAGCGCGGCCGCACGGATCCGGCTCCGCCGGTCCGTCGCGGCGCCCCCTTGGGGGGAGGCGCCGCAGGCGCTTCGGGGGACTAGCCGAGATACGCCTTCTGCACGGCCTCGTCCTCGGCCAGCGCGGCGGATTCGCCTTCGAGCGCCAGTTCGCCGTTCTCCAGGATGTAGGCGTAGCTGGATACCGACAGCGCCAGTTTCACGTTCTGTTCCACCAGCAGGATCGTGATGCCCTGCTCGCGGTTCAGGCGCAGGATGATCTCGAAGATCTGCTCCACCACCAGCGGCGACAGCCCCATGGACGGCTCGTCCAGCAGGATCATGCGGGGGCGCGCCATCATGGCGCGGCCGGTCGCCAGCATCTGCTGCTCGCCGCCGGACAGCGTCGCGGCCTTCTGCTCCAGGCGCTCGCGCAGCCGGGGGAAGGTGTCGCAGACGATGTCCAGGTCGCCCTTGATGGCGCCGCGGTCGCGCCGCAGGTAGGCGCCCATTTCCAGGTTCTCGCGCACGCTCATGTCGCGGAAGATCTCGCGGCCTTCGGGCACCTGCACGATGCCGCGTCCGACGATGGCGTCGGCCGGCAGGCGATGAATGGCCTCGCCGGCGAAGCGCACGCCGCCGGCGGTGGGCGCGACCAGGCGCGAGATCACGTTCAGCGTGGTGGACTTGCCCGCGCCGTTGGCGCCCAGCAGCGCCACGATGGCGCCTTGCGGCACCTTCAGCGACACGTCCTGCAGGGCGCGGATATTGCCGTAGGCGGCCGATACCGCCTCGACTTCAAGCAGATAGTCAGCCACCGGCGGCTCCCTTGCCCAGATAGGCTTCGATGACGCGGGGGTTGCTGCGCACCTCCGCGGGCGTGCCCTCGGCGATCTTCTCGCCGAAGGACATCACCGTGATGCGATCCGAGATCGACATGACCAGCTGCATCACGTGCTCGACCAGCAGCACGGTGATGCCGTCGCGTTCGCACAGCTCGGTGAGCAGGCGGTCCAGCGTCTCGATCTCGCGGTTGCGCAGGCCGGCGGCGGGTTCGTCCAGCAGCAGCAGCTTGGGCGAGATCGCCAGCGCGCGGGCCAGTTCCAGCATCTTCTGGCGGCCGAAGTCCAGGCTGCACGCCGGCGTGTCCAGGAAGTCGGCCAGGCCGACGCGTTCGAGCAGGTGCTCGACGCGCTCGCGCGCCTCGGCGCCGGCGGGACGCAGCAGCGCGCCGGCCGTGGCCGCGCCGTGCGCGTAGGTGCCCAGCAGCGCGTTCTCGCGCACCGACAGCGCGCCGAACAGCTCCAGGTTCTGGAAGGTGCGCGCCACGCCCAGCGCCGCCATTTCATGCGGCTTCTTGCGCGTGATGTCGGCGCCGTCGAAGCTGATGCGGCCGCTGGTGGGACGGTAGTAGCGCGAGATGCAGTTGAAGGTGGTGGACTTGCCGGCGCCGTTCGGGCCGATCAGCGCGTGGATGCGGCCGCGCTCGACCTGCATGGACAGGCCGTTGATCGCGGTCAGGCCGCCGAACTTGACGGTCAGGCCCTGCACCTCGAGGTGGGGGTGCTGGCTCATGCGGCGCTCCCTTGCTTGGTCTTGGCGGCAACCACGGCGGACGCCGCCGCGCGGCGCGCGCCTTGGCGGCCGGCGAACAGCCCCTTGGGAGCGAACATCATGAAGCCCATGAGAATCACGCCATAGATGATTTCCTGGAACGACAGCGCCTGGCGCAGCAGTTCCGAGATCAGGCCGAAGATCAGCGCGCCGGCGATGGCGCCGCGCACCGAGCCGATGCCGCCCACCACCACCATGGTCAGGATCAGGATGGTGGTCTGGAAGCCCAGGCTTTCGGGATGGATGAAGGAGGCGAACAGCGTGTACATGCCGCCGGCGATGCCGGCATAGGCCGCCGACAGCGTGAAGGCCGCGCGCTTGACGGCGTTGACGTTCACGCCCATGGCCTGCGCCGCCACGTCGCTCTCGCGCACGGCGCGGAACGCCGAGCCCAGCTGCGAGCGCGACAGCAGCACGGTGGTCCACAACAGCAGCGCGGCGATCAGCACGACGAAGGGATAGGCCTTGATGTCCGACACCAGTTCGTAGCCGAACAGCGTGGCCGGCGAGATGCGGAAACCGTTGGAGCCGTTGGTGACGGCATCCCAGTTCAGGAACACCCACTGCATGGCCTCGCCGAAGGCGAAGGTGGACAGCGCCAGGTAGATGTCGCGCATGCGCAGCGCCAGGGCGCCGATCACATAGCCCATCAGGGCGGCCAGCAGGCCGCCGGCCACGATGGAGACGAAGAAGGGCGGATGCCAGAGGTTGTTGATCAGCCCGGCGGTGTAGATGCCCACGCCGTAGAAGGCGGCGTGCGACAGCGCGAACTGGCCGGTCTCGCCGATGACCAGGTGCAGGCCCAGGGCCAGCACCACGAACACCAGCAGCAGGTTGACGACGTAGATGACATAGCCGCTGGTGTAGAAGGGCAACACGGCCAGCGCGATGGCCATCAGCGCCAGCAGGGCGTGGTCGATGCGGTTGGTTTTCATACTTTCTTCACCTGCAGTTTGCCGCCCAGCAGGCCTTGCGGACGCAGCAGCAGCACGACCATGATGGCGACGAAGGGCGCGACCACGATGGCGTTGGTGGAAATGAACAGGCCCACCAGGTTCTCGGCCACGCCGATCACGAAACCGCCGACCACGGCGCCGGGCAGGCTGGTGATGCCGCCCACGATGGCCGCGGCATAGGCCAGGATGGCGATGTGGCCGATGTCCGGGGTGATCAGGATCTTGGGCGTGATGAGCAGGGCCGCCACGGACGAGATCAGGCCAGCCAGCGCCCACACCAGCATGCGGATGCGGGCCAGGTTCACGCCGGTCAGGCGCGCCGCCTTGGGATTCATGCCGACGGCGCGCATGGCGCGGCCGACGCGGGTGTAGCGGAACATGCAGAACAGCAGCAGCATCACGGCCACCGCCACGGCGAAGATCACCAGGTCCAGCTGGGTCAGCACGGCGTCGCCGATGATGATGGCGTCGGTGGGCGCCAGCGGCGGCAGCGAGCGCGGCGTGTCGCCCAGGCCGCTCTGGCGCACCAGGCCCTTGAGCGCGTAGGCCAGGCCCAGCGTGGCGATCACCAGCTGCACGCCCACGCCCTTGGACGCGATCACGCGCTCCATCACCACGCGCTGGAACAGCGCGGCCACCACGGCCACCGCCAGCAGCGTGACGGGAATCACGACCAGGTAGGGCCAGCCCAGCACCAGGGTCAGGAACAATGCGATGTAGCCTCCGACCATGAAGATCTCGCCCTGGGCGAAATTCGGCACGTCGGTGGTCTTGAATACGATGACGACGGCGACGGCCAGCAGCGCGTACACGCTGCCCGTCACCAGTCCCGACAGCACCCCCTGCTGCAGGAACAACCAGATATCGGCAAAACTCATGATGGTCTCCGGCGGCCCGCGCGATGCTGCGCCATCGCGCGGGCGCTGCCCGTGTGATTAAGGCTGGTACTGCCAGACGCTCTTGAAGGCGCCCGGGACCAGCGACATGCTGGTGCCGTCGAACTTGATGTAGATGGCCGATTCCTGAGCGGCGCGGTCATTCGGGCCGAACTCGATCGGACCCGCCATCACGCCGGAATCGAACTTCATGGTTTCCAGCGCGGCCAGCACCTTCTCGCGGGTGGGCTGCGGGCCGGCGGCCTTGAGCGCGTTGACCACCGCCATCGCCGGCGGGATGCCGTAGGGCATGTAGGTCTGCGGATGGCCGGGCTTGGCGGCGAGGTCGGGATAGGCCTGTTTGTACATGTCGTAGACCCAGGTCAGCTTGGGCCCGCCGGGCAGGTCGGACAGCACGTCCTGGATGTAGACGTTCTTGAAGGCGTCCTTGTTGCCGACGTTCTCCACCAGCTGCTTCAGGTCGGCGGTGCCGTTGACGGCCAGCACGATGGGCTTGTTCCAGCCCAGTTCCTGCGCCTTCTTGATGATCAGCGCGGCCGGACGGGCGTAGGTGGTCAGCAGCAGCACGTCGGGATTGGCCGCGCGGATCTTGAGCATGGGCGCGGTCACGTCGGTGATGTTCGGGTTCACCGACTGCACCTGCAGGTCCACGCCGCCCAGCTGCTTGGCCTGGGCGCGCGCGGCTTCCAGGTTCCAGCCGCCGTAGGCGTCATCGTGGTTGATGTAGCCGACCTTCTTGGCCTTCAGGTGCTCCGAGGCGAACTGCATCATCGAGCCGCCCACGGCGTGCTGCGAGATCGAGAACGCGCCGTAGATGTACTTGGACGGCGGATACAGCGCGCCGTCGCCCGAGGCGTTCAGCATCAGCAGCGGGATCTTCTCGCGCTCGACGTATTCGCGCGCGGCCACCACGGCGGCCGAGCAGGAGCCGCCGTTCAGCATGAAGACCTTGTCCTGTTCGGTCAGCTTCTTCACGGCCGCGACCAGGTCGTTGGCGTTGCAGCGATCGTCCTCGATCACCAGCTCCAGCTGGCGGCCATGGATGCCGCCTTCCTTGTTGATCTTGGCGTAGTACATCTTGGCCGCGTTCATCACGTCGAAGCCGTAGGCCATGCCGGCGCCGGACAGCGGCGCGAACACGCCGATCTTGATGGTCTTGTCGGTGATGCCCGGTTCCTGCTGGGCCTGGGCGCCGGTGGCGACCGCCCACGCGCAAAGCGCGGCGGCGGCGAAGCGACTGCTGGTCTTCATGGTTGTCTCCCGTTGCTGATCATTTTTTTGCCGTCAGGACCGTCCACGCCGGATGCTGCCCTGTGCGGCGGGCATGGCGCGAAGCGGACCGGGACTGGCGCTGGTCTGGGTACTGGTCTGGGTACTGGGCGGACATGCCGCCAAATTCGAACGACTGCGTGGAACGGCCGGGTGTTGCTACTGCATGCGGTAGCCGCCGTTGACATCGATGATGCTGCCCGTGATGTAGGCGGCGTCTTCCGAGGCCAGGAAGCGGACGGCGGCGGCCACGTCCTGCACGGTGCCGATGCGGCCCAGCGGGATGGCCTGCGCGGCGGCGGCGAGCGCGCCGCTGCTGGTGACGGTGCTGCGCAGCATGTCGGTGTCGATCAGGCCCGGGGCGATGCCGTTGACGGTGATGCCCAGGTGCGCGGATTCGCGCGCCATGGCCTTGGTCAGGCCCAGCACGGCGGACTTGGCGGCGATGTACGAAGCGCTGGAGCGGTAGCCGCCCAGCTGCGCGGCCACCGAGCTGAAGGTGACGACGCGGCCGTGCTGCACCGGCGCGGCTTCGCGGCGGCGCAGGAATTCGCGTCCGCACAGGAACACGCCGCGCGCGTTCACGGCGAAGCTGCGTTCCCAGATATCCAGCGTGGTGTCCTTGATCAGCGGGCGTTCGCCGTTGTCCTGGAACAGCAGCAGGCCGGCGGCGCTGACCAGCACCGAGATCGGGCCGTGGCGTGTCTCGATGTCGTCGAAGGCCGCCATGACCGAGGCTTCGTCGCTGACGTCGAAGGCGCGCGCGTCATGCGGCGCGCCCAGTTCGTCGGCCACGCGGCGCGCGCGGCCGGCATCCACGTCCGACACCACGACCCGGTAGCCGGCCTGCGCCAGCTCCTGGCAGATGGTGGCGCCGATGCCGCCGCCGCCGCCCGTGACCAGGGCAAGACGGGAAGCGGCGCCCGCGGCGGGCGTGGATACATTGGACATGCTGTCTCCTGGCGATCGTGCCGTCCGCCTGGGGAACGGCAACGGCGGCTTTAAAATTTTTTGCGATTATGTATACATGCTGGTCGCGCATATATAAGGGCTTTCCCTGATCTTGCTTTGAGGGAAATCAGTCTTCATTGGGGAATTCACTGGGGAAAGCCCTGATGCGAACCCGGTGGCGGGAACGTATGTATTCTTCATGTATACAATGCGGCATGGATACGCTATCTCAACACGTGACCGACACGCTGCGGGACTGGGTGCTGCACGGCAAGTTCAGCCCGGGCGCGCGCCTGGAGGAAATCCCGCTGGCCGAGAAGCTGGGCGTGTCGCGCACGCCGGTGCGCGCCGCCCTGGCGACGCTGGGCAACGAGGGCCTGCTCGAACACCTGCCCAAGCGCGGCTACACGGTGCGGGCCTATGACATCGGCGAGATCGTGGCGGCCTACGAGGTGCGGGCCGCGCTGGAAGGGCTGGCCTGTCGCCAGGCGGCCATGCGCGGCCTGTCGAACGACGCGGTCGCGACCCTGCGCAATTGCCTGGACGAAGGCGACCGCATCCTGGGCAAGGGCGTGCTGCTGCCCGACGACCACATGCCGTACCAGCAGGTGAACATCACGCTGCACAACAGCATCCTGGAAGCCGCCGGCAATCCCTGGGTCAGGCGCTTCGCCACGCAGGCCCAGGCCATTCCCTACGCGTCGGACCGCATCGTCCTGTGGGAAGACCACGGCATCATCCTGCGCTCGCACGATGACCACCACCGCATCGTCAACGCCATCATCGGGCGCGACGGCGCGCGCGCCGAGGATCTGATGCGCGAGCATGTCTACTACGCCGGCATCATCCTGAAGAACAACTACGAGAAGCTGGGGCCGGCCGGAGCCAAGCCGGGCATGGCGCAGCTGGGCGGACGGGTCTGAGCGCCGGGGCTGATGCGCGGCGTCCCGCTACGCCGCATCCCGATACGTCACGCCCCGTGACGGCAAGCCCCGGGTCGGGGATCTAGCCTTCCTGCGCCACCTGGCGCAGCGCCTGTTCGAACACGTCCGTCGGCTGGCCGCCGGACACCAGGTACTTGCCGTTGAGGATCACCGACGGCACCGACGTGATGCCGCGATCGCGCCATTGCGCTTCCTCGGTCCTGACCGCATCGGCATAGCGGCCGGACGCCAGCACCTCGCGCGCCTGCGCCTCGTCCAGGCCGGCGTCGGCCGCCGCGCGCGCCAGCACCTCGGCGTCGCTCGTGTCCAGGTTGTCGTCGTGATAGACCGCCAGCAGGCGCTTCTTAAGCGCGACCTGCAGGGCGGGATCCTGCAGCCCGGCCCAATGCAGCAGCCGATGCGCGTCGAAGGTGTTGTAGGAGCGGTTGTCGTCGGCCATGCGCATCGGCATGCCGACGGCGGCCGCGCGCTCGCTGATCACCTTGCGGTTGGCCTGGATGCGCTCGCGGTCGTAGCCGTACTTGGCCATCAGGCGCTCGATGGTGTTCTGTCCGCCCTTGGGCATGTCGGGGTTCAGCTCGAAGGGCCGGAAATGCAGTTCGACCTCGGCCTCGCCGCGCAGCCGCTCGATCGCGGCCAGCAGGCCGCCCAGGCCCACCGCGCACCACGGGCAGGCCACGTCCGAGACGAAATCGATGCTTATCTTTGCCATGGAACGCTCCGGAGAATGTGGGCTGGGCGCGGCCGGGCATGAAAACCGCCGCGCGGCAATGCGGAAAATGGAAAATTGTTGCCCATGGGGCAGAGGAGTACAGTACACCTTCCTGTCAGGTGCATCCGATAAAGTAAACCGCAGTGTTTTACTGGAAAGGACAGATCACCGTGGAATCGCCCTCCTCAGGCACCCCGGCCCCGGATCCTTCCGAGACCGACGCGCAGGTCGCGCTGCCGCGCCGCCGCGCGCTCATGCTGGGCCTGGCCGGCGTCGGGCTTGAAGCCGGACTGCTGGCCTATCCCTCCCTGCTCTGTGCTCAACCCGCCGCGCAACCGTCTGCCGCGCCCGTGGCCGACGATGGTTTCCTCGCGCTGTCGCGCGCGCTGACCGACCACGCCCACCTGAACCCCGTCACCGCGCGCCGCATGCGCGACGCGCTGGAGCGTTCCGGCGTGCGTCAGGCCGGCGACTGGCCCAGGCTGGCCGCGCTGGCCGCCAGCCATCCCACCGCCGACGCGCTGATGGCCGCGGCCAGGCAGGCCGGGCTGCAGGACCTGGCCAGCGACATCGTCGCCGCCTGGTACACGGGCACCGTGGGACGCGGGCCGACCGCCGTCGTCGTCGCCTATGAAGAGGCGCTGATGTACCAGCCCGTGCGCGACGCGCTCACCGTGCCCACCTATTGCAGCTATGGCCCGCTCTGGTGGACGGCGGCGCCGCCGGATCCGGCGGCCATGCCGCCCGAGCCTCCCCTGATCGCTTCACCTGGCGCAACCCTATGAGACAAGCAGAATTCTCCGCCGACGGCGACGCACGCGCGGACATCGTCGTCGTCGGCTCGGGCGTCGTGGGCGCGATGATCGCGGACCAGCTGAGCGCCCGCGGCCACTCCGTGCTGATCCTGGAGGCCGGCCTGCGCATCGAGCGCGCCCAGGCCGTGGAAAACTGGCGCAACATGCCCTTCGCCAATCGCCTGGGATCCGATTTCCAGGGCCTGTATCCACAGTCCCCGCTGGCGCCGGCGCCGCTGTATTTCCCGGAAAACAACTACGTTCACCTGACCGGTCCCAGCGGCAGCGGCTTCAAGCAGGGCTATCTGCGCACCGTGGGCGGCACCACCTGGCATTGGGCGGCGTCGTGTTGGCGCCACCTGCCGGTGGACCTGCGCATGCAATCGGCCTACGGCGTGGGCCGCGACTGGCCGATATCATACGAGGAGCTGGAGCCCTACTACCTGCAGGCCGAGAACGAGATGGGCGTGGCCGGTCCCAACGATCCCGCGCAGCAATCGCCGGTCGAGCGCAGCGGTCCCTATCCGATGGACATGGTGCCGTGGGCCTATGGCGACCAGCGTTTCGCCGACGTGGTGAACCCGCATGGCTACCGCTCGGTGCCCATTCCGCAGGGCCGCAGCACGCGGCCCTGGCGCGGCCGTCCCACCTGTTGCGGCAACAACAACTGCCAGCCGATCTGTCCGGTCGGCGCCATGTACAACGGCATCCATCATGTCCAGGCGGCCGAGGAGAAGGGCGCCATCGTGCTGCCGCAGGCGGTGGTCTACAAGATCGACACGGACGAGAACAACCGCGTCACCGCCGTGCACTGGTACGACCAGGCGCGCAAGTCGCACAAGGCCACCGGCCGGCATTTCGTGCTGGCCTGCAACGCGCTGGAAACCCCGCGCCTGCTGCTCATGGCCGCCAATGAACGCAACCCCGCCGGCATCGCCAATTCGTCTGACCAGGTGGGCCGCAACATCATGGACCACTCGGGCTTCCATTGCTTCTTCCTGGCCAGCGAACCGCTCTGGCCGGGACGCGGCCCGGCGCAGAGCAGCTGCCTGGTGGGGCCGCGCGACGGCGCCTTCCGTTCGGCCTATTCGGCCAACAAGATGATCCTGAACAACATCACCCAGGTCGCCTCGGCCACGCAGGCCGCCATGGACATGGGCCTGGCCGGCAAGGCGCTGGATGCCGAGATCCGCCGCCGCGCCGCGCATGGCGTGGACCTGTCGATCAGCCTGGAGCCGCTGCCGGACCCCAACAACCGCCTGACCCTGAGCAAGACGCGGATGGATCCGCTGGGGCTGCCCTGTCCGGACGTCAACTACGACGTGGGCGACTACGTGCGCAAGGGCGCCGAGGCCGCCCACGCGCAGCTGCGGCATATCGGCACGCTGTTCCAGGCCACCGAATTCCGCATCACGACACAGCTCAACGCCAACAACCACATGATGGGCAGCGTCATCATGGGCGCCAATCCCAAGGACTCGGTGGTGAATGGCGACTGCCGCGCGCACGACCACGACAATCTCTGGCTGCCGGGCGGCGGCGCGATGCCCTCGGCCAGCGTGGTGAACAGCACCTTGAGCATGGCCGCCCTGGGCCTGAAGGCCGCGGCGGCCATCGCCAAGCAGATGGATGCCGCCGCATGATGCCCGCCGCCCGCTCCGCGCATGTCGTTTCCGATCCGGGTTCCCCGCGCCCGCGCGCCTGGCTGCGCCTGGGCCTGGGCGCGGCGCTGTGGCTGGGGCTGGCCGCCGGCGCCGCCGCGCAGGCGCCGGCCGAGGCCGACGCGCGCCTGCTCGAACGCGGCCGCTCGCTGGCCATCGCCGCCGACTGCCTGGCCTGTCACACGCAGGCCGGCGGCGGCAAGCCATATGCCGGCGGCTATCCCATCAACAGTCCGCTGGGCGTCATCTACGCCAGCAACATCACGCCGTCCAGGACGGCGGGCATCGGCGACTACAGCGAGGCGGATTTTGCCCGCGCGCTGCGCGAGGGCGTGCGCAAGGATGGCGCGCGGCTGTATCCGGCCATGCCCTACACGTCCTACACCTTGATCACCGACGAGGACATGAAGGCGCTGTACGCCTATTTCATGAAGGGCGTGGCCCCGGTGGATGAACCCGCTCCCGTCACGCGGCTGCCGTTCCCGTTCAGCGTGCGGGCCTCGATGCTGGGATGGAACCTGTTGTTCCTGGACAACCGGCGCTATACCCCGGATCCGTCCAAGAGCGAGCAGATCAACCGTGGCGCCTATCTGGCCAATGCGCTGGCGCATTGCGGCAGCTGCCATACGCCGCGCAACGCGCTCATGGCTGAGGACGCCGGCCGCGCGCTGGGCGGTGGCCCCGTCGGGCCGTGGTACGCGCCGAACATCAGCTCGGATCCTGTTGCCGGCATCGGCGGCTGGTCGGAGGACGAACTGGTGCAGTACCTGCGCACCGGTCGCGTCGCCGGCAAGGCCCAGGCCGGCGGCATGATGGCCGAGGCGGTCGAGAACAGTTTCCAGCACATGCCCGAGACGGACCTTCGGGCGATCGCGGCCTACCTGAAGAGCACCGCGCCGGTCGGCCCCGAGTCCGCGGCGGACAGCAAGCGCCCGGCCGGGACCGCCTATGACCAGGGCCGCGCGGCCAGCGACGAGGCGCGGCGGCGCGGCCTGGACAGCCAGACCGCCACCGCCAGCCTGAAGTCCGGCGCCGCGCTGTTCAGCGGCTATTGCGCCAGCTGTCACCAGTCCAGCGGCGCGGGCAGCGCCAACCAGGCCTATCCCTCGCTGTTCCACAACACGGCCACCGGCGCGGGCACGGCGGCCAATCTGGTCGCGACCATCCTGTACGGCATCGACCGCAATGTCGGCGATCAGCACGTGCTGATGCCGCGCTTCGATCAGAAGTCCTACGTCAATCCGCTGACCAACCAGCAGGTGGCGGACATTTCCAATTACGTGCTGGCGAGCTACGGCAATCCGGATCTGCGGGTCACGCCCGCGGACGTGCAGCAGTCCCGCGATGGCGGCCCCGTGCCGCTGCTGGCGAAGGCCCAGCCTTATCTGGTGCCGGGCGGCGTCGCCGTCCTGGTGGTGCTGCTGCTTCTGCTGCTGGCGTGGCGGCGGGTGTGCAGGCGTCGGTCGCGCTAGGAGGGCCGGCTGTCCTTCTACGAAGCCAGCATCGCTGCGGCGGCGATCGGAGCAGGTTGCCGTACGCTTTACAGTGAAGATATGAGCCACGGGCAGATCCTCGAGGATGGCCTGACGATAACGAGTCTGTTCCGGGCGCCGCGACCGTGAGAGTGATATCGAACGCAAAAATTCGATATTTCTATTTTTGGATTCTTGTTTGCTCGAGCATTAACGAGGTATTGAGATACTTCCCCGACAGCAGCGTTGCTTGTCACTGTCGTTCGAGCTATATACTCGGCCACCTCCACGAAAATGAATAAGAATCGTGAACGACGTAGCGCCGTATTCCGCTCGCATACGCCGCATGGTTTTTGTCCTGGGCCTTGGCGTGCCGGTGGCTATGGCGATCATCGCGCTATGGCAATGGCAGCGCGTTGGCGCCTTGCCGACGGTGCCGGTGACATCCTTGCGTTATTACGGGCAGCGCAGCCCGTGGGTGCATGACGCGCTGGCGCTGCTGGCGCCCTTGACGCTGTTGCTGGGCGTCCTGGCGACCGCGTCCTTCTGCGCGGCGCTGGTGGCGATCCGCCGCGCCACGGCGCGGGCCATGCAGTCGCGCGACGCACTGATGCAGGCCTTCGAGAACGGCCGCCGCTGGCTGCCGAAGTTCATGCTGTCGCAGACCGTGCTGGTGTTCGGCGGACTGATCACCCTGCTGAGTTTCGAAGCCATCATCATCCTGAGCCGGCCGGGCGTGTCGGACGGCGGCGTCAAGCTGGGCGTGTTCCTCGCCATGGTCGCGCTGGCGCTGGCCTGGTACGGCTTCAAGATGCTGTATGGCGCGCTGCGCCAGTCCGAGCGCCAGGGCGAGCCCGAGCCCATTCTGCTCATGGGCCAGTCGCTGGCGCCGCATCAGGCGCCGCGCCTGTGGGAGTTCGTGCGCGAGATCGCCAAGCGGACAGACGCGCGCGCGCCCGACGCGGTCGTTGTCGGCCTGAACGAAGGCTTCTTCGTCACCGAGCATCCGGTGGCGCTGGTCAGCGGCCAGCCGGTGCCCGAGGGGCGCGTGCTATACCTGCCCTTGCCCTATATGGCTTTCCTGGATCGCGCCCAGGTGTCCGCCGTGATCGCGCACGAGCTTGGCCATTTCACCGGCGAGGACACGGGCTACAGCCTGCGCTTCGCGCCCATTTACCGCAGTTTCCTGGACAGCATCTTCGCCATCACCAACGAGCACGACGAGAAGGACGACGGCTCGCGCGCCTGGGTCGCCGCCCCGGTCACGCTGTATGGCAAATGGTTCCTCGCCAGTTTCGAGGAAGCCATGCATCACTGGAGCCGCGAGCGCGAGCTGGCGGCCGACGCTTTCGGCAGCCGCATCGCCGGCACGGAATCGTCCGCGCTGGCGCTGCTGCGCATTTCCGGGCTGCACCGGATCGTGGACGCGGCGCTGGCGCACAACCAGCAGGCGCCGGCAGAGGAGCGCGGCGGCGTGCTGAAGATGGTGCGCCGGCTGGTCGCCGAGCACGGGCTGGATGACCCGCAAGAGCGCCTGCAGGACCAGCAGGCGCATCCGCTGGACAGCCACCCGTCGCTCAAGCAGCGCCTGGAGGCGCTGGGCGTGGCCATCACGCCCGAGCTGCTGGCCCGCGCGCGCGATCCGCGCGACGCCGCGCTGCTGGTCGAGCTGGGGCTGGAATCGGCCGTGTCCGCTTGAGCGCCGGCAACCGCGCCGCGCAGGTTTCGCTGATCTCATCCGGAGACGTCATGAATGACATCGCATCCTCGCTGGAACAAGAATTCACCACGCATGCGCAAGCGGACCGCGACGCGTATATCGCAGAGCTGAAGCGGCTGGAGGCGGCCGGGCGCGGCAGCGTGGAGATCACGCCGCATTCGGTCGGACTGCCGGTGCTGTTCGGCGGCGCGGGCGCCGCGGTGCTGTATGGCGCGCTGTCTTCCCGTCATCTGACGACGATGGAAGTCCTGCTGTTCTCGTTGCTGGGCCTGGCGCTGCTGTCCAGCCTGTGGATGATGTTCGGCCCGCGCAAGCCTTGCTACACCCTGTGCGAGGAAGGCATACGGGTGCGCGGCGGCGACCTGACGCCCTGGGACAGCATTTCGGACTGGCGCGTCAATGAGACCCGCTACTCCTTCCTGCCCATTTCCGTTGCCTTGGTGCTGAACTACGAGGCGGGTTTCACGCCGCCGCCGCTCAAGCGTCCGTTCTCGGTCGGCGTGACGCGCCACAATCGCAAGACGGGCGAGTACGTGACCGACCTGACGCTGTACACCGGGCCCAAGGGCATGAGCGTGGCGCAGCTGACCGAGCGCATCAACGATTGCCACATGGCGGCGCAGGCGCGCGCCGAACTGGCGCGCCTGGGCTGATCGACAGGGAACACTGGCGGGCGCCGGCAGGCGCGCCGCAAGGCGTCCGATCGCCGCGAGCGCGGCGGCTTGCCTCACGGCGCGTCGGGGCCGGTCCGGCTCCGACGCCCGCGACCACGCAGGCTTACTTCGTGACGCCGTTTTCCACGCAGGGGTGGAATTCGCCGCTGTCCTTGTCCAGCAGGAACAGCACGCCGGTGGCGACGCCGAAGTAGGTGCCGTGCAGTTCCAGCTCGCCGCTTTCGACGCGGCGGCGGATGAAGGGGAAGGTCAGCAGATTGTTCAGGCTCTGCTTGATCACGGCCAGTTCCAGGCGCTTGAGGTCGGCGTTGCGGTCGCCGGTGGATTCGCCCAGGCCTTCGGCCACGGGCTCGATCTGGGTCATCCACTTGCGGATGAAGTCGCCGCGGCTCAGCGGCTTGGCGTCGTCGTAGAACGCGCGCACGCCGCCGCAGGACGCGTGGCCCAGCACCACGATGTGCTTGACGTTCAGGCCGTTGACCGCGAATTCGATGGCGGCGCTGGTGCCGTGATAGGACGATTCGGTGTCCGGGTCACAGGGCGGCACCAGGTTGGCCACGTTGCGCACCACGAACATCTCGCCCGGTCCGGCGTCGAAAATCAGTTCCGGGGCGACGCGGGAGTCGCAGCAGCCGATGATCAGGATTTCCGGGTTTTGTCCGGTTTCCGCCAGCTTCTGGTAGCGCGAACGCTCGGCGGGGAAGCGGCCGTCGAGGAAGGATTGATAGCCGTCAGCGAGTCTTTTGGGGAACATTGTTTTCACATCCTAATAACTGGGCCAGGGAGACTGGCGAGCCGACAGACGCAAGAAGGGGCTTCGCGCGGAAGCCCCTGTCATCGAGTCGGCAATGCCAATTTTCCCATAAGTTGGGTCCCCCCCGAAGCGCCTTTGGCGCTCCCCCCCAGGGGGCGCCGCTGCGGACCGGCGGAGCCGGATCCGCGCGGCCTGGCTTGGGGGCGCCGCGCTACGTGGCGGGCGCGGTTGCAGATGCCTGCAAGATAAAAGGGTCGCATTGACGCATGGGCTACCAGGCCTGCACGTCCAGCGCCGTCACCCGCGCCGCCGGCAGCGGCGTGACTGCCCTCACCAGCCGGATCTGTCCCGGCGCCAGCGGTCCCGTCACGCCGTCCTGCACCCGGCCGATCTCGCGGCCCTGTTCGTCGTACAGCACAAAGGTCAGCATGACGCTGTTGATGGGGCGGGCGGATTGATTGGCGAGCGAGCCGGTGATGGTGGAGCCGTTCTGGGCGTCGCGCACGGTCTGGATATTGCCCAGCGTGACGCCGTAGGCCAGGCTTTGCGCCGACGCGCCGCCGCCGGCCAGGCAGGCCAGCGCGGCAAGGAAGGCTAGGGCGGTTTTCATGGTCGTCTCCTTTCGGGGCTCGCCGCGGCGGGCAAGGCGCGCTGTGTCGCGGCGTTTCTATCTCACACCTTTACGCCCCGGCGCACAACGGGTGGCGAGGGGCAATGGGTAACAGGTTGCGAGGGTTGCACCCAGATTCGACAGGGGATGGCGCGGCTGCATCCGAATGTCTCCAGCTTGCGGGCATTCTAGCGTCGCCGGCGTGTCGCGGCGAGGGTGCGCGCCCGCCGCGTTTGTCTATGATCAGCCGGACGCGAGGCGGTCGTTTTTCAGCTGCCAGACAGCTGGCGGGCGCCCCTGGCGCCTTAGCGTTTTTTAACTTTTTACGCTCTTGCGAAGCCCTGGTGTTTGCCCGATGATGAGCACGCCGGCGCCTTGTCCGGCGGACCGTGCGGCCCGATCCCGCGCCCCTCGGGCGCCCCGGGCGCTCAAAGAGAGGAATCCATGTTTTCCCGCACCAGCCAGCTGGCTTCGGCCTTAGTCCTTTCCGCTTGCTTCGCCGGGGCCGCGTTCGCGCAGACCGCCGCGCCCGCCGCCGCCCAGCCCGCCAAGACCCCCACGCCGCAGCAGCAGCGCATGGCCGACTGCAACAAGTCGGCCGAGGGCAAGAAGGGCGACGATCGCAAGACCTACATGAGCGCCTGTCTGAAGGGCGAGCAGCCGGCGCCGGCCAAGCAGCTCACGCCACAGCAGCAGAAGATGAAGGACTGCAACGCCAAGGCCGGCGAGCAGAAGCTCACCGGCGACAAGCGCAAGACCTTCATGAGCACCTGCCTGAAGGGCTGAGCGCCTGCGCTTCAAACGCAACCGGGCCGCGCAAGCGGCCCGGCGTGTTTGTGGCGGTCCATTCCGATCCGGCGCGCAGCCGCGCGGGTGTCCGAGCCGGAAGGACGCGCCGCCTCAGACCGTGGCGATCGGCGTCACCGGCGAGCCGATGGCGTGCGGCAGGCGCAGCGGCGGCGCGGTCAGCATGAAGCGGTGGCGGCCATTGGCGCGCAGCCAGTCGGCCAGGTCCTTCAGATACCACAGTTCGGCCAGCGGCAGGCCCAGCTTGAACAGGCAGTGGTGGTGCAAGGGCAGCATGGGCCGCGGGCCGCTGCGTTCGCGCGCGGGATAGGCTTCCACCGCGTAGTTATCGGCGCAGATGGCGGCGATGCCGCTGTCGGTGATCCACTGCAGCAGCGCCTCGTCGGTGCCGTCCAGCGCGGCGCCGTAGCTGTGCAGCGTGTCGGCGTCGGGCTGGCCGTTCATGGCGACCACGGCCTCGGCGTAGCCGGTGCGCAGCACCAGCATGTCGCCCGGCTCGATCTCGATGCCGTCGGCCTCGATCACGCGCATCAGCTCGGCGTGGCCGATCAGCGTGCGGCCGGCGCCGTAGTGGCGTTCCAGGTCGACCAGCACGCCGCGTCCCTGCATGCCTTTCTGCGCCAGGTGCTCGATGCCCAGCTTCAGCGCCGCCGACGGGCCGCCGCTGTCGCAGCCGCAGCCCGCGTGGCTGCCGTCGGCCGGGCCGATCACGTCCACGCCGGCGGCATAGCCGTTGTAGTAGCGCAGCTCGGGCCGGCCGTCGCCGTCGGCGTCGAACAGCGCGCCGACGTGGGCCAGCGCGTCCCATTGCGTCGAGTACTGCATGGACAGCAGCACCTGGTCGTCGCTCAGCACGTCCAGCGCGTCGGGATTGACGTTGCGCAGCGGGAAGTTCAGGTAGGGCGTGTCGCGCAGCCGCGTCGGGCTCAGCTGCGGCGGATGGCGGCGCGGGTTGAGCACGTTGCCGCCGGGCAGGTCCAGCGGCAGCGACAGGCAGAAGGTCTTGCCGGCGCGGATCTCGCGGGCGCCCTTGAGCACCTGTTCTTCGGTGATGAGGTTGAGGCGGCCGAGTTGGTCGTCGGGGCCGAAGTCGCCCCAGTTCGAGCCCTCGGGCCGGTGTTTCCAGCGTTGCATGCGGTGTCCTCCGGGATTCACTGGGCCAGCAGGAAGCCGAGCACGGCGCGGTTGAATTCCTCGGGCCGTTCCCAGTTGGAGATGTGTGACGTGTCCAGCTCGACGTAGCGCGCGCCGGGGATGGCGGCGGCCAGCTCGCGGCCCTGGGCCGGCGTGGCGGCCAGGTCGTGGGTGCTGGAGATGACCAGCGTGCGCGCGCGGATGGCGGCGACGCGGTCGCGGTAGTCGGCGTCGCGCAGCGCGGCGCAGTTGCGCGAGTAGCCGGCGTCCGGCGTGCGGCGCAGCATGTCCACCAGCACCTGCGACAGGCCCGGCTCGGCGGCGCGGTAGCCGTCGGTCAGCCAGCGTTCGACCAGGGCCGGCGCCATCTTTTCCAGCGTCTGTTCGGCCACGGCGTTGATGCGCGTGGTCCAGCCTTCGGCCGAGCCGATGCGGGCGGCCGTGTTGCACAGGATCAGGCTGTCGACCCGTTCCGGGTGGGCCAGCGCCAGCGCGATGCCGGTGGGGCCGCCCATGGACAGGCCGCAGAAGTGGGCGCGCGCGATGCCCAGGCTGTCCAGCAGCTCGGCGATGTCGCCGGCCAGCTGTTCGAAGCGGTATTCGCCGTCGGGGATCGAGGACTTGCCGTGTCCGCGCGTGTCGTAGCGCAGCACGCGGAAATGCTTGCTCAGCTCAGGCACCTGGCGCGCCCACATGTCGGCGCAGGTGCCCAGCGAATTGGACAGCACCAGCACGGGCGCGTCGGCGGGGCCGTCGATGACGTAGTACAGCCGGGCCTGGCTGAGATCGGCATAAGACATGGATGTTCCTCGAGGGTGAAGCCGGACGGCGGCGATGCCGTCCGGCGCATGGGGTGGCCGCGCCGCGCGGGCGGGCGGCGGGCTTACAGGTGGCAGACGCCGTCGACGTAGGCCTTGCGCCAGCGCGTGATGGCCACGCGCTCGAACAGGCCGGCCTGGGCGAAGGGATCGGCGTCGATGAACTGCTGCGCGGCTTCGCGCGTGTCCAGGTCGACCAGGTACAGGCCGCCGCCGGCATCGGCGCCGTCGTCCTGCAGCTTGGCGCCGCAGGCCAGCAGCAGGCCCTTGTTGGCGTCCAGGTATTCCAGGTGCGCGGCGCGCTGCTGCTGGCGCACGGCCTGGTGGCCGGGCTTGTCGAAGGTCTCGATGATGTAGGGCATGGCGGCCTCGCCTCAGATGGCCGAGGGATGACGCGCCAGCGCCGTCACCTGGATGTCCATGTACGGGAACAGCGGCAGCGAGGCCAGCAGGGTGTGCAGCTCGTCGTTGCTTTCCACGTCGAAGATGCTGACGTTGGCATAGCGGCCGACCACGCGCCACAGGCTCTTCCACTTGCCGTCGCGCTGCAGCTGTTGCGCCAGGGCCTTTTCGTCGGCCTTGAGCTTGTCGACGCGCTCGGCCGGCATGTCGACGGGCAGATTGACTTGCATTTGAACCATGAACAACATGATGGATTCTCCGGGTTGCGGCCCCGGCATCGCGGAGCCTGGTCGGGCCGCGCGGCGCGGCCCGGGGTGTCGATAAAGGGCGCGGGCGCGTTGGCCCGGCCCGGGTTCAGTTCGCGAACTTCAGCGGCAGGCCGGTCAGGCGCAGCAGCTCGTCGGGCGTGACGCCGCCGAACAGGTCGGTCACGGTGACGCCGTCGGCGCGGATGTCGAACACCGCCACGTCGGTGTACACGCGCGACACGCAGCGCACGCCGGTCAGCGGGTAGGTGCAGGCCTGCACCAGCTTGCTCTGGCCTTCGCGGGTCTGCAGTTCCATCATGACGAACACGTCCTTGGCGCCGATGGCCAGGTCCATCGCGCCGCCCACCGCGGGAATCGCGTCGGGGGCGCCGGTGTGCCAGTTGGCCAGGTCGCCGTGCTGCGACACCTGGAAGGCGCCCAGCACGCAGATGTCCAGATGGCCGCCGCGCATCATGGCGAAGGAATCGGCATGGTGGAAGAAGGCGCAGCCGGGCAGCTCGGTCACGGGCTGCTTGCCGGCGTTGATCAGGTCGTAGTCCTCTTCGCCCTTGGCCGGCGCCGGACCCATGCCCAGCATGCCGTTCTCGGTGTGCAGGATGACTTCGCGGTCGGCCGGCAGGTGGTTGGCGACCAGGGTCGGCAGGCCGATACCCAGGTTCACGTAGGCGCCTTCGGGAATGTCGCGGGCGACGCGCGCGGCGATCTCGTCGCGGCTCAGTTTGTTTTGGCTCATTGCTGTTCCTTGGCGGCCGGGGCGGCGTCGATCCGCACCACGCGTTGCACGAAGATGCCGGGGGTGACCACGTTCTCGGGATCGAGCTCGCCCAGTTCGACGATCTCGCGCACCTGCGCCACGGCCACGCGCGCCGCGCTGGCCATGATGGGGCCGAAGTTGCGCGCGGTCTTGCGGTACACCAGGTTGCCCCAGCGGTCGCCGCGCTCGGCCTTGATCAGCGCGTAGTCGGCGTGCAGCGGGTATTCCAGCACGTACTGGCGGCCGTTGATTTCGCGGGTTTCCTTGCCCTCGGCCAGCGGCGTGCCGTAGCCCGTGGGCGTGAAGAAGGCGCCGATGCCGGCGCCGGCGGCGCGGATGCGCTCGGCCAGGTTGCCCTGCGGCACCAGCTCCAGCTCGATCTTGCCGCTGCGGTACAGGCCGTCGAAGATCTGCGAGTCCACCTGCCTCGGGAACGAGCAGATGATCTTGCGCACGCGGTTCGCGCCCAGCAGCGCGGCCAGGCCGGCGGTGCCGTTGCCGGCGTTGTTGTTGATGATGACGAGGTCCTTGGCGCCCTGTTCGAGCAGCGCGTCGATCAGCTCCATCGGCTGGCCGGCCGTGCCGAAGCCGCCGATCATGACGGTCGCGCCGTCGGGTACGTCCGCCAGGGCGGTCGCCGCGTTGGCAACAAGCTTAGAGATCATGGTGTTCGCTCATAGGTGGCATGTCATAATTTGTTCTTCTATAGAACATTCGTTCTTCTGAAGAACATCGTTTCATGGGGCCGACGCGAGCGTCAAGGCGAGCCGGCACGGCGTCGTCCCCAGGATTTTCATAGGTGGCAGCAGACCGATGGCCGAGCAGGACGCCCAGCAACCCAGCGACAGCTACGTGCAATCCTTCGCGCGCGGCCTGTCCGTGATCCGGGCGTTCGGCCCCGACCGCGCGCAGATGACGCTGTCCGAAGTCGCGGCCGTGACCGGCCTGACGCGCGCCGGCGCGCGCCGCATCCTGCTGACGCTGGAGCACCTGGGCTACGTCACCGTCGAGGACCGCAGGTTCGCGCTCACGCCGCGCATCCTGGAGCTGGGCTACGCCTACCTGTCCGCCACGCCGCTGTGGAACCTGGCGCTGCCGTACATGGAGGAAGTGGCCGAGCAGACGCGCGAGTCCTGTTCCGTGTCGGTGCTGGAAGGCGCCGACGTGGTCTACATCCTGCGCCTGTCCACGCACAAGGTCATGACCATCAACCTGGCCGTGGGCAGCCGCCTGCCGGCCTGGGTCACGTCCATGGGCCGCGTGCTGCTGGCCGGCCTGCCCCCGGCCGAGCGCGACCGCGTGCTGGCCATGAGCCAGATCCAGGCCTACACGCCGCACACCGTCACCGACGTGGCGGAACTCAGGCGCCTGCTGGACGGGGTGCGCGCCGACGGCTACGCCTGCGTGGCGCAGGAGCTGGAGCCGGGGCTGCAATCGGTGGCCGTGCCCATCGTCGACCGCAGCGGCCGCGTGATCGCGGCGATGAACGTCAGCGGCCACGCCAACCGCTACACGCGCGAAGCGATGCTGGAAGCTTTCCTGCCGCCGCTGCGCCGCGCCGCCGACCAGATCAACCACGCGCTGCTGCGCCGCTAGGCGGCGCGGGCGGGACGGGGAGCGGAAGGCGGCGGGCATCATGACGGGATTCAGATCGGCGCAACGCCCAGCGTGGTGCCGCCGCACACGTACAGCATCTGTCCGGTGACGAAGCCGTTGTCGGGCGACAGGAAGAACATCGCCGCGCGCGCCACGTCCTCGGGCGTGCCCAGGCGCTTGACCACGATGCTGTTGATGATGCGCTCGGTCTGCGGCGCGCCCGCCGGATTGCTCTTCGTGAACAGATCCGTGGCGATGGGGCCGGGGCCGATGGCGTTGACCGTGATGCCGTCGCCGCCCAGTTCCATGGCCAGCGTGCGCGTCAGGCCCACCAGCCCGGCCTTGGTGGCCGAATAGACCACGCGGTCGGGCTTGCCCAGCGCCGCGCGCGACGACATGTTGACGATGCGGCCGAAGCCCGCCGCGCGCATGGCCGGCAGCGCCGCCTGCACCAGGATCAGCGCGGTGCGCAGATGCAGGTTGACCACATAGTCCAGGTCTTCCAGCGTCGCCGTGTCGGCCGTGCCCGGCCGCGTCGCGCCCGCGTTGTTCACCAGCCCCACGATGTCATACGCCGCCGTCACCTCGCGCGCCACTTCCTTCGTGCGCGCCTCGTCGGTCAGGTCGGCCTGGTAAGACACCAGCCCCGCCGGCGGCGCGTCCGGCAGCCGGTAGTCGATGTTCACCACCGCGTGGCCCGCATCCAGCAACATGCGGACAATCGCCGCCCCGATCCCGGCGCTGCCGCCGGTGACAAGGTAAGCCCGTGGTTTGCTCATATCCGCTCCCATATCTTCAATTCAAAAATCCCGCAAACGCATCACGCCAATCCGCTCGGGCCGTTTGGTACTCCGCAAGAACCAGCCCTTCCAATCTGAGCCACCCTCCCCAAGCGGGGTCACCACCAGATCCGGCTCCGCCGGTCTGTAGGTGACGCCCCTTGGGGGGCGCGCGTAAGCGCGTAGGGGGGGGTCTATCAATGCGTGGCGTAGCCCCAAAGCAGGACGGCGGCGATGTGAATCACGCCCACCCACAGCATCATGATCACCGTGTAGCCCATCACGTCGCGCAGCTTGAGCTTGGACAACGCCAGCGCCGGCAGGATCCAGAAGGGCTGCACCAGGTCGTTCCAGGCGTTGCCCAGCATCACGGCCATGGTGGTCTGGTTCAGCGCGCTGCCGATTTCCTTGGCGGCGTCGATCATGAACGGACCCTGGATCACCCAGTGGCCGCCGGCGGAAGGCGCGAAGAAGTTGATGACGAAGGAGCTGATCAGGCCCCAGAAGGGCAGCGTCTCGGGCGTGGCCACGTCGACGAAGATCTTCGAAATGGTCGTCACCAGGCCCGAGGCCGCCATGATGGCCATGATGCCGGCGTAGAACGGGTACTGCAGGATGATCCCGGAGATGGTCTTGATGCCTTCGGTCAGCTTGGCCACGTAGGCGGCCGGCGTGCCCAGCAGGATGATGCCCAGGAACAGGATGATGAAGTTGATCAGGTTCAGGTCCAGCGAACCGCCGCCAGTGAAGTGCAGCACCACGTAGCCCACGCCCATCAGGCCGATCAGCAGGCTCAGGATGCGGCTGTTGTTCAGGCGGGTGGCGATGGTGTTCTTTTCCAGCATGTCGTCGGCGCCGCCGGCCTGCGTCGCGTCGCGGTCGATGGCGGGGTCCACTTCCACGACCTTGTCGCCCAGCTTGGGATGCAGCCAGGCGTTCAGCAGCGGCAGCGTCACGATGATGACCAGGCTGGTGATCAGCATGGGCACCGAGAAGATGGTCTGGGTCAGCGGGATCACGCCCATCTGGCCGGCCGTCGGATGGCCCGGCGTGGCGACCAGCACGGGGATGCTGGCCGACAGGCCCAGGCCGTACATGGTGAAGCCGCTATAGGCCGCCGCGATGATCAGCGGGTAGTGCACGCCCTTGACCTTCAGCGCCAGCTTCTTGGCGACCACGCCGCCGATCACCAGGCCGAAGCCCCAGTTCAGGTAGCTGCCGATGCCGCCGACCAGCGTGGCGACGATGATGGCGGTGCGCGGCTGGTGCACGTGGCTGACGATGCGGTCCAGCAGGCGGTCGGTCAGCGGCGCGGTGGCCAGCACATAGCCCATCGCCAGGATCACGGCCATCTGCGTGGTGAAGGCCAGCAGGCTCCAGAAGCCCTTGCCCCAGGCCGTGGTCATGGCCGTCAGGCTCTTGCCTTCGACGCCGATGGCCAGCAGCACGGTGAGCAGTGTCAGCGCGATCGCGAAGACGAAGGGGTCGGGCAGATACTTGCGCATCAGCTCCGTGAAAAAGGACGCCAATTTATTCATGTTGCCTCCAGCAAACTCCGGGTAGGGCGTGGTTCTGTGCCGTTTCCATCGCCGGGCGCACGCGCCTGGCGACGGAACAGCGGTCTTCTTTGTGTGGTCGGGCTCGTGGCCCGGTGGCGGCAGTGGTCGGTGCCCTGCGCCTTATGTTTGGGTATTCGGTGTCGCGCGGCGGCCGTCAGCCGCCGCCAGCCTTGCGCTCCAGCCAGGCGGCCAGTTCGGCCAGCGCCTCGCTCTTCTCGCGCAGCACGCGTTCGCGGCGTTCGGGGCTCCAGGCATAGAAGCCCTGGCCGCTCTTGGCGCCCAGCTCGCCGCGCTCGACCTTGCCGCGCAGCAGCTCGGACGGCTCCTGGCGGTTTTCCAGGTCCTGGTACAGATAGCTGGCGATCGCGTGGTGCACGTCGATGCCGTTCATATCGCGCTGTTCCAGCGGACCCGACAGCGCCAGGCGGATGCCCAGGCTCCACTTGACCACCTCGTCGATGTCCTCGGCGCTGGCCACGCCCTTTTCCAGCAGCGAGATCGCTTCGCGCGCCAGCGCGTGCTGGATGCGGTTGGCGATGAAGCCGGGGATGTCGCGGCGCACCAGCACGGGCCGCTTGCCGACGGCGCGCAGCGCGTCCATCACGACGGCGACGGTGGCTTCCGAGGTGTCGTCGTTGCGCACCACTTCCACCAGCGGGATCACGTCGGCGGGCGTGAAGAAGTGCGTGCCGACGAAGCGTTCGCGGCGCGTCACGGCGCCGGCCAGCGCGTTGATCGACAGGCCCGAGGTATTGGTGGCGAAGATCGCGCCGGGCGCGCAGATGGCGTCCAGCTTCGCGAAAATGCCGCGCTTGAGTTCCAGGTTTTCCGGCACCGCCTCGATCACCAGATCGCAATCGGCGGCCGCTTCCAGGTCGGGCGACATGCGGATGCGCGCCATCGCCTCGGCCTCGTCGCCGGCGGCATACACGCCGAGCTGGCGCGCGATGCTGGCGCGGGCCCGGTCCAGCGCCCCGTCCACCGGGTCGATCAGCACGACAGGCGCGCCGCGCGCGGCGAACAGCGCGGCGATGCCGCTGCCCATGCCGCCCGCGCCGACCACGGCCAGATGCTTGAGGGGAGTATTCATGATGGTTCGCTGCCTTGCTGGCGACCGGCGGCGAGGCGGACGCGCGCGGAACCTGGGACTGTCTCTTCCGTGGCGTCTTCCTGTGCGCGCGGCCAGAAAAATCTTTTGTTCTATATACGAACATTTGTGCGTATATAGAATTTCTGCCGAAGATAGTACTAAAAGTGGCGGCAGGTGGACAAATCAGCTTTTTCAAGCGTTCATTGCATGGACGATTTGTCGGAGGACAGGAGCGGTGCGCGCCGTCCCGGCAGGCCCGCGCCGAAGCGGGTCAATATTCTTGGAGCCCGGCGAACGACTGTGTAAGCTCAGCCGTCTGTGGATCGCGCCGCCGCGCGCGGCGTCCATGCAAGCCCGCCTGGCCGTGGTCCATGGCCAGGCCCGGACCCTACCAGGAGAGATCTATGCGTTTCCAACACCGTTCCATGCCGTGGCGCTGCGCCATCCTGGCGGCCGCGCTGGCCTTCGCCGGCTGCTCCAGCTCCATGGCGAAAAAGCCGCCGACGGCCCCGGCCCCCGCCGGCGCCCGCGCGGCGGTCTATCAGGCCATGTTCGCGGACAACGGCTCGGCGATCCAGGGCGGAGCCGCCGCCTTCTGCATCGGCATCGGCGCAGGCTGGAACCTGCGCGATCCGGCCAAGTCCGTGCTGGAGGCGTTGCGCGATGACGCGCGGGTCAAGCCCGCCTCGGCCTGCGACGCCGGCAAGAATGGCGAACGGGTGGTGGACCGCGCCAGCGGCAAGCCGGCGTTGCTGTTCGGCCTGGACCTGATTGATTGCGTCTCGGAATCCGACTGCCGCTTCCGGGGCAGCTATTACGAAGGCAACCTGAGCGCGCAGGGCAATGTGTACCGCGCGCGCCTGGTCAATGGCTTGTGGCGGGCCGCGATGGAATCGCGCGGCCCGGCGTCCTGACGCGGCCCCGGCGTTGCGGGGCCGTCGTGTGCGCTACCAGCGATAGGTGGCGGTGCCGATGATGCGGCGGGGTTCGCCGTAGAAGCAGCCGTAGGTGCAGCTGCCGATGTAGGTCTTGTCGGCCAGGTTGGTGGCGTTCAGCGCGAAGCGCCAGGGTCCGTTGGTATAGCTGACCATGGCGTCGAGCAGCGTGAAGGACGGCACCTCGACCGCCGTGCCGTGCGCCATGCCGCGGGTGCTGCCCACATAGCGCAGGCCGGCGCCGACGCGCAGGCCCGGCAGGCCGAAATCGCCGAACCCGTAATCCCCCCAGATCGAGAACTGATTGAAGGGCACCGAATCCAGGCGCCGGCCTTCGGCGTCGGGCTGCAAGGGGCTGGCCTTGAGCGTGCGCGCGTCGGTGTAGGCGTAGGCGGCGATCAGGTTGGCGTTGCGGCCGACGCGGGTGCGCGCTTCCAGCTCCAACCCTCGTGAACGGGCCTTGCCGGCCTGGATCTGGTACGACGTGTCCATGGGGTCCGGCACGGTGAGGTTCTTGCGCGTCAGCTGGTACACGGCGGCCGACAGCATGGTGTCGGAGCCCGCCGGCTGGTAGCGCAGGCCGGCTTCGTATTGCTCGCCTTCGGTGGGCTTGAAGCGGCTGCCCTGGCGGTCCTGGCCGGTGGTCGGCTCGAAGGACTGGCTGTAGCTCAGGAACGGCGCCAGGCCGTTGTCGGCCAGGTAGACCAGGCCGGCGCGGCCGGTGAAGGCCTTGCTCTTCTCGTCTTGCGCGTATTGCTCGCCGGTGAACAGGTTGTGCTCGTTGGCGCGCACCCAGTCCTGGCGGCCGCCCAGCAGGACGACCCATTTGTCGGCGATCTTCATCTGGTCCTGGAGATAGATGCCCAGGCGTTTCGTGTCGGATTTTGTCGACGAGTTGATGTTGGGCGTGACGGGTCCCAGCGGGCTGCCATAGACCGGGTCATAGAGATCCAGGTTGTCCAGCGTCTGGAAATAGCGCCGGGTTTCGTGCTTGGGCGTCGAATAGTCCAGCCCGGCCAGCAGCGTGTGTTCGACGATGCCGGTGCGTGTCTGGTATTGCAGCGACGTGTCGGTGGACACGGCCGATGAGCGATCCACGCGCGGGGAGAAACCGCGGTCCGCGGTGCGCCGCCCGTCCGGCATCAGTTGCCAGAGATCGGTGGATCCATAGTCGCTCTTCGCGTTGATGTAGCGCAGGTTGTGCCGCAGCTTCAACTGGCTGGTGAACGCATGTTCGAACAGGTAGCCGACCGAATAGCGCTTCATCTTGAACTCGTCCAGTCCGGGTTCGCCGGTGAACCGGTTGCGCGGGATGCGGCCGTTGGGGTTCGGCAGCACCGTGCCCTGCGCCGGCAGGCCATAGACGTAGACCGTCCGGTCTTGCTGGTATTCGGCCAGCAATGTCAGCGAGGTCGCCTCGTTCGGCTGCCACTTGATGGCCGGCGCGACGTAGGTCCGGTCGTCGGGCACATAGTCGACGAAGGTATCGCTGTCGCGCCTGAGCGCGGTCAGGCGATAGGACCAGGTGCCATCCTGATCCAGCGCGCCGCCGAAGTCGGCGGACACCTGCCGGCGACGGAAGCTGCCCGCTTCCACATTGAGCTCGCGCAGCGGCTCGACGGTCGGACGCTTGCTGACCGTGTTGACGACGCCGCCCGGCGGCATCGCGCCATACAGCACGGACGAGGCGCCCTTCAGGAACTCGATCCGTTCCAGGCCGTAGGGTTCCTGCCTGCCGTTATAGATGTTCACGGTGTAAAGCGAGCCGTCGCGGTAGTAGCTGCCCTGGTTCGAGCGAAAACCCCGCAGGAACAGGCTGTCCGTCGTCCGGTCGATGCCCTCGGCGCGACTCACGCCGGCCACATAGCCCAGCGCGTCCTGCATGCTTTGGGACTTCAGCGTTTCGATTTCCTGCGCGCCGATCACGGTGATCGATTGTGGCGTTTCGATGAGGGGGGTGTCGGTCTTGGTGCCGGTGGCGCTAAGGCGCGCCGCATAGCCGGGGAACGGGCCGGCGGCGGTTTCCGCCTGGGCGCCGGTGACGGTCACGGGCTCCAGCAAGGCGGCGTCCTGTGGCGGCGCGGGCTTGAGCGTGTAGCTGCCGTTCGCTTCGCGCGCGGCGCGCAGTCCCTGGCCGCGCAGCAGTTCGGCGAAGCCTTCCTCCACGGTGTAGCTGCCGGATAGCCCGGCGCTGCGCTTGCCCTGCAGCAGGCTGGCGTCCATGGTCAGCTCGACGCCGGCCGCGCTGGCGTAGGCGTTCAGCGCCTGGCTCAGCGGGCCGGCGGCGATCACGACGCCGCGCCGGCTTTCCGTGGCCTGGGCGAGGACCGCCGTGGGCGCGGCGGCGAGCGCGGCGCCGGCGATCAGCGCCAGGCTGGCGGCGGCCCGCGCCAGCTCCTGGGAGAGCGGCGCCTTGCGGCGCATCCGGGCGGCCTGGGGGGAAAGGGCGGGAGGAGATAGCGGGGACATGGTTCCGTGCCTTGCTTGCGTGCGGGAAGTGGAGGGAAGTCCCTGTATCCCGGACGAGATGTCCGAATCCTCAATCGGGTCGCCGGAAATTTTGTAACCGCCGCGTTCAGTCCGCCGCCCGCACCGTCACCCAGTAGCGCGTCCGATACACCACGGCCACCGGCAGGCCGCGTTCCAGGTTGTGCAGCGCCCGGTCGGTGTCGTGCAGCGGAAACACGCCGCTCACGCGCAGGTCCGCGACGGCGGGGTCGCAGCGCAGCAGGCCGGGCCGGTAGCGGCCCAGCTCGGCCAGGAAGTCGTCCAGCCGCCAGGCGTCGGCCACCAGCACGCCTCGGCTCCAGGATGCCGCGTCCTCGCTGACCGGGGTGGGCGGGTCGGCCCGGTAGCGGGAAAAACGCGAGCCCTGGCCCGCATCCAGGCGGATGGCGGCGTCGGGCGCGCCGGCGGGGCGGATTTCAACCGCGCCCTCGAACACCGCCACGCGCGCATCCTCGTCGTCTTCGCGGACCGTGAAGCGCGTGCCCAGCGCCTGCACGGTGCCGTGCCGGCCGCGCACCCGGAACGGTCTCGGCGTGGCGGCGGGATCGGGCGCGGTGGCGACCAGGATTTCACCGGCCAGCAGCACCACCAGGCGCGCGTTCGCGTCAAAGCGCAGGTCGATCGCCGTGCCGGTGGACAGCGTGAGGCGGGTCCCGTCGGGTAGCGTCAGCGCGCGGATTTCCCCGGTGCCGCTGTGGTAGTCGGCGGTGACGCCACGCCAGGCGTCGGTACCACGCAGGGCGTAGCCGGAGCCCGCCAGCAGCGCGCCCAGCCCCAGCAGGCGCATGGCGCGGCGCCGTCCCGTGCCGGATACGGCGCGGCGCAAGGCATGACCGCCCGCCTGCGGCTGCACGCCCGCCAGCTTGTCCTCGAACGCCAACAGGGTCTGCCAGGCCCGTTCGTGATCGGGATGCTGCGCCCGCCAGCGCGCGCAGTCGGCGCGGTCCTGCTCGCTGGCGTCGTCCGACCACAGGCGGGCCATCCATTCGGCGGCGCGCCGGGCGATGGCGGGATCGGTGGGGGAGGATGGCATGGCGGGCTAGTCGCGGGGCAGCGCCAGCCGGGCCTGGCAGCAGGCCAGCAGGGCGGTCGCCACGTACTTTTCCACCGACGAGACCGAGACGCGCAGGCGCGTGGCGATGTCCCGGTAGCTCATGCCGTCCAGCTTGCGCAGCAACAGGGCTTCGCGCGTCTTGGGCGGCAGGCCGTTCAGCACGGCGTCGATATCGACCAGGGCCTGCACCGCCGCCGCGCAGTCCTCGGCGGACGGCGCCAGCGGCTGCGGCAGCCGGGCCAGCGCGTCCAGGTAGGCGGCCTCGATCTGGCGGCGGCGGTACAGGTCGATCACCAGTCCCTTGGCGATCTGCGCCAGATGCTGGCGCGATTGCTGCGGCTCGGGCATGCGGCCGCTGCTCAGGATGCGAAGGTAGGTGTCGTGCGCCAGGTCGGCGGCGTCGAAGGCATTGCCCAGCCGGCCGCGCAACCAGCCGCGCAGCCAGCCGTGATGTTCGGCATACAGGCCTTCGATGCCCTGGCGCGGCAGGGCGGATTCTTGGACCGACATGGGGGAGGCCTCCGGCGCGGCGGCGCCGAGGGCCTTGCGCTGAAAATGAGAATAATCCTCATTCTATAGCGCAAGTGGCGACCCCGGCAATGCCGCGCGAGGCGTCACGGCCCGTGGATGCCACCGGCCATGACGCCCCTCAGCGCGCCGGCCAGGGCTGCTCCGCCATCCCCAGCCTGGGCTCGCCCAGCAGGGGCGTGGACAAGGCGTAAGCGCCGTTTTCGGTGAAGGCCCAGATGATGTTGCGGTCATACTCGGTGTAGATCGAGAACACGCCCTTGCCCAGGGTATAGACGGGCAGCTCGGATTCGTCGGCCAGCGCGGGCACGAAGTAGCCGGCGATGGTGGGCTTGGCGGGATCTGCCACATTGAATATCTGCACGCCCGCGTTGTAGAACGAATAGGGCACGATTCCCTGGCGCCATTGGCCCGGCTGGCCGATGGCGTTGGCGCGCTTCGGGCCGAAGTTGCCACCTCGCTGGCAGAAGCTGGTGAATGGCGCGCCCGGCGGCACTTCCGGTTGCGGCATCTTGGCGGCGACCTTCAGATGCGAGGGGTCGCGGGCATCAATGACGAAAATGTCCTTGTAGGGTTCATAGCAATCACGGTTCATCGGATAGCCGTTGGCGAACACATAGCCGGTGCGCGCGTATTGGCTGACATCGGCGTTGTCGAACTCGGTGCCGGCGAAACTGGGTGGCGTGTTCACGCCGCTCAGCATCTTTGGCTTGGCCGGGTCGGACAGGTCGAATGCGTACACGCCCAGCCCGCCCATTGCGCCAAAGCCGAGCTTGCCGCCGCTTTCCAGGGATTGCGGCAGGAAGATGGGATTGCGAGCGCCCATCCAAGACGTGCGATTACCGGCCCGAGGATTCATCAGATAGGTCTCTTCGTGTTCCTTGTCGCCCAGGATCTGACCCGGCACGGCGATCTGCGAGACGAACTTGGGGTCCGCGGGGTCGGTCATGTCCCAGATCTGGTAGCCCGGGGAATACAGGTAGTTCGGGTATTCGGTCAGGCCATAGCTGTCGTCCGGCGCGGCGGACAGGATCATGTATTTGCCGCCGTAATACTCGGGCGAATCCAGTGAGCCGGATCCGCGCTGCTGGCCGATGGGGGCGTCCGGGTGTTGGTAGTCCGTCGTGCGGGTCGCGAGCAGGCGCCATTGGCTGGGCAGGGGGCCGTCCATGGCAAAGACCTTGAATCCCTTGAGCGAGTTGTACTTGCGTTGCGCGGCGACCTTGTCGGGCTGCTCCAGCTTTTCGTTCAGCAAGCCGTAGCGGCCGATCTCGAATGACGCAACCAGCACGGGCTTGCCCAGCTTTTTGCTCCAGGCGATGGTGGCGCCGCCCAGATAGTCCTGCGCGTTGGCCGGATCGTACTTTTCGCTCGAACCCTTCGGCCCCCAGACGCCGCCCTTCGAATACACGATCTTGCCCTTGGCGGGGTCGGTCACGTCCAGGATGCGCAGATAGTCGCGATCATGCACGTACAGGTAGCGGCGGCCCTCGAAGTCGGCAATATTGTTCCAGGCGTGGAAGGGCGAGCCCACGCCGGGATAGAAGGCCAGCACCTTGACGTTCTTGGCGTAGCTCTGTTTGTCCCAGGTCGTCATTTCACCGGGGAATTTCTGGCCCTTATGGACTTCTGGCGTGGCCTTGGGCCAGATGAACTGGCCGGTCGCCGGGTCCATGCCGTAATCCACGCCGGGCTGGAGCGGCGCGGGCCGGCGGTCAGGCGTCAAGCGTAGCCACTGCGCCAGGTAGGGATCCTGCACGTTGGGGGTGCCCGGGGTGGCGCTGGAGCTGGCGGCGGGCGCGACCTGCTTTTGGGGCGCGGGCTGCGCGGATGCCGGCGGCGTGGCGTTGGCGAGCAGCAGGCAAGCGAGGGCCGGACCCGCGAGACTCGCGGACCCGAGGGATCGATGGGTGGACATGTCGTCTCCTTGTGGGGGCAGTGGGGGCGTGTGCCGGATTCGCCAATGGCGGCTATTCAGAAGGCGTGGCGGATGCCGATCTGGTAGCCGGTCGGGTTCTGGCCAGCGTTCGGATAGTTCTGGAATGTCACGGGATACGGCACGGGCGCGGCGCGGTCGTGCTGTACACGGGCGACGCTGGCGTACAGGTCGGTGCGCTTGGACAAGCCGTGGATAAAGCCCACGACGAAGCCGGTGGCGCTGGACAGGCGCTTGTTTTCGTCGTCGTGACGGCGGACCACGCTGGCGTAGAGGCGGTTGCGGCCATCGATTTTCCAACGCGCGCCGAGCTGTACGTCCCAACCCCGGGCGTTGAACGCGATATAGGGCGGATATGCGTAGTAACCGTTATAGGAATGGAAGATGAACGTGGGTTCCACGGCGCCGATGCGATAGACCGCGGACAGGTAATTGTCTCGGGAGGAGTGCACCCGGGTTGGGCCGAAAATGTCCTTCGTGTGTTGTTGCTCGCTGGCCAGGCCCAGGAACAACGGGCCTTCGCGGTACTCCAGCGCGGTGCTGATGAAACGTCCCGCCTTCGAGCTGTCGCCTTCGCCGTTGCTCATCATGAAGCGGCCCGAGAGGCCGTGGAACGCGGGCGTCTTATATTGCACCGCGCCGTCCGTCCGATAGGGCGCATAGAAGAATTGCATGTTGTTGACCATGCTGAATTCGGCGGCCCAGGTCGGGTCGGCATAGCCGGCGATCCAGTATGAGGGCGTGAACTGCCGGCCCAGCGTCAACTCGCCCCAGGCGCCCTTGAGCCCCACGAACGATTGACGGAATTGCGCGGCCTGCTGGCCGTTGTTGGCCGAGAACGTGGGTTCGATCGTGAAAATGGCATTGTTGCCGTCGCCCAGCTCTTCGACGCCGCTGAGATTGAAGCGCGAATTGTTCAGACCGCCGCTGGACATGCGCGTGGTCGAGCCTGGACCCGACGACCGCAGGTGCTTGATGCTCATGTCGACATAACCGGACAGCCAGACGCGTGTCTGGGCTTGAGCCGGGGAACACACGCATAGGGCAGCGACGGCCGCCAGCGCCGATAGTTTTTCCATTTGGCCTCCCCTCCATGACGACCGCTCCCGCCCGCGGGGCGGGTCTGGTTTTCGGTACAAGTCAATTGTTTGTGTACTTTATTTGTTAAAAGTATACGTATTGGCCGTCCGGGTTTATATTTCTCTCTGCTTATAGCTGAAGATGATTTTGTTATAGCGAAAGCGGTAGCGGGTGTACGCAATCTTGGCCAAATGGATATGGACAAGCGTATGGATGCCGCCGCGTGCGGCCCGGACGCCGTCCCCGGGAACCGGCGCAATCGGAGCCAGACATGAACAAGGCGCAAGCGCTTCCCTTGAGTGGTGTGTCGTTGATCCGCCGCCTGAAGCTGAATCAACTGATGATCTTCGGGCGGGTGCTCGAGACCGGTTCCGTGATCGGCGCGGCGCATGAGTTGCGCTTGTCGCAACCGGCGGTGACCAAGGTCATCCAGGAACTCGAGGCCTGTGTCGACGGCAAGCTGTTCGAGCGCTCCAACCGCGGCGTGGCGCCGACCGAATTGGGGGTGTTGCTGGGCCGTCGCGTCAAACTGCTGATGGCGGAACTACGCGGCATGACCGATGAGCTGAATGAGCTCCGCCTGGGGGCAGCAGGCCGTGTGACGGTCGGCACCTTGATTTCCGCTTCGACCCGCCTGTTGCCCAATGCGATCACCCTGCTGAAGGCGCGCCTGCCGGGGGTGTTGGTCAGCGTGCGCGAAGGCGCCACCACGCATCTGTTCGCGGCGCTGGCCGCGGGCGAACTGGATATCGTTGTCGGACGCCTGCCCGAGCCCGAGCTACCCCTGGCCAACATGCATGCGCTGAGCCACCATGCGCTCTTTGACGAAGCGCTGTGCGTGGTCGTCGGCAAGGGCTACCGAATGGGGGCGGACCGCGTCACCCACCTGGCCCAACTGACCGGCGCGTCGTGGATCCTGCCCACGCCGGACTCGCCGGCGCGCTTGGCGGCCGAGCACCTGTTTCGCGCGGCCGGCCTGCCGTTGCCCACGGACATCGTCGAATCGCTGTCGATCCTGACCAACATTGGTCTGTTGCTGCGCGCCCCGTATGTGGCGCTGATGCCTCGCACGGCCGCCCGGCAGTTCTCGGACGCGGGCCTGCTTCGCATCCTGGACCTGCCCGAAATGGGCGCGTTCGGCACGGTTGGCTATACGCTGCGCCTGCATCGCGAGCCCAGCGCCGCGTGCCGGACTTTCATCGCCTGCCTGCGCGATGCCGCGCCGCATGGGAGCGACGCGGCGATCGAGCGCGCTATTGAGGCTCTATGCCCGCCGCCGCAAGCAGCGGTTGCCACAGGTTCCGCTCAGCCTTGATGCGCGCGCCGAAGGCGCTGGGCGGTTCGCCATAGGGCGTGATGCCGAGTTCTTCCAGCCGCGCCCGGAACGCCGGATCCGCGACGATGTCGCGGCCCTCGTCGGCCAGTCGGGCCAGGACAGCCTCGGGCATGCCGGCGGGGCCGACCAGGCCATTCCAGGTTTCTACGGCATACCCCGGATAGGTTTCGGCGATGGTCGGCAGGGCCGGCAGCTGGGCCAGCCGTGTGGCGTTGGACACCGCCAGCAGCGATAACTTGCCGGTGGTCGTGTAGGGGATCACCTCGGAGACGCTGGCGCTGTACAGGTCGATCTGCCCGGCCAGCACGTCCGACAGCGCTTGCGCGCCGCCGCGGTACGGCACCATCGTCGCCTGCACGTTGGCGCGGGTCAGGAACAGCAGCGCCGACAGGTGGGTCAGCCCGCCCGTGCCGGCGTGGCCCACGTTCAGCGCGCCGGGATTGGCCCGGCCGTAGTCCACCAGGTCGGCCAGCGTCTTGAAGCCATGGCGGGCGCTCGCCGCCAGGATGAAGGGATTGCCGCCCACATTGATGATGGGCGCGAAATCGCGGATCGGGTCGTAGCGGATTCTATTGGTCATGGGCGCCGTCACGATCTGCGTCATGGTCGACATGAACAGGGTCTGCCCGTCCGGTTTGGCGCGCGCGACGTATTCCGCCGCGATCAGGCCGCCGGCGCCGCTGCGGTTTTCCACGATGAACGGCTTGCCGATGCGTTGGCTCAGCTTTTCGGCCATGAGGCGCGCGATCAGGTCGGTGTTGCCGCCAGGCGAGAACGGCACGACGATCGTGACAGGTCGGTTCGGCCAATTTCCCTCGGCCCGCGCGGCGAACGGGGCGCTGGCGAGCAAGCCGATCGCGCCCAGTCCCAAGCGCCGCCTGACAGGATTGAAGGGGGGAGTCATGTTGTCGCCTCTCTGATTGTTTTGGTTGTCCGCCCGGCATGACCGCCGGGTCGGGTCATGCGATCCGGCAGGCTTGCGCGAAGTCCAGGCGCGGCAGGCGCGCGTAGAGTTTGTCGGGATCGCCCTTGCCCAGGTTGCACAGGAAATTCACGCGCCACGTGCTGTCGGCGAAAAATTCCCGGTTCACCGCGTCGGCGTCGAAGCCGGATAGCGGGCCGCAGTCCAGGCCCAAGGCGCGCGCGGCCAGGATCAGGTAGCCACCCTGCAGCGAACTGTTGCGCATCGCGGTTTCCTGCGCCAGCGCGGCGTCGGCCGCGTAGGCGTCATATTGGGCCGGCCGATGCGGGAACAGCGTTTCGCCCAGGCGGTGAAAGGCGCTGTCGTAGGCGACGATCGCCGTCACCGGCGCGCCCAGCACCTTGGCCACGTTGGCGGGCGCCAGCGCGGGCACGAGCCTGGCCTTGGCCTGCGCGGTCTTGACGAACACCAGTCGCATGGGGCTGGTGTTGGCGCTGGTGGGCCCGTGGCAGGTCAGCTCGTAGAGCGTCCTCAGCTTGGCGTCGGCGATATCGCCAGGCAGCCAGCCATTGTGACTGCGGGCCTGCAGGAACAATTGATCCAGTGTGCACGATTGGTTCATTCATCGTCTCCCTGGCGGGCCGTCATGCGCGCGCCGCCGACAGCGCCGGCAGCGCGGCGCGCATGCGGGCCTCGACCTTCGCCGCCGTGTCGGCATCCAGGGGCACCAGCGGCGGACGCAGGTGGCGCCAATCGTCGTCGCCCGTCAACAGGGACAGGGTGTGCTTGACGGCGGCCACCATCGGGAACTGTTCGGCGGTCTTGCGCACCGCCTCGATGCCGCTGCTCAGGCGCGCCGCGTGGGCTGGCGAGGCGTGCGCCAGCGCGATGTCGCGCGCATTGATATTGTTCGTGGCTGAAATGCAGCCCGCCGCCCCAAGCTCCAGACTGCGCAGCATCAGCACTTCGGACGCCGGAAAAATCGACAACTGCGGGAACCGCGTCAGCATGGCGGTCAGGTTGTCCCAATCCCCCGAGCTGTCCTTGACGCCGACGATGTGCTGGGGAAACGCGGTGACCAGCCGTTCGATCAGTGACAGGGTGAGGGGTACGCCGGACACCGCTGGGATGTGATACAGCACGATGCGCAAGGTGGGGTTGTTCACCCGCTCGATCAGTTGGCGGTAGTAGGCGAATACCCCCGCTTCGGGAACGTTCTTGAAGAAGAAGGGCGGCAGCACCAGCGCGCCGGCGCAACCCAGCTCCAGCGCGTGGCGGGTCAGCGTGACTGCGTCGTCGATGGCGCAGCATCCCGTACCCACCAGGATGCGTTCGGGCGCGATCCCCGCGTCGATCACGGCGTCGACCAACGCCATGCGTTCGCTCAAGGTTTCCGAGCAGGCCTCGCTATTTGTGCCGGAGATCGCCAGGCCGGCGCCGTCCGCGACGAGCTGTTTGCAGTGAGCGACAAAGGCGGGCACGTTGAGGGAGGCGTCCGCGCGGAAGGGACTGACCACGGGGGCGAACACGCCGTGCAAGGCAGGATGTGACATGTAGGGTTCCTTAGGATGATCGGCCGGGCGCGGCTGCGCCGGACGGAAGGACGGGCAGGGGGGCGGCGTGGGCCTGGACAAAATCCAGCAAGGCCGTGGCGAATTCGCGATCGGCGCTGCCCAGGTGCGCCACGATGGAGGTGTGATTGTGTCGCGCCACCTGGACGATGCGCGGCATCCGCCCGGCGGCGGCCACGCGCGCCGCGTATTGCAGCGCGTAGAGATCCAGGTAGGGATTTTCGTATTCCGCCACGGCGACCATGAGGGGCACGGTCATGGCCTCGGCGTGCGCCATGGGCGCGTGGCGTCGTTGCTGCGCCGGGTCCGCGCCGTAGTAGGCCACCACGCCGGCGGCGTTCGGGTTGCCGGGCAGGGTATCGGCATCCAGGCGGGCACTGATCAGGGCAGCGGCCGTCACGCCTTGCGCCTGGCCCTTGTAGCGGGGATCCGTCAGGAAGGTGGCGACATGGCTGCCACCGGCCGAATGGCCGAGCAGCACGATGCGTTCCGGGTCCCCGCCCCAGGCGGCCGCGTGCTCGCGCAGCCAGCCCACCGCCGCCGCCACGTCGTCGGCTCCGGCGGGATACGGCGCCCGTGGCGCCAGCCGGTATTCGATGTTGACGCCGATGCAGCCGGCGCGCGCGAACAGCCTGGGCACGTTGGCGTAGATGTGTGGCGTGGCGTCCTTGTTTCCGCGCAGGAAGGCGCCGCCGTGGACGAAGGCCACGATGGGCCGCGCTGTCTGGTCGTGCGCGATGGGCAGGTACAGGTCGAGCTGTTGGCGCGGATCGTCGCCGTATGCCTGCGCGGGCGCGACGCGCAGATCGTCGGCGGGAAGGGCGCCGTGGATGGCGTCGTAGATGTCGCAGACCCGGCGCCGGTTTTCCTGGATATCCTGGGCCCAGGTTGGGCCCAGGGCCAGCATGGCGGCGCGTTGCGCGTCGTCCAGTCCGGGAAACGGCGCTGGCGGGAAGGGGAATGTCATCGCGCGCTCCCGTCTATTCGGGCGTGTTCTTCTTGCCGGGCGCGGGCCTGCCTTCCTTGGCCGCCAGTATCGCGGCGGACGGCTGCACCACGAAATGCGCCAGGCGGTGCCGGTCGAACGATTCGAGTTCGCGCGGCCAGGTCTGCGGCTGGTGGTCGGCGTCGGCGGGGATCTGTTCCATGTGGGTGTAGATCTCGACGTTGTTGCCGTCCGGATCCTTGAACACCAGGAACCAGTTGCCGCCCGGGCCATGCTGGCCGATACCGCGTTCGATCTCCACGCCCTGCGCGCGCGCTACGTTCACCGCGCGCTTCATCTCGTCCAGCGACTCCACGTAGTACGAGAAGTGCTCCAGCCCGGGCCGGGTATGGCGGGGCAGGTCGTCGCGGTCGGGCGCGTCGGCTGGCAGGCGCGACAGGGCGAGATCGTGATGGTCTTCGCCCGCGCGCAGGAAGACCATCTGGTCGGCGATGCGGTCCGACACTTTCAGGCCCATGACCTCGGTATAGAAGCGCGTCGAGATTTCCAGGTCGCGGACCATCAGGACCAAGTGCCCGAGCTTGCGGGTCCGGATGGGGGCGCGGTTCTCGTCTGCTGAGGTATTCATATTGTCTCCTCGCGGGCCGGCTGCCGGCCCCGTCGTTGTCAGGGTTGCGAGGCGGTAGCGGCTATGGGCTTTCCAAGGCGACCGGGTTCTCGATGACGCCGATGCCTTCCACCCACGCCGTCATCGTATCGCCAGGCTTGAGATACACGCCACGGCCCATGCCCACGCCATCGGGCGTGCCCGTGGCGATCAGATCACCGGGTTGCAGCGTCAGGATGCGGGACAGGTAGGCGATTTGTTCCGCGATCGAGAAAATCATTTGCGAGGTGTTGCCATCCTGCATCGGTTCGCCGTTGACGCTCAGCGTCATGCGCAGATTCTGCGGATCGGCGATGCAGCCCGCCGGCACCAGCCATGGCCCCAGCGGCCCGAATGTGTCGAAGCTCTTGCCTCGGAACCAGTCGTGCTTGAAGGGATAGTCGGTGCGGCGGTTGAGATCGCGGGCGCTGATGTCGTTGAAGACGGTGTAGCCGGCGATGACGGAAAGCGCGTCTTCGACCGACACGTGGCGGCAGGTCTGACCGATGACCACGCCCAATTCCACTTCCCAGTCCAGTTTCTCGGTTTCCGCGGGCATGAGCACCGTTGCCTTGGTGGCAATGACGCTGCTCTGCGCCTTCATGAACACGTAGGGCTGGCTCTCGGCGCGTGGCGCGAGTTGCGTGCCCATTTCGTCGGCGTGCTCGTAGAAGTTCGATGCCACGCCGAAGATGCGCCGTGGCCGATAGGGCAGCGCGTAGGCGGCGCCCTCGATCGCGGTCAGGCGGCCTTGCGCGGCCAGGCCCGGCGCCTGCTCGGCCAGGGAGGACAAACGGGGAACCCAGGCATCCCAGGCGTCCAGCAGTCCGTCCACGTCGGGCATCCCGATCGTCTGTTCCGGCTGGCCGGCAAGGGCGAGCTGCGCCAGGTCATAGAGCTTGTTGTCGACCACCAGGCCGGGTCGCTCGACGCCGTTGAGGTCATAGGTTGCTAGGCCGTGCCAGATCACGGGGACTCCTTGTGTCGTGAGGATGATGGAATGGATGAGATCAAGTGTGTTTGATAATTCCGATATGGATACTTTGAACCGCCAATGTATACAAGTCAAATGGTTTGTGATAATTTTTGTGCCCATCGTCACAACTCTTGAGAAGGCAGAGCGCCGTCATGAACGCAACCACAGAAGACAAGGCCGGCCAGGCGAGTCCGCCATGGGTGTTGACCAGGGTGCCGCTGGACGCGGACTGGTTGGCCGCCATGGCCGCGCACTATCACGTGATCCCTTGGGCGCAGGCAGACGCCGCCGCCCGTGTTCGCGCGCGCGCCGTGGTGACGAACGGCTCGACGGGCTTGAGCGTTGATGAATTGGCGACGTTGCCCGCCCTGGAATTGATCGCGAGCTTTGGCGTGGGTTTTGAAAAAATCGACCTGAGCGCCGCGCATGCGCGCCAGGTGCGTGTCTGCCATGCGCCCGACGCCAGCAGCCAGGTGGTGGCCGACCATGCGCTGGCGCTCATGCTTGCGTTGGCGCGCGGCATCCCGGCGTTGGATCGCGGCGTGAAAGCGGGCGGATGGGAAGCCCTGCGCGCAGCGCGGCCGAGCCTGCGCGGCAAGACGCTGGGCATCATCGGGCTGGGCAACATTGGCCACCGGCTCGCCAAGTTGGGCGAGGCGGTGGGCATGGAGGTGGCCTATCTGTGGCACGAGGGTACGCGGGGTGACGGTTACGCGCCGCACGACGACGCGGTGTCGCTGGCGGCGGCATCCGACGTGCTCGCCTTGACATGCCCGGGCGGACCGCAGACGCATCATTTGGTGAATGCGCCGGTGCTGCGGGCGCTGGGCCCGGCGGGCTTTCTTGTCAATGTGTCGCGCGGCACGGTCGTGGATACCGACGCGCTGATCGACGCCTTGGCGCGGGGCGCCATCGCCGGCGCCGCCTTGGATGTGCTGGAAACGGAGCCCGTCGTGCCAGACCGGTTGCGCGCGATGGAGCAGGTCATCCTGACGCCACATCTGGCCGGACGCTCGCCCCAGACGCGTATCGCGCAGCACGAGGCGCTGGCCAACAACCTGAATGGATGGTTCGAGCGGGGCGAGCCGGCGCATCGTGTCCGTCCACCCGCTTGAAACCGGGTAGTGCGCGCCAGGCGATGCCCCGACCGGGGCATCGCCGCGCGTTGCGAACTTCAAAGGCCGCCGCGATCGGCCTTCAGATCGGGGTTGCGCAGGGCAGGGCCCGCCTCGCCGTCGCCACCGGCGCGGGACGCGCCGCCCCAGCCATGATCGGTCAGGTCGATGATGATCCCGTTTGGATCGCGGTATTTCACTTCATAGAAGATGTTGCCTTTCACAGGCACCTCTCCCATGTAATAGTTGCCGCCCGCGGCCTCGACCGTTTTGCGGGCCTCGACGATGTCCTCGACCCAGACGCCGATGTGATGCAGGCCGACGAAGTCCTTGCCGCGGTCTTCGCCCGCCGCGTGATCGCTCTTGTAATTGAGCAGCGCGATGCTGATGGTGCCGTCCGTCAGGTAGACGCCGCGCGCGAGTGACGAATCCGTTTCGCCGACCTTGCGGAAACCGAATGCGTCCTGGTAGAACTGGGCGGCGGCCCAGGGGTCGGGCACGGACAGGGCGATGTGACGCAGTTTGTTGCTCATGAAGAGGCTCCTTGTTGGATCCGGTTGGGTGAAACAGGCGTTGGGCGGCATCAGAATTTATGCGTGATGCCCGCCCCGAAGGCGGTCGCGGTGTCGCCCGCCCTGAGTTGGGGCAGGGGGTTGCCGGCCAGGTTGTAGCGGGCGGCCGAGCCATTCGCGAGTCGCGTGAACGAGGTCCAGAGCTCGGTGCGCTTGGACAGCGTGTAGCCGTAGCCCAGCGAGAGTTGCCAGGCGCTGGAGCCGGGGCCGGGCAGGCCGATGCCGCCCACTGGCTTGATCGCGTTCCCGCGCGCATCGCCGCCGCGGGTATACGACGCGCGCAGTTGATGCGGACCAAAGCCATGGGTGACGGCCACCTGCCAGGCGTCGCGATACACCGACCGTCCCGGCGCGGGCTGATAGCGCAAGCGCTCGTAGGCGCCGCGTAGTTTGGTGCCGCCAAAGGTGTAGGTCGCCGCCAGGCGGTCGGCGTGGTCCGCGGAGCCGTCGTAGAAGTAGTCGCGGTGGTACTCGTGCCCCCAGGCGACGAACCAGTCGCCGCTGGCGTAGCTGGCCAGTCCGGACGCCATCATGGGATTGCCGGTGGGCATGCGGCTGGGCAGCGTTACCCCCGCCTTCAGACTGAAGCCGCGCCAGTTTGGGGTGGTGTATTGAAAAAGGTTCTTCTGGCGCCGATCGAACGAGTGCGGCGCCACGCCATCGTCGGCCGTTGTGAAGCCATTGCCCATGATGGAGTTCGACGCGAACACGCCCGCCGTGAACGGGTCCACCGTATAGACCGAGGCGTACCGCAGCGGCGTTTCCCATTGCCCCATCAGGAACTCGCCGTAGGGGCCGCGCAGCCCCAAGCCGGAATTACGGTCGGAAATCTCCGCCGGGCCGGCGCCGGTCATGCGCAGATTGGTCTCGATCTGGAAGAACGCCTCCAGATCGGCGCTGATGCGTTCCTGGCCGCGCAAGCCCAGCACCGACAGGTCGTTCGCCAGTCGGGTCAGCGATTCGGTTCGGCCATTGCCCGATAGCCTGATCGTTTCCACGTCTTCCTTGATGAATCCATAGATCTGCACGCTGTCGCCAGATTGGGCCAGCGCTGGCCCGGCGGTGCTGGCCGCGAGCGCCGCCGCGGCAGCCATTCGTCCTCGGCCGCGTCGCCGCGCGATGCCCTGGCGGAGTCGTTCTCCGACCACGGAAAAGACTGAAATCGGTGTCATGGCGCTGGTCTCCGCTTGCCTATACAGGATCTGAAGCTCTATGGGTGTACATTAATTCATAAATGTATACACCACAAGCTTTAAGAATTCTTCATTGGGGAGTTACGCGGCAATGAAAGTGGCAAGGGGCTCGGATATTTCCTGGAGGAAATGATCGCGATGGGAGAAAAAGGCGGACCAGGTCTGGGTGCGGTCGGGGAAATGTTCTGTGTACAGATAGAAAATCCTGTACTTTTCTCAGGCAAAACGGGCTTCTTATGTTCTGTAATGCGATCAAGAGCTTGTCATGTGTATAATTTTTTTCCACCCGACACTGACTGCAAAGGACCGTGGTGCCCACTATCGCCGCTCAAATTAGCCAACAGCTCGCCGAAGACATCATCTCCGGTGTTCTGTCTCCGGGCGAGAAGCTCGAAGAGCCCGCCCTGGCGCAACGGTTCCAGGTGTCACGCACGCCCGTGCGCGAGGCGCTGCGCCTGCTGGACGCGCGCGGCCTGATCGAACTTGCGCCTCGGCGCGGGGGAGTCGTCGTCAATACCAGCCCCGAGCAACTGGCCGACATGCTGGAAGCCCTGTGCGAGCTGGAATCCCTGTGTTGCCGCATCGCGACGCAGCGCATGAGCGCGATGCAGCGCCGCCAGCTCGAGCTGCTGCATGAAGAAGCCGAGGCGGCGGCGGACAAGCGCGATGCCGATGCCTACCTGGCGCTGAACTCCCGCTTTCACCAGCTGATCTGCCAGGGCACCCAGAACGCCACCTTGGTGGCCGCCGTGGAAAGCCTGCGCGAGCGGCTTGCGCCGTTCCGGGCGGCGCAATCGGGGGTCGAGCGCCGTTTCGAGGTGTCGCATCGCGAGCACCAGAAAATCGTCGAAGCCGTGCTCGCGGGTCAGCCGGAGCAGGCCTACCTGGCCATGCGCAGCCATACGACCCGCCTGACCTTGAATGTCATGGAACTGATCCAGGCCCAGCACGCGGGCAAGGCTGCATAGCGCGCGGCCCGGGCCCGCGCAGGGGGGCGCTTTCGCGCCCCGATCACCGCCCGCCAGCGGCGGGCGCTGGCCTCAACCCGAGTTGCGCAGCCCCGCCGCGATGCCGTTGATGGTCAGATGGATGGCGCGCTGCACGCGTTCGTCCACCGCCGCGTCCGGATCGCGCTGGGCGGCGCGATGGCGGCGGATCAGCTCGATCTGCAGGTAGTTCAGCGGATCGATGTACGCGAAGCGCTCGCGCAGCGAAGCTTGCAGGGTGGGGTTGTCGGCCAACAGCTCGCGCTGGGTCAGCAGCTTGAGCATGGCCAGCGTGCGGCCGTGCTCGGCGCTGATGGCGCCGAAGATGCGCTCGCGCAGCGCCCGCTTGGGCACCAGCTGGGCGTAGCGCGCGGCGATGGCCAGGTCGGACTTGGCCAACACCATTTCCATGTTCGACAGCAGCGTGCGGAAGGCCGGCCACTCGCGCGCCATCTCGCGCAGCTGCGCCAGCCGCGCGCGGCGCGAGGCGGGGGCGCCTGGCGCGCCGGTTTCCAGATAGGCCTCGATGGCCGAGCCCATGCCGTACCAGCCGGTCAGCATCAGCCGGCATTGCGCCCATGAGAAGCCCCAGGGAATGGCGCGCAGGTCTTCGATGCGCTGGCCCTTCTTGCGCGAGGCCGGGCGCGAGCCGATGTTCAGGCCGGCGATTTCGCTGATGGGCGTGGACGCGAAGAAGTACTCGGCGAAGCCCGGCGTTTCGTAGACCAGGCCGCGATAGGTGCGTTGCGCGGTCTCGGACATGAAGGACATGGCCTGGCCGTGGCGCGCCATGTGCGCGTCTTCGGCGCTGGCGGCCTCGGCGCGCGGCGCCAGGCTGGATTCGAGCGTGGCCGCGACCAGCAGCTCCAGGTGCCAGCGGCCGATCTCGGCGTCCTTGTATTTGCTCTGGATCACTTCGCCCTGCTCGGTCAGGCGCAGCTGGCCGGCCACCGTGCCCGGCGGTTGCGCCAGGATGGCGTCGAAGCTGGAGCCGCCGCCGCGTCCCACCGAGCCGCCGCGGCCGTGGAACAGGCGCAGGCGCACGTGGCGCGCGGAGAATACGTCCACCAGCGCGCGTTCGGCCTGGTACAGCGACCAGTTCGAGGTCAGGAAGCCGCCGTCCTTGTTGCTGTCGGAATAGCCCAGCATGACTTCCTGCGCGCCGTGCTGCGCGCGCTTCACGCGTTCGCGGATCTCGGGCAGGTCGAGCCAGGCCGCCATGATGGCCGCGCCGCGCTGCAGGTCGGGAATGGTCTCGAACAGCGGCACCACCATGAGGCCGTCGTCGTCCTGGATCGGCGCGCCGGCCGGCGCGATCAGGCCGGCTTCCTTCTGCAGCACCATCACTTCCAGCAGGTCGCTCAGCGTCTCGGTGTGGGACACGATGGTCTGGCGCACCGCCTGCTTGCCGTAGCGCGCCCGGCCGGCCGCGGCGGCGCGCAGCACGGCCAGCTCGCGGGTGGTGTCCTCGCTGTACGCGATCCACGGCGAGGCCAGCGGGCGCGCCTGCGCCAGCTCGGCGCGCAGCAGCGCCACGCGCGCGTCCTCGTCCAGCGCCAGGTAGTCCAGCGGCTGGCCTTGGTATTGCGTGCCGGCGCGGGTGAACAGTTCGGCCAGCGCGCGCTCGTGCACGTCGGAACTCTGGCGCAGGTCCACCGTGGCGAGGTGAAAGCCAAATACTTCCACCGCCTGCTGCAGCCCGGCCAGGCGCAGCCGCACGATGGGCGCGCCGTGGTGGGCGGCCAGCGACTTGGCGACCAGCGCCAGGTCGGCGGCGAAGGCCTCGGGGCCGTCATAGGCCTGGGCCGCCACGGTGCTGCGGCGGGCCAGGTTCTGGCCGGTCAGGACCTGGGCGGTGGCGGCCAGGCGGGCGTACACGCCGACCAGCGCGCGGCGGTAGGGCTCGTCGGCGCGGTGCGGGGAATCGTCGCCGCTGTGGTCGGCCAGCGCCTGCAGGTCCGGGTCGGCGGCAATCAGCAGCGTGGTCATGGACAGGTCCGCGCCCAGCGCGTGGACCTCCTGCAGATAGTGTTCGAACAGCACCGTGGCCTGGCGCAGCAGCGCGCGTTCCAGCGTGCCGGCGTCGACGTTGGGATTGCCGTCGCGGTCGCCGCCGATCCAGCTGCCCATGCGCAGGAACGGTTCCAGCGGCGGGGGCGGCGCGGCGAAGGGCTTGGCCGATTCGCGGTTCAAGAGGCGCGACAGGTCGCCGTACAGGCGCGGAATCGCCTGCAGGAAGGTGCTGCGGTAATACGACAGCGCGTTCTCGATCTCGTCGGCCACCGTCAGACGGGTGTAGCGCAGCATGCGGGTCTGCCACAGCGTGGCCACGCGGCCCAGCAGCGTGGCGTCGATCTCGGCCAGCTCCTCGGGCGTGAGCGTGGCGTCGCGGTGGGCCAGTGCCTGGGCGATCTCGCGGTGTTCGTCCAGCGTGCTCTTGCGCTGCACTTCGGTGGGGTGGGCGGTCAGCACCGGCATCACGCAGGCCTCGGCCAGCAGGCGGCGGATGCGGGCCGGGCCGACGCCGTGGCGGCCCAGCGTCTGCACGGTCTCGCGCAGGCTGCCGCGCGACGGCGCCGGGTCGGCCAGGGCGCGGGCGCGCTGGCGGCGGTTCTGGTCGCGGTCCTCGGCGATGTTGGACAGATGCAGGAAGTAGCTGAAGGCGCGCGCCACCGAGTTCGGGTCGCTGCCCTGCAATCGCTTGACGCGCTCCTGCAGCAGCTTGCCGTCGGCGTCGTTGCCCTCGCGGCGGAATTTCACCGCGGTGCGGCGCAGCGTCTCGATGGTGTCGAACACCCGCTTGCCCTCGCATTCCGCGATGACCGTCCCCAACAGCCGGCCCAACAGCCGGATATCGTGACGCAAGGGTTCAGCGGAATCGGACTGCGGGCGGCTGCTGCTGGCATTCATCGGGCGGGTATCCGTCGGACGGGGTGGATGGAACAGGGAGGGGGATCGGGGCTCCACGCCACGCGCCATGCGCGCCTGCCGCCCCGGCGGGGCGGCGTTTTTCATCTTGGGATGGCCCGGCGACGAAAAACGCGTGGAGCAACAACACCAGAAAGGAAAAGCGCTTCGATTTTACGCAGCGATCCTTACGGGAAACGTCGGGCGCTGCGTTAAAGTGCGACTGATCCCTTCGTAATTCGATAAACCCCCTTTATGCAAAACCATCAACGTCGCGCGCTCGTGCTGTTTTCCGGCGGGCAGGATTCCACCACCTGCCTGGCCTGGGCGCTGGAGCGCTATGCGCATGTGGAAACCGTGGCGTTCGACTACGGCCAGCGCCACCGCATCGAGCTGGACGCGCGCCTGACCGTGCTGGCCCGCATCCGCGAACGCTTTCCCGACTGGGCGCCGCGCCTGGGCGAGGACCATCTGCTGGACCTGAAGGTGCTGGGCCAGGTGGGCGACACCGCCATGACCAGCGACCGCGCCATCGAGATGCAGGCCAACGGCCTGCCCAATACCTTCGTGCCGGGCCGCAACCTGCTGTTCCTGACGCTGGCCGCCGCGCTGGGCTACCGCCGTCAGCTGGACGTGCTGGTGGGCGGCATGTGCGAAACCGATTTCTCCGGCTATCCCGATTGCCGCGACGACACCATCAAGGCGCAGCAGGTGGCGCTGGGCCTGGGCCTGGGCGCGCGCGTCACCATCGAGACGCCGCTGATGTGGATCGACAAGTCCGAGACCTGGGCGCTGGCCCGCAAGCTGGGCGGCGACGCGCTGGTGGATATCGTGGTCGAGGAAAGCCACACCTGCTACCTGGGCGAGCGCGGCGAGCGCCACGACTGGGGTTACGGCTGCGGCGAGTGCCCGGCCTGCAAGCTGCGCAAGGCGGGTTGGGCCAAGTGGGACGCGGGCGGCCGTCAGGCCGGCTGACGCCAGGACGCGTCGCGGTTTGCGCGCCGGCGCGGTCCATGGCGCGCGTTCGGTGTTTCCGGGGGGCGGTGAGGCGGTTCAGCCGCCCTGCCTGGCCCGGCCGATGAAGCGCCAGCGCAGGATCGCGGCGCAGGACAGGATGGCGGCCGCGAGTCCGGTCGACAGGCCGATCGCGCCGCGCGCCCCATAACGCTCGACCATCTGCGCATAGGCCACCGGCGCGGCGGCGGTCAGCAGGAAGCTGGGGATCAGCAGCCCGCCCACCACCGCGCCGTAGCTGCGGTAGTCGAAGAGCGCCAGCGGCAGCGTGCCGCGCGCGATGGTCAGCAGACCGTTGCAGGCGCCGTAGGCCAGCGCGTAGACCGCCAGCATGGCCACATCGCCGTCCGAGGCCAGCGCCAGCGCGAAGGACAGCGGCAGCAGCAGGCACACGATCAGCGTCATCGTCAGCGGATGCAGTCGCCCGCCCAGCGCCACGTCGACCAGCCGGCCGGAGAACTGGCCCACGCCCCAGAGCGCGGCCACGCCCACGGCCGCGGCCGCCGCCAGCCCCAGGCCGGTCAGGATGGCGATCAGATGGGCGGCGTTGCCCGCCGCCAGGAAATTCGTCAGCATCGCGATCAGCGCGTATAAGGCGCCGGCCAGCCGGCGCTCGCCCTGGCTGCGCGCCAGGCCGCCAGCCGCCGCGCCGGCCTGGGGCGCGGACGCGGCGTAGCGCTGGCGCGGCAGCGCCAGGAACAGCGGCGCGGTCGCCAGCGCCAGCGCGCCATAGGCCAGCACCGCGCCGCGCCAGCCCAGCCATTCGGCGAGCAGGTGCCCGACCGGCCACATCACGGTGGACGCCAGCCCGCCGAACAGGGTGATCTGCGACATGGGCCGGCGGGCGGTGGGCCCGGCGGCGCGGGCCAGCGAGGCGAAGGCCGCGTCGTACAGGCTCAGGCGCATGCCCGCGCCCAGCACGACCCAGGCCAGGTAATAGTGCGGCAGCGCATGGGCCGAGGCCAGCGCCACGCAGCCCAGCGCCGACAACACCGCGCCGGCCGGCATCACGCGGCGGCCGCCCCATCGATCCACCGCCAAGCCGGCGATGGGCGAGACCAGCGCCATGGTCACGATGGCGGCCGAGAAGCCGCCATAGACAGCGGCCGAGTTCCAGCCCAGGCCGGCGGTGATCGCCGGACCGAGCGCGCCGATCAGGTAGAAGGTGACGCCCCAGCCGATCAGCTGGGACAGGCCCAGGCAGACGATGGCCCGGGCGCCGACCGGTGGGCGGACGGGAGCGGCGACAGGCAGGTGGCCGGCCGCGTCCCGGGGCGGGCTCACGGCCGGCCCGGCGGCGTGGCGTCGCCGTCACCCAGCGCGCGCTGCATCAGCACCGTGTCGCGCCATTCGCCATGCTTGTGTCCGACCGACCGCAGCGTGCCCACGGGATGGAAGCCCTGGCTGGCGTGCAGCGCCAGCGAGGCCGCGTTGCGGCTGTCGCCCACCACGGCCAGCATCTGGCGCCAGCCGGCCGCGGCGCAGCGCTCGACCAGCGCGGCCAGCAGCTTGCCGCCGATGCCGAGTCCGCCGCGGCCGGTCTTCACGTAGACCGAGTCTTCCACCGTGTGGCGGTAGGCCGGGCGCGGGCGGTACGGCGTGGCGTAGGCATAGCCCACCACTTCGCCGTCGATTTCGGCCACCAGGTAGAACATGCCCTGGGCCAGCACGGCGGCGCGGCGCTGGCGCATTTCCTCGATGGACGGCGGGTCCAGCTCGAAGGAGGCGGTGCCGTGCAGCACATGATGGGCGTAGATGGCCTTGATGGCGGGCAGGTCGGCGTCGACGCTGTCGCGGATGAGGAGAGTGGGGGCGGGCATGGACGGTTGGGCGCAGGAATAAAAAAACGGCGGAGGAAGTGCCGTCGGATCAAGTGCCGCCGGCATCCGGGCCGACGGCGCAATCCAGTAAGCCGTCAGTGTGAGGCAGGCAGACCTATTATTAAAGCTTTGGTCTATTATGAATTGCATAAGTAAAACTTTGGATTTGAGGTCATGCGTGGACTGAACCTGGACCATTTGCGCATGTTCGCGCAGGTGGCGGAACTGGGCAGCTTTTCCGCCGCCGCCGAACGCAACGGCGTGACGCAGCCGGCGGTCAGCCTGCAGGTGCGGCAGCTGGAGCGGCGCTACGGGCTGAAACTGGTCGAGCGCGTCGGCCGGCGCGCCCGTCCGACGGCGGCCGGGCTGGAGCTGCTCACGCATATCCGCGCCATCGACGCGACGCTGGCCCAGGCCGAGCAGGCCATGACGGCCCATGCCTCGCAGGTGAGCGGCCGGCTGCGGCTGGGCACGGGCGCCACCGCCTGCACCTACCTGCTGCCGCCGCTGCTGGCGGACCTGCGGCGGCGCTTCCCGGCGCTGGAGGTTGTGGCCAGCACGGGCAATACGGCCGACATGCTGCGCGGGCTGGAGAACAACGCGCTGGATATCGGCCTGGTGACGATGCCGGCCCCGGGCCGCATGTTCCAGGTCGAGCCGTTGCGGGAGGACGAGTTCGTGGCGATCTTCCCGGCGCACGGACCGATCCCGGTCCCGGCCAGCGCCACGCCGCAGGCGCTGGCGGCGCTGCCGCTGGTGCTGTTCGAGCCGGGCGCGCGCACGCGGCGGCTGGTGGATGACTGGTTCGAGAAGGCCGGCCTGGCGGCCAAGCCGGTGATGGAGCTGGGCAGCACGGAGGCCATGAAGGAGATCGTGGCCGCCGGCCTGGGCTGCGCCGTGCTGCCCAGGCTGGCGGTGTCGGGCGCGGGGCGGCGCGACGCGCTGACCGTGTTGCCATTGGCGCCGCGCCTGGCGCGCACGCTGGCCATCGTCATGCGCGGAGACAAGCCGCTCAGCCGCGGGCTGCGGCACCTGCGCGAGGCCTTGCTGGGCTTGCGGGCCTGAACGCCTAGAATGGGGTGTTCAACGGCATCCATCCATGAATCGTCGAAAAACGGACATTCCCCCGCCGGCCGCCAGCGCCGCGTCGGTGCGCAGTCGCGCCGCCAGCGGTCCCGGCGGCGCGCCGCGCAACGGTCCCCGCACCCCCGCGAACCTGGACCTGTTCCCCTACGAAGCCTCGGCGCGGCCCGTGGCCGGACTGGCGGTGGACTACGAGGACGGCCATCGCGTGCGCCGCCATCGTCATCGCCGCGCGCAGCTGCTCTACGCGATCTCGGGCGTGATGGTGGTGGAGACCGAGGCGGGCATCTGGGTGGTGCCGCCCACGCGCGGCGTGTGGGTGCCGGCCTGGGTGGCGCATGGCATCCGCATGAGCGGCGAGCCGCGCATGCGCACGGTGTTCGTCGAGCCGGGCGCGGCCGCGCACCTGCCCACGCAGTGCTGCGTGCTGTCTATCTCGCCGCTGCTGCGCGAGCTGATGGCGGCGGCGACCGAGGTGCCGCTGGACTGGCAGCCGGGCACGCGCGACGGCCGCCTGATGATGCTGCTGCTGGACGAGCTGCGCCAGGAACCGGTGCTGCCGCTGCATTTGCCGCAACCGGCCGAGCCCCGGCTGGCGCGCATCTGCCGCGCCATCGTGCGGCATCCGGAGCGGCAGGACGGCGTGGCCGACTGGGCCCTTGAATTGGGGGTGGATCCCAAGACGGTGCAGCGCCTGTTCCTGCGCCATACCGGCATGACCTTCGGCCGCTGGCGCCAGCAGGCGCGGCTGCTGGCGGCGATGGAACGGCTGGCGCGCGGCGAGCGGGTGCTGGACGTGGCGCTGGACCTGGGCTACGAGAGTCCGAGCGCCTTCGCGGCCATGTTCCGCAAGGCCTTGGGCGAGCCGCCCAGCGCCTTCGCGGCGCGCGGGGCGGCGTCCGCCTGAGGGTTGCGGGACCGGCGCGGGCATCCGGGCGCAAGCCGGCGCGAACCTGGCCTGAAGTCAGCGCGAATCTGGCGCGTGGGGCTCCTCCGGGCATGTCCCCAGGCGCGCGGGCGCGGAACCGGCGTATTATTTAGCGTTTCGCCCGTCCGCTAACCGCCTGAGAAAGATCATGCCGCACTACCGTTCCCGCACCTCGACCCACGGCCGCAACATGGCCGGCGCCCGCGCCCTGTGGCGCGCCACCGGCATGAAGGACGGAGACTTCGGCAAGCCGATCATCGCGGTGGTCAACTCCTTCACGCAGTTCGTGCCGGGCCACGTGCACCTGCGCGACCTGGGCGCGCTGGTCGCCAAGGAAATCGAGGCCGCCGGCGGCGTCGCCAAGGAATTCAACACCATCGCCGTGGATGACGGCATCGCCATGGGTCACGGCGGCATGCTGTATTCGCTGCCGTCGCGCGAGCTGATCGCCGACTCGGTCGAGTACATGGTGAACGCGCATTGCGCCGACGCGATGGTCTGCATCTCGAACTGCGACAAGATCACGCCGGGAATGCTGATGGCCGCGATGCGTCTGAACATCCCGGTGGTGTTCGTGTCGGGCGGCCCGATGGAAGCGGGCAAGGTGAAGTCGCCGACGGACGGCAAGGTGATCGCCAAGATCGACCTGATCGACGCCATGATCAAGGCGGCCGATCCCAATGTGTCGGATGCGGATGTGGCCGAGGTCGAGCGTAGCGCCTGCCCGACCTGCGGTTCCTGTTCCGGCATGTTCACCGCCAACTCGATGAACTGTCTGACCGAGGCCATCGGCCTGGCGCTGCCGGGCAACGGCACGATCGTGGCCACGCACGCATGGCGCAAGGGCCTGTTCGAGCAGGCCGGCCGCCTGGTGGTGGATCTGTGCCGCCGCTATTACCAGGAAGAGGACGCGTCGGTCCTGCCGCGCAGCATTGCCACCAAGAGCGCGTTCGAGAACGCGATGGCGCTGGACGTGGCGATGGGCGGCTCGACCAACACGGTGCTGCACCTGCTGGCCGCGGCGCAGGAAGCGGGCGTGGATTTCACGATGGCCGACATCGACCGCATTTCGCGCAAGGTGCCGTGCCTGTGCAAGGCGGCGCCGGCCACCGACAAGTACCACATTGAAGACGTGCATCGCGCGGGCGGCATCCTGGGCATCCTGGGCGAGCTGGCGCGCGCGGATCTGCTGGACCTGTCCTGCGGCAATGTGCACAGCGGCACGCTGGGCAATGCGATCGCGCAGTGGGACGTGGCGGGCGATGCCGGCGAGGAGGCGCAGAAGTTCTATCGCGCGGCGCCCGGAGGCATTCCGACGACGGTGGCGTTCAGCCAGGACGCGACGTTCCTGACGCTGGACACGGACCGCAAGACAGGCTGCATCCGCAGCAAGGAAAACGCGTATTCGAAGGACGGCGGGCTGGCGGTGCTGTACGGCAACCTGGCCGAGAAGGGCTGCATCGTGAAGACCGCGGGCGTGGATGAGTCGCAGTGGGTGTTCACGGGACGCGCGCGGGTGTTCGAGAGCCAGGATGATGCGGTGGAAGGCATCCTGGGCGACAAGGTCGTCGCTGGCGATGTCGTGGTGATTCGCTACGAAGGGCCGAAGGGCGGGCCGGGGATGCAGGAGATGCTGTATCCGACGTCCTATCTGAAGTCCAAGGGTCTGGGCAAGGTGTGCGCGCTGTTCACGGACGGGCGTTTCTCGGGCGGGTCGTCGGGGCTGGTGATCGGGCATGCTTCGCCGGAGGCGGCGGAGGGCGGCACGATCGGGCTGGTGGAAGACGGCGATGTGATCGAGATCGATATTCCGCGGCGCAAGATGCATCTGGCGGTGTCGGATGAGGTGCTGGCGCGGCGTCGCGAGGCGATGAACGCGCGGGAGAAGGCTTGGGAGCCGGTGGATCGGGAGCGCGTGGTGTCGCTGGCCTTGCAGGCTTATGCGGCGCTGGCGACTTCGGCAGATCGGGGGGCGGTGCGGGATCTTTCGCAGCTCAAGCAGAAGCGTTGAGGGTTTGGGTTTTGGAGAAGACGGCGCCTTTGTGGCGCCGTTTTTTTTGGGTCTTTTTTGGGGGGCTGGAGTGTTGGCGGTTTGTGAGGCTGTTGTCTTCACTGCTGCTACTGCTTTTGCTGCTGCTGCTGCTGCTGCTGCTGCTGGTGCTTCGTTGAGCGTTGTGTGCTGGCGCTTCGTGGGTCGCCCCTCGGGCGGGGCGTCGCGGCTGCTCGCGCCCACGATCGCGGTCCGGAGCCTTCGCTCCGGACTTCCCTAGGCGGGCCCCCCCTTCGTCATCCTCGTTGCCGCCTGCGGCGGCTGCCTTCGGATTCCCTCGGGCGCATCGAGGTTGCTCGCAGCCGCGCCGCCCCGCCCGAGGGGCTGCGGCTTTCGAGGGATGTGGCGTTGCTGGAGCCGTGGTCGGTGGCGAGGCTTACGTCGCCCGCAGAAACCGGCCGCGCGGGCGGCCGGTTTCTGCATACGTGGTGGCTTGCGTCGTGGGGGTGTTGGTTGTGGAGGGGCGTGCCTTGCCTGGCGGTGAGTGTTGGCGTGTGCTGCGTGGCCTGCTGTTCGCCGTTCATGCGTATAGCAGTTCGCACGCTGCTTTCGCAGTCACGCCTACCAATCCATATCCAGTGGCGGCACATCCTCATGCGACGGGAAGCGCGGCAGCACTTCCTCCGCCAATTCCTGGATGGCTTCGGCGGCGGGGCGGCGTGAGAACTGGATGCCCAGGGCGACGTGGTTGACGCCGGCAGTCTGCCATTGCGAGAGCAGATCGATGAGCGCGTGGCGGCCGATCTGCAGGATGAAACCGCCGTGCAGCAGGGTGGGCGGGTGCGTGGGGTCGTCGACCAGGTCTATCCATTCGTTGGTGGCGTGAGGGCGGAAGCCGCCGTCGGGGATGCGGTCGCGCCAAGCCTGGATTTTCTGGCCCAGGGCCTTGGGGCCCGCGGGGACGACGGACGAGCCGGGGTACGTGAGCCAGCCGTCGGCGTGTGCGGCGATCCAGTCCGGGGATTGGCCGCTGGCGCCGGTGACGAGCAGGGGGATGGGGCCGGCGGCGGGCTTGGGCAGGAGTTCGGCGTCGGTGATGTGGCCGAGCGGCGAGGTCAGGGCGCGACGGCCGGGTTGGAGCAGGCGGCGGAAGTCGGCCACCGCCTGGGCGAAGCGCTCGGCGCGCTGGTCGTGTTGCAGGCCGTAGGCGGGGAACTCGATGGGACGGTCGCCGGAGGCGATGCCCATGACGAGGCGGCCGCCGGAGAGTTGGTCGATGGTGGCGGCGGATTTGGCGAGGTCGATGGGGTGGCGCAGCGAGAAGATGGCGCTGCCAGTGGCCAGGGAGATGCGCTGCGTCCTGGCGGCGAGGTAGGCCAGGTAGGTAAAGGGGTCGAAGAGCTGGCCGGCGTCGCCGAAGCGCGGGTCGTACAGCGGGATGTCGCGGACCCAGGCGGCGGCGAAGCCGCGGGCGTCGATGTCGCTGACGAGGCGGGACTGGCCAGCCAGCACGCGCATGTCTCCTTCATAAAAGCGCAGCGGCAGGAAGATGCCCAGCGTCAGCGCGTCGGGCGCGAACATGCGGCGGTAGCCGGGATGGCGGGCATGCGCGGCCCAGGAGGCGCCGGACGGCATGTCGATAGAGTTGGTAGTAGTCGCGTTCATATTCATGATGATGATGATCCGTGCATCCGCCAGCCGGATGCCGCGGAGCCGGCTTTGCCGGTCCGCAGGCATGCCCCCTGGGGGGGGGCGCGTCAGCGCTTCGGGGGGAGGCTCATCCTCGGTCCGCAGGCATGCCCCCTTGAGGGGGAGGCGCGCAAGCGCTTCGGGGGTGGGCCTACTCATGCCCCGATGGCGGGCTCCGGGAGCATGATGCCGCGCTGCACGGCGGGTCTGAGGGCGATGCGTTCGTGCCAGTCGCTCAGGTGCGGGTAGGCGTCGAAGTCGAAGCCGATGAGGCGGGCGATATGGGTCCAGCCGAAGTGGGCGATGTCGGCGATGCTGTATTCGGCGCCGGAGAAATGGGGCTGGCCGCTGGCCAGGTGCTGGTCCAGCGTTGCGTAGGCTTCGTGCGTGAGGCGGCGGTAGCGTTCGATGGCGATGGGGTCTTTGTGGGCGGCGAAGATTTCGAAGTGGACGCGTTGGCCGATCAGCGGGCCGACGCTGGCGGCGTGGAAGATGAGCCATTGCGTGGCTTGCCAGCGGGCGCGCGGTTCGGCGGGCAGCAGGCGGCCGGTTTTCTCGGCCAGGTAGAGCAGGATGGCGGCGGATTCGAACAGGGTGATGCCGGTCTCGTCGTCGGTGAGGACGGGGATGCGGCCGTGCGGGTTCAGGCGCAGGAAGTCGGGCTGGCGGTGTTCGCCCTGGTTGATGTGGACGTGCTTGAGGGTGTAGGGCAGGCCGAGTTCTTCCAGGGCGATGGTGGCCTTGAAGCCGTTGGGCGAGCTGTCGGTGTAGAGCGTTAGCATGCAGGTTTCCTAAATGGTCGTCGGCGCTGCCCCGACGTGTCTTGAACGTTTCAGGAGCTATGATCGTCAGTGACGGCGGCATTGGGAAACGATGATTTCTGCGCGCTGGATTTAGGAAAACTATATTCATGAGCTCTTCGATTCCGCTGGCGGCGCTGCGCGCCTTCGTCGAGGTGGGCCGGCGCGGCAGCATCAAGGCGGCGGCCGAGGCCCTGCATGTGACGCCGGGCGCGGTCAGCCAGCAGATTCGCTTGCTGGAGGACCGGCTGGGCGTGGCGCTGTTCACGCGCGAGCGCCTGGGATTGCGGCTGACGGCGGACGGCGCGGCGGCGCATCCGCTGCTGCGGCAGGCGTTCTCGCAGATCGAGGCGGCGGTGGACATGCTGGCGCGGGCGCCGTCGCGGCAGACCGTGACGGTGAGCACGATGGCGTCGTTCGCGGCGTCGTGGCTGGTGCCCCGGCTGGCGCGTTTTCGCGCGCGACATCCACGTATCGAGTTGCGGGTCGAGGCCTCGTCGTCGGTGGTGGACCTGCGCCGCGACCGCGTGGACGTGGCGCTGCGGCACGGACTCGGGCGTTATCCCGGCCTGCATGCGGTGTGGCTGATGGCGCCGGTGCTGGTGCCGGTGGCGAGTCCGGCATTGCTGGGACGGCGCAAGGGCTTGAAGACGCCGGGCGAGTGTCTGGACCTTCCCCTGCTGCATGATGCCGACCGCGCGGACTGGCCGCTGTGGCTGGCGGCGCATGACGTGGCGGTCGATGCGCGCGCGCGGCGGGGTTCGTCCTTCGATGATGACTTCCTGCTGATCCGCGCGGCCGAGGCGGGGCAGGGCTTGGCGCTGGTGCCGCAGGAGCATGCGCGCGCCGAGATCGAGGCGGGCAGGCTGGTGCAGGTGCTGCACAAGCCCTGGCCGGCGCGCTTCGCGTATTACGCGGTGACGCTGCCCGATGCGTTGGAACGGCCGGAGGTGCGGGCCTTCGTGGAGTGGGTGGCCGAAGAGGCGGCGCTGGACGATGCGGCGCGGGAAGGCGCGGACAAGGCGGCAGGCGTGGCGCACGCCGCCGCGCCGGTGCGCGGCAAGCGGACTGCGACGGCCAGCGGCGCCGCGAAGCGCAGGAGCTGATTCACATGAGCGGGAGCCAGGCATGATCGAAACGCGCTTGCTGCGGCAATTCATCGCGGTGGCGGAAGAGCTGCATTTCAACCGCGCGGCCCAGCGCCTGCACATGGCGCAGCCGCCGTTGAGCCAGGCGATCCAGCGGCTGGAGGCGCAGGTGGGCGCGCCCTTGCTGGCGCGCACCAACCGCAGCGTGACGCTGACGCCGGCGGGCGCGGCATTCCTGGAGACGGCGCGACGCATGCTGGCGGCGCTGGACGAAGGGGTGGCGCAGGCGCGGCGCGTGGCGCAGGGCATGGAAGGCCACCTGACGGCGACCTTCGTCAATATTTCTCCCTATGAATCGCTGCTGCGCGGGTTGCGGCGTTTCCGCGCGGCGCATCCCGCCGTGTCGTTCACGCTGCGCGAGGCGACCACGCGCGAGCAGGTCGAGGCGCTGGAACTGGGACGCGCCGACATCGGCCTCATGCGCCATCCCGGCGTCAGCGCGCCGAGTCTGCATTTCGAGACCTTGCTGAGCGAGCCGGTGCTGATCGCCTTGCCAGCCTCGCACCGTCTGGCCGAATGCGATGTGGTGGAACTGGCCGCGCTCAGGGAAGATGCGTTCGTGGCGTCGGCGCGCACGCTCGGCCCGGGCTTTCATGACCAGCTGGTTTCGCTGTGCCTGGCGGCGGGCTTCGCGCCGCGCGTGGCGCAGGAAGCGCGGCGGCTGGAGACGGTGGTGGCGCTGGTGGCCAGCGGTTTCGGCGCGGCCCTGCTGCCAGCCTCGCTGGCGCGCGAGCCGCGCGGCGATGTGGTGTTCCGACCGATCTCGGTGGACGCGCCGGGCGCGCTGCGGCGGCTGGATCTGCTGCTGGCCTGGCGGGCTGGTGACGCCTCGCCGATACGGGATTCGTTGATCGCCGCGCTGCGCGAGGCGACGCGGCCCGTGGGCCAAGCCGACGCCGCATAGCGGTCACGGCGATATCCGGCGCGTCTCGTCGGCGCATGAATTGAATATTTTACGGATGGCCGCGAGCGCCGCACCATGACGCTTTCCACGGGATATCAGGAAGACCGTCATGCAATACCGCCGCCTGGGCCAGTCGGCCCTCAAACTGTCCGCGCTCTCCTATGGCAGCTGGATCACGTTCGGCACCACGCTGGACGACCGCGCCGCGCGCGACTGCCTGGCTTGCGCCTATGACCACGGCATCAATTTCTTCGACAGCGCCGAGGTCTATCTCGGCGGCGAGGCCGAGCGCATGCTGGGCCGCGCCATCAAGGCGCTGGGCTGGCCGCGCGACGGCTATTGTGTGTCGAGCAAGGCGCTGTACGGCGCCGCCGACAATCATGCGCCAGGAGGCGGGCCGCGCCCGACGCAGCAGGGCCTGAGCCGCAAGCACCTGGTCGAGGCTTGCGAGCAGGCGCTGCGGCGCTTCGGGCTGGAGTATCTGGACCTGTACCTGTGCCATCGACCGGACCCGGACATGTCGATCCCGGAAATCGCCTGGACCATGCACACGCTGGTGCAACAGGGCAAGATCCTGTACTGGGGCACCTCGGAATGGCCGGCGGCCGACATCGAGGCGCTGTGCGCCTTCGCCGAGCGCCACGACCTGGTGCCGCCGCAGCTGGAGCAGCCGCAGTACAGCCTGTTTCACCGCGAGCGCGTCGAGCACGAGTACCATCCGCTGGTCGAGCGGCGCGGGTTGGGGCTGACGACCTGGTCGCCACTGGCCTCGGGCGTGCTGGCCGGCCGGTATGACGCGGGCGTGCCGGCGGATTCGCGGCTGGCGGCGGAGGGCTTCGGCTGGCTCAAGGATTTCGTCTACGCCGACCGCCGGGAGGCAATGCAGGCCGCCGCGCGTCGTTTGCGCGACGTGGCCGATGAGTTGGGGGCCACGCGCGCGCAGCTGGCGATTGCGTGGGCGTTGCGCAATCCGGACGTGAGCACGGTGCTGCTGGGCGCATCCGGCGTGGCGCAGCTGCGCGAGAACCTGGGCGCGCTGGATCTGCTGCCCAGGCTGGACGCGGCGGCGGTGGCGCGGATCGAAGCGGCGGTGGACGGCGCTGCGCCGCGAGACTGACGCCGGCGCTGGCGTTTCCTACAATCTCCGTCCTGGAAGCAGGCCCGCCGCGCCTGCCATGCACTTGGAACGGACATGCTCGCGACCTCCGCGCTGGATTTGATAGGAAACACGCCCCTGATCTCGTTGGACCGGATCCACGCCGGCCCGGGCCGGCTGGTCGCCAAGGCCGAGTTCCTGCAGCCCGGCGGCAGCGTGAAGGACCGCGCCGCCAAGGCCATCCTGCTGGCGGCGCGCGCGGATGGCCGGCTCAAGCCGGGCATGCCGGTGGTCGAGATGACCAGTGGCAACATGGGCGCGGGACTGGCCGTGGCCTGCGCGGCGCTGGGGCATCCCTTGCTGGTCACGATGTCCGCCGGCAACAGCCCGGCGCGCGCCCGCATGCTGGAAGGGCTGGGCGCCGAGGTGATCCTGGTGCCGCAGGTCGATGGCGCGCCCGGCCAGGTCACGGGCGCGGACGTGCAGGCGGCGGCGGACATGGCCGCCGCGCTGGCGCGCGAGCGCGGCGGATTCTATGTGGACCAGTTCAACGCGGTCGAGTGCATCGCGGCGCACGAGGCCGGCACGGGCCGCGAGATCCTGGAACAGCTGGGCCGACCCGCCGACGGCTGGGTCGCGGCGGTGGGCACGGGCTGCACCTTCATGGGCGTGGCGCGAGCCATGAAGGCCGCCAGCGCGGCAACCGTGTGCGCCGCCGTCGAGCCGCTGGGCTGCGAAGTGCTGGCCGGCCAGCCGGTCTCGAAGGCGCGGCACCTGATCCAGGGCACCAGCTACGGCGCGGCGCCGCCGCATTGGGACGCGTCGCTGATGGACCTGAGCCTGGCCGTGACGGACGAGGAAGCCGAGGCGTGGCGTCGGACGCTGGCGGTGCGGGAGGGACTGTACGTGGGCTATTCCGCCGCCGCCAATGTGTGCGCCGCCGTGAAGCTGCTGCAATCGGGCCGGCTGCGCGCGGATGCGGTGGTGGCCACGGTGTTGTGCGATACGGGCCTGAAGTACTGAGCGCCGGGCCAGCCGCGCCCGCGTTCGTGTATGCGTGCGCGGCTACATCCGCGCCGCGATGAAATCCAGGAAGCAGGCGATGCGCCGCGACAGCTGCGTGTTGCGGTAGTAGACGGCATTCAGCGGCTGCAGGTAGTCGGTGTAGGCGTGTTCCATCACCTTCACCAGCCGGCCGTCGGCCAGCTCGTCGCGCACCATGAAGTCGGACAGGCAGGCGATGCCCACGCCGCGCAGCGCCAGCTGGTACTGGGTCTCGCCGCTGGAGGTGGCCAGCGTGGGGGTGATGGCGAAGCTGGAGCCGCCCGCGTGGCGCAGCGGCCAGACGTTCAGGCTTTCCGGCTGCGTGAAGCCCAGCAACTCGTGTTGCAGCAGTTCGTCCACGTCCTTCGGCTCGCCCCGGCGCGCGATGTAGTCGGGACTGGCCAGCAGCCAGCGCGGCGCGGGGCGCAGCGGGCGGGCGTGCAAGGTGGAGTCGGTCAGCGGACCGGCGCGCAGCGCCACGTCGCTGCGGTGTTCCATCAGGTCGACGATACGGTCGTTGCTGGTCAGCTCCAGCGTGATTTGGGGATAGGCGCGGCGGAACTCGGCCACATGCGGCACCACGCAGTGCAGCATCACCGGCGCCGAGGCGTCCACGCGCAGCCGGCCGGCGGGCTGCTGGTGCACCATGCGCATGCATTCCTCGGCCTCTTCCAGCGATGCGACGATGCCGCGCGCCTTCTGCAGGAACAGCGCGCCTTCCTCGGTCAGCTCCATGCGCCGCGTGGTGCGGGTCAGCAGGGTCACGCCCAGGTCTTCCTCCAGCCGCGACAGGCCGCGGCTGACGCCGGACGCGGTCTGGCCCAGCATCTCGGCGGCCGCGCTCATGGTGCCCGCGTCCACCACGGCCAGGAACAGGCGCAGGGCGTCGGAATTCAGGGACATTCGTGACTCCAAGGCATAAGTATTGTGAGTTTATCGGTGTTTTTCTCAATGATCCATGCGCGCAGAATGTGCGGCCATTGAGATACCCGCTGGAGCAAGACCGAATGATCCCCACCAAACCCCTGGGCCGCGACGGCGCCGAGATTCCCGCGCTGGGCCTGGGCGTGTTCCGCATGCCTGCCGAGGACACCGCCCGCATGACCCGGACCGCGCTGGAGCTGGGCTACCGCCATATCGACACCGCGCAGATCTATGGCAACGAGGCCGACGTGGGCCGTGGCATGGCCGAGGCCGGCGTGCCGCGCGACCGGATTTTCCTGACCACCAAGGTCTGGGTGGACCACTACCGGACGCCCGACCTGCTGCGCTCGGTCGAGGAAAGCCTTGCGCGGCTGCGCACCGATTACGTGGACCTGCTGCTATTGCACTGGCCCGGCGACAAGGCGCCGCTGGCCGAGCAGATCGATGCGCTGAACCAGACCGTATCTTGCGGCTGGGCGCGCCACATCGGTGTCAGCAATTTCAACATCAAGCTGATGCGCGAGGCCGCCGCCCTGAGCGCCGCGCCGCTGGTCACGAACCAGATCGAGTTCCATCCCTACCTGGACCAGGACGCGGTGCGCGCCGAGGCGGCCGCGCTGGGCATGACGGTGACGGCCTATTTCGGCATGGCGGACGGCAAGGTGCTGACCGATCCCGTGATCGGCGAGATCGCCGCGCGCCTGGGCAAGACGCCGGCGCAGATCGCGTTGCGCTGGCTGGTGCAGCAGGACAACGTGGTGACGCTGACCAAGACCTTGCAGCGCGACCGCGCCGAGGCCAATGCGCGCGTGTTCGACTTCGCGCTGTCCGCCGACGACATGGCGCGCATCGCCGCGCTGGCGCGTCCGGACGGTAGGCTGGTGTCGCCGGACGGGCTGGCGCCTGCTTGGGATTGATCGCGTGTTATCGGGCGGCCGCGTTCAGCCGTGTAGCGCCCGCCCGAAGGCCGCCAGCACCGATTCGTGCAGCGTTTCCGACAGCGTCGGATGCGCGAACACGGTGTGCATCAGGTCTTCCTCGGTGGCTTCCAGCGCGGTTGCCACGCCGTAGCCGGTGATCAGCTCCGAGGCTTCCGGGTGGATGATGTGCGCGCCCAGCAGCTCGCCGGAGCGGGCATCGAACACGGTCTTGACCAGGCCCTGGTCCTCGCCCATGGCGATGGCCTTGCCGTTGCCGGCGAAGGTGAACTTGCCCACGCGGATCTCGCCGCCATGCCTGGCGGCATGCTCGCGCGCGCGCGCCTCGGTCATGCCGATGCTGGCCACTTGCGGGTGCGAGTAGGTGCAGGCGGGAATGCGCAGCGGGTCGATGGCGTGCGCCGGCTTGCCGGCGATGGCTTCCACGCACAGCACACCTTCATGGCTGGCCTTGTGCGCCAGCCAGGGCGCGCCGGCCACGTCGCCGATGGCGTAGACGCCCGGCTCGCCGGTGCGGCACAGGCCGTCGGTGACGATGTGGCTCTTTTCCACCTTGACGCGCGTGCCTTCCAGGCCCAGGTTCTCGACGTTGCCGACGATGCCGGCCGCGACGATGACGCGCTCGACTTCCAGTTCGCTGCGCTTGCCCTGCTGTTCCAGCGTGACCTTCACGCCGGTGGCGGTGGGGCTGGAGGCCGTGACGGCGCACTGCGTCAGCACGCGGATGCCTTGTTTCTCGAAGGCCTTGCGCGCCAGCTGCGAGATCTCGGCGTCTTCCTGCGGCAGGATCTCGGCGGTCATGTCGATCAGCGTGACGTCGGCGCCGACCGCGCGATAGAAGCTGGCGAACTCCGCGCCGATGGCGCCGGCGCCCACCACCAGCAGCGACTTGGGCACGGCGTCTGGCACCAGCGCCTGGCGATAGGCCCAGATGCGCTCGCCCAGCGGCAGCGCCGGCAGCTCGCGGGCGCGCGCGCCGGTGGCCAGGATGATGTGGCGCGCCGACAGGGTGCCGCCGTTGTCCAGCGCCAGCCTGCCGGCGCCGGCGAGCCGGGCGCTGGCCTGGATCACCGTCACGCCGTTCTTCTTCATCAGGTGCGCCACGCCCTGGCCCAGGCGGCCGGCCACCTTGCGCGAGCGCGTCACCATGGCGGGCAGGTCCGGGCGCGCGGCGTCGGCGCCGGTCACGCCATAGTGCGCGGCCTCGCGGCAGGCGCGCAGCACCGTCGCGCTGTGCAGCAGCGCCTTGGTGGGAATGCAGCCCCAGTTCAGGCAGATGCCGCCCAGCTCGGCGCGCTCGACCAGCGCGGTCGACAGGCCCAGCTGCGCGGCGCGGATGGCGGCCACGTAGCCGCCGGGGCCGCCGCCCACCACCACCACATCGAAACTCGTCTTGGTCATGGCGGGGCTCACAGCAGGATGCGGACGGGGTTTTCGATGCGGGCGCGGAACGCGGCCAGCCACTGCGCGCCGACGGCGCCGTCGACCACGCGGTGATCGGCCGACAGCGTCACCGTCATGACGGTGGCGGCTTCCAGCTCGCCGTTCGGGCCGACCACGGGGCGGCGCTCGGCCGCGCCCACGGCCAGGATGGCGGCCTGCGGCGGATTGATGATGGCGGCGAACTGCTTGATGCCGTACATGCCCAGGTTGCTCACCGTGAGCGAGCCGCCGGTGAATTCCTCGGGCTTCAGGCGGTTGACCTTGGCGCGGCCGGCCAGCTCGACGATCTCGGCGGCGATGGCGGACAGCGACTTGTCGTCGGCGTCGCGCACGATGGGCGTGACCAGCCCGCCCTCGGTGGCCACGGCCACCGAGATGTCGGCGCCGGCGTGGTATTCGATGGCGTCGTCCTGCCAGCTGGCGTTCACTTCCGGCACGTCGCGCAGCGCCTGGGCGGCGGCGCGCACGATGAAGTCATTGACCGACAGCTTGATGGCGCCGGCCTGGTTGGCCTGCGCGCGCAGCGCCAGCAGCGCGTCCATGCGGCAGTCCACCGTCAGGTAGAAGTGCGGCACGGTCTGCTTGCTTTCGCTCAGGCGGCGGGCGATGGCGCGGCGCATGCCGCTGTGCGGCACGCGGCGGCCGGCGGCGCGCGGCGCGGCGGCTTGCGGCTGGCCGGCGGCGGGCGTGGCGTTGCGCGCCGCTTCCACGTCGCGGCGCAGGATGCGGCCGTGCGGACCGCTGCCCGCGACGCGCGCCAGGTCCACGCCCCATTGCGCGGCCAGGCGACGCGCCAGCGGGCTGGACAGGCGGCGGCCGCCGGCCGAGGCCGGGACGGCTTGCGCGGGCGCGGCGGCCGTGGCGGGCGCGCAGGTCGCGGTGGCGGCGCAGCTCGAAGAGGCGGGGGTTGCGGCAGCCGGTGCCGGGGCGGCCGGCGCTGCGGCCGGGGCCACGCCCTGTTCGGCCAGCGCGCGCTCGATGGCGGAGGCGTCCTCGCCGTCGGCCAGCAGCACGCCCAGCACGGTGTTCACCGGCACCGACGAGGCGCCGGCGGCGACGACGATGCGGCCGAGCACGCCGGCGTGTTCGGCGTTGATCTCGACGATGGCCTTCTCGGTCTCGATTTCGGCCAGCGCGTCGCCGACGGCGACCGTGTCGCCTTCCTGCTTGAGCCACTGGTGCAGATTGCCGCCCGAGGTGTCGGCGGCCACGGAGGGAAGCTTGATGAGGTATGCCACGTTGATGTCCTATTCAGCGGCGGCGGCCGTGTCGGGCTGGAGGTCGGGTCGATAGGCGGCGGGGTCGTCGTACTCCACCAGCTCCAGCACATTGCCTTCGGGATCGCGGAAGAACGCCAGCCAGGTGCCGGGGCGCACTTCCATCGGCGCGGGCGCGCTGTCGAACGTCACGCCCCGCGCTTGCAGCTGGCGCACCACGCCGGGCAGGTCGCGCACGATGAAGGTGAGGTAGGTGGCGCCCTGGCGGTCCAGGATGGCGCCGGCGGCCGGGCGCGGCTGGGGCGCCACGGCGGGCTGCAGCAGCTTGACACGCTCGCCGTAGCTGGTCTGCAGCCGCGCCACGTCGTAGCCGGCCGAGGTCAGGCCGGTGGCGGCCGCCTTGTCGGCGGGCACGCTCACGCGGTTGACCAGCGCCAGGCCCAGCACGCCGGTGTAGAAGGCCAGCATCCCGTCCAGGTCGGCGCAGCAGATGCCGACTTCCATCGGCACCGTCATGCGCAGGCGGGCCTGTTCGGGCGCGTTCATGCCTGCTCTCCCAGGTCGGCCAGCACGTCGGCCAGGCCGGCCATGACTTCCTCGGTGTCGGCGAAGGCGGCGCGTTCCAGCACCTTGGAGATGCTGGGCGAGGCCTCGCCGCCCGTGACGCGCTTGACGGGCTGGTCCAGCCAGTCGAACCAGCGGCGCTGGATCTCGTCGGCCAGCATGGCGCCGTAGGACGTGCCGCGCGCGCCCTGTTCGACGATCAGCACGTTGTTGGTCTTCTTGATGCTCTCGCCGATGGTGTCCCAGTCCAGGCTGGCGCGGTCCAGCGTGCGCAGGTCGATGATCTCGGCGTCGACGCCGGCGGCCTCGGCGGCCTTGAGCGCGCGGCTGACCATGGACAGGTAGGTCAGGATGGTGACCTTGCCGCCCTGGCGGCGCACCTGCGCCTTGCCGAAGGGGATGGCATAGTCCAGGTCGCCCGTCGGCACCTCGCCCGACGAACCGTACAGGTCCACGTGCTCGATCACCAGCACCGGATCCTTGGAGGCCAGCGCGGTGTTCATCAGGCCGACGTAGTCGTAGGGCGTGGACGGGGCCACGATGCGCCAGCCGGGCGCGGTGGCGAAGATGCCGGCCGGGTCCATCGAGTGCTGCGAGCCATAGCCCGTGCCCATCGCGACCTTGGTGCGCAGCACGAAGGGCACGTCGATGTCGCCGCCGAACATGTGGCGGGCCTTGCCGATCTGGTTGAAGACCTGGTCGGCCGCGACCCACATGAAGTCGGGGTACATGAACTCGACGATCGGACGGTAGCGGCCGTCCATGGCCAGGCCGCCGCCCAGGCCGGCGAAGGCGTTCTCGGAGATCGGGGTGCCCAGCACGCGGTCCGGATACTTGTCCTTCAGGCCGCGCGTGGCGCCGTTGGTGCCGCCTTTCAGGCGGTGCACGTCCTCGCCCAGCACCACCACGCCGGGATCGGTTTCCATGCGGCGGTCCAGCACGTCGGCGACGGCGTCGACGAACTTGCGCTCGACGCGCTCGCCGGCGTGTTCCGACGCTTCCTGGTAGCGCAGGCCGGCCAGTTCCGAGCCGTCGCTGCGCAGGCCCACGTCGCGGAAGTCCGGGCTGGGCCACAGGTCGGCGCGCACGCGGCGCTTGCCGCCGTCGGCGGCCTCGGTCAGGCGGCCGGCCACGTCCTTCATCACGTCCTTGCAGCGCTGGCGCAGGGCGTCGACTTCGGCCTGGGTGATCAGCTTGCGGCCGATCATCTCGGCGGCGACCTTGTCCAGCGGGTCGCGGCGGCGCCATTGCGCTTCCTCGTCCTTGCTGCGGTAGCCGAAGGCGCTGCCGGGGAAGGGGCCGTTCTGGTGGAAGTAGCGGTACACGTCCACTTCGACGATGGTCGGACCCTTGCCGGCGCGCATGTGCGCCACGGCTTCCGACATGGCCAGGTACACGGCCAGCGGATCCATGCCGTCCACCTGCCACGACGGGATGTTGAAGGCCAGGCCGCGCGCCGACAGGCGCGGTTCGGCGGTGGATTCCTCGACCGTGGTGGACACCGCGTAGCGGTTGTTCTCGATGAAGAAGCACAGCGGCGTCTTCCAGGCCGCGGTCAGGTTCATGGTTTCCAGCACCGAGCCGATGTTGACCGCGCCATCGCCGAAGTAGGTCACGGCCACGCGGTCGGTGCCGGCGTGCTTGTGCGCCCAGCCCGCGCCGGCGGCCAGCGGCACGCCGCCGCCGACGATGGCGTTGGTGCCCAGCGCGCCGGCTTCGAGCCAGCGCAGGTGCATGGAGCCGCCACGGCCTCGGCAATAGCCTTGCGCCAGGCCCATGATCTCGGCCAGCGTGCGTTGCAGCACTTCGTCGACGGCGGCGTTGATCGGGTTGCGCGGGTCCAGCCCTTGCGGCGCGACGTGTTGCAGCGCCTTGGCCAGGAACTGGTGGTGGCCGCGGTGCGAGCCGTTGATCTGGTCGCCGGCGCCCAGCGCCAGCACCGAGCCGACCGCGCCGCCTTCCTGGCCCACGGACGAGTGCGCCGGGCCGTGCACCAGGCCTTCGGCGGCCAGTTCCAGCACCGCTTCCTCGAAGGCGCGGATCCAGTGCAGCTGCGTCAGCATGTTGGACAGCAGCGCCGGATCGGCCTGTTGCCAGTCCTTGGCGTCGACCGTCAGTTGGCGCCAGGGCGCTTGCGGCGCAAGCGGGTGATGGGTGGCCATGAGTGAATCTCCAGAAATGTCGGGCGTGAAGTGTTTTAGAGGTAGCTGTAGCGGCTCCAGCCGCCGTCTGCCACCAGGGTGTGTCCGGTGATGTAGGCGGCCTGGCGCGAGGCCAGGAACACCGCCAGGTCGGCCATTTCGGCCGGCTGCGCCAGGCGCCGCAGCGGCGTGCGCTGCTTCAGCCGTTCGGGGTCGAGGCGGCCGCGCGCGGCCAGGTCGCGCACCAGATCGGTCTCGACGTAGCCGGGCGCCAGCGCGTTCACGCGCACGCCCAGCGGGCCCCATTCCACGGCCAGCGTCTCGGTCAGCAGCACCACCGCGCCCTTGGTGGCGCAGTAGGCCGCGCGGTCGGGCGCGGCCACCACGCCGTACATGGAGGCCAGGTTGATGATGCAGCCGGCGCCGGCCGGCACCATGCGGCGGCCGGCGGCCTGGGCGCACAGGAACACGCCGGTCAGGTTGATGTCCACGGCGCGGCGCCATTCCTCGGCGCTGACTTCCAGCGTGGGTTTGTTGGCCGAGATGCCGGCGTTGTTGACCAGCACGTCGATGCGGCCCCAGGCCTGTTCGACCTGGGCGAAGGCGCGTTCGACCGCGTCGGCGTCGGTGACCGAGGCCTGGCAGGCCAGGGCCTCGCCGCCCTCGGCCTGCAGGCCGGCCACGGCGACGGCCAGCGCGGCCTCATCCATGTCCAGCAGGGCCACGCGCGCGCCCTGGCGCGCGAAGGCCTGGGCGGCGGCGTAGCCGATGCCCTTGGCGCCGCCGGTGATGACGACGGTCTGGCCGCGCAGGTCGGCGTACACGGTGTCGGGAGTCTGTTGCAAGATGATTGCCTATGAAGGTTGTGGGCGGCGGCTCAGACCGCCAGCCATTCCTGGACCACGTCCTGGCGCTGCTGCAGCTCGGCGGGCGGTCCTTCGAAAACGATGCGGCCGTGGCCCATCACGCTGACGCGGGTGGAGACCTTCAGCGCGATGGTCAGCTTCTGCTCGACCAGCACCACCGACACGCCGCGCTGGTGGATGTCGCGGATCACGTCGGCGATCACTTCCACGATCTTGGGCGCCAGGCCCTCGGTCGGCTCGTCGATCAGCATGACCTTGGGATTGCCCAGCAGCGAGCGACACATGGTCAGCATCTGCTGCTCGCCGCCCGACAGGTTGCCGGCGCGGGTGCCGCGCCGTTCCTTCAGGCGCGGGAAGTAGTCGAACATCTGCTCGACGGTCCAGAACGGCGCGTCGGCGCGGCGCGGCTGCTCGCCCATGCGCAGGTTCTCGTCCACCGTCAGGTTGGCGAAGACCTCGCGTTCCTCGGGCACGAAACCCAGACCGGCGCGGGCGATCTCGAAGGGGCGCTTGTTGGTGATGTCGCGCCCTTCGATGCGGATCTGCCCGCCGGTCACGTCCACCAGGCCCATGATGCTCTTCATGGTGGTGGAGCGGCCGGCGCCGTTGCGGCCCAGCAGGCTGATGACTTCGCCTCGGCCGATGGCCAGGTCGATGCCATGCAGGATGTGGCTCTTGCCGTAGTGGGCGTGCACGCCCCGAAGGCTGAGCAGTTCCCCGGTTTGCGCGCTCATCGCGTCGTCCTTCGCGCTGTGCGCGTTGTTGTTCCCCTTGGAGGCGGCGGGATGGGTGGCGTGCTGGCTCATACGGCTTCCTCCCCGAGATAGGCCTCGCGCACGCGGGCGTCGCCACGGATCTCGGCGGGCGTGCCGGTGGCCAGGATCTCGCCGTACACCAGCACGCTGATGCGGTCGGCCAGCGAGAACACTACCTGCATGTCGTGCTCGACGATCAGCAGCGTGCAGTCGCGCGTCACGTCCTTGATCAGCTCGACCGTGTAGTCCACTTCATGCTGCGACATGCCGGCCATGGGCTCGTCCAGCAGGATCACGCGCGGCCGCGAGGCCAGCGTCATGCCGATTTCCAGCGAGCGCTGTTCCGAATAGTTCAGGTCGCCGGCCGCCACGTGCTGGCGCGGTGCCAGCCGCACCTTTTCCAGCAGGCGGTCCACGTCTTCGTTGACGGCGCGGTTGCGCGCGATGGGACGCCAGAAGGTGTAGACCAGGCCATGCATGCGCAGCACCGCCAGCCGCAGGTTCTCGCGCACCGACAGGCGCGGGAACACATTGGTGATCTGGAACGAGCGCGCCAGGCCCAGGCGGTTGATGCGCTCGGGCGCCAGGCCGCCGATGGCGCGCGATTGCAGGCTGATGTCGCCGGACGTCGGCGCGAACGAGCCCGACATCAGGTGGAACAGCGTGGACTTGCCGGCGCCGTTGGGGCCGATGACCGCGTGGCGTTCGCCGGCGCGCACCGCCAGGTTCACGCCGCGGATGATCTGCGCGTCGCCGAAGGACTTGCGCACGTCGGTGAGGGTGAGGATGTCGTGGTTCATTGCGCCGTCTCCAGGGCGGGGGCGGCCGGGTCGCCGTCGCGCCACAGCGCCAGCGCCCAGCGGCAGGCCACGAGGCCCGCGACCAGCAGCGCCAGCGGAATCAGCCAGGTCGACAGCGCCAGCGGCGCCCAGTCGCGGCCGAACAGGGAAATGGCCGGCCAGCCGGCGTCGGGGTTCAGGGCCAGCAGCGAGCGGTAGTCGCGGGCGAACATGCGTTGCAGCAGTTCCACCGTGAAGACCGTGCCGGCCGTCAGCAGCAGGCCGCCGGCCGTCGATACGGCGGCGCGCGGCAGCCAGTCGGCCAGTCCGCGCTCGCGCAGCGAGCGGGCGGCGCGCTGCACCAGGCCGACCAGGCCGTCCGGCACGAACAGCATCACCAGCACGAACAGAATGCCCTGGTACAGCAGCCACGAGCGGGTGATGTCGGCCAGCGTCTGCGACAGGAAGGTCAGGATGGACGCGCCCAGCACCGGACCCAGGAAGGCGTTGACGCCGCCGATGTAGGCGAACAGCACCGCGTCGGTGGACAGCTTGACGTCGAACAGCACGTAGTTGCCGGCCTCGATGTTGAGCGCCTGCAGGCCGCCGGCGATGCCGGCGAACATGGCGGACAGCGCGAACACCAGCGTCTTGAGCGTGTGCGGACGGTAGCCCAGGTAGCGCAGGCGGTGCGCGTTCTCGCGCAGGCCCAGCGTGAGCCGGCCCAGCGGCGTGCGGGTCAGGCCGTACAGCGCGGCCAGCGATACCAGCACCCAGGCCAGCACCAGGAAATAGACCTCGATGTCCGAGCCGAACGAGAAGCCCCAGGCCGGCATGCGCATGGCCGACAGGCCGGCCTCGCCGCCGAACACGCCCTTCAGGTGCGGCGCCAGCGCGTGCAGCAGCTCGGCCAGGGCCAGCGTGATCATCGAGAAATACACGCCCGACCGCATGGCGGCGAACCAGCCCGCGACCAGCCCGAACAGCAGGCCGGCCACGCCGCCGACCAGCGGCATCAGCGGCGTGGGCAGCAGCCCGGCGCCGCCCAGCGCGTTCATGGCATGAATGGTGGCGAAGGTGCCGACGCCGAAGTAGGCGGCGTGGCCGAAGGACAGCATGCCGCCCTGGCCGGCCAGCAGGTTGAAGGCGCAGGCGAACAGCGCGGCGATCAGCATCTGCACCGCGGCCACCAGCTGGCCCGCGGGCAGCAGCCAGGGCAGCGCGCACAGCGCGGCCACGCACAGGATCAGCAGCAGCGCGCCCGAGGCGCGGCGGGCATGGGTTGTGGATTGGCTCATGCCTGTTCTCCCTTCAGGCCCGAAGGCTTGACCAGCAGCACCACCAGCATCAGCAGGAAGGGCAGGGTCGCCGCCAGGCTGGATATCTTCACCGTCATCAATCCGCCCACGCTCTCGGCCCACTCGCCGGCGCCGAACAGGCCGAACAGCGTGGCCAGGCTGGCGTCGATGCCGACCGAGAATGAGCTGATCAGGCCGATCAGCAGCGAGGCGATCATGGCGCCGCCGAGCGAGCCCAGCCCGCCCACGACCACCACCACGAACACCAGCACGCCCAGTTCCAACGCCATGTTGGGGTTGGTGGTGTAGAAGGCGCCGGCCACCGCGCCGGCCAGGCCGGCCATGGCCGCGCCCACGCCGAACACGCTCATGAACACCAGCGGCACGTTGTGGCCCAGTGCCTCGGCCATGCGCGGACGATAGATGGCCGAGCGCACCACGATGCCGACGCGGGTGCGCGACAGCAGCAGGTAGATCACGCCGAACATGACCAGCGACACGCCGCCCATCAGCAGGCGGTAGAAGGGGTAGTCGGCGTCGAACACGCGGAAGGCCGCGAAGTTCAGGAACTGCGGCACGCGGTAGTCGACCGGGAAGTCGCCGTAGAACAGCTTGACCAGCTCGGCCACGATGAAGGCCAGGCCGAAAGTGACCAGCAATTCCTGCGCGTGGCCGAACTTGTGCACGCGGCGCAGGAAGTAGCGCTCCACCGCCATGCCCAGCGCGCCCGAGATCACGGTGGCCAGCGCCAGCGCGGCCCAGAAGCCCGTGACCGGGGTCAAGGTATAGGCGGCATAGGCGCCTATCATGTAGAACGAAGCGTGCGCGAAGTTCAGCACGCCCATCATCCCGAAAATCAGTGTCAGGCCTGCCGACACCATGAACAGCAGCAGGCCGTAAATCACGCCGTTCAACAGCGAGACGGTAAAGTATTCCATGTCCGCTCCATAAATCCTGCGCGCGGGCGCGATGCGCCGCGCGATCCATCGCGCCCTGTTGTGGCCGGCCCCGCGCCGGCGGGCGTTTTTTCCTGCGGGTCCACGGACGGGCCGCGAGCGCGGCCCGCCCCCAGCCGCATCAGTTCGGGCGGACCATCTTGCACGTGGATTGCACCGGCGCCGACACGTCGGCGGCGCTCAGCACCTTGACCGGCTCGAAGCCCATGTCGGTGTCGTCGGCCTTGTACTTGGCGTTCTTGCCGACCTTGGAAACCACCATCGGCAGCTGCACCTGGTGGTCCTCGGCGCGCATCGTGTAGGTGCCCAGCGGCGAGGTGTAGGTGACCTTCTCCAGCGCCTTGGCCAGTTCCGGCACCGACAGCTTGCCGTCCTGCGGCTTGACCTGCTTGAGCGCCTCGCCCAGGAAGGTGACGCCGATCACGGTCTGCGGTTCGGTGTAGCTGGGGTAATGGCCGGTCTTGGCCTTGTAGTCCTCGGCGAACCTGGCGCCTTCGTCGCCGGCGGCCTCGATGTTGTACGGGTGGGCGATGTAGTGGCCCAGCGCGACTTCGCCGGCGTTGGCCAGGTTGCCCACCTGGTCCAGGAACACGGTGGCGAAGCGCACCTTCAGGCCGGCGGCCTGGGTGGCCTTCATCAGCAGCAGCAGGTCGTTGGACCAGTTGCCGGTGATGACGGTGTCGGGATTGGCCGAGCGGATGCGCGCGACATACGGCGCGAAGTCCTGGATCTTGTTGACCTCGTGCAGGGTCTTGCCGACCACTTCATAGCCGTACTGCTTGGCGAAGCGCTCGGTGGCGCCTTCCATGTCCTGGCCCCAGGAGTAGTTCTGGTTGATGGCGTAGACGCGCTTGCCCAGCGTGCCGTCGGCCGACATGACCGAGGTCAGCGCCTTGACGCGCAGGTCGGCGTTGGTGGCGAAGCGGAAATGGTAGAAGTGGCACTTCTGGCCGGTCAGTTCCAGCGCCTCGCCGCCCACGTTCAGGAACAGCACTTCCTTGCCCGGATTGCGCAGGTTGTGCTTGCGCACGTCTTCGGTCAGCTGGCCGGAGATCGCCGACGAGGAACCCTGCACCAGGATCTGCACGCCCTCGGCGGCGGCCGCGCGGAAGCGGTCGGACGCGCCCACCGGGCCGCCCTGGTTGTCGAACTCGACCAGTTCCAGCGGCTGGCCGTTCCAGCCGCCGGCGGCGTTGATGCGGTCCAGCTGGTACTTGACCGCGGCGCGGAAGATCAGGCCGGTCGAAGCCTGCGGGCCGGACAGCGTCTCGATCAGGCCGATCTTGACGGGCGCGGCCTGCGCCGAGGCGGCGATGCCGGCCAGGCACAGCAGGCCGGTGGTGAAAGCCAATTTCATGCGTGTCTCCTCCGTGGAACGGGAGTGTGGTGAATCCGTGGATCAAGCGAGCGCGCTGGCGGGGCGGACCCTAGCGCGGCTCCGGTATGCCCAGGTAGCGGGCAATCTCGGCGATCTGTCCTTCCAGCATGTGCAGGCCGGCGTGCGTGCGCAGGCCGCGCGCGGCGGCGGCGCGCAGCAGCGGCGTGTCGACGCGGCTCATCACGGCGTCGGCCACGACCGCGCCGGCGGGCAGCGCATCGAGGGGGAAGGGCAGGGGATCGGTGTCGGACAGGCCCAGCGAGGTGGCGTTGACGGCGATCTCGCAATCGGCGCCAGGCGCGGCGTCGGCCAGCTGGATGTCCAGCGCGGGATAGGCGGCCGACAGGCGCGCGGCGAATTCGCGGGCGCGTTCGGGGGAACGGTTGTACAGGTCCAGGCGGGCCGGGCCGGCGTCGGCCAGGGCACAGGCGATGGCCTTGCCCGCGCCGCCCAGGCCGGCCAGGTAGACGCGGCGGCCGGCGGGCTCATGGCCCTGGGCGCGCAGGCCGGCCACGAAGCCCAGCCCGTCGAAATTGCCGCCGGCCAGCTTGCCGTCGCGCAGGCGGATCGCGTTGACGGCGCCGATCAGGCGCGCGGCCGGCGTGATCTCGTCGCACAGGACGGCGGCCTGTTCCTTGTGGGGCACGGTGACGACCAGCCCGCCCAGGTTATGCAAGCCGCGCAGGCCGGCGAACAGCGCCGGCAGGCCGTCGGGCGAGACGTGGAAAGGGACCATGACGCCGTCGGCGCCGCGCTCGCGCAGCAGGGCGTTGAGCCGCTGCGGCGTCTTGACGTGCGCGATCGGGTCCGCCGCGATCGCGTATACGGTTGTGCTGCCGGTGATTTCCACCTGATTGTCCCCTGCCTGTCCTGCGGCTTGGCGCCGTGTTTTCTGATCCGCTTGCCTGTTCGCGCCAAGTGATTTACGCTTTCAGGCAAGTTGTCAGGCAACTTTATTAAGTTGTCCGATAAATCATAGGGCAAGCGTTTTTGCCGTGTCAAGCAGACGGAGACAAGATGATTTCATTCGAACAGCAGGTGATCGCCATCACGGGCGCGGGCAACGGCATCGGGCTGGCCACGGCCAGGCTGATGGCCGCGCACGGCGCGCGCCTGGCATTGACCGACATCGACGGCGCGCGCCTGGCGCAGGTGGCGGCCGAGCTGGATCCCGGCGGCGAGCGCGTGCGCGCCTACGCGCTGGACGTGTCGTCCTCTGCCGACTGTGACCGGGCGCTGGCCCAGGCCGCGCAGGACTTCGGCGGGCTGGACCACTTGGTGCACTGCGCCGGCATCTATCCGGAAAGCCTGGTGCGCGACACCACCGACCAGGGCTGGAAAAAGCTGATGGGCGTGAACCTGGACGGCACCTTCTACGTCTGCCGCGCCGCCGAGCGCCACCTGCGCGAGAACGGCTCCATCGTGCTGCTGACCTCGCTGGCGGCCCAGCGCGGCAGCTACGCGCACGCCGCCTATTCGGCGTCCAAGGGCGCGGTGCAGAGCTTCACCCGCAGCCTGGCGCTGGAGCTGGCGCCCAAGGTGCGCGTGAACGCGGTCGCGCCCGGCATCATCGCCACCTCCATGACCAACGACCTTATCGGCCAGAAGGGCGACCAGCTGCTGGCCAGCACGCCGCTGCGCCGCTTCGGCTCGGCCGAGGAGATCGCCGGCCCGATCGCCTTCCTGTGCTCGCCGCTGGCGGCCTTCGTGACCGGCGAGGTCATGCAGGTGAACGGGGGCATCTATATCGCGTAAAGTGCAGTGCGGCGGCGCCCGGCATCCCGGCAAACCCTATACTTTTCGCAGGCGTGCGCCGCAACAGAACGTCGAGACATTCCTATAAGCCCAAGGCGGCCGTCCCGCGAGCCGCCGAATCTTCACGTTTCCCTATGCAGCCCAGTCAAGATCAGGATTCCGCGCGCGCCGCGCCCCGCAGTTCGTTGTCCGCGTCAGTGGCCGATGCCCTGGCCGAACAGATCCGCCAGGGCGCGCTCGCGCCCGGCGACCGCTTGCCCACCGAGAAGCAGCTGACCGAGATCTACGCCGTCAGCCGCGCCGTGGTGCGCGAGGCCCTGGCCCGCCTGAAGTCCGAGGGCTTGGTCACCTCGCAGCAAGGCAGCGGCGTGTTCGTGGACCCCAACTTCCAGAAGAACGCCTTCCGCATCGCCGCGCCCGCGCCGGGCGACAGCCAGGAGCTGGAACACATCCTGGAACTGATGCTGTCCATCGAGGTGACGGCGGCGCGCTACGCCGCGCAGCGCCGTGGCGACCAGGACCTGAAGAAGATGAAGCAGGCGCTGGTCGGCATGGAATACGCGCTGGTCAACGACAAGCTGGGCGACGAAGAGGACTACCAGTTCCACCTCGCCATCGTGCAGGCCACGCACAACCCGCACCTGGTGGCGCTGAACGACTACCTGGAAGCCAATGTGCGCCGCGTGATCCGCAGCGCGCGCAACAACACCGCGCGCATGTACACCGAGCGCATGGCGGCGGTGCAGAGCGAGCATCAGGCGATCTTCGCGGCCATCGAGGCGGGGGATCCTGATGCCGCCGGACGAGCGGCGGAACAGCATCTGCGCAATGCGGCGGATCGGCTGCGGCTGTTCCAGGCGGAGCGTCCGGCGCCGGTTTGAGGCGCGAGGCTCGTCCTACGCGAAGATCTGCTCCATCTCCCGCCGGAAGCGCAGGGCCGTGGACTGTTCGTCGTACTCCACATCGCGCCAGCGTATCGGCTGCGACTGACGCACGGCATGCTTGAGCTTGACCTGGTGCGACAGGCCCAGCGGCAGGTAGCCTTCCTCGACCGAATCGCGCGCCGGCATCAGCCGGCCATACACCGTGTAGCCGCCTTCGCCGTCCAGCGCCTGTCCGGCGGGCAGGTCGCGCTTGGCGGTGGCCACCACGTCGCCATGCCAGCCGGCCGGCGCGCCGGTGGGTTCGCGGCGCAGGCCGACGCTGGCCACGCTGACGCCCAGCTCCAGGCCCAACAGGTGATGGGGCTTGTACATGGCGGTGTAGTTGCCGCCGGGGTCGGTGACCAGTCCGTATTCCTTGAAGCAGCGGCGCACGTAGTCGCTGTCGGCCGCCAGCGTCACGTACACGCCCCAGCGCAGGTCGCGGAACACCGGCCGGCCGTCGCGCTCCAGCGAGGACACCACTTCCACCTGCCCGCGATGGTGCAGGATGCCGCCGTCCTCGCGCGGCCGCAGCACGCGCGCCAGGTCGTCCACGCCGCAGGGCGGGAAGTGCAGGCCGGACGGCGAGGGCTGCAGGCCGGTGGCGTTGGACACGGCGGCCATCTCGATGGCGCTCTTGGTGCCATCCAGGAAGCTGTTGAACATCTGCGCATTGAAGTCGCCGGCGGCCACCATCTCGGCGGTGAAGCCGTAGTACGGCCAGACCGTGTCGGGCGTGGAAGTATGGAATTCCGGCAGGTACTTGGTGCCCTTGCCGGCGGCCATGACCTCGAAGCCGCAGGCGCGCGCCCAGTCGACCATTTCGCAGATCAGCGCGGGCTGGTCGCCGTAGGCCAGCGAATAGACGATGCCGGCCTCGCGCGCGCGGCGCGCCAGCAGCGGGCCGGCCAGCGCGTCGGCCTCGACGTTGACCATGATGATGTGCTTGCCGTGTTCGCAGCAGGCCAGCACGTGCTCGATGCCGGCGGCCGCCTGGCCGGTCGCATCGACCACGATCTCGACGTCGGGGCTGGCGATGACGGCATCGGTGTCGTCGGTGAAATAGACCTTGCCGTTCTTGAGCGCGTCGGCGGTGCTCTCGGCGTTGAGCGCGGCCGCCGGCCAGCCCACGCGGGTCAGCGCGGCGCGCGCCCGTCCTGGCGACAGGTCGGCTACCGCCACCAGGCGCAGGCCGGGCGTTCGCGCGGCCTGGCTCATGAACATGGAACCGAACTTGCCGGCGCCCAGCAGCGCGACGCGCAAGGGTTTCTTGTCGGCTTCCCGCTGCTTGAGCAGGCGATGCAGATTCATGGAAACGCTCCTGTACAGGGCATGTCGCCGTACAGGATAGATCCAAATCATGACCGCTGGATAGCATCCGTCCGCGCCGGCCATCGGGGCTGGGATCAGAACGTGCCGCTGATGCCCACGGTGACGCCGACATCGATTTCCCGGGTGGCGGTGCGCCCGACGTAGGGCGTTACGCCGATGCGCAATTTAGGGTTCAGCGCATAGGACGCGGTGCTGGACAGGCGCGCGCGGGTACGGGTGAAGTCCGAACCGATGTCGAGTTTGCCGACGTGCTCGGCCCGGGCGACGACGCGAGGGCCTTGGCTGGAAAGATCCTGTTCGAGCTCGGCGTTGAGCGACCAGGTCAGCTTGGGCGACAGGGGTTTGGAGTAGGTGGCGCCGACATAGGCGGTGGTCAGGCGGTAGGAAGCGTCGGCATAGGTGAAGGGGAAGGCTGCGTTGTCCTCGGTATAGCCGGCCATGCGCAGGTCGCTGCGGCGCAGGCCGCCGTAGTAGCGCAGGGAAGCGGCGCGGTTCAGGGCGTGGGTGCGACCCAGCTCAAGCGAGGCTTCCCAGCCCTTGATGCGGCTGTTGCCGGATCCGGCCTCGGTGTAGTCCATGACCTTGCGGGTGCGTTCGATGCCTTGGGTATTGGCGGCGACGGCGCCGCGCAGATACCAGCGGTTGCGGGCATTGCCGCCTTGCCATTGGGCATGGAGGCCGACGCCCAGGCTGCCGCCCTTGCGGTCCAGGCTGCCGGGCAGGGGTGACCCGAGGGCTGTGGCCAAGGAGACGCCGGCGGAGATACGCTCGGTGAATGCGTACCCGAGCGAGACGCCGGAAAGCGCGTGGGCGTTCGAGCCGGCCTTGCCCAGGTCATTCATGAGGGAGTAGCAGGCCTTGCCAGGGGTGAAGGCGCTACAGCCGCGTTGCAGGCGGCCCAGGGCCAGGCGCTGGGTTTCAAAGGTGGAGAAGGTGTCGTTGGCCAGGCTGCCGACGGTCTGGACGGTATTGTCCACATCGACCATGAGGATGCCGTCGTCGTCGCCGTCGCCGGGGGCCGGTCCAGGTTCAGGTTCAGGTTCGGGCTCAGGTTCAGGTCCATCTCCCGGATCCGGCGTTGGCTCCGGGAGCTTCCACAAGACGGCATGCATATTGCCGTCGGGGAGTCGGGATGTGCCGACAACGACGGTGCCGTCGGCGGAGATGGCCGTGGCTGCGCTATGGTTGCCTCCCAGGGCACCCAGGGCGGTGGGCGTCGTGGCGCCATTGATCCAGGCCACGGCCTGCGTATCCGAATAGTCCGAGTATGACGAGCCAACAATGACCGCGCCGTTGGCGGACAGGGCGGTGGCGGTGGTGGAGTCGTATCCATGGAGCGATCCCAGATCCGTGGGAGTGGTCGCGCCCTGGCTCCATGACACCGCGTGCGTGATGTCCGGGTTGGCGCCGAAATTGGCGTCGCCAATAATCACCGAACCATCGGCGGACACGGCGGTGGCGATGGATTCCGTGCCGCCTTCGAGCATGCCCAGATTGGTCGGGGAGGTCGCGCCGTTGGTCCAGGAGACGGCCTGTCGGTCGTGGTTATTGAATAGCCCGGACCAGCCCACGATGACGGCGCCATTGGCGGAAATGCCGGTCACGCCGGAAGACTGGCCGTAGCTGACGCCCAGGTCGGTCGCGGTGGCGGAGCCATTGGTCCAGGTGACGGCGTGCTGCACGAAACCGCTGAAGGAGGATCCCGCGATGACCGAGCCGTCGGCGGAGATGAGATCGGCGGTGGAGTTCGAGTCGCCTGGAAGCGCCTGGAGGTGCGTGGCCATGGTCGAGCCATTGCTCCACGAGAGCGCCTGGTAGCGGTACGACTGGAGGCTTGCGTCCGATCCGGCCGCGTTGCCGATGATCACCGAGCCGTCGGCGGAAACTCCGGTCGCTTCCGAGGCGAGGTTGTCGATGCCGTGGTGCAATTGGATCGCCGTGTAGGTGGGGGCATTGATCCAGGCGGTCGCCACCATGGCGCCTGACGGTAGTTGGCCGTATCCGACGATGATGCCGCCATCGGCGGATACCGCTGCGGCATGGGTGTTCTTGCCGCCATGCGCTTCCAGGAGCGTCGGGTTGGCAAGACCATCGGTCCAGACGATGCTGCGGTACCAGCACTCGTTCGATCCCGGCGCGGTGAGCACGCAGGTTTGTCCCAAAATCGTCTTGCCATCGCTGGAGATGGCATCGGCCATTCCCCACGAGGTGTGGTCGTAATGCGGACCCAGGTCGTGCGGCGTTGCTTCTTCCGCGGGATTGCGATGCGCGGTCGTAGTCGCGGTCGCGGCAGCGTCTTGCTGGGCGTATGCCGGGGGCAGCAGCAGGAAACCGATCAGTAGCGATAACGGGCGTTGGCGGAATTGAAATTCCATCTGAATTACCTACCTGTCTTTGTATGAACTTTCCTGGCGCGTCAGCGGTGGGCGCGTTCCGGCACGGGCGATGCCACCGCAGCCGGGTTCTCGTGCGCGTCATGCCTGTTTGCGGGGAAAAGGGAAAGTCTTGAGACTAGATAGGAGTGCTACGAAAAATAATAAGAAAAATCTTAAATGACCGAATTTAATTGTTAGATTTAATTTTCTTGTCAATTGGTGTTTACCAGATTTCTCGGCGTTCGCTGCGTTCGGGCGATCGCGTGTCGCCGCGTGCGCGGGCTTGCCTGTGTCAGGCCGGTAGCGGGCAGAAAAAATGCCGGCCTGCCGGGCCGGCATCTGGTGGCGCTCACCCGTGGTGGCTTGCGCCTGGTCCTGACATTCAAGGGCGAAAGTCGTCAGGCTGACCCATCTGAGGAACCGCGCGCTAAGCGTCCGCCGCGTACAGCTCGCCCGCCAGCACGTTGCGCCAGTTGCTCCAGGTGATGCGGGGGCGGTCGGTCACGTCGCGGTTGTAGGGCGCGTCGAACAGGATGTGTTTCCAGCGCGGCTTGACCGCGCCCTGGATGTGGGGCTTGTCGTCGATCAGCAGGTTGCCGTGGACCAGGGTCTTGTCCTTGGTCAGCACCAGCCGGTTGGTGGCGTCGCGGCCCAGGTGCTTTTCCACCCATAGATATTTCTCGGCCACGCAGTTCTCGAATTGCGACAGCGGCGAGGTGCAGATGCGCACGTCCATGCCCAGCGCCAGCAGTTCCTTGACGGCGTCCAGCGCGCCGGGCACGGGCGGCAGGCTGCGGATGAAGCCGGGCGCGGTGTAGATGGCTTCGGCCTTGGCGCGCAGCTCGGGCGCGTAGTCCTCGCGGATGTAAAAGGACTTGCGGTCGTCGAAGGCCACCGGCGCGATGTCGGGATGGCGAGCGCGCCAGGCGTCGATGAAGGCGTGTTCGAAGTCGGCGAGCACGCCGTCTTGGTCGAGCAGGATGATCATGGGGATCCCGGGTCGTTGCGACCCGCAGATTGTGCCAGAGCGCTCAGTCGGCGGGCTGGGGGTGGGGTTGCGGGCGGGATTGGGCGACGACGCGGTAGCGGCTGCCGTCCTGCCGCGATTCGGAGGCGACGAGCACCATGCGGTCGTAGTGCCAGGTCAGCGATTCGGGGGCTGCTTCCGGGGCCTTGGCGGGGTCGATGTCGCGCAGCAGGGTGACGTGGGGGCGGAACGGTTGCGCGGGCGCTTGCACGCCGTAGCCGGACAGCCAGAGCCACAGGCCATCGTGGATGGCTTGCAGGTCGTCGGGGGTGCGGGAGGGGCCGGCCCAGAGGATGCGCTGGCGGTTGAAGACGCCGTACTGGTCGAGCGTGAGGGCGCCGGGTTCAAGGCGATGCACGGGCGTGGCGTCGATCAGTTCCTCGGCGGTTTCCATGTCGATGTTGCCAAGGAAGGCGAGCGTCAGGTGCAGGGTCTCGGTGCGCATGATTCTGCCGCCGGTGGCTGGGCGGGCTTGCTCGGCCCAGCTGGCCAGGGAAGTGGCCAGGGTGGGGGCGGGCCAGAGGGCGTAGAAGAGGCGCATGGTGGACATATGGTGGGGGATTGTATGCCTCGTTTCGGGGTTTTTGGTTCTTGTCTGTGTGCGTGGGCGGTGTGCTTGTCGCGGGTGCTTTTGAGTTCTTCAGCCGCCCGTCGCGTCGAGGGCGCGGGGCGCGCGGGGCAACGATTGCGGTCCGGAGCCTTCGCTCCGGACTTTCCCTTCGTCATCCTCGTTGCCGCCTGCCGGCGGCTGCCTTCGGATTCCCTCGGGCGCATCGACGCCCCGCGCACCCCGCGCCCTCGCCACGCCAGGCTCGCGGATTTGAATGCCGCGAAGACGCTGGGGCGGTGAGTGTGCTTGGCGTTCTTTTGTGGCGTGGCTGGTCGTTGGAAGATATTGCGGGGACGCACAAAAAAGGCCGCGCGGGCGGCCATTTTTGTGCATATGGGAGATTTGATATGGAGGGCTGGGTTGAGTTGAGCTGGTGTGCAGGCTGGGGGAGTGCCGCGTGTTATTTGCTACGCGGGTTCCAGCTTGCGCCTGTTGTGCAGTGCCAAGTCGTTCAGCGAAACACCAGCGGCTATTCCCGTGCTTCCACTGGTCAGGGCTTCTCGTCCCGCTTGCGTCAGGTGTATCCGTGTGACGATGACCTTTGCTCCCGGCCTGGAGACAATTTCTTCCCGCGCGATCAAAGGGTGTAGCCCCTGTTTTGTCTGCTGGTTCATGTCAGTACCTCCGCGTCACATCGTCACCAATTGAATCGCCAATTGCGATGAGCAATGGGTTTGTCTCGGGTTCGCCGAATACGCGTGATCCGCTCGAATCCAGTTAGATCATGTCCAATTCATGTCGTCCACTTCGATCCTGCACAGGCAGCGCGGCAGCCAAGACACGTCCGGGCGCGAGCTGCGCGGCCTGAGTGGAGGAACGACACGAAACCATGGGATGGCGACGTTCACTTCGTCTGACTTTTGCTGATCTCAGCCAATCCAATGAGAAGTGCTGCGTGGCGAAGCAAGACACCACGTATGCAGAAACTGGCCGCCCGCGCGGCCAGTTTCTGCGGGCGACGCAAACCTCGCCCCCGACCACGGCTCCAGCAACGCCACATCCGTCGAAACTCGCAGCCCCTCGGGCGGGGCGGCGCGGCTGCGAGCAACCTCGATGCGCCCGAGGGAATCCGAAGGCAGCCGCCGCAGGCGGCAACGAGGATGACAACGGGGCAGTCCGGAGCGAAGGCTCCGGACCGCAATCGTGGGCGCGAGCAGCCGCGCCGCCCCGCCCGAGGGGCGGCCCAAGAAGCGACAGCAACGACACACACCACGAAGCACAACACGCAATTCAACGGCAGCGAGCACACCGAGCACACCGAGCACCCGCCCCCGCAAAAGGCCTCCTACTTAACAGCCACCTGCCCAGCCCCAGCCCCAGGCACAGGATTCCCCCATCCTCCACCCAACGCCCGAATCAACCCCACGGCAGACCGAGCCTGCTCCCCGCTCAGCTGCACCGACACCCGCTGCTGCAGCAACACGCTGCGATCCGCCTCGATCACATCCAGATAGTTGATCGCCCCCTCCCGATACTGCGTGTGCGACAGCTTCGCCGCCCGCGCCGCCGACTCCACGGCCGCGTCCTGCGCCCGCGTCTGGTCCGCCAGAATCCGCAGGTTCGCCAGATTGTCCTCGACCTCGCGGAACGCATTCAGCACCGTCTGCCGGTACAGCGCCACGTCTTCCTCGTAGACCGCGCGGGCGCGGTCCAGGCCGGCCTGGCGGCGGCCGCCGTCGAAGATCGGCATCGACAGCGCCGCGCCCACCAGCGGACCCAGCAGGAACGTGCGGCTGGACCACTGGAACAGATTGCCCAGCTCCGACGACTCGTAGCCGAACGCGCCGGTGATGTCCAGGCGCGGGAAGAACGCCGACTTGGCGGCGCCCACGCGCGCATTGGCGGCGGCCATCGCGCGCTCGGCGGCGGCGATATCCGGGCGGCGTTCCAGCAGCGTGGACGGCAGGCCGGCCGGCACCGATACCGCGACCTTCTGCAGCGGCTGCGGCGGCATGGCGAAGTCGGACGGCGCGCGGCCCAGCAGCACGGCCAGCGCGTGTTCGGCGGCGGCGCGGCGGCGGTCGATGCCCAGCGCCTCGGACTGCGCCTGCGCCAGCTCGGACCTGGCGCGCGCCAGGTCCAGCTCGCTGATGTCGCCGGCGTCATAGCGGCGCTGGATCAGTTGCAGCGTCTCGGTGCGCAGCTGCACCGTCTGGCGGTAGAGCTGCGCCTCGGCGTCCTGCTCGCGCACCAGGAAGTAGGTGGTGGCGACGTCGGCCTGCAGCGCCAGCAGCACCGAGCGGTACAGCGCCTCGCTCTGCTGCGCGTCGGCGGTGGCGGCGTCGGCCGTTGACGAAACGCGGCCGAACAGGTCGGCCTCGTAGGCCACGCTGGCCTGGGCGCGCCAGGTGGTCGACGGGCTGGTCGGCGTGCCGTCGGGCAGGCCGCGCGACACCGCCGAGGGGCGCTGGCGCGAGGGGCCGAAGGCGGCGTCCAGGCTGGGGAAGAAGGCGGCGCGCGCCTCGCGTTGCAGCGCGCGGGCCTGCGTCAGGCGGGCGGCGGCGGCCTGCAGGTTCTGGTTGGCGCGCAGCGCTTCTTCCTGCAACTGGTTCAGGCCCTCGTCGCCGAACAGCTTCCACCATTCGCCGCGCAGGGCTTGCTCGGCGGGTTCGGCGGTTTTCCAGCTGCCGGCTTCCGAGGCGGGCAGGGCGGCTTCCTTGTAGGCAGCCGGGGTGGCGGCCGCGGGCCGCTGGTAGTCCGGTCCCACCGCGCAGCCGGCCAGCACGAGCAGCGTGGCAAGCAGGGCGGAACCGCGGATCAGTCTTTTCTTCATGATGGCTATTCTCTTGAGGGCGCGTCCCGCCCCGCTGGACGGGACGCGCTGGCTTCTGGCTCTAGTCCTGGTTCGATGGCCGGATCAGGCGCCGTGCTGCGAGGCGGGCGGCGCGTGCGGGTCGATGTGCGGCACGCAGACCGGCGCTTCATGCGGCGCCGCCGAATGCAGCTGCTTGCCGCCGATGGAGCGCAGCAGCACGTAGAACACCGGCGTCAGGAACAGGCCGAACAGGGTCACGCCCAGCATGCCGAAGAACACGGCGACGCCCATGGCGTGGCGCATTTCCGAGCCGGCGCCGGACGACAGCACCAGCGGCACCACGCCCATGATGAAGGCGATCGACGTCATCAGGATGGGGCGCAGGCGCAGGCGGCTGGCCTCGATGGCGGCCTCCAGCGGGCTGCGGCCGTTCATCTCCAGCTCGCGGGCGAATTCCACGATCAGGATCGCGTTCTTGGCCGACAGGCCCACCAGCACCATCAGCCCGATCTGGGTGAAGATGTTGTTGTCGTTGCCGGTCAGGTACACGCCCGTCAGCGCGGCCAGGATGCTCATGGGCACGATCATGATTACGGCCAGCGGCAGCGTCAGGCTTTCGTACAGCGCGGCCAGCACCAGGAACACCAGCAGCACGCTGATGGGGAACACCCACAGGCCGGCGTTGCCCGCCAGGATCTGCTGGTAGGTCAGGTCGGTCCATTCCAGCTTCATGCCGCGCGGCAGCGTCTCGGCGGCCACGCGCTCGGCCGCGGCCTGGGCCTGATCGGACGAGTAGCCCGGCGCCGGGCCGCCGTTGATGTCGGCGGCGGTGTAGCCGTTGTAGCGCACCACCATTTCCGGGCCGAAGGTCTGCTTGACCGTGACCAGCGACGACAGCGGCACCATGTCACCGGCGTTGTTGCGGGTCTTCAGCTGCAGGATGTCGTCGGCATGGGCGCGGAACGGCGCGTCCGCCTGCGCCCGCACCTGGAAGACGCGGCCGAAGCGGTTGAAGTCGTTCACGTACATCGAGCCCAGGTAGATCTGCATGGTGTCGAACACTTCCGTCACCGGCACGCCCAGCTGCTTTGCCTTGACGCGGTCCAGGTCCACGTCCAGCTGCGGCACGTTGATCTCGTAGCTGGAGAAGGCCGGGCCCAGTTCCGGCGCCTGGCGCGCCTTGGCCAGGAAGGCGGCCTTGGCCTTGTCCAGCTCGGCATAGCCGGCGGCGCCGCGGTCCTCGATCTGGAACTTGAAGCCGCCCAGCGTGCCCAGGCCCATCACCGGCGGGGGCGGGAACACGGCGATGAACGCGTCCTGGATCGCGGCGAACTTCTGGTTCAGCGAGCCCGCGATGGCATTGCCCGACAGCGCCGCGCCCTTGCGCTCGTTGAACGGCTTGAGCATCACGAACACGATGCCGGCGCTGGAACTGTTGGTGAAACCGTTGATCGACAGGCCGGGGAAGGCGATGGCGCTCTGCACGCCGGGTTCCTTCAGGGCGATGTCGCTCATGCGTCGGATGACCGCGTCGGTGCGGTCCAGCGAGGCGCCGTTGGGCAGCTGCGTGAAGCCGATCAGGTACTGCTTGTCCTGCGCGGGCACGAAGCCGCCGGGCACCAGGTACGATACGCCGATGGTGGCGGCCACCAGCAGCGCGTACACGCCCATGGCGCCGGCCTTGCGGCGGATCACGCCGGACACGCCCACGCCATAGGATTCCGAGGCGCGGCCGAACAGGTTGTTGAAACCGTTGAAGAAGCGGCCGAAGACGCGGTTCATGCCACGGGTCAGCCAGTCCGGCTTCTCATGGTGGCCCTTGAGCAGGATGGCCGACAGCGCCGGCGACAGGGTCAGCGAGTTGAACGCCGAGATCACCGTCGAAATGGCGATGGTCATGGCGAACTGCTTGTAGAACTGCCCGGTCAGGCCGGTCATGAAGGCCAGCGGCACGAACACCGCGCACAGCGTCAGCGCGATGGCGATGATGGGGCCGCTCACTTCCCGCATGGCGCGGTAGGTCGCCTCGCGCGGCGTGAGCCCGGCGGCGATGTTGCGCTCGACGTTTTCCACCACGACGATGGCGTCGTCCACCACGATGCCGATGGCCAGCACCATGCCGAACAGCGACAGCGCGTTGATGGAATAGCCGAAGACCAGGAGCAGCGCGAAAGTGCCCACGATGGAGACCGGCACGGCCAGCAGCGGGATGATGGACGCGCGCCAGGTCTGCAGGAACAGGATCACCACCAGAACCACCAGCGCGATCGCTTCCAGCAGCGTGTGAACCACCGCCTCGATGCTGGCGCTGACGAACTGGGTGGGGTCGTACTCGATGCGGTATTCCACGCCCGGGGGAAAGTCCTGGGCCAGCTCGGCCATGGCCGCGCGCACCTTGGTGGACACGTCCAGCGCGTTGGCGCCGGGCGACTGCATGATGCCCATGCCCACCGCCTGCTTGTTGTCCAGCAGCGAGCGCAGGCCGTATTCCTGGGCGTCCAGCTCCACGCGCGCCACGTCGGACAGGTGCGTCACGGCGCCGTCGGGCGAGGTCTTCAGGATGATGTCGCGGAACTCCTCCTCGGTCTGCAGGCGGCCGCGCGCGTTCACGTTCAGCTGCAGCGGCACGTCGCCCAGCGTGGGCGAGGCGCCGATCACGCCGGCGGCAACCTGCACGTTCTGCTCGCGGATGGCGTTGATCACTTCGCCGGCGGTCATGCCGCGCTGCGCGACCTTCTGCGGGTCCAGCCAGACGCGCATCGAGTAGTTGCCCGAACCCCACACCGTCACTTCGCCCACGCCCGTGATGCGGGCCAGGCGGTCCTTGACGTTCAGGATCGCGTAGTTGCGCAGGTAGGTGATGTCGTAGCGGTCATTGGGCGAGATCAGGTGCACCACCAGCGTCAGCGTGGGCGAGCTCTTGGCCGTGGTCACGCCCAGGCGCTGCACGTCCGGCGGCAGGCGCGGCAGCGCCTGCGAGACGCGGTTCTGCACCAGCTGCTGGGCCTTGTCCGGGTCCACGCCCAGCTTGAAGTTGACGGTCAGCGTCAGGTTGCCGTCGCTGTTGGCCTGCGACTGCATGTAGAGCATGTTCTCCACGCCGTTGATGGATTCCTCCAGCGGCGAGGCGACGGTTTCGGCGATGACCTTGGGGTTGGCGCCGGGGTACTGGGCGCGTACCACCACCGAGGGCGGCACGACTTCCGGGTACTCGGAGATGGGCAGCTGGAACATGGCCAGCAGGCCCGCCAGCAGCACCAGCACGGACAGCACGCCCGCGAAGATCGGCCGGTCGATGAAGAATTTCGAGATGTTCATGAGGGGTCTCGTCGGGTGCGGCGGCTCAGTTCACCGAGGCCGCGGCGTTCGATGCGGTCTGGACCGGCTTGCGCTGGGCCGAGGCCATGGGCACGACGGTGGGCGTCACGGGGTCGCCCGGGCGGATGCGCTGCAGGCCGTTGACGACGATGCGCTCGCCGGCCGCGAGGCCGGAATCGACCACGCGCAGGCCGTCCTGGTTGGCGCCCAGCTTGACCTGGCGGTAGACGGCGTTGTTCTTGTCGTCCAGCACCAGCACGTAGCGCTTGTCCTGGTCGGTGCCGATGGCCTTCTCGTCGATCAGCACGGCCTGGCGCGGCTCGGTGCCGCCCAGGCGGATACGGGCGTACAGACCGGGCAGCAGCGAGCCGTCGGCGTTGTCGAACTCGGCGCGCACGCGGATGGTGCCGGACGTGGCGTCCAGGCGGTTGTCCACCGATTGCACGACGCCGGTGCGCGAATAGCCGTCCTCGTTGGCCAGGCCCAGTTCCACCGGCACGCTGCCGGCCTTGCCGTTGCGGGCCGGGTTGATGTACTTCAGGAAGGTTTGTTCGTCCACGTCGAACGATGCGTACATCTTGGACACCGACACCAGCGTGGTCAGCGGCACCGAGGCGGCGCCGGCGGCGACCACGTTGCCCACCGTGACCTCGGCGCGCGAGACGCGGCCGGCCACCGGGGCCTCGATGCGGGTGTAGCCCAGGTTCAGCCTGGCGTAGTCCAGCGCGGCCTGGGCGCCTTGCAGGTTGGCGGCGGCTTCGCGGGCGGCGTTCTGCTTTTCCTCGAAGTCGCGGCGGGCGATGGCGTTGTCGCCCAGCAGGCGCTGGCCGCGCGCCAGTTCGCTGGCGGTGTAGGAAGCGCGGGCGCGCGCCGCCGTCAGGGCGGCGGCGGCGCGGTCCACCTCGGCCGCGTAGGGGCGCGGGTCGATGGTGAAGAGCACATCGCCCTTCTTGACGATGGTGCCGTCCCGGAAGTGCACGGCGGTCAGGGTGCCGGAGACCAGCGGGCGGATGTCGACCCGGTCGATGGCTTCCAGGCGGCCGGAATAGCGCTGCCAGTCGACGATGGACTTGTTGACCACTTCGGCCACGTCGACCTGGGGCGCGGCGGGCGCGGTCTGGGCCTGGGCGGCATTGGCGCCGGCGGGCGCGCGAAACAGGGCATAGCCGCCGCCGGCCGCGATGACGGCTGCGAAAACGGCGAGCACAGCAAAACGATTACGCGAAACCATGATGTTCCTTGATGTGAGGAGAGGAGCGAAGCGTCCGCGCGTAAAGGCCGGGGGCGGGCGGCGGCGGCCGGCGGGCCGCCTGGGCGCGGCAATCCTCGGCTTCCGATTTATGTTGCGTTGCAACATCGACCGGGGTCGACTGTCCGGCGCTGGCAGCTTGGCTAGGGCTGGCCGGGGCGCGGACGCGGAGGCTGAGGGTTGACGTGCCCGTCTGGCGGTGCCGGGAGGCACGGGCGCTTCAAGATGGTTGCCATTCTGAGTGTTATCTGGTGCCGGATAAACCCGTCTGTTTCGGCAACACTAGTCGTCAAGAACGACTAATCCCGGCGGGTTTCGGGTTATGCTTCCCACACCCCGACTTTTACAGAGCACGCCGACATGGACCGTTTCCAGGCTATGCAGGTGTTCGTGCGCGTCGTGGACGCCAATAGCTTCACCCGGGCGGCCGACAGCCTTTCCCTTCCGCGCACCACCGTCACCACCATCATCCAGAACCTCGAACGCCTGCTGGGCGTGCGTCTGCTGAACCGCACCACGCGGCGCATCGGTCTGACGCCGGACGGCGCCGGCTATTACCAGCACTGCGTGCGCATTCTGGCCGACGTCGAGGAAACCGAGGCCTGCTTCCAGGAAGCGGCGTTGCGCCTGAAGGGGCGGCTGCGCATCGACGTGCCGACCTGCATCGGCCGGCTGATCCTGATTCCGTCATTGTGCGATTTCCACGACAAGTACCCCGACGTCGAGCTGGTGCTGGGCCTGGGCGACCGGCCGGTGGACATGGTGCAGGAAGCCGTCGACTGCGTGATCCGCTCCGGCGACCTGGAGGATTCCAGCCTGGTGGCGCGCCGCATCGGCATGCTGCAGACCGTGACCTGCGCGTCGCCGTCGTACATCTCGCGCCACGGCATGCCGCAGACCATCGAGGAACTGGGCCGGCATCACGCGGTGCATTACTTCATGAGCCGCAGCGGCCGCAACTGCGCCTGGAACTTCAAGGTGGACGACAAGCACCAGGAAGTCGAAATGAAGGGCACGGTGGCGGTGAACGAGGCCGGGGCCTACCTGGATTGCGGGCTGAAGGGCTTTGGCCTGATCCAGACCCCGCGCTACATGGCGTTGCCGCACCTGCAATCGGGCGAGCTGATCGAGGTGCTGCCGCAGTGGAAGCCCGGCGCCGTGCCGATGTCCATCCTCTACCCGCAGAGCCGCCAGCTCTCGCCCAAGGTGCGCGCCTTCGCCGACTGGGTGGCCGAGCTGTTCGCCAGCTGCCCGCTGTTGAGCGGCCGCGACGAGACCGATCCCGCCGCGCTCACCTGCGGCGTCTTCAAGAGCGAGGCGGCCAAGGCCCGGTTGCCCGCGCCGCAGCCCGAGCCCGCCCGCGCCACGCTGACCGAGGCCCTGCTGGGCCGGCGCAGCGCCCGCGAGGAAGCGGCGGAATACGCGCTGTAGGCGGACGATGGCGCCGGCCCGCTTAGGGCCGGCCGCCATCGCGCCGAGCGGCGCGGGACTTCGTCCCCGACGCTTTCGCGTCCGCCCGTCCCCGTTTCCTGGGGAAACCCCGTAGCAATTACAGGCTTCGCGTCCATCGCATGATGTGAAACGTCTGTATAGTCCGACAGTCAAAGCCCGTAACGCCTTTTCTGCCGATACGCATACATGCAGCCTGTTCTTCCCGCATACCTGATCGCCCGTGGGCTTTTGTTGCTCGTACTGTTGGCGGGAGCGTATTTCCTCAGCGGTTTCCTGGTGCCCGCGCTGGCGGCGCTGATCATCGGCCTGGCCAGCTGGCCGGTCTACCAGCGCCTGGTGACGCGCTGCGGCGGACGCACCGCGTTGGCGGCCACGCTGGCGCTGCTGGTGGTCATCGTGGTGCTGGTCGTGCCGCTGTCGCTGGCGCTGTCCTACGCCATCAAGGAAGCCAGCTCCTTCTTCGCCTGGGCCATCGCGGCCAACCGCCATGGCGTCGACGTGCCCGCCTGGATCACGTCCATGCCGGTGCTGGGCGAGCGGCTGGGGGAATACTGGCAGGCCTACATCGGCCAGCCCCACGCGCTGGGCGCGCTGGTCGAGGCCGTCAGCGGCGAACATCTGGGCAACATCTACCGCATGGTGCTGGCCGCCACTGGCAATGTGTTCCAGCTGCTGCTGACCGTGCTGTTCATGCTGATCACGCTGTTCTTCGTCTACAAGGACGGCAATCGCATGGTGGCCCAGCTGGACGTGCTGGGCGAACGCATCCTGCCGGCGCGCTGGCAGCGCTTCTCGCGCGTGGTGCCGGCCACCATCAACTCCACCGTCACCGGCATGGGCCTGATCGCCCTGGGCGAGGGCGTGGTGCTGGGCGTGGCCTACTGGATCGCGGGCGTGCCGTCGCCGGTGCTGCTGGGCGTGGTGACCGGCTTCATGGCGCTGATCCCCGGCGGCGCGCCGCTGTCCTTCACGCTGGTGTCGCTGTACCTGGTCGGTTCCGGCCACATGGTCGCCGGCATCGCGCTGATGGTCTGGGGCAGCGTGGAGCTGTTCATCGTCGACAAGACCCTGCGTCCGCGCCTGGTGGGCGGGCCGGTCAAGCTGCCGTTCCTGCCGACTTTCTTCGGCCTGGTGGGCGGGGTCAAGACCATGGGCATCGTGGGCCTGTTCGTCGGCCCGGTGCTGATGGCGCTGCTGGTGGCCGTGTGGCGCGAATGGGTGCACCACGAGGAACAGGAGCGCGACGCCGCCGCCGGCAAGTAAGTCATCCGGCGCGGCCGACGGCCGCCACGCCTGCGCGTCACAAGAAATTGAAATTTCTGTCTTGACAGAAATTTCAGGCGCCTCGACACTGGAGTCATGAAACTGACTCCCATCGCACAACGCTTCATTCTCCACTGGGGAGACATGGGCAACAGCTGGGGCGTGAACCGGACGGTCGCGCAGATCCACGCGCTGCTCTTTTTCCACGGCAGGCCGCTGAACGCCGAGGAAATCGCCGACACCCTGAACGCCGCGCGCTCCAATGTCAGCAACAGCCTCAAGGAATTGCTGAACTGGGGGCTGATCCGCAGCAGCCGCCGACCCGGCGACCGGCGCGACTACTTCGACACCTCCGCCGACGTCTGGGAACTGCTGCGCACCATCGTGCGCGAGCGCAAGCAGCGCGAATTCGATCCCACCTCGCAGATGCTGCGCGACCTGATCGCCGAGCCCGGCTTCGAGGAGGAATCGCCCGACACCCAGGACCGCGTGCACGAGACATTGCGCCTGATGGAATCGCTGGGCATCTGGACCGACGAGATGCTGCGCCTGTCCCCCTCGACGCTGGACAAGGTGTTGCGCCTGGGCGCCAGCGTGCAACGCTTCATCCGTTCCGGGCAGCCGCCCACGGCCGCCCCCAAGCGCAAACGCTGAGCGGATATTTCTGTAATCAGAGAAATGTGAGGTCATCATGCGTATCCTGGTCTGCGGCGGCACGGGGTTCATTGGCCGCCATATCGTCGACAGCCTGAAGCAGGCGGGCCATGAGCCCGTGCAGCGCAGCCGCCGCACGGCGCCCCCGCTGGATTTTTCCAAGGCGCTCACGGCCGAGGCCTGGCTGCCGCATCTGGCCGGCATCGACGCCGTGATCAACGCCGTGGGCGTGCTGCGCGACAGCGCCGGCCGGCCGCTGCAAGCCATGCATGCCGACGCCCCCATCGCGCTGTTCGACGCCTGCGCGGCGGCGGGCGTGCGGCGGGTGGTGCAGATCTCGGCCCTGGGCATCGCGCACAGCGCCACGCGCTACGCCAGCACCAAGCGTGCCGCCGACGAGCATCTGCTGGCGCTGACGGAGCAGGGGCGGTTGAACGGCTGCGTGCTGCGTCCCAGCGTGGTGTTCGGCGCCGGCGGCGCCAGCAGCCAGCTGTTCCTGGCCCTGGCGCGCCTGCCGGCCCTGCTGCTGCCGCGCGCGGTGCTGCAAGCGCGCGTGCAGCCCGTGGCCGTGCGCGACCTGGCCGACGCGGTGGCGCGCGTGGCGGGTTCGGATGCGCCGTCGGGCCTGGTCGAGATCGGCGGGCCCGAGGCCTTGCCGCTGGCGGACCTGATCGCCAGCCTGCGCGCGCAGATGGGTCACAGGCCGGCCTGCGTCGGCGCGCTGCCCGGCTGGCTGAGCCGGGCCAGCGCGCGCGCCGGCGACGGGTTGCCGTGGTCTCCCTGGTGCAGCGAAACGCTGGCGCTGCTGGAAAGCGACAACGTCACCGATCCGGCCGCCCTGGAGCGCTGGTTGGGCCGACCGGGCGTCGCGCCCGGACAGCTGCTGGCCACGCTGCGCCGCGACTGAACGGAAACCGTCGCATGGCTTTGTCCGCCGTAAATACCGTCCCCTGTGGCCAGCGCCTCATGCATGCCAGCCTGGTCGTCGTCTGGCTGGGCACGGCGCTCGTCAGCGCACTGGAACACAAAGGCTTGAGCGCACGGTTGCTGGCCGACGCCGGCATCCTCGACACGCACTGGCAGGCCCTGCTGGTCTGGAGCGGCCTGCTGGCCGACCTGGCCGTGGGCCTGGCGCTTTGGCTGCGGCCCGGCCGCTCCAGCTATCTGGCCGCGCTGGCGCTGATGCTGGCGATGACCGTGACGGCCAGCGTCCTGCAGCCCGCGCTGTGGCTGCATCCGCTCGGGCCGTTGCTTAAGAACCTGCCGATCGCGGCGATGCTGCTGCACCTGATGTCGGCCCACGCCAAGAAGAAGGAGCTCGCATGAATGCCTATCTGTTGCTCAAGTCCGTGCATATCGTGTCCAGCGTGCTGATGGTGGGCACGGGGTTGGGGTCGGCCTTCTACATGTTCTTCACCAACCGCAGCGGCAACGTCGCTGCCCAGGCCGTCGTCAGCCGGCTGGTGGTGCGTGCCGACTGGTGGTTCACCACGCCCTGCGTGATCATCCAGCCGATCTCGGGCATCGCGCTGGCGCATATGGCGGGCTGGTCGCCGACGACGCCCTGGCTGGCGCTGTCCATCGGCCTGTACGCGCTGGCGGGCGCCTGCTGGCTGCCGGTGGTCTGGCTGCAGCTGCGCATGGCGGCCATGGCGCGCGACGCGCACGCGGCGCAGGGGGCGCTGCCCAAGCGGTACGCGCGGTATGCGCGGCGTTGGGAGGCGCTGGGCTACCCGGCCTTCATCGCCATGGCCGTGACCTACTACCTGATGGTCAACAAGCCCGCGCTGTGGGGCGGATGAAACCCGCGTCGGGAGCGCGGGCTTGCCCAGGGCGATTTGCAGTAATCTAGCGCCCTTGCGTCCGCTTGCTGTCGGAGCCCCGTGGACGCCCGTGTTGCCTTGAGAATCGAGATGGCCGCGTTGCCCACAGATGAACAGATAGCCGTCCTGCGCGAGCAGGGCTTCGTGGTGGCGCGCGGTTTCGCCGACGCTGGCAGGGTGGCCGCCTTGCGCGCGCTGTCCGAGCGCCATTTGCGGGATCACGTCGCGCCGATCGAATACGAAGCCGACCTGCGCTATCCCGGCGCGCCCGAGTCGCGCCAGGCCGAGGGCGGCCAGACCGTGCGCCGCCTGCTGTCCGCCTACGGTCGTGACCCGCTGTACGCGCAATGGGCCACGGACCCGGCCATCGGCCAGTGGCTGGCGCGCTATTTCGGCGAGACGCCGGTGCTGTCCACCGTGCACCACAATTGCGTCATGACCAAGCATCCGGCCTACGGCAGCCTGACCGGCTGGCATCAGGACATCCGCTACTGGTCGTTCTCGGATACCGATCTGGTGTCCTGCTGGCTTGCCCTGGGCCACGAGACGCGCGCCAACGGCGGCCTTTCATTCATCCCCGGCTCGCATGCGGCGGCGTTCCAGCCGGCCCAGTTCGACGCCAAGAAATTCTTCCGCGACGACGAGCCGCTGAACGCGCCCTGGATCGCGCGCGCGGTCTGCCCGGACCTGGAGCCGGGCGATGTGGTGTTCTTCCACTGTCGCACGCTGCACGCCGCCCAGGGCAACAGCAGTGACCGCGTCAAGCTGTCGCTGGTCCACACCTATCATCCGCAATCCTGTCACCCGTTGCCCGGCACGCGCTCGGCCAGCCAGCCGGGCGTGCCGCTGGCGGGCTGAGCCCGGCCTCAGCCGCGCCGGCCCAGCCGCCACAGCAGCAGCGCCGACAGCGCAATGGCGGCCACGTTGAATTGCAGCGCGCTGGCGAAGGCCTGCGCATAGCGGTCGCCGGCCGCCGCGCCAGCGCCGGCCTCCAGCGCGCCGCTGAACAGCATGCCCGCGGCCGCCACGCCCAGCGCCGCGCCCACCTGTTGCAACGTCGACACCACGCCGGCGGCCATGCCGGCCTGATGGTCCGGCACCAGGCCCAGCGTCAGGTTCACCAGCGGCGTGTTGACCGCGCCCTGCGCCGCGCCCAGCCACACCAGCACCGGCACCAGCGACCAGGGCGACAGCGCTCCGCCGGCCGCACCCACCTGCAGCATCAGCGCCGCCGTGGCGCCGCCATAGAGCAGCGCGGCCAGCGCGATGGCCGGCGTGCCGTGGCGCGCCACCAGTCGCGGCGCCAGCATCGAGCCGGCCACGAAGCCCACGCTGGCCGGCGCGAAGATGGAACCCGCCGTCAGCGCGTCCACGCCCAGCCCGGTCTGCATCAGCAGCGCGTAGCACAGGAACAGCGCGGCGGCCGTCGAGAACACCAGCAGCACCAGCAGGCAGCCGGTGGCGAAGCGCGGCTGCGTCAGCAGGGGCATGTCCACCAGCGGCGCGCCGCCGGCCGCGCCGATGCGGCGCTGCGCGCGCACGAACAATGCCAGCGCGGCCACGGCCAGCATGGCGCTGGCCAGCGTCCAGGCAGGCCAGTGCCGCGCCGGGCCCTCGATCAGCGCCAGCATCAGCAGGCCCAGGCCCAGCCCGGCCAGCGCGGCACCGGGCCAGTCCATCGACGAGGCCGAAGGCTCGCGCGACTCCGGCAGATGGCGCGCCAGCTTCCAGGCGGCCAGGCCCAGCGGCACATTGACCAGGAAGATCACGCGCCAGGACAGGCCGAACAGGTCGGCGTGCACGATCCAGCCGCCCAGCACCTGGCCGGCGATGGCCGCCAGCCCCAGCGTCATGCCTAGTAGGCCGAACGCGCGGCGGCGCGCGTGGCCGTCGTAGCTGACGCGGATCAGCGCGTACACCTGCGGGAACAGCATGGCCGCCGCCACGCCCTGCAGCGCGCGCGCGCAGATCAGCGCATTGGCGTCCGGCGCCAGCCCGCACAGCGCCGAGGTCAGCGCGAAGCCCAGCATGCCCAACACGAACAGCCGGCGCCGGCCCAGGCGGTCGCCCAGCCGGCTGCCGGCGATCAGCAGCACGCCATAGGCCAGCTCGTAGGCCACGATGATGAAGTTGATCTGCGCGAAGCTCGCGTCCAGCGTGCGCTGCATGCTGGGGATGGCGATGTTCACCACGAACAGGTCGAAGATGGTGATGAAGCCGCCGGACAGCAGCACGGCCAGACCCAGGCGGCCGGGACGCGCGGCCCGGGCGGGGCAGGGAGAGGGAAGGGCGGAAGTGGTCATGGAGGCGCCGGAACAATGAAATCCAGAAGGAAACGGCGCTATTCTGTGAGCCTCTTCAGGCTTATACAATTTAGCTGTTTATGCTGTTACTACAGGCAATAGACTGGCCGTTCTCCTCTGTTCCCGCGCACGCGCCCGGTGGCCCGGCGGCGAGACGGTCCGCGCCATTGCGCGCGCCCGCGCCGCGCGGGTTCGAGCGGCGCGTTCCTTGCGTCAGGCTTCCATGAACGACACCGCCGCGGTCCCCGCTTCCACCACGCCGCGCCTGGCGCGTACCCGCGCCGACCTGTCCGAATTCCTGCGCCTGCGGCGCGAACGCCTGAGTCCCGCCGAACTCGGCCTGCCGGCAGGCGGCCGGCGGCGCACGCCGGGACTGCGACGCGAGGAAGTGGCCGCGCTCGCCGGGGTGGGCCTGGCCTGGTACACCTGGTTCGAGCAGGGCCGCAACATCAGCGTGTCGGCCGGCTTCCTGGACAACCTGGCGCGGGTATTGAAGCTGGACGCGGCCGAGCGCCGCCACCTGTACCTGCTGGCGCACCAGCGTCCGCCGGCCGAGCCCGGCCGCACGCTCTGTACCGTGCCGCCGCAGCTGCGCCGGCTGATGGACGATCTGCCGGCCCGACCCGCCTACATCCTCAACCTGCGCTGGGACGTGGTGGCCTGGAACGCGGCGGCGGACAAGGTATTCCGCTATTCGGCGCAGGCGCCGGGCCGCCGCAACCTGCTGTGGATGCTGTTCGTCGATCCGCACATGCGCGAGGTCTTCGTGGACTGGCAGGCGCAGGCGCCGCGCATGCTGTCGAGTTTTCGCCGCAGCTTCGCCAGCGCCTCCGACGTGCCCGACATCGTTGAGCTGGTCGAGGAGCTGGAGCGCGTATCGCCGGACTTCAAGGCCTGGTGGCGCGAGCACGATGTGCATGGTTCCTGCCTGGGCCTGCGCAGCCTGAACCTGGGCGCGCTGGGCGAGGTGGCCTTCGAGCACGCCACGCTGACCGTGGACGAGAACCGGCACCTGAGCCTGGTGGTGTACGCACCGGCGCCCGACGATGCCAGGGCGGCCGAGGCCGCGAAATGGCTGGCGCGCCGGCCCGCCGCGCGTGGCTCCAGAGAATAGGCGCGGCGTGGCGCTACGGCGGCGGCGCGCCCGGCTCCTATAGTCTGGGCTTGTCCGCAACGCGCCGCGTGGCGCCGCAGAAAATGAGCAAGGATTCGCTTTCCCGGCGCCAGGCGCTGGCGCTGCTGGCCGTGGTGGTGCTGGCCTGGGGCTTCACCTGGGTCGTCAGCAAGCTGCTGCTGCAATACATGACGCCCTTGTGGGCGGTGGCCGCGCGCAGCGCCGTCGGCGCCGTGGCCTTGCTGCTATTGGGGCTGGCGCTGCGCCGCGTGGCCTGGCCGGTGCGTGCCGACATTCCCGTGATCCTGAGCGTGGGGCTGTTGCACATGGGCGCGTTCGCCGCGCTGGTGAGCCTGGGATTGCAGCATGTGCCGGCCGGACGCTCGGTGGTGCTGGCCTACACCACGCCGCTCTGGGTCATCCCGGCCGCGCGGCTGTTCCTGGGCGAACCGATCGGACCGGGCCGCCGCGCCGGGCTGCTGCTGGGGCTGGCCGGCCTGGTCCTGATCTTCAATCCGCTGGCATTCGACTGGAGCGACCGCGCGGCCATCTTCGGCAATGCGCTGGTGCTGCTCGCGGCGCTGTGCTGGGCCGCCAACATCGTCTATGTGCGCGCCCACCGCTGGGTGACGCCGCCGTTCGAGCTGGCCTTCTGGCAGGCGCTGCTGGCGACCGTGGTGTTGTCGGCGGTGGCCTGGGCGAGGGAAGGCGCGCCGCGCGTGATCTGGGGCGCGGACCTCGCGTGGCTGCTCGGCTACGGCGGGGTGTTCGGCATCGCCGTGGCGTATTGGGCGGCGGTGAACGTCAACCGCTCCTTGCCGGCCGGCGTCACATCCATCGGCCTGCTGGGCGTGCCCGTGTTCGGCCTGCTGTGCTCGGCGGCGGTGCTGGGCGAGCCCCTGGGCGGCGCGCTGCTGGCCGGCATGGGGCTGATCGTGGGGGGGATCGCGCTGGGGGTGCGCGAACGCGGAGGTTGACGGCGGGAAAGGCCGAGGTGTATCTTTCGATATATATCTTTAGATATATCTAAAGACTAACCAAGAGAGGCCCCCATGCGCCACACCGAATTCCTTGTCGCCTTTGCGCGCGCCGCGCGCCAGATGCGCCGCGACGCCCACGGCGGGCACCGCGGCGATCGCCGCGACCATGCCATGTTCCACCGCGACGGCCGCCACGCCGAACGACACGACCGTTCCGTCGGCGCGTTCTGCGGTGACTGGAACGAGCACTCCCATCGCCACGGCCATCAAGGCCATCACGGTCATCATGAACACCAGGGCCATCACGGCGACCATGAACGTCACGCCCATCACGAAGGCCACGGTTATCACGAACACCACGGCCGCCACGAAGACCACGGCATGCGCGGCCGGCACGCGCGCCATGCCAGCGGTGGCGGCTGGATGCCGGGCGGCCCTGGCGGTCGCGGCGGCGATGCCGACGACGATTTCGGCGGCGACGGCCGTGGCTGGACGCGCGGACGCCGCGTGTCGGCCGAAGACCTGCAACTGATGCTGCTGGGCCTGCTGGAGCAGAATCCCAGCCACGGTTACGAGCTTATCAAGGCGCTGGGCACGCTGAGCAACGGCTTCTACACGCCCAGCCCCGGCATGGTGTATCCCGCGCTGACGTACCTGGAAGAGCTGGGCTACGCCACCGTGGAGCAGGACGGCGCCAAGAAGCGCTACAGCCTGGCCGTGCCGGGTCGCGCATACCTCGACGCCAACCGCGACCGCCTGTCGGTGCAGTTCAACAAGTTCAAGCACATCGCGCGCAAGATGGATTGGATGCGCCAGGCCTGGAGCGGCCAGCCGCCAGACCTGGGCCCCGAGGGCGAGGACCGCGCCACCGGCTGGGTGCCGGAGTTCGTGCAGGCCCGCAGCGCGCTCAAGCGCGCCCTGCTGGACAGCACCGACGCCAAGCCGGCCGAACAGCGCCGCATCGCCGACATCCTGCGCCGCGCCACCGAAGCCATCACGGGCAAGTCCCGCGATTGATTCCCCGTTTTCCTGTCCGGAGCATTCATGAGCCGTAGCGATCTATCTGTCGAGCGTGTGCGCCATCACCTGAAAATGCGCATGCTCATCGTGTCCCGCGTGGAGCGCGTGGCCGGGCTGATGGCCCGCGTCACCTTCACCGGGGCCGACCTGCAGGACTTCGTGTCGCCGTCCTTCGACGATCACGTCAAGCTGTTCTTTCCGTCCGATCCGTCGCAGCCGCTGGTCCTGCCCAGCGTCACGCCCGACGGCATCAAGTTTCCCGACGACGCGCCGCGCCCGCAGGCGCGCGACTACACGCCGCGCTATTTCGACGCGGCACGCCAGGAACTGGTCATCGACTTCGTGATGCACGGCGACGGTCCCGCATCGACCTGGGCCGAGCGCGCCGCGCCCGGCCAGGTGCTGGGTATCGGCGGCCCGCGCGGTTCCTTCGTGGTGCGGATGGGCTTCGACTGGCATGTGCTGATCGGCGACGAGACCGCCTTGCCCGCGATTTCCCGGCGGATCGAGGAATTGCCCGCGTCCGCGCAGGTCATCGCGCTGATCGAAGTGCCGGATGCGGACAATGAAATCGCGCTGGACACGCGCGCGCGGGCCTCGGTACGCTGGCTGCATCGCAACGGCGTGGCGGCCGGCTACAGCACCCTGTTGCTGGAAGCCGCGCGCGAGCTGAAGCTGCCGGAAGGCGAGGGCTATGTCTGGGTGGCGGCGGAGTCTGCCACCGCCAAGGCGCTGCGCGAGATCATGGTGGGCCAGCATGGCGTGGACAAGCGCCGCATCCGCGCGGCCAGCTACTGGAAGCGCGGCGTCGCGGCCGTGCACGAGTCGCACGACGACTGAGTCTTGCTCATCCCGACAGTGGCTGGCGCCGCGGCCGCCGCGCGCGTCTGAACGCTGCGGCGGCTTTTTCAATCTCGCTTCAACGCGGTTGCACCGCCGCGCCGTCCCGTTCCCGCGCCAGCCGCAGCAGGTTGGCGGCCCGCCCGCCCGCGTCCTCGCGCAGGGCCAGCCCCAATACCGCGCGCGGCCAGTCCAGCGCGAAGGGACGGCAGGCCACGCCGTCCGGCCGCAGATGGCGCAGCGACGCCGGCACGATGGCCACGCCCATGCCGGCGGCCACCAGGTTCACCGCCGACGACAGCTGCGGCGCGCGCTGGCCGATCAGGGGATTGAGCCCATGCTGGCGGCAGGCCGCCATGATGTCGGCGCTGAGACCGTAGCCGGACTTGCGCGAATACAGAATGAAGCGTTCCTGCGCCAGATCGGCCGGCGCCAGCCGCTTGCGCCGCGCCAGCGCATGGCCCAGCGGCAGCGCCACCATCAACGGCTCTTCGTCCAGGTGGGCGAAGGCCAAGCCGCCGTCCAGCGCGAAGGGCGGCCGCACGAAGGCCGCGTCGAGCGCGCCCTCGCGCAGCTGCGCGACCAGGGTTTCGCTGTCGCCCTGGGTCAGCGTCATTTCCACATCCGGGTAGCGCTGCCGGTACTGGCGGATCAGCTCGGTCACCACGGCATTGAACGAGGCGCTTTCGGTGAAGCCCAGCGTCAGCTCGCCCACCTCGCCGCGCGCCGCGCGCCGGGCGGTCTGCAGCGCCGCGTCGGCGCGTTGCAGGATGTCCTGGGCGCAGGTCAGGAAGGCGCGTCCGGCATCGTTCAGCCGCACGCCGCGGCCCTTGCGGTCGAACAGCGGCGTGCCAACCTCTGCTTCCAGCTGGCGGATCTGCTGCGACAGCGGCGGCTGCGCCATGCCCAGCTGCTCGGCGGCCTGCGTGAAGTGCTGGGCTTCGGCGGTGGCGACGAAATAGCGCAGATGCCGCAATTCCATATTGATACCTTTTAAATTCTAGTTATCAATTTCCCATATATTGGACATTCTAGTTCGAGCCGGCGAAGATGAGCCATCGTTCATCTTCCAAGGATTCATCATGAAAGCCAGCACCCGCTTGCGCGAACTGCTGTCGCGCGGCATCGTCGCCGCCCCCGGCGCCTACGACGGCCTGTCCGCCCGCTTGGTGGAAGCCGCGGGCTTCGACGCGGTCTACGCCAGCGGCGGCGCCATCGCCCGCGCCGCCGGCTATCCCGACATCGGTCTGCTCAGCTTCAGCGAAGTGATGGACCGCGTCGAGAAGATCGTCGACGCCGGCGGTCTGCCGGTGGTGGCCGATGCCGACACCGGCTTTGGCGGCTCGGCCAACGTGGAGCGCACCGTGCGCGCGATGGAGCGCGCCGGCGTGGCCGCCTTCCATATCGAGGATCAGTCCTTTCCCAAGCGCTGCGGCCACCTGGACGACAAGAGCCTGATCGACGCCGGGGAAATGTGCCGCAAGATCCGCATCGCGCGCCAGACGCTGTCCGACGACGACGCGCTGGTCATCGCGCGCACCGACGCCATCGCTGTGGAAGGTTTCGATGCCGCCATCGCGCGCGCCGAACGCTATATCGAGGCCGGCGCCGACATGATCTTCGTCGAGGCGCCCGAAACGCTGGAGCAGATCCGCGCCATCGCGCAGCGCCTGCCGGGCCTGAAGCTCATCAACATGTTCTACGGCGGCAAGACGCCGCTGGTGCCGCTGCCCGAGCTGGAAGCGATGGGCTATCACCTGTCCATCATCCCCTCGGACCTGCAGCGCGCCGCCATCCACGCCATGCAGGCGACGCTGGCCGAGATCCGCAAGCACGGGGACAGCAGCGGGCTGGCCGAGCGGCTGGCCAGCTTCAAGGAGCGCGAGGAGATCGTGCAGACCCGGCGTTATCTGGAGCTGGATCGGGTGTAGGGCGGGAAGTTAGGCAACGGCTGGCTTGCAGTCAGACGCTCTGCCCATGCTCGCACGGCGTGGTGGTCGATGACGCGATCAGCATCCACGTCAGCTAAGCCTTCGTGGGTCATTCGGTCGCGATGCTCTTCCTGTGCGTTTCGAGTGGAAGGCGATTTTGTCATGAAAAAGTCGCGTGAGCGTCCGCGCTATGCGGCTCTCTGATCCGCCCCGTCTGTCGATGGAAGATGAACGTACGCCGTACGCCCCTTGGGTGCCACCCTCATGTCCCACCTTTCATCTGAGTTGGTTTTAGCCCGCGTTGGGGACCAGCATGTGATTGAAAATGATGATAGTGGTTGCGTTTCAATCGATTAAACAAGAGATTGAGAACAGTCTCAGACTCGATGACGGGAGTTCACGGTCGGGCGAACGTTCGGCCGCGAGGGGGAGAGAATGAAGCAACGGCGGCGAAAACACTCCCGCCGCCGTTGCCTTATTCCCCCGTCGGTTCGGCCGGGCAGCGCGGCGGCAGGCTCAGCGGCCACAGGCGCTGGCCGCGCGCATTGCGCAGGGTACGCATGCCGCACTCCATGCCAACCGAGGCCAGCATGTCGCCGCGCGTGTCGATCAGCAGGGAGGCCGCGTCGGTCGATGCCACCGCGCGCTGGTCCTGGAACGTGGAGGCGCGGGCATACGTGGCGGGGATGGCCAGCTTGCCCTGGCCGTCAACGTAGCCGTAGTGCTGGTCCACGCGCGCCACCGCCAAGCCGTCGCGGCGCTGCCACAGCTCGTCGTAGACCGGGCCGACGTGCTTGCCCTGCTCGTTGACCGCGCGCGCCTGGCCGTTGGCCAGCGCTTTCACCGCGCGGCCTTCGGAGTAAGCGCCGACCCGGCCCGGCACGGCGCTGAGCTTGGGCTTGCCGTCGGTGTCGAAGTAGTCCGTGACCATGCCCTGGTTGGCCACGTGGCGCTGCCGGATCAGCCAGTCCGAGCCAGTCGGCCAGCTCCAGTCGCCGACCGGCAGCGTGGCCACGGTATTGCCCTGCGTGTCGACCAGGCGGTCTTCCTGGCCTTCCTGGTGGCCCAGGCGCAGCGCGCGCGCCGGCGAGCCGTGGAAGACGGAACCGCCCAGGCGCTCGGGCGCGATCTGCCAGCTTCCCGAGCTGTCTACGTAGCCGAGCCGGTCGCTGCGCTGGATGCCCAGCCAGCCGCCCAGCGGCGTGATGTCGGCGTCGGAGATTTCCCGGACCGACGTCGTGTCGCGCGAGATCTGCCACAGGCGCTGGTTGGTCCGGGCCATGTAGCCGCCGGACGCGTCCTGCGCCACCTCCAGATGCGCGGCGAAGGGCGTGAGCACGCGGCCGTCGCGGGACGCCAGCGCGGACGGGCGTAGGTATTCTTCTGTCTGCGCGCCGGCCTGGCGCAGCTGCCACAGGTCGCCGACCTCCGGGCGCGCCTCGCGGTACTCGGGCGGCACGATCCACTTGCCCTGCGTGTCGATGATGCCGGCGCGGTTCTCGCCCAGCGCGGCCTCGGCGCGGCCATCGCGGAACATGCCGATGCGCTGGAACGCCGGCGGCGAGACCTCCTTGCCGGCGATGAAGTCGTACAGGCCCCAGGGATCGCCCTCGGCGGCGGTGTTCAGGAAGCGCACCAGGCCCGGGCCGGCTACTTCGGCCTCGAAGAAATCGGGCAGTTCGTACAGCTTGCCGGCGCGGTCCACGATGCGCGCGGCGCCCTGGGCATAGGCCAGTGCGTAGCCGTGGCGGAACTGGCCGATGTGTTGCTGCGGAGGCAGGTCCATGGGCTTGCCGCGCGCGTCGAGCAAGCGCATGCCGGCCTCGGTGCGGGCGACAAAGCGCATGTCGTTCGCGGCCGGCTTGTCGCCGTCCTCGTCGCCGCCATACTCGTCTTCGGATTCGTCCAGCGAGGCCACCGATTCCCAGGATGGGTCGGTCACGATGGTGCCGTCGGCCAGCACCAGGCCGGCGCGCGCCTCCTCGCATTGGCAGTGGCCCTGCGTCAGCAGGGCCAGCGGCGCGTCCGGTCCGGCGTGGCGCAAGGCGCGCATGGGCTGCTCGCTCAGCGCTGCCAGCGCGGCGGCGTCCAGCGCCGGCTTGCCATCGGGATTGAACACGGCCAGCAGCTTGCCGTCGGCGTCGTGCAGCCACAGACGGCCGTGGACTTCGTCGAAGCCATCGATCTGGCCGACGGTGGCGGGCAGGGCGGCGCCGTCGACCCAGCCGCCGCCTGGCGTCAGCAGGCCGAGCGGCCGGCGCGCTTCGCTCAGGAACAGCGCATAGCCTTGCGTCTGGCGCGGCGTGGCCAGATCCTTGCCCAGCGTCACCGCCTCGGTCCTGCCAGGCACCCACAGCTTCGCGGTGTCGCCGCTCATGGACAGCAGCGCCTTGCCTATTGGTTCGATGCGGCGCGATTGGCGTTCGTCGATGTTGCCCAGGCGCTGGCCCTTCGCGTCCAGCAGCTCGTAGCTGCCGCGCCGCAACTCGGCCAGCCAGAAGGCGCCCATCGGCGCCAGGCTGCGATAGCCCTTGCCTGCACCTATGGCCTCGCCCTTGGCGTCCAGCAGCACGACTTCCTCGCGGCCCTGGGCGACGGCCAGCGTCCAGTCGGACTGGACCGTGATTTCCTCGTAGCGCGGTTCGACCACCCATTCCCACTTGTCGTTCAAGAGCCCGTATTCGCCGCGCTCGGTGGCGGCGATCAGCAGGTCCTTGCCGTAGGCGCCGGTAATGCGCCGGCCCGGCTCGTCGTAGCGCCGGGTGCCGTCGGGCGCCTGGTACTCGGGGCGGTAGCGCACGATCAGCCGCGCGGGCAGGCCGTCCGACAACTGCGCGTTGTCCACGGACGCGTCGAGCGCGTCGCCGGTCGGCTTGCCCTGGCGGTCGATGATCTGGCGCTTGCCGTCCAGCGTGACGATCGCCAGCCCGGCCTCGACGAAATCGGAAACTTCGTCGAAGCGCGGCGCGATGGCCATGCGGCCGCGGGCGTCGATATAGCCCCACTTGCCTTGCCACTGCACGGCGGCCAGCCCGTGATGGAAATCGCCGACCTGGTCGAAGATCGGCTTGACCGCGAGGCGGCCCTGGCCGTCCAGGAAGCCCCAGGCATGTCCGCGCAGCGAGGTGTCGGTCGGCACGCGCTTGATCGAGCGCAGGGCGGAAGGCAGCAGCACGGCGGCGCGGCCTTCGGAAATGGAACGGATGCAACCGCTGACGGCGTCGCTCTCGCCATCGTAGAAGCCGCCCGTCGCCAGCGGGCTGGGCGCGTCGTAGGCGCAGGACGCGTGCCAGTACTGCTGCGCCTGCGCGGCCAGGGGCAGGCCCAGCACGGCGACGGCGCAGGCCAGGCGGGTGAGGGGAATCAGGCGTAAGGTCATGACTGTCCGGCTTGGGCGGTTTCGGTGGCCGGCGCGTATTGCAGGCCGGCGGCGTCGGGGCAGGAGAGCGGCTTGGCCGGCCAGGTCACGCGCTGCTGCGCGTCCCGGATGACGACGGCGCCGCAGACCAGCGAGAACGAGGCGGCGGCCTGGCCGCGCGGGTCGATGTACATGAGCTGGTCGCCACGCCGCGCCAGGGCGCGGCCCTCGCGGAAATCGTCGGCCCAGGCGAACGCGGGCGCGATGGCGTAGCGGCCGGTGAGGTCGATGTAGCCGTACAGCTTGCCGCTGCGCTGCTCGCGCCGCGCCCGCGCCAGGCCGTCGCGCAGCGGGCCCAGCTTGTTGAAGTACGGGCCCACGACGCGCTTGCCCTCGGCATTGACGAACCCATGGCGGCCGTTGTCGCCTTCGTATACCACCACGCCTTCGCTGGCGGTGGACGCGTCCACGCTATAGGTCTTGTTGAAGCGCGCGATCTCGCGGCCCTGCATGTCCACCATCACGCTGCGCGAGCCGTCGCGGTCCTCGACCACCAGCCGCTGCATCGAGGCCAGCGGCATGGCGTCGCCCAGCCTGGCCTGCACGATGGCGCCGTTCTGGTCCATCAGGCGATAGCCCTGCGGGGTATTGACGCGCGCCAGGCCATCGGGCTGCACGAAGAAGGGATTGAATTCGCCGTTCTCGGCGGCGATCTTCATATTGCCGCGCGCGTCGATGGCGCCCTTGCGGTCGTCGTAGCTGAGCGAGATCCAGTCGCCGAACTGGCGCTGGTTCTCGGGCTTGCCCTGGAACAGGCGGACCGAACCGCCGCGCGTGTCGAACAGCATGGTGCCGCCGTCGGCCAGCAGGCCCATCTGGCGGCCGCCCTCCAGCGCCTGGGGCTTGCCGCGCAGCAGCGGCGAGGCCTTGCCGGAGGGCAGGTGGTGCAGGCGGTAGAAGCTGTCGTAGGCATCGGACTGCCCGGCCGGCTTGGCTTCCTCGGTCAGCATGTAGCCCTGGCCGAGGTAGTCCAGCCGGTACGCGCCTTCGTAGTCGGGCTTGATGCGCCATTTGCCGTCGCGGCCGATCACGCCCCAGCGGTCGCCGGATTGCGCGCGGGCCCAGTCGCCCTCGCACTTTTCGATGGCGGCGAGCGAGGGCTTGAGCGCGGGCGCGTTCTTGCGGATGTCCCACAGGCCCCAGACGCGTTCGTGATCGTCGTCCAGCGCGTAGTACGTGATCAGGCCGCCGTCGAGGTACTCGCCATTGCGGCGGACGGCATCGGGCAGGGCCGTCTTGCGGCCCAGCGCGTCGAGTAGCACGGTCTGGTTGCGGCTGTTGGCGTCAAAGGGCAGGGCCCAGGCATAGCCGCTGTTGAACGTATCCAGCTCCTGGTACCTGGGCGGCACCGCCCAGCGGCCGGCGGCGTCGATCGCGCCGACCTTGTCGTCGCGCGTGTGCGTCACCAGCGGCAGGCTGGCGTCATAAGTCGCGATGCGGCTCCACGAGGGGTCGATCACGATCTTGCCGTCGGCGGTGAGGATGCCGTTGGGCTGCTCGTAGTCGCTCGGCGATAGTGTCGCCAGCGGCAGCAGCGCGGCCTCGCGCGCCGACAGCCGCTTGTCCGGCTGCACCGGCGTCACGCTGTAATCGCGCAGGCGGGCCGCCTGCGTGTGGCTCAGCAGCGGCTGGCCGTCGGCTGCGTAGATCTGGATTAGGGTCTCCGGGCGGTTGGCCGAGCCTATGGCTGCGTCGGCCGCTGCCGCGGCTGCGTCGGCCGCCGCTTCCGCGACAGCTGCTTCCGCGACGGCGGCATCCACGGCCTGGCCTGCTTCCTGCGCCGCGTCCACCGCCACGGGCGCGGCATCGGCGGCTTGCGCCTCGACCGGCATGGCGGTCGGCCCTGGCGCGGGCATGTTCGCGGCGGGCTTGGGCATGATGACCATGGGCGGCGGCGGATCCGCGACGGCGGGAGGATCGGGCAGCCGATAGACCGGAGGGGGCGTCGGAGGCGCCGGGTCCGGCTCGCGCGCGGGGCGGGCCTGCGCCGCGTCGGCGGCCGCGCCCGGCTCGGCATTCCTGTCGTTGCGCTTGCGCGCCGTGCGCGGGGACGGCGGCTCGGCGAGCGAGGTGTTGGCGGCGGCCTGCGAGGCGTCGATGGCGGCGTGGGTGGCGTCAACCGCCTCGTCCGTCGCCCCGTCGGTCGTCGCATCGGTGGCGCCGTCCGAGGTCCGGGCATAGACCCAGGCGCGACCGTTCTGGATGTCCACGCGGCCTTGCGGCAGGGACAGGATGCTGAGCCGGCCGACGGGATCGACCAGCAGGATCGCTTCGTCGTCGCGCAGCACCGTCCAGCCTTCGCGCTTTTCCGGCCAGGCATAGTCCTGCCTGAAGCTGCGCATCGGCCGGAGGTCGGCGTCCAGCAGTATCGCCGGAGCGTTGTGTTCCCGCTTGACCAGCCATGCGCCCGGCGCAAGCAGCGCGACGCGATCGCCATAGCGTTGCTTCGACAGCGGTCGGCCCTGCGGGTCCACGAACTGCCAGCGCCCGTCGCGGCGCACGGCGATGACGTTGCCGTCGCGCAGCGGCGCCTCTTCGGAGCGCAGCGTTTCCGGCGGCACGGCCCAGCGGCCATTGGCGCTCAGCAGTCCCCACCAGCCGTTGTAGCGCGAGGCGCGCCGTTGCGCGGGGATCTGGCCCTGCGTCGGCTCGCCCAGCGCCATGACGTCGTCCGGCAGCGTCAGCGCGCGGCCCGTGGCGACGTTGAACAGGCGCGGCGGCTGCGGCACCTCGATCTCGGCCAGCGTCTGTCCGGGCCGGAAGCCCCAGCTGCGCGCGCCCAGCGGCAGCGTCTTGACTGTCTGGCCCTGGCGGTCGATGAGCACGTCGCGCTCGTCGATCCGGACCAGCGCCGTGCCTTGCGCGTTGAAGCCGGTGGCTTCCGCGTAGGCCGGGCGGATGGCCCAGGCGCCCTTGGCGTCGATATAGCCCCACAGGTCGTCCTGGCGCACCGCGGCCAGCCCGTTCTGGAACGGCGTGGCCTCCTGGAACGCGGGCGCGATGGCCATGCGGCCTTGCTTGTCGATATAGCCCCAGCGGCCGGCCTCATCTTCCTCGCTGCCGGTCATGACGGCGGCCAGCCCTTCGTGGAAGGGCTGCGCGCAAGGCGTGTAGGGATTGATCTCGTAGGTGCCGCGCTGGCATTCGCGCTGCCAGTCGGACATGGCGTGGGCGGGGCCGGCGGCGCCCAGGGCGGCCAGCGCGGCGGCCAGCGCCAGCGGACGGAAGAACGGCGCGCGCGTCATGCCGCCTCGCGCGCGGGGGAGGGCGCGCGCGTGCGCGCCGCCTGGATGTTGCCTGGCCGGACCTGCCGCATGGTATGTCTGCCGGAAATAGTTGGGAAGCGGGCACTGTAACCAAGCGTGGCTGGCATCGCCGCGATAAATGTAACTATAGAAAACGATCCGTTAACAAGAGGACGTCATGGGCGCCGCGCATTCCGGCGAGCCGCGCGCGACTGCTCGCCTGTGCCAACCGCGCCGGGCGCGTGCCGATACGCGCCGGCCGCCAGGGACTGGCATGCGCCGCGCGCATGCGGAACGTGAAAAATAATCGGTTGAGCGCGCGCCCGCGCGAGGCTGTAATGCCACCATGCCCGCCAGCATGGGGGCCGACGCCACACGCCGGAGTCCGCCATGCCCCTTGCCGCCTCTTCCTCGCCGCCGCGCGTCACGCCCGCCCTGCCGTGGGTCATGGTGCTGGCCGGCGGCGTCATCATGGGCCTGGCCCTGGGCGTGCGCCATGTGCAGGGGCTGTTCCTGCTGCCGGTCAGCATGGACCGGGGCTGGTCGCGCCAGACCTTCGCCATGGCCATGGCGCTGCAGAACCTGACCTGGGGCGTCGCCCAGCCCTTCACCGGCATGATCGCCGACCGCCATGGTTCGGCCAAGGTCATCGCCGCCGGGCTGGTTTTCTATGCGGTCGGACTGATCGGCATGACGCTCGCGGCCACGCCGGCGATGTTCGTGCTGACGGCGGGGATCTGCGTCGGCATCGCCCTGTCCGGCACCGCCTTCGCCGTCATCTACGGCGCGTTGAGCCGGCTGGTCGCGCCCGAGCGGCGCAGCTGGGCGCTGGCCGTGGCCGGCGCGGTCGGCGGACTGGGGCAGTTCACGCTGGTGCCGGCGGCGCAGGGGCTGATCAGCGGCGCGGGCTGGACGCGGGCGCTGGCGGTGTTCGCCGTGGCGCTGGCCGTGGCCTTGCTGCTGGCGCTGATCCTGCGGGAAGCGCGGCGCCCCGCGTCCGGCGTCGGCCCGTCGGAGCGCGACCAGCCGTTGGGGCAGGCGATCCGCGAAGCCCTCGCGCAGCGCGGCTTCTGGCTGCTGAACCTGGGTTTCCTGGCCTGCGGCTTCCAGCTGGCCTTCATCGGCACGCACTTGCCCGCCTATCTGGCCGACCGTGGCCTGCGCGCGGCCGATGGCGTGGCGGCGCTGGCCATCATCGCGCTGGCCAATATCGCCGGCACCTATGTCTGCGGCATCCTGGGCGCGCGGTATCGCCGCAAGCACCTGTTGGCCTACATCTACCTGATCCGCGCCGGCGCGATGGCGCTGTTCTTCCTGCTGCCGCTGTCGGTGTGGTCGGTCTACGCCTTCTCGGCCGTCATGGGCTTCATCTGGCTGGGCACGGTGCCGCTGACCAATGGCCTGATCTCGCAGGTGTTCGGCGTGCGCTACATCACCACGCTGTTCGGCTTCGTGTTCTTCGGCCACCAGCTGGGCTCGTTCCAGGGCGTGTGGCTGGGCGGGCTGGTGTACGAGGCAACGCACTCCTACGACCTGATCTGGCTGGGCGCGATCGCGCTGGGGCTGCTGGCAGCCATGCTGCATTGGCCCATCGACGACCGCGAACTGCCGCGCCCGCGCATGGCGCCGGCACGGGCCTGAAGGCCGGCCCCGGCGCCCGCGCACGGGAACGGCGCCGGGGCGCTACAGCGGCCGATGCTGCGTGCCCGCGCCCATCGTGATGTGCAGCATGCGACAGGGGGCGGCCGCCTTGGCCGTGTGCCAGACGCCCCTGGGCACGACATAGGCCTGGTCGGCGCGCAGGATCACGGACTGGATGCCGGTGGGCCATTCCAGCTGCAACTCGGTTTCGCCGGCGATCACGCGCAGCAGCTCGTCGGCCTCGGGGTGCATTTCCCACTGTTTCCAGTCCGAGGCGAATTCATATTCCGACACCAGCCAGCCTCGGCCGTAGGCGTCGAGCTGGTCCGGCGACTGCGACCAGAAGGCATTGCCGCCCTGTGTCGTGATGGAGGCGCCGTCGGGGTTGAGCAGCACGTAGTGCTTCGTGAGATCGGTGGCCATGGCATGCGCTCCTGCGCGGGGTGAGGTTGCGGCCATGGTACGGCCATTCCATGTCAGCGGAAAAGCGGTTGGAGCGGCGACAGGGAGGCCCGTCTTCAATGGCCGGCGGCGGCCTGCCTGATCCAGTCGGCGATGTCGCGCACGGCAGGCTGCACGTAGGCTTCGCGGCCCAGCAGCATGAAGCGCAGCTTTTTCCAGAGCGTCCAGTCGCTGGCGATCTGGTCGTTGAATTGCGGCGCGCGCAGCAGCACGTGGCCGGCGTCGGGCACCAGCATGACGCGCTTGTCCGGTGCGTCGGCGAACAGCAGGCGATAGCGCGCGGCGTTCACGGCTGCATCGACGTTCGGGTCCATCTCGCCCCACACGGCCAGCACCGGGCCGCGCATTTTCGGGATCCAGCCGGACGCATCCGACAGATAGTTGCGTTGCACGTAGCGGGCGCGCGCCGGAGTCATGTCGGGCCGCGCCGCCAGCACATCCGCCAGCGGACGTGGTTCGCCGAACAGCGCATCGTTGCTGGTCCGTTCGGCCGCCAGGCGGCGTTCGATCTCGTCGGCCGCCACGCCCTGGGCCTGCAGCCGCTTGCGCGTGTAGTAGGCGCCCTGGTCACGCCAGTTCACCGCGCCGCCGATGATGACGGTGAAGGCGGGTTGCGCGCGGCTGGCGACGATGGGCAGCACCCAGCCCGCTTGCGAGTAGCCCAGGAAGCCGACCTTGGCGGCATCCACGCCGGGTTCGGAGCGCACGCGCAGGTAGGCGGCCATGGCCTCGGCGGCGCGGTCCTGCATGGATTGGTCCAGCCAGTTGCCGGCGCTGCGGCCCACGCCGGGCTTGTCCCAGGTGAACACGCCGATGCCCTGGTCCAGCAGTTGGTTGATGAAGGGCTGGTAGCCGTCGTCCGCGTAGCGGTCCTGCGGGCCGTCGCCGTGCACGAACAGGGCCACCGGCGGCGCGGCCACGTCGCGCGGCAGGATCAGCGTGCCGGACAGACGGTCCGACCCGGCATGGAAAGTGAGCGTGCGCGTCGTCGCCGATTCCAGCGAGAAGTCGCGCAGGCCGCTGAAGCACAGCAGCGCGGCGATCGCGGCGCTCAGGGCGAGTACGGCGGCGATGACGATCCGCGCGCGCCGGCGCAGCGGGAACAAGGTCGACGGAAAGGTGGGCAAGACAGGCCTGTCGTGGTCGGTATGCGCGGTTTTATTATTAGATTGATTAGTCTAATTATTATTCATGGCGCCCGGGGACCTGTCAAATCGCGCACCGGCGGGCGCGGCGCGGATACCGGGGGCGATGCGCCATGGTGGTCGCTGCAGGGTTACAGTAGGGGCCTCGCGGACGGGCCTTCGCCCGCGCCGCCATCATGAACAGCCATGGCCGCCGCGTCGCCTGACGCGGCGATGCAGTGGCGCACGGGGGAACAGCATGAATCGCGGATTCGAAGGCGTCAGGCCGGCGTCCGAATCATCCATCGAGATCAGTTTCGAGTTCGCAGGCCGGCGCTGCGTCGAGCGCATCCGCGCCAAGCCCACCGCCGCCAACCTGAAGCGCGCCGCCGAGCGAAGGAGCGCCATCCAGGCAGCCATCGCGCGCGGCGATTTCGATTACGACACCGAGTTTCCCAAGCGCGGCGCTGCCGGCAAGCCCACTCAAGATCCAGCATGACCAGCGATACCTCCATACCCCTGCAGGACCTGACGCCCGACACTTTCCGCGCCTATGGCTGGATGCTGGGCAAGCCCATGCCGGACGGCAATGGCGTGCCGCTATTCACGAACGCCGCCACGGATTTCTGGCAGGAACACGTGTTCAACACGGGCGGCGGCGGCGATGCCGAACTCTTGTGGGTCAACTATCGCAGCCGCGACGCCGACATCGCCAGCCTGGAAAAGCATCTGCTGACCCAGCAGGCCATCGTGCCGCTGACCGGCGCGGTGGTGCAGGTGGTGGCGCAGAGCGCGCAGGACGGCAGCCCGGACCTGGCCACGCTGGCGGCCTTTCGCGTGCCGCAGGGGCAGGGCGTCTGCATGCGCGCCGGCTGCTGGCACGCGACGCGCGTGGCCGGCGATGAAGTGGCCTGTCTGATGCTCACGCGTCGCTCGACCACGCTGGACCTGATCCAGCACCTGAGCACGGACGCATCGATCACGGAAAGCGCCATCGCGGCGATTCCGGCGCATCGCCTGGCCGGCCTGGAACGCCTGGACTGAGCCGCGCCCGGCGAGGCGGCGGCCCTAGAAGTCGTCGCTGCGCCAGACCTTCAGCACGCGGCCGAAGATCTGCAGGTCCATGCCTTCGGTGATGTCCCAGGCGTCGTACTTGGGGTTTTCCGATTTCGCGCGGATCAGCAGGCCGCGCGCGCTGGGTATGCGCTGCAGGCGCTTGATGAACCCCTCGTTGCCGACGCGGAAGAAGAACACGCCGTCGATATCGGCCTTTTCCACGCCCAGGTCCACCAGCAGCGGATCGCCCGGATTGAACATGGGGCGCATGCTGTCGCCGAAACCCGTCACCACGCAGAGCTTGTTGGCCGCCGTGTAGTGGCGCACGTTCCTGTGCAGCCATTCCTGGCTGACGCGCAGACTCTGGATCACGCCCGGCTGGTCGCGCAGTTCCACGCCCGCGCCCATGGCGCCACCGGTGTCGAAGCGCGGGATGCGCAGGTCATCGTCATCCGTGGACGGCTGATGCGGCGAGTCCAGCACCAGCGAGCCGGACCCCGAACCGGCGTCGGCCGATTCGTCCAGCAATTGCTCCAGCGTCAGGCCCAGCCCGGCGGCCAGCCGTGATGCGTACTTCGAGCGTTCGCTGTCGCGGCCTTCGAGCGCGGCGATGGTGCCGACGCCCACGCCGGTGCGGGCTTCGAGTTGTTCGAGGGTGAGGCCGAGCGCGCTGCGGTAGCGCCTGATTTGTTTTCCGAGTGCCATGGGGTGGGACGCTAACAGTTGTGGAAAATTGTGCAACAACAAGTGTTGAAATCAGGATTATACATTTGTAGAATTGCCGTATGAACCACACGAAATATGTACGTCTTTCAGATGGAAGCATCGGTAGCGTATTGCTACTGAAACCCGGCTGTCCGCCGTTGGGCGCGTTGGCGCGTGCCCGTGCCGGCGCGGCGCCGGCAAGACTGGCGGCGGAGCCGGGCAAGGCGATGGATCACATGGACAAGGAGCGGCAGATGGAACAGGCAAGGCAGGCGGTATTACGGGTGTCGCAGGGCTGGGTCGCGCCGGCGCGGCGTGAGGCGGCGGTCACGCCCAAGGCGGCGGCGCCGCGCGCGGTCATCAGGCTGGCGCCGCGCACGGCGCCCACGGAAGCCGATCAGGCCGAAGCCCTGATCATGGACTGGTATCACTGGACCCGCGGCTATCGCCCCAAGCTGGGCGTGGGCCGCATCGCCGCCTTCGCGCGCGGCATGGTGCCGGACGACGCCTATGTCGACAGCGAAGACGTGGATGCGCGTTTGAACGCCGCGCGTTGCCAGCAGGTGGACTTGTGCATCGACGAGCTGCCCTGGCAGCAGCGCGCCGCCATCGGCGTGCATGCCGGCAACAAGGCCGCCGGCGCGGCCGTGTTCCGCAATCCGCGCCTGTCGCCGCAAGCGCAGCATGCCGCCTACCTGGACGCGCGCGCCGCCTTGTTGCCGGCGCTGCGCCGGCGCGCGCTGCTGGTCGCTGGCCAGGTGCGACACGCCGATCGCCAAAGCGCTTGTGAGGGTCGGGCGGCCGCTGCATAATGATTTCCGTCGGGGCAAGTTGCGCCCGGCCAAAACAGAACCCGCGGAACTGCACCGACTAGCAGGCCGCGGGTTTTTTGTTTCACGATGACTCCAGCCCGGTAGTTCGCTGGACTGCGACGTAGCCCGATACAGCAGGTTTATCAATAGCTTACGCGCTTCCATCATATGCCGGTGCTTTCTGAAACTTGACCCGGTTCTCCCTCGCGCCGCTCCTATCTGGCTCCTGGAATCCGGGTCGTTCCAAGGAGTCATCATGGCAAAGATCAAGCTCACCAAGACCGCCGTAGAGTCGGCGCAACCCCAGGCGAAGGACATCGAACTACGGGATACCGTCGTGCCCGGCTTCCTTTGCAAGATTACCTCGACGGGACGCCGGGTGTTCATGCTCCAGTACCGCACGAACTCTGGCCAGCCCCGCAAGCCCTCGCTGGGACTCTACGGGGAGCTAACCGTCGAACAGGCGCGGGTCAAAGCGCAGGACTGGCTGGCCGAGGTTCGCCGGGGTGGTGATCCCGGCGGTGCCAAGGCCGAGGCGCGCAAGGCGCCCACGATGGCCGAGTTGTGCAAAAAGTTCATGGAGGACTACTCCAAGAAGCGCAACAAGGTCAGCACGCAGGACGGCTACCAGGGCGTCATCGACCGCAACATCATCCCGCTGCTGGGCCGCAAGAAGGTGCATGACGTGAAGCGGCCCGACATTGCGGGGCTCATGGAAAAGCTGGCCTACAAGCCGACCGAGGCCAACAAGACCTTCGGCGTGCTGCGCAAGATGTTCAACTTGGCCGAAGTCTGGGGCTTCCGCCCGGACGGCACGAATCCGTGCCGCCACGTCCCGATGTACCCGCCGGGCAAGGAAACCCGGCTCATCGTGGACGAGGAAATGGTGCGGATCTTCCGCCAGTTGGAGAAACTGGAGGCGGAGGGGCTGGAGAACTACGTCATCCCGTTGGCGATCCGGCTGCAATTCGAGTTTGCGGCGCGGCGCTCCGAAATCTGCCCGCTCGAATGGAGCTGGCTGGACTTCGAGAACCGGCGCGTGGTGTGGCCCGACAGCAAGGTTGGCGGCATTTCCAAGCCCATGAGCGAGGAAGCCTATCGGCTGCTTTCGACGGCGCCGCGTCTGGAAGGCTGCCCTTACGTCCTGCCGTCGCCGAACGACCCGGCCAAGCACCTGACCTTTGGCGAGCACTATGGCGGCTGGTGCCGGACGCTCAAGGCCGCCAGCGTGCCGCACGTAGGCACGCACGGCATCCGTCATCGCTCGACCACCGACATTGCCAATTCCGGTGTGCCGACCAAAGTGGGAATGAAGCTGACGGGCCACAAGACCGTGGCGATGTTCATGCACTACGTCCACACCGAGGACAAGCCGGTGCGCGAGGCGGCCGAGCTGGTGGCCAGCCGCCGCCAAGCCATCACGGGCGCGCGGCAGCTTGCGGAGGCGGTGGCATGAACGGGCGCCGGCCATCAGCAGCATCGCTCGCAGCGCCCGCGGCGCTGCTGGGCGACATTCGGGCACTGATCGAGGCGGCGCGCTTGCGCGCCGCCTCGACGGTGAATAGCGAGCTTACGATGCTCTACTGGCGCATCGGCCAACGCATCCACACGCAGGTCTTGGACAGGCGCCGGGGCGCCTACGGCAAGGAAGTTCTGCCCACCTTGGCTGCGCAGTTGGTGGAGGAGTACGGCAGCAGCTTTGCAGAGCAGAACTTGCGCCGCATGGTGCAGTTCGCCGCCACCTTCCCCGACGAGCGAATTCTCGTATCACTGATACGAGAATTGAGCTGGACGCACTTCATCGCCCTGATGCCGCTGAAAGACCCGCTCCAGCGGGACTACTACGCACAGATGGCCAGCACCCAACGCTGGAGCGTGCGGACGCTGCGCGAGCGTATCGACTCGATGCTGTACGAGCGCACGGCGCTTTCCCAAAAGCCGGAAGAAACCATAGCGCAGGAGTTGGCGACCCTGCGCGATGCGCAGCGCATGTCGCCGGCCCTGGTCATGCGCGACCCGTACATCCTCGACTTCCTGGGCCTGCGGGACACTTGGCAGGAAGGCGACTTGGAAGCGGCGATCATCCGTGAAATGGAGTCCTTCCTGCTGGAGCTGGGCGCGGGCTTCTCATTCGTCGCCCGGCAGAAGCGCATTCCGATCGACGACGAGGATTTCCACCTTGACCTTCTGTTCTACAACCGCAAGCTGCGGCGGCTGGTTGCGGTGGAGTTGAAGGTAGGTGACTTCAAGGCGGCCTACAAAGGGCAGATGGAGCTTTACCTTCGGTGGCTAGACAAGCACGAACGGGAGCCGGAGGAAGCCTCGCCGCTCGGGATCATCCTTTGCACCGGCAAGAAGCGCGAGCAGATCGAATTGCTGGAGCTGGACAAGTCCGGCATCCACGTTGCCGAGTATCTGACCGCCTTGCCGCCGAGGGGCGTGCTGGTGGAGCGGCTGCAACAGGCAACGCAACGGGCGCAGTTGCAAATCGAGCAGCGCAAGACGGACAACGAGTAGTCCTGTCCCAAGCAGTCGGGCGTCCCGGCGTGCCGCCGTCGCGCTGTCGTGCTGCGCATCGAGCTTCGCTGCGCGAGTCTCGCCCCTGTCGGGCTTCCATCACTGACGCCTCCGTCCCGGCTCGTTGATCCGGGCCTGCGCGCTCCGCTTGCCAAAAATCGACTCTGTGCAGTGGGCGGGTGTGGGCGGTCTTGCTGTTCCCTTCACCGTATCACGGCGTTCTCGCCGTCAAGGGCGGCGCGCGCCATGCGCGCTTGCGTCCTGGCGGCCGTCTGCGACCCCTGACTGCTTGCGCTGCGCCGTGCTGCCGCCGGTTCCGGGCAATTCCGCCCGAGCAACCGGAGCACGATCATGTCGCAACTGTCCTTTCCCTCGTTCGATTCCTGTCTGCTGGTGCGCGACGCGCACGGGCGCTATCTACCGGCATCGGCCGACGACATTCTGGAAGCTGCGCGCCAGGTCATTGACCGGAAAATGCGGCGCGGAGCAGAGTTCACTTCGCCGGCGGCGGTCAAGGAATACTTGCGTACAAAGTTGGCCAGCTTCGAGCATGAGGTGTTCGTAGTGCTGTTCATGGATACGCGCCATCGTCTGATCGAATACAGGGAGATGTTCCACGGCACTATTGACGGTGCGTCGGTGTATCCGCGCGAAGTGGTCAAGGAGGCGCTGCGGCTCAATGCGGCGGCGGTCGTCGTTTCGCACAACCATCCGAGCGGAAACCCCGAGCCGAGCGCGGCTGACCGGGCGCTGACCCAGCGGCTCAAGGAAGCGTTGGGTCTGGTGGACGTGCGCGTGCTCGATCACATCATCGTTGCGGGCAACGAAACGGCATCGTTCGCCGAGCATGGGCTGATCTAGCCCAAGGGGCTTCGGCCCCTTTTTGCTGCGCCTGGTGGCATAGCTATGGCCCTCGCGGCCTGATGCTCAGGCCGTCGCAACCTGAATCATCTCGTCGTAATGTTTCTTGTCCACCTCTTCCAGCCACTGGAAGATGTTCCCGATGACGCTGTGGCTTTCGCCTGCCAAGTTTTCTGCGGATTCCTCTGTTATCTCAATAACGTCGCTATGTGAATACTTATTGATAAAGCGGTAGATTTTTTCTTTAAGCTCTGGTGTCGTGATGGTGCAATCTTTTAGGCCAGCCTCCATCAATTGACTAATGTCGCTTCGACGCCTTGGATATTTGAAGGTGAAAAACGATTCAACAAGCTTTCGGGCGAGGTTGGCGGTCAAGAACGCCTCATCTCGATTGAGTGTTGTGTGCGCCCTATATTCGTAGAGCTTCTTGAAGATATAGTGGTACTCGGAACCGTAGTTCTTGAGTGAGTCGTCGGCATCCACAAGTAGGGAGTGACGAGGGGAGCCAGGTGGCGCATCCAGGCGATAAAAGAAGCAATTCTCGGCGTTGCCTTTTTTGACTCGATTCCTATTGGTGCCAGTGAACCAGTCTCTCACTAGCTTAAAGTAAGTGAAGTTGTGAGTCAGCACAAAAAGTTGCTTGGCTTCAGTGCATTGCGTTCTCAAAAACGAGTAGGCGTGAAACAAGTGATTAGAATCAAAGCTTGAGACCGGATCGTCAACGACGACGATCGTATCCTTGATGTTATTTCCATTTTCTTTGAGCTTCGTGATGAAATAGACAAATGCAATCGCAGTTTTCTCACCTTCGCTCAAATTCCCATCGTGCTCACCAACCCCGTTTCTGATGATCTCATAGCCTTTCTTCTTCTGATTGAAGTTCAGGCAAAGCTCAGAGCGGCCAATGAAGCGATGCAGGATGTCATTGAACTCCTTTGCCCCGACCGTTTCATTCGAGAGCGCCGCTTCTATGGCTCCGACCTCTAGACTAATTTTTTCAATTTCCTTATGGTCGTTCTTTGCTTCTGACTCAAGGTCATTGCACTTCTTCTCACTTCCAGCATAGTCAAACTCTTGCACCTCAGCCGCAGCAAAGTGAAGCTCCAGTGCCACCTTGCTTTTTGAGGTCTCAGATTTGAAATTTGAAGTCTTATTGTTGTGCTTTCCAACGAGAGCAACAATCGATTTCAGGATGTCATTGAAATTGGTGACATCGTCTTCAACCACATCCGAGATCTGAATGTCTGTCTTCCCAGGGTCTGTGATCTTGGCCTTCAGGGCTTCCCGCCAGGCGTCGATTTGCTGGTCGATCTTTTCAGCAGCAGTTGCGTAGTCCTTTTGAAGCTTCTCTGCCTCGGCCGATAGTTCTTTATAAAACTCGGTCGATGCGGGAAACTGATTAGCTGGAGCGCCTTGAGATTCAATCCATGTCGCCGCGTTCTGAAGTCGGCTCTGAAACTCCGTGAACTCCTTGCTGAAGTGGGCAGCAAGCGCCTCGGCACGAAGCTGGGCGAACGGAGAGCCGCAGAACTCGCAGGATTGCGAGTCGTGGTTTTTATGGATTTCCAAGCCTGCTTGAACCCATTCGCGGATTTCCGGGTTATCGGTCAGCCGCTGGATTGCTTGATTGACCGCCGTAGTCCCAATCAAATCTCTGATGCGGCCCGCCGCTTTCTTAAAGTAGTCCGGCTCAATGGCCGTTGAGGCGAAAGCAATGCTTGGAAGCTGATCTGGCTTGGCGGCATTCGTAAGGTCGATAACCCTCTCATCTGGAAGAACCGACTCCGCCTTGATAATTGTCTCGCCGTTATTCTGTATGAAGTTGAAGAGCTTGCGGCGGTCGTAATTCAAGTAATAACTGTCGCTCGTATCAATCGCCTGAAGTCCAAGCTTCATTTTCTTGGCAGCATTGGTCAGGAACTTCTCTAATGCCTCACGCTGCTTCTTGATATCGCTTTGCTTGTCGTCGTGAGCCTTCTTTTTCGACTGAAGCTCGCTCTTCAGCTTCTCCAGCTTCTGCAAGTCATCAATCTTCTCTTTCGCAATAAGAAGGATGCTCTTTACGGATTTGTCCCAATCAATGTTCTCATGCACGAAGCGTTGATTGAAAACATGAATATTCAATTGGGATGAGTGGAGTGTGGATTCCGTGATCGTTGAGCCATCCTCCAGAACTACTGAAAATTGGCCCGTGCTGAAGCGGGGAACCATCGAGCGAAGCTCAAAGCAAGAGAATAGATTCGATAACGTTGACTTGCCTGTTCCATTCCAACCATAGACCAGGTTGTACCGGCCGAACTTTTGGATCTTCGTTCCATTGAAGTCGCTGAAGATTCCGAACTGTTTGAGGCGGTTGATGCAGACAATCATCTCTATATCTCCGTGTTCTTGCTTTCCCATCATTTGCTTGCGAAACAAATGGTAAACGAAGAGTCCTCTTGCGTCTCCGCTTCGCGGATCGCGCTGCTCCAGGTTCGCTAGTCGCTCATCCCTGGCGGGACTGGCTTCGCCAGCCTTCCGCATCGCTGACGCCTACGGCCCGGCTTCCAGCTTCGGGCCTGCGCGCTTCGCTTGCGTGCGGTCAGCACAAAGGGATGGCCGTTGCCTTGTCCAGCCGTCTCCCCTGACTTCATCACCTTACCCGCGACCGTAGCCCGCGACCGTGTGCCGTCAAGGCGCGCAGGGCCGTGTCCTCGGCTGCGCCTGCGGGCCGCACCAACCCTGCGCTTGGCTCCTTGACGGCCCCCGTCCGCGCGCTCCTTTGGGCGCGGGCGATGAACTCAGGAAAGACGGTGGCAACAGGGCCAACCGGGTTCCTCGTGCCGACCGCACCAAACAGCCGAAAGGCTGGGCTCCGAATCTAGAAATCCGGTGTGCGGTGTGAACAGCAAACCTCTTTTGTCAGGAGAAAGACCATGCAACTCGCATCCCGTTTCGCTTTCCGCTCCCCCTCGCTGCGCAGCGATTACCCGCTGTCCGACGACCAGATTCACCGCGTGGCCCCGTCCATCTTCGCGGATGCCCCGCACGAGAGCCGTTCGCAGCGGTACGCCTATATCCCCACCGCCGCCGTGCTGACCGAGCTTCGCAAAGAAGGCTTCCAGCCTTTCATGGTGACGCAAACCCGCGTGCGCGACGAAGGCAAGCGCGAGCACACCAAACACATGATTCGCTTGCGCCATGCCAGCCAGATCAACGGCGCGGAGGCCAACGAAATCGTGCTGCTGAACTCGCACGACGGCACCAGCAGCTATCAGATGCTGGCCGGAATGTTCCGGTTCGTGTGCAGCAATGGCCTTGTCTGCGGCAACACCGTGGCCGATGTGCGAGTGCCCCATAAAGGCGACGTGGCCGGTCTGGTCATTGAGGGGGCTTACGAAGTCTTGAGCGGTTTCGATCGGGTGAAGGAATCGCGCGATGCCATGCGCGGCATCACCTTGGACGATGGCGAATCCGAAGTGTTCGCCCGCGCCGCGCTCGCCCTCAAGTACGACGACCCCGACAAGCCCGCGCCCATCACGGAATCGCAAATCCTGATGCCGCGCCGCTTCGACGACCGCCGCCCCGACCTGTGGAGCGTGTGCTCTATCGTCCAGTCGCCACCCGCCAGCCATTTGTGATCACCGCCGACCATGGCATCCTGCCGGAGCCAAGCCTGTGAAGCGTTGCTCATGGCTGCGTGTCCCGCCAAGCGCTGTCGATGCGCTCGATGCAGTTCGTGATCGCCGCTTTGGCATGACCCAGCAATGTGTACGAACCGGCGAACTCTTTAATGACGTTGCCGCGCTCGAAGCAACTGGCGGCAGCAACCCGGCGTCCCGTCCTTAAATCGACTGCTTCGAACTCTAGGCTGGCACCACCCGTCGTCACGGGTCCAACCAGCAGGGTCGTCATTGCATTGACTGCCCGATTCGGTGTCTGCAGTTCGGTGACCGCTACACGCACCCGAACCTGTCCCGCGCCACCTGGGGGGGCGGGACTTTTGCCTTCCTGGCGTTTCAGTTCGCTCGTCACATGGTCTAGCACTTCGCGCTGCTGCGCGTCATCGAGCCCATCGATGCGACCCGAGGCGGTCTTGATCTGCGCTTCTTCCACCACGACAGCGGCATAACGCTTGGGCTCGAATCCCGCTGCGCGGTACATCAGTACGTTCTCGTATCGTGTCGGCGATAACTTCTCGTAGTCGCCGAGAAATCCGGAGCGCGTCATGCTGTTGGTCGCGCATCCAGAGAGCGCGCCTGCTACGCAAAAAAAGATGCCGCCGCGGATCAATGCAGTTTTGCTCTTCATAATGGGTCTCCTTGATCAAACGAAACTAAGACAGGCAATGCCTGCTGCGATGAGGGCGGTGCCAGACCAGCGCGTTACCGATGCGACATCGCCTAGTAGGAGGGCGCCGACGCCCAAGTTTCCAAGTAGCCCGATTCCTGCCCAGGCTGCAGAGGCCGCGCTGATCGGAATCCGCTTGAGCGCGAACCACAAAAGTGCGCCGCTGTGCGTCCTTTTGCCGGGACAAGTTCGAGATGGCCCGAGGCGAGATCCTGGAGCGCCCGAAAGAAATGCCGCCGCTCTGCGGGTGCGAGTATTGGCAAACCCAGAAGATCGGCGAACAGGGCGCCATCCAATGCCAGCATGATGAGTGCCGCGGTCTCGGTGCCACGCGGGGATCGACGCACGCGTTCGTACTGCACGCGGTACCACTCGCGCAGTGGGTCGAGAAGTGTTGGATCTTCCGCAGCTGCCGCGAGCAGCGCTGCGCCCATCTTCTGCATCTCGTCGTCGGGCATCGCTTCCACCTGGCTCGACAGCCAGGGGTCCGGATCTCCGGCAAACCTGCGCTCGTGATTGGCTTGTACCGCGTCGAACGCCCGGATCATCTCGTCGATCAGTGTCACGAACAAATCGCGTTTGGTCTTGAAGTGATAGAGAAACGCCCCTTTGCTCAACCCGGCCCGCACAACGACGGCGTCCAGTGTCAAGCGACTGGCACCTTCCTCCAGCACCAGTTCGCGGGCGGCCTGCAGGATGCGGTCGCGAGTTCGCTGGGCTCCTTGCTGGAGGCCGGGCTGCGCATCGGCGCTGCTATGGGCAGTGGACGGGGGGGGCAACTTTGTTTTCGCGCGGGGCGGCATGGTCGTGCTCCAAAAAAGCTTGAGTCATATACAGTCCAGACGGTATAGTAGAAGCCATACAACAGTCCGTCAAGACTTTTTCGGAGCGCAAGGAGCTGCCATGTCTCAAATTCTTGAACGCTATCGCCTCATTGCCATGATTTCTCCGCTACTGCTTCTTGCGGCCTGCAGCCATGCCCCGCACTCTGCCGATCCACCTCGCCTGGATGTACCGGCCCATTTCTCAAATGAAGAGGGAGGTGAAGGCATCTTGGACAAATCGTCCCGCCGTACTCTTCCCGTCGATTGGTGGACGGCCTACGGCGATCCGCACCTCAATGCCTTGGTCCGGGCGGCGCTGGAGCGCAATACCGAACTGACGATTGCGCGAGCGCGCGTGGACGAGGCATCGGCCGCCACGCGGCGAGCACGGGCCTCCCTGCTCCCCTCGTTGTCCGCGGGCACGCAGGCAACTCGAGGACGCGACTATTCAGAGAACGTTGCAATCGGCAATGATGGCCGCGCCACGTTGTCCGCATCGTGGGAGGCAGACCTGTCGGGACGGCTTTCGCAGGCAGCAGAAGGTGCGCGCCTGGATGCGGTGGCAGCCGAACAAGCGTGGGTTGCCACGCGGTGGCAGGTCGCGTTTGAAACAGTGTCGGCGGCTGTGCAGCAGCGCCAAGCCAGTGAGCTCGAAGCGCTAGCCGCGGCGCGGCTGGCATCCGCAGAACGACTCGTCTTGCTGATGCAACGGAAGTTCGAGGCCGGACAAGCTACCGGCTTCGACATCGAGCGTACCCGCGCCGGCGTCGTCGCACTGCGCGTGGAGCAAGAGCAACTGCGGCGTGCGCGCGGCGAGGCGACGCATGCACTCGATGTACTAGTGGGACAAACGCCCGGAGCGCCTGCAGCTTCCCCAACTCTTGCGTCGCTCGCCGTCCCGGACTGGACACCGACACGCATACCTGCGGACCTGCTGAGTGAGCGGCCCGACGTGCGCGCCGCCGAAGCGAAGTTCGCCGCCGAAACCGCGCGCTGGAACGCAGCCGAAGGCGAACGCTTCCCCAGGCTGGTGTTGGACCTGAGCGGCGGACGGCAGCGCGTAGAGAGTGTGGGAACCCGCATCACTGGAAACATTTTTTCACTTGGGGCCGGGGTGTCGTTGCCGATCTTCGATGGTGGCGCGATCCGTGCCGGCATCGAGACCGGAGAGGCGCGCAGCCGAGCTGCCCGTGCGGAGTTCGAGCGCACTTTGTTGAGTGCTTTGCAGGACGTAGAGAACGCATATCTCGGTTGGCATACGCAGCACGCAGCACTGGAGCATCAGGCCGAGGGTGTCGCAGTCGCGGAGCGTCAGCTCGATCGCAGCCGACGTCTGTTCGAGGCGGGACAAGTGGACGCCACGGTGGTGGCCGAGGCTGAGGCCGGGGTGCTGTCAGCGCAGGCTTCGCTGATCCGCACGCGGGCCGAGACAGCCATGCAATGGGGCGTCCTGGCAAAAGCATTATCCGGCTCTCCTGTTTGATCGCAGAAACATGCTGGAGCAGCTTGCGAAGGCTAGCTAAATAGCGTGACGCAAGGCGAAGGTGGTGAGGCCTGAGTGATGAGGAATGCGAACATGGAAATTCGACACCTGCGCTACTTTCTGGCGGTGGCAGAGGAGCTGCACTTTGCCCGAGCCGCAGAGCGCCTCCACATAGAGACATCGCCGCTGTCGCGCGCCATCAAGGAACTTGAGGAAGAGTTGGGCGTAGCGCTATTTGCGAGAACCACTCGGAGCACCCGCTTGACTCGTGCGGGCAGGCTCTTCTTTGAGAGCGTGCCGCGTGTCTTCGCAGCTTTGCAGCAGGCGCGCGACAGTGTGAACGCCGCAGCCAATGGCTTTCATTGCCAGCTCCGTATTGCATTGTCTGATGGAATCACGCCATCGCGCCTGCCTGCGTTGTTGGCGCTCTGCCGGCAGGAAGAGCCGGAAGTGGAAGTTCGCTTCTTCGAGGTGCCTTTGGCACAGCAAATCAAGGGATTGTGTGGCGAACTGTACGATCTCGGCTTCGCTCAATCGGATGAAGTCGGCGAAGGCATCATCGCCGTGCCGGTGTGGAGTGACCCTCTGATGGTAGCTGTGCCCGCACGGCACCCCTTGCTATCCCACAAACAGATTCCCCTAGAAGAGCTGTTGCGGTATCCGCTGGTGCTCTGCGACGCGGTGGCGTGTGAGGGCCATGCTCGGCAAGTTGAACGGGTGCTACGTCGCGTGGACATAGAGCCACTGATTGCCGAACGCGTGACTTCCAGCGATCTAATGATGGTCCTGGTTTCGGCGGGACTTGCACTAGGCCTCACAGGAGGCGCGCATATCACAGCCAGCAGGGAACAGGGGGTGGTCGCACGGCCGCTGACTGGACGTTCGCCAATGCTCACGACCTATCTACTACGGCCGGCCAGCGAGCCGTCAGAAATGCTGACTCGCTTCATGGAACGCGTTCATTCGATCAAATCTCCAGATGCCAAAGGTCGGCGGTAAACCATCACACAATCTCCCAAAGAAAATTAACCATGAAGAAGATTGCTCTCATATTGCTTTCCTCGACATTGGCAGCCTGCAGCCCATCTGGGAAACCAGATAAAGCCAACCTTCCGACAGTCGATGAATTAGCGCTCAATCCTGAGCGTCTGAAAGAGTTGCGCAAGCAATGCAAGTTGGATCGACCAATGCTGGGCGACCAACTATGTAACCGGGTTGCCGAGGCTACGCGAAAGCGCTTTTACGAAGATGGCGATGTGCCCCACACCACGCCTAAAGAGCCGCCGAAGTTCTAAGCTGGTGGTCATGCCGGAGTATGTATGCCGGATATGAAAAATTTGAAGGAGAATCGCAATGGGTTGGATCTATCTTGTTTTGGCTGGATTGTTTGAAATCGGATGGCCGGTCGGGCTGAAAATGGCGCAAGAGCCAACATCGCGTTGGAGTGGGGTCGCAGTAGCCGTCTCTTTCATGACAATTAGCGGCGCCTTCCTATGGCTTGCTCAGCGTCAGATACCGATTGGGACTGCTTATGCGGTGTGGACGGGTATCGGAGCGGCGGGAACTTTCTTAGTCGGAATTCATTTCTATGGCGACCCAACCTCCCTGATGCGATACCTTGGCGTGGCGTTGATCATCCTGGGCGTTATCACGCTCAAGTTATCGAGTTGATCGCTAGCTCCATTGGTAGCGTAGTCGCTAGGCGACCCAGCTCCCAGAGTGGATCGGGCGCTGGGAACTCGTACGGTCACCTCCTCTCTCTAGTCGCTATGTGACGAGCTTGCCGGCGCCTCGGGAGAGTTCGAGCCAGTGCGCGTAAGGCGGTGGGAGCACCCATTCCGGGTGGCTCCACCTTCAGTGCCTGCGCCAAGGTGACCTGAGTACGAACTTTGTAGCCAGTCAGGCAGTGAGTTCGGAGGGGATGCTATCGGATTGGATCCAGTTGCGCCGGATCGTCGCCGGCGGTTTGTAAGCATGCGCGCTATGCGGCCGCTGCTCGTTGTAGAACTGTCGCCAACGTTCGATCAGCACCTTCGCTTCGGTCCGACTGCGGAACCATTCGCGGTTGAGCAGTTCGTCGCCCATCGTTGCCTGCGAAGTCAGGACCAGCAGAATCCTGAGGGGAGTTCTCATCATGGTTTTCTCCGTTCAGACGCTTGGGATCAAGCGGCCGGAGACCACTACGCCTGCTTGGCTTTGCGCGCTGCCTCGACCAAGCTGTCGAGCCAGTCCTGATGGCCGTTGATCATCGGGTTGGGTTTGGCGTTGTGCAGCTCCTCGGCCGGTTTGCCCTTCTGAGTTTCCTGCGTGAGGATGCGCACGCGCCTGCCGTCCAGGTTCTCAACCAGCCAGGCGTGATGCACATCCAGGCGCGTATCTGTGCCTTCCTCGCCGGACCAGCCGTGCCAGGCCACGCGGCCGGGTTGCCCATCCGCAGGTGGCACGTATTCGTTGCACTGCCCCTCTACCGGGAAGCCGAAGGTCTCGAAGTAAAACCGATCGCCGTCGGCCAGTACCGGGCCTTTGCCGTCATGAAAGCACACGTTAGCCGAGTTGGCGTAGTAGCTTGGCCACAGCGATGGTGTGACGAGTAGAGGCCATACGTCGGCCGCGCTCAAGCCGGCGGCGATGATCTCATTGGAGGCGAAATTCTCAGTAAAGCCCGGCGTGTAGCCTTCGGGCCAGAGGATGGCGTTCTGTTGCTTGCTCATATCGAAGCTCCTTCACAAAATGTCGATGACGCAACAGGGGTGGCTGCGTCATTCAAGTGGTCATGGAGCAAATCATGAGCCTCCATCTGCAATAAGTGAAATCCTAAGTTTCTATTTTTGATATCATAAAATATGATATCAAGGCCTAGGTTCTGCCATCCACCGACTAGGCTATCTCGCAGCGGCGCTACGAAAGGGCGCGTCTCCAATTGAGCCGACTGATTGCTTATTTGTAGTGCGAGGTAGAGTTGTGCTGAGCATGACGATAGGAGCGATCTTGCCTACTTGTTGTTAGCACAGGAAGTGAACAGCAGTGCTCGTATCCAGCGATGTGCTGGATCGTGATGGGTGCGTTCGTGCCAAGCAGCCGTCTTGGTGAACCCCGGTATCTTCACCGGCGGCAGGGAGATAGCCAGCTTGTCCATACCGGCGACCAAGCGGCTCGGCAAGATCGCAACCATGTCACTGGCACGCAGGATGTCTGGCAAGATCAGAAAGCTCTTGACCGACAGTGTGACGCTGCGTCGTTTGCCCAACTGTTCTAGCGCATCGTCGGTGACGCCGCGGAAACCTCCACCATCGTAGGAAACAAGCGCATGGTCGAGAGCACAGAACTGTTTAACGGTCAGCTTGCGCCCCATAGCCGCAGGATGGTCTTCCCGCAGGACACACACATAGTGTTCCTTGAACAGCTCTCGGGCATGCAGATTTGGCGGAGTGATCTCTGGCGTCAGGAGGGCTAAATCGATCTGACCGCGCTCAAGCTGGTTCTGTAGCTGCCCGCTCTCGACTGGCACTAATGAGACTCGTACACGCGGTGCGTGCCGTTTAAGTGCCGATAGAAATGGGACAGCAACGGCACGCAGCGCATAGTCCGTCGCGGCGATGGAGAAGGTCAGTTGTGCGGTGGCCGGATTGAAGGAAGGTGGCTGGAGCAGCGCGTCGATTTCGGCGAGCACCTGCTTGACAGGCATCCCTAGATCCAGCGCCCGCTGCGTTGGAACGATACCCCGCTGCGAGCGCGCGAAAAGCGGGTCACCGAAGCTCTCGCGCAACCGCGTCAGCATGCCACTCAAGGCCGGCTGGGTTAGTCCCAGACGGGCCGCCGCCCGTGTCACATTGCGTTCGTCTAACAATGCGTCCAGCGCCTTGAGCAAGTTGAGATCCATACTCTTGATATTTTTCATTTTTATTCCAATCTTAAATATCATCGTTTTTCATGATATCTAAATATTGCCTATGAGTGGAAGCAAGGCCCATTGACGGCTTTTTTTGGGTAACTTGCTTGGAACTCTGTATGCGCCGCAGTGCGCTTTCGCTTGCGGCGCTTTTCTTTGACTCGCCACCGCGCTCATTCTTTCTTTTCCCTCGACCATTGTGCTGCGAACGGTCTTTGACCGGCACTAGCCCAGAACCGATCCTGACGCCTGCGACACCCCCTGTGCAACGCTTTCAATGAGACACCAGCGCAGGAGAAATCGGAGGACAGGTCATGCAAGGGACGAACGTTCTGTTCGGCCAGATCGCTGTGGTAATCGGCATCGTGATCGCCGGCGTCTGGGGCGCCACACAATGGACAGCAGCGACCCTTGGCTATCAAGTACGCCTCGGATCGCCCTGGTTCGATCTTCTAGGTGTACCGGTTTATCACCCGTGGCGCTTGTTCGAATGGTGGTTCTTCTTTGATGCCTACGCGCCGCACGTCTTCGACACAGGCGGTGCGATTGCGGGTGGTAGCGGTTTGTTCGCTTTACTCGTCGCCATCGCCATGTCGGTATGGCGTTCTCGGCAGTCGCGGCTGGTTACGACTTATGGTTCGGCACGCTGGGCCGATGCCGTCGACATCCGCAAAGCTGGACTGACCCTCCCGGCGGGCGTCTTCCTCGGCCAACACGACGACCAATACCTCCGACATGAGGGGCCGGAACATGTCCTGAGCTTCGCACCCACGCGCTCGGGCAAGGGCGTGGGCTTGGTGGTGCCTACGTTGCTTTCGTGGCCGGCGTCCGCCGTCATTCACGACATTAAGGGAGAGAACTGGAAGATCACGGCGGGCTGGCGTTCGCGCTTTTCGCACTGCCTGCTTTTCAACCCCACCGATAGGCAGTCGGCCGCCTACAACCCGCTGCTTGAAGTCCGGCGCGGCGCACATGAAGTGCGCGACGTGCAGAACATCGCCGACATTCTGGTTGACCCTGAAGGTGCGTTAGAGAAGCGCAATCATTGGGAGAAGACCAGCCACGCGCTACTGGTCGGTGCAATCTTGCATGTTCTGTACGCAGGCGAGGACAAGACGCTGCGCGGCGTCGCCAACTTCCTCAGCGACCCGGCGTGTCCGTTCGAGCTGACGCTGCACCGGATGATGACGACGAAGCACCTGGGCGATGCGCCTCACCCGGTTGTCGCATCCGCTGCCCGCGAAGTGCTCAACAAGTCGGACAACGAGCGATCGGGCGTGCTCTCCACCGCCATGTCGTTTCTCGGCCTGTACCGCGACCCGACCGTGGCCGAAGTCACATCGCGCTGCGATTGGCGCATCGCCGACCTGATTTCCGCCGAGCACCCGGTATCGCTCTATCTGGTGGTGCCGCCCTCCGACATAAGCCGCACCAAGCCGCTGATCCGGCTCATCTTGAACCAGATCGGGCGGCGGCTGACCGAATCGCTCGACGGCAGCGATGGCATCGCGCGCCGGCACAAGCTGCTGCTGATGCTGGACGAGTTTCCGGCGCTGGGTCGCCTCGATTTTTTCGAGTCCGCGCTTGCCTTCATGGCCGGCTACGGCATCCGCAGCTTTCTCATCGCTCAAAGCCTGAACCAGATCGACAAGGCGTATGGGCAGAACCATTCCATCCTCGACAACTGCCATGTCCGGGTGACTTTCGCCACCAACGACGAAAGGACGGCGAAAAGGATTTCCGAAACCCTCGGCACCGCCACCGAGCTTCGCGCGCAGCGCAACTACGCGGGCCACCGCCTCGCTCCGTGGCTGGGGCACCTGATGGTGTCGCGTCAGGAAACTGCACGTCCGCTGCTGACGCCCGGCGAGGTGATGCAGCTTCCACCTGAGGACGCCGTAGTCATGGTGTCCAGCGTTGCCCCGATCCGCGCGAAGAAGCTGCGTTACTACGTCGACGCCAATTTCAAGGATCGCGTCCTGCCACCGCCCGTGCTCGCAGTCGGGAGGTACGCCGACGCGCCGCCAGCCCGCCCCGACGACTGGAGCGGCTTGGCGATCCCGGCCGTACCTACGGCGCCGACCTCGGTATCCGCCGATGGTCCGGGCGGCACCGATGACGGCGGCCCGCGCCGCCAGCTCGAACTCTCCGAAACCGTCGCCTACGAGCCCGAGTTGGACGCGTGTGCGAACGACCTGGAGCTGCTCGATGACGACGACCTGGCGCTCCCGCTTCCCGGCCAGCTCGACCCGGCCATGCAGCGCACGGCCCGGCTGGCTTCTCTCGACCCCAACGACGGAATCGACCTATGAGCCAATACCGCCTCAATCTTTTCATCCAGCCCGAGCACGCCAAGCGCCTGGATGAACTTGCCGCCAAGAAAGGCGTGTCCAAGTCCTCCATCGTCGCAGCGGCCTTGGCGTCCTGGCTGTCACCCGATGCGGGCGACCAGCGTGAGGCCGCCATTGCCAAGCGGCTGGATCGACTGTCGCGGCAGACCGAACGCATGGAGCGCGACCAGAACATCCAGATCGAAACGCTGGCGCTGTTCATCCGCTATTTCTTGACCATCAGCACGCCGGTGCCAGAAGCCCACAAGGACGCGGCCCGCGCCCAGGGCAAAGCGCGCTTCGAGCAGTTCGTCGAGCAGTTGGGTCGCCACCTGCTGCGTGGCCGCAGTCTGGTGCGCGACGTGGTGGAGGAACTGCACCCCGATCCGATGCGGATGGATGACGCAGCAGCGATGGCGTCCGCCGATGAGCGAGCTGCAGAGCGTGCGTCATGAGTGCCGTTCCGCAGATTCCGCCTGAATCTCGCTCATCCGCCGCGGCGTCCCAGGATCGCCGCATCCAGATGCTGCGCACGGCGATGGGGCCGCTGATCGCCGCTGCGCTCGAAGATCCGGATGTTGTGGAAATCATGCTCAACCCCGATCGCACCCTGTGGGTGGATCGGCTGTCGTCGGGTCGCTCGCCGCTGGGCGTGGAGATGCCCGAGGCCGATGGTGAACGCATCATCCGCCTGGTCGCCGCGCATGTCGGCGCGGAGGTGCATCGCGGCCAGCCGCTCTTGACCGCCGAGTTGCCGGAAACCGGCGAGCGTTTCGAGGGCATCCTGCCTCCGGCCGCCCCGGGGCCAGCCTTCGCGCTACGCAAGCGGGCCGTGAGCATCATCGGCCTGGATCGCTACGTGGCCGACGGCATCCTGACCGCCGGGCAGGCCGAGTTCCTGCGCCGCGCCGTGCGCGAGCGGCAGAACATCCTGATCGCCGGCGGCACCAGCACCGGCAAGACCACGCTGGCGAACGCGCTGCTGGCCGAGATCGCCGCCACAGGCGACCGCGTGCTGGTGCTCGAAGACACCATCGAGCTGCAATGCGCGGCCCGCGACCATGTGCCGCTGCGCACCCGCGCCGGCGTCGTCACAATGACCGAGCTGGTGCGGGCCACGATGCGCCTGCGGCCTGACCGCGTGATCGTCGGCGAAGTGCGTGGCGGCGAAGCCCTGGACTTGGTGAAGGTCTGGGGCACCGGCCACCCCGGCGGCATTGCCACCATCCATGCCGGCTCCGCCTTGGGCGCACTGCTGCGTCTGGAGCAACTGATCCTCGAAGTGGCAGTGAATCCGCCCCGCGCCCTGATCGCCGAGGCGGTCAACGTGGTGATTCACATCGCAGGCCGTGGCCGCAAACGTCACGTCGAAACCATCTCCCGTGTCGTCGGCTTCGACGGTGCGGGCTATCGCCTGACAGATGCGCTGGAAACGCCGTTTCCCGAGCTGCCGCCGGTTCCTCTTGCAGCCGCTGCCGCTGCGCCTTCCTCGACCCCTGACCAACCTGGAGAACTGCCATGACGCACGTTGATGCTTTCCGTCTTTCCGTAAATCCTATTTCTCGCCTGTCCAGCATGGCGCGGCTGCGCCACCTGGCCCGTCCCGCAGGGCAAGGGCTGCTGCTGGCCGCGCTGATGCTGTTGCTGGCGGGCACGGCGCAGGCCGCCGGTTCCTCGATGCCGTGGGAAGGGCCGCTGACCTCCATCCTCGAATCCATCCAAGGGCCAGTCGCCCGGATCGTGGCGGTGATCATCATCATCTCGACGGGGCTTGCGCTGGCGTTCGGTGATACCAGCGGCGGCTTTCGCAAGCTGATCCAGATCGTGTTCGGCCTGTCCATCGCGTTCGCCGCGTCCTCGTTCTTCCTGTCGTTCTTCAGCTTCTCCGGAGGGGCCGTCGTATGAGTAAGGCCACCGATCTTCCGGGCTTTGAAGTGCCGCTGCATCGCTCGCTGACCGAGCCGATCCTGCTGGGCGGTGCGCCGCGCACCGTGGCGATTGCCAACGGCACGCTAGCCGCCGCCGTCGGGCTGGGCCTGCAACTGTGGATTCCCGGCGTGGTGCTCTGGATCGTCGGCCACTCGCTGGCCGTATGGGGTGCGCGCGTCGATCCGCAGTTCATGCAGGTCTTCGCGCGGCATATCAAACACCGCCCGCTTCTGGACGTGTGAGGGGAGGACGCCATGCTGAACCTTGCCGAATATCGTCAGCGCCCGGCCTTGCTTGCCGACTGGCTGCCCTGGGCCGGGCTGGTCGCGCCGGGCGTTGTGCTGAACAAAGATGGTTCGTTTCAACGCACGTTCCAGTTTCGCGGCCCCGACTTGGACAGTGCGACACAGGGCGAGCTGATTGCCACGTCGGCGCGGCAGAACAACGCGCTTCGCCGTACCGGGTCTGGCTGGGCCTTCTATATCGAGGCCGAGCGGATGCGGGCATCGAGCTATCCGCAATCCTCCTTTCCCGAACCACTGTCCTGGCTGGTGGATGAGGAGCGACGCGCGGCGTTCGAGGAGTCGGATGGCCATTTCGAGAGCGTCTATCACTTCACGTTGCAACACCTACCGCCGCAAGAGTCTCGCGCCCGTGCGGCTGGGATGCTGTACGAGAACCGGCCCACTGAGGGTGTGGACTGGCGTGGTCGGCTTGATTCCTTCGTGGCAGAGACCGATCGCGTGTTCGACCTGCTCGATGGTGTGATGCCGGAGATTGCCTGGCTGGACGATAGCCAGACGCTGACCTACCTGCATGCCACAGTCTCCACGCGGCGCTATCGCGTCGGCGTGCCCGACGTGCCGTTCCATATCGACGCACTGCTGGCCGATGCCGCGCTGGTCGGCGGCCTGGCGCCCATGCTGGGCGATCAGCACCTGCGCGTGGTGTCGGTACGAGGCTTCCCGACCTCGACCTGGCCGGGGATCTTGGACGACCTCAACCGCCTGGGCTTTGCGTATCGCTGGAGTACGCGCTTCCTGTGCCTGGACAAAGCCGAGGCGGAACGGGAATTGGGGCGCTTGCGGCGCCAATGGTTCGCCAAGCGCAAGAACGTCATCGCGCTGCTGCGCGAAACGATCTTTCAGCAGGAAAGCCCGCTGGTCGATACCGATGCCAGCAACAAGGCCGCCGACGCCGATGCCGCCTTGCAGGAGCTGGGCAGCGATCAAGTCGCCTTCGGCTACCTCACCGCCACGGTGACGGTGCTCGACGCCGACCCGGCCGTGGCCGACGAGAAGCTGCGCATGGTGGAGCGCGTCATCCAGGGCCGGGGTTTCGTGACCATCCCCGAAACCCTCAACGCAGTCGATGCCTGGCTGTCGTCCGTCCCCGGCAACGCATACGCGAACGTGCGTCAGCCCATCGTTTCGACGCTGAACCTGGCGCACATGATGCCGATGTCAGCGGTATGGGCTGGGCCGGAGAAGAACGAACACCTCGATGGCCCGCCGCTGATCGTCACCCGCACCGATGGCGCGACGCCGTTCCGGCTGGTGACGCACATCGGCGACGTGGGGCACACCCTTGTCGCCGGGCCGACCGGCATGGGCAAGTCGGTGCTGCTCGCCATATTGGCCATGCAGTTCCGGCGCTACTTCGGCTCGCGGATCTTCGCCTTCGACATGGGGCGCTCGATGCGCGCCACCATCCTCGGCCTTGGCGGTGAGCACTACGACCTCGGTGCCGATGGCGGCATCGCCTTCCAGCCACTCGCGCGAATAGCCCACGAGGGCTACCGCACCTGGGCCGCCGAATGGGTGGAGGGCCGGCTGCTGCACGAAGGCGTGACGGTCGGCCCGGACGAGAAGGCTGCCATTTGGTCGGCGCTGCGAAGCCTTGCCGGTGCGCCAGTGGAGCAGCGCACCATGACCGGCTTGTCGGTGTTATTGCAGTCCAACGCGCTGCGCCAAGCGCTCGCGCCCTATGTGTTGGGCGGCGCCCACGGCAAGCTGCTGGACGCTGACCACGACCGGCTGGGCATGGCCGACGTGCAGGGCTTTGAGATGGAAGAACTGATGCACAGCCCCGCCGCCGTGCAAGCAGTGCTGCGCTACCTGTTCGCCCGCTTCGACGAACGTTTTGACGGCGCGCCCACGCTGCTGATCCTCGATGAAGCGTGGCTGTTCCTCGATGAGCCGTCCTTCGCGGCCCGCATCCGGCAATGGCTCAAGACGCTCAGAAAAAAGAACGTCAGCGTCATCTTTGCCACGCAGTCGCTGGCCGACATCAAGGACTCGACCATCGCGCCAGCCATCATCGAAAGCTGCGCGAGCAGGATCTTCTTACCTAACCCGCAGGCCACCGAGCCGCAGATTCGCACGATCTACGAAGGCTTCGGCTTGAACAGCCGCCAGATTGAGATCGTGGCGACCGCACAGCCCAAGCGCGATTACTACTACCAGTCGCGCCTCGGCAATCGCCTGTTCGACCTCGACCTGGGGCCTGTCGCGCTCGCATTCGCGGGCGCATCCACCCCTCAAGACCAACGCGATATTGACCGCGTGCTGACGCAGGCCGGCGCTCCCGGCTTCGCCGGCGCGTGGCTGCGCCATCGCGGCCTCGGCTGGGCCGCCGACCTGCTGCCGTCCGCTCCGGCGGCAGCTTCCTTTCTCGCTTCTCAACCGCTGGAGGTTTCACCATGAAGACCAAGCCCCGTTTGCTCTCTGTCTCACTCGCTGCCGTGCTGTCGGTATCGCTGCTGGCCGTGCAGCCCGCATCCGCGCTGACGGTGTTCGACCCGTCCAACTTCGTGCAGAACACGCTGACCGCCGTGCGCACGCTGGAACAGATCAACAACCAGATCAACCAGCTTCAGAACGAGGCGCAGATGTTGATGAACCAGGCCAGGAACCTGGCAAATCTCGACTTCAACATCGTCAACCGCCTGCGCTCGACGCTCGCCACCACCGAGCGCCTGATCGCCGAGGCGCGCGGCTTGGCCTACGACGTGCAGAGCATGGATGCCACGTTCGCCCGCCTGTACCCGGAACAGTACGCCGCCACCATCAGCGGCGACCGCATGGCACAGGACGCCCGCGAACGCTGGCAGAACACCTTGAACGGCTTGCACACCGCGATGCGGATGCAGGCGCAGGTGTCGCAGAACCTCGCCCAAGACGAAAGCGCGCTGGCCGATCTCGTGAGCCAGAGCCAGTCGGCCACCGGCGCGCTGCAAGCGATGCAGGCGACGAACCAGCTCCTGGCTTTGCAGGCCAAGCAGTCGATCCAGGCGCAGCAGCTCCAGATCACGCAAGACCGGGCCGCTTCACTGGAACTGGCGCGGCAAGCGGCGGCTATGGAGCGCGCCCGCGAAGTGCGGCGGCGCTTTCTGGGCACCGGCACGCCGTACACGCCGCAGTCCGTCAACTTCTATAACAACTGACCGGAGGCGGCCATGCGATGCGCTTCCGTCCTGATGGCCGTGCTGCTGACCGCGTGCGGCCAGCAGCCGGCCGAGAACCTGGCCGACGCCCTGGCCGCAGATCCGGTGCGGCTCAAGGCGTTGCGCGGGCAATGCGCGGCCGACCGGCAGGCCGTGGGCGAGGATGCCTGCCGCGCCGCCGCTGAAGCCTTCCGGCGGCGCTTCTTCGCCGGCCATACCGGGCCGGATGAATACAACTCGCTGGCTGAACTCCCGCCGATTCCGCCGAGCTTCGATACGCCCGCAGATGAATTGCCAGAGGGCGCCGTTCCGCTCACTCCGCCCGAGGATTCGCCATGAACGACGTGACCATCATCGACCGTTTCCTCGATACGTTCTCGCGCTACATCGACTCGGGCTTCGGCTTATTGCAGGGCGAAGTGGCATTTCTCACCGCCACGCTCATCGTCATCGACATGACGATCGCTGGCCTGTATTGGGCCATGAGCCACGCCACCGGCCAGGGCGACGACGTGATCGCCAAGCTGCTGCGCAAGGTGCTCTGTGTCGGCGCGTTCGCCTACATCATCGGCAACTTCAACTGGCTGGCGAGCATCGTGTTCCGCTCGTTCGCCGGCTTGGGAATTACCGCTACCGGCTCGGCCATCACGATGGAGAACTTCCTTCAGCCGGGCCGGCTGGCGAAGACCGGCATCGACGCAGCCGCGCCGATTCTGGAACAGATCGGGGACATGGCTGGGTTCCCCGAGGTGTTCGTGAACATCGACCCTATCGTGGTTCTGTTCATCGCCTGGCTGGTGGTGATCCTCTGCTTCTTCGTGCTGGCCGTACAGCTTTTCATCACGCTGATCGAGTTCAAACTGACTACGCTCGCCGGCTTCGTCTTGATCCCGTTTGCACTCTGGAACAAGACCTCGTTCCTCGCGGAAAAGGTGCTAGGCAACGTGGTGTCGTCAGGCATCAAGGTCTTGGTGCTGGCCGTCATCGTCGGCATCGGTTCAGGCCTGTTCGCCGAGTTCCAGGTGCATCCCGACGAACCATCCATCGACCACGCGCTGGTCGTGATGCTGGCCTCGCTCGCGCTGCTGGCGCTGGGCATTTTCGGCCCCGGTATCGCCACCGGCCTGGTGTCCGGTGCGCCACAGCTTGGTGCGGGCGCGATGGCTGGTGCTGCGGTCGGGGCTGTCGGCACCGGCGTTGCCATCGGCGCCGCCGTAACGGGCGTGGGCGGCGCCGTCATGGCCGGGGCACGAATGGCCCCGGCGGCCGCAAAGCTGGCCGGTGCCGGTGCGCGTGCCGCGACTTCGGCGGCCGGCAGTGCCCGATCGGCGTTCCAGGCCGGTTCCGCTGCGGCCGGCGGCGGTGCCAAGGGCGCGGCGGCTGGCCTCGGCAATGTCGCCAAGACTGGCGCACAAGCCGCAGGCCGCAGCGTCACCTCTGGTGCTTCCGCTGTTGGGCAGAAGGTGGCCGACTCCTTCCGCGCTGGCTGGAACGGCACAGAAGCCGGCAGCGACGGTGCTGGCCCCGGCCAGACCGCAGACGGCACCGCAGGCTCGCAGAAGCAACAGCAACCGGCCTGGGCCAAGCGGATGCACCGCCGCCAGCAGGCTACCCATGCCGCGACCACTGCCGCCCACACGCTGCGCGGCGGCGACGGCGGCGGCTCCGGGCAAGGCCCGAGCCTGCGGGATTCCGATACCTAACCTTCAAGGAGAACACCCATGCGATTCAAACGACCGCAGGTGCGCTACGCCGATACGCCGCAGCCTGCCACCCCGTATCAAGCCGCCGCCCAGGTGTGGGACGACCGTATCGGCTCCGCCCGCGTGCAGGCGAAGAATTGGCGCCTGATGGCCTTCGGCTGCCTAGTGCTCGCGCTGTTGATGGCCGGCGGCCTGGTGTGGCGCTCGGCGCAGTCCATCGTGACGCCCTATGTCATCGAGGTCGATCAAGCCGGGCAGGTGCGCGCCGTGGGAGAGGCCGCCACGCCGTACCGGCCCGGCGACGCGCAGATCGCGCACCACCTGGCGCGCTTCGTGACGCTGGTTCGCTCGCTGTCCATCGACCCCATCGTGGTGCGGCAGAACTGGCTCGATGCCTACGACTACACCACCGACAAGGGCGCGGCGGTGCTCAACGACTACGCCCGCACCAATGACCCATTCGCCCGCATCGGCAAGGAATCGGTAACGGTGCAAATCACCAGCGTGGTTCGCGCGAGCGACACGTCTTTCAACGTGCGCTGGACAGAGCAGCGCTATGTCAACGGTGCGCCCGCCGGCACCGAACGCTGGAACGCCGTGCTTTCGACCGTCCTGCAAACCCCGCGTACTGAACAGCGCCTGCTCAAGAACCCATTGGGTATCTACGTCAACGGCCTGTCATGGAGCCGCGAACTGGATTCTTCCGAAGGAGCCAAACCATGAAACTTCGTTTCCGCCTTTACGTTGTTCCTTTGACGCTGCTGGCCCTCGCGGGCTGCGCCTCGCAGGGGAAGCCGCCGCCATCCATCTCGCTCGACGAGACGGTGCTGGCCCAGCCGTTGCCCGAACCGCCCAAGCCCGTCGAAGTCGTCGCCGTCCCTGAACCGCTGGCGCTGCCGGCGCAGTTGAAGCCCCTGCCGGAACTCGATGAGGCCCCCGTTGCGCCGGAGCCGGCCGACGAAAAGGTGCGCGTTTCCCGTGCCAATGCAGAAGCGCGTATCGCGCCTACCCGTGAGGGCTACGTCAACGCGATTCAGGTGTGGCCGTTCACCGATGGCGCGCTTTATCAGGTCTATGCGTCGCCGGGGCGCGTGACGGTGGTTTCGCTTCAACCGGGCGAGGAACTGGTAACGGTCGCCGCCGGCGATACCGTGCGCTGGATCGTGGGCGACACGTCCAGCGGCGGCGGGGCCGATCTGCGCGTCAATGTGCTGGTCAAGCCTATCCGCTCCGGTCTGAAAACCAATCTCGTCATCACCACCAGTCGGCGCACCTACCTGCTGGAGCTGACCTCGACCGAGAGGGCATGGATGGCGTCGGTGTCCTGGGACTATCCGAAAGACCGAATGCTCGCGTTGCAGCGCCAGGCGCAGGCAGCGCAGGCAACAACGCCTGTCGATACGGGCCTGTCGCTGGACAAGATCCGCTTCCGCTACGCGGTATCGGGCAGCAACCCGCCGTGGAAGCCTCTGCGCGCCTTCGATGATGGAGAGAAGGTCTATATCCAGTTCCCGCCGGGCATCGCCCAGGGCGAGCTGCCGCCGCTGTTTGTCATCGGCGCGCAGGGCGACGGGCAACTGGTGAACTACCGTTTTCGCTCGCCGTACTACGTCGTGGATCGCCTGTTCGGCGCGGCCGAACTGCGGCTGGGCGGCGATGGCGGCGACGTGGTGCGGATCGAGCGCACCGATGGTGTTGCACGGAGGAACTGACCATGAGCCAGGATGACACTCCCGACCTTGCCGCGCCGCAGGCGGACAAGGTGGCGCCGGAGGCAGTGGCGCTGCGCGCCCAGCCGCGTCCAGTCACACGCCTGAACCGGCGCTCGCTGGCCATCCTTGCCGGCGTCCTAGCGGTCGCCGTGCTCGGCGCGCTGATGTGGTCGCTGCAACCTCATCGACGCAGCACAGGCGAGCAGACCGAGCTTTACAACGTCGATCGCGTGTCAAAGTCGGAAGGACTGGATGCGCTGCCGACGGACTATTCCAAGCTGCCGCCGGCGTTGCTGCCTGCCGTTCCCGAACTAGGGCCACCGCTGCCGGGCGATCTTGGCCCGGCTATCGTGAAGTCGCAGCAACCGGCGACGGCTGCCTACGCGGCCCCCGGTCACGACCCGAACGATGCCCTGCGAAAAGAAGCCGAGGCGGCCGCGGCCTCGTCCGTGTTCTTCCGCTCGGGTGGGCAGAATGCGGCGCCGGTAGCGCAGACACAGGTGGCCGCTGCGCCGGGCTTCGCCGCCAATGCGGCGTTTGACCCGCTGGCGGCCGGGCCGGCCTCCACGGCGGCCCAACCTGCTGACCCGACAGCGGTGCAAAACCGGCAAGACCAGAAAGAGGCTTTCATGAAAGCTGGCCCCACTGAAACCCGTAATTCCGGCAATCTGACTCTGCCAATTTCGCCGTATCAGGTTATGGCCGGAACAGTGGTCGCAGGTGCCTTGGTGACGGGCATCAAGTCGGACTTGCCCGGCGACGTGATCGCCACGGTGACGGAGCCGGTCTATGACACAGCCACCGGGCGCTTCCTGCTGATTCCGCAGGGTTCGCGCATCCTGGGCAAATACAACAGCCAGGTCAGCTACGGGCAGAGCCGCGTTCAAGTCGTCTGGAACCGGATCATCCTGCCGGACACGTCTTCGCTCACGCTCGACAACCTGGCCGGCACCGACCCAGCCGGCTATGCCGGGCTGGAGGACGATGTGGACTACCACTGGGGCCGCATCTTTGCCGGTGCGGCACTCACCACGCTGCTGGGCGTCGGTGCCGAGCTGGCCGCGCCGGAGAACCGGCAGGATGGTGATCGCGTCATCATCGCTGGGCGCGACAGCGCGCAGGACAGCATCAATCAGGTCGGCCAGGAGATGACCCGGCGCAACCTCAACATCCAGCCGACCTTAACGCAACGGCCGGGCCTGCCGGTTCGCATCATCGTCAACCGGGATCTGGTGCTGCGGCCGTACCAGCCGCTGTTCTTCAACCGGGGGACTTCACGATGAGCACGACCAAGAAGCTGCGGCTCGGCCCGCTGCCGAAGACCGAGAGCACCAAGCTGACTTTCGTTTGCCCGACCAGCTTGAAAGTCGACCTCGACCGCTACGCCGCGCTACACGCGCAGGCGTATGGCGAGGCCGTTGATGCGGCGACGCTGATCCCGCATATGCTGGAAGCGTTCATGGCGGGGGATCGAGGATTCAGGAAGGGCACGGCGACCCGCAGCACACCACCGAAGCCGCCATGATTGCACCGCATGCTATTCAACGGCATCCATCGAACGCGCAGCCCAGGCTGCGCGTTCTTCATTCTGGATGCCGCCGAGCCTGTTGGGCTATGATGATGCGACAGGCCCGCCGTTCCTCGGCAATCCAGCACTACACAGTGCGATGCGGCTTTCTCTCCCAACGCTCCTATGTCGCTCCTAGCCGACAACGCCGCTCTTCTTCTAAGCGGCCCCGAAAGGAGCTAACCTACTGTCCCATATACGGTTTCAAGTCCTTCTTGATTTGCGCGAAAGAATTGACACCGGCACTTTTTTGTTGCCGGCCGATCGCGGCATTCCGACAGGTTTTCGAAGAGGCTCCCGGGCGCATGCCCAGGAGCCTCTTTTTCTTCGCAGGACCATTCCGTCCGCGGCGCACGCGACTTGCGTGACGCAAGCGCATCGCCATGCGCGCGGCCCGGTGGTCCTTCTTTCATGGATGCGCGGCAGGGGCCGCAATTCCGTTTCGCCCGCCATTTCCGGCGGGTTTTTTTTGGAGTCAGCAATGGCTGGTACTACCGTTTCGCAATTCGTTCAGACCCAGGGCACGCAGCTGGAAGTGTCCACCACGAGCACCAACGACCTGGCCGCCACCGGCCTGACCTACGCCGACCTGGCCATCACCATCAAGGACCCGAACTTCCAGGGCGGCCAGACCACCGAGATCGACGTCACCGTGCTCAAGTCCGCCGCCAAGGAATACGCGCTGGGCCTGGACGACAGCGGCACCTTCAGCATGGCCGGCAACTGGAAGGCCGGCGACGCCGCCCAGAAGGTGCTGGTCGCGGCCCGCAGCGACAAGAAGAGCCGCGCCTTCCGCGTGACCTTCGCCGATGGCTCGAAGTTCGAGTTCCTGGGCCTGGTCACGCAATACCAGTGGCAAGGCCAGCTGGACAACGTCGTGTCCGCCACGTTCAACGTGCGCGTCACCGGCGCCGTCAAGATGACCGACGCCCCGGCCAACGGAGGCTGAGCGCCATGACGGACACGTCCATCAAGGCCCGCGCCAAGGCGCCGGCCAGCCTGCGCGACCGGGTCACCGATCCGCTGGCGGGCTTTCGCTCGGAAGCGCTGAACGTTCCCGAGTGGGACGGCGCCAGCGTCATCGTGCGCGCGCCCAGTCCCAGCGATCACCTGTTCCACATCCGCGCCATCTGGGCCGCCGCGGGCGTCACGCCCGGCGAGGCCGATGACAGCGTGCGCGCCAAGCTGGACGCGCCGGGTGTGGACTACACCCGCGCCTCGGCCAGCCTGCTGGTGCGCACGCTGTACGAGCAGACCGAAGCCGGCCCGCGCCGCGTCTTCGGCGACGCCGACGTGGACGCCGTGGCCGCGGCTTTCGGCCCGGCGCATCTGATGCTGGCGGCCAAGGCGATCGAGCTGGGCAACCTCGGGGAGGGAGCCGACGCGCACGCAAAAAAGCCTTCCAGGAAACGCCAGACCTCCGTTTCCTGATGATCCTGGCCCTTCGGCTGGGCCGCACCCTGGGCGAGTTGATGGATGCCATCGACACCCATGAGCTGTCCCTGTGGCGGGAGTTCAACCGCCAGTCGCCGCTGGGCGACGAGCGCGCCGACCTGCTGGCCGCCAGCCTTGCCGCCGTGGTGGCGCAGGCGGCGGGCGCCAAGGTCCGCGTCACGGACATGCTGGTGCGCTGGGACGCCGACGATGCGCAGCCGTCCGCCGAAGCGGGCGCCGACGCATTGAAGGCGTTCCTGCTGTCGAAGGTCAACAAGGGGTCTTGATGACGTGTCCGGCCCGCCGCGTGCGGGCCGGGGACGGCACGATGATGTGTGGAAAATCATGACGAACAACTCAAGCAGCGTCGCCGCGCAACAGGCCTTGGACAATGCTGTGAAGCAGACGACCGCCAGCCTGAAGGCGCAGACGCTCGAAATGCAGAAGGCCGCGCTGGCCATGCGCGACTACAACAAGGCGGCGGGTCTGGCCGGCACGACGGGCAAGGCCGAAGCCGTCTCGCTGAAAGCCTCCAATGCCGAACGCGGCAAGTCCGTGCAATTGCTGGGCAAGGAAACGCAGGCGCGGCAGTCGTCGCTGGCCGAGCAGACCATCGCCGACATGGACCGCGCCCTGGCGCTGTCGGGCAAGACCTCCGCGGCGGACAAGATGGTGTACGAAACCTCGCGCGGCAAGTTCGCGGGCGAGGACGAGGGCACCAAGAACATGCTCATGTCGGCGGCCAGGGAAGCCGACTGGAACGACGAGGAAAGCGCACGGCGCGCCTATATCAACAGCGTGACCGGCAAGAATCCGGAACGCGACGCCGAGAACGCCAGGAAGCTCGGCTGGGCCAGGGACGAGTACGCCAGGGGCGGCCTGACGGATACGCAGCTCTACAAGCAGGAACGCGAGCTTGGCAAGAAGGACGACCCGGACTTCATGACCAAGCTGATCGACAGCCTGACCGACTCGGCGCGCGAGGGCGCGGGCAAGATCCAGGACATCCTGGGCACCCGCATGTACGACTTCGTCTCCGACAAGTTCGACAAGATGGGGCTGTCGTTCCTGAACTCGGTGGCGAAGATGGTCAGTTCGGCCGCGTCGGCCAAGCTCATGGACCTGATGTTCGGTGATTTCACCAAGGGCGGGCCGCTGGGTGGCTTGCTTGGCGACATCGGCGGATTCTTCGGGGATATCGGCAATTCGGTGATGGGTCTATTCGGGTTTGGTTCCCAGCCCGTCGCACAGGCCTTCCCGGTCAAGTTCGCGACAGGCGGCGCATTCACCAACGGCATCGTCAGTCGCGCCACCGCCTTCCCCATGGGCCTGATGGGCGAGGCCGGCCCCGAAGCCGTGATGCCGCTGCATCGCGGCGCCGACGGCTCGCTGGGCATCCGCGCCTCTTTCGCCGGACTGCCACAAGACAGTGGCGCCGGCACCGGCGCGGGCGGCGTGGCCGTGAACGTCTACGTACAGGACGGCAACGTCAGCGCCAGTTCCGATTCCGGCGAACCGGGCTGGAAGCAGTTCGGCCAGCAGATCGGCGAGTACGTCACGCAGCTGGTGGACCGGCGCATGTCGCAATCCTACCGCCAGGGCGGCCTCGCCTGGCAGGCCAGCAACAACCGTTTGGGAGCCTGAGCATGGCATTCGAAGTCTTCAACTGGTCGCCCCGGCCCAACCCCGTCGGCGCGTTCAAGGACCGCACGCTGCGCGTGCAGTTCGGCGACGGCTACGAGCAGGAGGCCGCCGACGGCATCCATACCGTCACGCAGTCCTGGCCGTTGCAATTCGTGGGCAACGAAGTCTACGTGCGTCCCATCCTGGATTTCGTGCGCCGGCATGCCGGCGGCAAGTCCTTCATGTGGACGCCGCCGCTGGGCGAGGCGGGCCGCTACAAGGCGCGCTCGCTGTCGGTGCAGCCCATGGGCGCGGACATGTACACCATCGCGGTCACGTTCGAAGAGTCCGTGACCCCCTGAAGCGCGCGCCGGCGGACCCGGCCGGGCGCGCGCAATTTCCGCGACGCGGATGGAGTTTGAGCAAATGGGCATCAACGCAGACATACAAAAACTTGAGCCGGGCGCGCTGGTCGAGCTGTTCGAGCTGGATGCCAGCGGCATCGGCGGCGAGGTCCTGCGGTTCCACGGCTATATGCAGGTCGGACCGATCTTCTGGCAGGGCCAGCGCTACGAGCCCTGGGCCATCCAGGCCGAGGGCTTCGAGCAGGTGGGCGAAGGGCAGCAGCCCTCGCCCACGCTGCGCGTGGGCAACATCGGCCAGGATGCGCAGGGCCGGCCGTTGGCCGGCGTGATCTCGTCGCTGTGCGTGCACCTGGACGACCTGGTGGGCGCGCGCGTGGTGGCGCGGCGCACGCTGGGCAGATATCTGGACGCCGCCAATTTCCCGGAGGGCAACCCCAGCGCCGATCCGCGCGAAGAGCTGCCGCCGGAAATCTGGATCGTGCAGCAGAAGACGCTGGAGACGGCGCAGGTGGTCGAGTTCACGCTCGCCAGCGCGCTCGACTTCAATGGCCAGAAGCTGCCCGACCGGCCCATCATCGCCGGCGTGTGCGCGTGGCTGCGCAAGGGCGGCTATCGCGGCCCCTACTGCGGCTATACCGGCGGGCGCATGTTCGACCTCAATGGCAACCGCGTCACCGATCCCACGCTGGACCGCTGCTCGGGCCTGATGTCCGACTGCAAGAAGCGCTTCGGTGAATACGAGGTCATCAACTTCGGCGGCTTTCCGTCGGCCGACCTGATCAGGGGCTAGCATGCGCAAGAAGACCTTGCAGGCGATCCGCGACCATGGCGTGGCGGCCTATCCGCTGGAATGCTGCGGCTTGGTGCTCAAGGCCGGCCGGCGCGAATGGTACCAGCCCTGCCGCAACACGGCGGCCAGCGCCGAGCACTTCGTGATGTCGGCCGAGGACTACGCCGCCGCCGAGGAAAGCGGCGACATCGTGGCCGTGGTGCACTCGCATCCGGACGCGCCGGCCGCGCCCAGCGAGGCCGATCGCGTCGCCTGCGAGGCGTCGGGCCTGCCCTGGTACATCGTGGCGGTGGAGAAGTCCGAGAACGGCGATGTTGTCGCCGGCGAGATCCGTGGCTTCGCGCCCGAAGGCTACCGGGCGCCGCTGCTGGGCCGCCAGTTCGCGCACGGCGTGCTGGACTGCTACACGCTGGTGCGCGACTGGTACGCGCGCGAGCGCGATATCGTCCTGCCCGATTTTTCGCGCGACGACGGATGGTGGGAACCCGGCAAGCCGGGCGACCTGTACATGGACCACTACGCCGAAGCCGGCTTTCGCCCCTTGCGGGCCGATGAAGCGCTGGGGCCGGGCGATGTGGTGCTGATGCAGGTCCGCTCGGACCGCGCCAACCACGCCGGCGTATTCCTGGGCGACGAACCCCTGGCTGAGGCCCCCGGCCTGCACCCGTTGCCGGACGCCATGCTGCATCACCTGTACGGACGCGATTCCGAACGCGTGGTGTACGGCGGCTTCTGGCGCGAATCGACCCGCGCCGTGCTGCGCTACCAAGGACAACCATGATCGAAAGAATACGTACCGTGCGGCTGTACGGCTGGCTGGGCCGCGCCTTCGGCCGCGAGCACCGGCTGGCCGTGGCCAGTCCGGCCGAGGCGGTCAGGGCGCTGTGCGCGCTGCTGCCCGGTTTTGAGAAGGCGCTGGCCGACAGCGGCGAGCGCGGCGTGCGCTTCGCCTGCTTCGCGGGCAAGCGCAACCTGGCCGAGGACGAGCTGGGCCTGCCGGTGGGCGACGATGCCATCCGCATCGCGCCGGTGCTGGCCGGGGCCAAAGGCGGCGGCCTGTTCCAGACCATCCTGGGCGCCGTGCTGCTGGCGGCGGCGACCTTCTACTCGGGTGGAATGGCCGCGGCCTTCAAGGCCGGCACCTGGGTCAGCGCCGTCGCCGCCATGGGCGCGTCCATGATGCTCAACGGCGTGGCGCAGATGCTGTCGCCGCAGCAGCGCATGCTGAGCGTCGGCGACGGTCCGGACAACGGCGCTTCCTACAACTTCAACGGCCCCGTGAACACCACGGCCCAGGGCAATCCCGTGCCGCTGCTGTATGGCGAAATGTTCGTCGGCAGCGCCACCATCTCCGCGGGCATCTACTCGGAAGACCAAGCATGAAACAACGACAACGCATCAGGAAAAAGGCGCCCGAGGGCGCCTTTTCTCATGGCGCGCCCATCCCGGCCGGCCACAAGGGCGGCAAGGGCGGCGGCGGCGGGCGCACGCCCGTGGAAGTGCGCGACAGCCTGCACAGCACGGCCTATGCCCGCGTCATCGACCTGCTGGGCGAGGGCGAGATCTACGGGCCGGTGCATGGCATGGACAACGCGCTGCGCGACGTCTACCTGAACGGCACGCCGGTCGCCAACGCCGACGGCACGCTGAATTTCAGCGGCGCGGCCATCGACTTTCGCACCGGCACCCAGCTGCAGGAGCCGTTGCCCGGCTTTCCGGCGGCCGAGAACACCATCGCCGTCGGCGCCGAGCTGAAGGCCGCGCAGCACTGGACGCGGCTGTTCGCCAACCTGCAGGCATCCGCCATCCGCGTCACGCTGGGCGTGGAGGGCCTGAGCAAGGCCAACACCGGGAACGGCGACATCAACGGCTATCGCGTCGAATACGCCATCGACCTGAGCGTGGACGGCGCCGGCTACCAGGAAGTGCTGTCCAGCGCGTTCGACGGCAAGACCACGCAGCGCTACATGCGCTCGCACCGCATCGAGCTGCCGCGCGCTCGCCAGGGCTGGAGCATCCGCCTGCGCCGCATCACGCCCAATGCCAACAGCAACACCATCGCCGACCGTACCTTCATCGACAGCGTCACCGAGGTCATCGACGCCAAGCTGCGCTATCCCATGTCGGCCGTGGTCGGCATCAAGATCAACGCCTCGCAGTTCCAGAGCATCCCGACGCGCGCCTATCACGTGCGCGGCCGCATCATCCGCGTGCCGGCCAACTACGATCCGGAACTGCGCAGCTACAGCGGCGTCTGGGACGGCACCTTCAAGCTGGCCTGGACCAACAACCCGGCCTGGGTCTTCCACGACCTGATCAGCAATGATCGCTACGGCCTGGGCACGCGCGTGCCGGCCGGCTGGCTCGACAAGTGGGGCCTGTACCAGATCGGCCGCTACTGCGACGAGATGGTCGACGACGGTTTCGGCGGCAAGGAGCCGCGCTTCACCTGCAACGTCTATCTGCAGCAGGCCGCCGACGCCTACCGCGTGGTGCAGGACTTCGCGTCCATCTTCCGAGGCATGGCGTACTGGGCCAATGCCTCGGTGTTCGCGGCGGCGGACATGCCGTCCGATCCGGTCTATACCTACTCGTCGGCCAACGTGGTGGACGGCAAGTTCAGCTATGTGGGCTCGGCGCTGGGCACCCGCTATACGGTGGCGCTGGTGTCGTGGAACGACCTGTCCGAGATGGGCCGGCAGAAGGTCGAGTACGTCGAGAACCGCGAGGGCATCGCGCGTTACGGCATCCAGCAGGTCGAGGTCACGGGCTTTGGCTGCACGTCGCGCGGCCAGGCGCACCGCGTCGGCAAGTGGATGCTGCTGACCTCCAACCTGGAAACGCGCTCGGTCACGTTCTCGGTGGGCCTGGACGCCTGCCGCGTGCGTCCCGGCAGCATCATCCGCGTCGCCGACCAGCATCTGGCCGGCCGCCGCATCGGCGGCCGCATCCGCGAGGCCACGACCACCGTGGTCACGGTGGATGCGGAACTGGGCGTGCGCCCCGGCGACCGGCTGACCGTCAACCTGCCCAGCGGCGTGTCCGAAACGCGCGTGGTGGCGGGAGCGGTCGGCACCAGACTCACCGCGGACAATACCGAGTTCACCGTGGACACCACCGAGCTGACCGCCGACCTGGTGGGCCTGCCCGGCTCGGTGCTGCACATCACCGTCACCGCGCCGTTCTCGCAGGCGCCGCAGGCCGAGTGCGTGTGGACGCTGGAGTCCGAGGCGCTGTCGGCGCAGACCTTCCGCGTGCTTGCCGTCAAGCGCAAGGAAGGGCTGGTGGCCGAGATCTCCGCCATCCAGCACGAGCCCGGCAAGTTCGACAACGTGGACTTCGGCACCCGGCTGGATCCCAAGCCCATCACGGTCGTGCCGCCGTCGGTGCAGGCCGCGCCGCAGAACATCCGGCTGGCCTCGCGCTCGGTCATCGACCAGGGCATCGCGCGCCACGTGGCCGAGATCTCATGGGCGGCCGCGCCGTCCGCCGTGGCCTACCACGTGCAATGGCGCCGCGACAATTCCGATTGGGTCGAGGCCGGTCGCACCGGCTCGCTGACGCTGGAACTGCCCGACATCCGCGCCGGCGCCTACGTGGCGCGGGTGCGCGCCATCAACGTCGCCGACGTGTCCTCGGTCTGGGCCAGCACGACCGAGACCCAGCTCCAGGGAGACCTGGCGCCGCCGCCGGCGTTGGCCCAGCTGGCCACACAATCGCAGGTGTTCGGCATTGGCTTGCGCTGGGGATTTCCGGAAGGACGCTTCACCGCGCAGCGCACCGAGATCTGGTACGGCCCGACCAATGACCGCGCCAGCGCGATCAAGCTGGGGGATTTCGCCTTTCCGCAGAACGCGCACACCCTGTCCGGCCTGTCGGCCGGCAAGCGCTTTTTCTTCTGGGGCCGCATCGTCGCCCTGAACGGCGAGATCGGCGCCTGGTATCCGGACGGACCGGGTGTGATGGGCGAGGCCAGCTGGCAGGCCAGCGAGATCCTCGAATACCTGAACGGCCAGATCAAGCGGGACCAGCTGGCGCAGGAACTGACCTCGACCATCGACGGACTGACCAGCGGCCTGGATCAGGCGCGCGCCGCGATCACCGCCGAGAAGACGGAGCGGGTCGACGCCGACGGCGCGCTGGCCACGCGGGTGGACACCACGCTGGCGGTGGCCAACGGCGCCGCCGCCGGCGTGCAGGAATCGCGCACGGCGCTGGCGGGGCTGGATGGCCAGCTCAAGGCCACCTGGAGCGTCAAGGCCCAGGTCACCAAGGACGACAAGGTCTATGCGGCAGGCATGTCGCTGGGGGCCTACACCAACCCGGATGGTCGGGTGCAAAGCTCGGTGTACTTCCTGGCCGACCGCTTTGGTTTCCTGAGCTTGGCCAATGGGGCCGTCACGACGCCGTTCGTGATCGAGAACGGGCAGACGGTGATCAATGATGCGGTGATAGGGACGGGAAGGATCACGAATGCGATGGTTCGCAACCTGGACGCCGAGAAGATCAACGCCGGCTACCTGAACGTGGATCGTCTCAATGCTGGTTCCCTGACCGCAAAGATGGCCACGCTGACAGATGCATACATCAAGACCGCGAACATCGGTATTGCGCAGGTGGATACGCTGCGAATCGCCAGTGGCGCGGTCGTGGTGAACAACTCGGTCAGTTTTTCGATGAGGATCGGGGTTTATTCGGGGATCACGACGGCGTCGGTTTCAATTTCGCTGAATGTTGCAGCCCGAATTCTCGTCATGCAGAAGCACAGCTTCTCGGGCGATTACCGATGGGAGAACGACCCTCATGGGGAATGGACTTCCAATTTCGGATTGAACGGCATTGCGCCGGCATCCTGGTTGAGCGGCCAATTGGACCCAGGAACATACACCTTGACCGTTACGTTTCCACGTCCTTGGGACGGCTATGGATATGCGTCCGGGGATATCGCCTTGATGGGACTTTTGCGATGAAAATCTATTCTCTCTATGACGCGGATGGACGCGTTTTCAGCGTGGTTTCCTTGCAGCAGCAAGACTTGATTACTGATCTCGCAAGCCTGAATCAGGCCAGTGGGCATGTCGAGGGCTCGGTCGACGGCGATACGCATTACGTGCGCGATGGTCAGGTCGTGCCGCGATTGGAAAATCCGGCCATTCTGCAAGGCAGGGTTCTGAACGATCTGCCGGTGCCTTGCGAGATCCTGATCAACAACCGCCGATACGAAGCGACCACGGAAACGGTCGAACTGGAATTCGATCAACCGGAAAGCTACCGCGTTTCGGTCCAAGCCTGGCCCTACCTCGACAAGGAGTTCACCATTGAAAATCCGGCATAGCGAACCCTACGCGCCTCTGCGCGCCCGGGCCTACCCCGCCATCGGCGACCAGCTCGACGCCATCATGAAATTCGCCAGCTTCCTGCATGAGTCGGGACAGGAGCTGCCCGGTCCGGTGCTGGACTGGGTCGTGCAATGTCAAGGCGTAAAGCAGCGCTACCCCAAGCCTGTTCAGCAACCTACCGTCCAGCTGGGCGGCGAGGGCTGACGACCGCCTGTCCAGCGGAATTTCTCAGAGTGATTCGCTGGCGGGCATTTCTATCAGTGAGTTCCATGACTCCCACACTCAAAACCATCCGCCTCTACGGCGCCCTGGGCGCCGAGTTCGGCCGCCTGCACCGCCTGGCCGTCGGCAGCGCCGCCGAAGCCGTGCGCGCGCTGTGCGCGCTGCTGCCCGGCTTCGAGCGGCGCATGTTGGACAGCGGCGACCAGGGCGTGCGCTACGCCTGCTTCATCGGCCGCCGCAACCTGGCCGAGGATGAACTCGTCCTGCCCGCCGGGCAGGACGAGATCCGCATCGCGCCGATGCCGGCCGGCGCCAAGCGTGGCGGCCTGTTCCAGGCGATCCTGGGCGCGGCCATGATCGCGGCCAGCTTCATTCCCGGGCTGAACGTGGCCATGTGGTCCGGCACCACCGTCACCTGGTCCGCCGGGCTGGCATCCATGGGCGCCGCCATGGCGCTGAGCGGCGTGGCGCAGCTGCTGACGCCGCAGCAACGCCTGCTCAGCGTCAAGGACGGTCCGGACAACGGCGCTTCCTACAACTTCAACGGCCCGGTCAACACCACGGCGCAGGGCAATCCGGTGCCCGTGATCTACGGCGAGATGATCGTGGGCAGCGCCACGATCTCGGCGGGGATCTATTCGGAGGACCAGGCGTAGCGCGGGGCGTCCCGCCCAGGGGCGCCGACGGCATGCTCGCGTTCGCGCCTAGAAGTCCACTGTCGCCGACAGCATGAATGTGCGCGGCGCGCCCAGGCCCAGGCTGGTCAGCTGCGGCATGCCCCAGTAGGCCTTGTTGGTCACGTTCAGCACGTTGGCGCGCAGCGTCACAGGATGGTTGCCGACCATGGTGGCGTAACGCGCGCCCACGTCATAGACCACGCGTCCCGGCACCGACAGCGAGTTGTCGGCGCTGATGTACTGCTTGGTCGCGGCGGTCGCGTTGGCGGTCAGCGTGAAACCCTGCAACGCGGGCACGTCCCATTCCACGCCTAGCTTGCCCTGCAGCTTGGGCACGCCGGTGGCGGTCTTGCCCTGGTTGACGCCGCCGGCGGTCTTGGTCAGCTCGGGATCGACATAGGCCACGCCGCCCATCAGGCGCAGGCCGGTCCACGGCGCGCCGAAGAAGCTCCATTCGACGCCACGGTTGCGCTGTTCGCCGCCGAAGGAAAAGACGTTGGTGTACGGATCGGTGTAGCCGTTGGGGCGCTTGATCTCGTACAGGCTGACGGTGTGGGCGAAGTCGCCCAGGTCCAGCTTCAGGCCGATTTCCTTCTGCTTGGTCTTGTAAGGCGCGAACACGTCGCCGGCGTTGGCCGCCGTCATGGGCGCGGTGGCGCCCTGGCTCAGGCCCTCGATGTAGTTGGCGTAGACCGACACGCGGTCCGTGAGCTTGACCAGAATCGCGGCGGCCGGCGTGGTCGCGCTTTCGTCGTAGCGCGAGGTGCGATCGCCGGTCTTGATGTTGTAGGTGTCGCTGATTACCTGCTGGCGGCGCACGCCCAGCGTCAGCTGCACGCGATCCTCGGCGAACGACATCGTGTCGGCCAGGCCGTAGCTGGCCAGGCGCAGCTTGGTCTTGGAAATGTGCGGCGCGATGAAGGCGGGCGCGTCGCCCCAGACCGGGTGATAGATGTTGGTGGTCCAGTCCGCGCCTGGCACGCTGCGACGGCCATAGTCGTTCTGCGTGTGCGAGTAGTGCGTGGCGTTCAAGGCCCATTGATGCTTGACCGGGCCGGTGTCGAGTTTGCCTTTCAGGCCCAGTTCGCCCGAGCGTTTCTCCACATCGAAGGCCAGCTGGCCCATGACGGTCTTGAAGTCGCCCGCCGGGTTCAGCACCTGGGCCGATATCGCGCCGTTCTGCCTGTAGTTGGTCTTGCTGGCGCCGAAGGCCGCATAGGCCATGAGCCGGTCGCTGAAGTCGTACTCGCCGCGGATGACGGCGCCCTTGTCCTTGGTCTCGACGAAGGCCCAGTCCGGGTTCAGCAGCGTGTCGGGCCTGGGCGGCTTGGGCACGGCGATGCCGGGCGCCAGGCTGATGCCGCGCGTCTGGCCCTTGACGTGGTCTTCGCTGCTGTAGAGGTCGGCCGAGACGCGGGCGCGCTCGCCGCGCCAGTCCAGGCCCAGCGAACCCAGCTGCGACTTGTGCTTCTGGTTGTTGATCGCGCCTTCGCCGTCGCGGTACACACCGTTGAAGCGGATGCCGAACTGCTTGTTGTCGCCGAAACGCCGGCCCAGGTCCACGTGGGTGCCGAACTGCGCGTCGGACATATAGGTGCCGGTCAGGCGCGCCAGCGGATCGTCGCCGGCGCGCTTCGGAACCAGGTTGACGCTGCCGCCGACGGAACCGCCGGGCGGCATGCCGTTGAGCAGCGCGGACGGACCCTTGAGCACGTCGATGCGCTCGAACATCTCGGGCGAGACCCGGTAGTAGGGCGAGATGCCGTACAGACCGCCGAAGGAAACGTCGCCGATGGCCGAGGCGAAACCACGGATGTAGTAGAACTCGTTGATAGTGCCCGTCTGGCCATTGCTGAACACGGTGGGATCGGTGGCGGAAATCACGTCGGTGATATCCCGCGCCTGTCGATCCGCGATGAACTTGTCGGTGTAGCTGATGGTGTTGAACGGCGTCTCCATGAAATCCTTGTCGCCCAGCAGCCCGACGCGGCCGCCGGTCGTCACCTGGCCGCCGGCGTAGGGGCCGACTTCCTCGGCATGCCCTTGCACCTTGATGGGCGCAAGGGTTGCCGCCTCCGTCGAGGCCGGCGCCGCACTGCCGGCGGCGGCGTTGCCGCTCGTCTGCGCCAGCGCGGAGGATGCCAGCGCACCCAGCGTCAGGCTCAGCAACAGCGCGGTGGCGCGCGGCGGGGGCAGGCCATTGCGGGAGTGAGCCGACTGTCGGGCGGGCCGGTCGGAGCGTTGTGTATGGCCGAGTGTGGTCATGCCAGTTTCCTTTCGTTCGAAACGGGGTAGCAGTCGCCGGCCGGAGCCGGACAAGAAAGCGAAAAGCGGGAAGCGAGGGACCCGATGCCGGGTCAGCGTCGATAGCCCTTGATGACGTCGTCGATCAGCAGCGTCAGCGAGGTCACGCTGGCGGCGGTGATGTACCAGGCGTCGGCGTCGACGAACACCACGCGGCCGTTCTTCCAGGCATTGGTCTGGCGCAGCAGCGGATTGGCCATGCGCTCGGCGTCCATGACGGGACGGCGCTCCATCACGGCGCTGCGGTCCACCACGTACAGGATGTCGGGGTTGGCTTCCTGGATGAATTCGCTGGATATCGGCTGGCCGTGCAGGCTGGTCTCGACGGCGGTGCTGGCGGGCCGCACGCCCAGGGCGTCGAACACGAAGGCATAGCGCGATTGCACGCCGAACGCGCTGAAGGCGCCGTTGTTGTGCATCACGATCATGGCCTTCTCGGGGCGGCCGGCAGTCACGCGCCGGGCTTCCTCCACCTTGGCGTCCAGTTCGGCGGCCTTTTCCCGCGCCAGCGCTTCCTTGTCGAAGATGCGGCCCAGCGTCAGCAGGTGCTGCTTGACGGTGGCGATGTGGGTGCGCTGGCTGTTCTTGTAGTCCACGTCGAAATGCAGCGTGGGCGCGATCTCGGCAAGCTCCTGATAATGATTGGCCTGGATCGGCGTGATCAGGATCAGGTCGGGCTTGAGCGCGTGCACGCGTTCCAGGTTGGGCTGCACGATGGCGCCCAGGTCCTGCACGTAGGGCGCGTCCTTGTATTTGGACAGGAAGTGCGGCACATAGTCCTTCGTCATGCCGGCGATCGGCACGCCGAGCTGGTCGAGGAAATCGGCCTCGTTCATGTCCAGCACCGCGACCTTGCGCGGCACGTTGGCGACCGTGGTGGTGCCCAGCTGGTGCTTGACCGTGACGGGCGCGGCCAGCGCCTGCGCGGCTTGCGGCGCTTCTGCGGGGTCGTCGCCGCAACCCGCCAGGATGGCCGCCACAACCATTGCCGACGCCGCTGCCCGGCGCTTGATCTTCCAGTACACGCTCATGCTCCAGAGGGGGTGAAGTAATTGCAGAGACGGCCGCTTCCGTTCGGCACGATCTCGAAATCCAGCTCGTACAGCTCGCCCAGCCGTGCTTCGGTCACGACCTCGTCGACCGGGCCGCTGAAACGCAGCGCGCCATGTTTCAGCGCCACGATGTGATCGGAATAGTTGGCGGCGAAGTTGATGTCGTGGATCACCAGGATCACGGTGCGCCCCTGCTCGTCGCACAGGCGGCGCAGCGCGCGCATGATCTGCACCGCGTGCTTCATGTCCAGGTTGTTCAGCGGCTCGTCCAGCAGCAGCACGTCGGTCTGCTGCGCGATGGTCATGGCCAGGAAGGCCATCTGGCGCTGGCCGCCGCTCAGTTCGTCCAGGTAGGACTGGCGCAGCGGCGCCAGGTCCAGGAAGGCGATGGCCTCGTCGATGGCCTTGCGGTCCTGGGCGGTCAGCGCGCCGCGACTGTATGGGAAGCGGCCGAAGGCGACCAGCTCGTCCACCGTCAGGCGCAGGTTGAAGCCGGGCGACTGGCGCAGCGTGGCCACGCGCCTGGCGTAGTCGGCGATGCGGATGGCGCCGGCGTCGCGGCCGTCCAGCAGGATCTGGCCCTGGCTGGGCGCGTGCAACCGCGCCATCAGCATCAGCAGGGTGGACTTGCCGGCGCCGTTGGGGCCGATCAGCGAGGTGACGCGGCCGGCGGGGAATTCGCAGCTGACGTCGGCCAGCACCGTCTTCGCGCCATAGGCTTTGTGGAGATTGCGGACGGCGATCATGAAGTGCCTCGGGCGCGGACCGTCAGCGCCAGGAAATACGCGCCGCACACCAGGTTCACCAGGATGCTGACGGTGGTCTTGTAGTTGAAGACATGCTCGACCAGCAGCTGGGCGGCGAGGAAGATGGCGATCGCGATGGCGCAGCCCAGCGGCAGCACGATCCGGTGCCTGACGCTGCCCGCCAGCGCATAGGCGATGTTGGCGGCGAAGATGCCCATGAAGGCCGTCGGCCCGATCAGGCTGGTCGAAACCGCCACCAGCACGGCGATCAGCGCCAGGTAGCGCCGCACATGGCGCGGATGGTCCACCCCCAGCGACAGGGACTGTTCGCGGCCCAGCGCCAGCACGTCCAGCACCGGCAGCGACTTGCGGCAGGCCAGGCAGACGGCCGCCACGGCCAGCGTCGCATAGAGCAACGTGTCGGGCCGCGCGCGGTTGAACGAGGCGTAGCTCAGTCCCTGGAACACGGCGAATTCGCCCGGGCTGATGCGCAGCTGCACGAACTGCGTGAAGGTGCCGATCACCATCGTCAGCACCAGCCCGACCAGCAGCAGCAGGTACACATCGTCGCGCCCGCCCCGCAGCAGCCAGCGGTGGATGCCCCAGGAGTAAGCCAGCATCAGCAGCAGCGACACGATGAAGCCGCCGCCCGCGCCCAGCGCGGCCTGCGCCTGCGCGCCGGCCAGCAGCAGGAGCAGCGATTGCCACAGCAGGTAGACCGCTTCGTAGCCCATGATGGCGGGCGTCAGGATGCGGTTGTTCACCAGCGTCTGGAACACGATGGCCGACAGCGCCACGCAGACGCCGCCGACGACGATGGCGGCCAGCCGGACCAGCCGCTTCGGGATCACGTAGCCGAAATCCAGGCCCGAACCCGCGAGCACGAACACCGCCGCCAGCGCGGCCACCGCCGCCAGGATCAGCCACGGACGGGAGACGCGCCTCATCGCAGCCCCCGCAGGATCAGTATCAGGAACAGCACGCCGCCCACGCCGCCGGCCGTCAGGCCGATCGGCACTTCGAACGGGTGCATCAGCAGGCGGCCGATGATATCGCAGGCCAGCAGCAGCGAGGCGCCGCCGAGCGCGACGATGGGCAGCGTGCGGCCCAGGTTCTCGCCATGGCGCAGCGCGACCAGATTGGGCACCACCAGCCCGATGAAGGGAATCGCGCCCACCACGATCACGCTGGCGGACACCGTCACCGCCACCAGCACCAGCCCCAGCGCGGCCGTGGCGGCGTAGCCCAGGCCCAGGCTGGCGGCCATTTCCTCGCCCATGCCCAGCACGGTGAAGCGGTGCGCGTACAGATAGGCCAGCGCGACCACGGGCAGCACCAGGTAGAGGATTTCGTAGCGGCCCTGCACCACGCGCGAGAAATCGCCCAGCAACCAGCCCTGCATGCTTTGCAGGATGTTGTGGCGGTAGGCGTAGAACTCGGCGACGGCGCTGAGCACGCTGCCGTACATCAGGCCGACGACGGGCACCAGCACCGTGTTGCGGAACTTGATGCGGCGGATGATGGCGACATAGAGCATGCTGGCCGCGAAGCAGAAGGCCAGCGCGAACAGCATGCGGCTGGCGACGCCGGCGGCCGGCGCCAGCGTCAGCGATACCAGGATGCCGAGCTTGGCGGCGTCCAGTCCGCCCGAGGTGCCGGGCTCGACAAAACGGTTGCGCACGATGTGCTGCAGGATCACGCCGCAGACGGACAGGCCCACGCCGGTCAGCACCAGCGCCGCCAGGCGCGGCAGCCGGCTGGCCGTCAGCGTCAGCCAGGCGTCGCCCGACATCGAGAAAAGCCGCTGCCATTCCATTTGCCGCGCGCCGATCAGCACCGACGCGCAGCTCAATGCGAGCAGCAGCAGGGACAGGCGCAGACGCATCAGGGCCGCGCTCCGTCGGCCGCCGTGATGCGCCAGCCCTTGGCCGCCTGGCGCTGGGCCAGGAACTCGGCATAGCGGCCCCGGCGCTCGCGCAGGTCGGCCGGCGCGCCTTGTTCGACGACGCGGCCATCCTCCAGCACCACGATCTGGTCGGCCATCGCCACGGTGGACAGCTGATGCGCGATCACGACCAGCGTGCAGCGGCCGCGCAGTCGCGCCAGCGTCTCGGCGATGACGTGCTGGTTCTCGGCGTCCAGCGCGGCGGTCGCCTCGTCCACCAGCAGGATGGGAGCATTCTTGAGTAGCGCGCGGGCGATGGCGATGCGCTGGCGCTCGCCGCCCGACAGGCGCGCGCCGCCTTCGCCGACCGGAGTGTCCATGCCTTGCGGCAGGCGCGCGACGATCTCCGTCACGCCGGCCTGGCGCGCGGCTTGCATGAGTTCGGCCTCGGTGGCGTCGGGCTTGCCGACGCGGATGTTGTCGGCGATGCTGCCCGTGAACAGATAGCTGTCCTGGAAGATCTGGCTGAGCTGGCCGGCCAGCTGCGCGCCCGACATCCTGCGCACGTCGACGCCGCCGATCAGCACGCTGCCCTGGCTGGCGTCGAAGAAGCGCGCGATCAGCCGCGCCAGCGTGGTCTTGCCCGACCCCGACGGGCCGATCAGCGCCGTCATGCTGCCCGGCGCGATGCGCAGATCGATGCCGCGCAGCACCTCGGCCGCGTCGGGCGCGTAGCGGAAATGCAGGCCGCGCAGCTCGATGGCGGCGTCGCCCGGCGCCTGGGGCGTGTCCGTCTCGGGCAGCGGCTGGACGGCGAACAATTCGCGGATCGCGTCGAGCTGTCCGCGCGCGCCGCGCAGCGCGTCGCCGTAGCCGGCCACTTCCAGCAGCGGATCGATGTAGCGCCCCACCAGCAGCAGGGCGACGATGGCGCCGATCACGTCGGGCGTCGCCAGGGCGCCGCCCAGGCTGCCGTTCAGCCACACGGCCGCCGCGACCAGCAGCGCGGCGAACACGGCCTGGATCGCCCACACGTTCAGCACCGCCGCCAGCGAGGACAGGAAGATCAGCCGCGTCGCCGATTGCCGTTGCCGGTCCACCGCCTGCTCCAGGAAGCGCATGCCGCCGCCTTCGCCATTGAAGGCGCGCAGCACCGACTGCGCCTGCGAAAACTCCACCATGCGCTGGCTGGCGCCGGCGTAGCGTTCATGGAACGCGCCGTCCGCGCGCCGCGCCAGCCGCCCGGTCAGGAACAGCACGCCGGCCAGCAGCGGCAGGCCCGCCAGCGCGATCAGCCCCAGCTGCCAGTGCAGGGCGAACAGGGCGCCGACGATGACGAAGGGCGTCACCAGGCCGCCGATCACCGGTGTGAACACATGCGCGGGCAGTTGGGCCACGGCCATCGTGCCTTGCGTGACGATATGGGACAGGCGCGCCGTGTTCTGCGGCGTGAACCAGCCCACCGGCAGGCTGGCCACATGGTCGCCCAGGCGGTGGCGCGCGGTTTGCAGCACCGTGGTGCCGACGCGCACGCCTGCCTGTTCGACCCGGCGGCGCCAGGCCCAGCAGGCGATCACGCCGGCCAGCAGCACGGCCAGCCAGCGCGCGGCGCCGCCCAGGTCGCCGGCCAGCAGCCGCGAGAGCAGCGGCGCCAGTGCGGTGATGGTCAGGCCGCAGAGCAGCCCATGGGCCACGGCCATCCAGGCGTAGCGGCGGAAGACGGGCGCGTCTTCGCCCAGCAGTTGCAGGAAGGTTTTCAGCATGAGAATTCCGGGAGATGCGCGGACGCTTCGTAGCCGCCCATGGCCCAGAGGCGCGCGTAGCGGCCCTGTTGCGCCAGCAGTTGCGCATGCGTGCCGTGTTCGGCGATGACGCCGCCGTCCAGCACCAGGATGCGGTCGGCGTGCATCACGGTGTCGAGCCGGTGCGCGATCACCAGCAGCGTGCGGCCCTGCGCGAAGCGCGACAGGGCGTCCTGGATCGCGACTTCATTGCCGGCGTCGGCGGCGGCCGTGGCCTCGTCCAGCACCAGCACGGGCGGATCCAGCAGCACGGCGCGGGCGATGCTCACGCGCTGGCGTTCGCCGCCCGACAGCAGGGCGTCTTCGCCGATCACGGAGTCGTAGCCGCGCGGCAGCGCCAGGATGCGTTCGTGGATGTTGGCGGTGCGCGCGGCGTCCTCGATCTGCGCCTGGCTGGCCGAGGGCCGGCCCAGCGCGATGTTGTCGCGCACGCTGGCGTGGATCAGGCGCACGTCCTGCAGCACGAAGCCGATGCGGCGGTACAGCGCCGTGCTGTCGAGCTGCCGCAGGTCGGCGCCGCCCAGCGTGATGCGGCCGCTGGTGGGGTCGAAGAAGCGCAGCAGCAGCCGCGCCAGCGTGGATTTGCCGGCGCCCGACGGGCCGACGACGGCGGTGACCGTGCCGGGCGCGAGCGTGAAGCTGAGGTTCGACAGGGCCTGATGCTCCGGGCCGTAGGCGTAGCTGACGTCCTCGAAGCGGATTTCCTGGCCGTCGGGCAGTCGCCGTTGGCCGGGCGCGGGGACGTCCAGCGTGGGCGTTTGCAGCAGCGCCTGCACGCGCTGGGCCGCGCCGGCCGCGCCGCCCAGGTCATGCAGCAGCGTGTGCAGCAGCAGCATTGGCGCGCAGATGCCCGGCGCGACCAGCGCGAAGGGCAGCACGTCCAGCGGCGTCATCCAGCCCAGATGCGCGTACAGCAGGCCGAACGCCAGCACCAGGCCCAGCACCGTCACCGGCGCGATCATCGCGTGGGCATGGGCCATGGTGCCCACCAGCGGGCGCGCGAAGGCGGCGAAGGCGCGGGCGAAGCCGTCGACCGCCTCGCGATAGCCGCCATGCGCGCGGCCAGTGTCGCCGAAGGCCTTGACCACGGGTATGCCGTTGACGAACTCGACCGTGGCGCTGTTGATGCGGCCGAGCCGTTCCACGAATTCCTGCATGTGCGCGCCGCTGGCCTTCATGGCGCGGCGCAGGAACAGGAAGAAGCCCGGAAACGGCAGCAGCGCGACGATGGCCAGGCGCCAGTCCATGGCGAACAGATAGGCGGCCGACGCCACGATGGCGCCCGCCGCGCGTCCCACGGCGGTGTAGAAGTGCGCGGTCAGGCTGTGCAGGGTGGCGATGTCGTCCTGCAGCACCTGCTTGACCTCGCCCGAGGCGCGCTGCGTGAACCAGCCCAGGGGCACCTGGGACAGCCGCCGCGCGGCGGCCAGGCGCAAATGATGGGTGAGGCGGTTGTCGGCCAGGTGGGCGGCCAACTCGCCGGCCAGGATCAGCACCATGCCCGCGAACAGGCTGATCACGCTGGCGATGACCAGCGTCCAGATGTCGCCGCTGGCGCCGCCCAGGGCGATCTGCGCGATCCGGACCATGCCCGCCAGCGGCGCCAGCGTCAGCGCGGTGCCGGTCGCGGCCAGCGCCGCCGCCAGCATCAGGCGGGCGCGGATGGGCGCCAGGGCCCAGCGGATCGGGGAGGGAGGTTTTGGGCCGGCCGCGGCCGCGTCACGAGCGCTCATGGAACAGGGGCATCCAGGAATACGGAATTGGCGGGTTTCCCGCCCGGTCGCCCCCCGGAGGTTGGAGTGGGATCGTCATGGAAACGCAGACGTAAATGAGAATCTGAACTAATCAGATGAATTAGTTTACGAATACTAAACTAATTCGGCCAGCGAAGTAAACTCCCTGTTCAGAGGCTGGCGCGGCAGACCCCGGGTTGCCGCCCATCACACGGAGACTCCATGCCCCCCGACACCCCGCCCGCGGCTCGCGGACGCCCGCGCACCATCACGCGTGAACGGATCGCCGACGCCGGCATCGCCGTCGGCCTGCCGAACGTGAGTTTCGTCAATGTCGCCGCCGCGCTGGGGGTGAGCCACATGGCGCTGTACAAGCGGGTGGACAGCCTGGAGGCGCTCAAGCTGATGGTGGCCGAGGAGATCTTCACCCGCTGGCCGGTGCCGCACGCCGGCGCCGATACCCATCCCGAACTGAGGGACTACCTGGTCGCGCTGGTCATCTCGCTGCGCGACATGGTCAAGACGCATCCCGGTCTGGCGCCGTATCTGCTGCGCCCCTCGGTCACGACCCAGCCCATGATGGCCAAGATCCACGGCCACCAGAGCGAGGTCGCGCGCGTCTATGGCGTGTCGCCGGATCAGGCGCGCGTGCTGCTGGCGACGGTGGCGTTCCACTGCATCGCCGTGGCCGACACGGTGTATTCGGTGGCTGGGGAAGAGCCCGCCGCCAGGCCGGACCGCGCCACCGAGGAGGCCCAGGTCGAGGCCGAGTTCGCCCAGGGCATGTACGCGCTCATCGTCGGCGCGCTGGCCGTGCTGGAGCAGCGCGAGCCGTTCGACCCGGCGCTGTTCCAGGCGCGGCAATAGGCCCGACGCAATGAAAAACGCCGCCAGGATCGCTCCTGGCGGCGTTTCGAGGTCGCTGCGGGACGGCTCAGTCCTGGCGGCTGGTCACTTCGACCAGGTGGTAGCCGAACTGCGTCTTGACCGGGCCCTGGACCTCGCCGACCGGGGCGCTGAACACCACGGCGTCGAATTCCTTGACCATCTCGCCACGGCCGAAGGTGCCCAGGTTGCCGCCGTCGCGGCTGGACGGGCAGCTGGAGTTTTCCTTCGCCACCTGGGCGAAGTCGGCGCCGTTCTCGATGGCGGTCTTCAGTTCGTTGGCCTTGGCTTCGGTCGAGACCAGGATGTGGCGGGCGGCGGCTTTTGCCATGAGAGGCTCCTTGCGGGAAATCGGTTGGGGTGGGGAGAGTAACGCATTTGGGCGGACCCGGCGCCCAGCCATCATAGACGGCGCGCGTTGCCTCAGTGGTTTCCAGTGGTCAAAAAAAGGGACGCCGGCAAAGGCCGGCGTCCCGATGCATGCGGTGGGCGCCGTCATCGGCGCCGTGGGGCTAGCGCACCGGCCAGCCGTAAATCAGGCCGCCGTCGCGATACGAGGCGTTCAGGCCGCGCGGCAGCTTCAGCGGGCTGCTCTCGCCCAGGTTCTTCTCGTAGCTTTCGCCGTAGTTGCCGATGCGCTTGATGACGTTGTAGGCCCACTTGTCATCCACGCCCAGGTTCTTGCCCATGCCCGGCGTCACGCCCAGCAGGCGTTGCACGTTGGGGTTGGTGCTTTTCAGCATCTCGTCCACGTTCTTGGAGGTGATGCCGTATTCCTCGGCTTCCATCATGGCGTACATGGTCCAGCGCACGGTGTTGAACCACTGCTCGTCGCCCTGGCGCACCATCGGGCCGAGCGGTTCCTTGGAGAAGTTCTCGGGCAGGATCACGTACTGATCGGGATTGGCCAGCGTGCTGCGCGCGGCGGCCAGTTGGGATTTGTCGCCGGTGAAGGCGTCGCAGCGGCCCACGGCGAACGAGCGGATGATCTCGTCCAGGCGCTCGACCACGACGGGCTTGAACGCGATGCCTTGCGAGCGGAACCAGTCGGCCAGGTTCAGCTCGGTGGTGGTGCCGGGCTGCACGCAGACCGTGGCGCCGTCCAGCTCCTTGGCGCTTTTGACGTTCAGGGACTTGTTCACCATGATGCCTTGGCTGTCGTAGTAGTTCACGCCCACGCCGATCAGGCCCAGCGTGGTGTCGCGCGTCAGCGAGAGCGTGGTGTTGCGGGTCAGCACGTCCACTTCGCCGGACTGCAGGGCGGTGAAGCGCTGCAGCGCGCTGATCGACAGGATCTTGGCCTTGGACGCATCGCCGAACAGGGTGATGGCGATCGCGCGGCACAGGTCCACGTCCAGGCCGACCCAGTCGCCCTTGCTGTCGTTGGCCGACAGGCCCGACACGCCGGTGGACACGCCGCACTGGACGAAGCCCTTGTTCTTGATGCTGTCGAACGTCGCGCCGGCGTGGGCGCTCCAGGACGAAACGAACAGCGCGGCGCCCGCCGCGGCAAGTTTCAGTGCTTTCATGGTGTCTCCGTACTGCAGGGATATGTCTGTTTTCGCGTCAGCCGGGAGGCTGAAGTGCGGCGAATGGTAGCGACGGGTCCTGGAGGGGAGTATCGGGGAATTCCCTTTAAGTCCAAGGAGCGGAATTTACGGGGCGGGCGCGATCGCTAGCGCGCGGCATCGTGCTCGATGAAGGCGTCAGCAGCTACATGGAATCGTTGCACCAGGGCGGCAATCTGCCGGGTATTGAACGTCCTGCGTCCTGCCAGGATCTCGGAGATCACGCTTTGACTACCGACTTCGGGCAGGTCGGACTGAGTGAGCCCATGCTGATCCATCAGGAAGCGCAGCACCTCACGGGGCGATGAGACCGGGATGGCGTAGTGGTCGGCCTCGTACTCATGCACTGCCGCCGTCAACAGATCCAGCAGATCGGCCAGCGGATGCGAGGCGTCTTCGCGCGCGGGCGTGTCGCGGGTTTCGTCCAGAATGGCTTCAATCAACGCCAAGGCGCGGCGGTGATCTGCTTCGCTACGGATCGCGCCTACGCCCGCCACCGTGCGGAATGCGTCATAACTGCGGGCCAATTCGGCCAGATGGGGGATTACGGCTGCCATGAGTCGTACTCCTTGTGCGTAAAGACATGCTTGATGAAGACGGTTTGCGACCGGAACATGATGTCGGCAACGATGCGGTACTTGTTGCCCCCGACGTTGAAAACAACGTATCCATTAACCCAGTCGACGGTGTTGAACACCCTCTTCAGCATCGAGAAATCGGCGGCCCGGGCATGCATCAGTGTGGTATGCCAATGGGCCAGCGCATTGGCGGATCCGGGGTGATATGCCCAGAACTCGCGCAATGCTTGCTTGGAGATGATGTGCATAGGCATGAATATCGCAAATTCAAATAAAAATTGCAATTACAGATAATGATAGGTGTGGCCCGACCATCCCTCAGCGTGGGTTGGAACGCCCTGTCATCGGGGGCGATGTTGAGGCTGATGCCATCACGATGTTGCGCTGCTGAGCAACTGCACTGTACCGATCGCGTATCGCAGAGGGCAGGTTTGATCTGCATGTGCAAGCCCACACTCCGTTCCGCGTGTTCAAGCAAGGCCAGGGTCAGGTCGGTTGGCTGGTAGCCGTCCCGCGACCGCTCGAAACGTCGTTGCTGCAAACCACGCTCAATGCGCTGACCACCAATATTCCTGCTGGCTGGGGGCTGGTGCCTGACAACATGACGCTGGACCTGAACATTGTCTTTGCGGAACCATGGTTCAGCAAAGGGGAGCCGCGCGCCAAGGGTCAAAAAACTCTTGGACACCTCGCCAAGAGCCTGTGGGGCGTTTTCTCGAAGAAAGCGACCCCTGGCGCTCTGCTGGCGCGTCGCGCTCTACGGCCCGCTAAACGCGCCTGGAAGACTGTGCACTTTTACGACCCTAGTCCTTGAAAGCGACCAGATAGTAGCACTACAATTAGCACTATTAATAGGTCAAGGAAAAGATCATGTCGCATCTTATTTTGGCGGAAATCACCGCGAGCGTGTCAGAACTCAAGAAGAATCCGATGGGTACTGTCGCCGCAGGCGAAGGCTTCCCGGTTGCCATCCTGAACCGGAATGCCCCAGCGTTTTACTGCGTGCCGGCGAAGGCGTATGAAGCGCTGATGGAGCGGCTTGAAGATATGGAATTGAACGCCCTGGCCGACGCGCGGCAAGGTCAGGCCGTTGTTAAGGTCAAGCTCGATGAGCTTTGATCTCGGGTTCCTCGACGAGGCGCTCAAGGAATGGCGCAAGCTCGACCGCAACACGCGGGAGCAATTCAAGGCCAAACTGGCCGAGCGCCTGACCAACCCGCGCGTACCGGCCGCCAAGCTCGGCGGCCACAAGGACCGCTACAAGATCAAGCTGCGCAGCGCCGGTTATCGCCTGGTGTATGAGGTGCGCGACCGTGAGCTGATCGTCGTGGTGGTCGCAGTCGGCAAACGCGAGCGCAATGCCGTTTACACGGCGGCAGCCAAGCGACAGGCCCTCGGGGATGGATGAGGAACTGAATTATTCGTGGCGTCATCGGCGCGTCCCGTCCCGAGTGCTCGGAGATTGTTTTCGATGAGGTAGAGGCTGCACGCATTGCTCATGCGGCCAACTCGCTGCATCAACAAGTTAACGCTGGCATGCTTGCGGCGGTCGATTTCGAAAGCGAGACGCGGCCTCCACGTGACCAACATTGGTCGCCATCGCAGATCGTTTAGGCTGCGCAAGCCGGGAGCCGATGAGTAATGATTTCTACTTGAGATGGAGTCCGATCTTCATCGAAGAGGACGACTACCTGACGCAGCGGGCGGCTGATCGCGTGCTGGCTCACAATGAGCTGGGCGTCAGGCTTTGAGATTGGCCAGGGGCGGACGACTAAAGCGGAACGCCGTGCGGAACCAATGCGGAACAGCACCACATAGCGTATATGGGTTAGTGCTGTAAGTGCTTGATTTATAAGTGGTGCCCGAGGCCGGAATCGAACCGGCACGCCTTGCGGCGGGGGATTTTGAGTCCCCTGCGTCTACCAATTTCACCACTCGGGCAGGAGGGTCGCGAGCGCGTCGGGGTTGGCAAAATGCTTTGGCACCATGCCTGGGCTGATGCCCGAAAGACGGCTGCGGGAGAAGCGAAGACCGCGATTATATGCGGCCTGGGAAAAATTGTCAGGCGGCGGCCCCGGGGTAGGGCGCCGTTGGCGGCTCGCCGACTAGCAAGCCTTGCCGGTAGCGGTAAGGCGCCGGACGGTTGTGCCGTCCGGCCAGCGCCCGCCTATTTCTTCTCGGGCAGGAACCAGTTCATCACCAGCGCGCAGATGCCGCCGGTGGCCACGCCCGATTCCAGCACGCTCTTCACCGCGTGCGGCAGGTGCGACAGGATTTCCGGCACTTGCGACACGCCCAGGCCCAGGGCCAGCGACACGGCGATGATGAGCAGGGCGCGGCGGTCCAGGCGGATGCCGGCCAGGATGTTGATGCCCGACGCGGCCACGGCGCCGAACATCACCATGGCGGCGCCGCCCAGCACGGGCTCGGGCACGGCCTGCAGCACGCCGGCCACGGCCGGGAACAGGCCCAGCAGCACCAGCATGCCGGCGATCCACAGGCCGACGTGGCGGCTGGCGATGCCGGTGAGCTGGATGACGCCGTTGTTCTGCGCGAACACCGAGCTGGGGAAGGTGTTGAAGACGCCGGCCAGCAGCGAGTTGGCGCCGTTGACCAGCACGCCGCCCTTGATGCGCTGCATCCACAGCGGGCCTTCCACGGGCTGCTTGGACACCTTGCTGGTGGCGGTCACGTCGCCGATGGCTTCGAGCGAGGTGACCAGGTAGATGATCAGCATGGGCACGAACAGCGACCACGAGAAGCCCAGGCCGAAGTGCAGCGGCGTGGGCACCTGGAACAGCGCGGCTTCGCGCGCGCCGGTGAAGTCCAGGCGGCCCATCCAGGCGGCGGCCAGGTAGCCGACGGCCAGCGCGATCACCAGCGCCGTGCTGCGCACCCAGACCACGGGCACCCGGTTCAGCAGGATGATGGTGCCCAGCACCAGGCCGGACAGCGTCAGGTTCTCGGCGCTGGCGAAGGTGCCGTTGGCCATGGCGCCGAAGCCGCCGCCCATGCTGACCAGGCCGACCTTGATCAGCGTCAGGCCGATCAGCAGCACCACGATGCCGGTGACCAGCGGCGTGATCAGGCGCTTGACGAAGGGCAGGATGCGCGAGACGCCCATTTCCACGAAGGATCCGGCGATGACCACGCCGAAGATCGTGGCCATGACGGCCTCGACCGGCGTGCCCTGCTTGACCATCAGGGAGCCGCCGGCGATCAGCGGGCCGACGAAGTTGAAGCTGGTGCCCTGCACGATCAGCAGCCCCGCGCCCAGCGGGCCGAAGCGCTTGCATTGCACATAGGTGGCGATGCCGGAGATGACCAGCGACATGGACACGATCAGCGTGGTGTCGCGGCTGGACACGCCCAGCGCCTGGCAGATCAGCAGGCCGGGGGTGACGATGGGCACCAGGATCGCCAGCAGGTGTTGCAGGGCGGCGAGGAAGGCGACGGGGGCGGCGGGACGGTCGTCGGGGCCGTAGACCAGGTCGTGGCTGGGGGCGTCGGCGTCGTGCGCGTCGTGGGGGGCGGGTTGGGTCAGGGAGGCGGGTTGCATGGCGGATGGGCCGGCCAGGGACGGGGGGATGGGAAGAAAGTGCGGGATTTTAGCGGGGAAGCCCCCGCCGCGTGACCCCGCTGTCGCGGCGCGTGGACGGGCGGTCGGTCGGGGACGGGCCGCTTGCTAGAATCCCTTGCCGCCAACCCAGGGCCGGCCAGGGCGCGCAACCGCGCCCGCCGGACCGCCACGCCATGCAAAAAAGAGCTAAACGGATCGTCATCACGATCGTGCTGATCGTCGCGATCCTGCCCATGTTCCTGCTGTTCTGGCTGATGTCGGGCGATGACGAGAACTTCGCCACCATCGACCATGGGCAGTCCTATGGCAATAGCATCTACAAGCGCTACCAGGATGCCGTCTATGCCGCCGTGCCCAGCAACGGCTACTACCGCATCGACGCGGCGGACCCGGCGAGCTTCCAGGCCTTCGACACCGGCGCCTTCGACGGCAGGCAGGCCGGCCGGGACCAGCGCCACGTTTACTGCGGCAATCTGATCCTGCCGGACTTGCGGCCGGCATCGGCGCGCTACCTGGGCAACAGCTACTTCAGCGACGGCGCGGCCACGTACTTCTGTTCGATGCACAGCAGGCTCAACCGGGAGCTGGAGCTGCTGGACGAGTTCTGGCAGAAGATCCTGCACCGGGCCGGCGCGGGGCCCAAGCCGCAGACCTACCTGTATCCCTACGTGGCCCTGCCGGCCAGCGCCCGGCCCTATCGGCCGCTGCTGGACCGCGACCTGGCCACCGACGGCGCGCGCGCGTTCTATCGGGGCCTGGAGATGCCCCAGGCGAACCCCGCCACGCTCCGGCGCGTGCCGGCGGGCCGGGATGGCGACGTGCGGCCCAGCGATGATTTCTTCGCCGATGGGAGCCGCGTCTATTTCCACGAGCAGCCGCTGCCGCTGTCGGACGATCCCGCGCTGCACGCCTTCATGGTGGGCGACCTGTACCGGCAGCCCTATCTGCGCGACCCGCGCGACGGCATGGTGTACGTGGGCGCGCAGCCCTTCGACGCCGCGCATGCGCCGTACCGGCTGATCAACGAGAAAGGCCGGCACGTCTACCAGGCGCTGTTCGCCAGCAAGGACGGCCTGTATTTCTACAACACGCAGACGCGGCAGCTGGAACGGGCGGGCGACGATCCTTTCGCCTCGGGGGCGTATGCCGAGCTGTCGCCCTACGTCTATTCGGACGGCGCGCAGACGCTGTTCCTGCGGGCGGAGGAAGTCTGGGCCCGTTCCACCCGAGGCGGCGGTGGCGGGCTGGTGTCGCGCTCCACTCTGGTCAACCGGCTGCGGGACGCGCCGGACGGCGCGTGGGTCAAGCGCGGCGTCGTGTATCACAACTTCGGCACGGTCTGGCAGAAGGGCGGCACGCTCTACTACTTCGACGAGATGGGGCCATCGCAGCTTATCTCCAACCCGATCTACCAGATCCTGGACCCCGTCGCGGCGGACTTCCTCTTGCGCTCGCAAGAGACGCGGCAGATCACGGCCGACGATATCCGCAAGCTGATCCGCGGCGGCAAGCTGGCGGTGCCGCAGTACGAGACCGTGCTGGAGGCCAAGACGCGCTACCGCAAGATCTTCTCGATTTTCTAGGTTGATTCAACGCCATGAACGCGACCATCGTCCTGTTCCTGATCGTCCTGCTGGTGCTGTGCATCGGCGGCCCGCTGGCGGGCCTGGCCGCGGTCAAGCGCGCCCATGCCTTTCGCATCGAGGATGGCCACCTGGTGGCGGGCCGCGTCGTCAGCCGGCGCTATCCGCTGGGCGACATCGAGCGGGTGGTGTTCTCGGCGCAAGGGTCGGAACGGGCCGGCTACGTCGGCGCCTTCGTCGTCCAGACCCGGCACGCCGGCAGCAGCGGGGAATACATCTTCAGCGTCGACAACATCCGCTTCCGCCGCGCGCCCAAGGCGGAGCTGGAGGCCAGCATCGAGACGCTGCGGCGGCAGCTGACGGACACGGGCATCGCCAGCGAGTATCGCGGCTGACCCGAGTCGCGAGCCGGCGGGCGAGGCTCGCCGACCCGCCGCGTGTGCTGGTTGGAGCGGATCAGCCGCCCGCCCTTGAAAGCCCGCGATTGGCCCCCACATCGGTAGGGTTTCCCGGATGACGCGCAGCCTTGCGGATCCGGTCCGAATATTCCGTCCCTAAATTTCCAACGCATACGCCTATACCCATGAGCCAAACCGCCACGCCGTCCGCGTCCGAAACCCTGGGCTTCCAGGCCGAGGTGAAGCAACTGCTGCACCTGATGATCCATTCGCTGTACAGCAACAAGGAAATCTTCCTGCGCGAGCTGGTGTCGAACGCCTCGGACGCCTGCGACAAGCTGCGCTTCGAAGCCATCGACCAGCCGTCCCTGCTGGAAGGCGACAGCGAGCTGGCCATCACGGTGCGCTACGACAAGGACGCCCGCAGCATCACCATCTCGGACAACGGCATCGGCCTGTCGCGCGAGGAAGCCGTGGCCAACCTGGGCACCATCGCCCGTTCCGGCACGCGCGAATTCTTCTCGCAGCTGACCGGCGACAAACAGAAGGACGCCCAGCTCATCGGCCAGTTCGGCGTGGGCTTCTATTCTTCGTTCATCGTGGCCGACAAGGTCACCGTGGTCAGCCGTCGCGCCGGCGCCAGCGACGCGATCCAGTGGGAATCCGACGGCCAGGGCGAATTCACCATCGCCGCCGCCGAAAAGGCCAGCCGCGGCACTGACGTCACGCTGCACCTGCGCGCCGACGAGGACGAGCTGCTCAACGGCTGGAAGCTGCGCGAGATCCTGCGCCGCTATTCCGACCACATCTCGCTGCCGATCCGCATGCAGAAGGAAGAGTGGGATCAGGAAAAGGGCGAGCAGGTCAAGACCGATGAACTGGAAACGGTGAACCAGGCCAACGCGCTGTGGGCTCGCAACAAGTCCGACGTGACCGAGGAGCAGTACCGCGAGTTCTACAAGACCGTCTCGCACGACTACGACGACCCGCTGGCCTGGACCCACAACCGCGTCGAAGGCCGCAGCGAATACACCCAGCTGCTGTACGTGCCCAAGCACGCGCCCATGGATCTGTGGGACCGCGACGGCCGCCGTGGCGTGAAGCTGTACGTCAAGCGCGTCTTCATCATGGATGACGCAGACCAGCTGCTGCCCTCGTACCTGCGCTTCGTGCGCGGGGTGATCGACTCGGCCGATCTGCCGCTGAACGTGTCGCGCGAGATCCTGCAGGAAAGCCGCGACGTGCGCGCCATCCGCGAAGGCTCGGCCAAGCGCATCCTGTCGCTGCTGGAAGACCTGGCCGAGAACCGCCAGGACGACTACGCCGCGTTCTGGGCCGAGTTCGGCCAGGTGCTGAAGGAAGGCGCCGGCGAGGATCAGGCCAACCAGGAGCGCATCGCCAAGCTGATGCGCTTCGCCTCGACCCACAGCGGCGACCAGGCGCAGACCGTGTCCTTCGCCGACTACGTGGCGCGCATGAAGGAAGGCCAGGACAAGATCTACTACGTCACCGCCGACACCTTTGCCGCCGCTAGCAACAGCCCGCACCTGGAGATCTTCCGCAAGAAGGGCATCGAGGTGCTGCTGCTGTCCGACCGCGTTGACGAGTGGATGCTGTCGTACCTGCGCGAGTTCGACGGCAAGTCGCTGGTCTCGGTGGCCAAGGGCGGCCTGGACTTGGCCGAGCTGGCCGACGAGGAAGAAAAGAAGCACCAGGCGGAAGTGGCCGAGGACTTCAAGCCGCTGGTCGAGCGCCTGCAGAAGACGCTGGAAGACCAGGTCAAGGAAGTGCGCGTGACGCTGCGCCTGGTGGATTCCCCCGCCTGCGTGGTGGTGGGCCAGAACGAACTCAGCCCGCATCTGCTGCGCATGCTCAAGGCCGCCGGCCAGGAAGCGCCCAACGTCAAGCCGGTGCTGGAGATCAACCCCGAGCACCCGCTGCTGGCCCGCATCCGCGCGGCTCAGGACGACGAGTTCGACCAGTGGGCACGCCTGTTGCTGGACCAGGCGCTGCTGGCCGAAGGCGCCCAGATCGCCGACCCGGCGGCCTTCGTCAAGCGCTTGAATGCCTTGCTGCTGAAGTAAGCGAGGCGTGGGGTAAAGAAGGGGGCGTCTTGCGGGACGCCCTTGTTCTTGTGTATGGCGTCTCTAAATATGGAAGGCGATTTGCGTGTCATGTAAGCAAGTATGTTTTTCTTGCTTGTAAGCGGTCATGTTGAAAATTTACGATATGCTGTCCCAACCGATGTTCCAAAGGATGGGATGTGACGGCGGTTTTATACTTCGCGCACTCTACTGCAGATGCCAGCCAGGCTGATTGGCAATCCTTGCCGGATCATCTGAAGGGTGTCGGTGCTCTCGCCAAGGAATATGCCGATGTATTTGGCGGGGGGGCCTGCGCTGAAGTCCAGGGCTGGCTGCATGATCTGGGTAAATATACCGAGGCGTTTCAAAAGAGGTTGAAAGGCGCCGCGCAGCGTGTGGATCATTCCACCTGGGGCGCCCGAATAGCGGTGCAGCAATATCCTCGCTACGGGCATCTGCTGGCGTATGGCATAGCCGGTCACCACGCGGGGCTTGCCAACGGCGATGGCGACGGCGAGCGTACGTCCTTGCGACAGCGGCTTGATCCTGCATTCGAATTGCCTTTGCTCGATTCTGCCTGGAAGCAAGACATCACGCTGCCAGTTGCGCAGGCGTTGCCACTCCCACCCCTGAAAGTCCACAGTCGCGAGCGCGCGAATTTTCAGCTGGCTTTTCTGTCCCGCATGCTGTTTTCTTGCCTGGTGGATGCCGATTTTCTAGACACCGAGCGCTTTTACCTGCGTACCGAGGGGCGTCCCGATCATCGCAATGCCGATGACAGTCCGCCCGATCTGGCGCAATTGCGGGCGCAGTTGAATCTGCATCTGGCGGGGCTGCCCAGGAACGGGGGAGTCAACCCCATTCGTGCGTGGATTCTTCAGCATGTGTGCGCACAGGCGGAATTGGAGCCGGGGCTATTTTCATTGACCGTGCCCACGGGGGGCGGAAAGACGCTGGCTTCACTGGCTTTCGCGCTCGATCATGCCATCCGTCATGGATTGCGCCGGGTGATTTTCGTGATCCCGTTCACCAGCATCGTTGAACAGAACGCCGCCGTATTTCGCAAGGCACTGGGTCCGCTAGGCGAGAAAGCCGTGCTCGAACATCACAGCGCCTTCGTCCAGCCCGAGCCGCCCAGCGGCGATCCGGAGCGATATCAGGCGCAGAAAAAACTGCAACTGGCCATGGAGAACTGGGACGCGCCCATTGTCGTCACCACCGCCGTGCAGTTTTTCGAAAGCCTGTTCGCCGCCAAGCCGTCGCAATGCCGCAAGCTGCATCGGATTGCGGGCAGCGTGGTGGTGCTGGATGAAGCCCAGACCATGCCTCTGAAGCTGTTGCGGCCCTGTGTCGCGGCCATCGATGAGCTGGCGCGCAATTATCGGGCGAGCGTGGTGCTGTGCACGGCGACACAGCCGGCGTTGACCGCGCCCGCGTTCGAGGGTGGTCTTGCGGAAGTGAGGGAATTGGCGCCAGACCCTGAACAGTTGTTCAAGCAGCTCGAACGCGTGCGCGTGCGGCATCTTGGGGCGCTGGATGATGAGGCGCTGGCTGAACACATGCGCTCGCGCGACCAGGTGCTGTGCATTGTCAATAACCGCCGCCATGCGCGGGCTGTCTACCAAGCCATGGCCGATTTGCCAGGCGCGCGCCACCTGACGACGCTGATGTGCGCCAGGCACCGGAGCGAGGTGTTGGCCGAGGTGCGGCAACTGCTCAAGGATGGAAAGCCCTGCCGCCTGGTGTCGACAAGTCTTATCGAGGCCGGCGTGGACGTGGACTTTCCCACGGTGCTGCGGGCCGAGGCGGGCCTGGACTCTATTGCCCAGGCGGCTGGTCGTTGTAATCGGGAAGGGCGGAGCGAGCGCGAGAGTAGCGAAGTGTTGGTCTTTCTGCCTGAAAATCCGGATTGGGCGCCGCCGCCCGAGCTTAGGCAATACGCGCAATCGGCTCGCGAGGTGCTCAGGCAGTTTGAAGCAGATCCACTGTGCCCCCAGGCGATCGAGCGTTATTTTTCGCTGCTCTACTGGCAAAAAGGGGGGCAGGCATTGGATAGGGCCAGTCTACTGAAGCGTCTGGCGGAAAGCCGGCTCGATAGCTTGCCCATGGAGGTGCTGGCAGCAGAATTCCGCATGATCGACAGCGTGCAATTACCCATCATTGTGTCGTACGACGATGAGGCAAATGCCGCTTTGAAAGCGCTGGAGTTTGCCGACGGCAGCGTGGGGTTGTCCAGACGCCTGCAGCCCTATTTGGTACAGCTTCCCAGGAACGGATTCGATGCGCTGTACAAGGCGGGCGCTATTGCTCCCGTGAATCCAAAGAAATGGGGAGAGCAATTCATGCAATTGGTCCATCACGGTCTGTATGACCCGCGCTATGGAGTCAATTTCGACGAACCGGCGTTGATTCAGGCGAATCAGCTGTGTTGGTGAAGGCGAGGGTATTGAATAACTTGATTCTTGGCAGGAGGAGGGAGAAGGCATGGGATTCGGTGTGAGAGTGAAGGTGTGGGGAGAGCGAGCTTGCTTCACCAGACCAGAGATGAAAAGCGAACGGGTGAGCTATGACGTCATCACGCCTTCCGCCGCACGCGGCATCCTGGAGGCCATTCACTGGAAGCCCGCTATCCGTTGGCACATAGATCGCATCCATGTGCTGAACCCGATCCGCTTTGAATCGATCAGGCGCAACGAGGTCGGCAGCAAGATTTCTCCTGCCAGTGTGTCCAAGGCAATGAAGGCGGGTTCCACGCAAGGTCTGTCCAATCATGTGGACCAAGACCGCCAGCAGCGCGCGGCTACGGTGCTGCGTGACGTTGCCTATGTCATCGAGGCGCATTTCGAACTCACGTCCAAGGCCGGCTCGGAGGACTCCGTAGGCAAGCATCTGGATATATTCAACCGCCGTGCACGCAAGGGACAGTGCTTTCAGATGCCTTGTCTGGGCGTGCGTGAGTTTCCGGCGGCCTTCCGTCTGGTTGAGGAGGACGAAGAGATGCCTGCCCGTCATGAAAGCTTGCTGGCTGAGCGGGATCTGGGCTGGATGCTGCACGACATCGACTTTGCCAAGGGCATGGAGCCTCGATTTTTCCGAGCCACCATGATGGACGGCGCCATCGCCGTGCCACCCTGGCATGGCGAGGAGGTCAAATCATGATCTTGCAGGCGCTCGTTGCCTACTACCAGCGGCTATTGGAACGTCGTGAAGAAGGCTTGGCTCCCTTTGGCTATAGCCCCGAGAAGATCAGCTACGAAATCCTGTTGGCCGCTGATGGCCGTGTGGTGCAGGTCAATGACATCCGCGATACCACGGGAAAGAAGCCACAGCCGCGCCTGATGAATGTGCCTCAGCCCGAGAAGAGGACGGTTGGCGTCAAGTCTAACTTTCTCTGGGACAAGACCAGCTATGTGCTGGGCGTGAGCGCCACCAGCAAGCGCGCAGACAAGGAGCACGGAGCCTTCAAGGCCTTGCACCGCGAGCATCTGGCCGGCGCGCAGGATGCGGGCTTGAAAGCGCTGCTGGGCTTTCTCGATGCCTGGACACCGCAGCAATTCGAAGCGCCACATTTCAACCAGGATATGCTCGATGCCAACATGGTGTTCCGCCTTGATGGCGAACAGACCTATCTGCACGAGCGCCCCGCCGCGCAGGCGTTGCGCGCTCGGCTGCTGGTCAGCGACGATGGCGGCGGCGAGGAGTCGGTGGCGACCTGCCTAGTGAGTGGTGAAAGCCAGCCCGTGGCGCGTCTGCATCCTGTCATCAAGGGAGTCAGCGGCGCGCAGAGTTCCGGCGCTTCCATTGTCTCCTTCAATCAGGAGGCCTTCACCTCTTACGGCAAGAGTCAGGGTGACAACGCGCCTGTGTCCGAGCAGGCGGCATTTGCGTACACCACCGTGCTCAATCATCTGCTGCGGCGCAGTGAGCACAACCGCCAGCGCCTTCAGATAGGCGACACCAGCATCGTCTTCTGGGCCGAAGCCGCTGATGCGCAGGAGGCCGAGCAGGCCGAACTGCTGTTGGCCGATCTGCTCGGCGACCGTCCCACGGACGAGCAAGAAACCGCGCGTATTCGGACCGAGCTGGAAAAAGTTCAAAAGGGCCGACCGCTGGGTGACATCGACCCCCGGCTTCAGGAAGACACACGCATGTACGTGCTGGGTCTTGCGCCCAATGCCTCGCGCATCTCCATCCGCTTCTGGGAGGTCGGCACGCTTGGTCTGTTCGCGCGCCGCCTGGCTGACCATGCGGCCGATTTCGCGCTGGACCCGCAACCGTGGAAGACGGCGCCTTCGGCCTACCGCGTGGTGCTGGCCACGGCGCCGCACCGCGAGGGCAGCGCACCCAAGATGGACGACGCCATGAGCAATCTCGTGGGTGAGCTGATGCGCGCGGTGCTTACCGGCCGACCCTATCCACGCAGCCTGTTGGCCAACGTCCTGATGCGCATGCGCAGCGATGGCCATCTATCGGGGTTGCGCGTGGGTATTTGCAAAGGCATTCTGGCGCGCGAGCGCCGCCTGGGAATCAACAGTGACAAGGAGGAGATCCCCGTGAGTCTAGACAAGGAATCCACCAGCCCGGCCTACCGGCTGGGCCGCCTGTTCGCCGTGCTGGAAAGCGCGCAACGTCAGGCCTTGGGCGGGCAGGTCAACGCGACCATCCGCGACCGCTACTACGGCGCGGCTTCGGCCACACCCGCCTCGGTTTTTCCCATGCTGCTGCGCAATGCGCAAAATCATCTGGGGCGCTTGCGCAAGGACCGGCCGGGCGCCGCCGTTGGGCTGGAAAAGGACATCCGCGAGATCGTCGATGGCCTCACCGACAGCTTCCCGCGCAGCCTGCGCATCGAAGACCAGGGCCGTTTCGCCATCGGCTACTACCACCAGTCGCAAAGCCGTTTCAACAAGATGGACCGCAGCGACGACAGCACCGATTCCACCGAAGACACCTCCGAGGAAGCCTCCGCATGACCGCCATCGCTCACCGCTACGAATTCGTTTATCTGTTCGACATCACAAATGGCAACCCCAATGGCGATCCCGACGCTGGCAACTTGCCGCGCCTGGACCCCGAGACCAACCGTGGCTTGGTCACGGACGTCTGCCTCAAGCGCAAGATCCGCAACTTCGTGAGCCTGGACAAGGAAGATGCCCCGGGCCATGCGATCTACATGCAGGAAAAGGCCATCCTGAACAACCAGCACCGCAAGGCCTATGAGGCCATCGGCATCAAACCCGAGGACAAGAAGCTCCCCAAGGATGAAGCCAAGGCTCGCGAGATCACGGCCTGGATGTGCGCCAACTTCTTCGACATTCGCAGTTTTGGAGCCGTCATGACCACCGGCATCAATGCCGGCCAGGTGCGCGGGCCCATTCAAATGGCATTCGCTACCTCCATCGACCCGGTGGTGCCACTGGAGATCTCCATCACTCGCATGGCCGTCACCACGGAAAAAGAAGCCGAAGCCCAGAGCGGTGACAATCGAACCATGGGCCGCAAGCACATCATCCCCTACGGCCTGTATCGCGCCCATGGTTTCATTTCGGCCAAGCTGGCAGAGCGAACCGGATTCTCGAACGAGGACCTGGATCTGTTCTGGCGCGCGCTGATCAATATGTTCGAGCATGATCGTTCCGCTGCGCGTGGCGAGATGGCGGCGCGCAAGCTTATTGTGTTCGAACATGAAAGCGCCATGGGCAACGCGCCCGCGCATGTACTGTTCGATGCGGTCAAGGTCGAGCCGGTGCAAGGGGAAGAGGCCGGCGCGCCACGCCGCTATGAGGATTACAGGGTCCGAGTCGACACGGCTTCTGTGCCTTCAGGAGTGACCGTGCGCGAGCTGATCTGATCAGATACCGATCTTCCGGGAAAAGACATGGACGAAGACGACGTCATTGCCCTGTCGGCGTTGCAGCATTATCTGTACTGCCCTCGGCAATGCGCGTTGATCCATGTCGAGCAATTGTGGGCGGAAAGCAGGCATACCGCTGAAGGCCGCCTGCTTCACGAAAAGGCCGATCAACCAAAAATGGAGCGCCGTAAGGGCGTTCGCGTGGTCACGGCCATGCCGTTGGCGGAAGTACGCCTGGGCATTTCCGGTATTGCCGACGTGGTCGAGTTTCATCAGGAGCCGCACGGCGAGCAGGCATTTCCGGTGGAGTACAAGCGTGGACGCCCCAAGGCGCATCGGGCTGATGAGGTGCAACTGTGCGCCCAGGCCTTGTGCCTGGAGTCGATGCTGGACCAGCAAATCCATGCCGGGGCGCTCTATTACGGCGCCACGCGTCGCCGCGTCGATGTGTGCTTTGACGATGAGTTGCGCCAGCTGACCCTGGATACTATCGCCGCGGTGCGGTCGATGCTGGCGGCGGGTGTGACCCCTACGGCTCAGTATCACCCACGGCTGTGTGACGCCTGTTCATTGCTGGACCTGTGCCAGCCCCGGCTGTTGGGGCGCGACCTAAGCGTCAATGCGTGGCTGGCCCAGCAATGGCCTATGAACGAAGAGGGTACGTCATGCGCAGACAGTTGAATACGTTGTACGTCACCACCGAGGGGGCCTGGTTGCACAAGGACGGTGCCAATATCGTCATGGAAGTGGAGCAGCAGGAACGTGCCAGGTTGCCGGTACACATGTTGGAGGGATTGGTCTGTTTCGGACGTGTGCTGGTGTCGCCTCCGCTGATGGGTTACTGCGCCGAGCAGGGCATATGCACCAGTTTTTTCACCCCTAATGGTCGATTTCTGGCTCGCGTCGAAGGGCCCGTCTCCGGCAATGTGCTACTGCGTCGTCAACAATATCGGGTCAGTGACGATCCGGAGCGCTGTGCGGCCATTGTGCGAAATCTCCTCTTGGGAAAGCTGCATAACCAGCGCGTGGTACTGGGGCGTGCCCTGCGTGACCATGGCGACAAGCTGCAGGACGATCAAGAGTCCGCTCTGGCGCATGCCCACCAGCGCCTGGAACGAATCGCTCACAAGCTGCAAGCGGAAAATGCCAACCTGGATCTGTTGCGGGGGTATGAGGGCGAGGCTGCGCAGGCTTATTTCGGCGTGTTTGACGGCATGATCCGCGTTGATAGTCCTGCCATGCGCTTCCACGGACGGAGTCGGCGTCCGCCGCGTGACGCTGTCAACGCGCTGTTGTCGTTTCTTTACACCTTGGTCACGCATGACTGCCGTTCCGCATTGGAAAGTGTGGGCCTGGACCCCGCAGTGGGGTTTTTGCACAGGGACAGACCGGGGCGCCCAAGCCTGGCGCTGGATTTGCTGGAGGAGTTCCGACCGTTGTTGGCGGATCGTCTGGCGCTATCGCTGATCAACCGCAAGCAGGTGGGTGAGCAGGATTTTCAGTATATGGACAACGGCGCGGTGTTGCTCACCGAGTCCTCGCGCAAGACCGTTCTGGTGGCTTACCAGGAGCGCAAGCGGGAAGAGCTGCGCCATGTGTTCATCGATGAAAAAACCGCCATCGGCCTGTTTCCTTTCATTCAGGCTCAATTGTTGGCGCGACATCTTCGTGGAGACCTTGATGCCTATCCGCCATTTCTGTGGAAGTGAGGTGCGCCCATGATGGTGCTGGTTAGCTACGATGTCAGCAACACGGACACCGGCGGCGCGCGCAGGTTGCGACGTCTTGCCAGAGCCTGCCTGGACTATGGCCAGCGTGTACAGTTGTCTGTGTTTGAAATCGAGGTGGACACGGCTCAATGGGTCGCCCTGAAAGCTCGGCTAGAGGAAACGATCGACCCTGCCCAGGACAGTCTGCGGTTCTACTATCTGGGTCGGCAATGGCGCAATAGGGTCGAGCATGTGGGTACGAAGCCGGTGCTGGATCTGGATGCGCCCTTGGTGTTTTAGGGAGTCTTGCGAACCATAAGTGGCATGGCGTTTCCCTGTGGAGGTTCGCGATTTCGTAAGTGCTTGTTTTTGTTTGCCTATATGATAGGTGGTGACGGCAGCGTGGCGTTTTTGAACTGGCCTGGATGGGGTTCGCAAACGTCGCGCTTTTTTTGTTGCAGTATGAAGGGGTTACGAAGAGGCAGTCGCACCCTGCGTGGGTGCGTGGATTGAAACTACGACTTCGTTTGGAACGTGGAGACTGCGCAAGGAGTCGCACCCTGCGTGGGTGCGTGGATTGAAACAGCTTGGTGGTGTTCGACCCGCCCCACCTACGCCGGTCGCACCCTGCGTGGGTGCGTGGATTGAAACGACTCCAAGGCCAAGGCCGCGGACGCCATCTGCTCGTCGCACCCTGCGTGGGTGCGTGGATTGAAACAGCCCGAGCTGCCATGTGAGTGCATCCTATGACCCAGTCGCACCCTGCGTGGGTGCGTGGATTGAAACTTCCGGCCCACGACGGCGCCGATCACCGCCGCACTGTCGCACCCTGCGTGGGTGCGTGGATTGAAACCTGGCGATTCTGGCGTCTGCGATCAACGACACGAAGTCGCACCCTGCGTGGGTGCGTGGATTGAAACCTGAGAGCCGGTGGGGCGAGATGCTGCCCTATGCGTCGCACCCTGCGTGGGTGCGTGGATTGAAACCACTGCGTCGCCGACGGCGAGTGGTACGCCAGCGCGTCGCACCCTGCGTGGGTGCGTGGATTGAAACAAGCGGCCGTCGTGGCCTACAACGGGGACGCGCAGGTCGCACCCTGCGTGGGTGCGTGGATTGAAACATTTTGATGCCCGCCATGACGTCCTTTACTCGGCGTCGCACCCTGCGTGGGTGCGTGGATTGAAACCAACGGTTTGTCGTGTGAGAGCGCAAATCATAGCGTCGCACCCTGCGTGGGTGCGTGGATTGAAACCCACTGGGGATCAAGCTCGGCTTCGATAGCTTCCGTCGCACCCTGCGTGGGTGCGTGGATTGAAACTGAGCGGTCTGGCCAAGCTCTCCGGAGCGCTTCGAGTCGCACCCTGCGTGGGTGCGTGGATTGAAACCCCCCGTTGACGATGACGCCATTGGCCGCCGGCGGCGTCGCACCCTGCGTGGGTGCGTGGATTGAAACTCGTAGCTACAGGGCGACGGTACGTATCGCGGATGGTCGCACCCTGCGTGGGTGCGTGGATTGAAACGATCCAGATTCTGGCGTCACGACGCTGGACGATGGTCGCACCCTGCGTGGGTGCGTGGATTGAAACCATTCCAATTCCGGCTCGCCGTTGTCCCCGCCGGTGTCGCACCCTGCGTGGGTGCGTGGATTGAAACGTTGCGAAGAGCTTCTGCCTTCATTTCGCTGGGATGTCGCACCCTGCGTGGGTGCGTGGATTGAAACAACAGCAACGGTCGAGCTGGTGCCAACGCCAACTGTCGCACCCTGCGTGGGTGCGTGGATTGAAACAGCATGGCCACGCTGTACCTGAGCAACAAGGACAGGTCGCACCCTGCGTGGGTGCGTGGATTGAAACTTCCAGAGACCCGCCACGTTGACGACTTTGGTGGTCGCACCCTGCGTGGGTGCGTGGATTGAAACGATGACGAGCGGCACCTCTGGCCACACTGGCACTGGCGTCGCACCCTGCGTGGGTGCGTGGATTGAAACATGCGGCAGCTCGCCCGCATCGGCGGCGGCGATGTGGTCGCACCCTGCGTGGGTGCGTGGATTGAAACTGGTGCGCGATCTCGCTAACGTTCTCCGCCTCGTCGTCGCACCCTGCGTGGGTGCGTGGATTGAAACCAGTTGATGTACCGAGAAAGCACAGACCTATGAGCTGTCGCACCCTGCGTGGGTGCGTGGATTGAAACCGGCGAAGAAGGAAATCAAGGCAGATGAGCGGGCTGTCGCACCCTGCGTGGGTGCGTGGATTGAAACTGCTCAGCTGTGGGGTTGCGGCCTTTCATTCGCCGTCGCACCCTGCGTGGGTGCGTGGATTGAAACCCCCCGTTGACGATGACGCCATTGGCCGCCGGCGGGTCGCACCCTGCGTGGGTGCGTGGATTGAAACTCAAGATCTCGAATCGCCCATGCGCTCTGAGCTATGTCGCACCCTGCGTGGGTGCGTGGATTGAAACGCCCATGCGTCCGCAGTCCCAGTGAAACTTGGCAAGTCGCACCCTGCGTGGGTGCGTGGATTGAAACGACGCTGCGAGAACATTGGAAAACGAATTGCGCCGTCGCACCCTGCGTGGGTGCGTGGATTGAAACGTTCAAGGTCAGCCCATAAAAAGCTGCCCCGCCGGCGTCGCACCCTGCGTGGGTGCGTGGATTGAAACGGCAGTCTTTCCGCGGGTCGCAGGCGGAAATCTGGACGTCGCACCCTGCGTGGGTGCGTGGATTGAAACGGGATCGATCAGATAGACGGTCCCGGCGTCGCACTCGTCGCACCCTGCGTGGGTGCGTGGATTGAAACTCCAGCATCCATTCCGTAGCCAGCTCGAAAAGATCGTCGCACCCTGCGTGGGTGCGTGGATTGAAACGATGGTGGACTCGGAAGCTGGCCGAACGCCATCGTACGTCGCACCCTGCGTGGGTGCGTGGATTGAAACCCGACACAGTAGACACACTCCCCATCCCCGTGGGCGTCGCACCCTGCGTGGGTGCGTGGATTGAAACCAGGCCGCTGCCGTTATCGAATGGGCCACCAAGTAAGTCGCACCCTGCGTGGGTGCGTGGATTGAAACAGCATGCCCTGCTGACCGCACAGGAGCGCGCCGAGGGTCGCACCCTGCGTGGGTGCGTGGATTGAAACGGCCTAGGCCCACCCACTCGGCCGCTTGCGCGCTGGTCGCACCCTGCGTGGGTGCGTGGATTGAAACCGTGCGCTCGCAAGCATGGTTACGCCGTTTGCGTTGTCGCACCCTGCGTGGGTGCGTGGATTGAAACTCGACGAAGAAGTGCAGAAATCCGGCGGTGATCGTCGCACCCTACGCGGGTGCGTGGATTGAAACAACAACATCTACTTTTCGCATGATCTGACCGAGTACGTCGCACCCTACGCGGGTGCGTGGATTGAAACACGCCATCGGCGCCGACCTCGCGGAACAGCAGGCGTCGCACCCTACGCGGGTGACCGAGGCTGTTGCGTCCACCGCAACCTGTCATAGCCGACAGCCGTGACGCTGGATTCATGACTGTCAGTCAAAAGTGTTTGCCACGGAACTGAGTTTTTCCGCAATGATTCTCCCGTCATACTGCGCCCATCTCTCCTAAGGGTTTCCACGCATACAGCCGCCGTCCAGCCGTCCAGCCGCGCGACTCGCCCCGGGACCCAACGACTCCAAGGAATAGCGCATGACAACCCCCGAACCCCCCGCCAACAAGGGCGGCCTGCCCCTGCTGGCCCTCGCCGTCGGCGCCTTCGGCATCGGCGTGACCGAGTTCTCGCCCATGGGCCTGCTGCCCGTGATCGCCGAAGGCGTGAACGTTTCCATTCCCAGCGCCGGCATGCTGGTCAGCGCCTACGCCATCGGCGTGATGCTGGGCGCGCCGCTGATGACGCTGGCGTTGTCGCGCTGGTCGCGGCGCAAGGCGCTGATCGCGCTGATGGCGATCTTCACGCTGGGCAACCTGCTGTCGGCGATGGCGCCCAACTACACCACGCTGCTGTTGGCGCGGCTGGTCACCAGCCTGAACCATGGCGCCTTCTTCGGCCTGGGTTCGCTGGTGGCGGCCAGCGTGGTGCCGCGTCACAAGCAGGCCAGCGCGGTCGCGACCATGTTCCTGGGGCTGACCATCGCCAACGTGGGCGGCGTGCCGGCGGCGACGTGGCTGGGGCAGGTGATCGGCTGGCGCATGTCCTTCGCCGCCACCGCCGTGCTCGGCCTGGTGGCGATGCTGGCGCTGTGGACCGCGCTGCCGGCCGGGGAGGCGGGCCGCCGTCCGGACCTCAGGCGCGAGCTGGCCGTGCTCAAGAGCCCGGTGGTGCTGGTGGCGCTGTTGACCACGGTGCTGGGCGCCGGCGCGATGTTCACGCTGTACACCTATGTGGCGCCGACGCTGGCCGAACTGACCGGTGCGTCGCCCGGCTTCGTAACCGCCATGCTGGTGCTGATCGGCATCGGCTTCACCATCGGCAACACGGCGGGCGGGCGTTATGCCGACCGCTCGCTGGACGGCAGCCTGATCGCATTCCTGGTGCTGGTGATCGCGGACATGCTGGCCTTTCCGTGGCTGGCGTCCACCCAGGTCGGCGCGGCCGTGGGCCTGTTGATCTTCGGCTTCGGCACCTTCGCCGTGGTGCCGCCGCTGCAGATGCGCGTGATGCGCGCCGCCACCGAGGCACCGGGACTGGCCTCGTCGGTGAACGTGGGCGCCTTCAACCTGGGCAATGCGCTGGGGGCGGCGGCCGGCGGCGCGGTGATCTCGGCGGGCATGGGCTATGCGGCGGTGCCGGTGGCCGGCGCGCTGATCGCCGTGGCCGGGCTGGCGCTGGTGCTGCTGCAACGCGCCAGCAACCAGCGCCGCAAACTGGCCGCTCAGGCCTGCTGAGGGGCGTACTCGCCGGTGCTTCGCTGCGGGGTTTCCTGCCTGTCGATCAGGTCGGGCAGGCTCGGGAACCGCATGCTCGGGTGCGGACTCTGCTTGCGCAATACCATTGCGCCGCCCGCGTCGTGTCCAGGCAAGCCCCCGGGCCTGAGACAGGCGCGGGGGCGGCGGATCAGGCTTCGATCCGCTCCACCTTGCCCACCAGCAGGATGTACGACAGCGCGCCCAGCAGGGCCAGCGAGGACACGTACACGATGGCGGGCGCGAAGCTGTCCTTGGACACAAGCAAGCCGATCACGATCGGGGTGCAGATGGACGACAGGTTGCCGACGAAGTTGAACACCCCGCCGGTCAGGCCCAGCAGCCGCACCGGCGCCAGCGCCGACACCAGCGACCAGGTGATCGAGGCCAGCCCGTTGCCGAAGAAGGCCACGGCCAGGAAGAAGATGACCCAGGGCGTGGAATCGGTGAAGTTGGCGCCGATCATGGACGTGGAGATCAGCAGGCCCAGGATGATGGGCAGCTTGCGCGCCAGGCCCACCGTGGCGCCGCGGCGGATCAGAAAGTCCGACAGCACGCCCGAGCACAGCACGCCGATGAAGGCGGCCAGGAAGGGCACCGAGGCCAGGAAGCCCGACTTGATGAAGTCCATGCCGCGGTACTTCACCAGATAGGTCGGGAACCAGGTCAGGAAGAACCAAAGCGTCGAGGTCAGGCAGAACTGGCCCAGGTACACGCCCCACAGCTTGCGTTGGGACATGACCAGACCGAGGTCGTTCCAGTTGAAAGGCGCTTTCTTTCGCCGCCGGGCCGCTCCAAGGCGAAAGGCGCCCCCTTGGGGGGCAGGAAGCCCGTCTTGCGGGCGCGCCGTGGGGGCATCTTCCTCGGTCACGCGCTTTTCCAGGTCGACCACGCCGCCGCCTTTCTGGATCAGCTCGATCTCGGCCGCGTTGGCGCCCTTGAACTGGCGCGGCTCGCGATACACCATGAACCACACTACACCCCAGATAATGCCCAACAGGCCCGTGCTGACGAACACCATGTGCCAGCCGTAGTGGTGCTGCAGCCAGGCCAGCACCGGCGTCAGGAAGGCCAGGCCGACGAACTGGCCGGACGTGTAGAAGCCGATGGCGGTGGCGCGTTCCTTTTCCGGGAACCAGGTGGTGACGACGCGGTTGTTGATCGGATACGCGGGCGCTTCCAGCGCGCCCACGGCCAGGCGCAGCACGAACAGCACGATGAAGCTGCTGGCGAAGCCCATGAAGAACGTGGCGGCGGACCACAAGATCAGCGCGGCGGCGTACAGCACGCGCGGCGCCACGCGGTCCACCAGCCAGCCGCCGGGAATCTGCATGGCGGCATAGGTCCAGCCGAAGGCCGACAGGATCAGACCTTCGTGCACGGTGTCCAGCCCGAACTCGTCCTTGAGCGCGGGCGCGGCGATGGACAGGTTGCTGCGGTCCAGGTAGTTGATCACGACAGTGATGAACAACATCACCATGATGAGGTAGCGGCTGCGGGTCGGCCGCTGGGCGCCTTGCGCGCCCAGGTGGGTGGCGGTGGTCAAGGGGGTCTCCTCTCTCGCGTTCCTCTATCGGCCTACCATTCGGCGAAGCTGCCGTCGGCGTGGCGCCAGACGGGGTTGCGCCAGCGGTGGCCGACGGCGGCGCGTTCCTTGACGTATTCCTCGTTGACCTCGATGCCCAGGCCCGGCCCCTGCGGGATCATGACCATGCCGTCCTGGTAGGCGAACGCCTCGCGGTTGCTGACGTAGTCCAGCAGGTCGTTGGCGGCGTTGTAGTGGATGCCCAGGCTCTGTTCCTGGATGAAGGCGTTGTAGCAGCCGGCGTCGATCTGCAGGCAGGTGGCCAGCGCGATCGGGCCCAGCGGGCAATGCAGCGCCAGCGCCACGTCATAGGCCTCGGCCATGGCGGCGATCTTGCGCGTTTCGGTGATGCCGCCGGCGTGCGACGGATCCGGCTGGATGATGTCCACATAGCCTTCGGACAGCACCCGCTTGAAGTCCCAGCGCGAGTACAGCCGCTCGCCCAGCGCGATGGGCGTGGACGTCAGCGGCGCCAGTTCCTTGAGCGCCTCGTAGTGCTCGCTGAGCACGGGCTCCTCGATGAACATCAGCTTGTACGGGTCCAGCTCCTTCATCAGCACCTTGGCCATGGGCTTGTGCACGCGGCCATGGAAGTCCACGCCGATGCCTACGTTGGGGCCGACCGCGTCGCGCACGGCAGCCACGTTCTCCAGGCACTTCTCGACCTTGTCGAACGAATCGATGTATTGCAGCTCTTCGGTGCCGTTCATCTTCACGGCGGTGAAGCCGCGCTCGACCGCGCTCCTGGCGGCCGCGGCGGTGTCGGCCGGGCGGTCGCCGCCGATCCACGAATACACGCGGATGCGGTCGCGCACGTTGCCGCCCAGCAGCTGCGACACGGGCACGCCCAGGTGCTTGCCCTTGATGTCCCACAGCGCCTGGTCGATGCCGGCCAGCGCGCTCATGTGGATGGCGCCGCCGCGATAGAAGCCGCCGCGGTACAGCACGGTCCAGTGATCCTCGATGTTGCGCGGGTCCTTGCCGACCAGGTAGTCCGACAGTTCCTCGACCGCGGCCGCGACCGAGTGCGCGCGGCCTTCCACCACGGGTTCGCCCCAGCCGACGATGCCGGCGTCGGTCTCGATCTTCAGGAAGCACCACCGGGGCGGCACGATGTAGGTGGTGAGCTTGGTGATCTTCATGCTTGGGTCTCCTGGGCGGGATAGGCGCGTTGCCAGGCGGCGACGAATTCGCGCGCGCGCTGGCCGGTTTCGGCGGCCGTCTGGCCGGGCTTGTACAAGGCGGAGCCCAGGCCGAAGCCGCTGGCGCCCGCCTGGGCATAGGTGGACAGGTTGTCGGGCGTGATGCCGCCCACCGGCACCAGCGCGACGGGCGGGCGCAGCACGGCGCGCCAGGCCTTGAGCACGACGGGGCCGAGCTGTTCGGCGGGGAACATTTTCAGCACGTCGGCGCCCGCGGCCAGCGCGGCATAGGCCTCGGTGGGCGTGGCCACGCCGGGGCTGGAGGCCAGGCCGGCGGCCTTGGCGGCGCGGATCACGGCGGGGTCGCTGTGCGGCATGACGATGATCTCGCCGCCGGCGTCCTTCACGCGAGCCACGTCGGCCGGATCCAGCACGGTGCCGGCGCCGACCAGGCAGTCGGCCGGCAGCGCGTCGCGCATGGCGCGGATGCTGGCGAACGGTTCGGGCGAATTCAGCGGCACTTCGATCAGCCGGAAACCGGCGGCGTAGAGTTCGCGCGCGGTGGCGGCCGCGTCGGCGGGCGTGATGCCGCGCAGGATGGCGATGAGGCCGCAATGGGCCATGGCGGTTTGCAGACCGGGATGCGTCATGGATGGGCTCCTAGGCGGAAATCGAAGATGAGGGGACCAGCCCGGCGGCCAGCGCCAGGTGCCACAGGCCGCGCTCGGTGGCGTTCTGCGCCTGCTCGGGCGCGCCCAGGCCGTAGTGGGTCATGGCCAGCGTGTAGCGCTCGCACAGCGCCGGTTCGCCGCAGAGGACGATGCGGGGCGCCTGGCCCTGCGCGCGCAGCATGGCGGCCAGGGCGGCGATCTCGTGGCCGATCAGCAGGCCCGACAGGTAGTCGGCCTGCGAGGCCGGCGCCAGTTCGCCGGTCAGGCCCAGCGCGCGCGTGCTGAAGATGGTGGACAGCACGCCGGCGCGGCCTTCCGGCGCGCCGGCGACCTTCAGGCCGCGTTCGAAGGCGGCCATGTCGGGCGCGGCGGCATCGCTCATGGTGCGGCCCAGGATGGTGTGGCCGCGCAGCGCGGCGTAGACCTCGCCGGTCATGAAGGTGTCGAAGTGCGTGACCTGGCCGTTGCGCGCGCCGACCCACTTGGAGTGCGTGCCGGGCAGGCCGATCAGCAGGCCGGCATCCGGAACGGCGCGGGCGTCGCGCAGCACGCCGAAGACCTGGGTTTCCTCGCCGCGCATCACGTTGGGCAGGCCGTGGCGCTGGATCAGGCCGGGCACGATGTGGACGGGCGTGGCGCCGGGTCGCTCGACCACGGTCAGCAGCGTGCCGATGCGGTCCAGGGCCACCGGCACGTCGAGGTAGGCGGCTTCCTGCCAGCCCTGGGCGCTGCCGACCATGCCGCAGGCGATCACGGGCAGCGCGGGCTCGGCCCGCAGCCAGTCGCCGCAAGCCTGTTCGAAGGCCAGTTCGAAGCCGGACAAGGTCGGCGTGGCGGCGCCGTCCTGCAGCGGTTGCGGCAGGCGCATGATGCCCCAGGGCAGGTGGCGCGCGTCCAGCGTGCGGCCGCCGCCGTCCAGGCGGTAGGCGCGCAGCGAGGACGTGCCCCAGTCCAGCGCGATCAGGGCGGCGCGGGTGGGCGTGGCGGATGTCATCTGAGTCTGTCTCGTGTCTGGCCGCGCCGGCTCGGGAAACCGCAAGGAGGGCGCGGACCTTGTTGTGTCCAGGCCCGGGACTCGCGCAAGGGGCGGCGGCCGGGCGTTGGGAAAAATTCTAGATCAGCGCTTGAAAATTCTCAAAATATAGAATTTAATCCCATATATAGGGAAAATTAAGGCCCGTCCTTGTCGCCATCACACGCGGATCCTCGCGGTCCCTCGCATTTCCCGCCCGTCTTCCCGCCTTCCAGTCTTCTTTCCCGCGCTCGCCGCCGTGACGATTCCCATGACCGATGCCTCCTCCCTCACGCCCCTGGACCCCGACGCCGCCGCGCCCGCCGGCACGCAGACGCTGATGCGCGGATTGGCCGTGGTGCAGGCCGTGGCCGACGGCGCGCGCGACCTGAAGGAGCTGTGCGCCCGCATCGGCGTGGCGCGCAGCACCACGCACCGGCTGGCCAGCTGCCTGGTGCAGGAACGCTATCTGCGGGTGCTGCCGGGCGTGGGCTATGCGCTGGGGCCCAAGCTGATCGAACTGGGCTTCCAGGCGCGCGAGGCCTTTCCGCTGGCCACGTTGGCGCGTCCGTACCTGGACGGCTTGGCCGAGCTGACCGGCGACACCATCCATCTGGCGGTGCGCGACAACGACGAAGTGCTGTACCTGGAAAAGATTCCCGGCAAGAAGGGCCTGGAGATGCGCTCGCGCGTCGGCCACCGCATGCCGCTGGCGGCCACGGGCGTGGGCAAGGCGCTGCTGCTGGATGCGGACGAGCCGCAATGGAAGGCGCTGCACCGCGTGGGCGGCCCGGTGTCGTCGCGCGCGCCCGGCGGGCAGCAGGGCTGGGAGGCGTTCCGCGAACGCATGCGCGGCTATGCGGCGCAGGGCTATGCCTTCGACCTGGAAGACAACGAGCCGTCGATCCGCTGCGTGGCGGCGCCGGTGCGCGACGCCTCCAGCGGCATCGTGGCTGCCATCAGCGTGTCCAGCACCGTGCCCTATATGTCGCTGGAGCGCATGGACGAGATGGTGCCGGTGGTGTGTGACGCGGCCATGCGGATCTCGGCGGAACTGGGCTGGATCATTCCAGCGGCAGCGTCAGCACGCCCTGGGCGGCCGGACGCATCATGATGCGGCGGTACCAGGCCGACAGGGCCGGCGTCTGCGGCCGCTCGGCCGGCAGGCCCAGCCAGCGGTGCGCCGAGGCCACCAGCGCGATATCGCCCATGCTCAGCTGACGGCCGGCGATGAACTCGCGGCCCTGCAGCGCGCGTTCCAGGATTAGCGCGCGCGCATTGGCGCGCTGCATCGAGGCATCGATGGCGGCGCGGTCGCGTTTGTCCTCGGGCGTGCGGACCAGGCCCTTGAAGGCCGGCACCATGGCGGGCTGCCACTCGGTGGCCTGCCAATCCATCCAGCGGTCGGCATCGGCGCGCAGGCCCAGATCCTCGGTCCACAGCGAGCCCACGCCGTAGCGGGCCGACAGGTAGCGCACGATGGCGTTCGACTCCCACAGCACGAAGCCGCCATCGTCGATCACCGGCACCTGGCGGTTGGGATTGCGCTCGGCGTAGTCAGGCGTGTCGACCACGCCATGCTCGCCGCCTGCCAGGATGAACTCGTGCGGCAGCGCCAGTTCGCGCACGGCCAGCATGACTTTCTGCACGTTGACGGACGTCAGGCGTCCCCAGATCTTCAGCATATCCGTTCCTTGAGTGATGAGACGGCGCATCAGGCGGGCGGCAGTTGCCGCCGCGCGAAGCCGTTTTCGCGCCCGAAGCGCGTCCAGTTGAAAGCCGGCCCGGGGTCGGTCTTGCGGCCCGGGGCGATGTGTTCGTGGCCCCAGGCGGCGGCCAGCGGGTAGCGCGCGCGCAGCGCCGGCGCCAGCTGGCGCAGGGCCTGGTACTGGGCGTCGGCGTAGGGCAGGGTGTCGGTGCCCTCCAGCTCGATGCCGATGGAAAAGTCGTTGCAGCGTTCCCGGCCCGCGTAGCGCGACACGCCGGCGTGCCAGGCGCGGTCCTCGGTGGACACGAACTGGATCACGGCGCCGTCGCGGCGGATGAAGAAGTGCGCCGACACGCGCAGGCCGCGCAGCCGCGCCAGCCAGGGATGCGAGCCGTAGTCGAGCCGGTTCAGGAACAGGCCGGCCACTTCCGGCCCGCCGAAGCGGCCCGGGGGCAGGCTGATGTTGTGCAGCACCAGCAACGACACCTGCGCGCCGGCGGGGCGCGCGTCGCGGTTGGGCGAGGGCATGAGGGTGACGCCGGGGGCCGGTCTCAGCCAGCCATGTCGATCCAGTTGCAGGGCCATGGCAATTCGATGCTCGGTGAGTGTGTGTCTCCAGCGGCCATTATGCCAAGCTTGGAGACATGCCCAGGGACAGCGGGCCGGATGCGGCGGACCGAAGGCGCGCAACCGGCAGGTGGCCGGCTGATCGTCGCTCATTTGCCGCCTGCGGGCGGCGTTCGTGGGTTGTTCGTGGGCTATCTGCCGGCTATTTGCCGGTCGGTCCGCGCTGCGCGTGGTCGGCGCTGCACCAGGTGCGGCCGTTCTGCAGCAGCGCTTCCGAGCGGGGCAGATGGATGCCGCAGTGCGCGCAGCGCACCATGGCCTCGGCGCCGCCGCCGGGCTGGGCGGGCGGCTTGGGCGGCGGGGAAACCGGGCGCGCGTCGCGCGCCGCCGCCATGCGGGCGGCGATGCGGGCCACGCACAGCACCGCGATGATGACGACGATCCAGAACAGCAGCTTGCCCACGTTCAACCCCGATGCAGAATCATTTCCAGCACGAACCGGCTGCCGGTGTAGGCCAGGATCAGGAAACCGAAGCCGGTCAGCGTCCAGCGCAGCGCCACCCGGCCGCGCCAGCCCCAGACGTGGCGGCCCAGCAGCAGCACGCCGAAGGTCGCCCAGGACAGCAGCGTGAAGACGGTCTTGTGGTCGAAGGGCAGGATCTTGCCGGTGAGCTTGAGCGAGGCGATCGAGCCGGACACGACCGCCAGCGACAGCACGGCGAAGCCGATCCAGATGATCACGAACAGCAGGTGCTCCTGCACCAGCAGCGGCGGCTGGGAATCCAGCACGCGCCCGATCATGCTGCGCTCGGCCGGCGCGTCCAGCGGGCGGTGCAGGTGGCGGTCCAGCAGCGCCATCAGCATGGCGTGCAGGGCGGCGATGGTGATCAGGCCATAGGCAGCCAGCGCGATCAGCAGGTGGGCGCGCAGCCAGGCGTCGTTGGCGTGAGGCACGAACTGCCCCTGGGGAAACAGCGCCGCCAGGGCGCTGGCGATGGTGGCGGCCGGCAGCAGCAGCAGTTGCAGACCGTCGATGCGCACCAGCAGGCTTTCCAGCCAGAACACCACCATGCCCAGCCAGATGGCCGCCGACAGGGCCAGCGCCCAGCCGATGAACAGGTGCTGCGCGCCCAGCATGGCCTGTTGCAGGCCGATGCCCTGCAGCACCAGGGCGCCCAGCAGGCAGGCGCGGGCGATCTTGCCGGTCTGTTCGATGCCGCTGGCGCCGGCGCCAGCGCCGGCCAGCCGGAGCCACAAAGCCCCCCCGAGCAGCGCGTAGGCCAGGGCGGCCGCCGCGTGAAATACAATGCCTAGTGACATAGAAACCGTCGTCAGGATGGGGCCGGGGTCCAATTGACCCGGAAAGCGCGGAATTCGCGCGGGCGGCCACCGTTCGAGTCGACTAGTTTAAGCGGAAACGCCTCTCATGCTCGATAACCTAACTCAACGCCTGTCGCGCGTCGTCAAGACGCTGCGCGGCGAAGCCCGCCTGACCGAGGCCAACACCCAGGAGATGCTGCGCGAAGTGCGCATGGCCCTGCTGGAGGCCGACGTGGCGCTGCCCGTGGTGCGCGAGTTCGTCGCCCGGGTCAAGGACAAGGCGCTGGGCGAAGAAGTCGCCGGCAGCCTCAGCCCCGGCCAGGCCCTGGTCGGCGTGGTCCACAAGGAACTGACCGCGCTGATGGGCGGCGACCTGGGCGCCGACTCCGGCGAACTGTCGCTGGCCGTGCAGCCGCCCGCCGTGATCCTGATGGCCGGCCTGCAGGGCGCGGGCAAGACCACCACCACCGGCAAGCTGGCGCGCTGGCTGTCCGAGGGCCAGCACACTCAGCACGGCCGCAAGACCGGCAAGAAGAAAGTGCTGGTGGTGTCGGCCGACGTCTACCGTCCCGCCGCCATCGAGCAGTTGAAGGCCGTGGCCGCGCAGGTCGGCGTGGACTTCCTGCCGTCCGACCCCAGCCAGAAGCCCGAGGACATCGCCCGCAACGCGGTCGACCACGCACGCCGCCATCACTACGACGTGCTGATCCTGGACACGGCCGGCCGCCTGGGTATCGACGAGGCCATGATGCGCGAGATCCGCGCGCTGCATGATCTGGTCAAGCCGGTGGAAACGCTGTTCGTGGTGGACGCCATGCAGGGCCAGGACGCGGTCAACACTGCCCGCGCCTTCGCCGACGCGCTGCCGCTGACCGGCGTGGTGCTGACCAAGCTGGACGGCGACGCCCGAGGCGGCGCGGCCCTGTCGGTGCGCCACGTCACCGGCAAGCCGCTCAAGTTCGTCGGCGTCTCGGAAAAGCTCGACGGCCTGGAGCCGTTCTATCCCGAGCGCATGGCGCAGCGCGTGCTGGGCATGGGCGACATCGTGTCGCTGGTCGAGCAGGCGCAGAAGAACATCGACATCGCCGAGGCGCAGAAGCTCGCGTCCAAGATCAAGTCGGGCAACAAGTTCGACCTGAACGACTTCCGCGACCAGCTCGGCCAGGTCAAGAAGCTGGGCGACATGGGCTCGCTGCTGGAAAAGCTGCCGGCCCAGTTCCAACAGGCCGCCGGCCAGCTGCAGGGCGGCCAGGCCGAGAAGCAGCTGCGCCGCACGGAAGGCATCCTCAATTCCATGACCCCGGCCGAGCGCGCCAAGCCTGAACTCATCAAGGCCTCGCGCAAGCGCCGCATCGCCGCCGGTTCCGGCGTGCCGGTGCAGGAAGTGAACCGCCTGCTGGCCCAATTCGACCAGATGCAGGGCATGATGAAGCAGATGAAAAAGGGCGGCATGGCCAAGATGATGCGCGCCATGGGCGGCCTGAAGGGGCTGGGCCGCTTCGGGATGAAGTAAGGCTTTCGCGCGGCGGCGCGAAAAAATGGCCAGACATTGCGTCTGGCCAAGTCATCGCGGCAATCTGGGGGATCAGTGCCGCGATCAGCCGGGCGGCGCGGGCGCGCCTTCCGGCTATTCGGATGCTTGCGCGGGCATTCAGGCCGCTGGCGGGATGCGCAGCACCTGGCCGGGATAGATCTTGTCCGGGCTGGTCAGCATGGGCTTGTTGGCCTCGAAGATCAGCGTGTTCTTGGCGCCCTGGCCCTTGCCGTATTGCGCCTCGGCGATCTTCCAGAGGTTGTCGCCCTTCTGCACCGTGTACATCTTGGCTTCGGGGGCGGCCTGGGTGGCCTTGAGCTGGTTGTCCACCTGGGCCACGCCCACGGTGTTGCCCAGCGCCAGCGCGATCTTCTCGGCGGTTTCGGTATTGGCGGCGGTGCCGCTGACCGTGACCTTGTCGCCGTCGACCGCGATCTGCAGTCCGTCGGCGTTCAGGCCGTGCTTGTCCAGTTCCTTCTTCAGCTCGTCGACGGTGGCGGCCTTGGCTTCGCTGGCACCGAAGAGTTTTTCTCCAACGTCCTTGATGAAATTGAGCAGACCCATAGTGATTCCTTTATCTATGTTGCTGTTACGGTGGGAAAAGAGCGATGGATGGCAGGGCGCCCGGCCCGTGTACCGGTTGCGCGCGGCATCGGGGATTATTACCCGCGCGCTTGCCGGCAGACGAGGGGTAAACGTGTAACAGGTTGCTAGCCATGCGCCAGACTACGCAAGAATGCGTGCTAGTTGGCTGCAAATGACTGACGATCCGCCAGGATCGCGATCCTACCCGTGCAGCGCCGGCGTTCGGGCAGGCCGATGTCCGGCATTACGGCGCGCCGCGCTAGCCGGCGGAGGCGGCCGGCTGCCGGATATCGGCAAGCCAGGCCTGGATCATGGCGGCATCCTCGCGCGACCTGATGTCGACCGGTTCGCCGTCGCCGTTTCCCCTGGCATGGGCTCGCACCTCGCTGGGAGACGCGCCGAACCGCAGGCGGAACGCCCGGCTGAACGCGCTTTCGCTCGAGAAGCCGTAGCGGTAGGCAAGCTCCGCGATGCCGATGTGGCCGCCGGCGGCCAGCAGCAGTTCATCGAAACACCTGTCCAGGCGCCTGCCCTGGATATAGGCGTTCACGCCGCCGTCGCGCAGGAACAGCCGGTACAGGCTGGAGCGCGAGATGCCCAGCGCAGCCGCGATCGTTTCCGGCGACAGATGTCCGGCATCGAGGTGGCGCTCGATATGTTCCCTGACCAGCCGGCGCATGCCATTGCGTACCACCTGCCGCGCCGGGCCGTCATCCTCGCCGTCGCGCAGCGTCGACAGGCTGCCGCTGAGCAGGATCAGACCAGCGTTCACCGAGGCGGACATCTCTTCGCGCGTCAGGCTGGAGGCGTGCTGCGCCAGCTGCGACAGATGCGAGGCCAGCATGCGCGTAGCGCCCTGTCCGGGATCCAATAGCGTGCCATGCAGCTTGCGGCTGCGCAGCGCCGTCGGCAGGCGGTCGCGCGGCACGGTCAGGGTGATGGTGGAAATGAGCGTGGTGCGGGTGTCCAGCGTCTGTCCGAGATCAAGCAGGCCGATCGAGCCGGCGCGGATATCGACCGGGTTTTTGCCATAGTCGCCCCGGGTGCCGCCCGCGACGAACAGCTGGATCAGCAGATGGTCGACCTGGCTGCGGCGCACGTCCAGCGCGGTGCGCCGGTGCTGCACGGTGGCCGAGCAGGTACTGCGGCTGATCAGGCTGGCGCCCAGGTGGGTGCCGCTCATCTGGGCGGTGAAGGGCTGTATGCCGGTTTCGATCTGGGTATCGACGTAGGGGCGCACCAGGGTGCGCCAGATGTCGGGCGCGTCGGGCGTGACGCGGCTGTCGAATTGCGCGCTGAACTGCGGCGGGGCGGCAGGGGAGGGGAATGGATTGCGGCTCACGCTTCGTGGTTCCCGGATCGGTCTTGTTGTGGCGTTGCCCGACCGGCCGCGACACCAGGCGGGAAACTTCCATGGAGGGCTGCCCGGCTCGCGGCCGACCTGCCCTGGCGCATGTTCGCGGTGGATTATGACGCCCGGCCGCGTTGGGGGAAAGCCCGGCCAAGGTCCGTGGCTTGACGGCGCTTGCGGCAGATCATCACGCCCTGGCCGCGCCGTCCCGGCCTCGACAAGCAAAAGGGCTGCGTTGCCGCAGCCCTTCCGGGGATGTGTCGGGGCCGCCCGGCGGCGGGGCATTCAGCCCCCGCCCACCGCCACCACGATCTCGATCTGGTCGCCGTCGGCCAGCGTGGTTTGCGCGTGCTGGCTCTTGGGCACGATCTCGCCGTTGCGTTCCACCGCCACGCGCTTGCCGGCATAGCCCAGCGTGTCCAGCAGCTCGACCACCGTGGTGTCCAGTGGGAATTCGCGGGCGTCGCCGTTCAGGGTGATGTGCATGCGCGTCTCCTTAGCGTTTGGCGTAGGCGTCGGTGGCGGCGATCAGGCGCGCCAGCGTGCCGGGTTCATCGAAAGCGTGGCCGGAGTCGGGCACCAGGTGGAACTCGGCCTCGGGCCAGGCGCGGTGCAGGTCCCAGGCGGTGCGCGCCGGCGTGCAGACGTCGTAGCGGCCCTGGATGATGGTGCCGGGAATGCCGCGCAGCTTGTAGGCGTCGCGGATCAGCTGGCCTTCTTCCATGAAGCCGGCGTTCACGAAATAGTGGTTCTCGATGCGGGCGAAGGCCAGCGCCGCGCGGTCGGCGGCGTGGCTCTGCTGGTGGCGCGGGCTGGGCAGCAGCGTGATGGTGCTGTCTTCCCACTTGCTCCAGGCCTTGGCCGCGCGCAGCTGCTCGACGGGGTCGTCGCCGGTCAGGCGCCTGTGATAGGCCTGGACCAGGTCGTCGCGCTCGGCCTCGGGGATCGGCGCCAGGTATTCCTCCCAGCGGTCCGGGAACAGGAAGGACGCGCCTTCCTGGTAGAACCAGCGGATCTCGGCGCTGCGCACCGTGAAGATGCCGCGCAGCACCAGCTCGCTGACGTGGGCGGGATGCGTCTCGGCATAGGCCAGCGACAGCGTCGAACCCCAGGATCCGCCGAACACCAGCCACTTGTCCGCGCCCATGATCTCGGTGCGCAGGCGCTCGATGTCCGCGACCAGGTGCCAAGTGGTGTTGTTCTCCAGGCTGGCGTGCGGCGTGGAGCGGCCGCAGCCGCGCTGGTCGAACAGCAGCACGTTGTACAGGCTGGGATCGAACAGCTGGCGCTGCACCGGCGAGCAGCCGCTGCCGGGGCCGCCATGCAGGAAGACCGCCGGCTTGCCCTGGGGGTTGCCGCAGAGTTCCCAGTAGATCTGGTGGCCGTCGCCCGTGTCCAGGAAACCGTGGCGGTAGGGTTCGATCTGCGGATACAGCATCAGGCGACTCGCTTGAAGATCAGGTCCCAGACGCCATGGCCCAGCCGCAGGCCGCGCGTCTCGAACTTGGTTTGGGGGCGGTAGTCGGGGCGCGGCGCGTAGCCGTCCACGGTGTTCTTCAGCAGCGGCTCGTTGCCCAGGACTTCGAGCATCTGCACGGCATAGTCCTGCCAGTCGGTGGCGCAATGGATGTAGCCGCCCGGCGCGATGCGGCTGGCCAGCAGCGAGATGAACGGCGGCTGGATCAGGCGGCGCTTGTGATGGCGCTTCTTGGGCCACGGGTCGGGGAAATAGATGTGCACGCCGGCCAGCGAATCGGGGGCGATCATGTCGCGCACCACTTCCACCGCGTCGTGCTGGATGATGCGCAGGTTCTGGATGCTGGAATCCTCGATCCGGCGCAGCAGCGAACCCACGCCCGCGTTGAACACCTCCACGCCCAGGAAGTTGTCGCCCGGACGCGCCAGCGCGATCTTCTCGGTGGTCTCGCCCATGCCGAAGCCGATCTCCAGCACCGTCGGCGCCTCGCGGCCGAACGCGGCGGCCGGGTCCAGCCGGCGCGCGGCGTAGGGCAGGGACCACTTGCCCAGCAGTTGCTCCAGCGCGGCCAGCTGGCCTTGCGTGATGTGGCCGCGGCGATGCACGAAGCTGCGGATGTGGGCGGCGCCGGGGCTGTTGGGCGCGTGCGCGGCGCTGGCCAGCGCGGCTTCGGTCTGCGGGGAAACCGGGGCGGGCGAGTCGGAATTGCCGGGTATTGCGGGGGTGTTCACGGGAAGATTCGCAAAGCTGTTTGTTGTCATAGGCGGGATTGTAGTGGCAGGGCGGGGGCGCGCGGTCCGCTGCGGAACGTTAAATGGGGACACGATCATTCCGCGCCCTGCGCCCCGCGCGCTATAGTGCAGCCGCGGCGATGGTGCGCCGCCGGTCCCGCCATGAACATCGCCCGCATCGATCTCGTCACGCTCTCGCTATTCGTCTCGGTGGCCCGCCAGGGCAGCATCTCGGCCGGCGCGCGCCAGTCTCACCTGGCCGTGGGCGCGGCCAGCAAGCGCATCTCCGACCTGGAGGCTGCGCTGGACACCCAGCTGCTCTACCGCAACGCCGCCGGCGTCGAGCTGACCGAGGCCGGCCAGGCCTGTCTGGTGCACGCGCTGCGCGTGCTGCAGGAAGTGGAGCAGATGGCCGGCACCCTGTCGGACTTTGCCCAGGGCGTGCGCGGCCAGGTGCGCATCGCCGCCAACACCTCGTCGTTGACCCAGTTCCTGCCCGAGGACCTGGCCGCCTTCATGGAAGCGCATCCGGCCGTGCGCATCGATCTGGAAGAACAGAACAGCAACGATATCGTCACCGCCGTCCAGGAGAACCGCGCCGACATCGGCATCTTCGCCGACCGCACGCCCGCGCCTGGCCTCGTCACCACGTCTTACCGGCGCGACGAGCTGGTGCTGATCGTGCCGCAGCGCCATCCACTGGCTGGCGAGGCCCGCGTCGCCTTCGCCGACACGCTGGCCTACGACTACGTGGGTCTGCCGCCCGCGACCTCGCTGGCGACGCGGCTGGCCGAGGAAAGCGGCAGGCTGGGCCGGACGATGCAGCTGCGCATCCAGGTCCGCAGTTTCGACGCGATCTGCCGCATGGTGGCGGCCACCGGCGGCGTCGGCATCCTGCCGAGGCTGGCCGCCGAGCCGCACGCGCGCTCCATGCCCATCCGCCTGATCGCGCTGACCGACGACTGGGCCAGCCGCCGCCTGCTGCTGGGCGTGCGCGACGCCGACGCGTTGCCCGTGCCCGCGCGGCTGCTGTTGGCGCACCTGCGCGGACAGCAGTAGGGGCGGGCGCGGATCCTCGGCGCGGCGGGGCGCGGCGGCGTCGGCTGTCGAGCAGGACGCGGGACGTGAAGGCGTTGGCGGTCGCGCGCGAGGCCAGCGTGCGGACAGGCCGGTTGCCGGGTCTTCTCGTTCCGGGAATGCCCCCTTCCCGAATCGTCCATTCCATCGGCCCGCCCGCGTGGCGCACACTGCCTTCCATCATCACCTCGATTCGCCTGGAGGGCGACATGGCAGGGCAGATACTCGCCGGCATACGCGTGCTGGAACTCGGACAACTCATCGCGGGCCCCTTCGCCGCCAAGACGCTGGCGGACTTCGGCGCGCAGGTCGTCAAGATCGAGCCGCCCGGCCAGGGCGATCCCTTGCGCAAGTGGCGACTGCTGCACGAGGGCACCTCCGTCTGGTGGGAAGCCCAGTCGCGCAACAAGCAATCGGTGTGCGTGGACCTGCGCCAGCCGGAGGGCCAGGACATTGTCCGCCTGCTGGCGCGCGAGGCTGATGTGCTGATCGAGAACTTCCGTCCCGGCACGCTGGAGAAATGGGGCCTGTCGTGGGACGCGCTGCACGCGCTGAATCCGCGCCTCATCATGCTGCGCGTATCCGGCTACGGCCAGACCGGCCCCAAGGCGCGCGAGCCGGGCTTCGCCGCCATCGGCGAGGCGATGGCCGGCCTGCGCTACCTGAACGGCGAGCCCGGCCGCGCGCCGGTGCGCGCCGGCCTGTCGCTGGGCGACACCATCGCCGGCCTGCACGGCGCGCTGGGCGTGCTGCTGGCGCTTTACCAGCGCGACGCGCGCGGCGGCCAGGGGCAGGTCATCGACGCGGCGCTGTACGAGAGCCTGTTCAACCTCAGCGAAAGCCTGCTGCCGGAATACTCGGTCTTTGGCGCGGTGCGCGAACCGGCCGGCGCCGCGCTGCCCGGCATCGCCCCGTCCAACGCTTATCCCTGCCGGGACGGCTACGTGCTCATCGCCGGTAACGGCGACGCCATCTACGTCCGCCTGATGGCGCGCATCGGCCGCGACGACCTGGGCCGGGATCCCGACCTGGCGCACAACGACGGCCGCGCCCGCCGCGTCGCCGAGATCGACGGCGCCATCGGCGACTGGACCCGCGCGCGTTCCATCGACGAGGTGCTGGCCGCCATGCGTGAGGCCGACGTGCCATCGGGCCGCATCTATACCGTGGCCGACATCGCCCGCGACCCGCACTACCTCGCCCGCGAGGCCATCACCACCGTGCGGGCCGCCAGCGGCATCGCCGTGGACATGCCGGCCGTATTTCCCCATCTGTCCGACAACCCCGGCGTCGTGCGGGAACGCGCGCCCACGCTGGGCGAGCACACCGACGCCGTGCTGGCCTCGGCCGGCCTGAGCCAGGAACAGCGCGATGCGCTGCGCGCGCGCGGGGTGATCAAGTGAAGGGCGGGCGCGGCGAACGCGCGCTATAATCGCCGCCGCTGCCCTGGTTTCATGCCGGGGCACGACACCCAGAGCGGGTGTAGTTCAATGGTAGAACAGTAGCTTCCCAAGCTACATACGAGGGTTCGATTCCCTTCACCCGCTCCACTGACTACTGAAAAAGTCGTTCAAATGTGACCCCACAAAGTGACCCCCATTTTAGCATATTTGACAATGCATCTCCTATGGTATAGGGCGAAAATGTCAATCTGCAAAGATTGGCATTTCACAAGTGGTACGGAGAATGTAGGGCTCCGGATGGTTTTAATATTTTAAAGTTATGAATTAAATAAAATTAGGTCAGCTTATGCTGGCCTTTTTATTTTTTATAAGGTATTGATTTGTAAGATATATCCCCTATAATGTTTATACAACAATAAAAAGGGGAAACCATGATTAATAGTGAAAAGATAGAAAAATTAAGAAATCTAGTTGATGTTAAGAGTAAAGAAAACAATCAACAACCAAATAACAATCAAGAAAAACTTGAGCAAAATCAATCATATAGCCAAGCTCTAAAACAGGTAAGTAAAGGTTTTACCTTGATTGAGCTAATGATTACTGTAGCTATCATTGGTGTGTTAGGTGCTGTAGCTATTCCAGCCTATCAGGACTATGTAGCTAGAAGTCAGGTTAGTGAGGCTGTTTTACTAGGTAGTGGTGCTAAACCTGCCGTTATTGAATATTATGCAAACAATGGAGAGTATCCAGTAAATAATGACTCGGTTGGATACTCTAGTGCTGTAGGAAATTTTGTTGATAGTGTAAATATTCAAGATGGAAATATAGTTGTTAGATTTAACGATAAAGCCAATAAACAACTAGTAAATAAAATGGTGGTTCTATCTCCTTTAAATCCAGGTCAAGAGATAGTAATCGCTAAATCAAGTTTTATCTTAAATTTATTAGGTATTAGTGATGCAGTAGCTAGCAATGAATCATGGAATTGCTATGCAAATATAGAACAAAAGTATCTACCTAAAAGTTGCGAAACTAGAGAGTTCTCTAATAATGGTAATGGAGAGAATCAACCAGAAGAAAATTTCGACCTTTGGGGTGGAAATGGTCAGCAAAATTTTAAAATAGAAGATGACAAGCCTTACAAGATTAAGGATTTCAATACTCTACCCGTAGCTCAAAATGGTGGAATAATTGATCTTTCTTCTTTAACAAATGGAAGTCTTGATAATGTCGTATTCGAGAAAGATGGAGCGAATACAGTTATAAAAGTAGATGGATTAGATTCTACTTTCACAATTGAGAATGTAGATTTATCACAAAACGAAATGTTAAATAGCGAACAAATAAAAGTATGGTTATTACAACGAGGAAAACTCAAATTTTAATCCATAAAAAAGCCCCTGTAAGGGGCTTTAATTTTATCCAAATGAATAAATAGGAGTATAAGGGGTGGTAGATACAGGAAAGGAATCAAAGTCTTTTTGTATTAAATATTCAAGTAGTTTGGTTACTCTTAAAGAAAAACAGAAATAAGGACTTTCTACCAATATAGACCACTCATCTTTTTCATACCCTATATCATCAAAGATAGCGAAATGCTTTAGAGCATATAAAATCATGCTATCTACCATTGTTATAGCTACGAATTGATCGTAACTTGGTTCTTGAAAATAGTTAGATGAATAGCGAGTTTTGACTAAATCAAATGTAGTTTTCTCGTTAGAGTGATCAGTCATGCAGATGTGAAATTTTTTATTGTAGTTATCCATATAGTTCTCCTTTACTTTTATTATTCTATAGTTCCGTAGTTTGTCAATACAAGAAACAATATTTAAGATGAGTGGAAAGCTTGACATTTACGGAATACAAGCTATAAGAAAACTATCACATAGCATAAAGGAGAAAACATGAGCTACATTGATAAATATATAGAGGCTGGTAGAAAAGGTGGGCTAGCTAGAGGTAAAAAATACTGGACGAAAATTAGTGCTGTAGTTACTTTATTTGTTAATCGTCCAGATTTATCTCAAAGTGAGATAGCAAAACGGGTAGATGTAAGTCAGGCTTTTGTTAGTAAATACACAAACTTTATTAGCCTAAAGAAAAGTAGGCTAGAAAATCAAATTAGTGGAACTCCGTTGGAAGACAAAGAATTAGAATCCTTGTTGTTAAAAATAAAATTGGATATTAATTTAGATGAAAATAAACCAAAGAAAAAGCCATATAAAATTTAAGCTATTATATATTTTATTATGTAGCTCACCAAAGAAAAAGCCCCATTTTAGGGGCTTTATTTTATGCTGGTTCAAGCTCTTTAATATCAGTTTTCTCATAATCATGCAACTCTCTTACTTTCCTATGTTTTAAATAGTTAGGAATAAGCTCAACAAATTTATTTTTCTCTTCAAGGTCTACTAATGAGCTTTGATTGAAAACTGTAAGCTGATTGTAATTTAATTGATGTGATAGTGAGCTTAATTCTAAATTAACAACACTAGCAATGCACATCTTTAAATCTAAATCACATAGAAATACATCTACCCTAGATAGTCCCTCTTCGCCATATTTTTTATAGATACCTTGTAATGCTCCCATTGCAAGCGATCCTGTTCCTGCTGTGGGATCATAAAAAGAGTATGTATTATTGGTCTTTAAGTGGCTCTCAATACTATTAGTGCTGTCAATGATTGAGAATAATGCTTTGGATAAATCTGGTGGGGTCATGTGCTGACCTAATTTAAAATTAAGATGTTCAGCATAGATGTTTGTTAAAACATCTTCAAATGGCTCACTGTTCTTATAGAGTTCAGCAAAAGTAGTAAGACACTTTACAAGTAATTCTTCTTCAGTGTCATTTTTTGGTTCGTAGTAGCTAATCTTCGTATTTTTAGTGCAGTATGGGAACTGCCTTGCTCCGTTTTGCACTGGAAGACATAAAGCAAAATTAAAAGCATGCCCTAAAACTGCCTCAATAACTGATTTTTCATCAGTAAGATACTTTGACTTGCTTGCTAATTCCTTAATATTCTTCTGTAGAGTAGTGTAGTTCATTTAATCTCCTATTTTGTTAAGTGTGATAATTATTGCATACTTAACAAAAGAAGTACAGGTAAATATTAAAGAAATAGCATTTATGCAACATTAAAGCTGAACTGATAAATTAGTCCCAGGTCTTTTTAACTTAAATCCTAAAATTTTAGGTTTTTGCTCTTTCACTAACTCTTTTTTCTTTACCAATATGGGTTTGGTTTTGGTTTTTATGGGTTTTTCTAACTTGGGGTTAGGGTTTTCTGGGTTTACTTGAATAAACATGGAATAAGTGTAACTTATTTCATGTGATGGGTTTAATTCTTTAGAAGTTTTAATAGGTAGAGCTAAAGTTAATTGTATATCTCTTCTAGACTCTTTATCTTCTTTATGTATATCTACATAATGAACTGTAAAGCCTTTAGATTTCATTTCTTCTAAAACATCTTCTTTTAATTTGTCGTGTTTATCTTGATTTCCAATGGCAATATCTAAAGCATTGTTAATACTCATATCCTGATTTTTTAATTGAATAATATTTTTGATAATTTCATCTGTATCAGCTTGGATTTCTTTGTTTGCCTCAAATATTGAGAAAATCTTTTTCTCAATTAATACATAGTCTGTGGGATCATATTGACTATGACTCCTAATATAAGCTACTCCTAAAAATTTTCTCTTTTTATTCTCATCATAAGAATAGACATTCTCAAAATACTCATTGTATTCCTTGATGAATTCGTAGTAGTCATTTTTCAATAAGCAATCAATAATTTTCTCGTCTAAAACTTCTCTGTAATCCAAGCAATTTCTAGCTAAAAAATTGAACTTGGTAATAATTCCATTTATTCCAAAGAAATTAAAGCCTCGTGCACTGTAGTAGTGCCTTAATGCAGTATTTCTTAAATGTGTTTTATTTTCATCTGTATAAACACAGTTAGATTTTGTGATGTATTTATAGACATAAGTATGACCGTTTGCTCTGCCATCATTCTTTTTAATATCAAATCTTACTAATTTACCTGTTGATGCTGTATAGATAGAAGACACTCTATTGACGATTTCTATTACATCGTCCATATCTTCAGGATTAATGTAAAGTAAAGAGTGGAGATGTAATGTTGAATCGACATGTGCCTCTACTGTTTGAAGTCCAAAAATGGGCTTAAGATAAATTTCTTCTTCGCCTCTTTTTTTAGTTTTCTTAACTTTAATCTTTCCCTCATGATTAAAGACAAAATTAGCTTTAGATAAGTGTGCTCTTATTAATCTCCAAAAGTGGTGCAGTTGAGCATGTGCCTCCAAAGGCATGACACCATTAAAGCTATTTTGTCCAATGGAGGGGGCTGGGTGCATGTGTGGTGGTAATGTTAGTGTGACCATCACAAATGTCATACCCTTGTCTTGAGCAAGTTGACCCAAGCATTTACTTATACGAGTAATCTGCATTACTTTTTGTCGTTGTTTATTCTCTACTGATGGAATCTTTTTAATAGCTCCCACACTATTAATAAGTCTATTTGAATTGACAAATCTTTCTTGTTTCTTGATTTCTTCGATATACAAATTTAATAAAGAAGAGTCAATGTAATGAGATACACCTTTTCCAATTAAGCCTAGCAATTGTGAGGCATATAAAAGCGCCTCTTTTTTTCTTTTGTTAAATAATCTCTTGATTGATCTATTTTGCTCTTCAGTCATTTGACCATCAGCTAACTTTTTTAGTTCTACTGTAAAACACTCAAAGAAAAGTTTTCTTGACTTAATGTATTTAATTAAGTCGCCACCATAGCATTTTTTCTTTACCAATGTTTTGATATTATGTTTGTGAACATCTGGAACTAAAGAGAAAAATCTAGCCTTTAATTCTAATTCTTCTTTAGTGTAAATAGTTTTAGATTTTTCTTTTTGTTCTTGTGATTTTACAAAACCCTCAAATTTCTGTAAGTTTACTGATAATTGATATGCTTTGTCTTCTTGCTCACCAATCTCATCAAATATCTTATAATCTTCATCATCAAAAATAATTTTAGATAAGTTATTGACTTTTAAAGATAAATGGCTTATATTGTTACTGTAGTTCATAGCTTTTGGCCTTTATATAGGAATTTCGTAGTTCATAAAAATTGGTCCTTAAGTTTTTTAGTTAGGTTGTTCATTTAAGACCGTTTATATTATTTTCTTCTCAAACTTTAATATAATGGAAATTGTTAAAAAGTAAAGCCCCGAAAGGGGCTTTATTTTATCTATCATAATCATTTTGTCTTGATTCTTCTATTAATGCTTGTGAAAGTTGAGTATTTATCTCACTTTCAGCTTTGGCAAAATCACTCATGGCTTTAGAAAGCTCGGCTGTTTCTAATCCTTGTTTAGTAGATTGTTTAGCTAGTATTTGAGCTATTCTATTCGCATAACTTGATCTAATCTCATTAAGGCTAGCTTGCAATTTATCACTTTGTTTTAATGTTGTGGATTTTTCTGTTCCTCCTTTAATTGGTTTTAGGTTTCCTCCATTTATTGATTTGTCCATATTTTTAGAGTGCTTGTTATTTGTATTTAGATAATGCTCTTTACCTAATTTTCCTAATTTTAGCTCAGCATGAAACTCTGTTAATTTTTCCGTGTAAGTTTTAGTGCTGTATTTTGATTCAGCTAATGCTTTCGTTTTTAATAATTTCTTTGAAATCACGGCTTTGTCAGTGAAAACCTCATTAAATGCTTTATCTTGATTAGATTGTTTTCCTTTTATTGATCCTATCTTATCTGCTGTAAAACCGAGTGAATCCATTCTTTTGTGCCACTCGGGGCGAAGTTGTCCTAAGTCGTTGTATTCTTTTTTATTTCGTGTATTAAGGCTAGCTCTAGATTTGGTGGCATAACTTGCATCTTCTCCAACCTTTTCAATAATTTTCTTTCTTCTTGTAGAAAACTCTTCAGTAACTTCTTTGCTAACACCTTTAATAGTAAAAGAGTCACGGTTTCCAGGTTCAATAACATATCCCTCTTTCTGTAATTCTTTAGCTAATCTATGTTGATAAATTTGATCAAAATAATTAAGAGTTTCATGGTTCTTTTCATACTTGGCATCTAATAGAGTATGTGAGTGATATTTACCATCTTTTCCAACAACTCTAGAAAAAACTACAATATGCTCATGTAGTTGACAATCATGTGTTAATACTCCATTTTTTTCTACACCCCTTGATGTAAAGTGTGTGAAATGGGCCATGCTAACGGCTTTAGCTAACTCATAACGGGTATTACCTTTTTCCGTTTTACGATAATAAGTATTTTCTTCAATAGCTTTAATTAAATCTTGAACTGCTAATTTATGCATTTTCAAGAACTTTTCTCTATCGGTATCATTTGCTCTTTCCATAAGGACTGTAAAGTCCTTGGGTGGTGCAGGGTCAATTTCTACACCATAGAAACCCTCTTTTTTCCCGTATCCCATGAATCTTTCAAAGGTTGTTCTATCGACTTCTTTACCTGATAATTTTTGCCAAGAACAAAGTTTTCCTGCAAAGTATCCTTCTTGGTTATCTCCCTCGGTGTAATACTCATGTTTAGTGTGGGATATTAAATAATCAGGATTGTTAATTTTAGATATTGCAATCATAAGTCTATTTCCTTATCTAGTTTTTTTATTTTGATTTTCTTCTTTTCTGTTTTTTCAATAGAAGTAGACTCTTTAGAATCTTCAACTACTTGTAGTTGATTATTATTCATAGTATGAGATTCAAAAGACTCTACTAAATCAGCTACTGTTACCACGGCTGATAGTGGTTCTCCCCCTATCGCATGAGCTAGACCATGTATAGAGGCTGACTCCATCGGATCTGCCTCCACGGTATCCAACTGCTCACTCTCTATAGGTATTACCTCTATCTGGTGCTCTACCTGGTGGTCATGGGTAATAGCCTTTTCCTCTATGGTGTCCTCGTCATTAGTGCCTGTGCTTTTAGACTTGTTTGCACTGGTGGACACTCTCGTTCCTACCTTTACTCGCTCAGGAAATACAACAGGGGGGAGTGTGACTAAAGCTACTCTAGGGTTATTCGTTATCTTAATTAAGACTTTAACTCCTAAAAATTTACCTTGTTTATTTCTTACTACCCCTAATTCATTTTGTAGATCATTGGAATTAATTACATTTTCCGATTTATCAGTAACTTTAGTAGATAGTGATTTACCTTGTGCAGTGTAATTCGAGCTAATACTAGTTTCTCTAATATCTCTTTTTCCAAGTTCTTTTTCTATATTAGTTAAATCATCGGTTGCCATTCTGCACCATATTTTATTTTGAAATGCTCCTATAAAAGAATCACCGTCCATATTAAAAGAGCTTTTTATCTGTGAAGTTCTTTGTAAAGCTAATATGGTTCTAATTCCTTTGCCTCTACCAACATCAGGTAATTTTAAGAACTCTTTTAAATTAATAGATGACAACTGTGGAAACTCATCAAGCATAAAATACAATTTCCAATCGACTTGATATGATTCCTCAATAACTTCACTTACTATAAGATTAATAAATGCAGATATATAGCAATCTGCTACATCACTAAACTGATTTGAATTAGTTAAAATAATTACTGGTCTATCCTTTTTTGGTGCTGTATTAACCCATCTTCTAATATCTAATGTTTGTCGTCCTTTCCAAAAGTTCGATAACACTTCAAATTTACGAATTACTTCAATACAACTAGCTAAAACACAAAGCGATGTTTTTGGGTTCTGTGGATCTATATATATAGTTGCACTAGTATTCCATTTTTGTAAGAACTGCTTTATTAGTGTTAATTGTTCCTGATTCTTTTCTAACTCATCTTTGACTTGATCGGGATCGTTAAGATTAATATCTGTATCTACTGGATTAACATTAAAGCTATTCCATGTCTTTACGACACCTCCAATATCTCCATATTTCCCACTAATTTTATTAGTTTTAATTTCACAACGGGTAAAAGCTTCTAATACTGAACTAGCCCCTTTATCAAAGAAATCTGCCTTACCATTTGTCGGTTTATTAAATGAATCAACAAAAGTTCTAATTGATGCATTTTCTTTTTCTTCATCGTCATTAACAACTAAACCAAAAAAATCTATCGCATAACCTCTTCTCTTGTTCCATGGTTCTATTAAGTAAAAAGAACAATACTTGCTCAACATCTTTATTTCATCGCCTTTGATACTGTGAAGTATCATCTTGTGACCATTATCTATTGACTCTTTTATGAGTCTATTCATGACAATAGATTTACCTGATCCTGCCTCACCACGGATTACGGTAGATAATTCTAGAAATGTAGGAGGAAAATAAACTGTCTTTTTTAATTTAAAAAACGGTGTTCTGTTGTAGTCAATTTCACCCTCTCTAATCAAAGCTATGTCTTTCTCAAAGTTCCCTACATGAAAATCTCTTCTTAAATTATTAATAACTTCGCTTGAATCATCTACAAAGTTACCTTTAAGATGTACAACTCGATTCATGGGTTTAGTCGTTGCTTGTGTTATTAAATATGCCAATAAAAGTGATGGAGTAAAGGTAAAGAACAATTTTCCATATAAGATAGAAACCTGTATTTTTGTATAGTCAAGTTTTCCAGTTAGAAAAGATACTATTGAGTAGTCGCCTTTCATGATAAAACTAGATATTAAAAACGATATGAAAGCAAAGGAAAATAAGAAATAGCCGAAGATGTGGTTTAAGTATCTTCGGTATTCTCCAGGCGATAACATATCATCCTGCCTTGGACTAGATATGTATCGTATTTTTCTCATTCTGTTATCTCGCTATTAGAAAGTATTTTTACTACCTTGTCGGTGTCTTCTTTGATACTAGATAGTGTATTAGCAATTTCCTTAAGCTTTGTATCTTCCTTATCTTGTTTAAAATATTCTTCTAATATTAAGTTGACTGCCTCGTTGACACTTTTGATTTTCTTCTTTTGCATATAGTCTTCAATAAATGTCATGGTAACGAATGGGTAATATGCAGTGTGTTTTATTGTTCTCATGGTTTCTCCTTTAAAAAAACAATTATCCAATATTAGTTATAAGGTAAAAAACTAAAAAAGCAAGTTTTCAGCCTTACTTTTTAATGCTAGTTGTTTTGGAGCAAGTCAATACTTGCTTTGTGAGAGGTAAAACCTCGCCAAAGCTGTAAAACAAGCTTTGTTTAAAAGGGGGAGAAAAGCCCAAATTCCCTAGCTATCGAAGATACTAGGAGCATCGCAATACAGCGTAATTGCACTATGTGTAAGAAAAGTGGGAAACACTTTTCGTAATGGGCTTGCCGGTTTTAATGTTAAATAAATGCCATCTTGATATTTTTTAATTATCGTTTAAGATGTTAGTTATCTACCAATTAAGGAGAAAATAAAATGGAAGAGAATATATACAAAGAATTAGTTGAGTTAGTGGAAACAAATAAGATCGTAGAATTACCAGGATTTCAAGTTTTTAAATATGTTAAACAAATACTAGCCCTTAGATCACTTGGTGTTAAACACAAAGTGATCGCTCCATGGGTAAACAAAAGGTTAAAAGAAGATGGTGTAAACAAGGAATTAAACAATAAGACTTTAGGTAATCTTATAAGTATTTGGAAAAAGAGGGGAGCAATACCTAAGGAAGATAATCAATTTCCGGGTTTAAATGAGGAAATCGAATTGATTAAATCCAAGATGAATGAAAATGCTATTGAAGAAGTTAAACCTAAATATAATATGTTAATGTTATTAAAGACATTAGAAAAAGATCTAGATAAGACTTTAAACGATACTGATAAAGCTATCGTTATTCAATACAATAAAGAGTATCCATTAAAGGACCTATCTTTAGCTGTTCATGAGTGTAAAGAGTTAATCGGGAAATGATGTTTATTGTTATGACTTTGCTATGTAGTTGCTTGTATATTGAACGAGATACAAACAATATCTATTTGAAGACTCTATGTATGTCGATTTATATGTTTGCGAGTTCATACTATTTGATCCATTAAAAAAGCCCTCGTTTTGAGGGCTTTTTTATTAGGATAATGATGTTCTAAATTTATCTTTTGTGGGAAATAATTTTGTTGCACTTTCATCGACATAAGTTTCTATTCCTGTCCTAATGCCATTGTCGTAAAGAAGATTTAATAACTTAAATTTGACACTTGATAGCAATTTTAATTCATCTGCCGTTTGCTTGTGATTTTTATAATCAAAACCTTTTGCTCTTTTAATCCAAACATTTAGGAAATACTCGTTATTGTTAACTGTGAAATAACTATCATATTTCTCATCTACGATTACTTTTAATCTGTCTTCGTTTGATTTGGTTGTATAGATATAACAATCAATATTTGAATCTTTAAGTTGTTGCTCTAATTCTTCTAGTTTCATATTTTCTCCTTATAGTTGTTATGAAATCTGTGTTACCTAAATGACATGAATAGCATGCCAAACATAAAAGTAAATCCGATAAGTAAGAGGCATCTTATGACTAATGAACTCTCTTGTATGTATTGCTCAAAAAATTTACATGCTTCTTTATATTCATCTTGAGCTTTTCGTAGCTCTATTAGTTTTTCTATTTTGCTTTTGCTCACTTTAGCTCCTTATTAAGTATAGTAATAACATGAATACGGAAATTGTCAATACAAAAATAAAGACTGCTTGAGATACCATTTTAAATGTCTTCCACTTATCAGTTTTATGTTTTACAAGAGGCTCTTTAAAAGTATCATAAATAGGTAGATTGTTTTCTAATCTAGAGAAATACCTTTTAGCCTCTTCTTTAGAATTAAAATCAGACATTTTGATGAATGAATTTTTTTTCATTTCTTAATTCCTTAAATAATAGTTCAACTGAGTTTTTTTCGAAATTTTCTTCAGGGTAAAAAAAGTTCATATATCCAAAAAATTTATTAATTACATGTTCGGCATCTGTCCCATGATATTGCTGTACTTCTTTTTTTTCTTTATCTACTAGCTCTACTATAGATAACTTGTTATTTACATAAAATACTTGGTCTTTATTAATAAAAGAAAAAGTATCTTTGTGTGATATTAAATAGTTGTGCATTGCTTTTTTGGTTAAAAATCTTATTTTCATGATTGCTCCTTTAGTGTTTAAAGATGGATTTAAGATACTGCTTAAAACTACATAATTCTCTTGTTTTGATTTGATATGCTCTCAAACCGTAAGTTAGAGCCAACAAAATAAAAACTGTTCCGTTTACTACTAATGCTATCGCCATAAACAAATGTTGGTTAAGCATTAAGATAAAGCTGTAAACTAATAGTGCTAGTGATATTAGTGAAAAGCTCCATTTCGCTTTATTGAAGAAGCTTAGATTGCTTGATAGTGTTTCTTCACTAATACTGTATTTACATACTGCTTCATTAAATGTTTGCTTTTCTTTTGTCTTTCTAGAAAAATCAAACATACTTTTGATTAAATTGGTATTGCTCTGTTTTGCTATAAATTTTGCATATCGAAGTGGATTAACTTCATTTAATACTGCTTTAGATGATCTAACTACTATTGACTTAACCTTTATTTCTTTTTCTTTTTCCATAATGTTTCCTCTAATTTTTCTAGCTTGAATATTGAGTGTATTAAATTAAAGTAAGAAGATTGTGAGATTCCCAATTTCTTACATACTTCGTCTATTTCAGCTTTTTGTGTTGTAGATAAAAGAACTTCTATTCTTTCTGTTTTTTTCATTTGTTGTTTCTCCTGAGTTGCAAATTAAATAAGTTAAATAATTGGTAAATCTGGAAAAGTTAGAGATAAACCAAAAAGTCCAGATTGTAGCTAGTAAAATAAGTAAGATTGTCATTTGTTTTCCTTGTTGTTCATAATTTAATTATCTAAAATATCCGTAGTTTGTCAATACAAATACGGGATAATAAGATAAACGGTTGACATAGTAACTTAAAGGACTCGTTTATTAAGTTAAGCGAAAAAATGACCCTCTAGAACGGCTTGTAAGCCCCTAAAAATCATGGGGTGGTGTGTTGGTGTCAATTCCTCCTGAAATCGCCCATAGGGGCTATAGATCAGTCTAGGGTAGGGTAGGGCTCAATTCCTGGTTATTCATACAGTTAAAAGTCATCTTCTGTTTAACTGAAGTCCGTAGGACAACCCCGTAGGGGCTACCTTTCGAAGAACAAAAAAGGGGCATTAGCCCCTTTTCCTTTGTCTTGATTAATTCCAGTGTTTGTATTGACTTAAATTATTCTTACTCTATATTAATTAGATAACACAAAGGAGTAATGATGAAGAAAAAACAAGACAAGTTATTATCTATAAGATTAGATGAAGAAACTAAAGACAGTTTCAAAGAAACATCAGGAAAATTAAGTTTGTCCATGAGTGAATACATAAAAGTTATTCACTTTATAGCAAAAGCAAATCTAGAAAAGCTAAATACAAAACAAAAATAAATAGGGGAAGATATGAGCAAAATTAGAATAATAATAATGAGTATGCTCTTATTCGCTTTTGGAACTTCTTACGGTGCAGATTTATTTACACCACTTCCAGGCGATAAAAGTATGGACATGCTTAAGTCCATATTTGGAGGGGTAGGGGTTTTTGGTGCTGGTGGTGATCCACTTCTAGCATTTATAGAAGTGATAAACCTTTCAGTTATCGCGGTTTCAGGTTTAATTGTTGGTTACTTTATTCTTTCACTTATCTATAATTCAGCACATGATGGGCAAGTTTTAGGTAAGAAGCATGGTAACTGGACAGTAATAAGAATGGCTTCAATGGCTGGAATTATGTTGCCAGTAGTTAAAGGCTATACGATTTTGCAGGTATTAGTGGCATGGATAACTGTTCAAGGAATAGGAATTGCAGATTCTGCCGTAGTCAATTTCACAAAAAATAGTAATTTTCAACAGACAATATCTGCCTCTATTGTAAAACCGGAGGCAAAACAACTAGGAGCTAAACTTTTCTTATCTAGTGTTTGTATGGCTGTGCTAGATAAGTATGTAAAATTAGAAGAAAATAATATTATCTTTCCTGATTCACAAATAGGAATGACAAAAGAGTCTATATCAGGCGGCAATAGATATTTATTTGGAAATAAAAAAGATAATAACGGTATCACTCCTGAGGCATGTGGTTTTTTAAAGGTAATGGATTATAAAGCTCCAAAAGATTTCAGCGAAGTATTAATAGGTAAAGATGCATTTGCTCAATTAAAAGCCATTCAAGATAAACATAATAGTTTATCTGCTAGCATGATTAGTAAAATGGATGGATTGGCTAGTCAACTAGTTAACGGTGGTTCAATAGATGTATCTTCCATTGAAAAGATTATTTTTGAATATGAAAGTGGTATTAAAGATACTGCTTTAGAAGTAGTATCAAAAATGGATCAGTATAAAACAATACAGGAAAACATTAATAAAGATGGCTGGATCATGTTGGGTTTTTATGATACTAAAATAAATAGCATGTCCAACATGGTTAATCAGTCTGTTAGTGCCTTACCTTATGCAAGTGGTCCTATAAACTTTCCTACAAAAGTATTGAAAACGGAATACTCGGTAGCATTAAGCACAGCTATTAAATTATTGGAGAAATCCGATTTTGGAGTGGTAAGTTATGGGTTAATTGCAGAGGCTGATGGTGGTGGTAGTTTTCTAGATAAAATAAAGCAATGGATAAATAACGGTCTAGATCCAACTGAACTAATTACAAAGATGTTTACTACATCTACTTATGCCGTTAATAGTAATCAAAATCCTATGATGACATTAAATAGTTGGGGTGGATTTTTGTTAGCTCTAGCTGGTACTGGTCTAGCTGGAATGATTACTTTGCTTGTAACTATTGGGAATGCCCCTGGTATTGGTAGTGCTATATCCTTCTTTCTTAATGCTACTGTTCCAATACTCTCTATGTTAGGTGGAGTATTAAAATTTGTATTTCCTCTAATCCCAATACTTATATGGGTGGGCTGTATTGTAGGTTTCATATTAATGGTTATAGAGGCAATTATTGCATGCGGGTTCTGGGGGATAATGATACTTAATCCTGACGGGCATGATGTAGCAGGATTAGGAGGAAACGGATTTAGATTAATGATTGCTCTACTATTTAAACCCGTATTATTAGTAGCTGGATTTGTTACTTCTATCGTAATTATGAATACTTTAGGAGTATGGTTAAGTGGTATGTTTGGCTACATATTCGCAATGACACAATCCGATTCAGGTTTTCTTACTTGGTTAGTTGGAATTATTTTTAGTCCAATCATGTACGGATTAATAATGTATTTCTTTGTTAAGAAAACCTATTCAATAATCCATGTTCTACCCGATGAGATTCTTAAGTGGATCGGTGGTGGCTCTACTGGTTTCGGTGGGCATGCAACTAGCATGGGTGGCGGGGAAATGATGGCTGTAGGGGCTGTTATAGGCTCTACAGTTAAGGGGATAGGTGGTATAGGTGGCTCATACTTGAAAGGAAATCAGCCTAAACCATTACTTCCTAATGGTGGTGGTGGTGGTAGATCATTTAATGATCGTGATGAATCTTCTAATAGTGGTTCTAATAGTAATGAAGATTCAAGTAGTCCTAGTTCCACTTCTTCAAGCTCTAATGATTCAGTTGAATCTAATAGTGCTGGTGGGGAAACTGGTTCATATTCAGCATTAATGAATAAAGCTACACCTAAATCTAAAGGTAGCTCTAAAAGAGAGGGTAAAGTAGTAGATTTTGGTCATGCTCCATACAAAAATAATCCCGACAATGCACCTAGTTACTTCGTAAAAGTAAGCTCCAATGGTAAAACATCTACAGCTTGGGGAGTTGATTTAGAAAGAGGTATTAGCGAAAATGGTATAAAAGTTGGTGATGAAATTTCAATTGAAAAAGTAAGAAAAGAAAATGGTAGATTAATTAAAGATGAAAATGGTAATGAAATTACTCATAAAAATATCTTTGATGTTAAGCCAATTGATAAAGATAAAAGTGATTGACGAAAAAAAACCCCGAGAAATCGGGGTTTATTTTTTAGTAATTTAGATTACTTTTGTTCGCTATCTTTCTTGTGTTTCGCCTGTGCTTGCTTGATGAGATCATCACGATCCCAATCAAACCTTTTCGCTACAGAGGTAGCATTCGGGTAAACAGTAGTGCCTTTATACTTACCGACTTCAACAACATGACTCTTCAAGAGCCATGCAAGATCATTGGCATTAGCAAGAAAACCTTTAATGCCGTGTTTCACAACTTCGGCTTTAAGTTCCTTTGTCAGTCGACCCGAGTTCATAACATGGTGGTCGGTATCTTTACCGTTATTGCCCTTGATCTTATAAGTGGCGATTTGGACGGCAGGGGTAGTATCAGCATAGAGCTTTTTCACGGCATCTTTAACTTCATCTTCCGTGTAACCCGTAGCATTAATGATTTCAGCCAGAGGGTAAGCTTTGCCATTGAGGAAAGCAAGGTTCTTTTCACGATCTCGAAGTGCAACACCGTCATGCACCTTTTTCTTGATGTTGTAAAGTTCCTCTTCTTCTGCCTTTGTAGTTTCGAACTCTGCAGACTTTTGCTGAAGTTCTTTCAGCTTGGCATAGTCTTGATCCGACAGAATTTCTTGAGCATCGTGAATGAAAGCCATTTGTATTCCTAAGATGGTTGGTCTATGAGTTCAACCATTGAATAACTTGGTTGATGTAGTAATTATACAGGAATACAGGTAAGCAACAATAAAATTATTTCTATCAAATCATGCAGTATCTATAGGTATAACGCATTACTTAATAAATATAACGATAGAGAAATGCTTTATGAAAAAAAGAGCCTCACCTAATGGTAAAGCTCATGGTTTCCACTGCTAAACCGGATTTTAGTTTAATGCTTTTACTTCTTCGTAGTTTAAGAGCGATTCAGTAGCTTTCTTTAAAATTGATGGAGGATATAACTGTTCATAATGCTCTAACATTGTGTCAGTTTTCTGCTTATCATCATCGTCATCATCATGACCGATCATATCCTTAGTTATTTCTTTAATATTGGGAACTTCAGCCCCTTTTGCTTTAATCCTATTGATTACAGTATGTCTAAAATAATAAAGTGTCTTAACTTCAATATTAAGTGTCTTTCTTAATATCTCGCTAAAATCCTCACTTATCAATTTAGAAATATTTTTACCTTTTGCTTTTGGAATATCAAATATATTTCTACCTTTTCGTGTTTCTAGGTATTCCAAAAATCCATGTTTAATAACTAAAGGGTGCAAATATATTAATCGTTTGCTTTGTGGAGTTTTTAGTGTTTGCTCTCGCTGAGGATTTTCAACAATCCTAATCGTATAATAATCATCTACTTTATTAATGTCATCATGCCAAAGTTGACAAATTTCGCTAGGTCTAGCTCCACTAGTTAGCATGATTAAACATACATAAAATAACGATGTTTTATCTTTAATTTTTTGACAAGAGAATATTTTATTTAGTTCTTCTATAGTAAATGGAATTCTCTTGGTTTTTTCTACATTAAATTTATGACCTGTAAACGGGTTTGGTTCTTTTGTTGCACCTATTCTCAATAGATGGTTATAAAAAGAACCTTGAGTATAGAATAAATTCTTAATGGTTTTGTCCGATTTGCCATCAGCTTTTAGAAAATTAATATAGCTCCATACTAATTCCCTTGTAACACCATGTGGAGTATCTACCCCTTGTGTTTGACAATATTCTATAAGTTGAGTGTTAACACGACGATATTTGTCATGTGTTTGTTGATTTTTAACACTTACAGTTTTAAGATATTCTTCTAGGTATTCTATTAACTTTTTTGTATTTTTAGGTGGTTTCGTCGCTAAAGTAGCATTAAGCATTTCAAAAAGATTTGCTCTATCCGATTCTTGCCATTCCTTTGATTTTCTTTCATCTTCTTCTTTTTTTATTTTGGCTTGAGCCTCAAGCTTTTCTAGTTCTTGTTTATGCTTAAAAGCTAAATGCTTTTGTCGCATTTCTTCATATTCCATGTAAAGACGATGATCAGCCTCATCTTTAACATTTATTGATTTTATGTTATTGTTGTCATCGTATTGAACTTCAAATTTTTTATTCATTTGAAAAATACTTGCCAAGATTTGAATTGAAAGCATTTTAGCAATTTTCAAGTCTTTAGTTTTAAGACTTATTCGTTTAGCTTTCTGCTTTCCATTAATCATAGCTACTTGACGGAAGTAGTAGTAGCCTCGTCGTTGCTCTAGGTATTGTGCCATTGTGACCCCTAACTGTAGGTGGTAAATGACACCCTGCAGTGACACCATGCCCAATACCTCACATTGAAAAATATGAGGAAAATCAAGCACTTAGATTTTTTGAGTAGTCCAATGGTAGAACGGCGGCTTCCCAAGCCTCAAGCGTGGGTTCGATTCCCTTCACCCGCTCCACTGCATCGTTCCAGGGAATTCTGAGGAAGTCCAAGAGGCATCGTAAGTCGTTGATTCTGGTTGAGTTTTCGACACCTCGATGTTCCAGTGGGCTCCACGGAAATCCACCTGAAGCCACGACGTTTATGTCCATTTTTGTGTCCATTTTTGCGGGCACGACGGCTTCCGGATTGTTGCTAGGGCGCTGAGGTCGATGGGTTAAGCATCTGGTTCCTGACTCATGTTCAGGAGCTAGAGCATGGCACTCTCAGACTTGGTGGTCCGCCAAGCCAAAGCCACCGGCAAGGCCTACACACTTCCAGACATCGATGGTCTCTCCCTGGCCGTGACGGCCACGGGCAGCAAGAGCTGGCACTTCCGTTACTACTGGATGAAGGAGCCCAAGCGCATGTCGCTGGGCACCTATCCCGAGGTGTCCCTTCGTGAGGCACGCGCCCTGCGTGACGAGGCGCGCGCCTTGGTGGCCAAGGACATCAACCCGCGCCTTCACCGCAAGCAAAAGCGCGCCGCGGTCAAACTCGCCGGTGAAAACACCTTCGAGGCGATCTACAAGAAGTGGCTTGCCCACCGCGAACGCGGCCTCAAGAAGGGCCGGCAGACCACCCTCTCGATCCTCCCTCGCGTCTTCGCCAAGGATGTGCTGCCCTTGCTGGGCAAGCGCTCGATCTACGACATCAAACGCCCTGACCTGCTGGAAGTGATCGCCAGGATCGAGCGGCGCAAGGCGCTCTCCGTCGCCGAGAAAGTCAGGACGTGGTTCAACCAGATGTTCCGCTACGCGCTGGTGGTCGTGCCGGGCCTGGAGCAGAACCCGGCTTCCGACCTCGACGTGGTGGCGCTGCCGCTGCCCCCGGTGAACCACAACCCGTTCCTGCGCATGGCCGAGTTGCCGAAGCTGTTGCAGCGCCTGCGCAAGTATCGTGGCCGGCTGCAGACCCAGCTCGGTCTGCGGCTGCTGCTATTCACCGGCGTGCGCACGGGCGAGCTGCGCCTGGCGACGCCGGATCAGTTCGACCTCGATCGGGGCCTCTGGATCATCCCGCCCGAGGTCGTGAAGCAGCTCCAGGTGGACATGCGCAGGAAGCGCCAGTTGCCCAAGGACATTCCACCCTACATCGTGCCGCTGTCGGTGCAGGCCATCGAGATCGTCCGGCACCTGCTCGAACAGCTCAAACCGGCCCAGCACTATCTGTTCCGCCACGACAGCGAGTTGAAGAAGCGCATGAGCGAGAACACGCTCAACGGCGCGCTCAAGCGCATGGGCTATCGCGACCTGCTGACCGGGCACGGCATCCGGGGCACGATGTCCACCGCGCTCAACGAGATCGGCTACCCGAAGGTGTGGGTGGACGCGCAACTCTCGCACGTCGATCCCAACAAGGTCAGTGCCACCTACAACCACGCCGAGTACGTCGAGCAGCGGCGGCGGATGATGCAGGATTGGGCCGACCGGCTCGATCTCTTCGAGCAGAACATGGTCGAGGCAGCGAGCATGCCGCTCACCATTCATTTGGAGGGCGTGCCCGTCCTCTCGGATGAGGAAGCCGCGAGTGCGCCACCCAAACCAGCGGCCGCGTCGGCGCCGCTCCTGATCGTGACCAGGCCGGGAGACGCGATGCCACTGGTGTCAGCCGAGACGCATCGGCTGCCCGCAGTGCCGTTGCCGCGTTCCGTCATGGAGGAACCGCTGTCCGACATACAGCGCCAGCGGATGGAACTGGTCGATGTCTTCGAGGCACCACACAACCTGCCAGTCGCCGAGTACGCGAAGATGGCGGGCAAGTCCCGCCGGTGGATCAGCTACGAGATCAAGGCCGGCAACCTGCTGGCGCTGAACCTGGGCAACCGTGGTCAGCGCGTGCCGGATTGGCATCTCGATCCGGTCAAGCACGCGCTGATCCAGGCGGTCCTCAAGCTGACCAGGGGCGCCGACCCTTGGCAGATCTACAACGCGCTCCTGCAGCCGCGCGCGAAGCTGCGCGGCGGCTCGGCTCTGGAAAGCGTCAGTGCCACAAATCTCGACAAGATCATCATGGCGGTGAGCACGACGGTGAAGGAAAGCGAGTGGTCCCCGCAGCAGGTGGCGTTTGCGTAGCGCGCCAGCGCCCAGCAGTGCGCGCCCCTGTCTCAGGACACGGAGCGCGCGCGGCGGGCGAATCTTTCCTGGGGCTCGGTCAAGGACGAGGACGGGCGAAGCAGGTAGGCCATCACGATGATGGGTGCGCCAGCCAATGGCCGCGCGGCGATGCCGCGACGCAGGTAGCAGGTCAGTCTCGCGGCGGGTGCGACGGCAATGCCGTAGCCCGCGGAGACGAGCGTCATCGCCATGTCGAAGGTGCTGACGGTCTGCTCATGGCCCTGCGGTGCATCCTCGACCAGGCCATGCGCCACCGCGCGCCACGGCTCGTCGGCCGTTGACTGCGCGCAGATCAACGGCTGCTTGAGCAGCTCTTGGCGAGGCACTTCACGGTAGGACAGCAGGTGCGAGCGCTTGGCGACGGCGACTGCCAGCGTGTCATGCCACAACGGCTCGCACACCCAGCCTGGCCACTCCCAGGCGGCTGTGGACAGGGCCAAGTCAAAGTTATCGTGCGGCAGTTCCTGCGCCTGCGCTGTGGAACTGCATCCGATCAAGGCGGTGGCGGTCTCTGGCTCTTCGGCGCGCTGCAACGCCAGCAAGTCGGCAAGCGGTGAAGGCACCCACTCGCCGAGCACAGCCACCCGGATTTCAGTGGAGGCATCGCTCGATTTCACGTCCAGTTCCTCCAGGCAGTGAACTCGCGGCGACCGATGAAGTCGCTTCTATTGAGTTAAGTTTAACGTGGTTTATATCGTGTCAATCCTCGACGCTTTTGGCAATGCAAAAGCGTTCGATTCAAAGAGGCCGGCCCACCGGGACAACAACCTACGAAGCGGAACCAGCCATCGCGTTTGGGGCCTCCGTGCGCGAAGAAAGAACCAGTCAAGGCATCGCCCAGGAAACGCTGGCTCATCTGTCAGGAATCGAGCGTTCGCACATGGGAAAGATCGAGCGTGGCGAGCATGTCCCCACGCTCCCCCTCATTCTCAAAATCGCCCGTGCGCTGAAATGCAGTTCTGCCCACTTGATGGCGCTGACTGAAGCCAAGCTGGCAGAGACGGCTCCGCCTAAATCAGCGGACTGAAGCCGGCCCGCGCCGTGGCTCCTTGTCTACCCCTGTTCGTTGTCGTTCTTATTACCGGCGGCTGAATTTTCGCGCTTTACGGCCTCGGTGAGGAGGCGCAGGTATGGATTGTCCGGAGGCATTTCCTGGAACAGCGCTTCGGGAGCGCTCAGCAGGTAGCCGTGCAGTCGCCTGGATTTGCGCGGCCCCGTGACTTCGCAGGTCCAGATATTCAGCCCGCTGGCTTGCTTGCGGTGCAGGCCTAGCTTCTCGAAACGCTTCTGCACCCACTGCCATCCCTCCAGGTTCTCCGGTTTCGCCAGTGCGGCGATTTGCAGATGTTCCTGCGCATAGCGCTGGAAGACGCCGGGGCTCACCAGGTAGGCCGTTCCGGCGACGCTGTGCACCAAGGCTTTGGCGTCGTTGATGATGAGCTTGTGCGTCTGGATGCCCTGACGCAGCCAGGCCATGAAATGCTCGCCGGATGGCTCCGGCCGATCCTGAAATGGCGCGAGGCTTATCTGCGGCAGCACCGTAGGCGCCGGTGGCGAGGCAGGCTCGGGTTCGCTCGGGGCCTCCGGCGCTACGGGTGGGGCCGTGTCACTCAGCAGATCGAGCAGCGCAGCCACGCCGTTGTCGCTGGGCATAGGGACGGTCGGCGCGATGCTTGGTGGCGCCGTATCGGCGCTTTCCAAGCCTGGCGCTTCGGATGCCGGTGCCTGCGGTGTCGGCGCCCCTTGTTCCTCGTCGGCCTGCACGCGACCCGCGAACGGCGCCGGCCGGTCGGCCGCATCCCAGACCATGGCCGGAGACAGTTTCAGGAAGGTGAAGCTGTGCGACCAGCCGGCATCGCTGGTGACGGTGGCCTTCCAGATCGCCTTGCCGTCCGGTGTGGCCAAGGCGATGCCGTGATCCTGCAGCACGTTGAACACCGCCGTGTTGCTGGCCGGGATGCCGTCGATGCCCTGCGACAGCAGATGCGCGCGCAGCTTGTCCGAGACGGTCTTGCTCACCAGCCAGAGCGCGTCCTGGGTCAGCCAGCCATCCGAGGCCTGGGGCTGGTTCAGCTTGAATTCTTCCTTCAGGAGGTAGCGCAGGCCATCGAGCAGCTTGCGCTGCAGTGCGTGCCGGGGCGCTGCCAGGGCCTTGCTCGGATCGCCGCCGAGTTCCTGGGCGACGGATGCCTGGTCCGCCTGCACGACCAGTTCGCCGAGCATGCCGGCGTGCTCGTACTGGCCGGCCAGGACGTACAGCAGCGCGGCCCACAGGTCGGGGTAGTCGGCGAGCCAGTCGAAGATGCCCGGATCGAGCAGCCGGGCGTAGAGCAGCCCGGTGGCGGCGCTGTGCAGCCGGTATTCGCGCTCCCTGCGGTAGCGGAAGCGGTACGGCCGCCGCAGCGGGCCGTGCCAGGGATGCCAGACCGTGCCGTCCGCGTACTCGACGTGCAGGTCGACCGCGATCTTGCCGATGTCGTGCAGCAGCGCAGCATAGGCGGTGCCTGCGGTCCAGGCCTCGGCCTGGGCGGCTTGCGCCTCCGGCGTGGCGCCGGCGGGCAGCAGATGCGACTGCCGCAGCTTGAGCGCGTAGGCGACGATCTCCAGGCCGTGGTCCAGCATGCCGCCCGGATAGGCGTGGTGATGGGCCTCCGACGCGGGGAATTGCTGGACCAGCTCGGCGTAGCGTTCCAGCGGGGCGAGGTACAGCGTGGCGAACTGCCGGCGCGACAGCGAGGTGCGCTGCCAGATGTGTTCCAGCAGCTTCTGCCGGCGCGGCGTCGCCAGCAGCGATGCGGCCGGCTCCGGCCGCATCAGCCCTTTGCCGGGCTCGGCGGGAGGTTTGGGCGGTGGCGCACTGGCGGCAGGTGGCACCCGTTTGCGTTGGAACAGCGAGAGCATGGCGAACCCCAGACGGCGGGCCGGTCGGGAGAGCCTTTTGGCCTTTTCGGGTAGGGCCTTTCCCCTTGGCCCCATTCCCTTGCCCCTTCCCCAGCCCTTTGGCCTTTACGGAAACCTTTGGATATAGGGCAACGACGCCTGCCGAACCACAACCAATGCGGGTTTGGCCCAAGTCGGATTGATGCGGGAAGGCTGGCTGTGCCGCCCCTACGATGGAGCCGTTTCATCGACCGGACGGAGCACCATGCACACCCAGATTGACAAGGTAAGGAAATTTCCTTACCATCCAGGCATTGCCATCAGGAGTGCCGCCATGCCCGAAATCCACGAAGTCGCGACGCTGACCTCCAAGGGTCAGATCACGCTGCCCAAGTCCATCCGGCAAGCGCTGGGCGTGGACACCGGCGGCAAGGTGGCGTTCGACCTGCGCGGCGGCGAAGTCGTCGTGACCCGCGCCGACGCCGACCATGAAGACCCGGCCATCGGCGCCTTCCTGGGGCTGCTGGAAGCGGACATCCGGGCCGGGCGGCACGTCCAGTCCCTGCCGGACGATCTGGCGCGGGCCATGCTGGCCAACGCGCACCACGCGGTGAACCTCGATGAAGACATCGAAGGCGAAGTGGCGCTCTGATGCAGCGGCACGGTTGGACGCTCCTGTTCCACGAGGGCGTGATCGAGCAGTTGCGCAAGCTGCACGCGGCCGCGGAACGGGCCGAACAGAACGACCCGCAGGGGTTCGAGAGCAACGCCAACGTCAAGCTGTTCCGGGCGTTGAGCCAGTTGATCATGGATGTCGTGCCGAGCGATCCTGCGCGCGACGAATTCCGCCAGGGCAACACCTTGGGGCCGGCCTACCGGCACTGGCGGCGCGCAAAGATCGGGAGGCGGTTCCGGCTGTTCTTCCGCTTCGACTCCAAGGCCAAGGCGATCGTGTTCGCCTGGGTCAACGACGAGCAGACCTTGCGGTCGTCGGGCAGCAAGTCCGACCCCTATGCGGTGTTCGAGAAGATGTTGGGACGCGGCAACCCGCCGGACGATTGGGCGGCGCTGGTGGCCGCAAGCCAGGCCGACTGGCGCGCAGCAGACAAGGACTAGACCGCGGTTGAAGAACAGCACAGGTTTCAATCGCGACACGGACAGGGATCACAGCCACACGACAGGATGAACATGAGGTAGCCACCATGAAGACCGCCGCACAGACCACCTTCGCAGAACGCCTCGGCCGGACACTGGGCCGGGCGTGGAGAGGCTGCGCGCGTCTGGATCGGCGGGCGCAGGGCTGGCTGCTCGCGCAGGGATGGGCGCCTGGCATTGCCAAGGCCGCGCTGCTGGCCGTCAAGCTCGCTGCGATCGGTGTCCTGCTCTACACCGCGTTCTGGCTGGCACTGCTGCTTGCGTTCGCGCTGGTCGGCGCCTGGGTAGTCCGCAACGACGATGGGAGCTACGACGAGGAACACAAGCCGGAATGGCGATACGGCCCTGCCGGGTACGGCCTCTACACCCATGACGATTACCGGATCGACCCCCACGATCCAGAAGACGAGCAAGCCTAGAGGCGTTACTTCGCTGCTTTCATAGCGACACCCGCACCCCTGCCGCCAGCAGCTTGGGCATCCCTGGTTCCTGCCGCCAGCCCTTGAATTGCCGTTCCCGCGCGCACGCCTACCCAGCCCAGCGCAGCCACCCAGAAGGTAGGCAGCACGATGAACATCGTCGCCATGACGAAGTTCAGCAGCATGTCGCCGAAGGCGTTGTTCAGGCCGATCAGCGGATCGAAGTTGCTGTGCGGCCGGTTCGCGCCGAACCCCCAGCCGTAGAGCGCGTCGAGGATCGTGCTGTCCAGCCAGCGCGCGAGCTGGAACCAGAAGTCCACGAAGAACAGCGCGAACTGCACGCAGCTCACCGCGACCAGCGCCTTCAGCTCGTAGGTGCCGAAGACCAGCACCAGCGGGATGCAGATCACCAGCGCCATCTTGAGCAGCGACAGCACCATCGGCAGCGCCTGGCGTACCACGTCCATCGCCGGAAAGAAGCCCAGCGAGCCCATGGTCAGCCCCAGGTCGCCGGCGCCGCGCGTCACGACGTTGGGCAGCGTCTTCTCGATCTGGCCGCCGTAGTCGGTGTAGACCGAGCCCTGGTTCATCTTCTGCTGCCGCGGCGAGACCACGGCGCGGATCACCGAGTCGTTCACCTCGCTCTGCGACAGGAAGCCCGCCCAGCGGCCGATGCGCGTCAGCAGGTCGGGATCGACCTGGGCCAGCAGGCGCGCGCGCAGGCCGCTGCCGCCGTCCGACCACCACTGCCGGCACGTGGGGTAGCCCCCGCCGCTATCCACCTGGGCCAGCCCCGCATCGCGCGTCGCGTCGTAGGGCCAGGCCGTGCGTGGCGTGTTCGAGTGGTAGGTGTCGTAGAAGCCCGCGTTGTTCAGGAAGTAGCTCGAACCGATCCAGGTCACGTCATTCATCTGCTCGTCGGAGAGCGTGGGCCGAGACATGAACAGCTTGGCGCGCGAGGGGCCGTAGCAGTCATGCACGAAGTCGCCGACCTCCTGGGCCAGCACCGGGTCATCGATGCGCGTGGCATCCACGTCCATGCGCATCTGACGCAGATCCGTTCCGCAGGGGATGGCCGCCACCGCGCCGCCCGTCACCGCCTTCGAGATGGCGTGCATGAAGAACCACCACACCGGCACCAGCGCGCTCTGGTTGTTGAGCGTGGTGTAGGCGTTCGACCAGCCCGTGTCGGTGGGCTGCGGGACGCTGACCTGGCATTGCGCGGAGCGCGTCGTGTCGAACTTGATGGTGCTGAGGTCGACCGGAATGAAGGGGATGCCGGCGAACAGGATGACGACGATCGCCACCCACACGCGGTTCTCGATGCGCATCGATGACAGCACCCCCTTGTTGCCCTCGTCCGCACCCTCGGCCCGCGCGCGCAGCCATTCCTGCACCACCATGACCACGAAGGGCAGCGCGAATACGCCGCTGGCCACGAGGATGTTCCAGATGCCGTTGCTGACGATCCACCCGACCAGGGTCAGGTAATACTCCAGGTAGTCCGTTGTGTTGAGCGTCATGGCGTTCTCCAGGGCTCAGCCATTGCGCAGTAGCTGGCTGCCTTCGAGCAGCACGAGGGTGGCGACGGCCGCGATCTCGGCGCGCAGCAGGCGCTGATGGGTCTCGGCCAATGGCTCGCGTTCGCGCAGGCGCCGACGCATCCACCACCAGCCGTAGGCCGTCGCCGCGTAGAGCAGCAGCCGCCAGACGAGGAAGTGGCCCGAGTGCTCGCGCAGCCACTGCTCCCAGCCGTCGATGCTGCCGACGATGTGGAGGCCGACGACGTTCACGCCGACCGCGATGCCCGCCACCAGCAGCACCCACAGCAGCACGATGCCAACGCGGCGGCCGAGCAGCCGTGCCGGCCGCAGCCAGGCCCGGCTGGTCATGGCCCGCTCCGCGGCTTCTGCACTTCCTTGAGCCGGTCGCGCGTCGTGTCGCCCTCGAAGATGCCGCGCGAGCCCGCGGCGCGGGTGCCGTGGCGCTGCACGATCGCCATCGCCGAATTGCCGGCCAGCGTGCGCCGCAGCTCCAGCTCGGTCTTGAGGTTGTTGATCTCCTGCTCCAGCGCGTTGTTCTCCTGATCGACCGCCTTCACGGCCAGCTCGTTGGCGGCGACGTTCGGCTCCTTCTTGCCGGTCAGCAGCGTGCGCTGCAACAGCAGGGCCTTCTCCAGCACGCTCGACAGCGCGGCTTCGGACGCCAGGCGCTTGCCGAGCAGGTCTTGATCGGGCTCGTCGCGCAGCGCCTCGATCACGCCGCGCGTGATCGGCAGCGAGTTGCTGCCGGCGGCTTCGAGGTTTGCCACCGTCATCGGCGTCGAGCCCGTCACGAGGCCCTGCAGTGCCTGCAGCTTGGTCTCGTACTCTTCCTGGATCACCGGCGTCAGGCCGACGCCAGGCGTGGTCTGCGTCTTGGTGCAGGTCTCGCAGGTGCGTTGCTCGCGCTCGCCGAGCACGCGGGTTGCGAAGTCCGCTGCGGCCTGCGGCGAGGACCAAGTTTGGCAGGTCAGCCGGTTGCCGCAGGACGCGCGCGGGATGGATGAGGTGTCGCTGACGCCGCGGCTGTTGAGCAGGTTGTAGCCGGCACGGGTCACGTCGCCGACCACCTTGATGGAACCCTGGCCCGAGCCGCCCGCGTTGCCGCCGCCCACCCAGGGCACGCCGTTGTTGCCCTTGTTCGATTCGGCCTGCTCGACGGCGGACACCGCATCGGTGCTGCTCACCGCATCGCGCAGCGCGAAACCTTCGGCGAGCTGATCCCACCCGGCCTGGCCGCCGGCCATGTCCGCCATCCGGTTGGCCATCGCCTTGCACGTCAACTTGCTGCGGTCGAAATCGAGCCGAGCCTGCAGCACGCCGTTGGTCAGCAGGTTGTAGAGGCCCGGATCGGCGCGCTGGATGATCAGGGCCGGCAGCGACGCCACGGCGCTGGTGGCGCTCTGGATCACCGAGGACATGATCTGCTGAAAGCCATTGGTGAGGCCGTTCAACTGGTTCTGCAGCGTCGTCGTGATGCTCATGTTTCCGCAGATCAGGTTGCTGTTCCAGCCGATGCCCACGCCGATGCTCTGCATGTTCCCGGCGCCGCCCATGGACACGGCCCGGCCGCCGCCGATGCTGTAGAGCACGTCGTCGCCGATGACGCTGCCGCTCACGCCGACGCCGGTGGGGCTGATGCGGGTCTGCGCCCACGCGACGCCGGCTGCGGCCGTGACGGCGCAGGCGAGCGCGATGCTGAGCGCGTAGGGCCTGGCGCGCTGTGCGAAACGGGAGAGAGACGCTTTCATCGGAATACCTCAGAGGAAATCGACGCTGCCGAGGAAGACCTGCCCGCGGCGCTGGCAGCAGGCATAGGGCCGCCACAGCGCCCAGGCGTAGTCGCCTTGCTGGGCCTGCACGCGCGTGTTGGAGTGGGGGAACACGGCGCAGGAGTTGGAGAGGGTCGGCGTCAGCTCCTGCCACTTGCCGGTGGAGGCATCGCTCTCCACCAGGGCGCCGGCCGGCCAATAGCCGTCGCTCGAACTCGCGAGCAGCGGCTGGTAGACGTGCGGCTGCATGCGCCGCGTGACGACATCGCCCGCGCGCTGCGCGACGACGGCGCCGCTCTTGTAGTCGTCGGTCTGATGCAGGAAGCCGCCGCGCGGATAGACGTTGCCCCACAGGTTGAGCGTCGTGCGGCCGCCGATCTCGCGCATGCCGGGGATCACCGCCTCGGGGTACACCATCTCCGGGACGTTGTAGCGCCAGGCCAGCGTGTCGAGGGTGCTCAGCAGGTACGGCATGAAGGCCGTGCCTGCGCCCTGGCAGGCGTAGCCGGACGCGCTGGCGAACTGGCTGAACACCGAACCGCCGGGATGCCCGATCACGTCGGCGTTCTTGAACTTCGCCAGGTTGTTCTCGTTGTCGTGGTTCGTCGTCCCGTCGCCGCCGGCCTGCGCCGTGGGATTGGGCATGCTCATGGCGCGCACCTCGATCCACGGGTTCTCGCCGGTGTTGCTGTAGCTCGACACCACCGCGTCGGGAATGTAGTGGCGCACCTTCACCGAGGTGCGCACCGTGCAGCCCGTCCAGGTGCAGAACAGCCAGTAGCAGATGCCGACGACGCGATATTCCAGGCAGTCGGGCGACAGGGCCGAGGACACGATGGTAGCCGTGTTCAGCGCGAAGCTCGAAGCGGCGCCGCCGAGCAGCACCGAAGCGATGGCAAGGCGGGCCCGGCGCGACGACGCCGACAGCAGGCGGTTCATGGCTGTGCCCTCCGATGTGATTCGATGCGTGCCACGGCGCGCGCGACATCGGGCTCGCCGTAGACCACGTAGCGGCGATCGACCACCACGGCAGGCACCTTGGCCAGCCCCAAGCCCCAGGCATCGGCGACGCCCTGGTAGGCGCTGCCGATGCGGCGCTGTAGTGCCTGGCTGCCATCGCGCAGGCGTTGCTGCACGAGCGCGGCCGCGCGGCCCGGATCGGCAGGCAGGCCCGCGGCCAGTTCGGCCTCGATGCGCTCGGGCAGATCCAGCTCGATCACGCGCGCGCCGGATGCGGACTGCACGGGATGGCGGCTGTCGGTCACGACCAGCACGTCGGCTGCGGATGCGTCCTGGCCGAGCAGGCACAGCAGCAGCCCTCCCGCGCAGGCGATGCGCGTACACCGCAGCCGCGGGATGGGTTTCAAGAAGGGAGCCGTCATGGCGGGCGTCCTGGGAATGAGAGCAAGGCTCTAGTCGAACGCCGAAGGCAGTCCAACCGCGACAAGGAATGCGCACCGCGCGCGCTCCGCTTTGGGCAGACAGGCGAAAGAAAAGCGGCAGCCGAGGCTCCCGCGGGGACCAGGCGGTCAGCGGCGCTACAGCAGGCCGGATTCGGCGAAGGAGTACGGCGTGCCCTTGCCGACGATGAAGTAATCCACCACCCGGACATCGACTATCGCCAGGGCGGCTTTGAGCCGGTCGGTCAGCGCCTGATCGGCGGCCGAAGGCACGGTCATGCCAGATGGATGCTGGTGGGCCAGGATGACCGCCGAGGCGTTGAGGGCCAGGGCGCGCTGCACCAGCACCCGCGGGTACACCGAGGTTTGATCGACCGTGCCCTTGAACATCGGCTCGTAGGCGAGGACTTGGTGCTGAGAGTTGAGGAACACGACGGCGAAGACCTCGTTGGGCTCCGCGACCAGCTTCAGATGCAGGTAGTCGCGCACGGCGGCGGGACTGTTCAGCATCGGGCCGGCCTTGAAGATGCGTTGTTCCAGCAAGGCGATGGCCTGGCGGATGATCCAGTCTTCGTGCTGGGCGGCGATCAGGCTGAGCGACTCGGGACGCGAGTCGGCGACGACATAGGACATGGCGAACCTCCACGGGATGAAGTCGGAGGACGCCTGTCCCGGGAGGGACAAACCCTCCGGGGACGATGAAGAACAAGCGGCAGAAGAGCGGGCATCCGCCACCGCATGCACAGTGGCTGTTCGCGTCCAGGGATGCGCAGCGAACGGGGTCGATCAGCACGGCCAAGCCGCGTCGTAGCCTTGAAGATCGTGGCTACCTGGGCATGTCTCCGAGAGACTCGGCAGGCATTTCCTTCGATGCGGGCTCGGCCGCTGCACTGGCCGCCAGCAGGTCGATCGCGGACAGCAAGGCATCTCCTTCGACCGGGCCGTGCAGCAGCAGCGTCTTGCCGGACTGGCGATCCTGCAGGCGCAGCGTGGGCGTGACCTTGATGCCCTCCTGCGCCGCGCTCGCCGACTGTGCGCGGATCAGCGCATCGGGGCGGTCGCTGTCGAGGCACTGCTGCGCGGCCGGCGTGAGGTCGGGATAGCGCAGGCCCTCGGGCAGGCCCTGACCGTCGCCGCGGGTGTGCGTGTAGACCCACTCGGCGGCCTGCCAGAACGCGGCCTGGCCGCCGGCCTCGCCGACGCACTCCACCAGGCGCGCACCGGCAGACGCGGCCGGCTCGTGCAACGGCAACGGCAGGTGATGCCATTGCCAGCTCACGTCCGGGTGCGCGTCGATCCAGCGCTTGAGCACTGCGAAGTAGGCGCGGCAGAACGGGCATTCGAGGTCGGCGTACTCGACCACCGTGAAGCGCGCATCGGCGCGGCCATAGCGCCAGGGCGGGCCGGCTGGTGCCGTTGCCGGCGCAGGCGTTGCTTCTGCCGAAGGAAAATCGGGTTCGGCGGGCGGCGACTGCGGCCGCAGGCCGAGCCATGCGGCCGTTGTCAGGGCCGCGGCCATCAGCAGCGCGACGACAAGGACGGTGCGGGACGGCGCGAAGCGAGGGATGCGCATCGTGGACTCCCCGTCACGCCAGCGCATCGAGCACCAGCGGCTCGATGCTGCGGGCGCGGTCGATCTTCTCGGCGATCTTGAAAGCGGCGTCCAGTTCGCCGATGCCGTACTGCTGCATCAACTGGAAACGCTCGGCCTTCTCTTCCGGCTCGGTCTGAGCCAGCGCCAGGTACAGGCTGGGCGGCACCGCGCGGAATAGCACTTCCATGCTCTTGGAAAGGATCACGCCCTCGCTGAACTTGCCGGCCTCCTTGCGGGCCGACAGCATCAGCGCCTTCTGCGCCGCGTTCAGCTCGCGAAAGCGCGCGATCTTCTCCACCTCGTCGGGCGGCATCGAGAGGCAGATCCACCACTCGATCATGTTGAGCATGGGCTCGGCGGCCTTGGGCAGGTCGTCGATGTTCTGCGTCGCCAGCCAGTACCAGGCGCCGAGCTTGCGCCACATCTTCGTGATCTTGACGACGTAGGGCGCAAGCAGCGGGTTCTTGGTGATGATGTGCCCCTCGTCCGTCACGTTGATGATCGGCCGGCCGAGGAACTGGTCGCGCTCGGCGATGTTGTTGACCGTGTTGATAAGGCTGATGTAGGCGATGGAAAGCTGCGCGTTGTAGCCCTCGCGTGCGAAGGTCGCCAGATCGACGATGGTGATGTCGGCCTCGGGCCAGGGCGTGCCGGGCCGGTCGAACATCTCGCCGTCCACGCCCTGGCAGAACATATCCATCGCGTCGGCCATTTCCAGCAGCCGCGCGCGCCGCACCTCGGGTAGTGCCGTATCGCGGCCGCGCTCGCGCAGCGCATCGCGCACGTCGCGCGTCAGGACGGTGCGCTGGTTGGCCACGCAACGCTGGGCCGCATCGAGGATGCACTGGCGGATCAGGCTGCGGTCGGCGCGCGTCATGCGCGCCTCTTCCTTGTCCTCGCCGCCGGTGATCATCAGCCGCGCGGTGATTTCCAGTTCCCCCAGCACGTCACGCTGCTCGTCGGCATCCGCTGCCTGTGCCGCTTCGTCGCGGTCCTCGTCCAGGGCGTCGGCATCCAGCGTCTGCACCTGGCTGGGCGTTTCCACCAGCCGGTGGGCGTCGGCGAACGGCGCGAGGCTCACCCCGGCACCGGGGGCCAGCTTAACGCGATGCACCTTCATGCCTAGCCGCGCCGCGAAGTCGCCGAACAGGCCGAAGCTGTTGCCCGCCTCGACGATGAACAGCCGCGGCCGGTAGATCGCCGTCACCTGGTTCAGGATGTTGTTGAGCGTGGCGCTTTTGCCCGAGCCGGTGGGACCGAACAGGAACAGGTGAGCGTTCATCTGCCGGTCGAGCCGGTTCAGCGGGTCGAAGGTGATCGGCCCGCCGCCGCGGTTGAAGAACGTGATGCCCGGATTGCCGGTGCCCTGGCTGCGGCCCCACACCGGCGCGAGGTTCGCCGCGTGCTGCGCGAACATCAGTTGCGTGTACCACTGGCGCTTGTCGGTGGCCGGATCGAACACGCACGGGAGCCAGCGCAGGTAGCTGTTGAGCGGCGCCACCTCGTCTTCCTCGCGCACCGGCTGCAGGCCGGCGTTGAGCATGACGTTGACCAGTTGCAGGCCGCGGGCGTCGAGCTGCGCGAGGTCGCGTCCGCGCAGATAGAAGGCAAGCGCACCGCGGTAGAGCTTGTGCGCGCTGCCGATCAGCCCGCGCGCTTCCTGCACGTCGCGGCGCGTCTGCTCCGAAGCCAGCGTCTCGCCGACCGACTTCTTGCTCAGGTGGTTCAGGTGCCCTTCGAGCACGTCCTGCGGCGTCGCGACGACGGTCAGGCACATCACCGTGTCCTCGGGCATCTGGTCGAACAGCGCGTTGACGGCATCGCCGCCCTTGCGCGTTTCGCCGGTGACGTGGCCGGTCGCAGGCGGCATGCGCAACCGGTCCATCACGATGATCCGGTGCGGCATGCCGTCGAGCAGCCACGTGCCGTTCGCCACGTCCGAGCGCGGCTGGCCGAAGAACAGGCGCTGCGCGAAGTCTCCGCTAGCCAGCTCGATCTCGCCGTCTTCGACTGCCTCGGGGTAGCGCGTGAGCGCATAGAAGCGCTCGCGGTCGTCGGCGCTGGGGCCGAGCAGCGTCGGGTGCGGGTTGAACCAGCGCAGCAGCCAGTCGTGGATGTCGGCCGCCTCCATGCGGCGGGATTTCACGCCCGCGTTGGCGAGGCCGCCCACGAGCCGGTCGCAGATCGTCGTCAACGCCTGCTCGGGGGACTGGCCGCGCCGCGATGCGGTCGTAGCGTTCGCGCGCCGGTAGACCACCATTCGCACGCGCCGGACCTGGCCGCGCCACGGCAGCCGCGTCACCGTGGTGTCCTCGAACAGCCCGCCGGGCTTGGCAATGGCGCGCAGGTGGTGCCCAAAGAAACGCAGGTAGAAGTCCGTGAAGGCGCTGCCCTGGGCGCGCGGCCGCACATAGTCGGCCAGCCCGCGCAGGTAGGTGTCCCAGGTCGATTCGTCCTGGGCGTAGAGCTGCACGACCCACGGGTTCTCGTCGAGTTCGTCGAACGAGTCCTGCAGCGCGTTCTCCAGTGCATCGCGTGCCTGCCACAGCCAGGCCATCTCACGGCCTTCGGTGCCGACCGGGGCCAGTTCGAAGAAGCCCGCAACCGACTGGCCGTCTTCCAGCAACATGCTCTTGGAGCCGGGCAGGTACTCCATCCACGGCAACAGGTCGGCGAAGGACGGTGCCACGCCGTAGAGCGCCTGCAGGTCCGCTTCGGTGGTCGGCGGGCGCGGCTGGCTGCCCATCGCGCTGCCGGGCTCGGGAATGCCGTGCGCGGCCAGCGTCGAGACATGCTGCGACCAGGCGTCATCGGCATCCAGGTCGGGGCCGGCGGGCGTGACGGCCTTGCGTGCCCAGGGCAACGACCAAGCCATCAGTAGTCCTCCAGGCGCTCGCCAGGCATCGCGTACTGCACGCGCTGGTAGAGCGGGAACACGGTGGTGTAGCCGGGCACGGGCACCGGGTCGGTGCCGGCCAGGTGCGGGAACACGTACATCACTAGGTCCGGGTTCGGCAGGCGTCGGAACTGGCGGTAAATCTCGTTGGCCGCGGTGCGCGTGTAGGCGGCAGCGGCGGCGGGCACCGCCTGCACGTCGGCCTCGGTCAGCGGCCGGCGCAAGTCCTGGCGTGCATCGAGCAGTTGCCGCGCTGCCTGCCCACCACCGGCGCTGCCGCCCGTCTCCTGATTCCACACGTCGAGCATGGTGTGATCGCCGTGCGGCAGCAACTTGTCCTTGCTGGTGGCGCAGCCGCCCAGCACCAGGACCGCGCACAGGATCGCGGCCGATTCAATCCAAATCCGACGCATGCTTGCCTCCGATGCGTTGATTGACCCGGCGCCCCTTGGCGTCGTAGTCGATGTTGAGCGGCTGCTCCAGATGCACCGCGACCTTGGCGCCGGGCCGCACGTAGACGGCGGCGAAGGCTTGGCCGTAAAGCTTGTTGACCCAATCGGCCATGTCGCGGACGCCCCCGGCCAGGATGCGGCCCATCGCCTCGTTGCCGCTGATGCCTACCGTGCCAAGCGAGCCGTTGCTGTTAGCGACCACGGCCACGCTGCCGTTGTCCGACTTGATCAGTGAAGCGGCGCCGGCGCCGGCCGCGGTGATGAGGGCTTGCGAACCCAGGTACTGCTGCGCGTTGCTGCGCCGTTCGCCGCTGACGCAGGGGATGCCGTAGGGATCGCTGATCCAGCCCAGGCCGCCTTGCGTCGTGCTGTTTGCACCATTGCCCTGGCCGCCGCCGCTCTGGTTGCGGTTGCCGTCCTCCGGCATCGTGCGCACCGTGCCGTCGTTGAAGACGAACGTCACCGAGCGAATCTGGCCGCGCACGCAGGAAAGCGTCCAGTCGCCCGAGGCCGTGCCGCTGACCACCGCGCCCGCCACGTCGGGAATGTCGATGCCGTTGGCGGTGAGGTTGTCCGGGCCGATCAGCACCTTGAAGGGGTACGGGTCGTTGACCGTGCCGTCGATCGGCACGCGGCCGATCAGCGCGGTCATCGCGATGGAGCCCATCAGCGTCGAGTTCGACGGCACCGTGTAGACCGGCTTGGACGACGTGCCCACGGCGCGGCTGCCTGCATCCGCGACGGTGCTGGCCACGTTGTCGGCCGTGTCGGAAAGCGTCTTCTGCGCCGGCCCGAAGCTGGTCGGAAAGTTCAGGCCGCCGCTGCTGCCGTTCTTCGCCGAAGGCTTCGCATCGTCCGGTTCCACCCAGCGCGTGCCGCTGGTGCTGCGCGCGGCGCCGCCCTGGCTGCCGCTGAAGCCCTTGCCGTCGCCGTCCTCCAGGCCGAGCCCGACCGGCAGATCGGCCTGGCCGCCCTTGCCGGAAAGCCCATCCAGGCGCCGCTGCAGGTCTTGCAGCAGGCCCTGGGTCTGCTGGCGGTCGCCGGCCAACTGCTCGCGGTACTGCTGCAGGCGGCCGCGTTCACCATCCAGCGCGGACTGGATGCGCTGGTCGATCGCGCTTTCCCGCGCGCGCATACGCTCGTTCTCGCTCTTCTGGTTCTTGTTGTCGTTGAGCGCCGTCTGCAGCTCGTTGCGCAACTGCTTGACCTGGGCCACCAGTGTGGCAACGGTATCGCGCGGCGTGTCGCCCTCGATGCCCAGCGCCTTCATCTCTTCGGGCGTGAGCGAGTTGGCGCTGCCGGCCGGAACGGGCTTGGCGCCGCGATCCCCGGAGAACATCTTGATGCCGACGAACAGCAGCACCAGCGCCATCGGGATCAGCAGCCACTTCAGGAGGGGGTTACTTTTCATGGCGGGCACCTCCTTCGGCCTGGCCGGCCGCCGCGGCCGGCGGCAGGTTCACCGTCGCGTCGATCGGTGAGAGCTTGGGCAGCAGCGACTCGGCCAGGCCGTGGCCACGGGTCACGAGGTAGACCACCGTGGTGTCGGCGGCGCGGCCGGCCGGCGCCAGATTCGGGTGCTGGAAGGTCGCGGCGAGAAAGTCGCCCTGCAGCGCGCGGGGATCGAGGTCGAGCCAGCGCCCGGAGGCGTTGGTGAGCTTCACCGCCGTCACCCACTGGTCTTCGAGCCGCCAAGCGGCCAGCGCCTGCGCACGCACCGGCAGTGTGGGCAGCAAGGTGGAAAGCTCCAGCCCACGGCGCAGATTGACGCGGCCGAGGCCGGGAACGGGCTCCACGGTGCGCAGCGGCGCGTAGAGGTTCTGCGCCGCATAGCGCGTGAGCACAACCGCCACCGGCGTGGCGCGCTTCGCTGCGGGTACGGTGCGCTCCGCATCGTCGTCCGCCGGCTTGGCCGGCTCGCCGTAGCGCGTCGCCGGCACGTCGCCTTCGACGATGCGCACGGGTTCGAGTGCAGGCTGGCCCGCCTTCGCCGGCTCGGCCGCGATGTCCAGCAGGATCAGCGCGCCCGACTCCACGTCCTGCAGTTGCAGCCGTGTGGGCGGGATCGGCGCGCTCGCGCGCAGGTAGATCGCGCCACCAGCGCTCTGCACGCGCAACTGCTCGCCAACCGTGGGCGGCACACCGATGCGCACGTTGCGCTCGATGAACACCACGCGCTCCTGGCCGACCACCAGCGGCACCGCCAGCGGCAGGCGCTCCCAGCGCAGGATTTCGACGGCATGGGCCGCAGGCACGAAGGCCAGGCACAGCAGCAGGCCAGCCAGGGCCGCCGCAGATGAACGCTTCCCGAGGGACTTCATGGGGTGTCTCCCTGCAAGTTGGAGCCGGCGCTTGCGGCCCGGCCGGGCGGCGCCGCAGGCGGCGGGGTCTCGATGCGCTCCGGCGCGCGTGCATGGCAGTCCAGCGCCAGGCCGAAGGGGTTGCGCTCGGGGTCCACGTCCATGCGCACAACCTTGAGTGCATAGCGCACGAGCGCGCGCTTGACCTGCTCGGCGCCCAGGTACTCGTCGGCGCTCACGTCCAGCGTGACGATCCAGTTGTTGGCCGACACGGTGCGCACGCGCATGGCCGGCTCGTCGCCGTAGCCGCGGCCGGGAATCTCGTAGATGCCGCGCACGCGCTGGCGTAGCTCGCCGTTGCTGCGCCGGAATTCGTAGTCCTGCTGCAGGAAGGCACGGCAGCTCGGCGTGAAGTACGCAGACAGTGCATGCAGGTTGCGCGGGTAGTCCTGCTCGCCATTGGTCGGCCAGCGCTGGGCCTGCTGCCAAATGTAGAAGGTGAAGGCGTAGACGCTCTCCGGCGGCACGTCCCACCACTTGCGCGTGCTGCCCGAGCGCAGGTCGGGTGGCACGTGGATGGTCAGGCTCTTGGGTGCGCTCCACCAGCCGAAGCCGAGCAGCAGCGCCACGACGAACAGTGCGGCGCCAGCCAGGCGCAAGGTCTTCACATGCGCCTGCAGGTGCGCGACCTCGTTCTTGAATCGGCTCATGGTCTACCTCGACGCAGGGACGGATCGGGCCGCAGGCGCCGCGTGGACCACCAGCCCGACCGGGTGATGAGCTGGCCCCCGCCCGCATGCGCAGCCAGCGCGGGGTAGCGCAGCGCGAGGCGCCACTGGAGCTGGCGGTACAGCCAGGTGTCGGGCCGGCCGCGCTTCCACCGCCGCAGCAGGCCGCCGCCCACGAAGACACCGACACCGATGCCGGCGACGATCAGCGTGGGCACCATCGCGATGCTGTGCGTCAGCCAGGCCAGCGGTACGCCGGCCACGAGACCGGCCGCGCCGGACAGCCCGGCGCAGACCCACAGCTCGTCGGCCGTGAGCCCGCGCACGACCACCGGGTGGCGGTTGAGGCGGTGCGGCAGGAAGGTCACGAGCCCGTCGCGCGACGGACTCTCCAGGGCGCCGGCCATCGTTGCCGGGCCTTACAGGACGCCGGTAGCCTTGGTCAGCAGCCAGATGCCGACGACCAGCAGGATCGCGCCCACCGCGACGGTCAACCCGAACTGCCCCCACGTTGCGCGGCCGGTGTGGATCTCGGCGTAGCGCGTGTAGGCGTGGTAGCAGACGCCGACGAACATCGAGGCGACGACGAGCAGCGCGATCAGCAGCACGATGTCGTAGCCGTAGTTTTGCAGCGTCTGCATGATGCCGCTGCCGGTGCCGCGCGACGGGTCTTCCAGCGTGGGAAGGTCGGCGAACGACGGCAGCGGCGTGGCGGCGATGCCCAGCGGGATCAGCAGCGCGGCGATGCGCGCGGCGGGCCGCGACGTGGGACGGCGAGAAGTAGCGGGAGCGTTCATGGCGAAGTACCTTTCATGGGGTCAGGACAGGAGGAAAAAGCCCAGCACCAGGTACATCGCGACGAAGCGCACGATGACGCCGAGGAACTGGCGTTGGGTCAGGTGGTGCTCGGCCCAGCCGACATAGGCAGTGCGCATCGCCCACACGCCCCACAGCAGCAAGATGGCGAAGACGAAGCCGAGCACGACGGTGGAGACGGCCCCGGGCGCGAAGCCGCCGTTGGCCGTGAAGGCGGCGACCTGATCGGCGGAAGGCGTCATGACGACGGCGCCTCCTTGGGCGACGTCGCAGGCGCCGCGTTACTGCGCGTGTAGTCACCGGCCAGCGGCACGGGATCACGCGGCTGGGCGCGTTGCGGAACGAGGTAGTCGCGCACGCCGGTGCGCACGCGCTCCAGGTCGGCGCGCAGCCGCGCGTAGTCGAAGTGGTAGCGGGCGCGCTCCTGCGGCGCGGTGGTGGCGGCGTGCTCGGCGAGGCGGTCCAGCAGTTCGAGCTGGCGCGTTACCGCGGCGAGCATCTCGCGCTCCGCAGCGTTGTCGGAGGCGTCAGCGGCGATGGCGGGCTGCAATCCGGCAGCGGCAAGCAGCAGCGCGGCAACACGCACGGCCCAGGGTGCCTCGACGGCGAAGCGCCGAACCTGCGCGGGATTGCGAGTGGTTTCCATCGAGCCGTTCTCCGAGGGATGCGGATGGCTCGATGCTCAAACGGCCGGTCTTCCGGCGCCGCAATCAATCGGAACCGGCCAGCCACCGCTTTCCGCGGCAAACTCCGCTGCAGAGGAAGGAATTTCCCCGATGACGTCGTCTTTAATGCACTACCGTCTGAGTGGAGGTGCAAGTCAAGACGATGATGGTTGTTGCGCTAGTGCTCTACTCCACGGGGAAGAATATCGACCCTTCGCCTGATCTCGGCACCAACTCTGCATACAGAGATCTACGCCCGATGATGACAGCGAGCACTGGCCGCTTGTCCCGACGCTGCGCTGCCAACAAAGTCCATTCAGATCTGTCAAGGCTAGAAGGCTGGGGATGGTCTTCCGGGTGGGTATGCCATTCGCCTAAATAGCGGACAGTTCCCTGACTCGCCGTCCATCGCGACAACGCAATAGCCTCATGACCAAACGGCATCCGCTCGAACAGATAGCGAAACCGCTTGTCCCACGCGGTAGGAACCGTCGCCTGCTCAATGAGCAAATGGGCTCCATGTACAGAACCAAGCAAGAGTCCGCCCGCTTCGCAGTCGGCATCACTAGCCTGGATATGCTGACTGAATGTCTCCAGCGTCTGGGTCGAAAAATGCAGCAACCTGCTCTTGTCGCCAGTTGCCCAGGACCCTAGGAATTGCATAGAGGGCAATCATGATCTCGCAGAGGATCGCAGTCAGGCGTGGCCAGATGATGGGTCTGGTCGATCAGCCGGGTCCGCAATGCAGGAGAGTGGACGCCCTTGACCCAATCAAGGGCCATCTCAGCACCCAAGCTGGCTGCCTGCACCGACACCGAAGCCGGAAATGGCACATACAAGCCCTCGCACCCGTGGCCTGCCAAGATGTTAGGCAGAGCATCAATGGTCGAGCGAAGTTCGCCTCTTCTGTGGCTCTGCCATAGGCATCGGTAGCACGCACCCGATGCGTTCGTTCTCAGGAGCGCACGCACAGCCGTTCCCGGCCCTTCGATCCAAACAGAAAGCATGGGCGTGGGAGCCCTGTAGCGGCCGCACAGCCAATGCCCGAGGGATTCTTCGCCGGTGGCATCGATGAGTAGGTCCAGCTTTCCCAGTTGGGCCTGTCTCACGTCCACGGGGAGCGCATGAACCTCGACGCCTGGCGACAAGCGCTTGAGTTCCTTCGCCATCGCCTCAGCCTTGTTCGACAACAGGTCCGGGAAGCCGAGCCGATGCCGTCCGATGTTCTGTGGAAGGAGGCCATCAAAATCCACCAGCGTGAGTTTCCCTCCGCATGATCCTGCCCCGGCCTTGACCAGCATGTCCGAGAGGTATCCGCCGATCGTGCCGCAACCCACAAGTGCGATTCGTTTCCCCGCCAACGTTTTCGACTTGGGGATGTTGCGCTGGGCCAGATACCGGTCATCGATCCTGATCACTGAGACGGGCATTACCTTCAGCCCAAAACTCGAATCCCTGCGATCAGCAAGCTTGGTCTTTTGACTCACTTGGTGGTCAAAGAGCACGGCAAAGCCGTAGGTCATCAGTGGCGATTCGATGATGATCAGGACGCCATTTGCTTTTTTGCTTTGCCCTTCCTTGATTCGTTCGTGAATCTTGCGCCGACACCGTGGGTCCAGGGTGCTTTGCCAAGCCAAGACGTCCCCCACCGTTTCGGGGGGCCAGTGGCTGGTTAGTGGGCGGGGTTGCGCGGTGGTCTTGACCCGGTATGTCAGCACCGTTTTATCAGTGACCTGGTAGCCGAGTGAATGCAACTTTCTTGTTGTTCGATCTTCGTTGTCGGTGATGAACCAGAGTGGATTCCCATTGGCTTGCGCAACGATACAGTTTTGTCGCCCCAGATCTTCGCCTTGCATGTCCACAAAACAAAGCCAGCCGTTCCAGTAGGCAAAGAACTCTTCGGCGAGATCTTCGATCATCTCGCCCTTCAAGATCTGCCCGAGCACCGCTGCCGCCCGTTGCAGGCACGCCAAGGACTGCCCTACAGGATCGTAGATGTCCAGCACGACAGTTCCCTTGGCCAGATAGCAAAGGCCGCCCTCCGCGCCAAGATGAGGAACTGCATTGGGCAGTTCAGGCGGAATTTCGAGCAGCCGAATGCGAGGCAGGTCGAAGAAGGTAGGGTCGAGCTGAACCTCACATGGAATGCCATCGTCCGCGCCGCACGGGATCAACGGCCCCCTCAGCTTGAACCAGCCGTCGTCCGTCTTGCCGACAAACTCGAAGCCTTGCAGCCTGAAGGCTTCGACCACATCGGAGACCACGGCGACGCTGCTCATCCGGCCTTCGTGCGCCCGACCAATTCGCTCGGACCAGCCGTAGCCGGCGCTGCGGCAATGGTGGCGACAACGGATACCACCTTGACCCGGTCCGGCTCGTTCGGAAAACGCGGACCGAATTCGCCTTGCATCCAGACGCAGGCCTGTGAAGGGCTGCCGGCGTTGGTGGCTCCGCGCAGCACTTTTTCGAATGCTTCGAACGCTTTCGCAGCCTCTTCGACGCCCTCTTTACCAAGGCGTGCAGTAAGCGACTCCGACTCATCAACGGGGTTGTTCACCCCCGCGCGCAGCCGGGCCGGCAATGCCGCGACGACATCCAGCAACGCCAGGTCGTCGCGCCGATCCCGCTTCTCGAATAGCGGAGCCGCAGCGGCCATCAACAGAATCGAAGCCGGTCCACCGCTCGACCACCGCCAATCGCGAAACGCCTTCAAGTAGCGAATCACGCGGCGGAACTGTTCGCCCTTGGCCTCCACCTCGCCCAAAAACCATTCCTTCACAGGCCTGGGGTCGGAGGGCATCCAGTTGCACTCGCGGTGAGCCAGGAGCACTTTATCAGCGGGCAATGCCGTCCAGGCATCCCGCTCTGCCATGTTCACCGCCTCCGTCAGCGAGTCATAGCCGTATCGCTCCATCGAGGCTTTCGCGAGCGTGACGAATTCTTCGTCGGGGATGGCGTACAACGGAATGTCGATGTGGGCATAGGCCGCAATGACAATCCGGATGCATGTCGGCTTGTCGGTGACAAGCTTCCAGTGCTTCTCCTCGACCAACAGCCTCAAGGCTTCTTCAGCAGCTGCAAAGAACACCGTTGTGGCCCTGCTGGGACGCTTCGTCTGCGAGACAAAACTCAACGGCAGATAGCAACCATCATCGACATCCGCCTGCTGGGGCCGTTGTGCCGGGCCGTTCAAGGTCTTGTACGCCCACGATCCTTGCGTGAAGAAGCGTGGCTGCGGCACGTCGTCCGTGTACCCGCGTTCGCGCAGCACGCGCGGAATTCCGGTGCGAAGGCAGTTCCTGACATCATTTCGGGCGCTGGCGATCCAGGCTCGTTGCTCGGGCGACAGATCCAGCTCGTCATGCATGCAGGATTCGTCATCGACGGTGGTAAAGAAAAGCGGGCTCAGGTTCAGCATTCGGCCTCCGGCACATTCTTGTTGGGGCCGTGATAGAAGGTGGGTGCGCCGGCCTGGTGCGCTCGAAACGGTTGGAAAAGAGGGTCGCCAAGCGCGCGCTGCGCTGCATGATTGCCGCGGTCCTTCAGCGTATTCGTGGCGCCGATGGAAACCCGGTCCAGCGCCTTTACGTCCTTGCTTTGATCGGGCGTGGCCTTGTCGTCGATCTGGAAGTAGTTGCTACCCAACGACTGGCGCAGCATGTAGTCCACCGACGACTCCTGGGCAGAGATCACCAGATCGAACAGCCCTCCGCGCCACTTGCCGAATCCGCGGTCGAGGCTGGCGCCGCCACGGACGGTTGCACCGATCGTCATCGTGCCGATGGACAGCACCCGGACCAGTGCATTCTGTTTCGGCGCGAGGAACGTATTGACTTCGTGCAGCCCGAACAGTCCTGGCGCATTGCCGACCAGTCCTCCATCCGCAAAGACGCCACGATCGTTGCGCGCTAGGGAAGGTCTGCACAAAGCGCCAGAGTCCGTGCGCCGCTTGAATTGAAAGGACGCCGCCGTCTCGCGGATGCGTTTGGCGGAGAGATTGGGGGCGATTCCAGTGCTCGCAGGCCGTTGCTGCGATGGTTTGCGCGCTTTGCAGGCGCACTCATGCCTGCAGCCCGCCCAATTTGCGGCGCGCCATCCACAGGTTGGACAACGCAAACAGCGTGTGCAGTTGGGCCGTGTTCTTCGCCAGCCCCCGGTAGCGCACCTTGACGTGGCCGAACTGCCGCTTGATCACCCGAAACGGATGCTCCACCTTGGCCCGGATGCTGGCCTTGAGCCGCTCCAGTTCATCGATCAAGCGATTCGACTCGCGCGTCTTGTCCAGCGCCCGGCGCTTGCCGGGGCGCATGGCGACACTCCAGCGCACATCGGGCTTGGCGTCAGGGCGTTTGTGAGCCCCCTGGTACCCCGCATCACCAAACGCCTCGCGCTCTTCACCGTGCAGCAGCGCGTTGGCCTCGGTCACGTCGCTGACGCTGCCGGCTGTGCCCCGCACCGTGTGCACCAGGCCGGACTCGGCGTCCACGCCGATGTGGGCCTTCATGCCGAAGAACCACTGCTGGCCCTTCTTGCTCTGCTTCATCTCGGGATCACGCTCGCCGCTGGCGTTCTTGGTCGAGCTGGGCGCGGCAATCAACGTGGCGTCCACCACCGTGCCGGCACGCAGCATCAGCCCCTTGCTGCGCAGCAAGTCGTTGATGGCCTGCAGGATCTTGGGCGCCAACTTGTGCTTCTCCAGCACGCGCCGAAAGCGCAGGATGGTGCTCTCGTCGGGCACCCGCTCGTCCCAACCGCCTAGGCCCGCGAAGTCGCGGAACAGCGCCATGTCGTGCAGTGCCTCTTCCATGGCGGGGTCGCTCAGGTTGAACCACTGCTGCATGAAGTGAACCCGCAGCATGACCTCGACAGCAAACGGCGGGCGGCCACGTCGGCCTTCGGGCATGAAGGGGCTGATCAGCTCGACCAGTTCCGACCACGGCACCACAGCGTCCATCTCTTCGAGGAACGCCCGCCTGCGCGTTCGCTTGTTCGACTGCCCCAGGCCCAGACTCGTCTGCTTCATGACCTGCATGCTCTCAGCTGTTCAGTTCATGCGGTAGCAGACTTGCCCGGGGTTATGCAGAGCGTCCCTAGCGGAAAGTAAACGGGCGCAGCGGCGGTCGCCAACGCCACATCCACGATCCTCATGCGGTGGTCCATCTCAAATGAGGGATGGTGAGGCGTTTTGAAGAACTGGCCGCGCCCCGTCGAGTAGTTGACGGCTGGCACGAGAACGCGGTGCTTCAAGTTGCCGATCGTGGCGTCTTGAAAGCGCTCGGTCAGCACGCCCCGCAACCCTGCGGAGTCGTGCTTGGCGGTCAACCAGAAGCCCAGAAGGCGCCGAGCGAGACTTCGGCAACCAAAGATGCGGGAGCCCTGTCGTTCGAACAAGGCTTTGAGTTCAATGGCGGGGATTTCCGCGGCCAGCCCCAAGGCCAGCATCCCGCCTGCAGAGGTGCCGCAGATCAGGTCGAAGTGAGAAGCGATGGGGCGGCCTAGCACGGCTTCAAGCTCGGCAAGAACCGTCGCTGTGTACAAGCCGCGATAGCCGCCCCCAGACAGGGCGAGCACATGGTAGGTGGGCACGCCCATCATGGCACTCAGCCCTTCGGCGGGAAGGAGTCGTTACCGTGGCTGTCCTTGTCACGGATGCGACCGTCCGGACGGTGGATGACCAGTTCGGACTGCTGGTTGCGTGCGATGTCCCGCGCCGCGTCAATGGCCTGCTGCTGCGTATCGTGCACGGAGGTTGCCCGTTGATTGCCGGCACCCTTGACGGCCCAACCGTCCTGGTGAGGAACTACATGCTGATTTTTGCCTGTCATGGCGAATTTCCTAAAGTTGAACCATCGAGACCCCGGCCAGCCGGCCGGGTTGCCAATGACCACCGGTTGAAGCAAAATTCGTTGCTCTTGCAGACAACGGGCGAGTCAAGCCAAATCAACTTGCTGCAGTCGTAGAACTCACTTCTGTTGTCTGGCTGGACAACAATGTATCAGACTTGGTGCCAAGCTGCAAATGGTGGGATTGGTGCCGCAGAACGCAACTGCTTCGGACCGGACACACACCGTTGTCCGCCGCAGCCACAAGGAACGGAACGGATGTCACAAACAGGCCTGGGCGTCGCCCTCAAGACGCTACGCGAGCGCAGAACCCTCTCATTGCGCGAAATCGGTCAACTGTCTTCGGTGGACCATGCCTATGTCCACCGGCTGGAGTCCGGCGAAAAGACAAATCCGTCAGTGGACTTAGTCGAGAAGCTGCTGAAGGTTCTCAAACCAGGTGAAAGAGATGCTGCGCTGGTGATGTGGCTTGTCGACCATGCGGAGGCCGATCCCCGCCTTGTTGAATTCGTGCTGAACGATCCTTCCATCAGCATCGACATCTTTTCGGCTGCAGCAGGCGTGAGGCATCGTGGAAATACAAGGCCCGATCCCGCGACACTGATCGCCCGGATACAGCGAGCATTCGAGGACGAGGATGACTGAATATGGATGAAGCGGATGTCACACAGAAAGCACGGGCCTTTGTTGCGAAGGTTGATGTGTCCGGCATCCGAGAAGACCTGACGCCCTATGTGGTCGCGGCCAACGCCAAAGTCAAGAAAGAGGAGCTTAGTGAGGGGGAGTCCGGCTACACGATCACCAAGCCGAATGGCAAGCACGTGATCACGGTGAATTCGCTGGAGACAGAAGAACGCCAACGCTTCACCATCTGCCACGAAATTGCGCATATCGTCCTTGCGCTGGAATCGAGCCACGAAGAGGTGCCGTCCTGGTCCTATGCGAAGCGGCATCCGAACGAAATCGCATGCGACACTTTCGCCGCCGAGTTGCTGATGCCGTATCAGCAATGGCTATCGCTTGTGCCCAAGGAAGAACCTTCGCTGGAGCTGATCCAGGGCATGGCGGCGCTTTTCAGCACATCATTTCCCGCCGCTGCGTCGCGGTTCGCCTCCCTCAGCGACATCCCTTGCGCCTTCGTCACCATGGAGCGCGGTGCAGTGCGCTACGCGGCACGCTCCACCAGTTTGCGACAGGCTGGGGCTTGGATATCTCCCAGGTCTGCCATTCCTGTCGGCTCTGTGGCTCACCGTCTCCGTTCTTCAGGCAGCAGTGCTGCCGACACAGATGAGGTTGCACAAGACATCTGGTTCGACAACTGGGAAAAGGGCCTCGATCTCTGGGAACTCTCCAGGCACTACGCACGTACTGACACCACGACCTCGCTGCTCTGGTTCGACAGCGACGATTTACCTGAGGTCGAAGTGAACCGCTTCGGTGTACGCGTCGAGGACGACGGTGGCTTGGCTGAACTCACTGGGCAGCTACCGTGGCCGGGACGCAGCAGGCGCCGCTGAGGCCATTTGCGTTCGTGTGTCTGAGTGGCCACATGGCCTCGAAGATGTAGGGTGGATGCAGTGTCAAAGGTCAAAAGATGTTTGGTGTCGATGAGTCGCCATGAAGAGTGAGACGGAGATTATCTTGAACCGCTTTCACAGATACTTCTTGAACGTCGCCGACGCGATGCACACCGCGACGCCGAGCAGCGCCGCGCTGGGCAGCAGGATCAGCAGCGGATGCACGCTGACCGGCAGCGCGAGGTAAGTGACCCAGGGCAGCACCGCCAGCGGCATCAGGCTGGCTCTCGCCCGGTGGTAGACGAAGCCCGATTCGCGGCCGGCGCCGAAGCCGCGCACGTCGCGGCGCACGAGCCCGTCCACCAGGCCGGTGAAGGCCGCCATCAGGAACAGCGGCAAGGTCAGGACCAGCACCAGCAGCCGCACGAGGAACACCAGCACTGTGTACGCCGAGGCGATCAGGTAGCTCTCGACATGCACGTAGAGCTGACCGATGTAGTAGCGGAAGTCCTGCGCCTGGCTGCGCGCGCCGGCACGCGATTGCGCCGCCGCGTCGCGTATCCAGTCCAGCAGGCCCGTTTTCACGAACAGTCCTTGGTAGGCCCACTCGACGAGCTGGAGGGCGCTGCGCCCCGGCTCCTGCACCAGCACGCTTTGCGTGAAATGCTCCGAGACCTGCGACAGCTCGTAGTTCAGCATGCCCTGCGCATGGCGCCAGCCCTGCTCGGGCCAGAAGAAGTGCATGCCGATGCACTCGATCGCGATGCACAGCACCAGCGAACCGGCCAACACCCCGAACAGCCGGAACGGCAGCGTGATGAGGCCTGCGATCAGGCCCTGCTGGCGAACCTGCTGGCGCTGGACGGCGACGGCGGGGTCGCTCATGCCGTGGCCCCTTCATCCGCGCTGGCCATCTGCTTGAAGTCGGCGAGCAAGTCGTCGGGCAGTGCTTGGTCCTGCAGTCCGGGAAGCCCATTGTTGTCCCACCAATCGCCGGCCTCGACGTAGTGCTGGCGCATGTAGCCGGCCAGCTCCTGCAAATCCTTGGGCATGGCCTCGTCGGGGTCGGGCGCCGGCAAGGGCATGCGCACCTTCCAGAGGTGCCCGCCCTCGATCAGTGCAAAGCACTGGCCCTTGGGCAGCCCGACCACGTGCGCCGGTTCAATCAGCGGCACGCTGTTGCTGCTGATGCGGTCCTGCGTGTTGGAGGTGAAGGCGGTGTTGCCGGTCGGGTCCGAGCTGTCGGTGGCGCCGCTCATCACCGTCGTCGTGTAGACCTCGACCTTGGGCAGTTGCCGCGTCAGCAGTTCGGCCGTGGCGGTCTCGCGCACGCGCAGCATGAACAGGTTGTTGAAGTTGCCCACCACCTGGCCCGCCTTCGCGCGGTTGCCGATGCGTGCCTCGATGTCCGAGAGGGTCTGCGTGTAGGCCGTGACCTGGACGCCCGCGCCGCCGCCCTTGTTGACCATGGGTATGAACTCGTCGCCCATGAGTTCGTTGAACTCGTCGGCATGGACGTTGATGGGCACCTTGATGCCCGTCGCGGCACCCGGCAGGCCGTCGTCGATGCCGAACTTGTAGATGTGACCCGCGACGGATACGAGGTCGGAGAACATCGAATTGCCGACCGCCGCCGCGACTTCCGCGTCCGACAGTGCATCGAGGCCGACATAGACCACGGCCCGCTTCCTGATGATCTGCATCCAGTCGAAGATCGGGCGTGGGTCGGCGAGGTCCGAATAGTTCGGCGCCAGCAACTGCGCGATCTTGCCGGTGGTCAGCTTCTCCAGCAGCGGTAGGAGCGATGCGACGATCTTGTCGAAGTACGTCCTGTCGTAGCGCACCGCGCTGCGCAGGCCGTCGAGCACAGGGTCGTAGATGCGCACCTGCGACAGGTACTGCTCCAGCGCGACGACGCGCTTCTCGCGGCCGATCATGTTGCGCGGGATGTTCTTGTCGTTCAGCTTGGCTTCGAGCTGGACGATGACCTCCCAGGCCTTGGGCTCGTTCCGGGCGAAGTAGTGCTGGGCGTACTCGATGAACAGCGCATCGATGTTGATGACATGGCGCTGGATCAGCAGGTAGTCGGGCCGCTGCCCCAGCTCGACCAACGCCCGCGCGATGATGTTGACGAAGCGCCAGGCGAACTCGCGGAACGCCGCGCTGTTGCCTTCACCGGAAAGCTGGCCGGCGATGCGCGTGGCAACTTCCGAGATGCGTCCGAAGCGGCCCACCGCGTTGTAGCGGGCGCTGATGTCCGGCCAGCCCAGGTGGAAAACGTAGAACTCGCCTTCGCGTCCGGCGCGCTTGGCCTCCACGTACATGCGCTTCAACAGATCCGCATCGCCCTTGGGATCGAAGACGATCACGACCTCGTGCTGTCCATTGACCTTGCGCCGGATGTCCTGCGTGATGAACAGCTCGGCCAGGCGGGTCTTGCCGACGCGCGTGGTGCCTAACACCAAGCTGTGGCCGACGCGCTCGGCCAACGGCAGGGTGACGTCGACCTCGTGCGGCTCGATGCCGTGCAGCCGCGGCAGGCCGCCCACCGGCGGCAGCGGCCGCGCCGGGTTCAGCGGGCTGTCCCAGGCCAGGGCCTTCGCCATCTTGGACAACGGGTACGGCGCGAACTCCAGGCGCTCTTCCATGCGCCGTGCCATCCGATAGATTGCCGTCGGCTCCACGTAGCGACGGAACTCCGACCGATACGTCTGCATCAGTCGGTGCGTGTGACGCTGGTCCCAGTGGAAGCCCCGGCCGACGAACAGCCGCTGCTGGCTGACCGGCACGTCGCGGCTGGTCATCACGTAGCGCGGCAGGCGCCGGATGTTGCGCCGGTAGCGCAGGATGGCCCAGGCGTCGCGAAAGCGCAGCGCGCCGAAGGTGAGGAAAGCGAGCGCGCTGCCCAGGCCCAGCAAGGGACTCAGCGCGAGCGACCACGGGGCCACCAGGCACAGAAACGCGGCGCCCGCACAGACCGCGACGGTGTATAGCTCCACCGCTGGCCGCAGCAAGACTTCGACGGCTTGGGACTGGGGCATGGCGGGTGCTTCACGTCACGTCAGGGCTCGATGCCGGTGGCGGTGATCAGCACCGGGTAGTGCTTGAGCCCCAAGCGCTGCGCCAGCTCGTCGCCCGAGGCCGGCGACAGCATCAAGCCCGGTGCGAGGCGACGCAACGCGGCCAGGGCTTCGGGCGTCGCCACGTTGACCACCAAGCCCACGGCGCGTAGCGCCTGCAAGTCCTTGCCCCGTCGTTGGAGCCAGGCTCGTGAGCGGTCGTCGTCGCCGATCAGGAACAGCGGCGTCAGGCCCGGCGCGCGGATCACGCGGCGCGGCTCGTCGCCGGGTGTCAGCCGCATCGAGCGCACCGGCAGCATGGCCGCCTCGGCTTCGGCCGGGCCGCCAATGCGCGGCTTGGTTTGCGGCGTGGCTGGCTGACCGGGCTGCGCATCCTGCGGATTCAAGGCCCGGTAGTACGGCAGCGCCGAGGTGCCGCCTTTGTCCTCGACCACGATCAGCGGCGGGGAACTGTTCTTGGTAACGGGGCCGCGGTCCTGCGCGTCTGCGGTGGTGGCCAGCAGCGCCGCAGTCGCGGCGACGAGGATGCGGTTCATGGCATGGGACTCCGGGCAGAGGGAAGTGAGGCTCCCGGCCCGAGCACGCGGGTCAGGTGCTGGTGGACGCTGCGGCGGTAACGGGCGGCGGGCGCCCCGCCCGCGGGGCGGTGGTAGCGGCCGATGGCGACCAGCCAGTCCTCGCCCGGCGTGTGCTGCTCCTGCAGGATTTCCGCGGCGATGGCGAGGTTGCGGTATGGGTCGAGCAGCTCGCAGGGATGCGCGTAGCGGTGCGCGTGGTAGCCGAGGTTGACCTGGCCGAGGCCGGCGTCGATGCGGTTGACCGGCGTGCGGGCGAGCGCCCGGCGGATGCCGGCGCAGGCCTCGGCCCGCGTGGCATAGCGTTCGGCGCGGCCGGCGACGTTGAGCGTCCACGGCCACGGGATCAGCCGGCCGCGCAGCCGGGCGCCGCTCTCCTGCAGCGCCACCGCATACAGCACCGGCGACGGCACGCCCGCCTGCTGGGCGGCGAGCTGGTAGGCGGGTGGTGGCACCTCCTGGCCGAAGACGATGGCGGCATGGGCGCTGAGGCCGAGGACCAAGGCCGCGCAGCCTGCACGGCGGGTTACTGCCGCTGCCATTGGCCGTTGACCTCGCGCACCACGGCGGGCAGATCGCCGGGCAGGCCGAGCGACAGCCAGCGCCCGGCGTCATGGTTGAGCGTGATGGTGCGGGAGCGCACGCGGCCGGCGTCGATGCCGGCCTGCGTCGCCCACTGGCGGATGCGGGCGTCCTCCTGGCGGCTGCCGACCATGTAGAGGTCGAAGGCGGTGCCGGCCACCTGCAGCTGGCGCACGCGCTGCTCGCACGACGGGCACTCGGCCTTCACGAAAACCGCCAGCCGGCCCGAGCCCCGGTTGCCGGCGCCCGGCGCCTTCGCACCCGGCATGTTCACGCGCTGCTGTCCCGGATAGAGCCGCTTCCACGCCGCGTCGTAGGCCCGCTGGTAGGCCAGCGTCTTGCCCACGCGCTTCGATTCCGCCTGCACCTGCAGCTCCGCATAGCGGTTGCGTTCCTCGTCGCTGCGCGCCTCGATGCCCAGCGCCGTGAGCGGATCGAGGTTCGGGGAATAGATGCCCAGCGGCCCCTGCATCAGTTGGCGGTAGCGCGCCCACTCATCGGAGCGCAGGCCCCAATCGCGCGCCAGCCGTTCGTCCAGCGCGGCGTCGCTGCTGTTCTGAATCTGGGCGGGCACCGTGCGCGAGGACGCGACCGGCGCCGACTGTGCCGAGGCCGTGCCTGCCGTTCCTGCGACAGCGGCGAGGATGGCGGCGAAGCAGATCGCGGCGTGCTTCATGGCCGGCTCCTACGGCAGCGCGAGGCGCTGGGTCTGTCCATCCACGCGGAACACGGCGGCGCGCGCCTCGATCGCCAGCAGATGCCACGCGCCCACGGCATCGCCTTCGCGCAGCAGCCACACGTCCAGCACCGACGACGCCTTGGGTGCCGCCACCGACAGGAAGCGCTCGCCGCCGCGCAGCTCCACGCCCACGACGTTGAACGGCGGTTCGGGCACCTTGGGCTTGGCCGGCTCGGCGGTGCGCCGGGGTGCCGCGGCAGGCGCGGCGGTTCGCTTCATGCGAGCTTCGAGGTCGCCCATGCGCGCCTGCAGCGCCTGCAAGTCGCCGGCATGGGCGTCTGCGCCCTGGGTGTGCTCCACCTGTGCCAGGCGTTCGTCCAGCAACTTGCGGGCGGCCTCGAAGTCGGGTTGGGTGACGGGCTTGGGCTGGTTCTTCGAGGCCGCCGCCTGCTGTTCGAGTTCGGCGACGCGCGTGTTGAGCGCCTGCACGTGGGCATCCTGGGCGCTGGCCTGGCTTTGCTCGCTCAGGCGCGACAGGCCCACGCTGTTGACCACGGCCAGGATGCTCACGAGCAGCAGCCATGCGGCCGCTGTGATCTTCAACCAGCGCGCGCGGCCGGCGTTCTCGTCGGGAAGCTGCGGGATGGTCATGGCTGGGCCTCCTGGGGCACGTGGGAATCGGCGGGTTCGGCGGCCGGCGCGCTCGGTGCCGGAGCCGCGGGAATCGGGCTTGCGCTCGGCGCACGCGCAGTCGTCACGCGCGTGAAGCACACCGCGCGCGAAGCGTCATCGACGGACAACTCCCAGGCCGGGCCGGCGAGTGCCAGCAAGGCATCGCGCAGCGGCAGCGGCCCGAGCCGCAGGTGCGCCGCCGGCAGCGGCAACGCGTACAGCGCGGTCGCCTCCGTCGCGTCGCAGAGCCGGTAGCCGGTGCGCAGCAGCACGTGCCGAAGGGCATCGCCGACGCTCGCGTCCAAGATCGGCGGAATCGAAATCTCGATCACCTGTCGCAGCAGGTCGCGCTGTGCCGGTTCCGGCACCATCTCGACCAGCGTGTAGCGCCCGTAGCGGGCCACCGGGATCAGGCCCGGCTCGGGCTCCGGGGCGATGGTTCTGACCAACACCGCAGGCTCGGGGAGCGAGTCATGGACAGTGGGAGGGCTCGTCGTGCCCGTGGCGGCGCAGCCGGTGATGAGCACGCAGCCGGCCAGCAAGGCAGGCACAGCCAAGCGGTGAGCGACGCAGGTGAGTGGTTGCATGGGGCAATTCCCTGGAACACGGAGCCCTCACCATCGCCGCCGCGAAGCGTTCGGGCAGCAAACAAAGGGAACTGGCAGGCGCCCGACTTCATCGCGCGCCATCGATGCACGGAAAAAAGAAGCCGGCGCCCCGAAGGGCAGCCGGCGTGGGTGGGTGGATCAGGCCGCGACGAGTTGCCGGGCCAGTGCCACCTCGACGGAATCACCGTCCTGGTTCAGCACGTCCAATCCCGACTCGGGCACGTCTCCCGACGTGCTCTGCGAGACCATGATCTTTCGCGCCATCAGCCCCAGGCAGGTCATCTGCGAGGAAGCCGCGTAGCCGAGGTAGATCACGCGAACCGGCAGCTTCTGGCCGATGCGCCATGAGCGCCGGGCCGCCTGCTGCAGGCTGTAGACGTTGTAGCCCGACTGCATGAACACGATCGTCGGAAACTCCAACAGGTCCAGGCCGGTTTTCACCAGCTCGGGGTTCGTGATCAGCACGTCGATGCCGCGGTCCAACTGCTCGGCGATCCAGTCCTCGCGGCGGGAGGCATCCACGCTTGCGCGCAGCACCGCCACCTTGAAGCCTTCCTGCTCCAGCAGCACCTTCAAGCGCGACGTGGTGTCGCGCGTGCCGGTGTAGACCGAATAGACCAGCGTCTTGCGACCCGCAGCCTTCTCCTGCTTGCAGATCTCGATCAGCTCGCGCTCCTTGGGCATCACCTCCAGCTCGTTGAACTGAGCCGGAACGAAGGCCAAGGTCTGGCGTGTGCGCGGGTGCACCACCGTCTCCGACCGGAAGCAGCAATCCGGCCAGGCCAGCAGCACGTTGAGGACCACACCGAGCAGCGTCGTGTCGCGCTTGGCCAGCGCCTGTTTCAGCGCCGAGGTCAGACGAAACGACAGATCGCGATAAGCCGCGGCTTGCGCCGTGTCCATCGCCACCTCGCGGAACTCCTCGTCGTAGGACGGCAGCACGTTGCCGCCGATGTCCTTCAACTTGAGGAATACCGTGAACGGCAGGACGCAACGCAGCACGCCCTTCGGGCCGAAGCCCGGCGCCTTGACCGTGCGCACCGAGACCTTGCTGCCCTTGGCCGTCTTGTGCGCCGTGCCCGTGCTCTCGGAATAGATGTCCTTGAGGATGCCGTGATCCCTCATGAACGCCATCGCGGCCGAGGTCATGCTGCCGCTCTTGGTCGGGCGGTAGCCGTCTTCGATCATTCGCCCAGGCAGGGCTCGGAACAGCAGGTGGAACAGGTCGTCGCCGTAGCCGCCCATCAGCGTGCCAGTGAGCAGCAAGGCCTTGCGCGCCTTCGCTGCGAGCACGCCCATGGCCTGGCCTTGGGCGCTACCGCCGTTCTTGTACTCATGCGCCTCGTCGGCGATGAGCAGGTCGAACGTGCCTTGCGGCAAGTACCTTTTGATGAATTCGCTGGGCTGATACCCGCCCTCGCCGAAGCCGAACTCCATGTTCGCCATCGCCCGCTCCATGCGGTGCGCCTGACGATCCGAGAACACCAGCTCACCGTTGGCATCCATGAGGTTGATGAACTCGTGGATGTTGTCGCCCAGCATTGAGGCCAGGAAGCCGTCGCCGAACTTCTTCATCAGCTTATGCGCCGTGACCTCTCCGATGGTCGGGATGCGCTGCAAGGCTTTGAAGACGGCCGTGGACTGGTCGCTGGCGGACAGGCTCCGCGGTCGCATCAGCGTCCACAGCGGTGCGGCGCAATGGCTGCACCGGCGGCGGTAGTCCTCGGCTTCGAGTTCGACCGGGTTGATCGGCTCGCCGTCGAGATTGGTGATGACCTGGCCGCAGTCCGGGCATGCGCCCACTTCGCCGTGCCGCGTGCGCCGCACGTTGAAGACGGGCTTCCAGTGGAAACCCATGCGCATCCGCACGCGACCGAGAACGTAGAACTCCTGGCCGCGTACCGGCACGCCCAATTGCTCGCGCAGTTTGATGAGCTTGACCAGCGTGTCCGGGCCATTGAGCACCCAGACCTTGGCGCCGGCCACCGTCTCCTGGATTTCCCGGCGCCATTTGTAGACCAGGTGAGGCGGCGAGAGGATCAGCGTGCGGCGATAGCCTTCGGCGTGCAGCACGGCCGCCGTGGCGATGCCGACCGTGGTCTTGCCGCAGCCCATCTCGCCATTGACGATCGCGGCGCGTTCGCCGCGGTCGGCCAGCAGCTCGGTAACGGCATGCACCACCTCGGCCTGCGCGCCGAACAGCTTGCGCTTGAGACTGGCCAGCACGAGCTGGCGATGCGGCCGGGCCTGGCCGGTGTAGACGGGAGGGTTGGCGCGGTTGAGCGAGTCCAGCAGCTCGTCGCCGAATTCGGCAACGAAATCCTGAAGGCTCATCGCCAGGGGAGAAGCAGTCGCTTCGAGCACGTCGCTCTGGACGGGCGTGCCATCAGCGGCGGGAACGACTTCGGTATCGAGGGACATGGTGATGCTCCAAAGAAGATGGGGCATGCACCTCCCCCTGCGGGGCGATGGCATGCCCCGGGGTGGGAAGAGAAGAACGGCGCGAAGCCGCAGTGGAAGAACAGATCGACGGCGACCGTCAGGGAACAGCGATCAGCGGATGGTCAACACCTCGCCGCAGGTCGGCGAGCCTGGTGTCATGTCCCAGGCACGGATGACCGGCACGAACTTGTCGGTCAGGATGCGCGTCTCGGCCACGGAACCGTCGTCGCGCTCGGTGTACTCCGTGTGCAAGGTCTTCTCCTTGTGGGTGTCGCCTTTGACGACGAGCACGCGGCCCGTCTTGGACTTCACCACTCCGGAGATCGCACCTGCGGCGAGTGCCAAGGCGAGATGCCAATGCGATAAACCTCGCGCCGGGGACCGCAGCGACTGCTGCGCGGCGCCCAGGTGCGTGTCGAGCGTCGGCCAGAGCCCTTGCAGTCGGCCGACTTCCTCGGCGAACTGCTCGGGCTCCATCGTCACGCGGTAGAAGTGCTCCGGCTCGGCCGTGGCAGGCACCGTGTAGGGCAGGAACGGCCATTCGACTGGCAGCTCTTCCGCTTCGGCGTCGCCAAGACCTATCTGCAGCAGCAGCGCGCGCGTGGCCTTGACAGACTCCGATGCCTGGTCGCGCTGGCGAACCTTGCGACCGAAGATCACGACCTGCTTGAACTGCGTGTCCACCGCGCGGTAGATGCGCAACTCGGCGAAGTGCCGGGTCAGCCATCCGACCAGCTCGGCGTCGAGCACGTAGTGCGGGACGATGTAGATCAGCACGCCGCCGTACTGCAACAGCGGCAGCGCCTTCTGATAGAACAGCTTTTCCAGCCGAGCGCGGCCCTGGCCCTGGTAGCCGACGTTGCCGTTGGTGTCCTTGGACAGGTCGCCATACGGCGGGTTGAGCCACAGCAGGCCGAAGCTCTGCCGGCTGATCAGTGTGTCCATCAGGTCGCCGTGGATGCAGCGATCGACCAGTTGCCGGGCATGGCGTGCGCGCTCGGCCTCGTACTCGACGGCGAAGGCCTGGACCTGCTCGCGCCCGAGGGCGTGCGCGGCTTCGGCGATCGCCACGCCTTCGCCGGCGCAGGGATCGAGGATGCACAGCGGCCCGGCCGAGGCCTCGGCGGGCGCCAGTGCGGTGAGTGCTCTTTCGAGCGTGGGTTCATCCGTGGGGAAGTACCCGTTCTTGACGAAGTTGCGGGCGAGCCGCGGGAACATGAGGGCCATGGGAATCTCCTGGCATTGAAGATGAAGGGATGCGGACATGCGCGCGTGCATGTCCGGTGAAGGAACCTCAAGCCACCGCTTCGAGCGGTTGCGCCGAGGGGGTGCGGCTGGCGGGTGCGCCGCCGACGAGCGCGCCGCTGCGGATCAGGCCGCCCAGCACCTCGGTCAGCGTCGGCACGTCGATGGCGAGCCGATGGCCTTCCAGAGGCCCGAGGGCGAACGGCAGGCGCGTCAGCATCGACTTCGCCTGCAGCAGTTCCAGTACGCTGTCGCGCCAGGGATCGAGAAGCGGCAGCGGGCACGTGTCCCGCACCAGCGTCCACAGCCGGTCGAGCCGGTGCGTGGAATCGCGAGGCAGGAGCGCCAGTGCGCTGGCGTTGGCCTTGTCGGGTTTGACGCAGCGCCGATCGAACAGCCAGATGTTGGTCAGCGAGCCGAACAGCGTGCGCCGGTAGGCGCGTGCGCTGCGTTTCTCCAGGTTCTCGACGTTGCCGACGAAGACCGGGATGCTGGCGCCCTGCTCGGTGATGACGTGGAACTGATCCAGTCCCTGTTCGTCCCGGCCCAGGGTGAGGCGGGCCAGGAATTCCTGGACGGCGGTGTCGCGCGCCCAGAGGGAGATGAAGACCAGGTTGCCGTTCTCGTCACCGACGACGCCATCGGCCATCAGGTCGGGGCATTCGTCGATGCGATAGAGCGTCTTGGGGGAAGAAGGTGCAGGCATGGTGATGTCCTCGAAGTGAGCGGAGACAGCACCAACCGCGAGGGCAGTCACTGCCCCAGGGGGATGGAAGAAGACGCGGTGAGCGTCGTGGTGAAGAATCAGACCGTGCGTCGCAACGCACCGTAGCCTTGAAGGTCTGGACTACCTGGGCATGTTGTCGGCAACGCCGACGGACATGGGACATAGCCTGCGCCAAGGTGCGCCTACAGCGGGAGCGGAAAACCGACCCAGCGTCCAACCCTGTTTGCGCTGGCGCATCGCCCGCGGCCTGGAAGGACGGCCATAAAAGAAAACCGCCCCGGGAACACCGAGGCGGCAAAGATGACTGCTTGGCTCAGGGAGGAAAAGCCAGGGAGGTATGCAGTCGAACCGCAATTTTCGCGGCGGCAGCGAATTGCCGCATTAGGGTTACACCGAACCAAACTGAACGTGGTGCGCTGGCAGCACAGCGCCGCCAAAGAAAAAGCGGACCATGCCGCGAGGCACGATCCGCTTGTGGGTCAGGCTTTGAGCTGACGCAGGCCATCCGCGAGCAGCCAAAGCGCCCGGTTGAGCCGGACGTTCTGGTCGATGCCCTGAACGGGTCGCGTGCGCTGCTGGCGCCCGTTGGCGGCACGGCCAGTCAGGCCGCCCTTGACCAGGTTCTCCTGAACCCGGTTGAAGACCGACCAAAGATCGGCACGGTTGTCGTCGAAACGACGAGGCCGCAGGATCTGCGTCTCCGTGATGGGCAAGGCCTTGCCCGACTCGTCGTACTTCAAGGTCAGCGCCGACCTGGCGAAGACTTCGGCCTCGCCGTCGTCGAGGGTGATGACGCGCATGGCGTCGCGCGAGTCCTGCACGCGCTCGAAGCCGTGCAGCACCTCGTAGGCGCCTTCGATCACGTGATCGGTGACGTTGCCCTTGTGGGGCACGCGCACGTCGGCGAAGGTGTCGCCGCACACCAGGCCGTTGTGGCAGACGAATCTGAACATGCCCGCGAGCATCTGGTAGCTGCTGGTGCCGTCGTGCGAGTTGAGCAGGATGATCTCGTTCGCCTCGGCGCCGTTGATCTGGCTGGCGTGGCGAAGGCGCAGCATGTGCTTGGTGTAGTCGCGGCGATCCTCGTGTCGCACGCGGGTCTGGCACACCATGAACGGCTGGAAACCTTCTCTGCGCAGTTCGGTCAGCACAGCCGCCGTGGGGATGTAACTGTACCGTTCGGAGCGGCTTTCGTGCGGGGTGTCCGCGAAGATGGATGGGGCCACGGTGCGAATCTGATCGTCCGACAACGGATGGTCGGCGCGCAGCACCGGGGAACGAGGGGCGAAGCGAGATGCGAGTTGCATGATGATCTCCTTGCGGAATGGAGCAATCGGCATCCAGCGGCCGAGGCCGGATGCGTGCGATTGCGTAGGACGAAGAAAAGCCCTGCTGAACAGGGCCTGATGAAAGGGATGAAGAAGTGCGCCGCGTGAAGGCCGGCCTATGGGTTCGGAACCGGCTCCCAGCCGCGGCTGTGCGGGTTGAAGCAAAGCGCTTCCTGGCCTTTGAGGATCGGCGTGAAGCCGTCGAGAAAGACGTGTCGCAGGTACAGCGCGCGGTAGGTCAGTGCCTGCCACGCCTGTTCTTCGCTCAGGCCGTTGGCGATGAAGTGCTCGCGCAGTTCGTCGTCGTCGGAAACCTCGTTGTTGGCCAACTGGTCTTCGACGAAGCGAAGCAGCTCGGGCGGCAAGGACGACATGAGGGTGTCCATGTTCGCCTCAGTCGGTGGCTGCATCGCCGGCCGCTTTGCGCGTCGGCTGCTGGTGGAAGGCATGCACCCTTGCGCGCCAGGTGGCGCAGCGCTGCGGCGCCATGTCGAGATAGCGCAGCGGGCACGAGTAGTAGTACGGGTGCTCGGCCTCGACCAGGAACTTGTAGCCCCATTCGCGGCCCTCGCTTTCCAGCAGATGGCAGCCGATCAAGGTGGCCGACTCGCCGGGTGCGAGACCCAGGACGCCGGCCTGCTTGGCGGTGACGCGCGCCACCGTCCACAGCACGTTGCCGACCAGCGTGTGGTCGATGACCTCACTGCGCGACCGCTCGGTTTCCTCGGTTGCGGTCAGCTCGCGGATCAACTGATCGCGCGTCAATCGAACGAATGTCCAGCCCATGGAATGACTCCTGTGAGAAAGGGCCGGAGTCCTCCCGCCGGGGAAGGAGCCCCGGCGGGTGGTGGAAAGCCGCAGGCATGCGGCGTGAAATGGCGATGGGATCAGACCCTGGTGAGGTGCCAGTCCTGGGACAGCGGAGCGAACTCGTAGCCCAGGTCGCCGAGGCGGTCGCGCTGCTGACGCAGCACGCGCCGATCCACGGTGGCATCGAGCTTGACGACATCGCCCAGCGGCCAGAGTGTGCCGAACAGCGCCGCGTCGCCGTCGTCGTCCGCATGGGCCGTAGCCTCGGCAGACGCAGCAGCCGGCTCGCTGCCGAACGGCGTGGTATCGACCAGCGGGTCGCGCGAGCTGCGCGCCTTCTTCCGGCCGGCCGCCTTGGGGGCGGTCGTCGGCGTCGGCGTGGCGGTCTGCGCTTCCTCGTCGATCGGATCGACTTCCTGCGGACTCAGCCGGCGGGCGTCGTCACGGCTCAGGGCGTCGATGTTGGACAAAGTCATCCCACCCAGGAGGGCGCGGATCTCAATGACCATGCGGCCGTTGGCGGTGTACGTGGACGGGCGAATCTCCGCGATGGCGAAATCGCCCTCGTACTTGCCTTCGGCGTACTGGTCGAGTTCGGCGTTCTTCACGACGAACTCGCCGATGGAGGTCGCAAGGCGCCCGACGTTGAAGTCGCCGTTACGGCCGTGGATGGTCTTGATGGCCAATTGGCCGGGAATGGTGATCATGAAGAACTCCTGCGGACGAAGCTGCGATCACGCACACGGCCGTCATGGCGACGGTCGCATGCGCACGCGAGTGGGAGAAGACAAAGCCCCGGACTCAATTCAGAGTCGGGGCCTTGCGGATCAGAACGACTCGGCAACTTCCAATGCAGGCGCATCGGCAGTGGCTTCGTCGGCAGCTTCGGCGGCGGGCCTGGCGGGCTCGAACGCAGCGGCTTGCGGCTCAGCGAACGTCGCGGGGACATCCGTGTTACGCACGTCGCGTTCGTCGCGCTGGTCGGCATCGGTCGGCTTGGGCTCGGCCTTGTAGACGAGCTTGCCGTCGACCTTGATCCAACTGACGAACAGCAGGCGGGCCTTGAAGCTCACCCCCTGCTCGCCGGCACGCTTGCCCTTGGAGTAGGTGAAGGTGTCGGCCCACAGGTCGCCCAGACGGAAGCCGATCATCACTTTCTTCTCGGCATCGACCGCTTGGATGCAGCGGCGCACGAGGTGCTGCGCTTCGGAGCCCGAGACGCGCGTGTCGAAACGCACGTAGGCCACGTCATCGCTGGGGCCGTTGAGCGCCGCGATGTCGCAGGCCAGGAACGCATCGCCTTTCTTGGGCTTCACTTCGCGGATGCGATTGAGATACCCGAGTCCGGTGATGTGCAGGTCGAAGTAGGACTTGTCGGTGGAAGTGGTCATGGTGAATCTCCTGAGAACAATGAGGCGGAGACACACCCGACCCAAGGCGGGGAAGGTGTGGAACCCCCGCGTGGGTTGAAGGAACAGCTTGGGTGGCATCACCATCGGGAGAACCGATGGCTGTTCGCGCTGGGATGCCGGAGCGAACTGGTTGATCAACGCGGTCGGAACCGCGTCGCAGTCTTGAAGATCGAGACTGCCTGGGCATGCTGCTGACGGGCGTCAGCGGAACATGGCGGCAGCGTGGCGCCAGGCGCGCGCCCGCGCGAGCGGCAATCGGCACCGGCGGCTGTCCGCATTAGTGGCACCCTCTCGCCACCGGGTTGGGCAGGTACTGCCGCTTGCGGACCAGCATCTCGAAGGGCTCGCCCGCGCGGCTGGCGGTATCGAAGTCCACCACCACGAAGCCCGGTTCGATGGGCCGGTACTCCAGCCAGTGGATCGGCACTTGCCAGTGCTCGGCGCAGTCGCGCACGAAGCGCAAGGTGGCTTCCACTTCTTTTCCGGTGTTGGCGAAGCAGACGACGGCATCTGCGGGCAGGCCGCCGTTGGCTTGCAGCACGCGCCAGAGCATGTACGCGCTGGTGCGGCCGCCGCTGAAGCTGATGCAGGTCGGTTGCTCGATCTTGAACGGGTCTCGCATGCAGGCGTCACCAGGCGGTGGCACCGGCAGATGCCGGCGTGAGCGGCCCGAGCCGGACTGGAGACGAGCGCGTGCGATGCGGCCATGGGCCGCGGCACGAGATAAAGAGAAGCCCCCGTGAAGGGGGCTGGGAAGCAGTACGGTCAGTGGCCGGCCGGTGCAGCGGATACCGCCTGCATCGACAGGTGCGTGACCGTGGCCGACACTTCGAGGTCGTCCTCGCTGTGCAGGATACGGGTGAGGACCCGTTCCTGCAGGGCGAAGAACTCGCCGAAGTCGTCGCCGCCGAATTCGGCGCGCGCCAGTTCCCACCAGTCGTCGAACGCATCGACATCGGGGTTGCAGCCCACGGCGTAGGCGATGGTCTTGCGCCGCCCATCGGGCCGGCTCTCGCCGTGCTCGGCCATGAAATACACGCCCTGGTCCTTGACCAGGATGACGCGGCACTGGTTGGCCGCCGCCTCGGCAAGCACGGGCCGAAGCTCGGTGCCTTTGAATCGAACAGTCATGGAAGTGGTCTCCAACGGTGAAGGAAGAAGGTTTCCCGCCGCGAGGACGGGAAGCCGCTTGGGGACGTGAGGGGATCAGTGCTGGACGGGCTTGCGACCGGACAGGCGCTGTACGCGGATGAGGCGCCAGCTCCCGTCGTCGATCAGCCGCTCCAGCACCTGGCCCAAGGTGTCGAAGAACACTTCATCGACCCGCTCGACCAGCTCGCCTTCGCGATGCAGCTCCACCGCGTAGGTGTCGAGGCCGCGTTCGTAGAGCACGGTGACGCGCCCCTGGAACTTCGCCGAAGCGACGGTGAAGCCGATGGCCGGCGGCGTGGCGATGATGTTGCTGGGGCTCGGATCGACCACCGTGAAGTCCCGCGCGCCGGCATCCACCAGCAGGTGCGTGATGCGGCGGAATCCATCGGGCGCGGGCAACTGCTCCAGTTGGTGGATCAGCTCCTGCAGCTCGGGGCACTGCGGCTCGGGGATCGGCAGCTTGGCCGGCGCGGAACCCAGGATGAGCCGCTTCACCGTGTACGGCTGGCCGTCGGCGGTGAACTCAGTGCTCTCCTCGGGCGTATCCGCGCGCAAGCCGTCGAAGCGGCGCCGCGCATACGGTTCGACCTGCACCTTGGCGCCTTCGTCGGGCACGTCGGTGACGAGGGCCTTGTCGAGCACCGCGAACTCGGCCCGCCCCGTCTTGACGACGATGGCCTCGTCGGTGGTGGCGATGACCTTGCCCTCGAAGGGCTTGGGATCAACGTGGAAGCCCAGCGTCGAAACCTTGGGCTGGCCGTCGAAGATGTTGAACTTGAAGCTGCGGACGTTGGAAGGCACGTGGCCGCGAACCAGCGTCGGCATCTGTGCGCGGATGGCTTGGGTATCCATGGAAGACTCCTTGTGGCAACCAAGGGACTTCCGCCCGCAAGGGAGGTGTGTCCCTTGGGGGTGAGGTGGATGGACGCGACATGCGCCCGGAGAAGGAATAGCAACCAGCACGGCGAACCGTGCCGCAGCCTCGAAGGTCTCGACTGCCTGGGCATGCTTGCCGGCAACGCCAGCGAACATGCGAGCAGCGTGCGTCAGGCGTGGGCCAGCGACGCGGGGGAATCGGCACTGCGCGTCCACCGGCTTCGTCCAGAAAGAATACGAGCCCCGCGTGGGGGCTCGAAAGGTGGTGTCAGTCGTCGTAGATCGGCAGGCCGTCCAGCACCTGCGCATCGGCATCGAAGACCAGCATGCGCACGTCGGCGAGCGCGGCCAGGTGCAGCACGTGCATGAGGGATTCCGGCATGCCCTTCTTGCGATGCTCCTGCATCAGCCGCTTGGCCGTGATGCCTTCGACCGCGCGCAGGTTCTCGTCGGTCCAGGGCGTGGCGATCAGCTTCAACCCGATGGCCGGGCCGTACGGGATGCGGAAGGCGACGAACAGGAACAGCGTCGGCGTGGCGATGTCCGCCAGTTCGGCGAGGAAGCGGTGTGCGTCGGCGTCGAGGTGCGCGCTGCTGATTTCCCAGCACCGGCTGTAGTAGCCGGTTTCATAGCGCAGGCGCCGCACGACTTCCCGCGCCGCTTCTTCGGAGTAAGTGTCGCCCACGTGCAGTGGCTTGCCGTCTTCCTCGGCCATCACGGCATAGACCACGTTGCGGGCGAGCCCGTGGCTGCGGCATTGCGCCTGCAACTCGTTGGGGACCACCTGGTCCTCGGTGATCAGCACGAAGTCGTCCGAGAAGATGCAGGCCCGCCGTTCGACCTGGCTGTCCGGCAGATTCGACTGCGAAGGATGCAGCGGCAGGTAGGTCAGCGGGCAGTCGTCGTCGTAGGAGATGGCGAGCAGCCGCTGGACGGACAGGCCGTCGTAGCCGCGGACAAAGGGATTGTTGTTCGAGTAGGACATGGGATTTCTCCAGCAGGGGATGGCCGAGGCAATCCCCTGCTGGGGATTGAACCCCAGCGGGTGGATGAAGTGGCAGCCGGTCAGCCGGCAGCGGTAGAGGACGGGTCGCCCAGCGCCTTCAACAGGTCGAGCAGGCCGCCATTCGCAAGCTGGTACAGGCGGTTGTAGTCGTCGCCGGTCGGCGCCTGCTCCAGGCGATCCAGCCGCGCATCCAGGTTGAGGATGCTCTGGTGCACGTTGCGGGCGATGCTCAGCGCGGAAGGTTTTCCGGCCGGCTTAGGTGCATCGAGCACCGAAAGGACTTCAGCGGGCGATGGGTAGCGGCAGTCGGGTCCGTACTCGACCGGGAACACCTCGCGCCCGGTCAATCCGGTATTCGGGGTTCCGCTGCTGACATGCAGCACATACTCGTCGGGCACATCATTGCCGGCGTAGTCGAACACCACGATGCGCGGCTTGCGCACGTCGGCCGGCCAGCCTTCAAGGATGACCGCATCGATGTCGTCGTCGGTCACGAGCAGACCGATGGAAAAGTCAGGGGACATGAATCACTCCTTTCAAGAAAAGGAGGGACATGGCCCCATGCAGGGACGCATGTCCCTCGTGGGGTGGGAAGAAAAGAAGAACGTCGGCAGGCCGCAGCGCGGCTCACCAGCCGTTGTAGTTCAGCGTCAGGTCGGCGACGACCTTGCGCCGTTCCAGGTCGAGGCCGCCCAGGTCGGACAGACCCTCGAAGCCGCAACGCTTGAGCATCGCACCGCCCTCGCGGGCGTTGTAGAAGCTCACCATCGCGGACAGGAACATCCGCTGGCCGCTGCTCAGGACGCCGAGGGCATCGTTGAGCATCAGCAGCTTCGGCCGCAGATCCCACTTGGTGGTGGCACGCTGCAGGCCTTCGCGGGTGCCGTCGCCGAACCATTCGGCTCCGGCGATGTCGACGCCGCGTTTCCACGCCTCGAAGAAGGCTTGGGGCGCGGCGGCGAAGTGCTGGTGTTCCAGCTCGATCTGATCAAGTACCTCTTGAGGCAGGGCACGGTTCATGACATGGGCTCCTGGTGGTTGGACATCACGGGTGGAGGCGCTGCTGCCAGCGGCCCGTTTGCAGGGCGTGCTCGGCGGCGTGGTGCGAGCGGAAGTAGCTGACCGACTCCCGCGAGACCGGGCCGTCCGCATCGGCGGTGCCGATGTAGTGGCCGGCTGCGCTGCACAGCACTTGCAGGGGCAGGCGCTTGCCGACGCAGGCCAGGGCCTGGTAGCCGATGGATTCGGCTCGGGCCTGTTCAGCACTCAAAGGTGCCGATGCGAGCGCAAGGGACATGGTTTTCTCCTGTTGGTTGAAGACCGGGAGCACCACGCCCTGACGGGAGCGGATACCTCCCGAAGGGTTGAACATGAAAAGCACCCGCGTCGTGGCGACGCGCGTCCGCGGTGGTCGGTGCGAAGCGGACTGGATCGGTCAACGCGGCGAACCGCGTTGCAGCCTTGAGGACCGGGGCTGCCAGGGCATGGTGCTGACGACCGTCAGCGACACATGCGGGAAGAATGAAAGCGCGGCGGCACTCCGTCGCTGATCAAACGGAACCGAACGCCGTCCAGTTTGGGCCGAGCGCTGGCAAGAGCAGCGATGCACGATTCCGTTCGCCCACGACAAAGGCGCCGAAGCCTCGCAAGGCTTCGGCTGGAGAGAAATCAATCCACCTGTGGGCTGCAAGCAGGCCAGGCCATCGTCAAAGCCATTCGCTGCGTCAGCAATCTCACCCGGCCCGTTTCGTGGCTGGGGGCCGGAATCCTCTGGCGTGCATCCACACACAAAGGGAGCCCGTTGTTCCGCCGGCGGGCACCGGCACCGAATACCGTCGACCGCAAGCGGTCTCCTGGCGCCTCGCAGTTTTGCACACCAAGGCGTCAGGAGACCGCTCGCGTATCGGCGGAAGCACCTCGATCAGGGGAACCGCGGCGAACGCGATCCGGGGAGAAATGACCTTCTCGCCCAGCAGGCCGTGATGGGCCTGCAGGACGCGCACACCGTTGCAGAAGGGAACGCGCGCTGGGGAGTCCCGCGGGGTGCGGGAGGTTTGCCCCGCCGTCGGCAGCAGCCGGCGTGGCAGAGGGAAACGTGGGCGTCAGCTCGCCTTCGGAGACCGACGCCGCGGGCTTGGCGCTGCGGGCTTGCCTGTCGCGGTTTCGACCGGCTCCGTGCCCTTGCAGTCCGGGTAGCGGCTGCACGACCAGAACGCGCCGTTCTTGCCAGTGCGCTGGCGCATCGGGGCGCCGCACTGCGGGCAGCTCGGCGCGGGCGGCAGCTTGAGGGGGAGCGTTGCGCCGCGGTACTGCTGCACGAGCTGGGCGACCCAGGCCGATTGCTTGGCGATGAAGGTGTCCAGCGTCATCTGGCCGGCCTCGATCATGTCCAGCGCCTGCTCCCACACCGCCGTCGTGCCCGGATCGGCGATGGCCGCCGGCACCGCGTCGATCAGCGTGAAAGCCGCATCCGATGCGCGGATGGCACGGCCCTTCTTCACAAGATAGCCGCGTGCCAGTAAGGCGCTGATGACGTTGGCGCGCGTGGCCTCGGTGCCGATGCCCGTGGTGTCCTTGAGCTTCTGCTTCAGGCGTGGGTCGGTCACGAGCTTGGCGACGCCCTTCATGGCTTTGACCAGCTCGCCCTGCGTGTAGGGCTTGGGCGGCAGCGTCTTCAACGCCTTCAGATCGACCTGGCCGACCTGGCAGGAAGCTCCAGCACGCAGCGCCGGCAGCACCTGGCCGCGCTGCGCTTCCTCGCCGTCCGCGTCGTCGGGCTCCGGCGCCGCCAGTACCTGGCGCCATCCGGCCACCGCGATCTGCTTACCGACCGCGACCAGCGACTGCCCGCCGCACGTAAGCTGCGCCACCGTCCGGTCGAATTCGTGGTGCGGCAGGAACTGCGCGAGGTAGTGGGCGCGGATCAGCCTGTAGACGGCCAGCTCCTTGTCGCTCATCGCCGAGAGGTTCGCCGGTTCCAGCGTGGGAATGATGCCGTGGTGCGCCGTGACCTTGCCGTCGTTCCAGGCCCGCGAACGCTGCTGGCGATCCAGGCGGTCGATCAGCGGGCGCAGGCCGGGGTCGGTCTTGAGCAGGCTGTCGAGTACGGTGGGCACCTCGGCCAACATGCTCTCGGGCAGGTAGCCTGAGTCCGAGCGCGGATAGGTGGTCGCCTTGTGCGTCTCGTACAGCGCCTGGGCAATGTCCAGCGTCTCCTGCACGTCCAGACCCAACTGCTTCGAGCACACCTCCTGCAGCGTGCCGAGGTCGAACGGCAGCGGCGGCCCTTCGCGCACGCGCTCTGTTTCCACCGACAGCACCTGGGCGGCACCGGCCGCGCGCAGGCGCTCGGCAGCCTGCTGCGCCACCGGCTGTTGCAGGCAGCGGCCGGCGTCGTCGGTGCTGCCCTGCGGCGGCGTCCAGCTTGCGACGAAGGACTGGCCCGCATGTGAGAGTGCAACCTCGATGGCCCAGAACGGCACCGAAACGAAACGCGCGATCTCGCGGTCACGGTCCACCACCAGCTTGAGCGTCGGTGTCTGCACGCGCCCGACCGACAGCACGCCGGTGTAGCCGGCCTGGCGCCCGAGCAACGTGAACAGGCGGCTCAGGTTCATCCCGATCAGCCAGTCGGCACGCGATCGGGCGAGCGCGGAGAAGTAAAGCGGCAGCGTCTCGGCGGACGGCTTGAGCGTGCCCAGGGCCTTGCGGATCGACGCATCGTTGAGCGCCGACAGCCACAGGCGCTGGATCGGGCCGCGGTAGCCGCACAGCTCGATGATCTCGCGGGCAATCATCTCGCCCTCGCGGTCGGCGTCGGTCGCGATCACCAGTTCGCCCGCCTTGGCGACGAGCTGCTGCACGACCTTGAACTGCGCCGCGGTCGCCGCCTTGGGCTCGACACGCCAACGCTCGGGAAGAATAGGCAGTTGCTCGATGCCCCAGCGCTTGTACTGCTCGCCGTAGCCTTCGGGCGGAACCGCTTCGACCAGATGACCGATGCACCAGGTCACGACGACACCCGCACCGCTGTAGCAGCCGTTGCCGCGTTGGCCGGCGCCCAGCACACGGGCGATGTCCTTGCCCTGGGACGGCTTCTCGCACAGGAACACGCGCATGAAGCCTCCTTGGAAGTGTGCGGTCATCGGATGGCCCCAGCTTGGCCGGGCCAGCGGATGACGGCAGCAAGGAAGCCGATTGGCGCAGACACCGCTTTGTGATCGGCAGGCGATGCGTTGCCGCAGCGGCATGCGCGAAGCCGCAACGGCTGGCGCAGCGGGAGCGTCGTTTCGGGAGGGCGGCTGGAACCCGGTGGAACACCCTGGAGCTATCCCCTGGGGATAGCTGGTGCATGGCGGGCGTCTGACGGTTGCTACAGCCGCCCCCTGCGGGGAATCAGCCCTTGGCCTTGGTTTCCTTCGACGCCTTCGTCCCCTTGGTCTCCTTCGGCGGCGGTACTGCGGCCTCGGGTTCCAGCGTCCTGGCGCTGAGGGTCACGGCCTGGATGCGGTACGGCAGAATGCCGATGCGGCGGGCCTCGATCTTGAAGGTCGTGCGCTCGTTGTCGTCGGCGTCCTCCCACTCGTCCTTCACCGTGCGGCCTTCTACCAGCACGCGCATGCCCTTCTGGTACAGGTCTTTCCAGTGGTCGGCGTCGCGGTGCCACAGCTCCACCGGCGCCCAGAAGCCGCCGCGGTCCTCGAATTCACCGTCCTTCTTTGGGATCGGGTTGTCGAAGTAGACGTTCAGGCGCAGCAGCCGGCGCGGCTCGTCGTTGCCGTTAGGGAATTCGCGATAGTCCGGCGCGGAACCGATGTTGCCCTCGCCGACGAAGTGCGTGCTCATGGAGACTCCTTGGGGGTGGTGGATGGAACCGACGCGGCATGCCCGTGGACACGTCGCAGGTAAGCCGCTTCGGCCTGCGCGGCCTTGCTGGCGCACTCCTGGGCCTGGCGGCCCAGCGTGTGAAGGAGGCTGATCTGCATGTTCAAAGCGATGCGCTGCAGCTCCATCGCGTACAGGTCGTCGATCAGCGAGGCCGGCGTCGCCGGGCGGTCGAGCAGCGATTCCCACAGCGCCACGCCCATGGAAGAACGGTCGTGGTTGCGCCAGCGCAGGAAGGTCGTGCCTGCGCCAGTGGTCTGCTGGGCCAGTTGCACGTCGAGCAGCGAGAAGGGGTAGGCCCGCGCCTGTTGCAGCACGCGCCGCTGCGCCAGCCCGATTAAGTCGTCGCGCAGCGCCGTGCACTGGTTGGCCCAGGCCTCCAGACTCCCCTTACCTTTAAAAGGCTGTAAAAGGCCTTTTAGGTAGGAGCCGTGTTCCAGGCGCTGGAAGTCCGCCTGTTCCAGCGGCAGGAAGCGCGCCGGTTGGCCGTTGGAAGACGATGCTGTCATGCCTTCGTGCCTTCGCCGTCATGGTCGTGGTCGTCGTCCGCCACGTCGGCTGCGCCAGCGCTGGGTGCGGCATCCGCGGCTTTACCAGGCTTGCCCGACCGCCGTGCGATCGGTGGCGCAAAGCGCGAGCGGCGCGTGCCTTCGAGCACGTCCTGCGGCAACTCGCCGAACTTCTCCAGCGCCGCCCGCGCCACCGCGTTCTTCGAGGCGAAGTCGTCGCGCGTCGCGCCGGAGTAGCGGTACTGCTGTGCCAGCGAGAACAGGCTGCGCAGCGCATGCGCGCCGTCGTTGAGCCAGCGTTCCAGCGTGCTGCGGTCGATCAGCGCGGTGTGGTGGGCGAGGATCAGCTTGCGGGCCAGGTCGTCGTAGTCGGCCAGCAGGTACACCGCTATGAAGCCGAGCTGCGCATTGACGAACAGCGGCAGCTTCACGGGCTGCACGTTCATGTTCTCGCCCAGCGACAGCGCGGGCGGCACGTCGGCCAGCGCCTGGTCCACCTGCTCACGCAGCGCCTGCAAGCTGTCCTTGGTCTGCGTCAGCTTGTCCTCGATGCGCAGCATCCAGAAATCCGAGTAGGGATCGTCCTGCTCGGCGCCGCGCTTCATCTTGTTCATCACGCTGATGTAGCCGTTCAGGCCGATGATCCCGGGCCGGCCCTCGGCAGGCGCTCGGCCATGCCAGATGCGTGAAGCGTGGTGGGTGTGCAGCGTCAGCGACATCGCGCTGCGCAGCGATCCGAGATTCAACTGCAGGGGCGGCTGGGATTCATTGGCCATGGTGACGACTCGCGGTACGGGAACGAGCCGCCAGCATCGGCATCGCCCGGAAGGGCGTCAGTCAACAAACCGCAGCGGGTGCGCTCCCGGTTGTCGCCCCGGAAGGTCGCGTGTTCCGTCTATCCCCAGGGGATAGGTCCGCGCCGGGCTGCGACCGTGCGACGCATGACAGAACCGAAGCCGATGCCTGGAAGGCTTCGTGTCCCAGCTATCCCCTGGGGATAGCTGCTCAGGAATCGCCCAGGGTTGAACGCAGTTTCGCCAGGTAGGCCCGCGCTGCCTCGCGGCCAGGGCCGTTCGGCGCGGGCGGTGGCGGTGCAGACGGTGCCGGTGCGGCTGGCCGTGGCGGCGGCGCAGGCGGCGTCGATGGCGAACCGCCTTCGCCGGCCCAGGCCTTGAACTCGCCGCGCATCGCCTTCTGGATGATGCCGAACAGATAGCCGGCCGGGTTGCGTACCGCGCTTTTGCGGCAGCGCGCATCCCATTCGTCCAACACCGCCTGCCGCAGCGACTCGTCCACCTGCTGCAAGGCCACCATCGCGCCGCTTTGCTGCTCGTCCTTCAAGCGCAGCAGGCGCTCGGGCAGGCGCAGGTGCTGCAACGACTTCGCGCGCGGTACTGTACGTACTTGATTTATACGATCCATACGTACAGTACGGTCCTCCTTCGGATTCCGAAGTGAGCCGTCTGGCGCGGATTTCAGCCCTGCTTCGGATTCCGAAGACGGGCCTTCGAGATTCCGAAGCAGGCCGTCCTGGCCTTCTTCGGATTCGTGATCCACAGGCGCTTGTGGATAACTCGCGTCCGCCCATTCGTTGCGCGCCATGCGCTGTGCCAGCACCTGCAGCCGCGTGGGCAGCGTGCGGCCGTTGAGCATCGGGTCTTCGGCGATCTCGCGCAGGGTGTTCATGCCGACGATCTGCACCGCCTTCGCCGCATGGGTCAGCGCCTGGCTGACCAGGCCGAGGTAGTCGGGGTCGAGCTGCATCGCCTCGAAGGGTGTCAGCGGTTCGTCGTGCAGCACGTAGAGGTTGCTCAGGATGCGCCCGGTCTTCGGGTCGCGGCGCCGTCGCACCAGGCTCAGCCAGCGCGTCAGCCGCAGCAGCGTCAAGGCGCGCGCCACGGTCTCGTGCGAGGCCTGCGCCGCGCAGGGCATCGAGGCGAGGTAGGGGCGAAGCTGGTCGTAGGTCGGGAACGCCGTCACGCCGTCGCTCTGGAGCTGCAGGCGGAGCACCTGCCAGGCGTTGCGCTCCAGCGGCGTCAGGCGCCGGTCGAGGAACAGCGCACGCGGCACGCTCTCGTGCCGGTTGCCGCTGTAGAGGAAGCCGTCGCTGACCGGCGCGGCCGGCAATGCAGCAGCAGCGCCGCGCGGGGCTGGCGGTGTCGGTGGTGCCCGTGGCACCAGTTCCCGCAGCGCGTCGTCGAACAGTGCCGACAGCGCCACGGGGCCATCGCGCCGGGGTGCGCCGCCGGTCGCCATGGCCTACACCAGCCCCTGGTCGATCCAGTTGCGTATCGCCGACCAGATCACCGACATCGGCAGGTTCAAGGTCTCGGCCAGGTCCATGGTCAGCGTCAGCATCGCCACCTCATCGTCCAGCGCGATGCCGCGCTCCATGACGCCGGCCTTCCACTGCTTCCACAGCGCCGTGTCCTGCGCCTCGTCCAGCACCGGATGCCGCCCCTTGCGCTTGGGCAGGCCGAGGATGTCGCGGCGCAGGGCCACCTCCTGGTGCGTAAGCCCGTAGAAGCGGCTGACCATCTCCGTGCTGGCGCCCAGGCGCAGCATGCGGTCGACCGTCGCGATCTCTCGCTCCACGTCGTGCACTTGGCTCAGCAGCCGCTTCAGCACATCGCGGTTCACCGACACCGAACACCACGACACCGTGGCGTTCACCAGCATGCTCACGAGTTCGGGGTGCTTGAGCGCGTCCAGCTCCTCCTCGCCGAAGCCCATCGCCTTGCAGCGCCGCAGTTGCCCATTGCGCAGGTCGTGCAGCGCCTGTGCGATGACGGCCTGGTTGAGCGGATGCGGTGCCGACATGATGGCCTCTGCTCAGGCGCCGTGGCCGGGGTTGCTGAAGGCCGCGCCGGTCTCCAGATCCAGCAGCCGGCGCGCCATGCGCAGCAGCCGGAACAGCTTTACCAGCCCGGCATCGCTCAGGCGCGGATATGCGCCGCCGCCATGCAGCAAGGCCGCAAGGTCGTCGGCCAGCCGGGCGCCATCGAAGCCGGGGGCGGGTCGGGGCGCGGCGCACAGCGCATGCAGCAAGGTCAGCACCGCACACGCGAACGGAGGCAATGCGCGCACCGCCGGGGGCGCCACGCAGACGAAGCCCATGCCGCCTTCGCTGGGTTCGACCTGCCCGGCCACGTCGGCTTCCTCGGCGATCTCGCGCGCGAACTGTGCGATGTGCACCCGCAGCCGATCCGGCACATCCAGGCCGGGCTCGATGTACCAGACATCCGAGATGGGGTAGAGCCCGCCCGCCTGCACAGGGATCGCGCGCAGCGCGTCGGCCTCGAAGTCGGGCAGCTTGTCGCCCATCTGATCGGCCACCATGCGCTGGATGGATTGCAGGCGTTCGGTGGTCGGGGCCGGGGACACGATGTGACCCTGCAGGCGTTCGTCATCCTGCTGCATGCCCTTGTCGCTGGCGGCCGGCGTGGAACCGGCCTGCGCAGCCTGGCCAGGGCCAGGCTCCGACGACTGCACCGAGGGGCCGGGCGGCAGCGAAGGCGGTGACGGTGGTCGCGGTGGCCCGGCCGGCACCGCAGGTCTTGCCGCCTGCAGCGGCGCAGGATCGCTGGTCAATGCGCGCTGCCGGCTCTCGCTGTCGTCGATTTCCAGGCTCAGCGTGTCGTAGTCCGCTTCCAGCAGCTCGGCCATCTGGCCGACCAGCTCGTCCTGCACACGCTGCGGTGAGAAGTTGTCGGGCTGCGTGTCGAACTGCGCCAGCAGGTCCTGGAACAGCGTAGCGAAGTCCATCGACAGGTTGCGCCTCAGGGCATGCCGCTCCCAGGTGCGTTCGCAGGCCTTGCGCAGCACCGCGAGCCGTTCCACCTGATGCCGGCCGAGCCCGCCGTACAGCAGCGTGGGGATCGCCGGGAGCAGGTAGTGCACGGCGTCCTGCATGCGGCTGATGTGCGACTGCGGCAGCGGGAAGCCATCGGCCGTAAGCCGCCGCGCCAGCTCGCTCTGCGACAGCGGCTGGCCGCTGTCCCGCCCCATTTCCTGCTCGTAGAACTCGCGCGCCTTCTCCACGCCCAAGGCCCGCTCGATGAAGCTGAGCCCGCCGCGCAACTCGTTCTCGGCCAGGTGCCCGGTCAGCATCACCACTTCGCCGCGCTGCGGCCACGGGCGGAACAGGCAGGGGATGCGGAAGAACCGTTCGTCTTTCGTCTCGCTCCACAGCTCGCGCAGGATCGCCAGGCGCGTGTTGCCGCCGTTGCGGATGATGTAGTGCGGTTCGCCGGGCCGGCGCGTGATCGCGGGCGGCGCATCGAGCCCGCGTTCGCGGATCGAGGCCTTGATGTCCTCGTAGGCCGGGTTGCGCGTCACGCGCGGGTCGTGGTCGTAGGGGCGCAACTGGTCCAGCGTCACCACCATCGGCGTGTCGGCGATGGGGTCGCTCAGGGCCGCGACCGAAGGGCCGTTGCGCTCGAAGCCCGAGGCCAGCAGATTGGCGGCCATGTCCTGCGGCGTCAGGTCAGCCACGGCCATTCTCCTGAGATGCTGCAACACCCTGGGCCGCCTGTCGGTCGGCGCGGCGAAGCTGCGCACGGGCGTTGCGCTCGGCGCGGTGGTCGCTCGCCGTCGAGCTGGTGTAGATCGGCGCGCAGCCTTGCTTCGTGAACAGCAGGTGCCCGCCGCGGGTGCGCACCACCTTCCAACCTTCTCCCAGGGCGAACTCGATCAGCCCTCGCAGCCGCTTGTGGCCGCGGGCCAGGTCATGTGCGCTGGCCATGGCCGGCCCCTCCCGCGTCGCCTCGGCCGGTGACGAGCGCAAAGCGCTCCTGCCACGCCGGGAACAGCTCGCCGGCCAGCGCGCGCATGGTCTCCAATGCGGCAGGTGCCGTGCGGCCCGCCGGCTGGCGGTATTCCACCCGATGCACCGGCAGTCCGCGCGTCGCGGCGCGCGGATAGGCTTCAATCGCCGGCACGTCGGTGTCCAGCACGCGCACGCCAGGCTGCTCCTGGAATACCTGACGCAGCGCCTGCTGGATCAGCCGCGCATTCGACGACACCGGATGCACGCGGTTGATGAGCAGGTGCAGCGGCGGCGGCTCGATGCCGAGGTGGCGGTACGGCGCGATGTCCTCGATGAGTTGCAGCGTGCCGCGCCGCAGCTCGCGCGCCGCGAGGATTTCCGGCGTCACCGGCGAAAGCGCCAAGTTCGAGGCCAGCACCGCCATCTCCAGCAGCACGCTGCGCGCGCCCTGGGTGTCGATCAGCAGCAGGTCGTAGTGCGGCGCCAGCGTGGGCAGCAGGTGGCGCAGCCGCAATCTGCCATCGGGCGCGTGCAGCAGCAGCGTGTTCAGCTCGCCGCGGTCGTCGTTCGAGAGCACCAGGTCAAGCCGCTCGATCGCGGTGCGCGACACCAGTTGCTCGGCGCGCTGCTCGTTGTAGGCCAGCATCTCGTAGATCCCGGCCGGCGCGCGCTCGGCCAGCGTGAAGTAGCTCGACAGCGTGGGCTGCACGTCCAGGTCCAGCAGCAGCACGCGCAGCCCGGTGTCGGCTGCGAAGCCGCCCAGGTTGGCCGCCGTCGTGGTCTTGCCGACGCCGCCCTTGGTCGAAATGATGGACACCACCTGCATGGGCCTCTCCCGGTTGAATGGCATGTACCGAGGAAAAGCGTCAGGCGCGCTCATCGAGGCGATCGGCGATCCATTGCTCGACCTCCGCCGAGTCCCAGCCCACGGCGCGCACGCCCAAGCGCAGCGCCTTGGGGAACTTGCCTTCTTTCATCAGGCTGTAGATATGCGCGCGCTTGAAGCCGGTTTTGGCCTCGACTTCGGCGCGACGCAGGATGCGGTGCTCGGCCGGCACTGCCGGCGCGGTGGTCTGCGAAGACATGAGAGACACTCCTTGACGCTCACTGGCGCTGTTCGGAAAGTGCCTCGTATTCAATACACCGCGGTCGCCGAAATCACTGCAATTGCAGAAGCAGCGACTGCAATTGCAGTGCGCCGCATCGGCATCATGCTGGCCGCGTCGTCAGCGCGACGCCTCCAGGTGGCGCCGCGCCTGCGCGAGCTTGCTCCACAGCGTCCGCTCGCTGAGACCCGGCCGCCCCTCATGGTGTGCGATCAGCGCGCTGACCACGGCATCCATGCTGCGGAACGACGAATAGGCCGCGCCTGACGGCGAATTGCCCAGCAGCAGCGTCAGCAGTCCGCCGATGATGTTGAGGTAAGTCGTCTCGCTGCGCAGGCCAGGCTCGCGCGCCTGTTCGTCGTTGGCCGCGCGCGTGGCATGTTCCTTCGCCAGTGCTTCGTGCGCGGTGCGCAGCGTTTCATGCACCAGGGCAAGTTCGGCAAGTTGCGACTTCGCTGCTTCGCGATCGGCCAGCAGAATGTTGAGCGTGTCCACGCTCACCGCCGGATGCACCGCGCGTTCGATGCCGTCAAACAAAAACCCCGGCCGATCGCCGGGGTAGAACTGCGACATCCACGCTTTCAAGTCCACGTGGCGCACGGTCAGCTCGGGGTCGTCGAGCGCCGGCCGCTGCGAGTCCAGCACGATGCCGGCCTTGCCACCGGGCAATTCGCCATGCGTCAGCGCGTCGAAGATGCGCTCGGCATACAGGCGCAGCAGCGGCCAGCGCGGGAATTCGCCGGGCTCCGGCATGGCACGCTGCTCCAGCGCTTCCAGAATACGCTGCTCGAAGCGCAGGAGACCGCACCAGCGGACGGCCGCCTCGATCGGTCGGTAGTACGTCTTTGCGCCAAAGGCGTGGCTGCTCGATTTCGGCATATCGCGCTCTTCCCATCGTCGGATCGACACATGGCAAGCGCGCGCGGCCCACATGGGCGCAGCGATTGCCCAAAGAACCCGATGAAGCGCGAGCCGGTCGGCATCGTGGTGGACGTTGGGTGCGGCGATGTCGCCGAGCGTTACGCAGGGGGCAAACCTTCTTGCGGTGCCCGCTACACCTCAACCATAATGCACCTGCGAAAAATCTTGTTACCGGCGCAACGGTCTGAAAAGCCGCGCATCCAAGTTCGATCAGGAAGGGATGCTGCGCTTTACCGGAAAACCAGGGCAAAGTTTTCGTAGGAATACGGGCGGGGTAAAGCGCCAATGCGACTTCCGGCTGAGCCGGTTTGCATCCAGCAAGGGCTCATGCGTTCTGCGTCACTGCTGTGACCTCGACAGCTTGAAGGTGCCTTGCTTGATGCCGGGTGGATAGGCCCGATTCGCCATCCATGCCCGTGACGCAAAAGGTCGGCCGCCGATGCAATGCGGGTCAAGGTCCAGACCGAAAGGGAATCGTACCGTCCAAAATCCCCGCGTCACATCGGGCGTTGATCGGTGCCTTGCGGGCGTCCGACACGCTCCACGCGGTCGATGAACTGCCGCAGCGGCTCCATGATTTCGCCTTCGGGTCGCAGTAGATAGGTCGTCAGCGAAGCGGTCTCGTCGGCCAGCGGCCGCACGACGACATCGGCCTGATGGCAACCCGCCAGATGCGCCGCGCTCGAAAAGCCCACGCCGTAGCCGGCGGCCACGAGGGCCAGCATCAGGGAATGGGTCTTGACGTACTCGGCTACCGTCGGCTGCGCATCCACCGTGCGGAGCAGCCGTTCGCGCTGCCGGCTGCAACCTTCGCAGACCTGGGGATCGCACAGCACCAGCGGATAGCTCGCCACTTCCTCCAGCGGCACTTCCTTGAAAGCCAGCAGCGGATGCCTGGCGGGCAAAGCCACCACCAGCGGGTCTCGCCACACCGGCATGGCGACGATGCCGGCGTCCATTTCACCAGCCAATGCAAAACCTGCGTCATACAAGTCGTTGCGCAGTCCAGTCACCAACTGCGCCAGTGGCGTTTCAAATATCCGAATGCCGACCTGTGGTGCCTCCTCGCGGCAAAGCGCAAGCAACGCCGACAAGCGGGCCTGCCCCATGTCACCAGATAGTGCGATGCGCAGCGTGTTCCGCTGGTTCGCTGCGGCGCGTGCCTTGGTCTGCGCTTGCTCGAAGGCCAGCAGTACGCGCCGGGCTTCTTCGAGGAAGACCTGTCCCGCCGGTGTGAGACGAACACTGCGTGGCAAGCGGTTGAGCAGCGGCACCCCTAAATCCGCCTCCATCTGGCGGATCGTGCGCGACAGTGGAGACTGTTCGATGTGCAGCCGTCGAGCAGCCCGGCCGAAGTGCAGTTCCTCGGCTACGGCGATGAAGCAGCGAAGATGGCGTAAGTTCATGCTTTCTCCCTACCGATGTGATCAGTCCATATCATCGTAGGGAGCCGAATAGTGCGGAGGATTCACCTCTGTATCGAGATGAGAGCCATCCTGGGGGGTGATGCTCGGATGCTTTTCGCCCATGTCAGCGCCTACGGCGAAGCTCTCGTTCGAGATCGCCCAGCTGCGACGCCTGAAGTTCGGCAAGAAGAGCGAGCAGCTCGATGCCGAACAACGCGCGCTGTTCGACGAGGCTCTGGACGCCGACCTTGCCGCGGCTGAGGCGCAGCTCCAGGAACTGCTGGGCAAGAAGAAGCCGCCGGCTACGCCTGGCGCGATGCCTAAGCGCACCGCCTTGCCGGCGGACCTGCCGCGCGTGGACTGCCACCACGAGCCCGAGAACACTCGCTGCGCGTGCGGCTGTGCGCTCAAGCGCATCAGCGAGAAGCTGGACAACACACCGGGCGTATTCACGGTAGAGTGCCACATCCGCGGCAAGTGGACCTGCGCACAGGTGCCGAACGCTGACCCAGGCGCCAGTCCCGGCGGAGATCATCGCCAAGGGCATCCCCACCTCCGGGCTGCTCACGTAGGTGCTGGTCGCAAAGGACTCCGACCATCTGCCGCTTACACGGTCGTCCCTAGGCAAGCAGGAATCAGCTGCGTGAGTGAATCGGGAGGTTTGCGCAGCTGATGGGTGGTCAGCAGCGTCTGCGCCGGCGGCTTCACCGGCACGAAGCGCATGTGCGGGCGGGTTGCCGCCTCGCAGATCGCTGCGGCATCGGCCGCACCGTTCTTGCGTCCCTTGCCGGCCATGCGGTAGCGCGTGACGAAGTGGCCTGCAATCAGCCGCGCATCCAGCCCATAGCCGCGCAGCTTGCGTGCCCAGTGATGCGCACCGCCGCAGGCCTCCAGGGCCACCAGGCAGCCGGGAGGCAGCTCCACGCACCAGGCCGCAAACTTGTCAGCGGCCAGCGCCTTGGCAACCACCACGCGCGCATCCACCGCATGCACCTAGATAACCCGCTTGGCCAGATCCACCCCGACTCGGGCAATCTCGTTCATGGACTTCCCCTTCACATGGCTACAGATTGACGACTTGGGGAGCACCATCGCGGCGGCAGCCAACATTTGTTTCCTCGCTGCTTACGATTGATTCACATCGATCGGCCAGCAGATCGCTGGATGTTGACTCTTGACTTTCGGCATTTTAGGCGCACTATCTTGCAAAGTCTTGCAAGAACTTCCTCGAGCGAGGCCGCGTGACGACGGAACATGTGGGGGTGGTATGACAGCGCGCCAGCAGGCGATCTTCACACTCGACGAGTTGGCTACCTACTTAAAGGTCGGCAAGCGGACGCTTTACCGGCTCGCCGCGCACGGGGAAATTCCGGCCTTCAAGGTCGGCGGGACGTGGCGGTTTCGTCAAAGTGAAATCGATCAATGGATCAATGATCAGATCCAAGCAGGCAGAAAGAAGGAGGTGATACGCACAGATGAGCAGCCGAAGTCAGCGAAACATCCCGTGTTGCCTGGGCGCGCTATCCATAGCCGCAGGCAAGCGGATTGAGTGAGTCTTCAATTGATTTCTGGAGGTATGACATGGACATTGATTTCAAGAAATTGGCTCCCTGGAACTGGTTCAAAAAGGAGCAGGAAGAACAACAGAGCACTGCCTCGCTGCCGGTGCAGCGCAATGACCTGCCGGTGGCGGGTGGGCCCGTCAGTCCCATCCTGCAATTGCATCGCGAGATCGACCGCCTGTTCGACGACGCGTTTCGAGGCTTCGGTTTCCCGACGCTGGCCATGCCACGCTGGCCGTCGGACTGGCCGGGCATGCTGAAGCCGGCGCTGGACATCCAGGAGACCGACAAGCAGTACAAGATCGCCCTGGAAGTACCCGGCATCGAGGAAAAAGACATCCAGATCACGCTCGACAACGACGTGCTGCTGGTGCGCGGTGAAAAGCGTCAGGAGCAGGAAAGCAAAGACGGTGGTTTCCACCGGGTGGAGCGCTCCTACGGCAGCTTTCAGCGCGCTCTGAATCTGCCGGCCGATGCCAACCAGGACACGATCAAGGCCGCTTTCAAGAACGGCGTGCTCACGATCACGATGGAAAAGCGCGAGGCCAGTACGCCCAAGCAGGGGCGCTCGATCCCGATCAACGGCTGACGCGGGGCAGCGCGTTTTTCTCAAAAACCACAAAGAGATGAGGCACCGTGATCGGCGGTGCCTCGTCAGATCAATCTTTACAGGAGCATCAGCATGGCCAGAAAACAATGCCAAGTCTGCGGCCAGCCCGCCACGGTGCGGGTGGAAGCCAATCTCAATGGTCGCCACAGCACCATGCTGTTGTGTGACGATCACTATCGCCAACTGGTGCGCCAGCAAAAGCGCACCGTCTCACCGCTGGAAGCCTTGTTCGGCTCGCGCAGCGGGCTGTTCGAAGACTTCCTTGGCAGCGACTTCTTCCGCATCGGTGACGACGCACCGTCCATGGCGGCCGATACCGACGAGGTCGTCGATGCCTCGTTCGGCGAACCCGCCCCGGCCGGTACGGGCACCGCGCGCCGTCGCGGCAGTGGGCTCGCCAGCCGTATCAGCGAACAGTCCGAGGCCCTATTGCAGGAGGCCGCCCGACACGCTGCAGAGTTCGGGCGCGCCGAAGTCGATACCGAACACCTGCTGCTGGCGCTATCCGACAGCGACGTGGTCAAGACCATCCTGGGGCAGTTCAAGATCAAGGTCGATGACCTCAAGCGCCAGATCGAATCCGAAGCCAAGCGCGGCGATAAGCCGTTCGAGGGCGAGATCGGCGTGTCGCCCCGGGTCAAGGACGCGCTCAGCCGTGCTTTCGTGGCCTCCAACGAACTCGGCCACTCTTATGTCGGGCCGGAGCATTTCCTGATCGGGCTCGCCGAGGAAGGCGAAGGTTTGGCGGCCAACCTGCTGCGCCGTTACGGCCTCACGCCGCAAGCGCTGCGCCAGCAGGTCAGCAAGGTGGTCGGCAAAGGGGCCGAGGATGGCCGCGCCGAGACGCCGACCAACACGCCGGAACTCGAAAAGTATTCGCGCGACCTCACCAAGATGGCGCGCGAGGGCAAGCTCGATCCGGTCATCGGCCGCGCGCAGGAGATCGAGACGACCATCGAAGTGCTGGCCCGGCGCAAGAAGAACAACCCGGTGCTGATCGGCGAGCCCGGCGTCGGCAAGACCGCCATCGTCGAAGGGCTGGCGCAGCGGATGGTCGCTGGCGAAGTGCCCGAGACGCTGCGCGACAAGCGCCTGGTGGAACTCAACATCAATGCCATGGTGGCCGGCGCCAAGTACCGCGGCGAGTTCGAGGAGCGCGTGCAGAAGGTGCTCAAGGAAGTGACCGAGCACCAGGGTGAGCTGATTCTCTTCATCGACGAGGTGCACACCATCGTCGGTGCCGGCCAGGGTGGCGGCGAAGGCGGGCTGGACGTGGCCAACGTGTTCAAGCCGATGATGGCGCGCGGCGAACTGAACCTGATCGGCGCCACCACGCTCAACGAGTATCAGAAGTACATCGAAAAGGATGCCGCACTGGAGCGTCGCTTCCAGCCGGTGATGGTGCCCGAGCCGACCGTGGCGCAGACCATGATGATCCTGCGCGGCCTGCGCGACACCTTCGAGGCGCACCACAAGGTCAGCATCAGCGAGGATGCGATCATCGCCGCCGCCGAGTTGTCCGACCGCTACATCACCGCGCGCTTTTTGCCCGACAAGGCCATCGACCTGCTCGACCAGGCGGCCGCACGCGTGAAGCTGTCGGCCACGGCCCGCCCGGTGGCGGTGCAAGAGCTGGAGTCCGAACTGCACCAGCTGCGGCGTGAGCAGGACTATGTGGCCTCGCGCAAGCAGTACGACAAGGCCGCCGAGCTGGGCAAGCGCATCGAGGCCAAGGAGGCTGAACTCAAGAAGCTCGTCGAGGAATGGGAACGCGAGCGCGCCTCGGGCAGCGCCGAAGTCAAGGCCGAGCATGTCGCGCAGATCGTCTCGCGCCTGACCGGCATTCCGGTCAACGAGCTGACAGTGGAAGAACGCGAGAAGCTGCTGCATCTGGAGCAGCGGCTGCACGAGCGCCTCGTGGGCCAGGACGAAGCGGTGCGCGCCGTGGCCGACGCCGTGCGGTTGTCGCGCGCGGGCCTGCGCGAAGGCAGCAAGCCAGTGGCGACTTTTCTGTTCCTCGGGCCGACCGGCGTGGGCAAGACCGAGCTCGCCAAGGCGCTGGCCGAGTCCATCTATGGCGATGAGGGCGCACTGCTGCGCATCGACATGTCCGAGTACGGGGAACGCCACACCGTGGCACGCCTGGTGGGCGCGCCTCCGGGTTATGTGGGCTACGACGAGGGCGGCCAGCTCACCGAGAAGGTGCGCCGCAAGCCCTACAGCGTGTTGCTGCTGGACGAGATCGAGAAGGCTCACCCCGACGTCTACAACATCCTGCTGCAGGTGTTCGACGACGGGCGGCTCACCGACGGCAAGGGCCGGGTGGTGGATTTCACCAATACCATCATCATCGCCACCTCGAACTTGGGCTCGGACATCATCCAGCGTCGGCTGAAGGCCCGTGGCGCCGCCGGCGAGGAATACGAGAAGACCAAGTCCGAGGTGATGGACGTGCTGCGCGGACACTTCCGCCCCGAGTTCCTCAACCGCATCGACGAGATCATCGTCTTCCATGCGCTGGGCAAGGAGGAGATCCGCCATATCGTCGGCCTGCAGCTCGATCGTGTGGCCCGCAACGCCGCCAGCCAGGGCGTGACGCTGACCTTCGATCAGACCTTGATCGATCACTTCGCGGAGGAAGGCTACAAGCCCGAGTTCGGCGCGCGTGAGCTCAAGCGGCTGATCCGCAGCGAGCTGGAAACTGCTCTGGCGCGCGAGATGCTGGGTGGCGGTATCGGCAAGGCCGATCACGCCAGCGCCCGCTGGGACGACAAGGCCGAACGGGTGGTCTTCGAGCGCCAGGAGCCACCCGCGAAGCCGGTCGAGCCTGAGAAGCCCGATGCCGCGAACGTGGCCGAGACGCCGCCGAGCGACGCGAGCAAGCCTGCGCGCAAGAAGAAGTCAGCGGGCGGCGAATCTTGAGTCATGGGGAGGCTGTCGTGTCCGACCCCAACGGGCTGACATGGGCAGCCACCCTCGTGTCGCTGGCGGTCGCTATCCCCACAGCGGGGCACGCGGTCATCTACAAGCGTGACCCTCGATCGGCCACGCTGTGGGTGCTGCTGATCGCGCTGTTGCCGCTGGGCGGTTCGCTGCTGTATGGGCTGTTCGGCATCAACCGTTACCAGCGGCGGGCGCGGCGGCTGCTTCCGGGGGCAGATCCTGCTGTTCGGCAGGACCTCTCGCCCACGATGCCCGAGGCTGTATCGCCGCCGCTTGCCGGTCTGGCCCACCTGGTGGGACGCGCCACCGGCCAGTCGCTGACCAGCGGCAACCGCATCGAGCCGCTCGGCGATGGCGAGCAGGCCTACCCGGCCATGCTCGCTGCCATCGAGTCGGCGCGGCACAGCGTCGCGCTGGCTTCGTACATCTTCGACAGCCAAGGCATCGGGGCGCAGTTCGTCGATGCGCTGCGCCGGGCTCATGAGCGCGGCGTGCAAGTGCGGGTGCTGATCGACGACGTGTATGCCCGCTGGACGCCCCGCAGCGCCTACCGCGCCTTGCAGCGCGCCGGCGTTCCGGCGGCGACGTTCAACCCGACGTTGATTCCCGCGCGCCTGCATGCCGCGCATCTGCGCAATCACCGCAAGCTGCTGGTGATCGATGGCGAGACGGGTTTCACCGGCGGCATGAACATCTTCAGCCCGTATTGGCGGCCCGATGCGCCGGGGCAGGCCTGTCACGATTTGCACTTTCGTCTGCGCGGGCCGGTGGTTGCGCATCTGATGCGGTGCTTCACTGACGATTGGTGCGATACCACGGGCGAGCGGCTCAACGAGGGTTTCTGGGGCGAACCGCCCGCAACGGCTGATGAGCAAGGAACCTCTTGGGCGCGCGGCATCGAAGCTGGTCCCGATGAGGCCCTGGACCGGCTGCGCTGGACCTTCATGGGCGCTTTGAGCGCGGCGAAGCATTCGGTGCGCATCTGGACACCTTACTTCGTGCCCGATCAGCCGATGATCGCGGCGCTGAGCACGGCCGCGTTGCGCGGCGTGCGCGTCGAGGTGCTGACGCCCGCAAACGGCGACCATCCCACGGTGCAATGGGCCGCGCGCGCCCACTACTGGCAGGTGCTGGAGCACGGTGTGCGCATCTTCGAACGGCCTGGCCCGTTCGACCACAGCAAGCTGATGCTGGTAGACGGAGCGTGGTGCTGCCTGGGTTCGGCCAATTGGGATGCGCGCAGTTTGCGCCTCAACTTCGAGTTCAATGTGGAGGTGTACGACACCGCGTTGTCTACGCGGCTGTCATCCCTTTTTGATGCCGCCCGTGATGCATCGAACGAGATATCGGCCATGGCGTTGCGCGCCCGCCCGCTGGCCATCCGCTTGCGCGACGGGGTGGCCCGTCTGTTCACCCCCATTCTCTAGCGGCACGACTTGCGAGGAACATTGCCCATGGAAAAGAAAGATCAATGGAACATTGGCTACTGGATCGTCGCCGGCCTGTTGCTGCTGACGCTGCAGAACTACTGGCAGGCGGCCAAGACCGTCGAGCCCGTGCCCTACAGCGAATTCGAGAAGGCGCTGGCCGAGGGGCGCGTCGCCGAAGTGCTGGTGTCGGACCGCACGGTCACCGGGCGCCTGAAATCACCGGACAGTCGTGGCAAGACCACCCTCGTGGCCACCCGCGTCGAACCCGATCTGGCCGAGCGGCTGTCGAAATACGACGTGCCCTACGCGCGAGTGGTGGAAAACACCTGGCTGCGTGATGTGCTCTCCTGGATTCTGCCGGCCGTGGCTTTCTTCGGCGTCTGGTTCTTCCTGTTCCGCCGCTTCGCCGAGAAGCAGGGCATGGGCGGCTTCCTGAGCATCGGCAAGAGCCGCGCCAAGGTGTTCATGGAGAAGAACACCGGCGTCACCTTTGCCGATGTCGCGGGTGTCGATGAGGCCAAGGCCGAGCTGGTCGAAATCGTCGACTTCCTGAAGAACCCGCAGGATTACGGCCGCCTCGGCGCGCGCATCCCGAAAGGTGTGTTGCTGGTTGGCCCGCCCGGCACGGGCAAGACCCTGCTGGCCAAGGCCGTGGCGGGCGAGGCCGGGGTACCGTTCTTTTCCATCTCAGGCTCGGAGTTCGTCGAGATGTTCGTCGGCGTGGGTGCAGCGCGCGTGCGCGACCTGTTCGAGCAGGCCCGCGGGCAGGCGCCGGCCATCATCTTCATCGACGAGCTCGATGCGCTGGGCCGCGCGCGCGGCGTCGGCGGCCCCATCGGCGGCCACGACGAGCGCGAGCAGACCCTCAACCAGCTGCTCACGGAGATGGACGGCTTCGACAGCTCGGTCGGGCTGATCATCCTCGCCGCCACCAACCGCCCCGAAATCCTCGACCAGGCGCTGCTGCGCGCCGGTCGCTTCGACCGTCAGGTGCTGGTGGACCGGCCCGACAAGAAGGGACGGCTGGACATCCTGAAAGTCCACGTCAAGAAGGTGACGCTGGCTCAGGATATCGATCTCGAACAGGTGGCTGCGCTGACCACGGGCTTTTCGGGTGCAGACCTCGCGAACCTGGTCAACGAGGCCGCGCTGGCCGCGACCCGGCGCAAAGCGTCCGCCGTGGAGTTGCAGGATTTCACCGCCGCCATCGAGCGCATCGTGGCGGGCCTGGAGAAGAAGAACCGCGTGCTCAATCCCAAGGAGCGGGAAACCGTGGCCTATCACGAGATGGGCCATGCGCTGGTGGCGCTGGCGCTGCCCGGCACCGATCCGGTACACAAGATTTCAATCGTTCCGCGTGGCATCGGTGCACTCGGCTACACCCTGCAGCGGCCCACCGAAGACCGCTTCCTGATGACGCGCGCCGATCTGGAACACAAGATCGCCGTGCTGCTGGGCGGTCGTGCGGCCGAGAAGCTCGTGTTCGGCGAGCTGTCCACCGGGGCTGCCGATGACCTCGCACGGGCCACCGACATTGCCCGCGACATGATCACCCGCTTTGGCATGGACGAAGGACTGGGCTACATCGCCTTCGAGGCGCAGCGGCCACGCTTTCTCGATACACCGGAACTGGCCCACGGCGGCTGCCGGGTGGCCGAATCGACCCAGGCGCGCATCGATCAGGCCATCCGCGACATCGTGATGGGCGTGTTCGAGCGCGCCTACCGGATCCTCGACACCAACCGCGCGGTGCTGGAGCGTTGTGCGCGCGAACTGCTGGCGCGGGAAACGCTCGACGAGAACGACATCCTTCAATTGACCCAAGGACTTGTTCTTGATAGGAACGAAAAGTAGTAGGCGCTATTCAGAGTGAACCGGCGGCTCTGTTCGGTGCGTCATCCAATTCGCCGGCATTGTTCAAGGAGAACCGATATGACTGCATTGACTCCGTGGGACCCCTTCCGGGAACTGGATGAATTGCAAAACCGCCTGGCGACGATGTTGGGACGGCCCCCCCCCAGCGACAGGGCGCCCGTACTGGCAACGAAGCCATGACCACGGCGGACTGGGAACCAATGGTGGACATCAGCGAGGATGAGAACGCATTCCTCCTCAAGCTGGATCTGCCGGAGGTCCCCAAGGATGCCGTGCGCGTCAGCGCGGAAAACGGCGTGCTCACCATCAGCGGCGAGCGCAAACTGGAAAAAGAGGAGCAGGGCAAGAAGTTCCACCGCATCGAACGTGCGTATGGCCGCTTTGTGCGCAGCTTTGTCTTGCCTGACAACATTGATCCGACCAAGGTGACGGCTTCGATGAAAGACGGCGCACTGGAAGTGCGGCTTGTCAAGGCCGAGCAAGCCAAACCGAAACAGATTGAAATCTCAGTCAACTAACTTTACTTAGGAGCCCAATATCATGAATATCAAACAGCCCCAATCAACCTTCTCCGCACTTGCCCTGGCGGTCGTCGTCGGACTGAGCGGACCGGCTCAGGCCCAATCGGCGGCAGGTTCTAGCCCAGGTGCTGCAGCACCCTCTGCCGCTTCCAAGGCGGCGCAGCCACAGGTAGATGACAAGGCCGCCCGGGAAGCCGAAAAAAAGCGTGCTGAGCTCACTCAGGACGCCATCACGGCGCTCACCAAGACCCAGGAGGCTTTGACACTTCTTGATGCAAAGAAGACCAAGGAGGCGCTCGCTGCGCTGGAACTGGCCAGCGGAAAGCTGGAACTGGTATTGGCACGCGACGCCAAACTTGCTTTGGCGCCGGTCCATGTACGCGTCATCACCCGCGATATCCACGCCAACGTGGAAACGGTGAAGAAAGCGGTCAAGTTGTCTCGGGAGTTGTTGGGTGATGGCGAGGTTCAAAAGGCCCGGCCCATCGTCGCCAATCTGGCCAGCGAAATCGTGATCGAAACCGACAACCTGCCGATGGCAACGTACCCGGCAGCGATCAAGTCGGCCGCACGGCTCATCGACAGCGGCAAGATCGACGACGCCAAGGCGGAACTCGCCCGAGCACTGAACACGCTGGTGGTGACCTCGGTCGCCTTTCCTCTGCCCGTGCTACGGGCTGAAGCCGCGATGGCAAAAGCTGAAAAGCTGGCCGAGACCGACAAGCGCGATGCCAAGCAGAACGAGGAGCTCAGCACCTTGCTGTCGTCCGTGCGCACGGAGATCGAGATGGCGCAGATCCTGGGTTATGGCAAGAAGGCGGATTTCAAACCCATCTTCGATCATGTGAAGTCCATTGAGCAAAAGTCGGCTGGTGGCAAAAGCGGCAAGGGATGGTTCGACGAGTTGAAGACGCGCCTCCAAAAGCTGTTTTGAGGTGATGAAGGGGCCGACTGTTCGGTCGGTCAGTCTCGCGATGTTCGCAGTCAGCCCCAATAGATTCGCCTATTTTCACTAACTCACACGAGGCATATCACCATGAATGAGCAAACATCGAATCCCAATGCGACGAACAAAGAAATAAACGAACAGGCCGCGGTAAGCAGCCTTCCTGTCAGTCCACAGGCCAAGCCTGAAGTCGTCACGGAGGTACAGCCTGAGGTTCAGAAGGAAACGGACTCGCAGGCGGCAGACAAACGTAAACAAGTCCTCGATGAGGCAGTCTCGGCCTTGTCGCTGACCAAATCAGCGCTGGCCGCACTTGACGGCAAGGACGCTGCACGCGCATTGGCAACGCTGGCCGAAGTGACGGGAAAGCTGGAGCTGATCGTTGCGCGCGAACCCACGCTCGCCCTGGCCCCCGTTGATGTGCGCACCATCGTGCACGACTTGTTCGCCAACACGCAAACCATTGAGGCGATGACCGACGAGGCGCTGGATGCCCTCAAACATGGCGAGGTGCAACAGGCACGTCACGTGCTGGCTTTGCTGGCCAGTGAAATCGTGATCGCGGTCACCAACATCCCTCTGGCGTCCTATCCCGCAGCCGTGAAGGCAGTCGTGCCGCTGATCGATCAGGGCAAGATCGAAGAAGCCAAAGCCGCGCTGCAGTCAGCGCTCAGCACGCTGGTCGAGGAGCGCAGCGTGCTTCCGCTGCCCGTCCTGCGTGCGAAGCTGCTCCTGAAGCGCGCCGAGACCTTGGTAGAAGATGGTCAGCGGAGCGAAGCGTCCAATGAGCGCCTGGAGACATTATTGAACGAAGCGCGGCAGCAGTTGGAAATGGCAGAACTGCTGGGCTATGGAAAGAAGAAGGACTTTGAGCCCCTGTATGCTGAACTCAAGAAAGTCAAGCAAAAGACGGCTGGGGGAGGCGGCGGAAAAGGCTGGCTCGATGAAATCAAGGCAAAACTGTCCAAGTTGTTCTGAAACCCCTGGAGAGGGGGCGCATAGCGCCCCCTCTCTTGTCCCATGAGTGTTTGATTTTTTATTTTGTATAGATCTTTAGGAGATATTGCATGAACACAGACACCATCGCTAATTCCAATGCGGATGACCCCACCAAAGCACTGTGTTCGCTGAGCCAAAATTGGTGGCTTTTTGTGCTGCGCGGTGTCTTGGCATTGATTTTTGCAGCCCTTGCGTTCTGGATGCCACAATCGGCTCTGTTGGCCATGACCATCATGTTCGGCGCATTTTCCTTGGTCAATGGCGCTTTCAACTTGGTTGCAGCGGTGCGCCATATCCAGAAAAAAGAGCGCTGGGGCTGGCTGCTGTTCAGCGGCATTGTCGGCATACTTACCGGCGTCGTCGTCCTGGTTGCTCCTTGGGTCGCCACGATAGTCTTGGCTTCTTTTTTATGGGCTAGCGTGGGCTTCTGGGCGATTTTCACCGGTGTGCTGGAGATATCCGCCGCCGTTCGGCTGCGTCAAGAAATCAAGGGTGAAATTTGGCTTGCCTTCAGTGGACTGCTCTCGATTGTCCTTGGCGCTATCGTCTTGTGGATATTTTTTTCCCGTCCGGTCGAGTCATTCCTGGCCGCAGGCTGGCTGTTGGGCTTCTATGCGGCAGTCTATGGTGTCACGCTTTTGTTCTTGAGTTGGCGTCTTCGCAAAACGCGCCAGGGATAAGAGCGGGTCAAACTAAATTCTATGGATATGAGCATCCTCGATTCATACCTCCATAGAAATGACATCGAAGGAGTCATACATGCAGATGCAATATAGCTATCGAGCTATCGACAAAGAGTTTCATGAACCTTGGCAGAGAGCTTTGGGAAATGTGATCGAGCACGCCCTCAAGCCATTGCTCGACAAACACACTAAAGATTCAGTGCGACTTCAAATCGTCCTTGATCGCGACAAGATCAAGCGGCAATTTCTGGCCAGTGGCTATATGCACCTGCCCGGCAAAAAGACTGTCAGCGTTACTGCATCACATGACGAGCTGACGCCCCTCGCGCAGATGCTCGCACAGTCGTTGTTCCGTCAGGCCAAGAAGCATTTTGACCGACTGCATGCTCAGGATCAAATCAAGCGCAAAGCACGACGCGAGCGCTTGCGCGAGCTCAAGGTGCGGATTGCCGCAAAACCCGCATCAGCCGCCCATGAGGCCGAGGTGACCCGAATGCCTCTACTGTCGAAACTTGAGGCTGTCGCAAGGCGTGAGCTGGCTTATCTGCGGGCCGTCGGCGATTTACCGCGCGATTATCCGACGCTGCGCGACGTGGTGGATGAAGCGATTGTCCGAGCTGAGGTGGAATGGCAATCCGTGGCGGGGGGAAAAGAGGCTTACACCGGTCTTTTGAAGCATCTGTTCGCCGTCCTGGATAACGAAGTGGCAAACAGCCGGCAATTTGGCGAATTCGTTTCTCTGGACGCGCCGGTCGAAGCGGATGCCCAGGACGTCGCCGAGGCCATGGTGGAAGAGGAAGTCTTCGAATTTTATCAGCCCGATGACACACTCAGGCTGGCCGATATCATCGCTGACAGTCAGCATCCCGATGCCGCAACGATCGCGGAACAGGAGGAGCTAGTTGATCGGTCGAGCGAGTTCGCTTTTGCATTCGACCTGCTGAAGGACATGCCGCGTTTGTGGCGGCGCATTTTTCTGCTTATCCGTGTGGACGGGCTGGATGCCAGCAGCGTCTCTGAAATCCTGCTGATTCCTAGTAAGGAAGATACTGTCCAAAGGTGGCTCATGCAGGCCGAAGCGTTCATCGCTGCTCATTTGGAAGAGGCCGGAGTAAGCAAAAACGGGAACGATTGGCTCCAAGGCGTTGATTGGTCGGCATTGTCTGTGACCCGAAGCGCGGCAGCCTCACTGTGGTCCAAGGAGGCGAACCATGAAGAATGATCTTCACCTCGTCTGTCCGCATTGCCAGTCCATCAACCGCGTACCGACTGCGAAGCTATCGGAACATCCCAACTGCGGCCGCTGCCAGCAGCCCTTGTTCACGGGCGAACCCATCGAGTTGACCACGGCGACGTTCTCGCGCCACGTGGAGCGCAGCGATTTGCCGCTGTTGGTCGATTTCTGGGCACCTTGGTGCGGGCCGTGCAAGATGATGGCCCCGCAGTTCCAGCAAGCGGCGCGCCAGCTCGAACCCAGGGTCAGGCTGGCCAAGGTCAATACCGAGGCAGAACCCCACCTGGCCGCGCAGTTCGGCATCCGCAGCATTCCGACGCTCGCCCTGTTCCAGGGTGGGCGGGAGATCGGGCGTCAGGCCGGCGCCTTGGGCGCGCAGGACATCGTGCGCTGGGCATCTGCACAGGTGGGGCGCTGACCGATGCAGGACTTGCTCGGCGCCACCCTGATCCTGCTGGCGGCATGCAGCCTCGCGGCGGTGGCGACGGCGGCGTTCAGAGTACCCGCCTTGCTGGGTTACCTCGCCGTCGGCGCCTTGCTGGGCCCGTCGGTCAGCGGTGTAGTCGCGCCGGGAGAAGCGCTTGATTTTCTGTCCGAGCTGGGCGTGGCCCTGCTGCTGTTCATGGTTGGGCTGGAGTTCTCCCTCGGGCACTTCTGGCTTTCCCGTAAAACCGTATTGGCGGCCGGCAGCTTGCAGATGATCGCTGTCGCCACGCCACTGACCTTGATGTTGATGTGGCTGGGACAGCCAGTTCAGAGCGCTGCGTTGCTCAGCACTGCGGCGGCCATGTCTTCCACGGCGCTGGTCAGCCGGCAGTTGGCCGACCAGGGTGAACTCACCACACGCCATGGCCGCAGCGCCATCGCCGTGCTGGTCTTTCAGGATCTGGCCAGCGTGCCCCTGTTGGCCTTGCTGGCGATCTGGGCGCGCGGCGAGTCGCCGAAGGTCGAGAGCATGCTGCTCGAAGTGTTGGGCGTGCTGGTGTTGTTCGCAGCAGCGGCGGTTGCTTCGCGCCGTCTGTTGCATGGCCTGCTGGGCTGGGTGGCGCGGCGGGGCCACGAGGAATCGTTCGTGCTCGTCTCCTTGTGCGTGGTGGTGGCTGCCGCCGCCGCTGCGCACGCGGTCGGCGTATCCGCCGCCCTAGGGGCCTTCCTCGCCGGGATGGTGCTGGGCGAGAGCGACTTCCGGCACCACATGGAAAGCCACCTCAGGCCGTTTCGCGATGTGTTGTCGGGCGTGTTCTTCGTGACCATCGGCCTGCAACTGGACGGAGCACAGATTCTTTCGGCACCGCTGACGGTGTTGGCGTGGCTGGCAGTGCTGGTACCGGTCAAGATCGGGCTCAACACCCTGGCCTTGCGGGCGACGCGCCTGTCCGCCCTCGATGCCTGGCGCACGGGCATAGCGTTGGGGCATGGCGGCGAGTTCGCCCTGCTGTTGTTGGGCATGGTCTTGCAGCAGCATCTGATCCCCGCGACCGTCGTACAACCCATGCTGGTCGCGCTGGTGCTCAGCATGGCCTTGGCACCGCTGCTGATCCGCCATCACGATGTACTTGCCCGGTTCTTGAGCCGCACCGGCGGCGTCATTCAGCCACCCCAGGCTGAAGAAGTTGAGATCGCCGCGCAGACGGCGCGATATCGAGACCATGTCATCGTGTGCGGCGCGGGCGAGCTTGGCCTGACAGTCAGCGAGATTCTTCGCCACGCCGGCGTGGCGCATCTGTTGCTGGAGGCGGACGCGCAGAAGGTCGAGGCCGCGCGTGCCGCCGGCGCGCCGGTGTTCCATGGCGATGCCAGTCGGCCCGATACCTTGCTGGCTGCCGGCTTGACGCATGCGCACATGGTGGTGCTGACGTTCGCCCATGCCCAGCAAGCGTTGCGCATCGCCCAGGCGATTGCCGAGCGCCGTCCGGCGCTGACCTTGTGGGTGTCATGCAGAAGTACGACCGCGGCCGATGCATTTCGCGCCATGCCCAACGTGCGCGTGTACCAGCAATCCTTTGCCGCAGCTATTGGGCTGGCGGAACAGGTGATGTCGACGCTTGGCATGTCGACCGAGCTGATTGAAGGACACATCAGCGCAATGCGCCGCCGTCTCGACAGCAGCCGTTTTCCAGGGAGTTCATCGTCATGAAATCAACACGCCTTAACCCACTTCAGGTCTTGCGCGACCAATTGGCCATCATGAGTTTTTACGAGCGCTTCGAGCAGGTCGTCGCGCTCGTGCTGTCGGCGGTGATTGCCGTCATCATCGTGGTGTCGCTGTTCCAGCTCATCTCCATCGTCTTCACGCTGCTGGTTCTCGATCCCTTCAATCCCCTGGATCACAAGGTATTCCAGAGTGTGTTCGGCATGATCATGACGCTCTTGATCGCGATGGAGTTCAAGCATTCCATCGTGCGCGTGGCGCTGCGTCGGGACAGCATCATCCAGGTCAAGACCGTGATACTCATCGGCCTGATCGCGCTGGCGCGCAAGTTCGTGATCCTTGACCCCGAGGCGAGCCCCGCAAAGATAGCCGCGCTGGCAGGCGCCACGCTGGCTCTGGGTGCGACCTACTGGCTGCTGCGCGAGCGCGGCGACCGCGCCGCCGCGACCTCTGAGCATGACCCGTCATCATCCCAGTGATCCGCGCACGGCGCTGTTGCAACACCGCTGGCTCAACCGCCTGCAGACCGGGCTGTTGGTCCTGACCCTGGTCGGGATCGCAGCCGCCGCAGGAAGCCTGCTGTTCGGGGAAAGCGGCCTGTGGCTCGCGCTGTTTGCCGTTGCAGGCACGCTGCTGCTGGAGCCGGCAGCCGCGTCGGCGCTGACCCTGCGCCTGTATCGCGCGCGGGCACTGCACCCGCACGAAGCCCCCGAGATTTGGGCCATGTTGCGCGAACTGTCCGTCCGTGCCGGTTTGCCCGCAACGCCGGTGCCGCACTACGTGCCCAGTGCCGTCGTCAACGCCTTCGCCACCGGATCGAAGCAGGAGGCATCGATCGCCCTCACCGATGGCCTGCTGCGCCGCCTGAGCCCACGCGAGCTGGCGGGTGTGCTCGCGCACGAGATCGCGCACATCGCCAATGAGGATCTGCGCGTCATGGGGCTGGCGGATTCCGTCAGTCGCCTCACGAGCCTACTGGCCCTTATGGGACAGATCGCGATCCTGCTGAGCCTGCCTGCGCTGCTGGTTGGCGCGGCGGAGGTCTATTGGCCTGGTCTATTGTTATTGGCCGCATCGCCCCAGCTGGCCCTGCTCGCACAGCTCGGCTTGTCTCGCGTGCGTGAGTTCGACGCTGACCGCCTCGCGGCGGAACTGACGGGCGACCCGAAGGGGCTTGCGTCTGCGCTGGCGATAATCGAGCGGGTCAGCCGCTCCTGGCGTGCCTGGCTGTGGCCGGGATGGGGCAATCCCAAGCCCTCCTGGTTGCGCACGCATCCGGCAACGCAAGAGCGCATCTCACGCCTGCTGACGTTGGCGCCCAGGCCAGCATCAGCGTTGCCGTTTCACGAGATCCATTTCTTGCCGGAATCCGCTGTGACGCCGCGCCCGCCGCGCTGGCGCCCGAGCGGGCTATGGCGCTGATTGCCTATCAACAGGAGACTTCTCATGGCCTACCCTGACCCGTATCCACGCCCCGCACCGGATCCCTTCATCCGGCGCTGGCTCTTCATCACCGCCTGCATTGCTGCGCTCATGCTGCTGTGGCAGTTCCTGCCCGCCATCGAGGCATGGTTCAGTCCGCGCGAGGCGGCAGAGCGCACCGTGACGGCGCGCGGCGACTTGGCGGCGGACGAAAAGGCCACCATCGAACTGTTCGAAAAATCACGCGCCTCGGTGGTCTACATCACCACCGCGCAGCTGGTGCGCGACGTCTGGACTCGCAATGTCTTTTCCATGCCGCGCGGCACCGGTTCGGGCTTTATCTGGGACGATGCCGGCCACGTCGTCACCAACTTCCACGTCATCCAGGGTGCTTCTGAAGCCACGGTCAAACTCGCCGATGGCCGCGACTACCAGGCCGCGCTGGTGGGGACGAGCCCAGCGCACGACATCGCCGTGCTCAAGATTGGCGTCGGTTTCAAGCGCCCGCCGGCCGTGCCGGTCGGCACCAGTGCCGACCTCAAGGTGGGTCAGAAGGTGTTCGCTATCGGCAACCCCTTCGGCCTGGACTGGACGCTCACCACCGGCATCGTCTCCGCGCTCGACCGCTCGTTACCCGGAGAAGCGGGCGGCCCGGCCATCGATCACCTGATCCAGACCGACGCCGCCATCAACCCTGGCAACTCCGGTGGGCCGCTGCTCGATTCGGCAGGAAGGCTCATCGGCATCAACACGGCGATCTATAGCCCCTCCGGCGCCTCGGCCGGGATTGGTTTCGCCGTGCCGGTGGACACCGTCATGCGCGTAGTCCCGCAACTCATCAAGACCGGTAAGTACATCCGTCCGGCGCTGGGCATTGAGGTGGACGAACAGCTCAATCAGCGTCTGCTTGCACTGACCGGAAGCAAGGGCGTGTTCGTGTTGCGTGTTACCCCTGGTTCGGCAGCGCACAAGGCCGGCCTCGCGGGTGTCGAAGTCACGCCGCAAGGCATCGTGCCGGGCGACCGCATCATCGATGTTGATGGCAAGGCGACGGACGATGTGGCCAAGCTGCTCGCGCGGCTAGACGACAGGAAGGTCGGCGATGTGGTGGTCTTGTCAGTGGAACGGGCCGGCAAATCGCGCGAGGTGCGTGTGGAGCTGCAACCCGGGAATTGATTGAACTGAACCTGTGGATCAGGCGGTAGTGCAGCGTCGCGGTGATTGAGGTTCTCAGGTCTTCGGCCAGGTAGCGTTCCGCCTCAACCTCCGTAATTTTCGGATGCGATCTGCCTATCCGAATAGGCAAGCATGCAACGCCGGAACCTCTTGCCAATCATCGAAGGAGAAAGCGAGGCGCAATCCGCATGAGGTGGACGCAGGCCAGGAACGAGGCAAACAGGAGGCCGCATTGGAACTCAGACTACTGCGCTATTTCGTTGCGGTCGCGGAAGAACTGCATTTCGCGCGAGCGGCCGAGCGCCTTGGCGTAGAACAATCGCCTGTGTCGCGCGCAATGCGCAATCTCGAAGCCACGCTCGGCGTGCAGTTGTTCGACCGCAGCGCGCACCAGACGCGACTGACCTGGGCCGGTCAAGTGTTCCTCGGTGAGTGCCGGCGTGTGCTGGCCACCGTGGAGCAGGCGGTGAGTGCCGCAAAGGCGGCGGCGCAGGGCTATCAGGGTTATCTGCGCATCGCCATCTGCGACAGCTTGGCGCAGCCCCACATTGCCACCTTGCTGGCGCGCAGCCGCGAGGAAGAGCCCGAACTGGAGATTCGCGTCTTCGAGCTGCCTTTCGCGCAGCAGCTCAAGGGCCTGCACAACGATCTGCTGGACATCGGCTTTGCGCTGTCGGACGCGGTGAGCGAAGGCCTTGTCGCCGAGCCCGTGTGGACCGATCCTCTGTCGGTGATCGTGCCCGTGCGCCACCCCTTGTTGGCGCACGCGGAAGTGCCATTGGATGAAGCCTTGAAGTTTCCGTTGGTACTGTGCCATCCGGACGCGGGATCGGGCTGCCACCACCAGATCCAGGCGGTGCTTCAAGGTGCGTCCAAGCCGCTCAAGCTGGTAGATCAGGTGACGAGCCTAGGCGTGATGCTGACTCTGGTCGGTGCCGGTTATGGCCTAGGTTTCGCCATTGCCTCGCAGGTGCAGACCCTGAACCGCCCCGACATAACCGTTCGCCCCTTGGCCGGCACGCCGCCCATGCTGTCTACCTACCTGCTGCGCCGCAGCGCCGAACCCTCTGAGCCCATGAAGCGGTTTCTGCAGCGCGCCCGCGAGGAGTTCCTGCCAAAGGGAGATGAACCGGCCTCGTGACGTTGAGCGCTCGGGTACATTGGCTACTGCTGGCTGTCCATGGCTCGCACTGGACTTGCTCGGAGCGCGCGTTGACCAAGCGTGGTTTTCAGTCCATAATTATGTCCATCTCGGTTCGCCGAGTGCGGAAAACTCGTTATCAATCAACGAGTTGGGAACACGATGATGTTCCCATCACCCGCTCCAGCATCATCATCCAAGGAACTCCAGGCTCGTCCAACGAGCGTTGTAAGTGGTTGATTTTGGGAAGGTATTCCAAAATCTAGCGTCCACTGGCATCCATGGAAATCCACCGCAAGCGCCGTCGAATGTGTAGATTCATGTGTAGATCGGAATACGGTTGCGGCGGATCCGGATTGTTGATGGGATAGCGCAAGCGAGGACGCCAAGCTCGCACCAACTCACTGGAGTTGGAACCATGGCACTTTCCGAATTTGCATGCCGCAAGGCACTGCCCACCGCCAAGAAGCGCACGCTGGCCGATGACCTCGGTCTCTCCTTGCTGATCCCCGTACACGGCCGCAAGGCTTGGCATTTTCGCTTTCGTTGGGGCGGGGGCGCCCAGATGATGACGGCGATGTTGAACGCTGACGTGGAAAAGTTTCAGTCGCGACGTGCGACTGCACGAAACTCTGCATGGGCCACGAAAGCTCCCGCCGTCAGAGCAATATCGGCCCCTGCAATACCAGCCCTGCGCGCTGCTTCCTGCCACACATCGACCGCTGCCGCCACTTCCTCCACCACCTGCCGGGCAGGGCCGTCGCCAAGTCCGTAGAACGCCGCCGTGCCGAGAACCATCTGCAGATTCGGCCGATTGTCGACGTCGTCGATGTTCAGGACATGCTCCGCTTTGTCGATGTTCGGGTTGACGTCAAACGCTGGCGCGAGGCGCCACCCTGTCTTGCCAAGCACGAAGCCGTGGTTGCGCAGGTGATCGTCTCGGTTGCCGATCGCGACGTTGAATGCCACGCGACGGAAAAGTTGTGCCAGGTCTGCGTCTGCATGTTCCGCATCGCCCTGGGCCCGGATGAACTGCGCCAGTTCCAGGTAGCTCGTGCCCTCGCTCTGCGTCTTGCGCAGCAGCGTCATCGCCGAGGCGTAGAAGCGCCGGGCGCCATGTGTGCGATCGAACCTTTGCACGCAGAAGGTGTGGAAGTCGTTGCCCAGCCTGATCAGTCTTGCGGGGGGCACATCCACGCCAGCCTTCCGGGCCAGTTGATGAGCAACGTACTCCCAGGCTCCAACGTCCCGGTCGTCATCACGGGCGGGGAACTTGGCGATCCAGAGCGAGCTGTCGGCTTCGGTGAAGTTGGCCTTTGGCCTGGCCCCGCCCAACGAGGCACCCGGCGCGACAAGTACCGCCAGCCACCTGCGCAGGGCATCGAGGTCGTCGATGCGCCGGTTGCTGAGCTGATAGGCCACCGCTTCCAGTTCGCGCAAGGTCGTCACTGGCGGAGCCGCCATCTTCTCGTCACCAAGGAAGGTTTCCGTGCCCGGCCGACGAAAGCGCAATGCGCCCTGGCGGGTCTGGTCCTGCACACCAACCAGGAAGTCCCAGGCGTAGAGCGTGCGGGGCGGCCGCTTCTCGTCCTTGGCCAGCAATGCCTCACGGCGCTTCATTAGCGTTTGGCCCCAGCGGTCAGGCGATGAGTCCAGGAAGATCCCGAAGTTGCCCAGTTCCGGCTTCGGAAAGAAGGGGTGCTCGTCCAGGGAGAGGCCGGGGTCCAGCGCAAAGGCGCGAGGGTCTTTGAGCCAGTCCCGTTCGTAGTGAAAGCGGATCTGGCCACGGTCATGAGCCAGCGTGCCGACCAGACATGGAGGGCCGAGGTCATCGTCCAGCCAGACTTCCAGGGCGCTGTCCTGCTGCTTGCTCATTCAGACCCCTCGCGGTTCCGGGCCGACGAAGGGCTAGCGACCTTTCGGCGCCTGGCATCGGGTGATGGCTCCAACGCCAGATCCTGCAATTTGCGCCCGATCCGGTCGTCGGCAGCCAGCAGATTGAGATCGCCTTCAAGGCCCAGTACAGCCAGTACCCTGACATAGGTGCCCAGGGTCGCGCCCGGGGCGCCTGCCTCGACCTTGTACACGGTGGTCCTGGAAATCCCCGCACGTTGTGCCACTACCGCGCTGCTCAGCTTGCGCCTCTTGCGCGCAAGACGCAGCCGTTCACCCAGCTCGGAGAGCAGGCGCTGCTCTTGGGGAAAGACAACAGGTGGTTTGCGAGGCATGTTTTCTATTATGGACAAAAAAATCAAATTTTGTCCATAATAGGGAAATTAATAGCCTGTAGCAAGAACTCACCACCAGATGTCAAATGGTACGGAATCGAGTCCATCGCTGCTCTGTGGGCAGGGATAAGCAAGTATGAATCAATAGGCTATGTGCAGGATTCGATTCCCGTCGCCCGCTTATTTTGAACATCACATCTAACTTGTGATTCTGAGAGGTTTCCCAAGTTTTTGACGTTATGGGAAATTTCTCGTGTGGGCTTCGCTGGCAATCAGTGATATCTGCCCACAGCCTCCCCATAATTAGGCACGCCTTTTGGCCTCTAAATGCGGTCTTCGGCGTATCACATGGATTGTTGTCATCGCAGTCTCGCTTTGGCTCGATATGACCTCCGTCCCGTAAACACCACCCCAGTCAATGGGCGAGCGAGGACGGCGACAGGGATGAGTGATGGCGTCACCCCCGTTTTTTGGGAGAACGCCAGTGGGAGCCGTTTGGATATCCTATTCCTCTGACATGATCCGGCGGAATTCCTCGGCAGTTATCGGAGGACTTCCGTCGGAGTCAACGTCGGTGATCATCTCGTCAATGTCCTCTTCAGACAGGTCATCACCGTTTGCCCGCTCCAACCACGCACCACTATTGCGAGCCACGTCCTTGCCAAGTTGCAGATATTTTCCAACCAAATCGTCCTTCGAGCCCTGTGCATGACTTTGAACGTAAGTGCTCATCGACAAGAGAAACAAGAAGAAGCAACAGACGGACTTGTGAATTGAGCGGCGACCAGGGAAACCTGATGGGTTCATAAGATGCTCCATTTGCGGTTGGAACAAAAGGTGGTTCATGCAATTACGGTGTGCAGAGGTTCTGCACGATTGCGTGTAAATCCTGCCCTGAGCCCGTTTCGCTGCCGCCTGCCAGATAGCATCCGTCCTGGCTGAGTGCGATGGCTCCGCTGTTCTTGCCCCCTGGCAGCGTGCCCAAGTCCACCGAACCGCCACCAAGGGTCCATTTGAAGGCATGGCGGGTACCATCGTTCATTTCGCTGGAACCGATGACGTTGCCATTGTTGCCGATATCCGTCACCGAGGGATGCAGGCCGCCGATCGGCGCGGGAATATCCGTGCGGATATTTGTCGTGCTATCCCAATAAAAAGGAATTGAATCCCCATTGGTGTTGGCGTACTTGCCTATGACCTGACCATGGGAGTTCAACTTCATGGCAACGCTGCGCTGGGCGCCGGTGGTCAGCACCATGGGCGCAGAGGTCGGATTGTTCCACAGCACTGCGTGGCCGCCTTGTGCGCCAAAATCGCACTGGCCCAGGATGCGCGCGTTTACTAACTGGCCGGCACGGCAATACAGCGCATCGGCGGGCAAGGGCAGCGCAGCGGACGCATAGGCGCCCAACAACCCCGGTGACCAGAGCACAGGCTGGGGTCGGCCATTGCTGCCTGGGCAGTTGCCGACGATGCTGGGCATCGTGGAATTTTCGGAATAATCATCAATGTCGGCCGGCATGCAGTTCGTGGCAACCAGCCCCAACAACCCTGCAGGCAACGAACGGGCGGTCGTCTCGTTATTGCGCCACATCACGGGCAGCGCGGTGTTGTCTGCGCTGACACTGACCCCCGCAATGGCGCCGCTCTGGCTCAAGGCGGTGACTTTGGTGCGAACACCGCCAACCAACGCCTGCAAAGCCTGTACAGACGTGGGGGCCGTGGCATTCCAGACGACACCCGTGTACAGCGAATTGCTGTTAAAGCAACGGCCGAGGATGCGGCCCACATTGGTGATGGCGCCTGCCGCGCAATTGCGACCTGCGACCAGATGCGCCAGATCCACGGCATTGCCAGCCGCCTGCGCGACAAAGCCCGATGCCGACCCGTTCGATTCGGAGCAGATGCCCACTACATATCCGGAATCGTTGACATTCAGGCCTACGCACTGCGGGCCCGAGGACGCGCCTATATCCTGCATGGGCCCCGCCTGAGCCACGGGAATGGTAAGAAGCAGGCTGCCGGAGATAATCAAAGAAAAACAAGAAACCGAAGCAGTCATGCGTATTCTCCAAGAGGAAACGAACGAGCTGACGATAAAAGACGATTTTCTTGCGGGCAGTGAATAATCTTGTGAAATATAGAGACCGCATTCAAGCACGAGATAACATTCGTGCGCCAATGTGTGATTGGTATTGAAAACACCAGCCCAATAGCTCAGGGCTTCTTTGGTGGCCCGGAAGCGCGATTGGAGGCTGAGAGATAGTGGCGGAATTGGCCGGCGGCGATCTGGAATCGGCCTCGGCTCGCGAGGCCTATCCACGCCATCAGGGCATCGAGCGTCTTGCGCAGCGAATAATCGATGGTTTCCCTGGCGAACACTCAGCCTTGCATCCCATCCACATAGTGCCCATGCTCCAGCGACGCGCAGCTGAACCGCTGTATGAACCTCGGCGTCTTCTGTTCGTCCCACCTGGGCACGAAGTGTCCGGCGCCCGTTGCCCAGTCATAGGCGCTCAGGTTAAGCGGCATTCTCGTCAGCACGCCCGACACGGACTGGCTTCTGATCCATTCCTCGGCGAGCGCCTTATCGTCAAAGACCGCGGAGCAGAATTGGGCTGATTCGCCGGTGAAAACCCAGATCCATTTCTGTTGGTGATGTTCGTTGATTGGTTGATCTGTTTGCGCTGCCCAGGATGCCTGCGCAGCAGGCGCGGCCCGATTCCCCTATCCGCGCGTCCCGTTCAGTCGCGGCACGCGACATGAAATGACTTCTGCCTGCCAGGGCGGTCCCAGTATCGCTGGTACATGTCAAAGCGATCCATGGCCTACTTCAGGCCATGATTCGGACCGTCGTTGGGTTTCTTTTTCGCCTTGTTCAGATTGACCAGCGTGATGTTGATGCGCCGCTCCGCAATCCAGCCCAGGTCCTGCATGCCGCTGTCGACGACGCTGACGGCGTTCCAGAAGTCTCCCGGGAATTGGAATATCTCGTTCATGTGCAGGACAAAGCCGTGCTGCGTCAGGCATTTGGCCAGGTCGATTTCCACGTTCAGTTCGCTCATTTTTCAGATGCCTGAATCAGCTTGCATCGCTTGAATACCCGGACGAATTCAAGCCTGGGCGGCATGCCGGGCGGACGGCTGCATCCGCGCCGGGTAGGGCCGCCGCGCCGATCCCGATGACGCGGTGGACAAGGCTGGCCGTGAAGGCGCGATCAAGGCAAGGCCGTTTCCTGCAGATAGTGCCACAGCAAGCCCTGGCTCGCCCGCTGCATGATCACGACGGAGCGGCGCGAGGTTTCCACCCCATTCAGCCGATGGGTTTCCCGGTAGCGCATCGCGATGCCGGTTTCATCCTGCCAGACCGGCTGCACCTCGGCCACGGCGATCTCCAGTCCCGGACGCTTGCCGGCAGAGAGCCTGAACATCTGCGTCACCTGGCCCAGCGCGACGACATCGCCCGCCGTGGTGACCATGCTGAACCCGGGCGTGAACATGGGCAGCAGCGCGTCCAGCGCGGCCTGCGAGTCCGTCGGGTGGGTGAAGATGGCATGGATCAGGTCGTGGACCCGGTGGATGTTGCGCGTGGCCAGTTCAATGGCTGTGTCCTGCACGATGGCGTTTTCCTGTATTGAAGAATCCCAGTTGCAGCGCGGGCAACAGTCCCATCAACGACGCGATCACGAACGTCAGGTGACAGGCCCGGCTGGCATCCAGGTGGGTGGCTAGGGAATTGAAGATCATCAGGAAGAACGCCGCGCCGACGCTGAACGCCATTTGCCGGTTGATGTTCCAGATGACGCTGGCCTGATGCGTCTGCCGGCCGTCGAAGTCCAGCAGCGCAGTGGTCTGCGCGGTGTTTGCGCCCATGCCGCCGCCCAGTCCCATCAGGCCGTAGGCGGCGACCAGCAGCCAGGTGTCGGTCGCGGCCGTCACGCCGGCCAGCGCGGCCACGCCCAGGCTGTGCAGCGCCATGCTGGCCAGGAACAACGGCCGCATGCCGGCCCGGTTGTACAACCGGCCGCCGGCCATCATGGCCACGAAGGCGCCGCAGGCGTAGACGATCATGAGCGTGCCGGTGGCCCGCGCGCTCATGCCCAGCACGTCCTGCAGATAGAAAATGTTGAGCAGGTTCACGCCGGTGAAGACGCCGGGAATGGCATGATAGATAGCGACCGACAGGCGCAGGCGCGGACTGCCGAGCAGCTTCAGTTCCACGATGGCATGGGTCGATCCGCGATAGTGGACGACATACGCCAAGGCGGATGCCGCGCCCGTCGCCAGGCACATCCAGGCCGGCGTCATGTCCTGGCCGGCGCCATAGAGCGACATGCCGGTCAGCAGGCTGGCCAGCGCGATGCTGATCAGCGCCAGCCCCTTGAGGTCCGGACGCGGCGGACGCTCGGACGGGGTGTCGCGCACCCAGCCCCAGGCCAGCGCCGCGGCGGCCAGCGCCAGCGGAATGTTCGAATGGAAGATCCAGCGCCAGGACCCATGATCCACGATCAGCCCGCCCAGCCACGGCGAGAGCGCGGGCGCGATCAGCGCCACCGCCATGACCAGCGTGGAGATCCGGGCGCGCTCAGGTCCCTGGAACAGATTGAAGGCGGCGGCTTGTCCCACCGGAATCATCAGGCCGCCGGCCATGCCCTGGACGAAGCGCCAGCCGATCAGCTGGCCGAACGTGCCGGCCAGGCCGCAGGCCCAGACCGCCAGCGCGAACGCCAGCATGGATCCGGCCATGAGCCTGCGCGCGCCCCAGCGGCCGGCCAGCCAGGTGCTGACCGGAATGGCCAGCGTCAAGCCCAGCATGTAGGCATTGGCGACCCAGGCGCCGGCCGACACGCCGACGTGGAACTCGGCCGCGATCGTGGGCAGGGCGATCGCGGGCATGAATATATTGATGCAGTCGACAAAGAACCCCATCAGGAACACGGCGGCCAGTCGGTATCGGTACGTCATCTTGCTCACTCCAGGGCCGCAAGCGTAGCGAGCGTGGACGGGCGCCGTCGATATGGATATGCTTGATTCTTTGTTTGATGGGATTGAACAATGACCCGGCCAGCCATGCATACGCTGCTCAATCAGGCGCAGACTTTCCTCGCCGTGGTCGACTTCGGTTCCTATACCAAGGCGGCGGATTTCCTGGGGATCAGCAAGGCCATGGCCAGCCTGCACGTCAAGGCGCTGGAAGAGGCGCTGGCGGTGACACTGCTGGTCCGCAGCACGCGCGCGCTCTCGCTGACCGAGGCGGGCAAGGCGTTCCATGACGAGTTCAAGGACGTCGTGCGCGACATGGAAGGCGCATTTGAAAACATCATGCATCAGGGCCGGCGGATTTCCGGCAAGCTGCGCATCAGCACCACCAGCGAGTATGGCGAACGGTTCGTCCTGCCGCTGATCCCGGACTTCGTGGCGCAGCATCCGGGCATCTCGGTCTGCTACGACGTCAACGCTTCCCTGAGCGACCTGCTGGCGGAAAAGCTGGATCTGGTGGTGCGCCTGGGCAATCTGGCGGACTCCAGCTTCAGGAGCCGCAAGCTGGCGCAGTACGACATCGTGCTGGTGGCGTCCCAGGCCTTCCTGCGCCAGCATCCCGTCCGGCGGCCGGCGGATCTGGCCGCCGCGCCCTGGATCGCCAACAGCAATCTGTCCCATCCCACGGCCTGGACGCTGCGCAGCGCCAACGGACAGCGCGTGGACATCGCCGGACGGGCTGCCCACCAGTCCAACTCATCGACCGCCATCCGGGCCATGGCGCGGTCCGGGCTGGGCGTGGCGCTGCTACCCGCCTGGTTCGTCGAGGACGACCTGGCGAGCGGCGCGCTGCGGCGGATCCTGCCCGGCCATGCCTTGCCGCAACAACCGATCAACGTGGTCTTTCCGAACAGCGGTCATCTGCCGCGCAAGACGCGGGCGTTCATCGATTTTCTGTGCGAGCGCCTGGGTGAGGCTTGAGTGCGCGGAGCGCGCGGCGCCGGCCATGGCCGCGCGGTCAAGGCCCCTTACGGCGCGCAGCCCGTCCCGGCCCGCGCCGCCGGCAGCGGCGTATCCCCCGACGTATTCCCCGCGTACTTGCGGATCCTGTCCGCCAGTTCCGCCGTGGGCCGTTCATAGCCATAGCAATATGGCGGCGTGGGCGCGGCTTCCGGTCGATAGTCCTGCAATACCGGCTTGGCGTCGCCCAGGTACAGATTGTCCTTCAGCCGCAGGAAGGCCTTGTAGTCGCGCGTGTAGCCATTCTGGGCTTTCAGGTTCTGATAGGCGCCCTCGTCCGACGCGCCGTTGTCCAGCGCGCTGCGCCTGGCGGCCTCGGGGATGTAGCGGCAGTAGTTCACCTTGACGCCTTCCACCGTTGGGAAGAACTCCGGCTCCACGCATTGGCGCTTGGCGTCGTTGTTGAAGATGTTGCCCTCGACCAAGGCCTTGGCTTCCAGGCTGAAGCTCATGCCGTAGAAGTCCCAGTTCTCCAGCAGGTTGTTGAATAGATGAAAGGTGCCGAACTGCCCCCGGGGATTGCGCTGCACCGTGTTGAAGAAGTAGTTGTGGTGCAGCGTCACGCGCGCGATCGCGTCGCGGTCGTAGTTCTCGAACAGGTTCTTGGACGTGATGTTGTTGAGCAGCATGACCTTGTTCGAGTTGTGGAACTTGGTCCACGATATCGTCACGTCCGTCGAACCGTTCTTCACGTTGAGCAGCCGGTCCGACATGCGCGACAGGTCCAGGTGATCGACCCAGACGTCGCGGCTGCCGTTGGCCACGTTCACGGCCTGCGTGAGCCGGTTCAGGCGGCCGTCGATGGTCAGATGGGTCAGGATGACGTTCTGGCTGCCATACACGCCCAGGCCGTCGTCGATCAACGCCACGCGCCGGCCGCGTCCGTCGATGGTGGTGTTGGACGGCACGCGCAGCTGCTTGTCCAGCACGATCGTCATGTCGGACGCGAAGCGGATCCAGGTCGGACCTTTCTTGGCCTGCGCCAGCGTGGCGCGCAGCGTTCCCGGGCCTGAATCCTGGTCGGAGGTGACTTCGATGAAGCGTCCGCCCAGCCCGCCCGTGGCCTTGGCGCCGTAGCCTTCGCGCTGTTGCAGCAGCGCGGAGACAAAGGCACAGCGCTCATCGGGGCTGGCGCAGGACTCGCTCGCCAGCGCCGCGCCGCCATGCAGCAGGGCCAGGGCGGGCAGCCAGCGCAGCGCGCGGGCCAGCCCGCCATTGCGCAACCCGCGCGGTTGCCGGGGCGTCGCCGCCGCGGTGGAATGCATGCGTGATTTCATGGTGACTCACTCCTTAACGCGGCGCGGATCGATCCGCGGCCTGCACATGACGCCAGATGCCGCCGCTCAGGCGCAGGTTCTCCGGCGGACCGGCCACATGCGTGCGCAGATGTTCGAAATAGGCCTGCCGCCAGCGCAGGGCATAGGCGTCGGCGTCCTCGCCGGGCGTCGCGGCGGGCAGCAGCGCCAGCGTGTAGGCCACCCTGCAGTTCTCCCAGCGAGGCGCATAGAACACTGACGGCACGCCCTGGCGATGCGCCAGATGGGCCGCGAAACCGGAATACGTCACTTCCTGTCCCGCGAAGGACGCGCGCGGCGCGGCGGGATTGGCCGCGCCGTCCACGGCCAGGCACAGCACATGGCCCGATGCCAGCGCGCGCATGCAGGCCTTGGCGACCTGCGCCTCGGTCTGGTCGGCGGTGGAGATCAGGGCGGCGGCGTAGCTGCTCCGGGCGATGCGAGGCGCCGTCGCCAGCCAGCGCGACGGAATGCCCAGCAATTCCAGCGCCATCAGGCCGGCGTACATGGGACCGACGTGGGCGGTGGCGACCACCACGCCCCGGCCCGCCGCCAGCAGCGGCGCGAAGAACCGTTCGCCGGTGTCCAGTTCGCCCAGCAGCTGCATGGCCTCTTCGACGCTGTCCTCGCGGCATTCGAGCCAGTCGAACAGTAGATGATCCACCAGATGGCCCCAGCGCGCGCGGCGTTCCCAGTGCTTGCGGTCGGCCTGTGCGTCGCCGCGCAGCGACCAGGCCCAGTCCAGGCGCGCCTGTGGAATCGGCGCGCTATCGAGCCGCTCGTCCAATTGGTCCAGGGCTTCCCGGAAGGTCGGCGGCAGGCGCAGGCCGCGTTGCGCGACATACCGCTCGAACAGCGCCTCGGCCTCGCGCGGGCGGCCCGCCTGCGATAGCGCGCCGATGGCCGAGCGCTGCCATAGCGGCTTGTCCGGAGACTTCATGACCAGATGCAGGAGCTGATCGGCGGCCTCGTCGTATCGTTGCGTGTAGCGCAGCGCGCGCGCATACAGGGCGCGGGTCTGTTCCAGTTCCGGCGCCAGGGCGATGGCCTGTTCCAGCGGCGGCACGGCGTCCTTGTAGCGTCCGGCGCGCAGCAGCGTTTCGCCATGCAGCGTCAACAGCCGCACGTCCGACGGAGCGGCCGCAAGCCCCGCCTGGAAATGCGCCAGCGCATGGATCTTGCGGTCGTCTTCGGTGGCGCGGCGCAGGTGCGCCAGGCCCAGCGAGGCGCGCAGGGGCGGGCTGTCGTGGCCCGCTTCCAGCGCGGCGTCGCCCAATCGGATGGCCGCCGCTATCCTGTCGTCGTCGAGCAGGGCGCGCACGGCCACCGTGGCCACGCGCGCGTTCGGCAGGTTCGTCGCGTCCAATGCCGCCGCGATGCCGGCCGCCTCGGCCGCGTCGCCGTGGCGCGCGTAGGCCAGCATCCACCAGTGCGCGTCGGCGGGCGCGGCCAGCGCCAGGGAGTGCGTCTGGCGCGCGACCCCGGCGGCGTCCTCGATCCGACCGGCCTGAACGCGCAGCTGTATGCGCGCGGCGTGCAGGCTGGCGTCTTCGGGCGCGATGCCGGCGGCGGCGTCGGCCTGGGCGATGGCGCGGTCCCATTGCTCGGTGCGGCCCAGCAGGCTGGCGAGCAGGCGGCGCTCGTCCACGCGCGCGGGGTAGGCGGCGACCATTGTCTCCAGCGCGGCGATCGCCGGCGCGTAGCGGGCCTGGCGCACCCAGGGCGACACCAGCAGGCGGCGCGCGTCGCGCCAGCCGTCCGCCGCCTGCGCAAGCGCCGGCCCCAGTGCCGCCATGGCCTGCGCGGGATCGGTCGCCTCCAGGATGCGCTGGATCACATCACGCAGCCGCGTGGCGGCGTCCGGTTCCGTGGCGTCGCGCGCGCCGCGCCGTTCGATCGTCGCGTCAACCATGGCGCAATCCCCTCAGCAAGGCCATCGCCGCGCGCAGCACGAACATCAGCACGAAGCCCAGCGCCAGCGCCTGCAGCAGCAGGATGGCGGTGCGCGGACTGCTGGGCCGGTCGGTGGACACCGGCTGCGCGATGATGGACAGGTAGCGTTGCAGACGCAGGGCATCGGTCACGGCCTGCTGGTACGACTGCTGCGCCAGGGTCAGGTTCGAGTCCGCGAAAGCCTGGGTATTGCGCAGCGCCTCATAGGATTTCAGTTGCCTGGCCTCGGTGTTGCCGTCGCCGCTCAGGCGCTGGCGCACGGTCGCCAGCCGCTTTTTCAGCGCCGCGACCTGCGTTTCGGCGGGCTTGAGCATGAAGTGGTCCTTGTTGCCCAGCGCGCGGATCTTGTCCAGGTTGACCTGCGCGCCGCTCAGTTCCGTTTCCAGCTGACTGGACAGGTTCAGCAGCATGGCCACCGTGGCCGTGGGATCGATATTGCCGTGGGTGGTGCGCCAGGCCGTCAGCGCCTCGCGGGCCGCCAGCGCCTTCTGTTCGGCCAGCCTGACCGATTCCTCGCTCACCTTCAGCTTGTCGGCCACGCCCTTTTCGTTCATGGAGCTGACGAATTCCTCCGCCAGACCGATCAGGGCGCGCGACAGGGTTTCGGCGTCCTGCGGCGAGTAGGCGCGCACGCGCAGCACGTCGATCTGCTCCAGCGCATTGAAGGAAACCTGGACCGAGGCGCGGTAGGCGCGGTAGAGGTCGTCTTCGCTCGAATCCTCGGACAGGTGGTTGACCGGGTCCATGCCGGCGTTGAGCAGGATCTGGCGCAGGCCGATCTTCCTGTCGAGCTGCCGCATGCAGTCGCGCGACTTGAGGAAGTCGCTGACCGCCCAGCCGTCGACGAAGCCGCCCAGCATGCCGCCCGAGTTGCCCGTGGTGAGCAGGCTGGCCGCCATGGCCCCGCCGCCCTGCTGGCCGGAACCCGATTGCACGAAGAAGCGCGATTCCGCTTCATAGCGCGGCGTCGCGATGCTGAGCGCGTAGATCAGCGCGCAGGCTACCGGCGCCACCACGATGAGGGCGTTGAGCCAGCGGCGTCGGCGGCGCTCGCCCACCATGGCCTGTCGCTCGCGGCGGCGGCGTTCGATCTCGGAGCCGCCGTCAGAGGCCGAGCTGGCCCTCGTCGAATCCGCCGAGAACGTCGTCGCCTGCGCTGCCGGATTCGCTTCTTGAGCGTCGCGGGGGGAATTTGCGGATGCACTGGTCGAGGTCGTCTTCGATGCGGAGTGCGCTTCGTTCATAAATCAGGCCCTTGAGGCAATAGTCCGCCAACTGGTTCTGGCGATAACTGGAAAGAATGAGCGTCCTGCCGATCAGCCGTTGCTCGAACAGCGCCAGCCAGAGACGGGTGAAACGGCAGGGTTCGAAGGGAATGGCGCCTTCGATCACGTAGACGTCGAACGCCGGCGCCAGCGCCAGCGCGAACGAAAACTCCTGCCGCGCATGCAGCGGCCAATGTTCCATGGGCCGCGCCAGGGTCGTGGGATCGCTGACCAGATCCGCCACCAGTTCGCGGGTGGCGTCGGCGTCGATCTCGTACATCTGGCAGGTCAGCTCGATCATGTTCAGGCCGGTCGCCTTGCCGCGAATGAAACCCTGCCGGCCGATGGCCCAGGACACGCTGCCTTCATGCTTGACGAAGCCCTGGCGCGGCGGACGCAGACCGCAGAGCACGTCCACGATCTGACGGTGCAGCTCGGGCGCGGGCGAGAGCAGGGCGTAGCGCCCGACCGGAATGTCGAGATCGGCCCCGGCGAGCAGCGGCTGCCGGCTGCCGAAGGCATAGGGTTCGTCCGTCACGCCATTGAGATGGATCATCCTGCCTCCTCACATCGGCTGGACATTGGGGCGGGCCAGGCGTTCGGCCGCCAGGGCGAGCACCATCAGGAACACCAGCGAGGTCAGGAAATAGCCCAGGCTCGCGTCCTGCGAGGCGTACGCGTCGAAGTAGGCGGATCGCAATAGCTGCATGCCATGCGCGAAGGGCAGCCACAGCATCCAGGGCCGCAGGTGCTCGGGCAGCTGCTCCGAGACGAAGAACACGCCCGAGAAGATCTGCAGGAAGCGTTCGATCACCGGCGCCAGCCGCAGGAAGAAGTGCCAGAAGGTCGCGATCGCGCCGAACAGCAGGCCCATGGCGGCGGCGCAGCAGGCCATCAGCACGACGTACAGCATGAATCCCGGCCAGCTCCGGGGCAGCGTGATGAGTTCCAGCGCATGGCCGGCGCCGATCAGGACCACGAACACCACCAGGTACACCGACACGTACAGCAGCGCCTGCACCAGCGCGCACATCAGGGGCGTCACGCCCTGGAAATTCAGCAGGCCGCGCGCGGACACATACGCCGTGCTGCTGCGGAACACGATCTGCCGGAACATGATCCAGGTCGTCGCACCCAGCAGCGAGAAGGTCTGCACGTCCATCCCCAGGATGTAGTGCGTGCCCATCAGGATGTACAGCGACGAGATCAGCGTCAGCAGCACCACCGGGCCGACCAGCGCCCACAGCAGGGCGATGCGGCTTTCGCCATGCATCACGTGCAGCTGATAGACGAACAGCGCCAGCAGCGTGCGGCCGCTGGGCCAGCCCTCGCCGGCCGCGCGCGGCTGATGCCGCGCATGCAGGCCGTTCAACCGGTCCCGCAGGATCGCCAGGTCGCCGGCCTCGCCCGGGGGCAGCTCCATTTCCAGCGCGATGTCGTGGCGCGAGGCGTGGCGTCGCGCGTCGCGCGCCGCGTCTTGCCTGCGCCGTTCCTCGCGCCGCGCGTGCGCCTGCGCCAGGCGCTGGTCCTCGGCTTCCAGCCGGGCCGGCATGTAGCCCGGGACGAATACCGCGACGCCCGCGCGGATGTCCTGTTCGAGCAGCCGCACGATGAGGCGCAGCCGCCGCCGGGAAAAGTCGGCCAGCGTCTCGTCGACGCCGGCGCGCGTGATCTCGGCGTCCAGCTCAGCCTGCACCGCCTCGTACACTGTCCGTCGCGCCGCCACCGAGTCATGCGGCTCGCCCTGCAGGCGCGCGAGCAGCGGCTTGAGCAGCACGGCCGGCTTGGCCTGGGCCTCGAACAGCGCGGCCGGGTCCAGCCGCCAGGCCGAGACGCCGGCTCCCACCGCGTAGCTGCTGTCCTTTCTGCGCGCGCGCCATCCCTTGATCCGATCCTCGTTGCTCATCGGAACGCTATGGGTTGACGCCGGAGGCGCCGGACTTGTCGGCGTCGATCTGCCGGGTGGCGCTGAAGCCCGCGCTCATGGTCACGCGGAAGGCCGACAGCACCTTCTGCACCTGGGTGAAGGGCGCGTCGGAGATGTAGATGGCCTGGCCTTCGCGCACGCTGAAGTCGCGCGCCAGCGCCACCTGCTCCGGGCGGGTGAGGTCGAACTGGTACACCACCGGCAGCAGGTCCGGCTTGCCCTCGACGCCGGCCTGGGCCGGCGTGAACAGGAAGACGGAGCGCGGGTCGGCGGTCTGGTCGTCCAGGCCCTTGGCATCGGCCAGCGCGTCCAGCACGCTGTAGTTGCGCTTGCTGATGGCCACGCGCCCCTGGTTGCCGGCCGCGCCCAGCACGGTCAGGAACTCGCGCGATTCATAGGCGGTGATGACGTCGCCGGAGCGCAGCAGGATGTCGTTGTTCTGGTTGCGGTAAATGTCCGACAGCCGCACCGAGGCCACCTGGTTGTCGCGGCGCAGGCTGATGACGAGCTGTTCGGGGTTGGTCTGCACCGGTGCCGCCTGCGCCAACGCGCTGCTCAGGCGTTGGGCGGTCTGCGTGATCGGATACATGCCGGGCTTGGTCAGGTTGCCCTGCACCGTCACCATCTGGCCGCGCGCGTCGGCGGCGCGGGTCACGCTGACGTCGGCGCCCGCGACCAGCCGGCTCAGCCGCGCCACGATGGCGTCATGCAGCTGCGCCAGCGTCATGCCGCCGGCCTGGAATTTTCCCAGGATGGGGAAGGAGACATTGCCGTTGCGATCCAGCTCCTGGACGCCCAGGTCGCTGACGCCGGAGGGATCGGCGGCGAACACGCCCAGCCCGCCGCGCTCCCATACCTTCACGTTGATGCCGTCTCCGGGAACCAGGCGGTCGAAGCCGGCCTGCGTGAGGTCGCGGTAGCGCACCGGGAAATCGGCGACGTCGGCCACCCGGCTGGCGCGCGCCAGTTCGCGCGAGACAGGCATCACGATCACATCTTTCTCGTGGGCGCCCGTCATTTCGCTCAGCATCGGGCCGGAGCGCGGCAGCTGGCAGCCGCTGAGCGTCAGCACGGTGATCAGCAGCAGGGCCGGCGCCGCGATGCGGCGCGGGCCCGCGGCCGGGACTGTCATTTGCATAGATTCCTTTCGTGTTCCAGGATGTGGGGAGGATGGCCCGCGGCCGCTCAGGCCTGCATCAGGCGCATCGGCGCCATGTCCATGCATTCATCGTTCTCCGATTCGGGCATGACGGGCACGCACAGGCTCAGGAACTTGGCCAGCATCGCGTCCAGCGAGAACAGGTGCTGCGCCCGCGTGCGGCTCTGCGCCTTCAGGGCCGGGTCGTCGCGCACGCGGTCCACGATCGAGGCCACCTTGTCGCAGGCCTCGTGCAGGTCCGGATGCTCGACATCGCCCAGCAGGTGGCCGGTCTGGTCCTCGACGAAGCACTCGCCCGCGCCGCCGGCGGGCGTGGAGACCACCGGCACACCCAGCAACTGGGCCTCGATCAGCACATTGGGCAGGCCTTCGTAGCGCGACAGCAGCACCTTGGCGTCCATCTGTGAATACCAGTAGCCCACATGGTTGGACAGGCCGACGAGCAGCAATCGCTCCGTCACCTGCAGCTCTTCCGCCAGCGCCACGATGTTCTCGTGCAGCCGGCCGTCGCCGACGATGACGAAGCGCGCCCGCGGGCGCTGCTTCAGGTAGAGCGCCGCGAGCTTGATCCACAGCTGCGGCCGTTTGTCCGGTTCCAGGCGGAACACGCCGCCGATGGTTTCCGTGGCATCGGCCGTGTTTTCCTGGAACGCCCGCCATTTGTCCTGGTCCGTGGCGGCGGCGTCGGTGGCAAGATCCGGCACGCCGTTGTACAGCACATGGAAGCGCACGATGGGAATGCCGAGCCATTCCGAATAGGCCTCGGCCGCCTTGCGGCTGTTGCTGACGAAGTGCACGCCGGGCACCTGGGCCAGGGCCTGGTACAGCTCGGGATACTCTTCGCGGAAGCGGTCCTTGCGGATGTTCGGCGGCAGCCCTCGGAACACCAGGTGGATGGTGGGCGCGCCCGCCAGCAGCGCCGCCAGCGCGCCGAACAGGCAGGTGCCGTCCTGCCACAGGCTGACCACGTCGAACGGGTTCGTCCGCAGCACCGGCGCCAGCCGCGTCACGCCGTAGTGCACCGGCGGCGGCAGCTGTTCCAGCAGCCGGCCCAGGCGGCCCTCCGGCACGGATTGATGGGACACCGAGACCGGCGGCAGCTTGTTGATCTCCGTGACCGGGATCTGCGCCTTGACCAGCACGGGCAGGAAGAAGTCCAGGCCTTGCTTCTTGGCCGAGCCCGACGGCTCGGTGTGCTGCTTGACCAGCACTTCGACTTTTTCCGGCTTCGGCAGCAGGTCCAGGGGCACCTGCCCCGGCTGTTCCGCCAGGCGGGTCAGTTCGCCTGCCAGTCGCGTCAGCTGGCGCTCGGCGCCGCCGGGGCCAAGGCTGCCGGTCACCAGCGCGACCGAGACCGGTTTTTCCGGCCCCTGTTCGGGCAGGTGCCGGTCGCGGAAGTGCAGGATCGCGTGCTTCATCGACACGATCCGGATGTCCTTGCCGACCAGCGCCGATTCGGGCTCCAGGCGCTGATAGAAGGCGTAGTCGCTTGCCAGCGCGTCGGCCAGCTCGGCAGCCTTGCTGCCGGGCGCCAGGTGCCGCGCGACGGGCGCGATGACGTCGAACGCATCCGCCAGCAGCCCCCGCTTGCGCAGGCGCTTGGCGAATTCCACGCGCATGTTGCGGTCGGTGTGCTGCGAGATCAGCCGGCGGAACAGCGCGTCGGATTGCTCATGCGCGCGAATGTCGCTCAGCAGTTTGGCGCGGGCGAACAGCCGGGCGGGATTGTCGCTGGACTCGGGCAGATGGCGCTCGACCAGGGCCAGCGCGTCCTCGACATGCCGTTCCTTGACCAGGCGCGTCGCGCAGTAGCGCACGATCTCCAGGTCATCGGGGCATTCCCGCAACAGCGTGGTCCACTGTTCGGACAGGCCTTCGTTCAGGCCCGCGGCTTCCTGCAGCCGCAGCAGCAGGAAGCGGACCTTGGAATCGGCCATGTGATCACGCGCCAGCGCCTGCGCGCGCGCCAGGTTGTCCTGCGCGACCTGGACCCTGCCCGATGCCGCGACGATTTCCTCCAGCCGCGCCTGGACCTCGGGAAGGTCGGACTCGGCGTGCTTGCGATCGGTGGTCAGGGGCGGATTCATGCTGCCTTCCTTCGATTGGCCTTTTCGATCCACACCTGGCAGCGCTGGATGTAGTGGTCGTACTGGGCCGGATTGTCGGAACGTTCCTGGAGCGCGCGCCAGTAGGGCAGCGCTTGTTCGAAGCGGTGCAGGCGCATGGCGCCGACAGCGGCCAGGCGCAGGCCGATGGGATCATCAGGCACCAGTTGCAGAATGCGTTCGCCCAGCGCCAGGCGTTCGGTGGTGCTGGACGATTCCAGACCACGCGCCTCGGCGTACAGCACGGCCAGGATGCGCCGCTTTTCGTGATCGACTTCCGTCATCTGCGGCCAGGATTGCGCAACGCGATCCAGCAGCTTCCAGGCGGCCTTGGGATCGCCCGCCGACAGGATTTCCCGGGCGCCGCGGATCGCGCGCGGTCCCAGCCGGCCGAGCTGGCGCTCGGCCTCGTCGCGGGCGCTCTGGTCGGCGCTGGCATGGGCCAGCACCATCTGGTAGGCGTCGATGGCCTCGCCGAACCAGCCGCCGTTGAACGCCACCCGCGCGAAATGCAGCTGCGTGCTGAACGGCGCGGACTCGTTGGCGGCCGCCTGTTCCAGATGACGCATGGCGGTCTGCTTGTCGCCCAGCGCGTCGGCCGCGCGGCCGCGCATGGCGTGCAGCTCGGGGAATTCGACCTCGGTGTCGAGCGCGATGTCGGTCAGGTCGATCACCTCCTTGTGGTTGCCCGCCACCAGCGCGGCCCGCGCGCCCAGGCGCATCGCGCGCTCGAAGGCGCGTTGCGCGCGCACGCTGGACAATGCGTCCGGATTGAGCAGGCGGTGCGCGCAGATGCGCTCGGCGGCGTCGCGCAGGCGGCCTTCATCCAGGGCCCGCGCGCCTTCCTCGGCCCAGGTCGAAGACTGCGCCCGCAGCCAGGCTGGGATGTCCTCCTGCGCGCTCTCGGCCAGTTTGCAGGACACGGCCAGGGCGGCCCCGGCCATGATGCAGCCGCGCCAGGACGCTTCCTTGACCAGCTCCAGCGCCTCGGCATCCGTCAGCGCGGGCGACTCGGACGCCAGGGCGCGCAGCCCCGCGCGGTCGCCGGCGATCAGGCGGTCGCGCCACAGCATCGCGAAGCCGCGCGCATGGCGGGGGATGGCCGCGCGCACTTCATGGACCCATCGGATCGCCGCGTCCATGTCGCCGCTGGCCTGCAGCAGCGAGAGCACCGTGTCGGCGGCGACCGTGGCCACCGGATCGTCGGGCGATGCGATGCGGAACAGCTGCTTCCAGTTGCCCAGCGCCTCGTCGGCGTGGCCCAGATGGCTGGCGCAGATCGCGGCGATGCGCAGGATTTCCGGGGTTTCGATCTCGTCGCCCAACAGGCCGGCCGCCAGCGAGTAGGCCACGTCATGGCGGCCCAGCTTGAAATGGTTGCGCATCAGGATCTGCTCGGCCTTGCTGCCGGCCGCCAGCGCGCCGTCGGCGCCGTCCAGCAGCGCCAGCGAGCCTTCGTAGTCGCCCAGCTCTTCCTGGATGCGCGCGAACAGCAGCGTATGGTCGGGCAGGCCGGGATGGCGGCGCAGTACGTCGCGCAGGCGGCGCGAGGCCTCGCGCAGCTCGCCGGCGTCCCAGAGCTTCTCGATGCGCTCGGCGCTGTCGTCGGCGCCCAGCTTGGACGCGGCGGGCTGCGGCGCGGATGCGCTCATGCGCGGACGCATGAAGGTCTTGTACCAATCGGTATACAGCCGCTCGGCGAACAGCGGAGTGTAGTGCGTCAGGTCCAGGCCGCCGTCTTCCATCGCCTCGGCCTGGCCGAGCTTGTTCATCAGCGGCGTCGGGTCGTAGCAGGGCACGCCGATGCGCTGGCTGCTCGCGACCACCGCGGCGATCAGCTGTTCGCGTTGTTCGATCGGCACATTGTCGGGCGTCATGGCGTTGACGTGCGTGACGAACACCACCTTGTCGCGGCCCAGCAGCTCGACCAGCTGGCGCATTTCCTGTTCGATCTCGTCGTCCGTCAGGTCGCGCTTGACGATGCGGGCCAGCAGTTCGCGGTTTTCCGGCGTCAGGCTCTTGTAGACCGCATCCTGTTCCAGCGCCGCGCGCCGCTCGGCCAGGCGGTCCGCACTGGCCATGGACCAGAACAGCCGGGTGCGCGCGCGATCGGCGAAGAACTCGCTGAAATAGCGCGCCAGGTAGTTGGACTGTATCGGATGGCCGTCGATGGTCAGCAGCTTGCGTGAGGACAGTTCGACCATGTACAGGTCGGCCGGCTTGTGCGCGGCGCGGCGCGCCTGCTCGCCGTTGGACGGGCGGAAGATCAGGCGCTGCACGTCGGCGGGAATCTCGCCCTGGCCGAACATGTAGCGGGCCTGCTGCAATGCCTCGGTGCTGGTGTGCACGAAGCCGTAGTTTCGCCCGAGTTGCAGCTTGATCGGGTAACGACCCACGGCGTCGCGCAGCGGGGTGTGGATGCGGCAGGTGCCGATGGGAGCGATGGTGAAGGCGGTCATTCCGGCCTCTCCTGTGATGATGGGTGGCGGGCCTGGACTCAGAGTGTCCAGTACAAGAGGTCGGACTGAAGCCGGCGGCTGTCCAGCACGGATTTCAGGTCGCACACCATGCCGCCCGTCTTCACCAGGCCTGGCAGGTCTTCCCAGATGGTGTCCATGGTTTCTCGGTGCGGCACTGCCAGGATCAGCACGTCCATGTCGCGGAACTGATCGCGCGGCACGAGGCTGATGCCGTACTCGTGCTGCATCTGCTCCGCGTCGACCATCGGGTCGCACGCCACGGGCGTGATGCCGTAGTCGCCCAGCGCGCGATACAGGTCGACCACCTTGGAGTTGCGGATGTCGGGCACGTTCTCCTTGAACGTCATGCCCAGGATGCCGACCCGGGTCGACGCGTTCAGGCGGCCGTTGCGGGCCAGCGTCTGCACCACGCGCGCTGCCACATGGCTGGCCATGCCGTCGTTGATGCGGCGGCCCGACAGGATGACTTCCGGGTGATAGCCCAGTTCCTGCGCCTTGGAGGTCAGGTAGTAGGGATCGACGCCGATGCAGTGGCCGCCCACCAGGCCGGGCGTGAACTTCAGGAAGTTCCACTTGGTGCCGGCCGCGTTCAGCACGTCGGCGGTGCGGATGCCGATCAGGTCGCAGATCTTGGACATCTCGTTCATCAGCGCGATGTTGATGTCGCGCTGCGTGTTTTCCAGCACCTTGGCCGCTTCGGCCACCTTGATGGAGGAGGCGCGGTGCACGCCGGCGTCGATGATCTGCTCGTAGACGCCCGCGATGTGATCCAGCGATTCCTGGTCCTGGCCGGACACGATCTTGACGATCTTCTCCAGCGGGTGCTCGCGGTCGCCCGGGTTGATGCGCTCCGGGCTGTAGCCCAGCTTGAAGTCCACGCCGCAGCGCAGGCCGGAGGCCTTTTCCAGTTCGGGGCCGCAGATGTCCTCGGTGGCGCCGGGGTGGACGGTGGATTCGAAGACCACGATGCAGCCCGGGCGCAGCACGGGGCCGATCGAACGGCAGGCTTTCACCAGCAGGGAGAAATCGGGATTGTTCTTCTCGTCGACCGGCGTCGGCACGGCCACCACGAAGAAATCGCAACCCTGCAGTTCCGTCACCTGGTCGGTGAATTGCATCGGGGAAGCCAGCAAGGCTTCGCGTTCGATCTCGCCTGTCCAGTCGTTTCCGGCTTTCAGACTGGCGATCCGCCGCTTGTCCACGTCAAAACCGATGACGTCAAAGCGCTTGGAAAATGCCACGGCCACGGGCAGGCCGACATAACCAAGGCCACACACTGCGATTCTCTTTGCCACGGGGGGACCTCTCTGTTTTCGTCGTGTCGTAGACACTAGAAACCGACGCTCAAATACCAGTCATCAATATGAAATCGATGCGCGCTGGATTTACTTTGAGGTGGATGCGATGCTGAAGATTGATTACAACTCGATACCCCGTCATACGAACGAGGCGGCGAACAGACGAATCGTAGAGGTCGCGGACAGCAATTTTCTTTCTAAATATTCTGATTGCTGTGGAAATAAATCGGAGATATCGCAATAAACCCGGGGTATCCCCAATATTGATTACATCGATTACATAAATTGCTACATTTTCCATTGGGGAAAATGTTTTCAAATATTAAAAGTCGTTTTTCTTGGTCTTTTTAATGAAGTTGAAAAGACGCGATATTCGGTCTGTGGGTATTTATTAATAAGCGGGGGAAATGTCACCGCAACAATATCGGGTTACGGATGGGCCAGGGTTCATCTGTCCGCCCATGCCTGCCGTCCCGCCGCATCAGCGCGGGAACACAATCGCCACGGGCGGCTCGGCCTGTCGGCCGGGGATAGAGCATTGCACGATGCGGGTCAGGCGTTCGATCAGTTGATGGCTGACGATGGCGCTCAGCGAAGCCGGTGCGATCCCATAGCGCCGATTCGGTTGCGCCCGTTCCGGAATGCCGCGCTGCCGCAGGTGAAAGAGGCGTAGGGCGGGGACGTGTTTTTCAGGTAAATCCTCCGCGATACCTTGGTATGGGTGTCGAAGTCCCTGACCAGATCGATCAGGTGGCCGTGTCCCTGGGCGCAGATGCGCGGGATATCGGCGGCCCGCAGGGCCATGGATTGGCTCACCGGAGTCCCTGCTGCCGTGCCGATTTCGTCGGAGGATGTCCAGAGCACGTCGTATTCAGCACAGAAGAAGCCGATACGCGCCGTCGGCGCCGGGGATTTTCACCAGCTCCACGCCGTCGCCATGGCGGTTGCGGTGATCTGGGTCTTGGTATATGAAGCCGATCTGGTGCATGAGATTCTGGTTTCGGGAAGATTCGGGTGGCGGGCTGCCCCAACGCCACGGCGTCGGCGGCCTGGTCCGCGCGAATCGACCCTAGGAGCGAAATTTGCATTACCAATACCACGACGGCTTGCTGGAGCAGGCCAGCCTCGACGCGTCTGATCGCAGCGCCGTGCTGACTTTCCTGCTCTATGCGGTGTTCGACAGGACGCGCGCCAGGGTGTCGCTGCGTTTTGAGGGGATCTACAACTTTGCCGCCGTTCAAGCGTACTTTGCAAAAGTCCTGAGCGACGCGGATCCTGAGGCGGACGATTGCCTGGACCGGTGCGACGCGCTCCACAGGGACACGAAGCGGCCCGCGTCGGCGCGGTCGAGTTATGTATTCCTGCGCCTGGCGCACTATGGCAGCTTGCGTATCCACTGCGAGGCGGTGGTGGAGGGGCCGCTTTAGGCCGAATGACGTGGTCGGATCAAGGCGGTCTTTTGCGCCTGCCCGGATACCTTGCTATCTTTCGTTCCGATACTCGCGGACCTGGCCGCCGCCATCCGGCGCGCGACCTTCGCCCACTCACGATCATAGTTCCACAGGATCCCCACCGATGAGCGCATCCCCCGACAAGATCGACTTCACCCAACCCCAGCCCTTCCTGTACCCGTTCCCCGATCCGGCCGATGTCTTCGCCGCCGACCCCGCCCAGGCCGCGAAGCTGCTGCATCCGCTGGTCTCCATCGACCTGTCCGCCGTCGACCCCGCCTGGTCCGGCCGCATCCACCTGCTGAGCCCGGTCGAACCCTACGACGATTATTTCGCCGATGGCGCCGAGGCCTATCACTCCTACTACACGCGCAGGAACTGGATCGGCTTCAGGCTGGGCGAGGACAGCCGCTACGAGCTGCTGGGCGACTGGCGCTGCTTTCAGGCGATGAGCGAGGACAAGACGCGCAGCCAGGATCCCGAGCTGCTCGAACACTACGCCAAGCAGCAGCAGTCGTTCGACGAGGTCAAGGCGGCCTATGCCGAGCGCGGCCTGCTGATGAACGTGGACCTGGGCAAGCGCGAGGGCGAGGCGCAGATGCTCAAGTACCGGCTGGCCTTCCTGGAAGATTGGAAAGAATCGCAGGGCGCCGGCAACTGGGCAGATCCCGACCTGTTCCCGCTGGAGTTCGTCGACAACGCCGAGATGGACTGGGAAGATGCGTTTCCGCTGACCGAGGATGGCCGGCCGTTCCGCTTCGTGGCGGCGGTGCCGGGCTGGAACTACCGGGATGGCGGGGCCGACCAGATCCTGCTGTTCTATGATCCGCAGACCCGCGTGGCCCTGCAGACGTTCGAATGGAGTTGAAGCGGGCCGGCGCGCGGCGCAAGCGCGCGGCCAAGGAGAAAAGAATGCATGTGAAACGCCGCGTCATTGGCGCGATTCTGCTGGGCGCGGCCTTGGGGCCGGCGCAGGCGCTGCAATACTGGCCGGCGCAGGAGCAGGATGACGCGCCGCCGAGCTACGACGTCCATGGCCATACGCTGGCCGTGGACGAGCAAGGCCTGGTCTACGTGGACCGCCAGGATCGCCCGGTGCTGCGCCCGTTCATCTACGACAATGGTCCGGACTTTTTCCAGGACGGGCTGGCGCGTCACGTGGAGAACGGCAAGATGGGGTTCCACGATGAAGCCCTGAAAGTGGTGATTCCCGCCCGCTATGATTTTGCCTTTCCGTTCCGGGACGGCAGGGCCAAGGTGGGGATGGACTGCGTCCAGTACCCGGCCGGGGAACACTCCAGCGTGCAGTGCAAGTCCTGGGAGAGCATAGACAAGGCGGGGCGGCGGGTAGAGGGGACGCAGTCGCAGAAGCTCTCCGATTGAGTCCCGGCAGGCAGTCGGCATGCGCGCCGCGCGCTGATCAAACTCCGGAAGGGATCGGCCGGGCGGCAGGGGGCGCCCGCATTCTGCCGCAGCCGTCTATCGTGCCACACTCCGGCATCGAACTTTCCTGTCTGGCAAAATGGCCAGCCAATCAGCCCTATTGTCCTGGGACGATATGAAGATACAAGGAAAGACCGCTGCCCAGATCGTGGACTGCGTGCGCGCGCTGGTGCAATCGCAGCAGTTGTTGCCGGGCCAGGCGCTGCCGCCGGTGCGCGAGCTGGCGGCGGAACTCGACATCAACCGCAATACCGTGGCGGCGGCGTACAAGCGGCTGGCGGCCGCCGGCATCGCGTTGACGCAGGGGCGGCTGGGCACGGTGATCCGCGATCCCTACGGCGCGGGCGAGCAGGAGGGCGCCTTGCCCGATACGCCGCTGACCGATCTGGCCAGCGGCAATCCCCGGCGGGAATGGCTGCCGGACATGGCGCGGGCGTTCACCGCCCGACCGTACCGGCCCCGGCTCTACGGCGAGCCGACGGTCAATCCGGGCCTGGAGACCTACGGGCGCGGCTGGCTGGCGCCGGATTGTCCGGGGCTGTTCGACATCAACGTGACGCACGGGGCGGTGGACGCGATCGAGCGCTTGCTGGTCTCGCACCTGGTGCCGGGCGACAAGGTGGCGGTCGAGAATCCCTGCTTTCTCAGCAGCATCAATACGCTGCGCTCGGCCGGGATGGCGGCGATCGGCGTGGCGATGGACGACGAGGGCATGTTGCCCCGGGCGCTGGAAGCCGCGCTGGAAAAGGGCGCGAGGGCGGTGCTGATCACGCCGCGCGCGCACAACCCCACGGGATGCAGCCTGAGCGAGAAGCGCGCGCGGGCGCTGGCGAGGGTGCTGGCGCGCCATCCGCAGGTCCTGGCCATCGTGGATGATCATTTCGCGCTGCTGTCCAACGCCGCCTATCATTCGGCGCTGCCCACGGGCGCGCCGCGCTGGGCGCTGGTGCGCTCGTTGACCAAGGCGCTGGGGCCGGACATCCGCGTGGCGCTGGTGGCCAGCGACGCGGCCACATCGCGGCAGCTGCGCTTGCGGCTGGCCTCGGGCACCAGCTGGGTCAGCCATGTCTTGCAGGACATGGTCGAGGCGGCGCTGGGCCAGACCGAGGTGGCGCAATTGATGGCGCGGGCGCGCGAGGACTACGTTCGCCGCCGCGCCGCCCTGGAAGACGCGCTGCGCGCGCAGGGCCTGCCGCATGCGGCGCAGGGCGATGGACTCAATCTGTGGATTCCGCTGCCGGCGGACGATCAGGCCGTGGCGCTGGCCATGGCGCGGCGAGGCTGGCTGCTGCGCCATGGCGAGGCCTTCTGCGTGCAGGAGCCGGTGCCCGGGCTGCGCGTGACCCTTTCCGATATCGAGCCGGAACAGTGCGCGCAACTGGCGCGGGACCTGCGCCAGAGCATCGCCTGAGCAGGGAATCGCATGGAGCAGCGTCACGCGCTGCCACGGGATCCCGCGTCACGCCGCCGCGATCGCCTCTTCCAGCATCTCCAGCCGGTCCTGGCCCCAGAACAGCTCGCCGGCATAGACATACGATGGCGAGCCGAACGCGCCGGCGGCCACCGCCTCGTCGGTGTACTGGCGGTAGCGCCGCTCGATATCCGGCGCGGCCGCCGCGCGCAGCAGGGCGTCGGCGTCCAGCCCCTGCGCGGCCGCGATCTCGCGCAGCGTGGGTTCGGACGAGATATCGCGGTCCTCGCACCACTCGGCATGAAGGATGGCCTTGTACAGCGCGGCCACCGGCAGCCCCTGCAGGTCCGCCGCGATCACGATGCGCGAGGCCTGGTCGGCGTTCGGGCACATATGGGCGGGGTGCGGGTTGACCGGGACGCCCAGCTTGCGGCACCAGCGGCGCAGCTCGGCGACGCGGTAGTCCTGCCGTTCCCGCGAGCGCTGGCCCAGCAGCACGCCGCCGGTGCGCGCGTAGACGTCGGGCAGGTCGACGGGCTTGTAGTGGATGGCCACGTTCTGGCGCCGCGCGAGCGCCTCCAGGCGGTCGGCGCCCAGGTAGGCCCAGTCGGAATTCAGCCAGAAGTAGTAGTCGAGGTGCGACGGTTTCATGGGCGGGCCTCCAGGCGGGCGCCGGCCGGCAGCGCGAAGCGCGTGGGCCGGTGCATGAAGAACGCGCTGGCGATGGCGACCAGGCCCAGCGCGCTCAGGTACCAGACAATGTAGCGCGGGTCGCCGCCGCCGTAGGCCAGCAGCGACGTGGCGACCAGCGGCGCCAGTCCGCCGCCGATGGCGCCCGACACCTGCACCGCCAGCGAGATGCCGCTGTAGCGCACCTCGGGCGGGAACTGGGCCGAGAACAGGCCGCCTTGCGGGCCGTACAGCGCGGCGTAGACCAGGCCCACCGCCACGGCGACCGCCGTCGTGACGGTGGCGGGATCGCGCGTCTGCAGCATCGAGAAGAACATGGGCGCGAACAGCAGGATGCCTGCCGCGCCGGCCATGAAGATCCACTTGAAACCGATGCGGTCGCCCAGCACGCCGCACAGCGGCATGGTGAACAGCGCCAGCGTCGCGCCCCAGACGGTGGCGTCCAGCATGGTGGCGCGCGGGATGCCCAGCGTGCCGGTGGCGTAGGCCAGCGAGAAGGTGACCACGGTGTAGAACCAGGTCACTTCGGCCAGCCGGCCGCCGACCACGATCAGCACTTCGCGCGGATAGCGGCGCAGCACCACCAGCGCCGGCACCTCGACCTTGTCGCCCTGTGCGCGCATGCGCTCGAAGTCGGGCGATTCGGCGACCTTGGCGCGGATGAACCAGCCCACCAGCAGCAGCACCACGCTGGCCAGGAACGGAATGCGCCAGCCCCAGGACAGCATGTCCGCCTCGGGCAGCGCGGCGACCGCGCCCATGGCCAGCGAAGACAGGATCAGGCCCGGCGCCACGCCGGTCTGCGGCAGGCTGCCGAAGAAGCCCTTCTTGCCTTCGGGCGCGTGCTCGACGGCCATCAGGATGGCGCCGCCCCATTCGCCGCCGACCGCCACGCCCTGCAGGAAGCGCATCAGCACCAGCAGCACGGCGGCCCAGTAGCCGATGCTGTCGTAGGAGGGGATCAGGCCGATCAGGATGGTGGGGATGCCCATCATGAAGAGCGTGATGAGCAGCATGGACTTGCGTCCGACCTTGTCGCCGAAGTGGCCGAACACCACGCCGCCCAACGGGCGGGCGAAGAAGCCGACGGAATAGGTGGCGAAGGCGGCCAGGGTGCCGCTGATGGGATCGATGGCGGGAAAGAAGATCTTGTTGAAGACCAGGGCCGCGGCGGTGCCGTACAGGAAAAAGTCATACCACTCGATGGTGGTGCCCATCATGCTGGCCAGCCCGGCCGTGACGTAATGGCGGCGCGAGCGCGCCGCCTGCTTTGCAGGCGTAGTCATGGCGACGTCCTTGAAAGAGTGCGGAAGGAGCGGCGCTCAGGCCGGCAGGGCGGGGATGCCGCGCGTCTGGCGGACCCAGTAGTCGAAGGTGGCGCGCACGATGGCTGGCTTGAGCAGGTAGTCGTGCGCCTCGCGGGCCAGCGCGTCATCCACCGGCGTGAGCGGGCCGAAGGCCTGGGCGCGGATCTGCATGCGCGCCGCGCGCTCCAGGTAGACCGACAGATAGGTCGCTTCCTCGCAGGACGCGCCGGCGGTCAGATAGCCGTGGTGCGCCAGGATGATGGCGCGCTTGGCGCCCAGCGCCTCGGAGATGAGCACGCCTTCCTGGTCGGCGATCGGCACGCCGGGCCATTCGCCGAGGAAGGCGCAGTCGTCGTGCAGCGGCGTCATGTCCATCTGCGCGATCACCAGCGGCTGGCGCGCGGCGGCCAGCGCCGAGGCCCAGGGCGAGTGAGTGTGGATGATGGATTGCACGTCGGGCCGCGCCTCGTACACCCACAGGTGAAAGCGCGTGGCGGGGTTGGCCATGCCCTCGCCGGTGAGCGTGTGCAGGTCGCGGTCGACTTCGATGAAATCAGCGGGCGTGGCCTCGTCGAAGCCCAGGCCGAAGCGCAGCGTCCAGTAGGCGCCGGGGCGTTCAGAGCGCACGCTGATCTGGCCGGCCAGCCCGGCCTCCTGTTCCGTCATCGCCAGGATGCGGCAGGCATGCGCCATGGTCTCCTGGATGCTGCGGGGCACGGCGCGCAGGTGCTGCTGCATCTCCTGCGTGGCGCGCTGGTCGAAATACGATTTTTCCCTGAGGGCGGCGGGGTTCATGCGGGGCGTCTCCGTTTTATGGTTCTGTGTTGGCGCGGCATGCGCGCAACCTGACCCTATTGTGGAGAGGGCCGCCGCCGGCAGCCATGCACCTCAGCTCATAGCAGCTATGCCGGGGCGCCGCCGCGCAGCTCGCCGGCCAGCTGTTCGACGCGGCTCAGGAATTCCTTGAGCAAGGGCGTGCGCGGCTTGCCCGCCTGCGTCACCGCCACCACGCGGCGGCGCAGCAGCGGCCGGGTCACCGGCAGCTTGCGCAGGCCGTAGTCGTCCAGCAGCTTGTCCGGAATGCGGGCGGGCAGGATGCAGTCGCCCACACCCGAGGACACCAGCCTGAGCATGGCGTCGATGGTCTCGGCCTCGGCGGCGAAATCCGGTTGCAGGCCGGCGCTCTGGATCATGCGGCGCAGCGCGTAGTGCGGCGGGAAGCCGACCAGCCGCAGCGACAGCGCGGCCAGGTCCTGCGGGCCGGACAGCGCACTGTCGTGGCGCACGATGAGCGCCATGTCGTCGTCGAACAGGGGACAGGATTCCAGCGTGCCGGAATCCACCGCCGAGTCGTAGACCAGGCCCAGGTCGGCCTTGCCGCTTTCCACCAGGGCCACCACTTCGGGCGAGCTGCGGCCCATGATGGACAGGTTCACCGAGGGATGCGCGCTGACGAAGCCGGCCACCAGATCGGCGGTGTAGTAGTAACTGAGGGTGTGCACGGCGGCCAGTCGCAGCGTGCCCTGCGTCACGCCCTGGTGCCGCATGCGTTCGACCGCCAGGTCGATGCCGCGATAGGCCGGCTGGGTGGCGTCGTAGAGCAGCTTGCCGGCCTCGGTCAGCTCCACGCCGCGCCCGGTGCGCAGGAACAGCGGTTGGCCGATGCGGGCCTCCAGCGTGGCCAGCTGCCGGCTCAGTCCCGATTGCGTCTGGTCCAGCGCGTCGGCCGCGCGGGACAGGGACCCCAGTTCCGCGATGCAGATGAAATAGCGCAGCTGCCTGTCCATGGTTTCCATCCCGTTCCCCTCGTGCTCTTGTGCGGACCCGGCGATGATACGGGCTGCTTGCCGGCCGCGCGATCGGGACTAACGCGGCTGGCGACGCGGCGGGCTTGCAGGTGTTGTGCGCGGCTTGCCGTTCAATGCCGGGGCGACAGCGCGATCGCCAGCGCCATCAGCAGCAACAGCGCCAGCGCGGCCAGCGCGCAGGGCAGCAGCGCCGCATAGACCTTGCGTTCCTCGCCACGGCCTTCGGCCAGGTTGGCCGCGATCGACATGCGCACCGGCGAGAACAGGCTCATGGCGGTGCCGCTGACATGTTGCAGCGCGGCCACCGCCGGCACGCTCAGGCCGGCCTGCACGGCGATGGCGGTCTGCGCCGGCATGAACAGGCTGTTGGGCATGTTGCCACTGTTGGTCAGCACGCCGAAGGCGGCCGAGAACAGCGGCGCGACGACCACGGCGCCCTGGCCCAGCGCGTCGAACATGCCGCGCGCGAAGGCCTGGGAGATGCCGGCGGCGGCCAGGATCTCGGCCATCATGGCGAACAGGAAAACGGTCATCACGGCGTGGCGGCCGGTGGTCCAGGCGGCGCGCGCCTCGCTCGACAGCCGGGCGGCCTGGCCGCGCAGCGCGGCGGTCAACACGCCAGCCGCGATCAGCCAGGAGCCGGCGTGCAGCAGCGGCGACCAGGCCGGCAGATCGGCGTAGGGGGCGACACGGCCGACGGCCGCCAGGGCGGCCCGCCATTCCGGAACCAGGCGTGTCAGCGCCAGCGCCGCGATCAGCGCGGCATAGGGCAGCATGCGGCGCGCGGTCGCGGCGAAAGCGCGGCGGTCCGGCCGGCGGTCCAGCAGATAGCGCAGCGTGATCAGCGGGCCGTAAGAGGCCAGCAGCGCGGTCTCGGGGCCGAGCCAGGCGGTGAACGCGGCGAGCAGGGCCAGCGCGGCCGCGATCCAGCCGGCCTCGCGCAGGCGCTCCGGGGTCTTGCCACCGCTATGCGGATCGAAACCGGCCCGGCTGGCGGTGCGCCAATACAGCGGCAGCCATACCAGCGCCATCAGCGCGGCGGTGGGAACCATCGCATATAGCGCCAGTTCCGTGCCGGTCATGCGCGCATAGGCCGAGGCCAGCAGCGTGCCGCTGCTCATGGCGCCCCAGGGGATCAGCGTCTGGCTCAACAGCGCGAAGACCATCAGGTGGCGCGGCGCGATGCGCTGGCCGCGCAGCAGCGCGACGGTGCCCAGCATGCCCACGCCGAAGCCGGTGGCCGCCTCGGCGAAAGGGCCGACCAGGAAACAGGCGAAGAACAGCAGGCGACGCCGGTCGCGGGCATCGGCGGGGCTTGCCGCGCCGCCGTCCGCAGGCGCGCTGGCGCCGTGCGCGGCTGCTTGCCAGAATAGCAGTCCGCCCAGGATGTAGGGCGCGATGGTGGCGCCGATCCAGGCGCCGCGTTCCAGCGCCAGGGCCAGCTGCGCGCCGCCGAAGGCCGTGTCGCCGGCGTAGATGGCCACGGGCACCGTGGCCAGCAGTCCCAGCGCGGCGGCCTGCGTGGCGTTCAGCCGCGCGATGGCGATCGCGCCGGCGATGACGAGCATGGGAAGCGACCACAGCAGGTAGTTCATTCGGTGTCCAGCGACGGAAGTGGGGCGGCCGGCCCGGTGGGCGCGGCGCGCGTGAGGCAGAGAGAGTAACGCAGCCGGCGCACGCGCCGGAACAGGCCCGCGTTGGCGTCATGTCATTCATGCATCGCGGTTCGTCGTGCGTGATAATATTTGACCTATGACAAAAATGAAGCGACGCCAGGAACGCGCCGCTTCGACGCGCGAGGTTCAGGCATGAGCGAATCAATCGATCAGGAGGCGGGCGGCGCGCCCGTGCAGACCCAAACCCAGCATGACCAGCACGGCCGCTGGCCGCGCGCCGAGTCGGTGGAGGATTTCCGCCGCAACCTGGCCACGGTCAACCAGCGCATCGCCGACGCGGCCCGCCGCGCCGGGCGCGCGCCGGACAGCGTGCGCCTGCTGCCGGTGAGCAAGACGGTGGACGAGGCGCGCATCCGCCTGGCCTACCAGGCCGGCTGCCGCTACCTGGGCGAGAACAAGCTGCAGGAGGTGTCGCGCAAATGGGAGGCCATGGCCGACCTGACGGACCTGCGCTGGTCGGTCATCGGCCATCTGCAGACCAACAAGGCCAAGCTGGTGGCGCGCTACGCGGCCGAGTTTCAGGCGCTGGACAGCCTGCGCGTGGCCGAGGCGCTGGACCGCCGCCTGCAGGCCGAGGGCCGCGCGCTGGACGTGTATGTGCAGATCAATACCTCGGGCGAGGCCAGCAAGTACGGCCTGCAGCCCGACGAGGCCGCGGCCTTCCTGCGGCAGATGCCGGCCTATTCCGGCCTGCGGGTGCGCGGCTTCATGACGCTGGCGCTGTTCTCGGCCGAGGCCGAGCGTGTGCGCCAGTGTTTCGTGCTGCTGCGCACGCTGCGCGACCGGCTGCGCCAGGACGCGCCCGCCGGCGTCGGGCTGGACGAGTTGTCGATGGGCATGTCGGGCGACTACGAGATCGCCATCGAGGAAGGCGCCACCGTGGTGCGCGTGGGGCAGGCCATCTTCGGCGCGCGCAACACGCCGGATTCCTATTACTGGCCGACCGAGGACGGCGCCCCGCCGCCCGCCTGAGAAAGACGCGCTTTCGCGCGGCCGACAGGATCTGCGTATAAGCGCAAGCCTGGATGTCGCGCAAGCCCGGGGCTGACTACACTGGCCGGCATTGCCTTCGCCGAGACCGCCATGTTCACACGCCCCGTCATTGCGCTTGCGCTCGTCCTGACCGCTGCCTGCGCGAGCGCGCAGACCGAGTCCAAACCCGTCCAGCAACGCGATCCCTTCTATTGGCTCGGCGAGATCAACAAGGCCACGCTGGTCATCAATACCGACCAGAGCCTGCTCGACAAGCGCATGGCGCCCAGGCTGGCGGCGGGGCTGGCCAAGGTGCTCGAGGCGGGCGCCCAGCCCGGCGCCGGGCGGCCGTCGACGGTGATCTCGTTCGAGCCGCTGCTGATCAAGGCGGCGGGCGAGGACGTGACCCTGCTGCATGCCGGGCGTTCCAGCCAGGACATGCACGCCACCTACCGCAGCGCCATCCTGCGCGACAAGCTGCTGGAACTGGCCGATCAGCTGAACCAGACCAGCGCGACGCTGGTGGCGCTGGCAGGCCGCCACGCCGCCACCATCGTGCCCAACTACACCAACGGCGTGGCCGCGCAGCCGAACAGCTACGGCCACTACCTGCTGGGGCAGGCGGCGGGGCTGCAGCGCGATGCGCAGCGCATCCGCGAGGCGTATGTCCGCATCGACCGCTCGCCGATGGGCACCACGGTGCTCAATGGCACCAGCTGGCCGCTGGACCGCGAGCGCATGGCGCGCTATCTGGGCTTCGAGGCGCTGGTGGACAACGCCTACGACGCCGCGCAGATCTCGTCCATGGACCAGCCGGTGGAGGTGGCATCGATCGTCGCCAGCATCGCGCTGCGCACCGGCAACTTCGTCGAGGACGTCTTGACGCAGTACGCGCAGTCGCGCCCGTGGATCCTGCTGCAAGAGGGCGGCGGCAATACCTACGTGTCCAGCGCCATGCCGCAGAAGCGCAACCCGGGCCTGCTCAACGACACGCGCAGCGATGCGTCCACGGCGCTGACGCTGGCGATGGGGCCGCTCCTGCAGACGCACAACATCACGCCGGGCATGAGCGATCCGAAGGACGTGAAGCAGAATTCGGCGATGGTGGACAGCGGCATCGCGGCGCTCAAGCGCTGGGACCGCGTGCTCAAGGCCCTGGTCATCAGCCCGGATCGTGCGCTGGAGGAGCTGAACAGCGATTGGACCGCCTCGCAGGAGCTGGCGGACCTGCTGATGCGCAAGTACAAGCTGCCGTTCCGCGATGGTCATCATTTCGCGTCGGAAGTCGTGGCTTATGCCAAGACCCACGGCATCAAGCCGCTGGACTTTCCCTACGCCGAGGCGCGCCGCATCTATGCCGAGTCGCAGAAGGATTCCAAGTACGGGACCGAGCTGCCGATGAGCGAGGCCGAGTTCCGCGCCGCGCTGGATCCGGTGGCCATCGTGAACAGCCGCGCCACCCTTGGCGGCCCTCAGCCCGCCGAGATGGCGCGCATGCTGAAGGACGCGGACGCGCGCCTGGCGGAGCAAGATGCCTGGATCAAAGCGCGCCGTTTGCACATACAGCAGGCATTGGACGGACTGGATCGGCAATTCGACGTAATAGTCTCTAGTGCGGCGCAGCAGGCCGAAAAATAGCCTCGAACCTCGATCCCACCCAGTGTGTTGCGGTGCATGGTCGGCACCGTGATGTCGTTCGTGCGCGCCATTTCCGGCAGCGCTATTGCGGCGCAATTAAGGGAAAGTCTCAGGCGCGTAGTCCTAGGACAGGCCATTAAATTCGATGTGCGTAGGTCGTTAAGACAATGAAGGCCGGCCGGTTTCGAATGCCGGCGCTTCGTTGTCAGGAGGCGCCATGATTACGCCACGTCGTTGTCTACCGGTCTTGCTCCTCAGCGTCGCCGGCGCTGTCTCCACGGTCCATGCCCAGGGCGGAGAGATCCGTTTTTACGGCGCCATCGTGGAGCCCGCGAGCTGCTCGCCCAAGACGCGTCCGGGCAGCCTGCAGGTCAGCGTCGAGTGCGAAGCCGAGCGGGCCCGCGCCGCGGGCCAGCCTGTGAAAGCGTCCACGCGCAGCGCCAGGCATGTGCAGGTGCGTGTGGATCCGCTGCCGGCGCGTGAAGGCGCGCAGGGCAAGACCAGGCACTATGTCGTCACGCTGTCCTATCTGTAGGACGCGCGACGCATAGCCGGGGCGGGCACGAGGCCCGCCTCGCCCGGCCCGCGAGGATGCCGGGAATTGCGCGCCTCTTGCCGGGCGCGGGCGGGGACGATTTTTTCCCGAGGATCAGAAGCCTGCGCGAGGCACGTGCACGCGACCTTCCATCAGGATGCGGGCGCTGCGGCTCATGATGGCCTTGGTGACCTTCCATTCGCCGTCCACCAACTGCGCCTGCGCGCCGACGCGCAGCGTGCCCGAGGGGTGGCCGAAGCAGACCTGGTCGCGCTCGCCGCCGCCGGCGGCCTGGTTGACCAGCGTGCCGGGCACGGCCGCCGCCGTGGCGATGGCGACCGAGGCGGTGCCCATCATGGCGTGGTGCAGCTTGCCCATGGACAGCGCGCGCACCAGCACGTCCACGTCGCCCGCGCCGATCTTCTTGCCGCTGGAAGCCACGTAGTCGCGCGGGCGCGCGACGAAGGCGACCTTGGGCGTGTGCTGGCGGGACGCGGCCTCTTCCAGCGACTTGATCAGGCCCATGCGCAGCGCGCCGTGGGCGCGGATGGCCTCGAAGCGCGCCAGCGCGGCGGCGTCGCCGTTGATGTCTTCCTGCAGTTCGGCGCCGGTGTAGCCCAGCGCCTCGGCGTCCAGGAAGATGGTGGGAATGCCGGAGTTGATCATGGTGGCCTTGAAGGTGCCCACGCCCGGCACGTCCAGGTCGTCCACCAGCTTGCCGGTTGGGAACATCGAGCCGCCGTCGCCGTCCTCGGCCGGGTCCATGAATTCCAGCTGCAGCTCGGCGGCGGGGAAGGTCACGCCGTCAAGCTCGAAGTCGCCGGTTTCCTGCACTTCGCCGTTCGTCATCGGCACGTGGGCGATGATGGTCTTGCCGATATTGGCCTGCCAGATGCGGATGGTGGCGATGCCGTCGCGCGGCACGCGGGCCGGGTCGACCAGGCCGTTGGTGATGGCGAAGGGGCCGACGGCGGCCGACAGGTTGCCGCAGTTGCCGCTCCAGTCGACGAAGGCCTGGTCGATGGAGACCTGGCCGAACAGGTAGTCGACGTCGTGGCCGGGGCGGGTGCTCTTGCCGATGATGACGGTCTTGCTGGTGCTGGAGGTGGCCGCGCCCATGCCGTCGATCTGCTTGCCGTAGGGGTCGGGGCTGCCGATCACGCGCATCAGCAGCGCGTCGCGCGCGGCGCCGGGCGCGCGCGCCGATTCGGGCAGGTCGTCCAGCTTGAAGAACACGCCTTTGCTGGTGCCGCCGCGCATGTAGGTGGCGGCAATCTTGGTCTGGGGAGCGTGGGCCATGTCGCGGTCCTCGGGGTCTGTCGGGTTGATCGGGGGAGGCGGGCGCGCCGGGGTCGGGCGCCCGCCAGCCGTGGCCTGGCCTCAGCCGGCCTGCTTGGCCGCGCCGGCCGATTCGGCTTCCAGGAAGTCCTGGGCGAAGCGCTGCAGCACGCCGCCGGCTTCGTAGATGGAGACTTCCTCGGCCGTGTCCAGGCGGCAGGTCACCGCGGCCTGCACGGTTTCGCCATTGGCGCGGTGGATGACCAGCGTCAGGTCGGCGCGCGGTTTGCGCTCGCCGATCACGTCGTAGGTCTCGGTGCCGTCCAGCGACAGCGTCTTGCGATTGACGCCGGGCTTGAACTCCAGCGGCAGCACGCCCATGCCGATCAGGTTGGTGCGGTGGATGCGCTCGAAGCCCTCGGCCACGATGGCTTCCACGCCGGCCAGGCGCACGCCCTTGGCGGCCCAGTCGCGCGACGAGCCCTGGCCGTAGTCGGCGCCGGCCACGATGATCAGCGGCTGCTTGCGGTCCATGTAGGTCTCGATGGCTTCCCACATGCGCATGACCTGGCCTTCCGGCTCGACGCGGGCCAGCGAGCCCTGTCGCACCGTGCCGTCGGCGTTCTTCACCATTTCATTGAACAGCTTGGGGTTGGCGAAGGTGGCGCGCTGCGCGGTCAGGTGATCGCCGCGATGGGTGGCGTAGGAATTGAAGTCCTCTTCCGGCAGGCCCATCTTGTGCAGGTATTCGCCGGCGGCGCTGTCCATCAGGATGGCGTTGGACGGCGAGAGGTGGTCGGTGGTGATGTTGTCGCCCAGCACGGCCAGCGGGCGCATGCCGCGCAGCGTGCGCGCGCCGGCCAGCGCGCCTTCCCAGTACGGCGGGCGGCGGATGTAGGTGCTCTGCGGGCGCCAGGGGTACAGCGGATCGACGGCGGCGCGGCGCTCGTCCTGGATGCCGAACATGGGCGCGTAGACCTTGCGGAACTGCTCGGGCTTGACGGCGGCCTTGACCACGGCGTCGATTTCGGCGTCGGTGGGCCAGATGTCCTTGAGCCGGATCTCGCGGCCGCTGGCGTCCGTGCCCAGCACGTCGCGCTCGATGTCGAAACGGATGGTGCCGGCGATGGCGTAGGCCACCACCAGGGGCGGCGACGCCAGGAAGGCCTGCTTGGCGTAGGGATGGATGCGGCCGTCGAAGTTCCGGTTGCCCGACAGCACGGCGGTGGAATAGAGGTCGCGGTCGATGATCTCCTGCTGGATCTTGGGATCGAGCGCGCCGGACATGCCGTTGCATGTGGTACAGGCGAAGGCGACCACGCCGAAGCCCAGCTGTTCCAGCTCCGTGGTCAGGCCGGCTTCGTCCAGGTACAGCGCGACGGCCTTGGAGCCGGGCGCCAGCGAGCTCTTGACCCAGGGCTTGCGCGTGAGCCCGGCTCGGTTGGCGTTGCGCGCCAGCAGGCCGGCGGCGATCACGTTGCGCGGGTTGCTGGTGTTGGTGCAGCTGGTGATGGCGGCGATGATGACGGCGCCGTCGGGCATCAGGCCGGGCTGGTTCTCGACCTTGCCGGCGATGCCGCGCTCGGCCAGGTCCGCGACCGGCAGGCGGCGGTGCGGGTTGGACGGGCCGGCCAGCGTGCGCACCACGGTGGACAGGTCGAAGCGCAGCACGCGCTCGTACCGCGCCTGCGTCAGGCTGTCGGCCCACAGGCCGGCGGTCTTGGCGTAGGTCTCGACCAGCGCGATCTGTTCGTCCTCGCGGCCGGTCAGGCGCAGGTAGTCGATGGTCTGCTGGTCGATGGCGAACATCGCGGCGGTGGCGCCGTACTCGGGCGCCATGTTCGAGATGGTGGCGCGATCGCCCAGCGTCAGCGCGGCGGCGCCGGCGCCGTAGAACTCCAGGTAGGCGCCCACGACCTTTTCCTTGCGCAGGAATTCGGTCAGCGTCAGCACCACGTCGGTGGCGGTGATGCCGGGGCCGGGACGGCCGGACAGCTCCACGCCGATGATGTCGGGCAGGCGCATCCAGGACGCGCGGCCCAGCATCACGTTTTCGGCTTCCAGGCCGCCCACGCCGATGGCGATCACGCCCAGCGCGTCCACGTGCGGAGTGTGGCTGTCGGTGCCGACCAGCGTGTCGGGGTAGGCCACGCCGTCCTGCGCGTGGACCACCGGCGACATGCGTTCCAGGTTGATCTGGTGCATGATGCCGTTGCCGGGCTGCACGATGTCGATGTTGCGGAAGGCCTGCTTGGTCCAGTCGATGAAATGGAAGCGGTCTTCGTTGCGGCGGTCTTCGACGGCGCGGTTCTTGGCGAAGGCGTCGGGGTCGTCGCCGCCGTATTCCACGGCCAGCGAGTGGTCCACGATCAGCTGCACCGGCACCACCGGGTTGACCTTGGACGGATCGCCGCCCTTGTCGGCGATGGCGTCGCGCAGGCCGGCCAGATCGACCAGCGCGGTCTGGCCCAGGATGTCATGACAGACCACGCGCGCCGGATACCAGGGGAAGTCCAGGTCGCGGCGGCGCTCGATCAGCTGCTTGAGCGCGTCCGTCAGCTGCGACGGCTCGCAGCGGCGCACAAGGTTTTCCGCCAACACGCGCGAGGTGTACGGCAGGCCGTCATAGGCGCCGGGCGCGATGGCCTCGACGGCGGCGCGCGCATCAAAGTAGTCCAGGCGGGTGCCCGGCAGGGGCTTGCGATAGGATTTGTTCATCATGCCTCGGTACGCCGGAGGTTGCCCTGGGCGATCTGTTGTTCGATGTTGAGACGGGATGCGCGGATGTGGCGGCGCATCAGGAGTTCAGCCAGCTCGCCATCGCGGTCGGCAATGGCGTCGAGAATGCGGTGGTGTTCGGCAAAGGACTGCCGGGGGCGGTTGGGCGTGGTCGAGTACTGGATGCGGTACATGCGCGCGAGCTGGTAGAGCTCGTCGCACAGCATGCGGAACAGCATCTGGTTGCCGCTGCCTTTGACGATGCGGTAGTGGAAGTCGTAGTCGCCCTCCTGCTGGTAGTAGCCCAGGCCCGCCTGGAATGCCTCGTCGCGCTCGTGCGCTTCCAGCACGCGGCGCAATTCCTGCACCTCGGCGGCCGGCATGCGCTCGGCGGCCAGGCGGCAGGCCATGCCTTCGAGCGATTCACGGATTTCGTACAGCTCGCACAGTTCCTGCTGGCTCAGCGACACCACCCGCGCGCCGGCGTGCGGCACGCGCACCAGCAGCCTCTGGCCTTCCAGGCGGTGCAGCGCCTCGCGCAGCGGGCCACGGCTGACGCCATGGATGCGGGCCAGCTCGGGTTCGGAAATCTTGCTGCCCGGGGCCATCTCGCCCTTGACGATGGCGGCCTGGATCTTCTTGAAGATCTGGTCCGACAGCGTTTCGCCATCGCCTGGCGCGGCGTTCGGGAGCGTGAGGATCTGGCTCATGGTGTCGACAATCTGGCTCGAATTGGCGAGCGAAATGCGGAATTGGCGGGATTGTCTCGAATAATTGTCAACAATTTACCCGCGAGGCGGGAAAGGCGCAAGCGCGTGGGCGGGGCTGCGCGGCGGCGGGGGCAGGGGGCGGGCGTTCGTGTCGACAATCTGTCGGCGAGCCGCAATGCCGGGCCCGGATGAGATCGGGGGAGAGGAGGAAGCCGGGACAGGCGCCGCGCATGGCGATGGTTCCCCAGGGCGGGCGCCCTGGGGAACCATCGTGTCAAAGGCCGGTGTCGGGGTAGTTCGGGCCGGCGTCATGGAAGCCGCCGCTGCTGTACGGGTTGGCCGCGCCAGGGTGGGGCGGGCCGCCAGGGCCGAGCGAGCAGCCGGCCAGCGCCAGGGTCATGGCCAACAGCATGGCCAGGCGGGACAGGGGGAAAGCGGATGGGAAATGCGTCATGGTGAGTCTCCTGTGCCGATCCCCTCGGAACGGCGCGCAACGTGCAGCGTATGTACCGATCATAGCGCCGGACGGACGGGACGCAGGCAAGCGCGGCTCCGGACCTGTTTGTGACAAAAAACAACGACTTCAAAACTCTTCACATTTATTCAACAAGCTCTTGTATTCCGTTTGAGGCGCTGCGGGTAAATTCGCCAAATGCCGGCATCGGCGGCGTGGCCGTTGCGATGACGGCGAGCGGCCGTGGCGCCCGGGACAGGAAGAAGCGTCCAGGGCGGCTGGCCGAGGCGTGATCGGCAGCTGAAAAAGCGCCGCGATACCAATAAGAGAATCAATCTCGATGTCAGTCATCCGTCGCGCAGGGCGGCGGGTGCAATTCAGGGAATACGGGAAAGAGGGTATGCCGGATACGGTCGTCTATATCAGGAGCCAGCCCCGCTACGGGGATCAGGTCGTGGCGTTTCCAACGCTCTATCAGCTCAAGCAATGGTGGCCGTCGCAGCGGCTGCGGGTCGTGGCCCGGGATGACGTGGGGCGTTACTACACGTCCCTGCCCTGGGTGGATGAATTCGTGCGCGTGTCCAGCTTCCGCGAACACGTGCGCTGCCTGCCCGCGCGCGCCAATGCGTCGATCAATCTGCATCACAGCAGCGAGCGCTACGGGCTGGTCAGCCTGCTGCGCCGTCCGGCGTTGCGCATGGGCTTTCGCAACAATCGCCTGAGCGACGGCGCCTGGACGCATTCGCATCCCAAGAACATCGGCGAATACATCGGCCTGGCCAATCTGCGGCTGCTGGGCACCTACCGTTCCTTCGATCCCCACCAGGCGGCGCTGAACTGCTTCCGGGAAATCGCCGAGCAGCGCAAGCGCCCGGTGGCGCCGGTCGACGTGGTGATGATTCCAGGCGGCGGCTCCGGTCCGTTCAAGCGCTGGAGCATCGCGCACTACATCCGGCTGGCGGACCTGCTCAAGACCTCGATCGGGCGCGGCACGCAGTTTTCCTTCGTGCTGGGGCCGGACGAGGCCGCCGAGCTTGAACTGATCAACAGCCTGCGCCGTCCGGAATTCCGGATCGAGTATTGCCGGACCATTCCGGAGCTGTCGGCGCTGATGCTGCGCGCGCGCCTGATCGTCGCCAATGACTGCGGTCCCTCGCATATCGCGCAGGGCGTGGGCGTGCCTTACGTGGGCGTGTTCAACGAGTCCAACCCCGAATGGTTCTGGCAACGTCCTGGCGCCGTTGATGTCGTGCCCGACGTCGTCGGCGCGGGCATCAACAGCATCCCGCCGGAAAAGGTGCTGGCGGCCTGCCTGGCGGCGATCGCCGCCGATCCGGTAGAGCGCACGGAGCTTGCCGCGGCCTGAGCCGGGCATGCGCGGCCCGCGCTGCTGCCCGGGCCGGGATCGCTGGCGCGGTTCGCCTCAGGCGGCCGCGCCGCGCGGATGGCGTTTGTCGCGGGTCGGCCGGGGCTGCGCGCAGCGCTGCTGGTAGGCCTGCACTTGCGCGCTGCCGGAGGCGTGGAACAGTGGATGCGGGTAGTCCACGGCGCGCAGCGCATCGTACAGGCGCCGGCCCCACACGCACTGGGCCTCGGCCTGGTCCCAGATCCGCCGCGCCAGCGCCTGCTGGCCGTCACGCCATAGCGCCAGGCCGTAGTCGGCGACCATTTCCTCATCGCGCGGCTGTGCCGCATAGCCGCGTTTCAGCATATCCAGCCCGCCGGCGGCGTCGCCGCGCAGAAAGCGTATCCAGCCCAGCGTGGCCTGGTTGTAGGGCCGCAGGCCGGCCGCGCGGATCGAGCGCCGCGCCTGGGCCTCGGCTTGCGGCAGGTAATCCGGGAAGTCCGCCAGGTAGTAGGCGACGCTGTTGGCGTAGTCCGGATCCGGCCGACCGGACTTGCGAGCCTGGCGGCGCTGCAATTCCATGGCGTCTGCCAGGGCGGCGTCGGGCATGCCCAGCAGCTTGTGCAGCATGTAGCGGTCGGCCAGCGCCTGATCGTCCAGCGGGCTGATGCGTTCGATCCATGCCGGCGCGGTGGCTTCCTCCACGGTGCGCCGCGCCCATTCGGGCTGGCCCGCGCCCAGCAGCACGGTCGCCAGCGCCACCTTGCCTGCCGGCGCGTCCGCGCAGCCCATGGCGGCGACCCGCTCCCGGGCGGCATCCAGATCGCGCCGGGCCAGCTCCAGGTTCAGCATGTTCAGTTCAGTGAAGCAGGCAGGGTCGAAATCGAAGTCGTTGCTCGTGTACAGATTGAGCGAGGCCGCAGGCATGGCATCGCTGACATAGGCCGTGTTGCCCTGCGCGGAGGTATAGCCCATGTCGGTCTGCAGCTCGCCCCAGCGCTGATGCAGCGCGATGCGGTAGGGGTATCCGGCCACCGGCGCGTGCTCGCCGCTGCTGCTCAGCTGGAATACCTGACCCCAGCTGTAGTCGCCGGCCAGCCGGACCAGGGTGAAATCGCGGGCCAGGTGGTCGGTCTCGGTCCAGATCCAGGCGGTGCGTCCCTGCGCGTCGGTCACGCCGTGGATTACGCCGCTGCCGTCGGGCGTGTTGCGGATGGACTGATCCTTGCCGGTCAGGAACAGGCGGTAGGGCGTGTGCGGCGCGAGCTGGGGGCCGGTCGGGCCCTGCACCTTCAGCACCAGGTAGCGGCCGTAGGCGCCCGCGCCGAACTGCGGCATGCCAGGAGGCGGCGCCGAGGGCCGGGCGTGGGTCTTGGCCTTGGTCGCGACGCTGGACGCGGGGGCGGGGATGGCCGTGGGCGCGAGGGCGGCCGCCGCCGAGGCGGCGGCGATGGGGGCGGCCAGGCAGGATGCGGGCGGGGACAGCAGCGCGCCGGCCAGAAGCAGCGGGCGCAGCCAGATAGGTGTGGACATCGTCGGTACGGCGGGCATGCGTCGGGCGGGCGCGGGTTGACGGGAAGAACGGACGAGGGCGCGAGCCGCCTATTCTCTCAAAGAATCGGCGCGTGTCCGGCGGGCGGTCCTGGCGGCGGGGATTTGCGCTAAATTTGCCCGACGCGACGGGCCCCGGGCCCGCGCGGCCTTCCCGACCCCATTCTTCCGATTCCCCGGAGCGCGACGCATGACTTCCCTCGATTCCTACGCCATCACCAGGAAATGGCCGGCCAGCCACCCTGACCGCATCCAGCTGTATTCGCTGCCCACGCCCAATGGCGTGAAGGTGTCGATCCTGCTGGAGGAGCTGGGGCTGCCCTACGAGGCGCACCGGGTCAGCTTCGATGCGCAGGACCAGTTCACGCCCGAGTTCCTGTCGATCAGCCCCAACAACAAGATTCCCGCCATCCTCGATCCCAACGGGCCCGATGGCAAGCCGCTGGCGCTGTTCGAGTCCGGCGCCATCCTGGTTTACCTGGCCAGCAAGACCGGCCAGTTCCTGCCGGCCGACGCGGGCGGACGTTTCGAGACGCTGCAATGGCTGATGTTCCAGATGGGCGGCATCGGTCCGATGTTCGGCCAGCTGGGCTTCTTCCACAAATTCGCCGGCAAGGACTATGAAGACAAGCGTCCGCGCGACCGCTACGTGGCCGAGGCGCGACGTCTGCTGGGCGTGCTGGACCAGCGCCTGCAAGGCCGCGACTGGGTCATGGGCGATACGTACACCATCGCCGACATCGCCATCTTCCCCTGGGTGCGCAACCTGATCGGTTTCTACGGCGCGGGCGAGCTGGTCGAGTTCACCCGGTACAAGAATGTGGCGCGCGTGCTGGACGCTTTCGTCTCCCGGCCCGCCGTGGTCCGGGGTCTGACGATCCCCGGCTGAGCCGCGCGGGTCTTGGGCCGGCGCGCCGGGGCTTGCGGTTTGACGCGGCCTCGGCGCGCGGTCGGTGGCCGCGCCGCCCCTTTTCCGCCCGGTTTGCTGCCGATCAAACAGCGGCCATAGATTCATGCTGTTCGGTCATATGTTAATTACTAAAAGGCGTAAGCTGATCCCATAGGCTGGACAACGCAGTACGAATTTCCCCGACGTGCGCGCAGGCCAGCGGACACGGAGGGTCAGTATGAGTAAGTTCGGGATCTGGGCGGCGCTGGGCCTTGTGGCCGCGGCAGGCATCGCCATCGGCGGCGCAGAAGCGCTGACCGCCGCCCGCAAGGTCGACGCGCCCGCGCCCGTCGACATCCAGGATCGCAGCCTGGTCCAGGCCGGCGCCTATATCGCGCGCACCGGCGACTGCGTGGCCTGTCACAGCGTGCCCGGCGGCAAGCCCTTCGCGGGCGGCCTGGCGATGCAGACGCCGGTGGGCACCATCTATTCATCGAACATCACGCCCGACAGGAAGACGGGCATCGGCGCCTATAGCTACGCCGATTTCAAGAACGCGGTCCAGCACGGCATCCGCAAGGACGGCACGCCGCTGTACCCCGCCATGCCCTATCCGTCCTACGCCATCATGCCGGACGCGGACCTGCGCGCGCTGTACGCCTATTTCATGGCCAGCGTGGCGCCGGTCGAGCAGCCCAGCGCGGATTCGACCATCCCCTGGCCGCTGAACATGCGCTGGCCCATGGCCTGGTGGCAGCTGATGTTCGCGCCCAAGCGCGAGTTCGCCGCGCCCGCCGGCGCCGACGAGAAGCTGACGCGCGGCGCCTATCTGGTGGAAGGCCCCGGCCATTGCGGCGCCTGCCATACGCCGCGCGGCCTGGCCTACCAGGAAAAGGCGCTGTCGATGGCCGACGGCGACGCCTTCCTGACCGGCGCGGTGATCGACGGCTGGCGCGCCAAGAGCCTGCGCGGCGAGGCGCAGGGTCTGCAATCCTGGAGCCCCGCCGAGATCGCGCTGTTCCTGAAGACCGGCCGCACGGACAAGGTGGCGGCCTTCGGCGCGATGGCCGACGTGGTCGAGCACAGCACCCGCCACTTCGCGGACGCCGACCTGGAGGCCATCGCGGCCTACCTGAAACAGCTGCCGCCCGCCCCGGGCAAGCTGCAGGCTTTCGCGCCCAAGGCCGACACCACCACGGCGGCGTTGCTGGACGGCCGCTACGGCTCGCGCGGCGCGGTGATCTACGTCGAGCAGTGCGTGGCCTGCCACCGCGCCGACGGCCAGGGCATGCCGCGCATCTTCCCGGCGCTGGCGGGCAACTCGGCCGTGTTCGCGCAGAACCCGCAGTCCATCATCCAGATCACGCTCGAGGGCGGCAGGATGCCGTCCAACGCGCAGGACGCGATGGCCTTCGCCATGCCGGCTTTCAATCACTTGAGTGATCAGGACATCACTGACGTGATCAACTTCATCCGCGGCGCGTGGACCAACCAGGCGCCGCCCATCGGCGAGCGTGACGTCGCGCACATCCGCGAATTCCTGGCCGGCAAGAAGCCGAACATCGTCGCCGGAGGCAAACAATGAGCAGGAAACTGAAACTCGCATCGCTGCTGGCCGCGCTGGCGGCTTGCGGCGCCTGGCTGGGCGCCAGCGCGGCCGATGCGCCGGCCACACCGGCTCCCCCGGCCGCCGACAGGCAGGCTCCCGCGCGCACCTTCCCGGTGCTGGACAAGGACGGCAAGCGCCTGCCCGACTACACCATTCCGTCGGACACCGACATCGCCAGGCAGCCCAACGCCGAGCAGATCAACTACGGCAAGCGCCTCCTGAACGAGACGCGCCGCCTGCTGCCCAACAACACCGGCGCCAGCATGAACTGCAACAGCTGCCATGTGCAGCAGGGCAAGAAGCCGATGGGCGCGCCGTACATCAACACGGTGAATTCCTTCCCGCAATTCAATCCGCGCGCCAACCGCGTGGTGACGCTGGAGGACCGCATCAACGGCTGCTTCATGCGCTCGATGAACGGCAAGCCGCTGGCCAAGGACTCGGCCGAGATGCAGGCCATGATCGCCTACATGAAGTGGTTGGCCCAGGACGTGCCGCACGGCGCCAAGGTGCAGATCGAGAACGCCTGGCCCATCGACATGAAGCTGACGCCGAACCCCGAGCGTGGCAAGTCGCTGTACGCGGCGCAGTGCGCGGCCTGCCATGGCGCCAACGGCGAAGGAAAGAAGGACCGCGCCGGCGACATTGTTTTCCCGCCGCTGTGGGGCGATGAGTCCTTCAATATCGGCGCGGGCCTGGCCCGCACCTACAAGGCCGCCGCCTTCATCCGCAACAGCATGCCGATGGGCGTGAACACCCACGGCGCCTGGGGCGAGGGCGATGTGCTGTCGGACCAGGACGCGGTCGACGTGGCCGAGTACTTCACGCACATGCCGCGCCCGGATTTCGCCGGCAAGGAAAAAGACTGGCCGCAGGGCAAGAAGCCGAAGGACGCGCGCTACTGACGCCATTCCGGTGGCGTGAACGATCAGGCCGGCGCCGCGAGGCGCCGGCCTTTTTTTTTTCTGCGGGCATGAACATGATGCGCGGCACCAGTGTGCTGTCCCGCAGATGCGCCCTCAGGAAATCCACCCCTAGCCGCCCATCAGCTTGCCCAGCGTCGCCATGCCCTGTTCCAGCCCGCCGTTCCACGGATGGCCGTAGTTCAGCCGCAGGAAGTTGCCGAAGCCGCCGGTGGCCGAGAACAGCGGACCGGGCGCGATGCTGATGCCGTGGCCCAGCGCGGCGCGATGCAGTTGCAGCGTGTCGATGCGTTCGGGCAGCTCGACCCAGATGAAGTAGCCGCCCTGCGGACGCGTGGCACGGGTGCCCTTGGGAAAATGCCGCGCCACGGCCTGCAGCATCTCGCCCTGTTGCAGGGCCAGCTGCTGGCGGAACTGGCGCAGGTGGCGATCGAAGCCGCCTTTCTCCAGGTAGGCGGCGATGGCGGCCTGGGTGGGCGCGGCGGTGGCCAGGCTGGTGGTGAGCTTGTTGCGCATGATGCGGCGCGTGTAGCGGCCGCCGGCGACCCAGCCGACCCGGTAGCCCGGCGCCAGCGTCTTCGAGAACGAGGAACAGTGCATCACGATCCCCTCGCGGTCGAAGGCCTTGGCCGGGCGCGGGCGCTTGTCGCCGAAATAGAGTTCGCCGTAGACGTCGTCCTCGATCAGCGCCACGCCGTGGCGCGTCAGCAGCTTGACCAGCGCTTCCTTCTTGGCGTCGGGCATCAGGCTGCCCAGCGGGTTCTGGAAGGTGGTCATCAGCCAGCAGGCGCGCGGCTTGTGGCGCACGATGGCCTGGGCCAGCGCGTCCAGGTCGATGCCCTCGCGCGGATGGGTGGCCACCTCGATGGCGTGCAGCTGGTTGCGTTCCAGCGATTGCAGCGCCGCGTAGAAGGTCGGCGATTCCACGATCACCGCGTCGCCCGGCCGCGTCACCGCGCTCAGGCACAGGTTGAGCGCGTCCAGCGCGCCGTTGGTGATGATGATGTCGTCCACCGGCACCGTCAGGCCGTCGGCCAGGTAGCGCAGCGCGATGGCGCGGCGCAGCGCGGCGTCGCCGGGGCTGAGGTCATCGATCGAGCCCCAGGGGTCGAGCTTCTGCACCGTCGACGCCATGAACTTGGCCAGCCGGCCATAGGGCAGCAGCGAGGGATTGGGAAAGGCCGAGCCGAAGGGCAGCATGTCGCGCCGCAGGGTGGCGTTGAGCACCTGCAGCACCTTGTCGCTGACATCCACCGGATGGCGGACGGCAGCGGCGCTGGAGACGGCCTCCAGTTCCGGCAGCGTGGCCTGCGGCGCGCGCAGCACGTAGTAGCCGGAACGGTCGCGCGCGCGGATCAGGCCGCGCGCCTCCAGCAGGTAGTAGGCCTTGAACACCGTCGAAGGGCTGACGCCGCGGCTGGCGCTGGTCTGGCGCACCGAGGGCAGCCGGTCGCCGGCCTGCAGCAGGCCCGACAGGATCGAGCCGGTGATTTCCTCGGTCAACTTCTCATAGCGTTTCATGGCGGTTCCGCGCGGGCGGCCTGCAAGGAGAGGGATTGGGATCAGTGGGACATGCCGATGGCGCGCATGACCAGGCGCATGGACCAGGCCGCCACGCCCAGCGCGGCGACGCTGCCGGCCCAGATCAGCGCCAGCCACAGCAGCCGGCTGCGCCAGGAGGGGAGCGTCGTGGCGGCGCCCTTGTCGGATCGATATTGCATCAGTGATACCCCTCGCCCGCGCGCACCTTGCCGCGGAACACGTAATAGGACCAGGCCGTGTACATCAGGATGACCGGGATGATGGCCAGCGCGCCCACCAGCGCGAAGCCCAGGCTCTGCGGCGGCGCGGCCGCCGTCCAGATCGAGACGTCCGGCGGAATGATGGCCGGCCAGATGCTGATGCCCAGGCCGCTGTAGCCCAGGAACACCAGCCCCAGCGACAGCAGGAAGGGGCCGGCGGCGGGCGCGCCCCGCACGCGGCGGATCAGGTCGAAGCCGGCCGCCGCCACCAGCAGCGGCACGGGCAGGAACCAGAACATATTGGGCAGGCTGAACCAGCGCTGCGCGATCTGCGGCTGCGCCAGCGGCGTCCACAGGCTGAGCGCGGCGATCACGGCCAGCAGCGCCAGCGTCAGCGGCTTGGCGGCGCGGCACATGCGGCGTTGCAACGCGCCCTCGGTCTTCATGATCAGCCAGGTGCAGCCCAGCAGCGCATAGGCGGCCACCAGGCCCGCGCCGGTGAACAGCGAGAAGGGGCTGATCCAGTCCCAGGGACCGCCCTGGTAGACGCGGCCGACGACCGGGATGCCCTCGATGTAGGCGCCCAGCGCCACGCCCTGGAAGAAGGTGGCGCAGATCGAGCCCAGCACGAAGGCGCGGTCCCACAGCGGGCGGTGGCGCTCGTCGGCCTTGAAGCGGAACTCGAAGGCCACGCCACGGAAGATCAGGCCCAGCAGCATGAACACCAGCGGCAGGTGCAGCGCGTGCAGGATGACGGAATAGGCCAGCGGAAAGGCGGCCATCAGGCCGGCGCCACCCAGTACCAGCCAGGTCTCGTTGCCGTCCCACACGGGCGCCACGGTGTTGACCATGACGTCGCGCTCCTCGGCGTCGGACACCAGCGGGAAGAGTATGCCGATGCCCAGGTCGAAGCCGTCCATGATGACGTACATCATGATGCCGAACAGGATGATCACGGCCCAGATCAATGCGAGGTCGATGCCCATCTCAGGCTCCCGAATGCGAGGTTTGCGGCGGCAGGCCGGCGCCGGTGGAGGCGGCGGACAGGGGGCGCGACGGCTGGCGCGGTTCGCCGGGTCCGCCGGACAGGGGGGCGTGGCCGGGGGCTGGCGTGGGACCCATGCGGATCAGGCGCAGCATGTAGGACACGCCGGCGCCGAACACCAGCAGGTACACCACCACGAACAGCGCCAGCGTCAGCGTCAGTTCGCCCAGCCCGTGCGGCGTGGCCGCATCGGCCGTGCGCATCACGCCGTACACCACCCAGGGCTGGCGGCCCACTTCGGTGACATACCAGCCGGCCAGCATGGCGATCAGTCCAGAGGGTCCCATCCACAGCGCGAAGCGTTGCAGCGCGCGGGATTCGTACAGCCGGCCGCGCCAGCGCGTCCACAGCGCCCAGATCGCCAGCGCGATCATCAGCAGACCCAACCCGACCATGACGCGGAAGGACCAGAACACCACCGGCACGTTGGGCCGGTCCGCCGCCGGGTAGGACTTCAGGCCGGGGAACTGCCCGTCCCAGCTGTGGGTGAGGATCAGGCTGCCCAGGCGCGGGATGTTGAGCGCGTAGCGGGTTTCCTCCTTGTCCATGTCGGGCAGGCCAAACAGGGTCAGCGGCACGCCGGCGCCCGGCTCGTTTTCCCAATGGCCTTCCATGGCAGCGACCTTGGCGGGCTGGTGCTTGAGCGTGTTCAGTCCGTGGACGTCGCCCACCACGGCCTGCAGCGGCGCGACCAGCAGCAGCATGCCCATGGCCATCGCGAACATCTTCTTCACCGCCGGGCTGCGGTCGCCGCGCAGCAGGTGCCAGGCGCCGGACGCGCCCACCATCAGCGCCGTGGCCAGGAAGGCGGCGATGCCCATGTGCGCCAGGCGATAGGGGAAGGACGGATTGAAGATCACCGCCAGCCAGTCCGTGGGCACGACCTGGCCGTTGACGATCTCGTAGCCGGCCGGCGTCTGCATCCAGCTGTTGGACGCCAGGATCCAGGTGGCCGACACCAGCGTGCCCAGCGCCACCATCACCGTGGAAAAAAAGTGCAGGCCGGGCCCGACGCGCGACCAGCCGAACAGCATCACGCCCAGGAAGCCCGCTTCCAGGAAGAAGGCGGTCAGCACCTCGTAGGCCAGCAGCGGGCCGGTGATGCTGCCGGCGAAGTCGGAGAAGAAGCTCCAGTTGGTGCCGAACTGATAGGCCATCACCAGGCCGGACACCACGCCCATGCCGAAGTTGACGGCGAAGATCTTGGTCCAGAAGTGATAGAGATCCCGGTACACCGTGGCGCGGGTGCGCAGCCACAGGCCCTCGAGCACCGCCAGATAGCTGGCCAGCCCGATGGTGATGGCGGGGAAGATGATGTGAAAGGAGATGGTGAAGCCGAACTGTATTCGGGCGAGCAATAGCGCGTCGCTGTCCATGACGGTCGTTCCTGGTGCGTGTTGAAGCTACGCCGTCAAAGTAGATCTCCCGGGTTGAACAGTACAGATTCAGAGAAAACTAAAAAAAGCGTATCAGTTTGGCCGCAGATATCGCACAAGGCTTGGTTTCATTGGGGAAATAGCCTGTTTTCCGCAATTCGCATAGTGGGGACGAAGCACAAGAAAAACGGCGCAGCTGGTCCTGGGGGACCCTCTGCGCCGCTGCATGCGTGGCGCAGTGCCACTGCGCCGCTGTTCAGGCGCGCGCCGCCTCGTCGATCAGCGCTGCTACTTCGGGTGCGCGCGAGGCGAGCGATGCGTGGCTGGCGTCCAGCGTGATGACCTTGCGCGCGTTCAGGCGGCCGGACATCCAGGTCTGGTTCTCGGGCGTGATCATGCGGTCCTGGCTGGAGATCTGGTGCCAGCTCGGTTTGTCGCGCCAGGCCGGCCGGGTCACCGTGGTGCCGAAGGCCGAGGCCAGCGGCGCCTTCTGCGTCACGGCCATGACCAGCGCGTCGTCGGCGCTCAGGTCCTGGCAGAAGCTTTCGTGGAACTTGTCGGCGCGCAGCCACAGGTAGCCGTCGCTGTCGGGCGCCAGGTGGGGCGCGGCGGCGGGCGGGCGCTGCTGGGTCAGGCCGCCCGCGCTTTCGCCGGCGTCGGGCGCGAAGGCGGCGATGTAGACCAGGCCCGTGACGTTGGGCTGGTTGCCGGCCTCGGTGATGACGGCGCCGCCGTAGGAATGGCCGGCCAGCAGCACCGGGCCAGGCTGCTGGGCGATCATCTTGCGCAGCCGTTCGGCGTCGTCCGCCAGCGAGGTCAGCGGCAGCTCGACGGCGTGCAGGCCGGCGTGGCCCAGGCGCGACAGTTCCAGGATCACCCGGCTCCAATGGGCGGCGCCGCCCCAGAAACCGTGGACCAGGATGATGGTGGGTTTGCTGCTCATTGGGAGTCTCCCGGGATGGATGGGAGTCCGATCATGCAGCAAGCCGGCCGCGCCCGCCATCGCGCTGACTGCCGGATTTACCTATGCATACACATGCGGTCTCAGCCCGGCGCGCGGCGCGGCGTCGCCGGCGCGGGCGCCATGCGCTGGGCGCGCTGGCTCAGCCAGACGCTGGCCACCACCACCGCCATGCCGACCAATTGGGCGGCGCTCAGGCTCTGGCCCAGCACGCCCCAACCCAGCAGCACGGCCGTCACTGGGCTGAGAAAGCCCAGCGAGGACACCACGGCCGGTTCCAGCCGCGCCACGCCGCGAAACCACAGCACATAAGTGAGCGCGGCGCCGATCAGGCCCAGGTAGGCGATGCCGGCCACGTTCAGCAGGCTGAACGCGGGCAGCGCGGGCTCGGCCAGCAGGGCGGCCGGCGCCAGCAGGATGCCGCCGGCCGTCAATTGCCAGGACGTGAAGGTCAGCGCCGACACGGGCGGTTGCCAGCGGCGACTGAGCACCGTGCCCAGCGCCATGGACGCGGCGCTGGCCAGGCCGGCGACCACGCCGACCGGATCCAGCGCCGCCTTGGGCGTGAGCACCAGCAGCGCCACGCCGCCCAGGCCGGCGGCCGCCGCCAGCACCGCCAGGCCGCGCACCGGCGCGCCCAGCAGCAGCCGCGCCAGCGCGATCACCAGCAGCGGCTGGATCGCGCCCAGCGTCGCCGCCACGCCGCCGGGCAGGCGGTAGGCGGCCACGAACAGCATGGCCCAGAACACCGAGAAGTTCAGCGCGCCCAGTAGGAACACGCGCGGCCACCAGACGCCCTGGGGCAGCTGGCGCACGAACAACAGCAGCAGCAGGCCGGCGGGCAGCGCGCGCAGCATGGCCACGGTCAGGGGAATGCCGGGCGGCAACATCAGCGTCGTCACCACGTAGGTGCTGCCCCAGATTGCCGGCGCGGCCGAGGTGAGCAGGAGGTCGGAACTGCGGTTCGTGGTCATGTCCTGGCAGCGGCCCGGGCCGGTGTCCGTTGAGGGTTTCGGGGAGATCCAGGACCGTGCGTGCGGCGCCTTGGCGTCATGACCGGAAGGCTAATTGAATTCCTGCTTCGTGATAATGGCCATTATGATCGCGATATCGTTCACCAAAGGTAAATAATCCGTGGACCATCTGACCGCGCTGCGGGTATTCCGGCAAGTGGTGGAGCAGGGCGGCTTCGCCGCCGCGTCGCGGCAGCTCGGCCTGTCGCCCGCCGCCGTCAGCAAGAACATCGCCGAACTCGAGGCCCACGTCGCGGCGCGCCTGCTGAATCGCACCACGCGGCGCATGAGCCTGACCGAGGCGGGCACGCGCTACTACGAGCAGGTCGCGCGCATCCTGGACGAGCTGCGCGAGGCCGAGCAGTCGCTCGGGCCGCTGCAATCCGCGCCCACGGGCACGCTGCGCGTCAGCGCGCCCATGTCCTTCACGCTGACGCGCCTGTCCACCGCGATTCCCGCCTTCCTGGCGCGCCATCCGGACCTGTCGCTGGACCTGAACCTGGAAGACCGGCGCGTGGACATCGTCAAGGAAGGCTACGACCTGGCGATACGCGGCACGGACCGGCTGGAGGATTCCAGTCTGGTGGCGCGCCGGCTGATGACCCTGGAGCATGTGCTGTGCGCCGCGCCTGCCTATCTGGCGCGTCATGGCGAACCGGCATCGCCGGCTGACCTGCGCGGCCATGAGTGCGTGCAGTTCACGCTGTCGGGCCATGCCGACGAATGGACCTTCCAGCGCGCGGGGCAGACCCAGCGCGTGCCGGTGCGGGGGCGCTACAAGGTCGGCTCCAGCCTGGCGGTGCGCGATGCCCTGCGCGCCGGCTTCGGCCTGAGCCTGGTGCCGCGCGTGTATGTGCAGGACGATCTGGCGAGCGGCGCGTTGCGCGCCGTGCTGGACGACTGGCGGCCGGTGCAGACCGACATCTACGTGGTGTATCCGTCGCGCCGCCACATGGTGGCCAAGGTGCGCGCCTTCATCGATTTCCTGGTCGAGGAACTGGGCCCGCCCGGGCCCTGAGGCGCGGGCGGGCAGAGGCGGCGCTCAATACATGTGCTGACCGCCGTTCATGGCGATGTTGCTACCCGTCATGAACGCGGCCGCGTCGCTGCAGACGAAGGCCACCAGCGCCGCCACCTCGTCCGGCTCGCCCAGCCGGCCCAGCGGGATCTGCGGCAGGATCTTCTCCTTCAGCACCTCTTCCGGCACGGCCTTGACCATGCTGGTGGCCAGGTAGCCGGGCGAGATGGTGTTCACCGTCACGCCCTTCCTGGCCAGCTCCAGCGCCAGCGACTTGGTGAAGCCGTGGATGCCGGCCTTGGACGCCGCGTAGTTGGCCTGGCCGAACGCGCCCTTGCTGCCGTTGACCGACGAGATGTTGACGATACGTCCCCAGCCCCGATCCGACATGGCCCCGCATAGCGGTTGGGTCATGTTGAACATCGAGTCCAGGTTGCTGCGCATCACCTCGGTCCAGTCCTCGTAGCGCATCTTGCGCAGGCTGGCGTCGCGCGTGATGCCGGCGTTGTTGACCAGGATGTCGACCTGCCGGCCGTCCTGTTCCAGCTGGCGGACCAGCGCCTGGCACGCTGCGTTATCGGCCACGTCGACCTGATACAGCGTGAAGTCGCGGCCCAGCCCGGCCTGTTCGTCCTGCCAGGCGCGGGCGGCGGCCGCGCTGCGGTGATACGTCACCAGGACCTGGTGGCCGGCATCATGCAGCGCGATGGCGATGGCGCGGCCCAGGCAGCCAGTGCCGCCGGTCACCAGCGCGGTGCGTGCTTGGCGGGAAGCGTCATTGGCCATGTCGGGCTCCCGCCTGCGTGGCTTCGCGCATCGCGCCGCAGGCGCTGGCCACCTGGTCGGACATGTTGGACCAGAACTGCGTCACGGGCGTGGCGGCCAGGCCGGTGGCGGCGCCGGCGGCGTCATGCAGCCAGCCGTTCATGGCCTCGCTCCAGCCGGCCGCCAGCGCGGCCTGCTCCTCGAGCGCGGCATGGGTGAGGGCCTTGCTGGCTTCCAGCTGGGCCTGCCATTGCTTGCGGGTGACCTCGCCCAGCGCTGGCGCGATTTCCTGCCAGTTGCCGGACGCCTTGAGCGGGGCCAGGGTGGACAGGTACTCGGCGGCGGCGCCGCCGTACAGGCGTTGGCCCAGCGCTAGCCAGCGCTGCTGGCTTTGCTGGGCCAGCAGGGCGAGTCGCTGGCAGCACGCGGCGTTGGCGCCGAACAGACCCGTGGGCGTGGAGGCTGTCGTTTTCTTCATCATCCGTCCTTTTAAAGTGTCGTGGTAAGGGGCAACGAATACTTGGCCTCAAGCCATCTGGCTGAGGGTCTTGCGAAAGCGGGCCAGCGAGAACATGAACAGCGCGGTGCCGATCAGCGCCAGGGCGAGGAAGGGTTTCCAGACGACGTCGATTCCCGCGCCCCGGTAGAGAATGGCCTGGCCTAGCTCCACGAAATGCGTGGTGGGCGCGGCCAGCATGATGTCCTGCACGAACTGGGGCATGCTCTCGCGCGGCGTGGTGCCGCCCGACAGCATCTGCAAGGGCAGCAGCACCAGCACCAGCAGCATGCCGAATTGCGGCATGCTGCGCGCCAGCGTGGCCATGAAGATGCCCATCGAGGTGGTGGCGAACAGGTGCAGGGCCGCGCCGGCCAGGAACAGGGCGACGGACCCTTCTATCGGCACTTGCAGCAGCCCGCGCACGATGAACGTCAACGATAGCGCGGCCGACGCCAGTACGACCAGCCCCATCGACCACACTTTGGCGACCATGATCTCCGTCGGTGTCACCGGCATGACAAGCAGGTGTTCGATGGTGCCGTGCTCGCGCTCGCGGATCAGCGCGGCGCCGGTCAGGATGATGGACAGCATGGTGACGTTGTTGATGATCTCCATCAGCGCGCCGAACCAGGCCTGGGTCAGGTTGGGGTTGAAGCGCATGCGCACCGCCAGGCCCACCGGCGGCTCGGCGCTGGCGCGGTAGCGGCGCGCGAACTCGTTGATCTCGTCGGCGACGATCTGCTGGATGTAGTTGCTGCCGGTGAAGGCCTGGCTCATGCGGGTGGCGTCCACATTGAGCTGGATCTGCGCCGGCCGGCCGGCCAGCACGTCGCGCTGGAAGTCGGGCGGGATGTTCAGCGCGAAGGTGTAGCGGCCGGCGTCCATGCCGGCGTCGGCCTGCGCCGGCGTCACCATCGCCGGGCGCGTGAAGTGCGGAGGGTAGAAGGCCGAGACGATGCGCGCCGACAGCGGCGAGCCGTCCTCGTCGACCACGGCGATGGCGGCGTTGTGCAGCGACTCGGGCACGGCGGTGGCGGCCGTGTAGATCATCAGCGTGAACGACACCGTGATCAGGATCAGCATCATCGGGTCGCGCGCCAGGCTCCACAGTTCCTTCACGCCCAGTCGCCAGATATTGGACCAGTGCCGCATTTCAGCGCTCCTGTTTGCGCAGCAGCAGCGCCGACGCGCCCAGCGCCACCGGTATGGCCGCCAGCAGCGGCCAGAACGAGGACTGCAGGTTGGACAGGTCCAGCGCCTTGCTGAAGACGCCACGGCTGATGGTGAGCATGTGCGTGGCCGGGTAGACCTGGCCGATCAGCTTGCCCAGGCCTTCCAGCGAGGCGACCGGCGTGAGCAGGCCGGCGAACTGCACCGCAGGCACCAGCGTGCCGATCATGGTGAAGAACAGCGCCGCGATCTGGCTGCGCGTGAAGGTCGAGGCCAGCAGGCCGATGGCGGTGGCCACCACGTTGTAGATCAGCGCCGCCAGCAGCAGCGTGGCGAAGCTGCCCGTGACCGGCACGCCGAACACCGTCACCGCCAGCAAGGCCATCAGCAGGAAGTTCAGCATGGCCAGCGCCACATAGGGCGCCTGTTTGCCCAGCAGGAATTCCAGCCGCGTGACCGGCGTGACGTACAGGTTGATGATGGAGCCCAGCTCTTTCTCCCGCACCACCGCCAGCGCGGTCAGCATGGCGGGCATCATGAGCAGCAGCAGCGGAATCACGGCCGGCACCATCGCCGGCAGGCTGCGCACGTCGGGGTTGTAGCGAAAGCGCGTCTCCACGCTGGCGGTGGCCGCCGTGGAGACGCCCAGGCGCTCGCGCGCCTGCTGCGCCAGCCAGCCCTGGTGCATGCCCAGCACGTAGCCACGGATGGTCTCGGCGCGCTGCGGCATGGCGCCGTCGATCCACACGCCGATCTGCGCCGGCTTGCCGCGCTGCACGTCGCGGGCGAAGCCCTGCGGGATCTCGATGGCCAGTGACAGCTCGCCGCTGCGCATGCGCGCGTCCATGTCCTGGTAGTCCGTTACGGGTCGATGTTCGATGAAGTAGCGCGAGCCGGACAGGTTCAGCGCGTAGTTCTGGCTCAACCCGGTCTGGTCGCGGTCCATCACCGCGTAGCGCAGGTCTTCCACGTCCAGGCTGATGCCGAAGCCGATGACGAACATCAACAGCAGCGAGCCGGCCAGCGCCAGCGTGGCGCGCACCGGGTCGCGCCGCAGCTCCAGCGCTTCGCGCCACATATAGCTCAGCATGCGCTGCGGGCTGAAGCGACGGTGGACGACGGGGGCGGCGGGTTGGGCGGCGGCGTCCTCGATGGCCGGCGCGTCCGCCTTGGCGCCGGCGCCGGCGTCGATCAGGTAGGCGATAAAGGCCTCTTCCAGCGTGGCCGCGCCGCGCTCGCGCGTGATCTCGGCGGGCGAGGCGCTGACCAGCACGCGGCCCGCGTGCATCAGCGACATGCGGTCGCAGCGCTCGGCCTCGTTCATGAAGTGCGTGGAGATGAAGATCGTGACCTGGTCCTGCCGCGCCAGCGCGATCAGGAGGCGCCAGAAGTTGTCGCGCGCCACCGGGTCCACGCCCGAGGTCGGTTCGTCCAGGATCAGCAGCTCGGGCTTGTGCACCATGGCCACGGCCAGCGACAGGCGCTGGCGCACGCCCATGGGCAGGTTCTCGGGCAGCGCGTCGCGCACCGCGTCCAGGCTGAAGCGCGCGGCCATCTCGTCCACGCGCGCGGGAATCTCGGCCTCGGGCACGTGGAACAGCCGGGCGTGCAGCACCAGGTTCTGTTCCACCGTCAGCTCGCCGTACAGCGAGAAGGCCTGCGACATGTAGCCGACGCGGCGGCGCGTGTCGATGTTCCTCGGATCGACCTCCTGGCCGAACAGCCAGGCGCGGCCCTCGCTGGCCGGCAGCAGGCCGGTCAGCATCTTCATGGTGGTGGACTTGCCGCAGCCGTTCGAGCCCAGGAAGCCGAAGATCTCGCCCTTGCGGATGCGGAAGTTGACGTGGTCCACGGCCACGAAGTCGCCGAAGCGCATGGTCAGGTCGCGCGCCTCAATGGCGATCTCGGCCTGGTCGTCCAGCGCCAGCGGCACGATGCGCACCGGCTCGTGGCCGCGGCGCTTCTCTTCGGGCAAGAGCGCGATGAAGGCTTCCTCCAGCGAGGCGGCGCGGCCGCGCGCCTGCAGCCCGGCGGGTGTGTCCTGGGCCAGCACGCGACCGTCGTCCAGCGCGATCAACCAGTCGAAGCGCCGCGCCTCGTCCATGTAGGCCGTGGCCACGATCACGCTCATGGCGGGGCGCTCGGCGCGGATGGCGTTGATCAGGTCCCAGAACTGCGCGCGCGCCAGCGGGTCCACGCCGGTGGTCGGTTCGTCCAGGATCAGCAGGTCCGGGTCGTGGATCAGCGCGCAGCACAGCCCCAGCTTCTGCTTCATGCCGCCGGACAGCTTGCCGGCCGGGCGCGACAGGAAGGCCGCCATGCCGGTGCTGCGCGTCAGGCTGTCGATGCGCCGGCGCCGCTCGGCCGCGTCATGGCCGAACAGCCGGCCGAAGAATTGCAGGTTCTCTTCCACCGACAGGGTCGGGTAGAGGTTCTTGCCCAGGCCCTGCGGCATGTAGGCGATGCGCGGGCAGACGGCGTCACGGTGGCGGCCGTCGGCCATGTCGCCGCCCAGCACCGTCACGCGCCCGTCCTGCGCGGCGCGCGCGCCGGCCACCAGCGACAGCAGGCTGGACTTGCCCACGCCGTCCGGGCCGATCAGGCCCACCATGCGGCCCGCCGGCACGTCCAGCGTCACGTCGTCCAGCGCCAGCACCTCGCCGTAGCGCAGGCTGACGCCGGCCAGCGACGCGACGGGCGGCGCGGCGGAGGGGACGACGGGTTGCGTGGCCATCAGGGCACCCGAACTTCAAGTTGGGCGGGCCACTGCGCGCCGGCATCCAGCTTGATCCAGGCCACGCCGGGCAGGCCGGTCTTGACCTGTTGCAGGTGCTTGTGCAGCAGCTCGGGACTGATCTGGGCCTTCACGCGGAACATCAGCTTCTGCCGCTCGCTGGCGGTTTCCACCGTCTTGGGCGTGAACTGGGCGGTGCTGGCGACGAAGGACACGGCGGCCGGAATGACGTACTGCGGCGCGGCGTCCAGGATGATGCGCACGTCCTGGCCGAGCGCCACGCGGCCGGCGGCCTGCTCGGGCAGGAAGAAGGTCATGTAGACGTCGGCCAGGTCGACCATGTTGAGCACCTTGCCGCCCGCGCCCAGCACTTCGCCCGGTTGCGCCACGCGATACTGCACGCGGCCGGCGCGCGGCGCGCGCAGCTCGCTGTCGGCCAGGTCGGCGTCGATGCGCGCGACCGTGGCCTGCGCCGCCTCGACCGCCGATTGCGCGCCCACCTGGGCGGCGCGCGCGGCCTCGATGGCGGCGGCCGCGGCCGTCACCTGGGCGCGCGCGGCATGCACGGCGGCCTGGACGCTGCGCACGCGGGCGCGGTCGTCGTCCAGTTCCTGGATCGACGAGGCGCCTTCGCGCGATAAGGTTTCGGAGCGCGCCAGGCGCCGGCGCGCGGCGTCCAGCTCGCTCTCGCGCTGCGCCACCACGGCCTGGGCCGCCAGCTTGTCGCTTTCGCGCTGCGCGGTCTGGGCGGCGGCGCTGGCCACGCCGTTGATCGCGCGCTGCTGCTGGGCCACGGCCTCGGCGCGCTGGGCCAACAGGGTATCGACCTGCATGCGCGCCAGCGGCTGGCCGGCGGCGACAAAGTCGCCTTCCTTGACCAGCACGTCCTGCACGCGGCCGGGCAGCTTGGCGGCGACATCGATCTCGGTGGCTTCGATGCGGCCGTTGCCGCTGATGAAGCCTTCGCCGGGGCCGTGGTCGCCCAGCAGGCGCCAGCCCAGGTAGCCGGCGCCAGCCACGGCTACGACGAGCAGGGCGGGAAGCAGTTTCTTGGCGGGTATGCGCATGGGAGGAGATCCTTCGGGTTTATTGGCCGCGAACCGGCGCGGGCGAGGCGGCATCGGCGGGTGTGGCGGATGGGGTGGGCGTCTCGGTCAGGGCAGGCGGGCGCGTGCCGCCGCCCAGCGCCGCGTACAGGCCGACGCGGCTGGACAGCAGCGCGCGCCGCGTCTGCACCAGCTTCTGCTGCGCGGCCAGCAGGTCGCGTTGCGCGTCCAGCACTTCCAGGTAGGGCGAGGCGCCGTGGTCGTAGCGCAGCTGGGCCAGCCGGGCGCGCTCGCCCTGCGCGGCGACGGTGGCGCGCAACACCTCCACCTGCTCGGCCAGCCAGTGGCGCGCCGACAGCGCATCGGACACGTCGCGGAAAGCGCTCTGGATGGCTTTCTCGTAGCCGGCCACGGCCTGGTCGCGGCGCGTCTCGGCCAGGTCCAGCGCGGCGGAGCGGCGGCCGGCGTCGAAGATCGGCAGGCTCAGCTTCGGCGCGAAGCTCCAGGCGCGGCTGCCGCTGTCGAACAGGCCGTCCAGCTCGGCGCTGGCGGTGCCGTAGGCGCCGGTCAGCGTGATGGACGGGAAGAAGGCGGCGCGGGCGGCGCCGATGTTGGCGTTGGCGGCTTTTAGACGGTGCTCGGCCGCGACGATGTCGGGGCGGCTGGCCAGCAGGTCGGACGGCAGTCCCGCCGGCAGGTCGCGCATGACGGCGGCGTCGTCCAGCCGCGCGCCGGCCGGAGGCAGCGCCAGCGGGCCGCCCGCCAGCAGCGCCAGCGCGTGGGCCTGCGCCGCGCGGCTCTGTTCCAGGTCCGCGCCCAGCGCCGTGGCCTGCTGCCACAGCGTTTCCACCTGGGTCAGGTCCAGCCGCGAGATCGCGCCGACCTCGAAGCGGCGCTTGAAGATGCGCAGCGATTCGGCGCGCGAGGCAATGGTCGCGCGCGTCAGCGCCAGGCGTTCGTCCAGCTCGCGCAGCGTCAGGTAGCCGTCGGCCACCTGCGTGATGAGGCTGAGCGTGGCGGCCCTGGCGGCGGCGTCGGAGGCCAGGTAGTTTTGCAGCGCGGCGTCCTTCAGGCTGCGCACGCGGCCCCAGAAATCCAGCTCCCAGCTCGCCATGCCGACGCCTACCTGGTACTGGCTGCTGATCTGCGGCTGGCGCGTCAGGTTCAGGTCGCCCGGCACGCGGGCGCGCGACCCGTCGGCCTGCACGCCTATCGTGGGGAACTGGTCGGCGCGCTGGATGCCATAGAGCGCGCGCGCTTCCTCGACGCGCAGCAGCGCCGTGCGCAGGTCGCGGTTGTTGCGCAGCGCGCTGTCGATCAGGTCTTGCAGGATCGGGTCGGTGTAGTAGTCGCGCCAGTTGACGGTCGCCGCCGCCGGCGTCTCGGCGTCCGCCGTGGGCGCCTGCTCATAGGTCGTGGGCACCGGTGCGGCGGGACGCTGGTAATCGGGCGCCATGGACAGGCAGCCGCCCGCCAGCAGCGGCAGCAGCGCCGCGCCTAGCGCGCGCAGCACGCGCGCGGATGCCGGTCGGGCGGGCAGGTCTGGGGTCATTCCTCTTTCTCCAGGACATAGGCGCCGGGCGCGTCCGCCAGCACGGGATAGCCTTGGCGCGGCGCGCCCAGGGCGGGCGGCTTGCGGGGCTTGCCGGAAAGGCCGGCGAGCCAGCTCGTCCAGGCCGGCCACCATGAACCGTCGTGCGCGGGCGCGGCCTGCAGCCACTCGTCCGGCGTCAGCGTGGGGCCGCCGGCGGGATGCGCCAGACTGCGGTAGCGGCGGCGCGGGTGGCCGGGTTCGCTGACGATGCCGGCGTTATGGCCGCCGCTGGTCAGCACGAAGTCCAGCGGCGCTGGCGTCAGGCCGTGCAGCTTGAACACGGAGCGCCATGGCGCCACGTGGTCGTTCTCGGTGCCTACGCAGAACAAGGGCAGCCGCAGGTCGCGCAGCATCACCGGGCGGCCGTCGACCCGATACCGGTTGGCCGCCAGGTCGTTGTGCAGGAACAGCTGGCGCAGGTATTGGCCGTGCATGCGCGCGGGCATGCGGGTCGCGTCGGCATTCCAGGCCATCAGGTCCGACATGGGCGCTCGCCGGCCCAGCAGGTATTCGTTGATCATGCGCGACCACAGCAGGTCATAGGACCGCAGCATCTGGAATGCGCCGGCCATCTGCCGCGAGGTCAGGTAGCCGGTGCGCGCCATCTGCGCCTCCAGCAGGCTGACCTGGCTTTCGTCGATGAACAGCGCCAGCTCGCCCGGCTCGCTGAAGTCGGTCTGCGCGGCCAGCAGGCTCAGGCTGGCCAGGCGCGTGTCGCCGTCGCGCGCCATGGCGCTGGCGGCGATGGCCAGCAGGGTGCCGCCCAGGCAGTAGCCGGCGGCGTGCACGCGCGTGTCGGGCACGATGGCGGCGATGGCGTCCAGCGCTTCGCCGATGCCGAGCGCGAGATAGTCGTCCATGCCCAGCTCGCGGTCCTGCGCGCCGGGATTCTTCCAGGAAATGCAGAACACCGTATGACCCTGGCGCACGAGGTAGGCGATCAGCGAGTTGTGCGGCGACAGGTCCAGGATGTAGTACTTCATGATCCAGGCCGGCACGATCAGCACGGGCTCGGGGCGCACGGTCGGGGTGGCGGGGCTGTACTGCAGCAGTTCCATCAGCCGGTTGCGCCACACCACCTTGCCGGGCGTGACGGCGACCTGCTTGCCGGGGATGTAGTCGCCGGCGCCCGCGGGCGGCTGGTTGGCCAGCGCGCGCATCGCGTCTTCCCAGGCATGGGCGGCGCTGCGCAGCAGGTTGGCGCCGCCTTCCTGCCAGGTCTGGCGCATCACTTCGGGGTTGCCGGCGATCTGGTTGCCCGGCGACAGCAGGTCCAGCCACTGGCGCGCGGCAAAGGCCGCCAGCTGCGCGTGATGGGGGTCCACGCCGGGCACGCCCTGCGTGGCCTGTTCCCACCACTGCTGGGCCGCCAGGAATCCTTCGCTCCACAGGTTATAGGGCCATTGGCGCCAGCCTTCACCGGCATAGCGGCGGTCACGGGCAGCGGGGGCGTCCGGCGCCTGGGCCGCCGTGACGGGCAGCAGGTAGCGGCCCAGTTGCGCGGCCTGGCGAAATGCCAGGCTGGCCAGTTCAGCCTGTTTGCCCGGGGCGCAGGCCAGGTGCGAGGCCCAGTCCGTCCAGGCCAGCAGGCCGGCCGCGGGCGACAGGCCGCCGGTCCAGCGGGCCATCGCGGCGCGCGCGGCCGTGTCCAGCGTGTTCGCTTTGCTTGCCCATGCGGAATCGGATGAGGTCGGCATGCATGCTCCAGGACGCCGGCGGGCTTGCGCCGCCGGCAGGCGGCCACTCGGGCGTGGAGGCGGGCTGGTGGCCCGGTTCCGGCGCCGGCGGCGGCCGATGGCAGGATCTTGCTGTCATTGTGCCCAGGCGGTCTTGATCATTCCTTGATCAAAGTCAAGTTAGCGACCGGCCAGTCGGTTTTTAATGGACCCGTTCTGTTCAGGAGTGGGGCCATGGGGACTCAGCGGCGCCGGCTTGCGCCGGCTTTGCGGGTCGCGCAGATACTTGACGCGGCGCTGCAGGAGTTTTCGGCTTCGGGATACGCGGGCGCGAGGATGGATGACATCGCGCTGCGGGCGGGCCTGTCCAAGGGCGGGCTGTATGCGCATTTCTCCAGCAAGGAAGCGGTGTTCGAGGCGCTGATCGCGCGTCACCTGAGCCCGGCGCCGCTGGACGTGGAGGCGGTGGTCGACGGCGCCTCGTCCACGCGCGATCTGGCTGAACGCATCGTCGATCAGCTCTATGTAAGCCTGGCCAATCCGGCCATGATCAGCGCCATGCGGCTGTTGCTGGCCGAAAGCGCCCGCGTGCCGCAGCTGGCCGCGCGCTGGCGGCGCGAGACCACCGACGCCCAGCAGGCCTGCCTGGCGCGCCTGCTGGAGCGGGCGCGCGCGCGGGCTGTGCGCGGGCGGCGTGGCGCAGGAACATCCCTGGCTGCTGTTGTCGCCCATCGTGCATACCATGGTGGCCTGCATCCTGCTCGGGCCCCAGGAGCGCATCGACATGGCTGCCCGCAGGCGCGCCCATGCGGCGCTGATCGGCGAACTGCTGGAAGCGGGCGGCGGGCAAGCCGGCGCGCCAGCGCAGATTGGCGACCGGTAGATGAATCCGCGCTCGGCTTGACACCGTCTTGAGCATGGTGTCGTATGCTGTCGCCGGACGCTACGATTCTTTCATCCTTATCCACAAGAGGGGGCGGCTTGCCTACATCGGGAATGACTGCCCGCGTGTCATCGTGGCGTTTCCTGCCCGTTGCGCTGGCCATGGTGCTGCCGGTCCTGCTCTGTGTGGGCTGGAGCTGGTTTCACGCGGTCGGCGAGGTGCGCAAGGACGCGTCGATCGCGGCCGGTGTGGTGCGGGTGCAGACCGGCACCATCCTGACCCAGGCGCGCGAGCTGCTGGTGCGGTTGGTCGACCTGACGGCCAAGGACTGCGGCGAGGCCCTGCCCACCATGCAGCGCTGGGCCACGTTGAATCCATATGTTCGCGCGCTGATCCTGGCGCAGGATGATCGCATCTACTGTTCGTCGGCGGTCGGCGCGACGGACTACAGCATCACCGAGTTTCACCGCTGGCCGCGCAGCATGACGCCGGCCGGTTGGCTGTATACCGCGCAGGGCACGCCGATGGCGCCCGACCGGCCGGCCATCCTGCTGGGCGTGCCGGGCCGGGATGGCCGCAGCGGCGCGGTGGTGGTTGATGGGCGCAACCTGCAGGACATCATCAATTCGGTCGCGACCCTGGGCGACTTCCAGATCGAGCTGACGCTGGGGGAAGGGGCGCCGGTACGCAGTGCGTCCTGGACGGATTGGGCCGGCAGCGTCGAGCCCGTGTACCAGGAGATGACGGACAGCATGAACGGCGCGAAACTGCGCATCAGCGTGGTGGTGCCGCCGCAGGCGTTGGGGCTGGAGTGGCAGAAGCTGTTGCGGACCTACGTGCCTTTGTCGTTGCTGGCGGGCGCGCTGCTGGCCTGGGCGGCATATCGCCTGCAGCGCAGCCGCCAGTCCTACCGGGAACAGTTGCGCCGCGCGATGGCGGCGGGCGAGTTCCATGTGGAGTACCAGCCGGTGTACAGCCAGGTCACGGGCCGCTTCGAAGGGGTGGAGGCGCTGATGCGCTGGATGCGTCCGGGCACGGGGCTGGTGCGGCCCGACATCTTCATCGCGGCGGCCGAGCAGGAAGGCGTGATCATCGAGCTGACCCAGCATCTGCTGGGCCTGATCGAGCGCGACATGCGCGAATGGGACACGCCGCCGGGCTTTCATGTGGGCGTGAACATCGCGCCCGAGCATCTGTCCAGCGAGGATCTGGTGCCGGACGTGCGCGCCTTCGTCGCCGCGACGGCCGCGCGCCAGCCGCTGCTGGTGCTGGAAATCACCGAGCGCAGCCTGATCGAGGACAGCGGCCGCGCCCGTCGCAACATCGACACGCTGCGCGCCGAGGGCGTGCGCGTGGCCATTGACGATTTCGGCACCGGCCATTGCTCGTTGTCCTATCTGCAGAAGTTTCCGGTGGACTACCTGAAGATCGACAAGGGCTTCGTGCATGCCATCCAGCCGGATGGCGAAGAGGCGCCGGTGCTGGACGTGATCATCATGCTGGCGCACCGGCTGGGCCTGTCGGTGGTGGCCGAAGGCGTGGAACAGCGCTTCCAGTTCGACTACCTGACCGAGCGCGGCGTGGCCTTCATCCAGGGCTATCTGTTTTCCCGTCCTTTGCGTTCGGCCGATTTCGTGGCCTGGCACGCGAGGCAATCGCAGCCGGTCGTGCCGGATTAGCCGGCGTCGCGCAGGCAGATGCAGGGCGTTGCGGGCCGCGCGGGCCCGCGCTCCAGCGTCAATCGGGGCAGGCCAAGCGGCGAATAGCGGTTGCTCAGGGACCATTGAACCCGCAGACGCAGGCCGCCATCGCCGGCACGCGCGCAGCTTGCGTCGTCGGAAGCCGAGGTGCCGGCGGGAACGAGCAGCAGCAGCGCCAGGCCCAGCGCCGCGAGACCGGCGATGGGTTTCAGGAATCGCATGAGGCTTGGTTTTCGGGGTTAAAAAATTATTGTTTTACGATAATTATTTGCTACACTACAGCAATTGATAGTGCTCCGCAACGCTCGCCAGGACTTTCCGTGATGCTTCATTTCTCCACGCCGCAGTCGGCCGCGGCCATCAGCGATGGCGCTCGTCGCATGGCGCGCATCCGCCGCCTCTCGCGCTGCATGCGCTGGCTGCTCGCGGCCACGGCCGTCCTGTTCGTCGTCCTGGCCGTGGCCATCTGGTTCCTGAGTTCGGATGCGGCGCTGACCCGCAGCCTGCACGCGCTGCTGGGCATCACCGATCCGTCCCGCGCGCCCGCGTTGCAGCTCGGGCCGGGCTATCGGGTGGCGGGCTTCTCATTGCTGGGACTGCAGCTGGCGCTGGTGCTGCGCGGCATCGCGCATGCCCATGCGATGTTTGGCGACTTCGCGCGCGGCGAAGTGCTGACCTCGGCCACGGCCCGTCGATTGCGCGGCATCGCGTTGCTCATCACGCTGTTCGCGTTGTGCTCGCCGCTGGTGAAGATGCTGCTGGTGCTGCTCTTCACCTGGAACGCGCCCGGCGAGCCGCACATGCTCATCCACATCCAGCTGGAAGACATCCTGCTGGGTCTGCTTGGCGGCCTGCTGTTCGCGCTGGCCTGGGCCATGGAAGAAGCGGCGCACGTGGCCGAAGAGAACCGGGGGTTCATCTGATGGCGATCGTGGTCAGGCTCGACGTGGTGCTGGCGCAGCGCAAGATGAAGGCGCGCCAGCTCGCGCAGGAGATCGGCATCACCGAACCCAACCTTTCCCTGCTGAAGTCGGGCAAGGTCAAGGGCATCCGCTTCGATACGCTGGCCCGCATCTGCGAAGTGCTGCAGTGCCAGCCCGGCGATCTACTGGAGTACGTGCCGGACGAGGCCGCTGGCATGGCCGCGGCGGACGCCGGCTTCGATTTCCGCCTCGACTGATTCCCCCTGTTTCCCAACGCCGTCCGCGCATGCATGAAGCATGGCGCGGCGGTTTCACACGCCCCTACGATGGATGATCATCATGCAAAGTCCGCAGTGCCGCCGCCATGTCCGGTCGCTGATCCTGTTGCTTTCCGCCTGCGCCCTGGCGGCCTGCGCGCCCACGCCGCTGGCCCCCGGGGCCGCGAGCAACGTGCGCATCACGCACAACGAGCCCGGCAAGGGCTGCGCGTTCCTGGGCGACGTGACCGGCAGCCAGGGCGATTTCCTGAGGGGCGCGATCACGTCCAATGCCGACCTGGAGACGGGCGCCCGCAATGACCTGAAGAATCGCGCGGCGGCGATGGGCGGCAATGTCGTATACCTGCTGACGCAGCGGGCCGGGCAGACCGGCCGCAAGGATCATTCGGAGCAGACCAACGTGACCTTGACGGGCAACGTGTACCGCTGCGAGTGAGCGGGGCTGCCTGGCGTCAGGCCGGTTCGGCGGCGGCCGGGCCGGCCTTGGCGAAGAACAGATCGGTGATGGCCTGGCTGTCCAACGGTTCGCCGTTGATGGCGCGGGCCAGCAGCTCCGCGCCCAGCAGCTGCACCGAGAACACCATGTCCGGCCGCACGCGTCGGATTTTTTCCAGGTGCTTGCTGGTGTTGACCAGCGCGACCGTCTTGGCGCCCTGGCCGGCGGTGGCTTCCTGGGTGGCCAGCACGATGAAGGCGTTCTCCGCATCGTCGTCGCGCAGCGCCAGCACGTAGCGGGCGCGGGTCACGCCGGCCGCGCGCAGCACCTCGACGCTGGACGGGTCGCCTTCGATGAGGTCGGCCGTCGCCGGATATTCCTGCGGCACGCCGGCGGGCACGATGACGGTGACTTCGTCGCCGCGCCTGCGCAGTCCGTCGTAGACGCTGAGCGCCAGCGGCGTCGCGCCCGCGATGATGATGTGGTTCTTTCTCATGGCGGTGGAGAATCGGCCCTTGACTAGGCGTTTCAGGTTGCCGCCGATCACCGGGCCGGCGATGGCGCTGACGGAGGTGGCGAACACCGTGATGCCGAGGATGATAATCGACGCGGTGAACAGCCTGGCCGCGCCCGAGTGCGGCGTGATGTCGCCATAGCCCACTGTCGACATGGATACGATGGAAAAGTACAGCGCGGTGCCGGCGTCGTGGACGGGCGGATTGAATTCATCGCCCAGGTATAGCGTGCCGAACACCGCGTAGATCAGGAGCGACAGCACGCTGACCAGGGCGAACAGCGAGCCCGCCATGACGCTGGCCCGGTCGAAGCGGCGCCAATAGGCCATCAGCGCCAGGATCAGCACCAGCGTATAGATGCCCAGGCCGGCGTGTCCGCTGTCGCCCAGGATGGCGAAGGTGCCCACGCCGATCAGCAGCACCAGCGAGAAGGCCCAGGCGATGCGGGCCTTCAGGATCAACCCCAGCGCGATCACCTGCAGGCCCACGCCCAGCACCAGCCGCGGAATCTCCAGCAGCCCGACCACTTGCATGATCTCCTGCCAGTTGTCCAGCGCCAGCCAGAACGAATACTCGCGCGCCTGCACTTCGCGCAGCACGGGGTGCATGAACGCGTAGCCATCCAGCGCGACGAGGAAGGCCAGGCACCAGTTGGACGGGAACAGCGACGTCAGCTTGCGCAGCCGCCGCAGGAGCGGGGAGGGGGACAAGGGCATGGGACCGGGGATTGTCGATGCCGCCCATTTTAGGACGGTGAGTAAGGTCTGCCGCTATACCTATTATGTATGGAAGGCTATCAACAAAGAATTACGATAAATCCGAGCCTGGTCCTAAACTTCCTACATCACGCTGCGATCCGAAAGGAACGCCGCTGATACGGGCGAAAAGCCCGCCAGCAGCAAGGCGGACGATTTCCCGTGTATTGCACGCAGCGGTCGGGGCGGGGACTAGAGACCCCGCACTGACTCACGGTTCACTCCGAGCGTGAGTAGTGAGGCACGAATGTTGGAATCGCGTGATCCAGGTAGAAGGCATCAGTGCCGGCTGATGGCTCCTGTTCACGTGTTGTTTTAGCGCGGCGTCTTACCTTCGGGGCAGCGCCGCGTTTTTTTCGCCTGCTTCCTGCCTGTCGCTTCCGGACGCGGATCCATCCCGGGTTTGCGCATATTTCCCTTCCAGATTGTATTCAGTATGACGTCGCGTTCGCGACGGCCGTATCGCGTCGCCATTCTTCGGCGCCATCGTCGGCCTGCGCGCGCTCGTCCAGGTCCAGCTTGATGTCGGCCGCGAACATATAGCCCCAGCCGTGCACCGCGCGGATGGGCAGGGTCATGTGGTTGGCCGTGGCCTTGCGGCGCAGGCGGCTGATCATGACGTCGACGAAGCGGCGGCGCGTGACGCCGCTGTCGGCGTCGTCCGCGCCGTCGGCATAGAAGGCATCGCGGCTGACCTTGCGATCCGGCGCGTGCACCAGGCGCGACAGGAAGTCGCGCTCTCCGGTGGTCAGGCCCATGGTGCGCCCGCCCGGGCTGATCAGGGTCCAGCCCTTGTTGGCCAGCCGCCATGCGTCGCTGGGCGGCTCTCCGTTGGCCGGAATATCGCCCGGCTCGGCGTCCATGCCGGCCGCGCGCCGCACCAGCGCCTGCAAGACCGCGGCCAGCTCCAGTCCGCTGACCTCGGGCGACAGGCAGGCGTCGGCGCCGCACAGCAGCGTGCGTATCCGGCTTTCGGCGTCGGGAAACGCGGCGATGGCGACGATGCCCAGGCCCCGGTCGATGCCGCGCAACCGCACGGCCGCGTTATGCACGTCGGGCAGCGGCGCTTCCAGCACCACCAGCGGGCTCGGGCGCCGGGAGTAGCGCTCGTACACATCGACCAGTTCGTGGCAGCGGCGCACGTTGAAACCCAGATGGGACAGCGCCTCGATCAGTCTGGCATGCCTGGCGTCGTCCTTGCCCAGGAAAATGACATCCAGCGTGTTGTTCATTGATGCTTCCAATGAGACTGCGCGGCGCAGCCGCCGCGTGGAAAGGGGGCGCGGGCGTTACCGGATGGTATCCGCCCGGAAGGCAAGGGATCCGGCCGAGGGGCCGGCGGTCTGTCGGTCGTCCATGGCCCGGTGGCGATGGCTTCTTGCCCGTGCAGTCCGATCCTTGCGTGTCATGCCCCTCTCCCTGTGCCGCCCGCTCGGCGTCGCAAGCGTGGCGGTGTTGTTGGAATGCGGGCGAGTGGTTGCACGGATGGCGGAAAAGGTCCGCGTTCCGGCTGCGGTTGCCGGCTGGCAGGCACGGGGTCCGGGCGGCGCATGGCCTGGCGTTCTGCGCCTTTGGCCGCCGATGACCCGGTACTGCTTGGAAGTCACGCCCGTGTTTCATTTAAACACGGGCGTGTTTTTTTGTGAAGATAAGTTTCTGTAGTTTCTAGCGGTAACAGATGCGATTGCTCAAATCCGTCCAAACCCATTGAAACGCTGTTTTATTCCGTGGTTGCAACGATGCGATATTAAGTATTACCGATACATTATTTTCTATTTTTGGTGCATCCAAACTCCTACACTCTCGCCGGATCCGGCCCAAGGCCAGGGCTCGGTTCCGGCCGCCCGAGCGTCTGCGCAAGCTGCTGATAGATAGCGCTTTTTGTGAGACGGCGAGCGCGGGGCGCGGGCGCCAGGACTGGCGGCGGACGGGCGGAAGAGGAGGCGTTGCGAGATTTGCGGATTAGCCCGGAAATTGGGGTGTAATCCGTTTGTTTGGCAGCAGTATTGAGATGTTTTAATCAAATAAATAAATTCAAATTAATGGCTCAGGTTGATCGATTGGACACGTTTAGCCATCGTCTGCGCAACGCAAGGATGCTACAGGGATGGACACAAAAGGACTTGGCGGTCGCGAGCAACCTGTCGCAAAGCGCCATCGGCAACTATGAAAGCGGTCAACGCCTTCAGCCGTCCAGCGAGGCCCTGATCAAGCTGACCCGCGCGCTGCGGGTCAGCCCCATTTGGCTGAGCGCCGGGGAAGGCCCGATGTTCAGTCCGGAGCCGGCCGAGCCCGCCGCCAGCGCGGGCGAGCCCGATGTGCCGCCGCCCTGGCCGTTCGAAACCGTTTCCTATGCCACCTATGCGCGCCTGAGCACCCAGGAAAAGCGCCAGATCGAGCAGGTGCTGGCCGCGTATATCAGGGCGCGCGGCGAATAGGGTTCACGCGCCGCTGGCGCGACGCGGCGGGCTGGCTTGCCGCGGGCCTCGGATCGACGGACAGGTCCTCCCGACCGCCGGCGCGCAGCCGGACGCGCAAGCGTTCGACGGGATCGGCGATCAGCGCGTTGAGCAGGGCCGCGAAGCCGATGCAGCCGGTCAGCACCAGCGCATCGAAAAGCGCCGGCTGGCGCGCGCTGGCGCCGTCGAGCAGCCAGCCGAAGAACAGGATCACCAGGGCATGGCAGATATAGATCGGGTAGCTCAGTTCGCCAATCGCCTTGTCCAGCCGGTATCGCGCCTGAAACAGGAAGGCCAGCGGCAGCAGCGCCGCGAACAGCAGCACCGCCAGCGCGTCGCGCAGGTTGTGGTTCAGCCCGATGAAAAAGTGCGCGCAGCAGTACGCCGCCAGGATGGCGACGCCCAGTTCCGGCAGCCGGGGCCAGCGGCGCGTCAGCGCCTGCCAGCGCGGCAGCAGTATCTGGTGCGACAGCGCGCCGGCCAGGAACAGCGCCAACTCGGCGGGAAAGAAGCGGTAGGTCCAGGGATCGCTCAAGCCGATGCCGGTGGCGATCAGCACGGCCCGCAGGGCCAGCGAGGCGGCCAGCAGCGCGAGCAGCCTGCGCGGCGATCGCAGGACGAAGGGCGCGACCAGGTAGAACGTGATCTCCACGCCCAGCGTCCAGGCCTGCGGCACCAGCAGCCCCTGGTAGAGCGGCACGTCGCTGTGCGTGAAACTGCCGGTAAAGAGCAGGGAGGAATGCTCGATGCCGAAGAACATCAGCCAGTCCTGTCCCACGATGAAAAGATTGGACAGGATCAGGAACAGCCGGGCCGACAGGGGCAGGTCGTCGTAGAGACGGAAAAAGCTGCCATCGCCGGCGGCGTGAGCGGCCAGGGTCAGCGCAGCGACCGCCAGGTAGACCGGAAACAGGCGTAGCAGCCGGTTGGCGTAGAAGTGCCCCGTCGCGCCCTGGTAACGGTCGGTGCCGGTCAGTACGTAGGAAATCAGGAAACCGGAGATCACATAGAACAGCTGCACCGCAAGGCGTCCGCCGACCAGTTGATTCGTCGCGCCGCCGCCAAGGTGGTCCAGGACCACGGACAGCGCCAGCAAGGTTCTCAGAATGCCCATCGGGATGTCTCCGCAGCCTGTTTCGCGTGCTCCGGCGCGTTGCGCGGGCATTGTCGGCCCGCGGCAGTCGCCGCCATGGCGGCCGCCCGGGTAGCGATGCCACGGCTGGAGTTCAGGCGATTCTGCGCGCCGGCGTCGCCGCGCGCCATGAGGCATAAGACCCAGTACCCGGTCGCTTGGCTTGCCCGCCGAGCGCCGGACTCCCGCTTTGGCCCTCGGGCGTAGGGCTGAGGGCCGGGGCAAGGCGCGGGACAACGGCGAACGATGCCGGTTACAGTCTAGGGGTGTGCAATCAATCGGAGGTTCCGCCCATGCCCAATACTCAGTTCTTGCCCGGCCGCCTGCTTTGCATGGGTTTGCTGGCCCTGGCGTTGGCGGGATGCGCGGGATCCGGCGGCGCTCGTCCGCAAGGAGCGGCCGCCGCCAACGCGGCCAGCAGCGCGGATTCACTGGCGCAGACCGCCTGGGAACTGGTGCGCTGGGTCCAGCCCGGCGGCGCGCTGCGCGACATTCCCCATGGCGACAACGGCGAGCCCGTGAAGCTGGTGTTCCTGGCCCAGGGCAAGCAATACCGCGTCAATGGCTTCGCCGGCTGCAACCGCTACATGGGCACCTACAGGATCGAGGGCGGCAGGCTGCGCATCGACGCGCCGGCGGCCACGCGCATGGCCTGCCCGACGCCGGAGCGAGCCGGCCTGGAAGCGGACTACCTGCGCGGCCTGGGCAGCATCGATACCTTCACGCTCGACAACGGCGGGGCACCCCGTCACCTGACCTTCAACCTGCGCGGCGGCGACGTGCTGGAGTTCGTGCGGCGCGAGGATCCGCCCACCCCCTGAGCGGCCTGGCGACCAGGCGTTTCAGTCTGTTTTCCGCCGGCGTGGCGTCCGTGCGCCTTGCCTACAATGTCGGGCCGCCGGTACGGGCGCTTCACGTCGATTTCGGGAGATCTTCCATGTCCATATCCTCCAGCTTGCGTTGGCTCGCTCCCTGCGCGCTCGCCGTCGGTCTTGCCGCCTGCGCATCGCCGCCGCGCGGCCCGGGCGCGCAGGATCCGCGCTTCCAGCCCGCCGCCGCGTCCGACGTGTACGCGCAGACCAGCTGGGACCTGGCCCGCTGGACGCGACCCGGCGGCTCCTTGCGCCAGATTCCCCATCCGTCGCAGACCTCGCGGCCCGTCACGATCAGCTTCATCCATGACCAGGGCGCGCCCGTGGTCAGCGGCTTTGGCGGCTGCAATCAGTACAACGCGCCCTACACGGTGGCCAATGGGCTGCTGATCGTGCGCTCGCGTCCGGTGTCCACCATGATGGCCTGCAATCCGGAGACCATGCGGCTGGAGCAGGATTTCCTCGACGGCCTGACGCGCATCACGTCCAGCACGCTGGACAACACCGGCAATCCGCGCCGCCTGACGCTGCTGCTGTCCTCGGGCGACACGCTGGATTTCGGCCGCCGGATCGATCCGGCGACCGGCGGCCAGATGGGGCCGAAAAAGCTCGTGTACGTCGATTCCGAGCGGGTGCCCTGCAATGCCGGCGCCGGCCGCGCCATGTGCTACCAGGTGCGCGACAGCGCGGCCCAGCCCTGGCAGCTCTGGTATGGCGATATCACCGGCTTCAATTTCCAGCCGGGCGTGCGCTATCGGCTGCGCGTGGTCGAAGTGCGCGATCCGAATCCGCCGGCCGATGCGTCCGGCTTGAAATGGGTGCTGGACGCGGTGGTCGAGCAGGAGCCGGTGCGGCGCTGAGGCCCCGGTCCGGGCGCGGGCCCGCCAGCGATTATGATGGCGGCTCCCGCGCATTCCGCATTTTTCGCGGCCCGCGCATGCCGCGCCGGTCTTGTCACGCTACGTCCATGTCTTCCGTTGCCAATATCTCCGCCTATAAATTCGTCTCGCTCGACGGCTTGCCCGAGTTGCGGGAAACGCTGCTGGCCCGCGCGCGCGAGGACGGACTCAAGGGCACGATCCTGTTGGCCGGGGAAGGCATCAATCTGTTCCTGGCGGGTGCGTCCGCAGGCATCGAGTCTTTCCTGGCCGCGCTGCGCGCGGATGCGCGCTTCGCCGACCTGGAGCCGAAGTACAGCTACAGCGACGCGGTGCCGTTCCGCAAGCTGCTGGTGAAGATCAAGCGCGAGATCATCCGCATGAACCATCCGGCCATCCGCCCCGAGGCCGGTCGCGCGCCGGCGGTGGACGCGCGCACGGTGGCGCGCTGGCTGGCGCAGGGCGCGGACGATGCCGGTCGCCCGGTTGTGATGCTGGACACGCGCAACGCCTTCGAGGTCGACGAGGGCACGTTCAGGAATGCCATCGACTGGCGCATCGAGCGCTTCACCCAGTTCCCGGACGCGGTGCAGGCACACCGCGACGAGCTGCAAGGCAAGACCGTGGTCAGCTTCTGCACTGGCGGTATCCGCTGCGAGAAGGCCGCCATCTACATGAACGAGGCGGGTATCGATCACGTCTACCAGCTCGAGGGCGGCATTCTCAAGTATTTCGAGGAAACCGGCGGGCCGGGCTACGAGGGCAAGTGCTTCGTGTTCGACGAGCGCGTGTCGCTGGATCCGGCGCTGGCGCCCAGCCGGGCCTGAGCCGCCGCGCACCTGGCGCGATCAAGAAAAAACCCGCCTTGAGGCGGGTTTTTTTTGTCGCCAGGCCGGCGTGGCGTCAGCGCACGCGCATGCCGGGCTTGGCGCCGGGGAAGGGCTCCAGCACGTAAATGCCGGCATCCACCGATTCGTCGGCGTGGCTGGCGGCCAGCACCATGCCTTCGGACACGCCGAACTTCATCTTGCGCGGGGCCAGGTTGGCCACCATCACGGTCAGCTTGCCGATCAGGTCTTCGGGCTGGTAGGCCGACTTGATGCCGGAGAACACGTTGCGGTGGCGGCCTTCGCCCACATCCAGCGTCAGGCGCAGCAGCTTGGTCGAGCCTTCGACATGCTCGCAGTTGACGATCTGCGCGATGCGCAGGTCGACGCGGGCGAAGTCGTCGATGGAGATGGTCTCGGCCAGCGGTTCGCCGCCGGGGATCACGGCCGGAGGCGCGGGCGGTTCGAACAGGTCTTCCAGCATCTGCGGCTCGACGCGCTGCATCAGGTGCTTGAACGGCGCCACGGTCCGCGGCAGCGCGGCGGCGTCGGCCCAGACAAAGCCGGCCTGCGCGCCGAACAGCTCGCGCGCGACGCGGTCGGTCAGTTCCGGCAGCACCGGGGCCAGCATCACGGACAGGGCCTTGAAGCCGGCCAGCGAGCGCGAGCAGATGTCCTGCAGCGCGGCCTTCTGCGCGGCGTCGGCGCTGCCGATGCCCTTGGCCAGCACCCAGGGCTGGGCGGTGTCGAAGGCCTGGTTGATGCGGTCGGCGCAGGCCATGATCTCGCGGATGGCGCGGTTGTACTCGCGCGCCTCGAAGGCGGCGCGGATCGATTCGGCCTGCTCGGCGTACTCGGCCGACAGCGCGGCGGCGTCGCCGGCATAGGCCAGCTGGCCGTCGAAATGCTTGGTGATGAAGCTGGCCGCGCGGCTGGCGATGTTGACGTACTTGCCGATCAGGTCGCTGTTGACGCGGGCGATGAAGTCCTCGGGGTTGAAGTCCATGTCTTCGACGCGGGCGTTCAGCTTGGCGGCGATGTAGTAGCGCATCCACTCGGCGTTCATGCCGAGTTCCAGATAGCGCAGCGGCGAGATGCCGGTGCCGCGGCTCTTGGACATCTTCTCGCCGCTGACGGTGATGAAGCCGTGCACGTTCAGCGCGTCCGGCGTCTTGCGGCCGGCGAACTTCAGCATGGCGGGCCAGAACAGCGCGTGGAAGTAGATGATGTCCTTGCCGATGAAGTGGACCTGTTCGGTGTTGCCGTTCGGGTCGAGCAGCGCGTCGAAATCCAGGTCGGCCTTGTCGCAATAGGACTTGAGCGAGGCCAGGTAGCCCACCGGCGCGTCCAGCCAGACGTAGAAGTACTTGCCCGGCGCGTCGGGGATCTCGATGCCGAAATAGGGCGCGTCGCGCGAGATGTCCCAGTCGCCCAGCTTGGCTTCGCCGTCATCGGCGCCCAGCCATTCGCGGGTCTTGGCCAGCACTTCCGGCTGCAGGTGCCTGCCGCCGGCGGCGTTGGCGCCCGTGGTCCATTGCTGCAGGAATTCCACGCAGCGCGGATCGGACAGCTTGAAGAAGAAATGGTCCGAGGACTTCAGCACCGGCGTGGCGCCGGTCAGGGCCGAATACGGATTGATCAGTTCGGTGGGCGCATAGACCGCGCCGCAGACCTCGCAGGAATCGCCGTACTGGTCCTTGGCGTGGCACTTGGGGCATTCGCCCTTGATGTAGCGGTCGGCCAGGAACATGCCCTTGACCGGGTCGTAGAACTGCTCGATCGAGCGCGTCTCGATCAGGTCCTGCGCCTTCAGCGCGCGGTAGATGTCCTGCGACAGCGCCACGTTCTCGGCCGAATCGGTCGAGTGCCAGTGGTCGAAGCGGATGTGGAAGCCGTTCAGGTACTGCGGGCGCTCGGCGGCGTAACGCGCCACCAGGGCCTGCGGTGTGATGCCTTCCTTTTCCGCCTTCAGCATGATCGGCGCGCCATGCGCGTCGTCCGCACCCACGAAGTGCACCGTGTGCCCCGCCATTCGCATCGAACGCACCCAGATGTCGGCCTGGATGTACTCCATGATGTGGCCGATGTGGAAGGATCCGTTGGCGTAGGGCAGGGCGGTGGTGACGAAAAGAGTGCGAGACATGGTCTTCGTGCGGTTGAGGGAAAGGTGGATAGACCGGCCATTTTAGGGCAATGGCGGTGGCGGGCCAGCGGCGGGCCTCGGCGGGGAGCGAAAGGGGATGGCGGGACCGCATGGCCGACTCTCCGGTCCGGAGTGGGGCGGATGGTGCGGGCAGACAGAACGGGCCGTCAAGAAACGGCCCGAAGGGAGTGTCCCTGGTGCGCGCCCGGCCGCCGCGAGGCGACCGTGGCAGGCGCGCTGGCGTCAGCGGACTTCGCGGGCCTCGACGTCGATCACGTCGCCGCCGCGCGCTTGCGCGAACGGAGCGGCAGCGGACTGGAACGGATTCGGGCGGGCGCCTTGGCGCTGGCTCCAGTAGGCGCGCACGCCGAACGGCTTGCCGCGCACCTTGGCCACCACGTACAGGATCGCCACGGCGATCGCGGTGGAGAGCATGAACACCAGCGCCATCGCCATGCCGATCAGGGCCAGCGCGGCAAACAGGACGGCACGGAGGAAGCGGATGAGAGGATTCGTCATGAAGGTCGGATGCAAAACGCAGCGAAAGGTTCCCGCGTATCCGCTATCCTTTAGGGGACGGCGGCCAGCAGAAGCCGCGCTGCCTACGGAACCATAGTGACATGAGTATAACGATAGAACACATCCGCGCCGCGTTGCGGGGCGCGCAAGACCCGAATACCGGCCTGGATCTGGGCGTATCTGTAAAAGATCGTGACATTCAACTGCAGGGCGGCCGGGTCGCCCTGACGCTGGAACTGGGCTATCCCGCCGACGCCTTCAAGGATCAGGTGCGCGGCATCGCCGTCGCGGCGCTGGCCGCCGCCGGCGCGCCCGACGCCCAGGTCTCTGTGACCTGGAAGGTCGCGGCGCACGCGGTGCAGAAGGGCTTGAAGCCGCTGCCGAACGTGCGCAACATCATCGCCGTGGCTTCCGGCAAGGGCGGCGTGGGCAAGAGCACCACCGCCGTGAACCTGGCGCTGGCCCTGGCGGCCGAGGGCGCCAAGGTGGGGCTGCTGGACGCCGACATCTACGGCCCCAGCGTGCCGACCATGCTGGGCGTGTCGGGCCGGCCCGAAAGCCGCGACAACAAGAGCATGGAGCCGCTCGAGGGCCATGGCCTGCAGGCCAATTCCATCGGCTTCCTGATCGACGCGGATTCCCCGGCGATCTGGCGCGGCCCCATGGTCACGCAGGCGCTCGAACAACTGCTGCGCCAGACCAACTGGCGCGACCTGGACTACCTGATCGTCGACATGCCGCCCGGCACCGGCGACGTGGCGCTGACGCTGGCGCAGAAGGTGCCGGTGGTGGGCGCGGTCATTGTCACCACGCCCCAGGACGTGGCGCTGCTGGACGCGCGCAAGGGCCTGCGCATGTTCCAGAAGGTCGAGGTGCCCATCCTGGGCGTCGTCGAGAACATGGCCATCCACATCTGCTCGCAATGCGGCCATGCCGAGCACATCTTCGGCGAAGGCGGCGGCCGGCGCATGGCCGAGCAGTACGGCACGCCCTGGCTGGGCAGCCTGCCGCTCACGCTGGCGATCCGCGAGCAGACCGATGCGGGCCAGCCCACCGTGGTTTCCGACCCCGGCAGCGAGGCTGCGGCCCTGTACCGCGGCATCGCCCGCAAACTGGCGGCAAGCGTTGCGGCGCTGCCCCGCGACATGGCGGGCAAGTTCCCCTCCATCGTCGTGCAACAGCCGACCTGACGCATGCGCTGGGCAGCCCGGGCCCTTCTGGCCGGACTCTGCGCAATGGCGGGCGAAGCGGCGGCCAAGCGTCCCGAAATCGTGGTCGACCCCGGCGGCGTGACGCCGGCGGCGCTGCAGGCCATCACCGAGGCCGTGGACGCGATCGCCCGCCTGGCCGAAGACCAGGACGGCGGCGAGATCAGCCGGCTGCGGCGTCGCGCGCGCGACGCCACGCTGGCCGCGCTCGCCACGCAGGGCTATTTTTCCCCCACCGTCACCCTGGAAGCCGGCACCGACATCGGCGGCGAGACCTGGGACATCGGCATCGTGTCGGGCAAGCGCACGACGGTGTCCTCCGTGGATCTGGGCTTCACCGGCCGGATCACGCGGCCCGAGTACGCGCAGCGCGTGCAGAAGCTGCGCGAGGACTGGCGGCTCAAGGTCGGCCAGCCCTTCATCAACAGCGACTGGAACAAGGCCAAGGCGGCCCTGCTGGACGAGGTGTCCGAGCGTGATTTCCTGCTGGCGCGCATGACGTCCTCGGCGGCGGAGATCCAGGCCGAGCAGGCCAGCGCCGCGCTGTCCGTGACCATCGACAGCGGTCCGCAGGTGAACATGGGCGAGCTCAAGACCGAGGGCCTGGAGCGCGTGCCGGAAAAACTGGTCCAGCGCTATGTGCGCTACTCGGTGGGATCGTCCTACGAGCAGAGCCGGCTGGACCAATGGCAGCAGGACTTGCAGTCCACCGCGTTTTTCCGTGGCGCCTTCGTGTCGCTGCAGCAGCCCGGCGGACAGGCCGCGCCCGAACCGATCTCCGACCGCGCCCGCGCGCCGGGGGCGGCCGACGCCCTGGCCTCGGCGCCGGCGGGCGACCCGTCCGTTTCCGGCGGCCAGCCGCCGCCCGCGGCGGCCTACGATTCCGATGGCGAGGTCACGCTGCCCGTGCAGGTGCGGGTGGTGGAGGCGCCGCCCAAGCGCCTGTCGGTGTCCATGGGCGTGGACGATGAGGCCGGCGCCCGGCTGGAATCGATCTATCGGCAGAACGTGGTATTCGGCCAGCCCTTGACGCTGGAAACCGGTTTCAGCGTGGACCGGCTGCGCCAGCGCGCCTACGCCGACTTCCTGTTGCCGCCGACCGAGCGCGGCTACAAGGATTCCTTCGGCGTGCTGGCCGACCGCTCCGACATCCAGGGGCTGGAAGTGACCCGCTACGCGCTCGGCGCCACGCGCCTGCAGGAGCGCAAGGGCGCCGGCGACAGCCGCGTCGAATACGAAACCCGCTGGGGCCTGCTGCTGGCGCAGGATCACGTCAGGATCGAGGACGGCGACGAATACACGCTGCCGTCCGCCACGGCCACCGCTGAATGGCTGCGCCGTGACGTGGACAGCAAGTACGACCCGCGCGAAGGCAACCTGATTGCGGTGGGCGGCGGCCTGGGCGTGGTGCTGAACACCGGCGAACCCTACACGCGCGCCCGGCTGCGCGGGCAGAAATGGTGGCCCATCGGCAGGCGCGACGTGCTGACTGTCCGCGGCGAGGTGGGCCGCATCTGGGCCAATGGCAAGGTCCAGGTGCCTGACGACTTCGGCTTCCGCACCGGCGGCGCCCGTTCCATTCGCGGCTACAAGTACCAGAGCATCGGCCTGAAGCGCAACAGCGCGATCGTGGGCGCGCCGGCGATGGTGGTGGGCAGCGTGGAATACGACCACTATTTCAACGAGCGCTGGGGCATGGGTGTGTTCGTCGATGCCGGCGACGCGGCCAAATCCTTCGGCGACATGTCGCTGGCGGTCGGCTACGGCGTGGGCGCGCGCGTGCGCACGCCGGCCGGGCCCTTGTTCCTGGACGTGGCCTATGGCCAGCGCGACCGCAGCCTGCGACTGCATTTCTCCCTGGGGATCGCGTTTTGAGGACGTTGCGCGCGATCCTGCGCCATCTTCTGGTGTGGTGGCTGCCCGGGCTGGCGATGCTGGCGGTGCTGGCCTGCGGTTTCCTGTTCTGGCTGGCCGGCACGCAGAGCGGCACGCGCCTGCTGCTGACCACGGCGGCGCAGCAGCTGGACGGCCAGGCGTTGGACGTGCGCGGCTCGGTGCTGCGCGGCCTGAACGTGGGACGGCTGGAGCTCGAGACGGGCGGCACGCGCGTCGAAATCGCGGACCTCGGCCTGAAAGTGGACTGGCGCGCGCTGGGCCAGCGGCGGCTGCACGTGCGCGAGCTGTCGGCCGCGGCCGTGACGGTGACGCTGGCGCCGGCGGCTGCCGAAGAGACGCCGCCCGCGCAGGACGAGGCGCCCTTCAGCCTGCCGTCGCTGCCGGTGGATATCGCGCTGGACCAGCTCACGTTGGGCGAATTCCATCTGCTGCAGAACGGCGAGGCCCTGCCCGTGTCGCTCAGCGGCCTGGCCGCCACCTTCGCGGTCGGGCAGGACAGCGCGCGGCTGCGCATCGCCAGCCTGCGCGTCGGCCATGAGATCGGACAGGCCGAGCTGAGCGGCGAGGCCGAGTTGCGCGCGCTGGCGGACCCGTGGCCGTTCAGCCTGCGACTGGACGTGGCGGCGCGGGGCGCCGGCCCAGATTCCCCGCTGTGCCAGGCCGAGCGCCTGCGCGCCATCGTTGGCAATGGCGCGAACGCCCAGACGGGCGGCGCGCGGCCGGAGGGCGCGGACAAGACCGACAAGGCCGGCAAGGCATCCGGCAAGGCGGGCAAGCCCGCCCAGGCGCAAAAGGCCGGCAAGGCAACGGGCGCGACGCCTGCATCCGCGCCCGCCGACGCGCCGGCCACCGCTTTCGTCGGCCCCCCGGAACCGGCCTGCCGTGTGCTGCTGAGCGCCGACGCGGCGGGGTCGCTCGACGGCCTGCAGGCCAAGCTGGAAGGCACCGGCTCCGGGCTGGCGTTGAACGTGCTGGCCGATCTGGCGCCGCGCACGCCCCTGGTGCTGCGCAGCGCCAGCGCCCAGGCGCGCCTGCCGGACGCGTCCACGCTGACGGCGCAGTTCGACCTCAAGGCCGCGGCGGATGGCCAGGGGCGCGACCGCATCGAGGGCAGGGTGGGCGCCGAGCGGCTGGACCTGGGACCGTGGCTGGGCAAGGACATTCCGCAGGCCGTGCTGAGCCTGAGCGCGGATCTGGGCGCCGAGCTGGAGAACCTGAGCCAGTTGCGGCTGGCGGCCGTGGACCTGCGCATCCAGGAAGGCTCGCGCTGGAACAAGCAGCCGCTGGCGGGCGCGCTCAAGGCCCGCGTCGAGTTGCCGGCGGCCACCACGCCCGCCGCCGTCGCGGGCGGCGCGTCGACGACCGCGACCGCCGGGACGGCAACGTCCGGGGCCGGCGCGGCCGACGATCCGCTGGCCGGCCTGCGCATCCAGGGGCTGGACGTGGACCTGACGCTGGGTCGCAACCGCATCCGCGCCCAGGGCGACGTGGGCGCGGCCGACGGGGCGCTGACGCTGGACGCGCAGGCGCCGCAGCTGGACGCTTTCTGGCCGGGACTGCCGGGCGGGGCGGAATTGAAGGGCAAGCTCAATGGCACGGCGGCCGCTCATCGCGGCGAGTTCAGCGCCCGCTACATGCCGGCCAAGGTCCGCGCGGGCGTGTTGGGCGAAGCGCCGGCCCAGGCCGACATCGCGTTCACCGGCGGCTGGGGCCGTGGCCCGGCGGGCGATGCCGATGCCGCCCTGACGGGCTGGCGCGGCACGTTTTCGCGGCTCAATGCGGAGTCGGCCGGCTTCGCGGTCGCCGCCGAGCGGCCGCTGTCCGTGGCCTACCTGCCCGGGGCGGTCGCGCCGCAATGGCAGTGGCAGGTCGGCGCCACCACGCTCGGCCTGACGCTGCCGGGCAAGGAACGCCTGGCGCTGGCCCACAAGGGTTCGCGCGGCGGCGGCGCGCGCTGGGAAACCGCCGGCCAGGCGGACAACCTGGTGATCACGGCGGCCATGACGCGGCAGGTGATCGCCGCCATCGACCCCGAGGCCGCCGCCCGGCTGGACAAGGGCCCCAAGCGGGTCAACGCCATGGTGGCCGAAGCCAAGCGCCGCATCGCGCTCGATGTGTCCTGGGACCTGAAGTTCGATGGCCGCCTGGCCGGCTCGGCCCGCATCGCCCGCCGCGACGGCGACCTGCTGATCCCGGGCGATCCGCCCGTGCCGCTGGGACTGACGGCGCTGGCGCTGGACCTGACCGCGACGCCGTCCTCGGCCGGCGCCAGCCGCCTGGATGCCAGATTGGCCCTGGCCACCGAGAAGATGGGCGTGGTCAACGGCACGGCTTCGGCGGTGCTCGCCGTGGACGCGCAGGGCGGCATGGCGCTGGATGCGCGCCAGCCGATCCGCGCCAAGCTGGATGCCGACATCGCCGACCTGGCATGGGTCGGCCTGTTCGTGGGCGACGCGATGGAAGTCGGCGGCACGGTCAAGGCCAACGTGGAGGCCCAGGGCACGCTGACGGGCAAGTGGACGGGCAGTGGCGCGATCCGCGGCGACCGGCTGCGCGTGGTGCGCATCGACGACGGCGTGCGCCTGGTCGAGGGCAAGCTGGCGGCGCGCCTGGACGGCGACAGCCTGGTGCTGGACAGCCTGCGCTTCCCGGCCTCGCTGCGCGTGATGCCTGCGGAATGGCGCACCAAGGAATGGATCACCACCAACCCCGAGGCCAAGGACGGCTATGCCGAGGCCAGCGGGCGCTGGAGCCTGACGGACGGCGGCGGCCAGCTGCGCCTGACGCTGTACCGTTTCCCGGCGCTGCAGCGCTCGGACCGCTATGCCATGGTGTCCGGCACGGTCGATCTGAACGTCGCCCTGCCGCGCATCGACATCGTGGGCGACCTCAAGGCGGACGCCGGCTGGTTCAGCCTGGAGATTCTTCAGGGCGTGCCCACGCTGGACGACGATGTGAAGGTGCGCCGGCCGGGCGACGATCCCGGCGCGGCATCCACGCCGCTGCAGACCAGCATGAACCTCAAGTTCGACATGGGGCCGCGCTTCTACATCACAGGCATGGGCCTGGACGCGGGCCTGCTGGGCTCGATCCAGATCCTGCTGAGCGACGGCCGGCTGACCGGCGTGGGCGCGCTGCGCACGCGCGGCGGCGGCATCGAGGCCTACGGCCAGAAGCTACGGCTGCGTCGCGGCACGCTGACGTTCCAGGGGCGGCTGGACAATCCTGTGCTGGATATCGAGGCCCTGCGCACCGGCGAGCAGGTCGAGGCCGGCGTCAAGGTGGCCGGCACGGCGCAGCGCCCGCGCATCGACCTGGTGTCGTATCCCGACGTGAGCGAGGTGGAAAAACTGTCCTGGCTGCTGCTGGGGCGCGGGCCGGACGGCAGCGGAGGCGATGCCGCGCTGCTGCTGTCGGTGGGCACGGCGCTGCTGGGCGGCGGCGGGCCGCCGTTCTACAAGCAGTTCGGGCTGGATGATGTCAGCATCCGCAGCGGCAATATCGGCAGCTCCGGCAGCCTGCTGCCGGACCGCACCGTGGCCGGCGACGTCAACCGCGACAGCGACAGCCGCCTGGCGACCCAGTTCCTGGTGGCCAGCAAGACCTTCGCCAACGGCATCACGCTGAGCGTGGAGCAGGCCCTGGCCGGCGCCGACACCGTGGGACGCGCCAGTTACCGGCTGAGCCGCCGCTGGTCGGTGGACCTGAAGGGCGGCGCGGTCAACGGCATCGCCCTGGTCTACCGCACGTTTTTCGGGGACTAGAAAGGGGCAGGTCCCCCCCGAAGCGCTGGCGCGCTTCCCCCCCAGGGGGGCGCCGCGACGGACCGGCGGAGCCGGATCCGTGCGGCCTGGATGAGGGGGCAACTTTGTAAGGGGGGCAGTTCTGCCGCTCGGGATAAAATCAGGGCTGTCCATTCCCCCGAGCACCACTGCCATCATGAGCATCAAAAGCGACCGCTGGATCCGCCGCCAGGCCGAGGCCGGCATGATCGAACCCTTTGAAGCGGGTCAGGTCCGCACGGCCAATGGCGGGCGGATTGTCAGCTACGGCACCAGCAGCTACGGCTACGACGTGCGCTGCGCCGACGAATTCAAGATATTCACGAACATCAACTCCACCATCGTCGATCCCAAGAACTTCGACGAAGGCTCGTTCGTGGACTTCAAGGGCGATGTCTGCATCATTCCGCCCAATTCCTTCGCGCTGGCGCGCACCGTCGAGTATTTCCGCATTCCGCGCAGCGTGCTGACCATCTGCCTGGGCAAGAGCACCTACGCGCGCTGCGGCATCATCGTCAACGTGACGCCGCTGGAGCCGGAATGGGAAGGCCACGTCACGCTGGAATTCTCGAACACCACGCCGCTGCCGGCCAAGATCTACGCCGGCGAAGGCTGCGCGCAGATGCTGTTCCTGGAAAGCGACGAGGTCTGCGAGACCTCTTACCGCGATCGCGGCGGCAAGTATCAGGGCCAGCGCGGCGTGACGCTGCCTAGGACGTAGAGGTCCCCCCCGAAGCGCTGCGCGCTTCCCCCCCAGGGGGGCGCCGGCTGCGGACCGGCGGAGCCGGATCCGCGCGGCCCCGATTGGGGCGGTCTTGTTGGGTTGTGGCGTTGATCTTCGTTGGATCTTCCTCTCGCCCTACTTTGCTCTGTCCGTGGCGGAGGGCGGGGCGGCATTGCGTGGCGGCAAAGCCGCCGTCGCACGGCTTGGAGGCGTTAGCCCCCGGTTTTCGCCTGCGCGGGGCGCAGGTATTCGATGTCCCATTCGCTTTCTTCGATCTGGACGAAGCCGTGGCGCTGGTAGAAGCGGTTCGAGTCGCTGCCGCGCAGGGCGCCGACGCGCAGCGGCAGGCCCTGTGCGTCGGCCTGCGCCAGCAGGCGCCTGAGCGTGCGGCCGCCCAGGCCCCGGGCCTGGGACGACGGGTGCAGGTACAGGTGGTCCAGGCGCAGGCCGTCGCCGTCCGGGCGCAGCGCGTAGAAGCCGACGCGTTTTCCTTCCAGCTCGATTGCCCAGGTGTATTCCGGGCGGAAAGTGGCGCACAGCCGGCTGCGCGCGCGCTCGGGGTCGAAACGGCCCAGCCGCTCCAGGCTTTCGCGCATGGCGGCGATGCGCAGCGCCAGCAGGTCCTCGAAATCGGCTTCGGACACGGCCGGGTAGCGCAGCGCCGGTTCGGCCAGTTCGTCGTAGCCCCGGCCCAGGAACTGCAGCAGGCAGATGCCATGGCCGAACGGGTCGCTCAGGTGGGCGATGCGGCCCCAGGCATGCGTGGCGGCCGGGTCTTCGAGCCGGGCGCCGGCCGCGACGGCCCGCGTCACGGCCGCGTCCACGTCGTCCACCACCACGTCCAGGTGCACCGGCGTCCAGTGCCGGGCGTAATCCCGCGGCTGGCGCGCCGCGCCCGCCGCCGGCGTGCCGGCGGCCTTCTCCAGCAGATAGATGGGAGCCTGGGCGCCGGACATTTCCGCCACCGCCGGCCCCAGGCGGCGCGTAAGGGTCAGCCCGAAAGCCTGTTCGTAGAAGCCGATGGCGCGCTCCAGGTCGGGCACGTCGATATTGATCAGGAGTCTCATGGGGGCGGTGGCGCGGGCAGGGACAGCCAACATAGCACGGCGGTCGCCGGTCGCGCGGCGCTAAAGAACCTCTGGGGATGACCGTAAAGTGAAATATGTGTTTGCCGATATGGCGACGTCATTTCAGCAAGCGTGAGCAAGGCCCTATCGTGCGTTACCCCCATATCCCCTGGCTGCCCCTGTTGTTCTATCCTGCGCTGCCGGTGGCGGCGGCGGCGGGGCTGCTGCTTTGGCAGGACTGGCCGCCCGCCCTGGCGCTGATCGTCCCCTACGTGCCCTGGGTGATGGCGCTGATCGGCATCGCCATCTGCCTGATGTACCAGCGTTCGCAGACCATGGCGCTGATGCTCAGCGTGCTGGTCGCCGCGGCGGCCTGGCCGGCTCTGGCGGAGCAGGCGCCGTGGGCGCTGGGGCCGGCGCTGGCCTGGTGGGCGCTGGCCTACACCATCAATGCCTTGTGGGCCGAGCGCTCCAGCGTGCTGCTGGACCTGGCCGCGCGGCTGGGCCTGATGGCCTCGGGCGCGGCCGCCATCGCGCTGGCGGGCAAGGAAGGCACGGCGGACTTCTTCAGCACGCTGGCCGTGCAAGGCGCGCTGGCGCGCCTGGGCGTTCCGGTCGAGGCGCTGGCCGCGCTGCTGGCGACCGGCCTGACGCTGACCCTGCTGCTGTTGCGCTATGGCCGTCCGCAGCAGGCCGGCCAGTGGCTGGGCTTCGTCTGCATGGCCTGGGCCCTGCCGCGCGGCGCACAGCATCCGATCGAGCTGGCGCTGATGTCGGCCGCCGCGCTGACCTCGCTATCCATTTCGCTGGCCCATGAAGGGTTCCACATGGCGTTCCGCGATGAGCTGACCGGGCTGCCGGGCCGGCGCGCGCTCAACGAAAAGCTGCAACGCATGGGCCGGGTCTATACGCTGGCGATGGCGGACGTGGATCATTTCAAGGCCTTCAACGATACCCATGGCCACGACGTGGGCGACCAGGTGCTGCGCATGGTCGCGGCGCAACTGCGCCGCGTGTCCGGCGGCGGCCATGCCTACCGCTATGGCGGCGAGGAGTTCACGCTGGTGTTTCCCGGCAAGACCGCGGCGGAAAGCATGCCGCACCTGGAAGCCGTGCGGCGCGCCATCGAGGCCTACCAGATGCGCCTGCGCGACAAGCCGGCCCGTCCTCGGACGGACCAGGCGGGCTTGCGCCGCCGTGGCGCCCGCGGCGGACGCAACACGCGGCCGTTGCGCGTGACGGTCAGCATCGGCGTGGCCGAGCGCGGCGACGCGTTGCGCGCGCCCGAGGCGGTCATCAAGGCGGCCGACCAGGCGCTTTACAAGGCCAAGGACGGTGGCCGCAACCAGGTGTGTTCCTACGGCGCGCGCCGGCGCGCCAACTCGGGCTGAAACGGCGCCACGCAGCGTCGGCTCCAAGGGGCGGGAAGTTGCGGCAGGCCGCCAGCGGCGTGTGCCGCCGCAGGGCGCTCAGTCGCCGGCCAGGCGCAGCGTCATCAGTCTTTCGTCGTGCATCACGCCGTTCACGCACAGCCCTTCCGGCTCGACGCCGTACTCCGCGAAGCCCAGGCTCTCGTACAGCGCGCGCGCGGCAAGATTGCCGGCCGTGACGCTCAGCTGCAGCTGGCGCACGCCGCGCATGCCGCCGGCGTGGTCGATGGCGGCCAGCATCAGCCGGCGCGCCAGTCCGCGCCCGCGCGCGGCCGGCGCCACGTACACGCTCCAGATCTGCGCCTTGTGGCGCATCTTCAATCTGTGCTGCCGGCCGACGCCGGTCATGCCGGCCAGCGCGCCGTCGATGAACACGCCGAACATGGCGTTCTCGATGTCGGTGGCGACCCAGGCGCGGATGTCGTCCAGCGTGAGCGTATGTTCCTCTTCGTAACTCGATCCGAACGCTTCAGGCGTTTCGCGCAAGGCGTCCAGGCGCAACTGGCGCAAGGGTGCGGCGTCGGTGGGCGTCAATCGTCGTATCAGCGGATCGGGCATGGCGGGGTGTTGGGAAATGGGCACGCCTTGCGGCGCGGCAATCCAGTATAGGGGGACGCTTGCCTATAATGGTTTTCAACGCCGCTAGCGGTTTTCTCCAAGGAGCCCTCGATGTTCGGTTTCCTCAAGACAAACCATGAAGCCAGGCGCGACGAAGTCCAGGCGGAGTTCGTGGCGCGGGTGGCCGCCGCCGCCCAGGACTTCGTACAGGCCGCCGGCCCGGACGGCGCCGGGCTGGACTACACGCCGGGCAGCATCCATGCGCTGGATGCCGCGCTCGAGGCCGCCCACGTCGGCGCGCTGGCCCTGACGCCGATGCAGACCGTGGGCGCGGCCGCCTACCTGTACGAGGTGGCGCGGCGCGAGCACGGCGGGTTGTACGAAGTCTGCGACGACGAGGACCCGGTGGTGCTGGTCTGCGGCGAGTCCGGCGCCCAGGTCTGCCTGGCCGCCATCGCCAAGGTCGAGCGACGCATCCGTTACGGGCAGGCCGAGGCTATCCCGCCTTACTTCGAACGTTTCATCGCGGCCCTGCATGCCGGCGAGCCCCTGACCCTGCGCTAGATCCCCGTTTTCCCGCCGTCGCGGCGGCCTGCCGCGACGCCGCTGGCGCGCCCGGCGGGGCATATGCGCAACACCCGCGGGCCGCTGCGAGCGCCCCGGGGCGGATTGCCTTGGGACTGAAAGAAAAAGCGCCCTACAATTCGGCCATTCCCGCACCCCGGCGGGCTTACGCGCCGCCTATCCCCAGGCGGTTTATTTACCGCAGTACACTCGCGTCCCTTATACGCGTCCGTTTGCCTTGCCCCAGGAGCGCCTGCATGAAATTCCGCTTCCCCATTTTCATCATCGACGAGGACTACCGTTCCGAGAACGCGTCCGGTCTTGGTATCCGTGCCCTGTCCGCCGCGATCGAGGCCGAGGGCGTCGAGGTGATCGGGGTGACCAGCTATGGCGACCTGAGTTCCTTCGCGCAGCAGCAGAGCCGCGCCAGCGCCTTCATCCTGTCGATCGACGATGAAGAGTTCGACGTGGACTCGCCCGAGGACGTGGCCAGCGCGATCAAGAACCTGCGCGCCTTCATCGGCGAGCTGCGCTTTCGCAACGCCGACATCCCGATCTACCTGTACGGCGAGACGCGCACGTCCGAGCACATCCCGAACGACATCCTGCGCGAGCTGCACGGCTTCATCCACATGTTCGAGGACACGCCCGAGTTCGTGGCGCGCCACATCATCCGCGAAGCGCGCAGCTACGTGGACAGCCTGCCGCCGCCGTTCTTCCGCGAGCTGGTGAAGTACGCGCAGGACGGCTCGTATTCCTGGCACTGCCCCGGCCACTCCGGCGGCGTGGCCTTCCTGAAGAGCCCCGTGGGCCAGATGTTCCACCAGTTCTTCGGCGAGAACATGCTGCGCGCCGACGTCTGCAACGCCGTGGATGAACTGGGTCAGCTGCTGGACCACACCGGCCCGGTGGCCGAGTCCGAGCTGAACGCCGCGCGCATCTTCCACGCCGACCACTGCTACTTCGTGACCAACGGCACGTCCACCTCGAACAAGGTGGTGTGGCACGCCAACGTCGCCGCCGGCGACGTGGTCGTGGTGGACCGCAACTGCCACAAGTCGATCCTGCACGCCATCACCATGACGGGCGCGATCCCGGTGTTCCTGCGCCCGACGCGCAATCACCTGGGCATCATCGGCCCGATCCCGCTGGAAGAATTCCACCCGGACAACATCCGCAAGAAGATCGAGGCCAATCCCTTCGCGCGCGAGGCCGTCAACAAGAACCCGCGCATCCTGACGCTGACGCAAAGCACCTACGACGGCGTGATCTACAACGTCGAAATGATCAAGGAACAGCTCGGCAGCCACGTCGACACGCTGCACTTCGACGAAGCCTGGCTGCCGCACGCGGCGTTCCACGAGTTCTACCAGGACATGCACGCGATCGGCCAGGACCGCCCGCGCAGCAAGGACGCGATGGTGTTCGCCACGCACTCCACGCACAAGCTGCTGGCCGGCATTTCTCAGGCCTCGCAGATCATCGTGCAGGAGTCCGAGACCCGCAAGCTGGATCGCAACGTGTTCAACGAGGCGTACCTGATGCACACGTCCACGTCGCCGCAGTACGCGATCATCGCGTCCTGCGACGTGGCCGCCGCCATGATGGAGCCGCCCGGAGGCACCGCGCTGGTCGAGGAAAGCATCCGCGAAGCCATGGACTTCCGCCGCGCCATGCGCAAGGTGGAATCCGAATTCGGCAAGAACGACTGGTGGTTCAAGGTCTGGGGCCCGAACCGCCTGGTGTCCGAAGGCATCGGCAACCGCGATGAGTGGATCCTGGAGTCCAACGAGCACTGGCACGGCTTCGGCGACCTGGCCGAAGGTTTCAACATGCTGGACCCGATCAAGGCCACGATCATCACCCCGGGCCTGGACATGTCCGGCAGCTTCGGCGAGACCGGCATCCCGGCCGCGCTGGTGTCCAAGTACCTGACCGAGCACGGGGTGGTGGTCGAGAAGACCGGCCTGTATTCGTTCTTCATCCTGTTCACCATCGGCATCACCAAGGGCCGCTGGAACACGCTGCTGACCGCGCTGCAGCAGTTCAAGGACGACTACGACCGCAACCAGCCGCTGTGGCGCATCCTGCCTGACTTCTGCAAGGTGCATCGCCGCTACGAGCGCATGGGCCTGCGCGACCTGTGCCAGCAGATCCACGAGGCCTACCGCGAACGCGACGTGGCCCGCCTGACCACCGAGATGTACCTGAGCGACATGGTGCCGGCGCTCAAGCCGTCCGACGCCTTCGCCCGCATGGCGCACCGCGAGGTCGAGCGCGTCGACATCGACAAGCTGGAAGGCCGCGTCACCGGCGTGCTGCTGACGCCGTACCCGCCGGGCATTCCGCTGCTGATCCCGGGCGAGCGCTTCAACCGCACCATCGTGCAGTACCTGCAGTTCGCGCGCGAGTTCAACGAGCGCTTCCCGGGCTTCGAGACCTACATCCACGGCCTGGCCGACGAAGTGGGCGAGGACGGCGAGAAGCGCTACTACGTCGACTGCCTGAAGGAAGAGTGATCCCGCAAGGATCCGGAGCTCCGATGTTGTTTGACGTTGCCGTGCTGGGCGCCGGCGCCGCGGGCATGATGTGCGCCGCGGTGGCTGGCCAGCGGGGCCTGCGCGTGGTCCTGGTGGACCACGCCGAGCGCCTGGCCGAGAAAATCCGCATTTCCGGCGGGGGCCGCTGCAATTTCACCAATCTCGGCGCCGGCCCCGCCAACTTCCTGTCCGAGAACCCGCACTTCTGCCGTTCGGCGCTGGCGGGCTATACGCCGCAGGATTTCCTGGCGCTGCTCAAGCGCCATCGCGTGTCCTGGCACGAGAAGCATCGCGGCCAGCTGTTCTGCGACGATTCCAGCGAATCCATCATCGGGCTGCTGCGCGCCGAGTGCGACGAAGGCCGGGTGGCCTGGCGCATGGGCTGTTCGGTGGCCGAGATCGCCCACGGCGAGCAGGGCTTCGAGCTGCGCACCAGCCAGGGCCTCATCCGTGCGGCCAAGCTGGTCGTGGCCACCGGCGGCATGGCGATCCCGCAGCTGGGCGCCACCGATTTCGGCCTGAAGATCGCGCGCCAGTTCGGCCTGAAAATCGTCGAGCCACGGCCCGCGCTGGTGCCGCTGACCTTCGACGCGGCGCAATGGCAGCCTTTGTCGGCGCTGTCCGGCGTGGCGCTGGAAGTGAGCCTGTCCACGGGGCAGGGCAAGGCGCGCGGCGAATTCCTCGAAGACCTGCTGTTCACGCATCGCGGGCTGTCGGGGCCGGCGATTTTGCAGATTTCCAGCTATTGGAAGCCGGGCGAGCCCATCGTGGTGGACCTGGCGCCGGGCCGTGACCTGGCCGCCGAGCTGCTGGATGCCAAGTCCGGCAACCGGCAGCAGCTGCACACGGTGCTGGCCGGGCTGTGGCCCAAGCGGCTGGCCGACGCCTGGCTGGCGCTGGCGGAGCAGGGCGGCAAGCCCGGACTGGCGGCCTTGAGACTGGCCGATGCGCCGGACAAGACGCTGCGCGGGTTGGCCCAGGACATTCATCAATGGACGCTGACGCCCAGCGGCACGGCCGGCTACAAGAAGGCCGAGGTCATGCGCGGCGGCGTGGATACGCGCGGGCTGGACCAGAAGTCCATGCAGGCGCGCACCGTGCCCGGCCTGTACTTCATCGGCGAGGCCGTGGACGTGACCGGCTGGCTGGGCGGCTACAACTTCCAGTGGGCCTGGGCCTCGGGCGTGGCCTGCGGCAAGGCGCTATAGCGGACGGAATCGGGCGGCGCCGGGAGGCCGCGGACGGCCGCTGCCGGGCGCGCGTCCGGCGGCGATAGGCCGGCCTTATCGCGCGGATTGTGACAATTCCGTTGTGATATCAAATAAAAATAAATATCATTTGTGTTTTCGATAGTGATTCGTTCCCGCCACCGAGGGACGATCTGACGGAGACATCTGATGGCCCATACCTTGCCCGCGCTGCCCTACGCCTATGACGCGCTGGAGCCGCACATCGACGCGCTGACGATGGAGATCCATCACGGCAAGCATCACCAGACCTACGTCAACAACCTGAACGCCGCCCTAGAAGGCGCCGGCCTGTCGACCGATGAACCGGTCGAGTCGCTGGTGGCGCGGCTGGACCAGCTGCCCGCCGCCATCACCGCGGCGGTGCGCAACAACGGCGGCGGCCATGCCAACCACAGCCTGTTCTGGACCGTGATGTCGCCGCGCGGCGGCGGCGCGCCCGACGGCGCGCTGGCGCAGGCCATCGCGTCCGACCTCGGCGGGCTGGACGCTTTCCGCGAAGCCTTCACCAAGGCCGCGCTGACCCGCTTCGGCAGCGGCTGGGCCTGGCTGTCGGTGACGCCGGCCGGCAAGCTCGTGGTCGAGAGCAGCGCCAACCAGGACAGCCCGCTGATGCACGGCAATACCCCGATCCTGGGCCTGGACGTATGGGAGCACGCCTACTACCTGAAGTACCAGAACCGCCGTCCCGAGTACATCGGCGCGTTCTACAACGTGATCGATTGGTCCGAGGTGGCGCGCCGCTACGCCGCCGCCGTGGGCTGATCGCGGTTAGGCCAGCGAGGCGCCCATGAACACATTCAGCCGACACCGGATCCGGCCGGCCGCCACCAGCGTCAGCATCTGGACGCTGGCCGTGCTGGTGTCCTGCCTGGCCCTGTACCAGCTTTGGGTCTGCCTGGACGTGCGCGCGCCGCACGTGGCCGACGCGCTGCTGGGCGGCATGATGGCCGCCGCCGCGACCGCGCTGGGCACGCTGCCCGTGCTGTTCGCCCAGACCTTGCCGCAGAAAGTGCAGGACAGCCTGTACGGCTTTGGCGCCGGCGTGATGTTGGCCGCCAGCGCCTTCTCTCTGGTGGCGCCCGGCATCGCCGCGGCGGGCGAGCTGGGGTATGGCCCCTGGGGCGCCGGCATCCTGGTGGGCGCCGCCATCCTGCTGGGCGCGGCGGTGCTGCTGCTGATGGACCGCTGCCTGCCGCACGAGCATTTCATCAAGGGCAGGGAAGGCATCGAGGCGCATCGCCTGCGCCGCACCTGGCTGTTCGTGTTCGCCATCACGCTGCACAACCTGCCCGAAGGGCTGGCCATCGGCGTGGGCTATGCCGGCAACGACCCGCTGCGCGGCACGGCGCTGGCCACCGGCATCGCCATCCAGGACATTCCCGAAGGGCTGGTGGTGGCGGTGGCGCTGATGGCCGCTGGTTACAAGCGCGCCTTCGCTGTGGCGCTGGGCATGCTGTCGGGCCTGGTCGAGCCGCTGGGCGCGGTGCTGGGCGCTGCCGTGGTGGGCTGGTCGGCGGCCTTGCTGCCGTGGGGACTGGGCTTTGCCGCCGGGGCCATGCTCTTCGTCATCAGCCATGAAATCATTCCCGAATCGCACCGCAAGGGACACGAGGTCCATGCCACCGGCGGGCTGATGCTGGGCTTCGTGCTGATGATGCTGCTGGACACCGCGCTGGGTTAGTGGCGGCGGCTTGCTCCCGGTCTGTCGCGGCCGCCCGAACGGCGCGCGGACTGCCGGGTTTCCTCGCTTTCCGGCGCCCGGGGTTTCGATGTATGCTTGCGCCGCTGTCACGCATGTTGCGGGAGAGAGCGGCCATCAAGCTGGCCGCCGCCGAAGGCGCAATTCGCCCGGAATCGCTCAGGTAACCCATACCGTCCATGCTTGCCCTGTCCCGGTTTTCGGTCGACGCGGCAAAACAGCACTCTGGAGAGACCTGGCGCCGCGCCTTTCAGGCCGTCCCGAATGGGGACGTAGCGGGCAGCCCAGGCGCCGAAGGTGCACACCCGCCACGCGGGGCAACTCTCAGGCAAAAGGACAGAGGGGCGGAAGATTCAGCCGTGCCGTGGACGCGTGTCCGCTGGCGGCTTTCCGCAACCCTGGCAACGCTGCCGCTCCGGAGTTCCCGCGCATGTCCGCAACCCTCAAACGCACCCCGCTGGCCGACGAACACATCGCCTCCGGCGCCCGAATGGTCGACTTCGGCGGCTGGGACATGCCGCTGGCCTACGGCTCGCAGTTGGAAGAGCACCACGCCGTGCGCCAGGACGCCGGCATGTTCGATGTCTCGCACATGCTCAACGTCGACGTGACCGGCCCGGACGCCTTCGCCTTCCTGCAACGCCTGGTCGCCAACGACGTGGCCAAGCTGACCGTGCCGGGCAAGGCGCTGTACAGCTGCATGCTCAATCCGCAGGGCGGCGTGATCGACGACCTGATCATCTATTTCTTCGCCGCCGATGAGTGGCGCGTCGTGGTCAATGCCGGCACCGCCGACAAGGACATCGCCTGGATGCAGCGCGTCCGGCAGTCCGGCAAGTTCGACGTGGCCATCGCGCCGCGCCGCGACCTGGCCATGATCGCCGTGCAGGGCCCGAACGCCCGCGCCAAGGTCTGGGCCGCGCGTCCGGCCTGGCAGGCCGCCAGCGAACCGCTGACGCCCTTCGTGGCCGCCCAGGTGGGCGACGACACGCTGGTGGCCCGCACCGGCTACACCGGCGAGGACGGCTTCGAGATCGTGCTGCCCGCCACGCAGGCCGTCGCGTTGTGGCGCGACCTGGCGGCGCAAGGCGTGCGTCCCTGCGGCCTGGGCGCGCGCGACACGCTGCGCCTGGAAGCCGGCATGAATCTCTACGGTCAGGACATGGACGAGCTGATCCAGCCCGACCAGGCCGGCCTGACCTGGACGGTGTCGCTGAAGAACGCCGAGCGCCGCTTCATCGGCCGCGACGCGCTGGAACAATTCGCCACCCCGGCCGCCTTCCTGGGCCTGAAGCTGCAGGAGCGCGGCGTGATGCGCGCCCACATGGCCGTGCGCGCCAAGCAGGGCGCGGGCGAGCTGACCAGCGGCACCATGTCGCCCACGCTGGGCGTGTCCATCGGCTTCGCCCGCCTGCCCGTGGGCGTGGCTCCCGGCGACACGGTCGAGGTGGACATCCGTGGCAAGTGGGTGCCCGCCCTGGTCTGCAAGCTGCCATTTGTCCGTAACGGCAAAGCCGTCGAACACTCGTAAACTCGAAGCTTCGCGCGCGCCGGCCGGCAGGCCCGCGCGCGAGGCGCGCAATCCCTTTCCCCCATCCGAATAGCCCCAGGAGTTCCCATGAGCCTGCCCACCGATCGCAAGTACACCGAGTCCCATGAATGGGTCAAAGCCGAAGGCGACGTGTTCGTCGTCGGCATCACCGACACCGCCCAGGACCAGCTGGGCGACCTGGTCTTCGTCGGCGACGTCAAGGTCGGCGCCAAGCTGGCCGCCGGCGAAACCGCCGGCGTGGTCGAGTCGGTCAAGGCCGCCTCCGACATCTACGCGCCCGTGGCCGGCGAGATCGTCGCCTTCAACGATGAGCTGGAAAGCAATCCCAACCTGATCAACGAGTCGGCCTTCACCGCCTGGATCTTCAAGATCAAGCCGGACAACGCCGCCGACGCGGACAAGCTGCTGGACGCCGCCGGCTACGAAGCCGTCGCCAACGGCTAAGCCCGTCCCGCGCGGGCCGGCCGCTGCCGCCGCCCGCCCGCGCGTTGCCATACCGATCGTCCCCGACGCTCACGCACCCGAGATCCTCCCCATGTCGCGCGCCCTAGACACCCACACCGACTTCATCCCCCGCCATATCGGCCCCTCCGACGCCGACCAGGCCGCCATGCTCGCCGTGATCGGCAGCCCCAGCCTGGACGCGCTGATCGAAGAAGTCGTGCCGCCCAAGATCCGCAGCCAGGCCCCGCTGGCGCTGCCGCCCTCGCGCAGCGAAACCGACGTGCTGGCCGAGCTCAAGCAGGTCGCCGGGCGCAACAAGGTCTACCGCAGCTACATCGGCCAGGGTTACTACGGCACGCAGACGCCCAACGTGGTGCTGCGCAACATTCTTGAGAATCCCGCCTGGTACACGGCCTACACGCCTTACCAGCCCGAGATCTCGCAGGGCCGTCTGGAGGCCCTGCTGAACTACCAGACCATGGTCGCCGACCTGACCGGGCTGGACATCTCCAACGCCTCGCTGTTGGACGAGAGCACGGCCGCCGCCGAAGCCATGACGCTGGCCCGCCGCAGCGCCAAGTCCAAGAGCCCGGTGTTCTTCATCTCGCGCCACGTGCACCCGCAGACCATCGAGGTCGTGCGCACCCGCGCCGAGGGCCTGGACATCGAAATCGCCGTGGGCGACGAGGCCGAAGGCCTGCCGGAATGCTTCGGCGTGCTGCTGCAATACCCGCACAGCACCGGCTCGGTGGCCGACTACCGCAAGCTGGCCGACGCCGCGCACGCGCAGGGCGCGGTGGTGGCCGTGGCCACGGACCTGCTGGCGCTGGCCGTGCTGGCCGCGCCGGGCGAGTGGGGCGCCGACATCGCCGTGGGCTCGGCCCAGCGTTTCGGCGTGCCGTTCGGTTTCGGCGGCCCGCATGCCGGCTTCATGGCCTGCAAGGACGCCTACAAGCGCAACATGGCCGGCCGCCTGGTCGGCGTGTCCAAGGACGCGCAGGGCAACCCGGCCATGCGCCTGGCGCTGCAAACGCGCGAGCAGCACATCCGCCGCGAAAAGGCCACTTCCAACATCTGCACCGCGCAGGTGCTGCTGGCCGTGATGGCCGGCATGTACGCCGTGTGGCACGGCCCGGCCGGCATCCGCCGCATCGCCAACCGCGTCAACCGCTACACCGCGATCCTGCGCGCCGAGCTGGTCAAGCTGGGCGTGAAGGTCGCCAACGACAGCTTCTTCGACACGCTGCTGCTGGAAACCGGCGCGGCCACGCCCGCCATCCTGACCGCGGCCGACTGCGCCCACGTCAACCTGCGCCGCGTCGACGGCGCGCGCCTGGCCGTCTCGCTGGACGAGACCGTCACCGCCGCCGACCTGCAGGCCCTGGTCAACGTGTTCGCCTCCGGCCTGGAACGCGATGATGTCGAGCTGGACATCGACGCGCTCGACGCCGCGGCCGCCAGCGGCATTCCCGCCGCCGTGGCCCGCGAAAGCGCCATCCTGAAGCATCCGGTGTTCTCCAGCGTGCAGTCGGAAACCGACATGCTGCGCTACCTGCGCAAGCTGGCCGACAAGGACCTGGCGCTGGACCGCACCATGATCCCGCTGGGCTCGTGCACCATGAAGCTGAACGCCACGGCCGAGATGATCCCCATCACCTGGCCCGAGTTCGCGCTGATCCACCCCTTCGCGCCCGCCTCGCAGAGCCAGGGCTACAAGGAATTGATCGACCGCCTGTCGGCCGCGCTGTGCGAAATCACCGGCTATGACAACATCAGCCTGCAGCCGAACTCCGGCGCGCAGGGCGAGTACGCCGGCCTGCTGGCGATTCGCGGCTACCACCAGGCCAACGGCCAGCATCAGCGCAACGTCTGCCTGATCCCCTCGTCGGCGCACGGCACCAACCCCGCCTCGGCCCAGCTGGCCGGCATGGATGTGGTGGTGGTGGCCTCCGACGCCAACGGCAACGTCGACCTGCCCGACCTGCGCGCCAAGATCGAACAGGTCGGCGACAAGCTGGCCGCGCTGATGATCACCTACCCGTCCACGCATGGCGTGTTCGAGGAAGCCGTGACCGAGATCTGCGAACTGGTGCACCAGGCCGGCGGCCAGGTCTACCTGGACGGCGCCAACATGAACGCCATGGTGGGCGTGGCCCAGCCCGGCAAGTTCGGTTCCGACGTCTCGCACCTGAACCTGCACAAGACCTTCTGCATCCCGCACGGCGGCGGCGGCCCGGGCGTGGGTCCGGTGGCGGTGCGCGCGCACCTGGCTCCGTACCTGCCGGGCGTGGTCAATGAACAAGGCAAGCTGCCCGGCGAAGCCAAGGTCGGCCCGGTCTCGGCCGCGCCTTTCGGTTCGGCCGGCATCCTGCCGATCCCGTTCGTGTACATCTCGCTGATGGGCGCCGACGGTCTGCGCCGCGCCACCGAAGTCGCGATCCTGAATGCGAACTACGTCGCCACCCGCCTGCGCGACCACTATCCGGTGCTGTACGCGGGTCGCAACGGCCGCGTGGCGCACGAGTGCATCCTGGATGTGCGTCCGCTCAAGGAAACCAGCGGCATCAGCGCCGAGGACATCGCCAAGCGCCTGATGGACTACGGCTTCCACGCGCCCACCATGAGCTTCCCGGTGGCCGGTACGCTGATGGTCGAGCCGACCGAATCGGAAAGCCAGGCCGAGCTGGACCGCTTCGTCGACGCCATGATCTCGATCCGCGAGGAAATCGCCCAGGTCGAGCGCGGCGAGCGCGACCGCGAGGACAACGTCCTGAAGAACGCGCCGCATACCGCGCAGATGCTGCTGGCCGAAGAGTGGCTGCACGACTACCCGCGCCAGCAGGCCGCCTACCCGGTGGCCTCGCTGCGCGACGGCAAGTACTGGCCGCCCGTGGCTCGCGTCGACAACGCCTATGGCGACCGCAATCTGGTCTGCGCCTGCCTGCCGGTCGAAGCCTACGCCTGAGGCGCATGACGGCCGCGCCGCGAGGCGGGGCCGTTGTGCCGGCGGGAGGAAAACCCTGGTTCCTGGAACCAGGGTTTTTTTTATCGCGCCCGCGGGGATGTGCAAGAATCAGGCGTGCGCGCGGCGCGGCCGCGCGGGGGGAGATCCTGATGAATACGCCTGCTTTCATTCTGGCCATCCTGGGGGCGCTGTGGCTGGGCGCGATGCTGCCGGGCCCGAGCTTCGTCATCGTCGCGCGCAGCGCCATCGGCCAGTCGCGCCTGGACGGTCTGGCCTCGGCGCTGGGCATGGGCATCGGCGGCATCCTGTTCGCCAGCCTGGCGCTGGCCGGACTTTATTCCGTGCTGCAAACCGTCGGGTGGCTGTACCTGGGCCTGAAGCTCGCCGGCGGCGCGTACCTGCTCTACATGTCGTACAAGATCTGGCGCGGCGCGAGCCAACCTTTCGCGCTGCCTGGCGCCGTGGCCGCGCGTTCAGGCAGCGCGCGCAAGTCGTTCTGGACGGGCCTTGCCACTCAGATGAGCAATCCCAAGACCGCCATCTGGTACGGCAGCATTTTCGCGGCCCTGTTGCCGCAGCAGCCGCCGGCCTGGGTGTATTTCGCCTTGCCGCCGCTGGTGTTCCTGGTCGAGTTCGGCTGGTATGCCATCGTCGCGCTGTGCTTCTCGGCCCAGGGGCCGAGGGCCATCTACCTGCGCGCGAAGAAATGGGTGGACCGGCTCGCCGCCTGCGCCATGGCCGCGCTGGGCCTGCGCCTGATCCTGACCGCGCGCAAGAGCGGCCTTTGACGCGGCGTCACGGGCATGGGAAATCTGGTTCTATTGCTGCTGGGCGTCGATTACCTGCGCAAGCGCGCGCTCGGGCTGGCCGTCGCCGGCTGGTTGCTCCTGGTTGCCGGCGCGGTGGTGTTCATCGACGCGCTGGACGGGGTGCTGTATTTCCCCCTGGACGGCTTTGCCGCGCTGATCGTGATCGAAGGGCTGGCGACGCTGGCCATCGCCAAGTCCGGCGTCGGCGGCCAGCGCGTGCTGCGCTATGTGAAGGGCCTGTTTGTGCTGACGGCCGGCGTGCTGGTCCTGGCGGGCGACCAACACGGGCATTTCGTGTTGTCTATGATCTTCGGCCTGCTGTTCCTGGTCGATGGGCTGATGCAGTGCATCGCCGCCTACGTGGTGCGCTACGCGCGCTGGCGCTATGTCTTCGCCTCGGGCGTGGCCGAGATCCTGCTGGCCATCTTCTTCTTTCAGCCCTATCCCACGCACTACGTGGGCACCGTGCCGTATTGCGTGGGCCTGTTCCTGGCCTTCTCCGGCTTCAAGCTGCTGGTGCTTGCACGCCGCGTCCGCACGCTGGGGGCCAATCCCGGGCTGGTCGTCAACGCACGGCCGGACTTCATGCCGACCGCGTCCGCTGGCCCGGCGCAGACTGTGTTCGACGGCCCGCCGCTGGAATCGGAGCGTGCCCTGACCGTGCACGTCTGGACCCCGTCCGGCTCGGCCAAGGCGCAGACGCGCAACTACCTGATGCTGAACCGCTACATCGCCGCCGTTGACGTCAACGGCGTCATCTCCACGGGGCACGCGGCGCTGGAATCGCCTGAAGGCGTGTATGTGAGCCTATACCCGGCGCAGGAGATCGACCGGTCTCCCGAACAGTTCGGCGCGCTGCTGCGCGCCACGGCCGAGAACGACGTGCCGGGCGTGTTCCAGCCCGACTACGCCACGGAAGCGCAGGCCTGGTGTCCGTCCACCACGCAGGTGCGCATCCGCAACTACGACGCGGCAAAGTTGCAGGCGTTCTGGGACGTCTACCGGCAGGATGCCACCTACAACCTGACGCATCGCAACTGTTCCAGCTCGGTATCGCGCGCGCTGGAGGCGGCGCTGGACGGCGTGGTCGGCCGGCTGCATGGTCCGCAGGCCGGCTGGCGCGTGCTGCTGCGGTTGCTGCTGACGCCGGAATTGTGGGTGGCCTCGCAGATCCGCAAGCGCGCGCTGACCATGGCCTGGACGCCGGGCCTGACGCTGGACTACGCGCGCGCGCTCAGCATGCTGGCCGACCCCCGGCCGTTCGGCTGGTGGCAGATGTCGCAGGCCGCGCTGCGCTTGATCAGGCAGCGGCGCGCGGCCTGGCGCAGCCAGGACCGGGAAGCCCAGGCGCGCAACGCGCAAGAGGCGCCCTCGTCGCAAGGCGCGCAATGATCCTCGCCATCCTGGCCGGTGTGACGATCGTGGCGGCGGCGGGGTGGGGCGCGGGCGCGCTGTGGTTCCAGTCGCCCCGTGGCGGTGCGTGGCGCGCGCTGTCCGTGGCGTGCTGGCTGGCGCTGGCCGGCGCGGCGTTGCTGGGCCTGGCGCTGGAACATGCCGCGCCGCTCTGGCTGTTCGGCGCCGCGCTGCTCGGCCTGCTGGCCTGGTGGCGGCTGGGGGTGCGGCCGTCCAATGCGCGCAGCTGGATGCCCGAAGTGGCGCGGACGACGTGCGGCGACATCGACGGCGACCGGGTCACGCTGCACGACGTGCGCGATTTCGACTGGCGCACGCGCAGCGACTACGACGTGCGCTGGCGCACCGAGACCTACGATCTGTCGCGTCTGGAATCGGTGGATGTCGCGCTGTCGTACTGGGGGCGCCCCGCGATCGCCCATGCGCTGGTGTCCTTTGGCTTCGGCGACGGCCGGCACGTGGTGTTCTCGGTCGAGGTACGCCGCAAGCTGGGCGATGCGTTCTCCGAGATCGGGGGCTTCTTCCGCCAGTACGAGCTGTCGGTGCTGGCGTCCACCGAAGAGGACAGCCTGCGGGTACGCACCAATGTGCGCGGCGAGGACGGTTACCTGTATCGCGTGCACATGCCCGAGGGCGGGGCGCGCGCGTTGTTCCTGGCCTATGTCGAGACGGCCAACGGGCTGGCGCGTCAACCGCGCTTCTACAACACGCTGACCGCCAATTGCATCACCATCGTGTACCAGCTGGCCCGGCGCATCGTGCCAGGGCTGCCGATGGACTACCGGCTGCTGCTGTCCGGCTATCTGCCCGAATACCTGTACCGCATCGGCGCGCTGCGCGGAGCGGACAGCGCGCGGGCCTATCGCGACGCCGGCCGCTATACCGACCGCGCGCGCGCCACGGCCGACGCGGCGCAGTTCTCGCGCAATATCCGCCAGGGCGTGCCCGGCGAATGAGGAGGGCTTTCTTGCCGCGTGCGCCGACTGCCCCCGATGGGGGCAGTTTTCATCTTGGGACGGCCCGGCTATGAAAATCTATGGTCAGCCCGATTTTTGCAAGCGAGGCGGTGTAGGCGTAAATTGGGCTTGCTCAAATCTATTCGGAGTCAGTTGGGGCTAGGCCCCCCGCTCCATGATGAGAGTCGCGCCCGGCAAACCTAAAAAGCCCCTCAGCATCGCGGTGCTGGATTTCATGTCAGGTTTCTTGCCAGGCCGTTGAGCCGTTTATGTCTTCACGTACTCGCGTCGCAAAACCAGGAAGTGACTGCGTAAAACGGTGATGAAGGTCAGGCTGGCGCTACAGTCTGCTCACTTCGGTAGTTCGTTCCATTGGCGAGGATGGCCCAGGCGATCCTCGCCAATTTATTGGCCAGCGCACAAGCGACCACGTTCGAGTGACGTCGGGCCTGCAGCTCGCGCACCCAGGCGCCTAGCCGGTCGGTTCGTCGCTCCACGTGTCGCATGATCGCGCGAGCGCCCTGTACCAACAATCGTCTAAGGTTCTTGTCGCCCCGTTTGCTGATGCCCAGGAGCGTGGGTTTGCCGCCCGTGCTGTACTGGCGAGGCACCAAGCCTACCGAAGCGGCGAACTGGCGCGCCGAACCAAATTGCCGCGCATCGCCCAGCTCAGTCATCAGCACGCTAGCAGTGATTGGCCCGATGCCGGGGATCTGAAGCAGCCGCTGGCTGCGTTCATCCTCGCGCAGCTGTAGACACAGCTCACGCTCAATCTGGCCTACCTGCTCATCCAGATACTGAAAGTGCGATCGCAGCCGCTCCAGCAGCGCGCCTAGTTGGGGCGGCAGCGCGTGTTCGGCCAGAACCGCTGGCAAGCGTCGCAGAATCGCCTGACCACGAGGCAGGCTGATGCCAAACTCCAGCAAAAAGGCGTGCACCTGGTTGATCACGCCCGTGCGCTGAGCGACCAGTGATTCACGCACCCGATGCAGGGCAGAGACGGTCTGCTGAGCCTGATTGCGCACGCTCACGAACCGCATGCTCGGGCGCGAGGCCGCCTCGCAGATCGCCTGGGCATCGGCGAAGTCATTCTTGTTGCCCTGTACGAAGGGGCGCACGAACTGGGGGGAAATGAGCTTGGCCTGGTGGCCCAGTTCTTCGATGCGGCGCGCCATCCAGTGCGCGCCGGCGCAGGCCTCCATCACCACTGTGCTGCGCGGTGTGTTGCCCAGTAACTTGAACAGATCCTGGCGCGAGCACTTCTTGCGAAACATCATCCTGCCGGCCGCGTCCTGCCCATGCAGATGGAAGCTGTGTTTGCCCAGATCGATGCCAATCAGCGTGACGGTGCTCATGAGAGGTCTCCCAAAAAGAACAATCCCCACTCAGCGTACCGCTTCGTGGGGATCGGGCTGACCATCTCATTAACCCCCGCCAGTTTCCTGGCGGGGGTTTTCGATGAGCGTTGCTCGGACGTTTACTTGCCCGCGCCCTTGTTCACCATGGCCGAGAAGTCCTCGGCGATGCTGATGAAGGTGTTCAGCAGGATCTGCAGGTTTTCCTTGCCGATCGCGCCTTCCGCGTTCACGTCCATTTGCAGCACGGCCTGGTTCTTCTCGTCCAGGTAGGCGCGGCTCCAGCGGTATTCCTTGTTCCAGGCGTTGATGGCCTTGAGGGAAACCGGCTTCTTGGCGCTGTACGTGGCGGTGATGACCAGGTCGTAGCACTTCTCGGTGAAGTCGTTGCACAGCAGTTCCACGCGCAGGTCGGCCGCGCCGGTGCCGCTGGGATCCAGCACCAGCACCGGGCCTTCGTCGCCTTCGGAGCGGCGCGGCGAGTAGCCCATGTCGTCCAGCATGGAGGTGACCACGTCGACGTTGAAGTCCTGCATCTGCTCGCCGGAGGAGGCGGGGTCGGTGTCCGAGCTGATGGCGCCGACGGCGGGTTCGGATTCGTCGTCATCCATGCTGTCGTGCGAGCCGGCCGCATCCAGCAGGCCGCTGAACAGCTCGTCCGCCGGGATCTTCTTGCCGTTCAGATCGCCCATGCCGTCGGAGAAGTGGAACTTGCCGATGATGTTGTCGCCGTCGTTCTTGCCGACGTTGAACATCTCGGCCATGCCCGCCATGCTGCGGACCTGTTCCTCGGCTTCGGTGGCGGCCTTGTCGGCGGCCTTGCCTTCGGTCTTGACCATGTACTGCGCGACCAGGTCCTGCACCATGGGCTTGGACACGACCAGGTTGGCATCGATGCGTTTGATGGCCTGGACCAGAATTTCCTGCGGCGTCAGGTCCTTGAGGTTGGCGGGGCTCGCCAGGTCCAGCGCGAAGGTCAGCTTGCTTTCGCCCTTGGCGGTCTTCCAGCTGATCGGGTCCATGCTGAACGTGGGCTTGGCGGCCAGCAGCTTGGTGGCGGTATCGATCAGGGTCTGCACCTGTTCGTCCTTCAAGCCTTCGTCGCTGGCGCCGGCCACGGCCTGGCGCATCATCTGGTTGTAGGTGTCGGCCAGTTGCTTGACCGCGACGCCGTCCAGGTTGCCCAGCTTGACCACGGCCTGGCCGCTGCCCAGCGCCACGCCGTCGACCGTCAGGCCGCCGAGCTTGTAGGCGGCCTGCATGGCGATGTTCTTGTCGTCCTCGGTCAGCTTGACGGTGTAGCCGAAGTCGTCGAGCGCGATCTTCAGCTCGTCCTGGGGCTTGACCATGTCGATGTGCTTGACCTGCACGCCCGAGTCGCCGATCGACAGGCCGAACTTGCCCATCAGGGTGTTCACGTCGATGGACAGGCCGGACAGGGCCATTTTGAACTTGTCGCGCTCGCGCTGGGCCTTCAGGCCGTCGACGCCGATGGTGTCGATCACGCCGCGCGCGACCACCGCCTGCTTGGCGTGGTCGTAGGTGCCGTCGATCTTCATGCCGCTGAAGTCGAGGTCGATGCCATCGCGGCTGAACTTGACCGGCGCGATCTGCGCCGTGCTGGCGCCGTGGCCGCCGTAGGCGACGATGGCGTCGGCCGTCAGCGGGGCCACGTCCTTGGTCAGCTCGAACACCGGCTTGACCAGGTCCGTCTTGGCCATCGCCGCCTGGACGTAGGCCAGCTTGGGCGCGAGGGCGCCGCGCGCCAGCGCGCCCTTGGGGAAGGGGCCGTGCTCGATGGTGGCGTCGAACTCGATCATGCCGTCGGGCAGGACGTCCAGGCTCTTGTCGTTCTTCAGGAGCGACAGGCCATAACGCGCCTGCGTCGAGAACAGGCCGCGCTCGTACTTGATCTGGTCGATGCGCAGGCCGAACAGCGGCGTGACCTTTGCCAGCTTCTCGTTGACCTCGGCCAGGCGGCGCTGCGAGCTTTCCTCGATGCGCTTGCCCGTGTACCAGGTCGCGCCGACCCAGCTTCCCGCTCCCACTATGACCACGCCCAGGGTGATCGCTACGCTCTTTTTCATCGTTCTGCTTTTATGTCGTTGATTGTCGAGTCATGCCCTTGCGCTGCCGCCGATGAACCGCCACGAGGCGAGGACTCCGCGAAGTCATTGATTCATGAGGGCGCAAGGACCCGCGGCGAGTATACCGAGGCTGCCTGTCCGGCGAGAGCGCGCGCCGTTACCGAAGATTTCAAAATGAAAGCCGGCGCGGGTGCGCCGGCGATATTGTCGACAAAATAACGACTTACAGTGGATCCAGCGGGTAGATGGGGCGCCGCACGCGTTTGAATTCCAGTTGGCCGTAGTCCGAGGTGGTCACGCCGACGCCGGTGCATTCGATGATGTCGGTGGCCATGTCGGAGAAGCCCGCGCGCCAGTGGACCCGGCTCTTGAGGGCCACGTAGCGCTTTTGCAGCGGATCGATGCCGGCCGACAGCAGGCAATTGACGTCGAAGGGCTCCTGGTGGCGCGACACCACCACGATCTCCACGCTGCCGGTGTCGATGACGACGGTCAGGCCGGTATCGTTGCGCACGCCGCGATACATGGGGCCCCGGTTCAGGTAGACGCCGTCAAAGACCAGCTTCACGCGGCCGGAGATCTCCAGCGGCTCGCTGGCCTGGCGGATGGCGGGCATGGCGACCTTGCCGCCCAGCTTGATGCGGATCTGGCTGCCGACGCCGGCCGCCGCCGCTTCGCGCGCGGCCTGCGGATCGCAGATGGCGTAGAACACGGCGTTGTCCAGGCCCTGGCGCAGCATCTCGGCCAGCACCGCCGTGGTGTCCATGGTGCCGCCCGAGCCGGTGTTGTCGTAGTGGTCCAGCAGGACCACCGGGCCCTGTGTCACCGCCTTGGCGCGGGTAATGGCGGCTTCCAGCGGTTCCGGATGGAACACCCAGTCGGCGCGGGCGTTCCAGGCGCGCTCCAGCAGTTCGTCGCGCAACTGTTCCGCCTGCTCCGCCTTGCCGTCGGTACAGACCACGGCGCTCAGGCCCGCTTCGCGGATGTCGGCATGCGGGAAGCCGACGAACACCGACGCCGCCAGCACGCCTTGCGCCTCCAGCGCGATGCAGCGCTCCTGCAGCGATTTGTTGGGTTCGGCGTGCGTGCCCTGGCGCATCACGTGCGGCAGCATGGGCTTGTTGCCCCAGCGCATGACGGGCTTGATCTCGCCCTTGAGCGTGCGCACGATGACGTTGGCCGCGCGCAGCCCGGCGGCGTGGATGTCCACGTGCGGATAGGTATGGAAGCCGCTGATGACGGTGGCGTGCCTGACGATGTCGTCGTAGAGGTTGGCGTGCATGTCCAGCGTCACCGCCACCGGCGTCGTCGGATCGATCTCGCGCAGGCGGCGCAGCAGGTCGCCCTCGGCGTCTTCCACGCCCTCGGCCACCATGGCGCCGTGCAGGTCCAGCAGGATGGCGTCGAAGCCGCCGCGCTCGACCTCGTCCAGCACCAGCCGGCACAGGCGTTCGTGTGTCTCGGCGCTGGCCGGCCCGCTGGGCCAGGATTCGGCGGCGACCGGCAGCACGATCTCGGCGCCCTCGCGGCGCGCCACCTCGATGTAGCCGCCCAGGCCGCTGTCGGTGTTCTCATAGGCCCGGATGGCGCGTTCGCCGGCCAGGATTTCGGGATTGCCGCGGAAGAAGCGTTCCAGCGGCGTGGGCACGGGCGAGTATGTGTTCGTCTCGTGCTTGATCATTGCCAATAGCCAGCGCATGGGTCGTCCTGTGGGTTGCCCGGGCTCGTCGCCCGGATATGCGGGGAAAGCGCCCGGGCGCCTCGCGGGCGTCCGGGCATCAAGGCGGAGCGTCCGTCGTCAGGCGCTCTTGGGCGGCTGCGGCCAGGCGCGCTGCGCCGGGCGCATGCGTTCCCAGGCCCGCGCCACGCGCAGCACGCCCAGGTCGTCGAAGCGCGCGCCGGCGATCTGCAGGCCGATGGGCAGGCCGATCCTGGTATAGCCGCAGTTCACCGAGGCCGCCGGCTGCTCGCTCATGTTGTAGGGCAGCGTGAAGCCGATGTGATGCATGGTGGTGGCGACCTCGTTGGTGGGCGAGGGCCATTCGGCGTTGTAGGCCACCACGGGCGCCACCGGCGACAGCACGTAGTCGTACGGCGCGCAGGCAGCGACGGTGCGCGCGCGCACGTTGACCGTCTCGTAGTAGCTGCGGAACACGGCCTCGCCGCTCTGGCCGCCGCCGCTTTCCGCCCAGGCGCGGATGAAGGGCAGGATCTTGCCGCGACGTTCCTCGGACAGCGCCGCCAGGTCGATGGCCGAGCGGGTGCGCCAGAAGCGGTCCACGCCGTCCAGCATGGCGGGCGTCATCCAGGGCTTCATGGGTTCGACGATGGCGCCGGCCGCCTCGAACAGGCGCGCGGCGGCCTGCACGGCGTCCAGGATCTCGGGATCCACGGGCAGGCCGCAGCCGGCGTCCAGCAGCAGGCCGATGCGCACGCCGCGCAGGTCCATGTCCAGGTCGAGCCAGGCGATGTCCTGGTAGGGCAGGCTCATGTGGTCGCGCGCGTCGGGCTGTGACAGCACGCCCATCATCAGCGCGGTATCGGTCACGGTGCGCGTCATGGGACCGGCGCAGCGGCCCATGAAGGGCGGGTCGATGGGAATGCGGCCCAGGCTGGGCTTGAGCGTGGCGATGCCGCACCAGGCGGCGGGCAGGCGCACCGAGCCGCCGATGTCGGTGCCGATGTGCAGCGGGCCGTAGCCGGCCGCGGCGGCCGCGCCGGCGCCGGCGCTGGAACCACCGGGATTCTTGCCCAGGTCCCAGGGATTGCGGGTCAGTTCGTGGAAGCTGGACAGGCCGGACGACAGCATGCCGTAGTCCGGCATGGTGGTCTTGCCCAGCACCACGGCGCCTGCCTCGCGCATGCGGGCCGCCGGCGGCGCGTCGGCGCTGGCCGGTGTCAGGTCGGTGGCCGCGGTGCCCAGCGGCACCGGCACGCCGCGCGTGGCGATGTTCTCCTTGATGGTGGCGGGCACGCCGTCCAGCGTGTAGCCGCCGGCCGACAGCGGCTCGCCCTTCATCCAGCGCGCCTCGGATTCGCGGGCGGCGGCCAGCGCGCCTTCGGGATCCAGCGCGTAGGTGGCTTTCAGGCTGGGTTCCCAGCGCTCGATGTGCGCCAGCACGGCGCGGGTGGCTTCGACGGGGGACAGGGTCTTGGCGCGGTAGGCGGCAAGCAGTTCCTGGGCGGAGAGTTCATGCGGCTGCTGCATGGCGGTTCCTGGTGGTCGGTTCCTGAAGGGGGGATGAGCCTTTGTGTCTGGCCGGCCTCTGCGTGCCGGCTCGGGATGCGGATGCGATGGGGCGCGGCGCGGGCGCCGTGGCCGGCTCCCGCGCGCGACCGGCTTCAGCCCGCCGGGGCCTGCGCCGGATGGCCGGCGGCGACCGGCCTGAAGTTGCGGAAGTCCCAGTCGCGGCCGGGCGCGGCGTCGATCAGCGCGCGCGTGTACTCGTGGCGCGGTTCGGTCAGCACGGTCTCGGCGCTGCCGGTCTCGACAACCTTGCCGCGCTGCATGACGATGATGGTGTCGCAGATCTGCGCCGCCACGCGCAGGTCGTGGGTGATGAAGAGCACGCCCACGCCGGTGCGCTGCCGCACCTGCTCCAGCAGCTCCAGCACCTGCGCCTGCACCGAGACGTCCAGCGCCGACACGGCCTCGTCGGCGACCAGGATCTCGGGATCCATGACCAGCGCGCGCGCGATGCAGATGCGCTGGCGCTGGCCGCCGGAGAACTGGTGCGGATAGCGCCGCATGGCGTCCGGGCTCAGGCCCACCACCGACAGCGTTTCGCCGGCGCGCCGCAGCGCCTGTTCGCGCGGCACGCCGAAATTGAGCAGGCCCTCGATGATGGACTCGCCCACGGTGCGGCGCGGGTTGAGCGAGCGATAGGGGTCCTGGAACACGATCTGTATGCGCCGACGCACCGGTCGCAATGCGGCGCCCGACAGCGTGCTCAGGTCTTCGCCGCCCATCATCATGTGGCCGGCGGTGGGCTCGATCAGGCGCACGATGCAGCGCGCGACCGTGGACTTGCCCGAGCCGGACTCGCCCACGATGCCCAGGATCTCGCCCTTGCGCAGCGTCAGGTTGACGTCGGCCGCGGCCACCACGCCGTGCGCCGGCTTGCGCGAGAACAGCGAGCCGCCGCCGCCGTAGGTGCGGCCCAGACCCTTGACATGCAGCACCGGCTGGCCGGCGGGCGCCTCGCGGCGCGACGGCACCAGGCTGGGCACCGAGGACACCAGCCGCCGCGTGTAGGACTGCTTGGGCTCGGCCAGGATTTCGTGGCGCGTGCCGCTTTCGACCAGGTCGCCGCGGTTCATCACGATGATGCGGTCGGAGATCTCGGCCACCACGCCGAAGTCGTGGGTGATGAACAGCACGGCGGTCTTGTGCTTGACCTGCAGTTCCTTGATGAGCGCCAGGATCTGCTTCTGCGTGGTCACGTCCAGCGCCGTGGTCGGCTCGTCGGCGATCAGCAGGCGTGGCTCCAGGATCAGCGCCATGGCGATGACGATGCGCTGGCGCTGGCCGCCGGAGAGCTGGTGCGGGTAGGCGTCGTAGATGCGCTCGACGTCGGGCAGGTGGACCGAGCGGAACATCTCCAGCACCTTGGCGCGGCGCTCGGCGGCGGACATCTTGCGATGCAGCCGCAGCACCTCGTCGACCTGCTTGCCGACCGTGTGCACCGGGTTGAGCGCGGTCATGGGTTCCTGGAACACCATGGCCATGCGGGTGGCGCGCAGCTCGCGCAGGCGGCGCGGCGTGGCGGTGGCCACGTCCTCGCCCTCGACGCGGATCGAGCCCGCGCCGATCTTCAGGATGCCCTGCGGCAGCAGGCCCATGACGGCCAGCGAGGTGACCGACTTGCCCGAGCCGGATTCGCCAACCACGCAGACGGTCTCGCCGGCGTGCACGTCCAGGCTCAGGTTGCGCACGACGCGGTTGCCGGCGCCGGCGACTTCGACCGACAGGTTGCGGATGGCCAGGATGGCGGACGAGGTGTCGCCCGCGGGGGGAGTGGGGGAGTAGGTCATCGGCGTCAGGTCCTGCGCACCATTTTCGGGTCCAGCGCGTCGCGCAAGGCGTCGCCCAGGATGTTCACGCTGAGCACGGTCAGCGACAGGAACAGTCCGGGGAACAGGATCAGGCCCGGCAGCATGCGGAAGTACATGCGGCCCTCGGACATGATGTTGCCCCAGGACGCGATCTCGGGCGGCACGCCCGCGCCAAGGAAGCTGAGGATGGCCTCGGTCAGCATGGCCGAGGCGAACACATAGGTGCCCTGCACGGTCAGCGGCGCGATGGTGCTGGGCACCATGTGGCGCCACAGCAGCTTGGGCAGCGGCGTGCCCAGCGCCAGCGCGGCTTCGACGTAGGGCTCGCCGCGCACGGTCAGGATCTGGCCGCGCACCAGCCGCACCACGCGCGGGATCTCGGGGATGGTGATGGCCACCAGCACCGTGGTCAGGCTGGCGCCCGAGACCGACACCAGCGCGATCGCCAGCAGGATGCCGGGGATCGCCATGATGGCGTCCATGGTGCGCATGATCAGGCCGTCCAGCGAGCGGAACCAGCCGGCGATGACGCCGATCACCAGGCCGATCGCCACGCTGACCACGGCGGCGCCCAGGCCGGCGATCAGCGAGACGCGCGCGCCGTAGGCCACGCGCGACCAGACGTCGCGGCCGAAGGCGTCGGTGCCGAAGAGGAACTCGGTGAAGGGCTGCTTCAGGCGCGATCCCGGGTTGATCTGCACGGGATCGACCGTGCCCAGCCAGGGCGCGAACAGGGCGATGGCGACGATGATGACCAGCACCGCCAGCGCCAGCATCACGGGCCAGCTGCGCAGGCCCTGGCGGATCTGGCGCCAGGCCGTGGTTTGCGGCGTGCCGCCGCCCGGCAGGTCGGCGGCGGCGGTGTTGTCGGCCGCGTCGATTGGGGTTTGCATGATGGGGCCTCAGTAGCGGATGCGCGGATCGAACACCGTGTAGGCGCAATCGACGACGAGGTTGATGAACACGTAGACAAAGGCGAAGAACAGCGTCAGGCCCTGGATCACCGGATAGTCGCGCGCCAGCACGGCCTCGACCACCAGCCGGCCCAGGCCGGGGATGTTGAACACCGATTCGGTGACGACCACGCCGCTGATCAGCAGCGCCACGCCCACGCCCACGACCGTGGCGATGGGCACGGCCGCGTTGCGCAGCGCGTGGCCCAGCAGCACGCCGGTCTCGGTCAGGCCCTTGGAGCGGGCGGTGCGGATGAAGTCCTCGCCCATGACCTCGATGACGCTGGTGCGCGTGATGCGCGCGATCAGCGCCACGTAGACCGTGGACAGCGCCAGGGCGGGCAGGATCAGGCGGTGCAGGAACAGCCAGAAGCCGTTGGCCAGCGGCGTGTAGCCCTGCACGTTGAACCAGCCCAGCTTGATGGCGAAGGCCCAGATCAGCAGATAGCCGGTGACGAACACCGGCACCGAGAAGCCGAGCACGGAAAAGCCCATGACGGCGCGGTCCAGCAGCTTGCCCTGGCGCCAGGCCGCCAGGATGCCCAGCGGAATGGCGACGATCAGCGTGAAGACCAGCGTCAGGACCGCCAGGCTGAGCGATGGCTCCAGCCGCTGCCCGATGAGCTGCGTGACGGGCACGCCCGACATCAGCGAGGTGCCGAGGTCGCCCTGCACCAGTTTGCCGGCCCAGATGAAGAACTGCTTCACCACCGGCTGCTCCAGGCCCATGATCTGGCGTATCTGTTCGATACGTTCGGGCGTGGCGCCGTCGCCGGCCATGATGACGGCCGGGTCGCCCTGGCTGGAGCGCAATATCGCAAAGACCACCACCGCGACCATCACCAGAACGGGGATGGTCGCGAGGAGCCGGCGTGAGACGAATGCCAGCATGTTTTCCCCCTTGTGCTGCTAGGCTATCTGCTTACTTGCCCGTCAAGGGGCTTTCTTCACGTTCCAGAACGCGAACACCGGCGCATGCACCAGGCCCGAGAGCTTGGTCGAATACACGGTGGGCACGGACATCTGACCGAGCGGCACGTACAGGCCTTCGTCGATGCCGATGCGCTGCAGCTCGTCGGCGATTTTCTTCTGCTCGGCCGGGTCGGAGGTCAGCGCGAACTTGGTGCGCAGCTCTTCGACCTGCGGCATGTCGGGCCAGCCGAACCAGGCGTTGTCGCCGCTGGCGGCGGCCGGCGCGGAGCGCACCGGGTCCATCACGTCGGTGGCGTACCAGTTGGTGTTGTGGATGTTCCAGCCGCCTTCGGCGGGCGCGGCCTTGGAGGCGCGCCGCGTGGCCACGCTCTGCCAGTCCATGGCCATCAGGTTGACGTTGAAGCCGGCCTTGCGCAGCGCCTGCGCGATCACCACCGGCTGCGCCGACAGCGTGCCCACGTCGGTGGCGTGCATGATCAGCACGGGCGTGTTGTCGTAGCCGGCTTCCTTCAGCAGCGCCTTGGCCTTCTCGGTGTTCTGCGGCACCACCACATCCTTGCCGATGTCGGTTTCCAACGGCGTGCCGCAGCCCCACAGCGAGGCGCAGGTGCGCCAGTACTTGGGATTGCCGACCAGCGCCTTCATCACGTCTTCCTGGCCCACGGCGTACATGGCGGCCTGGCGGATCTTCTTGTTGTTGAAGGGCGGGTACTTGAAGTTGAAGCGGTACATCGTGAAGTAGCCGACCGGGCTGAGCGACTCTTCCTTCAGATCCTTGTTGCCTTCGACCATGGGCAGCAGGTCGTAGGGGAACTGCTCGACGAAGTCGATCTCGCCGCCGAGCAACGCGTTGGCGGTGGTCAGGGCGTCGGGCATGACGTTCCATTCGACCTTGTCGACGTTGACGACCTTGCCGCCGGCCAGGCCGCTGGCGGGTTCCTTGCGGGGCACGTAATCGGTGTTCTTGGCGTAGACGGTCTTCACGCCCGGCTTGAACTCGACGATCTTGAACGGACCCGAGCCGGTCATGTCGGTGATGGGCTGGCCGATGGCCTGCTCGGCGATGCGCTTGGGCATCATGAAGGGCGCGGTGCCGGTGGGCTTGGACAGCGCGCGCAGCACCAGGTCGGTGGGTTCCTTCATGACGACGCGGAAGGTCTTGTCGTCGACGATCTCGATCTTGTCGGTGAACTTCAGCAGCGTGCGGCCCATGATGTCGCCGCTGGCCCAGCGCTTGATCGAGGCGACGCAGTCGTCGGCCGTCACGGGCTTGCCGTCATGCCACTTCTGGCCGTCGCGCAGGGTCATGGTGTAGGTCTTGCCGTCGGGCGAGACGTCCCACTTTTCGAGCATCTGCGGCTGGATCTTGTTGTCGGCGTCGGTGGCCAGCAGCGTGTCGTAGATCATGTAGCCGTGCCACGTGGTGATGTACGCGGTGGTGGCGTGCGGGTCGGTCAGGCGCAACGGCGAATGCATGACCGACTTGATGACCGTGTCGGCGTAGGCGCCGTGGGCCATCAGGAGGGTCGCGCCGGCAAATGCGGCTGCACGGACAAACTTCAGCATGAATGTTCCCCTTGGATCGGTGTGGGCGGCGTTCGTCGGCCGCTACGTCGTTGGCGCGTCGCCCGCATGGCGGCGCGAGAGGGTCAGGCATTGCCTGGCCGGCTGGAAAACGCCGGCCCGCAAGGTGCCATTCTGATGCCGGGACGCAGCCGTGTCCATGGTTGTTTTGCCGCGTCCATCAGCATGGATCCAGGCGCCGCGCAGACCAGGATGGCATGGGCGATGGACGTGAAGTCGGCGCGGAAGTGCGCCGAACTTTTCACCACCAGGATCGCGGCGCGCGCGGGATCCACGCCGGCAAAGCGGAACATCTCCTGGTCGGCCATCTGCACCTTGTTCGAGGCCACCACGATGCGCACGCCGCCCAGGCTCAGGCAGGCGCTGGGCCCCAGGTCCATATGGAAGCCGCGGTAGAACGCGCCATGCGTGTCGAAGCGGCCGTCGGACGTTTTTTCGACCAGGAATTCGGCTTCCAGCGGCGCATCGTCGGGAATACCCGAGTGTCCACCCAATGCAATCCGCAGCGTGTTGCCCGCGCCCGCGTGATGCGCGGCCAGCGCCGCGGCCGGATCGACGATCAGGCCGATGGCGGCATCGCGCGCGCCGTGGCGAATCAGCGCGCGCAGCACGCCGGTGGTGTCGGAGCTGCCGCCCGCGCCGGGATTGTCCTGCGCGTCGGCGATGACGACCGGGCGCGACGCATCGCGCGCCATGCGCATGGCGGTCTGCACGGCCTCGTCGGCGTCATGCAGCGTGCCGCCGAAAGCGGATTCGGCCGCCAGCACCGCGCGTTCCATTTCGCTCGCGGCCGCGTCGGCCTGCGCCTGCGTGGCGGCGTGCGCCCACACGGCGGGCAGGCATTCGGGAAAGTCCGCAGCGGGAAAACCCGTGGCGAACGACAGGCTGGCGCCGCTGCGCGCCTCAATCTCCGCCAGGCGCTGGTACAGGCCGCGCGCGGGCTCGATGTCGGTGGACTGCCAGCACAGCGGAATCAGATACGGCAGCTGGCGCAGGGCGCTACAGGCGCGCGGCGCGCCGTGCAGCCGCGCCGCGAGCAGCGCGGCCGCGCGTTGCCCGGTCTCGGCCATGTCGATGTGCGGATAGGTGCGATAGCAGACCAGCGCGTCGGCGTGGCGCAGCATCTCGCGGGTCATGTTGGCATGCAGGTCCAGGCTGGCGACGACGGGCACGTCGGGTCCGACCCGTTCACGCACGCGCCGCAGCAGCTCGCCTTCGCCGTCGTCCAGGTGCTCGGCCACCATCGCGCCGTGCAGATCAAGGTAGACCCCGTCCAGCGGCATCGCGGCCGACAGCCCCTGCAGGATCAGCGCGCTGATGCTCTCGTAGGCGTCGCGCGTGACCGGTCCCGACGGACTGGCCGCGGCCCAGGTGGCGGGCAGCAGCGTATGCGCGCCCATCGCCTCGATGAAGCCGGCCACCGGTATGTTGGCGCCGGCCACCGCCTGGAACATGGCCGGCCCGCTGACCAGCCGAGGCCAGCCGCCGCCCTTGTCCGCGAAATCCTCCCACGCCGCGCGCGACGGCGCGAACGTGTTCGTCTCATGCTGAAAGCCGCCTATCCCGATACGCATCAAAATCCCCTTGTGATACGGATGTCCGGACGCCGCGGGACACTATGCTGTGCTTATCCCCGCGCGTGTTTCAGTGCTTGTGACATTGGCCTTGCGTCATCCGCAATGCTGCAAAAGGGCGCAATGCCATTACCTTGAAATTGGGTGTCACTGTTTGGCAAGGCCGCCCCAAGCGGGGTCGCACGGAGCCGGCTTTGCCGGTCCGTAGCGACGCCCCCTGGGGGGAAGCGCGCAAGCGCTTCGGGGGGGACCCTCACCCAGCCACAGGCATCGTGAATTCAGCGCCCTTGCCGATGCTGTCGGGCCAGCGCTGCATCACGCTCTTGTAGCGCGAGTAGAAGCGGATGCCTTCCTCGCCGTAGGCATGGTGGTCGCCGAACAGCGAGCGCTTCCAGCCGCCGAACGAATGCCAGGCCATGGGCACGGGGATGGGCACGTTGATGCCGACCATGCCGACCTTGATCTGGCGCGCGAAGGCGCGCGCCACGCCGCCGTCGGAGGTGAAGCAGGCCACGCCGTTGCCGAATTCATGCGCGTTGATCAGTGCCACCGCCGAGGCGAAATCGGGCACGCGCACCACGCACAGCACCGGCCCGAAGATCTCTTCGCGATAGATGTTCATGGCGGGCTTGACGTGGTCGAACAGCGTGCCGCCCAGGAAGAAGCCTTTTTCGTTGCCCGGCACCGTCAGGCTGCGGCCGTCGACCACCAGCGTGGCGCCCGAGGCGACGCCGTCCTCGATGTAGCCCACGACCTTGTTGCGATGCTGCGAGGTGACCAGCGGACCCATTTCCGCGTCGCCTTGCATGCCGTCCTTGACCACCAGCGCCTTGACGCGCGGCGTCAGGCGCTCGATCACCTTGTCGGCCACGTCGCCGACGGCGACCGCCACCGAGATGGCCATGCAGCGCTCGCCGGCCGAGCCGTAGGCCGCGCCCATCAGCGCGTCGGTGACCTGGTCCAGGTCGGCGTCGGGCATGACCACCATGTGGTTCTTGGCGCCGCCCAGGGCCTGCACACGCTTGCCGCGGCGGGTGCCTTCCGAATAGATGTACTCGGCGATCGGCGTCGATCCCACGAAGGACAGGGCCTCGACGTCGGGATGCGCGATCAGCGCGTCCACCGCCTGCTTGTCGCCATGCACCACGTTGAACACGCCGTCCGGCAGGCCGGCCTCGCGCAGCAGTTCGGCCAGGCGCAGCGAGGCCGAGGGATCGCGTTCAGAGGGCTTGAGCACGAAGGTGTTGCCGCAGGCGATAGCCACCGGGAACATCCAGCACGGCACCATGATGGGGAAGTTGAACGGCGTGATGCCGGCCACCACGCCCAGCGGCTGGCGCATGCTCCAGTTGTCGATGCCGCCGCCGATCTGGTCGGTGTACTGGCCCTTGAGCAGATGGGGAATGCCGCAGGCGAACTCCACCACTTCGATGCCGCGCGTGACCTCGCCCTTGGCGTCGGAGAAGACCTTGCCGTGTTCGCGGGTGATGAGCTCGGCCAGCTCGTCCTGATGCTTGTCCAGCAGCGCCTTGAAGTTGAAGAGGATGCGGGCGCGCTTGAGCGGCGGCGTTTCGGCCCAGGCGGGGAAGGCGGCCTTGGCGGCGCTGACGGCCAGCGCCACGTCTTCATTGGAGGCCAGCGGAATCGAGGACACGACTTCGCCGGTGGCGGGATTGAAGCCGTCGGCGTAGCGGCTGCTGCGGCCCTCGTAGGACTGGCCGTTGATGAAATGCGGGATCTTCTTCATGGATGCAAAGCTCGAAGCGGGTTTCTTCAAAATGCCCGAGGGCGGCCTTTCAGGCCGCCCGCGGTTCAGGTCGGGACAGTAGCGCGCGCAAGCGCCTTACGCGACCTCTTTCAGGACCTTGCCGATCTGGTCGAAGATCTGGCCGATCTGGGCCTCGTCGATGATCAGGGGCGGCGAGACGGCGATGATATCGCCGGTGTAGCGGACCATGAGGCCGCTGTCGAAGCACTTCTGGAACACTTCCGAAGCGCGCGCGCCGGGCGCGCCGGCGCGCGGGGCCAGTTCGATGCCGGCCACCAGGCCGATGTTGCGCACGTCGATGACGTGCGGCGCGCCCTTGAGCGAATGCGCGGCTTCCTGGAAGGCGCCGGACAGCTTGCGGGCGCGGCCGAACAGGTCGTCGCGTCGATAGATGTCCAGCGTCGCCAGGATGGCGGCGGCGGCCAGCGGGTGCGCCGAATAGGTGTAGCCGTGGAAGAACTCGATGCCGCCCTGCGGGCCGTTGACGATGGCGTCATGCACCTCGCGCTTGACGGCGACCGCGCCGGCCGGAATGGCGGCGTTGCTCACGCCCTTGGCCATGGTGATCAGGTCCGGCGTGACGCCGAAGTAATGTGCGGCGGTGGCTTCGCCCAGGCGGCCGTAGGCGGTGATGACCTCGTCGAAGATCAGCAGGATGCCGTGCTTGGCGGTGATTTCACGCAGTTTTTCCAGGTAGCCCACGGGCGGCACCAGCACGCCGGTGGAGCCGGCCATGGGCTCGACGATCACGGCGGCGATGGTGGACGCGTCATGCAGCGCGATGATGCGTTCGAGTTCTTCGGCCAGGTGCGCGCCCCAGGCCGGCTGGCCCTTGGAATAGGCGTTCTTTTCCAGGTTGTGGGTGTGCGGCAGATGGTCCACCGCCGGCAGCAGGGCGCCGGAGAAGGTCTTGCGGTTGGGCGAGATGCCGCCCACCGAGATGCCGCCGAAGCCCACTCCGTGATAGCCGCGCTCGCGGCCGATCAGGCGGGTGCGCTGGCCTTCGCCACGGGCGCGGTGGTAGGCCAGGGCGATCTTGAGCGCGGTGTCCACCGACTCGGAGCCCGAGTTGGTGAAGAACACGCGGTCCAGGCCGGCCGGCATCAGGCCGGCGACGGCCGTGGCGGCCTCGAAGGCCAGCGGGTGGCCCAGCTGGAAGCCGGGCGCGTAGTCCATCTCGCCGGCCTGCTTGGCGATGGCCGACACGATTTCCTCGCGGCAATGGCCGGCGTTCACGCACCACAGGCCCGCGGTGCCGTCCAGGATCTGGCGGCCGTCGGCCGAGGTGTAGTACATGCCCTTGGCGCCGGCCAGCAGGCGCGGTTGCGCCTTGAACTGCTTGTTGGCGGTGAAGGGCATCCACAGATGGGACAGGTCGGGAAGCTGGGCGCGGGCGTTCATGGCGACTCCTGGGTAAGGAAAACCGCGGGGCCTGCAAGGCGCGGGCGGCGGGATTGCGGATGATTCTGGTATGTCCGGCCGGGATTGAAAATATACGATCCGTGCAAAGCGCCCTAACTGTATAGTTCCAACCATGACAACTGTACAGTTTTGGCGATGATCGATTTCCAGCCCCAGCGCGCGCGCGGCCAGGGGCCGACCCTGGTCGAGCAGCTGGTTGCCGCCGTGTTGCGCGCCATCGAGCAGCAGGTGCTGCGTCCGGGTATGTCCCTACCCTCGGTGCGGGAGCTCGCGCGCCAGTACGAGATCAGCACTTTCACGGTGGCCAGCGCCTACAGCCGGCTGGTGTCGCTGGGCTGGCTGGCGGCCCGGCCCGGAGCGGGCTACCGCGTCGCTTCGCCGGACGCGCCCGCGCGCCGGGGCGAGACGCCGTCCTGGGAGCCGCCGCGCCTGAACGCCGGCTGGCTGGTGTCGGACATCTTCGCGGACCATTCCATCCCCATCAAGTCCGGCTGTGGCTGGCTGCCGGGGGAATGGCTGAACGAGGAAGGGCTGCATGTGGCCCTGCGCCACCTGGGCCGGGTGCCGGCCATGCGCATCGCCAACTACGGCCATCCCTATGGCTACGCGCCGCTGCGCGAGACCATCGCCGCCAGCCTCAGCGCGCAGGGCATGGAAGTGGAGGTGTCGCAGGTCCTCTTGACCCAGGGCGTGTCGCACGGCCTGGACATGGTGATCCGCACCCTGCTGCGCCACGGCGATACGGTGGTGGTGGAACAGCCGGCCTACGCCAACCTGCTGCAGATGCTGCGGCTGGCGGGCTTGCGCGTGGTGCCGGTGCCGCGCCATGCCGACGGACTGGATTGCGAGGCGCTGGAGCGCGTGGCGGCCCAGCACCGGCCGCGCGCCCTGTTCATCAATACGGCGCTGCAGAATCCGTCCGGCGCCAGCATCGGCATGGCCAACGCCTTCCGCATCCTGCAGACGGCCGAGCGGCACGGTCTCTGGGTGGTGGAGGACGATATCTCGCGCGAGCTGGCGCCCGGCGTCACGCCCATGCTGGCGGCGCTGGACGGCGGTTGCCGCGTGGTCTACCTGGGCGGCTACTCCAAGGTGATCAGCCCGTCGGTGCGGGTGGGCTATGTGGTGGCGCACCGCGACCTGGTGCGCGACATCGCGCGCACCAAGATGGCCGTGGGTCTGACCTCGCCCGAGATCATGGAGCGCATCGTGCACCAGGTGATCCGCGAGGGCCGCTACCGCGCCCACATCGCGCGCACGCGGGAGCGGCTGGAACAGGCGCATGCCGCCGTGGCAGGGCTGATGGACGCGCATGGCTTCGACATCCACACGCGGCCACAGGCGGGCCTGTTCCTGTGGGCGAAAGTGGCGGGGCAATGGCGCGGGTGCGGCGCCAACGGGCTGGCCGAGATGGCCTTGAAGGACGGCATCTGGCTGGCGCCGGGTTCCTACTTCGAGGCCGACGAGGCCGACACGCCCTGGGTGCGCTTCAACGTCGCGTACTCGGAAGCGCCGGCGCTGTGGCGCTTCATGCGCAACGCGGGCGCGGCCTGAGGGTCGGCTCCCGAGGCGCGCCCGCTCAGGCGCGCTCGTAGGTCACGAAGTCGTATTCGTAGCCGTTCTCGGCCGGCTGCCGCTCGCGCGCCGTTTCCTTCCATTGGAAGGCCGGCAGCAATGGGAAGAAGGCATCGCCCTCGACCCGGGCATGCACCTCGGTGGCCAGCACGCGGCGCGCCAGCGGCAGGGCCTGCGCATAGATCTGCGCGCCGCCGATGACGAAGGCCTCGGCCACATCCCCGCAAGCCCGCGCCGCCGCTTCCAGCGACGCCACCACGATGGCGCCTTCCGGCGCGAAATCCGGATTGCGGCTGACGACGATATTGGCGCGCCCCGGCAGCGGCCGCCCCAGAGAATCCCAGGTCTTGCGGCCCATGATGATGGGATGACCCAGCGTGCTGCGCTTGAAATGCGCCAGATCCCCCGGCAGCCGCCAGGGCAGGGCATTGTCGCGCCCGATGGCGCGGTTGTCGGAATAGGCGACGATCAGGGTCAGGCTGGGAGTCATGCGGACGCTATGGCGAAGTTCAAGGACGGCGCGGCAAGCGCGCACTGCCGTAAGCGTAGCAAATCCGCGCGCGCCGACGCGCGCGAACCCTCAACGCCCCCCGCGCCCGATTCTCTCAACAAGGCACACTCACCACCCATCGTAGGCGGCCCGCAGCGGGGCCGCTGCGGAGCCGGCTTCGCCGGTCCGCACGCGGCGCCCCTGGGGGAAGGCGCCGCAGGCGCCTCGGGGGGGCCTCATCCATTCGCGTGTTCGAGGAACTCGGTGGCCGGCATGGGCTTGCCCAGCAGGAAACCCTGCAGCGAATCGCAGCCCAGGCCGGTCAGGAACTTCTGTTGTGCGGTGGTCTCGACGCCTTCGGCCACGATGCGCAGGTTCAGCTGCTGCGCCAGGGCGACGATGGCGGACACGATGGCCGCATCCTCGTTGTCGTTCTCCAACTGGTTCACGAAGCCGCGGTCGATCTTCAGCTCGGTGGCCGGCAGGCGCTTCAGGTACAGCAGGCTCGAATAGCCGGTGCCGAAGTCGTCGATGGAAATGGTCACGCCCAGGCCGGACAGGCGCTTGAGCACCGCCAGGCTGGCCTCGGCGTCACGCATGGCCGTCGATTCGGTCACTTCCAGCGTCAGGCAGGACGGCGGCACGTTGTGCCGGGCGAGCGCGCCGCGCACCGTCTCGACCAGGCTGGCATGCGCGAACTGCAGCGCCGAGATGTTCACGGCGATAGTCCAGTGGCTCTGGCCCGCGTCGATCCATTCGCGCATCTGGCGGCAGGCTTCGTTGATGACCCAGTCGCCGATCGACAGGATCAGGCCGGTCTTTTCCGCCGTGGGAATGAACAGGTCCGGGCCGACCAGGCCGCGCGTGGGGTGGTTCCAGCGCAACAGCGCCTCGGCGCCGATGATCGGGCCGGCCGGCGCTTCATATTTGGGCTGGTAGTGCAGCACGAACTGGCCGCGCTCCTGCGCCAGCCGCAGGTCGTGCAGCAGCTCGATCTGTTCGTGCGCGTCGGCGTTCATCGACGGCTCGAAGAAGCTGTAGCCGGTGCCGCCCAGGCGCTTGGCGTGATACATGGCGGCGTCGGCGTTGGTCAGCAGCGCGTGGGTGTCCTCGCCGTCGTTGGGATAGATGGCGATGCCCACGCTGGATGTCACCAGCACTTCGTGGCCGTAGACCGTCACGGGCCGCGCGATGGCGTTGATCAGGCGGTCGGCCACGCTGGCGGCGTCGGTCGGTTCGCCCACTTCGCTCAGGACGATGAATTCGTCGCCGCCCAGTCGCGCAACGGTGTCCTGGGTGCGCAGAGTCTGGCGGATGCGTTGCGCCAGGTCGATGAGCAGCGCGTCGCCGGTATGGTGGCCGTAGGCGTCGTTGACCGCCTTGAAACCGTCCAGGTCGAAGAACAGCACCGCGAAATAGCCCTTGCGCCGGCTGGCGCTTTCGATGGCCTGCTCCATGCGGTCTTCGAGCAGAATGCGGTTGGGCAGCTTGGTGAGCGTGTCGTGCAGGGCCAGCTGCACCAGTTCTTCGTTGGCTTCGGCCAGCGACGACGCCAGGGCCGAGGTGCGAGCTTCCAGCCGGTTGTCCAGCACCGCCACGATCAGCGCAATGCCCAGCACGCTCAGGGTCACGGCGGTGACGGCGATGGCCAGCCAGCCAGCCGACAGGCCGCCATTGGAGGCCAGGCAGACGCTGTCGTCCGGAAAGCCCGCGGCCTGCATGCCGGTGTAGTGCATGCCGACGATGGCCAGCCCCATCGCCACCGACGCCAGCGGCCGTAAAAACGCCATGCGCGGCCCGTCGTGGCGCAGCCGGTAGGTGATCCACAGCGCCGCGCCCGACGCTGCCACGGCGATCAGGATGGACAGCGCGAACCAGCCTCTGTGATAGACGATGCCGGGCTGCATGCGCATCGCGGCCATGCCCACGTAGTGCATCGCCGCGATGCCCGCGCCCATGAGCAGGGCGCCGACCGCCAGGCGGCGCCGCGACAGCTCGTCGCGGCACACCGTCCACAAGGCGAATGCCGAGCAGCCGATGGCGATGGCCAGGGACAGCAGCGTCAGGGGAATGTCGTAGCCCATGTCGATGGGCAGGCTGAAGGCCAGCATGCCGACGAAATGCATGGCCCAGATGCCGATCCCCATCGCGAACGCGCCGCCCGACAACCAGTACCGCGCCGCCGGCAGGCCGTTGGCCGCGCGCACGCGGTTCGCCATGCCCAACGCTGTGTACGACGCCAGGACGGCGACCCCTAGGGATACGAGGACGAGCGAAGGGTTATATGTTCCAACGAGCATTTTTGGGGTCCTGTCCTGGGCGCATACCGCCGCCGCGCCGGCCTCAATTCACATCAATTCGTAGTCAACAGTTGCAAATAGCCCGCAGGGCAATCCTTGCTGTCGACGCTGGGGATTCACGTACTCTCTTTCTTTACTTTGGGCGGGGGGCTGCGGCCGGGCAACGAGGGCGACCGGCGAGGCCGGATGTCGCCCGGTCGCGCGGCGAGCGACGGGCACGGCGCAGCAGGGGCCGTTCGGCAGCAACGGGGCGCGTGCCATGCTGGACGCGCGTCCGGGGCTAAGGGATGGGTTATACAGAAAACGGGCTTTCAGAAGCTCACCAATCTTCACTTCGCGCGGCCACGATGCGGCCCAGCTTCGCCCCGCTTGCGCTTGCCCAAGCGCGGCGCGCTCGGCCCCGCGCCATTCGGACGCCCGGCCAGGAGCCTGCGCCATGGCGACAACCGTCAATTCGGCAAGGCCTCACACTATCGGGGCCGCGCGGAGCCGGCTTTGCCGGTCCGCGGCGGCGCCCCCCCTTGGGGGGAAGCGCGCAGCGCTCGGGGGGGGCCTAGACAGCCATCGGCGCCGTGAGCGGCGCGTGGTGCGTATAGCCTTCCAGCGTGAAATCGCCCGGCTCGACCCGCTCCAGCCATTCCGGCTCGTAGCGGCCAGTGGCCGCGAAGTCGGGGATGCGGTCCGACAGCACCAGGCGGGGGGCCTCGAAGGGCGTGCGGCTCAGTTGTTCGCGCAGCATCGGCAAGTGATTCTCGTAGATGTGCGCGTCGCCGATGAAATACGTGAACCAGCGCGGCGTGTAGCCCGTCAGCCGGCCGACCAGGTGCAGCAGCGCCGCGCCCTCGGTCAGGTTGAAGGGCGTGCCCAGGCCGACGTCGTTGGAGCGGATGTACAGGCACAGCGAGATCTCGCGCGTGCTGGCGTTCGGCAGGAACTGATAGAGCAGGTGGCAGGGCGGCAGCGCCATTTCCTCGATCTGGGCCCAGTTCCAGCCGTGGAACAGGATGCGGCGGTCGCCGGGGCGCTCATGGATCGTGTCCAGGCACTGGCGCAGCTGGTCGACGGCCTTGTAGAGCAGCACCTTGGGAGTGCCGCCTTCGTCCAGGTCCGCGACCTTGGCATAGCCGCGCGCCAGGGCGTCGGCGATCTGCGCCGGACGACCGGCGTCGAGCACCTTGTAGGCTGGCCACTGGCGCCATTGGACGCCGTACACCGGACCCAGGTCGTCCGGGCCTTCGCGATAGGGATTGGCCAGCCACTGGGCATTTTCATTGGCATTCTGGTCCCAGACCTTGCAGCCCAGCTCGCGGAACTCGGCCGCGCTGCGCGTGGCGCGCAGGAAGCCCACCAGCTCGCCGATGGCGGACTTGAACGCCAGTTTCTTGGTGGTGACCGCCGGGAAGCCCTGTTGCAGGTCGAAGCGCAGCGAGGCCCCGGGCATGCTCAGGGTGCGTATGCCGGTCCGGTTCTCCTGCCACGAGCCGGTGTCGAGGATGGATTGAACGAGGTCCAGGTATTGTTTCATGGCGGTCCCTGGCGCCATCCTGTCGGGCAGGGCGGCGCATGACGTCCCGCCGCGAGCGCGTCGCGGCGGGACGGTAAAAATAAACGGTGCGGAGGCTGAATTACACCATGCCGGCGGGCAGGGCCACGGCGGGCCTCAGGCGGCCGCGGCTTCCCGGGTGTCGACGATATCGACCGAGAAGGTCAGCTCGGCGGTCTTTTCCAGCATGGCTGAGGCCGAGCAGTATTTCTCGTGCGACAGCTGCACCGCGCGCTCGACCGCGGCGCGGGGCAGGTCGCGGCCGGTCACGGTGAAGGCGAAGTGGATGCGGGTGAAGACCTTGGGATCGGCGTCGGCGCGTTCGGCCTGGAGCTTGACGCTGCAGCCGCTCACAGCGTGCCGGCCGCGCTTGAGGATCAGGACCACGTCGTAGGCGGTGCAGCCGCCCGTGCCGGCCAGCAGCATTTCCATGGGGCGGGGCGCCAGATTGTGGCCGCCGCCATCCACGGCGCCGTCCATCACGGCCACGTGGCCGCTGCCGGTGCTGGCGGTGAAGAGCATGCCCGAAGGGCCGCCCCAGTCGATCGTGCATTCCATGTGCGTGTGTCCTTGAGCTTGAGCGCAGTCAATGGCTGATGATACCCGTTGCGTACAATCCCCAGCACGAGAGTCCCGCCCCGCGTCAGGGGCGTTCGACCGGATTTCCAGGAGTTGCTCATGCCCGCTGCCCCCTTCCCGTTGTTTTCGCGTCGTTCCGGCCCGCTGGACGCGCTGCTGGCCGAGGCGGACCGAGCGCTGCGGGTGCTGTCTGGCAACGCCACCGCTGGCCGGCCAAACCCGGCCAGCGCCGAAGAACTGCCCACTGCGCTGTCCGACAAGGAAAAACGCCACGCGGCAGGGCTGATGCGGGTGAACCACGTGGGCGAGGTCTGCGCCCAGGCGCTGTATCGCGGCCAGGCGTCGGTCTGCCGCGAACCCGCCGCCCGTGCCCTGTTGCTGGAAGCGGCGGCCGAAGAGGTCGATCACCTGGTCTGGTGCAATCAGCGCCTGAGCGAACTGGGCAGCCGGCCCAGTCTGTTGAATCCCGTCTGGTATGCAGGCTCATTCGCCCTGGGCGTGGTTGCCAGCTATGCCGGCGTGCCGCGCAACCTGGGTTTCATGGCCGAAACCGAGCGGCAGGTCGAAGCCCACCTCGATGGCCACCTGCAGACCTTGCCGCCGCAGGACGAGCGCTCGCGCCAGATCGTGCGCAAGATGAAGGAAGACGAGGCGCATCACCGCGCCAGCGCGGAAGCCGCTGGAGGCGTGCCGCTGCCCGCGCCGGTGCGCGGCGCCATGCGCGCCATGTCCAAGATCATGACCACGACGGCATACTGGATCTGAGCGGTATCGGATTGCCGCCATGCACGGCGGCAATCCGAACGGCGTTTGTTGCGGTGCGCAAAAAATGCCGCACAATGGTGCCTGGGCGCTGATTTGGTGCAAAATTCGATCGGGGATTACCCGAAATGCACCAGGGTATGCCCGAAAGGGGTTAACCCGTTAAGCAAAAACCCGGCGTTTGGGTAGATCGTTGATTCATGCGGGTTTGCGCAGCGCCAGGTCGAACCTTGCTGCTAATTCACAACGCCCGACGCTCGCCATTCCAGGCTTAAAAATAATTCTTGCATCGCACAAAAAAGATCGGTACTATGCATTTCATCGGATGTTGAAACGCAGACGGCGCGGTGCAAACCCCGGATGCCAAGTCGAGCGAAAGCCGCCCAACATGCCACGGTTGTCTCCTCCACCCTCCTCCTTTGGTGGATTTAGCCCGAGATCTCACGATCTCGGGCTTTTTTTTATTCCCGCGAGATTCGTCCCTAATTTTATGGGTGAGGCTCGGCCCGACAGCAAAACGTCAGGTCGCAGCCACTGATCGATATTCGCGTTTTCCCTTGGAGATTTCGCATGCGCCGGGGCGGAAAGCTCTACAATTACCCGATGATGATTGTGTCGCCGCAATGCCGCGGTTTCGCCGTATCCGACCGCCCTGTCGATCGGATCGGACGCGGATGGGTGGCCTGGCGCCGGGTGTTACGTTCTGTCCCGGTGATTTGCACTTCCTTATTGCTGCCATATATGAGCGTTACACCTGCCCCGGATAATGGCGGGCTTGTCTCGATAGACCAACCTGAGGTGACTCTGTGACCTGGCTGTACATCTGCGTGGTCGCGTTCATGGTGGGGGGACTCATCGTGGTGTCGGAGCGCTGGCATGGCGCCTTCACCGGCGACAGCGATCTCAACAAGCCGCAAGCGAACCATTCCCGCGCCACGCCGCGCGTGGGCGGGCTGGCGGTGCTGGCCGGCACGCTGGCGGGCCTGCTGGTGCTGGGTCCGAGCAACATGACGCTGACCTGGCTGTGGCCGGCGCTGTTCGTGGCCGCGTTGCCCGTGTTCGTCGCGGGCCTGCTCGAAGACATCACCAAGGACATCGGCGCCAGCAAGCGCCTGCTGGCGGCGTTCGGTTCCGCCGCCATCGCCTGGTGGCTGCTGGGCGGCGTGAGCCGCGTCGGCATGGCGCCGGTCGACTATGTGCTGTCGTTCTGGCCGGTATCCCTGGTCTTCACCATGTTCGCCGTGGGCGGCTGTACCCATGCGCTGAACATCGTCGACGGCATGAACGGTCTGGCCGGCATGGTCGCCACTCTGATGGCGGTGTCCATCAGCCTGGTGGCCTTGCAGGTGGGCGACATGCCGATCTTCATGATCGCCGCCGCGCTGGCGTCGGCCACGCTGGGCTTCCTGGTCTGGAACTTTCCGTTCGGCCGGGTCTTCCTGGGCGACGGCGGCGCGTACTTCCTGGGCTTCATGCTGGCCGAGCTGGCGGTGCTGCTGGTGGTGCGCAATCCATCGGTGTCGCCGTTCTATGCCCTGGCGGTGCTGTTCTATCCCGTATTCGAAACCGGTTTCTCGATCTGGCGCCGCCGCTTCAAACGCGGCGTGCCGGTGGACCAGCCCGACGCGCTGCACCTGCACCAGCTGGTGTTCCGTCGCCTGGTGCGCGTGACCTTCAGCCGCGGCCGCCGTCATGCGGTGCCGGCGCTGTGCAATGCGCTGGCCTCGCCCTACATGTGGGTGCTGGCCTTGATCGGTCTGGTGCCCGCCACCATCTGGTGGGACAACGCCTGGGCGCTGGGCGCGAGCCTGCTGGTCTTCGCCGGCGTCTACATCTGGCTGTATGCGCGCCTGGTGTCCTGGCGCCGGCCGGGTTGGCTGCTGCTGCCTTCGGTATTGAAAACCCATTGAGGCTTTGAGGTCCTGGACGCGTTTGTCCGGGAAACCCGATTGCTCAACACACTCATTGTTTCACCGTCTTTGAAGTGCCATGTCCTTTTCATGGCCAAGGGAGAGTTATGCTGCGTATTCAGGATGTGAAGCTCGCCGTCGTCGGCCTGGGCTATGTCGGCCTGCCGCTGGCAGTCGAGTTCGGCAAGAAGCGTTCCGTCATCGGCTTCGATATCAACGCGCGCCGCATCGACGCCCTGAAGGCCGGTCACGACCACACGCTGGAAGTCAGCGATGCCGAGCTGGCCGAAGCCGGGCAACTGAGCTACACGGCCGACCGCGCCGAGCTGGGCCAGGCCAACGTCTTCATCGTCACCGTGCCCACGCCGATCGACGAATACAAGCAGCCCGACCTGACGCCGCTGGTCAAGGCCAGTGAGACCATCGGCGCCGTGCTCAAGCGCGGCGACATCGTGATCTACGAATCCACCGTCTATCCGGGCGCCACCGAAGAGGATTGCGTGCCGGTGCTGGAGCGCGTGTCGGGCCTGAAGTTCAACGTGGACTTCTACGCCGGCTACAGCCCCGAGCGCATCAACCCGGGCGACAAGGATCACCGCGTCAGCACGATCAAGAAAGTCACGTCCGGTTCCACCCCTGAAGTGGCCGAGCTGGTCGACCAGCTGTACAAGCAGATCATCACCGCCGGCACGCACAAGGCGTCCAGCATCCGCGTGGCCGAGGCCGCCAAGGTCATCGAGAACACCCAGCGCGACGTGAACATCGCGCTGATCAACGAGCTGGCCCTGATCTTCAACAAGATGGGCATCGACACCGAGGCCGTGCTCAAGGCCGCCGGCACCAAGTGGAACTTCCTGCCGTTCCGTCCGGGCCTGGTGGGCGGCCACTGCATCGGCGTGGATCCCTACTACCTGACGCACAAGGCGCAGTCCATCGGCTACCACCCCGAGATCATCCTCGCGGGTCGTCGCCTGAACGACTCCATGGGCGGCTATGTGGTGTCGCAGCTGGTCAAGGCCATGACCAAGCGCCGCATCCATGTGCAGGGCGCGCGCGTGCTGGTGATGGGCCTGACCTTCAAGGAAAACTGCCCGGATCTGCGCAATACCCGCATCGTCGACATCGTGAAGGAACTGGGCGACTACAACGTGGACGTGGATGTGTACGATCCGTGGGTCGATCCGCAGGAAGCCGTGCATGAATACGGCATCACGCCGGTGGCCAAGCCGGAAGCCGGCAAGTACGACGCCGTGATCCTGGCCGTGGCGCATCGTCAGTTCGCCGACATGGGCGCGGCCGAGATCCGCAAGCTGGGCAAGCCCGAGCACATCCTGTACGACCTGAAGTACGTGCTCTCGCCCGCCGAATCCGATCTGCGCCTGTAAGAGGAGATCCTGGCATGAGCACCCGATACGAAAGCATCTCCCAGGACCTGGTGGCCGCGCCGCGCAAGTGGCTGGTGACCGGCTGCGCCGGCTTCATCGGCTCCAACTTGCTGGAAACCTTGTTGAAGCTGGGCCAGACCGTCACCGGCCTGGACAACTTCGCCACCGGCCATCAGCGCAATCTGGACGAAGTGCGCGCCAGCGTGTCGCCCGAACAATGGGCGCGCTTTACGTTCATCGAGGGCGATATCCGTGACCTGGCTGCCTGCCAGCGCGCGGTGCAGGGCGTCGATTTCGTACTGCATCAGGCCGCGCTGGGTTCGGTGCCGCGCTCGCTGAAGGATCCCATCACCACCAACGACGTGAACGTCGGCGGCTTCCTGAACGTGCTGGTGGCCGCGCGCGACGCGCAGGTCAAGTCGTTCGTGTACGCGGCGTCCAGTTCCACCTATGGCGACCATCCCGCGCTGCCCAAGGTGGAAGAGAATATCGGCAATCCGCTGTCGCCGTACGCCGTGACCAAGTATGTCAACGAACTCTATGCGGACGTGTTCGCGCGCTCGTATGGTTTCGAGACGGTCGGCCTGCGTTATTTCAACGTCTTCGGCAAGCGCCAGGATCCGGATGGCGCCTACGCCGCCGTGATCCCGAAGTGGACCGCGGCCATGATCAAGGGCGACGATGTGGTCATCAACGGCGACGGCGAGACCAGCCGGGACTTCTGCTTCGTCGCCAACGCCGTGCAGGCCAACCTGCTGGCCGCGATGGCGCCGCAAGAGGGGCGCAACCAGGTGTACAACGTCGCCGTCAGCGGCCGCAGCACGCTGAACGACCTGTTCGGCTTCCTGGTGCAGGCGCTGGGCCGCCAGGGCGTGGCCTATGCCAAGCCGGCCAAGTATGGCGAATTCCGCGCCGGCGACGTGCGCCATTCGCAGGCCGACGTCAGCAAGGCTGGCCGCCTGCTCGGTTATCAGCCCACGCACACCGTGCTGCAGGGGCTGGACGAGGCAATGCCCTGGTATACGCAATTCCTGCGTTGATTTGAAAGCACTCATCCGCAAACTCGGCAACATCCACCCGGACCACCAGCGTATCTTCAAAGGCGCGTTCCGGGTGGCGGTGTTCCTGCTGCTTGGCAAGGCCGCGGGCGCCGTCAAGGAAATGGCGGTGGCCTACCGCTATGGCGTCAGCGACGCGGTCGATGCCTACCAGTTCACCATGACCATGGCGACCTGGCTGCCGGTCACCATCGTGGGCGTGCTGTCGGTGGTGCTGATACCCGTGCTGGTGCGCCTGCGCCGCGCAGAGCGCGCTGAGCGGGATGATTTCATCCGTGAACTGCAGGGCTGGGTACTGGCCGCCGGGATCGCGCTCGCGCTGCTGACCTGGCTGGCCTGGCCTTATGCGCTGGATTGGCTGGGTGGCGGGCTGTCGCCGCAGGTGCGCGCCATGACAGGCGATCTGCTGGTGGCGTTCGCGCCGGTCTCGGCATTGCTGCTGGTGGCCGGCATCAGCGCCGCGCGCCTGCGCGCCCATGAGCGGCACGTCAACACGCTGCTGGACAGCGTGCCCGCCGTCGCCACGCTGGCATGGGTCATGCTGGCGGTCAGCGCCGATGGCGTCGGCCCGCTGCTGTGGGGCACTCTCGTTGGCTACGCCATCCAGACGGTCTGGCTCGCCTGGCTGGCCGCGCGGGCCGATACCGGATTCTGGGGGGCGCCACGCTTTACCTTGCGCTCGCCGCACTGGCCGGAATTGATGGGCGCCGCCGGCGTGATGCTGATCGGCCAGGTGGCGATGAGCTTTGTCGGCCCGCTGGACCAGTATGCCGCCGCCAATCTGGGGGCCAACGCCAACGCGACGCTGGGCTACGCCAGCCGGTTGCTGTCCTTGATCCTGGGCATCGGCGCGGTGTCGGTCGGTCGTGCCGCGCTGCCGGTGCTTGCAGACGTGCAGAGTCGCGGCGATACCGCGCGTGCGCGGTCCATGGCATTGAAGTGGTCGCTGCTGATGGTGCTGGCCGGCGCCGGCGCGGTGGCATTGGGCTGGCTGCTGGCGCCCTGGGGCGTTTCGGTGCTGTTCCAGCGCGGCGCCTTTACGGCGGAGAATACCCAGGCCGTGGCGCAGGTGCTGCGCTGGGGGCTGCTGCAACTGCCGTTCTATTTTGGCGTGCTGATCCTGGTGCAGTTGCTGGCGAGCCAGAACCGCTATCGCCTCATGTCCGGCATTGCCGTCGCCAACTTCGCGCTGAAGGCGGCGCTGAACGCCGTGCTGGCGCCTCGCATGGGCGCGGCCGGCATCATGCTGGCGACCAGCCTGATGTACCTGCTGTCCTTTGCCTGCTATCTGGCCGTGGCCTTGCGCCGCGCCGAACCCGAAAAGGCCGACTGAATGCCCGCCCTTCAAAGCGCCTCCCGCCCGCAGCGCGTGCTGCTGTTCATTCATTCGTTGCACGGCGGCGGCGCCGAGCGGGTGGCCGTGGACCTGAGCGCGCATTGGGCGCGGGCAGGGCGCGACGTCATGGTCGTGACCCAGGCCGGCAAGGAAGACGACGCTTATGCGCTGGATCCCAAGGTGAGCAGGGCGGTGCTCAACACCGTGGGCGAGGGCGGCGGTTTGCGGGGCATCTGGAGCAATGTGCGGCGCGTGCGCGCGCTGCGTCGCGTGATACGTGAATTCCGTCCCGATATCGTCCTGGGCATGATGACCACGGCATCCGTGCTGTCGGTGATCGCCGGCGCCGGTCTCGGGTGCCGCGTCATCGCCACCGAGCACACGCATCCGCCGTCGCAGGCCATGTCTGGCTTCTGGCAGCGTCTGCGCCGCTGGACCTATCCGAAGGCCGCGCGCGTGGTGGCGCTGACAAGCGGCACCGCAGCCTGGATCGAAACGCACGTGCCCGGCTCACGGCTGGCAGTGATCCCCAACCCGGTGCATTGGCCGTTGCCGCAGGCCGAGCCGCGCAAGTACCCCGAGCCCAGGCCTGGACGCCGCCGCCTGCTGGCGGTGGGGCGGCTGCACCAGGACAAGGGCTTTGATCTGTTGATCCAGGCTTTCGAGCAGCTGGCGTCCGCGCATCCCGACTGGGATCTGGTTATCCTGGGCGAGGGCGGCGAACGCGCCGCGCTGGAAGCACAACTGCGCCAGTCCGGGATGCAGGACCGAGTGTGGATGCCCGGCCGCGTCGGCAATGTGGGCGATTGGTACGCGAGCGCGGATCTCTACGTCCTGACATCGCGGTTCGAGGGCTTGTCGAATACGCTGCTCGAATCCATGGCCAGCGGCCTGGCCGCCGTTTGTTTCGATTGCGATACAGGGCCGCGCGAGGTCGTGCGCGATGGCGTCGATGGCGTGCTGGTGCGGCCCAACGGCGACGTGCCTGCGTTGTGCGCGGCGCTGGACGCGGTCATGGGCGATGACGCGATGCGTGCGCGCATGGCGGCCGCCGCGATCGATGTGCGCGACCGTTTTTCGGCCAACCGGGTGTTGGCCCGCTGGGAAGAACTTTTTGACGGCGTGACGCGGGCGGGCCGTTAGGCCGCCACGCAGCGCCGTCGCGATATGGTGACCACGAGAACCTGATCATGTGCGGAATAGTCGGAATTTGGGGCCCCTTGGCGGACAAGTCGCAGGTGCTGGCGGAAAGCTGCCGCCGCATCCGCCACCGCGGACCCGACAGCAATGGCTTCTGGGAGGATGCTGGCGCCGAGCTGGCGCTGGCGCACGTGCGCCTGGCCATCCAGGACCTGACGGAAGCCGGCCACCAGCCCATGGTGTCGGCCTGTGGACGCTACGTGATGGTCTTCAACGGCGAGATCTACAACCACCTGGACATGCGCAAGCAGCTCGAGCAGTCGGCGCTGGCGCCGTCGTGGCGCGGGCACTCCGACACCGAGACCTTGCTGGCCGGCTTTTCGGCGCTGGGCATCGAGGCCACGCTGCAGGCGGCGGTCGGCATGTTCGCCATCGCGCTGTGGGACCGTGCCGCGCGCAAGCTGGTGCTGGCGCGCGACCGCATGGGCGAAAAGCCGCTGTACTACGGCTATTCGGGCGCGGACCTGGTGTTCGCGTCGGAACTGAAGGGGCTGACGCCGGTGCCGGGATTCGGCCAGGAGCTGAACCGCAACGCGCTGGCGTCGTACATGCGGCACAACTACATTCCGGCGCCGCAATCGATCTACGCGGGCATCGCCAAGCTGCCGCCCGGCACCTGGATCGAGTTCACCGCCGACGACACCCGCAGCCGCCGCATGCCGGAGCCGCGCGTGTACTGGTCGGCGCGCGACGCCGCCGACACCGCCGCGCGCTCGCTGCTGGCGTTCGAGTCCGACGCGCAGGCCGTCGATGCGCTGGAGGGCGTGCTCTCCAAGGCTGTCGGCGGGCAGATGCTGTCCGATGTCAGCCTGGGCGCCTTCCTGTCGGGCGGCATCGATTCGTCCACCATCGTCGCGCTGATGCAGGCGCAGAGCGCCCAGCCCGTGCGCACCTTCGCCATCGGCTTCCACGAAAAGGGCTACGACGAGGCGCAGCACGCCAAGGCTGTCGCCACCCACCTGGGCACCGACCATACCGAGCTGTACGTCACCGCCGAGGATGCGCTGGCGGTGGTGCCGACGCTGGCGGACATGTATGACGAACCGTTTGCCGATTCCTCGCAGATTCCGACGTCGCTGGTGACGAAGATGGCACGCCAGCACGTGACCGTGGCGCTGTCCGGCGACGGCGGCGACGAGCTGTTCGGCGGCTATTCGCGCTATTTCCGTGTCAACAACTGGTGGCAGAAATGCGAGCGCATGCCCGCTTTCCTGCGCCATCCGGCCGGCGCCCTGTTGAGCGCGTCCACGCATTTGCCCGGCAAGGGCGCGTGGCGCGGCAAGGTCGGCAAGCTGGGCGAGTTGCTGCGCGCCGATACGCGTGGCGAGTTCTACCGCCTGTTCGTGTCCTATTGGTCGGATCCGGGCCGCGTGGTCAAGGGCGGCGTCGAGCCCGAGTCCGAGTTCGCGCGCGCCATGCAGGGCTCGACCTTCGAGTCCATGATGAAGCTGGACACGGTTACCTACCTGCCCGACGACATCCTGGTCAAGGTGGACCGCGCTGCCATGGCGGTCAGTCTGGAAACGCGCGTGCCGCTGATCGATCACCGCGTCTACGAATTCGCCTGGAGCCTGCCGCACCAGTACAAGGTGCGCGGCGGCACCGGCAAGTGGCTGCTGCGCCAGGTGCTGCACCGCCATGTCCCTCAAGCGCTGGTGGACCGTCCCAAGCGCGGTTTCGCCGTGCCGCTGGCTGCCTGGTTGCGCGGACCGCTGCGCGACTGGGCCGAGGCGCTGCTGGATCCGGCGCGGCTGCGCCAGGAAGGCTGGTTCGAGCCCGAACCGATTCTGCGCAAGTGGCGCGAGCATGTGTCCGGCCACCGCAACTGGGACAGCCATCTGTGGGGCGTGCTGATGATGCAGGCCTGGCTCGACCGCTATCGCGGCGCCGCGCGAGGGGCATGAGGCCCATGAAGATACTGATGCTGGTCAGCTCCATGCACGCGGGCGGCGCCGAGCGCGTCGCCGCGACGCTGGTCAATGCCTGGGCCGAGCGCGGCGACGAGGTCACGCTCACGCCCACGTACTCGTCCAAGGGCAGCTGCTTCTATCCGCTGTCGGACAAGGTGCGGCTGGCCTGGCTGGCCGACTTGGCGGGCACGCGCGCGTCGGGCGCGGTCGCCGCGTTCAAGCGCCTGCTGACGCTGCGCCGGCATGTGCGCGATACCCGGCCCGATGTGGTCGTGTCCTTCCTGACCAATGTCAACGTCGCCGCCATCCTGGCGACGCGCGGGCTGCGCGCGCCGCTGATCGTCTGCGAGCGCACCAATCCCACTGTCGACACCACCACCGGGCAGGTATGGCGCCGCTTGCGGCGCCTGTTGTACCCGCGCGCCGATATGGTGACCGTGCAGGCCGAGGCCACCGCCGGACCGTTCGCCAGGCAGGTGCCAGGCATCAAGCGGCTGGCGGTGATTCCCAATCCCTTGCCTGCGCCCCTGCTTGACGCGCCGCTGGTCGCGCAGCGCGACGGCGGTCCGCGCGAGCTGCTGGCGATGGGGCGGCTGGTGCCGGACAAGCAGTTCGATCTGTTGATCGACGTCTATGCCGAACTGGCGCCGCGCTTTCCCGATTGGAACCTGCGCATCTGGGGCGAAGGGCCGCAACGCGCCGCGCTGGAAAGCCAGGTCGCGCGCCTGGGGCTGCAAGAGCGGATCAGCCTGCCGGGACGCACGGAGACGCCCTGGGAGGCCCTGGCGCAGGGGCAGGCCTTCGTGCTCAGCTCGGCGGTGGAGGGATTTCCGAACGTGCTGCTCGAAGCGATGGCGCTGGGCCTGCCCAGCGTGGCGTTCGACTGCCCCAGCGGTCCGCGCGAAATGACGCGTGATGGCCAGGATGCGCTGCTGGTGCCGGCAGGCGAGCGCGGCGCCTTGCGCGACGCGCTGCGGCGCCTGCTGGAAGACCAGGCGCTGCGCACGCAGCTGGGCGCGCGTGGCGCGCAGGCCGTGCGCCAGCGCTATGCCCTGGCCAGCGTGCTGTCCGAATGGGATGCGCTGTTCGACGCGGTGCGGGGAGCGCGGCCATGAGCGCCCGGCCGCTGCGTGTGTTGCACGTGATCACGGGCCTGGGGCAGGGCGGCGCCGAGTCGGTGCTGTTCCGTCTGGCCACCCATGCCGGCGAGCCGGTGGAGCATGTCGTCGTCTCCCTGACCGATGAGGGCATCTACGGCGAGCGCCTGCGCGCCGCCGGCATCGAGGTCCATGCGCTGGGCATGCCGCGCGGCCGCGTCAGCCTGGGCGGATTCCTGGCCTTGCGACGCCTGATTGCCGGCAAGCGGCCCGACGCGGTGCAGACCTGGATGTATCACGCTGACCTGATCGGCGGCCTGGCCGCGCGTCTGGCCGGCGTGCGCGCGATCGCCTGGGGCATACGCAATTCCGGCGCGCATCTGGAACGCAGCAGCCGCTCGGCGCGGATGGTGCTGCGCGCCTGCGCCTTCCTGTCGCGCCGGGTGCCGCGCGCCATCGTGTGCGCGGCGCAGGACGCGGCCGAGCGCCATGCCGCGAAGGGCTATCGGCGCGATCGCATGACGGTGATCTCCAACGGTTATGACCTGTCGCGCTACGCGCCCGACGCGCAGGCCGGGGCGCGCATGCGGCAGCACTGGAATGTGCCGGCGGACGCGCCGCTGATCGGCTGCGTGGCGCGCTGGGATCCGCTCAAGGACCACGCCAACCTGCTGCGCGCGGTGGCCGCGCTGGTGCGCGATGGCCGCGATGCGGGCCTGCGTTGCGTGCTGGTGGGGCGCGGCATGACCGGCGAGAACGCCGAGCTGGCCGCCTTGATCGAACGGTTGGGCCTGGCCGAGCGTATCGTGCTGGCCGGCCCCAGCGACGATGTGCCGGCGGTGATGAACGGCCTGGACGTGCACGTGCTGTCCAGTTGCGCGGAAGGCTTTCCCAACGTGGTGGCCGAAGCCATGGCCTGCTCCGCCTATTGCGTGGTGACGGACGTGGGCGACGCCGCCTTCATCGTCGGCGAGACGGGCATCGTGGTGCCGCCCGAGCAGCCCGAGGCCCTGGCGCGCGGCATCGAGGCCGGGCTGGGCGAGGTGGCCGCGCGCGGCGGCCGTCGGGCCGGCGAGGCGGGGCGCGCGCGGGTGCTGGCCAATTTCAGCCTCGCGCGCATGGTCGAGCAATACATCGCGGTGTGGCGCCGCATTTCTGGAGATCAGGCATGAGCGCCGGACGCCGCTTGCTGTTCGTGGTCAACAATCCGGCGTTCTTCATGTCGCATCGCCTGCCCGTGGCCCTGGCCGCGCAGCGCGCCGGCTATGACGTGCACGTGGCCACCATGGACGGGCCGGCCGTGGCCGATATCCAGGCCCTGGGCATGACGCACCACGCCATTCCCATGACGCGCAGCGGCAAGCATCCGTTGCAGGAGCTGGGCACCTTGCTGGCGCTGATCCGTCTGTTTCGCCGCCTGCGGCCGCAGGTGGTGCATCTGGTGACGATCAAGCCGGTGCTGTATGGCGGCATCGCCGCGCGCCTCGCCCGGGTGCCGGGCATGGTCGCGGCGATTTCCGGCCTGGGGTTCGTGTTCCTGTCGAACTCGTTGAAGATGCGGCTCGTGCGCGCCGTGGTGGCGCGCCTGTACCGGATCGCGCTGGGGCATGGCAACAGCCGGGTGATTTTCCAGAATGCGAGCGACCGGGATCTGTTGAAATCCCTGGGGGCCGTGCGCGACGAACAGGTCGTGATGATCCGCGGGGCCGGGGTCGATCTGGCTGAGTACCGGGCATTGCCCGAGCCGCCCGAGCCGCCGGTCGTCGTCACCATGGTGGCGCGCCTGCTGCGCGACAAGGGCGTGAATGAATTCGTTGAGGCGGCGCGGCTGCTGCGCGCGCGCGGCGTGCCCGTGTCCATGCGCCTGGTGGGCGGCGTGGACGCTGGCAATCCTGCCTCGGCGACCCCGCAGGATGTCGAGGCGTGGCAGACGGAGGGCTGTGTCCAGACCCTGGGCGAACGCAGCGACGTGCCGGCGCTTTACGCTGCCTCGCATATCGCGGTGCTGCCGTCCTATCGCGAGGGGCTGCCGAAGTCGCTGATCGAGGCGGCGGCCTGCGGACGGGCCGTGGTCACGACCGACGTGCCTGGCTGCCGCGATGCGATCGAACCGGGCAAGACTGGCCTGCTTGTGCCGGTGCGCGACGCCGGCGCGCTGGCGGACGCAATCGCCCGGCTGGCGGCCGATCCGGCGCTGCGCCACGCGATGGGCGCGGCGGGACGCGCCCTGGCCGAGCGCGAATTCAATATCGAGCGCGTGGCGCGCATACACGTCGATCTATACGACGCATTGAGCGCTTGATGAAGGGCCGGGCGCGTTGCGCGCCCGGCTATGTGCAGCGGCGGGTCAGGAGTGCCGCGCGATCGCGTCGATCCAGTAGCGGGTGGAGGGATCTTGCTGCTCGGCCTGGGGCGACGGCGCGTCCAGTTCGCGGATGATGCCGCGAGCCAGCGCCTTGCCGAATTCCACGCCCCATTGGTCGAAGGGATTGATGCCCCAGATCACGCCCTGCGAGAACACCTTGTGCTCGTAGAGCGCCAGCAGCGCGCCCAGCGTATAGGCTTCCAGGCGCGGCAACACGATCAGCGAGGAAGGCCGGCCGCCGGGATGCACCAGGTGCATCGCCAGGATGCGGGCGCGGTCGGGGTCGCTTTCCTTGGCCGAGGTCTCGGTCAGCGCTTCCTCGAAGGTCTTGCCGCGCAGCAGCGCCGAACGCTGCGCCAGGCAGTTGGCGATCAGCAGTTCGTGATTGCGCGCATAGGCGTGATCTGGCTGCTCGCACAGGATGAAATCCACCGGCGCGCCGGCGGCGTCCTGGTGCAGCCATTGGAAGAACGTATGCTGGCAGTCCGTGCCGGGCATGCCCCAGACGGCAGGCCCCGTCGGCATGCCAACGGGACTGCCGTCGGCCGTGGCGACCTTGCCCAGTGATTCCATTTCCAGCTGCTGCGCCCAGGGCACCAGATGATGCAGGCGCGAGTCGTAGGGCGAGATGACCAGCGAGTCATAGCCCAGCACGTTGCGGTTCACCACGCCGGCGAGCGCCAGCTGCAGCGGCGCGTTTTCGGCGGCGGGCGCGTTGCGGAAATGTTCGTCCATGGCGGCGGCGCCGGCCAGCAGCTGGTCGAAGGTGTCATTGCCCAGCGCCAGCGCCACAGGCAGGCCGATGGCGGACCACAGTGAATAGCGGCCGCCCACCCAGTCCCAGATCTGGAAGATATGGTCGGGAGAAATGCCCAGGTTCAACGCCGCCTCGACGTTGGCGGTGATGGCTACGACCTGCTTGATCGGGTCGGCCACGCCCGCGTCCCGCAGCCAGTTCATGGCGACTTCGGCATTGGCTAGCGGTTCGGTGGTGGTGAAGGACTTGGAGGCGACGATCACCAGCGTATCGTGCGGGTCCAGCCGGCTCATCGCGTCGGCGACGGAGTGCGAATCCACGTTCGAGGCGAAGCGCACTTCCCGCCGCGCGCCGCCGTGGCGCAGCGCCCGCGTGATCAGCCGAGGCCCCCAATCGCTGCCGCCGATGCCCAGGTGCAGCACGCTGGAATAGCGGCCTGCGGCGTCGGCGTCGCGCACGAATTGGCGCACGCGTTCGCGTTCGGACTGCACGGCGTGCGCGACCATCGCGGGCGGAACGCCGGCGCGCAGCGCCGTATGCCAGGCGGGACGTCGCTCGGTCCAGTTGGCGTTGCCCCCGTCGAACAGCCGCGCGCGCGCTGTTTCGAAGTCCTGCTGCTGCAGCAGGGCGGCAGCAGCGAGTTCCAGCTCGGGAGATTGGGCCTGGGCGCTGAGGTCCAGTCGCAATCCGGGAGCATCGATGACTCGCAGTCGCTCTCCGCGGCGCGAGGCGCTGCGGGCGGCTGCGGCGAAGGTCTTCCAGGCGGGGCTGTCGGGCAGGGACATGGGGCTGATTCTAGAATGGCAGGATGGCTTCTGGCGCCAGTTTGGCCAGTTCGCGTCGGAAATCGGCTTGGATGCGGGCCAGCGCCTCGGCGCTCTGCGCCTCGAAACGCAGCACCACCACCGGCGTGGTATTCGACGGACGTGCCAGCCCGAAGCCATCCGGGTATTCGGCGCGCACGCCGTCGATGGTGACGACCCGGCTCGCGCCGGGGAACTGGCCGTGGTCCTGCAATGCGCGTACCAGCGCGAAGGGCTGGCCTTCTTCCATCTCCAGCTTCAGTTCAGGCGTGGACACGTCTTGCGGCAGGGCTTCGAGCGGCGCGCAGGCATCGGCGTGGCGCGACACGATTTCCAGCAGGCGGGCGCCGGTGTACAGGCCGTCGTCGAAGCCGTACCAGCGCTCCTTGAAGAAGATGTGGCCGCTCATCTCGCCTGCCAGCGGCGCGCCGGTTTCCGCGAGCTTGGCCTTGACCAGGGAATGGCCGGTCTTCCACATCATCGGCTGGCCGCCGGCGGCCTGCACCGACAGGCCCACATGCCGGCTGCATTTCACGTCGTAGATGATGGTGGCGCCGGGATTGCGGTCCAGCACGTCGCGCGCGAACAGCACCAGCTGGCGGTCGGGCCAGATGATCTGGCCGGACTTCGTGACCACGCCCAGCCGGTCGCCGTCGCCGTCGAAGGCCAGGCCCAGCTCACAGTCGGTATTGGCCACGCAGTCGATCAGGTCGCGCAGGTTCTTGGGTTCGGCAGGATCGGGATGGTGATTGGGAAAGGTGCCGTCCACCTCGCAGAACAGCTCGGTCACTTCGCAGCCGAGTGCGCGGAACAGCTGCGGCGCCACGGCGCCAGCCACGCCATTGCCGCAGTCGATGGCGATCTTCATGGGGCGGGCGAGTTTCACGCCGCTGGCCACGCGCGCGACATAGGCCTGCACCAGGTCCAGTTGCCGGCGCGTGCCAGGATGCGCGGCGACGGGCGCCGCGCCGCCGTTCATGACGCGCGCGAGTTCCTGCACGTCCTCGCCATACAGGGCGCGGCCGCCCATCATCATCTTGAAGCCGTTGTACTTGGGCGGGTTGTGGCTGCCGGTGATGGCCACGCCCGAACCGGTCTGCATGGTGTGCGCGGCGAAATACACCAGCGGCGTGGGCACCTGGCCGATATCGAGCGTATCGATGCCTTGTTCCAGCATGCCTTCCTGCAGCGCCGTCGACAGCATTTCGCTGCTGAGCCGGCCGTCGCGACCCACGACCAGCGTCTGGATGCCGGCCTCGCGGGCGCGTATCGCCAGCGCCGCGCCCAGCGCGCGGGCGAAGCCGGCGTCGATCAGGTCGGGCACGGTGCCGCGGATGTCGTAGGCCTTGAATACCGAAGCGGGGAATGGCGTGGTGGCGCCCATGCGGGATCCTTTGGCGGCGGGAAGGCCTAGGGGAAATCCCTGGCTTCGGTGCCGCAAAATCAATATGGTGTGTAAAAAAGGGATTATCGCGCAATTCTGGGGGGGCATGCCCGCTGCGTTCACAGCAGGCCGGGGCCTGGAGATCGACGCAAGAGTGTTGGAATCAGTCCCTTTTCCTCCTTCGGCCGACAGCGCCGTCGGACTGCGCCGCGGGCGCCGTCGCCGATGCCCGTCATCCGAAGGTGATACGCTTGCCATGCAAGCAGAAAGACCGGGAGGGGCCTATGGCTGCAAAAGTTTCCACAGTCATATCTTCGGGCGGCGCCAGGAACCGGCGCGGACCGCCCACGGACCACGCCGGACCCGCGGCCGGACGCGAGCGCAGGCTGGACATCCATGTCGTGGTGCCGCCGGGCGGCGACCCCCTGACGGGCCGTGCCTGGGAGCGCAGCGTCTGGCGCGAGGCGCGCGTGTTGATCGCCGAATGTCCGGCGCCGCACCTGCCCGCGTCGATGGAAAGCGCGCTGCGGGCGGTGGCCGCCAGTGTGGCGCGCGACCGTGGCTGGCAGGGCATGGGCACCGTGGCGTTTTCGCTGGATGACCGCAGCGGCGTGTTCCGGGTGCTGTGCGCCCAGGCCACGCCCCTGTCGGGCGCGGCGGTGGCCGATTGCGAACCTGTCGCCGCGCATGCGCTCGAACTGCGCATCGACGGTGGCGGGGACCGCCATGCGCCGTGCACACGCCTGCTGGTGTGTGGGGTGACGCGCGGAGACGCCCTGCGGCGCGCCTATCGGGCCTTGTCGGAAATGCCCGGCCCGGTCGCGGTGGACAGGGGGTTCCTGATGAATCTCATCGCTTCGCGGGCCTTCTGCTCGGGTCTGACCGGCACGCGGCTGGATCAGGCGGTAGGCTAGACGTCGGGCGCGCCCCTACAATATCCGCATGTCTTCCGAACCGCGTCTGGACCCGTGCCAGGCGCTCGACCTTGCGCGGCGCCCCATGACCCTGCTCAGCGAACTGCAGTCCCTGCTTGGACCCTCCCACGTGCTGACCGGCGCCGATGCCGACGGCTATGTGCAGGACTGGCGCCGCCGCTATCGCGGCGCGGCGCTGGCGGCGGTACGCCCCGGCAGCACGGATGAAGTGGCTGGCGTGGTCCGGCTGTGCCTGCGTCACGGCGTTCCGGTGGTGCCCCAGGGCGGCAACACCGGCCTGTGCGGTGGCGCCACGCCTGACGCATCGGGCTCGGCGGTTGTGCTGTCCACCGCCAGGCTGAACCGCGTGAGGGCGCTGGATACCGACAACGACACCATCACCGTCGAGGCCGGCTGCGTGCTGCAGGCCGTCCAGGAAGCGGCGGCGGCGGCGGGCCGGCTGTTTCCGCTCAGTCTCGCGGCCGAGGGCAGCTGCACCATCGGCGGCAACCTGGCCACGAACGCCGGCGGCACGCAGGTGCTGCGCTATGGCAATACGCGGGATCTTGCGCTGGGGCTGGAGGTCGTTACTGCCGACGGCGAGGTCTGGAACGGCCTGCGCGGCCTGCGCAAGGACAATACCGGCTACGACCTGCGCGATCTGTATATCGGCAGCGAAGGCACATTGGGCATTATCACCGCCGCAACGCTGAAGCTGTATCCGCGCCCGGTGGCATCCTGCACGGCGCTGCTCACGCTGAGCGGCATCGATGACGCGGTGGAGCTGCTGTCGCGCGCCCGCGCCGGCTTCGGCGCGTCGCTGACCGGCTTCGAGCTGATGAGCGGCGCCTGCCTGCAGGCCGTGGTGCGATTGTTTCCGCAGCAGCGCCTGCCTTTCGAAGGGGATTCCGCCGCCGCGCCCTGGTTCGCGCTGCTGGAGCTGTCCGATAGCGAAAGCGAGCAGCATGCACGCGAGCGTTTCGAGGCGGTGCTGGGAGCGGCCATCGAGGATGGGCTGGTCAGCGACGCGGCCATCGCCGCCAATGTGGCCCAGAGCAAGGCGCTCTGGCATCTGCGCGAGAGCATCCCGCTGGCCGAGGCCGAGCTGGGCAAATCGGTCAAGCACGATGTCTCGATCCCGATTTCCGCCATCGCCGGCTTTGTGGACAAGACCAACGCGCTGCTGCAGGCGCGCTTTCCCGGCGTGAGGCACGTGATCTTCGGCCATCTGGGCGACGGCAATCTGCATTACAACGTGGCCAATGCGGCCGGGCAGACCGAGGCCGAGCTGCTGGCGCTGCAGAGCGAGATCTATGGCGTGGTGCATGACAGCGTCCACGCGCATGCGGGCTCCATCAGCGCCGAGCATGGGGTGGGACAGCTCAAGCGCGACGAACTGCCGCGCTACAAGAGCGCGATCGAACTTGGGCTGATGCGCCGCATCAAGCGCGCCCTGGATCCGCAAGGCCTGATGAACCCGGGCAAAGTCCTGCAGGACTAGGGCCGGGCGGTCGGGAAAACTCAAACTCCAAGGCCGGATGTTCCGGCGGAATTGACCAGGAGGACAGCATGGCGGCAGGTCCCGCAGCGGGGGCGAACCATCGGGTGCTGATCGTCGAGGACGACAGCATCATCGCAGGCAACCTGTACACCTTTCTGGAGGCGCGAGGCTTTCTGCCCGATGCCGCCTACAGCGGGCCGGCCGCGCTCAAGCGCCTGGGCGAGCAGCGTTTCGACGCGGTTATCCTGGATATCGGCCTGCCCGGTATGGACGGCAACGCGGTGCTGCACACCCTGCGGACCGAACTGCGCCAGGCCGTGCCGGTGCTGGTGCTGACGGCGCGCGACAGCCTGGAGGATAAGCTGGCCGGTTTTTCGCATGGCGCCGACGACTACCTGACCAAGCCCTTCGCGCTGCTCGAGGTCGAGGCGCGCCTGCTGGCGCTGATCCAGCGCGCCCGGGGCAACACCGTGAACACGCTGCGGGAGTTCGGGACCTTGCGGTACGACACGCGCAGCCGCGATGTGTCCGTTGGCGGCGTGCCGGTGCACCTGACCCGCAAGGCGGCCGTCATCATGGAAGTGTTGTTGCGCGATCCGGGCCGGGTGGTCTCGCGCGAGGAACTGGAATCCGCGCTGTGGGGCGGCGAGCCGCCGTCCTCGGATGCCCTGCGCAGCCAGGTGCATCTGCTGCGCCGCGCGCTGGCGGATGCGGGCTTCGACGGCATCCAGACCATGCACGGAACGGGCTGGCGCCTGGTTCTGCCGGGAGAAGACGCGTGAACGCCGCTGGCGGCGTAGGCCGGGCGCCGATCGCCGGGCAGCCGTTGCCGGAGGATCGGCGATGAGCAGGGGCGGCAGCGGCACGCTGACCCAGCGAGTGGTGTGGGCCTTGACCGGGACGGTCGCGCTGTTCGTGACGGCCCTGGCCTTGCTGGCCTACCTGACGTTCGACCAGATGGAAGACGATCTGGTCAACGACATTCTCAATACCGAGATGGACCGGCTGGTGCAGCATGCGCGCGTCAGCGACGAATTCCTGCCTCGGCGCGGACCGCGCGTGCTGGGCGGCTCCATGCGCGCCTGGCTGCAATCGGACGGCCAGCCGCCGGCCGGCATTCCCAAGGAACTCCTGGGCCTGGAAAATGGCATGCACCTGATCGAGCCAGGGCCCTATACCTGGCATGTGATGGTGGCAGACACCGGCGGCGGCAAGGTCTACCTGCTCTACGATGCGACCGAAAACGAGGAGCGGGTGCATGATTTCGGCCTGATCGTGCTGGGCGTGGGGGCGATCTGCGTGGTCGGCGCCTATGCGCTGTCAAGGCGGGTGGCCGCCGTCGCGGCCGGGCCGCTGCTCGACCTGACCGACCGGCTGTCGACCTGGGCGCCCGGCTCTCCGGACCTGGCCGTGACGCGTGACGACGAGGCGGGCAGGCTGATCGAAGCGTTCAACCGCATGCAGAACCAGGTGGACAGGTCGATCGCGCGCGAGCGCGAGTTCGCTGGCAACCTGAGCCACGAGGTCCGCACGCCCCTGGCCGCCATTCGTTCCGACAGCGAGCTGATGCTGCTGACGCAGGTCCTGACGCCCGACCAGCGGCAGCGCCTGGCGCGCATCGTGGACAACGTCGACGACGTGGTCGTCTGTCTGGAAAGCGCCCGCGCCATGGCGCGCGATCAGCTTCGACCGCCCGAACCCGTGGATCTGGCGCAGTGCATGGCCGATGCCTGGCGCGGCCATGAGGCGCAGGCCGACCTGGCGGACCTGTGGCTGGACAACCGGATCCCCGAAGGGCATGTATTGATCCTGGATCGCTATGCCTTGCTGACCGTGCTGCGCAATCTGGTGCGCAATGCCATCGAGCATGCCGCGCCGGCCACGCTGATGGCCAGTCTGACCGGGGATGGCGCGCTGGCGCTGCGCGACGACGGCAAGGGCATAGACGAGGCCGACCTGCCTTTCCTCTTCCGCCGCTATTTCAGTGGTCGGCTGCGGGACGCCGGCGGCCTGGGACGGGACGAAACCGCCCATGGACTGGGCCTGGCGATCGCCAAGCGCGTCTGCGACATGCAGGGCTGGACGCTGACGGTGGAGTCGTCCAGGATGGGGCCGGCTCGTGGCACCTGCTTCTTGCTCCGCTTCAAGGACGAATCGGCACGGGTGTGACGCGGATTTCACGATTCTTCGACTGTGGCCTGTCTACACTGCGCCGTTGAGTCTAACTTGCGCCTTGCCGCAATTCTGTCATGCCCACTCTTCCCACGCCCGAGCCGCGCGGGCCGTCCAGGACGGCCTATCTGCTGACGCATGTGCTGGGCGTGCCGGCGCTGCTGGCCTGCCTGGCGTGGTGGATCAATGCGTCCGGGCTGGACATGACGATCGCCCGTACCCTGTTCGACCCGGCGATCGACGATTTCCCCCTGCATACCTCGCGCTGGCTGGAGCTTATCGGCCACCGCATGGTGCTGGCCCTGCCCATCGGCGTGGGCCTGGGCGCGGTGGGCGTGGCGCTGGTCGCCTCCAGGGTGCCGGCCTGGAAGCCGGCGCGCGGGGTCGCCCTGGCCGTGGCGGCGACCTGCCTGCTGGGCCAGCTGGCGGTGAGCCAGCTCAAGCACTACACGACACTGCCGCGCCCCTACGACCTGGAGACGCTGGGCGGCTATACGCCGTATCCGCTGCATTGGTGGACCTGGGTGCGAGCCCGGGCGGGCGGTGCATTGCCCAGCGGGCACGCCGGCGCGGGCTATGCCATGCTGAGCCTGTATTTCGCCGGCTGGGCGATGGGGCGGCCGGCCTGGCGTTGGGGCGGGCTGGCCCTGGGGTTGGGCGCGGGCCTGGGGTTTTCCGCAGTCCGCGTACTGCAAGGCGCGCACTTCCTGAGCCAGACCGTGTGGTCGGCGGCCCTGCTTGGTTCCTGGGGGCGGTGGTGTTCTATCCGCTGATCGCCGGGCGCGGCCGTCTGGTGGGGGCCTCGGGGCAGGGCCGGCGGTATGCCGGCATGGTGGCCGACCGGCGCGAAAAAGCGGGCACCTAGGCGGTCGGCCTGATCGTCATCGCATGATTTCCGGCACCGTATAATCGCCGGGACTTCTCATCGCGAGCCACCGCAGGCAGACTCCTCCGGATGAATGCACCCGCCGATATCCCCGCCCCGCTGCCGCGTCGGCCACGCAATCTGGCCCAGGGCCTGGTCGAGAGCTTTTCCGAACGCATTCGCGGCGGCCAGATCCGGCCTGGCGAGAAACTGCCCACCGAATCCGAGCTGATGCGGCAATTCGGCGTCAGCCGCACGGTGGTGCGTGAAGCGCTGTCGCGCTTGCAGGCCTCGGGCCTGGTCGAAACCCATCACGGCGTGGGCACCTATGCGCTGGAGCCGAGCGGCGGCGATGATTTCCGCATCGATCCGGCCGACATCGCCACGTCGCGCGATGTGATGGTGCTGCTGGAACTGCGCATCTGCCTGGAAAGCGAGGCCGCCGGCCTGGCCGCGGCGCGGCGCAGCCCGGCGCAGCTCGACGCCATGCGGCAGGCGCTGGATGCCTTCCAGCAGGCGCTGGACGGCGACGGCGACACCATCACGCCCGATTTTCAGTTTCACCTGCTGATCGCCCAGGCCACCGAGAATCGCTATTTCGCCGATCTCATGTCTCACCTGGGCTCGGCCATCATTCCGCGCACCCGCATCAATTCCGCCCGTTTCGCCCAGGAAGGTCGGGCCGTCTACCTGGCGCGCGTGCAGCGGGAACACGAGGATATCTACGGCGCGATCCTGCGCCAGGACGCCGAAGCCGCCCGGGCCGCCATGCGCACGCACCTCGGCAACAGCCGCGAGCGCCTGCGCCGCGCGCAATAGAACGTCGAAAGAGCGCCATCCCGATCTTGCGGTGGGTCATTAGAGCCAATACGATGTCGTACAACTCAGGGGCCACGGCCAGGGCTGTGAGGCCCGTGGCGACGCTCGCCAACGGCTGAAGCCGGATTGCGTTACGCTTGGCCCGTTTTCATTTCCCTACGGCGGGACGGCATGGCTTTGCCTATCAGATACAGCGGCGCGGACGGTTCCGCTCGGACCTCGATCGCGACCCGGAGGGCCGCCTGATGCGCCGCCTGACCCTGAGATTCATCCTGGCGGTGCTGGCGTTGCTGACGCTCAGCCGCCTGGGCCTGGCTTTCTGGCAATGGGACCGCGTGCAGGCCGCCGGCGGCCTGGCCCCGCTGCTGGTCGGCGGGCTGCGCATCGATGTGTGCCTGCTGTCCATGGTGATCGCGCTGCCCGCGGTGTTCTCGCCGTGGTTCGGCCACCGCGCCTGGGCCGCGCGCGCGACCGCCTGGTGGTTCCGCGTCTGGTGGATGCTGTACGTGTTGCTGGAAGTTTCCACGCCGCAGTTCATCGCCGAATACGACACGCGCCCGAACCGCCTGTACTTCATCTATCTGCTGAACCCGAAGGAAGTCGGGGCCATGCTGTGGCAGGGCTACAAGGGCGTGCTGCTGGCCGCGCTGGTCGTGTTGCTGGTGGCGGCCTGGCTGTCGGTCAGGCTGTTCCCGACGCGGGTGCGCGATCCGTTCATGTCCTGGTGGAAGCGGCCGCTGGCCTCGCTGCTGATCCTGGCGCTGGTGGTGCTGGGCGCGCGCGGCACGCTGGAGCATCGCCCCATCAACCCGGCCAAGGTGGCCTACAGCTCGGATTCGTTGATGAACGCGCTGGCGCTCAATTCGCTGTACAGCGTGTTCGACGCCGCGTACCGCATGCGCGACGAGCGTTCGTCGGCGGCCATGTACCCGAAGATGGCGGTGGACGAGATGAACGCCATCGTGCGAGCCAAGGCCGGCATGGAAGGCCCGCCGCTGGATCCGCGCTATCCCAGCCTGCACGAGCAGAAGGCCAGCGTGCGCCGCGACAAGCCGCTCAATCTGGTCATCATCCTGCAGGAAAGCCTGGGCGCGCAGTATGTCGGCAGCCTGGGCGGGCGCGACCTCACGCCCAACATCGACCGGCTGGGCAAGGAAGGCTGGATGTTCCACCGGGCCTATGCCACCGGCACGCGCTCGGTGCGCGGCATCGAGGCCGTGACTGCGGGCTTCCTGCCCAGCGTGGCCGACGCGGTGGTGAAGCTGCCGCGCTCGCAGACCGGCTTCTTCACGCTGGCGCAGGTGCTGGGCAAGCATGGCTACCAGTCGCGCTTCGTGTATGGCGGCGAGGCGCACTTCGACAATATGCGCGCCTTCTTCCTGGGCAATGGTTTCAACGAGGTGGTGGACCGTCCCAAGTTCGTGAATCCGGTGTTCGAGGGATCCTGGGGCGCGTCCGACGAGGACATGTTCAATCAGGTCGATCGGCTGCTGCGCGCGGACGGCGACAAGCCGGTGTTCACGCTGGCCTTCTCGGTCAGCAACCATTCGCCGTGGGAATACCCCGCCGGTCGCATCCAGCCGGTGGGCGATCCCGCCAGCGTGGACAACACCGTGCGCTACGCCGACTGGGCGCTGGGGCAGTTCTTCGATAAGGCGCGCCAGGCGCCGTACTGGAACAACACCGTGTTCCTGGTGATCGCCGACCATGATTCGCGCGTCTACGGCTCCATTCCCGTGCCGGTGAGGCATTTCCAGATTCCCGCGCTGATCCTGGGCGCTGGCATCGCGCCGCGCCAGGACGAGCGGCTGGTCAGCCAGATCGACATGGGTCCCACGCTGCTGTCGCTGATCGGGCTGGACAACGTCAATCCCATGCTGGGCGCCGACCTGACGCAGCGCGATCCGAACCGCGCGCTGATGCAGTACGCCGACAACTTCGGTTATTTGCAGGGTGACAAGCTGCTGGTGCTGGAGCCGGCCAAGGCGCCGCGCGAATTCAGGTATCGCGCCGCCCCGGTCGGACAGGACGAGACCTATGAACCGGTGGAGCCGGTGGACGAGGCGCTGTCCAAGGAGGCGCTGGCGCACGCGCTATGGGCCAGCTGGGTCTACCGCGAGGAAAAATACCGTCTGCCTTGATTTCCCCCCGATGGCGCCTGAGACCGGCTTGATTCTGCGCAAGCCGGCCGCGGGCGCACCCTCGCACACTGGCGCTCATGACTTTTCCTGATCCTCTTCCCGATCCGGCGCCCGCCCGCGCCGCGGATGCGCCCGAAGCCTCCGAGGCATCCGCATCCCGGCCGGCCGCGCGGCGGCATCGCCCCTGGCCGGTGCCGCGCGGCCGCCTGGCATGGCTGACCGGCGCGATCAGCACGCTGTTGCTGGTCGCCAGCACGCTGTTCTGGTGCCTGCTGCTGTTTCCCCTGGCCCTGCTGAAGCTGCTGCTGCCTTTCGCGGCGGTCCGACGGCGCATCGATCCGCTGCTCAACGGCATCGCCACGGCCTGGGTCAGCTGCCACAGCTGCTGGTTCGAGCGCATCCAGCGCGAGCCCTGGGACGTGCAGGGCAATACCGGCCTGCGCTACGCGGACTGGTATCTGGTCAATTGCAATCACCAGTCCTGGGTGGACATCTTCGTGCTGCAAGCCACGTTGAACCGGCGCATTCCGCTGCTGAAGTTTTTTCTCAAGCAGCAGCTCATCTACGTGCCGGTGATAGGGCTGGCGTGGTGGGCGCTGGATTTCCCGTTCATGAAGCGCCACGGCAAGGCCGATCTGCGCCGCAATCCGGCCCTGGGACGGCAGGACCAGGAAGCCGCCCGGCGCGCGTGCGAGAAGTTCTCGCTGGTGCCGACCAGCGTGATGATCTTCGCCGAAGGCACCCGGTTTTCAGAGGCCAAGCGCGATGCCCAGGGAGCGCCGTACCGCCATCTGCTCAAGCCCAAGGCAGGCGGGATGGCGGTGGCGCTCAACGCCATGGGCGCGCGCTTCCGTTCGATGATCGACGTCACCATCGCCTATCCGGATGGAGCGCCCAGCTTCTGGGACCTGGCTTGTGGCCGCGCGGGCGCGGTGCGGGTGCGCATGCGCCAGTTGCCCGTGCCGCAGGCATTCTGCGAAGCCGACTATAGTCGCGACAAGGCCTTCCGCGCGGAATTCCACCACTGGCTGGGCCAGCAGTGGCAGGCCAAGGACGAGGAAATCGAGGCCTTGACGGCGCGGGACGCCGCCACGCCTCGATCCTGATGGCCCGCGCCGCTTACGCGCGCGCCGGCAGCACCGTGCCCGCGCTCTCGCCGAAGCCGATGCGCGGATAGCCCGCCTTCACGCATTCGGCGCGCATGAGGATCTGGTCGCCGTCCTGCAGGAAGGTGCGCTTCTCGCCCCACGGCAGCTCGATCGGCGTCTTGCCGCCCTGGGTCAGCTCCAGCAGCGAGCCGGCCTCGGCGGGCAGCGGGCCGGACAGCGTGCCGGTGCCCAGCATGTCGCCCGGTTGCAGGTTGCAGCCGTTGACCGTGTGGTGCGTGATCAGCTGCGCCACGTTCCAGTAGGCGTCGCGGAAGTTGCTGGCCGACAGCGGCGCTGGCGCCTGCTTTTCGGCGCGCGACTTCTCGGTGGTCAGCAGCACCTGCATGCGCACGTCGAAGGCGCCCTTGGCGCGGTTCGCGTCCGAGGACAGGTAGGGCATGGGCTGCGGGTCGGACGCGGCGCGGTTCCACTGCGTGCGGAACGGCTCCAGCGCTTCCATGGTCACGATCCACGGCGAGATCGTCGAGGCGAAGTTCTTGGCCAGGAAGGGGCCCAGCGGCTGGTATTCCCAGGCCTGGATGTCGCGCGCCGACCAGTCGTTCAGGATGCACAGGCCGAACACATGCGATTCGGCGTCGGCCAGCGCGATGCGGTCGCCCTGGGCGTTGCCGGTACCGACGAAGATGCCCAGTTCCAGTTCATAGTCCAGGCGCGAGCAGGGGCCGAATTGCGGCGCCTCGCCTTCGTTCAGCGGGCGGGTCTGGCCGACCGGGCGCGCGAACTTCTGGTCCACGCCGATGCTGGAGGCGCGCCCGTGATAGCCGATGGGCACCCACTTGTAGTTCGGCAGCAGGGGATTGTCGGGACGGAACTGCTTGCCCACGGCGGTGGCGTGGTGCAGCGAGATATAGAAGTCGGTGTAGTCGCCGATGCGGGCGGGCGTGGCGTACTCGGCGTCGGCCTGGGCCACCAGCAGCGGCTCGATGGTCGCGCGCAGCGCGGCGCCTTCGCGCAGGGCGCGCGACAGCGCCAGGCGCAGCGCGCTCCAGTGCGGCTGGCCCAGCGCCATCAGCGCGTTCAGGCTGTCGCCCGTGCAGGCGGCCAGCGCTTCGGCGGCCTTGTCCTCGAAGGGTTTTTGGGCGGCCAGCGCGGCCAGGTCCAGGATCTGGTCGCCGATCGCGACGCCGGGGCGGAAGGCTTCCTGCGAGCCCTTGCGGCGGAACGACGCGTAGGGCAGGTTCTGCACCGGGAAATCCGTGGTCGCGCTGTTGGCGCTGGCGATCCAGCTCTTCAGGGACGGGTCGTGGGTTTCGTTGATCGTCGTGCTCATGGTCGGGATGTCTCTTGCGATGTGGTTATGGGTGGGGCCGGGCGGCGGAAAATCCAAAAGCCAAACGGCGATGAGCTTGCGCTCATCGCCGCGGGCGCGCGAGGCGGTGCCTGCGCGTTACGCCTTGCTCGAATCGAAGTGCTTCTTGATGTCCTGCCAGCAGCGGTAGTAGTCGCCCTGCAATTCTACCGAGGCCAGGGCCTGGGCGGTCGGGCGGATCACGCGGCGCGTCTCGAACATGAAGGCCATGGTGTCGCGGATGTAATGCGCGGCGCTGGTGTCGGCGTGCGAGGCCTTTTCAAAGGTCTCGGCGTCCGGGCCGTGGCCGCTCATGCAGTTGTGCAGGCTGGCGCCGCCGGGCGCGAAGCCGTCGGCCTTGGCATCGTACACGCCCTGGATCAGGCCCATGAATTCGCTGGCGATGTTGCGGTGGAACCAGGGCGGACGGAAGGTGTTTTCCATCGCCAGGATGCGCGGCGGGAATATGGCGAAGTCCATGTTGGCCGTGCCCGGGGTGTCGGACGGGGCGGTCAGCACCGTGAAGATCGACGGATCGGGATGGTCGTAGCTGATCGAGCCGATGGTGTTGAAGTTGCGCAGGTCGTACTTGTAGGGCGCGTGCGTGCCGTGCCAGGCCACCACGTCCAGCGGCGAATGGCCGATGGACGCGCGCCAGAAGCCGCCGGTGAACTTGGCGATCAGCTCGAAGTCGCCTTCCACGTCTTCATACCAGGCCACGGGCGTTTTGAAGTCGCGCGAGTTGGCCAGGCAGTTCGAGCCGATCGGGCCCAGTTCCGGCAGGCGCAGCGCCGCGCCGAAGTTCTCCAGCATGTAGCCGCGCGCAGTGTCGTCGAGCAGCTCGACGCGGAAGCGCACGCCGCGCGGGATGACCGCGATCTCCAGCGGTTCCAGGTCGATCAGGCCCAGCTCGGTGGCAAGGCGCAGGCGGCCTTGTTGCGGCACCAGCATCAGCTCGCCGTCGGCGTTGTAGAAATAGCGGCCCTTCATGCTTCGGTTGGCCGCGTACAGGTGGATGCCCACGCCGCCTTGCTCGTCGGGGCCGCCGTTGCCGCCGAAGGTCTTCACGCCGTCGAGGAAGTCGGTGGGCGCGGTCGGGATCGGCAGCGGGCTCCAGCGCAGCTGGTTGGGCGTGACGGGGCCTTCGCCGAAGGTGCTCAGCCAGCCTGCGGCGCCGTCATGGCGCTCAAACGGCTTGTGCTGCGCGCCGGGGCGGATCCGGTACAGCCAGGAACGGCGGTTCTCGGCGCGCGGCGCGGTGAAGGCGGTGCCGGACAGCTGTTCGGCGTACAGGCCGTAGGGGCACTGCTGCGGCGAGTTGCGGCCTTGCGGCAGGGCGCCGGGCAGCGCCTCGGTGGCGCAGTCGTTGCCAAAGCCGGTCTGGTATTGCAGTTCCATGGAATCCTCCTGGTGGCGGCGCGCGGTGCATGGCCGCGCGGTCCGGACTATCGTGATCGATACGCCATTTTCGGAAAAATCTCCCCATTGGGCTACGGGAATGTAAAAATAGGGACTATAAATTTTGTGAATAGTAGGGGGCATGATGGCCGGCTTGCGCGACGTGGACCTGAATCTGCTGCTGCTGTTCCAGCATCTGCTGGAGGACCGCAACATCTCTTCCGTCGCGCGCCGGCTGGACCTGTCCCAGCCCGCCGTCAGCAATGCCTTGCGCCGCCTGCGGCAGGCGTTCGGCGACGAGCTGTTCGTGCGCACCGCCCAGGGCATGCAGCCCACGCCGCGCGCGCAGCGCCTGGCAGGGCCGGTGAGCGAGGCGCTGGCGCTGCTGGCCGGGGCCTTGCAGGATCAGGACGCCTTCGATCCGGCCGCCAGCATGCGGCGCTTCCGCGTGGCCATGACGGACGTGGGCGAGATCCATTTCATGCCTCGCCTGATCGAGGTCTGCGCCCAGGTCGCGCCGCAGGCGCGCATCGATTCGGTGCGCATGCAGGGCGCGGAGCTGGCGCGGGAGATGGAGGCCGGGCGCGTGGACCTGGCCATCGGCGCGTTCGACGACATGGGGGCGGGCGTGATGCAGCGCATGCTGTTCCGGCAGGGCTATGCCACGCTGTTCCGCCAGGCCCATCCCACGGCGCACGCCGGCATGGGCCTGAAGGCGTTCCGCGCCGAGCGCCACCTGATCGTGTCGCGCGCCGCGCCCTATGGGCAGGTGAACCAGTCGATGGAGCGCGCCGGCCTGGACATGGCCGAGCATTTCAGCGTGCCGCATTTTTCGGCGGTGCCGTACATCGTCAGCACGACGAACCTGCTGGCCACCGTGCCCGAAAAACTGGCAGCCAGCGCGGCGCCGCCCTTCGGCCTGCGCTTCCTGACGCCGCCGCTGAAGGTGCCGGCCTTGCAGACCAATATGTACTGGCAGCGCCGCTATGACCGCGACGGCGGCAATCTCTGGCTGCGCGGCTTGATCGTGGATACGTTCGCGGTGGGCCGATAGTCCGCGCGCGAAATGGAACGGGACCGTCGCCGCGTGGCGCGGCAACGGTCCCGGGGGCGCTCAGGCGGGCATGACGGAGGCGCGCGCCTGCCGCAGCGCCTCGCGCAGCACGTCCATGTCGCCCAGGTGGTTGGCCAGCAGCAGGATCAGCGCCGCGTTCAGTTCCTGGCTTTGCTCCAGGCTCAGGTCGCGGTGCGTGTCGATCAGCGCCTCGTAGAAATCATCGGGCGAGGCCAGGTTGGTGTCGGTAATCAGCATGTGCATTGCTCCGGTGGCTCAGGCGCGGCCGATGGCGCGATTCAGCGCGGCCGCGACGGCGGCGCCGTCGAAGGCGCGCCAGCGCGCCGCGATGTGCTGGTCGGGACGGATCAGGTAGGCGGTGCCGGGGCGCGCGTCATAGCGGGCTGCCAGCAGGCCGTCGGCGTCGCTCACCACCGTGATGTCGGTCGGCGCGCCGGCGGCGTCGCACTGCGGACCGGCGACCAGCACGGCCTTGACCGGCACCGGCGCCAGGCGCAGCGCGGCCAGCGCGCGCAGCGTGGCGGCGTCGGGCAATTGATCGGGGCAGAACAGCGCCAGCACGAAATCGCCGTCCAGCTGCGACAGCCACCAGCCCGGCTCGCCGCCGGCGCGCACCGGCGCGTCCAGCGCCACGGCGCCGGGCCGCATGCGGCCGGAGAAGGCCGCCGTGTCCGGCGTGTTCAGCGGCGAATCGGCGTAGGTCGCGGGCAGCGACAGGCGGCCGCTGTTGACCAGCGAGCGCGCGAAGGGATGGGTCTTGGCCAGGTTCAGCACCGCGTTGCGGAAGCTGCGGCTGATCTCGCTCTTGGGCGTGATGAAATCGGTGGCGCGGGACGAGTTCAGGATGTTCTCGTCGGCGGCGTGCTCGCGCTCGGCGCTGTAGGTGTCGATCAGCGTTTCGGGCGCCAGGCCGTCGGTCACCAGCTTGAGTTTCCAGGCCAGGTTCTCGGCGTCCTGCACGCCGCTGTTGGCGCCGCGCGCGCCGAAGGGCGAGACGCGGTGCGCCGAGTCGCCGGCGAAGACCACGCGACCATGGCGGAACGCGTCCATGCGCTCGCAGGCGAAGGTGTAGACGCTGACCCATTCCAGGTCGAACTGGGTGTCGGGCCCGAGCAGGGCGCGGATGCGCGGCAGCACGTTCTCGGGCTTGACCGCCTCGACGGGATCGGCGTTCCAGCCCAGCTGGAAGTCGATGCGCCAGACGTTGTCCGGCTGCATGTGCAGCAGCACGGACTGATTGGGGTGGAAGGGCGGGTCGAACCAGAACCAGCGCTCGGCCGGGAAATCGGCCTTCATCTTCACGTCGGCGATCAGGAAGCGGTCGCGGAAGATGCGGCCGTGGCTTTCCTGGCCGATCAGCTTGCGCACCGGCGAGCGCGCGCCGTCGCAGGCGATCAGCCAGTCGGCGCGCAGCGTGTAGGGGCCTTCGGGCGTCTCGATGCTGACAGCCACGCCGTCGGCGTCCTGTTCCAGGCCGGCGACCTTGTTTTTCCAGCGCAGGTCGATGTTCGGCTCGGCGCGGGCCTGCTCGTACAGGAAGCCCTCGGCGTAGTACTGCTGCAGGTTGATGAAGGCGGGGCGGCGGTGGCCGGGCTCGGGCAGCAGGTCGAAGCGCCAGACTTCCTGCTCGCGGAAGAAGACCTTGCCGACGTTCCAGGACACGCCCTTGTCGGTCATGCGCTGGCCCACGCCCAGGCGGTCCCAGATTTCCAGCGTGCGCTTGGAGAAGCAGATGGCGCGCGAGCCGGTCGACAGCCGGTAATCGTCGTCCAGCACCACCACGCGCAGGCCGCGGCGGGCCAGGTCCAGCGCGGTGGTCAGGCCGACCGGGCCGGCGCCCACCACCACCACGGGGTGCCGGGCGGGCGCGCCGGCGTCCTGCTCGGCGCGCTTCTCATAGGCGAACTCCATCGCCTGGTAGTCGATGTCTCCCACGGTTGTCTCCTGTGTGGGGTCTTGTTTTTCCATCGGGCGGCGCGGGCCTTCTTGCCGGGCGCGCGGCCGCCGGTCTTGCGGGCAAGGTCCGGCGGCGCCGGACGGGGAGGGCGCCGCCCCGGCGGGGCGGTCGCGGGCTCAGCCTTCCAGCTGTTGCCACATCTCCAGGTCGCGCTTGTCGGTCCAGATGCGCGGATGCGTGATGCCCTGGGCCTCGTCATAGGCGCGCGACACGTCGAACGGCATGCAGTGGTCGAAGATCACCCAGTCGCTGTAGCGCGGCTTCATGAAGTCGTAGACCTCGCGGTAGATGGTCTTCAGGTCCTTGCCCTCGGCCACGCCACGGTTCACGGCGCTGTACAGGTCGGTCAGGAAGGCGCGGGTGCAGGCCAGACCCTTGCGGACTTCCTCGGCGTTCTTCAGGGCCGGGCCGCGGCCGGGCACCATCTTCTCGGCGTTGAAGCCGGACAGCGCGTCCAGCGTCGAGGGCCAGTCGCGGAAATAGGCGTCGCCGCAGTAGGGCGTGGACTGGTATTCGACCAGATCGCCGGCGAACAGGATCTTCTGCTCGGGCAGCCAGGCGATGGTGTCGCCCTTGGTGTGGCCACGGCCGACCTGCAGCAGCTGGACTTCCAGGTTGCCCAGGTTGACGGTCATTTCGCCCTTGAAGGTCATGGACGGCCAGACCAGGCCCGGCGGAATCGATTCGGCGTTGCGGAACAGGCGCGGGAAACGGCCGATCTCGCTGGCCTTGTCCTGCTCGCCGCGCTCGGCGATCAGGTCATAGGTGTCGCGGCTGGCCAGGATTTCCTGGGCCTGGTAGGCGGACGCGCCGAACACGCGCACGGCGTGGTAGTGCGACAGCAGCACGTACTTGATCGGCTTGTCGGTCACTTCGCGGATGCGGCGGATCACGTCCTGGGCCATGACCGGGGTGGCCTGGGTGTCGACCACCATGACGGCCTCGTCGCCGATGATCACGCCCGTATTGGGATCGCCTTCGGCGGTGTAGGCATAGGCGTTGTCGGACAGTTTTTCGAACGAAACGACCTTGTCTTCCAGGTCGGCGTGCGAGGCGAATTGCTTGCTCATGGGGGCTCCTTCCACGGTTTTATAGGAATAGGGTGTGGAAGGACTATAGTCCGGCGTTAGTGTTTGTGCAATACGTTTGCTATAAACAAACTCTCACAAACCTCCATCGCACCGCAAGACATGGCGGGCGAGGGTGGAGCCCGCGTCCCTCCCCCAAGCCGTCCCAACCGGGGCCGCGCGGATCCGGCTTTGCCGGTCCGCGGCGGCGCCCCTTGAGGGGAGCGCGCAGCGCTCGGGGTGGAGCTCGTCTGCCGGTCCGCGGTGGCGCTCCCCTGGGGGAAGCGCGCAGCGCTTCAGGGGGGCACACCTTTCGGGGTGGGTTACACCTTCTGACATTTGGGGCAGTAATAGGTAGCCCGCTGCCCCTGGACGATCCGTTTGATCGGAGTGCCGCAGACCCGGCAGGGCTGGCCTTCCCGTTCATAGACGGCGGCGTGGATCTCGAAGTAGGCGCCCGGCTCGCCGGTGGCGCCCACATAGTCGCGCAAGGTACTGCCGCCCGAGGTCAGGGCGTCGGCCAGCGTGGCGCGCACGCACTCGGCCAGCCGGTCGCAGCGGGCGGGCGACAGCTTGTTGGCCGGCGTCTTCGGGTTGATGCGGGCGCGGAACAGGCTTTCGGATGCGTAGATATTGCCCACGCCGACGACAGCCGCGCCGGCCAGCAGCACCTGCTTGATGGCCGCGCCATGGCGCTGGAAATGCCGATGCAGCCAGGCGCCGTCAAAGCGCGGGTCGAAGGGCTCGATGCCCAGCTTGGCCAGCAGCGGATGCGCCTCGATCGGGCCGTCGCCGGCGGCGTGCCACAGCACCGCGCCGAAGCGGCGCGGGTCGTGCAGCCGCAGCACCGCCTGGTCGAAGATCCATTCGACGTGGTCGTGCTTGCGCAGGAATTCGCCCGGCGCGACGCTGCGCAGCGAGCCCGACATGCCCAGATGCACGATCTGGGTGCCATGCTCGAAGCGCAGCAGCAGGTACTTGCCGCGGCGCGCGCATTCCAGCACCTCGCGTCCGGCCAGCAGGCCGGGCAGATCGGGCGGAATGGGCCAGCGCATGCGGGCTTCATGGATGACCAGCCGGGCGAGCTTGCGGCCGGTGATGACGGCGTCTATTCCCCGACGCGTGGTTTCGACTTCGGGCAGTTCCGGCATGAGCCAGTGTAAGATCAACAATTGGTGTTCGAAGATTGTGCCATCAACCGGACGGGCCGCGTGAAGTCGTCTATCAAACAAATGAATATCGGTATCGCCGCATTGGCGCTTGCTCTGGCGTCAACGCTGGCCCAGGCGGCGGACGGCCGGACGCGGGACGCGACGGGCCCGCGCATGGCCCCCCAGACCCGTCAGGCGGAAACCGAAGTGATCCGCCTGCGGGCCGGCCAACTGCCCTATGTGTCGCTGACCGCCGACATCTTCTATAGAGTGCTCGCGTCCGAGATCGCCGCCCAGCGCGGCATGTACGGCACGGCCGCCACCACCATGGTCGGCCTGGCGCGCGACACCGGCGACCCCCGCCTGGCGCGCCGCGCGCTGGAATTCCAGCTGGCGGGCGGCAACCTGCCCGGCGCCCTGGACGCGGCCCGGGTGTGGGCGCGCCTGTCGCCCAACGACCTCGAGGCCAGTTCCACCGAGCTGGCGCTGGCGGCGGCCAACGGCCAGACCCGTGGCCTGTCGCAGGCGCTGCGCAACCGCATCGACGCCTCGCGCGACAAGCCCGCCGCCATCGGCCAGGCCCTGGCCGTCCTCAGCCGCCTGAATGACCGCAGGCTGGCCCTGCGCATCCTGGACGAATCCTTCAGCGACGGCGTGCGCAAGCTGCCCGCCGCCCACATGGCGCTGGCCGACGTGGCCAACGCGGCCGGCGACGACGAGCGCGCGGCACAGGAGGCGCGGGCCGCGCTGGCGGCCGATCCCAAGTCCGAACCCGCCGCCCAGCGCGTGCTGGAGTACGGTTTCAAGGTCGACCCGCAGCGCGCCCAGACCGAGGCGCGCGCCTATATCGCGCGTAATCCGAACGCGCGCAAGGTGCGCCTGATGCTGGCCGGCCAGTTGGCCGACAGCGGCGATTACAACGCCGCGCTGGCTGAGCTGCAGGCCATGTCGCGCCGCTCGCCCGAGGACTTCGACCTGCTCTTCATGCAGGCCCAGCTGGCCTACAAGGCGGGCCAGCTGCAGCAGGCCCGCACCCTGTTGCAGCAGTACCTGGACGTGCAGAACCAGCGCCAGCGGGCCACGGTGCCCGGCGCCACCGACGCCGGCGCGGCGGCGGCCGATGCGCACGTGCTGCTGTCGCGCATCGCCGAGGACCAGGGCCGCTATGACGAGGCGATCAACGAACTCGGTCGCATCGAGGATCCCACGCTGCGTTACTCCGTGCGCATGCGCCAGGCCGCGCTGCGCGCCAAGGAAGGCCGCGTCGACGACGCCCTGTCCATGATCGACGCCGCCGGCCCGCAGGACGAGGAAGAGCGCACCCAGGGCGTGCTGACCAAGGCGCAGATCCTGCGCGACGCCGACCGCGTCGGTCAGGCGGTGGCGGTGCTGGAGGCCGCCGACCGCGATCTGCCCGATACGGTGGAAATCAAGTACGAGCTGGCCATGCTGTACGAGCGCCAGGACCGCGTGGCCGACCTGGAGCGCCTGCTGCGCCAGGTCATCGCGCTGGACCCGGACCATGCCCACGCCTACAACGCGCTGGGCTACACGCTGGCCGACCGCAACCAGCGGCTGCCCGAGGCGCTGGACCTGATCACGCAGGCGCTGGAGCTGGCGCCCAACGATCCGTTCATCCTGGACAGCATGGGCTGGGTCAAGTTCCGCATGGGCGACCAGGCCGCCGCGGCCGAATACCTGCGCCGCGCCTACAGCACGCGTCCCGAGGCCGACATCGCCGCCCACTTGGCCGAAGTGCTGTGGAGCCAGGGCAAGCGCGACCAGGCGGTGGAGCTGCTGCGCGGCGCCAAGCTCAAGGACCCGACCAACCGCGCCCTGCTCGACACGATCAAGCGGCTGGGGGTCGCGCTTTGACCACGGCTGTCATGCTCCGCTGGCGCGACGCGTCGGCGTGGCTGCGCGGGGCCTTGATGGCCATGCTGGCGTTCACGTTGGCGGCCTGCACCACCACGCCCAAGCCCATCGAGGGCATCGGGCCCGACGCGTTTTCGCGCATCGGGCGCTTCGCCATCACGGTCAACGAGGAAAGCGGCAAGCAGAATGCCGTGCAGGGCGGTTTCTCCTGGTCCGACGACGGTCGCCGCTACGTGCTGGACCTGACCAATCCGCTGGGCTCCACCGAGGCCCGCGTCGAAGGCCAGCCCGGCAGCGCCAGCCTGACCAAGGCCGATGGCACCCGTCTGGTGGCGGACAACCCCGACGCGCTGGCCGAGGACGCGCTGGGCAGCAGCATGCCGGTGGCGGGCCTGCGCGACTGGCTGCGCGGCAAGCTGCCCGCCGAACCCGAGCCGGGCGAGTTGTCGCGCGATGAACTGGGCCGTCCGGCCGGCTTCGAGCAGGGCGGCTGGCGCGTGCGTCTGTCGCGCTATGACACGAAGGGGCCGATGCTGCTGGTGATGGAGCGGCAGGAGCCCGGGCGTCGCATCCTGGTGCGGCTGGTGGTCAACCAGCCCTGACGCATCGTGCGCGGCTGCGCATGCCAGGAACAAGGCGCCCCATGGGGCGCCTTTTGTTTGCCATGCCGCCTGGCTGTCGTGCGTGTCTGTTTTGCCCTTCTCCGACAAGGGTTGCGAAGGGCTGGTCTGAAGGCAGCATGAGGGCTGTCCTGGACGACAAAGAGATTTCACCGATGCAATAAAAAGAAGGAAATCAGTATTGTTACTGATAGAAATATTTCGTCGAAGTTGAATAATTCTCCTCATGCCCGTTCGGGCTACGAGCCCGGACGGACCGCAAGACCGGCGTCGAACCAAGCCGCCGCCCCTACGGAGAATTGCCCATGTTCAGGAATACCCGCGTCGCGACGATACTGCTGGGAATCATCGCGACCTTCTTCACCTTCCAGTTGCTGGTCGGAGGCATGGGCTTCGTCGCCCTGCGGCAGACCAATCAGGATGTCGGACAGCTTTATCGTCTGTCCTCGGAGCAGGTCAATGCCGTCAATTCCGCCGCGCTGTCGCTGGTCGCGGCGCGCACCGACCTGACCCGCTACGCCGCCCGCGTGGCCAAGGGCAACCCGGGCGACACCACCGCATTGCGGCTGGCGCGTCAGCGCATCGCCGCCGGCGACCGCAATTTCCAGGGATTCGCCAGCGGCCTTAGCGCCGAAGAGAAAACCGCCTCGGCGGATCTGATCGAGGCCTACACCACCTTCAGCGGCAATCTGCAGTCCCTGGGCAAGGCGCTGGAGGGCGGCGACGCCGACGCCTACGGCAAGCCCGCCACGCAGCAGGCGCAGGAGATCCTGGTCAACGAGCGCGACGCCTTCATGCGCCGCGCCGAGGAGGCAGGGCAGGGCGTGATGGAAGAGATCTCGCTGTTCCAGTCGCTGTTCGTCTACGTGCTGGCGGGCTTCCTGATCGTGGGGCTGGTCATGGCGGTCGGCGCCCACGTGCTGATCCGGCGCATGATCGTGCGGCCGCTGCTGGAGGCGGGCGAGATATTCAGGCGCATCGCCGAGGGCGACCTCACGCGCCGCGTGGCGGATCGCGGCCGCAACGAGATCGGCGCCTTGCTGACGGCGCTCAAGAGCATGCAGGACGGCTTGGTCCGCACGGTGTCCTCGGTGCGTCGCGGCGTGGATGAGATCCATGTGGGCGCGCGCGAAATCTCCTCGGGCAATGCCGATCTTTCCAGCCGCACCGAACAGCAGGCCGCGTCGCTGGAGCAGACCGCGGCCAGCATGGAGGAACTGGCTTCCACCGTGAAGCAGAACGCGGGCATCGCGCACGAGGCCAACCGCATGGTGGGCGAATCGGCAGCGGTCGCGCGGCGTGGCGGCGAGGCGGTGGCCGGCGTGGTCGAGACCATGCGCGCCATTTCCGGCAGCTCGGCGCGCATCGCCGATATCGTCGGCGTGATCGACGGCATTGCCTTCCAGACCAATATCCTGGCGCTGAACGCGGCCGTGGAAGCGGCGCGCGCGGGCGAGCAGGGCAAGGGCTTCGCCGTGGTCGCGAGCGAGGTGCGCACGCTGGCCCAGCGCAGCGCCGCGGCGGCCAAGGAGATCAAGCAATTGATCGAGGACTCCACGCAGAAGGTCGGCGTGGGCTCGGCCCAGGTCGAGCGGGCCGGCGCCACCATGCGCGAGATCGAGGATTCCGTGCAGCGCGTCACCAGCCTGATGGGCGAGATCTCGGCCGCGTCCGAAGAGCAGTCCAGCGGCATCGATCAGGTCAACCGCGCCGTCGCGCAGATGGACAATGTGACGCAGCAGAACGCGGCGCTGGTGGAACAGGCCGCCGCCGCGGCCGGCGCGCTGGAGGAGCAGGCGCGCCAGCTTGCGGACGCGGTGTCGGTGTTCAAGCTGCCCGGCGGGCAGGTGATCGAGGCGCAGGCCGCGCCATTGCAGGGCGCGTCCGGCGCCACGCCGCAGCTGGCCTGAGCGCGCTGGCTAAAATCCGGGAATCGCATCCGTTCCGGCCGATTCCCGTGACTCTCTACGACGTACCCGCGCCCGCCAAGCTCAACCTGTTCCTGCATGTCGTGGGGCGGCGCGCCGACGGCTACCACCTGCTGCAGACTGTGTTCCGCTTCATCGACCTCTGCGACACGCTGCATGTCGAGACGCGCGCCGACGGCGTCATCAGCCGCGCCACCGACCTGCCCGGCGTGCCCGAGGACCAGGACCTGACGGTGCGCGCCGCGCGCGCGCTGCAACGCGCCACCGGCACGCGCCAGGGGGCGCAGATCAGCCTGGAAAAGCGCATCCCGCAGGGCGGTGGCCTGGGCGGCGGCTCCAGCGACGCGGCCTCCACGCTGATCGCGCTGAATCGTCTCTGGGGCACGAATCTAAGCCGGCGCGAGCTGATGGACCTGGCGCTGCCGCTGGGCGCGGACGTGCCCGTGTTCGTGTTCGGGCAATCGGCCTTTGCCCAGGGCGTGGGCGAGGATCTCAGCGCGGTGGCGCTGCCCGAGCGCGCCTATCTGGTGGCCCAGCCGGATGCCAGCGTGCCGACTGTTGGAATTTTTTCCGCAGAGGATTTGACAAGGGATACTTCTTCGATCACAATAGCGGACTTTCTTGCTTCGCCTACTTTCTGCGCCGAAAATTGCACTGAAAGCGAAGCGGGATCTGGTCTAAACGCCAGGCCCGCCAGCTTCGAATTTTTTGGCAGAAATGATCTGGAGCCGGTGGTTTACCGTCTTTATCCTGAGGTTCTCAGGGCATCGCGGTGGCTTACTGAACATGGAATACATGTTCGTATGTCGGGGTCTGGTGCGTGTTTGTTCGCCGAATACTCCAAACTTTCCGAAGCCGTTTTGGCGAAAACGGAAATTACCGCTACAATGCGCGGCGCTGTTAAAACAAATAGTTTTCAGCAAACCGCTCATCCACGGTTTCGGTTGGTTCAGGCTTGCGCCGGATTAGCTGAACACCCACTGCGGGATTGGATTGCAAGATAGTTGGGGAGTCGCCAAGCTGGTTAAGGCACCGGATTTTGATTCCGGCATGCGAAGGTTCGAATCCTTCCTCCCCAGCCAGCCGAATACATAAAAAAGCTGTTGAACACGCCTGTCAGACACTGGCCCCGGTTCAGCAGCTTTTTTGTTTTCCGGTCAGGTTCTGCTGTAGCGCAACACCTCGCATCACCCCGCCTCACCCCGTTCGCGTCTGTTTCAAACGACCATCGCATCATCCATCATGGCAAACGATAGTTTCATGATCTTCACGGGCACCGCCAATACTCGGCTGGCCGTGGACGTAGTCAACCACCTCGACATGTCCCTGGGCAAGATGACCGTGGGTCGCTTCTCGGACGGCGAGGTGATGGTCGAGATCAACGAGAACGTGCGCGGCAAGGACGTCTTCGTACTGCAGCCCACCTGTGCGCCCACCAACGACAACCTGATGGAAATCATGGTGATGGTCGATGCCCTGCGCCGCGCCTCGGCCGGTCGCATCACCGCCGCCATTCCCTATTTCGGCTACGCCCGCCAGGACCGTCGCCCGCGCTCGGCGCGCGTCGCGATCTCGGCCAAGGTCGTGGCCAACATGCTGCAAGTGGCCGGCGTGGACCGGGTCCTGACGATGGACCTGCACGCCGACCAGATCCAGGGCTTCTTCGACATCCCCGTGGACAACATCTACGCGGGTCCGATCCTGCTGGGCGACATCTGGCGCCGCAACTTCTCGAACCTGGTCGTCGTGTCCCCGGACATCGGCGGCGTGGTGCGGGCCCGCGCGCTGGCCAAGCAACTCGAAGCCGACCTGGCCATCATCGACAAGCGTCGTCCGCGCGCCAACGTGTCGGAAGTGATGAACATCATCGGTGAAGTCGACGGCCGCACCTGCATCATCATGGACGACATGGTCGACACCGCCGGCACGCTGTGCAAGGCGGCCCAGGCCCTGAAGGACCGCGGCGCTGGCGCCGTCTACGCGTATTGCACGCACCCCGTGCTGTCGGGCGGCGCGATCGAGCGCATCGAGGGCTCGGCCCTGGACGAGCTGGTCGTCACCGACACCATCCCGCTGTCCGAAGAAGGCCAGGCCAGCGGCAAGATCCGCCAGCTGTCCTGCGCGGCGCTGCTGGGCGAGACCATCCTGCGTATCTCGAACGCCGAATCGGTCAGCTCGCTGTTCGTCGACTGAGGCCCGTCGGCATTATCCGGATTTGCGTCTTGCTGGTCGCGGCAGGACGCGAAAAACACGGCGCGCATCTTGTGCGCCGTGAACACAACCGGCGAACCCGTTTCGCCATTTTTTGCTTTTGGAGTTTTCCATGAAATTCAATGCCACTGCGCGTAGCGTCCAGGGTTCGAGTGCGAGCCGCCGCCTGCGCCGCGCGGGCCGCGTTCCCGCCATCGTTTATGGCGGTACGGCTGCCCCCCTGAACATCGAACTCGACCACAACGAGATCTACCACGCCCTGCGCAAGGAAGAGTTCCACGCTTCCATCCTGCAAATGGCGCTGGAAGGCGCGGCCAAGGAAGAGCAAGTCCTGCTGCGTTCGGTTCAATGGCACGCCTACAAGCCGCAAGTCCTGCACGTGGACTTCCAGCGCGTGGACGCCAACCAGGCCCTGCACACCAAGGTGCCGCTGCACTTCCTGAACGCTGAAGTCTCGCCGGCCGTCAAGCTGAGCGGCGCGATCATCAGCCACGTGCTGACCGAGCTGGAAATCACCTGCCTGCCGGCCGCCCTGCCGCAGTTCATCGAAATCGACCTGAAGGACCTGCTGCCCGGCGCGTCGGTCCACCTGGCCGATATCAAGCTGCCCAAGGGCGTGACCTACGTCCCGCACGGTGGCGAGCCGAACCCGCTGCTGGCCGCTGCCGTGGTCAAGGGCGGCGCTGCCGCCGCTGACGACGCCGCCGAAGCCGCTCCGGCCGCCTAAGCCAGGCCGCGAGCCCTCGGGCTTGCGCAAGGCTGACGCCGAAACCCTGCGCGTGCATTTGCATGCGCAGGGTTTTTTGGTTTAAACACCCCCATCATGTCTACTCCCATACGCCTCATCGTCGGGCTGGGCAATCCCGGCCCCGACTACGAAACCACCCGGCACAACGCCGGCTTCTGGCTGGCCGATCACCTGGCCGATGATCTGCGCGCGTCCTTCGCGCTGGAGAAGTCGTTCTTCGGCATGGTCGCCAAGGCCCGGCTGGGCGCGGACAACGTGCTGCTGCTCAAGCCCAACACCTACATGAACCGTTCCGGCCAGGCGGTCGGCGCGCTGGCGCGCTTCTACAAGCTCGCGCCCGAGGCCGTGCTGGTGCTGCATGACGAGCTGGACCTCATGCCCGGCCAGGTGAAACTCAAGCAGGGCGGCGGGCACGCCGGCCACAACGGCCTGAAGGACATCCAGGCGGCGCTGGGCAGCCCCAACTTCTGGCGCCTGCGCATCGGCATCGGCCATCCGCGCACGCTGGGGCTGGCGCAGCAGGTCGCGGACTTCGTCCTGCACCCGCCGCGCCGCGAAGAGCAGACGGCGATCGAAGCCGTCATCGACCGCTGCCGCGCCGTGGTGCCGGCGATGCTGGCCGGCGATTTTCCGCTGGCGACGCGGCAACTTCACAGCGGCAACGATGCCTAACGGGATTGTGGCCGTCCGCCGCGGTCGATGAGCCCGCGCCTTGAATCGTTGAAATGCCCATGTCCGACCAGCCTGCCGTCCCAGCGTCCCGCAAACTGCGTTTCCGCGATGAACTGGTCGATTTCTGGCGCTTCATCCGCCGGCCGAACGCGGCGCGGTTGACGGGGCGCGGACCGGGCGGCGGCGTGTGGCGTGATTTCTGGCCGGGCGTGCGTCCCGGCCGGCTGCTGGCCTGGGCGCTGCTGCTGTGGTGCGTGAACCTGTTCGCGCTGGGGCCGGTGGCGGTCGCCGCCGCCGGACTCGCGGGGGCCACGCATAGGCTGGATCCCACCAACATCCCCTGGCTGACCGCCATCATCTGGGCGCCGCTGGTCGAGGAAATGCTGTTCCGCTACGGCCTGCGACGGCCCAGGCAGGCGCTGTGGCTGTGCCCGGCACTGGTGCCCGTGGTGCTGTGGGGGCCGCGCATCTGGACCGGGCTGCTGCTGGCCGCGTTCCTGTTGCTGGCCGTCTGGGCGCTGATCCGGCGCGCGCAGCCGCTGCAAGGCTGGGATACGACCTGGCGTCGCTATTACCTGAAGCATTTCGGCCTGGTGTTCCACCTGGGCACGCTGACCTTCGCCGCCGTGCACCTGAGCAATTTCGTCTTCAGCAAGACGCCGTACTGGCTGCTGCCCCTGCTGGTGCTGCCGCAATGGCTCACGGGTCTGGCGCTGGGCTGGATGCGGGTGCGCAGGGGTATCGGCGCGGCCATCGCGTTGCACGCCGTCTTCAACGCGGGGCCGATCGTGCTGATCTGGGCGGTGATGCGCTGGGTGCCGGGGGCGGCAGCGTAGGGCAGTTCTGGCACGTTGCGTTCCCGACGGGCCTTTTTGTTTTCTACACTGGTGCGGGACTTGTGGGCGCGCGGCGCAGTCGTGCTTCGGCAGTGCCATCATGACAAGGTAAGACCGGATTGCGTGGCGAGCCGCCCGGCGTTTACCTATCCACGAGTGTGTCGCGTGATAGATTGCCAGTCAGCGAGCCACACAGCAGTGTCAATAAGAGATGCCGAGATCATGACCGACTTGAAGGGGTTTATCGAGAACCAGCGGATGCTTGCTACTGTCCAGGCGCAAGTTGACTGGACAAAGCGCCGTCAGAAATGGTTGCGGGAGCTGGATGAGCTTTTCCGCTGGATCGCGCGTGAACTGGAAATGGCCGGTCTGAGACAGGACGCTTTCGAAAGGCCTGTTGTCAAACTGCATGAGGAGCGCCTGGGTCACTACGATGCGCCGTCCTTGTCTGTCCAGCTGCCTACCGGACTTTGGGTGGATTTCAAGCCCAAGGGGAGCGTGATCATTGGCGGCTATGGCCGTGTCGACGTGCAACCTCGTCATGCGCTCAAGTTGGTCAAGCTGATTGCTCTCGATGCCCACGAGGATCGGTCGCCCGTTGATCACACGCCGTCCTACGACAGGGACTGGGTATGGCGGGTTTTCCCGGCGATAGGGACGGCAGGGTCATATGCCCTGGATGAGGCGGGATTGGGGCGGCTCTTCACGGACGTCATGAGCTGAGGCGCCAGCATGTTTCCCGACATCGGCAGAGCGCGCGATTGGTACTTTTCCACGAGGGACGGACTCCTGTGCTTGGGACGTTACATCCATGCTCCCAGTCGTCCCGAGGGGATCAGCGCCATCACTGATGACGCCATCTTCGGCATGACCGAAGCAGAGTGGAAGGACTACCTCCAGAAGCGACTGGATGAGCACGAGCTGTTCGCTTCCCTTGCTTTGATGGCGGCATGCGAGGGGGCTATCCGCAGAGATGTGCAGTGGCGGGTTGCCGAAAGGCGATCGCAGCATCAGCACTTTTCCAAAGTGCCAGAGAAGGGATACCTGAAGATATCGACGATACTCAACCGCTGGATACAGGTGCTGGGCTCCAACAACTATGCGAGCAATCGCTTGAAGCAATTGCTGGGGTTGTATGTTGGGCGAAATGCGCTGGCTCACGGCGTCGCGCCTATGGGCAGCGCGGTGTTCGAGGCGTTATGGGAAGACCTGCGCAAGATCGAAGAAAAATGGAAGCAGGCCGTGCCGGACTTCCGTGGATTCTGAGGGACATAGTCCTGGCCAGGACTCAGGTGATGCATGCATGCCCACCCGTGGTCACCCCCGGCGTCCCGGCCTGCGCCCAGTCGCGCAAAACGGTTAAAATGCGCCTTTTCCGGACATGTGCGACCAAGCGCCCGGCAAGTCCGCCGGCTCCACGCCTTGCGCGCCAGTGCCCGCGGCCACCCGCCATCCCCGCGCGGGGCGGCAAGATGTACCGCACTCACATTGGGCGCATAGCGCCTTGATACGTATAGGATTCCCATGGCTCTGCAATGCGGCATCGTCGGCCTGCCTAATGTCGGCAAATCGACGCTTTTCAACGCTCTGACCCGCGCCGGCATCGCCGCCGAGAACTATCCGTTCTGCACCATCGAGCCCAACGTGGGCGTCGTGGAAGTGCCGGATCCGCGCCTGCAGAAGCTGGCCGAGATCGTCAAGCCCGAGCGCATCCTGTCGGCCACGGTCGAGTTCGTGGACATCGCCGGCCTGGTGGCCGGCGCGAGCAAGGGCGAAGGCCTGGGCAACCAGTTCCTCTCGCACATCCGCGAGACCGACGCCATCGTCAACGTGGTGCGCTGCTTTGAAGACCCGAACGTGATCCACGTCGCCGGCAAGGTCGATCCCATTGCCGACATCGAGGTCATCGAGACCGAGTTGGCCCTGGCCGACTTGCAGACCGCCGAGAAGGCCCTGCAACGCCACCAGAAGACCGCGCGTTCCGGCGACAAGGAATCGCAGCGCATCGTGGCCGTGCTGGAAAAATGCGTGGCCCAGCTGAACGAAGCCAAGCCCATCCGTGCGCTGGACCTGACGACCGAGGAAAAGGCCGACATCGCCCAGCTCTGCTTCATCACCGCCAAGCGCGCGATGTACGTGGGCAACGTGGCCGACGATGGTTTCTCCAACAACCCGCTGCTGGACCGCCTGACCGAGTTCGCCGCCAAGCGCAACGCGCCCGTGGTCGCCATCTGCGCCGCCATCGAGTCCGAGATCGTCGACCTGGACGACGCCGACCGCCAGGCCTTCCTGAGCGACATGGGCATGGAAGAGCCGGGCCTGAACCGCCTGATCCGCGCCGCCTTCAAGCTGCTGGGTCTGCAAACGTACTTCACCGCCGGCGTGAAGGAAGTGCGCGCCTGGACCGTGCCGATCGGCGCCACCGCGCCCCAGGCCGCGGGCGTGATCCATACCGACTTCGAGCGCGGCTTCATCCGCGCGCAGACCATCGCCTACGAGGACTACATCGCCTACAAGGGCGAGCAGGGCGCCAAGGAAGCCGGCAAGATGCGCGCCGAAGGCAAGGAATACATCGTGCAGGACGGCGATGTGATGAACTTCCTGTTCAACGTCTGATCCCGGCCCGCGCACCCGCTTCCCACGGAACGGATGCGCCCAGCGGCAAAAGCCGAGACCCACCATCTGGCGGGCCTCGGCTTTTTTTCATAGCGCCTCATCGCGCCTCAGCGCCCGCGCTTGCGCCTGATCGCCACTTCATACGCCCGCAGCGTCTCATCCATCTTGCGCCCCAGCTGGAAGTTGTCTTCGGCGAAGACGCGCGCCTGCTCCACCACCCGACGAGCCCGTGCGGGATCGCTCCAGATACCGGCCACGTGCCCGGTGAATCCGGCCACGTCGCCCGGCTCGGCCAGCCAGCCGGTCGCGTCCGGCTTCACGATCTCGGGCAGTCCGCCCACATTGCTGACCACCACCGGGCAGCCGGCGGCGAAGGCTTCGGGCACGACGCGCGACCAGGCCTCGTTGGACGAGGGCACCAGCAGCGCGTCGGCGGCGTGGATCACCTGGTCGATGTCGCCGCGATGGCCGGCGAATACGGTATGGGCCGCGATGCCCAGTTCATCGGCCAGCGCGTGCAGCCGGGGGCCGAAGGCGGCCTTCTCGGCGGTGGGCGTGCCGACCACCAGCGCGATGGCGGGAATCTCGCGCTGGCGCAGCTGCTGGACCACGCGCAGCAGGTCGTCCTGGCGCTTTTCCGGGCGCAGCATGCCGATGGTGGCGACCACGAAGGCGTCGGCGTCCAGCCCGAGTTCAGCGCGCATGCGCTGGCGCAGCGCGGCCTTGTCCACGTCCAGGAAGAAACGCTGGTCGGCCCATTCGCCGACCACGCTGACGCGCTCGGCCGGCGCGAAGCCGGCTGACACGATGTCGTTGCGGCCTTCGCCGCTGGTGGCGATGACGTGATGGCAGCCGACGCGCCATTCCAGGCGCTTGCGCAGGCTGGTGCGCAGGTACTTGGCGAAATGGCGGGTGCGCACGACGGCGCACAGGTCCTGGCACAGCGCGCTGGTCTTGCCGTCCGCGCGGCTGTGGGCGTCGATGACCTCGATGCGCAGGCGCTTGACCAGCCGGCGCAGCCCCAGCACGGTGGACGGCGAGTAGGCGGATTCGAAGTCGATGCCCACGGCTTCCAGCGAGCGCTCGTGCGCCGCCTTCAGCGTCTCGCTGCCGGGCGGCGCGGCGATGGCCACGACATGTCCTTGCTCCTTGAGCCACTGCGCCTGTTCCAGGACGCGGAATTCCATGCCGCCCAGATGGGAGCCGGCCAGGGTGTGCAAGATATGCATGAGGGTCGAAAAAGAGGGAGGGCGCGCCTTGCTGAAGGCCAATCCGGCTGGAAGCGCTGGAGACGCCGTGGCGTCGCGCACGGGCCGTTCGCGGCGCGCGGCCAGCGGGCGGGTCGACGGGGCAGGGCGCGGCCCTGGAGCCATGCCCGTGGCGTGGCTGCGTCCTGCCGCCCGGGTAGCGGCGCGTGGCAGGATTCTAGGGGCTTTTCGGGAAATGTAAAGACGGCCCGCGGTCGCGGGCCGTCATGAGGCTCACAGGCGCGGCCTGTGCATTGGCGCGGCGTGGCGCGGCGCGTTCAGCTTCGTTGCGCGCGGCGGGCGACGGATCAGGCCGCCAGCACCGCCCGGCATGCCAGTCCGGCCAGATACAGCCCGACGCCGAACGATGCGTGGGCCATCAGGCTGCGCAGCCGCGCGACCGGGGGATTGGGCGTCCTGGATGCGGCGATGCCCGCGCCCATGCCGGGCTGCAGGATGAAGAAGGGCGCGGCCACCGTGCCGATGCCGACCAGCAGCGCGGGCAGGAAGGTCGGGTGCTGCGCCCATTGCGGTCCGGCGATGCGCAGCAGCAGGGCCGCGAAGACGACGCCGATGGCGTAGTGCGCGATCCAGCCGATGGCGGCTTCCGCCGCGACCGGTTCGGCCTTGCCGATGTTCGGGTGGATAAACCGTCCGCGCGGCAGATGGCCGATCCAGCGGCCTACCATGGCGTAGTTCAGGCCGGGGATGTTGAAGCAGCGCTTTAGGAACAGCGCCCAGGCGTCCATGACCAGCGTGGCGCCGGCGCCGATCAGCAGGATGCGGACGAGGAAGTCGGAATCGATGGTCATGGTGTCGGGGCGCGCCGCAAGATGAGTGCGCCATACATTCAATAAATTAATTGAATGATATTAAATATCAAGACTGCCTGTCAACGTCGGCTTCGGCCGGACCGCCTGCGCGCGCCGGCCGGTTCATCGCCGCGGCGCTCAGCAGGATCAGCGCCGCTCCGGCGATCTGGATGGCGTTCATGCGCTGATCGAACGCCAGCGCGTCTACCAGCATCGCGACGATGGGGTAGATGAAGGACAGCACGCCGATGAGGCTGGTCGCGGTCTTTTGCAGCGCGCTGTAGAGCAGCGTCGACATCAGGCCGGTGTGGACCACGCCGATCGCGACAAGCAGGCCCCAGGCGCGCGGCTGGTCGGGCAGGGCGGCCGAGGGCGACATCAGCGCCGCGCCGATGAGAAGCTGGATCAGCACGATCAGATGCGGCGGCACGCCCTTCAAGCCCTTGGCGATGATGGCGGCGATCGCGTAGAAGAACGCGGCGCCCAGGGCCAGCGCGACGCCGGTGGCGAACGAGCCGCCCGCATGCAAAGCCGCTGCCGGCCGGCCCGCGACGATGGCCGCCAGGCCGCCGAAGGCCAGCGCCAGGCAGGCGAGCTTGCGCGCGCCCGGTTTCTCCTTGAAGCACAATGCGCCCAGCGCGACCAGCATGAAGGGCTGCGTGTGATAGACGATGGTGGCGACCGAGATGGATGCGTGGCCGTAGGCGCCGAACAGCAGCGTCCAGTTCAGCGCCAGCGCCACGCCGCCCAGCACGCACAGGCCAGCCTGGCGGCGGCTCAGCAGGCCCCGCCGCAATTGCCCCAGCCAGCCGCAGACGGCCAGCATGGCCAGCGCGCCGAACAGGCAGCGCCAGAACACCGCGGCGCGCGGCGATACGCCGGCCGCCAGCACGAACCAGCCGACGGTGCCGGAAATGATCATCGCGGCCGTCATTTGCAGGGCGCCTCGGGTGTTGTCGGTGATGGGCATGAGTCGTCGTGGCTGGCGCCGGCCTTTCATATTGAACGATGGGTTGATATAGTGAACAAATATTTAATATCGTTCGTCAAGTCGAACGTTCGGGTCCGCGAAAAACAAGCGGGCCTGTCATGGATCGGACCTGCAACATGCGCCAGCAACCTTCTCCCAGAGCGGATTCCGCAGCCAGCAACGCCGCGTCGCCGGCCCCCATCGGCCTGCTGGCGACCGCGCTGCGCCGCGAGCGCGAACGCGCCGGCATGTCGCTTGCCGAACTGGCCCGGCGCGCCGGGCTGGCCAAATCCACCTTGTCGCAGCTGGAGTCGGGCACGGGCAATCCCAGCCTGGAAACGCTGTGGGCGCTGGCGATGGCGCTGGATGTGCAGGTCAGCCGGCTGATCGGCGAGGCCCAGGCCAGGGTGCAGGTCATTCGCGCGCACGAAGGCGTTGCCGCCGTGTCCGAGCAGGGCAACTATGCGGCCACGCTGCTGGCCGCCTGCCCCGCGGGCGCGCAGCGTGATGTGTACCGGGTGCGGGCGCAGCCCGGCGAAGCGCGGCTGTCCAAGCCGCATGGCCCGGGCATGATCGAGCATGTGATCCTGGCGAGCGGTCGCGCGCGGATCGGGCCGCTGGGGCAGGAGGTGGAGCTGGCGCCGGGCGATTACATCCGCCATGCGGCCGACGTGCCGCATGTGTTCGAGGCGCTGGCGCCCGACACCGTGGCTGTGATGCTGCTGGAGCACGGCTGAGCGTTTGAACTTGTCTTGAGGATGATCCTCGCTTTAAGAATCTTCCCGCAGACTGAGCCCCGTGTCTTGCCTATAGTCTTGTCGCCAAGAGGTGGAAGGAGCGGGCCATGAAGTCGTGGGCGATACGGATTGCGTTGGTGGGGGCGGCATTCGGCGTGCTGACCTGCCTGTCCAGCGCCTGGGCGCCCGTGGCGCGCGCGCCGTTGGCGCAGGACCAGCCGATCGAGGACTAGCCGCGATGGCCGAGACGCGCGTATGACGCTGGCACGCGGTCTCCGATTTGTTACGATAGCGATATCTGCATGCCGGCGTCGCCGGCGCTTTCCGCAGGCTTTTCCTTCAAGCACGCTTCTTCTCCGGCGCCGCGCCGCGGATCTGGCCGGCGAGGGGATTTGCCGCCGAAGGCAAATGGATTTCAAAACGCCCGCGGCCCGGCCGCCGGCGAAGCGCCAGCGCCGCGCGGCAGCGCGGCATCATAGGGATTTCCAGTCGAGGTACCGACGGGGCAGCAATGAAAACGTGGTTCAAGCGCATATTGATAGGCCTGGTAGTGTTGGTTGTCGTGGCCGTCGTTGGCCTGGCCATCTTCTTGCTGACATTCGATCCCAATGCGTACAAGTACAAGCTGGAAGAGCTTGTCAAGGAACGCTATGACCGCACCCTGACCATCGACGGCGAGATCGAGCTCTCGCTGTTCCCGCGCATCGGCCTGGCCGTGCAGGGCGTGTCGCTGTCCGAGGCAGGCAGCAAGGAAACCTTCGCGTCGATCGACAGCACGCGCCTGGCGGTGGCGGTGTGGCCGCTGCTGTCCAACAGCTTCGTGGTGGACCACGTCGCCATCAGCGGCCTGAAGGCGCGCGTGATCCGCGGCAAGGACGGCCAGTTCAACTTCAGCAACCTGGTGGGCGGCGCCGCACCGGTGGTGACCGCGCCGGCCAATCCGGCCGAGGCCATCGCGGGCGCGGCCCAGACCGCCGCGCAGGCCGTCACCAGCGGCACCCTGCCGTCGTCGGGCAGCAACATGCAGATCGATATCGCCGGCCTGGACCTGAAGGACGGCGAGGTGCAGCTGCAGGACGCCATCTCGGGCATGGCCGTGGCGGTGACGCGCATCAACGCCAATACCGGCCGCGTCACCTTCAATCAGCCTTTCGACGTGCGCCTGACCGCCAAGCTCGAAGGCGGCAATCCGCGGGTGGACGCCAACCTGACCGGTCAGGCGCTGCTGACGCTCGATCCTTCGGCCAAGCGCTATGCCGCGCAGAAGCTGGATCTGCGGGTCGATGGCAAGCTGCCCGGCGCCGAGACCAAGAGCCTGTCCATGCGCGGCAATCTGGCATTCAACGGCCAGAAGTCGGCGTTGGACCTGTCCGCGCTGGAAGTGCTGTTCCAGGGCGAGATCACCGATCCGGCCGCGCGCGCGACCAATGTCGAAGCCAGCGTGGCCGTGCCCAAGCTGTCCGTGGATCCGCACAAGAGCCAGCTGCAGATCGAGAAGCTGGCCGTGCGCGCCAAGGGCGGCCTGGCCGACGGCCCGTTTGAATTCGCTGTTGACGCGCCCGCGCTCAATATTTCCCCGGCATCCGCCACTGGCGAGGCCCTGACCGGCCGCGTGCGCGTGGGCGGCCTGGACGCCAGCTTCGGCCTGAACGGCATCAGCGGCAACGCCGGCGAGCTGGATATCAAGGAAGCCAAGCTGGACAGCACGTCCAAGAGCGGCGAGCGCATCGTCAAGCTGAACTTCGCCTCGCCGCTGTCGCTGAATCTGCTCCAGCGCAGCGGCGGCCTGTCCGGGCTGCGCGGCGACGTCAACATCACCGATCCCGGCCTGCCCAAGGGCAGCCTGCAGATCCCGGTCATCGGCAGCCTGAACGTGGATCTGCTCAAGGATCAGGCCAGTACCAAGATCAACGCCGTGCTCGAAGGCGGCAAGTTCGACCTGAGCGCCGACATCAGCAAGCTGCGCGATGCGCCGCTGGTCAATGTCGCGCTGGCCGTGGACACGCTGGACCTGGACAAGCTGGCGCCGCCGGCCGCGGCCGCGCCCGCCAAGGCGCCGGCCGAAGGCAAGAAGGACGAATCCAAGCCCGCGCAGCCGGCCCCCGCGCCGGCCGCCGACGACAACATCAACCTGTCGGCCCTGGTCGGTCCCAGCGTCAACGGCACGCTCAAGATCGGCAAGCTGGTGGTGCGCGGCCTGAAGGCCGACGACGTGGCCGCCACGGCGAAGCTGGATAAGGGCAAGCTGGACGTATCCAGCCTGACCGCCGGCCTGTACGGCGGCAAGCTGGCCGGCACCTTGAGCCTGGATGCGGCGCAGGGCAATCAGATCGCCACCAAGCTGTCGCTGGCGGGCATCGCGATCGAGCCGCTGCTGATGGACCTGGCGCAGAAGAACGTGCTCAGCGGCACGGGCAGCCTGGCGCTGGACCTGAAGACCGCGGGCGCCAACGCCTACGCCATGAAGAGCGGACTGGGCGGCACGCTGCAGCTGCGCCTGCGCGACGGCGCGGTCAAGGGCATCAACCTGACCCAGACGTTGCGCGAGCTCAAGGCGGTCATCTCGCCCGATGCGCAGGACCACACCGTGGCCGCCGACAGCAGCAAGCAGACCGAGTTTTCCGAGATGGACGCCGACCTGGCCTTCACCAAGGGCGTCGCCGCCGTCAAGCGCCTGAACTTCGTTTCGCCGCTGCTGCGCGTGACGCAGGGCGAGCCGGCTTCCATCGATTTCGTCCGCAACGAGCTGGACTTGGTGGCGCGCGCGCGCGTCGTCAATCCGTCGGCCAGCGAGGAAGGCAAGGAACTGATCGACCTGAAGGACGTGACCATTCCAGTTCACGTCCGGGGCACGTTCGACAAGCCGTCCTATACCGTGCTGTGGAAGGAAGCCATCGGCGGCATTCTCAAGCGCAGCCTGGAGAACAAGCTGCGCGACGCCGTCACCGGCAAGGGCAAGGGCGGCGCGGCCGTGGACAAGGCGCTCAAGGGCCTGCTGGGACGATGAGCGACGCGCCGCAGCATCAGCCCGTCGCCGAGTGCGGCCTGACCGCGCAGCCCGAGGCCGCGCCCTATCACCGGCAATGGCTGGTGGCCAACGATTCGGGGCAATGGCTCAACCGCGAGCTGTGCCCGCGCCTGGCCGAGGTGTCGGTCGAGCTGCGCATGGGCTACCTGGTGCTGAAGGCGCCCGGCATGCTGCGCATGGACATCCCGCTGGACGTGATCGAGGACGACGACAGCGTGCGCTACAGCATGCGGGTCGGCGAGCAGGTCATCGACGTGGTGGACGAGGGCGAGCTGGCCGCGGCCTGGATCTCGAACTTCGTGCAGGTGCCCTGCCGCATCATGAAAGTGCATCCGGACACGCCGGTGTCCGCCTGGCCCGCTGCTTGAGGCGCGTGCAAGCCGGCACTTTTTACACGGCCGGTTTGCGCTGCTTGTACTCAAACAGGGTGTGTGCCAGCAGGCCCGCCACCAGGCCCCAGAAGGCCGAACCGATTCCCCAGAAACTGAAGCCCGAGGCGGTTGCCAGCAGCGTGATCAGCGCGGCCTCGCGCCGCGCCGGATTGGCCATGGCGGTGGCCATGCCGCCCATGATGGTGCCCAGCAGCGCCAGGCCCGCCAGCGCGGCCAGCAGCGCCGCGGGCAGCGCCTGGAAGAACACGGCCACGGCGCCGGCCACGATGCTCAGCGCGAAGTACGACAGGCCGTAGGTGGCGGCGGCGATGTAGCGCTTGGACGGATCGGGATGCGCCTCGGGGCCGGTGCAGATGGCGGCGCTGATCGCGCCCAGCGTGACGCTGTGCGCGCCAAAGGGCGCGGCCAGCAGCCCCAGGACGCCGGTGGCGGCGACCAGGCGCGACGCGGGCGGACGATAGCCGGAGGCCTGCAGGATGGCCAGACCCGGCAGGTTCTGCGAGGCCATGGCCACCACGAACAGCGGAATGCCCAGGCTGATGGCGGCCTGCGCGCTGAAGACCGGCGTGGTCCAGACGAATTCGGTCAGGTGCAGATTCAGCTGGTCGGTCTGGATGAGGCCCTGCGCGGCGGCCACGGCCACCGCCACGCCCATCACCACCAGCACGGCGTAGCGCGGCGCCCAGCGCCGGCACAGCAGGTAGGCGGCGCACATGGCCAGCACCAGCGCGGGCTGCTTGCCCAGGCTGGTGAAGACGCCCATGCCGAAATTGAGCAGCACGCCGGCCAGCATGGCCGCGGCGATTTCTCCGGGAATGCGGCGCAGGATGGGATCGATCCAGCCGAACAGGCCACAGGCCAGCGTCAGCGCCGCGGCCAGCACGAAGGCGCCCACGGCTTCATTGAAGGGCACGCCCGCCAGCGCGGTCACCAGCAAGGCCGCTCCGGGCGTGGACCAGGCCATGACGACGGGCAGGCCGGTGCGCAGGCTGTAGGCCGCGCCGCCGGCGCCCAGCACCAGGCTGAGCGAGCCGATCCACGAGCCGATCTGGGCGGCGTTCAGGCCGGCCGCATGGCCTGCCTGCACCATCAGCACGGCGGTGCCGCCGAAGCTCACCAGCACGGCGACCAGGCCGGCGGCGATGGCCGAGGCCGAGATGTCGCGGCGGGCGTGGGGGCCGGGAGAGGGAACGGAGTCTGGCTGGGCGGCGCCGCTCATGCGGCACCCGTCAGGCGGCGGTACTTGGCCATGAGCTGCTCCTGGCCTTCGTTCCACTGCGGATGCAGCTCGATGCACTCCACCGGGCAGACCACCTTGCACTGAGGCTCGTCATGATGGCCGACGCATTCGGTGCAGCGGTCGGGGTCAATGACGTAATACTCGTCGCCCATGGAAATCGCGTCGTTCGGGCACTGGGGCTCGCAAACGTCGCAATTGATGCATTCTTCGGTGATGGTCAGGGCCATGATGGGCGGCGGAGTCGGGCTGGGGGCTGGCCCATTGTAGCGCCGGGCCGCGCGGGCTCCCCGGCATGCCCATGCCGGCGACGGGCGTATCAACGCAAAGGGCGCCGCTGGGGCGCCCTTCCGGAGATGACGGGGACAGGCTCGTTCAGCCCGGCCAGGACTGCTCGCGCCGTTCCTTGGCCTTTTCCTGCAGCCAGCGCTCGACCGAGGGGAACACGAACTTGCTGACGTCGCCGCCCAGCTGGGCGATTTCGCGCACGATGGTGCCCGAGATGAACTGGTACTGGTCCGAGGGCGTCATGAACAGCGTCTCGACGTCCGGCAGCAGGTGGCGGTTCATGCCGGCCATCTGGAATTCATATTCGAAGTCGGACACGGCGCGCAGGCCGCGCACGATCACGCGGCCGCCCTGGTCGCGCACGAAGTCCTTGAGCAGGCCGCCGAAGCTCTGCACTTCCACGTTGGGATAGTGGCCGAGCACTTCGCGCGCGATCTCGACGCGCTCGTCGATGCTGAAGAAGGGCTTCTTGTTGCGGCTGTGGGCGATGCCCACCACGACTTTGTCGAAAAGCGCGGCGGCGCGGCGGACCAGGTCTTCGTGTCCTCTGGTCAGCGGGTCGAAAGTGCCGGGATAAACAGCGATGATCATGCGAGCTCCGTACCGTTATAAGTGGTGTACACCATCCTCCGAAGCTCGGATTATTGATCTATTTGCGCAATGCAGCAAATTCCAGCAGATGGTAGTGGACGGCGCCGGCCTTGTCCTGGCGCAGGATCTGGAATCCCGGGGGCGGTTCGACGGGGGTTTCGGCCTCGACATAGACCAGCCCGTTTTCGGTCAGGATGCCCGGCAAGAGCGGCCACAGGCGCGGCAGCCAGCCCTGTCCGAAGGGCGGATCGAGCAAGATCAGGTCAAATCGGGACGCATCCATCCGCTCCGTGACCTGCATCGCGTCGCCCACATGGATGCGTATCATGTCGGCCTTGAGTTTGTCGCGCAGCGTCCGCAGCGCGGACGCCGCCGTCCTGTCGCGCTCGACCATCTGCACATGCGCCACGCCGCGCGAGGCCGCCTCGAAGCCCAGCGCGCCGCTGCCGGCGAACAGGTCCAGCACCTGCTTGTCGGAGAACTCGCCGCCCCACAGGTGATTGAGCCAGTTGAACAGCGTCTCGCGCACCCTGTCGGGCGTGGGGCGCAACGTCTCCACGTCGGGCACGGCAATGGGGGTGCGCCGATATTGGCCCCCAACGATACGAATATACTTGTTACCCATGTTCAGCCGCTTCTTCAAGAAAAAAACCCCTCCGCCCGCCGCGCCGGTCCAGCCCGCGCCGCCGCCGGAGGCCGTGGACGCCGCTCAGGCGCCCGCGATCCCCGCCGCGCCGGCCCAGACGGCCGTCGCGCCCGCCATTCCAGCGCCCGCTTCCACGCAGCATAGCGCCGTCGCACAGCCGGTCGCGTCGCCGGTAGCGCCCGCGTCGTCGGCTCCCGTGGCGCCATCCGCGCCTGCCGCATACACGCCTGCCGCCCACACGCCCGCTGCCGCGCCGGTCGTCACGCCCGCGCCGTCACTGCCCGCTGCCGCGGCGCCTGTGCCGGCCACGCCCGCGCCTGCTCCGGTGTCCGATGCGCGCAAGGCGCCTGACGCCGCCATTGAACCGCCCATCGCCGCGCAGGCGCCGGCGGTCCAGGCGCCGGCAATTGCCCCGGTAGTTGCCCCGGTAGTTGCCCCGGCGGTTGCTCCGGTCGCTGTTCCGATCATCGCTCCGGCCGTCGAGCAGGCGGTCGCGCCCGTCGCGCCGCAGCCCGTCCCGGCCCCGGTCGCCGAGGCCGCGCCGCCGGCGCAAGAGGCGCCGAAGAAAGCATCCTGGCTGAGCCGGCTCAAGCAGGGCCTGTCGCGCACCGGCCAGAGCATCGGCGGCCTGTTCGTCGGCGTGAAGGTCGACGAGAACCTGTTCGAGGAACTGGAATCGGCGCTCATTATGGCCGATGCCGGGCTGGAGGCCACCGAGACGCTGCTCACCGCGCTGCGCGCGCGCGTGAAGAAGGAACGCATCGAGGATCCCGCCAAGGTCAAGGCGGCGCTGCGCCAGCTGCTGGCCGAGCATCTGCGCCCGCTGGAGCGTTCCTTCAATCTCAAGGGCGCCAAGCCGCTGGTGGTGATGATCGCCGGCGTCAACGGCGCGGGCAAGACGACGTCCATCGGCAAGCTGGCCCACACCTTCCAGCGCCAGGGCGCCAGCGTGCTGCTGGCGGCGGGCGATACGTTCCGCGCCGCCGCGCGCGAGCAGCTGATCGAATGGGGCAGCCGCAACAACGTCACCGTGATCGCGCAGGATGGCGGCGATCCGGCAGCCGTGGCCTTCGACGCGGTCAATGCCGGCCGCGCGCGCGGCATTGACGTGGTCATGGTGGACACCGCGGGCCGCCTGCCCACGCAGCTGCACCTGATGGAAGAGTTGAAGAAGATCCGCCGCGTCATCGGCAAGGCCGACGCCGCCGCGCCGCACGAGGTGCTGCTGGTGGTCGACGGCAATACCGGCCAGAACGCGCTGGCCCAGATCCGTGCCTTCGACGCCGCCATCAACCTGACCGGCCTGGTCGTGACCAAGCTGGACGGCACCGCCAAGGGTGGCACGCTGGCCGCCGTGGCCGCGGGCAGCCAGGGCGTGCGCCCGGTGCCGGTGTACTGGATCGGCGTCGGCGAAAGCCTGGAAGACTTGCAGCCCTTCGTGGCGGACGAGTTCGCCGGAGCGCTGCTGGCCGATTGATCACGAGCGTGGTCGCGCTGTAAAAACGCCACGGGCGTCCTGCGAAGGACGCCCGTTTTTTCATCGGCAACGGTTCTGGGGGCATGCATAGGCACGAACTCGGAAGTGGCCCCGCGACGGATGGGCGGGCCAAGCCGTCATTGCGTCGCTCACGGCGCTCCGGTCTGTGCGCGCCTTACTTCCAGAACGGCTTGCTGTGCGCCAGGTCGTCGAAAGCCTGCTGCGCTTCCGTCGCCAGCTCTTCCAGTCGCGCGCTGATCCAGCCCAGCGCGAACCAGGCCTGCGGGTGCGTGGCCGTACACGCCTCGTAGTGTTCCTTGGCCACGGCCAGGTCGTTGATCTCGCCCAGGATGTCCTGCACGCGCGACAGCAGCTTGCGGTAGCCGCGCAGCTTGGCGGCGGGCAGCAGCGATTCGGCGAAGGCCAGGCTGTAGCGCAGCCGCTTGCCGCGCTTGCGCAGCTCGTGGCGCGCGGGAATGTCCAGCGCAGCGAACTGCAAGCCCTGGTCGGCGACCTTGCCGTGCCAGCGGCGCAACCGCCGCGCCAGCTGCTTTTGCAGCCTGGGCGTTTCGGGCTCCGCGCCTTGCAGCGGGATGATGGTGGGCTGCACCAGCGCGCCGGGCACGCCGCCTTCCAGGCGGATGGCCGGCTCGGGCGCGGCGTCCGTGGGCGTGCCGTTGGCGATCGCGTGGCCGTCCGGCGCGGCCGCTGGCGGCGGCACGTCCAGGCTCCATTCCAGCAGGTCCAGCAGCCAGGCCTGGAAGGCCTTGCCGCCGGCGATGGTCCGGGCGTCTTCCTCGGGCGGGGTCGATTCCACGGGGATCACCGGCATGCCGGCGCGGGCCAGCGCGGGCGCCACGGTTTCGTTCAGCACGTCCTGGTCGCGGTTGGCGCCGAAGGCGGCGAAGTGCGCGCGCGCCTGCTGCAGCATGGCGTCGGGCACCGGCGCGATCCAGCCATCGAACAGCTTCCAGGCCGAACGCAGGCGGCGCACGCCCACGCGCAGCTGGTGCACGTGTTCGGAATTGCCGGCGCGGTACACGCCCTCGGTGTCCACTTCGGCCAGCACGGCGGCGTTGCGCGCGATCTGGTCCAGGCATTCGGCTGCGATGGCGCCCATGGCTTGCGGCGGGCTCATGTCCTCGCGCAGCTTGATCGCGGCCGCGCCGCGCGGCGCCCAGAACCGGGCGATGGCCTCGGCGCGGCGCGCCTGATGGTCGTCGCCGGCGGCGGCGTCGACCTCTGCCAGTTTGTGCGCCAGCTGCGCCAGCGCGTCGCCGCGCTCGGACTTGCTGCGCGGGTCCAGCACCAGCGCGTGGCGCTGTTGCCAGCCTCGGGCAGCGGCGAAGATGGCGCGCGGCTTGCCCGACACCAGTTCGAATTCCAGTTCGGATATGGGCAGTTCCAGCGTGCCGGCGCGCAGGATGCCAGTGTCATAGGCCAGCTCGACCATGCCGTGGCGCGTGCGCACGCGGCGCAGCAGGCGCAGCACGTCGGTCTCGTAGCGCAGGCCCAGCTCGCCCTTGATCGCCGCCAGCGGCGCTTCGACATCGGTGCCGGCATAGACCGACAGGTCCAGCACCGGACCGGGCCGCGGGTGATTCATTTCGATGCGGGTGATGGCGTCGGCGCCGGGCATCTTCAGCGTCTGCACCCAGTCGCGGCCTTCCAGCCGCAGGCGGATCGCGATGCGCGCCCGCGCCAGCTCGCGCTCGGGCGTATCGAAGTACATGGCATGCAGGCGGATGCGGGTGGCTTCGCGCTGCTTGATCTCTCGCTGTACGGCTTGGCGAGACGCCGCGGGCACGTGCAGTTTCAGTTCCTGTTCCGGCATGGCGGCGGGTGTCCAACGGCAAAAGCCGAGATCTTAATCAAACGGGAAGGATGATTTGATGACCGGTCATATTTATTTCACAAAACTCGCACGGAGCATAGACCGGGTTGCAGTGCATCAACAATCATCCGCACGACGGGCGGTCGGACATTTTCGGCTTTGATTGCGTCCGCGCAATTACCCAGTTTCAGTGATAGGCAAGGGCGGGTCGAACTTTTCTAATTGTAATTGGCGGGCCAGACGCTTTATGCGGGGCCTCGATACCCATACGCGCCCGCCCCGGCATCGCCGGCGACGGGCCATGACAAGAGAAAAGAGAGGGCCCATGAACCGCGCGTATCGCATCGTCCTGAACCGAGGCACCGGCCAGTGGCGGGTGGCCGGCGAGCACGCCCGGGGGCGGGGCAAGAGCCGTTCGCGCGGCGTGGCGCTGGTGGCCGTATTGGCGGCGGCCAGCGCCACGCCTGCCGCACAGGCGCTGGCCGGTGCGGTGGCGATTGGCGACGTGACACCTGCGGTGAACTGGAACGACTCCAATGACCTGGTCATAGGCAATGCCGCGTTCGGTTCGCTGCTGATCGAGTCCCCGGCGACGATCGTGCGCAGCGCCAGCGGCTGGTTGGGAGCGACGCCGGACGGCGTGGGCACGGCGACGGTCTCGGGCCTGGGCGCGTCCTGGGAGGTCAACGGCCGCCTGGTCGTCGGCGCCAACGGCAGCGGCACGCTGATGCTCGCCAATCAAGGCATGGTCTCGGCGGGCGCCAATGGCCAGGGGGGTGTCGAGCTGGCCAGCAATCGCGACGCGGTCGGCGTCATCAACATCGGCAGCGCGCCCGGCGGCGCGGCCGTCGATGCCGCCGGCATCCTGATCGCATCGGAGGTGCGCTTCGGCGCGGGCCGCGGCACGCTGAACTTCAATTCGACGGGGGCCCATAGTTTCGCGCCCGCCCTGAACAGCCAACAGGCGGGGCAGCACCAACTCAATCACTACGCCGGCATCACGTTATTGCTGGGCGACAGTTCGCGGTTCGACGGCGATACCACCGTCACGGGCGGATCCCTGCTGATCACCAACATACTGGGCACCGAGACAGGCCGGATCGACGCCGGCGCGGCGCCTGGCGCCTCGGCCCGGGTCAACGTGTACAACACCGGCGCGACCTGGGCACTGACAGGCAACCTGTTCGTTGGCGGCAGCGGGCCCGGCAATCTGAATATCTATTACCAAGGCACGGTCTCGAATCATTTCGCCACGGTCGATGCGCGGCAGAATGGCGCGGCGACCGTGACGGTTTCGGATGTGGGGGCGCTCTGGAACAATCGCGCGGCGCTGCTGGTCGGCTCAGAGGGTGGCAAGGGCGGCGTGTCAGTCCTGGCGGGAGGGTATGTCGCCAGCGTCGACGGCGTCGTCGGGCGCCAACAGAACGGCAGCGGCGATTTCCTGGTGTCGGGGCGCGGTTCGACCTGGGCCAATGCCGGCGAGCTCAGGGTGGGCGACGTATCCGGCCAGGGCACCCTGAGTATCGAGTCGGGCGGCACCGTCTCGAACCGCGACAGCTATGTGGGCAGCATGAGCGGCAACGGTGAAGTCGTGGTGCGCGGCGCCGGTTCCACCTGGAACAACAGCGGTGCGATGATCCTGGGCTTCGGCGTGGGAACGGGCGCGGGCACCCTGACGATCGGGCAAGGCGGCGCTGTCAACGTCGGCGCCGCCGGCACGGGGATCGTGTCGCTGGCGCCGGACCGGTTCCTGATCTTTCCCACCCGCGGCACCCTCAATATCGGCGCGGCTCCGGGCCAGCCGGCTACGGGTGCGGGCACGCTCAACGCCAGCGCGGTCCAGTTCGGCGCGGGCATCGCCACGCTGAGCTTCAACCATACCGATACCGCCTACCGGTTCGCGACACGGTTGCTGAGCACGGGCAGCGGCGCGCACAGCCTGAACCAGATCGCCGGCACCACGTTCCTGGCGGGCGCCAATGGCGCCTTCCTGGGCAAGACCACGGTGTCTGGCGGCAAACTGGTGGTGCTGGGACAGCTGGGCGGTTCGGCGCAAGTGACGGGCGGGACGCTGCAGTATGGCGATGGCGCCTCTGGCGCGGCCAGCAGGCTGGCCGGCGACCTGAAGGTGTCGGGCGCGGGCAGCACGCTGGCGGTGCAGGGGCCGGCGACGTTGGGGGCGACGGGCGATATCGGCATGGCCGACCACACCACTCTCGACCTCACCGCCGGCGCCAACGGCGCGCCGCTGCGCGCCAACACGGTGACGCTCGGCGCCGACGTGACCTTCCGGCTGGGCGGCGTCGACAGCGCCAGCCCGGCCGAGGTCGTGCTGATCGACACCGCCGGCGGCATCAACGGTGACTTCGCCAGGATCAGCACCGGCGGCTTCGCCGGCGCCGTGGACTACCTGAGCGTCAACACGCGCAAGTCGGCGGACACGTTGCAGTACCTGGCCCGCTACGGCCTGGCCTGGACCGCCGGCAACAACCTGGCGCATGGCACGTTCACGCTGGCCAACGCCACGGATCGCTTCACGGTCGGCGCGGCGCTGGCCGACCAGGCCGCCAATGCCGCGACCGGCTGGAACGGAACCACGCTGACCAAGGCCGGCGCCGGGACGCTGGTGCTGAGCGGCGCCAATACCTACAGCGGCGGCACGACGGTCTCGGGCGGCACCTTGCAGGTCGAGCGCGACGCCAACCTGGGCGACGCCGCTGGGGGGCTGGCGCTCAACGGCGGCACGCTGGCGACCACGACGTCGTTCGATACGGCGCGCGCCATTATGGTGACGCAATCTGGCGGCTTCGACGTCGCCGCCAACACCACGCTGGGCCTTACAGGGGTGTTGTCCGGCGGCGGCGATCTCATCAAGGCCGGCGAGGGCGTGCTCGACCTGAAGGGCGATGGCGCCGGCTTCACCGGCCGCACGCTCGTCAACGGCGGCCGGCTGGCGATCAACGGCCGGCTGGGCGGTTCGCTAGACGTGGGCGCTGGCGGCGTGCTGGGCGGCAACGGGACGATAGGCGCGGGCGCGGGCTCGCGCGTGACGGTCGGCGCCGGCGGCGTCCTGTCGCCCGGCAACTCCATCGGCGCGCTGACCATCGACGGCGATCTGGTTATGCAGCGTGGCGCGCGTCTCGTGGTCGAAACCGATCCGGCTGGCGCCGGCGCGGACCTGGTCCGCGTCAGCGGCAACGCCACGCTCAATGGCGGCGCGGTGGCGCATGTCGGCGCCCAGGGCGACTATGCGCTGAATGCCAGCTACTCCATCATGGAAGTGCGCGGCACGCTGTCCGGCCGCTTCGATGCCGTGTCCTCCGACTTCGCCTTCCTGACGCCGAGCCTGGCCTACGATTACGGCGCCGGCCGCGTATCGCTGAGCCTGGCGCGCAACGATACCCGCATGGCCTGGACGGGGGCGACGCGCAACCAGCGCGCCGCGGCCGCCGCCATCGACAGCATCGGCATGGGCAGCGGCAACCGGCTGTATGACGCCGTGGTGCGCCTGCCGGACGATCCGGCGCTGCTGCATGCGGGTTTCGATCAGTTGTCCGGCGAACTGCACGCCTCGGCCAAGACCATGCTGTTGCAGGACAGCCGCTATCTGCGCGATGCCATGAGCGACCGTCTGCGCGTGGCCGCCGACGGCGCGCGTTCCTCGCCCCTGCTGGCCGTCGCCGGGAATGATGCGGGGACGCTGGCAACCGGCGCGCAGGAAGGCGCGTATGGGCCGGCCAGCTGGATCCAGGGCCTGGGCGCCTGGAGCCGGACCGACGGCGACGGCAACGCGGCCGCGCTCAAGCGTTCCAGCGGCGGCTTCCTGATGGGGCTGGACGCGCCGCTCGCCCAGACCTGGCGGGTCGGCGTGATGGCCGGCTACAGCCGCAGCGATTTCGATGTGAACGACCGCGCGTCGTCGGGCCGCAGCGACAACTACCATCTGGGCGCCTACGGCGGCGGCCAATGGGGCGCGCTGGGCCTGCGCGGCGGCGTGGCCTACAGCTGGCACGACATCGCCACCCGTCGCTCGGTCGCCATGCCCGGTTTCTCCGACCGTCTCAAGGCCGGCTATGACGGCCGCAGCGCCCAGGCCTACGCGGACCTGAGCTATCGCATCGACCTGTCCGTCGTCGCGCTGGAACCCTTCGTCAACCTGGCTTACGTCAATCTGCGCACCGGCGGCTATCGCGAGAGCGGCGGCGCGGCCGCGCTGCATGCGGCAGGCCTGACGAGCGAGACGATCTTCTCGACCCTGGGCGCGCGGGCCACGTCGCGCTTCGAACTGGGCGGTGCGCAGGCCGCGCTGCGGGGATCGCTGGGATGGCGTCACGCCACGGGCGATGTGAAGCCGCGGGCCACGCAAGCGTTCTCCGCGGGCGAATCCTTCACGGTGGCGGGCGTGGCGCTCGCCAGGAACAGCGCGGTGATCGAGGCCGGCCTGGATCTGCAGGCCACTCGCAAGACCCGCGTCGGCCTGGCCTATCAGGGTCTGCTATCGGGGTCGGCGCGGGACCATGGCGTGCGCGCGAACCTGACCGTTCGTTTCTAGGCGCGGCAGGCTCGCGCCGTCCAGGCGGCGCGAGCCGTCCGTACACAAGGGCCGTCGCACGGATTCAGCCTTCCAGGAAATCCTCGGGATCTTCCTCGATCTGCTCCAGCGTCTGCGCCAGCAGGGTGGGGAAGTCCACGCACACGTAGTCGATGGAATCCGGATCGTGCGTGAAGGCGATGATCTGCCCCGGCCTGCCTTGCGCCGTGGGCGTGTGGTCCAGCATCAGCATCAGGGTTGGCGCGGAAAACCCGGCGAAGGGCAGCCAGCCTTCCTGGAACCAGCCGTCCTGGATCCGCGGGTCGCGCGGCGTGGGCTGCCCGTAGCCGGCATAGCGCGGCGCGCGGGTGCGCAGGCCGCGCCACTGCTTGAGCGCGTCCTGCAACGGCAGGAAGTCGTAGCCCGTCAGATAGCCCTGGCGCGCGAACACGGGCTTGTACGACGGTCCGCCGTTGGCCGCCAGCCAGGCCGCCTTCAAGGCCGGATCGATCTCGAAGCCCAGTTCCTGTTCGGCGGCTGCGATGTCGGCCTCGGTAGTCTTGGGCTTGAGCCGCAGCGGCTGATCGTTGTCCTGGTAGAACGCCTTGAGCGCCGACACAAAAGCGGGGAATTCCATGGATGGCCTGCCATGCAAGGGGAGGGAAGGCAGATGATAGCGCCCGGTCTCGCGCGAAAATCCGGCGCGTGCGTGCGCGCTTGCTGCGTTCGAGCGGACCTTCTTGCCCTTCGGCGGACCCAGGCAAAAAAAACCGCCCGTTGCCGGGCGGCGCAAAGGAACGCGGGGGCGGGCGGCGTCAGAGGATGCGTTTGCGCGCCTGCGTGATCAGGATCTCGGCCAGCACCACGACCGCGAAGATGGAGGCCAGCACCAGGGCCACGCGGTCCCACTGGAACAGGTTCAGCGCGGTGTCCAGCGCCATGCCGATGCCGCCGGCGCCGACCAGGCCGAGCACGGCGGATTCGCGCACGTTGATGTCCCAGCGCAGCAGCACGATGGACCAGAACGCCGGCCGGATCTGCGGCCAGTAGGCGTACCAGATTACGGCGGACTTGCTGGCGCCGGTGGCGGTCACGGCCTCGATCGGGCCGCGTTGCGCCTCTTCGACCGCTTCGCCCACCAGCTTGCCGACGAAGCCGATCGAACGGAAGGCGATGGCCAGCGTGCCCGCCAGCGCGCCGGGGCCGAAGATGGCGATGAACAGCAGCGCCCAGACCAGCGAGTTGACCGAGCGGCTGGACACCAGGATCAGCCGCGCCAGCATATTGATGGTCCGGCTGGGCGTGAGGTTGTTCGCCGCCAGCAGCCCGACCGGCACCGCCAGGATCACCGACAGGATGGTGCCCAGCGTGGCGATGTGCAGGGTCTCGACCAGCGCGGCGTGCACGCCGCCCGGGTAATAGGCCCAGTCCACCGGCCACATGCGCTGGAACAGGTCGGCCATCTGCTCGGGCGCGTCGTACAGGAACTCCGGGATGATCTCGACGCCGCGCATGGCCTGGCCGACGGCCAGCGCCAGCAGCAGGTAGAGCGCGAAGCGCAGCAGCCGCTGGCCCAGGCTGTAGCGGTGCCATTCGCGCGGCGTGCCGGCGTTGCGCAGGGTGGCGGGCGTGTTCATTCGTCCGCCTCCGCCTTGCGCGTCACGGCGGCCGCGCCGCGCGTGTTCAATCCCGTATTCGACGTCGGGGCGGAACCCAGGCCGCGCGCGCCGGCGAAGCGCCCTTGCAGGATGCGGTCGAAGCCCAGGTTGTCCAGGAACACCGCGCGCACGAAGCCGGCCAGGATCTCGCCCAGCATGATGATGGCGATCAGGGTCAGCAGGATGGCGCTGACGAAGTCGTAGTCAAATCGCTGAAAGGCCGAGAACAGCGTGCCGCCGACCCCGCCCGCGCCGACGATGCCCACCATGGTGGAGTTGCGCAGGTTGGAATCGAACTGGTAGGTGGCGAAGCCGATGAAGCGCGCGAACACCTGCGGCAGCACGCCGAAGGCGAGCACGTTGCCGAAGGACGCGCCGGTGGCGCGCACCGCCTCGACCTGCTTGAGCGAGATCTCCTCGATGGCCTCGGTGAACAGCTTGCCGATGAAGCCGATCGAGGCCACCGTCAGCGCCAGGATGCCGGCCAGCGCGCCGAAGCCCACGGCCTTGACGAACAGGATGGCGACGATCACCGGATGCAGCGCGCGGCACAGCGCTACCAGCGCGCGCGCCGGCCACGAGACCCAGGCCGGCATCAGGTTGCGCGCGCCCAGAAGGCCCACCGGCAGCGCGCAGGCGATGCCCAGCACCGAGGCCAGCACGGCGATCTCCAGGCTTTCGGCGATGCCCTTCCACAGCGTGGCGGGCTTCTCGAAATTGGGCGGGAACATGCGCGCCAGGAAGGTGGACGCGTGGCCCAGCCCGGTCTCGAAGCGGTTCCAGCTGAAGTCCAGCTGCGCGCCCGCGTACAGCGTGTAGAGCAGCAGCAGGACCGCGCCGGCCTTGACGCGGCCGGACAGGGCGAAGGGGCGGGCGCCCCGCTGCGGAATCATTCCAGCCAAGACTCGCCTCCGTAGATGGTCTTGAGCATGGCGGCGTCCAGGCCCTGTCCGTCGCCGTCGTAGACCACGCTGCCGCCGGACATGCCGACGATGCGCGTGGCGTAGCGTCGGGCCAGCTCCACGTCGTGGATGTTGACGATGACGGGGATGCCGCTGGCGTCGCCCTGCGCCGCCAGCAGTTCCATGATCTCGACCGAGGTCTTGGGATCCAGCGACGAGGTCGGCTCGTCGGCCAGCAGCAGCTGCGGGCGCTGCATCAGCGCGCGGGCGATGCCCACGCGCTGGCGCTGGCCGCCCGACAGCGCGTCGGCGCGCTGGTCGGCGAAGCCGGCCAGGCCCACGGTGTCCAGCAGCCGGTAGGCGTGCTCGATGTCCTCGGGCTCGAAGCGGCGGGTCCAGGCCTTGAAGGCCGAGGTGTAGCCGAGCCGGCCGGTCAGCAGGTTCTCCATGACCGTCAGGCGCTCGACCAGGTTGTATTCCTGGAACACCATGCCGATGCGGCGGCGCGCGCGGCGCAGGGCCGCGCCGCGCACGCGCGCCAGGTCCACCGAGTCCTGCCCCGACCGCAGCGTGATCTCGCCCCGGGTCGGCTCGATCAGCCGGTTGATGCAGCGCAGGAGCGTGCTCTTGCCGGTGCCCGAGGGGCCGATGATGGCGGTCAGGCCCTGGCCCGCCACCTCCAGGTCGATGCCGTTGAGCACCGGGCGGCCGGCCCGGTATTCCTTCACCAGGCCGGAAATGCGTAGCGACGTGCTCATGCGGCTTACTTCTTGCTCTTGGCGGTTTCGCGGTCGTAGGCGGCGCGGTTGAAGCTCTCGCCGCCCGATTCGGCGACCTGGCGCACGATGGCCCAGTCCTTCTGGTAGGTTACCGGATAGAAGCGGTCGGCGCCGTCGAAGGCCTTGGACATCTCCGCCGGGAAGCGGTAGTCGTAGAAGCACTTGAGCATCTGGTCGCGGAACTTCGGCTCCAGGTCATGCGCGTAGGCGAAGGACGAGGTGGGGAATTTCTCGCTGCGGTAGATCACGCGGAAATCGGCTTCCTTGACCTGGCCGCGCTCGACCATGCGCTTGAACACGTCCGAGGCCACGGCGGCGGCGTCGTAGTCGCCGGAGTTCACGCCCATGACCGACTGGTCGTGTTTGCCCGAGAAGATCACCTTGTAGTCCTTGTCCGGCGTCAGCCCTTCCTTCGGGAACAAGGCCACCGGCGCCATGTGGCCGGAGTTGGACGAGGGCGCGGTGTGCGCCAGCTTCTTGCCCTTCAGGTCGGTCAGCTTCTGGTACGGGCTTTCCTTCTTGACGATGACGATCAGGTTGTAGCCCTGGAAGCCGTCGGCATAGCCCTTGACCGCGAAAGGCACGGCGCCGGCGATGTTGACCGCGAAGGCGGTCGGGCCGGTGGAGAAGCCGCCCACGTGCAGGCGGCCCGAGCGCATGGCCTCGATCTCGGCGGCGTTGCTCTGCACCTGGTAGAACACCACGCGCTTGCCGGTGCATTCCGACAGGTGCTTGGTGAAGGGCTTGAAGATGTCTTCATAGACCGCCGGATCTTCCACCGGCGTGTAGGTGAACACCAGGGTGGACGGGGTCTTCAGCTTGGCCGGATCGGTGGGCGTGTCGGCCACCAGGTCCTTGTTGGCGTCGCAGTACATCTGGTCCAGGTCGCCCCGGTTGGGGCAGGCGTCGGCGGCTTGCGCGGCGGACGCGCCCAGGGCGAACGCGGCCAGCGCGGCCGTTTGCAGCAGGCGCAAGGCGTGCATCGTGTGTCTCCTCTTTCTATGTCTATGTGACTTGTCACTGAATTCAATCTGAATTCAAACATGGAAGAAGAGGGCTCACACTTGGGAAAGAGGGCTCACACTTGGGAAAGTCCCTGCCTTTCTTTTCGGCTTTTGTTCGCCTTGTTCGGTTCGTGTTCGCTTTTGCTCGTGGCCGGCAGGTCAGCCGCGATAGCCCAGCTTGCGCGAGATCTCCTGCGCGCAGGCCAGCAGCGGCCGGGCGATGCTGCCGTCCCAGGCCACGTCGAACAGCCCGGTCGGGCCCAGGCTGGTCAGCGCCAGCGCGATGTTGCCGGTGCTGTCGAACACCGGCACCGACAGCGCGTCCACGCCGGGCAGCGGATTGCCCAGCGCGCGCGCCATGCCGTGCACGCGGATGTCGGCCAGCTGCGCCTCGACGTTGGCGCGCGAGGCCTTGCGCGGCGGCGTCAGGCTGGCGATGACGGCGGTGTCGCCCTCTTCGCGGGCGATGTAGTGCTCGCTGACCTTGGGCGGCAGCCAGGCGGCGAACACCAGCCCGGTGGCGGTGTGCAGCATGGACATGACCGTGCCCTTGCGCATGTTCACGTGCACCGGATAGCTGGCCTCGGTCATGTGGATCATGGTCGGGCCGTGCGAGCCCAGCACGGCGATGCCCAGCGTGTGGCCGATCTCGGATTGCAGTTTGGCGATCTCGGGCATGGCGATGCGCACCGGGTCCAGCCGCTGCAGGCTGACCAGCCCCATCTGCAAGGCGAACGGTCCCAG